>NZ_CM182551.1:0-4800000 GCF_059448825.1 Streptomyces sp. JLYT201 | reverse complement strand
GTGGCGGTAGGCGGTCGGCCGCGGGGGGCAAACCCATTGCCGCCGTTCCCGGCCCCGCGTCACCATGCCTCCCATGCGCTTCTCGATCAACATTCCGAACTTCGGTGACTTCGCCGACCCGAGGGCGGTCGCGCGCGTCGCCGTCGCCGCCGAACAGGCGGGCTGGGACGGCCTGTTCGTCTGGGACCACGTCGTGCACGACAAGGCCGCACAGGCGGGCAAGCCCTTCGGGGACCCCTGGATGCTCCTGACGGCCGCCGCGCTCGCCACCTCGCGGCTGCGGCTCGGCACCCTGGTGACGCCGGTGGCCCGCCGCCGCCCCCACCAGCTCGCCCGGCAGGTCGCCACCCTGGACGCCCTGTCCGGCGGCCGGGTGATCTTCACCGCCGGGCTCGGCGGGCCCGTCGAGGACGAGTACGGCAGCTTCGGCGAGCCCACGGACCCGCGCGTCCTCGCCGAGCTCCTGGACGAGGGCCTGGACCTCCTGAGCCGCTACTGGTCCGGGCAGGCCGTCAGCCATGAGGGCCCGCACTTCCAGGTCCGTGACGTCACCCTGCTGCCCGCGACCGTGCAGCGGCCCCGGCCGCCCGTGTGGATCGGGGGGTTCTGGCCCAACCGGCCCCCGATGCGCAGGGCCGCCCGGTGGGACGGGGCCGTGCCCTTGTTCAAGGCCGCCCGACACGGGTGCGTTCCGGCTGTCGCCGAGGTGCGCGATCTTGTGGGCTACCTTCGGGATCACCGTCCTTACGGGGGCGGGGCCTTCGATCTCGTGCTGGGCGGGGCCACGCCGTGCGAACCCGGTGCCGCGGGGGAGGTGGTCGCGCCCCTGCGGGACGCGGGGGCTACCTGGTGGGACGAGCGGCAGCTCCAGTCGGGCCCTGACCTTGACCGGCTTGTCCCGGTGCTCCGGCGCGTCGAGGCCGGGCCGCCTGCGCTTTAGGGGTTCGTCTGCGGCCGCGTGGGGGCTGGTCGCGCAGTTCCCCGCGCCCCTTAAGGGGCGCTCACCCAAGCCCCGGCGACCAGCAGGGCGAACGTCATGCCCAGCAGGGCCCCCGCCAAGAGGCGGCGGCGCAGGGACCGGTAGCGGGTCTCGTACTCCGTGCGGAGTTCGCGGCAGCGGTGGGCCGTATGGCGCCAGGTGTGGCGGGTGAGGGCCATGTGGTCCTCGGTGTAGACCCGTTCCACCTCCTCGCGCTGGGCCTGGGTGAGCCAGTCCAGGCGGGCGGTGAAACGGGCGGCCGCCGCGCGGCTCTCCGTGCGGGCGGACTCCACCAGGAGGTGGCCCTCGATCTCGTGGATGAGCAGGGCCGCCTCCGCCGGGGCCACCGGGCGGTCGTCCATCGCGGTCACAGGGCGGCCCTCTCCTTCGGCTCCGGCGCGGGCGCGAGCTCCGCCGCGATCTCGGGGTGGCGCAGGTCGAACGCCGGGGACTCGGAGCGGATGCGCGGCAGGGAGTGGAAGTTGTGGCGGGGCGGCGGGCAGGTCGTCGCCCACTCCAGGGAGCGGCCGTAGCCCCAGGGGTCGTTCTCCTCGACGTACGCGCCGTACTTCGCGGTCTTCCAGACGTTGTAGAAGAAGGGCAGCAGGGACATCCCGAGCAGGAACGAGAAGATCGTGGACAGGGTGTTCAGACCCGTGAAGCCCTCCGCGTCCAGGTAGTCGGGGATGCGGCGCTGCATGCCCGCCGCGCCCAGCCAGTGCTGGACGAGGAACGTGCCGTGGAAGCCGATGAACAGCGTCCAGAAGGTGATCTTCCCGAGGCGCTCGTCGAGCATCTTGCCGGTGAACTTCGGCCACCAGAAGTGGAATCCGGAGAACATCGCGAACACGACCGTGCCGAAGATGACGTAGTGGAAGTGGGCGACCACGAAGTACGAGTCGGTCACCGCGAAGTCCATCGGCGGGGACGCCAGGAGCACCCCGGTCAGACCGCCGAACACGAAGGTGATGAGGAAGCCGACGGCCCACAGCATCGGGGTCTCGAAGCTCAACGAGCCCTTCCACATCGTGCCGATCCAGTTGAAGAACTTCACGCCCGTCGGCACCGCGATGAGGAACGTCATGAAGGAGAAGAACGGCAGCAGGACCCCGCCCGTCGCGTACATGTGGTGCGCCCACACCGTCACGGACAGACCGGCGATGGCGATGGTCGCGCCGATCAGCCCCATGTAGCCGAACATCGGCTTGCGCGAGAACACCGGAATGACCTCGGAGATGATGCCGAAGAACGGCAGCGCGATGATGTACACCTCGGGATGGCCGAAGAACCAGAACAGGTGCTGCCACAGCAGCGCCCCGCCGTTCGCCACGTCGAAGATGTGCGCGCCGAACTTCCGGTCCGCTTCGAGGGCGAACAGCGCGGCCGCCAGGACCGGGAAGGCGAGCAGGACGAGCACGCCGGTCAGCAGCACGTTCCAGGTGAAGATCGGCATGCGGAACATCGTCATGCCGGGCGCGCGCATGCAGATGATCGTGGTGATGAAGTTGACCGCGCCGAGGATCGTGCCGAAGCCGGAGAAGGCCAAGCCCATGATCCACATGTCGGCGCCGATGTTCGTCGCGTGCGCGGCGTCCGTGATCGGGGCGTACGCGGTCCAGCCGAAGTCCGCCGCCCCTCCCGGGGTGAGGAAGCCGCCCACCGCGATCAGCGAGCCGAACAGGTACAGCCAGTAGGCGAACATGTTCAGCCGGGGGAACGCCACGTCGGGGGCGCCGATCTGGAGCGGCATCAGCCAGTTCGCGAAGCCCGCGAACAGCGGCGTCGCGAACATCAGCAGCATCAGCGTGCCGTGCATCGTGAACGCCTGGTTGAACTGCTCGTTCGACATGATCTGGAGCCCCGGGCGGGCCAGCTCGGCGCGCATGAACAGCGCCATCACACCGCCGATGCAGAAGAACGCGAACGCCGTCCCCAGATAGAGCGTGCCGATCGTCTTGTGGTCGGTGGTCGTCAGCCACTTCACGGTTGCCCTCATGCCCCGTACGTGTCCGGGACCGCCCGGGGCGTCACCGCGAAGCCCTGCCGCGAAACTCACAGCGCCCGGGTGTGAAGATCGGGGACATGCCGGACACCTACGGTTCATGAGCACGGACGAAGCCTTCGCGGCCGCCTACCGCGAGCACTACTGGGCGGTGAGCCGCTTCGTGGCGCGCAGACTCGGCGCGGGCGAGACGCACGAGGTCGAGGAAGTCGTCGCGGAGGTCTTCTCCATAGCCTGGCGGCGCCGCGCCGAACTGCCCGAGAACGCGCTGCCCTGGCTGTACGGCGTCGCCCGCAACTGCCTGGCCAACACCGTGCGGGGCCTCGGCCGCTACCGCCGCCTGCTGCACCGCATCGGCCACCACGAGGCCACCCGGCACGGCCAGGTCGTCACCGGCCCCGACGCCGACGCGCCCGGCGCCTGGGTGCACGAGGCCCTCGCCCGGCTCTCGCCCGCCGACCAGGAGGCGCTGCGCCTGACCACCTGGGAGGAGCTGGGCATCGACGACCTGGCCGTGGCCCTCGGCTGCGGGCGCGGCGCCGCCGCGATGCGGCTGCACCGGGCCCGGAGGCGGCTGCGCGCGGAGATCGACCGGATGCGGATGAACGTAACGGCAGGAGACGGCACCCATGACTGACGAACTGGACCTGCTGCGCGCGGCCGACCCCGTGTCCGCCACCGAGGGGCCCTGGCGCGACCGGCCGCTCGACGCCCGCGCGGAACGCGGCCTCAACCAGCTCCTGCACACGAGCCGGCGCCGGGCCCGCCGCCGCGTCGTGCTGTGGGCGGAGGCCGCCGCCGTCGCGCTCGCCGCGGTGCTCGTGCTCACCCTGCCCGACCTCGCGGCCACGTCCGCCACGGCCGCGCCCCGCGCCCTGCACCCGCGCGCGGGCTCCGCCGCCGTGCCGCTCGCCGAGGTCGCCGTGCGGGCCCGGGCCGCCGCGCGCGACGGCGAGCCGGGCCTGCGCCGGGGCAGCCACGTCCGGACCTGGAGCCTGCCCGCGGAGTCCGGGCCGCGCGCCGAGCCGCCCGCGCGGCCGCCCGGGGCGCCGGCCAGGCCGCCGCACACCCCCGCCGGGCTGCGCGCCTATCTGGCGGACGCCTACGACCGGGGCGCGGGCCGCCGCTCGGGCCCGCTCACCACGGACCAGCTCCTCGACGCGCTGCCGCGGCTCCTGGACACCTGGACGCCCGGCGCCCGCGAGCGCGCCGCGCTCGCCCGCGTCCTCGCCGACACCGAGGGCCTGCGGCCCGCGGGGGCGATCACCGACCGGCTGGGCCGCTCCGGCCAGGCGTACGTACACCGGTCCCGGGGCGCGGGCGACGACGAGCTGCGCCGGATGCTGATCCTCGACCCGGGGACCGGGACCGTGCTCGGCCTGGAGGTGATGTTCACCAAGGCGCAGCCGCGGAGCGGGGCGCGGGCGGGGGACGTGATGACGTACAGCGCGTGGCGCAGGGACTGAGCCGTTCCCGGGCCCGGGAACGGGAAACCGGACCGGGACCGGGACCGGGAACGGGTCAGCGGCGCGCGGCGCGGGCCACCGTGTCCGTGACCGCCTGCCCGATCCGGCGGATGCCCGGCGAACGCACCGGACAGGGCCGGGACTTCGGGGTCGTGGGGGCCAGACAGAAGTGCAGGTAGTCGTCGCTCCGGTGCAGCGCGGTACGGCCGCCCGGCTCCGTGCAGTACACCGGGTGCGCGCGCTCGTCCGCCGTGCAGGGCAGCTCCCGCACCCACCGGTAGCGGGCCGACGCCGGGCTGACCGCCCGGCCCGCGTCCGACACCAGGTCGCCGGACGCGGCGGCCTGCCGCCGGTACAGCTCGTTCACGCGGCGCACGCGGTCGGGCGTCATGACGTCCGGGCCCTGCGACACCCACACCACCTTCGGCCGCGCCGCGCCCACGTCCCGCGCGGCCTCCTCGATCTGCCCGGTCAGGCGCCGCGCGTCGGCCGCGTACCGCGTGAAGTACGCGTCCCGCTGCTTGTCGTAGGTGACGCCGCCCATGCACGGCGTGTAGCCCCACGCGTTGCCCCAGAACTGGAGCACCACGAAGTCGGGCCGCAGCTTGCGCACGAGCGTGGCCGCCTTGTCCCCGTCCGGCACGAGGGAGTCCTCGCCGGTGTCCTCCAGGTAGTCGCAGAGGGTGGTGCCGGAGTAGGGGGCGCTGGTGTAGCGGGCGGCGAGCCGGTCGCGCAGGAGGGCGCCGAGGACGTCCTGGTTCTCCATGGCGAGGGAGTCGCCGAGGTAGAGGACGCGGGGCGCGGGCTCGGGCCCGGAGGCCCGACCGCCCGACGCACCGGGGGACTTGGGGCCCTCGCGGGAGGCACTCCCCTCCTTGCCCCGCTCCTTGTCCCTCTCCCTGTCCCGTTCCGCCTGCTGCCGGTTCGTCTGCGACGGCCGTCCCGATCCGTCCGTGCGCGAGGCCGCGGGCGGATCCGGCGCGGGCGCCCCGCCCGAACCGTCCTCCGCGCCCGGGTCCCCGCAGGCCCCGAGCAGCAGCATCCCCGCGACGACACCACCGACCAACTGCTTCCGCATCCGGCAACTCCCGGCTCGGCGAACGAAATCGGCCCCCTAGGACAACACACGCGCGCGCCCGGCGGAAGCCACTCACGAGACTGCTTTACCTGGGACGTCATCGCGCCGGGCGGCCCCCGCGCGGCACTCTGAGGTCACCGGGGCCCGGGCGGCGCACTCCGGCCGGGCCCCGGGAACGACGTACGGACACCGACACTCACGGAGGCGAAGACCATGCCCGCACAGGACGTTCACGAGACCGCTGTCGCCCGGTACTTCGAGGCCTGGAACGCCACGGGGACCGACGGCATCCGCAAGGCCGTGGAGGCGGCCTGGACGCCGGACGGCACGTACACCGACCCGCTGGCCGACGCGGCCGGGACGGACGCGCTGGTGGCGGTGATAGCCGCCGTGCAGAAGCAGTTCCCGGGGTTCGAGTTCCGGCGGACCGGCGAGCTCGACGGCCATCACGGCCTCGTCCGGTTCACCTGGGAGCTGGTGTCGGGGGCGGACGGCTCCGCCCCGGTGGCCGGTTCGGACGTGGCGGTCCTCGCGGACGACGGCCGCATCCGCACGGTGTACGGCTTCCTGGACCGGCTGCCGCGGGCGTGAGGGGAGCGGGAGAACGCGAGAGGGGCCCGGCCGCACCGCGGCCGGGCCCCTCTCGCGTTCGCGCCTCGCTCAGGCCTCGCGCGGCGAGACCTCGCCCATCGCGCCCCAGCCGTCCATGCCGGGGATCTCCGTGCTGACGATCTGGGGGGTGCTCGCGATGGCGTACGACATGGTCTCCATCGCGGCGGCGAAGTGCGCGGACTCCACGTGCTCGCGGCCCGCCTCGCCGTCGCGGAAGGCCTCCACCAGGACGAACTGGTGGGGGTTGTCGACGCTGCGGGACCACTCGAAGAAGATGTTGCCGGGTTCGTCACGGGTGGCACGCGTGAAGTCGTCGACGAGGTCGAGCCAGTCCTCGCTGCGCTCGGGGCGGACGGTGAATTTCACGGTGATGAAGATCATGGGGCGTTCCCTCTTAGCCTTTAGGTGCCCTACGAACGTACCCCGAGCCGCCCGCCCGGCGCCTGCGCGGGGCGTCCACGTGGGGCGTCCACGCGGCGGACGGGGGCCGTCCCACGGGTTGGCCCCCGTCCCACGGGTCGGCCCTAGCGCGCGACGAACTGCGTCAGGATCGCCTGCACCTCGTAGATGTCGACGCCCTTGGTGAAGGTCTTCTCGATCGGCACCGGGTTGCTGGAGATCCAGATCTTGAGCTCGGCGTCCAGGTCGAAGTGGCCCGCGGTCTCCACCGCGAAGTGCGTAATGCTCCGGTACGGCACGGAGTGGTACTCGACCTTCTTGCCGGTCATCCCCTGCTTGTCGACGAAGATCATGCGCCGGTCGGTGAGCAGGATCGTGTCGCGTATCAGCCGGTACGCGGCGTACACCTGCTCGCCGTGGCCCATGAGCCGCGCGTACTCCTGCTGTGCCGACGCCGGGTCGACGGTGTGCGCGTTTCCGAACAGCGCCATGGTGGCCCCACCCTCGTTCGTTCCTCTGCGGTCGCCCGTACGCGCCGACGGCGCACCGGGACCTCTCACCGTACGGGACCGCGCGGACGGACCGCGAAGGGCGGCCGTCAGGCCCGCTGACGTGCCCTGCGGGCGGGGCGCGGGCTCTCGGCCGGGGTCGCCAAGTGGCCCTCGACCAGGCGGTTCAGGGCGCGGAGCAGGGCCGTGCGGTCGGTCTTGGACAGCGCGCCGAGCGCCCGCTCGTGCACCCCGTCGACGATCTCCTGGCTGCGGGCCGCGACCTCGGCGCCCTTCTCCGTGACGGCGATGACACGGGCCCTGCGGTCCTCGCGCGCCGGGCGCCGCTCGGCGAGGCCCGCCTTCTCCAGGGCGTCCACGGTGACGACCATCGTCGTCTTGTCCATGTCCCCGATCTCGGCCAGCTGCGCCTGGGTGCGCTCCTCCTGGAGGGCGTGCACGAGGACGCAGTGCATCCGCGCCGTGAGCCCGATCTCGCCGAGCGCCGCCGCCATCTGCGTGCGCAGGACGTGGCTGGTGTGGTCGAGGAGGAAGGAGAGGTCCGGTTCGGTGCGGGTGGGTGCCATGGCGGTCATACGGCCAGGGTAGCCGAGCGGCGGGGGGTGCGACCGAGATAGATAGTCTGCAACGAAACTATCTGCTACGGTCCGGAGTGTTGATCGGGCCGGGCCGGGCCCGCGCTGCGGAACGCCTGGGGCGTCCCTTGCTTCCCGCCCCCTTCTCGCGTGCCGGGCCTCGTCGCCCGGCCGTATCGGACAGGAGAGACTCATGACAGCCACCACCGCACCGGCCGGGGATCCGGCGGGCCTGGAAGTGCCGTCTGCGGGCGCGCCGTCTGGGGGCGCACCGTCCGCGGGTGCATCGTCTGGGGGTGCGCCGTCTGCGGGTGCGCCGTCCGGGGGTGCACCGTCCGGGGGTCGCTCCCGGCGGCTGGCCCTCGGTGTCATCGCCACCGGGATGCTGATGATCATCCTCGACGGCAGCATCGTGACCGTGGCCATGCCCGCCATGCAGGAGGACCTCAACTTCACTCCGGCCGGGCTGAGTTGGGTCGTGAACGCCTATCTCATCGCGTTCGGCAGCCTGCTCCTGCTCGCGGGGCGGCTCGGCGACCTGATCGGCCGCAAGCGGATGTTCGTCACCGGCATCGGGCTCTTCACGCTGGCCTCCGTCCTCGCGGGCGCGGCCACGAGTCCCGCGACGCTCATCGCCGCGCGCTTCCTGCAAGGCGTCGGCGGGGCCATGAGCTCGGCGGTCAGCCTCGGCATCCTCGTCACCCTGTTCACCGAGCCGGGCGAACGGGCCCGGGCCATCGCCGTGTTCAGCTTCACCGGAGCCGCGGGGGCCTCGCTCGGGCAGGTGCTCGGCGGCGTCCTCACCGACGCCCTGAACTGGCACTGGATCTTCTTCATCAACCTGCCGATCGGCCTCGCCGCCCTGCTCCTCGCCCTGCCCGCGCTGCCCGCCGACCGGGGGCTCGGGCTGCGCGCCGGGGCCGACGTCACGGGGGCGCTCCTGGTGACGGCAGGCCTGATGACCGGCATCTACAGCGTGGTGAAGGTGGAGCAGTACGGCTGGGCCTCCGGGCACACGCTCGGCTTCGGCGGGCTCGCCGTCGTGCTGCTCGGCGGCTTCGTGGTCCGCCAGACCAAGGCGCGCACGCCGCTGCTGCCCCTGCGGATGTTCCGCTCCCGGGCGGTGACCGGGGCCAACGTCGTGCAGATGCTGATGGTCGCCGCCCTCTTCTCCTTCCAGGTGCTCGTCGCCCTCTACCTGCAGAACGTCCTCGGGTACGGTGCCGCCGAGACCGGCCTCGCCATGCTGCCCGCCGCCGCCGTCATCGGCGCGGTGTCCCTCGGAGTCTCCGCCCGCCTCAACGCCCGCTTCGGCGAGCGCGCCGTGCTCCTCGCGGGGCTCGTGCTCCTCCTCGGCGTCCTCGGCCTGCTGACCCGGGTGCCCGTGCACGCCACCTACTGGGTGGACCTGCTCCCCGTCATGCTCCTCGCCGCCGGCTTCGGGCTCGCGCTGCCCGCGCTGACCTCGCTCGCAATGTCCGGGGCCCGCGCGGACGACGCGGGGCTCGCGTCCGGGCTCTTCAACACCACGCAGCAGATCGGCAGCGCGCTCGGCGTCGCCGTCCTCTCGACGCTCGCCGCCTCCCGCACGGAGTCCCTCCTCGCCTCCGGCCACTCCCGGGCCGAGGCGCTGACCTCGGGCTACCACCTGGCCTTCGGCATCGGCACGGCGCTGCTCGCCGCGGCCTTCCTGACCGCGGCGGCCCTCCTGCGGCCCGCGCGCTGACCTGGGCCCGCGCCCGCGCCGGGGCCTGCGCGGTGGCCGGGGCCTTGCGCCGCGACCGGGGCTCGTGCGCTGGCCGGGCCTTGCGCGCTCGCTGGGGCCCTGCGCGGGCGGGCCGGGGGTGTCTGCCCTCAGCCCCGGCACGCAGGTGGCCGCGCTCCGCGCAGCCGGGGTGGTCCCACCCACCCGCCCCCGCCTGTGCACCTCGCGGCACCTGCCCGCGCCCTGGGGTGGTCCCGCCCACCCCCCTGACCCGGGTGCCTTGCGGACCCGCCCGAGCCGGGGGTGGTCCCACCCGCCTGCCCTGGCCCGGGCACCTCGCGGCACCCGCCCCGCCCGGGGAGGCGCCCCCGAGGCAGGGCGCCCGCCCTCAGCCCCGGCACCCAGGTGGCCGCGCTCCGCGCGACCGGGACGGCCCCACCCACCCGCCCTGAACTTGGACGGGGACCTCGGAACCTTCCGCCGCAGACGCCCCACGCCGGGCCCCGGCCACGCAGGCTCAACGTGGCCCCACCCCGCCCGGGGCAGGACCCGTGGGGTGTCCGGCCCCAACCGCCTGGTGCCGGGCCCGGCGGTGCGAACCCGACGCGGTGCCACAGCCCATGCCCCCTCCGGGGCGGAGCAGGCTGCCGCGGGCGCTCGGTGTCGGGGCCGGGCCGCGCATGCTCGGGGTGGTCCCGCCTCCCCGCCCCCGCCGGGGTGGGATCCGTGGGGCGCCGCCCGGGTGCTTGGTGTCGGGGCCTGGCCGCGCACGCTTGTGGTGGTCCCGCCGCCCTCCACCCCGTGGGGATCCGTTCAGGGCACCAGCCGCGGGTGCTAGGTGCCGGGGCCCAGCCACCCGTGCCCGGCGTGGTCCCACTACCTGCCCCGCCCGGGAGTGGGGTGCGTGGGGCACCGCCCTGCGGGTGCTTGGTGTCGGGGCCTGGCCGTCCACGTTCGGCGTTGTCCTGCCGCCTGCCCCCGCCGGGGCGGGATGTGTGGGGCGCCACGCGCGGGGGCCTCGCGTCGGGGCTCGGCTGGCAAGGCTGCCGAGCGTCGGGTGGGAGGGTGGGAGAGATCCGCCGCGGTAGCGGTGGTGGTGCTCGCTCAGCCGCAGGCGCTTCGCGTCGGGGCTCGGCCGGCAAGGCTGCCGAGCGTCGGGCGGGAGGGCGGGAGGAAACCCGCCGCGGTAGCGGTGGGGCCGCTCCGCTCAGCCGCCGCGCGGCAGGCCACCCCGGCCATGGAGCGCCATGGCCACCCCCGCAACCAGGGCCACGGCCACCAGGTGCTCCCGGCCCGCGAGGTTCGGGTTGAGGAGGGAGCCGACGACCGTGGGGACGACGAAGGCCAGGCCCAGGACGGGGGCGCGTAGCCGTACCGCCAGATAGGTGAAGAGGCCCACCACGGCCGCGGAGGCCCCCGTGTCCACGTCGTGGGCGTACGAGGCCGGGACCCCGGCCCAGTGCCCGGGACCGATGGCGATCATCACGCGGGCGCCGAGCGTGCCCGCGAGCGTGGCCCCGTACGCGACCAGGAGCGTGCGGCGCCAGCCGACGAGGAGCTGCGCCAGGCCGAAGGCGAGGACCAGGCGGGGGACGCCGCCCCAGGGCGGCTGGTCGCGGGTCGGTATGAACACGGACAGGGGGGTGCGGAGCAGCGACTGCCACAGGGGCTGGTCGGCGCGGACCTCCCCGAGCATGCGGACGACGCGGTCGGGGTCGGGTATCTGCTCCAAGCCGTGCAGGAGGAGCATCGCGAGGGTGCCGCCGACGGCGAGCGCGACGCCCGCCACGCCCCGGGAGCGCAGCTCCCGCCACGCGGTGACGGCTACGCCTTGCCACTCCCGCCGCAGCACACCACGCATCAGGGGCAGCACGCCCCGGCCCTGCCGAGCCAGGCCCCGCTCCGCCCGGAGCCCACCCCGCTTCTCGGCCCTCGGAACCTCCGCCCGGAGAGCGACGCCCGGCCCCGG
The DNA here is from genome assembly GCF_059448825.1 of Streptomyces sp. JLYT201. Classification (NCBI taxonomy): domain Bacteria; kingdom Bacillati; phylum Actinomycetota; class Actinomycetes; order Kitasatosporales; family Streptomycetaceae; genus Streptomyces; species Streptomyces sp. JLYT201. The sequence continues at coordinate 4,788,706 of NZ_CM182551.1, read as the reverse complement.
CCCGACCTCGCCCGGCACCTGGGGCACAGGGCTGGACTCCGCCTCGGCCTCACCCTGCACCCGGAGAGCGGGGCGGGACTCTGCCGCAGCTCCACCCTGTGCCCGGGGCGCGGGGCCAGCTCCACCTTGCGTCTGGGATGCGGGGCCCGCCTCAGTCCCGGCCTCACCCTGTGCCTGGGGTGCGTGGCGGAACTCCGCCCCAGCCTCCCCCTGCGTCTGGGGCGCGGGGCAGGACTCCGCCTCAGCTCCACCCTGCGCCCAGGGTGCCGGATCCGACCCCGCCTCAGCTCCACCTTGCGTCCGGGGCGCGGGGCCCGACTCCACCCCGGCCTCACCCTGCGCCCGTGGCACGGGGCCCGACCCCGCCCCGGCCCCGTCCCGAGCCCGCCGCGGCAGCGGTCCCTCAGGCCCCGGCGGCAGCGAGACCTCGGCCTCTGGTGGCAGCGGGACCTCTGACTCCGGCGGCAGCGAGCCCTCCGCCCCCGGCGGGAGCGCGCCCGCTATCCGGGGCTGCGGGCGTCTTCGCCCGCGGGGGCGTCTCGGGGGCCGCCGCGGCATCGGTTGTCCGTCCTCTTGTTCACCGCGTCGCGCCGCGAGGCACTTCGCTCCGGTTCGCATGTCGGACATGTGTCCGACACACGGCAAGGCTAGAGGAGAACGTCACGCTTCGTGCGGCCCGGCGGCGCTCATTCCTTGAGGACGCGGAGCGTACGGAGGGTGTGGTCGGCGGTGTCGGGGATGTACATGCCCGCCGCGTGGCCGCTCCGCAGGTACTCCAGGACCGGTTCGGTGAGGCGTTCGCCGGGGAGGGCGGCGGGGATGCCCGGGGGGTAGGGCGTGGCCATCTCGGCGGCCACGCGGCCCGCGGCCCGGTCGAGGGGCACCGACTCCACGGCGCCGAAGTACGCGTCGCGCGGCAGGCACACCTGCTCCATGCGCAGCTCGGCGGGGGAGGGCACGTCGACGCGTGGCGCGTCGGCCAGTTCGGCGCGGTGCGCGGCCAGGTCGCGCAGGGCGTCGAGGAGGGGGTCGACCGTCTCGCGGGAGTCGGCGTGGGTGAGCTGTGCGCCGATCCGGCGGTGGTCGCCGATGTGCACGGTGAGCGCGTGGTGTTCGCGCAGCCAGTCGGCGGCGCGGTAGCCCGTCGTACCGAGTCCGGAGATGTCGATCACCGTGGGCAGCGGGTCGAGGTCGGCGGCGCGCCCGGGGCCCGTGAGGTCGGCGCGGCCGTTCACGTGCAGGCCCGGGATCAGCTCGATCTCCGCGTGGACCTCGGCGGCGAGCCGCAGCGCGTCGGACATCAGCTCGTGGCCGCGCAGCACCATCTGGCGGCGCCAGGCGTCGAGGCCCGCGTAGATGAGGACGGAGGGGCTGGTGGTGCCGAGCAGGTCGGCACGCGAGGCCAGCTCGGCGGGGTCGACGCGGTCGCCCTGGAGGTGGAAGACGGACCCCTGCTCCAGGCCGCTGCCCATCTTGTGGATGCTGGTCACGCAGATGTCGGCGCCCGCGTCCATCGCCCACGACGGCAGGTCCCCGTGGAAGGGCAGGTGCGCGCCCCACGCCTCGTCGACGACGAGGGGCAGGCCGCGCCCGTGGCACAGCTCGGCGAGCCCCCGCAGATCGGCACAGCTGCCGTACGGCGTCGGGCTGGTGACGAGCGCGCCGCGCGCGTCGGGGTGCCGGTCGAGGGCCGCCGCGTACGAGGCCACGGACGGGGGGTGCGCCAGGGAGCGCTCCGCGTCCCACTGGGGCTCCACCCACACCGGGTCGATGCCGCACAGGATCAGCCCGGCGACCACGGACTTGTGTGCGTCCCTGCCGATCAGGAGCCGGTCGCCGGGGTGGGCCACGGTCAGCATGGCCGCCTTGACGGACAGGGAACTCCCGCAGGTGGTGAAGTACGTGTGCTCGGCGTGCACGGCGTCGGCCATGAGGCGCTCGGCCCGGCGCAGCACGTGTCCGCTCGCGCGCCGGTCGTCGAGGCCGCCGACGGCGAGCACGTCGGACCGGAACACGGCGTCCCCCAGGACCCGCCGCGCCTGGGGATCGGCGCCGCGGGCCTGCTTGTGTCCGGGCGGGGTGAAGGCGAGCCGGCCCCGGTCGTGGTAGGCGTCGAGGGCTTCCAGGACCGGGGCCGATGTGTGGTCGATGGGCTCCATACGGGATGGGTACCGCGATCGCGGCGGATGTCACGCGGCGTTCGGGGCAGCTGCCGGACACGGCCGCGCGCCCCCCTGCGCGGTGGAGGCCGCGCCGCCCCCGAGGCGGGCGTCATGCGGTGTTCGGGGCAGCTGACGGGTGCGGCCGTGCCCCCGCCACGGCGGAGGTCACGCGGCGTTCCGGGCACCCGACGGATGCAGCCGCGCCCCCCCGCGCGCGGTGGAGGCCGCGCGGCGTTCAGGACAGTCGTCGGACGAAGCCGCGCCCCCGCCATGGCGGGCATCACGCGGCGTTCAGGGCCACCGTCGGAGGCAGCCGCGCCGCCCGTGCGGCCGGGTACAGGCCCGCGAGCACGCCGATGACGAGGGTCGCGGCCAGGCCGCCCGCGAGGGACCAGGGCGGCACGACCGGGGTCCAGCCCTGGGCGAGGGCGAAGCCGTGGGTGACGAGGGCGCCGAGGCCCGCGCCCGCGACGCCGCCGATGGCCGACAGGAGCAGGGACTCGGTCAGGAACTGGATCCTGACGGCGCCCCGGGTGGCGCCGATGGCGCGCCGCAGGCCGATCTCCGTACGGCGTTCGAGCACCGAGATCACCATGGTGTTGGCGACGCCGACCCCGCCGACGAGGAGCGCCACCGCACCGAGCCCCAGCATCAGCGCGGTCAGGCCCTCGTCGGTCGCGGTCTTCGCGGCGAGCGCGTCGGAGGGGCGCGAGACCGTCACGGAGCCCTTGTCGCCGGGGTTGACCGTGCGGGCGAGGACCGCGCGGACGTCCTCGACGGAGGCGTCCGTGGAGCGCTCGAAGACCGTCGTGGGATGGCCGTCGAAGCCGAAGTACCGCTCGGCGGCCGGGAATCCGACCAGGGCGACCCGGTCGAGCGTCGGCACCAGCTCCACCGGGGCGAGGATGCCGACGACCACGACGTACCGGTCGCCCATCATGATCTTCTCGCCGGGCGCGGTGATGCCGAGCCGCTCGGCGGCGATCCGGCCGAGCACGGTCAGGGGCAGCCGGTCGCGCCCCCGGTCGAGCCAGGCGCCCTTCGCCACCCGGGTGTTGAGGGCGGAGAGCAGGTCGGCGCGGGCCGCCTGCGCGGTCACCGGTGCCGACCGCTCCTCCGGTACGGCGGCGCTGCGGCGGATGCGCGCGTCGACGTTCGCCGTCGCGGTGGCCTGCCGCACCGGGCCGATGCGCTCGACCATGGCGACGGCGCTCTTCGGCAGCTTCACCTGCTGTCCGCTCGCGTCCTTGCCCGCCTCGGCGGTCAGCAGATTGGTGCCGAGCCGGTCGAGGCGCTGCATCAGATCGGCGCGGCTGGACGTGGACAGGCCCACGACGGCCACCATCGTGGCGATCCCGATGGCGATGCCGAGCGAGGAGAGCACCACGCGGGCGCGCCGGGCCCGCAGGCCGACGGAGCCGACGCGCAGCACGTCGGCAAGGGAGAGCCGCGCGGGCCTGAGCCGGTCCCTGCCGGGCGCGCTCATCCGACGGCCTCCCCGTCGCGGGAGGCGATCTCCCCGTCCCGGGAGGCGGTCCCCCCGTCGCGGGAGGCGATGCCCCCGCCCCGGAAGGCGATGCCCCCGCCCCGGAAGGCGCTCTCCCCGTCCTGGAACACGACCTCCCCGTCGCGGAAGCGCACGCGGCGCGGCAGCGAGTCGGCGATGTCGTGGTCGTGGGTGATGACGCACACGGTCGTGCCCGCCGCGTTCAGCTCGCGCAGCAGCTCCATCACCACCTGCCCGGACGCGGAGTCGAGGGCACCGGTCGGCTCGTCGGCCAGCAGCAGCCGGGGCGCGCCGACGAGCGCGCGGGCGATCGCGACGCGCTGCTTCTCGCCGCCGGACAGCTCGCCGGGCCGGTGGCCGAGGCGGTGGCCGAGCCGTACCCGTTCCAGGGCGTCGGCGGCGGCCGCGCGCCGCCGCCGCGCGGGGACGCCCGCGTACAGCAGGCCGTCGGCGACGTTGTCGAGGGCGCTGCGCCCGGGGGCGAGGTGGAAGTGCTGGAAGACGAACCCGATGTGCCGGGCCCGGAGCGCCGCCACCTGCGCGTCGGACAGCGCCCCGACGTCGTGCCCGGCCACGCGCACGCTGCCGGAGGTGGGCCGGTCCAGCGTGCCGATGAGGTTCAGGGCGGTGGACTTCCCCGAGCCGGAGGGCCCGACGATGGCGAGCAACTCCCCGTCGCGGACGGTGAGGTCGACCTCGCGCAGGGCGGTGACGCCACCGGGGTAGACCTTGGTGGCCCGCCGCAGCTCGACCACGGCGACGCCCGGGGGTCCGACGGTGTCCTGCCGTGCCGCGGCTGTCCGGGGCGCGGGACCGTTCACTGGGTCGCCACCCCCACCCGTACGCCCTCGCGCAGCCCCTCGCCGCGCACCTCGATCCGGCCGTCCGCCGTCATGCCGGTCCCGACGCGGATCATGCGGGGCGGGCCGGAGGCGGGCACGAGCTGGAGGCCGTAGCCGCCGCTCTCGCCGCGCAGGGCGACCAGCGCCTCGACCGGTACGGCCAGGACGCCGCGCCTGCTCTCGCTGACGAAGGTGACGCTGGCGGTGGACCGCGCCGCCTCGCCGTGGAGCGCGGCCGCGCCGCCGTCCAGGGCGATCTCCACGGTGATGCCGTTGTCGCCCGGCCCGGAGTCCTCGGTGCGCTCGGGGCGCACGGTGCCCGTCACCTTCCCCCGCACCTTCTTGCCGCCCGCCAGCCGGATCTCCGCCCTGGTGCCGCGCGCGGCGAGCGAGCCGTCGCCCTGGTCGAGCCCGGCCCGCACCACGGGCGTCGGCGAGGCGGCGGTGAGCACGGCCGCGTCGGGGCCGACCTGGTCGCCGAGGGCGGCGTCCGCCGCGACGACCTTGACAGGACCGCCCTGGAACACCACCTCGCCCTTGCCGACGCGGCCGGTCGGCACCCGGTTGAGGGACTTCTGCCACCGCTTGACGGCGACCGCGGTCGCGGCGTCGTACCGTACGTCGACGTAGAGGCTGGCCCCGTACCCCAAGTCGCGCAGATTGCGCTCCAGTTGGAGCACGTCCGTGCCCCGGTCGCCCTTCTTCATCTCGCGGAACATCGGCACCGGCCCGTACAGCAGGGTCACCGGCTTGTCGTCCAGCTCGTACAGGGCCCGGCCCTGCCGGACCGTCGTGCCCTCGCGCGCGGCCACGGTCACCGTGCCCTGCACCGCCGACTTCACGGGCCTGCGCCCGGCGAAGTCCACCGTGCCGTCCACCGTCTTGCTGAGCACCAGGTCGGTGCGGACGACCTCGGCGGTCGCGGGCGGCGCCCCGCCCTCGTCCCCGGCCCCGTCCCGCTGTCCGCCGCCGACCGCGAAGGCGCCCGCCGTCACGACCCCGGCGGCGGCCGCGCCGGCCGCCGCCAGCCAGCCCGTACGGTGTCTCACTGCATGCCGTCCAGGCCGTCGAGCAGCTTGGCCGCGCAGGCCTCCCGCGCCTCCTTGTAGGCGGGGGACTCCGTGTCGAGCTTCGGTGACGTGGGGTCGGGCTCGCCGCCGGGCTGCGCGTTGCCGTCGGTCATCGTCGGGTTGCGGAACTGCGAGACGCCCTTGTCCCGCATGCACTTGGCGTGCGCGAGCATCGACTCGAAGTCCTGCTGCTGGTCGCGCTTGGGCTCCAGGTTCATCGCCGCGCGGAGCTCGTCGCCGCAGACGCCGTCCTTGCCGCCCTTGTACTCCTCGCCGCTGCCGTCCGGGTCGACGATCTTGTCGATCTCGGGCCAGTCGAGGTAGCCGCTCAGCTTGGGGTCGGGGTAGTCCTTCAGCCCCGCTTTGGTGCGCATGCAGCGGACGTACTTCATCTGCGCGTCGAAGAAGGCGCTCTTGCCCGCCCTGTCCCCGCCGGAGGTGTCCGCCGAGCCCTTCGCCTTGTCGTCGCCGCTCCCCTTGCCGGGGGAATCGGGCACGGAGGCGACCTGGTCCTGTTTGCCGCCGTCGCCGCCGTCGGAGCCCGAGCCGCAGCCGACGGAGAGCGCGAGCACGGGGGCCGCGACGAGCGCGGCGAGCCGGAGCCGGGGCGCGCCGGAGACCGGCGCCCTGCGTGAGGTGGTGGTCATGCGCCTCACCGTCCGGCGGCCACATGATGGTCCCTCCATGGCCACATGATGAGCACGTAACAATGTGCGGGCGGCGCCCGTCCGACCCCTCTGACCAGCTTGGAAGAGCCGGGCCCTCGCCCATAATCGAGCGCATGCCGCATGTGCTGCTGATCGAGGACGACGCCCCCGTGCGCGACGGGATGGAGCTGGTGCTGCGCCGCCACGGCTACGAGGTGTCCGCCGCCGCCACCGGGGAGGCCGCCCTCGCGCTGCTCGACGGGCCCGGGGGCGAGGCCGTCGACATCGCCGTGCTCGACCTGATGCTCCCCGGCCTCGACGGCTTCGAGGTGTGCCGCCGCGTGCGGGCCCGCACGTCCCGTCCGACGCTGCCCGTGATCATGCTGACCGCGCGCGGCGACGACACGGACGTCGTCCGGGGCCTGGAGGCGGGCGCCGACGACTACGTGGTCAAGCCCGTCACCGCACCCGTCCTGGAGGCCCGCATCCGCGCGGCCCTGCGCCGCGCCACCCCGGTCGCGGCCCGGGACACCTACGCGGGCCTCGTCGTGGACCGCGCGGGCCTGACCGTCACCAAGGGCGGCACCCCCCTCGCGCTCCCGCCCACCGAACTCCGCCTCCTCCTTGAGCTCTCCGCGTCGCCCGGCCAGGTCTTCAGCCGCGAACAGCTGCTGCGCAGCGTGTGGGACCACGACTTCCTCGGGGACTCCCGCATCGTGGACGCCGCCGTCGGCCGGCTGCGCGCGAAGATCGAGGACGTGGCGTCCCGGCCGCGCTACGTCCAGACGGTCCGCGGCTTCGGCTACCGGTTCGGCCCGCTGTGAAACGTCCCGGTCGCCGCACCGGGCGTCCCGGCCGCCGCACCGGAAGGCTCCGGGCCCCGCGGGCCCCGCGCGGTCTGCGCACCCGGCTCGTCGTCACCTTCGTCCTCGTCGCCCTCATCGGCACCGCCACGGCCACCGCCCTCGCCTACCGCGAGGCCCGCACGGCCGTCCTCAGCCGCACCCAGGAAGCCGCGCAGCAGGACCTCCGCACCCGCGTCGACGCGCTCGCGCCCGACGTCGACGTGCCGCCCGACCAGCGCTCGCTGAGCGTGTTCGCGCGCTCGGTGTCCTCCGGGCTCCCCGGCTCGCCCCTGGTCGTGGCCCGGTACGAGAACCTCAAGGCGGCCTCCGACGGGCCGCCGGACGACCCCCGCATCACCCCCGGCCTCAGGGCCGACGTCCGCGTCTCGGGCCGGATGAGCTTCCAGCGCGTCACCCACGAGGGCGAGCCGTATCTGACGGTCGGTACGCCCGTCACCTACGAGGGCGGGCGCGCCTCCCGCCTGGAGGTCTTCGCCGTGACGCCGCTGCGCGCCGAAGAGCGGGACGTCGCCGCCCTGTTGACCTCCGTGCGCGACGGACTGCTGCCCGTCCTCGTCCTCACCGCCGTGCTCGCGCTGCTCGCCGCCCGTACGGTGCTCCGCCCGGTGCGGGACCTGGGCCGGGCCACGCGGCGCCTCGCCGACGGCGACCTCGGCACCCGCGTCGAACCCCGGGGCCGGGACGAACTCGCCGACCTCGCGCGGGACTTCAACACCACCGCCGACGCGCTCCAGACCACGGTCGCCGAGCTGCGCGACCAGGAGGCCAGGGCCCGGGAGCAGGAGGCGAAGGCGCGCCGGTTCGTCGCCGACGTGTCGCACGAGCTGCGCACCCCGCTGGCCGCCATGACGATGGTGGCGACCGTGCTCGACGAGGACGCCGACCGGCTCCCGCCCGACGCCGCGCACGCGGCCCGCACCGTCAGCGCCGAGACGGCGAAGCTGACCCGCCTGGTCGACGACCTGATGGAGATGTCCCGCTTCGACGCCGGGGTGGCCCGGCTGCGTCCGACGGAGGCGGACCTGGCCGCCACCGTCCGCTCGTCCCTCGCCCTGCGCGCCTGGACCGGCCGGGTGACCGCCGAACTCCCGGACTCCGCGCCCGCCCTGATCGACGTACGGAGGATCGACGTGGTCGTCGCGAACCTCGTCGGGAACGCGCTGCGGCACGGCGCCCCGCCGGTGACCGTCCGCCTCACCACCGGGGCGGGCCTCGCCACGCTCACCGTGACCGACCACGGCCCCGGGCTCGCCCCGGACGCCCTCGCCCACGTCTTCGACCGCTTCTACAAGGCCGACGCGGCCCGCACCCGCTCCGAGGGCAGCGGCCTGGGCACGGCCATCGCCCTGGAGAACGCGCGCCTGCACGGCGGCACCATCGAGGCCGCGAACGGCCCCGGCGGCCGGGGCGCGGTCTTCACCCTGCGCCTGCCGCTGCGCCCGGCGGCGGGCCCCGGGGACGGGCCCCGGTGACCCCCGCACGCGCGGCCGCGCCCGTCCTGGCCCTCGCGCTCGCCGCCGCCCTCACGGCCTGCGGGGTGCGCCCCACCGGCGTGGTGACCGGCGCGGACCCGGCCACCGGCCTCACCCGGGGGCTGCGGCTGTACTTCGTGGACGGCACCGGGCTGCGGGGTGTGTCCCGCCCCGACGCGGAAATCCGGGACCTCGCCGGTGCCGTCAAGCTGCTCGGCGCGGGCCCGAACCGCACCGAGCGGGAGAGCGGTCTGACCAACCTCGTGGAGATCGGCGAGATCGACGTGACGGGCAGGGGCGACCGGGTCACCTACCGCTCGCCCGGCTCCTTCTTCGACGCTGACAGCGACCGCCTGCCCAACGGCCAGCTCGTCTGCACCCTGGCCCGCGCCCAGTCGTACCTGTCGTCGAAGGACGAGGACCGCCGCATCCGCCCCGACGACGTCCAGGTCACCCTCGACAACGGCGAGCGCCGCTTCGGCCCGTACCGCTGCTCGCAGTTCCTGGACGGCTAGCCGCCCTGCCCCCGCTGTCCCTTCTGGTCCTTGCGGGCGAAGACGTACATCATGAACTGCGGGGTCTTCGAGCTGGACCTGGACACCAGGTCGGTGCTGATGTACAGGCGGCCGTGGGTGAAGAGCAGCTCCGAGCCGACCGGGACGAGGCCGCTCGGCCTCTTGGTGGAGGTGAGGAGCTTCCTCTCGCGCAGGGTCCGGCCGTCGAGGGTCACCACCTGGACGCCCAGCTGGTCGCGGTAGGCGAGCACGTTCCCGCCGTCCATGCGGAAGGGGAACAGGGGGCCCTTGCTGTCGGTGTTGCCGCGCTGCCCGGTCGTCTTCCCGGTGGCGAGGGAGAAGACGACGATGTCGTTCGTGGACGAGATGCCGTCCTTGGCGTTGCGGCGCGCGGTCGGGGCGTACAGCCGGTCGTTGCCGACGACGAGGCCCTGGCAGTCGTTGACGACGCTGGTGTCGCCGCAGTCGTGCATGTACCTCCGCTCCGGCAGCGAGATCTTCGAGCGCAGCCTGCCGCGGCCGTCCAGGGCGAAGACGTCGCTCGCCCCCTGCCCGGTGATCTCGCCCGAGTCGACGCCGACGACCACGGGGGCGGTGGAGATGACGTTGAGGTTCTTCACGCCGCCCGGCAGCTTGTACCGCCAGCGCGGCTTGCCGGACCTGGGGTCGAGGTCCTGCACCTCGTACTTCTGCGAGCCGTAGTCGCCGCAGGAGCGGAGCGCGACGAGCCGGGCGCCGCCGCCGTAGCCCACGTCCCGGCAGGTGTCACTGGCGCTGGGCTTCCAGCGCGGCTCGCCGGTGCGCAGGTCGAAGGCGGCCCCGCCGTAGAGCCCGCCGACGGCGACCGTCCGGCCGCTGATCGCGACCTGGTTGAACGCGGTCTTCTCCGTCTGGTAGCCGGTCCTGACGGTCTTCGTCCAGAGCTTGTCGCCGGTGGCGACCTTGAAGGCCATGACCTGGGTGCAGGGCGTGCGGTAGCCCTTCTTGTCGTGCGTGGTGGGCGCGACGACCACCACGGCGATCCCGCCCGCGCCGACCTCCGGCGAACCGCCGCAGGACTGGCCGGGCTTGGGCAGCGTCCAGCGCGTCTCGCCCGTGGCCGCGTCGAGCCCCGTGATCTTCGCTACGGACGACTTCACGTACACCTCGTCCGTGAGCCAGGACCCCTTCACGGGCCAGGTGCTCTCCTTGCCGGGCAGCTTCGGCACCGGCGCCCCGCCGTGGAAGGTCGCCTTCGGGTCGGCGGGCACGACCTCCTTGGGCCGCGCGTACGCGGGCCCCGGCTCCTTGCCGCCGCCCTTGCCCCCGCCGCCGTCCGAACCGTCACCGCGCGCGGCGACGTACCAAGCCCCGCCCCCGGCCATGAGGGCGAGCGCGACCACCGAGGCGATCACGACGGCCCTGCGGCGGCGGGCCCTCGGCGAGGGCGGCGGTGCGGGCGGCCCGTAGCCCCCGGGCGGCGGCTCCACCGGCGGGCCGAACCCGGCCTGCGGCGGCCCGAACCCGGCCTGCGGCGGGCCGAAGCCCTCGGGCGGCGCCGGAAGCCGCGGCGGCGGCCCGAACTGCCCCTGGGGCTCGGGCGGTCCGGGCGGGGGCTGCGTCATCGTCTCTCCAAGGTCTGTGCTCTGCGAGGGGCTTCTCCGGCGGGGCCGTCAGCGGATGTCACCGGCCGAACGACACAAGCCGCCCCTGCTCCTTCTCGCCGCTGAGGCTCTTGGGGTCGAGCCGCGACGGCGCCACGAAGATCCGCCCGCCGCTGAACAGGGTCTCCCCGGCGAACATCGCGGCCTCCCACTTCTGGGCGGGCGTGGAGTGCCGCAGCAGCTCACGCGGCGCCCCGCCCGCGGCCGGGAACCGCACGGTGCGGCCGGTCTTGCCGGACTGCGCGCGCACGTACACGACGATCCCGGAGACCTGGCCGCTCCCGGCCTGCCGCACGGGCCTGAGCTGCCGCCCGGGCACGGCGGCGTCCCACCGCCGCTTACCCGTCGCCAGGTCGAAGGCGACGACCTTGTTGGGCCCGAGGGTGCCGTCCTTGGGCTCGGTGGGCAGGACGAGCGCGTCGCCGCCGACGGCGCCGCCGGGGCAGTTCTGCACGCCTTCCCCCGCGTCCCCCGCCCCGTCGCACAACTCGAACGCGTACGGCCCCCGGTCCATCGGGATCCAGGCGCGCTGGCGCCCTCGGCCGTCGACGGAGACGACGCTCCACTTGTCGTAGTCGCCCCGCTTCCGGACGGCGAGGACGAGGGGGTCGACGGAGTACACCTTGTCGACGCTCCAGCCGTTCCTGGTCCGGTAGCGCCACCGGACGTGGCCCGTCTCGGGGTCGACGTTCTTCACCACGCCGTGGGCCTTGGGCGCCCCGGCCGCGCAGTTCTCGACGTACAGGAGCCGCGCGCCGCCCGCGACGTCGTTCAGGTAGCAGGTGCCCACGCGGTCCCGCTTGGAGGAGAAGAGCCGCTTGCCGTCGCTGACGCGGTACGTGTGGGCGCGATCGCCCTGGCCGACGGTGACGGTGGCGTCGGTCATGGCGAGGCGGACGCTGATCGTGCTGTCCGAGAGGTCGTGCTCCTTGAGCTCGCGGTGCCAGCCCTTCTCGCCGGTCCGCAGGTCGATCTGCTGGAGCTGGTTGCACTTGCCGGAGCCGGAGGTGGTGCCGTCGCCGTACGCGACGACGACGTGTCCGCCCGCGCTGTCGACGGGGGTGTCGCACACCCGGTCGGGCAGCCGCAGCGTCCAGGCCTTCTTCCCGTCCCGCGCGCGGTACCCGGTAACCGTGTCGTAGAGGGCCTGCACGACGAGGGCGTCGGACCCGCCGGGCGCGCCGCCGTCCACGGTCCACAGGTCGCCGAGCATGGCGCCCTTGCCGGGCAGCTTGACGCCGTTCAGGTCGAGCCAGCCCCTGGACTCGCCGGGCTTCGCCCCGGCGTTGACGTCGATCCGCCGCACCGGCGTGCCGGGGCCGCCGGGCGCGTCCGTCCGCTCCCCCGAGCCGGACGGCTCGCCCGACGGTCCCCGGTCCCGGGTGAGGGGGGCGCGGAAACCGCCCGACCCCTTGCCCCCGTCCTCCTTCAGGAGCGCGTACGCCCCCGTGCCCGCGCCCACGGCCGCGAGCACGGCGCCCGCGACGATCCAGGCTGTCGCACCCCCGCGCCGCCGCGGGGCGGGGACGGGGTCGACGTACGGATTGCCCGGAACGGGCTCGTGCGGGCGCTGGGGCGGAGGACCTGCCATGGCAAGAGTGTGGCCCAGCAAGCGAGTTGGTGGAGATAGTTTCTAGAAAATTCCTCTAGAAGACCCGGGTGGCGAAGCGTTCCGGCCGACCTCCGCGCGGCCGGTTCTGCTCTACGCTGGAACGCATGGCGGCGGACGAGGTGACAGCAGCCGGACGCATCCGTTCCGGAGCCACGCGGAAGGCCGGGCGGCGCCGTGTCCCCTAAGCAGCAGCGGGGCGAGGCCACCGTCGACCTGCTCCTGGACACCGCGCTGCGGGTGTACGCGCACGCGGGCGCGCAGGGCTTCACGGTCAACGCGGTCACGGCGGGCAGCGGCGTGAGCTTCGGCAGCCTGTACCACCACTTCGGCAGCTTCGACGGCCTGGCCGCCGCGCTCTATCTGCGCTGCGTGGACCAGCTCTGCGACCCGGTGGCGGCCGCCGTCACCCGCTGCCGCACGGTCCGCACCGGCATCCGCGCCCTGGTGCGGACCTATCTGGACTTCACTCGCGACCACCGGGACGTGGCCCTCTTCCTGCACGGCTCCGCGTACTCCAGCTATCTGGCGGCCCACGCGCAGGAGGTGATGGCGGCGAAGGAGGCCAAGTTCGCGCCCATCGCCGCCTGGCTGCGCCCGCGCATCGTCGCGGGCGAGGTGGCGGCCCTGCCGCCCGCCCTGATCGAAGTCCTGGTCATGGGCCCCGTCGCGGAGACGGCCCACCGCTGGCTCTCCAGCACCTACGAGGTGGACCTGGACGAGGCGGCCCGGGTCCTGCCCGACCGCATCTGGCGGTCGCTGCGGCCCGACTAGGCGCTTTGCTGGAATTGCCGCGATGGGGCCGTCGATCGCCTGCGGACCGTCGTGGCTGGTCGCGCAGTTCCCCGCGCCCCTTCGGGGCGCTGCCGGTCTGCGGCCCACTTCCACGAGACCGCTTAGGCCCGACCGGCCGTGCGGGAGCGGGCCAGCAGCTCCGCGGCGCCCTGCACGAGCAGGCCCACGTCACTGCCGACGGCGACGAAGGAGCAGCCCTCCCGCCGCGCGGCGGCGGCGAGTTCGGGCGTCGGCGCGAAGGTGCCGCACGGCTTCCCCGCCCCGCGGCACGCGGCGACGACCCCGGTGAAGGCGCCCCACACCTCCGGGTGGTCCGGCGCGCCGAGGTGCCCGAGCGCGGCCGACAGGTCGTAGAGCCCCACGAACAGCGCGTCCACGCCGTCCACCGCCGCGATGTCCGCCGCGGCGGCCACCGCCCCCGGCGTCTCGATCTGCGGGATCAGACACATGGCGGCGTCGGCGGCGCCCAGATAGCCGGGCGTGCGGTTCCAGCGCGAGGCGCGCGTCACCGCGCTGGCGACGCCCCGGGTGCCGTGCGGCGGATAGCGCGTTGCGCGGACCAACTCACGTGCCTGCGCGGCCGATTCGACCATGGGCACCAGGAACGACCGCACGCCGATGTCGATCAGCGGCCGCAGCCCGTCCGCCCGCCCGCTCGGGGGCCGTACGACGGCGTCGGTCCGGTCGCCGATCGCGCGGAGCTGGTCCAGGGTGCTGCGCACGTCGTTGGGCCCGTGCTCGCCGTCGACGAGCAGCCAGTCGAACCCGGCGTCCGCGCAGACCTCGGCCGCGGACGCCTCCCCGAGGCTCAGCCAGAGCCCGGTGAGGCAACCGCCCCCGGACAGGCGCGCCTTGAACGCGTTGAGAGGGGCGGGGGCGGTGGTCATGGCGTCCTCCGGAGGAGCGGCGGCGGTTTCCGGGCAGTGTGGCCCCCGGCCGCCCGGGGCGGGCCCCGGACGGCCGAAGTCGGCGTGAACCTGATCGCCGGGCCGGGCGCCGGGGCCCGGCGCCTCAGGCCGGGCGCGGCACGTAGGCCAGGCCGTGGGCGCCGGCCTCGCCGCGCCGGGCGACGTCGATGCGCGCCAGGCGCCGCAGCGTCTCCAGGTCCACGACGTCGACGGTGGAGGAGACGACGCCGGAAACGTAGCCGAGCCTGCCGTCGGGCGACGAGGTGATCGTCAGCGGGAAGTGCCCCACCTCGGCCTCGCCGAGGGCCTCGTGGGTGGCCGCGGAGTACACCCGGAGGCGTCCGGGCGCGTGGCCTCCCAGGCTGCTCGCCGACGTGGGCGTCATCCGCAGCTCGCCCGCGAGGAGCTTGCCCGTCGACGTCAGGTGCACGGGGAAGACGACGTTCTCCGTGGGCAGGAAGCCCGTGACGGACGCCGTCCGGGCGTCGACGACGCGGATGCCGGGGGCGGGCGGGGCCCCCGCCGTCCCGTCGGCGGCCCGCGGCGGCGCGAAGGACCCGTACGGGGAGGCGACGAAGGCGTGCGTGCCGTCGGCGGAGACGGCCAGGCCCTCGCTGCCCGGCACCTCGACCTTCGCGGTGAGCACGCCCCGTTCGAGGTCGACGACCGACACGAACGGCGCCTCCTTGTTGGTGGCGTACCCGACGGTCCCCGCCGGGTCGATGGCGAACCAGTGCGGGCCCGGCGCGTCCGTGTCGATGCGGCCCAGCGGCTTGCGGCTCTCGACGTCGATCACCACGACCCCGCCGGACCGGTCGGCGGACCCTTCCACGCTGACGTAGAGACGCCCGCGCGCGAGGTCCAACGCGAGTCCGTGCGGCCCGTGTTCGGGCGCGATGTCGACGACCTCGACGACGCGGCGCGCGTCCGGGTCGATGACGGTCAGCTCCGTACGCCGCCCGGTGTTGTCGTGGTAGTAGCCGGAGGCGTACGTCGTCGCGCACCACAGCAGTCGCCGCACCGGGTCGAAGCACACCTCGTGCGGCTCGGCGCGGACCTCCACCGAGCCGACGCACCGGTCGGTGACGGCGTCGAAGAACGAGACGGCCGGGCCGCTCTGGCTGACCACGGCGAGCACGTCGCCTTCGCGGCCGACGCGGGCTGTCTTGTCCTGGTCGGACTGGTGCATGAGGTCTCCTGAGAAAGGCGAAGGGGGGCGCGGTCCGGGCTGTCGCGGGTGCCCCGGGGAATGCCTCCACCCTCGCCACCGCGGGCTGCCGGAGCAATGCAAGGATCGGCACCCCATAGTTGCCGCCTGCGTAAAGACGCAGCTCGGGAGGGCCCATGGATCTCAACCTGCTGCGCGCCCTGGACGCCCTGCTCCAGGAGAACAGCGTGACGCGCGCCGCCGAGCGGCTCGGCACGTCCCCGGCTGCGGCCAGCCGCACCCTCGCCCGGCTGCGCCGCGCCGTCGGCGATCCCCTCCTGGTGCGCGCGGGCCAGGGCATGGTCCCCACGCCGCGTGCGCTCGAACTCCGCGAGGAGGTCGCCGCGTTGCTGCGCGGCTGCGACGAGGTGCTGCGCCCCGGCGCGGGCTTCGCGGCCG
Source organism: Streptomyces sp. JLYT201 (assembly GCF_059448825.1). Lineage (NCBI taxonomy): Bacteria > Bacillati > Actinomycetota > Actinomycetes > Kitasatosporales > Streptomycetaceae > Streptomyces > Streptomyces sp. JLYT201. The sequence continues at coordinate 4,773,064 of NZ_CM182551.1, read as the reverse complement.
AGCACCTGCGGCGCACCTTCACCGTGCAGACCATCGACCTGCTCCAGGCGGGCCTCGCCGGGACCCTCACCGAGCGCGTCCACGCCGAGGCGCCGCACGTCGACGTGGTCTTCCTGCCGGAGTCGGCGGAGGGCGGGCCGGCCCTCCGCCAGGGCCTGGTGGACGTCGAACTGGGCGTCCTGGCCCACCTGGACCCGGAGACCCGCACCCGGCAGCTCTCCCGGCTGACCCTGGTCGGCGTCGCCCGCGCCGGGCACCCGCTGTTCGACGGGCCCCTCGACGCCCGCCGCTTCGCCGAGGCGGGCCACATCGGCATCTCCCGGCTCGGCAAGCGTCTGGGCCCCATCGACACCGAGCTGGCGAAGCTGGGCCTGCGCCGCCGGGTCGCGGTCGTCGTCCCCAGCCACACCGGCGCGATGCTGCTGGCCCGGGACACCGACCTCGTCGCCCTGACCCTGCCCGGCTGGCTCCCCGGCGCGACCGAGGCCCTGGGCCTGCGGACCTTCCCCGTGCCGCTGCCCCTGCCGCCGATCGACCTGGGCATGGCCTGGCATCCGCGCAACGACGCCGACCCGGGCCACCGCTGGTTCCGCGGCCACCTGGAGGCGGCGGTGCGCGCCCCGCGCGAGGCGGAACCGGGCCCTAGGAAACCGAGTTGAGCCGCGACACGCCCTCGGCCCGCACGGTCCTGCCGGCGCCCGGCACCGCCCGCGCCACCTCCACCACCCGCTCCCGCAGCCGCTCCACGACGAGCCGCATGTTCTTGTACGCGGCGTCGGTGTCGGGGTAGCGGCAGGCGAACTGGAGCCCCTCGTGGAGCCGCGTGATCCACGCGCACACCTGGTCGCCGTACGACACCCGGATCAGGCCGTACGCCTTCAGCTCCTGCCACCGCTCCGCGCCCGGGGTCGCCCGCGTGTCGACGTAGGAGACGATCGAGTACAGGTCCGGTGACGTGGGCCGGAAGTCGGCGCCGAGGAGCGGGAGCACCCGAGCGATCGGCATCCGGGACAGCGGCCTGGCCTCGCGCAGGGCGGCGCGGACCATCCGCAGCGCGTCGTCGAAGTCCGCCGCGTCGGCCACGGGCACCTCGATCGGCGCCCCGCCCACGTACCAGCCCACCGACTCGGCCCACTGGGAGCGCACCCGGGTGTGGAAGGGCACCACCGTGCGGTACACCCGCAGGCCGCTGATCTCCCGGGTGATGAGGGCGACGGCCGCGAGGACGCCGACGAGACTGCCGCCGTAGGGACGGCAGTACGCCTCGAAGGCGGCGGCCTCCGCGTCGCCCACGAGCATCTCGTGCAGCAGCCGCTGCTCGGGCAGCGGACCCTCCGGGTCGAGGCCGAGGTCGACGGGGAAGTTGGGGAGCTTCCCCTCGCACCGGCCGATGAACTCCCGCCAGCGCGCCACGACGGCGTGGGTGTGGTCGATCCGGTCGGCGTCCGAGCGCTCGCTCGCGCAGAAGTCGACGTAGCTGGCGACCGGCGCGGCGGCCACGGCGTCGCCCCGGAGCCCGGCGGCGTACAGCTCGTGGATCTCGGCAGTGATGCGGTGGACCGAGTACGCGTCGACGTTGCTGTGGTCGAACGCCATGCACACGGTCGCCCCGTCGTCCCGGACGATCGCGGTGAAGATGAAGTTCGGCCAGGTCAGCGCGTCGGCCGCGGTGTCGAAGCGGTCCTGGAGATAGCGGGTCAGGGTCGCGGCGTCGGTGAAGGTGCCGCCGTCCGCGCGGTGCAGGGCCACGTCCTCGGCGGCCAGCGTGAAGCGCCGCATCTCGTCGCCCGCCCAGCGGAAGCCGCTGCGCAGCGTCTCGTGCCGCAGCGTCCAGGCCCGCAGCGCGTCCTGGAGCACGTCGAGGTCGATCCGCCCCGGCAGGTCGAAGACGGTGCCGAGCCAGGTCGGCACGAAGAGGCCGTCGCCGCGCACCGTACGGGAGGTGCGGATGTGCGACTCCTGTACGTACGCGGGCGGCCGGACGTCGTCGGGCAGGTCGCGCGCGGCCCCCACCGCCGCCGGGTGCAGCGTCCACTCCACGAGCCGTCCGGGACGGAGCTCGCACCGCTGAAGGTCGGTCATGCGCACGGGGCTCTCACCTCACCTGCCCTCGGGAGGCCGACGCCGGGCAGCACTGTCGATCCATGCCTCCATGCCGCTCGGGCACCGCTCACATCGCACTGAGGGGATCAACGAGCGTAGGGGCAAAAGGGCCCGGGGCGCGGGTTTCAAGCCCCGGTCGGCTCAAAACCGATCCGGCAGGGCCCGTCCGTCGGCACCCGCACCTTGGTCACCACCGCGTCGCACAGGTCACCGAAGGCGGCGAGCTCCTCGGGCGTCATCGCGTCGACGAACCACGCGCGCACATGGGCGACATGGCGCGGCGCAGCCGTCTCTATCGCCGCCCGGCCGGTGTCGGTCAGGACGACGTCGGCGTACCTGCTGTCGTCGGCGCACGCCTCGCGGCGCAGCAGGCCGCGCCGCTCCATGCGGCTGAGGTGGTGCGAGAGGCGGCTCTTCTCCCAGCCGGTCTCGCGGCCCAGGGCGGTGGCCCTGGCGCGGCCGCCCGGCGCCTCGGAGAGGGCCACCAGGATCTGGTAGTCGGAGGAGGACAGGCCCCCTTCGTCCTGGAGGTGGGCGTTCAGGCGCGTGAGCAGTGCCGTGTGCATGGAAACGAAGCTCCGCCACGCGCGCTGTTGTTCGTCGCTCAGCCACCCGGAATCGCTCATGGCGCGATTCTACGCGTTCAGGTTGACGTATCAACCTACCGGGCTTAGCTTCGGGTTGACGCATCAACCTGACGCGTCGTCCGACGGGTGATCCACGAAAGGCAGCCGCATGACGAGCACGCCGAAGCAGGACGGACCCCTCAGCGGCAAGGCCGCCCTGGTGACCGGCGGGAGCCGGGGCATCGGCGCGGCCATCGCCCGCCGGCTCGCCCGCGAGGGCGCGGCCGTGGCGCTCACGTACCACTCCTCGCCCGGCAGCGCGGACGGCGTCGTCGCGGACATCGAGGCCGAGGGCGGCAGGGCCGTGGCCATCGCGGCGGACTCGGCCGACGCGGAGGCGGTCCGCGCCGCCGTCACCGGCACGGTGTCCGCCTTCGGCCGCCTGGACGTCCTGGTGAACAACGCGGGCGTCGGCTCCATGGGCCCGCTCGGCGAGCTCACCGTCGACGACTTCGACCGGGACGTCGCGGTGAACGTGCGCGCGGTGTGGGTGGCCTCGCAGGAGGCCCTGCGCCACCTGGGCGACGGCGGCCGGATCATCACGATCGGCAGCGTCTTCGCCGACCGGATGCCGTTCCCGAACGGTACGACGTACGCCCTCACCAAGGCGGCCGTCGCCGGCTTCACCCGCGCCCTCGCCCGGGAGCTCGGCCCCAGGGCGATCACGGTCAACAACGTCCAGCCCGGCCCGGTGGCCACCGACGCCAACCCGCCCGAGGGCCCGGTCGCCGACGTCATGACCGGCCTGACCCCGGCGGGCCGCTACGCGACCCCGGAGGAACTGACGGGCCTGATCGTCTACTTGGCGGGCCCGGAGTCCGCGTATGTGACGGGCGCGACGATCAACATCGACGGCGGCTTCCTGGCCTGAGCGCGACGGCCGGCGCGGACCGGCGGGGCGGTGGTCACCGCGGACCGGCGGGGCGGCGGGGCGGCGGTCACCGCGGACCCGGGGGCGGCGGTCACCGCGGGCCGGCGGGGCCGAGCAGCCGCGTCAGGGCCTCGGCGGCCCGCACCGCGGCGTCCCCGCAGCAGTTGTTGAACAGGGCGTGGACCCGCTCGACCCGCTCGGCGAGGGCGCGCAGCCTCGGCACCCACTCGGCGAGTTCGGCCTCCGTGTACGCGTGCCGGAACCGCTCCTCCTTGCTCCCCGTCCCCCACGCGGCGCTGCGCCCGTGGAACCGCACGACGGAGAGCCGTGACGTGGTGACGGGCGTGACCGGCGGCACCGAAGAGGGCAGCGTCCGGTTCATGTCGACGGCGACGGCGGCCATGCCGTACCGCGCGAGCAGCGCCCGCGCGGCCCCGCCCCGCTCGGCGGACCACCACGCCGGATGCCGGAACTCCACCGCGACGGGCCACCCCCGGGTGCGCCGGGCGCAGTCCGCGAGGAACGCCTCCGCCTCCGGCCCGGGCCGGAACCACAGCGGGAACTGGAAGAGCACGCTGCCCAGCCGCCCGGCCCGGCGCAGCGGCGCGATCCCCGCGGTGAACCGCTCCCACACCGCGTCGAGCGCCTCCGGGCCCCGGGGCCCGCCCCGCAGCTCCTCCGGCAGCGCCGTGCTCCGCGTGGGATGGCCGGTGAGCAGCGAGAACGCCTTCACGTCGAAGACGAACCCGGGCGGCGTCCGCTCCGCCCACAAGAGGCTGTTCCGCGCGCTGGGCAGCGCGTAGTAGGAGGCGTCCACCTCCACGACCGGGAACCGCTCGGCGTAGTGCCGCAGCCGCCCCTCGGCGTCCCGCCGCCCCACCGGGTACCAGCCGCTCCGCACGAGCTCCCGGTCGGTCCACGAACACGTGCCCACGAGGATGTCACCCATCCCGTGCGGCTACCCGGCCCCCTCGGGTCCAGTACGCCGGTACGCGCGCCGCCGTCTCGTCTCAACTCGTCCCGGGCGCGCGCCCGTCCGTGAGAGTGGAACCCGGCCGGCGATCCGGTCGGCCGCCCGAGCCCACCGAGACAGGAGCCCCGTCATGCCCCGACGCCCCCTGAGCCGTCGCGAGCGGCTGACCCTGCTGGGATTCGTCCTGAGCGGCCTCGTGTCCGCCCTCGTCGGAGCGGCCGCCGACGAGACCTTCCGGGCTCTCGTCTCCTGACCGACCGCCCCTGACGCCCCGTCCGCGGCCGAATCCGCGACTTTCGCGGCGGCCGCGCCCCGCCCACGCAAGGATGCTTCGATGACCGGTCGCAAGAGTGGTGCGCGGCAAGGGAGCCAGCGACGGATTCCGCAGCCGCTGGGCGTGACTCCCGCGCCGCTGCGGGACTTGAAGGAGTACGTCTACGAGCTCTACGTGGACGCCGGGACGCCGTCGACACAGCGCATGGCGGAGGAGATCGGGCAGGACGACTCCCTCCCCGGCAGCCCCTCGAAGGCCACCATCCACCGGATCATCGGCTCCACGGAGCTCCCGACGGGGCAGGAGGACGTCGCCTCCGTCGCCCTCCTGCTGGCCCGGTGGGCGGGCCGGGATCCGGGCAAGGTGGCGACGCGGGTGCGGCGCATGTGGGTCGCCGCCCAGCTCGCCCAGCCCCTCGGCAGCCCCGTCGTCGACCTCGACCCCTTCGCCCTTGAGGTGCACCGGTCGATCAGCGTGCCCGGCGACCGGTCGCTGCCGAGGCTGCCCGCGTACGTACCGAGGGACCACGACGCGGCCCTCGGCGACCTGGTGGACCGGGCGACCGGCGGCGAGAGCCTCATGGTCACGCTGGTCGGCGAGTCCTCGACCGGCAAGACCCGCGCCTGCTGGGAGGTGCTGCGGCGGCTGCCGCCGGGGTGGCGGGTGTGGCACCCCTTCGACCCGACGCGCCCGGACGCCGCCCTGGTGCACCTCGCGGAGGTCGGCGCCCAGACGGTGATCTGGCTGAACGAGGTCCAGCACTACCTCCTCGCTCCCGACGCGCGGACCGCCGAGGGCATCGCCGCCGCCCTGCGCTCGCTCCTGACCGACCGGCGCCGCGGCCCGGTCCTGGTCCTCGCCACCATCTGGCCCCGGTTCTGGGAGGCCCTGACGCTGCCCTCGGTCACCGGCGCCGACGACCGCTTCGAGCAGCAGCGCAAGCTCCTCACCGGCATCGGCCGGTGCGTCGTGGTGCCCAAGTCGTTCACCGAGCACGACCTGTACCGGGCGCGGCAGCGCGCGCACCACGACCCGCGCCTCGCCAGCGCCCTCGCGGGGGCGACCGACGGCGAGATCACCCAGTTCCTCGCGGGCGTGCCCGAACTGATGCGGCGCTATCTGTGCGCGCCCCCGGCGGAGAAGGCGCTCGTCCACGCCGCCATGGACTACCGCAGGCTGGGGCACGGCCCCGCCCTGCCGCACGAGCTGCTCGCCGAGGCCGCCGAGGGCTATCTGAAGGACCAGGAGCGGGGCCTGCTCGGCAGCGCCTGGCTGGAGGAAGCCCTCGCGTACTGCGCCATGCCGTGCCACGGGGTGCCGGGGCCGCTCACGCCCGTGGCGTCCCGGAGCGGCACGGGCACGCGCCGGGCCTACCGGCTCGCGGACTACCTGGAGCAGTACGGCCGCGTCGAGCGCCGCCTGCTGTGCCCCCCGGCCCCCTTCTGGGCCGCGGCCGAGCGCCACTGCCTCACCACCGACGACAGCGTCACCCTGGCGCGCGCCGCGCAGACGCGGGGCCGGTTCCGGATCGCCGCGTCCCTCTACGGCCGGGCGCTGAAGGCCGGGAACACCGACGTGCGGCCCGAGTTGGGCCGCATCGCCGAGGGCGTCGGCGACCTCGACCGGGCGAAGGACTTCTACGAGGCCGCGTGGGAGGACGACCACAGGGCGCGCTGGGAACTCGTCCGCCTTCGCCAGCTCAAGGGCGAGCCGGGCCGGGCGGAGGAACTGGCCCACGAGGCCGCCAACCAGGGCGACAGCTCCTGTCTGACCCGCCTCGTCCGGCTCCGCCAGGAGGCCGGGGACGAGGAGGGCGCCCAGCGCCTGACCAGGAACGCCGCCGCCACCGGCAAGATCAGGACGTACGCGGGACTCGCCCGGTCCCGGGAGGAGGCGGGGGACCGCCACGGCGCCGAGGAGCTCGCGTTCCTCGCCCTGACCCAGACCGGCAGCACGTACGCCCTCTCCGACCTGGTGGGCCTGCGCGAGAAGGCGGGCGACGGCGCGGCGGCGGAGCGCCTGGTGATCGCGGCCGCCGCCCGGGGCAAGGTGCGCCCCGCGCTGCGCCTCGCCGGGGTGCGGCGGCAGGCCGGGGACCGCGAGGGCGCGGCCCGCGCCCTCGACCTCGCCGCGGACTCCGGCAGCATCTTCGCCCTCACCGAGCTGGCCCGGCTCAAGCGGCGGTGGGGCGACAGCGAGGGCGCCGAGCGGTTCCTGGGCGCGGCCGTGCGCCAGGGCAGCGTGTACGCCCTGACCGAGCTGGCCCGGCTGCGGGAGAAGGCCGGGGACCGGGAGGCCGCGGTGGCCCTCTACCGCAACGCGGCCTCGTACGGCAGCACGGACGCGCTCGCCCACCTCGCCCTGCTCAAGGAGGAGGAAGGGGCGGGCGAGGAGGCCGAGCGCATGGCGTGCGGCGCGGCGGGCGGCGGCAGCACCTTCGCGCTGCTCGAACTGTCCTGGCTGCGCGAGAAGAACAGCGACTCCGAAGGCGCCGAACGCCTGGCCCACACCGCCAACCGGGCGGGCAACTCCGGCGCCCTCGTCCTCCTCGCCCGGCTGCGCGAGAAGTCCGGCGACACGTCAGGAGCCGAGGCGCTCGTCCTGCGTGCCGCCCGCGCCGGGGACGCCCAGGTGCTCAACGAGTTCGTCCTGCGCCGGGAGCGGAGCGGCGACAGCGAGGGCGCCGAACGCCTGGCCGCCGCCGGGGGCGGGCGCGTCCTGCTGCAACTGGCCCGGCTCTGGGAGTCCGACGGCAGGAAGCCCGAGGCGGAGCGCCTCTACCAGCGCGCCGCCGACCTGGGCCGCACCCGGGCCCTGGGCGAACTGGCCCGCCTCAAACAGCAGTCGGGTGACCACGAGGCGGCCGGACACCACGCCCGCGCCGCCGCCCACGCGGGCCATGTGGAGGCCCTCTGCGACCTGGCCCACCTCTGCGCCCAGCGCGGCTCCCTCGCCGAGGCCGACCGCCTCTACCGCCTCGCGGTCGACGCGGGCCACGACCCGTCCCTGTCCGCCTGGTCCGCCCTGCGCTCCCGTACGGACCCCCGCTGGCGCGACCTCCCCCACTACGGCCTCACCGCGGAAGGAGACCTCTCGGGCCCCTGGCGCTTCGCACCCCGACGCCGCTGAGGGGCACCGGGCCGGGCCCGGCCGGTCCGCGCGTTCCGTCAACCGGAGCCCGGGGCGGAACGGTCGTCGGACGCCGCGGCCGCGGCCCGGCGGTACTCGGCGTTGATGCGCTGGGCGTCCTCGAGCTGGTCCTCGAGGATGACGATGCGGCAGGCGGCCTCGATCGGGGTCCCCTGGTCGACGAGCTCGCGGGCCCGTGCGGCGATCCGCAGTTGGTAGCGCGAGTACCGGCGGTGCCCGCCCTCCGAGCGCAGCGGAGTGATCAGCCGGGCCTCACCGACGGCCCGGAGGAAGCCGGGGGTGGTGCCGAGCATCTCGGCGGCCCGGCCCATGGTGTACGCGGGGTAGTCGTCGTCGTCCAGACGACCGCTGAGCGGATTATCTGCTGCCATGTCACCTCGTCGTGCAACGCGTCGAAGGGCCCCGATGCCGTACGGCACCAGGGCCCCGAAGGGAATTCAACACCATCGGTCGCCCCTCGTGCCGTGCCGACCGCCTGTTTCCGCTCCCCGGCACCGCGACCGGCCGGGGGCTTTCTGCGGCCCGGGGCGGTGGGGGCCGAGGGCCGCGGCGCGGGCGGTGCCGCGCCCGTACGCCAGTGAGGGCCTTGCCGGCACCTGGCGGCAAGGCCCTCACTGAGTCTCTGCTGGCGGTCTCCCGCCGGTCGTCACACCTCCGCTACGGCGGCGCCGCCGAGCAGCGCCGACGCGTTCTGGAACGGCGTGGGGGCGACCGCGGGCGCGGCCTCGGGCTGCGCGTGGCAGGTGAAGCCGAGGCGGGTCATGGCCCGGACGATCTCGCCGCTGGTGAAGTCGCGGGGGTCCTGGCGGGTGATGACGCGGCCCACTTGCTTGACCGGGTAGCGGCGGCGGCCGATGGTCACGGACTCGCCCGTGACGCACTCGGGCTTGACGCCCTCCATCGAGGCCAGCACCCCGTTCTTGGTCAGCTCGAACGGGTACCGGGCGATGACACAGCGCATGATGCCTCACAGGGAAGGAGTAAGGAGGGTGGGCCGACCGGGCGAGGGGGTCAGCAGGCGACGGAGAGGCCGCCGGGCGAGGCGACCGGCCCGCCGAGGACGTCCCGCAGCCGGAGCCGGTCCGTGTAGCCGGGGCTGCCGCGGAGGACGGCGAGCCCGGCCAGGGTGACCAGGCCCGTCCTCTGTTCGTCCCCGTCGCAGAGGACGAGGTGATCGACGCGGGCCCCCGCCATGAGGGACAGCGCCACCTCGACCGTCATGTCGTCACAGACCCGTGGCCCGGACGCGTCCTTGCCGTCGACCACGGCCACGGGGGACGGGTTCACTCCATGGTGCTGAGTCCGAGCAGGCGTCAAAGGGACCTCCAGGAGAGTGCTGGGTCGGTGACGAGCAGCGCGGGCACACCGGTCTCCGGCAGCGCGAACGCGCCGGGTACGGCCTGCCGATTTCCGCACGTCCCTGCATCACAGGGAGCGCGGTGAACACCTGAAATTCATAGGACATTCCCTGACGCGTCGAGAGGACGGCACGGGGAACCACAGGAACGCCCCGGAACGGCTGGCTGAAAGGAAGCGAAAAGGCGCGAGGAGACGTGAGAAGGCGCCAAATGACATGGTGCGGCGTAGCTGAAAAAGCAGCGAGCTGGGGCCCGCACCCCAAGGTGCGGGCCCCAGCTGCGAAGTATGCGCGGTGGTGCGGGTGTCAGGCGGGAACGATGTTCTCGGCCGTCGGGCCCTTCTGGCCCTGCGCGATGTCGAACGTCACCTTCTGGCCCTCCAGCAGCTCGCGGAAGCCCTGGGTGGCGATGTTCGAGTAGTGGGCGAAGACGTCGGGGCCCCCGCCGTCCTGCTCGATGAAGCCGAAGCCCTTTTCAGCGTTGAACCACTTCACGGTACCGGCAGCCATGTCATTTCTCCTTCGGAGGCGTTTTCAGGAATGCACTGCGCGCATTCCGTGTCGCCGTGATGATTACCCCGTCGGAAATGAACCTGCCTGGCAACCACACCTGCAACTGAGTCGACAGTAGCACGCCGAGATCGGCCGGACACGATGAATAACTTCCCTCCCGGCAAGGCCCGAGAAATACTCGCCACGGCTCGCGCCTATTTCTCACCCGGCGAGCACAGATATTGCTCCGCGCGGACACGGCTTTCCTGTCGCCCGCCCTGGTCCGGGCGGTCTCCCACAGCGGGGAGGCCGCCCACCCCGCCCCCGTCGCACCCCGGCTCGCGTCAGCCCCCGGCGGGGGCGGCCAACGCCGGATCCTGGCCGGAGCGGCGCAGCGCCTCGGCGACGAACCCGGACGCCACCAGCTCGGCCACGAGCTCGCTGAGGAACCGCACGGTCTCCGGACCCCGCTCCCGCGTCGTGCCCATGGCCTGCCGGATGGTCATGAACGCCGGTTCGAGCAGGCGCAGTTCGGGGCGCCGGGCCACGTGCGCGGTCAGCGGCTGACGGATGCCGGCCGCCACGTCCAGACCCTCGGCGTGGAACACGTCGACCCCGTCGTCACCGCGCACCACGGTGGCGTGCCGGAGGGCGCGGCTCAGATGAAGGTCGTACGCGGACCCCTTCTTGACGCCGACGCGCACCCCGACCCGGTCCACGTCGGCGGCAGAGACGAACGGCGAGCCCCGCTCCACCGCGTACGTCCCCTCGATGTGCACGTACGGCGCACTGAACGCGACCTCCTCCTCGCGGCCTGGATCCACGGCCAGAAAACACAGGTCGGCACGCCCTTCAGTCATCGCGGCGTACGACTTACGAGCCGCGTCGAAACAAACAAACCGCACCGGCAGCCCCAGCCGCCCCCCGACCTCCCGAGCCAGAGCGACACTCACCCCACCCGGCTCCTCGGGCGTGCCCTGAGCAAGAACGGGATTCCCCAGATTGATGGCGACCCGCAACACCCCGGTGGGCGCCAGATCACGAACGATCACCGCGTCGACAAGAGTCATGACCACGAGCCTAGGCGGCAGTTGCCCCCACGCCCACGGGCCCTGCCCTGTCCACCCACGGCGCCCCCTGGCGATCGACCCGGCCGGGCCACGCCCGAGGCCGAGTACTGTGCCGCCGGAGTCGCCCCCGACGCCGGCCAGCTGATCACCTAACCCTGGGCATCCTGTGCGAGGCGTACGCCCTGGGCATCCCCACCGCCGCCCTCCCGTACGTGAACGCCGCTCAGGCGGCCCACCCCGCCTACTCGGAGAGCCTGGAGCGGCTGCGCGCGATGGGTGTGCTCATCGGTTCGTACGAGCCCCATCCGCCGAAGGCGGGAGGCGGCGCGGAGCGGTACCGATGGGAGGAGGCACTGGACCTGCTGGAGCCACGGCTCGGGCGGTAGCGCCCGCCCCCGAAAACAACAAACCCCAGGTCGCTGACCTGGGGCTTCAGAAGAGCGGGCGACGAGAATCGAACTCGCGCTCCCCAGCTTGGGAAGCTGTGGGCATTTGGGGGCGGTTAGGGCCCCGACCAGGGCGGACGGCCGGATAGCGGTCTCGTCAGGCCTGCCTATGCTCACCGTGTTCCCCGCTGTTCCCTGCCTGATCCGGTGCGCCTGTGGTGCGGCTGATGCGCACACCATGGCCCACCTCCTGATCCGTAGCTCTACAGAAAGCGGCCATTGGCGTTGATACAGGCTGCCGGGAGTCCAATGAGGGCCGGTGATGGGCACTGTCGGTTGGTGGAAGTTGCTGCACTTCGCTGCGGTACCGCAGGTGGGTCGGTGGTCAAGCTGAGCTGTCGGTAGCTTGACGGGCGGGTCGCTAGAGGTTCGCTCCTCTATGCCATCTCTGTACCCTCTGCGCTCCCCTCGTGCGCCCTCGCCGGATGGGGCCTGCGTGCGGTACTACCAGACACGTGCGTCGCGTCCGTCGGCCGCAGTGCTTGGCCCCTGGCGCAGGAGCATGATCAGAAGGGCAGCACTTGAGCGAAAGACGAGGCATACGACGGGAAGTGCTCGCCGATCTGGCAGTCTCGTTGGCTAGCGGCATCGTCCTGACGGCTGGCGGAGGCGCGGTCGCGGCGCTGACCCGCTCGTGTGCTGGTGCCTCCGTTCCTGCTTGGTTGTTCGTGGCAACCGCCGCGATGGCCTTTCCGGCAGCCTTCCTGCTGATGCGTCGCCTCACTCGACCTGGGCCTCAAGTCTTCATCCTGATCTCAGCGTTTGTGCAGACCCGTTGGCTCGCCGGATTGTTGGACTCCGCAGTCCGCTCTCTTGATCACCACGGTATGGACCTCGTCGTCAAACTGCCGCGGCACGACTACAGCGGTCAGAGCCAGGTGCGGGAGCTCAATGCCATTCGGAAGAAGAGGCGGTCATTTGTTGGCGGCCTTATTGTCTGTTCCCGCCCGGAGACCATCCGGCGAGAACTGGCTGATACCAGCACCATGTCCGGCCTGCCGATCGTGTTCGTCGACATCAGGCCCTTCCCGCAGGTGCAGGACTATCCTCCCAACACCGTGTTCGTCGGCTGTGACGCGGACGAGATCGGTGAGCGCGCAGCGCAGTGGGTTGGTCAGGAGCTGCGGGAAGCAGGGAAGAACCGGCCCTCCATCCTCGTCGTGGCAGGTGAGGCACAGATTGGCCGGCACCTCGTCTTCGCGGCCAAGATTCGCGACATGGTGTCGCCCTCCCGACTGGACATCAACCTGCAGGGGGACTTCTCTCGGGAGAGTGCACGCGACATCGTTGACCAGCATCTGCGCTACCTTCTCCGACGCGGGGAATCGCTGGACACCATCTACTGCACCAACGACGAAATGGCCCTGGGAGCTGTGGATGCGGTTAAGAAGCAGGAGGCGCGGGGCTACCAGCACGCCGGACTGTTCATCCTCGGCGTAGACGGGACACCGGACGCGCTGGCAACCATCAAGTCAGGTGTCACGCCCTTCCGGGCGACGATCGTGCAGGATCCCCGGCGTATCGCGGACGCTGCCGTCGACCTGTTGCTGCGCATGCGGGCCGGGGAGCACGTCCCAACACAGACACTGGTGGCCACGACTGTGTATGCCTCACGGTGACGTCGTGACTGCACGGACTGCGGCCCAGCAGCAGGGCTGATGCAGCTGTCTGGCCGACACACAGCCCGCGTCCCAACCACCAACACGCCTGCCAAGCCTGTTGGGGGCTCAGAGGGGCGTGCGCAGGGGCGTTACCCGCGTTCATGGGGCTCTGCTGCCGAGGGTGAGCCCTCGTTGGATCTCGTCTGAACGACCGTGAACGGGCCTGAATTGAGACGGAAACTGAGACGGCCCGGCCTGTGCCGAACCGTCTCGTCTGCCCCCTGGCCTTCTGATCCGTAGCTCAACAGAGAATCGGTCAGTGCCAGCCATCTCGGTCACTTCCCGGCCCGGATGGAAGCTACCGGACGGGGTGGTTGCTGGGGTTGCGGTACCGCGGTGCTGTACAGCCACAACTGATTACCGACGGCCGTGACCTGTGGCCGCCTTGTCGATCAACGCTCTGACCTGCTGCTGAGCTGTCGGTAGCTGTCGACGTTGGCCAACTCTGAGCGCCCTTCCACGGCCCGGGAGGGCGTTCATTTGTCGGTTGGCTGTACACCTGCGGATGGCCAGCGGGACGAAGTGGGCCTCTGCCGTTGCCGGGTAGCTTCGCGAGCCACGATCCAGACGCCAGAAAGATGTCCAACTGGGCCGTGGCGAAGTAGCTTTGCTCTAGCCTTGAGTCCCAGCCTTCAGGGACTGACGGTGAGGCAGGTAGTCCAGTGCCAAGTAATGAACTCGTGCTGTTGGACCAGATCATGCAGCAGCGCCAGGCAGAGCGCGCTACTCCTCTGCCAGCAGATGAGGCATTCGAGATTTTCGCATGTGAGCAAGCTTTGCGAGACTTTGACTTGTCTGCCGATGAGGTGGTCAGCGGTGTTGTGGGGGGCGGGAACGACGGTGCGATTGATGGCGTATATGTCTTCCTTGGCAGCTCTCTTCTTGAGGAAGATAGCGATGTATTTGACGCTGGATTCTCGCCGTCGAGTATCGCAGTAGGTACACGCCTCCTTCTCTGGCTTGTGCAGGCCAAGCAGGAGGAGTCGTTCACTGAGACTGCAATCGATCTGGTATCTTCCTCGGTCTCCCGGCTACTCAATTTGGGTGAATCTGATGAAGACCTCAAGCTTCTGTATTCTAATGCTGTGGTCGATAGAGTCGCTATCTTCAGGCGAGCACTGCAGAAGCTGGCAATTCGACACCCTAGCGTCGAAGTACGTTTTTCGTACGTAACGCGTGGCAAGAAGAGCGAAGTCAACGTAAAAGTTGAAGCCAAGGCTAAACAGCTCGAAAGTCAGTTTGCCGGCCTGGTTCCTAATGCCACTGGGTACGCGGAATTTCTCGGTGCTGCAGAGCTCTGGGCGGCCGCCAGTCGCGTTCCTTCGTATACCTTGAAGCTGACCTACTTGGAGAATGCGACGAGTGGGACAAGCCACGTAGCGTTGGTAACGCTGAAGGATTACCTGGGATTCCTAAGCGATGATGCCGGATTGCTCCGGCGTCATATTTTCGACTGGAATGTCAGGGATTATCAAGGTGATGTGGAGGTAAACCAGGAGATTCGAGAGTCCCTGTTGGACGAAAATGGTGTCGAATTTTGGTGGCTGAATAACGGAGTGACAATCGTTTGCTCCAAGACTTCCATTGTGAGTAAGACCTATATCCTCGATGATGTGCAGATCGTAAATGGCCTTCAAACCTCACACACGATCTACAGGTCCCTATCTGATCTGGAGCAGGACCACCCCGCTTTCTCTCGCTCTGTTCTGGTCCGGATTCTTGTAACAGAAGATCCCGGAGAGAGGGATCGAGTTATTAGGGCAACTAATAGACAGACAGCTGTGCCAGCTGCCTCGCTAAGGGCAACTGATGAGATTCAGCGTGAGATCGAGTCCTACTTCCTGGCCAACGGGTGGTTTTACGACCGCCGCAAGAACTACTATCGCAATATTGGTAAGAGTGCCGAGCGAATCGTGGGCATTCCTCTCCTTGCGCAATCGGTCATGGCTATGGGGTTGAGTCAACCGCACAACTCTCGGGCTCGGCCGTCTAGCCTCTTGAAGCGAAACGACGAGTATTCTCGCATTTTTTCGAAAAAGATCGATTTGCCTATCTATCTCTGGGTGGCTCGGCGGCAAAAGGAAATCGACCTATTTTTGCTTACGACTCATCAGCAAACTTCGGCGAGCGAGCGCACAAATCTGCGTTTTCATCTATCCATGATGGCTGCGGCCAGGTTGCTCGGTAAGCGCATCTATGCTCCGACGCAGCTCCGTGAATTGGCCGCAGCGCAGACGGATTTTAGCAGTTTGGATCTCAATGGCATCCTGGGTGAACTTAGGGGCTACTATAGCGACTATGCCAAGGTGAAGCCGGGCTCTATGGAGAAGAACGCGAAGAGTGGCGATTTCGTTTCCTATGTTTTCGCGCAGATCGAATTCTAGGGATGTGGTGATTTCTTAGGTCGGTTGGGGCTGCGGGTGGAGCCGCTTTGGCGCGAGTGATCATGGCCCCGTAAGCTTCCGGCGCGTCGGGCAGTCTGTAGACCTGCCCGCTAAAGCGCGACGTTGGGGCCGTGATCTTCGAGGCTCGCGCCAAATCGGCTGCCTAAAGCCGTGGAGCCGACCGCCCCAGCCACGACGTACCCCTTCTCTGGCTTCAGGTGGCTGAACGCCTGGCGCGCGGCGCGGTCCGCGGCCGGGCCGCGCGCGGGGAGCGGAGCGATCCGCCTGAACCAGTAGAGAGTTGTAACTCAGTCGGTCGCGTGGGGCTTGAAGTCGTGCACACGCGCTCGGAGTTCAAAAGCTTCGTGGTCGTCCGTGAGCGGCAGGAAGAGCACCGGGTGCACCGCCCAAGTGATGCGTGTGCTGGCGTGGGTCGCCGACGCCGTGCAGGGCTCCGGGCGCAGAAGAGCTCGCCGGGTGTCGTTACGGCTCTCGTAGAGCCAGTCCCAAGTCTCCTTGGGGCCGCTGGGTTCAGCTCCGCTGTGATGGCTCGCAGGGCCGTGGGGAGCCAGCCGTCCGCCTGGGGCGCGGAGTACGTGCCGAAGGATGTCGTCGCCGTCGGCCCGCCGGTGTCCTCAGGCGCTCCGCCCAGCACTCGCACCAGCCCGCGGGCCAGGCCCTCGCTCAGCACGGATGCCCCGGCCCCGGCCGCGGCGAAGTGAACAGCTCCGCCGTCACCCTGTGCGCCCCGGTGGGCCAGCGCAGTGACCATGCCCAGGCTCTGCCGTGGACCGCTTCCTCGTCGGGGTGCTCGGCCTTCGGAGCGCCCCGGCCGCCCGTGACCGACAGGGGGGTGACCTGGGCCGACACCGTCAGGGCCGGGTGGAAGCTGCACGTGGGCCGACTGCTGACCGGGTGCAGGATCGCGTGGGCGGTCGGGTCGCTCGCGATGAGTTCGGTGTCCTCTGTGAGAAGCGATGCGTCGAGGAGGCCGAGTGCCGAGCGGCGTGCTCGGGCGGTCGCGTCTTGTTGCGTGGTGAAGGGGAGCGCAGGGAGTCTGCTGCGTTGACCGGCGTCGGCGGAGCTGCGCTTGCTCAGGTCTCCCTCATGGCTTCGGTTCTCCGCGGCCTCGCGGCCGCGGCCGCTCCGTCTGCCCCACCGCGGTGCGGACACGCGAGTCGAGCCCACCGATTCGCTCTGCCCTCCGCCCCATGAGGTACACCCGATGACGCGTGCGCTGCACCTCGTGCAGCAGCTGGAAGCCCTGGGTCTCGTAGTAGCGGACGAGGGCGGGGATCATGCAGCCGCGGCGGACCCAGCTCCTGTCGGTGCGGGCCGCGCGGTCCACGGCCCAGTGGGCGATCAGCGTGCCGGGGCGGTGTGCGCGGTCGGCGGGGTCGGTGACGGTGGAGTACAGGTAGTCCGCGGGCTCGGCGAGTTCGTGCTTCGTCCAGCCCCATGGCGGGGTGTGGGGCTGGACGCTCGTGCAGCCGACTACACGGCCGGAGTCGGCCTCGACGAGGAGCCACATCGAGCCGTCGGAGTTCTCGGCCTGCGCGGCCAGGTCTGCCGCGCTGCCGCGCCAGCTGGGCAGGCCGCGCTGCTCCAGCCAGGTGGAGCGAGCGAGGATCATCCGCTCGACGGCGGGGGAGTCGGCGGCGGTGGCGGGGCGCATGACGTACATGAGGCGAGCTCCTCATCGGGGCTGCGGCGCAAGCTACAGGAAGGCGCGGACGGCGAGGTGGAGGTCGATGACCTCCAGGAGCTGGGCGTCGCCGTCCTCCCGGTAAGGCACCGTGCCGAGCCGTCGTACGGCGCGGCGCAGCCCGTCGGGGTCGACCAGTCCTTGCTCGAAGAGGGGCGATCCTTCGCGCAGCATGTGGGTGAACAGGGGCCGGGCGTGCGTCGTGAGGGCCTGCTGGACGACCTCGGCGAACGACTCCCGCCTCCTCGACTCGGTGACGTCCGGCCCGAGCCCGAGGGCCGCCAGGCGACGCCGCTGGAGATGCTTCAACTCCCGCCAGGACAGCGGTAGCCACTCACCGAACTGGACCATGCCGGGGTCGGCGAAGGGATGCACCGGCCAGATTCCCGCTCGCAGCAGGATCGGTGCAGCCGTCTCCAGCGACAGCAGTGTCATGGAGTTGACCGTCGCGGGCGGAGCGATGCCGTCGTCCGCGAACTCCAGGGCGTTCCGAGCTCGTTTACCGATCCAGGGCAGGTCGTCACCGATCTCGCCCATGGACTTGTGGGGGTACTCGTCCTGGGAGAGCGCGACCATTTCGTCCCCGCCGAGGCCGGTGACCACCGCCCGGGCGCCGTGCTCGGCCAGCAGCGCGGTGAGCGTGGTGAAGGGGTGGTGCAGCGGTTCCTCGTACGGGCTGATCGGCGCGCCACGTACCCGTTCGCACTTCGGGTGGAGTGGAGGATGCCGTGCCGCGTCGACGATGAAGTCCTCGCCGGAGAACGGCACCGCTTGCAAGATCTGCCGACGGCGCCGGACCTGCGAGTCGCGTCCCGGCCCGCCGATCAGCAGGGTCGAAGTAGCGAATCGGTGCGGCCATCGCTCGGCGGCGCGGGTCGCGAGCGT
Source organism: Streptomyces sp. JLYT201 (assembly GCF_059448825.1). Classification (NCBI taxonomy): domain Bacteria; kingdom Bacillati; phylum Actinomycetota; class Actinomycetes; order Kitasatosporales; family Streptomycetaceae; genus Streptomyces; species Streptomyces sp. JLYT201. The sequence continues at coordinate 4,755,067 of NZ_CM182551.1, read as the reverse complement.
GCCCGAGTCGAAGCCGCCCGTCAGGTGGAACACCGTGGTCGCGGGGTCCAAGGGGCGTATGTCGAGGGCTTCGTCCAACGTGGTGACGAAGGCGCCCAGGACGTCGGCGTCGTCGGCCAGTTCGCGAGGGCCCCAGTGCAGGGCCGGTTCGGGGTAGTGAAGGTGCAGGTGGCCACCGTAGATCGCGGTGGCTCGCTCGGTGAGCCGGTGGATGCCCCGGAAGACGGTCTCGCCGCTGTACCGGGGCCGGTAGATCAGCAGCCGGGCGACCTCGCGCGGGTTCAGCCCGGTCGCGTGCCGGGCCAGGTCGGCCATGTCCCAGGAGCCGTAAAGGCTGCTGCTGTCGTGGGCCACGTAGAGCGGCGCGGTGCCGCACGGCCCGGCAGATACCCGTACCGGCAGACCGGGGGCCGTCTCCACCAGTACGTAGTCCGTCGGCCAGCACCTCGCCGAAGTGCGGGCCTTGTCCAGATCGCCTGGGACGACCGCCCGCACGTCCGGGCGGGAAGGCTGATGGTCCGCGACGCGCTCCCGGACCATCAGCAGGGTGCGCGTTCCATCGGTGACCGCGGCCTGCTCCAGCATCGGATGCTCGTACGGGACGACTTCACTGGTGCCGCTCGCGGTGGTGTAGCGGCCGCCGTCCCACGACCATGCGCTGTCTGCGTACGGCGTGAGGCGCAGTTTGATCACGCGATTCCTCCAGGTGTTCGCCCGTGGGGCGCGGCGATGCCATGCCCCACGGGAGCGAGCAGGTCAAGTGGCGGTCGTGTCGTACGTCTTGGCGCCGTCGGAGGAACCCGAGACCTTCTTGTACTCATGGCATTCCGCGGGCGTCTGAACCCGGCGGTACGCCTTTGTCGTGAAGAGCTTCTCGAGGCTGGTGGTGCGTTTCGGCGGCGGTAGGAAGTCGTCCATGGCCGGTGCTCCTTCCGGTGGCTCTTGGAGCGGGGCGTCTCACGCGACCGCCCGTTCCTCGGTCCTCTTGCGCTGCTCGATGGCCTGGTCGAGCTGGATCGCGTAGAGCTGCAACTCGTCCGGGGTGAGCACGAGGGCGGTGTCCACGGTGGTGCCGTCGAGGCGGTGCACCACGATCGGGACGGTCGTGCGCCGGCTGGCGGGGTCGTAGCGGATGTCGCGCCTTCTCGGCGTCGCATGAGTGATCACGAGGACTCCTGACGGTTGGTGCGGTCGGCGGAGCGTGCGCTGCCTGATGCTCCAGTCAAGGACTCGGCCCGATGCCAGGGAGACTCCAAAGGGTGACCCCAACGTGGAGTCACAGGGCCCTTGTTGGCCCTAGCATCGGAGGCCCGTCGCGGGAGTGAGGGCCGTATGGGAAGCCGATCCCCAGAGGTGTGTGGCGTCGTCGCCGGGCTCCTGGGCGACGAGCGCTTCACCAAAGCCTGCGCGGAACGGGACATGGGAGCGGTCTTCCGGCTGCTCAACCACCGGGGCATCAGCACGCGTCGCCTCGCCGCCGCGGCGGACATCACACAGGGACGCCTCTACGACTACATGAACGGCAAGAGCCGAGTGGAGAAGCTCGCGCTCTTCGAGCAGATCGCGGACGCCTTCCACATCCCCGGCCACCTGCTCGGCCTCGCTCGCCGCTCCTGGGAGCCGGATACGAGTCCTGTCCGAGAGGCCCGGGCACACCCTGGGGCGGGCGTACCGAACGGGGACGACGAGGGTGACCTGGCTGCGGTGGATGCCTTTCGGGCCGCCGACCGGCAATCGGGTGGAGGGCGGCTCCACGGGGCGGTGGTGCGGTACCTCAGCGAACATGTCGCTCCCCGGCTCGTCGCCCCTGCCGGGAGCGGGGCGCACGTGTTCGCCACCGCAGCGGCACTGACGGAGATGGCCGGCTGGATGGCTCACGACTCGGGGAACGACGCCCTTGCCGAGCGCTACTTCAGCCGGGCCCTGCCACTGGCCCGGACATCGGGTGACGCACCGCTGACCGCGAACATCGCAGCCAGCAGCAGCCACCTGGCCCTGCACACCGGAGATCCGGCGGCGGCCGCTCAGTGGGCCCGCACAGGCCTTGAGCTGCTGCGGGCCGGACCTGCCAGTTCGGCGTTGACGGCGCGGCTGCACACCATGCACGCCCGAGCCCTGGCGACAGCGCGGCACCGTTCCGCAGCGGCCCGCGCGCTCGACCGGGCGCACGCCGCCCTCGACGCGCCGACGGGGGCCGCACACCCTTGGCTCAGCCCGTTCGACGACGCCGCGCTGGCCGGGGAGGAGGCGCTGGTCTGGTCGGACCTCAGGGAGTACGACCGTGCGCTGATCCACGCCGAGACCGCGGTGAGCCTCCGGGACGAGCGCCGTACGCGCTCCTTGGCGCTGGCCCGGATCACCCTCACCACCGTGCACACGCGCCGGGGGGACCTCGACGCGGCCGTCCACACCGCGCAGCGGTTGCTGACCACCAGTCCCGCCCTGGCGTCCGTGCGCGTGGCCCACGAACTCGACACGCTCCACCGGACGCTGCGGCCGCATCGCGCCCACCGGCCCGTGGGCGAGTACCTGGAGCGGTCCGACGCCGCACGGACGGCGAGAATGGCCCTGCTCGCCGACATCCTCACGCCCCGGAGGACCGAAGATGAAGCCTCCCTCTCCCGCTGACCCGGTGGCCTGGAACGCGTATCTCGCCGAGGGCAACGCCACCCAGCCCCGCAAGCGCGTAGCGGCGGACGTGCTCATCACGGATTCCGACGGCCGGGTGCTCCTCGTCAAGCCCACGTACAAGCCGGGCTGGGACCTGCCGGGCGGAATGGCCGAGGCCAACGAGCCCCCACACCGGGCAGCCCTGCGAGAGCTGCGGGAAGAGCTGGCCCTGGACGTCGCCCCGCTCCCGCTCCTGGTCGTGGACTGGGTCCCGCCCCACGGCCCGTGGGACGACCAGCTCTGCTTCGTCTACGACGGCGGCGTCCTGCCCCACGACCGGGCAGCCGCCCTCCGTCCCCACGACGAGGAACTGTCCGACACGGCCTTCGTCGCAGTCGCCGATGCCCGGGCGCTGCTGCGCCCCCGCCTCGGCAGACGCCTCAACGCCGCGCTGCGGGCCCTCACCACGGGGTGTCCCGAGTATCTGTACGACGGGTCCGCGTACCCGGAACACCGCTGACCGGCCCGGCACGTCGACACCCGGAAAACAACAAACCCCAGGTCGCTGACCTGGGGCTTCAGAAGAGCGGGTGACGAGAATCGAACTCGCGCTCTCAGCTTGGGAAGCTGATGTTCTACCATTAAACTACACCCGCGCGGTACACCGGTTGAACCGGTTTCGTACTGTCGCACACTCTACCTCATCCCAGGCCCCGGGCGCCGTGCCCCCGGGGCCCGGCTGCGCTGTGTGGGGTCTGCGTGACTGCGGGCGAAGGGAGTTGGGGCGTACGGTGGGGGGTCTTCCCAAGGGTCCTCGGGAGGTCTCGGCGTGCCGGATCCGGGGGTCGTGTGTGGGGGGCGTGAGGGTCGGAGTGCCGCCTGGAGTGGCGTCCCTTTCATCCCGTAATGTGGCTTTCGTCGTCCGCCAGTTACGGCTTTGGGGAAGGGACTCAAAGACTTGATGGAGCGCACCGTCGTCCGCTGTGCCGAGGGGCACGTGTTCAGCACCGCTTCGTTCCCGATGCAGCAGGCCGACCGGCTCGGGCCCGGCCGCCTCATCCGCTGTCCGCGGTGTGCGCGGCTCCGCCACGCGGTGCCGGTGGAGTTCGAGAAGCGGTAGGCGGACAGCGGGGGGAGGGCGCGGGCGGCCGCGAGGCCGGGCGCCCCTCGCCCCGCACCACCACCGCCAGTACGGCGACAGAGCGCGCGGGTGCCGCATTGCGCAAATTGCGGCCTTCCCGCGCGCTCTGCGTATCCTCGGTGCGTGCTTCTCTCAGACAAGGACATCCGGGCCGAGATCGACGCCGGGCGGGTACGGATCGATCCCTACGACGAATCCATGGTGCAGCCGTCGAGCATCGACGTGCGCCTCGACCGGTACTTCCGGGTGTTCGAGAACCACCGGTACCCGCACATCGACCCCTCCGTCGAGCAGGCGGACCTGACGCGGCTCGTCGAGCCGGAGGGGGACGAGCCGTTCATCCTCCACCCGGGCGAGTTCGCGCTCGCGTCGACGTACGAGGTCATCACGCTCCCCGACGACCTGGCGAGCAGGCTCGAGGGGAAGTCGAGCCTCGGGCGGCTCGGGCTCGTCACGCACTCCACCGCCGGGTTCATCGACCCCGGCTTCTCGGGGCACGTGACCCTGGAGCTGTCGAACCTCGCCACGCTGCCGATCAAGCTCTGGCCGGGGATGAAGATCGGGCAGCTCTGCATGTTCCGGCTGACCTCGCCCGCCGAGGCCCCGTACGGGTCCGAGCGCTACGGGTCGCGCTACCAGGGCCAGCGCGGGCCGACCGCCTCCCGTTCCTTCCTCAACTTCCATCGGACCCAGGTGTGACATCCCCCATGAGCGACGTGCGCGAGAACCTTACGTACGAGAAGTTCGGCGGCGCGATCCGTGATCTCGCCCAGACGATCGCCGACGACGGGTACGAGCCCGACGTCGTGCTGAGCATCGCCCGCGGTGGCGTCTTCGTCGCGGGCGGCCTCGCGTACGCCCTCGACTGCAAGAACATCCACCTGGTGAACGTGGAGTTCTACACGGGCGTCGGCACCACCCTGGAGATGCCGGTCATGCTGGCCCCGGTGCCGAACGCGATCGACTTCACCGACAAGAAGGTGCTCATCGCCGACGACGTCGCCGACACCGGCAAGACGCTGAAGCTCGTGCACGACTTCTGCCTCGACCACGTCGCCGAGGTCCGCTCCGCCGTGATCTATGAGAAGTCCCACTCGCTCGTGAAGTGCGAGTACGTGTGGAAGCGGACCGACGAGTGGATCAACTTCCCGTGGAGCGTCGAGCCGCCGGTCGTGAAGCGGCACGGGCAGGTCCTCGACGCCTGACCGGGTCGTTCGCGTACGACGGCGCGCCCCCACCCGGGACGGGTGGGGGCGCGCCGTCGTCCTGCGCCGGGGCTCAGGCCCCGGCCGCCGTCCGGGCGCCCCGCGCCGCCTGCCACAGCAGCCGCGCGCCGAGCACCGGCAGGACCAGGCTGAAGAGCATCAGCAGGAGCAGTTCCATCGGGCCGATGCGGCCGGCCGCGAGGAGCAGGCCGACGAGCACCGGCAGGAGCGGGATCAGCAGGGTCAGGGTCGTGCCCGTGACCTTCTGCCGGGTGGTCCACCGGGTGGACGTCGACAGCAGGTAGAGGCCGGCGCCGCCCGCCGCCACCGTCGCGAAGGGGTGCCAGAGCAGGCCGAGCGGGGCGGCGCAGAGCAGCAGCAGGATCGTCAGCTTGGTGCGGACGGCGTCGGAGCCGGAATCGGAATCGGCGGTGGGCCCGGCCGTGTCCGGGGCCGGAGCTGTAGCCGGTGCGGACTCCGCCAGGGCCGAGGCCGCGATGGCCGCCGGGGTGCCGAGGTCCGCGAGCATCCCGCGCACCGTGGCGTCGTCGGGCGCGCCCGCGTCGGCGATGCGGGACTCGACGTGCTCGCGCAGATCGGCGAGCAGCTCCTGGCGGCGGGCCGGCTCCAGGGCGCTCGTGGCCCGCTCCACCTCGGTCAGGTAGGCGCGGACCAGGGTGTGGTCAAGGGCGTTCATGAGGGGTCTCCGTGTCGTGCGACGTGCCGGGCGCCGGGGCCAGGAAGTGGTCGACCGCGTCCCGGAAGAGGGGCCAGCTCGTGTGGAAGTCCGCGAGGGCGGTGCGGCCCCCGGGCGTGAGCGTGTAGTAGCGGCGGGGCGGGCCGCTGGGGGACTCGCGCAGTTCGGTGTCCACCAGGCGGTCGCGGCGCAGCCGGGACAGGAGCGGGTAGATCGTGCCCTGGCTCGTCGTCATCACGGCGACGGCGGACAGCTCCTCGACCAGCTCCACCCCGTAGCGCGGGCCGTCCCGCATCAGGGCCAGGACGCAGTACTCCAGGACGCCCTTGCGCAGCTGGCTCGCGGCCTTCGTCAGCGGATCCGTCATCCCCCCGCCCCCTTTCGGTTCCTTGCTTCGCCTGGAACATTGCATTGCAAGGTACGTGACGGAGGCGGGCATGAGCAAGGGCCCCGGCGGTCGTGCCCGCCGGGGCCCTGGACTCGCGTGCGTGCGCGGCGGCGTCAGAACGTACCGAGCTTGATGATCGACAGGATCGCGAGCAGCTGGATGGCGCTGGCGCCGAGGGCGCGGGGCCAGGGCAGGTCGTGCGACTTGCTCACCATCAGGGTGAGCAGGGCGCCCGCCGCGAGCCAGGTGGCCCAGCCGAGCAGCTGGACGAAGCCGTTGCCGCCGCCGAGGAACAGCGCGACGATGACGCGCGGCGCGTCCGTGATCGCCATGATCAGCATGGACAGGCCGACGGTCGGCTGCCAGGCGCCGTCACCGCCGAACTGGCGGGCCAGGCTGTGCGTGACGACGCCGAGGATGAGGGCGCTCAGGGAGATCGCGACGCCGGTGGTGAGGACGTACGGGATCGCCGTGGACAGCGTGGCGTTGAGCACGTCCTCGCGGGCCTCGTCGAAGCCGAAGACGGCGAGCAGGCCGTAGAGGAACGTGACGATGACCGCCGGGGCCCACATCGCGTAGTCGCGCATCTGGAGGAAGGTCGGGCCCGGGCGCAGCACGATGCCGCGCAGCAGGTCCTTCCAGGGCAGCTTGGGGCCGATGGGGCCGGCCGGGGCCTGGCCCGCGCGGTAGGTGTCCCCGTCGTTGTACGGGTCCTCGCCGAGGGAGAAGGCCTGGGTGTTGCCGGGGCTGTTGGCGGCGTACGGGTCGTGGGCGCCGCCGTGTCCGCCGTGACCGCCGTGGCCGCCCTGGCCGCCGAAGTACTCGGGCTCGTCCCGGCCGCCGGGAGGCTGGGGCCACTGCTGGGCGCCGCCGTGGTGCCCGCCGCCGTGGTGCCCGCCGCCGTACTGGCCCGGGCCGGGGCCCTGGCCGCCGTACGGGGGCGGGGCGGGGTGTCCGTGCGAGGGCGCGGGCGGGTAGCCGTACGGCGCCTGGCCGCCGCCTTGGTGCGGGGGCCGCTGTCCGTACGGGGCCTGCCCGGGGCCCTGCTGCGGGCTCTGTCCCGGCCCCTGGTGTCCTTGGGGGCGTCCCGATTGCTGTGCGCGGTTGTCCCGGCCGCCGCGTCCGATCCTGAATCCAGCCACGGAATCGAACGTACCTGGTCCGGCGGGGCGGTCGCGCCCCTCCTGTGGGGGAGAGTCCGTTTGCGGCCGACCTGTGACAACCCCTAGGGGGACCCTGAGGGGTTGTCCTCAGGGTCCCCGGGGCGCGGGTGACCTGTTGTGACGCGGGTGCCTCGGGTGGTGCGGGCGGTGCGGCGGCCTAGCGGCCGAGGACGGCGCCGTACGTCAGCGCGGACGAAGGCGCGGGCAGCTTAAGGGACTTGGGGGTGAAGACGGTGGTGCCGGGCGGCAGGACGTCCGGGGAGGCCCAGACGCCGCCGGACGAGGCGTTCTCGCCGGGGGCGGCGGTGGCCAGATCGGGCTTGCCGTCGTGGTCGAAGTCGCCGGTGGCGAGGGCGGCGCCGAAGCGGTCGCCGGTCTCGGCGGGGCCGGGGATCTGGTTGGTGTCCTGCTGGAAGGCGTAGCCGTTGGCCTTGCCGTCGCCGAGCTCGTCGTCGGCGTCGAGGATGCCCTTCTTGGCGCCGTACAGGACGGTGACGCTGCCCGCGTTCTTCTTGCTGCCGATGGCCTCGCCGGGGGCGCCGATGATCAGGTCGGTGTAGCCGTCGTTGTCGATGTCGCGGGCGGTGACGGCCTCGCCGAAGCCGTCGCCCTTCTCGGCGACGCCCTGGACCCCCGGGGTGTCCTGGTTGAGGGTCTGGGTCCGGGAGCCGAAGGAGCCGTTGGGGTTGCCGTAGCGGATGTGGACGCCGCCGCCCTTGGTGAGCTCCTCGGGGCCGCAGGGGTCGTCGATGTTCTCGTCGGCGATCTCGCGGCAGTTGCCGAGCGCGAGGTCGTCCAGGCCGTCGCCGTTGAAGTCGCCGGTGGCGAGGGCGGAGGCGGCGCCGTTGCTGCTGGCCCAGGACAGGAGGAGGCGGCGCTCCTGCTTGTCGTAGCGGTAGAGGTGGACGTGGGACTGGGTGTACGGCTGCTGCTTGGTGTAGTACGCCACGGCCAGGTCGGCGAGGCCGTCGTCGTCGAAGTCGCCCGTGGTCAGGACGGGGGCGCGGCCGCCCATGCGGTCGCCCATGCCCGGCTGGGTCTTCGCGCCGCGCGGGTCGTAGTTGACGACGACCTTGTCGGTGCCGCCGATCGCCAGGTCGGTCCGCTTGTCGCCGTCGAAGTCGGCGGCGGCCAGGGCGTTGCCGTAGCTGTCCTTGGCCTTGGCGCCGCGGCCCGCGCTGTTGGCCTTGCCGAAGCCGTCCTTCGCGCCGTGCACGACGGTCGCGTTGCCCGCGTCCGCCTTGCCGTCGACGTCCTCGCCCGGGGCGCCGACCGCGAGGTCCGTGAGCCCGTCGCCGTCGAAGTCGGCCACGGATACGGCCGCGCCGAAGCGGTCCCCGGCCTCCGGGGTGCCCGGCACGTTCGCCGTCGCCTGGCTGATCCGTACGTTGTCCTTGACGCGCAGTCCCTGGGGCCCGCCCCAGACCACGCTCACATAACCGGCCTTGGCCTTGCCGCCGACGCTTCCCGCGGGAACGCCGACGGCGAGGTCCTCGTAGCCGTCCCCGTTGAAGTCGGCCTTCACGGGCGGGGTGGCGCCGCCGGGCGCGGCCCCCGCGCTCGCGGCGAACGGCAGGGTGAGGCCGGTCGCCGCGAGCGCCGAGGCGGCGGCCAGGGCGAGGGTGCGTGTGCGCACGGGTGCTCCAACTCTGTGGGTGACGCCTGGTCTTCACCTGTGTGACACGCGAGGTTGGGCGAGGGTTGTGGTGAGGGGCGGCGCCATCCCCTCGGCCCTTGCCCCCGCGCCCGTGAGCGTCCTCCGCGAGGGCCGGGGCCGACTCTGTCCTACTGGAGGAAGCCCTCGACGATTCCGTACTCCACGCGGGTCACCCCGCTGTTCTTGATCCCGGACGGGGAGCCGGGCAGGCGGACCGGGTCGACCTCGCCGTGCGCGTACAGGTCCGCGTAGCCGTCGAGGTCGGTGTCCCGCAGGCGTACCGCGCTGCCGAAGCGGTCCCCCTCGGAGGGGGCGCCCGGGATCCCCGCGCTGTCGCGGGCGAACCACTTCGACCCGGCGCCCTTCAGGCCGCCCGCGCCGCCGCGCAGGACGTGGACACCGCCCCCGTCCCGCGTGCCGCCGACGTCCTCGCTGCTCGCGCCCACTGCCAGGTCCGGGTACCCGTCACCGTTGGTGTCGCCCGCCGAGACGGATCCGCCGAAGCGGTCCCCCTTCTCCGGGGCGCCCGCCACGCCGGGGGTGCCCTGCGTGAGCCGGGTCGCCGTACCCGGGCCGTTCCTGCCGCCGCGCCACACGGTCACCGCGCCCTTGTACTTGGCGTCCGCGTAGTTGCCGATCGCGAGGTCGCCGTACCCGTTCTTGTCGAAGTCGGCGACCACGCCGTTCGTGCTGTCCGCGTACGCGCCGAGGCGCAGCGTCGCGCCGGGCTTGAGGGTGGTGCCGCCCTTGACGAACCAGGCGTCGCCCGTCTCCTTCCAGTCCCTGATCACCTGGCCGACGACGACCAGGTCCGTCGCGCGGTCCTTGGTGACCCTGCCCGCGATCAGGTCGTCGGGGGACAGACCCCGCTTGGCGAGGCGCTGCACGGAACCGCCCACGCCGGAGCGGGAGATGCCGCCCTTGTAGACGTACACCGCACCGCCGTTGGTCGCCGCCAGGTCCGGTCTGCCGTCTCCGTTGAAGTCGCCGGTGGCGAGGCCGTACCCGAACGCCTTCCGCGCGCCGGGGGCCTTGTTGGGGATCTCCGTGCCGCCCTTCAGGCCGGTCGGTGACCCCCACAGCACGGTCACCGAGCCCTGGCCGCGGTTTCGGCCGACCTTCTCGCCCACGGCGGACACGGCGAGGTCTCCGTACCCGTCGCGGTCGAAGTCGGCGGCCACACGGGTGCCCTCGGCCCAGGAGTCCCCCCGTTCGTCGGCGCCGGGGACGCCCGGGCTGTCCTGGTCGACGACCTGGGTCCGGGTGCCGGGGCCGTTCGCCGTGCCGAAGGTGACGTGGACGGATCCGCCCTTGTTGCCTTCGCCCGACTGCGGCGCGGCGAAGTCCCGGTAGCCGTCCCCGTTGAAGTCGTCCGCGTGCTTGGCGGGGGCCGCCGTCGCCGTCGCGGGCAGCGCGAGCGGGGTGAGCGTCGCGGCGGTGAGGGTGGTGGTGAGGAGTGCTGCGGTGCGCAGGCGCACAGGGGCTCCTTGGGAAGGGAGGGCCGGGCCCGTGCGGGGGCCCGGCCGGAGGTGGGCAGGGGGTGTCAGTCGGCGAAGTTCGCGCCCAGGCGGGGGGTGCCGGTGGACGGGAGGCCCGCTGTGCCGGGGTAGACGCCGGAGGTGCCCTTGAGGGAGCCGTCGGGGGCGGAGAGGAGGGGGTAGACGGCGCCGTTGCCGGCGTTCTCGCCGTGGGCGCCGAGGATCACGTCCGCGCGGCCGTCGCCGTTCAGGTCGTCGGCGTGCACGTCCGTGCCGAGGAAGTCGTGCTTCTCGTTGGAGTCCGGTACGCCGGGGCTGTTCTGGGTGAGGAGCTTCGCGCCGCGGCCGCTGAGGCCGGAGCCGTTGGCGCGGCCGTACAGGACGGTCACCGCGCCCGTGTCCTGGACGCCGTCGACGGTCTCGCCGGGGGCGCCGACGACCAGGTCCAGGTTGCCGTCGCCGTTGATGTCGCCGAGGTCCAGCTCGTTGCCGAAGCTGTCGCCCTTCTCGCTGCCGCCGGGGACGCCGGAGGTGTTCTGGGTGAACTTGTCGCGGTCCCCGTGCGCCGGGCCCCGCGCCCCGCCGTGCACGACGTGCACCGCGCCGCCCTTGGCCGCGCCCGGGATGCCGCTGTCCCAGTAGTTGCCGATGACGACGTCGTCGTAGCCGTCCTTGTCGGTGTCGCCCAGGTCCGTGATGACGCCGGGCAGCAGCTTCTGCGCGGAGGACACCTTGAGGCCCGAACGGAAGCCGGGGATCCACCAGTTGGCGTCGTAGCCGCGCTGGGTGTCGTTCTCGTAGCCGTTGACGATCAGGTCGTCCTTGCCGTCGCCGTTGGCGTCGCCGGAGTGCAGGTTCTTGACGCCGACCTCGCCGTTGCCGTGGATGCGGGGGGTGACGGTGTAGTGGCCGCCGGTCCTGCCGCTCCGGCTGAACCCGCCGCGGTAGACGTCGACGACCGCCGTGGTCACCGTGCCCATGGCGATGTCGTCCTTGCCGTCGCCGTCGAAGTCGCCGGCCTGGAGGACCCCGCCGAAGTTGTCGTGCTTGCTGGGGCGCGGGTCCTTCAGGGTCGTGCCGCCGCGCAGGCCGATCGCCGAGCCCCACAGGATCTGGAGGCTGCCGCCGTCCTTGTCGCGGCCGACGTCCTCGCCGGAGACGCTCACGAGCAGGTCGTCGTAGCCGTCGTCGTCGAAGTCCCCGTACGCCAGCTCGTTGCCGAACCAGTCCTGCGCCTCGGCGTCCCCGGGAACGTCCTGGCTGTTCTGCGTGTACTTCACGGAGCGGTCGACGCCGCTCGCCTTCCCGTACGTGACGACGACGGCGCCCGCCGCCTTCTTGCCGTTCACGTAGGTGAAGGGGGCGGAGGTGGCGACGTCCGCGTAGCCGTCGCCGTCGAAGTCGGCGTCCTCGGCCGGGAGCGCGGCCCGCGGCGCCGCGGCGGCCGTCGGTACGGCGCCCAGGAGGAGCCCGCCGGTGAGCGCCACGGCGGTCGTGGCGGCGGCGAGGCGGAGGCGGTGGCCGGGTCTGTGGGGCCGGGTGTCGCGGGAGGCGGTGCGCTTGCGCTGAGCCATGCGGTGATCTCTCCTGCGGGTCTGATGACAGGGGTGCCGGGTCCCGGTCGCACGTTTGCGTATGCGTTGGCCTGGACCTTGACCTAGGAGAGACCGCTGACGGGGTGTGAGGGTTGTGTGCCCATGGGGTGAAGTTACCTTGCTGTGATGGGGAGTTGGCGGCGACGCCAGTACGCGTACGTCAGCGCGAGCACCATCGGGCCCCACAGCGCGAACAGGCCGCTGACCGTCGCGGCCAGGAGGGCCCACCAGCCGTTCGTATAAGGGACGTTCGCGAAGCCCGCGACGTGGAAGGCGGACAGGAGCCACTCGACGAGCAGTGCCGTGAGCAGCAGACCGCTCAGCGCCGCGGGCACGATCACCAGGAAGGGCGGTATCCGCCGCCCGCGCAGCCCCGGCACCCAGCCGGGCACGGTCTCGCCCCACGGCCGCACCAGGCCCCGGCACAGCAGCGCGAACGCCTCGGACAGCAGACTGAGCGTCACCACGTAGGCCACGCCCGCCCATACGGGCCAGGTCTCGGGTTCCGTGTCCATGCCCATCAAGAAGCCGAAGCCGATCGGCAGCCGCCACAGGCACACCGGCAGGGCCACGAGCGGCAGCAGCCGGGCGACGCGTTCCGCCCAGGGGGGAACCGGCCGCTCGGTCCCGTCGGCGCCGGGGGCCGGACCTCGCGCCGCGTCCGCCGCGTCCGTCGAGCCGATCGCCGTCTCGCCGTCCGCCGTCTCACTGATCGTCATGACCCCCACTGTCGTCGGGCATCGGTCCCCAGTAATCGAACCGTCGTCCGATGTCCGCCTCCCCCGCGCGGCGGAGGCGCGGGCGTCAGTGTCCGCCGTGCGGCACGGAGTTGGCTCCGGGCCCTGGAGCTGTGTAAGATCAAGGCACAACTTCGGCGCACAACACCGGAGTCGCGCGTCTGTGGTCCAAGGAAAGACGCCCATCATCCGATGGGAAATGTAGGTGCAAGGCCTGCCGGGCGCTCCATGAAGTCGATGGCCCCCTCACTGGTTCAGTGAGGGGGCCATCGGCGTTCACGGGATCCCGGAAGGGCAGGCCGGGGCCGCGCGCACCCAGCGCGCGGCCCCGGCACCCATGGGGGCGGTGGGCTAGTGGCCCAGGACCGTGCCGTAGGCGTGGGCACCCTTGAGGGCGAGCTTGCCCGGGGTGACGGTGACCTGGTCCGGGGTGGGGCCGTCCTTCGGGGTCCGGCCGTACCAGACGCCGCCCGTCGACGCGTCCTCGCCGGGCGCGCCGACCGCCGTGTCGGGGTAGCCGTCACCGTTGAAGTCACCGGTGGCGACGGCCGCGCCGAAGCGGTCGCCCGCCTCGGCCGTGCCGGGGACGCCCGCCGAGTTCTGGGTGAAGGACGGGCCCACGAAGGGCTTGCCGGTGCCCGCGGACGCCAGCGTCCAGTAGCTGCCCGCCTTCTTCGCGGTGCCCACCGTCTCCGTGTCGGCGCCCACGATCAGCTCGTCGATGCCGTCCCCGTCGAGGTTGCCCACGGCCAGGTGCGCGCCGAAGTTGTCCTCGATCTCGGCGGTGCCGCCCACCTCGGGGGAGTCCTGCGTGGTGCAGGCGACCGGCCCGCCGAGCGCGGTGTCCTTCTTGCCGTACACCGTGGCGATCGCGCCGCCCACGGGGCTCTGGCAGAACGCCTCACTCGGGTCCTCCGACTCCGGGTTGGCCTGGACGCCGCCCAGGGCCAGGTCCGTCGTGCCGTCGCCGTCGAAGTCGCCCGCGGCAAGGGCGGTCGCCCCGTTGCCGGTGGACCACTGGGTCTTCCACTCGCCGGAGGCACGGCTGACGACCCTGGTGCCCAGGATCTCCATGCCGCCGTACGCCAGCGCCAGGTCGTCGCGGCCGTCGCCGTCGAAGTCGCCGGTGGTGACCGCGCGCGGGCCGCCGAAGTGCCAGCTGTCGATGCGCGACAGCTTCGCGGGCGTGCCCGCCTTGAACGGGCCGGGGCGCAGCATCAGCGCGCTGGACTCGTCGAAGTGGGAGTTCAGGACGATGTCCTGCTTGCCGTCGCCGTCGAAGTCGCCGGTGGTGAGGACCGCACCCAGGCTGTTGTCGGAGTACTCGCCGTTGGCGGCAGTGAAGCCGCCCTTGATGCCGGACTTCGAGCCCCACAGGACCGTGACGGTGCCCGCGCTCAGCGTCGGGCCGTTGTCCTCGTCGGGGGTGCCGACGACGATGTCCGTGATGCCGTCGCCGTTCATGTCGGCGGACTTCACCGTGTGGCCGAAGCCGTCGTCCTTCTCGGCGTTGCCGGGAACTCCGGCCGTGTCCTGGCTGATGGTCGCCGAACCGTGCTTGCCGAGGCCGTTCTTGCCGCCCCAGACCACGTTCACGTATCCGGCCTTGGTCTTGCCGCCGACGGTCGCGTCGGGCACGCCGACCGCGAGGTCCGCGAAGCCGTCGCCGTTGAAGTCGGCCTTCGGCCGGGGCGCGGGCTCGGCCGCGGCGGCGGGCGTGACGGACAGGCCCGCGACACCGATCACGGTCGCGGCGCACAGCACCGCGGCCGACAGGGTCTTCTTGCGCAAGGTTGCTCCAACTGTGCTGGGAGAGATGGGGAATGAGGAAGGAAGGTCAGCGAAGGGTCTCGCCGAAGGCCCTGCCGGGGCCGCCCGCGCCCGCGGGCAGCCGCACGCCGACGTCGGAGCCGTTGAACGAGGTCGCGTGCGAGGCCGTGACGCCGCCCGAGGAGCCGCGCAGGACCCACACGGCGCCCGCGTCCCGACGTGCGGCGGAGCCCGAGCCGATGTCCTCGCCGCCCGCGCCGACCGCCAGGTCCGCCCTGCCGTCCTTGGTGACGTCCTTCAGCCGGACGCTGGACCCGAAGGCGTCACCGGTCTCGCCGACGCCCGGCACCCCGGGCGTGTCCTGGTGCACGGCGCGGCCGTCGCCCGGGCCGCGGGCGCCGCTCCTGAGGACGACGACACCGCCCGCGCCCCGCACGGACGGGGCGCCGAGCGTCTCGCCGGGCGCGCCGACGGCGACGTCCGCACGGCCGTCGCCCGTCACGTCGCCCGCCGCCACCGACCCGCCGAACGCGTCGCCCGGCTCGTCGCTCCCGGGCACGCCCGCGCTGTCCTGCGTGTACGTCACGGGTGCGCCGAACTTCGCGTCGGCGCCGTAGCGGACGCTGACGGCGCCGCCCTTCGCCGCGCGGGGGTTGCCCGTGACCAGGTCGTCGTAGCCGTCGCCGTTGACGTCTCCCACGGCGAGCGGGTCGCGCGAGGCGCTCGGGTCGTCGCCCTCGGCGAGGACGCCGGACCAGTAGCCGTAGTCGCCCGCGCCGCCCTTCATGTACGCGGTGTAGGCGCCGCCGTCCGCCCGCTCGCCGGTGAGGACGTACGTGTAGCCGTCCTTGGACGTGAAGTGGCCCGCGGTCATGTTGTCCAGGCGGACGCCCCGGGGCAGGAAGTCGGTCTCCAGGCCGATCGCACGGCCGTCCCGCGGGACGCCGTCGGCGTAGAACCACCAGCGGTCGCCGCTGATCACGGCGAGGTTCGCGACCTCGTCGCCGTCGATGTCGACGAAGACGGCGGCCTCGCCGAAGCGGCGCTCGCTGTCGGCGGGAGCGGTGAGCGTCGTGCCGCCCTTCGTGAAGCCGTTCTTGCCGCCCCAGACGATCGTGACCGTGCCGCCGGACTTGCCCGGGGTCTTCTCTCCCGGGGCGCCGACGACCAGGTCCGCGTAGCCGTCGGCGTTCACGTCGCCGCTGGTGACGCTCTCGCCGAACTCGTCGCCCCGCTCGGTGACTCCGGGCACCCCGGCCGTGTCCTGCGTGACCGTGGTGGATCGGCGCTCGTCGACACCGGCCGCCGAACCGTACGTCACGGTCACGGAATTGGCCCCCGGCGTACCGATCACGAGGTCGCGGTGGCCGTCGCCGTCGAAGTCGTCCTTGCGGACGGTGGCACCCTCGGCCGCTGCCGTCCCGGCCAGCGGCAGCGTGACGCCGCCCGCGGCGAGGACGACCGCGGTCGCCGTGAGGGCCAGGTTCCTTGCGCGCACGTACGCTCCCCGTGAGTGAAGTGGTCCTTCCGGGGATGTGACCGGCGGGCTGTACGAATGGTTGTGCGAGGTGGGCCGTGAAGTGAACCGCAGCTTGCGGCCTAGCGGTTCGCGAACAGGGTGGTGGAGAAGGTGAGGCTCGGCTTCCGCTCCACCAGGGCGGCGGACCGCACGCCCCGGTACACCTCCACGCGGTCGGTGCCCCGGCCCGTGGACGTCCGTACGACCACGTCCGCGCGGCGGTCGCCGTCGAAGTCGGCCACCTCCAGGACCTGGACGCTCTCGCCTCCGCCCGCGGGGGCGAGCGTGGCCGTGGCGCGAGCCGCGAGGCCCGTGGCCCGGCCCCGGTAGAGCCACACCTCGCCGGGGCGGCCCCCGGTCACGACGAGCTCGCTGCGGCCGTCGCCGTCGAAGTCGCCGGTCCGCACGGAGGCGTCGCGCACCGCGAGGGTGGCGCGGGCGGTGCCGGGCACGTCGTAGCGCAGGGCGATGCCGCGCGGCCCCGGCAGCGCCGCGTCCACCGCACGGCCGCCGCGGAAGGCGCCGAAGGCCGTGTCCGTGCCCGCGGGGAGCAGCGCCCCGGTGCGGCTCGGCCCCTTGGGCCCGCCGAGGACCAGGGAGCCACGGGACGCGCCCGCCTCCGCGCGGACCACCAGGTCGTCGTAGCCGTCGCGGTTCACGTCCACGGCGGGCCCGCCCGTCACCAGCTCGTTGCCGGGCGCGGTGAGCGGGGCCGCGGCCGCGCGCGGCCCGCCCGCACGGGTGAAGGGGCCGCGCAGGAAGGTCAGATGGGCGCCGCTCGCGTGCAGGACGAGGTCCTGGGCGCCGTCCCCGTCGAAGTCGCCGCACACCGGCTGGTCCGGCCAGTCGTTGCCGAGCCGCGCCCGCGTGGGCACCCGGAGCTTGACGGCCTTGCCGGTCAGGCCCTTCGGGGAGCCGAAGAGGAGCTGGAGCGGCACCGGCGGCTGCCCCTGGCCGTCGTAGGGCGGATCCGTCGACACCACCAGGTCGGTGAACCCGTCCCCGTCCAGGTCACAGGCCGCCTCGGACTCGAAGGCGGCGGGCAGCTCGCCCTTCGTACGGGCGCCGTTGGCGCGCGCGGTCAGCAGCTGCCGGGCGCCGGGGGAGAGGCCGGCGCGGGTGCCGTACACGACGCCGATGCCGGGGTCGTCGCCGTGCCCGCGGTGCGCCAGGTCGTCGAGCACGAGGTCGCGGTGGCCGTCACCGTTGAAGTCGTCGGGCACCTTGCTGCCCCTGCCCTGCGGGACGGCCTTCTGGGGCGCGCCGCGGGCCGTGAGCCCTTCGGGCGCGGGGCGGGCGTGGGACTCGCCGTCGCCGCCGCAGCCCGCGAGGACCAGGGCGCCGCCGACGGCGGCGGCCAGCAGCCGTATACCGGATCTCCTCAAGCCACCCACCCCTGAGTCGTCACAGTCGTCATGAGCACCACAGGTTTACACGAACGACGAAGGGCCGGTTCCGCCAGGGCGGAACCGGCCCGTTACGACCGACTTGCGCGGCTCACTTCACCGGCTCGGGCTCCGGCTCGCTCTCCGACTCGGCCTCGCCCGCCGGGTCGACGGGCGTCTTGACCGAGTCGAGGAGCAGCTGCGCCACGTCCACGACCTGGAGGGACTCCTTGGCCTGGCCATCGTTCTTCTTGCCGTTGACAGAGTCGGTCAGCATGACCAGGCAGAACGGGCAGGCCGTCGACACGATGTCCGGGTTGAGGCTGAGGGCCTCGTCCACGCGCTCCGTGTTGATGCGCTTGCCGATCCGCTCCTCCATCCACATCCGCGCGCCGCCCGCGCCGCAGCAGAAGCCGCGCTCCTTGTGGCGGTGCATCTCCTGCTGGCGCAGGCCCGGGACCTTGTCCATGATCTCGCGCGGGGGCGTGTAGATCTTGTTGTGACGGCCCAGGTAGCAGGGGTCGTGGTACGTGATCAGGCCCTCGACCGGCGTGACCGGGATGAGCTTGCCCTGGTCGATGAGGTGCTGGAGCAGCTGGGTGTGGTGGATGACCTCGTAGTCGCCGCCGAGCTGCGGGTACTCGTTGCCGAGGGTGTTGAGGCAGTGCGGGCAGGTCGCGACGATCTTCTTGGCCGACTTGGGCTTCATGGTCGACTCGTCCACGCCGCCGTCCTCGTCGAGGGACTCGCCGAACGCCATGTTCAGGGAGGCCACGTTCTCGGCGCCCAGCTGCTGGAAGAGCGGCTCGTTGCCGAGGCGCCGGGCCGAGTCACCCGTGCACTTCTCGTCGCCGCCCATGATCGCGAACTTCACGCCCGCCATGTGCAGCAGCTCCGCGAAGGCCTTCGTGGTCTTCTTGGCCCGGTCCTCCAGGGCGCCCGCGCAGCCGACCCAGTACAGGTACTCGACCTCGGTGAGGTCCTCGATGTCCTTGCCGACGACCGGGACCTCGAAGTCGACCTCCTTGGTCCACTCCAGGCGCTGCTTCTTGGCCAGGCCCCAGGGGTTGCCCTTCTTCTCCAGGTTCTTGAGCATCGTGCCCGCCTCGGACGGGAACGCGGACTCGATCATCACCTGGTAGCGGCGCATGTCGACGATGTGGTCGATGTGCTCGATGTCGACGGGGCACTGCTCGACGCAGGCGCCGCAGGTGGTGCAGGACCACAGGACGTCCGGGTCGATGACGCCGTTCTCTTCGAGGGTGCCGATCAGCGGGCGCTCGGCCTCCGCGAGCGCGGCGGCGGGGACGTCGGCGAGCTGCTCGGCGGTCGCCTTCTCCTCGCCCTCCATGGTCTTGCCGCCACCGGCGAGCAGGTACGGGGCCTTGGCGTGCGCGTGGTCGCGCAGCGACATGATCAGGAGCTTCGGCGACAGGGGCTTGCCGGTGTTCCAGGCGGGGCACTGCGACTGGCAGCGGCCGCACTCGGTGCAGGTGGAGAAGTCGAGGATGCCCTTCCAGGAGAACTGCTCGACCTGGCTGACGCCGAAGACGGTGTCCTCGTCCGGGTCCTCCCAGTCGATCTCCTTGCCGCCGCTCGTCATCGGCAGGAGCGCGCCGAGCGCGGTGGAGCCGTCGGCCTTCCGCTTGAACCAGATGTTGGGGAAGGCCAGGAAGCGGTGCCAGGCGACGCCCATGTCGGTCTTCAGGGAGACCGTGATCATCCAGATGAACGAGGTCGCGATCTTCAGGCCGGCGAAGAAGTACGTGAGGTTCTGGAGCGTCGAGAGGTCCATGCCCGAGAACCACGAGACGAACGGGTACGAGAGGAAGAACGAGGCCTCGTAGCCGTCCACGTGGTGCTGGGCGCCCTCCAGGGCGTGCAGCATGAAGATGCAGACGCCCACGATGAGGATGACGCCCTCGACGAAGTACGCCTGGCCCGTGTTGGAGCCCGCGAAGCGGGACTTGCGGCCCGGCTTGCCCGGCCGGTTCAGCTGCCGGATGACGATCAGCGTCAGGATGCCGAGCACGGTCATGGTGCCGAGGAACTCGACGAAGACGTTGTACGGCGCCCAGTCGCCGATGACCGGCAGGATCCAGTCGGCCTTGAAGAGCTGGCCGATGGCGTTCACGATCGTGAGCAGCAGGGAGAAGAAGCCCACCGCCACGAACCAGTGCGCGACGCCGACGATGCCCCACCGGTTCATCCGGGTGTGGCCGAGGAACTCCTTGGCCACGGTGAGGGTGCGCTCGGCGGGCGCGTCGGTCCGGGTGCCTGCGGGCACGGCCTGGCCGAGCCGCACGAACTGGTAGATCTGCAGGATGGCACGGCCGAACAGCGCGACGCCGACCGCGATTAGGACCAGCGACACGATGATCGCGGCGAGTTGCATTTCGGGGCTCCTCAGGCCTGCGAGGCGTCTATTACTAAGCAGTAACTTATGCAGTCCGTCTGAGACTACCCACATACGGTGCGGGCGCGCAGCCAGGCGGGCGGTGATCTGTGTCGCTCAGGCTCCCCTTTCCGCCCCCGCTCGCCCCCTGCCCGTCCCCGCTCAACTGTTCCGGGCCGGGGGTCGTCTCTCTCCATGACTCCCGGGTTGCGCGTAAGGGTGGGATAAGAGTTGAGTCTCCCTGACTCAGCTCTGTTGACTCGGGGCGACCTGTGGGGCATCCTTGAGTCAGTTCCACTCAAGTAGGCATCTGGAGGCATCGAAATGGCACGTGCGGTCGGCATCGACCTGGGCACGACTAACTCCGTCGTCAGCGTTCTCGAAGGCGGCGAGCCCACCGTCATCACCAACGCCGAAGGCGCCAGGACCACGCCGTCCGTCGTCGCCTTCGCCAAGAACGGTGAGGTCCTGGTGGGCGAGGTCGCCAAGCGCCAGGCGGTCACCAACGTCGACAGGACCATCCGCTCCGTGAAGCGCCACATGGGCACGGACTGGAAGGTCGACATCGATGACAAGAACTTCAACCCGCAGCAGATCAGCGCCTTCATCCTGCAGAAGCTGAAGCGCGACGCCGAGGCGTACCTGGGCGAGAAGGTCACGGACGCGGTCATCACCGTGCCCGCGTACTTCAACGACTCCGAGCGCCAGGCCACCAAGGAGGCCGGCGAGATCGCGGGTCTGAACGTCCTGCGTATTGTCAACGAGCCGACTGCCGCCGCCCTGGCCTACGGCCTCGACAAGGACGACCAGACCATTCTCGTCTTCGACCTCGGTGGCGGCACCTTCGACGTCTCGCTGCTCGAGATCGGCGACGGCGTCGTCGAGGTGAAGGCCACCAACGGCGACAACCACCTCGGTGGTGACGACTGGGACCAGCGCGTCGTCGACTACCTGGTCAAGCAGTTCGCCAACGGCCACGGCGTCGACCTGTCCAAGGACAAGATGGCGCTCCAGCGCCTGCGCGAGGCCGCCGAGAAGGCGAAGATCGAGCTCTCGTCCTCGACCGAGACGACGATCAACCTGCCGTACATCACGGCCTCCGCCGAGGGCCCGCTGCACCTGGACGAGAAGCTCACGCGAGCCCAGTTCCAGCAGCTGACCAGCGACCTCCTGGAGCGCTGCAAGACCCCGTTCCACAACGTGATCAAGGACGCGGGCATCGCCCTCTCCGAGATCGACCACGTGGTCCTCGTCGGCGGCTCCACCCGCATGCCCGCCGTCGCCGAGCTCGTCAAGGAGCTCACCGGCGGCAACGAGGCCAACAAGGGCGTGAACCCGGACGAGGTCGTCGCCATCGGCGCCGCCCTCCAGGCCGGTGTCCTCAAGGGCGAGGTCAAGGACGTCCTGCTCCTCGACGTGACCCCGCTGTCGCTTGGCATCGAGACCAAGGGCGGCATCATGACCAAGCTGATCGAGCGGAACACCACGATTCCGACGAAGCGCTCCGAGATCTTCACGACGGCCGAGGACAACCAGCCGTCCGTGCAGATCCAGGTCTACCAGGGCGAGCGCGAGATCGCGGCGTACAACAAGAAGCTCGGCATGTTCGAGCTGACCGGTCTGCCCCCGGCCCCGCGCGGCGTCCCGCAGATCGAGGTCTCCTTCGACATCGACGCCAACGGCATCATGCACGTGACCGCGAAGGACCTCGGCACGGGCAAGGAGCAGAAGATGACCGTCACCGGTGGCTCCTCGCTGCCGAAGGACGAGGTCAACCGCATGCGCGAAGAGGCCGAGAAGTACGCGGACGAGGACCACGCCCGCCGCGAGGCCGCCGAGTCGCGCAACCAGGGCGAGCAGCTCGTCTACCAGACGGAGAAGTTCCTCAAGGACAACGAGGACAAGGTCCCCGGTGACGTCAAGACCGAGGTCGAGACGGCCGTCGCCGAGCTGAAGGAGAAGCTCAAGGGCGAGGACACCGCGGAGATCCGCACCGCCACGGAGAAGGTCGCCGCCGTCTCCCAGAAGCTGGGCCAGGCCATGTACGCCGACGCCCAGGCCGCGGGCGCGGCCGGTGCCGAAGGCGCCGCCCCGGGCGCCGACGCGCCGAACATGTCGAAGGAAGACGACGTCGTGGACGCCGAGATCGTCGACGACGAGAAGCCCGGTGACGCGAAGGGCGGCGCTGCCTGATGACGGAGGAGACCCCGGGCTTCGGCGACGCCGACCGGCCCGACGTCCCCTCCGGCGCCACCCCTGACGAAGCGGCGCCGCAGGCCGCCGAGCCCTCCACCGAGGAGGGCCCGGCGGCCCCGGCCGGGGACGCAATGCGAGAAGCAGGACTGACGGCCCAGCTGGACCAGGCCCGCTCGGCGCTCGGCGAGCGCACCGCGGACCTCCAGCGGCTCCAGGCCGAGTACCAGAACTACCGCCGCCGCGTGGAGCGGGACAAGGTGACGGTGAAGGAGATCGCCTCGGCGAACCTCCTCTCCGAGCTCCTCCCGACCCTCGACGACGTCGGCCGCGCGCGGGACCACGGCGAGCTGGTCGGCGGCTTCAAGTCGGTGGCCGAATCGCTTGAGACCGTCGTCGCCAAGATGGGCCTCCAGCAGTTCGGCAAGGAGGGCGAGCCCTTCGACCCGACGATCCACGAAGCCCTGATGCACAGCTACGCACCGGACGTCACGGAGACGACGTGCGTCGCGATCCTCCAGCCGGGGTATCGCATCGGCGAGCGCGTCATCCGTCCCGCCCGCGTGGCGGTGGCCGAGCCGCAGCCCGGCGCGCAGACGGTGAAGCCGGACGCGGCCGAGGGCGCCGACGGCGAGGGCGAGACGCCGGACGCCGCGGACAAGGCCGAGGCCAAGGACGCGGGCCGGCCCGCCGACCAGGCCGACCAGGCCGAGAGCAAGGAGAACGGTGGCCCGGACAAGGGCTGACGTTGACACGGACGGCGACGTCGGCCGCGGCCGGGCCCCCGGCGACCATGATGGTCGCGGACCCGGCGTCGCGGTCGGCGTCGGCGTCGACCTGACGACGAGGAAGGAGGGACGTCGGGGATGAGCACCAAGGACTTCATCGAGAAGGACTTCTACAAGGTCCTCGGCGTCCCCAAGGACGCCACCGAAGCCGAGATCAAGAAGGCGTACCGGAAGCTCGCCCGCGAGAACCACCCGGACGCCAACAAGGGCAACGCGAAGGCCGAGGAGCGCTTCAAGGAGATCTCCGAGGCGAACGACGTCCTCGGCGACCCGAAGAAGCGCAAGGAGTACGACGAGGCCCGCGCGCTCTTCGGCAACGGCGGATTCAGGCCAGGCCCCGGAGCGGGCGGCGGCACGTTCAACTTCGACCTGGGCGACCTCTTCGGAGGCGGCGCCCCGGGCGGCGGTGGAGCGGGCGCCGGCGGCTTCGGCGGCGGCCTAGGTGACGTCTTCGGGGGCCTGTTCAACCGCGGCGGCGCGGGCACGGGGACGCGTACGCAGCCGCGCCGCGGCCAGGACATCGAGTCCGAGGTCACGCTGAGCTTCACGGAGGCGGTGGAGGGCGCGACGGTTCCGCTGCGCATGTCCTCCCAGGCCGCCTGCAAGGCGTGCTCGGGCACCGGCGACAAGAACGGCACGCCGCGCGTGTGCCCCACCTGCGTGGGCACGGGCCAGGTCTCCCGGGGCGGCGGTGGCGGGTTCTCCCTCACCGACCCCTGCGTGGACTGCAAGGGCCGCGGCCTGATCGCCGAGACGCCCTGCGAGGTGTGCCACGGCAGCGGCCGCGCGAAGTCCTCGCGGACGATGCAGGTGCGCATCCCGGCGGGCGTCAGCGACGGCCAGCGCATCCGGCTGCGCGGCAAGGGCGCGCCCGGTGAGCGCGGCGGCCCCGCGGGCGATCTGTACGTGGTCGTCCATGTGGACGCCCACCCGGTCTTCGGTCGCAGGGGCGAGAACCTCACGGTGACGGTCCCGGTGACCCTCGCCGAGGCCGCGCTCGGCGGCGAGGTCCGGGTGCCCACGCTCGGCGGCGTGCCGGTCACCCTGAAGCTGCCCCCGGGCACGCCGAACGGGCGCACGATGCGGGTGCGCGGCAAGGGCCCCGCCCGCAAGGACGGCACGCCCGGCGACCTGCTCGTCACGGTGGAGGTGGCCGTCCCGACGACGCTGTCCCCCGCGGCGAAGGAAGCCCTGGAGGCGTACCGCGAGGCGACTGCGGATCTGGATCCGCGGGCAGAACTGTTCAAGGCCGCGAAGGGAGCGTGACCTCATGGAGCGGGACGGCCGCCGACGCAACCCGTATCAGCTGACGGACGAGACCCCGGTGTACGTCATCTCGGTGGCGGCCCAGCTCTCCGGTCTCCACCCCCAGACCCTGCGGCAGTACGACCGCCTGGGCCTGGTCTCGCCCGACCGCACCGCCGGCCGGGGCCGGCGGTACTCCGCCCGGGACATCGAGCTGCTCCGCACCGTCCAGCAGCTCTCCCAGGAGGAGGGCATCAACCTCGCGGGCATCAAGCGCATCATCGAGCTGGAGAACCAGGTCGCCGCGCTCCAGTCCCGGGTCGCCGAGCTGTCGGCGGCCGTCGAGGGCGCGGCCGCCGCGATGCAGCAGCGCGAGGCCCAGGTCCACGCCTCCTACCGCCGCGACCTGGTGCCCTACCAGGACGTGCAGCAGGCGAGCGCGCTCGTGGTGTGGCGGCCGAAGAGGTCGCCGGAGCAGTAGCCCGCAGCGGTCCGGCACGACGACGAAAGGCCGGGCGCCCGCACGCGAACCACTCGTGTGCGGGCGCCCGGCCTTCGCCGTACCGAGGCGGTCCGGCGAGCAGCCGTAGGGGAACGATGGGCGGCGCGCCGCACTCCTATAGTTGGCAGGCTGTCGTGTTTCTTCCGCGGGAAAGCTGGATTCTCCATGGCCATGGTCGGGCTGTTCTGGATCGCCGAGGGTGATGTGTACGTGGGCTCGAAGCCGTCCGGGCTCGCTCCCGGGGTCCGGCTGACACCCGAGGGGGTGGCCGGTCTCGGCCACCAGCAGTCGGGCCTGTGGCTCTGGGACGACGTACGGGCGCTGAGCATCGAGGACGTTCCGGTGAAGTCGCTGAAGCGGCAGGTCGGGATGGTGGTGGACATGGCGCTCACGGTCGGGCTCGGCGGCGGTGACGACGCGCCCTCGATGACCGTGTGCGTGGAGACCGCCGACCAGGAGGTCGAGCTGACCGCGTACGTGGCGGCGGCGTACGGCTACTCCCAGAAGGAGTACGACCTGTCCCGCGCCCTGCTCGCCCGGCTCACGGAGGGCGCCGCCACGCTGCTGACCACGCTCTCGGCGATGGCCGAGTGGGGGCGCTCGCACGAGGGCGGCACGCCGCGCCGCGAGCTGCGCGAGCGCCTGCTGCGGGAGTGGGCGGACCAGGCGTAGGCGCCCGCTCCGCGGGGCGCGTGGCTGCCCCGGCCCGCCACGGAACGAGGCGGGCCGGAGAGCCTCAGGGAAGCGCGACCCCGCGGGGGGAGACCACAACAGAGCCGCTGCGGGAATCACCATGCAGTGCCGCGCCCACGCTCCGCTACCGTCAACTTGTTGCGGTGCAAGGGGCGGGGGCGGGGGCAAGTAGCCGCAATTGCGGACGTTCGTGGTTCAGCGGGTGCGGCCGGGGCCGTGGGGGCCGCACGGGCTGCCCGGGCCGATCAGGCCCGACTGGCCGATGCGGTAGCCGAGTTGGGTGCGGCCCGTGCTGCCGAGGACCTGGGCCAGCTTGGCGATGTGGACGCGTACGGTCCGGACGTTCATGCCGAGGCGTTCGGCGATGCCCGCGTCGGTGAGGCCCTCCGTGAGCAGTTCGGCGATGGCGCGCTGGCGGGGCGTGACGCCGCCCCGGGCGCGCTGCGGCGCGGGGTGCGGGAACAGGGGCGTCGCCAGGCGCCACAGCCGGTCGAAGAGCGCGGCCAGATAGCCGGCCAGGGCGGGCACGCGGACCTCCAGGGCCAGGGCGCGGTCCCGGTCGGCGGGGACGAAGGCCACCGCGCGGTCGAAGACGACGAGCTGGGCCGTGACCTCGCTCAGCGTGCGGACCTCCACGTCGCCCTCCAGACCCTCGAAGCGGGCGAGCACGGGGAAGGCGTGCCGGGCCGTGTGCTGGTGCAGGGTGCGCAGCCGGCAGCCGCGGGACAGCAGGGGCTGTTCGCGCGGCGGCGCCGGACCCAGGTCCCAGACGCGGTGGAACCCGCCGGGCTGCACGGTCAGGACCTCCTCGGCGCAGGCGTCCGCGGCCCGGCAGACGGCCTCGGAGATCCGGGGCAGGCCTCTGAGCAGGGTGAGCGCGGGCGGCCCGGGCGGGCGGCCGCCGCCCGGCGCGGGGGGCGCGGCCGCGCGCTCCGCCGCCCGGCGCGCGAGGGCGAGCAACGGCTCGACGGCGGCGGTCAGTTCGGCCTCGCGGCGCCGTTCGTGCGCCACGTCCTCCTCGACGCCGCGCAGCAGCCGCAGCAGGGCGCGCGAGGGGGCGCTGGGCAGCAGCCACGCCATGTCGTCGAGGTCGGGGTGCAGGAGGCCGAAGTCGACGAGGCAGGGCGCGCCTGCCGCGTCCCGCGCGGGGACGCGGCGCTCGCGCAGGGCCCGGGCGTAGAGCGCGGCTCCCGCGGCGCACCACGCGTCGGCCCCGTGCGGGCGGTGGCGCTCGTCCCCCGATGGCATGCCGGTCCGCCCTCTCACCGGTCGGGTGAGAAACGCCGTGAGGAATGGCGTTCGAGTATTCCGGACTGGCTTATGAGAAAGCCGAGTTGCGTACGGCTCGTACTGCCGAGCACCTGCGCCACCTTGGCGATGTGGACGCGTACGGTCCGGACGTTCAGATCCGTGCGCGAGGCGATTTCCGTGTCGGTGAGGCCTTCGGTGAGAAGGCGCGCGATCTCCAGCTGCACCGGCGAGATCGCCTTGTCGGGCAGGGGCGGGGCGTCTTCCCGGTACAGGGGTCTCGCGAGCCGCCAGAGAATGTCGAAGGCGCTCGCGACGTACGCGATGAGTGCGGGCGAGCGCACTTCGAAGGAGATCTCGCCGGCGGTGTCCACCGGAATGAACGCGACGCGCCGGTCGAAGAGGATGAGGCAGGGCGGGAGTTCGTCCAGCGTGCGGGCCTCGCCGTCGACGGCGGGCCCCAGCGGATGCGTCCGGGGCGGCGGGGCGCCGCCCCGCGGCGGCCGGGCGAGGGTGCGCAGCTGCCCGCCGCGCGCGACGAACTCGGCCATGCGCCACGGCTCGTCGTGGGGCAGCAGGCGCGGTCGCGGGCCGCTCGGCTGGACCGCGAGCAGTTCCTCGCGGGCGTCGGCGAGAGCCTGCCGCACGGCCGTCCTGATCCGCGGTACGCCCTGGAGGACGGTGAGGTGCGCCGCCGCCGAGTCCGGGTCGGGGGCCGGCTCCGCCAGGATGAGCGGCTCGAAGGCGGCCGCGAGCCGGGCGGCCCGGCCGCGGTGGCGTGCCACGCGCCGCTCGATGTCCGCCAGGAGCCGGGGCAGGGCCACGACGGGCGCGGCGGGCAGCAGCCACGCCGGGTCGCCCGCCGGGTCCGCGCGCAGCAGGCCGAAGGGGCGCAGACACTCGGCGTGGGCCGCGTCGGCGGGGACGCGGCCGTCGTGCAGGGCCCGGGTGTACAGGGCCCGCGCCTGCTCGCAGAGGACGTCGGGGCCGTGCGGCGGGTGGGCCGGAAGGCCCGCGTCCGTCTCGCGCATCGCTCCGTCCGGCACGGCGCTCCCTTGCTCCTCCCGCCGGTGCGGCACGTAAGTGACCATCGTGGCCAACGCGGCAACTGCCTTCAATGGTGGGGCTATTCCTAGCATTCCACACCCAATTATTCAGACTTCAACGTATGCCCCGGCAGGTCGGCGGCAGGCCGGTGGCGGGTCGGCGGCAGGCCTGTGGCGGCCCTGCGGCAGGTCCGCGGCGGGGCGTCCCCCGGGCCGTCCATCCGTCTCGCGTGCCACCGCGCGGCACGAAGACCACCGGCGCCGGGGACCGGGTGCGGCGGCGCGCCGGACGCGCGGGCGGCTCCATTGGTCGGTGCCGCCCTTGGGCTTATGGTGCAGAGAACGCGCCCGCGGACCCGTGTGCCCGCGCGCGCGGAGAAGGGGGGCAGGAGTGGAGGAGACCGGGCTGCGGGGAATACTCCGGATACTGCGCGCCCGCATCAGGCCCGAGGAAGTCGGGCTGAATGCCAAACCGCCGCGCAGGCCCGGCCCGCGCGTCACCGGCCTCTCCCAGCCCGATATGGACATTCTCATGAATCGGTCGGTGGGCACGTACCACCGATTCGAGAGCGGCCGGTATTCTCCGCGCGACGACTATCTGCGCCAAGTGGGCCACATTCTCCGTATGTCCGAGGACGAGTTCACCCAGGTGTATCTGCTCGCGCTCGGCAGGCAGCCGCCGCACCCGCTCTCCCCCGACGTCGGCAGCGCCGTGCCGTCGGCCGCCGCCTGGCAGCGCGCGGTCGCGGGCCAGCGCGAGATGGCGTACGTGGTGAACGCCCAGTGGGACCTCGTCGCGTACAACGACCGGTTCGCGGAGCTGTTCCCGAAGGGGGCGGTGCCCGCGAACGCGCTGCGCTGGGTCGCGTTGACCCCGCAGGCCCGCGAGGGCGTCCTCCTGCAGTGGGCGACGCGGTGGGCGCCGTCCGTGCTCAACCAGCTGCGCTTCGCCCGCATCCAGCACCCCGGCAACCGCGCGCTCGCGCAGCTGCACCACGACGTCCTCGGCGACGGCGTCGCCGGGCCCATCTACCGCCGCGGCACCGACCTGTCCGTGCGCTGCGAGGAGGAGGCGCTGCCGCTGCGGCACCCCACGCGGGGGCCCGGTACCGTCACGGTGCTCCTGTCGGAGCCCGTGAGCTCGCGGGGAGCGCGCCACGCGGTCCTGCTCTTCGAGGCTGACCGGACCTGAACGCCCTGAACGGCCCTGAACGGTGAGGTGATGGCGACATGGAGGCAGCCGGGGTACGCACGCCCGCCGAGCCCTCGGGCCGGGACGCGACGCCGGGGCGCGGTGCCGCGTCCCGCACGCCCGACCGCCACGCGGCCGCCGTGCACGTGATCGCCGACGACCTCAACGGCCGGGGCTACCCGGTGACCTGGGTCGTCGACCGGCAGCTGCTCGCCGGTGACTTCCCGCTCCAGGTGGTGGCGAAGGTCTCCGTGGTGCGGGTCCTGAACATCGCCCTGGACGCCCGGGGCGAGGGCGCCGCGCCCGCCGTGCTGTGGCGGGTGAGCATGGGTCGCCCCTCGTCGGTGCGGTGGGAGCAGTCGGCGGTGCTCGACCTGGGCGCCGACGGCCTGGACGGGGAGCGCGTGGTGCGCGAGGCCCTGCGCGCGGTCGGCCTGCCGCTCCAGCGGGCCATCTAGGGCCCGGCTCAGGCCCGGCCCTCGCCGAGGATGCCCGACTGCCCGATGAGATAGCCGAGCTGGGCCCGGCTCTGGCTGTGCAGGACGGCCGACAGCTTGGCGATGTGCACCCGGGCCGTCCGTA
The DNA here is from genome assembly GCF_059448825.1 of Streptomyces sp. JLYT201. Taxonomy (NCBI): domain Bacteria; kingdom Bacillati; phylum Actinomycetota; class Actinomycetes; order Kitasatosporales; family Streptomycetaceae; genus Streptomyces; species Streptomyces sp. JLYT201. The sequence continues at coordinate 4,725,838 of NZ_CM182551.1, read as the reverse complement.
CGTTCATCCCGAGCCGGGCGGCGATCTCGGTGTCGGTGAGGCCCTCGGTGAGCAGCTCGGCGATGGCGAGCTGGCGGGGGGTGATGCCCTGCCGGGGCGGCTCGGGGGCCGCGTCCGGCCACATGGGCGTGGCGAGCTGCCACAGCAGCTTGAAGGTGGTCACCAGGTAGGAGATGACGGCGGGCTGGTGTATCCGCAGGGCCACGTCCCGGCTCTCGCCCGCCGGGATGAAGGCGACGGAGCGGTCGAACACGAGGAGGCGGCCGGGCAGTTCCGTCAGGGTGCGGGCCTCCACGTCGCCGTCGAGCCGCTGGAAGTGGGCGTACACGGGGCAGGCGTGCAGGCCGGTGTGCGGGTAGAGCGAGCGCATCCGGCCACCGCGGGAGAGGATGCCGTCCGCGCGCGGCAGCGCCTGCTCCAGGGTCTCCTGGACCCGCCTGCCGCCGGGCTGGATGGCGAGGGCCTCCCGGCTGGCGCCGGCGGCGGCGTGGTCGATGGCCGCGTTGATGCGGGACAGGCCCTTGAGGACGGTGGCGCCCGGCGAGCGGGCCCCCGTGGACTGCCCCTCCCCGAGCGTCATCAGCGGGGCGAAGACCTCGGCGAGCCGCCGCTGCCGGGCGCGCTCGTCGGTGACGTCGGCGTCGAGGGCGTGCAGGAGCCGGGGGAGCGCGACGGACGGGGCGACGGGAAGAAGCCGGGAGGCGTCGCGGGGGTCGGGGCGGAGCAGTCCGAGGTCGACGACACAGGGGGCCCGGTCGGCGTCGGCGGCGGGGACGCCGCCGTCCTGGAGGGCGCGGACGTACGTGGTCCTGCCCACTCCGCACAGCTCCCCGGCGCCGTGCGGACTGTGATCCCTCGCCACGTCGCTGCCCCTCCTCACGGCTCGCCGGCGGCGGTCCCCGCCGGCTCCCACGCTCAGCAGCTAGTGATTCTGGTTCAGGATTCCTGACTGGCCAATGAGATATCCGAGTTGTGCGCGGCTGTTGCTGCCGAGGATCGCGGCGAGCTTCGCGATGTGTTCGCGTGCGGTACGCACGTTCATGCCGAGCCGCTCGGCTATCTCCGTGTCCGTGAGGCCCTCGATGAGGAGCTCGGCGATGGCCCGCTGGCGGGTCGTGACCCCGTTCTCCGCGGGGAGCTGGGCCGCGTGCGGGTACATGGGGGTCGCGAGGCGCCACAGTCGTTCGAAGGTGGTGATGAGGTAGTCGACGATCGCGGGCTGGCGTATCTCCAGGGCCGCCGTGCGGTCCTTGCTCGCCGGTATGAATGCCACCGCGTGGTCCAGGACGACCATGCGCTCGGTTACTTCGTTGAGCGTGCGCACCTCTACGTCACCGTCTAGCTGTTCGTAGTGTGCCAGGGCGGGCAGGGAGTGGCGGGTGGTGTGCTGGTACAGCGTGCGCATGCGACAGCCGCGGGACAGGAACTCCTGCTCGCGCGGGAGCGCGTCGGCCAGTATCTCGGGGGAGCGGGCCCCGCCGGGCTGGACGGTGCGCAGCTCGTGGGCGGCGTCGGCGGTGGCCCGGGTGATCGCCTCGTTGATCCGGTCGAAGCCGTCGAGGACGGTGATGTCCTGGTGCTCCGCGCCCACGGTCTGGCGGGCGTCGAGCGCCATCAGGGGCTCGAACATCGCCGTCAGGCGCTCCTCGCGGCGGCGCTGCTGGGCGATGCGGTCCTCGATGCCGCGCAGGAGCTGGGGCAGGGCGATGGCGGGTGCGGTGGGGCGCAGCCAGCGCATGTCCTCGACGTCGGGGTGGAGCAGGCCGAAGTCGATGAGGCAGGGGGTGGAGTCGGCGTCCCGCTGGGTGACCCGCCCCTCGCGCAGCGCGCGGGTGTAGAGGGCGGAACCCTCCGCGCACAGCTCGTCGGGGCCGTGCGGGTGGGGGTGCCGGGGTTCGGTGGTCATGCCGACTTGTCCTGCCCGAGGATGCCGGACTGGGCGATCAGATAGCCGAGTTGGGCGCGGCTGCCGCTGCCGAGGGCGGCGGCGATCTTCGCTATGTGGGCACGGCAGGTCCGGACGTTCATCCCGAGGCGGCGGGCGATCGCCTCGTCCACGTGGCCCTCGATGAGCAGCCGGGCGATGGAGCGCTGGACCCCGGTGATCCCGTCGGCGGAGGGCGGGTAGGGGTCCTCGTCGAGCAGGGGCGTCGCCTGCTGCCACTGCTGCTCGAAGACCTTGAAGAGGTATTCGACCAGGGCGGGGTGCCGGACCTCCAGGGCGTCCTGGCGGTCGGCGCGCGCGGGGAGGATGGCGACGCTGCGGTCGAAGATCATCAGTCGGTCGATCACCTCCTCCAGCGTGCGTATCTGCACGTTGCCGTGCGACATGTAGGCCGCGTAGGCGAGGGTGCCCCGGCTGTGCCGGACGGTGTGCTGGTAGAGGGTACGCATCGAGATGCCGCGGTCGAGGATGGTCTGCCCGCGCCGGAGCGCGATATTCAACCTCTCCTCGCTCCGGCCGCCGCCGGGCTGGACCGTCAGGACCTCGTGCCGGCACTCGGCCGTGGCCTGCTCGATCGCTTCGTTGATGCGGGCCTCGCCCTCCAATACCGTGATCGCGTGGCTCGTGGGTTCCACGCGCGTGGGGATGGCCATGAATGGCTCGAAGGTGTCGGTCAGCTCGACCGCGAGCCGCCTCCGGTCCTGGATCTCCCGCTCCAGCGGATGCAGTCGCTGGGCGAGTGCCGTGGCCGGTGGAACGGGTCGCAGCCAATCCGCGTCATCCGGGTCGGGATGGACGAGTGCGGACTCCAGAAGGCACGGTGCGTTCTCAGCCTCGGCCCGCGCGAGCCGCCCGTTGCTCAGCGCGGAGGCGTACAACCTCGCTCCTTCGCCACACAGTGGGCTCTCGGGGTGAGGATGTGTCGGTTTAGCGTCAGTTGTGAGCAATTCTCCACCCCCCAGGGTCCTGAACGTGCAGGAACATGATGCATCCACCCTGTGGCTTTGACGTGCTCGATTGAGACATCGTCTTGTTGTGCCGGGGGAGAGGAACCTACCAAGTGAGGACGAAGCCGACCATGTTCAAGCGCATGCTTCGCGCGGTCCTGGTGACCGCTCTCTCCGCAGGGATTGGCCTGGGTGCGGTGAGTGCCATGGATCTCGCCTGGAGCCACCCAGCGAAGAGCACAGCCGCGCCGTCTGACCTTGCCTGGATCACGCCGGCGGGTGACAAGGCATGAGTACCCCTCCCGATGACCGCACCTTCCGCCGGGAAATGGCCACGGCCTACCGGTCGGGCTGGCACTTCATCGACCTCGCCACCGCGATCCCCCACCCCGGTGACTCGTTGATGGTCACCCTGGTCGGCGAGCCGGTGATCATCGTACGGGACGACGACGAGGACATCCGTGCCTACCGGTGCCTGCGCCGGCCCCGCGGCGCGCCCCAGCCGGTGCGCTGCGCCGTGCGCTACGGCATGGTCTTCGTCAACCTCGATCAGCGCGACCACCAGCTGATCGGGAAGCGGAAGCGGGATGCCGCGCAGCACTCCGCCGCTTCCGACCCCCTCACAGCCACCCCCCGCAGCGCCTGACGCGATTCCCCCGTCGTTGTAAATCGCGCAGGTGCTTCCCCCAGCAGCGGCGCCACCGTGGACCTGAACACGGTGGCGCCGCTGTGGTGTGTGCGGGGTGCGCGCGGCGTGCCGGTTCAGCCGACGGGCCGCGGCGCCGCCGCGGCGGGTTCCTTCACGTTGCCGAGCGCGCGGTCCACCGCGATCTCGATGACCACCCGGGCCGGGTTCTCCCGCGGGTTCCTGCCGTACCGCTCGGCGTACCTGCGCTCCGCGTCCGCCACCCGCGCGGGCTCCGCCGACACCGTCGCCCGGCCTTCGAGCGTGGCCCAGTGGCGGCCCGCGACCTGGCAGACCGCGACCCGCGCGCCCGCCGGGGCGGCGGCGAGGACGTGCGCCACCTTGCGGCTGGTGCCGCTCGCGATCACCCGAGCGATCCGCTCCCCGGGGTCGTAGGTCACGCCGACGGGCACCACGTGCGGGCTGCCGTCGCGGCGCAGCGTCGTCAAGGTGCAGAGGTGACGTTCCCGCCAGAAGCTGAGGTAGGGCGCGGGCAGGGCGCCGAGGTCGATGGCCATGGAGCGGAAGGTAGCCCGGCCGGACTTCCGGCATCTGCCTTGAGTGGAATAGACTCAACTTTGTGTACGTTGGGTGAGTCAGTATGAGGGAGCCCTCGAAGGGCACCCGCACAGCACCCGACAGCACGCGTACGCACCGGTGCGCACCCCGTGCGCACCGCGTACGCACAGGACCGAGAGCCGCAGGCAGCAAGGAGGAGCAGCCCCCAGTGGACGCCGAGCTGACGAACAGGAGCCGGGACGCGATCAACGCGGCGACGAGCCGGGCCGTGTCCGAAGGCCATCCGGATCTGACCCCCGCGCACCTCCTCCTCGCCCTGCTGGAGGGCCAGGACAACGAGAACATCACCGATCTGCTCGCCGCGGTCGACGCCGACCAGGTCGCCGTGCGCGCCGCCGCCGAGCGCGTCCTCGCCGCGCTGCCGAGCGTCACGGGGGCGACGGTGGCCCCGCCGCAGCCCAACCGCGAGCTGCTCGCCGTGATCGCGGACGCCGCCGGGCGCGCGAAGGACCTCGGCGACGACTATCTGTCCACCGAGCACCTGCTCATCGCCCTCGCCGCCAAGGGCGGCGCCGCGGGCGACGTACTGACCGAGAACGGGGCGACCGACGAGAAGCTGCTCGCCGCCTTCTCGGAGAGCCGTGGAGGCCGCCGCGTGACCACCCCCGACCCCGAGGGCCAGTACAAGGCCCTGGAGAAGTTCGGCACGGACTTCACCGCCGCCGCCCGCGAGGGCCGCCTCGACCCCGTGATCGGGCGCGACCAGGAGATCCGGCGGGTCGTCCAGGTGCTGTCCCGGCGCACCAAGAACAACCCCGTGCTCATCGGCGAGCCCGGCGTCGGCAAGACCGCCGTCGTCGAGGGCCTCGCCCAGCGCATCGTCAAGGGCGACGTGCCCGAGTCCCTGAAGGACAAGCGGCTGGTCTCGCTCGACCTCGGCGCGATGGTCGCGGGCGCCAAGTACCGCGGCGAGTTCGAGGAGCGCCTGAAGACCGTGCTCTCCGAGATCAAGGAGAGCGACGGGCAGGTCATCACGTTCATCGACGAGCTGCACACCGTCGTCGGCGCGGGCGCGGGCGGCGACTCCGCCATGGACGCGGGCAACATGCTCAAGCCCATGCTGGCCCGCGGCGAGCTGCGCATGGTCGGCGCCACCACGCTGGACGAGTACCGCGAGCGCATCGAGAAGGACCCGGCCCTGGAGCGGCGCTTCCAGCAGGTGCTCGTCGCCGAGCCCTCCGTCGAGGACTCCATCGCGATCCTGCGCGGGCTCAAGGGGCGCTACGAGGCCCACCACAAGGTGCAGATCGCGGACAGCGCCCTGGTCGCCGCCGCCACGCTCTCCGACCGGTACATCACCTCGCGGTTCCTGCCCGACAAGGCCATCGACCTCGTCGACGAGTCGGCGTCGCGGCTGCGCATGGAGATCGACTCCTCGCCCGTCGAGATCGACGAGCTCCAGCGCGCCGTCGACCGCCTGCGCATGGAGGAGCTGGCCCTCACCAAGGAGACCGACCCGGCCTCCCGGCAGCGCCTGGAGAAGCTGCGCCGCGACCTCGCCGACAAGGAGGAGGAGCTGCGCGGGCTCACCGCCCGCTGGGAGAAGGAGAAGCAGTCCCTCAACCGCGTCGGCGAGCTGAAGGAGAAGCTGGACGAGCTGCGCGGACAGGCCGAGCGGGCCCAGCGCGACGGCGACTTCGACACCGCGAGCAAGCTCCTGTACGGCGAGATCCCCGCCCTGGAGCGGGACCTGGAGGCCGCGTCCGAGGCCGAGGAGGAGGCCGCCAAGGCCGGGACGAAGGCCGACACCATGGTCAAGGAGGAGGTCGGGCCCGACGACATCGCCGACGTCGTGGCGGCCTGGACCGGCATCCCCGCCGGGCGCCTCCTCGAAGGCGAGACGCAGAAGCTCCTTCGCATGGAGGACGAGCTGGGCAGGCGCCTCATCGGGCAGACCGAGGCCGTGCGGGCCGTCTCCGACGCGGTCCGGCGCACCCGGGCCGGGATCGCCGACCCCGACCGCCCCACCGGCTCCTTCCTGTTCCTCGGCCCCACCGGCGTCGGCAAGACCGAGCTGGCCAAGGCGCTCGCGGACTTCCTCTTCGACGACGAGCGGGCCATGGTCCGCATCGACATGAGCGAGTACGGCGAGAAGCACAGCGTGGCCCGCCTTGTCGGCGCCCCTCCCGGCTACGTCGGGTACGAGGAGGGCGGCCAGCTCACCGAGGCCGTGCGGCGCAGGCCGTACTCCGTCGTCCTGCTCGACGAGGTCGAGAAGGCGCACCCGGAGGTCTTCGACGTGCTGCTCCAGGTGCTCGACGACGGGCGGCTCACGGACGGCCAGGGACGGACGGTGGACTTCCGCAACACCATCCTGATCCTCACGTCGAACCTGGGGAGCCAGTTCCTGGTCGAGCCCCTGACCAGCGAGCACGAGAAGAAGGAGCAGGTCCTTGAGGTCGTGCGGGCCTCCTTCAAACCGGAGTTCCTGAACCGCCTCGACGACCTCGTGGTCTTCTCGGCGCTCGACAAGGACGAGCTGGCGCGGATCGCCGAGCTCCAGATCTCCCGGCTCGCCAAGCGGCTTGCCGACCGGAGGCTCACGCTCGACGTCACGCCCGAGGCCCTGGCCTGGCTGGCCGACAAGGGCAACGACCCGGCGTACGGCGCCCGGCCGCTGCGCCGGCTGATCCAGACCGCCATCGGCGACCGGCTCGCGAAGGAGATCCTCGCGGGCGAGGTCAAGGACGGCGACACCGTGCGCGTGGACGTCTTCGGCGACGACCTCATCGTGGGCCCCGCGAGCGCCCCCGCGCCCGGAAAGTCCCTGTAGGGGTCCGGCGGGGCGCCGTAACCGGTCACATCCAGGGGCGGGGGTTGCGGGCCCCCGCCCGCCATGGGAGAGGATGGCTCAATCCGTACGAAGTACGAAGGGAAATAACGGTGAGCATCGACCCGTCCTCGATTCCGAATTTCGGGGGCCAGCCCGAACCGCAGCAGGGCGCAGGACCGGCGGGCCCCGTCGTCCCTGACCAGGACCTCGTCAAGCAGCTCCTGGAGCAGATGGAACTCAAGTACGTCGTCGACGACGAGGGTGACCTCGCGGCGCCGTGGGAGGAGTTCCGTACGTACTTCATGTTCCGCGGCGAGGACGACCAGCAGGTCTTCTCGGTCAGGACCTTCTACGACAGGCCGCACGCCATCGAGGAGAAGCCGCAGATCCTGGAGTCCATCGACGACTGGAACCGCCGCACGCTCTGGCCCAAGGTCTACACGCACACGCACGACGACGGCACCGTCCGCCTCATCGGCGAGGCCCAGATGCTGATCGGCACGGGTGTCTCCCTGGAGCACTTCGTGTCGTCGACGGTCAGCTGGGTGCGGGCCGCGATCGAGTTCGACCGCTGGCTCGTGGAGCAGCTGGGCCTGGAGAAGGACGCCGACGCGGCGGACGACGCCGAGCCCGGTGACGAGCAGGCCTGACGGCCGCGGTCCCCGTACCGCACACAGCACTACAACGGCATGCGGGCCGTCGTCACCAGATACGTCCCGTACGCGAGCGAGAGCCCGGCCAGGGCGCCGACCACCAGGGCGGCGTGCCTGGGCCGGGCTCTCGCCGTGCGCACCAGGGCGCAGGCGAGCGGCAGCAGCAGCGGGAACGCGGGCAGCAGGAAGCGCGGCTTCGACTCGAAGAAGCCCGAGCCGCCGACCGTGATCAGCAGCAGGACCCCGGCGTAGACGAGCAGCGGCAGCGGGGCGCGGTCGCAGAGCAGCAGCCCGTACAGGAGCAGCGCCGCCGCGACGATCACCAGGGTCACGGCGAAGACGAGCTTGTCCCCGTGCAGGAGCAGGTGCCGGGCGAAGGCGAGCGAGCCCCGGCCGAAGTCGAAGCGGGAGCCCCAGTCGCGCTGCACCGCGAAGTACCCGCCGAGCGGATCGCCCCTGCGGACCCCCACCCACAGCACGTACGCGCCCCAGCCGACGGGGGCGAGCGCCGCGCCCGCCCACAGCCCGTGCGGCACCCGGCCCCGGCGCCGGACGACCTCGCAGAGCGCCGTCACCACGACGGCGGCGGCCACCGCGAAGCCGTTCGGGCGGGCCAGGCCCGCGAACGCGGCGAGGGCCCCCGCCGCCGGCCAGCGGCCGGTGAGCAGCGCGTACAGGGAGCCCGCAGCGAGCGCCGTCAGGACCGGCTCGGTGTACGCCATCGTCAGGATCACGGAGTGCGGCAGGAGCCCCCACAGCAGGACGAGGACCGTGGCCGTGCGGTGGTCGTGGAGCCGGGCGGCGATCTTGTAGATGCCGACCGCGGCGGCGCCCGCGCCGAGCCAGGAGACGAGCAGGCCCGCGGCGCCGTAGCCGAGCGGCGTGAGCGTCTCGACCGCGCGGATCAGGGCCGGGTAGAGCGGGAAGAAGGCCAGGTCGCTCTGGACGACGCCGGGTTCGAAGTACAGGGTGCGGCCGTAGCCGTGGGCGGCGATGCCGGTGTACCAGCGGGAGTCCCAGGAGCGGCCCAGGAGGCGGAAGGCGTCCTGGTGGCTGGTGTGGGCGGCGATCGCGAGCGCGAGCAGGCCGGTGAGGCGGGCGGCGGCGAAGGCGCCCAGGGCGTGCAGCGCGGTGGCCGTGCGGCGGCCCGGTCCGGTGGGCTCGCACTCCGTGCGGGGGGTGCGTGTGACGGGGGCGGGGATGGTGGGGCTCGGGTGGGTCACACCCGGAACCTTGCGGGCCCTCTGGGGCGGGCGCGAGTCAGGCAGGGCCGTGTGGGTGGGCGTTTTACGTCGGGTGCCGCGCCGTCGTGGGCTGTGCCCGCCCGTTCCGCCCTCTGGGCGGACCAGCCGCCCACAGAGGGGAGCGGACCAGCCGCCCGCAGAAGGGAGCGGACGGTGGCCGCCACAGCCGACTACAGCGACTTCAGGCGGGCGACCGCCTCCTCCAAGATCGGGGTCTGCTTGCAGAAGGCGAAGCGGACGAAGGGGGCGCCCCGGTCGCGGTGGTCGTAGAAGACCGCGTTGGGGATGGCGACGACGCCCGCGCGCTCCGGCAGGGCGCGGCAGAAGGCGAAGCCGTCGCTCTCGCCGAGCGGGCGGATGTCGGTGGTGACGAAGTACGTGCCCGCCGGGCGGTAGACCTCGAAGCCCGCCGCCGTGAGCCCGGAGGCCAGCAGGTCGCGCTTGGCGCGCATGTCGTCGAGGAACGAGGCGAAGTACGCGTCGGGCAGCGCGAGCGCCTCCGCGACCGCGTACTGGAACGGGCCCGAGGACACGAACGTGAGGAACTGCTTCGCGGAGCGCACCGCCGTGACCAGGTCCGGCGCGGCCGTGACCCAGCCGACCTTCCAGCCCGTGAACGAGAACGTCTTGCCCGCCGAGCCGATCGTCACCGTGCGCTCGCGCATGCCGGGGAAGGAGGCGAGCGGGACGTGGCCGCCCTCGTCGAAGACCAGGTGCTCGTACACCTCGTCGGTGACGACGAGCAGGTCGCGCTCCACGGCGAGCTTCGCGATCTCGGCGAGCTCCGCGCGGGTGAGGACGGTGCCCGTCGGGTTGTGCGGGGTGTTGAGCAGGAGCAGCCGGGTGCGCGGGGTGACGGCGTCCCGCAGCTCGTCGAGGTCGAGGCTGAAGCGCCCGTCCCCGGGGCGCAGCGTCACCGGCACCCGGGTGCCGCCCGCGAGGGCGATCGAGGCGGCGTACGAGTCGTAGTACGGCTCCAGGGCGATGACCTCGTCGCCCGGCTCGACCAGGGCGAGCAGCGAGGCGGCGATGGCCTCGGTGGCGCCCGCGGTGACGAGGACCTCGCGGTCGGGGTCGTAGGACAGGCCGTAGTGGCGCTCCTGGTGGGCGGCGATCGCGGCGCGCAGCTCGGGGACGCCGGGGCCCGGCGGGTACTGGTTGCCGCGGCCGTCGCGCAGGGCGCGCACCGCGGCCTCGCGCACCTGCTCGGGGCCGTCCGTGTCCGGGAAGCCCTGGCCCAGGTTGATCGCTCCGGTCCGCAGCGCGAGCGCGGACATCTCGGCGAAGATCGTCGTACCGAATTCCGCGAGCCGGCGGTTGAGCAGCGGACGGCCGTCGCGGGAGGCACCGGGAGATGACGTCATGGCCGCCATCCTCCGCCGAACCTCTGGACTTCCTCAACTCTGCTTTGGCGGCGGCCGGCCGGGGGCATCCCCTTGTCACGCAACGACGCGGGACCATATCCGCACAGCGGCGCCGGTTCGGGGGAACGGTCCGGGGCCGTCTCGGGGGAAAGGAAGTGAAGGATGGGGGCGATGGTTGTGGCCTTGTTCTTCATCGGCTGGTTCGTAGTGATCGGGCTGCTCGTGTACGTCAGCAGGAACGGCCGCAGGCGCACCAGGTCGGGGGGCCGCAGTTGGTGGGCGGGGTCCAGCTCCAGTAGCGGGACCGCGACCTACGACGGCGGTGGTGCGTCCTGTGGCGGAGGCTCTTCCTGTGGCGGCGGCTCGTCCTGCGGCGGCGGTTCGTCCTGCGGTGGCGGGGGCGGAGGTTGCGGCGGCGGAGGCAGCTGACACGGGGCAGCTGGTCCACTGGGCCGAGCGCCCGGCGGGAGGCAACTCCCGCCGGGCGCTTCGTCGTTGACGGACCGATCGGCGTCCATAGGATGCCATTTCCGGACTGACTGCTTTCCATGAAACGTGAACAGATGAACTGTTCGGCCCTCTAGGGGATGGAAACCCTACGAAGTTGGGTAAAAGCGCTGTGGCAGTGTCGCAGTTCATGATTCCCTCTTAACCGTCACACCGCCCTCGGACGCCCCCGCTCAGCAGGCAGCGGGACGTCTCCGTGGGCACGCGCCGGCAACCCCCTCCGCCTGGTGTCCGACCGGGCGCGCCGGCCCCCCCCCACCTCCATTGCGTGTTAGCGGAGCCGACCCATGCTCACGACCCTGAAGACTGTCTACACCGACACGCGCGCCGGGGACCTGGCCTGGGCCCTCGGCCGCGAGCCGCTGCCCGCGCTCGCCACTCTCGACCTCGAACTGACCGGTGCGGCCGTGCAGTTGAGACTCCTCGGGGCCTCCCACCAAGTGCTGCTCGAAGAGGACCGGGGCAGCTGTTCCGAGACCGTCGCCTGCATCCCCGGCAGCAGCACGCCGCTGCCGCTCGGCGTCTCCAAGCGGGTCGGCGAGTGGGAGTACGAGTTCGCGGCCCGCGTGGAGACGCTGTCGCGGGGTCAGTTCGCGGGCCGGGCGCAGGAGTTGCTCGCCCTCGTCACGGAGCATCCGCACGGGCTCGCCGGGGTCTTCCCCGGCATCCCGCACGCGTTCACCGCGATGCTGGCGCAGCGGCACGAGGGCTCGGTGATGTGGCGCACCTGGCACGCCTATCCACAGGACGGGCAGCTCGTGGCGACCCGTACGCGGGTCGGCGTGCGGACGCCCGCACCGCTCTGAGCTGGGCCGGGCCGCGGTTCGCGGGGCCGGGGCGCGGCCCTGCGATGGCCCGGCGAACGGCGGTTCACACATTCTCGCCGTCACCTCCACTCTTGTGGGGGACTTGGCGTGAGCGAACGGTGACGTAGCGTTCCCAGCGTGATCGAGCCGCGTCAGCGTCTTCCCGTCACGCCCCGGACAGGCCGGTTCCTCGTCCTCGCGGGCGTGTTCGTCTGCGCCGCGTGCGGACTCGTGTACGAACTGGAACTCGTCGCCCTCGCCTCGTACTTGATCGGGGACTCCGTCACCCAGGCCTCCGTCGTCCTGTCCGTCATGGTCTTCGCGATGGGCGTCGGCTCGCTGCTCGCCAAGCGCCTGCGCTGCCGGGCCGCCGCCGGCTTCGGGCTCGTCGAGGCGGCCCTCGCGCTCGTCGGCGGGTGCAGCGCCATGGTCCTGTACGCGGCGTTCGCGTGGGCGGGCGACCGGGGCGAGATGTGGGCCAGCGGATCCCGCTATCTCTTCGTGGTGTTCTCCCTGGCCATCGGCGTCCTCATCGGCGCCGAAGTGCCCCTGCTCATGGTGCTCATCCAGCGCGTCCGGCGGCAGGACGCGGGCGGGGCCGTCGCCGACCTGTTCGCCGCGGACTACGTGGGCGCCCTGGTCGGCGGCCTCGCCTTCCCCTTCCTGCTGCTCCCCTGGTTCGGGCAGCTCACCGGGGCGCTGCTCACCGGCGCCGTCAACGTCCTCGCGGGCGGCGCGCTCGTCCTCGGCCTGTTCGGCCGCGACCTGAGCCCGCGCGGGCGCTGGCTGCTGCTCGTGGTCAACGCCGTCGTGCTCGCCGTCCTCGCCTCCGCCGCCGTGCTCGTCGACGACTTCGAACGGGCCGCGCGCCGGGCCGTGTACGGCTCCGGGATCCGCGTCGCCGTCCGCACCGACGTCCAGGAAGTCGTCCTCACCGGCCGCGACCGGAAGTCCCTGCACCTCTTCCTCGACGGCAGGCTGCGCGTCAGCGGCCGCGACGAGCGGCGCTACCACGAGGCCCTCGTGCAGCCCGCCCTGCGCGGCGGCCGCCACCAGCGGGTCCTCGTCCTCGGCGGTGGCGACGGGCTCGCCGCCCGCGAGGTGCTGCGGCACGCCGGGGTGCGCCGCGTCGACGTCGTCGAACTCGACCCGGCCGTCGTCGACCTGGCCCGCGACGACCCCGGCCTGAGCGAACTCAACGGCCACGTCTACCGCGACCCGCGCGTGCGCGTCGTCCACGCCGACGCCTTCCGCTGGCTGCGCGGCCCGCACCGGCGGGTGTACGACGTCGTCGTCGCCGACCTGCCCGACCCCGGCATCACCGCGAGCACCCAGCTGTACTCGCAGGAGTTCTACGGCCTGGTCTCCCGCGTGCTCACCGACGACGGGCGCTTCGCCGTGCACGCCGGGCCCGCCGCGACCCGGCCGCACACCTACTGGACCGTCGACGCGACGCTGCGCGCCGCCGGGTACCGCACCGAGCCCTACCGCCTCACCGGCCGCCGCGGCGCCTACGGCGGGCCCGACCGCACCCCCGAGCCCGGCGGTACGCCCCGCGACTGGGGCTTCGTGCTGGCCGCCCGCGCCGAGCCGGTGCTCGGCGCGGCCCGCGGCTCCGCCGTGCTGCGTGCCGGATCCCGCGCCGCCGAGCGGCTGCGGCCGTCCGACTGGCGCACCATCGAGCCGTCCACGCTGGTGCATCCGCGCTACGCCGACTGACGGCCCGCGGCGGGCCGGGCGGGCCGAAGTGGCGTACATCACGGCGGCGGCGTCGGTACGCTCAACTGTCATGGAGCATGAGGTGTTCGTACCGGTTCCGGAAGAGCCGCTCCGCGAGGCACTGGCCGACCCCGAGCGGGTCGCCCGCGCGGTGCCCGGGCTGCAGCGGGACGCCGACCCAGGGCCTGACGCGCCGCCCGTCACCGGGCGGCTCAAGGTGCGCGTCGGCGGCCACACGATCACCTACCGCGGCGGCCTGCGGGTCGCCGCGCGCGGCGACGGCGGGTACGCGGTGAGCGGGGAGGCCCACGAGGCCCGGGGCAGTGGCGCCGTAACGTTCTCCCTCGTGCTGCGCCTGGCCGCCGCGGAGGGGGGCACGCGGGTCGCCTTCAGCGGCAGCGCGTCCGCCGACGGGCGGGTCGCCGAGGCCGTGAAGAGTTCTCCACAGGCTGTGGAGGGCGCGGTGCGGCGGCTCCTCGCGCGCTTCGCGGAAGGCCTCGCGGCGCCCGGCCCGGCGGCGGCCCCGGAGCCCGACCCCGCCCCCGACCCTGCCCCGGAGCCCGCCCCGGCGCCGTCCCGCGTCTTCGACGCCGAGGTGCCGCCGCCGGCGCTCGATCCGCTCTCCGACATCGATTCCGTCGATGACGCGGGCAGCGGCCCCGAGGCCGCGCACGCGCGGCGGACGATGATCGGGCGCAGTGCGGAGGAGGTCGACCACGCGCCGCCCCGGGGGCGGTACGCGCCCGTGCCCGCGCCGGAGGCGCTGGGTGGCGGGGCCGCGCTGCGGTGGGCCGCGCCCGCGGCGGCCGTGCTCGTCGCGTCGGCGATCGTGGTGACGAGGGCCCTGCGCAAGCGCCGCTGATCCCTAACGGGGGGTTCCCCAAGCCCGCCCCTTCCCGAAACTGGGGGCTCCGCCCCCAGACCCCCGCTCCTCAAACGCCGGAGGGGCTGAAACACAGCCGCAACCGGCGACAGTTCCAGCCCGTCCGGCGTTTGAGGACGAGGCGCGAAGCGCCGAAAAGCGGGGGCACGGGGGCGGCAGCCCCCGGAGCGGGAAGGGGCGCCCGCGCGCGGAGCGCGCTAATGGACACAGTGGGGCGCCCCGCGAGGGCCGGGGCTAGGGTCGGGGCGTGAGCAGCGAAGAGATCACGTTGGCCGCGGGTGACGCGGAAGTTTCGGTGCGGCCGGGGAGCGGGGCCCGCCTCGGCAGCCTCAAGGTGGACGGCGTCGAGCTGCTGCGGCAGGGGGAGCGCTACGGCTGCTTCCCGATGGTGCCGTGGTGCGGCCGGACCAGGGAGGGCCGCTTCCTGAGCGGCGGGCGCCCCCATCAGCTCCCCCTCAACTCCCCGCCGCACGCCATCCACGGCACCGGCAGGGACACCGCGTGGAAGACCGCCCGGGTCAGCGGCCGCGAGGCCGTGTTCACCTACGACCTCGCGGACCCGTGGCCGTACTCCGGCCGGGTCACGCAGATCGTCGAGCTGACCGAGAGCGCGCTGACGCTGCGGATGTCCGTGGAGACGTACGACGACTCCTTCCCGGCGCAGGCGGGCTGGCACCCGTGGTTCAACCGGCGCCTCACCGAGGGCGGCGAGGACGTCAGGCTCGCCTTCGACGCGGCCTGGCAGGAGCGCCGCGGCGAGGACCACCTGCCCACCGGCGAGCGGATCGACCCGCTGCCGGGCCCCTGGGACGACTGCTTCGGGATGCCGGACGGCGTCGACGTCACCCTGACCTGGCCCGGCGATCTTGAGCTGAACGTGGCGAGCCGCGAGGAGTGGGTCGTGGTGTACGACGAGCAGGAGGCCGCCGTGTGCGTGGAGCCGCAGAGCGGGCCGCCCAACGGCCTGAACACCCTGCCGCGCCTGGTCACCCCGCTGGAGCCGCTGGAGACCTCGACCACCTGGACCTGGCGGCGGCTCTGAAGGCCCGGCCGCGCCCTTAAGCTCGTAGCCATGACGAACGACGTACGCGGCGACCTGCTGCGGCAGATCAAGGACAAGGCCGTCGTGCACGGCAAGGTGACCCTCTCCTCGGGCCTGGAGGCCGACTACTACGTCGACCTGCGCCGCATCACCCTGGACGGGGAGGCCGCCCCGCTCGTCGGGCAGGTGCTGCTCGACCTCACGAGCGAGCTGGAGTTCGACGCCGTGGGCGGCCTGACGATGGGGGCCGACCCGGTCGCCGCGTCGATGCTGCACGCGGCCGCCGCGCGCGGCCGGCGCCTGGACGCCTTCGTGGTGCGCAAGGCCGCCAAGGCGCACGGCCTGCAGCGGCGCGTCGAGGGCCCGGACATCAAGGGGCGGCGCGTCCTCGTCGTCGAGGACACCTCCACCACCGGCGGCTCCCCGCTGACCGCCGTGGAGGCCGTGCGCGAGGCCGGCGCCGAGGTCGTGGGCGTGGCCACGATCGTGGACCGGGCCACCGGCGCCGACGTGAAGATCACCGAGGGCGCGGGGGTCCCGTACCTCTTCGCGTACTCGAAGGACGAGCTCGGGCTCGACTGAGCACGTCCCGCAAGTCTGGAAGGATGGGGGCGACGACATCGCCGTCGCCGCCCCCGGGTTCCCCGGCGTCCCAGGGTTCCCTAGACACCCAGGTCAGGGCCAAGCAGCACAGCATCCACCCCGCACATCACAAGGAGCGGACACATGCCCATCGCAACCCCCGAGGTCTACAACGAGATGCTCGACCGGGCGAAGGCAGGCAAGTTCGCCTACCCGGCCATCAACGTGACCTCGTCCCAGACCCTGCACGCCGCCCTGCGTGGCTTCGCGGAGGCGGAGAGCGACGGCATCATCCAGATTTCCACCGGTGGCGCTGAGTTCCTGGGCGGGCAGCACAGCAAGGACATGGTGACGGGCGCGGTGGCCCTCGCCGAGTTCGCGCACATCGTCGCCAAGAAGTACGACATCACGGTCGCGCTGCACACCGACCACTGCCCCAAGGACAAGCTGGACACCTACGTCCGGCCGCTCATCGACGTCTCCGCCGAGCGCGTCGCCCGCGGCGAGAACCCGCTGTTCCAGTCCCACATGTGGGACGGCTCCGCGGAGACCCTCGCCGACAACCTGGCCATCGGCCAGGAGCTGCTCGCCAAGGCCGCTGCCGCGAAGATCATCCTTGAGGTCGAGATCACCCCGACCGGCGGCGAGGAGGACGGCGTCAGCCACGAGATCAACGACGAGCTGTACACCACCGTCGACGACGCGCTGCGCACCGCCGAGGCCCTCGGCCTGGGCGAGAAGGGCCGCTACCTGCTCGCCGCGTCCTTCGGCAACGTCCACGGCGTGTACAAGCCGGGCAACGTCGTGCTGCGCCCCGAGCTCCTCAAGGACCTCCAGGAGGGTGTCGCCTCCAAGTACGGCAAGACGTCCCCCTTCGACTTCGTGTTCCACGGCGGCTCCGGCTCCACCGCCGAGGAGATCGCCACGGCGCTGGAGAACGGCGTCGTGAAGATGAACCTCGACACCGACACCCAGTACGCCTTCACGCGTCCCGTCGCGGACCACATGTTCAAGAACTACGACGGCGTCCTGAAGGTCGACGGCGAGGTCGGTTCGAAGAAGACCTACGACCCGCGCACCTGGGGCAAGCTGGCCGAGGCCTCCATGGCCAAGCGCGTGACCGAGGCGTGCGGCGCGCTGCGCTCCACGGGCACGAAGCTCAAGTAGTCCACCGCTCGACGGGCCCGGCACTCCTCGTGGGTGCCGGGCCCGTCGGCGTACCCGGAGGGAACCGACCGTGGCGTACGACTTCGACATCCCCGTGGACCGGCGGGGCACCTGGTGCGTGCAGTGGGACGGCGTGAAGGACCGGTTCCCGGTGCCGGACCTGCTGCCCTTCACCATCTCCGACATGGACTTCCGCAGCGCGCCCGAGGTCCTCGACGCCCTCCAACAGCGCGTCGCGCACGGCGTGTTCGGCTACACCGACTGGCGCAACGACGACTTCCGCGGCGCGGTCCACGACTGGTTCAAGAGCCGCTACGACACGGACGTCGACCCGGCGTCCCTCGTGTACGCCCCGTCCGTGCTCAACCAGATATCCCAGCTCCTGCGCATGTGGACGGAGCCGGGCGAGGGCGTCGTCGTGCACACCCCGACGTACGACGGCTTCCGCAAGGCGGTGACCGGGCTCGGGCGCGAGCTGCGGGGCGTGCCCCTTGAGGACCCCGGGTTCGCCGCCCTCGACGCCGAGCTGGCGCGCCCCGACAGCCGCGTCCTCATCCTGTGTTCCCCGCACAACCCCACCGGCCGGGTGTGGACCGAGGCGGAGCTCCTCGCGGTGGCCGGCCTGTGCGAGCGGCACGGCGTCGCCGTCATCAGCGACGAGATCCACGCCGACCTCACCCACGAGGGACACCTCCACCGCCCCTGGGCCCGCTACGGGCGGGGCCGCTGGGCCCTCGTCACCTCCGCGACGAAGTCCTTCAACTTCCCTGCGCTGAGCGGGAGTTACGGCCTCATCGGCGACCCCGGCGACCACGCCGCCTTCGTCCGCCGCATGGACACCGGCGAGGGCCTCGCCTCGCCCGCGGTCCTCTCGCTGACCGCGCACGTCGCCGCGTACCGCAGGGGCGGCGCCTGGCTGGACGCCGTGCGCGCCTACACCCACGCCAACCTGCGCCTGGTGGCCGCCACCCTGAACGCGGCCTTCCCCGCCCTGGACTGGCGGCCGCCGCAAGCGGGCTATCTGGCCTGGATCGACCTCCGCCCCGTCCTGGGCGAGACCTCCGACGACGCCCTCCAGCACCACCTCGTGCACGAGGAGCGGGTCGCCGTGATGCCGGGCACCACCTACGGCACCCCGGGCTTCGTGCGCCTCAACGTGGGGTGCCCCCGGAGCAAGGCGCGGGCGGGGGCCGAGGCCCTGGTGCGGGCGGTGCGCGCGGTGGCCGCCGCGCGCTAGGGCGGCGCCGGGCGGCGCGGGCCGGGCGCCGGGGGCGGGGAAAGGGGCCGGGGCGCACCCGCGAGAGGGGGCATGGAGCAGACTGGAGCCCATGGCCATTCACGAGAACCTGCTCGGGGGACCGCCCCCGACCCATCTGCCCGACGACCCGGAGCCCCGGGAGCTGCTCGCGGGCGGCACGGCGGCCGCCGACGTCGCCGCCAAGTACCCGACGTCCTCCCTCGCCTGGGCGCGCCTCGCGGACGAGGCGTTCGAGGCGGGCCGCGTCGTCGAGTCGTACGCGTACGCCCGTACCGGATACCACCGGGGCCTGGACGCCCTGCGCAGGGCCGGCTGGAAGGGCCACGGCCCGGTGCCGTGGGAGCACGAGCCGAACCGCGGCTTCCTGCGGGCGCTGCACGGCCTGGCCCGCGCGGCGCAGGCGATCGGCGAGCAGGAGGAGTACGAGCGCTGCTCGACGTTCCTGCGGGACTCCTCGGCGACGGCCGCGGACACCCTGGGCTAGGCCCCGGCGTCGCGGACCTGCCTGGGCCACCCGGTGTGACCAGGCAGGTCTTGCCGTTTCGCGGGATGTTGCGGAGGATGCGAGTGGGGACCGGGGCCCCCGTGCCGCTACGGCAGGGGCGGACCGCTACCCGGATCACGCATCTAGGAGACAGCGATGTCCCACGAGGCGAGCACGGCAGGCGAGACTCTCGAGATGAACGAGATACAGCAGACGTCCGGCGAAACGCCCACCGAGAGCCCCGACAGCCCCAACCTCGACTTCGCCGGCAGCACCCCTTACGAGGACTACGTGAAGGCGGACGTCCTCACCCACCTCCAGCACCTGCGCTCCGACGACCCGGGCGAGATGGTCTTCCTGGTCACGACCCAGGTGATGGAGCTGTGGTTCACGGTCATCGTCCACGAGTGGGAGACCGCCGCGCGCGCCCTGCGCGACGACGACGTGCCGACCGCGGTGGCCGCCCTGAAGCGCTCCGTGCGCGAGCTGGAGGCCCTGAACGCCTCCTGGAAGCCGCTCGGCCAGCTCACCCCCGGCCAGTTCAACTCCTACCGGGGCTCGCTCGGCGAGGGCTCGGGCTTCCAGTCGGCGATGTACCGGCGCATGGAGTTCCTGCTCGGCGAGAAGTCCGCGTCCATGCTGGTCCCGCACCGCGGCACCCCGCGCGTGTACGCGGAGCTGGAGAAGGCCCTCCAGGAGCCGAGCCTGTACGACGAGGTGCTCCGGCTGCTCGCGCACCGCGGGTACGACGTCCCCGCCGAGGTCCTCGACCGCGACGTGACGGCCAGGTACGAGCCGTCGCCCCGCGTCGAGGCCGTGTGGACCGAGCTCTACTCCGGTGACGAGAGCTCCGACCTGGCCCGCCTCGGCGAGGCCCTGACCGACGTCGCCGAGCTGGTGTGGCGCTGGCGCAACGACCACCTGGTGGCCACCCGCAGGTCCATGGGCTCCAAGACCGGCACCGGCGGCTCCGCGGGCGTGGCCTGGCTGGAGAAGCGCGCCACGAAGAACGTGTTCCCCGAGCTGTGGACGGCGCGCAGCCATGTCTGAGCCGAGGGAAGCGGAGCTGCGCGCGCGGGCCGCCGCCCTCGACGCCGCGGACCCGCTCGCCGCCAAGCGCGCGGAGTTCGTCCTCGACGACGGCGTGTACCTGGACGGGAACTCCCTGGGCGCCCTGCCCGCGCACGTGGCCGACCGGGTCGCCGACGTCGTCACCCGCGAGTGGGGCGAGCTGCGCATCCGCTCCTGGGAGGAGAGCGGCTGGTGGACCGCGCCCGAGCGGGTCGGGGAGCGGATCGCCCCGCTCGTCGGCGCCGCCCCGGGCCAGGTGGTCGTCTCCGACTCCACCAGCGTGAACGTCTTCAAGGCGGTCGTCGCGGCCGTGCGCATGGCCCGGGCCGACAGCCCCGCGCGCGACGAGGTCGTCGTCGACGCCACCACCTTCCCGACGGACGGGTACGTCGCCGAGTCCGCGGCCCGCCTCACCGGCTGCCGCGTGGTCCCGGCCGCCCCGGCCGACGTGCCCGGCCTGCTCGGCCCGCGCACGGCCGCGGTGCTGCTCAACCACGCCGACTACCGGTCGGGCCGCCTGCACGACCTGCCGGGGCTCACGGCGGCCGTGCACGCGGCGGGCGCCCGCGCGGTGTGGGACCTGTGCCACACGGCGGGCGCGCTGCCCGTCGGCCTGGACGAGCACGGCGTGGACCTCGCGGTCGGCTGCACGTACAAGTACCTGAACGGCGGCCCGGGTTCGCCCTCGTACCTCTACGTACGCCGTGACCTCCAGGCCCGCTTCGACTCGCCGCTGCCCGGCTGGAACTCGCACGCCGACCCCTTCGGCATGCGGTCCGACTACGAACCCGCCGCTGGTGTGGTGCGCGGCCGCGTCGGCACGCCGGACATCCTGTCGCTGCTCGCCCTGGAGGCGGCCCTCGACGTCTGGGACGGCGTCTCGCTCGACGACGTACGGGCCAAGTCCCTGGCGCTCACGGACTTCTTCCTGGAGTGCGTCGGGGCGTACGTGCCCCGGGGGCGGGCCGAGTCCATCACCCCGGCCGCGCACGCGGAGCGCGGCAGCCAGATCGCGCTGCGCTGCCCGGACGCGCGGGAGGTCATGCCGAAGCTCGTCGCGGCGGGCGTGGTCGGCGACTTCCGCGCGCCGGACGTGCTGCGCTTCGGCTTCACCCCGCTGTACGTGTCGTTCGCGGACGCGGAGCGGGCCGCGCGGGTCCTCGGCGGCATCCTCGGAGGTGACGGGGTACCGGGGCCCGGGGGCGGCCGGGACACCTGATAACGTCCGGCGAATCTGGATCATGCCCTTCCGGGGCACCTGGTCCGACTGTCGTACGAACGCCCGCCGGGCGCCGGTCAGTTGTCACCGGCGCCCGGCGGTTCCGCACTCCGCCGAACCGGGAGGCCACCGCATGCCGGACGACGCCGCCGTGGCGCGTGACGCCGCCGAGGAACAGTCCGCCTTCGCGCACCCCGAGGTGCGGCCGGACGCCACCGCCGCCTACGGTCCGCACCCGGACCAGATCGTGGACTTCTACGCGCCGCGCGGCGGCGGCGCGGGCCCGGCCCCGCTCGTCGTCGTCCTGCACGGCGGGGCGTGGCGGGCCCCCTACGACCGCCTGCACATCACGCCGTTCGCGGACTTCCTGGCCCGGCGGGGCTTCGCCGTGGCCAACGTCGAGTACCGCAGGGGCGGCGCGGCCGGGCCGATCCCCGCGCAGGGCGGCGCCGCCGGGCCCGTGGCCGGGCGCTGGCCGGAGACCTTCGACGACGTGGCCGCCGCCCTGGACGCGCTGCCCGCGCTCGCCCGCACGGCGCTGCCCGTCGCCGACCCGCGCCGGACCGTGGTGACCGGCCACTCGGCGGGCGGCCACCTCGCCCTGTGGGCCGCGGCCCGGCACGTCCTGCCGGAGGGCTCGCCGTGGCGCACGGCCCGGCCCGCGCCGCTGCGGGGCGTCGTCGCGCTCGCGCCCATCGCGGACTTCCGCGTGGCGGACGAGCTGGGCGTCTGCTCCGGCGCCGTGCGCCAGCTCCTGGACGCCGAGGGCCCGGCGGATCCGGCGGCCGAGGCCCGCTTCGCGCAGCGCCTGGCCCACGCCGACCCCGCCGCGCTCCTGCCCACCGGCATCGCCACGACCGTCGTCCAGGGCCGCACCGACATCGTCGTCCCGCAGGCGGTCGCCGAGGCCTACGCCGACGCCGCCGCGAAGGCGGGCGAGGTGGTCGGTCTGACGCTCCTGGAGGACGTCGGCCACTTCCCCCTGATCGACCCGGCGGCCGACGCGTGCGCGGTGGTCGCGGAGGAGATCGCCCAGCTCGCGTTCTGAGCCGAGGGGGGGCGAAAGGGGCCGAAAAGGGGGTCCGAGGGGGGCCGCGCGGCGGCCGCGTAGTACTTGCGACGGACCCCTGGGAACCCGTCCCAGAGGGGACGTCCGGGGGGTCACGGCCCCCGTACCGTCTTAGACGTGACCGAGAAGACACGCAGCCCAGAGTTCCACCTCGCGCAGAACGCCCTCCAGGGCCTGCGCGGCGACCTGTTCCAGGACGTGTTCGCGTACCGGCCGCTGCGGCCGCTGCGCCGGGGTGCCGCGCGGCTGCCGGGGCGGGCGGCGCGGGCCGAGGAGTACCTGCCGCACGGCGTGGTGGTGGCGTTCGCGCTGCTGACCCTGTTCGTCGCCTACGCGGGCGGCTTCGGCGGCTGGGACACGAACGGGGAGTTCGCCTGGGCGCTGACCGGGTTCCTGCCCGCGGGAGCGGTGCTGCTCACGCTGGTGCGGCCGGTGCTCGCCTGGTGGTGCTCGCTGGGGATGACCCCGCTGATGATGCTCCTGAGCGGCGGCGGCTGGGCCCCGTGGCCGCCCGGCTCGATCGTCGGGCACACCGTGGTGATGGCGGTGGTCGCGGCGCGGACCAGGCCCCGCACGGCGGCGTGGATGTGGGCCCTGA
The DNA here is from genome assembly GCF_059448825.1 of Streptomyces sp. JLYT201. Classification (NCBI taxonomy): domain Bacteria; kingdom Bacillati; phylum Actinomycetota; class Actinomycetes; order Kitasatosporales; family Streptomycetaceae; genus Streptomyces; species Streptomyces sp. JLYT201. The sequence continues at coordinate 4,703,243 of NZ_CM182551.1, read as the reverse complement.
CCGCCCTGTACTCGATGTTCGTCGACGCGACCGTCGCCTGGAACTCGAACTCCCTGGACATGCTGGCGCTCAGCGGCGTCGTGGTCGCCATCGTGACACTGGTGTCGGCGAACCGGGACGCCCGCCGCGAGGTCGTCGCCGAGCGCACCGTGACCGCCGTCGAGCGGGACCGGCGCACGCTCCTGGAGGAGCGCACGAACATCGCCCGCGAGCTGCACGACGTCGTGGCCCACCACATGTCGGTCGTCGCCATCCAGGCGGAGGCGGCCCCCTACCGGGTGGAGAACCCGCCGCCGGAGCTGGCGCAGGCCTTCGCGACGATCCGCGAGAACGCGGTGGTCGCGCTGACCGAGCTGCGCCGCGTGCTCGGCGTCGTACGGGCGGAGGACTACGAGGCGCCCGACGCCCCGCAGCCGACGCTCGCCGATCTCGACCGGCTCATCGACAACGTCCGGGAGACCGGCCTGACCGTAGAGAAGGCCGTGACCGGCGGCGTGCGCGAGCTGCCGCAGGGCGTCGAGCTGTCCGCGTACCGGATCGTGCAGGAGGCGCTCAGCAACAGCCTGCGGCACGCGCCCGGGGCGACGGCCCGGGTGGAGATCGGCTACGTGCTCGGCGGACTCGGCCTGCGGATCGTGAACGGCCCCGCGACGGGGCTCGTGAAGCCGCCCGCCCGTCACCCGGCCACCGCCCCTCAACGAGGGCTTCGCCCGCCCCTTTCGATGGGCGCCGGGCACGGGATCACCGGTATGCGGGAGCGCGTCGGGATGCTGGACGGGGAGATGACGGCCGGGCCGACGGCCGACGGCGGGTACGAGGTCACGGTGTTCCTGCCCGTCCCGGTGGCGGCGGCACCGGGCGCGGCCGAGGGGGAGGCCGCGTGAGCGGCGAGACCATCCGCGTGCTGATCGCGGACGACCAGATGATGGTCCGCGAGGGCTTCTCCGTGCTGCTCAACGCGATGCCCGGCATCGAGGTCGTCGGCGAGGCCGTCAACGGCCGCGAGGCCGTGCAGCGGGTGCGCGAACTCGCCCCCGACGTGGTGCTCATGGACATCCGCATGCCCGAGCTGAACGGCATCGACGCCACCCGCGAGATCGTCGCCGCCGACTCCAGCGCCACCAGGGTCCTCGTCCTGACCACCTTCGACCTCGACGAGTACGTGTACCAGGCGCTGCGCGCGGGCGCGTCGGGCTTCCTGCTCAAGGACGCCTCGGCGCGGCAGCTCGCGGACGGCGTCCGGGTCGTCGCCGCCGGCGAGGCCCTGCTCGCGCCGAGCGTGACGCGCCGCCTCATCACGGAGTTCTCCCGGCTCGCGGACCGGCCGCTGCCCGCGGGGACCGCGCAGGCGCAGGCCCAGTACGGGGAGCTGACCGAGCGCGAGACGGAGGTGCTCGTGCTCATCGCGCAGGGGCTCTCCAACCTGGAGATCGCCGCGCGGCTCGTCGTCGCCGAGTCCACCATCAAGACCCACGTCAGCCGGATCCTTGTGAAGCTGGGCCTGCGGGACCGCACCCAGGCCGCGGTGTTCGCCTACGAGGCGAGGCTGGTCACACCCGGGTGAGCGCGGGCGCTCCGCGGGAAGTGCGATGCTGAATCTGCGGGTCCGCCGTGGCTGGTCGCGCCCACGCGGCGGAGCCGCAATCGGTATGGCCCCGCGCCCCTTCGGGGCGCTCCCTTAGCATCCGCACATGGCTGAACTGGCGGACGTCACCGGTGTCTTCGCGCCCTCGTCGGGCGCCTTCCTCGCCGATCCCTACCCCGCCTACGCGGAGCTGCGCGCGCGGGGACGGGTGCACTACTACGGGCCGAGCGACCAGTACCTGATCCCGCACCACGCGGACGTCGCCGCGCTGCTGCGCGACCGGCGGCTCGGCCGCACGTATCTGCACCGGTTCGGGCACGAGGAGTTCGGGCGCACGGCGCCCCCGGCCGCGCACGAGCCGTTCCACGTCCTCAACGACCACGGGATGCTCGACCTGGAGGCACCCGCGCACACCCGCATCCGGCGCCTGGTCGCCAAGGCGTTCACGCCTCGGACGGTGGAGCGCCTGCGCCCGTACGTCGAGGGCCTCGCGGACGACCTGGTGCGCGGCCTCGTCGCGGACGGCGGCGGCGACCTGCTCGCACGGGTCGCGGAGCCGCTGCCCGTCGCGGTGATCGCCGAGCTGCTCGGCATCCCTGAGGGCGACCGGCAGCCGCTGCGCCCCTGGTCGGCGGACATCTGCGGGATGTACGAGCTGAACCCGGACGAGGCGGTCGCCGCCCGGGCCGTGCGCGCGTCCCTGGAGTTCTCCGCGTATCTGCGGGAGCTGATCGCGCGGCGGCGGGCGCGGCCCGGTGACGACCTGCTCACCGACCTCATCGCCGCCCACGAGCAGGGCGACCGGCTCAGCGAACAGGAGCTGGTCTCCACCTGCGTGCTGCTCCTGAACGCCGGGCACGAGGCGACCGTCAACGCCACCGTGAACGGCTGGCACGCGCTGTTCCGCCACCCCGGGCAGCTCGCCGCCCTGCGCGCGGAGCCGGAGCGGCTGCTGCCCACGGCCGTGGAGGAGCTGCTGCGCCACGACACCCCGCTCCAGCTCTTCGAGCGGTGGGTGCTCGACGACATCGAGGTCGGCGGCACGGTGATCCCCCGGGGCAGCGAGGTGGCGCTGCTCTTCGGCTCGGCGAACCGGGACCCGGCCGCCTTCCGCGACCCCGACACGCTCGACCTCGCCCGCCCCCGCGACGCCAACCCGCACATCTCCTTCAGCGCGGGCATCCACTACTGCATCGGGGCGCCCCTCGCGCGCGTCGAGCTCGCCGCGTCGCTGCGGGCCCTGCTGCGCCGCGCGCCGGGACTGCGCCTCGCCGCCGAGCCGCGGCGCAAGCCGAACTTCGTGATCCGGGGCCTTCAGGAGCTGCTCGTCCAGGTCTAGCGGGGCGGCTCGGCGGGCAGGGTGAGGCCCCAGGCCTGGGGGCGGGCGGTCCAGGTGCGGGTGCGGACGGGCCCGGCCGTCGTCCCGTCCGCGCGGTAGCGGAAGTCGGGGCCCGAGACCGTCACGGAGCGGGCCCGCGCCCCCACCGGAGCCATCCCGGCCCCGACGGACGACGGCCGCACCTCCACCCGGGCGAGGCCCCCGCCGCCCGGCGTCACGGACACGCCCTCGACGGGCTGGTCGAGGTCGACGAGGGTCACCCCGTCGGCCTCCACCCGCAGCCGCGACGGCCCGGCCCGGCCCGCCGCGGGCCGGGCGCCCAGGGTGCGGACGAGGGACTGGCAGGTCCGCAGCCAGGGGTGTCCGTGCCGCTCGGGTCCTGGCTCCCCGGCGAGGCCCGCGCCCAGGGACGGGATGCGCACGTCCCCGAGGACGACCTCGTCGCGGTCGTCGACGAGCAGGTCGAGCCGCCGGGGCACCCCGTCGAGCACGGTGCGCGCCGCGGCGACCGCTCCCGCGGGCACGCCGAGGGCACGGGCGAGCCGCACCCCGGTGGCGCCGCCCGCGACGGGCACGACCGCCAGATCGGTCGCGCCGAGCGCCCGCTCCCGGTGCAGGACGGCGACGGCCCGCCGCAGGGCCGCGTCGTCGCCGACCACGACCGGGCGCCGCGTCCCCCGCCTGGCCAGGGCGCGGGCGAATTCCTCGGGGCCTTCGGGCAGACAGAGCTTGAGCTCCGCGCCCGCGCCAAGCACGTCCTTGGCGATGCGTACGGACTCGCCGTCCGTGCGCCGGGCGACCGGGTCGATGATCACGATGAGGTCATCGCGCTGGTCGCGAGCCGACACGTGCGCCCTTTCTTTAGTCCTCGGGTAGCATCTTTGTGCAAGAGCCCCTTGCGCTATTGCGCCAGGGGCTTCGTCTATTCCGGGGCGACCAAGGCACACCCACACCGGTGGCGACGGCATCGAGCCGTGGCCCCTGACCTTGGACATGCCCCGCCCGGAAGGGGTGTACGCCTGTGCCCGCACTCGTGCTGCTCGGTGCTCAGTGGGGTGACGAAGGCAAGGGAAAGGCCACCGACCTGCTCGGTGGATCCGTGGACTATGTAGTGCGCTACCAGGGCGGCAACAACGCCGGCCACACGGTCGTCGTAGGCGACCAGAAGTACGCGCTGCACCTCCTCCCTTCCGGAATCCTCTCGCCGGACTGCGTACCGGTCATCGGTAACGGCGTCGTCGTCGACCCGTCGGTCCTGCTCTCCGAGCTGAGCGGTCTGAACGAGCGCGGCGTCGACACGTCGAAGCTGCTGATCAGCGGAAACGCGCACATCATCACGCCGTACAACGTGACGGTGGACAAGGTCGGCGAGCGCTTCCTCGGCAAGCGGAAGATCGGCACGACCGGCCGCGGCATCGGCCCGACCTACGCCGACAAGATCAACCGCACCGGCATCCGCGTCCAGGACCTCTACGACGAGTCGATCCTGAAGCAGAAGGTCGAAGCGGCCCTGGAGCAGAAGAACCAGCTGCTCACCAAGGTGTTCAACCGCCGGGCCATCGAGGCGGAGCAGATCGTCGAGCAGCTCCTGGAGCACGGCGAGAACATCAAGAGTTACGTGGCCGACACCACGCTGATCCTCAACAACGCGCTCGACGACGACAAGGTCGTCCTGTTCGAGGGCGGCCAGGGCACGCTCCTGGACGTGGACCACGGCACGTACCCCTTCGTGACCTCGTCGAACCCGACCGCGGGCGGTGCCTGCACGGGCACCGGCGTCGGCCCGACGAAGATCAGCCGCGTCATCGGCATCCTGAAGGCGTACACCACGCGCGTCGGCGCGGGCCCGTTCCCGACGGAGCTGTTCGACGCGGACGGCGAGGCGCTGCGCACCATCGGCGGCGAGCGCGGCGTCACGACCGGCCGCGACCGCCGCTGCGGCTGGTTCGACGCCCCGATCGCCCGCTACGCGACCCGGGTGAACGGCCTGACGGACTTCTTCCTCACCAAGCTCGACGTCCTCACCGGCTGGGAGCAGATCCCGGTCTGCGTGGCGTACGAGATCGACGGCAAGCGCGTCGAGGAGCTCCCGTACAGCCAGACGGACTTCCACCACGCGAAGCCGATCTACGAGACGCTGCCGGGCTGGTCCGAGGACATCACCAAGGCCAAGACCTTCGCCGACCTGCCGAAGAACGCGCAGGCCTACGTGAAGGCCCTGGAGGAGATGTCCGGCGCCCCGATCTCCGCGATCGGCGTGGGCCCGGGCCGCGACGAGACGATCGAGATCAACTCGTTCATCTAGTCCGTCCCGTCCGTCGCGCGTCCGAGCGCCCGGTGGCCCCGGCCACCGGGCGCTCGCGCGCGTTCAGCAGGTGCGGCCGTGCTTCTGCTCCGGCAGGTGGCTCGCGCGCTCCTGCCGGGTCAGGTCGCGGCCGACCGCGCGGCAGATCCGCCGGATCGCCCCGGACGGCGTGGGCAGGTCGGTCCGCCACAGCCGGGTCGTCGCGTCCTCGCCGCCGGTGGCCAGGGCGCGCCCGTCCCCGCTGAAGGCCACCGTGAGGACCTGCCCGGTGCGGTCGGTGAGGGCGGCCAGGGTCCGGCCGGTGGCCGCGTCCCACAGCCGGACCGTGCCGTCGTCGCTGCCCGCGGCCACCGTGCGCCCGTCCGGGCTGAGCGCGACCGCGCCGACCGCGTCGGCGGGCCCGGTCAGAGTGGTGCGCGGCGTGCCCCGGGCGACGTCCCACAGCCGGACCGACCCGTCGGCGCTGCCGGTGGCCAGGGTGCGCCCGTCCCGGCTGAAGGCGAGCGCGAGGACCGCCCCGGGGTGGTCGAGCACGGTCCGGGTCCGGCCCGCCGCCCCGCCCCACAGCCGGACCGTCCGCTGCCCGGTGACGACGGCGAGGGTCCGGCCGTCCGGGCCGATGGCCGCCGCCACGACGGCCTCCGCGCTGTCGACGGACGTGCTGCGCGGCCTGCCGGTGGCCAGGTCCCAGCGCCGCACCCGCTGGGTGTCGTTGACCGTCGTCAGGGTGCGCTCGTCGCGGCTGAACGAGACCGCGAGGACGGGCCCGGTGCGGTCGGTGAGGGTGGCGCGCGCCCGGTGGGTGGCGGTGTTCCACAGCCGTACGCCGCCGTCCTCGCCGCCGGTGAGCAGGGTGCGCCCGTCGGGGCTGTAGGCCGCGAGGGAGACCGGGGCGCCCTGGCCGGTGAGCGTGGTGTGCGGGGCGGCCGTGGCCGTGTTCCACAGCCGCACCGTCCGGTCGTAGCCGCTGGAGGCCAGGGTGTGCCCGTCCGGGCCGAAGGCGACCCCGGAGACGGGGGCGGTGTGGCCGGTGAGGACGGTCCGGACGCGGCCGGTGGCCGCGTTCCACAGGCGTACGGTCCGGTCGGCGCCGCTGGAGGCCACGGTGTGCCCGTCGGGGCTGAAGGCCACGGCGGAGACCTCGCCCGTGTGCCCGCGCAGGACGGCCCGCGTCCGGCGCGCCGCCACGTCCCACAGGCGCACGGTCCGGTCGTAGCCGGTGGAGGCCAGGGTGCGGCCGTCGGGGCTGAAGGCGACGGCGGACACCTCGCCCTTGTGGCCCCGCAGGGTGGCGCGCCGCTCGCCGGTGGCCGCGTCCCACAGGCGTACGGTCCGGTCGGCGCCGCTGGAGGCGAGGAGGTGCCCGGCGCGGCCGAAGGCGACCCCGGAGATCTCGCCCCTGTGGCCCCGGAGAGTGGCCCGGGTGCGGCCCGTCGCCGTGTCCGAGAGGCGCACGGTGCCGTCGTCGCTGCCGGTCGCGAGGGTGCGGCCGTCGGGGCTGAAGGCGAGCGTGAAGACCGCGGCGGTGTGCCGGGGGAGGGCCCGGCGCACCCTGCCGGTGGCGACGTCCCACAGCCGGACCCGGGAGTCGCCGCTCGCGGCCAGGGTCCGCCCGTCGGGGCTGAACGCCACGGAGTAGACGTCACCCGTGTCGCTGCTCAGATCGGCCCGCGGCCTGCCGGTGGCCGGGTCCCACAGCCGTACGGTGCCGTCGTAGCCGCTGGTGGCGACGGTGTGCCCGCCGGGGCTCACCGCGACGGACAGGACGGGCCCCTCGGCGGCGGTGAAGCGGCGCCGCAGCGGCAGCTCGGCGGCGGCGTAGAGGCTGCCCGCGGCCTCCGGCGTGGCGGCCGTGCGGTGGGCCCGCACCGCGAGCAGCGAGGCCAGGTCGGGGTCGCTGTCGAGCAGGGCCGCCGACTGCGCGGCGAGCTGCCGGGACTGGGCCACGCGCTGCGCGGCCCGCGCCCGGTCGCGCTCGCGGCCGCTGTCCCGGCTCTGCTGCCAGGCGATCAGGCTCGCCGCGAGCACGAGGGCGAGCAGCACCGAAAGGGCCGTGGTGAACCGGCGCAGGCGGCGCGTCACCCGGGCCGCGGCGCGCTGCTCCTGGTCGCGGGCGGCGGTGCTCGCGACCAGGAAGTCCCGCTCCAGGGCGGTGAGCGCGGGGTGGGCGCCGGCGCCGGGGAAGTGCTCCTCGGCGGTGGCCAGGCGGGTGCCCCGGTACAGGGCGCCGGTGTCGCGGCCGAGTTCCGCCCAGGCCTCGGCGGCCTCGGTGAGGCGGCGGTGGCAGCGCAGCCGCTCGCGGTCCTCCTCGATCCAGCCGCGCAGCCGGGGCCAGCCGGTGATGACGGCCTCGTGGGTCAGATCGGCGGTGTCGTGGTCGAGCGTGACCAGGCGGGCGCGGGCGAGCCGGTCCAGGACGCGGGCGGCGTCCGCGGCGTCCGCCGCGCCCCCGTCGTCGAGCTCGGCCCGGCGCACCGGCCGCCGGGTGTCCGGCACGCCGTCCCCCGGTGTGATCAGCCGGAGCAGGATGCGGCGCGCCACGTCCCGCTGTCCGGCGGGCAGCTGCGTGTACAGGTCCTCGGCGGTGCGGGCGAGCGCCCCCGCGACCCGGCCGGACGCCTCGTACGCGGCCGTCGTCAGGATGCGGCCCCGGCGGCGGCGCCAGGTCTCCAGGAGCGCGTGGGAGGTCAGGGGCAGACAGCCCGGCTCGTCCAGGGTCTCCTCGATGAGCCGGGCGGTGAGGGCGCGCTCCACGATGAGGCCGTGTGCGGCGGCCGGGCGGACGATGGCCTCGCGCAGTTCGGCGGGGCTCATCGGGACCACCGGCAGACTGGCCTCGCGGACGGCGCCGGCGAGCGCGCGGTGTTGCAGACAGCGGCCGTAGAAGTCGGCGCGCACGCCGAGCACCACCCGCAGGCGCAGCGCCGGGGCGCGGGCGGACACCAGGCGGGCGATGAACTCCTCCCGCTCGTCCGGGTCGTGGCAGAGCGTGAAGACCTCCTCGAACTGGTCGACCACCAGCCAGGTGTCGCCGTCGCCCGGGGCCGGGGCGAAGAGCCGCTCGTGGGTGCGCAGCGGCCGGGGGCCCGGGGTGAGGACGCGGATGGCGGCGGGCCGGGGCGCCGGGGGCGCGGGCTGCCGCAGCCGGGGGATGAGCCCGGCGCGCAGCAGCGAGGACTTGCCGCTGCCCGAGGGGCCGAAGACGGTGGTGACGCGGTGCTCCCGGGCCAGCTCGACGAGTTCGCCGGTGAGCCGGTCGCGGCCGAAGAAGTGGTCCTGGTCCCCGGTGTCGAAGCGCGCGAGCCCCCGGTAGGGCGGTTCGCCGTCCTCCGACTCGTCGCGGGGCCGGTGCGCGGCCTCCTCGACGCGGGCCTCGCGCCAGCGGCGCTCCCACCGGGCGAGGTCGCCGCCGCAGGCCTTCACATAGGCGAGGGCGACCGGCAGCGAGGGCAGTTTCTCGCCCGCGACGGCGTAGGCGAGCGTGGTGGCGGAGTACGCGGAGTCGGCGGCCATCGCCCGGTACGTGGGTGTGCCCGCCTCGCGGCGCAGCGCGCGCAACTCGTGCGCGAACCGCTCCACCGGCCCCGCCGCCGGGTCGATCGGCTTCTCGCGACGTCCCACGGCGCATCCCCCCGCGTGCCCCCGTACGTGCGTGACGGGCACCCACCCAACTCCGCCGTCCGGCCCCGCGGAAGCCGCGAGCGAGCCAAAACCGGGGCTCCGGGTTCTGTCCCGGGCTTTTGTCCCGGAGCACGGGCGGGGGGTGCGGGACAACGCCGCCGCGGGTTGGAATCGCCGTGGGGGAAGCCGCCGCCCGGCCTACGGGGGGACCGGGCGGCGGTGCGGCCGGGTCAGCCCTTGGAGTACGTGAGCGCTTTGCCGCCGTCGGTGTTGACCCGGTGCAGTTCGCCGCTCGGCAGGATGGTGACGACGCTGGGGGCGCCCGGTTCACAGGTGCGGGGCGGGCCCTCGGTGACCTCGGTCCCGGAGATCTGGAGTTCGCTGTCGGACGCGGACGTCAGGGTGCCCTGGAACACGCAGTGGTAGGTGCCGCCGCCCTTGAGCGGGCCGTCGGCGGTCAGGGACAGGACGGTGTCGCCGACCTCGCCCTGCTGGATGGTCAGCCGGCGGGTGCTGGTGCCGGCCTCGCCGGACACGGTGCCGTTCCAGGTGCCGAGGTACTTGTCCGGCACGGTGCCCTCGTCGGACGCCGACGGGGACGGCGTCGGCGAGGCGGGTCCCGCGGAGTCGGAGGGGGTGCCGGGCGTCTTGGGCGCGGAGTCGTTGCGGTCCTTGCCCTCGCCGTGTGCCTTCGGGTCGCCGTCGCCCTTCATCACCGCGTACACGGTGCCGCCCGCGCCGAGCGCCACTATCAGGGCCACGGCGACCAGCAGGGCGGTCGACCGGGCGCTGCGGCGCGGCGGGTCGAGCGGCGGCGGGCCGTACGGGGGCGTGCCGGTGCTCGTGCCGTACGGGGCCTGCGGATGCGGGTAGCCGTAGACGGCCGGTCCCGCGGGGCCCGCGGGCTGGTGGGGGTAGGCGTAGGCGGGGGTGTGGCCCGGCGGGGGCGTGGCGCCGGGGGCGGCGGGCGTGGGCGCGGGCGGCGCTCCGCTGACCATGGTCGGCAGCCGGTCGACGGAGCCCTGGCCGGGCACGCCGGGCGGGGGCGGGGCGTCGGTCCTGGCGGGGACGCCCGGTGGGGTGGCGGGCGGCGTCGCGGGGAGGGGCGGCGGCGGGGTGCCCTCCGCTTCCGGCGGGGCCCCGGCTCCCGCGGCTTCGGCTTCGGCTCCCGCGGCTTCGGCTCCCGCGACGGCTTCGGCTCCCGCGGCCCCGGCTGCGCCTGCGGCCCCGGCGGCGGCTCCGGCCCCGGCGGCGGCTCCGGCCCCGGCGGCGGCCCCGGCGGCCCCTGCGGTCCCGCCCGGACCGGCGGCCCCGGCCGCAGGCTCCGCCTCGGGGTCCTCGACCTCAAGGAGCCGCACCGCGTGCCGCCCGAGCTGGGCGACCAGGGCCCCCGGCAGCCACGGCTCCCGGGACTTCCCCTCGAAGACCGTGTCCTCGGCCCCCGTCCGGTCGAGCACGTCGTCGAGCGAGGGCCGGTCGCCCGGCGCCTTGGCCAGGCAGTGCTCGATGAGCTCGCGCAGCGACTCCGGGACCGGCTCCAGGTCCGGCTCCTCCTGGGCGATGCGGAACATCAGCGCGTGCACACCGCTGTTGGCCGTGCCGAAGGGCAGCCTGCCCGTCGCGGCGTACGCGAGGACGGACCCCAGGCAGAAGACGTCCGCGGCCTCGGTGACGCGGTCGCCGCGCACCTGCTCGGGTGCCATGAACCCCGGAGATCCGACGAGCGCCCCGGTGCGGGTGAGGCCGCCGTCGGTGACCGTCTCCAGGGCCCTGGCTATCCCGAAGTCGATGACGCGCGGGCCGTCGATGGTCACCAGGACGTTGGACGGCTTGAGGTCACGGTGGATGAGCCCGGCCGCGTGGATGTCCTTCAGGGCGTTCGCGAGCCCGGCGGCGAGGATCTTCACGGACCGCTCGGGCAGCGGGCCGTGGTCGTGCGAGACGACGGCCTGCAGCGAGGGCCCGGCGACGTACCCGGTGGCGACCCACGGGATCGCGGCCTCCGTGTCGGCGTCGAGCACGGGTGCCGTCCACGCGCCGCCGACGCGCCGCGCGGCCTGCACCTCCTGCCGGAAGCGGCTGCGGAACTCCTCCTGCGCGGCGAGCTCCTCGCGCACCAGCTTGACGGCGACCGTGCGGTTCCGGCCGGAACGCGCCAGGTACACCTGCCCCATGCCGCCCGCGCCGAGCCGCGCGAGCAGGCGGTAGGCGCCTATCCGCTGCGGTTCCCCCGGGCCCAGTTTCTCCATGGCCATCGCGGCGCCGTCCTCCCCCAGATTCCAGCCACTTTCCGGCGGCCACTGCGCGTGTCCGCCGTACGACAGACAGAGAAGTCTACGGACGGACCACGCCGTCCAGCAGGGACTTCTCCGGTTCGTACAGCCCACATCATGGGCGTCTTCCGCGCAGCCGTCGACGGAATCTGTGACCCATCCGTGAGACGGCGAGCGGCCGCGCCGCGCCCGGGTCCCCGTTGCGGGGCCGGGCGCGGCGCGGTGCGCGAGAGCACTGTACGCGGGGCCTCAGGCGGCCTTGGACAGGGTGGACCGGTCCGTTCCCGGCGCGTGCAGGGCGGGCGCCACGGGCATGGTGACGGCTCCGGGGCCGTCGTGGCGCGGCCAGAGGAGGAGGGCGCCGGCCGCTCCCGCTGCGGCGAGGACCGCGAGGACGGACCAGGCGGGGGTGGTGCCCGCGGCCGTGCCGAGCCAGCCCGCGACGGGGTAGGTGATCAGCCAGGCGAGGTGCGACAGGGAGAACTGGGCGGCGAACGCCTCGGGGATCGCGTTCCGCGCGACGGAGGCGCGCAGGACCTTGCCGGTCGGGGTGATGACCAGGGCCATGCCGATGCCGATCGCGGCCCAGATGACGGCCGTACCGGTCCAGGTGGCGAGGCCGAGCGCGCTGAGCGACACGGCGGCGGCGGTGGCGCCGACGAGGACCGCGGCGCCGGTCGTCATGACGGTGCGGGCGGCGATCCGGTCGAGGACGCGCGGCAGCGCGAGGGCGGCCACGAGGGTTCCGGTGCCGGAGGCGGCGAGCATCCAGGCGACGTCGGACTGCGAGCCGCCCAGTGCGTCGCGGACGTGGTTGACGGTGCTGACGACGACGATCGAACCGGCCGCCGCGACCACGAGGTTGAGCGCCATGAGGCCGCGCAGCCGCGGCGTCCTGAAGAAGGTCCTGATCCCTGACGCGGCCTTGTCCCACGCCTTGGTGTGGGCACTGGGCCGGGCGTCGGGGACGCGGGTGGCCAGGACGAGCAGGGCGGAGACGAGGAATCCGGCGGAGGTGCCGAGGAACAGCCGGTCGAAGCTGATGAGCGTCAGGGCGAGCGCAGCGAGGACGGGGCTGAGCAGGCTCTCCATGGTGGAGGCGACCTGGGAGGCGGACAGGGCGCGCGTGTAGGCGGACTCGTCGGTGACGATGTCGGGGATGACGGCCTGGAAGGTCGGGGTGAACGCCGCGGAGGCGGCCTGGAGGAGGCCGATCAGGACGTAGACGTGCCAGACCTCGGTGACCAGCGGCAGGGCCAGGACGACCGCGCCGCGGACCACGTCGAGGAGGACCAGGAGCCGTCTCCTGGGGAACCGGTCGACGTACGCGGCGGCCAGCGGGGCGATGACGACGTACATGACCATCTTGATGGTCAGGGCGGTGCCGAGGACCATCCCTGCGCGGGGCCCCGCGAGGTCGTAGGCGAGCAGCCCGAGGGCCACGGTGGTGAGTCCGGTGCCGAACAGGGCGATGACCTGGGCGCCGAACAGACGGCGGTAGTCGCGGATGGCGAACAGTCGCATGGCGGGTTCCTTCCGTGTCCATGCGGCGGGGCCCGGCCGCGGGGTGGCGGCCGTGCCCCGCGGAGACAGGCGGGGGTGTCTTCCCTACGCACCGGTGTCGCTCCCCGGTGTGAGGCCGGCGAGGAGGTTGAAGGCGCCGGTGAGGACGTTGAGCGCGACGACGCCGACGACGTCGGCTATGGCGCGGTCGCTGTAGCCGTGCGCGCGCAGCGCGGTGATCTGGTCGTCGGTGATCGACGTCGGCTCGCGGTGGACCTGGAGGCCGAGAGCGACGAGCGCCGCGATCGCGGGATCGGCCGAGGTGCCCGTGCGGGCCCGCTCGATCTCCGCCTCGTCGATGCCGAGGGCGCGGGCGGCGCCGACGTGCGCGTCGAGGCACAGCCCGCAGCCCTGCGCGGTCTGCACGGCGATGGAGATCCGTTCGCTGATCCCGCGGTCGAGCTTGGCCCGGCCCATGGCCCGGCTGAGCTGGAGGTAGCCGCCGAGGACGGCCGGTGAGTGCGCCATGGTGGAGACCATGGCCCCGACGTGGCCGTGGCGGGAGACCAGGTCGGCCAGGAGGTCGCGCGAGGCGCCGACCGCCGTGTCGGGCGTGAGGGGGGTCAGGCGGGGCATGACGCTCCCTTCCTGCGCGGTGCGTTCACGCGCTCAGTGGTGGGCGTGCTGGGCGTGGTGGCCGTGCTGGTGGCCCGCGGGGGCGGCGCTCCCGCCGGTCCGCACCGTGAACTCGGCGGTCCTGACGACGCCTTCGTGCTGGAAGTCCAGGTAGAGGCGGTAGGTCCCGGCCGAGGGCGCGGCGGCCATGAAGGCGATCTCGGGTCCCGGCGCGGTGGTGCCGTCGCCGGGCGCGCCCTCCGGGTGGACGTGGAGGTAGCCCAGGTCGCCGACCCGCAGCGCCACCAGGTGCCCGTACGCGGCCAGGTAGGGCTGGAGGTCGGTGACGGGGTGGCCGTCCTTGCTGACGGTGAGGGTCAGCTGGCTCGTCTCGCCGGGCAGGAGCGTGCCGTCGAGCGTGACGGTGTACGCGCCGATCCGCGCGACCCCGGTGGCCTCGGGGAGCGGTCGCGGGGCGTAGGGACCGGCGACCGCGACGTCGATCCCCAGCGTCATGGTGCCGTCGTGGCCGACCGGGTGGACGTCGGTGAAGAATCTCCAGTCGCCCGGCTCCAGGGCCAGTTCGACGCTCCAGGTGCCCTGCTCGTCCCGCACCGGGTGCACGTGCTGGAAACCGGCCGTGTCCCGCCGTACGGCTATGAAGTGCAGCTCCTTCTCGTGTTCGGCCACGTACTCGGTCACCGCCCGCCCGTCGGGCCCGACCACCCGGAAGCTGACCGGCTGCACACCGGCGCCGAGGACCGTCGAGTCGAGTTCGAGGGTGTACCCGTCCTGCGAGACCGCGAGCCCGCCGGGGGCGGCGTGAGCCGCGTGGTCCCCGTGAGCCGCGTGGTCCCCGTGAGCGGTGTGGCTGGCGTGGTCGTGGCCGGTGTGGTTCTTCATGACATCTCCCGTGGTCGTGGCGCGCCTTCTGGCGGGCCTGCCGGCGTCGCCCGTTCAGGACTACGATCATGACCATATACCCCTGGGGGGTATATGGCGAGGCCTCGAAGGGAGAAATTCCACGAGGGGTGCCTGAGGGAGTGCCGGTGGGAGTGCCCAGTGGGAGTGCCGGAGGGGGCGCAGGGCGCTCAGGGGGAGTTCAGCGGGGCGGCTCCAGTTCGGTCAGGGCGGCCGAGAGCCGCTCCAGGGCGAGGGCGGTCTGCTCGAACTGCTCGGCGCCCAGCGCGTCCCTGAGCCGGGCGGCGAGGTCCGCGTGGCCCGGGTCGATCTTCGCGACGGCCGCGCGCCCCGCGTCGGTGGGGCGCAGGAGCTTGGCGCGGCGGTGCGCGGGGTTCGGGGCGTACTCGGCGAGGCCGTCGCGCACGAGCAGGTCGGCGACGCGCTGCACGCTCTGCCGGGTGATGCCCATGGCGCGGGCGATGCCCGCCACCGGCAGGGGCTCGTGCAGGACGGCGCCGAGCACCTGCCACCAGGCGGCGGTGAGCCCGGCGGGCCTGGCCAGTTCCTCGGAGACCGCGAGGAACTGGCCGTTGAGCCGGAAGACGCCGAGCGCGGTGCGGCTGAGCAGGTCCTGGGCGGCGCGCTCGCCGCCGGTCGCGGAGCTCATGAGTTCAGCGTCTCGTACGCGGCCGGGTCCGAGTCGTGGAACAGCCGGTACCAGGCGTCGAGCCGCTCGCCCTCGAACGCGCCCATGCGCCCCAGGACTTCGCGTGCGAACGCGACGGGCTCGGTGGGTCCCGCCGTGATCAGGTCGCCGTCGGTGACGGCGTCGGACGCGACGTACCGGTCCGCGCCCTTGTACCCGGTCGCGGCCAGGTACATCGGTACGGCGCTGGTGTGGGCGCGCTCGTCGAGCAGCCCCTCGCGGGCGAGCCCGGCCGTGGCCCCGCAGATCGCGGCGACCGGCACGCCCGCGTCGAGGAAGGTCCGGGCGGCGCGGGCGAACGGCGCGAGGCCGTCCCCGCTGTCCCACAGGTCGGCCCCGGGCAGGATGAGCAGCTCGCTGTCCTCGGGGCGCAGCGCGTCGAGCGTGAGGTCGGGCTCGACGCGGACGCCGCCGATGCTGGTGACCGGCTCCGCGGTCGCGGCGACCGTGCGGACGGTGTGGCCGGTGCGGGCGAGGAACGCGGTGGCGTACCCGGTCTCCCAGTCGGCGAACGTGTCGTAGACGGCGAGGTGAACGGCCTTGCTCATGGTGACCTCCAGTGCCGGACCCCCGGACTCGGGCCCGTGCCCGCGCCTGAGGGGGTATGGCAGCATGCTGTCATTACGACAGTACGCTGTCAATGGCTGACGGAGTCGCAACCCTGAGCTCCTGGGAGCCTTGACGCTCGCGACCTCATGACCCTGGAAGTTCGCTTCCGATAACCGGAACTCACAGAGGGCTCCCGCCCGTTCACTGGGAGTACGAGTACGAGTACGCCTACGACTGCAACGTCACGACCGGCCGCACGCCTCAGCTAGGAGCTCGCGTGAACCCTGCCCTTCGTGCCCTGAGCCGCGCCGCGCTCGCCGCACACCCCCTCTCGCTCGCGGAGCTGAACGCCCGCGCGGAGCTGCTCGCCCGCTACGACCACGGCTATCTCGTCCCCGTCGAGGTCTTCGAGGACTTCGCGGCGCTGCTCACCGACCCGCGCAGACGCGGCGGCCCCTTCCGGGCGCTGAGCATCGGCGGCCGCCGCAGCTTCGGGTACCGCTCGACGTACTACGACACCCCGGGCCTCGGCACCTTCCACGACCACCGCCAGGGCCGCAGACTGCGCTACCGCATCCGGGAGCGGGTCTACCAGGACAGCGGGGAGCGGCAGTTCGAGATCAAGCTGAAGACGGGGCGCGGCGAGACCGTCAAGCACCGCCAGCGCATGGAGGGCGACGCGCACGCGCTCGACGACACCCGGCGCGGCTTCCTCGCCGGGGTGCTGCGCGGTTCGTACGGCGTGGAGGCGCCGACGTCCCTGACGCCCTCGCTGGTCACGCACTACCGCCGGGCGACGTTCGTGGCCGACGGCCAGCGGGTCACGTGCGACGCCGCCCTCGTCGTACGGGACGTGGCGACGGGCCGGACGGCGACGGCCGACAGCGGCCTCGTCCTCGTCGAGACGAAGACGCGCGGCAAGCTGACGGAGGCGGACCGGGTCCTGCACCGGTACGGGCTGCGGGCCGCCGAGTTCACCAAGTACTGCGGCGGCCTGGCGGCCGTGCGCCCGGAGCTGGGGATCAACCGCTGGGCGCGGGCGGTGCGGGTCGCGTTCCCGCGGGCGGTGGGGATTCCGGGAGGGACGGCGGCGGCGGGCGGTCCGGGAGATCCGGCGGATCCCGGAGGCCCGGCGGATCCGGGCGGTCCGGACGCGCCGGGCGGGGAAAGGTGAGGACCACCCGGGTCGGGCGGTGCTCGACGGCGAACGAGCCGCCCGCGTCCCGCGCCGTGCGCCGGGCGCGCCCGGCGGGGCCGGTGGTGACGCCCACGTGGTAGGCGGTGCCCTGGGGCGCGGGGTCGAGCACGTTGCCGGTCAACACGTCGAAGCAGGCGGCGAGTTCGTCGTACGGGACGGGCACGGTCAGGCCGTGGGCCGGGGTGTCGACGTCGCCGCGGCGCCCCTGGTCCTCGGCCAACGGCTGCCAGAACGCGGCGCGTTCGCGGGCCACCGCCGCCGTGACGCGCCGGGCCTCCTCGGGGTCCCGCGGCGTCTCCGCGTCGAGCCGCAGCGCGGCCACCGGGGTGCGCGGGGCGCTGGGCCGAGGGGACGCCGGGGCCTTCGGGCTCGGCCTCTTCACACCCGGGGCTTCACAGCCGGAGTCTCCGGGGCCGGGGCCGGGCCCCTCGCGCTCGACGGTCCGCCGCACCGGAGGCACGGCAGCGGTGGAGTGCCGCCCCGCGCGGACGGCGGGCCCCGCACGGCTGGGGCCCCGCGGGCCCTGCGCCCCCCGTGCCACGGCCGGGCGGCGGCGGTCCCCGCGAGCGTCGCGGGCGACAGGTTGTCGCGTTATGGGGCGGTCGCCAGACACCGCGCCCATGTCGGGGGCGCATTCCGGACACCTACCCTCGCCCCCATGACCCCTCAGCCCAACCCCCAGCTCGGCGCAGCGGTCGCCGCAACCGACCGCGCGCACGTCTTCCACTCCTGGTCGGCCCAGGAACTGATCACCCCGCTCGCGGTGGCCGGCGCGGACGGCTCGTACTTCTGGGACTACGAGGGCAACCGCTACCTCGACTTCACCAGCGGCCTCGTCTACACGAACATCGGCTACCAGCACCCCAAGGTCGTCGCCGCGATCCAGGAGCAGGCGGGCAAGCTCGCCACGTTCGCCCCGGCGTTCGCGATCGAGGCCCGCTCGGAGGCGGCCCGGCTCATCGCCGAGCGCACCCCGGGCGACCTGGACAAGATCTTCTTCACCAACGGCGGCGCCGAGGCCGTCGAGAACGCCACCCGCATGGCCCGGCTGCACACCGGCCGCCCCAAGGTGCTCTCCGCGTACCGCTCGTACCACGGGGCCACCGCCGCCGCGATCAACCTCACCGGTGACCCGCGCCGCTGGCCGTCCGACACCGCGTCGGCGGGCGTCGTGCACTTCTGGGCGCCGTTCCTCTACCGGTCCCCGTTCTACGCCGAGAACGAGACCCAGGAGTGCGAGCGGGCCCTGACGCACCTGGAGGACACCATCGCCTTCGAGGGTCCCGGGACCATCGCGGCGATCATCCTGGAGACGATCCCGGGCACCGCCGGGATCATGCCCCCGCCGCCCGGCTACCTCGCGGGCGTGCGCGAGCTGTGCGACCGGCACGGCATCGTCCTGATCCTGGACGAGGTCATGGCGGGCTTCGGCCGCACCGGCGCCTGGTTCGCCGTGGACCACTACGACGGCGTCGTACCGGACCTGCTGACCTTCGCCAAGGGCGTGAACTCCGGGTACGTGCCGCTGGGCGGTGTGGCGATCTCGTCGGCGATCGCCGAGACCTTCGCCCGCAGGCCCTACCCGGGCGGACTCACCTACTCCGGCCACCCGCTGGCCTGCGCCGCCGCCGTCGCCACCCTGGGCGTCATGGCGGACGAGGGCGTCGTCGAGAACGCGGCGCGCGTCGGTGCCGAGGTCATCGGCCCCGGCCTGCGCGCCCTTGCCGAGCGGCACCCGAGCGTGGGCGAGGTGCGGGGCGTCGGCATGTTCTGGGCCCTGGAGCTCGTCCGGGACCGGGAGACCCGCGAGCCCCTCGTCCCCTACAACGCGAGCGGAGAGGCGAACGCCCCCATGGCCGCGTTCGCCGCCGCGGCGAAGGCGAACGGCCTGTGGCCCTTCGTGAACATGAACCGCACGCACGTGGTGCCGCCGTGCACCATCACGGACGCCGAGGCGAAGGACGGCCTCGCGGCCCTGGACCGGGCCCTGGACATCGCCGACACCCACGTGGCCTGAGCCCCGCGGCCGGGCGTGGCTCGGGGGGCGGAACCCCGACCGCGTAGTCTGACGTGCTCATAAGCGACGACGCCTGGCACGTCGTCGAGCGAAGCCGCACCAGACCTCGCAGGGGGAGGCCACCCACCATGCCCGGAGCCGACGGCCCCGCCGTCATCCGCAGCACCCTGCGCCAGCAGATCGCCGACGCCCTGCGCGACGAGATCCTCGCGGGACGCCTCATACCGGGGCAGGAGTTCACGGTGAAGGAGATAGCCGAGCAGTACGGCGTCTCCGCAACGCCGGTCCGCGAGGCCCTCGTGAACCTCTCCGCGCAGGGCCTCCTGGACTCCGTGCAGCACCGCGGCTTCCGCGTGCACGAACACACCCTCGCCGACTACCGCGGCATGATCGAGGCCCGCGGCCTCGTCGCGGACGGCATCTTCCGCGACCTCGCCGTGACGGCGGAGCGCCGCACCGTCCCGCCGGGCGGATTCGTGTCGGTGCGCCGCCGCGGCGAGGAGGCCGCCCGCGCCGCCGCCGCGGGCGACCTCACCGTCCTCATCGGCTACGACCTGCGCTTCTGGCGCGAGCTGAGCGCCCTCTTCGGCAACGCCTACCTCGCCGACTTCCTGCACCGCCTGCGCGTCAAGTCCTGGGTGTGCGCGGTCCCGCACCTGCGCCGCGAGGCGGAGCGCGGCGGCGATCTGCGCGGCCGCCTGTGGTCGCGCCACACCGACCTGGTGGACGCCGTGTCGCGCCGCGAGCCGCTCGCCGCGCACGCGATCGTCGTCGAGTACAACGCGCACTCGCTCGCCCTGATCGAGACCCTGGCCGCCACGGACGGCGACCCGGCCGCCGGGGACGACGGGCGGGCTTCCGGATGACCGCCGTGGACCTCAGCGTCGTCATCCCCGCCTTCAACGAGGAACGCCGTCTGGCCCCCACCCTGGAGGCCGTCCGCGCCTACCTGGACGCGGCCCCGCAGCCCCCGGCGTGGGAGCTGATCGTCGTCGACGACGGCTCCACGGACCGCACGGCGGAGATCGCCGCCGCGGCCGCCGCGGCCGACCCCCGCATCCAGCTGATCCGCGGCGAGAGCAACCGCGGCAAGGGCCACGCCCTGCGCCAGGGCGTCCTCGCCTCGTACGGCCGCCGCGTCCTGGTCACGGACGCCGACCTGGCCGCGCCCATCGAGGAGCTGGAGGCCCTGGAGAAGGCCCTCGCCGACGGCAACGCGGCGGCGGTCGGCTCCCGGGCGCGCCCCGGCGCGACGATCGGCGTGCACCAGCACCGGCTGCGCGAACTGCTCGGCCGGGGCGGGAACCTCCTGATACGCACGGTCGCCGTCCCCGGGATCCGCGACACCCAGTGCGGGTTCAAGCTGTTCGACGGCGACCGGGCCCGCGCGGCCTTCGCCTCGGCCCGGCTGCGCGGCTGGGGCATCGACGTGGAGATCCTGCACCACTTCCGCACCCGGGGCTGGCCGGTCGCCGAGGTGCCGGTGCAGTGGTCGCACCAGGAGGGCTCCAAGGTGCGGCCCACGGACTACGTCCGCGTCCTGGCCGAGCTGACCGCGCTGCGCGCCCGCGCGCTGCGCCCCGCCGACCTGCTCGTCGCCGCCCTGTTCCTGATCGCCTCGACCGCCCTGTACGCGCGGCGCTGGATCTCCCCGGACACCCGGTACCTGCCGCACGCCCTCCAGGACCAGAACCAGTGGGAGTGGTTCTTCGAGGTCACCGCCCACAACGTCAGGCACCTCGACAACCCCCTGTTCACGACCTTCCAGAACGCCCCGGACGGCGTGAACCTCATGGCCAACACGGTCATGCTCGGCCTGTCCGTCCCACTGGCCCCCGTGACCTGGGTGTTCGGCCCGGCCGTCAGCCTGAACGTGGCGATGACGCTGGGACTCGCCGCCACCGCGACCGCCTGGTACTGGCTGCTTCGCCGCCGTCTCGTACGGCACCGGGGGGCCGCCGCCGCGGGCGCGGCGCTCGCCGCCTTCGCGCCGCCGATGGTCAGCCACGCGCACGCGCACCCGAACTTCATCGTCCTGTTCATGATCCCGCTGATCATCGACCGGGCGCTGCGCCTGTGCGCGGGCCGTCACGTCGTACGGGACGGCGTCGTCCTCGGCCTGTTCACGACGTACCAGATCTTCCTCGGCGAGGAGCCGCTGCTGCTCGCCGCCCTGGGGATGGTGCTCTTCACCGTCGCGTACGCGGTGGTGCGCCGGGATGTCGCGCGCGCCGCCTGGCGCCCCCTCGCGCGGGGCCTGGCGATCGGCATCGGCGTCTGTCTGCCGCTGGTCGCCTTCCCGCTGTGGTGGCAGTTCTTCGGGCCGCAGAGCTACAAGAGCGTGCTGCACGGCGACGACGCGGGCAACAGCCCGCTCGCCCTGCTGTCCTTCGCCGAGCGCTCCCTGGCGGGCGACGCGGACACCGCCGCCTCGCTCTCGATGAACCCGACCGAGCAGAACGCCTTCTACGGCTGGCCGCTGGTCGTCCTCGCCCTCGCGATCACGGTGTGGCTGTGGCGGCGCCCCGCGGTGAAGGCGCTCGCGTTCACCGCGGTCGCGGCGGCGTTCCTGTCCCTGGGCCCGAAGTTCCGCATCCCGCTGACGGACGTGGTCCTGCCGGGGCCGTGGGCCCTGCTCTCCGACCGGCCGCTGTTCGAGTCGGTCATCGAGGGGCGCGTCGCGATGGTGTGCGCTCCGGCGCTCGGCATGCTCGTCGCGCTCGCGATCGAGGGGCTCGTCGAGCGGCCCCGGCGGGCCCCGGCGTGGGCCCCGGCCACGGGCCGCCGGGCCGCCGTCCTGCGGTGGGCGGGCCTCGGCGCCGTCGCCGCCGCCCTGCTGCCCCTCGTGCCGCTGCCCCTGAAGGCCGTGGACCGGATCGAGGTCCCGGCGTTCATCGCCGACGGCACCTGGAAGCGGTACGTCGACACGGCGGCGGGGGAGACACTCGTCCCGGTGCCGCTGCCCGACCCCGGCTACGCGGAGGCGCTGCACTGGCAGACCACCGCGGGCCTGGGCTTCCGGCTCCCCGGCGGGTACTTCAACGGGCCCTGGGGCCCGGACCGCATCGGCATCTACGGCGCCCCGCCCCGCAACACCTCCAACCTGCTGCGCGACATCCGGGGCACCGGCCGCGCCGTGCGGGCCACGGACGCCTGGCGGCGGGCCGTGCGCGAGGACCTGCGGTACTGGAACGCGGGCGTCGTCGTGCTCGCCCCGCAGGCCGCCGACGCGGCACTGCGCAGCACGCTCGACGATCTTCTTGGACAGCGCGGAAAGTGGGTAGACGGGGTGTGGATCTGGGACGTGCAAGGGGGGAGTGCGAGCGGCCCCGCTGCCACTACGCTGCGGGAACAACACGCACGGTAGCCGACCCCCGCGTGCGCCCCCGCACGCCCGTCCACCACCTGTCCGCCCCCGTCCGTCACCTCATCCGCCCTCGCCCGTCCCGCCCGCCCCGTCCTGACCGCCCTTCCTCGCCCTTCCCGACCGCGCGACCGACCCCCCACCCGACCCGTCCGAACCCCCGCGTCGTCCGACGTTCGACGTTCTGACCCGAGGAGCCCTTCTTGGCCTGCGACTTGTGGCTCGTCCCGCTCGTCGATGTGCTGTGCCACAGCCCCGACAACCCCTTCGCGGAGGAACTCGCCGCGTACGACAAGGCGCTGACCGAGGCGGGGCTGCCGACGATCCCCGTCTACGCGTACATGCCGGGCCTGTCCGGCGACGTGGCACCGGTCGCGGGCTTCGACTACGACGCGCTGCACTTCCTGCGGCGCGCGTACCTGCTGCGCGTCTGCGGCCTGGAGGTCACTCCGGTCGACGAGCTCGGCGGGGACTACGAACAGCTCCTGGAGATGTTCGACGCGACCGCCCAGCAGTCGCACCTGGTGTGGCACTACGACCACGCCGGGGCGTACGTGCCGGTGGACTTCCCCGCGCCGCTCGCCAACGACGAGCTGCTCGCGGGCGGGGGGCCGCTCGGGTCCTCCCACGCGCTCCTGCGCGAGCTGGAGTTCGTGGCGCCGTCCCTCGGCATAGACCCCGCGAACCCGCCGCTGCCCCCGGCCCCGCCCCGGTCCCCCACGACCCTGGAGGAACCGGCTCCGCCGCCGCCCCACGACTCCAGCCCGTTCGCCCGGGAACGCCACGTGTGGCTCGGCCTCCACGCGGCCACCACCCGGAGCCTGGCCCAGGGCTCAATGATCATCTACAGCTAGCCCCCGGCCGCGCGCAGCGCGGGTGCCGCTCGGGTCCCGCCGCCGGGCGGCCGGTCCGCCCGGCGGGCGCGCGGGGTGCCCCCGGGCGCCGCCCGGCTGTGGGACCGGGGCCCGCCGTGCAGCCGAGGCGCCCTCGCCTCACCGCGGCTCCGGCGGCCGCTGCCGGGGCATGTTCGGCCGGGCCCCCGGCGGCAGCGGGAAGCGGCCGGAGGATCCGCCGGGCTCGCGGGCGGGGGCGGGGACGGCCCCGCCCCCGCCGGTCTGCATGGCGAGCGGCGCGGCCCCCGCGCGGAACTCCACCATCCAGTCCACGGTCTCGGCCCGCACCAGCTCGGTCACGTCGTCGGAGAACCTCCGCAGCACCCCGAGGCACCGCTCCGCCGCCTCGCTCGCGGTCCCCTCCGTCGGCCCGAGCACCTCCCGCACGCTCTCCGACGCCCAGTCGAACTGCAGCACCTGCAACCGCCGCTGCACGGCCTGCGCGGTGGCGACGTCCCGCATCCACCCGGACGTGAACCCGAAGTACCGGTCGCACCCCACGCACGCGACCCCCGCGAGCAGCGAAACGAATCCCCACGTGGCCACGCCCCCCGCCGCCCCGACGAGGTCGAGCAGCGGCAGCACCCCGGCCCCGAGCGCCCCGAGCGCGGCGCCGCCGCGCAGGATCCGGGCCCCGCGCCGCTTGCGGACGCGGTCGCGCAGATACCACCCGGCGGTGTCGAGCGCACCCCGCTCCACCCACCGGTACAGCTCGTCGAGCCGCGCCGCGGGCTCGCCCCAGTCGCCCGTGGGAAACTCCCGGCCGCCCGGGGCACCCCCGAGCCCGCCACCCGCGCCGCCCGGCGCCCCCGCCCCTGCCTCGTGCCCATGGGGCACCCCCTCAGGCTGCATCTCCGGCTGGTGGTGGCTCACCCGGCACTCCCTCGGCTTCCGCATAAGTTCCGCATAAGTGACGCAACGTAATGGACGGTGCCTCTGCGCGAGCACAAGTCCTACCGCCCAATGGGTGGCTATGCGGCCGTTTTCACGGCTTTTCCTCCTGGAAGGGGTGCTTGATCAGGTATAGGAGCACCGTCGATCTCACCCGAAAGAGTGCCGCCGGGAGTGCCGGGGCGCTCGCCTCCGTCACCACGTAGGCTCGTGCCAGGCGTCAACCCGCCCGACAAGCACGTCGTACGCACTCGACCGACACCAGGAGCTGATCGTGATCCCCGGTGGTGGACAGCCCAACATGCAGCAGCTGCTCCAGCAGGCCCAGAAGATGCAGCAGGACCTCGCGAAGGCGCAGGAGGAGCTGGCGCGCACCGAGGTCGAAGGCCAGGCGGGCGGCGGCCTCGTCAAGGCCACGGTCACCGGTTCCGGTGAGCTGCGCGCCCTCGCGATCGACCCGAAGGCGGTCGACCCGGAGGACACGGAGACCCTCGCGGACCTGGTCGTGGCCGCCGTGCACGCGGCGAACGAGAACGCGCAGGCGCTACAGCAGCAGAAGCTCGGCCCGCTCGCGCAGGGCCTGGGCGGCGGCGGCATCCCCGGCCTGCCGTTCTAATCGCCGTTACCTTCAAAGTCGCCCGGCGGCCAACTACGGTACGTATCAAAGCCCCCTGACCCCCGAACACTGACCCCGGAAACCCGCAGGAAAGGCAGTCCGTTGTACGAAGGCGTGGTCCAGGACCTCATCGACGAATTGGGCAGGCTGCCCGGCGTCGGTCCCAAGAGCGCGCAGCGGATCGCCTTCCACATCCTCCAGGCGGAGCCGACGGACGTCCGGCGTCTCGCGCATGCGCTCCTGGAGGTGAAGGAGAAGGTCCGCTTCTGCGCGACCTGCGGGAACGTGGCGCAGGAGGAGCTCTGCAACATCTGCCGTGACCCCCGCAGGGACCCCTCGATCATCTGTGTGGTCGAGGAGCCCAAGGACGTCGTGGCGATCGAGCGGACCCGCGAGTTCCGGGGCCGGTACCACGTGCTCGGCGGCGCCATCAGCCCCATCGAGGGCGTGGGCCCCGACGACCTGCGCATACGGGAACTCCTCGCGCGCCTCGCCGACGGCACGGTCACCGAGCTGATCCTGGCGACGGACCCGAACCTGGAGGGCGAGGCCACGGCGACGTACCTCGCGCGCATGATCAAGCCGATGGGCCTGAAGGTCACCCGCCTGGCCAGCGGACTCCCTGTCGGGGGAGATCTGGAATACGCGGACGAGGTCACCCTGGGCCGCGCTTTCGAGGGGAGACGACTCCTAGATGTCTAAGTCACCTGAGCCGCAGCCGAAGACGCTGGTGCACGCCGCGTCCCAGGACCCGGACGACTTCGCGGTCCAGATCTCCGACCAGATCGAGAGCTTCATCGTCGCGGTCACGGAGGTCGCCCGGGGCGCCGAGCCGGACTCGGCCGTCCCCTTCCTCCTCCTGGAGGTCTCCCAGCTGCTCCTGGCCGGGGGCCGCCTCGGCGCGCACGAGGACATCGTCCCCGACGAGCGCTACGAGCCGGACCTGGGCCCGGAGGGCGACGTGGACGAGCTGCGCGAGCGCCTGGCCGCCCTGCTCGACCCGATCGACGTCTACTCCGAGGTCTTCGACCCCTACGAGCCGCGCAAGGCCCCGGTCGCCTGCCGCATCTCCGACGACCTGGCCGACGTCGTCACCGACCTCCGCCACGGCCTGGCCCACTACCGCGAGGGCCGCACCACGGAGGCCCTGTGGTGGTGGCAGTTCTCCTACTTCTCCAACTGGGGCTCCACGGCGTCGGCGTCCCTGCGCGCCCTGCAGTCCCTGGTCGCCCACGTCCGGCTGAACCAGCCCCTGGAGGACCTCAACGGCCTCGACACCGACCAGGACCTCACCGACGAGACCCTGGAAGAGGCCGCGGGCAAGGTCATGGCCGAAGAGATCGCCGGCCCCTTGGGCCTGCGCCCCGTCCAGTAGGTCGCTTCCCGGGCCCCCGGGCGGCGCGTGGCGTTACGCTGCGCCCTACTGCCGTGTGGTGAGGGGGCTTGCTGGTGGCGGACGAGACATCCTGGGTGGGGCTCGCGGAGGCGATCGGCGCGGTGCGCGCGGAGTTGCTCCGGGCGGAGGAAGCGGGCCGGGACGAGACCGTGCGGTTCCGCACGGGACCCGTGGAGCTGGAGTTCTCCGTCGACGTCCGCAAGGAGGGTGAGGCGCGGGCGAAGGTCTTCGTGCTCCCCTTCGGGGCGGAGGCGAAGGGATCCCGCTCGACCGGCACGACCCACCGCCTCAAGGTGACCCTCCAGCCGGTGGACGACGCGGGCGAGGACCGCCTCATCGGAGACCGCGACGCGCAGGGGCGGCCCCGGTAGCGCGCGATGGACGTACGACGGGTCGTCGAGCTGTGGAACCCGGAGGCGGGCCTGTCCGGTACGGGTTACTTGGTGGCGGACCACCTGATCCTGACCGCGCTGCACAACGTACGCGGCGCGAGCGGGGCGGAGGCACGGCTCCTCGGGAGCGACACGTGGGCGCGGGCCGAGGTGCTCTGGCCGGTGGGGGAGCCGGGCGCTCCCGACGTGGCGCTGCTGCGGGTGCCGGACGGGCTCGGGGAGCCCCTGGCCGGAGATCCCGTGCGATGGGGCCGAGTCGGCCCCGCAGTGGACGGCCAACTCCCTTGCCTGGCCGTCGGCTTCCCCCGCTCCGAGGTACGGGACGGCGTCCGGGACACGAAGGAGGTCCGCGGGCACGTCGAGACCCTGACGGGGCTGAAGGCACACGGCGTGATCACGGTGTGCGTCGACGGAGTCGCCGCGCCGAGCAAGGGGGAGGGGCGCTGGGCCGGGGCCTCCGGTGCCGCCCTGTTCGCGCAGGGGCGGCTGATCGGCGTCCTCACCACGGACCGGGCCCGGGACTACGAGGCGAACCAGCTCACGGCGGTGTCGGTGGAGTCGCTCGCGGCACGGCCCGGCTTCGCGAGGGCGGTGGGAGACCTGGTCCTGGAGACCCTGACCACGGAGCCTTCGCGGGCGTGGACGGCGTACGACATCGAGGCCCCGCCCGGCCTCAACAACCTTCCCGAGCTGCCGTCCCGCCACTTCGTGGGCCGTGCGGACGTGCTCGCCGAGCTGGAGCGGGCCCTTGCCGCCGACTCCCAGACCATCACCCAGACACTGCACGGCCTGGGGGGTGTCGGCAAGACGACCCTGGCGTTGCACTACGCCCACGCGCACGTGGGGACGTACCGCCTGGTGTGGTGGATCCGCTCGGACAGCCGCGAGCTGATCGAGGCGAGCCTCGCCGCCCTTGCCCTGCGCGTCCAGGGAGCCGCCGCCTCGGACCTGACCACCACCCAGGCCGCGGACTGGGCCGTCGGCTGGCTCCAGACGCACCCGGGCTGGCTCCTGGTGTTCGACAACGTGGAGCGGCCCGAGGACGTGGCGACGGTGACGGGGCAACTGCGCTCCTCAGGACGGTACTTGATCACCAGCCGTTACCGGAGCGGCTGGCCGGGTGCCCCGATCGCCCTGCCGGTCCTGGACGAGGGCGCGTCGCTCGACCTCCTCACCCGGCTGACGGACGACGGCGAGGCCGAGGCCGAGGCACGGGCCCTCGCCGAGGAACTCGGCCATCTGCCCCTGGCGTTGGAACAGGCGGGAGCCTTCGTCGCGCAGACCGGGAGCACGCTGGGGGAGTACCGACGCATGCTCCGGCGGTATCCGGAGCGCACGACGGCCGCCGCGCCCGGCGGCACGGACCCGATGCGGACCGTGGCCCGGATCTGGCGCATCACCCTCGATGCCGTGCACGCCAGGGACCCCCGCGCGGTGGACCTCCTGTGCATGGCCGCGTGGTACGCGCCCACGGAGATCCCCCGGGACCTGTTCACGGAGCTGGCCGAGGACGAGCTGGACCTGGCCCAACTCCTGGGGCTGCTCGCCGACTACAACCTGATCGTGCTGGGCCGCGGGACGCTGGGCGTGCACCGCCTCGTCCAGCGGGTGGCGCGCACGGTCTCACCCGAGGACCCGCACCGGACACCGGAGCGGATCACCCGGGCGCGGGACGGGGCGGCAGCGGCGTTGCGGCGCGTACTGCCGTTCGACCCGCGCCTCAACGTCGCGGGCTGGCCCGGGTGGCGGCGCCTGCTGCCGCACGTCGAAGCCCTGCTGGACGCGGTCGACCCCGCCGACGACACCGAGGACACCGACTTCGCCCTCAACGAGTGGGCGCAGTACCTGGCGGGTCAGGGGCAGCGGGGCCGGGCCATCGCACTCCTGCACCGCTCCGTGGACGCTTCGTCCCGCCTGTTCGGCGAGAAGCACACCAGCACGTTGACCGCGTACAACAACCTCGCGAGCGCGTACGAGGCGGCGGGGGACCTGGACGAGGCGATCGCGCTGCTGGAGCGGACGCTGACGGCCCGGATCGAAGTGAGCGGCGACGACGATCCGCACACGCTCATCGTGCGGAACAACCTCGCGAGTGCCTATCAGTCGGCGGGGGACCTGGAGCGGGCGACCCCGCTGCACGAGCGCAACCTGTCCGACCGCACGCGCCTCCTGGGCTCCGACCATCTGAGCACCCTGCTCTCGCGCAACAATCTCGCGGACGCGTACCTCCTGTCGGGGCAATTGGCGCGTGCGGCCCCGATGTTCGAGGAGACGCTGGACGACTGCGTGCGCGTGCTCGGCGGCGATCACCCCTTCACCCATGTCGTGCGCAGCAACGTCGCGTACTGCTGTGAGGCCGCGGGAGACCTGGAGCGCGCGGTGGCCCTGCTGGAGCAGACGGTCGCCGATCGCGCGCGGACGCTGGGCGGAGAACACCCGGACGCGCTGCGGTCGCAGCTGCACCTCGCCCGCGTCCACCAGGCGGCGGGCGACCCGTCGCGAGCGATCGCGCTGCTCGAGCGGACGCTGGACGTCTGCGTCCGTGCGCTGGGCGACGGGCACGGGCTGACAGGGAGTGTCCGGAGCAGCCTGTCCGAGGCGTTGGAGCAGACCGGCCCCCCGTCCGCGGACCCTGCCGTCCGCTAGCCCGCAGCCCCTCCGCGGCCATCGGGAAGCCCTTCGTTTCCGCAGCTCGGCCCGGGGCTCAAGCTCCGGGATCCGAGCTCTTCCCCGTGGTGTGGTCGGTTGGGATGAAGCCCAACCAACCCACCCGCTAAGGGAGTTGAGCGGCGAGTCACCCATGAGGGTGACGTTCCGTGGTCAGCTTGCGTCAGAACGTAAAGCCGCTCTAGGTTCGCGGCAAAGAAACGGCCCCGGCCGGTGTTGGCGCACCGGTACCAGGGCCTAGTCCGACGAATCGAGAAGCAGTCGATCGTGGCTTACTCACAGCTTAATCCCGCCCTGCCGTCCCCGTCCCACCCAATGGCCAAGACGGGCTACGGCAAACGTCACGCGGGTGACGAAACCCCGCACAGCGAAGCCGACTTCGCACACCTGCGCGCACGCGACGCGGAGATCGCGACCTTCGTCGACCACCTCGCCGTCGGCGCGGCGATGGGTCACAAGGCCATCGCCGCCGAGCACCCCCGCTACGGCCAGCAGGCCGTGCGGACGTCGATGGGCCGCCTGACCGAGGCGGGGCATCTGCGCTGGATCAAGGAACACCTCACCGTCGAGGACAACTCCATGCGGTGGGTGACCAGGACGTACTGGTCGCGGGAGCCCAGGTCCCCGGAGTGGTGGGCGGAGTTCGTGCGGGAGCGGCACGGGCGGGACGTGACGGACCAGTACAGGCCGGGTCTTGCACGGGTGGACGAGGGAACCGCAACGGAAGCTGAGCCAGAACCCGAGCCGGAGCCAGAACCCGAGCCGGAGGCCAGCGCGGCCCGCGACACCCTAGCCCGGCTCCGCGCGGCGGACCGGCGGCTCGCCCTGTCCGAGCGCGACTGCCGGGCGCTGGAACCCCTCGCCGCCGAGTGGCTGGCGCGCGGGGCGACCCCGACCGACATCACCGAGGCCCTGACCGCGGGTCTGCCCGAGGCCGTCACCAACCCGGGCGGCCTCACCCGAAACCGACTGGAGAACAAGATGCCGCCCAAACTGCCCAAGGCCCCGGCCAGGACCCGGATGCGCGCCCGCGTCACCCGCGCGGTGATGATCTGCGGCCTCTGCGAGGAGCCGGAGACCACCACGGAGCTGATCAACGGACTCTGCGCGGACTGCCGCGCGGAGTGCCTGGCGGAGGAGCCGGACCAGGTCGTCCCCGGCGCGGTCCCGGACACCTTCCTGGCGGCCCCGACCCGGCGGGACGCCGTACTCCTGCGCGCCGACGAGGTGCGGCTCGCGGCGGGCTTCGCGCCCAGGAGGCGCGGATGAGCGTGCCGTACGCGCCGGTGCGGGCACCATGGAGTCGAGGAGGCGACGCCATGACCCCCAGCTCCGAGGAGCGTTCGCAGATGTCGGTCGAGGACTTCGAGGAACTCGCCCGCGTGGCGCCCGAGACGGTGGCGCTCGAATTCATCAACGGCAAAGTGGAGGTCAAGCCCGTGCCGGATCAGCTTCACGGGGCCATCGTCATGTGGCTGCTGCGGCAGTGCATGCAGCATCGGCCGGAGCTGGCCCTCTATCCGGAGCAGGGGCTCAGGATTCCGACGTACCGGAGCGGGCGTGCCCGTGCGGACGGGGCTCTGGCGCCGCTGGATCACTTCGTCGGCCAGGTGGGGGAATGGGCGTCCCCTGAGGGCGTGCTCATGGCGGTGGAGGTGACCTCGTGCGACCGCGACGCCGACCAGCGCGACCGCGTCGAGAAACCCAGCGCCTACGCCGCCGCGGGCATCCCCGTGTACCTGCTCGTCGACCGCGACAGCAACGAGCTCATCGTGCACGCCGAGCCGAAGGGCGATACGTACCGCAGTGTGATCAGGCGGTCCTTCGGAGAGACCGTCGAGCTGCCCGACCCCGTCGGCTTCGCCCTCGACACGGAGAAGCTCAAGGAGTACGCCGACTGAGGCGGAGCCCCCTCAGTGGCCCCGCGCGCCCCTGTGACCCACCCCACTTTGCGGAGTGCGCCGCTCCGTAGCGGGCAGTGGAGCTGTCGGAGCGGCCGGAGGACAGGGAGCCGCCGGGTGATCAAGGCGTGAGCGGGACATCTCACGATCTGATACCCCCGGGGCTGAATTCGGCCGCTCGTTAGACTGAGCCGACCGCCGTGGGCGGGAAGAGACGTAACTGAGCGAGGAGCGCACGTGGGCCTTGTCGTGCAGAAGTACGGAGGCTCCTCCGTAGCCGATGCCGAGGGCATCAAGCGGGTCGCCAAGCGCATCGTCGACGCCAAGAAGAACGGCCACCAGGTGGTCGTCGTGGTGTCGGCGATGGGTGACACGACGGATGAGTTGATCGATCTTGCCGGGCAGGTGTCGCCGATCCCTGCCGGGCGCGAATTCGACATGCTGCTGACCGCCGGAGAGCGGATCTCCATGGCCCTGCTGGCCATGGCGATCAAAAACCTGGGCCACGAGGCCCAGTCGTTCACGGGCAGCCAGGCCGGTGTCATCACCGACTCGGTCCACAACAAAGCCCGGATCATCGACGTGACGCCGGGCCGCATCCGGACCGCGCTCGACGAGGGCAACATCGCCATCGTCGCCGGGTTCCAGGGCGTGAGCCAGGACAAGAAGGACATCACGACCCTGGGGCGCGGCGGGTCCGACACCACCGCCGTCGCCCTCGCCGCCGCGCTCGACGCGGAGGTCTGCGAGATCTACACCGACGTGGACGGCGTCTTCACCGCCGACCCGCGCGTCGTGAAGAAGGCCCGGAAGATCGACTGGATCAGCTTCGGGGACATGCTGGAGCTGGCCAGCTCCGGGTCCAAGGTGCTGCTCCACCGCTGTGTGGAGTACGCGCGCCGTTACAACATCCCGATCCACGTGCGGTCCTCCTTCAGTGGGCTGCAGGGCACGTGGGTCAGCAACGAACCGCAAGGGGACCGCAAGGTGGAGCAGGCGATCATCTCTGGTGTCGCGCACGACACGTCCGAGGCCAAGATCACGGTCGT
This sequence comes from Streptomyces sp. JLYT201, assembly GCF_059448825.1. NCBI lineage: Bacteria > Bacillati > Actinomycetota > Actinomycetes > Kitasatosporales > Streptomycetaceae > Streptomyces > Streptomyces sp. JLYT201. The sequence continues at coordinate 4,671,460 of NZ_CM182551.1, read as the reverse complement.
CGGCGTGCCGGACAAGCCGGGCGAGGCCGCCGCGATCTTCCGCGCCGTGGCCGACGCCGAGATCAACCTCGACATGATCGTCCAGAACGTGTCGGCCGCTGCGACGGGCCTCACCGACATCTCCTTCACGCTGCCCAAGGCCGAGGGACGCAAGGCCATCGACGCCCTGGAGAAGACGAAGGCGGGCGTCGGCTTCGACTCGCTGCGCTACGACGACCAGATCGCGAAGATCTCCCTGGTCGGCGCGGGCATGAAGACGAACCCCGGCGTCACCGCCACGTTCTTCGAGGCGCTGACGGACGCGGGCGTGAACATCGAGCTGATCTCCACCTCCGAGATCCGCATCTCCGTGGTCACCCGCGCCGAGGACGTCAACGAGGCCGTGCGCGCCGTGCACACCGCCTTCGGCCTCGACTCCGACTCGGACGAGGCCGTGGTCTATGGAGGCACCGGGCGATGAACCGCAAGCCGACGCTCGCGGTCGTCGGGGCGACCGGGGCCGTCGGTGCGGTGATGCTCCAGATCCTGTCGCAGCACGCCGACATCTGGGGCGAGATCAGGCTCGTCGCCTCCCCGCGCTCGGCCGGCCGCAAGCTGGCCGTGCGCGGGGAGGAGGTCGAGGTCCTCGCGCTGAGCGAGGACGTCTTCGAAGGCGTCGACGTCGCCATGTTCGACGTGCCCGACGAGGTGGCGGCCCAGTGGGCGCCCATCGCCGCCTCGCGCGGCGTCGTCGTGGTCGACAACTCCGCCGCCTTCCGCCTCGACCCGGACGTCCCCCTGGTCGTGCCGGAGGTCAACCCGCACGCCGCGCGCGTCCGGCCGCGCGGCATCATCGCCAACCCGAACTGCACCACCCTCTCGATGATCGTGGCGCTCGGCGCCCTGCACGCCGAGTTCGGCCTGCGGGAGCTCGTGGTCTCGTCGTACCAGGCCGTCAGCGGGGCCGGGCGGGACGGCGTCGAGACGCTGCGGCGCCAGCTCAGGCTCGTCGCGGACAGCGACCTCGGCACCGGGCCCGGCGATCTGCGCCGCGCCGTCGGGGACGACACCGGGCCCTTCCCTGAGCCCGTCGCGCTGAACGTGGTGCCCTGGGTCGGTTCCGTACGCGACGACGGCTGGTCGTCGGAGGAGATGAAGGTCCGGGACGAGTCCCGGAAGATCCTCGGCCTGCCGGACCTGAAGGTCGCGGTGACGTGCGTACGGGTGCCGGTCGTCACGACGCACTCGCTGACCGTCCACGCGCGCTTCGAGGACGAGGTGACCGTCGCGCGGGCCCGCGAGATCCTCGCCACCGCACCCGGGGTCGTCCTGTTCGACGACCCCGCCGCCGGTGAGTTCCCGACGCCCGCCGACGCCGTCGGCACCGACCCCACGTGGGTCGGTCGGCTCCGGCGCGCCCTGGACGACCCGGCCGCGCTCGAACTCTTCGTGTGCGGGGACAACTTGCGCAAGGGCGCCGCCCTGAACACCGCGCAGATCGCGGAGCTGGTGGCGGGCGAGTTCCCGGGCGGCTGACCGGCGTTCCCAGGAGGGCGGTCCGCGCGGGCAGAGCGGGCTGCCCGAAAGGCTCCCCGAAGCGGAGCACCTTGTAGGACCTGTGTAAGTTCTGTGTCCTGTCTCTGGTCCAGACCGCTTGAACTGGGGCGTCCGCGCGTTCGAAGATTCGGCTTCCGGTCCCTGCAACCGACCGGGCGGCGCAGGCGTCTTCGCCGTCGCCCTCCGGTGGGCGGCCGGAACGCTGCGAAAAGCAATTGGGGCATAGGGGAAGAGCTGGTACGCATGGGGGCTTTTGACGCACCGTGGAGAGCGGTGCCTGTGAGGCACGTCGCGCCCGCGATGCCGAACGCCATGCCTGACGCGTACAACCCTGATGGGGGGAAGCGTGTCCAACAGGCGTGGCAGAGGTACTCGAATTCACCGCGAGCGGAGCGGCGGCACTGCGACCGTCCCGCCGTCCTCGCGTACCCGGCGGCATGCCGGTGATCGCCCCCATGCCCGTGACGCGGCCCGCCCGCATTCCGACGCAGCGCGAGGGCGATGAGGTGGCCGTGACCGCGGGCACCACCGTCGACCACCTCACCGAGACCTATCGCGCCCACTACCGGTCGCTGCTCGGCCTCGCCGCCCTGCTCCTCGACGACACCGCATCCTGCGAGGACGTCGTGCAGGAGGCGTTCATCCGCGTCCACTCCGCGCGCAAGCGCGTCCGCGACCCCGAGAAGACCCTCGCGTATCTGCGCCAGACCGTGGTGAACCTCTCCCGGTCCGCGCTGCGCCGGCGCATCCTCGGGCTGAAGCTCCTCACCAAGCCGATGCCCGACATGGCGAGCGCCGAGGAGGGCGCGTACGACCAGCTGGAGCGCGACGAGCTGATCAAGGCCATGCGCGGGTTGCAGCGCCGCCAGCGCGAGGTCCTCGTCCTGCGGTACTTCGCGGACATGACCGAGGCCCAGGTCGCCGAGACCCTCGGCATATCGCTCGGCTCGGTCAAGGCCTACGGCTCGCGCGGCATCGCCGCCCTGCGGGTCGCCATGGAGGCCCCGGCATGAGCGGAGCGGGCGACATGGGCAAGCACCACGAGCACGAGCACGACGCTGGGAACGACACGGTGAAGCACGGGCCGGGCGACGGCGACCGCCCCGACCACGGACACGACGTACCGGACGTCACGGAGCAGCTGCGCGGGCTCGGGCGGCTGACCGCCCTCGGCGGCGGCACCGCACCGTTCGGCGGCCCCGGCGGCCCCGACGCGCCCGGCGGCCTCGCCGACGACGAGCTGGCGCTGCGGCGGATGCTGCGCACCGCCGTCGAGGACATCGAGCCGGGTGACACGGCCCTGGACCGGCTCCGGCACGCGGTGCCCGCGCGCCGGGCCCGCAAGCGCCAGGCCTTCGTCGGCGCGGCCGCCGTCGTCCTCTTCGCGGCCACCGCCGTGCCCGCGCTCGTGCACGTCACCCGCTCGTCGGGCGACTCCGATGCGCGGCCGTCCATCGCGGGTGCGGGCAGCAGCCAGCACAGCCAGGGCGGCAGCACCGAGGGCAAGGGCCCCGACCGCCCCGGCAAGGAGACCGGGGGCGGCAAGGAGAAGAAAGAGAAGAAGGACGACAAGGACAAGGGCGGCAAGGGCAAGGAGAAGGGCAGCAAGGACAAGGGCGAGACGGGCCGGGGCGGCGCCACCGGGGGCACCGAGCCCGACGACCACGGCACCGACGCCGTGAGCTCGCCCGCCTGTGAGGCCACCCAGCTCGGCGCCTCCGGCTCCGTGGGGGCCGCCGATTCCGAGGGCAAGGTCTACGGCACCTTCCGCGTCGCCAACGTCTCCGGCACCAGCTGCACCGTGGAGAACGCGGGCGCCGTGGCCGCCACCGCGCAGGGCGCGGCCAGCCCCTCCGCCGTCAACGTGGTCGACCACACCCCGGGCGACGGCACGGGCCTGCCCGACCCGGCCCAGGAGGCCAGCTCCCTCGTCCTCAAGCCCGGCGCCTCCTACGAGGTGCGCTTCGCCTGGGTGCCCTCGGCGCAGTGCCCGTCCGACGGTGGCGAGCCCACGCCGAACCCGTCCCCGTCCGAGGGCGGCGCGGGCGGCAACGGCTCGGAGGGCGGCACCGGTGACACCGGCGGCGTGACCCCCCAGCTGATCCGCGAGGACGGCACCAAGGACGGCAGCGTCGCGGTGTCCCTCACGGCGGAGCCGGGCGCCCCGTCGGCGGACGCGACGGTGCTGAACGCGTGCTCGGGCACGGTGTACAAGACCGGGGTGCTTCCGGCGCAGTAGCGCGCCGGGCCCTCGGCCGGGCCCGCCGCACGGGCCTCCCGTGGCTTCGGGCGCGGCCCCCGCGCGGCCCCAGGAGCGGTGCTCAGGTCGTGGACGGCTGCGGAGCCTCAGGCTCCGGTGCGAGGCCCAGCTCGGCGTCCCGGGCGAACTCCCGCTCGCGCCGGAACAGCCGGAACCACATGAACACCACGAACCCCGCGAACACGAACCACTCGCCCGTGTACCCCAGGTTCTGGAACGCCTTGATGTCCAGGCCTGAGTCCTCCGGCGCGGCCGCCGGGACCGGCCGCAGGCCGTCGGTGCCCTTGTCGAGCGTGACCCAGGCGTCGTACACGTCGTCCGGGACGATGTTCACGAGCGACGCCGCGCTGATCATGCCGACCTGGCCGGCGGGCAGGCCGCCCGCCGTCCGGGCGCCGTCCGAACTGGGGCTCTCCGAGGCCTGGAGCGCGCCGGTGACGGTGACCTCGCCCTCGGGCGGCGCGGGCGCCCGGCCCGCGTCGGCCTTGCCGGGCAGCCAGCCGCGCACGACGGGCAGCGACTTGCCGCCGTCGGTGCGCAGCAGCGTGAGGACGTAGTACCCGCGCTTCTCGTCCAACGTACGGTCCGGTACGAGGAGTTGCTTGCCGTAACGCCCGGTGGCGGTCGTCCGCTCGCCCGACGTCTCCCGGTCCACGGGCAGCAGCGCGGCCAGCGGCCGCGCCTTCGCGCTCGTGTCGACGGCGCTCTGCTCCTTGGCGTCCTCGTGGTCCTGGACGCGGTCCTCGAAGCGGCCGAGCTGCCAGGAGCCCATGAACAGGCACAGCGGGATGGCCAGCGCGACGAAGACGTTGATCCCCCACCAGCGGGGGGTCAGCAGGAACCGGTACACGCCCTCCACGGTACGGGGCGCCGCGGGGATGCCTTCCCCCGGGGGCGCCCCGCGCGGGCTAGGGCAGGTGGCGGGCGGCGAAGTCCAGCTCCAGGGCGACCTGCTTGATGCGCTCGTCGACGACGAGGGAGCCGTGGCCCGCCTCGTAGCGGTACACCTCGTGGACCGCGCCGCGCTGGGCGAGGCGGTCCACGTAGTTCTCCACCTGGCGGATGGGGCAGCGGGGGTCGTTCACCCCGGCGGAGATGTAGACCGGGGCCTTGACCGCGTCCACGTACGTCAGCGGGGACGAGGCCTCGAAGCGCTCGGGCACCTCCTCCGGCGTGCCGCCGAACAGGGTGCGGTCCATCGCCTTCAGGGCCTCCATCTCGTCGTGGTACGCCGTCACGTAGTCCGCGACGGGGACCGCGGCGAGGCCGAGCGCCCAGGCGTCGGGCTCGGTGCCGAGGCCGAGGAGCGTGAGATAGCCGCCCCAGGAGCCGCCGGACAGGACGAGCCGCTCCGGGTCCGCGAGGCCGGAGGCGACGGCCCACTCGCGCACCGCCGCGATGTCCTCCAGCTCGATGAGGCCGACGCGGTGCTTGAGGGCGTCGGTCCACGCCCGGCCGTACCCCGTGGAGCCGCGGTAGTTCACCCGCACCACCGCGTACCCGTGGTCGACCCAGGCGGCGGGGCCCGCCGCGAAGGCGTCGCTGTCGTGCCAGGTGGGGCCGCCGTGCACCTCGAAGACCGTGGGCAGCGGGCCCTCGGCTCCCGCGGGCCGCTGCACCAGGGCGTGGATGCGGCCGCCGGGGCCCTCCACCCACGCGTCCTCCACCGGCACCGAGGCGGGCGCCTTCGCGCCGGGCGGGTCCAGGACGACCCGGCCGGAGGTGGAGCGCAGGACGGGCGGCTCGGCGGCCGACGACCACATGTACTCCACGGTGCCGTCCGGGCGGGCCGTCGCGCCGGACACCGAGCCGCGCGGGGTCTCCACGCGGGTCAGCTCGCGCGTGGCCAGGTCGAACCGCCACAGGTCGCCGCGGGCCTCGAAGCCGTGCGCGACGAGCAGCGCCGAGCCGTCGGGATACCACTCCGCCGACACGTCGCCCGGCAGGTCGAGGGCCAGGTCCGTCTCCTCGCCCGAGGCCACGTCCCACAGCATCGGCTCCCAGCGGCCCCGGCGCTGGTGGCCGACGAGCAGCCGGGTGTCGCCCGCCACCGGCGCGAAGCCGAGGGACTCCAGGCCGAGCTCGACCTCGCCGCCCTTGGTGTCGTCCAGGTCGGCGACCACCGAGCCGTCCAGGCGCAGGACGCGCAGCGCGGAGTGCATCGCGTCGCCGTGCTCCGTGTGCTCGATGACGATCAGGGAGCCGTCGTGCGAGAGGTCGCCGACGCCCGCGGACTCGCGGTGGCGGTAGATCTCGACGGGCTCGGCGCCCGGGGCCGCGTCGGGGCCGACGACGTGCACCGTCGAGCCGTCCTCGTCCGTGGAGCGGCCCACCACGACCGTGCGGCCGTCCCGGCCGAGGGCGAGCCCGGCCGGATACGAAGGGGCGAGGCCGGGCACGGCGGTCTCGTCGGCGCCGCCGGTGAAGGGCTGGCGGCGCCAGACGCCGAACTCGTCGCCGTCCTTGTCGTCGAACCACCAGATCCACTGACCGTCCGGGGAGAGCAGGCCGTCCGTCGTGCCGTTCGCCCGGTCGGTGACCTGGCGCTGGGCGCCCGTCGCACGGTCCCAGGCGTACAGCTCGTACGTCCCCGTCGCGTTCGACACGAACAGGGAGCGGTCCGGGGCGTCCTCCGCCCAGTCCGGCAGGGAGACGCGCGGCGCACGGAACCGCTTCTCCCAGTCGGGCACCCCGCCACTTCCCACGCCGCGCCCGGCTTCCGCGCCGTCCCCGGCTCCCACGCCGCCTCCGGCTGCCGTGCCGCGCCCGGCTCCCGCGTCCACCTGTTCACCCGTCTCACTCATGGCCCCATAGTGCCTCGCTCTCCCCGCAATCCGCTGGCGAGGGTCCCCAGCCTGTGGATAACTTTCGCGCATGTACACACCGAACCCCGCCGACTGGCGCGAGTCCAACCGGCGGCGCTGGGACGAGCGTGTGCCGATCCACCTGGCCAGCGACTACTACGACCTCGCCGCCTTCCACGCGGGCAAGGACCCGCTGCGCGCCTTCGAACGGGCCGAGATCGGCGACGTCACCGGCCGCTCCCTGCTGCACCTCCAGTGCCACATCGGCCTCGACACCCTCTCCTGGGCGCGGCACGGCGCCGCCCGCGTCGTCGGCCTCGACTTCTCCGAACCCGCCGTGGAGGCCGCCCGCGGCCTCGCCGCCGAACTCGGGTTCACCCAGGAGCGGGCGGCGTTCGTCGCCGCCGACGTGTACGACGCCGCCGAGGCCGTGCCGGACTCCGCGTACGACATCGTCTACACCGGCGTCGGCGCCCTGTGCTGGCTGCCCGACATCCGGCGCTGGGCCGAGACCGCCGCCTCGCTCGTCGCGCCCGGGGGCTTCCTCTACCTCGCCGAGTTCCACCCCCTCACGGACGTCCTCGACGACGCGACCGGCACGCGGATCGAGCACGACTACTTCGCCCGCGACCCGTGGGTCGACGACGGGCCCGGCGGGTACGCCGACGGGGACGCCGTCACCGTCCACAACCGCAGCGTCGAGTGGCAGCACCCCGTCGGCGAGGTCGTCACGGCCCTCGCGCGGGCGGGCCTGCGTATCGACTTCCTGCACGAGCACGACGTGACCCTCTTCCGGCGGTTCGCCGCGCTCGAACCGCGCGACGGGCTCTACCGCTACCCGGCCACCAGCCCGCGCGTGCCCCTGATGTACTCCCTCAAGGCCAGCAGGACCTGACCCCTAGGCCGGGTGCAGCCAGGCCTCCCGCGGCGGCGTGCCGAACTCGCCGAGTTTCGTGCACGACCACGCCCGCAGCACCTCCTGCGCGGTGCCTTCGCCGCCCGCCGCGAGCGTCGTGACGACCACGTCCGTGCCGTGCCGGGCCAGCAGCAGGTCCCGCATGCGCGTCGCCACGCGCCTGCGGCGGTGCTCCGGCAGCACCATCAGCTCCACGAGCAGGAACAGGCGGCCCGCCGCGGCCGCGCCCCTCGCCGCGGGCGGCAGGATGTCGCGCAGCGTCGCGCAGTCCGGGGTGTCGGTGGTCGCGCGGTAGCCGTACAGGCAGCCCACCAGGCCGCTCGCGGAGTGCGCCGTCACCATGTCGAAGTCCCGCTCCTGCACATGCCGCTCGAACCGGCCCAGGAACCCGGCCCGCCCGTACCCCTCGCTCCCGTACGGCGCCTGCGCCTGGCCCGTGCTCCCGTACGGTGCTTGCGCCTGGCCCGTGCTCCCGTACGAGGCCCGCGTGCTGCCCGTGTACGGTGTCTGGCCCCGGTCCGGGGTCCGGGCCTGGCCCAAGTCCCCCGTCCGGGCCCGCTCTTGGTGCTCGGCCTGTCCGTGGCACGCCATGTATACGGTCGCCACGTCCTCGCGTTGCTGCTCCGCCTGCCAACGTGACAGCCGCCGCAGGAACACCTCTGCCATCCGCGCCTCCCCCTACGCCTGGGTGAGCATGGTGACAGCACGAGCCGCCGCGCGGAACCAGCCCCGCCCGGGCTTCTCCCACCCACCCACCCGTTCCTGCCCCGGTGCCCCGGCCCGTCGGCTGCGGACCATCACCGACCTGCCCCACCGCTACCGCGGCGGGATGTTTCCCACCCACCCGCCCGTTCCTGCCCCGGTGCCCTGGCCGGGCCCCGGCCTGGCGGCTGCGGACCGCCGCGGGCCTGCCCCGCCGCTACCGCGGCGGGATGCCCTCCCACCCGTTCCTGCCCCGGTGCCCCGGCCCGTCGGCTGCGGACCGTCACCGACCTGCCCCGCCGCTACCGCGGCGGGATGCTTCCCACCCACCCGTCCCTGCCCCGGTGGTCCGGGTGAGCCACGACGCGGCAGCCAACTGGGGGCGGGTGGGCGGGGAATCTAGCCCGTCCGGCGTTTGAGGACGAGGCCGGAGGCCGATGGAGGGCGGGTGGGTGGGGGAAGACCCGGGCCGGGAGGCCGGGGCCCGGCCAGGGCGGCGACGGGTGAGCGGTGGCCGTGGGGCAGGCGAGACCCGAGGGCGGGAGGGGAGAGCCCCGAGGGGAGGTTCCCCGGCTGGTGGTGAGGTTCTTCTCCGCAGGGTGCCACCCAACGGCTACGGTGAGCGTCGGAACGCGGGGCGGGGAACGCGCACGTCTGCCCGGGTGGAGGAGCCGATGGGCCAGCAAAACGCGGGCGGCGGGCAGGACGAGCCGAGCGCGGGCGGCAGCCAGAGCCGACAGGACGCGGACAGCGGGCAGGGTCGGCCGAGTGCCGGCCGTGGGCACGGCGTTGGGGGCGGGCCAAGCCAGCCGAGCGCGAGCCGTGGGCAGGACAAGGGTAGCGGGCAGGGCCAGCCGAGGGCCGGCCGTGGGCGAGCCGTGGATGGCGGGCCAGGCAGGCCGAGCGCCAGCAGCGGGCAAGGCGTTGGCGGTGGTCAAGGCCAGCCCGGCGCCAGCCGGAGGCAAGGCTCAGGCGGCAGGCAAGGCCAGCCCGGCGCGGACGGCGGGCCCAGCGCCGATGGTGGGCGAGGCGTGGACGGCAGGCAAGGCCAGCCGAGCGCCAGCAGCGGGCAAGGCGCCGGCGGTGGGCAGCAGTTGACGCGGTTGCGGCTCGATGAGTTGCTGGAGGAGCTCGCGGCGCGGATCGGGGCGGTCCGGGGGACGAGGGACCGGCTGCACAGCCTCCTGGAGGCGGTGCTCTCGGTGGGGCGGGAGCTGGACCTCGCCCAGGTGCTGAGACGCATCGTGGAGACGGCAGTCGCCCTCGTGGACGCCGAGTACGGCGCGCTCGGCGTGATCGGGCAGGGCCGCATGCTGGACGAGTTCCTGCCGGTGGGCATCAGCGACCGGCTGCGCGCCGAGATCGGCGACCTGCCCTCGGGGCACGGGCTGCTCGGCGAGCTGATCCGCAACCCGGAGCCGATGCGGCTGGCGGAGCTGTCCGAGCACCCGGCCTCGTCCGGCTTCCCCGCGCACCACCCGCCGATGCACTCGTTCCTCGGCGTACCGATCCGCGTACGGGACAAGGTCTTCGGCAACCTGTACCTGACGGAGAAGCACGGCGGAGCCGAGTTCGACGCCGAGGACGAATCGGTTCTCTCGACGCTGGCCGTCGCGGCAGGCGTGGCCGTGGAGAACGCCCGGCTGTACGAGGAGGCCCGGCTGCGCGAGCGCTGGCTCCAGGCGAGCGCGGAGGTCACCAGCGCCCTGCTGTCGGGCGCGCCCCAGGCGCAGGTCCTGGAGCTGATGGCCGAGCGGGCCAGGGAGCTGACGTCGGCGGAGCTGGGGGTGATCGAACTGGTCGAGGGCGACGGCGAGTTGCGCGTCGTCATCGCCATCGGCGAGCGCGCGCAGGCCCACCAGGGCGCCACCCTGCCGCGCCGGGGCACCTTCGCGGGCGCCGCCCTGGACGCGCAGGCCCTGGTGTCGGCGACCGACGTGCGCAAGGACCCGAGGGTCACGTACAAGGCGGACCGCTGGGAGGGCCTGGGGGCGGCGGTGGCCGTGCCCATGAGCACGCGTGACGACGTGCGGGGCGTCCTGCTGCTGGCCCGCAGCGCCGGACGCCCCGGTTTCTCGGAGGCGGAGACCACGCCCCTGACGGGCTTCGCCGGGCAGGCCGCGCTCGCCCTGGAACTCGCCGACCGGCGGCGCGACGCCGAGCAGATGAGCCTGTTGGAGGACCGCGACCGGATCGCCCGGGACCTGCACGACCTGGCGATCCAGCGGCTGTTCGCGACGGGCATGACGCTGCAGAGCGTGCAGCGGTTCGTCGAGCACCCTGGTGCGGCGGAACGGCTGCGCCGGGCCGTCGACGACCTGGACGCCACCATCAAGATCATTCGCTCGACCATCTTCGGCCTGCGCGACCACGAGGCGCCCGGCGGCGCGGCGGGCCTGCGCGTGCGCGTGGTGCGGGCGGTCGAGGACGCGGCCGGGGCGCTCGGCTTCACGCCCGCGCTGCGGATGGAGGGCCTGATCGACACGGACGTACCGCGTGAGGTCGCCGACGACGTGGTCGCCGTGCTGAACGAGGCGCTCGCCAACGTCGCGCGGCACGCGCGGGCGCACCGCGCCGAGGTCTCCCTCACGGTGCGCGAGGGCACGCTCGAACTCGCCGTCGTCGACGACGGCGTGGGCATCGCGGAGCCCGGCGAGCTCGCGCCCGCGCCGCCGGACGCCGCGCACGGCGCGGGGCTGCGCAACCTCGCGGAGCGGGCCGGGCGGCTTGGCGGCGTGCTCGCGGTGCGGGCGGGGGAGCGCAGGGGCACCCGCCTTGAGTGGCAGGTGCCGCTGCGGCGCGCCTGCTAGCGCCCCGTCCGGCTACGTCGTCCCGGGCCGGGGCTCGCGCGGGGGCGGGGTCACCTGGGCCGCGAGGACCGCCGCCTGGACCCGGCGCTCCACGCCCAGCTTCGCCAGCATGCGGGAGATGTGGTTCTTGACGGTCTTCTCCGAGAGGTAGAGCCGTTCGCCGATCTGACGGTTGGTGAGGCCCTCGCCCACGAGGGCGAGGATGCCGCGCTCCCGGTCGTTGAGGGCGGCGATGCGCGCGTCCTCGGGCGGCGGTTCGTCCTCGGGGCCGCGCAGGGACCGCATCAGGCGGGCCGTCGTCGCCGGGTCGAGCAGCGACTGCCCGGACGCGACGGTCCGTACGGCCGTGACGAGGTCGGAGCCCTTGATCTGCTTCAGCACGTACCCGGCCGCGCCCGCCATGATCGCGTCGAGCAGCGCGTCCTCGTCGTCGAACGACGTGAGCATCAGACAGGCGAGCTCCGGCATCAGGGAACGCAGTTCGCGGCAGACGGTGATGCCGTCGCCGTCCGGGAGCCGGACGTCGAGCACCGCCACGTCGGGGCGGAGCGCGGGCCCGCGCACCAGTGCCTGCGCGCCGGTCCCGGCGTCGCCGACCACCTCGATGTCGGGTTCGCCCTCCAGGAGGTCGCACAGCCCCCTGCGGACGACCTCGTGGTCGTCCAGGAGGAAGACCCGGATGGGGGCCTTCGGCTCCGCGGGCGGTCGTGCCGCCGCGGCGGGTGTGTTCATCACTGCCCCCTGCGTTCGCCGCGCTCGTCGCGACCTCTCCGTGGTGTGGCCCTTACGAGGGTGACGGTAAGGGCTTACTCCTGCCAGGGGCCGAACGGCCCACCGCCGCGGCGACAGGGGTACCGACCGGCCCCGGGTGAGGGCCGGTCGGCCCTCGCGGTACCCCTACCCCGCAGGGCATCTTGGTGCCTGGGCAGCCCATGACCCGGGTCCCGGCGCCCGAGGCGGCGACGCCGTTCCGGGACCGTCACCAGGTGCGGCACGGCTGAGGACGTGGCCAGCAAGATCCGCACCCCGCCTGCGCGGCCGCAGGGGAGCGGCCGCGCAGGCGCACGGCGCGCGGCTGTGCGGTCGCGCGGGCGCCCGGCCCCTGCGCGCGCCCCACCGCCTGATAGCTTCCCGGAAAGACAAAGGGAGGCAACGGGCATGTCGGCGGATCCCCTCCAGGAGCACAACTTCGTCTCCCTCATGGGAATCGTCCTGCTCGCCCTGATCGCCGTCACGGCGTTCGTCACGTACGCCTGGGTGTGCGCGGTCCGGCGCGGCCCCGCCCTGTCGCAGGCCCTGCGCGCGGCCGCCTCCGTGTGCGCCGCCGGTACCGCCGGGGTCTACGCCTGGGGCGCCGTCCAGCTGCTGCGCTTCGACATCACGGAGCACGAGCAGGCCTGCCGGCGGGCGGTGGGGGCGGGGCGTGCCTCCCGGCTCGACGGGTACGAGGCCACGTACTTTCCGCTGCGCTTCGGGTGCCACGTCGCCGGGGACGGCACCTTCACCGCCGGGGTGCCCGGCTGGCTGAACCCCCTCGCGCTCTCCCTCGCCGTCACCGCGGCCGTGCTCGCCGCCGCCGCGGCGGCTACCTCCCCGGCCTACCGCGCCTTCCGGGCCCGCCGCGCCCTGGGCGGCGCCCACGCCTGACCCCGCTTCCTGGGGGCTCCGCCCCCAGACCCCCGCTCCTCAAACGCCGGAGAGGCTGAAATCCCTGCCGCAACCGGCGACAGATCCAGCCCGTCCGGCGTTTGAGGACGAGGCGCGAAGCGCCGAAAAGCGGGGGCACGGGGGCGGCAGCCCCCGGATCGGGAAGGGGCGGGCCAGGGGCGCCCCGCGAGGGCAGGGGCATGCCCCAGTAGAGTGCGCCTCCGTTGCCCCCGAGCCCCGAGGTACCGCGCAGTGACCCGCACCGGCCCACCCCCGCCCGCCGTCGCCGTCGTCGGGCTCGGAGCCGACGGCTGGGCGGGGGCCCCGGACGCGGCCCGGGACGAGCTCCGCGCGGCGGACGTGCTGATCGGCGGCCCCCGCCAGCTCGCGCTGCTGCCCGAGGAGTGCGGCGGGGAGCGGATCGCCTGGCCGTCGCCGCTGCGCCCCGCGGTCCCGGCGCTGCTCGCCGCGCACGCGGGCCGCAGGATCGCCGTGCTCGCGAGCGGCGACCCGATGTTCTACGGGATCGGGCGCGCCCTCGCCGAGGAGCTGGGGCCCGGCGCGCTGCGCGTCCTGCCGCACCCCTCCTCCGTGTCGTACGCCTGCGCCCGGCTCGGCTGGCCCGTGGAGGACGTCGAGGTCGTCACGCTCGTGGGGCGCCCGGCCGGCCGGCTCGCCGCGGCCCTGCACGAGGGGCGCCGCCTGCTGGTCCTCAGCGCGGGCGCCGCGACCCCGGCGGAGGTCGCCGCGCTGCTGCGGGACCGCGGCTTCGGGCCCAGCCGGATGCGGGTCCTCGAGCAACTCGGCGGCCCGGCCGAGCGGATGACCGAGGCGGCCCCCGCCGAGGCGTGGGCGCGGCCGCCCGGCGACCCCCTCAACGTCGTCGCCGTCGAGTGCCGCCGCGCCCCGGACGCCCTGCGGCTCGGCGCGGTCCCCGGCCTGCCGGACGCGGCGTACGAGCACGACGGGCAGCTCACCAAGCGGCACGTGCGCGCCGCCACGCTCGGCGCGCTCGCGCCCGCCCCGGGCGAGGTCCTGTGGGACATCGGCGGCGGCTCCGGCTCGATCGCCGTCGAGTGGCTGCGCACCCATCCGTCGTGCCGCGCCCTCACCGTCGAACGCGACCCCGTGCGGGCCGAGCGCATCGGCCGCAACGCCGAGCGGCTCGGCGTGCCCGGCCTGCGGGTCGTCACGGGCGCGGCACCCGCCGCGCTCGACGGACTGCCGCGGCCCGACGCCGTGTTCATCGGCGGCGGGCTCACCGCCCCCGGGCTGCTCGACGCCTGCTGGCGGGCGCTGCCCGAGGGGGGCCGTCTCGTCGCCAACACCGTGACACTGGAGTCCGAGGCGCTGCTCGCCGACGCCTACCGGCGCCACGGCGGCGAGTTGGTGCGGCTCGCCGTCGCGCACGCCGTGCCCGTCGGCGGCTTCACCGGCTGGCGCCAGGCCATGCCGGTGACCCAGTGGGCCGTACAGAAGCCCGTACGACAGCCCGTACAGCAGTCAACAGGCGTAGCAGCAGCAGGAACAGCGGGAGCAGAGCGATGACCGTGTACTTCATCGGCGCCGGGCCCGGCGCCGCCGACCTCATCACGGTGCGCGGCGCCCGGACGCTCGCCGCCTGCCGGGTCTGTCTGTACGCGGGCAGCCTGGTGCCCCGCGAACTGCTCGCCGAATGCCCGCCGGACGCCCGGCTGGTGGACACCGCGCAGCTCACCCTGGACGAGATCGTCGCCGAGCTGACCCGCGCCCACGAGGAGGGCCACGACGTGGCCCGCCTGCACTCCGGCGACCCGTCGGTGTTCAGCGCGGTCGCCGAGCAGATGCGGCGGCTCGACGCGGCGGGCGTGCCCTACGAGGTCGTCCCGGGCGTGCCCGCCTTCGCCGCCGCGGCCGCCGCCCTGAAGCGGGAGCTGACCGTGCCGACCGTCGGCCAGACCGTGATCCTGACCCGGATCGCGCAGCGCGCCACGGCCATGCCCGAGGGCGAGGACCTGGCGACGCTCGGCCGCAGCGGCGCGCTGATCGTGCTGCACCTGGCCGCCGGTTACGTGGACCGCGTGGTCGACGAGCTGCTGCCGCACTACGGCGCCGACTGCCCCGCCGCCGTGGTCGCGTACGCCTCGCGCCCCGACGAACTGGTCCTGCGCGGCACCCTCGACGAGATCGCCGGGAAGGTGAAGGACGCGGGGGTCGTACGGACTGCCGTGATCATGGTGGGGCGGACGCTGGGCGCTGCGCAGTTCCGCGACAGCCACCTCTACTCCGCGGAGCGTGACCGGCACGTCTGCTGAGCGCCTGCCGGGGTGCCGAGTGGTGACGTCTGGCGTCTGCGGGTTCGTCGTGGCTTGTCGCGCCCACGCGGCGGAGCCGCAGATGGACACAGCCCCGCGCCCCTTAGGGTGCTTCGGCTAGGCCCGACCTTCCCACCACCGTGCCCGCGCGGTCGATGCAGATGACGTCCACGACCACCGGCGCCCCGCGCAGCACCGCCAGGGCCTGGTCACGGGCCTCCACGGCCACCAGGTCGCCGAGCGGCACCCCGGCCGCCGCGCACAGCTGGAGCGCGGCGAGGCCGGTGTTGGCCTCCGCGACCCGCTCGGCGAGGGACGCGTCCGCGCCGCCGCGCCGGGCCAGGGCCGCGAGGAAGCCCTTGTCGACCTGGGAGCGGGCGGAGTGCAGATCCAGGTGACCGGCGGCGAGCTTGGAGAGCTTCGCGAAGCCGCCGCAGATCGTCAGGCGGTCCACCGGGTGGCGGCGCACGTACTTCAGGACGGCGCCCGCGAAGTCGCCCATGTCGAGCAGGGCGTCCTCGGGCAGGTCGTACTCGGCGGTGACCGTCCGCTCCGACGTGGACCCGGTGCACCCGGCGACGTGCGTGCGCCCGGCCGCCCGCGCCACGTCCACGCCCCGCCGGATGGAGTCGATCCACGCCGAGCAGGAGTACGGGACGACGATGCCGGTGGTGCCGAGGATGGACAGGCCGCCGAGGATGCCGAGCCGCGGGTTCCAGGTGGAGCGGGCGATCTCCTCGCCGTGGTCGACGGAGACGGTGATCTCGACGTCGCCGCTGCCGCCGTGCGCCGCCGCGACCCGCGCCACGTGGTCCCGCATCATCTGCCGGGGCACGGGGTTCACCGCCGGTTCGCCGACGGCCAGCGGCAGGCCGGGGCGGGTGACCGTGCCCACGCCGGGGCCCGCGCGGAAGACCACCCCGGACCCGGCGGGCAGCCGCCGCACGGTGGCGCGGACGAGCGCGCCGTGCGTGACGTCCGGGTCGTCGCCCGCGTCCTTCACGACGCCCGCCATCGCGCTGCCCTCGGCCAGCTCCTCGGCCGCGAGCGCGAAGGACGGCGTCTGCCCCTTGGGCAGCGTGATCGTCACCGGGTCGGGGAACGCGCCGGTGAGCAGCGCGGTGTAGGCGGCCGTCGTGGCCGCCGTCGCACAGGAGCCGGTGGTCCAGCCGGGCCGCAGACCGGTGTGCTTGAGTTGGGCGCCGCGGCCGCCCTTGGCCTCGCTGCTCATGCCTCGCTCTTTTGAAGGGAACCGGACTTCGTGCACATCCTCATCCTCGGCGGGACCACCGAGGCCCGCCGCCTCGCCGAGCACCTGGCGGAGGAGGCGCCGCCGGGGCTGCGCGTGACGAACTCCCTGGCGGGGCGCGTGGCCGCGCCCCGGCTTCCGCCCGGCGAGGTGCGCGTGGGCGGCTTCGGCGGGGCCGATGGCCTCGCCGCCTGGCTGCGCACGCACGCGGTGGACGCGCTCATCGACGCCACGCACCCCTTCGCCGGGACCATGAGTTTCCACGCGGCGCGGGCCGCCGCCGTCGCCCATGTTCCCCTGCTCGCGCTGCGCCGTCCCGGCTGGGTACCGGTGCCGGGGGACGACTGGCGCGACGCGGCCTCCCTGGCGGAGGCCGCGGAGCTGCTGCCCGCGCTGGGCGAGCGGGTGTTCCTGACCACGGGGCGGATGGGCCTCGCGGCGTTCGCGGCCCTGGACCGGCAGTGGTTCCTCGTCCGGTCCGTGGACGCGCCCGAGGCGCCGCACCCGCCCCGCATGGAAGTGCTCCTCGACCGCGGCCCCTTCACCCTCGACGGGGAGCGGGAGCTGCTGCGCCGCCACCGCGTCGACGTCCTCGTCACCAAGGACAGCGGGGGCGCCGCCACCGCGCCGAAGCTGACGGCCGCCCGCGAGGCCGGCATCCCCGTGGTCGTGGTCCGCAGGCCGCCGGTGCCCGAGGGCGTGCCGGTGGTGGCCGGGCCCGCGGCGGCGGCCCGCTGGCTCACCGACCGCCTCGGGCCCGCCTGACCGGCCCGGGGGCCTACGCCTCCGGGTAGCGGCGCGGCGTCCAGACGATCTCCTCGCCGTCCCCGCGCCGCACGGCCCGGGTCTGCGAGGAACCCACGAGCAGGATGGTGCGCATGTCGACCTCGGCCGGGTCCAGGTCCGCGAGGCGCACGATCCGCACGCGCTCGCCGGAGCCGCCGACGTCCCGGGCGACCACGACCGGGGTGTCCGGCGCCCGGTGCTCCAGGAGCAGTTCGCGGGCCTTGCCCACCTGCCAGGTGCGGCTGTGCGAGCCGGGGTTGTACAGGGCGAGCACCAGGTCGGCTGAGGCGGCGGCGCGCAGCCGCTCGGCTATGACCTCCCACGGCTTGAGCCGGTCGGACAGGGACAGCGTCGCGTAGTCGTGGCCGAGCGGGGCGCCCGCGCGGGCGGCGGCCGCGTTGGCGGCGGTCACGCCCGGCAGGACCCGCACGCGCACGTCGGCGTACGCGGCCTCCGACGCGGCCTCCAGGACGGCGGTGGCCATCGCGAAGACGCCCGGGTCGCCGCCGGAGACGACGGCGACGCGCCGCCCCCGCCGGGCGAGCTGGAGCGCGAACTCGGCGCGCTCGGCCTCGACCCGGTTGTCGGAGCCGTGCCGGAGCTGGCCGGGGCGCACGGGCACCCGGTCCAGATAGGTGGTGTAGCCGACCAAGTCGTCGGCGGCGGCGAGCGCGCCGCGCGACTCGGGCGTGAGCCACAGCGGCCCCGCGGGGCCGGTGCCCACGACGACGACCTCGCCACGGGCCGGATCCGTGACCTCCGCGTCCGCGGCGGCGGCCGGGCCCGCCCGCTCCGGCACCGGCAGCGCCGCCACCCGGCTCGGCAGGACCGCCACCGAGAAGTACGGCACCGACTCCTCGGTCACGTCCGCGAGGTCGGCGAGGCGCTCCCCGGCCATGGTGGCCCGCTCCACGTACCGGGCCCCCTCCAGGCGCTCCGCGCTCTCCAGGGCGCGCCGCACCTTGGGGAAGGTGCGGCCCAGCTTCATCACCACGGCCGCGTCGGTCGCGGCGAGCCGGGCCGTCAGCTCCTCCTCGGGCAGGGTGCCCGGCAGGATGGTCAGGACCTCCTCGCCCTCCGCGAGCGGCGTGCCGAGGCGGGCCGCGGCGGCCGACACCGACGTGACGCCGGGGATCACCTCGGTGTCGTAGCGGTCGGCGAGCCGCTTGTGCATGTGCATGTAGGAGCCGTAGAAGAGCGGGTCGCCCTCGGCGAGGACCGCGACGGTGCGCCCCGCGTCGAGGTGCGCGGCGAGCCGGGCCGCGGACCGCGCGTAGAACTCGTCCATGGCGCCCTGGTAGCCGCCCGGGTGGTCGGTGGTCTCGGTGGTGACCGGGTAGACCAGCGGCTCCTCGATGTGGTCGGCGCGCAGGTGCTTCGCCGCGATCGAGCGCGCGATGGACCGGCCGTGCCGGGCGCTGTGGTACGCCACCACGTCGGCCTCGGTGATGGCCTCGACGGCGCGCAGCGTCATCAGGGAGGGGTCGCCGGGTCCGAGCCCGACGCCGTACAGCTTGCCGCTCACTCTTCCTCACTCGCGATCGCGTTGAGCGCGGCGGCGGCCATGGCGCTGCCTCCGCGACGGCCGCGCACGACCAGGTGCTCCAGGCCCGAAGGGTGCGCGGCCAGCGCGTCCTTGGACTCGGCGGCGCCGATGAAGCCGACCGGGACGCCGATGACGGCGGCGGGGCGCGGCGCGCCCTCCTCGATCATCTCCAGGAGCCGGAACAGGGCCGTGGGCGCGTTGCCGACGGCCACCACGGAGCCCTCAAGACGGTCCCGCCACAGCTCCAGGGCGGCCGCGCTGCGCGTGGTGCCCAGCTTCGCCGCGAGCTCGGGCACGGCCGGGTCGGAGAGCGTGCACAGCACGTCGTTGTCGGCGGGCAGCCGCTTGCGCGTGACGCCGCTCGCCACCATCTGCACGTCGCAGAAGATCGGCGCCCCGGCGCGCAGCGCCTCCCGGGCGCGGGCCACCACGCCGGTGGTGTGCGCGAGGTCCCGTACGAGGTCGACCATGCCGCAGGCGTGGATCATCCGGACCGCGACCTGGCTGACGTCGGCGGGCAGGGCCGCGAGGTCGGCCTCCGCGCGGATGGTGGCGAAGGACTGGCGGTAGATGGCCGCGCCGTCCTTCTCGTAGTCGTACGTGGTCACGGTCTTGTTCTCGCTGCTCTCGGTCGTCATGCGGAGGGAAACGCCGCCAGGGCGGTGGCGAGGTGGGTGGGGTCGGCGATGGAGGCGCCGGGTGTCTGCTGTCCGCCGCGCACGGCGGTCAGGTCGTAGCCGCCGCCGGGCGCGGCGACCACGTCGACGCGGTCACCGCGCGGGTGTCCGCAGCGGCGCTCGCACCCGGACCAGTACAGCGGCAGTGCGGACCGCCCGGCGGCGGCGAGGGCGCTCGCCGCGTCCGCCCGTACGTCGGCACGGGACTTGGCGCAGCCGGGGCGGCCCACGCAGGCGCCGACACGCAGCCAGGGCGATCCCGGCCCGGTGACGAGACCGGCGGCGGAGAGCCGGGCGAGCGCGGCGGCCGAGGCGGCGGGGCCGAGGTCCGGCGCGGGCACGACGGCGCCGCGCCAGGGGGTCAGGCGCAGCTCGCCGGGGCCCACGGCGGCGGCGACGTGCGTCAACTCCCGCCACTGGAGGCCGGACAGGCGGCCCAGGGGAATGTGCACGGACAGGGCGGAGCCGATGACTCCGGGCGGCGGGCCCCCAGCGGTGCCCTCCGGCGTGGCCCCGCCGGGCCACGCCGCGGGGTCGACCGGCGCGGTCCCTCCGGGCCATGGCTCGGTGCCGTCCGGCGCGGCCCCGCCGTGCCACGGCTCGTGGCCGACGCCCTCGGCGGTGAGGCGACGGCGCACCTCGTCCGCCAACGCGCCGGGCACGAGCGGCAGTTCGGTGATCCGCCAGGCCTTGGTCCCGCTCTCCCCGACGCGGCGCAGAAACGCTTCGGCGGCCACGAGGGCCGCACGGGGCGCGTCCGCCGAGGCCACCGAGAGGACCGGGTGCGGCGTGCCGAGACCGAGCACGGCCCGGCCGCCCGCGACCGCCCGTACGGTCACGTCCGCGTCGAGCCCGGCCACGTCCCCGCGGCCGTCGTCGAGCGCGAACAGGAACCGGCCCGAAAGGCCCCGCGCCGCCTCGCTCGCGCACAGCAGCGCGTCGAGGGCCGTGAGCCAGGGCCGCACGTCGCCCGCGCCCCGGCCGTCGAGGCCGGACAGCGGCGAGGCCACGACGTTGCGCACCCGCTCGTGACCGGGCGAGGGCAGCAGGCCCGCGGCGCCGAGCAGCGCGGCGAGGGCCGCGCCGCAGCCGTCCGCGAGGCCCCGCAGCTGGACGTTGCCGCGCGAGGTCAGATGCAGTTCGCCGTCGCCCAGGTCCCGGGCCGCCGCGGCGAGCGCCTCGGCCTGGCGCACGGTCAGGACGCCGCCGGGCAGCCGGACGCGCGCCAGGGCCCCGTCGTCCGCCGCGTGCAGCCGCAGGCTTCCGGGGCAGGCGTCGCCGCGGTCCCGTGGGGCCGCTGTGGCCTGCGGGGACGGGCGGAGGGGAGCCGTGGACATGGCGGCGAGCATACCGACCATCACACCGCGCCAGCGCTTCGCTGGGATCGCCGCCGTGGGCCGTCGGTCGTCTGCGGACTCGCCGTGGCTGGTCGCGCCCCGCGGCGGAGCCGCATAGGGACACAGCCCCGCGCCCCTTCGGGGCGCCCACGCGACCAGCTGCGGCGGACCGGGGCGAGCGACGGCCCAACGTGACGTCACCTCGACCGCATATGCTCAGCGGTGGATCACCCGATCCACCGTCGCCATGACGGCGACAGGGGAGGAAGCCCGGTGCGATTCCGGCGCGGTCCCGCCACTGTGAGCCCGGCCCCGTGAGGGGGCGGGCGAGCCAGGAACTCCCTTCTCCGCACGCCCGGCTCCGGCCGGGCAGGAGAGACCCACTCACCACCCGGGGCGCGGACACCCCGAGGAAGGCCGACGCCGCATGCAGCACACGACCGGGCCCCGCATCCTGCTCCTGTCGACGTCCGACACCGACCTCCTCAGCGCCCGCGCGGCCACGGGCCCGGTGACCTACCGGTTCGCCAACCCGTCCCGCCTCCCGCTGGACGACCTGCCCGGCCTGCTCGACGGCGCCGACCTCGTCGTCGTCCGCCTCCTCGGCGGCATCCGCGCCTGGCAGGAGGGCCTCGACCTGCTGCTCGCCGACGGCCGTCCCGTGGTGGTCCTCAGCGGGGAACAGGCGCCCGACGCCCAGCTGATGGCCGCCTCCACGGTCCCCGTCGGCATCGCCGCCGAGGCGCACGCCTACCTCGCGCACGGCGGCCCCGCCAACCTGGAGCAGCTCGCCCGCTTCCTCAGCGACACCGTCCTGCTCACCGGCCACGGCTTCGAGTCGCCCGCGCCCGCGCCGACCTGGGGCCCCCTGGAGCGGCAGGCCCCGGCGGGCGAGGGCCCGACCGTCGCCGTGCTCTACTACCGCGCCCACCACATGAGTGGCAACACCGCCTTCGTGCACGCCCTGTGCGACGCCGTCGAGGCGGCGGGCGCCCGGCCGCTGCCGCTGTACGTGGCCTCGCTGCGCGCCCCCGAGCCCGAGCTGATCGACGCGCTGCGGGCCGCCGACGCCATCGTCACCACGGTCCTCGCGGCGGGCGGCACCAAGCCCGCCGAGGCCTCGGCGGGAGGCGACGACGAGTCCTGGGACGCGGGCGCGCTCACCGCGCTCGACGTGCCGATCCTCCAGGCCCTGTGCCTGACCGGCTCGCGCTCCGCCTGGGAGGAGAACGACGAGGGCGTCTCGCCGCTGGACGCCGCCAGCCAGATCGCGGTGCCGGAGTTCGACGGCCGTCTGATCACGGTGCCGTTCTCCTTCAAGGAGATCGACGAGGACGGCCTCCCGGCGTACGTCGCCGACCCCGAGCGCGCCGCCCGCGTCGCCGGGATCGCCGTGCGCCACGCGCGCCTGGGGCACATCCCGGCCGCCGAGAAGCGGATCGCGCTCGTCCTGTCCGCGTACCCGACGAAGCACTCCCGGATCGGCAACGCGGTCGGCCTGGACACGCCCGCGAGCGCGGTGCAGCTCCTGCGCCGACTGCGCGCCGAGGGCTACGACTTCGGCGACGCCGAGATCCCGGGCCTGGTCTCCGGCGACGGCGACGAGCTGATCCGCGCCCTCATCGAGGCGGGCGGCCACGACCAGGACTGGCTCACCGAGGAGCAGCTGGCGAAGAATCCGGTGCGCATCCCGGCCGCCGACTACCGGCGCTGGTACGCCACGCTCCCCGAGGAGCTGCGCTCGGCCGTCGAGGAGCACTGGGGCCCGGCGCCCGGCGAGATGTTCCTGGACCGCAGCCGGGCGGGCCGCGGCGGCGACCCGGACGGCGACATCGTCCTCGCCGCCCTGCGCTTCGGGAACCTGCTGATCCTCATCCAGCCGCCGCGCGGCTTCGGCGAGAACCCCATCGCGATCTACCACGACCCGGACCTGCCGCCCTCGCACCACTACCTGGCGGCGTACCGCTGGATCGCGGCGGCCGCCTCCGACGGCGGCTTCGGCGCCGACGCGATGATCCACCTCGGCAAGCACGGCAACCTGGAGTGGCTGCCCGGCAAGAACGCGGGCCTGTCCGCCGCCTGCGCCCCCGACGCGGCCCTCGGCGACATCCCGCTCGTCTACCCGTTCCTGGTCAACGACCCGGGCGAGGGCACCCAGGCCAAGCGCCGCGTGCACGCCACCCTCATCGACCACCTCGTCCCGCCGATGGCGCGCGCCGACTCCTACGGCGACATCGCGCGCCTGGAGCAGCTCCTCGACGAGTACGCGCAGATCAGCTCGATGGACCCGGCGAAGCTCCCGGCCATCCGCGCCCAGATCTGGACCCTCATCCAGGCCGCGAAGCTCGACCACGACCTGGGTCTTGAGGACCGCCCCGACGACGACGGCTTCGACGACTTCCTGCTGCACGTCGACGGCTGGCTGTGCGAGGTCAAGGACGCCCAGATCCGCGACGGCCTGCACGTCCTCGGCGCCCCGCCGGCCGGCGACGACCGCGTCAACCTGGTCCTGGCGATCCTGCGCGCCCGCCAGATCTGGGGCGGCACCACGGCCCTGCCCGGCCTGCGCGAGGCCCTCGGCCTCGACGAGTCGGCCGCCACGCGCACCACGGCCGACGCGGCGGAGGAGCAGGCCCGCGCCCTGGTCGTGGCGATGGAGGAGGCCGGCTGGGACCCGGCGGCCGTACCGGCGGTGGCGGCCTCGGTCGCGGCCGAGCGCCGCGACCAGGTGACGGCCATCCTGGAGTTCGCGGCCCGCGAGGTCGTGCCGCGCCTGTCGGCGACCACGGCCGAGCTGGACCACGCCGTGCACGCCCTGAACGGCGGCTTCGTCCCGGCGGGCCCCTCGGGATCCCCGCTGCGCGGCCTGGTCAACGTCCTGCCGACGGGCCGCAACTTCTACTCCGTCGACCCCAAGGCGGTGCCGTCCCGGCTCGCCTGGGAGACGGGCCAGGCCCTGGCCGACTCCCTCCTGGAGCGCTACCGCGCGGACAACGGCGAGTGGCCCACCTCGGTCGGCCTCTCCCTGTGGGGCACCAGTGCGATGCGCACCGCCGGCGACGACGTCGCCGAGGCCCTGGCCCTGCTCGGCGTCCGCCCGGTCTGGGACGACGCGTCCCGCCGCGTCACGGGCCTGGAGGCGATCCCGTACGAGGAACTGAACCGCCCCCGCATCGACGTCACCCTGCGCATCTCCGGCTTCTTCCGCGACGCTTTCCCGCACACCGTCGGCCTCCTGGACGACGCGGTGCGCCTCGCGGCGTCGCTCGACGAGCCCGCCGAGGCCAACCACGTGCGGGCCCACGTCCAGGCGGACCTCGCCGAGCACGGCGACGAACGCCGGGCCACCACCCGCATCTTCGGCTCCCGCCCCGGCACGTACGGCGCGGGCCTGCTCCAGCTCATCGACTCGCGCGACTGGCGCACCGACGCGGACCTCGCCGAGGTGTACACGGTCTGGGGCGGCTACGCCTACGGCCGCGGCCTGGAGGGCCGCCCGGCCCGCGCCGAGATGGAAGCCACCTACAAGCGCATCGCGATCGCGGCCAAGAACACCGACACCCGCGAGCACGACATCGCCGACTCCGACGACTACTTCCAGTACCACGGCGGCATGGTCGCCACGGTGAAGGCCCTGCGCGGCGGCAAGGCGCCCGAGGCGTACATCGGCGACTCCACCCGCCCCGAGACGATCCGCACGCGCACCCTGGTCGAGGAGACCTCCCGCGTCTTCCGGGCCCGCGTGGTCAACCCCAAGTGGATCGAGGCGATGCGCCGCCACGGCTACAAGGGCGCCTTCGAACTCGCCGCCACCGTCGACTACCTCTTCGGCTACGACGCCACCACCGGCGTGGTCGCCGACTGGATGTACGACAAGCTCACCGAGACGTACGTCCTCGACCCCACCAACCGCGACTTCCTCAAGGAAGCCAACCCCTGGGCCCTCCACGGCATAGCCGAACGCCTCCTGGAGGCCGAATCCCGGGGCATGTGGTCCAAGCCGGACCCCGCCACCCTGGAGGCCCTCCGCCAGATCTACCTGGAAACCGAGGGCAACTTGGAGGACGACGACGCCTGACCCGGGCTACGGGCGGGCCGGGGCCGTCCCGGTCCAGCCCGCCTCCCGCGCGGCTGCCACCGCGCTCTCCTCCGTCGCCTCCGCGCGCGCCGTCAGGGCTTCGGCGCGGCCCGGGCTCCGGCCCCCGGCCGCTTCGGCGGAGGCGCCGGAGGCGGTGAGGGCGGCCTGGAGGGCGGTGTCCGCGAGGGGGCCGGGGGCGGTGGCGCGGGCCGCCTGGGCGGCGGTCGCGGCCGCGGCGGCGGCGTTGCGGGCGCAGCGGGCGTCGGCCGCGGGGTCGGGCGCCCGGCCGTCCCGTTCGGCGATCGACCGCGCGGCCAGGCGCACCGCGTTCGCGGCCCGGGCGGCCGGGCCCGTCGGCACGACCTCCGCCTGGTCCGGCTCGATGCCCGCGGCCCGGCAGGCGGCGACGGCCCGGTCGTACGCGCTCCTGGCGCGGGCCAGGTGCCGGTCCTGGAGGGCCTGTTCGCCGGTGGCGGGCTCCGGCTGGTCACTGCGGACGGGTGCGCTCATGGCCACCTCCTGGCGGGGCGGGGCGGTCGGGTGCGTGGCGGGCAGGGTGGCACGGCGGGCCCCAACACGCCAGAGCGGAACTGAGAGAGCGTCAGATTCAGGGCACCGGAGCGGCCGCGGCCCCGGCCCCCGGCGCCCGCAAGGACGGCCCCCGTGCCTACCGGGGCCCGGCGCCTACAGGAACAGCCCCAGCGTCTCGTCCAGCGACCACGTCTGCCAGCCCATGCCGAAGAAGGCCACCGCCGAGATCAGCGCCATCATCAGGTTCTGCCCCTGCTCCGCCCAGTCGTGGATCATGAGGACGAGGTAGATCAGGTTGAGCACCAGGCCCGCGGCCAGGGCGACCGGCGTGAGGAAGCCCGCGATCAGGCCGAGGCCCAGGGCCAGTTCCGCGTAGGCGACGACGTACGCCATGAGGCGCGGGCGCGGCCTGACCACGGTGTCGAAGCCCCGGCGTACGACGGGCCAGCGGTGCTGCTCGGCTATGCCCGCGGCCCAGGCGATGCCGCCGCCCGTGAACCAGCTCTTCTTGTCCTTGTGCCGCCAGCTCTCCAGCCACCACAGGCCGAGGCCGATCCTGAGCACCGCGCACCACTCGGCACCGCCGAGCCAGATCGTCTGCATCGTGAGGGCCCTTTCGTGGCGTGCGCGCGGGTGCGGCGGCGCGTACTGACGGGTCGTCAGTTGAGCTGAAGGGGGCGCAACTTGCAAGGCCCCGCGCCCGCTTGCCGTGCGCCCGTGCGGCCCCCTACTCTCCATCTGATGGGTCGTCAGATACGGCATCGGGCACGGCCCGGTCGAACCGGCGGGCAGGGAGCTGCGGCATGAGCGGCAACGTGAGCGGCAACATCGGCGGCGGCGCGGGGGGCGAAGCGCGGGAGGACGGGGGCGGCCGCGCGTCCGGTGTGCGGGACCTCCCCAGGGTCATCAGCGTGGACGACCACGTGATCGAGCCCGCGCACCTCTTCGAGACCTGGCTTCCGGCCAAGTACCGCGACAAGGGCCCCCAGCCCTTCACCGCCGGGATCGGAGAACTGGCGTACGTGGGCGGCAAGTACCGCTTCACCACCGATCCGGACGGCCAGATCACCGACTGGTGGCGGTACGAGGGGGAGGTCTTCCCGTACAAGAGGATCATCGCCGCCGTGGGCTTCTCCCGGGACGAGATGACGCTCGACGGCATCACGCGGGAGCAGATGCGGCGCGGGTGCTGGGACCCCAAGGCGCGCCTCGAGGACATGGACCTCAACCACGTCGAGGCCTCGCTGTGCTTCCCCACCTTCCCGCGGTTCTGCGGGCAGACGTTCGCGGAGGCGCGGGACAAGGAGGTCGCCCTGGCCTGCGTCCGCGCGTACAACGACTGGATGGTGGAGGAGTGGTGCGGGGACAGCGGCGGGCGCCTTATCCCGCTGTGCCTCATCCCGCTGTGGGACGTGGAGCTCGCCGTCGCGGAGATCCGGCGGAACGCCGCGCGCGGGGTGCGGGCGGTGACGTTCTCCGAGATCCCGACCCATCTGGGCCTGCCGTCGATCCACTGCGGGTACTGGGATCCGTTCTTCGCCGCCTGCGAGGAGACGGGCACGGTGGTGAACATGCACATCGGGAGCAGCTCCCAGATGCCCGCCGCCTCGCCGGACGCGCCGCCCGCCGTGCAGGCAGCGCTGTCCTTCAACAACGCGATGGCCTCGATGATGGACTTCCTGTTCTCGGGCGTCCTGGTGAAGTTCCCCCTGCTCAAGCTCGCCTACAGCGAAGGGCAGATGGGCTGGATCCCGTACGCCCTGGAGCGCGCGGACGACGTGTGGGAGGAGCACCGCGCCTGGGGCGGGGTGCGCGACCTGGTCCCCGAGCCCCCGTCGTCGTACTACTACCGGCAGGTCTTCTGCTGCTTCTTCCGCGACCGGCACGGCATCGAGGCCATCGAGACCGTCGGCGTGGACAACGCGACCTTCGAGACCGACTACCCGCACGTCGACTCGACGTGGCCGCACACCAAGCGCGTGGCGGCCGAGCACGTCGGCGGTCTGTCCGCGGAGGTGGCCTACAAGCTGCTGCGCGGCAACGCGATTCGTATGCTGGACCTGCCGTTCGATCAGGGTCGGACGGTCGCGGCCACCGCCTGACCCCGACCCCGGGAGCGGCCCGCCGCGGTGCGCGTGGCCCCCGTGGGAAAGGCGAGTGCGATGAGCAGCGGCAGCACGGTGTCGGAGGTCCTGGCCACGCTCGGCCGGCGGTACGTGCGCGACGCCCCGGGCACCCTCGGCAAGGCCGCGCTCGCGACCCGGTATCTGAACCCCTGGCTGCGGGAGCACCCCCGCGAGCGGGTGGCCGAGTCGGTCTTCGGCGCCCGCTTCGCGGTCGACACGCGGGACCTCATCCAGCGCTACCTCTATCTGTTCGGGGTCTGGGAGCCGCACATGTCGCGCTGGCTGCGGGGCCGTCTGCGCCCCGGTGACGTCTTCGTGGACGTCGGCGCGAACATCGGCTACTTGAGCGTCCTGGGGGCCCGCCTCGTCGGCGAAGGGGGGCGCGTGGTGGCCGTCGAGGCCTCGCCCGAGTTCCACCGGCGCGTGCTGCTGCACCGGGAGTTGAACGGCTGCGACAACATCCGCGCGGTCAACGCGGCCGTCTCGGACCGCAGGCAGAAGCTCACCTTCGTCCTCGCCAGCGCCCACAACATGGGCGCGAACAGCGTCGTTCCGTGGGACGGGCCCGTCGAGTCCCGCTTCGAGACGGAGGCCGTCCCGCTGCCCGAACTCCTGGAGCCGGACGAGATCGCGCGGGCCCGGGTCATCAAGGTGGACGTCGAGGGGGCCGAGGGCAGCGTCGTGCGGGGCCTCGCCCCCGTCCTCGACCGGCTGAGGCCGGACGTGGAGATCGCCGTGGAGGTCACCCCGGAGCGGATGGCGCAGCTCGGCGACGACGTGGACGAGCTCCTGGAGACGATGCGCGCCCACGGATTCCACACGTACCGCCTGCTCAACGACTATGCGCCGGGCAGCTATCCGGCGGCCGTACGGTACGCGGGCGACGGCCCGCTCCGGTGGCGCGGGCCGGTCCGCGAGGAGACCGACCTGATCTTCTCGCGCGTGGACGCGGAAGCCTTGGGGTGAGGTCGGGACCCCCCGGAGCGCGTGGGTCGCGTGCTGAGGCCGGGGCGCAGGGGGCGCGTGGGCCCGCGCTACGCGGGCGCGGTGCTCCGCCGCAGCCGGTGCACCTGCGTCGTGTAGAGCGCGGCCGACCACCAGTAGAGGGCCGCGCCCCACAGGGCGAGCGCCCAGCCGCAGACGCGGGCCGCGTCGGCGACCGTGCCGTCCCCGCTCGCCAAGAGGAGCAGGGGGAAGGCGTACATCAGGTTGAAGGTGGCCGCCTTCCCCATGAAGTTCACCTGCAGCGGGCCGTATCCCCTTCTGCGCAGGGCGGCGACGTTGAACGTCATGAAGACGTCGCGCGCGAGGAGCAGGACGAGGAACCACCAGGGAATGATGTCCCGCAGCAGCAGAGCGAGCAGCGTGGACGCCGTGTAGAGGCGGTCCGCCGCGGGGTCGAGGACCTGGCCGAGGCGGGTGATCTGGTTCCATCTGCGGGCCAGTTTGCCGTCGAGGTAATCGGTCGCGCCGCTGAGCGCGAGGAGGGCGACGGCCCATCCGTCGCGATTCGGATTTCCGAAGTAGGGCTGGAGCACGAGCCAGAGGAATACGGGAACCCCGGCGACCCGCAGTGCGCTCAGCGCGTTGGGGATCGTGAGTACCCGGTCGAATCCTGCACGCGCCACCGAGGTGCCTCCGAAATCCCTGGCCCGGATCGTTTTGTCCTGATCCTGTTCATCGGCCGATCGGGGATCCTACCAGGGCGGTGCGATCCGACTCCTGGCCCGAAGGAGGTAAAAGCCGTGGTCAGAGGCTATGTGGGCGGACGCATGCCGAGGAAGTCCGCGCCGCAAATCGGTGCATACTGCATCTTGTATTGCATAGGCCTCCATTCGGCGTGCTCGGCTGATCGCGGGCCGGGATCCTCGCCCAGGGGCCCGGCGTTCCGTATTGCCTCGTAGGCAAGGAGCGCGCGATGACTTCCTTTCCTGAAGGGCGGCTTCATGAAGAGGAAGCGCGGAGCCGTGGCCGGGACGCCCGCGGCAATGATCTGATCGGCGTCGGAGCGATCGGCGTCGGAGCGATCGATGTCGGGCGGTCGGCGTCGGAGCCGAGAAACCCGATGGCGTCGCGACGGCGAACTCCGGCAGCACCGCGTCGGCAATTCCGGCGGAGGCTCCGGATGGGGAGAAGGCCGGTCTCCAGGGGTCAGGACGCGCCGGGCGCGTACCGCCACTGGAAGTGCGACAGGGCTCGGGCGCGGGACTCCACGACCGCCATCCGCGCGGCGTGCTCCGCCGTCTCGGTGTGCGCGGCCTGGCCCGTGACCTGCCCCTCCCACTTGCGGTAGAGCAGCCCGACCTCGGCGGAGAACCAGCCGCGGGCCACCGAGCCCAGGGCCAGCAGGAGCCCGGTGTCCTCCGAGGCGGGCAGCGCCATCCAGCCGCCCAGGGCGACGAGCAGATCGCGGCGCACGAAGAGCGAGGCGGGGTGGACCGGGGCGCGGAAGCCGTTCGCCTTCCAGTGGTCGAGGACGGCCGTGCGCTCGATCGGGCCGTGGTCGGGGTCGCCGGGGAAGCCCGCGGTGGACCCGTCCGGAAGCAGATCGAGCACGCGTGACGTCGCCCAGCCGAGCGTGCCGTCCGCTTCCAGGGCCGCCAGGTCGCGGGCGAGCACGCCGGGCTTGAGCTGGTCGTCGGCGTCGAGGACCTTCACGTACGGCCCTTCGGCGTGGGCGAGGGCCAGGGTGCGGGCGACGCCGGGGCCGCCGGGGCGCCCCTGCCGGAAGGTCACCCGCTCGTCGTCGGGCACGTAGGGGGCGACCAGGTCGCTCTTGCCGTCCTCCTGGATCAGCCAGTGCCACTCCCAGCCCTCGGGCAGCTCCTGCGCGCGGATCGACGCGTACGCGTCCGGCAGGAACCGGGCGGACGGGGCGTGGACAGCGGTGATGATGGTGACGCGCCGGCACATGACCCTCACTCTATGACTCCGCGAGAGGCGCCGACGAGGGGGTGGGCGGCCGCGTGGAAATCCGCAGCCGGTGAATACGGAGGCGACTTGGGCAACTCGGCGACAAGGCGGCGCGCCGGTTCGGAGAAAAGCGCCGCCCCCGCTATCGCTGCGGTTGCCGGATCGCACCCGGCCGACCGTTGTTGAGGGTGCAACGGCTCTGGGGCGGCCGTTGCGTGAGTTCACGGCGGCAGCCTTGCGTGCAACAGGAAAGTATCTTTTGCCCGCGCCGAGGGGTGACGGCTGTGGCCAGTGAAAAACGCTGAGTAATTAGGGGTCGTGTAGGGGGTGCGGGGCGGTGCCCGCGAGGGTGCCCGGATATGGAAGAACCCGATCGCTGGCGACGGGGGATGCACCAGCGATCGGGTTGTCCCCAACCTTAACAAGGTCGCTTGCGGATGGGGAGTGAACTTCCCCGCAAAGATGCCGAGTTGTGATCGGGATCACGGCGGCGATCCGCAACGGAGAAGGAACACGGCGTTACTTCGCGCACGGCGGCTCATACGAGAGGCGGGGCAGATACTCGCGCCAATTCTCCGGCGTCAGGACGCCGCGCGTGGTCGAGCAGATACGGCGAATTGCCGTGTCGGCGTCCAGATTCCACAGCCGGACGGTATCGGGGCCGCTCGAAACTCCGAGCATGCGCCCTTGCGGGCTGAACGACAGGAAACTGCCCGTCTTGGCGTTGGGGCTCATCGACTGCCCGATGGGGGCCGCGTCGGACGGGTGGGTGAGGTCCCAGAGCCGGACCGTGTTGTCGTTGCCGCCGCTCGCCAGGGTGCGGCCGTCACGGCTGAACGTCAGGGACACGAGCGCGTCGGTGTGCCCGGTCAGCGGGGAGCCGCGGGGGGCCGCCCTGCGCGGGTCCGTGACGTCCCAGAGCCGGACCGTGCCGTCGTCGCTGCCGCTGGCGAGGGTCCGCCCGTCGGGGCTGTGGGCCAGGGTGTTGATGGGGCCCAAGTGCCCCGTGAGGGGCTTGCCGAGCGGCGTGGCGTGCCGGCGGTCGGCCACGTTCCACAGCCGGATGGTGCCGTCGGAGCTGGCGCTGGCGAGCGTCCGCCCGTCCTTGCCGAAGGCGAGGTCGTTGACGTAGCCCTTGTGGCCGGTGAGCGGGGCGCCGAGCCGTCGGGGGCGCTTCGGATCCGCGACGTCCCACAGCTGGATGGTGCGGTCCTCGTAGGCGGTCGCGAGGGTGCGCCCGTCCCGGCTGAAGGCCAGCGCGGCCGCGAACCGCGTCCGCAGCTCCACCGGTTCCCCGTACGAGACGGGGTGAGCGGGGTCGGAGACGTCCCACAGCTGTACCGCGCGGCTGCCCGTGAGCACCGCGAGGGTGCGGCCGTCGGGGGAGAACGCGGGCGCGCGCACGGCGCCCTCGCCGGGCTCGAAGGGCTTGCCGAGGGCCACGGGGCGGTTGGGCCGCTCCACGTTCCACAGCCGGATCCGCTCGTCGCGGGCCACCGTGGCGAGGACCTTCCCGTCGGGGCGGAACACCCCGATGCGGCCGACCATGTCCGAGGTCGGGATCGACCACAGCCGGACCTTGTTGTCGCCGCTCCCGGTGGCCAGGGTGCGGCCGTCCGGGCTGAAGCCGAGCGCGTACATCTCCCCGCTGCTGCCCGCGAGGGGCTCGCCGACCTGCGAAGGGTGCGCCGCGTCCCGGACGTTCCACAGGCTCGCCGTACTGTCCGCGCTGGCGGTGGCGAGCATCGTCCCGTCGTGGTTGAAGGCCACGGACCACACGGGGCCCGTGTGGCCGGTGAGGGGCGGGCCGAGCGCGCGCGCCTTCTCCGGCTCCGCGACGTCCCAGAGCCGGACCGTGTTGTCCGAGCTGCCGCTGGCCAGCGCCTTGCCGTCGGGGCTGAAGGCCACGGAGTGCACCGTGTCCTTGTGGCCGCGCAGCACCTTGCCGATCGGCTTCGGGCGGCTCGGGTCGGCCGTCGACCACAGCCGGATGGCGCCGTTGTCGCCGCCGGCCGCGAGGGTCCGCCCGTCGGGGCCGAACGCCACGGAGCGCACCGGCGCGGTGTGCCCGGTCAGCGTGGCGAGCGCCTTCGGGCGCCGCGGGTCCCGCACGTTCCACAGCCGTACGGTGCGGTCCTCGCCCGCGGAGGCGAGGGTGCGCCCGTCCGGGCTGAAGGCCACCAGGTAGATCGTGCCGCGGTGGCCGGTCAGGGGCGTGCCGAGCGTGCGCGGACGCCGGGGGTCCGTGACGTCCCACAGCCGGATCGTCCCGTCGTCCGCGGCGCTGGCGAGGGTCTTGCCGTCCGGGCTGAAGACGGCGCTGCTCACCCAACTCGTGTGCCCGGTCAGGGGCTTGCCAAGGGGCTTCGGCCGGGACCGGTCCGACACGTCCCACAGCCGGACCGTACGGTCGTAGCTCGCGGTGGCGAGCAGCCGCCCGCCGGGGTGGAACGAGGTGAGGTAGACGGCGCCGGTGTGGCCCGTGAGCGGAGTGGCCAGGGGCGCGTTGACGATCGAGATCAGCCGGTTCATCGTGCCCTGGTCGTCGGGCCGCAAGCGGTGCGCCACCAGGTCGAGTTGGGCGGACAGCGAGGGGTCGGTGCTCTGCGCGCGGTCGGCCGCCGCGGTCACCTGGGCGAATATCGCGTCGTTCCGCTCGGACACCGCGTCGTCCCGCTGCTGCCAGGCGACCACCGCGGAGACGGCCGCGAGCAGCGCGAGGACGAGCAGCGTCGACACCGCGCCGCGTCTGAGCCGGACCGTGCGCTTGCGCAGACCCGTCGAGGCGGCCAGGAAGTCCACCGCGCTCCGTGTCAGGAAGGGGTCCTCGGCGGACTCCGCCCAGGCGCACGCCTGCTCGAGCCGGGAGCCGCGGTAGAGCAGCGACGCGTCGCGGTCGGACTCCTCCCAGGTCCTGCTGTCCTCTTCGAGCCGCTGGCGCAGCAGATGGTCGTTGCGGTCCTCGTCGATCCAGTCGCGCAGGCGCGGCCAGGCGTGCAGCAGCGCCTCGTGCGTGATCTCCACGGTCTCCGCGTCGAGCGTCACCAGACGGGCGCGGGCCAGCGCCTCGAGCGACTCCTCCGTCTTGTTGGGGTTGGTCGACTCCTCCGAGAGCTGGCGCCGCGTGCCCCGTCTGCGGGTGGCCTGGGTGTCCTCGCCGAGCCGTACGAGCCGCAGCAGGAGCAGCCGCGCGGCTGTGCGCGCCGCGGAGTCGAGGTCGGACCAGGCGCGTTCGGCGGTCGCCGCCACCGCGCCCTGGATCCCTCCGGCCGCGCGGTAACCGGCCAGCGTGAGGCGTCCCGCCTTCCGCCGCTGCCAGGTGGCGAGCAGGGCGTGGGAGAGCAGCGGAAGCACTCCCGTGTCATGGGCCCCGCGCGGCCCGTCCGTACTCACTTCGCGGACGATGAGCTCGGCGAGCCCCGGTTCGAGTTCGAGGCCCACGGCCTTGGCCGGGCCGGTCACCGCGTTGCGCAGCTCGGCGGTGGTGAGCGGCCCGAGCACCATGTGCCGGTGCTGGAGGGCGTCGGCCAGCTCGGGGTGGGCGAGGCACTCCTCGTAGAAGTCGGCGCGGACACCGAGGACGACGAGCGCGGGCGCGGGCTCGTCGTCCTCGGCCCCGGCCGCCCCAGCTGCCCCGGTCGCCCCGGCCGTCCCGGGCGAGCACGCGGCGTGCAGCACCTGGACGAAGGTGCGCCGGGCCGTCTCGTCGGCGCAGAGGGTGAACGCCTCCTCGAACTGGTCGACGATGACGACCGGCCGGGCGTCGGAGGCCGTCCCGCGCCGCGCCCACGTCGTGACGCACTCCCTGACCGCGTCCGCGAACTCGGGCGTACCGGGCGCGCCCGGGCTCTCCTCGCCCGCCTCCGCGGCCTGCGCCTCCGCGGCGGCGACCGCGGGCGCCAGCTCGGGTATGAGCGCGGTCAGCTCGGCGACGGGGTCGGGCCCCGGGACGAGGTGCAGCACCTGGGCCGCCCGGCCGTCGCCGTCGCCGAGCGCGCCACCGCGCAGGGCGGGCACGAGCCCGGCGTTCAGGAGCGACGACTTCCCCGCGCCCGAGGCGCCCACGAGCATCACCAGGCCGCCGGTGTCCTGCGCCGCGCCGAGCTGGGCGAGCAGCGCGTCCGTGCTCCGCTCCCGGCCGAAGAACCACTGCGCGTCCTGCTGACGGTACGAAGCGAGCCCGCGGTACGGGCACACGCTGGGGACCGGGGCTTCGACGAGGGGGCGCTCCTCCTCGCCCGCGGCCGGGGCGGCGTCGCCGACCGGATCGGCCACCGCGCGCTCCCACAGGCGCTGCCACTGCGCGAGGTCGTACAGGCCCGGGGAGACCGGCGTCGCGCGGACGCGGCGGGCCTCGGGGACGAGGACGTGCAGGACCGCCGCGAGGGCGGTGAACTGGGCGGGCACGTTCTTGGCCCGCCGCCAGTCGCTGATCCGCTGCGCGGACACGCGCACGGGGCGGCCTCGCTCATCGACCCGTTGCAGTCGGGCAACCGCCTCGGCAACGCGTTTCAGGGGAGGGTTTCCGGCCTCCTGGTACAGCAGCGCGAGACGTTCCGCGAAGGCTGTGCGCGCCCCTGAGTCGGAGCTCAAGGCCTCCACCCCTTTACTTCCGCCGCACCTGGACTTCCGGACCGGAAAACTCACTCTATACGGCTGACCTGCGGCTGAGCGGACCGGACGGAACCGGATCCTCCTCAGCGACCGCCGCAGTTGGCAGGATCTCGGCAGGGGCGAAGCAACCACGCGGCGTCAGGGCAGGCCACCGGCCCTGCGCCTGGAGAGGCAACTGATGGCGCTGCGACTTCCTGGCTGGTTTTTGCTGGAGTTACGGAGCGGTGGCGAGGGTCTCGCCATGCCCCGTCGGACGACGTGTGCGCCCGGTCACGCCCGGACCGCTCCGACGTCGGCCGCGGGCCTCAGCTCTCTCCGATCCGCGCCGCCACGGCGCGGGGCCACGTCGCCCGTGTCGTTTGGTACCGGTCCCCACGAGGGGAGGGACCGGTACCGAAACGACCCCCACCCCCGAAGCGCCCTCCCGCCCCGAAGCGACCCCGGGCGCCGCAGCGACCTCTCGCCCCGCAGCGACCTCTTGCCCCGCAGCGACCTCTCGCCCCCGGGGCCCTCCCGCCCACGCACCCACTTCCCCCACGCCACGGCTCCGCCTCCCGCAGGCGGTCCCCACACAGCCCTCAGCGACTCCGGCTGGGGCCCGTGCCGCCCCCGCCCGAAGCACCGCCGTCCACGGCGGCCGTGACACCCGGGCCCTCGAAGGCCCACCGGCGAACACGCCTCACCAGGCACACCGCAACGGGCACACCTCAGCGGACAGCCTCAGCAACCACACACCACGCAAAACAGATCAGGCCCGGCCTCCCGAAGGAGACCGGACCTGATGCTTGGCTGTCGGGGTGGCGGGATTTGAACCCACGACCTCTTCGTCCCGAATGAGGTTCGGTTGCTGATCTTGCCTGCACGGCTGACGTTTGCACTGGTCAGGGGCGTGGTGTCGATGGGCCCCGCAGGGTGTGGCGAGGGCTGGGGGAGCAGGTCGGCTCCCAAACGGCTCCCATCAGGACGAGTGTCGACGGCGTATGCCGCTCCCGTGAAGGTGACGGTCTGTCCGCTCACGAAGGGTGCGCGCAGATGTCGTGCCGGCCCCTCTCGTCGAACCGGAAACGACCTGGGCCGATGACGCCGTGCGTTGGCGCAGAAGCGGTAAGGTGACAGCATTGGGCTGCCTCGTGGGATGAAGACTGATGGTCAAGTCCCCGCTGTTTGCGCTTCGGGTTCCGTCGCGGCCTCGGATGCTGCCGGACGGAGACCGATCATGTGTCGCTGGCTCGCCACGAACTTCCGTCATGACTGATGCCCGGGCTATCTACGTGCTGGAGCTCGTGTCCCGGGAGGCCGTGCGCCGGGGCGGCCGGGTGGACGTGCGCGGCAGCCGTGACAGCACTGCCGGTCGACGGGGCCGGGATATCGGCCAGGTCCAGCCCGGCGCTGCGCCATGTTCTGCACACCACCGACCGGATCAGCGGTGAGTTGGAGGAGTTGCAGCTGTCGCTGGGCGAGGGCCCGTGCGTGGATGCCATCACCTCGGAATGCCCGTGCTGTCCGGTGATCTTTCCGCCGCTGAGCTGCACGCGCGGTGGCCGGCGTTCGCGCCGTCAGCGTACGCGGCGGGTGCGAGTGCGCTCTTCGCGCTGCCACTGGCCGTTGGTGCCACCATGCCCGGGGTCCTTGACCTGTACTCCGTGCGCCCTGGCCTCCTGGACGACGAGGCGCTCGCCGATGCCCTCGCCTTCGCTGATGCGGCGACCACACTGATGCTCTTCTCTCCCGGCGACGTCGCCTGGCAGGGGCCGCGATCGAGCGCCATGCAGGAGGCGCTGGGCTTCGACCAGTACCGGGCGGAAGTCGACCAGGCTGTCGGGATGCTCACCGAACAACTGGGGGTAGGCGTCGAGGAGGCGGCTGTTCGGCTGCGTGCCTACGCCTACTCCCACTCGCTCAAGGTGGCCGACGTCGCCGTCGAGGTGGTCGCCCGCCGGCTTCGTTTCGAACCGGACGGAACCGCACGGCTCCGTGAAAAGGAGTGACCTCAGTGCACATCCCGCATTTCGGCACCGCGCGGCTGTCCGTGGCTGTGTCCGAGGCAGAAGGTGAACAGCATGGATGAGCGACGTCTGGCTCCGGCATTCGTCGAACTGGCCGACAACCTGGTCGACGACTTCGATCTCATCGAGTTTCTGGCCCTGCTGACGGACCGGTGCGTGACCGCACTGGAGGTCGCCGCCGCCGGCCTTCTGCTGGCCGACTCGCGCGAGACCCTGCGCGTGATGGCCGCGTCCAGCGAGGACGTACGCCTCATGGAGCTGTTGCAGGTGCAGAACGACCAAGGGCCCGGCCTGAGTTGCTTCCGCACCGGCCAGCCGGTCGTCGTCGCCGACCTGGCCGCGGAGTCCGATCGCTGGCCGCGCTTCGCCTCCGCTGCCCTCGACCGCGGCTTCACCGCTGTTCAGGCCCTTCCGATGCGCTTGCGTACGCAGACCATCGGTGCCCTCACTCTCTTCCACACCCGTGATCGCCCACGGGACCTCAAGGCCACCGAGTTGGCCCAGGCGCTGGCGGACGTGGCGACCATCAGCATCCTGCAGCAACGCATCGCCGACGATCAGGACCTGCTCACCCGGCAGCTGGAGAGTGCGCTCGGCACCCGCGTGGTGATCGAGCAGGCCAAGGGCAAGCTCGCCGAGCGCTACGACCTCGGCATGGACGAGGCGTTCACCCTGCTGCGGAACCATGCCCGCGCACACAACCGGCGTCTCACCGAGCTCTGCCGCGCCTTCATCAGCGGTACGGAACCTCTGTTCGCACGCCGCCCCGACCCTGCCTCCGCGGGCTCTGCCGGTGAGCCCCAAGGTGCGGCCACGCATCGCGGGGATCACGCGACCGGTTCCTGAAAGCACTCGGCCCTGCCGTGGGGCGATCGGTGCGCTTCTCCCGTCGGGGGTCCAGATGTGTATAGCGGAGATCAAGGACCAGACTGCACGCGCCACTGAACCGGTGTGACGGACATGGCCACGGACGGGAATCAGCGCGGGCAGGGTCTGCGCATGACTCTGCGCCGTACCCCCGTCACCCCCGACTACTACATGGTGCTGACGCTGGTGGGCGAGCTCGACACCGGCAGCATCCCCGCGTTCTGCGAACTGACGTCCAACGTGCTGGCCGAGGGCAGCCGCCACCTGACTCTGGAACTGTCCGCTGTGACCCGATGCGACAACGCCAGCTTCTACACACTCCTCGGGATCAGGCAGGCCATCCACCACGCGGGCGGCAGCCTCACCCTGGCCAACCTCAGTCAGCCCATCGTGTTCGCGTTGTCCCGAAGTGCCCTACGAGACCTGCTCCCCCTCCACGACCTGCATGTCCGACAACCGTCCCCGCGAGATCCCTCGCAAGCCGACATCCGCCCGGACTGCTCTGACTGAACGGCACCGTCCGGCGCAGGCGGCCAGGTCACGGTGAGAAGCCGTGGGGGCTTCGACGGCTACGGCACCGTGCTGTTGGGCAGTCCCATCTGGAACGTCCGCGCACCCAGGATCATGACGACGTTCACGGAGCGACTCGACTTCACCAGCAGGACCATCGTGCCCTTCACTCACCCACGCCATGAGCGGCCTCGGAACCACTGCGCGCGACTACGCGAGGAAGTCGATCAAGCCGATCGTGGCGTCAGAACGGGAACCGCGTCTCGACGCGGCCTGGTACAACCGAAATTCCGGTCCCGCCGACCACTTCCACCCGACGCTGGAGGACGGCCTGCGCCGCCTCGGGCACTGACCGCAAACGGCTACTGATCCCAGCCGTTCAGGGAGACCTCCGGGCCTCCGTCGAGGTAGCGGTGGAGGGCGCTCGCGGTGGTGTCCACGAACTGCTCAGGAATGGCGGCGGCGTCGACCCAGCGGACCTGGGCGTGCTTGCGTGGCTCGCGGTTCTCGGGCTCGCCGGTCCATTCATGGGCGACGAAGACGACGGTAAGGAAGCCGTTGGGGGCTTCAACTCCCCATGCTCCATGGATGATGTGGGCGACCTTCAGGGACTCGGCCTTCACCGTCAGGCCGGTCTCCTCGTACAGCTCGCGCACCGCGGTCTCGGTGATCGGCTCGCCAGGCTCGCTCTTACCGACGGGCAGGTCCCACATCCCCTGGGCGAACTTCGCGCTCTCGCTGCGCTGCAGGAGCACGACGCGGTTGGTGGCCTGGTCGTGGACGATGACGCCGGCGACCAGCAGAGTCATGGATTCGAGCGCGGGCTTGAGGGCTTTGGGCTGATCGTCGGTGGTCGGTTGAGCCACTGTGCGTCCCTTCATCGGCCGGTTGCTGGGCATGTTAGGCGAGTGCTTCGCGTGCACGGCGGGCGAGTTCGGTTGCCCCGGGTACCTTGCGGCGCTGGTAGATCGCGAGGGTGGACCGCAGTGCGGTGATCGCCTTGCGGGTGCGGTCGGAGGTCATGCCCTCCATGAGCGTCAGAGCCTGCGACCAGGCGGCTACGGCCTCGTCGGCGCGGGCCTGGGCGGCGAGGCTGTCGCCCAGGTCGGCGTACGTCAGGGCGTGGACGCGCTTGTACTTCACCGGATCCCAGCGGACCAGGGCGTCGCGGTGCTGCTGCTCGGTGCCGACGTGATCGGCGAGGTCGGTCAGGGTACGGGCGGTGTGGCTGGCCACGGTGCCGGCGGCCGGGCCGCTGACGCGGGAGTAGCTGGGCTGGGGGCCGTCGTCGCGCAGGAGGGCGTCTTCGGCGGCGAGCAGGGCGCGTGCGGCAGCGGGCTTCTCGTCGGTGGCCGCGTAGGCGCGAGCGTGCGTGATGTGAAGCAGGGCCTCCGTCTGGCCGTCGATGTGACCGGTGCCCTGGGCGAGAGCTGCTTCGGCGAGGTCGATGCAGTGGTGGGGTTGCTTCAGGCTGAGCGCCTGGTGGGCGAGCGCGCGCATCATCCAGGCGGCGTGGCCGTGCGGGTCTGCTTCGCAGGCGAGCTGGTAGCCGACTTGGTAGTAGCGCTGGGCGGCGCCTTCCTGACCGAGGTCGTGGTGCTTCCAGCCTGCCAGGTAGGCGAGTTCGGCGACGGCGCCGAAGGCTGCACGGCGTAACGGCTCGGTGGTGAAGCGTCCGCGGAGCATAGGGGCGGCGGTGTCGGCGAGGTAGGCGGTGACGGTGGTCAGACCGTGGCCGCCGCCGAGGCGTTCGTCGGCTGCGCTGAAGGCTGCGGTGATCTGACGTACGACGTCCACGTCCTCCGCGCCGACCAGCGTGGCGCCGGCACGGGCGCGGAGCATGCGGGCGGTGGCCTCGTGGTCGTACGCGAGCGGCATGGCGACGCCCGCGGTGGTGAAGGTGGCAACCGCGAGGAA
This sequence comes from Streptomyces sp. JLYT201, assembly GCF_059448825.1. Lineage (NCBI taxonomy): Bacteria > Bacillati > Actinomycetota > Actinomycetes > Kitasatosporales > Streptomycetaceae > Streptomyces > Streptomyces sp. JLYT201. The sequence continues at coordinate 4,631,334 of NZ_CM182551.1, read as the reverse complement.
GTGTTGGCGCTCGACGTCCGCGCGGCCCAGATCGGTCACCGCCAGGACCGGGTCGCCCTCGTCCTGTTCGTTGCTGTCAGACGTGCCCAAACCGATCTCGGCCAGGGTGACGATGTGGTCTGCTCGGCGGGTCAGCGCCTCGGCGAGGTACCGGCCGGTCCGGCCACTGGGCTGGCGGGTGCCGTTCACCCAGTGGGAGATCGCTGACTTGTTGGTCTGGGTGATCTCCCCGTTCTCGGCGGCGATGCGCCGCACATCCTTCGCCAGCACCTCGTACGTGCAGCCGATGGTGTCGATGACCTCGCGCAGGCGGGAGTTGGGGGCTCTCTGCGCCGCCACGATCGCCTCCACATCTGGGGCTGTAAACCGCGTATACCGCTTCGACTGCCCTTCACCGTACCCACTGTGCGTGATGGCGTGTTCACTAATCATCAGCCGCCCGGAACGGTTCCAGGTCCGACCGTGAATCCAGGCTCCCCACTTGGCCGGGCGGCTCCCACGTTCCGTACACCCGCTTCGGGTTCGGGCATTCCTGTGCCCGGACCCGGCCGAACAGAGACGGAGACCCCGGTGACCACCGCCGACAGCGCAACCCGCACGGCCATCACGGTCGAACTCCCCGAGGCTTTCGACGAGCGCTGGAGCCGCCTGCCCGGCATCCAGGTCGAGGGCCGGCGCATCACCATCGACGCGGCCGAGTACTTCTTCCGCTTCGAGTCCAACAGCTGGCTCGTCGCCGACTGGGAGCTGGTCAAGTCCCAGCTCCTGGAGGTGGACGAGACGACCGAGAGCGCCGTCGAGCAGCTCGCGCTCGACTTCATCAAGCAGCACAGCGAGTCCACCTCCGACGCGGCCCGTGTGCTGGCCGTCGCGTACGAGGTGTACGCCTACCTGTTCCGCGAGGAGCACCTCGCCTCGCTCGGGCTGCCGCAGATCACCGCCGAACATCTGAGGATGCTGCGCGAGGCGGCCACGCTGATGGCGCTGAACAAGGTCGAGCTGGACGGGCACATCTCCAACGTCGGCCCGTGCTGGTTCTTCCCCGCCGCCACCTCCGTCGTCTTCGACCTGGACGTCGAGATGGGCGGCCTGCTGGACGAGGTCTACCACGGCGGCTGGTTCAACGAGCACCGCCGCATCGAGTCCATCAAGGCCCACGCCGCGCTCGGCGGACGGCTCGTGCACGGCTGCCAGTCCGTGCCGGATCAGTCCGGTGGGATCGTCGCGCCCTACGGTGCGTCGATGGCCAACTTCCGTGACGACCTTGCCGAGTTCAAGGCCGGATGGATCGAGCAGGTCTACGCCCACCGGGTAGCCCCCGCCGCATAGCCCGTACGCCCGGCTCCGGGGCGGGCCGGCACTCTCGCCCGCCCCGGACGCCTTCAACCACAGGAGACCCTGATGGACGCGAACCTCAACGCCGAACTATTGGACAATGTACTGACCGTCACCGGCCAGTCCGCCGTAGCGCGCGACGAGGTGCGCGTCTGGTCCATGTCCGGCGTCGAACGACTGACCTTCCCCGACGGCGCCACCGCCATCTTCAAGTACGCCAAGAAGCCCTTCGACAGCGAGGACCAAGCCCTCCGCCTCGCCCACACCCTCGGTGTCCCGGTCCCGAAGGTCCACGCTGCCGCCGTACTGGACGGCTGGCTGGGAATGCTGCTGGAAGACCTCGGCACCCCCATCCGTGACGCCGATGACCTCGACGGCGCCGCCGCAGCCGTGGTCCTGCACCGCACACGTAGCGCGCCGGCCCTGCCCCTCTTCGACCAGGAAGCCCTGCGGTCCCTGCCCAGCCGCGCACTGGACCACCTCGACCAGCTCCGGAAGGCCGAGCGGTGGCAGGATGCGGACGACGTTGAGGGCGCGCTCGACCGGCTGGTTCAGGCAGCCGAGGCACGCTCGGCCGGGGCGATGACGGAGCCGTTCGGCTGGGTGCACTCCGAGTTCCACCCCACCAGCCTCCACATCGGCCAACGCGGCTGGCGGCTCCTGGACTTCGCCCGCGCCTTCACCGGCCCTGGCCTACTCGACCTCGCCAGCTGGCACGGCACCCTCGAGGAGCCCGACCCCGCACGTCTGCGGGTCTTTCTGGAGACGTATGTCGCCGAAGGCGGCACTCCCGATGCCCTAGCCGAGCGTGGTGGTCTCCCCGCTGAGAAGTGGGCGCTGGGCTGGCACCGAGTGTGGGCGGTGGAGTGGTTCATGGAGCAGGCCATCCGCTGGATCAACGACCCGGCCACCGACCCCGCGTACATCAAGGTCGTACGTCGCCATCTCACCGATGCCCTCCGGCTCCTGGAGGTCTAGATGTCGCTCGCTCAGGCGTCGCCCTGGCATGCACACGCACTCCAGCGCACCGCTCGCCCCGCCGAAGCACTCCCCGTGCCGGTCCGTATGGAATGGACCACCAGGCCCGGCAGCGGCCCCGGCGCCGAGATACTCGGCCCCGACCTGGCAGGGAAGCGGCTGCTCGAACTCGGCTGCGGCCCAGGCCACAACGCCGCCCACCTCGCCACCCGGCACGGAGCCCACGTCACCGGCCTCGACCTCGTCGGCCTGCAAGTGCGCCGAGCCCGCTCCCACTACGGACGGCTCGGCAACCTCACCTTCGTCGCAGGCCACGCCTTGCACTACCTGCAAGCCAGCGACGAGCGGTTCGACGCCATCTACTCGGTCTTCGGCGCCATCGGCCTGGTCACACCCGAGCTCCTGCTCCCGGCGATAGCCCAGCACGTGAAGCCCGGCCGGATCCTGGCCTTCACGGTGCCCCACCCCGAGCGTGGGGGCCGCCGTCCCTCAGCGGACGATCGGCCACGACGTGATCACGTGATGCTCCCGGATCGCACCCGACTCCCTGTCGCTCGATGGGACTTCGACGCCGGCCGTTGGGAGACACATCTCTCCCGTGCGGGCTTCTGGCTCACCTCGGCTCAGGAATTCCACGACGCCCGCCACGGCCGCTGGCCCACCACCTTGCTGATCACCGCCCGCAAGCTCTGACCCCTGCTCCAGCCCTCTGGAGGAACCGATGCGTCAGCCCTACCTGCTCCTCGACATAGACGGCGTCCTCATACCGTTCCCGCGCGACGACGGGACCACTCCGGCCACTCACGCAAGGCACGACGTCGTTCCCGCCGGTCGAAGCGCTGACGACCCCGTTGCCGTCTGGCTCAACCCCGACCACGGCCACCTGCTCATGGACGTGTTCCGAAACGGAACGGTCAGCCCGGTCTGGTGCACCAGCTGGCGCCGGGACGCCACCACTCTGATCGGCCCGCTCCTGGGCCTCCCGCCTCTGCCGTACGTCGACCTGCCGCGCCCGCAGATCACCACCAGCCACCCGAACGGCTACCTGTGGAAGCGGGATTACGTCGACACGTGGCTGGGCGATGCACCCGCGATCTGGATCGACGACGACTTCACCGGCCTCGACCACACATGGGCCGCCGAACGCACCGCCCGTGGCACGGCGACCCTCCTCATCCAGCCCGACCCGCTCGTCGGGCTGCAGGTCGAGCACCTGGCCCAAGCCACCGTGTGGGCAGAGCGGTTGTCCGGAGTCGGGACAAGCGCACCCGGCGCCGCACCTGGAGTCGAAGCCGCATAGCGACGAATCCAGGTGCAGCGCACGGAGGCAGTATCAGCGTCGCCGAGCCTGCGACGGCGGTGGCGGTGCCGGTGTGGCCGGAGTAGCCAGTGGTGAAGACACTGGCACGCTCGGACGGCGTGCCGCACTCTGTGCTTGTGCCTCACGAGCGCGGTTGCTGGGCGTCGGCCTCGTGCTGAGGCGTTCGACGCGCCAGGTCAGGACTCGCGCGGGTCGGTGGGCATCGTCCAGAGCACGTTGGTCGGCGGCCTGCTGCAGGAGCTGCTTCGGGTCATGTCCGGCCTTCTCGGCGTCCGCGAGCACGGCTGCGAGTGCGTCGAAGGCCGGATCCTCCAGTACCTGTTCCGCGTGATCGGGCACTGTCTGCCGGATGAGGAGGATGTGCCGCTCCACTACCTGCGTGGGTGGCCGGCGCTGGGCGAGCACTGTCAGCGGTGCGGTGGCTGTCTGCTCGTAGGCGGCCTGCAGATGGACCAGGGTCTGGTGGGCTGCGGCCACCTGCTGGTCGTGATGGCGGAGCTGGTGCCAGCGGGCGACGGCGATGACGGCGAGGATCGCCGCGTCGAGGAACATGGCCAGTAGGGCCCCGTCCTTGGGGGCGGGCTCACGGACCATGGCTCGTACGGCACCGCGTAGGGCGCGGGCGTGATGGTGCTCGGCCTGGATGCGGGAGCGGGTAGCACGTTCGAACGCCTCGGCTGCCTGACGGAGTTGAGGTCGAATCGCCTGGGGTGCGCGAAGGGGCAGGGCGTCGAGGGCTTCGCCGAAGGCGGCCAGGTGTGCCTGAGCCGCTGCGTCCTCGCCGTGCTCAAGGCGGTTGGGTACGCGTTCCGTGGCGGCGGTGGCTTGGTGCCATGGGTTGGTCTTGCGTGGGCCTTGCTTCGGTTCGGTGGCGTCGAGGCGCTTTCGGATCTTGGGGAAGGACAGGTCCGGGGAGAGTTCGGAGCCTGAGTACCAGATCGGCTCCTGCTTGCCGTTCACGTCGCCCTGGAGAGCGACGGTGTAGCCGCGCACGTCCCCGGACGGGAAGTGCTTGACGTCGACGAGGACGCCGTCGGTGTGCTCCAGCAGGTAGATGAACTCCTCGGTGCTGGTGGCGGCGGCCACGGCGGTACGCACTGTGGTGCGCAGGTGTTCGCGGGCGGTGCGGGCCTGGCCGGCACGCTTGGCCTTCTCCTGCTCGGCGCGGGTGGGGCGTTTGGCGGCGGTGCGGTCCCCGCGCACGATCTGGAACAGGCCGTACTCCTTCTCGATGGCAGCGAGTTCACGGTCGGCGTTGAGGTAGTCGTTCCAGTGGCGTGCCGTGCGCAGGTCGGCGCGGACGGTGGTGGAGGCGATGTGGATGTGGTCGTCGGCGTGGCGGACGGCGACCCAGCGGCAGCCGTCCGGATCACCTTCCGGAGCGATGCCGGTGGCGGCGACAACGCGGCGGGCGACGTCGCCCCACTCCTCGTCACTCAGGATGCGGTCGGTCTTGGCGGCGCGGACCGAGCAGTGCCACACGTGCCTCTCGGGCGCACGGCCGAGCCGCTCGGCCTGCTTGACGTGCAGGTCGAGGTCGGCGACGAGAGCCCGCTTCGTGGCGTCGAAGTCGTCGGCGCGGCCGGGGTCGGGGGCGAAGCCATCCCAGGAGGCGACCAGGTGCGGGTCGGTGTGGCCCTTCTTCTTCGTGTTGTACAGGTAGCGGATCAAGTTGGCGGTGTCCTGGCCGCCGGTGATCTTCGCGATCATCGGGCCGCCTTGTGGCTGACGGCCTGATTCGCGGCTGCCGCGATGTGGCGCACGGTCTCACCGACCGCGTCCAGGGTGCGGTCGGTCTGGGCGAGGATGGTGCTGTCCCCAGGGTGTGGATGGCCGCCGGAGTTGAGCTTCTTGGCGATCTGGTTGACGTTGCGGCCAATGGTGGCGACCTGCTGGCGCAGGGCGTTGAGCTCGTCGATGTAGTCGTCCAGCTGGGTGCGCTGGCCGGGCACGGTGAGGTCACCTTCAACATGGGCCAGGGTGACGGCGGCGACGTAATGGGCACCGCTGAGGTTCAGTGACGTGGCCTTGGCGCGGATGGCGGCCCTCTCCTCAACGCTGTAGCGGGCATCGACCCGCTTCTTACGCCGGCCGCTGGGGTCGGGCTTGCGACGTTGGGCGACACGGTGCAGGGCGGCTGCTTCGGCGGCGCGCGGCAGGGGCACGGCGGCAGCGGCGGGATCGGCGTCGGCGGGCTGCTTCTCCTCGGGCACCCCCTGGTGCCCGAGTGCCTCCGCCACCCCCGGGGCGGAGGCTTCTCCGTGGGACCGGCCTGTGGACGGTCCAGCGGGATACCTTGCTGACGCGGTGGCGGGGGTGGTGGTCATCTCCTGCTGGGGGACGGGGAGTTCGGGGTGCTGATCGTGCATGGAGTGTGTCTCCGTGGTGGGTGGGGTGGTGATGTGCTGTGGGAAGGGGCTGTGCGCGCGGATGCGAGGGCGTGTGCCGGAATTGATTCCGGCACACGCCCACGGCATTCCGGTACGGCCTTCGGGCGTAAGGCCCCCTACCGCTAGTGGCTGGTGGCGCCCTGCGGGATTCGGACGGCATCGCTGTCGGCCTTGAGGGCGTCGAGGATCGCCGCGCCCCGGTGGTTGGCAGCCTTGCGGTTGCGCCTCTTGAGCTCTGCGCGCATGTCCGCGACGGAGGGCAATCCGGTGCCGTCGGCGAGGTCCAGGGCGATGGCCCGCAGCTCGGCATCGGTCAGGTCGGGCTTGCGCCCGGGGGAGCCGCCCTTCCCCTTCCCTGGCTGCTTCCGTTCCGGTTTCACCGGCGGATTCCTGTCCCCCTCGGGCCGTTCCGGAACGTTGTGGGCCAGATCCTCGCTGCGTCGACCGCTGGGGGCGTCTTCCGGTTCGGGATCGCGTGCCGGATGCGTTTGGTCATGGGAACGCGGACCGGTACCGGAAGCCGACTCCTGCGGCGTTCCGGATGCGGCGGCCGGTGGATCGACGGGGCCGTTGGGATCAGTGACCGGTGCTTCCTGCGCCAGAGTGGAGACCGGATCCGCGTGGTCGGTGGGACGCTCGACGAGCTGGTGGATCTGGCGCATCAGTACGGCGAAGGCCAGCATCGCGGCGAGTGGTGGCACTGCGGCGACCACGTAGTCGAGCAGGGACACGGTACTGGGGCTGCTTGTGCCGCTGACCCCGGCCACGTTCAGGGCGATGGAGCCGACCGAGCCGATCACGGTCACGGCGATGGCCCATCGGTCGGTGACCCGGCGCAGGCCCGCGCGGAGCATGAGCAGTTCGCCGACGACGATGAACGCGTCCAGGGTGGCAGGCCATGCCCAGCGGCGGACCGGTGAGCTTCCCAGCCCGTGCTGGCCGGCGACGTCGGCCAGGTGCGCGTAGGAGAGCCAAAAGGCTCCGGCGGTAAGGACGACGATGACGGCGCCCGCCGCCATGAGGGCAGCCCGCTCGGCGGCGTGCTTGGTCATCGCTTCCCGCCCATCGCCGTGACGCGCACGCTCGTGATCCATACGAGCCGGGGGTCCAGGAGCGTGCCGGGGCGCCAGTCGATGTCGGGCCGGGCGAAGGCGGGTGGGGTGATGGCGGAGAGGGCTCCGGCGGCGGCGCCGGAGGGGAGGGCGAATCCGACTCCGGCGGCGGCGCCGGAGGGGAGGGCGAATCCGACTCCGGCGAGTGGGGTGGCGCCGCTGCGGACGGATCGGCTGCCGCGTGTGACGGGGGGTATCGGGGCGGGGGAGTGCAAGGCGGAGGGCTCCAGGGTGGTGCGGTGGGGCTTGTGGAGTGGGGGTGAAGGGTGTTCACGGAGGGGGCGTTCACGCGGGCCCCTTCCAAAGAGGGCCCGCGCGTGTACGCCTGGGCCCGTGGGCGGCGTGGACGCTCGCGTGATCGCTTCACGCGGGCCGGTAGGGGCTCAACCGGCGGCGGTGAGGCTGGGGCGGTGGCGTAGGAGCGGCTCTGCTGGCCCGCTCCGGCTCCACCGGCGTCAGCCTTGGCGGCCAAGCGCCGTCGGCGAGGCGGGCCAGGCAGCGCGAGGGCCTGTTAATACCCGTGTGGGGCGGTGCCGGTGCTGCGCCTGCGGTCGGGGCCGTCGAGGATGACGCGGCGGGTCATCTCGGCGAGGCGGGAGGCGACGCGGTCGCCGACGGCGGTGCGCAGGTCGGCGATGGGGAGATTGGTGGTGATGAGGGTGGGCAGCTCGTGGACGTACCGGTGGTCGATGAGACGGTAGGTCAGCTCCTCGGTCCACTCCGACGCCTTGGCGGCGCCGAGGTCGTCGAGGAGCAGCAGCGGGCTGTGGGCCAGTTCCTGGAAGCGGCGTTCGCCGTCGTGGCCCTGGCGCGGGCGCACGGTGGCGTGCAGTTCGGCGGTGGTGATGGCCTCCCAGCGCAGCCGGACCCCGGCGCCGAGCAGAGAGCGGATGGCGCCGTACGCCTGGTAGGTCTTGCCGGTGCCGGTCGGGCCCGCGATCAGCAGCGAGGGCCCGTACGCGATGCCCGGTGCGCCGCCCGGCCCCGGCCGTCCGGCAGCCGCGATCTCCTCGACCCAGGCCGACACGTGGGCGTGGTCGGCCAGGGCGTCGCGGTAGCGGCGCGGGATACGGGCGGCGGCCAGCTCGAGCGCGGTCACCGGCTCCGGCGACGGCGCCGCGTCGACCATCGTGGTGGGGTCGATGTCGCGGGCGGCCAGGATCGCCTCCAACTTGGCCACGGCGCCGCCCAGCGGGCGCGGCTCGCGGACAGAGGTCGCAGAGGTTGTCGTGGTCACAACTCACCCCCGTACGCGGCCTGCGCGTCGACCGGGTTGGTCCACGGCCGGTGCCCTGCGGACGTGCCGCTCGGCGTGGGCGGGTTCATGGCCTCGTTGACCAGGCTCGGCAGCACGCTGGGGTGCAGGCCCTTGGCACGCAGCCGCTCGAGACCGGCGCGCACGTGCGCAGGGTCGATGCCTTCGGCGAGCAGCCGGGCGGTCTCCTTGCCGAGATGCCCTAGGAAGCCTGTGGGCGGTCGGTTGGCGCATGCGGCGGCGTACTCGGCGATGAGCGCCTTGGTCGAGACGGACTCGGGTGCGGGGGGCGCTCGCGTCCCCCACCGGAGGTGATCCTAGATCCAGGATCCTAGGTCCTAGATCCGGACCATGAGGGCTCACGGAGTCCTCCGTGAGCCCTCCCGGAATCCTCCGTGATGCCTCACTGAAACCCTCCTGACCCGCGGGTTCGCCGTTCTTCAGCGAAGGCTCCCGCAGAGTGCGTGAGTCCTCAGCGAGGACTCCGGGAGGGCTCACTGAAGGCTCCGTGAGTTCTCCGTGAGGGCTCCCATCAGGCTGCGCGGGCCGTCCGCCCTCATGGTGCGGGCAGGCGGGGCAGCGGCTGCCGCTGGGCCGATTGATCTTCTGGTGCTTGGCCCAGGTGACGATGTGCAGATAGTTCTTGCCGTCGTCGCCCTGGTAGCGGCAGATCAGCCCGGCTCCGGCGAGCTGAGTGAGGTCGTCCTCGACCGCGAGCGGGCCGTGCTCGGGGCGCAGTGCCCACAGGGCACCGGTGATGACGGCGGCCTGGTCGCGGAAGCGGCCGTGGTCGTCGGCCTGGGTGAGGAGCCCGAAGAAGGTCCGTTCCGCGGAGATCGAGACCTGGGCCAGCGACTCCGAGGTGAAGGCTTCCGGCTTGATGGTGCGTATCCGTGCCATGTCTATCGCCCCGCCTTCGCCGCCGACGGTGCGGCGGGCATCGGGTGGGCGGTGACGTGCGGGGATGGCGTTTTCAGTTGGGCATCGGCCATACTGGGCATCAGCTCCTCTGCTCGCGGGCCATATGGGACGGCAATCCCGGACTCCGCGGGTCGATCGCTAGGGATGGCGGTTGAGAGGTTTGCGCTTGAGCCCCCGGCATCGCCGGGGGCTTCTTTCATGTGACGTGCGGTCGTGCGGGGCTCCTCGGGTTGGTGGGGTGGGTGCCACCAGTATGCCACATGAATTGCAGATCGCAGCAGTGTTTTTCATCTCGCAGTGAAGATGCTACTGTTTAGGTCGTGCCGCAAACTGCAGTGCGTCGCTACGAACGGAAGGAGGTGGCGGTGGCGGAGGAAGAAGCGTCCGAGGGCGTCCTGCTCAGCGGCGAGGCGAACGTCGCAACCCGCATCAGGGTGGAGCGCGAGGCGCGCGGCTGGAGCACCAACGCCCTGTCCGACCGGCTCAACGAGGCCGGCTTCGAGATGAACCCGTCCGCGGTCTGGCGGATCGAAAACGGGAAGCGCCGCATCAACCTCGACGACGCCATCGGCTTCGCCGAGGTCTTCGGCATCGACCTGCGCAACCTCGTCGGGCCGCCCCAGCTGGCGGCCAAGGCCCGTGCCATGGAGCTCATCGACGAGGTCGTGGACGCGTTCCGCGTGACGCAGAGAGCCAACATGGCCTTCGCAGAGGCACGCGACGCGCTCGACGCCTACCTCGCCGAGCACCCCGACATCCGCGAAGAAGCCGACCTCATGGTCCAGAGCGCCATCGCGGAGGAGGCCAACAAGACCATGCTGAAGATGCACGGTCCTCCGCCCGGCGAGCACGGTGATACCGGCTCCGTCGCCGAGGCATAGCCTCCGGTTCCTGCTTCCGCCCTGGGTCCGCAAACCCCCAGCGTGGGAGCTTCACCTTCATCCCTAGCGATCGACCGGCGGGTCGGCATTGCCGTGCCACATGCCCGCCAGAAGAGGACTCACCCCCCTTGCATCAACCCGCAATATCCCCTGCCTCCACACATCTTCCGCGCCTCTACCTTCCCGAGGAGGTCGCCGAGGTCCTCGGCTGCTCCGCCTGGTGGGTCAAGGACCGCGCCCGCCGCCGCCTGATCCCGTACACGCGGGTCGGCCGTGCCTACCGCTTCACCGGCGACCACCTTGCGGAGATCATCCGCATGCACGAGGCCCACCCGGCTGCCCCTCAGCAGCAGGCTGCGGCTGCCCGCGCTCCCAAGACGCCACCCCCTCCCCCTTCCACGTCGCCTGCCGCGTCCGCGCCCATGGCTCGCCTGCGCGCCCGGCCTCCGCGCCGAGTCCGCCAAGGCCAGTTCGGGACCGCCGCCTAGCCGACGACACGGGAAAGGGGACGAATACGTGGGTTTCGCGGAGAAGCGCGGAAACTACTGGCGCGGTCGCTACAAGATCGCGCCTGGCAGGCACCTGACGGTCGTCGACGAGAACGGCAAGGCGCTCAAGTTCGCCACCAAGGGCGAGGCCCAGCGCGCCGCCAGCGAGGCGGAGAACAAGTACCGGCGCGGCGACTGGCGCGACCCGGCGCTCGGCCAGGAGACCTTCGGCGAGTACGCGAGCCGCTGGTACGCCGCCCAGGACCTGGCTGCCTCGACGATGCAGAACTACAAGCGCCACATCGAGGAGCACCTGCTCCCCGAGTTCGAGGACAAGGCGCTCGCGGGCATCCTGCGCACGGACGTCGAGCTGTGGGAGAAGAAGGAGCGGGCCGCGTACGCGGCCTCCAGCGTCAAGACCTGGCGCTCCACGCTCCACCTGATCTTCGAGGACGCGATCGACGAGGGTCTGATCACGTCCAACCCGGCGGCCAGGCGGCGCGGCAGAGGCAAGCGCGCCGGGCGCTCCCGCGACCGCGGCCCGGAGAAGGTCGTCACTGACGCGCTCGGCATCCTTCTGACCGCCGAGAGGGCCGCCCTGCTCTCCGGCCGCGACGACGAGTTCGTCGCCACGGTCCTCAAGGGCTACACCGGCAAGCGCTGGGGCGAAATCGTCGGCCTGGAAACGGAGTTCGTACGCCCCGGTGCATTCCGCGTCGAGTGGCAGCTGTACGAGCTGGACACCGGCGAACTGGTCCGCTGTCCGCCCAAGGACGACAGCTACCGCACCATCGACGCGATGGACTGGCTGTCCGCGTTGGTCGCCAACCACATCGCCCGCACGAAGCCGACGCCCTGCCCCTGCCACGGCAGGACGTACGTCTTCCGAGGCCAGGGGGCGGCCCGTAGCGTAGGCCACCAGGGCGCGAAGCTCGTCGACGTCGCACGCCGTGCCGACGTCTCCACGGGTACGGTGTCCAACGTCCTCAACCACCCCGACCGTGTAAGGGAGGACACCCGGGTCCGCGTCGAGCAGGCGGTCGCCGAGCTCGGATTCGTGCGCGGCGGCACGACCACCGAGCACGCGGCCCACTGGCGCCGCAACGGCTTCGCCACCTGGCTGTTCACCCCGGCGGCCTCCGGCTGGTACCCGAAGAAGGCACCCCAGGAGGCCCGCCCCGTGCCGATCCTCGGCGAGCCGTGGCCCGGAATCCCGGCCCGAGGCCGCGGCGCCGCCGACCGGGCCAACGCCTGCTGGCTCCCGATCGCCAAGGGCCTCACACCCCACGGCCTACGCCACACCCACCGGACGATGATGGAGGACCTCGGCACCGAGAAGGTCCTCATGGACGAGCGCATGGGCCACCTCGACGGTTCCGTCTCCGCGCGCTACGCCCATGTCACTCCCGGCATGCGCAAGCGCCTCATGCTCGGCCTGACCGAGCAGTGGGAGGCGGCACTCGACGCCCGGCTGGCCATGTGCCCGGCGTCTCCAGTGCGCGTGCTCAATGACCTCCTGCGCGCACGTGCAGCCGCCCTCGGGTAGCGGTTCCTGGGGAGTCGGGATAGACCTGGGTTTCCCCTGTGGACGGTGTTTCCGGACGTTCTGGGGCTGTTCCGATTGGTCCTTGGCAGTGCGGAAACGGCCTTGGGAGTGGGGTGGCGCCTAGGAGGCATGGTGGGGACTGCCGTGTGCCCGGCCTGCGGACCCACTCCCCATGGGGCCGCGGCCGGGTTGCCTCGACCGGCGCGCTGGGTACCCCTGAAGAACCAGCGGACGGGAGGCGCACAGTCGACCAGGGACCGGGGCCGCGTGGTGAGCCTAGCTGTGCCGGGGCAGTGAGCCCAGAGGGATTTCGCGTCAGTCAGGCCGCAGTCTGCAGTGGTATGGGCGCGGGCAGCTCGCTCAGGATCTCAAAGTCCAGGCGTAGCCGTGGATGGTGGAGCAGGTGGAGGATTGCGCACCCGGTGCAGATCAGGCGTAGGCGTCCGTGTCGGCCGCTGGACCTGGCTCGGGCGCGGTTGAGGAGCCGTACGCCGGCGCAGTCCATGAAGTCGACGGGGCGCAGGTCGATCAGCAGGTCGGTGTCATTGGCGTGGGTGAGGTCGTCGAGGAATTCGATGATGCCGGGGGCGGTGTCGATGTCGATTTCGCCGCACAGGACCACCAGGGTGCAGTCTCCGTGAGGGCGGACTTCCTTGTCGCAGATCACTGCAGGGGGCGGGGTCATGGTGACCCTCTTCTCCGGGGTAGATGTGCGTGGAACTGGACCAACGGGATCTGAGTCGGCGATTCAGGGTAGCGGGCTGGGCCGTCCTGCTGACCGGTTGTGCCGAAGTACTGCGGGCGTGACGGCTCCACTGCTACAGGGGCGCTGGGCCGGGCATCTGACGGTGGGCTGCCCGGCAGGGCGCTGTCACTGGACAGGTCTGGGTGTGCCGTCTCCGTTGTCGTCCAGGCGCAGTCGGCGGGCCAGTACGTCGCGGGCGACGTCCAGCAGGGGCCGGTCGTGGCTGAAGGCGTAGCCGCGCAGGCGGATCAGGGCGTGGTCGCAGTCGGTGTCCAGTTGGTCGGCGAGCATGCCGGTGGCCTGGTGGACCTCGGCGAAGTGGAGGCCGGGCTCGTCGAGGAGCGGAGTGTGGGGCAGCTCTGCCTGGGCGGCGGTGGCGATGGTGATCTGGGCGATGGTGTCGGCCAGGCCGAAGGCATCGGTGAGCTGGCCGGTGGACATCGGTCCTGGCCGGGTGCGGTGGCCGGTGAGCGCGCCGAGCGCGATGACCCCGATGCGCAGCGGGAAGGAGAACACCGCGCGTACGCCCAGCGCTTCGATGGCGCCCGCCAGGCCGGGCCAGCGGTCGGTGGCGAAGCCGGAGGTGTCGGCCATGTCGGGCACCAGCATCAGGGCCCCGTGGCGGGCGGCGTCCAGGCTCGGCCCCTGGCCCTGGACCTGCTGCAGGTCTTCCAGCGCGAGGGTGCGCTCACCGAAGGACTGCACCAGTTCGGCCTGGCCGCCTCCCGGGGCAAGGAGCAGGCCGAGGCCGTCAAGGCCCAGCATGTCGGTGCAGGCCGCGAGCGGCAGTGGTGCCAGGCCGGGGCCGGTGTGGGAGCTGAGGGTGCGCAGGTAGTCGGCCATCACCGGATGGGTCACCGAAGCCGCCCCCTTTCGGACACAGTGCGGATCATCCGGCGGCCGGCCCACCAGTCAGCACCGATGGGCCGACGCTTCACCGATCGCGCCGCGTGAGGAGAGAGGCGTCGGCCGTGCCTTGCAGGACCTGGCGGGCGATCTCGGTGAGCCGCGTCTGGTGATCGCGCGCGTAGCGGCGCATGAGGGTGAACGCCTCCTCGACACCAATATTGCGGCGGTTCGCCAGGTAGCCCTTGGCCTGCTCGATGATGATGCGGCTGTCCAGGGCGGTCTGCAGTTGTGCGGTCACTGTCATCTGCTCACTCACCGCCCGCTGTTGCAGCACACCGATGGTGGCGGTGTCGGCCAGCGCCTGCCCCAGCCGCAGCTGGGGTTGGTCCAGAGGTCCGGGCTGGTCCCGGAAGAGGTTGAGGGCCCCGATGACCTGATCGTGCAGCCGGAGAGGTGCCGCCACGACCGAGGTGAAGCCGGCTTCCACGGCCCGCGGCGCGAACCGGGGCCAGCGCATCGCGGCTGCCTGCGTCGCCAGCGGTACGTCAGACACCTGCTCCCTGGTTCGGAAGCAGTCCCGGCAGGGGCCCTCGTCCCACTCGATGCTGGCCAGCTCCAGCTGGCGGGTGCGCTCGTCCGAGGCGGCAGCGTCCACCAGCTGGCCACCGGGGGTGGCGAGCAGGACTCCGGCCGCCGCGACATCCAACAGGTCCACGCAGTGCTCGGCGAGCGTGTGCAGGAAGCCGATGACGTCGAAGTCCTGCACCAACGTGTCGGCGAGGTCGACGAACGCCGTCGCCAACTGCTCCTCGCGCGGCAGTTCAGGCATGCCCCACCCACCTCCAAGAGTGATCCGGGGACACCTTCCCACAGGGTGCTGTCTCCTGTTGCCACCCAGTCTCGTCCCCATCACGCGCCTTGAGCAGGGCGCCTGTGAAGTGCCGCGCCCCGACATAGCCGGAAACCGGCCGGGGGCTCCCGCGCCGTTCTCGGTGCTCCGGTACACCGGTCCAGCCGCGGGACCGGACCGACCGAGCGGCGGGCGGCAGCACTCGACGTCCGTCTTGCGATCTGCCTCACGTCACCGGTGCGCGTGCTCCTGTGCCCTGACGGCTCTCGACGGCAGGGAAGGGGACGCTGGTGTGGGTGGTGCCCGATGCGCCGCTGGGTGGCCCGTGGACTTCCAGGGGTGTGGCGCTGAGGGCCAGGAGGGCCACGTCGTCCGCCGGGCCGTCGGGGAAGGTGGCAAGGAGCGTGGTGAGGTCGTCGATGATCGCGGCCGCGCCGGGCGCCGTGCTGGTGGCCGCGTGGTGGGTGAGGTGCGCGGCCAGGCTCTCCTCGTCGAACCGGGCACCGTGGGAGGTGCGGGACGCGATGAGGCCGTCGCTGTAGAGCAGGAGCGCCTCGCCCGGTGCCAGGCGCAATGTCCGGGAGACGAACGGTGCCTCGGCGAGTGCGCCCAGGAGCATGCCGCCAGTCAGCTCCATCGGTTCCGCACGGGGCCGCCGTCCCCGGCGTGCCGGGCGCAGGTGGTACGCGGCAGGGTGGCCGCCCCCGGTCAGAGCGATGGTGAACCCGCCCGCAGGGTCGGGGGCCAGGGTGCCGAAGATCAGTGTGCACAGGTGGACGTCGGCGGCCCGGTCCGGGAGGAGGGCCGTGTTCAGTGTCTCCAGGACGGCGCGCGGGTCGGTCTCCAGCGGTGCCGTGGCACGCAGGGTGTGGCGGATCAGCGAGGTGAGGGAGGCCGCCGTCGTGCCTCGGCCGCTCACGTCACCGAGGCAGAACGCCCACCGGTCGGCGCCGAGGGGAAAGACGTCGTAGAAGTCACCGCCGATGTCGTGGACGGAGGCGGTGGCGTAGTGGCAGGCCGCCTGCAGGCCCGGCACCTGGGGCAGGGCCGGCGGCAGCAGGGTGCTCTGCAGGGCCGCGGCGAACTCGGCGGCCTTGGCCCGGTCCTGCTCGGCCCGCTCGCGTGCCGAGTTGGCGGCCTCCAGCAGTTCGCGTTCCCTGCGCAGCATGCGCAACGCGGAAAGGCGCAGCTCCAGCTGGTCCATGACCAGCGCTGCCAGGTCGGTCAGGGCGGCGGCACGCTCGGGTGTGATCCGGCGGGGCCGGATGTCCAGGACGTCGACCGCGCCGAGGCGGTGGCCGTCTGGAGTGGTGATGGGGGCGGCAGCGTAGAAACGGACACCGGCCGGGCCGGTCACCATCGGGTGCGCGCGGGCGAGAGCATCGTGGTGGGTGTCACGGATCACCAGGGGGGCGTCGGAGAGGACGACCGAGGTGCTCAGGCACGCATCCCGGCTGGCCTGGGTGACACCGTCGAGCCCGTACGCGGCCTTGAACCAGACCCGGTCGGTGTCGACGATCGTCACCGTCGCCATCGGCGCCCCGAGGAGACGCGCGGCCAGCGCGGCGATCCGGTCGAACGCCCCGTCCGGCGGGGTGTCCAGGATGTCGTAACGGCGTACCGCCTCGATACGCCGCGCCTCCCGTTCCCGATCTCGCTCAGGGGACGACTCCATGCCTCCCGTCCTGTTCGTCGTCCGGCTTGCTCCCGCGCCTTTCCGTCTGGTTCTGGTTACTCGGGCCGCTGCGTACGGGCGTTGTGCGCGAGGCCGTCCGGACGGCCCGCCGCGCGTTCGCCCAGGGGCAGCACCAAGGCGCGCAGCATCACGGGATCGGAGGGCCTGCGGACCTGTCCGATGTCCTCCCACCCCCACGCTTGGAAGGCGGCGTGGACCGTGCGGTCGGCCTGGTCCACCAAGGTGGCGCCGAGCGAGGCGTGGTGGTCGGCGAGCAGCCGCGTCTGCAACAGCCGGGCGAGACCGGCTGTGCGCTCGTGCGGGTGGACCACGATCTGCGTGATGGCGAAGGCGTGCCCGGAGGAGGTCAGCTGCTCGACGGACCTGGGGAGGTCACCCTCGAAGCCGCGCCACCAGGTCCCGTCGCGCGCGATGGGGAAGCCGAAGGCACAGCCCGCCAGGGCGGTCGTCTCGGCGAGCAGCATCGAGAAGCCCGGTCGTCGTACGGAGTCCGCGAGGCGGTGCAGGAAGTCTTCCCTGCGGCGGTAGGTCTCGCCGGTCGCGGTGTCCGAGGACTCGACGTACAGATCCGCCAGGTCCTCCCGGAGCGTCTCGGCCTGCCAGCGGTTCAGGCAGCGCAGGCGCACCGCATCCAGGGCGGAGCGCTCGTGGCCCGGTCCGGAGCCTGCGGCCGTCATCGCGCACCTGCCGACGACAGGGGCGCGGGCCGCCGCGCGGTGGGAGCGCCCCCGGCGGGGCTCGCCGGACGGCCGTTCAGCAGGAAGGCGCAGCCGGTGAGGGCGAGGATCCTCCGTAGCGAGGGCGGTGGGTGGTGCAGCCGAAGGGCGCCGCCTGCCGTGGTGGCCTGCACGGAAGCGTGCAGGAAGGCGTTGAGCCCGCTCATGTCGCAGAAGGTGACGGCCGTCAGGTCGATGTCGATCGTGCACGTCCCCCCGTACAGGCACTCCCGCAGGGACGCGCTGACCAAAGGCGCCGTCTCAAGGTCGATCTCACCGGCCAGGGTGATCAGCGCCCGGCTGCGCTCGTCGAGCCGGTGGACGTTCAGATGGGGCAGGGACATGGCGCCTCCGATCCGCGAGACCGGCCGGGGTGGGTGAGGGTACATGCGGGCCGCCACGGTCACGAGGGGCAGGGCGGTGACGGCGGGCAGGACCGTGGCCATGGCGGCTACGTCGCCACGGCGGATGCCATGAGCGGTTCGGCGTCCGCTGGGTCGATCTCCGGTGGCACGACGAGCAGGTCCCATCGGCCACGGCCCGGGGTGAGCAGGCAGATGCTGTGGCGGCCGTGCGCGCCGGACGTTCTGTGCAGGCGTACGACTCGGTTGGCGATGAGTACACGGCCGGGCGCGGTGGCCCACATCGACGCGTGCACGCTGACGGCGGCGATGTGCCCCCAGGACGGTGGCAAGGCTGCCAAGAGCGGCGGAAGTTCGACCATCAGGTCTCGGGAGCGGGGCCACCAGGCGCCGTCGATGCGGCGCGGGATCGCTTCGCGGGGCATCACGCGCAGACGCACGGCGGGTTTAACCGGAAGGGGGAGGTCTGGGGGGTGTGCGGTTGAGGTCATGAGGGCTCCTGTTCGGGGCGAGGCGGTCGGTTTGCGCAGTGCGTTCATGAACGGCGGGTGGCGAGGCGGTCCGGGGTGGGCCAGCGCACGTCGTGCACCCAGCCGAGGCGTTCGAGGAGGCGGATCACGGCGGCGGAGGGGTCGATCTGGCCGCGGTCCACGCCGTGGCGGGCGCTGGTGGGGTCGGCGTGGTGGAGGTTGTGCCAGCTCTCGCCGAAGGAGAGCAGGGCCAGGGGCCACAGGTTGGTGGCCCGGTCGTGGCGCCGGGTGCGGAAGGGGCGCCGACCGATCATGTGGCACAGGGAGTTGACGCTCCAGGTCACGTGGTGGAGCAGGGCGATGCGCACCAGCCCCGCCCATACCAGGGCGGTGGTGGCGTGGACCCAGGTACCGCCGATCGCCCAGCCGAGCGCGAAGGGGAGGGCCAGGGTGAGGACGCACAGGGCCGGGAAGGCTCGGGAGATCGCGCGGATGTCACGGTCGGCCAGCAGGTCGGGGGCGAAGCGCTCGGCTGGAGTGCGGTCGTTGCGGAACAGCCAGCCGACGTGGGAGTGGGCGAGGCCGCGCAACTGGCCGCGCAGGCGGGTGCCGTAGCGGTAGGGGGAGTGCGGGTCGCCGGGACGGTCGGTGAAGGCGTGGTGGCGGCGGTGCGTGGCGACCCAGCCGATGACGTCACCCTGAAAGCTCATCGACCCGGCCACCGCGAGCACGATCCGCACGGGCCGGACGGCCCGGTATCCGCCGTGGGTGAGGCCGCGGTGGAAGCCGACCGTGACGCCCAGGCCGGTGAGCGTGTAGAGGACGAGGGCGAGCAGGACGTCGGCGGGGCGGATGAGGCTTCCCCACAGCAGCCAGGCGGCCAGGCCGAGCGCCAGGAACGGGAGCACGACGATCGTCGCCGTCACGGTCACGTACAGGCGGTCGCCGGGGCCGCGTGGCGGCGGCGGGGCCTCGGCGGGGAAGGGGGCCGTCCCGTCGTACGCCTGGGATGAGGTGAGGGCGGGTGGCGGGGCGGCGGCTTGCGAACAGGCGGTACTGCCGGTGGTGCTGGGGGACATGCAAGGCTCCTTGACCTCGATCCGGAGGGGGCGGGCCGGGGTCCGGGGCCAGCGGGTGCGCGAGGGGCGACCCAGGGGTCAGGTCGTTTCGTCGGCGTGAGTGCGCCGTGCCTGTGAGCGGCTGTCGGCGAGCCAGGACCTGGGTGCCGGTTCCGGCTGCCGGGCGCGCAGGGTGTCCACCGTCAAGTGGAGGCGAGTGCCGCATCCCTCGCCGCCCGCGGGGTAGCTGCGGGGTTCGTCGCAGACGAGTACCCGGCTCAGGGCCTGTGCAACCAGCCGTGCCGCGTCGGGGTCGGCCGAGACTATGCGGACCTCGACGCGCCCGTCGGCCGACTGCTTCTGCGGGCTCGGCCCGGCGGGGCAGCGCTCAGTCGTCACGTGCCCGGTCATGTCCTTCGCCCCTTCGTGGCCCTGTTGGCCTTGCGCCGTGGGCGGAGGCGTCCGCGGCCCCCGTCCCGGTGGTCGCGGCGGGCGCGGACGGCGGGCGGAGGGGCGGTGCCGGGTCGCGGCCACGCGGGGCCGCGGGTTCCGCGGCGTCCGGTGAGGCGACCGCTGTACTGGTACAGCGTGATCCGGTCGGCGTGCTGGTCGTTGAGGCGGTGGATCACGAATGCTCCCAGGGTGACCAGCGTGAGGATGACGGCGAAGGTGAGGCCGGTGTCCATGGCCCGTCACCTCCCGCCGACCGCGCCGACAGGTGGTGCGGCCATGGCGCCGCCCTCCGCCTCCCACGCCTCTGCCTGCGTGCGGCCCGGCGGGTCCGCCTCGGCCGGGGCCGCGGGATGGCGGCCAAGGTCGTCGGCGATCAGAGCGCTGCCCGTACGGACGATCCGGGGATCGCAGGCAGCGGCCATGAGCCGCGCGGCGGCCGCCGCGCCGGTCTCCGGGGGGATGATCAGCAGGTCCCAGCGCCCGACGTGGTAGGAGAGCACCAGGAGTTGGTGCGGGTCCTGCTCGTCCTTGTACCAGCCCACCTTGACCACGTGGCCGTTGACGGGCACCTTGCGCGGTACGACCGGCCAGTGCGTCGGGTTGACCGTGACGCGCGTGATGCGGCCCCACAGCGGGTCCAACAGGTCGGTCAGAGCGGGAAGTTCACGAGTGAGGTCGCGCGAGCGCGGCCACCAGGCGCCGTCGAGCAGCCCGGAGGGCGGGCCCAGCGGCCTGAGGGACAGGCGCAACGGCGGGTGGTTGGAAGGCTCGGCGATCGGTGTGGCTGGCGGGGGTCGTGCGGTGAGCACCGTCATGGTGTCGACCCGTCCCCGGACCTGTCGTGCCGGCCCGGTGCTGTTGAACCGAGAGAGATACCGGCATGGAAGTCGGTCGAGGGATGCTCTCGGTACTACACAGCGTACTCCTGCGGCAGCCCCGACCGCGACTGCCTGGCCGTTACCTTCTGAGCGCCCCCGCGCCTGTCCGGAAGCACAGTGGCTGGGAGTAGCCTGGTGGTGCCGAGGGCTCTGCGTACACGGGCTCCGACACCCGTGTCACTCTCGGTGAGTCACCGGACCGGCTCCGCGCGGCGGCGAGGTCACGCCATGGCCACGAACACGTACTGCCTCAAGAACGCATCCGCCAACGGCCACTCATTGAAGGCGGGTTGGACCGCGGTCGAGCAGGGCCCGCAGCGCATGGTGCCGCGTCCAGAAGCGGACGGCACGCCATGACCACCGACCCATCGCCTCCCGTGACGCTCCTTGAGGACACCCAGACCCATCAGGCGGCCCCCGGCGCGGCCGTACTGAGGATGGAGACGACGCCCCGCCGTGACGGGACCTTCGACGGCGCGTGGTGGCCGCGCTCCCGAGACCTCGAAACCCAGCTGCCCGGCCTGATCCGCGCGCTGACCGAACGCCTCGGCCCCCTCGCCCGCATCGGCCTGGACGCGAGCGCCTGGGACGCGCACACGCGCCACGTGGTCGTCGACGGTCACATGGTCCGCATCGACTGGTCCGCCGTCGAGGACAGCACGATGCTGATCACTCGCGGACGGCAGGACATTTTCTCCTTCTTGATGCTCCCGCCGCAGGCCGATGCCTCCGCTGCGCGCGCCGCCATGGCCATGGCCGTACAGGACGGCAACAGCGCATCGGCCGCGGAGATCCTGACGGCCACCGGAATCACTTCCGCTTGAGGGGGCCTCCGGAGAGGCTCTCTCTGCGGCTCCCTGGGAGCCGGATTTCGAAGTCGGCTCCCCAATGGCTCCCAACATGGCCCCGGGAACCACTCAGGGGCCTGACCCGCGATGCGGATCAGGCCCCTGAGCTGGTGTTTCTCTGTCGGGGTGGCGGGATTTGAACCCACGACCTCTTCGTCCCGAACGAAGCGCGCTGCCAAGCTGCGCCACACCCCGATGTCGATGCTCCGCTTCCTGTCAGCTCTGCTGTGCAGGTCGCGGCGACATCGATTACTTTAGCGGACCGGCGGCCGGAGACGAAATCCGGTTTTCCGGAGGGCGTGGGTCAGGCGTGTGCGGGGCGCTCCGTGAGGGTCAGGAGCGTGGCCTCGGGCGGGCAGGCGAAGCGCAGCGGGGTGTAGCGGTTGGCGCCGCAGCCGGCGGAGACGTGGAGGTAGGAGGTGTGGCCTCCGGCCTCGTGCGTGGAGAGGCCCTTCACGCGGTCCGTGTCCAGGTCGCAGTTGGTGACGAGGGCCCCGTAGAAGGGGATGCAGAGCTGGCCGCCGTGGGTGTGGCCCGCGAGGACCAGCGGGTAGCCGTCGGCGGTGAAGGCGTCCAGGGAGCGGAGGTAGGGGGCGTGCACGACGGCCATCGAGAAGTCGGCGCCGGTGTCGGGGCCGCCCGCGACCTGCTCGTACCGGTCCCGCTTGATGTGCGGGTCGTCCAGGCCGGTGAGCGCGATCTCGTAGCCGTCGATCTTGAGGGTGCCCCGGGTGTTCGTGAGGTTGACCCAGCCCGCGGCGTCGAAGCCGTCGCGCAGGTCCTCCCAGTCGATGTGGACGACGCCCACCGCGGGCGGGTTGCCGTTCAGGCCGTGGCGGCCCTGGACCTTCTCGAGCAAGTACCGGGCGGGGTTGCGGGGTTTGGGCCCGTAGTAGTCGTTCGAGCCGAAGACGTACGCCCCGGGGAAGGCCATCAGCGGGCCCAGTGAGTCCAGGACCTCGGGGATGCCCTCCGGGTCCGACAGGTTGTCACCCGTGTTGATCACGAAGTCGGGGCGCAGGCCCGCGAGCGAGCGCAGCCAGCGCTGCTTCTTTCGCTGCCCGGACACCATGTGGATGTCCGAGACCTGGAGCACGCGCAGCGGTCGCATTCCCGGCGGCAGTACGGGAACCGTCACCCGCCTCAACCGGAACATGCGGGTCTCGATGCCCACGGAGTAGGCGATTCCGGCCGCGGCCGTCGCCGTGATTCCCAGAGGTACTGCGTATCGCGCGCGCATGCCTCCATCGTGTCAGACCCGGTGCGTCCCGTCGGTGGCGAGGGCCCGGGGAGGGCGGGCCGGAGACGGGCCCGGACCGCCGCCCGGAAATGAAGGGGCCGACCGCGCTGCCCACCTGCCACAATTGCCCCATGACCACGCTCAAGTCGAAGCTTCAGGCCGACCTCAACGCCGCGATCAAGGGGCGCGACGAGCTGCGCTCCTCGACGCTGCGGATGACGCTCGCCGCCGTGACGAAGGAAGAGGTCGCGGGCAAGGAGAAGCGCGAGCTCTCCGACGACGAGGTGCAGAAGGTGATCACCCGCGAGGCGAAGAAGCGCCGTGAGGCGGCCGACGCCTTCGCCCAGGGCAACCGCCCCGAGCAGGCCGAGCGCGAGCGCGCCGAGGGCGAGGTCCTCGCGGAGTACCTGCCCAAGCAGCTCTCCGACGACGACCTGGAGCGGATCGTCGCCGAGGCCGTCGCCGAGGCGAAGGCCGCGGGCGCCGAGGGCCCCAGGGCCATGGGCCAGGTCATGAAGATCGTGAACCCGAAGGTGGCGGGCCAGGCCGAGGGCGGCCGCGTCGCCGCCACGGTCAAGCGCCTCCTCGCGTCCGGCTGACCCCGCCTCGGGCGGGCGGCCCCTGCCCTTCGCGGGCGGCGGCCCCTGCCCCGGGCTGCCCCCGCCCCGGGCTCCCCCCCCAGTCGCGGGCGGCTGACCCTGCCCCGCGCGGGCAGCGGCCCCACCTCGGGCAGCGGCCCCACCTCGGGCAGCGGCCCCACCTCGGGCGGCGCCCCGCCTCCGGCGGCGGGCCCCGCCTCACACGGGCGGCAGCCCCCACCCCGTTCGGGCGGCGGCCCCTGCTTCGGGTGGTCCCCGCCTCGGGTAGCCCCCACCTCCGGCGGTGAGCCCCGCCCCACCACGGGCGGCCCCCCCGGCCCCCGGCGGCGAGCCCCGCCCCTCACGGGCGGCGGCCCCCCACCCCGTTCGGGCGGCGGCCCCCGCCTCGGGTAGCCCCCGCCTCCGGCGGCGAGCCCCGCCCCACCGCGGGCGGCCGCCCCCACCTCCGGCAGCGGGCCCCACCCCCACCGGCGGCAGCCCCCACTCCCTTAGGGCGGCCGCCCCCCCCGCCCCTCCCAGCCCGCACAACACGGAAGCGGCCCCCGAGCCAGAGCCCAGGGGCCGCCCCCGTCAACGTATGGCCCGGCGCGGGCCGCGTCGGTCTCAGTCGCGGTCGCGTCGCCCGCCGTCGCCCCAGCCACCGCCGTCGCCCCAACCGCCCGGGCCGTCGCCGCCATTGCCGTTGCCGCCGTTGTCGTTGCCGCCGATGACGTCCGGCGGCAGGGAGATGTCCGGCCAGGGGCTCCCGCCGTTGCCGTCCCCCGGCTTGCCGTCGTCACCGCCGTCGCCGCCGTCGCCGCCGTCGCCGTTCCCGGCGCCGTCGTGGTCGTCGCGGTCCCGGTCGCCCGGCAGCCGGACCGTGTCGAAGCGCGGGTCGGGCTTGCCCGTGAGGGCGCCGCTCATGGCGTCGCGCCAGATCGGTCCCGGCACCTCGCCACCGAAGACCTTGCCGTAGCCGCGGCCGCCGATGGAGATGTCGATCATCTTGCGCTCGTGGGCCGGGTCGCCGACCCAGACCGCGCCCGACATGTTCGGGGTGTAGCCCGCGAACCAGGCCGCGTACCGGTAGTCGGTCGTACCCGTCTTGCCCGCGCTGTCGCGCGAGCCGAGGCCCGCCTGCTTGCCGGTGCCGTCCTCGACGACGCCCTTCAGGAGGGTGTTGATCGTGTCGGCGGTCCGCTCCGACATGGCCCGCGAGCACGTCGACTTCGGCACCGGAAGGGACTTGCCCGCGATCGTGCTGATCGACTCGATGGCGATCGGCGTGCAGTACCTGCCGCGCGCCGCGAACGTCGCGTACGCGCTGGCCATCGTCAGCGGCGACACCTCCTGGGTGCCGAGCGCGACCGACGGGGCCTGGTCCATCGGCTTGCCGTTGGCCCGCTGGACGCCCATCTTCCCGGCCATCTCGGTGACCGGGCAGATGCCGAGGTCGCCGATCATCTGCACGAAGTAGGTGTTGACCGACTTCGCGGTGGCCTCCCGCAGCCGGTAGGGGCCGACCTCGGACTCGTTCTCGTTGGTGAGCTTCTGGTTGCCGGTGTTGCGCCACGTCTTGCCGTCGCAGGCCGCGACGCTCGACGGGTACGGCATCTCGTACGGGGCCGAGTAGCGCTTGCCCGGTGACATGCCGCGCTCCAGGGCGGCGGCGGCCACGATCGGCTTGAACGTCGAACCGGGCTGGTAGCCCGCGCCGCCGCCCATCGCGTCGTCCACGGACAGATTGATCTCGGTCTCGTTCTTGCCGTAGCCGAAGGGGCGCGACTGGCCCATGCCGAGGATCTTGCCGGTGCCCGGCTCGACGATGGTCGCGGCGGTCGCCACCTCGTCGGTCCGGTAGACGTGATCCTTGATCGAGGACTGCACCGAACGCTGGGTCTGCGGGTCGAGGGTGGTCCGGATCCGCAGGCCGCCGCGGTTCCAGAGCTTGGCCCTGGCCTCCTTGGTCCTGCCGAACGTCGGGTCGTTCTTGAAGACCTTCTCGACGTACTTGCAGAAGAACCCGGCGCCCTTCACGGCGGTGATGCAGCCGTTCTTGGGGCGGCTCACGTCCAGACCGAGCCGGGTCTCCTTGGCGCGGTCGGCCTCGGCCTGCGAGATGTCGTGGGTGTCGGCCATGCGCTGGAGCACGACGTTGCGCCGCTGCTTGGCCTCGGTCGCGTCGTTCACCGGGTCGTAGCGGCTCGGGGACTGCACGATGCCCGCGAGCAGCGCGGCCTCCTGGAGCTTCAGGTCCTTGGCGGGCTTGGAGAAGTACCGCTGGGACGCGGCCTCGACGCCGTACGCGGCCTGACCGAAGTACGTGATGTTCAGGTAGTTCTTGAGGATCCGCTTCTTGCCGAGCTCCTCCTCGACCTGGATCGCGTACTTCAGCTCGCGGATCTTGCGGCCGAGCGTCTGCTGGGTGGCCTCGGCTACCTTCGCGGGGTCGTCGCCGGCCTCCTCCACGAAGACGTTCTTCACGTACTGCTGCGTGAGCGTCGAGGCGCCCTGGGAGACGCCGCCGCTCTGCGCGTTCTGGTTCAGCGCGCGCAGGATGCCCTTGAGGTCCACCGCGCCGTGCTCGTAGAACCGCGCGTCCTCGATGGCGACGATCGCCTTCTGCATGTACGGGGAGATCCGCTTCAGCGGGACCACGGTGCGGTCGCGCGAGTACACGGTGGCGATGGGGCCGCCCGCGGAGTCCAGGATGGTCGTGCGCTGGCTCAGCGGCGGCTGCTTCAGGTTCGCCGGGATCTCGTCGAAGCCCTCGACCGATCCCTTGGCCGCGAGCCCGATCACTCCCGCGGCGGGCAGCGCGATCCCGGCGAGCACCGCGCCCGCGAGCACGCTGACGCCCAGGAACTTGGCGGTCTGCTGCGCAGGGGACAGACCACCGCCCGATCGCTTGTTTCCCATGGGGGGCAGCCTACGTTCTGATTCGCCGGACAGGCGTATATGCCTTGGCCTAAGCTGCTCTCAGCTGTCACAGCAGTGCGGTCCCGCACCACGTTCTACGTCGGCCTTTCCCCGTGCGTTCAGCGTTGGTCGAATGCGGCGCGGTTACCGCCCGTATACGGCCGGTCCGGCGGAACCCCCTCCGGATCCGCCTCATGCGTCGTCCCGTGTCCGCTGTGACTCAACTGAACTGCCCGTGTTTGCCGGGTTGGTCACGCATGTCGCCAGCTCACTCCGTCGGGTGATCTGCCGCTTACGCATAGTCCGTTCGGGCCATTCAAGATTGGGCCCGAAGGGGGTGTTGCGCTGTGCCCACCTTCCGTAACGTCCTCAACTGGCGGCGGTGAATATGCCGCTGCCGCCGTGGGGGAGCCTCGATTCGGGAGAGGACGGCGCCGGTATGGGCTGGGTAACCGACTGGAGTGCGCAGGCCGCCTGCCGCACTACCGATCCGGATGAACTGTTCGTACAAGGAGCAGCGCAGAACAGGGCCAAGGCGGTGTGCACCGGCTGCCCGGTGCGGACCGAGTGCCTGGCCGACGCGCTGGACAACCGCGTCGAGTTCGGCGTGTGGGGCGGAATGACGGAGCGGGAGCGCCGTGCGCTGCTGCGCAGGCGCCCCACCGTCACCTCGTGGCGCAGGCTCCTGGAGACAGCGCGCTCCGAGTACGAGCGCGGCGCGGGCCTGCTGCCCGTGGACTTGGACGACGAGGAGACGTACGAGAGCTACGCGGCCGTGGGCTGACGCCACGTCACGCGTCACGCGAATCAGCTGACCGGCTCCCAGGGGGCCGCCTCGCTCGGGCGGCCCCGGAGCCGTGCCGGGCCACCAGTGCCTCAGAGCTGCCGTCCAGGTGCCTTCGGGCCGCGGTCAGGGCGCCGGGATCACGCCGCCCCGGCGGGTCCCGCGGTGCCGTGCGCCGCCGCGAGCTGCTCGCCGATGGCGCGCAGGCCCGCGAGGTCGTGCACGTCACCCGGCAGCGCGGCCACCTCGGCCACCGCCACCTCCGGGTGGAGCGCGGTGAAGCGGTCACGCGTGTGCTGCTCCCGGGCGATCAGCCGCATCCGCTCCGCGTGCAGCCGCAGCAGGCCCGCGGTGAGCCGCTCGACGGCGGGGTCGGCGGACGCGCCGACGGCCGACGGCGCGGCGGCGCCGGACGGGGCCGGTCCGGGTGCTGGTGCGGGCTCGGGCCCTTCGGACGGGGTGCCGGTGGATGCTGAACTGCCGGGGGCCTCAGAAGAAGGGGGAGCCGCTGAGGCGGGGGTCTCGGAGGAGGGAGCCTCAGAGGAGCTACGCCCTCCAACCTTCCCGTCCTCCTGATCCACAATGCCGCGCTCCTCAAGATTTTCGGCGGCCGCGAGCGCCCGCTCCGCCGAGAGGCCGGCCGCTCCGCTGCCGTGCACGCGGTTCAGCACGAGACCGGCCAGCGGCATGTCGTCCGCCGCGAGCCGCTCCACGAAGTACGCCGCCTCCCGCAGCGCGTCCCGCTCCGGCGACGCCACCACGAGGAACGCCGTGCCCGGCGCCTGGAGCAGCCGGTAGGTGGCGTCGGCGCGCTTGCGGAAGCCGCCGAACATCGTGTCCATCGCGGCGACGAAGGTCTGTACGTCCCGCAGCAGCTGGCCGCCGAGCAGCTTGCCCAGGGCGCCCGTCATCATCGACATGCCGACGTTCAGGAACTTCATCCCGGCCCGGCCGCCCACCTTCGCCGGGGCCATCAGGAGCCGGATCAGCTTGCCGTCGAGGAAGGAGCCGAGCCGCTTGGGCGCGTCCAGGAAGTCCAGGGCCGAGCGCGAGGGTGGCGTGTCCACGACGATCAGGTCCCAGTCGTCCCGGGCCCGCAGCTGCCCCAGCTTCTCCATCGCCATGTACTCCTGCGTGCCCGCGAAGCCCGCCGAGAGCGACTGGTAGAAGGGGTTGGACAGGATCGCCTTCGCGCGCTCCTTGTCCGCGTGCGCCTCGACGATCTCGTCGAAGGTGCGCTTCATGTCGAGCATCATGGCGCACAGCTCGCCCTCGCCCTTGATGTCCTCCACGCGCCGGGGCACGTTGTCCAGCGAGTCGATCCCCATGGACTGCGCGAGGCGGCGGGCGGGGTCGATCGTCAACACCACGACGGAGCGCCCCCGTTCGGCGGCGCGCAGCCCCAGGGCCGCCGCCGTCGTGGTCTTGCCGACGCCCCCCGAGCCGCAGCACACCACGATGCGCGTCCTGCGGTCGTCGAGCAGCGCGTCTACGTCGAGCGGGTCACGTGCCGGATCGAGGCTCATGGGTTCCTTGGCTTCCGGGAGTGTGCTTCCGGTCGGGGTGGGCGGGAGGTCACGCGACCCCCTGCCGGCGCAGCTCCTTGGCGAGTTCGTACAGGCCCGCCAGGTCCATTCCGTCGGCCAGCAGCGGCAGTTCGTGCCGGGGCAGGTCGAGACCGGCGAGGACGGCGCGCTGGGAGGCCTCCAGGGCGTGCCGCGCGGCGTACTCGGCGGCCTGGTCCAGGAGCGGGTCCACGAGCCGCCCGGCGGCGCCGCGGGCCCCGCCGAGCCCCGCGGCCGCGAGGGACTTCGCGAGGGCGGCGCGGGGGGTGCGCTCCAGGCCGAGGTCGAGCGCGGCCTCGTCGAGGAGCGCCGGGCGCACCATGTTCACGATCACGCGGCCCACGGGCAGGCCCGCGGCGCGCAGCTCGGCGATGCCGTCGGCGGTCTCCTGAACGGGCATCTCCTCCAGGAGCGTCACCAAGTGCACTTCCGTCTCGGGGGACTTGAGGACGCGCATCACGGCCTGGGCCTGGTTGTGTATCGGGCCGATCTTGGCGAGCCCGGCGACCTCGTCGTTCACGTTCAGGAAGCGCGTGATGCGGCCGGTGGGCGGCGCATCCATGATCACGCAGTCGTACGCGTACCGCCCGTTCTTGTCCTTGCGGCGGACGGCCTCGCAGGCCTTGCCGGTGAGGAGCACGTCCCGCAGGCCCGGCGCGACCGTCGTCGCGAAGTCCACGGCGCCGAGCTTCTTCAGGGCGCGGCCCGCGCCGCCGAGTTTGTAGAACATCTGGAGGTAGTCGAGCAGCGCCAGTTCCGCGTCGATGGCCAGGGCGTACACCTCCCCGCCGCCGGGGGCCACGGCGATCTTCCGCTCCTCGTACGGAAGCGCTTCCGTCTCGAAGAGCTGCGCTATGCCCTGTCTGCCCTCGACCTCCACGAGGAGGGTGCGTCTGCCCTCGGTCGCGAGGGCGAGCGCGAGGGCCGCGGCGACCGTGGTCTTGCCGGTACCGCCCTTGCCGCTGACGACCTGGAGCCTGCTCACGTCTTCGAGCCTAACCAGTCCCCTCGCGGGCTACGCATGAGGCTGTCCATAGCAGGCCGGTCCCAGGCATTACAGTCGCCGTATGACCAAGTGGGAATACGCAACCGTGCCGCTGCTCGTCCATGCCACGAAGCAGATCCTGGACACCTGGGGCGAGGACGGCTGGGAGCTCGTCCAGGTCGTCCCGGGGCCGAACAACCCGGAGCAGCTGGTGGCCTATCTGAAGCGCGAGAAGCAGGCATGAGCACGGTAGAGGCGAAGCTGGCGGAGCTCGGGCACACGCTGCCCGAGGTCGTTCCGCCGCTCGCGGCCTACCAGCCGGCCGTGCGGTCGGGGGTGTACGTGTACACCGCCGGGCAGCTGCCCATGGTGGAGGGCAAGCTGCCCGTCACCGGCAAGGTCGGCGCCGAGGTCACGCCCGAGGAGGCCAAGGACCTGGCGCGGCTGTGCGCGCTCAACGCCCTGGCGGCCGTGAAGTCCGTCGCGGGCGACCTGGACCGGATCGCCCGGGTCGTGAAGGTCACCGGCTTCGTCGCCTCGGCCCCCGACTTCACCGGCCAGCCCGGTGTGCTCAACGGCGCGAGCGAGCTGCTCGGCGCGGCCCTCGGCGACGCGGGCGTGCACGCGCGCAGCGCGGTGGGCGTGGCGGTGCTCCCGCTGGACGCCCCGGTGGAGGTCGAGATCCAGGTCGAGCTCAAGCCGTAGCACCACGGGTGGCCGGGCGGCGGCCCCGCCCCGCCCGCCCACCCGCCCCGGGCGCCGAAAGGTGACTCTCGAACATCCGCGCCACCTCGGATAGCCTCCGCCCATGGCAGATGGGCAGTGGTACCCCCCGGAGTGGCCCGACCGCGTCCGCGCCCTCGCGAACGGCGAGCTCACCCCGGCGCCCCCGCGTCCCGCCGCGACGGTGCTGCTCCTGCGGGACACCCCTGAGGGCCCGGAGGTGCACATGCTCCGGCGCCGCACGTCGATGCCCTTCGCGGCGGGCGCGTACGCCTATCCGGGGGGCGGCGTCGACCCCCGCGACCACGAGCGGGCCGTCCGCTGGGCGGGCCCGCCGCGCGCCGCCTGGGCCGCCCGGCTCGGCGTCGACGAGGCCGCGGCGCAGGCCACGGTGTGCGCGGCCGTCCGCGAGACGTACGAGGAAGCCGGTGTCCTGCTCGCGGGCCCCGGCCCGGACTCGGTCGTCGGTGACACCACGGGCGACGACTGGGAGGCCGACCGCCGGGCCCTCGTGGCCCGCGACCTGTCCTTCGCCGAGTTCCTCGACCGCCGCGGCCTGGTGCTGCGCAGCGACCTCCTGGGCGCGTGGGCCCGCTGGATCACCCCGGAGTTCGAGCCGCGCCGCTACGACACGTTCTTCTTCGTGGCCGCGCTCCCGGCGGGCCAGCGCACCCGCAACGCCTCCACGGAGGCCGACCGCACGGAGTGGCTGAGCCCCGCCGCGGCCGCCGCCCGCTACGACCGCGGCGAACTCGTCATGATGCCGCCCACCATCGCCACCCTGCGCCAGCTGGCCCCGCACCGGGCCGCCGCCGACGCGGTGGCCGCGGCCGCCGGGCACGACCTCAGCCCCGTCCTGGCCCGGGCCCGCCTGGAGGACGGGGAGCTGGTGCTCTCCTGGCCGGGCCACGAGGAGTTCACCAAGCACATCCCCTCCGGCGGCGCGGCGTGAATCCGCCGCCCGCCACGACCGCCCCGATGCCGACGGGAGCCATCCCCGCATGACCGAAGCAGCGGCCCTGCCGGGCCAGCCACGTGGCGGGGTGCTCAGCGGCCCCGCCACCGCCCGCGCCGTCAACGTCCTCGCCCCCAACCCGTCCGCGATGACCCTGGACGGCACCAACACCTGGGTCGTCGCCGAACCGGACTCCGACCTCGCGGTCGTCATCGACCCGGGCCCCCTGCACGAGCGACACCTCGCCGAGGTCGTGGCGACCGCCGAGCGCGCCGGGAAGCGGGTCGCGCTCACCCTCCTCACGCACGGCCACCCCGACCACGCCGAGGGCGCCGCCCGCTTCGCCGAGCTGACCGGCAGCAAGGTCCGCGCCCTCGACCCGGCGCTGCGCCTGGGCGACGAGGGGCTCGCCGCGGGTGACGTGATCACCACCGGGGGCCTGGAGCTGCGCGTCGTCCCGACGCCGGGCCACACGGCCGACTCGCTGTGCTTCCACCTGCCGGCCGACCGGGCCGTCCTGACGGGCGACACGATCCTGGGGCGCGGCACCACGATGGTCGCCCATCCCGACGGCCGGCTCGGCGACTACCTGGACTCGCTGCGCAGGCTGCGCTCGCTGACCGTCGACGACGGCGTGCACACGGTCCTGCCCGGTCACGGCCCGGTCCTGGAGGACGCCCAGGGGGCGGTCGAGTTCTATCTGGCGCACCGCGCCAGCCGCCTAGCCCAGGTGGAGACGGCCGTCGAGAACGGCTACGCGACGGCGTCCGAGGTCGTGGCGCACGTGTACGCGGACGTGGACCGCTCCCTGTGGCCCGCCGCGGAGCTGTCGGTGCACGCGCAGCTGGAGTACCTCAAGGAACACGGCCTGATCTAGCCCCAGGGCCCCGGTGTCTTGATGCCGTGCCGTGCGGTGTACTCCGCAGCGAGCCACGGCCCGAGCGACTGCACGAGCTCGCGCGGCACACCGGGGTCGGCCACGGGCTCGTACGCCACGGCGGCGGCCGTCCGCATCCGGTCGGCCCACTCGGGGTAGTAGCGGCCGAACACCTCGGCCATCTCGGCGAGTTCGCCGGTCCAGCCGTGCCAGCGGGGCATGACGAGCGTGAAGCCGGTGCGGACGAGGCGCCGGGAGACAGTCCGGCACAGGGCCCGCAGGGCCGCGTCGTCGCCCGTGGCCGCGGCGGCGTCGAGGCGCTCGCGCCAGGACGGGAGCAGCGCGGCCAGGTCGCCGTTGGTCTCCCGGGCGAGGCGGCCGTCGGGCCGGTAGCGGGGCAGGAATTCGGCCAGGTCCGCGCCGAGGAGCGGCGTACAGAGGCAGGCGAGGAACCAGCCGTGGTCGTACGTCTCGTGCTCGCTCAGGACGCGCGCGCGGCTCAGGAGCAGGATGCCGACGCCGTCGACCTCCGTGAACTCCTTGTCGACGGCGGCGGACACGGCGCGCGCGTCGGCGCGGTCGGCCTCGTTCGGCTCCTCGCGCAGGACGAGCAGGAGGTCCAGGTCGGAGCGGTGGACGCGGGCGGTGCCGCGCGGCACCGAGCCGTAGAGATAGGCGCTGTCGAGGCGCTTGCCGAAGACGTCCGCGACCCGGTCGCGCGCGGCGGCGACGACGGGCCGGAAGGTGTCCTGGATCCGTCCCAGGGAGCCCTCGCGCTCGATGTACCCCTGGCTGTCGAGCCCGCGGCTGACGGTAGTCATGGGGCCACTGTGCAGGGTGGGTGCCCCTGGGGCACCCACTTTTCCGACGCGGCACGTCGGGGCGTACGCCGAACGCACCGTGCCCGGTGGGCGCGGTGCGTTCGGTGCGGCGTACGGGTCAGCGGGACCGCTTGGCCAGGCGCTCGACGTCCAGGAGGATCACGGCGCGGGCCTCCAGGCGGAGCCAGCCGCGGCCCGCGAAGTCCGCGAGGGCCTTGTTGACCGTCTCGCGGGAGGCGCCGACCAGCTGGGCCAGCTCTTCCTGCGTGAGGTCGTGCACCACGTGGATGCCCTCTTCGGACTGCACGCCGAAGCGGCGGGACAGGTCGAGCAGGGCGCGGGCCACGCGGCCGGGGACGTCGGAGAACACGAGGTCCGACATCTGGTCGTTGGTCTTGCGCAGGCGCCGGGCGACGGCGCGCAGCAGGGCGGCGGCCACCTCCGGGCGCGCGTTGAGCCACGGCTGGAGGTCGCCGTGGCCGAGGCCGAGCAGCTTGACCTCGGTGAGGGCGGTGGCGGTGGCGGTGCGGGGGCCCGGGTCGAAGAGCGAGAGCTCACCGATGAGCTCGCCGGGGCCGAGGACGGCGAGCATGTTCTCGCGGCCGTCGGGGGAGGTGCGGTGGAGCTTCACCTTGCCTTCGGTGACCACGTACAGGCGGTCTCCGGGGTCGCCCTCATGGAAGAGCGCGTCCCCGCGTGCGAGCGTCACCTCACTCATGGAGGCGCGGAGCTCCGCGGCCTGCTCGTCATCGAGCGCCGCGAAGAGCGGGGCGCGCCGCAGAACGTCGTCCACGAGTTCTCTCCTTGTCGACCTGCATCAGGGGACGGGTGCCCCAGTTTGCCGGACGGTTCAAACAGTGTGATCAGTCACTCAAGTCTGCCGCACTTGTGACGGAGGCAATGCGGAAGGGGGCCAATTGGGGGCTGATCCGGGGGATCGGCGCCGGACGCGGCCGCCCGGCCGGAAGCCGGACACCCGCCTACGGGCCCGTGAGAGCACAGGCCACGGCGGCGCGACGGATGGGTGCGCAGGACAATTCTGCTGTGGGCGAACACGCTTCCGCCACTCCTGAGAATCCGGACAAAGCGGACTCTGTGCGGCGCGCCGGTGAGGGCGCGGGGGGTGCGTCGAGGAGAGCGCGCTCCGGCGCGCGCCCGGCGCCGATGCCCTCCGCGGTGACAACGGCGCATCTCCGCCGTCGGTGTCAGTGAGGGCCCGTACGCTGGCCGCATGGCGAATCAAGGCGCTTCACGGGCCGCTCGGCCCACTGCGGAGCCGACGGACGAGGCGGCGTCGGCCGGGGCGGCGGAGGCCGCCGAGGGGCCCGCGAAGCGGGCGGCGACCAAGAAGGCGACGGCGGGCGCGGCGAAGGCCCCGGCGAAGAAGGCCCCGGCGGCGAAGAGGGCTCCGGTCGAGAGGGCATCCGCCGCGAAGGTCCCTGCCGAGAAGGCTTCCGCCGCCAAGGCTCCGGCGAGGAAGGCCCCGGCGGCGAAGAAGGTCCCGGCGAAGAAGGTCCCGGCGGCGGAGAAGGCTCCCGCCGGGAAGGCGTCCGCCGGGGGTGCGAAGGCCGCCCCCCGGGGCGTGAAGGCGCCCGCCGCGCCCAAGACGCACACGGCCCTCGTCCGCCAGGCCCGCCGCATCAACCGCGAGCTCGCCGACGTGTATCCGTACGCGCACCCGGAGCTCGATTTCGAAAACCCGTTCCAATTGCTCGTGGCGACCGTCCTCTCCGCGCAGACGACGGACCTGCGGGTCAATCAGACGACACCGGCCCTCTTCGCCAAGTACCCGACCCCGGAGGACCTCGCCGCGGCGAATCCGGAGGAGGTCGAGGAGGTGATCCGGCCGACCGGGTTCTTCCGCGCCAAGACCCGGTCGATCATGGGCCTCTCCGCCGCCCTGCGGGACGACTTCGGCGGCGAGGTGCCCGGCCGCCTCGAAGACCTGGTCAAGCTGCCCGGCGTGGGCCGCAAGACCGCCTTCGTCGTCCTGGGCAACGCCTTCGGCGTCCCCGGCATCACCGTGGACACCCACTTCGGCCGTCTGGTGCGCCGCTGGAAGTGGACGGCGGAGACCGACCCGGACAAGGTCGAGGCCGTCGTCGCCGGGCTCTTCCCCAAGAGCGACTGGACGATGCTGTCGCACCGCGTGATCTTCCACGGCCGCCGCATCTGCCACGCCCGCAAGCCCGCGTGCGGCGCCTGCCCGATCGCCCCCCTCTGCCCGTCGTACGGCGAGGGCGAGACGGACCCGGAGAAGGCCGAGAAGCTCCTGAAGTACGAGAAGGGCGGTCTGCCGGGGCAGCGCCTCAAGCCCCCGCCGGACTATCCGGGCAGGGCCGCGCCGCCGCTCGGCGCCACCGGGTGATCGAGGAACCATCCGCGGGGCAGGTGGCGTTGTGGAGAGATGGAGGGGCGGACGGGGGACCGCGGGGGGACCGGGGTTCCGATGACGCACGCGAGTGACACGCACACAGGCGGCAGGGACATGAGCGACGACGGCGAGAAGCACGGCACGGACTCCCACGGGGCGCGGGGCCCCCACACCCACGACACCCCGGGCGGAGCCAGGCCCCACCCGCCGGGCGGCACCCAGGCCCACCCCGCCCCGGGCGCCCCCCGGGCGCGGCAGCCGCACGCTCCCCGCGCGCAGCCCGTCGGCGCCTCCCGCGCGCAGGGCACCACCGCCCCCCTGGACACCCCGGCCACGGACACCCCCGCCCTTCCCCACCCCGGGCAGACCCTCCTCACCACCGAAGGCCTGCCCTCCTGGCTCGCCCCCGTCGTGCGGGCGGCCGCCACCGTGCGGCCCGACCAGCTCAGCAGGTTCCTGCCGCCGGAGGGCGGCGGCGGGCGGCAGTCCGCCGTGCTCGTCCTCTTCGGCGAGGGCGCGCGGGGCCCCGAGCTGCTCCTCATGGAGCGGGCGGGCTCGCTGCGCTCGCACGCGGGGCAGCCGTCGTTCCCCGGCGGCGCCCTGGACCCGGAGGACGGGGATCCGCAGGGCGAGGGACCGCTGCGCGCCGCCCTCAGGGAGGCCGAGGAGGAGACCGGGCTCGACCCGCGCGGCGTCCAGCTCTTCGGGGTGCTGCCGAGCCTGTTCATCCCCGTGAGCGATTTCGTCGTGACGCCCGTCCTCGGCTGGTGGCGCGCGCCGAGCCCGGTGGGCGTCGTCGACCCGGGCGAGACCGCCCGGGTCTTCACCGTGCCCGTGGCGGACCTCACGGACCCGGCGAACCGCGCGATGGCGGTGCACCCCCGCGGGCACCAGGGCCCCGCCTTCCTCGTGGAGTCCGCCCTGGTCTGGGGGTTCACCGCCGGGGTCATCGACAGGATCCTGCACTTCGCCGGGTGGGAGCGCCCGTGGGACAGGGACCGCCGCGTCCCGCTCGACTGGGGCTCATGACAAGGTTGCGGGGACCGAGGCCACCGAGGCCGAGGACGGCGCGCGCCCCGCGAGGCGTGGCGCGTGACGGCGACCGCTGGGCGGGGACTCATGCGAGGCGAGGACTGAATCGGTGAACGTGCTGGACATCCTGCTGCTGCTCGCCGCGGTGTGGTTCGCGATCGTCGGCTACCGCCAGGGTTTCGTCGTCGGCATCCTGTCCGTGATCGGCTTCCTCGGCGGCGGTCTCGTCGCGGTGTATCTGCTCCCCGTCGTCTGGGACGCCATGACCGACGAGGGCGCGAAGGTGACGACGACCCCGGCGGTGATCGCCGTCGTCGTGGTGATCGTCTGTGCCTCGGTCGGCCAGGCCTTCACCACCCACCTGGGCAACAAGCTGCGCCGGTACATCACCTGGCAGCCCGCCAGAGCCCTGGACGCCACCGGCGGCGCCCTGGTCAACGTGGTCGCGATGCTCCTGGTCGCCTGGCTGATCGGCTCCCTCCTCGCGGGCACGACGCTGCCGACCTTCGGCAAGGAGGTCCGCAACTCCAAGGTGCTGCTCGGCATCGACCGCGCCCTGCCCGGCCAGGCCGACACCTGGTTCACGGA
This sequence comes from Streptomyces sp. JLYT201, assembly GCF_059448825.1. Lineage (NCBI taxonomy): Bacteria > Bacillati > Actinomycetota > Actinomycetes > Kitasatosporales > Streptomycetaceae > Streptomyces > Streptomyces sp. JLYT201. The sequence continues at coordinate 4,594,741 of NZ_CM182551.1, read as the reverse complement.
CTTCACCTCGGTCCTCGCGAGGAACGGCTTCCCGCAGGTCTTCAGCCCGTTCTCGAACGAGCCGATCAAGGAGGTCCCGCCCCCCGACTCGAAGCTGGCCCGCAGCCACGTCGCCGTCACCGCCAAGCGCTCCATCGTGAAGGTCAGCGGCGACGCGCACAGCTGCGGCAAGGCCCTCGAAGGCACCGGCTTCGTCTTCGCCCCGCGCCGCGTCATGACGAACGCGCACGTGGTCGGCGGTGTGGACGAGCCCCGCGTGCAGATAGGCGGCGAGGCCGAGAAGTACGACGCGAAGGTCGTGCTCTACGACTGGGAGCGCGACATCGCCGTGCTCGACGTGCCGTCGCTGCCCGCCCCCGCCCTGAAGTTCGCCTCGGGCGACGCCGTGAGCGGCAACGGCGCCATCGTGGCGGGCTTCCCGGAGGACGGCCCGTACACCGTCCGCCCCGCGCGCGTCCGCGGCCGCATCACGGCCAAGGGCCCGGACATCTACCACCGGGGCACGGTCCGCCGCGACGTGTACTCGCTGTACGCCACGGTCCGCCAGGGCAACTCCGGCGGCCCGCTGCTCACCCCCAAGGGCGAGGTCTACGGCGTCGTGTTCGCCAAGTCGCTCGACGACCCCGACACCGGCTACGCCCTGACGGCGGACGAGATCCGCGAGGACATCGAGCGGGGCCGCACCGCCAACCAGGAGGTCGACAGCCAAGGGTGCGCCCTGTGAGGTAGCGGTGCGGAAGCGCCCCGAAGGGGTGCGGGGCTACGTCGATGTGCGGCTCCGCCGCGTGGGCGCGACCGGCCACAGACGGCCCGCGGACTTCGCGCCGCGCCTCCCGGCGGAACGCTAGTCGCGCGTGTGCCGCAATCGCGCCGAGACCCAGCGCGCGCGGCGCCGCAGGATGCGCGGGATGCCGATGGCCTGTGCGGATGCCGAGTGCTCCGGGTAGCCCTGTTCGCGCGGGCCGCCGCCCCCCTCGTGGCCGTTCACCACGGTGGCCGTGCGGCGCTTGCGTGCTACGTCACTGTAGTCGTGCGTCCAGCCCATACCCGGACGTGTGCCCGTGCCTCAAGGTCGGTAACCGCGCACAAGGGCCCCAATTGGCCTATGCGCCAGGCAATTGGCGTTCGTAGGACTGACGTTCCCGCATTCGGGTGACGCCGCGGCCGCGGGCGGTGTCAGCGGTCGGGCTCGGGGTCCTTCAGCCAGCTCACCAGCTCGTTGGAGAAGGCCACCGGGTCCTCCTCGTGCGGGAAGTGCCCCAGGCCGTCGAACAGCCGCCAGCGGTACGGCGCTTCGACGTACTCGCCGGAACCGGCCGCGCTGCGGGTGCGCATCACCGGGTCGAGGGACCCGTGCACATGGAGCGTGGGCACCCGCACCGGGCGCTTCATGCGCCGGTTGAACTGGATCCCGTCGGGGCGCGCCATGGACCGCACCATCCAGCGGTACGGCTCGATCGAGCAGTGCGCCGTCGAGGGGATGCACATCGCGCGCCGGTACGTCTCCACGGCCTCGTCGTCCGGGAGGCGCGGCCCCGACCAGTCCCGCATCAGCCGGCCGACCAGGGCGCCGTCGTCCGCGACGAGCTGGCGCTCCGGGACCCACGGCCGCTGGAAGCCCCACACGTAGGACCCGGCGGCGGTCTGCTTCATGTCCCGCAGCATCGCCGAACGCCAGCGCCGGGGGTGCGGCATGGAGGTGACGGCGAGGCGGCGCACCAGCTTGGGCCGCATCACGGCGGCGGTCCAGGCGAGGTAGCCGCCCAGGTCGTGGCCGACGAGCGCGGCGTCGGGCTCCCCGAGGGAGCGCACCACTCCGGTGATGTCGAGGGCCAGATTGGCCGGGTCGTAGCCGCGCGGGGTGCGGTCGCTGCCGCCGACGCCCCGCAGGTCCATCGCCACGGCGCGGAAACCCGCGTCGGCGAGCGAGACGAGCTGGTGCCGCCAGGCCCACCAGAACTGCGGGAAGCCGTGGAGCAGCAGCACCAGCGGCCCGTCACCGAGCTCCGCGATGTGGAAGCGGGCGCCGTTGGCGGCGACGTCCCGGTGCGTCCAGGGGCCGTCGATGCGTACGGCCGACGCGGTCGCGGAGGCGTGCTGGGGGGTATTGGCGGGGTCCGTCATGCAGTCGAGCGTGCCACAGCGTCGGCCCGCTCACCCTTCTCCAGCTCAAGGGCGCTCGTCGCAGGGGTCACGGGGCGCGGATGCGGCTTGACGTTCTGCAGTACGGCAGCCGTCTCCTTGGCCGCGGCCGCGGCCTTCTGCGGGCCCTTGCCCTTGGCGGCCTTCTTGGCGAAGATCACGCCGATCCAGGCGAGCACGCCCGCCACCAGGACGTTCGCCGCGAAGGACAGCACGAAGCAGATCGCGAGGTTCCAGCCGCTCCAGGTGCGGATGCCGTAGGCCAGGGCGAAGCTCAGCATCGGCAGCGAGAAGATGAGGACGGCGACGGCCGCGATGAACGCGGCACTGCCGATCGCACCGCGCTTGACGTCCTGCGTCAGCTGGGCCTTGACCAGCGCGATCTCGTCGTGCACCAGCTCCGACATCTCTTTGCTCGCCGCGGAGACGAGCTGGCCGAGGCTGCGTTCGGTGCCGACGGGACCGTCGGGTGCGCTCATCGCGTACTCCTCATTTCTCTGTCTGCCGGTCAGCGTGCGCAATCCTGCCGCTCGGGGACCGGCGCCGCGCGGAAGGTTCTGGACAGATCATGCCGGACCGTGGTCCGGATCGCCCGACCCGGCTGACGTTTCCGCCCGCCTGCGGTGCTCGGCGGCCTTCTTCTCGTAGATCTCCGCCATCCGCAAGTGGTAATCCGGATTGTCCTGTTCGTAGATGTCCGGGATGCCGTCGAGGTCCTCGTCGCGCTCCTCGTCGTCGCACATCGCGCGGTACTTGCGGTTGCGCAGCTTCAGCAGGACGGTGGCGAGCACCGCCGCGATCAGGGAGCCGACGAGGACCGCCGCCTTGACCTCGTCGGTGAGGGCCGGGTCGTCGCTGAAGGCGAGTTCGCCGATGAGCAGCGAGACGGTGAAGCCGATGCCGGCGAGCGAGGCGACCGCGAAGACGTCCGGCCAGGCCAGGTCGTCGTTCAGCTCGGCCCGGGTGAAGCGGGCGGCGAGCCAGGTGCCGCCGAAGATGCCGACCGCCTTGCCGACGACCAGACCGAGGACCACGCCGAGCGTCTCGGGCCGCGTGAAGACGTCGCCGAGCGCGCCGCCGGAAACCGCCACCCCGGCGCTGAACAGGGCGAACAGCGGCACCGCGAGGCCCGCGGAGAGGGGGCGTACGAGGTGCTCGATGTGCTCGCCGGGGGAGTGCGGCTCGCCCTCCTCGCGGTGGCAGCGCAGCATCAGGCCCATGGCGACACCGGCGATGGTGGCGTGGACGCCGCTGTTGTACATCAGGCCCCAGATGACCAGGGCGAGCGGCACGTAGACGTACCAGCCGCGGACGCCCTTGCGCAGGAGCAGCCAGAAGACGGCGAGGCCGATGACGGCGCCGGCGAGCGCGGCGAAGTTCAGGTCGCTGGTGAAGAAGATCGCGATGATCATGATCGCGAAGAGGTCGTCGACGACGGCGAGCGTGAGCAGGAAGGCGCGCAGCGCCGACGGCAGCGAGGTGCCGATGACCGCGAGCACCGCGAGCGCGAAGGCGATGTCGGTCGCCGTGGGCACGGCCCACCCGTCCGTGGAGCCGCCGCCGACGGTGTTGACCAGCGTGTAGACCAGCGCCGGTACGGCCATGCCGCAGATCGCGGCGATGACGGGCAGCGCGGCCGCCTTGGGGTCGCGCAGATCGCCCGCGACCAGCTCGCGCTTGAGCTCGATCCCGGCGACGAAGAAGAAGACCGCGAGCAGCCCGTCGGCGGCCCAGTGCTGCACGGACAGGTCGAGACCGAGCGAGCCGGGGCCCAGATGGAAGTCCCGAACGCTCGCGTAGCTCTCCTTGAGCGGGGTGTTCGCCCAGATCAGGGCCGCGACGGCGGCGATGAGCAGCAGGACGCCGCCGACCGTCTCGGTGCGCAGCGCGTTCGCCACGAAGGTGCGCTCGGGCAGGGAGAGGCGTCCGAGGAACTTGCGGTTGGTGGGGGTGGGCGCGGCCACAGGGGTCGACCTCCGGTCGGGTAGGCAGGGCTGAGCACATGCCGACCAGACTTCCCGGCGCACCTGATGATTCTTGTCGCGTTGTTGACGTTGATCCTTAGCTTATCTAATCGCTTCGAGGTGGGTACGGCGGGGGTATCCGGCGAAAGCCACTTTAAGGACAAACGGCCTGCTCGGCAGGCGCGAAAAGGCACCCGGCGCACGGAACGCCGGGTGCCTCAGGCGCGCCCCAAAGAGGCGCGGGGAACTGCGCGACCAGCCACGGACAAGCCGCAGCCGACCGAGGAACGACTTAGTCCTCGCTGGGCGCGGCCGGGAGCTTGGACTGGATGAGGTCCATCACGGAGGAGTCCGTCAGCGTGGTGACGTCACCGAGCTGGCGGTTCTCCGCGACGTCCCGCAGCAGCCGCCGCATGATCTTCCCGGAACGGGTCTTGGGCAGCTCGGCCACCGGCAGGATCCGCTTGGGCTTGGCGATCGGGCCGAGCGTCGCGCCCACGTGGTTGCGCAGGTCCGCGACGAGCCCCTCGTCCTCGGCGTTCGCCGTGCCCCGCAGGATCACGAAGGCGACGATGGCCTGGCCGGTGGTCTCGTCCGCCGCGCCCACGACCGCCGCCTCGGCGACCGACGGGTGCGAGACGAGCGCCGACTCGACCTCGGTGGTGGAGATGTTGTGCCCGGACACGAGCATCACGTCGTCGACCCGGCCGAGCAGCCAGATGTCGCCGTCCTCGTCCTTCTTGGCGCCGTCCCCGGCGAAGTACTTGCCCTCGAAGCGCGACCAGTACGTGTCGATGAACCGCTGGTCGTCGCCCCAGATGGTGCGCAGCATCGACGGCCACGGCTCGGTGAGGACCAGATAGCCACCGCCGCCGTCGGGCACCTCGTTCGCCTCGTCGTCGACGACGGTCGCGGCGATGCCCGGCAGCGCGCGCTGGGCGGAGCCCGGCTTGGTCTCGGTCACGCCCGGAAGCGGCGAGATCATCATCGCGCCGGTCTCGGTCTGCCACCAGGTGTCCACGATCGGGCAGTTGTCACCACCGATGTGCTTGCGGTACCAGACCCACGCCTCGGGGTTGATCGGCTCGCCGACCGAGCCCAGGACGCGCAGCGAGGACAGGTCGAACTTCGCGGGGATGTCGTCGCCCCACTTCATGAACGTACGGATCGCCGTGGGCGCCGTGTACAGGATCGTCACCCCGTACTTCTGCACGATCTCCCAGAAGCGGCCCTGGTGCGGGGTGTCCGGGGTGCCCTCGTAGATCACCTGCGTCGCGCCGTTCGCCAGCGGTCCGTACGTGATGTACGAGTGGCCCGTCACCCAGCCGATGTCGGCCGTGCACCAGTAGACGTCGGTCTCCGGCTTGAGGTCGAAGACGGCGTGGTGGGTGTACGACGCCTGGGTCAGATAGCCGCCCGACGTGTGCAGGATGCCCTTGGGCTTCCCCGTGGTGCCCGACGTGTACAGGATGAACAGCGGCTGCTCGGCGTCGAACGCCTCCGGGGCGTGCTCGGCCGACTGCCGCCCGACCACGTCGTGCCACCACAGGTCGCGGCCCTCGGTCCAGGCCACCTCCTGCTCGGTGCGCCGTACGACGAGGACCTTGTCGACGCCCTCCACGCGGCCCAGGGCCTCGTCGACCGCGGGCTTGAGCGCGGACGGCTTGCCCCGGCGGTAGCCGCCGTCGGCGGTGATGACGAGCTTGGCGTCGGCGTCCTTGATGCGGGCGGCGATCGCGTCGGCGGAGAAGCCGCCGAAGACCACCGAGTGCGCGGCGCCGATGCGGGCGCACGCCAGCATCGCCACGACCGCCTCGGGGATCATCGGGAGATAGACGGCGACCCGGTCGCCCTTGCCGACGCCCAGCTCCGTCAGGGCGTTGGCGGCGCGGCTCACCTCGTCCTTCAGCTCGGCGTAGGTGAGGGCACGGCTGTCGCCGGGCTCGCCCTCGAAGTGGATGGCCACCCGGTCGCCGTGGCCCGCCTCGACGTGGCGGTCCACGCAGTTGTACGCGACGTTGAGCTTGCCGTCCTCGAACCACTTCGCGAACGGCGGGTTCGACCAGTCGAGCGTCTTGGTCGGTTCGGTGGCCCAGGTCAGCCGACGGGCCTGCTCGGCCCAGAAGCCGAGCCTGTCAGCCTTGGCCTGCTCGTACGCGTCCGCGCTGACGTTGGCCCGCGCGGCCAGATCGGCCGGCGGCGCGAAGCGACGCTCCTCCTTCAAGAGGTTGGCCAGGCTTTCGTTACTCACGACATCTCCCTTTCTCAGGGTGTCCGTTGTGTCCCAAGCCACAGCTCATCAGACACCCGGCCCTGGTGACAAGGGCTTGCCGATTATTGGTTTAGACCTGTAGGGGGCAGCAGGTCGGGGGGCGATTGGCGTAGGGGGCCCCTCGGGGGCGGGGCGGCCTGTCGGGGCAAGGGATGCGGCCTTCTCCGGCGGGCCGAGCGGCGGTTCCCCCGCCGGGGTGGGGGGAACCGCTACTTTCAGCCCATTGGCGTGTTTCAGCCGGTCGGCGTGGCCTCCGCGCGGGGGGAGGGCCGCACCTGGCCCGTCCCGGGCGAGGGCCGCACCTGGCTGAACACCTCGTGCGGCAGGGGCAGGCCGCCGGGCGTGCCGGGCGCGCCGCCGGTCCCCTCGGCCAGCAGATAGGCCTGGGCCTCGCCGACGTGGAAGTACATCCCGTGCAGCTCCAGGGTCCCCTCGGCGAGGCGGCGCGCGACCGCCTCGTGGGCCCGCAGATGCTCCAGCTGCTGCACCACGTTGGTCAGGCACAGCTGCTCCACCGCGTCCGCGGGGGCCCGCCCGGCGAGCCGCGGGGCGATCCTGCCGGAGGGCTCGGCGGTGCTGGACGCGGCCATCCGCTCCAGGCTCGGCAGGCCGTGCCGCAGCCACCGCTTGAGCGGCGTCTGCGCCCCGGTCGGCGGCGAGCTGAGCAGCGCCTGCATCGCCCCGCACCCCGAATGCCCGCACACGGTGATGGACTTGACCTCCAGCACGTCCACCGCGTACTCGATCGCGGCGGCGACCGAGTCGTCCCCGCTCTCGGCGCCGGGCAGCGGCACGAGATTGCCCACGTTCCGCACGACGAAGAGGTCGCCCGGGCCGCTGGACGTGATCATGGAGGTGACGACCCGGGAGTCGGCACACGTGAGGAACAGCTGCACGGGCCGCTGCCCCTCGCGGGCGAGCCGCGCCAGCTCACCCCGCACACGGGGGGCCGTGTGCTGCTGGAAGGCGCTGATGCCCTGGGCCAGTTCGTGCTGGTGGTGGGGGTGGCCGTGGGGGGCGTCGGGGGAGTGCTGCGGGGGCGCCTCGCAGTTGTGGTTGCGCCACGGCGTCCAGGGGCGGCAGCTGCAGTGGGCGATCCTGGCGGGCTCGGCGATCCGCTGGCCGCCACGGCCGGTGATCTCGGCCGTGCCGCCGTGCGCGGCGTGCGCGTCCTGCCAGCTCTGCAGCGTCTCGTACGCCGCGTGGTCCATGAAGGAGCCGTCCAGCTCCACGACGGCGTGCGCCCGGTGCGGGATGTGGTGCAGACAGCGGCTGAGGCGGGGCACGGCGAGGAACGTCAACTGTCCTCGGACGTGCACGTGATGGACTCCTTCCGCGTCCTCGTCGCAGGTGATGCGGGTGCGGGCGAGGCGGTGCAGGGCCACGGCCACGGCGGCGGCGACGCCGAGCGCGACCCCTTCGAGGACGCCGAGCACGACCACGCCGAGGGTGGTGACCGCGTAGACCAGGATCTCGCGGTGCCGGGTGACGGTACGGATGTGGTTCAGGCTGACCATCTGGATGCCGACGGCCATGACGAGGGCGGCGAGGGCGGCGAGCGGGATCAGCTCCAGGACGGGCACGAGCAGCAGGGCGGCTACTACTACCCAAACGCCGTGCAGCATCGTGGAGTTCCTGCTGACGGCACCCGCGCGGACATTCGCCACGCTGCGCACCGCCACTCCGGCGACGGGAAGGCCGCCGAGCAGGCCGGAGACGATGTTCGACACACCCTGGCCGCGCAGCTCGCGGTCGAGGTCGGAACGGCCCACTCCGGGGGGCGAGTCCGGGCGGCCGGACGTGAGCTTGTCGATGGCGACCGCGCCGAGCAGCGACTGCACGCTGCACACCAGCGTGATCGTGAGCACGGCCGCCACCAGGCCGAGCGCGGGCCCTTCGGGCAGTCCCGCGAGCGCGTGGCTGCGCCAGGACGGCAGGTCGACCTTGTCCAGCTGGAGCGCGGCGAAGCCCGCGAGCGCCGTGGCGGCGGCGACGGCCACCAGGGGGGCGGGCAGGACCCGCGCCGCGCGCCCCGCCCGCCCGGGCAGACGGGGCCAGACGAGCAGCAGGAGGAAGGTCAGAAGGCTGATCGACAGGGCGGCCGGACGCACCTCGGTCAACTGGGCGGGCAGCGCCCTGAGGTTGGCGATCACGGAGCTCTGCGGGGTGCCGCCGAGCACGATGTGCAGCTGGGCGACCGCGATGGTGACGCCGATCCCGGCGAGCATGCCGTGCACGACGGCGGGGCTGACGGCGAGGGCCGTGCGGGCCACGCGCAGACAGCCGAGGCCCACCTGGGTGAGCCCGGCGAGGACGGTGATCGCGCAGGTGGTGCGCCAGCCGTAGCGCTGGATGAGGTCGGCGGTGACGACGGTGAGCCCGGCGGCGGGGCCGCTGACCTGGAGCGGTGACCCGGCGAGACGGCCCCCGACGACGCCGCCGACGGCCGCGGCGACGAGGCCCGCCTGGAGGGGCGCTCCGGTGGCGAGGGCGATGCCCAGGGACAGGGGCAGGGCGATGAGGAACACGGCGATCGACGCGGAGAGGTCGGCGCCCGCGACACGGAAGGCGCGGCGCGGCGGTGGCGCGTGCGGCTGCCGGGTGCTTGCGGCCGGGGCCGAGTCGGTGGCGCGTGAGGGGACGCTGGCAGACATTTTCCCGACTCCTCCGGGGCGGCGCGGTCGCGGAACAGGTGGGCCTCCGACGGGCTGCCGGAGGGCGGGTCGCGGCCGTGGGTCACGGCGTTGCAGCGGCGGGACGACTCAACTCTCGGTAAACGAATCGTAATGCAGAGTAAAGGTCACGGCAGGATTTTTGGCGCAAATGGGGCAAGTGATCACCTCAACGAGTGATTAAGCCTATTCATCGGCTTGTCGTAATGGGGCTCCCGCACCTCTGTGCGAAGTTGCTTGGGTTCTGTCCCGATTCGTACGGAAGTAGGTGGGCGGATGGCCGCCAACCAGAGGACTGCCGCCGCGGCCGGGCTCGCCGCCCTCGTGGTCTGCGTCGCGGCCCTGGCCGGGTGCGGAGCTGGCGCGTCCGACACGAAGAAGAGCGCGCGCGAGGGCGCGCACGGCGCGAAGAAGCCGGCCGGTGCCGCCGCGCCCAAGTCACCGGTCCGGCTGATCGGCGACGGCTCCACGGCCTTCACCGGCAAGCAACCCCTGCTGCCCCGGCCGGAACGCCTCGCGCCGGGGCAGAAGCCGCCGCAGTTCGTGGTCTTCTCCTGGGACGGCGCTGGCGAGGACGGCCAGAAGCTCTTCTCGTACTTCCGCAAGGTCGCCAAGCGCAACAACGCCACGATGACCTACTTCCTCAGCGGCGTGTACATGCTTCCGCAGGAGAAGCGCGGGCTCTACAAGCCGCCGCAGCACCTGGCCGGCAGCTCGGACATCGGCTTCAACGACCGCAAGGGAATCAGGGACACCGTGGACCAGCTCCGCGGCGCCTGGCTCGAGGGCAACGAGATCGGCACGCACTTCAACGGCCACTTCTGCGGCGCGGGCCGGGGCGTCGACGAGTGGTCCGTCGACGACTGGAAGAGCGAGATCCGGCAGGCCAAGTCCTTTGTGAAGGCCTGGAAGACCAACGCGGGCGTGAAAAGCGCGCTGCCGCTGCCCTTCGACTACGACAAGGAGCTCATCGGCGCCCGCACCCCCTGCCTCGAAGGCAGGAAGAACTTCATGCGGGCCGCCCGCGAACTCGGCTTCCGCTACGACACCAGCGGGGTGAACAACCAGCTCTGGCCCGAGAAGAAGGAGGGCCTGTGGGACCTGTCGATGCAGCTCGTCCCCGTCCCCGGGCGCGGCTTCGAGACGCTCACCATGGACTACAACTTCATGGTGAACCAGTCCGGTTCGACCTCCCAGGGCGATCCGTCCCGGCATGAGTACTGGGGCGACCAGATGCGCGACGGCCTCCTCAAGGGCTTCGACCGCGCCTACTACGGCAACCGCGCGCCCCTGATCATCGGCAACCACTTCGAGTCCTGGAACGGCGGCACGTACATGCGCGCCGTCGAGGAGACCATCGAGCGGGTCTGCACCAAGAGGGACGTGCGGTGCGTGTCCTTCCGGCAGCTCGCCGACTGGCTGGACGCCCAGGACCCGCAGGTCCTCGCCAAGCTGACCAAGCTCGGCGTCGGCAAGGCCCCCAAGGAGGGCTGGCCCGCCTTCCTCTCGGCCCGCCCGGCCCCGGCACCCAAGGGGGTCCCGGGGGCCGAACCGGCCAAGAGGTAGCCGCGAGCGGCCCGTGAGGGTCCACCCGTGGGGCCTCTCACGCTGTGGCGACCGCTTCCTCGCGCAGGACGAAGTCGGGGTCGATCTGGGACGCCAGGTCGGCTCCGGTCCTGGCGTTGCCCCAGCTCTGCGCGTTCTTCAGGTGGAAGTGCACCATCTGGCGCGTGTACCGCTCCCAGTCGCGGTGCTCGTACGTGGCGTCGACGGCGTCCTGAAGCGTGCGCAGGGCGGTGCGGGTGGTGTCCTCAAGGAGGGCGAACCGGGGCGGGCGGCCCTTCTCCATGGAGCGCACCCAGTCCGAGTGCCCGACGGTCACCAGAAGGTCCTCGCCGACCTGCTCGCGCAGGAAGTCGATGTCGTCCTGGCACTGGACCTTGTTGCCCACGACCTTCAGGGCGACGCCGAAGTCCCGTGCGTAGTCGCGGTACTGGCGGTAGACGGAGACCCCCTTCCGGGTCGGCTCGGCGACGAGGAACGTCATGTCGAAGCGGGTGAACATTCCGGAGGCGAAGGAGTCCGAGCCGGCGGTCATGTCGACGACGGCGTACTCGTCGCGGCCGTCGACCAGGTGGTTCAGACACAGCTCCACCGCTCCGGTCTTGGAGTGGTAGCAGGCGACACCGAGGTCGGATTCGGTGAACGGCCCGGTGACCATCAAACGCACGGCGCCGCCGTCGAGTTCCACCGGCCGCGCGCACGCGTCGTAGACCGGGTTCTGCTCGCGGAGCCGCAGCAGCCGGGAGCCGTCGCCGGGCGGTGTCGTCTTGATCATCGTCTCGGCGGAGGCGATGCGCGGGTTGGCGCCGCGCAGATAGTCCTTGATGAGCGGCAGCCGCGCGCCCATGGCGGGCAGCTCGGCGGCCTGCTCGTCGTCGAGGCCGAGCGCGGCGCCGAGGTGCTGGTTGATGTCGGCGTCCACCGCGACGACGGGGGCGCCGGTGGTGGCGAGGTGTCGGATGAAGAGCGAGGACAGCGTGGTCTTGCCGCTGCCGCCCTTCCCCACGAAAGCGATTTTCATGGTCGGTTAGCGTAGTGGCGCGCCCCGCGGCACACCGGCCCTTGAGTGAAGAAGACCACTCCTTCGTGGGGCGGCGCCCCCGAGTGCGTAGGGTCGTACTCATGAGTACGACACCCGATCCGCTGGCTCCCCTGGGCGCCCTGCCCGGCGTCCCGGACGCCGTGGACTCCGTGCGCAAGGCCGTGGACCGCGTCTACGGACACCGGATCATGCGCCGCCGCAGCAACGAGATCACCTCGGAGGCCGCGCTGCGCGGAGCCCGTGGTTCCGCCGCGCTGTCCGGTGCCGCGTGGGCGCTCGAAGAGGTGCGCAGGCGCAGCGACTTCAGCGGTGACGCCGAGGCGCGCGTCGTGGGGGCCGCGCTGCGCCTCACGGCCGAGGCGGGGCAGCTGCTCTCCATCTGGCGCCAGTCGCCGCTGCGGGTCCTCGCGCGGCTGCACCTGGTCGCGGCGGCCGACTCGGACGAGACGGCGGGCCGTCCGCGCCTCGCGGGCGAGCCGGTCGACGAGCCCCTGGACGGGCCCGTGTCCGCGCTGGCGGTGCCGGGTGCCGACGAGGTGGCGGGACGCCTGGAGGGGCTCTCACGCATCGTCGTCGCGGGCAGCTCGGCACCCGCCCTGGTGATGGCATCGGTCGTGCACGGCGAACTGGCGGTGCTGCGGCCCTTCGGCTCGCACAACGGTCTGGTCGCGCGTGCGGCCGAGCGCGTCGTCCTGGTGGGCAGCGGGCTCGACCCGAAGTCGGTCTGCCCGGCCGAGGCGGGCCACGCGGAGCTGGGGCGCGACGCCTACGCGGCGGCGCTCGCGGGCTACGCGTCCGGGACGCCGGAGGGGGTCGCGGCCTGGATCGCCCACTGCGGCAAGGCCGTTGAGCTGGGCGTCAGGGAGTCGACGGCGGTGTGCGAGGCGCTGCAGCGGGGCGCCGCCTGAGGCGGCTCCGGCGGGGCACTTCCTGGGGCGGACCTCAGAAGAGGGCGATCGGCCCAGCGGGCTTCAAGGAGAGGGCGATCGGGCCCTGAACAGGGTTGCGGCGGTACGAGATTTCGTACCGCCGCTGGCATGTCCACCGAGTTACCAAGCGTCCTCGAATCATGTGCCCATCAGGTCGGGAACTTTGCCCGTCACCTGGTGCGGCTGGCCCGTAATCGACGGGTCGACGTCGCGTGGGTGCTCGGTGTTCATGCTTCGGTCCGTGGGGCCAGTTCTGCGGTTGAAGGTAATCCTCTCGGATGTCCTTGGTCTCGCGGGCCGTTGACTCCTTTGTACTACTGTCCTGGGGGAAGCGGAAGCCCTGGGCGCACTTCTTTACTTTTAGGTTCAAACAAGGGTGAACCGGACAGGGCTTTCCGGTCGCCCCTCGGAGCCCGGGCGCATCCCCACGCGCGCGTGTCAGCTCGCCGCCGCGGAGCGGCGGCGGGTGGCGAGCCAGACCAGGCCCGCGGTGGCCGCCGCGGCCCCCACCGCGGCCGCGGCGACGAGCGCCGGGCGCGGCGGCGCGGGCAGCCGCTGCTTGAGCCGCACCGGGCGGTGGAAGTCCAGGATCGGCCACTCGCGCGCGAGGGCCTCGCGGCGCAGCGCCCGGTCGGGGTTGACGGCATGGGGGTGGCCGACGGCATCGAGCATCGGCATGTCGGTGAACGAGTCGCTGTAGGCGTAGCAGCGCTCCAGGTCGTACCCCTCCGACTCGGCGAGCTCCTTGATCGCCTCCGCCTTCGTCGGACCGTACGCGTAGTACTCCACCTCACCCGTGAAGCAGCCGTCGGGGCCGACGACCATCCGGGTGGCCACCACCCGGTCCGCGCCGAGCAGTTCACCGATCGGCTCGACCACCTCGGCGCCCGAGGTGGAGACGATGACGACGTCCCGCCCGGCGGTGTGGTGCTGCTCGATGAGCGAGGCGGCCTCGTCGTAGATGATCGGGTCGATCAGGTCGTGCAGGGTCTCGGCGACGATCTCCTTGACCTGCTGCACGTTCCACCCCCGGCAGAGCGCGGACAGGTACTCGCGCATCCGCTCCATCTGGTCGTGGTCGGCGCCACCGGCGAGGAACACGAACTGGGCATATGCGGTCCGCAGTACCGCTCGCCGGTTGATCAGGCCACCTTGGTAGAACGACTTGCTGAAGGTGAGGGTGCTCGACTTCGCAATGACCGTCTTGTCCAGGTCAAAGAAGGCGGCTGTGCGAGGCAAGGAGTGGTTTTCCACGAGCCCGAGCATAGGCGCCCACCATTCGGCGTAAGCTGAGGCGCGTGGGTTTGCCTGAGAAGGCTCTCGGGTACACCATGGAAGTCACGGATCGTTCGCGACCGTGCTAACCCGGTCTGGCTCCTCCCCCCCCGAGTCGGACCGAGGGGACGACCCCCGCTCTCCCCCCCGGCGGGGGTCGTCGCATGTCCGGATGGGTTTTTGCCCCCGGTTTCTGATCTTCATTGTTCGCCGAGCGTCCACATGGGCCGCTAGGGCGCCGCTGAGCCCTGCCCACAATTCCTCACTGTGCGTAGTCGTAGCGCTGCGCTGCGGAAGTCGTTCGGGGCCTCACCGGTATGGGTGACGGAGATATTCACAGCCCCCGCCTTCTCCACAGTTATTGACCAAGATCCACACGATTTCCGGGAGCGCAGCACGCTGATTCCGCTCGTGAAGTTCATGGCCGGATTCCATTGGCCGGTCTCCGCGGGCTCGGATCCGGATGCGCACAGGCACGCATTCGAAGGACGTGCAGCGAGAGGGGGCTGGAGATCGTGGGCGGAGTCATTGCGGGCGACGCGTCGCCGCCGTCCGACGGGCGGCCGGGCGCACCACTGATCGTCACCGAGGACGCGGACCTGCTGGATGACCTGCTGCGGCTGTGCGCCGCGGCGGGTGCGCGACCCGAGGTGCACCACGGGGTGCCGGAGCGCGGGGGCGGCAAGGACACCTGGGCCTCGGCCCCGCTCGTCCTGGTCGGGGACGACGCGGCGGACCGGGTGCGCGGAGCCGCGCGGCGGCGCGGAGTGGTGCTGGTTGGGCGGGATCAGGACGATTCCGACGTGTGGCGGCGCGCGGTGGAGATCGGCGCCGAGCAGGTCCTCGTCCTGCCGGACGGCGAGCAGTGGCTGGTGGACCGCATCGCCGACGTGGCCGAGGGCGTGGGGCGGCCCGCCCTCACCATCGGCGTCATCGGCGGCCGGGGCGGTGCCGGGGCCTCCACCCTGGCCTGCGCCCTCGCCGTCACGGCGGCGCGCGCCCGGCGGCGCACCATGCTCATCGACGCCGACCCGCTGGGCGGCGGGCTCGACGTCCTGCTCGGCGGCGAGACCGCGGACGGGCTGCGCTGGCCCGCCTTCGCCCAGTCGCGCGGCCGGGTCGGCGGCGGCGCCCTGGAGGAGTCGCTGCCCCAGCTGCACGACCTGCGGGTGCTCAGCTGGGATCGCGGCGACACCGTCGCCGTCGCCCCGCAGGCGATGCGGGCCGTCCTCGCCGCGGCCCGCAGGCGCGGCGGCGTGGTCGTCGTGGACCTGCCGCGCCGTGTGGACGAGACGGTGGGCGAGGCGCTCGCCCAGCTCGACCTGGGCCTCCTGGTGGTGCCGCGCGAGCTGCGCGCGGTGGCCGGGGCGCGCCGGGTCGCGTCGGCCGCGGGCATGGTGCTGCGGGACCTGCGGGTCGTGGCCACCACAGGCCGGTCCGGGCGCGGCACGCTCGACGGAGGCGACGGGCTCGACGCGGGCGAGGTCGCGCGCCTCCTCCAGCTGCCCCTCATCGGCGAGCTGCCCTGGGAGCACGGCCTCGTGGCGGCCCAGGACGGCGGACAGCCACCCGGCGGCCTGGCGCGCGGACCGCTCGCCCGGTTCTGCGCCGCCTTCTGGCAGCAGCTTCCGGCCGACACCACCGGAGGACGCGTATGAACGCCGTCGTGGGTGCCCGCATGCTCGACGGCGTACGCCAGTGGCTCGCCGCGAACGGCACGGAGCCGACCCCGGCCCGGGTCGCCGAAGCCCTGCGGGCCCAGGCAGGCGTCCTGGGCGACGCCGAAGTCCTGGGGGCGGCCCAGCAGCTGCGCTCCGAGCTCGTGGGCGCCGGCCCGCTCGAACCCCTGCTCGCGGACCCTTCGGTGACCGATGTCCTGGTGTCCGCGCCGGACCGGGTGTGGGTGGACCGTGGCGGCGGCCTGGAGCTCACGGAGGTGGCGTTCCGGGACGCGGCGGCCGTGCGGCGGCTCGCCCAGCGGCTCGCTGCGGTCGCGGGGCGGCGCCTGGACGACGCGCGGCCCTGGGCGGACGCCCGCCTTCCGGACGGCACCCGGCTGCACGCCGTCCTACCCCCGGTCGCCGTCGGCTCGACCTGCCTGTCCCTGCGGGTCGTGCGGCCGCGGGCCTTCACCCTCGCGGAGCTGACGGCCGCGGGCACGGTGCCGCCCGGCGGCGAGCGCTTCCTGCGCGCCCTGCTCGACGCCCGCCTGTCGTACGTGATCAGCGGCGGCACGGGCAGCGGCAAGACGACGCTCCTGAGCACCCTGCTCGGCCTGGTCGGCCCGGGGGAGCGGATCGTCCTCGCCGAGGACTCCGCGGAGCTGCGCCCCGAGCACCCGCACGTGGTGCGCCTGGAGACCCGGCCGGCGAACCAGGAGGGCGCGGGGTTCGTCGGCCTCGACGACCTGGTGCGCCAGGCCCTGCGGATGCGACCCGACCGGCTCGTCGTCGGCGAGGTCCGGGGCGCGGAGGTCGTGCATCTCCTGGCCGCGCTCAACACGGGCCACGAAGGCGGCTGCAGCACCCTGCACGCGAACGCCGCGGCGGACGTCCCGGCCCGCCTCGAAGCCCTGGGCACGGCCGCCGGGCTCGACCGCGCGGCCCTGCACAGCCAGGTGGCGGCCGCGCTCTCCGTGGTCATCCACCTCGCCCGGGACCGGGCCGGGCGCCGCCGCGTGGCCGAAGTGCACGTCCTGGAGCGGGACGCCACCGGGCTCGTGACGACGGTGCCCGCGCTGCGGTGGGGCGAGCGCGGCTTCGTCCAGGAGCGCGGCTGGCGGCGGCTGAGCACCCTGCTCGGAAGCCGGGGTGAGACCGCGTGAGCGCGGCGACGGCATGGGGTGCGGTGCTGTGCGCGGGCGGTTCGGTGTGGCTCCTGGGAGGGCGCGCCCGGGTCCGGGAGCTGCGGCGGGCGAGGCTGGCGCTCGCGGTGCCCGGGACGGCGGGCCCCGGGCCCTTGTGGCACCGGACAGTCGCCGTGGTGCGCGAGCGGCTCGGCGGCCGTGTGGGGTCCGAAGTATGGGTTCTGGCGGGCGGCTTGGCCATCGCGGTCCTGGGCGAATCGATGGCGCCGCTCGTCGCGGGGGCGGTCGGTGTGCCCCTGGCCGGGCGGCTGCGCAGGGCCCGGGAGGCCCGCAGGGAGCGGGAGCGGCGCACGGACGCGGTGATCGCTCTGTGCGGGGCGCTCGCGGGCGAGGCGCGCGCGGGGAGGCAGCCGGGCGAGGCGCTGCGGACGGCCACGGAAGACCCCGCGGTGGGCCGGTCCGATACGGGGTCCGCAGAGCTGGTGGGCTCCGGTCGGTCTGGGGGCCGGGGGCTCGGCGGGGAGTGGGCCGGGGTGCTCGCGGCGGCGCGGTTCGGCGGGGACGTGCCGGGGGCGCTGCGCGAGGCCGCCCGGGAGCCCGGCGCCGAGGGGCTCCTGGGGCTCGCGGCCTGCTGGCGGGTCGCTGTCGACCGGGGCGCGGGGCTCGCGGCGGGCCTGGAGCGGCTGGAGGGTGCCCTGCGGGCCGAGCGTGACCAACGCTCCGATCTGCGGGCCCAGTTGGCGGGCGCCCGGTCGACGGCCGTGTTGCTCGCCGGGCTTCCCGCGCTCGGCCTGTTGATGGGCGGCGCGCTCGGCGCCCGGCCGCTGCGGGTGTTGCTGCACACGGGAGCGGGCTTCGGGTGCCTCCTCGTGGGCGGGCTTCTGGAGGGCACGGGCGCCTGGTGGGCGCTGCGGATCATGCGAAAGGCGGAGGGGCGATGAGCGAGGCCGAGGTTTTCCACAGGGTGGGGGTGGCTGTGTGGTCGGCGGTGGTGGTGCTGTGGTTGGCCCTCGTGGCGACAGCGGTCCGGCGTGAACGGGCCCTGGGCAGACGCGTGGTGGCGGCTCTGGGCGAGCAGGGGCGGGCGGGTCGGCCCTGGCCGTGGAGGCCGCGGTGGCGCGGGCGGTGGCGCGCGCGGTGGCATGGCGGCCTGTCCGGGCGGCGGGACGGGGTCCGCGTGCGGCTCGCCGTGGTCGGCGCGGTCGCCGCCGGATGGGCGCTGCTCGGCGGGGCGACGGGCCTCGTAGTCGGCGTGGGGCTCGGCTGCGCCGTGGCGCGGATGGGACGGAGCCCCGGCCAGGAGGCGGAGTTCGACGCGGCTGAGGCCGCGCGGCAACTTCCCTTGGCGGCCGACCTGGTGGCGGCGTGCGTGGCTGCCGGGGCCGGGCCGGTCGTGGCGGCTCAGGCCGTCGGGGAGTCGCTGCGCGGGCCGGTCGGCGAGCGGCTCGCGTGGGGCGCGGCACAGGTGCGGCTCGGCGGTGAGCCCGCGGACGCCTGGCGGCAGTTGGGCGCCGTTCCGGGCGCCGGGGCGCTGGCCCGGCTCCTGGAGCGGGCTGGGGAGTCCGGGGCGCCCGCGGCCGCTCCCGTGGCCCGCCTCGCCGCGGACTGCCGGGCGGACAGAGCCCGCGAGGCGACCGCCCGGGCCCGCCGCGCCGCGGTCGCGATGACGGCTCCGGTGGGGCTGTGCTTCCTGCCCGCGTTCATCGCGCTCGGGGTGGTGCCGGTGGTCATGGGCCTCGGGGGAGCGCTGCTGAGCGCCCGCTGAAGGGGTGCCGTCGGCCGCGCGGAGGGGTGCGGCCGCGAGCCCGGAAGGCGGAAGGCCTGCGGTCCGGAAGGCGGAGGGCCGTGAGTTCGGAAGGCGGAGGGTCCGCGAGTCCGGAAGGCGGAGGGCTGTGAGTTCGGAAGGCGGGGGGCTGTGAGCAAGGACAGGAAATTTCGTATCTCAACGAGGGGACATCTCATGGGGGTTGGTATGTCGCGACAGGGCCAGGGACACGAGCCGGGCCAGGGACCCGGGCGGGTCCAGGGACACGAGCAGGGACAGGGGCGGAGTCAGGGGAGTGGCCGTGGCTGTGGGCGGGTGCCGGGGCGCGGGCACGGGCGCGGGTACGACTCGGCGCGGGCCTGGGCGTCACGCCGCTGGGCGGGGACGCGCACCGGCGCGCGGGATGCCGGAATGGCGACCTCCGAGTACGCCATGGGGCTGATCGCAGCCGTGGGCTTCGCCGGGCTGCTCTACAAGGTGGTGACGAGCGGGCCCGTCCACGCCGGGCTGCAAGCGGTGGTGGAGAGGGCGCTCCATGTGCAGTTCTGAGGCGGGGGCGGCCGCAGAGGGCACCTCCGGTCGGGCCAGGAGCAGGGCAAGGGCCGCAGGACGGGGCGGCGCGGGCGGGCCCGAGGAGCGGGGCGACGCCGGGTTCGTGACGGCGGAGGCGGCCGTGGTCCTGCCGACCCTGGTGCTGTTCACGATGGGGCTCCTGTGGATCCTCATGACCGCGTCCGCGCAGATCCAGTGCGTGGACGCGGCCAGGGCGGGGGCGCGGGCGATGGCACGTCAGGATCCGCAGGGCACAGCCGTGGCGGCGGCCCGGCAGGCGGCACCGCCCGGCGCGCGCGTCGCCGTGCGCCGGGACGGGGACCTGGTGCGGGTCGAGGTGGTGGCACCGTCACCGGGCCCGCGGCCCTTGGGGCTCGGGGTGCGGCTGCGCGCGGAGGCCGTGGCGCTGGCGGAGGACGCGGTGGGGGCGGGTGCGGCGGGGGTGGGCACGTGAGACGGGCCGGGCCGCGGGCGGGCCGGAGCGCTGTCCAGGTGGGCCTCCGGGCGGGCCGGAGCGCCGCCCAGGCCGACAGGGGTGCCGCCACGGTGTGGGTGGTGGTCGTCCTGGCCGTGCTGTGCGTGGTCACCGGTGCCGCCCTGGCGATGGCGCAGGTGACGGTCGCCCGGCACCGGGCGGGCGGCGCCGCGGATCTGGCCGCGCTCGCCGCGGCGGACCACTGGACGGCCGGGCCCGACGAGGCCTGCGCGCGGGCGGGCCGGGTGGCGCGGGCGCAGGGCACGCGGATCGTGAAGTGCGAGGTCCAAGGCCAGGTGTCGGACGTGACGGCGGCGGCGGAGCTCGGGCCGTTCACGACGGAGGTCAGATCACGGGCCGGGCCCGCGATGCCGACAGGCCTCGGCACGCCCCGGCAGGAGCCAGTGGGCACCCCCGGCCAGGGCTCAGTCCACCGGCGCGTCCTTCAGGAGGGTGGTGAGCAGACGGACCGCGCCGCGTTTGTGCAGGGGCTCGTTGCCGTTGCCGCACTTGGGGGACTGGATGCACGACGGGCACCCGGCCTCGCACTCGCAGGAGGCGATGGCCTCGCGGGTGGCGGTGAGCCAGGCGCGGGCGGTGTGGAAGGCGCGCTCGGCGAACCCGGCGCCGCCCGGATGAACGTCGTACACGAAGACCGTCGGGAGGAGCGTGTCCGGGTGCAGGGGCACGGAGACGCCGCCGATGTCCCAGCGGTCGCACGTGGCGAAGAGCGGCAGCATGCCGATGGAGGCGTGCTCGGCGGCGTGCAGGGCGCCGCCGAGGATCTCCGGGTTGATCCGGGCCGCGTCGAGCTGGTCCTCGGTGACCGTCCACCACACCGCGCGGGTGCGCAGGGTGCGCGGCGGCAGGTCGAGCTTGGTCTCGCCGAGCACTTCGCCGGTGATGAGCTTGCGGCGCAGGAAGGAGACGACCTGGTTGGTGACTTCGACGGAGCCGTAGCAGAGGCGGCCGGGCCCCCAGGGGATCTCGGTGTCGGTGTCGAGGACGGAGATGGCGGTGGTGTCGCGGGCGGTCGTCGAATAGGGCGGGACGGCCTCCTCGACGAGCGCGACGGAGTCCTCCAGATCCAGGTGGCGCACGAGATACGTACGGCCCTGATGGAGGTGGACCGCGCCTTCGTGGACGGTCGTGTGCGCGGCGGAGGCGTCGACGGTGCCGAGCAGCCGACCCGTGCCCTCCTCGACGACCTGGACGGGGCGGCCGCCCCCGCCGCGGATGTCCGCGAGGTCGGCGGCGCGCTCGCGGCGGGTCCAGTGCCAGGCCTTCGTGCGGCGGCGCAGCAGCTTCGCGGCCTCCAGCTGCGGCATCAGCTCCTCGGCGGTCGGCCCGAAGAGTGGGAAGTCCTCCTCGGTGAGGGGAAGTTCCGCGGCGGCGGCGCACAGGTGGGGCGCGAGGACGTACGGATTGTCGGGATCGAGAACGGTCGACTCGACGGGCTGGTGGAACAGCGCCTCGGGATGGTGGACGAGATACGTGTCCAGAGGATCGTCGCGGGCCACGAGCACCGCCAGGGAACCCTGCCCCGAGCGCCCGGCGCGGCCCGCCTGCTGCCACAGCGAGGCCCGGGTCCCCGGATAGCCCGCGATGAGGACGGCGTCCAGGCCGGACACGTCCACGCCGAGTTCGAGGGCGGTGGTGGCGGCGAGGCCGAGGAGTTCGCCGGAGTGCAGGGCCTGTTCCAGGGCGCGGCGTTCCTCGGGGAGATAGCCGCCCCGGTAGGCGGCGACGCGGCGGGCCAGGGAGCGGTCGACCTCGCTGAGGCGCTCCTGGGCGATCACGGAGATCAGCTCGGCGCCGCGCCGGGAGCGGACGAAGGCGACGGAGCGGACGCCCTGCACGGTCAGGTCGGTGAGCAGGTCGGCGGTCTCGGCGGTGGCGGTGCGGCGCACCGGGGCGCCCTTCTCGCCGTGGAGCTCGGTGAGCGGCGGCTCCCAGAGGGCGAAGACGACCTCACCTCGGGGCGAGCCGTCGTCGGCGACCTCGGTGACGGGCAGGCCGGTCAGGCGCCGCGCGGCCACGGCGGGCTCCGCGGCCGTGGCGGAGGCGAGGAGGAAGACGGGATCGGAGCCGTAGCGGGCGCACAAGCGGCGCAGGCGGCGGAGGACTTGGGCGACGTGCGAGCCGAAGACGCCGCGGTAGGTGTGGCACTCGTCGATGACGACGTAGCGCAGGGCCCGCAGGAAGGAGGACCAGCGGGGGTGGGACGGGAGGATCCCGCGGTGCAGCATGTCGGGGTTGGTCAGGACGTAGTTGGCGTACTGGCGCACCCACTCGCGTTCCTCGACGGGGGTGTCGCCGTCGTACACGGCGGGTCTGACGGCCGGGCCGAGCGGTTCGGCCAGGGCGCGCACGGCGCGGCGCTGGTCGGCGGCGAGGGCCTTCGTGGGGGCCAGGTACAGGGCGGTGGTGCCGCGCCCGTTCGCGGCCTCGGCGCCGTCCAGGAGGGCGGAGAGCACCGGTGTGAGATATGCCAATGACTTGCCGGACGCGGTGCCGGTGGCGACGACGACGGACGTGCCGTCAAGCGCGTGTTCGGCGGCCCGTGCCTGGTGGGCCCAGGGGTGCTCGATTCCGGCCTTCTGGACGGCGGCGACGACCTCGGAGCGGATGCGATCGGGCCAGACGGCATAGCGGGCCGCCCTCGGGGGCAGGTGCTCCGTATGAGTGACGCGCGCAGCCCGGCTCGGCCCCGTGGTCAGACGGTCCAGGACCGTCTGCGGGGAGACGTGTGCCGGGGTGTCCGCCGAGGGTCTTCCGGAAGGGGAAAAGTTGGCCATCGGCATCGAGTGTGTCACTGGCGGGATGGACAATGGTCCGAAGGCGTCGTGCACGCCTGCCCGTAAGTGATTGAATGCCATCGCGGCTGGCGATCCGTCCCGGGGGCGTGGGCCGAGGTGTCCCGAGGGGCGACCGCTCGATAGCAAGGTGCTGGAGGATCCGTGGACCTGTCTCTGTCGACCCGTACCGTCGGCGATCGTACGGTCGTCGAGGTCGGTGGCGAAATCGATGTTTATACCGCGCCCAAGCTGCGCGAGCAGTTGGTCGAGTTGGTGAACGACGGCAGTTTCCATCTGGTCGTCGACATGGAGCGCGTGGACTTCCTCGACTCCACCGGACTCGGCGTGCTGGTCGGCGGCCTGAAGCGCGTGCGGGCCCACGAGGGCTCGCTGCGCCTGGTGTGCAACCAGGAGCGCATTCTCAAGATCTTCCGCATCACCGGCCTGACCAAGGTGTTCCCGATCCACACCTCGGTCGACGAAGCGGTCGCGGCCACCGACTGAGCCGGACGCCCCGGCAGGTCCGGGGTTTCCGGGCTCCGTCCCGGAGTGGCAGTACGGCGGGGGGCCGGGCCGACGGCCCGGCCCTTCGACAGCACGCGTGTATGTCCGAGGGGGATGCATGGCCACCGTTGAACTCCGCTTCAGCGCGCTGCCCGAGCACGTCAGGACCGCCCGACTGGTGGCGGCCGCGGTGGCGCGAAGGTCCGGAGTGGACGAGGCCGTCCTCGACGAGGTCAGGCTCGCGGTCGGCGAGGCCTGCACCCGTGCCGTGGGGCTGCATCAAGCCGCAGGGATCACCGCGCCCGTGCGCGTCGCGCTGGTCGAGGAGGAGAAGCAGTTCTCCATCGAGGTCGGTGACGAGGCGCCGCGCGTCGTGCCCGCGGCCGCGTCCGACGGCCGGCCCGGCGCTGAGGACCCCGAGGCCGAGGGCGAGGACGAGATGGGCCTCGCGGTGATCAGCGGGCTCGTCGACGACGTGGAGGTCACGGCGGACGAGGGCGGCGGCCTGATCCGCATGCGTTGGCCCACGACGCCCTAGCGACGCCCCGGCCGCGCCCGCGGCCAACGCTCTGCCGAGCCGCGCCCGCTCTGCCGAGCCGCGCCCCGAGCTCCATCCCGGCAGTGCCTCCTAGCCGGGCCTTCACGCGCGCCCCAGCGGTGCCTCCCGGCCATGCCCCAGCGGGTGCTTCCCGCCCGTGCTCCCGCGGGCCCCCAACGAGGCCACCCGGCCGCGCCTCCACGCGGGCCCCAGCGAGGCCTCCCACGACGGGCCCCAGCAAGGCCTCCCGCCGGGCTCCAGCGAGGCCTCCCGCCTGGCTCCACCGGACCGGACAGCGCATCCCATCCCCAAACCCCCTTTGCCGAAGCTGCGCCCCCAGGGCCCCGGCGAAGGCCCCGCGGCCGTGTGCCCCCACCGAGCGCCGCGCACCTGCCTCGCTCCGCCCCACCTGCCCCACCCGGCCGACCGGCCCGACCGGCCTCCTGCCGTCTCCCTCGTTGCATAAATCTGTTCTCCGTATGCCTGCGCACGGTTTTCGTTTATGTGACAAGTGAGGAAATTGGTGGGCGAGGGGGTGGTGATCAATGAAGGTGGGGGCCGAGAAGGCGTGGTCGACTCCGGCGTCAATGGTTTTGGGGCATTACCGCTTTCGGGGTCAATCGACGGCTGCGATCTTTTGAAGATACGCACCTGTGCGCCAATTCCGTTTGCGGCGCTCTGTTTTGATCAGGTCCGGCTCCCTACAATCCGTCCACATCTTGAGCTCAGCCCAAGCGTCAAGGAGGACGAATGGCGGGGCTTTCTACCCCTCATCAGCTTGACCACCCCTCAATCCTCGCGGGTCCGGTACTGACCGACGACAACCGCCTCATCGTGATGGTCATCGCGGCCGTCGCGATCGCGGCCCTGGCGGTCGCCTGGGTGCTCGTGCGCCAGGTGCTCGCGGCCGGCGAGGGCACCGACAGCATGAAGAAGATCGCCGCGGCGGTGCAGGAAGGCGCGAATGCCTATCTGTGGCGGCAGTTGCGGACCCTCGGCGTTTTCGCCGTCGTGGTGTTCTTCCTGCTCATGCTGCTGCCCGCGGACGACTGGAATCAGCGCATCGGCCGGTCGGTGTTCTTCCTGATCGGTGCGGCCTTCTCGGCCACCACCGGCTATATCGGTATGTGGCTCGCCGTGCGCAGCAATGTGCGCGTGGCCGCCGCGGCCCGGGAAGCGACACCGGCGGAAGGCGAGCCGGAAAAGGATCTCACCGCCGTCTCGCACAAAGCGATGAAGATCGCTTTCCGTACGGGCGGCGTCGTCGGCATGTTCACGGTGGGGCTCGGTCTGCTCGGCGCCTCCTGTGTCGTGCTCGTCTACGCGGCGGACGCACCGAAGGTGCTCGAAGGCTTCGGCCTCGGAGCCGCGCTGATCGCGATGTTCATGCGTGTCGGAGGCGGCATCTTCACCAAGGCCGCCGACGTCGGCGCCGACCTGGTCGGCAAGGTCGAACAGGGCATTCCGGAGGACGATCCGCGCAATGCCGCGACCATCGCCGACAACGTGGGCGACAACGTCGGCGACTGCGCAGGGATGGCCGCCGACCTCTTCGAGTCGTACGCCGTCACGCTCGTCGCCGCGCTGATCCTCGGCAAGGCCGCGTTCGGTGACTCCGGGCTCGCCTTCCCGCTGATCGTGCCCGCGATCGGCGTGATCACCGCGATGATCGGCATCTTCGCGGTGGCGCCCCGGCGCTCCGACCGCAGCGGGATGACCGCCATCAACCGCGGCTTCTTCATCTCGGCGTTCATCTCGCTCGCCCTCGTCGCGGTGGCCGTCTTCGTCTACCTCCCGTCCTCGTACGCGGACTTGGACGGCGTCGAGGACGCGGCGATCCTGACCAAGAGCGGCGACCCACGGGTCCTCGCGGTCGTGGCGGTCGCCATCGGCATCGTCCTGGCCGCGCTGATCCAGCAGCTGACCGGCTACTTCACCGAGACCAGCCGACGCCCCGTCAGGGACATCGGCAAGACCTCGCTCACGGGCCCGGCCACGGTCGTCCTCGCGGGCATCTCCGTCGGACTGGAATCGGCCGTCTACACGGCGCTGTTGATCGGCCTCGGCGTGTACGGGGCGTTCCTGCTCGGCGGTACGTCGATCATGCTCGCCCTGTTCGCGGTGGCGCTCGCCGGGACCGGCCTGCTCACCACGGTCGGCGTCATCGTCGCCATGGACACCTTCGGGCCGGTCTCCGACAACGCGCAGGGCATCGCCGAGATGTCCGGCGACGTCCAGGGCGCGGGCGCGCAGGTGCTCACCGACCTGGACGCCGTGGGCAACACCACCAAGGCCATCACCAAGGGCATCGCCATCGCCACGGCCGTCCTCGCGGCCTCGGCGCTGTTCGGCTCGTACCGGGACGCGATCGCCGAGGCGGCCGACGACGTCGGCCAGAAGCTCGGCGACGGCGCCCCGATGAACCTGGTGATGGACATCTCACAGCCCAACAACCTGGTGGGCCTCGTGCTCGGCGCCGCGGTCGTGTTCCTCTTCTCGGGGCTCGCGATCAACGCCGTGTCGCGGTCGGCCGGGGCCGTGGTGTACGAGGTGCGGCGGCAGTTCCGCGAGCGTCCGGGGATCATGGACTACACGGAGCAGCCCGAGTACGGGCGCGTCGTCGACATCTGCACCAAGGACGCGCTGCGCGAGCTGGCCACGCCCGGACTGATCGCGGTGCTCACGCCGATCGCGGTCGGCTTCACGTTCGGCGTGGGCGCGCTCGGCGCGTTCCTCGCCGGCGCGATCGGCACGGGCACGCTGATGGCGGTTTTCCTCGCCAACTCCGGTGGCGCGTGGGACAACGCGAAGAAGCTCGTCGAGGACGGCCACCACGGCGGCAAGGGCAGCGAGGCCCACGCCGCGACGGTGATCGGCGACACGGTCGGCGACCCGTTCAAGGACACCGCGGGCCCGGCGATCAACCCGCTCCTGAAGGTGATGAACCTGGTGGCGCTGCTCATCGCGCCCGCCGTCGTCAAGTTCAGCTACGGAGAGGACAAGAGCGTCGGGATGCGCGTCCTGATCGCGGTCCTGTCCATCGCGGTCATCGTCGGCGCGGTGTACGTCTCCAAGCGGCGCGGCATCGCCGTCGGTGACGAGGAGAACTCGGGGAAGGTCGCCAGCTCGGCCGACCCCGCGGTCGTCTCGTAGCCGGTCCCGCCGTCCCAACACGGGGGCGGGTGGCGCTTTTTGAGGCGCCGCCCGCCCCTCGTGCGTTCCGGCGGGCGGTACGGCGCGTGTCGTGAGCCTTCTCTCGCCCCGCGCCCCTTGGTGCAAATGGCTGCAATAGGGGCAGTAGGGGATGCCCGGCGTGGGGTCCCGGCCCGGTCGGCGTGTAAGTTCCGGGGCCGAGAGCCATGGAAGGGACCAATCCGGTGAACAAGAAGCTCGCGGCCGCAGTGTCCGGCGGTGCGGTACTGGTACTGGCGCTGTCGGGGTGCTCGGACGACGACGGCAACAAGAAGCTGGACGACTGGGCCAAGAAGGTCTGCGACACGGCCGTACAGGCGCAGTCCAAGAAGATCGCGGACGCCAACGCGGCGATCAAGAAGCAGACCGCGGACAACAGCTCGCCGGAGGAAGTGAAGAAGACCGACTCGCAGGCGTTCCAGGACATCTCCGACGCCTACAAGGAGCGCAGCGCCGCCCTGAAGAAGGCGGGCGCGCCGCCGGTCGACGACGGCGAGAAGAAGCTGAACGCCGCCGTGAAGGAGCTGGACGGCCTCTCCAAGTCGTACGCGGACCTCAAGGCGCAGACCGACAAGCTCGACACGAAGAACCAGTCGGCCTTCGCGGACGACCTCGCGAAGGTCGCCGAGGGCCTCGGCAAGCTCAGCAAGAGCGAGAACACGGCCCAGAAGCAGCTGGAGGCCGGGGACGTCGGCAAGGCCATGCGCGAGCAGGACAGCTGCAAGGCGGGCAGCTCGCCTTCGTCCTCCTGACGGCCTGTCGGCCGGACGCCTGACGGCCTGTCGGCCGGAGGTCTGGCGGCACGTCGGCCGGACGCCTGACGGCCTGTCGGCCGGAGGTCTGGCGGCCCGTCGCTCAGGCTTCGACGGCCCATCGGTCAGGCTTCCGCCAGCCCGTCGGCCGGATCCGTGAGGAGGGGCGCTCCCTGACAGGGGGCGCCCCTCTCGCATGCCCCTGCGGGGCCTATGCGCGTGCCGCCGTGGCCGCCACCGTCGTGTACCGCATCGTGAAGCCGCCCCCGGCCGCGTCCACGGCGGCTCCGACGCCCTGGAGGACCTCCTCCAGGAGGGCTGCCGGGAGGCCGGTGTGGCTGCCGGTCGTGGGCACCTGGTCCAGCCATTCGTCGCGGCTGTAGTCGCGCTCCCAGGCGAAGCGCCAGTGCTCCGGCGTGCCGAACGCGCCCGCCGCCCGCATTCCGTCGGCGGCCCTCAGGGCGAGGGCCGCGTACGCGTCCCCGGCGGGCGTCGTCCACTGGCGGGCGGCGAGCGAGTCGGGCAGCAGCCGGCGGTAGACCTCGGCGAAGGCCCGCGCCAGGTCGGCCGGGGGCTCGCCCGCGTTCCAGAACACCGCGAGGCGGCCGCCGGGCCGCAGCGTCCGCGCCGCCCGTGCCGCGCCCGCGACCGGGTCCACCCAGTGCCAGGTCTGGCCGGAGACGACCGCGTCGAAGGCCCGCCCCGCCGGGTCCCACTCCTCGAACGCCGCCACCTCCACCGTGAGGCCGCGCCGCCGTGCCAGGGCCGCCATCCGCGGATCCACCTCGACCCCGAGCACCCGGCACCCGGCCGCCTGGAACTGGCGGGCCGCGATGCCGGTCCCCGTGCCCACGTCGACGACGTCCGGCCCCGGGCTCGCGGCGACCACGCGGTCCACCAGGGCCCGGGGGTAGTGGGGCCGGGCCCGGTCGTAGCGCGCGGCGTCGATGCCGAACGACTCGGCCACGTCGCGGTGTTGATGGGGTGGGGGCTCATGGGGAGGACCCTGCTCCGACGGCCCCGGCGGTAAAGTGGGCATGTGCCCACTATGAGTGGGCGATCGCCCACTCGTCAACGGGCCCGTCGACCCGCGAACCGTCAACAGGCCCGTCGGTCACGAGCCGTCAACAGACCGTCGGCCGCGAGCCACAGAAGGCCGCGAGCCACAGAAGGTCGCAGAAGGCCGCCAGTCGCAGAAGGCCGCAGAAGGCCGCAGAAGGAGAGGAGGGCGCCCCGGTGCCCACAGGAGTAGCCATCCGCGACGCGCGCGAGCAGCTCTTCGACGCCGCCGAGCGCGTCCTGCTCCGGGACGGGCCGAGCGCGCTGACCAGCCGGGCTGTCACCACGGAGGCGGGCTGTGCCAAGGGGGTGCTGCACCGGCACTTCGCCGACTTCGACGCCTTCCTCGCCGAACTGGTCCTGGACCGCGTCGCCCGGGTGGACCGGCAGGCCGCGGAGCTGCGCGCGTCCGCCGGTACCGGGACCGTCGTCGGCAACCTCGCCGACGCCCTGACGGAGCTGTTCGGATCGGTCGCCGTGGCAGTGGTCGGCCTCGTCACCTCGCGGGACGAGCTGCGCGCCCGGCTGCGGCGGACGCGGCCCACCGGGGTCCCGGTGCTCGCGGAGGCCACCGCCATGGTCGCCGCGTACCTCTGCGCCGAGCGCGAACGGGGCCGTCTCGCGGCCTACGCCGACGTCGACACGCTCGCACCCACGCTGATCGGCGCGGGACACCTGCTGTTCGCCGACAGGAAGGGCGCCCCGCCGGAGGCCGAGGCCGTCGTGAAGGTCGTGCGGACGGTCGTCGCGGGCGTCGTACGCGGACCGCTGGCCTGAGGACGGGTCACAATGTGGGCGTGAGTTATGGCCTGCCTTTGACCGACCGTCCCGATGTCACCCCGCGCCTGAGGGAGGCCCTCCTGGGGGCCGACTTCACCGCGGACGGACTCCTCGAACTCCTGGGAGCGTCCGCGTACGCCGCGCTCGCGCGCAGCGAGACCGTGCCCGCGCTGCGGGCCACCCGGGGCGACGGTGACCTGGAGACGCTCGTACGGCTCTTCTTGTTGCAGCGTTCCGTGCCGCACGCGCGCGTGGAGCGCGTCCTGCCGGTCGGCCCTCTCCTGGAGAGCGGTTGGCTCACGGAGGACCGGGCGGCGGGTGAGGGCGGCGGCCTCAAGGCCACCGTCGACGTACGCCCGTACGGGGGGCCCGACGGCGAGGACTGGTTCATCGTCTCGGACCTGGGGTGCGCGGTCGGCGGGGCCGGGGGCATCGGCAGCCGCGACGAGGGCGTGGTGCTCGGTGTCGGCGGGGCCTCCACGACGCTCGCCGGGATCACCGTGCGCACGCCCGTGGCCAGCGCCCTCGACGTCGGTACGGGCTCCGGCATCCAGGCGCTGCACGCCGCCCAGCACGCCACCCGGGTCACCGCGACCGACCTCAACCCCCGTGCCCTGCACATCACCCGGCTCACGCTCGCGCTCTCCGGGGCGCCGGAAGCGGACCTGCGGGAGGGCTCGCTGTACCAGCCGGTCGAGGGCGAGACGTACGACCTGATCGTGTCCAACCCGCCGTTCGTGATCTCGCCTGGCGCGCGGCTCACGTACCGCGACGGCGGCATGGGCGGGGACGATCTGTGCCGCTCGATCGTTCAGCAGGCGGGGGACAGGCTGAACGACGGGGGGTACGCGCAGTTCCTCGCCAACTGGCAGCACGTGGACGGCGAGGAGTGGACCGAGCGCGTCCGCTCCTGGGTGCCGCGCGGATGTGACGCGTGGATCGTGCAGCGCGAGGTGCAGGACATCACGCAGTACGCGGAGCTGTGGCTGCGCGACGCCGGGGACCACCGCACCGACCCGGTGGAGTACGCGGCGCTGTACGACGCCTGGCTCGACGAGTTCGAGGCCCGCAGGACCAAGGGCGTCGGCTTCGGCTGGGTCACGCTGCGCAAGTCCGGTGCCGCGGAGCCGTCCGTGACCATCGAGGAGTGGCCGCACCCCGTCGAGCAGCCCCTCGGCGACACGGTCCGGGCCCACTTCGCCCGCCAGGACTATCTGCGCGCCCACGACGACGCCGCGCTGCTCGGCGACCACTTCAAGCTCGCCGCCGAAGTGGTGCAGGAGCAGGTCGGCATGCCCGGCGCCGAGGACCCGGAGCACGTCGTGCTGCGCCAGCACCGCGGCATGCGGCGGGCGACCCGCGTGGACACGGTGGGCGCGGGCTTCGCCGGCGTGTGTGACGGCTCGCTCGGCGCGGGCCGCATCCTGGACGCCATCGCCCAGCTGATGGGCGAGGACCCGGTGGCGCTCCGGGACCGCACCCCGGCCCAGATCCGGCTCCTGGTGGAGCAGGGGTTCCTGGAGCCGGTGGGGCAGTAAGGACGGCCGTGCCGATCCGGGTCGGGACCGCAGTGCCGATCGGAGTCGGAACGGTCGGGCCGATCGGGGGCGGGACGGCAGTGCCGAGCGCGGGGGCGGGGCGGTCGGGCCGACCGAGGTCACGTCTCGTACCGGCCCCGCTCGGTCACGTACGTGGCGTGAGCGACACCCGTACACAACGTGACGAGTCCCTGTCACCACCGTGGGGCCGACCCCCGCACCCGCCCGGAGTCGGCCCTTCCGCGTAGGGAACCGGCCAATGTCGCCCCGGTCCGCCGCCCCTCGTTCACCCGGATTTCGTGGTTCCGCCGCCTGGGCGTGCCAGCGTCCGCAGCCGGGGCACCCGTGAGGTGCCGCGTACGGGACGGCACGGGGAGGCCAGGCCATGGAGAGCGGACCAGCGATCTTCGCCGGGGCGGTGTTCGCGCTGTTCGGCGCGGCGCTGCTGCTGTGGACCGGCACCCGGGTCGCCCACCGCGCCCCGGTGGCGCACGGCGTGCAGCAGACGGCCGCCGCGACCCTCGCCGCCGTCGCGGGCTTCGGCGCCCTGGCCTTGGCGGTGTGGTCCTTCACACGCGTGTGAGGCCCGCCCGGGGCGCCCCGGGCCCGGAACCGGGAGCCGCGCCCCTGGAACCCCGCCCTCCAACGGCCTGCACCGGCCTTCAACGGCCTGCACCGGCCTCCGTCGCCCTCCCTCGGCCTCCGGCCGGGCATGCGGCGCCGACGGGCGGCCACCGCCCGCGACCGTCCAGGAGACCCGGGCGGCCGAGAGGCCCGGCGAGCCCCGGCGCAGAGCACCGCTCCCGGCCCGGGGCCAGCCCAGGCGGCAGGAATGGCGGTAGTCGGGTTACCGTTCGAGTGGCCGTTGCGGGCTTTTCCCGTTTGACACGGGGGCGGGATGTACCGTCACACTCCGCAGCGACAGCGCAACCGCAAGCGCAGTCGCGGCGACCCCCCAGGGGGCGCCGGGCACCGCATTGCCAATCGAGCGTCGACCGGAGAGAAGAGCGAAGTTGTCCCCGACCAGCGAGACCGCACAGGGCGGCCGCCGACTCGTCATCGTCGAGTCGCCTGCCAAGGCGAAGACGATCAAGGGCTACCTCGGCCCCGGCTACACCGTCGAGGCGAGCGTCGGGCACATCCGTGACCTTCCCAACGGCGCCGCGGAGGTCCCCGAGAAGTACACGGGCGAGGTCCGCCGCCTCGGCGTGGACGTCGAGCACGACTTCCAGCCCATCTATGTCGTCAACGCCGACAAGAAGGCCCAGGTCAAGAAGCTCAAGGACCTCCTCAAGGAGTCCGACGAACTCTTCCTCGCCACCGATGAGGACCGCGAGGGCGAAGCCATCGCGTGGCACCTCCTCGAGGTCCTGAAGCCCAAGGTCCCGGTCAAGCGCATGGTGTTCCACGAGATCACCAAGGACGCGATCCAGGGCGCCGTCCGCAACCCGCGCGAGCTCAACCAGCGCATGGTCGACGCCCAGGAGACCCGCCGCATCCTCGACCGCCTGTACGGCTACGAGGTCTCGCCGGTGCTCTGGAAGAAGGTCATGCCGCGGCTCTCTGCGGGCCGCGTGCAGTCCGTGGCGACCCGGCTCGTCGTCGAGCGCGAGCGCGAGCGCATCGCCTTCCGCTCCGCCGAGTACTGGGACCTGACCGGCACCTTCGGCACCGGCCGCGCCGGCGACCCGAGCGACCCCTCGCAGCTGGTGGCCCGGCTGACGACGGTCGACGGCAAGCGCGTCGCCCAGGGCCGCGACTTCGACTCCCTCGGGCAGCTGAAGAGCCAGAACACGCTGCACCTGGACGAGGCCAACGCCCGCGCCCTCGCCGCCGCCCTGGAGCACACGGACTTCGCGGTCCGCTCCGTCGAGTCCAAGCCCTACCGCCGCTCCCCGTACGCACCGTTCCGTACGACGACGATGCAGCAGGAGGCCTCGCGCAAGCTCGGCTTCGGCGCGAAGGCCACCATGCAGGTGGCCCAGAAGCTGTACGAGAACGGCTTCATCACCTATATGCGTACGGACTCCACGACCCTGTCCGACACGGCGGTCACGGCGGCCCGCGCACAGGTCACGCAGCTGTACGGCGGCGACTACCTGCCGGACAAGCCGCGCACGTACGCCGGGAAGGTCAAGAACGCGCAGGAGGCGCACGAGGCGATCCGCCCGTCGGGTGATCGTTTCCGCACGCCCGCCGAGACCGGTCTGACCGGCGACCAGTTCCGGCTCTACGAGCTGATCTGGAAGCGGACCGTCGCCTCCCAGATGAAGGACGCGACGGGCAACTCGGTCACCGTGAAGATCGGCGGCCGGGCCGCCGACGGCCGGGACGCCGAGTTCAGCGCGTCCGGCAAGACCATCACCTTCCACGGCTTCCTCAAGGCGTACGTCGAGGGCGCCGACGACCCGAACGCCGAGCTGGACGACCGCGAGCGCCGCCTCCCGCAGGTCTCCCAGGGCGACGCGCTGTCCGCCGACGACATGTCCGTCGACGGCCACGCCACCAAGCCCCCGGCCCGCTACACCGAGGCCTCCCTGGTCAAGGAGCTCGAAGAGCGCGAGATCGGCCGCCCGTCGACGTACGCGTCGATCATCGGCACGATCCTCGACCGCGGCTACGTCTTCAAGAAGGGCACGGCCCTGGTGCCGTCCTTCCTGTCCTTCGCCGTGGTGAACCTCCTGGAGAAGCACTTCGGGCGGCTCGTCGACTACGACTTCACCGCCCGCATGGAGGACGACCTCGACCGCATCGCGCGCGGCGAGGCGCAGGCCGTGCCGTGGCTGCGCCGGTTCTACTTCGGCGAGGGCGAGGGCACGGGCGGCGCCGCGGACGCCGGGAACGGCGACGGGGACCACCTCGGCGGCCTCAAGGAGCTCGTCACCGACCTGGGTGCGATCGACGCCCGCGAGGTGTCGTCCTTCCCCGTCGACAACGGCATCGTGCTGCGCGTCGGCCGCTACGGCCCGTACATCGAGCGCGGCGAGAAGGACTCCGAGAACCACCAGCGCGCCGACATCCCGGACGACCTGGCGCCCGACGAGCTGACCGTCGAGTACGCGGAGGAGCTGCTCGCCAAGCCGAGCGGCGACTTCCAGCTCGGCACCGACCCGGAGACGGGCCGCGAGATCGTCGCCAAGGACGGCCGCTACGGCCCGTACGTCACCGAGGTGCTCCCCGAGGGCACTCCGAAGACCGGCAAGAACGCGGTCAAGCCGCGCACGGCCTCGCTCTTCAAGACGATGTCCCTGGACACGGTGACGCTCGCCGACGCGCTCAAGCTGATGTCGCTGCCGCGCGTCGTCGGCACCGACGCCGAGGGCGTCGAGATCACCGCGCAGAACGGCCGCTACGGCCCGTATCTGAAGAAGGGCACCGACTCGCGCTCCCTGGAGACCGAGGACCAGCTCTTCACCATCACCCTCGACGAGGCCCTGGAGATCTACTCCAAGCCCAAGCAGCGCGGCCGCGCCGCCGCCAAGCCGCCGCTCAAGGAGCTCGGCGAGGACCCGGTCAGCGGCAAGCCGGTCGTCGTCAAGGACGGCCGCTTCGGCCCGTACGTGACGGACGGCGAGACCAACGCGACGCTGCGGGCGGCCGACTCCGTGGAGGACATCACCCCCGAGCGCGGCTTCGAGCTGCTCGCGGAGAAGCGGGCCAAGGGCCCCGCGAAGAAGACCGCCAAGAAGGCCGTGAAGAAGGCCCCCGCCAAGAAGACGGCGGCCAAGAAGACCGCTGCCAAGAAAACGACGGCTAAGAAGACGGCCGCCAAGAAGACGACGACTACGAAGAAGGCCGTCGCCAAGAAGACGGCCGCCGCGGAGACCACCGACTGACCGTCGGCCCCTCCTGCCGAGCCCCTGTCCGTTCGCGGCCAGGGGCTCGCGTCGTACCGAGCGCCCCGGCGCCCCACCGGTACTCCCCGTGGGCGACGCCCGTATGTTCGGGCGTCGCCGCTGTGACGGCCCGCCTCCAGATAGGCTGGACGGATGACGCGTGCCGAACAGCCACCCGCCATGACCACGGTTCCCGACGACTCCCTGGCCGCGGATTCCCGCGAGCGCGCGGTGCGTGCCCTGTTGCGCGTACCGCAGCTGAAGCGGTTGTGGAGCGCGCACCTCGTCGGGAGCGTCGGCGACGGCCTGGCGCTGCTCGTCCTCGTCGTCCTCGGGCTCCAGTCGGCCATCGCCGAAGGAGCCTTCGGCGGCGGCTACCGCGGCGTCGCGATCGCCGTGACCGCCGTCTTCGGGGCCCGCGTCCTGGCGACGCTGCTCTTCGGGGCGGTCCTGCTCGGGCCGCTGACGACCCTCACCTCGCCCGACGGGCCCCTCGACCGCCGCTGGACCATGATCGGCGCCGACGGCGTGCGGGCCGCGCTCCTCGTCTGCGCGCCCCTGTGGAGCGTCTGGACGCCGGACAACGCGCTCGCGCTGCTCCTGGTCACGTCCTTCGTCGTCGGCGTCAGCGAGCGCTTCTGGACCGTCGCCCGCGAGAGCGCCGCGCCCGCCCTGCTGCCCAACCCGCCGCCGGAGGGCGCCGCCGTGCGCCCGCTGCCCGACCACCTGGACGCGCTGCGCCGCCTGTCCCTGCGCACGGGATTCGCGGCGCTGCCCCTGGCCGCCGTCGCCCTCGTCGCGGTCGGGCTCGTCAGCAACGTGCTCGGCTCGGGCGTCGACTGGTTCGAGCGGCACCAGGCGGGGCTCGCCTCGTTCGTCGCCGCCGGGCTCTTCGCCGCGTCCGCCTCCGTCGTGTACGCCATCCGGCTGCCCGGCACGCAGACGCCCCGCCCGCGCAGCCCCCTGGAGGGCCTGCGCAGGCCCCGTACCGGAAGCGGCACCGACAAGGGCCGCACCGGAGCCATCCCGCTGCTCGTCGCCGCCTGCACCGCCGTCGCCGGGGCGGTCGCCGCGGCTGTCGCGGTCGCCGTGCTGCACGCCAAGGACCTCCAGGGCGGGCCCGTCACGTACGGCCTGTTCGTCTTCGCGCTGACCGGCGGCACGGTCGCGGGCATCCGCCTGGCGCCCGCGCTGCTGCCCTCACTGTCGCGCCGCCGGCTGTTCGCCCTCGCCATCGCCGTGACCGGCGTCGCCCTCCTGGCCGCCGGGCTCGTGCCGGACCTGACGAGCGTCCTGCTGATCCTGCTGCTCGCGGGCGTCGCCGCGGGCGTCGCCGCCAACACCGGGCACGCGCTCCTCGACCAGGAGGTCGAGGACTACCGCAGGGCCCGCACCACCGAGCACCTCCAGGCGGCCGTACGCCTCTTCGTGGCGCTCGCCGTGCTCGTGGCGCCGCTGCTCGCCGCCGTCATCGGGCCGCACCGCATGGTCAACGGCAAGTTCGTGTTCGACCACGGGGGCGCCTCCTTCACGCTGATGCTGGTCGGCGCGCTGCTCCTGCCGGTGGCCGCACTCGTCCTCGCCAAGGTCGACGACCGGCAGGGCGTACCGCTCCGGCACGACCTGCGGGACGCGCTGCGCGGCGGCGACGACCCGGTGCAGACGCCCGCCGACTCCGGCTTCTTCATCGCCCTGGAGGGCGGCGACGGCGCCGGGAAGTCCACCCAGGCCGAGGCGCTCGCCGACTGGATCCGGGCCAAGGGCCACGAGGTCGTCGTCACGCGCGAGCCGGGTGCCACGCCCGTCGGCAAGCGGCTGCGGTCGATCCTGCTCGACGTGTCGTCGGCCGGTCTCTCGCACCGCGCCGAGGCGCTCCTGTACGCCGCCGACCGCGCCGAGCACGTCGACACCGTCGTACGGCCCGCCCTCGCGCGCGGAGCCGTGGTGATCTCCGACCGGTACATCGACTCGTCCGTGGCCTACCAGGGCGCGGGCCGCGACCTGTCCCCGACCGAGGTGGCCCGCATCAACCGCTGGGCCACCGGCGGCCTCGTCCCGCACCTCACCGTCCTGCTCGACGTGGCGCCCGAGGCCGCGCGCGAGCGCTTCACCGAGGCACCCGACCGCCTGGAGTCCGAGCCCGCCGAGTTCCACGCGCGCGTGCGGTCCGGCTTCCTCACGCTGGCCGCCGCCGACCCCGGCCGCTATCTGGTCGTCGACGCCGCCCAGGAACCGGAGGCCGTCACGACGGTCATCCGGCACCGGCTCGACGTCGTCCTGCCGCTCTCCGAGGCCGAGATCAAGGCCCAGGAAGAGGCCCGCCGCAAGGCCGAGGAGGAGGCCCGGCGGCGCGCCGAGGAAGAAGCGGCCCGCAAGGCCGAGGAGGAGCGCAAGGAGCGCGAGCGCCAGGAGCAGCTCGCCAAGCTGCGCGCCGAGGAGGAGGAGCGCAAGCGGCGCGAGCTGGAGGAGGCCCAGCGCCGCGAGGCCGAACGCCAGGCGGAGGAGGCCCGGCAGCGCGCCGAGGAGGCCCGCCGCAAGGCCGAGGAGGAGGCGCGGCGGCGCGCCGAGGAAGAAGCGGCCCGCAAGGCCGAGGAGGAAGCGCGCCGGCGAGCCGAGGAAGAGGCCCGGCGCAAGGCCGAGGAAGAGGCCCGGCTGCGCGCCGAGGCGGAGGCCCGGCGTCTGGAGAAGCAGCGCAAGGCGGAGGAGGCGCTGCGGCGTGCCGAGGAGGCGCGGCGGCTCGCGGAGGCGGCGGCGTCCGCCGCTGCGTCCGCGACGGTGACGGCCTCGCCGTCGGAGGCACCGCCCGTTCAGGGCCGGGGCTCGGCGGCTCGCTCTGCGGAGGCGGGGGCCTCGCTGGACAAGAAGCCCGCTGGGGCGGGGCAGGCCCCTTCGGCCTCGGCCTCGGCCTCGCCCAAGCGGCCTGCGGCCGAGCAGCCCTCAGCCGAGCAGCCCTCGTCCGGGCAGTCTTCGTCCGACGACCGGCCGACCTCACCGGACAACGAGATCACCGTGGCGACGCCGGTCGTGGACCCGAAGGCGGTCGGCGCCGCCGACGAGACGGCGAAGCTGCCGCAGGCCACGAAGGGCGCGGCCGATGAGACGACCGTGCTCCCGAAGATGAGCGTGGACGGCGCCGCCGATGAGACGACCGTCCTTCCGCAGGTGACCGTGGACGGCTCGGCGGACGAGACGACCGTCCTCCCGGCCGTACGGGACGACGTGGCCGTACGGGACGACGTGGCGGACCGGGTGCCGCCCGGCTACTTCCGCGACGAGCGCGCCCAGCCCGCCACGCGGCCTGCCGCGCACGACGACCTCGGCCCGAACGACCGGACGCGCGAGCTGCCGCAGGTCGACGAGAACGGCACCCCGCGCCGCCAGCGCTCCGAGTGGGCGGAGGAGACGCCGATGGACGACCTGCCGTCGCTCGCGGACGAACTCCTCGGGTCGCACGAGGACGAGCCGGAGGACCGGGGCAGGCGCCGCCGCCGTTGACCGTACGACAGCGCGGAAGCGCAGGTCAGCGGGCGCGCGGTCGGGATTGTCAGTGCCGTGCCCCACAATGAATTGCGACAGTGCGACGTGCTGTGCGTGACGTGAAGTGCGCGATGTGATGTGCGGCGTGCTGCGTGCGTACGACGGTGACGTGTATGCGGCAGTGACGGTGTGCGGCGGTCGCGTCCGTGGGCGGTTGCGTCCCTGGGCGGTCGCGTCCGTACGACAGCTAGGCGAAGGCGGTGACCCGTGCCGGTATGGGACGACCTGGTGGGCCAGGAGAAGGTGAGCGTCCAGCTCGCGGCCGCCGCGCGTGACGCCGACACCCTGGTCACCGCGGCCGCCACCGGCGCCCCCGCGCCCGAGGCCTCGAAGATGACGCACGCCTGGCTGTTCACGGGCCCGCCCGGCTCCGGCCGCGCCGACGCCGCGCGCGCCTTCGCCGCCGCCCTGCAGTGCGTGAGCCCCGACCGCGCGCTCGGCGGCGAGCCCGGCTGCGGCTTCTGCGACGGCTGCCACACGAGCCTGATCGGCACCCACGCGGACGTGGAGGTCATCCGCACCGACCTCCTGTCCATCGGCGTCAAGGAGACCCGTGAGCTGGTCCGCCGCGCCCAGCTCTCGCCCGCCGGAGGCCGCTGGCAGGTCATTGTCCTGGAGGACGCCGACCGCCTCACCGAAGGCGCGGGCAACGTCCTCCTGAAGGCCGTGGAGGAGCCCGCCCCCCGCACCGTGTGGCTGCTCTGCGCGCCCTCCCTGGAGGACGTGCTGCCCACCATCCGCTCCCGCTGCCGCCACCTGACGCTGCGTACGCCGTCGGTGGACGCGGTCGCCGACATGCTCGTACGCCGCGACGGCATCGAGCCCGCCGCCGCCGCGGCCGCCGCCCGCGCCACCCAGGGGCACATCGGCCGGGCCCGCCGCCTGGCGACGGACGAGCGCGCGCGGCAGCGCCGGGCCGCCGTGCTCAAGCTGCCGCTGCGGGTCGAGGACATCGGCGGCTGTCTGCGGGCCGCGCAGGAGCTGATCGACACGGCCGCCGAGGAGGCCAAGCAGGTCGCCGAGGACGTCGACGCCAAGGAGACCGAGGAGCTGAAGGCGGCGCTCGGCGCGGCCCAGGGCGGCCGGATGCCGCGCGGCACGGCGGGCGCCATGAAGGAGCTGGAGGACAAGCAGAAGCGCCGCAGGACCCGCACGCAGCGCGACAGCCTCGACCTGGCCCTGATCGACCTGACCGGGGTCTACCGGGACGTCCTCGCGCTCCAGTTGGGCTCCCGCGTGCCGCTGGCCAACACGGAGGTGCAGGACATGCTGGAGCGCATGGCGCGCGGCACCACGCCGGAGTCCACGCTGCGCCGCATCGAGGCGATCGGCGCCTGCCGCACGGCGCTGGACCGCAATGTGGCACCGCTGCTCGCGGTGGAGGCGATGACGGTGGCGCTGCGGGCGGGGTGAGCGCGGGGGAGGACGGGCGGGGGACCGGCACGGGGCACTGACGGGTCACCGACAGGGGCCGCCGTCCGCCGACACGGGGCACCGGCTACCGGCATGGGGCGCCGATCACCAGCGCGGGTCCCCGGCCACGGGCATGGGGCACCGGCCACCGGCCCGGGCCCTCGGCACCGGCCACCGGCACGAGGCACTGGCCACCGACGCCGACCACCGAGACGGGACACCGACCACCGAGACGGGACACCGACCACCGAGACGGGACACCGGCCGCCGACGCGGGTCCCCGGCGCGGGGATGCGTACGGCAGCCAAGTCACCCAAAAGGGCACGCATGGTGATCGTGTGACCCCGGAGCGTTACTCTCGCCGGATGGGAACCACCAGCCGCGCCCGACGCCCCCGTCCCCCAGGCCGCCCCAGGGCGTCCCGCCCCCGCCGGGGCGTCCTCGCGCTGCTGGCCGCCGCGCTGCTCATCCCCGGCTGCTCGTCGGGCGGTTCGGAAGACCCCTCGGCGAACGTCGCTCTGGCCGCGCTGCCCCGGGCCACACCGGAGCACCTGACGTCGTACTACGACCAGAAGCCGCGCTGGCGCGCCTGCGGAGTGCCCGACTTCGAGTGCGCGACGCTGCGCGTGCCGCGCGACTACGCCGCCCCGGACGCGGGTGACCTGCGCCTGGCCGTGTCCCGCAAGCGGGCGACGGGCAAAGCGGGTGACCGCCTCGGCTCGCTCCTGGTCAACCCGGGCGGCCCCGGCGGCTCGGCGATCGACTACCTCCAGTCGTACGCGGCGCTCGGCTACCCCGGCAAGATCCGCGCCCGCTACGACATGGTGGCCGTCGACCCGCGCGGCGTGGCCCGCAGTGAGCCGGTCACGTGCCTGAGCGACCGCGAGATGGACGCGTACACGCAGACGGACGTGACCCCGGACGACGCGGCTGAGACGAAGGGGCTCACCGCGTCCTACCGGAAGTTCACGGCGGGCTGCGAGCGGCGTGCGGGCGGCCTCCTGAAGCACGTCTCCACGGTCGAGACGGCCCGGGACATGGACGTCCTGCGGGCGGCCCTCGGCGACAAGAAGCTGACGTACGTCGGGGCGTCGTACGGCACGTTCCTCGGCGCGACGTACGCAGGGCTGTTCCCCGACCGGGTGGGCCGCCTGGTCCTGGACGGGGCGATGGACCCGTCGCTCTCGGCCCGCCGGATGAACGAGGACCAGACGGCGGGCTTCGAGACGGCCTTCCAGTCGTTCGCGAAGGACTGCGTGCGGCGGGCGGACTGCCCCCTCGGCCGCAAGAGCCCCGCGGACGCGGGCCGCCGTCTGAAGGGCTTCTTCGCGGACCTCGACCGCGCCCCGCTCCCCGCGGGCGACCCGGGCCCGGCCGGTGGCCGCGCGCTCGGCGAGGCACTCGCCACCACGGGCGTGATCGCCGCGATGTACGACGAGTCGGCCTGGCCCCAGCTGCGCGACGCCCTCGACGCGGCGATGCGCGACCGCGACGGCTCGGCCCTGCTGGCCCTCTCCGACAGCTATTACGAGCGGGACGGCGACGGCGCGTACTCGAACCTCATGTACGCCAACGCCGCCGTGAACTGCCTGGACCTCCCGCCGTCCTTCCGCACCCCCGAGGAGGTGAAGGCCGCGCTCCCCGCCTTCGCCAAGGCCTCGCCCGTGTTCGGCGAGGGACTCGCGTGGTCGGCCCTGAACTGCGCGTACTGGCCCGTGCGGGCCACGGGCGAGCCCCACCGCATCGAGGCGAAGGGCGCCGCCCCGATCCTCGTCGCCGGCACCACCCGCGACCCCGCCACCCCCTACCGCTGGGCCAAGGCCCTCGCCTCCCAGCTCTCCTCGGGTCGCCTCCTCACCTACGAGGGCGACGGCCACACGGCGTACGGCCGGGGCAGCCGCTGCGTCGACGACACGATCAACACCTACCTCCTGGAGGGCCGCGCCCCCCGCACCGCCAAGCGCTGCGCGTAACCCCAGCTCACACCCCTCCGGCCGCCCGCCCGGAGGGGTGTACGGAGCACCCCCGGAAACTGTGTAGACTTGCTGACGTTGCTGATCGCACCATAGGTGCGGGACGCGCGCCGCCTTAGCTCAGATGGCCAGAGCAACGCACTCGTAATGCGTAGGTCTCGGGTTCGAATCCCGAAGGCGGCTCCACTGGGACCCCAGGTCGTGTAGATCACGGCCTGGGGTCTTTCTGTGTCTCCAGGGGCGTGGGCCCTACCGCAGGTGCGAGGTGCGGTGGGCTGTGTGTAGTGGACAGATTCGTGGGGGGATCCATGTGCTGGGGCGTTATGTACGGGGGTGGTGGGGGGCTGCCTACGATGCGCGGACGGTGAGAGGGGTGGCGTGGATGGGTGTGGGTGGGCACGGGGAGATGGGTGTGGGTGGGCGCGGGGAGATGGGTGTGGGTGGGTGTGGGGAGGGGGCGCCCGTCGGGTTCGGGGCTGTGGTTGCGGCCTGGCCGGAGCGGGTTGCGGTGGTTGAGGGTGAGGGGGGTGAGGTGACGTATGCGGAGCTGGCGGGGCGGGTGCATCGGCTCACGCGGGCGCTTGCGCGGCTCGGGGTGCGGGCGGGGGAGTGCGTCGCCGCCATGCTTCCCAACAGTCGGGCCTTCTTCGAACTGCGCCTTGCCACCGGGCAGTCGGGGCTGTACTTCACGCCCTTCAGCCATCACTTCACCACGCCTGAGGTGGAGCACGTGCTCGTGGACAGCGGGGCCCGAGCGGTCGTCGTGGATGTGGGGCTGGTCGGGGTCGCCGGGCCCGCGCTCGATGCCGCGGGGGTGCCGGCAGAGCGGCGGGTCGTGTGGGGCGGTACCGCGCCCGGCTGGGTGGCGTACGAGGAACTGCTCGCCGCCGAGCCCGCCACGCCTCCGGCCGAGCCGCGCGCGGGCGGCGTCATGCTCTACACCTCCGGCACGACCGGGCGGCCCAAGGCCGTCCGCAGGCAGCTGTCGGCGGCGCCCCCCGGCCCGAGCCCGTACGAGCTGGACTTCATGGCCCGGTGCGGCGTCGGCCCCGGACCCTTCACGCAGTTGTGCGCGGCGCCGCTGTACCACGCGGCGCCCGGCCTGTTCGCGAACATGGCGCTCCAGCTCGGCCACACCGTCGTCCTCGCGGAGCGCCCGCGCACGGAGGACTGGCTGCGGCTCGTCGACCGGCACGCCGTCGACTTCCTGTTCACCGTGCCCACCGTCCTGCACCGCCTGCTGCGGCTGCCCGCCGCCGTCCGCGAGCGGTACGACACGTCGAGCCTGCGCGCCGTGGTGCACGGGGCCGCGCCCTGCCCACCGGACGTGAAGCGGCGCGCCATCGACTGGTTCGGGCCCGTCCTGTACGAGTTCTACGCGGCCACGGAGGGCGGGGTGACCGCCGTGGACAGCGCGGACTGGCTGGCCAGGCCCGGCACGGTCGGCCTGCCGATGGCCGACGTCGACGTCCGCGTCCTCGACGAGGACGGGCGGCCGCTGCCCGCGGGCGAGACCGGCGGGGTGTTCTTCCGGCCGGTGATCCCCTTCGAGTACCACCACGACGTCGAGAAGACCCAACAGGCCATGCGCGACGGGTACTTCACCGCGGGTGACCACGGGTACCTGGACGCCGACGGCTGGCTCTACCTGCGCGACCGGCGCACCGACCTCATCGTCTCCGGGGGCGTGAACGTGTACCCGGCCGAGGTCGAGGCCGTGCTGCTCGCGCACCCC
Source organism: Streptomyces sp. JLYT201 (assembly GCF_059448825.1). Taxonomy (NCBI): domain Bacteria; kingdom Bacillati; phylum Actinomycetota; class Actinomycetes; order Kitasatosporales; family Streptomycetaceae; genus Streptomyces; species Streptomyces sp. JLYT201. The sequence continues at coordinate 4,551,629 of NZ_CM182551.1, read as the reverse complement.
GAGGTCGCCGACGCGGCCGTCGTGGGCGTGCCGGACGAGGAGTGGGGGCAGCGGGTCGGCGCCGTCGTGCGGCCCGAGGCGGGCGCGGCCGCCGCCGACGGGCTCGTGGAGCGGCTCGTCGCGCACTGCCGGGGCGCGCTCGCGGGGTTCAAGGTGCCGCGGGTGATCGAGCTGCGCGCGGAGGTGCCCCGGTCGGAGGCCGGGAAGGTGCTGCGGCGGGAGATCCGCATCACGGGCGCGTAGTCCCCCCGTTCAGCCCCCCCGGGCCAGGCCTCTCGGCGGGAGATCCGCCTCACGAGTGCCCGGCCCGGATCAGGCCTCCCTCAACCACGCGGTGACGTCCGCGAGTTCGTCGCGGTACAGCTGTTCCGGATCGGCGATCTGGGGGCGGAGCAGGCCGTCGATCTCCAGGGTGACCAGGCCGTGCAGCCGGCCCCACAGGCGCAGGGAGCGGGCCAGCGTCGCGGGGGTGAGCGCCGGGAAGGCCGCACGCGCCACCTCCGTGAAGACCGGGTCGAAGTCGCCCCAGGAGTACGGGGATTCGTGCTCGGTGCCCGGCCGTGCGGTCGTGGGTCCGGTGCCCGGCCGTGTGGTCGTGGGTCCGGTGCCCGGCCGTGCGGTCGTGGGTTCGGTGCCCGGCCGTGTGGTCGTGGGACCGGCGCCCGGCCGTACGGTTGTGGATCGGGCGTCGGGCCGCGGCGCCCCATCGTCGGCGTGTCGCGCCGTCGCCGCGATCTCCACTATGCCCAGGCACAGTTCGTACTCCGCCTCGGTGCTGTCCTGGGTCCGCGCGTGCGGGCTGCGGCCGCTGAAGAGCAGGCGGAACTCCTGCGGGTGCGCGAGGGCCCACGCGCGGTAGGCGAGGCCGTGCGCCAGGGCGCGGTCCGCGGGCTCCCGCGCGCCGTCGCGGGCCGTGCGCAGATGCGCGGCGAGGGCCCGGTACGCGTCGGCCGCGAGCGCCGCGAGGAGGGCCTCGCGGGTGTCGAAGTAGCTGTAGAACGTGCCGGGCGCCATGCCCATGTCCCGTGCGATCCCGCGCAGTGCGACGGCCTCGCTACCGGCCTCCACCAGGTGTTTCAGCGCGGTGGCCTTGATCTCGGCGGTGGTCTGGGCGCGGTGGCGCGCGCGTCTGCTCGCGCCTTCCTTCGGGGTGGTCATGCGCACCATGGTACGGCGGACAAAGATTGAACAGTGTTTGGAGTTTGGTCGGTGTTCGGCATACGGTCATGGCGTACGGCGGCGGCGCGACCCGCGCCGGGCGCCACCCACCCCGCACCAAGGAGTGTCATGACCACGCATGCGTACGGACCCGGTCCGATCAAGGGCTACGACGTCGGGCCCCTCTCCATGGAGGCCGCGTTCACCTCGGACTTCCCGCTCGCGGACGGCGTCGGCGTCCAGGAGATCGTCGACAAGCAGGAGATCGAGCGGCGCGTGATGGACGCGCGGCCCGGCATGTACGCGAAGTACATGCCGAGCCGGTTCGACGCCTTCGGCGGGCAGCACTTCACCGGCGGCCGCTATCTCTTCGAGACGTGGGCCGACGTGCTCGACTACGAGCGCTTCACCAGCCAGGAGCTGGAGTTCGAGCCGGGGGTGAAGTTCTGGAGCCGCCCGTTCTTCCTGAACGTCGAGCGGTACATATGGCGGGTCGCCGGGGCGCACAACTTCCGGCCGCTCGACGCGCACCGCGTCAGCCGCTTCGAGCGGCTGCGGTACGAGGGCGACGCCGAGGCCGCGCTCGACCGCGTCTGGGGGCGCGTGCGCGACGAGGCCGAGGCGCGGGGCCTGGGCGGCGCCTGGCTCCTGCACCAGCCGGAGCACCGGCTGATCGGCCTGCACACGATCGCCGCGGAGGCCGACGAGCTCGCGGGCGACTCCTGGCTCGCCCCGCTGCTGCCCGCCGCGCTGCGCACCGAGCCCGTCTTCGACCGGACCAGCGCGGTGCTCTCGCTGTGGCTGCCGAGGTCGCGGCGCGCGGGCGGCGCGCCCTCGGCGTACCCGATGTCGCCGCCGCTGCCGCTGCCGACGGCTGCTCCGCAGGAGGTGTGAGCGCCGGTCCCGGCGAGGGCCCGCGTTGTCAGTGGGGGCGGCTACGGTCCGTTCCCGTGACCCATGTGACTGACACGACCGAAGCCGCCGTGACCGACACGACCGAAGCCGCGTACCTCGCCAGGACCCGTACCTCCTACGACGCCATCGCCGACGTCGTCCACGAGGAGTGGCGCGACGCGCTGGACTCCTGTCCGCTGTCCCGCGCCATGCTCACCGCCTTCGCCGAGCTGGTGAAGGGGGAGGTCGTCGACGTGGGGTGCGGGACCGGGAAGGTGAGCGCGTACCTGGACGGCCTGGGGGTGGCGACGCGGGGGATCGACCTGTCGCCGGGCATGCTGGCGCTCGCCCGTGCCACCTACCCCCACCTGCGGTTCGACGAGGGCTCGATGACCGCGCTCGACCTGCCGGACGGGGCGGCGGGCGGGGTGGTCGCGTGGTACTCGACGATCCACGTGCCGCCGCGCGAACTGCCCGGCGTCTTCGCCGAGTTCCACCGCGTGCTCGCCCCGGGCGCCCCGCTCCTGCTCGGCTTCCAGGTCGGTGACGAACCCCGCCACTACGACGAGGCGTTCGGGCACGCGGTGGACCTCGACTTCCACCGCTGGCGGCCCGAGCGGATCGCGGACCAGCTGAGGGAGGCCGGTCTCGTCCCGACCGGACAGCTGGTCCGCGAGCCGTACGAGGGGGAGCGGACCCCGCAGGCGTACGTGCTCGCCGCCCGCGAGCCCTACATCCACACCCCGGTCAGGAAGGAGTAGGCGTCGGTCAGCCTGGCCGGGCCCTGCACGAGCTTGCCCTCGCTCACGATGACGAACTCCTCGCCCCTGACGAGGAAGTAGTGCATCTCGTCGTCGACGGAGACGGCGGTGGCGGTGTCGAGGTCCGTGCGGAAGGCGTCCGGCGCGTGCGGCAGGTGGAGTTCGCCGGTGGGGCGCAGGGAGCCGTCGGTGACCACGATCCTCTCGCCGGTGAAGAACGCCACCGTCTCGCCCTTGGCGTCGGCGACGGTGGCCGCCTTCACCGGCAGCTGCTCGCGCAGCTCCCGCGGCAGGATCCGCGGCGTGTCGCTCGCCGACCGCTCGGAGAACTCCAGGAGTTCGTCGCGGATGAGGGCCGCGTGGGTGTGGCCGCTGCCCTTGCGCGCGGTCAGGACGTCCTCGTAGTCGGTGCGGAAGCCCCGGGGCGGCCGGGTGAAGTGCTCGCTGATCTTCTTCGGGCCCGCCTCGATGCCGTGGCGCTGCGAGAAGCGGATGAACTCGTCCCCGCGGAAGCCGTCGAACCGCAGGTAGGGCGCCTTGGGGTCGGTCACGACCTTCGCCATCGTCTCGAAGACGCCGCCGCCCGCGTCCAGGACGCCCTTGGCGAGTCCCGTCAGGCCGCTGAGGGTGGCGCCGATGGGGCCGCCGTGGCCGGAGACGACGGAGGCGGTCAGGGCGTCGAAGCCCTTCGACTCGCCGCGCGGGGGCACCCGTTCCAGGCGCCACGCCTGTGTGCCGAGGTCCTCGCCGAGGGCCGGGTCCGCCTGCTCCAGGGGCGCGTTCGCCTCGTGGCTGTTGCCCTTCACGGCGAGCGCCTTGCCGCTGTAGCCGTTCGTCAGCGCGTACACGTCCTCGTCGAGCTGCCGGGGGCGCCACAGCTGCGAGGCCAGCAGGTCGTCGCGCGACTCCGCGGCGCACTGCTGCACCGCCGCGCCCGCGCGGCCGCGGCCCGCCATGACGTCCATCAAGTACGTGCTGTGCACGTTCCGCAGCGTCCACGCGCCCTCGCGCGCGCTGTGCGGCCGGGCGTGCCACAGCTGGCCGTGCCGTGCCGCGCCTTCGCCGTGCAGGTCCTCCAGCACGACCTTGGCGCTCTGCTTCGCCCCGGCGCCGGGCTGCACGGTCGCGTACATCCCGCTCGCCTCGTTCTTGATGAGGTAGATGCCCTCGGATAACGCTGCCACGTCGGCCTCCTGGTACGTAGGGCTGGTACGTAGGGCTGGTGCGTCGGGCAGGGTGCGTGGGTCAGCCTAGGAGCGGGGGCCATGATCCCGATACGGCATGGTTTCGGACGTTATTGACCCTGCAACGAGGTGCCGCCCGTCCCTCGCGGGGCGCCCCTGACCCGCCCCTTCCCGATCCGGGGGGCTCCGCCCCCTGTGCCCCCCGTTTTCGGCGCTCCGCGCCTCGTCCTCAAACGCCGGACGGGCTGGAAGTTCTCGGTGCGGGCCGCATCTCGTCCGCGGACCGCGGATCGGTCCGGCCCGCACACGAGATCCGAGCCGCAGACGAGATCCCGTCCGCACCGGCAACCATCCAGCCCGTCCGGCGTTCGAGGACGAGCGCGCAGCGCGATCGAGGGCGGGGTGCCAGGGGCGGCAGCCCCTGGTTCGGGAAGGGGCGGGTCTGGGGCGCCCCGCGAAGGACGCGTCAGCGGTTCAGGTAGGCCAGGACGGCCAGCACGCGGCGGTTGGCTGTTTCTGAGGGGGGCAGGGTCAGCTTGGTGAAGATGTTGCCGATGTGTTTGGCGACGGCCTTCTCCGTGATGAACAGGGCCGCCGCGATGCCCGCGTTGGACAGGCCCTGGGCCAGGTGCTCCAGGACCTCGCGCTCGCGCGGCGTGAGCGTGCCGAAGGGCTCGTCGCGGGACCTGCCCGTGACGAGCTCGGCCACGACCTCGGGGTCCATCGCGGTGCCGCCGCCCGCGACGCGTTCGATCGTCGCGACGAACTCGGCGCCGTTGGACACCCGTTCCTTCAGGACGTAGCCGACCCCCTCGGAGCCGGTGGTCAGCAACTCGTGTGCGTACAACGGCTCCACGTACTGGGAGAGGAGCAGCACCGGAAGGCCCGGGACCTCGGTGCGGGCGGCGACGGCGGCCCGCAGGCCTTCGTCGGAGAACGTGGGCGGGAGGCGGACGTCCACCACCGCCACGTCGGGCCGCAGCCCGGTGAGCGCGCCGAGCAGGTCGGGGCCGTTGTCGACGGCGGCGACGACCTCGTGGCCGAAGGCCCGCAGGAGGCGGGCGACGCCGTCCCTCAGCAGGAAGTGGTCTTCGGCGAGGACAACGCGCACGGGACCTCCAGGGTCATCAGGGTGGGGCCGCCGACGGGGCTGCTCACCGCGAGGACGCCGTCGAAGTGGGCGAGGCGGCGCTCGATGCCGCACAGGCCGGTGCCGCGGGCGGGGTCCGCGCCGCCGTGGCCGTCGTCGGTGACCGTGACCCGCAGGGAGCCGTCCTCGTACCGCAGGTCGATCCAGGCGCGCCCGGCCCCGGAGTGCTTGGCGGCGTTGGCGAGCAGCTCGGAGACCGCGAAGTAGACGGCGGACTCGACCGGGGGTTCGGGGCGGGCGGGCAGGTCGGCCGCCACCTCGGTCCGCAACGGGCTGATCATCGCCAGGGAGCGTACGGCATCGGCGAGGCCCCGGTCGGCGAGGATCGGCGGGTGGATGCCCTTGACCAGGTCGCGCAGCTCCTTGAGGGCGGCCGTGGAGGACTGCCGGGCCTCCGCGAGCAGTTCGCGCACGGCGTCGGGGTTGGACTCCAGGAGGTGCTCGGCGGCGTCGAGGGTCATGCCCATCGCGACCAGGCGGGCCTGCGCGCCGTCGTGGAGGTCCCGCTCGATGCGGCGGATCTCGGCCAGCTGCGTGTCGGCGGCGTCGGACCGGGTCGTCCGCAGGTGCTCGACGCGGGCCGCGAGCAGCTCGGCCTCGTCGGGCGCGAGCAGCACGCGCAGATAGCGGGCGTGCCGCCGGACGACGTACGGGCCCGCCCAGAACAGGGCCAGGGGGAAGGCGAGCGCGGCCAGCGCGCCCGCGAGGACCGCCGTGGCCGTGTCGTAGACCGGGACGAAGAGGTACCAGAGGCTGCCCCAGTCGTCCGCGAGACGCGGTCCGAACACGGCGGTGCACATCCCCCACACCCCGCTGAGCAGGAACAGCGTCGGTACGAAGGCCAGTACCCCGCCCACGTACGGGTCCACGGTGACCCAGCGCCAGTCCCGGCGGACCTGGCTGCCCCGGTCGAGCAGCTGGGCGCGCAGGTCCGCGGCGGTCTCCGCCCTCGCGTACGCCACGGGGACGTCGACGTCCGACCACTCCTTCGCCAGCGCCCGCTGGCGGTCGGCGAGCGCACGGGTGGCCCGCACGGCGCCGGGGAGCAGCCGCGGGCCGAGCCCGGTGGTGAGCGTGGCGTACACGACGCCGAGCCACAGCGACAGGCAGAAGGCGCGCAGCGACAGGCGCCACAGGGTCAGGGAGCGGCGGAAGCCGGTGAGGCCTATGGGGGTCATGGCGGCCATTATCGAAGGCGGGGCGGCCCGGAGTCGGTGGTGAAAACTCCCCTCTTCGGAGCCGGAGCCGGAGCCGGAGCCGGGGCTGGGGCCGGAGTCGGGGCCGAGCCGGGGCCGGAGTCGGGGCCGGGCCCGCGGCCGGGGCGGGGCCGGGGCCGCGAGCCCGTGCGGGACCGCTCAGCGCAGCAGCAGGGCGCGGATCGCCTCCGTGACCGTCGCCGGGGACTCCTCCGCCATGAAGTGGCCGCAGGGCACCGTCCGGTGCACGAGGTCCGGCGCCCACGCGCGCCACAGGCCCGCCGCGTCGAAGCCGAGCGCCGCGCCCCAGTCCTGCTGGAGGACCGTCACCGGCATCCGCAGCCGCCGCCCGGCGGCGCGGTCGGCCGCGTCGTGCTCGACGTCCGCGAAGGACGACGCCCGGAAGTCGGCCACGATGGAGGGGACGGCCTCCCGGCACGCCGTCAGGTACGCGGCCCGTACGTCGGCGGGCAGCGCCCGCGGGTCCTTGGCCCACAGGTCCAGGAAGTGTCCGAAGAACCCGTCCGGGTCCGCCGCGATCATCCGTTCCGGAAGCCCCGGCGGCTGCGCCATCAGATACAGGTGGAAGCCGACGGCCGCGCTCGTGCCGCGCATCACGTCCCACATGTCGAGCGTCGGCACCACGTCCAGGGACGCGAGGTGCGTGACCGCCTGCGGGTGGTCGAGCCCCGCCCGGACCGCCACGAGGGCGCCCCGGTCGTGGCCCGCGAGCGCGAACCGCTCGTGGCCGAGCGCGCGGGCCAGCTCCACGACGTCCGCCGCCATGGTGCGCTTGGCGTACGTCTGTCCGTCGGCGGCCTCGGCCGGTTTGTCGCTGGCGCCGTAGCCGCGCAGGTCGGGGACGATGACGGCGTGGTCGGCCGCGAGGTCCGCCGCCACGTGGCGCCACATGAGGCGGGTCTGCGGGAAGCCGTGCAGGAGGACGACGGCCGGCCCTGCCGGGGCGCCGCCGACGGCCGCGCTCAGGTGGACGCCGTCGGCGACCGGTACGCGGTGCTCGGCGAAGCCTTCGATGCGGGGGCCGGGCCCGGTGGGTGCGGCGTCGCGGTACGTGTCGCGGGTGCTGGATGTCATGCGGTCAGCGTGCGGGGCGCGAATCAGCACTGGATCAGCGAGGGATCCGGGGAGGGGGGCGGGGGCCGGTGAGGGGTCTGGTTCCGGGGCCGCGCCGGCGCGCGCTGAGCCGTCCGGCCCCTGCGGGTACGTTGAAGGGGTGCCGGAGGAGGAAAGGGCGACGTCGGAGGCGGTGCCGGGATCCGTGCCCGACGCCGTGGCGTTCCAGGTGCTCGGGCCGTTCGGCGCCCGGGACGGCCAGGGGCGCGCCCTCGGGCTGAAGGGCCCGCGGCACCGCGCCGTGCTCGCCCGGCTGATCGTCGCCCGGCGCAGGACCGTCCCCGTGAGCTGGCTCGTCGACGACCTGTGGGACGAGCCGCCGCCGACCGCCGTCGGCACGATCCGCACGTTCGTGGGGGCGCTGCGCAAGGCCCTCGAACCGGGGCGGGCCCGGCGGGCGCCCGCCCGCCTCCTGGTCACGGCGGGACCGGGCTACGCGCTGCTCGCCGGGCCGGACGCGGTGGACGCCTGGCGGTTCGAGGCGGCCGTACGGGACGCGGGCCGCCTCCTCGACGACGGCGGCCCGGTGCCCGAGGCCGCGCTCACCGCCCTGGACGACGCGCTCGCCCTGTGGCGGGGCCCCGCCTACGCCGAGTGGGCCGAAGCCGACTGGGCCCGCGCGGAGGTGGCCCGCCTGGACGGCCTTCGCCTGCTCGCCGTGGAGCGCCGCGCCCGCCTCGCCCTCGCCGTCGGCCGGGCCGCCGAGGCGGTCCTGGACCTGGAGTCCCACGCCGAGGCCCACCCCTGGCGGGAGGAGGCGTGGGAGCTGCTGGCCCTCGCCCTGTACCGGGCGGGGCGCCAGGGGGACGCCCTGGCCGCGCTGCGCCGGGCGCGCGCGACGCTCGCGCAGGAGCTGGGCGTGGACCCGGGGGAGGGGCTGCGGCGCGCGGAGGCGGAGATCCTGGCGCAGGCGGCGGCCGGGCCCGGGGGAGGCCCGGACACCACGGCTGTCGGCGTAGGGGATGCGAGGGCTCCGGTCGTACGGGATGCGCGAGCTTCGGCCCTACGGGACGTGATGGCCCCGGCCCTAAGGGACGCGACGGCCCTACGGGGCGTGACGACGCCGGCCCTACGGGACGCGCCGGGCCTACGGGACGCGACGGCCCCGCGCGACGCGACGGCCCCGCGTGCGGCGAGCGCCGCCGTCCTGCTCGGCCGGGGCGCCGAGACCGCCGCCCTCGAAGCCGCCGCGCACACTGCCCTGCGCGCGGGCCGGTTCACCCTCGCCCTGCTCTCCGGCGAGGCGGGCGCGGGCAAGACCGCGCTGGCCGGGGACCTCGCGGGACGCCTCGGCGCGGCGGGCTGGACGGCGGCCTGGGGGCGGGTGCCGGAGGGTGCGGCTGCCCCGGCGGGGTGGCCCTGGACGGAGGCTCTGGCGGAACTCGGCCTTCCCGTAGGGGAGTTGGATGCCGCCCCCGACGGGCCCGGGGGCGGCGACCCCGTCGCGCTCCGGCTGCGGCGGCGCCGGTGGGTGGGGGACCGGCTCGCCGCCCTGGCCGCGCGCGGGCGGCCGCTGCTGCTCGTCCTCGACGATCTGCACGGGGCCGACGAGGAGTCCCTCGACCTGCTGGCCGGGCTCGCGACGGCGCCGCCCGCCGCGCCCGTGCTCGTCCTCGGCACGTACCGCGACACCGAAGTCCCGCCCCCGCTCGGCGCGTTCCTGGGGCGGGCGGCGCGGGCCGAGCCGGTGCGGGTGCGCGTGGGCGGGCTCGCCGAGGGCCCCGTACGGGACCTGGTGGCGGCCGTCTCCGGGCGGGACGTCGACGCCGCGACCGCCCGCGCCGTGCGCCGCCGCACCGGCGGCAACCCCTTCTTCGTCCGCGAACTGGCCCGGCTCTACGCCACCGACGGCGCCGCGGCCCTCTCCGGGGTGCCCGCCGGCGTACGGGACCTCGTCCGCGCCCGCCTCGACACGCTCGGGCAGGAGGCGCGCACGGTGCTGCGGCTCGCCGCGGTCGTCGGGGCGGAGGCCGACCTGGACCTGCTGTGCGCGCTCGCCGGTGACGAGGAGGTCGTCCTGGACGCGGTGGAGGCGGCGGCCTCGGCCGGGTTCCTCGCCGCGCCCGAAAAGACTGCGGAACAGGTGCGGTTCGCCCACGCGCTGGTCCACGAGACGGTGTACGGCGACCTGTCGCGGCCGCGCCGGGCCCGGCTGCACACGGCGGTCGCCGAGACCCTGGAGCGGCTGCGCCCCGACGCCGTCGCCACCGACGACGCCCTCGCCCACCACTACCTCAGCGCGGGCACGCGCGCCACGGCCGCCCGCGCCGTCACCCACGCGAGCCGCGCGGCCCGCCGCGCCGAGGCCGCGGGTGCGCCGCACCGGGCCCGGCGGCTGTGGGGCGCGGCCCTCGACGCGTACGACCGCGGGGCGGCGGAGGGGGACCCCGCCGAGCGCCTCACCCTGCTCATGGGCCTCGTTCGCGGCCTCGCCGTCACCGGCGGCCTCGCTCAGGCCCGGCGGTACCGGGCCGAGGCGCTCGCCGCCGCCGAGGCCGACGGCAACCCGGCCCTCACGGCACGCGTCATCGGCGCCTTCGACGTGCCCGGCATCTGGGCCCGCAACGACGACGAGGAGCTGTCCCGCCACGTCGTGGCCGCCGCCCGGCGCGCCCTCGACGCGCTGCCCGACGACGGGACGCGGGCCCGCCGGGTCACCCGCTGCCGCCTCCTGAGCGCCATCGCCATGGAGACGCGCGGGGACACCACGGGGGCGGGCGCCGCCGCGGCCCGCGCGGCGGAGGGGCTCGCGCGGGACCTGGCCGCCGGGGCCGGGGCCGAGGCCGGGGGCGAACGCCCCGAGCAGGGCGCCGCGTTGCTCGCGTACGCCCTCAACGGACGCTTCCTGCACACCTTCCACCGCCCCGGACTCGCCCGCGAGCGCGCCCGCATCGGGGCGGAGCTGGTCGCCCTCGCCGCCCGCCACGGGCTCGCGGGCTTCGAGGTCCTCGGCCACCTCATGCTGATCCAGGCGCACGGCGCCCGCGCCGAGTTCGCCCGCGCCGACGCCGCCGCGGCCGCCGCGGACCGGCTCGCCGAGCGGTACGGCCTGCCGCTCGTGGGCGTGTTCACGTCCTGGTACGCCGCCCTGCGCGCCGCCGTCGCCGGGCGCGCGGAGGAGGCGGAGGCCGCGTACCGCAGCGCCGCCGGGCGGCTGCGCGGCAGCGGGATGAGCGGCATGCCGGAGGACGAGCTGCTGCGCCTGGCCCTGTGGTCCCTGGGCTCGGGGGCGGACGCCGAGGTGCCGGACGCCGAGGTGCCCTACGCCGAGGTGCCCGACGCGGGACAGCTCCTCGACGTGCGGCTGTGCCTGGACGCCCGCGCCGCCGTGCGCTCCGGGGACGCGGCGGCCATGGCGGACGCGTACCGCCGGTTGCTGCCCGCCGGGGACGAGCTGGCGGGCGCGGGCAGCGGCCTCGTCGCGCTCGGGCCCGTCGCCCAGGAGCTCGGGGACCTGGCCGTGGCCCTGGGGCGCCCCGCCGCCGCCCACTACCGCACCGCCCTCGCCGTCGCCGAACGCGCCGGGGCCCCGCACTGGGCGGCCACCGCCCGGGCCGCGCTCGCGGCGGTGCGAGGATGCGGCGGTGACCTCTGAAGAGACGTACGCGTACCTACGCTTCGAGTCGCCGCAGCGCCACGAACGCGGCCACTTCCCCGGCGTGTTCGCCCTCGCCAACGGGCTCGCGCGGGCCGGGCGCCTGACCGAGGCGCAGCAGCGCTTCTGGCGCGCGGGCAACGACTGGTACGACACCGCGTACCCGACGCCCGACGCGTCCTTCTACGACCCCGAGCGGTACCCCGGCGCCGTCTCCTGGTTCAAGACCACCGCCACCCACCTCATCGAGCGGATCCCCGGCTATCTGGAACTGCTCGCCGCGCACGGAGTGCCGTGCCGCGAGGTGCGGTCCGACGATCCGGGGCGGGTGATCTACGAGGACGACGTCCAGGTCGTCGTCGTACCGCACGGCTGAGCCGCCGTACGACCGCAGGGCTGAGCCGCTGTACGACCGCACGGCCGAGCCGCCGTACGACCGCACGGTTGAGCCGTCGTACCGCGCGCCTGCGGGTTATGAGGATCCTGTCAGGGCGCGGACGCGGCGGCCGGAATCGTGTGGCGGCCACCTATGCTCGGCGCATGTGCGCATTTGTCCTGGTCGCGGAGGACGACGAGAAGCAGGCCGACCTCATCCGCCGCTATCTGGAGCGTGAGGGACACACCGTCGGCGTGGCCCACGACGGGCGCACCGCCCTGGAGCGGGTCCGGCTGCACGACCCCGACCTGCTGATCCTCGACGTGATGATGCCGGAGATCGACGGGCTCGGCGTGACCCGCGTGCTGCGCGCGGCACCGCCGCCCGGCACCGAGGCGGCCGGGCGCGGCACCGGAACGCTGCCCATCCTCATGCTCACCGCCCGCTCCACCGAGGACGACCTGCTGCTCGGCCTCGACCTCGGCGCCGACGACTACCTCACCAAGCCCTACAGCCCCCGCGAGCTGATGGCCCGCGTCCGCACCCTGCTGCGCCGCGCCAGCGGGGCCGCGCACAGCCCGGCGCCCGAGGCGGACGCGCGGGTGCTGCGCGCGGGCGGCCTCGTCGTGGACGCGCTGCGGCACGAAGTGACCGTGGACGGGCAGCGCGTGGAGTGCACGCCCGGCGAGTTCGAGCTGCTCGCGGCCATGGCGGCGGAGCCGGAGCGGGTGTTCACGCGCCCCCAGCTGCTCGACCGGATCCACGGCTCGTCGGGGTACATATCCGTCCGCACCGTGGACGTCCACATACTGAACCTGCGCAAGAAGATCGAGGCCAATCCGCGCACCCCGCGCCGCCTCGTCACGGTCTTCGGGGTGGGGTACAAGCTCGTCGCGTACCGGGACCCGGGCGCCGCCCCCTCCGGCCGGACGGCTCCCCCGGGCCGGGGCGGCGACGGGTCGGCGGGCCGTCGTGAGGCGTAGGGGCGGGGCCGGGAAGCGCGGGGCAAGGCCGCCGGGCGACGCCCCGGTCCGTACCCGCGTACCCGTGCGCAAGAGCCTGCTCACACGGCTGCTCGCGGTGTCCGTCCTCGTCTCCGTGCTGTCCATCGCCGCCACCGCCTGGCTCGCCGCGCAGACCACGTCCGGGGCCATCCGGCAGGAACAGGGCCAGGTGCTCGCCGACGACGCGCGGATCTACGACCGGCTCCTCGGCCTCGCCGCGGGCACGCCCAACTGGCGCGGCGCGGGCCGCACGGTGCGCGAGCTCTCCCAGGAGACGGGGCGGCGCATCGCCCTGACCACCCAGGACCGCGAGGTCATCGCCGACTCGGCAGCGAGCGGCAAGGGCGGCGTGCCCGGCTCCCGGCTGCCCGCGCGGGCGTCGGCGGTCGTCGACCCGCTGGCCGTGGACTCGACGCTGGCCGCGGGGCGCGACGCCGACACGCCGACCGGCCTCGGCGGCGACGCCGGCATCGACACCGGTACGGGCGCCGTCGACCGCATCGACCCGCGCGCCGTGGGCCCCTTCCGGCTCCCCGAGAACGAGCGGGCCGACCTGCGGGCCCTCGCGGAGAAGGTCGTCGGGTGCGCCCAGGACGCCGGTACGACGGTGAAGAGCGTGGAGGGGCCGAGCGGCCGCCCCTATCTGGAGATGGCGGGCGAGAACAGCGACTTCATGGAATACCGGTGCGGCGCCATCGCCCTGAACGAGCCGACGGCCACCGAGCGCAAGGCCCTCGACAAGGTCAGCAAGCTGGCCGGCGCGTGCATGCGCCGCAAGGGCAGCAAGCCCGTGAAGCTCGGCCTGACCGTGTCACGCGGCGGCTCCCCCTGGCTGTACGCGACCGAGCCCTCGCGCGGCGACGTGAAGTCGCCGGTCGAGCCCCCCAAGGAAGCCGTCGGCGGTGTGGTCCCGGCCCCCGCGCCGTCCGTCAGCGGGCCCGGCTCGACCGCCAACGACCCCGTCGCGGCGCTCGCCGCCAACTGCGTGGACAGCGCGCGCCGCGAGCAGCTCGGCCCGTACGTCTCCTCGCCCGCGCTGCTCTTCATCACCAGCCCCGACGGCAGCCGCCCCTCCGCGAGCGGCTTCCGGCTCTCCCGCGCCAACACCACGCGGCTCGTCGGGCTCGCCGCGGTCGTGCTCGCCCTGACCGTCGCCGTCACCGCCTTCGCCGCGACCCGGCTCACCCGGCCGCTGCGCGCGCTCACCACGGCCACGCAGCGCATGAAGACCGGCGAGGCCACCGAGCCGGTGCCCGCCCGTTCGGCGGGCGAGATCAGCCAGCTCGCGGCCGCCTTCAACGACATGGCGGCGCACCGCAAAGCCCTGGAGGAGCAGCGCAAGGCCATGGTCAGCGACGTCGCGCACGAGCTGCGCACCCCCCTGTCGAACATCCGGGGGTGGCTGGAGGCCGCCGAGGACGGGGTCGTCGCCACCGATCCCGAGCTCGTCACCTCGCTCCTGGAGGAGGCACTGCTGCTCCAGCACATCGTCAACGACCTCCAGGACCTCGCCGCCGCCGACGCCGGGACGCTGCGGCTGCACCGGGAGCCCGCCTGCGCCGCCGACCTCGCCGAGCAGGTCGTGGCCGCGCACCAAGCGCGGGCGGACGCGGCGGGCGTACGTCTCCTCGCCCGCGCGGAGGGCGACCCGTGGCTGACCGCCGACCCGCTGCGGCTGCGGCAGGCCATCGGGAACCTCGTCTCCAACGCGGTACGGCACACGCCCGCCGGGGGCAGCGTCACCGTCACCTCCCGGGTCGTCGCCGGGCAGGTGGACATCGAGGTCGCGGACACGGGGACCGGAATCTCCGCGGCGGATCTTCCGCACGTCTTCGACCGGTTCTGGCGCGCCGACAAGTCGCGTACGCGGGCCACGGGGGGCAGTGGGCTGGGGCTTGCCATCGTTCGTGACCTGGTGCGGGCGCACGGCGGTACGGTCTCCGCCGCCAGCACCCCCGGGCGGGGCACCACCTTCACCCTCCACCTCCCCATCACCTGACCCCACCCCACCCCGCCGCTACCGCGGCGGTCTCTCCCACCCGCCCACCCGTTCCTGCCCCGGCGACCGGGCCGGGCCCCGACCTAGCGGCTCCCCCACCGTCGTCGCCTGTCCCCGCCGCTACCGCGGCGGTTTTCTCCCGCCCGCCCACCCGTTTCTCCCTGGCGGCCAGGCCGGGCCCCGACCTAGCGGCTTTCCCGCCGTCGTTCCCCCCAAAAAAAGGGGGGCGGGTGGGCGGGGAAAACCAGCCAGTGAGCGGCAGACGACACCACCGGGCAGGCCGCGATCGCGCACAGCGTGCGGGCGGACGAACAGCTGCGTGGAGTCGGCGGATTCAGCCGGTCCGGCGTGTCGGGGGGGAGGGCGGCAGCCCGGCGGATCACACCGGTCCGGTGTGTGCGGACGAGTGCGGCAGCGTGACCCATCAAGCCCGTCCGGCGATTGAGGACGAGCGCGTCAGCGCGGTGGTTCGGCCCGGGCCGAGTGGCGGAGCCCGTCGCGGTGTTCCGGGCCGGGGCCGGGAGGTGAGGGCGGGTGGGGGAGGGGCCCAGCTGCGCCACGGGGGTGGCTGTGGGGCTCGGCCCCGGCGGGTGAGGCCGAGGGGGAGGCCCTGGTTTGGGCGGACCCGGCCGCGGCGGCGACACTCCCCCGAGCCACGCGCCAAGCGCATGCACCGTCGGGGCCAGGTCCGATGCAGGGATCAGATCAGGCCTCGCCAACAGATGGCTAACATGTGCCCAACGGCCCCCGTTTTGGCGTGGTCGTGACAGCCAACGGGGGCTGCGGGCACCACTGGGGGAGTAGGGCACGCATGGCAGGCGAGCTGCGGTTCGGGCTCCTCGGCGTGCCCGCGGTGTACGACGCCGCGGGCGAACCCCGCCCGCTCCGCAGCCCCAAGGCCCGCGCCCTGCTGACCGCGCTGCTGCTCGCACCGGGCCGCGCGGTCTCCGCCGACGCGCTCACCCAGGCGCTGTGGGGCGACGCGCCGCCCGCCTCCGCCCGCGCCTCGCTGCAGAACCACGTCACCCGGCTGCGCCGCCTGCTCGACGACCCCGCCCGGCTGCACGCCGTACCGCCGGGCTACCGGCTGCTCGTGGCCGACGGCGAACTCGACGTCCGCGTCTTCGAACGGCACGCCGCCGCGGCCCGCGCGGCCCACGCCGCCCGCGACTGGGACACCGTCGAGGCCGAGGCCGCGGCCGCCCTGTGCCTGTGGCGCGGCGCCCCGCTCTCCGGGCTCTCCACGACCACCGCGGGTGACGCCCTGGTGCAGCGCCTGGAGGAGGCCCGTCTGCTCGTCCTGGAGTGGCGCTACGACGCGGCCCTGGAGCGCACCCCCGAGCGAGGGGCCGAACTCGCCTCCCTCGTACCGGAGTTGACGTCCCTCGTCACCGAGCATCCGCTCCGCGAGGCGTTCCACCGCCAGCTGATGCTCCTGCTGCACCGCACCGGCCGCCAGGCGGAGGCCCTGGCCGTGCACCGCGCACTGCGCCGCAGACTGGTCGAGGAGCTCGGCGTCGAGCCGGGCGACGGCGTCCGCGCGGCCCACCGGGAGGTCCTCAGCAGCCCCGGAGCCCCAGGAGCCCCCGCCGCCCCCGCCGCGCGGCCGGCCCGCGCCGTCCTCGCCGGGGGCCGCCCCACCACGTCGCCGCCGGGCCGCGCGCCCCGCCCCGCCCAGCTCCCGCCCGCGCCCTCGCGCTTCACCGGCCGGGAGGAGACAGCCCGTGAGCTGCGTGAACGGCTCACGGACGGCGGTGCGGGCGCCCCGCCCGTGGTCGTGCTCTCGGGCATGGCGGGCGTGGGCAAGAGCGCCCTCGCCCTGCACGTCGCGCACGGCCTGCGGGAGCGCTTCCCCGACGGCCAGCTCTACGTCAACCTGCACGGGGCCACCCCCGGCGTCGCCCCGCTCACCCCGGGCCAGGCCCTCGCCGCGCTGCTCCGCGACCTCGGTGCCGAGGCCCGGCACGCCTCCGACGACCCGGACGCGGCGGCGGCACTGCTGCGCTCGCTCCTCGCCCCCACCCGTACGCTCCTCGTCCTCGACGGGGCCGCGAGCGCCGCGCAGGTACGGCCGCTGCTGCCCGGCGGCGCGGGCTGCGGCACCCTCGTGACCAGCCGCTCCCCGCTCACCGCGCTCGACGGCGCCGCCCGCTTCCCGCTGCCCCCGCTGTCCGCCGAGGCCAGCACCGCGCTGTTGCGCGCCGCGTCGGGGCGGGACGACCTCGGCGCGGGGCATCCGCTGGTGCGGCTCACGGGCCGCCTCCCGCTCGCGCTGCGGATCGTCGCGGCCCGGCTCGCCGCCCGCCGCGCGCTCACCCCGGACGCCCTCGCGGGCCTCCTGACGGACTGCGAGGGCCGCCTGCGGCACCTGGAGTACGACGACTTGAGCGTGCGGCGCTCCCTCGACGTCGCCCTGGAGGCGCTGCGCACCTCCGACCGCGAGAGCGACCGCGACGCCGCCCGCGCCCTCGGCGTCATCGGCGCGCTCGACCTGCCCATGTACGGCGCGCCGCTCCTCGCCCGGCTGCTCGGCGCGCCGCGCTGGCGGGCCCAGGCCGCCCTGGACCGCCTCGTCGACGTCGCCCTCCTCGAAGAGACCGCGTACGGCCGCTACGCCCCGCACGACCTCGTACGGGACTTCGCCCGCGCCCACCGCGCGCCCCGCCCCGCGGACGCCTTCGGCGCGACGGCCCTGCGCTGGTACGGCGACACCGCCCGCGCGGCGCTGCTCGCGATCGCCCCGGAGAGCCGGGACCGCGAGGACCGCCTCGCCGTGCCCGCACCCGCCACCCCCGCCCCCGGCGACCCGGCGCCCGACGACCTGGAGTGCTTCGGCTCCCTCGACGCCGCGTTCGCCTGGGCCGACGAGGAGCTGGACAACGTCGTCGCCCTCGCCGAACGGCACACCGGCGACGCCTCCGGGCTCGTACCGGCCCTGGTGCGGAACCTCCACCCGTACCTCCAGCGCCGCGGCCGCCTCACCGAGTGGGGCACCCTCGCCGCGATCGCCGTGGACACCGCGCGGCTGCACGGCGACCCGGCCGTGACGGCACAGGCCCTCACCGACCTCGCGGGCCACCGCTTCATGACGGGCCGCGCGGGCGAGGCCCTGGCCCTCAACGACGAGGCGCTCGCCCTGTGGCGCGGCATCGGCCGCGCGTCCTGCGTGCGCCGCGGCCTGAACCACCGGGGCCTGCTGCTCGACGGCCTCGGCCGCCGCGCGGAGGCCGTGGACGCCCTGACCCGGGCCCTGGACCTCGCCCGCTCCCTGGACGACCCGCTCAGCGAGGCCATCACGTTCAGCCACCTCGGCAACCTCCACGAGCACAGCGACGCCCGGCTCGCCATCGTCCACCACGAGCGCAGCCTCGCCATCGGCGAACGCATCGGCCACGCCGTCGTCCGCCAGTCCGCGCACTGCAACATCGGCTACGCCCACCTCGCCCTCGGCGAACCGGCCGCCGCCCTCGGCCACTTCGAGGTCAGCCTGCGCGTGCACGGCGAGTACGAGGACTGGCACGGCGAGTCCCACACCCGCCTCGGCCTGGTCCGCGCCCTGCGCGCCCTCGGCCGTACCGCGGAGGCGGACCGCGCCTGCGCCCTCCTCCTGGAGCGCGCCGCCCACCGCGGCGACACCCACATGACCGGCCTGGCCCGCCACCAGCACGGCCTGCTCCTGCACGCCCGGGGCCGCACCCAAGAGGCCCACGAGCAGTGGCGCTCGGCCCTCACCGCCCTGGAGTCCCTGGACGGGGCGAGCCCCAAAGTGGTGACGGAACTGCGCGAACTCACCGGCGGATCATCGAGCCCGTCCGGCGTTTGAGGACGAGCGCGCAGCGCGAAAGGGCCCGGTCCGAAGCGTGGCCGCACGCTTCACTTGGCATCGGCGTAGCACCGTACGACCCGAGTGGTGAACGGAAACCGCACCGGGGTCTCGCCGAACGCGATCCGCCCCGCCAGGTCCCCGGCCTCCCGCACGGCCGCCGCGACCTCCTCCGCCTCCTCGGCCGGGCAGTGCACGATCACCTCGTCGTGCTGGAAGAAGACCAGCTCGGCGCGGAGGTGCGCGGTGGCCCTGCGCAGCGCGGCGAGCATGAGCAGGGCCCATTCGGAGGCGCTTCCCTGCACCACGAAGTTCCGTGTGAAGCGGCCGCGGGCACGGGCGTCGGTGGAGGCGTACCCGGGGGTGAACCCGCCCTCCCGGGAGGTGTCATCGGGCTCGGCGGCGTCCTCCTGCGGCAGGCCCGCCTCGCCGAGGGCGTCCTCGCCCGAGCCGGCCGCGGGCGGGCTGGTCCGGCCCAGCCAGGTCCGGACGAGACGGCCCTCCTCGCCCGCGCGCGCCGCGTCGTCGACGTACGCGACGGCCTGCGGGAAGCGGCGGCGCAGCGCCGCCAGGTTCTTCAGGCCGTCGCCGGAGGTCTGGCCGTAGACCGCGCCGAGCAGTGCCAGCTTGGCGTGCTCGCGGTCGCCGGAGAACGCCCGGTCCGACAGGCGCGTGTACAGGTCGTCGGGGCTGCCCGCCACGTCCATCAGGCCCCGGTCGCGCGAGATGGCGGCAAGCACGCGCGGCTCCAGCTGGTCGGCGTCGGCGACGACGAGCCGCCAGCCCGGGTCCGCGACCACCGCGCGGCGGATGACCTTGGGGATCTGCAGGGCGCCGCCGCCGTTCGTGGTCCAGCGGCCGGTGACGGTGCCGCCCGGGGTGTACTCGGGGCGGAAGCGGCCGTCGCGCACCCAGTCCTGGAGCCAGGACCAGCCGTGGGCGGTCCACACGCGGTACAGCGACTTGTACTCCAGGAGCGGGCGCACGGCGGGGTGGTCGATCTCCTCCAGCTCCCAGCGCCGGGTCGAGCGGACCTTGACACCGGCCCGCGCGAACGCCCTGACCACGTCCGCGGGCAGGTCCGGACGGACCCGGTGCCCGAAGGCCGCCGACACCTCGTCGGCCAGCTCGGCCAGGCGCCGGGGCTCGCCCCCGCCGCCGTACCGCTCGCCGAGCAGCTCGGTGAGGACGTCGCGGTGGACGTCCGCGCGCCACGGCAGCCCGGCCCCGTTCATCTCCGCGGCCACGAGCATGCCCGCCGACTCGGCGGCCGTGAGCAGCCGCATCCGCCCCGGGTGCGCGGTGGTCCCGTGCCGTTCGAGCTGCTTCGCGTACACCTCCAGGAGGGCGTCGAAGGGCAGCGGCGCGGACGCGGACGGTTCGAAGAGGGAGTCCTGCGCGCCGGGCACCGCGGCGCGGGGCGGGGGGTCCGGGGGCACGGGTCTTCGCCTGCCCCGCGCCCAGGCGGCCGCCGCCGAACGGGGCTCGCCGAGCCGCCCCTCGTGCCCGAGCAGCAGCGCCTCCGCGGCCTCCACGTCATAGCAGCGCTCGACCCGGACGCCCGCCGCGAGCAGCCGGGGATAGACGTCGGCGGTGGACCGCCACACCCAGCGTCCGACCCCGGGGCGCCGCCGCACCGCCCCGGCGAGGTCGTCCTCCCGCACGGCGGGCCCGACGGGCAGCCCGTCGTCCCCGAGCTGTGCCACGAGCACCCCCGGCCCGTCCTCCGCGATGGCCCACCGTTGCGCTTCCACGCCTCGACGATCGCACCCGCCACTGACAATCGGGCCCCGGACCTGGGCGGCCGCCCGGCCGCACCCCGCATGGCCCACCCCGCGTGCCGCCCCCGGCCGCCCCTGCCACGCTCGGTGCCATGCGCGTCGCCCTGGCCCAGACCGACTGCGTGCTCGGCGAGGTGGACGAGAACCTGGAGGTCGCCCGCGAGTGCGTGGCCCAGGCGCGGGCCCAGTCCGCCGACCTCGTGGTGTTCCCCGAGCTGAGCCTGCACGGCTACCACCTGGGCGCCCTGAAGCGGGACACCTCGCTGCCCGCCGACGACCCGCGCCTGCTCGGCCTGTCCCTGCTCGGCCCGGACGTCCTGGTCGGTCTGCACGAGCACACCAGCCTGCGCGCGTACAACACGTCGGGCTACTACGCGGCGGGCGCCCTGCGGCACGCGCACCGCAAGCTGTACCTGCCGAACTACCTGGCCTGGGAGGAGCGCAAGCACGTCAGCCCCGGCCAGCATCTGCGCGCCTACGACCTGCCCGGCGGGCACGGCCGCGCGGCCACGCTGATCTGCAACGACGCCTGGCAGCCGGTGCTTCCGTGGCTCGCGGTGCAGGACGGCGCCGAGGTCATCGTCGTCCCCACGAACAGCGCGGCGAGCCTCGACCCGGAGGCGATGGACACGGGCCTGTACTGGGACACCCTGCTGTCGTACACGGCCCGCATGCTCCAGTGCTGGGTGGTGTTCGTGAACCGCGTCGGCAACGAGAACGGGGCCACGTTCTGGGGCGGTTCGCGGGTCGTGGACCCGCGCGGCACGGTGGTCGCGCAGGCGCCCAAGTGGGAGCCGGGCCTGGTCACCGTCGACATCGACCTGCACGAGGCCCGGCGCCAGCGCCGCGCGGTCCCCCTGGTCGCGGAGGCCCGCCTCGGGCTCATCGACCGCGAGGTCCGCCGCCTCATCGACGAGGGCGGCGACTCCTAGGCAGGGGCCCTGCGGTCATCGGCGCTCCGCGCCTCGTCCTCAAACGCCGGACGGGCTGAAAGTCTCCGGCTCGGGCCGTGGGCAGCCGCGCGCCCGGCGTTCGGGCCATTCCGCTGTGGGCAGCCGCCGTCCGCCCGCTGTGGGCAGGTGCCCCGCAGCGATTCAGCCGTCCGAGGCCCGGGTCACCCGCCACGCCCCCGCCACCCCCGCCGCCACGGCCACCGCCCCGCACACCCCCGCGCACCAGCCCATCGCCGACCAGGGAACCACCACCCCCAGAAGCCCGGGGCCCGGCACCGAAAGGAGGGCAAGAGCCACCGCGAGGACGCCGAGGCCGACGGCGGTCACCGCGAGCCCGAGCACCGCGCCCACCGCCACCGCGAGGACCGCCTCCCCGGCCGCGACGAGCCGCAGCTGTCCGGTCGTCGCCCCCGCCAGACGCAGGGACCGCAGCTCGGGGGCCCGTACCGGCGCGGTCATCAGCAGCGTGGAGACCAGGGAGATCGCCGCGTATGTGAGGCAGAGCCCGAGCAGCAGCAGGAGGCCGAGCCGGGTCTGGTGCCGCATCCCCGGGTACGCGGCGGCGAGCCAGTCGTCGACCGGCCGCACTTCGCCGCCGCTCGCGCGCAGCGCCCGCGTCACGGCGGCCCGGTCGGCCCCGGCGCCGAGCCGGACGTCGAGGCGGTCCACGGGCGCGGCCGCCGCGTTCGCGGCGGTCACGTACGCCCCGTTGTCGCCGGTGCCGCGCGCGAGGACCGCCACGATCCGCAGCCGGGCCCGCCGCCCGTCGCCGAGCCACACCGGCACCCGCTCGCCGACGCGGTGCCGCTGCCACTCCTCGTCGACGACGATCGACCGGTCGTCGAGGTCGCGCACGTCGCCCGCCACCACCGGCAGCCGGGACACCGCCGCGAACGCCGCCGGGTCGGCCACCGCCCGCGCCTCGGCCCTGACCACCGCCGACCCGTCGTCCTCGGGCACGAACACGGCGGTGGCGGCGGACGCCGCGACGACGGCCCCCGCGACCGGACCCACGGGGCGCAGCCCCTCACCGGTGACGACGAGGTCGGCGGCGGTGCGCTGCCGGGCCTCCGCCGCCTTCGCCGCGCCGACCGTCCCGGCGGAGCCGAACAGACAGCCCGCCAGCGCGACCGTGACGAGGACGGGCGCGGCGACGGCGGCCGTGCGGCGCACCCCGGCACCGCTGCTGGCGCGGACGATCCGGGCGAGGGCGGCCGCCCGCCGGACCCGCCCGCCCCCCGCGGCGGCGGGACAGGGGAAGAGGGCCACCACGCGCCGCACGAGCAGCGGCGCGAGCGCGGCGACCGCCGTGGCCAGGAGCATCGGCAAGGTGGTGTACGTCTTGCGCTTGAGCAGGTCCGAAGGGTCCGACCACAGCGTCCACAGGAGCAGCCCCAGCGCCCCCGTGAGCAGCGCGGCCCCCGCGACGCGGCGGCCCGGCGGCATCACCCCGGTGTCGAGCGACGCCTCGCGCAGCGCCTCCACGGGGCTGACCCGGGCCGCGCGCCGCGCCGCGCTCCAGGCCCCGGCCAGGGCGACGAGGAGCCCGGTCCAGAAGGCGAGTTGATACGGCCACCAGGTCCAGCGCAGGCCTTCGGCCACCGTGAACCACGGCGGTGCGACCTCCGCGTCCACCAGGGCCCGCGCCAGGTGCGGGGCGCCCCGGGCCCCGAGCGCGCAGCCGGTGGCGGCGGCCAGGGCCCCGACCACCAGGGCCTCGCCGAGCAGCCAGCGCCGCACCTGGCCCCGGCTCGCCCCGGCCGCCCGCAGCAGCCCCAGCTCGCGGCGGCGCAGCGCCACCACGAACGCGCATGTGGACGCGGTCACGAACGCCGAGACGAACACGGCGACGCCGCCCGCCGTGCCGAGGAACGCGTTCACGGCCACCAGCGCCCGCCCGTCGCGCTCCGCGCCCGGGTCGACGCGGGCGCGGTCCGCGCCGGTGAGCACCCGGGCCCCGGTGCCGGACGCGGCCACGGCGGCCCGCACCGCGCCGACGGGCGCGCTCACCCCGACGGCGTCCGGCCCGCCACCGACCCGCACCGGGCCGAGCCGCCGCAGGTCTGCGAGCAGCTCCCTGTCCACAGGGTGTGGATGAGCGAGCCGCTCGTCGACGCGGTCGGTCCGCGGCCCCCGCCGCACCGGCACGCTCAGCGTGTCCCGCCCCGCCACGACCACGGGCGACCCCGCGAACCGCTGCGGCTCCCGCTCCACGCCCCCCGCGCTCGCGGCGAGCCCCACCCCCATCGCGGCGGTCAGGGCCACCCCGAGGGCGACGGCGACGAAGGCCCCGAGGAACCCGGCCCAGCGGAAACGGAGCGAAGCAAGGATCATGCCCCAAGCGAACCGCCCCCGGCCGCCCGCCTCACGCCCCCTGGCGGGCGGATCGGAGGTAGGGCCAGACCTACCCTTAGGGGTATGGACTCGGTGATCGACAAGGCGTTCGCGGCGGCCCTGTACGCGCACACGCCCCCCTACGGAACCGCCGGGCCCGATGACCGCACGGGCGGCCGTGGCCGCCGGGGGCGCCGCGGCCGCGGTCCCGCCGCGGCGCGGCACGTCGACGACGCCCTCGACACCGCCGCCTCCCTGCTCGCCGCCGCCCCCGCCGCCGACGCCGAAGTGGCCCGCCGCGGCGAGGAGTTCGTCCGCCGCGCCTGGGAGCGCGGCTGGCAGCCCGCCGACGTCGTCCGGCTCGTGCGCCGCGACCTGGACGAGGACCACGTACGCCTCGCCGCCGAGCTGATCCGCGCCGAGGCCCGCCGCTACGCCCCCGAGGAGCTGCCCGCCCGCTGGCCCGGCCAGCTCGCCGACCTCGACGCGCTCGCCCCGTGGCCCGCCCCGGACCGCTTCACGCGCGCCACCGCCCTGCTCACCCTCTACCGCCTCCTCCTGCGCCTGCCCGCCATCGAGCCGGTCGGCCCGCCCCCGGGCACCCGCGGCCCGCTCGACGCCCCGCCCGCGCACGGCGAGCCCCGCGCCCTGACCCGGATCCGCGCCCTGCTCGCCAAGGCCGAGGCGACCACGTTCCCGCAGGAGGCGGAGGCCCTGACCGCGAAGGCGCAGGAGCTGACGGCCCGGTACAGCGTCGACGAGGCGCTGCTCGCCGCGCGCACGCACGCCACCGGCACGCCCGGCGCCTGCCGCGTCGGCGTCGACGCCCCGTACGAGACCGCGAAGGCGATCCTCCTCGACGCCGTCGCCACCGCGAACCGCTGCCGCGCCGTGTGGAACGAGGCCTTCGCCTTCTCCACCGTCGTCGGCTTCGAACCCGACCTGGACGTCGTCGCGTTGCTGTACTCCTCCCTCCTGGTCCAGGGCACGGCGGCCATGACCACCGCCGAGGCGGGCCAGCGCGCGGGCGGCCGCAACCGCACCAAGACCTTCCGCCAGGCCTTCTGGATGGCGTACGCCCACCGCGTCGGCGCCCGTCTGGAGGCCGCGGCCGCGCCCGTCACGCACGAGGGCGGGGACGGCGCGCTCCTCCCGGTGCTCGCGGCCCGGGACGTCTCCGTCACCGACCACACCGAGCGGATGTTCCCCGAGACCACCACGACCCGCGTGCGGGGCGTGCACGACGGCGCGGGCTGGGCCGAGGGCGCGGCCGCGGCGGCGGGCGCTAACCTTCACGCACGTGTGAGGCTTCCGGACACCCTTACGGACAAGAGGGATTGACATGCGCATCGGAGAACTGGCGGAACGCACGAACACGTCCCGCCGACTGCTGCGCTACTACGAGGAACAGGGCCTGATCGTCGCCGATCGGGCCCCCAACGGCTACCGCGACTACGACGAGTTCTACGTCGACCGCGTCCTGCAGATCCGCGGCCTCCTGGAGGCCGGGCTGCCCACCCGCATCATCAAGCAGATCCTGCCCTGCCTGAACAAGCCCCGGATCATCCACTTCCCCGACGCGACGCCGGAGATGCTCGCCACCCTGGAGCACGAACGCGACCGCATGACGGAACGCGTCGAATGCCTGACCCGCAACCGGGACGCGATCGCGGAATACCTGGCAGCAGTACGAGAAACCCGCGCGGAACAACCGGCCTGACCCCACGCCCCCCGGCCCTGTGGCCGCGCCCCCCGCCCTGTGGCCGCGCCCCCCGGCCCTGTGGGCGGCTGGTCCGCCCAGGGGGCGGAACGGGCGGGCACAGGGCGGCCCGCCGCGCGACGCGAACCCCACCCGCCCCACCACCCCAGCCCCGTCACGGCACCCCCAGCCCCCAGGCCCCACCCCAAAACCCCCAAACCCCTGCGTACCATCACGGAGTGACCTGGTGGCGAGCCCTGAGACAAACCGCCCACACGGGCCTGTCCGTGGAGCGCCGCCGCCTGGAACCCCTCGTGGCCCTCCGCGGAGCCACCGGCCTCGCCCTCGTCATCGGCGCGAGCCTCACCCTCTTCGGCCCCGCCGTCGCCGCCAGCTCCGCGTTCGGCGCGTACCAGGCGGCCATCGCCACCTTCCAGCGCAGCTGGCGCCCGCGCCCCGAGCTGGCCGTCGCCTCCGGCACGAGCCTCGCCGTCTCCACCTTCCTCGGCTACGTGACGGGCTCCCACCAGCCGCTGTTCCTCGCCCTGCTCGCCCTGTGGACCTTCCTCGCGGGCCTGAGCTGGGCGGCGGGCCCCACGATCGGCCTCATCGCCACCTCCAACGTCGCGATCATGCTGGTGACCATCACCCTCCCCACCTCGATCGCGGCGGCCGCGGGCCACGCGGCGATGATGGTCGTCGGCGGCCTCGTCCAGGCGGCCCTGGTGGTCGTCTTCCCGGTGCGCCGCTGGGGCGCCCACCGCGACGCCCTGGCCGACGCCCTGGCCGCGGAGGCCGACTACGCCCGCCGGCTGCGCCACGACCCGGCGGCCCCCTTCGACCCGGTCCCGCTGATGGCGGCCCGCGACGCCGCGACGATCACTCCGCGCCAGGCCCGCACCCGCCCCGCCGAGCTCCACGGCGCCCGTGGCCTCGCCGAACGCATCCGCCCGGTGCTCGCCTCGCTCGCCGACCCGGCCATGGGCGTCCCCGAGGAGGGCCCCGAACGGGCCCGCGCCCGGGAGCTCCTCGCCGCCGCGGCCGACATCCTCGACGCCGCCGCCCGAGCCATCCGCCACGGCACCCCCGTCCGCCTCCCGGCCCCCGCCGTCGCCGCCTTCCGGACCCCCGACACGGGCGCCATCCTCCAGGGCCCGCCCCACAGGGCGGCGACCCGCCTCGGAGCCCTGCTCAAGGACGTGGTGGAGGTGGCGGGCGGCCGCGCGGCCGCTCCTGCGGCTCCGGACGACCGCGACGCCAGGGCGAGCGCCAAGAACCTCCTCCGCCCGGGCCTGGCCGCCCTGGTCCCCGCGGCGGCCAGGGCCATGCGCACGGAACTGCGCAAGCGCGACTCCCCCGTCACCCGCCACGCCCTCCGCGTCACCACGGTCACCGCCGCCGGCTACGCCCTGGGCACCCACCTCCCCCTGGGCCACGCCTACTGGGCCCCCATGGCCTCGGTCATGGTGATGCGCCCGGACTTCTCCCAGACGTACTCCCGCGCCGTCGCCCGCTTCGCGGGCACCCTCGTCGGCGTGGCCCTGGCCACGGGCCTGGTCCAGCTCGTCCACCCCGGCACCCGGCTCTCCGCGGCCCTCGCCGTCACCTGCGCGGGGCTCATGTACCTGCTGATGCGCACGGGCCAGTTCGCCGCCCAGGCCTGCGTCGCCGCGTACGTGGTGTTCCTGCTCGGCATGGGCGGCGAGGAGTGGACGCAGACGGTCCCGGAGCGCGTCTTCCTGACGCTGCTCGGCGGCGCCCTCGCGATGCTCGCGTACGCCTTCTACCCGGCCTGGGAGACCCCGCGCCTGCGCACCCGCCTCGCGGACTGGCTGGCGGCGGACGGCCGGTACGCCGCCGCCGTCGTCGGTCACTACGCCGAACCCGCGGGCAAGTCCTGCCCGGACGTCCGCGAGACCCTGCTCGCCGCCCGCGACGCCCGCGTCGCCTGGCAGGAGGCGGTCGAGCGGGCCCAGCGGGAGCCCGTGCGCCACCGCGGCCTGTCCCGCGCCGCCGCCCAGGACGCCGAGCTGGCCCTGGTGCAGATCGGCCGCGTGGCCATGCTGATGGAGGCGCACCTGCCGGAGCGCGGCGCGCCCCCTGTCCCGGCCGCCGCCCGCTTCGCGGACGCCCTGCGCACCGCGACCGCCCAGGGCGCGCGGGCCGTGCGCGAGCGCCGCGTCCCCGACTGGGGCCCGGTGCGCGAGGCCCTGGACGCCTGGGACGGCGAGGGCGTCCCGGACCGCGTCGTGCGCCGCGGCACGGGCCTGCTCCTCCAGGCCCTCGACGACCTCTCCGAGGCCCTGGACACCACGCCGCCGCCGATGCTGGTGGACGGTACGGACAGCGGGGGCCGCTAAGCGCTTCGCCGGAATTGCCGCGATGGCCGTCGATCGCCTGCGGGACCGTCGTGGCTGGTCGCGCAGTTCCCCGCGCCCCTTCGGGGCCCTGCCGAACCGCACCACACTGCCACAAGACCGCTGAGCGGCCGGGCTACCAGGAGGACTTGCGCACGCCGGGCAGGAATCCGGCGTGCGCCTGCTCCCGCAGCCGCACCCGGGAGAGCCCGAACGCCCGCACGTACCCGCGCGGCCGCCCGTCCACGCCGTCGCGGTTGCGGACGCGCGTGGCACTGGCGTCGCGCGGTTGGCGCGCCAGTTCCCGCCGGGCCGCGAGCCGTTCGGCGTCCGGCGTGGACGGGCTGCGCAGCAGTTCCTTCAACTCGGCCCGCCGCGCGGCGTACCGGGCGACGACCGCGCGGCGCTTCTCGTTCTTCGCGACCTTGCTCTTCTTGGCCATCAGACCTTCACCCCGCGCGCCCGGATCCGGGCGACGGCGGCCTCGACGCCGATCACGTCGACGGTCTTGATGCCCTTGGCGCTGAGCCGCAGGCGCACGTACCGGCTCTCGCTCGGCAGCCAGTAGCGCTTGCTCTGGACGTTCGGGTCGAAGCGGCGCGAAGTGCGCCGGTGGGAGTGGGAGACGTTCTTGCCGAAGCCGGGCTTCGCGCCGGTCAGCTGGCAGTGGGCGGACAAGGTGACGCACCTCTCGTTCGGTCGCGGCCCCGGCCATTTGGAAACGGGAACCATTTTCATATACTAGCCCTCATGGCTCGCAACGAACTCCGCCCCGTCATCAAGCTCCGGTCCACCGCCGGCACCGGCTACACGTACGTGACCCGCAAGAACCGCCGTAACGACCCCGACCGCCTGACCCTGCGCAAGTACGACCCCGTGGCAGGCCGCCACGTCGACTTCCGAGAGGAGCGCTGATCCGCGTGCGACCCGGAATCCACCCGCCGTACGGGCCCGTCGTCTTCCGCGACAAGGCCGCGGGCTTCGCCTTCCTCACCCGCTCGACGGCCACCAGCGACAAGACGGTCGACTGGGAGGACGGCCGCACGTACCCCGTCATCGACGTCGAGGTCTCCTCCGCGAGCCACCCCTTCTACACGGGCCAGCAGCGCGTCCTCGACACGGCGGGCCGCGTGGAACGCTTCGAGCGGCGCTACGGGGCCGCCCGCCCGGCCCCGGCGCCCGGCACCGGGGCCCGTTGATGGGCGCCGCCATGGCCGTCGCCCTCGTCGGGGGACTGCACGCGCAGGCCCGGGCCGCGGCCGTGGCGCGGCTCCTGGCCACCGTCCCCGACAGCGTGGCCCTGCACCACGACCTCTCCACCGCCACCACCGGCCGGGTCGTACGGACCGTGCGCGACGCCACCGGCGTCCTCTCCACCGGCGAGACCCCCCTCGTCAACGACTGCGCCTGCTGCGCCCTGCGCGAGGACCTCGTGCCGGAGCTGGAGCGGCTCGCCGCGGGCGGGCTCACCCGGCTCGCGGTCGTCGAACTCTGGGACTCCGTCGAACCGAAGGCGATGGCCGAGGTCATCGCCGGGCACGGCTCGCGGGCGCTGCGCCTGAGCGGCGTCATCACGGCCGTCGACCCGGCCCTGCTCCTGCCCTGCCTCGCGAACGGCGACGACCTGGCGGACGCGGGGCTCGCCGCGGCCCCCGGCGACCGGCGCACCGTCGCCGACACCTGGGCGCGCCAGCTGGAGTACCCGCCGGTCCTCGCCGTCCTGGACACGGCGGACGCCGACGCCGAGGACCGCGCGCTCCTCGCCCAGCTCCACCCGACGGCCCGCCAGGTCCCCATCGGCCACGGCGACCTGGCGGGCGCCGCGCTCGCGGGCTTCGACGTGGAGGCGGCCGCCGCCGCGCAGCACCCGGCGTGCGCGCTGCTGCCCGCCGAGGCCGACGGCGACGGCGTCGCCACGCTCGTGTGGCACCGCCGCAGGCCCTTCCACCCCGAGCGCCTGTACGCGGCCCTGGAGGACCTCACCTGCGCGGCCGCCCGCAGCCGGGGCCGGTTCTGGCTCGCGGACCGGCCGGACACGCTGCTCGCCTGGGACGCGGCGGGCGGCGCGCTGTGCGTCGAGAGCGCGGGGCCGTGGCTGGCGTCCCTGCCGGACGCCGCCTGGGACCTGGTCCCGCCGGTGCGCCGCGCGGCCGCCGCGCTCGACTGGCACCCGGAGCACGGCGACTGCTGCCAGCACCTCGTGTTCACCTCGCCGGGCCTCGACCGCGACGCCCTCACCCAGGTCCTGGAGTCCTGCCTCCTCACGGACGAGGAGTACGCGGCAGGCCGCACGGCCTGGAAAACCCTGCCCCCGGTCTTCGACCCGTTCCTGGGGGTGTGAGTCCGTCCCGTCTTGGCTGTGGGCGCTCAGCCGTTCGACCGGGCCCGAGCCAACCAGGCTCCCCGGGGTCCAGGGCGCCCGAAGCCACCAAGGGGGCGCACGCGCAGCGCTCGCGCTTCCGTCCGGCCAGGGCCCCGCCCCCGCCGGGAACCCCACGACGGATCTTGTTCGTCCCCCCGGACGGCCCCCCTGTCACCGGGCAGACCCGCGGGCCCCGAGGTCGAGGAGAGGCGGCGCCCATCATGGTCAGCACCGGCGAACGCGAGGACCGGCTGTTCGCCGCGCTGGCCAACGGCACCCGCCGCGAGGTCCTGCGCCTGCTGCGCGACCGGGGCCCGCAGCCCGTACAGGCCCTCGCTTCGCACTTCGACATGCGCAGGCCCAGCCTCTCGGAGCACCTGAAGGTGCTGCGGGAGGCCGGTCTCGTCTCCGGGGAGCGCGCGGGCCGCCAGCGCATCTACCGGATCGAGGCATTCCGCCTCGCCGAGGTGCGCGACTGGCTGGGACCGTACGAACGCCTCTGGCGCGAACGCACGTGTCAACGCACGTGCGAGCGCACGAGCGAGGCCCCGGAGTAGCCGTACCGCGCGCCGCCGGGCGCCGCCGGAGCAGCCGTACCGCCCCTCGCCGTGCGCCGCCGGAAAATTCACCTGCCACCAGAAGGCCTCCGCGCGCGTCTGTTCCTCATGTACGAGGTCATCGGATTCGGCCAACCCCGCGCGGAAGGGAGCGCGGAAGATCATGGACGGGGGCTGGCGTTCGCATGTCATGCGGGGTTCGACGTGGTGGCGAGGGAGCTGTAACCAGCTCACCACGCCGCGTGCACGTGCATCTGCCCATGCATCGGCACATGAACACAGCTATGATCCGGGACAGTTGACGGCTACAACAACAGCCACGGCACCACCGGGGAGCGACCTGTGCACCACGTGTTCAACGGCATGGCGGCCACGGATCTTCACGGGGTGGTCTGGCAGAAGAGCAGGCACAGCAACTCGCAGGGTTCCTGCGTGGAGTTCGCGAAGCTGCCGGGCGGCGACGTCGCCGTCCGCAACTCGCGCTTTCCGGACGGGCCCGCGCTCGTCTACACGCGCGCCGAGATCGAGGCCATGCTGCTCGGCATGAAGGACGGCGAGTTCGACCATCTGCTCGGCGGCTGACCACTTCGATCCGACGGGTCGACGAGGAGCGCGCAAGCGGGAGCAAGGCAAACAGGGCCGGCAGAAACGATCGTCCGTGGGGGAAACCGCGACGGAAGGCGATCGTTCACGGGGACGCGGGGAGTGAACACCCGCGGGAGACGGGGGCAGGGCTGTTCCGGCCGGCCGGAAGGCCGCCCGGCCCACGGCGGGGCCGGGCCGTCAGGCCAGTTGGAACAGCGCCCACACCACCTTGCCGCTCAGCGCGCCCGCGAGCGGGTGCCAGCCCCAGCCGTCGCTGAACGAGTCCACCAGGAAGAGCCCGCGGCCCGACTCCGACGCGAAGTCGTCGATGGCGTCACCGGCCTCGCGCGCGACCGGACCGTCGTCGCTGGGATCCCGCACCGCGCACACCAGGCGTGAGGTCCACCGCATCATGTGCAGCCGCACCGGCGAGTCCTCGCCGACGACGCAGTGCACCTCGGCGTGCGTCCGGTCACCGGGAAGCGCGTGTCTCAGGGCGTTGGTGACGAGTTCGGAGACCACGAGCGCGATGTCGTCGAAGCGGTCGTCGAGCTCCCAGGACGCGAGCGTCTTGCGGGTGAACTGGCGTGCGCTGCCCACGGCTTCGTAGCGGGCGGGGAGGGCGCAGGAGGCGGCGCTGGAGACCGCGGAGGGATCGAGCGGAGGAAGGCCCTGCCGTAATGGCTCGAGCATGGTTGATCCATTCGTCCCCATGCGAGGCACTCCCCGGTTTTCGCGGCTCGCGGTACAAAGCGATCGAACGGTGGCGCGGTCGGTACAGCTGGTCGGTGGAGCAGCGGCACAGAAGTGGCGCGCCGACCATGGTTCCGAATGCGTACAGCAGATGCAAGGGCAGATGCACGTGCACGCGCCGGACTTGACCGCTCCTAGGGCGCTTCTTGCCTATTTCTTCCTACGGTTTCTTGCGGAGACCTGCCTTACGCTTTCCCTTTCCGTAACCGAACGAGTACCGCCCGAAGCGTTTAATGGCAGACTGCGAGTCTCAACACCTTGGGGAGGACTGAGCGAAGTGACCGCTGGGGAGTCGAGCGGCTCGGTGGTACGGCGCATCCTGCTGGGCTCGCAACTGAGGCGCCTGAGGGAGGCACGCGGCATCACCCGCGAAGCGGCCGGTTACTCGATCCGCGCGTCCGAATCGAAGATCAGCCGCATGGAGTTGGGCAGGGTGAGCTTCAAGTCCAGGGACGTGGAAGACCTCCTCACGCTCTACGGCGTCGTCGACGAGGCCGAGCGCTCCGCGCTCCTCTCGCTCGCCAAGGAGGCCAACCTGACCGGCTGGTGGCACAGTTACTCCGACGTCCTGCCGGGCTGGTTCCAGACATATATCGGCCTGGAGGGCGCCGCGTCCCTCATCCGCGTCTACGAAGTCCAGTTCATCAACGGCCTGTTGCAGACGGAGGCGTACGCCCACGCCGTCGTCGAGCGCGGCATGAAGGTCGCCGCGGGCAAGGCCGCAGGCCCGGGACGCACCGGCCGCCCGGCCAAAGTGAGCCAGGCCGACGTCGACCGCCGGGTGGCCCTGAGGCTTGAGCGGCAGAAGCTGCTCGTGTCCGAGCGCGCACCGCAGTTCAAGTGCGTCCTCGACGAGGCCGCGCTGCGACGGCCGTACGGCGACCGGGAAGTGATGCGGGGTCAGATCCAGCACCTGATCGACATCTCCGAGCGGCCGAACGTGACGCTGCAGGTCATGCCCTTCACCTTCGGCGGGCACGCGGGCGAGAGCGGCGCGTTCACGATGTTGAGCTTCCCGGAGTCCGATCTTTCGGACGTCGTCTATCTGGAGCAGCTGACCGGCGCCCTCTATCTGGACAAGCGGGAAGAAGTGGCCCAGTACGAGCGGGCGATGGCCGAGCTCCAGGAGGACTGTCCGAATCCGGCCGACAGCCGCGACCTTCTCCGTGGTCTACTCCAACTGACCTGAATCGTCAGTAGTATGACTGGAATTCAGGTGTCTGCTCATCCGCGGCAAGGGGTCCCGACTCATGTCCTTCTTCACCGATCTGGCTCACCAGTACATCGACGGTGAGTGGAAGGCCGGCTCAGGTTCCTGGGACATCATCGACTTCAACCCGTACGACGGGGAGAAGCTCGCGTCGATCACGGTCGCCACGGCCGAAGAGATCGACCAGGCCTACCGCGCCGCCCAGCGTGCGCAGGAGTCCTGGGGTGCGACCAACCCCTACACGCGCCGCACGGTCTTCGAGCGGGCCCTGCGCATAGTCGAGGAGCGCGAGGCCGAGATCACCGAGGCGATCGTCGCGGAGCTCGGCGGCACCCTCGTCAAGGCGGGCTTCGAGCTGCACCTGGCCAAGGAGTTCCTGCGCGAGGCGGTGCACCTGGCGCTCGCCCCGCAGGGCCGGATACTCCCCTCGCCGGACGACACCAAGGAGAACCGCCTCTACCGCGTCCCGGTCGGCGTCGTCGGCGTCATCAGCCCCTTCAACTTCCCCTTCCTGCTCTCGCTGAAGTCGGTCGCCCCGGCCATCGCGCTCGGCAACGCCGTCCTCCTCAAGCCGCACCAGAACGCGCCGGTCCTCGGCGGCAGCCTGGTCGCCAAGATCTTCGAGGAGGCCGGGCTCCCCCCGGGCGTCCTGAACGTGGTGATCACGGACATCGCCGAGATCGGCGACGCCCTTCTCGAACACCCGGTGCCCGGCGTCATCTCCTTCACCGGCTCCGACGCCGTGGGCCGCCACGTCGCCACGGTCTGCGCCCAGACCTTCAAGCGCTGCATCCTCGAACTGGGCGGCAACAGCGCGCTGATCGTCCTGGACGACGCGGACGTCGACTACGCGGTCGACGCCGCCGTGTTCAGCCGCTTCGTGCACCAGGGACAGGTGTGCATGGCCGCGAACCGCATCCTGGTGGACCGCTCGCTGCGGGACGAGTTCACCGAGAAGTTCGTCGCCAAGGTCAAGGCCCTGAAGGTCGGCGACCCCGCGGACCCGGCGACGCACATCGGCCCGCTCATCAACTCCTCGCAGGCGGAAGGCGTTTCCTCGCTGGTCGCGCAGACCGTCCAGGCGGGCGCCACGGCCCTGCTGCACGGCACCACCGACGGCAACCTCGTGTCCCCCTCCGTCCTCACGGACCTCCCCGACGACTCCCCGGTGCTGCGCCAGGAGGTCTTCGGCCCGGTCGCGATCATCCTGCCGTTCGACGGCGAGGAGGAGGCCGTCCGCATCGCCAACGAGACGCCGTACGGCCTGAGCGGCGCGATCCACACCGGCGACACCGAGCGCGGCGTCCGCATCGCCCAGCGCATCCGCACCGGCATGATCCACATCAACGACGGCACCGTCCACGACGAGCCGATCGTGCCGTTCGGCGGCGAGAAGCACTCGGGCGTCGGGCGTCTGAACGGCGAGTCGACCGTCGAGGCCTTCACCGCGCTGAAGTGGGTCTCGGTCCAGCACGGCCGCTCGCGCTTCCCCTTCTGAGCGGCGTTCCCGAGTTCTGAGCGGCGTTCCCGCGCCTTCCGCCGCCCCGCGGGGCGCGCTCCGACACCTGAAGCCTCCGGACCCTTGAGGACAGTAGTTGTCCGCAAGGGTCCGTAGCGTATGAGGTGTCGGAAAGCCCGGCGAGCACCCTTCGGGAGAGGCGGACCCCATGCCCACTCACGTCAACGCGGAAGCCCACGGCGACGAGCGCGGCGCGCTCCTGGCCTTCGTCGAGGCCCAGCGCGGCGGTCTGCGCCGCTCGGTGCTCGGCCTGGACGACACGCAGGCGACCAGCCGCCCGACCGCCAGTGAGCTGACCCTCGGGGGCCTGGTCAAGCACGTCGCCGAGACCGAGCTGAACTGGCTGCGCATGGCCCAGCAGAAGCCCAACGAGCGCCAGCGGACCCAGGAGACCTGGGGCGAGAGCTTCCGGCTCGCCGAGGGCGAGACGCTGGCCGGCACCCTTGCCTTCTGGGCCGAAGTGGCCGCGGAGACCGAGGAGTTCGTCCGGTCCGTGCCGAGCCTGAACGACACCTTCCCGCTGCCCGAGGCGCCGTGGTTCCCCAAGGACGGCGCGGTGTCGATGCGCTGGCTGCTGCTGCACCTCGTCGAGGAGATCGGCCGCCACGCGGGCCACGCGGACATCATCCGGGAGAGCCTGGACGGCAAGACCGCCTTCGAGCTGGTGGCGCTGGAGTCGGGCCAGTCCTGGGGCTGAGACGTCATGGGCCTCTCGGGCCGTACCCTAGTCAAAGTTGATGACTGCAAGCCGAAGGGTGCGGTGAATGTCGGCGATCCGGATGCTCGTCCTCGGGGCGGTCCGCCAGCACGGACGGGCGCACGGCTACCAGGTGCGCAACGACCTGGAGTACTGGGGCGCCCACGAGTGGTCCAACGCCAAGCCCGGGTCGATCTACCACGCGCTGCGGCAGCTGACCAAGCAGGGACTGCTGCACGAGCACGAGACCGCGCCGTCCACGGCGGGCGGCCCGCCCCGCACCGAGTACGAGGTCACGGAGAAGGGCGCCGAGGAGTTCCTGGCCCTTCTCCGTGAGGCCCTGACCGCCGTCGCGCACGACCAGAAGTCCGACGTGCTCTCGGCGGCCGTCGGCTTCATGGTCTTCCTGCCGCGCGAGGAGGTCGTCTCGCTCCTCAAGGAGCGGGTGCGCGCCATCGAGGACTGGCGCCACGGCGTCACGGAGTACTACACGCCCGCGGACGGCCCCGGGCAGCTCGGCCACATCGGCGAGATCATGAACCTCTGGGTCCACTCGGCCGACGCGGGCGCGGAGTGGACCAAGGGCCTCATCGAGCGGATCGAGAACGGCGCGTACGCCTTCGCGGGCGAGGGGGAGCCGTTCGTCGGGGTGCTCGCGGAGGGCGAGGAGAACCCGTTCGCGACGGGGGAGAAGCACCCCGGAGACCGTCACTAGCCGGGAGCGGCCCGCAGCGGCTCTCCCTCCCTGGCCACGTAATCAAGTTTGACTAATCCAACTCCAGGGGAGTAGCTTCCTCTGCCGCCACCTAGTCAAACTTGACTAGGTGGAGCGAGCGGAGCCCGGAAGGAGTCGGATGACGGACGCGATCGTCCTGGACGGCGTACGGAAGCGGTACGGCGAGAAGCGGGCCCTGGACGGGCTCGACCTGGTGGCGGGGCGCGGCACGGTGCACGGCGTGCTCGGCCCCAACGGCGCGGGCAAGACCACGGCGGTACGCATCATGTCCACGCTGCTCACGGCCGACGAGGGCCGTGTGGAGATCGCCGGGTGCGACGCGCGGCGCGAGGCCGGGGAGGTGCGCCGCCGCATCGGCCTGCTCGGCCAGCACGCGGCGCTCGACGAGGAGCTGAGCGGCCGGCAGAACCTGGAGATGTTCGGGCGGCTCTACCACCTGGGCGTGCGGCGCGCGGGCGCGCGGGCCGACGAACTCCTCGTCCGCTTCGGCCTCGACGGCACGGGCGGCAAGGCGGTCAAGCGGTACAGCGGCGGCATGCGGCGCCGCCTCGACCTCGCGGCGTCGCTGATCACGGAGCCGGAGGTGTTGTTCCTCGACGAGCCGACGACGGGCCTGGACCCGCGCGGCCGCGCGGAGGTGTGGGACGCCGTGCGCTCCCTGGTGGGCGGCGGCACGACGGTGCTCCTGACGACCCAGTACCTGGAGGAGGCCGACCAGCTCGCCGACCGCATCTCCCTGATCGACAGCGGCAGGGTGATCGCCGAGGGCACGGCGGACGAGCTGAAGGCGCGCCTGGGCGGCGACCGCATCGACGTCGTCGTCCGCGACGGCGCCCAGCTGGTGCGGGCGGCCCGGCTGCTCCCCGGCGACCCGGGCGACGTCACGGTCGACGCCGACCGCCGCCTGGCCAGCGTGCCCGTCGCGGACCGTATGGAGGCCCTGACGCGGGTCGTAAGGGCGCTCCAGGAGGAGGGCATCGAGGCGGAGGACATCGCGGTGCGCAGGCCGACCCTGGACGAGGTGTTCCTGCGCCTGACGGGACGCGCCGAGGCGGACGACCGCGCGAAGGAGACCGTATGAGCACGAGCACGAGCACGAGCACGAGCACGAGCACGCGGCCGGGCGCGGGGGCGGGCACGGCCGTCGGCTGGGCCGTCGCCGACTCCTGGACCATGACCCGGCGCGAGCTCGCCCACTGGGCGCGCCAGCCCGTGCAGGTCGTCGTCGGGCTGGCCTTCCCGGTCATGCTGCTGCTGATGTTCAACTACCTGATCGGCGGCGGGAAGGGCGTCGAAGGGGACTACGTAGAGTTCCTCGTCCCCGGCATGTTCGCGCTGACCATGGTGTTCGGCCTGGACGCCACGATGGTCGCGGTCACCGGGGACCTCAACAAGGGCGTGGTGGACCGCTTCCGCTCCATGCCGATGACCAACGGCGCGGTCCTGGTGGGCCGTTCCGTCGCGGACATGCTCCAGTCCTTCGCCTCCCTGCTCGTCATGATGGGCGTCGGCCTCGCCATCGGCTGGCGCTGGCACGGGTCCCTCGGCGGGGTGGCGGGCGCGGTGGGGCTGCTGCTCCTGCTGCGGTTCGCGATGCTGTGGCTCGGCATCTACCTGGCGATGGTCGCGGGCAGGCCGGAGCTGGTGGCGGCCGTGCAGATCCTGGTCTGGCCGGTCGGGTTCTTCTCCAACGCGTTCACCGTGCCGGGGTCCATGCCGGACTGGCTGGGCGCGGCGGTGGAGTGGAACCCGATGTCGGCGACCGCCACGGCGGCCCGCGACCTGTTCGGCAACGCCCCCGCCGCCACCGCCCCCTCCTGGGCCACCACCCACGCCGAACTCCTGGCGCTCCTCTCCCCCCTGGCCCTGGTGGCGGTGTTCCTCCCCTTGGCGGTACGCCGCTTCGGAGCGCTGAGCCGCTGATCGGTGTGCCCTCGCGGGTGGCGCCCCCTGGGGGCTCCGCCCCCAGACCCCCGCTCCTCAAACGCCGGAGGGGCTACTTGTAGCCCGTCCGGCGTTTGAGGACGAGGCGCGGAGCGCCAATAAGGGGGTCCAAGGGGGCGGAGCCCCCTTGTTCGGGAAGGGGCGGGTCTGGGGCGCCACCGCGAGGGCACCTCAGTGGTGGAACCCCGTAGCCCCGCCCCGGTCCCGAGTCAGCGGCCCCGCCTGCTGCCGCAGGCCCGGCAGCAAACGCCCCAGGTCCTCCAGGAGGAGCCCCGCCAGGTCCGCGGAGAACCCGTTGCGGCACACCACCCGCAGCACCGCCAGGTCCTCCCGGTGCGCGGGAAAGGTGTAGGCGGGCACCAGCCACCCCCGCTCCCGCAACCGCCGGGCCACGTCGAAGACGTCGTACGCGCGCACGTCGTCCGAGGTCGTGAAGGCGAACACCGGCAGCTCGTCCCCGCGCGTGAGGAGCCGGAAGTCCCCGAGGTCCTCGATCCGCCCGGCGAGCCCCCGGGCCACGTCCCGCGAGGCCTGCTGCACCGCCCGGTACCCGGCACGGCCGAGCCGCAGGAACGTGTAGTACTGCGCGACGACCTGCGCCCCGGGCCGGGAGAAGTTCAGCGCGAAGGTCGGCATGTCACCGCCCAGATAGTTCACACGGAAGACCAGCTCCTCCGGCAGCTCGGCGGGCGTGCGCCACAGCGCCCAGCCGACCCCGGGGTAGACGAGCCCGTACTTGTGCCCGGAGGTGTTGATCGACGCCACGCGCGGCAGCCGGAAGTCCCACACCAGGTCCTCGTCGAGGAAGGGCGCGACCATCGCCCCGGAGGCCCCGTCCACGTGCACGGGGACGTCGAGCCCGGTGCGTTCCTGGAGTGCGTCGAGGGCCGCGCAGACGTCCGCCACGGGCTCGTACGAGCCGTCGAACGTGGACCCCATGACGGCGACGACCCCGATCGTGTTCTCGTCGCAGAGCGCGGCCGCGGCCTCGGGGGAGAGGTGGTAGCGGTCGCCCTCCATGGGCACCTGCCGCGCCTCCACTTCCCAGAAGGTGCAGAACTTCTCCCAGCACACCTGCACGTTCACGCCCATGACGAGGTTGGGCCGGGCCGCCCGGGACGGGTACCGGTCGGCGTTGCGCCGCATCCAGCGCCGCTTGAGCGCCATGCCCGCGAGCATGCACGCCTCGCTGGACCCGGTCGTCGAACAGCCCACGGCGGCCGCCGGGTCCGGCGCGTTCCACAGGTCGGCGAGCATCGCCACACAGCGCCGCTCCAGCTCGGCGGTGCGCGGGTACTCGTCCTTGTCGATCATGTTCTTGTCCCGGCACTCCGCCATGAGCACGCTCGCCTGCGGCTCCATCCAGGTGGTGACGAAGGTGGCGAGGTTGAGCCGCGCGTTGCCGTCGAGCATCAGCTCGTCGTGGACCAGCTGGTACGCCGTGGAGGGCGGCAGCGGGTCCTGGGGGAGGCGGTGCTTGGGCGGGGCCTCGGTCATGCCCCCTACGGGGTTCGCCTCGCCGAAGAACGGGTTCACGGACAGCGGGCGCGCGTCGCCCTCGTCGGCGCCACGGTGCAGCGGCATGGCGGTGCCTCCCGGAGGTCGGCTTCCGGGCTCCTCCACGCCCACCCCGGCCCTTGCCGCCACTGTAAGCGGACAGAACGGGCGCAACATCCGGAGGCATCCTGGGCTTGCACCTCACGCGACGTGAGGATCCAGGCTGGTCGGTGTCAGAAGGAAAGGAGACAGCGGTGAGCTACTCCGTCGGACAGGTGGCGGCCGTCGCCAAGGTCACGGTGCGCACCCTGCACCACTACGACGAGATCGGCCTGCTCGTGCCCGGAGAGCGCAGCCACGCGGGCCACCGGCGCTACAGCGACGCCGACCTCGACCGGCTCCAGCAGATCCGGTTCTACCGCGAGCTGGGCTTCCCGCTGGACGAGGTCGCCGCGCTGCTCGACGACCCCGACGCCGACCCGCAGGAACAGCTGCGGCGCCAGCACGGGCTGCTCACCGAGCGCATCACCAAGCTCCAGGAGATGGCCGCCGCTGTCGAGACCGCCATGGAGGCGAGACGCATGGGGATCAACCTCACGCCCGAGGAGAAGTTCGAGGTCTT
Organism: Streptomyces sp. JLYT201; assembly: GCF_059448825.1. NCBI lineage: Bacteria > Bacillati > Actinomycetota > Actinomycetes > Kitasatosporales > Streptomycetaceae > Streptomyces > Streptomyces sp. JLYT201. The sequence goes on along the minus strand of NZ_CM182551.1, from coordinate 4,511,749 downwards.
CGGAGACTTCGATCCCGACCAGTACGAGGACGAGGTCAAGGAGCGCTGGGGCGCCACGGAGGCGTACGCCGAATCGCGCCGCCGCACGGCCGCGTACACGAAGGAGGACTGGAAGCGGATCAACGACAGCATGGACGCCCTGCACGCGCGCATGGCGGACCTCCTCGGCGCCGGCACGCCCGCCGCGTCCACACAGGCCATGGACGTGGCCGAGGACCACCGGCTGCTGATCAGCGACAGCTACTACGACTGCTCGCACGAGATGCACGCGTGCCTGGGCGCCATGTACGTGGACGACCCGCGCTTCACGGCCACGTACGAGGCGATCCGGCCGGGTCTCGCGGTCTACCTGCGCGACGCGATCGCGGCGAACGCGGAGCGGCACGGACAGCGCGCCTGAGGGGCGCGGGGGCCGAGGGGCGAGGAGTGTGCGGGCCGTGCGCCCAGCGGGATTCGAGCGGTGGAACCTGTCGCTCCCGGCCCGCGTTGATAGCTTTGAGCGGCGTGGCCGAAGCCATCACCACGCACGGCCCGCCCCGCACCCCCTCCTCCATACCCCTCACACCCACAGGAGCCCGGAACCGTGCAGACGCTTGCGCTCGGACCAACCTGGTTGGATCCGGACTACCTGCTGAACCAGTTCGGTCTGTGGGGCCTGCTCCTCATCGTGTTCGCCGAGTCGGGGCTGCTCATCGGCTTCTTCCTGCCGGGCGACTCGCTCCTGTTCACCACGGGCCTGCTGATCACGACGGACAAGCTGGACACTCCGCTGTGGCTGGCCTGCATCCTGATCTGCATCGCCGCGATCGCCGGTGACCAGGCCGGCTATCTCTTCGGCAAGAAGGTCGGCCCGTCCCTGTTCAACCGCCCGGACTCCAAGCTCTTCAAACAGGAGAACGTGGTCAAGGCCCACGAGTTCTTCGAGAAGCACGGTCCGAAGTCCCTGGTCCTGGCCCGCTTCGTGCCGATCGTGCGCACGTTCACGCCGATCATCGCGGGCGTCAGCGGCATGCGCTACCGCTCGTTCATCACGTTCAACGTCATCGGCGGCATCCTGTGGGGCGCGGGGGTCACGCTGCTCGGCGCGTGGCTGGGCAAGCACGAGTTCGTGCACAAGAACATCGAGGCGATCCTCATCCTGATCGTCCTCATCTCGGTGGTCCCGATCATCATCGAGTTCCTGCGGGCCCGCTCGCAGAAGAAGAAGGCGGCCGCCCAGGCCCCGGCAGCGGCCCCGGCCTCCCCGGCGGCCCAGGACGACACCTCCGCGAGCACCCCCGAGGCCGCGCGCCAGTACCAGCCGCAGCAGCCGCAGTACCCGGGCCAGCAGTCGCAGCAGCACCAGCAGCACCAGCACCAGCAGTCCTCGTACCCGGGCCAGTACCCCGACCAGTCCCAGTACCAGGCCCAGCAGCCCCAGTACCCCGGCGGCCAGTACCAGCAGCAGTACCAGCACCCCGGCCAGCACTCCGGCCAGCAGCCCCAGCACCAGCAGTACGGCGGCCACGCCGACCACCAGCAGTACGCCGCTCCCTACGAGGGCCAGCAGCAGTACCAGCCCCAGCAGCCGTACCCCTACGACAACCAGTACGGGAACCAGCACGGCGGCCAGTACGGCAACCAGTACGAGGGCCGGCACGGCGGCCAGTACGCCGCCCCCGCGGACGGCCAGCAGCAGTACCAGGCCCAGCAGCCCTACCCCCACCAGCAGGCCCCGCAGCAGCACCAGCAGGCCCCGCGGCAGGCCCAGCAGCACCAGCAGGGCCAGTACCCGGGCCGGCAGCCGCAGCACCCCGAAGAGCCCCAGCAGGGCCACCCCCGGTACTGACCGGGCAGGACGGACTAGAAGCCGCGCGTCCGCTTGGCCGCGCGGCGCCCCTGTGCCTCCTGCGGCGGCCGCGGTCCCTTGAGGAAGAGCCGCGACAGCTCCCCGCCCAGATTCACCCCTATCGCGATGGCGAGGGCGAGCGCCGCCGCCTTGGACAGCGAGGCCAGCCCCGGGTTGAGGTTGTTGCGGGCGATCTCCAGAAGCCCGAAGTACGTGGCGCTACCGGGCAGCAGCGGACCGATCGCCGCCGTCACGAACGGCAGCGCGGACGCGAACCGGTAGCGCGAGAGCAGCTGCCCGAACAGGCCCACCAGACCCGCCGCGACGGCCGTCGCGGCCACCGGCGAGATGTCCCCGGCCCGGGCGAGCGCGCCGAACACGACCCAGGCCACGCCGCCGTTCAGGGTCACGAGCAGCACGGTGGATCGTTCCTGCTGGAGCAGGATCGCGAAGGCGCAGCTCAGCGCCATGGACGCGAGGATCTGGATCAGCGGCCGGTCGGTGGAGTGGATCGACGTCTCCGGGTTGAGCCCCGCGTCCAGCTGCACGCCCAGATAGAGCACGAGCAGGACGCCGCAGACGATCCCGACGATCAGGTACCCGACCTCCAGGAGCCGGGCCGCGGCGGTGATGTAGTAGCCGGTCAGGCCGTCCTGCACGCCCGCGACCAGGGCCCGCCCCGGGATCAGCGCGAAAAGACCACCGGTGATCACCGCGGAGGCCCGTACGTCCGGCAGATCGAGGAGGCTGATCGCCACGCCCATCGCGGCGGGCGGCATCGCCGCCACCACGAACTGGTAGAACTCCGGAAGCCCGCGCCCGGCGCACAGCCACGCAAGGCGGTCGCCCAGCATCGCGCCGATCGCCGCCGCGACGAACACCACGACCCCGCCGCCCACGAGCACGGAGGCGGCGCCCGCGAGCACCCCGCCCGCCGCCGTCAGGGCCCACCCCGGGTAGGGGTGGCGGTTGCGCCGGATCTCGGCGAGACGCCGGTAGGCCTCCTCCGGGGAGACGTCGACCTCTTCGGAGCTGATGTCGTCGACGAGCCGGAAGACGGCCTGCAGCCGCGTGTAGTCGGTGCCCCGGCGGCGTACCGTACGCGACGCCGTGACGGGGTCGTCGACGAGCGAGGGCTGGTGCGAGATGGCGATGAGCGTGAACGTCACGTTCGGCTCGCAGCGGTCCAGGCCGTACGCGCGCGTGACGGCGAACATCGCCGCCTCCACGTCCTCGGCGCCCTCGCCGCCCGCGAGCAGCAGTTCCCCGATGCGCAGCGTCAGGTCGAGCACGCGCGGCACGGCGGGCCCGGACTCGTCCTCGTGCCGCTGCGTGGCCTCGGGGGCCGGGCGCTCGGCGACCGGGGTGCGCAGCATCGTGCGCATCCGGTCCTGCCAGGGCGCCTCCTTGGTGAGCCGGACCACCGGCACACCGCCCGGCGGCGTGAAGGCGGGCGGCGTCTGCCGTCCGTCGTACGCCTGCGGGGTGGTGAAGGCCGAGGACTCCTTGTCCTCGGGCGCGACGGGGATTCTCAGCCCCGTGGGGATGGTGAACTCCGAGGACGGGTGGTCCTCCTCCGGCGCCGCCGTCTGCTCGACCCCGCCCACCGGGGCGAAGGCGCTGCGCGCCTCGTCCGACTGCGGCTTGCGGTCCTCGTCCTCCGGGTCAGCCACCGCTTCCCCTCGCTCCCTTCCATGCGCCCGAACCGGCGCGCCGCTCTCGCGGACGTGGTCACCCGTTGTGGGCGACTCTCCATTGATCGTTGCCGTTTTCGCTCGTCTCAGTATGCGTCGGGGCACACAAACGGGCCGTGTGACCCCAGGAGGGGTCACACGGCCCGTTGGTGTGCGTGCGGCTCAGTGGCCGCCGTTGCTCTGGAAGCGCTTGTACGAGGCCTCGATCTCGGCCTCGGCGTCGGCGCGGCCCACCCAGTCGGCGCCCTCGACGGACTTGCCGGGCTCCAGGTCCTTGTAGACCTCGAAGAAGTGCTGGATCTCCAGGCGGTCGAACTCGGACACGTGGTGGATGTCGCGCAGGTGCTCGACGCGCGGGTCGGAGGCCGGGACGCACAGCAGCTTGTCGTCGCCGCCCGCCTCGTCGGTCATCCGGAACATGCCGATCGCGCGGCACTTGATGAGGCAACCGGGGAAGGTCGGCTCGTCCAGGATCACCAGGGCGTCCAGCGGGTCGCCGTCCTCGCCCAGGGTGTTCTCGACGAAGCCGTAGTCCGCCGGGTAGCTGGTGGACGTGAAGAGTCGACGGTCCAGGCGGATGCGGCCGGTCTCGTGGTCGACCTCGTACTTGTTCCGCGAACCCTTCGGAATCTCGATGGTGACGTCGAACTCCACGGGTGGCTCCTCCATGATCAGCACATACTTCGGGTGGTTAAGTGTCCCTCACGCAGATGTGTGATCGCGAAAGGGGCAGGTCGTCGTGGACGAGCGCATGACTCGGCGGTGGCTTCGGCGGCCGCTGCCGCTGCTGCGGCGGCTTGCCGTCGGGCCTGCCGGACAGCTCCGGACAGCCAAGACGTGGCAGGTCACGACGGGCTCCGCCGCCGTGGGCCTCGCCGTCGCGGCCGTGGCGGTCACCGCGGCCGGGCCCTGGGACTCCTCCGGTCAGCGTACGGCGGAGCGTCGCTCCGCCGCCTCTCAGGAAGCCGGGGGTGGCGCAGATCACCTCGGCTTTCCGGGAATGCGGGGCCCGCAGGCCGCTCCGAGCGCCCCGGCCGTGCTCGCCGGGCTCGGCGCCCCGGCCCGCGCGAAGCCGGGCGGCAAGGCGCTCTCCGACGTCCTGGACCCGGTCCTGAAGGACCGGGCGCTCGGCCCCGAGCGGGCCGCGGTCGTGGTCGACGTCGCCACCGGCAAGCGCCTGTACGGCGAGCGCGCGGGCGACGCCCTGACACCCGCCTCCACCACGAAGATCGCCACGGCGGTGGCCGCGCTCGCCGCCGTCGGCCCCGACCACCGGCTCACCACGCGGACCGTCCTCGAACCCGGTTCCCGGAAGGTCGTCCTCGTCGGCGGCGGCGACCCCACGCTGACCGCCCGCAAGGAGGGCCGGTACGTGACGGGCTTCGCCAGCCTGCGCGCCCTGGCCGACGACACGTCCCGCGCCCTGAAGAAGCGCGGCACCAAGGGCCGGGTGACGCTCGCCTACGACACCTCCCGGTACGCGGGCCCGGCGCAGCACCCCATCGGGCCGAACGAGAACATCACGCCGGTCAGCCCCCTCATGGTCGACGAGGGCCGCCTCGACGACTCCACCTCGGGCCCCGCCCCGCGCAGCACCGACCCGGCGGCGGACGCCGCAGGCAAGTTCGCGGACCTGCTGCGCGAGCGGGGCCTGGACGTGCAGGGCGACCCCGCCCGCGCCAAGGCCTCCCCGCGCGCGGGCAAGCTGGCGCGGACCTCGTCGCCCGCCCTCTCCGTGCTCGTCGAGCGCATGCTGACCCACAGCGACAACGACATCGCCGAGGCCCTCGCGCGCGAGGCGGCCAGGGCGAGCGGGCAGCGGCCGAGCTTCGACGGCGGCTCCCGGGCGATCCGCGCCCGTCTGCGGAAGCTCGACCTCCCCTTGTCGGGGGCGAAGTTCGCCGACGGCAGCGGCCTCGACCGCGAGGACCGGCTCAGCGCGGACCTGCTCGCCGCGCTGCTCGCCCGCGCCGCCGACCGCGACCACCCCGAACTGCGCTCCGTGGTCACCGGCCTGCCCGTCGCGGGCTTCACCGGCACCCTCGTCGACCGCTACCCGAAGGGGTCGCCGGGCACGGGCCTGGTCCGCGCCAAGACCGGCACGCTCACCGGCGTCAACGCCCTGGCCGGCACGGTCGTCACCGCCGACGGGCGGCTCCTGGCCTTCGCCTTCATGACGACGGGCACGACGGACGCGGTCGGGGCCCAGGCGGCCCTGGACGCCATGGCCTCGGCGACAGCCGCCTGCGGCTGCGCCCCGTAGCCGCGTCCACCGGGCCCGGTGCCGCCGCCGGGCCCGGCCGAAGGGCGCCCCAACCCGGTACGCGCGCGCGGCCGACCACGTACCGTTGACACATGACGAGCCTCGGTGGTGCGGAGATGGTCGACTGGAATCTCGCGGTGGCGACCGCGACCCGGCTCGTGCGGCCGGGCCCGGAGGTGAGCCGGGACGAGGCCCGCGCCGTGGTCGCGGAGCTGCGCCGGCACGCCAAGTCCTCGGAGGAGCACGTCCGTTCCTTCACCAGGATGGGTACGGACGCGACACACGACACACCCGTGCTCGTGGTCGACCGCGCGGGCTGGGTCCGGGCGAACGTGGCCGGGTTCCGCGAGGTCCTCAAGCCCCTCCTGGAGAAGATGAAGGACCGGCGCGGCGGCGGCCCGGGCGGCGCCGTCCTGGGCGCGGTCGGCGGCAAAGTGACGGGCGTGGAGCTCGGCATGCTGCTGTCCTTCCTCGCGTCCCGGGTCCTCGGCCAGTACGAGACCTTCGCCCCCGCCACCCGCGAGCTGCCCGCCGGGGCGAACGGCGGCGGCAGGCTCCTCCTCGTGGCGCCGAACATCGTGCACGTGGAGCGCGAACTGGACGTCGACCCGCACGACTTCCGCCTCTGGGTGTGCCTGCACGAGGAGACGCACCGCACCCAGTTCTCGTCCGTGCCGTGGCTGCGCGACCACCTGGAGAGCGAGATCCAGGCCTTCCTCGGGGAGACCGAGGTGGACCCGATGACCGTCCTGGAGCGCATCAGGGAGGCCGCGCAGAGCCTGGCGGGCGGCCGCCCGGAGGCCGAGGAGGACGACGGCGGCCGCTCCTTCGTGGACCTGGTGCAGACCCCGACGCAGCGCGAGATCCTGGCCCGCCTGACGGCCGTGATGTCCCTTCTGGAGGGCCACGCGGACTACGTGATGGACGGCGTCGGCCCCGGTGTCGTGCCGTCCGTCGGCGAGATCCGCGAGAAGTTCAAGGAGCGCCGCCAGCGCGGTGCGAGCCGCCTCGACCAGGCCCTGCGCAAGCTCCTCGGCCTGGACGCCAAGCTGCGGCAGTACCGCGACGGGGAGCGCTTCGTGCGGGCCGTCGTCGACGAGGTCGGCATGGACGGGTTCAACCGCGTATGGACCTCTCCGAACACGCTTCCCACCAAGGCGGAGATCGCCAAACCAGCGGACTGGGTCGCGCGGGTGCACCGTAAGGCAGACTGAGCGAACAGATGCGGCCGACGGCAGGAGAACGCCCCCGTTATCACCCGTCCGAGGGACCGTGAGCCATGGGTAGGCGTGCAATGCTCGGGTAACGGCTCGGTTCTGTCACCATCGACACACTCTCAGTGACCGATTGTGTGGGGATCATGGGATCCGTACCTCGCGACCCCCACGCGAGGGCGCTGAGTGACAGCCCCGAGGCTCACCCCCCGAACTTCATGAAGGGAACCAACCGGAATGGGTCCCCATCCTGCGGTCGCGGCGATACGCCTGGCGGTCCGCCGCGTACTTCACGACGTACTGACCGACGTCGCCGCCCAGCGCGAACTCGACTCCCCGCACGCCCCCCACGTAGACGCGCACGCCTCCCCGACCTCACGCCCGACGCTCCCCGCACACGAGCCGCTCCCCTCGCCGCTCGTGCTCGTGGCGTGCTCGGGCGGCGCCGACTCCATGGCGCTCGCCTCCGCCCTCGCCTTCGAAGCCCCCAAGCTGGGCATCCGCGCCGGCGCCGTCACCGTCGACCACGGCCTTCAGGCGGGCTCCGACCTGCGGGCCGCCGAGGTCGTCGCGCGCATGACCGCCCTCGGCCTCGACCCGGTCGAGTCGCTCGCCGTGTCGGTGGGCCGCGGCGGCGGCCCGGAAGCCGCCGCCCGCGACGCCAGGTACGCGGCCCTCGACGCCGTCGCCGACCGCCACGGCGCCGCCTCCGTGCTGCTCGGACACACCCGCGACGACCAGGCCGAGACGGTCCTGCTCGGCCTCGCGCGCGGCTCCGGCATCCGCTCCCTGTCCGGCATGGCCGCCGTGTCCGGCACCCAGGGCCGCTACCGCAGGCCGTTCCTGCACATCGACCGGCAGACCGCGCGCAAGGCGTGCATGGTCCAGTCCCTGCCGGTCTGGGACGACCCGCACAACGCGGACCCGGCCTACACCCGCTCCCGCCTGCGCCACGAGGGCCTGCCCGCCCTGGAGAAGGCGCTCGGCAAGGGCGTCGTGGAGGCCCTCGCCCGTACGGCCCAACTGTCCCGGGACGACGCCGACGCGCTTGACGCCTGGGCCGCCCAGGCCGAGACCTCCGTGCGCGACGCGAACGGACGCCTGGAGTGCGCGAAGCTCTTCGCCCTCCCGCCCGCGGTGCGCCGCCGCATCGTGCGGCGGGCGGCCATCGAGGCCGGTGCTCCGGCGGGCGCGCTGTTCGCCCGGCACATCGAAGAGGTCGACCGGCTCATCACCGGATGGCGCGGCCAGGGGGCCATCAATCTCCCGGGCAAAGTCGTCGCTCAGCGGCAGGGTGGCAGACTGGTGATCCGGCAAGGCTGACGCGGAAGACCGGTTGCAACTGATTCCAGCTGTTTTCCCGACTCTTCTCCGCGGGCCGGTGGGACGACCGAAAGTGATGCGGGTGGACGCGAAAGACATGGGCACCGACCTCCAGTCGGTGCTCATCACCAAGGAAGAGATCGACGCGAAGCTGGCTGAGCTGGCCGCGAAGATCGACGCGGAGTACGCGGGCAAGGACCTGCTCATCGTCGGCGTGCTCAAGGGCGCCGTCATGGTCATGGCGGACCTGGCTCGCGCCCTGTCCACCCCGGTCACCATGGACTGGATGGCGGTGTCGTCGTACGGCGCGGGCACCCAGTCCTCCGGCGTGGTCCGGATCCTCAAGGACCTCGACACCGACATCAAGGGCAAGCACGTCCTGATCGTCGAGGACATCATCGACTCCGGCCTGACCCTGTCCTGGCTGCTGTCCAACCTCGGCTCGCGCGAGCCCGCATCCCTCAAGGTGTGCACGCTGCTGCGCAAGCCGGAGGCCGCGAAGGTCGCGATCGACGTCGAGTGGGTCGGCTTCGACATCCCGAACGAGTTCGTCGTCGGGTACGGCCTGGACTACGCGGAGAAGTACCGCAACCTGCCGTTCGTGGGCACCCTCGCCCCGCACGTGTACGGCGGCTGACGGCGCTCGACTTGCGCGGGGAGGCCCGGGCGGCGTAAGACGCCCGGGAACCCCCAGCCGTTTCCCGCCGTTGGAGCATGCGAAGGCGGGATTGCCAGCCGTCCCGTGCGGCTTCGGGTGACAATGCTGGGGTACCGTCCGAAGAACAGTCTTTTATCAAACTCACTATGGCAGGAGGTACGGAGCGGCATCGCTCCGTGTGGATGGACGTGAAGCGATACTTCCGTGGGCCAGTCATGTGGATCGTGCTGGCCGTCCTTGCCGTGGTCGTGTTGATGCAGGTCGTCGGTTCGGGTGGCGGCTATAAGACAGTGGACACCGGCCAGGTCGTGCAGGCCATCGACGACAACAAGGTCGAGTCGGCCAAGCTCACGACCGGTGACGATCACACCATCAAGGTCGAGCTCAAGGACGGCCAGAAGGTCAAGGGCAGCAGCAAGATCCAGGCGAGCTACATCGGCGACCAGGGCGTCGACATCGCCAAGATGCTGCAGGCCAAGTTCAACGACAAGCAGATCCCCGACGGTTACACCGTCTCGCCGTCGAAGCAGAACCCCTTCGTCGGCATCCTGCTGTCGCTCCTCCCCTTCGTCCTGATCGTCGTCGTCTTCCTGTTCCTGATGAATCAGATGCAGGGCGGCGGCAGCCGGGTCATGAACTTCGGCAAGTCCAAGGCGAAGCTCATCACCAAGGACACCCCCAAGACGACGTTCGCCGACGTCGCCGGTTCGGACGAGGCGGTCGAGGAGCTCCACGAGATCAAGGAGTTCCTCCAGGAGCCCGCCAAGTTCCAGGCGGTCGGCGCCAAGATTCCCAAGGGCGTGCTGCTGTACGGCCCGCCCGGTACGGGCAAGACGCTCCTCGCGCGCGCCGTCGCGGGCGAGGCGGGCGTCCCGTTCTACTCGATCTCCGGTTCCGACTTCGTCGAGATGTTCGTCGGTGTCGGTGCCTCCCGTGTCCGAGACCTCTTCGAGCAGGCCAAGGCGAACGCCCCGGCGATCGTCTTCGTCGACGAGATCGACGCCGTCGGCCGCCACCGCGGCGCCGGCCTCGGCGGCGGTCACGACGAGCGCGAGCAGACGCTCAACCAGCTGCTCGTCGAGATGGACGGCTTCGACGTGAAGGGCGGCGTCATCCTGATCGCCGCCACGAACCGCCCGGACATCCTCGACCCGGCCCTCCTGCGGCCCGGCCGCTTCGACCGGCAGATCGCCGTCGACCGCCCGGACATGCAGGGCCGTCTGGAGATCCTCAAGGTCCACCAGAAGGGCAAGCCGGTCGCCCCGGACGTCGACCTCGCGGCGGTCGCCCGCCGCACCCCGGGCTTCACCGGCGCCGACCTGAGCAACGTGCTGAACGAGGCGGCGCTGCTCACCGCCCGCAGCGACAAGAAGCTCATCGACAACCACATGCTGGACGAGGCCATCGACCGCGTCGTGGCGGGCCCGCAGAAGCGGACCCGGATCATGTCCGACAAGGAGAAGAAGATCACCGCGTACCACGAGGGCGGACACGCCCTGGTCGCGGCGGCTTCCCCGAACTCCGACCCGGTTCACAAGATCACGATCCTGTCCCGCGGCCGTGCCCTCGGCTACACGATGGTCCTCCCGGACGAGGACAAGTACTCCACCACGCGCAACGAGATGCTGGACCAGCTGGCGTACATGCTGGGCGGCCGCGCGGCGGAGGAGCTCGTCTTCCACGACCCGACCACCGGTGCGGCGAACGACATCGAGAAGGCCACCGCCACGGCCCGCGCGATGGTCACGCAGTACGGCATGACCGAGCGGCTCGGCGCGATCAAGTTCGGCGGCGACAACACCGAGCCGTTCCTCGGGCGCGAGATGGCGCACCAGCGGGACTACTCGGAAGAGGTCGCGGCGCTGGTCGACGAAGAGGTCAAGAAGCTCATCGAGACCGCGCACAACGAGGCCTGGGAAATCCTCGTCGAGAACCGCGACGTCCTGGACAACCTGGTCCTCGCGCTGCTCGAGAAGGAGACCCTCGGCAAGGAGGAGATCGCCGAGGTCTTCGCCCCGATCGTCAAGCGCCCGGCCCGCCCGGCCTGGACGGGTTCCACGCGGCGCACGCCGTCGACCCGCCCGCCGGTGCTCTCGCCCAAGGAGCTGTCCCTGACGAACGGCGCGAACGGTGCCTCCCCCGCGGTGACCGCCTCCAGCGGTTCCGGCGCGGAGACCAAGTCCCTCGAGGTGGCCCCGGAGGACCGCCCCGAGAGCTGATCCCGCGCGCCTCAGCAGGCCCGGAATGGATGCCGTGCCCCCCTGGTTCTAGCCTGGGGGGCACGGCTCTTTTCGGCCGTCCGCAAGTACCAGGAACCAGGAACGAGGCACAGATGACCGACCCCGTGACGCTGGCCGGCGAGGGCTCGATCGGCGAGTTCGACGAGAAGCGGGCCGAGAACGCCGTGCGGGAGCTGCTGATCGCGGTCGGCGAGGATCCGGACCGTGAAGGCCTGCGCGACACTCCGGCCCGGGTGGCGCGCGCCTACCGGGAGATACTCTCCGGGCTCCGCCAGGAGCCCGAGGACGTCCTGACGACCACGTTCGACCTGGGCCACGACGAGATGGTCCTGGTGAAGGACATCGAGATCGTCAGCCTCTGCGAGCACCACCTGCTGCCGTTCCACGGCGTGGCGCACGTCGGCTACATCCCCGCGGACTCCGGCAAGATCACGGGCCTGTCGAAGCTGGCCCGGCTCGTCGACGTCTACGCCCGCCGCCCGCAGGTCCAGGAGCGGCTGACCACGCAGATCGCCGACTCCCTGATGCGCATCCTCGAAGCGCGCGGCGCGATCGTCGTCGTGGAGGCCGAGCACATGTGCATGTCGGTACGGGGCATCCGCAAGCCAGGTGCCAAGACCACGACGTCGGCGGTGCGCGGCCAGCTCAGGGACGCGACGACCCGTGCCGAGGCGATGAGCCTGATACTGGCGCGCTGAGGCGGCTGAGAGGCCCGTACGCGGCGTGACGGCCCTCCGGGGGAGCGGGAGCTCCTGCGGGGGGCCGCGGGCGTCTGTGGGGCCGGTGAGGCGCTGTGGGGCGTCGGTGTCACGCCGCCGGGACAGCCCCGGGCGCTGCCGGGGCTTCGCTGGGGCGGCGGTGTCGGTGCGGCCGGGGCTCCGCCGGTGCGGTCGGGTCGGTGCGGTCGGGTCAGGCCGCCGGGGCCGCGCCGCCGTGCTCGTCGTCGCCGTTCTCCGGCAGCTTGCACACGCGCTCCAGGAAGAACGCGGCCGCTATCACGCCGATGCCCGCGACCACCGAGAAGGCCGCGTAGTACGCCTGGTCGCGCCGGTCGGGGATGTCGAGGAACCCGAGCAGGAAGACGCCCACGCCGCCGTACATCCCGCACACCAGGGCCGCGACCAGGGCGCTCGCCTGGCCGAAGACCACCGCGCGGGCCGCCATCAGCGGCTCGACGCCCTTGGCTCCGGGGCGCCGCTCGCGCTGGGCCCGCAGCCGGGCGCGCAGCGAGATCGCCGTGGCGAGGAGCACCACGGCGATCACCGCGAGGACGATGGGCGCGGCGAGGGGCACGCGCGGCAGCGTGTCCACGGAGTTCCACAGCCGGGCGCCCGCCCAGGAGAGCACTCCGGCGACGACGAAGAGACCTGCCAGCGTCCTCACGCGCAGTTGCTTCATTCCGGAGGTCGCCCCTTTTTGCCTGTGTCCCGCTGCCGCCTTCTCGGTAGACCCTAACGACTACTCGGGCAGGCGGAGTTCCAGGTCGGCGCGCGGCGTGACGCCTTCGCGGGTGACGTCCTCGAGCAGGTCGGCGACCGGGCCGCGGCCGGTGAGCCGTGCCTCCGGCTCCACGTCGTGCCACGGGACGAGCACGAAGGCCCGCTCGTGCGCGCGCGGGTGCGGCAGGGTGAGCGCCGGGTCGTCCGAGACGACGTCGGCGTACGCCACGATGTCCACGTCGAGCGTGCGGGCGCCCCAGCGCTCGTCGCGGACGCGGTGGAAGGCCTCCTCGACGGCCTGCGCGCGCTCCAGGAGCGAGGCCGGGGGGAGGGTGGTCTTCACGACCACCACCGCGTTGAAGTACGAGGGCTGCGAGCCGGGCTCGACGCCCCAGGGCTCCGTCTCGTACACGGGGGAGACCGCTTTGACGCGCAGGCCCGGGGTGTCCTCCAGGGCGTCGACGGCGCCCTGGAGGGTCTCCAGGCGGTTGCCCAGGTTCGCGCCGAGGGAGAGCACGGCGCGGCGGGGGTTGGAGAGCGTGGTGTCGGCGGCGTCCACCTGCTCCACCACGGAGGCGGGGACCGGCTGGACGGTGGGGTCGCTGTGGGGGGTCATACGCGGCTCCGGGTGATGGTGACGGTCACGTCGTCGAACGGGACGGTGATCGGGGCGTCCGGCTTGTGCACGGTGACCTCGACCTCCAGGACGCCGTCGTGCTTCAGACAGGCCTGGGCGATGCGCTCGGAGAGCGTCTCGATGAGATTCACCGGCTCGCCCTCCACGACGGCCACGACCTCCTCCGCCACGATGCCGTAGTGCACGGTCTTCGCCAGGTCGTCGTCGGCAGCGGCCGCACGGGTGTCCAGACCCAGGACCAGGTCCACGATGAAGGTCTGGCCCTCCTCGCGTTCCCGCGGAAAGACACCGTGGTGCCCGCGGGCCTTCAGGCCGCGCAGCGCGACACGATCCACGCGAATCACTCCTGACAGTCGTCGGTACGGCCGGTCCCTGCCGAGTGCGGTCGGCACCCCAGCCACATTCGAATCTACCTGCGGGCACCGACAGCGTTCGTCCGCGGGGCCGCCGGAAGGCCCCGCCGCAGGCGTCCGCCGGTGCCCCTACCCACTCGGGGCGGGGCCCCACTCCCTCAGGAGGGGCTCTCGTCGTCCTCGTCGTCGCCGGACTCGGCGAGTACGGGTGACGCGTGGTGCGACCACAGCTTCCAGCCGTCGGACGTGCGGCGGAACACGTTCGTGGCGACCACGAGCTGTCCGACGAGCGGGCCGAGCTCGTCTCCTTCGCGGGGCGCCGGGCCGCCGCTGAGGATGTTCTCCGTGCAGCTCACCAGGGCCGTGTCCCCGGCCACGCTGACCCGCACGTCGGTGAGGAAGAACTGGATGTACTCCGTGTTGGCCATGATCAGCGCGTACGACCGCAGGACCTCGCCGCGGCCGGTGAGGACCGGCCAGCCCGGGTGGACGCAGGAGATCGCGGCGCCGTCGTCCGCGTCCTCGCCGAATCCGTCGGCGCCGCCGTCGCGGCTGTCGTCGTCCGTTCCGTCGGGAGTGCCGGGGCTCTCGTCGTCCTCCAGGTCCACGGGGAGGCGGGAGAGGGCGCTGGTCAGGCTCGACGGGCCGCCGCTGCCGGTGCCGTCCGCGAGGTCCGCCTGGTCCAGCCAGAGGTCCGTGACGGTGTCGAAGTCGCCGCGCTCCAGTGCTTCGTAGAAGGCGGTGTTCGCCCTTTCGACCTGCTCGATGTCCGTTCTGGCGCGGGTCACCGAGCGCCCGCCGCTCCGGCCGTGCCCGCGTCCGTCACGGCCTGCGCCACGCGTACCGCGTCCGCCGTCGCGCGCACTTCGTGCACCCGGACCGCCCAGGCGCCCTGGTGGGCGGCGATCGCGGAGACGGCGGCCGTGGCCGCGTCCCGCTCGCGGGCGGGGGGCGGCGAGCCGCCGGGGCCCGCGAGGACCCGGCCGAGGAAGCGCTTGCGGGAGGCCGCGACGAGCACCGGGCGGCCGAGGTCGCGCAGCCGCTCCAGATGGGCCACGAGGGCCAGGTCGTGCTCGGCGTCCTTGGAGAAGCCGAGGCCCGGGTCGATGACGATCCGCTCCGGGGCGATGCCGCCCGCGATCGCGGCCTCCACGCGCGCGTGGATCTCGTCGACGACTTCGGAGACCACGTCCTCGTACACCGGCTTGGCGTGCATGTCCGTGAGGAAGCCGCGCCAGTGCATCACCACGAACGGCGCGCCCGCGGCGGCCACGGAGGGCACCATGTCCGGGTCGGCGAGCCCTCCGGAGACGTCGTTCACGAGCACCGCGCCCGCGGCGAGCGCCTGGCGGGCCACGGCGGCGCGCATGGTGTCCACGGACACCGTGACGCCCTCGGCGGCCAGGCCCCGTACGACGGGCACCACGCGCCGCAGCTCCTCGTCCTCGTCCACGCGCGGGGCGCCCGGACGGGTCGACTCGCCGCCCACGTCGACCAGGTCGGCGCCCTGGGCGACCAGGTCGACGCCGTGCTTGACGGCGGCCGTGGTGTCGAACCAGCGGCCGCCGTCGGAGAAGGAGTCGGGGGTCACGTTCACGACACCCATGACCGCACAGCGGTCCCACTGGGGGAGCCCCTCGACCGATCCCCGCCCGCGCAACGTACTCATGCCTCCAGCCTAGGCCCGGGTGCGCGGGTGTTACGCCGCACGGACCTCGTGCTGCTCGGCCGACCGCACCGACTGGTGCGGGCAGGGGCGGGGCCCCGCCGTGCGGCGGCGCAGGAACCGCGGCAGCGCGAGGGTCACGAAGCCCTCCGCCTGCATGGCCGCGAAGCCGATCCGGGGGAGGTCGCGGCTGGAGCGGTAGACCACGAAGCGCGGCTCCCAGCGCGGCCGGAACTTGGCGTTGAACTTGTACAGCGACTCGATCTGGAACCAGCGCGAGAGGAAGACGAGCAGTCCGCGCCAGGCCCGCAGGACCGGCCCCGCGCCCAGCTTCTCGCCGCGCGCGAGGGCGGCGCGGAACATCGCGAAGTTCAGCGACATGCGCGCGATGCCGAGCTGCGGGGCGGCCTGCAGCGCGGCCACGATCAGCAGCTCGTTCATGCCCGGGTCGGCGCTGCGGTCACGGCGCATCAGGTCGAGCGACACGCCGTCCTTGCCCCACGGCACGAAGTGCAGCACGGCCTTCAAGTCGCCGTACGGGCCGGGCTGTTCGTCGGTCTTGTGGGCGGTCGCGATCAGGCAGTCGCCGTCCGAGGGGTCGCCGATGCGGCCGAGGGCCATGGAGAAGCCGCGCTCGGTGTCGGTGCCCCGCCAGTCGTCGGCGGCCCGCTGGATGCGCTCCAGCTCCTGCTCGCCGAGGTCACGGATGCGCCGTACGCGCGTCTCGTAGCCATTGCGCTCGATCCGCTTGACCATCTGGCGCACGTTGCGCATCGCGCGCCCGGACAGGGAGAAATCCGCGACCTCCACCACCGCCTCGTCACCCAGCTCCAGGGCGTCCAGGCCGGTCTCGCGCGTCCACACCTGGCCGCCCGTCTCGGAGCAGCCCATGACGGCGGGCGTCCAGGAGTGGGCCTTGGCCTCGTCCATGAAGCGCTCGATCGCGCCCGGCCAGGCCTCGACGTCGCCGATGGGGTCGCCGGAGGCCAGCATCACGCCCGACACGACGCGGTACGTGACCGCGGCCTTGCCGCTCGGCGAGAACACCACGCCCTTGTCGCGGCGCAGCGCGAAGTGGCCGAGCGAGTCGCGGCCGCCGTGCTTGGCGAGCAGCTCGCGCAGCCGGGTCTCGTCGTCCTCGGTGAGGCGCGCCGCCGGGTGTTCCGGGCGGAAGGCCAGGTAGATGGTGGTGAGGGCGGTGAGCAGGCCCAGGGCGCCGAGCGAGAAGCCGACGGTCCAGGGAGTGCGGCCCGTGTAGTCGACGGGGCCCTCGACGCCGAAGAGGCCGTACAGGACGTGCATCAGGCGCTCGGAGATGCTGGGGTCGCCCACGACCTTGTCCGGGTGCACGCTGACGATCACCAGGCCGAGCGCGAGGGACCCCGCGCCGAGCACCACGAAGTTGGCGAGCGCCCGCCAGCGGCTGCGCGGGTCGGGCAGCGCGGCGAACTCCTTGCGGTGCCGCAGCAGCAGCACGAGCAGCGCGATCGGGATCAACACGCCGATGAACGAGTGACGGTATGTGAACTGTGCCACGGCGCCCAGCGGCAGCAGCACCACGGCGGCGCGCCACGCCCGGCGCTTGTTGCGGCGCAGACCGTGCGCGAGGAGCAGCAGGAGCACGCCGCAGCTGAGCGCGAGCGCGGCGGCGAACGGCCCGAACAGACCGGGCAGGACCTCGGCGAACGTGTGCAGACGGCTGTGGCGGAAGCGGGGAAACACCCCCGCCGCCACGTTCAGGAGCCCTACGAGCGTGCAGGCTCTGGCGACCAGGGTGGGGACGGCTTCGGGGCGGGGGCCGCGGAGGATGCGGCGCAGCCCACCCTTGCCTTCTGGAACCACACCCGACATTTCCCCATCTATCCTGACAGACATCGCATCCCGTAGTTCCGCGAGAGAGCTTCGATCCGGTGCCAAAACCGGCAACCGGCAATATTGCGCCCTCTAGGACGGTCCTTCGGGGACACGGGTTCACTCCGAACCGGAAAACCAGCTCAAAGCTGGCGGAAAAGGCATGGCAAGGCCGAGGAAAGCCCCGGCCAAACCCGGGCCAGGGCTCTGACCCGAGTCCGGAGCCCGCCCTTCCGGCCCCCGGGAGTGAACAGGCAGAAAGCGCAGGCAGGATCTTCCCATGGGTCTCACGAGCAACAAAGTGCTGGCACTCGCGATCGCGCTGGCCGTGCTGCTGTTCATCGGCACGATCTGGCTGTGGCCGCGGCTCGCACGCCGCAGCTGGCGCGCCATCACCGGGCGCGTCGGGCTGCTCCTCGCCACGCAGGTCGCGGTCTTCGCCTCCATCGGTCTCTACACCAACCAGGCGTTCGGGTTCTACGCCAGTTGGGCGGACCTGCTCGGCCAGGAGACCGAACAGGGCGTCGTCGTGGACCACGACGTGCTCAAGGGTGAGAAGGGCCCGGTCAAGGTCACGGACACGCAGACCGTGGACGTCCCCGGCGGCGAGACGCCCCGTGTCGGCGGCCAGATCCAGAAGGTCCAGGTCCAGGGCCGGAACTCGAAGATCGCCAGCCCCGCGTACGTCTATCTGCCGCCGGAGTACTTCCAGCCGCAGTACAAGCACCGCACCTTCCCCTCGGCCGTCGTCCTGACCGGCTACCCCGGCACCGCCGAGGCGCTCATCAAGGGCCTGCACTACCCGCAGACCGCCCACAAGCAGGCCCGCCAGGGCAAGATGCAGCCGATGATCCTGGTCATGCTCCGGCCGACCGTGGCGCCGCCGCGCGACACCGAGTGCGTGGACATCCCCGGCGGCCCGCAGACGGAGACCTTCTTCGCCCGGGACCTGCCGGACGCCATCACCCAGCACTACCGCGCGGGCAAGAAGCCCGACTCCTGGGGCATCATCGGCGACTCCACGGGCGGCTACTGCGCGCTGAAGCTCGCGATGCACCACCCCGACGTGTACGGCGCCGGGGCGAGCCTGTCCGGCTACTACAAGGCCGCCCAGGACGTCACCACGGGCAACCTCTTCCACGGGGACAAGGACCTGGAGAACCAGGCCAACCTCATGTGGTACCTGGAGCACATGCCGCCCCCGAAGACCTCCCTGCTGCTCAGCAGCAGCAAGAAGGGCGAGGGCAACTACAAGGACACCCTGAAGTTCATCGACAAGGTGAAGCCGCCGACGCGCGTCTCGTCGATGATCCTCGACAGCGGCGGCCACAACTTCAACACGTGGCGGCGGGAGATCCCGGGGTCCCTGGTGTGGATGAGCGAACGCCTGACGGGCGGCTCGGACGTGCGGTAGCCCTCGACCCGTTGTGGAGGGCTGAAACGGTTGCTCGGCCTCTGGGGCCCGCTGAGGGTGGCTGAAGCGGTCGTTCAGCCCTCGGGGTCCGCTACGGAAGGCTGAAACGGCTGCCCGGCCCCCGGGGCTCGGTGCGGGCGGCCGACGCGGTCGTGCAGCACCCCGGTGCCGAGCGACCGTGTCAGCCGCCCGTCACCGAAGCCACGCTCTCCAGCTCGACGTCCCCGCGCGCGATGTCCAACGCGTCCGCCGTCGTCGAGCGCCGCAGCGCCTCGTGCAGCCGCGCCGGCGTCAGCACCCCGAGGAACCGCCCCTCGCTGCGCTCGTCGATGACCGCGATCCACCCCGCGTCGTGCTGGAGCATCGTGGAGAACGCCTGCTTCAGGCTCGCGCCCACCGGCAGCCACGCCTCCATGCGCCGCGCGTGCTCGCGCACCGTACCGGTGCCCACGCGCGCGTGCTCCGCGGAGATCCAGCCGTGCAGGTTGTTGTCGCCGTCCAGGACGACGGCCCAGCGGGCGTCCAGCTCCCTGGGCAGCGCGTCGTCGAGGTGCACGACCGGCGGCTGCTCCAGGTCGCCCTCCTCGATCGGCGTCACGGAGAGGCGCTTCAGGCCCCGGTCCGCCCCGACGAAGTCCGCGACGTACTCCGTGGCGGGCGCGCCGAGGACGGTCGACGGGGTGTCGAACTGCTCGATGCGGCCGTGCCCGTAGACGGCGATGCGGTCGCCGAGCCGGACGGCCTCCTCGATGTCGTGCGTGACGAACAACACGGTCTTGCGCACGGCCTGCTGGAGGCGGAGGAACTCGTTCTGGAGGTGCTCGCGCACCACCGGGTCGACCGCGCCGAACGGCTCGTCCATCAGGAGCACCGGCGGATCGGCCGCCAACGCCCGTGCCACGCCCACGCGTTGGCGCTGGCCGCCGGAGAGCTGCTCGGGGTAGCGGTCGCCGTACACCGCCGGGTCGAGGCCCACGAGGTCGAGGAGCTCGGCGGCGCGCTCGCGGGCCTTGGCGCGCTTGACGCCGAGGAGGTGCGGGACGGTCGCGGTGTTGTCCAGGACCGTCTTGTGCGGGAACAGGCCGACCTGCTGGATGACGTAGCCGATGCGGCGGCGCAGGTGGACCGGATCGATGTCCGATATGTCGTCACCGTCGAGGAATATCCGGCCGCTGGTCGGCTCGATGAGCCGGTTCACCATCTTCATCGTCGTGGTCTTGCCGCAGCCCGAAGGGCCGACGAGTGTGACCAGTTCACCCTCGTTGACCTCGAAGGACAGGTCGTCGACGGCCGTCGTGCCGTCCGCGTACCGCTTGGTCACATGCTCGAACCGGATCATGAGTCCCCATTGTGGCGCGTGTGCTGAGAGGGCCATGGTGCGCCCGCGTCTGTGAAGGCCGTGTTGCGCCCGCACGACGAGTCTCGGCGATTGTCAGTGCTCGGCGTTAGGGTCGCGGGACAGATGGACGTGTGCGTTTGGGCACGTGTCACGGTCCGTGCGGGGCCCGGGTGGAGGGGCCGCGCGCGGTCGGCGCACCCGGCCCGCGCACCGGGTCGGCCTGTGCGGTCGACAGGACACGCGGCACGTGTGCGATGGAGCACACGTCCGATCGGCATGGCTTCGGGGAATCGGGGGAGGCGGGGCGGGTGAGCAAGCGGAACTGTCTCGTGACGAACGACTGGATCTGCGGCGAGTACGTCCGCTCGCGCAGTCAGGAGTTGATCGACGCGACGGTGCAGCACGTCGGCATCACGGCGGCGTCCGTGGCGATAGGCGTGGCGGTGTCGCTGCCGCTCGCCCTGCTCGCGCGGCGCTGGCGCTTCCTCGCCGCGCCGATCCTCGGCGTGACGACGGTGCTGTACTCGATCCCGTCGCTCGCGATGTTCTCGCTGCTGCTTCCGTTCTTCGGCCTGTCCGCGTCGCTCGTCGTCACGGGCCTCGTCCTGTACTCCCTGACGATCCTCGTGCGGAACATCCTCGCGGGCCTGCGCGCGGTCCCCGAGGAGGCGCGGGAGGCCGCCAAGGGCATGGGGTACGGCCCGCTGCGGCTGCTGTGGGAGGTCGAACTGCCGCTGGCGCTGCCCTCGCTGCTCGCCGGCGTGCGCATCACCACGGTCTCGACGGTGGCGCTCACCACGGTCGGCGCCATCGTGGACAAGGGCGGCCTGGGCACGATGATCCTCGACGGCCTCGACACCCAGTTCAAGGCCCAGGTGCTCACGGCGTCGGTGCTGTGCGTCCTGCTCGCGCTCGCGGCCGACCTGCTGCTGCTCGCGCTCCAGCGCTGGCTCACCCCGTGGACCCGGGCGCATCGAATACGTACGAGCCGCTTCTCGCGCAAAGCGGACGCGGCCCCCGGTGTGGGCAAGGTGGCTGAGCCCGTATGAACGCGATATCCGGTGCCTATGAGTGGCTGACCACGTCCGCCAACTGGCAGGGCGAGAAGGGGGTGTGGCACCGGCTCGCCGAGCACCTCTACTTCAGCGGGGTCTGCCTCGCCGTGTCGTGCGCCATCGCGCTGCCGATCGCCCTGCTGCTCGGGCACATCGGCAAGGGCGGCGCCCTCGCGGTGAACATCTCGAACGTGGGGCGCGCGGTGCCGACCCTCGCGGTGCTCATCCTGCTCACCCTCACCCCGCTCGGGGAGCACGGGGACGTGCCGACGCTGATCGCCCTGGTCCTGTTCGCCGTGCCACCGCTCCTGACGAACGCCTACGTGGGCATGCGCGAGGTGGACCGCTCGGTGGTCGAGGCCGCGCGCGGCATGGGAATGAGCGGCCGTCAGGTCTTCGGGCGGGTCGAGCTGCCGCTGGCGTACCCCCTGATCATGACGGGGGTGCGGTCGGCCGCCGTGCAGGTCGTCGCCACGGCGACGCTCGCCGCGATGGCGGGCGAGGGCGGCCTGGGCCGGATCATCACGGCCGGGTTCAATCTGCAGAACACGCCGCAGGTGGTCGCGGGCGCCTTCTTGGTGGCGCTGCTCGCCCTGGCCGTGGAGGGTGTGCTCGTCGCGGTGGGGTGGGCCTGCGACCCGATGCGGGGGCGGTCCCGTATGCGTGCCTGAGCGCCCGACGGGGCCTCGGGCCCTCCCCCTCTCTTCACCCCTGTGGTCTTGAAACTCTCGAATGGTGGTTCACCGATGAACAGCAGAACGCGTCGCGCGCGACGGATGGCAGGGACGGCCGTGGCCGTCGTGACACTGGGCGCGGGCCTCGCCGCGTGCGGCGGCGACAGCCTGGAGGACGACAAGGGCTCGGCCGGCGGCAAGGGCGCGATCGTGGTGGGCTCGGCGCGGTTCACCGAGCAGAAGGTGCTCGCCGAGCTGTACGCGGGCGTGCTGCGGGACGCCGGATACGACGCGTCGGTGAAGACCGTGCAGAACCGCGAGGTGTACGAGCCGGAGCTGAAGAAGGGCTCCATCCACGTCGCCCCCGAATACGCGGCCACGCTCGCGGAATTCCTGAACCTGAAGAAGAACGGCTCGGACGCCGAGCCGGTCGCGTCCAGTGACCTGGGGGCCACGGTCAGCGAACTGACCAAGCTGGCGAAGCCGCGCGGCCTCAAGGTGCTTCCGGCGGGCGGCGCGGTCGATCAGAACGCGTTCGCGGTGACCAAGGATTACGCGAAGGAGCACAAGCTCAAGACGCTTTCGGATCTTGGCAAGTCCGGCGAGAAGGTCAGGATCGCCGCCGGTGACGAATGCGAGACGCGGCCGTTCTGCGCCCCAGGACTGAAGAAGAAGTACGGCATCGACGTCGCCGGAATCGACCCCAAGGGCGTCGGCACCACCCAGTCGAAGCAGGCAGTGAAGAACGGCACGGACCAACTGGTCCTGACGACGACCACCGACGCGACGCTGAAGAACTTCGGCCTCGTGATCCTCGAGGACGACAAGAAGCTCCAGAACGCCGACAACATCCTTCCCGTCGTGAACGAGAAGTCGGCGGGCGACAAGGAGATAGCCGACGCGCTCGGCAAGCTCACCAAGACGCTCACGACGGACGATCTCATCGAACTGAACCGCAAGGTCGACGAGGAGCGCCAGAAGGAAGGCGATGTCGCGCAGGACTATCTGAAGTCCAAGGGCCTGATCAAGAAGTAAGCGCGGAGATCGCGTGCCGGGTTGCGAAATCCGGCCGGAGGCGGTGGAGTGGCCGGTCGGAGAAGAAGTGGCTCGGCGGGGTGGGGAGTTGCGGTGGGGGCACCGGGATTTTGGCGGGCGGGGCACCAGACTTCGCCTACGCGCGGTAAGTTTCTGGCCATGCCACGTGGACGTCACCGCCATTCCCCACCACTGCACAGGCTGCTTCCTCCGTCGGCGGTCGCAGGCTTCTCCCTCGCCGCAGCCGGCGGCGCCTGGCTGTTCGCGGAACCCGTCGTGCTGCGCGGGCTCGCCGCCGCCGCGGCCGCGAGCGCCGTCCTGGGCTCCGTCGTCATGCGCCGCTGGGACCGGGCCGCGGGCAAGCGGGTCGCGGAGCTCGGCCGGGCCCGCGCGAGCGAGGAGTGGCGTTACGAGGAGCGCATAGCGGAGTGCGAGTCCGACCTCGACGAGGCGCGTGAGCTGCGCTCCAAGCTGGAGAACAAGCTGCGCTCCAAGCGGGCGGAGCTGGCCGCGCTGCGCAACGAACACGCCGCGCTGCTGCGCCGGTACGCGACGGCGGAGACCGAGCGTGCCAGCGCCCTCGAAGGGCGACGGCTGCTCGCCATCGAGGCCACGACGTCCACGCGGGCGCTCCCCGCGGGCTCTTCGGAGGACTCCGAGGAAGTGACGCCCGAGGCTTCGCTGTACGAGCGGGCCAACGCGGCGCTCGACCGCCTGGCGGGGCGGCACGGCGAGCCCGAGGCCGAGGGCGAGGCCGCCGAGGACCTCGACACCTCCGATGCCTCCGACGCCCCGGAGGCCGTGGCGGACGCGGCGGACGGCGACGAGCCGAGCGCCCCTGAGGCAGCCGAGGCGGCCGCCGAGCCCGAGGCGGCCGACGAGGCCGTGGAGGGCCACGAGCGCGCGGTGGGCGCGCACCAGCTGGTTCCGGCCGCGGCGGCCGTCGTGCCGCCCGCGCAGGTCCGCAGGACCGCCGGAGAGGGCGGCTTCGACTTCTTCGGCACGAAGGGCGCGGCCCCGGCCGCCCTCGACGCCGTGCAGAACGAGGACCTCGCCGACGTCGTGGGCGAGGAGGCCCTCGCGGTCCACAAGGCGGAGGCCGAGGCCGAGTTCAAGCCGTCGGACGCG
Source organism: Streptomyces sp. JLYT201 (assembly GCF_059448825.1). NCBI lineage: Bacteria > Bacillati > Actinomycetota > Actinomycetes > Kitasatosporales > Streptomycetaceae > Streptomyces > Streptomyces sp. JLYT201. Next base: position 4,487,938 of record NZ_CM182551.1, on the reverse strand, counting down.
ACGACCGACGCGGAGCGCGGCGTGGGCCAGGTCATCGACCTGACCGCCCACGACGAGACGGAGCAGATCGACCTGAAGGGCCTGCGCACGGCGCTGCGCGCCTGAGCGGATGCCCGGCCGAGGGCCGTAGGGGATATCCACCCGCAGGCGCTGCGCGTCGGGGCCGGGCTCGCAAGGCGGCGGGAGGGTGGGAAACTCCGCCGCGGTAGCGGCGGCACCGCCCACTCGGCGCAGGCGCTGCGCGTCGGGGCCGGGCCTCGCGAGGCCGGGGAGTTGCAGCCGGGAGGGCGGGAGGCGTCCGCCGCGGTAGCGGTGGCGGGCGCTGCCCGCGGAGGGCAGGCAGGGTCAGGCCATCCACCGGTCGGGCCGCGCGGCCCGGCGCCCCGTACGGGAGCGCTCCGCCTGCCCGCGCAACAGCTCCGCCGCCTCCCCGGAGGGCCGCAGCCGAGCCGTCACCGTACGGCCCGCCCCGGTGTCCACCTTCACGTCGGCGACGCCCTTGAACCGCTCCCAGGGCCCCTGCACCAGGCGCACGCTCTGCACCTTCGCATGCGGCACCAGCGAGAGCCGCCGCCGGAGCAGACCGTGCCGCGCGGCGAACACCGCGTCGGTGACGGCGAGCCCGTGCCCCTTCCACCACACCGGGACGCACCACGACGCGCGCGCGGGCGGCCGGGACAGCTCGTCCGGGCCCGGCACCCGCACCCCCGGCAGGACCTGCGCGATCACCGACTCGGCGAGCGCGCGCGGGGCGACCGGGACGAGCACGCCGTTCGCCGACCCGGCCACGTCCAGCTCGACCCGCACCCAGCCGAACCGGCGCCACAGCAGCGGCTCCACGAGCCGTACGGACTGCACGCGGCCCGGCGGCACCGTCTCGTGCGCCTTGTCGAGCAGCCCGTGGTCCAGGCGCAGACCGTCCGGGGACTCGCCGACCGTCCAGTCGTACTCCCCGACGAAGCGGCCGACGCTGCTGGCGAAGGCACCGCCGAGCATTGGAATGCCGGTCACGATGACCGTCCACACGCTGTGCGTCAGGAACCACAGGACGGTCGGGACGACGAGCGTGGCGAGCAGCAGCAGCCAGGGCGCGCCGGTGAGCAGGACGGAGACGGCGAGCATGCGCGGCGGCACGTGCAGCAGCTGCCGCGAGGGCGCCTCGCCGACCTCGTGGACCGTCTCGGGGGCGAAACCGGCGGCCCGTGCGAGGAGCTCGGCGCGCAGCGCGGTGGCGTCGCGCTCGCCGAGATAGGCCAGTTCGTCCTTCTTGTCCGTGCCGACGACGTCCAGCTTCAGCTTGGTGACGCCGGCGACGCGGGCCGCGAGCGGCTGGGTCAGGTCGACGGCCTGGAGCCGGTCGAGCCGGATGTGCGCGGTGCGTCGGAACACCAGGCCCGTACGGATGCGCAGTTCGGTGTCGGTGACGGCGTAGTGCGTGTACCACCAGCTGAGGAAGCCGTACAGGGAGCCGCCGATGACGACCGCCGTGGCGACCAGGGCGAGCGAGGTGGCGGTCATGTCGGCCATGCGGCGCTGGGCGCCGTCCGGGTCGTGGACGGCCCAGCCCATGAGCACGGCGACGGGCGCCCAGGCCCGCCGCAGCGGTGTCACGGGATGCAGCCGCCGCTCCGCCGGGCCGCCCCGGCCGGTCTGCGGCTCGGGCGCGGCCTCCGCGCGCGGTCCCACGGCCGGCTCCCCGGTCACAGCCCCGCCGATCGGGCCTCGCCGAGCTCGGTGAGGCGGTCGCGGAGGCGCTCGGCCTCCTGGGGCTCCAGGCCGGGGATGCGCGCGTCCGTGGCGGCCGCGGCGGTGTGCAGCTGGACGCCCGCGAGGCCGAAGTAGCGCTCCACGGGCCCCGAGGTCACCTCGACGAGCTGCATGCGGCCGTACGGAACGACCGTCTCCTCGCGCCACAGCACGCCGCGGCTGATGAGCAGGTCGTCGACCCGCTCCGCGTACCGCCAGGAGCGCCAGTTGCGCTCCAGGAGGACCCAGCCCCAGGCCGCGAGGGCGAGCGGGAGGGCCGCGAGGACGGTCCAGACGGGTCCGGCGAACAGGCCGAGCAGCACCCCGAGCGCCGCCGCCATCGGCACCAGCCAGACCACGAGCAGCATCCGGCGCATCTTCAGCAGCCCGCGCGGCAGCCCGGTCCACACCGGCTCGCCCGCGTCCGCGCCGGGCGCCGTCCCCGGCGCCCCCGTCCCCGTCTCCATGCCCCCAGCCTACGTACGGCATCTGACAGTGGCGCGGCCGCGCCCGTGCGTCAGACTGTGCGCATGAGCCCCACGACGGAGCACGGGAAGACGCGGACAGCGGCGGGTACGGAGCTGACCGAGACGACGGTCGGGGTCGGCGGTGCCGCCGAGAGCACGGACATGGTGCTGAACATCGGGCCGCAGCACCCGTCCACCCACGGCGTGCTGCGCCTGCGCCTCGTCCTGGACGGCGAGCGCATCCAGCACGCGGAGCCGGTCATCGGCTATATGCACCGGGGTGCGGAGAAGCTCTTCGAGGCACGCGACTACCGGCAGATCGTGATGCTGGCCAACCGCCACGACTGGCTGTCGGCGTTCTCCAACGAGCTGGGCGTGGTGCTCGCCGTGGAGCGGATGCTCGGCATGGAGGTGCCCGAGCGCGCGGTGTGGACGCGCACGCTGCTCGCCGAGCTGAACCGCGTGCTGAACCACCTGATGTTCCTCGGCTCGTACCCGCTGGAGCTGGGCGGCATCACCCCGGTCTTCTACGCCTTCCGGGAGCGCGAGGAGCTCCAGAACGTCATGGAGGAGATCTCCGGCGGCCGAATGCACTACATGTTCAACCGGGTCGGCGGCCTCAAGGAGGACCTGCCCGCGGGCTGGACCGCCCGCGCGCGGGCGGCCGTCGCCTCGGTGCGTTCCCGCATGGACGTGTACGACCGACTGGTCCTCGGCAACGAGATCTTCCGGGGACGCACGCGCGGCGTGGGCGTGCTCTCCGAAGAGGCGGTGCATGCCTACGGAGTGAGCGGTCCCATCGCCCGTGCCTCCGGAGTGGACTTCGACCTGCGCCGCGACGAGCCGTATCTGGCGTACGGCGAGCTGGGCGACGTCCTGAAGGTGGTGACCCGCGAGGAGGGCGACTGTCTGGCGCGCTTCGAGTGCCTCCTGGAGCAGACCCACAACGCCCTCGACCTCGCGGACGCCTGTCTGGACCGGATCGCCGACCTCCCCCAGGGGCCCATCAACCAGCGCCTGCCGAAGGTGCTCAAGGCCCCCGAGGGCCACACGTACGCGTGGACGGAGAACCCGCTCGGCATCAACGGCTACTACCTGGTGTCCAAGGGCGAGAAGACCCCGTACCGCCTCAAGCTCCGCTCGGCGTCGTACAACAACATCCAGGCGCTCACCGAGCTGCTGCCGGGGCAGCTGGTCGCCGACATGGTGGCGATCCTGGGGTCACTGTTCTTCGTGGTCGGCGACATCGACAAGTAGCGGGTCCGCGATCCCCACCGGCTGCGTCAGCCAGCCGAAGTCGCCGAGCCCGCCCCGCGCGGTCAGCTCCGCCGCCTCGCCCGCGCGCGTGAGGGCGCGTACGTACGCCGCCGGGTCGGCGGAGGCCAGGGCCAGCGGCGGGCGGCCGCCGCGCACCCCCAGGGCGGCGAGCGCGGCCCGCTGGGTGAGCAGCCGTCCGCCGGGCAGGGCGCAGGCGTCGAGCGCCACATGGGCGGTGATGTCGCAGCTCCCGTCCGGCACGGGCACCGCCTCCCGGCCCTCGCGAAAGCCCGTCAGCGTGCCGAAGGGCGGTCGCGCGTCCTGGGCGTGCGCGTAGTCGACGGCGACCGCGAGGCCGCGGTCCAGCGTCGCGACGGCCGCCGCCCAGGCCGTGTCCCTGGGGCGGCCGATCTCCGCCCGCAGACCGGGCTCGGTACCCAGGGGCCACCACCGGGCGAGCCAGTCGGCGTCGGGGCCCGCCAGGGGGCCGCCGAGCTCCTCGGTGCCGTCCTCGCGGACGAGGACCCGGCGCACCGAGCCGTCGGGGGCGGTCTCCGCGACGTCCAGGGGGACGTTGTCGAGCCACTCGTTGGCGAAGAGCAGGCCGCTCGCCCCGGCGGGCGGGGCGGCGCACCACCGCACGCGCGGATCGAGGCCTTCGGGGCGTGCGGCGCGTTCCACCGCGTACGCGCGCGTGCGGGCCGCCACGTCGGCGGGCAGCTCCGCGAGGACGCCCGTCGTCAGCTCGCCGCGGCCCGCGCCCACGTCCACGAACGCCAGCTCCCGGGGGTGCCCGAGCGCGGCGTCCACGCGGCGCAGGAGCCGGGCCACGGCGGCCGCGTACAGGGGCGAGGCGTGCACGGAGGTGCGGAAGTGCCCCGCCGGGCCCTCGGGCCTGCGGTAGAAGCCGTACGGCCCGTACAGGGCCTCCTCGGTGGCCTCCCGCCAGCCCCGCGCGGGGTGCCCTGCCGCTCGCTGTGCCTCGTGCGTCACAGCGAGAAGGCTATGCGGCCTCCACCTTGGGGAGTACGAGACGGCCGTACGGATCGCACCTCGGGTTGACCCGGGGCCCGGACCGGTTGCCTACGCTGGGTTACGTGCAGCGCCTCTATGACTTTCTCCGCAGACACCCGACGGGGGTCGACGCCTTCTGGGCGTTCGTTCTCCTCGGTCTCTCCGGGCTGAGCGTGGTGGCCGTCGCCGACTCGGAGGGCCACGACCCCACGTTGGTGGTGGTCCCGGTCGTCATCGGCCTGTGCCTGGTGGTGGCGCTGCGCCGCCGGTTCACGGAGCACATGCTGGTGCTCGCCGCGGTGATCGGCCTCGTGCAGATGGCCGGCGACGTGCGGCCGAACATGGCGAACTTCGCGATGCTCGTGATCATCTACACGGCGGCCGCCGACGGCCCCAAGTGGGCCTCGCGGTTCGCCCTCACCGGCGGTCTCGCGGCCGCGCCGCTGTCGCAGCTGCGCTGGCCGGAGACAGCGACCGGAATGTGGGGCAAGGTGCTCTACACCGTCTTCATGCTCGTTCCGTTCGCCCTCGCCTGGGTGCTCGGTGACTCGATCCGCACCCGCCGCGCCTACTTCGCGCAACTGGAGGAGCGCGCCGCCCGCCTGGAGAGGGAGCGCGAGGCGCAGGCCAAGGTCGCGGTCGCGGCCGAGCGCGCCCGCATCGCCCGCGAGCTGCACGACGTCGTCGCGCACAACGTGTCGGTGATGGTCGTCCAGGCCGACGGCGCCGCATACGTCCTGGACGCGGCGCCCGACCAGGCCAAGCAGGCCCTCGCGACGATCTCCGGCACCGGCCGCCAGGCGCTCGCGGAGATGCGCAGGCTGCTCGGCGTGCTGCGCACCGGCGAGCCCGAGGAGAGCGGGGAGTACGTCCCGCAGCCGGACGTCGAGCAGCTCGACGAGCTCATCGAGCAGGTGCGCGGCGCCGGTCTGCCGGTCGACTTCAAGGTCGAGGGCACCCCGCGCCCGCTGCCCAGCGGCGTGGAGCTGACCGCGTACCGCATCGTGCAGGAGGCCCTCACCAACACCCGCAAGCACGGTGGTGAGAACGCCGGGGCCAGCGTCCGGCTCGTCTACTTCGACGACGGCCTCGGGCTGCTCGTGGAGGACGACGGCAAGGGCGCCCCGCACGAGCTGTACGAGGACGGCGGCGCGGACGGCAGCGGCCACGGCCTGATCGGCATGCGCGAGCGCGTCGGCATGGTCGGCGGCACCCTGGACGCGGGCCCGCGGCCGGGGGGCGGATTCCGCATCAGCGCGCTGCTGCCTCTCAAACCCGCACACTGACACCTGTCACCGGTGCACCGGGACCAGGTGTCCGTGGTTGACTCCGCCCGTGGGGTGCTGCTTCGGCCCGCTCCCGCCCGTTCCGCCGATGTCCTTGCCGCCGATCCACCCTGAAGGGACCGTGTGATGTCCATCCGCGTGATGCTCGTCGACGACCAGGTGCTGCTGCGCACCGGATTCCGGATGGTGCTCGCCGCCCAGCCGGACATGGAGGTCGTCGCCGAGGCGGGCGACGGCGTGGAGGCCCTCCAGGTGCTGCGGGCCACGGCGGTCGACGTGGTCCTGATGGACGTGCGCATGCCGAAGCTGGACGGCGTGGAGACGACGCGCCGCATCTGCTCCGAGGCCAACCCCCCGAAGGTGCTGATCCTGACGACCTTCGACCTCGACGAGTACGCCTTCTCGGGGCTGAAGGCGGGCGCGTCCGGGTTCATGCTCAAGGACGTGCCGCCCGGCGAACTGCTCGCCGCGATCCGGGCCGTGCACAGCGGTGACGCGGTGGTCGCGCCGTCCACGACGCGGCGTCTGCTGGACCGGTTCGCGCCGATGCTGCCGGGCACGGCGGGGCAGCCGCAGCACAAGGGCCTCGAGCGGCTCACCGAGCGCGAGCGCGAGGTCATGGTGCTCGTCGCCCAGGGCCTGTCGAACGGCGAGATCGCGGCCCGCCTCGTGCTGTCCGAGGCGACCGTGAAGACCCATGTGGGCCGCATCCTGACCAAGCTGGGACTGCGGGACCGGGTGCAGGTGGTGGTGCTCGCCTACGAGACGGGCCTGGTGCGCGCGGGCGGCGGCGGAAGCTGACCCCTCCGGGGGCCCGGGCGGGCCCCCCGGCACGGCCTACCGGAGCACGCCCTCGATGAACTCGCTGCCGAGCCGCGAGACCACGCCCAGGTCCAGCTGGTGCTGCACGTACCTGCCGCGGCGGCGGGTGGTGATCAGCTCGGCCTTCTTCAGGACGCTCAGGTGGCGGGATATCTCCGGGGCCGTCATGCCGTGGGCGTCCGCCAGCTCACCCGTGGTGTACGCCCCGCGGGCCAGGTGGCGGCACAGGCGCATCCGCACCGGGTGCGAGAGCGCGGCCATGCGGCGGGTGAGCTGCTCCACGGAGGCGGGCTCGGTCAGGCCGGGGGACCTGATGGGGTAGGTGATCGAGGACTGCCAGCCATAGCGGTGCAGGACCATCACGTGTGGCCAGCCGAGGCTGGTCGGCACCAGGACGAGGCCGCCCTCGGCCGTCCTGGTGTGGCCCGAGGCCATCTTGTCGATGGTGATCCGCCGGGCCTCCTCGTCCAGGGTCACCGCCCCGGACATCGCCTTCAGGGCCTCGCCGAGGCCCTTGCGGCGCAGCAGCTCGGTCTTGTGCCGGGCGTCCGCGGCGAGCTGGTGGCTCACCCGGGCCCAGGTGTCCGCGAAGAACGCCTCGTCGCAGTCCTGCATCAGCTGGCGGAACCAGGCGCGCACGGCGGGCGGGTCGTCCAGGAGGCGCTCGGTGAACGCCACTTGGTGCTCGCCCCGGGCGGCGGCAAGCTCCAGGGCGTGGCGGCGCATGTCCAGGTCGTTCAGCGGGTCCGTCACGCGGTTCTGGTCGTAGGCGAGCTGGCAGGTGAACTCCAGGGCGGCGTCCACGAACTGCTCGTCCGTCAGCTTGTCCAGCTGGTCGAGCTCCTCGGCGAGCGTGGCACCGGGCAGCGCCCGCTTGCCGGGGATGCCCGCGAACGGCGCGAAGACGTCCGAGAACGTCGTCCGCCACAGGAAGTCCGCCTCGCACAGGCGGTCCGCGAGGCTCTGGTCCAGACGCGCGTTGACCGCCGTCGCCCAGCCCTGCAGCCCCGGGTGGTGACCGGGCTCGGACAGGGCGTGCAGCGCCATGCCGAGCTCGGCGAGGGGCGAGGGCACGACATGGACCCGCTCCGGCGCCAGGCCGGTGATGTCGATGCTCACGCTCATGGTCCCCATGGTGCACCGGGCCACTGACATCGCCGCCGTCGATTGACGACTGACGTCAATCGGCGGGACCTGGCCGCCGGGCCTGGCGCAGGCTTGGGACATCGACGGGGTGCCGATGTCGCCGCCCCGCCCCGGCGGGCCGTTCTCCCGGCCCGGCCCGGCTTGTTCCTCCCTCCGGCCCTCTCTCCTTCCCGCTCACCGGTCCTCGGGGCCCCGCCCCGGACGTCCGACGGGTTCCGCCGCCTCCGCGCTGCCCGTTAAGTACTATTTGCCATGAAAGGTCGTACGTCATGAGCGTCACCCAGCAGTTCCTGCTCGACAGCTACCGCGCCGCCCAGCACGGCGAGGCCGCGCCGCCCGCGCCTGGCGCCCACGACTGGCAGGTCGTGCGCGAGGTGCGCGACTACGGCCGGTTCCACGCCGTGGTCCACGAACGCCCCGCGCACGGACGCCTGCGGGCCGCCCTCCGCCGGGCCCTGCACGGCCTCAGGGGAGGCGGCGTACGAAGTCCGCGACCGCTTCCCTGACGTCGTCGGCCGTCCACGCCATCCCCGGCCCGGCCACGGTGACCTCCGTGACGGACAGGCCCGGCGGGCCGTCCGGGAACCAGCGCCAGAACAGCAGGGTCTTCGTCTCCTCGGCCTGCGCGAGGGCCGCCTCGTTCAGGATGTCGGGCGGGTACGGCAGCCACACCTGGAACTGGTGGGTGTGCGGCGGCTGCGGGTGCACGCGCGACCACGGCACCCCGGAGGCCTCGAAGGCCTCGCGCAGCGCGTCGGCGACCACGCGCGCGTGGGCGACGTACTCCGGCAGGCGCGGCAGGACGTTCCGCAGGCCGAGCAGCGCCGACAGGGCGGTCGGGAACTGCTGGAAACCGAGCCCTCCGTAGCGGTGCCGCCAGGCCCGCGCCTCCTCGACGAGCGTCTGCGGGCCGGCGAGCGCGGCGCCCGCGATGCCCTCCAGGGACTTGTAGAACGACACGTACACGCTGTCCGCGAGCCCGGCGATCTCGTCCAGGGAGCGGCCGAAGTGCGGTGCGCACTCCCACAGCCGGGCACCGTCGAAGTGGACCACGGCGTCCCGCTCGCGGGCCGCGGCCACCACCTCCTGGAGCTCGTCCCAGGTGGGCAGCAGGAAACCGGGCTCCCTGAGGGGCAGTTCGAGCATCAGCGTGCCGAAGGGCTCCTCGAAGTCCCGCACCTCCTCGGCCGTGGGCGGGCGCGGGGCGTCCGTGGGGTGCGCCGTGCGCAGACCGCTCACCGTGACCAGGGCGCCCCGTTCGTGGACCTCCGGGTGGGAGCGCGGGTGCAGCGCCACCGTCGCGTTGCCGGTGCGGCCCGCCCAGCAGCGCAGCGCCACCTGCTGCGCCATCGTGCCCGTCGGGAAGAACGCGGCGGCCTCCTTGCCGAGCAGCCGCGCGACCTCGTCCTCCAGGTCCTCGACCACGCCGTCGCCGTACAGGTCGGCGGGTCCCTCCAGGTCCGCGACGTCCGCCGCGCCCCCGGCGAGGGCGGCGAGGTGCTCGCCGAGCGGAACGGTCACCGGGTGGCGGGCGAGGAGCCGCCGAGCGCCCCGGGCCGCCGCGATGCGCCGCTCCTGCTCGTCGGGCTCGCCCCGGCCCTCGGGCCCGGCCGCCCCGGGGTCCTCCTGCCGGGTCCCCGGCCCGGCCGCCCGGGGGCTCTCCTGCGGAGTGAGCGCGTCGTCCTGCGCGTCGTGTGCGGTCATCCACAGATCATCCCGCGCGGTCGTACGAATGCCCACAGCCTGTGGACAGCCGACGGCGCCGCGCGGACGGATAGCGTTAGCATGACGAGAAATCGTCCGGTACCCCGAGCGGACTGGAACGGGAAGGCGTCATCGCGTGAACGCACCTCACCGGCCGGAGCCCCACTCCGACCCCCGGGCGGGCCACGGCCCCGACCCCAAGGACCGGCCCGCGCGGCTCACCGTGGGCGTCGTCGGCGCGGGCCGCGTCGGCCCCGCCCTCGCCGCCGCGCTGCAGCTCGCCGGGCACCGTCCGGTGGCCGTGTCGGGCGTCTCCGACAGCTCCGTCAGGCGGGCCGCGGCCATGCTCCCCGACGTGCCCGTGGTCACGCCCGCGCAGGTCCTCGAGCGCGCCGACCTGGTGCTCCTGACCGTGCCCGACGACGCCCTTCCCGGCCTTGTCGAAGGCCTCGCCGAGACCGGCGCGGTGCGCCCCGGACAGCTCCTCGCGCACACCTCCGGGCGGTACGGCGCGAAGATCCTCGACCCCGCCCTGCGCGCGGGCGCGCTGCCGCTCGCGCTGCACCCCGCGATGACCTTCACCGGCACCCCCGTGGACGTCCAGCGCCTGGCCGGGTGCTCCTTCGGCGTGACCGCGCCCGACGAGCTGCGGCTCGCCGCCGAGGCCCTGGTCATCGAGATGGGCGGCGAGCCCGAGTGGATCGCCGAGGACGCCAGGCCGCTGTACCACGCGGCGCTCGCGCTCGGCGCCAACCACCTGGTGACCCTGGTCGCCGAGTCCATGGAGCTGCTGCGCGGCGCGGGCGTCGCGGCCCCCGACCGCATGCTCGGCCCGCTGCTCGGCGCGGCCCTGGACAACGCCCTGCGCTCCGGTGACGCCGCGCTGACCGGCCCGGTCGCGCGCGGCGACGCGGGCACCGTCGCCGCGCACGTCGCCGAGCTGCGCAAGCACGCGCCGCAGACCGTGGCCGGGTATCTGGCGATGGCCCGCGCCACCGCCGACCGCGCGCTCGCGCACGGCCTGCTCAAGCCCGAGCTCGCCGAGGACCTCCTCGGCGTGCTCGCGGGCCCCGGGGGAGCCGCGGGCGGCACCGAGGGGTTCCACGACGGCGGAGCGGACGGAGGAGACCGATGAGCGGCGCACCGATCCGGCTGCTGCACACCGCCGACGACCTGCGCGCACGCGCGCGTACGGGCCGCCGGGCCGTCGTCATGACCATGGGGGCCCTGCACGAGGGCCACGCCACGCTGATCCGCGAGGCGCGGCGCGCCGCGGGCCCCGACGGCGAGGTCGTCGTCACGGTCTTCGTGAACCCGCTCCAGTTCGGCGCGGGCGAGGACCTGGACCGCTACCCGCGCACCCTCGAAGCCGATGTGAAGACCTCCGAGCAGGCGGGCGCCGACGTCGTGTTCGCGCCCTCCGTGGAGGAGGTCTACCCCGGCGGCGAGCCCCAGGTCCGCGTCGGCGCGGGCCCCATGGGCACGGTCCTCGAAGGCGCCACGCGCCCCGGGCACTTCGACGGCGTGCTCACCGTCGTCGCCAAGCTGCTGCACCTGACGGCCCCCGACGTGGCGCTGTTCGGCCAGAAGGACGCCCAGCAGCTCGCCCTGATCCGCCGCATGGTCCGGGATCTGAACTTCCCCGTGGAGATCGCCGGCGTGCCGACGGTCCGCGAGGAGGACGGCCTCGCCCGCTCCAGCCGCAACCGCTATCTGTCACCGGCCGAGCGGCACACCGCCCTCGCGCTCTCCCGCGCCCTGTTCGCGGGCCGCGACCGGCACGCCGCGCAGGAGGCCCTGCGCGCGCGTGCGGCGCTCGCCCCGGCCACCCCGGCACGCGCGGACGCGCTGAACGCGCTCGGTGAGTCCCGCGCGGCGGCCGACGCCCACGCGGTCGCCCAGGCCGCGCCCGCCGGCCCCGAGGCCGTCCTCGCGGCCGCGCGGCAGGTCCTCGACGAGGCGGCGCGCCTCCGGCCCCCGCTCGTCCTGGACTACGCGGCGCTCGTCGACCCGTCGGACTTCCGGCCGGTCGTGCGCGGCCACCAGGGCGAGGCGGTGCTCGCCGTCGCCGCCAAGGTCGGCACGACCCGCCTCATCGACAACATCCCGCTGACCTTCGGAGGTCCGGCGTGACCGCGCCCACCGGGGCCGCCGCGCGCCCCCGTACGACCGTGATCGGAGCCCTCGCATGAGCGGTACTGGCATACGGCTGCACGCTCCCGCCCCCGGCTGGTCGCTGACCGCCGACGTCGTGGTCGTCGGCTCCGGAGTGGCCGGTCTGACGGCCGCGCTGCGCTGTGCGGCGGCGGGCCTGGAGACCGTCGTCGTCACCAAGGCGCGCCTGGACGACGGTTCCACACGCTGGGCGCAGGGCGGCATAGCCGCCGCGCTCGGCGAGGGCGACACCCCCGAGCAGCACCTGGACGACACCCTCGTGGCGGGCGCGGGCCTGTGCGACGAGGAGGCGGTGCGCCTCCTGGTCACCGAGGGCCCCGACGCCGTGCGCCGCCTCATCGAGACGGGCGCCCGGTTCGACGCGGCCGCCGGGGGCGGGCTCGCCCTGACCCGCGAGGGCGGCCACCACCGCAGCCGCATCGCGCACGCGGGCGGCGACGCGACCGGCGCGGAGATCTCCCGCGCCCTCGTCGAAGCGGTCCGCGAGCGCGGCATACCCACCGTCGAGAACGCCCTGGTCCTGGACCTCCTGACGGACGCCGACGGGCACGCGGCGGGCGTGACCCTGCACGTCATGGGGGAGGGCCAGCACGACGGCGTGGGCGCCGTGCGCGCGCCCGCCGTGGTGCTCGCCACCGGCGGCATGGGCCAGGTCTTCTCGGCGACGACGAACCCGTCCGTGTCCACGGGCGACGGCGTGGCCCTCGCCCTGCGCGCGGGCGCGGAGGTGTCCGACCTGGAGTTCGTGCAGTTCCACCCGACGGTGCTCTTCCTGGGCGCCGACGCCGAGGGCCAGCAGCCGCTGGTGTCCGAGGCCGTGCGCGGCGAGGGCGCCCACCTCGTGGACGCGGACGGCGTGCGCTTCATGCTGGGCGCCCACGAGCTCGCCGAGCTGGCCCCGCGCGACATCGTCGCCAAGGGCATCACGCGCCGCATGCTGGAACAGGGCGTCGAGCACATGTACTTGGACGGCCGCCACTTCGGCGCCGACATGTGGGCCACGCGCTTCCCCACGATCCTCGCCGCCTGCCGGGCCCACGGCATCGACCCGGTGACCGAGCCGATCCCGGTCGCCCCCGCCGCGCACTACGCCTCCGGCGGCGTCCGCACCGACCTGCACGGCCGCACCACCGTGGCGGGCCTGTACGCGTGCGGCGAGGTCGCCTGCACAGGCGTGCACGGCGCGAACCGGCTGGCGTCCAACTCCCTCCTGGAGGGCCTGGTCTACGCCGAGCGCATCGCGGCGGACATCGCCGCCCGGCAGGCCGCGGACAGCCTCCACGCGCGCGTGCCCGCCCCGGTGGCGGCCCCCGAGCAGCCCGCCCACCCGCTGCTGCCCCCGGAGGCCCGCTTCGCCATCCAGCGGGCCATGACCGAGGGCGCCGGAGTGCTGCGTTCCGCCGCCTCGCTCGCCGAGGCCGCCGAGCGGCTCGCCGGGATCCACGCGGCCGCGGCGGGCGCGCTCGCCGAGGACGGCAAGACCGCTGAGCCGGGCGTCGACGCCTGGGAGACCACCAACCTCCTGTGCGTGGCGCGCGTTCTGGTGGCGGCGGCGCAGCGGCGCGAGGAGACTCGTGGCTGCCACTGGCGCGAGGACCACGGGACCCGCGACGACGCGGCGTGGGGACGCCACATCGTCGTACGCATCAATCCGGATCGCACCCTCGCCATACGCACCACCGACAACGCCAGCTTCCCCAGCACTCAGGAGCAGTGACCGACGTGAGCACCACCGGCACCCCCGAACTCCCCCTCGCCGACAGCGGCTGCGGCGACGCCTGCGGCTGCGGCGACGAGGCGCCCGACGCCATGGCGTGCGGACTCGACCCGTCGCTCGCCCAGCTCCTCGCCGACGCCGGGCTCGACCCCGTCCAGGTCGAGGACATCGCGCACCTCGCGATCGCCGAGGACATGGAGTTCTCGCCGGACGCCGTGGACGTCACGACGGTCGCCACCATCCCCGAAGAGGCCGTCGCCACCGCCGACTTCACGGCGCGCCAGGCGGGTACCGTCGCGGGCCTCCGGGTCGCCGAGGCCATCGTCTCCGTGGTCTGCGCGGACGAGTTCGAGGTCGAGCGGCACGTCGAGGACGGCGAGCGCGTCGAGGCCGGTGACGTCCTGATGAGCATCACCACCCGCACCCGTGACCTGCTCACCGCCGAGCGCAGCGCGCTGAACGTGCTGTGCCGCCTGTCCGGCATCGCGACCGCCACGCGCGCGTGGGCGGACGCCCTGGAGGGCACCGGCGCGAAGGTCCGCGACACCCGCAAGACGACGCCGGGCCTGCGCTCCCTGGAGAAGTACGCCGTCCGCACGGGCGGCGGCGTCAACCACCGCATGTCGCTCGCCGACGCGGCCCTCGTCAAGGACAACCACGTGGTCGCTGCGGGCGGCGTGGCCCAGGCCTTCAAGGCCGTCCGGGACGCCTTCCCGGACGTGGCCGTCGAGGTCGAGGTGGACACCCTGCACCAGCTCCGCGAGGTCGTGGAGGCGGGCGCCGACCTGATCCTCCTGGACAACTTCACGCCCGGGGAGACCGCGGAGGCCGTCGCGATCGTCGGCGGCCGCGCGCTCCTGGAGTCCTCCGGCCGCCTCACCCTGGAGAACGCCAGGGCGTACGCGGAGACGGGCGTGGACTTCCTCGCGGTGGGCGCGCTCACGCACTCCTCGCCGATCCTGGACATCGGCCTCGACCTGAGGGACGCCGCCGAGGCCCCCGCGCGCGGGGCGGAGTAACCCGCCATGCTGCTCACGATCGACGTCGGCAACACCCACACCGTCCTCGGGCTCTTCGACGGCGAGGACATCGTCGAGCACTGGCGCATCTCCACCGACGCCCGGCGCACCGCCGACGAACTGGCGGTGCTCCTCAACGGCCTGATGGGCATGCACCCCCTGCTCGGCGAGGAGCTGGGCGACGGCATCGACGGCATCGCGATCTGCTCCACGGTCCCGTCCGTCCTGCACGAGCTGCGCGAGGTCACCCGCCGCTACTACGGCGACGTCCCGGCCGTCCTCGTGGAGCCCGGCATCAAGACCGGCGTCCCCATCCTCATGGACAACCCCAAGGAGGTCGGCGCCGACCGCATCATCAACGCGGTCGCGGCGGTCGAGCTCTACGGAGGTCCCGCGATCGTCGTGGACTTCGGTACGGCGACGACGTTCGACGCGGTCTCCGCGCGCGGGGAGTACGCGGGCGGCGTCATCGCTCCCGGCATCGAGATCTCCGTGGAGGCCCTCGGCGTCCGCGGCGCGCAGCTGCGCAAGATCGAGCTGGCCCGGCCGCGCAGCGTCATCGGCAAGAACACCGTGGAGGCCATGCAGGCAGGCATCCTGTACGGCTTCGCGGGCCAGGTCGACGGCGTCGTACGGCGGATGGCCCGCGAGCTCGCGGGCCCGCACGGGGAGCCCGGCGACGTCACGGTCATCGCCACGGGCGGGCTCGCGCCCATGGTGCTCGGCGAGGCGTCGGTCATCGACGAGCACGAGCCGTGGCTGACGCTGATCGGCCTCCGTCTGGTCTACGAGCGGAACGTGTCGCGTACTTGACGTCCCCTCAGGCAACCTGGCGCCGCCCCGTGGAGTCTCCCCAGGGAGGGGTTCTGAGCGGGTGTGGGGGCTGGGTGCCTGATGGGCATGGGACGCAGGAAACGTAGGGGGCGGTGGGGTGCCGCGGCGGCCCTGGCGGTGGCGGCGCTGACGGCCGCCGCGCCGGCCTCGGCACAGGAGCCGCCGCCCGGGCCCGCCCTGTCCACGGTCGAGCCCTCCGCGCCCTCCGGACCCCGCCCGGACGGCCGCATGGCCGAGACCGGGGCGGGGGTGCTGCCCTGGGCCGCGGCCGCCGGGGCCGCGGCCCTCGGCGTGGGCGCGGTCGCCTTCGCCACGACGCGGCGCCGCTCGAAATAGGCCGCCCGGCAAGGCCGGGGAATTCCGGGCGGACGGGTGGGAAGACAGAGCCCACCACCCAGACAAGCGCGGCCGCAGGCTCGTGTCGCGCATACGGGTGAGTTAAGACGATTTTGTCCTTTGCGCGCGTATCGTCACCCCATGCCCACGCCATACGGATCCCGGGGCGGCATGGCCTTCGGCGCTCAGGAGCTGCGCGTGCTCCGCCGCGCCCTGGCCCTCGCCCTGCACCCCAGTACCGCTCACGCCCTCGACGACCAGGCCGTGCAGGACTGCGTGCGCCTCGCCGACGACATCGACGAGACGGTGCGCGAAGGCGCACGGCTGCGCGCCTTCCTGGTGGCCGACCTCGCGCGCTACCGGGCGGCGCTCCCCGGCACCGCCGCCGGCTACCTGGAGCTCCTGGAGGACGTGCTCGCCACCGGCTACCGGCCCGCTCCCGACGACCTCGCCGCGCTGCGCGCCCTGCGCGGCACACCGCGCGCGGCCGCCCTGCTCGCCCGCTGCGAGGGCCTCGCCGAGCGGGCCCTGCGCGCCCGCCTCGCGGCGGCGAGCGAAGCCCGGGCGGCGGACAGCCGCACCGCGCCCCCGCCCCGGCCCCTCGTGCCGCAGTCCCGCACCCGGCTCCTGGCCCTGCCCGGCGGCCGCGCCGCCGACGGGGACAAG
Source organism: Streptomyces sp. JLYT201 (assembly GCF_059448825.1). Lineage (NCBI taxonomy): Bacteria > Bacillati > Actinomycetota > Actinomycetes > Kitasatosporales > Streptomycetaceae > Streptomyces > Streptomyces sp. JLYT201. The sequence continues at coordinate 4,471,749 of NZ_CM182551.1, read as the reverse complement.
CCCGCGCCCCGGCCCGAGCCGCCCGCGGAGCCCGCTCCGTCCGAGCGGCCGCGCCCGGTGCCCACCCCGGCCGAGGTGTTCCCGCCCAAGCGCCCGGCCCGGCCCCCCGCCCCGTCGCAGCGGCTCGCGGCGGGCTAGCTACGCTGGGGGCATGGAATACGTCTCCGCGCTCGTGCCCCCCGTAGTGATGGCCGTGTTCTTCATCGGCCTCATCGTGACGATCGTCAAGACCCAGGGCGGCGCCAACAAGGCCAAGGAGGACGCCGCCGTCGACGCGGCGATCGCCGGAGCCGAGGCCGTCCGGCAGTCACCGAAGGCCGGCGCCTGACCCAGGCGCCCGTCCGAGGCCCCTCAAGGGCATACGGTTCCCCTCGTGCGCGAACCGTATGCCCTTTTTGTCATAAAAGTCGACACTGTGGGGCGCCTGCCCATGCCCGTCCCGCCTTTCGCGGCTTCAGTGACTTAGGTCACTTCGCCCACTATTGTTCTGCTGTGCCTCGCCCCTTGGGAGAACTCGAAGACGCAGTGATGACGCGGGTGTGGAAGTGGAACCGCCCCGTGACCGTTCGAGAAGTCCTGGAAGACCTGCAACAGGAACGGTCGATCGCGTACACCACGGTGATGACCGTTCTGGACAATCTCCATCAGAAGGGCTGGGTGCGCCGCGAAGCGGAAGGTCGCGCCTATCGATATGAGGCGGTCTCCACGCGTGCCGCCTACTCGGCCGCACTCATGAACGAAGCCTGGTCGCAGAGCGACAACCCGGCGGCCGCTCTCGTCGCCTTCTTCGGCATGATGTCGCCACAGCAGCGGGAAGCCCTCAGCGACGCGGTCCGCATGGTCGAATCCCATGAGAGCCCCGCGAGCCCGGCGAACCCGGCGAACCCCGAGAACCCCGCGAACCCCGACGGTCCGGACCGCGTGACCGAGCGATAGCGTCCGCCCATGCCAGCCGAGCCCGACGAACTCCCCGCGGAGCGTGCCGAAGTCCCGCCGCTCAGCGACTCCGCGCCAAATGCCGTCTCCGTACGCAGGGCGCGCACCACGGATGTGCCCGCCGTGCGGTCCCTGCTCGACTCGTACGCCCGCCGGGGTGTCCTGCTCGACAAAGCGACCGTCACGCTTTACGAGGACATCCAGGAGTTCTGGGTCGCGGAACGCGGCGGCGGCAACGGCAAAGCGGGGACGGTGGTCGGCTGCGGGGCCCTGCACGTGATGTGGGAAGACCTGGCCGAAGTCCGTACCCTCGCGGTGAATCCTGAGGTCAAGGGCGCGGGCGTGGGGCATCAGCTGCTCGGTAAGTTGCTTCGGACCGCGCGCCGGCTCGGTGTCCGGCGCGTTTTCTGCCTCACCTTCGAAGTCGACTTCTTCGCCAAGCACGGCTTCGTGGAGATCGGCGAGGCACCCGCCGATACCGTCGACACAGATGTCTACACGGAGCTCCTTCGTTCCTATGACGAGGGCGTAGCGGAGTTCCTGGGTCTCGAACGAGTGAAACCGAACACCTTGGGCAACAGCCGGATGCTTCTGCATCTGTGATCGTGACGGCACTATTCCGGGCTGTCACATGCCCGGTGCCCTATGTCCGAAACGCGCATGTTTCCCGGGATCTCGTGGAGCCGGTCTCTCCCAGGGGTTTGTGTTTTTCCAGGAAAAGCGGTTTGCTTTCCGACGTACTGCAGTGCTGCATATAACAGGGGGCGGCGAATCGGCGGCGCAGGCCGCGTGGCCCGGCCCTGAAGTTATCGATGAAAGGAAATCCGGTGGCACAGAAGGTTCAGGTCCTTCTTGTCGATGACCTCGACGGCGGCGAGGCGGACGAGACCGTGACGTTCGCCCTCGACGGCAAGAGCTACGAGATCGATCTCACCACCGCCAACGCAGACAAGCTCCGCGGACTCCTCGAGCCGTACCTCAAGGGCGGTCGGCGTACCGGAGGCCGCGCGAGCGGTCGTGGCAAGGGGCGCGCCCCGGCAGCGAGCCAGAGCCAGGACACCGCGCAGATCCGCGCCTGGGCGAAGGAGAACGGTTTCGAGGTCAACGACCGCGGCCGCGTCCCCGCGTCCATCCGCGAGGCCTACGAGAAGGCCAACGGCTGATTGCTCGCACGCCGCAAGCGGACCCGGTGGCACTGTGTCGCCGCCGTGTCCACGAGCCGTACGAGATCGGAGCCCGCGGCGGAGCCGGAATGGGGGTCGGTTCCGCTGCCGTCCAGGACCCGCGCCGCCGCCCGTGGCGCCAGGGTCGCCAGAGTCGTGAGCGACGGCAGCGTGGCTTCCACTTCGTGTCCGGGCTCCGGGGGGCGCAGCCACACGGCGGCCCCTCGTGAGCCGGGCAGGCCCGGCGGCGTCGGCGCGTCGATGAGGCCGCCCGTGCCGATCGCGGTGAGGTCCAGGGGGATGCCCCCCCACTCCAGCCAGTCGAGCAGCCCCGGCAGCTCGTCGGCGCTGCCCGCGGCCACCAGGAGCCGCATCGTCCCGCCGTGCAGGGCCACGGGAGCCTTCGGGCCCAGGTGGCGCAGCGCGGCGAAGCCCGCCTCGGCCGGCAGCTGAAGGACGTCGAAGCGCACCCCCGTGATCAGGCGGAGGGCGGCCCCTGGCCCCGGCCCGGGGCGCACCGGCCAGCCGAGCTCCCGCTCGTACCACCGCCGCACCGGGTCGTCCCGCAGCGCCCCCGCACGCCGGGTGCGCGGTTCGGCGGACGGCCGGGGGTGCGGAACGCTGGGAAGGGCCATGCCAGGAGCAACCGCCCGAGGCGTACGGGAGTTACGGCGAACGTCACGCAGGGTGGGGCACTGGTTGCGTACGGTGGCGAAAATGGGGGCGTGCCCGGACGCTCTCCGGCGCAAGGGTGTTCGCCCGTAGCGGAGGGAACCGGTGTGCGCCGCATGGAGTGTCCGTGCATACGGGTAAGACATCCCTAGTGGGGAGGGGCGACACGCGGTGTTCAGGCGTCTCACGTTCGCCAACGGCGTACTGATGGCGAGGGTAACTGCCTGGCCTGCGGGAACATCGTCTCGCACCATCAGGTTGGAGCATGTGTCGGCGTATGAGTCAGGAAGCGTTCCCTACCGTAGTGAGGGTGATCCGACCGGTGTCGGCAGTTGGAATGAGCGGTCCCCGCTTGCGGGACTAAGCTGCGGAAGGACAGGGAGGGGACCGACCCCTTACTGCCTGACCGCTCTGAGGAGCGATTAACGATGTTCGAGAGGTTCACCGACCGCGCGCGGCGGGTTGTCGTCCTGGCTCAGGAAGAAGCCCGGATGCTCAACCACAACTACATCGGCACCGAGCACATCCTCCTGGGCCTGATCCACGAGGGTGAGGGTGTCGCCGCTAAGGCCCTGGAGAGCCTCGGGATTTCGCTCGAGGCGGTCCGCCAGCAGGTGGAGGAGATCATCGGCCAGGGCCAGCAGGCCCCGTCCGGGCACATCCCCTTCACCCCCCGTGCCAAGAAGGTCCTGGAGCTGTCGCTCCGCGAGGCCCTTCAGCTGGGCCACAACTACATCGGCACGGAGCACATCCTGCTCGGCCTGATCCGCGAGGGCGAGGGCGTCGCCGCCCAGGTCCTGGTCAAGCTGGGTGCCGATCTCAACCGGGTGCGGCAGCAGGTCATCCAGCTGCTCTCCGGCTACCAGGGCAAGGAGACCGCCACCGCCGGCGGTCCTGCCGAGGGCACGCCCTCCACGTCCCTGGTCCTCGACCAGTTCGGCCGGAACCTCACCCAGGCCGCTCGTGAGTCCAAGCTCGACCCGGTCATCGGGCGCGAGAAGGAGATCGAGCGGGTCATGCAGGTGCTGTCCCGCCGCACGAAGAACAACCCGGTCCTGATCGGTGAGCCCGGCGTCGGCAAGACCGCCGTCGTCGAGGGGCTCGCGCAGGCCATCGTCAAGGGCGAGGTGCCCGAGACCCTCAAGGACAAGCACCTCTACACGCTGGACCTCGGCGCCCTGGTCGCCGGCTCCCGCTACCGCGGTGACTTCGAGGAGCGCCTGAAGAAGGTCCTCAAGGAGATCCGCACCCGCGGCGACATCATCCTGTTCATCGACGAGCTGCACACGCTCGTGGGTGCGGGTGCCGCCGAGGGCGCCATCGACGCGGCGAGCATCCTCAAGCCGATGCTGGCCCGCGGCGAGCTCCAGACCATCGGTGCGACCACGCTGGACGAGTACCGCAAGCACCTGGAGAAGGACGCGGCCCTCGAGCGCCGCTTCCAGCCGATCCAGGTCGCGGAGCCGTCCCTGCCGCACACCATCGAGATCCTCAAGGGCCTGCGCGACCGCTACGAGGCCCACCACCGCGTCTCGATCACGGACGAGGCCCTCGTGCAGGCGGCCACCCTCGCCGACCGGTACATCTCGGACCGCTTCCTGCCGGACAAGGCGATCGACCTGATCGACGAGGCCGGTTCCCGGATGCGCATCCGCCGGATGACCGCGCCGCCGGACCTCCGCGAGTTCGACGAGAAGATCGCGGGCGTGCGCCGGGACAAGGAGTCCGCGATCGACTCGCAGGACTTCGAGAAGGCCGCGTCCCTGCGCGACAAGGAGAAGCAGCTCCTCGCCGCGAAGGCCAAGCGCGAGAAGGAGTGGAAGGCCGGCGACATGGACGTCGTCGCCGAGGTCGACGGCGAGCTGATCGCCGAGGTCCTCGCCACGGCCACCGGCATCCCGGTCTTCAAGCTGACGGAGGAGGAGTCCTCCCGGCTGCTCCGCATGGAGGACGAGCTCCACAAGCGCGTCATCGGCCAGAAGGACGCCGTCAAGGCGCTCTCGAAGGCGATCCGGCGTACGCGTGCCGGTCTGAAGGACCCGAAGCGCCCCGGCGGCTCGTTCATCTTCGCGGGCCCGTCCGGCGTCGGTAAGACCGAGCTGTCCAAGGCCCTCGCCGAGTTCCTCTTCGGTGACGAGGACGCGCTGATCTCCCTCGACATGTCGGAGTTCAGCGAGAAGCACACGGTGTCGCGCCTCTTCGGCTCGCCCCCCGGCTACGTGGGGTACGAGGAGGGCGGCCAGCTGACCGAGAAGGTCCGCCGCAAGCCGTTCTCCGTCGTCCTCTTCGACGAGGTCGAGAAGGCCCACCCGGACATCTTCAACTCGCTCCTTCAGATCCTGGAGGACGGTCGTCTGACCGACTCCCAGGGCCGGGTCGTGGACTTCAAGAACACGGTCATCATCATGACGACCAACCTCGGCACCCGGGACATCTCCAAGGGCTTCAACCTGGGCTTCGCGGCCTCGGGCGACAAGAAGACCAACTACGAGCGCATGAAGAACAAGGTCTCGGACGAGCTCAAGCAGCACTTCCGCCCCGAGTTCCTCAACCGCGTCGACGATGTCGTCGTCTTCCCGCAGCTGACCCAGGACGACATCCTCCAGATCGTCGACCTCATGATCAGCAAGGTGGACGAGCGCCTGAAGGACCGGGACATGGGCATCGAGCTCTCCCAGTCCGCCAAGGAGCTCCTCGCCAAGAAGGGCTACGACCCCGTCCTGGGTGCCCGGCCGCTGCGCCGCACCATCCAGCGCGAGGTCGAGGACACGCTCTCCGAGAAGATCCTCTTCGGTGAGCTGCGTCCGGGCCACATCGTGGTCGTCGACACGGAGGGCGAGGGCGAGACCGCCACGTTCACCTTCCGTGGCGAGGAGAAGGCCGCGCTGCCGGACGTGCCGCCGATCGAGTCGGCCGCCGGTGGCTCGGGGCCGAACCTGAGCAAGGAGGCGTAGCTCTTCCAGAGCACGCCGAAGGGGCTGCCCCGGACCGTTTCGTACGGTCCGGGGCAGCCCCTTTTCCGGCTATGGGGCCGGGGCGTTCCACCGGAATGACGAATGCGAGCAGTTCTCGGGCCGTGCGGGCGGCGGAAATGCCCATCCGGGCACAGGGGCCGCCGCGGGGGAGGCGAGTGCCGTCGAGTCCCTGGCGCCGGTTCGCAGGCGTTCAGAGGTGGGGGGTGGCGTCGGCCGGGGCGATGGCCTCGCGCAGGACGCGGGTCAGGTCCTCCTCCGTGGGCAGAAGCTGGCGGCCGCGCGGGGGGAGCGAGGTGTAGGTGGCCTGGCCGCTGCTCGTCTCGATGAGGACGCCGATGGTGGGGGCGTCCCGGTCGGGGTCGCGGACCAGCTCGTCCACCGCCCGCACCTGGGCGTCCAGACGGGTGAGGTGGGTGGGGCGCGTGGTGGTCGTGCCGAGTGCGCAGGCCACGTAGCGGCGCAGGGAGAGGTGGTAGAAGAGCAGGTCCACGCGGTGGTACTGGTCACCGGCGAGGACGGGGTAGCGGCAGCCGACGAACGCGAAGCCGCTGCCGAGGCCGGTGAGGACGCGGACCATCCGGTTCGCGATCGACTCCTCGTACGTGGGGTCGGCCGGGCGCTGGTCGTCCAGGCGCAGGAAGTCGAGGCGGTAGGGGTCGCAGGCGAGTTCGGCGAGGGCGGGGGAGCCCGCGGGCAGGGCCACGTCGTCGGTAAGCGGCGGGGTGGCGCGCTGCGGGAGGTGCAGGCGCTGGCGGATGGCCAGGGTCAGCTGCGCCCGTGACCAGCCGTTGCGCACGGCCTCGGTCGCGTAGAAGTCCCGCTCCGCGCGGGTGTGCAACTTGTCGAGCAGCACCGTGATGTGGCTCCAGGGGAGCTGCGCGACCGGGCGCTGGGCGATGAGCGCGGGCCAGGTGTGCGCCATCTTCGGGGTCTGCACGAGGTTGCGGTACGAGAAGATCCGCTGCCGGGGGAAGGCGCCCCGCAGGTCCGTGGCGAGCCGGGCCACGATGCCGGTGCCCCAGCCGTCCTCTGTCTGACGGGCGAGGATCAGCTTGCCGATCCGCCAGTACATCTGGACCAGTTCGGCGTTCACGGCCCTCCGGGTGCGGAGGCGGGCCCCCTCTGCCGTGGCCTTCGCTTCGGCCAGCAGATCTTCGTACTTGTGCATGGGGCGAGGCTGGCGCAGCGCGCGCTTGACAGGGGCGGGAACCCTGTGGGGTCATCCGAACGTGTGGGGGTGGTTTGGGAGTTCGGCTTCCCGCGGGGCGCCGCTCGGCTGTCTCAGCCGACGGGCCAGGAGCGGAGGTCCAGGTCCCGTTCGCTGAACCCGGCCTGCGCCCGGGCGAGGTACGGAAGGGAGCTCTGGCGTCGCATTTCTCGTACCAGGACGCGGCGCACGCTCGGGAAGAGGCGGGCGGCGGCCTTCGCCGCCGGGGCCCAGGCGTCCTCCAGGGCCAGCCACAGCTCGGTCACCTGGGGCAGGCTGAACCCGGCGGGCGCACGGTCCAGGACGTCCGCCGGAAGGTCGAGCCGCCGCAGCCGGGGCAGCCGCGACAGGGCCTCCCAGTCCGCCGCGCTCCTCGGCCCGTCCTCGTCGCCGAACACCACCCACTCCAAGCCCTGCCACCGGTCCAGGAGGTGCAGGTCGGTCACGCGCCGCGTGGAGTTGAAGAGGCCGAGGGTGCGCAGGGGCGCGTCGGCGGGGATCCGGCTGAGCGCCCAGGGCTCGACGCTGTCGAAGAGGCGTAGCTCCGCCACCCCGGCGAGCGTGCTGAGGGCTCCGTCCGTCAGGTGCGCCAAGGGCCGCGAGAGCATCAGGAACGTGGGCTCGCAGGCCTCGATCAGCCGGGAGGTCGCCGGGCTGGTGACGGTGCCCCGGACGTCGAGGTGCTTCGGGCGCAGCCCGAGGCGCTCCACCTGCTCGACCTGTTCGTCACCGCGCAGCGTGAAGTGGGTCTCCCCGTCGTCGAGGTGACGGACGATCTGGTCCGCGTACAGGCGGCAGTCGAAGCGGTGCCACCCCCACATGAGCTGGCTGCGCACGATCTGCGCGGGGTGGTGGACGAAACGGGCCAGGAAGGGGATCGCCGCGTCGGACGGGACGTGGGTCGCGGCGATGGCGACGTTGAGGGCCTCGTTCTCGGTCAGGCCGTCGGGGCCCGGCAGCAGGTCGAGCACCATGGAGCCGACCGCGCCCAGCTTGCGGGCGTCGGCCGCGTCGCGCGGCGGAACGAGCTCGGCCGTGCGCCGCTCCACCTCGGCCCGCACCGCCGGGTCCAGCTCCGCCGCGTGCTCCAGGCAGGCCGCCGCCAGGAGGTGGACGCGGGCGCGCGGGGCGTCGCGCAGGCTGTCGCCGCGGGCCAGCAGGTCGCGCAGGATCTCGGCCCGCTCGCGCGGGCGCGCCTGCGCCACCGCCATGCGGATGACGTCCTCCCACTGGTCGTCCGCCGCGTGGCGCGCGAGCATCCCGAAGTCGCCCTCGTCGACGGCCGCCCGCGCGCCGAGGAAGTCCTGGAAGGTGCGGTGGACGAACACCGCCGTGTCCGGGCCCGGTTCGCTCAGCAGCCCGCTGCGCTGGAGGAAGTGGTCGTACACCGCGGGGGCGGCGCCGAGCGCGGCGAGCTCCGGCACCGCGGGGAGCGCGTCCGCGATGATCGTCTCCGCCCGTGAGCGGTCCAGCTCCGTGCGGCCGTTGCGGATCAGCCAGTACGCGAGCCGCTGCAGGACCTGGAGCTGGGGCTCCTCGCGCAGCTCCGGCATGCCCATGTGGCGCTCGCGGTCCCGGCGCAGCAGGAGCATGGACAGGGCCGCGGTGTAGAGGTCCTTGCGGCCGAGGGGCAGAAAACCCCTGCGGTCGCGGTGGAGGGCGCAGATCAGGCCGCACATCAGGGGGTTGGTGGCGAGGCGGCCCAGGTCGGGCTTGGCGCGCACGGCCGCCAGGAGCTGGCTCTCGTACGCCGTCAGCTCCGCGTCGTCGTCCGGGGCGCCCGTCGTCGCGGCGGCGTGCCAGCGCCCGATGAACGCGGCCACGTCCGGCCCGCGCATCGGCGCGAGGGTCAGCTCCGTGAACTCCTCGTCCGCCAGCCAGTCCTCCCGTACGGCGGAGGGGCGGGAGGTCACCAGCCAGCGGTTGCCGGGGTAGGCGTCCATGAGGTCCGCCAGCCACGCGCGCGTGCGGGCGCGCTCCGCGTCCGGCACCTCGTCGATGCCGTCGACCAGGAGCAGGGCGCGCCGCGCCGTGAGCACGCGCGCCTCCCAGCCGCCGGGCTGCTCCCCGGCCAGCGGCGAGCCCACCGCCGCGAGGAAGTCCCTGGGCGCGGGCAGGCGCTCGCCGTGGCGGGTGAGGGTGCGCAGGGGCAGGACGTAGGGGACGCGGTCGTAGAGGTACGCCATCCGCTCGTCGAGGTCCTGGCGGGCCGCCGAGACCGCGAGCCACTGCACCAGGGTCGTCTTGCCGGAGCCCGCCTCGCCGCGCAGCAGGACGCGGTCGTGGGTGGCGAGGGCCTGGTCGGCAGGGTGGGGCTCCTCCTGCTCCAGCTGTTTGCCGAGGATCTCCCGCCAGTCGTCGCCCGGCTGGATGTCGTCGGCAGGGGCCTCGCCCCGCGGGGTCGCCATCAGGCTCATATACGCCGCGTCCAGCGGCCACTTCCCGGGGGAGTTCGCCAGGTCGATCCCGAAGATCGTCAGCTTGCCGTGCCTCTTCGCGACGTACTCCAGGTACCGCTGCTCGAAGGCCGCGTCCTCCGCTCCCGGAAGGGGGTCCCTTCTGATCAGCTCGTCAACTTTGGCTATGAGTTCCGCCTGGCGGCGGCTCTGGCGCACCAGCGTGTGGGCCACGAACGCCGACCGCTGCGTGAAGAAGTTCAGGACGTGCAGACAGGTGGCGGTGAGCAGGCGCTCGTAGACGTACGTGGCGTCCGCCGACAGGTCGCGGGCCGGGTCCCCGGTCGCCGCCGCGGCCGCCCGGCGCAGGCTCCGCGCCAGCTGCTCGTGGCCGAGCTCCACGGCCTCCACGTCGGTCAGGGTGAGGTCGCCGAGGGCGTGCAGCGTGTCCGCCAGGGCGTGGACCACCGCCTGCTCCTCGTCGGCGGGCAGCGGGCGCTCGCCCGCGCGGACCGCCTGGCGGACCAGTTCGGCGGCCAGGCCGCGCAGGTCCTTGTCCGTCAGCTTCCGGCGCTCTCCCGTGAAGGAGACCAGGGAGTCGATGCGTACGGGTTCGTCCACCAGGGCGGCGCCGGGGCCGGGGCGGGCGAACAGCTTCCTGACCAAAGGGGTGACGACTGTGGACGCGAGACGGATGCCGACGGCCGCGGGTTCCATGCGCGCGAGCGTAGCGCCGGTCACATCCCGCCGGTGGTGGATCTTGGCGGCGGTGACATGGGGCACAGGGCATACGTCACATACGAGGACGGGTAGTGGTGCCCTTCGGCGCCGTGGCGGGGACTTTCGGCCCGCAACGCGCCCCCGGAGCTACGGCCGCCCCTAGTAGAAGCGCGTTTTGGGCGCCGGGCGGGATGGGGGTTACCAAGGGATGGCCATCCGGCACGCACCCCCAAAGCGTGCCGGATTCGCTTTGCCGTTCCTGTCTTGCCCTGTCTTGTACGTCCCCAGCGTGCGAGCCGCGCCCCCGCGGCCCGTGCCCGGCACCCCGTGTGCCGACCGCCCCGGAGGTCTCCATGTCGAAGCGCTCGAAGTCCCACCCTTCCGGCCGTCCGTCCCGCCGTGTCCGCGCGGCCGTCGTCGCCGTCGGCGTCGGCGCGGTGACGGCGCTCGGAGCGGGTGCCGCGGGCGCCGCCGCGAAGGCCCCGGCCGCCCCGTCCTGGCAGGACCCGGTCGACCGCTACCGCCTCTCCGCGACCTTCGGCCTGGGCGGCAGCATGTGGGCCCACAAGCACTCCGGCCAGGACTTCGCCGTCCCGAGCGGCACCGTGGTCAAGTCCGTGCACGCCGGGACCGTCGTGAAGGCCGGCCCGAACGGCGCCGGTGACGGGCCCGCGTACGGCAACGCCGTCGTGATCAAGCACGCCAACGGCACGTACTCGCAGTACGCGCACCTCTCCCGCGTCGAGGTGCGCGTCGGCCAGGCGGTCGCCGGCGGCCAGCGCATCGCCCTCTCCGGCAACACGGGCAACTCCAGCGGCCCCCACCTGCACTTCGAGATCCGTACGACGCCGAACTACGGCTCGGCCGTCGACCCGGTCTCCTTCCTGCGCCAGCAGGGCGTGCGCGTGTGATCCCCTCCGCGCGCACGCTCTGACTCAGGCGCCTTCGTGCGCCTGGGTCACCAAGTCGATGGCGACCTCGAGGATGGCTTTCCGCTTCTCCTCGGGGTCGCCTTCGGCGTCCTTGAGCACGAACATCCCGCCGTGCATGGTGAACAGCGCGCTGAAGCAGCGCACCTGCGCGGTCATCGGCGTCGCCGGGTCGTCGTCCCTGAGGATGTCCAGGAGCGCGAGCATGCGGTCCTTGAAGCTCTCGCCGGTCTTCAGGTCGCGCATCGTCGCCTGGTTCTCCTGCATGAAGCGGAAGAGCGGGGCGGCGTTCGTGAGGATCTCGCTGTAGCGCGTGAGGATCGCCCGTTTGGTGTCGAGCGTGCGGGGCTGCTCCTTGCCCCACTCGATCAGCTCGTCGATGGGGCGGGTCATGTCGTCGAAGATGCTGGTGAGGATGTCTTCCTTGGTCTTGAAGTGGTAGTACAGCGCCGCCTTCGTGACCTCTAGACGCTCGGCGATCTCCCGCAGCGACGTCTTCTCGTACCCCTGCTCGGCGAACAGTTCGAGTGCCACGTCCTGGATGCGCTGGCGGGTGTCACCGCGGCGCTGCTGCTTCCCTGTGCCCATGGGGCGATCCTCGCACTCCTTCTCCGCCCGAGGGAGCTCCGCTTTTTACGGCCCCTTGGGACGTGCTTGACGCCCGGCCAGCCTACTTACTTGACGCCCGGCTAGTTGGGGGTCTACCTTCCCTCAGTGTAATCAACTTGCCGGGCGGCAAGTAAGTAGCTGGCGAGCGGGGAGCGACATGGCGAACGCCGTAGCAGTCGGGCCGGGGACCAAGGAGCAACGGGCGGCACAGGAGCCACCCCAGCGGAGCGTGCGGGTGGTGATCTTCGCGCTGATGGTCGCGATCCTCCTCGCGATGCTCGACAACATGATCGTGAGCCCCGCGATGCCGACGATCGTCGGCGACCTCGGCGGCCTGGAGCACCTGTCCTGGGTCGTCACCGGGTACACGCTCGCGACCGCCGCCTCCACCCCGATCTGGGGCAAGCTCGGCGACATGTACGGGCGCAAGGGCGCCTTCCTCAGCTCCATCGTGATCTTCCTGATCGGCTCCGCGCTCAGCGGCCTGGCCCAGGACATGGGGCAGCTCATCGCCTTCCGCGCGGTCCAGGGGCTCGGCGCGGGCGGCCTGATGGTCGGCGTCATGGCGATCATCGGCGAACTGGTGCCGCCCCGGGAGCGCGGCAAGTACATGGGCATGATGACCGGCGTCATGGCGGTCGCGATGATCGGCGGCCCGCTCGTCGGCGGCACCCTCACCGACCACCTCGGCTGGCGCTGGGCCTTCTACATCAACCTGCCGCTCGGCATCGTCGCCCTGTTCATGGTGAGCGCCGTGCTGCACCTGCCGAAGAAGCAGGCCAGCGGCCGCATCGACTACCTGGGCGCGGCGCTGCTCACCGTCGGCATCACGTCCTTCGTCCTGGTGACCACCTGGGGCGGCACCGAGTACGCCTGGGGCTCGGCCGTGATCATGGAGCTCATCGGCCTCGGCGTCGCCTCGCTCGTCGGCTTCTACTTCGTGCAGCAGAAGGCCGCCGAGCCGCTCATGCCCCTGCGGATCTTCCGCAGCCGCAACTTCTCGCTGATGTCGGTGATCAGCTTCCTGACCGGCTTCGTGATGTTCGGCGCGATGCTCTTCCTGCCGCTGTACCAGCAGGCCGTGCAGGGCGCCTCGGCCACCAACTCCGGCCTGCTGCTCATGCCGATGCTGCTCGCCATGATGGCCGTGTCGAACGTCGCGGGCCGCGTCACCACCTCCACCGGCAAGTACAAGGTGTTCCCGATCGCCGGCAGCGTCCTGATGGCCGTGGGCCTCTTCCTGCTCGCCCAGATGGACACCGAGACCTCCCGGCTGACCTCCGGGATCTACATGGCGGTCCTCGGCGCGGGCATGGGCTGCCTGATGCAGATCACCATGCTCGTCGCGCAGAACAGCGTCGAGATGAAGGACATGGGCGTCGCGTCCTCCTCGGCCACGCTGTTCCGCACGCTCGGCTCGTCCTTCGGCGTCGCCGTCATGGGCGCGCTGTTCAACAACCGGGTGCAGGACGAGATGGCCGAGCGGGCCGGTGCCGCGGGCGGCAAGGTCACCGAGCAGTCCGCGCAGCTCGACGCGGCGAGCCTCGCCAAGCTGCCGGACGTGGTGCGCGACGCCTACCAGCACGCGGTCTCGTCCGGGACGCACGCCGCCTTCGTGCTCGGCTCCGTGATGGCCGCGGCCGCGCTGTGCGCCGCGGTGTTCGTGCGGGAGACGCCGCTGCGGGGCGCGGCCCCCGCGGCCCCCGCCGACCAGTAGCAGCCGGGAGCGCGGAAGGGGACTCCGCGCGCGGGGCGGGAGCGACGGCCGCCGAGCCGTCCGAGCGGCCGCCCCGCACCCCGGCCCACCACGGCCCCCGGCGCGAGCGCGCCGGGGGCCGCGGCCGTGCCCGGGACCGGTCGGGGGGCCGTTGTCAGTGGCGCGTGCCAGCATCGGACGGGTGGACAGACTGCGGCAGCTGCGCCTGGCGAAGGACGCGATGGACCGTGACTGGGCTGACCCTGACCTCGACCTGGCCGCGGTGGCCGCGCACGCCGGGTACTCCCGCTATCACTTCCTGCGCGCCTTCAAGGAGACGTACGGCGAGACCCCCGGCCAGTACCTGTCGCGGCGCCGCATCGAGCGGGCCGAGGACATGCTGCGCTCGGCCGACCTCGCGGTCACGGAGGTGTGCATGCTGGTCGGCTTCACCAGCGTCGGCACGTTCTCGTCCACGTTCAAGCGCCACACGGGCCTCACCCCCAGTGAGTACCGGCGCAAGCACCTGGGCCGCGGCTCCGCGCTCATCCCGGGGTGCTACGCGCTGCTGTGGGCGGGCGGCTTCCCGGGCCGCTCCGGCCGCCCGGCCGCCCCGGGATCCGAGGCCGGGACAGACCGCAATTCTCAAGAAGCGGACTGAGCGGGCCGCTGCCTACGGTGGCCGGGCAAGGACATCCCCGCACACAGGAGCACACCATGATCAAGGGACTCGCCATCTCCACCGTCTGGGTCCTCGACCAGGACCGGGCCAAGGAGTTCTACACGCAGAAGCTCGGCCTGGAGGTCCGCACCGACATGACCCTCGGTGAGGGCGGCATGCGCTTCCTCACCGTGGGCGCCAAGGACCAGCCCGAGGTCATGATCGCCCTGATGGTGCCCGGCGGCGCGGGCATGGACGCCGAGTCCGCCGAGGCGCTGCGCAAGCTGGTCGGCAAGGGCACCCTCGGCGCGGCCCTGAGCACGGACGACATCCACGGGGACTACGAGAAGCTCAAGGCCCGCGGCGTCGAGTTCCTCCAGGAGCCCCAGGAGCGCCCCTACGGCATCGAGGCGATCTTCCGCGACGACTCGGGGAACTGGTTCTCGTTCACCCAGCCGCGCGAGGGCGGCCTCGACCTCGACAAGGACTGGGGCTGCTGAGCCCCCGGCAAGGACGGGGGGGGGCTGCTGAGCCCCCGACGAGGCCTGGGGCCGCTGAGCCCCGCCCCCACCCCCGCCCCTGCCCTCGCCCTCAGCCGAGGTCCGGCAGCTGGAGCATCGGATAGCTGCCCGTGTTCGTCGGCGCGTGCTCGGGCAGCCACAGGACCGCCACGGCCCCCTCCGCGGGCCCGTCCGTGGGTTCCCCGGGGGGACGCACGTTGCGGAAGGTCAGCCGGGCGCCGAGCACCCGCGCCTGGCCCGCCGCGATGGTCAGGCCCAGGCCGTGGCCGCGGCCCGCGCGGTCCGCGGAGCCGGTGCGGAAGCGGCTCGGGCCCTCGGCGAGCAGCGCCTCGGGGAAGCCGGGGCCGTGGTCGCGCACCCGCACCACGCGGCCCTCCACGCTCACCTCGATCGGCGGCTTGCCGTGCTTGGCGGCGTTGGTGACCAGGTTGTACAGGATGCGCTCCAGACGGCGCGGGTCGGTGGTGACCTCCGACTCGTGCACCACGGCCACCGTCACCTCGACGGGCAGCGTGGCCATCCGCCGGCTCACGAACTCGCCGAGCAGGATGTCCTGCAGCTCGGCCCGCTCCGAAGCGGAGTCGAGCCGGGCCACCTCAAGGACGTCCTCGACGAGCGTGCGCATCGCCTGCGCGCGGTCCTTGACCAGCTCGGTGGGGCGGCCCGGCGGCAGCAGCTCGGCCGCCGTGAGCAGCCCGGTCACCGGCGTGCGCAGCTCGTGCGCGATGTCGGCGGTCACCCGGCGCTCGGCCTCCAGACGCTGCTTGAGCGCGTCCGCCATGGCGTCCACGGCCTGCGCCAGCTCGTCGGTCTCGTCGCGCACGACCCCGCCGATGGCGTCCCGTACGGACACCTCGGTGTGGCCCTGCGCGACCTCGCGCGCGGCCGTCGCCGCCTTGCGCAGCCGCCGCGCCATCTGGCCGCCGATGAGCACGCCGACCGCGCAGCCGCCGAAGACGACCGAGATGGAGCCGATCACCAGGGCCTGGTCGAGGTCCTTCATGATGGTGGCGCTGCGGTCGGTGAAGCGGGTGTGCACCGAAAGGACGTGGCCGTTGCTGAGCGGCACGGCCGCCCAGATGTCGGGCGTGCCGTCGCCGCGCTCCTGGACGTAGGTGGCGCGGCGCCCCTTGAGGACCTGGCGGCGCAGCTCCTTCGGCAGCTCCGGGTCGTCGACCTTGGTGCCGTAGATGGCGGTGGTGGTGCCGCGCGACTCGTAGTTGCGCTGGGCGATCTGGACGCGCTCGTCCTGGAGGTCGCGCGCGTTGTCGAGCATGGACACCCGGGCGGCGTTGTGCACGACGAGGCTGAGCGCGACCGCGATCAGCGCGCCGACGAAGCCGATGGCGGTGGCGATCTTCCACCGCACGCCGGTCCGCAGCCGCGTCCCGACCAGGCCGATGAGCCGGTCCCGCAGGCCACCGGCCCGGCCGCCGAATCCGGTGCGGCCGTCCCGCCCGCGCCGTGCCGCTCCGCTCATGTCCGCCCCCTGGACCGCCGCGCGGGCACCGCCGCGGCGGACCCGGCGCGCAGCGCCTCGTATCGCATCCCGCAAGCTCACGCCTTGAGCTTGTAGCCGAAGCCGCGGACCGTCTCGATGCGGTCCTGGCCGACCTTCGTGCGCAGCCGCTGCACGTGGACGTCGACGACGCGCGTGTCGCCGCCCCAGCCGTAGTCCCAGACGCGCTCCAGGAGCTTGTCGCGGGACAGGACGGTGCCCGGCGCGGAGGAGAACTCGAGCAGCAGCCGCATCTCCGTGGGCGTCAGGGCGACCGGCTGGCCGCCGCGGCGCACCTCCATGCCCTCGGTGTCGATCTCCAGGTCGCCGAAGGTCAGCACCCCGCCGTCGCCGGGCCCCTGGTCCTGGGACGCTGCCGCCCCCGTGCCGGAGCCGCTGGCGTGTCCGAAGCGGCGCAGGACGGCGCGGATGCGGGCGACCAGGACGGCGCCGTCGAACGGCTTGGTCACGTAGTCGTCGGCGCCCGCCTCCAGGCCGAGGACGACGTCGATGGAGTCGGCCCGGGCCGACAGCATGATGACCGGGACCGTGGACTCCTCGCGGATGCGGCGGCACAGCGAGACGCCGTCCATGCCGGGCACCATCACGTCGAGCAGCGCGATGTCGGGCCGGTCGGCGCGGAACGCCTCCAGGCCGAGCAGCCCGTCGGGCATGGCGGTGACCACGAAGCCGTCGCGCTCCAGGGCGAGCTGCGTGGCTTCGCGGATGACGTCGTCGTCCTCGACGAACAGGACATGGGTGTGTTCTGCCATCGGGTGCTCTCAGTTCGAGGTGGTCAGGGCGGTCGAGGTGGTCGGGGTGGTCACTGTCCGGTCCGGATGGGTGGTCTCGGGTCGTGCGGCGGGCGTGGCTCAGTTGTCGCTCGAAGGGGTGGGCTCGCCGCCCACCGCGCTGCTGTAGTTGTTGCGGACGCGGCCCCGCTCGGTGAAGTGGTCCGTCGCCCAGCGGTACGTGATGACGTCCTCGCCCGTGGGCTCCGCCACCGAGCCGTCCTTGCCGTACAGCTGCTTGCTGACGACCAGGTCGCCACGGTCGATCTCGGCGTAGACGGGAGGCTGCTCGTCGACGAAGACATTCTCGTACTTCTTGCCGTCGGGGCGATACACGTAACTTCCGATGCCCACGGCGTCACCACAGGTCAGCACGTTCACGACGATGTCGGACGACGCTGCTCCGGTCAGGTTGCCGTACGAGACGTCCACCGGGTACTCGTCCTCGGTGCACGGCTTCAGGTCTCGCTTCACGGCGAGGCTGACCTTCGGGTCGTTCTTCACGAGCTGGACCGCGTCGACGTTCTTGGGGGCGGGGGCCGGCGACTCCGAGGGGGAGGCCGAGGCCACGGCCCCGGTGCGCGCCGGGCCCTCGTCACGGGTGCCGGAGCCGCCCGTGGAGCAGCTCGTCACGGCGAGCAAAAGCCCGAGGGCGGCGAGCACGGCCACCGCCGTACTCCCCGCCTTCGGACTCACACCCGCTCGTCTGTCCTGTCCCGCCCGACCGGTCCGGCCGGTTCGGGTGGCCCGGGCACTCAGGCCGCGCAACGCTCCCGCTCCTCACGTTCGAACACGCGGGCGTCCAGGTCGCGGCTCTCCAGCTCCTGGCGGAGCCGGGCGAGCGCCCGGTGCAGCGTGCTCTTGACCGTCCCGGCCGACATGCCGAGCGCGGCGGCCGTCTCCTCGGTGGACATCTGCTCCCAGTGTCGCAGCACGACGACGCTGCGCTGCTTGGGGGCGAGCACCTTCATGATGTCCATGAGCAGGGCGCGGTCCGCGTGCTGCTCGGTGGAGTCGTCCACGGAGGCGTCCGGCAGCTGCTCGGTCGGCACCTCTTCGAGCTTGCGGGCACGCCACCACTCGGTCCGCGTGTTGATCATGACGCGGCGCAGATAGGCGTCCGCGAGCCGCTTGTCGGCTATGCCGTCCCAGCGGCCGTAGGTCCGCACGAGCGCCGTCTGCAGCAGGTCCTGGGCGTCCACGGGGTCCGGGACGAGCCGTCGGGCGCTGCGCAGCAGGGCGTCCTGCCGAGTGCGGACGTACTCTTCGAACTCGAGCACCTCGCCGTGCGCCATTCCCAACCGCCTCCGTTCCCGTTCGTCCCCGGTTCGCTGACCGCGATCCCTTGCCTGTGCGGTACGGGAACGAAGTTACGGAGGCGTTGTCACGGCGCTGTGCGGAGCAGCCAGCGGCGGACGCACGGCTGTACGTCGGTTGTGTAACAGAAGTAGGCCAGACGTAAATCCGCAGCTCCATGTGGGAGAGGTTGCCCGATTTGTCGCTGGGGACTTGTTACGGACGCCGTGCGGCGGCCCCGGGAGCGACCGGCTCTCAGGTCAGCGGCAGCCGGTAGAACCCGTCCGGCAGGGGCTCCACCAGACCGTCGGCGACGAGCCCGTCCAGCGCGCGGGCCCGCTGCACCGGCTCGTCCCACACCCGGTCGAGCGCCGACTGCGGCACCGGCGTCACGGCCTCGCGGAGCACTGCGAGCAGCTTGCCGCGCACCTGGCGGTCCGTACCGGCGTACGTCTGGCCGCGGCGCGCGGGGCCCTCGTGCGCGGGCTTGCCCGCCGTGAGCCACGCGCAGTGCGCGGCGATCGGGCAGCGCCCGCAGTCCTCGTTCTTGGCGGTGCACACCAGCGCGCCGAGCTCCATGGACGCGGCGGCCCAGCGCGCGGCGGTCGCCTCGTCCTCGGGCAGCAGCGCGCGGGCGAGCTTGCGCTCGGCGGCGGTGGTGGCGTTCGGCGGGTACTGCACGCCGGTCACGGCCCGCGCGAACACGCGCCGCACGTTCGTGTCGAGCACGGCGTGCCGCTGCCCGTACGCGAAGGACGCGACGGCCGCCGCCGTGTACTCGCCGATGCCGGGCAGCGCGAGCAGCTGCGCGTGCTGCGTCGGTACGTCCCCGCCGTGGCGCTCCGTTATGGCGACGGCCGCGCCGTGCAGGCGCAGCGCGCGGCGCGGATAGCCGAGCCGCCCCCAGGCGCGCACGGCCTCACCGGGAGCCTCCTTGGCCAGGTCGGCCGGGCGCGGCCAGCGGGCGACCCACTGCTCGTACACGGGCAGGACCCGGGCGACGGGCGTCTGCTGGAGCATGAACTCGCTGACCATGACCCCCCAGGGCCCGGCGTCCGGACGGCGCCACGGCAGGTCACGCGCGTGGGCCTCGAACCAGGCGATGACGGGGGAGTGGAGCCGGCCGTGGGACGAGGGCCCCTCTGCGGCTCGGCTGTCGGCTCGGTCGGCGGCGAGTGCGGTCGGCATGCCCACGATCCTGCCACGGAGCGCCCGGGGCCCGGGCCAACGGCACGGCACGCTGTGCAGCGCGCCGAACCGCAGCCTCCGCCGGGCCCCCTCCTGGCAAGCCCCACCCCACGTACCGCCGCACGCCAGCTCTTTCCCCCGCCCGCCCTTCACCTGTCGGACCCCGGCTCCATCCCGGCGGGGGCGGCGGCAGTCGACGGACGTGCCCAGCCCCCTCCAGCCCGTCCGGCGTTTGAGGACGAGCGCGGTAGCGCGGTGCGGTGACGGCGGCGGAGGGTGACGCGGAGACGGGCGCGGGCCATGGCGGAAGGGCGGGTAGGTGGGGGAGAGGAGTACCTGCCGATCGGCAGGTACAGGCGCGGCCGCGGGCACGTAGCGTCAAGGGGGTGAGAACCCGACGCCATGTGGACGCCCTGCTGTGGCTGGCCCTGGCCACCCCCGCGGCGACGGCCGACGCGATCGGCCTGAACGAACCCCGCACGGCCTGGCAACAGCTCGGCGGCCTCGCCGCCCTGGCCGCGGCCGCCGCGATCTGGCGCCGCCGCCCCACCCTCGCGTTCCTGCTCGCCGCGGCCCCCGGCGAGGCCACCGCCCCCTCCCTGTTCACGGTCTCGTACGGCATGGCCCTGGCCGTCTTCGCGTTCCTGCTCGGCAGGCACGGCCCGCGGGCCAGGCCCGCGCTCCTGGCGTTCGCGGCGGTCGCGGTGGCGGGCACCGGCAAGGTGGTGGTGCGCGACGTCGACCCGGTCGTCGAGTGGCTGGTGCTCATGGCCACGCTCCTGTTCGGCGCGGTCTTCCCCTGGCTCGCGGGCCGCTACCTGCGGCAGAGCCGCGCCCTGACCGCGTCCGCGCTCGCCCGCGCCGACCAGTTGGAGCGCGAGCAGCGGATCGTCGCCGACCGGGCCCGGCTGCGGGAGCGGGCCCGCATCGCGCAGGACATGCACGACTCGCTGGGCCACGAGCTGAGCCTCATCGCGGTGCGCGCGGGCGCCCTCCAGCTGGCCGCCGACCTGCCGGAACACCATCGCGCGGCGGCCCGCGACCTGCGCGTCGCCGCCGCCGACGCCACGGACCGGCTGCGCGAGATCATCGGCGTACTGCGGGACGAGGGCGACGAGCCCGCCCCGCTCGCGCCGCCCGGCGAGACGGTGGAGCAACTGGTCGCGCGCGCGGGCGAGTCGGGCCTGCGGGTGCGGTACGTCGCGGACGGCGCCGAGGAGCAGGGCCCGGCGGAGCGCCTCGCCTACCGCGTGGTCCAGGAGGCCCTGACCAACGCGGCGAAGTACGCGCCCGGCGCCCCCGTCACCGTCGTGGCGACCCGCGCGGACGCCCGGACGACGATCACGGTCACCAACGGCCCGCCCCGGGAGCCCGGTTCACCCCCCGGCGGCGGCTCCGGCCTCGCGGACCTGCACACCAGGCTGGCGGCGCTCGGCGGCGACCTCGACGCGGGGGCGCACGCCGGGGGCTTCCGGGTGCGCGCGGTGATTCCGGCGGACGCGGGCGTCGCGGTGGCGGCCCCCGCCCCCGCGGGCACCGTGCCGCTGCCCTCCGGGACGCTCGCGCACGCCCGGCGCCGCACCGTGCTCGCCTTCGGGGCCGCCGCCGCGACCGGCGCCGTGCTGATCGCCGGGACCTTCGGCTGGTACGCGTACACGAAGACGCACTCCGTCCTGCGGCCCGACGACTTCGCGGCGCTGCGCGTGGGCGCCGCGCAGGCCGACGTCGCGGCCGTGCTGCCGGAGCACGGCGTGAGCGACCCGCCCGTGGACCGGGCGCCGAGCCCGCCACCCCCGGGCGCCGACTGCCGCTACTACCGCTCCAGCGGTCAACTCTTCACCTCCTCCGCACACTTCAGGCTCTGCTTCGAGAACGGAAAGCTCGTGGACAAGACAGTGATCCCCAAGGCCGGTGCGTCCGGCGGCTCCGGCGCGGGCGGCGACGGGGGACGACGGTGATCCGGGTCCTGCTCGCCGACGACGAGGCGATGATCCGCGCGGGAGTGCGGGCCATCCTCACCGCGGGCGACGGCATCGAGGTCGTCGCCGAGGCCGCCGACGGCCGGGAGGCGATCGAGCTGGCCCAGGCGCACCGCCCCGACGTGGCGCTCCTCGACATCCGCATGCCCCGTCTCGACGGCCTCGCCGCGGGCGAGGAGATCGTACGGACGCTGCCGGGCACGGCGGTCGCGATGCTGACGACGTTCTCCGAGGACGCGTACGTCGCCCGCGCGCTCGGCGGCGGCGCCACCGGCTTCCTGCTGAAGTCGGGGGACCCGCACGAACTCATCGCGGGCGTGCGGGCGGTGGCGGGCGGCGCCGCGTTCCTGTCGCCGAAGGTGGCCCGGTACGTCATCGACGGGCTCGGCGGGCGGCGCATCGGCCGCGAGTCGGCCGCCCGCACGCGCGTGGCCGCGCTGACCCCGCGCGAGCGCGAGGTCCTGGGCCTGGTGGGGGCGGGCCTGTCCAACCCGGAGATCGCCGCACGCCTGCACCTCGTGGAGGGCACGGTCAAGGCGTACGTGAGCGCGGTCCTCGACCGCCTGGAGGTCAAGAACCGCGTCCAGGCGGCGATCGTCGCGTACGAGGCGGGGCTCGTCGCGGACGACGGCGCGCGGACCGCCCCGGGCGCCCCCGGCTGATCCGGCTGATCCGGCCACGGGGCCGGAGCGTCGGGGGAGGTGTCTCAAGGGCGGTGCGTCGGCGGCTGCTGGTGGTCGCCCTGGTAGTAGCCGCCGTGCTGGTAGCCGCCGTGCTGGTAGTCGCTCTGCTGGGGGCGCGGCACGTAGGGGCCCTCGCTCTGCGCCGGGTACGCCGCTTCTCCGTAGGAGGCCTGCGTGCCGTAGGGGGCCTGCGGGTCGTACGGGGCTTGCGTGCCGTTGCCGTTGCCGTACGGGTACGGCGTCGCGTTGCCGTACGGGGCGTGCGTGCTGTCACCGTACGGGGCGTGGGTGGCGTCGGAGTGCGCTGCCGCGTGCGGCGTCGCCTGTGCGCCGTCGGCGTACGGCGAGTAGGGCGCGTACGTCGGCGACGCGTCGTACGCCGGCGAAGCGCCGTAGGGCGAGGGCGTGTCGTACGACGTGGACGCCGCGTACGCGGGAGCGGGGGCGGCCGACGGCCCCGACGCGTGCGCCGTGGCCGGGCCGGGGCCCGCGAACCAGATGACGAGCGCCGCGCGAGACCCCCGCATCGTCTCGGCGACCCGCGCCACGGGGCGCGTGGCGAGCCGCACCACGAGGAACGCGACGACCGCGCCGAGCACCAGGCCGACCGCCACGTCGTGCGGGTAGTGCACGCCGACGAAGACCCGCGAGAAGGCCATGAGGACCGCCATCGGCAGCGTGAAGGCGGCGATGCGCGGCCAGGCGAGCGCGAGGCCGACGGCGGCGGCGCCCGCGATGGTGGAGTGGTTGCTGGGGAAGGACCAGTCGCCATGCGGAGGGCACTCGACGAGCGGCGTGAGCGCGCCCTTCACGGCCCGGCACGGCCGTTCCTCGTCCACCACGGACTTCGCCGCCTCGCTGATCACATACGCGAGCGCCGTGCCCAGGGGGGCCAGGACCGCCACCGCGAACGCGCGCGAGTCCCCGCGCCGGGCCCGCCACCAGGCGACGACGAACAGCGCGCCGAAGAGCAGCAGGCCCAGTTCCGTCCACACCTCGGCGATGTGCTGCACCCAGCCGGGGGTGTCATGGGCGAACTCGGTGATGTCGCGGTAAAGGCCGGAGGAATCCATGGTGTCCATGATTACGGACCGTACGTAGGGATCTCGAATCGTCACATCCAGCGATGGACCGATATCCGACCTGACGAAAGACAGGGAGGGAACGGGGCGCGAGCGGGACGGCAGGCCGGGTGCGGGGCGGGTGCGGGGCAGTGCGCGTGGCCGGAACCGTGATGATGATCCGCAAAAGTTGTGGCCCTGGGCGGCGGGTGGGGCCAGAGAACGCGCCGTTCTCTCGTAAGGTTTGGGCGTGGGATCTCTGCGCAATCCGATCGGGCCGCTTCCCTCCTCCATCTACTGGCGCCGGAGGGCCGTTCTGCTGTCCGTGCTCGGACTCCTCTTGCTCCTCGTCATCTGGGCCCTCGCCTCGGGCGGGGGCGGCGGGAAGACCGGTGCTGACGGGCCGTCGGGCAACGGCCCCGCGACGTCCATCACGCCGGGTCCCTCCGGCTCGGGCCCCGCGATCAGCGAACACCCGGGCGGCCGGGACGAGTCGGAGGGCTCCGGCGGCTCCGGTGGTTCCGGCGGTTCCGGCGGTTCGGGCGGCGGCGGGGACTCCGGCTCCGGCGGCGGCTCGGGCGAGGGCTCCGGCGGCGCCGGTTCCGGCTCCGACGACGGCGCGAAGGGCGGCGGCGGCTCCGGCAGCCGGCTCCCGGCGGGCTCGACGCTCCCCAACTGCGCGCCGGGCGCCGTGAAGTTGAAGCTGCGCAGCCTGCGGAACGAGTACGAGGCCGGGCAGAGGCCGAAGCTCGAACTGACCGCGGTGAACACCGGCAGCAAGGCCTGCAAGGTCGATCTCGGCGCCAAGGGCGCGGTCCTGACGATCACTCAGTCCGGCTCGGGCGACGAGATCTGGTCGTCCGACGACTGCCCCGCCGCGGGCGGTACGAGCCTGCTGTTCCGGGTTCCCGGCGGCGGCCGGGTCTCGCACGTCGTCGAGTGGGACCTGAAGGCCAGCGCGCCCCAGTGCGCCACGCCCCCGCCGGGGACGGCGAAGCCCGACACCTATCTGGTGGAGGCCAAGTCCGAGGCCCTCGGCTCGGACCGCGCGTCC
Organism: Streptomyces sp. JLYT201; assembly: GCF_059448825.1. Taxonomy (NCBI): domain Bacteria; kingdom Bacillati; phylum Actinomycetota; class Actinomycetes; order Kitasatosporales; family Streptomycetaceae; genus Streptomyces; species Streptomyces sp. JLYT201. The sequence goes on along the minus strand of NZ_CM182551.1, from coordinate 4,447,714 downwards.
TTCGTCCTGACCGCCGACTGACCGGCCGGCCGGGGCGAGCCCCGTCGCGGAGCGACGAAAGGGGTGCCGGGGTCAGGCCCCGGCGCCCGTGGCCCGCCGGAGGCTAGACGTACCGCTCGAGGATCGACGACTCCGCGAGCCGCGAGAGGCCCTCGCGTACGCTGCGGGCCCGGGCCTCGCCGACGCCGTCCACGGTCTGGAGGTCGTCGACGCTCGCGGCCAGCAGCTTCTGGAGGCCGCCGAAGTGCTCCACCAGGCGCTCGATGATGGCGCCGGGCAGCCGGGGCACCTTCGCCAGGAGGCGGAAGCCGCGCGGCGAGACGGCGGAGTCGAGGGTCTCGGGCGAGCCCGTGTAGCCCAACGCGCGGGCCACGGTGGACAGTTCCAGGAGCTCGGCGTGGGTCAGGGAGTCCAGCTCGGCCAGTGCCTCGTCGACGGTGCGCGAACGCTTGGCCGTGGGTTCGGGGACGTAGTCCCGGACGACGAGCTCGCGCTCGGGCTCCACGCCCGCGATCAACTCGTCGAGCTGGAGGGCGAGGAGGCGGCCGTCGGTGCCCAGCTCCACCACGTACTCGGCGATCTCGGTGGCGATGCGGCGCACCATTTCGAGGCGCTGCGCGACGGCGGTGACGTCCCGCACGGTCACCAGGTCCTCGATCTCCAGGGCGGAGAGCGTGCCCGCGACCTCGTCGAGGCGGAGCTTGTAGCGCTCCAGGGTGGCGAGGGCCTGGTTGGCACGGGACAGGATCGCCGCCGAGTCCTCCAGGACCCGGCGCTGCCCGTCCACGTACAGTGCGACCAGGCGCATCGACTGGGACACGGACACGACGGGGAAGCCGACCTGCTTGCTCACGCGGTCCGCCGTGCGGTGCCGGGTGCCGGTCTCCTCCGTGGGGATCGTCGGGTCCGGCACCAGCTGGACGCCCGCCCGCAGGATCTTCGACAGGTCCGAGGAGAGCACGATGCCGCCGTCGAGCTTGCACAGCTCGCGCAGGCGCGTCGCGGTGAACTCGACGTCCAGGACGAATCCGCCCGTGCACATCGACTCGACTGTCTTGTCGGAGCCGAGGACGATGAGCCCGCCCGTGTTGCCCCGCAGAATGCGCTCCAGGCCGTCCCGCAGGGCCGTGCCCGGCGCGACCGCGCTCAGGGAGGCGCGCATCAGCCCGTCGGCACCGGAGCCGCCACCGGGCTTCCCGGGAACCGCTGCCCGGTCGTTGGCTGCCACTGCACTCCTCCGGTCGCAGGTTGTCCGAGGCTCGGCCGACCCTCTGCCGCACGCATGCGTTCGCACGGACGGGCGAGACCAGGGCAAAGTCTACCGGCGGTCCTCCTCCTCCCGTGGGGCCTCTCGGCGACGCGATCTCGGAAGGACGCGCAGCGCGTCGCCCATGTCGGCGACTTCGGTGACCTTCATACCGGCCGGGACCTTCCCGGGGTCGGCCGGTACGAGCGCGTGCGTGAAGCCCAGGCGGTGCGCCTCGGCCAGTCTGCGCTGCACCCCGGTGACCCGTCTGACCTCGCCCGCGAGGCCCACCTCACCGATCGCGACCAGATTCTTCGGCAGCGGGGTGTCGCTGGCTGCGGAGGCCAGCGCGAGCGCCACGGCGAGGTCGGCGGCGGGCTCGGACAGCTTCACGCCGCCGACCGTCGCGCTGTAGATGTCGCGCTTGCCGAGGGCGCTGATGCGGCCGCGCTGCTCCAGGACGGCCAGCATCATCGACACCCGGGACGTCTCCAGGCCCGACGTGGTGCGGCGCGGCGAGGGGATCTGGGAGTCCACGGTGAGCGCCTGGACCTCGGCGACCAGCGGGCGGCGGCCCTCCAGGGTCACCGTCAGACAGGTGCCGGGCACGGGCTCGGCGCGGCGGGTGAGGAACAGGCCGCTGGGGTCGGCGAGGCCGACGATGCCCTCGTCGTGCAGCTCGAAGCAGCCGACCTCGTCCGTCGCCCCGTATCTGTTCTTGACGCCGCGGACCAGGCGCAGGCGCGCGTGCCGGTCGCCCTCGAAGTGGAGCACCACGTCCACGAGGTGCTCCAGGAGGCGGGGGCCCGCGATCGCGCCGTCCTTGGTGACGTGGCCGACCAGGAGCGTGGACATGCCGCGCTCCTTGGAGGCGCGGATGAGGGCCCCGGCGACCTCGCGGACCTGCGCCATGCCGCCGGGCGCGCCGTCGATCTCCGGGGACGCGACCGTCTGCACCGAGTCCAGGATCAGCAGCGAGGGCTTCACCGCGTCCAAGTGGCCGAGGACCGCGGCCAGGTCGGTCTCCGCCGCCAGATACAGGTCGTCGGCGAGCGCGCCGATGCGGTCGGCGCGCAGCCGGACCTGGCCGGCCGACTCCTCGCCGGTCACATAGAGCGTGCGGTGGCCGTCCGTGGCCGCCTTCGCCGCGACGTCGAGCAGCAGCGTGGACTTGCCGACGCCGGGCTCGCCCGCGAGCAGCACCACGGCGCCGGGCACCAGGCCGCCGCCGAGGACGCGGTCGAGCTCGGGGACGCCGGTGGAGCGCGCGGTGGCCTGGCGGCCGTCGACCTGGCCGATGGGCAGCGCGGAGGTGGTGACGCGGCCGGGCGTGGTGGTGCGCACCGCGGGCGCGCCGTACTCCTCGATCGTGCCCCAGGCCTGGCACTCGGGGCAGCGGCCGAGCCATTTGGCCGTCTGCCAGCCGCATTCGGTGCAGCGGTAGGACGGACGGTCCTTGGCGGTTTTCGTACGGGCAGCCATGGGACGAAACCGTAGCGGCAGCCACTGACAACGCCGCCGGGCCCGGCCCGTTCCCGTGCCCCGGGGCCCACCGGTCCGTCCCGCGCGTCCTGTGTGTGCCGCGCGTCCTGCGCGGCCCTTGTGCCCTGTGCGGCCCGTGCGTCCCGCCGGGCCCCCGCCAGGCCACGCCACCGGGGGCCACCCCGGCCCGCCAGGGCCCACAATCAGGCCCCTCCGAGGCGGCATGGCTCGAACAGACAACGGAATCGTGGCTTCCTGTCCCCTTTTGAGGGATCTGTTCACCCGTAAGGATTAAATGTGCTCAAGGGGGAGGAAGCCCCCGGCATCATGCGCCTAACTTCGCACGGGTGATGAGCAGCAGTCCGGAAGTCCCCACGCACACCACCGGCGCGCACCGTGCCTACGCGGGCCCCCGCAGCCGCGTGGTGCCCCGCACGGTCCCGCAGGCGCCCGCCGCGCCCTACGAACCGTTCCTGGACGGCCTGTTCACGTACTGCCTGTCCGTCCTCTGCGACCACGACACCGCCACCATCGCCCTCGGCGACGCCCTCGCGCTCGCCGAGCGCCGCGGGGCCCGGCCGGACGGCGACACGCGCGCGTGGCTGTACGCGCTCGCCCGCTGGATGTGTCTGCGCGCCCTCGCCGAGGCCCGCAAGGGCGGCCGCCAAGGAGCGCACGCGGCCGGGGCGGGCAAGACCCCGCCCGCGCCCCCGCACGCCCCGGAGGCGCCGCCCGCGGACGAGGCCGAGCGCGCCCGCCGCCGTGAGCTCGCCCAGCTGGCCTGGCCCGAGGCCGCCGGTACGACGCCCGAGCAGCGCGAGGCCCTGGAGCTCGCCGTCCGCCACCAGCTCGCGCCCAAGGAGGTCGCCGCCGTCCTCGGCCTTGACCTCACGGCGGCGCGCGAACTGCTCGCGTCCGCCGCCTGCGAGGTGGAGCGCACCCGCGCCGCGCTCGCCGTCGTCGAGACCGGCACCTGCCCCATCGTCGCCCGCCTCACCGGTGACAACCAGGTCCTCCTCGGCACCGCCCTGCGCCGCGAGCTCGTCCGGCACGTCGACGACTGTCCGCGCTGCCGCCGCACCGCCGAGCGCGCCGGCACCGGAGCCTGGCCCGGCACGGCCGTCACCCCGGCCGCGCTGCCCCTGATCGAAGCCCCGCGCGCGGCCCTGCACCACGCCATGGCCCACGCCCCGCGCGCCCCCCGCAGGAACCGCGGCGGGCCCCGCTTCGACCGGCGCGGCTTCCCCATGGACCCCAAGGACCACGCGGCCCGCCGGGAGCGCTTTCGCGCGCGTGCCGTCACGACCACGGTCGTCGCCACCGTCGTGGCCGCCCCCGTCCTCGCCCTGTGGGCCGCCTACCGGGGCGCCCCCCTCACCGGCGAGGGCACCGACGGCCGCGCGTCCAGCGCCTCCGAGGCCGACGACGGCGGCCGCGACGGCTCCCGCGGCCGCGACAGCTACGAGAACGCGGGCAACGCCAGGACCACCCCCGACCCCCGCTTCGCCGGCGGGCGCGGCGGCCCCGGCGTCTCCGTGGAGGTCATCAGCCCCGGAGCCCCCGCCGCACCGGGCGCGGGCCGCATCGGCGTCCAGGCCCGGTCCAACGGCGGCGTCACCCTCATCACGCTGACCGCGTCCGGGAGTTCGCCGGTGCGCTGGTCCGCGAGCACCGGAGCGCCCTGGCTCCTCCTGAGCCACGCGTCGGGAACGCTCGCGCCGGGCGATTCGTTCACCATCCGGGTGTACGTCGACGACGACCGCGAGCCGCCCGGCCACTGGAGCGCGCGCGTCACGATCGCACCCTCGGGAGCCGTCATCTCCATCGAGGGGTACGGCACTTCCCGGCCCAGCCGCCCCGGCCCCCGCCCGACGCCGACCCGCCCGGGCCCCGCCGACCCGGACCCGACACCCACCCCCAGCGGGGACGGCGACCCGACCCCGACCCCGCCCGACCCCGACCCGACCCCCACGGACCCGGCGCCCACCGACCCCACGCCGAGCCCCTCGGACCCCGGCTCCACGCCCCCGCCGAGCGACGGCGGCAGCCCGGGCTGAGCGGTCCCTCTAGGCGCGCGGCGGGTCGGCCGGATGCGGAGCCAGCAGCGGCAGCTGCGAGGCGAGGCGCGCCTCGCACAGCTCCACGAGCCGGTCGTAGCCCGCCTTGCCCATCAGCTCGATCAGCTCCGGCCGGTAGGAGACGTACACGGGATCGCCCGCCCCGTGCGCCGAGGTCGCCGAGGTGCACCACCAGTGCAGGTCGTGGCCGCCCGGTCCCCAGCCCCTGCGGTCGTACTCGCCGATGGACACCTGGAGCACCTTGGTGTCGTCCGGCCGCTCGATCCAGTCGTAGGTCCGCCGCACCGGCAGCTGCCAGCACACGTCCGGCTTGGTCTCCAGCGGCTCCCGGCCCTCCTTGAGCGCCAGGATGTGCAGCGAGCAGCCCGCGCCGCCCGCGAAGCCGGGGCGGTTCTGGAAGATGCACGAGCCGTTGTACGGCCGCGTCTGGCGCTCGCCGTCCTCGTCCTGCGACACCCAGCCGGTCTCCCGGCCCACGTCGTGGTGCTGCCAGATGTCGGGCGTCAGCCGCTCCACGAAGGTGGCGACCCGCTTCTCGTCGTCCTCGTCGGAGAAGTGCGCGCCGAGCGTGCAGCAGCCGTCGTCGGCGCGGCCCGCCTGGATGCCCTGGCAGCCGCTGCCGAAGACGCAGGTCCAGCGGGACGTCAGCCAGGTCAGGTCGCAGCGGAAGACCTGCTCCTCGTCCGCCGGATCGGGGAACTCCACCCAGGCCCGGGGGAAGTCGAGGCCCTTCTCGTCGTCGGCGGGCACGGCGCCGTCGGCCGCCCTGCGGAGCTTCCGCACGGCCTTGTCGGCGCGGCCTGCCTTACCGGCCTTACCGGCCTTGCCCTTCTTGCCCGCCTTGGCGGCCTTCTCGCCCTTCGCTTCCCCGGCCGCCCCGTCTGCCCTGTCTGCCTCGCTCGTCTTGCCGTCCGCGCCGCCGCGCACGAGCGGCGCCGACAGGTCCGAGGGCTCCGATGAGCGCGCGGACTTCGTTTTGTCGGCCTTCGCCTTTTTCGTCTTTGGCACGCCTCCAGGGTATGCGTGCTCACACCCGCCCCGGGACCAGCGAAAGCCGCGAGCGCAGTAGCGTTCCGTATATGAGACTCGGTGTCCTCGACGTGGGTTCGAACACGGTGCATCTGCTGGTGGTGGACGCCCACCCCGGCGCACGACCGCTGCCCGCGCACTCCCACAAGGCCGACCTGCGCCTTGCCCAACTGCTCGACCCGGCGGGCGCGATCGGCCCCGAAGGCGTCGATCAGCTCATCGCCACGGTGCGTGACGCCCTCCAGGCCGCCGAGGACAAGGGCGTCGAGGACCTGCTGCCGTTCGCGACCTCCGCCGTCCGCGAGGCCACCAACGCCGACGACGTCCTCGCCCGCGTGCGCGCCGAGACCGGCGTCGACCTCCAGGTCCTCACCGGCGAGGAGGAGGCCCGGCTCACCTTCCTCGCCGTCCGCCGCTGGTTCGGCTGGTCCGCGGGCAAGCTGCTCGTCCTCGACATCGGCGGCGGCTCCCTGGAGATCGCGTACGGCATGGACGAGGAGCCCGACGCCGCGGTCAGCCTGCCGCTCGGTGCCGGGCGGCTCACCGCCGCGTGGCTGCCGGAGGACCCGCCGGAGCCGGAGGACGTCCGGGCCCTGCGGCGGCACGTGCGGGCGCAGATCGCGCGGACCGTGGGGGAGTTCAGCCGCCTCGGCAGTCCCGACCACGTCGTGGCCACCTCCAAGACCTTCAAGCAGCTCGCCAGGCTGGGCGGTGCGGCGCGGTCCACGGAGGGGCTCTACGTGCAGCGCGAGCTGAAGCGGAAGTCTCTGGAGGACTGGGTTCCGCAGCTGGCCGCGATGACCGCGGGGGAGCGGTCCGAGCTTCCCGGGGTGTCCGAGGGGCGGGCCGGGCAGTTGCTCGCGGGTGCGCTGGTCGCGGAGGGCGCGATGGATCTCTTCGGGGTCGAGTCCGTGGAGATCTGCCCCTGGGCCCTGCGGGAGGGTGTGATCCTGCGGCGGCTGGACCACATGCCCGCGCGCTGATTCCTCGCGGGTGGCGCCCCAGACCCGCCCCTTCCCGAACCGGGGGCTGCCGCCCCCGTGCCCCCGCCCTTATCGGCGCTCCGCGCCTCGTCCTCAAACGCCGGACGGGCTGAGGTGGTCGCCGGTTGCGGCCGGATGTCCTGTGCAGGCCGGACGTCCTGTGCAGGTCGGACGCCCTGTGCGGGGGCGTCCCGGGGCGCGGTGCGGGCCCGTACCGGGATCCGACGCGGCGGCCCGCAGCCCGCAGCCGGTATCCGGCGCGCCCGCTACGGGCCCGCAGCCCAGAACCGGCGCGGCGCCTCACAGATGCCCTCCGGCGGGGCCACCCGCAGACAAGTTCCAGCGCCCACCGGCCGCCCCCCTCAGCCCGTCCGGCGTTTGAGGACGAGCGCGCCAGCGCGATGAACGGCAACAGCGCCGCAGAGAACATCCAGCCCGTTCGGAGAACATCCAGCCCGTCCGGCGTTTGAGGACGAGCGCGTCAGCGCGCTGGGCGGCGGCGACGGCGCCGCAGGGAGCATCCGGCCCGTCCAGAGCGCCGAGGAAGGGCGGGGGCGGCGGCCCCTGGGCCCGGGGCGGGGCCGGGGCCGGACACCACCTCCCCGCTCCCTCGCAGGGCCCCGTACGCTGTTCCCCGTGGTGGAACCAGTCGTGCGCATCCCGGACGCGAAGGTCGCCCTGTCGACCGCCTCGGTCTATCCGGAGTCGACGGCGACGGCCTTCGAGATCGCGGCGCGCCTCGGCTACGACGGCGTCGAGGTCATGGTGTGGACCGATCCCGTCAGCCAGGACATCGAAGCCCTGCGCCGCCTCAGCGACTACCACCGGATCCCCATCCTCGCGGTGCACGCGCCCTGCCTCCTGATCACCCAGCGCGTCTGGTCCACCGACCCCTGGGTGAAGCTCCAGCGGGCCCGGGCCGCCGCCGAGAAGCTGGACGCGTCGACGGTCGTCGTGCATCCGCCCTTCCGCTGGCAGCGCGGCTACGCCCGGGACTTCGTCCAGGGGATCTGGCGGATGGCCGAGGAGACGGACGTGCGCTTCGCCGTGGAGAACATGTACCCCTGGCGCTACCGTGACCGCGAGATGCTCGCGTACGCCCCCGACTGGGACGTCACCAAGGACGACTACCGCCACTTCACGATAGACCTCAGCCACACCGCCACCGCCCGTACGGACGCCCTGCAGATGGTCGACCGCATGGGCGACCGGCTCGGCCACGTCCACCTCGCCGACGGCCGGGGCTCCGCGAAGGACGAGCACCTCGTGCCCGGCCGCGGCACCCAGCCCTGCGCCGCGCTCCTGGAGCGCCTCGCCACCTCCGGCTTCGACGGCCACGTGGTCATCGAGGTCAACACCCGCCGCGCCATGTCCAGCGCCGAGCGCGAGGCCGACCTCGCCGAGGCCCTGGCCTTCACCCGGCTGCACCTGGCGTCGTCGGCGAAGGTGCCGCGCCCGTGACGGCGAGCGCCGCCGCGCCCCGGCGCCGGGGCCGCCCCTCGCGCACCCAGACCGAGCGCGGGCCCGCCACCCGCGAGACGATCCTGGACGCGGCCCGCGACCAGTTCTCCGCGCACGGCTACGAGAAGACCTCCGTACGCGCCATCGCCAAGGCGGCGGGCGTCGACTCCGCCCTCGTGCACCACTACTTCGGCACGAAGGAGCAGCTCTTCGCGGCGGCCGTCGAGGTCTCCTTCGCGCCCGCGCTCCAGGCCCCGGCAGCGATCCAGGACGGCCCGCTCGACGCGGTGGGCGAGCGTCTGACCCGCTTCGTCCTCGGTGTCTGGGAGGACCCGGCCACCCGCACGCCGCTGCTCGCGATCGTCCGCTCGGCAGTCAACAACGAGACGGCCGCCGCGGTCTTCCGCCGCCTGGTCTCCACCCAGCTCCTGTCCCGCATCGCCGGCACCCTCGACCTGCCCGACGCGGAGCTGCGCGCCGAACTGGCGGCGGCCCAGCTCGTGGGCGTCGCGATGCTCCGCTACGTCATCCAGGTGGAGCCGCTGGCATCGGCGGACCTGGAGGAGCTGGTGGCGCGGGTGGCACCGGTGGTCCAGGGGCATCTGACGGGCTTCCCGGGACCCGCCTGACGGCTCGGATCCGCCGCGTGTCCGCCGCGGATTTGCCGTAGTTCCGCCGTAGCTCCGCCGCGGATCCGCGGCGGGGAGCGTGAGACGGTCGTCCCGCCATCCGGACACCCTGTCCGGATCTTGGATCATCGGCGTACGCTCGGCCGTGTCGAGAGCTGTACCGACAGCTGCACCGAGAGCTGTACCGGCAGTCGTATCGACAGCTGTATCGATGGCCGTATCGAGATCTGCCCCTGAAGGAGCGAGCGACGATGCCCGAGCTGAGGTCCCGCACAGTCACCCACGGACGCAACATGGCGGGCGCCCGCGCCCTGATGCGGGCCTCCGGGGTACCGGGCGCGGACATCGGCCGCAAGCCGATCATCGCCGTCGCCAACTCCTTCACCGAGTTCGTGCCCGGCCACACCCACCTGGCGCCGGTCGGCCGCATCGTCAGCGAGGCCGTCCGGGAGGCGGGCGGCATCCCGCGAGAGTTCAACACGATCGCCGTGGACGACGGCATCGCGATGGGCCACGGGGGCATGCTCTACAGCCTGCCCTCCCGCGACCTGATCGCCGACTCCGTCGAGTACATGGTGGAGGCCCACTGCGCCGACGCCCTGATCTGCATCTCGAACTGCGACAAGATCACGCCCGGCATGCTGATGGCCGCCCTGCGCCTGAACATCCCGACGGTCTTCGTCTCCGGCGGCCCCATGGAGGCGGGCAAGGCCACCCTGGTCAACGGCACCGTCCGCAAGCTCGACCTGATCGACGCGATGGTCGACGCCTCGAACGAGAACGTCTCCGACGAGGACATCCTCCGCATCGAGGAGAACGCCTGCCCGACCTGCGGCTCCTGTTCCGGCATGTTCACGGCCAACTCGATGAACTGCCTGACCGAGGCCATCGGCCTGTCCCTGCCGGGCAACGGCTCGGTGCTCGCCACCCACACCGCCCGCAGGGCCCTGTACGAGCGGGCGGGCGCGACGGTCGTCGAGATCACCAAGCGCTACTACGACGGGGACGACGCCTCCGTCCTGCCGCGCAACATCGCGACCCACGCCGCCTTCGAGAACGCCATGGCCCTCGACATCGCCATGGGCGGCTCCACCAACACGATCCTGCACCTCCTGGCCGCCGCCCAGGAGGCCGAGGTCGGCTACGACCTGACCGACATCGACGCCGTCTCGCGCCGCGTCCCCTGCCTGGCGAAGGTCGCCCCGAACGTGGCGCCGCAAGGCACGTACTACATGGAGGACGTGCACCGCGCGGGCGGCATCCCCGCGATCCTCGGCGAGCTGTACCGCGGCGGCCTTCTCAACGAGGACGTGCACACGGTCCACTCGCCCTCCATCAAGCAGTGGCTCGACGCCTGGGACGTGCGCGGCGGCTCCGCGGCCCCCGAGGCCCTGGAGCTGTGGCACGCGGCCCCCGGCTGCAAGCGCTCCGCCGAGGCCTTCTCGCAGTCCGAGCGCTGGGAGACCCTCGACACGGACGCCGCGAACGGCTGCATCCGCGACGTCGCCCACGCCTACTCCCAGGACGGCGGCCTCGCCGTCCTCAAGGGGAACCTGGCCGTCGACGGCGCCGTCGTGAAGACCGCGGGCGTCGACGAGTCCATCTGGACCTTCGAGGGCCCGGCCGTCGTCTGCGAGTCGCAGGAGGAGGCCGTGGAGAAGATCCTGAACAAGCAGGTCAAGGAGGGCGACGTCGTCGTCATCCGCTACGAGGGCCCCAAGGGCGGCCCCGGCATGCAGGAGATGCTCTACCCCACCTCCTTCCTCAAGGGCCGCGGCCTCGGCAAGGCCTGTGCCCTGGTCACCGACGGCCGCTTCTCCGGCGGTACGTCGGGCCTGTCCATCGGCCACGCGTCGCCGGAGGCCGCGTCCGGCGGCACCATCGCCCTCGTCGAGGACGGCGACCGCATCCGCATCGACATCCCGGGCCGCTCGATCGAGCTCCTGGTCGACGACGCCGAGCTGGCCCGCCGCCGCGCGGCCCTCGGCGGCACGTACGCGCCCAAGTCCCGCGAGCGCAAGGTCTCCGCGGCCCTGCGGGCGTACGCGGCGATGGCGACGAGCGCGGACAAGGGCGCGGTGCGCGACGTGTCGCGGCTGGGCTGACGCCCCGCCGCGGCGGATCCGGCCCGCCGTTCACGGGCCGACTGTCCCTGTTTGTCCTGCAACTGGCGTGGCGCGCGGGCGCGTCTATGGTGTGGAGTACATGCCATGGGCGGCCCGCGCCGCCCGTTTCACGTGGAACACGGGGACACACGGGGGATCACCATGAGCAGCGAAGAACTGACGATGCCCGCGACCGCGGATGTGGCGGACGGGGCGGCACTGACGATAGAGGCGGCGACGGCCCGGCGGTACGCGATCGTCGAGGACGTCAACGTCCGCTCGGGCCCCGGCACCGCCTACGACAAGGTCGGCCGCCTCTCCGCGGGCACCTTCGTCACCATCGGCTGCCAGAAGCCCGGCGAGACGGTGACCGGCCCCACCGGGACGTCGAAGATCTGGGACCGCATCGGCAGCGGACGCTATGTCTCCGACACCTATGTGCGCACGGGCAGCAACGGCTACGTGGCGCCGCGCTGCTGACGGGCGCCGCACGCCGAGCTGTGCCGCCGCCGGGCCCGGGGCTGCTGACCGGGCCTGAGGCCGCTGACCGACGTCGGCGACCGGGCCCGGTGCCGCCGGCCGGTGCCGCTTCCGCTTCCGCTACGAGGGGCCGCCGGGCCCGGGGTTCACCCGGACTTCGGCGGCTTCGCCGTGTCGAACGCGTACACCAGGTTCCCGGCCCCGGTCACGATCGCCGCGCGGCCCGCGAGGGCGACGCGCGGGCTCATGCCCACCGCCGCGGAACCGTTGGCCTTGGGGTCAGCCGTCCACAGGCGCCTGCCGTCGCGCGGCGCGAGCGCGGCGACGCGGCCGCTGGCCGAGCTGAAGTACAGCGCCCCGGGCCCGGCGACCGGACCTGACGCCCCCTCCACGCCCGCCTGCCGGGTCCACCGAAGCTTGCCGGTCACCGCGTCGACCGCGCTGACCTCGCCGTTCTGCTCGGTGAAGTACACCGTCCCGGCGGCCAGGCTCGGGGAGCCGCCGTAGCGCTTCGGCAGCCGGGCCGTCGTGGCCTTGCCCCGCGCCACGTCCACGCGGACGACCGCCTCGTACTCGACGACGCCGATCTCGCCCACCCGCTCCTTGGCCAGGACGAGCCGTCCGTCGTGCGCGCCGAGCACCTGGAGCGGCCCCCGGAGGGCGACGGGCCTGCCGAAGGCCCCGGACGCGGGATCGAGGCCGCGCACCGTGGCGTGCCGGATCGCGGTGGCCTCCACCTCGGCGGCGGGAGCGCACATCACGTGGGCCCCGCCTCCGGCGGTGAGCGGCGCGCAGACGGCGCCCGCCGGGACCGGGGTCCTCCACAGCACCTTCCCGGAGCGGACCGCGCGGCCCTCGACGTGGGTACGGGCCGCGTTGAGCATGACCACGGTGGAGCCGATCACCTCGGCGTCGGCGGAACGGCCCGTCACGGCCATCGACTTGCTGCCGAACCGGGCCGACCACAGCTCCTTGCCCCGGGCCGCGTCGAGGGCCACGACCTCGCCGGGGCCCGAGTTGTCGGGGAGCAGCCGGTAGCCGAGGACCGTGTTCCCGGACACGCCGACCAGATACGTGTTCTGCATGGGGACGCCCGGGTGGTGCGCCGTCCACATCCGGTGGCCGTCGGCGACGCGGATCCGGGTGGCGATGACACCGCCGCCCCCGCAGTACGCCGAGTCGCCCCGCGGCACGCAGCGCAGCTCGTCCGTGAGCTTCGCCCCGCCCGGCGGCACCGTCTGCCGCCAGGCCTTGAAGCCGTGGGGGAGCGGCGAACCGACCACCGCCATGGTGCGTCCGCTGTCGTCGGGACCCTCGCCCCGGGGGCCGTCCGCGCCCGGCCTGAGCAGCGCGACACAGCCGGCGATCACGGCGACGCCCACCACGGCGGCGAGCACGGGCCGCCAGCGGCGGCGCAGCCGCCCGCCGAGACCACGCGCGGGCACGGCACCCGAGCCGTCGGAGGCGCCCGGGCCGTCAGCGGCGCTCGCGGCGCCCGAGGTGTCCGACAGATGGTGCTGCGTGTCCGTGTCCCGCGTGCGGCTTCCGCCGTCCCCGGCCGCCGTCCCGAGGTCCACCGGCAGGTCCCGCAGCCGGACGAGCAGCTCGTCGATGGTGGGCCGGACGGCGGGGTCCTTGGCGAGGCAGGGCTCGACGGCCGTACGCAGCGCGCCCGGGACGTCGTCGAGGGTCGGAGCCTCGTGCACGACTTGGTACGCGGTCATGTACGGGCTGTCCGCGTCGAACGGCCCCTGCCCCGTCGCCGCGTACACCAGCAGCGTGCCGAGCGAGAAGACGTCCGACGAAGGGCCGACACCGCGCGGCGTCTGGAGCTGCTCCGGCGACATGAACGGGGGAGTGCCGATGACCCGCCCCGTCATCGTCAGCGTCTGCTGGTCGGCGGCGCGCGAGATGCCGAAGTCGATGACCCGCGGCCCCTCGGCGGACAGCACGACGTTCGACGGCTTCAGATCGCGGTGCACCACGTCGGCGCGGTGGATGTCCCGCAGCGCCTCCGCGAGCCCGATGGCGAGCGTACGCAGCTCCATGCCGACGATGGGACCGCGCTGGGCGATGCGCTGGGCGAGCGTGGGGCCCTCTATGTACGCGGTGGCCATCCACGGCTGCTCTGCCTCGGGATCGGCGTCGACCACGGCCGCGGTGAACGCGCCGCTGACCCGGCGGGCCGCGGAGACCTCCTGCCGGAACCGGATGCGGAACTCCTCGTCGCCCGCGAACTGCTGGTGGATCAGCTTGATCGCGACCGGCCGCCCCGACGCCGTACGCGCGAGGAAGACCGTGCCCATGCCACCGGAGCCGAGCCGCGACTCCAGTGGATAGCCACCGATCTCCTCAGGGTCCCCTGAGCGGAGCGACACCTCTTCGACCTCCCGGTACCGGTCGTCCCCCGTACAACTGCCTGCCCGCACAAATTAGCGGCCGGTCCCGGAGGTGGGGCAAGGCGGCCCGCCCTTGGCCCCGCTCCCGACCGCTCCCGACCGCTCGCGCCGCCGCGGCACGGGGATGGGCCGCCGGGCGATAATCGAGGGCGTGAGCGACGAACGACGTACCGAACAGACCGAGGGCACTCCGGCGGGCCCCCGCCCCGAGCCCATCCGCTTCTTCGGTACGACGTGGCTGGAGCACACCGACGGCTACGCCGCGCGCCGCGTCGGCGTCGCGGCCGGCTCCCTGGTGGCGGCGGCCGCGGGCTGCCTGGTGCTGCGCTTCGCGTACCAGGGCCTGGAGATCGCGGACGTGGGCGCCTTCGTGAACGTGCTGGTCGTGGTCATGTTCGCCATCTGCAGCGCGATCGCGTTCCGGCGCACGTGGGACGGGTTCTCCAAGCGCCACGACCCGCAGTCGGTGGCGTCCATGCGCAGCCTGATGACCATCGGCTTCATCGGCTCCCTCCTCGCCTACTTCTTCCGCTCCCTGAAGGAGGCCCCGGGCGAGCGGCTGCATCGCGAGGAGTACGAGACGGCGCGCGACCAGTACGAGCGCCGTACGAAGCGCCGGGCGGGCAACCCCGCCAAGCGCAAGCGCCGCCAGAAGTAACGACCGACCCCACCCCCGGACGGGCTGGACGGCTGCCGCACGTGGCAGCCGTCCAGCCCGTCCGGCGTTTGAGGACGAGGCGCGGAGCGCCGATAGCGGGGGGTCCGGGGGCGGAGCCCCCTGGTTTCGGGTAGGGGCGGGCCTGGGGCGCACCCGCGAGGGCCCACTCGCGAGGGCGCACCCCCGGCCGACACCTTGACGAGAGGGGCCCCCAGGAGCAATATTCATCGCATGATGAATATTGCGACCCCGCCCCGCGCCCCGGCCCGCGCCACCGCCCCGGCCGCCGTCCACGCCCACGCCCTCAAGGCGGTCCGCGGCCACCGCACCGTCCTGCGCGACCTGACCTTCACCGTCCCGCGCGGCCAGATCACCGGCCTGCTCGGCCCCTCCGGCTGCGGCAAGTCCACGCTGATGCGCGCCGTCGTCGGCACCCAGGCCAAGGTCACCGGCACCCTGGACGTCCTGGACCACCCCGCGGGCACCCCCGCCCTGCGCTCCCGCATCGGCTACGTCACCCAGGACCCCTCCGTCTACGAGGACCTCACCGTCCGCCAGAACCTGGAGTACTTCGCCGCCGTCCTCACCCCGGGCCGCGGCCCCGCCGCCGCCCGCCGCCGCGAGGACGTCACCCGCGCCATCGCCGACGTGGACCTCACCAGCCACGCCGACGCCCTGGCGGGCAACCTCTCCGGCGGGCAGCGCAACCGCGTCTCCCTCGCGGTCGCCCTCCTCGGCGCCCCCGAACTCCTCGTCCTCGACGAGCCCACCGTCGGCCTCGACCCCGTCCTCCGCCGCGACCTGTGGAACCTCTTCCACACCCTCTCCGACGAGCGCGGCACCACGATCCTCGTCTCCTCCCACGTCATGGACGAGGCGGAACGCTGCCACCGCCTGCTCCTCATGCGCGAGGGCGAGATCCTCGCCGACGACACCCCCGACGCCCTGCGCGAACGCACCGGCACCGGCACCGTCGAGGAGGCCTTCCTCCACCTCGTCGACAAGGCGAACGCCGCGCGGACCCCCGACGAACCCACCGCAGCCCAAGCCCACGACACCCGGGAGCCACAGCTCCCCTGACCCCCACCCCAGAAGCCCCCCCGGCGGCCCCAGGAGCCCCGGCACACCTCATGAGCCCTCGGCGCCCAGGAGCCCCAGCCACCCCAAACGCCCGGTGCTCCCCGCCTGCCCCGGCAGCACCCTGAGTGCCCCTGATGCCCCTGGCCCTCCTGCTGCCTCAGGAGCTCCCGGCAGCCCAAAGGCCCCCGACCACCCCAAAAGCCCGCGGCCCCAGCCACCCCGCACATCACCGACCCAGGCACCACCGGAGACCACGATGAACATCCATCGCACCCTCGCCACCGCCGCCCGCGTCCTGCGTCAGCTCCGCCACGACCCGCGCTCCATCGCGCTGCTCGTCCTCGTCCCCTGCGTGATGCTGCTGCTCCTGCGCTACGTCTTCGACGGCAGCCCCCGCACCTTCGACTCCATCGGCGCCTCCCTGCTCGGGATCTTCCCGCTCATCACGATGTTCCTGGTGACCTCCATCGCCACCCTGCGCGAACGCACCTCCGGCACCCTGGAACGCCTCCTCGCCATGCCCCTCGCCAAAGGCGACCTGATCGCGGGCTACGCCCTCGCCTTCGGCACCCTGGCGATCATCCAGTCCGCCCTCGCCACCGGCCTCGCCCTGTGGGGCCTCGGCCTCGACGTCACCGGCTCCGCCTGGCTGCTGCTCCTGGTCGCCCTCCTGGACGCCCTGCTCGGCACCGCGCTCGGCCTGTTCGTCTCGGCCTTCGCCGCCTCCGAGTTCCAGGCCGTCCAGTTCATGCCGGCGGTGATCTTCCCCCAGCTCCTCCTCTGCGGCCTGTTCACGCCCCGCGACAAGATGCAGCCCGTCCTCGAAGCCCTCTCCGACGCCCTGCCCATGTCGTACGCCGTCGACGGCATGAACGAGGTCCTGCGCCACCCCGACATCACCGGCACCTTCGTCCGCGACGCCGTCATCGTCGCCGCCTGCGCCGTCCTCGTCCTCGCCCTGGGCGCCGCCACCCTGCGCCGCCGCACGGCCTGACCACGGACCGCGACCGTCCGCCCACCGGACGCCCCGCCGCGCCCCACCCCGCCCGATGCGAGGATGACCCGGACGACGCACCCCGGGAGAGGCCCTCGCACATGAGCCAGACGCGCAAGCCGAGCCAGACCGTCGCGGTCCTCGGCACCGGAAAGATCGGCGAAGCCCTGCTCAGCGGCATGATCCGCAGTGGCTGGGCGCCCGCGGAGCTCCTGGTCACCACCCGCCGCCAGGAGCGCGCCGAGGAGCTCCGCACCCGCTACGGCGTCGAGGCCCTCACCAACGCCGAGGCCGCCAAGCGCGCCGACACCCTGATCCTCGCCTGCAAGCCGCAGGACATGGCCAGGCTGCTCGACGAACTCGCCCCCCACGTCGCCGCCGACCGCCTCGTCATCAGCGCCGCCGCCGGCATCACCACCTCCTTCATCGAGGAGCGCCTGACCACCGGCACCCCCGTCATCCGCGTCATGCCCAACACCCCCGTCCTCGTCGACGAGGGCATGTCCGTCATCTCGGGCGGCACCCACGCCACCGCCGGACACCTCACCCACGCCGAGAACATCTTCGGCGCCGTCGGCAAGACCCTCCGCGTCCCCGAGACCCAGCAGGACGCCTGCACGGCCCTGTCCGGCTCCGGTCCCGCGTACTTCTACTTCCTGGTCGAGGCCATGACCGACGCGGGCATCCTCCTCGGCCTGCCCCGCGACAAGGCCCACGACCTGATCGTGCAGGCCGCGATCGGCGCCGCCGTGATGCTCCGCGACAGCGGCGAGCACCCGGTGAAGCTCCGCGAGGCCGTGACCTCGCCCGCCGGCACCACGATCAACGCCATCCGCGAGCTGGAGAACCACGGGGTACGCGCCGCGCTCATCGCCGCCCTTGAGGCCGCCCGCGACCGCAGCCGCGAGCTTGCCTCCGGCAGCGGCTGACAGTCGGGCCCTCTCCCGCCGGGCGCCCGGCCCCGGCCCCGGGTCCGGGGGATGCCCCCCGGGCCCGCCCGCCATCGGCCTTCGGCCTCGTCCTCAAACGCCGGCCGGGCTGGAGACCCCGGCCGGGCCGGATACTCCGGCAATCAGGTTCTCCGTCGTCACCACTTCCGCGAACCCGCCCCCGTGCAGGGACACCGCCGTCGCCCGCGCGATCTCCTCCGCCCCGAGCCGCCAGCCGAAGGGCCCCTCCAGGTCGAAGGTGTGGGTCGCGTCCAGCGCGAACAGCACGTCGTACCCGAGGTTCCCGCCCATCCGCGCCGTCGTCTCCGCGCACATGTTGGTCTGGATCCCGGTCACCACGAACTGCGAGATCCCCGCCGCCCTGAGCCAGGCGTCCAGATCCGGCGTCCCGTAGAAGGCCGAGTTCACGCTCTTCGTCACCAGGAGCTCACCACCGGTCCCCTTCCCCCGCCGCTCCTCGACGTACTCCTTGAAGTCGTTGCCCGCGTACCCCGGCCGCAGCGGCGAGTCCGGCTTCGCCGAGTCGTGCCGTACGAACACGACCGGCCGCCCCGTCTCCTGCCAGGCCCCGATCAGCGCGGCGATGTTGGCGTCCGCCTCCGGATTGTTCCGCTGTCCCCAGTACTCCACCTCCTCGAAGCCCCGCTGTACGTCCACCACGATCAGTGCTGCGTTCTCTGCGATCTCCATGCCCTCGATGCTGCCGCTCCGGAGCCCGCCGCCCCAGAGGTACAGAAGCCACCGATCGATGGTTTACTGCCAGCGTGCCCACCGCCGCCGAGCCGCCACCCGCCACCCCGGCGCCTACGCCCCCGGCGTCCCCGCGCCCCCAGCGCGGCACCCCGCAGCGCATCGCCCTGCTCGCGTTTCCCGGCATCCGCGCCTTCGACGTCTCCGTGATCACCGAGGTCTGGGGCGCCGACCGCAGCGATCGCGGCGTACCCCCCTTCGACCTCCGCCGCGTCGCCGCCGAAGCCGGGCCCGTCCCCATGCGCGGCGGCCTCAGCCTCACCCCCGACCGCACCCTCACCTGGCTGACCCGCCTGACCGAGCACGACCTGATCGTCGTCCCCGGCCTCGACGACCACCTGACCCCCGCACCACCTCCGATCCTCGAAGCCCTGCGCCGCGCCCACGCCCGCGGCATCCCCGTCGCGGCCCTCTGCGGCGGCGCCTTCACGCTCGCCCAGGCGGGCCTGCTCGACGGCCGCCGGGCCATCACCCACTGGCACCTCGTCGAGCTGCTGCGCGCCCATCACCCCCTTGTCGACGTCGTGCCCGACGCTCTCTTCATCGAGGACGGCAACATCTGGACCGCCGCGGGCACCGCCGCCGGAATCGACCTGTGCCTGCACCTGGTCCGCAGGGCACACGGCTCCGAGACCGCCGCGACGATCGCCCGCTCGATGGTCACCGCCCCCTTCCGCACCGGCGGTCAGGCGCAGTTCATCGAGCACCCCACCCCCCGCGCCGACCGCGACGCCGACGCCCTGGCCGCCGTCCGCGAGTACGCCCTGCGTCACCTCCACGAGCCGCTCACCGTCGCCGACCTGGCCGCTCGGGCGGGCATGTCGGCGCGCTCCTTCGCCCGCCACTTCACCGCGGCGACCGGCACCACCCCCCTGCGCTGGCTCCTCGACCAACGCGTCGCCGCCGCGCAGAAGCTCCTGGAACGCACCGACCTGCCCATGCCCGAGGTCGCCCGCCGCGCGGGCTTCGGCAGCGAGGTCACGATGCGGCAGCACTTCGCATCGCGCCTCGCCACCAGCCCACGCGCCTACCGCGCCTCGTTCACCGGCACCGCCGCGGGCACCTCGGCCGCGGGGGGCAGCAGCCCGATCGCCCGATAGGCGGCATCGACCGTCGGCCGTGCCATCCCCCTGGCCCGCTCCGCCCCGGCCCGCAGCACCTCCTCTACATACGCCGTGTCCGCAACCAGTTCCTTGTGCCGCTCCCGCACCGGCCGCAGCAGTTCCACCACCGCGTCCGCGGTGTCCTTCTTCAACGTCCCGTACGACTCGTACGCGCCGCTCAGCTCCTCCGGGCTCCCACCCGTGCAGGAGGCCAGGATCTCCAGCAGGTTCGCCACCCCCGGCCGGGCCTCGCGGTCGTACGCGACCCCGCTGCCGCTGTCCGTCACGGCGCGCATGACCTTCTTCCGCACCACGTCCGGCTCGTCCAGCAGATAGACGATGCCGGCGCCGGACTCGTGGGACTTGCCCATCTTCGACGTCGGGTCCTGGAGGTCCATGACCCGCGCCGCCACCTGCGGCGGCGTCGCCCGCGGCACGACGAACGCGTGCCCGTACCGCTGGTTGAACCGCACCGCGAGATCCCGCGTCAGCTCGACGTGCTGCGTCTGGTCGTCCCCCACCGGCACCTCATGGGCCCCGTACGCCAGGATGTCCGCCGCCATCAGCACGGGATACGTAAGGAGCGACAGGCGCACGCTCCCGCCCCGGGCCCGTTCGACGGCCGCCTTCTCCTTGTACTGGATCATCCGGCGCATCTCGCCGTCGGTCGCGACGCACTCGAGCAGATACGAGAGCCGTGCGTGCTCGTCCACGTGGCTCTGTACGAAGACGGTGCACCGCTCGGGGTCGATCCCCGCGGCGAGCAGCAGCGTCGCCGCCTGCCGACTGAGCCTGCGCACCCGGCCGGGATCGTGTTCCACGGTCAGCGCGTGCAGATCCACCACGCAGAACAACGCCTCCGCGCGGTACTGATCCACTTCGGCCCAGCGCCGGACGGCTCCCAGATAGTTCCCCAGCGTCAGGTGTCCGGTGGGCTTGACCCCACTGAAGATCCGCGTCATGACTGCTCTCCACCTCCAGAACGGGGCCGTCGCCGCGGCGGCCGGGCTCAGGTCCTCCGGAGGGAGATACGCGAACGGCCGCCGAGGCGGCGGCCGTTGAGTACACGCGTGAGTACGGCCGCCGTCAGGCGGCCCACCACAGTTGGGTGCACGCGTGCGTAGTCACGGCTCCACCGTAGCGCCCCGGGGCCCAGAGTTGACACCCCCAGACCCGGAACGTAGTGTTCTCCGAGTTGCCCGACGTGAGCGCCGACCCCAGGTCGGTCCCCGGGCGGCCATTCCGCAAGAACCATCAAATGATCGACGCGCAGCCTCTTCGTGTTCGCGAAGGGTCCGTCGTCGGCTCGTTTCCATGTGCTTTTGCGAAATGAGGAATCGGTGTTCGAAGGAACGCCCCCGATTAGGTCGGGAGCCGAGATTCCGCTAAAGTCTCACTCGTCGGAACGGCCCAACAGCCGGGAAGACAGCCCAAGTTGACTGGGAATCGGGCCCGAAAGGATCTGATAGAGTCGACACCGCCGGAAGGCCGAGAGGCCGGAAAGCACCGAGGAAATCGGAACGGACCGGGAAGCCGGAAAGATCTGATAGAGTCGGAAACACGAAATACCGAAGGGAAGCGCCCGGAGGAAAGCCCGAGAGGGTGAGTACAAAGGAAGCGTCCGTTCCTTGAGAACTCAACAGCGTGCCAAAAGTCAACGCCAGATATGTTGATACCCCGTCTGCCGGACATCAGTTCCGGCGGCGAGGTTCCTTTGAAAAAGTCCTCCCGCCGATGTGTGGGAGGCGCACAGCGAGGACGCTGTGAACGACCGGGATTATTCCTCCTGGTTGTTCCGCTCTCGTGGTGTTGCACCCGATTACGGGTACACATTCACGGAGAGTTTGATCCTGGCTCAGGACGAACGCTGGCGGCGTGCTTAACACATGCAAGTCGAACGATGAAGCCCTTCGGGGTGGATTAGTGGCGAACGGGTGAGTAACACGTGGGCAATCTGCCCTGCACTCTGGGACAAGCCCTGGAAACGGGGTCTAATACCGGATATGACACGGGATCGCATGATCTTCGTGTGGAAAGCTCCGGCGGTGCAGGATGAGCCCGCGGCCTATCAGCTAGTTGGTGAGGTAACGGCTCACCAAGGCGACGACGGGTAGCCGGCCTGAGAGGGCGACCGGCCACACTGGGACTGAGACACGGCCCAGACTCCTACGGGAGGCAGCAGTGGGGAATATTGCACAATGGGCGAAAGCCTGATGCAGCGACGCCGCGTGAGGGATGACGGCCTTCGGGTTGTAAACCTCTTTCAGCAGGGAAGAAGCGAAAGTGACGGTACCTGCAGAAGAAGCGCCGGCTAACTACGTGCCAGCAGCCGCGGTAATACGTAGGGCGCGAGCGTTGTCCGGAATTATTGGGCGTAAAGAGCTCGTAGGCGGCTTGTCACGTCGGTTGTGAAAGCCCGGGGCTTAACCCCGGGTCTGCAGTCGATACGGGCAGGCTAGAGTTCGGTAGGGGAGATCGGAATTCCTGGTGTAGCGGTGAAATGCGCAGATATCAGGAGGAACACCGGTGGCGAAGGCGGATCTCTGGGCCGATACTGACGCTGAGGAGCGAAAGCGTGGGGAGCGAACAGGATTAGATACCCTGGTAGTCCACGCCGTAAACGGTGGGCACTAGGTGTGGGCGACATTCCACGTCGTCCGTGCCGCAGCTAACGCATTAAGTGCCCCGCCTGGGGAGTACGGCCGCAAGGCTAAAACTCAAAGGAATTGACGGGGGCCCGCACAAGCGGCGGAGCATGTGGCTTAATTCGACGCAACGCGAAGAACCTTACCAAGGCTTGACATACACCGGAAACGGCCAGAGATGGTCGCCCCCTTGTGGTCGGTGTACAGGTGGTGCATGGCTGTCGTCAGCTCGTGTCGTGAGATGTTGGGTTAAGTCCCGCAACGAGCGCAACCCTTGTCCCGTGTTGCCAGCAGGCCCTTGTGGTGCTGGGGACTCACGGGAGACCGCCGGGGTCAACTCGGAGGAAGGTGGGGACGACGTCAAGTCATCATGCCCCTTATGTCTTGGGCTGCACACGTGCTACAATGGCCGGTACAATGAGCTGCGATACCGCGAGGTGGAGCGAATCTCAAAAAGCCGGTCTCAGTTCGGATTGGGGTCTGCAACTCGACCCCATGAAGTCGGAGTCGCTAGTAATCGCAGATCAGCATTGCTGCGGTGAATACGTTCCCGGGCCTTGTACACACCGCCCGTCACGT
This sequence comes from Streptomyces sp. JLYT201, assembly GCF_059448825.1. Lineage (NCBI taxonomy): Bacteria > Bacillati > Actinomycetota > Actinomycetes > Kitasatosporales > Streptomycetaceae > Streptomyces > Streptomyces sp. JLYT201. The sequence continues at coordinate 4,425,063 of NZ_CM182551.1, read as the reverse complement.
CACGAAAGTCGGTAACACCCGAAGCCGGTGGCCCAACCCCTTGTGGGAGGGAGCTGTCGAAGGTGGGACTGGCGATTGGGACGAAGTCGTAACAAGGTAGCCGTACCGGAAGGTGCGGCTGGATCACCTCCTTTCTAAGGAGCACTTCTTGGCTGCCAGCCTGGCTGACAGTCCAGAGGCCAGTACATCAGCGAATGTCTGATGCTGGTTGCTCATGGGTGGAACGTTGACTACTCGGCACACTTGACCTGCTTCTCTTCCCAGTACTGCTTCGGCGTGGAACGGAACGAGGAGGGGCGAGGGTGTCGGGCACGCTGTTGGGTATCTGAGGGTACGGAACTTGCTTTCCGAACCTCAATGCCGACCCCGGTAAAGATCTGCTTCGGCGGGTTGTGACGGGTGGTTGGTCGTTGTTTGAGAACTGCACAGTGAACGCGAGCATCTGTGGCCAAGTTTTTAAGGGCGCACGGTGGATGCCTTGGCACCAGGAACCGATGAAGGACGTGGGAGGCCACGATAGTCCCCGGGGAGTCGTCAACCAGGCTTTGATCCGGGGGTTTCCGAATGGGGAAACCCGGCAGTCGTCATGGGCTGTCACCCACCGCTGAATATATAGGCGGTGTGGAGGGAACGCGGGGAAGTGAAACATCTCAGTACCCGCAGGAAGAGAAAACAACCGTGATTCCGGGAGTAGTGGCGAGCGAAACTGGATGAGGCCAAACCTCAAGCGTGTGAGACCCGGCAGGGGTTGCGCTTGGGGGGTTGTGGGATCTCTCTTTCACAGTCTGCCGGCTGTGAGACGAGTCAGAAACCGTTGATGTAGGCGAAGGACATGCGAAAGGTCCGGCGTAGAGGGTAAGACCCCCGTAGTCGAAACGTCAGCGGCTCGTTTGAGAGACACCCAAGTAGCACGGGGCCCGAGAAATCCCGTGTGAATCTGGCGGGACCACCCGTTAAGCCTAAATATTCCCTGGTGACCGATAGCGGATAGTACCGTGAGGGAATGGTGAAAAGTACCGCGGGAGCGGAGTGAAATAGTACCTGAAACCGTGTGCCTACAAGCCGTGGGAGCGTCGCGCAAGGAGCTTGCTCCTTGCGTCGTGACTGCGTGCCTTTTGAAGAATGAGCCTGCGAGTTTGCGGTGTGTTGCGAGGTTAACCCGTGTGGGGAAGCCGTAGCGAAAGCGAGTCCGAATAGGGCGACCCAGTAGCGCGCCCAAGACCCGAAGCGGAGTGATCTAGCCATGGGCAGGCTGAAGCGGAGGTAAGACTTCGTGGAGGGCCGAACCCACCAGGGTTGAAAACCTGGGGGATGACCTGTGGTTAGGGGTGAAAGGCCAATCAAACTCCGTGATAGCTGGTTCTCCCCGAAATGCATTTAGGTGCAGCGTCGTGTGTTTCTTGCCGGAGGTAGAGCACTGGATAGGCGATGGGCCCTACCGGGTTACTGACCTTAGCCAAACTCCGAATGCCGGTAAGTGAGAGCGCGGCAGTGAGACTGTGGGGGATAAGCTCCATGGTCGAGAGGGAAACAGCCCAGAGCATCGACTAAGGCCCCTAAGCGTACGCTAAGTGGGAAAGGATGTGGAGTCGCAGAGACAACCAGGAGGTTGGCTTAGAAGCAGCCACCCTTGAAAGAGTGCGTAATAGCTCACTGGTCTAGTGATTCCGCGCCGACAATGTAGCGGGGCTCAAGCGTACCGCCGAAGTCGTGTCATTCCAGCATGAGGGCCAACGCCCGCTGGGATGGGTAGGGGAGCGTCGTGTGCCGGGTGAAGCTGCGCCGGAAGGCAGTGGTGGACGGTTCACGAGTGAGAATGCAGGCATGAGTAGCGATACATACGTGAGAAACGTGTGCGCCGATTGACTAAGGGTTCCTGGGTCAAGCTGATCTGCCCAGGGTAAGTCGGGACCTAAGGCGAGGCCGACAGGCGTAGTCGATGGATAACCGGTTGATATTCCGGTACCCGCTTTGAAACGCCCAATATCGAGCCCATTAATGCTAAGGCCGTGAAGCCGCCCTGGAGCCTTCGGGCAAAGGGGAGTGGTGGAGCCGCCGATCCAAGGTGGTAGTAGGTAAGCGATGGGGTGACGCAGGAAGGTAGTCCAGCCCGGGCGGTGGTTGTCCCGGGGTAAGGGTGTAGGACGTCAGGTAGGCAAATCCGCCTGACATTAAGTCTGAGACCTGATGCCGAGCCGATTGTGGTGAAGTGGATGATCCTATGCTGTCGAGAAAAGCCTCTAGCGAGTTTCATGGCGGCCCGTACCCTAAACCGACTCAGGTGGTCAGGTAGAGAATACCGAGGCGTTCGGGTGAACTATGGTTAAGGAACTCGGCAAAATGCCCCCGTAACTTCGGGAGAAGGGGGGCCACACCCGGTGACGGCACTTGCTGCCAGAGCTGGGGGTGGCCGCAGAGACCAGCGAGAAGCGACTGTTTACTAAAAACACAGGTCCGTGCGAAGCCGTAAGGCGATGTATACGGACTGACGCCTGCCCGGTGCTGGAACGTTAAGGGGACCGGTTAGTCACTCTTCGGGGTGGCGAAGCTGAGAACTTAAGCGCCAGTAAACGGCGGTGGTAACTATAACCATCCTAAGGTAGCGAAATTCCTTGTCGGGTAAGTTCCGACCTGCACGAATGGCGTAACGACTTCTCGACTGTCTCAACCATAGGCCCGGTGAAATTGCACTACGAGTAAAGATGCTCGTTTCGCGCAGCAGGACGGAAAGACCCCGGGACCTTTACTACAGTTTGATATTGGTGTTCGGTTCGGCTTGTGTAGGATAGGTGGGAGACTGTGAACCCGGTACGCCAGTATCGGGGGAGTCGCCGTTGAAATACCACTCTGGTCGTGCTGGATGTCTAACCTGGGTCCGTGATCCGGATCAGGGACAGTGTCTGATGGGTAGTTTAACTGGGGCGGTTGCCTCCCAAAGGGTAACGGAGGCGCCCAAAGGTTCCCTCAGCCTGGTTGGTAATCAGGTGTTGAGTGTAAGTGCACAAGGGAGCTTGACTGTGAGACTGACGGGTCGAGCAGGGACGAAAGTCGGGACTAGTGATCCGGCGGTGGCTTGTGGAAGCGCCGTCGCTCAACGGATAAAAGGTACCCCGGGGATAACAGGCTGATCTTCCCCAAGAGTCCATATCGACGGGATGGTTTGGCACCTCGATGTCGGCTCGTCGCATCCTGGGGCTGGAGTCGGTCCCAAGGGTTGGGCTGTTCGCCCATTAAAGCGGTACGCGAGCTGGGTTTAGAACGTCGTGAGACAGTTCGGTCCCTATCCGCTGTGCGCGTAGGAATATTGAGAAGGGCTGTCCCTAGTACGAGAGGACCGGGACGGACGAACCTCTGGTGTGCCAGTTGTTCTGCCAAGGGCATGGCTGGTTGGCTACGTTCGGGAGGGATAACCGCTGAAAGCATCTAAGCGGGAAGCCTGCTTCGAGATGAGTATTCCCACCCACTTGATGGGGTAAGGCTCCCAGTAGACGACTGGGTTGATAGGCCAGATATGGAAGCCTGGTAACGGGTGGAGTTGACTGGTACTAATAGGCCGAGGGCTTGTCCTCAGTTGCTCGCGTTCACTGTGTTGGTTCTGAAACCACGAACAACCCCATGCCCGTAGGGTGTGGTGCGGTAGTTCACAGTTTCATAGTGTTTCGGTGGTCATAGCGTGAGGGAAACGCCCGGTTACATTCCGAACCCGGAAGCTAAGCCTTACAGCGCCGATGGTACTGCAGGGGGGACCCTGTGGGAGAGTAGGACGCCGCCGAACAAATTGTGAAGGAGACCCCCGTGCCATTCGGCACGGGGGTTTTCTGCGTTTAGGGTCGAACCATGCGCTATGACCTTGTCATCTTCGACAACGACGGTGTCCTGGTGGACAGTGAACCGCTCTCCAATACGATCCTCGCCGGATATCTCACCCAGCTCGGGCACCCCACCACTTACGAGGACTCGCTGCGCGACTACATGGGCGCCGCGCTCCACCGCGTACACGACACCGTTCTCCAGCGGTCGGGGCAGCGGCTGCCGGAAGACTTCGACGACATCTTCCACAGCAAGGTCTTCGCAGCCTTCGAACGGGAACTGGAACCCATGGCCGGGGCCTTCGAAGTGCTGGAGAAGCTGACCGCCGACGGAGTCGCCTACTGTCTCGCTTCCTCCGGGAGCCATGAGCGCATTCGGGTCGGGCACCGGAAGACCGGGCTCGACAAGTGGTTCGGGAAGGAGCGCGTCTTCAGCTCGCAGGACGTGGGGCGGGGCAAGCCGGCGCCGGACCTCTTCCTGTACGCCGCCGAGCGGATGGGGGTCGCGCCCGAGCGGTGCGTCGTGGTGGAGGACAGCCCTCTCGGGGTACAGGCCGCGAGGGCGGCCGGGATGGACGTCTACGGCTTCACGGGCATGACCCCGGCAGAGCGGCTGACCGGAGCCACCCGGCTCTTCGCGGACCTGAGAGAGCTGACCAGCCTTCTCACCGAAGTTGATGGGTGATCTATCTACCCAGCGGTAGCGCCCGGGCCTACGCTTCGCCGTCATGACGGAGACGCTGCGGCGGGGCAGGACCTCGCTCGCGTTCGGCTTCCTGGCGCAGGGCGTCGCGTTCGCGCTCCTGGTGACGCGGATACCGGCGCTACAGGACCAGTACGGGATATCCGACGGGCTGCTGCCGGTCTTCCTGGCGGCTGTGCCCATCCTGGCCGGCGCGGGAAGCGTGGGGGCCGAGCGGCTGGTGAGTCGAGTGCGGCCCAGCCGGGTCATGCGGTGGTCGCAGCCCGCGGTGCTGCTCGCGCTGCTCGGCGCGGGAGCGGGCGACGCGATGTGGGAGATCGCCGTGGCCCTCGCGGCCTTCGGGGTCGCGGTGGGGGCGCTCGACGCCTCGATGAACATGCTCGGGGTGAGCCTCCAGCGGGCCTACGGGCGCAGCATCATGCTCGGCTTCCACGCCGCGTACAGCCTGGGCGGCATCGTGGGGGCCTCCCTGGCGTGGGCCGGCGCGCACTGGGACCTGTCGCTGTTCGTGCTGTACCTGCCGGTGGTCGTGGTGCTGCTGCCCGCCGCGTTCCTGGGGAGCCGGTGGTACGTCGACGACGCGCGCGGCCGCGGGGGCGACGGGACGGAAGGCACCCCGGAGGGGCCGGAAGGCGCGGACGGTGGCCGGAACGCCGAGGACGGCGTGGTCGTTTTTCGGACGCTGTTGCCGCTGTGCCTGGTGATGGCGTTCGTGTACATCGGGGACTCGACGGTCTCCAACTGGGGTGCCAAGTACCTCCAGGACGTGCTGGGCAGTTCGGAGCAGCTGTCGACGGTCCCGTACAACGTGTACATGGTGACGGCCCTGGTGGGGCGGGGAGTTGGGGACCTGGGGGTGCGGCGCTTCGGGGCGGTGGCCGTGGTGCGGGCCGGAGCGGTGCTGGGCGCGGCCGGGTTCGGTGTGGTGGCTGTGGCTCCCGGGGCCTGGGTGGGGATCGGTGGGTTCACGCTGCTGGGACTCGGGTTGTGCGTGATCGTGCCGCAGACCTTCGCGGCGGCGGGGCGGCTGTTCCCCGGAGCCTCGGACGCGGCCGTCGCGCGGCTCAACATCTTCAACTATGTGGGGTTCCTGGTCGGTTCGCCGCTGGTGGGGGCGCTGGGGGACGGGTGGAACTACCGCGGCGCGATGGTCGTTCCCTTGGTGTTGGTGCTCGTGATCCTGCGGTACGCCCGGTCGTTCGCCCCCGGACCGGACCGATACGGTGACGGACATGAGCGGGCGCGCACAGCTGATGTGGGACGAGGCGGTAACGGGCTATGACTTCGGTCCAGAGCACCCCATGGACCCGGTCCGGCTCGCGCTGACCAGGAGCCTGATCGGTGCCTTCGGGCTCGACCGGGAGCTGGACGTCGTCGCGGCGAAGCGTGCCGGTGAGTCGACGCTGGGCCTCGTCCACCGCGAGGACTATGTGGCGGCGGTGAAGGCCGCCTCAGCCGACCCCGCTTCGGCGCGGGAGGAGTACGGACTGGGCACGATGGACGTGCCCGCGTTCGCCGGGATGCATGACGTGTCCGCGTTGATCGCCGGGCAGTCGGTCGGTGCCGCCGAGGCGGTCTGGCACGGCCAGGCGCTGCACGCGGTGAACTTCGCGGGCGGGCTGCACCACGCCATGCCGGGCGCGGCATCGGGCTTCTGCGTGTACAACGACGCCGCGCTGGCCATCGCGCGCCTCCTGGAGCTGGGGGCCGAGCGCGTCGCCTATGTGGATGTGGACGTGCACCACGGAGACGGGGTGCAGGCCGCGTTCTGGGACGACCCACGGGTCCTGACGATCTCCCTGCACGAGCACCCCCGGACGTTGTTCCCGCAGACCGGGTGGCCGGAGGAGACGGGAGGCGAGGCGGCGCCGGGCAGTGCGGTGAACGTGGCGCTGCCCGCGGGCACCGGGGACGAGGGCTGGGTGCGGGCGTTCCACGCCGTGGTGCCGGAGCTGCTCGCGGAGTTCCGCCCGCAGGTCCTGGTGACGCAGCACGGCGCCGATACGCACTTCGAGGACCCGTTGGCGCACCTGGCGGTGTCGCTGGACGCGCAGCGGGCGGTGCAGGTCGCCTGTCATGACCTGGCTCATGAGTACGCGGAAGGGCGCTGGGTGGCCCTCGGCGGGGGCGGGTACGCGGTGGTGGACGTGGTGCCGCGGTCCTGGACGCACCTGGTGGGCGTGGTGGCGGGGCAGGAGGTCGACCCGTCGGCGGGTGTGCCGGAGGAGTGGGGGCGGGAGGTGTTCGCGCGGGCGCGGGTTCTCGCGCCCGGGCGGATGACGGACGGGCGGTGGCCGGTGCGGTGGCGGGGGTGGGACGAGGGGTACGACCCCGCCGACCGTGTGGATCAGGCCGTGTTGGCGGCTCGGCGAGCGGTGTTTCCGCTGCGGGGGCTGCTCGCCTGAGGCCCTCACGGGTGCTCCCCGCTGTGCCCGGCAGGACTGTGCGCCCGGCAGAGCTGTGTGTCAGCCAGGGCCGTGTGTCCGTGTCGTGTCCGTCAGCGTGCCCCGCGCGCGGGGCACCCCTTCCCTGACCAGGGCCCGGACCCCGCGACCGGCGCTCCGCGTCTCGTCCTCACCCGGCGGACGGGCCGGAGGGCGCCGCCGGAGTGCCCGAGCGTAGGACTGTTAGCCCAACTGTGCGGTGTTTTCGGTGTTTTCGGGGTGGGGGCGGGACGGCTGCGGCAGCATCGGGGCGTGTTGAGCACCGGAGCGTTGCGCGCGCATCTGCTGGCGGCCCGGCTCGCCGGGCCCGTGGCCACGTCGCGGGAGGAGAGCCTGCGGAGCTACCGGCTCTTCGCCGCCCGGGACCCGCGGATACTGCTCGGGCTCGATCCCGAATGGACCTGGGGCACCGGCGACTTGCTGCGGCTCATGGCCGACAAGTGCGGGGTGTCCGGCGATCCGAGGCACACTACGGGGGCCGATGTCATCGACCCCGAGCGGACGTTGGCGGCTCTCGACGCGTTCGCCGAGCGGCTTCGGGAGGCGGCCCGCAGGAGGGTTCCCGTGCTGCTCGGGACGGGGCACCCGCACCGACTCCTTGGCTTCTACGCCGCGTTGGCCGATGCCCTGTCGGCGGCGGGCTGCCAGATCCTCACTCCCGCGCAGGGTTGCCGTGTCGACATAACGACCCGGTTCGGCCTACGCACGTACAACCTTGACTACGTACAAGGTGTCGCGCTGGTGCGCGAACCCGGCGTGCGTCCCACCGGGAGTGAGACCGGCGCACACAGCCATTCGCCCTTGCCGGTTCGACGGGCTCTCGGGGTCCAGGCGGAGTCCGGTGGCCCCCTGCCCGAGCTGGTCATCGGGGACCACGGATGGGTCTGCGGAGCAGGTCAGCTGGGGTTTGAGGCGATCGGTCTGGCGGATACGGACGATCCTGCCCTGTTCGTCGGAGAGGCGGAGGGGCGAGTGTCCGTCGTCGTTCCGCTTGATGACGCTGTGCGGTCTGATTACTACCGACCGCTTACTCGCTATGTACTCAATCGAGCGTGTCTGTCACAGTAAACGGCCGATGGCAGCTCCTCTTCCCCACTCGCATCACCCGCCCCTACTCTGGGGAGTGAGCGCACAGCGACGAGGAGTCACCGGAAGGGGAAGCCGGTGCGCGTCATGTGCGGAAGGTTCAGGTGTGTCATGGCTGCTGACCAGAGGCCTCTCAGCGAGGTTGCGTTCCTGACCGTGGCGGAGGTCGCCGCGGTGATGCGAGTCTCGAAGATGACCGTGTACCGGCTGGTGCACAGCGGTCATCTGCCCGCAATCCGGGTCGGAAGGTCCTTCCGGGTGCCCGAGAACGCGGTTCACGAGTACCTTCGCGACTCATACGTGGGGGTGGAGACAGCCTGAGCGACAGCTCTCGATTACAGGCTCGGCGAACGGGCGGGTAGGCTAGGCCGACGTAGGTCGTGTGGGCCCAGACGCCCCGCACCGATATCCCCGCTGACGCGGGGGTGATCCGAGAAGTGAGCGAGGGTAGTCGTGGGCTCTGTTATCAAGAAGCGGCGTAAGCGGATGGCCAAGAAGAAGCACCGCAAGCTGCTGAAGCGCACGCGCGTTCAGCGCCGCAACAAGAAGTAAGCGGCAGCTGAGCGAGCGAGCCAGCGCACGTACTGAAGCCCTCCCGTCGTCCGACGGGAGGGCTTCGGTGCGTTCCGGGGCCCTCGGAACGACCCCGGAATCGTTGAGGGCGCTCTCATATGGGGTTCAACTGTTCAAAGGCGGGCGAACGGCTTGATCTCTACGAAGTCGTGTGGCCGTCGTCACTTCACGCAGCTCGCAGTCATCACAGCGCAACATCGACCCGCTAGCGTTGGCCACGCACGTAACGCGAGGCCCGACGCACCGCGAGGTCTGAAGAGGCCGAAGCGCGGTACGCGGTCCGCAACAACCGAGGCAACGCGGGGCTGGGGAAAGGCGGCGCTGATCTTGGGCAAGGTCGTGCTCGTGACCGGGGTGGCCCGGCAGCTAGGCGGCAGGTTCGTCCGGCGCGTTCAGCGCGACCCCGAGGTCGAGCGGGTGGTCGCCGTGGACGCGATCCCGCCCGAGCACCATCTGGGCGGCGCCGACTTCGTACAGGCCGACATCCGGCAGCCGACGATCACCCGGGTGCTCGCCGAGCACGCCGTGGACACGGTCGTGCACATGGACGTCACGGGCACCGCGCTCGCCGGCGGCAGCCGCGGCTCGGTCAAGGAGACCAACGTCATCGGCACCATGCAGCTGCTCGGCGCCTGCCAGAAGTCGCCGACGGTCAAGCGCCTGGTGGTGAAGTCGAGTACGAACGTGTACGGCTCGGCGCCGCGCGACCCGGCGGTCTTCACCGAGACCACGCCGCCCAAGTCGCTGCCGAGCGGCGGCTTCGCCAAGGACACCGTCGAGGTCGAGGGCTATGTGCGGGGCTTCGCGCGGCGCCGCCCGGACGTCGCGGTGTGCGTCCTGCGGTTCGCGAACATCCTCGGCCCGGCCGCGGACTCGCCGCTCGCCGAGTACTTCTCGCTGCCGGTCCTGCCGACGGTCTTCGGCTACGACCCGCGCCTGCAGTTCGTCCACGAGGACGACGTGATCGAGGTGCTGCGGCTCGCCTCGCACGAACCTGCGCGGTCCACCCTCAACAGCGGCACCTTCAACATCGCGGGGGACGGTCTGCTGCTGCTCTCGCAGTGCGCGCGCCGTCTCGGCCGTCCGACGCTGCCGGTGCTGCTGCCCGCCGTCACCTGGGTGGGCACCGCGCTGCGCACGCTCGGCGTCACGGACTTCTCGCGCGAGCAGATCCGGCTGCTCACCCACGGCCGGGTCGTGGCGACACGGCAGATGCGCGAGACACTGGGGTTCAAGCCGAAGTACACGACCGCGGAGACCTTCGCGGACTTCGTACGCGGCCGGGGGCCCGGGCTGCTGCCTCCGGACGCGCTCGCGGCGGCCGTCGACCGGGTCGCGGCACTGCCGTTCGCGGGCGGCGGTACGGAGCGCGGCGCCCCCGTGGGCGCCGGACGCGAAGCCGACGACAGTGCCCACCACAGCGCCAACTGAGGAGATCGTCAACGATGGCGGACGCCAAGGTCATTCCGTTCGACGACGACCGGTCGCGTGGGGCCGGCCAGCGGCCGCCGCGCCGCCGGACCACCGTGTCGCGCCGCAAGGGCGACGCGGTGAAGGTGCGCGAGGTCAAGGCGGTGCCCACCGGGCGGGACGGTGACGTCCCGGTGGTCGAGGAGGCGGAGCCGGGGATCGCGGGCGGGTCCGCCCCCGAGCCGTCGGGGCGGCGGCCGCGGCGGGACGGCCGGGCCCGCGCCGGGGTCTCCCGCGCCGGGTCCGCCTCCACCGGGGAGCAGGAGGCGGTGGCGCCCCCCGTGCCCGAGCCGCGCGGAGGAGGCGGGGGCGGCTGGGACCGGCGGATCGCCGGCGGCCTGGCCTTCCTGCGGCGGCGGCTCACGGGGGACTACGAGGTCGACGAGTTCGGGTACGACGCGGAGCTCACCGACCAGGTGCTGATGTCGCTGCTCAGGCCGGTCTACGACAAGTACTTCCGGGTCGAGGTCAAGGGCATCGAGAACGTGCCCGGTGACGGCGGGGCCCTGATCGTCGCCAACCACTCGGGGACGCTGCCGTGGGACGGCCTGATGATGCAGGTCGCCGTGCACGACCACCATCCGCAGCAGCGGCATCTGCGGCTGCTCGCGGCCGACTTGGTGTTCATGCTGCCGGTGGTGAACGAGCTGGCGCGCAAGGCCGGGCATACCCTGGCCTGCGCGGAGGACGCGGGGGCGCTCCTGGAGCGGGGGGAGCTCGTCGGGGTGATGCCCGAGGGGTTCAAGGGGATCGGGAAGCCCTTCGGGGAGCGGTACAAGTTGCAGCGGTTCGGGCGGGGCGGCTTCGTGTCCACGGCGCTGCGGACCGGGTCGCCGATCGTGCCCTGCTCCATCGTGGGGGCGGAGGAGATCTACCCGATGGTGGGCAACGCGAAGACGGTGGCCCGGGTGTTGGGCATTCCGTACTTTCCGCTGACTCCTACGTTTCCCTGGCTGGGTCCTTTGGGAATGGTGCCGCTGCCGACGAAGTGGACCATTCAGTTCGGTGAGCCGATTCCCACGGACGGGTATCCGCCGGAGGCCGCCGAGGATCCGATGCTGATGTTCAACCTCACGGATCAGGTGCGGGAGCAGATTCAGCACACGCTGTACAAGTTGTTGGTGCAGCGGAGGTCGGTGTTCTTCTGAGCCGCCGTTCTTCCGGGCCGCTGTTCCTGTGAGTCCGAGAGGGGGCTGTCGCCCCCGGCCCTTTGCGCAGACGCCTCCGCCCACTCGCATCCCCTTTTCCGGGAACGAGTGGGCGGAGGCGTCGAGCGTTACTTCTGTTCCTCGTCCTCGATTCCCAGTTCCGGGAGGAGGCCGGGGATGAGGGGCGGGAGCGTCACTTCCGGCTTCGCGGGAGTGAGGCTGCTGTGGGGCTTCTCGGAGGTGTTGTGCGAGGGGGGCGGGGTGTGGGGCTTGGGGGGCTCGATCAGCCCGTCCGTGACTCCGGGGAGGAGGCCGTCGCTCTCCTTGTGGGAGGGGGCGGGGGCCTGTGGCCTGCCCGGGGCGCGGTGGGGCTGGGAGTCGTCCGAGGCGTGCGGGGAGGGGCGCTCCCTGCGGGGCGTGTCGGGGGCGTCCTGGCGGGGGCGGTCGTCCGGTGCGCGGTGCTTTCCGGGGGTGCGGGGGAGCAGGGAGCGCAGCGGGTCGACTTGCTGCTCTATGGCGTCGAAGACCGAGGTGACCTCTTCGCCCACGTCACCGAGCTGGACGGGGAGCTGGGCGCGCAGGTCGCGCCAGCTGGCGCTGTGGGCCTTGGCGAAGGAGGAGAGCGCCTGGATGGGGCCGAGGGAACCGTCGCGCTCGTAGGCCTGGCGGAGCAGGCGGTGGCCCTCGGAGGCGTCGTGGCGCATGCCGGACAGGGCGCGGCGGACCTCGCCGAGGGACTCGTGGTCGAGTTCGCCCGCGCGGGTGCGCTCCATCAGGCGGCGGGCCTCGCTGAGCCTGGTGGAGGCCTGGTCGAGGTAGATCTGGCCGCGGTCGGTGTCGCTGTCGGCCATGCCGAGCTTGAGGTCTTCCATGCCGCGCTTGAGGCCGTAGAGCGAGTCGCCCGGCAGGGCGTCGTTGCTCGCGGCGGCGATGCCGCCGAAGGCCCCGGCGGCCACGCCCACGGTGAGTCCGCCGGCGGCGATGCCTTTGGACAGGCGGGAGCGCGGCTTGAGCTTTCGCAGCGCGCGGTGGGCGCCCTTGCGGGAGCGCTGGCGCGGCACGGAGGCGGTATCGCCCGTGGTGCCTTCCGCCAGCATGGCCTCCATGGCCGCCACGAGCTGGGCCCGCTGCACCACCTTGACCTCCGGATCCAGCTCCGGCCTGGGGAGCTGGGCCAGGCCGTCGGCGAGCGCCAGCAGGCGGTCGCGCTCGGCCGGTCCGGGGGCCGCGGTGTCGGTGCGGGCGACCGTGGGGTCGGCGGGTTCTTCGGGCTGCTCGGCCGCCGGGTCCTGGCCGGAGTGCTCCTCCAGGGCCTGGGCGAAGGCGTTCGCCCGCCGGTGGGCCGATACGTTCGCGATCACTGGCGGCACCTCCTCTCGTCATGACGTCGACTCCCCAGGGGTCCTGAGGGTTGCAGGTCCTGAGCGCTTCCACACGATCGGGTGAGCGAATGGAGCGTCCCCCTGCTCTTTCGGAGCTCGGGGGAGGTCAGGATGCGACCACAGGGAGCCTGCATCCCGCACAACGAGCGTCGCGGCACTTGGGTTACGGACGGAGGATGATCGGACCGCCGGAGAATGGGGAGGCGCCGCGACGGCCATCTGGCCGCCACGGACGGTGAGTTGGCCGTCGCCGAGGGTGTCGGGGCGAGGGTCGGGCCGGGTCGGTGGCCGCTGGGTGACCGCGTCGCGGCCGGGGTGCGGCCGGTCAGCGGGCGTCGTCCGGGAGGAGTCGGGCGAGCGTACGGACCGCTCGGTACTGGAGGGTCTTGATCGCGCCTTCGTTCTTGCCCATCACGCGCGCGGTCTCGGCGACGGAGAGGCCCTGGAGGAAGCGCAGGGTCACGCACTCCTGCTGCTGCGGGTTGAGGCGCCGGACCGCGTCCAGGAGCGCGGCGTTCGACAGGGATTCGAGGACGGAGTCCTCGGGGCTGCGCTCGACCTCGTTGGCGTCGAGCATTTCGCCGGTGGTCACTTCGAGGCGGAAGCGGCTCGACTTGAAGTGGTCCGCGACGAGGTTGCGGGCGATGGTGACCAGCCAGGCGCCGAAGTCGCGGCCCTGCCAGGTGAAGGTGCCGATGCGGCGCAGGGCGCGCAGAAAGGTCTCACTGGTGAGGTCCTCCGCGGTCGCCTTGCCGCCGACGCGGTAGTAGATGTAGCGGTAGACCGTGTCGCTGTACTGGTCGTAGAGGCGGCCGAACGCGTCGGCCTCGCCCGCCTGGGCGCGTTCGACGAGGTCCATCATGCGGGCGCTGTCACTGTCCGCGGCGGGGCGGCGGGTGGTGGTGGCGGCGCCGGAGCGCGACCGTCTGCTGACCGCGGCACCGCCGTCCGCCAAGGCGTAGCACGGCCCGGCGGGTGCCGGGACGGCGAAGGCGGGGACGGCGTACGCGGTGGGGACGAAGCCGCGCAGGCGGTCGAGGACCGTTGCGCGCAGCGTAGCCAGGCCCGAGGCGTCAACCCCGACGTGTGGGTACACGGGACTCCCAGAGGCAGAGCTTCCATCACGTGCAGTGCGGGACCGTTCACCCGTCGTAGCGACGTGCAAGGTCCTGTCATGCGTCTGAGGAGAATAACGCTTCGTACAGGCAGCGCTACACCCAGTTGCTCAAATCATCGATTACGTCGCTTCTCATACCGATCAGCGGTCGGACAAGTACCGGTTATTGAACGCTTGTTGATCGAAACGGCGCGCATTCCGGCTGAGCGGGGGGCGTGTTGTGGCCGAGTTGAACGAACGGGACTGGCGGGAGGCCCGACGGGTAAGAGAGAACGATTACCGCCGTTTTCGCACAGGTGACGGTACGTGGCGACCGGCCGAGCCGCACACACAATCGAGCGGCACGGAAGGAAAGCCGGCCCGGCACCCGAGGCTCGGGGCACAGCGCGACGAAAGGCCCGTCCGGCGCTCAACGACGAGAGGCGCGGCGCGGCAGGGAAGCCGGTCCGGCGCTCGGGGACGAGAGGCGCGGCGCGACAAGGAAGCCCGTCCGGCGTTTGAGGACGAGCGCGCAGCGCGACGGGGAAGCCGGTCCGGCGCTTGAGGACGAGGCGCGCAGCGCCGAGGAACGGCTCACGCGCCCCGAGGGCTCACCGGCGGCGACGGTGCAGCGCCACAGCCGCCGCCGTGGCCCCGGCCAGCGCCCCGACCCCGGCGGCGGCCGGGATGCCGACCTTCGCGGCCTTGCGCCCCGTGCGGTAGTCCCGCAGCCGCCAGTCGCGGGCGCGGGCGTGCTTGCGCAGCTTGGCGTCGGGGTTGATCGCGTAGGGGTGGCCGACGAGGGACAGCATCGGGATGTCGTTGTGGGAGTCGCTGTAGGCGGCGCAGCGGGCCAGGTCGAGGCCCTCGGCGGCGGCCAGGGCGCGCACCGCCTCGGCCTTGGCGGGGCCGTGCAGGGGCTCGCCGACGAGCTTGCCCGTATAGATGCCGTTCACGGACTCGGCGACCGTGCCGAGGGCGCCGGTCAGGCCGAGGCGGCGGGCGATGATCGTGGCCATCTCCACCGGCGCCGCGGTGACCAGCCAGACCTTCTGGCCCGCGTCGAGGTGGGCCTGGGCGAGGGCGCGGGTGCCGGCCCAGATGCGGTCGGCCAGATAGTCGTCGTACACGGCCTCGCCGATGGAGATCAGCTCGGCGACGCGGTGGCCCTTGACGATGGACAGGGCGCTCTCGCGGGCGTCCTGGAGGTGCTCGGGGTCCTCGCCCGCGAGCCGGAACCAGGCCTGCTGCCAGACGAACCGGGTGAGCTCGCGGCGCTGGAAGAATTTGCGCTGGTACAGGCCGCGGCCGAAGTAGAAGAGCGCGGCGCCCTGCAGCACGGTGTTGTCGAGGTCGAAGAAGGCGGCGGCCTTGTCGTCGCCGGCCACCGGGAACTCGGGGCCCTCGGCCTCGTCGGGCGCCGGGGTCCGCGCGAGGTCCTCCAGCTCCTGCGAGGTCTTGCGAGCGGCCTCCGCCGAGGCCTCGCCTGCCAGGACGCTGCGCGCGGTGGCGGAGCGCCTACGGGGGTGGAGCCAACCGAGAGCGGCCATGCCGTCGAGCATAGCCACTCTGTTCGGTTGTCCCGTGAAGGTGAGGATGCGAACCCGTCAACTCGCTGTGTCGCGCTGGTCACAGCGCGAGGTGCGCCCGGGGTGCGGGAGCGCGTAGGAAGCTGGAGGCATGAGCCCGATTTTTCGTAGGACGGCGAAGCAGGCGGCCAGGAGCGCCGCGAAGGCACCCGGGGACCGGCTGGTGACGCTGGTCGGCAAGCCCGGGTGCCATCTGTGCGAGGACGCCGAGGCCGTCGTCGAGCAGGTGTGCGGCGAGCTCGGCGTCGCCTGGGAGAAGAAGGACATCACCGAGGACGAGGTGCTGCACCGGGAGTACTGGGAGCAGATTCCGGTGGTGCTCGTGGACGGGGAGCAGCACACCTTCTGGAAGGTCGACGCCGGGCGGCTGCGGCGAGTGCTCACGGAGTAGCGGAACGCACGGAGTAGCGGAACGCACGGAGTAGCGGAACGCACGGAATAACGGAACGTACGGAGTAACGGAACGCACGGCGGAGCGGCGGACGGAAGGGCGGGCGGTGGCCGGTCGCATAGCACGGGTGCGGCGGGGGCCGTGCGCGCCGATGGCTGGTTATGACGTCCTGAGCTGTCCGGAAAGTCGTTTAGCATCGGGTGCGGTTGTGAGGTCTCGGGGGCGATGATCATGAGGAGTGTGTGCGGCTTTGCCCCCGTCAGGTGAGTGTCGTTCCTGGCCGTGCGCCGGTTCCACGAAAGTGCGCCAGGGGCGCGTGACCCCGGTCACGTTGGGCGGGCAAATCGGACACCATCTTTGTGCACGCGTTCACAAAGACATAGCCTGCATTCGACGGGGCGGTCTGGGGACGTGGGGCCGCCCGCAGCCCCGCTCTACCCGCAGGAGCACCGTGGCAACTGGCCGAACTCACCGACCGGCGACCCGTAGCCGAGGGATCCCCGAGGCCACCGTCGCCAGGCTTCCGCTGTACCTGAGGGCGCTGACCGCACTGTCGGAGCGCTCCGTGCCCACGGTCTCCTCCGAGGAGCTCGCGGCCGCCGCGGGGGTCAACTCCGCGAAGCTGCGCAAGGACTTCTCGTACCTCGGTTCGTACGGAACGCGGGGCGTCGGCTACGACGTCGAGTACCTCGTCTACCAGATCTCGCGCGAGCTCGGGCTGACCCAGGACTGGCCGGTTGTCATCGTCGGCATCGGTAACCTCGGCGCCGCCCTGGCCAATTACGGCGGGTTCGCCTCGCGCGGGTTCCGCGTGGCCGCCCTCATTGACGCCGACCCGGCGATGGCGGGCAAGCCCGTCGCGGGCATGCCGGTGCAGCACACCGACGACCTCGAGAAGATCATCACGGACAACGGTGTCTCGATCGGCGTGATCGCGACCCCCGCGGGCGCCGCCCAGCAGGTCTGCGACCGTCTGGTCGCCGCCGGCGTCACCTCCATCCTTAACTTCGCGCCGACCGTCCTGACCGTCCCGGACGGCGTCGACGTGCGCAAGGTCGACCTCTCCATCGAGTTGCAGATCCTCGCCTTCCACGAGCAGCGCAAGGCCGGCGAGGAAGGGGCGGGCGACGGCACCGCCGTGCCCGCCGCCTCCCAGGAGCACCGGAAGGGACCCGACGGGGACGTCCCCGCGGTGATGCCGGCATGAGTCTCCTCGTCGTTGGCCTCAGCCACCGGAGCGCTCCGGTGAGCGTCCTGGAGCGGGCCGCGCTCACCGTCGACGCGCAGGCCAAGCTGCTGCACGACACGGTGGCCGCCGAGCCCGCGGCCGAGGCCGCCGTGCTCGCCACCTGCAACCGCATCGAGCTGTACGCGGACGTGGACAAGTTCCACGCGGGCGTGGCCGAGCTGTCGACGCTGCTCGCCCGGCACAGCGGCGTGGGTCTCGAAGAGCTCACCCCTTATCTGTACGTGCACTACGAGGACCGGGCGGTGCACCACCTGTTCTCGGTGGCGTGCGGCCTCGACTCGATGGTCGTGGGCGAGGGGCAGATCCTCGGCCAGATCAAGGACGCCCTGGCGCGGGCGCAGGACCTGCACACCGCGGGGCGGCTGCTCAACGACCTGTTCCAGCAGGCCCTGCGCGTCGGCAAGCGGGCGCACTCCGAGACCGGCATCGACCGGGCCGGGCAGTCCCTGGTGACCTTCGGCCTGGAGCAGCTCGCCGGGCGCGAGCCGGTGGAGGCGTGGGCCAAGGGCAAGCGCGCCCTGGTGATCGGCGCGGGCTCCATGTCGTCCCTCGCGGCGGCGACCCTCGCGCGCTCCGGCGTCGACGAGGTCGTGATCGCCAACCGCACCCTGGAGCGGGCCGAGCGGCTCGCGCTCCTGCTCGAAGAGCGAAATGCAAACAGCCTGGCCGAGGGCGGCACCGGCGTGCGCGCCCGAGCGGTCCGGATGGACGCGGTGGCGGCCGAGCTGACACGTGCCGACGTGGCCGTTTCCTGTACCGGCGCGACGGGCCTCGTGCTCACGGGCGCCGATGTCGCGGCGGCGGTCTCCGGCCGGACGGGCACGCCCGCGGTGACGCTCCCCGGCCAGGCGGGCACGCCCGCGGCCACCGGTGACGCGGACCGGGCCTGCGCGGACGACACCTGCCTCGTCACGCCCGGCGACGGCACCGAGAGCCCTGACGGCACTGACGTCCTCGATGGCACCGACGGCACCGACGGCCCGGACTCCGGGCCGCACATCGGCGACGCCCACGCGTACGAGCAGCACGGCGCGCTCGTCGACAACAGCCCCTCCGTCGGCGGCGGCGCCGCGGCGCGGACCGCGACGGCCCTGGCCCGTGCGCAGGTCGCCGCCCCCGCCCGCACCGTCGCGCTCGCGCTGCTCGACCTGGCCATGCCGCGGGACATCGACGCGGCCGTGCACCGCGTCGAGGGCGTTCGGCTCGTCGACATCGAGTCGCTCGCGGAGGCCTCCGCCGACGCGCCGATGGCCGCCGACGTGGACGCCGTGCGCACGATCGTGTCCGACGAGGTGGCCGCGTTCGGCGCCGCCCAGCGGGCCGCGCACATCACGCCCACCGTGGTCGCCCTGCGCACCATGGCCGCCGACGTCGTCAGCGGCGAGATCGCCCGGCTCGACGGGCGCCTTCCGGGGCTCGGCGACAAGGAGCGGGCCGAGATCACGCAGACCGTGCGCCGCGTCGTGGACAAGCTGCTGCACGCGCCGACGGTGCGGGTGAAGCAGCTGGCCAGCGAGCCCGGCGGCGCCGGGTACGCGGACGCGCTGCGCACCCTCTTCGACCTGGACCCGGAGACGGTCGCGGCCGTCTCCCGGGCCGACCACCTGCGGGACGCCCCCGGCGCGCAGGCGGGCCAGCAGGACCAGCACCACCAGAACGACGACCCGAAGCGAGGCCGGGCATGACCGAGAGGGCCCTCAGGCTCGGGACCAGGCGCAGCAAGCTGGCGATGGCCCAGTCCGGCCAGGTGGCCGAGGAGGTCAGGCAGCTGACGGGGCGTCCCGTCGAGCTGGTCGAGATCACCACGTACGGCGACACCTCGCGCGAGCACCTCGCGCAGATCGGCGGCACCGGTGTGTTCGCGACCGCGCTGCGCGACGCGCTGCGCGACGGCGAGGTCGACTTCGCCGTGCACTCCCTGAAGGACCTGCCGACCGCGCAGCCCGAGGAGTTCACGCTCGCCGCGCTGCCGGTGCGCGAGGACCCGCGGGACGTGCTGATCGCGCGCGACGGCCTGACCTTCGCGCAGCTGCCCGACGGCGCCCGGGTGGGCACCGGCTCGCCGCGCCGCATGGCGCAGCTCAACGCGTACGCCCGCGCTCACGGTCTGACCATCGAGACCGTGCCGATCCGCGGCAACGTCGACTCCCGGATCGGATACGTGCACGACGGGCGGCTCGACGCCGTCGTCCTCGCCGCCGCCGGACTCAGCCGCGTCGGCAGGCTCGACGAGGTGACCGACTTCCTGTCGGTCGACATGGTTCTGCCCGCCCCCGGCCAGGGGGCACTGGCGATCGAGTGTGCCGCGTCCAACGCGGCCCTCGTCGCCGCGCTCGCCGAGCTCGACGACCCGTACACACGGGTCGCCGTGACCGCCGAGCGATCCCTGCTCGCCGCCCTGGAGGCCGGCTGCAGCGCACCCGTGGGAGCGCTGGCCGACCTGCTGGCCGACGGACAGGTTGTCAAGGAAATGCGCCTGCGCGGCGTCGTCGGTGCCACCGACGGCTCGTCGCTGGTGCAGCTGACCACCACCGGTCCCGTGCCCGAGACGGAAGACCAGGCGATGGCGCTCGGGCGGGAACTCGCCGCCGAGATGCTCGCCAAGGGCGCGGCCGGTCTGATGGGGGAGCGAGCACTTTGAGCCCCACCTCGAACCTTCCCGGCCTTCCCGCACACGGGCACGTCACCTTTCTCGGTGCCGGACCCGGAGATCCGGGACTGCTGACTCTGCGCGCCGTCGAGGCGCTGGCCCGAGCGGATGTGCTGATCGCCGAGCCGGATGTTCTCGATGTCGTACGTGTGCATGCCCGAGGGGGTGTGGACACACCCCTGCAGCAGACCGCTGACGGCACGTCAGAGGGCGCTCAGGCGCCGACGGCTGTACCGGATCGGGCTGCGGCCAATCTTGTCATGGAGGCGGCGCGGGGCGGCAGGCGGGTCGTGCGTGCGGTGACCGGCGATCCCGGCCTGGACACGGACGCCGCGGACGAGATGCTCGCCTGCGCCGCCGAGGGCATCCCCTTCGAGGTGGTGCCGGGCATCGCGGCCGCGGTGGGCGTGCCCGCCTACGCGGGGGTGCCGCTGCGGGACGCGCAGGGCACCGACGTGCGCTTCGTCGACGCGCGCACCGCGTCCGACCGCTGCTGGAGCGAGGTCGGCGCCTCGGACGGGACCGTGGTGGTCTCGACGGCCCTGGACTCGGTGGCTGCGGCCGCCGGTGAGCTGGTGGCCGCCGGGCGCAAGCCCGACACGCCGATCACGGTGACCGTCGCCGGTACGACGACGCGCCAGCGCACCTGGACCGCGACGCTCGGCACCATCGCGCAGGTCTTCAAGCAGGGGAAGGTCCTCCCGTCGCCGGACGGGGGCCGGCCCGTCATAGCCGTGGTCGGTGAGCGTTCCGCCGCCGCCCAGCGCGACCAGCTGTCGTGGTTCGAGTCGAAGCCGCTCTTCGGGTGGCGAGTGCTCGTGCCGCGCACGAAGGAGCAGGCGGCGTCGCTCTCCGACCAGCTGCGTTCGTACGGCGCGGTGCCGCACGAGGTGCCGACGATCGCCGTCGAGCCGCCGCGCACGCCCCAGCAGATGGAGCGGGCCGTCAAGGGGCTCGTGACCGGGCGCTACGAGTGGATCGCCTTCACCTCGGTGAACGCCGTCAAGGCGGTGCGCGAGAAGTTCGAGGAGTACGGGCTCGACGCCCGTGCCTTCGCGGGCATCAAGGTCGCGGCCGTGGGCGAGCAGACGGCGGCCGCGCTGATCGCCTTCGGTGTGAAGCCGGACCTGGTGCCCAGCGGCGAGCAGTCCGCCGCGGGCCTCCTGGAGGACTGGCCGCCGTACGACCCCGTCTTCGACCCGATCGACCGGGTGTTCCTGCCCCGGGCCGACATCGCCACGGAGACGCTGGTCGCCGGGCTCATCGACCTCGGGTGGGAGGTCGACGACGTCACCGCCTACCGGACCGTGCGGGCCTCGCCGCCGCCCGCGGAGACCCGTGAGGCCATCAAGGGCGGCGGCTTCGACGCCGTGCTCTTCACGTCCAGCAGCACGGTGCGCAACCTGGTCGGCATCGCCGGCAAGCCGCACAACGTGACCGTCATCGCCTGCATCGGTCCCGCCACGGCGAAGACCGCGGAGGAGCACGGCCTGCGCGTGGACGTGATGGCTCCCGAGCCGTCCGTGCACCAGCTGGCCGCCGCGCTCGCGGAGTTCGGCCAGCGTCGCCGCGCGGCCGCGCTGGCGGCGGGGGACCCGGTGACCAGGCCCAGCGAGCGTCGGCCAGGAGCGCGGAGGCGGCGGGCCGCGGCGCCGTAAGGTGCCCTCGCGGGGCGTGCCCCGGGCCCGCCCCTTCCCGGACCGGAGGGCGCTGCCCTCCGGGACCTCCGTTCATCGGCCTTCGGCCTCGTCCTGAGACGCCGGACGGGCTGGGTCAGCCCGCCGGAAGGGAGTCAAGAGTGAGCACCTACGGTTCGTTTCCCGGCTCGCGGCCCCGGCGGCTGCGCACCACCCCCGCGATGCGGCGGATGGTCGCCGAGACGCGGCTGCACCCGGCCGATCTGATCCTGCCCGCCTTCGTGCGGGAGGGCATCGACGAGCCCGTGGCGATCGACGCGATGCCGGGCGTCGTCCAGCACACGCGGGACACCCTGAAGAAGGCCGCCGTCGAGGCGCTGGAGGCGGGCGTCTCCGGGATCATGCTGTTCGGGGTGCCGGAGGAGTCCAAGAAGGACGCCCTGGGCACGCCGGGCACCGACCCGGAGGGCATCCTCCAGGTCGCGATCCGCGACGTGCGGGCCGAGGTCGGCGACGACCTCATCGTGATGTCCGACCTCTGTCTGGACGAGACGACGGACCACGGGCACTGCGGAGTCCTCGACAGCGAGGGCCGCGTGGACAACGACGCCACCCTGGAGCGGTACGCCGAGATGGCGCAGGTGCAGGCCGACGCGGGCGCGCACGTGGTCGGGCCGAGCGGCATGATGGACGGCCAGGTCGGCGTCATCCGGGACGCCCTCGACCAGACCGGGCACGAGGACGTGGCGGTCCTCGCGTACACCGCCAAGTACTCGTCCGCGTTCTACGGCCCCTTCCGGGAGGCCGTGGGGTCCTCGCTGAAGGGCGACCGCAAGACCTACCAGCAGGATCCGGCCAACCTCCGCGAGTCCCTGCGGGAGCTGGCGCTCGACCTGGAGGAGGGCGCCGACATGGTGATGGTGAAGCCCGCCGGGCCCTACCTCGACGTTCTGGCCAAGGTCGCCGAGCGCGTGGACGTGCCCGTGGCCGCGTACCAGATCTCCGGTGAGTACGCGATGATCGAGGCCGCCGCCGAACGCGGCTGGATCGACCGGGACAAGGCGATCATGGAGTCGCTCACCGGAATCCGGCGGGCCGGGGCCAATCTGATCCTCACCTACTGGGCGACCGAGGTGGCCCGGCAGCTCTGAGCCGTCTCCCGGCCGCGCTTGACCTCAACGTAAGTTGAGGTTCCAGAGTGGTGTGTGTCAGGTCGTTCGTCGCCCGCCCGGGAGGACCACAGATGCACGCCGTCGTACTGCGCGAATTCGGATCCGCGGAGAACCTCCGCTACGAGACCGTGCCGGACCCCGAGCCGGGGCCCGGCCAGGTCCGGATCGCCGTACGGGCGGCCGGGGTCCACTTCATCGAGACCGTGATGCGGGCGGGAGCCGCCAGTGACCTGGCGCCTCCGCTGCCCGAGCTGCCCGCGATCCTCGGCGGCGAGGTCGCCGGGGTCGTCGACGCGGTCGGCCCCGGGGTCGACGCCTCCTGGCTCGGCCGGGCCGTGGTGACCGCCTACGGGGCGCCCGGCGGGTACGCCGAGCTGGCCGTCGCCGGGGTGGAACAGGTCTACCCCCTGCCGGAGGGGCTCGGGTTCCAGGACGCCGTCGCCATGGTCGTCACCGGCGCCACCGCCGTGGGGCTGCTCGACATCGCCGGGATCACCGCCGACGACGTGGTCCTCGTGACCTCCGCGGCCGGGGGCGTCGGCCGCCTCGTCGTCCAGCACGCGCTCGCCGCGGGCGCCACCGTGGTCGGCGCTGCGGGCGGCCCCGCCAAGGCCGAGGCCGTGCGCAAGCTCGGCGCCGAGGCCGTCGACTACCGCGAGGACGGCTGGGACGACACCGTCCGCCGCCTGCTCGGCGCCGACCGGCCGGTGACCGTCGTCCTGGACGGGGTCGGCGGCACCCTGGCCGCCACCGCCTTCGAACTCATCGGTGACGGTGGCCGGTTCGTGTCCATCGGGGCCGCCTCACAGGTCGGCTTCACCCCCGCGTCCGACCGGGTCGCCCACGTCGACGCGCTGCTCGACCTCCTGGCCCGGCCCGGGGACCGGCCCGGCTACGAGCGCCGCGCCCTGGACGCGGGCGCGCGCGGCGACCTCGTGCCCGCCGTGCAGTCCTTCCCGCTGTCCCACGCGGCCGAGGTGCACGCCGCCCTGGAACGCCGGGAGACCACCGGCAAGGTCGTGCTCGTGCCCTGAGGGCTCGCGCCCCGAAGGCTCGCGCCCTGAGGGCGAACGCCTAGCCCCGCTGGAGGAGTTCGGCGAGCCGGGACAGGCCGTCCGCGCCGTGGCCCTGCTCGACCGCGCGGTCGAGCAGGGGCTGCACGCCCGCGAACAGCTCGTCGCTGACGCCCGCCTCCGCGAACGCCGCGAGCAGGTTCGGGAACGCAGCCTGGTTGACCTCCAGGCTGGAGACGTCCGTCAGGTGCTGCCCGGACTCCAGCGCGGCGGCGGTGCCGGGCACGAGGCCCCGCGTCATGGCGGTGATCCAGTCGGCCAGGAGCGGCGCGAACTCCTGCGGCGGCACCCCCGCCCTGCCCGTCAGGGCGAACGCCTGCGCCACGCCCACGATCATCCCGTACATGCCGGTGAGCAGCGACAGGTCCCACAGCGCGGCCAGGCCCGCGTCCTGGCCGACCCACTTGGTGTCGGCCAGCGCGGCCAGTGTCCCGCGGTGCTCCTGGAACGCCTTCTCGTCGCCGCTGTAGAGGATGTAGGCGCCCGGCGTCGCGATCATCGGAGGGATCGCCATGATCCCGGCGTCGACGTACGCGATGTCGTGCTTCGCCGCCCAGGCCGCGAGCTCGCGGGCCTGCGCCGGGGTGCCGTTCGTGGTGTTCACCAGGGTCTTGCCGCGCAGTTCCTCGGCGAGCGGCTCGAAGACGTCACGGACGTGGTCGTTGAGCGTGAGGCAGGCGATCACCAGGGGACTGGCGGCGACCGCGGCCAGGGGCGTCTCCGCGGGGGTCGCGCCCTGGGCCGCGAGGGGTCCCGTCTTCGCGGCCGTACGGTTCCAGACCGTGGTGGGGTGGCCCGCCTTGAGCAGGGCGGCCGCCAGGGCGCTGCCCATGTTGCCGAGCCCCAGGACGGACACGGACGGCTTGGCGGACGCTGAGGACGCGGAGGACATGGGGGCTCCTTGGAGTAAGGAAGGGGGGGATCGAGGTGATGCCTCGATCCTCCGGTCCCACGATCCTTCGGACAAGTACCGACTTTTTAGTGCGTACTTACGGTTCGGTCAGTGGAGGTCCGGTCGGGGAAGGTGCCGCGCCCGCGCACCAGGGGGAGGTGCGCGGGCGCGGCCGGGGCGAGTCGTACGGGTCCTGCGGCCCTACCGGTAGGGAGCTACCAGGAGAGGGCGTCCGCGGCCGTCGACTGCCAGTAGGTGACGAAGGCGGAGCTGTCCACGTACACGCTGCCGCCCGGGAGCTTCGGGTGCGCCGTGGTGCCCACGCTGCCGTTCGCCGCGCGGTTGGAGAAGAGGACGCCGAGCTTCTTGGCGTCGTAGCCGTCCTCGCCCTCCGGCGACGAGGTGCCGATGCCCGCGTACGCGGACTGGCCCGGCTTCAGCGTGACGACCGCCTGCGGGACGCTGTCCCGGAGGACGCGGGTGGGGGCCTGCGCCTCGTCGAAGCGCAGGAACGGGGCGTTGTACGCGTAGCAGGTCTTGGTGCCCGTGTTCTTGGCGGTCAGGAGCAGGTGGTTGATCGGGCGCTGGACCTCCTTGACCGTGACCTTGGTGGTGGCGGCGGAGCAGGCGACCGGCGCGGCGGCCTTGGCGGGCGCGGCGGCCGTCGCCGCCGTCCCGGCGAGGGTGCTCAGGGAGAGCGCGGCGGTGAGGGTGACGAGGGCGGCCGTGGTGCGGCGGTTCGTGCGCATGGTCGGATCCGTCTCTTTTCTCGTGTGGTTCGGTCACGGCGGTGGTAGCGGCCGCCGGGTGCGGTCCGGCCGGGCGGCCGGACGCGGGTGGTCAGTTGAGCGCGTCGGTCGAGCTGGTCAGCCAGTACGTGACGCGCAGCTTGTCGTCCACGTGGACGCCCTTCGCCTGGAGCGCGGCCTCGGCCATCCGGTCGCTGCCCTCGAAGCCGACCTCCAGGCTCTGCGCGGTGTGGCCCTCGCCGCCGCTGCCGTCCCCGGCGGACAGGATCGCCCCGGCGTAGCCCTTGGCACCCGGCTTGAGCGAGGTGACGGCCTGCGGCTTGGTGTTCTCCATGACCGGCGGCACGGACTGCGCGTTCTCGAACTTGAGCCGCGGGTAGCCCTTCAGGTCGCACATCGTGGAGCCGGTGTTGGTGACCGTGATGAGCATGTAGTTGAGGGGCCGCTGCACCGGGGTCGCGGTGATCGAGGTGTTGGCGGCGGAACAGGGCACCCGGTTCGCCGGGTCGTACGGGTCGGAATCCGTGCCGCCCGACGCCCCGGACGAGCCCTTGCCGCTCCCGGAGGAGCCGCCGGAGCCCTTGCTTCCGCCGCTCCCGCCGGAACCGTTGCCCTCTGAAACGTCGTCCGACTTCTCGGGCTGCCGTGCGGCGTCGGACTCCTGTGACGAACGGTCCGTGGACGACTGCGTGGACTTCGCGGCGCCCTCGTCCCGAGTGCCGTCTTCGTCGTCGCACGCCGTCAGCGAGAGCGCGGCGACCGCGATCGTCGCGGCGGCGAGCAAGCGGGTACGGGGACGTCGGGCGGGCGCACGCATGGCTGGTCTCTTCTCGTGTGACGGGGTAGACGCGTGCCGCTCGGCCGGGCCGTGACGAGCGGCGTGCTTGGATGACCGACAGCTTGTGCGGGGTTTCGTCCCAGCCGTTAGCCGTACCGCGGTGTTCGGGACGCTGGAATGTTCGTACCGGCCCTGAGCTGGGGGAATAGGTGTCGCCTGGAACGGCGGCACGGGAAGGAGAACACGTGGGGGCGGGCGATCTCGCGGAGCTGTTGCGAGAACTGAAGGGGCGGTCCGGGCTCAGCTACGGAGCCCTCGCCAAGAGACTGCACGTCAGCACGTCGACGCTCCACCGCTATGTGAACGGCACCGCCGTGCCCACGGAGTTCGCCCCGGTGGAGCGCCTCGCCCGGCTGTGCAGGGCCACTCCGGAGGAGCTGGTGGAGGTCCACCGCAGGTGGATCGTCGCCGACGCGACGCGCGGGCGTAAGGCGGAGCCGGCGGCCGAGACGGCCACCCGGGCCGTACCGGATGCCGAGCCCGTACCGGATCCCGAGCCCGCTTCCGGGCCGGAGCCGGAGCCCGCGAGCGTCGCCGGCACACCCGCGCCCCGGCCGGAACCGGAAGCCGTACGGGAACCGGAACCGGAACCCGAACCGGGCCCCGGCCGGGAGCCGGAACCGGAGATCGAACTGCGGCGCCACCCCCTGCCGCCCCCTCGGCCGCACCCCCGCAAGACGCTCCGCATCCCGCGCGGCAAGCGGCAGCGGCTCGTCGCCCTCGCCGCCGTCGGCGTCGTGCTCGCCCTCGGCGGCACCGCCCTCGCCGTGCACTCGGCGTCCGGCAGCTCCGGCGGCGACGGCAAGAACGCCGCCGCGGACAAGGGCCCCGGCGCCGGGGCCGAGCGTTCGCCGTTCGGCACGCCGGACAAGAAGGAGCCGTCCGGCAAGCCCTCCGTCACCTCCTCGGCCAAGCCCCCCGAGAAGGACGCGGACAAGAAGGACGGCGGCGGCCCGAAGGGCGGCCCCGAGGACGGCGGGGAAGGCAGCGAGGGCCGTGCTTCCGGCGCCGGGGGCACGGCGCCCACGAGCTCCTCGGCCCGCGCCCCCATCACCGTGTCCACCAACCCCCAGTACTGGCAGTCCGACTGCGGACGCCCGTACCTCATCAGCCGCGCACCGGGCCGGCTGCCCGCGCCGCCCACCTCGCAGGACGCCCCGGGCTGGGTGTCCGCGTTCGACGGGGTCGCTGCCGAGCAGCACGACGTGAAGTTCACCGTCCAGGGGACCGGCAAGGAGACCGTCGTCCTGGAGTCCCTGAACGTCCGCGTCGTCGGCAAGAGCGAACCGCTCGCCCGGAACATGTACCTCATGGGCTACCTCGGAGTGGGCTGCGGCAGCGGCATCCCCAAGCACTCCTTCGACGTACAGCTCGACAGGGGACGGGCCGCCCTCGTCTCCCAGGGCGACGCATTCCCGTACAAGGTCAGCGAGAACGACCCCGAGACCTTCTACGTCTTCGCCACCAGCAGGACCCGCTACGTGCGCTGGTACCTGGAGCTGGAGTGGTCCAGCGGCTCCCGGCACGGGACGGTCGTCATCGACGACGAGGGCAAGCCGTTCCGCACGAGCGGCGCCCCGAAGAACCGCATCTACGGCTACACCCTCGACAACAAGGAGTGGGTGAAGGCGTGGCGCCGCCCCAACGGGGAGGACGGGTACGACTGGGAGGGCAGCTAGCGGCGGCGGGGCCGGGCGGGCGGAGCCGGGCAGGCGGGCCCCGGGCGCGCCCGGGGCCCGCCCGGGGCGTGCGCGTCCGCATCGCGAGAAACGACTCCTGTAAGGGCCACTGATCAGCCTAGGCTGCTCGGCAACCGAAGGAGCAGCCGATGACCGCCACCGCACCCGCGCCCAGCACCGCCCCCGTTCCGGCCCTCGCCGCCCGCGCCGCCGCCGTCGGCGGCTCGCCCGTACGGGACATCCTCGCGGTCACCGCACGCCCTGAGGTCATCAACTTCGCGGGCGGCCTGCCCGCGCCCGAGTTCTTCGACAGCGAGGGCGTCGCCGCCGCCTACCAGGCCGTCCTCACCGCGCGGCCCGGGCAGGCCCTCCAGTACTCGACGACCGAGGGGGAGCCCGCGCTGCGCGCCCGCATAGCCGGGCGGTACACCGACGGCGGGCTCGCCACCGACGCCGACGACGTCCTCGTCACCACCGGCTCCCAGCAGGCCCTCTCGCTGCTCGCCACGGCGCTCGTCGAGCCCGGGGACACCGTGCTCGTCGAGAACCCCTGCTACCTCGCGGCACTCCAGGTGTTCGCCTTCGCGGGCGCGCGCGTCGTCGCCGTGCCCGGCGACGAGGAGGGCATCGACCCCGGCGCCCTGGAGTCCCTGATCGCCGAGCACCGGCCGAAACTCCTGTACACCGTGCCCACGTTCCAGAACCCGACCGGGCGCACCATGTCCGCCGGGCGGCGCGCCGCCGTCGCCGCCGTGGCCGGCCGGCGCGGCCTCTGGATCGTCGAGGACGACCCCTACGGGGAGCTGCGCTTCGAGGGCGAGCGCCTGCCGTGGATCGCCGCCCACGCCGGGGCCGAGGACCGGACCGCGCTGCTCGGCAGCTTCTCGAAGGTGATGGCGCCCGGCCTCCGGCTCGGCTGGCTGCGGGCCCCCGCCGCGCTGCGGCGCGCCTGCGCCATCGCCAAGCAGGCCGCCGATCTGCACACGCCCACCGTCAACCAGCTCGCCGCCGCCTGGTACTTGGAGCGCTACGACCTGGACGCGCACGTGGCGAAGGTCGCCGGGGCCTACCGCGAGCGGCGGGACGCGATG
The DNA here is from genome assembly GCF_059448825.1 of Streptomyces sp. JLYT201. Classification (NCBI taxonomy): domain Bacteria; kingdom Bacillati; phylum Actinomycetota; class Actinomycetes; order Kitasatosporales; family Streptomycetaceae; genus Streptomyces; species Streptomyces sp. JLYT201. The sequence continues at coordinate 4,396,342 of NZ_CM182551.1, read as the reverse complement.
CTCGCGGGCCTGGCGGCAGCCCTCCCCGAAGGATCCACGTGGAACCGCCCCGAGGGCGGCATGTTCCTGTGGGCCCGCCTGCCCTCCGGCCACGACGCGACGGCCCGCCTCCGCGAGGTGATCACCCACGACGTGGCCTACGTCCCCGGAGCCCCCTTCTACGCGGGCACCCCGGACCCCGCCACCCTCCGCCTGTGCTTCGTCACCCAGACCCCGGACGAGATCACCGAGGGCCTGCGCAGACTCCGCACGGGACTCGTCGGCTGAGCGGCGGAACGCGGGGGCCCCGGCACCGGAGCCCCCGCGTTCCGCGACGGGATCAGAGCCGCTCAGGCGTCCTGATGCCCAGGAGGGCCATGCCCTGGTGGAGGGTGCGGGCCGTCAGGTCGCAGAGGAACAGGCGGTTCTCGACCTGGGCCGGGGTGTCCGCCTTCAGGACCGGGCACTTGTCGTAGAACGTCGTGTACAGGGACGCCAGCTGGTAGAGGTAGGCCGCCAGCTTGTGCGGGGCGTACTCGGCGGCGGCCTCGAAGACCGTGTCGCCGAACGCGTCCAGGTGCAGGCCGAGGGCGCGCTCCGCCGGGGACAGCTCCAGCTCGGGGTGCGCGGCCGGCCGGGTCTCGCCCGCCTTGCGCAGGATCGACTGGATGCGGGCGTACGCGTACTGGAGGTAGACGGAGGTGTCGCCGTTGAGCGAGACCATCTGGTCCAGGTCGAACTTGTAGTCGCGGCTCGGCGACGTGGACAGGTCCGCGTACTTCACCGCGCCGATGCCGACCTGCGCGGCCCGCTCCTGGATCTCGTCCTCGGTGAGGTCCTGCGCCTTCTCGCGCACGACCTCGGCGGCGCGCTGCACCGCCTCGTCGAGGAGGTCCTCAAGCCGCACGGTCTCGCCCTCACGCGTCTTGAACGGCTTGCCGTCCGCGCCGAGCACCGTGCCGTAGCCCATGTTGTGCGCGGTGACGTCGTCGTTCAGCCACCCGGCCCGCCGGGCCGTCTCGAAGACCATCCGGAAGTGCAGGGACTGGCGCACGTCCACCACGTACAGGAGCGTCGTCGCGTGCAGGCCGAAGACGCGGTCGCGGATCGCCGACAGGTCGGAGGCCGCGTAGCCGAAGCCGCCGTCGGCCTTCTGCACGATCAGCGGGACCGGCTTGTCGTCCTTGCCCTTGATGTCGTCGAAGAAGACGACGAGCGCGCCCTCGGAGCGGACGGCGACGCCCGACTCCTCCAGCATGCGGGCCGTCTCGGCCATCATGTCGTTGTACGCGGACTCCCCGACGATCTCCTCGTCGCGGATCCGCATGTCCAGCTTCTCGAAGACCGAGTAGAAGTAGACCTTCGACTCGTCCACGAACCGCTGCCACAGCTCCAGGGTCTCCTTGTCGCCTGACTGGAGGGCGACGACCCGCTTGCGGGCCCGCTCCTTGAAGTCCTCGTCGGCGTCGAAGACCGCGCGCGAGGCCTTGTAGACCCGGTTCAGGTTCGACATGGCCTGCTGGCCGTCCGTGTCGGTCTCCCCGGCAAGCTCGCCCGGGTTCTCGATCAGGTACTGGATGAGCATGCCGAACTGGGTGCCCCAGTCGCCGATGTGGTGCCGGCCGACCGTCCGCTCGCCGGTGAAGTCGAGCATGCCGCGCAGCGCGTCACCGATGACCGCCGAGCGCAGGTGGCCGACGTGCATCTCCTTCGCCACGTTCGGCTGGGCGTAGTCGACGACCGTGGTGCCCGGCTCGGCCTTCACGGGCACGCCGAGGCGGTCGCCGTCGGCCGCGCGGGCCGCGAGCGTCTCGGTGATCGCCCGGTCCGTGACCGTGATGTTCAGGAAGCCGGGACCGGAGACCTCGACGTCCTTCAGGAGCTCCGGGGCGTCGATCGACTCGACGACCCGCGTCGCCAGGTCACGCGGGTTGGCCTTCTGCTTCTTGGCGAGCGCGAGGATCCCGTTGGCCTGGAAGTCGGCCCTGTCACTGCGTCGCAGCAGCGGGTCGGCGGGGGCGGCCTCCGGCAGGGCTGCCGAGAGGGCGTCCGCGAGGCGCTGGTGGACGGAGGCGGTGAGGGACTGGACCGAGGCCATGGAGTGGGTGCCGTTCTCCTCGAGGGTGTGGGTAGACCTGGTCAGTATCCCACGGGGCGTCCAGCGGATTTCGCGGTCGCGACGGGCCCGCACACCGGCGCTCCACCGCAGGTGGCGGGCGGAACGGAAAGGCGTTTTCGCGCTTGCGGGGCGACCTGGGAGAATGGTGCGGTCCAGCGGTACGCCCGTACGTACCGGCATCGAGGCAGGAAAAGAAGGGCGCCGATCGTGGCTCAGAGCACCGATACCACCGACTGGGTCTCCCGCTACGCGGACGAGGTCATCGCCGAGTCGGAGCGTCGTGCCGCGGGCGCGAAATCCGCCACCGCCGCACCGGCGATCGTGGTGGCCTCGGGCCTGTCCCCCTCCGGCCCCATCCACCTGGGCAACCTGCGCGAGGTCATGACCCCGCACCTGGTCGCCGACGAGATCCGCCGCCGCGGCCACACGGTGCGCCACCTGATCTCCTGGGACGACTACGACCGCTACCGCAAGGTCCCGGCCGGTGTCCCCGGCGTCGACGAGTCCTGGGCCGAGCACATCGGCAAGCCGCTGACCTCGGTGCCCGCCCCCGCCGGATCCGCGCACCCGAACTGGGCCGAGCACTTCAAGTCCGCGATGATCGCCTCCCTGCGCGAACTGGGCGTCGAGTTCGACGGGATCAGCCAGACCGAGCAGTACACCTCGGGGACGTACCGCGAGCAGATCCTGCACGCGATGAAGCACCGCGCCGACATCGACGCGATCCTCGACCAGTACCGCACCAAGAAGGACCCCGCCAAGGGCAAGAAGCAGGCCCAGAAGCCCGTCGACGAGGCCGAGCTCGAGGCCGCGGAGGGCTCCGGCGCCGCGGGCGAGGACGACGGCAGCGGCGGCTCCGCCGGGTACTTCCCGTACAAGCCGTACTGCGGCCGCTGCGAGAAGGACCTCACCACCGTCACCTCCTACGACGACGCCACCACCGAGCTGGCCTACGTCTGCACCGCGTGCGGCTTCGACGAGACCGTCCTGCTGAGCGAGTTCAACCGCGGCAAGCTCGTCTGGAAGGTCGACTGGCCCATGCGCTGGGCCTACGAGGGCGTGGTCTTCGAGCCGAGCGGCGTGGACCACTCGTCCCCCGGCTCCTCGTTCGTCGTCGGCGGCCAGATCGTCCGGCAGATCTTCGACGGCGTGCAGCCCATCGGCCCCATGTACGCCTTCGTCGGCATCAGCGGCATGGCCAAGATGTCCTCCTCCCGCGGCGGCGTGCCCACGCCCGCCGACGCGCTGAAGATCATGGAAGCGCCGCTGCTCCGCTGGCTGTACGCGCGCCGCAAGCCCAACCAGTCCTTCAAGATCGCCTTCGACCAGGAGATCCAGCGGCTCTACGACGAGTGGGACAAGCTGGAGGCCAAGGTCGCCGACGGCAGCGCGCTGCCCGCCGACGCCGCCGCGCACGCCCGCGCCGTGCGCACCGCCGCGGGCGAGCTGCCGCGGACCCCGCGCCCGCTGCCCTACCGCACGCTGGCCTCCGTCGCCGACATCACCGCCGGGGCCGAGGACCAGACCCTGCGGATCCTGAGCGACCTCGACCCGTCGGAGCCGCTCGCCTCCCTCGACGAGGTCCGGCCCCGGCTCGACCGCGCCGAGAACTGGATCACCACGCAGGTCCCCGCCGACGCCCGCACCATCGTGCGGTCCGAGCCGGACGCGGAGCTCCTGTCCTCCCTGGACGACGAGGCCCGCGCATCGCTGCGGCTCCTCCTGGAGGGCCTGGACTCGCACTGGTCCCTGGACGGTCTGACGCACCTCGTGTACGGCGTGCCGAAGGTGCGGGCCGGGTTCTCGGCCGACGCCACGGCCAAGGAGCTGCCGCCGGAGATCAAGGTGGCGCAGCGCACCTTCTTCGCGCTCCTGTACCGCCTCCTGGTCACCCGGGAGACCGGGCCGCGGCTGCCCACGCTGCTGCTCGCGGTCGGGGCGGAGCGGGTGCGCAAGCTCCTCGGAGCCTGACCTGGCCCCTGGGCCTTGCACGGGGGCCGCGCCGCGCGCGAGCGCTGTGGCCCCCGCCGAGCCGTAACGCCCGGGCCCAGGCGACACGGTTGCTCGGCAGCTGCGGCTGTGCCCACCCGTCCCGCCCTGCGGGACGATTGCCCACAGCGGAGAGGGCGGGGCGGCGCCGCGTGCGCGGGGCGGTCCCACCACCCGTCCCCGCCCGGGGTTCGGCGTGGGGGCGACCCACCTGGCCGTGGCGCGGGGCGTCGGGGGCGGGCGGGGGAAGCCGGGTGTTGCGGGTGGGTGGGTGGGAGAGGGAACCCGTTCAGCCGCGCTCGGTCAGGCGATGTGTTCCTCGGCGTCCAGGTCCTGCTGGTAGCGGTCCCGGAAGCCGCGCAGGTAGGGGCGGAGCGTGCTCTCCGCGAGGGGGCCGCCGGCCTGGCCCGTGATGCCGTACAGGTCCATCAGGTACAGGCTGAACTGCCGGGCGTTCGGATAGTCCCCCATCTCGCTCACGTACTTGCGGAAGGCGTTGAAGTACGCCTCCTCGCGCGTCATGTCGTCCGGCAGGCCCGGACCGCCCTCGACGGGCTCGGGCAGCGGCTCCGGTTCCGCCTCGGGCTGCGGCTCCTCGGGGGACCGCTCGGCGCGCGGGTTCGGGATCAGCTGGCCGTTCGCCAGCGGGCGGGTGCGGCCGGGCCCCGACGGGACGCGGAACCCGGGCGGGTCCGCAGCCTCCGCCGGCTCCGGAGCGGCGACCGGAACCTGCTGCGCGTACGGCCGCGCGTCCTCGAACGTCTCGTAGGCCTCGTACGCCTGCCGCTCTTCGTACGCCTGCTGCTCCTCGTACGCCGCCTGCTCGTCGTACCACTCCTCGTACGGGCCCTCCGGGTCGTACGGGAGCGGCGCCTCGCCCTGGGCGCGCTGCTGCTGCGGCGCCGCGAACCACGGGCTGCCGTGCTGCCCGGGCGCCCGCTGATCCTCGACCTGCTCAGCCTGCTCGACCTGCTCGACCTGCTCGACCTGCTCGACCTGTTCGACCTCCATGGGCTGCTGAGGCCGCTGGGGCTTGTGGAGGTCCACGGGCTGCTCGGGCCGCTCGGGCCGCTCCGGTTCGGGGGCGGCCGCCGCCGGGCCGGGCGCCGGGGTCAGCTCCGGCTGCTGGGCGGCCGGCGCGACCACGGGCACGACGGCGGGCGCGGGCACGGGCGGCAGCAGCGCCGGCTCGATGCCCGCCGCGGCCAGCCCCGCCGGAGCGGTCTCCGCCAGCGGCACACCGTAACGGGCGAGCCGCAGCGGCATCAGCGACTCCACCGGAGCCTTGGTGCGCCAGCGCCGCCCGAAGCGGGAGCGCAGCCGCGCCTGGTAGACGAGCCGCTCCTGCTCCAGCTTGATGACCTGGTCGTAACTGCGCAGCTCCCACAGCTTCATCCGGCGCCAGAGCAGGAACGTGGGCAGCGGGGAGAGCAGCCAGCGCGTCAGGCGCACGCCCTCCATGTGCTTGTCGGCCGTGATGTCCGCGATCCGCCCGACCGCGTGCCGCGCGGCCTCCACCGCCACCACGAACAGCACCGGGATCACGGCGTGCATGCCCACGCCCAGCGGATCCGGCCACGCCGCCGCGCCGTTGAACGCGATCGTCGCCGCCGTCAGGAGCCACGCCGTCTGGCGGAGCAGCGGAAACGGAATGCGGATCCAGGTGAGGAGCAGGTCGAGCGCGAGGAGCACACAGATGCCCGCGTCGATGCCGATGGGGAACACCACCGAGAAGGTGCCGAAGCCCTTCTTCTCGGCGAGCTCGCGCACGGCCGCGTACGAACCGGCGAAGCCGATACCGGCGATGACGAGCGCACCGAAGACGACGACCCCGATGAGTATCCGGTGCATGCGTGTCAGCTGCATCGCGGCCACCCGCGAACCCCTCCCTATTCCGGCTGTTGCGAGCGACAGCGTGGCACATGTGTGCGGCCGAGCGTGAGCCGGTACCGCTGGCCCGGGCGTCGGCACACCGTCCGGACCGCGTGTCACAGGTCGTCAACAGCACCAACCGAACGAGAAGTTCCGCTCTCTTGCAGTACGGACGGAAAGCCCCCGTCCGCCGCCCGCACCAGCCGAGGAGACCCCCGCCATGACCGAGACCGCCACCGCCGGAATCCGCACCTTCCGGCGCCGGGCCACGGCGCTCGCCGTCGCAGGTACGGCCCTCGTCCTCGCCGTCCCGGCCTCGGCGACGGCCCTGGCGGGGCAGGGCGCGGCCGCGGCGGCCGACCCGGTCTCCGTCCTGAAGTACACCGCCAAGGAGCGCAAGGACGCCCTCGCCTACTGGACGCCCGCCCGGATGAAGGCCGTCGGGAAGTCCGTGGACCTCGGCCCGACGGGCCCGAAGGCCAAGCCGTGGCGGGGCCCCGCGCTGAAGACCGTCGGGCGGCTCTTCTTCGTCAACGCAGGCGGCGCCGACACCTGGTGCACCGCCACGGCCGTGAAGAGCGCCAACCGCTCCGCCGTGATGACCGCGGCCCACTGCGTGCGCCGGGGCTCATCGCCGTACAACACCAACACCGCCATGGTGTTCGCCCCCGCCTACCACCAGGGCAGGACGCCGTACGGCGCGTTCGCCGTCCGGCAGGCCGCGACCCCGCGCACCTGGGAGAAGGACTCCGTCAACGACATGTCCGCGCTGACCGTCGACGCCGACAGGAACGGCAGGAAGGTCACCGACGTCGTGGGCGGCCAGGCCATCGCCTTCGACCGCCCGGTGGGCGGCACCGTCTCCGCCTTCGGCTACCCCGCCACCCGCCCGCAGCGCGGCGAGGAACTCCTGCGCTGCACCGGTACGGCCAAGAAGGAACACGGCCAGCAGGCCATCTCCTGTGACATGAGCGGCGGTTCCAGCGGCGGCCCGTGGCTGGCCGGATTCAACGCCACCACGGGCAAGGGCGGCGTCCTGATCTCGGTCAACAGCGCGCTGGACTCGCTGACCCCGACCAAGATGTACGGAGAGGTGTGGAAGGCCACGGCCCGGAAGGTCTACGACCGGGCGCAGGGCCGCTGACGAAGAACCGGAAGCCCGGCCGCGCACCGCGGCCGGGCTTTTCCGGGCCTGTCTGCCCGCGTGTCCGCCCGTCCGGCGGGCCCGCTCTAGTGCTTGGCGCCGTCGAGGGCCGAGCCCTTGCCGTCACCGGCCTTCGGCTTGTCCTTGGCGTCGCTCTTCGCGCCGTCATCGGCGCTGTCCTTCGCGCCGTCCTTCGTGTCGCCCTTGGCGTCGCCCTTCGGCTTGTCCGAAGTCGCCGGGCCGCCCGCCTTGTTCGCCGCCACGACCGACGCGGCGGCCTCCTTCGCGGCCTTCTGCGTGGCCTTGCCGAGGTCCGCGGCGTTCGGCTGCTTGTCGCCCGCGAGGCCCGCGCCGTTGTAGTCGACCGTGACGACGGCGTTCTCCACGCGCGTCACCAGGGTCTGCTGCTTGAAGGTCTCCTTGTCCTTGGTCACGTCGTAGCTGACCAGCGTCGCCTGGTCGCCCGTGCCCGGCACCGGAGTGGTCTTCACGCTCTTCGCGCCCTTGACCGCCTGCGCGTCCGCGACCTGCTTGGCGAAGTTGGCCTGTGCGCGCTTGGCGCCGCTGCCCAGGGACTGGTCGGACTCGAAGCGGTTCAGGGAGACCCGCAGCCAGCGGAACTGGGAGCCGTCGACGCCGTTGTCCTCCAGGCTCTCCCAGGTGCAGTTGCCACGCGTCGACACGTCGTCCGACGTGCCCGTCTTGCCCGCCTTGTCCTTGGCGGACGGCACGAGGCCGCCGAGGGTCTTCTTCGAGAGCGTCCTGCAGGGCTCGGGAAGCTTGCCGTACGCGGCCTTCTCGACGGTCGCGGCCTCACCGCCGGAGCCCTTCGACGCCGAGGCGGAGGGCTTGTCCGCGGAGTCCTTCTTGCCGCCGTCCGAGCCGGAGCCGGAGTCGTCGCCGCTGCAGGCGGCGGCGAAGAGGATCACCGGTGCGGCGGCCGCGCCCACCAGAACGCGGGTGAGTCGCTGTCGCTGTCGCTGTGCGGGTCGGTGCATGGTTCCTTCACTCGTGTTCGCTCGTGGCGTCCGTGCCGGGTGCGCAGGGACCCACAGGGTCCGTTGGGCCACCGTACGCGGTGAGCGACGCGGGTGACCCGGCTTCCCGGGAGCCCGGACCGGCCTCCCGGACCCGTCAGCCGTTGAACCTGTCGGTGAGGTTTTCGGCCAGTTCGCGCGCGTTGTCCTGCATTTCCTTGGAGTCCGGGACCTCGGTGCGGCGGGCGGGCTGCTCGTCGTACTCGACGGTGACGACGACGTTCGACGTGCGGAACACCACAGTCACGGTCCGGTGGCGGCTCGCCGACGCGGCGGTGCTGAGCACGTCCGCGAGGAACGCCTCGTCGCCCAGGTCGTCCAGGGAGCGGGACTCCAGGCCCTCGGGGGTGGCCTCGGGGTCGAGGGTGTCCCCGGGCTCGGCCCCGTCGCCCTTCCCGACCTCGGCGGCCGCGCCGCCCTGCGCCCTGGCGGCGACCTGGGTCCCTGCGGATCCCTCGGGCTTCCCGGACCCCGTGGGCTCCTCGGACGCCTCGGGATCCTTCGACCCCTTCGACCCCTTCGACCCCCCGGGCTCGTCGGACTCGTCCGACCCTTCGGATCCGGACGGGGACGGGGACTCCTCCTCGGACCCCGAGGCCGACGGCTCCGGGAGGTCCGCCTCGCGGAGCTTCGTCCGGTAGACCTCCTGCGCGCGGGCGTCGTCGCTCACGGCCCCGTCGTAGGAGACGACGCGCTCGAAGTCGACGAGCAGGTGGTGCGTGGCGTCGGGCGACTCGACCTTCCAGCGGCAGCCCACGCGGCGGTCGGTGTCGTAGGTGACCGTGGGGGAGCCCCCGTAGGCCTTCTCGCGCTGGTCGGCGTCCTCGATCTCCTCGATGCCGGGCAGCATCGCGTCGAGCGTCGAGTTGTCGACCGCGCCGCAGGGCTCGGGCAGCGTGCGGTACCTGCCGGGCTCGGCGGCCGTCGTCGAGCCGCTCGCGTCACCGGACTTGCCGTCGCCGCCGTCGTCGTGGCCCGAGCCGCCGGTGCAGCCGGCGAGCAGTGCCACGAGGAGGACCGCGGCGCCCGGTACGTAGACCTTCCTCCGCTGCACCGTGCTGGCTCCTCTCGGTCCTGTCCGGTCCGTCCGGCCTGGTTATTGGGTTGCCGCCGGCGGGCGGCCGGTGGACACAATGTGTATCGCACGCGCTGCCGTGGACGCCGGTCCGTTTTCCCATTCGTTGACCTTGGCGCCGGTATTTGCGCTCCAGTGCTTTTGATTTGGTTCCGGGGGAATGAGGACGGTATGTCGTACGTAGAGGTTCCGGGCGCGCAGGTGCCGATCCGGATGTGGGCCGACCCCGGCACGGTCGAGGACGTCGCGATGCAGCAGCTGCGGAACGTGGCCACGCTGCCGTGGATCAAGGGCCTGGCCGTCATGCCGGACGTCCACTTCGGCAAGGGGGCGACGGTCGGCTCCGTGATCGCCATGAAGGACGCGGTGTGCCCGGCGGCGGTCGGCGTCGACATCGGCTGCGGCATGTCCGCCGTCCGCACGTCCCTCACCGCGAACGACCTCCCCGGTGACCTGTCCCGCCTCCGCTCGAAGATCGAGCAGGCCATTCCGGTGGGCCGCGGGATGCACGACTCGCCGGTCGACCCGGGCGCCTTCCACGGCTTCGCCACGGCGGGGTGGGACGGGTTCTGGGGGCGGTTCGAGGGGGTGGCTGAAACGGTCAAATTCCGTCAGGAACGTGCCATCAAGCAGATGGGAACGCTCGGAAGCGGGAACCACTTTGTTGAAGTTTGCACGGATGTGTCGGGTTCTGTTTGGTTGATGCTGCACTCCGGCTCCCGCAACATCGGCAAGGAGCTGGCCGACCACCACATCGGCGTGGCCCGCGACCTGCCGCACAACCAGGGCCTGGTGGACCGCGACCTGGCGGTCTTCGTCGCCGATACCCCGCAGATGGCGGCGTACCGCAACGACCTCTTCTGGGCCCAGGAGTACGCGAAGTACAACCGCGCGATCATGATGGCGCTCCTGAAGGACGTCGTCCGCAAGGAGTTCAAGAAGGCCAGGCCGACGTTCGAGCAGGAGATCTCCTGCCACCACAACTACGTGGCGGAGGAGCGGTACGACGGCATGGACCTGCTCGTCACCCGCAAGGGCGCGATCCGCGCGGGCTCCGGCGACTACGGCATCATCCCGGGTTCCATGGGCACCGGCTCGTACATCGTGAAGGGCCTCGGCAACGAGGCGTCGTTCAACTCGGCCTCGCACGGCGCGGGCCGCAGGATGAGCCGGAACGCCGCGAAGAAGCGCTTCTCCACGCAGGACCTGGAGGAGCAGACGCGGGGCGTGGAGTGCCGCAAGGACGCGGGCGTCGTGGACGAGATCCCCGGCGCGTACAAGCCGATCGAGAAGGTCATCGACCAGCAGACCGACCTGGTCGCCGTCGTGGCGAAGCTCAAGCAAGTGGTGTGCGTGAAGGGCTGACACCCCCCATCCGCGTTCGGGGCTACTTCGCGTGGGAGACCGCGTAGATCATGACGAAGGCCACGATGTGGATGCCGAAGAGGAAGTACGCGAGGTACCACCACACCATGCGTTCGTTCTTCTTCTCCTCGGCCAGGCGGCGGGACTCCTGCTCGTAGCGGAGGCGGTCGAGGGGGTCCGTGGAGTCGGGGGAACCGCCGGGGGTGCCGGGGTCGTCGGCGGCGTAGGTCACGGCTGTTCCCGGTGGACCTTCGTGTTGGAGGCCTGGGCGCGGGGGCGGACCACCAGCAGGTCGACGTTGACGTGCGGCGGGCGGGTGACCGCCCAGGTGATCGTGTCGGCGACGTCCTCGGCGGTCAGGGGCTCGGCCACGCCCGCGTAGACCTTCGCGGCCTTCTCCGCGTCGCCGCCGAAGCGGGTGAGGGCGAAGCCCTCGGTCCTGACCATGCCGGGGGCGATCTCGATGACGCGCACGGGGGTGCCGACGATCTCCAGGCGGAGGGTCTCGGCGAGGACGTGGGCGCCGTGCTTGGCGGCCACGTAGCCCGCGCCGCCCTCGTACGTGGCGTGGCCCGCGGTGGAGGAGACGACGACCACCGTGCCGTCGCCGCTCGCGGTGAGGGCGGGCAGCAGGGCCTGGGTGACGTTCAGGGTGCCGATGACGTTCGTCTCGTACATCTGCCGCCAGTCGGCCGGGTCGCCGGTGGCGACCGGGTCGGCGCCGAGCGCGCCGCCCGCGTTGTTCACCAGGACGGCGATCTTCTGGAAGGCCGTGGCGAAGGTGTCGACGGCCGCGCGGTCGGTGACGTCGAGGCCGTACGCCGTCGCGCTGTGGCCCGCCGCCGTCAGCTCCGCCGCGAGCGCCTCGACGCGGTCCTTGCGGCGGGCCGTCAGGACGACGCGGTATCCGGCCTCGGCGAGGCCGCGCGCCGTCGCGGCGCCGATGCCGCCGCTGGCGCCGGTGACGACGGCGATGCCGGGCTTGCGGGGGGTGTCGGCGTGCGGCGTGGACGGCATGGGGGCTGCTCCCTCGGGTGCGGGGCTCGTACGGGCGTTCTCTCGCTCCGGCAGCCAGGATAGGCGGGGTGCCTCACTCGCCTCGCGGCGCGTACATGATCAGGGCCATGCCCGCGAGGCACACCAGGGCGCCGATGACGTCCCACCGGTCGGGCCGGTAGCCGTCCGCGACCGCGCCCCAGGCGAGCGACCCGGCCACGAAGACGCCGCCGTACGCCGCCAGGATGCGGCCGAACTCGGCGTCGGGCTGGAGCGTCGCGACGAAGCCGTAGAGGCCGAGGGCGAGGACGCCCGCGCCGATCCACACCCAGCCCCGGTGCTCCCGCACGCCTTGCCAGACGAGCCAGGCGCCGCCGATCTCGAAGAGCGCGGCGAGGGAGAAGAGGGCGGCAGAGCGGGCGACGAGCATGGCGCCCAGGGTGTCACGGGCCACGGCGACGGCCGGTCCGCGGCCCTGGTCGAGGGTGCTGTGTCGGGCCGCCGTGCCGCCTCCGCGGTTTCGCTGTCGCGCTGCCGTGCGGTCTCTGCGGTTTCGCTGCCGCTGCCGCTGCCGCGCTGCCGCGGGGGCCGGTCCGTCGCGTCCGTGTCGCGCGTCCCGCCCCCGGCGTCAGCCGGTCCCGGCCTCCCGCGCTGCGCCTCCCCTCAGGTCCAGCGCCCAGTCGTTGCACCGGCTCCAGCGGCCCTTGGGGTACTCGAAGTCGCCCGCGCCCACGAGGGTGAAGCCCGCCTTGCGGCAGACCGCGTTGGACGGGGCGTTCGTCGCGGCGGGGAAGGCGTGCAGCGAGCCGTGGCGGGCGGCCGCGCGGGCGTCCTCGACGGCCAGGAGGGTGGCGGTCACGGCGAGGCCCCGGCCCTGGAACGCCGGCAGGACGCCCCAGCCCGTCTCCCAGATCGTCTGCCCGGCGTGGATCGCCTCCCAGTACCCGACGAGGCCCGCGGCCTCTTCCGCGTCCGGCGTCACGATCTTGAACATCCGGCCCGTGCCGCCCAGGTTCAGATATCTGTGGTGGCGGTCGCGGAGCTTCTCCTCCGGCTCGGGGCCGCCCAAGTGCTCCGTCATCGCGGGGGTGTTGTGCCGGACGAGCTGCGCGAAGTCACCCTCGCCGTACGGGACGAGGCGGACCGGTGGCGGCTGTGCCGTGGTGGGTGTGCGCTCCATGTCCTCACGGTAGGGGGAGGGTCTGACAACGCCGCCCTGGCACGGGATGACCAGCGCCAGTCTTCCGCTGGCGTGCCATTGCAGCCACCATGGAAGCGGATTCTGAGTCGCGGAACCGTTACGTCAGGGGGAACCACGGTATGGCGGAGTCTGCGAAGGACTTCTGTTCCGACTTGGTCGATCTGTCCGGGGTCTCCTTGGTCTCCTTGGCGGAGCTGCACGCCGGTGACGATCCGGCGCTGCGGCGGGCACTGCACCGGGCCGCGCGCCGGGCGAGCGTGTTCGCCGGCACGCTGGACGAGCAGAACAGTGAGGAAATGACACTGCTGCGCGGGGACCGGCCGAGGCGCCGGAGGTGACCGACGGGCGGTTGGACCTGTATCGGCTCCCCGAGGAGTCGTTGAGGTCCATCGCCGCAGGTGACGCCCGGGTTCCGGAGCTGCGGCTGCTGCGCTCCGCCCAGCGCAGCCACCTGCTGCTCGTGCTGAGGTCGCTGGTCGACCACAGCGGTGTGGCGCGGGCCCGGCCGCCCCGCGTCGGCGCGGTGGCGTCGGCGGAGTCGGCCTGGCGCCTGCTCGCGGCCGTGCAGCGCAGTGACCCGGGCGCGGTCGACGCGGTGCTCGCGGATCCCATGGTGATGGCCTGGGCCATGCGGCTGCTGCGGCGGCTGCGCGGCGTCGGGCGGGGTGCCGCTTCTTCGGCGGCGCCGCTGTGGGCGGATGTCGGCCAGTTGTACGCGCTGGCAGCGGCGGCGGCACTGCGTGCCGGGCGGGACGCCGTGGTGGGCGTGCCGGCCCACCGGGGCGTGGTGTGGGTGCCCGGTGCCGGCGTCGTGGGGCCGCTGTCGGCGCGCAGGTGGAGCGGGGCCGAGGTCCGGGTGGCCGCGCACGACGCCGTCGTTCGGGGGGAGGGCGGGGAGGTGCGGTTGCCCCGGGACCTGGGGGAGTCCGCGCCCGGGTGGCATCCGCTTCCGGTGCTGTGGGACGCGGCGCCCTGGTCCGGTGAGCCGGGGGCCGCGCTCTGCTTCGACACGGTGACGCCGTACCGCGACTTCGTGGTGTCCCCGCGGGCTCCGGCGCGGATGGCGGAGCGGCGGTTCGGGCTGTGGCGGGAGCGGGTCGCCGGTGCGTGCGCCCTGCTGGCCCGGGAGTCCCCGGCGGACACGGTGCGCCTTGCGGCGCTGGTGCGGGTTCTGGTGCCCCGGGCCTTCGCCGCGTCCACGCGGGGGCAGGTGGCCAGTTCCTCCTCGCCGGACGCCTTCGGTGCGGTCACCCTTTCGCTGCCGTACGACGAGGCGCAGATGGCCGCCACGCTGGTGCACGAGACCCGCCATCAGCAGTTGAACGCGCTGCTCAGCCTCGTACCGCTGGTGCGGGAGCCGGACGGGGGCGGGCAGGGGCCGCTGCACTACGCGCCTTGGCGCAGCGATCCACGGCCGGTGCACGGCCTGTTGCACGGGGTGTTCGCGTTCGCGGGGGTGACGCGATTCTGGCGGCTGCACCGGGAGTTCGTCACGGGGGACGAGGCGCGGCGTGCCGACTTCGAGTTCGCCGTGTTCCGGGACCAGGTGCGGGAGGTGGCCGCCGTTCTGTTGGCCGGCGCGGAACTCACCGCGGCAGGGCGGCTGTTCGTGGAGGAGATCGCGGGGGCGGCCGAGCGGTGGGCGAAGGAGGACGTCATGGCCGAGCCCGCGCGGCTGGCCGCGCACTACTGCGCGTTGCGGCGGGCGGTGTGGCGGGCGCGGCACCTGGAGTTCGACGGGGCGGTGGCGCGGCGGGCCGCTGCCGCGCGGGCGGCGGGTGAGGCCGCTCCGCCGCTGCCGGGGTCGTGGCTGCGGCCGCGCCCGGACGCGATCCGTACGGACACCTTCGGGCATGTGGTCCGGCTCTACCTGGGGGCGCCGGACGAGTTCGTCCGCTGCTGGGAAAAGGCCGACGCGGCGGGGGACGCGGTGATCGGCGCCGAGTGCGCGGCGGTGGCCGGGGACGCCGAGGGCGCCGCGCGCCGTTACGCGGCGTGGGCCGCGGCCGAACCGGGTGACGCGGAGGCGTGGATCGGCGCGGTGCTCGCGGAACGGGGCCGCTCGGCGGCCGGGGAGCTGTTGCTCGGCCGCCCGGAGGCCGTGGCGGCGGTGCGCCGGGCGGTGGCGGCCGAAGGGGTGGAGCCGCCGGGCCCGTTGGAGCTCGCCGAGTGGCTGCGCGGCGCTGTCGCCGTGCCCGGCGGCGCCAGTGGCGACAGCAGGTAGAGCGGCGGCGACAGCAGGTGGCGACGACAGCGACTGGCGTGGCTAGAGCGAGATCAGGTCGATGTCCGCATTGGCCCTGAGTCCCTTCTCGGCGTCGCGGGTCGCGGGGTGGGACGGGCCCAGGATGGTCCGGTAGGTGGACAGTGCCTCTTCGAGGATCTGGCTGCTCTCCTCCGTCCGGCCCAGGGCCTTGAGGTCGTGGCTGAGGTTCAGCTGGACGGCGAGGTTCGCGGGGTGCCGTTCGCGCAGCCGGGCGGCCTCCTCGGCGACGGCCGCGTCGATCTCGTAGGCCCGGTCGGGGCGGCCGAGTGCGAAGTGGTCGCTGGCCAGGTTCATCCGGGCGAGCAGGGTGCGCGGGTGCTCGGCCGAGAGCGTGCGGGTCAGCCCGTCGACGATCTCCTGGTCCAGGGCGAGGGCGCCGTCGTTCTCGCCGAGCAGGCGCAGGGTCACGGCGAGGTTCATGGCCATGGCGTGGCTGTGCGGGTGTTCGCGGCCGTAGAGCCCGCGGTGCTCCTCCAGGGCCTGTTCGGTCAGCTGCCTGGCCTCTTGCAGCTTGCCGACCTGGCGCAGGTCGTTGGCGTGGCTGATGGCCATCTGCAGGTACTGGCGGCTGCGCTCCCCGAAGCGGTTGCGCACCAGGGAGATGTAGGGGGTGGAGAGTTCGTACGCGCCTTCGTGGTCGCCCTTCTTGCGGCGGGTCACGCACAGGTTGCGGACGACCTGGACGGTGAACCAGTGGTCGCCGCCGAGCTGTTCGCGCAGGTCCTCGGCGAGTTGTTCGTAGCCTTCGAGGGACTCCTCGTACCGGCCCACTTCCTGGAGGTCGAGCAGGTAGGCGTTGTAGGTGGTCAGGGTGTAGAGGTGGTCCTCGCCGAGGACCTCGACGCGGCGTTGCCACGTGTCGTGGTCCAGCTCCCGGGCCTTCTCCGGTGAGCCCGCGAGGCGCAGGCTCACCGCGTAGTTGTGGGCGGTGAGGAGGGTGGCGGGGTCGTCGGGGCCGAATTCCGCGAGGCTCGTCTCGTAGACGCGCTGGTCGATCTCGCGGGCTTCGTAGAAGTTGCCGCGGATGCGGTGGTTGCCCGCCATGAAGCTCTGGGCCTGGAGGGTGTTCTCGTGGGCGTCGCCGAGGACCCTGCGGTAGCGCTCGACGAGTTCGGCCTGCATGTGGAAGGCGCGGTCGAGGTCGAGGTTCTGCTCGCGCAGGGTCTCGGCGATCTGCTGGTCGATGCCGAGGACTTCCTCGTGCTCGTCGCCGAGTCGCTGGCGCCAGATCTCCGCCGCCCGCTCCCCGAGGTTGAGGGCGGCGGCGTAGTCCCCCCTGGCCCGTAGGAACCACACCTCGTTGAGGACGAGGCGGCGGGTCCAGCCCTCTTCGCATTCGACGGCGTTGGAGGCCCGCAGGTGGGTGAGGAGGGAGGAGTAGCGCGGCCAGAAGGTGGCGCGCTGGGGGTTCCTGGGGTCCGCGTTGGAGAGGAGCTGGTGGGCGGCGTGCCGCATCTGGGCCCGCTCCTGGGGGTTCATCTGCTCGACGAGGACGCGCTGGACCAGGCGGTGCAGCTGGACGGTCGACTGGCGGTGGTCGATGCGGGCGAGGGCGTAGCGGCCGATCTCGCGGACGGCGCGGCCGAGTTTGACGGGGTCGTCGAGCGCGGCCTGGAGTTCCTGGGGCACGGAGATGCCGCGGACGGCGGAGAAGAGGTCCCAGGAGATGGGTTCGGGGGCGAAGAAGGCGCAGACCTGGAGGAGTTGGAGGGCGTCGGGGCGGTCCTCGCGGAGGCGTTCCAGGGACACGTTCCAGGCGGCGGCGACCGGCATCTCGTAGTCGGGCGGCGGGTCGGACTGGAGGAGCTCGGCCCATTTGCGTTCGAAGAGTTCCAGGTACTGCTGGACGGGCATGCCCGTCTCGGCCAGCCAGACGGAGGCCTGTTCGACGGCCAGGGGGAGGTCGCCGAGGGAGGCGGCGAGGTGGTTGACGGCCTCGTCGGGGAGTTCGGGGCTGCGGCGGCGCAGCAGCGAGACGCTCTCCTCGCGGGCGAACACGTCGACCTCCAGGGAACTCGCGGTGCTGGACCACTGGACGTTGCGGGAGGTGACGAGGATTCGTCCGGGGCCGTCACTGGGGAAGTACTTGCGTACTTCTTTGGGGTCTTCGGCGTTGTCGAACACCAGGAGCCAATCGCTGTAGGGCTCGCCCCTGCGCAGCGCGTCGAGGACGGCCGGCACCGCGGAGATCTCGGAGCCGGCCTGGAGCCCCATCTGTTCGCCCAGTTCGATGAGGGACTGGACGATCTGGTTCTCCTGCTCGGAGGCCACCCACCAGATGAGCCGGTAGTCGCGGCTGTGCCGGTACACGTATTCGACGGCGATCTGTGACTTCCCCACGCCGCCCATGCCGTGCAGTGCCTCGGGGAGCACCGCGGTGACGCCGGTGCCGAGGCGGTCCTGCAGTTGTTCGAGCAGGGTTTGGCGGCCGGTGAAGTTCCTGTTCCGCTGCGGTACGTTCCCCCAGATTCGGGGCGGGTCGTGCGGGCCGCGCGGGCCCGGGGCAACCGGCAGACCGGCAGACACGGCGGGGCCTCCAGAAAGGGAGCGAGGGGGAGCTGAGGGGGTGGGGGGTGGGGTGGTGGCGGTGGGGCTGGGAGCAGTGGGGGGTGGGGCGGTGGGGGACGCGGCCCGGGATGGGGGCGGCGCCGAAAAGCCCTCGCGGTCCGGGGTGTTCGCCGGGGCTTGCGGCCGGTACCGTATCGCAGTTTGATGGCTCTTTTTCAAGTTTGACCCGCTATCAGCCTTTGAGTACTGTAATGAATGCTTATGTCCTGATGTAAAGGCTTCGGCTTCCGTCAGGGCGCGCGGGCCTGCCGCATGGCTTTGCAACAGCCTTCCCAGGTGATTGGCGCGGGCGAGATAGGGCCCCGAAAGGGCGCAGAGCGCGGTGTAGAGATGGGCCACGAAAGGGCGCGTCCGGTCCGTGATCGGCGGGTCCGCGGGGTCGCCGTCCGGCGCGACCAGGGCGCCGCCGCCCTCCCAGAGCGCTTCGAGCCGGGGCCCCAGGAACCCTTGGACCTGCCGCAGCGCCCCGATGGTGTCGGCGCGCCGCCCGAGCGCGAGCAGCTCCTCGCGCACGCCCTCCACGAAGTCGTACGACACGGTGTACGCGTCCTCGACGTCGGCGCTGTCGTCGCCGCGGCGCACCAGGCCGAGCAGCACGATCTCGGCCAGGTTCCAGAACCGGGTGCCCGGCAGGGCCTGTTGGAGCAGCCGCATGACCGGCAGGTTCAGGGGCACCGCCGCCAGGCGCTTGGCCAGGGCGAAGGCGGCGGGCGAGGCGGTGGCGCGGAACCGGCGCACCATGGCCGCCGCCCGCTCGGCGCGGTCCCGCTCCGGCGACGGCTCGGGCGCGGCGCCCCGGCGCGGCTCGTCGGTCGCGTCGAGGCCGTCCAGGAGCACGTTGGCGAGGCGCTCGGGCACCGGGCCGACCGCCTGCGCGCGCAGGTCCCCGGCCGGTGCCGTCAGGAGCGCGGCGATGCGGTGCCACTGGCTGGTGTCGGCCGCGGCCACCAGGCGGGCCCAACGGCCGAGGGACTCCGGCCGCAGCTCCACGACCGGGACGGCGATGGCGTCCGCGGGGCCCGGCTCGGGAACGGCGTGGGGCGCCAGGGCGTCGGCTTCCGGGGAGCAGGTCTCGGCGTCGTAGCGGCGGTTGGGCTCGGCCGGGGACGCGGTGCGCAGCCGGGTGGGCGTGACCGTGGGCAGGGTGAGGTCCCACAGGTGCTGGGGCAGCACGTTCAGGACGGCGGTGGGGGAGGTGCCCGCGAGGCGGTGCAGGAACGCGGCGGCGCTGCCGTCGCGCCAGGCGTCGTGGCCGCCGTCCGTGACGACGAGGACCAGTTGGCGCGCGCTCGGGGACAGGGCGGCGGGCGGGGCCCCGTGCGGGCTCCAGCGCAGCCGCCGCACCGTGCGGAACGCCGCCGTCTGCTCCATCAGCGCGACGATCTGGCGGGCCGTGCGGTGCCACAGGGCCATCGAGGGGCCGTCGTCCACGAGCAGCAGCAGGTCCTGCCGCCGCTCCGGCAGCGAGCGGCACACCGGCGTCCACAGGCCGTCCACGGCGGCCTGCTCGGCGGTGGCCTCCTCGTCGAGGGCCGTGTCGTACGGCGAGGACCAGAACAGGCGCAGCGGGCGCAGGGCGCGGCCGAGGGCGAGGGAGTCGAGCCGCGGGCCCTCGGCGCGGGCGGCCTGCTCGGCCCCCGGGGCGCCGCCGAAGCCGCCGCGCAGGCCGACGAGCGGCCTGACGGGGGCGGCGGCGACGGGGGGAGCCTTCTCGTGGGCGGCCCGCGGCTGCTCCTGGGGGTGTTGCTGGGCGCGCTCCTGCGGGCGCTGCCGGGGGTGTTCCTGGGGACGTTCCTGCGGGTGTTCGTGCGTGCGCTCGCCCGGGGCGTCAGGGGCGTCAGGGGCGTCGGGCGCGTCGGCGGCGGCAGGGGCGGGGCGCCCCGGCGCGATCGTGCCGCGCGCCGCCTGCTGCGGCGGGAACACCGGCAGCGCCGCGTCCCGGCAGGCGGCCAGGTACACGGCGTCCGCGAGCTCGGTCCACGTGGGTCCGTCCGGATTCGGGGTGTCCGGGGCCTGCCCGGCGCGCGCGGACTCCCGTGCGGCCTCGGGCGGCGGCTCCGCGGCGGCGACCGTCATCCCGGCCTCGATTCCGCCCCCGCCCCGTCGAGCCGGTGCCACAGGGCGTCGACCAGTTCGTCGAGCGCCCCCGCGTCGGCGGGTAGGCGTCCCGAGGTTGTCAAGTACACGGAGTTCAGCAGCTGGTCGATGGCGAGGCCGCCGCGCTCCCGGCTGCGCCGGAGGAACCGCTCGATCAGGTCGCCGCCGTCCCCGGCGCGAGTGGCCGCGCCTTCGGCGAGGTGTGCCGTCACCATGTCGACGAGCTGCGTACGATCCGGATCCGACATATGCAGGCGCAAACAGCGACGTAAGAAGGCGGGCGGGAACTCGCGTTCGCCGTTGGACGTGATGACCACGATCGGGAAGGCGCGGCAGCGGACGACGCCGCCGGTGATCTCCGCGGCGCCCTCCGGGTCGTCGGTCAGGACGGTCACGCGCGGATGGCGCCGCCGGGCCCGCAGCAGCTCGGAGATGGGGAACTGGCCCTCTTCGAAGACGCTCAGCAGGTCGTTGGCCAGGTCCTGGTCGCTCTTGTCCAGCTCGTCGATCAGCAGCACGCGCGGCGTCTCGTACGGGAGCAACGCCGTTCCCAAGGGGCCGAGTTGGACGTAGTCGCCGATCCCGGGGAGCTGCTCGTCGCTCGCCGCCGCCGGGCCGTCGGCCGTCCGGGGTGCGGCGGGGGAGTCCTCCGCCGTGTGCAGCGCGCGCAGTGCGGCGGAGTCCTGGACGCGGCCGATCGCGTCGTACTCGTACAGGCCCGAGCGCAGGGTCGTCCTGCTGGTGATGTGCCAGCGCAGCACCCGGCCGAGCCGCAGCTCGCGGCTGATGCGGTAGGCGAGGCTGCTCTTGCCCGTGCCGGGCCGGCCCGTCACGAGGAGCGGGCGTCGCAGAAGCAAAGCAGCATTGACCATGTCGGCCTCGCGCCGCAGCTGCTCGGAGGCCGGGGAGCGCCCGGACGGCCTGCCGAGCCTGCGCGCGACCTCGTCGTCGTCGGCGGGGGGCGGCGGCACCACGGGCCCGCCGGTGAACCGGCGCCAGGGCGGTGGATCGGGCAGCAGCTCGCGCAGGGTCGTGTCGTACAGGGGCTGTCCCGAACCCCGGTAGATCCACCAGCGGTTCTGGCTGGCGGAACCGGAAGGTCCGGCAGGCGCAGGGGAGTTGGGGGAGTCGGAGGCACCGGAGGCACCGGAAGGGCCGGATCCGGGGTCGGGTCCGGCCTCGACGGGGCCGGGGCCCGCGGCCGACGGGTCCGCCGTCTCCGCGGGTGTCGCCGTGTCCGTGTCAGGAGTCTTGTCCTGTGACCGGACGTCCTCGGCGCCCGCCGCGCCGACCGGGCGGATCCCTTGAGGCACGCCGTCCTCGGGAAGCATCGCGTCCTACCCTCCCCCCTGTGCGGAAGAATCCGCCATGGCGCCGCCCCCTCCTGGAAGGCGGTACGGATCGTCCCAGAGCAGTGCTGCGTGGCGACCGAGCGTAGAGTCGCCCTCAGCAGCATCCCCGGCTTTTGCCTCTATGCGCAACGACCGGACGGCATCGGGTAGTTGATGGATTCCTGTGCGAGCGGCCAAGTCGGCCAGCTCGCCGCGGAACACCGGATCTATGCCGCCCCGTCTGTCCCACACCACGATGGGCACCCCGGCGCGCAGCGACTCGGCCAACTCGTCGACACCGGAACCGCTTCCGCCGGCGCGGCCCGGCGGGTCGCTGAGGACCACCATGACGCGCCGGGGGTCCGAGAGCAGCCGGGAGCGGCCGTCGTCGGGAAACCAGTGCACGGGCCCCGCTCGGCCGGTGAGGAGCGCGTCCCAGCGGCGCGCCCAGCGGCCGTGGGTGTCCGTGCGCTCCATCCTTTCGAGGCTGCGCAGGAGCACCGGGTGGTCCTCCCCGAGGCTGCCGTCCGCGCCGTGGAAGCCCTTCTTGGCCCACCGCTCGACCGGCAGCCCCAACAGCTCCCTGGGCAGCACGAACTCCAGCGTGAGGTCCTCCTTGCAGAAGTAGGCCCAGCCCGTCTCCGCCTCCTCCACCAGGGACTTCACCTGCTCGGGCAGCTCGGCCACGTCGACGCGCAGATCCCCGCCGCGCACCGGATAGGGCTCGGGCCCCTCGATCTGCCACCAGTACGAGAGCAGCCGCTCGTCCGCGTGGTCGGGGTCGGGCAGGGGGCGCAGCCGGATCAGCAGACAGGCGCTCGGCGCCCACACCGGCTCCTGGCCGACGGCGCGCACCGGGGGCGCGGGGGTGGGGGCCGCCGCGCGGACGCCGCGCCCAAGAAGGCCGGATTCCGCCCCCGCCGCCACGGGCAGGGCGGGATCGCCGCTCTCGACCGGTACGACGGGCACGTTCTCGGCCCGCGGCGGGCGGCCCCGGCCCCGCTCGCCCCGGCGGGCGGCGGGCCGCGGGGGCCCGTCGTCGTACGGCTCGGGGCGGGCGCGGTGCTCCATCGCCCAGTCGAGCAGGTCCTGTTGACGCTGGCCCTTGGCGTAGCGGGCGAGGTGCTCGACGAGCAGGACGCAGGGCGGCAGTTCGCCGGGCCGGGCGTTGAGCGTCGCGGCGTGCACGACGGCGAGCCACGGCTCGGTGCAGTGGGCGGGCAGCGGGTCCGCGCGGTACCGCATGACCTCCTGGTACGCGCCCGCGATGTCGAGCACTTCGAGGCCGCCGAGCGCCTCCATCAGACGGGACCAGTCCTCCGGCGGGAACAAGGGCACCTCCGCCACGGCGATCGCGGTCCGCACGCGCTCGGTGTAGCGCGTGTTGCCTTCGAGGAGTTCGACGACGCCGCCGAGGACCTGGAGGCCGTCGGCGTACTCAAGGACCGCCATGAGGAGCGAGGAGAGGTACGTCCGCCGCCGGGCGCTGTCCGGCACCGCGACCGTGGCGCCGAGGGCCCGGCCCACCATGCGGGTGCACTCGCGAAGGGTGGCCGTCTCGTCGAAGGCCGGTACGCCGTCGAGGGCGTCGAGCACGATCTTGGGCGGGCCCCAGGACTGCGTCACGGGGCATCGCCGCCCGGCGCCTGCGGCCACACCTCGTCGAACAGTGCGAGCGCTGCCCGCGCCGGTTCTGACGACTCGTCAAGCAGGCGCAGCGCGGCCACGAGCGCCTCCCTGCCGTCGCGGTGGTCGACGCAGGCCTGCACGACGTGGAAGACCTGGAGGCGCGGTCTGGGGTGGTCCCGGACGCCGTGCCGGATGTGCGGGGGAAGCAGCCGCCGCAGCGTGGCCGCGCGGTCCTCCTCGACCAGGTGCACCGCAAGGAGGGCGTCGGCGAGGGCGAACTGGTCGCGGTCGGTGGGGAGTCGGGGCGGCGGGCGCTCGGCGCGCGGCTGCGTCGCGGTGCCGTGGCCCGGGGGCTCCGCCGGGCCCGCGGTGCCGTTCCCGCCGCCGTCGACCGCGGGGGCGAGGGCGGGGCACAGCCGGGCCACCGCCTCCATGGGGAGCATCCACGCCGCCCTGGTGCGCCGGTCGCCGAGCGCGGCCGTGAGCATGCCGACCACCCTGCGCGTGGCGGGGTCCCAGACGCCCGCGCCGCTGAAGCCCGGCTCGATCCAGGCGCTCGCGGAGTCGAGCCCGTCGAGCTGCACCCAGCCCAGGTGCGGCCCGCCGCGGCCCGCGAGGCTCGCTCTGGACCACAGCCCGTCGGGCGCGCGGGCGGGGTGGCCGTACACGCTCACCTCGCGCCGGTCGGGTTCGCCGCAGGGGCCGAGCCGCGCGAAGCCGACGTCGGGGGGCGGCCGCCAGGTGGTGGTGAGGACCGCGAGGTCGCCGACCCCGTCCTCCGGTCCGGGGAACCAGCCGCCGGGCACGACCGTGGCCTCGCCGGGCAGCACCTCCGGGTGGCCGCCGACGTCCACGCGGACCGCCTCGGCGGGAGCGTCGAGGCTCGTCCGGCGCAGGGCGCCCGCGACCACGTGCGCGCAGGTCAGTACGTAGCAGGGAGCCACCATGATGCCGGCGCCCCGTAAGTCGCCCGCCGGCGTGAGGACGCGCACGCGCCCCGCCGCGGGCGTGCTCTGCCCATCCCCCTCGGCCACTGCCCCGCCCCTTCCCCCGGCACGGATCCGACGGCGCGCACTTCCCGGTACGGAGCCAGCGTACGAAGGACGCACGCTCCGCGCACCGGCGCTGCGCGCACCGGAGTGTCCCGGGTCCGTAACCGCCGGTTCCCCGGTGACTACCCAGGGAACCGGACGTTCACGGCCAGACCAGGCAGTACGCCTGGTGTCCCGCGTCGTGCAGGCGGTGGCTGAAGTCCTGCCACTCGTGCAGGAGTTGGTAGACGTTGAACGCGTCGCGGGGGCCGCCGCGGTCCGGGACCGTGGACCAGATGAAGGCGGCGGCGCCGACCGACTCCTCGCCGACGCCGCGCAGCGGGTCGACGACCGTCATGGGGAGCTTCACGACCGCGTAGTCGGGGTGGAGGACGACCAGTTCCAGCGGGGGGACCTTGTGCAGGGGTATGCCCTCGATGCCGGTGAGGACCATCGCGGCCATCGTCTCCGGCTTGATCTTCGTGAACATGCCGCCCATGCCCAGCTCGTCGCCGCCGAGCTCCTCGGGCCGCATCGAGATCGGTACCCGGGCCGCGGTCGCGCCGTCCGGGGCCCCGAAGTACTTGTAGGTCACCCCCACCCCGCCGCTCCTGCTTCCCGTACGGTCACGCCTCGCCCTGTCCGGCGCCCGCTGCTCGGGGGCCGGGGCCGCCTCCGCATCTCGCCGGTGCTTGCCCCGCCGGGCACGCCGGGGACCCAGGCCGTCGGTCCCCTCGCCCAGTCCACCACCGCGCTGCATATCTCCACCCGACTGCTTTTCCAGGGCGCGCGGGCCTTGCCGCGCAACCCGATCATCGTGTCAGTGACCTCCCCCACGGTCACCCGCCGAAACGTGGGGTGAAACACCAGTCCACAGGATCTCCGCACCACCCGCCCCGAGGGAAGGCGGTGCGGCCGGAAAGCCGGCGCGCAGGAGGCCCCGGCGCGCCGTCCGGACCCTCTGACACCATGGTTCATGTGAGCTTCCCGTATAGCGCCCCAGTTTCGCAGACTCTTTTCGACCGTGCGGCGGCCGTGACGCCCGGCGGTGTGAACTCGCCCGTGCGCGCCTTCCGCGCGGTGGGTGGTACGCCCCGCTTCATGGTGTCCGGTACCGGTCCGTACCTCACGGACGCCGACGGTCGCGAGTACGTCGACCTCGTGTGTTCGTGGGGGCCCATGATCCTCGGCCACGCCCACCCCGAGGTGACCGCGGCCGTCCAGGAGGCCGTCGCGCGCGGCACGTCCTTCGGCACGCCGGGTGAGGGCGAGGTGGCCCTGGCCGAGGAGATCGTGGCCCGGATCGCCCCCGTCGAGCAGGTCCGTCTGGTGTCCAGCGGCACCGAGGCGACGATGTCCGCCATCCGCCTCGCCCGCGGGTTCACCGGGCGCGCCAAGGTGATCAAGTTCGCCGGGTGCTACCACGGCCATGTGGACGCGCTCCTCGCCGCGGCCGGGTCCGGCGTCGCGACCCTCGGCCTGCCGGACACGCCCGGGGTCACGGGCGCCCAGGCGGGCGACACCATCGTCCTGCCGTACAACGACATCGAGGCCGTGCACGAGGCCTTCCACAACCACCCGGGCCAGATCGCCTGTGTGATCACGGAGGCCTCGCCGGGCAACATGGGCGTGGTGCCGCCGGGACCCGGCTTCAACGAGGGCCTGAAGGCCGCGTGCGAGAAGAACGGCGCCCTGTTCATCTCCGACGAGGTCATGACCGGCTTCCGGACGAGCAGGGCCGGCTGGTTCGGCGTGGACGGGGTCGTGCCCGACCTGATGACCTTCGGCAAGGTCATGGGCGGCGGCTTCCCCGCGGCGGCGTTCGGCGGCCGCGCCGACGTGATGGCGCACCTCGCTCCGGCGGGCCCCGTCTACCAGGCGGGCACGCTCTCCGGCAACCCGGTCGCGACCGCCGCGGGCCTCGCGCAGCTGCGGCTGCTCGACGACGCCGCGTACGCGAAGGTCGACGCGGTCTCCGAGCGGATCCGCGGCCTGGTGAGCGAGGCGCTCACCAAGGAGGGCGTGGCGCACCGCGTGCAGAACGCCTCCAACATGTTCTCCGTGTTCTTCACGGACCGCGAGGTGCGCGACTACGAGGGCGCGAAGGCGCAGGAGTCGTTCCGCTTCACCGCGTTCTTCCACTCGATGCTGTCGCAGGGCGTGTATCTGCCGCCGTCGGCCTTCGAGTCCTGGTTCGTGTCCACCACCCATGACGAGCGTGCGGTCGAGAAGATCGCGGCGGCCCTTCCGGCGGCCGCGCGCGCCGCCGCCGAGGCCGAGGAGGTCAGCGCGTGAGCGGGGCCGATGAGCTGACCGTCGTCCATCTGATGCGCCACGGCGAGGTGCACAACCCGGACGGCATCCTGTACGGGCGGCTGCCCGACTACCACCTCTCCGAGCTCGGGCGGCAGATGGCCGACCGGGTCGCCGAGCACCTGTCGTCGCGGGACGTCACGCACGTCGTCGCCTCGCCGCTCGACCGGGCGCAGGAGACGGCCACGCCGATCGCCAAGGCGCACGGCCTCGACCTCGCGACGGACGGGCGCCTCATCGAGGCCGGCAACGTCTTCGAGGGCAAGACCTTCGGCGTCGGCGACGGTGCCCTGAAGAACCCGGAGAACTGGAAGCACCTGGTCAACCCCTTCAAGCCGTCCTGGGGCGAGCCGTACGTCGAGCAGGTCGTGCGGATGATGGGCGCGCTCGACGCGGCGCGGGACGCGGCGCGCGGGCACGAGGCGGTGTGCGTCAGCCACCAGCTGCCGATCTGGATCGTGCGCAGCTTCGTGGAGAAGCGGCGGCTGTGGCACGACCCGCGCAAGCGGCAGTGCACGCTGGCCTCGCTCACGTCGTTCACGTACCGCGGCGACAAGATCGTGTCGGTGGGGTACTCGGAGCCGGCGCGGGATCTCGTGCCGAAGCACCTCCTGGCAGGGGCCAAGCCGGTGAAGGGGAAGGCCAAGGCCTTCGGGGCGTAGCCGGTGCGCTGGGCTTGAGCAGGGCCGGCCCCTGCGGGGCCGGGCCGACCGCTGCCGCTTGCCGCCCGTCTTGCGCGGGTTGTCCGTGGCCGGGCGCGCAGTTCCCCGCGCCCCTTCGGGGCGCTCCTGTGCGGGGCGCTCCCCGTGGGGCGCTGCTGTGCGGGGGCTATGAGGTTGCTGTGCGCGGCGGGTAATGGGGTGGCCACCCTATGGCGTGGAATGTCTGTTCTCTGTAATAGGCCCCGAATAGGTCCGGCTTGGCCGGAACCCGTCCCGGCGTCGTGCCCTCTAAGTGGTTGTCCTTTGCACAACCGAGGGCGCGACGAATGGGGATGGAATGCGCGACGACAGCCGGACGGAAACGGACCTGGGCGGCGGAGCACCGGCCGCGAGCCGAGGTGCGCTGAGCCGGCGGGGCGCGATAGGCCTGGGCATAGGCACCGCGGCGGCCCTCGGGCTCACCGCCTGCGGCTCCGGCTCCGGGGACTCGGGCTCCGCCGCCGCCGACAAGGGCAAGGGCGGCGGCGCCGAGCCGGAGCGCCCGGCCAAGCCGATCGGTGACGGCTCCACGGCGTTCACCGGGAAGCAGCCCAATCAGCCGGAGGCGCCCCGCCCGCTGGAGCCGGGGGAGACGCCGCCGCAGTTCGTGATCTTCTCCTGGGACGGCGCGGGCGAGGTCGGCAACGGCCTGTTCCCGCGCTTCCTGAAGCTCGCGAAGGAACACGACGCGGGGATGACGTTCTTCCTCTCCGGGCTCTATCTGCTGCCCGAGTCGAAGAAGCGGCTCTACCGCCCGCCGAACAACGCCGTCGGCGCCTCCGACATCGGCTACCTCACGGACGGCCACATCAAGGAGACCCTGAAGTACGTCCGCCAGGCGTGGCTGGAGGGCCACGAGATCGGCACGCACTTCAACGGCCACTTCTGCGCGGGCACCGGCACCGTGGGCAACTGGACGCCCGCCCAGTGGCAGAGCGAGATCGACCAGGCCAAGTCCTTCGTGAAGAAGTGGCGGACGAACACGGGCTGGACGGATCTGCCGTCGCTGCCGTTCGACTACGAGAAGGAGCTGGTCGGCGGCCGCACGCCGTGCCTGCTCGGCCAGAACAACCTGCTGCCGACCGCCAAGAAGCTCGGCTGGCGCTACGACGCGTCCTCGCCCGGCGGCCGCCAGAAGTGGCCCGAGAAGAAGCTGGGCATCTGGGACCTGCCGCTGCAGCAGATCCCGTTCCCGGGGCACTCCTTCGAGGTCCTGTCGATGGACTACAACATCCTCGCCAACCAGTCGAAGAACTCCACGAAGGCCCCGCCGGCCAACTACCCGGGCTGGCGCAAGCAGGCCACCGAGGCCTACCTCGCGGGCTTCAAGCGCGCCTACGAGTCCAACCGCGCCCCCTTCTTCATCGGCAACCACTTCGAGGAGTGGAACGGCGGCATCTACATGGACGCCGTCGAGGCCGCGATCAAGGGCATCGCCGGGAAGAAGGACGTACGCCTGGTCTCCTTCCGGCAGTTCGTGGACTGGCTCGACGTGCAGAAGCCCGAGGTGCTCGCCAAGCTGCGCAGCCTGGAGGTCGGTCAGAAGCCCACCGGCGGCTGGAAGAGCTTCCTGTCCGACGCGGGCTCCGGCGGCAGCCGCAAGGACGCCGAGAAGGACACCGGCGACGCCGCCTGAAACACCGGCTGGAAAACACGCGGAAACCCTGTCTGAAATGGGACTTTCCGCTACCGCGGGGGGCGTCGAAGATCCCCGAATCGGGCATGCGAAACTTTTCACATGAGTGCCGCCTGCCGCGCCCCCCGCAGCCAGAACCGCAGTCTCGACCGCCGTGCCGGCCGCCGTCGCAGTCGCGCGTCGGCGCTGGCGGCGGCCGCGGCGGCCGCCGCGCTCACCCTGACGGCCTGCAGTTCCGGCGGCACCTCGGGTGGTTCCGGCAACACGAACTTCGTCGTCGGCTCCGACGGCATCTCCACCGTGAAGAAGGCCGACCGGCACGACGCGCCGGACCTCGACGGGAAGACCCTCGACGGCGACGAGCTCAGCCTCGGCGACTACAAGGGCAAGGTCCTCGTCGTCAACGTCTGGGGCTCCTGGTGCCCGCCGTGCCGCGCCGAGGCGCCGAGCTTCGCGAAGGTCGCCAAGGAGACCAAGGCCAAGGGCGTGGAGTTCGTGGGCATCAACGCCCGCGACCCCGAGAAGGGCCCGGCCATCGCCTTCGAGAAGGACAAGGGCGTGCCGTACCCGAGCCTGTACGACCCGATGGGCAAGCTGATGCTGCGCTTCCCGCGGGGCACGCTCAACCCGAACTTCATCCCCTCCACCCTCGTCATCGACAAGGACGGGAAGATCGCGGCGCGTTCGCAGCAGCCCCTCAGCGAGGAGAAGCTGCGCAAGATGATCGACCCCGTGGTCGCGGAGAAGTGACCGACGTGTCGACCGCCATCGCCGCCGCCCACACGCTCGCCGCGTCCGGGCCGAACCAGACCGTCATGAGCGGAGCGCTGCTGCTCGCGATCCCCGTCGCGGTGCTCGGCGGCCTCGTCTCGTTCTTCTCCCCGTGCGTCCTGCCGCTGGTGCCGGGCTACCTCTCGTACGTGACCGGTGTGACCGGGCAGGACCTGGAGGAGGCCAAGCGGGGCCGGATGGTCGCGGGGGCCGGGCTCTTCGTGCTCGGCTTCACCGCGATCTTCGTGCCCGCCGGGATGTTCGTCGGGGCGCTCGGGCAGACCCTGAAGGAGCACCAGAGCACCGTCACGAACGTGCTCGGCGTGGTGATGCTCCTGCTCGGGCTCTTCTTCATGGGCCTCATGCCCTGGCTCACCCAGCGCGAGTTCCGCTTCCACAAGCGGCCCGCCACCGGGCTCGTCGGGGCCCCGATACTGGGCGCCCTGTTCGCCGTAGGGTGGACGCCGTGCATCGGCCCGACGCTCGCGGCCGTCAACGTCCTGTCCTTCGAGGGCGCCGACCCGCAGCGCGGCGCGCTCCTCGGCGTCGCGTACTGCCTGGGCCTCGGCATCCCGTTCATCCTCGCGGCCGTCGCGTTCCGCAAGGCGCTCGGCGCGTTCGGCTGGGTGAAGCGGCACTATGCCTGGGTGATGCGGATCGGCGGCGGCATGATGATCGTGACCGGGCTGCTGATGCTGACCGGCGTCTGGGACAGCGTCATGCAGCAGATGCAGGTCTGGTCGAACAGCTACTCGGTGGGGATCTGATCCATGAGCAAGACCACGACCACCCGGGACGCGTCCGCCGCCCAGGACGAGCTCGGGGCGGCCGGCGCGCAGCTGTCCACCGCTCCCCTCGACGAGGTCACCGGCGGCGGCCCGAACCTGCCCGCGCTCGGCGTCATCGGCTGGTTCCGGTGGATCTGGCGGCAGCTCACCTCCATGCGGGTCGCGCTGCTCCTGCTGCTCCTGCTGTCGCTCGGCGCGATCCCCGGCTCGCTCATCCCGCAGCAGGGCACCGACGAGCTCAAGGTCCAGGACTTCAAGGACACCCACACCACGCTCGCGCCGATCTACGAGAAGCTCGGCCTGTTCCACGTCTACAGCTCGGTGTGGTTCTCCGCGATCTACATCCTGCTCTTCGTCTCGCTCATCGGCTGCATCGTGCCGCGCACCTGGCAGTTCGTCGGCCAGCTCCGCGGCCGCCCGCCGGCCGCGCCCAAGCGGCTCACCCGGCTGCCCGCGTACACCACCTGGCGCACCGACGCCTCGCCCGAGCAGGTCAACGAGGCCGCGCTCGCGCTGCTCAAGCAGCGGCGCTTCCGCTCCCACCAGGTGGGCGGGGCCGTCGCCGCCGAGAAGGGCTATCTGCGCGAGGCCGGGAACCTGGCCTTCCACATCGCCCTGATCGTGCTCCTGCTCGCCTTCGCCGCCGGACAGCTCTTCAAGTCCGAGGGCGGCAAGCTGATCATGGAGGGCGACGGCTTCTCCAACACGCTCACGCAGTACGACGACTTCAAGTCCGGCAGCCTGTTCAGCACCGACGAACTGGAGCCGTTCAGCTTCAGGCTGCGCAGCTTCGAGGGCACGTACGAGACGTCGGGACCCCAGCGCGGCACGGCCCGCACCTACAAGGCGCACGTGAGCTACACCGAGGGCGCCGACGGGCCGGAGAAGCAGAAGGCCATCGAGGTCAACAAGCCCCTTGAGGTGGGCGGCACGAAGGTCTATCTGATCGGCCACGGCTACGCGCCCACGGTCACCGTCCGCGACGGCCGGGGCAAGGTCGTCTCCCGCGTCTCCGTGCCGCTGCTGCCCATCGACTCCATGGGCACGGCCACCGGCGCCATCAAGGTCCTCGACGGCTACCGCGACAAGAACGGCAAGAAGGAGCAGCTCGGCTTCAACGCCTTCTTCGTGCCGACGTTCGCGGGCGAGGGCAACGGCCAGATGTTCTCCCAGTTCCCCGCGCCCTTCAATCCGCGGCTCGCGCTCTCCGCGTACCACGGCAGCCTCGGCGTGGACTCCGGCATCCCGCAGAACGTGTACCAGCTGGACACGCGCAAGATGCAGAAGTTCAAGGACGCCAAGGGCGAGCTGCTGAAGAAGCGGCTCAAGATCGGCGAGACCATGAAGCTGCCGAACGGCGCCGGGTCGATCACCTTCGAGAAGGAGCTCAAGCAGTGGGCGACCTTCCAGATCTCCCAGGAGCCGGGCAGCGGCTGGGCGCTGGGCGGCGCGATCGCCGCGATCGCGGGCCTCGCCGGTTCGCTGTTCATCCAGCGCCGCCGCGTCTGGGTCCGGGCGGTGCGGGGTGCCGACGGCGTCACGGTCGTCGAGATGGCGGGCCTCGGCCGCAGCGAGTCCGCCAAGGTGCCCGAGGAGCTGGCCGCCCTCGCGGAGAGGCTGCACGAGCAGGCACCGAGCGCGCCGGAACCGGAGGCCGCCGATACCGCCGACGCGGCGGACACGGCCGACACCGCGGACGCCGCCGACGCGGCGGACACCGCTGAGGCCGCTGAGGCCGCCGCACCATCCGGCAAGGACATGCCGTCCGTTAACGACGTGCCGTCCGGCAAGGACGCGGGCGGCCCGGGCGCCGAAGAAGCCTCGGACACCGAAGAGACCGCGGCCCCCGAGACCCCAGCCCCCGAGACCCCGGACACCGACGAGACCTCGGACACCGAAGCAACCTCGGACACCGAAGAAACCCCGGCCCCCGACACCCCGGACAAGGACACCCCGGACAAGGACACCCCGGGCAAGGACACCCCGGACACCGACGACCCCCACCCCACCCCCGCTGTTCCTGCCGAAGGGGCTGAGAAGTGACGCTCGCCACCACCCTCGCCGCCGAAACCAACGAGAACCTCGCGCACATCAGCAATGTGCTGATCTACTCCGCGATGGCCGTCTACCTCCTCGCCTTCTTCGCGCTCATGGCGGAGTGGCTGTTCGGCAGCCGCAGCAAGGTCGCCCGCACCGCCGCCGCGCTCACCGCGAGCGGCGGGGCCGAGGCGGCCGCCGCCAAGGCCGCCGCACCCGCCGTCACGGTGCGGGCCAAGGGCGGCACGGCCACCCTGGAGCGGACCGAGGCCGCGCCCAAGGTCGTCACCCGCGCCGCCGCGGGCAGCCGCGACGTGCCGGACGGCCCGGGTGCCGCCGCCGGTGACGAGCAGGGCGACCTCTACGGCCGCATCGCCGTCTCCATGATCGCTCTCGGCTTCCTCGTCGAGGCCGGTGGTGTCCTCACCCGCGCGCTCTCGGTGCGGCGCGCGCCGTGGGGCAACATGTACGAGTTCAACATCACCTTCTCCACGGTCGCGATCGGTGTCTTCCTGGCGCTGCTCGCCCTGAAGAAGAACGTCCGCTGGATCGGTCTGCCGCTGATCACCACGGTCCTGCTCGACCTGGGCCTGGCCGTCACCGTCCTGTACACCGACAGCGACCAGCTGGTTCCCGCGCTGCACTCGTACTGGCTGTGGATCCACGTCTCCACCGCGATCTTCTGCGGCGCCGCCTTCTACGTCGGCGCGGTGTCCACGGCGGCGTACCTGTTCAAGGACAGCTACGAGGCCAAGCTGCAGAGCGGCGGCACGCCCGGCCGGTTCGCGACCTCCGTCATGGAGCGGCTGCCTGCGTCGGCCTCGCTCGACAAGTTCACGTACCGCATGAACGCCGCGATCTTCCCGCTGTGGACGTTCACGATCATCGCGGGCGCGATCTGGGCGGGCGACGCCTGGGGCCGCTACTGGGGCTGGGACCCCAAGGAGGTCTGGTCCTTCATCACCTGGGTCGCGTACGCCTGCTATCTGCACGCGCGCGCCACCGCGGGCTGGAAGGGCCGCAAGGCCGCCTACCTGGCGCTCATCGCCTTCGGCTGCTGGCTGTTCAACTACTACGGCGTGAACATCTTCGTCAGCGGCAAGCACTCCTACGCCGGGGTCTGATCCCGCACGGCCCCGAAGGCCGGTTCCCGTGACCCAGGTCATGGGAACCGGCCTTCGCCGTACGGACAGACAACAGGGCGTGGAGATGAATGAGGGGGAACGCGCGGCGGAGCGACGGCGGTTACGCGTACGGATCAGGGGCTCCGACCCCGACGCGTTCGGAGAGCTCTTCGACGCCTACGCCCGCTCCGTCTACAACCACGCCTACCGCCTGACCGGCGACTGGTCGACGGCCGAGGACCTCGTGTCCCTGACCTTCCTGGAGGCGTGGCGGCTGCGCGGCAAGGTCGATGCGGACGGCGGCTCGCTGCGGCCGTGGCTGCTCGGCATCGCCACGAACGTCAGCCGCAACCAGCGGCGCGCGACCCGCCGCCACGCCGCCGCCGTGGCTCGGCTGCCGCGCGCCGAGGCCGTCGCCGACATCGCCGACGAGGTCGCCGCGCGCGTGGACGACGCGGAGCGGCTCGCGCTCGTCACGCGGGCACTCGCCGGACTGCGCCGCGCCGAGCGCGAGGTCCTCGCGCTGTGCGTGTGGTCGGGGCTCGGCTACGAGGCGGCGGCGCGCGCGCTCGGGATACCGGTCGGGACGGTGCGGTCCCGCCTCTCCCGGGCCCGGAAGAAACTCGCGAAAAGCATGGAACCGCCTGAAGGGCGCGAACAGGTGAAAGGTGACCGCGGCTCAGCGGTCGGGCCTATCGAGGAGAGCGTCCGATGAAGTCACCCGAAGACAGCGCTGACTTCCCGTCCCCACCGGAGCGGGACCTTCCGCGGGGCCGTCACCTGCGTCTGAAGGAGCATCTGTTGAGCGAGATACGGCAGGAGAACGCCGGTACCGACACTGGGTGGAACACCAAGGGCAGGGGCTGGCTGCGGCCCTCGCTGATCGCGGGCGCGGTGGCCGCCGCGGTCGCCGCGGGCCTGGTGGTCGCCCAGCCCTTCGGAGGGGAGCCGGCACAGGCGGGGCCGCCGTCGAAGGAGACGGTGGCGATGCTGAAGGAGATCGCGGAGGCAGCGAAGCGGCAGCCCGGGCCAAAGGGGCTGCGGGACGACCAGTTCGTGTACACCAAGGTGAAGGAGAGGTACATGCAGACGGGCGGCGGCGTGAAGGCCCGCCTGGAGCCCCTGCACCTGGCGGAGGGCTGGGCGTCGGTCGACGGCAAGCACACGGGGATGTCGCACGTCCCCTTCAGGAAGCGCGACCACGAGCGGATGCCGCCGGACCTGCCCCTGGTGGAGGGCTCCACGAACTACCGCAGCCTGGAGAAGCTGCCGACCGATCCGGTCAACATGAAGGACTGGCTGTACCGGGTGGCGACCGGGGGCGAGAGCGACGACCAGAACGCCTTCGTGTACGTCAGCGAACTCTGCGGCGGTCTGGTGCCGCCGAAGCAGGCGGCCGCCCTCTTCCTCGCCGCGACGAAGATCCCCGGCGTCGAGCTGATCGACGACGCGGTGGACGCGGCCGGTCGGCACGGCGTGGCGATCGCCCGCGTGGACGACGGCGAGCGGCAGGAGCTGATCTTCGACAGGAAGAGCAAGCGGTTCCTCGGCGAGCGCCAGGTGGCGGTCGAGGACCTGCCGACCGGCTTCAAGAAGGGCACGGTGACCGCCCACACCGCCGTCCTGGAGCGCGCGGTCGTCGACAAGGCGGGCGAACGCCCCTAGCGGGGTGCGTGACCCGGGGGACCGTGTGCGTGAGGCTTGACCCCATGAGCGATGTCAGCGGAATCATCGAGCGGGGGACGAGCCGGACCGAAGGGGACACGCACACGCTCCACTGGGTGCTGCGCCTGCCGCATCCGGTGGCGGAGGTGTGGAGGGCGGTGGCCACTCCGGAGGGACTTCCGGGGTGGCTCGCCGCCGCCGAGGTGTTCGAACCGCGCCTCGGCGGCGCCGTGAGCCTGCGCTGGCTCAACAACGAGACCCCGGCCGCCGCGGTCCACTCCGGGCACATCACCGCCTGGGACCCGGACGTCGTCGCCGAGTACACGATCGACCTGCACGGGCGCTGCCGGTTCCATCTGGAGCCCGCCGGGGACGCGGGCACGACGCTGCGCTTCACCAACGAGTTCACCGGCGACGACGCCTTCCGGCTCGACTGCCTCGCCGGATGGCACGACCACTTCGAGTTCCTGGCGGACGCGCTCGACGGACGGCCGAAGGACTGGTCGACGTGGAACCTGGACCGGTGGCGCGAGCTGCGCGAGACCTACGCCTAGCCCACGCGCAGCAGCAGCTTGCCCGTCGTGGTGCGGCCGCCCATCAGCTCGTGGGCCCGCGCGGCCTCCGCGAGCGCGAACTCGGCGGTGACGGGCAGCGTGACCGTGCCGTCGGCGACCGCCTCGAAGGCGCGCTCGGCGATCGCGCGCAGCGCCCGCGGGTCCTCCTTGGCCAGGGTCAGGATGGAGAAGCCCGCCACGGACCGCGTGCCCGGGAACAGCTCGGCCTGGCCCACGCGCCACGGCTCGGCCGAGCTCGCGTTGCCGTACGACACCAGGCGGCCGAAGGTGGCGAGCGCGTCGAGGCCCGCGCGGAAGGCGTCGCCGCCGACCGGGTCGAGGGCGAGGTCGACGCCGCGCCCGCCGGTGGCCGCGCGGGCCGCGGCGGCGAAACCGGCCCCGCTGTCGACGAACACCTCGTCGTAGCCGTACCGGCCCGCGTACTCCGCCTTGGCCGCGCTCGACACCACGCCGAACACCGTGGCCCCCGCGGCCTTCGCCAGCTGGCCGACGACGGTGCCGACCCCGCCCGCCGCGCCCTGCACGAGCACGGTCTCGCCCGCGCGCAGCCGGCCGACCTCGTGCAGCAGGGCGTGGGCGGTGGGCAGCACGGTGGGCAGCGTGGCGGCCGTCCGCAGGTCGACGCCCGCGGGGACCGGGAAGACGGTGGCGGCGTCGGCGACGGCCACCTCGGCGTAGGCGCCGCCCGCGGTGAGCGCGGCGACCTCCTGGCCCGCCTCGACGCCCTCGACGCCCGCGCCCACCGCGCGCACCCGCCCCGCCACCTCCAGGCCGGGGACGAAGGGCAGGCCCGGCACGCGGTAGCCCTCGGCGCGGGCCTTGAGGTCGGCGAAGTTCACGCCGGTGTACGCGACGTCGACGGCGACCTGGCCGGGGCCGGGCTCGGGGGCGTCGGTCTCGACGGCCTCAAGGACCTCGGGCCCGCCGAACTCGCGGAGCTGGACTGCGCGCATGGGTGTCTCCCGGTGCTTGGTGTTCGATCTGCATTGAACACTCGGGACTGTATGGTTTTCATCGAACACTCGGCAAGTCCCTGACCCTCACGGAACGAGGAGGCGGGCCCGTGGCCCCACGCACCAGCCACCGCGCGGCACCCGTGCACGCGCGCCTGGAGGATGTCACCGTGCAGGAGGCCCTCGCCGCGCTCGCCGACCCCGTGCGGATGGGTCTGGTACGGGAGCTCGCGGGCTCGCCGGACTGGTCGCGGGCCTGCGGCAGCTTCGACGTGCCCGTCGGCAAGGCCGCGCTGAGCCACCACTTCGCGACGCTGCGGGCCGCGGGCGTCGTCGAGCAGCGCGACGAGGGCCCGCGGCGGGTGAACCGGCTGCGGCGCGAGGAGTTCGACGCGCGCTTCCCGGGGCTGCTCGCCCTGGTGCTGCGCGGGGACTGACCCGGCCCCGCCGCCGGGCCTCAGTCGGAGGCGATCGCGTCCAGCTGGGCGCGCAGATAGGTGTGCGAGTCGATGCCGCGCACGTCCGTGCCCGGGTC
The DNA here is from genome assembly GCF_059448825.1 of Streptomyces sp. JLYT201. Classification (NCBI taxonomy): domain Bacteria; kingdom Bacillati; phylum Actinomycetota; class Actinomycetes; order Kitasatosporales; family Streptomycetaceae; genus Streptomyces; species Streptomyces sp. JLYT201. The sequence goes on along the minus strand of NZ_CM182551.1, from coordinate 4,359,545 downwards.
GCACTCGTAGAAGTACACCAGCGACATCAGCTCCTCTGCGGGCGCCTCGGCCGGGGGCGGCAGGACGCGGTGGCGGCCGGAGCGCCAGCGGCCGCCGGTCCAGCGCGCCATCAGATCGCCGATGTTGATCGTGAACGCCGCCGGGTCCCAGGGCGCGTCCTGCCAGCCGTCGGCGTCCGTGAACACCTGGAGCCCGCCCCGGCCCGCCTGCCGGTCAAGGACGGTGACCGTGCCGAAGTCGGTGTGCGGGCCGATGCGGAACTGGCCCGGCTCGGGGGTGCCGACCGTGTCCCGGCCCGGATACCAGTTGATGTTGAAACCCCAGGTGGGGTGGCCGGTGTGCCGGGTGAAGAAGTCCTCGGGCTCGCCGAGCGCGGCCGCGAGCAGCGCGAGGAGCTGGTCGGAGAGCGCGCGCATCAGCGACAGGTACGTCTCCACGGGGGTGCGCAGGCCCGGGGTCTCGGCGGGCCAGGTGTTGGGCGCGAACCACTCCGTGTCGACGGCCGGGTCGCCGGTCGGCTCGTCGGCGGCGAAGGACAGCGACTCCTTCAGGTCCGGCGGGGACGGGGTGCCCTCCGCGTAGCTGTTGGCCTCCGCGCCGGGGCCCAGCCAGCCGCGGGCGCCGACCCGCACGGCGTACCGCTGCTTGGTGGTGGGCGGGAGGCGGAAGAAGGCGCGGGCCTGCGCGCGGATCTCGGCCCGTAGTTCCTCGGCCACTCCGTGGCCGGTGACCAGGAGGAAGCCCGCGGTGCGGAGGGCTTCGTCGACGGCTGTGGTGGCGTTGGGCTCGGTGCGCCAGGTGCGCAGGTCGACGGTGGGGATCGTCATGGGGGGATGTTGCCCGCGTGGGACGCCCCAGTCCCGCCCCTTTCCCGAAACCAGGGGGCTGCCGCCCCCTGGACCCCCGCCTTATCGGCGCTCCGCGCCTCGTCCTCAAACGCCGGAGGGGCTACAAGTAGCCCCTCCGGCGTTTGAGGAGCGGGGGTCTGGGGGCGGAGCCCCCAGGAAGCGGGAAGGGGCGGGATCGGGGAGGAAGCCCCCGGCAAGGGCGCTCAGGCCTCGTCGCGTTTGTCGTCCAGGTCCTTGTTCAGGTTCTTCAAGAACTCCGGGTTGTCGTCGGGGGCGACCCAGCCACCGGACCTACGGGGGCCACCCGCGGCGGGGTGGCGTTTCTTGCCGGTGACGAACCAGGCGATCGGGCCGAGGAGCACCTCGCCGAAGAGGAGCACGATGATGACCCACACCACCTTCGGCAGATGGCGCACTTCCTTCTCGGGCGTGTTGAGCACATCGATGAAGGCGTAGATCCACACGGCCAGGACCAGCAGGAACGGCAGATACCTGAGCATGTGTCGGAGATCCCCCAGAGAGCGGAGTGCGGGCGCCGGGCGTACCCGGTGACGGGGCCAGGGTAGCCGGTGACCGATACTTGACCGCATGGCTTATGACGATCTCCGCTCTCTGCTGAGGGCACTGGAGCGCGAGGGCGATCTGAAGCGGATCAAGGCCGAGGTCGACCCGTATCTGGAGGTCGGCGAGATCGTCGACCGCGTCCAGAAGTCCGGCGGCCCGGCGCTCCTCTTCGAGAACGTCAAGGGCAGTGACATGCCCCTCGCGATGAACGTGTTCGGGACCGACCGGCGCCTCCTGAAGGCCCTCGGCCTGAAGTCGTACGGCGAGATCAGCGAGAAGATCGGCGGGCTGCTCAGGCCGGAGCTGCCGCAGGGCTTCGTCGGTGTGCGCGAGGCCTTCGGGAAGCTCGGCGCGATGACGCACGTGCCGCCGAAGAAGGTCAAGGACGCGCCGGTCCAGGAGGTCGTGCTCCGGGGCGACGACGTGGACCTGGACCGGCTCCCGGCCCTGTTCACCTGGCCCAAGGACGGCGGGTCCTTCTTCAACCTGGGGCTCACCCACACGAAGGACCCGGAGAGCGGCGTCCGCAACCTCGGGCTCTACCGGCTCCAGCGCCACGACCGGCGCACCATCGGCATGCACTGGCAGATCCACAAGGACAGCCGCAACCACTACCAGGTGGCGGCGCGGCGGGGCGAGCGCCTCCCGGTCGCCATCGCCTTCGGATGCCCGCCCGCCGTGACGTACGCGTCCACCGCGCCGCTGCCCGGCGACATCGACGAGTACCTCTTCGCGGGCTTCCTCCAGGGCAAGCGGATCGAGATGGTCGACTGCAAGACCGTGCCGCTCCAGGTGCCCGCGCAGGCCGAGGTCGTCATCGAGGGCTGGCTGGAGCCGGGCGAGATGCTCCCCGAGGGGCCCTTCGGCGACCACACCGGCTTCTACACGCCGCAGGAGCCGTTCCCCGCGCTGACGATCGACTGCGTGACGATGCGCAAGCGGCCGCTGCTCCAGTCGATCGTGGTGGGGCGCCCGCCGACCGAGGACGGCCCGCTCGGCCGGGCCACCGAGCGGTTCTTCCTGCCGCTGTTGAAGATCATCGTGCCGGACATCGTGGACTACCACCTGCCGGAGTCGGGCGGCTTCCACAACTGCGCGATCGTCTCGATCGACAAGAAGTACCCCAAGCACGCGCAGAAGGTCATGCACGCCATCTGGGGCGCGCACATGATGTCCCTGACCAAGCTGATCGTGGTCGTGGACTCCGACTGCGACGTGCACGACCTCCACGAGGTGTCGTGGCGGGCGCTCGGCAACACCGACTACGCCCGTGACCTGACCGTCGTCGAAGGACCGGTCGACCATCTCGACCACGCCTCCTACCAGCAGTTCTGGGGCGGCAAGGCGGGCATCGACGCGACGAAGAAGTGGCCCGAGGAGGGCTACACGCGCGACGGGGGCTGGCCGGACATGGTCGAGTCGGACCCGGACACCGCGGCGCTGGTGGACCGTCGCTGGCGGGAGTACGGCCTGTGAGCTCCGCTTCCGCCGCGCTGCCGCAGCCGGGACGTACGAAGGCCTTCCTGCGGCTCGTCATGATCGAGCACTCGGTGTTCGCGCTGCCCTTCGCCTACATCGCCTCCCTGACGGCGATGTACGAGTGGGACAAGAACATCCACTGGGGGCGGCTGCTCCTGGTCACCATCTGCATGGTGGGGCTGCGCACCTTCGCGATGGCCGCGAACCGCATCATCGACCGCGAGATCGACGCCCGTAACCCGCGCACCGCCCACCGCGAGCTGGTCACCGGCGCCGTCACGGTGAAGTCCGCGTGGACCGGCGCGCTCATCGCCGTCGTGGTCTTCCTGGGCTCCGCCGCGCTGCTCAACCCGCTGTGCCTGGCGCTCGCGCCGGTCGCCGTGATCCCGATGGTGGTCTATCCGTACGGCAAGCGGTTCACCAACTTCCCGCAGGCCATCCTCGGTCTCGCGCAGGCCATCGGGCCCGTCGGCGCCTGGCTCGCGATCAGCGGCGAGTGGTCCTGGACCGCGGCGATCCTGGGCCTCGCGGTGGGCGTGTGGATCGGCGGCTTCGACCTGATCTACGCCTGCCAGGACGTGGAGACCGACCGGGAGGTCGGCGTGATGTCGGTGCCCGCGCGGTTCGGCATCCCGGCCGCCATCTGGGGCGCGCGCGGCTGCCACGCCGTCACGACGGCGCTGTTCGTCTGGTACGCCCTGGCCACCGGCGCGGGCGCGTTCTTCTGGCTCGGCCTGCTCATCGTCGCGGGTGCGTTCCTGTACGAGCACTCCATCGTGCGACCGCACGACCTGTCCCGTCTCAACCGCGCCTTCTTCCAGGTCAACGGCTTCATCGGCATCGCGCTGTTCGTGTGCGCGCTGCTCGACCTGCTGGTGCGCGGGCTCACGGTATGACGGGAGGCGGCGGGCCCGTGGATAGGCTGCGGGGCGTGAACGCGGGAGATACGGAGCGTAGGCCCTGGGTCGTGGGGGTGTCGGGCGCTTCCGGCACCCCGTACGCCGCGGCGGTCCTGCGGGCGCTGCTCGCGGCCGGGGAGAGCGTGGACCTGGTGGTCTCGCGGGCCTCGCGCCTGACGCTGCTCGACGAGACCGGCATCTCGTTCCGGGACGCGCACTGGCGCGAGGACCTTCAGGAGTGGCTGGCGCGGGGCGCGGACGGCAAGCCGGGCACGTTCGGGGTGGACACGCGGGGCGTGCGCTACTGGCCGGCCGGTGACCTGGCGGCGGGACCGTCGTCGGGTTCGTACGCGACGAAGGGGATGCTGATCGTGCCCGCGTCCACGGCGTGCGTGGCCGGGGTGGCGCTGGGGCTCTCGAAGGACCTGTTGCAGCGCGCGGCGAGCGTGACGCTCAAGGAGGGGCGGCGGCTCGTGGTCTGCGTACGGGAGACCCCGTTGAACGGGCAGACGCTGCGGCACCTGGTGAGCCTGGACGAGGCGGGCGCGATCGTGCTGCCCGCCTCCCCGGCGTTCTACGCGGGGGCGACGCACATCCAGGATCTGGTGGACTTCGTCGCGGGGCGGACGCTGGACGCGGCAGGGGTGCCGCACCAGCTGTACCGCCGCTGGAAAGGGGAGCTAGGAGGCGGCTCCCGTGAGGCCTGAGCGCCCCGGAAGGGAACGCTCCGGGGCGGGGCTAGCGCTTCTTCGCGCCCCGCGACTTCTTGGCGGCCTTGCGGGCCGCCGTGACGGACTGGTGGGCACGCGAGCGGTTGGCCAGGTCCTGAAGCTCGCGCATACGGGCGTAGGCCATCTCGATCGTGTACACGGGGAACACTCCTGAAGAATTCGAAGGATCGTCGTTGATCGGCTGAACATCCGGAAGATTCGCAGGGTCTGGACCCTGTTACGCCTTAGATTCTACACGTAGACTCGCGAAAACGCTAAATAATGAAAGGCTTCGACCTATGGATGCCGTGGACAGGCAGCTCATCCAGGCTCTGCGCGAGAACGGCCGTGCCTCCTACGCCGAGCTCGGGCGCCTCGTCGGTCTCTCCGGGCCCAGCGTCACCGACCGCATCAACCGCCTGGAGGCGGCCGGCGTCATCACCGGCTACCGCGCGACGGTCGACTCCGCGTCCCTCGGCCTCGGCGTCACCGCGCTGATCGGCATCTCGCTGTCCGACGCCGCCGACCACGAGGACGTCGCCCGGCGCCTGCGCGACCTGCACGAGATCGAGGACTGCTGGTTCATCGCGGGCGACGACTCGTACATGCTCAAGGTCCGCGCCAACGACGTGGACGGCCTGGAGAAGACCATCCGCCGCCTCAGCGGCACCAAGGGCGTCTCGCGGACGCGGACGACGATCGTCCTCTCCACCAAGTGGGAGAACCGGGTCGGGGAGCTCCCGGAAGAGGTCTAGGCGCGCGGCGCCGTGAGGGGGCGCCTCCCGTCCCGAGGGCGGGGGAGTACCGTTGGCGGGTCTGTCACAGGTCGTCGGTCGTCGGAAAGTTAGAGGTACGGCACATGGACGCAGGGCTCAAGCGCGACCTTGAGCAGAAGGTCCGCTCCGGGGAGCGGCTGTCCCGCGAGGACGGCATCGCCCTGTACGAGTCCGACGACCTGGCCTGGCTCGGCGGTCTCGCCCACGAGGTGCGCACCCGCAAGAACGGCGACGTGGTGCACTTCAACGTCAACCGGCACCTCAACATGACCAACGTGTGCACGGCCTCCTGTGCGTACTGCTCCTTCCAGCGCAAGCCGGGCGAGAAGGACGCGTACACGATGCGCATCGAGGAGGCCGTCCGGCTCGCCAAGGCGATGGAGGCCGACAACCTCACCGAGCTGCACATCGTCAACGGCCTGCACCCGAACCTCCCCTGGCGCTACTACCCGCGCTCGCTGCGGGAGCTGAAGGCCGCGCTGCCGAACGTCTCCCTGAAGGCCTTCACGGCCACCGAGATCCACCACTTCGAGACCATCTCCGGCCTGTCCGCCTCCGAGATCCTCGACGAGCTGATCGACGCCGGTCTGGAGTCGCTGACCGGCGGCGGCGCCGAGATCTTCGACTGGGAGGTCCGCCAGCACATCGTGGACCACAGGACCCACTGGGAGGACTGGTCCCGCATCCACCGCCTGGCGCACGAGAAGGGGCTGAAGACCCCCGCGACGATGCTGTACGGGCACATCGAGGAGCCCCGGCACCGCGTCGACCACGTGCTGCGGCTGCGTGAGCTCCAGGACGAGACCGGCGGCTTCCAGGTCTTCATCCCGCTGCGCTACCAGCACGACTTCGTGGACGTGCAGGACGGCAAGGTCCGCAACCGGCTCCAGGCCCGCACGAAGATGGCCTCCGGCATCGAGGCCCTCAAGACCTTCGCCGTCTCCCGGCTGCTCTTCGACAACGTGCCGCACGTCAAGGTCTTCTGGGTCATGCACGGCCTCGCCACCGCGCAGCTCGCGCTCCAGCACGGCGCGGACGACATGGACGGCTCCGTCGTCGAGTACAAGATCACCCACGACGCGGACAACTTCGGCACGCCCAACAAGCTGACCCGCGACGACCTGCTCGACCTGATCCGCGAGGCCGGGTTCCGCCCGGTGGAGCGCAACACGCGCTACGAGATCATCCGCGAGTTCGCAGGGCCCGACCGGGAGCTGCGCGAGTCGCCGCAGCCGATGCGGTTCTGACCCGCCTCCTGCGGGGGCGCATCGCCGTGCTTCACTGGAGGGGCTCGTCCGGCTCGGGCTGATTCGGGATGCTCGGGCCTCAGTCGGAACGGAAGAGTGGATTGACATGCTCCGCTACACGCTGATGCGCCTCGGGGTCTTCGCGGGCTGCTTCTTGGTCGTCTGGGGCCTCGTCTACTCCGGCATCGTGCCGCGCGGGCTCGGCGGCTCCAACCTCCTGTGGGTGGCGCTGCTCTCCCTGGTGGTCTCCGCGCCCATCAGCTTCGTCCTCCTGCGCAAGGAGCGCGACCGGGCCTCGGAGAAGGTCGTCGCGAAGGTCGACAACGTCAAGGCCAACCTGGAGCGCAACCGCACCCAGGAGGACGGCGCCGACGACGCCGCCCGCACCGCGCAGTAGTCGTCAGGTTCGTCACACCGCACGCGCCACACAGCGAACCCCGGTACCGGAGCACGCCGCTCCGCTACCGGGGTTCTGCCGTTTCTGGGACCCTTGGGACCCCTCCTACCTCAAACAAGGGCTTTGATGTACTCAAAGTTCAAGTGTTAACGTGTTCGACATGAAGACAGCAGCCGCGCACCGCAACGCCATGAGCGTCCCGCTCGTGGCGCGCCTGCATGTCGATCTCTGCCGCTGCATGTCCGCGGCCTGTCGCGTCATCTGAACGACTTCGACATCTGCACTGCAGCGGCGCCCGTGACCCCTTCGGGCCGCCGCTCCTCACGTCCCCCGTCATTACCCGGAGTGTGTCCGTGTCCGCGAATTCCGCGTCCCCCGCCGACGAGCCCCGATCCGGTTTCCGGATACCCAGGTTCCTCAAGGTGCCCTTCTGGGCCCAGATCCTCGGCGGCCTCGTCCTCGGCGTCCTGCTCGGCTGGCTCGCCCGCAGCCAGGACATCGGCTGGCTCGTCACCACCCTCTCCAAGGTCGGCGACACCTTCATCGGCCTGCTCAAGCTGGCCGTCGCCCCGCTGGTGTTCTTCGCCATCCTGATCTCGATCACCAATCTGCGGAAGGTCAACAACGCCGCGCGCCTGGCGACCCGGACCCTCCTCTGGTTCATGATCACGTCGCTGATCGCGGTCGTCATCGGCCTCGTCATCGGCCTGGTCACCAACCCCGGCGCGGGCACGGGCCTGACCCCGAAGGACGGCGCCAAGCCCGAGCACCAGGGCTCCTGGATCGACTTCCTCACCGGCATCATCCCGACCGACGTCATCACGCCGTTCACCGAGCTGAACGTCCTGCAGATCGTCTTCATGGCCGCCGTCGCGGGCATCGCCATCCTCAAGATCGGCGACGAGAGGGCCAAGCCCCTCCTGGACCTCAGCGAGTCCGTCCTCGCGCTGCTCCAGAAGGCCCTGTGGTGGGTCATCAAGCTCTCCCCGATCGGCACCGTCGGCCTCATCGGCTTCGCCATCGCCGACTACGGCTGGAACCTGATCAGCAAGTACGCCACGTTCACCGCGGACATCTACATCGGCTGCGCCCTGGTGATGTTCGGCGTCTACCCGCTGCTGCTCGCGTTCGTCGCCAAGGTCAACCCGCTCCAGTTCTTCAAGGGCGCCTGGCCCGCCATCCAGCTGGCCTTCGTCTCCCGCTCCTCGGTCGGCACGATGCCGGTCACGCAGAAGGTCACCGAGCGCCTCGGCGTGCCGAAGGAGTACACGTCCTTCGCGGTGCCGTTCGGCGCCACCACCAAGATGGACGGCTGCGCCGCGATCTACCCGGCGATCGCCGCGATCTTCGTCGCGCAGATCTTCGACGTGAACATGGGCATCAAGGAGTACCTGCTGATCGCCTTCGTGTCCGTCGTGGGCTCCGCCGCCACCGCCGGCCTCACGGGCGCCACGGTCATGCTGACCCTGACCCTGTCCACGCTCGGCCTGCCCATGGAGGGCGTCGGCCTGCTCCTCGCCATCGACCCGGTCCTCGACATGATGCGCACCGCCACCAACGTCGCCGGGCAAGTCGTAGCGCCGTTGATTGTGGCCGCGCGGGAGAACATCCTCGACCGCGAGGCGTACAACGCGGTGTCGGCGTCGCCCATCGACGGGCCAGAGACGGCGCCTGCCGCCGCCTGACGTTCCTAGGCACCCCACAACGAGCCTCACGCCGACACTCTGGCGTGGGGCTCGTTCTTGTCGTCCTGGCCCCCTCTCGTGGCGAAGCGATCTGGTCTGTACGGTCGATGGCGTGTCTGGCGTGCGTCGGGTTGGTCACCCGTGGGCGTGCGCCGGTTGATCGCGCGCGACTAGGGGAGCTGGTTCGGGCATGGCGGCTGACGCTGCTCAAGGGTCGGAGACGGGGTTCACGGAGGGGGAGGCGACGCGGGTCATGACGGCCGCGTGCCGGACGGCGGGCCTTGACGACAGAGACGCGAAGCTGATCCGTATCGGAGAGAACGCGCTCTTCCGGCTGGCCGCGGCACCGGTGATCGTCCGTGTCGCGCGCGGGCCGGAGTGGCTGACCAAGGCGCGCAACGAGGTCGCGGTCTCGCGCTGGCTGACGGGCGAGGGGTTCCCCGCGACGCGAGCCGTCGAGGACCTGGAGCAGCCGCTCGTGATCGACGGCCACCCCGTGACGTTCTGGCACCTGATCGTGGAGGCGGACCGCAAGGCCACGTACGGGGAGTTGGGCGGCGTTCTGCGGGACCTGCACTCCCTGACCGTGCCGGAGGGCCTTCACCTGCCGTCGTACGAGCCGTTCGACAAGTCGGACGTACGGCTCGACAAGGCCGTGATCCCGGACGACGACAAGGCCTTCTTGCGGAAGCGGGCACGGGAGCTCCAGGACAAGTGCGCCGAGCTGAAGTTCGAGACGTCGAAGGGGCCCGTGCATGGGGACGCCCACGTCCAGAACCTCATGGTGGACGTCCAAGGCCGCGTGATCCTCATCGACTTCGAAGTCTTCTGCTACGACCACCCGGAGTGGGACCTCATGGTCACGTCTGTGGAACACCACAGCCTCGGCTGGCAGACCGACGAGCAGTACGCCGACTTCGTGGGCGCGTACGGGCGGGACCTGTACGACTGGGAGGGCTACGGGACGCTCCGCGGGCTGCAGGAGTTCAACATGACGACGTGGCTCATGCAGAACGTGCGGGTGAGCGAGCGGGTGGCGGACGAGTACCGGCGCCGGATCGCGGCCCTGCGGGATGACGATGGGCCTCGGGATTGGCGGCCTTGGTAGGTACGAGGAGGCCTGGCGGAATCCGCTGTTGAAGGAACGTGGGGTGCGTGTGGCCCCGGCTACGGCCTGCCTGTGGATGGACTGAGCCTTGCGATGGGACCCCCGCACGCGCGGGGACCACCCAGCGGTGAGGAACAAGACCCCCGGCCCGCTGAGGGACCACCCCCGCACGCGCGGGGACCACTAGCGGTAGATGGCCCACACGTTCGTGGGGTCGGGACCACCCCCGCACGCGCGGGGACCACCACGCTCCGTGAATCTTCTTCACTCGGCGTCCGGGACCACCCCCGCGCGCGGGGACCACAGGTCGTGACCTGGGGATTTGCCAGGCAGTCGAGGAGTTTTTGCTTACTTCTTGAGAGACCGGCAGTGTGGTCATTTGGTAGAAAGTCCCACGATCTCGCATGAAATGGATAAGGGCGGCTCAGCGCTGGGCTATCGCGGTGAAGCCACCTGCAAATTCTTCGCTGTTCGGCTCGGCTGAGGATTCGTGCTTGGCGTGCCTGTGGTGGTTCATTCATCGTCCAAACGGGCGAGGGCGTCGCGAACCTTTTCGTTGAATGCTGCCACGGCTGGGATTGCGGCGTGCCTGCTGACCTCTGCCTGGAAGTCTGTGACGTACCGCTGGAAGCGGGCGGACTGGAGGGTGTCGCCTGCGTCGACTGCCAGGCTCGCTGTCGTGACTGCTGCCTCCAACTCGCCGCTCAGTAAATGACTTTGGGCCAGCACCATGCGGCAGAACCCCAGAGTGCGGGCGTACTGCGGGTCTGTGCTGTCGACGGCGCGTTGGGCGTGGTCCAAGGCCTCGCGGCACTGTTTGAGGTCGCGTAGGCAGTGGCAGATTTCGCCCTGGATCTCTGCGGCGTCGACGTAGTGGAGCCAGTCGGGGTCTTCGGCTGTGTCGGCGCGCTCGAAGTAGCGCTCGGCTTCGTTCATGGCGCGGCCTGCGCCGCGGGCGTCACCGGCGTTGGCGAGGGCGCGGGCCTCGTGGGCGGAGAAGATCGCCAGGGCTCGTGGGGTCGACTGGCCCTTGCCGCCTTCGACTGACGCGCGAGCGAGTTGGATCGCTTGGGCGTGGTTGCCGAGGTAGTTCGCCTGATGGCTGAGGTTGGTCAGGATGCGGGCGCCGAACATGCGGTCGCCGTTGACCTGGGACAGCCGCAGGGTCGACGTGAGGTACCGGTGTGCGAGTCGGTGGTTTCCAGCGTCGTACGCGGTCCACGCGAGCAACTGGGCGACCTCGGAGGCTGCGCTGTACAACGCGGTGCCGACCCTCTCGCTGTAGCTGGCGCTGAGCAGCGGCAGGACCTCGTGGCGGAAGTAGTGCCGCAGCGCCCGGTGACCGTGGCCTCCGCCGTACTTGAAGTCGAGCTGCATGAACGTGCTCGCCGCATCCCGGATGGCGCGTACGTCGCGCATGCCGATGCGCTGGTGCACGGGCCTGTCGGGTTGGATGCCGTCGGGGCGGGCGATCATCCAGGACAGGACCGCCGAGTCGATGTCGGCGTCCGCGACGGCCAGGCGGCTGGGTGCGGAACTCTCGGCGCGCTCCTGGGCGAGGGTGTCGAGCGTGGCCAGTACGTCGGGCACGGTGGCCGGGTAGCCGATCGGCTGCGATGCGGGCGGGGCCGGCTCGCCGAAGAATCCAAGATCGCCCGGCGTGACGCGGCGACTCAGCTTGGCGCTGAGCACGTCCGCCATGATCGCTGCCGTCTGCGGTTTGATGCCTGCGCCGTCCCGCCAGCGCTGGACGGACACGTGGGTGGTTCCGAGAGGTGTGCCGCGTTGCTTCGCCCGGTCGCACATGCGCTTCGCGAGGCCCTTGTTCGAGACTCCGGCCTCTTCCATCAGGGAGATGAGGTGCGCGTTCGGATCTCGGTCCATGCTCCCCTGCCAACCCGAGAATGACGGCGAGTGTTCATGGTGTCACAGCTCACAGGGCTCGGGGGGTTCATTGGTGAACCCCCTTTGCCTTTGCCGGTGTTCACGCGAACCCCCCTGTGAACGCTCCCGACTCGTCGGCTCCTGTCGTTCACTGTTCGGCACGGAACGACCGGGTACGCCGCCCGTCGGCAGTCAGGAGGGGACGTGATGGGAGCTCGTCCGAGTAAACGCAGAGCGAACACTCCAAGCGTGGCAGTCCGGCGAGCTGATGCTGCCGATTCGTCGGCTGGTCATCACCGGGCGCTGACGCTCTCTGCGGATTCCCGGGACGCGGTTCGCGCCGCACGGGAAATGGTTCGAGGGTCCCTCCAGGACTGGGGACTTGGGCGAATCAGCGATGATGCCCGGCTCGTTGTCTCCGAACTCGTCAGCAACGTCGTGCAGCATGCCGTGCCGGACGACTGCCTGGCGCGGCCCGGTGCCAGGCGGCGTATCGACATCTCGGTGATGACCTGGCCGGGACTGCTGTGCATCGGCGTAACCGATGAGGACTCCGCTCCGCCGGACCTCCCGGTGGGCGATCGACTGTCGCCTGAGCTCGCGGGCGACTTCCCGGAAGCGTTGCTGCCGGAGCGTGGGCGCGGGCTGATGATCGTGCAACGGCTCGCAGACTCGGTCTGGTGGTCGCCGGAGGAGCCGGGCGGCAAGACCGTGTGGTGCCGCTTCGACACCGACGAACACACGGAATGAGCTCCGGCTCGTCGCCCGCCTGGGCGCTCCCACGCGATCGGGAGTGTTGGCGACGAGCCGGGGGTGCGGCCTGAGCTGACCTCTCGGCCGCAAGGGGCGCGGCTCCTTGGATGACTCCGGAGTTCCCCTCCTGGGAAGGGGCCGCGCTTCACAACCTCATACCGAGACCGGGCCACCCCGTCTGCCGTGGAAAGCGAAGGGTGGCCCGGCTGGGGACTCAGCGGCCCCCGGTGCCCGATGGTACCGGGGTCGCTGTGCTGCATCTCGACCTTGGTGCAAGTGAGTTGACGATCCGTTACCTCGATCAAGGTGAAGGTGGGCAAAGTGGCTGGGTCGGGTGAGGACTGGCTGGGCGAGGGTCTGGGCGTTGCGGGCGGGGACTTCGGCATGTGGGTTCAGGGTGTCGACTACCTGGCGGGCTGGCGTGCGGCGCGTGAGGTGGCCGACCGGTTGAATCGTGCGCTTCTCGGTGCGGGCTTCGAGCTGTCGGAGGTGCGGTGCGTTGCCTCGGCTGATCAGGACGGCCGCGGGCTCGTGCGGCTGGCGGGTGCCCCGGGTGTCGTGGAGCGGCTCGCCGGGCTCCTGGAGTCGGCCGGGCACGGTGGCGGTGGTGCGGCATGACGGGTGGTTCCCGTGGGTGGCGGGCGTGGGCACGTCGGCGGGCTGGGGCTTTGGGCGGGAGCTGCTTTGGCGCGAGTGATCATGGCCCCTTACGCTCGCCCGCGGATCGGGCTGGCTCCTGGCCTGCCCGCAAGTGCCCGATGTGGGGCCATGATCTTCGAGGCTCGCGCCAAAGTGGCTGCCTAAAGCCTCAGACTGCCGACCCCCAGCCACGTCTGTCTTGGTCTGCGGCTGCGGGTCGACGCGCTGCTTCGCTGTGCGGGCCGTGGTGTGGGGCGCTGGGCGTCCGGCCGGGACCGGCGGGCACGCCGCATGCCCGGCCGGGGCGCACGGGCGCCCCGGCGCGCCGCAGGCGCGCCCTTGAGGAAGTGAAGGAAGTTTCGACAGGTGCGCTGCCCTCAGGCGCGGGCGCGGTGTACGGGCTGCTTGTCGGCGGTGATCCGGTAGGCGAGTTCGGCACGGTCCGCGCCCACGTGAAGCTCTTCGAGGAGCAACGGGCGGTCGTCGGTGCCGTGGGTGATGCGGGCCAGGTGCAGCAGCGGTGTCGCGTCCGGGAGCTTCAGGGCCGTGCGCTCGTCGGGCAAGGGCATGCGGGCGCGCACCGTCTCGGACCAGGTCAGCTTGTGCCCGGCCTCGGCGAGCAGACCGTAGATCGCAACCGGCTGCTGATCCGGGCTCTCGGCCAGGTCCGGGATGGCGTCGGCGACCTCGAAGGGGATCGACGTCCGGTGCATGGCGCGGGTGCCGGTTGCGGGGTCGGTGAGCAGGCGGTCGCAGCAGAAGAGGGCTTCCTCTTCGTCGAGTTGGAGGAGTGGGCCGGTCTCCTTCGTGGTGTGCGACCGGTACGCGCTCGGCGTCTCGGCCTCGTCCCACTCGGTCCCGTCGGGCAGCGTGAAGCCGCCTCCCCGGGTCTGGGTGATGCGGCGCTCCATGGTCAGGGCGGGTTGGCCGTTGGAGCGGACGAAGCTGCCCTTGCCGTGCCGTACGTCGATCAGGCCTTCTGCTCGCAGGGCGGCGATGGCGTTGCGGACGGTGGGGCGGGAGACCTGGTAGCGGGTCATGAGCTGGGCCTCGGACGGGAGCAGGCTGTCGGGGGCGAACTCGCCGGAGAGGATCGCTTCGCGGATGGCGGCGGCGACCTGCTGGTAGAGCGCTCCGGGGCGGTGGATCTCCGTCATCTGGGCACCTTCGTCATCGGCGTCTAGAGCATCGGCGTCTAGGTCATCGGCTTCTCAGTCATCGTCACGTCGCACGCGCGACATCACTCGTCAGCATAAGTAGTTGCCCCCCGACCGGGAAGAGCTCCATGCTCATCACTCGTAAGGACAAGTGACGTCAGGAAGAGTTTCTGACGCGCTTCAAGTGGCCAAGGAGGCCCACGCAATGCAGTCCATACCCGTGGACACGGCGCGGCTCGGCGTACTGCGGTGCGCCATCACGCCCGAAGCGAAGATCAGCAACTCCGAGACCGGAGAGGTCAAGAAGGACCGCGACGGCAACACCGTCTACACCGTGGCCGTCATCGTCCGCCAGGACGGGCGCCGCATCTCGGTGATCGAGATCGCCGTCTCCGGCGAGCCCAAGGGCCTGGAGGAAGGGCAGATCGTCAAGCTCACCGGACTGACGGCGTTCGCCTGGGCGATGGGCGACCGCCACGGCGTCAGCTTCCGCGCGGAGGCGATCACGCCCATGCCCGGCACCACCGCACCCCAGATGCCCCGGACCGAGAAGACGGGCGGTGGTGCCTGATGGATGCCGTCCTGCTCGCCCTCGCGTTAGCCGTGCTGGCCTGGCTGCTGGTCATCGGCGACCATGTGCGGCGGCTGCGCCCGCACTGGCACTGGTATCTCACCGGCTACCCCGTCGCGGCGTGCCGGGTGCTGTGCACCTGGCGCCGGGTCGCCATCCTCAACGACCTGGCCGTCTCCAAGCACCCGGCCCGCGGGCTGCTCGGGGACCTGGTGGTCAAGGGTGATCCGCTGCGGCCGGTGGCCCCGCGCATCTCCTTGCCCCGCGCCCATCGCATGGGCCTGCGGGTGGCGGTGCGGCTGCACGCGGGGCAGACCCCGGCGCCGTATCTGAAGGCGGCGGACGCCTTCGCCCATGCCTGGAAGATGCACGCGGTCCGCGTCACCTCCCCGGAGCGCGGTCTGGTGGTCCTGGCGGCGACGGCCAGCGACCCTCTGGAACACCCCGGTCTGGCCTCTGCCCCGGCTTCGCATCTCGCGGCTGTCGTGGGTGTGCTGGAGAGCGGCGGGGCGTGGGTGATGGACCTGCGGCTGGTCCCGCACTGGCTGATCGCCGGGGCCACCCGCTCGGGCAAGTCGACACTCCTTGCCCGGCTGATCACCGAACTTGCCCCGCAGGACGTCGCGCTGGTCGGGATCGACTGCAAGGGCGGCATGGAACTGGGCCTGTTCGCCCGCCGCCTGTCGGCGCTGACGACGTGCAGGCGCGAGGCCGTGGCCGTCCTCGGCGCCCTCGCCATCGAAATGCGCGACCGCATGGACGAGTGCCGCGCCGCGGGCGTCCGCTCGATCTGGGAACTGCCCGACAAACTCCGGCCGGTCCCCGTCGTCGTGATCGTCGACGAGCTGGCGGAGCTCTACCTCTCCGACGGCACCCGCGAAAGCCGGGCGGAGACCGAGCAATGCTCGACCCTGCTGCTGCGCCTGGCCCAACTGGGGGCCGCGCTCGGGATGCACCTGGTCGTTGCCGGGCAGCGCGTCGGCTCCGACCTCGGCTCCGGCGTGACCGCCCTGCGCGCCCAGCTCGGCGGCCGCATCTGTCACCGCGTCCACGACCCCGGCACCGCCGAAATGGCCCTGGGCGACCTGAACAAGGACGCCGTGACCGTTGCACAGTCGATCACCCCGGAAGAGAAGGGCGTGGCCGTGTGCACCGGCCCTGACGGCGGCTGGAGCCGCGCCCGCTCCCACCTGACCACCACCGAGGAAGCCCGCAGCATCGCTGACAGACACGCCGGACTGACCCCGTTCCTCCCGGCGCTGGATCACGCTCTGGCCGCAGTCCAGGGAGGCACCTCGTGATCACCGAAGGCACTGCCCTCTCCCTCTCGCTGATCTTCGGCGTCATCACCGTCTTCCTCGTCCGCTCCCGGGACATGCGTGTCCACCACGCCATCTGCGCCGTCCTGCTCGGGGTCTACCTCGGCCAGACCCCCGTGGCCCTGAGCGTCCACGAACTCATCACCTGGCTCACCAACGGCTTCTCCCAGCACTGATCCGGAAGGACTCGTCATGCCCATGAGCCGCGTGAAGTGCCCCCACTGCAAGGGCGAAGGCACCCGCCCCACCTGGACCGGCCACCGCCACCGCTGCCGCTACTGCCGGGGCGCAGGCGTCATCCGCTGACCTAACCGACCACCACAACCAAGGAGCGAAGCCCATGGACCACACCGCGCCACCCACCCCCATCCGTGCCGCTGCGGCGGCCCACCCCGGAAGGTCACCACCATCACCCCCGAGTCCACCTCGGCTGGCAGGCGCGCCGTCCTCGACCGCGCGGCGCGCCTGCGCCAACTCCCCGAAGCAGACCGCGACGCCATCCGCATCGCCCAAGACCCGCAGTTCGCCCGCTGGCTGGACCAGATCACCGCCACCGGCGGCTGCACCCACCCCATCCACCTGTCCGGCACGACCACCACGTACGAGGCCACGACCGGCCAGGTGCTCCGCCACTACGACACCCGCGACGAACCCGGCGAACGCCTCCTGGTCCGCTGCCGCAACCGACGCGCCACCGTCTGCGCCCCCTGCTCCCGCCTCCACGCAGGCGACACCTACCACCTCGTCCGCGCAGGCATCCTCGGCGGCAAGAACATCCCCACCACCGTCCGCGACCGGCCCCGGCTCTTCGCCACCCTCACCGCACCGTCCTTCGGGCCGGTCCACCGGGCTGCGGAACGCTGTCGCCCCCGACGCGACGGCGGCTTATGCGCACACGGTCGCCCCCTCGGCTGCGGCGCCGCCCACGCTCCGGAATCTCCCCTAGTCGGCCAGCCGCTGTGCGCCGACTGCTACGACTACACCGCCCACGCCCTCTGGCACGCCCACGCAGGCCTGCTCTGGGACCGCTTCGTCATCGACGTACGCCGCCGCCTCGCCTCGGCCGTCGGCCTCGTACAGTCGCGCTTCTCTCAGCATGCGCGCCTGTCGTTCGCCCGCGTCGCCGAGTACCAGCGTCGCGCCGCCATCCACCTCCACGCCGTCATCCGCCTCGACGGCCCCGCCGGACCCCGCGACGAACCCCCGCCCTGGGCCACCACAGATCTCCTCGCCGACACCGTGCACGCCGCCGCGAGCCGCGTCGTCGTCCACACCCCCTACAGCCCCGCCGTCGGCGAACTCGCCCTGCGCTGGGGCACCCAACTCGACACCCGCCCCCTCCACTCCGACGGCCACGGCCACGGCCCCGACGACGACGCGGTGGCCGCCTACATCGCCAAGTACGTCTCCAAGGGCGCCAGCGAGACCGGAGCCGGCACCGACCACAGGCTCACCACCTGGGACGACATCACCCACGCCCCGGCCACCGCCCACGTCCGCACCCTCATGCGCACCTGCTGGCGCCTCGGCGGACTGCCCGAGTACAAGCCGCTACGGCTGCGCGCCTGGACCCACACCCTCGGCTACCGCGGCCACACCCTCACCAAATCCCGCGCCTACTCCACCACCTACGCAGCCCTACGCGCCGAGCGCGCGCAACACCAGGGCGCCACCCTCGACGAGCCACCCGGCACCACCACCGACGCGCACTGGCGCTACCTCGACTCCGGCCACACCCCCGGCGCCGCCCTCATCGCCGCCGGAATCGCTGAGGATCTGGCTCTGGCGCGGGCGGATCGTGTGGAACAGCGAGGCGCCTATGAAAGGTGACCCCTCGCAACCTCTGCCGGACTGGATCGCCGAAGTCCTCGACCGCTGGGTCCCGCCCGAGGACTACGACGTCCGCCTGTCGGCCCTTGTCGACGGATACCGAACCGACCACGTCGAGACCGTCAGTCCGCAGAGCCCGGCTCCGCTGCGCCGACCGGCGTGATCTCGATTGAGCTGATCTCGGGTGGCTTCCGTCGGCCACGCCCGACCGTGAAGACCTCGACTTTGTCGATCACACTGGCGACTATTGCCCGGCGTCGCTCGATGTTCTCGATGCTGTCGTCCCGCCAAACGGCCCAGACATCGATCTCGGCGCGGGACTGCCGTACGACCGTCGCGGCCTCGCGCGTGCGCAGCGTCTGGAGTTCGTCGCGGAGGTGGGCCAGAGAGTCGAAGTAGTCCTCGTCTTCCATCTGGCCTGCCTTCCACCGGCTGCGCATCGCTCGGATGCGGTCTTCCAACAGGCTGATCTCGCCGCTGAGATCTTCGGTCGGCGCTGGCGGCTGCTGTGGCTTCCGCTTCGCCAATGCGGCCTCCACGACTTCGTTCAGGCGCTCCTCGATCCACTCGTACTTGCGGCTCACCTTTCCGCAGCCAAGCCCCTGCCCGTCGCCCCTCCGCTGGCCCGAGTGGCAGAACGCCCGGCGGAACGTACGGCCTTGGATGGTCGCCCACTGGACGCGCAGTTTCGACTGGCAGTACGCGCACCGAAGGAAGCCGGAGTACACGTGTTTGCGCTTGCCCTGGCCCTGTGCGGCCGGTGTGGCGCGGCCGTCCAGAACAGCCTGGATGTTCTCCCACTGCTCGCGGGTGAGCGGAGCGCCGTAGACACTGTCACCTATGTCGCGGCCCTTGTAGGTGATGATCCCGCCGGTCCGCTCGGCGCGGAATACCCGCTTCACGGCGTTCAGCGTCCACGCGCCGCCCTGCGGTGTCCTCGACCCCTCCGCGTTCCAGAGGCGCGCCACGTCACCGGGCGTCTTGGGGGACCTGCTCATGAGCATCTCGTATCCGGCGACGATGAGCCGCTTCTCCTCCTCGTCGATCTCCTGGAAGTGCGTGTCGGCCTTGAAGCCGAACTGGCGCTTCCCGCCTGCGTGTGGCTTGCCCTGCTCCCGGCGTTGGAGAAGCGAGTTGTTCACGCGCTCCGACATGCGCTCGGTCTCCTGCTGGGCCACCGCGCCCTTGATGGTCAGGATCATCCGGCCGTTCGCGGTCTGCGTGTCCTCGCCCTCCGTTGTGGCGAACGCGAACCCTTGCTCCTTCTGCTCCTCCAGGAAGCTGGTCAACTCGCTGATCCGGCGCGTGAGACGGTCGATCGAGTACACGACGATGCCGTCGATGATTCCTTCACGGGCGTCCCGCATCATGTCTGCGTACTGAGGACGACGCTTCTTGCTCGTGGTCGACGCCGAGATGTCGTTCTCCGGGTAGACCTTGAAGACACCCCATCCCATGCGTTCGCACAGCTCGCGGCACGCCTTCTCCTGGCGCTGGATGCCGAGTTCCTGACCTTTGCGGTCCTTGCTGATCCGGACGTAGATCCCCACGCGCTTCGGCTTGGCCATGTCCCACCTCTGGTAGCGGACGACGTACCTGCGCACTGATGAACGTACATACACAACGTACGGTTACGAACGTCGCGGGCCAGGCCCTGGTCCCCGTCGTGGTCGCGGCCCGCGAGAACATCCTCGACCGCGAGGCGTACGAGCACGCGTCGGCCTCGCCGCTCGACGACCCGCTGGACGACGGGCCGCTGCCCGCCGCCGCGTAGGCGGGCGTCCGCCCCGTACGGCCGTGCCCCGCACCCGGAACTCCGGTGCGGGGCACGGCCGTACGCAGGAGTGCCGGGGGCGGGTCGTACGCTGATCCGTGGACGGTCGGCGGGGAAGGGCGGGTGCCGTGAGGGGCGGGGGCGAGGCCGGGGAGCGGCGGCGCAAGCGGATGCCGCGGGCCGTGCGGGAGCGGCAGATGCTCGACGCGGCGGTGGCCACCTTCGGGCAGCGGGGGTACCGGGCCGCGTCCATGGACGAGATAGCGGAGTCGGCGGGGGTCTCCAAGCCTCTGGTGTATCTGTATCTGAACTCCAAGGAAGACCTGTTCACCGCCTGCATCCGGCGGGAGGCCGCCGCGCTCGTCCGGGCCGTGCGCTCGGCCGTGAGCCCCGAGGCGCCCGCGGACCAGCAGCTCTGGGACGGCCTGCGGGCGTTCTTCGAGCACACCGCGCGCCACCCGGACGCCTGGGCGGTGCTGCACAGCCAGGCGCGCACGGTCGGTGAGCCGTTCGCCGCCGAGGTGAACGCGCTGCGCGCGGAGATCGTCTCCTTCGTGACCGCGCTCATCGGCGCGGCGGCGCGGGCCGCGCACCGGGATCCGTCGCTGCCCGACCGCGAGGTCGCGGGGCTCGCGTACGCCCTGGTCGGGGCCGCGGAGTCGCTCGCCGGGTGGGCCAACGCGGAGCCGTCCGTCGCCGCCAAGGAGGCCGCGGCCACGCTCATGGACTTCGCCTGGGCGGGGCTCGGGGGCCTGATGGAGGGGCGTTCCTGGTCACCGCCCCGCTAGCGGCTCCACCCGGCCGCGCAGGTGCGGGCGCCCCGCGCTGTCGCGCAGCTCGAAGTCCTGCCCCCGGCGGCCGTACGTGACGGTCGCGGGCAGCAGTACGGGGGCCCGGAACTCGGCGGTCACGCGGACCGGCCCGGTGTCGTCGAGCCCGTACTCCGCCAGGCAGCGGGCGAACGTCCACATGCCGTGGGCGATCGCACGCGGGAAGCCGAAGGGGCGGGCCGTGAGCGGGTGCAGGTGGATGGGGTTGCGGTCGCCGGAGACGGCGCCGTAGCGGCGGCCCAGACCGGCCGCGAGCCGCCACCGCGGGCCGGCGGGCAGCGGGGGCTCCTCGCCGGGGCTCCGCACGGGCGCCGCCGTGGTGGTGCGGTGGCGGGCGAGGTAGGTGCTGCGGGACTCCCAGACGGCCGTCCCGTCGACGGCCGCCTCCACGGCGAGGGTGGCCTCCGTGCCGCGGCGGTGCGGCGTCAGCTTCTCCACGTACGCCGTGAAGTCGAGGTCGTCCGTGAGCCGGAGGACTCCGCGCTGTACGACCTCGACGGAGGTGTGCACCAGGCCGAGCAGGGGCAGCGGGAAGGCCCGGGCGGCCAGGAGGCGGGTGGTGAGGGGGAACGCGAGGACGTGGGGGTAGGGCAGGGGGACGGTGTCCCCGGCGGGGGCGAACCCGCAGACCCGGCGGTACGCGTCCACGCGGGCGGGCGAGATCCGGGCGCGGCCCCGCAGGCCCGGCGGGCCGGGATGCCCGGTGCCCGGGCGCTTGAAGGGGGAGAGGAGGGCGCCCTTGAGGAGGGTGAGGGGGAGTGGGGCCGGGGGCATGGGGGGCCTTTCGCGGGGGCGGGCTCGACGGTTGCTCGGCACCTTGGGGCGGTGCGGGGCGATGGCCCACAGCCGCGCAGCCGCCGGGGGGGCCTCGTGCGGCCGAGGCGGCGCGGGGAGGGCGCGGCTGGGGCGCGGCGGTGGCGTCACGCGCCCAGGAGGCTCTGGCCGCAGACGCGTATGACCTGGCCGTTGACTCCGCCCTGGGCCAGCCACGCCACTGTTTCGGCGACGTCGACGGGCTGCCCTGCCTGCGCGAGGGAGTTCATGCGGCGTCCGGCCTCGCGGATGAGGAGGGGCACGGCCGC
Organism: Streptomyces sp. JLYT201; assembly: GCF_059448825.1. Taxonomy (NCBI): domain Bacteria; kingdom Bacillati; phylum Actinomycetota; class Actinomycetes; order Kitasatosporales; family Streptomycetaceae; genus Streptomyces; species Streptomyces sp. JLYT201. The sequence goes on along the minus strand of NZ_CM182551.1, from coordinate 4,337,992 downwards.
GGTCATGCGGGTCTCGATGAAGCCGGGGGCCACCGCGTTGACGGCGATGCCGTGTTCGGCGAGGGCCCGGGGCGCGAGGGACCGGACCAGGCCGGTGACGCCCGCCTTGCTGGCGGCGTAGTTGGTCTGCCCGGCGTTGCCCGCGAGCCCCGCGATGGACGCGGTGGCGACGACGCTGCCGCCGCGCCGCAGCGTGCCGGACTTCAGGAGGAAGTCCGTGGTGCGCAGGACGCTGCCCAGATTGACGTCGAGGACCGAACTCCAGCGGTCGGCGGCCATGTTGGCGAGGCGCCGGTCCCGGGTGATGCCCGCGTTGTGGACGAGGACGTCGAGGCCGTCGGGCAGGGCGGCGGCGATCCGCTCGCCCGCGTCGTCGGCGGTGATGTCGAGGGTCAGCGGGGTGCCGCCGACGCGCTCGGCGACGCGTACGAGACCGGTGCGCGCGGCGGGCACGTCGAGGGCGACGACGTGGGCGCCGTCGCGGGCCAGGACCTGGGCGACCGCCTCGCCTATGCCGCGGGCCGCGCCGGTGACGAGTGCGGTGCGGCCCGCCAACGGACGCGCGGGATCGAGGAGTTCGGGCGCGCCCTCGTCGTGGGCGCTCCGGTCGACCTCGATGGTCTGGCCGTTGACGTACGCGGACTTGGGGGAGAGCAGGAAGCGCAGGGTGGGCTCGGTGGCGGGCGCGGAGGTGGTGCGGACGAGCGTCGCGGTGCCGCCCCGGCCGAGCTCCTTCGCGAGGGAGCGGACGAACCCGTCGAGGGCCTGCTGCGCGGCGGCCTGGTGGTGGTCGGCGGGGGAGGGCGGCGCGCCGAGGACGACGACGCGGCCGCAGTCCGCGAGCGACCGCACCACGGGGTGCAGCGTGGCGTGCACGTCCACGAGGGCGGTGACGGTGGCGACTCCGGTCGCGTCCAGGACGACGGCGGCGGGGCGCCGGGTGCCCAACGGCCCGGTGTGCGGCGGCAGTCCGGTGCGGGTGAGCGCCTCGTGCAGGCCGGGCAGCGGTACGTCACCCGCCGTGAGGTGCAGCAACGGGCCTTGGAGCGTGGGGTGTTCGGGCGACCAGCGGCGCAGCGGCACGGGCCGGGGCAGGCCGAGCCTGCGGGTGAGGAAGCGGCCGGGGGCGGTGCGGGTGAACGTCAGATAGCGGTCGGCCATGGCCCAGCTCCCAGCTCGGTCGGTCTCGGCGGGGCGAGCAGGTGTCCGCCCGCTTCCCGAGGGGCGCTTCCCGAGGGGCGCTTCTCAAGGGGCGTGCGGCTGCTGCAATTTACCCTTCGGTAAGGTTACTCAAGGGTCAGGAGCTGGTCGAGGGATACCGCCGAATCCCGGCGGGGGCGGTGGCGAGGGCCGGGCCGAATCCTGGCGGCAGCCGCGGCCGGGGCCGGGCCGCATCCCGGCCGGGATCGCAGCCAGGGCGGGGATGGCCGCCCTCCTGCATCCACCCTGAGCAGGGGCGATCACGGGGCGTAGCCGTGCTGGAGGGGCGGGGTGCGGCCGGGGCGCCTAGCCTTGCGGAAGGGGACCGCACCTCTTGGAGGCCGCCGTGCGCATACCGGCGCTCACGGGCGTCACCGCCCTCGCCCTGGCCCTCACGGCCCTGCCCGCCACCACGACCGGGGCCGCGCCCCCACGGCCGGACCTCAAGCGCTTCTACGCCCAGAAGGTCAAGTGGGCCGCCTGCACGCCGGAGAAGCAGAACCTCCCGGAGACGGTCACAGAGAACGGGGACGTCCGCTGCGGCACGCTCACCGTGCCGCTCGACTACGCGCGGCCGGGCTCCGGCACCGTCGACCTGGCCATGCTGAAGGTGAAGGCGAGCGGCAAGAAGCGCGGCTCGCTCCTGGTGAACTTCGGCGGCCCCGGCGGCCCCGGAGTGGCCGGGCTCGGGGCCGATCTGAAGGGCTTCGGGGACCTCGGCAAGCGCTATGACGTGGTGGGCTTCGACCCGCGCGGGGTGGGTCTGAGCGAGCCCGTGAGCTGCGGTGACGAACCGGAGCCCGAGGGGCTCGACAACCCCGACGACGCGGCGGCCGTCCTGGAGCAGCTGCGCAGGACCGCCGAGCGCTGCGCCAAGGAGTCGGGCCCCGTCCTCGAACACATCGGCACCGTGAACGTCTCGCGCGACATGGACGTCATGCGCGCGGCCCTCGGCGACAAGAAGCTCAACTACCTGGGCTTCTCGTACGGGACGCGGCTCGGCGCGGTGTACGCGGCGCAGTTCCCGAAGAAGGTCGGGCGCATGGTGCTCGACGGCGTGGACACGCTGACGGAGCCCGTCGACGAGCAGGGGCTCGTGTCCGCCGAGGGACAGCAGACCGCGCTCGACAACTTCCTGCTGTGGTGCACGAAGAACGCCGGGTGCGTGTTCGGCAACGACTCGCGCCGGGCCCGGGAGACCATGGTGAAGGTCATCGAGGACCTCGACGCCATGCCGCTGCGCTCCACGGACGGCGAGAAGTTCACCGGGCAGGACGTGGTGAGCGTGATCGGCTCCGCCCTGTACAGCCGACAGGCCTGGCCCGCCCTGTCGCAGGCGCTCGGCGCGCTGCTCGCCGACGGCGACCCGCGGGCGCTGCTGCGCGTCGGCGGCGCCGGGGGCATGGGGCGCCAGGACGTGCCGCAGGACAACGAGAGCGCCGCGCTCGCCGCGGTGAACTGCGCCGACGACCCCGACCGGCCGGACGCGCACCAGGTGGAGAAGGAGATCGGGCGGCTCCAGCGGGAGTTCAAGGAGGCCTCGCCGGTCTTCGGCGAGCACAACCTGGCGCTCGTCCTGATGTGCTTCGGCTGGCCCGCGGGCACCTCGTACATCCGTAAGGACGTACGGGACGTCGACACGCCGAAGCTGCTGCTCGTCGGGACGCGGGGCGACCCGGCGACGCCGTACCGCTGGACGGTGGAGACCGCGGAGCGGCTCGGCTCCGCCGCGGTCGTGCTCGACAACAAGGGCGACGGGCACACCGGGTACTTCGGCTCCAAGTGCGTGAAGGCGAAGGTGGACGGGTTCCTGCTGTACAAGGAGCTGCCGAAGAACGGGAGTTCGTGCTCGGTGGAGTGGCGGGAGTGACCTCCAGCCGTGGCCTCCCGCCGTGCCCCCGCCGTGACCTCCCGCCGGAGTGACCTCCCGCCGGAGTGACCTCCCGCGGGCCCGGCCCTAGCGCGTCCTCGGCGGGGCCGTCGTGCGGGCCGCGGAGTCCAGGCGAAGGAGCGCCGCCTCGTCGGGCGTGCCCGGCTCGGCCTGGTAGGTGACCAGGCGCTGGCCGCCGGTGCGGGCCAGGGACATGACCTCGTACGTGAGGGTCATCGGGCCGGCCTTGGGGTGCGCGAAGGACTTGACGCCGCCGCCGCGCTCGCAGACCTCGTAGCGGTCCCAGAGGCGGGCGAAGTCGGGGGACTTGAGCATCAGCTCGCCCACGAGGGCGGTCAGGCGCGGCGAGTCCGGGTCGCGGCCGCCGACCGCGCGCAGATGCGCGATGGACAGGGCGACCGTCTCCTCCCACGGTACGTAGAGGGTGCGGCCCACGGGGTGCAGGAAGAGGTAGCGCACGAGGTTGCGCTCCTGCGCGGGCCAGTCCCACAGGCCCGGCAGGAGGCGGCGGCCCGGCGCGTTCGCGGCGAGCATGTCGCTGTGCGGGCTCACCACGTACGCGGGCAGCGGGCGCAGCGCCTCCAGCATCCGGTGCACGGATTCGCGGACGGTGAACTCGTCGGTGGGACGCGGTTCGGAGAGGCGGCCCGAGGCCAGCTCCGCCAGCTCGTGCAGCCGCTCGTGGGCGTCGCCGCGCAGGCGCAGGGCGCGTGCCAGGGCGTCGACCACGGCCGGTGACGGGTTGGACTCGCGGCCGCGCTCCAGGCGCGTGTAGTAGTCGACGCTCACCCCGGCGAGGGTCGCCAGCTCCTCGCGGCGCAGACCCGGCGTCCGCCGGATGCCCGTCCCCGCGGGGAGCCCCGCGTCCTCGGGGCGGACCTGGGCGCGGCGCGCCCGCAGATAGCGGCCGAGCTCGGTCCCGCCGTTGCTGTTCATACGTTCATTGTCCCCGGCCCCGGGGCGCGGCGGGAGGCCGGTGGGGGGCCGTGTCAGGGCCAGGAACACGGCGGTCTGCCGGGGGCGGCGGCCGGGGCGGAGGCTGTTCCTGCCACCGCCGCTCCGCGCCGGGCCTTCACCGCTCCGCGCCGGCCCCGAGAGAGGACCCTCCCCATGGCCGCCACCGCAACGCTCCACGCACCGCTCGCCCCCACGGCCTCACCAGCGCCACCAGCCCCATCAGCCCCCCGAGCCGCCATCGCCCTCCTCGCCTCCCTCCTCGGCTTCACCGTCATCACCGTCGACGTCTCCGCCGTCAACATCGCCCTGCCGGACATCGGCTCCTCCCTGCACGGCGGCATGACGGGCCTGCAGTGGGTCGTGGACGCGTACACGCTGATGTTCGCGGCGCTGATGATCTCCGCGGGGGCGCTCGCCGACCGGGCCGGGGCGCGGCGCGCCTACGCCTGGGGCGCCGCCCTGTTCACGCTCGCCTCGCTGGCCTGCGCCCTCGCGCCCGGCATCGGCGCGCTGATCGCCGCCCGGGTCGCGCAGGGGGCCGCGGCCGCCGTCGTGATGCCCGCCTCGCTCGCGTTGATCCGGCAGGCGTACGACGACCCGAAGCGCCGCGCCCGCGCCATCGCGCTGTGGACGGTGGGCGGCTCCGCCGCGATGGCCGCGGGCCCGGTGCTCGGCGGCGTCCTGACCCAGACGGTCGGCTGGCGTGCCGTCTTCCTGCTCAACCTGCCGCTGGGCGCCCTGATCCTGGCGCTGCTCGCCCGCACCGCGCCGTCGCCGCGCCGCCCGGCGCCGCTGGACGTGCCCGGCCAGCTCACGGCCGTGCTCGGCCTCGGCGCGCTCGCGTACGCCGTCATCGAGGGCGGGCACGCGGGGCCGACCAGCCCCTCGGTGCTGCTCGCTGCGGGGCTCGCGGTGGCCGCGGCCTTCGCCTTCCGCGCCGCCGAACGGCGCCACCCGGCGCCCATGGTGCCGCTGTCCCTGCTGCGCAAGGGCGAGGTCAGCGCGTCGCTGGCGGTCGGCTTCGCGGTCAACGCGGGCTTCTACGGGGTGGTGTTCCTGCTCGGCCTGTACCTCCAGCAGCTGCGGGGCATGTCGGCGGTGGCGGCGGGCCTGACGTTCGTGCCGCTCGCGGTGCTCATCACCTCGACGAACCTCGTCTCGCCCCGGGTCGCGGAGCGGGTGGGCCGCCGCCCGGTGATCGTGACCGGACAACTGATCCTGGCCGCGGCCATGTTCGCGCTGCTTCCGCTCGCGGCGGACACCCCGATGTGGCTGGTCCTCGTCCTGCTCGTACCGACCGGCATCGGCGGCGCGCTCGCCGTGCCCGCGCTGACGGCCCTGCTGATGGACACGGTCCCCGGCCACCGCGCGGGCACGGCCTCCGGCCTGCTCAACTCGCTGCGGCAGACGGGCGGCGCGCTCTCGGTGGCGCTGTTCGGGGCGCTCATCGGCAGCGGCGGCGGCTTCTCGCTGAGCGGCATGCGGCAGGGGCTCGTGGTGGTGGGCCTGGTGCTGCTGGGCACGGCGGCGCTCTCGGTGTGGCGGCTGCCGAGGGGCGGCGCGCGCTGAGGCCCCGCCGCCCGCGCGCCGTCGCGAGGGTGCCGCGCGGGCGGGGTCCGGGCCCGCGCGGCCCGTGTGCCGGAGGGGCGGGGCTAGCAGTTGCCGGGGGCGGGCCTGCCGGCGAAGCGGTCGGCCAGCCACTGGGCCGCCAGGGGGGACTGGGTGATGACGCCGCTGACGTGTTCGCCGAGCGGGATCGTGTGCCACTCGACCCGCGCGCCCTGCGCGCACCAGTCCTCGCGGACCTGCTTGCCGACCCCGTACGGGATCAGTTCGTCGGCGAGCGCGTGGTAGAGGTACACCGGCGCGTCGGGAGCGCGCGTGCCGACCTGGGACTCGCGCAGGCGCTGGCGCCAGTCGGGCTGCTCCAGGGGGTTCTCGGTGGTCACGTCGCTGATCTTCTTGAAGGCGCCGAGGACCGAGCCGTCCGCCACGCAGCTGGTGCGCAGCGCGCCGATGAGGGACGTGCCGAGCGGGTTGAGGTACGACTCCAGGTCCAGCTCGGGGAACGCCGCGTTCTGGCCGATCGCCGCCATGAAGATCAGGCCCGCGCCGTACGAGCCGTCGTTGAAGGCGGCCACCTTCCGCAGGTCGCCGGGCACGCCGCCGGTCGCCGTGCCCTTCACCTTCAGCTCGGGGGCGTAACTGCCGTGCAGCTCCGCCGCCCAGGAAGTGGCCTGGCCGCCCTGGGAGTAGCCCATGATGCCGACCGGGGAATCCGCCGACACGCCCGCGAGGCCCGCCTCGGGCAGCCGGATCGCGGCCCGGGCCGCGTCGAGCACGGCGTGGCCCGCGGAGCGGCCGACCGTGTACGTGTGGTCGCCGGGCGTGCCGAGGCCCTCGTAGTCGGTGACGACGACGGCCCAGCCGCGCAGGGTGAGCTGCTGGATGAGGTTGGCTTCGAGGGCGGTGCCGCGCGGGAAGCCCGCGCTCGGCGCGCACTGGTCGCCGACGCCGACCGTGCCGACGGCGTACGTGATCAGCGGGCGGGGCCCCGGGCGCCCGTCCTGCGGGACGATGACCGTGCCGGAGACCGTGTTCGGCTCGCCCTTCGCCGTCGTCGAGCGGTAGTGGATCTTCCAGGCCCTGGTGTTCGTGGGCTGGCCGGGCAGCGGGTGGAAGGCGCTGGGCTCGGTCTTGACGATGTCGCCGGGGGCGGCCGCGCCCCCGGGGGCGCCGGTGTCGTCCGCGTGGGCGGGGGTGGTGGCGAGCGTCGCGGCGGCCAGGCCCGCCGCCGCCGTCACCGCCAGCCATCTCAAGGACATACGTGGGTGCATGCGGCTCTCCCGACTGTGCGTGGGGGCTGGGTCGTGCCGAGTGGTGCGGGGGCTTCGTCGTTCGGGTGGTCCGATGCCGACGACCGTAGTGACTTGTGAGTAAGTACGGGGCTGACGCGAACGCTCAGCTTCGTTGACCGCCGGGACCATCGCCGTACGCCGGGCCGCGTCCGTCGCGGTACGCGTACCGGTACGCGCCCGGCGTCGTCCCCGTCCACCGCCGGAACGCCCGGTGGAACGCCGTGTCCTCGGAGAAGCCGAGCCGCGCCGCGAGGTCCGCGATCGGCTCCCGGCCCTCCGCGAGCCCGGCGATCGCCGCGTCCCGCCGCACCGCGTCCTTCAGCTCCTGGTACGACGTGGACTCCTGCGCGAGGCGGCGGCGCAGCGTCGACGGGCTGAGCGCGAGGCGCGCCGCGATCTCGCCGAGCGAGGGCAGGCGCGGCGAGGCGCGCAGCGCGGTGGCGAGGGTCCTGCGCACCTGCTCGGCGACCGTGGTGCCGTAGTCGCGCCGCGAGAGCAGGTCGAAGGGGGCGCGGCGCAGCATCGCCGCGAGGGCGTCCTCGTCGCGCACGAGCGGCGCGTTCAGCCAGTGCGGGGCGAGTCCGGCGCCGGTGCGCTCGGCGCCGAAGCGCACGGGGCAGCCGAAGAGCAGCTCGTACTCGTCCTTGTGCGGGGGCGGCGGATGCCCGAAGTCGGCCCAGCGCAGCGGGATGCGGCGGCCGATCAGCCAGCTGCACAGCCGGTGCCAGATGATGACGAGGCACTCGGCGAGGAAGAAGTCCTGCTCCAGGTCGTTGCGCACGGTGAAGACGGCGGCGTCCGGGGTGCGGGTGAGGACGAGGTCGGGGCCGCCGGGGAAGAGCCCGTAGAAGGTGACCCCGCGCTCCATGGCCGCGCCCAGGTCGCGGCAGCCGAGCGCGGCGTAGCACATCATCGCGAAGGTGCCGGGCCTGCTGGGTGAGGAGCCGAGGCCGAGGAACTCGTCGTGCGTCGTGCGGTACAGCTCCCGGAAGAGCCGGGCGAACTGGGGCGCGGTGATCCGGGCCCGGTCGTCGCCGAGCAGCAGGGGCGGGATCTGGGCGGTCTGGAGCAGGGGCACGGTGTCGATGCCGCGCCGCTCCACGCCGCGCAGCACGGCCCGCACGTGGTGCACGGTGATCGTCCGCCTCGCCATGACCATGACGTTAGCCGCAGGGCACCTGCTCAAGAAGGGTGTGCCCGCCGGCGTGCGCGGGGTTGGCCGATTCACGGCGGGGGCGCGCGGTGGTGAGCGCCCGGGTCAGCCGTGGTGACGTTTCGCGTCATGCCGCGCGGCCGGTCCGCTTCCCTAGCGTCGACGCATGACGGATCAGCCGACGCTCCGGCCCCCGACCCTGTCCGTGCTCGCGGAGTGGGCTGCGGACCGCCACGGCACGCTGCCCGCCCTGCGGTTCAAGCGCGCGGGGCAGTGGCGGGAGGTGTCGTACGAGGAACTGCGCGCCGAGGCGCGGCGGGTGGGCCGGGCGCTCGTCGGCATGGGCGTGGCGCCCGGCGACCGGGTCGCGGTGCTCGCCGAGACCCGCCCCGAGTGGACGTACGCGCACCTCGGCGTGCTCGCGGCGGGCGCGGTCCTCGTGCCCGTGTATCCGACGGCGGGCGCCGAGGAACTGGCCTGGGTCCTCGGGGACTCCGGTGCCTCGGTGGTGCTGTGCGAGGACGCGGACCGCGTCGCCGAGGTGGAGCGGCTGCGCGGCGAACTGCCGGGGCTGCGCGGGCTCGTGTCGATGACGGACCCGCGGGCGTACGCGGACGCCGGCACGGTCACGGACGAGGCGCTGCTCGACCGGGCGGGCGGCCGCGGCCCCGCGGACCCCGCGACCGTCATCTACACCTCCGGCACCACCGGACCGCCCAAGGGCTGTGTCCTCACCCTCGGCAACCTCGGGGCCGTGCAGGACGCCTCGCTGCCGCTCATCGAGGGCGGCCCCGGCGACGCGACGTACCTGTATCTGCCGCTCGCGCACCTGCTCGCGCAGCTCATCGAGGTCACGACCCTCATCGAGGGCGGCACGGTCGTGTACTTCGGCGGCCGGATCGAGGACGTCGTCGCCGAGCTGGCCGAGGCCCGGCCGACGCATCTGCCGTCGGTGCCGCGCCTGTTCGAGAAGGTGTACTCGACGGTCCTCTCCCTCGCGGAGTCCCGGGAGGGCGGTCGCGAGCGCTTCGCGGAGGCGGTGCGCGTCGGCGTCCTCGCGGCGGACGGGGCGCTGCCGCCGGAGCTCCAGGAGGCGTACGAGGCCGCGGACGAGGCGCTGTTCGCGCCGGTCAGACAGGCGCTCGGGGGCCGGGTGCGCTGGGCCCTCACCGGCGGCGCGCCGATCGCCCCGCACGTCCTGGACTTCCTGCGGGCCTGCGGCATCCAGGTCTTCGAGGGGTACGGGATGACCGAGTCCGGCGGCGTCATCAGCCTGAACCACCCCGGCGCGGTCAAGTACGGCACGGTGGGGCGGCCCATCGCGGGCTGCGAGGTGCGGATCGCGGACGACGGGGAGGTCCTCGCGCGCGGGCCCAACGTGTTCCCCGGCTACCACGGCGACCCGGCCGCGACCCGCGCGGCCCTCGACGCCGACGGCTGGCTGCACACCGGCGACCTGGGCGCCCTCGACGAGGACGGCTATCTCACCCTCACCGGGCGCAAGAAGGACCTCATCATCACCTCGGGCGGCAAGAACCTGACGCCTTCGCTGACCGAACTCGCCGTCCAGGCCTCGCGGTTCGTCTCCCGCGCGGTCCTCGTCGGCGACCGGCGGCCCTACCCCGTCGCGCTGATCACGCTCGACGCGGAGGAGGTCACGGGGTGGGCGGGGCGCGCGGGCGTCACCCTCACCGAGCCGCTCGCGGCCGACCCGACGGTCCGCGCCCTGGTCAAGGAGGCGGTCGACGAGGCCAACGCGCGGGTGTCGCGCCCGGCGCGGATCCGCGGCTTCGCCGTCCTGGAGGAGGACTTCACGGTGGAGTCGGGGCTCCTGACGCCGAGCCTGAAGGTGCGGCGGCGGGCGGTGGCGGAGCGGTACGGGCCGGTCGTGGAGGAGCTGTACGGCGGGCTGCGGCGGGGCGGCGAGGGGTAGCGGGGGCCTGTGCGGGACCGGCGGGGACGGCCCGTACGGGACCGGCGGGGCGCGGCGAGAGCTGCCTGTGCCGGAGCTGCCTGTGCCGGACCGGCGAGGCGCGGTGGGCGCCGTCCGGCGGTCTACGACAGGCCCGCGAGGCGCAGCAGGGCCGTGGCGCCCGCCGCTCCCACGACCACCATCACGAACGGCGCGCGGCGCCAGGCGAGCGCCACCCCGACGAGCACGCCCGCCGGGCGCGACCAGCCCGCGAAGGCGTGCCCCTCGGTGAAGGTACCGGTCGCGAGGAGCGCGACGAGGATCACGGTGGCCGCGACCGCCAGCAACTCCTGGACCCGTGCGGGCAGTTCGACCCGGCCGTGGAGCAGCGGCCCGGCGAGCCGGAAGGCATAGGTTCCGGCGGCCAGGGCCAGGACGCAGACGAGCTGGGCGTTCATGCCGCACCTCCGGCGGGACGGCGGCCCGTCGCGAGCAGGCCGAGGAGCGCGAGCAGCACGGGCAGGCCCGCGGGCAGCACCGGAGCCGCCGCCACGGCGAGCACCGCGCCGAGGGCGGCGGCCCGGCGCGCGCCGCCGTCGGCGGCGCGCAGGACGGGCAGGACGAGGGCCACCAGCACGGCGGGGAAGGCCGCGTCGAGCCCGAACCGGGCGGTGTCGCCGAGCGCGGAGCCGGCGAGGGCGCCCGCGAGCACGCTCGCGTTCCACGCGACGAACAGGCCGAGCCCGGATATCCAGAACGCGGCCCTGCGCCGCCGCGCGTCGGGCTGGGCCAGGACGAACGCCGCCGTCTCGTCGGTGACCAGGTGCGCGCCCACGAGCCGCGCCGCCCAGGAGCGGCCCAGGCTGTCGGCCACGGCCAGGCTGAAGGCCGCGGTGCGGGTGTTGAGCAGCAGCCCGGTCGCGGCGGCGGCCGCCGCGCCGCCGCCCGAGGTGAGCACGGCGACCGCGCTGAACTGGGCGGAGCCCGCGTACACGAGCAGCGACATGGTGACGGGCACCCACACCGGCAGGCCGCCCGCGACGGCGATCGCGCCGAAGGACACGCCGACGACGAGGTCGGCGAGCAGGACGAGGGCGATGTCGCGGAGCACGTCGGAGGGCAGGTCGGAGAAGCGGACGAACCCGGCTGTTCGTTCTGTCGGGTCATCTGTTCGCTGTGTCGAACGCATGCGCCGTAGGATGGTCCAGAGGGATCATGTTCGTCAAGGCGAACGAATGGACTGGCATGCCGAACAGTCGGGAGTCGTAACGGTGAGGACGGATCGCAACGCGGAAGGCGCAGACGGCGCAGGTGGCGCAGACGGCGCAGGTGGCGCAGGCGGTGCGGGTGGCGCAGGCGGTGCGGGCGGTGCGGGCAGGGCGGAAGGTGCCGCAGGCCGCGCGGAGGCCCCACGCACCCCGCAGGCGCCTCACGCCCCTCGCGCCCCGCGCGAATGGGTCGCGCAGGCTCTGCGTAGGGAGCGCGCACGCGCCGGGCTCTCCCTCTCCGAGCTGGCCAAGCGCGCCGGAATCGCCAAGTCCACGCTGTCCCAGCTGGAGGCGGCAACCGGCAACCCGGGCATCGAGACGGTCTGGGCGCTCGCCGTGGCGCTCGGCGTGCCGTTCAGCGCGCTCATGGAGTCGCCCGCCCCCGCCGTCACCGTGATCCGTGCGGGGGAGGGCCCGACCATGCACGCGGAGCGCTCCTCGTACGCGGGCACGCTGCTCTCCAGGGGCCCGTCCGGCCTGCGCCGCGACATCTACCACGGCGCCATGGAGCCCGGCCCGGCGCGCGAGTCCGACCCGCACAACCCCGGCACCGTGGAGCACCTGATCGTCTCCACCGGCCGCCTCCTTGCGGGCCCCCGCGACGAGCCGGTGGAGCTGCTGCCCGGCGACTACATGGCGTACCGGGGCGATGTGCCGCACGCGTACGAAGCGCTGGTGCCGGGGACGACGTTCGTGCTGGTCATGCAGCACGTGTAGGGCGGGCCCGGGGTCCGGGCGGGGCGCTATCCCCTGCGCGGCCGGGGTGCAAGGAGCTGCTCGCGCAGGGCCGTCAGCTGGTGGGACGTGTCCACGGCCCTCGCCTCGTCGAGCGTGGTCAGCGCGAGGAGCAGGACGTCCGCCACGACCAGGGCGGTCAACGCCTCGGTGGTGATGCCCGTGGGCGTGTGCGGGGCGGTGAGCACCGCATCCACGCGCCCTCCGTACCGCTCGGCGAGCTCGTCCGTGACCAGCAGGACCCGCGCCCCCACCGCCCGCGCCCGCTCGATGAGGACGGAGAGCTCCGCCAGGTCCCGGCCCGGCTGGAAGATCACCACGGCGTCGCCCTGGCGCAGCGCGAGCAGGTGGTCGGCGAGCGCGAAGCCGGTCGCGCCGACGTATCGCGCGCGCCGGCCGACGCGGCCCAGGGTGAGGGCCAGATGGCGGGCGGCCAGCTCGGACGCGGCGACTCCGTACGCGTGGATCTCGCCCGCGTCGGCGAGGACGCCGACGGCCGTGCGCAGCGCGTCGTCGGGGGTGAGGCGGCGGGCGTGCTCGATGCGCTCCTGCGCCTCGTCGAAGACCTCGTCCCAGATGCCGCCGAGGTCCCGGCCGACGTGCGCGATGCGCTTGGCGAGCCGCACCTCGGGGGCGACCGCCGCCGTGAAGTCCGTGGCGAGGTCGCGCTTGAGCGCGGGCAGGCCCGCGTAGCCGAGGCGCTGGAGGGCGCGGACCACGGTGGCGTTGCTGGTCCCGCTGGCCGAGCCGAGCTCCTGGGCGGAGGCGAAGAGGAGGGACTCGGCGGGCACGCTCGCCAGGTACTGGGCGACGGCGCGCTCGGAGGCGGACAGGGTCTCCCACTGCCCGCGCACGGCGGTGCGCAGCCGCGCGGCACCGCCCGCGTCGTCCGGCCCGTCGGTGGGCCCGCCTGCCGGTCCGCCCGTAGATGCGTCCGTAGATGCATCCGTCGTTGCGTCCATCGATGCCGTCGGCGGTCCGCCCGGGGTGCCGGTCCCGTCCGCCGTGCCCGCCGTTCTGTCCGGCCCGTCCGCCGCTCCGCCCTCCGGCGGCTCTGAAATCTTCATTACAGGTCTTGACTCCCGTGTGATGGACGTTACATGCTGGATGGCACGTTCCAAGCATCGAGCCTTTCGTAACCGACGTTACAGGAGAAGAATGGCCCCGCGCACCACCTCCGACCGATCCGACCGGGTCCTCCCCGTGGTCGAGATCTCCGGCACGCCGACCGAGCGCGGCCGGCAGTACGGCGAGGCCGTCCGCCCCCAACTGCACGCGGCCCTCGGGTACTACGCGGCCGCGTTCGGCCAGTCCGCGGGGCTGACCTGGGACCAGGTGACCGCCCGCGCCGCCCGCTGGCTCAAGCCCGTCCGGGAGTACGCGCCGCATCTGGAGGAGGAGATGGCGGGCATAGCGGAGGGCGCGGGGGTGGACCTCCTCGACGTCCTCGCGTTGAACGCGCGCGGTGAGGTGATCTACGACAGATCCTTCAAGCGGATGGCGGCCCCCGAGGGGGCGGCGGGCGCGGCCGCCGAAGCCGCGGCTGACGCCTCCACCGCGGCTGACGCCTCCGCCGAAGCCGCCGACGGCTGCACCTCCTTCGCGGCGTACGGCCCGGCCAGCGGCGACGGCCATGTGTACGCGGGGCAGAACTGGGACTGGCGCGCCGGAGTGGCCGACACCGTGGTGATGCTGCGCGTCGTGCAGCCCCCGAGGCCCACCCTGATCATGCAGGTCGAGGCGGGCCAGATCGGCCGCCAGGGAGCCAATTCGGCGGGCATCGCGCTCAATGCGAACGGCCTGGGCGGGCGCTTCAGCGACGCGGTGGGCCTGCCGCAGACCGTGGTGCGCCGCAGCGTGCTCGACCAGCACGCCGTCACCGACGCCGTGGACGTGCTCTGCCGCACCCGCGCCCACATCGCATCGAACGCGCTGCTGACCTGCCGCGAAGGCTTCGCCATCGACCTGGAGACGACCCCCGCGGGCCACGGCTGGATGTATCCGAAGGACGGCCTGCTCGTGCACGGCAACCACTACCAGGCAGGTGTGCCCGCCGCCCTGGCCCCCGGCTACCGCCCCCTGTCCCCGGATTCCCTGGTCCGCGTCCCGCGCGCGGAGGAGGGCCTGGCCGCGCTGCGCGACGCCACGGGACCCGACGAGTCGATCAAGATCATCAAGCAGGCGATGTCCGACCACCTGGGGCACCCCGAGTCCCTGTGCACCCACCCGGACCCGCGCCGCCCCGAGCTGCGGCGCTGGGCCACGCTCGTCTCCTCCTGCGTCGACCTCACCACCGGCGACTACCGCGTCACGGCGGGCACCCCCTGCGACCGCGACTACCAGCACCTTCCCTGGAACCTGTACGACGGCCCGTTCGGAGACGCCAGATGACGCACCCACCGACGCGACCATCGAGCCCGACGGGCCCGGCCCAGGCCGCGCCGCGGCGGGCCGCGCGCGCCGCCGCCGGGCTCGCCGCGGTGTCCCTGCTCGCGGCGGGCTGCGCCGGGGCGGACACCAACGCCCTCGGCGGCGCCCCCGCCGACGCCGCCGAGCTGACCCTGCGCGCCACCACCCCGCCCGCGCAGGGCCGCCTCGACCGCGCCGACTGGCTCCTGGAGGACGAGCCCGACTCCCTCGACCTGGACCGCCAGGGCGGCAGCGCGGGCCGCGTCGTCCTCACCAACATCTGCGAGCGGCTGTATCAGCTCCAGCCCGACATGAGCGTCGAGCCGTTCCTCGCCGAGAAGGCCCGCACGCCGGACGACCGCACGCTCGTCCTGACCGTCCGCGACGGCGTCACCTTCCACGACGGCTCCAGGCTCACCGCCGCCGACGTCCTGTGGAGCCTCAAGCGGCACGCCGCGAAGGACATGGAGCAGTCGGACGAGTTCGGGAACGTGTCCTCGATGCGCAGGACGGGCCCCCGCGAGCTGACGATCCGCTTCAAGGAGCCCGACGCCCTGTTCACCAAGGCCCTCGCCGGAGACGCGGGCATCGTGTGGAACCCCCGCCGAGTCACCGCCGCGGGCAAGGAGTTCGGCACCCCCGGCCAGGCCGACGCCTGCTCGGGCCCCTACCGCCTCAAGGAGTGGAAGTCCGGCGACTCCCTCACCATCGAGGCGGACGAGGACTATTGGGGCACCAAGCCCCTGACCCGCCGCGTCGTCTTCCGCTGGGCCTCCGACAGCGCCCTGGTCAACGCCCTGCGGACGGGCGCGGCCGACGGCACGTACGCCGAGTCGCCGAACACGGCCGCGGCCCTGCGCCGCGCCAAGAACCTGCGGCAGTACTACGGCCCCTCCACCGCCTCGCTCGTGCTCATCCCCACCGCGCGCGGCGGCCTCAAGGACCCCGCGATCCGCCGCGCCCTGTCCCTCTCCCTGGACCGCAAGGGCATCGCCAACTCCGGCTACGGCGGCCTCGTGCAGCCCTGGGCCGCCCCCGTCGGCGCGGGGGCCTGGGGCTATGAGCGGCCCCGGTTCGCCGCCGCCCAGAAGAAGCTGGGCGCCGCCGCCCCCGCGACCCCGACCGCCGACGACCTCGCCGAGGCCAAGAAGCTGGTCAAGGAGGCAGGCGCCCCCGACGACCCCGTCGTCATCGGCACCGACAGCAGCCAGGGCCGCACCGTCGTCGCCAACGCCACCCGCGCCGCGCTCCAGCGGATCGGGGTGCGGGCGCAGATCAAGACCGTGCCGCCCGCGCAGTTCGAGGAGTTCTACAGCGACCCCCAGGCCCGCGACGGCATCGACGTCCTCGTCGGCGACTGGTACATCTCCAAGGCCGACCCCATGGGCTTCTACGACAACGGCCTGTCCGACTCCTCCAACAACTGGGTCGGCTTCAAGGACCCGGCGTACGACCGCCTCGTCCACAAGGCCCTCGCCACGCTCGACGACACCGAGCGCGCCCGGCTCACGACCGAGGCGCAGCGGCGGTTCGTCGACGCCGCCGTGTGGATCCCCGTCGCCCAGGTGCCGACGGCGCTCGTCCTCAGCGACCGGCTGACCGGACCGCCCTCCTCCCAGTCGTACCTCTACTACCCGTGGGCCGCCCGGCTGGGCGCGCGGAAAGGCTAGGCCGCCATGGGAAAGGGCATCGCCGTCCGTCTCGTACGGCGCCTCGCGGGCGTGCTCGCCACGCTCCTCGCCGCGTCGTTCGTCATCTTCGCCGCCGTGTACGCCGCGCCCGGCGACCCCGCCGTCTTCCTCGCGGGCGGCCGCGACAAGCTGACCCCCGAGCGCCTGGCCCAGGTGCGCGCCGAGTACCACCTGGACGAGCCGCTGGCCGCCCAGTACGGCCGCTGGCTGTGGGACTGCCTGCACCTCGACCTCGGCCGGTCGTTCAAGTACAGCGACCAGGTGTCCGACCTGGTGGCGGCCCGCTTCCCGACGACGCTCCAACTCGTCCTGTACGCCACCGCCCTGTTCGTCGTCCTCGGCGTGGGCGCCGGAGTCCTCGCCGCCGTGAAGCGGTCCACCTGGGTGGACTCGGCGGTGGTCGGGGTCACCACGCTCGCCGCGTCGGTGCCGTCGTTCGTCGCGGCGATCGCCCTGGCGTCGTTCTTCGGCGTCCGGCTCGGCTGGTTCCCGGTGACCGGCAGCGGCGAGGGCTTCCTCGGCACCGTGCACCACCTCACGCTGCCCGCCCTGTCGTTGGCGCTCGGCGCGCTCGCCCTGGTCAGCCGCGTGACCCGGCAGGCGATGGTGGACGCGGCGGCCTCCGACCACGTGGCGGCGGCCCGCGCGTCCGGCGTGCCCGAGCGGGAGATAGTCCGCCGCCACGTCCTGCGCAACGCACTGGGGCCCATCGTCACCATGTGCGGCCTGGTCATGGCGGGCATGCTCGCCGGCACCGTCGTCGTCGAGACCGCCTTCGGCCTCAGCGGCATCGGCTCCCTGCTCGTCGGCGCCATCAACACCCATGACTTCCCCGTGGCGCAGGCCGTCCTGCTCCTGATGGTCACCGGCTACATCGTCGTCACCACGGCCGTGGACGCCGTCCACCCGCTGCTCGACCCGCGCGTGAAGGAGGTGCGCTCATGACCCTGACCCTCGGCGGTACGAACGCCGTGAAGGCGGCCGGGCCGCGGCGCCCGGTCGGCGTCCTGATCGCGGGCGGGCTCCTCGGCCTCGTCGTCCTCGCGGCCGCCCTCGCCCCCCTCCTCGCGCCCTACGCCCCGGACGCCATCGACCTGTCCTCCTCCCTGGTGGGCACCGGCCGCGAGCACCTCCTCGGCACCGACTCCTCCGGCCAGGACCTGCTCTCCCGCGCCCTGTACGGCGCGCGGACCAGCCTGGTCGCGCCGCTCCTGCTGCTCGCCGTCGCCGGGGTGCTCGGCGTCACGCTCGGGGTGCTCGCCGCCTGGCGCGGCGGCTGGGTGGACACGCTCGTCTCCCGCCTCACGGACGTGATGTACGCCTTCCCGGGCCTGCTGTTCACCGTCCTGATCATCGCCGTCTTCGGCACCGGCACGACGACGTCCGTCCTCGCCCTCGGCCTGGCCTTCACACCGACCATCGCCAAGTACACCCGCTCCCTGGCCCTGTCCGAGGCCCGCAAGCCGTACGTCGACGCGTACCGCGTGCAGGGCATGGGCGGCGCCCGCATCTGCGCCCGCCATCTGATACCGAACCTGGGCCGGTCCGTCCTCGGCTATCTCGTGGTCCTCTTCGGCGAGGCCCTGATGTCCCTGGCGACCCTCTCCTACCTGGGCTTCGGCGCCCAGCCCCCGTCCTGCGACTGGGGCCTGATGGTGCAGGAGGGGCAGGCGGCGATCGTCCAGGGCGCGATGCTCCCCGCCCTGGTGCCCGGCACTGCGATCGCCCTGGTCGTGGTCTGTTTCAACGTCGTCGGCGTCTGGGCCGCCGACCGCCTGGGGAGGCAGTGATGCTGCTCGACATCGACGACGTGACCGTGACCGTGCCGGGCGCCGCCCGCCCGCTCCTGGACTCCGTGTCCCTGCGGGTCGCCGAGGGCGAGGTGGTGGCCCTGGTCGGCGAGTCCGGCTCGGGCAAGTCGACGACCGCGCGGACGGCCCTCGGCCTGCTGCCGGACGGGGCGGGCAGCTCCGGTTCTGTGCGCTTCGACGGCACCGAGGTCCTCACCCTGACCGGCGAGAGGCTGCGCGCCCACCGCGCGGGGTCGGTCGCCCTGGTCCACCAGGACCCGCGCGCGGCCCTCAACCCGGTGCGCCGCGTCGGTGACTTCCTCACCGAGCGGGGCGCCACCCGCGCCGAGGCCGTCGCGCTGCTCGCCTCCGTCGGCCTGCCCGACCCCGAGCGCCGCGTGCGCCAGCGCCCGCACGAGCTGTCCGGCGGCATGCTCCAGCGGGTCGTCATCGCGGGCGCCCTCGCCGCCCGCCCCCGCCTCCTCCTGGCCGACGAGGCCACCAGCGCCCTGGACGTCACCACCCAGGCCGACATCCTCGCCCTGCTGCGCACCCTGCGCGCCGAGCACGGCCTGGGCCTGCTGTTCATCACCCACGACCTGCACCTGGCGGCGGCGTACAGCGACCGCGTGTACGTGATGTACGCGGGCCGGGTGGTGGAGGAGCGCACGGCGAAGTCCCTGTTCAGCTCCCCCTCCCACCCCTACACCCGCGGCCTGCTGTCCTGCTCCCCGACCCTGGACGCCCTGGAGGCTCCGCTGCGCCCGATCCCGGGCCGTCCGCCGTCCCTCGCGGACGTGTTCGACGGGTGCGCGTTCGTGGAGCGGTGCGGTCAGGCGCGGCCGGAGTGCGGGACGTGGGCCCCGAAGCCGGTGCCCCTGCCCGACGGGGGCACGTCCGCCTGCCTCGCCGCGGGCTCCCCTGCCGAGATCGAGGTGCAGCAGTGACGAAGACCGCCCTGCTCCGGGCCACCGGGCTGAGCAAGACCTACCCCCTGCCCGGCGGCGGCAGCCACCGGGCCGCGCACGACGTGGGCTTCACGGTTCCCGAGGGCGGTTCCCTCGGCATCGTCGGCGAATCGGGCTCCGGCAAGACGACCGTGGCCCGCATGCTGGTGGGCCTCGTCCCCCCGGACCGGGGGGAGATCACCGTGGCGGGCCGCCGCCGCGAGCCCCGCACCCCGCGCACCTCCCGGGGCCGTCTCGCCAGGGCCAGGGAGATCCAGATGGTCTTCCAGGACCCGTACGTCTCCCTGGACCCGAGGCTCACCGCCACCCAGTGCCTCCGTACGGCACTGCGCCTGCACGGCAAGGACGAGAAGGGCGGGGCGGCCGCCCGCGACCTCCTGGACCGCGTCGGTCTGGGCGCGCGCGAGGCGGACGCGCGGCCCCGGGACCTGTCCGGCGGGCAGCGCCAGCGCCTCGCGATCGCCCGGGCGCTGGCGGTCGACCCCCGGGTCCTGGTGCTCGACGAGGCCGTCGCCGCGCTCGACGTGTCGATCCAGGCGCAGATCCTCCAGCTCCTGCGGGAGATCCGGGAGGAGACGGGGGTGGCGCTCGTCTTCGTCAGCCATGACCTGGCGGTGGTGCGGCACGTGACGGACGAGGTGCTGGTGATGCGGCGGGGCGAGGTGGTGGAGCAGGGGCCGACGGGCCGGGTCCTCGCGGACCCGGAGCACGCCTACACGCGGCTGCTCCTGGCCAGTGTGCCCGGGGAGAACTGGGACCCGGCGGCGGTGGCCCGTACGCGGGAGGCCCTGGCCACGGGCTGATCCCTCGCGGGGCGCCCCAGGCCCGCCCCTTCCCGAACCGGGGGCTGCCGCCCCCGGGCCCCTGCCCTTGTCGGCGCTTCGCGCCTCGTCCTCAAACGCCGGACGGGCTGAGATGGTCGCCGGTCGCGCCCGGAGGTCCTGTGCGGGTCCGTACCGGGATCCGGCGGGGCAGCCCGCAGGCGGGATCCGGCGCGGAGCCTCAGCAGCCGCCGCCCTCCGGGGGGCCCGCAGACGAGATCCAGCGCACACCGGCCGCCCCCCCTCAGCCCGTCCGGCGTTCGAGGACGAGCGCGTCAGCGCGATGAACGGCGATGGCGCCGCAGAGAACATTCAGCCCGTGCAGAGAAGATCCAGCCCGTCCGGCGTTTGAGGACAAGCGCGTCAGCGCGTTGGGCAGCGACGACGGCGCCGCAGGGAGGATTCAGCCCGTCCGGCGTTTGAGGACGAGGCCGCAGGCCGATGGGCCCGCGCCGGGAGGAGGCCCACCCTGCCCGAGGGAGCCCCCGGCCCAAGGCGCCCCCGCCAGAAAAAGGCAGGGGCCCCGGTGCCTCGCCGAAGCGAGGGCGCGGGGCCCCTTGGGTACTGCTTCCGTTGGATCAAGCCACCCTTACGGGAGGTTCAAGCCGCCCCTAGGCAGGGGTGACGTTCTCCGCCTGCGGGCCCTTCGGGCCCTGCGTGACGTCGAAGGTCACGGCCTGGTTCTCCTCGAGGGAACGGAAACCGCTGGCGTTGATCGCGGAGTAGTGAACGAAGACGTCGGGGCCGCCGCCTTCCTGGGCGATGAATCCAAAGCCCTTTTCGGCGTTGAACCACTTCACGGTTCCGGTAGCCATAAGCCCTCCTTGGGCCAAAGGGTTGCCCTGCTCCAGAACCTGCGATTGTTGAAACAACTGCAAAAGTCTGAAAACGACGAGAGCCTGCGGGTTACATGCTCCGCAGGCTCTGTACTGCAAGGGAAACCAAACTGCAACTTGCGGCGAGCTTAGCACGCAGGCACCCGGAAGCAATAGGGATCAAGATCACGTCACTCGGAGGTTTGACGGCCCCTCGCGCCGGGTTGACACGGGCCCGTCGAGGCCTTGGCGGGAGCCGCGGCGAAAGCGCGAGGTGAGCCCCCAGTGCGGGCCTACAGCAGGGCGTCGGGCAGCCCCTCGGCCGAGCGCCGGGCGGGCCCCCTGGAAGGAGGCCGGGTGGCCCCCAGGGCAGACCCCGGACGGGCGCGGGGCAGGCCCCCGGGGTGGACCCGGAGAGGGCGCCGGGGCGGCCCTCGGAGCGCCCCCCGGTCGGGCCCCGGCGACGGCGCGGGGCGGGGCGCGGAGAAGCGCGGCCCCGGCCCCCGCGGGACCCGGCGCTCGCTCCGTGGTGCACGAGGGCTAGCCTCACGGATGTGGACAATTCTCCCGCTGACACCTCGGGCGGGGCGGTCGACGCCGACCCCTCCCCAAGCCCTCGGTCGCGCTCGGGCAGGGGGTACCCCATCCCCAGCTCCCGCCGCACCGCCCGGCCGCGCGTCGGCCACATCCAGTTCCTGAACTGCATGCCCCTGTACTGGGGCCTCGCGCGGACCGGCACCCTCCTCGACTTCGAGCTCACCAAGGACACCCCGGAGAAGCTCAGCGAGCAGCTCGTGCGCGGCGACCTCGACGTCGGCCCCGTCACCCTGGTCGAGTTCCTGCGCAACGCCGACGACCTGGTGGCCTTCCCCGACCTGGCCGTGGGCTGCGACGGCCCGGTCATGTCGTGCGTGATCGTCTCGCAGGTGCCGCTCGACCGCCTGGACGGGGCGCGGGTGGCGCTCGGCTCCACCTCGCGCACCTCCGTGCGCCTGGCGCAGCTGCTGCTCGCCGAGCGCCACGGCGTGCGCCCCGAGTACTACACCTGCCCGCCCGACCTCGGCCTGATGATGCAGGAGGCGGACGCGGCCGTCCTGATCGGGGACGCGGCGCTGCGCGCGAACCTGATCGACGCCCCCAAGCTCGGCCTGGAGGTGCACGACCTCGGGCAGATGTGGAAGGACTGGACGGGCCTGCCGTTCGTCTTCGCGGTGTGGGCGGCACGCCGCGACTACCTCGCGCGCGAGCCCGAGGTGGTCCGCGAGGTGCACAAGGCGTTCCTGGCCTCCCGTGACCTGTCCCTGGAGGAGGTCGCGAAGGTCGCGGAGCAGGCCTCGCGCTGGGAGTCCTTCGACGCGGGCGTCCTGGAGCGGTACTTCACGACGCTCGACTTCCGCTTCGGCGGCGCGCAGCTGGAGGGCGTCACGGAGTTCGCGCGCCGGGTGGGGCCGACGACGGGCTTCCCCGGGGACGTGAAGGTGGAGCTGCTGCGGCCGTAGCCGCGCCGGGCCCGGACCTCAGCCGTTGGGGACCGGGCCCTTCATCTTCCTGCTGATCCACTGGATCGGCCCGTCGTCCATGGCGGGGACGTACGAGCGGGCGCTGTGGGTGCCGCCCTGGATGACGTTGAGCCGGGTCTTGACCGGCCCCTTGCCGTACTTCTGCATGAACGCCCGCAGGTTCGGCTGCCCGGACTCCGCGGTGCCGACCTGGAAGGCGATGTCGACCTCGGGTCCGCCGCGCCGGATGAGGCGCTCGGCCAGGCGCCCCGGGTCGTTGGCGAGCCGCTGCGGCTCGTGTCCGCGCCAGAGCGGCGAGTCCGGCACGGTGTCCGGGCCCGACGCGATCACGGCCCTGAACTTCTCCGGGTGCTTCAGGACGGACTTCAGGCCCACGAAACCGCCCGAGGAGGACCCCATGAAGCCCCACCCGTCGCGGGACGTGAAGGTGCGGAAATTCGCCTTGACGAAATCCGGTACGTCCTCGGTCATCCAGGTGCCCATTTTCGGCTGGCCCGGTATGTCACTGCCGTCGTAATAGAACTTGTCGTCGGGATTGAGCACGGGCATCACCACGATGAACGGCTGGCTCTTTCCCTCCCGCGACCACTTGGCGATGGAGCTCTCCAGCTTCAGGTCCGTGCCCATCCAGTAGTTATTGGGGTAACCGGGGCCGCCGGGCAGCGCGATGAGTACGGGAAAGCCGCTGCGGGAGTACTTCGGGTCGAAGTACTGTTTCGGCGCCCAGACCCAGACCTTTCCGGTGAAGCCCGACTTCTTGCCGTGCAGCGTGGTGACGCCGATCTTGGTGCCGTCGTCGAGGGTGCTCTCGGTGGTGAAGGAGGCGCGGGGCCCGGTGGGGAGCCGGATGCCCGCGTGCTCGCTCCCGTGGCCCTTGGCGGGGGCCGGGGCGGAGGCGCTGTCGAAGCGCATGGGCTCGCCCCCGTCGGACGAGCAGCCGGTGAGGAGGGCAGCGGCGGCGGCGAGCGCGGCGGTCAGGGCGACGGTGGTGCGGCGGATGTTCATACGACCTCGACGAACCTGGGGACAAGGACGGCAATACGGTCAATTCCTTCTGGGTAGAGGGAGAAACCCGGGCGCGGGTTCCCCGGGTCGTAGGCTGATCCGTGGCAGTGGTCCGCGTACGGCGCACCAGGGGGAGGCCTTCGCGATGCACCCGCTCGAACCGGACGAACCCGCGGCCGTCGGGCCCTATCGACTGCTCGGCCGGCTGGGCTCCGGCGGCATGGGCCGTGTCTACGTGGGCCGCAGCGCGGGCGGCCGCACGGTCGCGGTGAAGGTCGTGCATCCGCACTTCGCCCTCGACGAGGAGTTCCGCGCCCGCTTCCGCCGCGAGGTCGACGCGGCCCGGCGGGTCGGCGGCCAGTGGACGGCCCCGGTCCTGGACGCCGACCCCGAGGCCGCGCTGCCCTGGGTCGCGACCGGATACGCGGCGGGCCCGTCCCTGACGGAGGCCGTGCGGGACGCGGGCCCGCTGCCCGTGCACTCCGCGCGCGTCCTCGGCGCGGGCCTCGCGGAGGCGCTCGCGCACGTCCACGCCCTCGGCCTCGTCCACCGCGACGTGAAGCCCTCCAACGTCCTGCTGACCCTGGACGGCCCGCGTCTGATCGACTTCGGCATCGCCCGCGCGACGGACGGCACGGCCTCGCTCACGTCCACCGGCGTGTCCATCGGCTCCCCCGGCTACATGGCGCCGGAGCAGATCCTCGGCAAGGGCGCCACGGGCGCGGCGGACGTCTTCTCGCTCGGCGCCTCACTCGTGTACGCGGCGACGGGCGAGCCGCCCTTCGCCGGCGACACGTCGGCTGCGCTGCTCTACAAGGTCGTCCACGAGGAGCCCGAACTGGGTTCTCTGGATGGCGAGTTGCGGGATCTGGCCGCGGCCTGCCTGGCCAAGGACGCGGCGGCGCGGCCCGCCCCGGCCGAGGTCGCCCGCCGCCTCGCCCCCGAGGGGGCGGCCCCGCTGGTGGCCGCGGGCTGGCTGCCGGGTCCGCTGGTGGAGCGCGTGAGCCGTAGCGCGGTACGGCTGCTCGACCTGGAGGCCGAGGAGGACGGCGCCGGGGGTGCGGCGGCGTCGGGGCCGGTGTCGTTCGCGGGACCCGCGGTGGGGGTGTTCGGGCCGCCGGACGCGTCGTACGGGGCGGGTGGGGCGGGAGCGGCGGTGTCTTCGGCTCCGCTTCCGCGCGGCGGCCCCGCCGACGCGCGACCGTCCCCGGTGCCGTCCTCGCCCGCCGCGGCTCCGCCCGCCGCGACCCCGCCCGGCAAGGTCTCCCTCTCCGTCGCGGCAACGACCGCGCCCGGGACGCCGGACGGCCGTGGGCGGAGGGTGAGTTGCACGGTGGCCCTCGCCGTGGCCGGGGCGCTCGCGGCGGTCCTTGTGGGCTCGGTGTTCCTCTTCGACGTGCTGCCCGGTTCCGGCGCGGGCGGCGACGGCGACGGCAGCGCCGGGAAGCGGCCGCCCGCCGCCACCGGTGACGCCCCCGCCGCCGACGGCCTCGTACCCAAGAGCTATCTGGGCAAGTGGCGCGGCAAGGCCGCCGCGCAGGACGGCCTCGTCGCCCTGGGCACCTTCGACGTGACCATCGGGCAGGTGGCGAAGGCGGGGGAGCGGGTCGGCACGGTGACGCAGACGGACCTCATCGGCGGTACGTGCGTCGACGTCCTCACGCTCACGTCGGCCACGGAGAAGCAGCTGACCGCGAAGGCGGTCGGGGCGAAGTCCAACGGCGGGGGGTGCTCGCAGACCGCCCACACGGTGTGGCTGCGGCCCGTGGGCACGGAGCTCCAGTACACCTCCGAGGATCCCAAGGCGGGTGACCCGGAGGCGCGGCTGCGGCGCGTCCGGGGCTGACCCTCGCGGGGCGCCCCGCTGTGCCCATGAGCGCGCTCCGCACGCGGGCGCCCCTTCCCGAACCGGGGGCTGCCGCCCCCGTGCCCCTGCCCCTTTTTGGCGCTTCGCGCCTCGTCCTCAAACGCCGGACGGGCTGGAACTGGCCCCTGTTACAACGGAGTCGTCACCGTCGCCGCTTCGCCCGTGCCCAGGTGGAGGAGGCCCTTGCCGGGGGTCACGGGGCCGCCGACCACGCTGCGGGAGACGCGGACGCCGATGAGGTCGCCGCTGGACGAGTCCTGCGGGGAGAGCAGGATGCCCCGCCGCCCCTTCTTCGCGTCGACCTGCCACCCGGAGAAGCCGCTGCACACGTCCTCCTCGTCCCCGGCGAGCACGAGGGCGAGGCCCTCGTCGGCCCCTCGCTGGATGATCCGCTTGAACTGGCTCGCGGCGTCGCAGTCCTCCAGGATCTCGCCGTCGTCGACGAGGACGGCGATCGGCGACCGGAGGGTCGCCGAGTCGATGGCCTCCTCCAGGTCGTCCTCGTCGATGTCGTCGCCGGTGAAGACCTTCAGGACGCCCTCGGTGCCGTCGAGCCCGCGCAGCGGGGACTGGCGGGGCGCGGCGACGACGAGGCGTACGCCCTGCGCGAGGAAGGAGCGGGCGGCGTTCATCAGGACGGTGGAGCGGCCGGACTTGGCGGGGCCCGCGATGACGAAGGCGGGCACGCCCTCGGCCAGATCGGGCCCGTGGCCCGTGAGTTCGTCGCCGCCGACGCCGATCAGGGCCCACAGCTTCGAGCGCGAGGCCTCGGGGTCCCGCAGCTCCCAGGCCTCGTCGAAGGAGATCCGGCCGGGCAGCGTGTCGACGCGGAACGGGCGCAGCCGACGCGGCACGTCGGCGTCGCGGACCGCGGCGGCCTCGCCGATGGCGGCCAGCGCGGCGGCCTGGCCCTGCCCGGTGGCGTCCTCGCAGAGCAGGGCGAACTGCGTCTCCGTACCGCTCTCGTTGCGGAAGGCGCGGCCCGGGGGGATCTCCTCGGGCACCTTGCGGGAGGGGATGCCGAGCAGGGAGAAGTCGGAGCGGTCGGCCAGCCGCAGGCCGTACTTGTCCTCGGTGAGGGACGAGACGCGGCCGACGAGGAGCTGCCGGTCGCCGGTGAGGACCAGGTGGATGCCCACGCTCGCGCCCTCCCGCAGCAGCGCGGTGACCTCGTCGGTCAGGCTGCCGTGGTCGATCTCGCCGAGCGTGGGCAGCCAGCCCTCCCAGCGGTCGAGGAGGACCACGAGGTGCGGCAGGCGCTCGTCGGCCGCGGCACCGGCCCGCTGCTCGCCGATGTCGGCGTAGCCCTTCTCGGCTAGGAGGTCCTGGCGGCGGCCGAGTTCGCCCTTGAGCCGGTTGACGAGGCGGACCACGCGCTCGGTCTGGTTGCGGCTGACGACGGCGCCGCAGTGCGGCAGCCGGGTCAGCGCGTTGAGCGCGCCGTTGCCGCAGTCGATGCCGTACAGGTGGACGTCGGCGCACGAGTGCGTGCGCGCGAGGGAGCCCGCGATCGTGCGGAGCACCTGGGAGCGGCCGCTGCGCGGGGCGCCGCCGATCATCAGGTGCCCGAAGGTCGCGAAGTCCACTACGACGGGGCGGCGCGCCTGGTCGGCGGGCAGGTCCTCGACGCCGTACGGAGCGGGCGACAGCGCACCGGCGGGGGCGGGCGGCGACGCGATGGCGTCGAGCAGCAGCGTCTCGTCGAGGGCGGGCAGCCAGGGGCTGTGCTGGGCGGGGATGGCGAGGGCCGCGGTGGCCTCGCGGACCGCGTCGACGAGGACCTTCAGGTCGGTGATCTCCGCGTCCTCGCGGGCCCGGGCCGCGGGCCGGGCGGCCGTGGCGCGCCCTAGACCCGGCCAGGTGAGTTCGTCGGCCCAGGGCGCGAGCGCCTGCGGGTCCGCGGCGCCGGGGCGACGGCCGCCGACGCGACCGGACTGGAAGGGCACCAGGGACGCGTGGCCGAGGCGGACGTAGGCGCGGCCGGGCGTGTTCTTGGAGATGTGCCCGGCGTCGGGCGCGTCGATGACGTCCGACGACTCGCCGCCGTCGGTGACGCGCAGGGCGATGCGCAGATTGGTGTTGGCGCGGATCTCGGGCGACACGACGCCGCTCGGCCGCTGCGTGGCGAGGAGCAGGTGGATGCCGAGGGAGCGGCCCCGCTGGGCGATGTTGACCAGGCCGGTGACGAAGTCGGGCAGGTCACGGACCATGGAGGCGAACTCGTCGATGACGATGAGGAGCCGGGGCACCGGCGCGCGCGTGGGGTCGCGGCGCACCAGGTCCTGGTAGTCCTCGATGTCCTTGGCGTCGGCGTCGGCGAGGATGTGCTCGCGCCGCTTCAGCTCGGCGCCGAGCGACTCCAGGGCGCGTTCGACGAGGTGCGCGTCGAGGTCGGTGACCATGCCGACGGTGTGCGGCAGCTGCACACAGTCCTTGAACGCGGAGCCGCCCTTGTAGTCGACGAGGACGAACGTCATGTTCTCTGGCGTGTTGGCCACGGCGAGCGCGGCCACGATGGTCTGCAGGAGCTCCGACTTGCCGGATCCGGTGGTGCCCGCGATCAGGCCGTGCGGCCCGTCCTTGCGCAGGTCGATGCCGAACGGACCGTCGTACGACTCGCCGATGACGGCCGTCGTGGACTGTCCGCCGGACTGCCAGCGGGCGGTGATGGCCTCACGGGACGGCGGCTCCAGCTGGAGCACGTCGAGCAGCCGGCTGGCGCCGGGCAGCGCCGAGTCCTCGGTCTCGCCGCTGATGTCGCGCAGCGGCGACACGGCGCGCGCGAGGCGCAGGCACCAGGCGGGCGAGACGAAGTCGGGGCGTACGTCGAGCAGGCGCCGGGTGCCGGTCTGCTCGACGCGCAGCCGCAGCTCGTCGGCGGTCCCCGCCCGGTCGGCCTCGGCATCCGCGGTGTGCCAGGCGTGGAAGGAGGGGAAGCCGCCGCCCGCCGGGGCGGTGGCGGGCCGGGGCGGGATGCCGCCCGCCACGGGCGCGGCCCCGGCGGCCGGGTCCGCGAGCTCCCGCGCCCGGGGCTCGGCCACGACGAAGGCCTGGCACTCGCCGGGCAGGAACCGCTGCTCGGTGTCGAGGCAGAGCGCGTAGACGCCCACGGCCGGGCCGTCGCGCAGGATCCGGACGACGCCGGGCAGCGAGCGGAGGCGCCGCGAGCCGTCCCAGACGACGACGATGTCCGGGTCGGTGAACCCGCCGGTCTGGCCCCGCGTCTCCTGCTTGACCTTCTCGCGGGCGTCGAGGACCTGCGTCAGCTCGCCGACGCGGGCGCCGACGGTCTCGGCGTCCGTGCCGATCAGCACGTTGACGTCCTGGCCGCTGCCGGGGCGGGCGTGCGGCAGCCAGCGCAGCCAGTCCCAGGACTCCCGGGCGGAGTTCTCGGTCAGGACGTAGAACTGGACGTCCATCGGGCTGTGCAGCGCGGCGGTCTGCGCCACCGCCCAGCGGCCGAGGGCCGCCGCCGAGTCGCCGGGCCCGGCCAGGCCGATGACGCCGAGCTGCTTCAGGCCGAGGGCCACCGGGGCGTCCTCGATGGTCCAGGTGACCTGGCGCTTGTGCTCGTCCTGCTCCGGGTCGTCGAGGACGACGTCGGACGGCAGCGTGCCGGTGCCGAAGCGCAGCAGCAGATGGTCGGCGTCGGTGCGGCGCCGCTCCCACAGACGGGTGCGCGGGCCGGTGCCGAGGGTGAGGACGGTCGCCGGGTCGGGGACCGCGTGGCGCCGGTCGAGCCGCTCGGCGACCAGGGCGTCCTGCGCGTCCTTCTCGATCCGCGCCTTGGTCTCCTTGTACTCCTTGACCTGCTTGGCGTGGGACTTGCGGCCGTGCTTCTTGTCCAGGAAGTAGTTGCCGAACAGCATGATCGGGCTCAGCCCGGCGATGACGAGGTAGTACCAGCGGTTGAAGATCATCGCCGCGATCACGGCGCCGACCAGCGGGAACAGGGCCATCAGCCACGGCAGCGGCCGGGCCTCGAAGTCGCGTGGCGGGGACGGCAGGCGGAACGTGGTCTGCCGCTCGGGCGGGCGCAGCCGCGGCGGCCGGTTGTAGTCGAGGCCCGCGCCGTCCTCGGACCACTTGAGGGCCGCGTCGGGCGGCGCGTACCGCACGAGCTCGAACAGGGTGTTTCCGGCGGCGATCTGCGCGCCGAGGGGCCAGGCGCCGTCCTCGGCGTCGGTGAACTTCACTCCGTCGAGAGTGACTTCGGCCCTCTGCTCCTCGCTGCCGTGCACGGCCACCTGGCAGGTGCCGTCCGTGGCGACCGACAACGTCAGGGCGCGGGCGGCGAGTTCGGGGTCGTCGACGCGCACGTACGCCGCCGGGCCGCTGCCGATGTCGTACCGGCCGATGCCGAGCCGGTGCACGGCGCCCGCGGCCGGGCCGCCCGCCACGCGCAGCTCGACCAGGCCGGTCGGCTCGCCGGGCACGCAGCCCGCGGGGTCGTGGAGGCTGACGACGGCGCCTTCGCGCAGCGGCGAGGTGACGACCGTGGCGCCGGGGTCGACGGCGTACCCGTCGACGTAGAGCACCGGCGCGCCGTCGGGCGTCGGCTGGTGCTGGCCGAGGGGGATGACCCGGGCGCCGCTCCGGCCCGCCGTACGGGCCAGTTCGGCGGCTATGTCCCTGACGGAGGAGTCGGGATCGGCGTCGAGCACGACGTCGGCGGAGCCGCCGCCGATCGGATCGACGACGGTCAGTGTCAGACGCACGCTCGTCCTCCCACGGCCCCCCGTGACCGCTTCCGGACCACGGCCCACAGTGGAAGCGACGATAACCGCTCACTCCCGGCCGGGGGCAACGGGTTGTCGGCACACGCTTTCCACCGGCAACGCCCGGCAGTCGCCGCACTTCCACCCCGGCACGCGCTCATAGCAGAGCTGTGACTCAACGGGGGTATTCCCTCCATGACCACACCCGTAAGCTGCTGGCGCACTGGCGGAGGGGCGCACCGGGTGCGTTCGGGCGCAACTGCCGTGCCGACAGCGTGATTCGCGCCGTTTCAGGTGCGATTCGCACCAATCAGTGGAGCCACGGGGGCTGGCCCTGCGGCGCGTTGGAGGGAGTGGGCTTCATGTCCAAGGACCTTGATGTCACATACCAGGACATGCGGGATGCGGCCAAGCACGTCGTCAAGGAGAAGGACAAGCTCAAGGAGAAGCTCGACGGCCTCCGCAAGTACATCGCGAACCTCGTCGAGACGGGCTACGTCACCAAGAGCTCCTCGAAGGCGTTCGACGAGAACTTCGACGAGTTCGTGCGCGGCGCCAAGGACATGCTCGACGGCCTCGACGGCATGGGCGACTACCTGACGACCGCCGCGGACAAGTTCGAGCAGATCGACGACGAGCTGGGCAAGGCCGCGCGGGGCTAGCCCCCGGGCCCGGCGACGGCAGCAGCGGCAGGGGCGGGGCGAGGGACAACTTCCCCTCGCCCCGCCCCCTTTGTCCGGCCGCCCGTCCCTTCGGCCTCAGACCCAGCGCAGCGACGACGCGATCGCCTCGCACAGGCCGCCCAGGGAGCTCTCGACACCGCTCAGCGGCACGGAGAAGGCGAGCAGCAAATACCCCGCCCTTCCGGGCATGTTGACGTACAGGTCCAGCGTCGTCGCCGTCGTCACGCGGACCGTCTCGCCCGCGGGAAGCCGCGTCACGGACACCTCCGTGCCCGCGCCCCGGTGCTCGGTGACGCCCCGCGCCAGCTCCTGCGGGGTGACGTACAGCGCGCCGGACATCGGCAGCAGGGACACGAGCAGCGTGGCCGGGGTCGCGCCCGTGTCGCTGATCTCCGAGCGCAGGAACAGCTCGATGGCGCCCTGGGCCGCCCCGCTCTCCGCGGTGTTGCGCAGGGTGGCCCACAGCCCCCGCGCGGCCTGCGCGGACATGCCGCGCCGGGCCGCCTGCCGGTCGGCGAACGTCTTGAGCTGGGGCCGCCAGCGGTCGAGCGTGAGGTCGATGCGGAACCAGTCGCGGGGGACGAGCAGCCGGTAGTCCTCCGGCGGTACGTCGGCCCCGACCTGCTCCGGTGCGTCCGCTCCGACGCGCTCCGTCCGCGGATCCGTGGCAGTCACTCCGCGCTCTCTCCTGTGTCGGCCAGGTCGGCCATGTCGGCTATCTCGACGGGTCGGCCCTTGCTGTCCACCGGGTTCCCGGCGGCGTCGAAGAGCTGCAGGCTCCGGCAGACGCCCGCGAACATGCTGGAGAAGACGTCCCAGCCCTCCATCGTCGGCGTGGACATCTCCAGGACCACGGCGGTGCCGTTGGACAGCGGCACCTGGACGTTGATGAAGGACGTCCAGAACGGCTCCTCCTCGCCGGACGGCGTGAGCGACCCGTCGACGGCGGCCCGCCGCGAGCCGATCCAGGACACGCCGGGCCCGCACGGCAGGGACAGCTCCTCCACCTCGCCCCGGCCGAGCGCGCGCAGCGCCCGCGCGGTGCCCTCCACCGGGCTGAAGCGGGCCTCGTCCGGCAGGTCGGCGAGCGCGACGGACACGTTGGCCGTGCAGCGGACGTCGTCGACCTCGGTGACGACGAACCCGGCGTACTGCACCCCGGCGTCGACCAGTTCGTCGTACGTGGACCCGACCATCGCGGCCCACAGGTACTGCATCTCTGGCGTGGACCTGGGCTGGATCTCCCGGGCCAGGTCGATGAGCTTGTCGGCGAGCTCGTCGATGTCCTCGGCCTCCGTGGGGAGTTCGAAGAACCCTTCCGGCATGATCCACCGGACGTGGAACAGCTCGCCGCCGGCCGCGGTCGCGACCCCGGTCGTCTCGGACACCACGGAACTCATCGGGGGCCTTTCCCATCGGGCGCGCCGGGCGGATCTCCGCGCCGGTCTGTGGGCATGTCCAGGTCGTCGTCCGCGGCGCCGTCGTCGGCGCCGTCGGCGGCTTCGTCTTCGGCTTCGGGGTGGAAGCGGGCCGCGAAGGGATACGGGCCGTAGTGCGGGTACGCGTCCGGCAGCCGGGCCCCGCCGTCGCGGGCGAGGTGCGCGATCCTGCGGTACGCGGCGGCCCGCGCCCGCACCCGCCGGCGCGGGCGGCTGCCCCAGTGCCGGGTCAGCGTGACGGCGTACAGGACGACGACGAGGACGCAGGCCGCGCCGCACAGGCCGTAGTACAGGTACTGGTCCCGGCCCGGCTCCCAGTGCTGCACGTACGCGCCCCAGCCCGCGAACAGCGCGAAGGCGGCGAGCGCGGTCGGGACGCCGAGGCGCACTCCGGCCCGGTGCAGCGCCGCCTCGTCGAGGTGGCGAAGGCGCAGCAGCTCCAGGACCGCCGCGTCGTCGAGGAAGTCGAACCGCAGCCGGTGCCCCTCGGCCTCGGCGGCCGCGCGCGCCGCGGGCACCGCGGCGAGCACGGCGCCCGGGACCAGCGACCGGACGAGGTCCCCCCGGGCCCGGTACTCGCCGGGCCCCAGGGGCCGCTCGTCGAAGGGCGCGGACACGGCTACTGCGCCATCGCGGTGCGGAACGGCGTCGGCGAGGGCGTGGGCGCCGGGCGCGGCGAGGGCCGCGGCAGGTTCGCCGGCTTCACCGGGTCGCCCGGGTCGCCGGTGCGGGCGCCGTCCTTGCCGGTGAAGATCTTGTACAGGGCGCTGCCGAACCCGGCCGTCTTGATGCCCGCGGTGATCTTCTCGCCCGCGATGGGCAGCTGCTTCGCCTTGGTGAGGATCTTGTTGGTGAGGTTCACGGCGATGCCGTTGTTGAACTTGAACCCCACGCCCTTGAGCGCGCCCAGACCGCTGAAGCGCACCCCGCGCAGCTTCGCCAGGCCCTTGAGGCCCTTGAGCGCGCTGAACCCCTTCAGGGCGCCGAGGCCCGGCATGACGCCGAGCACGTCCAGGCCCAGTTTCAGGAGGTTGAGCTTCCCGCCCCGCTTGAACATGTCGTACGCGTGCCCCGCGAGCGCCGCCGCGCTGCACACCACGGACAGGGCGGCGAAGACCGGGGCGAGCACTTGCAGCGGCGGCACGAACGTACAGATCACCGCCAGGATCGCGAAGATCGCCGACAGGTTCGAGAACCGGTCGGCCCAGTCGGCCAGCCAGTTCATGAAGCCGCCCGGGTCGCGGACGCCGTCGTGGTGGATGATGTTCTTGATGTGCTTGGCGGCCGCGCTCGCGGCGTCGTCGCGGATGCTCTTCGCGCGCGCGATCTCGCCGTGGCAGTCACGGATGACGCTCATCGCCTCGTCGCGCTGCTTCTCCAGGCGCGTGCGGTCCCCGATGTCGTCCTTGCTCGGCACGGTGCCCTTGTACTTGTCCAGGTCGCCGACCGCGGTCTGCTGGTCGGACCGCGCCGCGCGGTACTTCTCCAGGGCCTTGTCGGCCACCTTCTGCGCGCGGTACAGCTCGCTGGCGTACTCCTTGGACTCGGTGTCGCCCTCGACGACCTTCGTGCCCAGGGCCTTCGCGGCCTCGTCGTACCGCTCGAAGGAACGCTTCAGCCGGCCCGACGTGCCGTCCGCGATCTCGTGGAAGGCGCGCCCGGCGTCGCTGTCCCAGCTCTCCACCGACGAGAGGGCCTTGATGTTGCGGGCCTGCTTGTCTATCTCGTCGGCCATGTTCCGCAGCTCCTTGCCGAGCCGCGCGACCTCGTACGGATCACCGGGAACGGGGTCGCCGTCGTGCAGCGGCTCCCAGTCGGTCGGGCGCGTCACTTCTTCCCCTTGGCTTCCTTGGCTTCCTTGCGGGCGTTGCGGAGGGCCTCGGCCAGCTCGTGGTCGACCTTGTCGTACGTGTCGGCCGCGGAGTCGGTGAACTTGGCGAGCTTCTCGATGTCCGCCATCAGCTTCTTCCGCGTCTTCTTCCACGTGCCGGAGAAGTCGTCGAAGACGTCCCGGAGCTTCTTGCTGCCGAGCGCGTCGCCGTACTCGTCGGCCGGGTTGCTGTTCTCCTTGAACTCCCGGTGAATCCGGAACAACGCGTCCGAGCAGTCCCGGATCATCCCGAGATCCGCCCTCGTCCTGTCACTCATCGGTTCCCCCGTGCCTGCTCGTCCCGTACGCCTGACGGACCTCCGCACCGAGCGGTGCTACGAGGGCCCGGACAAGAGGGAATAAGGTAACGGCGACCATCGAGATCTCGCCAGACACACCACCGGCAACAGGGCGCCATATGCCCTGACTTAGCCACCCCAAGCGGACAGGGCTGTCGCCAATTTGTTTCGTTCTGGGGGAGGGAGACGGACAATTCCGCCGACGTCCGGGGAAGCCGCTGGCGCGTCGCTCAGGCGTGGTCGGGGGCGTCGGGATCGGTGAACGAGACCGTCTGGAGGATTGCGGTGAGCATGTCGCAGAACTCTCCCCAACACTGCATGGACGCGGTGCTGAGGGTGAAGACCGCCATGTAGGGACCGGTGGGGAAGGGCAGGTATACCTGGATCTGCCCCGTTATGATCTTCGGCTGTTCCTCGGACGCCGTCGTCTGCTCGGCGTCCACGGAGAGTTCGCGCATCGATACGCACGAAATGGCCGGACCGCACGGCAGATCGAGCCAGCGTGCGTCATTCAGGGGGTCGCCGGAGAGCACGGCCAGCATTCCTTGAGCGGCCGTCTCCGTATCGTCGTGCCGCGATGCGCAGACGGCCACCGACAAGGAGCAGTGGGCCACCCCCTCCGCACCCAGACCGAAGATTCCCAGGCCGGAGTAGAGCAGCCCGGCGGTCGACAGCAGCGTGGCGATCCGCTCGTAGTACGGGGTGGCCGACTCCAGGAGTTCGGCATCCCCCGCCGGATAGAGGCCGCGTACGAACGCGGCGGTGGAGGAGTGGCGTTCGTCTGCTGAGGCGTCGACGGGAACGTCGTGGAATCCGTCCGGCACCACGAAGGTCAGCGGGGGAAGTAGGACCGGAGCGAGTTCCTCGCCCGTCGGCCGCGATGCCGAGGTCATGGATTCTCTCCCTCCGGAACTACGTCGGAGCCGCAGGGGTCCAGATGTTCGGTGAGCGGGATGCGGCCGCCGTTCGAGAGCGGAACCTGGAGGTGGACGGCGACGACTCCGCCGGAAAGAAGTTCCAGTTGTGGTTCCTCCTCGACGGGGTGCACCTTGCCGAGGGACCGTCCCGCTTCAAGGGGCGGGTGGGCCATCAATTCGGCGACCCGTGAACGCTGTTGAGGCGTGAGGCGATCACGCGTGACAGGTCTTCTCTCTCCGCGGACATGACTCACGAGCCGGGCAGCATCACGGACGCGCCAGCGGGTCCAGGACTCGTCGGTGAAACGCAGCCGGACATCGGACGGCCCTTGGGAGAACGTCATCAGTTCGGCACCGGCCACCCTGCTCCGGGGCAGGCTCCACAGCTCCTGCGCCGAAGTCGGATCACTTCCGGCGGGGAGGCCGAGAATCACCAGACGCCGGTCGGTCAGCAAAAGGTCGGTGCGGTACCCCTTCGGCCGCCGTGCGGGGTCGAGTTGCCAGGGAAGAGTGCGCGCCACAGCGTCCGGACCGGCGTACACCACGGGAAAGTCGTCCACTTCAAGATGCGGTTCCTGCGACTGCCCCAGGCCCTTGGGCTCCTTCACCAGGGAGCCGCCGGGACCAGCGGCATTCGAGATCGCGTTGATGAGCCGCGGGACCCCGAGCAGGACGACGTCCAGGACTCGGACGCCGGACTGCTCGCCCTTGTTCCGGCGCTGGAAGCCGGGGCCGGGCGGCCATCCGGCGCCGGTCAGCTCCGCTTCGATGTCCTGCCCGTCGGGGCCCCGGAAAGAACGCAGCCCGGCGACCTTCGGGGCCACCCCCGTGGCGAAGGCGATGTCGTGCCGGGTGTGCACGGATTCTCCGTGCGGCAGTTGCCAGTCCACAGCAGCTGTCCTCTCAGTGTGCCTTCGCTGATTCCTCAAGCCGGTCACCGGGGTTCATCAGCTCTTGGGTGTGAAGGGACAGGGGAACCGCCTTGAGGCCGATCTTGATCCCGGCGTCGATGCCCCTGCCCAAGGTGCTCATGGAGTCGATGTTCCGTAGACCCGGAATTCCCTTGGTGCCGATCAGCTGCCCGCCGCGGATCGTCTGCTCGGTCAGCAGGTTCATCCGGTTCATGAGGCCACCCTCGGTCTTGACCACAGCCCCGAGCTTGAGGCCGCCGATCGTGATCTGCCGCCCTCGGATGGTGCGTGTCATCCCACCGATGACGTTGTCACCCATGCCCACGATGTTCCGTCCGACGGTCTCCTCGCTGTGGAAACCCCGGCCGAGCTGTGCGGCACGTGCCGTCGCCTGTGTGCGGCTGGCCACCTTGACGCCCTTGGTGAAGGCGCCGACTCCGGGGATCGTCCCCAGGGCGTCGAACCCGATGGACAGCCAGTTCACCTCTGCACCCGCGGCTTTGGCCGTGAGGTGAGTCACCAGCGCGAGCCCGCTCGTCAGCACCGCGGCCGTCGCGAAGATGGCGCCCACCGGTTCGAAGGGCGCGGTGATGATGGCGAGCATGCCCAGCACACCGCTGAGGTCACTCAGCAGGTCCCCGATCAGCTTGACGGTGTCCGCGTGGTCCTTCAGCCACTTCCCCGTGGCGTCCCACGCGTCCGCGAGCCCCTTGGTGAGCCGGTCCCAGAAGCCGGGCTCGTCGGGGGCGATGTCGCCGGCCTTGTCGAGTTCCCGGGCGATGGCGTCGGCGGCGCGCGCGTAGCGGTCCTCCAGGTCGTGGACCTGGCCGGTGACGGGGGTGACGTCGCCGGAGGCCTCGGCCAGGGCCTTGCTGCCCTTGCCGTCGGCCCGCGCCTCGGCCTTGCCGCGGGCCTCCAGCTTGTCCCCGGCGGCCTTCTCGAGGCGGTCGGCCTCGTCCTGGAACTCCTGGAGCTCCCGGGCCCACCGGTACAGCGCCCGCGAGGCCTTGCTGAAGGACTCGTGGCTCTTGCGGATGAGCGGGGCCACGTCCGCGCCGACGTACTCGACGAACGCGCGCGCGGCTTCGCCCTTCCAGGCACCGCACTCGATGCGCTCCAGCTCCCGTACGGACGTGCCGAGTTCACGGGCCAGGCCGCCGAGCTTCCGGGCGAGGTCGCGGGTGTCCTGGACGTCGCCGGGCGTCGGGTCCCAGCCGATGTGCGGGAAGGCGGGGCGTCTGCCGGACACGTCAGCGGTCCCGCCGCGGCGACCGGGCGGACTTCAGGGACGCGGCGAGCGCCAGGTCCAGCTTGCCGAACTCCTCGTCGATCTTGTCGATCATCCTGACCGCGCCGCCGGTGTGCTTGCGGAGCTGTTTGATGCCGTAACCCCACTCGTCGGCGAAGTCGCGGACCTCCTCGACGAGCCGCCCCGCGCCGACGGCCGTCGCGTCGGTGCCGTGGAGGACGCGGCGGGCCGCGTCCATCCGGTCGCTGATCGTGGTGAAGGTCTTCCTCAGGTCCTCGAAGACCGTGCCGTCCAGGCGTATGTCGCTCATGCTTCGCTGCGGGCCCCTTCAGCCGGTGTGGAGCATCCGACGTTATCAGCGGATTCGCTGAAGTGAACATCGGCACGCACGGCGGCAGTTGGAGTCCACGTACGTCAACTAGGGGGAGGGGCAGGGTATGTCCGGGGCCGGAAGGGCGCCGGGATTCCGTTCCGTGGCAGCACGCGCCCCCGCCGCCTCAGCGGTTGACCGACTGGACCTCCTCCACCGCCACCGGCTGATCCGACCCGAACGAGCCGCTCGGCAGCCCGTTGGGACCCGCGTTGCCCGTCCCCGTCCAGCTGACCTTCCAGGTGATCGTGGCCTGGAGCTTGAACGTCCCCTTGCCGGAGGAGCGCAGATAGGTGAGGCCGCACGGCGGGGTCTCGTCGGCCCTGCCCTTGCGGTAGGGCGTGCCGATGGAGCCGTCGCCGTGGGGCGCGCACTCGCCGGACGCGGGGTGCGTGCGCGCGTCGGGCGTGCCGGGGTCGAGCCGCAGGGCGTCGGGCCGGGCCGTGGTGGTGGCCCGCAGGTCGAGGCCGGGCACGTCGACGGAGGCCGTGACGGACACCGGCTTGAACTCGGCCTCGTCCAGCCACGCCCACGTGGGCAGGTTGACCTTGGTGGTGTCCTCGGGCGCGAGGCTGACCTTCGTGTCGGGAAGGCGAAGGCGGTTGTAGGCGAGCTCGGCGAGGAGCTCGGGGGTGAGGGCGTTCGCCACCGGCGGCGGGTCGCCGTTCTCGACCCAGAAGGGATCCTTGTCGCACTTCTGCGCCGCGTCCTCCAGCCATCGGTCCGGGTCGCGCACGGCCACCCACCAATTGCCCTTGTCCTTCTCCTTGAGGTTGTAGTTCTTGTACTCGCCGTCCTTGTACTTGGTGCGGAACTGTGCGACGGCGGCCTTCGCGTAGCTGTGCTGACCGGGGAAGTTCACGGTGCTCTCGTAGTTCCGCTCGACCTGGTCGCGGAACTGCTCGGCGGTGCGCGGCTCGTACCAGCAGGCGGGCGGCGACCAGTCGCCGACGGGCTTGAGGGCGCCGCCGCCCCCGCCCCCGCCGCCGCGCGTCGCGCCCGAGAAGCGGATGACGGACACGATGTCCTGCCCCTCGCGGCCCCCGCCCGAGTCGGCGTTCCCCTGGGAGCCGCTGCCGGGGGACTTGTCCGCGTGCGCGGGGCCCGGCACCAGCAGCAGCGTGGCGGCGGCCGTCAGCCCGGCCACCGCCCACGACCTGCGTGTGATCATGGCGTGCACTTCGCGTTCCCTCTCTGCGAGCTGAGCATCGTGGTCTGCCAGACGCCTTGCTTGTTCTTGTCGAGACGGGTGTTGTAGAGCACGTACGACTTGTCGGTGACAGGCGTCTTGTCGGTCTTTCCGGTCTTTCGGCTCTTGGTGTACGCCTTGCTTTCGTCGGCGCAGTACTGAATGCCGACGGCGGCTTTTCCGTGGGGTGTGACCTGGGGTGCGTAATAGCGCGTGGTGCCGGTAATGGACAGGCCGTCCTTCTTGAATCCGGAGATCCACTCGGCGGCTCCGACGAGGGCTTCTCCCTTGTAGTAGAAGGGAATGGCCTCGGATGCGGTCGCGCCGTCGACGATGGCCGCGTCGGTCGCGTCGATGCGCCGCCGCGCGTCGGCGAGCGCGGCGTCCTTGACCGGATCGCCGGTCTTCCAGCTCTCGAAGACGTTCTTCACGTCGGCCGGGAGATCGGCCGCGGGGCGGTCGGCGGGGCCGTCCTGGGGCGCGGTCGGCGACGGCGCGTCCTTCTTCTTGCCGCCGCCCTCGTCCGCCCCTGCGATTTTCCCGCCGTCCTTGGCGCCGTCGGAGCTTTCGTCCCCGCCGCAAGCCGTCAGGAGCAGAGCCGCGGTGACGGCGAATGCGGTGGCGAGGGGCACAGTGCGGCGCTTCACGGTCTTCTCCCCGAATGAGGCGGACGTGCTGTCAGGGGGCATGACGCTAACGGTGGGGCGTGTGGTTTCGCCAGAGTGAACTGTCCTACAGCGGGGCGCAATGCAGAGAAAGCGGGCGGAATTGCAGCGTCCTCCGACGCAATTCCGCCCCGGCTCCCCGGCCCCGGGTTCCGCCGGCTCGACGGGCCCTTCTGCGGTGGCTCGACGCAGACCGCGTACGAGATCCTCGACCCGGCCCTGACCAGCTTCGCGGGCGTGCGGTCGGGCCGGGCGGGACCCGGGGCACGGGGGCGTGCGCGGGCTCTGGTGGGGTCGGTGCGGACTCGGCATGATGGGGCGATGCCCAGTGATGACGGTCACACAGATGCCCGGACTGAGCCGCCCGGTGTCGCCGACGAACGCGCGATGCTCAGTGCCTTCCTCGACTACCAGCGCGAGACCCTCGCCCTCAAGTGCGCGGGCCTGACCCCGGACCGGCTCCGGCGGTGGGCCGTTCCCCCCTCTTCGTTGAGCCTGCTCGGCCTGGTGCGGCACCTCGCCGAGGTCGAGCGCGGCTGGTTCCGGTGCGTGTTCCTGGGGGAGCCGGACAAGCCGCACTGGACGGGGCCCGTGGACGACGGATCCGCGGCGTGGGACGTCGACGTCGCCGACCCTGACGAGGCGTTCCGCGTCTGGCGCGCGGAGTGCGACCGCTCCCGGGCGACGGTGGCGGCCGCGACCTCCCTGGAGGTCACCGGCGAGCGCGAGGGCACGGCGTACTCGCTGCGGCACATCCTGATCCACATGATCGAGGAGTACGCCCGGCACAACGGGCAGGCCGATCTGCTGCGGGAGCGGATCGACGGGGTCACGGGGGAGTAGCCTCCGCCCCCGGCGCCCCCGGCCCCGGCGCCCTCGGCCCGGCTGCCCACAGCCCCAGCCCCCTTCGGCCCCGGCGGTCCGGCGGCCCGGTCCCGAAGCGAGCCGAAACGATACGGCGTGCCGGTGCCCCCTGCCGCAAGGGCACCGGCACGCCGTGTCAGCGGCGCGGCGTCGGATTAGCCGCGGTGCAGGCTGCGCTTGACGCGCTTGGCCTCGGCCGAGTCACCCAGCGTCTTCCACAGCTTCGCCGAGCTCGTCGACGTGTAGACGCCGGGGGCGCCCTGGTCGCCGCAGCCCTCGCCGTACGAGACCACGCCGATCAGGATGGGCGCCTCGCGGCCGGGGACCTTGCGGAAGATGGGGCCGCCGCTGTCGCCCTGGCAGGAGTCCTTGCCCTCGACCCCGGCGCAGAAGTTGAGCTTGGTGTCGTACTCGCCGTAGCTCGTCTTGCACTCGGCGTGCGACAGGATCGGCACGCGGACCTGGCGCAGCCGGTCCGGCTGGTGCGTCAGCTCGGTGTCCGTGTTGCCCCAGCCCGCCACGGTGGCCTTCTGGCCGGGGCGCAGCAGGGAGTCGGTGCCCTGGGTGGGGAGCTTGACCGCGCTGATGCCGCGCACGGGCTTGCTGAGCTGGATGAACGCCACGTCGTAGGCGTCCTTGCCCTGGAGGTAGCGGGGGTGGACGAGGATGCCGCCCTTGGCCACGTCGCGTATCTGGCCCTGCCGGGAGTTGGAGAGGACCGTGCGGCCGACGGCCGTCTGGATGCTCTTCGGCTTGACCGGCTTGCGGGAGTCGTCGACCAGGCAGTGCGCGGCCGTCATCACGGTGTCCGGCGCGATCA
The DNA here is from genome assembly GCF_059448825.1 of Streptomyces sp. JLYT201. Lineage (NCBI taxonomy): Bacteria > Bacillati > Actinomycetota > Actinomycetes > Kitasatosporales > Streptomycetaceae > Streptomyces > Streptomyces sp. JLYT201. The sequence goes on along the minus strand of NZ_CM182551.1, from coordinate 4,297,138 downwards.
GGCTGCCGCCGCAGAACTGGCGGTCCTTGACGGGGCCGGGGCCCTTGTCGAGGACGGCGACCATGAACGGGTACGCGTCGTTGGAGACCTCGGTGCCGCCGACGATGGCGTGGGCGGCGGGGGCGCCGGTGGCGACCATCGCGAGGGCGGCGGCACCGGCGAGACCGGCGGCCGCGGCGCGCTTCGGGCCGGAGGTCCGGGAGGCGCGGGAGGGAAAGGAAAGTCTCATGGGGGTCGAATTTCTCTTTCGTTGAACTATGGAACCGTTGAACTATTGACCTGTTGAGCCGTGGAGCATCGGCGCCCGGAAGTCGCGCGCCCACCTGGCGGACCGGTGCACGGAAGCCGCGCGCCCCTCCGGCAGATCGGCGCCCGGAAGCCGCGCGCCGATGTGTCAGATGTCGTACGGACACCCGTGGTTCACTCTCCGACCAGCGGCTTCGCGTGCAACACCCGCCCCAATGCGGACACTTCTGACATCCCCGACCCAGGGAACGGGATTCCCGCGCGCATCAGGGGAACCGTCGTCCTGGTGCACCGCGTCCCCCGTGCGGCTGACGGTTCGCGGGACGCCCCTGCCGCCCCGACGCGAACTCCCGCCCCCAAGGTGGGGGTTTGGTTCGCATGTGCACATCTGGGGGTGTTGCAAGACGTGGTCCCAAAAGGGGAACCGCGCACCTCGTATTGCGCGTGAATAACGACGGATCGCATGAGCTTCGCGATGCAAAACGCGCCTTGAGGGGCTTATGTGCTGCTGATACGGTGCGGTGGCTTGACGCGGCACCTGTGGCTGACGGACCAAGGGAACCCCGGCCGAGGTGGGGCCGAAGTGCCTCGATGGTGTCCAAATGACGGTTTTTTCTTGGGTGTACGGGGAGCGGTTGCGTGAAGATCCAAGAGCGTACGGGGGCGGGCGGAAACCGTACCGGCGTATCGGCTCAGGCCGGGGTCGGCGAGCGACTTCCCACCGCACCTCGCGAGCGCAAACCGGCGCTGGCCGCGCTGGCGGTCCTGCTGATCCTCGTGGGCGCGCTCGGCGCCACCGTGCTCGTGCTGCGCGCCGGTGACCGGATCGAGGTCGTGAAGGTCACCAAGGAGATCCCCGCCGGGGAGTCCCCGAAGGAGGGCGTGAACATCTCGCCCGTCCTGGTCGCCGAGGACACCGGCATCAAGTACGTGAAGTGGTCCCAGCGCAAGACGCTCGAGGACTACAAGGCCAAGAGCACCATCCCGGCGGGCTCCGTCGCCGTGGGCCAGATGTTCGCCGTGGACGGCGGCGTCCCGTCGGGCAAGTCCACGGTCGGCCTCTCGCTCAAGGAGGGGCAGTACCCCTCGACCCTGAAGCAGGGCGACACCGTCGCCGCGTACCGCGTGACCGCCAATGGCTCCGGCGGCAAGGGCACGGAGCGCGGCGGCGCGGGCGGCAGCACGCCGATCGTCGCCGACGCGCGCGTGAACACGGTCGCCAGCAAGAACGACTCGACCATCAGCACGGGAAACCTCAGCGTCACCCTCCTCGTGGACGCCGACGACGCCGCGTCCCTCACCGCCGCCGCGTCCGCGGGCGAGGTCTCCCTGGTCGTCGTGCCCGGCCGCGCCGGCACCGCCGAGAACTAGAAGGGCGAGAAGACCACCCATGGCTCTCATCGCCCTCGCCGCCGACAAGGGGTCGCCCGGCGTCACCACCGCGTCCGTCGCGCTCGCCGCCGTCTGGCCGCGGCGCGTGCTCGTCGCGGAGACCGATCCCGCGGGCGGCGACCTGGTCTACCGCAGCGCCGCCGCGCACGGCGGGCCCCTCAACCCGAACACCGGCATGCTGTCGATCGCCGCGACCGCGCGCCGCGGCCTCGTCCCCGACCAGCTGTGGGACCACACCCAGCCGCTCTCGGGCGGCCTCGACGTCCTCGTGGGCCTCGGCATCGCCGAGCAGGCCGCCGGGCTCGCCGGGATCTGGCCGACGCTCGGCCGGGCCTTCGCCCAGCTCGCCGACTCGCCGCAGGCGCCCGCCGACGTCATCGCCGACTGCGGCCGGATCAGCGGCGACAGCCCGGTGGTCGAGATGTTCCCGCAGGCCGCGCTCGTGCTCCTGGTGGCGCGCGCGGAGCCGGAGTCGCTCGCCCGTGTACGGGACCGCGCCGCCGCCCTGGCCGCCAGGCTGCACGGCGGGCCGCGCGGGGCCGCCCCGCTCGCGACGCCGCTCATCGGCGTCGTCCTCGTCGCCGACCCCGCGCACTCCGCCAAGCTCGTCCACCAGGTCAACGACATGCTGGTGGCGGGGCAGACCGGCGCCCGCGTCGTTGGCACGCTCGCCGACGACCCCGCGGGCGCCGACCAGCTGGCCGGACGCCGACGCGGGCGGCTCGACAAGTCGATGCTCATCCGCTCCGCGCGCAAGGTGGCCGCCGACCTCCACCAGAGCTACGGCGCCGCCTGGTCGGGCCCCGCCGCCACAGCGGGGGCCGGGCGGTGAGCGCGGTCGACCACCAGCTGGTCAAGCGGTTCCGGCAGGACGCGGGCGACCGCATCGCCGAACAGCGCCGCCTCGACCAGGTCTCCGGCGTCACACCGATGTCGAACGAGGACGAGCGGCAGTACGCCCGCGCCGTCATCGCGCAGATACTGGAGGAGCACGCCCGCACGGAGATCAACGCCGGGCGCACCCCCCTGGACGCGGAGACCGAGGAGCAGTACGCGGCCGCCGTGCACGCCGCGCTCTTCGGCGTCGGCCGGCTCCAGCCGCTGCTCGACGACCCCGAGGTCGAGAACATCGACATCAACGGCTGCGACCAGGTCTTCGTCGGATACGCCGACGGGCGCGAGGTCACCGCGGAGCCGGTCGCCGAGACCGACGAGGAACTGATCGAGCTCATCCAGGTGCTCGGCGCCTACTCCGGCCTGTCGTCGCGCCCCTTCGACTCGGCCAACCCCCAGCTCGACCTGCGCCTTCCCGACGGGTCGAGGCTCTCGGCCGTCATGGACGTGGCCCGGCGGCCCGCCCTGTCCATCCGCCGCGCCCGCATGGGCAAGGTGTTCCTGTCCGACCTCGTCGGCAACGGCACGCTCACGCCCGACGTCGCGCACTTCCTGGCCTGTGCCGTGCGGGCGCGCAAGAACATCATGATCGCGGGCGCCACCAACGCCGGGAAGACCACGCTCCTGCGCGCCCTCGCCAACGAGATCCCGCCGCACGAGCGCCTCATCACCGTCGAACGCGCCCTGGAGCTGGGCCTCGACACCTTCGCCGATCTGCACCCGAACGTCGTGGCCTTCGAGGAGCGCCTGCCCAACTCCGAGGGCCAGGGCGCCATCGGCATGGCCGAGCTGGTGCGGCGCTCGCTGCGCATGAACCCCTCGCGCGTCATCGTCGGCGAGGTCCTCGGCGACGAGATCGTCACCATGCTCAACGCCATGTCGCAGGGCAACGACGGCTCACTGTCCACGATCCACGCCAACAGCTCCAGCGAGGTCTTCAACAGGATCTCCACGTACGCGCTCCAGGCCACCGAGCGGCTGCCGATCGAGGCGAGCCAGATGCTCGTCGCGGGCGCGGTGAACTTCGTCGTCTTCATCCAGCGGCGCAACGCCTACCGGACCGGCGGCAAGCTGCAGCGCGCGGTGACCTCCGTCCGCGAGGTCAACGGCGTCGACGGCCGGGTGCTGTCCAGCGAGGTGTTCGCCCAGGCCCCGGACGGCCGCGTCCTCGCCCACGCCCCGATCGCGTGCCTGGACGACCTCGTCGCGTACGGCTACCGGCCCGCGGGCCCATGGGGGTGAGCACATGAACGCGCTGGGATCCTCGGGCGGCCTGTTCTCGCTGAACGTGCTGTACGGCCTCGCGTGCGGCGTCGCCGTCGGCGGCGGGCTCGCCCTGCTGGCCGTCGCGCTGCGCGGGCTGCCCGCCAAGCCGGAGCACGAGCGGCAGCGGGCCAGCCGGCGGATGAGCGAGCTCGTCCGGTTCGCCGGTCGGCGCGGCTCGCTCGCGGTCGGCGTCGGCCTCGTCGTGCTGCTGCTCACCCGGTGGGCGGTCGCGGGCATCGCCTCCGGCGTCCTCGTCTTCTTCTGGGACAAGCTGTTCGGCGGGGCCGCCGAGGAGCGGGCGCAGATGAAGCGGGTCGAGGCGCTCGCCGCCTGGACCGAGTCGCTGCGCGACACCATCGCGGGCGCCGTCGGCCTGGAGCAGGCCATTCCGGCCTCCGCGCGGGCCGCAGCGCCGGTGCTCAGGCCGCATCTGGACGCGCTCGTGGACCGGTTGCGCGCGCGGACGCCGCTGCCGGACGCCCTCCAGGTGCTCGCCGACGAGATCGACGACGCCTCCGCCGACATCATCGTCGCCGTGCTGATCCTCAACGCCCGCCTGCGCGGCCCCGGTCTGCGCCAGGTCCTCGGCGCGCTCGCCAAGTCGGCGCGCGAGGAGGTCGACATGCGCCAGCGCGTGATGGCGCAGCGCGCGTCCACGCGCCGCTCCGTACAGATCGTCGTCGCCGTCTCGATCGCCTTCGTCCTGGGCCTTTCGATCTTCAACCGCGAGTTCGTCTCGCCGTACGGCACGGCCGTCGGCCAGCTCGTCCTCGCCTGCGTGTGCGGCCTGTTCGCGCTCGGCTTCTGGTGGCTGCGCAAGCTGTCGACGGTCGAGACGCCGGACCGGTTCCTCGTCCGCGACGAGCCGGGCGTGCGCTTCGTGCGCCCCCGGACCGCGGGCGGCGAGGGCGCCCCGGGCGGGCCCCAGACGCTGCCGCCGCACCCGAACACGCCCACCGAGGGGGTACGCCGATGAGCCTGACCTGGCCGATCCTCATCGGCGCCACCCTCGGCCTCGGCGTCTTCGCCCTGGTCCGGGCGCTGCTGCCGAGCAGACGCAGCGCCGTCGCCACGGTCGCCCGGATCGACGCGATGCGGGCGCGCGGCGCCGCGTACGAGTCCGCGCACCGCACGGCGGACGCGGACGCCACGGGGCGCTTCGGCACGCTGCGCGCGCGGGTGGGCGCCCGGGTCGCCGCGTTCTACGTCCAGCAGGGCTGGGAACTGCGCTCCCTGCGGGCCGACCTCGCGGTGCTCGACCGCGGCTGGGAGAGGTTCCTCGCGACGAAGGTGCTGCTCGCGGTGGCGGGCGTGTTCTTCGGCCCCTTCCTCTTCGCCGTCGTCTGGACGCTCGGCTTCGGCAGCGGCCCGGTCATCCCGGTCTGGCTGGCCCTGATGTTCGGGGTGCTCTTCTTCTTCCTGCCGGACCTGGAGGTGCGGCGGGACGCGCAGGAGAAGCGCCGCGACCTGCGCCGCGTGATCGGCGCCTATCTGGACCTGGTGTCCATGAGCCTGGCGGGCGGCCGCGGCCTGCCCGAGGCGCTCATGGCCGCCGCCGAGGTCTCCGACGGATGGGCGACCCAGCGCATCAGGAACGCCCTGGCGGACGCCCGCATCACCGGCATCAGCCAGTGGCAGGCGCTCGGTTCGCTCGGCGAGGAACTGGGCGTCGAGGAGCTCAAGGACCTCTCCGCGTCCCTGGCGCTCGTGGCCGACGACGGCGCGAAGGTGCGCGAGTCGCTCGCCTCCCGCGCCGAGACGATGCGGCACCGCGAACTCGCCGAGATCGAGGGCAGCGCGGGCGAGAAGTCCCAGTCGATGCTGGTGGCCCAGCTGCTGCTGTGCGCGGGGTTCCTGGTCTTCCTCATCTTCCCGGCGGCGATGCGCGTGTTCCAGGTCTGAACCCCACCCTCCGGCCCCACTCCACGGGCGGGTCCCTACGAGCCCCCCATCCTGCTTCCCGAGAGGACACCTCACCATGAACGGACGGAACGTCAGCACCGGCATCCCCGCGGTCGACTTCCTCGTGACCTTCCTGCACACCCGGGTGCGCCGCGCGCGCTCCGGCGAGCTGGACCGGGGCGCGTCGGCGGTCGAGTGGGTGATCATCTCGGCGGTCGTCGTGGCGATCGTCGGCGTGGTCGCCGCGATCATCAACAACGCCCTCAAGGGCGGTGCCGACAAGGTCGGCGACTGCATCGAGGGCGCCGACGCGGGCAAGACCTGCTGAGCGCCGGAACACCTACGACCATGTGGGGCCACGGGGGCCGGGGCGCAGCCGCGCCGCACCGCGACCGGATGCCCGGATGCGTACGCCGTCGCGTGGAGGCCGCCTCCACCCGCGGCGAGTCCGGCATGACCGCGATCGAGTTCGTGCTGCTCACCCCGGTGCTGTTCTTCATGATCTTCGCGACGGTGCAGTTCGCGCTGTACTTCTTCGCGGACCACGTCGCCCAGGCCGCGGCCCAGGCGGGCGCGCGCAAGGCCCGGGCCACGGCCGACGAGAACCCGGGCGGCTGGCGCGGCGAGGCGAACGACGTCGTCGAGGACTACATCAGCCAGCTGGGGCCCGAGCTGGTGCTCGGCCCCGACGTCAAGACGATCCGGCCCGAACAGAACACCGTCGGCGTGGAGATCACCGCCAAGGTGCCGTCGGTGTTCCCGGGCCTCGACCTGACCGTGCACGCGCGGTCGGCGGGCCCGGTGGAGCGGTTCGTGGAGGAGGACGGATGAGACGGCCCGAACCAGGCCGCCGACTCCGACGGCGCCTTCCGGGTGCGGCCCGGCTCGTGGGCCGGTCCTGGCCACCGGCCGCGCACCGGTCCGGGGACGGCGGCCTCTCCACGGTCGAAGTCGTCATCCTCGCGCCCGTGATGATCCTGTTCGTCCTCGTCCTGGTGGCCTTCGGGCAGCTCGTGGACGGGCGCGGCGCCGTCGACGGGGCGGCGCGCGACGCGGCCCGCGCGGGCTCCATCCAGAAGGACCTGGGCACGGCGATGACCGAGGCGCGCAGGGCCGCGGCGGCGAACCTGGAGGACGTCTGCTCCGGCCCCGTGAACGTCGTGCAGAAGAGCGCGGGGTTCCGCCCCGACTCCCTCTTCACGGTCGAAGTGAGCTGCCGGGTGCGGGGTCTCGGGATGCTCGGCCTCGACGTGCCGACCACGCTGAAGTCCACGTTCAGCTCGCCGCTCGATCCGCTGCGGAGGGCCGGGACATGAGGACGGGAGCGGCACGCGCGGACGCGGCACGGACCAGGCCCTGGCTCGATGCCCGCCGCGCCCGCCTGGACGACCGGGGGTCGGGCGCGGGCGCGGTCATCGTCTTCGCACTCGTCTTCCTGACCCTGGCCGCGTTCGTGATCGACGGCGGCATGTCCATCTCGAAGCGGGAGCGTGCCGCGGACATCGCGGAGCAGGCGGCGCGCTACGCGGCGCAGGACATCGACAGGGAGGGGCTGTACGCGGGCGAGGAGGCACCCATCCGCTACGAGAACTGCGGTGCCCGCGTACGGAAGTTCGCCCAGGAGATGGGCCTGCGCGGCGCGGACGTGGCGGCCACCCACTGCGTGAGCGCCGACGCCCGGCAGGTGGAGGTCGAGGTCCAGATGACGTACAGCCCGGTCTTCACCGGCCTGTTCTACGGCGGGGACGTCGTGGTGCACGGGCGGGCGACGGCGGAGAACCAAGTGGGGTGAGGCGGGTTCGGCGTGGCGGGGGCGCGGCTCGGTGGGGTCCGGCTCGGCGGGGGGCGGTGCGGAGGAGGCGCGGTGCGGAGGAGGCGGTGCGCCGGGGGCGCGGCTCTGCGGAAGTTGTCCACAGACCGGGAGTTGTCCACAGGGCGCTCCCGGCCGGAGACGCCTTCCGTACGATCGCGTTCATACGGCCAGCAGTACGTTCATCCGACACCGCAGGCATCCGACACCCAGGCATCCGACACCGCAGGACTCCGGCCTCACCGGCATCCGACACCCAGGCATCCGTCACCTCAGGCATCCGACCTCACCGGCATCCAGGCACCACGCCATCCCGACACTCCACCATCCAGACACCACAGGTATCTACAGGACGAGGACCAGGACACCCGCCATGGCGCGACGCAACACCCGCTCCTCGAACGGCTCGCCGGACAGCGCGGCGGCGCCGCGGAACAGGACGCCGCAGCCGCTGCCGGCGCGTCGGCGTTCGGCCGGGGACTTCGTCAAGGCGTTCCTCGCCTTCGTCGCCCTCGCCGTGCTGCTCGTCGGCGTGCCCGGCGCGCTCGCGTACTTCGTGGGCTGGCCGCTGCCGGACGGGGCGCCGTCCCTCGACTGGCTCCAGCAGGAAGTCACGGTCGGCACGTTCGTCAAGGTGCTGACGGTGGTCGTGTGGCTGGCCTGGGCCCAGTTCACCGCCTGCGTGCTCGTCGAGGCGAAGGCCGCCCTCTCCGGGGTCGGGATGCCGGGGCGGGTGCCGGGCGCGGGGCCGAGCCAGGTGCTCGCGCGGCAGTTGGTCGCCGCGCTGCTGCTCATCGGCGCCACGGCGGCCGGCTTCGCGCCGGGGCTCTCGCAGTTCGGGCAGTCCCCCGAGGGGAACGAGAGGCCCGCCGCCGCGGCGGCCCAGCGGACGCCGGGGCTCTTCGCGCAGGAGCAGCGGGGCGCGGCGGCCGCGGCGGACGCGGTCGCGGAGCAGGCCGCGCGGGCCGCCGACCGCGCGGGCACCGCCAGGGACGGCGACACGAAGTTCTACCGCATCCAGCCGCCCGAGGGCCGCCACCACGACTCGCTGTGGGAGATAGCGGAGCGGCACCTGGGCGACGGCCGCAGGTACAAGGAGATCTACCAGCTCAACAAGGACCGCGAGCAGCCCGACGGCTCCCGCCTCTCCGAGGCCAGCCTGATCCGGCCCGGCTGGATCATGGAGATGCCCGCCGACGCCCACGGCGGCGAGCTCGTCGAGATGCCCGTCGAGGCGCCCAAGGTGCCCGAGAAGGTCCGCGAGCAGATCTCCGACTACGCGAAGACCGGGGACGGGCACAGGGGCGGCGGCGCACAGCAGGGCGGCGACCGCGAGGGCGGCGGATCCGTCGACCGGGACACGGCGCACATCACGATCCCCGAGCAGCGCCCGGGCGGCGGCGAGGAGCGGAACGGCGGCCGGGGTGACGCCCGGGGCAATGGCGAACCGGCCGCGCCCGCCGCGCCCGGGCGGGGCACCGAGGCCGCGTCCGACGGCTTCTCCTTCGGGCTGCCCGAGGCCCTCGTCGGGGCGCCGCTGCTCGCCGCCGGGCTGCTCGGCGCGCTCGGCAGGCGCCGTCGGCACGCCCTGTGGCAGTCGGCGATGGGAGCTGTCGGCGGGCGCCGCGGCATGGAGCCGCCCACGCCGACCGGCACCGCGGCCGACGCGCAGGACGCGCTGCTCGTCGGCGCCGACCCCGAGGGCGTGCGGCTCCTGGACCGCGCCCTGCGCGGCCTGGCCGCCGCGCTCACCGCGGAGTCCCGCCCCCTGCCGACGGTGTACGCGGCCTGGCTGAGCCACGGCGATCTGCACCTCCAGCTCGCCCAGCCCGCGGGACGGCCGCCCGCGCCCTGGCAGTTGGGGCAGGACCAGACGTTCTGGATGCTGACCCGCGCCGACGCCGAGGCGTACGAGGACGTGGACGCGGCGGCGCCCTACCCCGGCCTGGTCTGCCTCGGCACGATGGACGACTCGCGCCTGCTGCTCAACCTGGAAGCGGTGCCGGGCATCGTCTCGCTGAACGGCGCCGCCGCCGACCGGGCCGCCGTGTTCGCCTCCGTCGCCGCCGAGCTGGCCACCAACGGCTGGTCGGACCGCATGACGATCACGCTCGTCGGCTTCGGCCGGGACCTCACCCCGCTCGCGCCGAACAGGCTGCGGCACCTGGAGGGCGTCGAAGCGCTCATCGAGACCATGAAGGCCGAAACGCGGCAGCGGCGCGGCGCGCTCGGCGCCGCCGGGCACGACTCGGTCCTCACCGGCCGCACCGGCCCCGCCCGGCACACCCGCTGGGCGCCGCACCTGGTGCTGCTCGCGGCCGGGCCCACCGCGGACGAGGCGGTCGAGCTGGCCGAGCTCGCCGCCGACGCCGGCCGCCTCGGCATCGGCTATCTCGTCGGCACGGACTCCGGCGAACTGCCCGGTGCCGCCTGGGAGATGGAGATCACCGGCGACGGCAGGCTCCTGGCCCCGCTGCTCGGCCTGGAGCTTGCGGCCCAGCAGCTGCCGGACGCGCTCCAGCAGGCGGTGGTCGAGCTGTTCACCGCGGCAGACCCCGACGGCGGGGACGGCGACGACGACTCCACCGGCGGCGCGGCCGCGCCCCCCTTCCTCGTCGACGTCAGCGAGCAGGGCCGCCCCGCGGTGTACGCGCGCCTGGTCGGGACGTACGAGATCATCGGCCTGGAGACGCCCGACGGCGAGCGCAGCCCGCTGCTGCACGAGGCGCTCGCGCTGCTGCTGCTCCACCGCGAAGGGGTGCACCCGCGCGTGCTCGCCTCCGCGCTGTGGCCGCGCGGCGTGACCGAGGACGTGCGGGACGCGCTCGTCGACCGGATCCGCGCGTGGCTCGGCAGCGACCCGGACGGCACGCCCCGGCTGCGCGCCGACGCGTCGGGCCGGCTCACGCTCGCCCCGTCCGTGGTCTGTGACCTGGACGTGCTGCGCTCGCTGTACCACGAGGCGACGCAGGGGCGCGGGGCGGCCAACCGCGCGGTGCGCGGCCGCCTGCTCACGGACGCGCTCGTCCTGGTCCGCGGCCCGCTGCTCGCGGACCGCCCCCAGGGGCGCTACGGCTGGCTGACGCACGAGATCGTCGACGCGCAGCTGCCGCTGCTCGTCGCGGACATCGGGCTCGCCCTCAGCGAGTTCCACCTGGAGAAGGGCCGGGCCGAGCAGGCCATCGAGGCGCTGACCGCCGCCCGCGCCTCGGCCCCCGCCGACGAGCGCCTGTGGAACGAACTGCTGCGGGCCACGCACGCCACGGGCGACCAGGACCGGCTCCGGGCCCTGGCCGCCGACCTGGTCGCCCGCAGCGGCGCGCGCGGTCTGCCGCCGCGCACGGAGGCGCTGCTCGACGAGGTGCTCCCGGCGTGGCGCGACGGACTGACGGCGGTGGGGTGACCGTGGAGCTGCTGCTCGTGCTCGGCGGTGCCCTGTGGGGCGCCCTGGCAGGGCTCGCGCTGCCGCGCGCGGTGTACCGCTTCTCGGCCCCGGCCGGTGAGCCCTGGCGCGACCGCTGCCCGAGCGGCGCGCACGAGGTGCGGGGCTGGCTGGGCCCGGGCCGCTGCTCCGACGGGGAGCGGTACGGCCCCGGTGCCCCCGCCCTCGCCGTCGTCGCGGCGGTGGTGTGCGCCCTGCTCGGCCTGGCGACGGGCCCGCGCCCAGAGCTCGTGGTGTGGCTGCTGTGCGTGCCGCCCGCCCTCGTCCTCGCCTGCGTCGACCGTGCCGTCATGCGTCTGCCGGACGTGCTGACGCTGCCGCTCGCCGCGGCCGCGCTCGCGCTCCTCGGCGTGGCGGCCGCGCTGCCCGGACACGGCGGCGACTGGACGCAGGCGGTCCTCGGCGCGCTCATGCTCAGCGGCGGCTATTTCGTGCTGTTCCTGATCAATCCGAACGGGATGGCGTTCGGCGACGTGAAGCTCGCGCTCGCGCTCGGCGCGGTCCTGGGCTGGTACGGCTGGGGCGCGCTGGTGCTCGGCACGTTCACCGGGTTCGTGTGCGCCGCGCTGTACGGCGGCTGGCTCGTCGTGGTGCGCGGGGCGGGGCGCAGGACGGCGATAGCCTTCGGCCCGTTCCTGCTGGCCGGGGGGCTCGCGGGCGTCCTGCTCGGCGCGTACGCGGCCTGACGCCGGGGCGCGGCCCACCGGACGCCGGGGCCCCGGAGCCCTGGCGTACGCTGAAGAGCGATCTGTCCAACCCCCTTACGGAAGGGACGCCCCGGTGACCGAGAAGGCCGACCTCACGTCCTCTGATGTCACAGCCGTCCTCGACCGTGCCGCGGCGGGCGGACGGATCAGTGCCGAAGAGGCGCTCGCCCTGTACCGGGACGCTCCGCTGCACGCGCTCGGCGCGGCCGCCGACGCCGTGCGCCGCCGCCGGTACGCGGGCACCGAGCACATCGCGACGTACATCATCGAGCGGAACATCAACTACACGAACGTCTGCGTGACGGCGTGCAAGTTCTGCGCGTTCTACGCCGCCCCGAAGGACACCAAGAAGGGCTGGACCCGGGACCTCGACGACATCCTGCGCCGCTGCGCGGAGACCGTGGAGCTCGGCGGCACGCAGATCATGTTCCAGGGCGGCCACCACCCGGACTTCGGCGTGGAGTACTACGAGAAGCACTTCGCGGCCATCAAGAAGGAGTTCCCGCAGCTCGTCATCCACAGCCTGGGGGCGAGCGAGGTCGAGCACATGGCCCGGATCTCGAAGGTCTCCGTCGAGGAGGCCATCCAGCGGATCAACGCCGCCGGGCTCGACTCCTTCGCGGGCGCGGGCGCCGAGCTGCTCCCGGAGCGGCCGCGCAAGGCCATCGCCCCGCTGAAGGAGTCCGGCGAGCGCTGGCTGGAGATCATGGAGACCGCCCACAGGCTGGGCGTGGAGTCCACCTCCACGATGCTCATGGGCACCGGCGAGACGAACGCCGAGCGCATCGAGCACCTGCGCATGATCCGCGACGTACAGGACCGGACGGGCGGCTTCCGGGCCTTCATCCCGTACACGTACCAGCCGGAGAACAACCACCTCAAGGGCCGCACCCAGGCCTCGATCTTCGAGTACGTCCGCATGATCGCGATCGCGCGGATCTTCCTGGACAACGTGGCGCACATCCAGGGCTCCTGGCTGACCACCGGCAAGGAGGCCGGTCAGCTCACGCTGCACTACGGCGCGGACGACCTCGGCTCGGTGATGCTGGAGGAGAACGTGGTCTCCTCCGCGGGCGCCAAGCACCGCTCCAACCTGCGCGAGATGATCGACATGATCCGCTCCGCCGACCGTGTGCCCGCGCAGCGCGCCACGACGTACGAGCACCTGGTCGTGCACGACGACCCGGCGAACGACCCGGTCGACGAGCGCGTCGCCTCGCACATCTCCTCCACCGCCATCGAGGGCGGCACGGCCCACCCGGAGCTGAAGCTCCTCACCTCCAACTAGGGCCGCGTGAGGGCCAGTTGCTGACACTGCACCAGGTGGCCGCGGTCCGGCCCGCTCCCGATGGGGCGGACGCCGTCGTCGTCGACGGCGCCCGGATCGCGGCCGTCGGCCCGTACGCGGAGCTGTACGCGGCGTACGGGCACGCCCGGGTCCGGCGCTGGGACGGCGTCCTGACCCCCGGCCGCTACGAGCCCGACGCCGCGGCCCTCCTGGAATCCGCGTACTGGCCCGACCCGCGCGAGGCCGACGAGCTCGGCACGGACCCGCTGACCGGGGCGGCCCTGGACCGGCTCGGCATGACGGACACCCGCTGGGGCCACAGCGCCCGCCGCGGCCTCCAGCGCCTCCTGGCCACCGGCACCACCACCCTGGCGGGCCCCTTCACCCACCCTTCGGTCCGCACGGCCGTCACCCGTTCAGGCATCAAGGTCGTCACGGCCGCCCCGCCCGAAGCGCCGTTGGCCCCGGCGGCCTCCGCGGACTTCGCGATCTTCACCGAGGGCGGAACCTGCGTGGCGACAGCCATCGAGGGCCGCCTCCTGTTCCGCCGCCGTTGAGGGGTGCGCCCCCGAAAGGGGCGCGGGGAACTGCGCGAGCAACCACGGTGACGCCGCACCCGCCGGACGAGGGAAGAGGGCAGACGCGAGGGCGCCCAGCCCGCCGCAGGCGCGACGCAGGCGAAGAGACCCCCGGCCGAGGGAGAAGACCGGCCTGACACAATAGGCCGGGTGACCCGCGCATCCCTGGACAAGCAGCCGCACGAAGTCGCCTCGATGTTCGACGACGTCGCGGAACGGTACGACCTCACGAACGACGTGATCTCGCTCGGCCAGGCCCGGCTGTGGCGCAAGGAGGTCGCCAGGGCCGTCGACGCGCGGCCCGCGCAGAAGATCCTCGACCTCGCCGCCGGGACGGCCACGTCCTCGCAGCCCTTCGCGCAGGCGGGCGCGTACGTGGTGCCCTGCGACTTCTCGCTCGGCATGCTGCGGGTCGGCAAGCAGCGCCACCCGTGGATGCCGTTCACCGCGGGGGACGCCACGAAGCTGCCGTTCAAGGACGACACCTTCGACGCCGTCACCATCTCCTTCGGCCTGCGCAACGTGCAGGACACCGACGCCGCGCTGCGCGAGATGTTCCGCGTGACCCGGCCCGGCGGGCGCGTGGTGATCTGCGAGTTCTCCGAGCCGACGTGGGGCCCCTTCCGTACGGTCTACATCGAGTACCTGATGCGCGCGCTGCCGCCGGTCGCCCGCACGGTGTGCTCGAACCCGGACGCGTACGTCTACCTCGCCGAGTCCATCCGCTCCTGGCCGAACCAGCCGCAGCTCGCGGCGCGCCTGGCCGACGCGGGCTGGTCCAAGGTGGCGTACCGGAACCTGACGGGTGGCGTGGTGGCGCTCCACCGGGGTTTCAAGAAGGGCTGAACGGCGGCCTCGATAACGGTCGAACGGTCCTTTCGGACGCGGCGGTTGACGGGAACCACACGCCGGGGAAGATGTGTCAGTTGATATGTACCGGCCACTCCACGTGGCCGGAGCATAACGGTCGGCGCTCACCGACCCGTCCCCCTGACGATCTCCTCAAGACGGAGCGTTCCGATGTCGTCGTATTGCCCGCACTGCGGGGCGCCATCCCCGGACGAGGCCCGTTTCTGCATGAAGTGCGGGCGCGAACGCCTCCCGGAGCCGACGGGGGAGGCCTCGGACGCCGCGCCCCAGGACGCCCCTGAGAGCGCCCCCGCCGCCCCCGCGGCAGCCCCAAGTCACCCCGAGACGCTGGTGGTTCCCCCTGCCCCGGTGGCCACACCGCCCCCGACAGCACCACCGACCCCACCGACACCGCCCGCCCCGGCAGCCCCGATGGCCCCACCCACCCCCGTGGCGGCCCCGGCCCCCATGGCGGCCCCGGCCCCCATGGCGGCCCCGGCCCCAGCGGCGCTCCCGCACCCCGTCGCGCCCGCGTACGCCCCGGCCCCCGCCGCGCCCACGCCCGTCGGCGCCTTCCTCGGGCGGACCGCGCGCGGTGACTGGGCCGGATCCGTACAGGCCGCGCTGTGGCCGCTCGCGGCGCTGCTGCTCTCCGCGCTCGTGTGCGCCGTGCCGACGTACGGACAGGGCGACGAGGAAGTCGTCGGCTTCGCCGACCGGCTGCGGATCGCCCTCGCCTTCGTCCTCCAGGCGGTGGGCGGACGCCTGGAGTTCTCGGGCACCGAGGAGGGGACCGGCTTCGACGGCTCGGCATCGGAGCGGGTGGTCGAGGGCACCTTCGGCGTGCACCTGGTGCCGCTCACGGTGACGGCTCTGTTCATCGGCGGGCTCGTCATCGGCGCGCGCATCCTCAGGAACCGCCTCCGGCTGCGCGGGCAGAGCCTGCCGGGGAGCACGGCGGGCCTCGAAGCGGCCGTCCGCGTCGGGCTGCTCACCGCGCTCGGCGTCCTGGTGCTCGCCCTCTTCGGGCAGCCCGAGATCCAGCGCGTCGAGGTGTCGTCCGGGCCGCTCCTCGCGATGCTCGGCGCGCTCGCGCTCGCCCTCGGGGTCTCGGCCGCCGTGCTGCACCGCGACGGCGCGGCCCCCTGGCTCGCCACCCGCCCCGGCGCGCAGTTCTTCACCCGCGCCCTGGGCGCATCCCTGCGCGCCCTCGCTCTCGTGCTCGTCCTCAGCTCCGTCACGGCGTACCTCAGCGTCACGCAGATCGACGCCTTCAACGGCGACTCCGAGGTGCCGGGCTCCGACGTCTCGGACGACCGGGTCTCGCCCCACCTCGTCGCCCTGATGCTCCTGCCGAACCTCGGTCTGCACGCGCTCGGCCTCGGCTGGGGCGCGCCCCTGAAGTCCGAGGCGAGCAGGGGCTCGCGGTCCGGCGGCTACGGCGACAGCGGCGAGAGCGAGTCGTTCGGCCTGTCGAAACTCGGCGACCTGGTCAACTCCGGAGCGGTCGTGGGCGCGTTGGCGCTCGGCCTGGTGTGCGCCCTCGTGATCGCGTTCGTGGGCGCGCGCCGCTGCGCCCGCCGCGGCGAGCAGATCCTGGCCGCGGGGCTCTCCTTCGGACTGATCCTGCTGCTCGCCGCCGTCGGCGGCGTCGGCGTGGAGACCTCCGCCCGGCAGCGCGGGCTCGGCGGCGAGACGTCGAGCGGCTCGTTCGACGCGGGCGTGAGCATGCCGGACCTCTTGCTGTTCGGGCTGCTGTGGGTGGCCGGAGCGGTGCTCGTGGCGGCGGTGTTCACCACGCGCGGCAGCGGGGTACCACCGGTTCCGCCGGGGATGCCGCCGGGGCAGCTGCCGCCGCCCGGCGCGGCGGGCCCCGGCGCGCCCGCGGCGTACGCCGTCCCCGGCCCGTACGACCCCAGCGCGGCCCCCACCCAGGGCGTCCTGGCGTCGCCGCCCGCCCCGGCGCGGCAGCGCGGCCGCGCCGGGGTCTGGGCGCTCACGCTGGCCGTCGCCCTCCTCGTCGGCGGCGGCACGACGGCGGGCATCGTCGTCTGGCAGGAGAACCAGAGCACGTCCGACGACGCGGGCACATCCGACAAGGCGGGCCAGGACGCCGCCGGGACCGGCACCGGCTCCGACGACGACGGCAAGAACGACGGCCCGGCCGTCAGCCGCACCGACGAGCCGAGCCAGGCCCCGCCGACCGAACCCGCGCGGCCCTCGGACGGGGAGAGCGGCGGCGGCGAGGCGGCGGGAGACGCCGCGGTGCCGCCGGGCTCCGAGCGCGTCGCCGATCCGAAGGGGTTCTCGTTCGCGGCACCCGAGGGCTGGAGCAGCCGGGCCGGGGACAACCCCACGCAGTCCACGTACGCGGGCGCGAGCGGGGCGGAGAACTTCCTCGTCGGCGTGATCCCGGACGCGGGCTACACCTCGTACGAGAACCTCACGAACATGGAGGAGCACGCAGAGAAGGACCCCGACAAGTCCGACTACCGGCGCATCCGCCTGGAGGACAACACCTTCCAGGGGCGCGCGGGCGCGGTGTGGGAGTACACGTACACCGACAAGTCGGGGCGCAAGATCCACGCGATCGACCAGAGCTACGTCACCGCCGACGGCACCGAGTACGCGATCCAGCTGTCCTGGCGCGCGAAGGTGTGGTCGACGGCGCGCGGCACGCGGACGCACCGGACGGCGCTCGACACCTGGCGGACCACGGGCTGACGGCAGCGGGCCGACCTCGGGCGGCCGGGCCCGGCGGCGGCCCGCACGGCCGCGGCGCCGGCCGGGCCGGACCCCCGGAGACCTCGGCCCCCCGCCTCAGCTCCCGACGCCTCAGCCTCCGACGCCTCAGCCCCCGACGCCGACCTCCGGCTGCCCCGGCTCGGCCAGTTCCCGCTGGAGGCCGTCGTCCGACGGGCCGGGCAGCCGCGGCTCGCGCACCCCGGCGCCGCCCTCGCCCTCATCGGGGCCGAGGTCGAACCACACGGTCACGACGGCACCCCGCGGAACCTCGACCTCCGGCAGCGGGTACTGGCGCACGACGTACTCGAGGACCACGTCGTCGAGTTCGGAACGGTCGCCCGCCACCAGGCGCACGCCGCGCTCGACGGCCCTCTTGCGCGCGTCCATCGCCATCAGGCCCACGAAGCGCGGCACGCGCACTTCCAGCGGCCCGGCGTCCCCCGGAGTCCTCGGCACAGGCGTCACCCCTCAGCGGCAGGGGCGCGAACCCCCAGCGGTAGGGGAGGCCCCGGCGGTAGGGGAAGGGTAGCCCGGCCGGGCCGGACTACAACCCCACGCGGTAGCAGCAGGCCCGGCGGTTCGCGCCGGGCACGTCGTACGTCTCCTGGCGCTCCATGCCGAGGCGCGCGGCCACCGCCATGGACCGTTCGTTGCGCACGTCGATCACGGCGACCACCGACGGCACGCCCGCCGCCCGCAGCCGGTCCAGGGCCGCGCGGGCCGCCGCCGTCGCGTAGCCGTTCCCCCACGCCCGGCGGGCGATCCGCCAGCCGATCTCGATCTCGCCCGTGGGCCCCCACTCCCGCGGCCACGGCTGGGCCCCGGCGAGGCCGACGGGCTCGCCGTCCGGGTCCAGCAACGTCCACAGGCAGAAGCCCAGTTCCGCGTCGTGGCGGCGCTGGCGCGCGGTCAGCTCCTCGTACACGGAGAGCTCGCTGGACACACCGCCGCCCACGTACTCCATGACCTGCGGGTCGTCGAAGAGCCGGTGCCAGACGAAGGCGTCCTCGTGGGTCGGCACGCGCAGACCGACGGCGGGGGCGGTGCGGGTCCGGTGGGGGGCGTCGTCCAGCTCGCTCACGTCGCTCACAAGTGGCCCTTCGGGTGATTGATCAGTACCGCCTCATAGACTGCCCCTATCCCGTGCCGGTCGGCACACTGATTTCGAGCCTTGGGGAGAACCCGCCGTGACCGAGCCGCTCTCCGACACCACCGCCAACTCCGCGGACGTCATCGTCGTCGGCGCCGGTCCGGCCGGTTCGACCACCGCCTACTACCTGGCGAAGGCCGGGCTCGACGTGCTGCTCCTGGAGAAGACCGCGTTCCCGAGGGAGAAGGTCTGCGGCGACGGCCTGACTCCGCGCGCCACGAAGCAGTTGGTGTCCATGGGCATCGACATCTCCGAAGAGGCCGGCTGGCTGCGGAACAAAGGCCTCCGCATCATCGGGGGCGGTGTGCGCCTCCAGCTGGATTGGCCGGATCTCGCCTCTTACCCCGACTACGGGCTGGTCCGGAAGCGCGACGACTTCGACGAGCAGCTCGCCCGCCAGGCCCAGAAGGCGGGCGCGCGCCTGTACGAGCGGTGCAATGTGGGCGCCCCCATCGTCGACGACCGCACCGGCCGCATCACCGGCGTGGAGGCCAAGCTCGGCGAGGACAAGACGCCGGTCACCTTCCACGCGCCGCTGGTGGTCGCCGCCGACGGCAACTCCACGCGTCTGTCCCTCGCGATGGGCCTGCACCGCCGCGAGGACCGCCCGATGGGCGTCGCGGTGCGCACGTACTTCACCTCGCCGCGCCACGACGACGACTACCTGGAGTCCTGGCTTGAGCTGTGGGACCGCCGCGGCGCCCAGGACCGGCTGCTCCCCGGCTACGGCTGGATCTTCGGCATGGGCGACGGCACGTCGAACGTCGGCCTCGGCGTCCTGAACACCTCCGCCGCCTTCAAGGAGCTCGACTGGCGAGAGATCCTCAAGGCCTGGTGCGCCTCCATGCCCGAGGACTGGGGCTACACCCCGGAGAACATGACGGGCCCGATCCGCGGCGCAGCCCTGCCGATGGCCTTCAACCGCCAGCCGCACTACACTCGCGGCCTGCTGCTCGCCGGTGACGCGGGCGGTCTCGTCAACCCGTTCAACGGCGAGGGCATCGCCTACGCCATGGAGTCCGGGCAGATCGCCGCCGACGTCATCGTGCAGGCCGTCGCCCGCGCCACGCCCGCCCAGCGCGAACTGGCCCTCCAGCGCTACCCGAAGGTCCTCAAGGACACCTACGGCGGCTACTACACGCTCGGCCGCGCCTTCGTGAAGCTCATCGGCAACCCGAAGGTCATGCAGATCGCCGCCCAGCGCGGCCTCACGCACCCGATGCTGATGAGGTTCACCCTCAAGATGCTCGCCAACCTGACGGACCCGACGGGCGGCGACGCGATGGACCGCATCATCAACGGCCTGAGCCGGGTGGCTCCCAAGGCCTGAGGGGCGCGGGGCGATGCCGGTTCGCGGCTCCGCCGCGCGGGCACGACCAGCCACGACGGCGCCGTAGTCGAACGCACGAAAGGGCCGCCGCTCCTGACAGGAGCGGCGGCCCTTTCGTGCGTTCAAGCTCAGAGCACTCGTACGGCTCCGGAGGCCGGGTAGCCCGACAGGTCCTGGATCACGACGCCCTTGCTCGGGTTCGCGGCGTCCAGGTACTGGCCGTTGCCGATGTAGACACCGACGTGGTACGCGGAGCCCGCGCCGCCCCAGTACAGGATGTCGCCCGGCTGGATGTTGGAGAGCGAGACCGGGGTGCCCGCGGTCGACTGCGCCTGCGAGACGCGCGGCAGGTCCACGTTGACCTGCTTGAAGGCGGCCTGCACGAGGCTGGAGCAGTCCCACGCGTTGGGGCCGGAGGCGCCCATCACATACGCGTCGCCCAGCTGGGCCTTGAGGAAGCTGATGACGGTCGCCACGCTGCCGCCGGAGGGCGCGGAGACCTTCGAGGAGTCGGAGGCGGAGGAGCCGCCGCCGGAGCCGCCCGCGGGGGCGGAGTTGGTGCTGAGCTGCGTGCGCTCGGTGGCCCGCGCAGCGCGCTCCTTGGCCTCCTTCTCGCGCTCGGCCTCGGCCGCGGCCTTGGCCTTCTTCTCGGCCTCCGCCTTCTTCTCAGCGGCCTTCTGGTCCTTGCTGGCCTGCTTGGCGGCCTTGACGGCGGCGGCTTCCTGCTGCGCACGCGCCTCGTAGCTGTCGGCGGTCTGCTGGGTGGCGTCCGCGGACTGCGCGATCTGGGCGGACAGATCGGCGGTGAGGGTGGGCAGCTCGATCGTCTCGGTCACCGGCTCGGCGGCGTTCGCCGTACCGGCGGCGCCGGCCACGGCCAGGGTGCTGAGGACGCCACCGGCAACTCCGGCGCGCAGAGCCATCTTCGACGCGCTGCGACGGGGCTTCCGGTGGCTGGGTATGTGAGCGGTGTGGGACATGGGAACAACCGCTATCAAGGAGTAGGGGTTCCCTTCAAGAAACGTGTGCTGCGCCACAGTTGCCCCGCGCGGGCGTGAATCCCGGGCGTGTCGCATCTTATTGACGCCGTAAAGGGCAATGCGGACAGTGGTGATCACGCCTGTGATCATGGGTTTTCCGAGTTACGTCCGAATTGCCCGTGGTCTAACACGTGTTCAGGCCGTTGGCCAAGCCCGGTTGTTCGACCCGGGGTTCGAGTGTGGCGCAGGTCACGTTCTGGGGCCCATGAGTGTCGCCTGAGACCTGGCTGAGATCTGGCCGATATCTCCCGGGTATCTCGCGGGTTCCCGCCGGGCCCCTTCGTACTCCTTCCGCCCCTCCTCCATCGACTCCCTGCGGGCGGCGCGCGCCCGACGCCCCCCGACTTCGGCGGTGGAGCGCGCGACCGGCCGGTGGAATGAGCACATGACGGACGGAATGCCCCACTTCGACGAGGGGCCTCGTGAACGTGTGCACACGGCGGAGTCGCCCACCCCTCCCGACGCCTCCGCGCGAACGCGTCCACTGCCGTCCACACGCCTGCCGCCAAAGTGTGAACGCGCCCCTCTATCAAGTGATCACGTCCAGCGCCAATTTGCCTGTAGTGGACACCTCTTGATAATGCAACACCGCCCCGACCTGCCCGGACGCGTCAAGATGTCACCTCTGGTGATCACTCAGGTGCTTCGCGTACGAAGATCACCGCTCATCCGACTTCATGATCCTTCGTCAGGTGGTGGAGATCACAAAGCCGTTGCCGTACCCCGTGTCGCAGATCACAGACCGGCGGGCATAAGATGCGGGGCAGTTGGGCTTGTGACCTGCTTCACATGTAAGCGATCTTCGGGGAGCTCCGAAGGCCCGGGGATCGCATACGGGCGGGGCGGCGAGCGGGTCCGACGCAACCGCCAGCAGTCAGTGCCGACTGAGAGGAGCGAGGAGCGGTGAACGCGTATGCGCCCATCCTCGTACTGGGAGCCCTCGGGGCAGGCTTTGCGATTTTCTCCGTGGTCATGGCCACGCTTGTCGGCCCCAAGCGCTACAACCGCGCGAAGCTCGAGGCCTACGAGTGCGGAATCGAGCCGACCCCCACGCCGGCCGGCGGCGGGCGCTTTCCCATCAAGTACTACCTGACGGCGATGCTCTTCATCGTCTTCGACATCGAGATCGTCTTTCTCTACCCCTGGGCCGTGAGCTTCGACGCCCTGGGGATTTTCGGGCTCGTGGAGATGCTGCTCTTCGTGCTCACCGTCTTCGTCGCGTACGCGTACGTATGGCGGCGCGGCGGCCTGGAATGGGACTGACCCCGGCAAGGGACTGACCCCCGATATGGGACTGAGCCCCGGAAGGGGACAGAGGAGCCACTGAGCATGGGACTCGAAGAGAAACTGCCGAGCGGATTCCTGCTGACCACCGTCGAGCAGGCCGCCGGGTGGGTGCGCAAGGCATCCGTCTTTCCCGCCACGTTCGGCCTCGCGTGCTGCGCCATCGAGATGATGACGACCGGCGCCGGGCGCTACGACCTGGCGCGCTTCGGCATGGAGGTCTTCCGCGGCTCGCCGCGGCAGGCGGACCTGATGATCGTGGCCGGGCGCGTGAGCCAGAAGATGGCGCCCGTCCTGCGACAGGTCTATGACCAGATGCCCAACCCCAAGTGGGTGATCTCCATGGGGGTTTGCGCGTCTTCTGGCGGAATGTTCAACAACTACGCGATTGTCCAGGGCGTTGATCATGTCGTCCCGGTCGACATCTATCTGCCCGGCTGCCCGCCCCGGCCCGAGATGCTGTTGGACGCGATCCTCAAGCTGCACCACAAGATCCAGAACACCAAGCTCGGTGTGAACGCGGAGGAAGCGGCCCGCGAGGCGGAGGAAGCGGCCCTCAAGGCCCTCCCCACCATCGAGATGAAGGGGCTGCTGCGGTGACCGACGCCCACGACAGCGCGAGCAACGGGGTCAACCCCGAGAAGGACCTCAGCGCCTCCAACCTCCCCGGCCAGCGCGGCGAGCGCGGCGAGGAGGTCCGCGTCCAGCGCGGCATGTTCGGCGCGAACAACGGCGGCGACACCTCCGGCTACGGCGGCCTGATCCGCTCCATCCGGCTCCCGGGCGCGGCCAACCGGCCCTACGGCGGCTGGTTCGACGAGGTGGCCGACGAACTCGAAGGCGCCCTGGAGGAACAGGGCCTCGTCCCCGAGAACGCCATCGAGAAGACGGTCGTCGACCGCGGCGAGCTCACCTTCCACATCGCGCGCGAGCACCTCGTCCGCGTCGCCCGGACCCTGCGGGACGACCCGGCGCTGCGCTTCGAGCTGTGCACCGGCGTGTCCGGCGTGCACTTCCCCGGCGACAAGGGCCGCGAGCTGCACGCCGTCTACCACCTGCGCTCGCTCACCCACAACCGGCTGCTCCGCCTGGAGGTCAGCGCCCCGGACGCCGATCCGCACGTGCCGTCCCTCGTCGCGGTCTACCCGACGAACGACTGGCACGAGCGCGAGACCTATGACTTCTTCGGCCTCGTCTTCGACGGCCACCCCGCGCTCACGCGCATCATGATGCCGGACGACTGGCAGGGCTTCCCGCAGCGGAAGGACTACCCGCTCGGAGGCATTCCCGTCGAGTACAAGGGCGCCCAGATCCCGGCTCCGGACCAGCGGAGGTCGTACAGCTGATGAGCACTCCTTCTGCATCCGCTTCCTCCGCCTCCGCGCGCGAGACCACCGAGGGCACCGTCTACACGGTCACCGGTGGCGACTGGGACGAGGTCGCCAAGTCCGCCGTCGAGGCCGACGACGAGCGCATCGTCGTGAACATGGGCCCGCAGCACCCCTCCACGCACGGCGTGCTCCGGCTCATCCTGGAGATCGAGGGCGAGACGGTCTCCGAGGCCCGCTGCGGCATCGGCTACCTCCACACGGGCATCGAGAAGAACCTCGAGTACCGCACCTGGACCCAGGGCACCACGTTCGTCACGCGCATGGACTATCTGACGCCGTTCTTCAACGAGGCGGCGTACTGCCTGGGCGTCGAGAAGCTCCTCGGCATCGAGGACCAGATCCCCGACCGCGCCACCCTCATCCGCGTGCTCCTGATGGAGCTGAACCGGATGTCCTCGCACCTGGTGTGCATCGCCACCGGTGGCATGGAGCTGGGCGCCACCACGATCATGATCTACGGCTTCCGCGATCGTGAGCTCATCCTCGACATCTACGAGCTGATCACCGGCCTGCGCATGAACCACGCGTACATCCGGCCCGGCGGACTCGCCCAGGACCTGCCGCCCGGCGCGGTGGACCAGATCCGCGAGTTCGTGAAGAAGATGAAGAAGAACCTCCCCGAGTACGACAAGCTCGCCACCGGGAACCCCATCTTCAAGGCCCGCATGCAGGACGTCGGCTACCTCGATCTGACCGGCTGCATGGCCCTCGGCGCCACCGGCCCCATCCTGCGCTCCGCCGGGCTCCCGCACGACCTGCGCAAGAGCCAGCCGTACTGCGGCTACGAGACCTACGACTTCGAGGTCCCGACCGCCGACACGTGCGACTCCTACGGGCGCTTCCTCATCCGCCTGGAGGAGATGCGCCAGTCGCTGCGGATCATCGAGCAGTGCCTGGACCGGCTGCGGCCCGGCCCGGTCATGGTCGCCGACAAGAAGATCGCCTGGCCCGCCCAGCTCTCGCTCGGCCCCGACGGCCTCGGCAACTCGCTCGACCACATCAAGAAGATCATGGGCACCTCCATGGAGGCCCTGATCCACCACTTCAAGCTGGTGACGGAGGGCTTCCGGGTGCCGCCCGGCCAGGTCTACACCGCTGTGGAGTCGCCCAAGGGCGAACTCGGCGTGCACGTCGTCTCCGACGGCGGCACCCGCCCCTACCGGGTGCACTTCCGCGATCCGTCCTTCACCAACCTGCAGGCCATGGCGGCGATGTGCGAGGGCGGCCAGGTCGCCGACGTCATCGTCGCCGTCGCGTCCATCGACCCCGTGATGGGAGGCGTCGACCGGTGACAGACGCATCGCCGACGAGCCTGGGGATGCCCCGACTCCCCGCCCCCGACTACCCGGCCGACGTACGGGCCCGGCTCGAAGCGGACGCCAAGGAGGTCATCGCCCGCTATCCGGACTCCCGCTCCGCCCTGCTGCCGCTGCTGCACCTCGTGCAGTCGGAAGAGGGGTACGTGACACGCACCGGGATGCGGTTCTGCGCGGAGGTGCTCGACCTGACCACCGCCGAGGTCACGGCCGTCGCGACCTTCTACACCATGTACCGGCGCAAGCCGTCCGGTGACTACCAGGTCGGCGTGTGCACCAACACGCTGTGCGCCGTCATGGGTGGCGACGCCATCTTCGAGGCCCTCCAGGAGCACCTGGGCGTCGGCAACGGCGGGACCACCGAGGACGGCAAGGTGACGCTCGAACACATCGAGTGCAACGCCGCCTGCGACTTCGCGCCCGTCGTGATGGTCAACTGGGAGTTCTTCGACAACCAGACCCCGCAGAGCGCCAAGCGCCTCGTCGACGACCTGCGCGCGGGCGTCCAGGCCGAGCCGACCCGCGGCGCCCCGCTGTGCACCTTCAAGGAGACGGCCCGCATCCTCGCGGGCTTCCCCGACGAGCGCCCCGGAGCCGTCGAGGCCACCGGCGGCGCGGGCCCGGCCTCGCTGATCGGCCTTCGCCTGGCCAAGGGCGAGGTGCCCCCCGCGCGCGTGGTCCATCCGCGCACGGGCAGGCCGGAGGGCGCACAGCCGCACGACCCGTCGCCCAGCGACCACCTGAGCTCGCACGACGCGCCGCAGAGGACCTCGGCATCCGACCCCTCGCACCCCGCGGGCCCGGTCGGCGAGGGCCGTGAGGAGGGAGAGTGATGACCTTGGCCGCCGAGATCAACGAGACCAGCCCGGAGAAGCTGCTCGCCCCGGTCCTCTCGGCCTTCTGGGACCAGGAGAAGTCCTGGACCCTTGACGTCTACCGGCGCCACGAAGGCTACGAGGGCCTGCGCAAGGCCCTCGCGATGGAGCCGGACGACCTCATCGCCTATGTGAAGGCCTCCGGGCTCCGCGGCCGCGGCGGCGCGGGCTTCCCCACCGGGATGAAGTGGCAGTTCATTCCGCAGGGCGACGGCAAGCCGCACTATCTAGTTGTCAACGCCGACGAGTCGGAGCCCGGGACCTGCAAGGACATCCCGCTCCTCTTCGCGAACCCGCATTCCCTCATCGAGGGCATCGTGATCGCCTGCTACGCGATCCGTTCGTCGCATGCCTTCATCTATCTGCGTGGTGAGGTCGTCCCCGTACTGCGGCGGCTGCACGAGGCCGTGCGCGAGGCGTACGCGGCGGGCTACCTCGGCAAGAACGTCCTGGGCAGCGGACTCGACCTCGAACTCACCGTGCACGCGGGCGCGGGCGCGTACATCTGCGGTGAGGAGACCGCGCTGCTCGACTCGCTCGAAGGCCGCCGTGGCCAGCCGCGACTGCGTCCCCCCTTCCCTGCGGTCGCGGGCCTCTACGCGTGCCCCACTGTTGTCAACAACGTCGAGTCCATCGCATCGGTTCCCGCGATCCTGCAGCGCGGCAAGGACTGGTTCACCTCGATGGGCAGCGAGAAGTCACCCGGCTTCACGCTGTACTCCCTCAGCGGGCACGTCGCCTCGCCCGGCCAGTACGAGGGACCCCTCGGCATCACGCTGCGCCAGCTGCTCGACATGAGCGGCGGCATGCGGCCCGGGCACCGCCTCAAGTTCTGGACTCCGGGCGGCTCTTCGACGCCGATGTTCACCGACGAGCACCTCGACGTCCCGCTCGACTACGAGGGCGTCAGCGCCGCCGGGTCCATGCTCGGCACCAAGGCGCTGCAGTGCTTCGACGAGACCACGTGCGTCGTCCGCGCGGTGACGCGCTGGACCGAGTTCTACGCCCACGAGTCCTGCGGCAAGTGCACGCCCTGCCGCGAAGGGACGTACTGGCTCGTCCAGTTGCTGCGCGACATCGAGGCGGGCAAGGGCGTGATGGCCGACCTCGACAAGCTGAACGACATCGCCGACAACATCAACGGCAAGTCCTTCTGCGCCCTGGGCGACGGCGCCGCCTCGCCGATCTTCTCCTCGCTCCAGTACTTCCGCGCGGAGTACGAGGAGCACATCACCGGCAGGGGCTGCCCCTTCGACCCCGCCAAGTCGACGCTCTGGGCCGACCGGCCCCTGGAGAGCACGGAGGTGAACGCATGACAGTGACCACTAGCGCTCCCTCCGGGGGCGGAGAGGCGGCGGTGCCGCCGGAAGACCTGGTCACGCTGACGATCGACGGCATCGAGATCAGCGTCCCCAAGGGGACCCTGGTCATCCGGGCCGCCGAGCTCCTCGGCATCGAGATCCCGCGCTTCTGCGACCACCCGCTGCTCGACCCCGCGGGCGCCTGCCGCCAGTGCATCGTCGAGGTCGAGGGCCAGCGCAAGCCGATGGCGTCCTGCACGATCACCTGCACCGACGGCATGGTCGTCAAGTCGCAGCTGACGTCGCCGGTCGCCGAGAAGGCCCAGCACGGCGTGATGGAACTGCTGCTCATCAACCATCCCCTGGACTGCCCGGTCTGCGACAAGGGCGGCGAGTGCCCGCTGCAGAACCAGGCCATGTCGCACGGCAACGCCGAGTCCCGCTTCGAGGGCAGCAAGCGCACCTACGAGAAGCCGGTGCCGATCTCCACCCAGGTGCTGCTCGACCGCGAGCGGTGCGTGCTGTGCGCCCGCTGCACCCGCTTCTCGAACCAGATCGCGGGCGACCCCATGATCGAGCTGGTCGAGCGGGGCGCGCTCCAGCAGGTGGGCACCGGGGAGGGCGACCCCTTCGAGTCGTACTTCTCCGGGAACACCATCCAGATCTGCCCGGTGGGAGCGCTCACCTCGCACGCCTACCGCTTCCGGTCGCGCCCCTTCGACCTGGTGTCGTCGCCGTCGGTGTGCGAGCACTGCGCGGGCGGCTGCGCGACC
The DNA here is from genome assembly GCF_059448825.1 of Streptomyces sp. JLYT201. Classification (NCBI taxonomy): domain Bacteria; kingdom Bacillati; phylum Actinomycetota; class Actinomycetes; order Kitasatosporales; family Streptomycetaceae; genus Streptomyces; species Streptomyces sp. JLYT201. Next base: position 4,269,559 of record NZ_CM182551.1, on the reverse strand, counting down.
CGCACCGACCACCGGCGCGGCAAGGTCATGCGGCGGCTCGCCCAGGACGACCCCGAGGTCAACGAGGAGTGGATCTGCGACAAGGGCCGGTTCGGCTTCCGGTACGCGCAGAAGCCCGACCGGCTGACCACGCCGCTGGTGCGCAGCGCGTCCTCGGGCGAGCTCGAACCGGCCAGCTGGCCCGAGGCGTTGGCGGCGGCCGCACGCGGCCTGGCCGCGGCGCGCGGGCGGGCCGGCGTCCTGACCGGCGGTCGCCTCACCGTGGAGGACGCCTACGCGTACAGCAAGTACGCGCGCGTGGCGCTCGACACGAACGACATCGACTTCCGCGCGCGGGTGCACTCCAGCGAGGAGGCCGACTTCCTGGCGGCACGTGTCGCCGGGCGCGGCCGGGACCTCGACGGCACCGGTGTCACGTACACCACGCTGGAGAAGGCGCCCGCCGTGCTGCTCGTCGGCATCGAGGCCGAGGAGGAGGCGCCCGGTGTCTTCCTGCGGCTGCGCAAGGCCTGGCGCAAGCACGGCCAGCGCACGTACGCCGTCGCCACGCACGCCACGCGGGGCCTGGAGAAGGCGGGTGGCACGCTCCTCGCCGCGGCGCCCGGCACGGAGACCGAGTGGCTGGACGCGCTCGCCGCCGGGGTCGGCCTGGAGGACGACGGCGAGAAGGCCGCCGAGGCACTGCGCGCCGAGGGCGCGGTCATCGTCGTGGGGGAGCGGCTCGCGGCCGTGCCGGGGGCGCTCACCGCCGCCGTGCGGGCCGCGTCCGCGACCGGCGCGGCCCTGGTGTGGATCCCGCGCCGCGCGGGCGAGCGCGGTGCCGTCGAGGCCGGCGCGGTGCCGTCGCTGCTTCCGGGAGGCCGCCCGGCCACCGACCCGCGCGCGCGGGACGAGGTCGCGGCCGCCTGGGGCGTGGCCGAACTCCCGCACCGCTACGGCCGCGACACCGGCCAGATCGTCGAGGCCGCCGCGACCGGCGAGCTGAGCGCCCTCCTGGTGGGCGGCGTCGAGGTCGCCGACCTGCCCGATCCGCCACGCGCGCGTGAGGCGCTCGACGCGGTCGGCTTCCTGGTGTCGCTGGAGCAGCGGCCGAGCGAGGTGACCGAGCGCGCCGACGTGGTCCTCCCGGTGGCCGCCGTCGCCGAGAAGCCGGGCACCTTCCTCAACTGGGAAGGCAGGGCCCGGCTTTTCGAGGCCGCGCTCAAGCCGGACCAGATGACGCGCCGCCTGGCACCCACCGACGCGCGTGTCCTGCACATGCTGGCCGACGCGGGCGACGTGCACCTCGGCCTGCCCGACCTGCTGACCGTCCGGCGCGAGCTCGACCGGCTCGGCGGCTGGGACGGGCCGCGCGCGACCGAACCCCTGGAGACCGCGGTCCAGCTGCCGCGGCCCGCCGCGGGGGAGGCCGTGCTCGCCGGGCACCGGCTCCTGCTCGACCGGGGCCGCCTCCAGGAGGGCGACGACGCGCTCGCCGGGACGCGGCACGCGGCGGTGGCCCGGCTCTCGGCGGCCACCGCGGCCGAGGCCGGTGTCAAGGACGGCGACACGCTCGCCGTCACCGGCACCGCGGGCCGGGTCGAACTCCCCCTCGCGGTCACGGAGATGCCCGACCGCGTGGTGTGGCTGCCGCTGAACTCCGTGGGCGGCGGCGTCGCCTCCGACACGGGGGCGCGGCCGGGCGCGCTGGTCAGGATCGGCCCCGCTGTCCGCGTCGAGCCCGCCCAGGGCGCCCAGGAGGTGCAGTCGTGAGCCCCATGACCCAGCTCGCCGCCGAAGACCTCTCCATGTTCGGCCGCGACCCGTGGTGGCTGGTCGCCGTCAAGGCGGTCTTCTGCTTCGCGTTCCTCGTGGTGTCCGTGCTCTTCGCCATCGTGTGGGAACGCAAGGTCGTGGCCTGGATGCAGCTGCGCATCGGCCCCAACCGCAACGGCCCCTGGGGCTTCCTGCAGTCCCTCGCGGACGGCATCAAGCTGATGCTCAAGGAAGACCTGATCGTCAAGCGCGCCGACAAGGTGGTCTACATCCTGGCGCCGGTGGTCGCGGCCATCCCCGCCTTCATGGCGATCGCGGTGATCCCCTTCGGGCCCGCGGGCAACGAGGTCTCGATCTTCGGGCACCGCACCACGATGCAGCTCACCGACCTGCCGATCGCGATGCTCTACATCCTCGCGGTCGCCTCGGTCGGCATCTACGGCATCGTGCTCGCGGGCTGGAGCTCCGGCTCCACCTATCCGCTCCTGGGCGGTCTGCGCTCGTGCGCGCAGATGATCTCGTACGAGATCGCGATGGGCGCCGCGTTCGCGTCGGTCTTCCTGTACTCCGGGTCGATGTCCACGTCGGCGATCGTGGAGGCGCAGCAGGAGCGCTGGTACGTGGTGCTCCTGCCGGTGTCGTTCCTGATCTACATCGTGACGATGGTCGGCGAGACCAACCGCGCGCCGTTCGACATGCCGGAGTCCGAGGGCGACCTCGTCGGCGGCTTCAACACCGAGTACTCGTCCATCAAGTTCGCGATCTTCATGCTCGCCGAGTACATCAACATGATCACCGTCTCGGCCGTGTCCGCGACGCTCTTCCTCGGCGGCTGGCGGGCTCCCTGGCCCATCAGCGGCTTCTGGGAGGGCGCCAACCACGGCTGGTGGCCGATGGCCTGGTTCACGCTCAAGGTGCAGCTGCTGCTGTTCTTCTTCATCTGGCTGCGCGGCACGCTGCCCCGCGTCCGCTACGACCAGCTGATGAAGCTCGGCTGGAAGGTCCTCATCCCGGTGTCGGTGGTGTGGCTGATGCTCGTCGCCACCGTCCGCGCGCTGCGCAACGAGGACTACGACTTCAGCGAGATCGCCCTCTACGTAGGGGGCGGAGTCATCGCGCTGCTCCTGCTCTCCGTCCTGGTCGACCTGTTCCGGGACAAGCGCGAGAAGGAGGCCGCGGTCGCCGCCGAGCCCGCCGAGGCCGGCGCCTTCGACCCGATGGCGGGCGGCTTCCCGGTGCCGCCGCTGCCCGGCCAGACCCTGCCGCCCGTGCCGCGCCGCCGCCCGCGCCATGAGCGGGAGTTGATTTTCAGTGGTGGCCCGGATACTCAAAGTGACGGAAAGGAGGCGTCCGATGGCTGAGCAGTCGAACACGCCGGACCGGCCGCGGCGCGGGCAGCCGCCCGAGCGGCCGGGGGGCCAGGAAGCAGCGCAGGCGAACCAGTCGGATCAGGGGTTCCAGAACCCCGTCGCGGGCTTCGCCGTGACCTTCAAGGCCATGTTCAAGAAGCGGCTGACCGAGCAGTATCCGGAGCAGCAGAAGACCACCGCTCCCCGCTTCCACGGCAGGCACCAGCTCAACCGCCATCCGGACGGCCTGGAGAAGTGCGTCGGCTGCGAGCTGTGCGCCTGGGCCTGCCCGGCGGACGCCATCTATGTGGAGGGCGCGGACAACACCGAGGAGGAGCGCTACTCCCCGGGCGAGCGCTACGGCCGCGTCTACCAGATCAACTACGCCCGCTGCATCTTCTGCGGCCTGTGCATCGAGGCGTGCCCCACGCGCGCGCTGACGATGACGAACGAGTTCGAACTCGCCGACAGCAGCCGCCAGAACCTGATCTTCACCAAGGAGCAGCTCCTCGCGGGCCTCGACGAGGGCATGGTCGAAGCGCCCCACGCGATCTACCCCGGCACGGACGAGGGGGACTACTACCGCGGTCTGGTGACGCGGGCCGCGCCCGGCACGGAGCGCCAGGTCGCCGTCTCCAAGGGCGAGCGGGAGCCGGAGCCCCGGGCCGAGGGGGTGGACGCGTGACCTCCGTCGCGGCCTACACCACCTCCACGGGCGAGGCCTTCCAGTTCTGGGTGCTCGGCACGGTCGCCGTGATCGGCGCGCTGAGCACGATCCTCATGAAGAGGGCGGTGCACAGCGCCCTCTGCCTGGCCGGGACCATGATCATCCTGGCGGTCTTCTACCTGGCCAACGGCGCGTACTTCCTGGGCATCGTCCAGATCGTCGTCTACACCGGCGCGATCATGATGCTCTTCCTGTTCGTCGTGATGCTCGTCGGCGTCACCGCCGCGGACTCCCTGAAGGAGACCATCAAGGGGCAGCGCTGGCTGGCCGCCCTGTGCGGCGTCGGCTTCGCGGTCCTGCTGTTCGCGGGCATCGGCAACGCCTCGGTGAAGGACTTCAACGGCCTGGGCAAGGCCAATGAGGGCGGCAACGTGGAGGGCCTCGCCGCCCTCATCTTCACGAAGTACGTCTTCGCCTTCGAGATCACCGGCGCCCTGCTGATCACGGCGACCGTCGGCGCGATGGTGCTCACCCACCGCGAGCGCACCGAGCGCGCCAAGACCCAGCGCGAGCTCGCCGAGGAGCGGGTGCGCGCGGGCAAGCACCTGCCGCCGCTCCCGGCCCCGGGCGTCTACGCCCGGCACAACGCCGTGGACATCGCGGGCCTGCTGCCCGACGGCACGCCCTCGGAGCTCACGGTCAACAAGACGCTCCGGGAGCGCGGTCAGATCCGCGACGTCTCCAGTGAGGCCCTGGAGGACCTGCGGGCCCTGGAGCAGCGCTCCACCGACCGCCTCGAACGGCCCGACCTGCGCCGCACGGATCCCGGGCGCGGCGCGGGCGGCGAGCGGGCCGAGCAGACCGAGGAGGCGTCGAAGTGAATCCGGTCAACTACCTCTATCTGGCGGCCCTGTTGTTCGCCATCGGCGCCACCGGCGTCCTGATCAGGCGGAACGTGATCGTGGTCTTCATGTGCATCGAGCTGATGCTCAACGCCTGCAACCTGGCGTTCGTCGCGTTCTCCCGGCTGCACGGCAATCTCGACGGCCAGATCATCGCCTTCTTCACGATGGTCGTCGCCGCGGCCGAGGTCGTGGTCGGGCTCGCGATCATCGTGTCGCTGTTCCGCTCCCGCCACTCGGCCTCGGTCGATGACGCCAGTCTGATGAAGCTGTAAGGGGTCGCTGAATCGTGGAGAAACTGATTGCGCTGCTCGTCGCGGCGCCTCTGCTCGGAGCGGCCGTCCTGCTGTGCGGCGGGCGCCTGCTCGACCGCGTCGGCCACTGGCTCGGCACCTTGCTCTCGGCCGTCTCCTTCGTCTTCGCCGCGGTGCTCTTCACCGACATGCTCGGCAAGGACGCGGAGGACCGCGGCCTGCACCAGCACCTGTTCAGCTGGATCCCGGTCGAGGGCTTCAAGGCCGACGTCGCCTTCCAGCTCGACCAGCTGTCGATGACGTTCGTCCTGCTGATCACCAGCGTCGGCACGCTGATCCATCTGTACTCGGTCGGGTACATGGAGCACGACGAGCGCCGCCGCCGCTTCTTCGGCTATCTGAACCTGTTCCTCGCGGCGATGCTGCTCCTCGTCCTCGCCGACAACTACCTGCTCCTGTACGTCGGCTGGGAGGGCGTCGGCCTCGCCTCGTACCTCCTGATCGGGTTCTGGCAGCACAAGCCCAGCGCGGCCACCGCGGCGAAGAAGGCCTTCCTGGTCAACCGCGTCGGCGACATGGGTCTCTCGATCGCGATCATGCTGATGTTCACCACCTTCGGGACGTTCGCCTTCGGGCCCGTCCTGGAGTCCACGGACCAGACGGGCGAGGGCAAGCTCACGGCGATCGGCCTGATGCTGCTGCTCGCGGCGTGCGGCAAGTCCGCACAGGTGCCGCTGCAGTCCTGGCTCGGGGACGCGATGGAGGGCCCGACCCCGGTCTCCGCCCTGATCCACGCGGCGACGATGGTCACCGCGGGCGTGTATCTGATCGTGCGCTCCGGGGAGATCTTCAACGCCGCGCCGGACGCGCAGCTGGCCGTCGCGGTGGTCGGCGCGGTCACGCTGATCTTCGGTGCGATCGTCGGTTGCGCGAAGGACGACATCAAGAAGGCCCTCGCCGGGTCCACGATGTCGCAGATCGGCTACATGATCCTGGCCGCGGGCCTCGGCCCGATCGGCTACGTCTTCGCGATCATGCACCTGGTGACGCACGGCTTCTTCAAGGCCGGGCTCTTCCTCGGCGCCGGTTCGGTCATGCACGGCATGAACGACGAGGTGGACATGCGGAAGTACGGCGGCCTCAGGAAGTACATGCCGGTGACGTTCGTGACCTTCGGGCTCGGCTACCTCGCGATCATCGGCTTCCCGGGTCTCTCCGGCTTCTTCTCCAAGGACAAGATCATCGAGGCGGCGTTCGCCAAGGGCGGCACGGAGGGCTGGATCCTCGGCTCGGTGGCCCTGCTCGGCGCGGCCATCACGGCGTACTACATGACGCGCGTGATGCTCCTGACCTTCTTCGGCGAGGAGCGCTGGCGCCACCGGAAGACGGCCTCCCCGAAGGAGCCGAGTGCGGAGCCCGCCGCACAGACGCAGGGCGAGCACGCCGAGCCGCACCCGCACGAGTCCCCGAAGACCATGACGATCCCGATGATCCTGCTGGCCTTCGGGTCGGTGTTCGCCGGCGGCTTCTTCAGCATCGGCGACCGCTTCCTGAACTGGCTGGAGCCGGTCACGCACCACGACCACGGCGACTCCCCGCTGAGCGCCGCCACGGTCACCGGCGCCACCGTGGCCGTCCTGGTCGTCGGCGTGGCCCTGGCCTGGGCGCAGTACGGGCGCAGGCCGGTCCCGGTGGTCGCCCCGCGCGGCTCCCTGCTCACCCGCGCGGCCCGCCGCGACCTGCTCCAGGACGACTTCAACCACGTGGTCCTGGTGCGCGGCGGCGAGCACCTCACGCGCTCCCTGGTGTACGTCGACCACACCCTGGTCGACGGCGTGGTCAACGGCACGGCGGCCTCGGTCGGCGGGCTCTCCGGGCGCCTGCGCAGGCTCCAGAACGGCTACGCCCGTAGCTACGCGGTCTCGATGTTCGGCGGCGCGGCGGTCCTCATCGCCGCGACGCTGCTGATGAGGGCGGTCTGATACCGATGTCCTTTCCTCTGCTGACAGCGACGGCCGTGGTGCCCGCAGTGGGCGCGATCGCCACGGCGGCCGTCCCGGCCGCCCGGCGCACCGCCGCCAAATGGCTCGCGCTGCTCTTCTCGCTGGCGACGCTCGCCCTCGCCATCACGGCGGCCGTCCGGTTCGACCCGGACGGCGACCGGTACCAACTGACCGAGTCGCACTCCTGGATCAAGGACTTCGGGGTGCGGTACGAGCTGGGCGTGGACGGCATCGCGGTCTCCTTGATCGCGCTGACCGCCCTGCTGCTGCCCTTCATCATCCTGGCGGGCTGGCACGACGCCGATCCCCTCGAGACCAAGTCGTCGCGCTGGCGCCCGACTCAGGGCTTCTTCGCCCTCATCCTCGCCGTCGAGGCGATGGTGATCATCTCCTTCGAGGCCACCGACGTCTTCCTGTTCTACATCTTCTTCGAAGCCATGCTCATCCCGATGTACTTCCTCATCGGCGGCTTCGGGGACCGCGCCCACGCGGGCAGCGACGAGAACGCCTCGGCGCAGCGCTCGTACGCGGCCGTGAAGTTCCTGCTCTACAACCTGGTCGGCGGTCTGATCATGCTCGCCGCCGTGATCGGTCTCCATGTGGTCGCGGGCAACTTCTCCGTCCAGGAGATCGCCGCCGCCCGGGCCGACGGCTCGCTGGACATGGCGACCAACACCGAGCGACTGCTCTTCCTCGGCTTCTTCTTCGCCTTCGCGGTGAAGGCCCCGCTGTGGCCGCTGCACACCTGGCTGCCGAACGCGATGGGAGAGGCCACCGCCCCGGTCGCCGTGCTGATCACGGCGGTGGTCGACAAGGTCGGCACGTTCGCGATGCTGCGCTTCTGCCTCCAGCTGTTCCCGGAGGCCTCGAAGTGGGCGACGCCGGTCATCCTGGTCCTCGCCCTGATCAGCATCATCTACGGCGCGCTGCTCGCCGTCGGCCAGCGCGACATCAAGCGCCTGGTGGCCTACGCGTCGATCTCGCACTTCGGGTTCATCGTCCTCGGCATCTTCGCGATGACCTCCCAGGGGCAGTCCGGCGCGACGCTCTACATGGTCAACCACGGCCTGTCGACGGCCGCCCTGATGCTGGTCGCGGGCTTCCTGATCTCGCGCCGCGGCTCGCGTCTGATCGCGGACTACGGAGGGGTGCAGAAGGTCGCCCCGGTGCTCGCGGGCACCTTCCTGGTCGGCGGTCTCGCCACGCTCTCGCTGCCGGGGCTCGCGCCGTTCGTCAGCGAGTTCCTGGTCCTGGTCGGCGCGTTCGCGCGCTATCCGGCGGTCGGGATCATCGCGACGCTCGGCATCGTGCTCGCCGCGCTCTACACCCTCGTCCTCTACCAGCGGACGATGACGGGCCCGGTGAAGCCCGAGCTGGCGAAGATGCCCGACCTGCGGGTCCGTGAGCTGGTCGTGGTGGCCCCGCTGATCGTGCTCCTCATCGGCCTCGGGGTGTACCCGAAGCCGGTGGCCGACCTGGTGAACCCGGCGGTGGAGCACACCATGTCCGACGTACAGAAGAAAGATCCCGAGCCCGAGGTGGAGGCCGCCAAGTGAGTGCGACAGCCGTCCACAGCCTGTGGACAGTGGCGGCCGAGCCGATCGACAAGATCGACGCGCCGAAGATCGAGTACGGCCAGCTCGCGCCGACGCTCATCGTCATCGGTGCCGCCGTCATCGGAGTGCTCATCGAAGCCTTCGTGCCGCGCAAGTCCCGTTACTACGCCCAGCTGTTCGTGTCGGTCGTGGCGCTCGCCGCCGCCTTCGCCGCGGTCGTCGCGCTCGCCTCCGGCGGGTACGGCACCACGAAGGCGCGCATCGCCGCGATGGGAGCCATCGCGGTCGACGGGCCCGCGCTGTTCCTCCAGGGCACCATTCTCCTCGCGGGCCTGGTCGCGATCTTCACCTTCGCGGAGCGGCGCCTCGACCCGGAGGCGCACGGCAACCGCGTCGACTCCTTCGTGGCCCAGGCCGGAGCCGTGCCCGGCGGCGCGGGCGAACAGGCCGCGGTGAAGGCCGGGTTCACCACCACGGAGGTGTTCCCGCTCGCCCTCTTCGCGATCGGCGGCATGCTCGTCTTCCCTGCGGCGAACGACCTCCTGACGTTGTTCGTCGCCCTGGAGGTCTTCTCGCTCCCGCTCTACCTGCTGTGCGCGCTCGCCCGCCGCAAGCGCCTCATGTCGCAGGAAGCGGCCGTGAAGTACTTCCTGCTCGGCGCCTTCGCGTCCGCGTTCACCCTCTTCGGCATCGCGCTGATCTACGGCTACGCGGGCTCGGTGTCGTACGGCACCATCGCCGACGTCGTCGACGGCACGGTCAAGACGGTCGACCCGGCCCTCGCGAACACCATGGGCAACGACGCGCTGCTCCTGATCGGCGCCGCGATGATCCTCATGGGCCTGCTGTTCAAGGTGGGCGCGGTGCCGTTCCACATGTGGACGCCGGACGTCTACCAGGGCGCGCCCACACCGGTCACCGGCTTCATGGCGGCGGCCACGAAGGTCGCCGCGTTCGGCGCGCTCCTGCGGCTGCTGTACGTGGTCCTTCCGGGCCTGCGCTGGGACTGGCGGCCGGTGATGTGGGGCGTCGCGATCATCACGATGCTGGGCGGCGCGATCGTCGCGATCACGCAGACCGACATCAAGCGGCTCCTCGCCTACTCGTCGATCGCCCACGCGGGCTTCATCCTCGCCGGCGTCATCGCCACCACGGAGGAGGGCGTCTCGTCGGTGCTCTTCTACCTGGGCGCGTACTCGTTCGTGACCATCGGGGCGTTCGCCGTCGTGACGCTGGTGCGGGACGCGGGCGGCGAGGCGACGCACCTGTCGAAGTGGGCGGGGCTCGGGCGCCGCTCGCCGCTGGTCGCCGCGGTCTTCGCGGTGTTCCTGCTCGCCTTCGCGGGCATCCCGCTGACCTCCGGGTTCTCCGGGAAGTTCGCCGTGTTCAAGGCGGCGGCCGAGGGCGGCGCGGGCGCGCTCGTGGTGGTCGGTGTGATCTCGTCGGCGATCGCGGCGTTCTTCTACATCCGGGTGATCGTGCTGATGTTCTTCAGCGAGCCCAAGGCGGACGGCCCGTCGGTCGCCGTGCCGTCACCGCTGACGACGGCGGCCATCGGCATCGGCGTCGCCGTGACGCTGGTGCTCGGTGTGGCGCCGCAGTACTTCCTGGACCTGGCGAACCAGGCGGGCGTGTTCGTGCGCTGACCCGGTCGTCCGCCGGCGCGCGCGGGGCCCCGGCCCTCCTTCGGGAGGCCGGGGCCCTTCGCGTGCGCCGTCAGGGCTGCGCGGGGCAGCGGACGTCCGGGTTCCAGGGGGAGAGCCTGCCGCTCGGGTTGTCCTTGTAGAGCCAGGCGTGCAGGTCGTAGTGGATCGGCATGCCGGGGACGTGCCCGTCCATCGGCCCGTCGAAGGGCCGCCCGAACAGGACCGGGCGGTCGTCGTCGGTGCTCTTGTCCTGGTCGGCGTCGATGACGATCCACTCGACGGCTATGAGCTTGCGCTTGCCGTCGGCCGTCTCCTCGTAGAGCAGCGCGGCGGGCTTCGCCGGATCGACGGAGCCGAAGTTCGCCGGGTTGACGTAGTGGTAACCCATCCCGCCGAGGTCCGGGTCGGCGACGCACTCGTCGGTGCGGGCGAAGCCCGCCTTGATCGCGAGCGGCTCGTACGCGTACTTGGCGGTCGCGGCGTAGACCTTGGCGAAGGCGGCCTGCTGCGGGGGCGGCGGAGGCGTCGGCGCGGCCGCTCGCGCGGGCGCCGCGGACAGGGCCAGGCAGGAGACCGCAGCCAACGAGAGGGCGGCCTGGGCGGTACGGGGCAGACGCATGGAGGGGCTCCTCGGAAGGGCGAGGCGCGCGGCGGGCGCGCCATGACCTGGGGCGGGCTCAGCCCCCGAGCCGCCACAAGGAGCAGGATCACCCGGGGCGGATGCGGCGGCCAGAACGCCTGGGCCATTGGACTGACCGAGAAGGCGCCCGACCGGCCTGTGGATAACTTCCCGGGGTGTCGGCGCGGGCGCCTATCGTGGAGGCAGTGGTCGAGGTGCGACAGGCGGGGGCACGGCGATGAGCGGGAGCAGTGGGGTCGGCATGACAGAGGTGGTGGAGAGCGACGCGCTGCGGACGCTCCACCGGGTGTTCGGGTACGACGCTTTCCGGGGCGAGCAAGAAGCGATCATCGAGCACGTGGTGGCGGGCGGCGACGCGGTCGTCCTCATGCCGACCGGCGGCGGAAAGTCCCTGTGCTATCAGATCCCGGCCCTGGTCAGACCGGGTACGGGCGTCGTGGTGTCGCCGCTGATCGCCCTCATGCAGGACCAGGTCGACGCGCTGCGGGCCCTCGGCGTGCGCGCCGGGTTCATGAACTCGACGCAGGACTTCGACGAGCGCCGCCTCGTCGAGGCCGAGCTGCTCTCGGGCGAGCTGGACGTGCTGTATCTGGCACCGGAGCGGCTGCGCCTGGACTCCACGCTCAATCTGCTCTCCCGGGCGAAGATCTCCGTCTTCGCGATCGACGAGGCGCACTGCGTGGCCCAGTGGGGCCACGACTTCCGGCCGGACTACCTGGCCCTCTCCGTCCTCGGCGAGCGCTGGCCGGACGTCCCGCGCATCGCGCTGACGGCCACGGCGACGGACGCCACGCACCGCGAGATCACCGAGCGCCTGGCCATGCCGGACGCCAAGCACTTCGTCGCCAGCTTCGACCGGCCGAACATCCAGTACCGGATCGTGCCGAAGTCCGACCCGAAGAAGCAGCTCCTCACCTTCCTGAAGGAGGAGCACGACGGCGACGCGGGCATCGTCTACTGCCTCTCGCGCAAGTCGGTCGAGCAGATCGCCGACTTCCTCAGCGCCCACGGAGTCGAGGCGGTGCCGTACCACGCGGGCCTGGACAGCGGCACCCGCGCCCGGCACCAGTCGCGCTTCCTGCGCGAGGACGGCCTGGTCGTGGTCGCCACGATCGCCTTCGGCATGGGCATCGACAAGCCGGACGTCCGCTTCGTCGCCCACCTCGACCTGCCCAAGTCGGTGGAGGGGTACTACCAGGAAACGGGCCGGGCGGGCCGCGACGGCCTCCCCTCGACGGCCTGGATGGCGTACGGCCTCCAGGACGTCGTGCAGCAGCGCAAGCTCATCCAGTCCGGCGAGGGCGACGAGGCGTTCCGGCGCCGCTCGGCGGCCCATCTGGACGCCATGCTGGCGCTGTGCGAGGCGGCCTCCTGCCGCCGCGCCCAGCTCCTGCGGTACTTCGGCCAGGACCCGGCGGCCACCGGCTGCGGGAACTGCGACACGTGTCTGACACCCCCGGAGACCTGGGACGGCACGGTCGCCGCGCAGAAGGTCCTCTCCGCCGTGGTGCGCCTGAAGCGGGAGCGCGGCCAGAAGTTCGGCACGGGCCAGATCGTCGACATCCTGCTCGGCCGCAAGACCGCCAAGGTCATCCAGTTCGACCACGACCAGCTGTCCGTCTTCGGCATCGGTGAGGAGCTGAGCGAGGCCGAGTGGCGGGGTGTGGTGCGGCAGTTGCTGGCGCAGGGCCTCCTCGCCGTCGAGGGGGAGTACGGCACGCTCGTGCTCACCGAGGAGAGCGCCGCCGTCCTCGGCCGGCAGCGGGAGGTGCCGCTGCGCAAGGAGCCGAAGAAGCCCGCGGGGTCGGCGCGGTCCGCGCAGCGCGGGGAGCGCAAGGCCAAGGCCGCGGCGGCCGTGGCCGAGCTGCCGGAGGAGGCCGTGCCGGTCTTCGAGGCGCTGCGGGCCTGGCGGGCGGCGCAGGCGCGGGAGCAGGGCGTGCCCGCGTATGTGATCTTCCACGACGCGACGCTGCGGGAGATCGCGGCCGCGCGGCCCGCGTCCGTCGCGGACCTCGGCGGGATCAGCGGGGTCGGCGAGAAGAAACTGGCGACGTATGGGGAAGGGGTGCTCGAGGTCCTGGCGGAGGCCGGGGCGTAGCCCTCGCGGGCGGCGCCCCGGCCCTCGCGCCGGGGAGCCGCGTCAGCGCGGCGGGGCCACCCGGCCCGTCACCTCTCCCAGGCCCACCCGGGTGCCGCCCGGACCCGGTGCCCAGGCCGAGAGGGTCACCACGTCGCCGTCCTCCAGGAACGTCCGCTTGCCGGAGGGGAGTTCGAGGGGGTCGCGGCCGTTCCAGGTGAGCTCGATCAGGGAGCCGAACTGGTCGGGCGAGGGCCCGCTGACGGTGCCGGAGCCGTAGAGGTCACCGGTGCGCAGGGAGGCGCCGTTGACCGTCATATGGGCGAGCTGCTGGGCGGCGGTCCAGTAGACGGTGGAGAAGGGCGGGTTGGAGATGACCTCGCCGTTCAGGGTGACGGTGATGCGCAGGTCGTAGCCGCCGGGCCCGTCGGACGCGGACCCGGCCGCGTCGGTGGCGTCGGCCGCGTCGGCCGTGTCGTCCAGGTACGGCAGGAGCGGCTCGGTGCGCTCCGGCGGGGCGACCCGCGCCGCGTCCAGGGCTTCGAGCGGCGTGACCCACGCCGAGACGGAGGTGGCGAAGGACTTGCCGAGGAACGGGCCGAGCGGCACGTACTCCCAGGCCTGGATGTCACGGGCCGACCAGTCGTTGAGGAGGCACAGGCCGAAGACGTGCTCGCGGAAGTCGGCAAGGGGCACCGGCGTGCCGAGCGTGGAGGGCTTGCCGACGACGAAGCCGACCTCCGCCTCGATGTCGAGCTTGGCGGACGGGCCGAAGACCGGGGCGGCGTCGGCGGGCGTCTTGCGCTGCCCGGCGGGGCGGATCACCTCCGTGCCGGAGACCACGACGGTGCCCGAGCGGCCGTGGTAGCCGATGGGCAGGTGCTTCCAGTTGGGGGTGAGCGGGGCCGGCGCGTCGGGGCGGAACATGCGGCCCAGGTTCGACGCGTGGTGCTCGGAGGCGTAGAAGTCCACGTAGTCGGCGACGTCGAAGGGCAGGTGCAGGGTGACGTCGGAGAGGGGGTGGAGCAGCGGCAGGATCGCGTCGCGGTGCGCGGGGTCCGTCACCCAGGAGGTCAGGTCCCGGCGGACGTCGCTCCACGTCCGGCGGCCCGCGGCGAGCAGCGGGTTCAGCGTGGGCTGGGCGAGCAGGGACACATGGGCCGAGCCGAGGGCGGCCGCGGCGGCGCCCGCGTCGAGGACGTGGGAGCCGAGCCGGACACCGACGCGACGGCCCTCGGTGACGGGCGCCGACCCAGGCGCGGAGCCGGAAGCGGAACCGGACCCGGGGTCGGCGGATCCGGCCGGGGAGAAGACACCGTACGGAAGATTGTGCGGGCCGAAGGGGTCGCCCTCGGGGAGGTCGAGCGGATTCTGCTCGGACATGCGTTCCTGCCTCGCTTTCCAATCTGGGTGCCCCACACGTTACGTGGAAGCCCTGTATTCGGGCAGTGCCTAAAGAGTTAGCAATGTCCGGATAAACCACGCATGGAGGGTTCAGTTCCGGCTTAGGTTCCTCGGGGGGACGCGGACGGGCTGGGTCCGGGTCGGTGCGAAGGGGACGCGTGGGGGGACCCGTGACCAATTCCAGCGGTGGTGTGCCGTGTACACCCGACCGCGAAGTACCCGGACTCATCGTGAAGTTCGGCGACTATCCACTGCACCACGGCGGCGTGGGGGCGATCCGGAGCCTCGGCCGCGTCGGCGTACCGATGTACGCGATCACGGAGGACCGGCACACGCCCGCCGCCGCGTCCCGCTATCTCACCGGCGCCTTCCCCTGGCGGACCACCGGGGTGGAGGACCCGGGCTATCTGATCGACGGGCTGCTGCGCATCGGACGGCGCATCGGCAGGCCCGCGGTGCTCATACCGACCGACGAGGAAGCGGCCGTGCTCATCGCCGAGCACCAGCGGGAGCTGGCCGAAGCGGACTTCGGGGGCTTCCTCTTCCCGCGCGTCGACGCCGCCCTGCCGCGCCGCCTCGCCAGCAAGGAGGGCCTGCACGAGCTGTGCGTGGAGCACGGCCTCAGCTCGCCCGCGTCGGCGTGCCCGCAGAGCCAGGACGACATCGAGAAGTTCGCGGCGACGGCGGCCTTCCCGGTGGTCGCGAAGAACCGCGAGGCGTTCCAGCGCCGCGAACGGCCCGCGGTGAACGGCACCACCCGCATCGACACCGCGCAGGGCCTGCGCGAGCTGGCCCGGGACTGGGGCGAGCGGCCCGGGGTGATCCTCCAGGAGTATCTGCCGCGCGAGGATGCCGAGGACTGGGTGGTGCACGCCTATTTCGACGACAACTCCTCGCCCCTCGCGCTGTTCACCGGGGTGAAGGTCCGCTCCTGGCCGCCGCACGCGGGCATGACGGCCCACGCGTACGTCGTCGACAATCCGGAACTCGCCGACCTCGCCGCGCGTTTCATCAAAGAGATCGGCTTCACCGGAATCATCGACCTGGACCTGCGCTTCGACCGCCGCGACGGTCAGTACAAACTGCTCGACTTCAACCCCCGCATGGGCGCCCAGTTCCGTCTCTTCGAAAGCGAGACGGGCATCGACGTCGTGCGGGCCATGCATTTGCACCTGACGGGCCGCGAGGTCCCGGAGGGCGACCAGCGCGCCGGCCACCGCTATGTGGTGGAGAACATCGACCTGCCCGCCCTCATCGCCTACCGCCGCAGTGGATACGTCACGCCGCACGCCCCCGCCCGGGCCAGCGGTACGGAACTCGCCTGGCTCGCCGCCGACGACATGAAGCCGTTCTTCACGATGCTGGCGCGCTTCATCCGGCCGGGCGCGATCCACCTCTATCAGCTGTGGCGGACCGGCCGACGCGGCAGCAGGCCCGCCACCGGCCCACGGAGCGGCACGACCGCGAGATGACCGCCGCCCGCCCGACCAGGGGCACGGCAGCGGTGACGGGGGACGCGGTGTCCGGGGGAACGCCGTCATGGGGGACGCAGCAACGGGGGACGCCGTCACGGCAGGCGTCGTGACGGGAGAAGCAGCAACGGGGGACAAGCGGAAGATCCGCGAAGTAAGACGGTGTGCCGTGCGACGGCACGGTGCACGCGGTGTCCTGGGGAGGGACTTCGTGAAGCAACCAGTAGCAGTCATCGGGGCAGGCCCCTACGGCCTGTCCACCGCAGCACATCTCCGCGCGCGCGGCGTCCGCGTCCGCGTCTTCGGCGACCCCATGGTCAGCTGGCGTTCCCACATGCCCGCGGGAATGCTCCTGAAGTCGACCCCGGCGGCGTCGAACATCGACGCCCCGCAGCCCGGCCACACCCTCACCGACTACTGCGCGGCGGCGGGCATCCCGCGCCTGGTCACGGACGAGGACATCATCCCGGCCGACACGTTCGTCCGGTACGGACAGTGGTTCCAGGAGAAGCTCGTGCCCGGCCTGGAGCGGGTGCGGGTGGTGTCCGTCGAACGCGGCGAGCGCGGCGGCTTCGAGCTCAAGCTCGACTCGGGGGAGCAGTTCACGGCCCCCGCGGTCGTCGTCGCCAGCGGACTGACGGGCCTCGCACAGCTCCCGCCCGCCCTGGCCGCCGCCGTGCCCGACGGGCCCTCGCCCGCGAGCCCCTACTCGCACAGCTCCCAGCACCACGACCTGTCGCGGTACGCGGACACCGACCTGCTCGTCGTCGGCGCGGGCCAGTCCGCCCTGGAGACGGCCGTGCTCGCCGCCGAGGCGGGCGCCCGGGTCCGGCTCGTGGCCCGCGGCAGGGGTGCCATCGGCTTCGGCGCGCCCCCCTGGCAGCAGCCCAGGCTGCGCCCGGAGTCGCCCTTCGGCCGCGCCTGGTCGCTGTACGCGCTGAGCTACCACGCCGAGCTGTACCGCCATCTCCCGCCGCACGCCCGGCACTTCCTCGTCCGCCGGGTCCTCGGTCCGCTCGGCGCCTGGTGGCTGCGCGAGCGGTTCCAGGAGCGGGTCGACGCCCGGGAGATACGGCGCGTGGTGCGGGCCGAGATCCACGACGGCCGTCCCCTCCTCACCGTGGAGTCGCTCGGCGGCCGGACGCGGGAGCTCACCGCCGACCACGTCATCGCCGCCACGGGCTACCGCGTCGACCTCGCCGCCCTCAGCTTCCTCGGGCACGGCCTGCGCGCCCGCATGGCGGTCAGCCGCGGCACGCCCAGGCTCGGCGAGGGCTATGCCTCCTCGGTCCCGGGCCTGTACTTCACGGGCATGCTGGCCGGGTCGTCGTACGGGCCCGTGATGCGGTTCGTGTGCGGCACGGAGTTCGCGTCACCGCGCCTGGCCCGGCATCTGGCTGCCGCGTACGGCTGAGCGCCGGGCTTGGGCGCGGTGCTGGGCCGCTGTTGTCCGCGGGGCCCCCGTGGCTGGTCGCGCAGTTCCCCGCGCCCCTTCCGGGCGCTGCCGATCACTCGCCAGGAACCACCGGCATCGGGGCGGGCTCGGCGGCGCGCATGCGCTCCGGCGTCCAGTAGTCCTCGGCCGCGCCAGGACCGTGCTCGACGCGCTCGCTGCGCACGGTGTCCGACGTCGCCCCCGCCCCGGGCGAGGCCGGGCGCCCACCGCCGTCATCGGCCGAGGCCTGCCAGGCGAGGCCCGCGGTGAGCAGGGCGAGGGCGGTCGCGGTGGCGAGGGCGAGCTTGCGGTGCTGCGGGAGGGACATGTCGTTCCTTGCTTCTCGGGTCGTGCCGGTGCTTCTCGGCCGTGCCGGTGCATCTCGGGCCGTGCCGGTCTCGTCCTGTGACGTGGCCGGGCGCCGAGAGGTTCCGTCACCTGCGCGAGTTCGGGAGGAGTGCTCACGGGGCGCGGCGAAGCCCTCGCGTTCACAGGGGAGTTCGAGGGCAGGGCGCGCGGGTGTGCGCACGGGCGTCCGGCGGCGGCCCGGGGCGCCCGGGACGGACGGCGGGCCGCGGGGCGAACCGGCACCCCCGTCGCCGCGGCCGCCGCACGGCCCGCCTCGTTCCGGTGAACCGGGAGCGGGCGGTCACGCCCGGCGCGCTTCTGCGCCCCCGGCGCGTACGGGCAGGGGGCGTTGGCCGCACGACCTGGTGCATGCCGGGAGTGCGCCGGGCGCACCCAAAGCGTCACAGGTCCTGCCACACGGCTTACCGGCCGGGCTCAGATCCGTATTCTTCGGATCATGGCCGCTCCCCTCGCATATTCCCTCATCGCTACCGACCTGGACGGAACGCTGCTGCGCGGCGACGACACGGTCTCCGACCGCTCCCGCCGGGCGCTGGCCGCCGCGAGCGAGGGCGGAGCGCGGCACCTCGTCGTCACCGGACGCCCCGCGCCCCGCGTGCGCCCGCTCTTCGACGACCTCGGGTACGACGGGCTCGCCGTGTGCGGGCAGGGCGCGCAGCTGTACGACGCCGGGGCCGACCGCATGGTGTGGTCGGTCACCCTGGACCGGGAGCTCGCGGAGGTGGCGCTCGGCAAGATCGAGGCGGAGGTCGGCCAGGTCTTCGCGGCGGTCGACCAGGACGGGGCCGAGGGCCTGACCCTGATCGAGCCCGGGTACGAGATGCCGCACCCGACGCTGCCCGCGATGCGGGTGCCCGGCCGTGACGTGCTCTGGGAGGAGCCGATCAGCAAGGTGCTCCTGCGGCACCCGACGCTGGCGGACGACGAGTTGGCCCAGGTCGCCCGGGGGGTCGTGGGCTCGCTCGCCACGGTGACGATGTCCGGGCCCGGCACGGTGGAACTCCAGCCCTGCGGGGTCACCAAGGCGACCGGGCTCGCCCTCGCGGCGGAGCGCCTCGGCCTGCGGGCGGCCGACACGATCGCGTTCGGTGACATGCCGAACGACATCCCGATGTTCGCCTGGGCGGCCCACGGCGTGGCGATGGCCAACGCCCACCACGAACTGAAGGCGGTGGCGGACGAATTGACGCTCTCCAACGAGGAGGACGGGATCGCCGTGGTCCTGGAGCGGATGCTGTGCGCCGATGGCCGGAAAGCGGTGGGTGGCGGACATCGCACGTGAGGGCACCCGGCAGGGTGCCGTGTGCCTGTCGGATCACTCAGCGTGGCCCGGCGGCGCGGGCCGCTCCGCGGCGCGGTCCCGGGCGCGGGGCGCGGCCCTCGCGGGCCGTGCCGCCGGGCGGCGGCACGGCCGTGCGGAGGGTGCTCGGCATGTGGGGCGCATCGCCCGTCGGGCGGCAAAGCGGTCATTTCATGTCTATCGGGCAGGCTGGCCCCCTCTGGTCGGGCAGGTGCTCGCTGTGATCGAAAGGCGACCGGATACGCTGACTTGAGTGATGGCAGCGACACATCGACAAACCGTGTCATCGACGAGTGATCGACCGAGTGATCGACTTGTGATCGTCAGCAGACAGGAGAACCCCTCGTGACCGTCGTCGGGCCCTTCGGGCTGAGCGTGCGGGACCAGGCTCTCGAAGCCGATGTCCAGGCAGGATTGGCGGCTGTCGAGGAGGGCCTGCTCGAGGCCACCAAGAGCGAAGTGCCGTTCATCACCGAGGCGGCACAGCACCTCGTCCGCGCGGGGGGCAAACGTTTTCGGCCACTCCTGGTGATGCTGGCGGCCCAGTTCGGCGACCCCTACGCGCCCGGCATCGTGCCGTCCGCCGTGGTCGTGGAGCTCACGCACCTCGCGACGCTCTACCACGACGACGTGATGGACGAGGCCGATGTGCGTCGTGGCGTGCCCAGCGCCAACCAGCGCTGGGGCAACTCCGTGGCCGTCCTCACCGGCGACTTCCTCTTCGCGCGCGCCTCGCACATCCTGGCCGACCTCGGCCCCGAGGCCGTACGCATCCAGGCCGAGGCCTTCGAGCGCCTCGTCACCGGGCAGATCCTGGAGACGGCGGGGCCGCGCGACGGACGCGACCCGGTCGAGCACTACCTGGACGTCATCGGTGGCAAGACCGGCTCGCTGATCGCCGTGGCGGGCCGCTTCGGCGCGATGATGTCCGGCGCGGACGAGACGGTCGTGGACGTCCTGACGCAGTACGGGGAGCGCCTCGGGGTCGCCTTCCAGCTCGCCGACGACGTGCTCGACATCGCGTCCGACTCCACCGAGTCCGGCAAGACGCCCGGCACGGACCTGCGCGAGGGCATTCCCACCCTGCCGGTGCTGCGGCTGCGCGAGCGGGTGGAGCGGCTCGGGCTCGCGGAGGACATCGCGCTCAGCGAGCTGCTCGACTCCGACCTCACGGACGACGCCCGGCACGCCGAGGCGCTCTCGCTGCTGCGGGCCCATCCCGCCCTTGAGCAGGCGCGACGGGACACCGTGCGGTACGCGGAGGAGGCGCGCGCCACGCTGGCGCCGCTGGCGGAGGGGGACGCCAAGGCCGCCCTCGTCGAGCTCTGCGACCTGGTGGTGCACCGGGCGGGGTGATCCCGGGCGCCCGGCTCCACACGTGAAGGTGTGGCGCGCGTCACAGGGAAATGCTGAGCCTGGATTGAGTCCAGGCTCAGATCCGTTCCGTACTCATGCCCAGAAGCCGACGCAGGGGGCGTTGGCTACGGAACGGGGAGATTTCACACCATGGGCGCTCTCACCACATCTGCGAAGAACCGCCGTCGGGCACTGCTCGCCTCCGGGATCGCGGTGGCCACCGCGGGCGCCCTGGCCGCGGCCGTGCTTCCGGCGACAACCGCGACAGCCGCGACGGTACCGACCGCGGAAGTCACCGGTACCGGCACCAGCACCGGTGCCGCCCTCCTCGTGGCGAGCCTGAACGGCGCCAACGAGGTGCCCGTGCCCGGCGGCCCCGCCGTCGGCGACAAGGACGGCGCCGCCCTCCAGTTCGTACGGATCAAGGGCGACAAGGTCACCGTCACCGCCACGTGGCGCGGCACGGCCCGGCCCACCGCGCTCCACATCCACGAGGGCGGGAAGGGGACGAACGGCGGCGTCAAGGTCGACTTCACCGGGCTCCTGGCGCGCGCCGAGCACCGGCGGGTCACCGGCACGGTCACGGTGCACGACGCGGCCCTGCTCAAGCGCCTGAAGACGAAGCCGACGGCCTTCTACGCCAACCTGCACACCGCCCAGTTCCCCGGCGGAGCCGTGCGCGGCCAGCTCCACCAGGTCACCGTCGGGACCGCCCGCGGCTTCCAGGCCTCGGTCGTCAAGGGCGAGCAGATCTACCAGTGCGCCAAGCGCCCGGACGGGACGTACGCCTTCGCGCAGCGCGACGTGCGCGCGACGCTCGGCGGCCGGATCGCACACGACTTCGTCGCCCCGAACTCCGGTACGCCGCGCTGGCGGGCGCCGGACCGCAGCGCCGTCACCGGCAAGCTGATCTCCAAGACGCCGAACGGCGCGAAGAACATCCCCGAGCTCGACCTCAGGGCCGAGCAGGCCGGGCGGCACACCGGACTCCTCGCGCACACCGCCGAGATCCTGCGCCTGAACACGGTGGGCGGCGTCCAGCCCGCGGGCGCGTGCAGGCCCGGCGCGATCGCCTCCGTGCCGTACGCGGCGGACTACGTGTTCGTCCAGCGCTGACCGAACAGGCCCGCGCGCCCGCTGCGGCGGCGCGCGCGGCCCACCGAGCCACTGTGCGGATGACCGACCCGGCAGACCCCCGGCGGGCCGGTCGTCACCTCAGGGGCGGCGCCACCCCTTACGGGACGGGGGAGGCGCCGCCCCCTTTTGTCATCCCGTAGCAGTACGCGGAGTTGCTCCCGGGGTCTGACGCTTCCCGCTGGCCGATTTGGTCGGATGGAGACAGTCGAAAGCGAACACTGACCACCACTCCTGACCAATTCGGGTGAGAATGGCGGCGCGGGGTGGACGAGCGCGTGTACGAAACGGAAAGCCGCCGCCGACCACGGAGGTAAGGCACACAATGGCACCGTACGAACCGGAGCAGGGCACGACCGACGCCGAGGAGCTGAGCGCGGGCCGCCGCAAGGCGGCGCGCTACCTCGTCCCGGTCGCCGTGGCGGGGGTGGCGGCGGCGACCATCGGGCTGGTCCCGGCGCTCGCGTCCGGCGGCGACCCGGACCTGCCCGAGCTGACCGCACAGGAACTCATCGAGAAGATCGCCTCGTCGGACACCGAGCAGCTGTCCGGCACCGTGAAGATCAACACGGATCTGGGCCTGCCGTCGTTCGGCGGCGGCGCCGGCGCCTTCGCGCCGGGCGGCGGTGGCGGCGAGGACGACAAGGGCTCGGCCGCCGACCCGGCGGCCAAGCTGCTGGAGCTGGCGTCCGGCTCGCACACGCTGCGCGTCGCGGCGGACGGTCCCGACAAGCAGAAGGTCTCCGTCCTGGACGACGCCGCCGAGTACAGCGTGATCCACAACGGCGACGACGTATGGGCGTACGACAGCGCGACGAACGAGGCGTACCACACCAAGGACACCGGCAAGTCCGGTCACGGGTCCGGCGAGAAGGGCGACCTGCCGAAGGACGTCCCGGCCACGCCCGAGGAGTTCGCGCGCCAGGCCCTGAAGGCGGCCGGCAAGACGACGTCGGTGAAGGTCGACGGCAGCGCGAAGGTCGCGGGCCGCGACGCGTACCGCCTGGTGCTCAAGCCGAAGGACGCGGGCACCACGGTCGGCCAGATCACCATCGCGGTCGACGCGAAGACGGGTACGCCGCTGAAGTTCACGCTCACCCCGGCGAGCGGCGGCGCGGCGGTCGTCGACGTCGGCTTCACGAAGGTCGACTTCGCCGAGCCGTCCGCGTCCACCTTCGACTTCAAGCCCGCGAAGGGCACGAAGGTCACCGAGGAGGACGGCGGGTCCGCCCGGCACGGGTCCGGCGGCTTCAAGGGCGCGGAGCCCGCGGTCAACGTGATCGGCGAGGGCTGGACGTCCGTCGCCGAGCTGGAACTGCCCGGCGGCCAGGGCCTGCCCACGTCCGGCTCCGCCGACGTACCGGCGGACGCCCAGCGGTTCCTTGACTCCCTCGGGGACAAGGTCAGCGGCAAGTTCGGCTCGGGCACGGTCTTCAAGACCCGGCTGATCAACGCCCTGGTCACCGACGACGGCAAGGTGTACGTGGGCGCGGTGACGAAGGACGCCCTTGTCGAGGCGGCGAACCGCTAGCGCGGGGCCGCCGACGGGCGACCGGGCGGCGGACCGGGGCACACCCCCGGTCCGCCGCGACGGCGCTCGGCCCCGGCCCCTACCGGCGACGGCGGGACCAGCACCACCACCGGCCGCCGGCCGGACGACAGGAGGAACGGGTGCCGAGCACCGACGGGGACCCGCGCGGCAGCGCACGCGAGGACGGCGCACGCGGAGACGGCGCACGCGAGGGCCGCGCACGTGAGGACGGCGCACGCGGAGACGGCGCACGCGAGGGCCGCGCACGTGAGGACGGCGCACGCGGAGACGGCGCACGCGAGGGCCGCGCACGTGAGGACGGCGCACACGAGGGCCGCGCACGCGGAGACGCTGCACACGAAGGCCGCGCACCCGGAGACGGCGCGCGCGGAGGCCGTGCGCGCGGAGACAGCGTGATCGAGACCTCCGCGCTGACGAAGCGGTACGGCAAACACGTCGCCGTGGACCGGCTGAGCCTCGTCGTGCCCCGCGGCAGCGTCTTCGGCTTCCTCGGGCCCAACGGCTCGGGCAAGACCACCACCATCCGCATGCTGATGGGCCTGATCGAACCGACGTCCGGCCGGGCGTCGGTGCTCGGCCGCCCCATGCCGCGCGCACAGCGCACCGTGCTCCCGCGCGTGGGCGCGCTCATCGAGGGCCCCGCCCTCTACGGCTTCCTCTCCGGCCGCGAGAACCTCCGCCGGTACGACGCCGCCGATCCGACGGCCGACCCCCGCACCCGCCGCGCCCGCGCCGAGGCCGCGCTCGACCGGGTCGGCCTGACCGCCGCCGCGGGCAAGAAGGCCAAGGCGTACTCGCTCGGGATGAAGCAGCGCCTGGGCCTGGCCACGGCGCTGCTCCAGCCGCGCGAGCTGCTCGTGCTCGACGAGCCGACGAACGGCCTCGACCCGCAGGGCATGCGGGAGATCCGCTCCCTGGTGCGGGAGCTGGCGTCCGACGGCACGACGGTCTTCCTCTCCTCCCACCTGCTCGACGAGATCGAGCAGGTGTGCACGCACGCCGCGGTGATGGCGCAGGGCCGGCTGATCACCCAGGGCCCGGTGGCCGAGCTCGCCGCGGGCGCGCGGGGGCGGCTCGTCGTGACGACGCCGGACACCGCCGACGCCGCCCGGGTCCTGAAGGAGCAGGGCGTCGCGGACGTCGTCGTCGAGGAGGACCGCGTGACGGGCGAGCCGCCGGGCCCGGACCGCGTGCCCGACCTCGCCGACGTGACCGCCGCACTGGTCGGGGCGGGCGTCCGCGTCCGCGGCTTCGGCGTCGAACGGGCCTCCCTGGAGGACGCGTTCGTGGCGCTGACGGGAGAGGGGTTCGATGTCGCGGGCTGAAGTGACACCAGGGACCGGCATGACGGACGAGGCGGGCGTGAAAGACGGGACGGGCGTGACGGACAAGGGCTCCGCGGAGAAGCTCTCTGCGGAGAAGCGCTCCGCGGAGAGGGCGGTCGGCGGCGCGCCCCGCACGCCGAGCCTCCTGTGGAGCCTCGGTCTGTTCCGCAGCGAGCTGTCCGTGACGTTCCGGCGCTGGCGCACGCTCGCGCTGCTCGCCGTCCTGGCCGCCGTGCCGATCCTCGTGGGCATCGCCGTGAAGATCGAGACCAGCGACGGCGGTTCGGTGAGCGCGGGCGGCCCGGACGGCGAGGGCCCCGCGTTCATCGCGCAGGTCACCAACAACGGTCTGTTCCTGGTCTTCACGGCGCTCGCCGCGACGCTGCCGTTCTTCCTGCCGATGGCGGTCGGCGTCGTCGCGGGCGACGCGATCGCGGGCGAGGCCAGCGCGGGCACGCTGCGCTATCTCCTGGTGGCGCCCGCGGGCCGCACCCGGCTGCTGCTCGCCAAGTACGCGACCACGCTGGTCTTCTGCGTGGTCGCGACCCTGGTCGTGGCCGCGTCGGCGCTCGCGGTCGGTGCCTTGTTGTTCCCGCTCGGCGAGGTCACGACGATCTCCGGGACGCGCATCAGCTTCGCCGACGGACTGCTGCGCGCGCTGCTCATCGCGCTCGTCGTCGCCGCCTCACTGATCGGCGTGGCGGCGCTCGGGCTCTTCGTGTCGACGCTGACGAGCAGCGGCATCGCCGCGATGGCGACGACGGTGGGCCTGCTCATCACCGTCCAGATCGTCGACCAGATCCCGCAGCTGCACGCGGTCCACCCGTACTTGTTCCCGCACTACTGGCTGTCCTTCGCCGACCTCGTGCGCGACCCGGTCTACTGGGACGACCTGGTGCGGAACCTGGGCCTCCAGGCGCTGTACGCGGGCGTGTTCGGCTCGGCGGCGTGGGCGCGGTTCGGGGCGAAGGACATCGCGAGCTGACGGCCGCCGAGCTGACGGCCGCCGAGCAGACGGGCGTCGAGCGGGCGGGCGTCGAGCGGGCGGGCATCGAGCCGACGGGAGCTGAGCGGGCGGCCGCCGGTCACTCGGTGTCGTACGGATAGCGCGCGAGCGGCGGCTCCTGGGCGAAGAACGTCTTGGCGCGGGTCAGCGCCTCGGTGTCGTCGAGCACCTGCCCGGGCCGGGTGCCGTTGCCGAGCAGGACGCCGCCGAAGCGCATCGGGAAGTACGCCGCCGAGTAGCGCAGCGTGCCGATCAGCGGCTCCGCCACCTCCTGTTCGCGGTGCGCGAGCGCCGTCACGCCCCACAGGGTGCGGCTCTTCATGGCCTCCTGGAAGCCGAGCTCCGGGACCTCCAGCCAGGCGTCCCAGTAGTCGAGGTAACGCTTGACGGAGGCCGAGACCGAGTACCAGTACAGCGGCGACACGATGACGATGTCCGTGGCGTCGAGGGTGGCCTCCAGGAGCAGCGCCTCGTTGTCGCCGACGGGCAGCGGGCGGGCGCGGCCGAACGACGGGTGGTGGCGCAGGTCCTCCAGGTCGGGGACCTGGTGGTCGGCCAGGCTGAGCCAGCGCTGCTCGACGTCCGGGGGAAGCTGCTCGGCGGCCTTGCGGGCCAGGATCTCGGTGTTGCCGTCGGAGCGGGCGCTGCCGAGGACGAACAGGAATTTCCGGGTCATGACGCTCCCTGGGCGGTGCTCGGTGGATCCTTGCGCGTGCACTATATGCACGCGCAAGGATCTCCGTCCAGGGTGATCGCCCGCTGCCCCGGCCGTTACTGCGACAGGCCCCAGACCGCGTACGCGATCGCGTCGCTGTTGCGGTCGAGCGCCGTGTTGTTGATGTTCGCCGAGGTGTCGCACGACGAGTGGTAGCAGCGGTCGAAGGCCTGGCCCGCGGTGCCGCCCCACTTCTGGGCCTGGGCCGAGGTCTTGGCGGTGCTCGCACCGGTGAAGATGCCGCCGACCGGGACGCCCGCGTTCTTGAACGGGGTGTGGTCGGAGCGGCCGTCGCCCTCGCGCTCCGGCTCGGTGCTGATGTTCAGGCCCGAGTAGTAGGTCTTGAAGGTCCGCTCGATGGTGGGGTCGTCGTCGTAGACGAAGTAGCCGGGGTTCGGCGAGCCGATCATGTCGAAGTTCAGATAGCCCTTGATCTTCGTGCGCTCCGCGGCGGGCAGGTTCCGCACGTGGTACGAGGAGCCGACGAGGCCCAGCTCCTCCGCGCCCCACCAGGCGAACCGCAGGTGCTTGGTGGGCTTGTACTGCTCACGGGACACGGCGAGCGCCGTCTCCAGGACGGCCGACGAGCCCGAGCCGTTGTCGTTGATGCCCGCGCCGCGGCTGACGCTGTCGAGGTGGGAGCCCGACATGATGACCTGGTTGGGGTCGCCGCCGGGCCAGTCGGCGATCAGGTTGTAGCCGGTCCGGCCGCTGGACGTGAACTGCTGGACGGTCGTGGTGTATCCGGCGGCGTCCAGCTTGCCCTTGATGTAGTCGATCGAGGCCTTGTAGCCCGCGCTGCCGTGCGCGCGGTTGCCGCCGTTGGCCGAGGCGATGGACTGCAGCTGCGAGAGGTGCGCCTTGACGTTGGCCACGGGGATGTCGGGGGCGGCGGCACGCGTCGGCGCCGTCGTCCCGGTGGCCGCGGTGGATATCGCGCTGGTCGTCAGGAGCGCGGCGACGGCGATGGCGGCCGCGGTCGCGGTGCGTCCGGGAGCGGAGAGTCTCATGTGGGGGGCTCCGGCTTCTGTGTGGTGAATTCCGGGTGGATTCCCGGGGCTCACATCCCGAGTTGAACGTCGAATGAGCCCGGAGTGCCCGATGGTGGAGGCGTGTTGAGTTCACGTCAAGAGCGGGATCCGGACGCGTAGTTCCGCATACCGTGCGCTCTTCGTACGCGTGTGGGGGGATCCGCGCGGGGTGCGGCAGGGCGGCCGCCTCAGGGCCGTACGTACACGACCCAGCCCGGCGCATAGGTATCCGGAACCGGAGCCCGGGTCCAGGACCGGGCCCATGCCGGAGGCGGTGCGCCCCGCATGACCAGGGCGTTGGGGTGTCGCCCGGCGCCGCGGGGCGAGGGCTCGCAGCCCGCGGCATAGGCAAGCGGAATCACCGACGTGTTGCCGCCCAGCAGACAGGGCGCGCGTACGCCCCGCTCGTGCAGGACGGCGGCGACCCGCACCCAGTCGCGCCTGGCGGACTCCTGGACGCGGTAGGTGGAGGAGACCAGGGTGAGCTGCGCGGTCAGATGGGCCGCGAGGACCAGGGCGAGGGCGCCCACCGCCGCCTTCCGCAGCCGCGCGCGCCGCGCCGCACGGACCGCCGCGAGCACCCCGAATGCGGCGGGCACGGCGAGCAGCGCGTGCGCGGGCAGCAGGAACCTCGGCGCGGTGTACGGCACCACCAGCACGTACGGCAGCGCGGCCGAGACCGCGACGGCCACGGCCAGCAGCCCCCCGGCGGCCGTGCGCCACAGCCCGCGCACCGACCACAGGCCGAGCGGCACCAGGACGGCGAGCAGCAGCCACCACCCCAGGGCGGTCGGGCGCACCCCGTCGCCGGAGCACGGGCGGCAGAGCAGCGGCCCGTCGACGGCGGTGAACAGATGCAGCGCGGAGTCGGTGAGCCGAAGGCCGCCCTGCACCTCGCTCGCGGAGCTGAGCCGTTCGCGTACGCCACCGAAGCGAACGTACGCCTCGATCGCCCAGGGCAGGAAGCCCGCCGCGAAGCCGGTGAGGACCGCGGCGGCGCGGGCGCCCGAGCGCCACCTCGGCACCAGGGCCGTGGCGAGCAGCAGCGGCCCGGCGACGGCGGCCCCGTCGTTGGGCCGCATCAGGGTGGCGAGGGCGAGGCCGCCCGCGACGCCCGCGCAGGTGCGGGCCGTGGGGCGGCGGTGCAGGAAGAGCCCGACGGCGCCGGTGGCGCCCATGGCGGTGTAGTGGTTCGGCATCGCGGCGTTCGCGTAGAACAGGGCGATCCACAGGCTGCCGTACAGGCCGGCGGCCACCGGAGCGGCCTCGGGGCGGTCCGGCGCGGCCCGCACCCAGGGGCGGAAGCCGAGGTAGAGCGCGGCGCTCGCCAGGAGCGTCAGCCAGGCGCGCAGCAGCACGGCCGAGTCGCTCCAGGTGGCGACGGGCGCGAGGAGCAGCGGCACGCCCCGGGTGCGGGGCGCGCTGAAGGGCACCCCGGCGCCCGGGCCCGCGAACGGTCCGAAGCGGCTCGCGTAGACGAGCTCGTCCCAGCCGAGCCGCAGACCGAGCGGCACGAGGGCGAGCGAGGTGAGGGCGAACAACGCGCAGACGGCGAGCAGAAGCCGGTGAGCGCGCTGTTCGCGGTCGCGACGCACGGAGCGTCGCGCTTCCTGGTTCCGCAAGTCGAGCGCCACCCGACAACCGTAAGGAACACGGGCATGACGACGGGAGTACGCCTGCTGCCGGGCGTGGCACGCGCTGTCGTGAACGCGGCCCCTTCGCCGGGCCGTCAGGAGGCCGGGCCGAAGACCTCCACCTCGTGCTCGGCGTAGGCCCGGAACACCGTGTCGGCCACGGGCGACTCCCCGCCGGGCGGGGCGAGCACGCGCAGGTCGTCGGCCGTGGCCCACGACATCAGCCAGGCCCGCAGCCACGGCGCGTGGTCGACGGGGGTGGCCGCGCGGATCCTGGCCTCGGCGGCGGCGTAGTCCTCGGCGGTGACGTGCCGCGTGATGACCGGGAACAGCTCCCGCCCCTCAGCCGCGATGTGCCGTACGAGGGCCGCGTGCTGCGCGGCGAGCGCGTCGGCGAGACGGCGGGCGTGCCGCGCGGGGGCCTCGCCGAACAGGGTGGCCGCCCAGTCGCAGGCGTCCTGGAGCGGGTCGAGGGCGGTGTGGTCCTCGGTGAGCGAGGCGAGGTCGGCGACGCCCTCGGGGGAGAGGCCCTCCACGAAGGAGCCGTCCGTCAGGGCCTGTTCGACGGCGGCGGCGATCACCGGCCACAGGACGGCGTCCTCGTTGTCGTGGTGGTGCCGCACGCCGACGTTGTAGCGGTGCACGTACGCGGCGATGGACTGGGCCCACGCGCCGGTCACCGGGCGGCCGGACGTGGCGATGCCCTCGACCAGCGCGGCCAAGCGCTCGACGTCGCCGGTGATCGCGCGGTGGGCGAGGCGGATGCCGGTCAGGTCGGGTGCGGGGGCCAGGGTGTGGTTGGTCATGGAGAGACTGTGGAGGGGGCAGGTACAGAACCGGTCAACGGCCGTTAAACGGCCGGTCCTGCGGCCCGGTCCGCGCCGCGTGCGGGTGGCGCGGCTCACACGTGGAGCTACGCGGTCCGGGGCCGTCCCCGCACGCAGGATGGGCCCATGCACATAGGTATCGCCCTGCCGCAGTACGGCACCCACGCCCGGGAAGAGTCCATCGCGCCGTTCGCCAGGGACGCGGAGGCCGCCGGGTTCGACTCGCTGTGGGTCGGGGACCGCTCGCTCACGCCGGTCGCGCCCAGCGATCTGTACCCCGGGCACACCCCGGACAACCCGTACCCACCGGAGTACAAGACCTTCATGGACCCCCTGACGGTCCTCACCGTCGCCGCCGCGGCGACCACCCGGGTCCGGCTCGGCACCAGCACCCTCAACGCCCCCTGGTACCCGCCGCTGCTGCTCGCCCGCACCCTGACCACCCTCGACCGCGTCAGCGGGGGCCGCCTCGACGCGGGGCTCGGCATCGGCTGGCTGCGCGACGAGTACACGGCCGTGAACGCGGACTTCGGCAAGCGCGGGGCGCGCCTCGACGAGATCCTGGACGTCCTGGAGGGCATCTGGACCGAGGAGACCTTCGAGCACGAGGGGCCGCACTGGCGGATCCCCCGCTCCTACGTCGGCCTGCGGCCCGTCCAGCAGGCCGGCCCGCCGGTGTACCTGGGCGGCTTCAGCCCCGCCGCGATGACGCGCGTCGGCCGCCGCGCCGCGGGCTGGGTCGGCGTCACGCTGCCGCCCGAGGCGCTGGCGGGCCTGTGGTCCATCGCCCGCGCCGCCGCGGAGGCCGCCGGGCGCGACCCCGACGCGCTGCGCCGCGAGATCCGCCACAACCCGAAGCCGGGGGCTTCGGCGGAGGAGATCGCGGAGGTGCTGCGCGGGGTCCGGGGGGCCGGGGTGGACGGGTGTTTTGTGGACTTGCAGCAGTGCGTACGGGAGCCGGGGGCGGCGCTGGAACTGGGCGCCCGAGTACTGGCCCTGCTCCACAGGGGCTGACCCCGCTGCGCAGGGGCTGACCCCGCTCCACGGGGGCTGACCCTGCTCCGCAGGGGCTGGGCTGGGCCTTCGGCGGGGTCCGCGCCTGCGCTGGGGCCCCGCTGCGCTGGGGTGCGCCGTGCCTTCGCTTCGGCCCGCGCCCGTGCTGGGGCCCTGCTGTGTTGGGGTGCGCCGCGGCTTCGCCCCGCGCGGCGTGGACCCACACCCCCCGCCCCCGCCCGGGCAGGGTGAGGCTTTGCCTCCACCCCGGCCCTACGCCCCGCGCGGCGCGGACCCGCCCACCGCCCCCGCCCGGGCACGGGAGAGGGCTCGGCCCTCGCATCGGCCCTGGTGGCCCCACCGTCCCCACCGGGGCGCGGGCGAGGGCCTGCCCGCACCCGGCCTTGCGCCTCCGCGCGGCGTGGTCCCGCCCCCCGCCCCCGCCCGGGCCCGTTGAGGCTCTGCCTCCGCCCCGGCCCCGCGCCCCGCGCGGCGTAGTCCCGCCCCCCGCCCCCGCCCGGGCAGGGGCCGTGTCGGGCGGTCACGCACCCGCGGCGCTCCGCGTCGGGGCCGGTCTGGCGAAGCCAGGTGCAACGGGTGGGTGGGTGGGAGGAAACCCGCCGCGGTAGCGGCGGGGGACGCGGGGCCCCGCGTAGCGGCCCGCCCGGCGAAGGCGGGCCGCGCCAAGGGGAGGGGAACCTACCCGTCAGGGGCCGAAGCGGCGGCGGTACGCGGAGGGGCTGAGCCCCGTGGCCCGCCGCAGCCGCGCCCGGAGGTTGGCCGCGGACCCGAGCCCACTGCGCCGGGCCACCACGTCGAGCCGTTCCTCCCCGCGCTCGATGAGCCGGCACGCGAGCCCGACCCGCTCCCCGTTCAGCCAGGCCAGCGGCGTCGTACCCAACTGCGCCCGGAACCGCCGGTGCAGCGTGGCGGGGCTGACGGCGGCCCGCGCGGCGAGCCCGCCCACGGTGAGGGGTTCGTCGAGCCGTTCCTGGGCCCAGGCGAGGAGCGGCGCGAGGGACTCGTCGGGGACGTCGGGGACGGGCCGTTCCACGAACTGCCGCTGTCCGCCGTCGCGGTGGGCGGCGAAGACGAGCCGCCGGGACACGGACACGGCGACCTCCGCGCCGAAGTCGCGGCGCACGATGTGCAGGCCGAGGTCGAGCGCGGCGGCGCTGCCCGCGGCGGTGAGGATGTCGCCGTCGTCGACGAAGAGGACGTCGGGTTCGAGCCGGACGGCGGGGAAGCGGGCCCGGAAGTCGTCGGCCCACTGCCAGTGCGCGGTGGCGCGGCGTCCGTCGAGGACCCCGGCCTCGGCGAGCGTGAACGCGCCGCTGCAGAAGCCGACGAGCCGGGCCCCGCGCGCGTGCGCGCGCCGTACGGCGTCCAGGACGGCGGGGCGGCGCGGCACCTCGGTGTCGGGCCGGTTGGGGACGATCAGCGTGTCGGCGGTGTCGGCGGCCTCGATCCCGGCCACCCCGGTGAGGGTGAAGAAGCCGTCGCGCATGAGGGTGCGCGGCTCGGGCGAGCACAGCGCGAAGTCGTACAGGGCGGGCCGCTCGCGGCCGAGTTCGGGCCGCTGGAGCCCGAAGACCTCGGTGACGCAGCCGAGTTCGAAGGGATTGGAGTTCTCGTCGACGATGACAACAACCCGATGCCCCCGCCCCACACGGCCCCCGGCCCGCCCGGCTCCGGCTGCCGACCACCCGGCCTCGCCCCCGGGTCGCCCGCCTCCGGGCCCCGGCCGCCTGGCCTCGGCCCCGGGTCGCCCGGTTTCGGCCTCGGGCCGTCCAGCCTCGCCCCCGGGTCGCCCGCCTCCGGCTCCAGGCCGTCCGGCCCCGGCCCCCGGCCGCCCGGCTTCGCCCTCGGCCCGCCCGCCCCCGCCCCCAGGCCCCGGCCCGCCCCCGGGCCCCTGCGAGTTTTCTTGCGCCATATGCGATTTCTAGCACTCGTGGCCGCGCGGGCCAAGGTTCACGATGGCCTCATGACCATGGAAACCGCAGTTCAGAGGCGTATGCCGATTGCTCTCGACGAGGCACTCGACTCCTTCGACGAGCACTGGAGCCCCCGTATCGTCACGCACGTCAACGACTACGACGTACGCGTCACCAAGGTCGAGGGCGAGCACGTGTGGCACGTGCACGATGACACCGACGAGTTCTTCCTCGTCCTGGAGGGGGAGTTGGACATCGCCCTGCGCGAGCCCGCGGGGGAGCGCACGGTGACCCTGCCGAAGGGCTCGGTCTTCACCGTCCCGCGCGGCACCGAGCACAAGCCGACCGCGCGCCCCGGCACCCGGATCCTGCTCTTCGAGCCCACGGGCACGCTGACGGTCGGGGACCGCCACGACGAGGTCCCCGGCCACGTGGACGTGACCACGGGCCACGCCCTCGACGTCTAGCCCTCCAGCACCTCAGGCCCCGGCTTCGGCGCCGCCCCCGGCCCCGGCGTCCGCCGCCCGCGCGTCGTACGACGACCGCGCCGCCGCGATCTCGTTCTGGTGCTCCTCGGTCCAGGTGACGAGGGACTGGATGGTGTGGTGCAGGGTGCCGCCCAGCGGCGTCAGCTCGTACTCGACGCGGGGCGGCACCACCGGGTGGACCGTGCGCTGCACGAGGCCGTCGCGCTCCAGCTGACGCAGGGTGACGGTGAGCATCCGCTGGCTGATGCCGTCGATCTCGCGCCGCAGCTCGGTGAAGCGCAGGCGGCGCCGGTCGAGGAGCGCGATCACCAGGAGTGACCACTTGTCGGCGATCCGGTCGAGGATCTGCCGCACCTGGCAGTCCTCGCGGGTGTCCCACTGGAAGGGGTCGGCGTCCCCGTAGTCCAGCCCGTTCCCGTACTCCCGGGCGGCGTCGTGAGGCACGGTGCTCCCGGAGTTACTCGGTGACTTCAAAGTGCCTTCTTCCATGCCCGTCGATGCTGCCGCACGCTGGCCTTGGTTACAAGAAGGAACCGGCCATCAGTTGGGTAACCAACGGGTTGAATCGAGGAGTCACCATGGGCGCCCGCGCGTGGGCACTGCTGCTCGTCCTCTGCGGCACGATCTTCCTGGAGGGCGCCGACATCGCGATGCTCGCGATCGCGATCCCCACGATCAGGTCCGACCTGGACCTGTCGACGGCCACCGCGGCCTGGGTGATCAGCTCGTACGTCCTCGGCTACGCGGGCTTCACGCTGCTCGGCGGCCGCGCGGCCGACCTGCTCGGCAGGCGGCGGATGTTCCTGACCTGGCTCGGCGTCTTCCTGGTCTTCTCCGGGCTCGGCGGTCTCGCGACCGAGGGCTGGATGCTGATCGTGGCCCGGTTCGTGACCGGCGTGGCCGCCGCGTTCATGACGCCCGCCGCGATGTCCATCATCACCACCTCGTACGCGGAGGGCCCCGAGCGCAACAAGGCGCTGCTCGTGTTCGCGGGCACCTCGGCGGGCGGCTTCTCGCTCGGCCTGGTCATCGGCGGGCTGCTCACCGAACTCGGCTGGCAGTGGGTGTTCTTCGCCCCGGTCGTCCTCGCCGCCGCGATCCTCGCCGCCGCCGTCCGGCTCGTGCCCGCGGCCGACGCGCCCGCGGCGAAGGCGTCGGCGACCCTGCGCTCGGGCGGCTTCGACCTGCCGGGCGCGGCGGCGGCCGCCGGCGCCATGCTGCTGCTCGCCTACGGCGTCGTACGGCTCGAACACGGCCTCGACGGCTGGCCGTTGACGCTCGGCGCGGCCCTCGGCGGGCTGCTGCTCGGCGCGGCGTTCGTCGGCATCGAGCGCCGCGCGGCCGTGCCGCTCGTGCGCCTCGGCATCTTCCGCACCGGCACGGTGGTGCGGGCCGGGCTCGGCGCGCTGCTGTTCCTCGGCGCCTTCATGGGCTTCCAGTTCGTGCTCACGCTGTACTTGCAGGAGCTGCGCGGCTGGTCGTCGTGGCAGACGGCGATCGCCCTCGTCGTGATGGGCTGCGACGTGGTGCTCGCCCCGACCCTCACGCCCCGCCTGGTGAACCGCTACGGCCACGCCCGCGTGATCCTCGGCGGCTTCCTGCTCGCGGCCCTCGCGTACGCGCTGTTCCTGCCGGTCGGCAGGGACTGGACGTACGCGGCGATGTTCCCGACGCTGCTCATCGCGGGCACGGCCTTCGCCCTCGCGTACGGGCCGCTGATGATCGCGGCGACCGACGGCGTCGCCGCGCGGGAGCAGGGCCTCGCGGGCGGAATCCTGCACACCGCCACGCAGTTCGGGGCGGCGATCGGGGTCTCGGGCGTGACGGCGGTGTACGGGCTCGTCGCCGGGGGCCACGGCGGCACGGCCGGGGCCGGGCACTCGCTCGACGCCTTCCGCGCGGCCCTCGTGGTGCCGGTGGCCCTCGCCCTGGTGGGCGTGGCCGTCGCCCTGGCCGGGGTGGTGCGCGGCGGGCGGCCGCGTCAGCCGACGGCCCGCAGCGCCGAGCCGGCCGCCGCCCTGCCCGTGACCAGCGAGGCGCGGTGACCGCTCGGGGTGATGCCCCGGATCCGCTTGAAGGCGTCGCTGAAGCCGAACCCGTCGGCGTACCCGACCCGTCCGGCCACGGACGCCACCGTCGCACCCGGCTCGGCGAGCAGCTCGGCGGCCAGCCTCATGCGCCACTCGGTGAGGTACGCCATCGGCGGCTGCCCGACGAGATCGGTGAAGTGGCGGGCGAAGGCCGCGCGTGAGACCCGGGCGCGCGCGGCGAGCGCCGCCACCGTCCAGGCCCGGCCCGGCTCCTCGTGCATGGCGCGCAGGGCCGGGCCGACCACGTCGTCGCCCAGCGCCCGGTACCAGGCGGGCGGGCAGGACTCGGGCAGGTCGAACCACTCCCGCAGGGTGCAGGCGAGCAGCCAGTCGAGCATCCGGTCCATCACGTACTGGCGTCCCGCCCGGTCGGCCGCGACCTCGTCCGCGATCAGGCCGATGATCGTCAGGCACTCCTCGCCGCCGGGCACCACGAGCACCGGCGGCAGCGCGCTGAGCAGCCGCCGCCCGCCGCTGCCGTCCCACTGGTAGGTGCCGGTGACCAGCTCCGTCTCCGCGTCGCCCGCGGCGGTGATGCCGAAGGGGCCCGAGGTGCGCACGGCGGCGCAGCCCGGGCCCAGGGTGCGCGTCCCGCCCGGGCTCGTGACGTGTGCCTGCCCGCGCCACACCATGGCCAGGGTCAGCGCGGCGGGCTCCGTCCGCTCCGGCTCCCACGCCCCGCGCAGCACCGTACGAGCGAACAGCGCGCCGTCCGCGCGGATGCCGCGCAGCAGATCCCCCAGAGCGTCCATGCCCCCACCGTAGACGGCCGTCCGGGCCGGTAAGACGGATGCCTATGGGGCCGAGACGGACGCCCATGTCACCGGGAGCGGCACCGGGGTTGGCTGGACGCATGACGACGACACCCCAGCAGACACCCCAGAAGGCACCGCGTACCGACGACCTGATCCTCGTGCTCGGCGCCACCGGCAAGACCGGGCGCAGGCTCGTGCCCCGGCTGCGCGCGGCGGGCCACGCCGTGCGCGCGGCTTCCCGCTCCGGCGAGACCCGTTTCGACTGGAACGAACGCTCT
This sequence comes from Streptomyces sp. JLYT201, assembly GCF_059448825.1. NCBI lineage: Bacteria > Bacillati > Actinomycetota > Actinomycetes > Kitasatosporales > Streptomycetaceae > Streptomyces > Streptomyces sp. JLYT201. The sequence goes on along the minus strand of NZ_CM182551.1, from coordinate 4,233,612 downwards.
ACCTGGGCGGCGGCGTTGGACGGCGTGTCCGCCCTCTACTTGGTCGCGCCGGAGGAGCCGGAGCCCGTCGCCGACTTCGTGGCCCAGGCCGTGGCGGCGGGCGTGCGCCGCTTCGTGGTCCTGTCCGGGCGCGGCATCGAGGTGTCCGGCGAGTCCTTCCTCGCGGGCATGGCGCGGGCGGACCGCGTGGTGCGCGAGACGGACGTCGACTGGACGGTGATCCGCGCCAACAACTTCGCGCAGAACTTCGACGAGGACTTCGCCCACGCGCCGCTGCTCGCGGGCCGCCTCGCCCTGCCGGTCGGCGCTGTGGCCGAGCCGTTCGTCGACGTCGAGGACATCGCGGAGGTCGCGGCCGCGCTGCTCACCGAGGAGGGCCACTCCGGCCGCGTGTACGAGCTCTCGGGCCCGCGCGCCCTCACCTACGCCGAGGCGGTCGCGGAGATCGCGGCGGCGTCGGGCCGCCCGATGCGCTTCGAGGCGGTCACGGAGGAGCAGTTCCTCGGGGAGCTCCGCGCGGCGGAGGTCCCCGAGGCGCTGGCGCGCGAACTGGCCGCCATCTTCACCTTCACGGCCGAGGGCCACCTCTCGCCGCTCGCGACGGGAGTCCAGGACGTACTCGGCCGGGCGCCGAGGGACTTCAGCGCGTACGTGAAGTCGGCGGCGGCGCGGGGTGCGTGGGCCTGACGGCGGGAGCCGGGACGGCCTGCCGCGCGGCGGCCACCCGGGCCGCGTTGCGCCGCGCGAAGCGGAACGCGTCGAAGGTCAGCAGCGCGAGCGCCAGCCACACCAGGGCGAACCCGGCCCACCGCTCCGGCGGCATCTCCTCGTGGAAGTACAGGATGCCGAGCAGGAACTGGAACACGGGCGCCAGGTACTGCAGCAGCCCCAGCGTGGACAGCGGCACGCGGATCGCGGCGGCGCCGAAGCAGACCAGCGGCGCCGCCGTCACCACGCCGGTCGCGGCGAGCAGCGCGGCGTGCCCGGCGCCCTCCGTGCCGAACACGAGGTCGCCCTGGGTGCCGAGCCACACCAGATAGGCGACGGCGGGCAGGAACTGCACGGCGGTCTCGGCGGCCAGGGACTCCAGACCGCCGAGGTTGACCTTCTTCTTCACCAGGCCGTACGTCGCGAAGGTGAAGGCCAGGCACAGCGAGATCCACGGCGGCCTGCCGTAGCCGATGGCGAGGACGAGCACGGCGGCCAGGCCCACGGCGACGGCGGCCCACTGCACGGGCCGCAGCCGCTCGCCGAGCAGCAGGACGCCGATCGCGATGGTGACCAGGGGGTTGATGAAGTAGCCGAGGGAGGCCTCGACGACGTGGCCGGTGTTCACGGCCCAGATGTAGATGCCCCAGTTGACGGTGATGACGGACGCGGCGACGGCGACGAGGCCCAGTTTGCGGGGCTGGCGCAGCAGTTCACCGGCCCAGGCCCAGCGGCGTACGAAGAGCAGCGCGACGGCGACGACCACGAGGGACCAGGCCATGCGGTGGGCCAGGATCTCGCCCGCGCCCGCGGGCTTGAGGAGCGGCCAGAAGAGGGGCACGAGGCCCCACATGCCGTAGGCGGCGATGCCGTTCAGGAGGCCTGTGCGGGCTTCCCCCTTCGCCTGCGCAGGTCCCACAGTTCCTCCTCCGTACCCGGCAGCCCCACGCTGCCTTCCGAAGGTAGCGCCCACGGCCGCCGCCTGTCATGCCCGTATCGCCATACGGTCATGACAGGCCCCCGCCTGCCTCCCCCCCGCTGTGGGCAGCTGGTCCGCCCAGGGGCGGAACGGGTGGGCACAGCCCGCCCGTCGGCCCGCACCCGCAAACGAGACGGTCAGGCCAGGGCGGCAGCAACAGCCGAGGCAAGCGGAGTCGTGGGCCGCCCGATCAGCCGGGCAAGGTCCCCGCTCGTCCCCGCGAGCCGCCCCCGGCGAATCGCCGCGTCCACATCCACCAGCACCGCCGCCACCGGCTCCGGCAGCCCCGCCCCCACCAGCACCGCCAGGTGCTCCGCGGGCGACACCTCGGCGTAGGACACGGCCTTGCCGGAGGCCTTCGCGACCTCCGCCGCGTACTCGGGGAAGCTCCACGCCACGTCGCCGCTCAGCTCGTACGCGCGCCCCTCGTGGCCCTCGCCGGTCAGGACGGCGACGGCCGCGGCGGCGTAGTCGGCGCGGGCGGCGGAGGCGACGCGGCCCGAGGGTCCGGCGCTGCCGACGACGGCCCCGTGCTCCAGGACGGGGGCGAGGTGCTCGGTGTAGTTCTCGTGGTACCAGCCGTTGCGCAGGAACGTGTGCGGCAGGCCCGACGCGAGCACCGCCCGCTCGGTCTCCTTGTGCTCGGCGGCGAGGTCGAAGTCGGCGTCGGGCCCGCCGAGGACGCCCGTGTACACCAGGTGCGCGACCCCGGCGGCCCGCGCCGCGTCGATGACGGCCCGGTGCTGCGGCACCCGGCGCCCGATCTCGCTGCCGGACACGAGCAGGACCTTGTCGCCCGCCGCGAAGGCGCCCGCGAGGGTCTCGGGCGCGTTGTAGTCCGCGATCCGCAGCTCGACGCCGCGCGCGGCGAGGTCGGCGGCCTTCTCCTTGTTCCGTACGACGGCCACGACCCGGTCGGCGGGCACGCCCGCGTCGAGCAGCCCTTCGACGACGAGGCGGCCGAGGTGTCCGGTGGCTCCGGTGACGACGATGCTCATGGGTGATTGCTCCCTGTACGTACCGTTGGGATGAGGTATGGCACTCACCCTAGCTAGGGCACTAACCATCCGTAAGTACCCACTTTGAAGTAAGGTACTGGCATGGCCGTAAGCAATAGTGGGACGCCGGACGCCGAGCAGCTGTGCCCCCACCGCCTCGTCCTGGAGCACGTCACGAGCCGCTGGGGCGTCCTCGTCCTGATCGCGCTCGCCGAGCGCTCGTACCGCTTCAGCGAGCTGCGCCGCGAGGTCAGCAGGACCGGCAGGACCGTCAGCGAGAAGATGCTGGCCCAGACCCTCCAGACCCTGGAGCGGGACGGCCTGGTGCTCCGCGAGGCCAGGCCGGTCATCCCGCCGCACGTCGACTACTCCCTCACCGGCCTGGGGCGCGAGGCCGCCGAGCAGGTCAGGGCCCTCGCCGCCTGGACGGACCGGCGCATGGACGACGTACTGAAGGCGCGCGAGCGGTACGACGCGGCCCGCGCCTGACGCGCGGCGCGCATGCGGAGAGGCCCGGTCCTGACCTTTCAGGACCGGGCCTCTCCGTACGCGGGCGGTGGCGGCTAGCCGACGACCGTCCAGGTGTCGCCGCCGGCGAGCAGCGCTGCGAGGTCGCCCTTGCCGTGCTGCTCGACGGCCGTGTCGAGCTGGTCGGCCATGAGCGTGTCGTACACCGGCCGCTGCACGCTCCGGAACACGCCGATCGGGGTGTGGTGCAGCGTGTCCGGGTCGGCCAGGCGCGAGAGCGCGAAGGCCGTGGTCGGGGACGCGGCGCGGGCGTCGTGGACGAGGACGTCGCTCTCGTTCTCCGCGGTCACGGGGACGACCTTGAGGTCGCCGGTGGCCGGGTCGCGCACGACGCCCTTGGACCCGTCGGTGCCGAAGCGGATCGGCGCGCCGTGCTCCAGGCGGATCACGGCCTCCTCGGCCTGCTGCTTGTCCTTGAGGACCTCGAAGGCGCCGTCGTTGAAGATGTTGCAGTTCTGGTAGATCTCCACGAGGGCCGTGCCCGGGTGGTCGGCGGCCTGGCGGAGGACCTCGGTCAGGTGCTTGCGGTCGGAGTCCACCGTGCGGGCGACGAAGGAGGCCTCGGCGCCGATCGCGAGGGACACCGGGTTGAAGGGCGCGTCGAGCGAGCCCATCGGCGTCGACTTGGTGATCTTCCCGACCTCGGAGGTGGGGGAGTACTGGCCCTTGGTGAGGCCGTAGATCCTGTTGTTGAACAGCAGGATCTTCAGGTTCACATTGCGCCGCAGGGCGTGGATCAGGTGGTTGCCGCCGATGGACAGGGCGTCGCCGTCACCGGTGACGACCCAGACGCTCAGGTCGCGCCGCGAGGAGGCCAGGCCCGTGGCGATGGCGGGGGCGCGGCCGTGGATGGAGTGCATCCCGTACGTGTTCATGTAGTACGGGAAGCGGGAGCTGCACCCGATGCCGGAGACGAAGACGATGTTCTCCTTGGCCAGGCCGAGCTCGGGCATGAAGCCCTGGACGGCCGCCAGGACCGCGTAGTCTCCGCAGCCGGGACACCAGCGCACTTCCTGGTCGGACTTGAAGTCCTTCATCGACTGCTTGGCCTCGGCCTTGGGCACGAGCTTCAGCAGCGTCTCGGAGCCGGTGGGCCCCTCGATCGTGGTGTCAGCCATCGATGGCCTCCTTGAGAGCCGTGGCGAGCTGCTCGGCCTTGAACGGCATTCCGTTGACCTGGTTGTAGGAGACCGCGTCCACGAGGTACTCGGCGCGGATCAGTGTGGCGAGCTGGCCGAGGTTCATCTCGGGGATCACCACCTTGTCGTAACGCTTCAGGACGTCGCCCAGGTTCCGCGGGAAGGGGTTGAGGTGGCGCAGATGGGCCTGCGCGACGCTCTGCCCCGCGGCGCGCAGCCGGCGCACGGCGGCGGTGATCGGCCCGTACGTGGACCCCCAGCCGAGGACCAGGAGTCTCGCGTCGCCGGTCGCGTCGTCGACCTCGAGGTCCGGCACGGCGATGCCGTCGACCTTGGCCTGGCGGGTGCGGACCATGAAGTCGTGGTTGGCCGGGTCGTACGAGATGTTGCCCGTGCCGTCCTGCTTCTCGATGCCGCCGATGCGGTGCTCAAGGCCCGGAGTGCCGGGGATCGCCCACGGCCGGGCGAGGGTCTTCGGGTCCCGCTTAAACGGCCAGAAGACGTCGGTGCCGTCCGCCAGGGTGTGGTTCGGCCCGGAGGCGAACTGCACGCGCAGGTCCGGCAGTTCGTCCGACTCCGGGATGCGCCACGGCTCGGAGCCGTTGGCCAGGTAGCCGTCGCTCAGCAGGAAGACGGGCGTGCGGTACGTCAGCGCGATCCGGGCCGCCTCCAGGGCGGCGTCGAAGCAGTCCGCCGGGGTGCGCGGGGCGACCACCGGCACCGGCGCCTCGCCGTTGCGGCCGTACATCGCCTGGAGCAGGTCGGCCTGCTCGGTCTTGGTGGGCAGGCCGGTGGAGGGCCCGCCGCGCTGGATGTCCACGACCACGAGCGGCAGCTCCAGGCTCACCGCGAGGCCGATCGTCTCCGACTTCAGGGCCACGCCGGGCCCCGACGTCGTGGTCACCGCGAGCGAGCCGCCGAAAGCAGCGCCGAGGGCGGCGCCGATGCCCGCGATCTCGTCCTCGGCCTGGAAGGTGCGCACGCCGAAGTTCTTGTGCTTGCTCAGCTCGTGCAGGATGTCCGAGGCGGGCGTGATCGGGTACGAGCCCAGATACAGCGGCAGGTCGGCCTGGCGTGAGGCGGCGATCAGGCCGTAGGCGAGGGCGAGGTTGCCGGAGATGTTCCGGTAGGTGCCCGGCGGGAACGCGGTCGCCGCGGGCGCCACCTCGTAGGAGACCGCGAAGTCCTCGGTCGTCTCGCCGAAGTTCCAGCCCGCGCGGAACGCGGTGATGTTCGCCTCCGCGATGTCCGGCTTCTTGGCGAACTTCGTCCGCAGGAACCGCTCGGTCCCCTCGGTCGGCCGGTGGTACATCCACGAGAGCAGGCCGAGCGCGAACATGTTCTTGCTGCGGCCCGCGTCCTTGCGGGACAGGTCGAAGTCCTTCAGCGCCTCGACCGTCAGCGTGGTCAGCGGCACCGGGTGGACCTGGAACCCGTCGAGCGAGCCGTCCTCCAGCGGTGAGGTCTCGTACCCCACCTTCTGCATGGCCCGCTTGGTGAATTCATCCGTGTTGACGATGATCTCGGCGCCGCGCGGCACGTCACCGATGTTCGCCTTGAGGGCGGCCGGGTTCATCGCGACCAATACGTTCGGCGCGTCGCCCGGGGTGAGGATGTCGTGATCGGCGAAGTGCAGCTGGAAGCTGGAGACGCCCGGCAGCGTGCCGGCGGGGGCACGGATTTCGGCGGGGAAGTTCGGCAGCGTCGACAGGTCGTTGCCGAAGGACGCCGTTTCGGAGGTGAACCGGTCACCGGTGAGCTGCATGCCGTCACCGGAGTCACCCGCGAAACGAATGATCACTCGGTCGAGACGGCGTACGTCCTTCTCGCCCGCGGGCCTGCGCTGTTCCCCGACTACGGCTTCGTCGGCCTGCTCGGCCGGGCTACTGACCTGGCTGGTCACTGAACTGGACCTCCCTCGAGGCGACTGTGCGGGATCGCAGGCAGCCCTGCCCTCCCGCTGCCCACCCTACGTCTGTAAGGGGTACCTTCCTGGGGCCGCTCGCATGGTGGACGCACCTTTGAGACAGCTTGATGCCCTGATTTATCACGTTCTGCCTCGCCCCCCGGCCTCTCATGAAGACGCTCTCCGCTCATCCTTTGGTTCTAGGGCGCCGGATCTAGGACCGGCGCCCTCCTGTGCTGGGCGCTGTCCCGCTGCCGGGACGTCCCCGCCCTGGTCGGAGTACCTCGTCCGGCACCCCTGACACGATGTCAGTGCGGTGGGTGGATGGTGAATCCCGAACGCCCCGGAATGGGGCCGGACGTTTCCGGAAGGACACCGGAAATACGGAATTAGGAATTCAGATATGTGAGCACGGCAAGCACCCTTCGGTGATCGCCGTCGCTCTGGGAAAGTCCGAGCTTCAAGAAGATATTGCTGACGTGCTTTTCCACGGCCCCGTCGCTGACGACCAGCTGACGCGCGATCGCCGAGTTGGTCCGCCCCTCGGCCATCAGGCCCAGGACCTCCCGCTCGCGCGGGGTGAGCCCCGCGAGGACGTCCTGCTTGCGGCTGCGCCCGAGCAGCTGCGCCACGACCTCCGGGTCGAGCGCGGTCCCGCCCTGTGCCACCCGCACCACCGCGTCCACGAACTCGCGGACCTCCGCGACCCGGTCCTTGAGCAGATAGCCCACGCCCCGGCTCGACCCCGCGAGCAGCTCCGTCGCGTACTGCTCCTCCACGTACTGGGACAGCACGAGCACGCCGAGACCCGGATGGCTCTTGCGCAGCTTCACGGCCGCGCGCACCCCTTCGTCCGTGTGCGTCGGCGGCATCCGCACGTCCGCGACCACGACGTCCGGCAGCTCGTCCTGGGCCGCGAGCTCCGTGATCGTCTTGATCAGCGCGTCCGCGTCCCCCACGCCCGCGACCACGTCGTGTCCGCGGTCGGTCAGCAGCCGGGTCAGCCCCTCCCTGAGCAGCACTGAATCCTCGGCGATGACCACCCGCACCTTGTCCTCCACGATGTTCCGGCCCCCCACAGCCTGTCCCCACCCCATTGACAGACCCCAGCATCCCAGCATCCGGACCCTCATGGGACCGACTCCGGCCACGTCCGAACAGCCGCACGCCCCGAACGGGCAGATCAAGCCCGTCCGGGGCGTGGCTTTCCGGCCGCTCCGGTGTGCGAGGGGGAGGCGCGGGGCGCGGGGGCGCGCCGGTCCGGGGGGCACCGGGGCCCGGGGGAGGCCGAGGCCCGGGGCGCGCCGGTCAGGCCGCCGGGGCGCGCGGGTGGGGCGGGTGCGCCGGTCGGGGCTCGGGGTGCGCGCCGGATGGGGCCCGGGGCCGAGGCTCGGGGCGCGCCGAATGGCGCCCGGGGCCGGGGGCTAGCCCCGCCAGGGGAGCTCCGCCGTCACCAGGGTCGGGCCGCCGACGGGGGACTCCACCACGAGGATCCCGTCCACCGCGTCCAACCGCTCAGCGAGCCCCGCGAGCCCGGACCCCGCTTCCACGTCGGCCCCGCCCCGCCCGTCGTCGGTCACCTGGAGCATCAGCCGGTCCGCCGCCCGCCACACGTCCACGGACGCCCGCGAGGCCCCGCTGTGCTTGCTGATGTTCTGCAGGAGCTCGGAGACCGTGAAGTACGCGATGCCCTCGATCGCCGCGGCGGGCCGCGCGGGCAGGTCGACCTCCACGTCCACCGGCACGGTGCACCGCGCGGCGAGGGAGGACAGGGCCGCGTCGAGCCCCCGGTCGGTGAGCACGGCGGGGTGGATGCCCCGCGCGAGGTCGCGCAGCTCCTGGAGGGCCACCTTCACCTCGCCGTGCGCCTCGTCGACCATCCGGGCCGCCGCCTCCGGGTCCTCCGCGAGCTTCTCCTTGGCCAGGCCGAGGTCCATGGCCAGGGCGACGAGCCGGGCCTGCGCGCCGTCGTGCAGGTCCCGCTCGATGCGCCGCAGGTCCGCCGCCGCGGTGTCCACGACCACACCGCGGTCCGACTCCAGCTCCGCGACGCGCGACACCAGGCGGGAGGGGCCGAGGAGCCCGAAGACCAGGACGCGGTCGACGGTGGTCAGGGCACGGATGATCCAGGGCGTGGCCAGCGTGATCAGCAGACCGGTGAGCGCGGTGAGCCCGATCTCGAAGGGGTTGTCCAGATAGATGTGGTGCGTGGCGTCACCGTAGAGCTGGATGCCGCCCTGGCCCACGTACGCCGGGAAGATCCAGAACCACAGCGGGTACGTGAGCATCGCCCAGCCGTACGTCCAGAGGACCAGCGCCACCACGAAGGCGAAGATCGCCCACGGCATGTGGATGACGGCGTACACCGCGTGCCGCCAGGAGACGCCGCTCTTCAGGACGGCACCCATCCACGCCAGCGGCCCCGAGCCGCGCGGCTGGAGCGGGTGCGGGTCCTTCACGTCGACGCCGAGCAGCGCCCGCGCCCGCGCCCGCTCCAGCGACCCGAAGCCGCGGCAGGCGGTCAGCGCCAGGGCGAGGACGGGGACGCCGATGAACGTGATCAGCAGGCCCACGCCGAGCGTGAGCGTCGTCACCGCGAAGGAGAAGCCGATGACGCTGAGGGGCATCGAGAGCAGCACGTACACGAACTCCCGCAGGGTGCGCCCCTCGAAGGGCGCCCGCAGCCAGACCGGCAGGCGGTGGTGGCGGGCCGTCCGAGCCCCGTCGCCCCTGTCGCCCCCGTGGTCCTCGGCCCAGCGGCCGTCGAGGTCGCTCCTCATGAGGCGTCCGTACCCCTGTCCGTAGTCCGTGGCCATCGCTGCCGTCCGTTTCTCTTCGTCCCGCGCGGTTCCCGGCCCTCCGTGACCGGCGCGGGCTCCCTCTTGTCGTACTCCCAGAGTGCGCTCCGGGGCGTGCGGTGGACCATGGAGCACGTCGGCCTCTTCGGCCGGGGGTTTTCCCTACCCTCCGGGGGGATGTGGGCCCCGTCGGCGGAAGGGCGCGCTCCGGTGCGGTTCCCGCGCCGCGCCCGCCTCACTCCGTCCGGTCACGCCACGGCAGCTCCGCCGTGATCGTCGTCGGGCCGCCCTGCGGCGAGTCGATGATGAACAGGCCGTCGACCGCGCCGAGCCGCTCGGAGAGGCCCGCCATGCCCGTGCCGCCGTCCAGGCTGGCCCCGCCGCGCCCGTCGTCGCGCACCTGGATGAGCAGCCGCTGGTCCGAGCGCCACACCTCGACGCCCGCGGTGCGGGCGCCGCTGTGCTTGGACACGTTCTGCAAGAGCTCGGAGACCGTGAAGTACGCGATGCCCTCGATCGCCGCCGCCGGGCGCGCGGGCAGATCGGCCGTCACCTTCACCGGCACCGTGCACCGGGCGGCCACCGAGGACAGCGCCGCGCTGAGGCCGCGGTCGGTGAGGACCGCGGGGTGGATGCCCCGGGCCAGGTCGCGCAGCTCCTGGAGGGCGAGCTTCACCTCGCCGTGCGCCTCGTCGACCATGGCCGCCGCCGCGTCCGGGTCCTCCAGGAGCTTCTCCTTGGCGAGGCCGAGCCCCATGGCGAGCGCGACGAGCCGGGCCTGCGCGCCGTCGTGCAGGTCCCGCTCGATGCGCCGCAGGTCCGCCGCCGCGGTGTCCACGACCACACCGCGGTCCGACTCCAGCTCCGCGATGCGCCGCTCCAGCTCGTCCGACGGCGAGAGCAGTCCGCGGGCCATCGCCCGGTCGGCGTTGGCGAGCGCCCGCACCACGAACGGCAGCACCGGCCAGAGCAGGAACAGGCCGCACAGCACCAGCGTGAACGTCGCGATGCCCCACGGCAGGCGTATGAACCCGTACAGCACGGCCCGCCAGCCCACCGGGTCCTTCAGCGTCGACCACAGCCAGGCGAGGACCCCGCCGCCGCGCTTCGACTTCAGCGGCATGGGGCTCGGCTCGTCGATGTGCACGCCGAGCAGCGTCCGGGCCCGCGCCCGCTCGAACTTGCCGAAGAGCCGCGCCCCGTACAGCGCGAGCGCGAGCAGCGGCAGACCGATGACCGTGAACGACAGGAATCCGCCGATGAAGCACGCCGTCACCACATACGTGAAACCGACCAGGCCCGCCGGGAGATTCAGCAGGAGGTGCAGGATCTCCTTCCAGGTGTGCGCGTCGTACGCGAACCGGGCAGGCGGCAGTGGCTCCGGTGTGGCCTGCGAAGACGTGGAACGTGGGGTCATATGAGCAAGAGTGCCCGGCGTGTGGCCGCCCGCGCCATGAGGGGGGCCGCCGAACGGGACTCTGGATAACCCCACCAGATCGCCGTGGTGCATCCGGCGGACCGATCCGGCGGATCCGGCCGATGACGGACCCGCGGACGGACGTTCCGTGACGGTCTGCTTACCTCGCCTTTAGCAGGCCCTAGACTCCCGTGCGTACAGATCGTCGAACAGGGCGAGTCACGGAGTGCAGGGAGCGAGGGGCTGACGTGCCAGGGACGACGTACGTCGCGGCGAGCTACTACGAGTCGTACTCCGTCGTCGGACTGCTCGCCGTGGTCGGCGTGCTGTTCGTCGCCGTCGCCTTCGGCGCCGGACGGCTGCTGCGGCCCGTGGTGCCGACCCCCGAGAAGCTCCTCACGTACGAGTGCGGCGTGGACCCGGTCGGCGAGGGCTGGGCGCACACCCAGGTGCGCTACTACGTGTACGCCTTCCTCTACGTGATCTTCGCCGTCGACTCGATCTTCCTCTTCCCGTGGGCGACGGTCTTCGCCGAGTCCGGCTACGGCGCGACGACCCTCGTCGAGATGTTCATCTTCCTCGGCTTCCTCGCCGTGGGACTGCTGTACGCCTACAAGAAGGGCGTCCTCACATGGACGTGAACCAGGAGCCCGCGGGGCCGGCCGAGCCCGTGCTCCTCCCGGAGCCGAAGAAGCTGGGCGTCCTGTCCCGGCTCGCCCCCGAGCCGATGAAGGTGGTCCTGAACTGGGGCCGCCGCTACAGCCTGTGGGTCTTCAACTTCGGGCTCGCCTGCTGCGCCATCGAGTTCATCGCGGCCTCCATGGCCCGCCACGACTTCATCCGGCTCGGCGTCATCCCGTTCGCACCGGGCCCGCGCCAGGCCGACCTGATGGTCGTCTCCGGCACGGTCACGGACAAGATGGCGCCCGCCGTGAAGCGCCTGTACGAGCAGATGCCGGAGCCCAAGTACGTCATCTCCTTCGGCGCCTGCTCCAACTGCGGCGGCCCGTACTGGGACTCGTACTCCGTCACCAAGGGCGTCGACCAGATCATCCCGGTCGACGTGTACGTCCCCGGCTGCCCGCCCCGGCCCGAGGCGCTGCTCCAGGGCATCCTCAAGCTCCAGGAGAAGATCGCCCGGGAGTCCCTCGGCGAGCGGTACGCCGCGAACGGGGCGCGCCCGTCCACGGCCGCGCTGCGCAGCGGCCCGGTGGCTCCGCCGGCGCCCCCGGCCCCTTCCGAGCCCCCGGCGCCCTCCGCGCCCTCCGCGCAGTCCGGGCCCTCCGCGCAGTCCGCGCCCTCGGCGGGGGAGGACGGCAGATGACCGGCTGGCTGTCCGCCCCCGTGGAGGAACTGTTCGGCGCGGAGGCGACCGCCGAGGAGTCGTACGACCTCCTGACCGTGGACGTGCCGTCCGCGTCCTGGCCCGAAGCCCTGCGGACCGCCCGGTCCACCCTCGGCTGCACGTACTTCGACTGGCTCAGCGCCGTCGACGAACCCGGCACCGGCTTCCGCGTGAGCTGCCACGTGGTGGCGCTGTCCCCGGTGCGGCGCCTCCTCGTCCGTACGACGGTTCCGCACGAGGCGCCCGTCCTGCCCTCCGCGGTCGACGTCTACGCGGGCGCTGCCTGGCACGAGCGCGAGACCCACGAGATGTTCGGCGTCCGCTTCGAGGGCCATCCGCACCTGGCCCCGCTCCTGCTTCCGGAGAACTTCGAAGGCCACCCCCTGCGCAAGGACTTCGTGCTCGCGGCCCGCGTGGCCAAGGCGTGGCCCGGCGCGAAGGAACCGGGGGAGTCCGAGCACGGCGGCCCCAAGCGGCGCCAGATGCTCCCGCCCGGCGTCCCCGACCCGAACGAGTGGGGCCCGCTGAAGGGCCAGCTGCCCGCCGCCCCGGCGCGCCCCGCACGCGGCGCGGGCCGTGCCGCGACCGCGGGGGAGCGCCCCGCACGGCGCACGCGGACGGCGAGCGCGGGTTCGGCCAGCCAGAGCCCCGCGCCGGCCGCCGACGCTCCGGCGACCGGCGCCCCGGCCGCCGACCAGGCCCCCGCACCCGCCCGGCCGCCGCGCCGCGCGCGCAGCGTGAGCCAGGGGTCGGCGTCGCAGCGCACGGCTGCGCAGACCCCCGCTCCGGCGGACGCGGCCCAGCCCCCCGAGGCCCCTGCCTCCGAGGCCCCCGCCCCGGCCGCCCAGCCCCCGGACAAGCCGCAGCCCGCGCCGCGCGCCTCCGACGCCCCGTGGCACCACGCCCGCCCGGCCTTCGACACACCGAAGCGGGAACCCGAGCGGAAACCTCGTACGGCCCCGGAGGAGCCTCCGGCCCCGGCAGAGCCCCCGGCACCGGCGGAGCCCCCGGCCCCGGCAGAGACCCGGGCACCGGCAGGGACCACAGAGAACGCAGAGACCACAGAGAACACGGCGAACGAAGAGGACTCCGGGACCACCGGAGGCAACGGGGAAACCGGCAACGCCCGGGAGACAGGGACCGCCCGAGACACAGGGGTCACCCGGGACACCGGGACCGCCCCGGACACCGGCACCGAAGGAGGCACGCAGTGAACGACGCCCTCGACGTCACCCTGCGACTCCTCGTCGTCTTCGTCGCCTTCCTCGCCCTGCCCCTGATCGTCGGCCAGACCGAGCACAAGGTGATGGCCCACATGCAGGGCCGCCTCGGCCCCATGTACGCGGGCGGCTTCCACGGCTGGGCCCAGCTCGTCGCCGACGGCGTGAAGTTCGCGCAGAAGGAAGACGTCGTCCCCGCCGACGCGGACCGCCGCATCTTCCAGCTCGCCCCGGCCGTCGCCCTGCTGCCCTACCTCCTGGTCCTCGTCGCCATCCCCATCGGCCCACAGGAGGGCGCCGTCGGCCAGGTCGTCGACGCGGGCATCTTCTTCGTCCTCGCCGTGATGGGCGTCGGCGTCCTGGGCTCGCTGATGGCGGGCTGGGCCTCGGCCAACAAGTTCTCCCTGCTCGGCGGCCTGCGCACCGCGGCCCAGCTGCTGGCGTACGAACTGCCGATGCTGCTCGCCGCCGCCTCCGTCGCGATGGCCGCGGGCACGGTCTCGCTGCCCGGCATCCTCAACGCCTTCGAGTGGTGGTGGCTGCCCTGGCAGATCGTCGGCGCCGTGGTCTTCTTCGTGGCCGGGCTCGCCGAACTCCAGCGCCCGCCCTTCGACATGCCGGTCGCCGACTCCGAGATCATCTTCGGCGCGTACACCGAGTACACCGGACTGCGCTTCGCGCTGTTCCTCCTCGCCGAGTATGCCGGGATCGTCGTCCTGTGCGGCCTCACCACCGTCCTCTTCCTCGGCGGCTGGCACGGCCCCGGGGGCGCCGACGGCCTCGGCTGGGTGTGGACCCTCCTGAAGACCGGCCTCCTCGCCTTCGTCGTCATCTGGCTGCGCGTCACCTACCCCCGGCTCCGCGAGGACCAGCTCCAGAAGCTCTCCTGGACCCTCCTCGTCCCGCTCGCCCTGGCGCAGATCGCGCTCACCGGAATCGTGAAGGTGGCGATCGACTAATGGCCCGCCCGTCACCCGACCACCGCCCCTCAACGACGCCCTCCGGGCGGCCCCGCATGTCCGTCCCCGGATCCGGCCTGGCCAAGGGCCTCGCCGTCACCCTCCGCACGATGACGCGGAAGTCCGTCACCGAGCAGTACCCCGACGTCCAGCCCGACCTGGCGCCCCGCACCCGCGGCGTCATCGGCCTGTTCGAGGAGAACTGCACGGTCTGCATGCTCTGCGCCCGCGAGTGCCCCGACTGGTGCATCTACATCGACTCCCACAAGGAGACGGTCCCGGCCGCCGCGCCCGGCGGCCGCGAGCGCAGCCGCAACGTCCTCGACCGCTTCGCCATCGACTTCTCCCTCTGCATGTACTGCGGCATCTGCATCGAGGTCTGCCCCTTCGACGCGTTGTTCTGGTCCCCGGAGTTCGAGTACGCCGAGACCGACATCCGCGAGCTCACCCACGAGCGCGACAAGCTCCGCGAGTGGATGTGGACCGTCCCGGCCCCGCCCGCCCTCGACCCCGCCGCCGAGGAACCCAAGGAACTGGCCGCCGCCCGCAAGGCCGCCGACAAGCTCGCCGCCGAGCGGGCCGCCGCCGAACAGCAGGCCACCGAGCCCGAGGGGGACGCGTGAACCTCCACGTCGCCGCCGCGGCCCCGCACGGCTTCCTGTCCCCGACCGGCGTCGAGGTCGCCTTCCTCCTCGTCGGCCTCGTCACCCTCGGCGCCGCGATCGTCACCGTCACCACCAAACAGCTCGTGCACGCCGCGCTCTGGCTGGTCGTGGCGCTCGGCGGGCTCGCCGTCGAGTACCTGCTCCTGAGCGCCGAGTTCATCGCCTGGGTGCAGGTCCTCATCTACGTCGGTTCCGTCGTGGTCCTCCTCCTCTTCGGCCTGATGCTCACCAGGGCCCCCATCGGCCGCTCCCCGGACGCCGACTCCGGCAACCGCTGGGTCGCGCTCGCCGTGGCCCTCGCCGCCGCCACCGCCCTGGTGTGGGTCGTCGTGGACGCGTTCCGCACGCAGTGGATCGACCTGGACGGCGCCCCGCAGGGCTCCACCGAGGTGACCGGCGCCTTCCTCTTCCGGAACTGGGTGCTGCCCTTCGAGGCGCTGTCCGTGCTGCTCCTCGCCGCGCTCGTCGGCGCGATCGTGCTGTCCCGCAAGTCCAAGGAGGACCCCGGCGGCAAGCCCCCGAGGGGCCCGAAGAGCCGGAGCGGCCCGCAGCCCCCGAAGGGCGCGACGGCCCAGCAGGAGAGGACCCGCTGATGCACCTCGCCTATCCCGCCGTCCTCGCCGTCCTCCTCTTCTGCGTCGGCCTGTACGGCGTGCTCGCCCGCCGCAACGCGATCCTGGTCCTGATGTCCGTCGAGCTCATGCTCAACGCCGTCAACCTCAACCTCGTCGCCTTCGACGTCTGGCTGCGCGACACGCTCCACTCCGGCCAGGCCCTGACGCTCTTCACCATCGCCATCGCCGCCGCCGAGATCGGCATCGGCCTCGCGATCGTCCTGGCCGTCTACCGCAACCGGGGCACCTCCGCCGTCGACGACCTCCGCGACACCGCCGAACACCCCGACGGCGACGACGACGGCGACGACCCGGACGGCGCCGCCCTCGACGAGCCCGGGCCCGCCCCCGACGAGGCGGCCCAGCAGTCCCAGACGTCTCAGCAGTCGCAGAAGGCCGAGGCCACCGCGTGACCACGACCACCCTCGCCGTCCTCGTCCCCCTCCTGCCGTTCCTCGGCGCCGCCGCGGGCCTGCTGCTCGGCCGCACCGTCCCCGGCCTGGTGCGGCCCCTCGCGGTGCTGCCCACCCTGACGTCGCTGGTCCTCGCCGCCGTCGTGGCCGCCCGCCAGGGCGGCGACTCCGCCGTGGACGCGGCCACCCAGCTCACGCCCACCGGCTCGGTGCCGATCGACCTCGCCCTGCACATCGACGGCTTCGCCGCGCTCGTCGCCGTCCTCGTCGGCGTCGTCGCCTCCTGCGTGCAGATCTACTCGACGGGCTATCTGCGCGACGACCCGCGCTACCCCTCGTACGCCGCCCTCGTGTCGCTGTTCACCTCCGCGATGCTGCTCGTCGTCTACTCCGGCGACCTGATGGTGCTCCTGGTCGGCTGGGAGGTCATGGGCATCTGCTCGTACTTCCTCGTCGGCCACTACTGGGAGACCCCCGAGGCCCGCGCCGCCTCCCTGAAGGCCTTCCTGGTCACCAAGCTCGGTGACGTCCCCTTCCTGATCGGCCTGTTCGCGCTCGCCGTCGACGCCGGCTCGTTCCGGATCACCACCGTCCTCGCGACGGTCGCGGACGGCGGCCTCGACCACCCGACGCTGATCGCCCTGCTGCTGCTCGCGGGCGTGGCGGGCAAGTCCGCGCAGTTCCCGCTGCACACCTGGCTGCCCGACGCGATGGCGGGCCCGACCCCCGTCTCCGCGCTGATCCACGCCGCGACGATGGTCGCCGCCGGTGTCTACTTCGTCGCCCGGCTCCTTCCCGTCTTCGCCGCCTCCTCGGCTGCCCTGGTCGTCCTCGCCGTCATGGCCGCCGTCACCATGGCCGGTTCCGCCCTGGCCGCGCTCGCCCAGGACGACATCAAGCGCGTCCTCGCGTACTCGACGATCGGTCAGCTCGGCTACATGACCGGCGCGCTCGCCGTCGGCGACCGAGGTGCCGCCGTCTTCCACCTCCTGTCCCACGGCGCCTTCAAGGCGCTCCTCTTCCTCGCCGCCGGCGTGGTCATCCACGCGGCGGGCACCAACTCCCTGGCCGCGATGTCCCGCATGCGGAACCTGCGCGCCCGCGTCCCCGACGCCTACTGGACGATGACCGTGGCGCTCCTCGCGCTCGCCTCGATCCCGCCGTTCAGCGGTTTCTTCTCCAAGGAGGCGGTGCTCGGCGCGGCCGAGCACGCGGCCACCGGGCACGCCGACGCCGTCCCCGGAGCGGCGGGCTGGATCGTCCTCGTCGCAGGCCTGCTCAGCGCCCTCCTCACCGCCGCCTACGCCGCCCGCCTGTGGCTGCTCGCCTTCAACGGGCAGGGAGCGGAAGCCCCCGACCACGGCCGTCAGCCCGTCACGATGACCGCCGTGCTCTGGGTGCTCGCCGTCCCCTCACTCGCCTTCGGCCTCGCCGTCGGCACCCTGCCGGACTGGTTCGACGGCCACGCGCTCGCCCCGAAGCTCACCACCTCCGTCCTCGGCACCGGCCTCGCCCTGGTCGGCGCCCTCGTCACCTACGGCGCCTGGCGGCACACCACGGCCCTCGCGGCCCGCGTGCCGATCGGCGCCGTCGCCGTCCACCCCGAGGCCGACGGGGGCGAGGTCGAGGCGGAGGCCATCGCCACCCACGCCCCCGCGTACGGCGACGTCGCGAGCGCCCCCGACCCGGCGGACCCCGGCCGTCTGCTGCTCGGCCCGCTGCACCGCCACGCCGCCGTCGGCTTCCACCTGGACGCCGTCTACGCCGCCCTGTTCGTCCGTCCCGTGCGGGCGGGCGCCCGCCTCGTCCGCTTCCTCGACCGCGAGGTCATCGACACGTACGTCCGCGGTGCGGGCGCCGCCCCCCGCCTGCTCGGCGCGGCCGTCCGGCGCGCGCAGACGGGCAACGTGCAGACCTATCTGAGCGCGCTGCTCGCGGGCACCGTCGTCCTGGCGGTCGCCGCCGTCCTCGTCGCCACCGCCGGAGCGTGAGCAGCAGTGATCGGTATCAGTGAGTCCGTGATGCAGTTCCTTCTCGCGTTGATCGTGGTCGGTCCGCTCGTCGGCGCCGTGGCCGCCCTCCTCCCGGCGCCGCCCGGGCTGAAGGGGAAGTCGCCCGACCAGGCCGTGCTGCGCCACGGCGTGACCGTGACCGGCGCGGTCCTGCTCGCCGCGATCGTCCTCGCCCTCGGCTTCGACCACGACCACCCGTCGAAGATGCAGGCCACGACCGACATCAGCTGGATCCCCGCGCTCGACGTGCGCATCCACCTCGGCATCGACGGCATCTCCCTCCCCCTTCTGGTCCTGACCGCGCTGCTGACCTTCCTCTGCGCTCTGTACAGCTACTTCAAGCAGCAGCATCAGCAGCCGACGCCGCGGGCCGAGGACCCGTCACCCAAGGCGTTCGTGGCGCTGGTGCTCGTGCTCGAGTCCGGCACCCTCGCGACCTTCGCCGTCCTCGACCTGCTGCTGTTCTTCCTCGCGTTCGAGATGGTCCTCATCCCGATGTACTTCCTCATCGCCCGCTGGGGCGGGGCCCAACGCGCTCAGGCCGCCTGGAAGTTCATCCTGTACACGCTGCTCGGCTCCGTCGTGATGCTGCTCGGCCTCCTCCTCATCGGTCTCAGGTCCGGCACGTTCGACATGGTGGCACTCGCCACTGACAATCACCCCGGGCTCACCAAGTCCGTGCAGGTCATCGCCGTTCTGGCGATCGGGATCGGGCTCGCGGTCAAGACGCCGATGTGGCCGCTGCACAGCTGGCTGCCGGACGCCCACACCGCCGCCCCGACCGTCGGCTCGGTCCTGCTGGCCGGTGTCCTGCTGAAGATGGGTACGTACGGGTTCGTCCGGATCCTGCTGCCGATCGCGCCGGACGGCATGCGGACCTTCGCGCCCTACCTCGCCGTGTTCGCCGTCGTCGGGATCATCTACGGCTCGCTCGCCTGCCTCGCGCTCGCGCGGCCCGGCGCGAAGGGCGACCTCAAGCGCCTCATCGCGTACTCGTCCGTCGGCCACATGGGCTTCGTGCTGCTCGGCATCTCCACGATGAGCCCGACCGGCGTGAACGGCGCCCTGTTCGCGAACATCGCCCACGGCCTGATCACCGGCCTGCTGTTCTTCCTCGTCGGCGCCCTCAAGGACCGCACCGGCACCAGCGACCTCGACGCCCTCACCCGCCCGTCGCCCGACCACCGCCCCTCAGCGAGCGGCTCCGCCGCGCCGGATCCCTTCCCGTCCGGCGCCGCCCTCTACGGCAAGGCCCCGCGCCTCGGCGGCCTGCTCGCCTTCGGGGCCGTCGCCTCGCTCGGGCTGCCGGGCCTCGCCGGGTTCTGGGGCGAGATGCTCGCGCTGTTCGGCGCGTTCAAGCCCGCCGACGGCCTCAGCCGCCCGGCGTACCTCACGTTCATGGCGGTCGCCGCCTTCGGCACCCTCCTGACGGCCGCGTACATGCTCATCGTCGTCCGCCGCGTGTGCATGGGCCCGGCCGCCGGAGCGGACGCGCCCCGGCTCGCCGACGTCCACGCCTACGAGTTCGCCGCCTGGACCCCGCTCGTCGCCCTCACCGTCCTCGCCGGTCTCTGGCCCGCGGCCCTCCTCGGCCTCACCGACCCGGCCGTGCAGCAGCTCCTCGCGGGAGGAAAGTCGTGACCGTGGCCCCCACCGACAGCGCCTTCGTCGAGAGCGCGGCCGGCGTCGTCCAGAGCGTCGACTGGCCCGCGATCCTGCCGCCCACCATCACGGCCGTCGTCGCGCTCGCCGTGCTCGTGATCGACCTCTTCGTAGGGGAGCACCGCAAGGCGCTCCTCGGCTGGATCTCCCTCGCGGGCCTGGCCGCCGCCGCGCTCTCCATGCTGCCGATCGCCGACTCCCACCACCGCGACACCTTCTGCGTGGTCGGCACGGGCGGCACCGTGTGCAGCTACACGGTCGACGAGTTCACCCTCGCCATCCAGCTCCTCGTCCTCGGCGGGGCACTGCTCGCCGGTCTGCTGTCCCTGAGCACCCTCAAGGACGCGCGGGCCGCCAAGAGGGAGCTCCCCGAAGGGGAGTTCTGGTTCCTGCTCCTGTCGTCGGTCGCGGGCGCCGTCCTGCTGCCCGCCTCCCGCGACCTGGCCACGCTCGTCGTCGCCCTCGAAGTCGCCTCCCTGCCCGCCTTCGCCCTGGTCGGCCTCAAGCGCGGGGACAAGCGGTCCTCCGAGGCCGCCCTGAAGTTCTTCCTCTCCTCGGTGGTCGCCACCGCGGTGACCCTCCTGGGCGTCAGCTTCGTGTACGCGGCCACGGGCACCCTCTACCTCACCGAGCTGGACGAGGAGCTCGGGCAGGTCGACGGGCAGCTGGAGACGCTCGCCCAGGCCGGTGTCGTGCTGACCCTCGTCGGATTCGCCTTCAAGGTGGCGGCCGTCCCGTTCCACTTCTGGGTACCCGACGCCTACGTAGGCGCGCCCCTGCCCGTCGCCGCGTACCTCTCGGTCGTCGGCAAGGCGGTCGGCTTCACCGGGCTCATCCTCGTCACCGTCGTCGGCTTCCGGTCGTACGACGACGTGTGGGGCCCGGCCATCGCCGCACTGGCCGCGCTCACCATGACGGCGGGCAACGTCGCCGCCCTCAGACAGCAGGCCACGCGCGCGTACAGCGCGGTCCGGCTGCTCGCCTGGTCGTCGGTCGCCCAGGCGGGCTACCTCCTGGTCCCCATCGCGTCGGCCGGATTCGACAACGGGCGCGGCGAGGACGCCCCCACGGACGCCGTCGGCGCCACCGTCGCCTACGCCCTGATGTACGCCGTCGTGAACCTGGGGGCCTTCGCCGTCGCCGCGCTCGTCGGCCGCACCCGGCGCAAGAACCGGGTCAGCGACTACCGGGGCCTGTACGCCAAGAGCCCGCTGTCCGCCCTCACCCTGGCCTTCTTCCTGCTCTGCCTCGCGGGCCTGCCCCCCGGCATCATCGGCCTCTTCGCGAAGGTCACCGTCTTCTCGGCGGCCGTCGACGCGGGCCTCGGCTGGCTCGCCGTGATCATGGCCGTCAACGTGGTGATCGCCCTGTACTACTACCTCCAGTGGACGGCGCTGCTGTTCCGCGCCCCCGAGGGCGAGCCCGCCAGGCACCGCGTCCCCGCCCCGCTCACCGCGGCCATCGCCGCGACCGCGGTGCTCGGAATCGCCCTCTCCGGAGCGCCCCAGCTCGTCCTGAGGTTCACCGGGACCAGCCCGTTCTGACGCCTTCCTGAAGCCGCTCCGCCCCGAAGACGACCGCGTCACCCGGGCGGCCCACAGCGGCTCCGGCGCGCACAAGGGAACTAGCTCCTCCCGCCTGGCGTTGACCAGGAAGGGAGGGTCCACTGAACAGTGGAAGACCAGCAAGCAGAGGGTTCCCCCGCGCACCACCAGGAGGGCGTACCGTGCACCGCCGAACCAACGGGCTGAAAACCGCCGTACTCCTCGGGGGACTGTCGGCACTCATCCTCGTCATCGGCAGTTTCTTCGGGCGTACGGGCCTGATCGTCGCGCTCTTCGTAGCCATCGGGACGAACGCGTACGCGTACTGGAACAGCGACAAGCTGGCCCTGCGCGCCATGCGCGCCCGCCCGGTCAGCGAATTCGAGGCCCCCGAGCTGTACCGCATGGTGCGCGAGCTCTCCACCCAGGCCCGCCAGCCCATGCCCCGGCTGTACATCTCGCCCACCGAGGCGCCGAACGCCTTCGCGACGGGCCGCAATCCGCGCAACGCCGCCGTCTGCTGCACGGAGGGCATCCTGCGCATCCTCGACCAGCGCGAGCTGCGCGGCGTCATCGGCCACGAGCTGAGCCATGTCTACAACCGGGACATCCTGATCTCCTCGGTCGCCGGCGCCCTCGCCTCGGTCATCATGTTTCTGGTCAATTTCGCCTGGCTGATTCCCGTCGGCCGGTCGAACGACAACGAGGGCCCCGGCATCTTCGGCATGCTCCTGATCATGCTGCTCGGCCCGCTGGCGGCCTCCATCATCCAGCTCGCCATCAGCCGCTCCAGGGAGTACGAGGCCGACGCGTCCGGCGCTCAGCTCACCGGCGACCCCCTGGCCCTCGCGAGCGCTTTGCGTAAACTCGACGCCGGTACGAAGCAGTTGCCGCTCCCTCCCGAGCCGCGGCTGGAAACGGCGAGTCACATGATGATCGCGAACCCGTTCCGGCCGGGCCAGGGTATGTCGAAGATGTTCTCCACCCACCCGCCGATGGCGGAGCGCATCGCCCGGCTCGAAAAGATGGCAGGTCGCCCGCGATGAAAGTAATCCTGAACCTCATCTGGCTCGTCCTGTGCGGCCTGTGGATGTGCTTCGCCTACCTGGTCGCCGGCGTGGTCCTGTGCATCACGATCATCGGCATCCCGCTCGGCCTCGCCGCCTTCCGCATCGGCCTCTTCGCCCTGTGGCCCTTCGGCCGCAAGGCCGTCGAGCGGTCCGACGCGGGCGCCCCGTCCCTGATCGGCAACGTGGTGTGGCTGATCCTCGCGGGCTGGTGGCTGACCATCGGCCACATCATCACCGGCGTCCTGCTGTGCCTCACGATCATCGGCATCCCGCTGGGCCTCGCCAACTTCAAGATGATCCCGATCTCCCTGATGCCCCTGGGCCGCGAAATCGTGCCTACGGACGAGCCGTTCGGCGCGGCGTCGGTACGCCCGGCACCCGCCGGACACCCGCAGAACCAGGGGTGGTGACCCGCTTCGGCGAGGACCGCTTCGAAGAGGCGTAGTTCCGGCCGAGGGCTCGCGAGGACGGGGCAGCGCCCCGGCGGTGAAGGCGCCCAGGCCCGGCGGCGAAGGCGCGCCCGGGCCCAGGCCCTGCGGTACCTTCCCGAGCGCGGCGCACCGGCAGCCCCCAGCGCGGCGCACCCTGGCAGCAGGGGCTCACTCACGGACGAGGCCGCGCCCCCATGGCCGAGGGAAGCGCCCCACAGCCGGGGGACCGGCTGCGACCACCAACCGGGGGCCGTCCGCCCCGGCCGAGGACCGCCTGGCCCCCCGCCGGGAGAGGATCGCCTGCCCCCGCCGGGAACTGACGCCCCGCCGGACCTGCCCCCGGCGCCACGTCAGCCCCGCCCCCCGATCCGCCGCCGCACCCCGTAGGCCACGGCCCCCACCGCCACCACCCCCGCACCCGCCACCACCGAAACCCCCGGCAGCGCGAACGCCAGCACCACACACCCCGTGGCGCCCACCACCGGCCCCACGCGCGCGAGGGGCGCCCGACTCAACGTCCACGCCGACGCGTTGGCGATCGCGTAGTACACGAGCACCCCGAACGACGAGAAGCCCACCGCGCCGCGCACGTCCGCCGTCGCGGCCAGCAGGGCCACCACCGCGCCCACGGCGAGCTCCGCCCGGTGCGGCACCTGGAAGCGCGGGTGCACGGCGGCGAGCGCCCCCGGCAGATGGCGGTCGCGCGCCATGGCCAGCGTCGTCCGCGACACGCCCAGGATCAGCGCCAGCAACGACCCGAGCGCCGCCACGGCCGCCCCCACCCGCACCACAGGCACCAGGCCCGGCGCCCCCGCGGCCCGTACGGCGTCCGTCAGCGGAGCCGAAGCCTCCGCGAGCCCGCCCGTCCCCAGCACGGCGAGCACCGCCACGGCCACGCACGCGTACACCGCGAGCGCGATGCCGAGGGCCAGCGGAACCGCGCGCGGAATCGTGCGCGCCGGATCGCGTACCTCCTCGCCCAGCGTCGCCACGCGCGCGTACCCGGCGAAGGCGAAGAACAGCAGCCCCGCCCCCTCCAGGACCCCGCCGAAGCCGCTGCCGGAGAGCCCCACGTCCACGCGGCCCGCCTCGGCCTCCGCGGAGCCCAGACAGACCGCGACGACGAGTACGAGAACCGCGAGCACCCCGGCCACGATCACCCGGGTCAGCCACAGCGACTTCCGCACGCCCAGGTAGTTCACAGCCGTCAGGGCCACCACGGCGGCCACTGCGACGGCGTGCGCCTGCCCGGGCCACGCGTACGCCCCCACCGTCAGCGCCATGGCCGCGCAGGAGGCCGTCTTGCCGACGACGAACGCCCAGCCCGCCAGATAGCCCCAGAACTCCCCGAGCCGCTCCCGCCCGTACACGTACGTCCCGCCGGACTCGGGGTAGCGCGCCGCGAGCCGGGCCGAGGCCACGGCATTGCAGTACGCGACCACGGCGGCGACCGCGAGCGCGATCAGCAGCCCCGACCCGGCCGCGTCGGCCGCGGGCCCGAGGATCGCGAAGATCCCGGCCCCCACCATCGCGCCGAGCCCGATCACCACGGCGTCGCGGACCCCGAGGGTCCGCCGCAGCTCACCGGCCTCGCCAGGCCCCCGCCGTCCCGTCCGCCCTGTCATGGGCCCGCACCCTAGCGACCCGAGGGAACCGCCACCGCCCCTGGTGACGTCCCACAGGACAACAACGCACGAAAAGGCACGAAAGGTCAGGTCACCGCATGGGTGTCATCAGCTGGATCATTCTGGGCCTCCTCGCCGGTGCCACCGCCAAGATCCTGCTCCCGGGCCGCGACCCGGGCGGCTTCGTCGGCACAACGGTGATCGGCATCGCGGGCGCCTTCGTGGGCGGCTGGATCTCCGCGCGCTTCCTCGACCGGCCCATAGCCGAGCACTTCTTCGACGGCGCGACCTGGACGGCGGCCATCGGCGGCTCGCTCGTCCTGCTCATCGCCTACCGCATCCTCTTCGGCCACTCCCGGCGCTGACTCCGCCGGACGGCCACGGACGTCCCCACGAGGCTCCTACGCGTTCCCCACACAGACCGCAGCCAGCAGCAAGGGCGGGCACCCGATCCGGGTGCCCGCCCCCTCATGTCCCACGGCGTGCGGACGACTCGACCGCGTGCTGGACCACCTACCGGTAGTTCACGAACTTCCCGGGTGATCGTCTGACCTGCGAGCTTGCCCCGAAAGGGCCCGTGAGCTGCGGAAACTACCTCCAGTAGTTGCCGCCGCTTTCCGGGCCCTTTCTCGGCCTTGTGCCCTGGGTGTGCCCTCGGGGCGCGATCCTGCGTGCTCCGCGTTCCGCAGTGCGAGACCGGGATACGGGTACTTCCTCGCCCCGCCACGGGCATGGGTACCTTGCTGAGGGACAGGCCCGAACGGATGGTGCCCCAACGCCCTGCCGACGGCATGAGCGCATGGGGCCCGCCGCAGTCTGGAGGGTGCGCTGATGCTGGAGGAAGCCGAGGAGATCGGCCGTCGCGTACGCCGGGCGCGCCTGCGCCTGGGGATGCCGCAGGCGGACCTCGCCGCCGCACTGGGGAAGACCCAGGGATGGGTATCCAAGATGGAGCGCGGGCAGATCGAACTCGATCGCGTGGGACTCCTCAACGCCATCGCCGCCGAGTTGCACGTCCATCCCAACGACCTGATCGGGCGGCCGTACACGAGCAGTCCCGCCGAGAACCAGTGGCAGGTGGCCGCGGCATCGATCATGCGGGAGCTGCGCCGCTATGACCTTGCCCCCGTATTCGACGGCACGCCTCGACCGTCGAGCGAGCTGTGGCGGGACATGACCCGCTTGCACCGCCTGCGGGACGCTGCGGCCAACGTCGCGATCCTGCGTGTCCTGCCCGACTTGCTGCGCGAGGCCCGCGCGCTCGCCGAGGCCACCACGGGGCACGAGCGCGAAGAGGCGTACGCGGTCTACGCGGTCGCCTGCAAGTTCGTCCACACTGCCGCGCACGCCCTCGGCCACGCCGAACTGATCGCCATGGCCGCCGAGCGCGCCGCGTGGTCCGCTCGCCTCTCCGGCGACCCCGTCATGCCCTCGCTCGCCGACTGGATGCGGGTCTGGGACATGTGGGCAACGGCAGACTGGGCCGACTCCCTCGCCCTGTCCGACAAGGCACTCGCCAGCCTCCAGGAGGACTACGACCGGGGCGGCCCGCTCGCCCTGCGCATGTGGGGCTCGCTCCAGCTCCGAGCCGCCGTATCGGCAGCGCGGGCGGGACGGCCGTCCGAGGCCGACGACCGCATCAGCCACGCGCGCGCTGCCGCCGACCGCATGCGCGACTACCAGGGGCCACCGGTCTACGACCGCCACTCGGTCACCTTCTCGCCCGGCAACGTGCAGATTCACGCGATCAGCGTGGCCCTGGAGACAGGGGAGCAGGCCAAGGCGCTCGCCATAAACCGCCGCACCAGCCCTGAGCTGGTCGCGGCTCTGCCCAACTCCCGCCAGGGGCACCACCACATGGACCTTGCCCGGGCGTGGCTGTGGGACGGCAACCGGGACACGGCGCTCGCCGAGTTGGAGACCGCCGAGCGGATCGCGCCGCAGCTTGTACGCAACCACCCCATTGCCCGCTCGACGCTCCGGAGCATCGTGTACGCCGAGCGCGCCGCCACGCGCGAGAAGCTGCGCCGCATGTCCGACCGCTTCCACCTGGACGGATGAGGGTCGTATTCCTCGCCCTCATATTGAGCCCCTGACGCGCTCCTAGCGTCAGGGGCATGACGCCACGACCAACACCTCATCTCCCTTCCCAGGGTGGGGAGTTAGGCGCAGCGGCCCCCTTCCTGCCTCGACTCGGCGACCTTGCCCGGGACACTGCCCGCGACGGACGGATCGGCGTCGTCGTCGCCCTGCCCGACGAGGAACGGCGCACCTACCACCTGCGCCCGCCCGGCGGTGGCAACGACTGGTCCGCCCCCGCCGACGGCACGACCCTGCGCCCCGTCCCCGCCCGGGTCACCCACGTCACGCCGATACGGCGCGATGCGGTCTACGACTCGCGTGCACAACAAGGCTCCCTGCCCGTTCAGGTTCACTACGAGGATGGCGGAGCAAGCGAGGCCACGCTCATCCTCACCCCTGATCAGATGGAGGTTTGCGCCTACCAGGTCGGGCGCCTCATCGATCAGCGCAACGGGAAGCACGGGGCCGAGCAGTGACTGCGCACCGTGCGTCCGCACGCGTACCGCTTCGCGCTGACCCCTTGGGGCGTGTCCTGGGGTGGCTGTGGGCCCTGGGAATGGCCGCAGGGTTCTCCTGCCTTGGCTTCCTCATCAGCGACAGCCTCGACGGCCACGACGCGGCAGGACCCGCGCTCTCCATGCCCGACTCTCCGTCCGTCTGACGACAAGGACTCCCCGCCCGCCGAGTGACCGGACAGCCCCGCGGCGGGCGGGGGCTTCCCCGGATGGCGCCGCAGCGCACGGCCGGGGAGGCGTACCACCCACGTCCGTTGCACCACCAACCCAAGGAGGCAAGGAACGTGACCACCATCCAAGAGCGCGCCACGATCGACGCGCGGAGGCTGATCAGCGCTGATCTGCGGGCGACCCTTGTCGCCAACATGCGCGGCAGGTTCCCCGAACTGACCGAGGAGAAGGCTGACCGCGGGGTTGGGCAGATGCTCGCGTTCGTCGCGGCGAGCGCCCACGCCGACAGGCCGCTCAGTCCCTCGCCCCTGGTGGACGACTTCTGGCACGCCTTCTTGCTTCACACCAAGGCGTATCAGGACTTCTGCGAGCAGGCGTTCGGCAAGTTCGTGCACCACCAACCGGGCTTCCTCGACAAGGACGAGCACGGCGGCGGCATGGCCCTGCGCGAGCGCACCGTGGACGCGATCACGTTCGCCGGGTACGAAATCGACATGGAGTTCTGGCCCGAGCTGAAACTCGCTGAGTGCTCGCAGTGCCACGCGAGTTGCAGCGACAGCCCGAACAGCCCGAAGACGGTCTGACGCTCGGTAGATCCCCGCGCCGGTCTCCGGTCTGTGCCACTCTGTGGCCGGACCGGGGGCCGGTCTCCGTTTGTCCGACGTGCCCGAGGAGGGAACGCGGGGTGGACCGCATCTCATGGCATGACCTGCCGCCCGCTGCACGGCGTGCCGTCGAGAGCCATACGGGACAGGTCGAGCGGGCCGAGACGGCCAGCCACGGGGTGATGTCCCGCCTCGCCTGCACGGTGCACACCCGCGCTGGACGACTGTTCGTGAAGGGCACGCTGCTCGACGACCCGTCGGCGTGGGTGTACCGGCACGAGGCGCAGGTGACGCGGCACGCCCCGCTCGCGCCCCGGGTGCTCTGGGAGGTCGAGGCAGCCGGGTGGCTGCTCGTCGGATACGAGTACGTCGACGGCCGACACCCGGACCTCTCGCCTGGTTCGCCCGACGTCAGCTCGCTTGTCCGTACGCTCGCCGCCGTGTCCGAGGTGCCATGGCCCGAAGCCCTGCGGAAGAGGCCGCTTCACACGCGGTGGGTCGAGTTCCTGCCCGACGGCGTTCCGGCCGGGCTGCAAGGGCGCTTCCTGGGGCACACGGACATGTCCCCACTGAACATGCTGGTCACCGTCGACGGCCGACTGCGCCTGTTGGATTGGGCCCTCGCTTGTCCTGCTCCAGCGTGGGCCGACACGGCGTTCGCCGTCTTGCGGCTCATCTCCGCCGGACATACCCCTGAGCAGGCCGAGACCGTCGCCCGGCAGGTGCCTGCGTACCGACATGCCGACCCATCCGACGTCGGGACGTTCGCACGCACCGTGCTTGCCGCGTGGCAAAGCATGGAACGCGCAGACCCGCTTCCGCACAGAGCCGCGCTCACGGCAGTGGCTCGGGTGTGGGCCTCCCACCGCGGGCCGATTAGGGCATGAGGGGGCGGGCGCCGTTCCTCGCGCGCGCGTGGGTGGGGTGCGACCGGTCGCGCGGCGGCGGTACGTCCTTCACGCGCGCGGGGCGGGGCGGAACCGGTTCCGCTGCCAGCGGGCCGCAGTGCTCGCGCGCCCGCGCGCGAGAGCGACCGGTCGCGCCTCGCGTAGCCGGGGGACGGCGGGGACGCGGGGGACGCTGTTCCCGGCTTCCCCTCTGCCCCTCTCCTTCCTTCTCCGGTGAAGACAGAGGGGAAGGGGTTGGGAAGCGTCCCCCGCGTCCCCCACGGCACGTGAGGCGCGCGTGCCTGCGGTGAAGCGGGCCGCTGTGGGGGAAGCGGCAGGCGGCGGGGTGCGTCCCCTGTCGTCCTCGGGACGTCCCCCGTGCGTCCCCCGGGCATAGTGGCGCCCCGGTCGGCGGGTGCCGTTCCGGGGCGCGTTGGGTGGCGGGTGGCGGGTCACGTCGGCGGGGCGCAGGTGACGGCCCAGACCTTGCCGTGCTTGTTGCTGGCCGAGACGCGAGCCACGTGAATACCGCGGGCACGCAGCGCAGGGGCGACCTGGCGGATGCGGGCGCTGAGGACGCCGGGGGTCTTGGGCCAGCCGTCGACCAGGCCGCGGCCGTCGCGGCTGAGGGTGTGGTGCAGTTCGGCCATGGTTCCTTGCCAGCCCTGGTGCGGAAACGAGTACGAGGTGGTCCACTCGCGCAGGGCGGTGGCGACCGGATGGCTGTCGAGGACGGCGTCGTTGAGGGCGTCCTGCGAGCCGTTGAAGGCGTCGAGGCTGTGCCAGCCGGTGACGCGGTCGAGGGCGTGCAGCAGCTCGGCAAAGTCGGCGAGGCGGGGGCGTTCGGTCAACTCGGCGGCGGCGTGCGGGAGGTCGGCCCAGACGGCGGCGGCGAGGTCGAGCAGGGCGCCGAGGATGCGGGGGTGCGCCTGCTCGTACGAGGCCCACAGGGCAGCTGCGGTGCGCCGCTTGTGGCGGGGGATGGGTTGGAGTTCGAGCGGCAGCATGCGCTCGGCGAGGTCGTTGCGTAGGGCGCCGAGGTCGATACCGGTCAGCAGAACGGGCCGCTGGTACGTCAGAACGTTCACGTCGTCGTCCGTGTACAGGGCGCGCGTCACCTGCGCGTCGCCCGTGACGATGCGGCACAAGGCATCCGACAGCCACGCGGGCATGCCCGAGAGGTTGTCGAGGGCGAGGACCCATTCGGCGGCGGTGGTCGGCCCCAGATCGCGCAGGTTGTCTGGCGCCTGGCGCAGCGGGGCGCGGGCGCCCTCGATGACTCCGGCGAGCATCTGCCCCGACGTGCTCTTGCCCGTGCCCTGCTCGCCGGTGAGGTAGGCGATGGGGCGCGGGATGCTCGGGCGCAGGGCGGCAAGCAGCCAGCCGACGGCCAGCGGCAGCGTCTCGGCGGTGAAGGGCAGCAGCGCGGCGAACTCCTCCATGCCCGCGCGCCAGCCGCCCGGGGCCCGGTCCGGGCGCGGCAGGGGGCGCACGAGCTTGGTGCGTCGCCATACGGGCCCGGTCTCGGGGTCGGGGTGAGCGAGCGCCCATCCGCCTGGGGTGAGGCACACCGACTCGCCGTCGGGGCGGCCGAGGTCGAGCCACGTCACGTCGGGGTCGTCGGGGTCGGCAGCGACGCGCAGGGGCAGCTCGACTTGGGGGGCGTGGCCGGCAAGCGCGTCGAGGGCCGCGAGGGCGTCGGCGAGCGCGGACTGCGAGGGGGTGCGGTCGCACTCGGACACGTAGGCGCAGATGAGGTGTTGGCGCAGGCTGCCCGTGCCGCTGTGGGCGGTGGCGCGCAGCGGCACGGCGACGGGCGGGCCGTCGTACGGCACGGCGTAGGGGGCGCCGTTGTGGTGCAGGTAGCGGAAGCGGTTCTGCCCGAGCACGCGCAGGGCTTCGGCCTGCGGGGGCTGGCGTTCCTGCTTCGGGGCACGCTGCGGCTCCGCGTCGGCTTCCTGTCGGGGGAACGGGACGAGGTTGCGTGCGGCGGCCGTTGGGTCGAACGCGAGGGCTTCGGTCACGCGGCGGCTCCGGTAGGCGTGCGCGGGTGACGTTCGCCTGCGGTCAGTCCCGAGCGGATCGCAGCGGCGGCCTCGCGCTCGGGCAGCCCGACGTGCCGAGCAGCCTCGGCGAGGACATCGGCGACCCGGTCGAGGTCGAGGCGGCCCGCCCCGCACAGGGTGCCGAGGGCGAACGCGGCGCGGTTCAGGGTGCTGTTGCGGGTACCGGGCTGTGCCTCGGCGACGGCACGCAGCTCGTCCTCGACGGCGGCGGCCACGTACCCGCTGCCCGTGCGACGCGGGCGCCAGGGCAGGGCCACGCGGGGCCGTTGGGGGCGTACGCGGTGCCCGGTGCGGTCGAGGTCGCGGGCGAGCCACACAGGCAGATCGGCGGCCGTGCGGCAGTCCCCGAGTGCGGTGTACGCGCCAGCGCGGGTGACCGTGCCCGGGGCGACGGCGTACGACGACCCGGCGCGCACGTCGAGCTGCCAGCCGAGCGCCCCCGCCTGCGGACGCCACTGCGTCCCGGCGGGCGCACGGAACCAGTAGTGCAGTCCACCCGAGGGCGTGCGCACAGTCAGCGTTTCCGGGGCGCAGCCGGGCAGCGTGGCGCGGCGTGCCTCGACGAGTAGGGCGAGGACGTCGCGGCCGTCGGCGACGCTGCCCGGGGCGATGTCGGCGGGCAGCTCGACCCCGGGCAGTAAGTGCTCGGGGTCGGTGGGCACGTCGTTGCCGTGACAGTCGACGTCGAGGATCACCAGGCCCGACGGCCCGGCGGCCACGCCAACCCCGGCGGCGGGCGTGCTCGCCCACCAGGCGGTGATGCGGTCGGCGTCGGTGGTCGCGGCGAGCACTCCGTGGCAGGGGCGGCCCTCGGAGTGGCAGGGGCAGGCGTGCTTGTCGTGCTCGACGTAGGCGGGGTTGGGGCGGTCGGAGTCGCCGCGTGAGCAGCGGTCGCAGCCGCGTACGGGCTTCTTCCCGCCTGGGGCGAGCGGGTGCACGGCGTAGCCCTGCGAGGCCAGCCACAGGGCGACGTCCAGCGGGTTGGGGGTCGGAGACACGTGTTCACCGCCCCTCATGCGGCGCCGTCGATGGTCTGCTCGTCGAGCCACCGCTCGACGTCTTCCCATCTGGCGCGCAGGTGGCGGCCGACCTTGATCATGCGGGGGCCGCCCCCTCGGTGGCTCCACTGGTAGACGGTGGCGAGCGGCACGCCGCAGTACTCGGCGAGTTCGCGGGCGGTGGCGAGCTTCCGGCGAGCCGGTTGGGGGTGCTGGGGGAGGCGGGCGCTGGACAAGGACACTCCTTCGATTTGAAGCGGACGAATTTCGTTCCCTCGAAATTTAGTGATCCCTGGCACTGCTGTCCAGCGAAAGGTATCGTTGCGCTCCATGACGGCAAGCGATGGCAACGAGCGAGACCTCACCAAGGGCTCCGAGGCCGATGGCGACGACGCGCAGAAGCGTTGGGCGCGGGAGTTGGAGGAAGCACGCCCGTTCGGGGAGGTGCTTGGGCAGCGGTTGCAGGAGGTGCGAGAGGAGCAGAAGCGCACGGCGGAAGACGTCGCGCAGGACGCGCGGCACTACGGCCTGTCGTGGCACCGGCCCACGGTGCGGCAGATCGAGCAGGGCAAGCGGGCACTCTCCGCTGCCGAGTTGATGATGCTTCCCCTCGTCTACCGGGTCCGGCTGGCCGACGTGATCCGGGAAGAGGAGACCGTCTGGCTCACGCCCAAGGTCCGCGTCTACGGGCGGGAGCTGCGCCGCGTGCTCGGCGGCGACTACATCCCGCACCCGCGCGCGCTGCGTGCGCCGGGCGGCTGGCACCTCAAGGGATGGAGTGACCTGGACGGGGACGAGGTCGTACGGAGCGTGGCCCAGTGGTCGGCGGCTCGGGCCGAGCGCGACCCCTGGCCGACAGGCGCCACCGGCAGCCACGTCGTCCAGGGCAAGCCGGATGAGGCCGAGACCAAAGCAGCCAAGCGCCTCGGCACCACCCCGCACTACGTCGCGTACGCCGCACGCGAGACCTGGGGACACGGCCTCGCCGCAGAGCGCGAGGCCCGCCTGCGCGAGCGCGGCGAACTGCCAGAAGAGAAGCGGGCCCTCCAGTCCGCGCGCGGCCACATCACCCGTGCGCTCCTGGCCGAGCTGGAACCCGTCGTGAGGGCGTACGAGGAGCGGCGCGGCGAGTCGAAGCAGCTCGACCCCGCGGACCTCGGGCCCTTGAAGGTGATGAGACAGGGGAAGGAAACGGATGGCTGAGGTCTACGACAGATGGCACAAGTCCCGCGCGGGCAAGGACGACAAGCCCTGCGCCGAGCACACCAGCAAGACGCGCAAGCTCATCCCGAGCGGCGAGCACGGCCAGGGGAAGCGCTGGCAAGTCCGTTGGCGTGACGCGAGCGGGAAGCAGCGCAAGGAGAACTTCGACAAGAAGGCCGACGCGGAGACCCGCGCGGCCACAGTGAAGGCAGACCTCGACCGCGGGCTGTACGTCGACCCCGCAGCGGGCAAGGAGAGCTTCCGGGCCGTTGCCGAGCGGTGGCGCACCTCGGCCGTGCACCGCTCCACCACGGCGTCACGCGTCGAGCGAGGGCTGCGCAACCACGTGTACCCGACCTTCGGGGACCGACCCGTCGCGAGCATCCGCGCGTCGGACG
This sequence comes from Streptomyces sp. JLYT201, assembly GCF_059448825.1. NCBI lineage: Bacteria > Bacillati > Actinomycetota > Actinomycetes > Kitasatosporales > Streptomycetaceae > Streptomyces > Streptomyces sp. JLYT201. Next base: position 4,200,654 of record NZ_CM182551.1, on the reverse strand, counting down.
TACAGGCGTGGATCAAGGACCGTGCGCAGGTACTCGCGCCGTCGACCCTGGAAGTTACGTACGCCTACCTGATCACGCCGCTGCGGACGGCGGTCCGGGACCGGATCATCGCGAGCAACCCCTGCGACGGCATCCGGTTACCGCGCCAGCGGAAGCCCGAGGTGCTGCCGCTGCACGAGCGAGCGGTGCGGGCGCTCATAGACGCTGCGGCGCCGAGGTTCCGCGCCCTGTACCTGCTCGCTGCGTCCTCCGGGCTCCGCCAAGGGGAGCTGTTCGGCCTAGAGGTCGACTGCGTCGACTTCCTGCGCCGTGAAGTGAAGGTGCGTCAGCAGCTCATCGACCCCGACGACGGCGTGCCGTACCTCGGCGAGCCCAAGACGCACGAGAGCTACCGCACGGTGCCGCTCACCAAGGCGGCGGTGGACGCGCTCGCCGCGCACCTTGAGCAGTTCCCCGCGCCCGAGGTGGAGATCGAGGACCGGACCGACCCCCGCAAGCCGCGCGAGCGTACGGCGCGCCTGCTGTTCGTGAACCAGTACCGCGAGGTGGTACGTCGCGGGGCCTGGTCGCAGGTCTGGGGGAGGTCGCACCGCGACGCGAACAAGGCACTGGCCGAGGCGTACGACACCGCGCACGCGGCATGGGTCCGCAGCGGCAAGCCCGAGGGCGGCGAACCCGCCCGAGTGGACATCCCGAAGGGCGCCAGCCTGCACGACCTGCGTCACTTCTACGCCTCGCTCCTGATCAAGCACCGCGAGAACGTCAAGACGGTCCAGAAGCGCCTCGGCCACTCCAAGCCGTCGATCACGCTCGACACGTACACGCACCTGTGGCCAGACGACGAGGACACAACGCGGGCCGCCGTCGAGGCTGTCCTCGGCGATGTGCCCCCGTTGTGCCCTGTGAAGTCCGCCTAGCGGCGTTCGTGCAGGTCAGACCGGTTGATTACCGGTAGTTCACGAACTGCAGCGCGAAGTCGAAGTCCTTGCCCTTCAGGAGGGCGATCACGGCCTGGAGGTCGTCACGGCTCTTCGAGCTGACGCGCAGCTCCTCGCCCTGCACCTGTGCCTTGATGCCCTTGGGGCCCTCGTCGCGGATGATCTTCGCCACCGTCTTCGCGTTGTCCTGGGAGATGCCCTCCTCGATCGACGCGAAGATCTTGTACTCCTTGCCGGACAGCTGCGGCTCGCCCGCGTCCAGCGACTTCAGCGAGATGCCCCGCTTGATCAGCTTGGACTGGAACACGTCGAGGATCGCCTTCACGCGGTCCTCGCCGTTCGCCTCCATCAGGATCTTCTCGCCGGACCACGAGATCGAGGCGCCCGTGCCCTTGAAGTCGTAGCGCTGCGAGATCTCCTTGGCGGTCTGGTTGAGGGCGTTGTCGACCTCCTGCCGCTCGACCTTCGAGACGATGTCGAAACTGGAGTCGGCCATGTCCTGTGGCTCCTTGTATCGGTATCTGCGTACTCAGCGGGTACACGGCCTTCAGTCGCCGACCGCATCCGCAAAGCCTAGCCACTGCCCCCGCGCCGGGTGCCGATCAATCGGGTGGCGAAGCACCCCTGGGCATCAGGTATCGTTTACGTCGTTGCCACGGAGCACCGCGAGAGCGGGGCCAGGCAGCAACCCCGGCGGTGTGCCCGAGCGGCCAAAGGGAGCAGACTGTAAATCTGCCGGCTCAGCCTTCCCAGGTTCGAATCCTGGCGCCGCCACGCTGAGAGAGACCCTCTCCGACCTACGTTTACGCAGGTCGGAGAGGGTCTTTGCGTTTCCCTGAAGGGGCATCCAGCGATCACTTGCACCCATCGAGAAGCAGACCGAAAATGGGTGATCTGCCTCACATTGTTCCGGTCGTGCCCGTGCTCTGGTCGCACGGTGCCGCTAGCCGAGGCCCCCGGGGCGTGCGGGGGAGGCCCGGCCGCCGGAGCGGCTGCCCCTTCGCGGGCGGAGTGGCGCCGACGCGGAAGCGGGTGCGCGACGCACGCGGGCGCCGTGGGCACACTGGTGACATGTCGTCCAGTTCAGCGCGTCGCAGGCACTGCCCGGAGTGTCGGCGTGAAATCGCCGTCGTCGGCGGGCGGTTCGCCCGGCACGATCCGCCGGGGCCGCGCGGCGGGGAGGACCTGGTCTCGTGCCCCGGCTCGCGTCGGCACGCCCAGATCGGTGCCGCGCAGCCCGCGCTCGACGGCTACGTAGTGCCTGAATTTCCCGGGCAGTTGCCCCTGTTCTGAGCCCCGGCCGCGCTCGGCGGCGTGCGGGTCAGTTCCCGGCGACCGACTTCACCGCCACCGACACCGGCACGGAACCGCTGACCAGTTCGAGGGTCAGGCCCGCCGTCGCCGGGGTCTCCAGGAGCTCGGCGAGCACCGCGGCCACGTCGTCGCGAGGGACGGGACCGCGCCCCGTCGACGCCTCCAGGCGCACGAGGCCCGTGCCCGCGTCGTCCGTGAGCATCCCCGGGCGCAGGATCGTCCAGTCGAGGGCCGCACGGCCGCGTACGGCCGCGTCGGCCTCGCCCTTGGCGCGCAGATACGCGTCGAAGATCTCGTCCCCCGCGTGCTGCGGGTCCGCGCCCATCGACGACACCACCACGTACCGCCGCACACCGGCCCGCTCCGCCGCGTCCGCGAACAGGACGGCGGCCGCGCGGTCCACGGAGTCCTTCCGGGCGGCGCCGCTTCCGGGGCCCGCGCCCGCGGCGAACACCACCGCGTCCGCGCCCTCCAGATGCCCCGCGACCTCCTCGACGGACGCCGACTCCAGGTCGCACAGCACCGGCTCGGCACCGGCGTCCCGCAGGTCCGACTCGTGCGCCGAATTGCGGATGATTCCAACGGCTTCGTCCCCGCGCGCGGCGAGCAGCCGCTCCAGACGCAGGGCGATCTGTCCATGGCCTCCAGCGATGACAATGCGCATGCCTCCGACGGTACGGCAGATCCGCCCGCTCGGCCTCGGACAGCACCCGCGACGCCCCAGTCCCCGCAGGCGTACGCCGTCACGCCCCCCGCCCCTGCCGCGGCAGACCGAGCGCCACCGCGGCCGCGGAGTCGCAGTACTCGCGCACCGCGCTCGTCCGTGCCACCACGCGCCCCCGATGCACCACCACACGGCTGTACGCCAAGGACAGCGCGCCTTCGAGGCTGTCGCCGCGCACGGCGAGGAGTTCGGCGGGGAAGCCCGCCTCGATCCTGACCGGCGGCAGGCCCATGGCCGCACGGGCGGCCGAACTCACCGCGGCGTACGCCTCATCGGGGCGCAGCCCGCCGCGCGAGGCCAGGAGGTACGCCGCCTCCAGCGGATCCCCGCGGCCCACGGGGTTCGCGACGTCGCGCAGCGCGCCGCTGCCCGCCGCCACCCGCACCCCGGCGGCCCGCAGCAGGCGTACCGGAGGCGTGCCGACACCGCCCGGCAGCGTCGCGCAGCCGCCCTGCGGCAGGCACACCACCGTCACCCCGGCCGCCGCGAGTTGCTCCGCCGCGCGCGCCGCCACGTCGGAGGGCAGCCGCCCCAAGCCGCCGCAGGGGCCGACCGCCACACCGGGCCGCAGGCCCCCCGCCACGGCGGCGAGCCGGCCGAGGCGCACCGGGTCGCCGCCGTCCGTGTGCAGGTCGACAGGGCGGCCGTACTCCGCCGCGAGGTCGAGCACCGCCTCCGCGTACCCCGTCGGATCGGGGTCCAGATCCGGGCAACCGCCCACTACGGAGGCCCCCATCCGCACCGCGTCCCGCAGCATCGCGAGCCCGTCGGCCCCGGCCGCGCCCGTCAGGAGCCGCGGCACCGCGACGACGGACAGGTCGACGAGCCCGCGCAGCGACCGGCGCGCCTGGAGCACCGCCTCCAGGGAGCCCAACCCCTGCACGTCCCCCACGCGTACGTGCGCGCGCAGCGCCGTCGCCCCGTGCCCGAGCTGCAACAACGCCGCCTCGGTGGTACGACGTTGGACGTCCTGCGCGTCGCACGACACAGGCCCCTCGCGGAGCGCGGACAGTGCCGTGTCGCCATGGGCGTGCGGCTCGGCGGCGGCAGGCAGCAGCAGGAAGCCGCTCAGGTCCACGCGCGCGCCGTGCGCGCTGAGGCTGCCCGCCGTGCCGACGGCCTCGATGCGCCCGGCGCCGACCCGGACGTCCACCGCCCTGCCGTCCACGAGCCGCGCGCCACAGAGCAGCAGGGCCCCGGACGTGGCGTCGGGCTCGGCGGAGTGGGGCTGCTGCGGCTGACTGTCGGGCATCGCGCTCCTGGGGCTCGGTGGCGGCGCGGACGCGGCTTCGAGGCGCGCAAGATCACGCAGCGTGAGGCGAGCCTAGGACGGCGGCGGCCCCGCTTCGCGGAGGAGCGCAATAGTCGTACCGCTGTGGTGCGGGTGTCGTACCGCTGTCGTGCGGAGCCGTACGGCCGTCGTGCGGAGTCGTACGGCCGTGGTGCGGAGCCGTGCGGCCGCCGTGCCGAGTCGTACCGCCGTGGTGCGGGCGCGCTCAGGTGTGCCGGTGCGGCGTCGGTGGGCCCACGTGCCGATGTGGCGCCAGGGAGTGCCCGTACCGGTGTGGCGCGCGTGCGCGGTGATGGCTCGCGAGGCGCTGCGACGCGTGCGGGACGGGCCGATCGGGGCGCCTGGCATGACCCCGGACGGGCCTCGCGAAACGGATTTGGGCGAACGGCTGCCGAGCGTGTAATGTCTTCATCGCTCGCCCCAATAGCTCAGTCGGTAGAGCGTCTCCATGGTAAGGAGAAGGTCAACGGTTCGATTCCGTTTTGGGGCTCTGATGTGAAGGGTTCCTCGCCTCGGCGAGGAGCTGCATCACATCGCAGCGGTGTAGCTCAGTCGGTAGAGCAAGCGGCTCATAATCGCTGTGTCACCGGTTCAAGTCCGGTCACCGCTACACACAGTAGCCGATTGCGGGGTCGGTCCTTCGATCGGCTACTCTTTATGCGTTCATCCGTCCATCCGTCCGTCATAGGAGCACTCACGTGGCTGCCACCGACGTCCGCCCGAAGATCACGCTGGCCTGCGTGGAGTGCAAGGAGCGGAACTACATCACCAAGAAGAACCGGCGTAACAACCCGGACCGTCTTGAGATGAAGAAGCACTGCCCGCGTTGCAACTCGCACACCGCGCACCGCGAGACGCGATAAACACAGGCTGGAACTAGAGGCCGTCCCCGTTGTTTCGGGGGCGGCCTCTAGTCGTTTGTAGATCCAGTAGATCCAGAAGAGATCTGGTGGACCCAGTCTTTACGGATCGCCGGTAGCGTCTCTTGCTCGATCTCTCGCCCAGTCCGTATCCCGGTCTGCGGCTCCGTGCGGGCGCGCCACCGGCGGCACCGGGCTCGCGAGAATCCGAGCTCATTGGAACCCAGCTGCAGGAGGTGCCGAGCCATGGCGCTCGACCAGTCCTTCGTCGGGCGGACCTACCCGCCCACCGACCCGTACGAGGTCGGCCGCGAGAAGATCCGCGAGTTCGCGGTCGCGGTGGGCGACGCCAACCCGGCGTACGCCGACCCGGAGGCCGCCAAGGCGCTCGGCCACCGGGATGTCATCGCCCCGCCGACCTTTGTGTTCGCGATCACGTTCAAGGCCGCGGGCCAGGTCATTGAGGACCCGCAGCTGGGGCTCGACTACAGCCGCGTCGTGCACGGCGACCAGAAGTTCGCGTACACGCGCCCCGTGTACGCGGGCGACCGGCTCACCGTCACCTCGACCATCGAGGCGATCAAGTCGATGGCGGGCAACGACATCCTGGACATCCGCGGCGAGGTCCACGACGAGGCGGGCGAGCACGTCGTGACCGCGTGGACCAAGCTCGTCGCGCGCGCGGCCGGGACCGAGGAGGCGTAAGGCGATGGCAGAGAAGATCGCATACGACGACGTCGAGGTCGGCACGGAGCTGCCGGCCCAGACCTTCCCCGTGACGCGCGCCACGCTGGTGCGGTACGCGGGCGCTTCCGGGGACTTCAACCCCATCCACTGGAACGAGAAGTTCGCGGTGGAGGTCGGCCTGCCGGACGTCATCGCGCACGGCATGTTCACCATGGCCGAGGCCATCCGCGTCGTGACGGACTGGACCGGCGACCCGGCCGCCGTCGTCGAGTACGGCGTGCGCTTCACCAAGCCCGTCGTGGTCCCGAACGACGACGAGGGCGCGACGATCGAGGTCAGCGCCAAGGTCGCGGCCAAGCTCGACGACAACAAGGTCCGCGTGGACCTGCTGGCGACCAGCGCCGGGCAGAAGGTCCTCGGGATGTCGCGCGCGGTCGTGCGGCTGGCCTGAGGTTCGAGGCCCGAGGAGGCCGCCCGCGACCGCGAGCCACGGGGCCGTGAGCCACGGGACCGCGAGCCACCGGGCCGCGAGGCCACCAGGTCGCGAGGTCACGAGGGCAGGGCGACGAAGTAGGCGAAGTAAGGGGCGTTCTCCATTGCGGGGCGCCCCTTACGCGTTGCGGCCCCCCGGCCTGACCAACGCTCCACGCAAGGGCGAGGTTCCACTCGGAAGGCTCCCAGGCCCCTCCCAGGCCGCCCAGGTACCCCAGGCACCCTCAGCCTCAAGACCCCTCAGCCCCCAGCCCCTCCGGAGCCCCTCACCCAACCCCCTTGACGTAGTTAGTGATTGAGTACTAACTTACTCGCATGGTCAGGATGAGCGCGGAGGAGCGACGCGAGAGCGTCATCCGGGCGGCGATGAGCGAGTTCGCCCGAGGCGGGTATCACGGGACGTCCACCGAGGCGATCGCCAAGCGCGTCGGGGTCTCGCAGCCGTATCTCTTCCGCCTCTTCCCCGGCAAGAAGGCGATCTTCCTCGCGGCGTCGGCGCGCTGCTGCGAGGAGGTCCGGAAGGTGTTCGAGACCGCGAGTGAGGGGCTCGAAGGCGAAGAGGCCCTGCACTCCATGGCGCAGGCGTACCACGGCCTCATCATGGAGGACCCCGACAAGCTGCACATGCAGCTCCAGACGTACGTGGCCGTGGCCGCCGCCGAGGCGGCCGGGGACTACGAGTTCGGCGAGATGGTGCGTGCCGGCTGGATGGAGCTCTGGGAGACCGTGCACCTGCCGCTCGGCGCCGACGTGGACGAAACGACGACTTTCCTGGCCTACGGGATGCTGCTCAACGCCCTGTCGGCCATGGGTTTTCCGCCTGAGCACCGGGTGTGGGAGGGGTTCTACGCCTCGGCGCGCCCTCCGGAGGGGGCGAAGAGGCCCCAGCTCGTGAAGGGGCCCGAGGCGGCGCGAGGCGCGGGGCAGTCCCCGTAGAGGGCGTCCGGCCCCGGTGGAATCGCCCGGTGCCCGGGCATTCTTCTGCCCACGGAAGTTAGTCATCAATTACTAACCAAAGCAGTGTCTGCCAGAGCAGCGTCTGCACAAAGTGTCTGCACAAACAGTGTCTGGGGGAGCGATGTCACAGCAAGCAGCACCGCGCGGGGGAGTCGTGTGGGCCCTCGTCATCACCAGCGTCGCCGGGTTCATGGCGGCCCTGGACAACCTCGTCGTCACGACCGCGCTGCCCTCCATCCGGGAGGACCTCGGCGGCGGCCTCGAGGACCTGGAGTGGACGGTGAGCGCCTACACCCTCACCTTCGCCGTGCTCCTGATGTTCGGCGCGGCCCTGGGGGACCGGTTCGGGCGCCGCAAGCTCTTCGGGGCGGGCCTCGCCGTCTTCACCGCGGCCTCCGCGGCCGCCGCCCTCGCGCCCGGCCTGGAGGAGCTGATCGCGGCCCGCGCGGTGCAGGGCGTCGGCGCGGCCATCATGATGCCGCTCACCCTCACCCTGCTCACGGCCGCCGTGCCCGCGGCCAAGCGCGGCATGGCGTACGGGATCTGGGGGGCCGTCAACGGCCTCGCGGTCGCCAGCGGGCCGCTCATCGGCGGCGCCCTGACCGAACACGTGTCCTGGCAGTGGATCTTCTGGCTGAACGTTCCGCTGGGCATCGCCCTGCTGCCGCTCGCCCGCCTCCGCCTCACCGAGTCCTACGGCACCGGCGCCCGGCTCGACGCCCCCGGCACCCTGCTCGCCAGCGGCGGTCTCTTCGGCATCGTCTACGCCCTGATCCGCGGCAACGTCGACGGCTGGACCAGCGCGCCCGTCCTGACCGGCCTGATCGCGGGCGGCGCGCTGCTCGCCGGGTTCGTGCACCACGGCATCCACAACGCTGCCCCGATGCTGCCCATGCGGCTGTTCCGCAACCGTGCCTTCTCCGCTATCAACGCCGCCAGCCTGCTGATGTTCGTCGGGATGTTCGGCTCGATCTTCCTGCTCAGCCAGTTCCTCCAGGGCGTCCTCGGCTACTCGCCGACCGAGGCGGGGCTGCGGATGCTGCCCTGGACCGGCATGCCGATGATCGTCGCGCCCATCGCCGGGTACCTCTCCGACCGCATCGGCGGCCGCCCGGTCGTCACCGCGGGCCTCGCGTTCCAGGCCGTGGGCCTCGCCTGGTTCGCCATGATCGTCTCCCCGGACGTGTCGTACGCCGCCCAGCTGCCCGCCCTGATCATCAGCGGGATCGGCATGGCCCTGTACTTCGCCCCGGCCGCGAGCCTGGTCATGTCCAGCGTCCGCCCCGCCGAGCAGGGCATCGCCTCCGGAGCGAACAACGCGCTGCGCGAGGTGGGCGGCGCGCTCGGCATCGCCGTCCTCGCCTCGGTCTTCTCCGCGCAGGGCGGGTACGAGTCGCCGCGGGCGTTCGTGGACGGCCTCGAGCCCGCGCTGTGGGTCGGCGCCGGAATCGTCGCCCTGGCGGCCGCCGCCGCGGCGCTGCTGCCGGGCCGGCGGGCCGGACAGGCCGACGGTTCCGCCGCCGCTCCGGCGACGGAGGACCGGGTGCCGGTCGGCGCGTGAGGCCCTCGCGCCCAGCGACCCACCCGCCCGTCCCGGGCGGGTGGGTTCGCCCTTGCCCGCCCGGCGCCCCGGAGGCCCGGCGCCCGGGCGGGGGAGCGGGCCCGCATACCCTGGTGTGCGTGCAGGTACTTGACGACGCCCCCCTCGCCCCGCTGACCACCTTCCGGCTCGGCGGCCCCGCCGACCGGCTGATCACCGCGACGACCGACGCCGAGGTGGTCGCCGCCGTCCGCGAGGCCGACGCATCCGGTACGCCGCTGCTGCTCATCGGCGGCGGCAGCAACCTGGTCATCGGCGACAAGGGCTTCGCCGGGACCGCGCTGCGCATCGCCACCACCGGCTTCGCGCTCGACGGCACCGCGCTGGAGCTCGCGGCGGGCGAGGTGTGGACGGACGCCGTGGAGCGGACCGTCGCGGCCGGCCTCGCGGGCGTCGAGTGCCTCGCCGGGATCCCCGGCTCCGCGGGCGCGACCCCCATCCAGAACGTGGGCGCGTACGGCCAGGAGGTCTCCCAGACCATCACCGAAGTGGTCGCCTACGACCGCAGGACCGATGAGACGGTCACCCTCTCGAACGAGGAGTGCGTGTTCTCGTACCGCCACAGCCGCTTCAAGGCCGACCCCGAGCGCTATGTGGTCCTGCGCGTGCGCTTCGCGCTGGAGGACGCGGACGGCATGAGCGCCCCGATCCGGTACGCGGAGACGGCCCGCACGCTCGGCGTCGAGGTCGGCGACCGCGTCCCGGCGGCCGTCGCCCGCGAGACCGTCCTGAAGCTGCGCGCGGGTAAAGGCATGGTGCTCGACGCCGAGGACCACGACAGCTGGTCGGCCGGGTCGTTCTTCACCAACCCGATCCTCACCGACGCGGAGTTCGCCGCCTTCCACGCGCGCGTGGCCGACCGGCTCGGCCCGGACGTCGCCCCGCCCGCCTTCCCCGCGGGCGACGGCCACGTGAAGACCTCCGCCGCCTGGCTCATCGACAAGGCCGGCTTCCCCAAGGGCTACGGCCAGGGCCCCGCCCGCATCTCCACCAAGCACACGCTGGCCCTCACCAACCGCGGCGGCGCCACCACGCAGGACCTGCTCGACCTGGCGCGCGAGGTCGTCGCGGGCGTACGGGACGCCTTCGGAGTCACGCTCGTCAACGAGCCGGTGACGGTGGGCGTCAGCCTGTAGCGCCGCCCCCAAGGAGGTCGCAGGCCCCGCCGGGCGCGTTCAGTACGCCACGCCCACGCCCTGCTTCACCGTCGCCGGGTCGTCGATCATCGTCAGCATGGCGTGCGCCACGTCGGCCCTGCCGATCTGCCGGGCGCTGCGCGGATTGCGCCCGACCGCCGTGCGGTAGACGCCCGTCAGCGGCTTGTCGAGGAGCCGCGGCGGGCGGACGGACGTCCAGTCCGTCGCGCTGCGCGCCAGCTCGTCCTCCAGGACGCGCAGATCCTCGTACACCGGCTTGAGCACCCTGCTGACCACGGCCATCATGGCGCGGTCGGCGAGCGGCTCGCGCTCCGCCACCGGGGCCAGCGGCGCCGCGCTCACCACCAGCAGACGGCGCACGCCCTCCGCCTCCATGGCGCGCAGCACCGACACGGTGAGGCGCGTCGCGATGCCCGCGCGCGCGTCCTCACGTCCGCGCGCCCCCAGACCGGAGAGCACCGCGTCCCGCCCCGCCACGGCCCCGCGCAGCTCCTCCGCGTCCGTGAGGTCGGCCCTGACCACCTCCAGGCGCTCCCCGGTCGCCGTCAGGCGCGCCGGGTCGCGCACCACCGCCGTGACCTCGTGCCCCGCCGCGAGGCCCTGCCGGACGATCTCCCCGCCGATGCCCCCGCTCGCTCCGAACACCGTGATCCTCATCGCGCCCTCCAGGTGGGTAAGTATTCACTCACCACTAGGGTGAGTACGCACTCACCCCGTCGTCAAGCCCGTTTGGACGGTTCATGGAACGGCAGGCACCCCAGCGGCCCACGCGCGAACGCATCCTCGACGCGGCCCACGAACTCATGGTCACGCTCGGTCTCGCCCGGGCCACCACCAAGGAGATCGCGAAGGCCGCGGGCTGCTCCGAAGCCGCGCTCTACAAGCACTTCACGAGCAAGGAGGACCTGTTCGTCGGCGTCCTCCAGGAGCGGCTGCCGCGCCTCGGACCGCTCCTGCGCCGCCTCATCGAGGAGCCGGGGGAGCGCACCGTCGAGCAGAACCTCACCGAGATCGCCGTCCTGGCCTGCGAGTTCTACGCACAGAGCTTCCCGGTCGCCGCCTCCCTGTACGCGGAGACCAAACTCAAGCGCCGCCACGACGACGCCATGCGCGAGCGCGGCATGGGCCCCCACATGCCCATCGAGGCCCTGGACGCCTATCTGCGCGCCGAGCGCGACGCGGGCCGCATCGACCCCGGCGCCGACACCTTCGCCGCGGCCTCACTGCTCCTGGGCGCCTGCGCCCAGCGCGCCTTCGCCTACGACGCCACGGTCGGCAAGCGGCCCCCGCGGTCCGTCGACGCCTTCGCCGCGGGGCTCGCCCGCACGCTCCTGGCCGGCGTCAGCCGCTGATCCACCCGTCGATCCCGGCCAGCAGCTTCTTCTGCACGTCGGCGGGGGCGGCCGAGCCGCGCACCGACTGGCGCGCGAGCTCGGCGAGCTCGGCGTCGTCGAAGCCGTGGTGGCGCCGCGCGATCTCGTACTGCGCGGCGAGCCGCGAGCCGAACAGGAGCGGGTCGTCGGCCCCGAGCGCCATGGGCACCCCGGCGTCGAACAGCGTGCGCAGCGGCACGTCCTCGGGCTTCTCGTAGACGCCGAGGGCCACGTTCGACGCCGGGCACACCTCGCAGGTCACCCCGCGCTCCGCGAGCTTCTTCAGGAGCCGCGGGTCCTCGGCCGCGCGCACGCCGTGGCCGATGCGCCGCGCGTGCAGGTCGTCGAGGCAGTCGCGCACCGAGGCGGGGCCCGTCAGCTCACCGCCGTGCGGGGCCGCGAGCAGGCCGCCCTCCCGCGCGATCGCGAAGGCCCGGTCGAAGTCCCGGGCCATGCCGCGCCGCTCGTCGTTGGACAGGCCGAAGCCGACGATGCCGCGGTCGGCGTACCGGACCGCGAGCCGGGCCAGCGTGCGCGCGTCCAGCGGGTGCTTCATGCGGTTCGCGGCGACCAGGACGCGCATCCCCAGGCCGGTCTCGCGCGAGGCGCTGTCGACGGCGTCCAGGATGACTTCCAGGGCCGGGATGAGCCCGCCGAGCCGGGGCGCGTACGACGTCGGGTCGACCTGGATCTCCAGCCAGCCGGAACCGTCCTTGAGGTCCTCCTGCGCGGCCTCCCGCACCAGCCGCTGGATGTCCTCGGGCTCGCGCAGACAGGACCGCGCGATGTCGTAGAGCCGCTGGAAGCGGAACCAGCCGCGCTCGTCGGTGGCGCGCAGCTTCGGCGGGGTCCCGCCGGTCAGCGCGGCGGGCAGGTGGACGCCGTACTTGTCGGCGAGCTCCAGGAGGGTGGAGGGCCGCATCGACCCGGTGAAGTGCAGGTGCAGATGGGCTTTGGGCAGCTCGCTGACGTCTCGTACACGCTCCATTCCAGGATCTTGCCGTACGCACCCCCGGTCCCGGTAGCCGCTTCTTCCCATGAGGTACGTCACCGAACGAAGGAACGGGCCCTGCGCGTCACGTGACGCGCAGGGCCCGTTCCTTCGGGGCGGCGGGGGTCAGTCCCGCGCCTCCGCGAGGAGCTTCTGGATCCGCGAGACGCCCTCGACGAGGTCCTCGTCACCGAGGGCGTACGACAGGCGCAGATAGCCCGGCGTGCCGAAGGCCTCGCCCGGGACGACCGCGACCTCGACCTCGTCCAGGATCAGCGCGGCCAGCTCGACGGAGTCCTGCGGGCGCTTGCCGCGGATCTCCTTGCCGATGAGGCCCTTCACCGACGGGTACGCGTAGAAGGCGCCCTCGGGCTCGGGGCAGACCACGCCGTCGATCTCGTTCAGCATCCGCACGATCGTCTTGCGGCGGCGGTCGAAGGCCTCGCGCATCTTCGCGACGGCGGTCAGATCGCCGGAGACCGCGGCGATGGCGGCGGCCTGCGCGACGTTGGAGACGTTGGAGGTGGCGTGCGACTGGAGGTTCGTCGCGGCCTTCACCACGTCCTTCGGGCCGATGATCCACCCCACGCGCCAGCCGGTCATCGCGTACGTCTTCGCGACGCCGTTCACCACGATGCACTTGTCGCGCAGCTCGGGCAGGAGCGCGGGCAGGGACGTGAACTCCGCGTCCCCGTAGACCAGGTGCTCGTAGATCTCGTCGGTCATCACCCACAGGCCGTGCTCGTGCGCCCAGCGGCCGATGGCCTCCGCGTCCTCGCGGCTGTAGACCGCGCCCGTCGGGTTCGACGGCGACACGAAGAGGACGACCTTGGTCTTCTCCGTGCGCGCGGCCTCCAGCTGCTCGACCGAGACGCGGTAGCCGGTGGTCTCGTCGGCGACGACGTCGACCGGGACGCCGCCCGCGAGACGGATCGACTCCGGGTACGTCGTCCAGTACGGCGCCGGGACGATGACCTCGTCGCCCGGGTCGAGGATCGCGGCGAAGGCCTCGTAGATGGCCTGCTTGCCGCCGTTGGTGACGAGGATCTGGGCGGCCTCGGGCTCGTAGCCGGAGTCGCGCAGCGTCTTCGCGGCGATCGCGGCCTTCAGCTCGGGCAGGCCGCCCGCCGGGGTGTACCGGTGGTACTTCGGGTTCTTGCAGGCCTCGACGGCCGCCTCGACGATGTAGTCCGGGGTCGGGAAGTCGGGCTCGCCCGCGCCGAAACCGATCACCGGGCGCCCGGCGGCCTTGAGGGCCTTGGCCTTGGCGTCGACGGCGAGGGTCGCGGACTCGGAGATCGCGCCGACTCGGGCGGAGACCCGGCGCTCGGTGGGTGGAGTGACAGCGCTCATGCGCCCATCGTTCCAGACCCCGAGGGGCCCGGGCACACGGGTTTGCCGGACGGCCCGCCGGGCCTCCGCCCCACCCCGCTCCCGGCGTCCGCGCCACCCCGCCCCCGGCCCCGGGTCCCCCTCGCCCCCGGCCCCGGCCCGCCCCTGGTCCGGCCGCTCGCAGGGGCGCCCGCCGGACCCGCGAGCGCCCCCGGAACGACCGGCGGAACCCCAGCTGTTCGACGGGGCGCTCCGGACCACGTACACTCACTCGTCGTTGGCCCTCACCGGCCGCTCCTTCCACCGCACTCCGTGCACCTGGTCGGATGCGGTAGGTTGGGGGAAGCCAAAGGGTCGTAGCTCAATTGGTAGAGCACTGGTCTCCAAAACCAGCGGTTGGGGGTTCAAGTCCCTCCGGCCCTGCTACACACTCCTTCGCCAGGATGTGTGCGCATGTACGTACTGCATTGCACCGCCGTGCGGCTCAACCGGGCGCGGCACGGCCACGACCCGGAATCAGGTGAGGACGAGTGACGGACGCCGTGGGCTCCATCGACATGCCTGATGCCCAGGACGAGGCGCCGGAGTCCAAGAAGAGCCGCAAGGGCGGCAAGCGCGGCAAGAAGGGCCCCCTGGGCCGTCTCGCGCTCTTCTACCGCCAGATCGTCGCCGAGCTCCGCAAGGTCGTCTGGCCCACCCGGAACCAGCTCACGACGTACACCACCGTCGTGATCGTCTTCGTCGTCATCATGATCGGTCTGGTGACCGTGATTGACTACGGCTTCAGCCACCTCATCAAGTACGTCTTCGGCTAGGCCGAAAGCGAAGGGCGCCGCACCAGGCGCCCCTTTCGCGTGTTCCACCCCCATGCATCCAGGAAGAAGCAGCCACCGTGTCTGACCCGAACCTGAACGACGCCATCGAGTCGGCGGAGTCCGTGGAGGACCAGATCGACATCGTCGAGGCGGCGGACGCCGTGGACCCGGACGAGGTCGAGGCTGCCGACGCCGCCGCCGGTGAGGCTGCCGAAGAGGCCGCTGTGCACGAGGACGACGAGGCCGAGGCCGTCGCGGAGACCGACGAGGACGCCGCCGCCGTCGCCGAGCTCGACGAGGACGCCGCTGCCGCCGAGTCCGTCGAGGACGACGCCGAGGCCGAGGAGGCGGAGCCCGCCGAGCCGGTCGACCCCGTCGCCGCCCTCCGTGACGAGCTGCGCGGCCTGCCCGGCGAGTGGTACGTCATCCACACCTACGCCGGTTACGAGAACCGCGTGAAGACCAACCTCGAGCAGCGCGCCGTCTCGCTGAACGTCGAGGACTACATCTTCCAGGCCGAGGTGCCCCAGGAAGAGGTCGTCCAGATCAAGAACGGCGACCGCAAGACGATCCGCCAGAACAAGCTCCCCGGCTACGTCCTGGTCCGCATGGACCTGACGAACGAGTCCTGGGGCGTCGTCCGGAACACCCCCGGCGTCACCGGCTTCGTGGGCAACGCCTACGACCCGTACCCGCTGACCCTGGACGAGATCGTCAAGATGCTCGCCCCGGAGGCCGAGGAGAAGGCCGCCCGCGAGGCCGCCGAGGCCGAGGGCAAGCCCGCCCCGCAGCGCAAGGTCGAGGTCCAGGTCCTGGACTTCGAGGTCGGCGACTCGGTCACCGTCACCGACGGCCCCTTCGCCACCCTCCAGGCCACGATCAACGAGATCAACGCCGACTCGAAGAAGGTCAAGGGCCTCGTCGAGATCTTCGGCCGCGAGACCCCGGTCGAGCTCAGCTTCGACCAGATCCAGAAGAACTGACGCCAAGCTCTTCCCACAGGGCCCCCGACCAGCGGATTTCCGCCGGGCGGGGGCCCTGTCGCATGCCCCGGCACGAACCCGGCCCGAACACATGTGGTCCGCACCACAACCATCGGGCGGCTCGGGCTGTCTGACCTGGTAGACGGAACCTTCCGGCCTCCCGCCGCTCTCCACGACGCACCACCCACGCCCAACGGGATCCCTGCGACCCTGGCGCGGCGATTTGTGGTGCTCTGCTGCGGTATGGCCGGATGGGCTCACTCACCACGAGCAAGGGGACACCTCATGAGAGCTCGCAAGACCGCGATCGCCGCCTCTGCCTGTGCCTTCGTCCTGCTCGGCGGCGGCTCCGCGCTCGCCGGCACCGGCCCCGCCCCCGCACCCGGCGCCCGCGGGGCCGCGCCCCAGTCGACGGCGCCCTCCGCCGACGGCAACCCGAGGAGCGCCAAGGCACAGGCCGCGGGGGTCTGTGCCGACGCGTACCAGATCGGGACCACCGCCTACATCGACCGGGGCGGCGCGCACGCGGCATCGGTCAAGCAGTTCTACTCGCCCTCGTGCAAGAAGAACTACGGCTACGTGTGGGTGTGGAAGAGCTTCCGCGACAAGACCAAGGACTACGACGTCAGCACCGGCGTCTACAGCTACTCCCGGGACGAGATCCTCGGCCAGGACTGGTGGAACGGCACCAACAGCGCGGAGTTCTGGTCGCTGCCCGCCGCCACCGCCGCCGAGTGCACCGCGGCGATCGGCCAGCTGCGCGCCCCCGGCGACCCGCTGCCGGGCCAGGCGCTGACGTCCAAGCGCTGCTGAGCCGAGCCGCGCTCCCCATGCTCGCTCGGCGGGGGCCGCCCTCCCGGCCCTCGTCGAGCGGGGCCACCGATACGTCCGTGGGCCCGTCACACGGGGGCGGGCCCACGGGCCTGCTCGGGGGCCGGTTTGGGCCCCGGGGCGTTACCCGTTATCGTAGGGCGGTATGCCTCCATCCAAATGATCCAGACGATCGTGTGACGGTCGTCGCGGAACGCCGCTGGATCATGTCGGAGGGGGCTGCTCAACACTCTCACTAGGACCCGGAGAGAGCAATGCCTCCCAAGAAGAAGAAGGTCACGGGGCTGATCAAGCTCCAGATCCAGGCCGGCGCCGCCAACCCGGCCCCGCCTGTCGGCCCCGCGCTGGGCCAGCACGGCGTGAACATCATGGAGTTCTGCAAGGCCTACAACGCCGCGACCGAGTCGCAGCGTGGCTGGGTGATCCCGGTGGAGATCACGGTCTACGAAGACCGCTCCTTCACCTTCATCACCAAGACCCCGCCGGCCGCGAAGATGATCCTCAAGGCCGCGGGCGTGGAGAAGGGCTCCGGCGAGCCGCACAAGACCAAGGTCGCCAAGATCACCGAGGCGCAGGTCCGCGAGATCGCCACCACCAAGATGCCCGACCTCAACGCGAACGACCTGGACGCCGCGTCGAAGATCATCGCTGGCACCGCCCGTTCCATGGGCATCACGGTCGAGGGCTGATCCTCCCCGTTTGACCTTGAGTGGCAGGGCCAGCGCTGGCCCGGACCACGAACTCCAAACCTGAACCTCAGGAGTACGAAGTGAAGCGCAGCAAGACTCTCCGCGCTGCGGACGCCAAGATCGACCGGGAGAAGCTGTACGCCCCGCTCGAGGCCGTCCGTCTCGCCAAGGAGACCTCCACGACCAAGTTCGACGGCACCGTCGAGGTCGCCTTCCGTCTGGGTGTCGACCCGCGCAAGGCCGACCAGATGGTCCGCGGCACCGTGAACCTCCCGCACGGCACCGGTAAGACCGCCCGGGTCCTGGTCTTCGCGACCGGTGACCGTGCTGCGGCCGCGGAAGCCGCCGGGGCCGACATCGTCGGCGCCGACGAGCTCATCGACGAGGTCTCCAAGGGCCGCCTGGACTTCGACGCCGTCGTCGCCACGCCGGACCTCATGGGCAAGGTCGGCCGCCTCGGCCGCGTGCTCGGTCCGCGTGGTCTGATGCCGAACCCGAAGACCGGCACCGTGACCCCCGATGTCGTCAAGGCTGTCAACGACATCAAGGGCGGCAAGATCGAGTTCCGCGTCGACAAGCACTCGAACCTGCACTTCATCATCGGCAAGGTGTCCTTCGACGACACCAAGCTGGTGGAGAACTACGCCGCGGCCCTGGAGGAGATCCTCCGTCTGAAGCCGTCGGCCGCCAAGGGTCGCTACATCAAGAAGGCCGCCATCACCACCACGATGGGCCCCGGCATTCCGGTCGACTCCAACCGCACCCGCAACCTCCTCGTCGAGGAGGACCCGGCCGCCGTCTGACACTGACGGCAGCCGCGCGTCTGGCGCGTATCCGACGGGTCCCGCAACCATTCGTGGTGCGGGACCCGTCCCGTTGTACGGGTAGACGCTGGGGGAACGGGTTTTCCAGTGAACGAGCTTTCTCCGCAAGTGACTTCGCCGTACGTGATGTCCACTACGTACGGAGGACGCCGGGGGGCGGGCCGCGCTAGCGTGCTGGCTCTCCATGGACGCAAGGGGTGGGACGACATGAACGGCACGACAGCGCGCCGCGTGGCGCTGGCGATCGCGGCCGCGACGGCACTGACCGGCATCACCGCCTGTGGCTCGTCGAACGGCTCGGACAGCGACTCCGAGGGTTCCTCCAAGAAGGGCGGGGGCGGCGGCCTCGGCGCCAGTCCGATAGCCGCCCTGCGCACCATCGAGAAGTCCACCGACAAGGCGGACTCGGCCAAGGTGGAGTCCGAGACCACCATGGGCTCCGTGATGTCCATGAAGGCCAGCGGCGTCCTCGGCTGGGAGGACGGCCTCACCGGCAACATGACGATCACGTACACCGGCGGCCAGCTCGCGGAAACGATGCGCCAGACGGGCAGCACCTCGATGGAGGCGCGCTATCTGCCTGACGCGTACTACGCGAAGATGGGCGACCGCTTCGCCGCGCAGGCCGACGGCAAGCACTGGGTGAAGTACGCGTACGACGACCTGGAGCGGGTCGGCGGCGGCTCGGGCGCGTACATGAAGGACGCGATGCAGAACAGCACGCCGCACCAGTCGGTGAAGATGCTGCTCGCCTCCGGTGACGTGAAGAAGGTCGGCGAGGAGAAGGTCCGGGGCGTGAACACCACGCACTACTCGGGCACCGTCGACGTCGCCGAGCTCGCGGAGAAGTCCTCCGGCCTCAGCGCCTCCCAGCTCTCCGACATGAAGAAGCAGCTGGAGCAGGCGGGCGTCACCACCGAGACCGTCGACATCTGGGTCAACGACGAGAACCTGCTGGTCAAGAAGGTCGAAAAGGGCCAGATGAAGACCGGCGAGCTGGCCGCGACCGCGTACTACAGCGACTACGGCACCGCGGTCTCCGCCGAGGAGCCGCCCGCGGCCGACACCGCCGACTTCAAGGACCTGATGAACCGTCAGCCCACCACCTGATCTCGGTCCGATAGCGGCCCGATCTCGGTCTGACCTCGGAAGATATCCCCGAGCCTCCGCGCGCGTCCGTCAGGTAACCTCAGCCCACCGCAATAAATGGATCAAATGTTCCTAGGGGTGGGGTAATGATCGTTTCCGTACGTAAGGGTCGCAAGAGGGCGGCGGGGGCCGCCGTGGCGGCCCTGCTGCTCGCCGGTGGTGCGGTGGGCTGCGGCACGGAGAAGAAGTCGGACGGCGCGGGGGACGACCTCTCGCCCGCCGCGGCCGTCAAGAAGGCCGCGAAGAACAGCGAGCGGCTCAAGTCGTTCAGCTTCCGCATGAAGGGCCAGGTGCCCGGCGACGGGCGCGTGAAGGCCGAGGCGTCGATGACGGCGGAGCCGCTCGCCATGCGGATGAAGATGACCTCGCTCGACCAGGGGGGTCAGAAGGCCGAGATCCGGCTCGTCGACGGCGGCCTGTACCTCGGCGGCGGCAAGCCCACCGCCGAGACGGACGGCAAGAGCTGGATGAAGTTCGACGCCAAGGCCATGGAGAAGCAGGGCGCGGGCAAGCCCGCGGGGTCCTCCATGTCCAGCCAGGCCGAGAAGAACCCGGCCCAGGAGGCCGCCTTCCTGACCGGCTCCAAGGACGTCAAGAAGGTCGGTGAGGAGTCGGTCGACGGTGTCGAGACCACCCGCTACCAGGGCACGGTCACCCTGGCCGACCTGCGCGCGGACCTGAAGGACGAGGACGCGAAGACGCGGGCGAGCCGGACGAAGAACATCGAGAAGTTCGAGTCCATGGGCATCGAGAAGCTCTCGATGGACATGTGGATCGACGGGGACGACCGGGCGAAGCAGTTCCGCACCCAGGGCAAGGGCGACAAGGGCAAGTTCGACATGACGATCACGTTCTTCGACGTGAACAAGCCCGTCACGGTCACGGCGCCGCCGAAGAGCCAGGTCATGGACCTCGCCCAGATGATGAAGGACGCGGGCGGCAAGGGCTGACCCGATTTGCCTGACGCGGCCCCGTTCGCGTAGCCTTCCGGAGAAGCCAAAGACCGCTGGTCGTTGTCGTGTGCTCGTGAGAGTGCGCGGCGGCCGAAGGATCCGCTGAACTGCGGACGACCCGCGCAGGTGACCGAGGAAGTGCTCCTGGACGCGTTCGTGTCCGGTCGAGCTCACGCCCCGTGCGCCTGCGCCGGGGCGTTTCGTTTTGTGCAGAGCCCCTTCCTTGTGCCTGATTCAGGCGGTCCGGCGACACGGCTGATCGAGAAGGGTCAGTCGAGGATCATCACCCCGGAAGGAGGCCGAGGCTCATGGCGACGTCCGACAAGGTCGCAGCCGTCGAGGAGATCACGCAGAAGCTGCGCGACTCCAACGCTGCTGTTGTGACTTCTTACACCGGACTGAGCGTGGCGCAGCTCAAGCAGCTCCGTCGTTCTCTCGGCGACAACGCTCAGTACCGTGTGGTGAAGAACACGCTGACCAAGATCGCGGCCAACGAGGCCGGGATTCAGCTGGACGAGCACCTCAAGGGCTCGACCGCTGTCGCCTTCGTGACCGGTGACCCGGTCGAGGCGGCGAAGGGTCTGCGTGACTTCGCCAAGGAGAACCCCGCTCTTGTCATCAAGGGTGGCGTTCTGGACGGCAAGGCGCTGTCCGCCGACGACATCAAGAAGCTTGCGGACCTCGAGTCCCGCGAGGTTCTGCTCTCCAAGCTGGCCGGTGCCTTCAAGGGCAAGCAGTCTCAGGCTGCCTCTGTCTTCCAGGCGCTGCCGTCGAAGCTCGTCCGCACCGTGGACGCGCTCCGTGCCAAGCAGGACGAGCAGGGCGGTGCCGAGTAACTCGGCTCGCACATTGACCGCCGCCTGACGGCGACGGTCACAGCGGGCCAGACGTACGCCCGCCACACCAGTACATCCGGCACCTGCCGAATTAGTGGAAGGACCGCCATCATGGCGAAGCTCACCCAGGACGAGCTGCTCGCGCAGTTCGAGGAGATGACCCTCATCGAGCTCTCCGAGTTCGTGAAGGCCTTCGAGGAGAAGTTCGACGTCACCGCCGCCGCTGCCGCGCCGGTCGTCGTCGCCGGTGGTGCCGCTGGTGGCGCCGCCGCCGCTGCCGAGGAGGAGAAGGACGAGTTCGACGTCATCCTCACCGGCGCCGGCGACAAGAAGATCCAGGTCATCAAGGTCGTGCGTGAGCTGACCTCCCTGGGCCTGAAGGAGGCCAAGGACCTCGTCGACGGCACCCCGAAGCCGGTCCTCGAGAAGGTCGCCAAGGACGCCGCGGAGAAGGCCGCCGAGGCCCTCAAGGGCGCCGGCGCCTCCGTCGAGGTCAAGTAACACCTCACGGGGTCGTACGCGACTCCTCGAGCCTCGTGGTCCTGTGAGGGACCACACGGCTCCCGCGCTGTAACGCGCACACACTGAAGGGCGATCACCCAGTTGGGTGGTCGCCCTTCGGCGTTCCCGTGACGGCTGCCTTGCACTGTCGGCACCGGCGAGTATGGTGATCTTCGTTGTGCCTCCGAGCGGACTCCGAACGTTCCTGAATCGGAGCCTGTCAGGGGAGGGGGGCCTTGACGAACCGCACGCAGCGCGCAATTCTCAGGACGCGTCGTCACAAGGATCCGCATCCGAGGCATGGATCGGCGGCGAAGAGGGCAGTATCGATGTGCGTTGAGGACGTGGCTTGCCGCAGGTGTTGAGAACACAGAGGGTCTTCAGAAACCCGCACTGGACATCAGTGGGCCAGGTGGCTACACTGACCCTTTGCGCTGCCTGTTAGCTGCCTCCTGCCCGTCACCAGGGGCATGCCCATCCGTGAGCATCGTGGGTTGAAACCGCTCTGACCTGGCCTTTTGGCCACTTCGGGACCGTCTCTCCTCCGTGCCAAGGCTGGGACCGGTACGCGCGTAGTGAGTCCGAGCCCTCGGAAGGACCCCCTCTTGGCCGCCTCGCGCACTGCCTCGACCGCGAATACGAACAACGGCGCCAGCACCGCCCCGCTGCGCATCTCCTTTGCAAAGATCAAGGAGCCCCTCGAGGTTCCGAACCTTCTTGCGCTGCAAACCGAGAGCTTCGACTGGCTGCTCGGCAACGACGCGTGGAAGGCTCGTGTCGAGGCGGCTCTGGAGTCCGGACAGGACGTCCCCACCAAGTCCGGTCTGGAGGAGATCTTCGAGGAGATCTCCCCGATCGAGGACTTCTCCGGGTCGATGTCCCTGACGTTCCGGGACCACCGCTTCGAGCCCCCGAAGAACTCCATCGACGAGTGCAAGGAGCGCGACTTCACCTTCGCCGCCCCGCTCTTCGTCACCGCTGAGTTCACCAACAACGAGACCGGCGAGATCAAGTCCCAGACGGTCTTCATGGGCGACTTCCCGCTCATGACGAACAAGGGCACCTTCGTCATCAACGGCACCGAGCGTGTCGTGGTGTCGCAGCTCGTCCGTTCGCCCGGCGTCTACTTCGACTCCTCCATCGACAAGACGTCCGACAAGGACATCTTCTCGGTCAAGATCATCCCGTCCCGGGGTGCCTGGCTGGAGATGGAGATCGACAAGCGCGACATGGTCGGCGTGCGCATCGACCGCAAGCGCAAGCAGTCGATCACCGTGCTGCTCAAGGCCCTCGGCTGGACGACCGAGCAGATCCTCGAGGAGTTCGGCGAGTACGAGTCCATGCGCGCCACCCTGGAGAAGGACCACACCCAGGGCCAGGACGACGCGCTGCTCGACATCTACCGCAAGCTCCGTCCGGGCGAGCCGCCGACCCGCGAGGCCGCGCAGACGCTGCTCGAGAACCTGTACTTCAACCCGAAGCGCTACGACCTCGCGAAGGTCGGCCGCTACAAGGTGAACAAGAAGCTGGGCGCGGACGCCCCGCTCGAGGCCGGCGTCCTCACGGTCGAGGACATCATCGCCTCGATCAAGTACCTGGTGAAGCTGCACGCCGGTGAGACCGAGACCGTGGGCGACAGCGGTGCGTCCATCGTCGTCGAGACCGACGACATCGACCACTTCGGCAACCGCCGCATCCGCAACGTCGGCGAGCTGATCCAGAACCAGGTCCGTACGGGTCTCGCCCGTATGGAGCGCGTCGTGCGCGAGCGCATGACCACCCAGGACGTCGAGGCGATCACGCCGCAGACCCTGATCAACATCCGGCCGGTCGTCGCCTCCATCAAGGAGTTCTTCGGCACCAGCCAGCTGTCCCAGTTCATGGACCAGAACAACCCGCTGTCGGGCATCACCCACAAGCGGCGTCTGAACTCGCTCGGCCCGGGTGGTCTCTCCCGTGAGCGGGCGGGCTTCGAGGTCCGTGACGTGCACCCCTCGCACTACGGCCGCATGTGCCCGATCGAGACGCCCGAAGGCCCGAACATCGGTCTGATCGGTTCGCTCGCCTCGTACGGCCGCATCAACCCGTTCGGCTTCATCGAGACGCCGTACCGCAAGGTCGTCGAGGGCCAGGTCACCGACGAGGTCGACTACCTGACCGCTGACGAAGAGGACCGATTCGTCATCGCCCAGGCCAACGCGCCGCTGACCGACGAGCTCCGGTTCGCCGAGGCCCGCGTCCTGGTCCGCCGCCGCGGCGGCGAGGTCGACTACGTCGCGCCGACGGACGTGGACTACATGGACGTCTCGCCGCGCCAGATGGTGTCGGTCGCGACCGCGATGATCCCCTTCCTCGAGCACGACGACGCCAACCGCGCGCTCATGGGCGCGAACATGATGCGCCAGGCCGTGCCGCTGATCACCGCCGAGGCCCCCCTCGTCGGTACGGGCATGGAGTACCGCTGCGCCGTCGACGCCGGTGACGTCATCAAGGCCGAGAAGGCGGGTGTGGTCCAGGAGGTCTCCGCGGACTACATCACCGTCACGAACGACGACGGCACGTACACCA
Source organism: Streptomyces sp. JLYT201 (assembly GCF_059448825.1). Classification (NCBI taxonomy): domain Bacteria; kingdom Bacillati; phylum Actinomycetota; class Actinomycetes; order Kitasatosporales; family Streptomycetaceae; genus Streptomyces; species Streptomyces sp. JLYT201. The sequence goes on along the minus strand of NZ_CM182551.1, from coordinate 4,176,789 downwards.
CGTACCGCGTCGCGAAGTTCTCCCGCTCGAACCAGGGCACCTCGGTGAACCAGAAGGTCATCGTCGAGGAAGGCGCGCGCGTCATCGAGGGCCAGGTCCTCGCCGACGGTCCCGCCACCCAGGAAGGCGAGATGGCCCTGGGCAAGAACCTGCTCGTGGCCTTCATGCCGTGGGAGGGCCACAACTACGAGGACGCGATCATCCTGTCGCAGCGCCTCGTGCAGGACGACGTCCTCTCCTCGATCCACATCGAGGAGCACGAGGTCGACGCCCGTGACACCAAGCTGGGCCCCGAGGAGATCACCCGGGACATCCCGAACGTCTCCGAGGAGGTCCTCGCCGACCTCGACGAGCGCGGCATCATCCGCATCGGTGCCGAGGTCGTCGCCGGTGACATCCTCGTCGGCAAGGTCACGCCCAAGGGCGAGACCGAGCTGACGCCGGAGGAGCGCCTGCTCCGCGCGATCTTCGGTGAGAAGGCCCGCGAGGTCCGTGACACCTCCCTGAAGGTGCCGCACGGTGAGATCGGCAAGGTCATCGGCGTCCGCGTCTTCGACCGCGAAGAGGGCGACGAGCTCCCGCCGGGCGTGAACCAGCTGGTCCGCGTCTACGTGGCCCAGAAGCGCAAGATCACCGACGGTGACAAGCTCGCCGGCCGTCACGGCAACAAGGGTGTCATCTCGAAGATCCTTCCGATCGAGGACATGCCGTTCCTCGAGGACGGAACTCCGGTCGACATCATCCTCAACCCGCTGGGTGTGCCGTCCCGAATGAACCCGGGACAGGTCCTGGAGATCCACCTCGGCTGGCTCGCCAGCCGCGGCTGGGACGTCTCCGGCCTCGCCGACGAGTGGGCGGAGCGGCTCCAGGCGATCGGCGCCGACTCGGTCGCCCCGGGCACCAACGTCGCCACGCCGGTCTTCGACGGCGCCCGCGAGGACGAGCTGGCCGGTCTGCTCCAGCACACCATCCCGAACCGCGACGGCGAGCGCATGGTGCTCCCGTCCGGCAAGGCGCGCCTGTTCGACGGCCGCTCCGGCGAGCCGTTCCCGGACCCGATCTCGGTCGGGTACATGTACATCCTCAAGCTGCACCACCTGGTCGACGACAAGCTGCACGCCCGCTCGACCGGTCCGTACTCCATGATCACCCAGCAGCCGCTGGGTGGTAAGGCTCAGTTCGGTGGTCAGCGCTTCGGTGAGATGGAGGTGTGGGCGCTGGAGGCTTACGGCGCCGCGTACGCCCTCCAGGAGCTGCTGACGATCAAGTCCGACGACGTCACCGGTCGCGTGAAGGTCTACGAGGCCATCGTCAAGGGCGAGAACATTCCCGAACCCGGCATTCCCGAGTCCTTCAAGGTGCTCATCAAGGAAATGCAGTCCCTGTGCCTCAACGTGGAGGTGCTGTCCTCGGACGGCATGTCCATCGAGATGCGCGACACGGACGAGGACGTCTTCCGCGCCGCGGAGGAGCTCGGTATCGACCTGTCCCGGCGCGAGCCGAGCAGCGTCGAAGAGGTCTGACGGGTCCCCCGCCACCCCTGACACCGGGGTGGCGGGCCCCCGGACCCCGACAGACCATTGATTGAGACACGACCCTGAGAGGGATTGACGCATAGTGCTCGACGTCAACTTCTTCGACGAGCTCCGGATCGGCCTGGCCACCGCGGACGACATCCGTCAGTGGAGCCACGGCGAGGTCAAGAAGCCCGAGACCATCAACTACCGCACCCTCAAGCCCGAGAAGGACGGACTCTTCTGCGAGAAGATCTTCGGTCCGACCCGGGACTGGGAGTGCTACTGCGGCAAGTACAAGCGTGTCCGCTTCAAGGGCATCATCTGCGAGCGCTGCGGCGTCGAGGTCACTCGCGCCAAGGTGCGTCGTGAGCGGATGGGCCACATCGAGCTGGCCGCGCCCGTCACGCACATCTGGTACTTCAAGGGTGTCCCGTCGCGTCTGGGCTACCTGCTCGACCTCGCGCCGAAGGACCTCGAGAAGGTCATCTACTTCGCCGCGTACATGATCACGTTTGTGGACGAGGAGCGCCGCACGCGCGACCTGCCCTCCCTGGAGGCGCACGTCTCCGTGGAGCGTCAGCAGATCGAGAACCGCCGCGACGCCGACCTCGAGGCCCGCGCCAAGAAGCTCGAGACCGACCTGGCCGAGCTCGAGGCCGAGGGCGCCAAGGCCGACGTGCGCCGCAAGGTGCGCGAGGGCGCCGAGCGCGAGATGAAGCAGCTGCGCGACCGCGCGCAGCGCGAGATCGACCGTCTGGACGAGGTCTGGTCGCGCTTCAAGAACCTCAAGGTCCAGGACCTCGAGGGCGACGAGCTGCTCTACCGCGAGCTGCGTGACCGCTTCGGCACGTACTTCGACGGCTCGATGGGTGCCGCGGCGCTGCAGAAGCGCCTGGAGTCCTTCGACCTCGACGAGGAGGCCGAGCGCCTCCGCGAGATCATCCGCACCGGCAAGGGCCAGAAGAAGACCCGTGCGCTGAAGCGGCTGAAGGTCGTGTCTGCCTTCCTGCAGACCTCCAACAGCCCCAAGGGCATGGTCCTCGACTGCGTCCCGGTCATCCCGCCGGACCTGCGTCCGATGGTGCAGCTGGACGGTGGCCGCTTCGCGACCTCCGACCTGAACGACCTGTACCGCCGCGTGATCAACCGCAACAACCGCCTGAAGCGCCTTCTCGATCTCGGTGCGCCCGAGATCATCGTGAACAACGAGAAGCGCATGCTCCAGGAGGCCGTCGACGCGCTGTTCGACAACGGCCGCCGCGGTCGCCCGGTCACCGGTCCCGGCAACCGTCCCCTGAAGTCCCTCAGCGACATGCTGAAGGGCAAGCAGGGTCGCTTCCGTCAGAACCTCCTCGGCAAGCGCGTGGACTACTCCGCGCGTTCCGTGATCGTCGTCGGTCCGCAGCTGAAGCTGCACCAGTGCGGTCTGCCCAAGGCCATGGCCCTGGAGCTCTTCAAGCCGTTCGTGATGAAGCGCCTGGTCGACCTGAACCACGCGCAGAACATCAAGAGCGCCAAGCGGATGGTCGAGCGCGGCCGCACGGTCGTGTACGACGTCCTCGAAGAGGTCATCGCCGAGCACCCGGTCCTGCTGAACCGTGCGCCGACGCTGCACCGCCTCGGCATCCAGGCCTTCGAGCCGCAGCTGGTCGAGGGCAAGGCCATCCAGATCCACCCGCTCGTCTGCACCGCGTTCAACGCGGACTTCGACGGTGACCAGATGGCCGTGCACCTGCCGCTCTCCGCGGAGGCGCAGGCCGAGGCCCGCATCCTGATGCTGTCCTCGAACAACATCCTCAAGCCCGCCGACGGCCGGCCGGTGACGATGCCGACGCAGGACATGGTCCTGGGTCTGTTCTTCCTCACCACCGACGGCGAGGGCCGCGGGGTCAAGGGCGAGGAGCGCGCGTTCGGCTCCACCGCCGAGGCGATCATGGCGTTCGACGCGGGCGAGCTCTCGCTCCAGTCGAAGGTCGACATCCGCTTCCCGGTCGGCACCATCCCGCCGCGCGGCTGGACCCCGCCGGTCGCCGAAGAGGGCGAGCAGGAGTACCAGCAGGGCGACAGCTTCCGGCTGCGGACGACCCTGGGCCGCGCGCTCTTCAACGAGCTGCTGCCCGAGGACTACCCGTTCGTCGACTACGAGGTCGGCAAGAAGCAGCTCTCCGAGATCGTCAACGACCTCGCCGAGCGCTACCCCAAGGTCATCGTGGCGGCGACGCTCGACAACCTGAAGGCGGCCGGCTTCTACTGGGCGACCCGTTCCGGCGTCACCGTGGCCATCTCCGACGTCGTCGTGCCTGAGGCGAAGAAGGAGATCGTCGCGGGCTACGAGGCCCAGGACGAGAAGGTCCAGAAGCAGTACGAGCGCGGTCTGATCACCAAGGAAGAGCGCACGCAGGAGCTCATCGCGATCTGGACCAAGGCGACCAACGAGGTCGCCGAGGCGATGAACGCGAACTTCCCCAAGACCAACCCCATCTTCATGATGGTTGACTCGGGTGCCCGAGGAAACATGATGCAGATGCGGCAGATCGCCGGTATGCGTGGTCTGGTGTCGAACGCGAAGAACGAGACCATCCCGCGTCCCATCAAGGCCTCGTTCCGCGAGGGCCTCTCCGTGCTCGAGTACTTCATCTCGACCCACGGTGCCCGTAAGGGTCTGGCGGACACCGCTCTGCGTACCGCCGACTCCGGTTACCTCACCCGTCGTCTGGTCGACGTCTCCCAGGACGTCATCATTCGCGAGGAGGACTGCGGCACCGAGCGCGGCCTGAAGCTGAAGATCGCGGTCCGTGGCGAGGACGGCGTGCTCCGCAAGACGGAGAACGTCGAGACGTCCGTGTACGCCCGCATGCTGGCCGAGGACGTCGTCATCGACGGCAAGGTCATCGCGCCGGCCAACGTCGACCTGGGTGACGTCCTGATCGACGCCCTGGTCGCCAACGGCGTCGAGGAGGTCAAGACCCGCTCGGTCCTGACCTGTGAGTCCGCGGTCGGCACCTGTGCCTTCTGCTACGGCCGTTCGCTGGCCACCGGCAAGCTGGTCGACATCGGTGAGGCGGTCGGCATCATCGCCGCCCAGTCCATCGGTGAGCCCGGTACCCAGCTGACGATGCGTACCTTCCACACCGGTGGTGTGGCCGGTGACGACATCACCCAGGGTCTGCCCCGTGTCGTCGAGCTCTTCGAGGCCCGTACGCCGAAGGGTGTCGCCCCGATCTCCGAGGCCGCGGGCCGCGTCCGCATCGAGGAGACCGAGAAGACCAAGAAGCTCGTCGTCACCCCGGACGACGGCAGCGACGAGACGGCGTTCCCGATCTCGAAGCGTGCCCGTCTGCTCGTGGGCGAGGGCGACCACGTCGAGGTGGGCCAGAAGCTCACCGTGGGTGCCACCAACCCGCACGACGTGCTGCGCATCCTCGGCCAGCGCGCGGTCCAGGTCCACCTGGTCGGCGAAGTCCAGAAGGTCTACAACTCGCAGGGCGTGTCGATCCACGACAAGCACATCGAGATCATCATCCGGCAGATGCTGCGCCGCGTGACGATCATCGAGTCCGGCGACGCGGAGCTGCTGCCGGGCGAGCTCGTCGAGCGCTCGAAGTTCGAGACCGAGAACCGTCGTGTGGTCACCGAGGGCGGTCACCCCGCCTCCGGCCGTCCGCAGCTGATGGGTATCACCAAGGCCTCGCTGGCGACGGAGTCCTGGCTGTCGGCCGCCTCCTTCCAGGAGACGACCCGAGTCCTGACGGATGCGGCGATCAACGCCAAGTCCGACAGCCTCATCGGCCTCAAGGAGAACGTCATCATCGGTAAGCTCATCCCGGCCGGTACGGGTCTGTCCCGCTACCGCAACATCCGGGTCGAGCCGACCGAGGAGGCCAAGGCCGCGATGTACTCGGCCGTCGGCTACGACGACATCGACTACTCGCCGTTCGGCACGGGCTCCGGCCAGGCCGTTCCGCTGGAGGACTACGACTACGGTCCCTACAACCAGTAGTCCTCGCCTCCAGAGCGAGACACACCGCAGGGCGGTCACCCGACGAGAGCCGGGTGGCCGCCCTGCGGCGCTTTGCCGCATGATGGAGGACACACATCGTGTGGGGGAGCGTGCGTATCGTGACCAGTCCGTGGGGGCAGCCGGCGCCGTGGCCGGGACAGCAGGGGCAGCCGTCGATGCTGGCGGGCCACTCCGACCGGGAGCGCGCGGTCGACGTGCTGCGCGCGGGCTTCGCCGAGGGCCGCCTCCAGCAGGACGAGTACGAGCGCCGCGTCGAGCGGGCCTACCAGGCGCGTACGGTGGGGGAGCTCGGCCTCCTGGTCGCCGACCTGCCGCAGGGCCCCTCGGGCTTCCCCCAGGCCCCGCCCGCGGTGCCGCACACGTTCATGGCGGCCCCGCCCACGAACGGCAAGGCCACCGCTGCCCTGGTGTGCGGGATCGCGACGTTCTTCACCTTCGGCGCCTCGGCGCTGCCCGCGGTCGTTCTCGGCCACATCGCCCGCGGTGAGATCCGTCGCAGCCACGAGAGCGGCGACGGCCAGGCGGTGGCGGGCCTGGCCCTGGGCTGGGTGTGGATCGCCGGGTGGGCCCTGCTCCTGCTCCTGGTCGTAGCGGCGGCCAAGTGAGCCGACGGGCGCCCGTCCGGCCCGTCCGGCGCCTGAGGACGAGGCCGAAGGCCGATGACCGGCTCACGGCGCCCGAGGCGCCCGGCGTGTCCGGGGTGCGGGGTATTTGTTTTGACCGCAGCCAATGAGGTAGGTACGCTCAGACCTTGTGCCTGGGGTGTGCCTGGGCTCGCGCGCGTGTCTTCAACCGCATCGTGAGTCTGATCCGGCCACCGCAATCTGCGCCCTTCTCGCTTTTAGCGGGGGTCTGCAGCATTCGACACACCCGACCGCGTGGGTCGGCAACGTTCCAGGTTAGCTTTACTATTCGGCACACAGAAACCGGAGAAGTAGTGCCTACGATCCAGCAGCTGGTCCGGAAGGGCCGGCAGGACAAGGTCGAGAAGAACAAGACGCCCGCACTCGAGGGTTCGCCCCAGCGCCGTGGCGTCTGCACGCGTGTGTTCACGACCACCCCGAAGAAGCCGAACTCGGCGCTCCGGAAGGTCGCGCGTGTGCGTCTGACCTCCGGTATCGAGGTCACGGCCTACATCCCGGGTGAGGGACACAACCTGCAGGAGCACTCCATCGTGCTCGTGCGCGGCGGCCGTGTGAAGGACCTGCCGGGTGTTCGCTACAAGATCATCCGCGGCTCCCTCGACACCCAGGGTGTCAAGAACCGCAAGCAGGCCCGCAGCCGCTACGGCGCCAAGAAGGAGAAGTAAGAATGCCTCGTAAGGGCCCCGCCCCGAAGCGCCCGGTCATCATCGACCCGGTGTACGGCTCTCCTCTGGTGACCTCCCTCATCAACAAGGTGCTGCTGAACGGCAAGCGCTCCACCGCCGAGCGCATCGTCTACGGCGCCATGGAGGGTCTGCGTGAGAAGACCGGCAACGACCCGGTCATCACGCTGAAGCGCGCGCTGGAGAACATCAAGCCGACCCTCGAGGTCAAGTCCCGCCGCGTCGGTGGTGCGACCTACCAGGTGCCGATCGAGGTCAAGCCCGGTCGCGCCAACACGCTGGCCCTGCGCTGGCTGGTGGGCTACTCCCGCGCCCGTCGCGAGAAGACCATGACCGAGCGTCTGCTCAACGAGCTCCTCGACGCCTCCAACGGCCTGGGCGCCGCTGTGAAGAAGCGCGAGGACACCCACAAGATGGCCGAGTCCAACAAGGCCTTCGCGCACTACCGCTGGTAGTCGCTACCCCCATCGAGACCGAGAGAAGACTGAGCCGATATGGCTACCACTTCACTTGACCTGGCCAAGGTGCGCAACATCGGCATCATGGCTCACATCGACGCGGGCAAGACGACGACCACCGAGCGGATCCTGTTCTACACCGGTGTCTCGTACAAGATCGGTGAGGTCCACGACGGTGCCGCCACGATGGACTGGATGGAGCAGGAGCAGGAGCGTGGCATCACGATCACCTCTGCTGCGACCACCTGTCACTGGCCGCTGAACGACGTCGACCACACGATCAACATCATCGACACCCCCGGGCACGTCGACTTCACCGTCGAGGTGGAGCGCTCCCTGCGCGTGCTCGACGGTGCCGTGACGGTGTTCGACGGCGTCGCCGGTGTCGAGCCCCAGTCCGAGACCGTGTGGCGTCAGGCGGACCGCTACGGCGTCCCGCGCATCTGCTTCGTCAACAAGCTCGACCGTACGGGTGCCGAGTTCCACCGCTGCGTCGACATGATCGTCGACCGCCTCGGTGCGACCCCGATCGTCATGCAGCTGCCCATCGGCGCGGAGGCTGACTTCAAGGGCGTCGTCGACCTCGTCACGATGAAGGCCTTCGTCTGGTCCGCCGAGACCAAGATGGGCGAGGCCTACGACATCGTCGACATCCCGGCCACGCACACCGAGGCCGCCGACGAGTGGCGCGGCAAGCTCCTCGAGGCCGTCGCCGAGAACGACGAGCAGATGATGGAGCTGTACCTCGAGGGCCAGGAGCCCACCGAGGAGCAGCTGTACGCGGCGATCCGTCGCATCACCATCGCCTCGGGCAAGGGCGGCGACACCACCGTCACCCCCGTGTTCTGCGGCACCGCGTTCAAGAACAAGGGCGTCCAGCCCCTGCTCGACGCGGTCGTGCGCTACCTCCCCTCCCCCCTGGACGTCGAGGCCATCGAGGGCCACGGCACCAAGGACCCGGAGGAGATCGTCAAGCGCAAGCCGTCCGACGACGAGCCGCTCGCGGCCCTCGCGTTCAAGATCGCGAGCGACCCGCACCTCGGCAAGCTCACCTTCGTCCGGATCTACTCCGGTCGCCTTGACTCCGGCACCGCCGTGCTGAACTCCGTCAAGGGCAAGAAGGAGCGCATCGGCAAGATCTACCGCATGCACGCGAACAAGCGTGAGGAGATCGAGTCGGTGGGCGCCGGTGACATCGTCGCCGTCATGGGTCTGAAGCAGACCACCACGGGCGAGACGCTCTGTGACGACAAGGCCCCGGTCATCCTGGAGTCCATGGACTTCCCGGCGCCGGTCATCCAGGTCGCCATCGAGCCGAAGTCCAAGGGCGACCAGGAGAAGCTGGGTGTCGCCATCCAGCGCCTCTCGGAGGAGGACCCCTCCTTCCAGGTCCACTCGGACGAGGAGACCGGCCAGACCATCATCGGTGGTATGGGCGAGCTTCACCTCGAGGTGCTCGTCGACCGCATGAAGCGCGAGTTCCGCGTCGAGGCGAACGTCGGCAAGCCGCAGGTCGCGTACCGCGAGACGATCCGTCGGGCCGTCGAGCGCGTGGACTACACCCACAAGAAGCAGACCGGTGGTACCGGTCAGTTCGCCAAGGTGCAGATCGCGATCGAGCCCATCGTCGACGGCGACGCCTCGTACGAGTTCGTGAACAAGGTCACCGGTGGCCGCATCCCGCGGGAGTACATCCCGTCGGTGGACGCGGGTGCGCAGGAGGCCATGCAGTTCGGCATCCTGGCGGGCTACGAGATGACGGGCGTCCGCGTCACGCTGCTCGACGGTGCCTACCACGAGGTCGACTCCTCCGAGCTCGCCTTCAAGATCGCCGGTTCGCAGGCCTTCAAGGAGGCCGCGCGGCAGGCCAAGCCCGTGCTGCTCGAGCCGATGATGGCCGTCGAGGTCACCACGCCCGAGGACTACATGGGCGACGTCATCGGCGACATCAACTCCCGCCGTGGCCAGATCCAGGCCATGGAGGAGCGCAGTGGCGCCCGGGTCGTCAAGGGCCTGGTTCCGCTGTCGGAGATGTTCGGCTACGTCGGAGACCTCCGCAGCAAGACGTCGGGTCGCGCAAGCTACTCGATGCAGTTCGACTCCTACGCCGAGGTTCCGCGGAACGTCGCCGAGGAGATCATCGCGAAGGCCAAGGGCGAGTAGCTCACCCGAGCACACGCTTTAGGCTTGACACCGTCGGCCGGGGCAAACCCCGCGATCCGTGAGGAATGCCCCGGCGGTCGGCACCCCAGCAAAGATCACCTGGCGCCGATGAAGTAAGGCGTACAGAACCACTCCACAGGAGGACCCCAGTGGCGAAGGCGAAGTTCGAGCGGACTAAGCCGCACGTCAACATCGGCACCATCGGTCACATTGACCACGGTAAGACGACCCTCACGGCCGCCATTACCAAGGTGCTGCACGACGCGTACCCCGACCTGAACGAGGCCTCGGCCTTCGACCAGATCGACAAGGCTCCCGAGGAGCGCCAGCGCGGTATCACCATCTCCATCGCGCACGTCGAGTACCAGACGGAGACGCGTCACTACGCCCACGTCGACTGCCCCGGTCACGCGGACTACATCAAGAACATGATCACGGGTGCCGCGCAGATGGACGGCGCCATCCTCGTGGTCGCCGCCACCGACGGCCCGATGCCGCAGACCAAGGAGCACGTGCTCCTGGCCCGCCAGGTCGGCGTTCCGTACATCGTCGTCGCCCTGAACAAGGCCGACATGGTGGACGACGAGGAGATCCTGGAGCTCGTCGAGCTCGAGGTCCGTGAGCTCCTCTCCGAGTACGAGTTCCCGGGCGACGACGTCCCGGTCGTCAAGGTCTCGGCGCTCAAGGCGCTCGAGGGCGACGCCGAGTGGGGCAAGTCCGTCCTCGACCTGATGAAGGCCGTCGACGAGGCCATCCCGCAGCCCGAGCGTGACGTCGACAAGCCGTTCCTGATGCCGATCGAGGACGTCTTCACGATCACCGGTCGTGGCACCGTCGTCACCGGTCGTATCGAGCGTGGTGTCCTCAAGGTCAACGAGACCGTCGACATCATCGGCATCAAGACCGAGAAGACCACCACCACGGTCACCGGCATCGAGATGTTCCGCAAGCTGCTCGACGAGGGCCAGGCCGGTGAGAACGTCGGTCTGCTGCTCCGCGGCATCAAGCGCGAGGACGTCGAGCGCGGCCAGGTCATCATCAAGCCGGGCTCGGTCACCCCGCACACCGAGTTCGAGGCGCAGGCGTACATCCTGTCGAAGGACGAGGGTGGCCGTCACACCCCGTTCTTCAACAACTACCGCCCGCAGTTCTACTTCCGTACGACGGACGTGACCGGCGTCGTGACCCTCCCCGAGGGCACCGAGATGGTCATGCCGGGTGACAACACCGAGATGAAGGTGGAGCTCATCCAGCCCGTCGCCATGGAAGAGGGCCTGAAGTTCGCCATCCGTGAGGGTGGCCGGACCGTCGGCGCCGGCCAGGTCGTCAAGATCAACAAGTAAGCTCCGCTTGCTTGCTGGTCGGGGTGACCCGGCTGCTCTGAACTGAGCGCAGCAAGAGGCCCCGCTCGCCATTACGGCGGGCGGGGCCTTTTGCCGTTCCGGGGCGCGCCGCGGGCGGCCGTGCCGCTTGACAATCAGCTCGATTGGCCTTCGTCGTCCCAGGTGTGGCACACTGTTCAGGTTGCTCGGTTGAGTGCCGATGCTGTGCGCCTCCCGCCGGGAGGACTGAAAGCGAGTCCCACAGTACTCGTCGCCCCATCTGTCGTAAGGCAGCGCTGTGGCGGACGTACGGGAATCTTTCGGGAAGTGCGGTGCGGTGGCTCGGCCAGGCGCCCGGTGGGTTTCTTCCCCCGGACCCGCGGTCATGCAGGGCCGCAGCCCCTAGCAGGGAAATCCTTCGGGAGATCTGTGTGAGCGGGACTGCGACACGCCCGACCGCGTGGGTCGGAGGAAGTAGAAAAACGGGCCTTCCGGGGGCCAGAGCGTTCGAGACGAAGGACTACTAAGTAGCCATGGCGGGACAGAAGATCCGCATCCGGCTCAAGGCCTACGACCACGAGGTCATCGACTCCTCGGCGAAGAAGATCGTCGAGACGGTGACGCGTACTGGTGCGTCGGTCGCGGGCCCGGTGCCGCTGCCCACTGAGAAGAACGTGTACTGCGTCATCAAGTCGCCGCACAAGTACAAGGACTCGCGCGAGCACTTCGAGATGCGCACGCACAAGCGCCTGATCGACATCCTCGACCCGACGCCCAAGACCGTTGACTCGCTGATGCGCCTGGACCTTCCGGCCGGCGTTGACATCGAGATCAAGCTCTGAGAGGCACGGAAGAGATGACCAAGCAGATCAAGGGCATCCTGGGCGAGAAGCTCGGCATGACCCAGGTCTGGGACGAGAACAACCGTGTCGTCCCCGTGACCGTGGTCAAGGCCGGGCCCTGCGTTGTTACCCAGGTCCGTACGAATGACAGCGACGGCTACGAGTCGGTCCAGATCGCCTTCGGCGAGATCGACCCGCGCAAGGTGAACAAGCCCCTCAAGGGCCACTTCGCCAAGGCCGACGTGACCCCCCGTCGCCACCTCGTCGAGATCCGTACCTCGGACGCGTCCGAGTACACCCTCGGCCAGGAGCTCACCGCCGAGACCTTCGAGTCGGGCGTCAAGGTCGACGTGACCGGCAAGAGCAAGGGCAAGGGCTTCGCCGGTGTCATGAAGCGCCACAACTTCGGTGGCCTCGGCTCCAGCCACGGCACCCAGCGCAAGCACCGCTCGCCCGGCTCCATCGGTGGCTGCGCCACCCCGGGCCGCGTGTTCAAGGGCCTCCGCATGGCGGGCCGCATGGGCAACGAGCGGGTCACCACCCAGAACCTGACCGTCCACGCCGTTGACGCGGAGAAGGGTCTGCTGCTCATCAAGGGCGCGGTTCCCGGTCCGAACGGCGGCCTCGTCCTGGTCCGCACCGCGGCCAAGGGGGCCTGAGGTAACCGATGAGCACTGTTGAGATCCTTTCGCCGGCAGGCGACAAGGCCGGTACCGTCGAGCTCCCCGCGGAGATCTTCGACGCGAAGGTCAGCATCCCGCTGATCCACCAGGTCGTTGTCGCGCAGCTGGCCGCTGCCCGCCAGGGCACGCACAAGACCAAGACGCGCGGCGAGGTCCGTGGTGGCGGCAAGAAGCCGTACCGCCAGAAGGGCACCGGCCGCGCCCGCCAGGGTTCGACCCGCGCGCCGCAGTTCGCCGGTGGTGGCGTCGTGCACGGTCCCGTGCCGCGTGACTACTCGCAGCGGACCCCGAAGAAGATGAAGGCCGCCGCCCTGCGCGGTGCCCTCACCGACCGGGCCCGCAACAGCCGCATCCACGTCGTCTCCGACGTGGTCGAGGGCGACATCTCCACGAAGGCCGTCAAGGCTCTCCTCGGCAAGATCAGCGAGCGCAAGAACGTGCTCCTGGTCGTCGAGCGCGAGAACGAGAAGGCTGTGCTGTCCGCCCGCAACCTGCCCCAGGTCCACATCCTGGAGCCGGGCCAGCTGAACACGTACGACGTTCTCGTCTCGGACGACGTGGTCTTCACCCAGGCCGCGTTCGAGTCCTTCGTGTCGGGCCCGAAGGCCAATGACACCGAAGGGAGCGAGGCCTGATGGCTATCCGTCACCCCGCTATCGCCTCGAAGGCCGCCAAGGCCGCCAAGGCCGCGCGCGTCGCCAAGGCGAAGCGCCACGCCACCGAGGGCAAGAACACCGTCGAGACGCCGCTGAGCAAGAGCTTCACGGACCCCCGTGACGTGCTCCTCAAGCCGGTCGTCTCGGAGAAGAGCTACGCGCTGCTCGACGAGGGCAAGTACACCTTCGTCGTCGCGCCCGGCGCCAACAAGACCCAGATCAAGCAGGCCGTCGAGGCGGTCTTCTCGGTCAAGGTCACCGGCGTCAACACGCTCAACCGCCAGGGCAAGCGCAAGCGCACTCGTACGGGCTTCGGCAAGCGTGCCGACTCCAAGCGCGCGATCGTGACCCTTGCTGAGGGCGACCGTATCGACATCTTCGGCCAGGCCTCCTAACGGAGACCCTGGTCCGAATATCGGACGAGGACTGAGAAATGGGAATCCGCAAGTACAAGCCGACGACGCCGGGCCGCCGTGGCTCCTCCGTCGCCGACTTCGTCGAGGTCACGCGGTCCACGCCGGAGAAGTCGCTGGTCCGCCCCCTGCACAGCAAGGGCGGCCGTAACAACGCCGGTCGTGTGACCGTTCGCCACCAGGGTGGCGGACACAAGCGCGCCTACCGTGTGATCGACTTCCGTCGTCACGACAAGGACGGCGTGCCGGCCAAGGTCGCGCACATCGAGTACGACCCGAACCGCACCGCGCGCATCGCCCTGCTGCACTACGCAGACGGCGAGAAGCGCTACATCATCGCTCCGCGCAACCTGGCGCAGGGTGACCGGGTGGAGAACGGCCCTGGCGCCGACATCAAGCCCGGCAACAACCTTGCCCTGCGCAACATCCCGGTCGGTACCACGATCCACGCGATCGAGCTCCGTCCGGGCGGCGGCGCCAAGTTCGCCCGCTCCGCGGGTGCCTCGGTGCAGCTGCTCGCGAAGGAGGGCTCGATGGCCCACCTGCGCATGCCGTCGGGCGAGATCCGTCTGGTCGACGTCCGCTGCCGCGCCACCATCGGTGAGGTCGGCAACGCCGAGCAGTCGAACATCAACTGGGGCAAGGCCGGCCGCAAGCGCTGGCTGGGCGTCCGTCCCACCGTTCGCGGTGTCGTGATGAACCCGGTTGACCACCCGCACGGTGGTGGTGAGGGCAAGACCTCCGGTGGTCGTCACCCGGTCTCGCCCTGGGGCAAGAAGGAAGGCCGTACTCGTTCGCCCAAGAAGGCGTCGAACAAGTACATCGTCCGCCGCCGCAAGACGAACAAGAAGCGCTAAGGACGGGTTGAGATGCCTCGTAGCCTGAAGAAGGGGCCCTTCGTCGACGACCACCTGATCAAGAAGGTGGATGTCCAGAACGAAGCCGGCACCAAGAACGTCATCAAGACCTGGTCCCGCCGCTCGATGATCGTCCCGGCCATGCTCGGCCACACGATCGCGGTGCACAACGGCAAGACCCACATCCCGGTGTTCGTCACCGAGTCGATGGTCGGCCACAAGCTCGGCGAGTTCTCGCCGACGCGCACCTTCCGGGGTCACGTCAAGGACGACCGGAAGTCGAAGCGCCGCTAAGGCGGGGTGGAATCGACTATGACTAACACCGAAGGGACAACCATGGAAGCCAGGGCCCAGGCGCGGTACATCCGCGTCACGCCCATGAAGGCCCGCCGCGTGGTGGACCTCATCCGTGGCATGGATGCCACGGAGGCTCAGGCGGTCCTGCGTTTCGCCCCGCAGGCCGCCAGCGTGCCGGTCGGCAAGGTGCTGGACAGCGCCATCGCCAACGCCGCGCACAACTACGACCACACGGACGCCTCGTCGCTGTACATCAGCGAGGCGTACGTGGACGAGGGCCCGACCCTGAAGCGGTTCCGTCCGCGTGCCCAGGGCCGTGCCTACCGGATCCGTAAGCGGACCAGCCACATCACCGTGGTCGTCAGCAGCAAGGAAGGAACCCGGTAATGGGCCAGAAGGTAAACCCGCACGGGTTCCGGCTCGGTGTCACGACCGACTTCAAGTCGCGTTGGTACGCCGACAAGCTGTACAAGGACTACGTCAAGGAAGACGTCGCCATCCGTCGGATGATGACGTCCGGCATGGAGCGCGCCGGCATCTCGAAGGTGGAGATCGAGCGCACCCGTGACCGCGTGCGTGTGGACATCCACACCGCTCGTCCCGGCATCGTCATCGGCCGCCGTGGCGCCGAGGCCGACCGCATCCGCGGTGACCTCGAGAAGCTCACGGGCAAGCAGGTCCAGCTGAACATCCTCGAGGTCAAGAACCCCGAGACGGACGCTCAGCTCGTGGCCCAGGCCGTTGCCGAGCAGCTGTCCTCCCGCGTCTCCTTCCGCCGTGCCATGCGCAAGAGCATGCAGTCGGCGATGAAGGCGGGCGCCAAGGGCATCAAGATCCAGTGTGGCGGTCGTCTCGGCGGTGCCGAGATGTCCCGTTCGGAGTTCTACCGCGAGGGCCGTGTGCCCCTGCACACGCTCCGCGCCAACGTGGACTACGGCTTCTTCGAGGCCAAGACGACCTTCGGCCGCATCGGCGTGAAGGTCTGGATCTACAAGGGCGACGTCAAGAACATCGCCGAGGTCCGCGCCGAGAACGCCGCTGCCCGCGCCGGCAACCGCCCGGCCCGTGGTGGCAACGACCGCCCGGCCCGCGGTGGCCGTGGTGGCGAGCGTGGCGGCCGCGGCCGCAAGCCGCAGCAGCAGTCCGCGCCGGCTGCCGAGGCCCCCAAGGCCGAGGCTCCCGCCGCTGCCGCTCCGGCTGCTGAGAGCACCGGAACGGAGGCCTGACCGACATGCTGATCCCCCGTAGGGTCAAGCACCGCAAGCAGCACCACCCCAAGCGCTCGGGCATGAGCAAGGGTGGCACGCAGGTTGCGTTCGGTGAGTACGGCATCCAGGCCCTGGGCCCGGCGTACGTCACCAACCGTCAGATCGAGGCCGCGCGTATCGCGATGACCCGCCACATCAAGCGTGGCGGCAAGGTCTGGATCAACATCTACCCGGACCGTCCCCTCACCAAGAAGCCTGCCGAGACCCGCATGGGTTCCGGTAAGGGTTCGCCGGAGTGGTGGATCGCCAACGTCAAGCCCGGACGCGTCATGTTCGAGCTGTCGTACCCCAACGAGAAGATCGCCCGTGAGGCGCTGACCCGTGCGGCCCACAAGCTGCCGATGAAGTGCCGGATCGTCAAGCGCGAGGCAGGTGAAGCGTGATGTCGGCCGGTACCAAGGCGTCCGAGCTGCGCGAGCTGGGCAACGAGGAGCTCCTGAACAAGCTCCGCGAGGCCAAGGAAGAGCTGTTCAACCTCCGCTTCCAGGCGGCGACGGGTCAGCTCGAGAACCACGGTCGGCTCAAGGCCGTCCGTAAGGACATCGCGCGGATCTACACCCTGATGCGTGAGCGCGAGCTGGGCATCGAGACGGTGGAGAGCGCCTGATGAGCGAGAGCAACGTGACTGAAGAGACGAAGGCCGCGCGCGGCTTCCGCAAGACCCGCGAGGGTCTGGTCGTCAGCGACAAGATGGACAAGACCGTCGTCGTCGCAGTCGAGGACCGCGTCAAGCACGCGCTGTACGGCAAGGTCATCCGCCGTACGAACAAGCTCAAGGCGCACGACGAGCAGAACGCCGCGGGCGTCGGCGACCGTGTCCTCCTCGCGGAGACCCGGCCGCTGTCCGCGACGAAGCGCTGGCGCGTCGTCGAGATCCTCGAGAAGGCCAAGTAATTACCTGAAGGGTTTCCTTCAGGTTCAGTTCCGCCAGGCTCGGCAGGGGCCCCACTCCCGCTAGGGACGAGGCCCCTGCCGGGAACCGGCAGACAAACAGGAGATAGACGTGATCCAGCAGGAGTCGCGACTTCGCGTCGCCGACAACACGGGTGCGAAGGAAATCCTCACCATCCGTGTTCTCGGTGGCTCGGGTCGCCGCTACGCGGGCATCGGTGACGTCATCGTCGCCACCGTCAAGGACGCGATCCCCGGTGGCAACGTGAAGAAGGGTGACGTCGTCAAGGCGGTCATCGTTCGCACCGTCAAGGAGCGCCGCCGTCCGGACGGCTCGTACATCCGCTTCGACGAGAACGCCGCCGTCATTCTGAAGAACGACGGCGACCCTCGCGGCACCCGTATCTTCGGCCCGGTGGGCCGTGAGCTGCGCGAGAAGAAGTTCATGAAGATCATCTCGCTCGCGCCGGAGGTGCTGTAAGCATGAAGATCAAGAAGGGCGACCTGGTCCAGGTCATCACCGGCAAGGACAAGGGCAAGCAGGGCAAGGTCATTGCCGCTTACCCGCGCGACGAGCGCGTCCTGGTCGAGGGTGTCAACCGGGTCAAGAAGCACACGAAGGCCGGCCCCACGGCCTCCGGCTCCCAGGCCGGTGGCATCGTCACGACCGAGGCGCCGATCCACGTCTCCAACGTCCAGCTGGTCGTTGAGAAGGACGGCAACAAGGTCGTCACGCGCGTCGGCTACCGCTTCGACGACGAGGGCAACAAGATCCGCGTTGCCAAGCGGACGGGTGAGGACATCTGATGACGACCACCACCACTCCGCGCCTCAAGACGAAGTACCGCGAGGAGATCAAGGGCAAGCTGCAGGAGGAGTTCTCGTACGAGAACGTCATGCAGATCCCCGGCCTCGTGAAGATCGTGGTCAACATGGGTGTCGGCGACGCCGCCCGTGACTCCAAGCTCATGGACGGTGCCGTCCGTGACCTGACCACGATCACCGGTCAGAAGCCGGCCATCACCAAGGCCCGCAAGTCCATCGCGCAGTTCAAGCTGCGTGAGGGTCAGCCGATCGGTGCCCACGTCACCCTCCGTGGCGACCGCATGTGGGAGTTCCTGGACCGCACCCTGTCGCTCGCGCTGCCGCGTATCCGCGACTTCCGTGGTCTGTCCCCCAAGCAGTTCGACGGCCGTGGCAACTACACCTTCGGTCTCACGGAGCAGGTCATGTTCCACGAGATCGACCAGGACAAGATCGACCGTGTCCGGGGTATGGACATCACCGTGGTGACCACGGCGACCAACGACGCTGAGGGCCGCGCGCTCCTTCGTCACCTCGGCTTCCCGTTCAAGGAGGCGTGAGCGAGATGGCGAAGAAGGCTCTGATCGCTAAGGCTGCTCGCAAGCCCAAGTTCGGTGTGCGTGGCTACACCCGCTGCCAGCGCTGCGGCCGCCCGCACTCCGTGTACCGCAAGTTCGGCCTGTGCCGCGTGTGCCTTCGTGAGATGGCTCACCGTGGCGAGCTGCCGGGCGTGACCAAGAGCTCCTGGTAATCCCCCAGTTGGGATGACCGGAGTCTCTCGGTAAGCAATGAGGTCGGTGGGGGCCCGGCCGCGCATGCCTTAGGCTTGTGTGGTTGGGCGCCCTGCCGCCCTCGTACGACTTACTACGCCGTAGGTCCCCGCGCCGCACCCGTCCCGCCCATGAGTGGGGAGAGGGATGGCGCAGACAGGAAACCCCGGCGAGAGAGGCCGAAGGCCAATTCATGACCATGACTGATCCGATCGCAGACATGCTTACGCGTCTGCGGAACGCGAACTCGGCATACCACGACACCGTGGCGATGCCGCACAGCAAGATCAAGTCGCACATCGCGGAGATCCTCCAGCAGGAGGGTTTCATCACGGGCTGGAAGGTCGAGGACGCCGAGGTCGGCAAGAACCTCGTTCTCGAGCTCAAGTTCGGGCCGAACCGTGAGCGCTCCATCGCGGGCATCAAGCGGATCTCGAAGCCTGGTCTGCGTGTTTACGCGAAGTCCACCAACCTGCCGAAGGTGCTCGGCGGCCTGGGCGTGGCCATCATCTCCACGTCGCACGGTCTGCTCACCGGCCAGCAGGCGGGCAAGAAGGGCGTGGGTGGGGAAGTCCTCGCCTACGTCTGGTAGCGGAAGGGAACGGAGGAAACAGCTATGTCGCGTATTGGCAAGCTCCCCATCACGGTTCCCGCCGGCGTGGACGTCACCATCGACGGCCAGACGGTCCAGGTGAAGGGTCCCAAGGGCACCCTGAGCCACACCGTCGTGTCGCCGATCGAGATCGCTAAGGGTGAGGACGGCGTTCTGAACGTCACCCGCCCGAACGACGAGCGTCAGAACAAGGCCCTGCACGGCCTGTCCCGCACGCTGGTGGCGAACATGATCACCGGTGTGACCCAGGGTTACGTGAAGAAGCTCGAGATCAGCGGTGTCGGTTACCGCGTCCTGGCGAAGGGCTCCAACCTGGAGTTCTCGCTCGGCTACAGCCACCCGATCCTGATCGAGGCGCCCGAGGGCATCTCGTTCAAGGTCGAGTCGCCGACCAAGTTCTCGGTCGAGGGCATCGACAAGCAGAAGGTCGGCGAGGTTGCGGCCAACATCCGCAAGCTGCGCAAGCCTGACCCGTACAAGGCCAAGGGCGTCAAGTACGAGGGCGAAGTCATCCGCCGCAAGGTCGGAAAGGCGGGTAAGTAAGCCATGGCATACGGTGTCAAGATTGCTAAGGGCGACGCTTACAAGCGTGCTGCCATCAAGCGTCGTCACATCCGGATCCGTAAGCACATCTCGGGTACGGCTGAGCGTCCGCGCCTGGTCGTGACGCGCTCCAACCGCCACATCGTGGCCCAGGTCATCGACGACATCCAGGGTCACACCCTGGCGTCGGCGTCGACCCTGGACGCGTCCATCCGTGGTGGCTCGGACGACAAGTCGGCGCAGGCCGGCAAGGTCGGCGCCCTGGTCGCCGAGCGTGCCAAGGCCGCCGGTGTCGAGGCTGTCGTGTTCGACCGTGGCGGTAACCGGTACGCGGGTCGCATCGCGGCCCTGGCCGACGCCGCCCGCGAGGCCGGGCTCAAGTTCTGAGCTCGCTGCGTAGCTAGCGGAAAAGAGAGAGGTAAATCCAATGGCTGGACCCCAGCGCCGCGGCAGCGGTGCCGGTGGCGGCGAGCGGCGGGACCGGAAGGGCCGTGACGGCGGCGCAGCTGCCGCCGAGAAGACCGCGTACGTTGAGCGCGTTGTCGCGATCAACCGCGTCGCCAAGGTTGTGAAGGGTGGTCGTCGCTTCAGCTTCACCGCGCTGGTCGTGGTGGGCGATGGCGACGGCACCGTGGGTGTCGGTTACGGCAAGGCCAAGGAGGTGCCGGCCGCCATCGCCAAGGGCGTTGAGGAGGCCAAGAAGCACTTCTTCAAGGTCCCGCGTATCGCCGGTACCATCCCGCACCCGATTCAGGGTGAAAAGGCCGCGGGCATCGTCCTGCTCAAGCCGGCTTCGCCGGGTACCGGTGTTATCGCCGGTGGTCCCGTGCGTGCCGTGCTCGAGTGCGCCGGTGTTCACGACATCCTGTCGAAGTCCCTGGGCTCCGACAACGCGATCAACATCGTGCACGCGACCGTGGCGGCCCTCAAGGGTCTGCAGCGTCCCGAGGAGATCGCGGCCCGCCGTGGTCTGCCGCTCGAGGACGTCGCTCCCGCCGCTCTGCTGCGTGCGCGTGCCGGGGCTGGTGCGTAATGGCGCAGCTCAAGATCACGCAGGTGAAGTCGTACATCGGCAGCAAGCAGAACCACCGTGACACTCTGCGTTCCCTTGGTCTCAAGGGCATCAACACGCAGGTCGTCAAGGAGGACCGCCCCGAGTTCCGCGGCATGGTGCACACCGTCCGCCACCTCGTGACGGTTGAGGAGGTCTGATCATGGCGGAGAACAACCCGCTGAAGATCCACAACCTCCGTCCGGCTCCCGGCGCCAAGACCGCCAAGACCCGTGTCGGTCGTGGTGAGGCGTCGAAGGGTAAGACGGCCGGTCGTGGTACCAAGGGCACGAAGGCCCGTTACCAGGTTCCGGAGCGCTTCGAGGGTGGCCAGATGCCCCTCCACATGCGTCTCCCGAAGCTGAAGGGCTTCAAGAACCCGTTCAAGACCGAGTACCAGGTCGTCAACCTGGACAAGCTCACCGCCCTCTACCCCGAGGGTGGCGAGGTCACGGTGGCCGACCTGGTCGCCAAGGGCGCCGTTCGCAAGAACAGCCTTGTCAAGGTCCTCGGCCAGGGCGAGGTCTCCGTGGCGCTGCAGGTGACGGTTGACGCCGTCTCCGGCTCCGCCAAGGAGAAGATCACCGCCGCCGGCGGTACCGTCACCGAGCTCGTCTGAAGTTTTCAGGCGTCTCGATGACTTGAGCGATCCCGACCGGGGATGCCCCACAAAAGGGGCATCCCCGGTTGGTCGTTCCAAGGGGGGCACGGTCGCCGGTAAGGTGGCGTGCACTGTTACTTTCCGCGCGGTCTGTCCTCGCGACCGGCCGGGCGGTTCTTGGCTTTCAGTTAGACACACACGTACTTATCCGTCGGACACACCACCGTCACCTCTGACGCAGTAGCGCGGGGGTCGCAGGAGGCACCGTGCTCACCGCGTTCGCCCGGGCGTTCAAGACGCCCGACCTGCGCAAGAAGCTGCTCTTCACGCTCGGCATCATCGTGATCTACCGGCTCGGGACGCACATCCCGATCCCGGGCATCGACTACAAGAACGTCCAGACCTGTATCGACGCGGCCAATGCCAACCAGGGCCTGTTCGGTCTGGTCAACATGTTCAGTGGCGGCGCGCTCCTGCAGATCACGATCTTCGCGCTCGGCATCATGCCGTACATCACGGCGAGCATCATCCTGCAGCTGTTGACCGTGGTGATCCCGCGTCTGGAAGCCCTCAAGAAAGAGGGCCAGGCGGGCACGGCCAAGATCACGCAGTACACCCGCTACCTGACCATCGCGCTGGCCATCCTGCAGGGCACCGGCCTGGTGGCCACCGCCCGCACCGGCACCCTGTTCCAGGGCTGCCCGGTCGCCTCGGAGATCGTTCCCGACCAGTCGATCTTCGTCACCATCACGATGGTCATCACCATGACCGCCGGTACGGCCACCGTCATGTGGCTCGGTGAGCTCATCACCGACCGCGGCATCGGCAACGGCATGTCGATCCTGATGTTCATCTCGATCGCCGCGACCTTCCCGGCCGCCCTCTGGGGCATCAAGAAGCAGGGCGACCTGGCCGGCGGCTGGATCGAGTTCGGCACCGTCATCCTCGTCGGCCTGTTCATGGTCGGCCTGGTGGTCTTCGTGGAGCAGGCGCAGCGCCGCATCCCGGTGCAGTACGCGAAGCGCATGATCGGCCGCAGGTCCTACGGCGGCACGTCGACGTACATCCCGCTGAAGGTCAACCAGGCGGGCATCATCCCTGTGATCTTCGCCTCGTCGCTGCTCTACATTCCGGCGCTCGTGGCCCAGTTCGCCGGCGGCCAGTCCAGCTGGAAGACGTGGATCGAGCAGAACCTGACCAAGGGTGACCACCCGATTTACATCGTCACCTACTTCGTCCTGATCGTCTTCTTCGCCTTCTTCTACGTGGCGATCTCCTTCAACCCGGAGGAAGTCGCGGACAACATGAAGAAGTATGGTGGCTTCATCCCGGGCATCCGGGCTGGCCGACCGACCGCTGAGTACCTGAGCTACGTACTCAACCGGATCACCTGGCCGGGCTCGCTGTATCTGGGTCTGATCGCTCTTGTGCCAACGATGGCGTTGGTGGGCTTCGGGGCCAACCAGAACTTCCCCTTCGGTGGAACGAGCATCCTCATCATCGTGGGTGTGGGCCTGGAGACCGTGAAGCAGATCGAGAGCCAGCTCCAGCAGCGCAACTACGAAGGGTTCCTCCGCTGATGCGAATCGTCCTCGTCGGGCCGCCCGGTGCCGGCAAGGGAACGCAGGCCGCGTTCCTTGCCAAGAACCTGTCGATCCCGCACATCTCCACGGGCGACCTCTTCCGCGCCAACATCAGCCAGCAGACGGAGCTCGGCAAGCTGGCCAAGTCCTACATGGACGCCGGCAACCTCGTCCCCGACGAGGTGACCATCGGCATGGCCAAGGACCGCATGGCGCAGCCCGACGCGGAGAACGGCTTCCTGCTCGACGGCTTCCCGCGCAACGTGTCGCAGGCCGAGGCCCTGGACGAGGCCCTCAAGGCCGACGGCCAGAAGCTGGACGCGGTCCTCGACCTGGAGGTCCCCGAGGACGAGGTGGTCAAGCGCATCGCGGGCCGCCGCATCTGCCGCAACGACTCCAGCCACGTCTTCCACGTGACGTACAGCCCGCCGAAGCAGCAGGACGTCTGCGACGTCTGCGGCGGCGAGCTCTACCAGCGCGGCGACGACAAGGAAGAGACCGTGCGCAAGCGGCTCGACGTCTACCACCGCGAGACCGAGCCGATCATCGACCACTACAAGGCCCAGGGCCTGGTCGTCACGATCTCGGCCCTCGGCAAGGTGGACGAGGTCACGCAGCGCGCGATGTCCGCCCTCCAGAGCGAGAGCGCCTGACACGGATGTGACTGGGCCGCGGCACCCCGGGCGGGTGCCGCGGCCCAGCCGTGGGCGGGGCGCGAGGGGCACTCCCACGGCCGTATCGTGGTGAGTGCTCCTCGTATGTCGTACGTCGTAGTCGTAGGTTCAGAAAGGCTCAGGCCCGGACATGGTGCAGATCAAGACTCCCGAGCAGATCGCCAAGATGCGCGCGGCGGGACTTGTCGTCGCCGCCATCCACCAGGCCACGCGGGCGGCGGCCGTGCCGGGCGCCACCACCAAGGACCTGGACGACGTGGCGCGCAAGGTGATCGCCGAGCACGGTGCCAAGTCGAACTTCCTCGGGTACGGCGGCTTCCCCGCGACCATCTGCACCTCGAAGAACGAGGTCGTCGTGCACGGCATCCCGAGCGACGAGGTCGTTCTCGAAGACGGCGACATCATCTCCATCGACGCGGGCGCGATCGTGGACGGCTGGCACGGCGACGCCGCGTTCACCGCGTTCGTGGGCGGCGGTCACGCTCCGGAGCTGGTCGAGCTGTCCCGGGTGACCGAGGAGTCGATGTGGGCGGGCATCGCGGCCATGAAGCCGGGCAACCGCCTCGTCGACGTCTCCCGCGCCATCGAGACGTACATCCGCCGCCAGCCGCGGCCCGCGTCCGGCAAGTACGGGATCATCGAGGACTACGGCGGCCACGGCATCGGCACCGAGATGCACATGGACCCGCACGTGCTGAACTACGTGGAGCGGCGCCGCGGGCGCGGGCCCAAGCTGGTGCCCGGGTTCTGCCTCGCGATCGAGCCGATGGTGTCGCTCGGCACGCCGAAGACCGAGACCCTGTCGGACGACTGGACGGTCATCACCACGGACGGCACCTGGTCCTCGCACTGGGAGCACTCGGTCGCGCTGACCGAGCAGGGGCCGCTGGTCCTCACCGCGCCCGACGGCGGCAAGGCGAAGCTCGCCGAGTACGGCGTCACCGCCGCGCCCGACCCGCTGGGCTAGACCCTGCCGCGCCGCGGCCCGGTCCACGTGTGTGCGGCCTCTGGGCACAGTGGGTGAGGGCTGCCGCGGTGCCGCTTAAGGATCTTCCCGGGCGGGCATTCTTTCTCGATTCGTCTTTCCGGGTGCACTGACGTAGACTGACGCGTCGGCTCTCGTGCATCCGCATGTCTGCGTCTCCGCAGAGAGTCGATCAAGGTAGTCGATTCGAAGGGCGAAGCGTGGCCAAGAAGCAAGGTGCCATCGAGATCGAGGGCACTGTCGTCGAGTCTCTGCCGAACGCCATGTTCAAGGTCGAGCTCCAGAACGGCCACCAGGTCCTGGCACACATCAGCGGCAAGATGCGCATGCACTACATCCGCATCCTCCCTGACGACCGGGTCGTGGTGGAGTTGTCTCCGTACGACCTGACGCGTGGCCGGATCGTCTACCGGTACAAGTAGATCTTGCCTGTATCCCGCTCCGGCGGGGTGGTGGCACTGACCCGGAGAACCTCACACCCATGAAGGTCAAGCCGAGCGTCAAGAAGATCTGCGACAAGTGCAGGGTGATCCGCCGTCACGGCCGGGTCATGATCATTTGCGACAACCCGCGCCACAAGCAGCGCCAGGGCTGACGCACCTACTGCACTCGCAGATTTTCGCGCGACGCACGTAACAGCACATATGCAGGACCCGTCCCTCTCTAGGTCCATCAGGTAATGGAGGGCGACACCCCCGGTCGGAGGCCGGGGACCCAGTACGTACCTCATACGGCGGCTGGGAGCGGTTCTGCTGAAGACCTCCGTAGATTCACAGGAGCCATGAATGGCACGCGTTGAAGGTGTTGACCTCCCGCGCGACAAGCGCATCGAGGTCGCCCTCACCTACGTGTTCGGCATCGGCCGGACGCTGTCCCAGCAGACGCTGGACGCCACTGGTGTCGACCGCAACACCCGTGTTCGCGACCTGACCGAGGAAGACCTCGTCAAGATCCGCGAGTACGTGGACCAGAACGTCAAGACCGAGGGTGACCTCCGTCGCGAGATCCAGGCCGACATCCGCCGCAAGGTCGAGATCGGCTGCTACCAGGGTCTGCGCCACCGTCGTGGCCTGCCCGTCCGCGGTCAGCGCACCAGCACCAACGCTCGCACCCGCAAGGGCCCGCGTCGCGCCATCGCCGGTAAGAAGAAGCCGGGCAAGAAGTAGTCCTCGCTCAGCGGTCTATCGACAGCTGACGCTGCAGGACCGACCACCTCCCGTAGGAGTTAAAGATGCCCCCCAAGGGTCGTCAGGGCGCTGCCAAGAAGGTGCGCCGCAAGGAAAAGAAGAACGTCGCTCACGGCCACGCGCACATCAAGAGCACGTTCAACAACACGATCGTGTCCATCACGGACCCGACCGGCAACGTGATCTCCTGGGCCTCCGCCGGCCACGTCGGCTTCAAGGGCTCGCGCAAGTCCACCCCGTTCGCCGCGCAGATGGCCGCCGAGTCGGCCGCGCGTCGCGCGCAGGAGCACGGCATGCGCAAGGTCGACGTCTTCGTGAAGGGTCCGGGCTCCGGCCGCGAGACCGCGATCCGCTCCCTCCAGGCCACGGGCCTCGAGGTCGGTTCGATCCAGGACGTCACGCCGACCCCGCACAACGGCTGCCGTCCGCCCAAGCGCCGTCGCGTCTGACGCTGTGTGACGGCGCTCTCCGCGCGAGCGGAGGTGACCCGCGCCGTCGCGTCTGACGTTCATACGTCGCTTGACTTGAGGTTTTCGGGCGGTACGGCTCTTTCGGGCCGTACCGCCCGTACCCTTGTACTACTCAGGGCATCAAATAGTGGGTGCCCCTGACTGAAGGAATCGCTTCATGCTGATCGCTCAGCGTCCCTCGTTGACCGAAGAGGTCGTCGACGAGTTCCGTTCCCGGTTCGTCATCGAGCCGCTGGAGCCGGGCTTCGGTTACACCCTCGGCAACTCCCTGCGTCGTACGCTCCTCTCCTCGATCCCGGGTGCGGCGGTCACGTCCATCCGCATCGACGGTGTCCTGCACGAGTTCACCACCGTGCCGGGCGTCAAGGAGGACGTCACCGACCTCATCCTCAACATCAAGCAGCTGGTCGTCTCCTCGGAGCACGACGAGCCGGTCGTGATGTACCTGCGCAAGCAGGGCCCGGGTCTGGTCACCGCCGCCGACATCGCGCCGCCGGCCGGTGTCGAGGTGCACAACCCCGACCTCGTCCTCGCCACGCTCAACGGCAAGGGCAAGCTGGAGATGGAGCTGACCGTCGAGCGCGGTCGCGGCTACGTCTCCGCCGTGCAGAACAAGCAGGTCGGCCAGGAGATCGGCCGCATCCCGGTCGACTCCATCTACTCGCCGGTCCTCAAGGTGACCTACAAGGTCGAGGCCACCCGAGTCGAGCAGCGCACCGACTTCGACAAGCTGATCGTCGACGTCGAGACCAAGCAGGCCATGCGCCCGCGCGACGCCATGGCGTCCGCCGGCAAGACCCTGGTCGAGCTGTTCGGTCTGGCCCGCGAGCTCAACATCGACGCCGAGGGCATCGACATGGGTCCGTCCCCGACGGACGCCGCGCTCGCCGCCGACCTGGCGCTGCCGATCGAGGAGCTGGAGCTCACGGTCCGCTCCTACAACTGCCTCAAGCGTGAGGGCATCCACTCCGTGGGTGAGCTCGTCGCCCGCTCCGAGGCCGACCTCCTGGACATCCGCAACTTCGGTGCGAAGTCCATCGACGAGGTCAAGATGAAGCTCAACGGGATGGGTCTGGCCCTCAAGGACAGCCCGCCCGGATTCGACCCGACCGCCGCGGCCGACGCCTTCGGCGCCGACGACGACGCGGACGCCGGGTTCGTCGAGACCGAGCAGTACTAGCGCTCGGGCCCGACGGTCTGATTTCGGCTGCGCGCGCGTTGTGGTTGCTCGCGCAGTTCCCCGCGCCCCTTACGGGGCGCGGGTGCCGCTGACCCCGGTACCTGATACGGCCGGGGCAGATCACTAGGAGAAACACCATGCCGAAGCCCACCAAGGGTGCCCGTCTGGGCGGCAGCGCCGCGCACGAGAAGCTGATGCTGGCGAACCTCGCCAAGGATCTCTTCGAGCACGGCCGCATCACCACGACCGAGGCGAAGGCCCGCCGCCTGCGCCCGTTCGCGGAGCGTCTGGTCACCAAGGCGAAGAAGGGCGACCTTCACAACCGCCGTCAGGTGCTCCAGGTCATCACGGACAAGAGCGTCGTCCACACGCTCTTCGCCGAGATCGGCCCGCGCTACGAGAACCGCCCGGGTGGCTACACCCGTATCACCAAGATCGGTAACCGCCGTGGCGACAACGCGCCCATGGCCGTCATCGAGCTGGTGGAGGCCCTGACCGTGGCCCAGCAGGCCACCGGTGAGGCCGAGGCGGCCACGAAGCGCGCCGCTAAGGACGCCGAGGTTTCTGACGCCAAGGTCGACACGACCAAGGGCGAAGAGGCTGCCGAGGAGTCGAAGGACGCGTAAGCGTTCTCGGGTACTGCGCGTCGTCGGCTGCGGCCCCGTCGTGGCTGGTCGCGCAGTTCCCCGCGCCCCTTCAGGGCGCCGCGGGCCCGTCCCCTTCGGGGCGGGCCCGCTTTCGTGTGCCTGAGAGGATTGCGGTGTGAGTGAGGAAGTGAAGCCCGGGTTCGTCCGGGTGCGGCTTGACCTGTCGTACGACGGCCGGGACTTTTCCGGGTGGGCGAAGCAGCGCGAAGGCCAGCGGACCGTCCAGGGCGAGATCGAGGACGCGCTGCGCACGGTCACGCGGTCGAGCGAGACGTACGAGCTGACCGTGGCGGGGCGGACCGACAGCGGGGTGCACGCGCGCGGCCAGGTCGCGCACGTCGACCTGCCGGAGAGCCTGTGGGCCGAGCACCGCGAGAAGCTGCTGCGGCGGCTCGCCGGACGGCTGCCGCACGACGTGCGGATCTGGCGGGCGGAGAAGGCCCCGGCCGGGTTCAACGCGCGGTTCTCGGCGATCTGGCGGCGGTACGCGTACCGCGTGACCGATCACCCCGGCGGCGTCGATCCGCTGCTGCGCGGCCACGTCCTGTGGCACGACTGGACGCTGGACCTGGACGCGATGAACGAGGCCGCGCAGGCGCTCGTCGGCGAGCACGACTTCGCCGCGTACTGCAAGCGGCGCGAGGGCGCGACGACCATCCGCACGCTCCAGGAGCTGCGCTGGGAGCGGCGCCCCGACGGGATCCTCGAAGCGACCGTGCGGGCGGACGCCTTCTGCCACAACATGGTGCGGTCCCTGGTGGGGGCCATGCTGTTCGTGGGGGACGGGCACCGGCCGCCGGACTGGCCGGGCAAGGTGCTCGCGGCCGGGGTGCGGGATTCGGCGGTGCACGTGGTGCGGCCGCACGGGCTCACGCTCGAAGAGGTCGGCTATCCGGCGGACGAGCTGCTCGCGGCGCGCAGCGCGGAGGCGCGGAACAAGCGGTCGCTGCCGTCGGCGGGTTGTTGCTGAGCTCTGGATAGAGCGTTCGTTCTACTCGGGGTTGTTGGCGGCGGCCGACGCCTGCGCCTCGCCCCGGCGGTTGATCTGGTTGAACGCGAAGCGGGCGAGGTCGTCGCCGACCTCGTACGCCTTGCGGTCCTTCTCCGTGACGTCCTTGCCGCCGAGGAAGCCGGTCGTCGTGAAGTACGCGTAGCGGCCGTACGCGTTGTACGTGCCGCGGCAGACGGCCGTGCGGCAGAACGTGGCGATGCCCTTGCCGGGCAGCGAGGTGACCAGGCCCTCGTCGGCCTGCTTCTTGACCTTGGCGGCCCGGGCCTCGGTGTCGAAGACGGCCACGCCGACGGTGACGGCGATGCCGCGGCGGGCGTAGGTGACGCGCATCAGCCGGGTGCACTTGTTCGTGGTGAGGATCCGGCCGAGGACCGGCTGGGTCACCGAGGCGCAGTGCTTGGTGTCGGCGGTGGCGCCCTTCTTGTAGACCTTGTCGCCGGAGGTCAGCTTCGTGCCGGGGAAGAGGATCGCGGCGCTCAGGGGCGCCTTGTCCTTGTCCGCGTCGGAGATGTAGTCCTTCGGGTCCGGCGGGGGCGGGGGAGTGGTCGCCTCGAAGGACGGCTCCGGTGCCGAGGAGGCGCCGGGGATGTCCGGGGACGAGGGCAGCTCGCTCGCGGGCTTGTTGGAGGCTGCGGCGTCGTCGCCGTTCGCGGAGACGACGGCGACGGCCACGGCCGTGGCGACGCCGACGGTGGCGAGGGCACCGCCGCCCAGGAGGAGCCATTTGCGGCGGCGGGCGCGCTTCTCGGACGCTTCGGCCAGTGCCGCCCAGTCCGGGGTCGGTGAGCCCCCCGGACCCCACTGAGGTCCCCCTTGCCCAAAGCTCATGCGCGGCATCTTAGACGGGGCGGTGGGGATGTTGAGCCGGGGCCGGGGCGGGTTCTCGCCCTAGCCTGAGCCGCATGAACGCGGGCAAATGTGATGTTTCCGGTGGTACGGGGTGGTGGCTGCGGCCCGCCGCATGGCAGGCGTGGGCGGTGCTCGGGGTGGTCCTCGGCGCGCTCGTGCTGCGCGTCGCCTGCCGCGTGCCGGACGGCGGCATGGACAACGGGATCGTGGTGCGGGCGGCCGGGGCCTGGCTGGAGGGGCGCTCTCCGTACGCGGACCGGCACTTCCTGTACCTCCCGGGGGCCGTGCTCGCGGCGGCGCCGCAGGCCGTCCTTCCGCAGGGGGTGGTGCGGTTCCTCGTGCCGCTGGGGGTGGTGGGGGCCCTCGCGGGCGGCTGGGCGGCCGCGCTGCGTATCCACGGGGTGCCGTTCAGGAGCCGCCTCGCGGTCTTCGGCCTGCTCGGCCTCGCCCTGGGCTTCGCGCCCTTCGGACACCTGGTGGAGCTCGGGAACTGGACCGTGGCGTCGGCGGCCGCGCTGCCGCTGGCGCTGCTGTGCGTGTGCCGGGGCCGGTGGGGGCGGGCGGGGGCGGTGCTCGGGGTCGCGGTGGCCGTGAAGCCGCTCCTGGTGCCGGTGCTGCTCCTCTTCGTCTTCGCGCGGCGGTGGCGGGAGCTGGGGATCGCCGTGGGGGTGCCGGTCGCGGTCTCCGCCGCCGCGGCGCTCCTGCTGCCCGACCCGGCGGGCTTCCTCACCCGTACGCTCCCCTTCCTCCTGCGCGGCGGCGACAGCTTCGTACGGCTCTACGAGGCCTCGCCCGCGGCCGTGCTTCCGCGCCTGGGGGTGCCGGGTGCCGCGGCTTCGCTGGTGGCGGGGCTCGGGGCCGTGGTGGGGGTGGCGTGTGCGTGGCGGCGGTGGGCGCGCGGGGACGCGGGGGCCGGGCGGGTGGTGGAGACGGCCGTGGCCCTGATGCTGGCGGCGTTCCTGGTGTCCCGGCCCTCGTACGACCACTATCTGCTGGTCGTGGTGCCGCTGCTGCTCGCGGGGGCGGGGGAGGCGGGGGCCGTGGTGCGGGGGGCCGGGTTCTGGGTGGCCCTCGTGCCGCAGGTGCCCGGGTTCGCGTGGGTGGGTCTTGAACCGGGGGTGCGGCGGGCCTTCAAGGATTGCGTCACGCTCTGTGTGCTGGCCTTCGCGGTCGCGCGGTGCTGTCTGCGGCCGAGGGCGGTTACTGTGGATGACGCAGGACCGGCAGGACCGCCCGAGGCGGTGGAGTCGCCGGTGCCGGCATCCAGGGCCGCGTTTTGACCCATACGGGGCGGCGCGGGTAGTCTCGGGGACTGATACGTATTGGCTTCCTCGTTCTCACGCGAAAGGGCCCATACGTAGGTTCCCTGGAGCAGTTACCAGTGGCTCGCATACGGGCAGCGTCCCCGGCATTGTGAGCCCCAGCTGCATGATCGCTTCCTGGGTGCCGTGTGTCTGGACCCCATCCACTGAAGAAGCGAAGGCTACGAAGTGCGTACGTACAGCCCCAAGCCCGGCGACGTGACCCGTCAGTGGCACGTCATCGACGCCCAGGACATCGTCCTGGGACGTCTGGCGACCACCGCCGCCTCTCTCCTGCGCGGCAAGCACAAGCCGATCTACGCGCCCCACGTTGACACCGGTGACTTCGTCATCATCATCAACGCCGACAAGGTGCACCTGTCCGGCAACAAGAAGACCCAGAAGATGGCGTACCGCCACTCCGGCTACCCGGGCGGCCTCCGTTCGGTGCGCTACGACGAGCTGCTCGAGAAGAACCCCGAGAAGGCCGTCGAGAAGGCCGTCAAGGGCATGCTCCCGAAGAACTCGCTGGGCCGTCAGATGCTCTCGAAGCTGAAGGTCTACAAGGGTGACCAGCACCCGCACGGCGCGCAGCAGCCGCAGCCGTTCGAGATCACCCAGGTCGCGCAGTAAGTCCGGCCACCCCCTAAGCCTGAAAGAATCTGAGGAGCATCGTGGCCGAGACCACCGCCGAGCAGCCGATCGACGAGACTGTCGACATCGAGCACTACACCACCGAGTCCGAGGCGCCCGTCGAGGGCGAGTACACCTCGGAGTCGAACGCCGCGCGCTTCGGCGACCCGCAGCCGGCCGCCGGCCTGGGCCGTCGCAAGAACGCGATCGCCCGCGTCCGGATCGTCCCGGGCACCGGCAAGTGGAAGATCAACGGTCGCACCCTTGAGGACTACTTCCCCAACAAGGTGCACCAGCAGGAAGTCAACGAGCCGTTCAAGGTCCTCGAGCTCGAGGGCCGCTACGACGTCGTCGCCCGCATCGCGGGTGGCGGTGTCTCCGGTCAGGCCGGCGCCCTGCGCCTCGGCGTGGCCCGTGCCCTGAACGAGGCCGACGTGGACAACAACCGCGGCGCCCTCAAGAAGGCCGGCTTCCTCAAGCGCGACGACCGTGCGGTCGAGCGCAAGAAGGCCGGTCTCAAGAAGGCCCGCAAGGCCCCGCAGTACAGCAAGCGCTAAACATCGCTGCCTGCTAGTACTCACGAACGCCTCGGCGGCACCC
This sequence comes from Streptomyces sp. JLYT201, assembly GCF_059448825.1. Lineage (NCBI taxonomy): Bacteria > Bacillati > Actinomycetota > Actinomycetes > Kitasatosporales > Streptomycetaceae > Streptomyces > Streptomyces sp. JLYT201. Next base: position 4,144,571 of record NZ_CM182551.1, on the reverse strand, counting down.
TGTGTGCTGCCGGGGCGTTTCGTTTATCAGCGCCCCGTCGATCCGGGGTGGACGCTCGGAATGTCGGAATGTTCGGAGGACAGCAGTGGGACGACTCTTCGGCACGGACGGTGTGCGCGGTGTCGCCAACGCCGATCTGACGGCGGAGCTCGCGCTCGGTCTCTCGGTCGCCGCGGCGCACGTGCTCGCCGAAGCGGGCACCTTCGAGGGCCATCGCCCGACAGCGGTGGTGGGGCGTGACCCGCGCGCGTCCGGGGAGTTCCTGGAGGCCGCGGTCGTCGCGGGCCTGGCGAGCGCGGGCGTGGACGTCCTGCGCGTCGGTGTGCTGCCCACCCCCGCGGTGGCCCATCTCACCGCCGCGCTCGGCGCCGACCTCGGCGTGATGCTGTCCGCCAGCCACAACGCCATGCCCGACAACGGCATCAAGTTCTTCGCGCGCGGCGGCCACAAGCTGGCCGACGACCTGGAGGACCGCATCGAGTCCGTCTACGAGGAGCACCGCACCGGCGCTCCCTGGGAGCGGCCCACCGGTGCCGGGGTCGGCCGGGTCACCTCGTACGACCAGGGGCTCGACCAGTACGTGGCGCATCTGATCGGCGTGCTGCCGAACCGCCTCGACGGGCTGCGGATCGTCCTGGACGAGGCGCACGGCGCCGCCGCCCGGGTCTCCCCGGAGGCCTTCGCGCGCGCGGGCGCCGAGATCGTCACCATCGGCGCGTCCCCCGACGGCCTGAACATCAACGAGGGCTGCGGCTCGACCCATCTGGAGCTGCTCCGGGCTGCCGTCGTCGAGCACGGCGCCGACCTGGGCATCGCGCACGACGGCGACGCCGACCGCTGCCTCGCCGTGGACCACACGGGCGCCGAGGTCGACGGCGACCAGATCCTCGCCGTGCTCGCGCTCGGCATGCGCGAGCGCGGGGTGCTGCGCCGCGACACCGTTGTCGCCACGGTCATGTCGAACCTGGGCTTCAAGCTCGCCATGGAGCGCGAGGGCCTGAAGTTCGTCCAGACCGCCGTCGGCGACCGGTACGTCCTGGAGGAGATGAAGGCCAGCGGCTACGCGCTCGGCGGCGAGCAGTCCGGGCACGTCATCGCCCTGGACCACGCCACCACCGGCGACGGCACCCTCACCGGCCTGCTGCTCGCGGCCCGCGTCGCCGAGACCGGCCGCAGCCTCAAGGACCTGGCCGCCGTCATGGAGCGCCTGCCGCAGGTCCTCATCAACGTGCCGGACGTGGACCGGGCCCGGGTGGGGACCTCGACGGAGCTGGCCACCGCGGTCGCCGACGCCGAGCGCGAGCTCGGCGAGACCGGCCGGGTGCTGCTGCGCCCCTCCGGCACCGAGCCGCTGGTGCGCGTGATGGTGGAGGCCGCCGACATCGAGCAGGCCCGCTCGGTGGCCGGGCGCCTCGCGGACGTGGTGAAGTCCGCGCTCGGCTAGGGAAGGCCGGCTAGGGAAGGCCGAACTTCTTCGCGGTGCGTTCGCGCTGCCGGGCCCAGAGCAGCTTCTGGGCGAGCAGCGTGAACGTACCGGCGAGGACGATGCCGAGCAGATTGAGCAGGAGCTGCTCGGTGGAGCCCCAGGCCTGGCGGTACTCGTCGTAGCTGAAGGCCACCGCGGCGTTCGCCGCCGCCGGGACCGTCGTCACCGAGATGGCGACGCCCACGAGCGCGCCCGACTTCGCCGACGTCAGCGAGAGGGTGCCCGCCGCGCCCGCGAGGACGGCCACGACGAAGGAGAACCAGTCGGGCCGGTAGATGAAGTTGGTGTTGGGGCGCTTGGCCTCCAGCGCCGCCCGGTCGAAGAGATCGACCGCGTCCATGAAGAAGCTGAAGGCCACCGTGACCGCCATGGCGATCGCGAAGCCCGCGATCAGCGCGATCAGGGAGCGCAGCACCAGGCGCGGGGCGCGCTGCACGAGCGCCGTGCAGAAGCCCGCGAGCGGGCCGAACTCCGGGCCCACCGCCATCGCGCCCACGATGAGGATCGCGTTGTCGAGGACGACGCCGCAGGCGGCGATCATCGTGGCGAGCGTGATGAAGGCGACGTACGTGACGGAGAGCGTGGACTCCTCGTGCGTGGCGTCCGCCAGGTGCTCCCACAGGACCGCGTCCGCGCCCTCGCCCGGCGCCTCGTCCTCCGCCTTGTCGGCGCGCAGGGACAGCGACAGGTCGATGTTCTCCAGGGCGATCGAGCCGTGCTTGTCGATCTCCAGGGCGCGCAGGCCGCCGAGCAGTTCGTCGCCCGCCTCCCGGGCCACGTCGCACATCACGATGTCACCCGACGGGTTGCGGGCCGCGCCCGGCACGACGGCGAGGTGGGTCGTGCCGGGCGTCTTCTCGATCAGACGCACCACGGCGTCCGTCCGGTCCGCCGGGGTGATCAGGCGCAGATGGAGCATGCCCGCACCTTAACGCCCCGCTGACGCGTCCCCTTCAGAGTGGGCGCGGGCCGGTTCAGAGCTTGCGCAGGCTGAGCCGTCGCACCTTGTGGTCGGGGCCCTTGCGGATGATGAGCGTGGCGCGGCCGCGCGTGGGCGCCACGTTCTCCACCAGGTTCGGCTTGTTGATGGTCCGCCAGGTGGTGCGGGCGTAGTCGAGGGCCTCCTCCTCGGAGACCTGGGTGTACTTCCGGAAGTACGACGACGGGTTCTGGAAGGCCGTCTCGCGCAGCTTGCGGAACCGGTTCAGGTACCAGCGCTCGATGTCCTCGGCGCGGGCGTCGACGTACACGCTGAAGTCGAAGTAGTCGGCCAGGCCCACGCGGGTGCGGCCGTCCTTGCCGGGCAGGGCGGGCTGGAGCACGTTCAGCCCCTCGACGATGAGGATGTCCGGGCGGCGGACCGTCAGGCGCCGGCCGGGCACGATGTCGTAGATCAGGTGGGAGTAGACCGGCGCCGTCACCTCGTCCTTGCCCGCCTTGATGTCGGCGACGAAGCGGGTCAGCGCCCTGCGGTCGTACGACTCGGGGAAGCCCTTGCGCGACATCAGGCCGCGCGCCTGGAGCTCCTTGGTGGGCAGCAGGAAGCCGTCCGTGGTCACCAGCTCCACGCGCGGGTGCTCGGGCCAGCGCGAGAGCAGGGCCTGGAGCAGCCGCGCCACCGTCGACTTGCCCACGGCGACGGAGCCCGCGACCCCTATGACGAAGGGCGTGCCCGACTGGGAGCCCTTCTCACCGGTGTCGCCCAGGAAGGTGTTGAGCGCTCCGCGCAGGCCGTCGGTGGCGCCCACGTAGAGGTTGAGGAGGCGGGAGAGCGGGAGGTAGATGTCCCGCACCTCATCGAGGTCGATGACGTCGCCGAGGCCGCGCAGCTTCTCCAGCTCGGCGGCGGTCAGGGGCAGCGGCGTCTTTTCGCGCAGCGCGCTCCACTCGGAACGGGTGAGGTCGACGTAAGGGGTCGCCTCCGGCTTGTGCCGGTTGGCGCCCCGTGGCGGCGAGGAGACCAAAGAGATCACAGTCCATTGTTACGGCAGTTTGAACGTCCGTGCGGGTGGGGTGTGTCACCCCCGTGCGGCTCCGGCGCCGGGGCGCCGTGATTAGCTGCCGCCGTGATTATTGGTGTGGGCATCGACGTGGCCGAGATCGATCGGTTCGCGGCCTCCCTGGAGCGGACGCCGGGGATGCGGGAACGGCTCTTCGTGGAGCGGGAGTTGTATCTGTCCGGCGGGGAGCGGCGCGGCGTCGCCTCGCTCGCCGCCCGGTTCGCCGCCAAGGAGGCTTTGGCCAAGGCCCTGGGTGCGCCGCCCGGGCTGCGCTGGACCGACGCCGAGGTGTACGTGGAGGAGTCCGGGCAGCCCCGGCTTCGGGTCTCCGGGACCGTGGCCGCGCGGGCCGAGGCCCTGGGGGTGCGCGGGTGGCACGTCTCCCTGAGCCATGACGCGGGGGTGGCCTCCGCGGTCGTCGTCGCCGAGGGGTAGCCCGGGCCGCGCTCCGCCGCCCTCGTTCCGCGGTGCTGCCGGTGTGCGCGGTGTGCGCGAGACTTGGTGGATGCGTACTGCGTATCGCGTGGAGGACGTACGGTCGGCCGAGCGCGCGCTGATGGCGCGGGTTCCCGAAGGGGCGTTGATGCAGCGGGCCGCGGCGGGGCTCGCTGTGGCCTGCGGGCAGTTGCTCGGGAAGGTGTACGGGGCGCGTGTCGCGCTCCTGGTCGGCAGCGGCGACAACGGCGGTGACGCGCTCTACGCCGGGGCGCGGCTCGCTCGGCGCGGGGCCGGGGTGACGGCCGTGCTGCTCTCGCCCGAGCGGGCCCATGCGGGCGGGCTCGCGGCGTTGCGGGGGGCCGGGGGGCGGGTCGTCGACGGCTCGGGGGCCGGTTCCGGCTCTGGTGCCGCGGCCGACGCCGCGTTCGCTTCCCTCTCGGGTGCCGATCTCGTCGTCGACGGGATCGTGGGCATCGGCGGCAAGGGCGGCCTGCGGCCCGGCGCCGCCGAACTCGCCCGTGCCGCCGAGGAGTCCGGGGCCCTGGTCGTGGCCGTCGACCTGCCGAGCGGGGTCGACGCCGACACCGGCGAAGTGCGCGGCCCGGCCGTGCGCGCGGACGCGACCGTGACGTTCGGGGCGTACAAGCCGGGGCTCCTCGTCGATCCCGCCCGGGAGTACGCCGGGGCCCTGCGGCTCGTGGACATCGGGCTCGGCGGTGAACTCTCCGCGTACGCGCCCGCGGTGGAGGCCTTGCAGTACGCCGATGTGGAGCGGCTTCTTCCGGTGCCGGGGGCCGAGAGCGACAAGTACCGGCGCGGGGTCCTCGGGGTCGTCGCCGGGTCCGCCCGCTACCCGGGCGCGGCCGTCCTCACCGTCGCCGGAGCGCTGCGCGGGGGCGCCGGGGCCGTGCGGTACGTGGGGCCCGCCGCGGACGCCGTCATCGCCCGCTTCCCCGAGACGCTGGTGTCGGCCGGGCCGGTGCCCCGGGCCGGGCGCGTGCAGGCCTGGGTGGTGGGGCCGGGGCTCGGGGACGGGCACGGGGACGCGGGGGAGCGGCTGCGGGACGTGGTCGCCGCGGAGGTGCCCGTGCTCATCGACGCGGACGGGCTGCGGCTCGCGGACGCCTCGGCCGTGCGGAAGCGGGGCGCGCCGACGCTGCTCACGCCGCACGCGGGGGAGGCGGCCGCGCTGCTCGGGGTGGGGCGGGCGGAGGTCGAGGCGGCCCGGCTCGACGCGGTGCGGGAGCTGGCCGGGCGGTACGGGGCCACGGTGCTGCTCAAGGGGTCCACGACGCTGGTCGCCGGGGCCGGCGGGGGCGTCGTACGGGTCAATCCGACGGGCACCGGGTGGCTGGCCACCGCGGGGAGCGGGGACGTGCTGTCGGGGCTGGCCGGGGCGCTGCTCGCGGCGGGGCTCGGGGCTCGGGACGCGGGGGCCGTGGGGGCGTTTCTGCACGGGCTCGCGGGGCGGTTCGCGGCGGAGGGGGCGCCGGTGGGCGCGCAGGACGTGGCGGAGGCCGTTCCTGCGGCCTGGCGGGATGTGCGGCGGGGCTAGCGCGGGGCGCCGCCTTTCTGGGGTGTGTCGTCCGTCCGTCCGTTCTCGGGGGTGTGCCGTCCGGCCGCGGGCGCGTCGGGGTGTGCCGTCCGGCCGTGGTGGGGCGGGGCCGCCCCGGTATGTCCGTCCTCGCCGTCATCTGCGCGGGACGGCTTCCCCGCCCGACGCGGTGTACTCGGGGTGCTCCGGGCGGACATACCGGTGCGTCCCCTCACGTTTCGTCGGCGGCTTTCCGCCGGTGGACCGGGCGCTCCCTCCCTCCCTGCGTGCGTCGGCGGCTTTCCGTGCGTGGTGGCTTGCTCGGTGGGATCCCGTGCCGTCGTCCTTCTCCGCCGCTCTGAGAGACTGTTCGACGATGACTGATACTGCACTGCCGCGTGTGCGCGCTGAGATCGACCTCGCTGCCCTTCGGGCCAACGTGCGGGCGCTTCGTGCCCACGCGCCCGGGGCCGCGTTCATGGCCGTCGTGAAGGCGGACGGGTACGGGCACGGAATGGTGCCGTGCGCCAAGGCCGCGTTGGACGCGGGGGCCGACTGGGTCGGCACCGCCACGCCGGAGGAGGCGCTCGCGCTGCGGGCCGCGGGTGTCGGCGGGCGCTTGATGTGCTGGCTGTGGACGCCGGGGTCGCCCTGGCGGGAGGCCGTCGAGGCGGACATCGACGTGTCGGTGAGCCGGGTGCAGGCCCTGGCCGAGGTCGTCGCCGCCGCGCGGGCCGCCGGGCGTACGGCCCGGGTGCAGCTCAAGGCCGACACCGGTCTCGGGCGCAACGGGTGCATGCCCGACGACTGGCCGGAGCTCGTGGGCGAGGCCCTGCGCGCGGAGGCCGAGGGCCTGGTGAAGGTCACGGGCCTGTGGTCGCACTTCGCCTGCGCCGACGAGCCGGGGCATCCGTCGATCGCGCCGCAGCTGGACACGTTCCGCGCCATGGTCGGGTACGCCGAGGAGGCGGGACTCCGCCCCGAGGTGCGGCACATAGCCAACTCCCCGGCCACGCTCACCCTGCCCGAGACGCACTTCGACCTGGTGCGGCCCGGCATCGCCATGTACGGGGTCTCGCCCAGCCCCGAGATCGGGACGCCCGAGGACTTCGGGCTGCGTCCGGTGATGACGGTCGCCGCGGCCCTGGCCCATGTGAAGCGCGCCCCGGCGGGGCACGGGGTGAGCTACGGGCACCTCTACACCACGGCGGGCGAGACGACCCTGGGCCTGGTGCCCGCGGGCTACGGGGACGGCATCCCGCGGCACGCCTCCGGCACGGGTCCGGTGCTCGTCGGCGGCAAGTGGCGGACCGTCGCCGGACGCATCGCCATGGACCAGTTCGTGGTGGACCTCGGCGGCGACGAGCCCGAGGTCGGCGCGGAGGCGGTGCTCTTCGGGCCCGGCGACCGCGGGGAGCCCACTGCCGAGGACTGGGCGCGGGCCGCGGGCACCATCGCGTACGAGATCGTGACGCGCATCGGCGCGCGCGTCCCGCGCGTCTATGTGAACGAGCGGCCGGGCACCGGCGACTGAAGAGGAGCGGCACGTGGGCGAGGGCAGCGCGGGGGCGGCCGCCGAGGTGGTCGAGGCGGTGGCGGGACGGCCGGGCGGCGCGGTGACGACGTGGCGGCGGGCCGGGGTCGCGGGCGCCGCCATAGGAGTCATCGCGGCGGGCGCCGCGGCCGGGGTCGCCATCGAGCGGCTCACGGTCGGGCGCGGCATGCGCAAGAAGGCCCGCCTCGCCCTCGACGCCTCGGGGCCGTACGGCTCACTGCGCGGCACGCCCGGCAAGGCGTACGCCGACGACGGCACGGAGCTCGCCTTCGAAGTCGACGAGGTGGGTGCGGAGGGTCCCCAGGCCGCTCGGCGGCGCCGGCTGTTCGGGCGGCGGGCGCCCGCTCCCGTCACCGTCGTGTTCAGCCACGGCTACTGCCTCAGCCAGGACTCCTGGCACTTCCAGCGCGCCGCCCTGCGGGGCGTCGTCCGGGCCGTGTACTGGGACCAGCGCAGCCACGGGCGCTCGGGGCGCGGCGCGGCCCGGCTGCGCGACCGCGAGCCGGTCACCATCGACCGGCTCGGCCGGGACCTGAAGGCCGTCATCGACGCGGCCGCGCCCGAGGGGCCGCTGGTCCTCGTCGGGCACTCCATGGGCGGCATGACGACGATGGCCCTCGCCGACCAGTTCCCGGAGCTGATCCGCGAGCGCGTGGTCGGCGTCGCACTCGTCGGTACGTCCGCCGGCGGGCTCGGGGAAGTCAACTTCGGGCTCCCGGTGGCGGGGGTGAACGCCGTGCGGCGCGTGCTGCCCGGCGTCCTGCGGGCCCTCGGCTCGCAGGCCGAGCTGGTGGAGCGCGGGCGGCGGGCCACGTCCGACCTGTTCGCGGGCATCATCAAGCGGTACTCGTTCTCGTCGAAGGACGTCGACCCGGCGGTCGCGCGGTTCGCGGAGCGGATGATCGAGTCCACGCCGATCGACGTGGTCGCGGAGTTCTACCCGGCGTTCACCGAGCACGACAAGGCGGACGCCCTCAAGCACTTCGCCGAGCTGCCCGTGCTCGTGCTCGCCGGGGACAAGGACCTGGTCACGCCGAGCGAGCACAGCGAGGTGATGGCCGATCTGCTGCCGGACGCGGAGCTCGTCCTGGTGCCGGACGCCGGTCACCTGGTCATGCTGGAGCACCCGGAGGTGGTCACCGACCGCCTGGCGGACCTGCTGGCCCGGACGGGCGCGGTCGGCACCGGCTGACCGGTTACCGTGGGGCCCATGGAAGCACCGCACAGCCCGGCCGTCCCCGCCGCCACCCTGAAGATCACCGTCAACTCCCCGGAGCAGATGGGCGAGTTGGGCCGCCGCCTGGCCAAGATCCTGCGCCCGGGTGATCTCGTCATGCTCACCGGCGAGCTCGGCGCGGGCAAGACGACACTGACGCGCGGCCTCGGCGAGGGCCTCGGCGTGCGCGGTGCCGTCACCTCCCCGACGTTCGTCATCGCCCGCGTCCACCCGCCGCTCGGCGACGGCCCCGCCCTGGTGCACGTCGACGCGTACCGCCTGGGCGGCGGGCTCGACGAGATGGAGGACCTGGACCTGGACGTGTCCCTCCCCGACTCCGTGGTCGTCGTCGAGTGGGGCGACGGCAAGGTCGAGGAGCTGTCGGACGACCGGCTGCACCTGGTCATCCACCGGGCCGTGGGAGACACCACGGACGAGGGACGCGAGATCGCCGTGCACGGGATCGGGGCGCGCTGGCAGGACGCCGATCTGAGCGTCCTGGCCGTCTGAGGCCTTCCCGCCCGGCCGTGTCCCGCCCGGCCGTCTGGGGACGTCCCGCGAGGCTGTGTTCCGCTCGGCCGTCTGGGGGCGTCCTGCCTGGCCGTCCGGGGGCGTCTCTCCGGGCCGTTCGTACCCCCCCCCGGGCCGTCTGAGTCGTTCTCCGGCCGCTCGGTTCGTTCTCGCCGCCCCGGTCGTTCGTCCATGCCGCCCGGCCGGGGATTGTTGCCGTCCACATTTTCCGACAAGGCGTCGGTAAGATGTTGCGTGGCGGGTGCCGGGCGTGTTCACATGGATACCGGTACTGGTTAGGTCTACCTAACCACGTCTGCTCCCGAAGCCCCAGGAGGCGTCCATGCCGGCTTCAGAACGAGACGTACAGCCCCGGCCGCAGGGGCTGACGGCACAGCCGTCCAGTTGCTCGATGCGCGAGCTGCTCGCGTCGTGCGCCGCCGCGAGCGCCGTCTCCACGCCTCCGGCCGCCCCTGTGCCCCAGGAAGCCCCCGTGGACGAACCGCGGCGCGACGCCGCGTAACGGGGTCACTTGACGACGACGACCGTCGTCTCGATGGTCGCGAAGTCCCACATCGCGTTGCCGTCCTCGCGGGAGGAGCGGATGCCGCCGGTCTTCTTCGCCGGGTCCGGCTTCTCCGTGGAGCCGTTGAGCGCCGCGCTGAACCCGACCGTTATGCCGTCGACCGTCGTGAAGCGCACGACGTGCTCGATCTGCCTGCCGTCCGAACCGGTGACCTGGCCCTGGCGCGAGGTGACCTCGTAGGTGCCGGGCTCGGGGTCGACGGTGCTCGGCGTGACCTTGTACGTGCGCTTCGCCTTGCCGGAGTCGCCGACCAGCCAGACCCGGTCGCCCTCCAGCGAGTACACGACCCGCTTGCCGGTGCCCGAGCGGTCCGGAAGGGCCAGCGAGCCGCCCTTGCCCTTGGGGGACTTCGTGGGGGTCGTGGGGGACTTGTCCGGCCGCGCGTTCAGATCGTCCGGCGCGCTCGCGGAGGCCTGGTAGGCGAGGAATCCGACCACGGCGAGGGCGGCGGCGGTGAGCCCGGCCACGAATCCCGAGCTGGTCCTGGACACTGAGCCACCTTCCCTACGTACGGCTATGGAGTGACGGTAGCAGCAGGCGCACCCCTGGCCGGTGCGGCCGTGCGCGGGGCCTCGGAGCCGTAGGCTGTTCGCGTGCTCTTGCTCGCTCTGGATACCGCAACCCCCGCCGTCACCGTCGCGCTGCACGACGGCACCTCCGTCGTCGCCGAGTCGAGTCAGGTCGACGCGCGCCGTCACGGTGAGCTGCTGCTGCCCGCCGTCGACCGCGTCCTCGCCGACGCGGGCGTGAGACTCGACGCGGTCACCGCCGTCGTCACCGGGGTGGGCCCCGGTCCGTACACCGGTCTGCGGGTGGGTCTGATGACGGCCGACACCTTCGGCCTCGCGCTCGGCGTGCCCGTGTACGGGGTGTGCACGCTCGACGGTCTGGCGTACGCCTCCGGGATCGAGGACGGCCCCTTCGTCGTGGCCACGGACGCGCGCCGCAAGGAGGTCTACTGGGCCCGGTACGAGGACCCGCGCACGCGCGTCGCGGGGCCCGCCGTGGACCGGCCCGCCGACATCGCCGAGCAGGTCGCCGGACTTCCGGCCGTCGGCGCGGGCGCCGCGCTCTACCCGGAGACCTTCCCCGACGCCCGCGGGCCCGAGCACGTGGCGGCCGCGGCCCTGGCCGCGCTCGCCGCCGAGAGGCTGGCCGCGGGCGAGGAGCTCCTGGAGCCGCGCCCGCTGTACCTGCGCCGCCCGGACGCGCAGGTGCCCAAGAACTACAAGGTGGTCACCCCCCAGTGACCACCGTGACGACCCACGCCGCCGTGCTGCGCGAGATGCGCTGGTGGGACATCGATCCCGTCCTCGCCCTCGAGAAGGAGCTCTTCCCGGAGGACGCCTGGTCGCGCGGCATGTTCTGGTCCGAGCTCGCGCACGCGCGCGGACCGGGCTCGACGCGCCGCTATCTGGTGGCGTACGACGGCGCGCGCCTGGTCGGCTACGGCGGGCTCGCGGTGGCGGGCACCGACTCCGACGGCGGCGACGCGCTGGCCGCCGACGTGCAGACCATCGCCGTGGCCCGGGACCAGTGGGGCACCGGGCTCGGCGCGCGGCTGCTCACCGAACTCCTGCGGCACGCGACCGCCTTCGAGGCCACCGAGGTGATGCTCGAGGTGCGCGTGGACAACACCCGGGCGCAGAAGCTGTACGAGCGCTTCGGGTTCGAGCCGATCGGCTTCCGCCGCGGCTACTACCAGCCGGGGAACGTGGACGCGCTGGTGATGCGCCTCTCGGACCCCTCCGCCCTGCCGCAGACCCCGCACCCCTCCCCGAACGGCCGGGCCGACGGCCCCGTGAACGGCGTACAAGGAACCGAGATCCATGGCTGACCTCCGCGACGAGCCCCTCGTCCTCGGCATCGAGACCTCCTGCGACGAGACCGGCGTCGGCATCGTGCGCGGCACCACGCTGCTCGCCGACGCCGTCGCCTCCAGCGTCGACGAGCACGCGCGCTTCGGCGGCGTCGTGCCCGAGGTCGCCTCGCGCGCGCACCTGGAGGCGATGGTCCCGACGATCCAGCGCGCCCTGAAGGACGCTGGCGTCGCCGCCTCCGACCTCGACGGGATCGCCGTCACCGCGGGGCCCGGCCTCGCGGGCGCGCTGCTCGTCGGCGTCTCGGCCGCGAAGGCGTACGCGTACGCGCTCGGCAAGCCGCTGTACGGCGTGAACCACCTGGCCTCGCACATCTGCGTGGACCAGCTGGAGCACGGCGCGCTGCCCGAGCCGACGATGGCGCTCCTCGTGTCCGGCGGGCACTCCTCGCTGCTGCTGTCCACGGACATCACCTCCGACGTCCGGCCCCTCGGCGCCACCATCGACGACGCGGCGGGCGAGGCCTTCGACAAGATCGCGCGGGTGCTGAACCTCGGCTTCCCCGGCGGCCCCGTCATCGACCGGTACGCCCGCGAGGGCGACCCCGAGGCGATCGCCTTCCCGCGCGGTCTGACCGGCCCGCGCGACCCCGCGTACGACTTCTCCTTCTCCGGCCTGAAGACGGCCGTGGCGCGCTGGATCGAGGCCAAGCGGGCCGCGGGCGAGGACGTGCCGGTGCGGGACGTGTCCGCGTCCTTCCAGGAGGCGGTCGTCGACGTGCTCACCCGCAAGGCCGTCAGGGCCTGCAAGGACGAGGGCGTCGACCACCTCATGATCGGCGGCGGCGTGGCGGCCAACACCCGGCTGCGGGCGCTCGCCGAAGAGCGGTGCGAGCGCGCGGGCATCCGGCTGCGGGTGCCGCGGCCCAAGCTGTGCACGGACAACGGCGCGATGGTCGCCGCGCTCGGCGCGGAGATGGTGGCACGGGGCAGGCAGCCGTCCGACCTCGGGCTCTCGGCGGACTCCTCCCTGCCGGTGACCGAGCCGCACGTGCCGGGCGCGCACGCCCACACCCACGATCACGACCACGTGCACGAGGTCAGCAAGGACAACCTCTACTCATGAGCGTCGCGCTGATGTGGGAGGCCCGCGCCGCCGAGGGGCGCGGGCCCGAGCTGCTCGCCTGGGCGCGCGCCCAGGACCTGGCGGTCGCGCCGGTGCGCCGGGAGACCTTCCGCGCGCCCCAGGACCGCGTCCTCGTCATCACCTGGTGGGACGCCGCGTACGACGCCGAGCTGCCGGAGCTGCCCGCGCCGCCCGGGGACCTGGTGGCCCGCCCGCCGCACCGCTGGCGCTTCGAGCCCGTCGACTCCTAGCGGCCCCTGGGCGGGGTCAGGGGGCCGGGTGCCCCACGAGCATGGTGGGCGCGCCCGCGACCCGGGTGAGGAAGACCGTGGCGGAGCGGGGGCCCCGGGGCTTCACCTTGCGGCGGAGCTCCTCCGGCTCCACGGCCGAGCCCCGCTTCTTGACCGTGAGCACGCCGACTTCACGCTCCCGCAGCAGCGCTTTGAGCTTCTTCACGTTGAACGGCAGCTGATCCGTGATCTCGTACGCGCTGGCGTACGGCGTCGTACGGGCCACGTCGGAGGTGACGTAGGCGATCGTCTCGTCGACGAGCCCGCCCTCGACCCGCGCGGCGACCTCCGCGACGAGGTGGGCGCGGATGACGGCGCCGTCCGGCTCGTACAGATAGCGGCCGACGGGGCGCACATCCGGGTCCGGAAGCATGGTCGCGCGCCCCGCGCACAAAGTGGCGCGTGAGGGCAGGAGGGTCGCCCGGTGCGAGCCGGGCGCGTCCGTGCCGAACCACAGCACCGCCTCCTTCACGTCCCCGCCGTCCGAGATCCACTCGGCCTCCGCCTCCTCGGGCACCGCCTCGTGCGGGATGCCGGGGGCGATCTTCAGGGCCGCGCGCGGGGCCTTCCGCGCGGCCGCCACCGCCCAGGACAGCGGGGGCGAGTACGCCTCAGGGTCAAAGATCCGGCCGCGCCCGCCGCGCCGCGCGGGGTCCACGAAGACCGCGTCGTACCCGGCCGTGTCCACCTCCGTGACATCCGCCTCGCGGACCTCGATGAGGTCCTCCAGGCCGAGGGCGGCGGCGTTCGCACGGGCGACCGCGCAGGTCAGCGGGTCGCGGTCGACGGCGAGGACCTCGATCCCGGCGCGCGCGAGCGCGAGCGCGTCGCCGCCGATGCCGCCGCACAGATCGGCGATCCGCCGCACACCGAGCTCCTTGAACCGCTCCGCCCGGTACGTCGCGACGGACGTGCGCGTGGACTGCTCGACGCCGTTCGGCGTGAAGAACATCCGCGCGGCGTCCCCGGCGCCGAACTTCGCCACCGCCCGCTGTCGCAGCCGCGCCTGGGCGAGCGCCGCCGAGACCAGGTCGGCGGGGTGGTCGCGGCGCAGCCGGGTCGCGACTGCGAGCTCCGCGGCCGGTTCGACATCCCGTACGGCGTCGAGGAGGGCGGTGCCCTCGGCGGTGAGGAGCGCGGCGAAGGCCGTCGTGGAGGGCTGCGGATCGTGCGGAGCGTTCACCGGCCCATTGTGGGCCAGTCGGTGGAAGGTGCGCGTCCGGCGGCGGTGTCGAGCCCTTGGCAGGGCTCTGAACTGCGAGGATCCGGCGCCATGCGACTAGTACGACAAAATGGAGAATGGGTACGAACGGTGAGGGGCCGGGCGCTGCTCGTCCTTGCCGCGCTCGGCGTCGGCGCGGTCGCCTCCGGCTGCGTGTCGGACCCGGACGCCGGTGCGGGGCGCGAGCACGGGGCGCCCGCCGCCCACGGCCAGCAGCCGCGCCTCGCCCCGCCCGCCCAGGCCCTGCGCGAGTACGCCCAGCGGCTGCGCGCGAGCCAGGCCGCGCGGGCCGCCGCCGCGAAGCGCTGGGGGCTCGCCGAGGTCCCGCTCACGGCGCCCGCCGCGCCCGCCGCCAAGGCGCGTCCCGCCACGCGCAAGGGCTTCGAGGTGCGGGGGCAGGCGGAGCTGCCGCCGGTGTTCACCACGGTGCCGACCAAGGACAAGGTCGTCTTCCTGACCGTCGACGACGGCGCCGAGAAGGATCCGGCCTTCCTGCGGATGATGAGCGACCTGAAGATCCCGTACACCGCGTTCCTCAGCGACTACCTGGTCAAGGAGGACTACGGCTACTTCAAGCGGATGCGGGACCACGGCGTCGCGCTGAACAACCACACCCTCAACCACCGCTATCTGCCCGGCCTGTCGTACGAGGCCCAGCGGCACGAGATCTGCGGCATGCAGGACGTCATCGAGCGGCGGTACGGCAAGCGCCCCGAGCTCTTCCGGCCGCCGTACGGCAACTACAACCGCGACACCCTGCGCGCCGCCAAGTCCTGCGGCGTCAAGGCGGTGCCGCTGTGGGCGTCCGAGGGCTTCGCCGACCACATGGAGTGGCGCGAATGGGACAAGGACCTGCACCCCGGCGACATCATCCTCACGCACTTCCGGGGCCGCGAGGACTGGAAGGGCACGATGCCCGACATGGTCCGCACGGTCCTGAAGACGGTCACCGACAGGGGGTACGCGGTGGCCCGCCTGGAGGACTACCTGTGAGGCGCGCCGCCACCGCGGTGACCCTCCTGCTCCTCCTGCTGACGGGCTGCGCCCAGTCGGTGGACCCGATCGAACGCCTGGGTCGAAAAGCGGCCGAACGCATGTCTCCTCGCTGTGGGCAATCGTTCCGCACGGCGGAACGGGGCACGGCCCCCGGTGCCGAGCAGCCGTTGGCAGGGCCCCAGGCGGAGAGGCCCCCCTCCGGGCGGAGCCCCAGCGCCCCCGCGCCCCGCGCGGAACCCACCCCGCACGCGAAACGTTGCCCGAAGGAGGCCCCGCCCGGAGCCCCGCGCTAGCCCCTCGCCCGCCCCTCGAAGAGGGGGAAACCTGCCAAGCCGGCGGCAGTCGATTGGCACTCCGCTTGACCGAGTGCTAATCGCCGTCCTAGTCTCGGGCCTGGCACTCCCACCTGGAGAGTGCCAGAAGCGACGGGCAGGTCCGGCACCCGCGACGACGGATCGACCTGGTCGCCACCTCTAGATCAGTTAACCCCGCGAGATCTCCGAAGGGGGAGGTCGGATCGTGACGACCGCCAGCTCCAAGGTTGCCATCAAGCCGCTCGAGGACCGCATCGTGGTCCAGCCGCTCGACGCCGAGCAGACCACGGCCTCTGGCCTGGTTATTCCGGACACCGCGAAGGAGAAGCCCCAGGAGGGCGCCGTCCTCGCCGTGGGCCCGGGCCGCTTCGAGAACGGCGAGCGCCTGCCGCTCGACGTGAAGGTCGGCGACGTCGTGCTCTACAGCAAGTACGGCGGCACCGAGGTGAAGTACAACGGCGACGAGTACCTGGTGCTCTCCGCCCGCGACGTGCTCGCGATCATCGAGAAGTGATCGAGCGCTAGTCACCTGCTTCACCCAGCAGATTTGTTTCGCGCTGCGCCCCTGGTCACCCCGCTGATTGCCGGGCGGCGAGGGGCGCAGTTCGTTCACCCGAGTTTCCGAGAGGGCTGAATCGCTCCCATGGCGAAGATCCTGAAGTTCGACGAGGACGCCCGTCGCGCCCTTGAGCGCGGCGTCAACAAGCTTGCCGACACCGTCAAGGTGACGATCGGCCCCCGCGGCCGCAACGTCGTCATCGACAAGAAGTTCGGCGCCCCGACCATCACCAACGACGGCGTCACCATCGCCCGTGAGGTCGAGGTCGAGGACCCGTACGAGAACCTCGGCGCCCAGCTGGTGAAGGAGGTGGCGACCAAGACCAACGACATCGCTGGCGACGGCACCACCACCGCCACCGTGCTCGCCCAGGCCCTGGTCAAGGAAGGCCTGCGCAACGTTGCCGCCGGTGCCTCCCCGGCCGCCCTGAAGAAGGGCATCGACGCCGCCGTCAAGGCCGTCTCCGACGAACTGCTCGCCACCGCGCGGCCGATCGACGACAAGTCCGACATCGCCGCCGTGGCCGGGCTCTCCGCCCAGGACCAGCAGGTCGGCGAGCTCATCGCCGAGGCGATGGACAAGGTCGGCAAGGACGGTGTCATCACCGTCGAGGAGTCCAACACCTTCGGTCTCGAGCTGGACTTCACCGAGGGCATGGCCTTCGACAAGGGCTACCTGTCGCCGTACTTCGTGACGGACCAGGAGCGCATGGAGGCCGTCCTCGAGGACCCGTACATCCTCATCCACCAGGGCAAGATCGCCTCCATCCAGGACCTGCTGCCGCTCCTGGAGAAGGTCATCCAGGCCGGCTCCTCGAAGCCGCTCCTGATCATCGCCGAGGACGTCGAGGGCGAGGCCCTCTCCACCCTCGTCGTGAACAAGATCCGCGGCACCTTCAACGCCGTCGCGGTGAAGGCCCCCGGCTTCGGCGACCGCCGCAAGGCGATGCTCGGCGACATGGCCACCCTCACCGGCGGCACCGTCATCGCCGAAGAGGTCGGCCTCAAGCTCGACCAGGTCGGTCTCGACGTGCTCGGCACCGCCCGCCGCGTGACGATCACCAAGGACGACACCACCATCGTCGACGGCGGCGGCAACGCCGGTGACGTCGAGGCCCGCGTCGCCCAGATCAAGGCCGAGATCGAGACCACCGACTCCGACTGGGACCGCGAGAAGCTCCAGGAGCGCCTCGCGAAGCTGGCCGGCGGCGTGTGCGTGATCAAGGTCGGCGCCGCCACCGAGGTGGAGCTGAAGGAGAAGAAGCACCGTCTGGAGGACGCCATCTCCGCGACCCGCGCCGCGGTCGAGGAGGGCATCGTCTCCGGTGGTGGCTCCGCGCTCGTCCACGCCGCCAAGGTGCTCGAGGGCGGCCTCGGCAAGGAGGGCGACGAGGCCACCGGTGTCGCCGTCGTCCGTGGCGCCGTCGTCGAGCCGCTGCGCTGGATCGCCGAGAACGCCGGCCTCGAGGGCTACGTCATCACCACCAAGGTGGCGGAGCTGGAGAAGGGCCAGGGCTTCAACGCCGCGACCGGCGAGTACGTCGACCTGGTCAAGGCCGGCGTCATCGACCCCGTGAAGGTCACGCGCTCCGCCCTGGAGAACGCGGCCTCCATCGCCTCCCTGCTGCTCACGACCGAGACCCTGGTCGTCGAGAAGCCGGCCGAGGAAGAGGCCGACGCCGGTCACGGCCACGGCCACGGTCACTCCCACTGAGCATGACCTGAGCCGAGCGGTCGGCCAGGACCGACGAAGGCCCGGTATCCCGTCGCGGGATACCGGGCCTTCGCGCTGTCCGCCCTGCCGTGCGGCTGTGCGTCTGCCGGGGTGCGCCGTCCCGTCGGCCGCGGGGTGTCGGTGGCTGCTCGCGCCCACGCGGCGAAGCCGCAAACGTATACAGCCCCGCGCCCCTTCGGAGGCGCCCGCTACCGCGGCCCGTACTTGCGGCCGGTCCTCGACGTCACCCCGCCGAGCAGGGCGCGCGGCGTCACCTTCACCACGCCCATCATCGCCTTGTAGCGGGGGTCCGGCACGGAGAGGGACTTGCCGCGGGCCAGGTCGGTGAGGGCGGTGGCGACGAGCTTGTCCACGTCCAGCCAGAGCCACTTGGGGATGTTGTCCGTGCCCATGCCCGCCCGCTCGTGGAACTCGGTGCGCACGAAGCCGGGGCACAGGGCCATCAGCCGCACCCCGGATCCGGCGAGGTCCCGCGCCGCGCCCTGGGTGAACTGCGCGATCCACGCCTTCGACGCCCCGTAGGTGCCGCGCGGCACGAAGGCGGCCACCGACGCCACGTTCACCACGCCCCCGCGCCCTCGCTCCCGCATCACCTCGACCGCCGCCGACGTCAGCCGGAGCACCGCCTCGCAGTGCACCTTCAGCATCGTCAGCTCGTCGGCCATGGGGACTTCCAGATAGCGGCCCTTGTTGGCGAAGCCCGCGTTGTTGACGAGCAGGTCGACCGGGTCGCGCCGGTTCGCGAGCCGCTGTTCGACGGCCGCGATCCCGTCGTCCGTGGAGAGGTCCGCCGTCAGTACCTCCACCTCGTTCCCGTGCCGGTCGTGCAACTCGGTCGCCTGCTCCCGCAGCCGCTTCGTGTCACGTGCCACCAGGACGAGGTTGTGGCCGTCGGTGGCCAGGCGCCGTGCGAAGGCGGCACCGATGCCCGAGGTCGCACCCGTGATGAGAGCCGTAGTCATGGACCAAGGCTAGTGAGGCCACGGGCGCCCCCGCGCCACGTGCCCCGCTCACCGGGCCGGCGCGGGCGCCCCGGCGCGCGTCAACCGCCGTGCTTCTCCACGTACTTGAGGGCCTTCTCCGTCGCCTCGGGGTGCAGCGCGTCCCCGGCCGCGAGCAGCCTCGGCAGCAGCGAGCGCTCCGAGGTCACCGCCCTGAACTGCAGCGCGACGGTGACGTCGTGGTCAGGGCGGTGCGCGATCTCGACCGTGTCGCCCGCCTGGATCACGCCCGGTTCGAGCACCCGCAGATACGCGCCGGGCAGCAACGCCTCGGTGAACCGCCGCACCCAGGCCTGCTCACCCAAGTGGCCCTGGAACGTACGGCACGGGATGCGGGACGAGGTGACCTCCAGGAGCAGGTCCGCGCCGACGCGCCAACGCTCCCCGATCAGCGCGCCGTTCACGTCGACGCCGGTCGTGGTGAGGTTCTCGCCGAACACGCCGTTGGGGAGCTCGCGGCCGAGCCGGCGCCCCCAGGTGTCGAGGTCCTCGCGCGCGAAGGCGTACACCGCCTGGTCGTTCCCGCCGTGGTGGCGCAGTTCGCCGATCGAGTCGCCCGCGAGTCCGCTGCCGCCGGTGCCCTTGGGGCCGGGCGCCGTCACCCGAACGGGCTCGTCCACGGGCTGTTTGTCGATCCCGGTGAGGCTGCTGGGGGCGCTGGTGTACGGGACGGACTTCAGACGGCCCACATTCACGGAGAGAAGCTTCATGCGGTCAGGCTAAGGGAGCGTGCTCAAAGCAGCTACACAATATTGTGCGTTCCTCCCAAGGGTCGCTTATGCTCGATGCATGATCGAGGCCCGTCATCTCCGTGTCCTGCGCGCCGTGGCCGCCACCGGCTCCTTCTCGGCCGCGGCCCGCGAGCTCGGCTGCACCCAGCCCGCCGTGAGCCAGCAGATGAAGGCCCTGGAGGCGTCCACGGGCACCCCGCTGCTCATCCGTACGGGCCGCGAGATGCGCCTCACGCAGGCGGGCGAGGCCCTGGTCAGGCATGCCGCGGGCATCCTCGCCGGGCTGACCGCGGCCGAGGAGGAGGTCGCCGCGATCGCGGGCCTGCGCGCGGGCCGGGTCCGGCTCGTCTCCTTCCCCAGCGGCTCCTCCACGCTCGTCCCCGGCGCACTCGCCGCCCTGCGCGCCGCCCACCCCGGCACCCGCGTCTCCCTGGAGGAGGCCGAGCCGCCGCGCTCGGTGGAGATGCTCCGTGAGGGCGACTGCGACGTGGCCCTCGCCTTCCGGTACGAGGGGGCGGGCGCCGCCGAGGAGTGGGACGACCTCGTCGTACGGCCCCTGCTCGCCGACCGGCTCGTCGGCCTGGTCCCGGAGGGGCACCGCCTGGCGAAGGCGGACGCCGTCACCATCGGCGAGCTGGCCGACGAGTCGTGGATCGCGGGCTGCCCGCGCTGCCGCCGCCAGCTCGTCGAGGTCTGCCGCGGCGCGGGCTTCGAGCCCCGCATCGACTTCGCGACCGACGACTACCCGGCGGTGATCGGCCTGGTCGGCGCGGGCCTCGGCGTCGCGGTCCTGCCCGAGCTCGCCCTGGAGTCGGTGCGTCCCAAGGGAGCCCGCGCGGTGGTGGTGGAGCCCGCCGTGCGCCGGGAGATCGTCGCGCTCACGCTGCCGGACCTGGCCCAGGTGCCGGCGGTCGCGGCCACCCTCGACCGACTGGCCCGCGCCGCCGAGCGCTGAGCGTGCCACCGAGCGCTGAGCGCGCCGCCGAGCGCCCGGTGACACGCCGGGCGCTCAGCCTGCGCCCGGCCCGCGCACGGGGGAGAGGAAACGTTCCTTCGCTGTGCCGGGCCCGCACGGTGTCAGGGGGAAGCGGCGCCTCCGCCCCCGGCCGACGCCGCGACCAGCCGGTTGCGCGCGCGCCCCATCAGCTCTTCCCGTTCGTCCTCGGTGAGGCCGCCCCACACGCCGTACGGCTCCCGTACGGCGAGCGCGTGTGCGGCGCACTCCGCGCGCACCGGGCAGCGCATGCAGACCTCTTTGGCCGAGTTCTCGCGCGCGCTCCGTGCCGCGCCGCGCTCGCCCTCCGGGTGGAAGAAGAGCGAGCTGTCCACCCCGCGGCAGGCCGCGAGGAGCTGCCAGTCCCACAGATCTGCGTTCGGTCCGGGGAGGCGGGAGAAATCTGCCATTGCGTGTCTCCTGGTAGCCGTCGTGACGCGGATACGGTGCCCATGACCGTACATCTACTGTCTAAGGAGATGAAAATATGACTCATTGCGAATCTAGCCACAGACACCGGGAAAAGGGAAGAAAAGCCGCTAAATGGGGCATAGCCCTCAACCGGGTATGTGCGGTTTCATGCCGCCTGTGCCGTGTCCGCGCCCTCACGTAGAGTGCCGAAGGCGGCAGTCCGACCCGTAACTCTTTCGAGTGACCATCGTTGAGAGTGCGGAGGCGGTTGAAACAACAAGCGCTCGGGCAGGTGTCCGAGAGCGTCAACCGCACAGGTGACGACTTGTACCAGCCTGGAGGCTCAAGGTGACGCGCATCAGCTGCGGAGGACGGCCATGACATCCGTCCTCGTCTGCGACGACTCCCCGCTCGCCCGAGAGGCGCTGCGCCGCGCGGTCGCGACCGTGCCCGGCGTGGAGCGCGTGACGACAGCGGCCAACGGCGAGGAAGTCCTCCGCCGCTGGGGCGCCGACCGCTCGGACCTGATCCTGATGGACGTACGCATGCCCGGACTGGGCGGCGTCGAGACCGTGCGGCGGCTGCTCTCCGCCGACCCCGGGGCGCGCATCATCATGCTCACCGTCGCCGAGGACCTGGACGGGGTCGCGCTCGCGGTCGCCGCGGGCGCCCGCGGCTATCTGCACAAGGACGCCTCGCGCGCCGAGCTGCGCGCGACCGTCACCCAGGCCCTCGCCGACCCGACCTGGCGGCTCGCGCCGCGGCGGCTGAGGTCGGCCGAGATGGGGGCCGCGCCCACGCTCACCGCGCGGGAGATCCAGGTCCTGGAGGGCATGAGCCACGGCCGGTCCAACGCGGAGATCGGGCGCGAGCTCTTCCTCTCCGAGGACACGGTGAAGACGCACGCCAGGCGCCTCTTCAAGAAGCTCGGCGCCTCGGACCGGGCGCACGCGGTGGCGCTCGGCTTCCGCTGGGGCCTGGTTCGCTAGACGGGTTGTCGCGGGGGGCATGGCGATCCCCGCCCGCCGTGCGGCGGGCGGGGCCATGGGTGCCCGCAGTCGCCCGCCGCGGGAGCGGCTTGTGGCGCTTCGTCGCCGATGCCGCATCCTTGAAGGTGTGGAGTTCCTTGGGGACGAGTCGGCCGAGCGCAAGGGGAGGGTGCGGGAGATGAGTTTCGGCGCACCTGCTCATAACGCTTCGGTGCACAACTATGGACGCGGTGCCACAGATCAGTCAGCGCCGAGGCACCATGGACCGATGCGCGAGGACAAGACGACGGTGATCGGTGCCCTCGTCCTTCGCGCTGTCGAGGGTGACGAGCAGGCCACGCACGACCTCCTGGCCCATGTGCACCCCCTCGCCATCCGCTACTGCCGCACCCGGCTCTCCCGACTCCCGGGTGACGCCCGCCACTTCGTGGAGGACCTCGCGCAGGAGGTCTGCGTCGCGGTCCTGCTCGCCCTGCCGCGCTACCGCGACACCGGGCGGCCCTTCGAGGCCTTCGTCTTCGCCATCGCCGCGCACAAGGTCGCGGACCTCCAGCGGGCGGCGATGCGCCACCCCGGATCGACCGCCGTGCCCTCGGACGAGATGCCCGAGCGGCCCGACGACTCCCTCGGGCCCGAGGAGCGCGCGCTGCTCAGCAGCGACGCGGAATGGGCCAAGAAGCTCCTGGCGAACCTCCCCGAGAACCAGCGCGAGCTGCTGCTGTTGCGCATCGCCGTCGGCCTCACGGCCGAGGAGACCGGGCAGATGCTGGGCATGTCGCCCGGCGCGGTCCGGGTGGCGCAGCACCGGGCGCTGAGCCGTCTGCGAGCCCTGGCCGAGCAGTAGGGCCCGCCCCGCGCCGGGGCGGCGGATCGCGCCCCGTTCCGGTTCCTCCCGGGCGGCGGTTCGCGCCCCGTTCCGGTTCCTCCCGAGCCGCGGACCCCCACTTCATTCCGGCCCCTGTGGCCAGGATCTCTTTTCCGCCGCGACGGCCCGTCGCGAAGCGGCGCACTCCGGCCGTACCGGGCACGACCCGGCCGACGAGGGCCCCGCGGAGACTCTGTGTGAACCTACGAAGCCGTAGGGCACCCGGAACTGTGGAATGAGAGAGCCACGCTTCCCGTTAGCATGGACATCCGCACCGATCAAGGCCATTTGGGGAAGGTGTCATGACTGCAAACGTCGACGGAGTGCCCGAGAAATTCGCGACACTCGGGCTGACCTACGACGACGTGCTGCTGCTGCCGGGCGCGTCGGACATGGCGCCCGGTGACATCGACACCGCCTCGCACGTCTCGAAGAACGTCCGGGTGAACGTCCCGCTGCTCTCGGCCGCGATGGACAAGGTCACCGAGTCCCGCATGGCCATCGCCATGGCCCGCCAGGGCGGCGTCGGCGTACTGCACCGGAACCTGTCGATCGCCGACCAGGCGAACCAGGTCGACCTGGTCAAGCGCTCCGAGTCCGGCATGGTGACGGACCCCATCACCGTGCACCCGGACGCCACGCTCGCCGAGGCCGACGCGATCTGCGCCAAGTTCCGCATCAGCGGCGTCCCGGTGACCGACGGCGCGGGCAAGCTGCTCGGCATCGTCACCAACCGCGACATGGCCTTCGAGGCGGACCGCTCCCGTCAGGTGCGCGAGGTCATGACGCCGATGCCCCTGGTCACCGGCAAGGTCGGCATCTCGGGCGTGGACGCCATGGAGCTGCTGCGCCGCCACAAGATCGAGAAGCTGCCGCTGGTCGACGACAGCGGCGTCCTCAAGGGCCTCATCACGGTCAAGGACTTCGTGAAGGCCGAGAAGTACCCGAACGCCGCGAAGGACGCCGAGGGCCGCCTGATCGTCGGTGCCGCCGTCGGCGTCGCCGGTGACGCCTTCGACCGCGCCCAGGCGCTGATCGAGGCGGGTGTCGACTTCATCGTCGTCGACACCGCGCACGGCCACTCCCGCCTGGTCGGCGACATGGTCGCCAAGATCAAGTCGAACTCCAGCGGCGTCGACGTCATCGGCGGCAACATCGCCACCCGTGACGGCGCGAAGGCCCTCATCGACGCCGGTGTCGACGGCATCAAGGTCGGCGTCGGCCCGGGCTCCATCTGCACGACCCGCGTCGTCGCCGGCATCGGCGTACCGCAGGTAACGGCCATCTACGAAGCGTCGCTCGCCGCCAAGGAGGCCGGTGTCCCGGTCATCGGCGACGGCGGCCTGCAGTACTCCGGAGACATCGCCAAGGCGCTCGTCGCCGGCGCGGACACGGTCATGCTCGGCTCGCTGCTCGCGGGCTGCGAGGAGTCCCCGGGCGAGCTGCTCTTCATCAACGGCAAGCAGTTCAAGTCGTACCGCGGCATGGGCTCCCTCGGCGCCATGCAGTCCCGTGGTGACCAGCGCTCCTTCTCCAAGGACCGGTACTTCCAGGAGGGCGTCGCCTCCGACGAGAAGCTGGTGCCCGAGGGCATCGAGGGCCAGGTTCCCTACCGCGGCCCGCTGTCCGCGGTCGTGCACCAGCTGGTGGGCGGTCTGCGCCAGTCGATGTTCTACGTGGGCGGCCGTACGGTGCCCGAGCTCCAGGCCAACGGCCGCTTCGTGCGGATCACGTCGGCGGGCCTCAAGGAGAGCCACCCGCACGACATCCAGATGACCGTCGAGGCACCGAACTACAGCCGCAACAAGTAGCGGCCACGCGCGCGTGTCGGGGATACTGGAACGGCATACGGAGTGCCGTAGGAAAGCTGAAGGGCCACACACGTGACTGAGATCGAGATCGGGCGCGGCAAGCGCGGCCGCCGGGCGTACGCCTTCGACGACATCGCCGTCGTACCGAGTCGGCGCACCCGCGACCCGAAGGAGGTCTCGATCGCCTGGCAGATCGACGCCTACCGCTTCGAGCTGCCCTTCCTCGCGGCCCCCATGGACTCCGTGGTGTCGCCGTCGACCGCCATCCGCATCGGCGAGCTCGGCGGCCTCGGCGTGCTGAACCTGGAAGGCCTGTGGACGCGGTACGAGGACCCGCAGCCGCTGCTCGACGAGATCGGTGAGCTGCCCGCCGAGGCCGCCACCCGCCGCCTCCAGGAGATCTACGCCGCCCCCATCAAGGAAGAGCTGATCGGGCAGCGCATCAAGGAGGTCCGCGACGCGGGCGTCGTCACCGCCGCCGCGCTCTCCCCGCAGCGCACCGCGCAGTTCTCCAAGGCCGTCGTGGACGCGGGCGTGGACATCTTCGTGATCCGCGGTACGACGGTCTCGGCCGAGCACGTCTCCGGCGCCGCCGAGCCGCTGAACCTGAAGCAGTTCATCTACGAGCTGGACGTCCCGGTCATCGTCGGCGGCTGCGCCACGTACACGGCCGCCCTGCACCTGATGCGCACCGGCGCGGCCGGTGTCCTCGTCGGCTTCGGCGGCGGCGCCGCCCACACCACGCGCAACGTCCTGGGCATCCAGGTCCCGATGGCCACCGCCGTGGCCGACGTCGCCGCCGCCCGCCGCGACTACATGGACGAGTCCGGCGGCCGCTACGTGCACGTCATCGCGGACGGCGGCGTGGGCTGGTCGGGCGACCTGCCCAAGGCCATCGCCTGCGGCGCGGACGCCGTGATGATGGGCTCCCCGCTCGCCCGTGCCACGGACGCGCCGGGCAAGGGCCACCACTGGGGCATGGAGGCCGTCCACGAGGACGTGCCGCGCGGCAAGAAGGTCGACCTGGGCACCGTCGGCACCACTGAGGAGATCCTCACGGGCCCGTCGCACATCCCGGACGGCTCGATGAACTTCTTCGGCGCCCTGCGCCGCGCCATGGCCACGACGGGCTACAGCGAGCTCAAGGAGTTCCAGCGCGTCGAGGTGACGGTGGCGGACTCCCAGCACAAGCGGTGACGTCGCACCGCGCTTGAGCAGCGCGCAGGGGCCCGGCCCGCCATCAGGCGGGCCGGGCCCCTGCGCGTGTGCGTGCGCTCTACTGCGCGGCGCGCTTGGCACCGCCGAAGGCGGCCACCGCGGCTATCGCGAAGAACACGAACGTCATCGCGTCGGCATCCTTCTTCCACGCCTCCTGGAGGAGGTCGAAGTGGTCGATGAAGATCTCCGAGAAGGTGAACGACGTCTTGTCCGCGGCGATCATCGCCTCGCCGACCAGCTGGCCCAGGTAGACGGCGCCGAGGGACAGGGCGGCCGAGATCACCGCGAGGGCGGGGTTGCGGCCGCCGACCTTGCCCGTGGCGAGGCCCACGACGAAGCCGACGCCCACGGCGGCCCAGCCGATCTCGTGCTCCGTGGCGCCGATGACGGCTCCGTAGACCCCGGCCGCGACGAGGGCGGTCACGACGGCGACGACGATGCCGAGGCCCGCGTTGCCCCGGGCGGGGGCGGGCGGCGCGGGCACCGTGTACGGGGGCTGGAAGCCGTTCTGCTGCTGCGGGAACGGGGCGTACGGCTGCTGGGGCTGCGGCTGGCCGTAGGGCTGCTGCGGCTGCTGGGGGTAGCCGTAACCCGGCTGGCCGTACGGTTGCTGAGCGCCGCCCTGGCCGTACGGATCGGCTCCGCCCTGGCCGTACGGGTAGCCGGGCTGGCCTGGAGGCGTGGGCTGCGTCATGTGGTTTCCCCCTGGGACATATGGGTGCACTGGTGTGCGGTAAATGGCTGGATCCGCACGGTAGCAGCAGCGGCGGGCATGCCCCAGGGGGTCGGACGAGGGGTCAGAGGCGGTGGGCGGCGCCCGCCGGGGTCGCGCCCCGGGTGTCGAGCAGGAGTTGGGCCTTCACGGCCAGGCCCTGGAGGTCGTAGGTGCGGTGCTGCTGGAGCAGGATCGTCAGATCGGCGTCGGCGGCCGCTTCGTAGAGGCTGTCCGCGCGCGGGACGGGATGGCCGAGAACGTTCCAGTGGGCCACGTACGGGTCGTGGTAGCTGACGGCGGCGCCGAGCTGCATGAGACGGACCGCGATCTCCTGGGCGGGAGCGCCCTGCTGGTCGGCGACGTCCGGCTTGTACGTGACGCCGAGCAGCAGCACGCGCGCGCCGCGGGCGGACTTGCCGTGTTCGTTGAGCAGGGTCGCGGCGCGCTGGATGACGTAGCCGGGCATGCGGTCGTTGACCTGCTGGGCGAGCTCGACCATGCGCAGGGGGCGGGCCCCGTGGGCCGGGCCCGGCACTTCCAGGGGCGCGCCGTGGCCGCCGACGCCGGGGCCGGGGCGGAAGGCCTGGAAGCCGAACGGCTTGGTCTCGGCACAGCGGATGACGTCCCAGAGGTCGATCCCGAGGTCGTGGCAGAGCACGGCCATCTCGTTGACCAATGCCATGTTCACGTGGCGGTAGTTGGTCTCCAGGAGGTGCACGGTTTCGGCTTCCCGTGGCCCACGCGCGCGTACGACCTTGTCGGTGAGGCGGCCGTAGAAGGCGGCCGCGGACTCGGTGCAGGCGGGGGTGAGGCCGCCGATGACCTTGGGGGTGCCGGCGTAGCCGTGGGTGCGGCTGCCGGGGTCGAGGCGGCCGGGGGAGTAGGCCAGGTGGAAGTCGCGTCCGGCGCGCAGGCCCGAGCCCTCTTCGAGGAGGGGGCGGAGGAATTCCTCCGTGGTTCCCGGGTAGGCGGGCGATTCGAGGATGACCGTGGTGTGCGGGCGCAGGCGTGCGGCCAGGGCGCGGGCGGCCTCGGCCACCGGGCCGAGGTCGAGCGTGCGGTCGGCCGCCTGCGGCGTGGGCGCGCAGATGACGGCGGTGCGGACCCGGCCGAGCTCGGCCGGGTCGGTGGTCGGGCGGAAGCCGCCCGCGAGCATGCGGCGGACGTCGGCGGCGGTGAGGGTGCCCTCCGCGCCGTCGCCGGGAAGGCGGCCGCTCGCGAGCTCGGGTGCGCGGGCGGGGTCGTAGCCGATGGTGGCGATGCCGCTGTGGGCGGCGGCCTGGGCCAGGGGCAGGCCGAGGTGGCCGAGGCCGATGACGGCGAGGTCTGCTGGCATGGCGGTGAGCCGTCCTTCCCAATAGCCGGAGCGGGACGAGGGCGCAAGCCCTGTGGACAAGATGGGCCAGCGCAATGTCAGACTAGGAGTAAATATGACCGATTTGCGGCATTGGGCCCCGCCCGTCGTCGGAGTGTTGTCCACAGGCGGTGGCTGAACTCGGCGAGCGCGACAAGAATCTGGGCATGATGTGAGCGCGACCACACCCGACGACCACGGGAGGCAGCGGTGAGGACAGCGACTCTGGGGCCGGCGGAGCGTGCCGAGTCACTCGCGGGCATGGCCGAGCGCGAGCTGGACATTCTCGTCGTGGGCGGCGGTGTGGTGGGCGCGGGCACCGCGCTCGACGCCGTGACGCGCGGCCTGAGCACGGGCCTGGTGGAGGCCAGGGACTGGGCGTCGGGCACGTCGAGCCGGTCGAGCAAGCTCATCCACGGTGGCTTGCGCTATCTGGAGATGCTGGACTTCGCGCTGGTCAGAGAGGCCCTGAAGGAGCGCGGCCTGCTGCTGGAGCGCCTCGCCCCGCACCTGGTGAAGCCGGTGCCGTTCCTGTATCCCCTCCAGCACCAGGGCTGGGAGCGGCTGTACGCCGGATCGGGCGTCGCGCTGTACGACGCGATGTCGATGGCGCGCGGCCACGGCCGGGGCCTGCCCATGCACCGCCACCTGACCCGGCGTCACGCCCTGCGCGTGGCCCCCTGTCTGAAGCGGGACGCCCTCGTCGGGGCCCTCCAGTACTACGACGCGCAGATGGACGACGCCCGCTATGTGGCCACCCTCGTGCGCACCGCGGCGGCCTATGGCGCCCGGACGGCCAACCGCGCGCGGGTGACCGGCTTCCTCCGCGAGGGCGAGCGGGTCGTCGGCGCCCGCGTCCAGGACGTCGAGGCGGGCGGGGAGTACGAGATCCGCGCGAAGCAGATCGTCAACGCCACCGGGGTGTGGACCGACGACACCCAGGCGATGGTCGGCGAGCGCGGCCAGTTCCACGTCCGGGCGTCCAAGGGCATCCATTTGGTCGTACCGAAGGACCGGATCAATTCGACGTCGGGTCTGATCCTGCGCACGGAGAAGAGCGTCCTGTTCGTCATCCCCTGGGGCAGGCACTGGATCGTCGGCACCACCGACACGGACTGGGACCTGGACAAGGCCCACCCTGCGGCCTCCAGCGCGGACATCGACTACCTCCTGGAGCATGTGAACTCGGTCCTCGCGGTCCCCCTCTCCCGCGACGACGTCCAGGGGGTGTACGCGGGCCTGCGCCCGCTGCTCGCCGGGGAGTCGGACGCCACGAGCAAGCTCTCCCGGGAGCACACGGTCGCGCACCCCGCGCCCGGCCTGGTCGTGGTGGCGGGCGGCAAGTACACGACGTACCGCGTCATGGCCAAGGACGCCGTGGACGAGGCGGTGCACGGCCTGGACCAGCGCGTCGCGGAGTGCGTCACCGAGGACATCCCCCTGGTCGGCGCCGAGGGCTATCGCGCGCTGTGGAACGCCCGCGCGGGCATCGCCGCGCGCACCGGCCTGCACGTGGTGCGCGTCGAGCACCTGTTGAACCGCTACGGCTCGCTGGCCGAAGAGGTCATCGAGCTGATCGAGGGCGACGCCTCGCTCGGCGCCCCGCTGCACGCGGCCGAGGACTATCTGCGCGCCGAAGTCGTCTACGCGGCCTCGCACGAGGGCGCCCGGCACCTGGACGACGTGCTGACCCGCCGCACCCGCATCTCCATCGAGACCTTCGACCGGGGCACGCGCAGCGCCCGCGAGTGCGCCGAGCTGATGGCGCCCGTGCTCGGCTGGGACAAGGACCAAGTCGAGCGCGAGGTCCAGCACTACGAGAAGCGGGTGGAGGCCGAGCGCGAGTCCCAGCGCCAGCCCGACGACCTGACGGCGGACGCGGCCCGCCTCGGGGCGCCGGACATCGTGCCCCTTTAGAGGCCGAGTGCGGGGTTGTCAAGGAAGGACACGCCAGAGATCGGGCGGTTTGACCGGAGCGGGGTGGCCAAGGAGGGTATGAGCAGGGGGGTTTGGGGTGGTGCGCAGGGGTTCGCGAGGCGACGAAGTCCACCATGTGGGACATCCGACCCGCGGCGTTGACCGGTCCTCGGGTGAGGGACAATGAAGGCTCTGTCAGGGCGGGTTGTGCGGGTAGCTGAGGGGACGCATGTCGGAGGCGGAGCAGACGGGCGGGGCCCGTCAGGATCAGAGCGCGCGTCTCCTCGCGGGCCGGTACCGGCTCGGTGACGTGCTCGGCCGGGGCGGCATGGGCACGGTCTGGCGGGCGAAGGACGAGACGCTGGGCCGCACGGTCGCCGTGAAGGAGCTGCGCTTCCCTTCCAGCATCGACGACGAGGAGAAGCGGCGCCTCATCACCCGCACCCTCCGCGAGGCCAAGGCGATCGCCCGGATCCGCAACACCGGCGCGGTGACGGTCTATGACGTGGTCGACGAGGACGACCGGCCGTGGATCGTGATGGAGCTCGTCGAGGGCAAGTCCCTCGCCGAGGCCGTCCGCGAGGACGGGCTGCTCACGCCGCGGCGCGCGGCCGAGGTCGGGCTCGCCGTGCTCGACGTGCTGCGCTCCGCGCACCGCGAGGGCATCCTGCACCGCGACGTGAAGCCGTCCAACGTCCTCATCGCCGAGGACGGCCGGGTGGTCCTCACCGACTTCGGCATCGCCCAGGTCGAGGGCGACCCGTCCATCACCTCGACGGGCATGCTCGTCGGCGCTCCCTCGTACATCTCGCCGGAGCGGGCGCGCGGCCACAAGCCCGGCCCAGCGGCCGACATGTGGTCGCTCGGCGGGTTGATCTACGCGGCGGTGGAGGGCGTGCCGCCGTACGACAAGGGCTCGGCCATCGCCACGCTCACCGCCGTCATGACGGAGGCGGTCGACCCTCCGGAGAACGCCGGTCCGCTGCTGGAGAAGGTCATCTACGGCCTGCTCGCCAAGGACCCCGAGCAGCGGCTCGACGACGCGAGCGCGCGGGCCCTGCTCCAGGAAGTGATCAACTCCCCGGACGGCGCGGCCGACAGGCGCCCCGAGGACCCGGCGGACGCCACGAAGGTCGTACCCCTGCCGCCGGTGCCTCCGGTGCCCGCACAGGGTCCCGGGACCTCCGGCGGCCGTAAGGGCGAGGAGGCGGCGGAGCGGCTGAAGGGCGCGTTCCGTTCGGTGCGCAAGAAGGCGGCCGCGGCGGCGACGTCCCGGAGCGCGGGAGCCGCGGCGGCCGGTGGTAGTGCCACGGCGCTCGGCGGTTCCGCCACGGACCGGGGCACGGGCAGCGGCGCGCCCGCGACGGGTTCCCCTGCCGGAGCCCCGCCCGCAACCCCGGCGGCCGGAGCGATCGCTTCGGGGAACCGTACGGCGGGCACGAGCACCGGCGCGGGTGTTCCGGTACGGCCCACGACCGGCCCGGCGGCGACGCGTGCCACCGCGGTGGGCTCCGGCGCGGGCACGGCCACCGGCCTCGGCGCCGGTGCTGGTTCCGGTGTCGGCTCCGGTGCCGGTGTCGGCGCCGGGATGAACTCCGCCGCCGCGGGGGGCGGTTCCCCGCACGGCGCCCATGTGCCCGCCCAGCCCGGGACGCCGCCCGGCACACCGCCCAGACCGCCCGCCCGGGCGCCGCTCACGGACGTGGTGCCCCGGCGCACGCTGGTGATCATCGCGGTGGTCGTCGTGCTCGCCGTGCTCGGCACGGTGCTCGCCTTCGCGCTCAACGGCGACGAGGGCGACAAGGGCGGCAAGGGCTCCGGCACCTCCGCCTCCAGCGGCGCGAGCGCGGGCGGCGAGGGCAAGGGCAAGGACGCGGACGACGAGAAGTCCGGCGGGTCCGGTTCCGGCAAGGGCGACCGGGGCGAGGGCGACCGGGGCGATGGCCAGGACTCCGGCAAGGACGACGGCGCGGGCCAGGGCGCGCCCATCGGCGGGGACGGCAAGGAGAAGGGCAAGGGCAGGGGCGACGGCGCCGAGACGACGCACAAGCACCCGCAGGGCTTCTCGATCGGCCTGCCCAAGGGCTGGTCCTTCAAGAGCACGGACCGCGCGGGCGCGCGCTTCACGGGGCCGGACGACCAGCGGCTGCTCGTCGGCTGGACCACCACGCCCAAGGACGACCCGGTGGCCGACTGGAAGAACCAGGAGTCGGGCATGCGCCGGGCGGCGTACAAGCGGATCCGAATAGAGAAGGTGGACTTCCGCGGCTGGCTCACGGCCGACTGGGAGTTCACCTACGTCGACGGCGGCACCAAGTACCGCTCGGTCGACCGCGGCTTCGTGGTCAACGGCGGTCTCGGCTACGGACTGATGTACACGTCGAAGGCCGACCGCTGGGACGATGACCAGCGCCGGGACACCTGGCGGACGTTCACGCGCACGTTCGAGCCCAAGAAGTGACGCGGGAGTGATCTGAGGGGGATCTGAGGGGGATCCTAGGAGTGGTTCGAGGAGCGGGCCGGGCGAAGACCCGGGAGGTGGCCCCGCGGATGATCCGCGAACGGGCCCCGAGAAGAGCCGGAACCGGTGGTTGACGATCCGGTGAGATCTGGCATCCCGTCAATACGGTCCGGCCTGGAGACGTATCGTGAGTGCTTGCGGAGGGTAAGCAAGCGCAACGAGCCGTAAAACGAACGGAATTGACCACCGGGCGGTTGGGGGAGGCATCGTGGACGACTATGCGGGACGGGTGCTCGCCGACCGCTACCGCCTGCCGCTGCCGCCGGCCGATGAGTACGAGTTCGCCGAGACCCGCGCCTTCGACACCTACAGCGGCCAGGAAGTCCTGGTCAGGCAGGTCCCCTTGCCGGAGGTCGTCGAGGCGGAAGTGGTCGGCGACGAGGGCTACGGCGACGGCGACCTGAGCGACGTCCTGCCCGGCGGGCTGCCCGAGGGCTTCAGGAGCGCGGGCTCCGGCGCGCGGGGCGCGCGGACCCCCAGGCGCCCCGGCGCGCGGGCCACGCGCAGGCCCAGCGACCCCGCGGTGCGCCGGGCCATAGAGGCCGCGCAGGCCGCCGCGCGCATCCCCGACCATCCGCGTCTGGACCAGGTCTTCGACGTGTTCGCGGAGGACGGCTCGCTGTGGATAGTCAGTGAACTGGTGGCGGCCCGGCCGCTCGCGGCGCTGCTCGCCGACAAGCCCCTGAATCCGTTCCGCGCGGCGGAGGTCGCGGCCGACGTCGTGACCGCGCTGCGCGTGCTGCACGCGCACGGCTGGGTCCACCGGAACATCACCGCGCGCACGGTGCTCGTCTGCGACGACGGGCGCGTGCTTCTCACGGGGCTCGCGGCGGGCGCGGCGGAGGAGGCCCTGTGCGGGTACGACCCGCGGCCCGAGGGCGAGGACTTCTCCGGCTTCACGGAGCCCGCGGGCGCCCTCGCGGACGGAGAGGCCCGCGGCGTGGCGGCGGTCCCGGAGCCCGCGTACGAGCCCGACCCGCCGTACGAGACCTACGAGTCCGACGGGCCCGACGGCTCCGACGCGTATGCACCCGACGCGTACGAGCCGGGCGCCGCGTACGAGACCGAGTCCGCCCCCGAGCCGGACGCCCGGACCGGGCCCGACTACGCATCCGACCTGCGGGCGGCGCGCGCCGGTGCGATCGCCGCGTACCGCGCGGGCGCGGCCCGGGCGGCGGCCCAGGTCAGCGAGGCCGACACCGGTGGCGCCAGCGGCCGGATCGCGGACCCGTACGGAGTGCGCGGAGCTCGCGAGGCCCACGGCAACGGCGCGCGGGAGAGCTGGAACGGCGGCGGGCGCAAGCAGTGGCACGGCGCCGTGCCCCGGGCCGGAGTGCCCGCGCAGGGCGACGCCCTGGCCCCGAGCCTGGCCAAGCGGTCCGCGCCGCCGCAGCGGCAGGCCCCGCTGGACGACGACGCGTACGACAGGTACGACACGCGCGACACGTACGACCCGCGCGACGCCTACGACGGGCACGACGGGCACGACAGGTACGGCGCCTCGGCGGAGGAGGCCCAGGAGGCCGCCGAGTACGAGGGCTCCGAGCCGGACGGCCGTGCGCTCAGCGGCCGTTGGGACGACCCCGCGGCCGAGCGGCGCCCCCGGCGCGGCCCCGCCACCGCGCTCGCCGCCGAGCGGGCCCGGCACGCGCGGATGACGGTCGTGGGCGCGGTCACCGAGCGCTGGGCCCCCGAGCAGGCCGGTCCCGTGCACGAGAACTGGCAGCTCGCCGCGCCCATCGGCCCCGCAACCGACCTGTGGGCGCTCGGCGCGCTGCTCTTCCGCGCCGTCCAGGGCCATGCGCCCTACCCGGAGGAGAGCACCGCCGAGCTGGTGCAGATGGTGTGCGCGGAGCCGCCCGCGTTCGCCGAGGAGTGCGGGCCGCTGCGGCCGGTCGTGGAGTCGCTGCTGCGTCAGGACCCGACCGAGCGCATCGACTTCGAGGAGCTGAGCGGCTGGCTGCGCTCCCTGGTGCGATCGGCGCCGGAGCCGGACGCGGGCACGCACGTGGTCCCGGCACCGCCGTACGACGGCGGCAGGCTGCCCGTCGTGCGCCACCGCGGCGAGGTCGTGCGCAAGCGGCGCCCGCCCGCGCCGGTCGCCACGGGCACCGGCCACGGCCGTCACAAGCGCGGCCGGGAGCACACCCGGGACACCAAGCCGGTGCGGGCACCCCGCCCGGAGCGGGAGCCGCGTCCCGCACAGGGGCCGCGTTCACTCGGCCGGGTGCTGCTCCTGGTGATCCTCGCGGGGCTCGTGGCGGCGGTCACGTACGCGATGCTGTTCATGCCCAAGGCCGATGAGAACGAGGGCGCGGGGCGCACGGGCAACGCGGGTGAGTCCAGCACCGCCCCGGACGACCGCCCCGCGGGCAACGGCAAGCCGGGCCGAGGCGGCGACACCGACGACAAGGGCGAGGGCCAGGGCGGCAAGCCGGGGAAGACGCCCGACGGCGAGAAGACGCCCGGCTCGCAGCAGCCGCAGACCACCGCGCCCGACCTGGCGCCCGGCTTCACGCTGCGCAAGGACACGGAGGGCTTCCGCGTCGCCGTGGCCAGTGGCTGGCAGCGCCAGGCGATGAACGGCCGGGAGCAAGTGCTCTACACCCACGGCAGGTTCGAGCTCCTCGTCGTCCCGGGCCGGGACAGCACCGGGGACTACGGCACGGACCCGATGAAGTACCAGAAGGAGGACGAGCGCGAGCTCCAGCCGTTCCGGGACTCCTCCTGGGCCACGTCCAGTGGGATGCGCCGGGTCGACGTGGGCGGCCGCGCCATGGCGGAGGGCCAGTTCACCTGGCAGGGGTCGGACGGCACGGAGGTCTTCGTGCGCAATCTGGCGCTGATCGTGGACGGCAAGTACCACGTGGTGCAGGTGCGCGGCCCGGAGGCCGAACGGGACGAGGTGGACCGGCTGTACGAGCAGGCGTCGAAGTCGTACCAGGCCACGGGCTGACGTTCCCCGGAGTCGGCGGCCAGAGGGTGCACGACCGCGCCGGAACCCGCGCCGGAAGCGCGCCGGACCGCACCGCATCGACGACGGACTGACGGTGGACCGACGGCGGACAGAACCGAACCGCCCCAGCCCACGTCTTCGTCGGCGCCGGGCAGAACTGGAAGTACCCCCTCCGTACGCGGGGGTAATGCGGGGATTCACGGTGGAACGGCGAAGAACCGGGGCCGCATCCGTCACAGTGCGGCTTCCGGCCACCCCCTCCCGTTCCCTGCCTTCCCACGCCTCCTTACCCTTGGCTCTGTCAGAACCTGGGCCCTGTCAAGACCAACTGCGGGGGAACGTGAATCAGATGCAGGGCCTGCTCCTCGCCGGCCGCTACCGGCTGGGTGAGTCCATCGGCAGCGGTGGCATGGGGCGGGTATGGCGCGCGCGGGACGAGGTGCTGCACCGGGCCGTCGCCGTCAAGGAGCTGACGGCCGCCCAGTGGGTGCAGGAGGCCGACCGCGCGGTCCTGCTGACGCGCACCCAGACGGAGGCGCGGGCCCAGGCGCAGATCAACCACTCCGCCGTCGTCACCGTCCACGACGTACTCGAGTACGACGACCGGCCGTGGATCGTGATGGAACTCGTCGAGGGCTGCTCGCTCGCCGACGCGGTCAAGGAGCGGGGCCGCGTCGAGGCGCGCGAGGTCGCCCGCATCGGCCTGTGGGTGCTGCGCGCCCTGCGGGCCGCGCACACCGCCGGGGTCCTGCACCGCGACATCAAACCGGGCAACGTCCTGCTGTCGGACGACGGCCGGGTGCTGCTCACCGACTTCGGCATCGCGGCGATCGAGGGCGACAAGACCATCACGCGCACCGGCGAAGTGGTGGGCTCCGTCGACTATCTGGCGCCCGAGCGGGTCAGCGGCGCCAACCCCGGCCCCGCGGCCGACCTGTGGGCGCTCGGCGCCACGCTGTACACGGCGGTGGAGGGCAACTCGCCGTTCCGCCGCACCTCGCCGCTCGGCACCATGCAAGCCGTGGTGACGGAGGAGCCCGCGGCGGCCGCGCACGCCGGAGCCCTCGGCCCGGTCATCGACGCGCTGCTGCGCAAGGACCCGACCGCGCGGCCGAGCGCGGACGAGGCGGAGCAGATGCTCGCCGAGGCCGCGGAGGGGCGCAGGCCCAGCACCGCGCAGGCGTACGTACCGACGCGGACCAACCAGCTGCCGCCGCCGCCCGTGGCCCAGCCCGCGACCGCGCCGCAGACTGCCCCCGCGACCCCCACGCCCTTCACACCCCCCGCGGCGCCCGGCAGGGGCCGCTGGGTCAGACGGCTCGCGCTGGTCGCCGCGGCGGCGCTGCTCGGCGGCGGCGCGGTGTTCGGATACCTGCAGTTCGGCGGTGACAACGGCGACCGCGCCCGCGCCGAGGCCAGCGAGGGGACGGGAACCAAGGACGGCAAGGACGGCAAGGACGGCGACCGGATCGTCGGCGGCATCCCCGCCGACTGGGAGCGGGTGCGCGACGCCGAGGGCTTCAGCCTGATGCTGCCCAAGGGCTGGTCGCGACGCGTCGACGGCAACCAGATCGACTACACGCCGGACAACGGCCGCCACTTCGTGCGCATCGCCATCGACCGCAGCCCGGACTTCGACAGCCCCTACGCCCACCAGATCGACCTGGAGCGGCAGCTCAAGCTGCCGAACTACCAGCGCCTGCACCTGAACTCCAACAACTTCCGCGACCACCCCGGCGCGCTGTGGGAGTTCCGCTGGACGGCGGGTTCGAGTGACACCACCAAGGGCCCCCGGCACGCCATCGAGCAGGGGTACATCAACGGTGACGGTGTCGAGTACATGATCTACATGTCGGGTCCCGAGGCGAGCTGGGACACCACGCGGGAGCAGTTCGACGCGGTGCTGCGCGGCTGGCGCGACTGAGCCCGCGCCGACGGCCTGAAGCGGGGCTGCGCGACTGACCCCGCCCTGGCGGCCTGAAGCGGTACCGCGCGACTGGCCCCGCGCGGGCGGCCTGAACTGGCCGGTCTCCGGCCCCACCTGCGGTGGTCCGGATCGACGGCCACACCTCTGGGGCATGATGGCCGCATGGGGAGCCTGGGTGACAGCACCCGTGTGATCGCCGGTCGTTACCGCATCGAAGCGCGGCTCGGCCGGGGCGGCATGGGTGTCGTGTGGCGGGCCAGTGACCAGCTCCTCGGCCGCCGGGTCGCCGTCAAGGAACTCGCGGTCGACGAGACCCTCTCCGAGGACGAGGCCGCCCGGCAGCGCGAGCGCACCCTGCACGAGGCGCGCGCGGTGGCGCGGCTGAGCCATCCGCACATCGTGGTCGTGCACGACGTGGTGGTCCAGGACGGTCACGCGTACCTCGTCATGGAGTACGTCGACGGCGTGTCGCTCGCGCGGCGCATCGCCCGCTCGGGGCCGCTCGCCCCGCACGCGGCGGCCCGGGTCGGCCTCGATCTGCTCGGCGCGCTGCGCACCGCGCACGCCGCCGGGATCCTGCACCGCGACCTGAAGCCCGCGAACGTGCTCATCGAGGAGGCCACCGGCCGCGTCGTCCTCACGGACTTCGGGATCGCGCAGGTCAGCGGGGCTACGACGCTCACCGAGAGCGGGTCGTTCGTCGGCTCGCCGGAGTACACCGCGCCCGAGCGGATGTCCGGCGAGCGCACCGGGCCCGCGTCCGACCTGTGGTCGCTCGGGGCGCTGCTCGTCGCGGCGGTCACCGGCGAGTCGCCGTTCCGCCGCGACTCGATCGGCGGGGTGCTGCACGCCGTCGTCTTCGACGAGATACGCCCGCCGCCCGCCGCGGCGCCGCTCGCGCCCGTCGTCCTCGGGCTGCTCGAACGCGACCCGGAGCGACGGCTCGACGCGGCCTCGGCGGAGCGGCTGCTGCGGACGTACGTCGTGACCGGCACGATGCCGAGGCTCGACGGGGACCGGTCGGGCTCCGGTCTGCTGCCCGCCGCGTTATGGCCGGGCCGCCATCCGTCCGCCCCTCGTGACCTGCCCCGATACCAGCGGACCAGGGCCGCGGTGCTGCTGCCGCTGCCGGCGGACCCCTACGGGCCCGGACCCGCCGCCCGGCAGCGGCTGAACCGGCGGCAGGGCCGCACCATGCTCATCGCCGCCGTCCTGGTCGCCGCCGTGGCGGGCGGCGCGGTCTCGGCCGCCGCGCTCCTGCTCGGCCGCGACGGCGAAGGGGAGGGGGGAAATCCGGCCACGTCGGCCACGCGGGACGGGCCCGGCACCGCGGCCACCGGCGCTCCCCGGCCCACGGCCACCTCCACGGTCACCAAGACGCC
The DNA here is from genome assembly GCF_059448825.1 of Streptomyces sp. JLYT201. Lineage (NCBI taxonomy): Bacteria > Bacillati > Actinomycetota > Actinomycetes > Kitasatosporales > Streptomycetaceae > Streptomyces > Streptomyces sp. JLYT201. The sequence goes on along the minus strand of NZ_CM182551.1, from coordinate 4,106,394 downwards.
GGACTCCGTGCGGCCCTCCACGCCCGACGCCCCGCGCGGCTACCGCCTCGCGAAGGACCCGCGCGGCTTCACGCTCGCCGTGCCCACGGGCTACCGGCGCACCACGGCCGGGCCGCGCACCTACTACACCTCCCCGGACGGCGCCTTCCGCGTCGGCATCGAGGCCGCGGCCCCGGTGCCCGGCGGCCCGTCCGCGGTCCAGCGCCGCGCGCACGCGGCGGGCTCCGAGCGCGTCCCCGGCTACAGCGACGGGCAGGTCACCGAGACCACCCGCAACGGCCGCCCCGCCGCGCTGTGGCAGTTCACCCGGGACGGCCCGCTCCGCACCTACGACCTGTGCTGGGAGGAGGGCGGGCGGATGTACGACGTGTGGGTGTCGGCTCCGCTGCCCGAATCCGGGCGGGGGCGGCGGTACTTCGACACCGCGGTCGACACGTTCGTACGCCGCTGACGGGCCCGGCGGGGGCGTGAGTTCCCGGGCCGTGCATCACCCCGGTCACAAGTAGGGACCCCGGCTGGAATCAGACACGTCAGGCAAGGTAGTCATGGGTCCATGAGCAACGACGGGGGAGCCGGGCAGGGCCCGCAGGACACCACCAGTTACGGGCTGCAGCCACCACGGCCCCCCGAGCCGGGCGGGACGCCGCACCCCCGTCCGTACGCGGAACCGGCGCAGGTCGTTCCGGGCCGGCAGGCGCCGCACGGCGGGCGGACGCCGTCCGTACCGCAGGCGCCGTCCGCGCGGCCCACCCGGTCCGACCCGGGCGCGGGGCGGCTCGTGGGCGGCCGCTACCGGCTGCTCTCCAAGCTCGGGCACGGCGGCATGGGCACGGTCTGGCGCGCCAAGGACGAGACCGTCGACCGCGAGGTGGCCGTCAAGGAGCCGCGCCTGCCCGACCACCTGCCCGACCGCGAGCGCGCCAACGCCTTCGAGCGGATGCGCCGCGAGGCCCGCGCCGCCGCCCGCCTCGACCACCCGGCGGTCGTGAACGTCCACGACGTCGTCGTCGAGGACGACCAGCCGTGGATCGTCATGGAGTTCGTACGGGGGCGCTCGCTCGGCGCCGCGCTGCGCGAGGGCACCCTCGGCGCGCGGGAGGCGGCGCGCGTCGGCCTCGAAGTGCTCGGTGCCCTGGAGGCGGCGCACGCGGCGGGCATCCTGCACCGCGACGTGAAGCCGGACAACGTGCTGCTCGGCGACCACGACCGCGTCGTCCTCACCGACTTCGGCATCGCCCAGATCGAGGGCGAGACGAATCTGACGGACACCGGCGGCTTCGTCGGCTCGCCCGAGTTCATCGCCCCCGAGCGCGTCCTCGGCCAGCGCCCCGGCCCGGCGTCCGACCTGTGGTCGCTCGGCGTCGTCCTGTACGCGGCGACGGAGGGCGTGTCGCCGTTCCGCCGCAACAACACGCCCGCGACCCTGCAGTCCGTTCTGAACGCCACGCCCGCGGCGCCCGCCTCCGCGCAGGGGCCGCTCGCCGACGCCATCAACGGCCTGCTGCACAAGGACCCTGCGCACCGCCCGAACGCGGGGCGGGTGCGGGCGCTCCTGGAGGAGGCCGTGCGGCCGCCGCAGCCCCCGCCGACGCAGGTGGTCACGGTCGCGGGCGACCAGAGCGGGCCGCGCGGCAAGGGCGTCTTCCTCAGCCGCAAGGCGCTCGTGGTGACCGGCGCCGCGGTGGCCGCGGCGGTGGTGGCGGGCGTGCTCGTCGCGGTGAACCCGTTCGGCGACGGCTCGTCGGACGCCGGGCCGTGGCAGGAGCACGCCGAGAAGAAGCTCGGCGCCACCGTCTCGGCACCCGAGGGGTACGGCAGATGGGTGCCCGGCGACGACGCGCCACCGAAGGAGCACTGGGTCTCGTTCCGGGACTCCAGCGGCCAGATCTCGGTGACGCTGACCCTGGACAAGAAGTCCGAGGACGACCTCAACTACATCGCAGGCACCTCCATGGCCGAGGCGTACGAGGACATGAAGGACCTGGACCAGGGCAGTTCGGTGCTCGGCTCGTCGCTGAGCCCGGACGAGCTGCGGCCGGGCAGGAAGACCACGCAGAGCGAGTACCAGGGCAGCCAGTCCGCGGAGAACCTCATTCCGTACACGAACAAGGAGAGCGAGACGGAGTACCCGCGCGAGGCCACGATCTTCTACTACCGGACCAAGTCCGGGGACATGTACAAGCTGTGGATCGACTACCCGGCCAAGAGCGACTTCACCGAGCGCGGCCGTGAGGTGGCGCGGAAGGCCATCGAGGACCTGAAGATCAGCAAGCCCTGATGGGGTGTTGAGCGCGCGCAAGGGCATGACCGGCGTGGACTAACGCGCTGATCAGCGTCTTTGCTGCCAGCAGCCACTGGCGCGGTGTCAGGCGGCCGTTGGGCCCGCGTGCGAGACCGGTGAAAGCTCGTTACCCATGGGTACCCAAAGCGTCCGCCCAGGCATACGCTCACCGTCATGACGGACTCGCAGGCCCCCGCGGCACCCCTCGGTACGAACCCGATCGCCCAGGCCCCGCGCGGCGCCCGCACCGCCGCCGACGTGGTCACGCCCGGACTGGTCGCCCAGCTCACCCGCGATGTGCTCGGCTCGGGCCGCACGGCCAACCACACGCCGTTCACCGGCGAGCGGCTCGCCGAGCTGCCCGAGTCCACGCCCGAGGACGTCGCCACCGCCTTCGAGCGGGCCCGTACCGCGCAGATCGCCTGGGCGCGCACGCCCGTGCGCCGGCGCGCCGCGGTGCTCCTGCGCTTCCACGACCTGCTGCTCCAGCGCCAGGGCGAGGCGCTCGACCTGATCCAGCTGGAGACCGGCAAGGCACGGCTGCACGCGCACGAGGAGATCCAGGCCGTCGTCGTCGCGGCCCGCCACTACGGCCGCCGCGCGCCCGCCTATCTGAACCCCAAGCGCCACACCGGTGTCGTACCGGCCCTGACGAAGGTCACCGAGCTGCGCCAGCCGCGCGGCGTCGTCGGCCAGATCGCGCCCTGGAACTACCCCCTGGAGCTGTCCATCGGTGACGCCCTGCCCGCGCTCGTCGCGGGCAACGCGCTGGTCATGAAGCCGGACACGGAGACCGCGCTGACCGCGCTGTGGGCCCGGGACCTCATCGTCGAGGCGGGTCTGCCCGCCGAGGCGTTCCAGGTCGTGCTCGGCGACGGTCCCGTCGTGGGCCCCGAAATCGTCAAGCACGCCGACTACGTCTCCTTCACCGGCTCGACGCGCACCGGGCGCGAGGTCGCCACGGGCGCCGCCGCCCGGCTGGTCGGCGTCTCCCTCGAACTCGGCGGCAAGAACGCCATGCTGGTCCTGCACGACGCCGACCTGGACAAGGCCGCCGCGGGCGCGGTCCGCGCCTGCTTCTCCTCCGCGGGCCAACTGTGCATCTCCATCGAGCGGTTGTACGTCCACGAGTCGGTCGCGGACGCCTTCGTCGAGCGGTTCGCCGCGCGCACCAGGGCGATGCGGCTCGGGCGCTCGCTCGCGTACGGCGCCGAGATGGGCTCGCTGGCCGGCGAGCGGCAGCTGGAGACCACCCGGCGGCACGTCGACGAGGCCGTCGCCAAGGGCGCCACCCTCGTCGCGGGCGGCACGGCCCGGCCCGACATAGGCCCGTACTTCTACGAGCCCACCATCCTCGACGGCGTCGAGGCGCCGATGGCCGTGTGCACGGAGGAGACCTTCGGCCCGGTCGTCTCGATCTACCGCTTCACCGACGAGAACGAGGTGGTGGAGCTCGCCAACGCGACGCCCTACGGCCTGAACTCCTCGGTGTGGACGAAGGACGGCAAGCGCGGCCGCGCCGTCGCCGCCCGCCTGCGCACCGGCACCGTCAACGTCAACGAGGGCTTCGCGCCCGCCTACGGCAGCGTGCAGTCGCCGATGGGCGGCATGAAGGACTCGGGCCTCGGCCGCCGCCACGGCTCCGAGGGCATCCTCAAGTACACCGAGGCACAGACCGTGGCCCACCAGCGCCTCATCCCGCTCGCACCGTCCTTCGGCATGGACGACGAGAAGTACGCGGCGTTCATGACGAGGAGCCTGAAGGTGATGAAGGCCTTGCGGCTGCGTTGACGGGAGCGCCCCGAAGGGGCGCGGGGAACTGCGCGACCAGCCACGACGAGCCCGCAGATGCGAGGAGACCCCAATGCCGCAGGAGAACTCCGTCCAGAGCGAGGACGGCGCGGGCCACGACTACGACGTCATCGTCATAGGCTCCGGCTTCGGAGGCTCCGTGGCCGCGCTGAGGCTCACCGAGAAGGGCTACCGCGTCGGCGTCCTGGAAGCGGGCCGCCGCTTCACCCGCGCCACGCTGCCGAAGAACTCCTGGGACCTGAAGAACTACCTCTGGGCCCCGGCCCTCGGCCTGTACGGCATCCAACGCATCCATCTGCTCGGCAACGTGATGGTCCTGGCGGGCGCGGGCGTGGGCGGCGGATCGCTGAACTACGCGAACACGCTCTACGTGCCGCCTGCGGCGTTCTTCGACGATCCGCAGTGGAAGGACATCACGGACTGGCAGGACGAGCTGCGTCCGTACTACGAGCAGGCCGAGCGCATGCTCGGGGTGCGGCTCAATCCGACGACGACTCCTTCCGACGTCCATCTCAAGGCAGCCGCCGAGGCCATGGGGGTGGGCGACAGCTTCCACATGGCACCGGTCGGTGTCTTCTTCGGTGACGGGCGGGACGCCACCGGTGAGTCAACGGCCGGGCCCGGCGGGGAAGTTCCCGACCCGTACTTCGGCGGCGCGGGCCCCGCGCGCCGGGCCTGCACCGAGTGCGGCGAGTGCATGACGGGCTGCCGCCACGGCGCGAAGAACACGCTCACCGAGAACTACCTGTACCTCGCCGAGAAGGCCGGCGCGGTCATCCACCCCATGACGACCGTCGTCACCCTCACCGAGGACTCGCGCGGTGGCTACGCCGTGGCCACGCTGCCCACCGACAACAAGCGCAAGGGCAAGGGCCACACGTTCCGGGCCCGCCACGTGGTCCTGGCCGCGGGCACCTACGGCACCCAGACGCTGCTGCACCGCATGAAGGACAGCCATCTGCTGCCGCGCGTCTCCGGCCGCCTCGGCGAGCTGACCCGCACCAACTCGGAGGCCCTGGTGGGCGCGCAGACCTCCGACCGCCGCTACCGCAAGCGCCACGGGGGCGCCCCGGGCGGGCGGGTGGACTTCAGCCGGGGCGTGGCCATCACCTCGTCCATCCATCCGAACGGCACCACCCACATCGAGCCCGTCCGCTACGGCAAGAAGTCCAACGCCATGGGCAGCCTGACCCTGCTCCAGGTGCCGTACACCGCCAAGGGCGGCAAGGCGCGGGTCGCGGGCTGGCTCGCCAACTCCGCCCGGCACCCGGTGCTCACGCTGCGCTCCCTGTCGAACCGCCGCTGGTCGGAGCGGACCATCATCGGCCTGGTCATGCAGACCCTGGACAACTCGCTGACCACGTACCGCAAGGAGAAGGGCCTCGGCAAGGGCCTGCTGACGGCCCGGCAGGGCCACGGCGCGCCCAACCCGGACCAGATCCCGGAGGCCACGCGCGCCGCGACCCTCATCGCCCAGGAGATCAACGGCTTCCCCGGCTCGAACGTCGGCGAGCTGATGGGCACCCCGCTCACCGCGCACTTCCTGGGCGGCTGCCCGATCGGCGACTCCCCCCGGACAGGTGTCATCGACCCCTACCACCGGCTGTACGGGCACCCGGGGATCTCCGTGGTCGACGGCTCGGCGGTGTCCGCGAACCTCGGCGTGAACCCGTCGCTGACGATCACCGCGCAGGCGGAGCGCGCCATGTCGTTCTGGCCGAACAAGGGCGGCACCGATCCGCGCCCCGCGCAGGGCGCGGCGTACGTGCGTCTCGCGCCGGTCGAGCCGAAGTCCCCGGCGGTCCCGGCGGACGCGTTCGGGGCGCTGCGGCTGCCGTTCCTCGGGGTGCCGGTGGTGCCGCCCAAGGGAGGATCCGCGGCGCCTTAGGGGCGACCGGGTTTCAGGGCTCCCGCGATGTCCAGGGGGCCTCAGGGCTCCCGACGGCTACTTTCGGAGTCCGGACAGCGAAAGGACCTGCACCCCCCTCCGAGTGCAGGTCCTTCGCGTCTTGAGGTGGCCTCGTGGTCACACGCGCGCGTGGAGCGCGCTATGCGGCGTCCGAGTTACCACGGCGGCGCACGACGAACACGGCGCCCGCACCCGCGACGACGGCGACGCCGCCGACGATGCCGATGGTCGGCAGCGCGGAGCTCGACCCGGTCGCGGCGAGGCTGCCGCTGGGCCTCGGGGTCGTCGTGACGGTGGTGTGCTTGATGGGCTTGGCGCCGCCCTGCGGCTTGGGGGCGGGGCGCGGGGCGGGCCGGTCCGGCAGCTCGATGGCCTCGCCCGGGTAGTCGATGTCGCTGCCCGGCTTCAGGACCGTGAACTCGAAGAAGTCGAACGAGCTGTGCGTGCAGTCGAGTTCGGCGTCCGTGTAGCCGCCGAGGCCGAGCGCGTAGCCCGGGCCCGCCGGGGCCTTGGCGCTGATGTCGAGGCGGAGTTTGAGCTCGATCTGCTCGTGGGCGCCGAGCGTGGTCTTCCCGAAGTAGCTGCCGTCCGAGACCTCGTCGACGATCGACTTCCAGCCACCGGCCGCCGGGTCGAGGTACTGGATGCGCGCGTACGTGCTCAGCCAGTTCCGCTCGTGCTCGCTGTTGGAGAAGTTGTCCACGGCCGCGAGCCAGTTGACCTCGCCGAGCTCGTCGTCGCTGGAGTTGGCGGCGGTCAGCGTGAACGCGTGCCAGCCGCTGCCCGCGGCGATCTTGCGGGGCAGGCCTTGGAGGCTCAGTTCGAGGCGGCTCTCGAGGTCGTCGCCGGTCTCGTCGTCGACCTCGCAGGGCTCCGGCGCGGGGTCCTTCTCGTGGTCCTTGCCCCGGGACGGGGGCTTGTCGCCCTCATCGCCGCCGGGCTTGGTGGCGCCGTCACCGGGCTTGCCGCCGGGGTCCTCGCCGGGCTCGTCGCCGGGCTTTTCACCAGGCTCGTCACCCGGCTCTTCGCCGGTGCCCGGCTTCTCGCCGGGCTTCTGGGCGTCGCCGGGCTTGCCGCCGGGCTCACCGGGCTTGTCGCCCGGGCCGTCCGGCCCGGCGCCGTCGTCGGGGTCACCGGGCTCGCCGGGCTTCTCCGTCGGCTCCTGCGTTCCCGGTGCGGGCGTGCCGGAGGTCTCCGGGGTCTCGCTCACGCTCGTGCCCGGCGTCACGGCATCGCCCTCGGTCGCGAGCGCGGCCGGGGCCGAGAGCAGCGCGAGCGGGGCGAGCGCGGCAGTCGCGGCCGCGGTGGCCAGGGCACGGCGGAGCTTCATGAAGACCTCGGTGAGTCCGGCGTACCGCGCGTCCCGCGTGGCACGAAGCTGGGGCCTCCGCGCCGGGGCACGGAAGTGGCCGTAGTTACGCATGCATGACTTGTGTTTCCTGTGAATGGTTGCATCCGAACTCACGGAAACTTTATGTGCTTTGGGTCACATCTCTGGAGGATGTGAAGAGCTCGGGCTTGTGCGGCCCTCATGGGGTGGCATAGAACTTCCCCCGTTTGCAAGCGAGATGGAACCTGCCGCCGGGCAACGGGCGGGGGAGGGGGCACAGTGTCCGTACAGTCGCCGCGCGAGCCCGATGACGAGGCGCCCATACCCGACGAGGTGTGGCGGAGGTTCGCGGAGGACAGTGAGCGCGAGATCCGCGCGTCGGCGCCCAAGGAGCCGTCGGCGCGGGCGCGCATGGTGGCCGAGCGGCTGCGCAAACTGGACGCCGAGGCGGCCCGGCAGCAGGCCGAGGGCACGGTGGGGCGCAAGCGCCGCAAGCGCAAGGAGGCGGCCGCGGAGCCCTGGCGCCCGGACGGCTGGCGGTCCGCGCCCGTGGGACCGGGCCGCGGCGGTGCCGGTTCCGGACGGTGGCGCCAGGTCCGCAGCGTGGTGATCGTCGCGGGCTTCATGATCCTCGCGATCCTGCTCCTGAGCCCGTACCGGTTCTGACCCTGGCTCGGCTGACCGTTTGCAATTCGATGCCGATCCGTGGAACCGCCCGCGGCGATCTTCGGTCGTAGAAGGGGTGCGGGTGACTCCGCACGCAAGGCTCCGTGGGGACGGGCAGGGCTCCGCGGGGGCGAGACGAGTCCGCGGGGGCGATGGGTCCGCAAGCCCGCGGGGGCGAGCAAGGGTGAAAGTGGGGGAACGTGAAGTCAGCTGTGTCGCGTGTGGTGGTGGCCGCCTCGGTCGTGGCGACGCTGGGCCTGACCGCGGCGTGCGGCGGCGGTGACGGCGGCGGCCGCGACGGGGCCAAGTCGTCGACGGAGCAGGCGAAGCCGAAGGGGTCGGGTGGCGGCGAGTCGGGCGGGACCGGCGCGGCTGACGGAGACGGTGGGTCGGCCGGCTCGTCGAGCGGTGCGTCGGACGGCTCCTCGGGCGGTGGCGGCGCGCCGGCGAAGCTGACGGCCGCCTCCCTGGCCAAGGGCGACGTCCGCGGCCACGACGTGACGCCGCGCAAGCCGAACAAGCTGGAGGCCGCATGGGCCGGTGCGGCGGCCTCCCCGGCCGCCTGCGCCCCGCTGGCGGACCTCCTGACGTCCGCCACGCCGCCTGGGGCGAAGGGGCACGTCGGCCGCACGGTCACCGGCAAGAGCACCCGCGACCTGTCGACGACGGACGTCGAGCTGTACGCGTACGACGACGAGGGCGCGGCCGAGCGGGCCCTCGCGGATCTGCGCGCGGCGACCAAGGCCGAGAAGTGCGCGACCTTCCGCACCGGCGACCTGCGCTACTCGGGCGTCAAGGCGCTGACCGCGCCGGACAAGGGCGACGAGGCCGTCGGCTACCGCCTCGGCGTCCGTCAGGGCGAGTTCGTGAAGCGCTGGACGGTCACCGTCGTGCGCAAGGGATCCACGCTCGTGTCCTTCGCCGCGTCGAGCCTGTACGACCCCCAGAGCGTGGCGCGCGACGACGAGAGCCGGGAGGACGGCGGGCCCGACCGGCCGACGGCGGACAGGGCGGACGCCCAGCCGAAGGTTCCGGCGGCGGTCATGGACGCGCAACTGGCCAAGGTGAAGTAGCGGACGCGGGTGGCGTCCTCGGGCTTCCCCGGCGACGCCACCCGCCGAACGAGCGAAGGGCCCCGCGGGACGGATCCGCGGGGCCCTTGGCTGTCAGCACCGACGTCAGGGCAGCGTCGGTGCTTCGGGGCGGCGCCGGGGGGAGTACGCCGCTGGTTCGTGTGCCGGTGGCCGACCCGGCGCGCAAGCGGCGCACGGCTGGTTTAGACCAATGGCAATGAAGTTCTGCAAGGGGCGGCTGCCCGCTCTCCCTCTACGCATCGTGGAGGATGGCCGGTTCTCTGCGCAACCGTTTCGACTACATCCACTTGTGCCCTAGGGGAACACCTGGGCGGGAGAGCTGGAGGCCGGTCGGCTCCGGGCGTCCCCGGAGCCGACCGTTCCCTGGGTGACCGGGCTGCTGTCCCCTGCCGTCCGGTCACATCTCTGGGGCGAGGTCCCACGGCGTACGAACGATCCGTACGCCTCATCGCCCCAGCGGAGGAGCCACGCGTGGTTCTTTCGGGCCGCCCGCCCCTGGCTGGCACGGACACCGGGACCAACGAAGCCCGTCGGGAACCGGTCACGCGCCGTACGGGTGAGAAGGCGTCCGAACTCAGGTCCGTGGCGCAGCGGTTCCGCGTGCGCACGTGCCCGCGCCGGACACCCCTTGCGGTGGGCCGCGGTGGCCCTTGCGGCGCGGCTGTGGTGGGCCGCGGCGGGCCGCGGTGGGGCTGTGGCATGGCGGCCGTGCGGTGCCGCGTGGTCTCAGACGCGGCCGCGGCACAGCTCCAGAAGCGTCATCGCGAGCGCGGTGCCGGGCTTGCCGAGCGCGTCCCGGTAGTGGGCGAGGATCTCCATCTCGCGCGAGAGGTTCACCCGCCGCCCGCCCGAACTGATGCGGGCCTCCTGGATCACCGCGGAGACCGCCATCCGCTCCTGGACCAGACCAATGATCCGGTCATCGAGCGCGTCGATCCGTTCGCGGGCGCCGCCGATCAGCTCGGCGGCTTCGGGCGTACGGGCTCCCGTCCGCTCGGCGGGGGTGGTGGGCTGCTGCGTGGTGGCGGTCATGGCGGGGCTCCTCGCTGGAGTGGTCTGGCGGGGGTGCCCCGGGGCGAAAGGCCCGGAAACGACAGGACGCCCCGGGCCTTTCGGCCCGGGGCGCCTGGGAAGTCGCTTGTCAGGAGATCAAGCAGCTCGACCATGGCAGCCGGCGGGCCGGTTGCCATAGGTAAAGAGGAAGCCGAGGTGCTTGTTCACGGAGCCAGTATGCCCCCAGGCGTGCGCGGCGGGTCAAACCGGGTGTGAGCTGGCTCGCATGCTGAGACGCCCGCTCGGCCACGGCACTCCTGCTCTCCCGGGGGCGGCCCCTCCGCCCAGGAGGACGGCCCAGGAGGGCGGAACGGGTGGGCGCAGGGCGGGCCCCGCCGCCGCGCCCGCTGCCCGCCCTCTCCCTTGCCGCGGCAGCCCTCGGCCCGGCCTCCAGCGGACCCCGTGCCGGGGTGGAGCGGGTCCCGGAGCGGGGCCGGGGGCTGCCGCGGAGGGGCCCCGCCACCGGGGCCGCGGGCCCGTCGTCCGTCGGATACGACGAAGGCGCCACGGCCGGGCCCGTTAGAATCGACAAAACGAACCCCAGCTCCAACCGCGCGCGCACCCCTCGTGCACCCTTCCGCTCACGAACCTCCTGCGCACGCTCAACGCCGGAAGGCCGCCGCCGTGTCCTCAGCGACTCCCGCTGCCGCCGCTCCCGACACCGTCCTGGTCGTCGACTTCGGAGCGCAGTACGCCCAGCTCATCGCCCGCCGCGTCCGCGAAGCCCGGGTCTACAGCGAGATCGTGCCGAGCACCATGCCGGTCTCCGAGATGCTCGCCAAGAACCCTGCGGCGATCATCCTCTCCGGCGGCCCGTCTTCGGTGTACGCGGAGGAGGCCCCCTCGGTCGACCGCGCCCTGTTCGAGGCGGGCGTCCCCGTCTTCGGCATGTGCTACGGCTTCCAGCTGATGGCCACCACCCTCGGCGGCACCGTCGACAACACCGGTGCCCGTGAGTACGGCCGCACCCCGCTCAGCGTCTCCAAGCCCGGCTCCACCCTCTTCGAGGGCACTCCGGCCGAGCAGTCCGTGTGGATGTCGCACGGCGACGCGTGCAGCGCCGCCCCCGAGGGCTTCGCCGTCACCGCCTCCACGGACGTCGTCCCCGTCGCCGCCTTCGAGAACGACGAGAAGAAGCTCTACGGCGTCCAGTACCACCCGGAGGTCATGCACTCCACGCACGGCCAGCAGGTCCTGGAGCACTTCCTCTACCGCGGCGCGGGCCTGAAGCCGACCTGGACCACCGGCAGCGTCATCGACGAGCAGGTCGCCGCCATCCGCGCCCAGGTCGGCACCAAGCGCGCCATCTGCGGCCTGTCCGGCGGCGTCGACTCCGCCGTGGCCGCCGCCCTGGTGCAGAAGGCCATCGGCTCCCAGCTGACCTGCGTGTACGTCGACCACGGCCTGATGCGCAAGGGCGAGACCGAGCAGGTCGAGAAGGACTTCGTGGCCGCCACCGGCGTGCAGCTGAAGGTCGTCGACGCCCAGGAGCGGTTCCTCACCGCCCTCGCCGGCGTCTCCGACCCGGAGACCAAGCGCAAGATCATCGGCCGTGAGTTCATCCGCGTCTTCGAGCAGGCGCAGGCCGACATCATCGCCGAGGGCGCCGCCGACGGCGAAGAGGTCGCCTTCCTCGTCCAGGGCACGCTCTACCCGGACATCGTCGAGTCCGGCGGCGGCACCGGCACCGCCAACATCAAGTCTCACCACAACGTGGGCGGCCTCCCCGAGGACCTGGAGTTCGAGCTCGTCGAGCCGCTGCGCCAGCTCTTCAAGGACGAGGTGCGCATGGTCGGCCAGGAGCTCGGCCTGCCCGACGAGATCGTCCAGCGCCAGCCCTTCCCGGGCCCCGGCCTCGGCATCCGCATCGTCGGCGAGGTCACCAAGGACCGCCTCGACCTGCTGCGCGAGGCCGACGCCATCGCCCGCGAGGAGCTCACCGCCGCCGGTCTCGACCGCGAGATCTGGCAGTGCCCCGTGGTGCTCCTCGCCGACGTCCGCTCCGTGGGCGTCCAGGGCGACGGCCGCACCTACGGCCACCCGATCGTGCTGCGCCCCGTCTCCTCCGAGGACGCGATGACGGCCGACTGGTCCCGCCTGCCGTACGACGTGCTCGCCCGCATCTCGACCCGCATCACGAACGAGGTCGCCGACGTCAACCGCGTCGTCCTCGACGTGACCAGCAAGCCGCCGGGCACCATCGAGTGGGAGTGACCCGACCGTCGGGGCCCCGCCCCACGGCCGGTCCGGGCCGCACGGCCCGCCCGCGCGCCCACGCCTGAACGCCGGTGCCGCCGCCCCCGCCGGGGACGGCGGCACCGGCGTTCTCACGTCCGCCGTGTCGTGCGCACCGGCTGCCCCGGCTTCCACAGCTGCACGGCCAGGTACTTCTCGTCCTCGATGGCCGTCCGCACGACCTCCGTCAGCTCCACCCGGAACAGGTGGAACGCCGACGGGTCCGGCGGCCGCACCTCGTCCGCGTACCGCTTCACGGTCTCCGGGTCCCGCACCTCCACCGCCCGGCCGGAGATCCGCACGTCCCCGCCGCCCATCTCCGTGCCCGACCCCGGGTTCGCCTGGAGCGTGCACCGCGGATCGCGCCGCAGGTCGAGCGCCTTGAGCGAACCCGGCATCATCCCGAGCCACAACTCGCCGTTCAGGAACCTGACTTCCAGTCCCGACGTACGCGGCGACCCGTCCTTGCGCAGCGTCGCCAGGATGTGGTGCGTGAACGCCCCGAACCGCTCCTCGACCGTGCGGGCCAGCTCGGGTTCCGCGGTCGCGAAGGCCTTCCAGTTGTCTGTCCTGTCTGTCATACCGACAGCCTGACACCGATACCAGACAGCTTCTGTCTCCTTTTCCCGGCCGCCGCGCTACCGTCCGGCACACCCGGCTCCAGACTCTCTTCACAGAAGGCCCCTGTCGCCCTTCGCTGACCGGCGGTAACTTCCGCTCCGTACGACCAGGAACGGAGGACAGATGCGGGCGCCCACACCCATACCCGTCGAGCGGCTCCAGTTCGCCATGCCCCCGGTGCACGACAGGCCGGAGGACGAACGGCGCCACCGCAAGGAACGGCTCGCCGGTGCCCTGCGCGTCTTCGGCCGCCTCGGCTACGAGGACGGCGTCTCCGGCCACATCACCGCGCGTGACCCCGAACACCCGGACTGCTTCTGGGTGAACCCCTTCGGCATGCCCTTCAAGCACATCACCGTCAGCGACCTGGTCCTCGCCAACGCGGCGGGGCAGGTCGTGGAAGGGCGTCACCACGTCAACCAGGCCGCGTTCGCCGTCCACGCCGAGGTCCACAGGGCCCGGCCCGACGCCGTCGCCGTCGCGCACTGCCACTCCGTCCACGGCCGTGCCCTCGCCGCCCTCGGTGAACTCCTGGAGCCGATCACCCAGGAGTCCTGCGCCTTCTACGAGAGCCATGCCCTCTATGGCACCTACACGGGCGTCGCCGTGGACGCCGTCGAATGCCGCCGCGTCGCCGCCGCCCTCGGAGACCACAAGGCACTCATCCTGCGCAATCACGGCCTGCTCACCGTGGGCGGCTCCGTCGACGCCGCCGCCTGGTGGTTCATCTCCATGGAACGGTGCAGCCAGGTCCAGCTCGCCGCCCGGGCCGCGGGCCGCCCGGTGCCCATCGCCCACGAGGAGGCCGTACGGACCCGGGAGCAGCTCGGCGGCGACCTCGTGGCCTGGATCAACTACCAGTCCCTGTGGCAGGACATCAGCCGCTCCGAACCCGATCTGCTCGCCTGAACCCGCCGCAGCCACCGCCCGGCCGGGCCCGACCGGACCCCACGTCAACACGCGTGACCTCCGACCACCCCCGCTGACCTGACCCGCGGAACGCGCACAGGCGTCCGTACGGCACAATTCCCAGTCATTGCAAGGTAGTTCGCGAGCGCGTGGGCGGCGGCAGAGCCGGTCACGAGTTCGATCACGGCCTCGGCCGAGGGCGGGGAAGGCGGGGTACGCGGTGGCGGTGCAGGAAGTCAGGCAGAGTACGCACGGGGGTGGCTGCACGTGCGGCGACTGCCCGCACGGCGCACGCGAGGGGCACCGGCGCGCCGTGGCCGCGTTCCTCGCCAAGCGCGACGAGTTGGCGGCCGGGCACGGGGTGCCCGCGGCCGTCGTGCACTCGGCGGGCGCGTCCCGCCAGTGGGTGTCGGACGAGCTGACCCAGTCCGCAAGGGCCGTCGCCGAACGCGGGCGCGCCGAGGGCGCGGCCTGGCTCACCCGGCTGTGGCGGTACACCCTCGTCGCCGTCTGGACGGGCGTCGTCGCGCTGCTGCTCGTCCAGGCGCTCACGGCCGTCGGCAGCGGCTGGACGGACACGCGCACGGCCGGACTGCTCGCGGCGCTCGCCGTGGCCTTCCTGCTGTCCGGTGCCGCGTATCTGCACCGCGCGCGCGGCGGCGTGCTCGCGCCCGTCATCGGTGAGGACAACCGTCTGTCCACCTCGCGTGCCGTCGCCGCCTCCTGGGTGTTGCTCGTCGTCTTCGCCGTGCTCGTCCTCGCGGGTGAACTCGCCGCGGCCACCGGTGACGACGAGCGCGACGCCCTCATCGACGGCCTCCAACTCGACCGCGTCGCCGGTCTGGTGACCGTCCTCGCCGTCGTCTGCGCCGTCGCCGTGCTCGTGCGGCGGGTCGTGGGCCTCAGGGTCCTCGCGCAGAAGCTGCAGAAGGTGCGCGCCGACCGGCCCAGGGCCGCCGATCTCCTCACCGACGACTCGGGCCGCGGCCACTTCGCGGACGCCCAGTACCTCCTCGTCAGCACCGCCGCCGTCGTCTTCGTCGCCGTCCGGCTGGCCCGCCGCCCCGAGCAGCTGCCCGACCTGCCGTGGGGGCTCGCCCTCCTCGTGCTCGTATCGGCCGCCACATACGTGGCGGGCAAGTACTCCGAGGGCGGCCGACCCGTGATCCTGTCCGTCGTCCGGGCCCGGGAGGCGGGCGATCTGGACGCGCCGATCCGCACCGGCGACGACATCGAGATCCGCGGCGCGGGCTTCGTGCCCCCCGGCGCGCAGAACGCGGACCGTCTCGCCCGGATGGCCGTCCGCATCGGCGCGGTCCACGTCCACGTGCCGCTCGTGCCGGTCGCCGGGGGCTTCACCAACCCGTCCGACACCGTCCTGACCGTGCCCGTGCCCGTCGACGTCGAACCCGGCCGCGTCGACGTCCAAGTGATCACGGCGGCGGGTGTCGAGACCAACCGCTGCACCATCGACGTGACGGACTGACCGCCCCGCCGCACCCGCTTCCGCACGGACCGCGCGACCCACCGCCCGGCAGCCCGCACCGCGCCGAATGGACGCATGTGCTCCCCCTCCCGCGTGCCCGGAACCGCCAACCCCTCGTGGTTTCCGGGCACACCTCGCGCGATCCGCCGCACGCCACTGAGCGGCGGCTCCCTTTCCTACGTATCGTCAGTTGACGGCTCAACGGGAGAGGCGGCGGACAGCCATGGTTCACGGCATGCGCACGGACACCCACACCGGCTATGCCCGGCGGACCGGCTGGCGGGACACCGCCACCCGCTACGCCCTGCTCCCGTTGAGGATCTTCCTCGGTGTCACCTTCATCTACGCGGGCCTGGACAAGCTCACCGACAGCGCCTTCATGCAGGAGAGCGGCCCCGGCTCGATCGGCGAGCAGATGCACAACATCCGCGACATCTCCGCCCTCCCCGAACTCGTCGACCTCGCCCTGAAGAGCCCCGTCGGCTTCGGCTACGCCATCGCCCTCGGCGAACTGGCCGTCGGCATCGGCACCCTGATCGGCCTGCTCGCCCGGATCGCCGCGCTCGGCGGCGCGCTGATCTCGCTCAGCCTCTGGCTGACCATGAGCTGGTCCGCCGAGCCCTACTACTACGGCAACGACCTCGCCTATCTGATGGCCTGGCTGCCTCTCGTGCTCGCCGGGGCGTCCTTCCTCTCCGTCGACGCCTGGATCGCCCGGCGCCGCGACGCCTCCGGTCTACGGCTGCGCTAGCCCCGGCCCGACCCGCTCGGGTGCGTCTCGCCCGGTCCCATGGCACGCGTCCCGTCCTCGCGGCCTGGGGCGCGGGCCCGGCGGCCCTTGCGTATGCCGTGGGCCACGGTCGCCGTGGCGCCCGCGAGGCACAGACCTCCCGTCACGATCGGGATGATCACGAACCAGGGCGTGTCCCACAGACCGCCCGCGTCGCCCGCGTAGACGAGCCCGGCGAGCGTCACGAAGAAGCCCGCGACCAGCCGGCCCGGCTGGAACTCATGACGCAGCACGTGCCACCTCCGCCTGTCCGACGCCGACCTCGAGCCGCAGGTCGAGCGTGCCTTCGCCCTTGACGCCCGCGGGCGGGTCCAACGTCACCGTCTTCTGCTTGCCGGGGGCGATGTCCACGTCCTGGCTGTCGTCGCTCGGCAGCTGGATGTCTCCGACACCCACCTCGATCCTCACGTCCACCTTGGCGTCCTCGGGCACGATCACCTTCAGCTTTCCGGCGCCCACCTCCGCCCGCGTGCGCACCGTCTGGTCCTTGCGGAGGTCGACCCGGCTCAGGTCCAGGGTGGCGACGCCCGTCCCCAGTTCGTACCGAGGGCGGATGTCCGAGGCCGTGGCCGGGGTCCAGTCCTTGCGTATCCAGTCCGCCGTGATGTTCTTCGGCAGGGCCGCGGAGGTGGCGACGAGCGCGGCGGTGATCACCGCGAGCACGAGGGAGCCCGCACCCGTGCGCCCCAGGAACGAGCTGATCGCGATGCCGAGGCCGAGCACGCCGAGCGCACAGGCGAACCCGGTCTCCAGGCTGGTGACGAGCGGCTGGTCCTCCCAGGTCAGGCTCGTGCCGAGGCCGGCCGCGAGCAGGGCGGCCAGAAACACCCAGCCACCGATCCAGCGCGGCCCGCGGCGCCCCGGCGGCTCCTTGTCCAAGGGAGGCGCGCCCCACGCCGAGGTGTGCCCCGGGGGCGGCTGATACTCCACCGCGACCGGCTCGGGGCCCCAGAAGTACTTCGGCGGGCCCTCCTCGCCGACGGGGGTGCGCCACCATGACGGGGCCCCGGTGACGGGCGGCGCCTTCGTCTCCGGCGGGGCGTCCGCGACGGCCTGGGCGGCCGCGGGGTCGGGGTCCGGGGTGCCGCGCTGGCGCGACCAGTACCCCGCGCCCGCGAGGAGGACGCCGAGGACGGCCGCGAAGGTCAGCGCCCCGCTGTTGCCGATCAAGGTCAGGAACACGCCGCAGCCGACGAGGGCGAAGAGGACGGCGGTCAGGGCGTGGCCGTCCACGCGGGCGGTCAGCAGCCGTCGCGCCTCGTTCTCCTCCTCTCCCTCGTAAGGGATGAGCAGCCAGGCGAAGCCGTAGAAGACCAGGCCGAGACCGCTGGTGACCGCGAGCACGGCCAGGCCGATGCGGAAGATCACCGGGTCCATGTCGCAGTGCCGGCCGAGGCCCGCGCACACGCCGCCCAGCTTGCGGTGCCGGGGGTCGCGGCGGAACTTCCGCTCGCGCGCGACCTCCGGACCGCCCGGCACCTCGGCCGTCGCGGACGGATGATCGCGCGGCGGGGCCTGTGGACCCGGCGCGGGCTGCTGATCTGTCATGAGTCCATGGTGACGGCCCCGCCCCGCCCGCGGCAGTCGGGACAACCCTGGCCGAACCCTGATATCGCCCCTGACGACCCCGGAGCCGCACCCCTGACGCCGGCCCCACGCCCGGAGACCGCCCCGCCTCGGCCCCGTGACCGGCCCCGAGATCAGGGGAGTCTCGGGGATCGACCCTGATGCCCCCGGCCCCGCCCCCGTGTGACCATCGGTGGCATGCCAGACGCCGCAGCTGTACCCATCGAAGACGAGCGGCCGCTGCGGAAGCTCTATCGCAGCGGTGAGGGCCGCCTGCTCGGCGGGGTCGCGCGCGGCCTCGCGGGCCACCTCGGCCTGCCCGTCATCTGGGTCCGGCTCATCTTCATCGGACTCTTCACGGCGAACGGCCTCGGTGCCCTGCTCTACGCGGCGTTCTGGTTCTTCGTCCCGCTCGGCGTCGGCGGCGTCGGCGCCCAGCGCGCCGCCGTGGTCACCACGGAGACGGCAGCGGACGGCCGCCGCAGACTCGTCGCCCGCAAGCCGGACAAGGGCCAGATCGTCGCGCTCCTCGCGATGCTCGCCGTCGCCATGGTCTTCGTCGGCAGCGTGGACCTCGGCGGCCCGACGAAGGCGTACCTCTGGCCGACCCTGCTCGTCGCCGCCGGTGTCGCCCTCGTCTGGCGCCAGGCGGACAACGCCCGGCGGGCCCGTTGGATGGAGGTCGGCCGCAAGCGCCGCACCCTGACGATCGCCCGGACCGCGGCCGGTGTGCTCCTCGTCGGCGTCGGCGTGTCCGGCATCTTCGTGCTGCGCGGCTCCGCGTCCGACCTGGGCGCGGCCCTGCAGGCGGCGCTCGCCGTGCTCGTCGGCATAGCGCTGCTCGCGGGCCCCTATCTCGTGCGGATGACGCAGGACCTCTCCGAGGAGCGGCTGATGCGCATCCGCGCCCAGGAGCGCGCCGAGGTCGCCGCCCACGTGCACGACTCGGTGCTCCACACCCTGACGCTCATCCAGCGCAACGCGGACAGTCCCGGCGAGGTCCGCCGCCTCGCCCGCGCCCAGGAGCGCGACCTGCGCGCCTGGCTGTACAAGCCGGAGGGCACCGGCAAGGAGGAGGCGGAGGAGCCCGACACCCTCGCCGAGGCGGTCCGGCGCAACGCCGCGGAGGTCGAGGACAAGCACGGCGTCCCCATCGAGGTCGTCGTCGTCGGCGACTGCCCGCTCGACGAGCGCCTGACGGCACAGATGCAGGCCGCGAGAGAAGCGATGGTGAACGCCGCCAAGTACGGTGGCGAGGGCGGCGCGGTGCAGGTCTTCGCCGAGGTCGAGGGGGAGACGGTCTTCGTGTCCGTCCGCGACCGCGGCCCGGGCTTCGACCTGGACGCGGTACCGGACGACCGCATGGGCGTACGAGAATCGATCATCGGCCGCATGCAGCGCAACGGCGGTACGGCGCGGCTGCGCACGGTGCCGGGCGGCGGCACGGAAGTCGAGCTGGAGATGGAGAGGACGGCGGCGACATGAGCGACGCGACCGAAGCGAGCGGGCCCGTGGATCCGGCCGCCGGGGCAGCGGAGGCCGGGACCGGCGCCGCACGGCGGGTGAAGGTCGTCCTGGTCGACGACCACCGGATGTTCCGCACGGGAGTGCAGGCGGAGATCGGCCAGACCGAGCGCACGGGCGTCGAGGTCATCGGCGAGGCCGCGGACGTCGACCAGGCGGTCACCGTGATCACGGCGACCCGGCCCGAGGTCGTGCTGCTCGACGTGCACCTGCCGGGCGGCGGAGGGGTGGAAGTCCTGCGCCGCTGCGCGCCGTTGATGGCGGACGCGGAGAACCCGGTGCGGTTCCTCGCGCTCTCCGTCTCGGACGCAGCCGAGGACGTCATCGGCGTCATCCGGGGCGGCGCCCGCGGCTATGTCACCAAGACCATCACCGGCACCGACCTGGTCGACTCGATCTTCCGGGTGCAGGAGGGCGACGCGGTGTTCTCGCCGCGCCTCGCCGGGTTCGTCCTGGACGCCTTCGCCTCGACGGACGCGGCGCCGGTAGACGAGGACCTGGACCGCCTCACCCAGCGCGAGCGCGAGGTCCTGCGCCTCATCGCGCGCGGGTACGCGTACAAGGAGATCGCCAAGCAGCTGTACATCTCCGTGAAGACGGTCGAGTCGCATGTGTCGGCGGTCCTGAGGAAGCTCCAGCTGTCGAACCGGCACGAGCTGACGAGGTGGGCGACGGCCCGACGGCTCGTCTGACGGGCCCCCGGCCCCGCCCCGCCCTGGCGTCTCGCCCGCCCTGCCCCGGCGTCTCGCCCGTCCCGTGCCGACGCTCTGCCCGCCCCGCGACCGTCCGGTGGCTTCTCCCGCCCGTCCTGCTTCCGTGCGGCCCTCACGCCACCCGTGTGGCCCCCGCGAACGGCATCTGGTCGATGGGGGCCAGCCGGACCGGAGCGCTGGGGTTGGGGGCGTGGATCATCTGGCCGTTGCCCACGTAGAGGCCGACGTGGCTGATGCCGGAGTAGAAGAACACCAGGTCGCCCGGCCGGAGTTCGGAGCGTCCGACGCGGCGGCCCGCGTCGATCTGGGCGTAGGTCGTGCGCGGCAGCGAGACGCCCGCCGCGCGGTAGGCGGCCTGGGTGAGGCCGGAGCAGTCGAAGGCGTTCGGGCCCGTGGCGCCCCAGACGTAGGGGCTGCCGAGCGCCTTGTAGGCGTACGAGACGGCCTTCGCGGCGCGGGAGTCGGGAGCCTTCACGGCGCCCGCCGGGGCCGCGCCGCGCGCGTCGTCCCGGGAGGCCCGGCCGGAGCTGTCGGGGCCGTCGGGGCCGTCGGAGCCCGCTGTGCCGTGGCCGCCTTCACCGCGCTCGGCGCGCTCGGCGCGGGCGAGGCGCGTTCGTTCGTCGGCGGTCAGCCGGGCGAGCAGCCGCTTGGCCTCGCCGAGCTTCCCGGTCACGGTCTTCTTGTGCTTCCTCAGCTCCGCCTGGCGGGACTTGAGGTCCCCGAGCGTGTCGTCCGCCTCGGTGTGGAGCTGGTCGAGCTCCCTGACCTGGCGCCGTACGTCGGCGACCTCGGCGGCCTGGCGCCGACCCGCGTGGTCGGCGCGGGTGGCCCGGTCGAGGAAGGCGTCCGGGTCGGCGGAGAGCGCGAGCTGGACGGACGGGTCGACGGCTCCGGCGCGGTACTGGGCGGTGGCCAGTGAGCCCAGGCCCTGGCGCGCCGAGTTGAGCCGCTCCGTCTTGCGGGCGGCCTCGTCGCGCAGGTCCCGCAGGGTCTCCTCGGCCCGGTCGGCCTTCTCCTTGGCGCCGTTGTACTTCTCGGTGGCGACCTCGGCCTCGCGGTAGAGCCGGTCGACCTTGGCTCGCACCTCGCCGAGGGAGAGCCGTGGTTCGGCGTGCCCGGTGCCCTCGAAGGCGGTCGCCGTGGCGGCCGACGCGAGGGCGAGAGTGGCGGCGGTACGGGCCGTATGGCCGCTGAGCGAGCGCTGCTTCGGCTTGCGGTGCTGTGCCACGGAGGCTTCACGTCCTTCCACAGTGGCCAGGTCCGGGTACGGGTCCGGCGGCGCCGCGCACAGGGGGAACGGGGCGCCGCCGGACTTCTCGGCGGTGATGTCCGGCTGCCGTCCCTGGTCCGGACGACGGTGGGGAGCCGGTCACCGGTCATGGACGCTAAACCTCGCCGTCACCGGGTCGTGACCTGTTGTGCGGAAGTGGCGCCCGCGGCCCGCTCGTGACCGGGCGCGACCGCTCCGGCGGCCGGTCGGCGCCCGCTTCACCCGTTCCTGTGACCGATGTGGTGTTTGTGGTCCACCTGCCTGGAGGGGGGTGATACGGGCCCGGTTAGGCTCCGCCCCATGGACGTACTCATCCATCTCTTCGTCGGCCTGCACATCATCGGCATCGCCTCGCTCCTGGGCGGCTTCCTGACCCAGATGAAGGCGATGGGTGACGGCACGGCCCGCTTCAGCCCCCCGATGCTGCACGGCGCGCTCACCATGCTGATCACGGGCGTGGCCCTGGTCGGCCTGAACCAGGCCGACGACAACGAGGTCAACAACCTCAAGATCGGCATCAAGATGGCGGTCCTCGTCGTGATCCTCGGGCTCGTGTACCTGAAGCGCGACGAGGAGAAGGTCGACAAGGCGATGTTCGGCGCGGTCGGCGCGCTGACGACGGCGAACATCTTCATCGCCGTCCTGTGGACGTAACCGCCCGCTGCCCACGTTTTCGGCCCTCTCCGTAGAAGAGCGACACCTCTACGGAGAGGGCCGAAAACGTGTCGCCCTCCTACGGAGACGGGTCAGGCGGGCCGGACCACGCTGTGGATCGGCATGTAGTAGATCGACTCGACGCGTACGTTCGCGCCCGGCTTGGGGGCGTGGATCATCTTGCCGTTGCCTATGTAGATCCCTACGTGGCTGATGTCGTCGTAGAAGAAGACCAGGTCACCGCGTTTGGCGCTGGACGTGGACACCGTCGTGCCGACCTTCACCTGGTCCCAGGTGGTGCGGGGCAGCGAGATTCCGGCGGTCTTCCACGCGGCCTGCGTGAGCCCGGAGCAGTCGTAGGAGCCGGGGCCCGTGGCGCCCCATACGTAGGGCTTGCCGATCTGCTTCTCGGCGAAGCCGATCACCTTCTCGGCCTTCGCGGCGTACCCGCCGTCCGTGTTCCCGGAACCCGAACCCGAACCAGAACCGGAACCCGAACCGGAATCAGAGTCGGATCCCGTGCCCGATCCCGAGCCGGTGCCGGTGCCGGTGCCGGTGCCGGACCCGGTGTCGGCGCCCGACCCGGCTCCCGTCCCCGAGCCGCCGCCGGAGCCCTGCTCCCGCTCCTTCCGGGCCTCCTCGGCCTTCCGCTTGCGCTCCTCCTCCGCCTGCTCGCGCGCCAGCTCGGCGGCCTTGCGCCGAGCCGCCTCCTCCTTCCGCTTCTCGATCGCGGCGAGCCGCGCCTTCTCCTCGGCGGTCAGCTTCGACAGGAGGGTGCGGGCCTCGCCGAGCTTGCTCTGGACGGTCCGCTTGCTCGCCTTCAGCTCGTCACGGGAGTCACTGAGCGTCTTCAGGCTCTTCGCGGCCTTCGCGCGCTGCTTGGTGGCCGCCACCTGCTGGGTCTGGTAGTCGTCGACGGCCTTCTTCTGGCGGTGGGTGAGCCGGTCCGCGAGGTGGTTCTGGTCGAAGAAGCCCTTCGGGTCGTCGGCGAGCATCAGGGCGGCGGTCTCGGAGACGGCGCCGGTGCGGTACTGGGCGGCCGCGAAGGAGCCGAGCTGCCGACGGGCCTCGTTCAGGTCGTCCGTGCGCTCGGCGACGTCGTCCAGGAGCTTGTCGACGTGCTTGCGCTGCTTGTCGGTGCGTTCCTTGGCCGAGTTGTACTTCTGGGTGGCCACGCCCGCCTGGTGGTAGAGGTCGTCGACCTTCTTCTGCACCTCTTCGAGACTCGGTTCGGCGGGCCTGGTGGGCTTCGCGGGGGCGGACGGTGCCGCGTTCGCGCTCTGTGACAAGAGCGCTACGGAGGTCAGCGCGGCCGTCGTGATGCCGAGTGCGGGGGCGCTGCGTGCCAGGGGGGAGCGGGTGCGCGGCTTGCGGTGCGACGCCAAGGGAGGCGACTCCTTCCGTGGACCGCCTACCGGGTTAGCTGTCGGGTTCGGGCGGTTCGGAAGGGCTGCCCTACCGGCCCGTGCGAGGCGCAGCGGGACGGATTCACCCCAGGATCATGGTGGGTCCCCGGCTCCGGACACGTCGGGATCGGCGCGCGTCGGACTCGGCGGAGGCCGCGCGGCCCGGCGTGGTTCGCCGGTTTGGGGGGACGTGCGGCCCGCGGAGCACGCTAGCCAACTCCTGTGGCGCGGGGGAAGATTGATGTTCGATATGCCCGATACGTTTTCGTGACTTTCCGCACCCCCGTGCCCTCCCCGGCGCCGCCGCGACGCGGCTCACCTGCGGCGTGGCCCGGCGTGACCGTCCGGTGGCACCCCGTGGACGGCGCCGGGCGGCCGCGGTGGTGGCCGGAACCCGGGGTGGTTTGTCAGTGGGGCCGCCTAGACTCGGGAGGCGATGAGCAGCCTCTTTGACGACAGCTTCCTGGCGGACCTCAAGCCCTCGCAGGGCGCTGAGGAGGAGCCCCCGCCGCCGCCCGAGGACAGCGCTCCGGAGCCGATTCCGGACGACCTGTTCGACGGGAAGTTCGACGCGCCCGCACCCCGGGACGGGTACTACCGGGACGGCGCCCCCCGTCCGGCCCTCGACCCGGCGGCGCTCCTCGACGGGCTGAACGAGAATCAGCGCGCGGCCGTCGTGCACGCGGGATCCCCCCTGCTCATCGTCGCGGGCGCGGGCTCCGGCAAGACCCGCGTACTGACCCACCGCATCGCGTACCTGCTCGCCGAGCGCGGGGTGCACCCCGGCCAGATCCTCGCGATCACGTTCACGAACAAGGCCGCGGGCGAGATGAAGGAGCGCGTCGAGCAGCTCGTCGGCCCGCGCGCGGGCGCGATGTGGGTGTCGACGTTCCACAGCGCGTGCGTGCGCATCCTGCGCCGCGAGTACAAGAAGCTGGGCTTCACGTCCTCGTTCTCGATCTACGACGCCGCGGACTCCAAGCGCCTGATGGCCCTGGTCTGCCGGGACCTGGACCTGGATCCGAAGAAGTTCCCGCCGAAGTCCTTCAGCGCCAAGATCTCGAACCTGAAGAACGAGCTGATCGACGAGGAGGACTTCGCCGCCCAGGCCGCCGACGGCTTCGAGAAGACCCTCGCCCAGGCGTACGCGATGTACCAGTCGCGCCTCCGCGAGGCCAACGCCCTGGACTTCGACGACCTGATCATGACGACGGTGCACCTCCTGCGCGCCTTCCCGGACGTCGCCGAGCACTACCGCCGCCGCTTCCGGCACGTCATGGTCGACGAGTACCAGGACACGAACCACGCGCAGTACGCGCTGGTGCGCGAGCTGGTCGGCCCCGCTCCGGCGGAGGGCGAGGAAGGCGAGGCGCCCGGCGAGCTGTGCGTGGTCGGTGACGCCGACCAGTCCATCTACGCCTTCCGCGGCGCCACGATCCGCAACATCCTCCAGTTCGAGGAGGACTACGCGGACGCCACCACGATCCTCCTGGAGCAGAACTACCGCTCCACGCAGACGATCCTCAGCGCCGCCAACGCGGTCATCGAGCGCAACGAGAGCCGCCGCCCCAAGAACCTGTGGACGAACGCGGGCGCGGGCGCCGGCATCACCGGCTACGTCGCCGACACCGAGCACGACGAGGCGCAGTTCGTCGCCGACGAGATCGACCGCCTCACGGACGCGGGCGACGCGAAGGCCGGCGACGTGGCGATCTTCTACCGGACGAACGCGCAGTCGCGTGTCTTCGAAGAGATCTTCATCCGCGTCGGCCTGCCCTACAAGGTCGTCGGCGGCGTCCGCTTCTACGAGCGCAAGGAAGTCCGCGACGTCCTGGCCTACCTGCGGGTCCTCGCCAACCCGGAGGACGGCGTACCGATGCGCCGCATTCTGAACGTGCCGAAGCGCGGCATCGGCGACCGCGCCGAAGCCATGATCGACGCGCTCGCGCAGCGCGAGAAGATCTCCTTCCCGCAGGCCCTGCGCCGCGTGGACGAGGCGTACGGCATGGCGGCCCGCTCGGTGAACGCCGTCAAGCGGTTCAACGCCCTCATGGAGGAGCTGCGCACCGTCGTCGAGTCGGGCGCGGGCCCGGCGGTCGTCCTGGAGGCTGTGCTCGAACGGACCGGGTACCTGGCCGAGTTGCAGTCCTCCACGGACCCGCAGGACGAGACGCGCATCGAGAACCTCCAGGAACTGGCCGCCGTGGCCCTGGAGTTCGAGCAGGAGCGCCAGGAGGGCGAAGCGGGGTCGCTGTCCGACTTCCTGGAGCGGGTGGCGCTCGTCGCCGACTCCGACCAGATCCCCGACGAGGAGGACGACGGCTCGGGCGTCATCACGCTGATGACGCTGCACACCGCCAAGGGCCTCGAATTCCCCGTCGTGTTCCTGACGGGCATGGAGGACGGCGTGTTCCCGCACATGCGCGCCCTCGGCCAGACCAAGGAGCTGGAGGAGGAGCGCCGCCTCGCGTACGTCGGCATCACGCGCGCGCGGGAGCGGCTCTACCTCACGCGGTCCTCGATGCGCAGCGCCTGGGGCCAGCCTTCGTACAACCCGCCGTCGCGCTTCCTGGAGGAGATCCCGGCGGCTCACCTGGAGTGGAAGCGGACGGGTTCCGTCGGCGCACCCGCCTCGTCGGGGCCCGCCGGGGGAGTGGCGTCCTCGCTGTCGTCGTCGCGCTCGCGCGCGGGGGGCGCGCAGGGCTTTGCCACGCGCCGGGCGGCGGAGAAGCCGGTGGTCTCGCTCGCCGTGGGCGACCGCGTCACGCACGACCAGTTCGGCCTCGGCACGGTGGTCGGTGTGAAGGGCAGTGGGGCGAACGCCGAGGCGACGGTGGACTTCGGCGGGGAGAAGCCGAAGCGCCTGCTGCTGCGGTACGCGCCGGTCGAGAAGCTCTGAGCGACTCTTCGTGGAGGGGTCCCGGCCGCCTCCACGAAGAGGGCGGCGGTGCTCGCGTCCGCCTACGTCGGGTCCAGGCCGTGGCTGCGCAGCCACGGCAGGGGGTCTATCGCCGAGCCGCCGCCGGGGCGCACCTCGAAGTGCAGATGGGGGCCGGTGGAGTTGCCGGAGTTCCCGGAGAAGGCGATGGTGTCGCCCGCCTTCACGGGGCCGTTGGAGATCTTGTGCGTGGAGAGGTGGCAGTACCACGTCTCCGTGCCGTCCTTGGCGGTCACGATCGCCATGTTTCCGTAGGCGCTGTTCCACTTCGTGGAGACGACTCCGTCGGTCGCGGCCATCACGGGCGTGCCGTACGACACCGGGAAGTCGATGCCGGAGTGCTGCGACATCCAGTTGATGCCCGCCTGGCCGTAGTACGCGCTCAGGCCGTGCTGGGCGACGGGGAGCGCGAACTTCGGGCGCAGCCGCTCCTTGCGCGCGGCCTCGGCGACCGCCTTCCTGTGCGCGGCGTCCTTGGCGGCCTTGAGGTCAATACGTTCCTGCGTACGGCTCGCGCGGTCGGCGAAGTCGCCCGCGTCGGCCGAGAGGTTGGCCAGCTGGGTGTCGAGCTTGTTGTTCGCGGCGGACGGCTGCACGGACGCGGTGTCCGGGGCGGAGGCCGCCCGCGTCTCCTTGGTGTCGTCGTCGCCTCCGCTGAGGCCGCCCACCGAGGCGGCGGCCACTCCCGCGACGCCCATCACACATGCCGACGGCACGGCGACGGTGAGCAGCGCGGAACGCTTGGCGGGGGAGCGGCGCGACCGGGTGCGGGTGCGCGGGGCGGCGGCGCGCGCGGAGCGAGGGCGCTCGGCGGGGGCGTGCTCGCCGAGGTTCGCATCCGCTTCGATGCCGCCGGGTGCGTCGCCGGGCGTGTCGTCGGCCGTGAACTCGTGCTCGCCGGTGGCCGGTTGGCCGTACCCGTCGGACAGGGAGTCGCCGTTCTCGTAGGCGTCGCCCGCGTCGGGGGCTGCCGCGGCGGTCCCGTCCGTGGCCTCGGCGCCGTACGTCTCGGGTGTCGCGCCGTACGGCTCGTGGCCGCCGTCCGCGTTCCAGGCGGTGGCGTCGTACGCGCCGGTGTCGAAGACCTGGGTGGCCCACTGGCCGGTCTGCTGGGCGTCGGCCCAGGTGCCGACGTCCCAGGTGGCGGTGGCGTCGGGGCCCGGCTGTGACGGGATGTCCGCGAGCTGCTGATACCCGCCGGTGTCCCACATGCCCGTGGTGTCGTGGCTGCCCGTGTCGTACGGGGAGAGGCCCTGCGGGGCGCTGAACCCGTCGTGACCCAGGGGCTGGCGGCCCGTGGTGGCCCACTGGCCGGTGTCGTAGGCCTGGCCGGGGAGCTCGCCGAAGAGCGGGTCGGAGGGGAAGCCTCCGCCGACCGCGAATCCGGAGCCGGAAGTGTCGAAGACGCCCGTGCCGTCATAGCCACCTGGGGCGTTGAACCCGGTGGCGGCGAAGGTGCCGGTGGCGTAGCCGTCGTACCCGTAGCCGACGTGCTGCGCGCTCTGGTCGTAGGAACCGTAGGGAGCGTAGTCGGCGTCGGGTGCCGGGGCCGGAGTGGGGGTCCCCGGCGGGTGACGGTCGTTCACCAACTTCTCTTTCGCCTCGACAGCATGGGGGCTGGCAGCGCAGTGCCGCGACTGTACCCGGCGGTATGCGGGCGCGACAATCTTCGGCAGGTTCCGCGTTCGCAGGAAACGGGCATTCGGCCGCCTTTCGGCGGACTGTGGGCACAGGCTTGGCCTTGCGTTCGAGGAATGTTCGAGGTCATTCGAGGTCAGGGGCCTTCGCGGCGTGCGGCTCTGGGACCGTCAGGCCGTCAGTCCGTCGGTCGACGCCGGGGTGTCGGCGGCCGGGGCCGCGAGGTCGAGCGCCTGCCGGATCGCCGAGGCGACGGCGGGGTGCACCGGCAGGGCGAGGTGCCCGATGCCGGAGACGCGGACGTTCTGCGCGCTCAGGTCGGGGTGGTCGACGCAGGCCGTCTCGACCGGGTCCATCACCTGGTCCAGCTCGCTCCAGAAGCTCACGAACTGCGTACGGCAGCCCGGCGCGGGCTCCCGCAGCTCCTCGATGACGTCCGAGCCCGGCCGCATCTGGCGGACGATCGGGTGCGCGTCCGCGAGCGGCACGACGCGGGTGCCCGTGTGCGGGGTGCCGAGCGTGACCAGCGTGCGGACGCGGGCGTCGCCGCCGAGCCGCTGCGTGTAGTAGCGGGCGATGAGGCCGCCGAGGCTGTGGCCGACGATGTCCACGCGCTCGTGTCCCGTGCGCTCGCAGATCTCCGCCACGTGGCGGCCGAGCAGCTCGGCGGCCTGGCGGATGTCGCAGGTCAGCGGCGAGTAGTTGAGGGATTCGAGGTGCTGCCTGCCGTGCTGGGCGAGGCTGCGGCGCAGCAGGACGAAGACGGAGCGGTTGTCGATGAAGCCGTGCAGGAGCAGGACCGGGGGTTTGTCGCGGTCCGGCAGCCGCGGGGCGTCGGGCGGCGGTGGCTGCGGCGCCGGGCGCCGCTCCTGGACGATGCCCGAGGGGTACAGCAGCAGGTGCCCGGCGAGGATCGCGAGCTCCAGGGCTGTCGCCTTCAGCAGGGCGAAGGGGAGTCCCGCCAGGCGCGCGGGCAGCAGCGCGGCGCAGAGGCGAAAGGGGTGGATCCTGGTGACCGTCATGTCGACCTCCCGGTCGGCACATGGGCAGACACCCTTGTCCCCCGTGTGCCTCTCATGGGAAGCCGTGACCGAGGCATGACGAACCACGATGCGTCGCACCACGGACGAAGCCCCGCCGCCCCCGTGCCGTGCGGCTGACGGCACGGGGGCGCGGCGGCGGCCTCGCGGCGGCTCCCCTCGCGCGGCCCCCGGCTCTCGCCCCGTGAAACGGGGACGGCGCGCAGCGAACGTGTCCCACCGTGTGATTTCCCCCTCCCTCTCCACCACGAAACTGCGTGCTGCGGGATGCTGGAGATAACGTTCGTTCACCTACCCGGCCGGTGCGGCGCGGGGTATCCGTGCTGGGACAGCGGTATTTCCGTACATGGACGTCGGTACATGGAGGCAGTGATGGGTGTGGGAGCCGGTCCGATCCGCGTGGTGGTCGCCAAGCCGGGCCTCGACGGCCACGATCGCGGGGCCAAGGTGATCGCGCGGGCGCTGCGCGACGCCGGCATGGAGGTCATCTACACCGGCCTGCACCAGACGCCCGAGCAGGTCGTCGACACGGCCATCCAGGAGGACGCCGACGCGATCGGCCTGTCCATCCTGTCCGGGGCGCACATGACGCTGTTCGCCCGCGTCATCGAGCTCCTGAAGGAACGCGACGCGGCGGACATCCAGGTCTTCGGCGGCGGCATCATCCCCGAGGAGGACATCCCGCCGCTCAAGGAGATGGGCGTCGCGGAGATCTTCACGCCCGGGGCGACGACCACGGCGATCGTGGAGTGGGTCCGGGCGAACGTGCGGCAGCCCACCGAGGCGTAGACCGGCGCGCGGCGCTCCGTGGGGCCGGGCCCTGAGGGCCTCTCCGGGCCGGGCGGCTTCTTCGGGCCGGGCTTCCCTGGGCCGGGCTTCCCTGGGCCGGGCGGCTCCTCTGGGCCGGGCTTCCCGGGCCCCGGGCCGGGTGGGGACGTGCTTCAAGGGGTGAGTTCCTCCCGCATCTCCGCGCGCAGGCGCAGGGTGGTGACCAGACGCTGGAAGGCCTCCGACCAGTAGCCTCCGGCGCCGGGCGCGGCGTCCTCGCGCTCGTCCGGCACGGCGGTGAGGGCGTCGAGCCGCACGGCCTCGGCCGGGTCGAGGCAGCGCTCCGCCAGCCCCATGACGCCGCTGAAGCTCCAGGGGTAACTGCCCGCGTCGCGCGCGATGTTCAGCGCGTCCACCACCGCGCGGCCGAGGTCGGGGGCCCAGGGCACGGCGCACCCGCCGAGCAGTTGGAAGGCCTCGGACAGGCCGTGCGCGTCGATGAAGCCCGCCACCCACGTGGCCCGCTCGGGCGCGGGCAGGGCGGCCAGGAGCTTGGCGCGCTCCGCCAGGGACACCGCGCCCGGGCCCGCCGCGTCGGGCGCCGACGGGGCGCCCAGCAGCGCCCGTGACCAGATCGCGTCGCGCTGGCGGACGGCGGCCCGGCACCACGCGGCGTGCAGCTCGCCGCGCCAGTCGTCCGCGACGGGGAGCGCCACGATGTCGGCCGGGGCGCGGCCGCCGAGTCTGTGCTGCCAGGTCGCGAGGGGTGCGGCCTCCACCAGCTGGCCGAGCCACCAGGAGCGCTCGCCCCGGCCCGCGGGCGGTTTGGGGGCGACCCCGTCGCGCTCCATGCCCGCGTCGCACTCGTGCGGGGCCTCCACGGTGAGCGTCGGGGTGCTCGCGGTGCGGTCGAGCGCCACGCAGGAGGAGGCGCGGTCGGCCATGCGGGCGGCGAGCGCCGAGGCCGGCAGGGCGGACAGGAGCTCGGCGGCCGTCGCGCGGACGTTGCGGCTGCGGTCGGCTAGGGCCTGCTCCAGGAACGGCTCGTCGGCCGGGCCCAGGCCCGTGCGCAGCGAGTCGAGGAACATCAGCCGGTCCTCGGCCCGCTCCGTGGTCCAGGTGTCGGCCAGGAGCTCGCGCGCGGCGGTGGGGTCGTGGTCCCGGAGGGTGGTGAGGAGTGCGACGCGCTCCGCGAACAGGCCCTCCTGCCAGCGGCGTTCGATTTCCGCCCGGCCTTGTGCGCCGGTGGCCGCGGCGCGGTGCGGGGCGGCGCGCAGCGCGAACTTCCAGTCCGGGTTGAGCCCCGCGAGCCACCGGGCGCGCGGGCCCGCGAAGGCCAGGGCCTGGGGGCGCAGGTCGGTGCGGCCGCGGGCCGCCGTCAACAGCGCGGGCAGCAGCTCCGGCGGGGCGGCGAAACCTCGGTCGATGGCCAGGGTCAGCCACTGGGGCAGCAGTTCCATCAGGTCGGGCGCGGTGCCCCGGCGGCCGCCGCCCGCCGTCGGATGGTCGGCGAGCAGGCTCGCGAGGCGGCGCCGGGCCGCGGGCGGCACGACGGGCCGGGGGTCCTCGGGAGCGGGCTCGGGGCGCGCGGCGGCGGGCGCGGGGCGCAGGCCCGCCCTGCGGTGCACCGTCTGGACGGCCGCCGCGTCCAGGAGGGCGACGGGGGCCTCCTTGCCGGGCGCGTCCAGGGGCGGGGTGCGCCGGTCCGTGCCCAGGAGCGCCGTCGTGACGAGCTCTTCCCAAGGGATGCGGGTGAAGGCCGCCGCCGCTCGGGCGGGGAGCGGGTCGGCCGGTGTCTGCGGGCGGGAGGAGCCGGGCCGGGTCTCCGCCGCGGGTGCGGGGGGTCGCGGGGCGGTCGGCTCCGTACGGGGCGCGCGCGTCGTCCGCGCGCGCGTGGCGGGTGTCGTCATCTTCGCTCCCTCTCCTGTCACAGCCGTACGGTCTCCGTTCACAGCCGTACGGTCTCCGTCGAGCCGTCCGCCCAGGCCGCCAGCGGGGTGAAGCCCTGGTGGCCGCATTCGCCGAAGACGGTGAGCGGGGCGCCTCCGGAGAGGGCGACCAGGCGCCAGAGGCCGGAGCGGGACGCGGCGGACGGGGAGATGGGCAGGGCCGAGTCGCCGTCCGCGTCGGCCAGTTGCCATTCCGCACCGGAGCCGGAGCCGGAGCCGGAGCCAAAGCCGGTGCTGGAGTCGGAGGCAGAGGCGTGGGCCGGGACCGGTATCACCCGGGCCAGGGTCGTCGGCCACGCGTCCACCCATGGGTCGTCGCGCAGCGCCTCGCCGTAGCGGGCCGTCGCCGCTGCCGGGGTCAGGCCCGGCGGGCGGCCCGTGGCGGGGGCCGGGGCGCTGAACTGCTCGCCCAGGTCGGCGCGGAGCCCCTGTGCCGCCGGATCGGCCGCGTACGGAACCAGCTCGGCGTCCAGGGCCAGGCCGACCGGCAGGCTGAGGGCGGGGGCGCGGCCCGCAGCCCCGTACGACAGGAGCAGGGCCGTGCGCCCGGACCGCTCGCCGTACACCCACACGCGGCGCGTGGTGAGCTTGCTGTCCGCCGTGTCGTACTGCGCGAGGACCTGCCACACGTCCCGGACCGGCGCGCCCCGGGCCGGCGCGGGCAGGCCGACGCGGGAGCGGACCGTGGCCGCCAGCGGGGCGGGCAGCCGGTCGCGGTGCAGCCAGCCCGAGGCCAGCAGGTGCAGCAGGGCGCACTCCTCCAGGAGCCGGGCGGGCCAGCCGGATCCGGAGGAGGGTATGGCACCCAACTCCCGCACCCGCGCGGCCAGTCCCGGGGCCTGGGCGTCGACCATGCGGGCGGCCGTCTCCTCCCACAGGCCGTACCCCGACTGCTCGGCGGTGGCCAGGCCGCCGCGCAGCAGGTCGGCCAGGCGGCGCTCCAGCTCGGTCGCGCCCGCCGTCACGCGCTCGGCCCGGCGCTCCGCCCGCTTGCGCGCCGCCTCCGGGTCGGCGGCCGTCCGCTCCGGCGCCGCGCTCGGACTCCGCTTCGTCTCCGCTCTCGCGCGCCGCGAGTCCAGCCACTGCCGCGCCCAGTCCGGCGGCGGGGCGCCGTCCTGCACCGCGTCCGCCGAGCTCTCAGGGCTCGCCGTGCCGCCCGGGCCCGCCCAGAGCAGCAGCAGGCCGAGCGCGTGCTTGCAGGGGAACTTGCGGCTCGGGCAGCTGCACTTGTACGCGGGGCCCGCCGCGTCCGCCACGTCTATCACCGTCCGGTACGGCTTGCTGCCGCTGCCCTTGCACAGTCCCCACACCGCCCCCTCGCCCGAACTGCCCGTCTGCGACCACGGCCCGGCGCCGCCGAGCCTGCTTCCCGCCTTGCGTGACGATGCGTCAGGTGCCAGTGCCAGCACCTGGTCCGCCGTCCAGCGCACCCCCTGCTGAGTCATGTCGTCGACGGTAGGTCCCGCCACTGACAATCAGCCGCGATGGCGACAACCGTGCAGGTCACAGGCGTGCGGGGGTCGATTGTCAGTGGCGTGGTGCACCGTGGAACCACATCGCGGCCGAGCCGTCGGCGAGGCCGCGTCGTTGCCGACGCATGCGCGCTTCGGGTGGCTCGCGCATGCCCGAGCTCGAGGGGGGACCACCATGACCGTTTCCGTGGAACCGACCGGCGGACGCGCCACGTCCGCCACGCCCGCGAGGCCCGCGGAGGGCGGCGGGGAGCGTGCGACGCAGGAGCTGCGGCCGCACGCCGAGGACGCCTTCGCCGCCGAACTCGCGGCGCTCGCCGCGCAGGACGACCGGCCGCGCCCGGCCCGCTGGCGGCTCTCGCCCTGGGCCGTGGCCACGTATCTGCAGGGCGGCACGCTGCCGGACGGAACCGTCATCACGCCCAAGTACGTGGGCCCGCGCCGCATCGTCGAGGTCGCCGTCACCACGCTCGCCACCGACCGCGCCCTGCTGCTGCTCGGCGTGCCCGGCACCGCGAAGACCTGGGTGTCCGAGCACCTCGCCGCGGCGGTCAGCGGCGACTCGACGCTCCTGGTGCAGGGCACGGCGGGCACGCCCGAGGAAGCCATTCGCTACGGGTGGAACTACGCCCGGCTGCTCGCCCACGGCCCCAGCCGCGACGCGCTCGTGCCCAGCCCCGTCATGCGCGCCATGGCCGAGGGCATGACGGCCCGGGTCGAGGAGCTGACCCGCATCCCCGCGGACGTCCAGGACACGCTGATCACGATCCTGTCGGAGAAGACCCTGCCCATACCGGAGTTGGGCGAGGAGGTGCAGGCCGTCCGCGGCTTCAACCTGATCGCCACGGCGAACGACCGCGACCGCGGGGTCAACGACCTGTCCAGCGCGCTGCGACGCCGCTTCAACACGGTGGTGCTTCCGCTGCCGGAGAGCGCCGACGCCGAGGTCGACATCGTCGCGCGCCGCGTCGACCAGATCGGGCGCTCCCTCGACCTGCCCGCCGCGCCCGACGGCATCGACGAGATCCGCCGCGTCGTCACCGTCTTCCGCGAGCTGCGCGACGGCGTCACGGCGGACGGCCGTACGAAGGTGAAGTCGCCGAGCGGCACGCTCTCGACGGCCGAGGCGATCTCCGTGGTCACCAACGGCCTCGCGCTCGCCGCGCACTTCGGAGACGGCGTGCTGCGCCCCGGTGACGTCGCCGCGGGCATCCTCGGCGCGGTCGTACGGGACCCGGCGGCGGACGCGGTGGTCTGGCAGGAGTACCTGGAAGCGGTCGTGCGCGAGCGCGACGGGTGGAAGGACTTCTACCGCGCGTGCCGCGAGGTGAGCGCGTGAGCACCGCCACGGCACGGGCCGGCGGGCCGCTGCTGCTCGGGGTGCGGCACCACGGCCCCGGCTCCGCGCGCGCGGTGGGGGCCGCGCTCGACGCGGCGGCGCCGGGCGTGGTCCTGATCGAGGGCCCGCCGGAGGCCGACGACCTCGTACGGCTGGCCGCGGACGAGGACATGCGGCCGCCGGTGGCACTGCTCGCGCACGTGGTGGACGAGCCGGGCCGGTCGGCGTTCTGGCCGCTCGCGGAGTTCTCGCCGGAGTGGGTGGCGATCCAGTGGGCCGTGCGGCGGGAAGTGCCGGTGCGGTTCATGGACCTCCCGGCCGCCCACACGCTCGCGCACCGCGATGAGGAGCCGGGCGGGCCGGTTCCCGGCAGGGGGGACCCCCTCGGCACGCTCGCCGACGCCGCGGGGTACGACGACCCGGAGCGCTGGTGGGAGGACGTCGTCGAGCACCGCGGTGCTGGCGCCGACCCGTTCGCTCCGTTCGAGGCGCTCGGCGAGGCCATGGGGGCGCTGCGCGAGACACCGGGCAGCGGCGGCGAGCCCCGGGACCTGCTGCGCGAGGCGTACATGCGGCTGCAAGTGCGGTCGGCACAGCGGGAGTTCGGGGCGGAGGGCGTCGCCGTGGTCTGCGGGGCGTGGCATGTGCCCGCGCTGCGGCACCGGACGACCGTGGCCGCGGACCGGGCGCTGCTCAAGGGCCTGCCGAAGGTCAAGGTCGACATGACGTGGGTGCCCTGGACGCACCGCCGCCTGGCCCGCAGGAGCGGGTACGGCGCGGGCATCGACTCGCCCGGCTGGTACGGCCATCTGTTCGGCGCGCCCGACCGGCCCGTCGAGCGCTGGCTGACCAAGGTCGCGGGACTGCTCAGGGAAGAGGGCAGGATCGTGTCGTCCGCCCACGTCATCGAGGCGGTGCGGCTCGCCGGCACGCTCGCCGCGATGCGCGGGCGGCCGCTGGCCGGGCTCGCCGAGACGACCGACGCGGTACGGGCCGTGATGTGCGACGGCTCGGACGTGCCGCTCGCCCTGGTGCACGACCGGCTCGTCGTCGGCGACGTGCTCGGCGAGGTGCCGGAGTCCGCCCCGGCCGTGCCCCTGCAGCGGGACCTCAGCCGCCTCCAGCGCAAGCTGCGGCTCAGGCCGGAGGCGCTGGAGCGGGAGGTGGAGCTCGACCTGCGCAAGGAGACCGACGCGGCGCGCAGCAGGCTGCTGCACCGGCTGCGGCTGCTCGGCGTCGACTGGGGCGAGCCGGTGCGGTCGCGCGGCAGCACCGGGACGTTCCGGGAGACCTGGCGGCTGCGGTGGGAGCCGGAGCTGTCGGTGCGGGTCGCCGAGGCGGGGGTGTGGGGCACGACCGTGGCGGGCGCCGCGACCGCCAAGGCGGAGGCGGACGCGGTGGGCGCGGAGACCCTCGCCGACGTCACCGCTCTGGCGGAGCGGTGCCTGCTGGCCGAGCTGCCGTCGGCCCTGCCGGTGGCGATGCGCGTGCTCGCCGACCGGGCGGCCCTGGACGCGGACGTGGGGCACCTGGCGGAGGCGTTGCCCGCGCTGGTGCGGTCGCTGCGGTACGGGGACGTGCGGGGCACGGACACCGGGGCGCTGGGAGAGGTGGCCCTCGGGCTCGTGGAGCGGGTGTGCGTGGGGCTGCCGTCGGCCTGTGTGGGGCTCGACGCGGAGGCGGCCGAGGGGATGCGGGGGCGCGTGGACGCGGTGCACGGGGCCGTGGGGCTGCTGGGGTCGCTGGCGGCTTCGGCCGCGCCTGAGCCGGGCCCCGCGGACGCGGTGCCGGGCGGCGGAGGCCGCGCCCGCCCTTCCGGCCCGGGGGCCCGGCCGCCCACAGCGGGAGCTGAGGCGCCCCCGGCGGGGGCCGGTGTGCGTGCGCGGTGGCTTGGGGTGTTGCGGGGGCTCGCTGGTGGGGAGCGGGTCGTGGGGGTCGTCCGGGGGCGGTGTGCTCGGTTGTTGATGGATGACGGGGCGCTGCCGGAGGGGGAGGCCGCGCGGTTGATGGGACTCGCCCTGTCCCGGGGGAGCGAGCCCGGTGAGGCGGCCGCGTGGATCGAGGGCTTCGTCGGCGGGGGCGCGGGCGGCGGAATGCTGCTCGTGCACGACGAGCGGCTGCTCGGGCTCGTCGACCAGTGGCTCACGGGAGTGTCGGCCGAGGCATTCGTCGACGTCCTGCCGCTGCTGCGGCGGACCTTCTCCGCGTACGAGGAGGGGGTGCGGCGCACGCTGGGCGAGCTGGTGCGGCGGGGGCCCGGCCGGGGCACTTCCGCGGCGGCCGCCGCCGGGGTGCCCGGGTTCGCCCAGGAGCTGGACCGGGAGCGGGCTGACGCGGTCCTGCCGGTGGTGGGGCTGCTGTTGGGGCTGGGTGGAGACGGGTTCGGGGACGCGGACGATCGACTCAAGGGCGGTGGCGACGTGTACGCAAGCGCGGACGACGGTGACGGTGACACGGGCTGGGGCGGCGGCCGGGGCGACGGCCGAGGCAGCGGCTCCGGCAGCGGCCGCGCCACGGCCGTACGGGACAACGGCCTTGTGGGGGCGGCCTGATGACCCCTGCGGAGGCCACGCCCCCGCGGGGGCCGCGGGGGGCGCTGGGCCTGTGGAAGTCACGAGTGGCGCGGCGGTCGAGGAGGCCACGGAGGGCGTGGACGGCGTGAAAGGCACGGAAGCGATGGAGGTCATGGAGAGCGCGGGCGAGGTGGCGGCCGTGCAGGTCGCGGATGGCGCGGAGGACACGGCGCGAGCAGGTGGCGCGGAAGTCGTGCGGGCCACGGATGACGCTGAGGCCACGGAGGGCATGGACGTCATGGAAGCCACGGAGGAAACGGGCGGTGGTGAGGGCGTGGGCGGTGGTACGGAGGGTGAGCGGTTGCGGCGGTGGCGGCTTGTGCTGGGCGGGGGTGGGGCGGACGGGACGGGGTGTGCGTTGGCGGGGCGGGACGTCGCGATGGACGGGGCGCTGTCGTCGTTGTACGGGGGCGGGGGACGGAAGAAGGACCGGGGGCAGGGGCGTTCGGCGGGGCTCGGGGCGTCGGCGCCCGCGGTGGCGCGCTGGCTCGGTGACATCCGGACGTACTTCCCGTCGTCCGTCGTGCAGGTCATGCAGCGCGACGCGATCGACCGCCTCGGCCTGTCCGCGCTGCTCCTGGAGCCGGAGATGCTGGAGGCGGTGGACGCGGACGTCCATCTGGTCGGCACGCTGCTCTCGCTGAACCACGCGATGCCGGAGGAGACGAAGGCCACCGCGCGAGCGGTCGTGCGGAAGGTCGTCGAGGACCTGGAGAAGCGGCTCGCCACCCGTGCCCGGGCCACGCTCACCGGCGCGCTCGACCGCAGCGCGCGGGTGCGCAGGCCGCGCCATCACGACATCGACTGGAACCGCACCATCGCGGCCAACCTCAAGAACTACCTGCCCGAGTACAGGACCGTGGTCCCCGAGCGGCTCGTCGGGTACGGGCGGGCCTCACAGGCGGTGAAGAAGGACGTCATCCTCTGCATCGACCAGTCGGGTTCGATGGCGGCGTCCGTCGTCTACGCCTCGGTGTTCGGCGCGGTCCTCGCGTCCATGCGGTCGATCAGCACGCGGCTCGTGGTGTTCGACACCAGCGTGGTCGATCTGACGGACCAGCTCGACGACCCCGTGGAGGTGCTCTTCGGCACCCAGCTCGGCGGCGGCACCGACATCAACCGGGCGCTCGCGTACTGCCAGTCCCGGATAGCCCGCCCGGCCGACACGGTCGTGGTCCTGATCTCGGACCTGTACGAGGGCGGGATACGGAACGAGATGCTGAAGCGGGTCGCGGCCATGAAGGCCTCCGGCGTGCAGTTCGTGACGCTGCTCGCGCTGTCCGACGAGGGGGCGCCCGCGTACGACCACGACCACGCGGCCGCGCTCGCCGCCCTCGGCGCGCCGGCGTTCGCCTGCACCCCCGACCACTTCCCCGACGTGATGGCCGCGGCGATCGAGCGCCGACCGCTGCCCGTACCGGACCGGAGCAGTACTCGTCGGTAACGGGGTCGTGCGGCTGTTCGCGGGCGGGACGGCGAGCGGCGGTGTCCGGGCCCTCGCGAGGGCGGCGCGCCGTGCGGCGGCTGGTCGCGGGAGCGAACGGGCGGGGTCCGTCGGGAGCGTCACCGGCGGGGCCCGCCCGGGCCCGGAGGCCGTGAGGGGCCGCGCCGAGGGGCCGCTCGCGGCCCGCCCGCCTACCACGCCGGGCACGATCTGTGACCGTCATCACCGCGCAAATGTGATCTGCGATTTAGGGACGCACGTCCCACGGCGATAACCTGCGAGACGGACATGCCGCGTACCGGACTCTTCGGCTACGCCTCCCTTGTGACAGCGCAGTCACGTTGCCCTTCGCGGCACGCCCACGCAGAGCACGCAGAGACTGAAGCCGCTAGCGACAGCGGCGCGAGATCACTGAAAAGGGACGGACGCGCGTGGACCTGTTCGAGTACCAGGCGAGGGACCTCTTCGCCAAGCACGGTGTACCGGTGCTGGCCGGTGAAGTCATCGACACGCCTGAGGCGGCGCGCGCGGCGACTGAGCGCCTTGGCGGCAAGTCGGTAGTGAAGGCGCAGGTGAAGGTGGGCGGCCGCGGCAAGGCCGGCGGCGTGAAGCTGGCGGCGACGCCGGACGAGGCCGTCGCTCGCGCCACGGACATCCTCGGCATGGACATCAAGGGCCACACGGTCCACAAGGTGATGATCGCCGAGACGGCCCCGGAGATCGTGGAGGAGTACTACGTCTCCTTCCTCCTGGACCGCACCAACCGCACCTTCCTCTCCATCGCCTCCGTCGAGGGCGGCATGGACATCGAGGAGGTGGCGGCCACCCGCCCGGAGGCCGTCGCCAAGACCCCGATCGACGCCAACAAGGGCGTGACCCCGGAGAAGGCGCGGGAGATCGTCGAGGCCGCCAAGTTCCCGGCCGAGGTCGCGGACAAGGTCGCCGACGTCCTGGTGACGCTGTGGGACACCTTCGTCAAGGAGGACGCCCTCCTCGTCGAGGTCAACCCGCTGGCCAAGGTCGCCTCCGGCGACATCCTGGCCCTGGACGGCAAGGTGTCCCTGGACGCCAACGCCGACTTCCGCCAGCCGGAGCACGAGGCCCTTGAGGACAAGGAGGCAGCCGACCCGCTCGAGGCTGCCGCCAAGGCCAAGGACCTCAACTACGTCAAGCTCGACGGCGAGGTCGGCATCATCGGCAACGGCGCGGGTCTGGTCATGTCGACCCTCGACGTCGTCGCCTACGCCGGTGAGAACCACGGCGGCGTCAAGCCCGCCAACTTCCTGGACATCGGTGGCGGCGCCTCCGCCCAGGTGATGGCGAACGGCCTGGAGATCATCCTCGGCGACCCGGCCGTCAAGTCCGTCTTCGTCAACGTCTTCGGCGGCATCACCGCCTGTGACGAGGTCGCCAACGGCATCGTCCAGGCGCTCGCGCTCCTCGAGGAGAAGGGCGAGAAGGTCGAGAAGCCGCTCGTCGTCCGCCTCGACGGCAACAACGCCGAGCTGGGTCGCAAGATCCTCTCCGACGCCAACCACCCGCTGGTGCAGCGCGTGGACACCATGGACGGCGCGGCCGACAAGGCCGCCGAGCTCGCGGCTGCGAAGTAAGGGACGAGGGACCAAACAGCCATGGCTATCTTCCTCAACAAGGACTCCAAGGTCATCGTCCAGGGCATGACCGGTGCCACGGGCATGAAGCACACCAAGCTCATGCTGGGTGACGGCACGAACGTCGTCGGCGGCGTGAACCCGCGCAAGGCGGGCACCACGGTCGACATCGACGGCACCGAGATCCCGGTCTTCGGCACCGTCGCCGAGGCGATGGAGAAGACGGGCGCCAACGTCTCCGTCCTCTTCGTGCCGCCGGCCTTCGCCAAGGCCGCCGTCGTCGAGGCCATCGACGCCGAGATCCCGCTCGCGGTCGTCATCACCGAGGGCATCGCCGTCCACGACTCCGCCGC
Organism: Streptomyces sp. JLYT201; assembly: GCF_059448825.1. Classification (NCBI taxonomy): domain Bacteria; kingdom Bacillati; phylum Actinomycetota; class Actinomycetes; order Kitasatosporales; family Streptomycetaceae; genus Streptomyces; species Streptomyces sp. JLYT201. The sequence goes on along the minus strand of NZ_CM182551.1, from coordinate 4,065,951 downwards.
GTTCTACGCGTACGCCGTGGAGAAGGGCAACAAGACGCGGCTCATCGGCCCGAACTGCCCGGGTCTGATCACCCCCGGCCAGTCGAACGCGGGCATCATCCCGGGCGACATCACGAAGCCGGGCCGCATCGGCCTGGTCTCGAAGTCCGGCACGCTCACGTACCAGATGATGTACGAGCTGCGGGACATCGGCTTCTCGTCGGCCGTCGGCATCGGTGGCGACCCGGTCATCGGTACGACGCACATCGACGCCCTGGCCGCGTTCGAGGCCGACCCCGACACCGACCTGATCGTGATGATCGGTGAGATCGGCGGCGACGCCGAGGAGCGCGCGGCGGACTACATCAAGGCCAACGTGACCAAGCCGGTCGTCGGCTACGTCGCGGGCTTCACCGCGCCCGAGGGCAAGACGATGGGCCACGCCGGCGCCATCGTCTCCGGCTCCTCCGGCACGGCCGCCGCGAAGAAGGAGGCCCTCGAGGCCGCCGGGGTGAAGGTCGGCAAGACCCCCACCGAGACGGCGAAGCTGGCCCGGGCGATCCTGGCCGGCTGACCTCCACGGTCCACAGAAGCGGGCCCGCACCCCTGACGGGGGTGCGGGCCCGCTTCTGTGCTCCCGGGGCTAGGACGCCTCCGGGGTGAGGCGCTCCGGGCCGGGGTGGGGCGCCGACCGCAGCTTCTGCTTGAGGGTCTCGTCCTCGGGGGTCAGCGGGCCCGGGCCCATGCGCGGCGGGACGCCGCTGATGGCCTTGCCGGAGGGCACGGGCGGCTCGTAGCGGGTGGGGGCCGTGCGCAGGGTCAGGGCGGTGGCGGTGACGATCAGCGCGGTGAAGGCGATGGCGGCGCGGGTCCACAGCCGGGCGCGGCGTTCGCTCGCGGTACGGACGCGGGCGGGGCGCGGGACGACGAGGCGCTCCGCGCCGCCCAGCGCGGTCAGCCGCTCGGCCAGGTCCTCGGGCCGGTCGGCGAGGTCGAGGCCGGGCAGGTGCGCGGCCACCGTCCCGCGGGCGCTGAGCAGCCGGCCCGCCGCGGTCGGGGTGCTGGCCTCCGTCTCGGCGGCGGTCTCGGGCAGGTCGAGCCCGACGCCGTCGTAGAGCATCAGGGTGCGGCGCTGCGCGGGCGGCAGGCCGAGCAGGGCGTCGAGGACGGCGCGGTCGGACGCGTCGGCGGGCGGCGTGTCCGGGTGCCGCAGGCCGGGGCGGAAGCGGTGCCAGGGGGACAGCGCGTACTCGTGGGCGGCCGCGCGGACCCAGCCCGCCGGGTCGCGGTCCACGGCGACCTCGGGCCAGCGCTGCCAGGCGAGCTGGAAGGCGCGCTCCACGGACTCGGTGGCGAGGGCGCGGTGGCCGGTGAGGGCGTAGGTCTGGCGGAGCAGGGCCGGGGCCGTACGGGCGCAGAGGGCGTCGAAGGCCTCTTCGGCGGTGGCCGGGGGCGCGGGTTCGGCCTGCTCGTCGAGGGGCGGAGCGGGGGCCGGGGCATCGGGAGTCGGGGCGTCGGGGGGCGGGGCCGCCGCTTCCGCGAGGGATTCCAGGAGCTTCGCGTAGGCCGCGCGTCTGCTGCCGCGCGGCTCGGTGCGGCCGGACTCCCAGGAGCGGACGGTCTCGCGGGTGACGCCCACGAGGGCGGCGAGCTGGGCCTGGCTCAGCGGCTTCGTCTCGCGCAGCCTGCGGCGTTCCTCGGGGGGCGGCAGCGAAGGGGGTCCCCCCTGCTCGGGCGAGGCCGCGAGCTTGGGGGAGGCCGGGCTCTGGGTCATGGCTCGCCGTCCCGCCGTACGAAAAAGAACATAAACGTATCTTGGGCGACACATCCGGTATTCGCCTGTTACGCCGTGAAAGCGCGTGTCGTTGGGAGCATGGCGGGGTGACCCACCTCACCGACTCCGGCTCCTGGCCGCCGCCGCAGGAACAGCCGAACGCGTCCGCCGTGACGGGGCGGACGCATGACGGTTCGTCAGGGCTCGCCACGGGGGTGCTGGGCGGGGCGATCGCGGCGGGGCTCGGCCTCGGCGCGTTCGCGGTCCTGGTGATGGTCCTGTGGATCAGCTCGCCGTACCCGGACAGCGGGCCCGACGGGGCGCTGCACGTCGCCGCGTCGCTGTGGCTGCTCGCGCACGGCACGGAGCTGATCCGCACCGAGACCCTGTCCGGGGCGCCCGCGCCGGTCGGCGTGACCCCGCTGCTGCTGCTCGCCCTGCCGTGCTGGCTGCTGCACCGGGCCGCGCGGGACGCGGCGGACCCGCAGGGGCGTGCGATGGGAGTGCGGGCGGCGTGGTGGGGCGTGGTCGCGGGCTACCTCCTGGTGGGGCTCGCGGCGACGCTGTACGCGGCGGGCGGTGAGCTGCGGCCGTCGTGGCCGAGCGCGGTGTGGCACGTGCCGGTGCTCGCGGTGGCGGCGGCGGGCTCGGGTGTGTGGACGGCGCACGGGCGGCCGCGGGGGCCGCTGCCCGGGGTGGTGACGCGCGCGGGGGAGCGGCTTCCCGCCGGGGTCCGGCGCCTCTTCGTACGGGACCGGGTGCGGGCTGCCTGCCGGGCCGCGGCGGCCGGGACGGTGTTGCTCGTGGGCGGGGGCGCGCTGCTCGTCGGGGTGTCGCTCGTGCTGCACGGCCCGCTGGTGCGGGAGTCGTTCCTCGAGCTGACCGGGGTGTGGTCGGGGCGGTTCGCGGTGCTCCTGCTCGCACTCGCGCTGCTGCCGAACGCGGCGGTGTGGGGCGCGGCGTACGGGCTCGGGCCCGGGTTCGTGCTCGGTACGGGGACCGTGGTCGGGCCCCTGGGTGCGGGGGCGGCGCCGCTGCTGCCGGAGTTCCCGCTGCTCGCGGCGGTGCCGGGGGCCGGGGGCGGGTCGCCGTTCACCTGGGCGGCGGGGGCGGTGCCGGTGGTGGCCGGGGGCGCGGTGGGGTGGTTCGTGGCGGGGGCGGCGGCCCCGGCGTACGGGGAGCGGGAGGAGGCGTGGCCCGCGGGGCGGACGGTGCTCGTGGTGCTGGGGGCGGCGGTGGGGTGCGGGGGCGCCTGCGGAGTCCTGGCGGGGGCGGCCGGGGGCGCGATGGGGGTGGGGGGGCTTGCGGAGTTCGGGCCTGTGGGGTGGCTCACGGGGGTTGCGGCGGGCGCTTGGGTGGGGGTGGTGGGGGTGCCGGTTGCGTTGGGGGTGCGGGGGTGGCGGGTGCGGGAGCCTCGGGCTGGGCGGGTGCGGGGGCCTCGGGCCGGGTGGGTACGGGGGCCTCGGGCCGGGTGGGCCGCTCGCCTGGCGGGCCGCCTCCGCCCTTGGCCCCGCCGGGCCGCGCCCTCCGCGCCCTCTGAGCCGGGGGTCTCACTGCCGGGGGCTTCCCAGCCTGGGGCCCCGCTGCCGGGGGCTTCCCAGCCGGGGCCCTTGCTGCCAGGAGCTTTCCAGCCGGGGGCCTCGCTGCCCGGGGCTTCGCTCCCTGGGAGTTCGCTGCCCGGGGCCTCCCTCCCAGGGACCTCCCGTCCCGGGACTTCCCTTCCTGGGGCCTTTCCTTCTGGGCCTTCGGCCCCTGGGGGCTCCTCGGCGGGGCCTTCCTTGCCTGGGGATTCCGTTTCTGGGCTCTCCGCGGTCGAGTTCTCCGGGGCTGAGCCGTCCGGTTCGGAGGCTTCCGTGTCTTCCGGATCCTTCGAGCTTCCTGAGCCACTGGAGCCCTTTGAGCCCTTGGCGGAGGAGCCTCCGGGGGTGCCGTCGCTCTTCGAGCCGTACGACTTCCTGCCGGAGCGGGATGAGGGGGCTCCGGGCGGAAGTGGAACCGGAACGGGAACCTGAGCCGGGGGCTGGCGCCGCGCCGCGGGGCCGGTCCCACCCGCCCGCCCCTGCCTGGCGGGGCTCAGGCCTGCGGTCCGCGTCGGGTTCGGTTTCGCCTGGCCTGGTCTGTTCCGTGCCGTCAGGGGGCGGGCCCTGCTGAATGGTTGGCTGTGCCCGGTGTGGCCTCTCCTCGGTGTGGGCCGCTCGCCCGCGGCCCCGGCGCCCGGGTCCTCTGCGCGCCCACCGGCTCGGTCCCACCCGCTCGCCCTCGCCCGGCGGGGCTCAGCCCTGTGGCCCTGGCTGGGGTTTGGCTTTGCTGTAGCTGGCCTTTGTTGATCGGTTGCTCGGTGCCTGGGGCTGTGCCCGCCCGTCCCGCCCTGCGGGACGATTGCCCACAGGGGTGCTGTCGGGGTGGGCCTTGGGCTGGGCGGAGTTGATGTGGTGTGGGGTGGGCCCGCCGCCCGCCCCCGCCGGGGTGTTGGGTTCGGGGCACGGTGCTCGGGGCCTCGGCTGGCGAAGCGGGGGAGTTTCGGGTGGGTGGGTGGGGAAGTCCGTCGCGGTAGCGGCGGAAGCACCCACCGGGCGGTGGCGCTTCGCGTCGGGGCCGGGCCGGGCCGGGCGAGGCCGGGGAGTGCTGGGCGGGCGGTGGGGAAGCCCGTCGCGGTAGCGGCGGTACGGGCCCACGGGGCGGCAGCGCTCCGCGTCGGGGTTCGGCCCGGCAAGGCCGGGGAGCGCCGGGTGGGCGGGTGGGAGAGCCCCCGCCGCGGCAGCGCCGGGCCCCGGCCCGCAAGCGCAGGGCCTCCACGCGTCGGGGCCGGTCCTGGAGGTGGGCAGGGCCGGAGGCAGGCCGGAGCGAGGGCCTGGCGGGAGCCGGGGCGGGCGCAGGCCAGGCTGAGGGCTGAGGGAAGCCGGGCTGAGGGCGGCGAGCGGAGGCCGGACTGAGGCGAGGGCCGGGTTGAGGGGCGGGCGGGGCTGAGGCGAGGGCGGGGCTGCGGCGAGGGCCGGGCTGAGGGCGGCGAGCGGAGGCCGGGCTGAGGGCGGAGCCGGGCTGAGGGCCGGGTGGCGGAGGCCGGGCTGAGGCGAGGGTCAGGCCGAGGGGCAGGTGGGGCTGAGGCGAGGGCCGGGCTGAGGGTGAGGGCCGGGGCGAGGGCCGGGGTTAGTCGCGGTCGGTGAGGAGGGGGCGGAGTTGCTTCGGGAGGAGGTCTTCGCAGGCCTGCTGCGAGGCCCCGGTGAGCGCGTCGTCCCGACAGGTGTAGTAGTCCCGGTAGATCAGCTGCGCCCCGAACGTCGCGAGGACCATGACCAGCGCCAGCGACGCCGTCACCAGGCCGCTGATCGCCGCCGTGGTCTGGGGCCGCGACGACCCGCGGCCCTGCGGCTCGGGCGCGGCCGCGGCGGTCGGGTCGGGGCGCCGCGGCTTGGCCCGCAGCGCGCTGATGGCCCAGTACATGCCGAGCGCGCCGAGCAGCAGCGCCACGTAGTCCCAGCCGAAGAGGGCGAAGAAGAAGGCCCACATGCCGGAGAGCAGCGCGTAGCGCGCGCGACGCTGGGCGGGGTCGGTCGGGTCCCAGCGCAGGCCCTGGCCGTTCTGCCCGCCGGAGCCGTCCTGGCCCTGGCCGCGCGGCCGGTCGCCGAAGCCGCCGGAGGAGCGGCCGGGCTGCTGGTCGCTCCACTGGCTGCCCCAGGGGGAGCCGCCCTGGCCGCCGGAGCCCTGCTCGTCGGAGCCGGAGCCGGAGCCGGAGCCGGAGCCGCCCGGACGCCGGGGGCGCCAGGGCTGCTCGGGCGCGCCCTCGGGCGGCGGCGCGAACGGGTTGTCCTCCTGCGCGGAGCCCTGCCCGCCGGAGCCCCGGCCGTCGCGCTCCTCCTCCGGCGCCGAGGACGAGGGGCCGGGCCGCCCCTCCCGGAGCAGCACCGCACCCGGGCCGGGTGTCGAGCCGTGGCGCCCGTCGTGCGTCGGTCCGTACGCGGACGCGAAGGGTGGCGTGAGGCGGAGGCTGCGGTCCGGCATCAGGTGTGCGTCTTCCCCTTGTATAGAGCTCTGGCACAGAGCGCTGGCGGTGCTCTGCGGCCCGGCTGTGCGGAGCCGGGCAACTCGGTGGTGGAGCTAGGCAACTCGGCGTTCGGGCGGCTGCCCCCACAGACGCTACCTTCCGGCCGCGCCCCCGTCCCGTGAGGGGCCGCCGGGTGTGCCGGTATCGTTGCTGACGGTCGGCCGCTTCGTAGAGTTCCCCGTATCGGGGGATGCGAAGCCTTCGTACGACCGTACAAAGAGCACTCCCGAGAAAGGGCCCCGTCGTGGCCAAGGCCAAGCGCCTCGTCGTGCTGGTCTCCGGATCAGGTACGAATCTCCAGGCACTGCTCGACGCCATCGCGGAGCACGGAGCGGACGCCTACGGCGCCGAGGTCGTGGCCGTGGGCGCCGACCGCACCGGCATCGCGGGTCTGGAGCGCGCCGAGCGCGCGGGCCTGCCGACGTTCGTGTGCCGGGTGAAGGACCACGGGACCCGGGAGGCCTGGGACGCCGCGCTCGCCGAGGCGACGGCCGCGTACGCGCCGGACCTGGTGATCTCCGCCGGTTTCATGAAGATCGTGGGCAAGGAGTTCCTGGCCCGCTTCGGCGGGCGCACGGTGAACACCCACCCCGCGCTGCTGCCCAGTTTTCCGGGGGCCCACGGCGTCCGCGACGCGCTCGCGTACGGCGCCAAGGTCACCGGCTGCACCGTCCACTTCGTCGACGACGGCGTCGACACCGGCCCGATCATCGCGCAGGGCGTGGTGGAGGTCAGGGACGAGGACGACGAGAGCGCTCTGCACGAGCGCATCAAGGACATCGAGCGAAGCCTGCTCGTCGACGTCGTGGGACGCCTCGCCCGCGACGGCTACAGCATCGAGGGACGAAAGGTAGTTATCCCGTGACCGCCGAAGGTACGACGCCCCAGACACCCCCCAGCACCGCGGGGGCCGATCAGCGGCCCATCCGCCGCGCGCTGATCAGCGTGTACGACAAGACCGGCCTGGAAGGCCTCGCGCGCGGCCTGCACGAGGCCGGCGTCGAGCTGGTGTCGACCGGGTCGACCGCCGCGCGGATCGCCGCCGCCGGCGTGCCCGTCACCAAGGTCGAGGAGCTGACGGGCTTCCCCGAGTGCCTGGACGGCCGGGTCAAGACGCTGCACCCGCGCGTGCACGCGGGCATCCTCGCCGACCTGCGCCTGGAGGCGCACCGCAAGCAGCTCCAGGAGCTGGGCGTGGAGCCGTTCGGCCTGGTCGTGGTGAACCTCTACCCGTTCCGCGAGACCGTGGCCTCCGGCGCGAGCGTCGATGAGTGCGTCGAGCAGATCGACATCGGCGGCCCCTCGATGGTCCGCGCCGCCGCCAAGAACCACCCGTCGGTCGCCGTGGTGACGAGCCCCTCCCGGTACGGCGACCTGCTCGCCGCGGTCCGCGCGGGCGGCTTCGACTTCGCGACGCGCCGCGCGCTCGCCGCCGAGGCGTTCCAGCACACCGCCGCGTACGACATCGCGGTCGCCAACTGGTTCCTGGAGACGGAGGAGGGCGCGGGCGAGCGCTTCCCGGCCTTCGTGGGCGCCGCCTTCGACCTGAAGAACCAGCTGCGCTACGGCGAGAACCCGCACCAGAACGCCGCCCTGTACACGGACGGCCGCGGCGGCCTCGCCGAGGCGGAGCAGCTGCACGGCAAGGAGATGTCGTACAACAACTACACGGACACCGACGCCGCGCGCCGGGCCGCGTACGACCACGACGACCCGTGCGTGGCGATCATCAAGCACGCCAACCCGTGCGGCATCGCGATCGGCGGCAACGTCGCCGAGGCGCACCGCAAGGCGCACGCCTGCGACCCGCTGTCCGCGTTCGGCGGCGTCATCGCCGTCAACCGGCCGGTGACCAAGGAGATGGCGGAGCAGGTCGCCGACATCTTCACCGAGGTCATCGTGGCGCCGGACTACGAGGACGGCGCGCTCGAGGCCCTGACCAAGAAGAAGAACATCCGCGTCCTGCGCGCCCCGCAGGCGCCCGCCGCGCCCGTCGAGGTCAAGCCGATCGACGGCGGCGCGCTGCTCCAGGTCACCGACCGCCTCCAGGCCGACGGCGACAACCCCGCGAGCTGGACCCTCGCGACCGGGGACGCGCTGTCCCCGGGCGAGCTGGCCGAGCTCGCCTTCGCCTGGCGCGCCTGCCGGGCGGTGAAGTCCAACGCGATCCTGCTCGCCAAGGACGGCGCCTCCGTCGGCGTCGGCATGGGCCAGGTCAACCGCGTCGACTCCGCGAAGCTCGCGGTCGAGCGCGCGGGCGAGGAGCGCGCCCGGGGCGCGTACGCCGCGTCCGACGCCTTCTTCCCCTTCCCCGACGGTCTGGAGGTCCTGACGGCCGCGGGCGTCAAGGCCGTGGTCCAGCCGGGCGGTTCGGTCCGCGACGAGCTGGTGGTCGAGGCGGCGAAGAAGGCCGGCGTGACGATGTACTTCACGGGCACGCGGCACTTCTTCCACTGAGCCGCGGCCGGCGGCGGAGCACGAACGGCGCGGGCGCCGCACCCCCTCGGAAGGGGTGCGGCGCCCGCGCCGTACGCGTTCCGGATCAGCCCTTGATGACGACCGTGCTGCACACCTTGTCGGCGAAGCACTGCTTCTTGTCGTCCCACAGCGGCCACAGGTAGCCGATGTAGCAGGGGATGCTGTCGAGGAAGTGCGCGAGCTTGCGGACGAAGGCCATGCCGAAGCCGAGGAAGCTGCCGTCGGTCTCGCGCAGGACGCGGATGCCGACGACGCGCTTGCCGATCGTCTGGCCGGTCTTGCCCTCGAGGTGGATCTGGTAGAAGCCCATGAAGATCGTGTAGGCGAGGGCGGCCACCGCGATGAGGGAGGCGCCCGCGGTCATGTCCTCGCCGCCGATGCCGACGGTGAGCCCCACGATCAGGTACAGCGGCACGATCGTGATCAGGCCGTCCAGCAGGGTCGCGCCCACGCGCAGGCCCCAGTGCGCCAGCTCCGGGCGGCCGTCGGGCCCCATGCCGTACCCCGCCTGCTGCGGGTAGGCGCCGTACGGCGCCTGGCCGGGCTGGGGCTGCGGGTACGGGGCGTAGTGCTGCCCGGGGTAGCCGCCCTGCTGCGGCGGGACGCCCTGGGGGGTCTGCTGCGGGTAGCCGTATCCGGGGCCGTAGCCGGGCTGCTGGGGCTGCTGGCCGTAGGGGTTGGGCGGCGGCGTGCTCATGCTGGGGTGTTCCTCCGGTCGGAGCGGGGAGTGCGGGGACGTCACGGCACGCACGGAGGAACGTTCACAGATGCGTCGGTCCCCCCGACACCGGCCGCGGCACTGTGCTGCTCATCGTTCTTCAGCGCCCGCTTGTTTGTCCAGCCGCGTTCGCCGAGCGTTGTGCGAGTGCAATGCGACTGCGAACGCGGCGGCGTCCGGGTGCCCCGGATTGGTACGCGGGCGTGCTCATCCGGGAGGATGGGAGCATGACCGCCCAGATTCTCGATGGCAAGGCCACCGCAGCAGCGATCAAGTCCGAACTGGCCGCCCGTGTGGCGGCCCTGAAGGAAAAGGGCGTCACGCCCGGACTCGGCACCATCCTCGTCGGCGAGGACCCCGGCAGCCAGAAGTACGTCGCGGGCAAGCACCGCGACTGCGCGCAGGTGGGCATCGCCTCCATCCAGCGCGAACTGCCCGCGACCGCCTCGCAGGAGGAGATCGAGGCGGTGGTCCGGGAGCTGAACGAGGACCCGGCGTGCACCGGCTACATCGTGCAGCTCCCGCTGCCCAAGGGCATCGACGAGAACCGCGTCCTGGAGCTGATGGACCCGGCCAAGGACGCGGACGGACTGCACCCCACGAACCTGGGCCGCCTCGTCCTGAACGAGCCGGCGCCGCTGCCGTGCACGCCGTACGGGATCATCCGGCTGCTGCGTCAGCACGACGTGGAGATCAAGGGCGCGGAGGTCGTGGTCGTCGGCCGCGGCGTCACCATCGGCCGGCCGATGCCGCTGCTCCTGACCCGCAAGTCGGAGAACGCCACGGTGACGCAGTGCCACACCGGCACCCGCGACCTGGCCTCGCACCTGCGCCGGGCCGACATCATCGTGGCCGCCGCGGGCGTGCCGCACCTGGTCAAGCCGGAGGACGTGAAGCCCGGCGCGGCCGTGCTCGACGTCGGCGTGTCCCGGGACGAGAGCGGGAAGATCGTCGGCGATGTGCACCCCGGCGTCGCCGAGGTCGCCGGCTGGCTGTCGCCCAACCCGGGCGGCGTGGGCCCGATGACGCGCGCCCAGCTCCTGGTGAACGTGGTCGAGGCCGCCGAGCGCGGTGCCGCGGGCTGAGCCGGGAGTGGCCGCCATGAGTGCTGACGCCAAGGACGGGACCGGGACCGGAACCGAGCCGCCGGGGGCCGGGGCCGCGGGAGTCGCGGGGGAGCCTTCGGAGGAGCCCACCGCCAAGGGCGCCGTGAGCGCCCCCGGGCCCGACGGGGTGCCGCGCAAGTCGTCGCGGCGCTTCCCGCTGTTCACCCGGGACACCGCGCGGCCCGAGGGCGGCGGCCGGGCCGCGCCGGGGGACGCGCCCGCGCCCGCGCGGCAGTGGCCGCTGCTCGTGGTCGTGTCGGTGGTCGCCCTCGGGCTGCTCCTGACCGCGTTCGACGTCTTCCGGGTGGGGACGATACTGGTCGGGCTCGGGCTGCTCGCGGGCGCCGTGATGCGCTGGACGCTGCCGGGCGTCGGCATGCTGGCGGTGCGCTCGCGGTTCACCGACATGGTGACGTACGGGGTCCTCGGCCTCGCCATCGTGCTGCTCGCGATGATGGCGCAGCCCGACCCGTGGCTGGTCATCCCGTTCCTGGACGACACGCTGCACTTCACGATCAGCAGCTAGCCGGGCGCGCGCGGCGCTCCGGCCGCGCGGCCGCGGACACACCAACGGCCCGTACTCGCCAGGAGAGTACGGGCCGTCGGCCGTGGGGCAGGGTGGTGCTCGCGGCCGAGGGCCCGTTCCCCCGTGCGCGCCCCCGCGCACGAAGCCTCGACCTCAGTGGTCTGTGTCGCTGCCGTTGTGGCTGCTGCCGTGGTGTGCTGTGGTGAGGTGCGGACCTGCCCGCTGGTTCCCCCCGCCAGCAGGTCCGCGCCTCCTTCCCCCGTGCGCGCCGTGTCGTCTGGGCGACTCGGGCGGTGGTGCTGAGGCAAGAAACTACGGGCGGCGGGTGCTCCGCGTCGTCCTGTCCCAGGTTGACGTTCGGCTACGCCGCAGGGCGCAGCTGCCCGTCAGCTACAACTTCCGCGGTACGGCGACGGGTTGACGTGGCTTCGCGAGACGCGCGTTACGCTGCGGCGATGCGACTCCGCCCGTTCACCGCCGACCTCCTGCTCGCGCTCGGGCAGGTCGTGGCGCTGGTGCTGATCGGACCGAGCGCGAACGGCATAGGGTTCACTCCGCTCGACGCGCGGGGCTACGGGCTCGGGGTGCTCGTCATCCTGCCGACGCTGGCCCGCTCCAAGGCGCCGATCACGGTCTGCCTGGTGACGTACTGCGTCTGGGTCGTCTACATCATCGAGGGCTACTGGCCCGTCGTGACGTCCTTCGGGCCGCTGCTGTGCCTCTACACGGTCTCCCTGCTGCGGCCGACGCGCGTCTCCGGTGTGCTCGCGGTCCTGCTCGCCGCCCTGTGGGCCTTCGGCTCCCTGCTGACCATGGACGACTCCTTCATCCCTTCCGTGGTGGCCCAGTGCATCTGCTTCAACGGCATGGTGTGGCGCATGGGCTATCTGGCGCGCCGCTCCGCCGAGCTCGCCCGCAGGACGCGCGCCGAGCACCAGGAGAAGGCCCGCCACGCCGTGGTGGAGGAGCGCGGCCGCATCGCGCGGGAGCTGCACGACGTGGTCGCCCACCACATGTCGGTGATCTCCGTGCAGGCTGGCCTCGCGAAGTTCGTCTTCGACTCCGACGCGAAGACGGCGCGCTCCGCGCTCGGCACCATATCCGGCACCAGCGCCGAGGCGCTGGAGGAGATGCGGCGCATGCTGCGGGTGCTGCGGGCGCAGGAGGACGGCGAGGAGGCGCCGGACGCCCCGATGCCGGGGCTCGCCCGCCTCGGGGAGATGACGGAGCGGGTCAGGGCGGGCGGCGTGCCCGTGGAGTTCCGGGTCGTCGGGACGCCCCGGCCCATCGCGCCCGGCGTGGAGCTGTGCGCGTACCGGGTGGTGCAGGAGGCGCTCACGAACGTCCTGAAGCACGCGCGGCAGGCGAGCGCCGTCGTCGAACTGCACTATCACCACGACCACATCGAGGTCTCGGTCACCGACGACGGAGAGGGGGTGATTCCGGCCAGAGTGGGAAGAGGGCGGGGACATGGCTTGATCGGCATGCGTGAGCGGGCCAAGCTCTACGGCGGAACGATCAGCATAGGGCCGCGCAGCACCGGGGGGTTCGCCGTCAGGCTTACTCTGCCCACGTCCGCGCGGGCCGCGCCGCCGGGAGACGACGCCACCGAATGACCCCACACATCAGGGTGCTTGTCGTGGACGACCAGTTCCTCATCCGTGCCGGGCTCGTCGGTGTGCTGCGGGCCGCTTCCGGCATCGAGGTCGTCGGGGAGGCGGGCGACGGCGCGGAGGCCGTGGAGCTGGCCGCGGCGACCCGGCCCGACGTGATCCTCATGGACATCCGGATGCCCGGCATGAACGGCATCACGGCCACCGAGCGCATCCTGGCCGCGGCCCCCGACCCGGCGCCGCGCGTCCTGGTCCTGACCACCTTCGACCTCGACGAGTACGTGTACGGGGCGCTGCGCGCGGGCGCGTCCGGGTTCCTGCTCAAGGACTCGGGGCCGGAGCGGCTGCTCGCCGCGGTGGCGGCGGTCGGCAGCGGCGACGCGCTGTTCGCGCCGAGCGTCACGCGCCGTCTGGTGGAGGCGTTCGCCTCCCGGCCCGGGAGCACCCCGCTGGCGGGTGCCGAGTCGCCGCCGGGCCTGGAGTCCCTGACGGGCCGGGAGCTGGAGGTGCTCAGGCTGATAGCGCGCGGCCTGTCGAACGCCGACATAGCGGACCGCCTGTACATCAGCGAGGCGACCGTCAAGACGCATCTGAACCGCACGATGAACAAGCTGGACATCGACAGCAGGGCCCAGGCCGTCGTGATGGCCTATGAGTCGGGCCTGGTCACCCCGGGCGACCAGGACCTCTGACCCGCCGGACCGCGCGGGGGCGGGGCGGCCCGCCCTCTCCCCCGGGAGGGCGGACCGCTGCTGGGGGACCGGCCGTTCAGCAGGTCACGGTCTTGTCGTAGGAGCCGAAGGGCCAGCTGTGGCGCACCCAGGCGCGGTGCTTGAGCGAGCGGCAGCGCGAGTCGGGGCCGTGCTTGACGACGATCTTCACGCGCATGACGCGGCCGCAGTTGTTGGTGGCGGTGGCGGAGCGCCCGGTGACGGACCGCTGGACGCAGGCGGGCGCGGTGCCCTGCGGCGCGGCCTCGGACCGGACGACGGCGGCCGGGCCCCGGTCGGGCGCGGCGGCCGCGTCCGGGCCGAGGGCGAGGCCGCCGCCCAGGAGGGCGCTCGCGGCGAGGCCGAAGGCGGCGGCTCGAAAGCGGCCGCGGGCCCTGCGGCCCCAGCCGGTGTCCGGGGTGTCGGACGGCATGTGTGAGGTGCTGGTCATGGGTGTTCTCCCCCGTGGATGCGGTGCCGCGAGATGCGGCGTTCTCGACTGTGCCGAGCGGAATCGGTCAACAGCCAGAGCGGCTGGTCCCGGTGGGTGTCCTTGGGATGTCCCACCCGCTGAGCTGCGGGGGAGCTCCGGCCGTGGGCGCGGGCGTGGGACATGGGACGCGGCGGAAGTGGCTTGTTCGGACGTGTGAGAAGGCCGCCGGGGAACCGGAATTGGTGCATCCGGCGTCTTTCGTCACACAAGGGGCGATGCGCCCGGGGAACCTTGCGACGCGTCCGGGGGACACCATGCCGCGTTGGAAAGAGCTGCCCGCGCAGCTGGGCGAGGAGGAGCGCCAGCTCCTCGTGCAGTTACGGCGGTTGAAGGACCACAGTGGGCTCAGCCTGGCGTCGCTCGGCGCCAAGACGTCGTACAGCGGCTCCTCGTGGGAGCGGTATCTGAACGGCAAGAAGCCCGTGCCGCGGGTGGCGGTCGAGGAGCTGGCGCAGGTGTGCGGCGCGGATCCGACCCGGCTGCTCGTCCTGCACGAGGTGGCACGGGCGGCGGAGGGGCCCGGGGAGCCGCGGGACGGCGGGGCCGAGGCGGCGGAGCCCGCGGCCGCTACCGGGTCGGTGACACGTGCGAGTGAGCCGCCCGGACCGGTCGGCCCGCCCGGACCGCCTGCGGCCGCACCGTCCGCGGGCCGCACCGTGCGGCTGCGGTCCGCGCTCGCCGCCCTGGCGCTCGCGGTGGCCGTCGCGTTCACGGGCGGCCTGCTCGCCGGGCGGGCGTTCACGGGGGGCGAGGGCGACACGGGGCGCGGCGTGTTCTCGTACGCGCAGAAGCGGACGTACGCGTGCGAGGACGGCCGCGCCGACGGCGTGCGGTACGCCGGGTACGCGACGACGGCCACCGCGATCCTCGACCGGGGGAGCAGCGGCTGGGAGGTCGTCGAGGCGCAGTGCCTGCTGCGGGCACACGGCTTCGGCGCCGGGAAGGTCGACGGGGCGTACGGCGACGGGACGAAGGCCGCCGTCAAGCGCTTCCAGCGCGCGCGGGACCTGGTGGCCGACGGGATCGTCGGCCCGGACACCTGGGGAGCGCTGCGCAAGTGAAGGGGCGCGGGGAACGGGGCGGGCCGCCGTCGGCGCCGCCGCCCGCGTGTCTGCCGCTGGCCGAGGCCCTGCGGGAGCTGCGGGAGCGCACGGGGCTGAGCCTGGAGGCCCTCGGCCGCAGGACCGCGTACAGCAAGTCGTCCTGGGAGCGGTACCTCAACGGCAAGAAGCCCGTGCCGCGCAAGGCCGTCGTCGCGCTGTGCGCGCTCGCCGACGAACCGCCGGGGCGCCTGCTCGCGCTGTGGGACCTCGCGGACGCGGCGTGGAGCGGGCGGTCGGCGCGGGGGGACGAGGCGGGCGAGGGGGACCGGCGCGCCGAAGGGCGGGCGGCGGACGGCCCCGGCACGCTCCTCGGGCCGGCGGGACCTGCCAGTCCGGCCGGAGCCGCGGCGGGCGGGGCCGAGGGCGGGCGGCGCCGCTGGACCGCGCTCGCGCTCGGGATCGCCGCCGTCGCGGTGGCCGCGGGCGGCGTGACGGCGGGGCTCGCCGCCACGGGCGACCGCGACCGGGGCGCCCATGTGGAGACCGGGGCCGCGCCCGGCCCGTACGAGCCGCGCTGCGTCGGCGCGGCCTGTGAGGGCGAGCAGCCGCAGCGGATGGGCTGCGGCGGCCCGGGGCAGGTGGTGTCGCTCGCCACCCGCTCCTTCGCCCCGGGGCGCCGGGTCGAACTGCGCGTGGGCAAGGCGTGCAACGCGGTGTGGGCGCGGGCGACCGGACTCCTTCCGGGGGACCGCGTGGTGGTCTCGCTGCCGGGCGCGCGGGCGAAGGAGCTGCGGGCGGACAAGGCCGGGGACACCCATCGGTATCTGGCCACGTCCATGACGGCGCTCAAGGGCGCCGACCCGGCGTCGACGAGGGTGTGCGTGACGTTCGCGAGCACCGCGAAGAAGACCTGCTTCTCCGGCTGAGCGCCAAGGAGTCCCAGCTCAGAGCCATTCCTGTGACGCAGGACGGCGCCCGTCCTCTCCCCCGTGGGAGGACGGGCGCCGCCGTACGTCCGGGAGCGGGATGCGCGCTCGCCGTGTGCCTCAAGCGTCGTGGACACGCCATCTTCGCTTCAAGGGAGGCCGGTTCCCTGTGGCACGGAAGTGACCATTCCGCAACGGTGTGCGGGGCCCGCAACGGCTGCGCGACGACCTGGGCGACAAGGCCCGCGACGCAGGAACCAAACAGGGCTGTTCCCCCGTCACGTGACAAACCGGATATCGGAGAACCAGGGCGCGCGAGGAGGGATGGACGATGGGTGCGCGCGCGAGCGCCTGGCAGCCGCTGCCGGACGAACTGCCGTCGGAGGTGAAGGACTTCGTGGAGCGGCTGCGGCTGCTCAAGGACCGCACGGGGCTGAGCCTCGTCGGGCTCGGCGAGCGGACCTCATACAGCAAGTCCTCCTGGCAGCGTTACCTCAACGCCCGCCAGCCCCCGCCCCGGCAGGCCGTGCTCGCCCTGTGCCGGGTCGCGGGCGCGGACGCCGCCCGGCTGCTCGCGGCCCGGGACCTCGCGGTGCGGAGGTGGCCGCGCGACGGCGCGGCCCTCGCGCCCGGCACGGAACGGAAGGCTCCGGCTCCGGCACTGGCGCCAGCGTCGTCACCGTCACCGTCACCGTCACCGTCACCGGCGCCGGAGTCGTCGGCTGCCCGGGTGCCGGTCCCCGTGCGGCGCGCGGCGGCGCCCTCCTGGCGCCTGGTGGCCTGCTCCGCCCTCGCCGTGGCCGTGCTGCTGCTCGTGACCCTGCTGTGGGTCGTCTCGCAGCTGACGGCCGCCCGGGGCGAGGACCGCGACGGCCGGGGGAGTCCCGGGCCCGCGGGGCCCGGGCGGCCGCCGTGGGCATCAGTCGAACGACTTGTACGCGGCCTTCCGCCACTCGCCGTGGACCTTCACGTAGTACGTCCCCTGGAGGCGCTTGAAGGCGACGGTGTGCCGGTAGCCCATGAACAGGACGGTGCCGTCCGGCTCCGGCCCGGACAGGGAGTTGTCGGCGTCGCCGAACGTCTCCTTGCCGACGACGCCGTCGACGTCCTCCAGGTCCTCGTGCTTCTGCCACCAGCGGGTCGCGGACTCGGTGCGCTCCTCGAAGTGTCCGGTGATGTCCGACTTCCTGAAGGTGCGCAGCTCGCCGTTGCTGTCGCGCCACTTGGCGCCGTCCGCGTACAGGACGGTCTGCCACAGGGCGGTGGCGTCGCTGTTGGTGCTGTGGCTGTCGATGGACAGGGTGCCCTCGTCGCCCCAGTCGTTGTACGCGTAACCGCTGCCGTCGATGACGCGCGGCGCGGCGGCGGTGGCGAGCGGGGCGGTGGTGGCGAGCGCGACGCCGGCGCCCGCGGCCGCGGTGACGGCGGCGGTGAGCAGCCGCCGGGCCCTCCGGCCGCCGGTGGTCGTGGTGCGGTGCATGGAAGTCCCCCGTGGTGTGTTCTGGTTCGGCCTGTTTCGGCCGGGTCCGGCACGGATGTGCCGCGTTCGATCCTTCGTTACGGAGGCGCTCTGCAAAAGGGTCAAGTGGCGCATCCGGGACGGTTCCGGGACGTCCCGGCTCGGGACCTGGGGTTCCGCATCGTGCAACGGGATGTCGATGGGACACTGTGCGTCGACCGCGGAGCGTGCGACGGGGCGCATCTGGCCCATATGCTCCCGTGCGCCCCCAATCCGGGAACTGTCATCCTGGCTTGGCGCATCTCTCTGGGTAGTCCAGATCCGGAGCGTTCGGGGCTGGTACGGGGCACTGGGCCAGGGAGCACGATGCGTGGAGTACTTGCACGCACGGGGGGATTGGGGGAGCGATGCCTCGTTGGAAAGCGCTGCCGGACGACCTCGACCCACAGGTCAGGGAGTTCGCGAGCCAGCTGCGCAGACTCGTCGACAACAGCGGGCTCAGCATTGCCGCCGTCGCGGACAGGACCGGCTACAGCAAGACGTCCTGGGAGCGCTATCTGAACGGGCGGCTGCTCGCCCCCAAGGGCGCCGTCGTCGCGCTCGCCGAAGTCACCGGCACGCCCGCCGTGCACCTCGTCACCCTGTGGGAGCTCGCGGAGCGCGCCTGGAGCCGTTCCGAGATGCGGCACGACATGACGATGCAGGCCATCCGCATCTCCCAGGCCCGCGCGGCCCTCGGTGAGCTCGGCACGCCCGACCCGCCCAAGGGCAAGGGCGGCTCCGGCAAGTCCCGGGGCGGCGTCGGCGCGGTCACCGGTGTGGCGGGCCCCGCCGGGGTGTCCCCGACGGTGCCGCCGCGCCAGGAGAGCGCGCGGTACGGGGCCCGGACGGCGGCGCAGCCCGGGGCGGGCGCAGGCCCCGCCGTGTCGTCGGCGCCCGCTGCCTCTTCGGCGCCTTCTGCGCCGTCCGCGTCTTCCGTGCCGTCTGCGCCTTCCGCGTCCGCGGCTTCCGTCGCGTACCCCGCTCCCTCCGCGTCCGCCTCGTCGCCGTCCTCCGCCCCGTCCTCGTACGAGGCCTCGGCGACACCCCCCACGGCGGCCGCCTCCGCGCACGCCTCGGCCGCCACGTCGTACGGCGGCGGGGCGCGGGGCGTGACCACGGCCCCCGCGGGCCCCGACGGGAAGTCGCCCGACGGTCAGCGGCGCAAGCGGAAGCTGACGATGTTCCTCGCGGGCGTCGTCGGCGCGCTCGTCGTCATAGGAGCGGCCGCGTTCCTCACCGGCGTCGGCAGGGGCGACAAGGACGACGACCAGGCCAAGCCGTCCCCGACCCCCACGACGGCCACGGCCGACCTGCCCGCCGGGGTCGAGTGCAGCGGGGCCGCGTGCGCGGGCAAGGACCCCGAGAACATGGGCTGCGGCGGCGAGTTCGCCAGGACGACGGCCCGGGTGACCGTCGGCACGAAGACCCTCGTCGAGGTGCGTTACAGCAAGACCTGCGGGGCCGCGTGGGCGCGGATCACCCAGGCGAAGCCCGGGGACAAGGTGCAGATCAAGGGGGCGGACGCGGGGGCCGCGGGGCGGCAGAGCGGGACGGTGGCCGGGGCCGCGGACGTGGACGCGTACACGCCCATGGTGGCGGTCAAGTCGGGTACGCAGGCCAAGGCCTGCGCGACGCTTGCTTCGGGGGAGCGGGCCTGCACGCGGTAGCTGCTGCTGGCTGAACGGGGGCTTGGGCCGGGCGGCGCCTCCCGGCAGAGCCTGGCCTTGCGCCCCGGCGTCGCGCCGCGGGGTTGGTCCCGCCCGCCTGCCCTCGCCTGGCGGGGCTCAGCCCTGTGGCCCTGGCTGGGGTTTGGCTTTGCTGTAGCTGGCCTTTGTTGATCGGTTGCTCGGTGCCTGGGGCTGTGCCCACCCGTCCCGCCCTGCGGGACGATTGCCCACAGGGGTGCTGTCGGAGTTGGGTGGTGTGGGGTGGGCCCGCCGCCCGCCCCCGCCGGGTGAGGCAGGGTGCGTAGGTGGGCTTGGCGGAGCCGGGTGGCGTGTTGCCGGGGGTGGGCCCGCCGCCCGCCCCCGCCGGGGTGTTGGGGCTGGGGGCGCGGTGCCTGGGGCCTCGGCTGGCGAAGCGGGGGAGTTTCGGGTGGGTGGGTGGGGAAGCCCGCCGCGGTAGCGGCGGAAGCACCCACCGGGCGGTGGCGCTTCGCGTCGGGGCCGGGCCTGGCAGGGCTGGGGAGTTTCGGGTGGGCGGGTGGGAAAGCCCGTCGCGGTAGCGGCGGTACGGGCCCACGGGGCGGTAGCGCTCCGCGTCGGGGCCCGGCCCGGCAAGGCCGGGGAGTGCCGGGTGGGCGGGTGGGAGAGCCCCCGCCGCGGCAGCCGGAAATTGAAGGAGCCCGAAGGGGAATGCAGGCCCCCGCACCGGGAAGGCGCACCGTACCCCCACGGGAGTGGTCACACCCCCACGGCGGCCGCCACCCCCCCTCTCCCGAGGTGGCGGCCGCCACCCCTCAGCCCACCGCACGGGCGCCCCCGCCCAAGGGCAACATGCCGCCCGCCGGAAGCACCGCAGCGAGGCCGGTCGGAATCCCCGCTGGACCCCACCCGGCCACCGGGCCAAGACAGTCGGCCCCGGCCAGGGAGATCCGGCAAGGCGGCCGACTCCAGCCAGGGGCGCGAGCCGACCCTGGCCAGGGGCCCCAGCCGCGCCCGGCCAAGGGCGCGAGTCCGAACCCGGCAGGGGGCACGGCGAGGGGCAGCTCCTTAGCCGGGATTGAAGGCGCGGTGCATGACGAACGCGACGAGTGTCCCGCCGTGCCGGCTCGGACCGGCCCACCACTCGTCGGCGAGCCCGTCGATGAGGAGGAGTCCGCGGCCGTGGGCTTCGGTGGCTTCGGGTGTGCGCAGGCGGACGTGGGCGGGGCAGCCGGGATTGTGGACCTCGACGCGCAGGGCTTGGCCCACGCGGTACCAGTGGATGCGTACGTGCCAGGGCTCGTCGGCCTTCCCGTAGAGGATGGCGTTGGTGACCAGCTCCGAGACCATGAGTAAGCAGTCGTCCACGGAGCACGTGAGCTGGTGTGGGGCGGTGAACTTGCGGAACCAGCGGCGTGCGTGGCCCACCGACTCCGGGACGGGGTGGAGGGTCATGCCGCCGAGGGGCTCGGGGGTGGGGCCGTCGTGGGAGGTGCCGTAGGTGCGCGTCATTGCGCTTCCCCTTCCGGTAAGTGGACTTAGCCACTTACCGGATAGTGGCATTGGCCACTTCTGACGGCAAGCGGTTCGGCCGAAGCTGCGCCCCCGACTCAGCCCAACGGGTAACCCTGCTCGAACGCCCAGCGTCCTGGCGGATAGACGGCCTCGGCGAACTCCAGCGGCCGGTCCTGGAGGTCGTACACGACGTGATGTACGACGAGGACGGCTGCGGGCAGTTCGAGCCTCAGCTCGGCTGCCTCCTCCGGGTCGGCCAGGCGGGCGCAGACCCGGTCCTCGCCGTAGCTGCCACGGCGGCCGGTCGCTTCCTCGACGTACAGGACCGTGCCCTGGCGGATCCGCTCCGGCTCCAGGAGCTTGGGCGCGCGGCGCCCCAGCTCGGCCGGGAACCACGACGTGGACACCTCGACTGGCTGCTCACCGGAGTTGGTCACTCTGCGCCGCTGGATCGCCCGGCGGTCCTTGCCCAGTTCGAGGGCCTCGGCCACGTGGTCCGGCGCGTCGGCGTACCCGGCGCAGGCGATGACCGCGTACTCGCCCGGACCGTAGATCCGCCCGGTCTGGCGGGCCCGCCCGTACCGCTCGCGGGCGCGCCGGTGCACCTGCTGAGCACGTACGTAGGTCCCCGAACCCTGCCGCTTCTCGACCAGCCCTTGATGCCGCAGCGCCTCCAGCGCGCGGGCCGACGTCGGCCGGGAGACGTTCCAGTCCGCGGCCAACTGCCGCTCCGATGGCACCTCGTCACCGGGCTGCAGATCACCGCGCAGGATCCGATCGCGGATGTACTGCGCGATCTGCAGGTACTTGGGCAGCGCTTCAGCGATCTCGGGCACGCGACATCCCCTCGTCAACTGGCTAAGGCCACGGGCCACTATAGGTGGGCGGGAGGGAGTGGCCCCTCTACGCTGCTGCCGTGAAGCGACTCATCGTGGCGGCCGGAGGCGGTGGCGACGCGGTGGCGGCAGCGATGCTCCACGCCGCCCTGTACGCGGCCGACGACGAACCGGCCTTGATCCTCACCTACTCCTGGGACCGCCTGATCATCGACCCCGTCCCGGGCCCCCGTGCCCCGGCCGACTTCACCGGCCTGCACCAACTCACCCCACACGTGTGGGCAGTCCCCGGCGCCGCGACCCTGAAGCCGCCGCACGCGGCCACCCTTCCGCGCCTGGCCGCCGAACTCCCGCACACCTTCGCCCTCATCGACCCCTACGCCGGGGCGGAAGGCATCGCCCGCCAACTCGACGAACTGACCACCCACTTCACCCCGCAGACCATCGACCTCCTGGACGTCGGCGGCGACATCCTGGCCCACGGCGACGAATCCACCCTGCGCAGCCCCCTGGCCGACGCCCTCACCCTCGCCGCCTGCGCCAGCGCCCAGGCGGCCGCCCACATCCGCCTCCTGGTCGCCGGCCCAGGCCTGGACGGCGAACTCCCCGCAGACACCCTCCGCCCCCGCCTCGGCCCCCTGCTCACCACCTTCACACCCGAACACGCCCAAGCCATCACCTCAGTCCTGAACTGGCACCCCTCCGAAGCAACAGCACTCCTCGCCGCCACGGCACTGGGCGCCCGAGGCCTCTGCGAGGTCCGCGACGCCGGACTCCCCGTCCCCCTCACCGCCGAAGGCCCCACCATCCACCAGGTCGACCTGGCAGCCGCGTTCTCCCACAACCGCCTCGCCCAGGCCATCGCCGACACGACCACGCTCGACGCAGTGGAGGAGCGCTGCCGCGCTGTCTGCGGCGCCTCCGAGATCGACTACGAACGAACCAAGGCGCAACGCCTGAGCCGGCAGATGCAGGCCCCCGCCGCACCGCACGATCTTCCGGCTCAGATCAAGGGCTTCGAACAAGCCGCCCTCACCCGAGGGGCCACACACACAACCGTCCGCCGCCTCGCCGAGGCGCTGGGCCTCACCGGTGCAGCACTCCAGCACCTCGCCCGACTCAACGCCCCGCGCACCAGCCACCTCCCTGCAACTGTGTGGAAGCTTCAGCGCAGGTGAGTCGCAGGACCCACAGGAGGGGGAGAAGGGCGTACGACCTGTGCAGGGCCCCTTACCGAGGCCGCCGCTCCCGTAGGAAGGGCCACTCCGGCCTGTGCCGAAGCTGCACCGCACACCCGCCCAACATGTCAGGCTGACGATAAGTACCTCCAGGTCGGCCAGGAGGCCCCGCCCAGCCCGGCCAAGGCCCCGGTCGAGCCCCGCCAAAGCCCCGACCCCACCATGTGGGGTGAGCCACACCGCCCTGGCGCCCCCGGCGAGAACCGGCGCGATAGCCTGACCGCGGATCTCTCTTGATGCCAAGAGATCGATCATCGAGGGCGTCGGTGGGGATCCAGCACATGGGGCAGGGACCCCCACCGCCAGCTGTCTTACGGAGATCGCCATGACCCGCACTCCCGTGAATGTCACCGTCACCGGCGCGGCCGGCCAGATCGGCTACGCGCTGCTGTTCCGCATCGCGTCCGGCCACCTGCTCGGCGCGGACGTGCCGGTCAACCTGCGCCTGCTGGAGATCACTCCGGCCCTGAAGGCCGCCGAGGGCACCGCGATGGAGCTCGACGACTGCGCCTTCCCGCTGCTGAACTCGATCGAGATCAGCGACGACCCGAACGTGGCCTTCGACGGTGCCAACGTCGCCCTGCTCGTCGGCGCCCGCCCGCGCACGAAGGGCATGGAGCGCGGTGACCTCCTGGAGGCCAACGGCGGCATCTTCAAGCCGCAGGGCAAGGCCATCAACGACCACGCCGCGGACGACATCAAGGTCCTCGTCGTGGGCAACCCGGCCAACACCAACGCGCTCATCGCGCAGGCCGCCGCCCCGGACGTCCCGGCGGAGCGCTTCACCGCGATGACCCGGCTCGACCACAACCGCGCGATCTCGCAGCTCGCGAAGAAGACCGGCGCGGCCGTCTCCGACATCAAGCGCCTCACCATCTGGGGCAACCACTCGGCGACCCAGTACCCGGACATCTTCCACGCGGAGATCGCGGGCAAGAACGCCGCCGAGGTCGTGGGCGACGAGCAGTGGCTGGCCGACACCTTCATCCCGACCGTCGCCAAGCGCGGCGCCGCGATCATCGAGGCCCGCGGCGCGTCCTCGGCCGCCTCGGCCGCGAACGCCGCGATCGACCACGTCCACACCTGGGTGAACGGCACCGCCGCCGGTGACTGGACCTCCATGGGCATTCCGTCCGACGGCTCGTACGGCGTTCCGGAGGGGATCATCTCCTCCTTCCCCGTCACCACCAAGGACGGAAAGTACGAGATCGTCCAGGGCCTGGAGATCAACGAGTTCTCCCGCGCCCGCATCGACGCCTCCGTCCAGGAGCTGGCGGAGGAGCGCGAGGCGGTCCGCGCCCTCGGCCTGATCTGAGCCACCGGGCCCAGCCGAGCCGTCAGGCTCAGCGGTCCCGGCCGAGCCACAGGCCCGGCGGAACCGACGCGACATCCCGCCCCCGGCGGCCGTGCACCACGGCCCCCGGGGGCGTTCGCCGTTCCACGGAGCGCAACCGTCCCTTCCTTCACTGTTTTGAGGGGCGTGCGCCGGTTTCCCGGACAGCCCCGCCGCCCGGCCACTACGGTTTCGCGCCATGCGAGGGGACACGCCACGCGAGCACCAGTACACCGAATCCACCCGCCTGCTGAGCGTCGGAGCGCGCCAGAACGCGGACTTCCGACGGCGCGTCATCGGCGAGCTCGTCGGGCACGCCGAGCGCCCGGTCGCACCGCCGCTCGGCACCGACGTCATCCCGGTGCTCGCGCACGCGCTGCGCGCCCGGCGCGAGGAGGTCGTCAGCGCGGCCCTGCTGTTCGCCGTGTGGGTGGGGTTCCTGGCCACCGACACGGTGATGGCCTGGGACGCGGCGAACGACCGGGCCGTGGGCGGCGACGCGGGCCTCTCCCTCGGCGACACCCTGCTGCTCGCCTTCAACGGCGACGGCGCGGCGGGATCCGGGGCCGAGGCCACGGGCCTGCTGCCCGGCGGCTGGGCCCTCTGGTACGGGGCGGTCGTGCTCCTGCTGTGGTGCGGGCGGATCGTCTCCGGCCGGGACACGGGCGCCGGGCAGCCGCTGCGACCGGTGCGGCTGCCCGCGGTGCTCGCCTGGCTGCGGTCGCGGTTCGGCTGGCTGGTGACCGTCGCCGCCTGGGTGTTCGCCCTCACGTACTGGATCGCGGCGTTCGGCGTGATCACCGACACGCCGTATCCGGTGATCTTCCCGCTGCTCGTCACGGTCGTGGTGTGGCGCCATCAGTTCCGCGCCAAGCGCGTGCTGCGCACCCAGCTGGCCCGGCAGGTCTTCGCCGAGACCGACCAGCCCGAACTCCCCGTGCGGTACGCGGGGATCGCCGAGTGCGTGCTCAGGGAGCAGGCGGCCCCGCTGACTCTCTACGACGTCAACCGCCCCTTCGTGGGCGCGGGAAAGCCCCGCAAGCCGTGGTCGGTCGTCCTGGAGCTGAAGCCCGACGACCGCACGGGCGCGAACGGCGGCGTACCGTCGCAGCGCCCCCGCGGGCCGCTGACCGCCCGGGACGTCATCGCCATGATCGAGCCCCGGCTC
The DNA here is from genome assembly GCF_059448825.1 of Streptomyces sp. JLYT201. Taxonomy (NCBI): domain Bacteria; kingdom Bacillati; phylum Actinomycetota; class Actinomycetes; order Kitasatosporales; family Streptomycetaceae; genus Streptomyces; species Streptomyces sp. JLYT201. Next base: position 4,041,309 of record NZ_CM182551.1, on the reverse strand, counting down.
AAGGGGCTGCGCAGGTCCGCGGGCGAGACGAGCAAGGACCGGCTGCGGGACCTGGAGATCAAGGAGTTCGTGTACCTGCCGTCGGGCGCGGGCCGCGACGAGGAGCTGTACACGGGCAACGGCGACGAGACCGCGCGGGTGTACGACGCGAACGCGGTGCGGCGGCACCTCGCCGAGTCGGTGGGCGAGGGCGGCGAGGCCCGGCGGCACTTCCTGCGGCTGCGCGTCGGCTCCTGGAACGAGCAGGTCGTCGTCTCGCTCCTGGTCCGGGTGCACACGCAGGGCGGCATGCTCGTCCTTGAGGTGGTGCCGCACGTCCTGGGCCCGGTCCTGCCGGAGTTCCGCGCGGCCGACGCGGTCGCGGCGGGCGAGCCGGAGGGGCCGCTGCGGGACGCCCTGCGGGCCTGCGTGGACGGGCCCGCGTTCGGCGTGGCGCTCGGCATCGGCGCGCTGCGGGCGCTGTCGTCGCTCGGCGCGGCGGCCCGGCACTGGTGCGCGGCCGGGACCGGGCCGGGCGCCGGGCCCGACGCGCCGGCCCCGGTGGGCAAGGGCGGGCGGCGGCACGCCGGGGCGCGGCCCCCGGTGACGGCGGCGGCGCGCGCCGTACGGTTCCTGCGCGTCGTCGGCGCCCGGCTCCTGCCCGTGCGCACCGCGCCCCCGGACGCCCCGCTGGTCTCCCTGCGCGAACTCGCCGCCACCGACGAGCTGTCCCTGTTCCAGGAGATGGACGTCGCCCGGTACACGAAGACCCTCCAGGACCGCATCGGCGAAGGCGTCCGCGACGCGCTCCAGGCCAGCGGCTACCGCACCGACCGCCTTGAGCAGAACATCACGCAGATCAACAACAGCGGCGTCTACATCAACGAGATGTCCGGCGGCGCCCTCGCCACCGGCACCCACGGCCAAGCCACCCACACGGAGAAGACCACGGTATGAGCGACGACACGAAACCCGCGAGCACAGGCGGCGGGGCGACGGTCCACATCAACACGATCAGCGGCGGCTCGCAGTCCTTCGGCGACCACGGCACCGCCGAGTCCACCAACTACACCACGGTCGTGGCGAGTCCGCAGTACGCGGACCTCCTCACGTCCGTACGGCGGCTGCGCCGCGACCTGGAGCGCAGCGAGCGGGCGGCCGACGACGAGGTCCTCGACGCCGAACTGGCCGATGTGGAGGGCGAGATCGCCCGCACGGGCCGCTCCGGCGCCGGGCCGCTCGCCCGGGTGCGCGCCCGCCTGGCGGAGTACGCGCCCGCCGCCACGACGGCCGCGTCCGTGACGGCGGTGCTCCAGGCGCTCGCCCAGCTGCCCCAGCTTCCGGGCTGAGACGTGCGCGTCTTCGACGAGGACCGCCAGGAGTGGGTGGGGCACGAGCAGGAGCGGCAGGCCGTGGCGCTCCACGACCGGGACGCTGCGCGCCAGCGGACCGCCTGGCGCGGGGCCGTCACGGTGCTCGCGGTGTGCGGGCTCGCCTTCGGCACGTGGGCGCTCGGCTGGAAGGACGAGCCGGAGCCGACGGCGTCCCTGCTCGCGCCGCTGTCCTCGGCCACCAGCGCGGACACGGGCGACACGCCGTCGCAGCCCTCGCCGTCGGACGGCCCGTCCACGGCGGCCGGATCCCTGCCGCGCGGCTACGAGACCGTGACCGACGCCCGGGGCTTCCGGGTGGCCGTGCTGATCGGCTGGAGCCGCACCGCGGCGCCCGGGCAGGGCGGCATAGGCGTCGTCAACTACCGCAACTTCGGCAGTACGCAGCGGCTCCAGGTGTACGAGGTGAGCGAGCCGACCCCGGAGGCGTCGTTCCGGGACTTCCTGGACGACACCAAGGTGCCGAAGTCCTCCGCGTTCCGGAAGCTGTCCCTGGAGCCCATCACCGAGGGGCAGCGGCTCACCTACGTCACGGGCCACATCGACGACGAGCCCGCCGTCGAGCCGTGGTACGTCGTGGACGACCGCTTCATGGCCGCCGACGGCAAGCTGTACGCGCTGGTGGGGTACGGGTCCGCCGCGACGGACCGGGCGCAGGTGCGGCAGCTCGTCAGCAACGCCCGGGCCTGGTTCTGCCCGCCGGGCTCGGTCTGCGTGGACCCCGACTGACGGCCGCGCGGCCCTAGTCGCGCGTACGGCCGATGCCCGGGGTGACCACCGCGGCGACGACGACCACGGCCACGCCCACCACCCGCAGCGCGGCCTCCATGCCGCCGGCGAAGTCGCCGCCGTGGTGGGCGAGGACCGTGCCCGTGACGGCCACGCCGAGTGCCGCGCCGATCTCCCGCGACGACGTGCTGAGGCCGGAGCCGAGGCCCGCCTGGTGCGGGGGCAGGGAGGCGACGACGCCCAGGGTCAGGGCGGGCATGCACAGGCCGGTGCCCGCCGAGATGACGAGGAGCCAGCAGGCGTACAGGGCGTACGGGGTCGAGGCGTCGGCCGTCGACGTGGCGAGCAGGCCCGCGCCGATGAGGAACAGGCCCCCGCCGACGACGGGGCGCGGCACGCCGGACCAGCGCGCCGCGAGCCGGGGGACGAGCACCATGCCGACGGTCAGTGGCACGATGGCGAAGCCCGCCCGCGCGGCCCCGTACCCCTTCACGTACTGCAGGTACTGGGAGTTGACGAAGAAGAGCGAGAAGAGGCCGAAGAAGCCGGCGGCCGTGCCGAGGGTCGCCGCGCGCAGCCGCGGGGAGCGGAAGACGCGCGGGTCGAACAGCGGCGCCCGCGAGCGCAGCGCGTGCCCGGCGAAGGCGGCGATCAGGGCCGCGCCCACCGCGAAGGCGGACAGGATGCGGGCCGACGTCCAGCCGTACAGCGGGCTTTCGATGATGCCGAAGAGGACCGCGACCAGACCGGCGATGAGCAGCAGCGTGCCGAGCGGGTCGAGGGCCGGTGCCTCCTGGGCGACGGGGGTGCGCGGTGTCGTACGGGCCACCGCGAGGGCGAGCAGCGCGCCGAGCGGGAGCATGACCCAGAACAGGGCGCGCCACGAGAGGTGTTCCCCGATGAGGCCGCCGCCGACGTTGCCCGCGAGGCCCCCGAGGCCCGCCGAGAGCGCCCAGGACGCGAGGACGCGCGGCTTCTCCCGCGGCGTCGCGACGCGCATCAGGATCGACAGGGTCGCGGGCATGATCAGCGCGGCCCCGGCGCCGGAGACGCCGCGTCCGGCGATGAGGAGGGCGGGCGTGGTGGCGAGCGCGCTCACCGTGGCGCCCGCGCCGAACAGACCGAGCCCGGTGAGGAGGGCGCCCTTGCGGCCGTAGCGGTCGCCGAGCGCGCCCGCCGGGATCAGCAGGCCCGCGAAGACGATCGTGTAGGCGTCGACGGTCCAGAGCAGTTCGCTCGCGTCGGGCCGCAGCGACGACGAGGTGAGCTGGGGGAGCAGCAGGTTGATGGCCGCGACCATGCTCTGGGCCACGAGGACGCAGGCGCACAGGACGACGAGGGTGGTGGCCTTGAGGGCGGCCGGACGCGGCGTCGGCGCGGCCTCGGCCGGCGCTTCGCTGAGGGCAGGGGAAGGCAAGGCTCCTCCTCGGGAGCGGTGTGGTGGGGGATGCACCGTCACCGTAGGCTCGCCCCGTATCTGCTTTCCAGTGCAATCTCTGCAAGGAGTGATTGCGTGTGACGCAATCCGGTGAGCCCGCGCCGCCGCACCGGACCGGTGCCGGTGTGCCGTCCCGCCCCGACGTCGACCTCAATCTGCTGATCGCCCTCGACGCGCTGCTCGACGAGGGCAGCGTGCGCGGCGCCGCCCGGCGGCTGCACCTCTCCGAGCCCGCGATGAGCCGTACGCTCGGCCGCGTCCGCAAGGCGCTCGGCGACCCGGTCCTGGTGCGGGCGGGACGGCACCTGGTGCCCACGCCGTACGCGCTCGCGGTGCGGGCGGAGGTCGGCGCGGTGGTGGAGCGGGCCCGCGCGGTGTTCGCCGGGCCCGGCGCCCAGGACCTGCGCACGGTCGAGCGGACGCTGACGATCGTGGGCCAGGACTCGCTGGCCGCGACCTACGCCCCGGCGCTCTTCGCCCGCGCCGCCGCCGAGGCGCCCGGGGTGCGGCTCCGCTTCCTGCCGGAGAGCCATCTGGACGCGCCCGTGCTGCGCGAGGGCGTCGCGGACCTGGAAGTCGGCGTGATCGACACGGTGGCGCCCGAGGTGCGGATCGAACACTTCCTGGAGGACACGATGAAGGGCCTGGTCAGGCCCGGGCATCCGCTCCTCGACGGCGAGTTGACGCCCGGCCGGTTCGCCGCGGCGGACCACCTCACGGTGTCCCGCAAGGGCCGGATGACGGGCCCGCTGGACACGGCCCTCGCCGAACTGGGCCTGCGGCGCCGGGTGGTCGGCAACGTGGGCACGTACACCGCGTCGCTGTTCATCCTGTTGCGCACGGACCTGGTGGGGCTCATCACCGGCTGGATGCGGCCGCTGGCCGAGGAGCTCGGCCTCGTCGGCTTTCCGATCCCCCTGGAGCTGCCGCCGCTGCGCCTCGCCATGGCCTGGCACCCGCGCCACGACGCCGACCCGGCCCACGCGTGGCTGCGCGGCTGCGTGCGCGAGCTGGTGCGCCGCGACTGAGCGGCCGCGTCCGTACGCGCCCGCGCGGGCGGTCTGAGTACGTGGTCTGAGTACGCGTGCTCTGTCCCGGCCCCCGTGCGTGCGGTGGACTCGACGCATGCGACAGACCCAGGACACGCGGTGGTACGCCGTCCGGGCGCCGGAGCGGCCGTGGTACGCCGTCCGGACCCCGGAGCGGGACGAGTGGTGGTGGCTCGGCCCGACCGCAGCCACGGCGCTCGCGCTGCTGTGTGCGTTCCTGCGGCTCAGGGGCACCGAACTGCCCTTCTTCTGGCTCGCGTTGACCTACACGCCGGGCTTCCTGCTGGTCTTCGGGAGCTGGTTCACGCCGCGGACGCGGGAGGCGCGCGGGGTGCGCGTGGGCCTCGCGGCGGCGGGCTGCGTGCTGACCTGGCTGACCGTGAAGGCGTTCACGGCCGCGCTGTTCGTCGTCTCCGTCCTGGTGTGGCTGCGCCAGGGCGACGGCTGAGACCCGGGCCGCTGGGGGGCGGCCCGGGTCGGGGTTCCACGCGGAGGGGGTGGGGCCTGCTAGAACTGCGGTTGCTGTGACTGCTGGATCTGCTGCGGGTGCTGCTGGATGGCGCCCCTGGGCACCTCGATCTCCACGCCGCGGACCAGCATCCGGTCGTCGTAGGCGACGCGGACGGCCTGGCCGGTCTGGATCGCGAAGACGATGGACTGGATCGCGAACTCGCTCGGGTCGAGCAGCTGCACGGGGCGGCCGTCGACCAGCAGGACCAGGGCCCTCTCATAGCCAGGGAACGGGACGACGGGGGCGCGTACGGCCTGCGCGTAGCCGACCTGGAACTGGGTCTGCGGCTGCGTTCCGGGCTGCTGGCCCATCTGCTGGAGCAGGCCCTGGAAGGGCTGCTGCTGGCCGAACTGCTGGAGCTGCTGCTGCAGCTGGGGCGGCAGTTGGGACTGGCCCTGCCCCTGGCCCTGCTGCTGCGGGAACTGCGACTGCCCGTGCTGCTGCGGCGCGGTGCCGATGCCGCCGAGACCGACGGGCGCGAACGTTGACATCCCTGTCTCACCTTTCTCTCGGGCTTGGCTTCGCTCTGGGTGCCTGGTCGTCACCCTCGTACCGGCCGGGCCTTCTGGGTAGCCGCACATCACGACAAACCGGAGAGAGGGGGTGAGGGAGGCGATACAAGACATGGTTCGCGTTTCATCCGCCCCACGCCCGCGCGCGTACGAGGTCGAGGGCGGGCTCCGGCGTGCGCCGCGGGGCGTCAATCCGGCTTCCGGACGATTCGCGCCGGGGGCTCGTAGCACGGCGTGATCTTCGGGCCCCCGTCCGGAAAGCGGCCGTCCGCTGTTGCCCACCTACTGCTGGATGTAGTACTTCTTATACATGAGCGAGCAAGTCCACAACAGGTTGGCCGTGGTGCGCGCCGAGCGGAAGGTGTCGCGCCAGAGCCTGGCCGAGGCCGTGGGCGTCCACTACCAGACCATCGGCTACATCGAGCGCGGGCAGTACAACCCGAGCCTCGACCTCGCCCTGAAGATCGCGCGGTACTTCGGGCTGCCGGTCGAGGCGCTGTTCTCCTTGGAGCCTTTTCGCCCGCTCACGGACGAGCTGTACGGGAGGGACCGGTAAGTCATGGCACAGCAGGAGCAGTTGACCTCGTACGACCGGCGGATGCGGGCCCTGATGAACCGCACCGAGGGGGAGCCGCTGTACCGCACGGCCGGGCGGCGGCGCGCCGTCGTCGGCGCGCACATCGCGCTGTCCGTGGCCGCCGTCGCCGCCTGGCTCGGCACGGTCGTCGGCGAGTCGGCCTGGGCGGTGTGGGTGATGCTCGGCCTGCTGCTGCCCTGGTGCGTCGCCACCGGGATCATCAACGGCGCCACGCGCGGCCTCCTTGAGCTGCGCCCGCGCGCCCTCGACGAGCGCCAGCGCGCCGAGCGCGACCGGGTGCGGGCCCGCGCCCACCAGGTCATGACCTGGCTGCTGCTCGCGGCCGCGGCCGGCACGGGCGTCGCCGGGTTCGCCGGGGCGGACGTGAAGGCGCTGGTGTTCCAGGTGACCCTCTGCGCCTTCGTCGCGCACTGGCTGATGCCGCTGTGGGTGGCGGGCCTGACGGCCCGGGACGAGCCCGCCGACGAGGCCGACGACTTCGCGGCTCCGGCCGCCGCCTGAGCGTGCCCCCCCGGGGTGCGCCCCGGGGGCGGCGGACCGGTCGGCCTCGGCCTCACGTCCGCCGGAGCTGGTCCTGGAGCTTGGCGATGTCCACGGACTCGTCGGCGGAGGGCGTCTTCGTGGGCACGGGCTCGCCGTAGTCACTCAGCGTGGTTGTCTTGTCCTCGCCGTCGCCCTTCTCCGTGGCGCGGATCAGATAGGGCTTTCCCTCGGACGCCACGTACAGCGTCTTCTTCTTGCCGTCCTCGGTGGACGTGAGCGGCACGACCTTGGTGCCGTCGACCGTGGTGACGTCGCCCTTCTTCAGCTTGTCCGTGTCGTCGTCGGAGTCCTCGTCGACCGTCTTCTGGAGCTTCTTGAGGTCGCAGACCTCGGACAGGCCCTTGAGCAGCGGGTCGCTCGTGCTGCCGTGGATGTAGCGGTTCTTGAACAGCTCGGCGGCGGCCGCGCCGTCGCCGCCCGGCACCTGGTGGCGCCAGAACGCGCTGTCGGGCCTCATCCACACCTTGTCGCCCCGCTTGACCAGGTCGGCGGAGCCGCCGCCCGCGGCGAAGGTCAGCTTGCCCGTGCAGTTGCCGTCGCGGTCGAGCGTCAGGTCCATCGCCGCCGGTTCGTCCTTCTCGGCGTCGGTGCTCTTCTCCGCCAGCGTGAGGTGCACCGACTTGGCGTCCAGCAGCTCCTGCTTCGCCTTGTCCGAGATTTCCCGGGCGCTGAGGTCCGAGGTCTTGTCCTTCTTGTCGTCGTCCGACGAACATGCCGGGACGAGCAGTGCCAGGGCCGCCGCCGCACAGACCCCGGTAGCGGTCCGTGCTGACATAAGAGACATTCGCCTCATAGAGTCACCTCCGGTGACAGAACGTGCTTCGAGCGTACGTTTCCCCTCGCGTACCCGCATACGCAGTGACACAGCGCACTTTCGGCCATCGAATGCGCATGCTTTCCCGGGGCCAGGGCAGGTGCACCCGGCTACCACGAGTGACCAGGTGGGGCGCAAGGCAGGAAAGTGCCAGGAACGGAAGGCAACAGGGACGTGTCCGCACAACAGACCATCCACGTCGGCGGCGAATGGCGCGCGGCCGCGAACGGCGCAACGCGCGAGATCATCGACCCGGCGGACGCCAAGCCCTTCGCCCTCATCGCCGAGGGCGGCGCCGAGGACGCGGACGCCGCGATCGCCGCCGCCCGCCGGGCCTTCGACGAGGGCCCCTGGCCGGGCACGCCCGTCGCCGAGCGCGCCGCGCTCCTGCGCCGCGTCGCCGACCTGCTGGTCCGCGACCGCGAGGAGATCGGGCTCCTGGAGAGCCGGGACGCGGGCAAGACCCTGGAGGAGGGCCGCGTCGACGTCGACTGCGTGGCCGACGCCTTCCGGTACTTCGCCGACCTCGTGATCGGCGAGGGCGCGGGCCGCGTCGTCGACGCCGGGTCCGACGACGTCCACAGCGTCGTCGTGCACGAGCCCATCGGCGTCTGCTCGATGATCACGCCCTGGAACTACCCGCTGCTCCAGGCCAGTTGGAAGATCGCGCCCGCCCTCGCGGCCGGGAACACCTTCGTCATCAAGCCCAGCGAGATCACGCCCCTCACGACGGTCGCGCTCATCGAGCTGCTCGTCGAGGCCGGCCTCCCCGAGGGCGTCGCCAACATCGTCACCGGGCCCGGCCACACCGTCGGCGCCCGGCTCGCCGACCACCCCGACGTGGACCTGGTGTCCTTCACCGGCGGGCTCGTCTCCGGCACCAAGGTCGCCCAGGCCGCGGCCCTCGGCGTGAAGAAGGTCGCCCTCGAACTCGGCGGCAAGAACCCCAACGTCGTCTTCGCCGACGCCTGCGCCACCGACGAGGGCTTCGACACGGCCGTCGACCAGGCGCTCAACGCCGCGTTCATCCACAGCGGCCAGGTCTGCTCGGCGGGCGGCCGGCTCATCGTCGAGGAGTCCGTGCGCGAGCGCTTCGTGGCCGAACTCGCCCGCCGCGCCGAGAAGATCAAGCTGGGCCGCGGCACCGAGGACGGCGTCGAGGTCGGCCCGCTCGTCTCCAAGGAACAGCGCGAGAAGACCGAGGCGTACGTGGCCTCCGCCCTGGCCGAGGGCGCCGCCCTGCGCTGCGGCGGCAAGCGCCCCGAGCCGAGCGACACCCGGCCCGCCACCGGCTACTTCTACGAGCCGACCGTGCTCGACCGGTGCCACCGCGAGATGAAGGTCGTGCGCGAGGAGGTCTTCGGCCCGGTCCTGACCGTGGAGACCTTCCGCACCGAGGACGAGGCCCTGGCCCTCGCCAACGACACCGAGTACGGCCTCGCGGGCGCCGTGTGGACCACCGACTCCGGCCGCGCCCGGCGCATGGCCCGGCGGATGCGCCACGGCACCATCTGGATCAACGACTTCCACCCCTACCTGCCGCAGGCGGAGTGGGGCGGCTTCGGCAAGAGCGGCGTCGGCCGCGAGCTCGGCCCGGCCGGACTCGCCGAGTACCGCGAGGCCAAGCACGTCTACGAGAACCTGGCGCCCGCGCCGGTCCGCTGGTTCAAGGGCTGAGGCCCCGGGGCCCGCGCCCGCGACCCCCGCGGCCCGGGCCCCGCCCCCCGGCCCGTACGTACGCCATCCCCCTTACGCGCAAGCACCTTGGCAGCGACGAGGAGCAGTACCCCCATGACTGGAACGTCTGAAAACCCCCAGGCCCCGGCCGAGTTCGACTACGTGATCGTCGGCGGCGGCACCGCGGGCTCGGTGATCGCATCCCGGCTCACCGAGAACCCCGACGTCACCGTCGCGGTGATCGAGGGCGGCCCGAGCGACATCGACCGCGAGGACGTCCTGACGCTGCGCAAGTGGCTCGGCCTGCTCGGCGGCGAGCTCGACTACGAGTACACGACCACCGAGCAGCCGCGCGGCAACTCACACATCCTGCACAGCCGCGCCAAGGTCCTCGGCGGCTGCTCCTCGCACAACACGCTGATCTCCTTCAAGCCGCTGCCGTCCGACTGGGACGAGTGGGAGGAGGCCGGGGCCACCGGCTGGAACGCCCGGGCCATGGACCCCTACTTCGGCAGGCTGCGCAACAACGTCGTGCGCGTCGCCAAGAAGGACCAGAACCAGATCGCCAGCGACTGGATCGAGGCCGTCAAGGAAGCCCTGGACGTCCCCGAGGTCGTCGGCTTCAACGACCGGCCCTTCGACGAGGGCGTCGGCTTCTTCGACCTGGCGTACCACCCGGAGAACAACAAGCGCTCCTCGGCGTCCGTCGCCTACCTCCACCCGCACATGGAGGCCGGTGACCGCCCGAACCTCCACCTGTTCCTGGAGACCTGGGCGTACAAGCTGGAGCTTGACGGGAAGACCGCGCGCGGTGTGCACGTCCGCACCAAGGACGGCGCGGAGAAGCTGCTCACCGCCCGCCGCGAGGTGCTCGTCTGCGCGGGTGCCGTGGACACGCCGCGGCTGCTGATGCACTCGGGCATCGGCCCCAAGAAGGACCTGGAGGCCCTCGGCATCCCGGTCGTGCACGACCTGCCGGGCGTCGGCGAGAACCTCATCGACCACCCCGAGTCGGTCATCGTCTGGGAGACCGAAGGACCGATCCCGGGCAACTCCGCGATGGACTCCGACGCGGGCCTGTTCGTGAAGCGGGACCCGGCCCACAAGGGCCCGGACCTGATGTTCCACTTCTACCAGATCCCGTTCACGGACAACCCGGAGCGCCTCGGCTACGAACGCCCCGAGCACGGCGTGTCGATGACGCCGAACATCCCCAAGTCCCGTGCCCGCGGCCGTCTCTACCTGACGTCGGCGGACCCGGAGGTCAAGCCCGCCCTCGACTTCAAGTACTTCGAGGACGAGGACGACTACGACGGGCGGACGCTCGTCGACGGCATCAAGCTGGCCCGCAAGGTCGCCGAGGCCGAGCCGTTCAAGAAGTGGCTCAAGCGGGAGGTCTTCCCCGGCCCGCACATCACCGACGACGCCGAGATCAGCGAGCTGGTCCGCAAGGCCGCGCACACCGTCTACCATCCGGCGGGAACCTGCCGAATGGGTGCTTCCACTGATGAACTCGCCGTGGTGGACCCGGAGTTGCAGATCCGGGGCCTGTCCGGAATCCGTATCGCGGACGCATCCGTCTTCCCGACGATGCCCGCCGTGAACCCGATGATCGGAGTGCTCATGGTCGGGGAGAAATGTGCCGAGCTCCTCGGGGGTGACGGCCGATGAGTGAAGCCGCGATACCCCTGGCGGGGAGCACAGCGAAGACCGTGACCGCGGGTGGGCGCCCTGCCGCCACGACGCCTGTGACCGTCGAGACGCCCGTGACCGCGGCCGTCGCCACGCGCCGAGGTGAGACCCGATGAGCGAAACCGCCACCACGACCACGACCGAGCCCGCCGCGGCGGACAGCCCCGTCTTCGCCGTCCGGAACCTGTGGAAGGTCTTCGGGCCGAAGTGCGAGCGGGTCCCCGGCGATCCGGAGCTGACCGCCCTCGACCCCGCCGAGCTGCGCGAGCGCACCGGCTGCACCGCCGCCGTGCGGGACGTGTCCTTCGAGGTCAACAAGGGCGAGGTCTTCGTCGTCATGGGCCTGTCGGGCTCCGGCAAGTCCACCCTCGTGCGCTGTCTGACCCGCCTCATCGAGCCCACCTCCGGCTCCGTCGCCATCGACGGCGAGGACGTCCTCGCCATGGACAAGGCGCGCCTGCGCGAACTGCGCCGCCACCGCGCGTCCATGGTCTTCCAGCACTTCGGCCTGCTCCCGCACCGCACCGTCCTCGACAACGTCGCCTACGGCCTGGAGATCCAGGGCGTCGGCAAGGCCGAGCGGCGCGGGCGGGCCGCCGAGGTCGTCGCCAAGGTGGGCCTCGAAGGCCTGGAGGCGCGCAAGCCCGGCCAGCTCTCCGGCGGCCAGCAGCAGCGCGTCGGCCTGGCCCGCGCGCTCGCCGCCGACCCCGAGGTCCTGCTCTTCGACGAGCCGTTCAGCGCCCTCGACCCGCTGATCCGCCGCGACATGCAGGAGGAGGTCGTGCGCCTGCACCGCGAGGAGGGCCGCACGATGGTCTTCATCACCCACGACCTCAGCGAGGCACTCAAGCTCGGCGACCGCATCGCCCTGATGCGCGACGGCCGCGTCGTCCAGCTCGGCACGCCCGAGGAGATCGTCGGCTCCCCGGCCGACGACTACGTCCGCGACTTCGTCCGGGACGTGCCGCGCGAGCAGGTCATCACCGTCCGCAGCGCCATGCGGCCCCTCGACCCGGCGTCCGACCGGGACGAGCGCGGCCCGGCGGTCGCGCCCGACGCCACCGTGTCCGAGGCCATCGAGGCCGTGGCCCGCTCCGGCTTCCCGGCCCGCGTGATGGACGACGGGCGCTGCCTCGGCGTCGTCGACCAGGAGCACCTGCTCGGCGTGGTCGCGGGCGTGCGGACCACGACGGCCCCCAAGGCCGCGCCCGCCGCCCCGAAGGCCGTGCCCGCCGCGCCCGCGGACGCCGTACCGGGCGAGGTGAGCGCCTGATGGCATCCGCCACCGCGTCCACGCCCGTACGAGATACCGGACTCGGCGCCCTGCTCCGGCACCGTGCCGTGCACAAGCTCCTGCTGCTCGCCCTCGCGGCGGCGGTCACCGTGCCGATCGTCAGCGCCAAGTGGGCCTCCGGCGCCTGGCCGGACGCGCTCACCGTCGACCTGTCCGAGCCGCTCGGCAGGGCCAGCGACTGGATCATCGACAACCGCGACAGCCACCCGCTGTTCGTCTACTTCCTCGGCCACGTCTCCAACGCCGTCGTGCTGTCCGTGCGCGGCGTCTACCTGGTGCTGCTCGCCGCGGGCTGGGCGGGCGTCACCGCCGCCGCGGGGGTCATCGCCTGGCGCGTGGCGGGCGTGCGGCTCGCCGCGGTGGCCGCCGCCGCGTTCGGCGTGTGCGGCCTGCTCGGCATGTGGGTGCCGACGATGCAGACGCTCGCCCTGATGACCGTCGCGGTCCTGGCGTCCGTGCTCCTCGGCGCGCTGCTCGGCCTCGCCGCCGGGCTGAACGACCGGGTCTTCCGCATGATGCGGCCGGTCCTCGACACCATGCAGGTGCTCCCGGCCTTCGCCTACCTCCTCCCGGTCGTCCTGGTCTTCGGGATCGGCGTGCCCGCCGCCGTCTTCGCGACGGTCGTCTACGCGGCCCCGCCGATGGCCCGCCTCACGGCGCTCGGCCTGCGCGGCGCCGACGGCGGCGTGATGGAGGCCGTGGCCTCGCTCGGCGCGACCGGCCGCCAGCGGCTGCTCTCCGCCCGCCTTCCGCTGGCCCGCAAGGAGCTCCTGCTCGGCCTCAACCAGACGATCATGATGGCGCTCTCCATGGCCGTCATCGCGTCCGTGATCGGCGCGGGCGGCCTCGGTGACCGCGTCTACCAGGCGCTCGCCTCCGTCGACGTCGGCCAGGCGCTCGCCGCGGGCATCCCCATCGTGCTGCTCGCCGTCGTCCTGGACCGCGTCACCGGTGCCGCGGGCGAACGCCTCGGCGCCCAGACCGAGGACACCTCGGCGCTGCGCGGCTGGCGCGGCTGGTCCCTGGCCGCCGCCGTGACCCTCGCCTGCGCGCTCGCCGCCCGCTTCGCCGACCGCCTGGAGTGGCCGACGAGCTGGGTCGTGCAGATCGCCGAGCCGGTCAACACCGCCAAGGACTGGATGGTCGACCACCTCTACACGGGCGTGCCCGTGGTGGGCGGCACCGCCGACTGGGCCGCGCACTTCACCACGTACGTGCTCGACCCCGTGCGCGACGGACTCCAGGGCATGCCCTGGTGGTCGCTGCTGCTCGTCGTCGCGGCCCTCGCCTGGGTGATCGGCACCTGGCAGACCGCGCTCACGGCCGTCCTCGCGATGGCGGCGATCGGCGTGCTCGACGTGTGGAACGCCTCCCTCGACACGCTCTCGCAGGTCCTCGCGGGCGTCGCCGTGACCCTGGTCCTCGGCTTCGCGATCGGCGTGGCGGCCTCCCGCAGCCGACGCCTGGAACGCCTGCTGCGGCCCGTCCTCGACGTCTTCCAGACGATGCCGCAGTTCGTGTACCTGATCCCGGTCGTCGCGCTCTTCGGCGTCGGCCGCGCCCCGGCGGTCTTCGCCGCCGTCGTGTACGCGCTGCCCGCCGTCGTGCGCATCACCACGCAGGGCCTGCGGCAGGTCAGCCCCGCCGCGATGGAGTCCGCGAAGTCCCTCGGCGCCACCAACTGGCAGGTCCTGCGCCAGGTCCAGCTGCCGCTCGCCCGCCCGGCGCTGCTGCTCGCCCTCAACCAGGGCGTCGTGCTTGTCCTCGCCGTCGTCGTCATCGGCGGCCTGGTCGGCGGTGGCGCGCTCGGCTACGACGTCCTCGCCGGTCTCGCCCGCGGCGACCTGGCGACCGGCCTGGTCGGCGGCATCGCCATCGTCTGCCTCGGCCTGATGCTCGACCGGGTCACGCAGCCGACGGAACGCCGCGCGAAGAAGGGAGCCTGACATGCGGACGCGTACCCGCGTCATCGCCGCGGCCGGTGCGGGGGCGGCCCTGCTCGCCCTCTCCGGCTGCGGCAAGGCCGACATGAGCAAGCAGGCCTCCCCGTACGCCAACGCGGCGGGCGCCAAGACCGTGACGCTGTCCGTGCAGTCCTGGGTGGGCGCGCAGGCCGACGTCGCCGTCGCCGAGTACCTGCTCAAGCACGAGCTCGGCTACCGCGTCGACAAGGTCCAGATCGACGAGATCCCGGCCTGGGACGCGCTCAGCCAGGGCCGCGTCGACGCGATCCTGGAGGACTGGGGCCACCCGGACCAGGAACAGCGCTACATCAAGGACAAGAAGACCATCGTCCCCGGCGGCGACGTCGGCGTGACCGGTCACATCGGCTGGTACGTCCCCACGTACTTCGCGAAGAAGCACCCCGACGTCACCGACTGGAAGAACCTCAACAAGTACGCGAAGGACTTCCGCACCCCGGAGTCCGGCGGCAAGGGCCAGCTCATGGACGGCTCCCCGTCCTACGTCACCAACGACAAGGCCCTCGTGGAGAACCTCGACCTGGACTACAAGGTCGTCTTCGCGGGCTCCGAGGCGGCCCAGATCACCCAGATCGAACAGTTCGCCAAGCAGCAGAAGCCCTTCCTCACCTACTGGTACAAGCCCCAGTGGCTGTTCGAGAAGGTGCCGATGACGGAGGTCAAGCTGCCCGCGTACAAGGAGGGCTGCGACGCCGACCCCGCGAGGATCAAGTGTGCCTACCCGCACACGCCGCTCCAGAAGTACTTCAACGCGGACTTCGCCAAGAACGGCGGCGACGCGGCGGCCTTCCTGAAGCGCTTCAAGTGGACGGAGGCCGACCAGAACGAGGTCTCCCTGATGATCGCCGACAAGAAGATGTCCCCCGAGGACGCGGCGGAGCGCTGGCTCGCGGATAACGAGTCCAAGTGGCGCGGGTGGCTCCCCCGCGGGTAGTGACCTGGGGGCTCCGCCCCCAGACCCCCGGCTCCTCAAACGCCGGCAAACGGGGGTCCAAGGGGGCGGAGCCCCCTTGTTCGGGAAGGGGCGGGCCTGGGGCGCCCCGCGTGGGCTAGAGCAGCTGCTTCGCGAGGTCGCGCAGGGCCCCCATGGCCTGCTGGTGCAGCCCCGGCCCGAAGGTGACCCGCGTCGCGCCGAGCCGCCCCAGCTCCCGCGGAGAGGGCCCACCGGGCAGCCCGATCACGTTCAGCGGAGCCCCGATCGCGGCGCGCAGCGCGGGCAGCACCTCCACGGGCGCCTTGATGACGTAGACGCAGTCCGCCCCGGCCTCGACATAGAGCCGCGCCCGAGCCACGGTCTCCTCGAAGTCCGCACCCCCGCGCACGTACGTGTCGACGCGCGCGTTGACGAACAGCTCGCGCCCGGCCGCCTCCCGCACCGCCGCGAGGTAGTCCGCCTGCTCCCCGGGGTCCTTGAGGGTGCCGGGCGGCGCGCCTTCGCGGCCCCAGGAGTCCTCCAGGTTGCAGCCGACGGCTCCGGCGCCGAGCAGCCGCTCCACCAGCTGGCGCGCGGGCAGCCCGTACCCGTCCTCGACGTCCGCGCTGACCGGCACGGACACGGCCCGCGCCACCCGCGCGACCGCCTCGAACATCTCGTGCGGCGGCACGGACCCGTCGGCGTGGCCGAGGGCGGCGGCGACGCCCGCGCTGGGCGTGGCGAGCGCGGGGAACCCGGCCTCCTCGAAGACGCGGGCGCTGGCCGCGTCCCACGGCCCGGGCAGGACGAGCGGGTCGCCCGGCGCCCGTCCGTGGTGCAGGGCGCCGAACGCCTCGGCAGTGCGCTTGCTCATGGGTGGTGCTCATCCTCTCGGGGCTTGCGGGGACGCGCGCCGCGCGCGCGACGTGCTGCCGGTGCTACTCGGCGGGCCGGTGCGCGGTGGACCCGGGCGTGTAGTGCCCGGGCACCATGCGCGTGGTCACGGCGAACCGGTTCCAGCCGTTGATCAGGGTGATCGCGGCGATGAGGTGGGCCAGCTCCGTGTCGTCGAAGTGGCGCGCGGCGCGCTCGTACACCGCGTCGGGGACGAAGCCGTCGGTGAGGACGGTCACGGCCTCCGTCAGCTCGATGGCGGCGATCTCCCGGGCCGTGTAGAAGTGCTTGGACTCCTCCCAGGTGGACAGCTGCACGATCCGCTCGACGCTCTCACCGGCCGCGAGGGCGTCCTTGGTGTGCATGTCGAGGCAGAACGCGCAGTGGTTGAGCTGCGAGGCCCGGATCTGTATGAGCTCGAAGAGGACCGGGTCGACCCCGCGCTTGGCGGCCGCGGCGAACCGGATCATGGCCTTGTACGCCTCCGGAGCCAGCTCGGCCATGTTGAGGCGGGGCGTGTGCTCGGGCAGCCGCTCGTCGTGGGCGGGCGCGGCGGCGTGGGCGTGCGCGGTGGTGTGCGCGTGCGGGGCGGTGGCGGTCTGCGTCGGGTGCGTCATGGCTCGAACCTACGAGGCGATTTGCCCACCGGTATGGTCCATTCCCATGGAGAAATCTTGGGCCACTTCCGGCGAAGCGGACACCTCCGGCCCCTCGGGCCCCCACGGCGGCTGGAGCGTGGACCTCCATCTCGACGCACCCGGCAAGGGCTCCCGCTCCGGGGTGCGCCGCAGCCTCACCGACGCGCTGCGCGAGGCGGTCCGCGGCGGCCGTCTCGCGCCGGGCACGCGCCTGCCGTCGTCCCGTACGCTCGCCGCCGACCTCGGCGTCGCGCGCAACACGGTCGCCGACGCGTACGCGGACCTCGTCGCGGAGGGCTGGCTGACCGCCCGGCAGGGCTCGGGCACCCGGGTCGCCGCCCGTGACGTGCCGCGCCCGGTGGCGCCCGCGCGCCCGCCCCGCAGCGGTGGCGCCCCGGTCCACGACCTGACGCCGGGCAGGCCGGACGTCGCGTCCTTCCCGCGCGGGGAGTGGCTGAAGGCGGCGCGGCGCGCCCTTGCCGCGGCTCCGAACGACGCGCTCGGCTACGGCGATCCGCGCGGCAGGATCGAGCTGCGCACGGCCCTCGCCGCGTATCTCTCCCGGGCCCGGGGCGTACACGCCGAACCGGACCGGATCGTCGTCGTGCCCGGCTTCGTGCACGGCCTGACGCTGCTCGGCGAACTGCTCGGCGCGCGCGGCCTGCGGGAGATCGCGGTCGAGTCGTACGGTCTCGATCTGCACTGGGACCGCCTTGAGCGGACGGGCCTCGCGACCCGGCCGCTCGGGCTCGACGAACTCGGCACGCGCACCGACGGGTTGGCCGCGCACCGGGCGGTCCTGCTGACGCCCGCCCACCAGTTCCCCGTCGGCGTACCGCTGCACCCCGACCGGCGGGCGCGGGCCGTGCAGTGGGCGCGGCGGTCGGACGGGCTGATCCTGGAGGACGACTACGACGGCGAGTTCCGCTACGACCGGCAGGCGGTCGGCGCGCTCCAGGGCCTCGACCCCGACCGGGTGGTGTACCTGGGCACGGCCAGCAAGTCCCTCGCGCCGGGCCTGCGGATCGCGTGGATGGTGCTCCCGGCCGCGCTGGCCTCGGAGGTGGCCGAGCTGAAGGACCGGGCGGGGGCGTCGGGCGGCGCCATCGACCAGCTGACGCTCGCGGAGTTCCTGACGTCCGGGGCGTACGACCGCCATGTGCGCTCGGTGCGGCTTCGCTACCGGCGCCGCCGCGACCAGCTGGTGGCCGCCCTGGCCGAGCGCGCGCCCGACGTCCGCGTCACCGGCATCGCGGCGGGCCTGCACGCGGTGCTCCAACTGCCGCCCGGCACCGAGCAGGTGGTGGTGCAGTCCGCGAGCTGGCAGCGGCTCGCGGTCCAGGGCCTGTCCCGCTTCCGGCACCCCGGGGCGGAAGCGGACCGCCGGGACGCGCTGGTGGTCGGCTACGGCACGCCCGCCGACCACACCTGGGCCGAGGCCCTCGACGCACTGTGCCGCTCGCTGCCGTGACCGCGGGCCGGGGCCCGGCCGTGCGCCGGGCCCGGGGCGCCGCGGACTAGCCCTGCGTGGCCAGCCACTCCTCGAAGGTGGTGGGCATGATGCGGGCGTCGGCGCCGGGCAGCAGGACGTCGCCCGCCATGTCCGGGCCGAAGAGGCCCGACCAGGTCGGGACCAGCTTCACCGTGCGGCCCTGGGCCTGGAGCGTGCGCCGGGCCATGTCGACCATGTCCTGCGGGTCGGGCCCGGCCACGTCCTGATGCCGGCCCAGGGGTGCGCCGGCCGCGACCTCGGCGAGGACGCTCGCCACGTCGTCGGGCGCGACCGGCTGGAGGAGCAGCGGCGCGACGGTGGCGACGCCGTCCTGCTCGGTCCAGGCCGCGACCATGGCGGCGAAGTCGTGGAACTGCGTGGCCGGGACGATGCTCCACGGCACCGGGCCCGCGGCGACCAGGCGCTCCTGCTCGCGCTTGCCCACGTAGTGCGCGTTGCCCTCCACGCGGTCCATGCCCGCGATGGACAGCAGGACGTGGTGCTTGACCCCGGCCTTCTCCTCGGCGGCGAGCAGGGTCCGCGTGGTGGTGCCGAAGTACGCGACGGTCTCCGCGGGGTCACTGGCGGTGCAGTTGGTGGTGTCCACGACCGTGTCCACCCCGACGAGGGCGGCGTCGAGCCCCTCGCCGGTGGTCAGGTCCACGCCCAGCGAGCGGCTGACGCGCACGACGTCGTGGCCCGCCTTCTCCAGTACGGCGACGGTGCGGGCCCCGATGCTCCCGGTGGCTCCGGCGACGGCGATGCGCATGACGATCTCCCCTGGTCCGTGTGTCCCTTGGTGCCTCGTTCGGTACCCGAACCGTATCTCGGACTAAATGTATCCGCAATATCCCGGATCCCGGATGTCCGGGATAGACTCGACGGCATGAAGCTGCCTGTGAGTACGGAGTGGGTGTTGCACTGCGCCACGTCGCTGGCGCAGCTGGAGCCGGGCGCCACCGCGTCGGCCGGACAGCTCGCGGGGTACTTCGACGTGCCGCAGGCCTATCTCGCCAAGCAGCTCCAGCCGCTGGTCAAGGCCGGTGTCCTGGCCGCGACGACGGGCCCCAGGGGCGGCTTCCGGCTGGCCCGCCCGGTCGCGGACATCACGCTGCTCGACATCGTCGAGGCGGTGGACGGCGCGGCGTCCCCCTACGAGTGCCGGGAGATCCGCCAGCGGGGCCGGGGCGCGCTGCCCGCCGAGGACTGCCGCGCCGTCTGCCCCATCGCGGCGAAGATGGCCACGGCCCACACCGCCTGGCGCACCAGCCTCGCCGCGGTCACCCTGGCCGACCTCCTCACCGAACTCCCGGAGTGGGCCCCGGAGCGCACCCGGCGTCTCCTCGTGGGCGCGGGGTAGCGGCTCCGCGCTCCTGTCTCCGCGTCCCCTGTCTCCGCGCCCCGCCCCCGTCTGCGCGCCCCTGTTCCCGGGGGGCGGGTCTCAGTCGGTCGGGGCCTCGCCGAAGCGGGCCAGGGCCAGGGCTCCCGCCACCGCCACCGCGAAGCCGAGGACGGCCAGCCAGCCGAGTCCCTCGCGGGTGCGGTCGCCGAGCCAGACCACGCCCACCAGGGCGGGGCCGATGGTCTCACCGATGACCATGCCCGCCGTGGCGGCGGTGACCGAGCCGCGCTGGAGGGCGGAGGTGAGGAGGAGGAACGCGGCGCCGCCGCCGATCAGCAGCGCGTACGCGGCGGGGTTGGCGACGAGCGCCCCCGGCGAGACGTCGTCGATGAGGCGCACGGTCACCTCGACCACGCCGAAGCCGCAGCCCGCCCCGAGGCCGAGGGCCACCGCCCGCGCCCGGTCCGGAAGGCGTCCGGCCACGGCCCCGAGCAGGAGCACGGCCAGGGCGACGCCCAGCATCGCGAACCGCAGCCCCGTGGACCCGCCCTTGTCGCCCTCCTCGCCGGACGCGAGGCCGAGCAGGGCGAGCCCCGCGCAGACCACGCCGATCGCGCCCCACTCCGTACCGCTGAGCCGCACCCCGAGGAGCCGCGCCGCGGTCACGGCCGTCACGGCGAGGGAGGCGGCGAGCGCGGCGCCCACCGCGTAGATGGGCACGGACCGCAGGGCCACGATCTGGAGCAGGAACCCGACCCCGTCCAGGGCGAGTCCGGCCACGTACCGCCACTGCCGCACGGCGCGCAGCAGCAGCGCGGGATCGACGCCGGACCCCGTCCCGGGCGCGGTCGAGCGCGCCGCGACCGCCTGCAACACCGA
This sequence comes from Streptomyces sp. JLYT201, assembly GCF_059448825.1. Classification (NCBI taxonomy): domain Bacteria; kingdom Bacillati; phylum Actinomycetota; class Actinomycetes; order Kitasatosporales; family Streptomycetaceae; genus Streptomyces; species Streptomyces sp. JLYT201. The sequence continues at coordinate 4,020,942 of NZ_CM182551.1, read as the reverse complement.
GGCCATGCCGAAGCAGACCGCCGAACCGAGCGCGCAAATCATCCCAAGAGTCACGAAGTGACTGTAGGGGAGGGGGTTTGCGGGTGCGCAGGCGGGAGCCCGGTTGAGGGCGCGGAGCAGCGGCTCTCTAGGCTGACCGCCGTTTCGCATACCGACACGGGGGAGTGTCCGTCAGCCATGCAGTCCGTCATGCCACCAGGCACGCCGCGAGCCCTGCCGCAAGCCCCGCCGCAGGAGCGGATAGCGGTGCGGATGCCGGTGCGCCCCGGCCGCCACACCGTCAGCCACCGCGGGTCCGCCGCCCGGGACGGCCTCGGCCGCTCGGGCGGCGGCCGCGCCTGAGCGGGCCCGGCCACCGTGGAACGCCGCACCATCGCCCCCCGCCCCGGACGGCACCGGGCCGTCGAGGGCCGGGGCCGCACCGGCCCGCCGCACGGGGATGAGTCCGCGTACTACGTCTTCTCCCGGCCCGAGGTCGAGGCCCTGGCGGAGGCGGTCGAGGAGCTGCACGCCATGTGCCTGGCGGCGGCCGGGCACCTGGTCGAGCACGACCGCCTCGCCGACCTCGGCATCACGGACCCGCGCCTGGCCGCCCTGGTGACGGAGGCCTGGCACCGCAGGGCCGAACTGCCGTCCCTGTACGGCCGGTTCGACCTGCGCTACGACGGCTCGGGCCCGGCCAGGCTCCTGGAGTACCACGCGGACACGCCCACCTCCCTGGTCGAGGCGGCGCTCCCGCAGCGGCACTGGGTGCGGGACCGGTTCCCGGGCGCGGACCAGTGGAACTCCCTGCACGAGCGGCTCGTCGACGCCTGGCGCGAGCAGGCCCGGCTGCTCCCGCGCGACAGCCCCGTCCACTTCGCGCACGCGGCGGGCGACGGGTCCGGCGCGGACCTGCGGACGGTCGCGTACCTGCGGGAGACGGCCGAGCGGGCGGGGCTCGCCACGGAGTCCGTCTCCGTGCAGGACATCGCCCTGGACCGCCTCTCGCGCCGCTTCGTCGACACGCGCCTGCGCTTCATCCGCTCCTGCTTCAAGCTCTACCCCTGGGAGTGGCTGACGACGGACCGCTTCGCCCCGTACGTACTGGAGACCCTCGACAACGGCGGCGGCACGGGCAGCACGCGGTGGATCGAGCCCGTGTGGAAGATGCTCCTGTCCCGCAAGGAGCTCCTCGCGGTCCTCTGGGAGCTGTACCCGGGCCACCCGAACCTGCTGCCCGCCCACCTGGACGGCCCCCGCGAGCAGGCCGGGGACGCCGGCGGCGACCGCGTCGTGCTCGACGCCTGGGTCGTGCGGAACGAGGCGGCGGGCCTCGGCATCCGCGAGTCGCCGGACCGGGCCGCGGGCGAGCGCACGCGCTTCGTGCCGCACGTCATCCTCTGACCCCGATGCCCCTCACACCCGTCACGCCCCTCACGCCCCCTTCATCCCCCTCATCAGCACAGAGCAGAAAGCACAGCACATGAGCACTCAGCGAGCACCCCAGTACCGTCGGCGCCTCGGCCTCGTGGCCGTCGCGGCCGCCACCGCCGTCACCCTGACCGCGTGCGGCGGCTCGGACGACTCCGACCGGGGCAAGGACGGCAAGTCCGGCGCGCGGGCCGGTGAGACACCGAAGGACCTGAAGGTCGGCCAGGCGGGCCCCGTGCAGGAGATCACCCGGTACGACAAGACCGGCAAGTTCTCGATCACGCCCACGAAGGTCACCGTCGGCAAGCCCGCGGACCTCAAGGAGCTGGACGACGAGAAGAAGTACAAGGGCAAGAAGGTCGCCTGGATCTACGTCAAGGCGAAGCTGGTCGGCGGGTCCCCGGTGAAGCAGCCGATGGTGATGGGCAACGTCAGCGCCGAGACCGCCGACGGCAGCCCGGCCACCAGGTTCATCCTCATCGGCGCCCTCTCCAGCCAGCCCGAGGACTGCGTGGGCAACGACGGCAAGCGGGAACTCGGCCGCGAGGACGTCTGGAAGAAGGGCGAGGAGCGCACGGTGTGCGAGCCCTATCTGATCCCGGCCGACGCCACGGTCAAGTCGGTGACCTACTCGCAGGGCTTCTACAAGGAGCCCCTCAAGTGGGCGCTCCGCTAGTCCGGTCGGGTCCGCGCGCGGCAGACGCGGTCCTCGGCGGGCAGCTCGCCCGTCGCCAGATAGGCGTTGACGTGGTCGTCCACACAGGTGTTGCCGTACTCGGCGTACAGCCCGTGGCGGCCCGCGCCCTTCAGGGTGAGCAGCCTGGAGCCGGGCAGGCGGTGCCGCAGGGCCACGCTGCCCTTGTACGGGGTGCGGGGGTCGCCGGTGGCGGCCACGATCAGCGCCGGGGCGTCGCGCAGCACCCGCGTGGGCCGCTCGCGCGGGCGGTCCCAGAAGGCGCACGGGCTGATGTTGCGGGTCAGCGGGGCGAGCAGCGGATGCCGGGCGCGGCTGCGCTGGATGTCGCGCCAGTAGCTCTCCGGGTCGCGCGGGGCGGCCACGTCGCCGCAGAGGATCGCGGTCTGCACGCTGCCCGTGGCGGAGTCCACACCGGTGGTCGCGTACCGCAGCAGGGCGGCGAGGCGCTCCGGCAGCCGGACGGGCCTGCCCGCGGCGGCCCCGGCGAGCGCGGACACCGTCTCGCCGAGCGCCGCGCGGGCCGTGCCGGAGTCGTCCGCGAGGCCCTCCACGAGCAGGAACGGCACGTGGGAGTCGTCGATGCGGAAGACCTCCGCCCCGGTGCCGAGCGTCAGCCCGCGCGCGGACCTCGCGACGATCCGGTCGACGGCGGCGAGCACCTGGGCGCGGGTGCGGCCGAGACCGTACGTACCGTGCCGCCGCGCCGCCCAGGCGGCCCAGCCGGCGAGGGCCCGCTCGTTCTCGGGCTCGGCGCCCCTGAGGATCCGGGGCTGGTAGCGCGGGGTGTCGAGGGCGCCGTCCAGGACCACGCGGTCGTAGCGGCCGGGGAACATCTGCGTGTAGACGGTGCCGAGGTACGTGCCGTACGAGTACCCGAGGTACGACAGCTTCGCCTCCCCGAGGGCGCCCCTGATGACGTCCATGTCGCGGGCGGTGTTGCGCGTGCTGACGTGCGGCAGCACGGCGGCGTCGGTGGCACGGCACCGGTCGGCCAGGTCCCTCTGCCGGGCGACCTGGCGCTCGAAGCCCGCGCGGTCCCTGCCGGCGGCGGAGACGGCGGTGCTGACCGGCCAGCCGCAGTCCAGCGGAGTGCTGCGGCCGACGAAGCGCGGGTCCATGCCGATGAGGTCGTAGCGCGCGCCGGTCTCCTTCATGGCCTTGCGGATGGCGGGCGGCGCGTCGAGCGTGGGCCCGCCGGGCCCGCCGTTGTTGAGCAGCAGCGTGCCGATCCGGTGACGGCTGTCGGTCGCTGCCAGCCGTGAGATCGCGACGCGGATGCTCCGGCCCTCGGGCTTCGCGTAGTCGAGCGGCACGGCGACACCGGCACACCGCGCCCCGGCCTCGTCCAGCTCCCGCCCTCGCGCGTCATCGGGCCCTCGGGCACAGCTGCCCCAGTGGAGCCGCTGCTGGTAGTAGCGGTCGAGGCCGCCGGGGCCCGGCCCCGGCGAGGCGCCCGCCGGTGCGGCGAGGGCGAGGGTCGCCGCCGCGACGCCGAACACCCCGGCGCGCCGCGCCCGTCGGGCCTTTTGGTGCGGCACGCGCCGCGCGTTGTCGTCCATGGGACCGACGCTAGAAGCGCCCCGCCCCGAGGACACTCCGGCGGGCACCCGGGGTGGAGGTAGGGGAAGGTCTACCTCCGCCTTCGGCGGCGCGCAGAACCGCGCTCCGACCCGGCTGCCCGCCGGAGGAAACGGCGGGGCCCGGAAGGGGAGGCCCCGCCGTCGTGTGGGGATCCGGGGGGCGCTAGCTGCCGAACCTGACGCTGTACAGCTTGGCGCCGAAGTTGTTGGAGTACTGGCCGGGCTGGAGGCTGCCCCACTCGTTCGCGCAGTTGCCGTCGAAGTAGACCGTGGCGGTGGCGTTGGTCTGGTTCGACGCGCCGGTCGCGTGGAAGAGGGTCAGGCACTGGTGGAGGGGTGGGTCGACGATCTGCTGGCTTCCCGCCGTGGCCGACTCGTAGTAGAACGTGCCGCTGGCGTCGGCGTGGGCGCTGCTCATGGGCAGCGCGGCGAACAGCGCGAGCGCGGCGCCCGAGACCAGGGCCGTCCGGCCCAGGCGGCGGCGCGGCGCCTCAATGCGTGGGGTGGTCATGGGGCAACGGTTCCGCGTGAGGGGCGGGTGCGACCAGGGCGTACGTCCCTGGGTGGCCGGGAGGGCGGAGCGGGAAGGCCCGGCACGCGCCGCCCGCGCGCACGACCACGCGCGGGCGGCGCCCTCGTACGCCCCGGGTGCTACTCCTCGAAGGCCGGGCTCACGAACTCCAGCGTCCACGTCTCCTGGAACTCCGGTTTCGGCTCCACCAGCGTGATCTGCGCGCCGCGGTGGTTGGCGCGCAGGGCCAGGCCCTTGTCGGAGAGGATCTTGACGCCGCCGATGACCGTCTCGAACGTGAACCTCGCCAGCTGTTCGCGCGACACGGCGTTGACGTAGAGCCTGTCGTCGGCGGTCACCAGGCCCGCATCCACGTGCTGCGCGAGGCGGACCACATAGGGCGCGCCCGGTACCGGCTCGGCGGGCTCGATGAGCCACTCCTGCTCGATCGGCAGGGGGTTGAGCCGGTCGGTGATGACGGGGGCGCCGTGGTCGACGGCGTGCTCCGTCGCCGTCACCAGGGCCGACGGGCCGATGATGTGGGCGTGGATCTTGTAGATGCCGGGCTTGATCGGGATCGGAGGCATGGTCAGCACTTCCTCTCTCGCAGTCCGCTTCCCCGCGAGGCGGGACGCCGTCGGGGGCGGGTCCCACCCTCACCGCACACCTGGTTTTGACACACCACCAGATATCGCCAAGCTCAAGACGGCTCGGACCAATCGGTCTTCATTGCGAAAAGATTGCCTATGACTGCCATCCGGCCAATGCGGGGGCGAAACGGGTCAGGGCGGCCGGGAAGTCCCCAGCCGCCCTGATGACCGTCGCACTGCCCCGGCCCTACGCCCCGTTGCTGCCCCCTGCCCCCTGCCCCTTTCCGCGTACCGTCACGCGCCCTTGCTGTCCGTGCCGTTCGTGCTGTTCGCGCTGTCGGTCCGCGTCGAGCGGTAGTGCTCCGCGATCTCGTCCGACGTCGTCACCCACACCCCGGGGTGGTTCACGATGTACTCAAGTGCCTGGTCCAGGTACTTGGCGCGGAACGCCTGACCGATGACGAAGGGGTGCAGGGCCAGCGGCATGACGCGCCCGCTGTCCGTGGCCTCCGCCTCCGCGTACAGCTGGTCCACCTGGTCCTTCAGCATCTGTACGAAGTCCGGGCCCGGCGTGTTCTTGCTGACGAACAGGCCGATGTCGTTCAGCTCCACCGTGTACGGCACGCTCAGCACGCCCGGCTCGTTCAGGGGGAACGGCTGGTCGTCGGCCGTCCAGTCCAGTACGTAGTCGAGGCCCAGCTCCTTGAGCAGCCGCGGGGTGTTGTGGGTCTCGGTCAGGCCGGGGCCCATCCAGCCGCGCGGCCGCGTCCCCGTGGTCCGCTCGATCGTCTCGACGATGTCCTTGAGGGACGCGCGCTCCTCGTCCTCCGTCAGGCCCGTGTGCAGGACCGAGTTGGTCTTGCCGTGCGCGAGCCACGCCCAGTCCCGCTCCCGGCCCGCCTTGACGATCTGCGGGTAGCGGTCGCCGACGTCGGAGTTGAGCAGGACGCTGGCGCGCACCCCGTGCCGGTCCAGGGTCTCCAGGGTGCGCCAGAAGCCCACCCGCGCCCCGTAGTCGCGCCAGCCGTGGTTGAGCGGGTCGGGGGTGAGGTCCGCAGTGCCCGGGTAGACGCTCGTGGAGGGCTTGCCGATCTCGAAGTGCTCCACGTTCAGGCCGATGTAGAAGGCGACGCGCTTGCCTTCCGGCCAGTGGAGCGGCTCGCGCTCGACGATGGGGCTGTAGTCGTAGAGTTCGTTGTCCATCACAATCACCCTCTGAAGTGGCCCGAGCGGCCTGTGGCCGCCGCCTGCGGGGTTTCCCTCCCGCCTGCGTGACCCCATGGTCGAACCCTCACACTGGTGTGAAGGTCAAGGCGATCTTGGATGTGACGCCGGTCACGGCGGTGGGGGGCGGCGGAACCACCCCCCACCGTCGGCGACTAGCCCAGCACCGCCCTGAGCTGGTCGAGCCCCCAGTCCAGGTCCTCCTTGCTGATCACCAGCGGGGGAGCGATCCGGATCGTCGAGCCGTGGGTGTCCTTCACCAGGACACCGCGCTCCATCAGCTTCTCGGAGATCTCCCGGCCCGTGCCGTGCGACGGGTCGATGTCGACACCCGCCCACAGGCCGCGCCCGCGCACCTCCACCACCTTCCCGGAGCCCGCGAGCAGCCCGAGCTCCGCGTGCAGATGCTCGCCGAGCTCCGTCGCCCGCTGCTGGAACTCGCCCGTCTCCAGCATCGCGACGACCTCCAGAGCCACCGCGCACGCCAGCGGATTGCCGCCGAACGTCGAGCCGTGCTCACCCGGCCGGAACACCCCGAGCACGTCCGCGTCCGCCACCACCGCCGACACCGGCACCACACCGCCGCCCAGCGCCTTGCCCAGCAGATACACGTCCGGCACCACGTCCTCGTGCTCGCACGCGAACGTCCGCCCCGTGCGGCCGAGCCCCGACTGGATCTCGTCCGCGACGAACAGCACCCCGCGCTCGCGCGTCAGCTCCCGCACGCCCGGGAGATAGCCGGGCGGCGGCACGAGCACGCCCGCCTCGCCCTGGACCGGCTCGATGAGCACCGCCACCGTGTCCTCGGTGACGGCGTCCCGCAGCGCCCCCAGATCACCGAACGGCACGATGTCGAAGCCCGGCGTGTACGGGCCGTAGTCCGCCCGGGCCTCGGGGTCCGTGGAGAAGCTGACGATCGTCGTCGTCCGGCCGTGGAAGTTGTTCGCCGCCACCACGATCCGGGCGCGGCCCTCGGGCACGCCCTTGACGCGGTAGCCCCACTTCCGCGCGGTCTTCACCGCCGTCTCCACGGCCTCCGCGCCCGTGTTCATCGGCAGCACCATCTCCTTGCCGCACAGCCGGGCGAGCCGGGCGCAGAACTCCGCGAAACGGTCGTGGTGGAACGCGCGTGACGTCAGTGTCACCCGCCCCAGCTGCTCCTTGGCGGCCTCGATGAGACGCGGATTGCCGTGGCCGAAGTTGAGTGCCGAATAGCCGGCGAGCATGTCGAGGTACCGGCGGCCCTCGACGTCCGTCATCCACGCGCCCTGCGCCGACGCGACGACGACGGGCAGGGGGTGGTAATTGTGCGCGCTGTGCGCTTCGGCCGAGGCGATGAGGTCTTCCGTAGCAGTCACGGGGTCTCCGTTTCTCACGTTCGCACGTCGTCGTGCGATTCCTACGGCTACTAACGGCGCAAGGAGGCTCTCGCGTTGTCGTAGGGGACAGAGCGGGTTCGTGGCCCAATACCTATCGTCGCTCGCTCCGGGAGCGAACCCTGACACGGTGGCCTGACCGTTACGCTGGTTTCCACAGCGCGGCGACTGGCGCACAGGGAAGCGACCCTGAGGAAGCCGCGCGAGGCAGAACCTTCGAGGTGCCGCCCGCCTGGGCACCCCGGGACCACGACCGGACACCAACACCGCTCGCCCCGGAGGACGCCATGAGTCACCCTTCTCCTTCCCCTTCTCCCGCGTCGCAGCACCCCGCGCTCACCGCCGCCGACCCCGAGCTCGCCGCCCTCGTCACCGCCGAGGAACAGCTCCAGGCCGACACCCTGCGCCTCATCCCCAGCGAGAACTACGTCTCCGCCGCCGTCCTCGAAGCCTCCGGCACGGTCCTCCAGAACAAGTACAGCGAGGGCTATCCCGGCCGCCGCTACTACGAGGGCCAGCAGAACATCGACCAGGTCGAGCGCCTCGCCGTCGCCCGCGCCAAGGCCGTCTTCTCCGCCGAGCACGCCAACGTCCAGCCCTACTCCGGCTCCCCGGCCAACCTCGCCGTCTACCTCGCCTTCGCCGAGCCCGGCGACACCGTCATGGGCATGGCCCTGCCGATGGGTGGCCACCTCACCCACGGCTGGGGCGTCTCCGCCACCGGCCGCTGGTTCCGCGGGGTGCAGTACGGCGTCCGCGAGGACACCGGGCGCATCGACCTCGACGCCGTCCGCGACCTCGCCCTCAAGGAACGGCCCAAGCTGATCTTCTGCGGCGGCACCGCGCTGCCCCGCACCATCGACTTCGCCGCCTTCGCCGAGATCGCCCGCGAGGCCGGGGCCGTGCTCGTCGCCGACATCGCGCACATCGCCGGGCTCGTCGCGGGCGGCGCCCACCCCTCGCCCGTCCCGCACGCCGACGTGGTCTCCACGACCACGCACAAGACGCTGCGCGGGCCGCGCGGGGCGATGCTGCTCGCCCGCGAGGAGCACGCCAAGGCCATCGACAAGGCCGTCTTCCCCGGGCTCCAGGGCGGGCCCCACAACCAGACCACCGCCGCGATCGCCGTCGCCCTGCACGAGGCCGCGCAGCCGTCCTTCCGCGACTACGCCCACGCCGTCGTCGCCAACGCCGAGGCCCTCGCCGACGCACTGCTCGCCCGCGGCTTCGACCTCGTCTCCGGCGGTACGGACAACCATCTGATCCTGATGGACCTCACGCCCAAGGACGTGCCGGGCAAGGTCGCGGCGAAGGCCCTCGACCGGGCCGGGATCGTCGTCAACTACAACACGGTGCCCTTCGACACCCGGAAGCCCTTCGACCCCTCCGGGGTGCGGATCGGGACCCCCTCCCTGACGTCCCGCGGGCTCGGCGTCGAGCACATGGCGGCCGTCGCGGAGTGGGTGGACCGAGGCGTGCGGGCGGCGCGGACCGGGGACGAGGACGCGCTGGCGAAGATCCGCGGCGAGGTGGCCGAGCTGATGTCCGCGTTCCCCGCGCCGGGGCTGCCGACCGGCTGACGCCCGCCCGGTCAGTCCTCGACGAGCAGGATGTCGGAGTCGTCGAAGATCCGCAGCACGACCAGGAGCAGACGGCCGCGCGAGACCATGTACGCGGCCACGATCTGTGACGTGAGGCGGATCTCACGGTCCTGCTCGCCGGGGCCGACCGGCCGGGAGCGCTCGGTGTACGGGTCGCGGGCGAGGAGGGCGACGGCCTAGTCGAACGAGGCGCGACGCACGGGGGCGAGCCGGTCGCGGTCACGGGCCGCGGACTCGGTGAACAGGACCTCATAGACCTCTTCGTACGGCATGGCGCCCTCCGGTCCAGCCTGGTGCGGCCGCACTCAGCGTACCGAGAGGGCCGGCCCGCCACGTACCAGTTCCCGACCAACGGGCGGCACCTGAGAGAATGCTGGGCATGGCCTCTGAAAGTCCCCGACCCGCCGCCGGTGACCGACCCCGTGTGCTCTCCGGGATCCAGCCCACCGCAGGCTCGTTCCACCTCGGCAACTACCTGGGCGCCGTGCGCCAGTGGGTGGCCCTCCAGGAGTCCCACGACGCGTTCTACATGGTCGTGGACCTGCACGCGATCACCGTCCCGCAGGACCCGGCCGAGCTGCGCGCGAACACCCGGCTCGCCGCCGCCCAGCTGCTCGCCGCCGGTCTCGACCCGGAGCGCTGCACCCTGTTCGTGCAGAGCCACGTGCCCGAGCACGCCCAGCTCGCCTGGGTCATGAACTGCCTGACGGGCTTCGGCGAGGCCTCCCGCATGACGCAGTTCAAGGACAAGTCGGCCAGGCAGGGCGCGGACCGGGCCTCCGTCGGCCTGTTCACGTACCCGGTCCTCCAGGTCGCGGACATCCTGCTCTACCAGGCCCACGAGGTCCCGGTCGGCGAGGACCAGCGCCAGCACATCGAGCTCACTCGCGACCTGGCCGAGCGCTTCAACGGCCGCTTCGGCGCGACCTTCACGGTCCCCAAGCCGTACATCCTCAAGGAGACGGCGAAGATCTACGACCTGCAGGACCCGGCGATCAAGATGAGCAAGTCGGCGTCCACCCCGAAGGGCCTGATCAACCTCCTCGACGAGCCGAAGGCCACCGCGAAGAAGGTCAAGAGCGCGGTCACCGACACCGACACGGTGATCAGGTACGACACGGAGCAGAAGCCGGGCGTCAGCAACCTCCTCACCATTTACTCCACGCTCACCGGTACCGGTATCCCGGAACTGGAGCAGAAGTACGCCGGCAAGGGCTACGGTGCGCTCAAGACCGACCTCGCCGAGGCCATGGTCGAGTTCGTCACCCCCTTCCGGGACCGGACCCAGGCGTTCCTGGACGACCCGGAGACGCTCGACTCGATCCTGGCCAAGGGAGCGGAGAAGGCGCGCGCCGTCGCGGCGGAGACCCTCGCCCAGGCGTACGACAAGGTGGGCTTCCTGCCCGCCAAGCACTGAGCTCCACCCGAGCGCAGGCCGAGCAGCACGGCCGCCGTTCCACGGCACGGCGGCACCCCCCTGCCCACCACACGACGACAGGAGTACGACGTGGGGACCGTAACGATCGGTGTGTCGATCGCGGTCCCGGAGCCACACGGCAGCCAGCTCCAGGAGCTGCGTGCGGGCTTCGGTGACCCCGCCGCGCACGGCATCCCCACGCACGTCACGCTGCTGCCGCCCACCGAGGTGGCCGCCGCGGCGCTGCCCGCGGTGGAGCACCACCTCGTGTCGGTGGCGGCGGCGGGCAGGCCGTTCCCGATGCGGCTCTCCGGCACCGGCACGTTCCGGCCCCTCTCGCCCGTCGTCTTCGTCCAGGTCGTGGAGGGCGGCTCCGCCTGCTCCTGGCTCCAGGAGCGGGTCCGCGCCGCGTCCGGGCCGCTCGCGCGCGAACTGCAGTTCCCGTACCACCCGCACGTCACCGTGGCGCACGGCATCGCCGAAGAGGCCATGGACCGGGCGTACGAGGAACTCGCCGACTACGAGGCCCAGTGGCCGTGCACCGGCTTCGCGCTGTACGAGCAGGGGGCCGACGGGGTGTGGCGCAAGCTGCGCGAGTTCACCTTCGGCGGGTCCACGGTGCCGCCGCAGGCCGCGGCCCGGGACACCCTGCCCGCCCACTGACCCACCGCGCCCGCACCGGCCACTCCGGCCGCACCGTGGCCCCGGCCGCGCCGGTCACACCGGCAGGCGGCGGAACACCGGCCGCGGCACGTGCCGCAGGGCCGACATCACCAGGCGCAGCTTCCCGGGCACCCACACCGTCTCCGCGCGGCGGCGCAGGCCCGCCTCGATGGCCACGGCCACGGCCTGGGGCGTCGTCGCGAGGGGGGCCTCCGCCAGGCCCGCCGTCATCCTCGACCGCACGAAGCCGGGGCGCACGACCATCACGTGCACGCCGGTGCCGTGCAACGCGTCACCCAGGCCCTGGGCGAAGGCGTCGAGGCCCGCCTTGCTGGAGCCGTAGATGAAGTTCGAGCGGCGGGCGCGCTCGGCCGCGACGGAGGAGAGCACGACGAGCGAGCCGTGGCCCTGGGCCTGGAGGGCGCGGGCGCAGACCAGGCCGGCGGAGACCGCGCCGGTGTAGTTCGTCTGGGCCACGCGGGCCGCGGCGACCGGGTCGGCCTCGTCGCGGGCCTGGTCGCCGAGCGTGCCGAAGGCCAGCAGGACCATGTCGACGTCGCCCTCCGCGAAGACCTTGCCGAGGGCGGTCTCGTGGGACTCGGGGTCCAGGGCGTCGAAGGGCACGGTCCTGGTGTCGGCGCCCCGGTCGCGCAGGGCCTGCGCGGAGCGCTCCAGGGTGGGCGACGGGCGGCCCGCCAGCCAGATGTCGCGGGTGCGGCGGGTCACCAGGCGGTGGGCCGTGGCCTGGGCGATCTCCGAGGTGCCGCCGAGGACCAGGAGGGACTGGGGGGTGCCGAAGGCGTCTTTCATGGCTCTCCTTGAGTGGGGTGCGTGCGGGTGGGCCCGCGCGGGTGCGCCCCAGGCCCGCCCCTTCCCGATACCAGGGGCTCCGCCCCTGGACCCCGTTATCGGCGCTTCGCGCCTCGTCCTCAATCGCCGGACGGGCTGAAAGATCCCCGGTACGGCTAGAGGTCCAGGCGGCGGGACAGGTCCGAGCGGAAGACGTTCCGTGGGTCCAGTTCCGCGCGCAGGGCGCGGAAGGCGGGGAGTTGGGGGTACATCGCCGTGAGCACCTCGGGGCGCATGCGGGAGTCCTTGGCCAGGTAGACGCGGCCGCCCGCGGCGACGACCTCCTCGTCCAGTCCGTCCAGGAGCCGGGCGAGGCCGGGCAGGTGCGCCGGGATGTCCAGGGCCAGGGTCCAGCCCGGCACGGGGAAGGAGAGCCAGCCGGGGTCGGCGTCGCCGAAGCGTTTGAGCACGGCGAGGAAGGACGGGCAGCGGTGCCGGGCGATGCGCCGCACGATGCGCCGCAGCGTCTCCTCCTGGCCGTGGCCGACGACGAACTGGTACTGGAGGAAGCCGCCCTTGCCGTACACGCGGTTCCAGTGGGGGACGCCGTCCAGGGGGTGGAAGAAGGACGAGACGCGCTGGATCTCGGCGGTGCGGGAGCGCGGCGCCTTGCGGTACCAGAGCTCGTTGAAGAGGCCGACGGTGGTGCGGTGCAGGAGGCCCTCGGGCAGGAAGGCGGGGGCGGCGGGAAGCCGCCGCGGCCGGAAGGCCAGCGGGTCCCTGCGGGCGCGCTCGGGAAGGGCGTCCAAAGGGGCGTGGTCGCCGCGCGTGAGGACGGCGCGGCCCGTCGCGGCGCCGCGCGCGAGGAGGTCGATCCACGCCACGGAGTACCGGTAGCGGTGGTCGGTCGCGGTGAGGCGGGCCATCAAGTCGTCCAGGTCCGTGGCCCGTTCGGTGTCCACGGACATGAAGGAGGTCTCCACCGGCAGACAGCGCAGCTTCGCCTTGAGGATGACACCGGTCAGGCCCATGCCGCCCGCCGTGGCGTTGAAGAGCTTGCTGCCGGGCTTCACCGCGCGGACCGTGCCGTCGGCCGTGAGCAGGTCGAAGGAGCGCACGTGGCGGGAGAACGAGCCCGAGACGTGGTGGTTCTTGCCGTGGATGTCGGCGCCGATCGCCCCGCCGACCGTGACGTAGCGGGTGCCGGGCGTCACCGGCACGAACCAGCCGAGCGGCAGCAGGACCTCCATCAGACGGTGCAGCGAGACGCCCGCGTCGCACACGACGGTGCCCGTGTCGGCGTCGATGGTGTGCACCCGGTCCAGGCCCGTCATGTCGAGCACGGCGCCGCCCGCGTTCTGCGCGGCGTCCCCGTAGGCGCGGCCGAGCCCGCGCGCGATGCCGCCGCGTTCCGCGCAGGCGTGCAGCGCGGCCACGGCCTCCTCGCGGGAGCGGGGGCGCACCAGCCGGGCGGCCGTGGGAGCGGTGCGGCCCCAGCCGGACAGGGGCACGGCGAGCGCGGCGGACCCATCGGACGCGACGGACCCGCCGGACGCGACGGACCCGCCGGGCACGGCGGGCACGGCGGGCACGGCAGCAGAGGCAGGCGGAGCGGAGGAAGCGGGCACGGCGGGCGCGGCGGCGGGCACGGCAGGCATGGCGCGACCGTATCGCCCGTATATGTTCCGCTTGCTCCCTATGAGGGACTGTTCTTCCTAAATCGTCCTTAGTCTCACCGGAATGGGCGATTAAAAGAGTGTCACCCAACAATCCTGCAATTCGAGGGGTGTTGCCTGTCCGTATGGACGACATGGACCACCGGCTGCTCTCGGCCCTGCGCGCCCGCGGGAGCGATCCGCGCGTGGCGGCCGCCGCCCGCGCCCTGTCCCACACCGGTGAGCACGGCGCACTGTGGCTCGCCCTGGGCCTGACCGGGGCCGCGCTCGACCGCGAGCGGCGCCCCGCCTGGCTGCGCGCCACCGCGCTCACCGCCGTCGCGCACCTGGCCAGCATGGGGGTGAAGCGGCTCGTCCGGCGTCCACGGCCCGCGCACGTCACCCCGCTCGTACGGACCGCGGGGCGGCACTCCTTCCCCAGCTCGCACGCCACGTCGGCGGTCGCGGCCGCGGTGGCGTACGGCGCGCTGCGGCCCACGGGCGCCCGGCTGCTGCCGCCGCTCGCCGCCGCGATGTGCGTCTCCCGGCTCGTCGTCGGCGTGCACTACCCGTCGGACGTGGCGGTGGGCGCCGCCCTCGGCGCGGCCACCGCGTACGCCGGCGCCCCCTGGCTGCGCGAAACCCGTGCCCCGCGCCCGATCGGAGGCCGTCACGATGGCTGACCGCACCACCGCCCTGCTCGTCCCGCCCCGCTCCCCGCAGGCCCCGAAGCCCGGCCCCGGCGGCCTGCCGCTCGGGCTCCTGAAGACCGCGCGGCCCCGCCAGTGGATCAAGAACGTCCTGGTCGTCGCGGCCCCGGCGGCCGCGGGCGAGCTGTTCTCGCGCCATGCGCTCGGCCAACTCGCGCTGGTCTTCGCCCTGTTCACGGCGGCCGCGGCGGCCGTCTACCTGATCAACGACGCCCGTGACGCCGACGCCGACCGCGCCCACCCCACCAAGTGCCGCCGACCGGTCGCGGCCGGGGCGGTCCCGGTGCCCGTCGCGTACGCCACGGGCGGGGCACTCGCCGTGGCCGCGCCGCTCGCGGCCGCCGCGCTGTGCACGCCGCTCACGGCCTGTCTGCTCGCCGCGTACGTGGTGATGCAACTCGCGTACTGCGTCAGCCTCAAGCACGTGCTCGTCGTCGACCTCGCCGTCGTCACCACCGGCTTCCTGATGCGGGCGATGATCGGCGGGGTCGCGCTCGGGATTCCGCTGTCGCGCTGGTTCCTGATCACGACCGGCTTCGGCGCGCTCTTCATGGTCTCCGCCAAGCGGTACTCCGAGGCGGTGCAGATGGCGGGCCGGGCGGGCGCGACCCGGGCGCTCCTCACCGAGTACACCACCGGCTACCTGCGGTTCGTCTGGCAGCTCGCGGCCGGTGTCGCCGTGCTCGCGTACTGCCTGTGGGCCATGGAGAGCGGCACCGCGGGCACCGGCGTGCTGCCGTGGCGGCAGCTGTCCATGGTCGCCTTCATCCTCGCGATCCTGCGCTACGCCGTGTTCGCCGACCGGGGCACGGCGGGCGAGCCCGAGGACGTCGTCCTGCACGACCGCGCGCTCGCCGTCATCGGGCTCGGCTGGCTCGCCATGTACGGGCTCGCGGTCGCGGACTGGTGAGGCGCGGGCGCCCCGCGGCGCGCGAGCTGCTCGGCTTCGCCGCCGCCGGGCTCTGCGCGTACGCCGCCGACCTCGGTCTGTTCCTGTGGCTGCGCGGGCCCGCCGGGCTCGACCCGCTGACCGCGAAGGCCCTGTCGTTCGTCGCCGGGTGCACGGTCGCCTACGCGGGCAACGCCCTCGGCACCTACCGCCGGGCCGACGACGGGGCCTCGCGGCTCCGCCAGTACGCCGTCTTCTGCGCCGTCAACGTCGCGGGCGCCCTCGTCCAGCTCCTGTGCATCGCCGTCTCCCACTACGGCCTCGGATTGACCTCGCGCCGGGCGGACACGGTATCCGGTGCGGGAATCGGCATGGCACTGGCCACTGTCCTGCGGTTTTGGGGTACCCGGACGTTGGTATTCCGCTCACAGGCCGCACGGATCCCGCAGGACACGGGGACCGCGCGGGCCGCACAGACCGCACCAGGAACGGGGCAGAGGACATGGACTGGCTGAAGAAGCTGCCCGGCATCGGGCCGTACGTCGACCGGCTGACGCGCACCCACGCGTGGCGCTCCTACGAACGGCTCGACGAGGTCCACTGGAGCAGGCTCGCCGCCGCCATGACCTTCATCAGCTTCGTCGCGCTCTTCCCGCTGATCACGGTGGCGGCGGCCATCGCCGCCGCCACCCTCACCGCGAAGCAGACGCAGAAGATCGAGGACAAGATCGCCGAGCAGGTCCCCGGCATCTCCGACCAGCTCGACCTGGAGGCGCTCGTCGCCAACGCGGGCACCGTCGGCCTCGTCGCGGGCGCCCTGCTGCTGTTCACCGGCGTCGGCTGGGTCGGCTCGATAAGGGAGTGCCTGCGGACGGTCTGGCTGCTCGACGACACCGGCGAGAACCCGTTCCTGCGCAAGCTCAAGGACCTGGGCGTGCTCGCCGGGCTCGGCGGCGCCGGGCTCGCCTCGCTGATCGCCTCCGCCGTCGCCTCCACCGCCGTGGGCTGGACCGCCGAACAGCTCGGCGTCGACAAGGACGGCCCCGGCGGCGTCCTGCTCCAGGTCGCCGCGTTCGCCATCGCCGTCCTCGCCGACTTCCTGCTCCTGCTGTACGTCCTCACGCTGCTGCCCGGCGTCCAGCCGCCCCGGCGCGCGCTGATCGTCGCCGCCCTGATCGGCGCGGCCGGGTTCGAGCTCCTGAAGCTGCTGCTCGGCGGCTATATGAAGGGCGTCGCCGCGAAGAGCATGTACGGCGCCTTCGGCGTGCCCGTCGCGCTGCTGCTGTGGATCAACTTCACCGCGAAGCTGCTCCTCTTCTGCGCCGCCTGGACGGCCGTGCCGAAGAAGGAACGCACCGAGGAACGCGCGGCGGACAGCACGGCGCGCCGGCCCGAGGAGGCCGTCAGCCCCGGCGCAGCGGCCAGCGACGGTTGAGCAGGAACAGACCGCCCGCGACCAGGGCGAGCACCCCGGCCGCGATGCCGAGCGCGACGCCCATGCCGCTGGACTGCTCGCCCGAGGCGTGCGCCACGTTCTTCGCGTTCGTGCCGCCGTCGCCCGGGGCGCCCTTGCCCGCGCCGGTGGAGGCGCCCTTCGGCGGGACCAGCTCGCCGACCGGCTTCACCTTGTCGTGTGCCGCGAAGCCCCAGTCGAGCAGCCGGGCCGTCTCCTTGTAGACGGCGTGCGGCTCGCCCGACGAGGGGTTCATGACGGTGACGAGCAGCACCTTGCCGTCGCGCTCGGCGACACCCGTGAAGGTGTTGCCCGCGTTGGTCGTCGAGCCGTTCTTGACGCCCGCGATGCCCTTGTACGCCTCGACGCCGTCGGCCCCGGTGAGCAGGCGGTTGGTGTTCTGGATGCCGAAGGACTCGCGCTTCGTCTTGCCCTTGTCCTTGCCCTTCTTCACCTTGACGGTCGCGCCGGGGAATTCCGCGGTGGCCGTCGCGCAGTACTCGCGGAAGTCCTTCTTCTGCAGGCCGGAGCGCGCGAACAGGCTCAGGTCGTACGCGGACGACACCTGGCCCTTCTCGTCGTAGCCGTCCGGCGTGACGACGTGCGTGTCGAGGGCCTGGAGCTCCTCGGCGTGCTTCTGCATGTCCTGCACGGTCTGCGGCACGCCGCCGTTCATCGCGGACAGGACGTGCACCGCGTCGTTGCCGGAGCGCAGGAAGACGCCCAGCCACAGGTCGTGGACCGAGTACGTCTCGTTCTCCTTGATGCCGACCAGGCTGCTGCCCGCGCCGATGCCCTGCATGTCGGTCAGCGCGACCTTGTGCTTCTGGGTCTTCGGGAACTTCGGCAGCACGGTGTCCGCGAACAGCATCTTCAGGGTGCTCGCCGGGGCGAGGCGCCAGTGCGGGTTGTGCGCGGCGAGCACCTCGCCCGACTCCGCGTCCGAGACCATCCAGGAGCGGGCCGACAGGTCCTTGGGCAGCACCGGCGCACCCGACTGGAGATCCACCTGGGTGCCCGGCTTGCCGAGGCGGGCGCCGCCGACCGTGGACATCTGCGCGGGCGGCTTCGGCTGTTTGTCCTTGTCGCCGCCCGGCTTGCCGTCGGCGAGCGCGGGCGCGGCCGTCGACAGGGACAGCAGGGTCGCGGACGCGATGAGCAGGGCGGTCTTCTTCACAGCAGGCACGGACGAGAACGTACAGGGCGTGGCGGCGCCCGTTTCCGCCGAGGTCCGCCCCGCCCGGCGGCCCCCACCCCGAAGGCGGTCCGTGAGGGCGGCTGGTGATACTGAGCGTATGAAGCTCAGCCGCCCCGTCTCCTGGTTCCTGCTCGCCTTCGGCGCGTGGAGCTGGGTCATCTGGATCACTTTCGTCAAGAACCTGTGGAAGGACGGCAGCGGGCTCGCCTTCGACGACGGCCGTCCGACGGCGTACTTCTGGGTGCACCTGACGCTCGCCGTTGTCTCCTTTGTCTTGGGGACGGTGGTCGGGACCATCGGGTTGCGTGGGGTGCGCGCACTGCGCCGAAGCTCATAGCGGTGGGCGTCCTCGGATTCGCCCTCGTCGCCCTGGGTGCGGCCGCCGTCTTCGGCGGCCTCCTCCGGTACGTGTGGCGACGGACGGTGCGCGACACCACGATCAAGGGCTCGTGGGGCAGACGCCTGGGCACCGCGGCGTTCCTCGCGGGACCCCTGCTGATGTTCGGGGCGCTGGCGGCGGAGCGCACCGGGGCGCCGTTCCCGCTCCAGCAGGTCCTGGCGTGGCCGGGCTTCCTGTGGATGGCGTTCGCGCTGTACTTGCTCCTGGCCTTGCTGGTGGGAGAGCTGGTACGCCCACTGTTGAACCGGTGGTCAGCGAGCAGATCAGCCCGTCCGGCGTTCGAGGACGAGGCGCGAAGCGCCCATGAGGCGGTGAAAGGGGCGCAGCCCCATCCGACGGGCCCCGGCGGCGACCTGCCCCGCCGGGTCTTCGTGGCCAGAACGGTGGCCGCGGGCGCAGCCACCGTCGCGGCGGCGACCGTGGGCTACGGCACGTACTCCGTCCTCCGAGGCCCCCGCGTGAAACGCGTCACCGTCCCCCTCGCCAAGCTGCCGCGCGCGGCGCACGGCTTCCGGATCGCCGTGGTCAGCGACATCCACCTGGGCCCGGTGCTCGGCGCGGGCTTCGCCCGGCGCGTGGTGGACACCGTCAACTCCACCCAGGCCGACCTCATCGCGATCGTCGGCGACCTGGTGGACGGGGACGTCGAGGACCTCGCGGGCGCCGCCCGCCCGCTCGCGGACCTGCGCGCACGCCACGGCAGCTTCTTCGTCACGGGCAACCACGAGTACTTCTCCGGCGCCGAGCAGTGGGTGGAGCACGTCCGCTCGCTCGGCCTGCGCCCCCTGGAGAACGCCCGCACCGAACTGCCCTACTTCGACCTCGCCGGAGTCAACGACGTCCAGGGCGAGCGCGAGGGCCAGGGGCCCGACTTCGCCAAGGCGCTCGGCGACCGGGACCGCACCCGGGCCTCCGTGCTGCTCGCCCACCAGCCCGTGGTCATCCACGACGCCGTCGAGCACGGCGTCGACCTCCAGCTCTCCGGCCACACCCACGGCGGCCAGCTCTGGCCCAACAACCTCGTCGCCGACCTCGCCAACCCCACCCTCGCGGGCCTGGAGCGCTACGGCGACACCCAGCTGTACGTGACCCGCGGCGCCGGGGCGTGGGGACCGCCCGTCAGGGTGGGGGCGCCGTCCGACGTCACGGTGGTGGAGCTGGCGTCGCGTGCGGCGTGAGCAGGGCCACCGGCTCCCGCGGCGCCTGGGGGCGCGGCCGCGACGCGGGTGACGGCACGCGCGGGAGGCTGACCAGGACCGTCAGGCCCTCGCCCGGCGCCGTGCGGAGCTGGACGCGGCCGCCGTGGGCCGCCACCACGCCCTGCACGATGGCCATGCCGAGCCCGCTGCCCCCGCTGCGGCCCGTACGGAAGAAGCGGTCGAAGACCCGGGCCGCGTCCTGTTCGCCGAGCCCCGGGCCCTCGTCCGCCACGGTCAGGCACACCACGTGGCCGCGCCGCTCCAGGCCGAGCCGCACCGGGGTCTCGGCGGGGGTGTGGGCGCGGACGTTGGCGAGCAGGTTGGCGAGGACCTTGCGCAGGCCCTGCTCGTCCGCCCGGACGAGGATCGCGCCGTCCGCGCACACCGTGAGCGGACGGCCCGGGTCCTGCGCGCGCAGGTCGTCGGCCGCGTCCCGCACCAGACGGCTCAGGTCGACGGGGCGCAGGCGCAGCTCGGGCTGCTGGTCCAGGCGGGCCAGGGTGAGCAGCTCCTCCACGAGGTGGTTCATGCGGTCGGTCTCCGCGTTGACGCGGCACCAGGCGCGGCCGCGGTCCTCCGGCGTGGTCAGCATGCCGTTGTCGTAGAGCTGGAGGTAGCCGCGGATCGCGGACAGCGGGGTGCGCAGCTCGTGCGAGGCGTCCGCGACGAACTGCCGCAGCTGGGCCTCGCTCCGCTCGCGGGTCGCGAAGGCCGCCTCGACCTGCTGGAGCATGGAGTTGAGCGCGAGCCGCAGCTGCTCGGTCTCCCGCACCTCGGTCCTGCTGCAGGGCACGCGCCGCTTCAGATCGCCCTCGGCGATCGCGGAGGCCGTCTCGACCATGTCCTCCAGGGGCCGCAGGCGGCGGCTCGCGGACATCATCGTCAGGACGGCGAGCAGCGCGAGCAGCAGCATGCCGAAGGCCAGGTCGAGCCGGAGCGCCTTGCGCACGCTCGCGTGCACGTCCTCCGTGGAGGTGGCGATGACGAGGACCGTGCCGTCGGCGATCCGCATGCCGAGGGCGCGGTAGGAGTCGCCGCCCAGCCGCACGTCGCTCGGCGTCTCCTTGTCCGCGAACTCCTGCGCGTCGCCGACGGCGTGGGCGAGCTGGAGCTGGAGCTGGGTGGAGCCGACATAGCCGAAGTTGACGGGCTTGCCGTCGATGTCGACCGCGACGAACAGCGAGGAGGAAGGCGTCAGCTGGTTCGCCTTCCCGACCTGCTGCGGCAGCTCGATCAGCGACTTCTTGAAGTTGTTGATCTCCTTCAGGTGGTCGAGGGTGACCGGCATGCCGCTGAACGCCGAGCGTGAGTTCTGCAGTTCGGTGTCGACGCTGTTCAGCAGGTAGTGCTTCATGCCCATGATGCTCACGGCGGTCGCGGCCGCTATGCCGAGCGCGAGCAGGACGACGTTCACCAGGGTGAGCTTGGCGCGCAGCGAGTTCCCGAAGAGCCGCCGCGGCCCGGTGTGCGCCCGCTTCCTCATGCCAGCCCGTATCCCACGCCGCGCCGGGTCGTGATCAGCGGCGGCCCCACCTGGTCCAGTTTGCGCCGCAGATAGCTGATGTACGTCTCCACGACCGTCGACTCCGCCGCGTGCTCGATGTGCCAGACGTGGCGCAGGAGTTGCTCCTTGGGCACCACCCGGCCCGCGTTGCGCACCAGGAAGCGCAGCAGGGCGTACTCGGTGGGCGTCAGCTGCACCTCGCGGCCGCCCCTGCGCACCAGGTACGTCGTCTCGTCCAGCTCCAGGTCGCCGTAGCGCAGCGGCGGCCGCTGCGGCAGCACGTCGCCGGGGCGGGTGCGGCGGAGCACGGCGCCGATGCGGGCGACGACCTCGTCGATGTGGAACGGCTTGGTGATGTAGTCGTCGGCGAAGCCGAGGGCGCCGACGACCTCCGTCGGCGCGTCGCGGGCGGTGAGGAACACCAGGGCGAGGTCGGGCCTGCGCGCCCGCAGTTCACGTCCGAGCGCCCGCCCGTCGCCGTCCGGCAGCATCACGTCCAGGAGCGCGCAGTCCGGCCGGGTGTGCTCGACGAGCGCGAGGGCCTCGCGCACGGAGCCCGCCGTCATCACCTCGAAGCGGTGGAAGCGCAGGGTGAGGCTGAGGACGTCGGCGATGCTCGGCTCGTCCTCCACGACGAGCACGGTGGCCGCGCCCGCTGCGGGAGCGGCCTCTGCGACAGATGTTCCCCGGGGTCCCTCGGCGTGGCTCATGTCCCCAGTATCGGGGCGCTCGTTGTACCGGGGGCCGCTCCGTGGTTTGGAGTTGCTTGAGAATCACGGCCTTTGCCGCGCGCACGGTCCGCCCGCCGCTGATGCTGGGGGTCCTTCGCGTGCGCGAAGGGGCCGCGGGGCCGGGCGGCGGCGGACGGCACGGCCCGGCGAAGAGACCGGTCCGTCGGGAGGAAGGGGCGTACATCGTGGTGGCATGGGCACGTTGGTGCTACCGGCACCGGCTGGTGGTCGTGGTGCTGTGGGTGACGGCACTGGTCGGCTTAGGGGCCGTGGGCGGCTCCGCGGGCACCGACTACGCGAACGTCTTCTCCGCCCCCGACACCGACTCCACGCGCGCCGGTGACCTGATGGAGAAGGCGTTCCCCCAGCGCAGCGGCGACACGGACACCGTGGTGTGGAAGACCGCGCGGGGCTCGGCGCGGGACGCCGCCGTGCGCGGCAGGATCGAGCCCGTGCTCGCCGAGATCGCCGGGATGAAGGGCATCGGCGAGGTCGCGGGCCCGTACGCGCCGGGGCCCGAGGCCGCCGCCCGGGTCAGCCGCGACGGACGCGTCGCGTATGCGCAGATCACCTTCACCGAGCAGGCCAACGAGGTCTCCAAGAGCCTCGTCGAGGACGTCGTCGACACCGCGCGCGCCGCCGCCCGCCCGGGCCTGCGGGTCGAACTCGGCGGCCAGGCCGTCGCCCGCATCCAGGAGCCGCCCGCGGGCACCGCGGAGGCCGTCGGCATTGCGGCCGCCGCCGTGGTGCTCTTCCTCGCCTTCGGCTCGCTGTTCGCGATGCTCCTGCCCATCCTCACCGCCGTCTTCGCCGTCGGCACCGGGCTGCTCGCCACGATGCTGCTCAGCCACGTCACGGCGGTGCCCGAAGTGGCCCCGCTGCTCGGCACGTTGATCGGGCTCGGCGTCGGCATCGACTACGCCCTGTTCATCGTCACCCGGCACCGCCGGGGCATCCTGCGCGGCCTCGCCCCCGAGGAGTCGGCCGCGCAGGCCCTCGACACCTCGGGCCGCGCCGTGCTGTTCGCGGGCGGCACCGTGTGCGTCGCGCTCGCCGGGATGCTCGTGATGAACATGCGCTTCCTGGACGGCGTGGTCATCGCCGCGTCCCTCACCGTCGTCCTGAGCGTGCTCGCCGCCCTCACCCTGCTGCCCGCGATGCTCGGCCTGCTCGGCTCCCGCGTGCTCAGCCGCCGCCAGCGGCGCCGCCTCGCGGCCACCGGGCCCGAACCGGACGAGCCGACCGGTCTCGCGGCGCGCTGGGCCGCGGCCGTGGAGCGGCGCCCGCGCACGGTCGCGCTGCTCGCCGTCGCGGTCATGGCGGCCCTGTCGCTGCCGCTCCTCTCGCTGCGCCTCGGCGCCACCGACCAGGGCAACCACCAGGAGTCCAGCACCACCCGACAGGCCTACGACCTGCTCGCCGAGGGCTTCGGACCCGGCTTCAACGGGCCCCTCCACGTGGTCGTGGAGAAGGCAGGACCGGCCGCCACCGAGGCCCTGGTCAAGCGCCTGCGCGCGACGGAGGGCGTGGCGCACGTCGGCCCCGCGGCGCTCTCGGCCGACGGCCGGACCGCCGTCGTCCAGGTCGTCCCCACCACCTCGCCGCAGTCCGCGGCCACGGACCGCCTGATCGACCGGCTGCGCGCCGACGTACTGCCGCGGGCGGGCGTGGACGCGCACGTCGGCGGCGTGACCGCGGTGTTCAAGGACTTCGCCACGGTCACGGCGGACCGCCTGCCGTACTTCGTGGGCGCCATCGTCGTGCTCGGCTTCCTGCTGCTCCTCGTCGCCTTCCGCTCCCTCGTCGTCCCGCTGACGGCGGCCGTCATGAACCTGGTCGCCGCCGCCGCGTCCTTCGGCGTGCTGGTGGCGGTCTTCCAGTGGGGCTGGGGCGCGGAGGCGCTCGGCATCGCCAAGGAGGGCCCGATCACGGCGTTCCTGCCCGTCGTCATGCTGTCGCTGCTCTTCGGCCTGTCGATGGACTACCAGGTGTTCCTGGTCAGCCGCATGCACGAGGAGTGGGTGCACACCCGGGACAACGCCCGCGCGGTGCGCGTCGGCCTCGCGGAGACCAGCCGGGTCATCAACTGCGCGGCCCTCATCATGATCTGCGTGTTCTCCGCGTTCGTCCTCAGCGGCGACATGGAGGGCGCGACGGCGGGCATCGGCCTCGCCGCGGCCGTCGCGCTCGACGCGTTCGTGCTGCGCACCGCGCTCGTCCCCGCCGCCATGCAGCTGCTCGGCCGCGCCAACTGGTGGCTCCCGCCCTGGCTCGACCGGCACCTTCCGCACCTCGCCGTCGAGCCGCGCGACGCCACGCCCCCGGCGCCCGAGGAACTGGAGGCACTGGTGGCCGCCGCCCTCGGCCCGGCGGGCCCCGCGCCGGACCCGCGCGCCCCGGCCGACGCGTGCGGGTCGCCCGAGGCGTGCGCGGCCCAGGGCGCGTGCGGGGCGGTGGACCCGCTGACGGCCCGCGGCGACTTCTCCCCGTACGACCCCTACGACGCGGCCTACGCGGCCGACGACGAGCAGTACGTCCCCGGACTGCCCGCCCCGCAGGAGCGCGGAGCGCACGTCGTGCACGGCTTCATCATCACGCCCGACGGCGAGCCCATCCACACCGTGACCATGACCCTGCTGTCCAAGAGCGGCCGCCAGCTCGACCGCGTCTCGTCCCTGGCCGACGGCTCCTACCTCCTGTCGGCCCCCGCCCCCGGCGTCTACCTCCTCGCGGCGACGGCCCCCGGCTACGCCTCGAAGGCCCGCCACATCATGCTCGGCAGCGGCCCCCTGACGTACGACCTGGAACTCCTGGAGGCGGTGGGGACCGGGCCCGTGCTGTGAGGCTTCGGCGGAGCGGCGGGGGTGGGAGCGGGTGGATGCGCAGCGCGGCTAGCGCTTCTTCTTCCCGGCTTCCAGAAGTGCCGTCACGTCCAGCGACACCTTGGCGCCGATCGAGTCGGGGAGGGCGACCACCTGGCCGGGGGCATGTACCTGATGGTTTCCGTACTCGCCGCCCTTGGGGTCGGTGAGGAGGTGCAGGCGCTGGTGCTTGCGATCGACGACGACATAGACGGGCACCTTGGCCTCGGCGTAGGCGGTGACCTTGGTCTTCAGGTCGTCCCTCCAGTTGCTGGAGGTGACCTCCAGGACGAGGCGGAAGCAGACAGGGTCGTAGGCGTTGTTCTCGACGAGGTGGTCGTCGATGTCGGCGTCCACGAGCACGAGGTCGGGGATGGCGTAGTCCTCCGCGCCGGTGGGCAGCCAGAGGCCGACGTTCTGGAGGACCTCGGTTTCCTCGCCGTGCAACCCGGCGGCGAGGAAGGGCACCATGAGCTTGGTCAGGGCGCGGGCGTGCGGGGCATCCGGGGAAGGGGTCACGAGGAGATGTCCTCCGATGATCTCGACGCGGTAGCCCGGATGGCGCTCCATGATCTCGTCGGCGATGGCCGTGAGGGAGAACGGCTCTTCGTCCTCATAGGGCTGCTCGACGCTGGCGGCGGACATCGCGTGCCTCCTAGGGGGCTGGGGTCGAGAGCGTCATCGTAGGACGAGCCAGGGGCCTGTGCCGGTAACCAAATCGTTCACCAGAACGAGTGAGGGCCCCGCTCCCCGGTGCGGTACCGGGGAGCGGGGCCCTCACAGCGGACCGAGCTGGAGGCTCAGAAGCGGCGCGTGATCAGCGCCCGCTTCACCTCCTGGATCGCCTTCGTCACCTCGATGCCGCGCGGGCAGGCGTCCGTGCAGTTGAACGTGGTGCGGCAGCGCCACACGCCGTCCTTGTCGTTCAGGATCTCCAGGCGCTGCTCGCCCGCCTCGTCACGGCTGTCGAAGATGAAGCGGTGCGCGTTCACGATCGCGGCCGGGCCGAAGTACTGGCCGTCGTTCCAGAACACCGGGCACGA
The DNA here is from genome assembly GCF_059448825.1 of Streptomyces sp. JLYT201. Classification (NCBI taxonomy): domain Bacteria; kingdom Bacillati; phylum Actinomycetota; class Actinomycetes; order Kitasatosporales; family Streptomycetaceae; genus Streptomyces; species Streptomyces sp. JLYT201. The sequence goes on along the minus strand of NZ_CM182551.1, from coordinate 3,995,438 downwards.
GGACGTGCAGGCGGCGCAGAGGATGCACTTCGTCGTGTCGTCGAAGCGCTCGCGGTCCTCGGCGGACTGCAGGCGCTCGCGCGTCGGCTCGTTGCCCTTGGTGACCAGGAAGGGCATCACGTCGCGGTAGGCCTGGAAGAACGGCTCCATGTCCACGACGAGGTCCTTCAGGACCGTGAGGCCCTTGATGGGCTCGACCGTGATCGGCTTGGCCGGGTTGATGTCCTTGATCAGGGTCTTGCAGGCCAGGCGGTTCTTGCCGTTGATCCGCATGGCGTCCGAGCCGCAGATGCCGTGCGCGCAGGAGCGGCGGAACGTCAGCGTGCCGTCCAGATCCCACTTGATCTTGTGCAGACCGTCGAGGACGCGCTCCTTGGGGTCGATCTCCAGCTGGAAGTCTTCCCAGGTCGCCTCCGCCGAGACCTCCGGGTTGAAGCGGCGGATCCGGAAGGTGACGGTGATGAGGTGGGACGAGGCCGCGGCGTCCGCCTCGACCTTGTCCATCGTCGGGGTTGCCATCAGTACTTACGCTCCATCGGCTGGTAGCGGGTCTGGACGACCGGCTTGTAGTCGAGGCGGATCGAGTCCTTGCCGTCGTCGGCGACCTCGCGGTACGCCATGGTGTGGCGCATGAAGTTGACGTCGTCGCGGTTGGGGTAGTCCTCGCGGTAGTGACCGCCGCGGGACTCCTTGCGGGCGAGGGCCGAGACCGCCATGACCTCGGCGAGGTCGAGCAGGTTGCCCAGCTCGATGGCCTCCAGGAGGTCGGTGTTGAAGCGCTTGCCCTTGTCCTGGACCGAGACGTTCTTGTAGCGCTCGCGCAGCTCGGCGATCTTCTCGACGGCCGTCTTGATGGTCTGCTCCGTGCGGAACACCATCACGTTGGCGTCCATCGTCTCCTGGAGCTCCTTGCGGATCTCCGCGACCCGCTCGGTGCCCCGGGAGTCGCGCAGCTGCTCGACCAGGTCGGCCACGAGCTGCGCCGGGTTCTCCGGCAGCTCCACGAAGTCGGCCTTCGCGGCGTACTCCGCGGCGGCGATGCCCGCGCGGCGCCCGAAGACGTTGATGTCGAGCAGCGAGTTGGTGCCCAGACGGTTGGCGCCGTGCACCGACACGCAGGCGACCTCGCCCGCCGCGTACAGGCCCGGGACGACGGTGGTGTTGTCCGCGAGGACCTCACCCTCGACGTTCGTCGGGATGCCGCCCATGGCGTAGTGCGCGGTCGGCTGGATCGGGATCGGGTCCGTGTACGGCTCGATGCCGAGGTACGTGCGCGCGAACTCCGTGATGTCCGGGAGCTTGGCGTCGAGCTGCTCCGGCGGGAGGTGCGTGAGGTCGAGGTAGACGTGGTCGCCCTCGGGACCGCAGCCGCGGCCCTCGCGGATCTCCGTGTAGATGGAGCGCGAGACGACGTCACGGGACGCGAGGTCCTTCATGACCGGCGCGTACTTCTCCATGAAGCGCTCGCCGTCCTTGTTGCGGAGGATGCCGCCCTCACCGCGGGCGCCCTCCGTCAGCAGGATGCCCATGCGCCAGATGCCGGTCGGGTGGAACTGGAAGAACTCCATGTCCTCGAGCGGCAGCCCGCGCCGGTAGCAGGCCGCCTGGCCGTCACCGGTGAGGGTGTGCGCGTTGGAGGTCACCTTGAAGAACTTGCCGGTGCCGCCGGAGGCGTAGATGACGGCCTTCGCCTGGAAGACGTGGATCTCGCCGGTGGCCAGCTCGTACGCGACGACGCCCGCGCTCTTCTTGACGCCGTCCTCCTCCACGATGAGCTGGTCGAGGACGTAGAACTCGTTGAAGAACTCCACACCCTCCTTGACGCAGTTCTGGTAGAGGGTCTGGAGGATCATGTGGCCGGTGCGGTCCGCCGCGTAGCAGGACCGGCGCACCGGCGCCTCGCCGTGGTTGCGGGAGTGACCGCCGAAGCGGCGCTGGTCGATGGTGCCGTCCGGGGTGCGGTTGAACGGCAGGCCCATCTTCTCCAGGTCGAGGACCGCGTCGATGGCCTCCTTCGCCAGGATCTCGGCGGCGTCCTGGTCGACCAGGTAGTCACCGCCCTTGATCGTGTCGAAGGTGTGCCACTCCCAGTTGTCCTCCTCCACGTTGGCGAGCGCGGCGGCCATGCCGCCCTGCGCCGCGCCGGTGTGGGAGCGGGTGGGGTAGAGCTTGGTGAGCACGGCGGTGCGGCTGCGCTTCGTCGCCTCGATGGCGGCGCGCATGCCGGCGCCGCCCGCGCCGACGATGACGGTGTCGTACTTGTGAATCTTCACTGGGGTCGCCTCGGCTTTAGCGGATGTTCGGGTCGAAGGTGAAGATCACCAGCGTGCCCAGGAGGATGGTGAACACCGTGGCGGTGTACAGCAGGCCCTTGAGCCACAGGCGCGTGTTCGGACGCTCCGCGTAGTCGTTGATGACCGTGCGCAGGCCGTTCGCGCCGTGCAGCATGGCGAGCCACAGCATCAGCAGATCCCAGACCTGCCAGAACGGGGACGCCCAGCGGCCCGCGACGAACGCGAAGCCGATCTTCGAGACACCGCCGTCGAGCACCAGCTGGATCAGCAGGTGCGTGATGACGAGGACGACGAGGACGACGCCGGACAGGCGCATGAACAGCCACGCGGCCATCTCGAAGTTGCCGCGGGTGGCGCGAGGCGTCTTCGACGTGCGCTTGCGGGGGGCCTCGATGACGGGCGCGGGGTGGTCGGCGTCGTAGAGGGAGTCACCCTCGACGGGGCCCACTCCGGACTTCTCAAGCGTGGTGTCGGACATGTCTGGCCTCAGCTCCCGAACAGTTCACGGACGGCGTGGCCGAGGACCGGGTACAGCGCGCCCACCATCAGGACGACCCAGATGCCCACGACGGTCCAGAGCATCTGCTTCTGGTAGCGCGGGCCCTTCGACCAGAAGTCGACGGCGATCACACGCAGGCCGTTGAGCGCGTGGAAGAGGATGGCGGCGACCAGGCCGTACTCGAGGAGCGCGACGATCGGCGTCTTGTAGGTAGCCACGACCTCGTCGTACGCCTCGGGCGAGACGCGGACGAGAGCGGTGTCCAGCACATGTACGAACAGGAAGAAGAAGATGAGGACGCCGGTGACTCGATGAGCCACCCAGGACCACATTCCTTCCCGGCCGCGGTACAGCGTTCCAGCCGGCACGGAAGAACCCTCCGGGAGCGGGGATTGGGGCCGGCCGGCTTCTCTGTCGGACGAGCCCGGCCGGGTACGGTCCACCGGCCGCTCGTCATCGTATCGACGAGTTGTCGGTGGGCTTGCCCGGGGTCCTCGGGTGTGATCAAACAGGCAATCAAACTGGTACGTACGGGCTATCGCTGCGCGTGGGCCGGGACGGATCCGGCTGCCGGGACGGGAGCGGAACGGAAATGTCCTGCCAGTTGTGGACAAGTCGGGTGAGTCGGGCGCGGGCCGCGCGCCGCAGCTCGTCCGCGGCCAGCGCGAGCTCCTCCTCCGGGCCGTTGCCGAGCCGGTCGCGCAGGGAGGCGAGCAGGTGGTCGAGGGCCTCGCTGGGCGCGGTGGCGTCCGGGCAGAACACGAAGGCGTGGCCGAAGCGGCTCTCGTACGCGGCGTGGGCGGCGCGCAGGGCGGTGGCCGCGGCGGCGCAGGCGCTGCCCGGCGCCACGGCCGGTTCGAGCGGCTCGGCGGCCAGGGCCTCGGTGAGGTCGGCGGGGGTCAGGTCGTACGCGGCCTCGTCGGCGGCGGCGAGCAGCGCGTCGAGGTCGGGGTAGGGCCGGTGGGCGGCGAGCCTGCGCGCCCAGTGGCTGCTTCCGCAGCAGGTCAGAAGGGTGCGCTGGGCCTCGTCGGCGGACGCGGTGTTCAGGGGCTCCAGCGGTCCCGTCGGAGAGGCCGGAGATCCCGTGGTGTCCGGTATGGCGCGGTGCGACGGCAGGGGGGCTCCTCGGCGGAGGGCAAACGGGTGAGTGACGGGGCGCCACGCTATCGGGGTGGCGGGAGGGGTGTCCGACCGCTCTGCGGAATCGGCGCGGCGAATTCATCCGGATGGGAGAGTTTGGCGGCACCGAGTGGACGGGCGGGGCCGGGGAACCGGGGCTTAGCGTGGGGGTGTGGACGCCTTGATGTGCGAGCGAGCGGTGCGGGCCGTGCGGACGGTGCGGGGCGCGCGGACGGTGCGGGCGGTGCGGGCCGCGCGAGCCGTGTCGGCCGTGGGAGCCGCGCGGGCCGCCGTGGCCCCGGGGGCCACGGCGGTGGGCGCCGACGGCGGTGACCGGCGGTGACGCGGCGGCGCGCGGCCCTCGTCGGCGGAGGCGTCGTCGCGGCGGGAGCCGTGGTCATAGCCCTGGTGGCGTGGCCCGACGGCGACGGCGACGGCGGGAGCGGGCGGCGGAGCGGCCGGGCCCCCACGTCCGCCGAGCCCACGCCCTCGCGGTCCTACGCCCTGTCCAAGGCCCCGCGGACCATACCCGCCGTGCGCGAGCACACCCCGGCCCGCGGCCCCGGCTGGCGCCCCGGGCCCGGGGGACGCGTGGTCGTGGGCGCCCCGGAGCTGCGGGACGAGGCCCGGCTCCTCGCCGGTGAGCTGCGGCTGCGGTACGGGGGCGGGACGCGGGCCCGCCCGGGCGACGTACGGCTCGACCTGGAGGACGGCCCGGCGGGCGGGAACCCGGAGGCGTACACGCTCACCGTGAAGGACCGCGTCGTCCGCGTCAGCGCCCCCGCGCAGGCGGGCGTCTTCTACGGCACCCGCACCCTGAAGCAGGCCGTGCGCGCCGACGGGGCCGCGCCCGAGGGCGTCGTACGGGACGCGCCCGCGAAGCCGCGGCGCGGGTTCATGGTCGACATCGCCCGCAAGCCCTTCCCGGCCGAGTGGATCGAGCGGCGCGTGCGGGAGCTCGGCGACCTCAAGTACAACGAGCTGGGCCTGCACTTCTCCGACGACCAGGCGTTCCGGATCGCCTCGGAGTCGCACCCGGAGGTGGTGTCCGCCGACCACCTCACCAAGGAGCAGGTGCGGCGCATCGTCGACCTCGCCGCGAGCCGCCACATCACGGTCGTGCCGGAGATCGACTCGCCCGGGCACCTGGGCGCCGTACTGAAGGCCCACCCGGACCTCCGGCTGCGCGACACCCGGGGCGTGGCGACGCGGGGGGCGGTGGACCTGGCGAACCCGAAGGCGGCCCGGATCGTCGACGACCTCCTGCGCGAGTACGGCGAGCTGTTCCCCGGCGGGCAGTGGCACATCGGCGCCGACGAGTACCAGGCCCTGGCCGTCCGCGACCCGGAGGCGTCCTATCCGCGCCTGGCCGCGGCCGCGCGCGAGCGGCTCGGCCCCGGCGCCCGGATCCAGGACCTGGCGACGCGGTGGCTGAACGACCGGGCGCGGGCGGTCGGCCCGGCGCGTGCGGTCCGCGCCTGGAACGACGGCTTCTTCCGCGGCGGCACCACGGCCGTCGACGAGCGCGTCGAGGTCGCGTACTGGACCGGCAAGGAACTCGGCGCCCGCGACCCCGTGGAGTACCTGCGCGAGGGCCGCGAGGTCGTCAACTACAACGACGAGTACCTCTACTACGTCCTGGGGGAGCCGAACGACTTCGCCTACCCCACCGGCCGGCGCGTCTACGAGCAGTGGACCCCGCGCGTCCTGCGCGGCACCCGGCCGGTCGACGCGGCGTACGACGACCGGATCCTCGGCGCGGTCTTCGCCGTCTGGTGCGACCTCGCCGGGGCCCAGACGCAGGAGCAGGTGGCCCGGGGCATCCGGATGCCGCTGCGGGCGACGGCGCAGAAGCTGTGGGACGCGCGGCGGCCCGCGGTGCCGTGGCGCGACTTCGTGGACCTCGCGGGGCGGGTGGAGGACGGGGGCTGACGGCCCCGCCGGAGTTTGAGGACACGCCTGCGCGGGCCAACTAGGGGGGAAAGGGGCACGGCCCTCTATGGTGTGCGGCCACGGCAGCACAGGCACGGTGCGAGTACGACGGGGGCGGGGATGGGTTACTGGGGCTATTACGTCGTGGGGAGGAGCGCGCTTCCGCTGGGGAAGTGCACGGCGCTCGCGGGGGCGCGGGACGCGCTCGAACTGCTTGAGCGGCGGCCCGACGGCTGGCAGGTGTGGGAGTGCCCGAGCAAGGCCACCGAGGAGGCCAAGGACATCGGGAGCATGAACGCGCTCGCCGCCGAGACCGGCGCGCCCGCCCTCTTCGGCTATGTGATGGACAGCGACTGCGTGGTCGTCGAGGCGGCCGCGCCGGAGAGCGGCGTGTGGACGACGTGCCTGGCGCGGGACGCGATGGCCGGGTACCTGGCCGCCGGTGACCTGACGGTCGAGGACTACTTCCTCGAGCCGTCCGACGCTGCCGAGCGCGCCGTCGCCTGGGCCGCCGAGGCGGGCCGCACCGCGCGCTCCCCGGCGCTGCTCGACGTGCTGCGCGCCGATGCCGAGCCGTCCGCGGAGCAGCTGTTCTTCCGGTTCCTCGACCGGCTCGGGGTGCTGCCGCAGTAGCCCCGCCCCAGCAGCGCTTTTCGGCCGCAGTGACGGAAACGGGCCGTCGGACGCTGTAAGGGCATGTGAAGCCAGAAGAGTCACGTGCGAGCTTGGTGGAACTGATCGCCCAGGCCGATGAGACGGGTCTCGCCGCGAGCGGGCTCGCCTGCCTCGACCGGTGCGTGCCGCTGTTCGGCGACGGCGTCGACGAGCAGGTCCTGCGACCGCTGTGGGCGAACCTCGCGGACGGCACGGCGTGGGACGGGGCGCTCGCCGGGGTGCGGCGGACGCTGACGGCGGAGCGGGCCGGGGAGAGCGGTGCGGGCGGGGCCGGGCCCGCGCGTCCGGGCGGCGGTGAGGCGGCCGCGCTCGCCCGGCGCATGCTCGCCGCCGTGCCCGCGGAGCGCACCGCGGGCGCCCTGCGGACCTGGGCCGACGGCTGCTCCGCCGCGGCGCTCCAGGTCCACCGTCTGCTCGACGCCACCGACGAGGGCGTGGCGCCGCTGGTCGCCGCCGAGCTGCGCCGCCAGATACGCGTCCTGGAACTGCTCGGCGGGGCCGCCCCCGGCGGCGGTCTGCGCCAGGTGCTCGACGTGTCGACGGAGGGCCGCCGGGTGCTGCGAGCAGCGATATCACGCCGAGCAAGGAGCACTCCTTGAGGTGGAGCGCCCCTTGGGGAAGCGCCCTTCAAGGGGCGCGGGGAACTGCGCGACCGGCCACGACGCACCCGCAGACGGCCACGACGGTCAGACCTACGGCGCGAGCACCTGCCCGAGACGAGCCCCCGCAGGAGTCCCGAGCTGAGCCCGCGCGTAGTAGACGCCGCTCGTTCGCACCACCGCGCCGTTCTTGTCGGTGTCCAGCTGAAGCACCGTCCCGTCCCCCTTGTCCTCGCCCTCGGCGCCGATCGCGAGGTCGGGGTGGCCGTTGCCGTCGAAGTCGGCGAGCGAGACCGAGGAGCCGAGCCGGTCGCCGGTCTCCGTGACACCGGGGACGTCCGGCTCGTCCTGGCTGACGGCGAGCGCGCCCGTGCCGGTCAGGCCCGAGCGGGAGCCCTTGAGCAGCAGGGACGTGCCCGCGTCCGTACGGGCCTTGCCCGCGCGCGTGATGTCCTCGCCCGGGGCGCCGGTGAGCACGTCCGCGCAGCCGTCGCCGTCCACGTCGGCCGCCGCGACCGACCAGCCCATCGCGTCGCCCGCCTCGGCCGCGCCGGGCACTCCTGCCGTGGCCTGGTGGACGGTCCGCGCGCCCGTGCTCGTGAGGCCGCCGGAGCCGCCGTTGACGACCGTGACCTGGCCGCCCGCGTGCGCGCCCGACTCGGAGGTGTACGGCTGGCCGATGACCAGGTCGTCGTAGCCGTCGCCGTTCACGTCGGCCGCGGCGACCGAGCGGCCGCCGGGGGTGGCGAGCGGGCCGACGCGGCTGAGGCCCGAGCGGGTGCCCCGGAACCAGACGGCCTTGGCCCGGCCCGCCGTGTCCCGGTAGGTGAGGGCCACGTCCGCGTACCCGTCGTGGTTGAAGTCGCCGGACGCGGCGGCCGGGAAGGAGATCGCCCGCTCGGCGGAGGTGATCGTGCCCGCCGCCTCCTGGTCCGCCGAGAACCGCGCGGCCCAGCTGCCGCCCGTCCCGGTGGCCGCGGCGAACACGTCCGCCCTGCCGTCCTTGTTGAAGTCGCCGACGGCCACGGCCGAGCCGAAGCGCGCGCCGCCGTACGCGAAGTCCTCCGACAGCTGCATGTCCGTGCCCGAGGCGTAGTCCGGCCCGTACAGCATGGTGACCGCGCCCCGGTCCTTGTGGCCCGCGGTGTCGTCCTCGCCGGGCGCGCCGATGACGAGGTCGGGGTGGCCGTCGCCGTTCAGATCGCCCTGTGCGGTGGCGGCGGCCCACTCGTCGCCCGGCTCGTCCAGGCCGGGGACGCCGGGGCTCGACTGGGTGAGGTTCTTGCGCGCGGTCGCGTCGGGGCCGCCGGCCGCGCCCGGCAGGACGCTCAGGGCGCCCGTGGAGCCGCCCGCCCGGGGCATGCCCGCCACCAGGTCGGCGGCGCCGGTCGCGGTGGCGGTGCCGGTGCCGGTGGCCGCGTGCGCCACCGCTCCCGTGCCGCTGACGGCGGCGCCGCCGAGGACGACGCTGCCCACGGCGAGCCAGGCCTTGTGCTTGAGGGTCACGTACCCCACCCCTTGAGAACTCCTGAGCTCATGAAGCGAACTCCCGGTGAATCAACGAGTTCGTAAGACTTATGGGCGGCGCGGAGGGTTGTACGGGGTGGTGGGAAAGGGCGCGTGATGTATCCCGCACGCCTGTGGTGTGACATCCAAGCGCTCCTGTGCGCAGGGTTCATGAGAAACGTATGAGAAGACCGACGGAAGCGCGGACACGTGGGCGCGCGGGCAGAGCGGGGCAAAGACGGTGGGAACTGTGGGGCTGAGGGCGCGGCGTGCGACTCGGGGCGGCGCGCGCCGCCGGTGGACGCGGGCCGCGGCCGTCGCGCTCGTGGCCGGTTCGCTCGCGTCGGTCACGACGGCCTGCGGCGGCGAGCGGGGGCCGGTGCGGCTGAGCGGCGGCACGTTCGAGAAGGAGCTGCCCCGCGACGAGGCGCGCGGCCAGCGGCTCACCCTGCGGGCCGTGGAGCTGATGAAGGCGACGCACTCGATGCGGATCAACGTCGCCCAGACCAAGGGGTCCGTGGCGGCCGGCACCGCGCAGCGCCAGGAGGTGACGCTGCACGTCGACCGGGAGAGCAACTGCACCGGCACGGTCGAGGAGGGCATCATGCGCGGCGACCTGATCATGATCGAGGGGCGCGCGACCTATGTGCGCTTCCAGGACTCCTCGCTCGACGCCCTCGGCTCGCTGGCCCGGGAGCGCGGCCCCGCGGTCGCCGCGCAGATGGAGCGGCGCATCGGGCTGCTGCGCGGGAAGTACGTGAAGTTCCCCACGGGCGACGGGAGTTCGGGGCGGCGCGTGATGCCGTCGGCGCAGTGCGACCTGGACGAGGTGCTCGGCCACCTCGACGGCGTGGGCGGCACCACCACCATCCGCGCCCAGGAGGCGACGTGGCGCTACGGCCGCCGGGTCATACCCCTCGTGGAGCGGCAGGACGGCACGGACACCACCGTCTACGTCGCGGCGCGGGGCAAGCCGTACCTGGTCGCGATGGAGATGGAGGAGAGCGGCGGCGAGCGCATGACCATGCGGATCTCCGACTACGACGAGCCGGTCGAGGCGAAGGCCCCGCCCGCCGCGCAGACGGTCGACGCGAGCGAACTCCAGGGCTTCGGCGACGGCACCGGCCTCTTCCAGGTCTGACGTTCCGGGCCACGAGGACCGGCGCGGCGGACGGCGACGTGGGAACGGCCGGGGCCGCCACCCCCCACAGGAGAGGCCCCGGCCGTCACACGGCACGAACCGCGTGGCGGTCCGTACTCCCTACTGCGTCGGGGGTGCGTTTTCTGTCACACCTCACCGAGTCACCCGCTAGTTGCGCGTTGTACAAACATGGACGTGCACGGCTTTCACGCCGTAGCGTGCAGTTTCGCGCCGTGTCGCGACCCACCACCGTGGGCCGCTGCCAGGCGGACCGCGAGCGGCGGACGGCGCGCCATGAGACCCGTGAGAGCCGCGCCTGGCCAGGCGCAGAGGGGCCCGCAGTGCAGGGGGAGGACGACGCCGAGCTGACCGCCGCCGTGCTCGCGGCGCAGGCCGGGGACGAGACCGCGTTCCGGACGGTGTACCGCGCCGTGCACCCGCGGCTGCTCGGCTACGTACGGACGCTCGTCGGTGATCTCGACGCCGAGGACGTGGCGTCCGAGGCGTGGCTGCAGATCGCCCGCGACCTCGACCGGTTCGGCGGCGACGCGGACCGCTTCCGCGGCTGGGCGGCGCGCATCGCCCGCAACCGCGCCCTCGACCACATCCGCATGCGCGGGCGCCGCCCCGCGATCGGCGGCGACGAGACCGAGCTGACCGGAAAGCCCGCCGACGCGGACACCGCGGGCGAGGCCATGGAGTCGCTCGGCACCGACGCGGCGCTCGCGCTGATAGCCCAGCTCCCGCAGGACCAGGCGGAGGCCGTCGTGCTCCGGGTCGTCGTCGGCCTGGACGCGAAGAGCGCGGCCGAGACGCTCGGCAAACGCCCCGGAGCGGTGCGTACCGCGGCCCACCGCGGGCTCAAGCGGCTCGCCGAACTGATGGGCGCCGACGACGCCGCGCGGGCGCGCGGACTCGGCGCCGTACCCCCGCAGCCCGACCCGCACGGACGCGCGGTGCCCCCGTCCCCCTGTGTGACGCATTCGCGTACGCGGACGCAGAAGGACATGTGATGGCCGACGAGCAGGACAAGTGGCTGGACCGTGTCGCGGCGGAGCGTTTGCTGCGCGGCGAGCGGCTCGACGGCATCGGCGATCACGACCGCGAACGGGCCGAGCGGCTCGCCCAGACCCTCGCCGCGCTGTCCGCGGGCAAGCCCGCGAAGACCGGCGAGGACGGCGAACTCCCTGGTGAGTGCGGTGCGTTGGCCGCGTTCCGGGCGGCGCGGGGCGGACAGACGTTCGTGTCCGAGGCGGCCGGTGCCGCTGGTGCGGTCGGTACGGGCGCGGCCTCGGGCGGCGTGTCCGGCGTGGCCGGTGGCGCCCCCGACCCGGTCGACGAACCCGTGCGGATCGGCGGCCCCGCCGCCGCGCCCCGGCCCGTGCGCTGGGGGCGCCCCCTGCGGCTCGGTGTCGCGGCGGCCCTCGCGGCCTGCATGGCCGGCGGGGTCGCGGTCGCGGCGGGCACCGGGGTGATCCCCTCCCCGTTCCACCGGGACGACCGGGCGCCCGCCACCAGCGCGTCCCCGGTGCAGACGCCCGACCGGCCGCTGCGCAGCCCCTCGACCGACGCCGCCGCACCGCCCGACGAGGTGCCCGACGCGGAGGACTCGCCCCTCGGCGACGACACGTCCGCCGAGCCGGACCCCTCGGCGACGTCGGAGGGCTCCGAGCGCTCCGCCGCCCCGGACGAGGGCCGCGACCGGGGCGCCACGGGCTCGCCCGGCACGGACGCCGTCGACCCGGGCGAGGACGGCAAGCGCAACGGCCGCAAGTGGTACAAGCACGTGGTCTCCGCCTGCCGCGACTACCGCAGCGGCGGCCTCGCCACCGACAAGCGCCGCCGCCTTGAGGAGGCCGCCCGCGGGGCGGAGCGCGTGCGCGCGTTCTGCGAGCGCGTCCTGGACGGCAACGGCAACGGCAAGGACCAGGACGACGACGAGCCCGGCCGCGGGAACGGCGGCGGCAACAGCAACGGCGGCGGCAACGGGCACGGCAACGACGGGGACGACGAGGACGACGACCACGGCGGCGGGCACCTGCCCGGCGGCGGCCACCACGGGGGCCGCCCCGGGGGCGGCAGCCAGGTTCCGCCCGTCACCCTGCCGCACCGTCCCCGGCCCGTCCCGTCGTACACGGCGGCCCCGGTCTTCTGACGCCGCCCACCCCCGCTGACGCGGCGTCCCCCGATCCCGCCCGCGCCCTTTGTCGCGCTGGCGCGCTCGTCCTCAAACGCCGGACGGGCCGGATGGCTGCCGGTGCGGACCGGATCTCGGCCGCGGACGCGCGTCTCGACTGCGAGCCGCAGACGGGGTCCGGCCGCGTCGGAGACTTTCAGCCCGTCCGGCGTTCGAGGACGAGGCGCGGAGCGCCGATGGGGCCGGTCGGGCCCGCCGCCACGGTGTGACGCAAGCCGCATCCGGCCCCTGTGACACTTTCCGGCCCCCCGGCGCAGTAAAGAGTGAGCCGACTGGTCATCGGCCCGCGCACGAGCCGGGGTTCCCCCCGTACCTACGGCTCCGTGCCATTGGCGCGGGCGGAATTCGTTCCCCCGATTCCGCCCGCGCCCTCACTCGCCGCCCCGGCCGGACCACCGGCCCCCGGCTACCGGTAGATGACCACCCGGTCCCCGTCCTGGACCTTCTTGAAGAGGTCGGCGATCCGCCGCTCGTCGCGGACGTTCACGCACCCGTGCGACGCCCCGGCGTACCCGCGCGCCGCGAAGTCGGACGAGTAGTGCACGGCCTGGCCGCCGCTGAAGAACATGGCGTACGGCATCGGCGTGTCGTACAGGGTTGAGACGTGGTGGCGGGACTTCCAGAAGACCGTGAAGACGCCCTCGCGCGTCGGGGTGTACTCCGAGCCGAAGCGGACGTCCATCGTCGACAGGGCCTTGCCGTCGACCATCCACGTCAGCGTGCGGCTCTCCTTGCTGATGCACAGCACGCGCCCGGTCAGACAGCGCCGGTCGGGCTCGGCGGGCGGCATGCCGCCGTCCGGATACAGGGCGTAGCGCGTCGGCTCGTCCGTCATGCGCAGGAGCCGCGCCCAGGTGCGGGTGTCCGTCGCGCCGGTCGGGGCGAGGCCCCGCTTGCCCTGGAAGCCCTTGACCGCGGCGGCCGTCGCCGGGCCGTACAGACCCGTCGGGTACTGGTGGAACCAGCTGAGCTGCCGCAGCCGGGCCTGGAGCTCGCGCACCCGCTCGCCCCGCTTGCCCTGCGCCATGAGCACCGGGCCCGGCGGGGGCGGCGGCGTCGCCTTCGGCGGGGGCGGGGTCCACGACGGCGGTGGCGTCGGCTTCGGCAGCTCGGACGGGGGCAGCTCGGCCCGCGAGACGGGGGACTTGATCTTCGGTGTGGGGGAGCGCGAGGGCGTGGGGCCGGGAGCGTGCGGAGCCGTGCGCTTCGGCGGAGCCGCCTTGGCGTCGTCCCTGTCTCCCCTGCCGTCCCGCCCCGCCGTGCCGACGGCCTGCGCCGTGCATCCGCAGGCCAGGGTCAGCGCGACGACGGCACCCGCCGCCGCACGTCCCCTGGCTTTCGCGACCCTGCCCATGGATCCCCCACGTCACCTCGTGTCACTGCGATGGCCAACCCTCCGCAGTGTTTCCCACCCGCGAAGGATTGTGAACCACGCCTCGACGAGGGCCCGTTGGGGCTCAGTGGTGCCAGGCCGAGCCGTTGACGTTGTGGATCATCCGCTGGAGGACCTTGAGCGCCCGTACGTACTCGGCGTCGTCGATGCCCTCGTGGATCTGCTGCCGGGTCTCCAGCTGGCGCGCGGCGACCCGCTGCTGGAGGGCGTGCCCGGCCTCCGTGCGGGCCAGCCCGCGCACCCCGCCCTCGGTCTCCTCGGTGAGCAGCTTCCGCCGGAGCAGGGCGTCGATGTTGTGCTCGATGCCGCCCTCGCCGAACTCCAGGTAGCCGCGCAGGACCCCGACGACCTCCGCGCGGTCGCGGGGTCCGTCCGCCGGGACCTGGTTGAGGACCCACCACTGCGGCTGGGTGAGGCCCTCCTCGGCGAGCATCGTGCGGATGTGGTGCACGACGGCCTGGCCCGCGGCCGTACTCCAGTAGCCGATGGGCTGGTTGACCAGCTCGGCGTCGCTGTGGGAGGGGGTGAAGACGGGCTTGGTGTCGTTCGTGTCGTTCGTCATGACCACGAAAGTAGGACCTCAAGCTTGCTTGAGGTCAACTGGCTCCGGAGGTCTTCTCCGCTCCGGCCCGCCCAGGCCACGTAGCCGTCCGGGCGGACGAGGAAGAGGCCCTCGCCGTAGCCGTCCAGGGATTCCGTTCGGTGGGTGTGCACCAAGTCGCCGTTGACGGCCGGGGGTTCGGCCTCCGCGCCCACTGCGAGGAGGGTGAAGTGCGGGCCGCGGAAGGCGTCGAAGACGCGTCCCGTGCCGAGGCGGCCGTCCGGGGCGCGGTCGCCCGCGCTGAGGCCGCCCTCCGGCAGCGGGGTCCCGGTGCCCAGGGACAGGGGCGAGTCCCGGTACTCCAGGCCGAGCTGGCGCGTGGCCGCGCCCCTGCGGGCCTGGCCGCGGTGGATGCGGGTGGACAGGTCCAGCATCCGCGCGGCGTTGGGCAGCCGCTCCTCCTCGTACGTGTCGAGCAGCGCGTCCGGCGCCCCGTGCCGCAGGACGAGGCCGAGCTTCCAGCCCAGGTTGTAGGCGTCCTGCACGCTCGTGTTGAGGCCCTGGCCGCCCGCGGGCGAGTGCACGTGGGCCGCGTCGCCCGCCAGGAACACCCGCCCCGCCCGGAAGCGGTCCGCGAGCGCGGCGCGCGGCCGGAAGTCGGAGGCCCAGCGCACCTCGGTCACGTCCTCGGCCGCCAGGTGCGTGCGCGCGGCCACGGCCTCGCGCACGCCCGCGGGCGAGGTGTCGGGCGCCCCGCCGTCGGCGAACTGGGTGGTGAGCTGGAAGTCGGGCGTGCCCGGCAGCGGGCAGAGCGCGGTGAAGCCCGCGCCGGGCGACGGCGGGAAGATGTGCCAGTTGTCGCGGTCGAGCGCGCCCTCGCGGACGCGGACGTCGGCGACGAGGATCGGCTTGGGGTCGACGGTCTCGCCCGTCATGCCGATGCCGAGCGCGTGGCGCACCGCGGAGCGGCCCCCGTCGGCCGCGACGACGTAGGCGGCCCGGACCGCGGAGCCGTCCGCGAGGCGCGCGGTGACCCCGGTCGTGTCCTGGTCGAGCCCGGTCACCTCCGTGCCGAAGGCCACCGCGCCGCCGAGCTCGGTCAGGCGCGCGTGGAGGATCTCCTGCGTGCGCCACTGCGGCAGCAGCCACGGCCCGGTGTAGGGCGCGGCCTCCGTGGCCCTCGGCTCGTCGAACATGCGGTACTCGCCCTGCCGCCTGCCCCCGGCCCACCGCATGCCCACCGGGGCCGGGCCGCCCGCCTCCAGGACGGCGCCGACGACGCCGAGGTCGTCGAGGACCTCAAGGGTGCGCGGCTGGATCCCCTTGCCGCGCGAGCCGGGGAACAGCCCCGGGGCGCGGTCGACGACGAGCGCGGGCACGCCGCGCCGGGCGAGGTCCACGGCCAGGGCGAGGCCGGTGGGGCCCGCGCCCACGATGAGGACGTCCGTCTCCACGGGGCCCGCTTCCGCGCGGTCCGCCCCTGCTTCCTTAACGCTGTTAAGTGCCATGCCCGGAGCATGCGCTTAACGGTGTTAAATTGTCAAGGTGGCTACGACACGACTGGACCGCACCCGCGTGGCGCGCGTCGCCCTCGACCTCCTGAACGAGACCGGCCTCGACGGGCTGACCCTGCGCGCGATCGCCCAGCGCCTCGACGTCAAGGCCCCCGCCCTGTACTGGCACTTCAAGGACAAGCAGGCGCTCCTGGACGAGATGGCGACGGAGATGCTGCGCCGCATGGCGGCGGACCTGACGGGCGGCCCCGACCCGGCCGAGGGGGACTGGGCCGCCGCCCTCACCGGGGCCATGCGCGCGCTGCGCCGCCACCTCCTGCGCTACCGCGACGGCGCGAAGGTCTACAGCGGCACGCACTTCACCGACATCTCCTACGCCGCGCCGATGGAGGCCCAGCTGCGCCGCCTGACCCGCGCGGGCTTCACCCCGGGCGCCGCGGCCCGCGCCTGGCTGACCGCGTACAGCTACATGATCGGCTACGTCATCGAGGAGCAGGCCACCGGCCCGGACCCGGCGGCGGGCGAGGGCGGCTACGACCTGGCCGCCCGCGCCGAGCGCCTGAAGGACTACCCCCTGGCCGCGGCCGCGGGCGAGGAGATGTTCCGGGGCTACGAGAACGGCTTCGAGACGGGCCTGGCGGCGGTGGTCGCAGGCATCGGAGCGACCCTGCGCACGAGCACGTCAGATTGAGCCCGTCCGGCGATTGAGGACGAGCGCGCAGCGCGATGCGGGAACGGGCAGAGGGAAACGGCGAGGAGGCCAACGGCGTGCGGGGTCGCGGGGTGCGCCAAGCACCCCGCACCCGCACACCCAACGGGGCCGCCCGGGCCGCCCGGGCCCCCGGAAGGGGCCAGCCCTGGGCTTCAGCCCAGGGCAGCCCGCTTCAGGGACCGCGCCCGCCGCGCGACCTTGCGTACCGCCGCGTTGCGCGGGATGAACGCCAGCTGCACCGGAATGCCGCCCGGCAGCGCGAGCGCCGTCAGGCGGCGCTTCTTGAAGTACCGCCAGGTGCGGTCGTTCAGGTGGGCCGCCAGATACGCCTCGGCGGCCGGGCGCAGGCTCGGGTAGATCTTGGGCTGCATGGCGAAGCCCACCGCGCGCACCAGGCCGGTCAGCGCGCGCAGGTCGGGGCGCGCGTCCTGGTGGGCGACGGCGTCCCGGTCGGCCAGGTCCGGCAGCAGGGCGTCGACGAGGGTCACCGGGACGCGGTTGCTGTTCTCGTACGGCTTCAGGCGCTCCAGGAGCAGCTCCGTGCCGACGCGGGCCACCGGCAGGTCGTAGAACGCGGACGCGGTGAGCAGCGCCGTGGAGAAGCAGCCGACGACGAGCGCGGGCCGCATCCGCTGGTAGAGGACCTCCGCGAGCACCGGCGTGTCCAGGACGGTCAGCTCGACGCCGATCCGCTCGGCCTCCTTCTCCAGCTGCCGCGACCAGCGCGCCGGAGCCGTCGGGTGGGGCTTGAACACCACGCGGGTGTGGCCGAGTTCGGCGGCGCCGCGGAGCATGGAGGCGTGCAGCTCCTCCTCTTCCTCGGCGGTGAGGATGCCGAGCGCGGACAGGTACTGGCCGAGCAGCAGCGCCGGTTCGCTGATCCGGGGGAGCGCGTCGATGACGCCCGTGTGGGACTCGTCGTCGGCGAGCTCGGCGAGGACCTTCACGAAGGTGTCGGTCGGAACGACCTCCTGCTCCACGCCGAACTCCGTGAGCAGCAGGGGCTTCAGGCCCGGCACCAGGTCGAGGTGGAGCAGCCGCCGCACCCGGGTGCCGACCAGCGGGTCGAGCTTGCTGCGGGTCGGGCCGTAGCTCATCAGGCCGTCGGCGTAGACGTCGACGGGCGCGCCCTCGAAGATGCGCGCGACCGCGAGGGCCGGGTTGACCTGGATCGACTCGACGGCCAGCTCGACGCGGTCGTCGCCGAGGCCCCAGGCCAGGCGCACGTACCGCTCCCACAGCGGCAGGTCGTCGCCGCGCGGGGACCAGCCGCCCGGGTGGAAGGGGGAGATGGTCTCGTTCCAGGAGACCACGTCGTCGAAGCGGGTCCGCAGCTTCTCGAAGCCGGGCATCGTGGCGACGGACGGCGTGGTCTCGGGCGTCGCCGCGTTGTTGGCGATCAGCAGGACGCGCCGGTCGGCCGGGCCGAAGCGGTCGGTGTCCAGGGCGGCGGCGAGCGTGGCGATGCCGTACAGCGTGGACGCCAGGAAGATCTGCGTGGTGCCCCGGCGGTGGTCGGGCGTCGCGGCGACCATGGCCGCGGTGTGCGGCTCGCGCACCGCGGGCCCGGCGCCCGGCAGTCCGGCGGCGCTCACGCGGCCACCTCCCCGGCACCGACCGGACGGCGGCGCAGGCGGCGCAGCCGGGTGGCCCGCTGGAGGTCCATGGAGTCGAGCGCCTCGTCGAGGACGCCCTGCGGCATCCGCTTGAGCGCGGCCGCGCTCAGCGTCTTCAGCTTTCGCGCCACCGCCGGCTCGAACCTTTCGATTGATCCCAAGTGATGGGAGATGATCGCGCAATATGTACGGACCGCCTTCGGGAGCAGCTTGTCCGCGTCGCGGTCCTCGGCCGTCTCGCGCACCACCTGGTCGAAGGCCTTGATGAAATCGAGCTGGCGCACATCGCCGATCTGTGTGAGCGACGAGGAAACACCGCGTCGGTAAAAGACCCCCAAGAGGCTGACCGCCGCGAACGTTTCCGCCTCGCGGTGCAGCCGCCAGATCCACGGCCGGTCCTCCGCGGTGCGCAGACCGTGGGTGAAGTGCAGCAGACCGCGGTCCAGGAGGCGGCGGTGGTAGACGCCCGCCCAGGCGAACGCGTAGTCCACGGACGTGGAGCGGTCCGCGGGCAGTATGACGTCGCGCGGGCTCATCACCACGCCGCGCCTGCCGTGCGGGACGCGGTGCACGCTGCGGGCGCGCGCCGTGCACTGCACATGGTCGGTGCGCACGAAGTCGCACCCCAACTCCTCGATGGAGGCGACCAGTTGCCCGAAGTATCCGGGCGCGAGCCAGTCGTCGCCGTCGAGGAACGTGAGGTACTCGCCGCGGGCCGCGTCCAGACCCGTGTTGCGGGCGGTGGCCAGGCCTCCGTTCTGCTCGTGTCTGAGGTGCACGGCACCGGGGAGCTCGCGCGCGGCCCGCTCCAGGATGTCCGGCGTCTCGTCCGTCGAGCAGTCGTCGACGAGAATGAATTCGAAGTCGTCACGCGCGTTCGCACGCAAAGACTTCAAGGTGTCGGGCGCGTATTGCTGCACGTTGTAGAACGGCACGATGACGGAGAGCTTAACCACGTGCGAGACGTTAGGTGTCGGCCCGGCATTCGTCTTGACCCGCGGTGGGATGTCAGGTGAACGAAGCGTGGCGGAATGGTTAACCGGGCTTCCCGTCACACCTTTGCCATGCCGCTTCGCCATTCGTCGGCACGCTGTTAACCGTTTGTTGCACCTGAGTTGGGCCATCAATCGGAATGCCTTCCTAGCGTCTTCGCTGTGCCAGTAAGCAACAAGACGACGCGGGTCGCCGTGCTCGCCGACTCCGACACCCGGTGGAAGTGGGGCGCGCTCACCGCGCGGCGCCTCGTCGGATCCACCGGAGCCCAGGCCGCCCCCCACGCCGCCGCGGACGTCCACGTCGACGGATATCTGCTGCGCGGCCGGGCCACGCCGACGCCCCGCCAGCTCGAAGAGGTCGGCGTGCGCGCGGACAGCCTGCGCGAGGTCACGGCGATCGAGTTCCTGAGCGAGATGCGGGGCCGGGCCGCGGAGTACGACGTCCTCGTGCTCGCCCTGGTCGGCGGCGGCGTCCAGGCCGTCCTTCACGGCCTCGCCCGCGACTGGGCGGGCACCCGGCGGCGGCCCGTCGTCGTCACCGGCTACGTCGGCGTCGTCTACGAGAAGCTCGCCGACGGCCTGCTGCTCCGCCACGGCGCGGACGTCGTCCTCGCCAACTCCCGCCAGGACGCGGACCGTTTCCGCGCCGTGTACGAGGGCGTGGGCGCCGACGCCGGCAGCGTCACGGAGGCCGCCCTGCCCTTCCTCGGCGGTGAGCCCTACGCGCCCCGCGACCCCTACACGGTCGTCTTCGCCGCCCAGCCCTCCGTACCGGAGAAGCGCGCCGAGCGCACGTATCTGCTCGACCGCCTCGTCCGGCACGCGCGGCTGCACCCCGAGCGCGAGGTCCTGCTCAAGCTGCGCAGCAAGCCCGGCGAGCACACCACGCACATCGAGGAACTGCCGTACCAGAAGCTCGTCAAGGGCATGGACGCGCCGCCCAACTTCCGCCTCGTCTACGGGCACATGGGCGAGGTGCTCGACCGCACCGACCTGCTCGTCACGGTCAGCTCCACGGCCGCGCTCGAGGCCCTGCACCGGCGCATCCCGACGGCCGTCCTCACCGACTTCGGCATCCGCGAGGCGCACGGCAACCACCACTTCATCGGCTCGGGCTGCCTCGCCTCCTGGGACCAGCTCGACACCGGCCACGTCCCGGAGCCCGACCCGGCCTGGGTCGCGCGCCAGGGCGTCGCCGCCGACGGCACGTACGACACGGCCTTCGACGAGGCCCGCAAGCGGGTCGCGGAGCTCGTCGGCCGCGCGGCCGAGGGCGGGCTGCCCCCGCTCCAGCCCTACTACACCCAGGTCACGGCCCCCGGCTATCTGCCCGGCATCCTCGCCCGCCACCACCTCGGCCCCGACGGCGCGCCGCTGCCCGGCGCCCCCACCGCCGACCGCGAGCCGGGCCCCGTGCGGCAGGCCGTCCGCAGCGCGGCGCGCGGCGCCTACCGGCACGGAGTGCAGCGCGTCGCGCCGGTGATCCGGCGGATGGGCGAGCTGTGACCGGCCCGCGCCCGGACGGCCGGGCCGTGATCCCGCAGCAAGGCCAGTACCCCCCATCAGGCACCCCTGACGCACCTGGCACCACTGAAGGAGCCTCCATGTCCAAGGCCCACCCGGAGGGCGCAGCGGCACGCCGCGTCCTCGCCGTCATCCCCGCGCGGGGCGGCTCCAAGGGGGTGCCGGCGAAGAACCTCGCACCGGTCGGCGGGGTCCCGCTGGTGGCCCGTGCGGTCCGCGCGTGCACCGCGTCCCGCCTGGTCACCCACGTCGTCGTGTCCACCGACGACACGGTCATCGCCGAGACCGCGCGCGCCGCGGGCGCCGAGGTGGTCCTGCGCCCCGCCGCCATCGCGGGCGACACCGCGACCAGCGAGGCCGCCGTCCTGCACGCCATGGACGCGCACGAGGCGCTGCACGGCGTACCGGTGGACGTGGTCCTGCTCGTGCAGTGCACCAGCCCCTTCATCACCCGCGAGGACGTCGACGGCATCGTGGCGGCGATCGTCGAGGGCGGCGCCGACACGGCCCACACCGTGGCGCCCTTCCACGGCTTCGTCTGGCGCGACGCGGGCGACGAGCCGCCCGCCATCGAGGGCGAGCGCACCGCCGAGGAGGGCGGCTCGACCAAGGTCGTCACCGGCACCGTCACCTCCGGCGGCTACGGCGTCAACCACGACAAGTCCTTCCGCCCCCGCCGCCAGGACCGCCCCCAGGACCTCCTGGAGACCGGCGCCGCCTACGGCATGGACGCGACCGGCTTCCGCGCGCACAAGCACCGCTTCTTCGGCCACACCGAACTGGTGCGGACCGACCCCGCGCGCGTCCTGGAGATCGACGACCCGCACGACCTGGCCCGCGCCCGCGCCCTCGCCCCGCTCTTCGACGCGGTGCGCTCGGGCGACGAGGCGGCCCTTCCGACCCGCGACGACATCGACGCGGTCGTACTCGACTTCGACGGCACCCAGACGGACGACCGGGTGCTGATCGATTCCGACGGACGGGAGTTCGTCACCGTGCACCGCGGTGACGGCCTCGGCATCGCGGCCCTGCGCAGGTCGGGCCTGAAGATGCTGATCCTGTCCACGGAACAGAACCCGGTCGTCGCCGCGCGCGCACGCAAGCTGAAGCTCCCCGTGCTGCACGGCATCGACCGCAAAGACCTCGCACTGAAGCAGTGGTGCGAGGAGCAGGGCATCGCTCCCGAGCGCGTGCTCTACGTCGGTAACGACGTCAATGACCTCCCGTGCTTCGGCCTGGTCGGCTGGCCCGTGGCGGTCGCGAGCGCCCACGACGTCGTACGCGGCGCCGCACGCGCGGTCACCTCCGTCCCCGGCGGTGACGGCGCGATCCGAGAGATCGCCGCCTGGATCCTCGGCCCCTCCCTCAACAGTTAAGGAAAGTTCCTGCCATGAGCACTACGGCCTCCGCCAACCGCCTGCGCACCCTCGGTTCGAAGACCGCGGGCCCCGGTCACCCCGTCTACATCACCGGTGAGATCGGCATCAACCACAACGGCGACCTGGAGAACGCCCTCGCGCTCATCGACGTGGCCGCCGACGCGGGCTGCGACGCGGTGAAGTTCCAGAAGCGCACGCCGGAGATCTGCACGCCGCGCGACCAGTGGGACATCGAGCGCGACACCCCCTGGGGCCGGATGACGTACATCGACTACCGCCACCGCGTGGAGTTCGGCGAGTCCGAGTACCGGGCCATCACCGAGCACTGCGCCAAGCGCGGCATCGACTGGTTCGCGTCCCCGTGGGACACCGAGGCCGTCGCCTTCCTGGAGAAGTTCGACGTCCCCGCGCACAAGGTCGCCTCCGCCTCCCTGACGGACGACGAGCTGCTCCGCGCCCTGCGCGCGACGGGCCGCACGATCATCCTCTCCACGGGCATGTCGACGCCGAAGCAGATCCGCCACGCCGTCGAGGTCCTCGGCTCCGACAACATCCTGCTCTGCCACGCCACGTCGACGTACCCGGCGAAGGCCGAGGAGCTGAACCTGCGCGTCATCAACACGCTCCAGGCCGAGTACCCGAACGTCCCGATCGGCTACTCCGGCCACGAGACGGGCCTCCAGACGACCCTCGCCGCCGTGGCCCTCGGCGCCACCTTCGTCGAGCGCCACATCACCCTGGACCGCGCCATGTGGGGCTCCGACCAGGCCGCGTCCGTGGAGCCGCAGGGCCTCACGCGCCTCGTCCGCGACATCCGCACCATCGAGGCCTCCCTCGGTGACGGCGTCAAGAAGGTCTACGAGTCCGAGCTCGGCCCGATGAAGAAGCTCCGCCGCGTGGCGGGCGTCGTCGCCGAGGCCGCGGACCGCGAGCCCGTGGCGGTCTGAGGCCCGACCGCCGCACGCCGACGGGCGGGCGCACCCCGCCCGTCGGCCCCCGGCGCCCCCGGGAGCGCACCGGCGCCGCTCCCGCGCCACGCGTTCCCGGGTGGCCTGTGCACACCCCCCACCGGCCCTCCCCGCACGGGAGGGCCGGGGCCCGGACCGACCCGCCCCATCCCGTACGGGAGGACCGACCCATGTCAGCACGGAGCGCACGGCGCGCCGCGAGGGCACCACACGGCACGCTGGCGTTCGTGGAGTCGCCGGTGCAGCTGCTCAACGTGCTGGAGTGGGCGCACTTGTCCGCGCCGCCCACGGCAGCCGAGGCCGCGTCTGCGGCGTCCACGGCGGTTGACGCCGAGCCTGCGCCGTCCTCGGCAGCCGATGCCGCGTCCACGGCGGCTGACACCGAGCCCGCGCTGTCCACGGCGGCCGCTGGCGAGTCCACGGCGGCCGACTCCGGCACCGACGCCGGGGCCGAGGCCGGAGCCGGAGCCGCGCCGGACGACCTGACGCTGGTGGTGCTCGCCCCCACCGACCCCATGACCCGGGGCCAGCTGCGCCGCATGGCCGAACTGGCCCGCGCGGAGGGCCACACGGTGCGCTGGGAGGAGGCGCGCGGCGGCACGACCGCGCCGTTCCACACGATCGGCGGTCTCGCGGGCCCGCTGCGCAGGGCCGCCCGGATAGTGATCGGCGACCCCTTCTCGCGCTACGTACAGCTCCTGCTCACCATCACCCGGGCGCAGGACCTCGTCGTGGTGGACGACGGCACGGCCACCATGGAGTTCATCTCCCAGCTGGCCAACGGCGAGCGCCTGGTGCGCTGGCACCGCAGGGGCGGCAGGCCGGGCCCCAGGGACATGGTCTTCCTGCCCGTCTCCTCCTCGGCCCGCCGCCGCCTCACGCCGCACCCCAAGGGCCGCCGCCGGGTGGAGGTCTTCTCCTCCATGCCCATCGACGCGGCGCCCGAGGGCGTCCGCGTCACGGTGAACTCCTTCGCGTGGACGCGGGCCCGCTTCGGCCCGCCGCGCATCACCAAGGGCGCGGACCTGGTCGGCACGTCCCTGGTGGAGACCGGCGTGGTGGACCTCGACCGCTATCTGGACGCGGTGGGCGCGCTCGCCCGTACGCACGGGGCGGCCCGCTACTTCGCGCACCGCCGCGAGAGCGCCGAGAAGCTGCACCGCCTGGCCGTCGAGACGGGCCTCCAGGTGATCCGCCCCGACCTCCCCCTGGAACTCATCGCCCGCCGGGGCCCCATCGGCCGCACCATCCTCAGCTTCCCCTCGACGGTCGTCCACACCCTTCCCCTCGCCCTGGCGGGCACCGAGGTCAAGGTCGCGGTCATGGACATCGACCCCGCGTGGCTGACCGACAAGGCGTCCCCCCGGGCCCAGGGCTTCCTCTCCGGCGTCACGGGCACCGCCCGCGACGTCCACCGCCTGGCCGCCCTCCAGCACCCCGACCCGGCCCCGGCCCTCCCCACCCAGCCCACCCGCCAGACCCCGGCCCCGGCCTGACGGGGTCCGGCCCGACGAGCCTCGGCCTGACCGGGCCTCGGCCTGACCGGGCCCGAGCCGCCGCGACCCGCGGCGGCCCCTGTTCAACGCCTGTTGACAGCCCGTTGATCACCCTGGCGCATCCTGAATCTGCAACCGCGCCACCGTCCCCAGACGCGCCCCGCGGCCACACCGCCCCACCTCACGTCCGGTCACTTCGTGTCTGTCCCTATACGGCCGTTGTGTCCCAAGCTGGACAGAGGGTGGGGCGGGTGTGGATCTCGGGACGCTTGGCAAAATTTCCCGCTGCGCTGCGTGATACGGATGGGCCCCCTCCGTGTTGGTGTGGCCGAGTTTCGCCCTCCTGGCCGACCGTGCGGCACGCCCCTTCAGTGCTTGCTCATGGAAATGAATCACCCTTCTGGTGACGAAACTGCCCACCGAAGAGCCCCGTAGGCGCGCCTCACAGGGATGGATGCGGTGGCCAGGACCCGCCGAGCTCGGACACGTTCAGTAACAGGTGCACATCGCCCCGTGGCCTCATGTGTCCTGGGTCACATTGACCGCTCGGATGTGCCGAGCGTTTACTCGCTCCCCTGTGAACATTCTGTGACGGTGTTCTGTAACTCTGGGGTGGGGTTGTGGAGTTGAGTCGAGGCGCGCGCGGTGGCGCGCGGGTGACCGGATGGGGAGTGGCAGCGGCGCTCGTGGTGGCTGCCGCGACGTCGTTCTCCGCGGGGGCGTCGCCCGCGGCCGCCGCCACGTGCGCCGAGGGGGCGGGATCGGACTTCAACGGCGACGGCGTCCGCGACATGGCGATCGCCGATCCCGAGGCCACCGTGGCGGGGAAGACCGCAGCCGGCCTCGTCCGCGTCGTCCTCGGAGGCGACAAGGGAGTCTTCGAGATCTCCCAGAAGCTGAGCGGCATGACCGCGGACCCGGAGACGGGCGACAAGTTCGGGTCGTCGCTCGCGGTGTACGACGCCGACAGGGACGGGTGCGACGACCTGGTGGTGGGCGCACCGTACGAGGACGTCAAGACCGCCGACGGGCCCCAAGCGGACGCCGGTGCCGTGTACGTCATCCACGGACGGCCCTCCGGCATCGGCGAGGGCTCAAAGATCCAGAGCTACACACAGGCGGGACTCGACGGAGACACCGCGACCGAGGCCGGGGATCTCTTCGGCTACGCGCTGGCGGCGGGCGTCAAGGCGGGCGGCAAGCCGTACCTCGCCATCGGCGTTCCGGGTGAAGCCATCGGCAGGATCTCGGACGCCGGATGCATCCACTACGTCCAGGGCACCACCAAGACCACGGTGAACCAGGACGACCCGGACGTGCCC
Source organism: Streptomyces sp. JLYT201 (assembly GCF_059448825.1). Lineage (NCBI taxonomy): Bacteria > Bacillati > Actinomycetota > Actinomycetes > Kitasatosporales > Streptomycetaceae > Streptomyces > Streptomyces sp. JLYT201. The sequence goes on along the minus strand of NZ_CM182551.1, from coordinate 3,970,016 downwards.
GGCGTGGCGGAGGCCAACGACCGGTTCGGGCAGTCCCTCGCGGCCACGAGCCGCTTCATCGCCGCGGGCGCGCCCGGCGAGGCGATCGGCGACGAGTCGTTCGCCGGGGCGGTGACGCTGTTCAACCACACCATCGACGACGGGCGGCCGACCTCGCTCGACGGGGTGGACGAGGACCATCCGGCCTTGGTGACGGGCGCGGCAGCCAAGGACGACCGCTTCGGCACGGCACTGTCCATGGTCCCCTACCGGCCGTCGGGGGCGGACACGGAGACGGACGCGCTGCTGGCCGTCGGCGCGCCCAACGAGAACGTGGGCACGGTCGCGGACGCGGGCGCCGTCACCGTCATCCGCATCAAGCCGTCCGGTGCCGTCTCCGAGGTCGACTTCGTCGACCGGCTGGCCTCGGGGGGCAATGAGCGGCCGGCGGCGGCGGACTTCTTCGGGCAGCGGGTCGCCCTGGCCAACACCGAGCCGGGCGCGACCGCCACCGCCGAGACGATCAGGCTCGCTGTCAGCGTCCCCAACCAGGAAGTGGGGGCCGTGGAGAACGCCGGTGCCGTGCACGTCCTGTCCCCGCTCGGTCCGTCCGGGGCGGGGGGCAAGGTCCTCACGCGGGGGCACGGCCTGCCGGGCACGGCCGAGGCGCGCGACTTCACGGGCCTCGGCCTGTGGGGCACGTACAGGGACCTGTATGTGGGCGTGCCCTACAGCAAGACGTCGGGCGACCGTAAGGGCCTGGTGTACGCGACGTCCTGGAAGCACATCGACGGCGGCACGGGATCGGTGCGCACGGTGAAGCCGGGGGCCAACGGCGTCCCGGACGAAGGCAAGGCGTTCGGTACGGACATCCGCTAGGCGGCGCCGGGCGGCGCGTGCCCCGGGGGGTGCGCCGCCTTCGGCCCATGACGCAAGCGCTTTCGACGCAGGGGGAATCGTGAAGAGCAGGGCAGCACGGAGGGCGCGAAGAGCGGTCGCCGTGGCCGGGGTGATCACCGCCGTACTGGCCGCCGGAATCACCGGCTCGCCGGTGGCGACCGCGGAGTCGTCCGAACGGCAGTCGGCGTCCCCGGGCACGGCCCCGGACACGGCACCGGGCACGGAGTTCACGGACGCCGCGGCCGCCCGGCGCGCGGGCGAGTCCGGGAAGCGCGTCGAAGTCTTCGGGCGGCGCACCGAACGCAGCCAGACGTTCGCGAACCCGGACGGCACCTTCACCGCCAAGGAGTTCGCGGAGCCGGTCCGTACCCGCAAGGGCCGCACGTGGACCGGCATCGACACGACGCTGGTCGGGCGGCCCGGCGGTGTGCTCGCCCCCAGGGCCACTCCCACGGCCCTGAGCATCTCGCGGGGCGGGGACGGCCCGTTCGCCACGATGGCACGCGACGGCAGGAAGCTCTCCCTGTCCTGGCCCGGCAAGCTGCCCGCCCCTGAGGTCGAGGGCCCCACGGCCACGTACCGCTCCGTGCTGCCGGACGTCGACCTGGTCGTCCGCGCGGAGACCGAGGGCTTCGCGCACATGCTGGTCGTCAAGTCCGCCCGGGCGGCGGCCAATCCCGACCTCGCCACCATCGAACTGCCCATCGAGGCCGAAGGCCTGGCCGTCCGCAAGGACGTCGAGGGCGGGCTCGTGGCGAAGGACGGGCAGACCGGGGCCACGGTATTCGAAGCCGCGCAGCCGGTGATGTGGGACTCGCGCGGCGACGGCAGGACCGCCGGCCCGCGGCAGCGCGCCACGACGGCACCGCAGGCCACGCCGGGCGACGGCGCCCGGGTCGCGGACGTCGCACTCGGGCTGCGGAAGCACGCCATGACCCTGAAGCCGGACCTGAGCCTGCTCAGGGGCGCGAACACGCGCTATCCGGTGATCATCGACCCGGTCGCGAGGACGAAGGGCCGCACGGGCTGGACCTGGGTGTCGTCCGCGAAGCCGGGGCTCGAAGGCTGGAAGTTCCCCAACTCCGACGACGGCGTCGAGTCCGGCAAGGGCGTCGGCCGCTGCCCGGCGAACTACTCCGTGCGCTGCACCGGCAATGACGACGTGCAGCGCCAGTACTACGCCCTGCCGACCGGAAGCTTCGAGGACAAGAAGATCCTCAAGGCCGAGTTCGCGATCACCCTGGTGCACACGTACAACAGCGAGGCGCGCTCGGTGCAGTTGCACCGCGTGAACAGCTCCGGCGGCAGCGCCATCAACTCCCGCACGAACTGGTCCAACAGGCCGTCCAGCAAGGACCACATCACCTCCGAGTCGCCGACGAACCCGACCGGCTCCTGCTCTGCCACCAACCAGAACGTGCGCTTCAACGTGAAGGGCACCGTGCAGAAGGCGGCGTCCAGCGGCTGGGACACCACCACGTTCGGACTCCAGGCCGCCAGCGAGGACTCCTACGCGTCGTGGAAGCGGTTCTGCAACAACGCCGCACTCGAAGTCACGTACAACAGGCCGCCCTACCAGCCGAAGATGGACGAGCTGTCCATGAGCACCGGTGGCACGTGCGCCTACGGAGAGGCCACCAAGCACTACACGAAGAAGGTGCCGACGCTGGCGGCGAGGGTGTGGGACCCGGACCACGGCGACGCGAACGGGAACACGGAGAAGCTGAGGGCCCAGTTCGAGATCTTCTGGACGGACAAGAACGGGAAGGAGGAGAAGCGCGTCGTCACGACCCACTACAAGCAGTCGGACACCATGTCCGGCCGTGACAGTGGCTTCGAGGACTTCACCTACACCGTCGGCAGCGACATCACGGGCGATGGCACAGGGGGATTCAAAGTGCCGCAGAACACCGTGATCGGCTGGTGGGTGCGCGGCGGCGACGACATCGGTGGCTCGGAGGAGTCCTGGGGCCCGTGGAGCCACGAAGGCTCGGGCACCCGATGCGAGTTCATCCTCGACGAGACCAAGCCCGACGCGCCCGAAGTGAAGTCGGAGTCGTTCCCGGACGACGGCAAGTGGCATGCGGGCGTGGGCGACTACGGCACCTTCGAACTGCACTCCGAGGGCACCGACGTGGTCAAGTACACCTACCAGTTCACGGGCGAGGCGAAGAAGTCGCTCACGCCCAGCGCACCGGGCAGACCGGTCGTCCTGCGCTGGATGCCCCAGCGGGAAGCCCCGATGACGCTGCTCGTCTGGGCCGAGGACCGCGCGGGCAACAGCAAGGAGATCACCAGGTCCTACCGCTTCCGGGTCGCCAAGGGACGCTCGGCCAAGGCCTCCTGGGCCCTCGCCGACCCTGTCGGATCCAAGCAGGCCGCAGGCAACGACAACACCGCGGCGGCCACGGCGGGCTCCGGCGTGACGTTCGGCGGGAAGGGGCCGCACGGCTCGGTGCGCACCGCGGCGACCCTCGACGGCAGCAGCGGCGCCTACCTCAACGCAGGTCAGCACATCGTCGACACGGACAAGACCTTCTCCGTCGCGGGCTGGGTGCTGCTTCCCGAGCTGCCGAAGTCCTCGATGACCGTGATCAGCCAGGACGGCTCCGCCCAGTCCGGCTTCTCGCTCGGGTACGACGCCACCTCCCGGCGGTGGTCCTTCCGGGCACCTGACAGCGAGATCGGATCGGTCACCTCGTGGGAGGTCCAGGGCCCGAGGCCGGTGCCCGGCGAATGGACCCACCTCGTGGGCGTCTACGACAAGGACGAGGTCAAAGCGGGCGCGGACGGCACGATGCGCATGTACGTCAACGGCACGCTGGTGAACGGTGACATACAGGAACGTCCGACGACCTGGAACGCCACCGGCTCGCTCCAGATCGGGCGGGCCCTGGAGCCCGACGGATACACCGCGCACCTGAAGGGGACGGTGGCGGACGTGCAGGTCTTCGACCGGGTCCTGGCCGCGGGCGAGACCCGGAGCCTGGGCGGGATCCCGCCCCTGCAGCTCGCCTACTGGGACATGGACGAGGCCACCGGCGGGACGGTGCCGGACCGTTCGGGCGGCAAGGGGCTGACGATGCGCGGCGGCGCCTCCCTCTACCAGGCGGACGACTCCTGCGACGTGCTCGACCCGAACTGCAAGCCGGCCGAGCAGCCCGTGTGGGGCGACGGCCACCTGGCGCTGAACGGCAAGGACGGCTACGCGAGCCGTACCGCAGGACTGCTGAAGTCCAAGGCCAGCTTCACGATCACCGCACGGGCCAGGCTCAGCTCGCCCGACGCCACGGCCAGCCAGACGGTGTTCGCGCTGCCGGGGACCGAGGGGTCGGCGGCCACGGTCCGCTTCGACAAGGAGTCCGGCCGCTGGCAGCTGCGGCTGACCGAGAAGGACGCAGCGGACGCCCCCGTGCAGGAAGCGATCGCGAAGGGGGTCCAGCCCAGCACGTCGGGCGACGGTGACCACCTGGCCCTGTCGTACAACGCGCTCTTCGAAGAGGTCCGGCTGTATGTGAACGGCCAGTGGACCGACCAGGTCGTGAAGTGGCCCAACAGCTGGGACTTCACCACGACCGGTGTGCAGGTGGGCCGCTCGGGCCTGACGTCGGGATCCGCGTACTTCTCCGGCGCGATCGACGAAGTACGCGTCTTCGAAGGGGCCTTCGACGAACCGCTGGTGGCCACCGTGGCGAGGCTGGAATCCGGTGTGAACCTGGACGGAACGGTGACGTAGGCGAGGGCAGGCGGGCGGGGTGGCTCCACGGCAGGGGCGCCCCGCCCGCCCACGGCCCCGCGGACACAGCTCTTCTCACACGTCTCGGAGATATGTCATGCCTACGTCGAAATGGTTCCGCCTGCCCTCCTGGTCCGCCCACCCCGGCGCACGCCGCCAGGTCGTCCTCGCCCTCGGCGTCTCACTGGCCGTGGGGCTGCTTCCGCAGTACGTCCCGGACGCGGCGGCCGACGACAAGGGGCGGACCCGGCCGGAGGTCCAGGACCTGGGCAAGCCGGTGTCCGGTACGGACCTCAAGGGCGAACGGCACCGGGCCAATCCGGCCGAGAAGGCGCGGGTGGACCGGGCGGCCGCGGTCGTCTGGCCGAAGCCGGGGAGCGACGCGGTGTCGCTGGGCTCAGCGAGCCGTGCGGCCAAGGCAGAGGGCCTGCCGCTGGAGATCGGCCCGCCCGAGAAGCGCGGGAGATCCAGACCGGAGACGCCGGACGCCGTCAAGGTCGACGTGGTCGGCCGGGAGAAGACGAAGGCCGCGGGCATCGACGGCGTCCTGCTCACCGTCGCCGACGCGGGCAAGGCAGGGCGGGCGAACCGGGCGGGCGGACCCGCGGCCGTGCGCGTCACCCTCGACTACTCGGGGTTCGCCGAGGCCTACGGCGCCGGGTACGGCTCCCGCCTTCGCCTGGTGCAACTGCCGCAGTGCGCCCTGACCACACCGCAGAAGCGCGGCTGCGCCACCTCGCGCGAACTGCGGACGGCCAACGACACCGCCGCCACGACCCTGAGCGCGGACGTGCCCGTCGCGGCACGGGGAGCCCGGTCCGCCCCCACCGTCCTCGCGGCGACCGCCGGGGCCTCGGGCGACCAGGGCAGCTTCGGCGCAACCCCGCTCGCACCCTCCGCGGAGTGGAGCGTCTCCAACTCCTCCGGCGCGTTCAACTGGACGTACCCGCTGCGCACACCGCCCGCGCCGGGCGGGCTCGTACCGGGCGTCACCCTCGGCTACAACTCCCAGTCCGTCGACGGCCAGACCGCCGCCACCAACAACCAGGGCTCCTGGATCGGGCAGGGCTTCGGCTACGAGCCGGGCTTCATCGAGCGGCGGTACAAGCCGTGTGCCGACGACGGCCAGGCCAAGACCAACGGCGACCAGTGCTGGGCGTACGACAACGCCACCATCCAACTGGCCGGCGGCAGTTCCGGCGAGCTGATCAAGGACGACGACACCGGCGAGTGGCGGATCAGCGGTGACGACAACAGCAAGGTCGAGAAGCTGACCGGAGCCAGCAACGGCGACGACAACGGCGAGCACTGGCGCGTCACCACCACCGACGGCACCCAGTACTACTTCGGCCTGGACAACCTGCCCGGCTACACCTCGGGCAAGGAGCAGACCGGCTCCACCTGGACGGTTCCCGTCTACGGCGACGACTCGGGCGAGCCCTGCTACGACGCGACCCTCGCCAACGCCCACTGCAAGCAGGCCTGGCGGTGGAACCTCGACTACGTCGTCGACCCGCACGACAACGCCATGTCGTACTTCTACGGCAAGGAGACCAACTACTACACGCAGGGCCTGAAGACCGACGAGAACGGCAAGCCGTACACGCGCGGCGGGTACCTCAAGCGCATCGACTACGGCCAGCGCGACGGCTCGGTCTACAGCACCCCGGCCGCCGCCCGCATGGTGTTCGACACCGACGAGCGCTGCCTGGCCGCGGCGGCCGACTGCCAGCCGGGCGACCTCACGGACGCGACGGCGGGCCGCTGGCCGGACGTGCCCTGGGACCTCAACTGCAAGGCCGACACCAAGTGCAAGGGCCAGAACAGCCCGACGTTCTGGACCCGCAAGATGCTCAGCAAGGTCACGACGCAGATCCGCTACGGCGACGGCTACGCGGACGTCGACTCCTGGTCCCTCGGCCACCTCTTCACCGACAACGGCGACAGCTCGAAGTCGCTGTGGCTCAACACCATCAAGCAGACCGGGCACGCGGGCTCCGGGACGGCCGAGACGCCTGCCGTCGAACTCCTCGGCCAGCAGCTGCCCAACCGCGTCGACAAGCCGGGCGACAACATCCAGGCGATGAACCGCTTCCGCATCTCGGGAGTCGACAACGGCTCCGGCGGCCGGCTGGACGTCCTCTACCGCGAGGCCGACTGCAAGGCGGGCTCCCTGCCCGACGCGGACAGCCCCAAGAAGGCGTGCTACCCGGTCAAGTGGAACCCGCCGGGCGCGGAGGACCCGATCACCGACTGGTTCCACAAGTACCTGGTCGAGCGGGTGGTCGAGGACGACGTGACGGCGGACACGCCGGACAACGTCAGCGAGTACGACTACCAGGGCGACGCGGGCTGGAAGAAGGCCCGCGCCGACGGCATCACCAAGAGCGAGTACCGCACGCACAGCGACTGGCGCGGCTACGGCAGGGTCCGGGTGACCAAGTCCGACGGCACCGTCAGCTCCGCCAACCAGCGCACCGAGCACGTCTTCCTGCGGGGCCTCGGCGGAGAGGTCACTGACTCGACGGGCACGAAGCACGCCGACGACGAGGAGCTCTCCGGCCAGGAACTGGAGACGATCACCTACGACGGCGGGTTCGCGGCCGACAAGATCGTCTCGAAGAGCATCAGCACGACGTGGACCAGAGCCACCGCGACCCGGGTGAAGGACTGGGGCACCCGCAAGGCGTACTACGTACGCCCGCAGACCACGCGGACCTACACCGCGCTGCCGGACAACAAGTGGCAGGAGGTGGCCGCCACCACGCGCTACGACGCGGCCACCGGCCGCGCGGTCGAGACCGACGACTTCGGAAAGATCGGCGACAGCGGCGACAACCAGTGCGTCCGGACGGAATTCGCGGACAACAAGGCCAAGAACATCTACGATCTGGTCTCCCGCTCCGAGAAGGTCGCCGTCACCTGTGACGGCAAGCCGGACCGCAAGACCCAGGTCATCTCCGACGAACTCACCTTCTACGACGGCAAGGGCCTGGGCGAGGCCCCGACCAAGGGCGACGCCACGAAGGTGCAGCGCCTTTCCAAGCACGACGGCACCACGCCCACCTACCAGACGGTGTCAGAGGCCACGACTGCCGACTTCGACAAGTTCGGGCGTCCGCTGAAGGCCAAGGACGCCAAGGGCATCGAGACGAAGTTCTCGTACACCGAGACCGACGGCCTGACCACCAAGCAGACGGAGACGAATCCGCTGGGCTGGCAGGTGTCCACGGAGTACGTGCGCTCGTGGGGCGCTCCCGCCGCGCAGATCGACATGAACGGCAAGCGCAGCGACCTCGCCTACGACGCCCTGGGCCGGCTCACCTCGGTCTGGCTGCCCGACCGGTCCCGGGCCAAGGACTTCACCCCGTCCATCAAGTACACCTATCTGATCCGCAAGACCGCGTCAACAGCGGTCAAGACGGAGCGGATCGAGAACAACGGCACGTCCTACGGCAGCGAGTACACGATCTACGACGGCTTGCTGCGGCCCCGCCAGCAGCAGTCCGAGGGCCCGAACGGCGGCCGGATCGTCGCCGATACGCGCCGCGACGGCCTCGGCAACGTCGTCGAGACGGCCTCGGACTACTACACCACCGGCGCACCCACCGCCACGGTCTTCAAGCCCGGTGGCGAGGTGGACGGCCAGACCGTCACGCGGTACGACGGCGCGGGACGCAAGACGGCCGAGATCTTCAAGGTCGCCGACGAGGAGAAGTGGCGCACCACGTACGCCTACGGCGGTGACCGCGTCCACGTCGACCCCCCGCCCGGTACGGCACCCACGACGACGCTCACGGACGGCCGCGGCAGGACGACCGAGATCCGTCGCTACAAGGGGGACAAGCCCGTCCCGACGGGCACGTCCGCGGACTACGAGGCCACCTCGTACACGTACACGCCGGCCGGACAGCTCAAGTCCGTCGAGGACCCGGCGGGCAACACCTGGTCGTACGGATACGACCAGCGCGGCCGCAAGACGTCGGCCACCGACCCGGACACGGGCAGGTCGACGTACACGTACGACTCCTTGGACCGCCTCGTCTCCACCACGGACATGCGCGGCAAGTCGACGTTCACCAAGTACGACGAACTGGGCCGTCCGACGTCGACGTGGGAAGGCGAGCCGGACAAGGGCACCCAGCTGACCGCGACGACCTACGACCACGTCGCCAAGGGCCAGACGTACGGCACGTACAGGTACGAGAACGGCAAGGTCCAGACCTCCACGCTCAACGTCCAGCTGGACGAGCTGTACCAGCCGACGCTGACCAAGGTCGCGCTGGGCGGTGACACGGCTTCCGAGCTCGCGGGCACCTACGAGTTCGGCACCCAGTACAACCCTGACGGCACCGTCCAGTCGCAGAGCGTCCCCGCCGCGGGCGGCCTCGGCTCCGAGACGCTCACCTACACGTACGACGCCCTGCAGCGTCCGACGCAGCTGCTGTCCACCCTGGACGGCAAGCGCCAGGGAGCGTACGTCGGACAGGCGTCGTACGCCCCGACCTCCCAGCTCCAGCAGCTGGAACTGGGCACGGTGGGCGGTTCCGACGGCAAGAAGACCTGGCTGACCTACGAGTACGAGCGCGGCACCGACCGCCTGAAGAACTCCAGCGTGGACGTCTCGGGCGTCGACGCGGTGACGTACGACGCCGACTACACGTACGACGCGTCCGGCAACGTCACCTCGATCGCCGACACCCCCCAGGGCGGTCAGGCGGACGTCCAGTGCTTCCGCTACGACTGGCAGCGGCGCCTGAAGGCCGCCTGGGCGACGTCCAACTCCTCCGACGGCGCGGCGGGCACCGGCAAGCAGGACAAGGCGTGCGCGAACGATCCGAGCGCCACGACGCTCGGCGGCCCGGGAGCCTACTGGCAGGACTTCGACTACGACGCGTCGGGGAACCGCAGCAAGCAGGTCCTGCACGGTGTGGGCGGCAAGCCGGACGTCACGCGGACGTACACCTACGGCAAGGACGCGGAGGGCAACGGCGGCCCGCACACCCTCACCAAGGTCGTGAAGGACACTCCTGCCAGCAGCAGCGGTCCGGCCGTCAAGGCGCAGGACACCTTCGCCTACGACGCGGCGGGCAACACCCTCCAGCGCGTGCTGAACGGCACGACGCAGGACCTGACCTGGAACGCCGAAGGCAGGCTGACCAAGTCGGCGAAGCCGGACACGGAGGCCACGGCCTTCTCGTACGACGCTTCCGGCAACCGCCTGCTGCGCAAGGAACCCGGCGAGCAGACGCTGTACCTGCCGGGCATGGAGCTGAGCCTGAACACCGCCACGCGTGCGGTGCAGGCGACCCGCTACTACGGCTTCGGCGGCCGGACCGTGGCGATGCGCACGACGAAGGGCGTTCAGTTCCTGGCGGGCGACCACCACGGGACTTCGCTGGCGGCCGTCGACGCGGCTTCGGGTGAGGTCACGCGGCGCCGCATGGATCCGTTCGGCAACGTACGCGACTCCGGCACGGTAGAACCGTGGGTGGACGACAAGGGCTTCCTGGGCAAGTCGGTCGACGCGACGACGGGCCTGACCCACATCGGGGCACGGGAGTACGAGCCGGAGAACGGCCGCTTCGTCTCGGCCGACCCGCTGATCGACTTCACCGATCCGCAGCAGATCAACGGTTACGCGTACGCCAACAACAGCCCGGTGACGCTCTCCGACCCGACCGGCGAGAAGCCCGACGACTGCATCTACATGGGCGTCACGTGCCGGCTGAAGGACAACGGCGGCTGGGAGGTCAAGTCCACCAAGACCTACTACCGGTACTACCAGCCCGACAAGACCCCGGCGCAGCGCAAGGCCATCGTCGCCCGCACCCGGGCCGACATCCAGCAGAGCCGCGCCGTCCTGGCCGCCAAGGAACTCGGCAAGATCATCCAGGACGAGCTCGGCATCACGGACGCGCTCGACTGCTTCAGCACGGGGAGCCTCGGCTCCTGCGGGGCGACGATCCTCAACGTCGTCACGAGCGCGATCGGCGCCAAGATCGGCCAGTTGACCAAGAAGTACTTGCTGAACTGGCGCAAGGGAGTCGCCCTCGGCAAACGCATCTGGGGCCTGCTCGGCCAGCTCAAGGACAGCGTCGGCAAATGGCGCACCCTGGACAAGCGGGCCGACAAACTGGAGGACGCGGCCGAGAAGTCGAGCTGCGTGAGCAACAGCTTCACCTCCGCGACCAGAGTCCTGATGGCGGACGGCAGTACCAAGGCCATCAGAGACGTCGACGTGGGCGACAAGGTCCTGGCCACCGACCCGAAGACCGGCAGGACGAAGGTCGAGACGGTCACCGCCGAGATCAAGGGCAAGGGCGCCAAGCGCCTGGTCAAGGTCACGATCGACACGGACGGCAAGAAGGGCTCCAAGACCGCCTCCGTCACCGCCACGGACGGCCACCCCTTCTGGGTCCCGGAACTGGGCGAGTGGATCGACGCGACGGACCTCCGCCCGGGCCAGTGGCTCCGCACGAGCGCGGGAACGCACGTACAGATCACCGCGGTCACCCGCTGGACCCGGTCGGCGACGGTGCACAACCTTACGGTTGCGGATCTGCATACGTATTATGTGGTGGCTGCTGCTGCGCCGGTTCTCGTTCACAATGCAACGCCCGGCCAGAAGTGCGATCTTACGTTGGGTGCCGGTCCAAATGCCCGCGAGGGAATAGCTCTTGAGAACGGCGACATTGAAGCAGATGGGGTTCGAGATCTGGTCAATGAATCAGGCAATGCGCATGGCTGCCACACCTGCTCTGCCAAGAAGCCTGGGACTAAGAACGGGGATTGGATACCGGATCACCAGCCGCCGTCCAGTCTTGTTGCTCCTGGTTCGCCTCAGACTGCGTACCCTCACTGCTTGTCATGCGCTAGGAGGCAGGGCGGGGTCGTCTCGCAACTCTCACAAGGAAAGAGCAAGAAGGAATGGTAGCTAATGGTCCAGTGGTTGCACTGCTGGCAAAGATCGAGCATGGATCCCTGATCTTGCGAGATGCGGGAAGCGAAGATGACGTCACCGGCTGGGATCCATCGTCGAGTAGCTGGTTTCGGGAGGGCAGCTCACTCGTCTTTGGCGTACAAGCCAGTGTTGACGGTCCTGTCGAATGCGAGGTGTGGAAGTCAGCCCCTCCTGCGATGCTGCCTGTGAGTCTCTTTGAAGTGTCGCTCCCGTGCCCGTCTGGTTGGCTTGTACTGCATGACCCGAATGAGTATGCTCGAATGCAATTTTCGGGGTTTCGTGGCTCGGTCTTCTGCTCGGTGATGGTGGATGATCCGCAATTTCCGTCAAAGGTGCAGATCTTGTTGAGGGAAAACGATGAGTAGCCTCTCAACCGTTTAAAGATAAGGCTCGGGGGTTTCTTCCGGGCCTTATTTTCCGTCATGTTCGAGGCCTTTGAATTCGGGCTATATGCTGGCGCTGCCCTCATTTGTGTTCTGCTGGGAGATCTCGATGCGGTTTGGCGGGAGTGGCTTTCGGTGAGGTCGCTGGCCTGGCCGGTGAGGCTATTACCCGACTCCACCTTTTATCGGACCAGGTGGATGATTTCCTTAAATGTGTGATGGGCGCGTATCAGGAGGTTCTGGAGGTGGGAGAGTTGACCGCACGGGCAGGCGTGGAGGGGAATCAGGCCCGTCGGATGTGACCGAGAAACAGGCGGGTGAAGGGTACGTCGACTCGGGTGCTCTGTTCGTTCCTGACGGTGCGGATGTGGCGCTCAAGCCGATGCTGGGAGCGGACGGGGAAACCAGAGCCCCCGTCGGGCGGGTCCCGGCGGGGGTTGCAGAACGCGACGCCCGCGTGCAGTGGGCGCGGCTTTGTCGGCAGGGTGTTTCGCCTTGGCAAGTCGTTGGTGATCTACGGAATAGAGAGAGTCTTATGCGCATCTTTCGCAGGCGGCGTTCGTGGTGTGCGGGTGCCGTGGTCGCGCCGGTTCTTCTGGGCGTGGTCGCCTGTGGCGCGGGCTCCGATGGGGAGGAAGAGCGGGCGGGGAAGGGCCGCGATGCTTCGCAGGGCGTGAAGGCCGAGAAGGCGGACGGGCAGGCGCAGACGGGTGGGGATCGTCGGGCGGCGTTGAAGAAGATGGCGCTCGCCGCCGAGGACGTGGCCGGGCGCAGGATCAGGCCGATGAACAACGCGCTGGCGGCGGCGTTCGGGAAGGGCGGATCCATCGCCGATCCGGCGCGGTGCCGACCGCTGGACGACATGTTGTCGTACGGGTCCAGCCCCGAGCCCAAGGCGTTCCATCCCCTCTCCGTCGTCGAGAAAGGCTCCACGTACAACGAGCCGAAGGGCACGAAGCTCGTCGTGGGCCTCGCGGCGCACGACGGATCCGGCGCCAAGAAGGTGCTGGCGAAACTGCGGGCCGCGGTGACGAAGTGCGGTAACGGCTTTGAAGGCGGGAACGGCGCGTACAACGAAGTCCAGGAGCAGTCCCCCGAGGGCCTAGGGGACGAGTCGGTCTCGTACGTGGTGTGGGGCGGCGCACACGGGGAGGACGCCGGCGCCATGTTCACCGTGGTGCGCAGTGGCTCGACCGTTGTCACCTTCAACGCCACCGACCTGGAGGCGCCCTGGGAGGTCACGAAGCCTGACCGCGCGCTGGTCAAGGCCCAGTTGGCGAAGGTGGCGAAGGCGGCGCACTGAATCTGGGCTATGGCTGGGAAGTGCGCCCTCGGGTGGGTGCGGTGCCGGTCTTGAGGGCCGTTATGAGGGTGCCGAGTTGGGCGGGGTGGGTGGTGAGGATCGTTTGGGGGTCGTCGCTTTCCCGGAGGAGAACGGTGCCGTCGGGGCCTGCGGCCACGTAGACGCAGGAAGATGCGTTCTCGCTGTAGGTGGACTTCTGCCAGTTGAGTGCGTCCATGGGGTACTGATCCTCAGGTATTCCGTGCCAGGCGGTGGATGACGTCACGGGAAGCATCCTGCTTGAGGGTGACCTCTTCCATGCGGTCGAGTTGCGCTGTGTCGAGCGCGGGACCGGACCATGCGCGTAGTCGAGACCGTGCCCCGCCGTGGGGAACGAGGTGCCGCCGAAGGGGGATCACCCGGACAGCGGTGGCGCGGCCGCAAGTTTGCCGGGGAGGGCTACGGCTGGGAAGTGCGCCCTCGGGTGGGCGCGGTGCCGGTCTTGAGGGCCGTTATGAGGGTGCCGAGTTGGGCGGGGTGGGTGGTGAGGATCGTTTGGGGGTCGTCGCTTTCCCGGAGGAGGACGGTGCCGTCGGGGCCTGCGGCCACGTACACGCAAGACGATGCCTCTGAGCTGTAGGAGGACTTCTGCCAGGTCAGCATGGGATCAGGGGTTCCTTCAGGCTCGGGCTGCTGCTTGGTGGATCAGTGCGCGGGATTCCTCGGCGGACAGCGCGAGCGTTTCCAGGCGGTCCAGGACTGTTCTGTACCGCTCCAACTGAGCGGCGGCGTCGATGAATTCACTCCCATGTTCGGTATCGATCTGGACGGTGTCGAGTTGCGCGACGGGACCACTCGCGTAGTCGAGCCCTTGCCCTGAGCCGGGGAAGGCTCCTCGGCCGAACGGGATCACCAGCACCGTGACGTTGTCGAGCTGGCCCATCTCGGCCAGGTGGGCCAGCTGATCCGCAGCCACAGTGGGGCCGCCGACCTGCATGCGCAGAGCCGCTTCGTGGATGACAGCTGTGTATCGGAGTGGCGCATCGCCGTACAGAACGGCTTGTCGTTTGATCCGGAACGACTGCCGGTGTTCGATCTCATGCGGTAGCAGGGGCGGGACCGCGTCGCCGAAGAGGGCACGGGCATGCTGGGCGGTCTGCAACAGCCCGGGAATGTGCAGTGCTTGCGCCACCCGTAGTGCGGCGGCGTGATGTTCGACTTCGGCCAGGTCCAGCAGTCCGTGTGGCAGCAGACCGCGGTACTCCTCCCACCACCCGCGCGTCCGGCCGCCCGTCATGCCGACCAGAGCCTCGATGAGGCTGTAGTCGGCGCAGGCGTAGTTGCGGGCGATGGCGCGTACGCGGTCAGGTCCGACGGCGTAGCGACCTGCCTCGATGTTGCTGACGCGTGACTGGTTGACGCCGAGTCGGGACGCGGCCTGGTTGGTGGACAGTCCGGCGCGGTCACGTAGTTTGCGCAGCTCAGCGCCGAGTCGCCGCTGCCGCAGCGTGGGTTGCTTGCCGGGCGGCATATCCGTCCCCTCTCGGGTGCGCACGGAAGGGCCCCGTCACTCACACGAGTGGTGATGGGCCCTATTCCTCTCTTCCGATGGAATATAGGCCATCTGTCGGCCTACGGTTGCCGTGGTCGGCCTCAACTGCCGCGTTCCAGAAGCCGAAAGTGCAACGCACCGTAGCGAATCGCGGCATGCCATCGCTGGGCCCGACCGTCCCGTTGCCCAACTCCCACCGCCCCAGGAGTCACCCATGCCCACCGTAGCCCCTGCCCCGGCCTGGTCATATGTTCTCCACCTCCCGCACGACCCCAGAGCCCCCCGCGTCGCCCGCATGACCCTCCGCGCAGCCCTCGCCGCGCACGGCCCCCTCGAACTCCTCGACGCCGCCGAGCTGTTGACCTCTGAACTCGTCACCAATGCCTACCGGCACACGTCCGGGCCCGCCGCCCTCCGCGTGCGCGGCCTTGACGGTCCGCGCCATGGGATCCGGGTCGGGGTGTGGGACACCGACCCGCGCATCCCGCCCCCGTTCGACGCGGGCGCCGTGCACCGCCCGCCCCTCCGTCCCGCCCCGCCGGGCGCCGACCACGGCCGTGGTCTCCACCTCGTCCGGCTGTGCGCCGACGCGTGGGGCGGCTTCGCGCTCGGTGACGACCTCTTCGGTCGGGGCGGCAAGCTGCTCTGGTTCGAGGTGGTGGCCCCGGGGCTGGCCTTGGAGGTGGTGGCGTGACGGCAGCGGATGCGCACACCCGTGCCCGGGCGGGCGCGAAGCAGGGCTGTGCCGTCCCCTCGGAATGATCTATTCCGAAAACTCCAAGGCGGTGGTCGAGCTTGTCCCGGCACGGGACACGCCCACTCTTGACCGCCCGCATGTTCGATTACCACACGCGCCCCCACCTCGCCACCCAAACCCGCTGAAGTCCGTACTCTCCACCCCAAGGATGACGACCCACCCCAAAGGTGGAGACCTCTGACCTGCGGTGATCTCTCTGGGTGTGCGGAAGGTAACCCACCTTCATACCCGCCGTACCAGCCGCGCATGCGCTCGCGGGCCAGCGAACTTACCTCAATCTGGCTGAACTTTTGTTGATCGAGGCTTAGTTGACGGGTGCAGCGCCTTACCCTTCACAGGGTGAACCAATTGATGTCCCGCGCGTCCACGGACGCGCCCGAAGGAGCCGAATCCGCGCCGCCCGGAAATCTGCCCGGCGCGCTGCCAGCAGCGCTGCGCGCCGAACTCATCGCCTTCCGGCGTGACTTGCACATGCATCCGGAGCTCGGCAACCAGGAGTTCCGCACGACCGCGGCGATCAAGACGCGCCTGGAGAAAGCCGGGCTCACGCCCCGCGTGCTCCCGGTCGGGACCGGGCTCGTCTGCGACGTCGGGGGCACCCCGGACACCGCTGGACGCCCCGTGCTCGCGCTGCGTGCGGACATCGACGCCCTGCCCATTCCGGACACCAAGACCAGCGCCACGTACCGCTCCACCGTCCCGGACCGTGCCCACGCCTGCGGCCACGACGTCCACACCACCGTCGTCCTCGGCGCCGGACTCGTCCTCGCCGAACTGGCCCGCGAGGGCCGCCTGCCGCACCCGGTGCGGCTGATCTTCCAGCCCGCGGAGGAGGTGCTCCCCGGCGGTGCCACGGACGCCGTCGCCTGTGGCGTGCTCGACGGGGTCGGCCGCATCATCGCCGTGCACTGCGACCCCCGCGTCGACGCGGGCCGCATCGGCCTGCGCCACGGCCCGATCACCTCCGCCTGCGACCGCCTGGAGGTCTCCCTCGCCGGGCCCGGCGGCCACACCGCACGGCCGCATCTGACGACCGACCTGGTCACCGCCGCCGCGAAGGTCGTCAGCGAGGTCCCGGCCCTGGTCGGCCGGCGCGTGGACGCCCGTTCGGGGCTCTCCGTCACCTGGGGCCGCATCGACGCGGGCCACGCGTGCAACGTGATCCCGCAGCACGCCGAGCTCTCCGGCACCATCCGCTGCCTCGACATCAACGCGTGGCGGCAGGCCCCCGACATCGTGCACGCGGCCGTGCAGGAGATCGCCGACCTGCACCGCGCCAAGTCCGCGATCAACTACGTGCGCGGGGTGCCGCCCGTCGTCAACGACCCCGTCGTCACAGACCTGTTGAGGGACGCGATGGCCGCGCGGCGCGGCGCCGACGCGGTCGAGGACACCGAGCAGAGCCTCGGCGGCGAGGACTTCTCCTGGTACCTGGAGCACGTCCCGGGCGCCATGGCGCGACTCGGCGTCCGTACGCCCGGCGAACGCGGCGTACGCGACCTGCACCAGGGCGACTTCGACGCCGACGAGCACGCCATCACCGTGGGCGTGGAGCTCTTCACCGCCGCCGCGCTCCTCGACGCGGCCGACCGCACGTCCTGAGGCCCGCGAGCCCACAGGACGTCCCGTACGCACCACGGCCGCACCGCCAGAAGCCACCCGGCCGGGATCCCGTGAAGCGTCGCCGTCGGCACCCACAAGGCGCCACGGCCCGCCCCCGGGATCCACCCCGCGGCCATCCCGCCAGGGACCCCGCGGCCATGCCGCGATGAACCCCGCAGCCATCCCGCCAGGGACCCCGCGGCCATCCCGCCACGAATCGATAACGGCCCCCGCCGAAACCGTTTCCCTCCCTTTCTACGCGCGTTAGTGTGCGCCGGAATCCGCGCCGTTCCAGGTGCGTCGGGGAACGTTCGGAACGTAAGGGGTACGTCCTATGCGTCGACGTCGTCAGCTTCGCACCACCCGATCAGCAGGGATTTCCCGCGCGGCCGTGGCGGTCGCGGCCCTCGCCCTCGTGGCCACCGCCTGCGGCGAGACCAGCAGCGACGCCGCCAAGGACGACGACGGCGGCAAGAAGAGCGGCGCGTACCAGGGCAAGGGCATCGGACTCGCGTACGACATCGGCGGGCAGGGCGACCAGTCCTTCAACGACGCGGCCCACAGCGGCTATGCGCGGGCCCGCAAGGACTTCAAGATCGGCGGCGTCGACATGGAGCCCGGCGACGGCGAGTCCAGCGCCGACAAGACCCAGCGCATCGAACAGCTCGCCCGCCAGGGGTACGACCCGGTGGTCGGCGTCGGCTTCATCTACGCGCCCGCCATCCAGGAAGTCGCGAAGAAGTACCCGGACACCACTTTCGGGATCATCGACGACAACACCGTACGGGCCGACAACGTCGCCGATCTCGTCTTCCACGAGGAACAGGGCTCCTATCTCGCCGGAGTCGCCGCCGCGAAGACGACCAAGGCCAAACACGTCGGATTCATCGGCGGCGTCGACATTCCGATCATTCACAAATTCGAAGCCGGGTTCGTGCAGGGCGTGAAGTCGGTCGACCCGAAGATCAAAATCGAGCGGCGCTATCTGACCGAGAAACCGGAGGAGGGCGGGTTCGCCAGCCCCGACAAGGGCCAGGACGCCGCGAGCGGCCAGCTCGAAGCGGGCGCGGACGTGCTCTACCACGCGGCCGGGCTCTCCGGGCAGGGCGTGATCCAGGAGGCCGGGTCGCAGAAGAAGTGGGCGATCGGCGTCGACTCCGACCAGTACCGGCAGAAGGCCCTCGCCAAGTACAAGAAGTACATCCTCGGTTCGGCCTTCAAGGACGTGGGCGGGGCGGTGTACGACCTGACGAAGTCGGTGGTCCACGGCAAGCCGGTGACCGGCACACAGCGGTACGACCTGAAGTCGGGGCGCGTGGGCTTCTCCGACTCCAACCCCGAGTACCAGCGGATGAAGGACGTCGTGGCCGCGGTCGAGCAGGCGAAGAAGGACATCATCAGCGGCAAGGTGAAGGTCAAGATCAAGCCATAGCGCACAGGGGGCGGCCGCGGGGTCACCCAGCCCGTCCGGCGTTCGAGGACGAGGCCGAAGGCCGATCGGCCCGGGGCGGAGGGGCCCGGCCCACAAGCCCGTTCGAGGCCCAGGGGCCGGCCCCCGTGTGCAGGTTCACGTCGTACGTATAACTACGGCGTTGCCCCGTCCACGCCGCGTTAACACGTCGTACGTATAACCCGTTGCGCCCCGGCGGATCCGTCCCGTCCGGACGGCGTCGACCAGGTGTCACCTGGCCGACGCCCGGCGGCCACAGCTCGATAACGGACCGGACAGAAGGGTTCTTATGTCAGGTCTACGCGCGTTACGCTGCGGCGAAATCGCGCCGGGTGAGGCGCGCCTCACGTACGTCCTCGCGTACGCCTCCGTACGTATCCGCAGCGTGTGCACGCGCAGCAGCGCACCCCCGCACGCGTGGCGGTCGTACCCGCGTCGTACACGTCAGGGCGTTGTCCAAAGGAGTTCGTCCCTATGCGCCGGGTGTCCCGACTCGCGCTCGCGTCCGCCGCGACCGCCGCCTTCGCCGTCACCGTCTCCGCCTGTGGCGGCACCTCAAGCGACGCCGCCAAGAGCGACGACGGAGGCAAGAAGAAGGGCGTCGCGATCGCGTACGACGTCGGCGGCGCGGGCGACCAGTCCTTCAACGACGCCGCCACGGCGGGCATGGACAAGGCCGCCGCGGACTTCAAGATCGGCAAGAAGGCCGTCGAGCCGACCGACGGCGAGTCCGACGCCGACAAGATCCAGCGCCTCACCGAGCTGGCCAAGCAGGGCTACAACCCGGTCATCGGCGTCGGCTTCGCCTACGCGCCCGCCGTCAAGGAGGTCGCGGCCAAGCACCCGGACGTCACCTTCGGCATCGTCGACGACGCCACCATCAACGCCAAGAACGTCGCGGACCTGGTCTTCACCGAGGAGCAGTCCTCCTACCTGGCCGGCGTCGCCGCCGCCAAGGCCACCAAGTCCAAGACCGTCGGCTTCGTCGGCGGCGTGGACAACCCGCTGATCCGCAAGTTCGAGGCGGGCTTCGTCCAGGGCGTCCAGGCCACCGACAAGTCGGTCAAGATCAAGCGCCAGTTCCTCACGGACAAGCCCGAGGACGGCGGCTTCTCCAGCCCGGACAAGGGCAAGGAGGCGGCCAGCGGCCAGATCGAGGGCGGCGCCGACGTGGTCTACCACGCCGCAGGACTCTCCGGCCAGGGCGTGATCGAGGCCGCCGCCGCCAAGAAGGTGTGGGCGATCGGCGTCGACTCCGACCAGTACCGGCAGAAGGCCCTCGACAAGTACAAGAAGTACATCCTGACGTCGGCCACCAAGGACGTCTCCGGCGCGGTGTACAACCTGGTGAAGTCGGTTCAGGATGGCAAGGCCGAGGGCGGCGTCGTGCGCGCCGACCTCAAGTCCGGCGGCGTCGGCCTGGCCGACTCCAACCCGGAGTTCATGAAGATGAAGGACCTGCAGGCGGCCCTGAAGAAGGCCGAGCAGGGCATCGGCAGCGGCAAGATCAAGGTCAAGACGAAGCTGTAACGAGCGGCGTCACGGCCGCGGAACGGGGTGTGGGCACCATGGACCGAACGGTCCGCTCGCGCCCCGTTCGCGCGGCCAGCCTCAACCACCGTACGAAGCGCCGCAGTTGGCGGGGCGCGGTGGCGTCTGAGGCGTGAAGCAGGGGCACACCGCGTGCGCGGCGCAGGCCCCTTTCCTTTAAGTCCCCGAGGAGAGTGCGCCATCGACGCGTCCACCACCCCTCCGCCCACCGCCACCACGTGCGCGGTGGAACTCGCCGGAATCACCAAGCGGTTCCCCGGCGTGGTCGCCAACCACGACATCCATCTGAGCGTCCGCAAGGGCACCGTCCACGCCCTCGTCGGTGAGAACGGCGCCGGCAAGTCGACGCTGATGAAGATCCTCTACGGCATGCAGAAGCCGGACGAGGGCACCATCGCCGTCGACGGCGAGCAGGTCGCCTTCGGCAGCCCGGCCGACGCCATCGCGCGCGGCATCGGCATGGTGCACCAGCACTTCATGCTCGCCGACCAGCTCACCGTCCTGGAGAACATCGTCCTCGGCAGCGAGAAGCTGTACGGCATCGGCGCCGGGGCCCGCCGCAAGGTCCTGGAGATATCCGAGCGCTACGGCCTCGGGGTGCGCCCGGACGCCCACGTCGAGGACCTCGGCGTCGCCGACCGCCAGCGCGTGGAGATCCTCAAGGTCCTGTACCGGGGCGCCACCACGCTCATCCTCGACGAGCCGACCGCCGTGCTCGTGCCGCAGGAGGTCGACGCGCTCTTCGACAACCTGCGCGAGCTCAAGTCCGAGGGCCTGTCCGTCATCTTCATCTCGCACAAGCTGGGCGAGGTGCTCTCCGTGGCGGACGACATCACCGTCATCCGGCGCGGCACGACCGTGGGCACGGCCGTGCCGTCGCAGACCACCCCGCGCCAGCTCGCCGAGCTGATGGTGGGCAGCGAGCTGCCGACGCCGGAGACCGCCGAGTCGACGGTCACCGACCGGCCGATGCTGGAGGTCGACCGGCTCAAGCTGCTCGCGGGCGACTCGGACCGGGCGCTCCTCGACGACATCTCCTTCACCATCCACGAGGGCGAGGTCCTCGGCATCGCCGGTGTCGAGGGCAACGGCCAGACCGAGCTGATCGACGCCCTGATCGGCCTCAAGCACGCCGACTCCGGGGCCGTCCGGCTCGCCGGTGAGGACATCACCGCCTGGGCGACGCGCAAGCGCCGCGAGGAGGGCGTCGGCTACATCCCCGAGGACCGCCACCGCCACGGGCTCCTCCTGGAGTCCCCGCTGTGGGAGAACCGCATCCTCGGCCACGTGACCGAGAAGCCGAACGCGAAGGGCTTCTGGCTCGACCCCAAGGGCGCCCAGGCCGACACCCGTCGCATCGTCGAGGAGTACGACGTCCGTACGCCCGGCATCGACGTGACCGCGGCCTCGCTGTCCGGCGGCAACCAGCAGAAGCTGATCGTCGGCCGCGAGATGAGCCACAAGCCGCGCTTCCTCATCGCCGCGCACCCCACCCGCGGCGTGGACGTCGGCGCGCAGGCGCAGATCTGGGACCAGATCCGCGAGGCCCGCCGCGAGGGCCTCGCCGTGCTCCTCATCTCCGCCGACCTGGACGAGCTGATCGGCCTGTCCGACACGCTGCGGGTGATCTACCGCGGCCGGCTCGTCGCGGACGCCGACCCGGCCACGGTCACCCCGGAGGAGCTGGGTTCGGCGATGACGGGCGCGGCCTCCGGTCACCTGGAGCACGTGGAGGAACCCGAGAACACCACGTCCGCCGCGGCAGCGGAGGACGTCACGGAAGACGCCGGTCCGGAGGACGAGGCCCGATGAAGAAGTTCGACAAGGAGCGCGTGCTCCTCGCTCTGGCGGGGCCGGTCATCGCGCTCGTCGCGGCCATGGTGCTGACCTCGGTCGTCCTGGTCGCCTCGGGCAAGAGCCCGATCGAGCCGTACAGCCTGATGTTCGAGCAGGCCACCTACTCGGACATCCAGGTCCTGATCATCAATCAGGCCGGGATGTACTACCTGGCCGCGCTCGCGGTGGCCGTCGGTTTCCGCATGAACCTGTTCAACATCGGCGTGGACGGCCAGTACCGCCTCGCCGCGATGGTCACCGCGGTCGTCGGCGCGCACGTCTCGCTGCCGTCCGGGCTCCAGATCCCGCTGCTCATCCTGGTGGCGATGCTCACCGGCGCCTTCTGGGCGGGCATCGCGGGCATCCTGAAGACCACCCGGGGCGTCAGCGAGGTCGTCGCGACGATCATGCTCAACGCGATCGCGACGAGCGTCATCGGCTACCTCACCCTGGAGGAGAACTTCGGCGTCCCGGTCGGCAACAACCAGACCACCGGCGTCATGCACTCCTCCGGCTGGTTCCCCGGCATCGACATGGGCTCCTCCGGCGAGATCTACGGCTTCGTCGTCGTCGCGGTCCTCGCGGGCGTCCTGTACTGGCTCGTCCTCAACCGCACCCGCTTCGGCTTCGACCTGCGCGCCACCGGCGCCTCCGAGTCGGCCGCCGCGGCGTCCGGCGTCAACGCCAAGCGCATGGTGCTCACCGCCATGCTGATCTCCGGCGCGGTCGCGGGTCTCGCGGGCATGCCGATCCTCCTCGGCGACGTGCACACCTACAGCCTGAGCTTCCCCACCGGACTCGGCTTCACCGGCATCACCATCGCGCTGCTCGGCCGCAACAACCCGGTCGGCATCGCCTTCGCCGCGCTGCTCATCTCGTTCCTCGACAAGGCGTCCCCGGCGCTTGACTACAAGGGGTACGACAAGGAGATCGCGGTCATCATGCAGGGCCTGATCGTGATCGCCGTCGTGGTCTCGTACGAGGCCGTGCGCCGCTGGGGGCTGCGCCGCCAGCAGCAGCGCGTGGGTGAGGAACTCGCCGCGGCCGCGTCCGCAGCAAGCACCAACGACTCCGTGAAGGAGGTGGCCGCGCGATGAGCACCGCCACCGTCACCAAGGCCGCGCCCGCGAAGCCCGCGCCGGGCCGCCGCCGCATCTCGCTCCCCGTCCTGCTGCTGATCATCGCGGGCGTGCTCGTCCTGACCTCGGTCGTACGGCTGATCACGGACGCCCACGGCATCACCTCCACCGGCCAGATGTCCGGCGCCCTGCGCCTGGCCGTGCCGATCGGACTCGCGGGTCTCGGCGGCCTGTGGGCCGAGCGCGCGGGCGTGGTCAACATCGGCCTCGAAGGCATGCTGATCCTCGGCACCTGGTTCGGCGCCTGGGCGGGCTATCAGTGGGGCCCGTGGGTCGGCATCGTCTTCGGCATCCTCGGCGGGGCGATCGGCGGCCTGCTGCACGCCATCGTCACGGTCACGTTCAACGTCAACCACATCGTGTCCGGCGTGGCGATCAACATCCTCGCCCTCGGCACCACCCGCTATCTGTCGACGTACGCCTTCGAGGGCACGGACGGCGGCACCTCCAAGCAGTCGCCGGGCGTGGACTCGCTCGGCAAGTTCTCCGTGCCGGGCCTCTCGGACTGGCTGGTGGACCTCAACCAGAAGCACTGGTTCCTGGTCTCCGACCTCGCGGGCCTGCTCGGCGGGCTGCTCACCGACGTCTCGCCGCTGACGCTCATCGCCATCGCGATGGTGCCGCTGAGCTGGTTCGTCCTGTGGCGCACGTCCTTCGGCCTGCGCCTGCGCTCCTGCGGTGAGAACCCGGTCGCCGCGGAGTCCCTCGGCGTCAACGTCTACAAGTACAAGTACCTGGCGGTCATGATCTCCGGCGGCCTCGCCGGGCTCGGCGGCGCCTTCCTGTCCCTGGTGGCCTCGAACATCTACCTGGAGGGCCAGACCGGCGGCCGCGGCTACATCGGCCTCGCCGCGATGATCTTCGGTAACTGGATGCCGGGCGGACTGGCCATCGGCGCGGGCCTGTTCGGTTACACCGACAGCCTGAAGCTGCGGGGCGGCGGCACGAATGTCCACGCCCTGCTCCTGCTGATCGCCATCCTTCTGGTCATCGGTGCGATCTACCTGGTGTGGCGCAAGCGCTACGTTCCCGCGGCGGTCACCGCGGTGATCTCGGCGCTGATGTTCGCCTGGTACGGCCTCACCGACGAGGTGCCGAACCAGGTCGTGACGGCCACGCCGTACGTCGTGACGCTGCTGGTCCTGTCGCTGTCGGCCCAACGCCTGCGGATGCCGAAGGCGAACGGCCTGCCGTACCGGAAGGGACAAGGGAAGTGACCACCGCTGCCGACTGGGAGGCCCTGCGGGACGCCGCGCGCGAGGCCATGTCCCGTGCCTACGCGCCCTACTCGGGCTTCCCCGTCGGCGCGGCGGCCCTGGCCGACGACGGCCGCACGGTCACCGGCTGCAACGTGGAGAACGCCAGTTACGGGCTCGGCCTGTGCGCCGAGTGCGGTCTGATCTCCCAGCTCCAGCTCACCGGCGGCGGCCGCCTCACCCACTTCACCTGCGTGGACGGCAAGGGCGACATCCTGATGCCCTGCGGCCGCTGCCGCCAGCTCCTGTACGAGTTCGGCGGTCCCGGGCTGCTGATCGAGACGGCCTCGGGCGTCCGCAGCCTCGCCGAGCTGCTGCCGGACGCGTTCGGCCCCGAGAACCTCGACTGAACAAGGCCCCCGCCGTCGGCGGGGGCCTTCTTCAACCCCCTTTCTCTATGCGCGTAGAGTCCCGTCTACGCACGACTGTCACTGCCGGAAGGAATGCCATGGACGTCATCTCCGTCATCCGTACGAAGCGGGACCGGGGCGAGCTGAGCGACGAGCAGATCGACTGGGTCATCGACGCGTACACGCGCGGTGCCGTCGCCGACGAGCAGATGTCGGCCCTGGCCATGGCCATCCTGCTCAACGGCATGAACCGCGGTGAGATCGCCCGCTGGACGGCGGCGATGATCGCGTCCGGCGAGCGCATGGACTTCTCGTCCCTGTCCCGCCCCACCGCCGACAAGCACTCCACCGGCGGCGTCGGCGACAAGATCACGCTGCCGCTCGCCCCGCTGGTCGCCGCGTGCGGCGCGGCCGTGCCGCAGCTGTCCGGGCGCGGCCTCGGCCACACCGGCGGCACCCTGGACAAGCTGGAGGCGATCCCCGGCTGGCGCGCCCTGCTCTCCAACGAGGAGATGCTGAACGTCCTCGACGGCGTCGGCTCGGTGATCTGCGCGGCGGGCGACGGCCTGGCCCCCGCCGACAAGAAGCTGTACGCGCTCCGCGACGTGACGGGCACGGTCGAGGCGATCCCGCTGATCGCCTCCTCCATCATGTCGAAGAAGATCGCGGAGGGGACGGGCTCGCTCGTCCTGGACGTGAAGGTCGGCACCGGCGCGTTCATGAAGACGATCGAGGACGCGCGGGAACTGGCCGCCACGATGGTCGGCCTCGGCACCGACCACGGCGTCCGCACGGTGGCGCTGCTCACCGACATGTCCACGCCGCTCGGCCTCACGGCGGGCAACGCCCTGGAAGTCCGCGAGTCCGTCGAGGTCCTCGCGGGCGGCGGCCCGGCCGACGTGGTGGAGCTGACCCTCGCCCTGGCCCGCGAGATGCTCGACGCGGCGGGCCTGCCGGACGCCGACCCGGCGAAGGCCCTCGCCGACGGCTCCGCGATGGACGTCTGGCGCCGCATGATCGCCGCGCAGGGCGGCGACCCCGACGCGCAGCTGCCGGTGGCGCGCGAGACCCACGTCGTGACCGCGCCGTCCTCCGGCGTGCTCACCCGCCTCGACGCCTATGACGTCGGCGTCGCGGCCTGGCGCCTCGGCGCGGGCCGGGCCCGCAAGGAGGACCCGGTGCAGGCCGGGGCCGGCGTCGAACTCCACGCCAAGCCGGGCACCACGGTCACCGCGGGCCAGCCCCTCCTCACCCTCCACACGGACACCCCCGAGCGCTTCGCGTACGCCCTTGAGTCCCTCGCGGGCGCGTACGACATCGCTCCCGAGGGCACGGCGTTCTCGGCGAAGCCGATCGTCCTGGAGCGGGTGGGCTGATCCCTCGCGGGGCGCCCCGGGCCCGCCCCTTACCGAGCCAGGGGCTGGCCGCCCCTGGCACCCCGCCCCTTTGTCGCGCTGGCGCGCTCGTCCTCAAACGCCGGACGGGCTGAATACCCACGGCCCGAGCCGGAGACCATTCAGCCCGTCCGGCGTTTGAGGACGAGGCGCGGAGCGCCGATACGGGGTCCGGGGCGGAGCCCCGGTTTCGGGAAGGGGCGGGGTGGGGGAGAACCGCGCACCGATGAGTTCGCCCCACCTCGCCGGTCCCTCCTACGTGGCAGCTTCCGACGAGAACCCCGCGAACCACATGGTGATCACCGGCCCCGTCCGCAAGGACGACATCCCGGCGCTGTGCGCCGAGCTCGACCGGCGTGCCGGGCCCGGCCAGGGCCCGGTGGTGTGCGACCTGCGCGGCGTCACCACCGCGGACCTGGCCACCGTCGAGGCCGTGGCCAGGCTGCGGCTCGCCGCCCGCAGGGCCGACGTGGGGCTGCGCCTGCGCGGCCCCACCCCGGCCCTGTGGGCGCTGCTGCGCTTGGTCGGCCTCGCGGAGCTATGCGTCGAGGTGGAGCGGGACCCCGAACAGCGGGAACCACCGCTCGGTGTCGAGGAAGCAGTGGAACCCCGCGACCCGGCCCGCTGAGAGCTCGATGACCTGGATCGCCCAGGGCATGAAGCCGCCGTTGTCCGGGTCGGGCTTGTACTGCGCGAACGCGGGCGTGCCGTTCGCCTCCACCGGGAGGAGCCGGGAGTTCGCGCACGCCGCGCCCATCGTCGACATGAAGCCGGTGATGTCCTGCGGCCCGCGCAGCCACAGGTCGAACGGCGGCATCGTCATGACGGCGTCCTCGTGGAGCAGGGCGGTGAGCGCCGCCATGTCGTACCCCTCGAAGGCCTTCACATAGCGGTCGAGGAGCTTGCGCTGCTCCTCGTCCAGCGGGTCGGACGTCGCGGTGTCGTCGGCGGGGCGCTCGGCGAGGGTCGCGCGGGCCCGCTGCAGCGCGCTGTTCACGGAGGCGACCGTCGTGCCGAGCAGCTCGGCGACCTCGCTGGCCTTCCAGGCGAGGACCTCGCGCAGGATGAGCACCGCCCGCTGCTTGGCGGGCAGTTGCTGGAGCGCGGCGACGAAGGCGAGCCGCACGGACTCCTTGGCGACGGCCGCCTCCTCGGGGTCGCTGACCGAGGGCAGGACGCGGGCGTCCGGTATCGGCTCCAGCCAGACGTTGTCCGCGCGGGGGTTGAGGGCCGCCTGGGCCAGGGGCGTGGACGCGGTCAGGTCCATGGGGCGGGCGCGGCGGTTGCCCGCGTTCAGCATGTCCAGGCAGACGTTCGTCGCGATGCGGTACAGCCAGGAGCGGAGGCTGGAGCGGCCCTCGAACTTCTCATAGCTGCGCCAGGCGCGGACCATCGTGTCCTGCACGGCGTCCTCGGCCTCGAAGGCCGAGCCCAGCATGCGGTAGCAGTACCCCGTGAGCTCGACGCGGTGCTTCTCCAGGCTCGCGTCCAGCTCGGTGGTCGCTCCAACGGTCCGGCTCATCCCAACCCACCCCTGTGCCTCTGCCTCGCCGGCGCGGACGCCCCAGCACACCGGAAGCTACCGCAGCCCACTGACAACGGCCTCCGGAGCGGCGGAAACGGCAGTTCACGGGGGTTGTTTGCGCTATGGGCGCGCGCCCGCGCCCGGCCACCGGCGCGCCGCCGCCGTCAGCAGGCGCCCGGCCACCGGTCCGGTCGGCAGGCGCTCGCCCCCGGTGCCGTCAGCAGGCGCTCGCCACCGGCGTCACGCGCCGCGCCGCCCGCGTCCCGAACAGCGTGATCCCCACGACGCCCACCACCGCGAGCACGCCGAGCGCCACGGTCCCGCCCCAGCCGCCGGAGTGGAAGGCGACCGCGCCGAGCGTGCCGCCCGCGCTGCTGCCCACGTAGTACGCGGACTGGTAGAGCGCGGAGGCCTGCGCGCGGCCCCGCGTGGCCGTGTGGCTCACCGACGAGGACGCCACGGCGTGGCCCGCGAAGAAGCCCGCCGTGATCAGGACCAGGCCGAGCAGCACCAGGAGGACGTCGGTGGACAGGGAGAGCAGCAGGCCCGCGGCCGTCGTGCTCGCGGCCAGGTACAGCGCGCCGCGCCGCCCGAGCCGCATCACCAGCTTCCCGGCCGCGGCCGAGGAGGCCGTACCGACCAGATAGACGAGGAAGATCGAGCCGATGACGCCCTGCGGCAGCGAGAACGGCGCCTCGGTGAGGCGGTAGCCGATCACCGTGTAGACCGCGCCGAACACCGTCATGAACAGCGCGCCGATCGCGTACAGACGGCGCAGCAGCGGGTTCGACAGGTGCGAACGCACCGTGCGGCCCAGGGACTTCGGGCTGAGCGTGCCCGGCGTGAAGTGGCGCGGCGCGGGCAGCAGCGCGCGGAAGGCGAGCGCGCACAGGACCGCGACGGCGCCGACCACGGCGAGGGCCCAGCGCCAGCCCCAGGCCTGCGCGACCCAGCCGGTGACGATGCGGCCGCTCATGCCGCCGATGGAGTTGCCCGCCACGAACATGCCGATCGCGGCGACCAGGGCCTTGGGCCGCACCTCCTCGGCGAGGTAGGCCATCGCGGAGGCGGGCAGTCCGGCGAGCGCCGCGCCCTGCACCGCGCGCAGCGCGATCAGGGCGCCCACGGAGGGGGCGAGCGGCACGAGCAGACCGACCACGACGGCCACGGCGAGTGACGCCGTCATCAGGGTGCGGCGGCCGTACCGCTCCGACAGGGCGCTCAGCGGCAGGACGAACAGGGCGAGCGCGCCGGTCGCGGCGGACACCGTCCAGCTCGCGGTGGACGCGCTCACGCCCAGGTCGGCGGAGATCAGGGGGAGCAGCGCCTGCGTGGAGTACAGCAGGGCGAAGGTGGCGACGCCCGCGAGGAAGAGCGCGAAGCTCATGCGGCGGTAGCCGGGGCCTCCGGGTGCCATGCGGGAGTCGCGCGCGGGGGTGGCTTCGGGAGCGGGGGACGACGGGGGAAGGGCGACCGCGTGGGTGGCGGACGCCCCGCTACTGGCAGGAGGCATGTCACGAACGTAGGACCGCGCCGTCTCATGCGTCCAATGCATGGAACGGCGATAATCCATCCCATGCAGCATCAGCAGAGGTCACAGGCCCGACTGTCGCAGAACAGTGACACACAGGACACGGATCACATCGTGCGGCTGCTCGCCCCGCGCCTGGCGTACTTCGCCGGGGTCGCGCGCACCGAGCACGTCACGCGCGCCGCCCAGGAGCTCCAGGTGCCGCAGTCCACCCTGTCGCGCGCGCTCGTCAGGCTCGAACGGGACCTGGGCGTCGACCTGTTCGCGCGGCACGGGCGCACGGTGTCGCTGACCCCCGCGGGCCGCACCTTCCTCGGCTCGGTCGAGCGCGCGCTCGCCGAGGTCGGCCGGGCCGCCGAGTCCGTGCGGGCCGACGCGGACCCGGCCTCGGGCAAGGTCGCCTTCGGCTTTCTGCACACGATGGGGTCCGAGACGGTGCCCGGCCTCATCCGGGCCTTTCGGGCCGACCACCCGCGCGTGCGGTTCAGCCTCGTGCAGAACTACGGCGAGGCCATGCTGGAGCGGCTGCGCGCCGGGGAGCTCGACCTGTGTCTGACCTCGCCGGTGCCCGACGCGCCCGATCTGGTGGCCCGCCGTCTGGACGAGCAGCGCCTGCGGCTGGTCGTGCCGGACGACCACCGGCTCGCCGGGCGCAAGCGGGTGCGCCTGGCGGAGGCCGCCGACGAGGCCTTCGTGACCCTGGAGCCGGGGTACGGCCTCAGGCGGATCACCGACGCGCTCTGCGCCGAGGCCGGGTTCAGGCCCCGGATCGCCTTCGAGGGGGAGGAGGCCGAGACCCTGCGCGGCCTGGTGGCCGCCGGGCTCGGCGTGGCGCTGCTCCCGCCGCCCGCCGTGGCCCGGCCGGGGGTGGTGGAGCTGACCGTCACCGGGCAGCGGGCGGTCCGCGAGGTCGGCGTGGCGTGGCTGGACGGGCATCCGGACACCGCGCCGGTGGCGGCGTTCAAGCGGTTCCTGCTCAGCAGGCGGGGCCAGTTGCTGCCGCGCTGACCAGGGAGCTCATGACCGTCCGGCGGAATTCCCCAATCGCCCGGTTATGAATAGGACTTGCCAGTAGGACGAGTTGCACATGCTGCAACCAAATAGGTTTTCACTGGCAGTTCGGACAGTTTTATCGATCGAGGTGTTGCGTCACACCCGTAACGCTGGTCTAGGCTCTGATCGATCATCGTTCGATGGGTCTTCAACTTCCTGTGTGGCCATGCCCGTTGGGGGAGTGTGGCCAGGTGCGAGACAAGTGAGGCATACATGGCAAAGAACGACAGATCCTTGGGTCGCAGATCCCTCCTGACCGGTGCCGCCGCCGTCGCCGGTGGGGCGGCCGTCAGCTCGGCCCTGCCCGCGACCGCCCAGGCGGCCCCGCGCACGGCCGCGGCCGCCGACGCCACCTCCGCGACGTCCGACTACATCACCGTCAGCCCCAGCGACCCGCGCTTCCCCGACCTGGTGCGCGGCACCAACCAGCGCTGGGTCGCCAAGCCCGACTACGTCCGCCTCGTCACCACCACCGCCCAGGCGGTGCGGGCCGTGCAGGACGCCGTCACCGCCGGCAAGCGGCTGACCGTTCGCAGCGGCGGCCACTGCTACGAGGACTTCGTCTTCAACAAGGACGTCCAGGTCGTCATCGACATGTCGGGGATGACCCAGGTCTACTACGACAGCGCCAAGAACGCCTTCGCCGTCGAGGGCGGTGCCTCCAACCTCCAGATCTACGAGACGCTCTACAAGCTGTACGGCGTCACGCTCCCGGCCGGCTCCTGTGCCTCCGTCGGCGCGGGCGGCCACATATCGGGCGGCGGCTACGGCCTGCTCTCCCGGCTGCACGGCCTGACCGTCGACCACCTCTACGGCGTCGAGGTCGTCACGGTGGACAAGAACGGCACCGCCAAGGCCGTCGTCGCGACCCGCGACTCCACCGACGCCTCGCTCAAGGACCTGTGGTGGGCCCACACCGGCGGTGGCGGCGGCAACTTCGGCCTGATCACCCGCTACTGGCTGCGCTCGCCCGGCGCCACCGGCACCGACCCGACCAAGCTCCTGCCGAAGCCCCCGTCCGAGGTCTTCGTGCACGCCACGGCCGTCAAGTGGGCCGACCTGACCGAGGCGTCCTTCACCCGGCTGATCCAGAACTGGGGCGCCTGGCACGAGCAGAACTCCGCGCCGGACTCCAAGTACAACTCGCTGTTCGGCCTCCTGAAGCTGAACCAGAAGGCCGGCGCCAACTCCGAGATCGCCCTGCTCACGCAGATGGACGCCACGGTCCCCGACGCCCAGGCCCTCCTGGACGACTACCTGGCCGCGGTCTTCGCGGGCGTGAGCGCCACCCGCCAGGCCATGACCCAGCGCGCGGGCGAGCACGCGGCCATGCCGCAGTTCGCCAAGCCGCGCACGCTGCCCTGGTACATCGCGACCGACTACCTCAGCGGCGGCAACCCCACGCTGTACGGCAAGTACAAGTCGGCGTACGCCCGCAAGGGCTTCTCCACCACCCAGATCAAGGCGATGTACAAGCACCTGACGCGCACCGACTACAGCAACGGTGACGCGCTGGTCCAGATCGACTCGTACGGCGGCCGCATCAACGCCGTCAAGCCCGGCGACACCGCCGTGCCGCAGCGCGACTCGGTGCTCAAGCTCCAGTACCAGACCTACTGGACGAACCCGGCCGACGAGGCCAAGCACGTGGCCTGGATCCGCGAGTTCTACAAGGACGTGTACGCGGAGACCGGCGGCGTCCCGGTGCCGGGCGACATCAACGACGGCTGCTACGTCAACTACCCCGACAAGGACCTCGGCGACGCCGCCTGGAACACCTCGTCGACCGCGTGGAACAGCCTGTACTACAAGGACAACTACGCGCGTCTGCAGAAGGCGAAGGCGGCCTGGGACCCGAAGGACGTCTTCCGCCACGCCCAGTCGATCCGCCTGCCGTAACGGGCACAGTTCCCCGCGCCTCCACTGGAGCGCCCCGAAGGGGCGCGGGGAACTGCGCGACCAGCCACGAAGCACCCGCGGCCGACAGCGAACGGCTCAGCCCCGCAACGTCTCCCCGAAGCCGGAGGCAAGCGGCATCCGTAACCCGATGGGCGGCGGAGCCGCGAGCGCGTCCTCCAAGGGCCGGGCGAAGGCGGCCCCGTACAGCGACCCCTGGACGAAGTTCACAGCGAGGGCAAGCACCTCGTCACGGTGCTGGCTCAGCCGGTGCCCGTCCGAGTGGACCTCGAACCGGCACACGTCCCGGTTCGCCTTCTTCGCCCGCTCCGCGAGCCGGAACGACAGCTCGGGATCGGTCCGCTCGTCGTTCGTGCCGTGCACGATCAGTACCTGCCGCCCCGCCAGCTGCTTCACCGGTTCGGGCGGCGCGGCCACGTCGTCCTCGGGCAGCCACGGCGCGAGCGCGAGCACCGACTGCACGGCGCTGTGACCGGCCGCGCGCAGCGCCGCACGGCCGCCCATGTCGACCCCGGCGAGACACACCGGCACGTCGCCGTAGCGGCGCACCACCTCGTCGGCCGCCCACTCGGCGTCCCGGGCGAGCTGCGCCTCCGCGCCGTTCCAGCCGCTCACGCGGTAGCGCACGACGTGGACCGCGAGCCCGTCGGCGCGCCCGGCGTGGGCGAGCCGCCGCCCGAGACGCCGCACCGCCGGCGCGGCGAGGAACGACGGCTTGCGCGCCGACGTCGCGTGGCCGCCCGGCAGGAGCAGCACCACCCCGCTGACCGTCGAGGGCCGCGCGGCGATCACCCGCCCGAGCCCGGCCGTACGCACCGGTCGCGATGTCGCTTGCTGAGCCATGCCAGAACAGTGTCAGAAGTCCGTGTGGATGCCACCCGTCCGCCTGGTCACTGTTACGTATCGACCGGTGAGTTCTACGCGCGTAGGAGTTAGAGTGCGGAAATGACGAGCCAGATCAGGAAGATCACCGAAGGAAGCGGTCACACGGGCCGTGGCACCGCCCCGGGAGTCCCGGGCTCCGAACAGATCCGCCGCGCGCCCAAGGTCCTGCTCCACGACCACCTCGACGGCGGCCTGCGCCCCGGCACCATCGTCGACCTCGCCCGCGACTGCGGCTACGAGGGCCTCCCCGAGACCGACCCCGACAAGCTCGGCGTCTGGTTCCGCGAGGCCGCCGACTCCGGCTCCCTGGAGCGGTACCTGGAGACGTTCGCGCACACCTGCGCCGTGATGCAGACCAAGGACGCCCTCAAGCGCGTCGCCGCCGAGTGCGCCGAGGACCTGGCCGAGGACGGCGTCGTCTACGCCGAGATCCGCTACGCCCCCGAGCAGCACCTGGAGGCCGGACTCACCCTCGAAGAGGTCGTCGAGGCCGTCAACGAGGGCTTCCGCGAGGGCGAGCGCCGCGCCCGGGAGAACGGCCACCGCATCCGGGTGGGCGCCCTGCTCACCGCCATGCGGCACGCCGCCCGCGCCCTGGAGATCGCCGAACTCGCCAACCGCTACCGGGACTCCGGCGTCGTCGGCTTCGACATCGCGGGCGCGGAGGCGGGCTTCCCTCCCACCCGCCACCTCGACGCCTTCGAGTACCTCAAGCGCGAGAACAACCACTTCACCATCCACGCGGGCGAGGCCTTCGGCCTGCCCTCCATCTGGCAGGCCCTCCAGTGGTGCGGCGCCGACCGCCTCGGCCACGGCGTGCGCATCATCGACGACATCAAGGTCGCCGACGACGGCACCGTGCAGCTCGGCCGCCTCGCCTCCTACGTGCGCGACAAGCGCATCCCGCTGGAGCTGTGCCCGAGCTCGAACCTCCAGACCGGCGCCGCCAGTTCGTACGCCGAGCACCCGATCGGCCTGCTGCGCGAGCTGCACTTCCGGGCGACCGTCAACACCGACAACCGCCTGATGTCCGGCACCAGCATGAGCCGCGAGTTCGAGCACCTGGTCGGCACCTTCGGCTACACGCTCGACGACATGCAGTGGTTCACCGTCAATGCCATGAAGTCGGCGTTCATTCCTTTCGACGAACGCCTCGCGATGATCAATGACGTCATCAAGCCCGGCTATGCCGAGCTCAAGTCCGAATGGCTGTTCCGCCAGACCGCCTCCACCAGCGGATCCGTCGACAGCTAAGCGGATTTTGTACGTCAATGAAGCGGCCGGGAGTACCCACTCCCGGCCGCTTTCGGCTGTTTGCGGCCCCAGCTTGAGGGTGTTTAACGTCGAGCACCGCTCAACGCCCCCGTAGCAAGGACGCATTGAAGATGAAGCAGTCTGCCGTCAAGACCCTCGGTGTCGCCGCGCTCGGTGCCGCCTTCGCCGCCGTCGGCGCGGGCGCCGCGAACGCGGCCCCGGCCACCGTCCCCGACCCCTCCACCGCCCTGGAGACCGTCACCTCGACGCTGCCGCTCGACCAGGCCGCGAGCACGCTGCCCGCCGGTGCGCCCGAGTCCCTCGCCGCCGGGCAGAGCGCGCTCGCGAGCGGCCTCGACGCCACCAAGCCCGCCGTCGAGCACTTCCTCCCCGCCCTGTCCACGCAGACCCTGGAGAGCGCCGCGAGCGCCGCCACCGAGCCGGCCGACGACCAGGGCGAGGACGGCAGCAGGGCCGCCGCGCCGAAGCCCGGCGACCCCGTGAGCCAGCTCCTCGGCGGGCTGCCCACCGGCGAGATGAAGACGCAGGGGCTGCCGACGCAGGGCCTGGGCCTGCCGCTCTGACGGCCGCCGCACACGACTGACGGGGCGCACCCTGGGGGTGCGCCCCGTCGTCGTGCGCGTACGGGGATCACCAGGCGGTCTTGGCCTTGCCGCCCTCCTTCGGCAGCAGGATCCACAGCGCGATGTAGAGCAGGAACTGGGGGCCGGGCAGCAGACAGGACAGCACGAAGATCACGCGCATCGTGGTCGCCGACATGCCGAAGCGGCGGGCGAGGGCAGCGCACACTCCGCCGATCATGCGGCCGTCGGTGGGGCGGGCAAGGGCGGTCATGGTGGCTCCTTCATGGACCGTGGTCGGGTCGTCGGTCGGGCCCCGGCTCTCCGAGGCCCCGATGGCTCCACAGTAGGAGCGCGCGGGGGACGCGGCATCAAGCTACGGAGCGATCCCGACCCTGGGAATCTTCGGGGTCGCCCCCTGAGGGGCCTCCTCCCGCGCCCGGCGCGCCCGGGGGCGTGCGCCGCGGCGGCGCAGCCGGGCCCGCGCCGCGGGCACCACGGCGAGATGGGCGAGCCCTACGCCCACGGTGTTCAGCAGGAGCGAGTCCACGTCCACGACCTGCCCGGGCACCCCGGTCTGCAGCAGTTCGATGCCGAGCGAGAGCAGGGCGCCCGCCGCGACCGTGCGGGCGAGGGAGGCCAGCGGCGACACGTCAAGGCGGCCGCCCACCAGCGGCAGCAGCACCCCCAGCGGGGCGAGCAGCAGCAGCGCGCCGCCGATCTGCCGGACGGCCTGCTCGGGGCCGCGCTCCAGGTCCGCCTTGATGCCGGCCAGCGGCTCCAGGTTCGCCGCGCTCACCCAGGGCACGTCCAGCGGCCGCAGCGTGATCCACGCGACGACCAGGAGGTGCGCGACGAGGAGGACCCCTCCCGCCGCGCGCAAGCGAATGGCGGCACCGCGCCCGCCCGAGCCTTGACGCACGCTCCCCAAGACGCGTCGGGCGGCGGGATCGGTTCCGCGCGAGTAATAAAGGCCGGGCGAACGGGACATCGGGCCCGTCCCGACCGGCCCCTCAGGACTCCAGGGGCCGCGACGGCGGCGGCACCGTGCCGGGCCGGTCCCGGGACTCCGGGGTGCATTCGTAGCGCCGCAGCTGGGTGCCCGCCGGGCCGCCCAGGATGACCGAGCCGCCGTCGGAGGCGGCACTGTCCACGTAGGTGCACACCAGCTGGGCGAGTGCGGCCGTGGGCAGTTCCTGGGGCTGCCTGCTGAGCCGCAGGGCCTCGTTCGGGTCGGCGGGGCGCGGTCCCGCGACCGTGATGCCGCGGCGCAGCTCCGTCGCGTACCCGGCCTGCCGCTCGTCCTCCGACGGCGGTGTGGACAGCTCGTTCAGGAGGGCCTGCGCGATGCGCGCGCGGTCCGTGCCCGTCCGGTCCGTGGAGATGCGCACCGTACGGTCCACGGCGACGAGCCGGCCCGCGCACAGCAGGAAGATCTGCACGGGCACGCCGGCCGCCTCGTCGCGCGCCGAGATCCCGGAGGCCGCCGCCCCGCACGGCACCCGAGAGGGCGCGGCGCCGAAGTCGGTGGGCACCTCGGTGGAGCGGATGCCGCAGCCGGTGAGCACGGTGGCGAGCGCCGCGGTGGCGAGCACGGCGCGCAGCCGTCGCCTGGTCATGTCTCTTCCTCGCCTTCCTCGGAACGGTCCGCCGCCTGCCCGGCCCCGCCGTGCGCCGCCCGCTCCGGCTCCGGCTCCGCCGTCAGCGGCGAGGCGTCGCGGGGCAGCCGCAGCGTGAACACGGCGCCCCCGGCCGCCGAGTTCGCGGCCGTGATCTCGCCCCCGTGGATGTGCGCGTTCTCCAGGGCGATGGACAGGCCGAGGCCGCTGCCCTCCGAGCGCGGCCGGGACGCGCTGGCCTTGTAGAAGCGGTCGAAGACGTGCGGCAGGACGTCCTCGGGGATGCCGGGGCCGCCGTCCCGCACGGAGATGACCAGGCTCTCGCCGTCCAGGCGCACCGACACCTTCACCGGGGAGCCGCCGTGCTTGAGCGCGTTGCCGATGAGGTTCGCGAGGATCACGTCCAGGCGGCGCGGGTCGAGGAGGGCCATGATGCCGCGCTCGGCGTCCAGCTCGACGGCGTCCAGCCAGGCGCGGGCGTCGATGCAGGCCGTGATCTGGTCGGCGATGTCGACGTTGTCCAGGACGAGACGGGCGGTGCCCGCGTCGAAGCGGGTCACCTCCATCAGATTCTCCACCAGGTCGTTCAGCCGCCGGGTCTCGCTGACCACGAGCCGGACCGCGGGCTCGATCATCGGATCGACGCTGCCCGTCTCGGCGTCCAGCTCCTCCTCCAGGACCTCCGTCACCGCCGTGATCGCGGTCAGCGGGGTGCGCAGCTCGTGCGACATGTCGGCCACGAAGCGCCGGCTCGCCTCGTCGCGGGCGCTCATGTCCGCGACCTTCTTCTCCAGGTTCTCGGCCGTCCGGTTGAACGTACGCGACAGATCCGCGAGTTCGTCCGTGCCCGAGACCCTGAGCCGGGTGTCCAGCTTGCCCTCGCCGAGGCGGCGCGCGGCGACGCCGAGGCGGTGCACCGGCTTCAGGACGGTCGTCGCGGCCGCCTGGGCGAGCAGCGCGGAGCCGACGAGCGCGAGCGCCGTGGCGATCGCGAGGGACCAGCCGAGCGAGCTGAGGTCCTTGGCCTCCGGTTCGAGCGATTTGAGCATGTAGCCCGTCGGCCCGCCGCCGACGATCTTCGTGCCGCCGACGAGGTACGGAGTGCCGTGCTCGACGGTGCGCTGCCAGTACAGGTGGTACGGGCTCTTGTTGCCCTCGCCGAGCTGCTGCTTGTTGACGGCGTCGCGCAGCGCCTTCGGCACCTTGGCGAGCGTGAACGCGTCCAGGTCGGAGTAGCCGTAGACCATCTCGCCCTGCGCGTTCTCACCGACCAGGAGCACGCTGTAGCGCTGGCTGCTCTTGGCCATCTGCCCGGCGGCGGCCTGCAGCGCGTCCTGCGTCGGGTTCGGCGGCAGCGCGCCCGCGCGGGTCTGCATCTGCTGCCGGAAGTCCTTCAGCGCGGCGTCCTGCGCCCGTGTCAGGACGGCCTCGCGGTTCAGCCAGTACGCGATGCCGGACGCGGACACCGCCGCCGTCAGCGCCACCAGGGCGAAGACGACGACGAGCCGCAGGCGCAGACTCGTGAAGCGCAGACCGGACCAGATCGCCTTGCGGGCCGCGGGCAGCCCGCGGAGCTTGTCGTGCGGTGGGGTCACTGAGGCGTGTCCAGCCGGTAGCCCACGCCACGCACCGTACGGATCAGCGTCGGCGAGGACGGCACGTCCTCGACCTTGGCGCGCAGCCGCTGCACACACGCGTCCACGAGCCGGGAGTCGCCCAGGTAGTCGTGCTCCCACACCAGGCGCAGGAGCTGCTGGCGGGACAGGGCCTGGCCGGGGCGGCGGCTCAGCTCCAGGAGCAGGCGCAGCTCGGTCGGCGTGAGCTGGAGGTCCTCGCCGTTCTTCGTCACCGTCATCGCCGCGCGGTCGATCACCAGGGAGCCGAACGTCGCCGCGTCGTTCGCCTCGCGCTCGCCGCGGCGGAGCACCGCCCGGATCCGGGCGTCGAGCACCCGCCCCTGCACGGGCTTGACCACGTAGTCGTCGGCGCCCGACTCGAGCCCCACGACCACGTCGATGTCGTCGCTGCGCGCGGTCAGCAGGATGATCGGCAACTGGTCGGTGCGCCGGATGCGGCGGCACACCTCGAATCCGTCGATGCCGGGCAGCATCACGTCCAGCACGATCAGGTCCGGCCGCTGCTCGCTCAGGAGCTTCAGGCCGTCCTCGCCGGTGGCAGCAGTGGCCACCCGGTGGCCCTGGCGCGTCAGTGAGAGCTCCAGGGCCGTCCGGATGGCGTCGTCGTCCTCGATCAGCAACAGGGAAGGCACGAACGTCATTCTGTCCCATGGCGCGGGCGCAGTTCGACTGTTGGCAGGCGTCTCACACCGCACCCACACGAGCGAACGCCGCCGCTGATCTTGAACAGGGCCCGGTGGACCCCTGTGACAGGCCTGTGACAGTCGGCGGACACCGCCATGAAGTCGCTCGTGCAGAGTTTTGGGCACACGGAAATCCCAGACTCCACGACGGGGGGCGCGAGATGAACACGCTGCACAGCACCAGCTCGAGCGCAGTTGTCACGCGTCTGCACGACCTGGGGCGGAGTTCTGAGAAGCACGAGAAGTCCGGTGCCGTGAGCGGGCGGGGGTGCGCTCGCGGCGCCGGGCGTCAGCACACCGCAGCTGCGAAGCAGGGCCGCCAGGCCTATATGACGGTGGTTGACGCGCTCAAGGGCGGCGGTGACGGGGGAGCTCACGGGGGAGCCGCGTACAGGGAGGCATCGGGGGAGCAGGCGTCCCGCTCGGAAGCGGAGTTCACCGCTTACGTCCAGGAGCGCCGCGCCTCCCTGTACGCCACCGCCTACCACCTGACCGGCGACCGCTTCGAGGCCGAGGACCTGCTGCAGAGCGCCTTGTTCTCGACGTACCGCGCCTGGGACAGGATCAGCGACAAGGCCGCCGTCGGCGGCTATCTGCGGCGCACCATGACGAACCTGCACATCAGCGCCTGGCGCCGCCGCAAGCTCAACGAGTACCCGACCGAGGAGCTGCCGGAGACCGTCGGCGACACGGACGCGATGCGCGGCACCGAGCTGCGCGCCGTCCTGTGGCAGGCGCTCGCCCGGCTGCCCGAGCTCCAGCGCACCATGCTGGTCCTGCGCTACTACGAGGGCCGTACGGACCCGGAGATCGCGGACATCCTCGACATCAGCGTCGGCACGGTGAAGTCCAGCATCTGGCGCTCCCTGCGCCGCATGCGCGAGGACGAGGTCCTCAGCTTCGGCCGTGACCAGGAGGAGTCCTTCGGCGAGTTGGTCGCTTGAGGATGAGGGGGGACCACGGGGGAAAGCACGGGGGCCGTCGCTCCTAGGGGGGAAGCGGCGGAAAGGGAGGGGAACCACGGGGGACCACGGGGATCGGGGGATCTCCGGGGGGCAACACTGCGGGACCGGAAGGCCGGGGGGTCTTTCCGGTCCCGCGCTTTTCTGCGCCTGAACCGGCGCCGCTCTCGCGGACCAAATTGCTCGCCGCGGGGGCTGCTCAATTGATGGTCGCGGTCTTCTTCGCCTTGATATGCCGCCCAGCGGCGGCCGCGGCGACGCGGCCCAGGGCCTCCTCCTTGCCGCACGCGTGGGCGCCGAGGGCGGTCTGGCGGGCCACGATGGCGCGTTCGGCGCGCATCAGGCGCCAGCCGCGGCGCAGCAGGAACGGCACGGACTTCCGCCCCTCGCGCAGATCGCGCAGGAGCCGGCGCCGGAACGTCGTCGACGGCCGGCCGCGCAGGCAGATCGCGTCCGCGAGGACGCCGAGCTCCCGGCAGCGGTCCACGATGTCCGCGGCGAAGATGCCCTCGGCGATGAACAGCGGCGTGCGCTCGATGTCGAGCGCCTCCTCGCCGACGCGCGCGCTCGTCGCGATGTCGTACACCGGTACGCGGGTGCGGCCCGTGCGGCACAGCTCCTCGATCGCGGCGACCGCGACGTCCGCGTCCCAGGACCGGGGCGAGTCCCAGTCGATGTCCGAGCTGCCCTCGACCAGCGGCAGCGAAGGGTCGGTGCCCTCCTTGTAGAAGTCGTCGAGGCACAGCACGGGCAGCCCGCTGCGGGTGGCGAACGACGACTTGCCGGAACCCGAAGGCCCGGTGAGCAGGACGACGCGCGTGGGTATCGGAGGATGGGAACCCAATTCTATGAACCTTTTCACCTGCGGTTGTGCCGACCGGTCGGACATTTGCGTCGTTATCGACCCTGCTGGGCCCTGTTCGAGCCTGCTCGCTTCGTGGGGCATTATCCCCACTGGGGCGACCGCGGCACGCATCGGCTCCGGCCGCCCGTGCGCGGACCTTCCCGCCGTCTACGGGCGGCCTGAGGCGGTGGTGCGCTCGGCGCGTCGGGCCACGGCGCGCAGTACCTCGATCCTGATGTACGCCGCCCCGCCCAGCTGGATGAGCAGCCAGTAGGCACGGAAGGCGCGCCGGGCGCGGGCGTCGGTGGAGTGCACCCGGGTCTCGAACGACAGGAGGGAGCCGCCGGTGCCGGTGTCGGGGGCGACCCGCAGGCTCAGGGCCGCTTTGGCCCAGCCCGGTTCGTCGAACGCGACGAAGGCGCCCGCGTCCCCCGGGGCGACCGGGGCGGGCTGGGGGCGGGGCTTCCAGAACCGGGCGACCATGCCCTTGACCAGTTCCTCGCCCTCCACGGTGACCAGGGTGGGCGTGGGGAAGCTGTCGACGAACGGCCCCTCGACCCGGCCGCGGCCACCCAGGCGCAGTCGCATCAGCGTCCGGTACACCGGCAGTTCCCCGACGGTGACCTCGGTCAGTGCCCGCCACACGGTCGCCGGATCCGCCGCGATCCGCCGGGCGAACCGGGAGCGCAGGTCGTAGGCGGGCAGCAGACGGTCGAGTTCCATCGCATCACTCCGGAGGGATCGAGTCCGGCAGCCGACCCTCGCCCGGTCCGACACGCGGGCAGGGCCGGGACCCGCAAAGCTATCGGCCCGCGTGTGCGGCGGCCGGGCGGCGCTCCGGCGGGGCGGGCTTTGGTGGGAATGTGCTCGCACAGCTACGCTGCGTGCGCGAACGGTTACTCATGGAGAGCTCGTTAGGCGGTCCACATGGTCCAGATGGCGCGAAACCCAGCTCGGTCCGCGGCGCGGAACGCCGCGTCGACGTCGCCCTCCGCTCCCGCGCGGGCGCTTCTGCGGGCGGGCCTCACGGTGTCCGCGGCGGGGGCCGTCCTCGGTGTCGGCGCGGCGGGGGCGAGCGCCGCGGAGGCCGCGCCGCCGCCCGTCGCCTCGCAGGCCGGGGGCCTGGGGAACCTGGACGTGCAGGCGGCCGCCGCGGCCGTGGGGCCCGCGCTCGGGCCCGCGAAGCGGCTGAAGCTCGACCCGTTGGCCGGGACGGGCGTGGATCCGCTGGACAACGCGGTGGGGACGCAGGTCGCCGACTTCCAGCCGGTGAGCACGGGCATGGCGACGGGGCCGCTGACGCAGGGCGGGGCGCTCGGCGACCTGCCGGTGGTGGGGACGGTGGTCGGGGCGCTGCCCGGCTGAGGGCCGCGTGGGGGCCCGCCCGGCTGGGGGGCGCGCCGGGGTGCTGCCTGGATAAGGGGGCGTGTCTCCCCGCCCGCCTCACGGGGCGGGCGGGGAGGGCCCGTCTCAGTACGAGGAGCCGGACGCGCCCAGCGAGCCCGTGGGGTGCCAGACCGTCTTCGTCTCCAGGAACGCGGTGAGGCGCTCCGTGCCCGGGGACGCGGTGAAGTCCGTGTCCACAGCCTGTGGACGCAGCACGCGCTTCAGATTGTCCGCCGCCGCGACCTCCAGGTCCTTCGCGAGGTCCGCGGCGGTGCCCGTGAGGTCGATGGCGTTCACGTCCTGGTGGGCGGCCAGCGGGGCCGCGAGCTCCGCCGTCCGGCCGGAGAGGATGTTGACCACGCCGCCGGGGACGTCGGACGTGGCGAGCACCTCGCCCAGGGACAGGGCGGGCAGCGGGGCCTTCTCGGAGGCGATGACGACCGCCGTGTTGCCCGTGGCGATCACCGGGGCGAGCACGGACACCAGGCCGAGGAAGGACGACTCCTGGGGCGCGACCGCCGCGACGACACCCGTCGGCTCGGGGGTCGAGAGGTTGAAGAACGGGCCCGCGACCGGGTTCGCCCCGCCCGCGATCTGGGCGATCTTGTCGGTCCAGCCCGCGTACCAGACCCAGCGGTCGATCGCCGCGTCGACCACCGCGGCGGCCTTGGACTTCGACAGGCCCTCGGCCTCGGCGACCTCGCGCACGAACTGCTCGCGGCGGCCCTCCAGCATCTCGGCCACGCGGTAGAGGATCTGGCCGCGCAGGTACGCCGTCGCGTTCGACCAGCCGCCGAACGCCTTGCGCGCCGCCACGACCGCGTCCCGCGCGTCCTTGCGGGACGACTGCGGGGCGTTGGCCAGCCACTTGCCCTTCGCGTCGGTCACCTCGTACACCCGGCCGCTCTCGGAACGCGGGAACTTGCCGCCCACGTACAGCTTGTAGGTCTTGAACACCGCAAGTCGGTCAACCGTGCTCATCTATCGCTCACCCTTCGGGTTCGACGGGGCGAGGTACGCCTCCAGGCCGTGGCGGCCGCCCTCGCGGCCGAAGCCCGACTCCTTGTAGCCGCCGAAGGGCGAGGTCGGGTCGAACTTGTTGAACGTGTTGGCCCAGACGACCCCGGCGCGGAGCTTGTTCGCGACGGCGAGGATGCGCGAGCCCTTCTCCGTCCAGATGCCCGCGGACAGGCCGTACTGCGTGTTGTTCGCCTTGGCGACGGCCTCGTCCGGCGTGCGGAAGGTGAGGACCGAGAGGACCGGGCCGAAGATCTCGTCGCGAGCGATGGTGTGCGCCTGGGTGACGCCGGTGAACAGCGTCGGGGCGAACCAGTAGCCCGCGGACGGGAGTTCGCAGGCCGGGGACCAGCGCTCGGCGCCCTCCGCCTCGCCCTGGTCGGCGAGCGCGCTGATGCGGGCCAACTGCTCGGCGGAGTTGATCGCGCCGATGTCGGTGTTCTTGTCGAGCGGGTCGCCCAGGCGCAGCGTCGAGAGCCTGCGCTTGAGGGAGTCCAGGAGCTCCTCCTGG
The DNA here is from genome assembly GCF_059448825.1 of Streptomyces sp. JLYT201. Classification (NCBI taxonomy): domain Bacteria; kingdom Bacillati; phylum Actinomycetota; class Actinomycetes; order Kitasatosporales; family Streptomycetaceae; genus Streptomyces; species Streptomyces sp. JLYT201. The sequence goes on along the minus strand of NZ_CM182551.1, from coordinate 3,926,480 downwards.
ATCGACTCCTGGACCAGGAGGCGCGAGCCCGCGCAGCAGACCTGGCCCTGGTTGAAGAAGATGCCCGTGACGATGCCCTCGACGGCCTGGTCGACGGGGGCGTCGTCGAAGACGATGTTGGCGCCCTTGCCGCCCAGCTCCAGGGTGAGCTTCTTGTCGGTGCCCGCGACCGTGCGGGCGATCTCCTTGCCGACGGCCGTGGAGCCGGTGAAGGCGACCTTGTTCACGTCGGGGTGCGCGACGAGGGCCGCGCCCGCGTCGCCGTACCCGGGAAGGATGTTGACGACGCCCTTGGGCAGGCCCGCCTGGCGGCAGATGTCCGCGAAGAACAGGGCGGACAGGGGGGTCGTCTCGGCGGGCTTCAGGACGACCGTGTTGCCGGCCGCGAGCGCCGGGGCGATCTTCCAGGCCAGCATCAGGAGCGGGAAGTTCCAGGGGATGACCTGGCCCGCGACGCCGAGCGGGCGCGGGTTCGCGCCGTAGCCCGCGTGGTCGAGCTTGTCGGCCCAGCCCGCGTAGTAGAAGAAGTGCGCGGCGACCAGCGGGAGGTCCGCGTCGCGGGTCTCCTTGATCGGCTTGCCGTTGTCGAGGGTCTCCAGGACGGCGAGCTCGCGGCTGCGCTCCTGGATGATGCGGGCGATGCGGAAGAGGTACTTCGCGCGCTCGGCGCCGGGCAGCGCGGACCACTTCTCGAAGGCCTTGCGGGCGGCCCTGACCGCGCGGTCGACGTCCTCCGCGCTCGCGCGCGCGACCTCGGACAGGACCTCTTCGGAGGACGGCGAGACCGTCTTGAAGACCTTGCCGTCGGCCGCATCGGTGAACTCGCCGTCGATGAACAGGCCGTAGGAGGGGGCGATGTCGACGACCGAGCGGGACTCGGGAGCCGGTGCGTACTCGAAAATCGATGCCATGGCGATCAGTCCACCGTCACGTAGTCAGGGCCGGAGTAGCGGCCGGTGGCCAGCTTCTGACGCTGCATCAGCAGGTCGTTGAGCAGGCTGGAGGCGCCGAAGCGGAACCAGTGGTTGTCCAGCCAGTCCGCGCCGACGGTCTCGTTCACCAGGACCAGGAACTTGATGGCGTCCTTCGTCGTGCGGATGCCGCCCGCGGGCTTCACGCCGACCTGGACGCCGGTCTGCGCGCGGAAGTCGCGGACGGCCTGAAGCATCAGCAGGGTGTTGGCGGGCGTCGCGTTGACCCCGACCTTGCCGGTCGACGTCTTGATGAAGTCCGCGCCCGCGATCATGCCGAGCCAGCTCGCGCGGCGGATGTTGTCGTACGTCGACAGCTCGCCGGTCTCGAAGATGACCTTGAGGCGGGCGTGCTCGCACGCCTCCTTGACGGCGACGATCTCCTCGTACACCTTCAGGTAGTCGCCGGACAGGAACGCGCCGCGGTCGATGACCATGTCGATCTCGTCGGCGCCCGCGGCGACGGCGTCACGGACGTCCGCCAGCTTCACGGCGAGGGCGGCGCGGCCCGCGGGGAACGCGGTCGCGACCGAGGCGACCTTCACGTCCGAGCCCGCGACGGCCTCCTTCGCGGTGGCCACCATGTCCGGGTAGACGCAGACGGCGGCGGTGCGCGGGGTGCCGCGGTCCGTCGGGTCGGGGTGGACGGCCTTGGCGCCGAGCGCGCGGACCTTGCCGACGGTGTCGGCGCCCTCCAGGGTCGTCAGGTCGATCATGGAGATGGCCAGGTCGATGGCGTACGCCTTGGCCGTCGTCTTGATCGACCGCGTCCCGAGGGCGGCGGCGCGGGCTTCGAGGCCGACCGCGTCCACGCCGGGCAGGCCGTGCAGGAAGCGGTGCAGCGTGGCGGCCGACGTCGTGACGTCGGCGAAGGGGGTGCCGGCGGGCGCGGCCGCCCCGGCTGCCCCTGGGGGTGATGTCGTCGTCGGCATAGTCACGAGGGGAGCATATCTACGCGCGTAGCGGCCTGTACAGGGGCGGGGCGCCCGCGCCCGGCGTCCGGACCCCGGTGCCGGGCGGGCCGCCGTGCCGGGCGGGCCCCGTGCCGAAGGGCTCGGCGAAGCGCTCCGGCACACACGCATCCAGTTCGTACCGCGAACGTCAGCAGCTCGCGGTACGAACTTCAATGCGATGTGAGGGCGGTCACTTCAGGCCGTTGTCCAGTGCCGTCATGAGGGTGCCGTTCGGGGTGTCGCCCGACATCTCCCAGACCATGCCGCCGAGCAGGCCCTTCGACTTGACCCAGGCGGTCTTCTTGCCGATCGACCAGGTGTCGTCGAAGCTCCACCACTGGCCGTTGTTGCCGGTGTAGCCATAGGTGGAGACGGACTGTTCGTCGTGGTACACGGTCATGTTCGGGACGCTGGTGATCAGGTTCTGGTAGCCCCTGGTGCCCGCCTCCTCCGGGAACTGTCCGGGGGCCGCGCCGTTGGCCGACTGCCACTCGCCCTTGACGCCCCCGTCGGCGACCTCCTTCCAGCCCCGGCCGTAGAACGGGAAGCCGATGGTGAGCTTGCGCGGGTTCACCCCGGCGTCCAGATAGGTCTTGATCGCCCTCTCCATGCTGAAGTCGAAGGAGTAGGGGTCCTGGGCGTCGCGGTACAGATTGGCCTGGTGGCCGGTGCGCTTGGGCTCCCAGGAGTCGTCGCTGCCCGAACCGTGGAAGTCGTAGCCCTGGACGTTGGCGAAGTCCAGGTACTCGAAGATCTTCTTGATGTCCCAGCCCGCCTCGATCTTCGCCGGGTCGGCCGGGGTGAACGCGGTCAGGAGCTTGTGGCTGCCGCCGGTGGCGTCCAGCTGCTTGCGGAACTCGGCGAGCAGCGCCGTCAGATTGGCCTTGTCCGCCGGGCCGTAGTGGTTGCCGGGGTGGCCCTCGGAGCCCGGCCACTCCCAGTCGATGTCGATGCCGTCGAAGATGCCCGCGCCGGTGCCGGGGCCGCCCGCGCCGTTGTAGACGGGCAGGTTGCCCTTGATCCAGGTGTCGACGCAGGACTTCACGAACTTCTCCCGGGAGGCGGGCGTGGCCGCCGCGTCGGCGAAGAACTTCGAGAACGTCCAGCCGCCGAGCGAGACGACGACCTTCAGGTGCGGGTACTTGGCCTTGAGCTTCTTCAGCTGGTTGAAGTTCCCGCGCAGCTTGCCCCAGCCGTCGTCCGCGACCCCGTCCACCGACTGCGCGGCGGAGAAGGCGCGGCCGTAGTCGGCCTCGGCGTCGCCCGCGCCGGTGCCCTCGTCCGGGTCCTGCGGCTTGCCGGAGACGCCCTTGACCACGCCGGCCAGGCAGGTGTGGTTGACCGGGTCGACGTTCTCGAAGGCGTAGTTGATGACGTCGAGCTTGGCCGCCTGGCCGGAGGTGTCCAGGTTCTTCACGAAGTGCTGGCGGCCGTAGATGCCCCATTGGGCGTAGTAGCCGACCGTGAGGTGGTTGCCGGGCCCTGCCGCGTCGTCCGTCGTGACGTTCACGGCGTTCGAGGCGGCCGACTCGTTGTCGGCGGTGTCACGCGCCTTGACGGTGAAGCTGTAGGCGGTGGCGGGGGTCAGGCCCTCGACGGTCGCGGTGGTCGCCGAGGCGGGGACGGTCTTCGCGAGCTCCTTGCCGCGGTAGACGTCGTACGCGGCCACGGCCACGTTGTCCGTGGACTTCTCCCAGGCGAGGGACGCCGAGACCTGGGTCTTGCCGGTGGCGCGCAGATTGCCGGGCGCGGTCGGCGGGGTCGGGTCGGTCGACGGGTCGACGGTCGTGGCGCTGACCGGCGGGCTCTCCGGGCTGGTGTTGCCGCGCCGGTCCTTGGCGCGGACGGTGAAGGAGTAGCGGGTGGCGGGCGTCAGATCGGTGACGGTCGCGCTGTTCGTCGCCGAGCTCGCGACCACGGTGGTGCCGCTGAGCACCTCGTACGTCGTGACCGGGTAGTCGCCCGCGCCGGCCGGGGGCCAGGTCAGGGAGATGGTGCGCGACGTGGTGGTGGTGACGGTCGGGGTGCCGGGCGCGGTCGGGGGCTTGTCCGGCGTGCCGTCGCACTTGTCGCCGTTGATCGTGCAGCCCGTGGGCGTGCCGATCGGGCCGCGCGCGGTGAACTGGTAGCTGTACGGCTCGGTGGAGCCGCCCGCGGGGACACGGCCGTTGTAGTACGCGTTCTTCACGGTGACGTGGCTGCCCGAGACGGTCGCCTCACCGTGGGTGTGGCCGCTGACGGTGACGCCCGGCGGCAGGTCGAACTCCAGGGTCCAGCTCGCGGACGCGGTGGTGCCGCCGTTGCGGACGATGTACTTGCCCTGCCAGGACGCGCCGCTGCCCTCGGTGCTGAAGGCCGCGGTGAGGCCGCCCGCGGCGATGGCGGGGGCCGCGGAGAGGGCGGTGAGCAGGGCCGCGGGGAGCAGCAGGGCGGCGAGCAGCGCGGCGGTCCTGCCGCGCAGGGCTGCGGCCGCTCTTCGTAAGAGTCCGGGCGTGCTGGGTGTTCCTCTTCCGGTGGGGGTCATGGTTCTCCTCGGGGGTGGGTCGTTGCGGGTGACTCCTCGGGTGCGTACGGGGGGTTCGTGTGGGAGGGGCCGTGCGGCGCCGGGCCGCCGCGCCGCCGGGGCGACAGTTAGGCGTACATGACAACCCTCGACGGTACTAGGTCTGGACCAATCGCCATACCCCCGCCGCGCGCGGCGGCCGTGAACGCGTCAGGCAGAATCAGCCGTATGACGAGCGACCCGCAGCCCACCCCGGCGGAGCCCACCCCCGCGTACAAGGACCGCGTCTACCGGTCCCACGCGGCCATCGCCGGCGGCGTCATGCTGCTCGCCATCGGCGCCTGGCTGGGCATCGACGCGTTGATCAGGGGCGAGGGGCGCACCCCCTGGGTGGCCCTCGCCGGGCTGCTCCTCGCGGTGCCGCTCGTCGTCGCCTACACCGTGCGGCCCGCCGTGTACGCGAGCGAGGACCGGCTGCGCGTCCGCAACCCCTTCCGCACCATCGTCCTGCCGTGGGGCGCGATCTCGGGGCTCCGCTCCGGGTACTCCAACGAGGTCTTCACGCAGGACGGCACCAAGTACCAGCTGTGGGCCATCCCGGTGTCCCTGCGCGGCCGCAAGAGGGCCGCGCAGCGGCACGCGCGGCAGGTCGCCTCGGACGACCCGGCCGCGAGCCTGACGCGCCCCGGCACCGGGCACGAGAACACGCGCACACCCGGCGACCAGGCCATGGACGACCTGCGCGAGATCGCCGAGCGCCGCGAGGGCGCCGAGGCCGCGCAGGGCGAGCCGCTGGTGCGCTGGGCGTACGAGATCCTCGCCCCGAGCCTCGCGGGAGCGGTCGTCCTGGCCGTCCTGCTCGCGACCGGCTGAGCCCGCGGGACGTGGGGAGCCGGACACGGCCGCTGCCGTGTCCGGCCGGGCGGCGCTCCGCAAGGGGGGGAGCGGAGCGCCCGATCCGTCGGCTCCCGCTGGGGGGCCGGGGAGCCGCCGGACAGCGCTTCCATAGTGCGGCATCGTTGTCCGGCCGCGGCCGCCGGGGAGCCGGGCGGGCGCCAACTCCCGGGGAACCGGACCGGATTCAGCACGGCCGCGGCCGGGATGCAGTGGGCACCCATGCGCCGGGGCACGCCCCCGGACCGGCCGAGCGCCCCCGGACCCCCGATCCCCAGGCCCCCCGGCCCCGGCCCCGGGCCCGGCCGCGCGCCTCACGGCGGGCCCAGCCACACCAGGAGCATGTGCCCGCCGAAGGCCGCCGACGTCAGGGACGCGCCCAGCAGGACCGGCACCACCACCCGCGCCCGGGCCCGGGAGAGCGCGAGCGCCACCGGAAGGAGCAGCGGAAAGCCCGGCAGCAGGAACCGTGCCCGGGGGAAGTACACCCCCCGCGAGCCCAGCACGATCGCGAGCAGCAGGCCCGTGAACACGAGCAGCGGCAGCGGCTGTTCGCGCCCCGCCACCGACATCGCGAACAGCACGAGCGCGCCGCACAGCACCAGCGTCACCATCACCAGGAACAGCTGCGGCCGCTCCACGACGAACAGGCTCTTCATCCAGCGCAGCGTGCCGACGCCGCCGTCCCACTCGTTGTGCCACCACTTCTGCACCGCGAAGTAGCCGTCCCAGCGGCCGAGCCTGACCCCCACCCAGCCGACGTACCCGAGCCAGCCCAGGGGCGCGAGGACGGCGCCCGCGAGCGCGGCCGCCGAGAAGCGGCGGCGCAGTGCGAGCAGGGCCGTCACGGTCACCGCGGCGGCGAGCGCGATGCCCGTCGGGCGGGTCAGGCCCGCCAGCGAGGCGAGGGCTCCCGCCGCCACCCAGCGCCCGGTGAGGACCGCGTACAGGCACCACGCCGCGAACGCCGTGAACAGGGACTCCGTGTAGCCCATCCACTGCACGAGGGCCACCGGCAGGCACGCCCACAGCAGCACGAGCAGCACCCCGGTCCGCCGCCCGTGCAGCCGGTCGCCGACCTTGAAGATCCCCCAGGCCGCGAGGAACGAGGCCGCGCACGCGATCGCCAGGCCCACTGCGCCGCGCGGCGCGGGCACCAGGTGCTCGCCCGCCCGGATCAGCAGCGGGTACAGCGGGAAGAACGCCAGGTTGTTCGCGTCGAAGGTGTGGCCGAGCGTGTCCGCGTAGCCGTGCTCGGCGATCTTCAAGTACCAGTCGCAGTCCCAGGACTCGGCGAGCAGGTGCCAGACGCCGCGGTGCTCGTGGCGCGCCCACAGGACGAACACCAGCAGACCGCAGACGCGCACCGCCGCGTACGCCAGGAGCGCCGGGGCCGCGTGCCGCAGCGCGGCGACCGCCCGCGCGCGCGGGCCGCGCGGTGGCCGGGCGACGGGACGGGAGCGGCGCGACGCGGGGACGCGGGACGGCGTGTCGGCGCTGCGACCGGAGAGACGGGCGAGGGGTCCGTACGGCACTGCGGCTCCCGGGCGTGACGAACGAGAAGGTGCGCTACCGGTCGGACCCTTCCTGGGTTGACCGGCAGCGCACCTGCACGCTGCGTCAGTTGCCGCGCGGAACCACCCGTACGGGTGGAGCCCCGGGCTCAGATTCCGGCCGCCTCCGCGAAGTCCCGCTTCAGGGCGGCCAGGAGCTCCGCGGCCCGCGCGTGGGCCGCGGGCAGGCCGGGGCGGTCCGCGACCGGCACCACGACCTCCAGATAGCACTTCAGCTTCGGCTCGGTGCCGCTCGGGCGCACGATGACGCGCGCCCCGTCGAGGGTGTAGCGCAGCCCGTCCGTGGGCGGCAGCTGTGCCGAGCCCTCGGCCAGGTCCTCCGCGCGCGTCACCGCGAGTCCGGCCAGGCGCGCCGGCGGCTGCTCGCGCAGGCGCCGCATCGCGGCCGCGATCAGCGACAGGTCCTGCACGCGCACCGAGAGCTGGTCGGTGGCGTGCAGTCCGTGGGCGAGCGCCAGGTCGTCGAGGAGGTCGAGCAGCGTGCGGCCCTCCTCCTTCAGCTCCGAGGCCAGCTCGGTGATCAGGAGCGCCGCCGTGATGCCGTCCTTGTCGCGGACGCCCTCGGGGTCGACGCAGTAGCCGAGCGCCTCCTCGTAGCCGTACCGCAGGCCCTCGACGCGGGCGATCCACTTGAAGCCCGTGAGGGTCTCCTCGTAGCCGAGGCCCGCCGTCCGCGCGATCCGGCCGAGCAGCGACGACGACACGATCGACTCGGCGAACACGCCCTCGGCCCCGCGCCGCACCAGATGGGCCGCGAGCAGCGCGCCCACCTCGTCGCCGCGCAGCATGCGCCAGGCGGAGCGCTCGGCGTCGGTGGGCACGGCCACCGCGCAGCGGTCCGCGTCCGGGTCGTTGGCGATCACCAGGTCGGGCCGCGCCTCGCGGGCCGTGGCGAACGCCAGGTCCATCGCGCCCGGCTCCTCCGGGTTCGGGAACGCCACCGTCGGGAAGTCCGGGTCGGCCTCGGCCTGCGCGGCCACGAGCACCGGCTCGGGGAAGCCGGCCCGCGCGAAGGCGGCGAGGAGCGTGTCCTTGCCGACGCCGTGCATGGCCGTGTAGACGGTCCGGGCGGTCCGGGCCGAGCCCGGGGACAGGACCGCGTCCGTGCGCGCCAGATACGCCTGGAGGACCTCCTCGCCGAGGACGTCCCAGCCGGACTCCGGGCGCGCCACGTCGTGCAGGCTCGCCACCGCGTCGATCTCCGCCGCGATCTCCCCGTCGGCGGGCGGCACGATCTGCGAGCCGTCGCCCAGGTAGACCTTGTAGCCGTTGTCACGCGGCGGGTTGTGGCTGGCCGTGACCTCCACGCCCGCGACGGCGCCCAGATGCCGTATGGCGAAGGCGAGGACCGGCGTCGGCAGCGGCCGGGGCAGCACGGCGGCGCGCAGCCCGGCCCCGGTCATCACGGCCGCCGTGTCCCGCGCGAAGTCCGCCGACTTGTGGCGGGCGTCGTAGCCGATGACGACCAGGCCGCCGGTGTGGCCCTTGCCCTTCAGATAGGCGGCCAGACCCGCGGCCGCGCGGATCACCACGGAGCGGTTCATCCGCATCGGGCCCGCGCCCAGCTCGCCGCGCAGCCCGGCCGTGCCGAACTGGAGCGTGCCGGCGAAGCGGGCCGCGAGGTCGGCCAGGACGTCCGCGCCGTCCGCCGCCCCCGCGATGAGCTTCGCCAGCTCCTCGCGGGTGTCCGCGTCCGGGTCCTCGTCGAGCCACGTCCGGGCCCGGTCGATGAGTACGTCGTGCTCCTGGTGGTCCTGCACGTGTGGTCAGCCTCTCCGTGAGGGGGGTCGTACGCCTGGGGGCGGCGCGGTCAGAGGCGGTCGAGGACCTTGCCGAGCAGCTCGCCCATGCGGGTCGCCGAGTCGCGGCCCGCCTGGAGGACCTCCTCGTGGTTCAGCGGCTCGCCCGTCATGCCCGCGGCGAGGTTGGTGACCAGGGAGATGCCGAGCACCTCGGCCCCGGCCTCGCGCGCCGCGATGGCCTCGAGGACGGTCGACATGCCGACGAGGTCCGCCCCGATGGTGCGGGCCATGCGGATCTCGGCGGGCGTCTCGTAGTGCGGGCCGGGGAACTGCGCGTACACGCCCTCTTCGAGGGTCGGGTCGACCTCCTTGCACAGCGCGCGCAGGCGCGGCGAGTACAGGTCCGTGAGGTCCACGAAGTTCGCGCCGACGATCGGGGACGTCGCCGTGAGGTTGAGGTGATCGCTGATCAGGACCGGCTGGCCCGGGCGCATGCCCTCGCGCAGACCGCCGCAGCCGTTGGTGAGCACGATGGTCTTGCAGCCCGCGGCGACGGCGGTGCGCACGCCGTGCGCGACCGCGGCGACGCCCCGGCCCTCGTAGTAGTGCGTGCGGCCCAGGAAGACCAGGACGCGCTTGTCGCCGACCTTGAAGGAGCGGATCTTGCCGCCGTGGCCCGCGACGGCGGGCGGCGGGAAGCCGGGCAGCTCGGTGACCGGGAACTCGGCCTCGGGGGCGCCGAGCGCGTCGACGGCCGGTGCCCAGCCGGAGCCCATCACGAGGGCGACGTCGTGGGTCTCGGCGCCCGTCAGCTCACGCAGGCGCGTGGCGGCGGCGTCGGCGGCGGCGTACGGGTCGCCCTGGATGTCGTCCGGAATAACTGAAGCGTTCACGCCGACGAGGGTAGCCGGTTACGCCCTACGCGCGTAGATGACGAGGCTCACGGGATCGGGATCGTTGCCTTGTCGTTTCCGACAAGGTGATCGACCGGGCTCCCGCCGGAGCGGGTCAGCACGGGCGTTTGCGCAGTTCCATCACGTAGTCGTGGGGGGCGCCCGCGGACTCGGCGGCGTCGGCCAGCTCGCCGAGGTAGCGCGCCGAGGGCAGGCCGCCCTCGTAGCCGTTCAGGACGTACACCCACGCGGGTTCCTCGCCCTCCAGGGTGTGGATCCGCACCCGCATGCGCCGGTAGATGTCGAGGCCGACGCCCTCCCAGCGGTCCATGGAGTCCTCGTCCATCGGCGCCACGTCGTACAGGGCGACGAAGACCTGGGAGCGCGGGGCCTCCACGATCGTGGCCAGTGCGCCCTCCCAGCCCATGTGCTCGCCTCCGAACGTCAGCCGCCAGCCGTTCAGCCAGCCGGTCGCGCGCAGCGGCGAGTGCGGGGCGCGGCGCGTCATGAGCCGCGCGTCGAGATTGCCGGCGTACGCGGCGTAGAGCGACATGCCGTCGAGGGTACGGCTTTCTGGCGTGGGCGCCCTACGCAGTTGCCGTTAAGGGGGCTGCGCCCCCTTAACCGGCCCTTTTTGGCGCTTCGCGCCTTGTCCTCCGGCGGGGGGCGGGCTGGGTTTCCGCGCTGCGCGCTTGTCCTCAAGCGCCGGACGGGCTGGATGGGGGTGCTGGGCGTTCGTTCTCGGGTGTCGGGCGGGCTGGATGGGTGTGCTGAGCGTGCGTTCTCGGGTGCCGGGCGGGCTGGATGGGGGTGCTGGGCGTTCGTTCTCGGGTGCCGGGCGGGCTGGGTGGGGGGCTGGGCGTGCGTTCTCGGGTGTCGGATGGGCTGGATGGGTGTGCTGAGCGTGCGTTCTCGGGTGCCGGGCGGGCTGGATGGGGGTGCTGGGCGTTCGTTCTCGGGTGCCGGGCGGGCTGGGTGGGGGGCTGGGCGTGCGTTCTCGGGTGTCGGATGGGCTGGGTGGGGGTGCTGGGCGGTCGTTCTTGGGTTTCGGATGGGTGGGGTGGCGGGTGGTGGGTGGTTGTTCTTGGGGGTGCTGTGGGGTGGGGGCGGGGGTGGATGTGGCCCCGCTCGCTCGGTGCTCGGGGCGTACGGGACAATGGAGTACGTGACTCGGATCGTGATCATTGGTGGCGGACCCGGCGGATACGAGGCGGCGCTGGTCGCGGCCCAGCTCGGCGCGGAGGTGACCGTCGTCGACTGCGACGGTCTGGGCGGGGCGTCGGTGCTCACCGACTGCGTGCCGTCGAAGACCCTGATCGCGACGGCCGAGGTGATGACCACCTTCGACTCGTCGTACGAAGAGCTCGGGATCATCGTCGAGGACGACACCCCGCACATCGACCAGGCCGCGCGTGTCGTGGGCGTGGACCTCGGCAAGGTGAACCGTCGGGTGAAGCGGCTCGCGCTCGCGCAGTCGCACGACATCACCGCGTCCGTGACGCGGGCGGGCGCGCGCGTGCTGCGCGGCCGCGGGCGCCTTGAAGGCCAGCAGGCCATGGACGGGTCGCGGACCGTGGTCGTGCGCGCCGCCGACGGGTCCGAGGAGCGGCTCACCGCCGACGCCGTGCTCATCGCCACCGGCGGCCACCCGCGCGAGCTGCCGGACGCCCAGCCGGACGGCGAGCGCATCCTGAACTGGACGCAGGTGTACGACCTCGACGAGCTGCCCGAGGAGCTCATCGTGGTCGGCTCCGGCGTCACGGGCGCCGAGTTCGCCGGTGCCTACCAGGCGCTCGGGTCCAAGGTGACCCTCGTGTCGTCGCGCGACCGCGTGCTGCCGGGCGAGGACCCGGACGCCGCCGCCGTCCTGGAGGACGTCTTCCGCCGCCGCGGGATGAACGTGATGGGCCGTACCCGCGCCGCCTCCGCCAAGCGCGTGGGCGACCGCGTGGAGGTCACCCTCGCCGACGGGCGCGTCATCTCCGGCACGCACTGCCTGATGGCCGTCGGCGCCATCCCCAACAGCAGCGGCATGGGCCTGGAGGAGGCCGGGGTCAAGCTGAAGGACTCCGGGCACATCTGGACCGACCGGGTGTCCAGGACCTCCGCCCCCGGCGTGTACGCGGCCGGTGACGTCACCGGCATCTTCGCCCTCGCCTCCGTGGCCGCCATGCAGGGCCGCATCGCGATGTACCACTTCCTGGGCGACGCGGTGACCCCGCTGAACCTGAAGACCGTCTCGTCGAACGTCTTCACCGACCCGGAGATCGCCACCGTCGGCTACACCCAGGCCGACGTCGACGCGGGCAAGATCGACGCCCGGGTGGTCAAGCTGCCGCTCCTGCGCAACCCGCGCGCCAAGATGCAGGGCATCCGGGACGGCTTCGTCAAGATCTTCTGCCGCCCCGGCACGGGGATCGTGGTCGGCGGCGTGATCGTCGCACCGCGCGCCTCGGAACTGATCCACCCCATCTCGATCGCGGTCGACAACAATCTGACGGTGGAGCAGATCGCTAACGCCTTCACCGTGTACCCCTCGCTTTCGGGGTCGATCGCCGAGGTGGCCCGGCAGCTGCACACGCGGAAGACGAGCGGCGAGGCCTGATTCCGGCGACTCCGGGTGCCGCGCGCGGCACCCGGAGGTGATCCCTCCGGCGGCCGGAATCAACTCTTCGCAGGTCACAGCCTGTTGCCGTCCATGCGTCCGGCATAGGCGCGTGGAGTACCCCTATACCACTCCCACCCCTGTCGTGCGTACAACTTCTGTAATTCGGCGCAAACTGCTGAAAGCAGACGGTCGTTGGGGTTACTGTCAGTTTCGTGTTCGCTGCAGAACGTCGCCAATTGATCCTCGAAATGGTGCGGGCCAACGGGGCTGTGTCGCTCCGTGAGCTCGCCCGCGTCGTCCAGACCTCCGAAGTGACCGTACGGCGGGACGTGCGCGCGCTGGAGGCAGAAGGACTCCTCGACCGCCGGCATGGCGGTGCGGTATTGCCGGGCGGATTCACGCGGGAGTCCGGCTTTCCGCAGAAATCGCATCTCGCGTCCGCCGAGAAGACGGCCATCGCCGATCTCGCGGCGGGTCTCGTCGATGAGGGCGAGGCCATCGTCGTCGGGGCGGGTACGACCACGCAGGAGCTGGCCCGCCGGCTCGCGCGGGTACCCGGCCTGACCGTGGTCACCAACTCCCTGCTCGTGGCCCAGGCCCTGGCCCACGCCAACAGAGTGGAAGTCGTCATGACCGGCGGCACCCTGCGCGGCTCCAACTACGCCCTGGTGGGCAGTGGTGCCGAGCAGTCCCTCCAGGGGCTCAGGGTCTCGCGCGCCTTCCTGTCCGGCAGTGGCCTGACCGCCGAGCGCGGCCTGTCCACGTCGAACATGCTGTCCGCGAGCGTGGACCGCGCGCTCGTCCAGGCGGCGGCCGAGGTCGTGGTCCTCGCCGACCACACCAAACTCGGCACGGACACGATGTTCCAGACCGTGCCGACGGACGTCATCACCCGCCTCGTCACCGACGAACCGCCCGCCCACGACGACCGCGCGGCCACCGAGCTCCAGGCCCTGGCGGACCAGGGCGTGCAGATCGCCGTGGCCGGCGGAGCCGCGGGCCCCGGCCAGGGCCCGGGGGTCGACTCCGTGCCCACGGGCCGCCAGCCCCGCCGGGACGTGCCGCTGCCCGGCCAGCGGCGGGGACACGGGGGCCAGGGGCCGCAGCTGCGCAGTGCGGCGGTCCTCGGCGACCAGCAGCCCGGGGAGCGGGCGGCGAGGGTGGCCGACCTCCGGCGGCGGTAGGCCCGGGGGCGGGGCGCTGTGCGCCCCGCCCTCAGCCGCCGGACGGGTCCGCGGGGTGGGCCTTGAGGCCGCGCAGGGTCAGGGTGAGCAGCCGGTCGGCGAGCTCCGGGTCGTCGGGGGACTCCTCGGCGGCCAGGGCGATCGCGTTCGTCAGCTGGAGCAGGTCCTCGATGGACACGCCCGCGCGCACCGCGCCCGCCGCCCGGGCGCGGGCGAGCAGGGCCGCACCCGCCTCCCGCATGGGGCGGCTGCACCGCCCCAGCGGGGTGCTGTCGTCCCGCGACACCGACATCAGGGCCCGCGCGAGCCCCCGGTACTCGCTCGCGTGCGTGACCAGGGCGCGCAGCCACGTCACGAGGGCCGCACAGGGCTGCGGGGCGTCGAGCAGCTCCCGCGAGCGGCTCAGGAGATCGCTGACCGCTTCCTCGAACACGGCGCTCATCAGGGCGTGACGGTTGGGGAAGTGCCGGTACAGGGTGCCGATGCCCACGCCCGCGCGGCGGGCGACGTCTTCGAGGGAGGTGTCCGTACCGTGCTCCGCGAAGGCGGAGCGGGCCTCCTTCAGGAGGCGCTGGTGGTTGCGCTGGGCATCGGCGCGCATGCGGCCTCCTCGGTCGCCGGACGGTCCGAACGCCCCCGCCCACCCGCCCCGGTGGGGGACGGGTGGGCGGAGGCCTGGCGGTACGGGCTCAGGGTGCCCGCGCAGGGAAGACTCAGTCCTTGATCTCGCAGATGGCCGCGCCCGAGGTGAGGCTCGCGCCCACCTCGGCCTGGAGGCCCTTGACGGTGCCGGAGCGGTGGGCGTTCAGGGGCTGCTCCATCTTCATGGCCTCCAGGACCACGATGAGGTCGCCCTCCTTGACCTCCTGGCCCTCCTCGACCGCGACCTTGACGATCGTGCCCTGCATCGGGGACGCCAGGGTGTCGCCGGAGGCGGCGGGCCCGGACTTCTTGGCAGCGCGGCGCTTCGGCTTGGCGCCCGCCGAAAGTCCCGTACGCGCCAGGGACATGCCCATGCCGGCGGGCAGGGAGACCTCCAGGCGCTTGCCGCCGACCTCGACGACGATCGTCTCGCGGTCGCCGTCCTCCTCCTCGGCGTCGCCGCCCACGGGGGCGAACGGCGGGATGTCGTTGACGAACTCGGTCTCGATCCATCGGGTGAAGACCGTGAACGGCTCGTCGGAGCCGGTCAGTTCGGGCGCGAACGCCGGGTCGGCGACCACCTTGCGGTGGAACGGGATGGCGGTGGCCATGCCCTCGACCTCGAACTCGGCCAGCGCACGGGCGGCCCGCTCCAGGGCCTCCTTGCGGGTGCGCCCGGTGACGATCAGCTTGGCGAGCAGCGAGTCCCAGGCCGGGCCGATGACCGAGCCGGACTCGACGCCCGCGTCCAGGCGGACACCGGGGCCGGACGGGCCCGCGAACTTGGTGACGGTGCCGGGGGCGGGCAGGAAGCCCCGGCCCGGGTCCTCGCCGTTGATGCGGAACTCGAAGGAGTGGCCGCGCAGTTCGGGGTCGCCGTAGCCGAGCTCCGCGCCGTCGGCGATGCGGAACATCTCGCGGACCAGGTCGATCCCGGCGACCTCCTCGGTGACCGGGTGCTCCACCTGGAGACGGGTGTTGACCTCCAGGAAGGAGATCGTGCCGTCGGCGCCGACGAGGAACTCGACGGTGCCCGCGCCGACGTAGCCGGCCTCCTTCAGGATCGCCTTCGACGCGCTGTACAGCTCCTCGACCTGGGCGTCGGAGAGGAACGGCGCCGGGGCCTCCTCCACCAGCTTCTGGTGGCGGCGCTGGAGCGAGCAGTCACGGGTGGAGACCACGACCACGTTGCCGTGCTGGTCGGCGAGGCACTGGGTCTCGACGTGGCGCGGCTTGTCCAGGTAGCGCTCCACGAAGCACTCGCCGCGGCCGAAGGCGGCGACCGCCTCGCGCACCGCGGAGTCGTACAGCTCCGGCACCTCTTCGAGGGTGCGGGCGACCTTCAGGCCGCGGCCGCCGCCGCCGAACGCCGCCTTGATGGCGATGGGCAGGCCGTGCTCCTCGGCGAACGCGACGACCTCGTCGGCGCCCGAGACCGGGTCCGGGGTGCCCGCGACCAGCGGGGCGCCCGCGCGCTGCGCGATGTGCCGGGCGGCGACCTTGTCACCCAGGTCCCGGATCGCCTGCGGCGGCGGGCCGATCCAGGTGAGGCCCGCGTCCAGGACGGCCTGCGCGAACTCGGCGTTCTCGGAGAGGAAGCCGTAACCGGGGTGGACGGCGTCCGCCCCGGAGTCCTTGGCGGCGGCGAGCACCTTCGCCATGTCCAGATAGCTGGTCGCCGGGGTGTCACCGCCGAGGGCGAACGCCTCGTCTGCGGCCCGCACATGCAGCGCGTCCCGGTCGGGGTCCGCGTAGACGGCAACGCTCGCGATCCCGGCATCCCGGCACGCCCGGGCGACCCGGACAGCGATTTCGCCACGGTTGGCGATGAGCACCTTGCGCACGATGGCTCCCTCCTTGAAACAAGCCGAGTTTAGGGACTGCCGACACGCCCTTTCGACCCGTCCCCATTGGTGAGCTTGCCCACACGGAGCGTGATCCGAGGCGCGCCAGACCCCCGAAATCCCTTGTCGCACCGTGGTACGCAGGGTCCCTTCCGGGCAGCGTAGCCCTCCGGTGTGCTCAAGGTCTCTGTGAGGGCGCGCTGCGGCGCGGGAGCTTTCTTTGTGGAGTCCCTACGAATGGCCCAATGAATCTTTGCCTCCGGCACGGCTCTTGTCCCCCGGTTTACCCGTTAGTAGCGTGCCCGATGGCTCGTACGTACTTGCGGTAACAGCGGTTGCCGGGGATCGGTGGAGAGTGGGTGGGGCGCCGTGGGGCGCAGACCAGTGGCGTGGGCGGGCGCGGTCGTGCTGTGGGCGGAGGCGGCCGGCGTCGCGTTCCTCAACTGGTTCCTGGGCCTGGTCGTCGACGAGCAGAAGATGTCCCTCGCCGGGCTCGACCCGCACGCCATGACCGTGGCGACGTGGATCGCGGGCGGTGTCCTCGGGCTCTGTCTCGCGCTGTGCGGCTTCCTGCTGGCGCGCACCGCCGTGCGCGACCGCGCGCCGGGCGGCTTCGGGCACGCCGTGCTGATCGGCGCGGCCGTGCTGCACGCGGTGCTCGGCGCGTTCGCGGTGGGCCTGGTGGGCTGGCTCGCGTTCGCGTTCATGATGCTGGTGCTTGGGCTCGTCGTGCTGACGCTGCTGGCCTACGACCGCCACGAGGGCCGGGTCGCGGCGGCGGACGCACCGCCGCCGCCCGGCGAGGCGGCTCCGCGGACGGCGTGAGGCGCCGTCCGCGGCCGCGCGCTAGTCGGCCCACAACTGGGTGATGCCCACGCCCAGTTCGGCCAGGAGGCGGCGGAGGAGCGGCAGGGAGAGGCCGATGACGTTGCCGTGGTCGCCGTCGATGCCGTCGATGAACGGGGCCGAGCGGCCGTCGAGGGTGAACGCGCCCGCCACGTACAGCGGTTCGCCGCTCGCCACGTACGCCGCGATCTCCTCGTCCGAGGGCTCGCCGAAGCGGACCACCGTCGAGGCGGTGGCGGCGACGTGCCGGCCCGAGGCCGTGTCGTACACGCAGTGCCCGGTCTGCAGGACGCCCGCGCGGCCGCGCATCGCCTTCCAGCGGGCGGTGGCCTCCTCGGCGTCGGCGGGCTTGCCGAGGGCCTGGCCGTCCAGCTCGAGGACCGAGTCGCAGCCGATGACCAGGGCGCCCTTGACGTCCGGCCGCGCGGCGACCACCGACGCCTTCGCCTCCGCGAGGGCCTTGGCGAGCTCGGCCGGGGTGGGGGCGGCGACCGCGTCCTCGTCGACCCCGCTGACGATCACCTCGGGGGCGAGCCCCGCCTGGCGCAGCAGGCCGAGGCGGGCGGGGGACTGGGAGGCGAGGACGAGGCGGCGGGTGGGCTGATCACTCATGCGGTCAGCGTAGCCGCGGTCCCGCCCGCTCAGATGATCCCCAGGATCAGCATCGCGAGGAGCATGGCCACCGCCAGGAGCACGCCCGCGCGGCGCATCTTGGCCTGCATGTCCCGCATGTCCTTGGGCGGGTCGTTCTCCGGGTCGGACCACAGCATGGCTCGATGGTGCGCGCCGGGCCGGTCCCGCGCCTGAGTACGCGTACCTAAGTTCCGCAGATCGATCGTTCACCCGTACGCCCCCGTGCCGGTGCCCGGCATCAACTACGCGTTGGCCGTCCGGGAGGGGAGCGCTCCGATATGCGCGCACTGCGCACCAAGGTCCTGATGCAGGAAGGCCGGCGCGCCGTGGAACGACGGCTCCGCCTGGGTGCCGCGCGGCACGAAGGGCGGGATCGGCGCCGCGGGGGCGTACGCGCTCAGCGATGAGGCGTTCGGCCTCACCTGCCGGAACAAGCGGATCGGGTCCGGGCTCGGGCGCTGAACCGCCGTGGTGGGGGCGCGGGCCGCGCCCCCACCGGGCCCGTCACACGGGCCAGTACGTGCGGCCCCAGGACGCGGGGCCCGGCTGCGGCAGGCGCTCGCGGGCCACGCGGGCCGGGTCCGCCCAGGCGTCCGGGGTGCGGGGCGCGCCGGACGGCGCCTGCGCGGCCGCCGCGGCGCGCGCCTGGACCACCGCCAGGGCGGCGGCCAGCTCCTCGGGGGTCGGGTTGCCTCGTACGACCTTGATCACGAATGGGCTCCTCGGGGGTCGGGACACAGCCGTGGGGGCCGGGCTACAGCGGGATGTTGCCGTGCTTCTTCGGGGGCAGGGACTCCCGCTTCGTGCGCAGCTGGCGCAGGCCGCGCACGAGGTGCGAGCGGGTCTCGGAGGGCATGACCACCGCGTCCACATAGCCGCGCTCGGCGGCCGTGTACGGGTTCAGGAGCGTGTCCTCGTACTCCTGGATGAGCCGCGCCCGGGTCTCCTCCTGGGCGGCCTCGTCCCCGGCCGCGGCGATCGTGCGGCGGTGCAGGATGTTCACCGCGCCCTGCGCCCCCATGACCGCGATCTGCGCGGTCGGCCAGGCCAGGTTCAGGTCCGCGCCCAGGTGCTTGGAGCCCATCACGTCGTACGCGCCGCCGAAGGCCTTGCGCGTGATCACGGTGATCAGCGGGACCGTCGCCTCCGCGTACGCGTAGATCAGCTTGGCGCCGCGGCGGATGATGCCCTCGTGCTCCTGGCCGACGCCGGGCAGGAAGCCCGGGACGTCCACGAAGGTCAGCACGGGCACGTTGAACGCGTCGCAGGTGCGCACGAAGCGCGCGGCCTTCTCGCTCGCGTCGATGTCGAGGCAGCCCGCGAACTGCATCGGCTGGTTGGCGACGATGCCCACCGGGTGGCCCTCGACGCGCCCGAAGCCGGTGAGGATGTTCGGCGCGAACAGCGGCTGCGTCTCGAAGAAGTCCCCGTCGTCCAGGACGTGCTCGATGACCGTGTGCATGTCGTACGGCTGGTTGGCGCTGTCCGGCACGAGCACGTCGAGCTCGCGGTCCTCGTCGGTCGTCTCCAGGTCCGCCTCCTCGGGGAAGGCCGGGGGCTCGCTGAGGTTGTTCGACGGCAGGTACGAGAGCAGCGACTTGACGTACTCGATCGCGTCCTTCTCGTCGCCCGCCATGTGGTGCGCCACGCCGGAGGTCGCGTTGTGCGTGCGGGCGCCGCCCAGCTCCTCGAAGCCGACGTCCTCGCCGGTGACGGTCTTGATCACGTCCGGGCCCGTGATGAACATGTGCGACGTCTGGTCGACCATGACCGTGAAGTCGGTGATCGCGGGGGAGTACACGGCGCCGCCCGCGCACGGCCCCACGACGAGGCTGATCTGCGGGATCACCCCGGAGGCGTGGGTGTTGCGGCGGAAGATCTCGCCGTACATCCCGAGGGCCATCACGCCCTCCTGGATGCGGGCGCCGCCCGAGTCGTTGATCCCGACGACCGGACAGCCCGTCTTCAGGGCGAAGTCCATCACCTTCATGATCTTCTGGCCGAAGACCTCGCCGAGCGAGCCGCCGAGGACCGTGAAGTCCTGCGAGAAGACGGCGACCGGGCGGCCGTCGACCGTGCCGTAGCCGGTCACCACGCCGTCCCCGTACGGGCGGTTGTGCTCCATGCCGAAGTCGGTGGAGCGGTGCCGGGCGAACTCGTCGAGCTCCACGAACGAGCCCTCGTCGAGCAGCAGCTCGATCCGCTCGCGCGCCGTCAACTTCCCCTTGGCGTGCTGCTTCTCGACCGCGCGCGCCGAACCGGCGTGCTTCGCCTCCTCGATGCGGCGCCGCAGGTCGGCCAGCTTCCCGGCGGTCGTGTGGATGTCGGTGCCGGGATCGCCCCCGGTGGGCGCCGGGGCCCCGTGGGGCTCCTGGGGCTGCGCGGAGGGCTGCTTGGGCTCGTGCGGCTCGGACATCGGGACGCGGCTCCCTGCCTGCTCAAAGGGGACGGTGAGGGGCTGACGACGCTGGCTACTGACTCGTAGCGTATCGGCGCGGATACGCCTGTGCAGTGCGGCGTTTACCACACCTAGGGTGGCTTGCATGACGCCGTCGAATGACCCAGAGAACACCGGGAACCGCTGGAGCGACCTGGACCGCCCGCCCCTGAACGCGGCCGCGCTGCGCCGCGCGCTCGTCCGCGACGGCGGGCTCTACCGCTCTCTGGACGTGGTGGCGTCCACCGGCTCCACCAACAGCGACCTGGCCGCCCGCGCCGACGAGCTGCCCGAGGGCGCCGTGCTCGTCGCCGAGGCGCAGAGCGCGGCGCGCGGCCGCCTGGACCGGCGCTGGACCGCGCCCGCGCGCTCCGGCCTGTTCTTCTCCGTCCTGCTCAAGCCGGACGAGGTGCCCGTGGAGCGGTGGGGCTGGCTGCCGCTGCTCACCGGCGTCGCCGTCGCCACCGGCCTTGCCCGGGCTGCCGGGGTCGACACCGCGCTGAAGTGGCCCAACGACCTGCTCGTCACCGTCGACGGGGACGAGCGCAAGGCCGGCGGCATCCTCGCCGAACGCGCGGGCGCCACCGGTGTCGTCGTCGGCATCGGCGTCAACGTCACCCTGCGCGCGGCGGAGCTTCCCGTGCCGCACGCGGGCTCCCTCGCCCTCGCGGGCGCGGCGGGCACCGACCGCGACCCCCTCCTGCGGGCCGTCCTGCGCAGCCTGGAGCGCTGGTACGGCGACTGGCGCGGGGCCGGGGGCGACCCGGCGGCCTGCGGGCTCCAGGAGGCGTACGCGGCGGGGTGCGCGACGCTCGGGCGCGCGGTGCGGGCCGAGCTGCCCGGGGGGCGCGAGGTCTCCGGCGAGGCCGTGGCGGTGGACGGGGACGGGCGGTTGGTCCTCGCCACGGCCGAGGGGGTTCGGGAGCCCGTGGGTGCGGGGGACGTCGTCCACCTGCGCGGCGTCGGCTGACGGCCTTCGCGGGGCGCCCCAGTCCCGCCCCTTCCCGTTTCCTGGGGGCTCCGCCCCCGGACCCCCGCTCCTCAATCGCCGGAGGGGCTGAAATCCCTGCCGCGACCGGCGGCAGTTCCAGCCCGTCCGGCGTTTGAGGACGAGGCGCGGAGCGCCGAAAAGCGGGGGCAGGGGGGCGGAGCCCCCGAAGCGGGAAGGGGCGGGTCAGGGGCGCCCCGCGTGGGTGGCGGGCCGAGGCGGGAGTGAGCTGGGGCACACCTGCCGTAAAGTTGGCGCCGGTCGATATCTGACCGTGGCAGATCGGAAGGGCAGCAGGCGTGACCGTCGACGACACCGGCTCCGGCCAGGGCGCACACCCAGCCCCCGACGGTGAGCCCCGCGCGGCGGCACCCTCGGCCTCCGAGGAGGCGTCCGGCGCGGGCGACAAGGCCGCCAAGGACGACAAGCCGGACGACTCCTACCGCCCGGCGGAGCCGGAGCTGTCGGCGGCCCTCGACCGCACGGCGAACCCCGGGCCCCCGGCCGACCCCGACGACGACAAGGACCCCCTGGCGCTGCGCCTCGAGCAGTTGATCCTCGGGGCCGACCGGCGCTACACCCCCTTCCAGGCGGCCCGCAGCGCGGGCGTCTCCATGGAGCTGGCGTCCCGCTTCTGGCGGGCCATGGGCTTCCCCGACATCGGCCAGGCCAAGGCCCTCACCGAGGCCGACGTGCTCGCGCTGCGCCGCCTCGCGGGCCTCGTCGAGGCGGGCCTGCTGAGCGAGGCGATGGCGGTGCAGGTGGCGCGGTCCACCGGGCAGACCACCGCCCGGCTCGCGGAGTGGCAGATCGACTCGTTCCTGGAGGGCCTCACCGAGCCGCCCGAGCCGGGCATGACCCGGACGGAAGTCACGTATCCGCTCGTCGAACTGCTGCTGCCCGAGCTGGAGGAGTTCCTCATCTACGTGTGGCGGCGGCAGCTCGCCGCGGCCACGGGCCGGGTCGTCCAGGCGGCCGACGACGAGGAGATGGTCGACCGGCGGCTCGCCGTCGGCTTCGCCGACCTCGTCGGCTTCACACGCCTCACGCGGCGCATGGAGGAGGAGGAACTCGGCGAGCTGGTCGAGGCGTTCGAGACGACGGCCGCCGACCTGGTCGCCGCGCACGGCGGACGGCTCATCAAGACCCTCGGCGACGAGGTCCTCTTCGCCGCCGACGACGCCGGGATCGCGGCCGAGATCGCGCTGCGGCTCATCGAGACCATGGCGAACGACGAGACCATGCCCGAGCTGCGCGTCGGCATCGCCTTCGGCACGGTGACGACCCGCATGGGCGACGTGTTCGGCACCACCGTGAACCTCGCGAGCCGCCTCACCTCGATAGCGCCCCGGGACGCCGTGCTCGTCGACGGGGCCCTCGCCGAGGAGCTGACCCGCACCGGGGAGGCCCCGGCGTCCGAGACGGAGGCCGCGGCCCTCGCCGAGCGCGCCGAGAAGGAGGGCGAGGAGCCGCCCGGGTACCGCTTCGCGCTCCAGCCGATGTGGCAGCGGCCGGTCCGCGGCCTCGGCATCGTCGAGCCCTGGCTGCTCACCCGCAGGGGCTGACGCCCGGCCGGTGCCGGGTACCCAAGGCGCGGTCCTGCTGACATGATCGCGGGGTAACGGTCGTTAACCGGGAGTTGGAGGGGTCATGGGCGAGCTGCGGTTCGGGGAGTTCGTGGGGGTACGCCGGCACGGCCACGTGGCGGAGCTCGCGCTGGACCGGCCCAAGGCCATGAACGCCGTGTCCAGCGCCATGGCCCGCTCCATCAGCGAGGCCTGCGACGCGCTCGGCGCGGACCGGGACGTGCGCGTGGTGGTGCTGACCTCCACGCACGAGCGCGCGTTCTGCGTGGGCGCGGACCTCAAGGAGCGCAACTCCCTCACCGACGCGGAGCTGGTGCGCCAGCGGCCCGTCACCCGGGCCGCGTACACCGGGGTGCTCGACCTGCCGATGCCCACCGTCGCCGCCGTGCACGGCTACGCCCTCGGCGGCGGCTTCGAGCTCGCGCTGTCCTGCGACGTCATCGTGGCCGACCCGACGGCCGTCGTCGGCCTGCCCGAGGTGTCCGTGGGCGTGCTGCCCGGCGGTGGCGGCACCCAGCTGCTTCCCCGGCGCGTGGGCGCCGCGCGGGCCGCCGAGCTGATCTTCTCGGCGCGCCGCGTGGCGGCGGCGGAGGCCAAGGAGCTCGGGCTCGTCGACCTGGTGGCGGGCGAGGGCGAGGACCGCGACGAGGCCCTGGCGCTCGCCGCCCGCATCGCCGCGAACTCGCCCGTCGGCCTTCGTGCCGCCAAGCGCGCGCTGCGCCTCGGCCACGGGCTCGACCTGCGCGCGGGCCTGGAGGTGGAGGACGCGGCCTGGCGGTCGGTGGCGTTCTCCGGGGACCGGGCGGAGGGCGTGGCGGCGTTCAACGAGAAGCGGAAGCCGGAGTGGCCCGGGGAGTAGGGCCGCGCGCGGGCGCCCGGGGCGTCCCGGCCCCGCCCACGGGGTGTCCCGGCCCCAGTCGCGGGGCGCTCCGGGCTCACGTCTCCCTTTGCGTGGAATGTCCGTAACCTGGAGTGATGGGACAGGACGTTCGGTTGCGCGCTGTCGTGGCGCTCGCGCAGGGGATGGCCGCCGCGCACACCCCGCGAGGGTCCTGGCGCGCGGCCGCCCAGGGCGCCCGGCGGGCCCTGGACGGGAGCTTCGCCGCGCTGTCCGTGTGGGAGCGCGAACGCGGGCGCCTGCGCGTCCTCGCCAACGTCGGGGAGCTGGCCGCGGGGGAGGAGGAGTTCCCCGAGGGCGAGGCCTACCCCGTCCACCAGTTCCCGGAGATCACGGAGTTCCTGCACGAGCGCTGGGCGGGCGGCGGCGAGCCGCACGCCTGGGTGGAGACCGCGCGGGGGCCCGGTGACGGCGGGCGCGCGGGCTACTGCCACCAGCGGGTCGCCGCGCTGCGCCGACGCGGGCGCGGCTGCTGCGTGGTGGCCCCGATCGTGCTGCGCGGGCGCGCCTGGGGCGAGCTGTACGTGGCGCGGCCGGTGGGCGCGCCGGTCTTCGACCGGACCGACGCGGACTTCGCCACCGTCCTCGCGGCCGTGGTCGCCGCCGGGATCGCACAGACCGAGCGCCTGGAGGAGGCCCGGCGCCTCGCCTTCACGGACTCCCTCACCGGCCTCGCCAACCGCCGCGCGGTCGACGTGCGGCTCGACGAGGCCGTGGAGCGGCACCGGGCCGAGGGCGTCGTCGTCAGCCTCGTCGTCTGCGACGTGAACGGGCTCAAGCAGGTCAACGACCGGCTCGGGCACGCGGTCGGCGACCGGCTCCTGGAACGCTTCGGCTCGCTGCTCTCGCTGTGCGGGGCGATGCTGCCGGGGGCCCTCGCGGCCCGGCTCGGCGGCGACGAGTTCTGCCTCCTTTCGGTCGGCCCCTCCTCGGACGAGGTGGTGCGGGTCGCCGACGAACTGTGCCTGCGGGCGTACGAGTTGGAGCTGGGCGAGGGGGTCGCCTGCGGGGTCGCGTCGACGGGGGACCCGATCGGTCCGGTGCGGTCGGCCCGGCGCCTGTTCCGGCTCGCGGACGCGGCGCAGTACCGGGCGAAGGGCGCGCGGGCGCCGAAGCCGGTGGTCGCGGGCCGCGAGGGCGCCGACGATCCCGTGGTGCGCCTCGCGGACGAGGCGACGGCCCCCGCCCGGGCCGAACGCCGCCGCTTCCGGGGGCGGTAGCCCGCGCCGGGGGCATCCCCCGGGCGTACCCCCCCGGTGGTGTTCCCCAGCGGCCGCTGGGGCGTTCCTCGGCGGCCCGGGCCGTGTTCTCCGGCGACCTGCGCGGTGACCCGCGCGGTGGTCCGCAGCGAGCCCGGCGGTGGTCCGTGGCGAGCCCCGGGGTGGTCTGCGGTGGCGTGTGCGGTGGTTCGCAGGTCCCGTGACCTGTGCGGTGGTCCGCAGTGGACCCCTGCGGTGGTCTGCGCTGATCCGTGCGGTGGTCCGCGGCGAGCCGTGTGGTGGTCTGCGGTGAGTCCCGGGGTGGTCTGCCGTGAACCGTGCGGGGGTTCCGCAGAGGGCCACTGCGGTGGTCCGCAGCGAGCCCGGCGGTGGTCCGTGGCGAGCCCCGGGGTGGTCTGCGGTGGCGTGTGCGGTGGTTCGCAGGGCCCGTGTGGTGGTCTGCGGTGAACCGTGCGGGGGCTCGCAGGACCCGTGCGGTGGTCCGCAGTGGACCCCTGTGGTGGTCCGCAGGGAACCTCGCGGTGGTCCGCAGGGAACCTCGTGGTGGTCCGTGGGGAAGCGGGCGGGGTTCCCCAGTGACACGGCGAGTTTCAATGCGTACGCTCCTGAATATGGATATGCAGACTGTGGTCGTAGGGACGTCCGGCACCACCGCCGCGGACGTCGTGGCCGTCGCCCGTCGGAACGCCCGCGTCGAGCTCGGTGACGACGCCGTCGTCGCCCTCACCGCGGCCCGGGAGATCGTCGACGCCCTCGCCGCCAAACCGGAGCCGGTCTACGGCGTCTCCACCGGCTTCGGCGCCCTCGCCAGTCGGCACATCGACCACGGCCTGCGCGCCCAGCTCCAGCGGAACATCGTCCGCTCGCACGCGGCCGGCATGGGCCCGCGCGTGGAGCGCGAGGTCGTGCGCGCGCTGATGTTCCTGCGCCTGAAGACGGTCTGCTCCGGCCACACCGGGGTGCGCCCGCAGGTCGCGCAGACCATGGCCGACGTCCTGAACGCGGGCATCACCCCGGTCGTCCACGAGTACGGCTCCCTGGGCTGCTCCGGCGACCTCGCCCCGCTCAGCCACTGCGCCCTGACCCTGATGGGCGAGGGCGACGCCGAGGGCCCGGACGGGACGGTGCGGCCCGCCGCCGAGCTGCTCGCCGAGCACGGCATCGCCCCGGTCGAGCTGCGCGAGAAGGAGGGCCTCGCGCTGCTCAACGGCACCGACGGCATGCTCGGCATGCTGGTGATGGCCCTCGCCGACCTGGACGTCCTGTACAAGTCCGCCGACATCACCGCCGCGCTCTCCCTGGAGGCCCTGCTCGGCACGGCGAAGGTCCTCGCGCCCGAGCTGCACGCCATCCGCCCCCACCCCGGGCAGGCGGCCGCCGCGGCCAACATGCTGGCCGTCCTCGCTGGTTCGGGCCTGACCGGGCACCACCAGGACGACGCGCCGCGCGTCCAGGACGCGTACTCGGTGCGCTGCGCCCCGCAGGTCGCGGGCGCGGGCCGGGACACCCTCGCGCACGCCCGCACCGTCGCCGAGCGGGAGCTGGCCGCGGCCGTCGACAACCCGGTCGTCCTGCCGGACGGGCGCGTGGAGTCCAACGGCAACTTCCACGGCGCGCCCGTCGCGTACGTCCTGGACTTCCTCGCCGTCGCCGCCGCCGACCTCGGCTCCATCGCCGAGCGGCGCACCGACCGGCTGCTCGACAAGAACCGCTCGCACGGTCTGCCGCCGTTCCTCGCCGACGACGCGGGCGTCGACTCCGGCCTCATGATCGCCCAGTACACACAGGCCGCCCTGGTCAGCGAGATGAAGCGGCTCGCCGTCCCGGCCTCCGCCGACTCGATCCCGTCCTCCGCCATGCAGGAGGACCACGTCTCCATGGGCTGGTCGGCCGCCCGCAAGCTGCGGACCGCCGTCGACAACCTCGCCCGGATCCTCGCCGTCGAGCTGTACGCCGCCACGCGCGCCGTCGAGCTGCGCGAGGGCCTCACCCCCGCCCCCGCGAGCCGCGCCGTCATCGAGGCCGTGCGCAAGGCGGGCGTCGAGGGCC
Organism: Streptomyces sp. JLYT201; assembly: GCF_059448825.1. NCBI lineage: Bacteria > Bacillati > Actinomycetota > Actinomycetes > Kitasatosporales > Streptomycetaceae > Streptomyces > Streptomyces sp. JLYT201. Next base: position 3,900,015 of record NZ_CM182551.1, on the reverse strand, counting down.
CGGGCCCGGACCGGTATCTCGCGCCGGACCTGGCGGCGGCGGAGCGGTTCGTCCGCGGCGGCGAGCTCGTCGCCGCCGCGGAGCAGGTCACGGGACCGCTGGCCTGATCACGGCTCCGGCACCGGCTCCGGGTCCCCCGGAGCCGGGCCGTGGTCCACGGGGCCCGTGGCCCCCGCCGGGCTCGCCGGCAGGAAGTCCTCGCTGATCTCCTTCGGTCCGTACGGCCACACCTTCTCCCGGCGCGCCCACACCACGAACGCCACGCAGCCGAGCGCGAGCCAGGCGAGCGACCACTCGATGGGGTGGCGGCCCGGCGCGTTCTTGTCGGCGTACCCGTAGATGACCAGCCAGCCCGCGAGCGCCACGAAGCTCGGCAGCGGGTACAGCCACATGCGGTAGGGGCGGCGCAGCGTCGGTTGGCGGCGGCGCAGCACGCTCAGGGCGAGGATCTGGGCCAGGGCCTGCACCAGGACCATCACGGCGGTCAGGAGCTGGATCAGGGTCGCGAGGTCGGTGTGGCGGCCGAGCAGGAAGCCCCCGGAGGTCACCACGCCCATCGTCGCGAGGCCGAGCACCGGGAAGCGGTGCCGGGCGTGCAGCTTCGCGTACGGCCGGAAGAACACGCGGTCGCGGGCCGCGTCGTAGGGCACCCGGGAGCCGCCGAGCAGCCCCGCGAAGACGGACGCGAACGCGGTGATCAGGATGAGCACGGTCACCGTGTCCGCCGCGCCCTTGCCCCAGGTCTCCTCCAGGACCGCCGACGCCACGGACGTCGAGGCCACGTCGTCGGGGTCCGTCATGCGGTGCCAGTCGACGACGCCGAGCGTGCCGATCTGGAGCAGCAGGTAGATCGTCATGATGCCGAGGATCGAGAAGACGATCGCGCGGGGCAGGGTGCGCCCCGGGTCCTTGATCTCGGCGCCCAGGTATGCGGCCGTGTTGTAGCCGAGGTAGTCGTAGATGCCGATCGTCAGGCCGCCCGCGAAGCCGATCCAGAAGTGGTCGCTCGTCAGCTCGAAGGCGCCGGACGGATAGGTGAACGCCAGGTCGGCGTCGAAGTGCGTGAGCGAGGCGACGATCACGCAGCCGACCGACACGATCATCACGCCCCACATCACGGCCGTGATCCGCGCGATGTGCTCGATGCCGCGCCACAGCAGCGCGATGACGAGCGCGATCACGCCGAGCCCGATCAGATCGCCGGTCGTCCGCCCCATGCCGGGCGCGAGGTAGCCCAGGTACTGCACGAACCCCACGATTCCCGTGGACATGCCCACCGGGACGAACAGCATCGCCGTCCACACGAACAGGAACGGCATCAGCCGCCCGGTGCGGTACTGGAAGGCCTGGCGCAGATAGACGTAGCTGCCGCCCGAGCCCGGCATGGCGGCGCTCAGCTCGGCCCAGACCAGGCCGTCCGCGAGCGCGAGCAGCGCGCCCGCGACGAACCCGGTGACCGCCTGCGGCCCGCCGAACGCCGCGACCATCAGCGGGATCGTCACGAAAGGTCCGATGCCACACATCTGGCTCATGTTGATGGCGGTGGCCTGGAAGGGGCCCACGCGGCGTACGAAGCCCTTCTCCGGCATGGGAGCCTCCTGGGCGCGACGATCGGCACGGCCGATCGACAACGGTACGGACGATCGCCGCCGAGCCCAAGAGGTCGGACGAAAGCGCGAGTTGGCGCCTCAGCCGTCAGGTTCCGGCCGGAGGGGGCCGGTGTCCCGCCGCACGGACGCCGCGCCCGGGGCGGCCCGCACGCGGCCCGGGTACGGCGGCGGCGCCGCCCGGCGCGCGCCGCGCCCGGCTCAGTCCGTCGTGCCGTCCCGGCGTACCGAGTACGCCACGAAGCCCGCCCCGAGCCCCAGGAACGCCGTGCCGCCCACGACGTACGGGGTGGTGTCGACGCCGCCCGTGTCCGCGAGCCGGTCCTCGGTGGCGGTCGCCCGGGGTGCGGCGGAGGTGTGGCGGGGTGCGTCCGGTGCCGGGGCCGCCTTCGCGGAGGGGACGAAGCACAGGGCGCTGAGCAGGGCCGCGGCGGCTGCCGCGGTCAGCAGCGGACGAAGTGCGGTCACGGGAAACGGATCCCCCTTGTGGAGCTGGCGAATTGGCCGTCTGGGGCGATGCTAATGAAAGGCGCGGGTCGTGCGGAAGCCGAGCCGGGCACGGGCCGTACCCTCCCTCCCATGAACGTGAATGAAACATCACGCTTTGTACGGCTGCGTGCCGAATTGGTCGTCGAGGTGGACGGGTCCGGCGACCTGACCGCCGCCGCCCTGAAGCGCATCGTGGACGACCCCCACCTGCCCCACGACGAGCGCATGCACGCCGAGGCCGCCGTCAAGGAGGACGACGCGGAGGCGCTCGCCTATCTCGTGGACCCCTTCGACCTGGTCAAGGAGCTGCCCGGAATCGAGCTGACCCAGGCGTCCTGGAGCAGCGAAGTGATCGACTACGACCCCGATTCGCCCGACTGGGACCCGGACGAGCATGATGACGGTGAGGACGGCGAGGAGCCCTAGGGCGCGCCCGCGGCACCGCGCACCGGTCGGCACCGGAGCGAAGGGGGAGCCCCGGACGGCAACCGCCGTCCGGGGCTCCGTCGTCTCCTGAACGCGCGGCAGCCCCGTCCGTCCCGCCCGACGTGGTGTTCCCCACATTCGGGGCGGAAATGGAACGCGACGGACCGGGAACTGCGTTAGGCGTGAAGCGGGATTACGGGACCCCTGGGTCTTGTGCGGATTCGGCAACGATGGAGATGCGTGTAATGACGGACAGTAAGCGGCGCAGAGGTCTGGTGGCCGTGTCCGCCCTGGTCGGCGGGGTGCTCGTGCTCTCCGCCTGTAGCGGTGACGACGGCGACAAGAAGGGCTCCGGCGGCAAGGAGTCGCAGAACCAGGTCGACGAGGCGGCGGCGGAGAAGACCTCGGCAGCCAAGATCGCGATCGCGCCGGAGAACGGCTCCGACAACGCGAGCATCAACAAGGACGCCAAGGTCACCGTGAGCCAGGGCACGCTCACGAACGTGGTGATGAAGGCCGAGGGCGGCGCAGCGGTCGCCGGGCGGATATCCGCGGACAAGAAGACCTGGAAGCCCAGCGCCCAGCTGGAGCGCGCCACGACGTACAAGATCACCGCGACCGCCGCGGACTCCGAGGGCCGCAAGGCGCACGAGAACTCGTCCTTCACGACCGTCTCGAAGGCCAACAGCTTCATCGGCAGCTTCACCCCGGAGGACGGCTCCACGGTCGGCGTGGGCATGCCGGTGTCGATCAACTTCGACAAGCCGATCACTAACAGGAAGGCCGTGCAGAGCGGGGTCAAGGTGACCTCGACCTCCGGCCAGGAGATCGTCGGCCACTGGTTCGGCAACCAGCGCCTGGACTTCCGCCCCCAGGACTACTGGAAGGGCAACACCACCGTCACGCTGAAGCTGGCCCTGGACGGCGTCGAGGGCGCCGACGGGGTGTTCGGCGTCCAGCAGAAGACGGTCCAGTTCAAGATCGGGCGCAATCAGGTGTCCGTCGTGGACGCCAAGACCAAGCAGATGAAGATCATGCGGGACGGGAAGGTCGTCAAGACCATCCCGATCTCCGCCGGGTCGCCCGACAACAAGACGTACAACGGCAAGATGGTGATCTCCGAGAAGTTCAAGGAGACCCGGATGAACGGCGCGACCGTGGGCTTCACGGACAGCGACGGCAAGGGCGAGTACGACATCAAGGACGTCCCGCACGCCATGCGCCTGTCCAGCTCCGGCACCTTCATCCACGGCAACTACTGGGGCTCGAAGTCGATCTTCGGCAATGTGAACACCAGCCACGGCTGCATCGGCCTCGAGGACGCGAAGGGTGCGGGCGACAAGTCGACCCCGGGCTCCTGGTTCTTCGAGAACACGATCACCGGTGACGTCGTCGACGTCCGCAACACCGGCGACAAGACGATCGCCCCGGACAACGGCCTCAACGGCTGGAACATGAGCTGGGCGCAGTGGAAGGCGGGCTCCGCCCTCTGATCCACCGCCTCCGGGCCGTCCGTACGGGCCCGCACCCCGCCCGGGGTGCGGGCCCGTCGCGCGTCCGGGTGCGGGTCCCTCGCGCGTCCGGGGGCCGGACCCTCGGGTGTCCGCGTGCGGGCTGCGGCGGTGGCGCCCGGGGCCGCGCTCCGTGTCCGCGGCGTTGCGGGACCATGTTGAACCGGCCAACAAGCTCAACTATTCACTTCTGTCTCATAGTTGAACAGATATCGTCCCCCTCGACATACTGCGTGACTCAGAGCTTTCACCTTTGAGGGGGAAACTTGCTCAGACAAGTGAAGAAAGCGAGACGACCGGTCACCGCGCGTCGCGCGGGCGCGGCCACCGTCGCCGCCGCGGCGGCCGTAGCGCTGGCCGCGGGCATGACCAGCCCGGCCCAGGCGGGGGCCGGGTCCGGGTCCGCCGCAGCCGCGCACGAGCGCGTCAAGACACCGGTGAAACACCGCGTCACGCTCCTCACGGGGGACCGCGTCACGGTGGACGCCAAGGGGCGCGTCACCGGGTTCGCCCCCGGGAAGGGGCGGGCGCACATACCCGTGCGGACCACCCGCCTGGACGGCCACACGCTCGTCGTGCCGGCCGACGCCCAGCGCCTGATAGCCAGCGGCAAGCTCGACCAGCGGCTCTTCGACATCACCGAGCTGAGCAAGAAGAGCACCCGCGCCTCCCAGCAGCAGGGCCTGAAGGTCATCGTCGCCTACAAGGGCGCGGCCGCCGCGGCCAAGGCCGACGTCAGGGACGCGGGCGGCACCAAGCTCCGCCGCTCCCTGAAGACGCTCAACGCCGACGCCGTACAGACCCCGAAGCGCGACGCCGCGAAGCTGTGGGACGCGCTCACCGCGGAGCACGGCGCGGCCCGCACCACCGCGTCCGGCATCAGCCGCGTCTGGCTGGACGGCACCCGCAGGGCGAGCCTCGACAAGAGCGTCAAGCAGATCGGCGCCCCCAAGGCCTGGCAGGCCGGGTACGACGGCAAGGGCGTGAAGATCGCCGTCCTGGACACCGGTGTGGACGCCACCCACCCCGACCTCAAGGAACAGGTCGTCGGGGCGAAGAACTTCACCCCGTCGCCCGACGCCAAGGACCGCGTCGGCCACGGCACGCACGTCGCCTCCATCGCCGCGGGCACCGGCACGAAGAACAGCGCCTACAAGGGCGTCGCCCCGGGCGCGAAGGTCCTCAACGGCAAGGTCCTCGGCGACGAGGGCTCCGGCGACGACTCCGGGATCATCGCGGGCATCGAGTGGGCGGCCGCCGAGGGCGCCGACGTGGTGAACCTGAGCCTCGGCGGCGGCGACACGCCCGGCGTGGACCCGCTGGAGGCCGCGGTCAACAAGGTCTCCGAGGACAAGGGCATCCTCTTCGCGATCGCCGCGGGCAACGACGGGGCACCCGCCTCGGTCGGCTCGCCCGGCAGCGCGGACGCGGCCCTGACGGTCGGCGCGGTCGACGACAAGGACAAGCTCGCGGACTTCTCCAGCCAGGGCCCGCGCGTCGGCGACGGCGCGATCAAGCCCGACGTGACGGCGCCGGGCGTGGACATCACCGCCGCCGCGGCCCCGGGCAGCCAGATCGAGAAGGAGGTCGGGCAGAAGCCGGACGGCTATCTGACGATCTCCGGCACCTCGATGGCGACGCCGCACGCCGCGGGCGCCGCCGCGCTGCTCAAGCAGCAGCACCCGACCTGGAAGTACACCGAGCTGAAGGGCGCGCTCACCGCGTCCACCAAGCCCGGCAAGTACACGCCCTTCCAGCAGGGTTCGGGCCGGATCGCCGTCGACAACGCCATCAAGCAGTCCGTGATCGCCGACCCGGTGTCGGTGAGCTTCGGCACCCAGGCGTGGCCGCACACCGACGACAAGCCGGTCACCAAGAAGGTCACGTACCGCAACCTCGGCAGCGCCGCGGTCACCCTCGACCTGGCCCTCACGACGGCCGACCCCAAGGGCAACCCGGCGCCCTCCGGCTTCTACAAGCTCGGCGCCAAGAAGGTCACCGTCCCCGCGGGCGGCACCGCCTCGGTCGACCTGACCAGCGACACCAAGCTGGGCGGCACCCTCGACGGCGCGTACTCCGCGTACGTGACCGCGAGCGGCGGCGGCCAGTCCGTGCGCACGGCCGCCGCGGTGAACCGCGAGGTCGAGTCGTACGACGTGACGGTGAAGCACGTCGGCCGCGACGGCCAGGCCGCCACGGCCTACAGCTCGGCCCTCTTCGGCCTCTCCGGGCTCGCCGCCCAGCAGGACTTCGAGGTCTACGACCCGTCCGGCACGGCCAAGGTCCGCGTGCCCAAGGGCGGTTACGCCCTGGACTCCAGCGTCTTCGTCGACCCGCAGGACGCCACCAAGGGCATCGACTGGGTCGTCCAGCCGAAGCTGAACGTCACCAAGGACACCACGGTGACCGTGGACGCGCGCACGGCGAAGCCCGTCGACGTGACGGTGCCCGCCGCCGACGCGAAGCCCGAGCTGGCGCTGCCGCTCTACGGCATCACGACCGACGCCGCCGACTTCGCCTCGGGCTGGTTCCTCGACTCCTACGCGGGCTTCCGCACCGCGCACCTCGGCCCGGCCGTCACCGACGGCTCGCTGCGGCAGAGCTGGGACGCGCGCTGGACCAAGGGCGAGAAGGCCGAGTACGACGTCGTGTCGGGCGGCAAGGTCAAGCAGTTCGCCACCGGCTACACCAAGCACTACAAGGAGTCCGACCTCGCCACGGTGAAGGTCGGCCTCGGCGCCGCGTCCAGCGGGAAGAAGGCCACGGTCGGCGCCCTCGGCTATCTGCCGGACAGCGATCTGAGCATCGCGCTCGGCGTGCCGCAGAAGGCCCCGGGCACGCGCACCCTGTACGTCTCCGCGATCGACAAGGTCAAGTGGAGCCTGGAGTTCGAGCAGCTGGGGGCCGCGGGCGACGACGGCAGTCCGGTCTCCGACGCCTCGTACTCGCTCGGCGCGCCGCAGACCTTCACGGCGGGCAAGACGTACGAGAAGAAGTTCAACACGGCCGTCTTCGGGCCGCGGATCGGCGGCGAGTTCGGCGTCTTCCGCAAGGGCAACGAGATCTCCGGCTTCCTGCCGCTGTTCGCCGACGGCCAGACGCACGCGGGCAGCTCCCGGTACACGTCGGTGAAGACCACCCTGAAGCACAACGGCACGCAGATCGGTGAGAACACCGACCCGCTGACCGGCGAGGTCTTCAAGGTGCCCGCGGGCGACGCGCAGTACCAGCTGTCGACCTCGGTCAAGCGCAGCGTGGCCGTGGCCGCGGCCTCCACGCGGATCGACGCGAGCTACTCGTTCCGCTCGAAGAAGACCGCGGCCGTCACCAAGCTGCCCGTCTCCGGCGTGCGCTTCAACGCGGCCGTCGGCCTCGACAGCCGGGTGCCCGCGGGCGAGAAGCAGTCCGTGCCGGTGACGGTGCAGGGCGCGGCCGCCGGGGCGAACCTCAAGTCCCTGACGGTCTGGGTCAGTTACGACTACGGCCGCAACTGGAAGCCCGTCGACGTCAGGAACGGCAAGATCTCGGTGAAGAACCCGGACGCGGGCAAGGGCATCTCCTTCCACGCCAAGATCAGCGACAAGAAGGGCAACAAGTCGACGCTGTCGATCTACAACGCGTACTACGGCAAGTGAGCCGGCCCCCGCGTGCGGCGGGGACGGCCCCTTCCTGAGGACGTGAGCTAGTCGCTCCGAGGCGCGGCGCCGAACGGACTGTCGATCACATATCGCCAGTATCCGTCGGCGCCGCGTCGTGCCACGTCCGTGGCCGTCGCGCGCACCTCGTCACCGATCTCCCAGTCCACGACGAGCAGCGCGATATCGCCGTCACCAGCGATGTGCACCTGCCGGGTGCGCACGGCGATGGGCAGGCCGAGGGCCAGGAACGGGGCGTTCTGCGCGGCGATCGCGAAGTCCCCGTGCACCGGCACGCCGGAGCGGGGTACGAACGCGGCGCGCGGCTCGTACAGCGCGCGGACCGCTTCCGGATCACCGGTGTTGAACCGCGCGGCGAACGCGGCGGGGACGTCCTCGGCGCGCCTCGGCAGGTCGGGCAGGGGCAGGATGGGGGTGCTCGGCTCGGTCATGCACAGCACGGTAGGAGGCGCCCTCGTGGCTCACCGAACGGTAAGTCAGGCAGGTCAGGGCGTTCGCGGGGCGCGGCCCGGACTCCCCGACGACCCGCGCGCCCGGGTCGCGGCGCCGAGCCCCGGCTGCCCCGTGGAGGTCACGCTCGCGGCGCTGCGGGGCCGCTGGACCACACTCGTGGTGCGCGAGCTGCTCGCGGGTGACGTGTACGCGTATAGCGAACTCGCCGCCGCGCTACCGGAGTTGTCCGACAAGGTACTTGCGGAGCGGCTGGCACAGCTCACCGCCGCCGGAGTGGTCCGGCGCACGCGGAGGCCCGGCTGGCCGCCCACCGTCACCTATCGACTCACCCCGCACGGCAGGGAGCTCGGTCCGGTGCTCCAGGCCCTCTGGGACTGGGGCGCGGCCGCCGCCCCTGACGTCCCGGAAGAGGAAGCCGACCCGCCATGAGCGCGAGCCCCGCCCACACCGTCGAGTACATCCGCTACCGCGTGCCCGCCGAGCGCGCCGCCGAGTTCCTGTCCGCGTACGAGCGCGCCGCCGTGCCCCTGGCCGCGGCCCCGCAGTGCGTCGACTACGAACTCGCCCGCTGCGAAGAGGACGCCGAGCACTTCGTCCTCCGCATCACCTGGACCTCCACCAAGGACCACCTGGAGGGCTTCCGGTCCTCGGAGCACTTCCGGGACTTCTTCGCGCACGTCCGCCCGTACGTCGAGAACATCGAGGAGATGCGGCACTACGCGCCGACCCCGGTGCGCGGCACCGGCGCCTCGACGCCGACGCTGTACGCGTGGGCGGGCGGCGCGGAGCGCTTCCAGAAGCTCACGGAGGTCTTCTACGAGAAGGTCCTCGCCGACGACCTCCTCGCCCCGGTCTTCGCGGGCCTCGCGCCCGAGCACGCGGCGCACGTCGCGCAGTGGCTCGGCGAGGTCTTCGGCGGCCCGGCGGCGTACTCCCGCGACCACGGCGGGCCCGACGGCTCGGGCGCGCACGCCCACATGGTCTCCAAGCACCTCGGCAAGGGCATCACCGAGCCGCAGCGGCGCCGCTGGGTGAACCTCATGCAGGACGCGGCGGACGAGGCGGGCCTGCCGACCGACGCGGAGTTCCGCTCCGCGTTCGTGGCGTACGTGGAGTGGGGCACGCGCCTGGCCGTCCACTTCTCGGGCCCCGGCGCGGCCCGCCCCGCCGACCAGCCCGTCCCCGCCTGGACCTGGGGCGCGGCCCCGCCGTACCAGCCCTGACGCGGCGCCGGGAAGCCGTCAGCGCACCCCCGCCGGGGACTCCGCCTGCCAGCTGGCCAGGAGGCGGAGGGCCTCGGCGGAGGGGGAGCCGGGCTCGGCGTGGTACGTGATCAGGGACTGCTCCGTGTCGTCGGCGAGCCGCATCGTCTCGTACGACAGCGTCAGTTGCCCGACCAGCGGATGCCGCAGCTGCTTGACCCCGTGCCCCTTCTCCCGCACGTCGTGCGCCGCCCACAGCCGCCGGAACGTGTCGCTCTTCACGGAGAGCTCCCCGACGAGCGCCGACAGCTGCGGGTCGTTCGGATAGCAGCCCGCGTCCATCCGCAGGAAGCTGACCATGTCGGACGTCTTCTGCTCCCACGTGTCCGCGAACAGCTCGCGCACGCCCGGGTCGAGGAAGACGAGCCGGGCCCAGTTCCGCTGCTCGCGCGGCAGCGCGCCCCAGTCGCCGAAGACGGCGGTGGCCATGCGGTTCCAGCCGAGGATGTCGGAGCGGCGCCCGCTGACGTACGCCGGGACGGTGTCCATCGCGTCGAGCAGCTGCTGTAGCGCGGGCCGCAGCGTCTGCGTCGGCGCGACCCGCTTCCGCTTGTGCGCCGCGGGCTTCGCGAGGTGCGTGAGGTGCGCGTGCTCCGCGCTGCTCAGCCGCAGGGCGCGGGCGATGGCGTCGAGGACCTCGGCCGACACATTGCGGCCGTTGCCCTGCTCCAGGCGCGTGTAGTACGCCACCGAGACGCCCGCGAGCTGCGCAAGCTCCTCGCGGCGCAGCCCCGGGACCCGCCGGTGCCTGCCGTAGCCGGTCAGGCCGACGTCCTGGGGCTGGAGGCGGGCCCTGCGGGTGCGCAGGAACTCGCTCAGCTCGGCCCGGCGGTCCAGGCCCTCGGGGGCGGCGGCGTTCACGTCCATGCCTTCCAGTATTCCGGCGCGCGGCTGTGCGTACGCTCCTGAGCCTGATACCAGCAGTGGTACGCACACCGTGCGTAGGCACAGCGGAGGGCTGGGTGACCGGCCGCGCCGCTGCCAGGCTCGGTGGCATGACCGCACAGACAGCTCCGCAGACCACCACCTCGACCCCCGGGGCCCACCGGGTCCCGGCCTATGCCGCCCCCGCGGCCTCCGCGCCCCTGGAGCGCACCACCGTGCCGCGCCGCCCGGTCGGCGAGCACGACGTGCTGATCGACATCAAGTACGCCGGAATCTGTCACTCCGACATCCACCAGGCCCGTGACGGCTGGGGCGAGGGCATCTTCCCGATGGTGCCGGGCCACGAGATCGCGGGCGTCGTCGCCGAGGTCGGCCCCGGCGTCACCAAGTTCGCGGTGGGCGACCGCGTCGGCGTCGGCTGCATGGTCGACTCCTGCCGCGTGTGCGACGCCTGCCGGGCGGGCCTGGAGCAGTACTGCGTCGAGGGCAACATCCAGACGTACAACGCGCTCGACAAGAACGGCGAGCCCACCTACGGCGGCTACTCCCGGCAGATCGTCGTCGACGAGGCCTTCACGCTGCGCATCCCCGACGGGCTCTCCCTGGACGTGGCCGCGCCGCTGCTGTGCGCGGGCATCACCACGTACTCCCCGCTCGCGCATTGGAACGCGGGCCCCGGCAAGAAGGTCGCGGTCGTCGGGCTCGGCGGCCTCGGTCACATGGCCGTCAGGATCGCGCACGCGATGGGCGCGGAGGTGACCGTCCTGTCGCAGACCCTGCGCAAGAAGGACGACGGGCTCCGGCTGGGCGCCGCCCACTACTACGCGACCAGCGACGACGCCACGTTCGAGCAGCTCGCGGGCTCCTTCGACCTGATCGTTTCCACGGTGTCGGCGCCGCTGCCCTTCGACAAGTACCTGGGCCTGCTGAAGACCGACGGCGCCCTGGTGAACGTGGGCGCCCCCGAGGAGCCCGTGTCCCTCAACGTCTTCTCGCTCATGCTCCAGCGCAAGACCCTCGCGGGCTCCGCCATCGGCGGCATCCCCGAGACCCAGGAGATGCTGGACTTCTGCGCCGAGCACCGCCTGGGCGCGGAGATCGAGCTGATCAGCGCCGACCGGATCAACGAGGCCTACGAGCGGGTCCTGCGCAGCGACGTCCGCTACCGCTTCGTCATCGACGCCGCGACGATCTGATGCCGGACGGGCTGGAAGATCCAGCCCCTCCGGCGTTCGAGGAGCGGGGGTCCGGGGGCGGAGCCCCCAGTTCGGGAAGGGGTGGGTCTGGGGCGCCCCGCGAGGGCCCTCTGGTTCCGGGGGACTAGGACGCAAGGCGCAGCGATGGCCGGGCCGGTGACGGATGCCGGTGGTGGCAGCCCGGCCGTAGCGTTCGAGGTGTCAGACGGCAGACGTCGGAACACCACAGGAACGCCACAGGCCGGGGCGGCCCGGCCGGGCATCGAGGAGGTCCGCACGATGAGCATCGCGCTGAACCACACCATCGTCCACGCCGAGGACACGAAGGCGTCCGCACAGTTCCTCGCCGACATCCTGGGGCTCCAGGTCGGCCCCCGCTACGGTCCGTTCGTCCCCGTGGAGATCCCCAACGGCGTCACGCTCGACTACTACGAGGGCGACGGCGAACCGTTCGTGCCGCAGCACTACGCGTTCATGGTCTCGGAGGAGGAGTTCGACGAGATCTTCGGCCGCATCAAGGAGCGGGGCCTGACCTACTGGGCGGACCCGCACCACACGCGGGAGAACGCGATCAACACGAACGACGGCGGCCGCGGGCTCTACTGGGACGACCCCAACGGCCACAAGCTGGAGATCATCACCAGGCCGTACGGGTCCGGGGACGCCTGACCGCCGTACGGGTCCGGGCCACGCCTGACCGCCGTACGGGTCCGGGGGCGCCCGACCGCCGTACGGGGCCGGGGGCGCCCGAGCCCGGGGACCCGCGCGCGGGTCACTCCCCGCGCAGGAACGCGAGGACCAGGGGCGTCGCCACGTCCGCGAACTCCTCGAAGTACGCGTGCCGGGCGCCCGGGACGAGGCGCATCCGGGCGTCCGCGATCCGCTGGGCGAGCAGCGGGGCGTTGGCCGCGGGGTTGAAGGCGTCGTCGTCGCCGTGCACCACGAGCGTCGGCGCCTTGATCCGGAGCAGTGCGTCCCACGCGTCGTGGCGGGCGCTGGCCCGCAGATGACGCCGCCGGGCGTGCCCGGGCATCGTCGGATCCCCGAGCGTGGGGAACTCGGTGCGCCCCGCCGCCTCCTGCGCCGCCAGCCACGCGGGCGTGTACATCAGCTCCCGCAGGGCGCGCGCCGCCGCCTCCTGGTCCGGCTGCGTGAGCGCGCGCCGCACCTCGGGCCCGCGCTCCACGCCGTGCGGCGCCCCCGGTGAGGTGCACCCCAGGACGAGCCGGTCCACGCGGTCCGGCCGGTCGGCGGCGAGCCACTGCGCGACCCGCCCGCCCATCGACGTGCCGTACACGTGGGCCCGCTCGATCCCGGCGTCCGCGAGGACGGCCGCGACGTCGTCGGCGAACCCGCGCGTGCTGTACGCGTCCGTGTCCGGCCGGTCGCTCTCACCGGTCCCGCGCCAGTCCAGCGTCACCACGGTGAACGCGGCGGCGAAGTCCGCCACGACGGGATCCCACCAGTGCCGGCTGTTGGACTGCCCGCTCAGCAGGACCAGCGGCTCACCGGAGCCTTGCAGCGCGTACGCGATTCCGGTGCCGTCGTCGGCGAAGGCGAGGGGCATGGCCTACTGTGCGGCTTCCGGAGCGGGGGCGATGCCGGTGGGGCAGGCCCGGCCCCAGTTCGTCGCCGAAGGGCTGCTCAGCTCGACGCCAGTGCCGCCGATGCCGCAGTACCCGTCGGGGTTCTTGTCCAGGTACTGCTGGTGGTAGGGCTCGGCGGGCCAGAAGGCGCGGCCCTCGGCGGGCAGGACCGTCGTGGTGATCGTGCCGAGGCCCGCGGCCGTGAGGACCTGCTGGTAGGCCTCGCGGGACGCGGCGGCCGTCTCCTCCTGGACGGGGGAGTGGGTGTAGACCGCCGAGCGGTACTGCGTGCCCACGTCATTGCCCTGGCGGAAGCCCTGCGTCGGGTTGTGCGACTCCCAGAAGACCTTCAGGAGCTCGGCGTAGGTGACCTTGGAGGGGTCGAAGACGACGCGGACCACCTCGGTGTGGCCGGTCAGGCCGGAGCACACCTCTTCATAGGACGGGTTCTTCGTGTACCCGCCCTGGTAGCCGACCAGGGTCGTCCAGACGCCGTCCGTCTGCCAGAACTTGCGCTCCGCGCCCCAGAAGCAGCCGAGGCCGAAGTCCGCCACCTCCAGGCCCTCGGGATACGGGCCCTGGAGGGCGGTGCCGAGGACGGTGTGCCGGGAGGGGACCTCGAACTCGGGGGTCTCGCGGCCCTTCAGGGCCTCCTCGGGAGTCGGGAGCACGGGGGTGCGGCCGAAGATCATCGGGTCCTCCTGGAGCAGGTGTCGGCGTGATGCTCAACGTCGGGGGGCGGCCGGGAATTCCTCGGCCGCCCCAAAGGGGCCGACCGGGGCGGGCCGGCCCGCCCCGGGCAGGCCCTAGTGCGGCAGCGTCGCCGGGCTGCCGCCATTGGCCTCATAGCCCGCGACCGCCAGGGCGCGGTACACCGCGTAGTCCGCCGCGGGGTCCGCGGAGAGCGTCCAGGGCAGCGCCCCCACGTGGCCGTCGACGAGCACCAGCTGGTGCATGGCCTCGCCCCAGCGCTCGCCGCGGACCAGGAAGAAGACCAGGAGGTGCCGGACGTGGGCCAGCATCGGGTCGTCGGGGCGGGCCGAGTGCACCGCGAACTGGGCGCCCTCGACGGCCTTGGTCACGACCTCGCTCTGGTAGAAACCACGCACCATGTTGACCTCCGGCAGGTGCTCGTACACCGCGAAGAGGGGGAGCGCGGAGAGCAGCGAGCCACGGGGCGCGCGGGCGGCGGCCGCCTCGGCGAAGGAGAAGGCCTCCGCACGGGTGCCGTGCCACTTCTCGCACCAGTAGTGCAGCGCTGCCAGGTGCGCGCCCATGTGCGCCGGCGCGCGGTCCAGGATCTTCAGCCACACCTGCTCGAACTCCGCGCGCGGATAGGCGAGTCCGCGGGCGATGGACAGCTCGATGATGTACGGGATCGGGTCGCCGGGGGAGAGCAGCGCCGCCTGGCCGCAGGCCGCCTTGGCCTCCTCCAGGATGATGCGGAACTCGTCCGTCCCCGGAGTCGACGTGCGCCAGGCCTGCTGCACCAGGAACTCCGCGTGCACGGCCGCGCCGCCCGCGTCCTTCTCGGCCTCCGCGCGCCACACCCGCAGCCACTGGCCGCCCGGGGTGTCGCTGACCCCGCCGGGCCGCTGCTGCAGCTCCAGGGACGCGGCGCCCGCGAAGGCCTGCACGCGCTGCCAGCGCTGCTCGCCGTGCACCTCCGTCCCGGCGAGGAGCTGGGCGGCGCCGCGCCAGTCCTGGGTGCGCTGCACCAGGTCGAGCACCTCGACCAGGTCGGCGTCCGGTCCGGGCATGCGGATGTCCAGGTCCTCCTGGCGCGCGAAGCCGTAGTTCGCCGGGTCCGCCGCGTCCGGGGCGCCCGGGTGCACCTGGCGGATTCCGGCGCGCCTGCGCAGCAGGATCGGCCCGAGGACCGCCCCGATCATGACCACTGCCATCAGGACCCAGAGAATCTCCATGCCTCCAAGCGAACCAGACGGCTGTGACAATTGGCCAACCTGACCGTCCGCGCAGGCCAAACGGCTCGTGGCGGCCGCCCCGCCCGGCCCGCGGCGCCGCCTCGCACTACGCTCAGGCCGCATGAGTGACTCGCACAGCAGCCAGAGCTTCGAGACCGTAGCCATCCACGCGGGCAACACCGCCGACCCGCTCACGGGCGCCGTCGTCCCGCCCATCTACCAGGTGTCCACGTACAAGCAGGACGGAGTCGGCGGGCTCCGCGGCGGCTACGAGTACAGCCGCAGCGCCAACCCGACCCGCACGGCGCTCGAGGAGAACCTCGCCGCCCTGGAGAACGGCCGCCGCGGCCTCGCCTTCGCCTCCGGCCTCGCCGCCGAGGACTGCCTGCTGCGTACGCTGCTCGCCCCCGGCGACCACGTGGTCATCCCCAATGACGCGTACGGCGGTACGTTCCGCCTCTTCGCGAAGGTCGTCGCGCGGTGGGGCGTGGAGTGGTCCGTCGCGGACACCTCGGACCCGGCGTCCGTACGAGCCGCCCTCACCCCCAAGACGAAGGCCGTCTGGGTCGAGACCCCCTCCAACCCGCTGCTCGGCATCACGGACATCGCCGCCGTCGCGCAGATCGCCCACGAGGCGGGCGCCCGCCTGGTCGTGGACAACACCTTCGCCAGCCCCTACCTCCAGCAGCCGCTCGCCCTCGGCGCCGACGTCGTCGTGCACTCGATGACGAAGTACATGGGCGGCCACTCGGACGTCGTGGGCGGCGCCCTGATCGTCAACGACGACGCCCTGGGCGAGGAGCTCGCCTACCACCAGAACGCGATGGGCGCGGTCGCCGGGCCCTTCGACTCCTGGCTGGTGCTGCGCGGCGTCAAGACGCTCGCCGTCCGCATGGACCGGCACAGCGAGAACGCGACCCGCGTCGCCGAGATGCTGACCAGCCACGCGCGCGTGACCAACGTCTTCTACCCGGGCCTCGACTCGCACCCCGGCCACGAGATCGCCGCCAAGCAGATGAAGGCCTTCGGCGGCATGGTGTCGTTCCAGGTCGAGGGCGGCGAAGAGGCGGCCGTGGAGGTCTGCAACCGGGCCCGCCTGTTCACGCTCGGCGAGTCCCTCGGCGGCGTGGAGTCCCTGATCGAGCACCCCGGCCGCATGACGCACGCCTCCGTGGCGGGCTCGGCCCTGGAGGTCCCGGCCGACCTGGTGCGCCTGTCGGTGGGCATCGAGGCGGTCGACGACCTCCTCGCGGACCTCAAGCAGGCCCTGGGCTAGTCCGGTCGCCCGGACATCCCCGGCCGCCGCTCGCGGGCTACCAGCGCGTGAGCGGCGGCGTCGTCCGCGACGGCGGCTCCACCCACGGCTGCGCCGTCGAGGCCCACACGGCGAAGGCCACCGCGGCCGCGAGCAGCAGCAGCCACAGCAGCCGCCGCACGGCCGTGCGGCGCCGCAGGGAGCGCGCGCCGCGCCGCACCGCCTCCGCGTGCAGATCGGGCGGCACGGACGCGGGCGCCCCCGCGTCCAGGAGTTGGCGTACGGCCGCCTCGGCGCGCTCCTGCTGGCTCATGACGAGGCCGCCTCCCCCAGGGCCGGTACCGCGGGGGCGGGCCCCCGGGGCGGGTGCAGGACGGTGGCCACGGCGCGGGCGCTCACGGCGCGCACGCGCTCCGGCGGCAGCCCGAGCAGCGCCGCGGTCTGCTCCTCGGCGACGCCTTCGTAGAGACGCAGGACGAGAACGAGCCGCTCCAGGGGGGACAGCCGGGCGAGCAGCCCTCCGTGGCCGCGGTAGCGCCACCAGGCACCGCGCGCGTAGTGCACGGCCACGTGCGTACGGGTGCGGTCGTAGGGGTCCTCGCCGCGCATCCGGTCCCAGGAGGCGTACGTCGCGGCGAGCGCGCGGGTCAGCAGCGTCCGCGCGCGGGGGTTGGCGTCCGGCCGCTCGCCGGTGAGCAGCGTGGCGGCATGCAGGAGACGCCCTGCCGCGCCCGCGACGAACGCCTGGAACTCCCGGGCGCGGCGGGCCTGTTGGGCGGCCTGCCGCTCTCGCACCGTGCCTCCCGCCGTCCGGCGTAGGGGACCCGGTTTCATCTGAGGCCAGGCACGGCGCCCAGGTCAAGAGCCCGGCACGAGCGGAACCTCGCGCTCGGGCACCTGGGGGTGGAACAGGTCGTCATGAGCCACGCCCCCGTACGGGCCGTGCGGAGCGGACTCCGCGCGGTCGGCGCTCGTCAGCGCCCTCCCGTACGAGGGCCGGGGCCGCGGCAGTCGGCGAACCGCGGCCCCGGGCTCAGGAGTCGGCCTGCGCCGCCGCGTCGGGCACCGCGTGGGCGTTCTGCCGCGCGGAGAGCGCGGTGTTGAAGCGGGTGAGCAGCGCGGTGAAGCCCGAGCGCTCCTCGGGCGTCCAGTCCTGCGTGAGCTCGGCCATGAGTTCACGGCGCGAGGACCGCACGTCGTCCAGGCGCGACTGGCCGCGCGGTGAGAGCTGGAGCACCACCGCGCGCCCGTCCTCGGGGTGCGAGGTGCGCTTGACCAGGCCGGTGTCGACGAGCGGCGCGACCTGGCGGGTCACCGTCGAGGAGTCGATGCCCATGCTCGCCGCGAGCGCCTTGACGCCCATCGGGCCTTCCTTGTCGAGACGGTTGAGCAGGAGGTACGCGGCTCGGTCCATGGAGTTGCGGACCTGTCCGACGCCGCCAAGACGGGTCTGCTCGGCACGCCGCGCGAACACCGCTACCTGGTGCTGGAGCGTGTCGAGGAGGCCGGGATCGCTGGCGGTCGTCATGTCCGGAGTTGTGGGCATGGCCGTGGGCTCACTTCATGGGAAGGGTGGTGGGTTGGGGGACAGGGTACGGGGTCCTGGCGCTACCCGTACCGGCGCTGCGCAAACCCGTCTCGCCGCTTGGTCGGACGGGGAGGGGACTGGCGTGAACTGCGAGACTGCCGTCATGAGCTACCGCACGACACGCTCCTTGCCGGCCGTCACCCTGGACGACGTACGCGGCGCGCAGAAGATGCTGGGCGGCGTCGCCCGGGTCACGCCCCTGGAGGGCAGCAGGTACCTGTCCGGGCTCGTCGGCGCCCCCGTCCACCTGAAGTGCGAGAACCTCCAGCGGACCGGCTCCTTCAAGCTGCGCGGCGCCTATGTGCGCATCGCGGGGCTGCTGCCCGAGGAGCGCGCGGCGGGCGTCGTCGCGGCCAGCGCGGGCAACCACGCCCAGGGCGTGGCGCTGGCCTCCGCGCTGCTCGGGGTGCGCTCGACGGTGTTCATGCCGGTCGGCGCCCCGCTGCCCAAGGTCGCGGCGACCCGGGACTACGGCGCGGAGGTGCGCCTGGAGGGCCAGGTCGTCGACGAGACGCTGGCCGCCGCGCAGGAGTACGCGCGTACCACCGGCGCCGTCTTCATCCACCCCTTCGACCACCCGGACATCGTCGCCGGGCAGGGCACCGTGGGCCTGGAGGTCCTGGAGCAGTGCCCCGAGCTGCGCACGCTGCTCGTCGGCGTGGGCGGCGGCGGGCTGGCCGCGGGCATCGCCGTGGCCGTCAAGGCGCTGCGCCCCGACGTACGGCTCGTGGGCGTGCAGGCGGCGGGGGCCGCCGCGTACCCGCCCTCGCTGGCCGCGGGCCGGCCGGTGTCGATCGACAACCCGGTGACCATGGCGGACGGCATCAAGGTGGGCCGCCCGGGCGACGTGCCCTTCCAGCTCGTCGAGGAGCTCGTCGACGACATCGTCACCGTCTCCGAGGACGCCCTCTCCAGCGCCCTGCTGCTGTGCCTGGAGCGGGCCAAGATGGTCGTCGAGCCGGCGGGCGCCAGCCCGGTCGCGGCGCTCCTGAGCGCCCCGCGGGCCTTCGAGGGGCCCGTCGTCGCCCTGCTGTCCGGCGGCAACGTGGACCCGCTCCTGATGCAGCGCATCCTGCGCCACGGCATGGCGGCCGCGGGCCGCTACCTGTCGCTGCGGCTGCGCCTGCCGGACCGCCCCGGGGCCCTGGCGTCGCTGCTCGGCGCGCTGTCCGCGGCGGACGCCAACGTGCTCGACGTGAGCCACGTCCGCACCGACCCGCGGCTCGGGCTCACCGAGGTCGAGGTGGAGCTGCACCTGGAGACGAAGGGGCCGGAGCACTGCGCCGAGGTGGGCGCGGCGCTGAGGGAGGCGGGCTACACGGTCCTGGACTGACCGTCGCCCCCGCGCCCGGCCGGGCTTCCGCCGGGGGCGGGCCGCCCCCGGCGCGGGCGGGCGGCAGGGTTTTCCACAGGCTTGGCAGAACCGGTTGAGGAGACGCGATGTATCGCGTTACTGTGTGACTCACTCCACTGGCCGCCGGGCGAGCGAGGTCCGGCGAATCTAGGCTTTTCGCCAGGTACCGACCCAAGCTATGGGAGACCTCTATGCCAGGCGCCATCTATGCCGAAGGTCTGGTGAAGACCTTCGGCGACGTAAGGGCTCTGGACGGCGTCGATCTGGATGTCCCGGAAGGCACCGTCCTCGGCCTCCTCGGGCCGAACGGCGCGGGGAAGACCACCGCGGTCCGCTGTCTGACCACCCTGCTGACCCCCGACAGCGGCAGGGCGGTCGTCGCCGGAATCGACGTACTGAAGCATCCGAACGAGGTGCGGCGTTCGATCGGACTCTCCGGTCAATTCGCCGCCGTGGACGAGTACTTGACCGGCCGCGAGAATCTCCAGATGGTCGGCCAGCTCTATCAGATGCCGACCAAGCAGGCCAAGGCCCGGGCGGGCGAGCTCCTGGAGCGCTTCAATCTCAGTGACGCCGCCGACCGCCCCTCCAAGACGTATTCGGGCGGCATGCGGCGCCGCCTCGACCTCGCCGCGGCGCTCGTCGTCTCGCCCCCCGTGATGTTCATGGACGAGCCGACGACCGGCCTGGACCCGCGCAACCGCCAGGCCCTGTGGGAGGTCATCCAAGAGCTCGTCGCGGGCGGCACGACCCTGCTCCTGACCACGCAGTATCTGGAGGAGGCCGACCACCTGGCGCACGACATCTGCGTCATCGACCACGGCCGGGTCATCGCCCGCGGCACCTCCGACCAGCTCAAGGCCAGGACCGGCGGCGAGCGCGTCGAGGTCGTGGTGCACGAGCGCGACCACATCGCCGTCGCCCGTGACGTCCTCACCGGCTTCGGCAAGGGCGAGACCACCGTCGACCAGCACACGCGCAAGCTGACCGTGCCCGTCACCGGCGGCGCCAAGCTGCTCGCCGAGGTCATCCGCGACCTCGACGCCCGCGGCATCGAGATCGACGACATCGGCCTGCGCCGCCCCACCCTCGACGACGTCTTCATCTCCCTCACCGGCCACATCGCCGAGGCCGAGGAGGGGAACGGCACGGACGCCACCCCGGGGAAGACCCGGCCGGGCGCCAAGGACAAGCACAAGAAGGAGGCCCGCCAGTGAGCGCCCTCAGCGACACCGCACCCGCCGCGAGGCCCGCGGGCGGCGTGAGCTCCTCCGTCCGCGACTCCCTCGTCGTCGCCAAGCGGAATCTGATCCGCATGAGCCGGATCCCCGAGATCATCCTGTTCGGCCTGATCCAGCCGGTGATGTTCGTCGTCCTGTTCAGCTATGTCTTCGGCGGCTCCATGAAGATCGGCTCCAGCACCAGCGCCGAGGAGTACCGCAACTTCCTGATGGCGGGCATCTTCGCCCAGACCGTCACCTTCGCCACCGCGGGAGCGGGCGCGGGCATCGCCGAGGACATGCACAAGGGCCTGATCGACCGGTTCCGCTCGCTGCCCATGGCGCGCGGCGCCGTCCTCACCGGCCGCACCATCGCCGACCTGGTGCAGACCGCCCTGACGCTGCTCGTCCTCGCCGTGGTCGCGGTCCTCGTCGGCTGGCGGATCCACGAGGGCTTCCCCAAGGCGCTCGCCGCCTTCGGCCTGCTGCTCCTGTCGGGGTACGCGTTCACCTGGATCGGCGCCCTGATCGGCCTGTCGGTCCGCACCCCGGAGGCGGCCACGTCCGGCGGCCTGATCTGGCTCTTCCCGGTCACGTTCATCTCGAACGCGTTCGTGGACTCCGGCAACATGCCCACCTTCCTGCGGCACCTCGCCGAGTGGAATCCCTTCAGCGCCACCGTCCAGGCCTGCCGCCAGCTCTTCGGCAATCCCGGAGTGTCCCAGTCCGACGCCTGGCCCATGCAGCACCCCGTCTGGGCCTCGGTGCTCTACTCGATCCTGATCATCCTGATCTTCCGCACGCTCGCGGTCCGCAAGTACCGCACCGCGACGTCCTGACGCACGGCGAAGCCCCCGGCACGCGGAGTGCGTGCCGAGGGCTCCGGGCGGATCGGGGCGGGCTCAGCCCTGGTAGGGCTTGGCCTCCAGGATCTTGACCGAGGCGAGCTTGCCGTTCGGCAGCTCGTACTGGGCGTCCTCGCCGACCCGCTTGCCGTTCACACCGGAGCCGAGCGGGGACTGCGGCGAGTACGTCTCGATGTCGTCGCTCGCGTACTCCCGCGAGGCGAGGAGGAAGGTCACGGTGTCGTCCTCGTCGCCGTCGAAGGCGATCGTGACGACCATGCCGGGGGCGACGACACCGGTCGCGGCGGGCGCCTCGCCGACCTTGGCGTGCTCCAGGAGCTGCGTCAGCTGGCGGACGCGGAGCTCCTGCTTGCCCTGCTCCTCCTTGGCCGCGTGGTACCCGCCGTTCTCGCGCAGGTCGCCCTCCTCGCGCGCCGCCGCGATCTTGGCTGCGATCTCGGTGCGCGCGGGACCAGACAGGTACTCAAGCTCTTCCTTGAGCTTGTCGTACGCCTCCTGGGTCAGCCAGGTGACGTTGTCGCTGGTCTGGGTCACAGGTGCTCCTCGTAGGTCCTTGAATACAAAGCATCGCCCTACCCAGAAGGATGTTCCCCTATGGGTGGGCGAAACCACGAGCCTAACAATTTCGGTGCCCGAGGGGGAGAACATAGGGCATCAGAGACGCGTTAGCGCTGGTCACTGCCCTGTTTTCCCACGCGTGCCCGGGCCTGGCGGCCCGCTTGCCGGTCAGTCCGTGTGGCAGGAGACCAGGGACGGGCTCGTGGCGCGCTCCGTGGTGCGCAGGGTGACCGTCTTGTCGATGCGTCCGCTGTTCTGGTCGAAGCGGAAGTCGCCGCGGCCCACCTCGGCCCCGTCCTCGGCCTGGGCGCGCAGGGTGCAGTAACCCTTGGCGTCGGCGTCCTTGCGCACTTCCAGGTGGACTTCGACGGCTTTGTCCGTGGCTTCCCACTTGATGATCTCGGCGTTGATCTTCGAGCCCGCGAGGGAGTCGTAGCCGAACCAGCCGACGACGCCGAGCAGCAGGACGCCGAGGACCGCGCCCACGACCTTGAGCTTGCGGTCGGCGCGCTGGTCGGCGGTGAGGGAGGTGCCGTAGCGGCCCTCCGGGGGCCTGGCGGCGGGGCCGCTCGTGTCACGGCCGCTGACCGCGGTCATGCTCGTCCTCCACTGGACACTGGACAGGGGTGCCGGAATTTTCCACCCCCCGATTCCGTCACTATAGAAGCCGCCCATTGCAGTGGATGACCGAGGGCGCCCAATTCATCGAGGATCGAGTCTTGACTGAGCAGCTGCGACTGATGGCCGTTCACGCCCACCCCGACGACGAGTCGAGCAAGGGCGCGGCCACGATGGCGAAGTACGTGTCCGAAGGGGTGGACGTGCTCGTCGTGACATGCACGGGCGGGGAGCGCGGCGACATCCTCAACCCCAAGCTCCAGGGTGACACGTACATCCAGGAACACATCCACGAGGTCCGCAAGAAGGAGATGGACGAGGCCCGCGAGATCCTCGGCGTCAAGCAGGAGTGGCTCGGCTTCGTGGACTCGGGCCTGCCCGAGGGCGACCCGCTGCCGCCGCTGCCGGAGGGCTGCTTCGCCCTGGAGGACGTGGACAAGGCGGCGGGCGAGCTGGTGAAGCAGATCCGCTCGTTCCGTCCGCAGGTGATCACCACGTACGACGAGAACGGCGGGTATCCGCACCCGGACCACATCATGACCCACAAGATCTCGATGGTGGCCTTCGAGGGCGCGGCGGATGCCGAGGCGTACCCGGAGAGCGAGTTCGGCCCGGTCTTCCAGCCGCAGAAGCTCTACTACAACCAGGGCTTCAACCGCCCCCGCACCGAGGCCCTGCACCAGGCGATGCTGGACCGCGGCCTGGAGTCCCCGTACGGCGAGTGGCTCAAGCGCTGGGACGAGTTCGAGCGGGTCGAGCGCACGCTCACCACGCACGTGCCGTGCGCGGAGTTCTACGAGATCCGCGACAAGGCGCTGATCGCGCACGCCACGCAGATCGACCCCGACGGCGGCTGGTTCCGGGTCCCGATGGACGTCCAGAAGGAGGTCTGGCCGACGGAGGAGTACGAGCTGGCGAAGTCCCTCGTCGATACTTCCCTCCCCGAGGACGACCTCTTCGCGGGCATCCGCGACAATGCCTAAATGAGCGCAAGCCTGGCAATGACGCATCTCGTCCCCCTCGCCAAGGAGGTGGACGAGAACAAGGTGACCCCCGGTGTCCTCGGTTTCATCGTCTTCGCGGTGATGGCCCTTGCCGTGTGGCGGCTGATGAAGTCCATGAACCGGCACATGAGCAAGGTCGACTTCAAGGAGGCGCCGGACCCGGCGGCCGGTTCCCGCGAGCCGGTCGACGCCGGTGAGGCCAAGGCCGAGCGGGGCTGACCCCCCGGGCCCGGCCCGCGGACTCACCGCGAGTGGTCCGCCAGTGAGAGCAGCAGGTGCGCGGACTCCGGCCGCAGATGGTCGGAGTGCGCGCCCGCCGGGCCCCGCCCGCGGACGAACACGTGGCTCGCGTCGACGCTGACGAACCGGTGGTCGAGGGCCGCGTGCGGATAGCCGTCGCCCGTGCCCCGCATCCGGATGCCGGAGACGGGCGCGGGCGCCGTGCCGATGCCCGCGTGCCCGATGCCGGTGCGCTTCTCGGCCCGCAGGTGCCAGAAGCCGGTGGCCCGGTCGCCCTGCGCGTACGTCGCCACGACCGGGCCGCGCAGCGGCGCCCCGGCGAGCTCCGTGAACGTCTCCGCGAAGGCGTCGCGCGGCGCGGCCATCTGGAACAACAGCATCGAGTCCACGGTGAACGGCCGCCCCGGCGGCGCGGGCGTGGACCAGCCGAGCGTGCCGCCCGGCGCCCCGGCCGCCCACTGCACCGCCTCGCAGAGGAAGCGGCAGCCGAAGGAGTGCCCGACGAGGTGCAGATACTGGCCGCCCCGGCCGGCCAGGACCGGCGCCGCCTGCGGGTCGCCGCGCCGGGCGTCCAGATAGCCGAGCAGCTGCCCGATGACGTCCGCCGCGTGCCCGGCCGTGCTCATGGCGTGCGCGCGGTCGCGGATGCGGCGGTAGCCGCCGAGGGACGGCAGCGACCGGGAGGGCCAGCGGATCAGCACCGGCCAGGGAGCGAAGCCCCGGCCCCGCGCCCCGCCGGGTCCTGAGCCCCGCGCCCCGCCGAGCCCCGGATACAGCTCCGGCCGTCGCGCGAGCTGGCGCCCCGCCAGGCTCAGGAGCTCGCGCACGGCCTGCCGGGACGACGTGCGCGAGGTCTGCCACCCGTGGACGTACACGACGACGTCCGTCGCCCACGACGGCGGTGTGAGCCGGGCGGCGAAGTGGTCGAGGAGCCCGGGCGGCGGCACGGGACGCGGTCCGGCGCGGGTGTCGCGCAGCGGCCAGCCCCGCTCGTCGAGGTCGACGACGGCGACC
This sequence comes from Streptomyces sp. JLYT201, assembly GCF_059448825.1. Classification (NCBI taxonomy): domain Bacteria; kingdom Bacillati; phylum Actinomycetota; class Actinomycetes; order Kitasatosporales; family Streptomycetaceae; genus Streptomyces; species Streptomyces sp. JLYT201. The sequence goes on along the minus strand of NZ_CM182551.1, from coordinate 3,875,302 downwards.
GCGTCGTCCCAGCGGCCCCAGCCCCCCTCGGCGCCCCGGCCGTCCCTGGCATCCCCGTCGTCCCCAGAACCTCCGTCGTCCCCAGAACCTCCGTCGTCCCCAGAACCTCCGTCGTCCCAGGCGTCCCCGGCACCCCTGTCGTCCCCGGTACCCCGGCGATCCCCGGCATCCCCGTCGCCCCCAGCCGTCGTCACGTGGTCCGCTCCAGTCTGCTGTCCATGCCGCTGTGCAGCGCGTACGCGAGGCCCAGCGGGTTGTGCCAGGTGTCGGCGAAGCGCCGGGTCAGGGCGTGGGCGATCGCGCCCGCGGTCTCCTCACCGGTCAGATAGCGGGTGACGAACGCGAGGGCGTACTCGGCGGCGAACCGCTGCGGCATCTCGATCTGCGGCCCGAGCACCCCGCACGCGCCCGCGTCGAACAGGGCCCGGCCGAGATACGCCAGGTCGGCGTTGCCCGGCAGCCCCGCGTAGCAGGCGTTGAGCAGCACGAAGGGGCGGAAGGGCACGCAGGCGTGCGGGGGCGGGCGGTGGGCGCGCAGCGTGTAGCCGTCGATGGCGAGCTGGTCGCTCAGCTTCAGGACGAGGTACGGGGCTTCGTCGCCGGACGCGGTGAAGTGGCCGTGGCACCAGAAGTACATCAGCTGCTCGTCGAGGCTCCGGTCCCGCAGGGCGCGCTCCAGCTCGTCCCGGGTGGTGCGCTCCACCAGGTCGCCGCCCGCGGCCAGCGCCGCCGCGACCTCGGCGGCCCGGGTCAGGCCCGCCGCGTCCACGGCGGTGTCGTGGTTGAGGCTCACGGCCGGGGCCGCGCGGGGCGGCGGGTCGCGGTCGTCGGCGACGCGCGCGTAGGCGTGGCCGCCGGTCTGCTCGATCTGGTGCCGGTAGCCGAGGAAGCGGGCGAACACCGCAGATGGGGACGGGGCCTCGGGCTCCTCGGAGGCGGCGGGCAGACACAGCATGGGCCACGGCAGGAACAGGTCGGAGTGGAAGCGGACGCGGAGCGGCGCGGCACTGCTCAGCGCGTCCGTCAGGAAGCCGCGGAACAGCTTCAGGGCCTCGTCCTCGCCGCCGAGCAGCACGTCGAAGAGGAGCTGGGAGCCGTACAGGGCGAGCCGCCCGAGCGCGGCGCGCAGCTCGTCCCCCGGCTCGCCGGTGAGGTCGACGCGGCTGGCGTACGGAAAGGGCGCACCGCGCGGGAGCCCGTCCGCGCCCACCGGCCGCAGCGCCACGAACTCGTCCTTCCACATCCGGCGCAGGCGGGCCGCGAGGGCCCGCACCTCGCCCGGCAGCACCCGCAGCGTCACCGTGTGCTCGGAGCCGCTGACCGCGGGCACGGCGGGCCCGTACATCCGGGCGCCGATCGGCTCGTCCTCGCGCCGCGCGTCGAAGCCGACGACGAGGTCGGGGTGGCGGACGACGTGCCGGGGCAGCCGGGTGTAGCCGTTGCTGGGGTCCTGGGTGACGTGGACGGGGAGGTCGTGGGCCATGGGGACTCAGGACCTCCGCAGGGCTTCGGGGGCGTGGCCCGAGCAGGGTCCTTCGCCGTCGTCCTCGACGACGTCGACGTACGTCTCGACCTCCTGGAGCACGGTCGCCGTCTCCAGGTGCTCGACGGTGAAGAGCAGCCGGTGGCGGCCCGCGCGCCGGGGCGTGAACAGGAACTCGGCGGCGTCCGCCTCGCGGGGCGAGGGCCGCAGGGTCACCGCGTGCGCGGGCTCGACGTCCGCACCGGTGAGCGGGGTGGCGCGGACGGTGAGCCAGGGCAGCTCGGAGGCTTCGCCCGACCAGGGGTGCTCGGGGCCCGGCTGGATCCGCAGGGCGATCCGGGACGCGGTGCCCGCGGTGGAGCGGTCGTCGAGGAGGGTGAGGTGCACGCGCGCGTGCGTGGCGGGGGACAGGGCGCCGTGGTCGAAGTCCGCGCCGGGTTCGGGGACGGTCAGGCGGGCGGTGAGGGGGATTCGGCCGGGCGCGGCGCGGCCCGCCAGCCAGCCTTGGCTCCAGCGCAGTCCGGACGGGTCGTCGAGGCTCTCGAAGAGGCGCAGGGCGTGGGCGAGCCGTTCGTACGCGAGGAGCTCGAAGTTCCGCCACGGTGCCGCCTGTTCCAGGAGCGTCCACGCCGCTCCGTGGGGACACTCGGCCCTCCGGAACTTCGTCAGCGCCGAAAGCAGATCCGTCTCCACCGCCTGCCGGCCCCCGACGGGGTCCGCGGGCAGGGTCCCGAGCCAGTGGTCGGCCCACGCCCGCCCCAGCTGGTCGGAGGCCTCCGAGAACCCGCGGCCCGCCCGGTCGAGCGTCAGCACGGCCTCCTCCAGATCGCCCGAGACCGCGTGGGCCACGCCCAGATACAGCTCGGCCCAGGACTCGCCCCGCACGTCCCCGTTCGCGTGGTGGCGCCCCACCGCCCGGCCCAGGCCCTCGACGGCATCCGCGACGTCGCCGCTCACCAGGGCCGCCTTGCCCAGCTCCGTCACGGTCCAGGCCTCGCCCTGGAGGTCGCCGAGGCCGGTGAACCTGTTCCGGGCGTCCTCCAGGACCTTGCGGGCCTCCTCCACGTCGCCGCGCAGCAGCCGAAGACGCCCGTAGTGGTGCACGGCCCAGGCCTCGCCGCGCACGTCCCCGCGTATCTGATGGGCCTCCACGGCCCGGCGCAGGAGCCGCTCCGCGCCCTTCAGGCGCCCTTGGTCGCACTGGATCGCGGCCCGGGTGTGCAGGACCCAGCCGTCCGGTGCCGTACGGGGGCCGGGGTCGGACGCCTCAAGGGCGTCGAGCGCTCCCACGGCGAAGGGCAGCTCGCCCAAGTGGCGCAGGGTGACGGCGATTTCCCGGACGGCGCGCGGGGCGCTCAGCCGCTCAAGGGCGTCCAGGGCTTGCTGAGGCGCGCCCGTCTCCCTGATCGCCACGGCCGCCGTGACGCACAGGGGCTGCCACGCGCCGGTCGTGCGCCACAGGGTCTGCTTGACCCGCAGGAGCCGGAAGAGGCCCTGTCCGGTGATCAGTTGGGGTTCGAGCCGGTCGAGGAGGGCCACGCCCTCCGGGTCGTCCCGGCGTAGGAGCCGTACCGCCAGATCGAGGTACGCGTCGACTCCCTGGCGCGGGTCCGCCGTGCCGTCGAGCACGGCGCGGGCCAGTGCCCGGTCCTTGGCCGCACCGCCCCGCGTGGACCGGCTGCCGGTGCGCCGGTACCAGCCCGGCCGCGTCTGCTGGAGCAGGCCGTGGACGGTCAGCTCGCGCAGCGCCTCCGCGCGCTGCCTCTCCGTCATCGGCGTGTCCGCGCACAGCGCGCCCGCCACCGTCGCGTCGAACTCGTCGCCCTCCCAGGACTCGACGGCGACGAGCAGTTTCACCGCGGTGCGGCCAAGCCTCCTGCCCGGCGCGTCGGGTGCGGACGCCATCACCCCGTGGCTGCCCCACCCCGACCCGGGACGGTAGTGGAAGCGGTGCGAAACGGCCACGACACGGGACGCGGTGTCCAGGACGAGCTGTTCGGCGAGGAGCAGCAGGTCAGCGCCCGGTTCGCCATCCGGCACTCCGTCGAGCACCACCGTCAACCGCCTTCGAGCGAGGCGCGTGCGGCACAGGGCGGGCAGCGCCGCGGGCAGTTGCTCGGGCCCGTCCGCCCGGAACTGGGAAAGGCCGTCCATCGGGACGCCGTACGGCGGGTCGTCCTTCATGGTCCGTTCCAGGAGCCGCAGCAGCAGCCGCTCCGGCGCGGCCACGTCGGTCGGGCCGACCGCGAGCCACACGGGATCCGACCGCCACGCCGACGGCGCGTCCCGGGCGAAGCGCGCGAGCCGGGCCGCGTACGCCGATGTGTACAGCGGCTGTGGACCGTACAGCTCAAGGAGTGCGGGCGCCCGGTGCTCGCGCAGGAAGGAGCGCAGCTCCCAGGGCAGGTCCTGCTCGCGCAACGGCCCGGGGAAGGGGCCGTGCGCGTCCGGCACCCAGCCGCCCATGCGCGCCCACCCCCTCCGACGGCTCCACCGGTCAACTCCCCACTATCGAGCCCTCACTGAGGGGACGTCACCGAAACGCCCATGATCTCCCTGGCGTGCCGGTCGGGCGTCATGCCGAGCCGCCACCCCTGCCAGCCGGTCTCCAGCTCCGCCTTCCGCTCCAGGAACAGCTCGTACGCCTCCACGTAGCCGTCGAGCTTGGCGTCCCGCAGCGGGTGCGCGGTGCGGGTGAGCTGGGCCAGTTCCTCCTGGGCGACGGCGACGCCGACGTCCCAGCCGCCGGGCGACGCGTACGGAAGGAGCGTGGCGCGCAGGAAGTGGGCCCAGTCCTCGCCGCGCCGGTCGCCGTAGGAGGCGAACAGGGAGATGGCGTCGTCGCACAGGGCCAGGGCCGCCTGCGTGCGGGCGTTGCCCGCGTCGATGACGGCGAGTTCGAGGCACGTCCAGCCCTCGCCGTGGGCGACGCCGATGCGCTGGAAGTCGGCCCGGGCGTCGACCAGGAGCTGCCGGGCGAAGCCGGAGTTGCGCAGCGAGCCGGTCTGGGCGGCGCGCTGGTCGCGGGTGACGCGGGCCGAGTGGTGCCGGGCGCACGCCAGACCGTAGACGTCCCGCATGCGGGAGAACATGGTGCGGGCCCGCTCCAGGTCCCGTACCGCCTGGTCGAGGGCGCCGGTCTCCTCCAGGGCCTGGCCCAGGTAGTACAGGGACCAGGCCTCGCCGCGCGCGTCCTCGTTGTCGCGGTGCCGGGAGACCGCCTGGCGCAGGCCCTCGACCGCGGGGGACGGGTCGCCCGCGACGAGCCGGGCGCGGGCCAGCTGGGTGAGAGCCCAGGCCTCGCCGCGCGCGTCCCGCGTGCGCCCGTACAGCTCGATCGCCCGGCGCAGTTCGCCCTCCGCGCGCGGTACGTCGCCCATGCGCAGGCACACCTGGCCGAGCTGGAAGTGCGCCCAGGCCTCGCCGTGCACGGACCCGCTGTCGCGGTGCAGGTCGAGGGCGGTGAGCAGCATCTCCTGCGCCTCGGAGAGACGGGAGCGGTCGCGTTCCACGGCGGCGAGCGCGTGCAGGGTCCAGCCGCGGTCGCCCGCGAGCTCGTCCGCGACCTGGAGGTCGAGGGCCTCGCGGAGCCGGGCGGCGGCCTCCGAGAGGTTGCCCTGGTGGTGCAGGGTGATGCCGAGGGAGCCGAGGGCGCGGGCCGCGCCCGCGTCCTGGCGGGCCTCGAAGTACAGGTCCACGACCGAGGTGAGCGTGGACCTGGCCTGGTCCAGCTCGCCCAGGTGGCGGGCCGCTATGCCGGTGCGCCACTTCACGTTCCGGCCGAGCAGGCCCTGGTCGACCGTCTGCGCGAGCTCGCTGATCTCGCCCAGGCGGTAGAGGTCGCCGCGCAGCAGGCAGTAGTCGCACAGCGCGCCGAGCAGACCGAGCACGGCCCGGGGCTCGACGCCCTCGGCGTGCCGCAGGGCCGCCGTGATGAAGCTCGACTCGTCGTCGAGCCAGCGCAGTGCCGCGTCCAGGGAGGTGAAGCCGTGCTGCCCGAACTGGTCCGCGCGCGTGGACGTCTTGCCGTCGACGAGGCGGATCACGGAGTCGGCGAGCTCGCCGTAGCTGACGATGAGACGTTCCTGCGCGGCGCTGCGCTCGGCGGGCTCCTCCTCGTCGGCGAGCCGGGCCTGGGCGAAGGAGCGGACGGTGTCGTGCAGCCGGTAGCGGCTGGTGCGCACCTGGTCGAGGAGGCCCGCGCGGGACAGGGCGGTGAGCTGCCGGGCCGCCTCCTGCTCGTCGGCGCCGAGCAGCGCGGCCGCCGCCGCGGTGCCGAGCGAGGCGCGCCCGGCGAGCGCGAGGCGGCGCAGCAGGCGGCGCGCGGTCTCGGGCTGGTCGGTGTAGCGCAGCCACAGGGTGCGCTCGACCGGCTCGACGGGCCCGTACGCGGCGAGGTCGGCGACGAGCGCCTCGGGGGTGCGCGGCCCGAGCGCGGAGCCCGCCACGCGCAGCGCCAGCGGCAGCCCGGCGCACAGCTCCCGAAGGCGGTCCAGGGACTGGGCGTCGTACGGCTCCGGCAGGTCCTGCGCCACCTGCCGGATGAGCTGTTCGGCCCCGGCGTCGTCCAGCGCCTCCACCGCGATCTCGTGCACCCGCGCGGGCAGGTCGGCGGGCAGGTCCAGGGGGCCGCGGGCGGTGACGAGGACGAGGCTGTCGGAGCGCTCGGGCACCAGCGTGCGCACCTGCTCGGGGTCGCTCGCGTCGTCCAGGACGATGACGACCTCCAGGCCGGTGAGGTGCTGGTGATAGAGCTCGCTGAGCCGCTTGACCTGCTGCTCCTGGGTCGAGCGCTCCCGGAAGAGGAGCTGTTCGCGCGGGGCGCCCAGGCGGTTCAGGAGGTGCAGGAGCGCGTCGCGCGTGGACAGCGGCGGCGTGTCCGGGCTCTCGCCGCGCAGGTCCACCACGCAGGCCCCGCGGAACTGGTCCTTCAGATCGTGCGCGGCCCGCACCGCGAGCGCGGACCGGCCCGCGCCGGGCGCGCCGTGCAGGACCACCACCGTCGGTCTGGTCCGGGTGCTGGCCCGGGCCGCGTGCACCCACTGCGCGATCTGCCCGAGCTCGGCCCGTCTGCCCGCGAACTCGCCCTCCGGCTGCGGCAGTTGCGCGAACGACTGCTCAAGGACGGTGCGCCGCCGCGCGGCCGCGCTCTTGTCGGTGCCGCGCAGCCGCGGCGCCTGCTTCCGCTGCCCGGAGCGGGCGCCGCCGACCCCGCCCGCCGTCGCCGCCGTGAGCACTCGCTGCTGGTCCAGGAACGGCCGGATGCCCCGCACCTCCAGGGCCGTCAGCCACTGGAGCCGGAGCTGCTCGGGCCCGCCGGGCTGGTGGACCGTGCCCGCGTGCCGCTGCGCCGCCGGGACGTGGGACGCCGTCACCTTCGCCACGGTCGCGGCGAATCCGGCGACCGCGACGGCCCCGCCCGCGCCGAGCGCGGTGCCGCCGCCGGTGCCGAGCACGAGGTCGGCCGCGCACGCGGCCACCGCGGCGACGGCCACGACGAGCAGGGGCGTCCCGGCCGCCTCCTTCGCATACCGCTGACCGAACGTCAGCTGCCCGGCGGCCGACTCGTCCAGGGCCCGCGTGTACGCCGCGTACTCCTCCGCCGCCGTCTGCTCCATGGCGTCGAGACAGGCCCGTGCCCGCGAGAGCAGCACGTTCCCGTCGGTGCGGCCGCCGGTGCGCCGGACCTCTTCCTCGACCGCCCGTGCCAACAGGCGCTCGGCTTCGGCCCGGTGGCTGTCCCGCATGTGGTCCCCCTCGAAGAGGAGCACGTGACACCGCCGTCGCGCGTGCCCGTGCCCGCGTACCGTCGCGCGGCACGTGTCACGCGCCCCGCCCTGCACGGGTGCACGTACCCCGTCACCTCTACATGTACGTGTCAGTGTCCTGCGAACGTGCGACGGGCGCGAGGGAGCGCCCCGAAGAGGGGCGCCGCGCCGGGGGAACCCCGCCATCGGGCGCCGTGTGCGCGAGGATGGGCCCATGCCGAACCGACTGGCCCACGAGACCTCCCCCTACCTCCTCCAGCACGCTGACAATCCGGTCGACTGGTGGCCCTGGACGCCGGAGGCCTTCGAGGAAGCGCGGCGACGCGGCGTCCCCGTCCTGCTGTCCGTCGGGTACGCGAGCTGTCACTGGTGTCACGTCATGGCGCACGAATCCTTCGAGAGCGGCGCGACGGCCGCCCTCATGAACGAGAACTTCGTGAACGTGAAGGTGGACCGCGAGGAGCGCCCCGACGTCGACGCCGTCTACATGGAGGCCGTGCAGGCCGCCACCGGGCAGGGCGGCTGGCCCATGACCGTGTTCCTGACGCCCGACGCCGAGCCCTTCTACTTCGGCACGTACTTCCCGCCCGAGCCGCGCCACGGCATGCCGTCCTTCCCGCAGGTCCTCGACGGCGTGCGGCGGGCGTGGGAGGACCGGCGCGCGGAGGTCACCGAGGTCGCCGCGAAGATCGTCAAGGATCTGGCGGAGCGTCAACTGACCCTCGGCGACGACCGGCGGCCCGCCGAGGAGGACCTCGCCAAGGCCCTGCTCGGCCTGACCCGCGACTACGACGAGCGGCACGGCGGCTTCGGCGGCGCGCCCAAGTTCCCGCCGTCCATGGTCATCGAGTTCCTGCTGCGCCACCACGCCCGCACCGGCGCGGAAGGCGCCCTCCAGATGGCCGCCGACACCTGCGAGCGCATGGCGCGCGGCGGCATCTACGACCAGCTCGGCGGCGGCTTCGCCCGCTACTCGGTGGACCGCGAGTGGGTCGTGCCGCACTTCGAGAAGATGCTGTACGACAACGCGCTGCTGTGCCGCGCCTACGCCCACCTGTGGCGCGCCACCGGATCCGAACTGGCCCGCAGGGTCGCCCTGGAGACGGCCGACTTCATGGTCCGCGAGCTGCGCACGAACGAGGGCGGCTTCGCCTCCGCGCTGGATGCCGACAGCGCGGACGCCACCGGCCGCCCGGTGGAGGGCGCGTACTACGTCTGGACCCCCGAGCAGCTGCGCGAGGTCCTCGGCGACGCGGACGCCGAGCTGGCCGCCGCGTACTTCGGCGTCACCGAGGAGGGCACCTTCGAGGAGGGCGCCTCCGTCCTCCAACTGCCGCAGGGCGACGGGGCGGTCGCCGACGCCGAGCGGGTGGCCTCCGTGCGCGAGCGCCTCCTCGCGGCCCGCGCCCTGCGCCCCGCGCCCGGCAGGGACGACAAGGTGGTCGCCGCCTGGAACGGCCTGGCCGTCGCCGCGCTCGCCGAGACCGGCGCCTACTTCGACCGGCCCGACCTGGTGGCGGCCGCCGTCGGCGCGGGCGATCTGCTCGTGCGCCTGCACATGGACGACCGGGCCCGGCTCGCCCGCACCTCCAAGGACGGCCGCGCCGGTGCCAACGCCGGTGTCCTTGAGGACTACGCCGACGTCGCCGAGGGCTTCCTCGCGCTCGCGTCGGTGACCGGCGAAGGGGTGTGGCTGGACTTCGCCGGCCTGCTCCTCGACCACGTTCTGGTGCAGTTCACCGACGAGGAGACGGGCGCCCTGTACGACACGGCCGCCGACGCCGAGCGCCTCATCCGGCGGCCGCAGGACCCCACCGACAACGCGGCGCCCTCCGGCTGGACCGCCGCCGCCGGGGCGCTGCTCACCTACGCCGCGCACACCGGGGCCGCACCGCACCGGCGCGCCGCCGAGCGGGCCCTCGGCGTGGTCAAGGCCCTCGCGCCGCGCGCGCCGCGGTTCATCGGGCACGGGCTCGCCGTCGCCGAGGCCGCGCTCGACGGGCCGCGCGAGGTCGCCGTGGTGGGGGCGGTGGACGGCCCGCTGCACCGGGTCGCGCTGCTCGGCACGGCGCCCGGCGCCGCGGTGGCCGTCGGCCCCGCGGACGGGGAACTGCCGCTGCTCGCGGACCGGGTCCCGGTGGCGGACCGGGAGACGGCGTACGTGTGCCGGGACTTCGTGTGCGACCGGCCGACGACGGACCCGGCCGAACTGGCGGCGGCCCTCGGCACGCTGCGCTGAACCGCCGCGAGGGCCGGACGACCCCCGCTCGGCTCCGGGACGTCCCCCCTCGGCCCCGGACGACTCCGCTCGGCTCCGGACGGTGAAGTGCCGCCCGGGGATGCCTGCCGATTGTCCTGCTTCTGTCACGGCCGGGGCCGAGCGGCCACCTTGTGCTCCTTGTGTGACCATCGGCGTGATACCAATACGGGCGTCGCAGTGGCGTAAGAAACCGCTGTGAATGTTTGGCATCGTTCTGTCAGTTGGCCCCACTAGGGGCACCGGGGGAGAGGTACTCACCGCAGTGAACCGCATGACGCGTACGACCGCCGCAGCCCTGGGCACGGCCGGGCTCATCACCGCCGCCCAGCTCGGCCTCGCCGGGACCGCCTCCGCGGCGGGTGACGCCACCCAGCGCTCCGCGTCCGCAGACAAGCCGAGCAGCGCCGCGCCGTTCGCCAAGGCGACGAGCTCCGGCTGCCCGATCGACATCGTCTACACGTCCCGCTTCTACATCGGCCAGGGCGGCTGGGTGACGGGCAACGGCCTGTACTTCGGCATCAAGAACAAGAGCACCAAGAAGTTCACGAACGTGAAGTTCACGGTCACCAACGTGAAGAACATCCGCTTCGGCCGGGCGACCGCCAAGGGCGGCAAGATCACCCACAAGACGTCGCGGACCATCACCGTCCTCGACAAGTCCTTCAGCGGCAAGGCCAAGCTGGGCGTCCAGGTCCGCACCCGGCTGCTGAACAAGAACAGCTACAAGGTGAAGTTCCAGGTCCGCGGCAACGGCTGGAACTGCGCCGTGAACCAGGGCACCTGGGGCAACTAGCGCGTAACGCGATACCGGGGTTCGAAAGGCGGCGGCCTTTCGAACCCCGGTTTTCGTGTTTCAGGGGACGCACGTCAGCCGCGCCCCGAAGGAGCGCAGAGAAGAGGGCCGCGGCACCAGCCGCGGCCCCTGCGGTGTCCGGGGGGTGTCAGGCGTGCTGGTAGGCCACCAGGGAGATGCCCACGTAGTGGACGGCGAACGCGGCGAGGGTGAAGGAGTGGAAGACCTCGTGGAAGCCGAACCAGCGCGGGGACGGATTGGGGCGTTTGAAGCCGTAGACCACGCCGCCCGCGCTGTAGAGCAGGCCGCCGACGATGACCAGGACGAGGACGGCGATCCCGCCCGCGCGCATGAAGTCGGGCAGGAAGAAGACGGCGGCCCAGCCCATGGCCAGATAGCAGGGCGTGTAGAGCCAGCGCGGGGCGCCCACCCAGAAGACGCGGAACACGATGCCCGCGGCGGCGGCCGCCCAGATGCCCCAGAGCAGCCACTGTCCCTTGGCGTCGGGCAGCAGGAGCATGGTCAGCGGGGTGTACGTGCCCGCGATGATCAGGAAGATGTTGGCGTGGTCGAGGCGGCGCAGGACGCGGTCCGTCCGGGGTGACCAGTCGCCCCGGTGGTACAGCGCGCTGACGCCGAACAGGAGGCACGCCGTCAGGACGTAGATCCCGCAGGCGACACGGCCGCGGGTGGAGTCGGCGAGCGCGGTCAGGAAGAGGCCGGAGACCAGCACCGCGGGGAACATGCCGGCGTGCAGCCAGCCCCGCAGTTTGGGCTTCACCGGGCGCACGGCCGCGGCGACGGGCTCGATGACTGCGGCGGCGACCTCGCCTGCGGGGACGGCGGAACCGGAGCCGCCTGCGGCAGAACTGGTGATCGCGTCGGGGACGGGAGCGGTCATGCGCGGCATCGTACCTACGGAACCGTAAGTTACGTATCAAAGCGGTGAAATCCCATCCTACAAGTGGCCATGCTCACTCCGCTCACGTGTGAAGCCCTCTGGACAGATGCGCGAGCGGGACGGATGATCAAATGAGTGCGGTCGGCACCGGATGAGCGCCAGAAGATCGAAATGCAGTGAAGCGTCCGGGTCGCAGCCCCCACGGGGCCCCAACCTAAAACCCCTCGTATAGGAGCAATCGTGGCGCGCGATATCGCGGCTCCCCCTTCTTCGCAGTCCTCGCAGTCCGCGGGCACCCTCCCCACCGACCACCAGGGGCTCATCTCCTGGGTGAACGAGATCGCCGAACTGACCCAGCCGGACAGCGTGGTCTGGTGCGACGGTTCCGAGGCCGAGTACGAGCGCCTGTGCGAGGAGCTCGTGGCCAAGGGCACCTTCAAGAAGCTGGACCCGATCAAGCGGCCGAATTCGTACTACGCGGCCTCCGACCCCTCGGACGTGGCGCGCGTCGAGGACCGCACCTACATCTGCTCCGAGAAGGAGGCGGACGCGGGGCCGACGAACCACTGGAAGGACCCGGCGGAGATGCGTGACGTCTTCGCGGGGGAGAAGGGGATCTTCCGCGGTTCCATGCGCGGCCGGACCCTGTACGTCGTGCCCTTCTGCATGGGCCCGCTCGGCTCGCCGCTGTCCGCGATCGGCGTCGAGATCACCGACTCGGCGTACGTCGCCGTGTCCATGCGCACGATGACCCGCATGGGCCGGCCGGTCCTGGACGAGCTCGGCTCCGACGGCTTCTTCGTGAAGGCCGTGCACACCCTCGGCGCCCCGCTGGAGCCCGGCCAGGCGGACGTCCCCTGGCCCTGCAACTCCACGAAGTACATCTCGCACTTCCCGGAGTCGCGCGAGATCTGGTCGTACGGCTCGGGCTACGGCGGCAACGCCCTGCTCGGCAAGAAGTGCTACGCCCTGCGCATCGCCTCGGTCATGGCCCGCGACGAGGGCTGGCTCGCCGAGCACATGCTGATCCTGAAGCTCACCCCGCCGCAGGGGGAGTCGAAGTACGTCGCCGCGGCCTTCCCGTCCGCCTGCGGCAAGACGAACCTCGCCATGCTGGAGCCCACGGTCTCCGGCTGGACCGTCGAGACCATCGGCGACGACATCGCCTGGATGCGGTTCGGCGAGGACGGCCGGCTGTACGCGATCAACCCCGAGGCGGGTTTCTTCGGCGTCGCGCCCGGCACCGGCGAGCACACCAACGCCAACGCCATGAAGACGCTGTGGGGCAACAGCGTCTTCACGAACGTCGCGCTGACCGACGACGGCGACGTGTGGTGGGAGGGAATGACCGAGGAGACCCCGGCGCACCTGACGGACTGGAAGGGCAACTCCTGGACGCCGGATTCCGGCACCCCGGCCGCGCACCCGAACGCCCGCTTCACCACGCCCGCCGCGCAGTGCCCGATCATCGCGCCCGAGTGGGAGGACCCCAAGGGCGTGCCGATCTCGGCGATCCTCTTCGGCGGGCGCCGCGCCTCCGCGGTGCCGCTGGTCACCGAGTCCTTCACCTGGAACCACGGCGTCTTCCTCGGCGCCAACGTGGCCTCCGAGAAGACGGCCGCCGCCGAGGGCAAGGTCGGCGAGCTGCGCCGCGACCCGTTCGCCATGCTGCCGTTCTGCGGGTACAACATGGGCGACTACATGGCCCACTGGGTCGACGTGGCCAAGGACAAGGACCAGTCCAAGCTGCCGAAGATCTACTACGTGAACTGGTTCCGCAAGAACGACGCGGGCAAGTTCGTGTGGCCCGGCTTCGGTGAGAACAGCCGCGTCCTGAAGTGGATCGTGGGCCGTCTGGAGGGCACCGCCGAGGGCGTCGAGACCCCCATCGGCGTCCTGCCCACGCCCGACTCCCTCGACACGAACGGGCTCGAACTGCCCGCGGCCGACCTGGAGTTCCTCCTCACGGTGGACAAGGAGGTCTGGCGTGAGGAGGCGGCGCTCGTGCCCGACCACCTCAACACCTTCGGTGACCACACGCCGAAGGAGCTGTGGGACGAGTACCGGGCGCTGGTCGCGCGCCTGGGCTAGAGGCCCCTGCCTTCCCGCCTGCTCAGCTGCCCTTGCGGCAGGTGGGCGGGCGGGGGCGTGTCCGGGGCCGGGTGGGCGGCGGTCCGGGGCCGTCAGGCGTTGGTCAGGTGGAGGGCCGGGGCGTGGGCTTCCATGCGCTGGGCGGCCAGGATCGCCGCCCCGGTGTCGGCGCGGGACGCGGCGACGACCAGGGCGCGGCCCGCGAGGGCGTGGGCGCGCTGGTGCAGGGCGTACAGATGGGGTTCGTGGATGGCGGCGGCGACCGTCGAACGGACCGGCGGCCGGCCCCCGCGCAGGCGGGCGACCTGGGCCGCGAGGCGCTCGGCGGCGCGGTCGAGACCGGGGTCGGGGGCGAGGACGCGCAGCTCGTCGGTGACGGCGAGCAGCGCGGCCAGGTGCCCGGCGAGCTGGATGTCCAGCTCCTCCTCGCGGCTGCGGTGCGGGAAGTCGCCCGGGTCGGCCATCGTGTGGACCGACTTGGTGCGGATCGGCTCGTACATGAGATGGGTCTCCAAGCTGTCGAGCACCCATCCTAGCTTAGATTCTGTCTAAAGTTGAGCTGGATCTTGAACCGGGCCCTCCGCGCTGTCCGGCCGCGGCGTCACGGCTGGCTGTAGCCGTCCAGGAACGTCCCGATCCGGGTCACCGCCTCCGTCAGGTCCGTCGCCGTGGGCAGCGTGACGATGCGGAAGTGGTCGGGCTCGGGCCAGTTGAAGCCGGTGCCGTGGACAACCATGATCTTCTCGGCGCGCAGCAGGTCGAGCACCATCTGCCGGTCGTCCTTGACCTTGAAGACCTTGGGGTCCAGGCGCGGGAAGAGGTAGAGGGAACCCTTCGGCTTCACGCAGGTCACGCCGGGGATCTGGGTGAGCAGGTCGTACGCCGCGTCCCGCTGTTCGAGCAGGCGGCCGCCCGGCAGGACGAGGTCGTTGATGGTCTGCCGTCCGCTGAGGGCGGCGACCACGCCGTGCTGCCCCGGCATGTTGGCGCACAGGCGCATGTTTGCGAGGATCGTCAGGCCTTCGATGTACGAGGAGGCGTGCGCCTTCGGGCCCGACACGGACATCCAGCCGACGCGGTACCCGGCCACCCGGTACGCCTTCGACATGCCGTTGAACGTGAGCGTCAGCAGGTCGGGGGCGAGGGACGCGGTCGGGGTGTGCCGGGCGCCGTCGTAGAGGATCTTGTCGTAGATCTCGTCCGAGCAGACGAGGAGGTTGCGGCGGCGGGCGATGTCGGTCAGGCCGCGCAGGACCGCCTCGTCGTAGACCGCGCCCGTCGGGTTGTTCGGATTGATGATCACGATCGCCTTGGTGCGGTCGGTGACCTTGCGCTCGACGTCGGCGAGGTCGGGCATCCAGTCCGCCTGCTCGTCGCAGCGGTAGTGCACGGCGGTGCCGCCGGAGAGGGAGACCGCGGCCGTCCACAGCGGGTAGTCGGGCGCCGGGACCAGGACCTCGTCGCCGTCGTCGAGCAGGCCCTGCATGGCCATCACGATCAGCTCGGATACGCCGTTGCCGATGAAGACGTGCTCGACGTCGGTCTCGATGCCGAGGGTCTGGTTGTGCATCACCACGGCGCGGCGGGCGGCGAGCAGGCCCTTGGCGTCGCCGTACCCGTGGGCGTCGCCGACGTTGCGGAGGATGTCCTCCAGGATCTCCGGCGGGCACTCGAAGCCGAAGGCGGCGGGGTTGCCCGTGTTGAGCTTGAGGATGCGGTGACCTGCTGCTTCGAGCCGCATCGCCTCCTCGAGCACGGGGCCCCGGATCTCGTAACAGACGTTGGCGAGCTTGGTCGACTGGATCACCTGCATGCCCCCGAGCCTATCTCTGGCGGGGGTGCCTTGGACGGTGGGAGCTCGGGCGGGGCGGGTGTTCTCTCGGGTGCGGGCCGTCTCGGGCTGGTCGCGCAGTTCCCCGCGCCCCTTCGGGGCGCACCCTTGTTCCCGGGGGCTGGGTGGCTCAAGAATGCGCATGACAAAACTGGGGGGTCGGTTGGTCCCCCGGTCGTGCAGTCATTCCTGAGGGGACCCCCACATGAACAAGCCTCTCGTCGGTGCCGTCTTCACCGCGCTGCTCCTCGGCGCGACGGCACTGCCCGCGGCCGCCGTCAGCAACGAGGCGCCGACGGCCGACAAGCAGGTGGTACGGACGCAGCCCGCCGCGCAGACGAAGGCGAAGGTCAAGGCCGTGACCTTCGCGGGCACCGTGGCGCTCAGCAACTGCTCCGGCTCCGTCGTGCGCGTGCCCAGCTCGCAGCCCACCGACCGCGCGCTGGTGATGTCCAACGGCCACTGTCTGGAGACCGGCTTCCCCGGCCCCGGCCAGGTCATCGTGAACCGCGCGTCCAGCCGCAGCTTCACGCTCCTGAACGCCAGCGGCGGCAACGCGGGCACCGTCCGCGCGAGCAAAATCGCGTACGGCACGATGACGGACACGGACGTCTCGCTGTACGAACTCACCAGCACCTACCGCGACATAGAGAGCCGCTACGGCATCAAGGCCCTCGAACTCGACTCCGCGCACCCGCAGGCGGGCCGGGCCATCACGGTCGCGTCCGGCTACTGGAAGCGGATGTACAAGTGCAACGTCGACGGGTTCGTGTACCGCCTGAAGGAGGGGCAGTGGACCTGGAAGGACTCGGTCCGCTACACCTCCGCGTGCCAGACCATCGGCGGCACCTCCGGCTCGCCGGTGATCGACGACCAGACCGGCAAGGTCGTGGCCGTCAACAACACCGGCAACGAGGACGGCCAGCGCTGCACCGACAACAACCCCTGCGAGGTCGACGAGAACGGCAAGGTCACCGTCCGCCAGGGCATCAACTACGGCCAGCAGACCTACACCATCGTCCCCTGCGTCGGCGCCGGGAACAAGATCGACCTGAACCGGCCGGGCTGCACCCTGCCCAAGCCCGCGGCGGCCGCGCGCCGCTGACCGGGGCCTGAGCGCCGCCGGAGCTAGGCGGTGCGGCGCACGGCGCGTCCCGCGATGACGTCCGTGCGCCGCCCGTCCTCGATCACGAACTTCCCGTCGATCAGGACGTGCGGCAGGCCCACGGGCGGCGTGCGCGGCGCGTCGAACGTCGACCCCGCCGCGACCGTGTCGGGGTCGAAGAGCACGAGGTCGGCGCGGTAGCCCGCGCGCACGTGGCCGCGGTCGGGAAGGCGAAGCCGGGCGGCGGCGCGTGAGGTGAGGTGCGCGACGCACTCCTCCAGGGACAGCACCCCCAACTCCCGTACGTACTTGCCGAGGTACTGCGGGAACGTCCCGTACGCGCGCGGGTGCGGCTTGAAGCCCTGGAGGATGCCGTCGCTGCCGCCGGTGTGCACGGGGTGGCGCATGATCGCCCGGACGTTCTCCTCGTGCCCCACGTGCTGGAGGATCGTCGAGCCGAGGCGGTCGTTGATCAGCAGCCGCCGGGCGGTGACCCACGGCTCCTCGCCGCGCATGTCGGCGGAGCGCTGGATGGTCTTGCCGACGCAGGACGCGAGCCCCGGGTCGGAGACGCCCGAGACCTCGATGGTGTCCCACTCGATCGGCACGCCGTGGCAGCCGTCGGCACCGATGACCTCCATGTGGTGCCGGATGCGCTCGGCGGTCGCGTCGTCCTGGAGCCGGGCCAGGATCGCCTCGGGCCCGCCCTCGCTCGCCCAGCTCGGCAGCATCGCGACGAGCGTCGTACAGCCCGGGGTGTAGGGGTACGTGTCGAGCGTGATGTCGGCCCCGCCGTCGAGCGCCTCGTCGAGGAGGGCGAGCAGGTCCGGGGCCTTGCCCTTGTTCACGCCGAAGTTCATGGTGGCGTGCGCGAGGTGCAGCGGACAGCCGGCGGTCCGGGTCAGCTCCACCATCTCGCGGTACGCCTCCAGGGCGCCCGCGCCGTAACTGCGGTGGTGGGGGCAGTAGTAGCCGCCGTACGAGGCCACGACGCGGCACAGCTCGGTCAGTTCGGCGTCCTTGGCGTACATGCCGGGGGTGTAGGTCAGGCCCGACGACATGCCGACGGCGCCCTGCTCCATGCCCTGGGCGACCAGCTCCTTCATCCGCTCCAGGTCCGCCGGGGAGGCCTCGCGGTCCTCCCAGCCCATCGCGTACATCCGGACGGTGCCCTGCGGGATGAGGTACGCGGCGTTGACCGGGATGCCGCGGCCGCCGTGCGCGCGGTCCAGGCGGTCCAGGTACTCGCCGACCGAGCGCCAGTCGAAGTCGATGTCGCTGCCGTCGCCGTTCCAGCCCGTGATCGCCTGGCGGACCTCGGCGAGGGTGCGGTCGTCCACCGGGGCGTACGACAGGCCGTCCTGGCCGATGACCTCCAGGGTGACGCCCTGGGCGGCCTTCGCGCTGTGGTCGGGGTCGCGGAGCAGGGCGAGGTCGCTGTGCGCGTGCATGTCGATGAAGCCGGGTGCCAGGGCGAGGCCCTCGGCGTCCAGGAGGCGGGTGCCCGTGGGGCGGGGACCCGCCTCCCCCTCGCGGTGGATCTCCGTGATCCGTCCGTCCTCTATCCCTACGTCGGCCGTGTACGCGTCGTCGCCGGAGCCGTCGACGACGCGCGCTCCGCGGATGACCAGGTCCATGGGGTGCCTCTCTGGTGGCGGGTGGGTGTCCTCGCGGGGGAGCGCCCCGGCCCGCTGTACGCAGCCCGTCCGGCGTTTGAGGACGAGGCGCGAAGCGCCGAAAGGCGGGGGCACGGGGGCGGAGCCCCCGGAGCGGGAAGGGGCGGGTCTGGGGCGCTCCGCGCGGGTCAGAAGTACGTGCGGATGTAGTCCGTGACCGTCCCGTCCGCCTCGACGACAGGGATGAGCTGCCACTTGTCGAAGGACGTACAGGGGTGGGAGAGGCCGAGCCCGAGCCAGTCGCCGACCTCCAGATCGGCCTCGGCGGAGGTCCGCACCCACCCGTGCTGGTCGGAGAGGGCGTGCACCTCGACCCCGGTCGCGGGCCGCTCCGCCCCGTCGCGGCGGACGGCCTGCGCCTCGGGCAGGTCGAGGTCGTACGCCGCGTCCCGCTTGCCCGCGTTGATGAAGGCCTGCTCGGGCGAGGGCCGGGACACGACCTGGGACCACAGCCGGAAGGCGGGGTGCAGGGCCCCCTCGTCGGGCACGCGGTTGAAGGGCGTGAGGTGGCGGTAGTGGCCGTCGTCGTGCGAGACGTAGGCGCCGGAGCGCAGCAGCTTCAGGACGGGCAGGGAGAGCCGGGGGACGTCGGCGAAGACGTCGGCGACGGCGTCGAACCAGGCGGAGCCGCCCGCGCTGACCACGATCTCGTCGAGCCCGCCCGCCTTGAACCGCCCCGCCGCGTCGAAGTCGGCGGTGAGCGAGACGAGCCGCCGCAGATAGGCGCGCACCCGCTCCGGCGTGGCGTCGGGCACCTCGCCCTCGTACCCGGAGACGCCCACGAGGCGCAGCGTCGTGGTGGCCGCCACGGCGTCGGCGACGGCCGCGCAGTCGGCCTCGGTCCGGGCGCCGGTGCGCGCGCCCTCGCCCGCGGCGAGCTCGACGACCACGTCGAGGGGGCGCCCGGCCCCGGCGTCGCGCAGCGCGGCGTCCATCAGCTCGACGCCGCGTACGGAGTCCACGTACGCGATGAACCGGAAGTCGGGGTCGTGCGCCAGCTCCTGGGCGAGCCAGCGCAGGGCGGCGGCGTCCACCAGCTCGTTGGCCAGGAAGATCCGCTGGACGCCGAACTCCCGGGCCACGCGCACCTGGTGGGGCACGGCGAGCGTGATGCCCCAGGCGCCGTGCTCCAGCTGGCGCTGGAAGAGCTGCGGCGCCATGGAGGTCTTGCCGTGCGGCGCGAAGGCGAGGCGGTGGCGGGTCGCGTACTCCTCCATGAGCGCGAGGTTGTGCTCCAGGCGCTCGGCGGAGAGGGCGAGGACGGGGGTGGTGAAGCCGTCCGTGAACAGGTTGCGGCGCTGGGCCGCCAGCTCGCCGACGGTGAGGCCCGCGGCGTCGGGCGGCAGCCCCTTGAAGCGGTGGTCGACCCGTTCCTCGGCCAGCCGGGCGAGGGCGGTCGCGGTGCGTTCGGTGGCCGCGGTGCGTTCGGTGGTCGCGGCGCGGTCAGCGGTCGCGGCGCGTTCGGCGGGCGCGCCGGAGGGTGTGCCAGCGGGCGTGTCGGCGGCCATGGGCGCCTCCTCAGAGATGCGTTGCATATACTGCAACGTTCATTGCGTATGTCGCTTACTGCTGTCTAACATCCGAGCCAACGCCGGGTCAACGGATCCGGGCCCGGTCCTCGCACCGGGGTTCCGCCCGGCTCACGGGCCTTCCGGCCCGGCTGATCCGGTGCCCCGACCCGGCCGTCGAGCGTGCGGCGAACGACGAATGAAGGGCTGACACGAGCGTGACCGGAGCAGACCGAGACGCGACCGAGGCCGCGACCGGCGAGGTGCCCGAGGGCGTGACCGCGCCCGGTGCCCCGCCCGGCGTCGCCGAGGGCGCGCACGGCGGCGCGGACGGCGGTGCCGCGGACGACGGCGTCGACGTCGTCACGCTCGGGGAGTCCATGGTCACCTTCCTGCCCACGCGGCCGGGGCGGCTCGCCGACGTCCCCGCGTTCGAACGGGGCATCGGCGGGGCCGAGTCCAACGTGGCCTGCGCCCTCGCCGCCGCCGGGCACCGCACCAGATGGGTCAGCCGGGTCGGCTCCGACGGCTTCGGCGACCACCTCGTCGACGCCATCGGGGCGTACGGAGTGGACACCTCCGCGGTCGGGCGCGACCCGCGCCGGCCCACCGGCATCTACTTCCGCACCGCCGACGACCGCGACACCGACGCCCACGAAGTCGTCTACTACCGGGCGGGTTCCGCCGCCTCGGCGATGTCGCCCCGGACGCTGGCCGCCGACGCGCTGTGGTGCGGACGCGTCCTGCACCTGTCCGGGATCACCGCCGCCCTTTCCCCCGACTGCCTGGAGCTCGTGCGCGCCCTGTGCGACCGCGCGGCCGGACGTCGCCGCCGCTCGCTCGTCTCCTTCGACGTCAACCACCGCCCCGGCCTGTGGCCCGAGGGCGGCCGCAGCCCCGCCGTCCTGCTCGACCTGGCGCGCGGCGCCGACCTCGTCTTCGTCGGCGTCGACGAGGCCGCGGCCGCCTGGCAGGTCACCGGCGGCCCCGCGGCCATCCGCGCCGCACTTCCCGAACCCGCCCAACTCGTCGTCAAGCAGGGGTCCGAGGGCGCCACCGCCTTCGTCACCGACCCCGAGACCGGGCGCGACACCGCCACCTTCGTCCCGGCCCTGCGCGTCGACGTCGTCGCCCCGGTCGGCGCCGGTGACGCCTTCGCCGCCGGATACCTGTCAGGAACGCTGCGCGGCCTCGGTGCCGAGCAGCGGCTGCGGCACGGCCACCTGATGGCCGCCGCCGCCCTCACCGTGCCGGGCGACCTCGCCACGCCCCCGGCGCGCGAGCACGCCGACGCGCTCGCCGCCCTGGCCCCCGCCGCCTGGGAGACACTGCGCCTTGGCCCCGGCTGGACGGCAGAGCCGCGCCGTCCCGGGGCCGCCGAGGAGGTACCAACGCCATGAGCCAGACCGTCGACCGAGCCCTGACGATCCTGCCCCTGCTCGCCGAGGGCCCCGCTGATCTGGGGCAGGTCGCCGACCGCCTCGGAGTGCACAAGTCCACGGCCCTGCGCCTGCTGCGCACCCTGCACGAACACGGCCTGGTCTTCCGCCAGTCCGACCAGCGCTACCGCCTGGGCGCGCGGCTCTTCGCGCTCGCCCAGGAGGCCGTCGAACACCTCGACGTCCGCGAGATCGCCCATCCCCACCTGCTCGCCCTCAACGAGAAGTGCGGCCACACGGTCCACCTCGCGGTCTACGAGGAGGGCGAGGTCGTCTACATCGACAAGGTCGAGAGCCGCTACCCGGTACGGATGTACTCGCGCATCGGCAAGTCCGTCGCCATCACCGTCGCCGCCGTCGCCAAGCTCCTGCTCGCCGACTTCCCCGAGGGCGAGCGCCGCGTGATCGCCGAGAAGCTCGACTACCCCACGTACACGTCCCGTTCGACGCCCAACGCGGCCGCCTTCCTCAAGGAGCTGGCGCAGGTGCGCGAACAGGGCTGGGCCACCGACCTCGGTGGTCACGAGGAGTCCATCAACTGCGTCGGCGCGCCCATCCGGGGCGCGGACGGCCGTGTCGTCGCCGCCATGTCGGTGTCCGCGCCGAACGTCGTCGTCACCGCCGAGGAACTCCTCACCCTGCTCCCGCTGGTCCGTCGCACGGCGGAGGCGATCAGCCGGGAGTACTCCGGCAAGGCCCCTATCAAGGAAGCAAGTTCATGAGCGAGAACATCCAGAAGACCGCGATCACGCCCTCCACGCACACCGCCCCGCCCGCGAAGTTCTCGCACGGCGTGAAGAAGGGCAACATCCTCCAGGTCGCCGGGCAGGTCGGCTTCCTCCCCGCCGAGGAGGGCAAGGCGCCCACCCCGGCGGGCCCCACCCTGCGCGAGCAGACCCTGCAGACCTTCGCCAACGTCAAGGCCATCCTCGAAGAGGGCGGCGCGACCTGGGACGACGTGATGATGATGCGCGTCTACCTCACGGACGTCGACCACTTCGCGGAGATGAACGAGATCTACAACCAGTACTTCGACGAGCAGGGCCTCAAGGCCCCCGCGTCCGCCCGCACCACGGTGTACGTCGGCCTGCCCAAGGGCCTCCTCATCGAGATCGACGCCCTGGCCGTCCTCGGCTGAGGCCTTTCCCGGGGCCGCGCCATCTCCTGCCGCCCCGTTCATCGGCGCTTCGCGCCTCGTCCTCACACGCCGGACGGGCTGATTGTCTGCGGACCGGCACGATCCAGCCCGTCCGGCGTCCGAGGAAGCGCGCACAGCGCGATGCCGCTCCACCCGTCCGGCGTGAGGACCACGCCGCGATCCCCCCTGCCCAGAAAGCCCCATGCACTTACGAGGTCAACGATGTCCCCGTTCGCCCCCTCGGGCTCCTCCGGAGCCCTCACCGCGCTCGCCGCCGCCGAAGAACCGGAGAAGGTCCCGCACACCGGTGGCCTGATGGCCCTGATCGACGGCACGGCGGGACTGCTGACCGTCGCGGCCCTCGGCATCCTGCTGCTCCTCTACCTGATCATCAAGGTCAGGCTCCAGCCGTTCGTGGCCCTGCTCGCCGTCTCCATAGCCGTCGGACTCGCCGCCGGCCTTTCGGTCACCGAACTCTTCGGCACGGTCCAGAAGTCGACCGCGACCTCGCTCATCGAAACCGGCATGGGCGGCATCCTCGGCCATGTGGCGATCATCATCGGCCTCGGCACGATGCTCGGCGCGATCCTCGAAGTCTCCGGCGGCGCCGAGGTGTTGTCCAAGCGCCTCCTCGACCTCTTCGGTGAGCAGCGCGCCCCCGTGGCCATGGGCCTGACCGGCCTCATCTTCGGCATACCGGTCTTCTTCGACGTCGGCATCTTCGTCCTCGCGCCGATCGTGTACGCCGCCGCCAAGCGCAGCGGCAAGTCGATCCTCCTGTACTGCCTGCCGCTGCTCGCCGGCCTGTCGATGACGCACGCCTTCCTGCCCCCGCACCCGGGGCCCGTGGCGGCGGCCGGGCTGCTGAAGGTGGACCTCGGCTGGGTCATCCTCATGGGCATCGTCTGCGGCATCCCGGCCGTGCTCGCGGCCTGGGCGTACGCCGCCTGGATCGGCAAGCGGATCTTCGTCCCCGTACCGCAGGACATGCTGGAGGCCTCCGAGGAGGCGAAGGCGGCCGTCGCCGAGGAGCAGCGCGCGCAGGGCCTGACCCCGACGGAGGAGCCGGTCGCGCTGAGCACCGTGTTCCTGATCATCGGCACGCCGCTGCTGCTCATCCTGCTGGCGACGTTCTCCTCCATCGCCTTCGACCCGTCCACGCTGCGCAGCGTGATCGAGTTCTTCGGCCACCCCTTCGTCGCCCTGACGATCGCGCTCCTGATGGCGTACTACCTGCTCGGCATCCGGCGCGGCTGGTCCCGCAAGTCCCTGGAGACGGTGTCGACGGCGTCGCTCAAGCCCGTCGGCAACATCCTGCTCGTCGTCGGCGCGGGCGGGGTCTTCGGCGCCGTGCTCAAGGGCAGCGGCGTCGCCGACGCCCTCGCCGACACCTTCAACGACGTGGGCCTGCCGGTCATCGTCCTCGCCTACCTCATCTCCCTGGTCCTGCGCGTGGCGCAGGGCTCGGCGACGGTCGCGATCGTCACCACCGCGGGCATCGTCGCCCCGCTGCTCGCCGAGGGCGACTACTCGCACGCCTTCACGGCCCTGGTCATCATGGCCATCTCCGCGGGCTCGATCTTCGCCTCGCACGTCAACGACGGCGGCTTCTGGATCGTGGCGAAGTACTTCGGCATCACCGAGCGCGACACCCTGAAGTCCTGGACGGTCCTGGAGTCGGTCCTGTCGGTGGCGGGCTTCGCGGTGGCGGCGGTGGTGAGCCTCTTCGTGTAGCCGCCGCGGACGGCGGCGGGCCGTCGCACGCGGGCGAGTGGCCACCGCGTACGGCACGGCGGAGCGGGGGCACCCGGTGGATCACCGAGTGCCCCCGCTCCGGCGCCGCTTCACGACTGGCGCAGTACCACGCCTTCCTGGCCCGGCCGCCGAACCGACCGTGCCTGATCGTTACGCCGCCTGCGCAGCACGCGCAGGGGGCGGTGCGTTCCGCAGCAGCGGCCGGCCCGGGAGCCGGTGGTCGCCGCCGCCCTGGCGACGTCCGCCGCCAGGGCGAGGACCACTCCTGTCACGGCTCCCGCGACGGCCAGCGCGGCCCGTCGCCGCGAGGGTCCGGGAGACGCCGAGAGCATCGAAAGCATGGAGGACACAGCGCGCACAGAGCACTTCCTCTCCGTAGTCCGGTCAGCGGGTGATCCGCTTTTGTGATCACCCGCCGAGAGGCTGCGCCTGAACTGCCCCGCTATGCATGCGGCGTCGGGAATCAACCCCTGTGAGTGATCAACGACGACCCCAGGGGGCTACGCGTGCCCGGTCACTGTCCGGTGCAGTACTGCTGTTCCTTCCCGATCGAGCGGTACATGCAGTCCGAGTTCTCCAGGAGCTGGAGCACCGCGTCCCGGTTGCGGGAGGTCTCGCGCTCGATGACCTCGTCGGGCGGGTAGAAGCCGCCCCCGCCGGACCGGGGGTACATCTCGAAGGTGTAGCCGAAGATCTTCTGGTTGCCCCAGAGCCAGTCGTCGATGGTGCCGTCGGTGATGTAGAGGTCGCTGGACTGCTCGGGCGTGTAGCCGTTGCTCGCGGCCATCTTGCGGCCGACGGTGGCGAAGGCGTCGTGGTCGTCCTGGGTCAGACCGGGCGCCGTGTCGTTGTACGTGTAGCCGAACGGCCACAGGACCAGCTCGCTGTACGTGTGGAAGTCGATGCCCGCCTTGATCTGCTGCTTGCCGCCGACCACCCGGCTGCGCACGAAGTTCGCGACGACCTTGACCTCGGGGCCCGACTCGGGCGCGCTGCCCCGGTAGGTCTCGGATCCGGGCGTGCCCGAGGAACCGCCGCAGCAGCCCCACTTGAAGTTCCAGTTGCGGTTCAGGTCGGTGCCGGTGGCGCCGCCCGAGTTGGGCTGCCGGTTCAGGCGCCAGCTGCGGTAGGAGCCGGTGGCGATGTCGTACTCGCCGCCGTCGGGGTTGAGGTCCGGCACGATCCAGATCTCGCGCTCGTTGACCATCTTGGTGACGCGGGGGTCGCTGCCGTAGCCCGCGCCCAGCTCGCGCAGCGTGTAGAGGGCCATCTCCACCGTCAGGTGCTCACGGGCGTGCTGGTGGTGGGTGAAGAGGACCTCGGGCTCGTTCTCGTCCGTGCCGACGTTGTCGCTGACCTTGATGGCGACGATGTCCCGGCCCTGGTACGACTTGCCGATCACGCGCTTGCTCATGATGTTCGGGTACTGCTGGAGCCGCTGGTCGATCTCCGCGGTCATCTCCGCGTAGTTGTGGTAGCGAGAGTCGGCGGGCGGGAAGTCCCGCACCCGCACCGGTCCGTCGCCCGCGCGCTTCGGCGGCCCGGCCAGCGCCTTGAGCGTGTACCCGAGCGCGCGCAGCTTCCTGGCCTGGGCGGCGTTCGCGGAGACGACGACCCCGTGGTCGCCGGCCTCGTCGATGGACACGCCGGTCGCGGCGAGCGCCGTACGGGCGGCGCGCGTGGCGGGTCCGGGCACGGAGTACTGGCGGATCTCGTCCTCGGCCGCGGCGGCGGCCGCCGCCTTCCTGGCCGAAGGGGACGAGGAGTCGGACGCGTTGGCGCTGAGGGGCGCCCCGATCGCGAGGGCGAGCACAGCCGCGAGAGCCGCTGATCTCTTTCCGCGTATGCGAAGTCGCATGAATGCTCCTGTGGGGGTGGGAGTGGTGCATTGCGACGCATGTGGTGCGGGTGGCGCGAGCGCGCGGGGTGCCGGGTGGGCACGGACCGTGCTGGCCCATGGTCGCGGTATGGCATGTTCTGGTCAACACGGCTTTGAGCCGACTGTGGGGCGGCTGTGCGGTGACCGTGTGCGGTCCGTACGGCGACCGCCGGGCCGGAGCACGCGCCTCCCGCGTCCCACGGCCCGCTGCCGTACGACCCCTTGTGCGCCGCGCGCGCTTGCGCTTTCTTGATCGCATGGCCGAAACCAAAGGTGGACCCATCGCAGCCGGGGACGTCGACTCCGTGCCCCGCAAGTCCAGTTGGAAGTACATCGGTCCCGGCATCGTCGTCGCCGCCACCGGGGTCGGCGCCGGCGACCTGGTGGCCACGCTGATCGCGGGCAGCAACTTCGGCTACACCCTGCTGTGGGCCGCCGTCATCGGCTGCGTCGTGAAGATCTCCCTGGCCGAGGCCGCGGGCCGCTGGCACCTGTCGACCGGCCGCACGCTCTTCGAGGGCTGGGCCGGCCTGGGCCGCTGGACGACGTGGTTCTTCGTCGTCTACGTCGTGGTGTGGGGCTTCGCGTACGGCGCGGCCGCGATGTCCTCGTCCGGCCTGCCGCTCCAGGCCCTGTTCCCCGACGTGATGGACCTGAAGTGGTGGGCGGTGCTCACCGGTGTGGTGGGCCTGGTCTTCGTCTGGTTCAACAAGTACGACGTGTTCGAGAAGGTCATGACGGTCCTGGTGGGCGTCATGTTCGTGGTCACGGTGTACCTGGCGGTCCGCGTGACCCCGAACCTGGGTGACGCCGTCGCGGGCCTGCTTCCCGTCCTGCCCGACGAGAAGGACTCGGTCCTCAACACCCTCGGTCTCATCGGCGGCGTCGGCGGCACCATCACGCTGGCCGCGTACGGCTACTGGGTGAACGCCAAGGGCTGGACGAACACGGGCTGGATGAAGGTGATGCGCCTGGACAACCGCGTCGCGTACATCACCACCGGCATCTTCGTCGTGGCGATGCTCTTCGTCGGCGCCGAGCTGCTGCACTCCGCGAACGTCGCCCTCGCGAGCGGCGACAAGGGCCTGGTCCAGCTGAGCGGCATCCTGGAGGAGGAGTACGGCACCGCCACCTCGAAGCTCTTCCTCATCGGCTTCTTCGCCACGTCCTTCACCTCCCTCATCGGCGTCTGGCACGGCGTGAGCCTGATGTTCGCCGACTTCGTGGAGCACTACCGCAAGTCCCGCGTCGGCGCGGACGGCGGTGCCCGCTCCGGCGCCGAGGTGGCCTCCGGCGCCCGCGAGCGCTCGCTGCCCTTCCGCGCCTACCTGCTCTGGCTGACCTTTCCCCCGATCGTCCTGCTCTTCCAGGGCCAGCCGTTCCGCCTGATCATCCTCTACGGCGTCCTGGGCGCGGCCTTCATGCCCTTCCTCGCCCTGACCCTGATCTGGCTCCTCAACTCCTCCCGCACGCCCGCGGAGTGGCGCAACGGCTGGGTCAGCAACGGCATGCTGGTGATCGCGGGCCTGCTGTTCCTGGTGCTGTGCGTCAAGCAGATCACGGACCAGGACTGGAGCAGCTTCTTCTGATCCGCCGGGCGCACCGCGGCGCCGCGGTGCGCCCGGCGGTGGGTTCGCACTACGGCAGGCCGTGGACGTGCGGCCCCACGGCGTTGGACCACGCGTTCCCGTTCAGGGCGTCCCAGTTGGTCGACCAGGTCATGGCGCCGCGGATGCCCGGGTAGGTCCTGGACGGCTTGAAGGAGCCGCAGCCGGTGCCCCGGGCGAGGCAGTCGAGGGCGTTCTTCACGAGGGCCGGCGAGACGTACCCGGATCCGGCCCCGCGCGGTGACGCGGGCGTCCCGATCCCCACCTGCGACGGCGCGAGCCCGCCCTCCAGCTGGATGCAGGCGAGCGCGGTCAGGAAGTCCACGGAGCCCTGGCTGTAGACCTTCCCGTCGCACCCCAGCATCGCGCCGCTGTTGTAGTACTGCATGTTGACGACGGTGAGGATGTCCTTCACGTTCAGGGCCGTCCTGAAGTACGCGTTGGACGTCGACTGCATGTCGATGGTCTGCGGCGCCATGGTGAGCACGAGCCCGGGCCCGGCCTTCTGGGACAGGGACTTGAGGGCCTGGGTCATGTAGGTGGCGTTGAGCCCGTTCTCCAGGTCGATGTCGACGCCGTCGAAGCCGTACTCCTGCATGAGCGCGTACACGGAGGCGGCGAAGTTCGCCGCCGCGGTGGAGCTGTTGACGGAGACGGCCCCGCGCTCGCCCCCGACCGAGACGATCACGGACTTGCCCGCCGCCTTCTTGGCCTTGATGTCGGCCTTGAACTGGGCGACGGTGTAGCCGCCGAGCCCCGCCGAGTCGAGGTTGAAGGTCACCTTCCCCGGCGTCCCGGTGGCGTCCGCGAAGGCGACGGCGATGATGTCGTACTGGTCCTGCACCTGGCTGAGCCGCTGCACGGTGGCGCCGTTGTTGAAGTTCTGCCAGTACCCGGTGACGGCGTGCTTGGGCACGGCCCGAGCCCGTGCCTGCGTCTGGGCGTGTGCCTGCGCCTGTGCCTGCTTCTGGGCGTGGCCCTGCCCAGGCGTCCCGGCGTCCCGGGCGTCGGCGCTCCCGGCCCCACCGGTCGCGAGCCCCGCGACCGCGAGCCCGAGCGCGGCGAGCATCCCGGCGAGAACGCTGCTCCTGCCTCTGCGCGTACGTGTACCTGTGCGTGCGCGGTCCACTTCTGCCTCCGGTGGGGGGATGGGGGGGAGGGGCCCGTACGGGCCGGAAGGGGACGGTGGCCACCGCTGTTGCTTGGTCGTACAAGTTGGTCCAGACCAATGTGGTTGTCAAGAGGGTGTGTCATGCGGGCCCTCGCGGGCTCGTGTGGCTGATTTCGGATGGCTGCACGGGTCGACCGACCAGCTTGTGAAGTCGCTCTGGCAAAGAACACACACTTCAAACCCTGCCCCCCGACCGTTTTGGAAATGGCGTATTCATGACGTCATCTTGGGGTGTCGTTTGCGCAGGGTGGCGGATTCATAGCGGTGAGGGAGTAAGTGCACGTCAATGGAGCCTCAAGTTCCGCCCGCATGAGCCTAGTTGGGGTTGCATAGATAAGTTGATTTGTGGCGCAGTTCACATTGACGCAAGGAACTCGCGAGGCGTTAACTCTCTCCACCTGCAAACTGTGAAGTTGTCGTAACTCTGGGGTGGGGACTGTGGAGTTGAGGTGGGGGCATGGCCATGCCCGAAAACGAAGAGCATCACGACGCGTCACCGGGGGAGTGTCGGCGACGGCTCTCCTCCTGTCGCTGCTTCCGGCGGTCGCGTTCGCTGTCCCCGGCGGTGAGGCGCATGCCTCGGCGCCCGCCGGGCCGCTGACGGAACAGACCGCGTCGCAGCGCGCGGCGGCGACGGGCGATCCGGTCGAGGTGACGTCGGAGCGCACCGAGTACACGACGACGATGGCGAACCCCGACGGTTCGTTCGTCATGACCCAGTCGACAACGCCACAGCGGGCCCGCGACGAGAACGGCGCGTGGCAGAGCATCGACGTCACGCTGGAGAAGCGCGCCGACGGGACCGTGGGGCCGAAGTCGGCCGTGGTGGACCTCGCCTTCTCAGGCGGCGGCAGCGGATCCGGGCTGCTGACCCTGGGCACGGAGGGACAGCGCCTCAAGCTCGGCTGGCCGGCCACCCTGCCCGAGCCGACCCTCGACGGTGCGACCGCCACGTACGCGGACGTGCCGGTCAAGGGCGTGGACCTCCAGCTGACGGCGACGGCCGAGGGCTACCGCGAGGTCCTCGTCGTCAAGTCGGCCGAGGCCGCCGCGAGTCCCGAGCTGGAGAAGGTCAGGCTCACCGCGCACGGCGAAGGCCTGAGCGTGACCCCTGGTGAGGGCGGCGGCCTGCGGGCGGTCGATGCCGACGGCAACGCCGTGTTCCGGGGGCCGTCCGGGCAGATGTGGGACTCGGCGGGCGACGCCGCGCCCGCGCCCGTGCCCCGCAAGAGTCTGCGGGCGATCCCCCCGGAGGAGCGTCCCGCGGCGAAGGGCGCGACTGAGGACCCGGCACAGCCCGGCCAGGGCGACGCGACCGCCGACCTGCCCGTGACCGTCGGCGACGGGGCGGTCTCCGTGACCCCCGACCTTGACCTGCTGCGCGGCAAGAAGACCGTGTACCCGGTCTTCATCGATCCTTCGGTGGGCCTGGGGCTCTCCGAATGGACGAAGCTGTCGTCGGACGGCGACAAGTTCTGGAAGTTCAGCGAGCCCAAGGGCGTGGGCCGCTGCGGCATCGCGGACGGCTACTACTGCAGCCAGGGCGGCTACACGGACCGGATGTACTTCGAGTTCGGCGCCTCCAAGCTGGCGGGCAAGCACGTCCTGGACGCCACGTTCCGCGCGTACGAGACGTGGTCGTTCAACTGCCAGCCGCACTGGCTCGACCTGGAGCGCACGGACAACATCTCCGAGGGCACGCGCTGGCCGGGTCCGAAGCAGCTCGACCAGATGGGCGACCGGTACGTCTCGGCGGGGCGCGGCAACCTCTGCAGCCCGGAACAGCCCAACTCCTGGATCGAGTTCAACGACAACCCGGACGAGAAGGACGAGAACCTCACCTCCACGGTGCGCTCCCTCGCCAACGGCAAGATCTCGCGCCTCACACTGATGCTCCGCGCCAAGGACGAGGGCGAGCCGCGGGCGTGGAAGCGGTTCGACAACAACGCCGAGCTCAAGGTCTGGTACATGCACAAGCCGGGAGTGCCGACGTCCGTCGGCGCCATCCCCGGTACGGGCAACGGCAAGGCGCAGTGCCGCCCGGCGAAGGATCCCGTGACCGTCACGGTGGACAAGCCGACGCTCCGGGCCCGGGTGCAGACCAAGGTCGAACAGCACCAGGGCGAGGAAGAAGGCTCCCTCCAGGCCGAGTTCGTGATGCAGCGCTCCAGCACGGACACGACGTCAGGTTCGTGGGACGAGGTCTGGAAGGACTACAAACCGGACTCGGGCTGGGACCCGGACGGCACGACGGAGGAGATCACCACCACCAATCGGGCGGACGGCGGCCTGTACCGCTTCAAGGCGCGCACCCAGTCGCACTGGGTCTACGGCGGCAAGAAGGGCGACCTCTTCTCCCCGTACTCGAAGTGGTGCTACCTGCGCATCGACTCGACGGCGCCCAAGGAGCCGACGATCGAGTCGTTCGCTCCGTACCGCGAGTGCACCGCCAACAAGTGCGACCCGCACGGCGGCCCGGGCAAGCCCGGAATCTTCTACTTCAAGCCGAACAAGGCGGACAAGGACGTCCGGCAGTACCGCTGGCGGTTCCTGACCTCGGAGGCCGACGCCACCAGAACGGTGTCGGCGTCGGAAAGCGGTATGGCGGTGGTCCCGGTCAAACCTGGCCTGGGGGGCGCCCAGACCCTCTCCGTGGAGGCCAGTGACTTGAAGAAGGACAAGGAAGGCCGGGTGCGCTGGGGCCCGCCCGCCGAGTTCGTCTTCAAGGTCGACGCGGCCGAAGGGACGACCGGGCGGTGGCGCTTCGACGACGCCGGTCCGGGGTCCAGCAAGACCGTCGCGAACGACACCGGGCAGATCGGCAGCCGCCACGACATCGTGAGGCGCGACGAGGCCGCCACCGATTGGTCGACGCTGGGCCGCCGGGGCGCCGGAGACTATTCGCTGCGCCTGAACGACAACCAGAGTGACCCCGACAAACAGATCGGCTACGCCTCCACGGACGGCGTCCCGGTCAACACGCAGGGCTCCTTCACGGTGTCCGCCTGGGCCTACCTGTCCGACGACAAGTCCAATCGCGTGGTGCTGTCCGCGCCGGGCGAGCACGGTTCGGCCTTCACGCTGTACTACTCGTCCGCCCTCAAGAAGTGGGTGTTCAACCGCACCGATCAGGACAAGGACGGGCCCGTCTACGTCCGTTCCACGGCTGACGCGGAGAACCCGCCCCTGAAGGTGTGGACGCATCTCGTGGGCGTTTTCGACACACAGGACAACGCCGACGAGAAGGACGACACCATCCAGCTCTTCCTCAACGGCAGGCCCCAGGGCAAGCCGGTGGTGCTCGCGGACGAGGCTCCCAAGTACACGCCGTGGACCGCCGACCGGAACATGATGGTCGGGCGCTCCAAGGTGGGCGGTTCCTACGCCGAGTACTTCCTGGGGCGGATCGACGAGGTCGCCACGTGGCAACGTCCGCTGACCGACGAGCAGATCCGGGAGGAGAACCGCCTGGAGCGCGGCGGCCTGCCCACCAACGAGCTCGTCGGGCACTGGGACGCCACCATCTCCTCCGGAGGCCAGGTCGTCGAGAGCCCGGAGGATCCGGGCGACCCGTCCAGCGCCGCCTTCCCCTACCGCCGGGGTCCACTGGACCTGTCCGACTCCGGTGCCCGCCTGACCGGTGAGGACGCCACCTCCCTCGTCCTGGACGGCAAGAGCGGCTACGCCAAGGTCGGGGGACCCGTCGTCGACGAGACCGGGTCGTTCACCGTGTCGGCACGGGTGCGGCTGACCAAGGCCGAGTTCGCGGGCAAGGACATCGGATACCGGGCGCTCGTGGCCGGGCAGGCCACGCCGGTCGGCAAGGAGTCGTCGTGGGCGCTGTGGGTGGAGAAGGTTTCTTCCGGCTCCTACCAGTGGAAGTTCGGACGCACCGCGGTGAACGCCGACGGCAAGGTCGTGGCGACTGCAGTCGCACCGGCCGAGGACACGATCGGTGAGAAGGAGTGGGACACCTGGGTCGACGTGACCGGAGTCTTCGACGCCGGTCTCGACTTCACCGACGACGACGGCGATCAGCGCTTCGGCGCGGCCCGGCTCTACGTCGGCCAGTTCGCCCAGCAGGGTGAGGACGACGCCGGGCTCGCCAGGGTCCAGCAGGGTGACGGCGCGCTGACGGTGGGGCGTGGATCCGCCCAGGGCAAGACCGGCCACTACCTGCCGGGGGACCTCGCGAAGCTGCGCGTGTGGGCCGGCGCGATGAACCGGGAGCAGGTCGCCGACCAGATCGCGGAGCCCTCGACGTAGGCCGACAGGGCCTTCCTCCCGGTCCTCTCTTCTCCCTCACTGGTTTCGAAGGCGTGCGGCCGCCGACGCTGCGGCCGCACGCGAGGAGACACACACATGAAACAGCTTGGCTTCGGGCTGCCCGGAACCGGCAGATCAGCGAGACGCCGATGGAGCTCGCGGATCGCCGTCGTCACGGGCTTCGCCCTCTTGCCGGGGCTCCTGTCCCCGGTGATGTTCACGAACACGGCATCCGCGGCCACGGACCCGCTCGGCAGACCAAAGCTGGAGGCCCCCCGCTCGGCCGAGGTCTCACCGTTCACGGCGGAGGCGAACGACAAGAACGCGGCCGTGGTCCGCAAGTCCGCGGCGGCCGACCTCGAGGCAGCCCGGCGGGCCCACGGTGACCAGCGGCGCACCGTGACCTGGCCCAAGGCCGGCACGGCCACCTTGAAGCTGCCCGACTCGGGTGCGGCGGAGGCCGGCCCCGGATCCCTGCCGGTCACGCTCTTCGCGCCGAAGGCCGCGAAGGGGGCACCCCAGCGGGCCGCCGACCGGCTCAAGGTCAAGGTCCTCGGCCAGCGGGAGGCGAGGAGGCTCGGAGTCAAGGGCGTCGTCCTCACCGTGTCGGGCCCCAAGGACGGCGGCACGGCAAGTCTGGGCATCGACTACTCGGCCTTCGCCTCCGCGTACGGCGGCGACTGGGCGGGGCGCCTCCAGGTCCTGCGGCTGCCGGACTGCGCCCTCGACCATCCCGGCAAGGCCGACTGCCGCACCCGCCAACCGATGGAGTTCACCAACGCCCGCAAGGACGAGCGGCTGAAGGCCCAGCTGTCGCTCCCCGCAGCCACCTCCGGCGCGAAGGCGGGCCGGACCATGGTCCTGGCCCTGGCCGCGGGCACCAAGTCGGGCGCCGGCGACTACAAGGCGACCCCGCTTGCCGCCTCCTCCACCTGGGAGGCAGGGGGTTCGTCGGGCTCCTTCACGTGGTCGTACCCGCTGCGCACGCCCCCGGCGGCGGCGGGCCCCGCGCCCGACCTGACGATCTCCTACGACTCCGGAAGCGTGGACGGCCGCACCGCCTCCACCAACAACCAGGGCACGGTCATCGGCGAGGGCTTCGACCTCACCTCCTCCTACATCGAGCGCAAGTACGGCTCCTGCGAGGACGACGGGCACGACAAGAAGTACGACCTGTGCTGGAAGTACGACAACGCCTCGCTGGTCCTGAACGGCAAGGCCACCGAGCTGGTCAAGGACGACACCAGCGGCGAGTGGCGGCTGAAGAACGACGACGCGTCGACCGTCAAGCGCCACACCGGCGCGAGCAACGGCGACGACAACGGCGAGTACTGGACGGTCACCACCGGCGACGGCACGACCTACACGTTCGGCCTCAACAAGCTGGAGGGCGCGGGGACGGACGACCGCACCGACTCGGTCTGGACCGTGCCGGTCTTCGGCGACGACGAGGGCGAGCCCGGCTACTCCGACGGAACCGGCTTCTCCGACCGGGACAAGAAGCAGGCCTGGCGCTGGAACCTCGACCTCGTCGCGGACACCCGCGGCAACGCCATGACGTACTGGTACGAAGCCGAGCACAACAACTACGACAAGCTCGGCGACGACAACACCGGCACCGACTACACGCGCGGCGGCTACCTCAAGGAGATCCGCTACGGCCAGCGCGCCGACGCCCTCTTCTCAGCCAAGCCCGCCGCCTCCAACAAGGTGACCTTCACCTATGCCGAACGCTGCCTGGCGTCCGGGACCGGTTGTGACGAGCTGACCGAGGACAAGCGGGACAACTGGCCGGACGTGCCGTTCGACAGCGTCTGCAAGGACGACAAGAAGTGCACCGGCAACGTCGGCCCCTCGTTCTTCACCCGCAAGCGCATGACGGCCGTCACCACGTACGCGTGGAACGCCGCAGCGGACGCGCTCGCCTATTGGCAGGTCGACAGCTGGAAGCTGAAGCACCTGTACCTCGACCCGGGCGACACCGGCGACAGCACCGACCAGGCCCTGTGGCTGGACGAGATCCAGCACACGGGCAAGCGCGGCGCTGACATCTCGCTGGACCCGGTGAAGTTCACCCACGCCTTCCTGCCCAACAGGGTCGACGGCGCGTCGGACGACATCCTCTCCCTCGACAAGCCGCGCCTGCGCACGGTCACGTCCGAGACGGGCGCCCAGACGATCGTCTCGTACCAGCCCGCCGATTGCGTGGCGGGCCAGACGATGCCGAAGCCGGACGACAACACCCGGCGCTGCTACCCCGTGTACTGGTCCCCGAACGGGGAGAAGACCCCGAAGCTCGACTGGTTCCAGAAGTACCCGGTCACGTCCGTCTCCACCACGGACCCCCGTGGCGGCGCGGAAGCCGTGCAGCACACGTACGAGTACTCCGGGGGCGGTGCCTGGCACTACAACGACGACCCGATGACGCCCGCCAAGGAACGCACCTGGTCGGTCTGGCGCGGCTACGAGAAGGTCACGCACTACACCGGTGACAAGGGCACCGACCGTCTCAAGACGGTCAACATCTACATGCGCGGCATGAACGGCGACCGCGTCGCCGGTTCCGACGGCAAGACACCGGACCCGGACAAGCGCAGGACGGCCAAGGCCGGCGGCGTCAAGGCGGAGGAGATCACCGACTCCGACCAGTACGCGGGCTTCACGCGGGAGACGGTCACCTACAACGGCGACACCGAGGTCTCCGCGACGATCACCGACCCGTGGTCGAAGCGGACCGCGACGCAGCACAAGTCGTACGCGGACACCGAGGCGTACTACGTGCGCACGGCCGCCACCCACGAGCGCACCCGCGTCACCAGCGGCGACACCCCGCGCGACCGCGTTCGCACCGTCAAGACCGCCTACGACGACTACGGCATGCCCGAGTCCGTCGAGGACAAGGGCGACGACGACGTCACAGGTGACGAGACCTGCACCCGTACCTGGTACGCGCGCAACGACGACAAGGGCATCAACTCCCTCGCCTCTCGCACCCGTACGGTCGCCAAACCCTGCTCGACGACGGTCGCGGATCTCGACCTGCCCGCCGACTCCGACAAGCCGGGCGACGTCGTGACCGACACGGCGACCGTCTACGACGACCCGGACGCCACGAAGTGGACGTCCGCCCAGAAGCCGACCAAGGGCCAGCCGACCTGGACCGGCCGGGCGAAGTCATACGGGACGGACAACGTCGCGTCCTGGCAGAAGGTGTCCACGACGACGTATGACACGCTCGGCCGCCCGACCGAGGTCAAGGACACCAACGGGCTCATCACGGCGAAGTCGAGCTACACCCCTGCCGTCTCGGGTCCGCTGACGTCGAGCAGCGTCTCGAACGTCAAGGGCCACAAGATCACCACGGACGTCGAGTTCGCCACCGGCGCCCCCGTGAAGGTCACCGACCCCAACGACAAGATCACGGAGACGACGTACGACAGCCTCGGCCGCACCACGCAAATCTGGCTGCCCAACCGGCTCCGCGTGCTCGACAAGACCCCCAACTACGTCTATGACTACAAGGTCACCAGCAAGGCCATGTCCTGGGTGTCCACCGGCACCCTCAAGGGCGACGGCTCCGGCTACAACACCTCGTACGAGTTCTACGACTCCCTCCTGCGCCCCCGTCAGACCCAGACCCCCACACCGGTGGGCGGCCGTCTGATCGGCATCACGCTCTACGACACGCGGGGCCTCGCCGTCAGCGCCCAGGGCGAATCCTGGGACGAGACGTCGGCCCCGAGCGGTACGCCCGTACAGACCGAGGGCAGTCAGGCCCCGCTCCAGACCGACACCACGTACGACGCGGCGGGTCGTGCCACGAAGGCCGTCACGAAGAACTTCGGCGTGACGCGCTGGACGACCACGACCACCTACTCCGGTGACGCGGTGGCCGCCAGCGCCCCCGACGGCGGGCAGGCGACGGCCGAGGTCACCGACGCCCGCGGCCAGGTCGTGCTGCGCCGTGAGTACGGCGGCCCGAAGCCGACCGGAACCGACTTCACGAGCACCCGCTACACCTACACACCCGGAGGCCAGCAGGAGACGATCACCGGGCCCGACAAGGCCAAGTGGTCCTACGCCTACGACCTGTTCGGCCGCCAGGTGAGTGCCGACGACCCGGACAAGGGCGTCACGACCACGACGTACGACAGCCTCGACCGGCCTCTCACCACCAAGGACGTCGAGAACCGGAAGCTGCTGTACGGCTACGACGACCTCGGCCGCAAGACGGGCATGTGGCACACCGAGAAGACGGACGCCAACAAGCTCGCCGCCTGGACCTTCGACGACCTCGCCAAGGGCCAGCAGGACACCGCCACCCGCTACGACGGCGGCCTGACGGGCAAGGCGTACACCCAGAAGGTCACCACCTACACCCCGCTCTACGAGGTCAAGGAGAGCGAGCTCAGCCTGCCCGATGACGACCCGATCGTGAAGGCGGGCGTTCCCCAGAAGCTGGCCTTCAGCACGGGCTACCGCTTCGACGGCACGATCAGCCAGGCCTCGCAGCCCGCCGTGGCGGGTCTCAAGGGCGAGACGGTCGGTTACGAGTACAACGCCACGGGCCAGCAGACCGGCCTGGACGGCACCACGGGCTACCTGCACGGCGCCGCCTTCTCCCCGCAGGGCGACCTGCGCCAGCTCACGCTGGGTATGAGCGGCGCCAGCACGGAGAAGAAGGCCTACCTCAACTACGACTACGAGGCGGGAACCCGTCGCCTCACCCGCTCCTACGTCACCGATGACGTGCACGGCTACATGCCGCAGGAGCTGAAGTTCAAGCGGGACGACGCCGGAAACGTCCTCTCCATCTTCGACGCCACGACGCAGGGAGGCACCGACAAGGCCGACTACCAGTGCTTCGAGTACGACGGCTACAGCCGCCTGACCGAGGCCTGGACCCCGAAGACGGCGGACTGCGCCGCGGCGAAGCGCACCAAGGCCAACATCGACGGGGCGGCCCCGTACTGGACGTCTTACACGTACAACGACGCGGGCCAGCGCAAGTCCGAAACGCAGCACACGGCGTCGGGCGACGAGACCACGTCGTACGGGTACGGCACGCCGGAGGGCCAGCCCCACCCGCTCACCAAGACGACGGGGTCCCGTGCGGCCACATACGAGTACGACAAGGCCGGCAACACCACGAAGCGCCCCGGGCCGAAGGCCCAGCAGACCCTGACGTGGAACACGGAGGGCAAGCTGGCCAAGACCCTCGAAGGAACGGCCGAGACCGCCTACCTCTACGACGCAGACGGCGAGCTCCTCATCCGCCGGGCCAAGGGCGACGGCGACACGGTCCTCTACCTCGGAGCCACGGAAGTCCGCCTGACGACGAAGGGCACGAAGAAGACACTCGCCGGCACCCGCTACTACACCGCCAACGGCCAGACCATCGCGGTCCGCACCGGCACGAGCGGCGCCGCGGACACGGAACTCAGCTTCCTGGCAGCGGACCACCACGGCACGTCGAGCATCGCGCTGGACGCGAAGACGTACGCGGTGACGAAGCGCTACACGACGCCCTTCGGCTCCCCGCGCGGCGAGAAGACCCCCGCCTGGCCGGACGACAAGGGCTTCTTGGGCAAGCCGGTGGACAAGGGGACCGGGCTGACGCACATCGGAGCACGGGAGTACGACCCGGCCATCGGCCAGTTCATCAGCGTGGACCCGCTGCTGGAGGTGGCCAAGACAGGCAGCCTCAATGGCTACAGCTACTCGGAGAACAATCCCGTCACCGCATCCGACCCGTCGGGTCTGGGGTCCTCCTACGAGTGCAAGGGCAAGGGGTGTGGTGGTGGAGCAGCCGACTTCATCGACTCCAACGCCGCCCCGGACTTCTCCTCCGGTGAGACTTGGAGTGACAAGTACCCGAACTTCCCCACAAACAACTCTGGTTACGGCGGCGCAAGAGACTACCAGTGCGGGTACGTCGGTTGCGGAAGCAGTGGTGTGACGGGCTACGGGCCGCGCATAGACAGACTGCACGCGCCCAAAAGGGGCCCCGGTGACAACAGTAATTGGTTCACCAAAGCCATTGGTGTGGTGGTCGCCGTTGTCCTACCTGACTTTGAGGCGTGGAAGCGCTGCGGGACCGATCTGGGGGCACATTGTGGTGTCCTGCTGCTCGATGCCCCTGTAGCCAAGCCGTTGAAGATAGGGAAGGGGGTCTTCAAGCTCACTCGGAAGGGCGACAGAGCAGCTGACAGAGCGCCCAGGGCGAAGGTCTCGCCGGACTGCAACAAGTGCTTCCTGGCCGGCACCGATGTCCTCATGGCGAAGGGCAAGACGAAGGACATCGAGGACGTCAAGCTCGGTGACAAGGTGCTCGCTACCGATCCGAAGGCGGGCAAGACGGGGCTACGGAAGGTAACCCGCCTCATCGTCACGGAAAACGACAAGCGATTCAACGAACTGTCCATCGCCACCGGCGATGGCATCGAGAAGCTCACCGCAACGCACGAGCACCCGTTCTGGTCCCCCTCCGAAGGACGCTGGGTCGAAGCCCGCCACTTGGAACCGGGCATGTCGCTCCGGACGGCCGACGGCGACACGGTGGTGGTCACCAAGAACCGTGCCTTCACGAAGCATGCGCGTACGTACAACCTCACCGTTGACGAGATCCACACGTACTATGTACTCGCTGGTCAGACGCCAGTTCTCGTTCACAACAGCAATTGTGCTGGCGCCGGACGTGACTTGATCGGTGGGCAAGAGCAGTTCCACATCATTCACGGTGACAGAACGGGTGGCGGCCACAAATGGCCGGGACAGCCTGGAAAGACCGTTTTTCCGCGCGATTGGGACACTGACAAGATCCTCGACGGCATTGCCGATGTGGCGACCAGCCCGAACAGCGTCAGAACGCAGCAGACAGGCCGAGCTGGAGCCCTGTTCACGAGGAACGGGGATCCGTCGCGGTGGAAGGTTGAAGGAGTAGTGGACGGCGTGAACATCAGGGTCATTTATGAACCTGCAACGGACCGAATTGTGACCGGCTTCCCGTACCGGCCCTGACTGGAGGCGCAGTGGAAGCCGTAGAGTACGCCGCCAAGATCGAAGCGCTGCTAGAGGAATCGCCCATCACTGCGCCTTCAGTCGCAGTTGACGTGCGAGACCTTCTGGCGGCCGGAGAGTTCGCCCTGGCTTTCGACACGATGTGCTCATGGATTTACGAAGACGAGTTGTCGATTAGTGAGGCGTATTACGAGCAGCTTGTTCGGCTGTCGGGAGACCTCGGATCTCGCGATCTCATCGCGCGAATTCGTGAGCTGGTAACGGGATGAGCGAGTTTGTACGCTTCCGTAGCTGATTCGGATCGGGGTGCGTCGTGATCGTCTGATACGGGCCGGATCGGAGTGAGTGATCGCAAACCTGAAGCCCCGCCATGTGCGTCCTGGCGGGGCTTCTGCGTGGGGTGACGGCAGTAGTTGACGGCAACGTCAGTGGACGGTGGCTCCGTGCAGCGGCGGGTCGTCGCTGTCCTCGGCCCTGGTCGAACCGGGACACAGACCTATCACGACAACCACAAGGTGAACAGTGGGAAGTTGGGTGTTAGCGCGGCCCCCGCGTGGATATGGTGCACAGCTAGGGGCGCACGTGCGCGTTGGCGTGCGCGGGCGGGAGCGTGAGGACTCGGAGCCGGGGGTGTGCGCATGCCGACCGCGATAGCTGTCACCAGCCCGGACCTGGTGCTGCCCTCGCCCGATCGTCACACCCCGACCGCCGCCGTCCTGAAGAGCGCCGACCAGTCGCCGAAGACGTACTCGCTCGACCGGGCGCTCACCGAGATGCACCAGCTCATCGAGTACCACGGGTACGTGATCGTGCTGTGCCCGGCGTCCGCGCCCGAGGCGGTGCGGCATCGGCTGCACGCGATCCGGTCCGTGCTCGAAAGCGATCGGATCGCGTTCGTGCGGAGCGAGCTGCCGCCGCTCGGGCTCTCCGTACTGGCGCTGCAGTTACGGCAGTTGTCGATCTGTGACTTCAGCCCGGGCGTGCTCGCCTCCGCCGCGCGGCTGTTGACCCACTACATCTACGCGGGCGCTCTGCTCGGCTCCGTCGCCAAGCTCGACCGCGTGCCCGTCACGCTGCGCTCGCACACCAAATCGTGGGTTCCGGGAACGCAGTTCGCGGTACTCGCCGCGCCGCGGACCGCGATGGTGAAGGCGCAGGCCGATGCCGTGCTGCCCGCGCCGGAGTTCGGGACGAAGCTCCTGTACGCGCCGGGACAGCTCGCCGCCGACTGGGTCACCGACACGCTCGCCGACGTCTGGCAGGTGCAGGGCGCCGTCGACGTGCCGC
Organism: Streptomyces sp. JLYT201; assembly: GCF_059448825.1. Lineage (NCBI taxonomy): Bacteria > Bacillati > Actinomycetota > Actinomycetes > Kitasatosporales > Streptomycetaceae > Streptomyces > Streptomyces sp. JLYT201. The sequence goes on along the minus strand of NZ_CM182551.1, from coordinate 3,834,324 downwards.
TGCCCGGCGAGTCCGCGCGCTGGTGGGCCACCGGCAAGCTCGTCGAGTTCGCCGCGGCCATCCCGGACATCTCCGTGCTCTACCAACTGGTGTCGTCCGTGCGGAGGGAGGACTGCCACTGGTGCGGTCTCGAACTCATCGGCGACCGCTGCGCGTTCTGTGCGGCGCCGCTGCTCCCGCCGTCCGAGCGGACCGCCGCCGCTCCCGAGGTGACCACCACGACGCGGGCACTGCCCCGCGGCGCCACCTAGGACGCCCCCCGGGCCCGTGCCCCACCGGCTCACGCACCAACCCGCTCACCGTCCGTAGCCCCACGCACTCGCTGCACGATCGAACGAGGTAGGTACTCCGGCCCATGAACTCACGCCAGCGCCGCGGTGTCATCCTGATGGTCCTGTCGGTCCTGTGCGCGATCGGCGCCTTCGTGGGCGTCCTCTCCGTGATCCGCGACGTGAACTCGAAGGTCGGGCCCGAGACCGCGGCGTACGAGCTGAAGACGGACATCGCGCCGTACAAGGAGCTGGAGCCCGGACAGTTCAAGAAGGTGGAGATGCCCGAGCGGTGGCTGTCCGACAACGCCGTCACCGACCTCAGGGCGATCCGCGGGAAGATCGCCGTCACCCAGCTCCGGAAGGGCTCCCTGCTGCAGAGCGACATGATCGTGAAGCGGCCCCGGCTCGCACCGGGACAGCAGGAGATCGCCATCATGATCGACGCGGCGACCGGCGTCGCCGGGAAGATCACCCCTGGCTCGACCGTCAACATCTACGCCACCTTCAAGGCCGAGACCGACCGCGGCAAGGACCAGTCGAAGGTCATCGTCGAGCGGGCCAAGGTGATCGACGTCGGCAAGCTGACGGCCCTCGAACCCGACCGCGACGACCGCAGCCGACGCCGCGCCGACGAGGCCGTGCCCATCACGTTCGCCCTCGACACGCGGGACGCCCAGCGCGTCGCGTACGCCGAGTCGTTCGCCTCGCACGTCCGGCTCGCCCTGGTCGGCCGGGGCGGCGACGCGGACGTACCGCGCGGGGACCGTACGTACACCTTGGACGAGGACAAGTAGGGGGCCCGCTGTGAACGTTCCCTTGGCTGGTGTGGCGCGCGCGGTTCCGGTGGCACGAGCCCGGCGCCACGGCTGGTTCTCGGGGGTGCCGCCGCTCCGGGGGCGCCCCGCGCGGTCCCCACGCCCCGCGCGGCCCCTCGGCTCCACGCTTTCGCTTCGCCCGGTGCGGGCGCTCCGCCCTGCGGATTTCCTTCGCCTCGCGTGGCCCGCCGGTCCCGAGCGGCCCCTCCGCCCGGTGTGGCATGCCGGTCCCGGGTGGTCCCTCCGCCCGGTGCGGCCCCTCCGCCCGGTGCGGCCCCTCCGCCCGGTGCGGCCCCTCGGCCCCGCGCGGCCCCTCCGCCCCGCGCGCCTTGCGCGTCTGTCGGAGGCCTCGTGCGCGCCGAAGGCCTCGGGTTCGCCGGAGGCCCCGCCTCCGTCGGCCGCTCCGAGCCCGTCGCGCCCCGCGCCCGGCGGGTCGCCGCCGCCCACCGGCGCCACGGGCGTCACAGGCGCCCCCGGCGGCGGGCCCCCCGAACGGCGCGGGAACCCCGCAGCCCCCCGGCCCGAGGGAGGCGGCCGCCCATGACCATCCGCATCCTCCCGGCCGTCGGCGACCCGGACGCCGCCCGCAGCCTGAGCGGGCTCGCCGCCCAGCTCCCGGACGCCGAACCCGCCGCGCCCGTCGCCGACTCCACCGAGCTCCTCGACACCCTCGCCCGCCTCGCCGCCGAGTCCGTCGACGAGCTGCCCGAAGTCGTCCTCGTACACGAGCGCATCGCCCCCGTCCCCGCCCTCGACCTCATCCGCGACCTGGTCCTGCGCTTCCCGGCCGTCGGCGTCGTCCTCATCACGGCCGACACCAGCCCGGCCCTGCTCACCGCCGCCATGGACTGCGGGGCGCGCGGCATCGTCGCCCATCCGCCGGCGTACGACGCCCTGGCCGAGCGCGTCCAGGCCGCGGCGGGCTGGGCCACCGGCATGCGGCGCCACCTCGGCACCGGCGCCGTCGAGCTGTACGGCCCGGGCTCCGGCGCGGCCGCCCCCGGCAGCGGCCAGGTCATCGCCGTGACCGGTGCGAAGGGCGGCGTCGGCACCACCCTCACCGCCGTGCAGCTCGCCCTCGCCGCCCAGGCCTCGGGCCGCAGCGCCGCGCTGCTCGACCTGGACCTCCAGTCCGGCGACGTCGCCTCGTACCTCGACGTGCAGTTCCGCCGCTCCGTCGCCGACCTCGCCGCGATCAGCGACCTCACGCCGCGCGTCGTCCAGGACGCCGTCTACGCCCACGAGACCGGCATCGGCCTCCTCCTCGCCCCCGCCGAGGGCGAGCGCGGCGAGGAGATCACCGAACGCGTCGCCCGGCAGACGGTCCACGCGCTGCGCGGACGGTACGACGTCGTGGTCGTCGACTGCGGCACGTACGTCACGCCCGCGGGCGCGGCCGTCGTGGAGACGGCCGACCAGGCGATCCTGCTGCTCACCCCCGACGTCGTCGCCGTACGCGCCGCCAAACGCATGGTCCGGCTCTGGGACCGGCTTCAGATCCGCAAGGCCGAGGAGACGGTCACCGTCGTCAACCGGCACACGCGGGGCACCGAGATCCAGCCCGCCCTCGTCGCCCGCGTCACCGGCACCCGCGCCGCCCGCACCACCGTCCCGGACGTCCCCAAGGAACTCCACGGCGCCGTCGACGCGGGCCGCCTGCACGACCTCGACGCCAAGTCCACCGTCAAGCAGGCGCTGTGGGGGCTCGCCGGCGAACTGGGCGTCGTGGAAGCGGAGACCGGGGGCGCCCGCAAGGGCGGCCGCGGCCTGCGCCGCGCCCCCAAGTCGGACCGCGGCGCCGTCACCCTCGAATTCGCGGGCATGTTCCCGCTGCTCCTCGCCGTCCTCGGGATCCTGTGGCAGTGCGCGCTGTACGGCTACTCGTACTCGCTGGCGGGGAACGCGGCGGACGAGGCGGCGCGGGCGGCCGCCGCGGCCGTGGTCTCCGGCGACGCCGGGGCCTGCGACTCCGCCGCGAAGGAACACCTGCCCGGCGCGTGGCAGGACGCCGGGGTCTCCTGCGCGGCCGAAGGCGACGTGATGAAGGCCCGGGTGGACGTCAAGGTCCCCGTGTTCTTCCCCGGCGTCACCACGGGGTGGGAGGTCCATGCGGAGGCCGGTGCGGCGGTGGAGGGGGATGACGCGCCATGACAGTGGGGTACTTCGCCGCTCTCCTCCGTGGGCGATCGCCCCGCAGGCCCGGGCGGCAGACCGGGCCGAGCAGACGCCCCCGCGGCGACCAGGGCGTCTCCATGCTGGAGTTCGCCGGCTTCCTCCCCGTCCTGCTCCTCGTGGGCCTCGCCGCCATCCAGCTCGGCCTCGTCGGCTACGCGGCCAACCAGGCGGGCTCCGGCGCCCGCGCCGCCGCCCGCGTCGAGTCCCGCGAGGGCACCGGCGGCGAGGCCGCGGGGCACGCCGCGATGGACTCCGGCCTCGACGCGGACGTATCGGTCGCAGGCGGGGGAGGCGACACCACCACCGCCACGGTCACCGTCCAGGTCCCCACGCTCCTGCCCTTCGTCGACACGGACTGGGAGGTCGAGAAGACCGTGACCATGCCCAACGACGACCCCGCGGACCCCGGCGCCCCCGGGACAGGAGGCTGACCCGCATGAGCCTGCGCTCCCGCATCGCGTCGCCCGCCGACGCCGCCGCGCCGAGCCGCGACGACAGCCTCGTGGCCACGTACCGGGCGAAGCTGCTCGAAGAGATCGACCTGGCCGAGATGTCGTCCCTGTCGGCGTCCGACCGCCGGGCCCGTCTGGAGCGGGTCCTCGGCCACATCATCAGCCGCGAGGGCCCCGTCCTCTCGGCCTCCGAGCGGGCGCACCTGATCCGGCGCGTCGTCGACGAGGCCCTGGGCCTCGGCGTCCTGGAGCCGCTGCTCGCCGACGCCTCCATCACCGAGATCATGGTCAACGGCCCCGACTCGATCTTCGTGGAGCGCGCGGGCCGCGTGGAGCAGCTCCCGCTCCGCTTCGCGTCCGAGGACCAGCTGATGCAGACGATCGAACGCATCGTCTCCACGGTCAACCGCCGCGTCGACGAGTCGAACCCCATGGTCGACGCGCGCCTGCCCACCGGCGAACGCGTCAACGTCATCATCCCGCCCCTCGCCCTCACCGGCGCGACCCTCACGATCCGCCGCTTCCCGCGCGCCTACACGCTGCCGGAGCTGATCGGCCTCGGCTCCCTCGACGAGCACATGCTGATGCTCCTCGCGGCCTTCGTACGGGCCCGCTTCAACGTCATCGTCAGCGGCGGCACCGGCTCGGGCAAGACCACGCTCCTCAACGCCCTCTCGGGCCTCCTGCCGGGCCACGAGCGCATCATCACCATCGAGGACTCGGCCGAACTCCAGCTCCAGCAGGACCACGTGATCCGCCTCGAGTCCCGCCCGCCGAACGTCGAGGGCAAGGGGCAGGTCACGATCCGCGACCTGGTCAGGAACTCGCTGCGGATGCGCCCCGACCGCATCATCGTCGGCGAGGTCCGCGGCGGCGAGACGCTCGACATGCTCCAGGCCATGTCCACGGGCCACGACGGCTCCCTGGCCACGGTGCACGCCAACACGGCCGAGGACGCCCTCACCCGGCTCCAGACCCTGGGCTCCATGTCGGAGGTCCAGGTCCCCTTCGAGGCCCTGCGCGACCAGATCAACTCCGCCGTGGACGTCGTCGTCCAGCTCGCCCGGCACGCCGACGGCTCCCGCAAGGTCGCCGAGATCGTGCTGCTCGTCTCGCACGGCCGCCAGCAGTTCCGCATCGCGCCCGTCACCCGCTTCGTCCCGCACCCGGTCGGCCCCGACCGGGTCGTCCACGGCTACTTCGAGCACCTGCCGCTGCCGCGCCCCGTCGCCGAGCGCCTGTACGTCGCCGGTGAGCCGGTGCCGCCCGCGTACGGGGTGGCCGAGGCCATCGACGTACTGAACACGCGCGAAGCGATCGGCTGAGGAGACCAGAGGAGACCTGAGGACACCCCATGAACAACCCCACGCTCCTGGCCCTCGGCGCCACGCTCCTCACCGGCACGCTCGCCGTCGCCGGAGTCCAGACGTACGCCTCCGGCCGCGCGCAGCGCCAGGCCCTGGTGGACCGGCTGTCCGCCGAGGGCGGGCCCGCGGCCCTGGAGGGCGGCGGGCGCAGGCGCCGGTTCACCGCGGTCGACCGCAGGCTGCGCCGCACCCGCCTGGGCCGCGCCCTGCACCTGCGGCTCTCGGCCACGGGCCTCGACCTGACGCCCGGCGAGTTCTTCACGTACGTCACGGCCGTCGTGGCCGCCGTGTGGCTGATCGCGGCGGCGTCCCTGGCCCCCTTCTTCGGTCCGATCGCGGGAGTGGTGGCGGTCTGGGGAGCGGTCATCTTCCTCAACTGGCAGCGGCAGAAGCGCATCGAGGCGTTCATCAACCAGCTCCCGGACGTGGCCCGCATCCTCGCCAACGCGACGGCCGCGGGCCTCGCCCTGCGCACGTCGCTGGCGATGGCGGCGGAGGAGCTGGAATCCCCCGCGGGCGAGGAACTCTCCCACGTGGCGCACCAGTTGACGGTCGGCCGCTCGATCGACGACACCCTGGAGGAGCTGGCCCAGCGGCTGCCGTCCCGCGAACTGATAGTGCTGGTCACGACGTTGGTCCTGTCCAACAAGGCGGGCGGCTCGGTGGTCAACTCCCTCCGCAACCTCACCCAGACCCTGGAGGACCGCAAGGAGACCCGGCGCGAGGTCCGCACGATGCTCTCGGAGGTCCACGCCACGGCCTTCACGGTGCCGCTCCTCGGCCTCGGCTCGCTCCTGCTGATCAATTCCTCGAACGAGGGCGCGCTGGAGCGCGTGACGGGCTCGCCCCTGGGGCAGACCCTGATCCTGATCTCGCTGGGCCTGTACGCGGTGGGCTTCTTCGTGATCAGACGCCTGGGCAAGATCGAGGTCTGAGGGAGGGGGACACAGTGCCTGCGTTGTTGCTCGCCCTGCTGATGGGCCTGGCGGTCGCGGGAGTCTGCCAGGGCGTCCGCATGTACCGCGCGGAGGCGAAGCTGCCGCCCGACCTGGCGGTCGCCCTGGAGGTCGGCGCGACGCGCGTCTCGGCGGCGGGCGGGGCCGTGGACCGCCTGGGGATGCGGTGCGCGCCCCTGGTGCTCCGGCTGATGGGCCCCAAGCGGGTCGCGGCCAAGCGCCGCCGGATCGACATGGCGGGCAACCCCGGCGGCCTCACCATCGACCGCTACGCCGCCCGCCGCGCGGTGTACGGCGTCTTCGGCCTCGTCCTCGGCCTGGTCTTCCTCACCAACGGCCAGCCGCTGTTCGCCGTCATGACGTTCGCCTTCGGCTCGATGGCCGCCGACGCCCTCATCTGGCAGGCCATCCGCGAACGCCGCGAGGTCATCGACCGCACCCTGCCCGACTTCCTCGACGTCCTCGCCGTCGTCGTCTCGGCCGGGCTCGGCTTCCGCCAGGCCCTCGACCGCGTCGCCGAGAAGTACGAGGGTCCGTGGGCGGACGAACTCCGCATCACCCTGCGCCAGATGGACATGGGCGTCAGTCGCCGCCAGGCCTTCGACGAACTGCGCCGCCGCAACTCCTCCGAGCAGGTGGCCCAGTTCGTCTCCGCCCTCCAGCAGGGCGAGGAACTCGGTTCCCCCATCGCCGAAACCCTGATCCAACTCGCCACGGACATGCGCCGCACGGACGCCCAGAACTCCCGCCGCAGAGCCGCCAAGACCATCCCCAAGGCCACGCTGGTGACGCTGGTGTTCATGCTTCCGGCGACGATGATCCTGATCGCCGCCGGGATGTTCCTGGGCTCCGGATCCGACTTCGGCTCGATTCTGGGGCGGTGAGCTTCCCCAAATGTCCTTGCTGATGCAACCGCGTATGGGACCCTCCCGAAGGGAAGGGCGACGATGATGCATTCGATACCCAGTGAGGCCGGTGAAATAGGCCAACCTGCGCGCCGGACGGGAAGTCGGTTGCGCGAGGGGTCTCTTGGGGCAGTGGTTGTGATAGTCGGTCACGTAGACGGTATCGGTATCGGGTGGGAGAGAAAGGTCGTCCGTCATGCTGAAGGAACGCGTACTGGGTGCGTGGGTCACGTGGACCCTGACGGTGTCCGCGCGGGTGCGGCGGGCCCAGGGGAGCGAGGGGGACCGGGGGGCGGGGTTCGTGGAGTACGCGGGGTTGATGATTCTGATTGCCGGGATCTATACCCTCATCGATCAACTCGGTCTGGACGGCAAGATCTCCCAGGCGATCGGCAATGCGGTCAACGACGTAATCGGCGGCTGATCCGAAGCCGGATACGCGGTGATGGCGGGCAGACGCTGCCGATCTACATCTGGCTGACCGGAATTCTGCTCTTCGTCGCCTTCGCGTTCTTCGCGTTCGCTCAGGCGGCCTCGGCCCGCAACGGCGCGCAGTCGGCGGCGGACGCGGCCGCGCTGGCGGCGGCGCAGGAGACACGGGACGAGCTCTTCGAAGGCCTGGCCAAAGCCATCAAGGACGGCGACGGGGACGAGTGGCTGGACTGGCTCGGCGGCGACCTGTTCACGGGGGAGGGCGCGGAGGCGGCGGCCGACGCGCTGGCGGCCGAGAACGACTCCAAGGTCACCGGCTTTGGCGGCACGGAGATCAGCGGGTACCCGGGCTATCACGTGGAAGTCACGACCAATTACACGGTCGGAGACTCGATCATCCCGGGTACGGAGACGCAGCACGCGAAGGCCGAGGCAACCGCCGTCATCAAGCCCCGGTGCGAGGCTGCCCCTCCGGCGGAGCAGCCGGCCGATCCGCCGGCCGATCCGCCGGCCGATCCGCCGGCCGATCCGCCGGGCGAACCGTCGGACGGACCCGAGGGCGCCGTGGAGTTCTTCTGCGACGGCGAGGAGGGCCCCATCGAGATCGACCCCGACGACTTCGACCCGGACGATCTGCCGGACGCGTCCGTCCTGTTCTCCGTGCACCTGGCCGAGTGACAAGCGATCACAGAGAAGAAAAGGAAGCCGCTGAGATGAAGCTTCGGCGCACCATGACGACCCGCAGGGCAATGACCGCGGTGGCGATCACGACTGGGCTGGTCCTCACGGCGGCCGGCTGCGGCGGCGGAGACGACGGTGACTCCAAGTCCGGCAAGAAGTCGTCCTCCTCGGAATCCGCCAAGGACGTCGACGACGGAGGCAGCGGCAAGGAAGCCGAGGACTCCGCGTCGGACGAGGCGCTGGCCGAGGTCAAGGGCAACGGCATCACGCTGACGGTCACCTCCGCCGATCGTGACGAAGGCGGCTTCTTGACCCTGAGCGGCAGGGTGACGAACGGCACCTCGGGCATTTGGCTCGCCGGTGAGTGGCGGAGCGACGAGAACGAACTGAAGAAGAACGGCGGTTCGTTGGCCGGCGCCGCCATCGTCGACGCGGCAGGAAAGAAGAAGTATCTGGTACTGCGGGACACCACAGGCAGGTGCCTGTGCACCAAATTCGAGGGCGGCATCAATCAGAACCAGTCCGCCGACTGGTTCGCCCAGTTCCCGGCGCCGCCGGAGGACACCACGAAGGTGGAACTCCAGGTGCCGACGATGCCGCCCGCCGCGCTCGAACTCAGTGAGGGCGAGTGACCATGACCCCCCGCCCCCGAAGGACGGCTACGGCGACGGCCGCCGTCATCGTCGCGGCACTCACTCTCCTCGCCCCCGAGGCCCGGGCCGACGACGACCCCAGCACACCCCCCGGCTCCTCCACCACCTCCCCGCCCCCCGAGGTCGACTCCAACAGCCCCGGCCTGAAGCTCGCCGACGGGGCGACGCTCGCGCCCGCCAAGGTCCTCGACATCAAGTCCGTCGTGGAGGACCTCGGCGGTGAGGAGCGCAGGGAGGACACCAACACGGACGTGAAGTTCGCGTTGCAGGCGGAGGTCCTCTTCCCCAAGGACAGCGCGAAGCTGAACCCGGAGGCGAACGCCCGCATCGAGGCCATCGCCGACGAGGCGAAGGCCCAGAAGGCCACCGACGTCCGGGTCTTCGGCTTCACGGACAACCTCGGATCGTACGCCCACGGCAAGAAGCTCTCCAAGGACCGCGCGGAAGCCGTCCACGACCGGCTGGCGAGCTTCCTCGGCCCCCAGGTCACGTACTCCGTACGCGGCTACAGCGAGGACTATCCGATCGCGGACAACGGCTCGGAGGAGGGGCGGAAGAAGAACCGCCGGGTGGAGGTCTCGTTCCCGCGCGGAGCGTGAGCGCCCCAAGGGGGCACCGGGCACCCCGGGGAGGTGGAGAGGTCCGCGCGTGGTGCATGCTGCGCCGCGTGTCCTGAGGCCCCACCCACTCGACGCGGCCGCAAACAACCCGGTGTCCCGATCGCCCACGCCCGTTCGCTCGGCGCACACTTTTGGCCATAGTGCCCGTACACGGGATTCGCCCCCGAGGCCGTGGTGAAGGGGGAGGCGGCGGTGACGCCAGCGCCGACGCGACGAGCGCGCGGACCGGCCCGTGGCGGAATCGCGCCACTGACCCCACAACTGCGTTGCGCCTGCAATGAATTGTCGGGAAGTATGTTCGATGAGCTATGTGGGATGAGCGCAGCGTGATCAGGCTGAAGCGGGGGTTGGGCGCATGAAGTTCGACATGGGCGAGACGACACTGGCCGTCCTCGGCAAGAACACCTCCGGGTCGAGCGACGACCTCGGCGCGCTGATCCGGGCGCTGGTGTCCGCCGCGGAGCCGCTGGAGGGGAAGTTCAACGGCGCGGGCAAGGCGACGTTCGACTCCTTCAAGCTGCGCGCGGACGAGATCACCGCGGCGTTGAACGGCTCGCTCCAGTCGATCCTGGGCGGCCAGGCGGGCATGGACGAGGCGTTCGCGACCGGCACGCAGGAGCAGTCCGACAACGCGCAGCGGAACATGGGCGCGGCCAATTTCCAGGCGGCGCGCTTCTCCGGCTGAGCGGGAGCCGCACGCGGGCCGGCGCGGGGCCCGTACGTCCACAGTCCATCGTTGCGGGGAGTAGTGAGGCATGGCTGGAAACCAGGACCGGCGTTCGTACGACACCGGCGCCTCCGCCGACGTACAGGGCGGGCTGCACATCATCATTGGCCAGCTGGAGCGGGTCCTCGGTGACCGCGACCGCGCGGTGAAGGCGGCGATGGCCGACTACCAGGCCGACGGCGTCTCGGACGAGTACCACGGCAAGGAAGTGCGCTGGAACAAGGCGGCGAACGAGGTGCGCGAGATCATCCGCCTCGTCCGCTCGACGCTGGAGGAGAACGACGGCACGGCCCAGACGACGCTGTCGCGCGCGCGGGCGGCGGTCAACAACATCGGCTGAGCGCGGTGCCGGGCAGCGGGGACGACGGGGATCCAGGGGGCGTGTGGTGACGGCGTGGGACATCGAGCCCGGAGGAGTCGGCGGCGTGCTGCGGCGGGCCGGCGGGTCGGCCGAGCGCATGGCGAAGGCCGGCGGCGAGATGCAGAAGACGCTGCCGAGCGCGGCGGCCTCGGCGGGCACGATCGCCGAAGGCGGGCACGAGGGGGACGGGAGGCCCGCCCGGGGCGGGAAGCAGGGCCCGGTGGCCTCCGCCCTCGGCGTGTTCGCCCGGCGGTGGAACGACGACCTGGAGTACATCTCGCGGCGCGCCGCGAGCTCCCTGCTCGGTGCGCACCTGGCCACGAAGGAGTACGTGGAGGGCGACCTGAAGATGGCCGCGAGCAGGAACCGCGACGCCATCAACGGCATCGTGCCCGACATGCCCGGAGCCAACGGCGGCGGGGGGAGCGGCAAGCGGTGAGCAACGAGCCGATCGACCCCAACGCGATTCCGCAGTTCACCGGTGACCTGGAGCAGTTGGAGCTGGACGTCGCGGACCTGCGCGGCGAGGCGTCCCGCTTCCGGGACGCGGGCGGGGACGTGCACTCCGACTTCCAGGGGCTCTCGGCGTTCTACGAGGCCCCGGAGGCGGAGCAGTTGTTCGCCACGACGAAGCCGGTGCAGACGAAGACGGACGCCTTCGCCGACGACCTGGAGAAGGTGGCGCAGGCGCTGAGCACGTACGCGACCGACGTACGGCCGATCGCCAAGAAGCTCAAGCAGCTCCAGGCCGAGGCCAGCGCCTTCTACATCGATGAGGTCTCCACCGACGACGACTGGCGCAAGGACGACGACAAGCGCGACCACAACAACCGGCTGGTGGAAGAGGTCAAGGCCGCCACCCAGGCCTTCCGCGCGGCCGAGATCGACTGCCACAACAAGATCACCGGACTGGTCGGCGGCGTGCGGCTGCGGCCAAGCAGCGACGGCACCAGCAGCTGCGACACGTACGGCTACACCGACGAGGTGCTCGACCAGGCTGAGGAGTTCCCCTGGGGCGGCACGGTCGAGAAGGACCGCGACGGCGTCGACTGGCTGCTCCACAAGGCGAAGGACGTCGGCAAGGGCTTCTTCGTCGACGGCCTGGGCGGTGCGGCCGGGGCGCTCCTCACGCTGGTGGGCCAGGGCGAGGGCGGCTGGGGCGCGGCCGGGGAGGCGTGGACCAACCTGGGCAGGCTCGCCACCGGGCTGACCCTCAGCATGGGACCGGCGGCCGGTGTCTTCTGGCTGGCCAAGGACGACCAACTGCCCAGCTGGCTGCGGGACTCGCGCCGGGCCGTGGTCGACACCGGCAAGGGCCTCATCGCCTACGACGAGTGGAGCAAGAACCCGGCCCGCGCCGCGGGCCTCGTCGGCTTCAACGCACTCACGATCCTGGCGACCCGCGGCGCCGGCGCGGCGGCCAAGGGCGGCGCGGCGGCGAAGACGCTCTCGGCCGTCAGCAAGGTCGGCCGGGCGGTGGACCCCTTCACGTACGCCGCGAAGGGCGTCACCTTCACGGTCTCCAAGGTCGGCGACCTGCTGGCCCCCCTCCGCGCCCCCCGTGCAGTCACCCGACTCGACGTCCCGGCCGGCTCCTACCACCTCGTCGACGACGCAGCACCGATGCCGCCGAGGCCCGCGGCGGTGCCGGACAACGCCCGGCTGTACGCCGACAGCGAGGGCAACACCCTCTACATGACGCGCGACGGGGCCATCGTCGATGACCAGGGCAGGGTCCTCAGTGATCTGAAGAGGCAAGGCCAAGGAGAGGGAGAGCTCGCTGCCGCGGAGCGTGCCGGAGCGTCCAAGGGCGGAACAGAGCCTGCCCTGCGGGCCCATGAGCGACAGCCGGTGCTGGTGGGAGCGCGTTCGGGCGACGGGGCTCCCGGCTCCGTCAGCAGCATGGGCGACGACCTGGCGGGTGGAACGCGGAGTACCGCCCCCGAGGCCGGACACCGGACGCCTGGTGGCGCCGCACCCGATCCGCACCCCGGCCCCGCAGCGAGCCACGAGCCACGGGGCGGGCCATCGGGCCACCCTTCAGCGCACCATGACAACGGGGTGACGCATACGGGCCGCGGCGGTTCCGGCGGCGGTCACGCCGGCGACGGCCCTCGGGCGGGCGCCGCACCGCACGGTGACGAGCTCGGCACGGGTGGTCGTTCCGGCCCGGAGGCGCAGGAGCCGGGCGCTGTCGGCCGCCCCAGTGCGGGCGTGCCGCTGGAGCCTCAGCCGGACTGGCACGGGATGAGCGCCGATGCCATGAGACATCATCGACGCCCAGCGACGGATGTCAGCCGAATGACTCCTGAGGAGAGGCTCGCGGCCCTGGAAGAGGAAGCCTTGGCGCTCGCCGATGACGCACGGAATTCGGCGGCCGGTAACACTCCTGGTCAGCACCAGCTGGCATCGGGCTGCGCCGGAAGCTTCCTTCACGATCAGGTGATAACGGTGCATTCAAGTACCACAAAGATGCATGGGCAGAAACTTCCGCATACGCATCGAGTTCTGCAGGACATTCTCAAGCGGATCAGTGACGACGTCAGTGCAGGAATTATCCCGAGAAAGGGCATCGGGCATGGCAAGTGTGCTGAAATTTCGCTGATCAGTGATCGGTTACATCAGCTCGATCCGACGGGAAGTACGATACGTACCGTCGCTGATGCGCGACGGGTGTTGGAGGGTGGCGAGATGCATACCCGGAGGATCGGCGATGTCGTGGACCGCAAGACCGGCGAAGTGGTCAGTCGGCATGGGGAGTACATGCGCCCCTGTGATACGTGTAAGCATGTACTTCCTCAGCTCGGCATCCGGGCGCACGAGTGACAAATTGTTCGCAGAACGGATACTTGAATGACTGTCGGTAGCTTTTCGCAGGAAGTGCGTGCATGGTTGGAGGGAAATGGCTGGGTCCCGGGGCGTGACATCGGAGAGGCTGAAGCGGGCGAACTCATCGACGTGCGGGTCCAGGATGCCAGGCGTCAGGGAAACCCCTTGGTGCCGGTCGATGCCGCAGTCCGTGTCATCCGCGCTTACGGCGGACTGACGCTCCGCCATCCCCGGGTCGAGGACTTCGCGATGGAGATGCGTCCGACAGTTGGGTATGACGGTGATGCCGCCCTGATCTCGGAACTGGCTACGCAGATCGGAAAGCGTCTTTTCCCTGTCGGGTACGACTCCGCTGAGTACGGTCTCATTCTCGTTGATGAGATCGGAAGGTTCTTTCACCTCCATCACACGGGGGCGTATTTCTGGGGCCTCGATGAGCAGGACGCATTCGCCCGCTTCTTGAGTGGAGCCGAAGCCTTGGATGCGGAGGACTTCTTTGTTTGAGCGGCACCCGACGGTCGCGTCATCCCTGCTACTGGGTGACACCGTCGTAAGTCATACGAGTCTCGTCGGTGCGAAGAAGCCGAACCTGCATCCAGCAGTGTGGGGTTTCGCTGACTCCCTCCCGGCTGAACAGCGTCGAAGGTTTGACGGGAAGTGTGCGGAAGCAGCGCTCATTTCGGACCAATTGTGGCGCTTGGATGCAGAGCGGAACAATGGGCGCGCAGTGACACTCATGGAGGCTGTCCCGCACTTCGAAGGTGCGGCGATGACTTCTCGCATGGTTCGTCCGCCGGGTGACCCGGACCATGGAAAGTCCGTGCGGCCGTGCTCCGTGTGTTCCGCGCTTCTCGAAGCGCTGAGTGTTGGTTGGGTTGGCTGAACTTTTCTGGGTGCCGTCGCCCGCCAGAGTGGCGGCCTCATGGACGTGTCGAAGAGATCAACGGAAGGTTCGCCTGGCGCCCCGGTGGAGGATCGTCGCGATGGCCGGGAGGGGTTAGGCGCAAGCGCGAAGACAAGGGGGCGGAGATGGCGGCGCAGGACTACGACAGTCAGCTTCTGGAGTCTGTGGCTGTTCGGCGGCGGCGGCTTCGGGATGCTGTGGTGTTCGGGAGTGAGCGGCAGCGGCGGGGGTGGGACGAGCGGCTCGGAAAAGTGTTCGGCGGGATTGTCGTTGGCGCGGTGCTGTGTGCTGGGTGCGTCGGCTGGTCCTTTGTTTCGGAGCGGGTGATGAAGGATAAGCCCGGGGTTTCCGATTCCGTGCCCCGCTCTTCTTCGTCCAGGGTGTCTGAATCGCCCTCTGTGGTGTCTTCTTCTCGGTGATAGGTTCGAACTTGTGATTTCTGCGGGGGCGTTGAGTCGTAGCCGGAGTCAAGGGGCGGTGGTGTTGAGCCGGGTGACTCTGGTGGGGGAGCGGCGGCGGGTGGATCTCGTACTGCCCTCTCAGGAACCGGTCGGGCTGCTGCTGCCCGAGATCCTGCGGTTGCTCGGCGATCGGGTGGGTGAGCGGCCTCAACTGCGGTATCTGCTCGGCGTCGACGGGACCGCGATCGCGCAGGACGCTTCGCTGGAGTCCGCCGGTGTCGCCGACGGGGCGGTGCTCCGGCTGGTGCGGGCGGAGGACGCGCCGTCCGCGCCCGTCGTGCACGACGTCACCGATGAGGCCGCCGATGACGTGGACGTGCGCGGCTGGCGGTGGGGGCCGCGGGCCCGGAGCGTGGTCTGCGGGGTCGCCGCCGTCACCTGGACCCTGGTCGCCGGGGTGCTGGCCCGGCATGAGTTCGCCGCTGGGCGGGCGGGCGTCGGGCTGCTCGCGGGGGCGGCCGTCGCGGGGGCCGTCGGCGCGGTGTGCGGACGGCTTCGGCGTACGGCGATCGCCGGTGCCCTGACCGGCATGACCGGTGTCCTCGGTGTCCTCGCCGCCTGGTGCCTCGCCGAGGCCGGCGGATGGTCGACGCCCGAACGGCTCGCGGGCGTGGGCGGAGCCCTCACCTGCGTCTTGCTGTTGCTCGGATGGTGCACCCCGCTGGGGCGCGGCGCGTTCGTGGGCGGTGGCGCGCTCCTCGGGTGCCTCACGGCATGGGAGATCGCCCTCGGTGTGCAGGGCGGTGACGGGGCGGTGCGCGCCGGAGCCGTGCTGGCCGTGCTGTCGGTGGTCGTACTGGGCGTGCTGCCGCGGCTCGCGCTGATGGCCTCCGGGCTGTCCGGGCTCGACGACCGGCGGTCGGCCGGCGTGTCGGTCAGCCGGTACCAGGTCGGCGTCGCTCTGGCCGTCACGCACCGGGGCCTCGCCCTGGCGACCCTCGTCTTCGCCGGGTCCGCGGCCGTCGCCGCGACGCTGGTGCTCGGTGAGGTGTCGGTGTGGTCGGTGCTCCTCGCCGTGGCGACGGCTCTGGTGCTCGCCCTGCGGGCGCGGGCCTTCCCGCTGGTCGGCGAGGTGGCCGCCCTGTTGGCCGCCGCCGGCGTCGTCGTCGCGTGGCTCGTCCGGGTGTGGCTCGACCGGTCCGGTGCGGCCGGACCGCTCGCGCTGCTCGTGGGGCTCGCGGCGGCACCGCTGCTCGTCCTCGCCGTCCGTCCCCCCGAGCACGTACGCGTACGGCTGCGGCGCGCCGGAGACCTGCTGGAGTCGGTGGGCGTGATTGCCCTGGTGCCGTTGCTCCTCGGTGTGTTCGGTGCCTACGGGCGTCTTCTCGACACCTTCGCCTAGGAGGCGGGGACATGGCACAGGGACGGGACTGGCAGCACGATGTGCTGCGGGAGCTGAGCGCGTACGCGGGGCCGGGTGACGCGCCCGCGGGAGCGACCGGTTCGCGGGCGGGCACGGCCGTGGCCCGTACGGCGGAGAAGAGCACGCCGGTCGTGCCTTTGGCGGCGGACGCTTCCAGGGCGGAAGGCTCCCCGGCCACTCCAGCCACTCCAGCCACTTCAGCTACTCCGGCCTCTCCGGTCACCCCGGCTCCCGAGCCCGAGAGCCCGACGCGTCCCCCCGCCCCGGCCCCGGCCCCGGCCACGACCCCGCCCCCGGCCGCCCCGCCACCCCCGGCCCGCCCCGTCCCCCGGCCCACCCCGGCCCTCGACCCCCGCCTGGCCCTCGCCCAAGGCCGCCCGCGGCACGGTGACTCCGCGCTGCGCCGGACGGGGCGTACGCTCCGCAGGCTCACGGCGTCCGCCGCGCAGGAGGTCGCGGAGGAGTCCCGGACCGCGCTGGAGATACAGCAGCCCGTCACCACCGGGCGCGTCCTCGCCGTGACGTCCATCCGGGGTGGCGTCGGCAAGACGACCGTCGCCGCGTTGCTCGGCCGGGCCTTCACCCACTACCGGCACGACCCGGTGCTCACCCTGGAGGCGGACGCCGCGCTCGGCACGCTGCCGGTGCGGATGGGCGCCGAGTCGGTCCGCTGGGCGTGCGGCGACCTCGCCCGGATCCTCACGCCCGCCATGCAACTCACCGACATCACGGGCTATCTGGTGCCGGTCAGCGACGGCGGCTGGCTGCTGCCCGGCAGCCAGGGGCAGGTCGGCGCGCCTCTGGACATACCGGCGTACCGCACCGTCACCCTCGCCCTGCGCCGCTACTTCGCCGTGACCGTCGTCGACTGCGAGACGCTTCCGGGCGCGGTCGCGCGGACCGCCATGGACACGGCGCACGCCCGCGTGGTCGTCGCGCCGATGACGCCCGAGGGCGTGGGCGGCACACGGCTGGTCCTCGACTGGCTCGGGCAATTGCCGCACTCGGCCCTCGCCACCACCGTCGTCGCGCTCACCGCCACCTCACCCGACATGACGCTGAACGCGCGGGCCGCCGCCGGACACCTGCGGGAGACCGGAGTCCCCGTCGTGGCCGTACCGTACGACCGGCATCTGGCCGGTGGCGGCGCCATCGACCCGGCCCGGCTCGCCGACGCCAGCCGGCAGGCAGCCACCCGGCTCGCCGCCGAGGCGATGCGGCACGCGGTGCGGGTGCGGTGAGCCGACGATGACGCGACGCAGGTGCACGACGCCCGCCGGGAGCCCGCGATGACCCACCACCTGGTCCACCGGCCGGCCCGTTCCACCCGCCCCCTGACGGCCCCGGCCCAGCACGTCATCGAGCCGCCGCCGAACCTCCCCGAGGGCAAGCTGGGCAACGCCGCCACCGCCCTGCTCCCGATGGCCGGAGTCATGGGCTCGGTCGTGATGATGACCGTGATCCGCAACAGCCGGTTCGCCGCGCTCGGCGCGGTGGTGCTGGTCTTCGCGCTGCTCGGCGCGGTCGCCCTGTTCCTGTCGCAGCGCGGCAAGGCACAGCGCACGCGGCGCACCCAGCGCGAGCGGTACCTGGAGTACGTGGAGGAGCAGCGCCATGAACTCGGCGGCAGGGAAAGGGACGCCCGGGCGCGGGCCCGCCTCCTGAATCCTCCGCCCGCCGCTCTCTACGACCTGGTACGGGATCCCGCCCGCTGCTGGGAGCGCCGCCGCGCCGACGCCGACTTCCTGGACGTGCGCGTCGGTGCCGGTGACGTCCCCGCGCAGGACATCGTGATCGCACAGAACAGCGGCAGCGGCGTGCTGACGCCACCCGATCCGTTCATGCTGAACGAGGCCCGCGCCCTCCAGGCCCGCTTCGCCGTCGCCCCGGACTTCCCGCTGACCGTGCCCCTCGACCGGGCGGGCAACGTGAGTGTGATCGGTGACCGGGACGGCGTACTGCGCGTGGCCCGCGCCCTGCTCGTGCAGACGGCCGTGACGCACGCCCCGGACGACGTGGCGCTCGCGTTCGGGGTGCCGGGCGAGCGGCTCGACGACTGGGAGTGGGTCAAGTGGCTGCCGCACACCCTCACCGAGGACGCCGCCGAAGGCGCGGAGCCCGTCGCCGCCCGGCGCGTCGCCCCCGACCTCGCCCAGCTCGCCCGGCTGTGCGCCGGTGACCTGCGCCGCCGTGCTGCCTACGCCGCCGAGGTGCGGCGCGGGCTCTCGGACCGGCGGGCGCTGCGCATGAGCGACCGGATGCTCGTGGTCAGCGACGAGTACGGCGGGACGGCCGCCGAACTGCCGCGCCCGGACGCGGCCGTGGGGCTCGCGGAGATGGGCGTCACGGTGCTGCACCTGCTCCAGGAGCAGGTGCACGAGCCGGACGAGGTCAGCGTGCGCGTCACCGTCGACGGCGGCCGCGTCACGGTCGAGGACCTGCGCCACCCCGAAGCGCCCGCCGCCCACGGCCTCGCCGACGAGGTGAGCGCCGCGGGCGCCGAAGGCCTCGCCCGGCTCCTCGCGCCGCTCCGCCTGACCCCCGAGTCCGCCGCCGAAGGCACCCCGGTGTCCGGCCCCGTCGACTTCCCCGCGCTCCTCGGCGTCGACGACCCGGCCGACCTCGACCTGGGCGAACTGTGGGCGCCCCGCGGCGAACGGGACTTCCTGCGCGTCCCCATCGGCGTCGACGACCACCACGAACCCGTCCTGCTCGACCTGAAGGAGTCCGCCGAGCTCGGGATGGGCCCGCACGGGCTGTGCGTGGGGGCCACCGGGTCCGGCAAGAGCGAGCTCCTGCGCACCCTCGTCCTCGCCCTGACGGCCACGCACGCGCCCGAGGACCTGGCGCTGGTCCTGGTCGACTACAAGGGCGGCGCGACCTTCGCCCCCTTCACCGGCCTGCCGCACGTCGCCGGAGTCATCACCAATCTGGAGAACCAGGCCGACCTCGTCGAGCGCGTCCACACCAGCCTCGCCGGTGAGATCAAGCGCCGCCAGCGGGTCCTGAAGGACGCGGGCAACATCGCCGACATCGGGCACTACGCCGCGCTGCGCGCGAAGGAGCCGGGCCGGGGCCTGGAGCCGCTGCCGCACCTGTTCGTCGTCATCGACGAGTTCGGCGAACTGATCACCGCCAAGCCGGACTTCATCGACCTGTTCCTGTCCATCGGACGGATCGGCCGGTCCATCGGCGTGCATCTGCTCCTGTCCAGCCAGCGCATCGAGAGCGGCAAGCTCAAGGGCCTGGAGACGTATCTGTCCTACCGTCTCGGCCTGCGTACGTTCTCCGCGGACGAGTCGCGGACCGTCCTCGACACCGTGGACGCCTTCCAGCTGCCGCCGCTGCCCGGCTTCGGCTATCTGAAGGTGGACACGTCCACGTACACGCGCTTCAAGGCCGGATACGTCTCCGGGGCCCGGCGCGGCCCCGCCCCGCAGGACACCGCCGACGCACGGCCCCGCGCCTGGGTCTACTCCGCCTTCAACGCGCCCGCGCGGGACGCCACCGCCACGCGGGAGGCGGGCGCGCGCGAGCGGGAGACCGGTCCCACCCTCATGTCCACGGTGGTCGACCAGCTCGCCGCCGCAGCCCCGCCCGTACGCCGCATCTGGCTGCCGCCGCTGCCCGACGCCGTCGCCCTGGACACCGCGGCCGGACCGCTCGGCGTCTCCGCGCGCGGTCTGCACCTCACCCGGTCCCGCGGCCGCCTGCGCGTGCCGCTCGGCGTCCTGGACGACCCCGCCGAGCAGTGGCAGGGGCTGTGGACGCTCGACCTGACCGTCGCGGGCGGCCACGTGGCCGTCATCGGCGGCCCGCAGTCCGGCAAGACCACGCTGCTGCGCACGCTGACCCTGTCCCTCGCGCTCACCCACACCCCCGACGAGGTCGCCGTGTACGGCCTCGACCTGGTCGGCGGCGGGCTCACGGCCCTTGCGGGCCTGCCGCACGTCGGGGGCGTCGCCTCCCGTGCCGACCGCGAGCGTCTCGCCCGTACCGTCGCCGAGATGACCGCCCAGCTCGCCCTGCGCGAGGAGCTGTTCCGCGAGCACGGCATCGACTCCCTCGACCGGCTGCGGCGGATGCGCGCCGAGGGGGCGCTGCCCGAGCTCGGCTCCACGGACCTCGTCCTGCTCGTCGACGGTTTCGGCGCGCTGCGCGAGGAGTTCGACGACCTCGACGACGCCGTCGCCGACCTGCTCAAGCGCGGCGGCGGCTACGGCATCCACGTCGTCGCGGGCATGCTGCGCTGGAACGACGCCCGCATCGCCACCCAGTCCCTGTTCGGCACGCGCGTCGAGCTGCGCCTCAACGACCCCACCGACTCCACGGTCGACCGCAAGCTCGCGGAGACGGTCACGGCGAGCACCCCCGGCCGGGCCCTGACCGACGGCAAGCTCTTCGCGCAGACCGCACTGCCCCGCACCGACGGCGGCACCGCGACGAGCGACCTCGGCACCGCCCTGGAGGACGCGGCCCGCACGGTCGCGGCCACCTGGCACGGCGAGCCCGCCGCGCCCGTCCGCGTGCTGCCGCTCGGCCTGCCCGCCGCGAAGCTGCCCTCGCCCGCCGCCGAGCCGGACCACGTGCCGATCGGCGTCGACCAGGACACCCTCGGCCCCGTCCGCCTCGACCTCTTCGACCGCGATCAGCACCTGCTGGTCCTGGGCGACAACGAGTGCGGCAAGACCAACCTGCTCAAGCTGATCACCCGGCAGCTCGTCGCGCGGTACGGCGACAAGGAGGTCGTGTTCGGCGTCTTCGACCCCCGCCGCGGCCTGCGCGGCCACGTCCCCGAGCCCTACCGCGGCGGCTACGCCCACAACGCCGGGCTGGCGGCCGCCCTCGCCACCGGCATCGCGGGCGAGCTCGACAAGCGCCTCCCGGACACCGCGGACCCCGACCTGCCCGACACCGGCGGCCCCGCCTTCACCGGCCCGCGCATCGTCATCCTCGTCGACGACTACGACATCCTCACCACCGCGGGCCAGCAGCCCCTTGCGCCCTTCCTGCCCTACGTCTCCTCGGCCCAGGACATCGGCCTGCACTTCGTCGTGGCCCGACGCGTCGCCGGGGCCTCCCGCGCCCTGTACGAGCCCTTCCTGACCGCCCTGCGCGAGACCGGCGCCACCGCCCTGCTGATGACCGGCGACCGCGGCGAAGGCCAGCTCTTCCCCGGGGTCCACCCCTGCCCGCAGCCCCCCGGCCGAGGCACCCTCATCCGCCGCGGACACCGCCCCCGGCTCATCCAGACCGCCCTGACCCCGGAAACCTCCGCCGAGGAGACGCCGTGACCAAGGACGTCATCGCCCTGACGCCCGGCATGCCCGACCCGATGGCCCTCCTGGCCGGACTCCACGCGGGCGGTCCTGACCTGGGCGTGACCACGAGTGCCGACGACGCGGTCATCCACCTGTGCACGCCGACGGGCCGACGCCTCGTGTCGGTCGAGGCGCCCGTCGTCGTCCACACCCCCGGCGAGGCCGAGCGCCTCCTCGGCTCCCAGGTGGCCGTGCCCGAGGTGCCGTTCTGGTGGACCGAGGCCCGCGCCTCGACGGCGGTACCGGAGGCCGAGGACCTCGCCGGGTCGTTCTGCGGCCGTCTCACGCTGCTGCTCGGCGGCACCAGCTGGCCGCCGGGCGCCGCCACCCTGCGAGTGGTCGACACCCCCGACGACGGCGGGATCACAGCGGCCCCGGCCCCCGAGGGCGCCCTGCCCGCTGTCGACGTGCTCACCGACGCCACGGCCGTCGTCCTCGTCGACCGGCCCGTCGTCGCGCTGACCGCGTGGCTCTCCGACGTGCTGCGCGCCACCGTCGCCTCCGGCCGCGCCCTGCACGTCGTCACGCCGCCGCACTCCCGCCTGAGCCTGCCCCTGCGCACGGCCCTCACCGGCCCGCCGAACCGCTGGGTGGTCCAGGACCCCGACGACGGCTACTACGACGGCCTGTCCGGAGCCGTGCTGCGCTGGCGGGACGGCGCCTTCGCCCCCGCCCTCGACCGGGACGGCCGCCCCGCCGTGGCGAAGGCCTTCAGGCCGCCCGGGTCCACCGCCGAGCGGCAGCTCACCGTCTCCTTCCGCACCCACCACGCCCCGGAGCCCGACCTCGTCCTTGGCCTCGGCCTGGAGGCCGCCTGGCGGCACCTCACCGGCGCCGAACCCGCGGGGTGGGGCACCGCCGAGCCCATCAACCTGCCCTGGTCGCCCCGGCAGTTGACCGCGCTGGCCCGCGGCCGCGCCCCGGACCCCAGCCAGCTGCTCGCCGTCGGCCGCCCGGACCGGCCCGCGCTCGCCACCCTGCGCGTCCAGCGCACCAGGACCGGCCTCGCCCAGGAGGTCACCCTCGCCCTCGGCCTCGCCGCCGGCAGCCCCGCGCCCCTGGACGCGATCGAACCGCTCGCCGAGGCCCTCGTCGCCCGGCACGGTCTGCGCACCCTGCTCGTCACGCTGCACCCGGCCCGCGCCGACCTCACGGCCCCCGCGCACCTGGAGCACCCGCCCGCCCCCGTCTCCTTCACCCTGGGCGCCGCCGACGTCCGCGCGGTCGGCATCGCCCACGCCCGCCGCCCGCCGCTGCCGCACCGGCCCACCGCGCTCGGACCCGCGGCCGGGCCCGCGCTGCACTACCGCTTCGGGGACGGCACGGACGCCTCCGCCTGGGCCGACGTCGACCGGCTCACGCGCCACCTCGCGGCGGCCCGCACGTAATTCCGGGCGGGCCGGAGCCATGCTTGAGAGCATCGGTCCATGAGCACCTCCAGCAACAGCACCCCCGCAGGTTCCCGTACGTTCGACGAGCTTGTCGCCGAGGCCGAGGCCGCCCCCACCCAAGGCTGGGACTTCTCCTGGTTCGAGGGCCGGGCCACCGAAGCGCGGCCCTCGTGGGGGTACGCGCGGGCCATGGGGGAGCGGCTGGCGACGGCGGAGGCCGCGCTGGACGTGCAGACGGGGGGCGGCGAGGTGCTGGCGTCCGCGCCCTCGTTGCCCGCGGTCACCGTGGCCACGGAGGGGTGGCCGCCGAACGTGGCGAAGGCGACGGCCCTGCTGCACCCGCGCGGCGCGGTCGTCGTGGCCTCGGCCGAGGACGCGCCGCTGCCGTTCGCGGACGGCGCCTTCGACCTGGTCACGAGCAGGCATCCCGTCACGCCGCACTTCGCCGAGATCGCGCGGGTGCTGCGGCCCGGCGGGACGTACTTCGCCCAGCACGTGGGCCCGAGCAGCGTGTTCGAGCTCGTCGAGTACTTCCTGGGTGAGCAGCCAGCGGCGGTCAGGAACGCCCGCGACCCCGAGGGCGAGCGGGCCGCGGCCGAGGCCGCCGGGCTCGACGTGGTGTCGCTGCGCGCCGAGCGGCTGCGGATGGAGTTCTTCGACGTCGGGGCCGTCGTCCACTTCCTGCGGAAGGTGGTGTGGATGGTGCCCGGGTTCACCGTCGACGCGTACCGGCCGCGACTGCGCGAGCTGCACGAGCAGATCCGGGAGGAAGGGCCTTTCGTGGCCCACAGCACCCGGCACCTCTTCGACGCGCGCAAGCGCTGATCCCTCCTCCGGCGGTACTGTCGATCCGGTAAGTGAGGCAGCGGCCGTACCCGGACGAGGAGTTGGCACATGGCGAAGGGCAAGGGGCCGTACACGTGCGGTCTGGACGCGGCCGTGGACGTCGTCGGCGGCAAGTGGAAGCCCCTGATCCTGTGGGCGCTGTACGCGGGGGGCACCCTGCGGTTCGGGGAGCTGCGGCGGCACGTCCACGGCGTCAGCGAGAAGATGCTGATCCAGCAGCTGCGGGAGATGGAGACGGACGGCATCGTGCACCGCGAGGTCTACCGCGAGGTGCCGCCCAAGGTGGAGTACTCCCTCACCGACCTCGGCCAGTCCCTGAACCGGGCCCTGGAGCCGCTCGGCCTGTGGGGCGACGCGAACATGGCGCACCTGGTCGCCAACCAGGAGGCCAAGGCCGCCGCGGTCGCGCGCGACGCCTGAGGCCCGGGGGCCCGCGCCCCCGCGTCGCTGCCCGAAGCCCGGTGCCCCAGACGTCAATTCGGGCAATTCGGGGCGACTCCGGTGCGCCGCGGTCGTCGATTCAACATTGTTATCGATTGTTCCGCACACCGGCTCGATTCGATCGCTGGACTCGCGTAAGTTCAGACCAACGCTAATTCGCGTGCGCAAAGCTGCGCGGGGCGGGTGCCGCGCAGCGGAGGGGGCTGCGCGGCCTCGTGCGCGCTCTGCCCAAGAGCGAGCGCCCCACCGTGCTCCTAGGCGCCGTTCCGATCCGGTCCGTCCAGGTCCACCACCAGGCGCACGCCCCTGCGGACCCCCCACGCCGCCATCGCTCCGGCCTCCGCCTCCACCACGCGCCGGGCCCGGAACCGGGGCAGGCCCACCCGGCCCGGCCGCATCGTCCGCACCGCGAGCACCCGGGACCCCCGGTCCAGGTACGCCACGTCCACCGCGAACCGCATCCCCAGCGTGTGCACCGCGCTCGTGCGCGGCAGCAGCAGGGCGCCCGGGACGCCGTCGCGGCCGAGCAGCCCGCGCCGCCGTGCGCGGGGCGAGTCCGCCACCTCCAGGGGGACCGCGAAGGGGCTCCCGGAGCCGGGCACCGTCAACGTCGCCATGGCGCGACGCTAGCGCCCGGCGCGTCAAGCGCGCGCCCCGCCCGCGCGTCACCCTTCGGAGCTACCGCTTCCGCCGGTCGGATCCCGCCGCGAGGGCCGGAAACCGGCGGGGAACGGGGGCCAAGCAGTCGCCGGGCGGTTTCGGAGAGTAGTTGTGGCACGCCGATGCACCGCGAAGCACTTACGAAGGGTTATGGTGGAAACCCCCCCTCGGGCCGGTCCGTCTCCCCCCCACGGACCGGCCCGTTTCTTTTGGCCGCGCGGCGGCCGCCCGCGCCACGGCCGTGCGGCCGGGCGCGGGGCCGCGCGCCGGACCGCGCCGTCAGCTCCGACCGGCCCAGATGTTCGTCCCCGGCGTCGACACCGCGAAGGTGTCGATCTCGTCGAGCTCCGCCTGCGTGAGCTTCGGTCCGGACAGGGCCGCCACGTTCTCCTCCAGCTGCCGCACGCTGGACGCGCCGATGAGCGCCGAGGTCATGCGCTCGTCCCGCAGCACCCAGTTCAGCGCCAGTTGCGCGAGCGACTGGCCGCGCCGCGCCGCGATGTCGTTCAAGCCATTGAGGCGGCGTACGACCTCGTCGCTGAGGAGCCCCGGGTCGAGGGACTTGCCCTGGGTCGCGCGCGAGCCCTCGGGGATGCCCTTCAGGTACTTGTCGGTCAGCAGGCCCTGCGCGAGCGGCACGAAGGAGATGCAGCCCATGCCCTCCGTCTCCAGGGTGTCGAGCAGGCCGTCGTCCTCGGTCCAGCGGTTGATCATCGAGTACGAGGGCTGGTGGATGAGCGGACGGACCCCCATCTCGCGCAGCAGCCGCGCGGCCTCGGCGGTCTGCTCGCTGGTGTACGAGGAGACGCCGACGTACAGCGCCTTGCCCTGCTGGACCGCGGACGCGAGGGCGCCCATGGTCTCCTCCAGCGGGGTGTCCGGGTCGAAGCGGTGCGAGTAGAAGACGTCGACGTGGTCCAGGCCCATGCGCCGCAGGGAGGCGTCGAGCGACGACAGCAGGTACTTGCGGGAGCCCCACTCGCCGTAGGGGCCGGGGTGCATCAGGTAGCCCGCCTTGGTCGAGACGACCAGCTCGTCCCGGTAGGGGGCGAAGTCCTGGGCGAAGAGCTTGCCGAAGTTCAGCTCCGCGCTGCCGGGCGGCGGGCCGTAGTTGTTCGCCAGGTCGAAGTGGGTGACGCCCAGGTCGAAGGCGCGGCGCAGGATCGCGCGCTGGGAGTCGAGCGTGCGGTCGTCGCCGAAGTTGTGCCAGAGGCCGAGCGAGACGGCCGGGAGCCGCAGGCCGCTCCTGCCGGTGCGGCGGTACTCCATCGTGTCGTAGCGGTCGGGGGCGGCGGCGTACGGGGAGATGTCGTTCATGGAACGAAGCTACGTCACTGCGTTCGGCTTGGGCGGGCTTGATCGGCCTGCGGCCTCGTCCTCCGACGCCGGACGGGCTCCATCGGCCTGCGGCCTCGTCCTCAAACGCCGGACGGGCTTGGATTGGCCTGTGGTCTCGTTCTTCGGTGCCGGACGGGCTTGATTTGGCCTGTGGTCTCGTTCTTCGGTGCCGGGCGGGCTCGGTGGGCGTGCCGCGGTCCGCGGGCTGGCTTCGGGGGGGGCGCGGTGGCGGTCCGCGCGGGGCGTGGTGCGCGGGCCCAACCCCCGTGTCGCGCGCCCCCCTTCCGTGCCGGAGGCGGTCGTTCGGGGTGGGGGCGTGGACGAACACTCCTCATACCCCTCTTTCTCCCGTCCGTAACGGCACCCGGGCCGAGGGACCGCCCGCGCAGCGGTACCCTTTCGGCTTCGGGGGCTGCCGTCGGGCCCCAGGACTCCCCCCGGCCGGTCGGCCCCCGGGGCAGCGGCCGTCTTTCGTGAGAGGTGGAATCTCGTGAGCTTGCGCGACCTGGTGTACCGGCTGTACGCACACCGGGTGGAGGGCCGCCTCGACCACGCGCAGGTGCCCAAGCACATCGGCGTCATCCTCGACGGCAACCGCCGCTGGGCGAAGGCCTCCGGCGGCACCACCGCGCAGGGCCACCAGGCGGGCGCGTACAAGATCGAGGAGTTCCTCGGCTGGTGCGCCGAGACCGACGTCGAGGTCGTCACGCTGTGGATGCTGTCCACGGACAACCTCGACCGCCCCGACGAGGAGCTCGTCCCGCTCGTCGGCATCATCGAGGAGACGGTCCGCAGCCTCGCGGCCGACGGCCGCTGGCGCGTGCACCACGTGGGCACCCTCGACCTGCTCCCGGGCCGCACCCAGCGGGTCCTGAAGGAGGCCGAGCAGGCCACCGACACCAACACGGGGATACTCGTCAACGTCGCCGTCGGCTACGGCGGCCGCCAGGAGATCGCCGACGCCGTCCGCTCCCTGCTGCTCGACCACGCCGAGCGCGGCACCTCCCTCGAGGACGTCGCCGACAGCGTCGACGTCGAACAGATCTCCAAGCACCTCTACACCAGCGGCCAGCCGGACCCTGACCTGGTGATCCGGACGAGTGGTGAACAGCGCCTCTCCGGCTTCATGCTCTGGCAGTCCGCTCACTCCGAGTACTACTTCTGCGAAGTCTTCTGGCCGGCGTTCCGGAAGGTGGACTTCCTGCGTGCACTGCGTGATTACGCCGCGCGCCACCGCCGTTACGGTGGATGACGAACCGGGTGGACTGAGAACTCGGTAACCGGGAGTTAACCAACGCGCCGTCATATGCCATGGCATGGCTGCGCTTGTTCGAGGGAATAAGCCTTCCAGGTCGGCGTCCGATTCACGGGCGCCGTATCTCAGCGGGCGGCACGGGGCCGTCCGCCCGGGAGGCCCTTTGCGCAAGGACGACCGCGCGGTGAGCGCGGACGACACGGAGGGCCGGTGCCCGGCCCGCGCATGGGGGCCGCACACCGGCCCAGTTCCCTCCGTCGCTCCCCGACCTCATCCGAGGGGGTACGTCCTTCCGTGGTGACCAGCACGAAGCGCCAGCAAGGCCGGCGCACCTATGTTCTCGACACCAGCGTCCTGCTCGCCGACCCGAACGCGCTCGCGCGTTTCGACGAGCACGAAGTGGTGCTGCCGATCGTCGTAGTGACGGAGCTAGAGGCCAAGCGCCACCATCCCGAACTCGGCTACTTCGCCCGGCAGGCCCTGCGCCTGCTCGACGACTTCCGCATCCGGTACGGACGCCTGGACGCGCCCATCCCGATCGGCAGCCTGGGCGGGACGCTGCGCGTCGAGCTCAACCACTCCGATCCCGGCGTGCTCCCGGCCGGATACCGCCTGGGCGACAACGACTCGCGGATCCTCGCCGTGGCCCGCAACCTCCAGGCCGAGGGATACGACGTCACCGTCGTCTCGAAGGACCTGCCGCTGCGGATCAAGGCGTCCTCCGTCGGCCTCCTCGCCGAGGAGTACCGGGCCGAGCTCGCCATCACGGACTCCTCCGGCTGGACCGGCATGTCCGAACTGACCCTCTCCGGTGAGCAGGTCGACCTCCTCTACGAGACGGAGACGCTGTACGTCCCCGAGGCGTCCGAGCTGCCCGTGCACACCGGCCTGACCATCCAGTCCGAGCGCGGCAAGGCGCTCGGCAGGGTCACGGCCGAGGGCAGCGTCCGCCTGGTCCGGGGCGACCGCGAGGCCTTCGGCCTCAAGGGCCGCAGCGCCGAGCAGCGGGTCGCGCTCGACCTGCTCCTCGATCCGGACGTCGGCATCGTCTCGATGGGCGGCCGCGCGGGCACCGGCAAGTCCGCGCTCGCGCTCTGCGCGGGCCTGGAGGCCGTCCTGGAGCGGCGCCAGCACCAGAAGGTGATGGTCTTCCGGCCGCTGTACGCGGTGGGCGGGCAGGAGCTCGGCTATCTGCCCGGCACCGAGGCCGAGAAGATGGGGCCCTGGGCGCAGGCCGTCTTCGACACGCTCGGCTCGGTCGCGGGCAAGGAGGTCATCGAGGAGGTGTCGGCGCGGGGCATGCTGGAGGTCCTGCCGCTCACGCACATCCGGGGCCGCTCCCTGCACGACGCCTTCGTCATCGTGGACGAGGCCCAGTCCCTGGAGCGGAACGTCCTCCTGACGGTCCTGTCCCGGATCGGGGCGAACTCCCGCGTCGTCCTCACCCATGACGTCGCCCAGCGCGACAACCTCCGGGTCGGGCGGTACGACGGAGTGGTCGCCGTCATCGAGAAGCTGAAGGGGCATCCGCTCTTCGCCCATGTGACGCTCACGCGCTCGGAGCGCTCGCAGATCGCGGCCCTGGTGACGGAGATGCTGGAGGACAGTCAGATCTGACCGTTTCGTCCGAAGCGCGAAAATCCCCCGTTCCACGCGGAACGGGGGATTTTTGTGGTTCGCGACTGAGGTGAGGTCAATTGCCCCTGGGGCGGCGGCGCTTGGCCGCGACCGGAGAAGCGACAGAGCCTAGTGGGGCCTCGGCCCCATGCGTCTGGGTTTCCGTAAAACTGCTGGGACAAACGGGATGTGAGCTTTCACACGCAACTCGGAATTGCCTCCCGGCATCCCGCTACGGCAGAGTCTGGGTCCTGTCAGGCCCCGCATACGGCACTCCTGTACCCCCAGCGGTACGGAACAACAGAACTTCATAGTGGTCGCCGTATGCCGCCCGAGCACCACGCGGCGCTCCCGTCAAGGGAGTTGTCCACCGGGCCCGCGCCTCCCGTGACCGAGCAGCAAACGGAGGCCAGCGTCAGGGGCACGATTGCGTCCGCGAGGTCACCTATGCGGGCGATGCTGGAAGGAAACCGTGTGAGCCGGATTTCGGTCCGGGGATTCGCAGTGGCGTCGGCCACCGCGGTCACCACCGTCGGCGCCGTCGTGGGCGTTGCCTCGGGCAACACCCCGTCCTCGAACTCGAACGACCTCGAGGCGACGGCCAGCGACTCGACTCTCCTCGCAGACATCCCCGCCGGCGAGCAGGCCCAGGTGCAGACCACTTCGGTGGCGCAGCAGGCCGACGCCCAGGCGATGGCCGCCGACTCGGCCGCGAAGAAGTCCGCCGCTGAGGCCGCCCGCGTCCAGGCCGCCAAGAACGCCGTGGCCAAGCAGAAGGCCGCGAAGCAGGCGGAAGCGGACAAGAAGGCCGCCGCCAAGGAAGCCGCGGAGAAGAAGAAGCAGCAGGAGAAGGAGCGCCTGGAGAACAAGGCGAGCCGCTCCTCCTCGCGCGACGCCTCCGACTTCGCCCCGCAGAGCTCCTACACGGTGGCCCAGGTCCAGGCGATGGCCCGGCAGATGGTCCCCGCGGGCCAGTTCCAGTGCTTCAGCAACATCGTGAACCACGAGTCCACGTGGAACTACCGCGCCACCAACGCCTCCTCCGGGGCCTACGGCCTCGTCCAGGCGCTGCCCGGCTCCAAGATGTCCTCGGCGGGTGCCGACTGGCGCACCAACCCGGCCACGCAGATCAAGTGGGGCCTCAACTACATGAACGACCGCTACGGCAGCCCGTGCGGAGCCTGGAGCTTCTGGCAGGCGAACAACTGGTACTGAGAGCGATCACGCTCAACCTGGCACAGCCCCTCATCGTCCTACGGTGGGGGGCTTCGCCATGTACGGTCGGTTCGAACGCCCCAGCGGGTACGACCGGGGCTCCGGTGGGGAATGAGCGGGGGGAAGAGGACGGATCATGTCGCGAGTTCCAGGGTGGCGCCGACGCGTCGGCGCGGGCCTGACCAGGCTGGGTGAACGCCTGGACGCGGGCCGCGCCCAGGGCGCCCCGGACACCCCCGAACCGGAGCCGGCCGCGGCCGGACGGGACGAGCCGTCGGACGCGTCCGTCATATCCGACGCGCTCCGTACGCCGGACGCGTCCGCGGCGCCCGGTGTGCCCGTCGATGGGGTGACCGCCGAAGGTTCCGGTCCCGCACCCGCCGAGGACGTCACGCCCGACGGCACGCACGCGCGCGCGGACGACTCCGCGCCCGCCGCGCGGCCCGCCCCCGCCGACGGCACCCCCGCCGGGGAGCCCGCCCCGGCGGGCGCCAAGCTGTCGCTGCGCAAGCGGTACGCCGACATGGTGCGGCACGCCGCCGACGCGCGCGCCGACGCCGAGGGCCGGGACCAGGGCGAGGAGCCCTCCGACGCGGCCGCGGACCACGTGCCCGCGCCGCCCGCCTACGCCCCCGCCATCGCGGCGCGGCCCGACCCCGTGGCCGCCGTGCCGTGGGGCGTGCGGGTCGCCGCCGAGGCCGGGTGGCGGCTGCTCGTCCTCGCGGGCACGGTCTGGGTCCTGATGAAGGTCATCAGCGCGGTCCAGCTCGTCGTCTTCGCCTTCGTCGCCGCGCTGCTCATCACGGCGCTGCTCCAGCCGACCGTGGCCCGGCTCAGCAGGCTCGGCCTGCCGCGCGGCCTCGCCACGATGGTCACCGCCGTGCTCGGCTTCGTGATCATGGGCCTGGTGGGCTGGTTCGTGGTCTGGCAGGTCATGGAGAACGTCGACACGCTCTCCAGCCAGATCCAGGACGGCATCGAGGACCTGCGCAAGTGGCTGCTCAACAGCCCCTTCCACGTCACCGAGGACCAGATCAACGACATCGCGAAGAGCCTGCGCGAGGCCGTGGGCGCGAACTCCGAGGAGATCACCTCCGCGAGCCTCGAAGGCGTCACCGTCATCATGGAGGCCCTGACCGGCATCCTCCTCGCGGTGTTCTCCACGCTCTTCCTGCTGTACGACGGACCGCGCATCTGGAAGTGGTTCCTGCGGCTCGTGCCCGCCGCGGCCCGGCCCGGCGTCGCGGGGGCGGGGCCGCAGGCGTGGCGCACGCTCACCGCGTACGTGCGGGGCACGGTGATAGTGGCCCTCATCGACGCCGTCTTCATCGGGCTCGGGATCTACTTCCTGGGCGTGCCGATGGCGGTGCCGCTGGCCGTCTTCATCTTCCTGTTCGCGTTCATCCCGCTGGTGGGCGCGGTGATCTCGGGTGCGCTCGCGGTCGTCGTCGCGCTGGTCACGCAGGGCGTGTTCACGGCCGTGATGTCGCTCGTGGTGGTCCTCGCGGTGCAGCAGATCGAGGGGCACATCCTCCAGCCGTTCATCCTCGGCCGCGCGGTGCGGGTGCATCCGCTGGCCGTGGTGCTCTCCGTGGCCGCGGGCGGGATGGTGGCCGGGATCGGGGGAGCGGTGGTGGCCGTGCCGCTCGTCGCCGTGACGAACACGGTGGTCGGGCACTTGCGTGCCTACTCCCGAGAACTGGCCCTCCGGCAGGCCGAAGCGGTGGCGGACACGGCTCCCGCGCCGGAGCAGCTGCCCTCCCCGCCCACCCGCCCTTCCTCCGGCTGACCGTCCACCCCATCGCGCTGGCGCGCTCGTCCTCAAACGCCGGACGGGCTGGGATGTTCCGTCTGTCCGTACTCGGGTGCACGGAAGGCCCCGCTCCCCTGATAGGGAGCGGGGCCTTCCGACAGCGCCCCGAAGGGGCGCGGGGCTGTGCTGATGTGCGGCTCCGCCGCGCGGGCGCGACCAGCCACGACGGAGCAGTAGACGACCGACGGGCCAATGGGCGGGGAAGCGCGGCCGCTAGGCCAGGTGCGCCTCGGACTCCAGCGTGACGCCGACCGCCTGGATCACCGAAGCGATCTTGAAGGCCTCCTGGATCGTCTCGCGGTCCACACCGGCCTTGCGCAGCACCTGCTCGTGCGAGTCGAGGCACATGCCGCAGCCGTTGATCGCGGAGACCGCGAGCGACCAGAGCTCGAAGTCGATCTTCTCCACGCCCGGGTTGCCGATGACGTTCATCCGCAGGCCCGCGCGCAGCGTCCCGTACTCCGGGTCGGAGAGCAGGTGGCGCGTGCGGTAGAAGACGTTGTTCATCGCCATGATGGCGGCCGCGGACTTGGCCGCGGTGTACGCCTCCGGCGAGAGGTTCGCCTTCGCCTCGGGCTCCAGCTCGCGCAGCACCTGCGCGGAGCGCGAGGCGATCGCGCAGGCGAGCACCGTGCCCCACAGCTGCTGCTTGGGCAGCTCGGAGTTGCCGATGACCGAGCCGAGGTTCAGCTTCAGGTCCTTGGCGTAGTCCGGGACGGCTGCCTTCAGCTCATCGAGGGCCATGCTCACTCACCGGCCAGCAGCGCGACCGGGTCCAGGGTGTCCTCGCCCTTGCTCCAGTTGCAGGGGCACAGCTCGTCCGTCTGGAGAGCGTCGAGGACCCGCAGGACCTCCTTGGGGTTACGGCCGACGGAGCCGGCGGTCACCATCGTGAACTGGATCTCGTTGTTCTGGTCGACGATGAAGACGGCGCGCTGCGCGAAGCCGTCCTCGCCCTCGATGCCGAGCGCGCGCATGAGCTCGTGCTTGGAGTCGGCCAGCATCGGGAAGGGCAGGTCGGTCAGGTCCGGGTGGTCCTTGCGCCAGGCGTGGTGCACGAACTCGGAGTCGCCGGAGAAGCCGAGGACCTGGGCGTCACGGTCGGCGAACTCGTCGTTCAGCTTGCCGAAGGCGGCGATCTCGGTCGGGCACACGAAGGTGAAGTCCTTGGGCCACGCGAAGACGATCTTCCACTTGCCCTCGTAGGTCTTGTGGTTGATCTGCTCGAACTCCTTGCCCTTCTCCAGCGAGACACAGGCAGTCAGGTCGAACTCGGGGAACTTGTCACCGACAGTGAGCACGCGCTCTCCTTGCAGCGGGAAGCCCCGGTCGAGGGCTTCCGAGGGGTTGGACTCCGTCGATCGTGGCACAGGGTGCATTGATTAGGGAAATAGCTACACTTGGTTCTGTTGATTGGAGGTGGTTATCAGTGGCCGCTGTACATAGGGGCAAGCAGCCCAGCCTGGCGCAGCTGCGCGCCTTCGCCGCCGTCGCCGAGCATCTGCACTTCCGGGACGCCGCCGCGGCGATCGGGATGAGTCAGCCCGCGCTGTCCGGCGCCGTCTCCGCCCTGGAGGAGGCACTGGGTGTCCAGCTCCTGGAGCGGACCACCCGCAAGGTGCTGCTCTCCCCGGCCGGGGAGCGCCTCGCCGTGCGCGCCAAGGCCGTCCTCGGCGAGGTCGAGGCGCTCCTGGAGGAGGCGGACGCCGTGAAGGCCCCGTTCACGGGCGCGCTCCGGCTCGGTGTGATCCCGACCGTGGCGCCGTACCTGCTGCCGACGGTGCTCGCCCTCGTCCACGAGACGTACCCGGACCTGGATCTCCAGGTGCACGAGGAGCAGACGTCGTCGCTCCTGGAGGGTCTCGCCGCGGGGCGCCTTGACCTGCTGCTCCTCGCGGTGCCGCTCGGGGTGCCCGGCGTCACCGAACTGCCCCTGTTCGACGAGGACTTCGTCCTGGTCACCCCGCTCGACCACTGGCTGGGCGGCCGCGAGGGGATCCCCCGTGAGGCGCTGCGGGAGCTGAACCTGCTGCTCCTCGACGAGGGCCACTGCCTGCGCGACCAGGCCCTGGACATCTGCCGCGAGGCGGGTCGCGCCGACGCCCCTGTCACCACGACCGCCGCCGGGCTCTCCACCCTGGTGCAGCTCGTGGCGGGCGGGCTCGGCGTGACGCTGCTCCCGCGGACCGCCGTGCGCGTCGAGACCAGCCGCAGCAGCCAGTTGCTCACCGGGTACTTCGCCGACCCCGCGCCCACCCGGCGCGTCGCCCTCGCGATGCGCTCGGGCGCGGCCCGGGCCGCGGAGTACGCGGAGCTGGCCGAAGCGCTGCGGGGGGCCTTGCGGCCGCTGCCCGTGCGGGTGCTCTAAGCGCTTCGCTGGAACTGCCGCGATGGGCCGTCGATCGCCTGCGGGGCCGTCGTGGCTGGTCGCGCCCGCGCGGCGGAGCCGCATATCGGCACAGCCCCGCGCCCCTTCGGGGCGCTGCCGCACACGCGTCGGGGGCGGGAGTCCATGGACTCCCGCCCCCGACGAGGCACTTGCTTCACTCCGTGCGCAAGCCGTCCGGCCGCATCATCCGCCACAGCGGCGGCAGGCTCAGGGCCGTCACGACCGCGACCAGGACCGCGCCCGCGCCCGCCAGGGGGATGAACACCAGCCAGTCCGTGACCGGTTTGGCGACCATGCGGCACATCACGACGCCGAGGGCCAGGCCGCCGACGACGGCGAGGGCGAGGCCGAGGGCCACCGGGACGGCGGTCTGCCACAGGATCGACCAGCCCATCGAGGTGCGCCGGGTGCCGAAGGCGGTCAGAGCAGCGAGCAGGCGCTTGCGCTCACGGAGCTGCTCCAGCATCGACACCAGCATGGACGCGGCGATCAGCATCATCGTGGCGATGGCCCCGGCCTGTAGGCCCTTCTGGACGGACGCGTACTGCTTGTCGCGTTCCATCATCTC
The DNA here is from genome assembly GCF_059448825.1 of Streptomyces sp. JLYT201. NCBI lineage: Bacteria > Bacillati > Actinomycetota > Actinomycetes > Kitasatosporales > Streptomycetaceae > Streptomyces > Streptomyces sp. JLYT201. Next base: position 3,799,497 of record NZ_CM182551.1, on the reverse strand, counting down.
GATGGTCCCCACGTTCACCAGCGGGTCCATCCGGAACGCGGCGTTGCGCACGTGCTCCTCGGCGTCCGGGACGCTCCGGTCGATCTGGACCATGGCGTCGGTCGAGGCGTCGACCATGCGGTCCACGTCGAGGGCGCGCGGCGTCGCGAAGATGCCGTAGTACTTGTCGCCCACCGGGTCGGGCCTGGCCTGCACGGTGCGCGTGGACTGCGGCAGCGTCCACGGGGAGTGCTTGCCATGCGGCTTGCCGTCGTAGCTGAACCAGGAGTCGGAGTTGAGGTCGATCGGCTTGCCGGGGCGGGCCACCAGGTCGACCTGCGCGGTCATCTCGCGGTCCCCGGAGCGCACGATGAACGTGTCGCCGTTGGTGCAGGACTTGACGTGGGCCAGTTCGCGCAGCGTCTCGCAGGTGCCGACGCGCAGCTCGGTGGTGGGCCGGTAGCCGTCGGACTCCTGGCCCTTCGGCAGCTTGCCGGGCCTGACGACGTACGACGAGACGGCGCCCATGACGTTCTTGACGCCCTTGGTGGCGCGGAAGTCGTCGATCATGCGCTGGGCCAGTGCGCCGCTGGCCTGCGACGAGCTCACGCTGAGCTGGGCGCGGCGCGGGTCGCTGTCCGTGGTGGTGTTGAACTCGTCGTGCATGGACGCGAAGAGCATCTGCAGCGCGACCGCGCCCGCCACCGCGACCGTGATGCCGCTGACCGCGCGGGCCGCCGTGCCACTGCTCAGCTGGAGGCGCCGGGTGGCCAGCTGCCAGGGCACGGGCCCGCCGCGCAGCTTGGCCACGGCGGCCTCGACGAGCCAGGGCAGCAGCGTGGCGAGGCCCACGAGGGCGAGGGTGGCGCCGACGGCGATGACGTAGACGTGCACGTCGGCCGTGGTGGACTGGGTCGAGATGCGGTCCTGGCCGAGCAGGATGCCGAGGCCCACGACCGGAAGCAGCAGCCGCCACCACAGACGGCGCTTGCGCGGCGCCGAGCTGCGGACGACGCCCAGCGGCTCGATGGCGACCGAGCGCAGCGACACCAGGGTGACGAGCACCGCGGAGACGGGCACGGCCACGAGGATCAGCGCGGTGAGCCCCGGCAGCGGCACCATGTCGGAGGGGAAGGCGCTGACCTTCCAGATGTCGACCATGCCGACCAACTGCCGGGCGAGCAGGAAGAACATGGCGCCCGCGACGAGCCCGAGCAGCGCCCCGCACAGGGCCTCGCCCGCGGCGATCCGCCGTACCGCACGCCGGTCGGCGCCGACCAGGCGCAGCGCGGCGAGCCGCTGGTCGCGCCGCTCGCCGCCGAAGCGGACCGCGGTGCCGATGAAGATGACCACCGGGGTGAGCAGCACGACGCAGATCAGGACGATCAGGACGACCAGGAGCGGGTCGAGGGGCTCGGAGGGCTGCTCGTAGCCGAAGGCCGGCGTACGGTAGGCGCCGTCGGCCCTGGACAGGGTGTCGGAGCCGAGGTAGTAGTACAGCTCCTTGGGGTGCATCAGGCCCGCGTCGCCGATGGTGCCCACCTGGCGGTACTGGCTGAAGCGCTCCTTGAGGAGCGTGCCGCCGGAGCCGTTCATCAGGTCCCGCAGGGCGGGCGAGACGACCACTTCACCGGCCTTGGGCATCGCGTCGACGCCGGGCGGAAGCACCGGGTGGGCGCCGTCCGCGCGCAGCACGCGCCCGGTGATCTCGGAGTTGCGGAAGTCCGTGCTCACATTGATGGACAGGACCGTCGTGTCGCTGCGCTTGGCCTGCTTGCCGTTCATCTCGGTGAGCGGGGTGCGCGCCGTGGAGCGGGCGTCGCGCTTGTTCAGCATGTCCGGCACGGACGCGGCGCCGAGCAGCAGCGCCACGCCGAGGCCCACGCCGACGGCGGTGAGGATCGTCCGGGTCCAGCCCTGTCGGCCGCCGCCGATCGCGAAGCGCAGGCCCATGGCCAGGTCGCGGATCCAGGCGCGGACGCCGCTGGGGCCGGGGTGCGGGGCGGCGGCGGGGGCCGGGGTCACGGCCGGTTCGGTCCGTGTCGTGCTCATACCAGGCGCTCCATGTCCCGTGACCTGCCGTCGCGGACGACGATCTCGCGGTCGGAGTACGCGGCGACGCGGGTCTCGTGCGTGACCAGGACGACGGCGGCGTTGGTGGACCTGGCGGCGTCGGTGAGCAGCTCCATCACGCGCTCGCCGTTGAGCGAGTCGAGCGCGCCCGTGGGCTCGTCGGCGAAGACCACGCGCGGGCTGGTGGCGAGCGCGCGGGCCACGGCGACGCGCTGGCCCTGGCCGCCGGAGACCTCACCGGGCCGCTTGGCGCCCACGTCGTCGACCTCCAGGCGCTCCATCCAGCCCAGGGCGGTGCGCTCGGCGTCCTTGCGCTTCGCGCCGTTGAGCCGCAGCGGGAGCGCCACGTTCTCGACGCAGGTCAGCTCCGGCACGAGCTGCCCGAACTGGAAGACGAAGCCGAACTCGCTGCGCCGCAGTGCGCTCAGCGCGGTATCCGTCATCGACGTCAATGAGCGGCCGTTGTACGAGATTTCGCCCGCGTCGGGGCGCACGATTCCGGCGAGGCAGTGCAGCAGCGTGGACTTGCCGGAGCCGGAGGGGCCCATGACGGCGACGACCTCGCCGGGATGTATGGAGAACGCGGCGTCGTCGAGCGCGGTCGTGGGCCCGTAGGCCTTGCGCAGCCCGTGGGCGGTGAGCAGGGAACCGGCGGGGGTCATGCGGGGAGCACCTCCTTGGCGAGCCTGCCGAGGCGGGCACTTGTCAGTTCGAGCCAGCGCAGGTCGGCTTCGAGGTGGAACAGGGCGTGGTCGCAGATCAGCTGGTCGGCGAGGTCGCCCTTGCGCTTGCGGTCGGTGAGGATGCGCATCATGCGCAGGTGCTCGGACCGCTGGGTGTCGAGGATGTCGGCGGCGTCCCGGTGCGTGAGCAGCGCGAGGACGACCTTGGTGTAGAGCGTCGACTGGAGGTACGGCTCGGGCTTCTCCGGCGTCGCGAGCCACCGCTGGACATCGGTGATGCCCGCCTCGGTGATGGCGTAGCGCTTGCGCTCGGGGCCGTCGCCCGCCTCTATGCCGTCGACCTCGACGAGACCGTTCTTCAGCAGGCGCGACATGGTCGAGTAGACCTGGCCGTAGTGCAGCGGCTTGTCGTGCCCGAACTTCTCGTCGAAGGCGCGCTTGAGGTCGTAGCCGTGGCGCGGGCCGGACTCGAGCAGGCCGAGGAGAGTGTGACCGATGGACATGCCGAGGACTATACACACCACGTATACGTGGTGTGTATACGTCGAGTGTGTAGCGGGACCCCGCACCGCCCCGGCCCGGTGGATGTGACCACTCCGGCAGAAAGGGGAGGCAACCGTCCGCGCTTCCGAGGAGTCGATTCCGGTGGAGTGGCAAGGGTTCCCCTGGCACGGGTGCTCATTGTCACGTCCGGAAAAGACCGGATCGGGCGCCTTTTGTCCTCGGGTGCGGTGTTAGCTTCGTGAGCTGACCTGACCCGTACGAGGGGTACGAGACGTACGCGGCGTACGAGCGGCACGAGACGGATACGACGAAGAAGCGGAGCGACCACAGTCATGGGCCGAGCGGAAGAGCGAAAAGCGCGGCAGCGCGGTGCGCGCCGGGCAGCGCGCGGCCGCCCGCCCGGCGGCGCCCCGGCCTCCGGCACCCCCGCCGACGCCGGTACGAGCCCCTCCGAGGGCGCCCCGGCGGGCTCCGGCTCCGGCTCCGGCGACTCCGGCAGGGGCGGCAAGGCGCGGCGCACCGGTGGCGGCAAGCCGAAGCGGACCGGCATCCGCCGCTTCTTCACCTGGAAGAAGCTCCTCGGCTATTTCTTCGGCTTCATCCTGCTCGGCATGCTCGGCTTCGTCGTGCTCTACCTGGTGGTGGACATCCCCAAGGGCAACGCCCTGGCGAAGAAGCAGAGCAACATCATCAAGTACAGCGACGGCGAGGTCCTGTACCGCGACGGCGAGGTCAACCGCGAGATCGTCGACCTCGAGAAGATCCCCAAGAAGGTGCAGCGCACCTTCGTCGCCGCCGAGAACAAGTCCTTCTACAAGGACACGGGCATCGACTTCAAGGGCACCGCGCGCGGCGTGATCAACACGCTCTCCGGCAAGGGCAAGCAGGGCGGCTCGACGATCACCCAGCAGTACGTCAAGAACTACTACCTGTCGCAGGAACAGACCGTCACGCGCAAGCTCAAAGAGCTGGTCATCTCGCTGAAGGTGGACCGCGAGAAGAGCAAGGACGACATCCTCGCGGGCTACATCAACACCAGCTACTACGGCCGCGGCGCGTACGGCATCCAGGCCGCGGCCCAGGCCTACTACGGCGTCGACGCCGCGCAGCTGAACGTGTCGCAGGGCGCCTACCTCGCGGCCCTGCTCCAGGCGCCGAGCTCCTACGACTGGGCCACCGCGACTCCCACCGCCAAGAAGCTGGTCAAGGAGCGCTGGAACTACGTCCTGAACAACATGGTCGGGCAGGGCTGGCTCGACTCCGGCGAGCGCGACGGCCTGAAGTTCCCCTACCCGCACGCGCCGAAGGTCGCGCCCGGCATGAAGGGGCAGACCGGCTATCTGGTGCAGTTCGCCAACGAGATCGTCCAGCGGCAGCTGGTGGAGCAGGGCTACACCAAGTCCGAGGCCGAGGCGCAGCTCAAGGCCGGCGGCTACACCATCACGCTGAACATCGACCGCAAGAAGCAGCGCGCGCTGGAGAAGGCCGTCGAGCGCAAACTCGAAGACCGCCTCGACCCGAAGAAGAGCAAGGCCGACGCGCGCGTGCAGGCGGGCGCGGTGTCCGTGAACCCGAAGACGGGCGCGATCGTCGCGATGTACGGCGGCAGCGACTATCTGAAGCACTTCAGGAACAACGCGACCCGCACCGACTACCAGCCCGCCTCCACCTTCAAGCCGCTGATACTCGCCGCCGCCCTGGAGAAGGGCGCCACCACCCAGGACGGCGATCCGATCACGGCGAACACGATCTACAGCGGCCGCAGCGAGCGCCCCGTCAAGGGCAGCGACATCGCCTTCGCGCCGCCGAACGAGGACGACCAGTCGTACGGTCCCGTCACCGTGCAGACAGCCATGAACAAGTCCGTCAACTCCGTGTTCGCGCAGATGGGCGTGGACGTGAAGATGGACAAGGTCCTGGAGGTCGCGGGCAAGCTGGGCATGAGCACCAAGGGCCTGCCCGCCGTGCCCGCGCAGACCCTCGGCACCATGGGCGCGAGCCCCCTGGAGATGGCCGGGGCCTACGCCACGCTCGACAACCACGGCAAGCTGGTCACCCCGCGGCTCGTGAAGTCCGTCCAGCACCGGGACCGGACCGTCGACCTGCCGGACGCGATCGGCGACCAGGTCATCAGCCGGGGCGCGGCCGACTCGGTGACGTCGGTGCTCACCGGCGTGGTCGACGACGGCACCGCCCGCAGGTCCGTGCGCGACGCGCCCAGCCGCAAGGGCCAGCAGGTCGCGGGCAAGACCGGTACGTCCGACGACAACAAGTCGGCCTGGTTCGTGGGCTACACGCCGAAGCTGGTCACCTCCGTCGGCCTGTTCGGCGAGCAGCCCGAGGACGACGGCAAGGTCAAGCGGGGCACCCAGGTGTCCATGCGCGGCGCGGGCGGCAAGCCCCGCGTCGACGGCGGCAGCTTCCCGGCCGAGATATGGGCGGCGTACACCTTCGAGGCGACCGGCTCGCGCAGCAAGTTCAAGCTGGACACCGACATGGGTGCCGCCGTCGCGCCGCCGCCCGACCCGACCACGCGGATCCCCTCGACCCCGACGACGCGGCCCAGCGAGCCGGACGAGAAGGACAAGCCGAGCACCAGGCCGCCGTCGACGAAGCCCCCGACGACCCAGCCGCCGTCGACGAAGCCGCCGACGACCCCGCCGCCCACGGACCCGACGACGAAGCCGCCGACGACCCCGCCGACGACTCCGACGTCGCCCACCTTCGGGATCCCGGACGACCCGGACGACCGGCGGGCCGACAGATCGTCGCGCTCGGACGAGTAGCAAGCGTCGCTCTCGGACGAGTAGCAGGCGTCCCGCTCGGACGAGCGGCAGCGGACACGGAAGGTGCCCGGAACCCAGGGTTCAACCCCACGGTTCCGGGCACCTTCCGTGTCCGGGTCAGCCAGGTCCCGCGCCGTTGACCCGCGCCGCGACCTTGTCGCCGAGGTCCTTGTCCACGCTGCGCCAGTAGCGCAGCGCCCGGTCGAGGACCGGTCGGGAGACGCCGTCGAGCAGATGCCCGCTGATGTTCGCCACCAGGCGCTCGCGGGCCGCGTCGTCGAGCACGTCGCGCACCAGTGTGCCCGGCTGCCCGAAGTCGTCGTCCTCGCGGTGCAGCTTGTACGCCTCGCGCACCATCTCGCCCGCGGTCCGCCAGCCCGCCGGGTCGACGGACTCCTGGACGGGGGCGGCCGGGCCGCCGTACGAGTTGGGCGCGTACGGGCGCGCGACGTTCGCCGGCTCGTAGCGCATCGGGCCGTCCTTCGCGTACGAGCGGACGGGGGAGCGCGGGCGGTTCGGCGGCAGCTGCTGGTAGTTGGGGCCGATGCGGTAGCGGTGCGTGTCCGGGTACGAGAACAGGCGGCCGAGCAGCATCTTGTCCGGGGACGGACCGATGCCCGGCACCATGCTGGACGGCTCGAACGCGGCCTGCTCGATGTGGACGAAGAAATCCTCGGGGTTCTCGTTCAAGGTCATCCGGCCGACCTCGATGAGCGGGTAGTCGCCGTGCGGCCACACCTTCGTCAGGTCGAACGGGTTGAAGCGGTAGTCCGGCGCGTCGTCGAAGGGCATGACCTGGACCTTGACCGTCCAGCTCGGACAGTCGCCCCGCTTGATCGACTCGAACAGATCGCGGCGGTGCAGATCGCCGTCCTTGCCCGCGAGGTCGTCCGCCTCGTCCTGGGTGAGGAAGTCGATGCCCTGGTCGGTCTTGAGGTGGTACTTCACCCAGAACTTCTCGCCGCCGCCGTTGATCCACATATAGGTGTGCGACGAGTAGCCGTTCATGTGGCGGTACGTCTTCGGGATGCCGCGGTCGCCCATGAGCCAGGTGACCATGTGCGCGGACTCCGGCGACAGGGTCCAGAAGTCCCACTGCATGTCGTGGTCGCGCACCGCGCTGTCGAGGGTGCGCTTCTGCGAGCGGATGAAGTCCTGGAACTTCTGCGGGTCGCGCACGAAGAACACGGGGGTGTTGTTGCCCACCAGGTCGTAGTTGCCGTGCTCCGTGTAGAACTTCAGCGCGAAGCCCCGCGGGTCGCGCCAGGTGTCCGGGGAGCCCTGCTCGCCCGCCACGGTGGAGAAGCGGGCCAGCATCTGCGTGCGCCTGCCCGGCTGGAACAGGTCGGCCTTGGTGAACTGGCTGACGTCGTTGGTGACCTCGAAGGTCCCGTACGCGCCCGAGCCCTTGGCGTGCACCACGCGCTCGGGCACCCGTTCGCGGTTGAACTGGGCCATCTTCTCGATCAGATAGTGGTCCTGGAGCAGGATCGGGCCGTTCGCGCCGACGGTCAGCGAGTGCTCGTCGCTCTCGACCGGAACGCCGGCGTTGTCGGTGGTGGAGGGGGCCTTCCGGGGCGCCTCACTCACGAGCGTCCTCCCGTTCGCAGAGGGGGGTCAGGTCGCTTCGGTCACCACGCCAGTCAACGACGCCGACAAGACGTCGGCAACTTTTTGCCGGACCGGGCAGGGCGGAGCCGAGCCCGGGGGCCGGACCTGGCAGCGGCCTGGTCCGGGTGCCCGCTCAGGCCCGGCTCATGTCTGGTTCAGCTCGAACCAGACCACCTTTCCCGTGCTCAGCCGCGTGGCGCCCCAGCGCCGCGCCAGCTTGTTGACCAGGTACAGGCCGCGGCCGCCCTCGTCCGTGGCGCGCGCCTGCCGCAGCCGGGGCAGCTGCGGCACGTCGTCGCCGACCTCGCAGCGCAGGACGTCGGTCCGCAGCAGCCGCAGCGTGATCGGGCGCGTGGCGTACCGCACGGCGTTCGTGACGACCTCGCTGACGAGCAGCTCCACCGCGTCGTTCAGATCGGTCAGGCCCCAGCGCTCCAGGGCGCTGCGGGCGAGCCGGCGGGCGCGCGACGGGGTGGCGTCCTCCGGTTCCAGGAACCAGTACGCCACGTCGCTGGGCGCGATCCCGTCGAAGCGGGCGGCGAGCAGCGCGATGTCGTCGTCTCGGTCGCCGGGCCCGAGCATGTCGAGCACCTCGTCGCAGAGCGCCTCCAGGGGCGGCGGGTGGTCGGGCCCGGTCAGCTGGGCCGTGGCGGCGAGCCGCTCGCGCAGCTGCTCTATGCCGGTCCACACGTCGCGCAGCCGGGACTCCACGAGCCCGTCCGTGTACAGGAGCAGCGTGGCGCCCGCCGGGGCGTCCAGCTCGACGGCCTCGAAGTCCACGCCGCCGACGCCGATGGGCGCGCCCGGGGGCACGCGCAGGACCTCCGCGCGCCCGCCCAGATGCAGCAGGACGGGCGGCGGGTGGCCCGCGTTGGCGATGGTGATGCGGTGCGAGACCGGGTCGTACACCGCGTACAGGCAGGTCGCCATGCGGTCCGAGCCGAGCCGCTGGGCCTGCTCGTCCAGGTGGTGCAGGACCTCCTGCGGCGGCAGGTCGAGCCCGGCGAGGGTCTGCGCGGTGGTGCGCAGCTGGCCCATGATCGCGGCGGACGTCATCGAGTGCCCCATGACGTCACCGACGACGAGCGCCACGCGGCTGCCGGGCAGCGGGATCGCGTCGTACCAGTCGCCGCCCACGCGGGCGGTCTCGGCGGCCGGGAGGTAGCGCGAGGCGAGCCGCACGCCGGTGGCGCGCGGCAGGGTCTCGGGCAGCATCGTGCGCTGCAGCTCGTCCGCGATGTACGCCTCGCGGCCGTACAGGACCGCCTTGTCGATGCCCAGGGCGCTGTGCGTGGCCAGCTGGGCGGCCACCAGCAGGTCGTCGGCCTCGAAGGCGTGCCGGTCCGGGCGGCGCAGGAACACCGCGGCGCCGATGACCCGCCGCCGCCCCCGCAGCGGCGCCAGGATCGCCCGCTGCCCGCCCGGCACCGCCCGGCCCTCGCCGAGCAGCTCCGGCAGCGCGCCGAGCGCCTGCGCGGAGTCCGCGAAGACGGGGCGCACCCCGCGAAGCACCTCCGCGAGCGCGCTGCCCACCCGGACCTCGCACAGCTCGGCGGCCGTCGACAGGTCGGACTGGACCTGGAGCGCGGGCAGCGTGCCGCCGTCGGTGTCCTGGTCCTCCGGGATGCGGTCGGTGCGGCGCAGGCGCAGCAGCAGCGGCCCGGTGGGGCGCTCGTCGCCGACCGGAAGGGGGTCGCGCAGATAGACGAGGATCGCGTCCGAGAACGTCGGGACCGTGGCCCGGCACAGGCCCATCACGATCTCGTCGAGGTCGATGCCGCGGGCGATGCGCCGGGTCGCCGCGCCCACGAAGCGCAGCCGGTCGCCGTCGCGCCGCATCGCGGCCGGGCCCGGCGGGCGCGGCCGCCCCGAGCGGCGCTCGGCGCCCCCGGGCGGGCCGGGGACCGCGGCGGACGAGAGCTCGGCGGCCGGGCGGGTCTCGTCGACGCCGGTGCCCGGCTGCCCGGGAACGCCCTGGGGGGCGGGCCGGGGCCGGTGGCCGCCGGGGTCGAACGCGCCCGCCGTGGACGACTGGGCGTGCTCGCTGCCCGCGTCCTGCTCACCCGTACGTGCCTGCGCGGGCATGGCGTTCACCCCCGCGGAGCCGCCCACCTCCGGCTCCGGGGTACGCAGCAGCGCCCCGCGGGGATCCGCGGGGGCGGGGGGCCGGGCAACTGGTGCCTTGCGGCCCTCGTAGGGGCTGAGGTGCTCCGTCACGCGTTTTGAATCCGTCCGTCCGGGGCTGCGCGCCGCGCGCGCCGTCCAAGCGTTGCTCAGCCGCGCCGGCAGTGCAGGAATAACTGGTGCTCAGGTGGTGCGTCGGTGCTCGCCGGGGCGTACGCGTACGACTCCTCGTGGGCGATGTCGAAACCGGCGTCCCGCACGACCTGCCGCAGTTCGTCCCGCAGGTAACCGGATACCCGGATCACGTGCCCCAGGAACGGAATCGCCGCGTCGTCCAGGTCGGCCTCGACCATGGACAGCGCGAGCAGACCGCCGGGCCTGAGCAAGGACCGCAGCAGCCGAAGAGCAGACGGTATCTCCTCCCGGGGCAGCATCAACAGCGCGAAGAAGCAGGCAATCCCGTCGAACTGCCCCACAGCGCCCGGTCCTTCGCCGCCGATCCGCAGGTCGGCGAGGTCCAGACGGCGGAACTCGGCCGCGGGCGGGGGTACATTCCCGCGCGCGAGGTCCAGCATTCCGGCTGACAGGTCGACACCGAGCACGGTGTGCCCCGCGTCGGTGAGCTGACGGGCCGTGGGCAGCCCGGTGCCGCAGCCCACGTCCAAGACCCTGGACCCGGGAGGAAGTTCGTCGGCCAGTCTCTTTCCGGCCGCGAGCTGCCCCTCCTTGTGCGGGAACGCGACGTCGTACGCCGCGCCGATGGCGTCGAACGCCGCGGCCTGGCCCGTGCGGTCGCGGCCGCCACGCGCTCCGTATTCCTCGCTCACGTTCAGCCGCTCCTCGATGACATCCTGTCAGGCCGCGCGGGGGCACCAAGAGTTGCTGCTGTGCGCCCTTGCGGAGGACGATCCTACGTTTGAACCACGGGGGCGCATCAAGGGTCTCATGACGAGACATGCGCGGGCGTGCGGTCCCAGTCACCCGGCAGGGCGGGAATGCGCCAGCCCGCGTCCGGCCGCCACCGCTCCCAGCCGTCCGCGAAGGGCGAGCCCCACGCCTCGATCGCCGCCACGGCCGCGCGGCCCGCCCGGCGGACGGCCGCCGCCTGCCCGTCGTCCATCAGCCCGGCCCGCCGGGCCTGCTCGAACTCGTCCTCGTCGTGCCAGCGCCAGGTGCCGTCCGGGAGCACGGAGAGGTCGAGGAAGTGGTCCTCGGAGTCCACGCCGCCGGACCAGCGGGTGCGGGGCTCCTCCAGGTTCACGTACCAGTTCTTGAACCGCCAGCCCGGCTCCCAGAACAGCCACACCGACCAGGGCTCGTCCGGCCGGGCCAGCTTCAGGACGCCGGTGCCGAACCAGTGGCCGCGGCGGGTCGTGCGCGGCTTGGTGTACCGGGTGGCCAGGGGCTCCTCGTGCACGGCGGTGCCGTCGGCGAGCACCGGCCGCACGCACTCCGTGCCCGGCGCCAGCCAGACGGCCAGCAGGTCCGCGCTGTCCTCCACGACGGTGACGGGCCGGCAGATGTGGATCCCGTCACCGCCGTTGGCGCGGTAGCGCCACAGGATGGGTGTCCCCGGCGCCCAGTGCTTGGCGCTCGCCGGTGCCGTGCTTCCGTCGCGGTCGTCTGTCATGAACAGATACTAGGTGCCGCCGCCCGGGCCCTGCCGGGGGCTCCCTAAGGGTGGGTCATCCGCAGGACGTCCAGGGCCTCGTCCAGCTGCTCCAGGGTGAGGTCGCCGCGGTCGACGTACCCGGAGTCGAGGACGACCTCGCGGATGGTCCGCCGCTCGGCCAGCGCCCGCTTCGCGACCTTCGCCGCCTCCTCGTACCCGATGTACTTGTTCAGCGGGGTGACCACGGACGGCGAGGACTCGGCGTACTCCCGTGCCCGCTCCCGGTGCGCGACCACCCCGTCGACGGTCCGGTCGGCGAGCAGCCGCGCCGCGTTGGCGAGCAGCCGCACCGACTCCAGGACGTTCTTCGCGATGACCGGCAGCATCACGTTCAGCTCGAAGTTGCCCGCGGCCCCGGCGGTGGCCACGGTCACGTCGTTCCCCGTCACCTGCGCGGCCACCATCAGGACGGCCTCGGGGATCACGGGGTTGACCTTGCCGGGCATGATCGAGGAGCCGGGCTGGAGGTCGGGCAGGCTGATCTCGGCGAGCCCGGTGCGCGGCCCGGACGCCATCCACCGCAGGTCGTTCGAGATCTTCGTGAGGCCGACGGCGATGGTGCGCAGCTGCCCGCTGGTCTCCACGACGCCGTCGCGCGCGCCCTGGGCCTCGAAGTGGTCGCGGGCCTCGGTGAGCGGCAGCCCCGTGGACCGCGCGACCTCGGCGATGACGGCTGCGGAGAAGCCGGGCGGGGTGTTGATGCCGGTGCCCACGGCGGTGCCGCCGAGCGGCAGTTCGGCCAGGCGCGGCAGGGAGGACCGCAGCCGCTCGACGCCGTAGCGCACCTGCGCCGCGTAGCCGCCGAATTCCTGCCCAAGAGTGACGGGCGTGGCGTCCATCAGGTGCGTACGCCCGGACTTGACGACGTCGGCGAACTCCGCGGCCTTGCGCTCCAGGGTGGCGGCCAGGTGCTCCAGGGCCGGGATCAGCTCACCGGTGACGGCGGCCGTGGCGGCGATGTGGATCGAGGAGGGGAAGACGTCGTTGGACGACTGCGAGGCGTTGACGTGGTCGTTCGGGTGCACGTCGCGGCCGAGCCGCTCGGTGGCGAGCGTGGCGAGGACCTCGTTCGTGTTCATGTTGGACGAGGTGCCGGAGCCCGTCTGGAAGACGTCGACGGGGAAGTGGTCGTCCCAGCGGCCCTCGGCGACCTCGCGGGCCGCGTCCGCGATGGCCTCGGCGACGTCCTCGTCGAGCACGCCGAGCCGCGCGTTGACCTTCGCCGCCGCCGCCTTGATCTCGGCGAGCGCGGCGATGTGCGCCCGCTCGATGCGCTGCCCGGAGATCGGGAAGTTCTCCACGGCACGCTGGGTCTGGGCGCGCCACTTGGCGCCCGCGGGGACCCGTACCTCGCCCATGGAGTCGTGCTCGATCCGGTACTCGCCGCTGCCGTTGGTGTCCGCGCCGCCGCTCATGGTCCGACTGTCCTTCCGTTCCGTATCGCCCGCAACTGCCGCAAAGGCCGGGCAACTGCCTCGGAAAGTTGAGCTCTTGTCTTGTTCGGAGTATTCCCAAGACTCCTACCCACCAGTAAAAACCCTGGGTAACACCAAACCGGGGAGGCGCAATGAAGCGCACGACACGCGTCGGACACGGCGGCGCGGGCCGCCTGCGAGCCACGGTCACCGCCGCCACGGCCCTGGCGGCCCTGCTCGGCGGCGCCCTGGCGGCCGCACCCGCCCACGCCGCGCCCGCGGGGTCCGGGGGCCCGGCCACGACGGCCGTGCCGCTGCCGCAGGACCTGGAGAAGATCCGCGCGGCCGAGGCCACCAAGCTCTACGGAGACGCGGCCGAGCGCCCGCTCGCCGAGCGCAAGACCGGCCTGATCTCGCTCGGGGACAGCGAGATCAGCGGCGAGGGCATCGGCCGCTACGAGCCGGGCACGGACGGCCCGGACAACTGGTGCCACCGCTCGCCGGACGCCGCCGTGCACCGCACGGGCATCCCCGTCGACGTCACGTACAACGTCGCCTGCTCGGGGGCGACGACCGCGAACGTCCGCATCGGCGGGCAGCAGCAGTACGCCGACGAGCTGGTGCAGAGCGACAACCTCGCCATCAAGGCCCGCAACACCAGGATCAAGGCGATCCTGCTGGTCATCGGCGCGAACGACGACCTCCAGTTCGCGCCCGTCATGACCGACTGCGTGACCCGCTACCTCACGCTCCAGGGCCCGTGCGCGCCCAAGTACGCGGGCGGCTGGCAGGCCCGCGTCGACGCGCTCGTGCCCAAGGTCGAGCAGACCGTCCGCGACCTGCGCACCGTCATGAGCCAGGCCGGGTACTCCGCCGCCGACTACAAGCTGGTCGTCATGGGCTACCCGAGCCCGATCGGCCCCGACTTCCGCGACAACCCGAACTTCCCGGGCAAGCTGGCCTGCGGCGGCCTCGGCTACGACTCCGACACCCAGTGGGGCCGCAACGAGGCCGTGCCCGCCTTCGAGCGCGGCATGCGGCAGGCCGCGCGCGGCGCCGGGGCCACCTACCTCGACAACTCCCGCCTCTTCCACGGCCACGAGGTCTGCACGGAGGACACCTGGGCGCGGGGCCTGTACGTCGAGCTGTCCAACCCCGTCCCGCCGGACTCCAACTCGGTGCGCCAGTCCTTCCACCCCAACGCCCGGGGCCACGCCGCCTTCGCGTCCTGCCTGACCCAGCTGTACGACTCCGGCTTGGACGAGGGCGGCTGCGCCGACCCGGCAAGCACGGGCAGCGCCAAGCTCCACAAGGGCGGCTGGGACGACGCGTTCAAGCCCCTGAAGAACGAGGCCACCGGCACCTGCCTCGACGCCGACGCCTCCAACAGCCGCAACGGCACCAAGGTCCAGGGCTGGGACTGCACCGGCAACCGCAACCAGACCTGGTGGTACGACACCGGACAGCAGGCCCTGCGCACCGGCCTGACGCACGACCGCTGCGTGGACGTGCCGGAGGGCGCCTACAAGGAGGGCGCCGCCGTCACCCTCTGGAACTGCCACGGCGGCGACAACCAGAAGTTCGTGCGCCAGTCGGGCACCCTGCGCCCCGCCGCGGCGACCGGACTCTGCCTGACCCTCGCGGGCCCCAAGGAGCCCCTGAGGCTCCAGAAGTGCGCGGGGGCTGCGAGCCAGCGGTTCGCGTAGCGGCCCGTGGGGAACTGCGGGACCGCCGTGGCTGGTCGCGCAGTTCCCCGCGCCCCTTCGGGGCGCGCTACGCCAGCCCCGGACCCCGTACCGGGATCGACGTGAACGTCGGCTCGGGGGCCGGGTTCTGGAAGAAGTCGTTGCCCTTGTCGTCGACGACGACGAACGCGGGGAAGTCCTCGACCTCGATCTTCCAGACCGCCTCCATGCCGAGTTCCTCGTACTCGACGACCTCGACCTTCTTGATGCAGTCCTGCGCGAGGCGCGCCGCGGGCCCGCCGATCGAGCCCAGGTAGAAGCCGCCGTGCGCGGCGCAGGCGTCGGTGACCTGCTGCGAGCGGTTGCCCTTGGCCAGCATGACCTTCGAGCCGCCCGCCGCCTGGAACTGCTCGACGTAGGAGTCCATGCGCCCGGCCGTGGTCGGCCCGAAGGAACCGGAGGCGTAGCCCTCGGGGGTCTTCGCCGGACCCGCGTAGTACACCGGGTGGTCCTTCAGGTACTGCGGCATCTCCTCGCCCGCGTCGAGCCGCTCCTTGATCTTGGCGTGCGCGATGTCACGGGCCACGACCAGCGGGCCGGTCAGCGAGAGCCGGGTCTTGACCGGGTACTTGGTGAGCTCGGCGAGGATGTCGTCCATGGGCTGGTTCAGGGCGATCTTCACGACCTCGCCCTCGTCCAGGTGGGCGTCCTCGGTCTCGGGCAGGAAGCGCGCCGGGTCCGTCTCCAGCTGCTCCAGGAAGACGCCCTCGGCGGTGATCTTCGCGAGGGCCTGGCGGTCGGCCGAGCAGGACACGGCGATCGCGACCGGGCAGGACGCGCCGTGCCGAGGCAGGCGCACCACGCGCACGTCGTGGCAGAAGTACTTGCCGCCGAACTGCGCGCCGATGCCGATCTTCTGCGTCAGCTCGAAGACCTTCTCCTCCAGGTCCTTGTCCCGGAAGCCGTGGCCGAGGACCGAGCCCTCGTCGGGCAGCTCGTCCAGGTAGTGCGCGGAGGCGTACTTGGCGGTCTTCAGGGCGTACTCGGCGCTCGTGCCGCCGACGACGATCGCCAGGTGGTACGGCGGGCAGGCGGCCGTGCCGAGCGAACGGATCTTCTCTTCCAGGAACTTCATCATCGAGGCCTCGTTGAGGACGGCCTTCGTCTCCTGGTAGAGGAACGACTTGTTGGCGGAGCCGCCGCCCTTCGCCATGACCAGGAACTTGTACGCGCCGCCGTCGGTCGCGTACAGCTCGATCTGCGCGGGCAGGTTGGAGCCGGTGTTCTTCTCCTCCCACATGGTGAGCGGAGCCATCTGCGAGTAGCGCAGGTTCAGGTTCTTGTACGCGTCGTAGACGCCGCGGCTCAGGGCCTCCTCGTCGCCGCCCTGCGTGAGCACGTTCTGCCCGCGCTTGCCCATGACGATGGCGGTGCCGGTGTCCTGGCACATCGGCAGCACGCCCGCGGCCGCGATGTTCGCGTTCTTCAGCAGGTCCAGGGCGACGAACTTGTCGTTGGCCGAGGCCTCGGGGTCGTCGACGATCCGGCGCAGCTGGGCCAGGTGCGCGGGCCGCAGGAAGTGCTGGATGTCGTGGATGGCCTCCTCGGCCAGCTTGCGCAGCGCCTCCGGCTCGACCTTGAGGAAGGTGCGCCCGTCGGCCTCGAAGGTGGAGACACCCTCGGTGGTCACCAGCCGGTACGGGGTGGTGTCCTCTCCCAGCGGGAGCAGATCGGAGTACGCAAACTCTGGCATGACGCCCAATTCCTCACTTGGCAGACAGCGCGGCGCTCGCCTCCATTGGCGGCACCCGCCCAGCGTAGAACGGGCGGGGAGCGGGGTGCCGGTGAGGTAAGGCTCACTTGGGCTCGGGCCCGCGCGGCACGGGAACGGGCCGACAAGGGGTAGTCGCGATCTATCGCGTCTGGGTAGTCTGGTGCCGTGGACCTAGAGAAGCGCTCCCCGACACCTCCGGCCGAGGCGCCGCCGCGCACGGCGACGCCGCACCTCAGGGCCTCGGACGCCGATCGGGAGCGGGCCGCCGAGGTCCTCGCGGACGCCCTCGCCACGGGCCGCATCGACCCGCAGGAGCACAGCGAGCGGCTCGACCGCGTCTATGCGGCGAAGACCCTCGCCGAGATCGAGCCCCAGCTGGCGGACCTGCCCGCCCCCGAGGGGCCCGGCGGCGCCTCGTTCACCGAGGTCCCCGCGCGCCCCTCGCCCGGCGCGATCCCCGAGAGCGCCGACGAGACGCTGTACGGGGTCTTCAGCGACGTGGTCCGCAGGGGCCGCTGGAGCCCCGGCCGCCGCACGCACGCGTACGCCGTCTTCGGCGACGTGGTCGTCGACCTCAGCGAGGCGGTGTTCCAGCACCGGCAGATCGTCGTCAAGGGCTTCGCCCTCTTCGGAGACGTCAAGGTCCGCGTCCCGGAGAACGTGTCGCTGCGCGGGCGCGGCACCGCCGTCTTCGGCACCTTCGAAGTGGACACCCTCGCCTCCGCGGAGCGTGACGCTCCGGTGGTCTTCGTGGAGGGTCTCGCCGTCTTCGGCGACCTCACGGCCCGGCCCCGGCGCGGCAAGCTCATCCGCGACCTGCGCGGCTTGCTCCGCAAGCGCCTGCAGGGCTGAGTGCGCCGCCGCGCGCCCCGCGCGTCCGGCGGCGCCACGGCGACGGCACCTTTCGGCCAGCCGAACTCGGTATCAGGAACCGGAACTTCCGTGCACCGGGACACAGTGCATAGGCCCGCACACAGCGGGTAGAGCTTCGGGCATCGTCTCTCGCTCGCGAAGCCGTCGTCAGGAGTAGACCGTGCTGCAACCGACGCATCAGTCCCTGCAGGTCGCCGCCCCGACCGATGGGGCCTCCCCTGCACGAGCGCAGCCGAGTGCGTGGGGAAAGGTGCCAGTGCGGGAGCGGGACCAGGACAACCCATGGCACTCCGACGCCGTCTGCCGCCGCGACGAGGCCGGTCTCTTCTTCGCCCCGTCCAAGGAGCCCACCGCCGCGCGCCTCTCCCGCGAGGAGGCCGCGAAGCGGGTCTGCGCGCGTTGTCCGGTGATGGTGGAGTGCCGCGAGCACGCCCTGCTGCAACCGGAGCCGTACGGCGTGTGGGGCGGCCTGACCGCCGCCGAGCGCCGCGTGGTCCTCGCCCGCCGCCGCCGGCGCGACCTGGAGCTCAAGAAGGCGGCCCGCGCGGCGACCGGACCGGTCGCGGCCGCGGGCTAGCCCCCGCACCCCCGGCCACGGCCGGGACGCGGGGCCCGTACGGCAACGGGCACGTACGACAACGGGGGCGCTCCCCGCACGGAGCGCCCCCGTCGTCTGCGCGCGGCCTGCCGCGCGCCCGGTGCCGCTACTTCGCCCGCTCGAAGTCGATCGCGCTGTAGGCGCGCAGCTTCGCCAGGCGGTGATCGGAGTCGATCTTCCGGATCGTGCCGGACTTGGAGCGCATGACCAGGGACTGGGTCGAGGCCATCTCGGCGCCGTAGCGCACGCCGCGGAGCAGCTCGCCGTCGGTGATGCCGGTCGCGACGAAGAACACGTTCTCGCCGCTGACCAGGTCGTTCGTGGTGAGCGTGCGGTCCAGGTCGTGGCCCGCGTCGAGCGCGCGCTGCTTCTCCTCGTCGTCCTTGGGCCACAGCTTGCCCTGGATGACACCGCCCAGGCACTTGATGGCGCAGGCGCTGATGATGCCCTCCGGGGTGCCGCCGATGCCCATGAGCAGGTCGACGCCGGTGCCCTCGCGCACGGCCATGACCGAACCGGCCACGTCGCCGTCCGAGATGAACTTGATGCGCGCGCCGGTCTCCCGGATCTCCTTGACGATGCCCTCGTGCCGGGGCCGGTCCAGGATGACGACCGTGACGTCCTCGGGGGAGGACTTCTTGGCCTTGGCGACGCGGCGGATGTTCACCGACACGGGGGCGTTGATGTCCACGTAGTCGGCGGCCTCGGGGCCGGTGACCAGCTTGTCCATGTAGAAGACGGCGGACGGGTCGAACATGGTGCCGCGGTCGGCGGCGGCGAGCACGGCGATCGCGTTCGGCATGCCCTTGGCGGTGAGCGTGGTGCCGTCGATCGGGTCGACGGCGATGTCGACCTCGGCGCCGGTGCCGTCGCCGATGCGCTCGCCGTTGAAGAGCATCGGCGCCTCGTCCTTCTCGCCCTCGCCGATGACGACGACGCCGTTCATCGAGACGGTGTGGACGAGGGTCCGCATGGCGCGCACGGCCGCGCCGTCCGCGCCGTTCTTGTCGCCGCGGCCGACCCAGCGGCCCGCGGCCATGGCGGCGGCCTCGGTGACCCGGACCAGCTCCAGGGCGAGGTTGCGGTCGGGGGCCTCCGGAGAGACCTCCAATTCGGAGGGCAAATGGTGATGCTCGGTCATCGAGGCGCACCTTTCTGATACGACGACGGCCGGATGAGGGTGATGCCTCGACTCTATCCGCAGGTCGACAAAGTGAGCAGGGGGCCCCACGCATGAGCGGACGGGCGGCAGGGGAGGGGGCGTGCGAGAGCCCCGCCGGGGACCTGCGACGATGGGGGGCGTGGCAGGCAGAACTGGCAAGCAGACCGTGCGCAACATGCTGCTCTCGTTGGCCGTCATCGGCCTCGTCGTGGCGGCCATCTACGTCTTCATCCCGCACGACGAGTCCGAGGACCCGGTCGAGCGGGTCGACTACCGCGTCGAACTCCTGACGGCCCGGCGGGCGGCGCCGTACCCGGTGGCGGCCCCCAAGGGCCTGCCCGAGTCCTGGAAGCCCACCTCCGTCCGGTACAACGGCGCGGCCCACAACAACTGGCACCTGGGCTTCCTCGACCCGGCCGGCGAGTACGTGGCCATCAAGCAGTCCACCGGCAAGCCGTCCGAGTTCATCGACGAGGCCACGCAGAAGGCCCGGAAGACGGACGCGACGGAGAAGATCGCGGGCAAGACGTGGCAGCGCTACAAGGGCACGCGCTACAAGGCCCTCGTGCTGCAGGACAAGGGCGCCACGACCGTGGTGCTCGGCACGGCCCCGTTCGACCAGCTGTCGACGATGGTGGAGTCCCTGGAGATGAAGCGGACGCCGGTGGAGCCGGTGAAGGCGGGCTGACCCCCGCGCTCGCCGCACCCCGGTCCCGTCCCGCGATGTCGTAGCGCGATTCCTCCCCGCGATTCCGTAAAGCGGTCCCCGTAACGCGATTCCGTAACGCCAGAGGCCCCCGGCGCAGTGCCGGGGGCCTCTGACGTGCGGTACGGGGGTGCCGTGCGCGCGGGGGTCGCTCAGACGGTCGTGATGACCTGGTCGAACTCAAGGCGCGGGGAGCGCGGGAACCAGGCGTCCTCGCCCGGCTTGCCGATGTTGATGACCATCAGCGGGGTGTGGTCCTCGTCCAGGAACTCCTTCTGCACACCCGCGAAGTCGAGCCCGGTCATCGGGCCCGCGGCGAGGCCCGCGGCGCGGATGCCGACGATGAAGTACGCGGCCTGCAGCGCGGCGTTCAGGCCCGCGGCCTGCTCGCGGACCGGGCGCTCGGCGAAGAAGGCGTCCTTGGCCTGCGGGAAGTGCGGGAAGAGGTGCGGCAGCTCCTCGTGGAACTCGTTGTCCGCCGACAGGATCGCCACGAGCGGGGCCGTCAGGGTCTTGGGGCGGTTGCCCTCGGCCATGTGCTGCACGAGCCGCTCACGGGCCTCCGGGCTGCGCACCAGGGTCACGCGCAGCGGCGACTGGTTGAACGCGGTCGGGCCGTACTTGACCAGGTCGTAGATGGCCTGGATCTGCTCGTCGGTGACGGGCTCGTCGGTGAAGGTGTTGGCGGTGCGGGCCTCGCGGAAGAGCAGGTCCTGGGCGGCGGGGTCAAGAACGAGGGACATCTGAGTCAGCCTTCTCAATCTTAATGCGTCGTCGTACGGGGGGTCGTACGTCAGGGGTGGGGACGTGAGGATGACCTTACTCCAGTGAGGTTCAACCTTCAACTAAAGTGGGGGCGGGGTGAGCTACGCCACATTCCGGACAGGCCGGGGCGGCCCCCCGGGGCCGGGCCTCAGTCCTCTTCGGCCAGCGCGGCGTCCAGCCGGGCCCGGGCGCCCTCCAGCCAGCGCCGGCACACCGCCGCCAGCTCCTCGCCCCGCTCCCACAGGGCCAGGGACTCCTCCAGGGAGGTGCCCCCGGCCTCCAGGCGGCGCACCACCTCGATGAGCTCGTCCCGCGCCTGCTCGTAGCCGAGCGCGCCCGCCGTCCCGGCGGCTTCGTCCGTCTTGCTGGTCATGCGCCCACCCTAGATGTCGACCCGTACGGGGAAATCGCCTTCGGCGACCCGCGCGCGCAGCGCCTCGCCGTCCGTCACCTCGTCCGCCGCCCGGACGACGGCGCCGTCCTGCTTCTGCAGCACCGCGTACCCCCGCTGGAGCGTGGCCTTGGGGGAGAGCGCCACCACGCGCGCGTGCGTGTGGGCCAGCTCCGAGTCCGCGCGGTCCAGGAGGTGCCCGAGCGTGCGCCGGGCCCGGTCCACATACGCCGTGACCTGCTCCTCGCGCTCCTCGACCATGCGGTGCGGCCGCTCCATGCACGGCCGGGCGAGGGCGTGCGCGAGGCCCCGCTCCTCGCGCTCCAGGAACGCCACCACGCTGCGCCGGGCCCGCTCCCGCAGGAACGCGACCCGCTCCAGCTCCTCGCCGACGTCCGGTACGACCTTCTTCGCGGCGTCGGTCGGCGTCGAGGCGCGCAGGTCCGCCACGTGGTCGAGGAGGGGGTTGTCCGGCTCGTGACCGATCGCCGACACCACCGGCGTACGGCACGCGGCGACCGTCCGCACCAGCTGCTCGTCCGAGAACGGCAGGAGGTCCTCCACGCTGCCGCCGCCGCGCGCCACGATGATCACGTCGACCTCGGCGAGCTCGTCCAGCTCCTTGACGGCCTGCACCACCTGCGGCACCGCGTGCACGCCCTGCACCGCCACGTTGCGCACCTCGAAGCGGACGGCGGGCCAGCGGTGCCTGGCGTTCTCCAGGACGTCGCGCTCGGCGGCCGACGCGCGGCCGCAGACCAGGCCGATCAGCTGCGGCAGGAACGGCAGCGGCCGCTTGCGGTCGGCGGCGAACAGGCCCTCCCCGGCGAGCGTCTTCTTCAGCTGTTCGAGGCGGGCGAGCAGCTCGCCGACCCCGACCGGCCTTATCTCCGCCGCCCGCAGCGACAGCTGGCCGCGCGGCGCGTACCACTCCGGCTTGGCGTGGACGACGACGCGGGCGCCCTCCGAGACGACGTCCGCGACCGCGTCGAACACCTGGCGGTAGCACGTAACGCTCACCGAGATGTCGTGCGACGGGTCGCGCAGCGTCAGGAAGACCACACCCGCGCCGGGGCGCCGGGACAGCTGGGTGATCTGCCCCTCGACCCACACGGCGCCGAGCCGGTCGATCCAGCCGCCGATGAGGCGCGACACCTCGCCCACGGGGAGGGGGGTGTCGGCGGACGTGTTCAGAGCCATGCCGTGAGACTAGCCGTCGGGGCGGACAGTGCCGCCGCTCCGCGGCGGCCGGGGCTTCTCCGCCGCTCCGCGGCGGGGTTTTCCCACCCGCCCGCCCGTTTCTCCCTGGCCTTGCCGGCGCGGGTCGTATCCCCGCCGCTCCGCGGCGTGCTTGCCCACCCGCCCGCCCGTTTCTCCCCGGCTTTGCCGGCGCGGGTCGTGTCTCCGCCGCTCCGCGGCGCGCTCGCCCGCCCGTGGCTCCCCGGCCTTGCCTGCGCAGGCCCTACCCCCCTTCCCGCGCGCCCCTCCGCGCCCCCTGCACCGCCAGCACCACAAGCCCCGCCACCAGCCAGATCCCGCCCACCACCTGGGCCGTGCCCGACGCCTCCTTGATGACCGCGATGACGATCGCCGCGCCCAGGACCGGCACGAGGACGTGCCGCCACCAGCTCACCGGGCCTCCCTGGCGCCGCACCACGAACCACCCCACCACGCTCGCGTGCAGCAGGGCGAAGGCCGTCAGGGCGCCGATGTCGACGACCGAGACCAGGTGGTTCATGCCGTCGTCGCGGCGCGCGGCCCACACGGCCGCGACCAGCGTCACGGCCGCCGCGCACAGCAGGGCCACCCGCGGAGTGCCGGACTCCGTACGGGACAGGAGCCGGGGCAGGCGCCGCCCCCGGCTCATCGCGAAGAGCAGCCGGCCCGCCGCGGCCTGCCCGGCGAGCGCCGCGAAGGCCGCGCCGATGGCCTTGCTCACCGCCACCAGGTCGTGCAGCCAGGAGCCGACGGAGGCCTCCACGGCCGAGTAGAAGGCGGAACCCTGGTCACCGGGGTGTGCGGCCAGGTCGGCGGACGACATCGGCGTCATCAGGGCCACCAGATACGTCTGCGCCACGAACAGGACGCCCGTCAGGGCCAGGCAGAACAGGACCGCCCGCGCCACCTTCGCCGAGCCCCCGGTGACCTCCTCCGCGAACGAGGCGATCGCGTCGAAGCCCAGGTAGGACAGGACCGCCACGGACACCGCGCCCACCACCGCGGAGAGGGCGAACGCCCCTTGCGTACCGTCGCCCGAAAGGGGCGAGAGCCAGCCCCGCTCCGCGCCGTCGCGGGCGAGGACCACGATCGCGGACACCACGAACACCAGCAGGACCACGATCTCCATGGCGAGGACCGCGAAGCCGACCCGTGCGGCGGGACGCACGCCCCACAGGTTCAGGGCGGTCGTCACGGCCACCGCGAGCGCCGTCCACACCCACCGGGACACCTCCGGCACCAGCTCGTGCATGGCGATCCCGGAGAAGAGGTACGCGACCGCCGGGATCAGCAGATAGTCCAGCATCGCCATCCAGCCCGCGATGAATCCCGCGCCGTTGCCGAGGCCCACGCGCGCGTACGCGAAGACCGAGCCCGCCTGGGGCACCACCCGCACCATCTGGGCGTAGCTGAAAGCGGTGAACGCCATGGCGACCGTCGCCACGACGTACACCAGCGCCACCGCGCCGTGCGACTTGGCGTCCAGGGTCCCGAAGACGCCGACGGGCGCCATGGGGGCGATGAAGAGGAGTCCGTAGACGACGAGGTCACGGAAGCCGAGGCTGCGCCGCAGCCCCTCGCCCTCCGTCGCGGTCGCGGCGGACCCCTGGCCCCCGTCGGACGGTGGCTGCGCATTCGTGCTGTGGGCGGACATCGTGCCTCCGGGTGCCTGACGCTGATCGCACACTTGGCTCCCAGTCTCCCCACACAGGCGATCTTTGACCTCTCGTACGCGGCCTTACGATGGGCCTATGACTGCAACGCCTGGCTCCCGCCGTGTCCTGCTCGCCGCTCCCCGTGGCTACTGCGCGGGCGTGGACCGTGCCGTGATCGCCGTCGAGAAGGCCCTGGAGCAGTACGGGGCCCCGATCTACGTCCGCCACGAGATCGTCCACAACAAGTACGTCGTGCAGACCCTGGAGAAGAAGGGCGCGATCTTCGTCGACCAGGTGGACGAGGTGCCCGAGGGGTCCATCGTGATGTTCTCCGCGCACGGCGTCGCGCCGACCGTGCACGAGGAGGCCGCCGAGCGGAAGCTCGCCACGATCGACGCGACCTGCCCGCTGGTCACCAAGGTCCACAAGGAAGCGGTCCGGTTCGCCAAGGAGGACTTCGACATCCTCCTGATCGGCCACGAGGGCCACGAGGAAGTCATCGGCACGTCGGGCGAGGCCCCCGACCACATCACGCTGGTCGACGGCCCGGACGACGTGGCGAACGTCGAGGTCCGCGACCCGGACCGGGTCGTCTGGCTCTCCCAGACCACCCTCTCCGTCGACGAGACGATGGAGACGGTCGGCGCCTTGAAGAACAAGTTCCCGAACCTGCTCTCGCCGCCCAGCGACGACATCTGCTACGCCACGCAGAACCGTCAGACCGCGGTCAAGAAGCTCGCCGAGGACGCGGAGCTCGTCATCGTCGTCGGCTCCAAGAACTCCTCGAACTCGATCCGCATGGTCGAGGTCGCCCTGGAGGCGGGCGTGCCCGCCTCGCACCTGGTGGACAACGCCGGCGAGATCGACGAGGCCTGGCTGGAGGGCGTGACCACGGTCGGCCTCACCTCGGGCGCGTCCGTCCCGGACGTCCTGGTGGACGGCGTCATCGAGTGGCTGGCCGAGCGCGGGTACGCGGACGTGGAGACGGTGAAGACGGCCGACGAGTCGATCACGTTCTCGCTGCCCAAGGAGCTCCGCCGGGACCTGCGCAGCGAGGCCGCGGAGCTGTCCGGGAAGAAGTGACCACCGCGTCGCCGCCGGTCCGGCGTCGTACGGTGGGGCCATGCAGATCTTCGGTGTGGACATCGGCGGATCCGGGATCAAGGGCGCTCCCGTGGACCTGGACCGCGGAGACCTGGCGCAGGAGCGGCACAAGGTCCTGACGCCGCACCCGGCCACGCCCGAGGGCGTGGTGGCGCGCGTGTGCGAGGTCGTCGAGCACTTCGGCTGGTCGGGGCCGGTCGGCGCCACCTTCCCCGGTGTCATCACCGACGGCACGGCCCGCACGGCGGCGAACGTCGACAAGAGCTGGATCGGCACGGACATCCGCGGCCTGATCGCCGACCGGCTCGGCGGCGTCCCGGTCACCGTCCTGAACGACGCGGACGCGGCGGGCGTCGCCGAGATGCACTTCGGCGCGGGCCGCGGCCGCACCGGCACGGTCATCGTGCTCACCCTCGGCACGGGCATCGGCAGCGCCGTCTTCACCGGCGGCCGCCTCGTGCCGAACACGGAACTCGGCCATCTGGAGCTGCACGGCCACGACGCGGAGAAGCGCGCCTCCTCCAAGGCCCGCGAGGACGAGGACCTGACCTGGGAGCACTGGGCGCGCCGCGTGCAGAAGTACCTGGCGCACGTGGAGATGCTGTTCTCGCCCGAGGCGTTCATCATCGGCGGCGGCGTCAGCCGCAAGGCCCACAAGTTCCTGCCCCTGATCGAGGGCGTCCGGGCCGAGCTGATCCCGGCGAAGCTGCAGAACAACGCCGGGATCGTGGGGGCGGCCATGGCGGCAAGGGCCACCGCCGGGGACTAGGGCCGGGCCGCGCGACTGGGGCCGGGCCGCGCTAGGACGCCGGGACGCGGCGCCCCGGCGGGGTGTGGTCGCCCGGCCGCGGCGGGCGCCTGCTCTGCGGCGGGCGCTGCTCCTTGCGCTGCGCGCGCCTGCGGCCCATCAGGCGCAGCTTGCGTACGGTCACGATCACCCCGGCGACCAGCGTGCCGCCGTACAGCCAGCCCGCGTGCAGGGCCAGCGAGGTGAGCAGGCCCATGAAGTGGCCGCCGAAGCCGCCGGTGCCCTCGGCGATGGGCAGCACCCCGGCTGCGAAGGCGATCGGCACGGCGACGGGCGCGGTGACCAGGTCGGCGGGCCGCACCCACAGCGCGGTGAGCGCGCTGACCGGCAGGAACAGCACTCCGTACGCGACCACCGAGCTGCCGAAGAGCAGCCGCAGCAGGCACGCGAGCAGCAGCATGACGACGGCCGCGAACAGGCCGCTGCCCAGCCCGGTGAGGCGCGGGTTCGGCATGCGGCGCAGCTTGCGGTACAGCGGCATCCGGCTCAGGGCCCGGTACACCGGGTTCCTGCGCAGGATCCGGGCGAGCGGGGACGAGGTGCCGGGCGGCCGGGAGGCGGCCCGGTAGACCGTCGCCGACTCCGTGGGGCTGCCCTGCCCGGGCAGGGGCGCGGCGGGGCGCGGCCTGGCGCGCGGGGGACGGGTCCTGTGTTGCTCCACCGCACCAACCTAGGTCGGGCCGGGGGCGGAACCGGGACTGGGACACGCGTTTTGGCCGAGCTTGGTCCGGCGTTCGACGCGGAGGCGGTACGCGGGCGGGGCACGGGGCCCGGCACACCGTAGACTGGTGGATCGTGCCCCGGGCAGTGCGGGGCCGGTGAGGGACCACCGCGGGCCCCCGGGGGCCCCGGACGATGGGGACGACGGGGACGGCGAGCGCAGCGGCCGACCCGCCGGGTCCGCCCACGGGGCCCTCGCACAGCCCCAGCCAAGACCCCACTCCTCACGTACGGGAAGTCGCAACGTGTCGCTCACGATCGGAATCGTCGGTCTGCCCAACGTCGGCAAGTCGACCCTGTTCAACGCCCTGACCAAGAACGACGTCCTTGCGGCCAACTACCCGTTCGCGACGATCGAGCCGAACGTGGGCGTGGTCGGCGTCCCCGACACCCGCCTGGACAAGCTCGCCGAGATCTTCGGCTCCCAGAAGATCCTCCCGGCGACCGTCGACTTCGTGGACATCGCCGGCATCGTGCGCGGCGCCAGCGAGGGCGAGGGCCTGGGCAACAAGTTCCTGGCGAACATCCGCGAGTCCGACGCGATCTGCCAGGTCATCCGCGCCTTCGCGGACGAGAACGTCGTCCACGTTGACGGCAAGGTCTCGCCGAAGGACGACATCGAGACGATCAACACCGAGCTGATCCTCGCCGACCTCCAGACGATCGAGAAGGTCCTGCCGCGCCTCCAGAAGGAGTCGCGCATCAAGAAGGACATCGCGCCGAAGGTCAAGGCCGTCGAGGAGGCCAAGGAGATCCTGGAGAAGGGCGACACGCTCTTCTCCGCCGGCATCGTCCAGGGCTCGGGCAACGAGGAACTGCTCCACGACCTGCACCTCCTCACCACCAAGCCCTTCCTCTACGTCTTCAACGTGGACGAGGACGAGCTGACCGACGACGCCTTCAAGGCCGAGCAGCGCGCCCTGGTCGCCCCCGCCGAGGCGATCTTCCTCAACGCCAAGCTGGAGGCCGACCTCGCCGAGCTGGACGAGGACGACGCCCTGGAGCTCCTCCAGTCCGTCGGCGCCGAGGAGCCCGGCCTCGCCACCCTCGCCCGCGTCGGCTTCGACACCCTCGGCCTCCAGACCTATCTGACGGCAGGCCCCAAGGAATCCCGCGCCTGGACCATCAAGAAGGGCGCCACGGCCCCCGAGGCGGCCGGTGTCATCCACACCGACTTCCAGAAGGGCTTCATCAAGGCCGAGGTCATCTCCTTCGCCGACCTGGTCGAAACGGGCTCGGTGGCCGAAGCCCGCGCGGCGGGCAAGGCCCGCATGGAGGGCAAGGAGTATGTGATGCAGGACGGGGACGTGGTGGAGTTCCGCTTCAACGTCTGACGCGTGCACGCGAAGGGGCCGGGTTCTGGTGAACCCGGCCCCTTCGCGTTGCGCGGTGCAGTGTCAGCTCTTTCGCGGCGGGGTGAGCTTGTCGAGGTCGAGGCTGATCTTGAACGGCAGCTGGAGGTGCAGAGCTCCCCGGAAGATCCCGGCGGGCGCGTAGGCACGGGTCGGCTCGTCCAGTTCGTAGACGTGGACGACGGGCGCGCCGTCCTCGTCCTCGACGCACCAGTAGTGCGGGATGCCTGCCTCGGCGTACTTGCGGAGCTTGACGGTGCGGTCGCGGTGGGCGGATTCGGGGGAGACGACCTCGACCACGAGCTGGATGTCCACCGGGTCGTAGGACGTCCTGTCGGGGTCGTACGTGGCTGTCGTCACGAGAAGGTCGGGCTCGGGACGGTTGCGGGCGTCGAGCCGGACGGTCATTTCCCGTTCGACCTCCGCCCCTTCCGGGGCTTGCTGCATGAGGGCGACCGTCAGCGCTGTGACGATGCGGCCGTACCAGGACCTCTGTGGCGACATCATGAAGACGAGGGCTCCATCGATCAGCTCGGTGTGACGCGGGGCTTCCGGGAGGTGGTCCAGGTCCTCCGCGAACCAGCCCTCCGCGCGTGGCGGGCGCATCCAGTCGGGCAAGCCGGTCATGCCTCTCACCGTACCGAGGGCGGCTGACCGGGCGGCGGGAACGTCAGTTCGGGTGTCGCTGCCGGTCCGTCGGCCGCACTGTTGACGCGCCGCTCCCTCGCCTCCACCGTGGTCCGGTATGGGCGATGACGATCTCTGTTTTGTCGATGCCGTGGAGCTCGCGCGGATGGTGCGGGTGGGGGAGGTGTCCGCTCGGGAGGTGGTGGCGGCGCATCTGGGGCGGGTGGAGCGGGTGAATCCCGGGGTGAACGCCGTCGTCTCGGTGGATGGTGAGGGGGCGCTCGCGGCGGCCGGGCTGGCGGACGAGCGGCTGGCCGGGGGCGGGGACGTGGGGCCGTTGCACGGGCTGCCGGTGGCGTTCAAGGACACGCATCAGACGCGGGGGATGCGGACCACGCTGGGGTCGAGGGTGTTCGCCGAGTGGGTGCCGGACGAGGACGAGCTGATCGTGGCGCGGATGCGGGCGGCGGGGGCCGTGGGCTTCGGCAAGACCAACGTGCCGGAGTTCGGGGCCGGGTCGCACACCTTCAACGCCGTGTTCGGTGCGACGCGCAACCCCTACGACCTCGGGCGCTCCGCGGGCGGCAGCAGCGGGGGAGCGGCGGCCGCGCTCGCGGCGGGGCTCCAGCCGCTCGCGGACGGCAGCGACATGGGCGGCTCGCTGCGCAATCCGGCCTCCTTCTGCAACGTCGTGGGGCTGCGGCCGACGCCGGGCCGGGTGCCGTCGTACCCGGCGGCGAACGCGTGGGACAGCCTGACCGTGCCGGGGCCCATGGGGCGCACGGTCGCCGACGTGGCGCTGCTGCTGTCGGTCATCGCCGGGCCGGATCCGCGCTGTCCGCTGTCGCTCGACATCCCGCCCGCCGCCTCGTTCCGGGCGCCGCTGGAACGCGACACCCGGGGGCTGCGGGTCGCGTGGGCGCCGGACCTGGGCGGACGGGTGCCGGTCGACCCCGACGTACGGGACGTACTGGAACGGCAGGGCGCGGTGTTCGAGGCGCTCGGCTGGCGGGTCGAGGAGGACTGCCCGGATCTGGACGGGGCCGACGCCGTCTTCCGTACGCTGCGTGCGCAGGCCTTCCTGCTGGGGCCGGGTCCGCTCCTCGACGAGCACCGCGCGCTGCTCAAGGAGAGCGTGGTGTGGAACATCGAGGAGGGCCGCAAGCTGACCGGCGCCGACCTCGCGGCGGCCACGGCCGGGCACACCCGCATCGTGCGCGCGGCCGCCGGGTTCTTCGAGCGGTACGACGTGCTGCTCGCGCCGGTGAGCCAGGTCGCGCCGTTCCCGGTGGAGTGGGAGTACCCGCGGGTCGTGGACGGGCAGGCGCAGGAGACGTACATCGACTGGATGCGGTCGGCGTCGTATGTGTCGCTGCTCGGCGGGCCCGCCCTCGCCGTGCCCGCCGGGTTCACGGAGGCCGGGCTTCCGGTCGGGGTGCAGATCGTGGGGCCGCCCCGGGCCGAGCGGGCCGTCCTGGAGGTGGGGGCCGCCTTCGAGGCCGCGACGGGGTGGGGCCGACGGCGGCCCGCGCGGTGAACAGGGGTGCGGCCCCCGCCCGGGTGGAGGCGGGGGCCGCGGTGCCTGCGGGGGCTAGCCGAGGACGAGCAGGGTGGCGAGGCCGGGGCCGAAGGCGCCGCCGAGCTGGTAGCTGAGGGCGAACAGGCCGATCGCGGTGGGGCGCTGGGCGTCCGTGGTGGCCGAGGCCGCCTGCACGGACAGTGTCGCGTTGGCGCCCGTCGCGGCGAAGGCGGCCGCGCCCGCGGCCAGCAGGAGCAGGACGCCCGAGGTCGCGAAGGCCGCGGTGACGGCCGCCGTCACGCCCACGGCGACCAGGACCGTGCGCACCGCCGCGCGCCCCATGCGGGCCGAGCCCGCGGCGAGCAGCCAGGACGCGGCCGACGCGATGAGCAGGGTGAACAGCTGGCCGGTGCCGATCGTGCCGGTGGTCCAGCCCGCGCGGTCCTGGAGCAGCCGCGGCACGGTGAACAGGAGCGTGAAGTACGAGGTGGACAGGGCCGCGCCGAGTACCGCGGAGGTCACGAAGAGCGGGGAGCGCAGGAGGCGGGCCGGGACGAAGCCCTCGGGGCGGCGGCGGACGTGCGCGGCCAGGAGCACCGCGGCGACCAGGGCGCCCGCGAGCGCGGGCAGCGGGGCGGTCGGCAGCAGGATCAGGGTCGTGGCGAGCGCGATGAGGAGCGTGGCGCCGCGGGCGTCGAAGCGGCCCTGGGCGGGCGGCGTCCGCCCGGCGTAGCGGGCGACCACCGGTACGGCCACGACCGCGACCGCCGAGACCGCGAGCGCGAGCCGCCACGACACGGCGTCGGTGAGCGTCGCGCCGAGCAGCGGGCCCGCCGCGCCGAGGATGCCGAAGCCGGAGCTGATCACGCCCATGCGGCGGGCGTTGCCCGCGAGGTTCATCGCGATGGCGACCAGGCCCGCGCCGCCGAGGGACTGCGCGGCGCGGCCCGCCAGGGCCACGGGCAGCCAGGGCGCGGCGGCGACGAGCGCGGTGCCGCCGAGGACGAGGGCCGTGCTCAGCCGCAGCACCGTGGCGAGGCCGCGGCGGCGCAGGAGCCCGGCGAGCAGCGGGGTGCCCGCCGCCATGGCCCAGGCGAAGGCGGTGACCAGCCAGGTCGCCGTGGCCGTGGCGACGCCGAGGGAGCGGGCCATGTCCGGCAGGATCAGCACCGGCGCGTTGGCCCCGGCGGCGACGGGCGTGGCGAGCAGCGCCAGCCAGCCGATGGGGACCTGGCCGGAGCGGGCCGGTGCGGTGGCCTCGGCGGCGGGGCGCGGGACGGCCTTGCCGAGGGCGGTGACGGTGGACATGGGAACCCCCTGAAGCGAATGGTGTGCGGCGGCCGGGTGGCGGACCGTGGTGACGACGTGGTGCGGGACCGTCGGGTTGGACGGGGTGACGAGGCCGGGTCGGGCCGTGGTGACGGGGCCGGGCAGGGCCGTGGTGACGGAGGCCGGGGCGGGCCGTCGGGGCGGGCCGTTGCGACGCAGCCGGGTCGGGCCCCTGCCTCGACGTCGGGTCGGGCCGTTGCGTCGACCTCGGGGTCGGGCCCTGGCCTCGAAGCCAGGCGGGACCGTCACACCGACCTCGGGTCGGGGCCCTCGTGGCGCGGCCAGGTCAGACCGTCGTGACCACGTCGTCGTACGGCAGGCGGGGCGAGCGCGGGAACCAGGCGTCCGGGCCGGGCCTGCCGATGTTGACGACCATCAGCGGCTCGTGGTCGTCGTCCAGGAACTCCGAGCGCAGGCCCGCCGCGTCGTACCCGGTCATCGGCCCGGCGGCGAGGCCCGCGGCGCGTACGCCGACGATGAAGTACGCGGCCTGGAGGGCCCCGTTGAGCAGGGCGGACCGCTCGCGCACCGCGCGCTCGGAGAAGTACGTGCGGCCGGCGTCGGGCGCGTGCGGCACCAGGCGCGGCATCTCCTCGTGGAACTCGTGGTCCGTGGCGAGGACCGCGACCAGCGGGGCGGTGGCGGTCTTGGCGCGGTTGCCCTCGTCCATGTGCTTGAGGAGCCGCTCGCGCCCCTGCGGGGTGCGGACGAGCACCACGCGCAGCGGCGACTGGTTGAAGGCCGTCGGGCCGTACTTGATCAGGTCGTAGACGGCCTGGACCTGCTCGTCGGTGACGGGCTCGGAGGTGAAGGTGTTGGCGGTGCGGGCCTCGCGGAAGAGGAGGTCCTGGGCGTCGGGGCCGAGGGCGAGAGCGGGCTGGGCGGCGGCGGTCATCGGGTACACCTTCGTTCTCTTCGCGTTCGTTCTCTTTGTGCTCGTATTCTGAGCACTGAGAGTTTCAACGTTGAGATAAAAGCACGCGGGTTCGTTCAGCGTCAAGTGTCTTAACATTGAGAAGTCGTCCGTTGAGAGAACAGAAGCGAAGGAGAGTGGGTCCGCATGAGCGACGCCGTGGACGCCATCGTCGGGCAGTGGGAGAAGGAGCGGCCCGAGCTGACCGACGCCCTGTGGCCGGTGCAGCTGATCGCGAGGGTGCAGCGCATGCACCGGGTGCTCGACCGGGAGGCGAAGGCGTTCCACGCCCGGCATGGGGTGGAGATCGGCGAGTTCGACGTCCTCACCACGCTGCGCCGCTCCGGGCCGCCGTACGCCCTGACCGCGGGGGCCTTCCTCAAGGCCGCCATGGTGACCTCGGGCGCGATCACCAACCGCATCGACCGCATGGAGGCCAAGGGTCTGGTCCGGCGCGTCCGGGACGCCGCCGACCGGCGGACCGTCAGGATCCAGCTCACCGAGCACGGCAAGGAACTCACGGAGACGCTCATGGCCGAGCACCTGGAGAACTACGACCGGCTCCTCGACGGCCTCGACCGCGACGAGGTCCTGCGCGCGGCTGAGCTGCTGCGCAAGTTCCTGGAGCTGCACGGCGACACGTCGATCGCGTAGTCGGCCGCGGGGTGCGCGCCGAGGGGCGGGCGGGCCTTCGCGGGCCCGCCCGGCGTCACTTTCCGGCCATGACCCGCACATGGCAATCGTGTTACGTCCGAACCCCACCCTTGTGCGTCTCTTGGGGATCCGACAACCTTTCGACGGCGACAGAGAGTTGACCACTGATCAACTCGGCGTAGACATGCCGCCACTGCATTGTCATGCCCCTGTCGCATCCCCCACAGGCGCACCACCGATCGAGGAGGACCCCTCAGATGGCAGTGACGCGTCACAGTCGACGAAGACTGACAGGTGCAGGCCCGCTCGCCCTGGCCGCCGCCACGGCGGTCGCCCTCGGTGTCGTGTCCGCCCTTCCGGCGGCCGCGCAGCCGAGCGCCCCGGAAGGCGGGATCCAGTACGCGGGCGCCCCCGGCTCCGTCGCGAACAGCTACATCGTCACGCTCGACGAGGACGCCGCGAAGGCGGATTCGGCCAAGGGCCGTGCCCTGGCGACCAAGCACGGCGCGGAGATCGAGCGGACGTACAAGAAGGTGCTCAACGGCTACGAGGTCCACGCCTCGGAGGCCGAGGCGAAGAGGCTCGCCGCCGACCCGGCCGTCACCTCCGTCGTGCAGAACCGCACCTACAAGGTCGCCGGGACCCAGCCCAACCCGCCGTCGTGGGGCTTGGACCGCATCGACCAGCGCAACCTCCCCCTCGACCAGAAGTACACCTATCCGGACAAGGCCGGTGAGGGCGCCACCGTCTACATCATCGACACCGGCGTCCGGAAGAGCCACCAGGACTTCGGCGGCCGCGCCTTCGACGGCTACGACGCCATCGACAACGACAACGTCGCGCAGGACGGCCACGGTCACGGCACGCACGTGGCCGGCACCGTCGGCGGCATCGCGCACGGCGTCGCCAAGAAGGCGAAGATCGTCGGCGTCCGCGTGCTCAACAACCAGGGCTCCGGCACCACCGCCCAGGTCGTCGCGGGCATCGACTGGGTGACGCGCAACGCCACCAAGCCCGCCGTCGCCAACATGAGCCTCGGCGGCCCGGCCGACAGCGCGCTCGACACGGCCGTGCGCAACTCCATCGCGGCGGGCATCACCTACGCCGTCGCTGCGGGCAACGAGACCACCAACGCCAACACCCGCTCGCCCGCCCGCGTCACCGAGGCCATCACCGTCGGCGCCACCACCAACACCGACGCCAAGGCCAGCTACTCCAACTTCGGCACCGTCCTGGACCTGTTCGCGCCCGGCTCGAACATCACGTCGACGTGGAACACCAGCGACACGGCGACCAACACCATCTCCGGCACGTCGATGGCCTCGCCGCACGTCGCGGGCGCCGCCGCCCTGTACGTCGCCGAGAACCCCACGGCCACCCCGGCCCAGGTCTCCCAGGCCCTGGTCAGCGCGGCCACCCCGAACGTCGTCGGCAGCCCCGGCACCGGCTCGCCCAACCGCCTGCTGTACGTGGGCGGGGGCGGCACCAACCCGCCGGGACCGAAGTTCGAGAACGGCGCGGACTTCTCCATCACCGACAACTCCTCCGTGGAGTCCCCGATCACGGTCTCCGGCGTCGCGGGCAACGCCCCGTCGACGCTGAGCGTGCCGGTCGCCATCAAGCACACGTACATCGGTGACCTGAAGGTCGAGCTCGTCGCCCCCGACACCACGGCGTACGTCCTCAAGGACTTCGGCGTGGGCGGCAGTTCGGACGACATCAACACCGCGTACACCGTCGACGCCTCCTCCGAGACCGCCAACGGCACCTGGAAGCTCCGGGTGACCGACAACGCGGACCAGGACGAGGGCACCCTGGACAGCTGGGGTCTGCAGTTCTGAGCCCCTCCCCGGCACAGCGGTGACATGAGTCAGTGACCTCGCCCCCGTGGTGCGGTTCCCGGGTCCTTCCCGGGCGCCGCCCGCGGGGGCGAGGCCGTGCGCGGGGGACGGGGTGTTGGGGCCGGTGGGCCGGCGGGGCGACGCGTTGGCGGTCGGTGGGGCGGTGGCCGCTGGGGCGGCGGTCGGTGGGGTGCGCGGGGCGCGCGGGGCATGCGGGGCATGCGGGGCGCGGGGTGGCCTGGAAGGTGAACCTAAGGGCCTTTTGTCTGCTTCTGTGATAGTTCTGTGGGGTGGTCATCCGCGGGCTCCTGGCCGTCCTCTGCCTGCTCAACGCCGCGCTCGCCGTGCTCGTCGCCGCACCACTGCCCCGCGTCCCCGCCCTCGTGGCCGTCGCCGTCGCGGTCACCTCCTGGAGCCTCGTCCTCGTCCTGCCCGCGCTGCTCGGGCTCGCGGCCGCCGTGTGCGCGGCGCGGCGGTGCCCGTGGTGGGCCGGCGCCGCCGCCCTCACCGCGTTCGCCGCCCTGGTGTACGGGGCGATGCCGTACGCGGCGGCGCACCGCACCGCCGAGCGCCACGGCGCGACCCTGGACCTCGGCACGTACGTGAGCGGCGGCGTCAACTACGCCAAGACGCCCGCCCGGGGGCGCGGCATCACCTACGCGCGCCCCGGCGGCGAGCGCGTCCGGCTCGACCTGTGGACGCTGCCCGAGCGGCCCGCGCTGCGGCGGCCCGCCGTGGTCTGGGTGCACGGCGGCGGCTGGAACAAGGGCCACCGCAGCCAGTCGCCCCGCTGGAACCGCTGGCTCAACGCGCGCGGCTGGTCGGTCTTCGACATCGACTACCGCCTCGCGCCGCGCGTCACCCAGCTCGACCAGATCCGTGACGTACGGTGCGCGGTGCGCTGGGTGCGGCGGCACGCGCGCACCTACGGCGTGGACCCCGAGCGCCTGGTCCTCGCGGGCAGTTCCGCCGGTGGCAACCTGGCGCTCGCCGCCGCCTACGCGCAGGCGCCCTCCTCGCACACGCCGGGCGCATGGCGTGCGGCGGGTACGAAGAGTGAGCACCGCACGCGGTCGGCGTGCGCGATGCGTGACCGTCCCGTGGCCGGAGTGGTCTCGCTGTACGGGCCCACGGACATGCGGCGCCTCATCGAACGGACCGTGCTGCGCGCCGATCCGCTGATGCCGCGTCTCATGGGCGGATCGGCGGCCGGTGCGCCCGAGCGCTACCGGCTCGGCTCGCCCGCGCGGCTCGTCCACCACCGGGTGCCGCCCACGCTGCTCCTGCACGGCGGCGCGGACCGGGCCGTGCCGGTGGCGCAGGCGCGTGACCTGGCCCGACGCCTCGCCGTCGCCGGGGCCCCCGCGACCTACGTCGAACTGCCCTGGGCCGACCACTGCTTCGACGTCAACTGGGGCGGGTGGGCGAGTCAGGTCGCGCGGGCCGCGCTGGGGCGCTTCCTGGACGGGATCGCGGGTCGGTCGCCCCGCTCCGCCGGTGTCACCGGCCGGACGCATGAGCGTCAACTGGCCGGGAATCACGGATAGTTGAGGGATATAGCGCCGGAAAGGCGCTGCGTAAAGCCCTGCGGACCGGGAAATCATCACTTCGGGTGATTCCTTGGCCTAGGGTTGCGGCCAACAACCCACGGTTGCCACGCTGTTGCTGTCTGTCAACCTGATGGGAGTGGCCAGTGACTTTCGGTGAGCAGCCGGCCTATCTGCGCGTCGCGGGCGATCTCCGTAAGAAGATCGCCGACGGTTCGCTGCCTCCGCACACCCGGCTCCCCTCGCAGGCCAGGATCCGCGAGGAGTACGGCGTCTCGGACACGGTCGCCCTGGAGGCCCGCAAGGTCCTCATGGCCGAGGGCCTGGTCGAGGGGCGCTCCGGCTCCGGCACCTATGTGCGCGAGCGCCCCGTCCCGCGCCGCATCGCGCGCACGGGGTTCCGCGGCCCCGGCGCCTCCTCGCCCTTCCGTCAGGAGCAGGCCGCCGACGGCACCCGCGGCACCTGGGAGTCCCGGAGCGAACAGGCCGAGGCGACCGGCGCCGTCGCCGAGCGGCTCGGCATCCGCGTGGGCGACCGCGTCATGTGCACCAAGTACGTCTTCCGGGACGCGGGCGAGGCGATGATGCTCTCCACCTCCTGGGAACCGCTCGCCGTCACCGGCCGCACCCCCGTGATGCTCCCGGAGGAGGGCCCCCTCGGCGGCTGCGGCGTCGTCGACCGCATGGCCGCCATCGACGTCGTCGTCGACAACGTGGCCGAGGAGGTCGGCGCCCGCCCCGGCCTCGCCGAGGAGCTGCTCGCGCTCGGCGGGGTGCCCGGCCACGTCGTCCTCGTCGTCCAGCGCACGTACTACGCCTCGGGCCGCCCCGTGGAGACCGCCGACATCGTGGTGCCCGCCGACCGGTACCGCGTCGCGTACCACCTGCCCGTCCGCTGACGGTCCGTCCGGCGCGCTCCCGGCCCTCCGGCAGCCGTCCGCCGACGCCGGAATCTGGCCTTTCTCGCGGCCCGACCCGCCCTGGCCCATTACCTGTTGGTCATGTGCACGCCTTGGCCGGGTCCCGCCTGGCCCGTCCTTCCGCGAACGTCGAGCGCCCCGGTGGGCGGGGCGCACGGTGACGGGGCGCCTGGGTCAACGGGGCGTAAAGGGAGGAGAGTTAGGGCTCGTCGCGGCCGGTTGTGGCCGACGCAGGGGGCGCATCCACGAGGGTGCGCCCCCTGCGCGCTGGCCGATTGCGTATCTCTTTGTGCAAAGTCGTATCCGCTGCGTAAAGGTCGGGCGTAAGCTCGGGCATATGCGGAATGCGGTTTCCTTACTGATCGAGGCGTGGGGTGCGCCGGGGGTGGGGAGCGGAGGGACGGCATGAACGACGGGACGGTCATACTTCCCTGGCTCGTGATACGGCAAGACGACAACGGCAACCGCTACCGCGTCGGAAGGTACGCGACCAAGGCCGAGGCCCAGAAGATCGCCGACAGCCTGGACGACCGCGGGCACAAGCAGCTGTACTGGATCGAGCGGCTGAACCAGAACGGCGGGCGGTGACGCCGCGGGCGTAGGCTCCGGCGCATGACTGAGCGGATCGTGGTGGTCGGCGCCGCGCTGTACGACGGCGAGCGCCGCCTTCTGGCCGCGCGCCGCAGCGCGCCCGAGGAACTGGCCGGGCGCTGGGAGCTGCCGGGCGGCAAGGTGGAGCCCGGCGAGCGCGACGAGGACGCGCTGGTGCGCGAGCTCAAGGAGGAGCTGGGCGTCGAGGCGGAGGTCGTCGACCGCGTCCCGGGGGAGTTTCCCCTCGGGCGCGGCTATGTGATGCGGGTGTGGCGGGCCCGGCTGCTCGCGGGGGAACCGCGGCCGCTCCAGGACCACGACGCGCTGCGCTGGCTGGAGCCCGACGAGCTGTGGACGGTGGAGTGGCTGGCGGGGGACGTGCCGGCCGTCCGGGCGCTCGGCCTCGCGGGCCGGGACGAACGGTAGCTCCACCGAGGCTCCCCTCCCTGTGTTCTGTGTGGACCCCTCCTCGGGCGTGGCCCCGGCCCTCCTCGGGCGTGGCCCCGGCCCTCCTCGGGCGCGGCCCCGGCGCGGCCCCGGCGTGGCGGGAGGGGGTCCGGCGCGCCTCTGTGCGGCGCGGGGCGACAGGGGGCGCGCGAGGTTCGTCAAGGTGAGGTTCTGCTTCTCGTACGCCGTTCGTGCCACAGTGCCACCTTGAACACGGTAATCCCACCGGGATATCGGGTATGTGCCCATTAACCCCATGAAACCGGACATAGATCCGCCGCTCGGCTGGGAAGTGATCGGCGTGCTCGACACCGAAGGCGACTGCGCCGAGTGGGACTTTCCCGCGGACCCGGGCGCCGTCCGTACGGCCCGCGCCGTCGTCCGCAAGCAGCTGGGCGACTGGGACCTCGCCCCTCTGGGCGACGTCGCCGTCCTGCTCGTCAGCGAACTGGTGACCAATTCCCTGCGGTACGCGTCGGGGCCCATCGTCGTCCGGCTCGTCCGTCCCGAGGGCCCGCTGGGCATGCTCCTCGTCGAGGTGTCCGACCCCGTGCCCGACCCGCCGCGCGAGCGCGTCGCCGCGCCCGACGACGAGGGCGGCCGGGGAATCCAGCTGGTCGCCAGGTCGTCGAGCCGCTGGGGCACCCGCCCGGGACGCACGGGAACGGCGGGGAAGACGGTGTGGTTCGAGCTGGCGCTGCCCGGTTAGAAGACAGGGAGCGTCGGTACGTACAAATGCACGGGCCGGACGCAAGGCGGTCACGGGCCAAAAAGGCGGCAAGTGCGTGCCGTGATCGTGAACGGCGTGTGGCACGGCCCCGTAGTGCTGGATACTGCGGGCAGCCACATCCGGTGACCGGTGCCGGATGCGGTGAGCTGGAGGGGACGGTTCGCGTGAGCGAGATACCAGCGAAGGCGACGGGTTCGACGCGGCCGACGGCGCGGGCGGGGCGGGCAGCCTCGTCGGCGGCCGGGGGCCCGGTCGGGACCGCGGCGTCGAGCGCGGGCGACGGTGCGCGTACCACCGCAGGTGGCGGCGCTGACCACGGCCCTGTCGGCGCGACAGCCGGTCACGGCCGCGGCCCCGCGGGCGCGGCCGGGCCCGAGCGCGCTGACGGCGGAGCGGACCGGGCCCCGGGCGCCACGGGAGAGGGACCCGCGAAGGGCACGGGCGGCGACCTGCCGGGGCAGGGCACGGGCGGCGGCGCGCGGCCCGACGAGGGCCGTGGCGTAGGGCGCGGCGCGTCCGGGACGGTAGATACCGGTGCGGCGCATGGCGTAGCCGGGGCCTCGGACGCCGTCGACGCGCGTCACCACTCCGCGGGCCGCGCGCGGCCGCGCGTCGAGGACCAGCCCCCCACGCAGGGCGACATCATCTGGCAGAACAGCCCTCCGGGCTCCCTCTACGACTACATCAAGGTGGCGTCGTTCTCGATCGGCCCGGACGGCCTGGTCGACCAGTGGAGCGGGCGGGCCGAGCGGCTGTTCGGCGTGCCCGCGCGGGACGCCGTCGGCAAGGACCCGATCGAGGCGTTCGTCCCGCGCGAGCTGCGGCCGCGCGGTCACCGGAAGATGGCCGAGATCCTCGACGGCCGGGAGTGGACGGGAGCGGTCCCCTTCCGCCTTCCGGAGTCGGCCGGGCCTGCGACGGCGTCCCCGGCCGCGTCCGCCGCGTCCGCCGCGTCCGCCGCGTCCGCCGCGTCCGCCGCATCGGCCGCGTCCGCCGCCCCTGTGCGCGAGGGTGTCGCCGAGGTCTATGTCATGCCCGCCAGGACCGCGGACGGCGAGCGGTCCGCCGTGTGTCTCGTCGTCGACGTCCGGGCGCTCCAGCAGATCGAGTCCGACCTCGCCGCCTCCCAGGCCCTCTTCGGCCAATCTCCCTTCGGGTTCGTCCTGTTCGGCACGGACCTCAAGGTGCAGCGCGCCAACCGCCGCTTCGCGGCCGTCTTCGGCGGCACCGCCGAGGACCACCGCGGCCGCACCGTCCACGACTACCTGCCGCGCAACGAGGCCGACCGCATGCAGGCCGCCCTGCGCCGCGTCCTGGAGACCGGCGAGGCCGTCAACGACATGCAGATCGTCGGGCCCGCCCCCGGCAGCAGCGAGCGCCGCCACTGGTCGGTCAACCTCTACCGCGTGCACAGCGGTTCGGGCCGCCCCATCGGCATCGCGGGCCTCGGCAACGACGTCACCAGCCGCCACGTCGCCGCCCGCGAGGCCGCCCACGCCCGCCGCAACCTCGCCCTCCTGAACGAGGCGGGCGCCCGCATCGGCAACTCCCTCGACC
Source organism: Streptomyces sp. JLYT201 (assembly GCF_059448825.1). Classification (NCBI taxonomy): domain Bacteria; kingdom Bacillati; phylum Actinomycetota; class Actinomycetes; order Kitasatosporales; family Streptomycetaceae; genus Streptomyces; species Streptomyces sp. JLYT201. Next base: position 3,759,164 of record NZ_CM182551.1, on the reverse strand, counting down.
TGGAGACCACCGCCCGCGAACTCCTCGACGTCGCCGTCCCCGGCTTCTGCGACCTGGCCTCCGTCGACCTCTACCAAGGCCTCCTCGACGGCGACGAGACGCCGCCGGGGCTCGCCGACGGCAGTGCCGAACTGCGCCGCGTCGCCTTCGCCAGTGCCGTGGCCGACGCGCCCTTCCCCGAGGGCACGGGCCCCATCGACGTCGGCTCCGTGCACCGCTTCCCGTTCACCTCCTCCTGCGCCGACGCGCTGCGCACCGCCCGGGCGCGCCTCATCGCCGCCGGTGACGACTGCGGTCCGACCCGGCTGACCGGCGGCCTCATCCAGTCCACGCTGGCCGTCCCGATGGTCGCCCACGACACCGTCGTGGGCCTCGCCCAGTTCTCCCGTACGAAGGGCAGCGAGCCCTTCGGTGAACGCGACCGCGCGCTCGCCGGTGAGCTCGCCGCGCGCGCCGCCGTCTGCATCGACAACGCCCGCCTCTACCGCCGCGAACACGAGCGCGCCCTGATCCTCCAGCGCTCCCTGCTGCCGCCCGGCGACCCGGAGGCGGCCGGGCTCGACATCGCCTGCCGCTATCTGCCGGGCAACGCGGCCACCGAGGTCGGCGGCGACTGGTTCGACGTCATCGAACTGCCCGGCCACCGCACCGCCCTCGTCGTCGGCGACGTCATGGGCCGCGGCCTGCGCGCCGCCGTCACCATGGGCGAACTGCGCTCCGCCGTGCGGACCCTGGCCCTGCTGGACCTGGAGCCCGCCGAGGTGCTCGCCGCGCTCGACGAGATCGCCCGTGGCCTGGGCAACCCCTCGGGCCCGAGGCGCACCACGGCCCGGGGCGCCCGCGACACCGACGACCTCGCCGAGGTGTACCTCGCCACCTGCGTGTACGCCGTGTACGACGCCGTCACCCGGCGCGTCACCATCGCCAACGCGGGCCATCTGCCGCCCGTCCTCGTCGAACCCGGCGAGAGCGCGCTCATGCTCGACGTACCGCCCGGCATGCCGCTCGGCGTCGGCGGCGAACCCTTCGAGGAGGTCGAGGTCGACCTGCCCGAGGGCGCCCTGCTCGCCCTCTACACGGACGGCCTCGTCGAGTCCCGCGACCACCCGCTCGACGAGGGCCTGAACGCGTTCGTCAGCACCCTCACCGACCCCGAGCAGGCCCTGGAGGACATCTGCGACCACGTCCTCAGCACCCTGGACACCCACCACGGCGAAGACGACATCGCGCTGCTCATGGCGCGCGTCCAGGGACTGCCCGCCGAGCACGTCGGCGACTGGACGCTGCCGCGCGAGCCGCGCTCGGTGGGCCACGCCCGCGAGCTGGCGTGCGCGCGCCTGCGGGAGTGGGGCCTCGACGCGCTCGTCGACACCGCCGAGCTCCTCGTCAGCGAACTCGTCACCAACGCCCTGCGGTACGGCGAGGGCGAGATCCGGCTCCGGCTGCTCCTCGACCGCACCCTGGTGTGCGAGGTGTGGGACGCGGGCCTGGTCCAGCCGCGCCGCCGCCGCGCCCGCGACACCGACGAGGGCGGGCGCGGCCTCCAGCTCGTCGGCCTGCTGAGCGCGGCCTGGGGCTCGCGGCGCACCCCGCGCGGCAAGACGGTCTGGTTCGAACTGGCGCTGCCGGACGGGAACACGCCGCCGATGGATGCGGCGGAGGCGTTGATGAGCCTGTTCTGACGGGGCCTTGCGCGGGCTCCGGGTGGCCGCATGGTGGAAGCGCCCCGAAGGGGCGCGGGGAACTGCGCGACCAGCCTCGACGAACCCGCAGGCGAACGACGGCATGGCACGGCGGATCCAGCGGAGCGCTTAGGTGGTGGCCTTGAGCGCGGCGAGCCGGGCCTCGACCTCCGCCTCGTCGCTCAGGCTCTCCAACTGCTCGAACTGCGCGTCGAGCGACGACGCGGCCAGCTCCTCCCGGCCGAGCGCCCGCGCCTCCTCCCTGCGCACCTTCTCCTCGAACCGGCTCAGCTCGCTCGTCGGGTCGAGCACGTCCAGGCTCCCTGCGGCGTCGGCCATCCGGTTCCGCGCCTGCGCGGCCTTGGCCCGGGCCACCAGCTCGTTCCGCTTCGACTGCAACTCCGTCAGCTTGATCTTCATCGAGTCGAGGCCGTCCTTGAGCCGCGCGACCACGTCGCTCTGCGCGGCGATCGTCGGCTCGGCCTCCTTGGCCTCCTTCTCCGCGCGCAGCTGCCGCCCCAGGGCGACCTTCGCCAGGCCGTCGAACCGGTCGGCCTCGACGGCCCCGTCCGCCATCCGCAGCGCGTCCGCCTTCCGGCTCGCGGCCAGCGCCTTCGCGCCCCACTCGACGGCCGCCTTCTGGTCCTCCTCGTGGTCCTGCTCCATGAGCCGCAGGTCACCGATGGTGGCCGCGACGGCCTGCTCGGCCTCCTTGATGTTGTCCGTGTACTCGCGGATCAGCTGGTCCAGCATCTTCTGCGGGTCCTCGGCCTGATCGAGGAGGGCATGCACATTGGCCTTCGCCAGCTGGGTCACACGCCCGAGGATCGTCTGCTTGGTCATGTCGTCGCTCTCCTTGTCCGAGGCGTTGGCACCAGGCGGTTGGCACTGGATGTGGTGACGAAGCCTTGGCCCGGGGTCCTGGTTCGGCGTCCAGGCCCGGGGTCCTGGCCCGGGGCCCTGGCTCGGGGTCCTGGCACGGGGGTGCGGGTGAGCGCCGGGCCGCGTTCAGAACCGGCCACCGCCCCCCATCCGCCCCCGCGTCCCACCCCCGCCGAACGTCCCGGGCCCACCGCCCCCGAAGCCTCCGCCCCGGCCCCTTCCGGTCCCGCGCCCCAGCCCGCCGAGGACCTCCCCGAGGACGATCCCGCCGAGGACGGCACCGCCCATGCCGCCGCCCCGGCCGCCCGCGCCGAAGCCCCCGCCGTACGGATTGCCGTAGGCGCGGACGTCCCGCTCGGCGAGCGCCTGGGCCTGCCGCGCCAGGGAGTCGGCCCGCTGCGCATCGGCCAGGGCGGCGGCGGGGGCGGTGCCGCCGGGGGCCTCGGCCCGCTCCAGGTGGCGCTCCGCCTCCGCGAGCCGGGTCCGGGCCTCGGGGCCGACCGCGCCCCGGTGCGTCGTCACCTGGTCCCGGGCGGCGGCGACGGCGCTGCGGGCGGTGAGCAGGGCCTGGTCGAGGAGCGCCCGGGCCCGGTCGTCCTCGCTCGCGCGCCGCCGCGCCCCGGCCAGCGCCTGGTCGAGTGCCGCGTCGGCCTCCTCGACGCGGCGCAGCGCGTCGATCGGGTCGTACGCCCCCGCCGACAGCGCGCGCCCCACCTCCGCCACGACGGACTCGGCCCGGGCGATCCTGCCGCGCAGGTCGGCGGTCGGCGTGCCCGCGTCCGTGCCCTCGAGGAGGCCGTGCGCGTCGGCGAGGTCGGCCTCGGCCTCGCTCAGCGCGCCCGGCAACCGCCGGTCGGCCTCGGCGAGTTCACCGGCGAGCCGCGTCACGCCGTCCACGAACGTGCCCGCCTGGTCGACGGCTCCCTCCGCGGCGCGCAGATGCACGGCGGCCGTGCCGTTGTCGGCGTTGCCGACGGCCGCGCGGGCCTGGTCCAGCTGGCTCGCGGCGAACGCGAGCCGGTCCTTGGCCTGCGCCACGCTCCCGACGACCGTCTCGCTCGCCGTCGGCGCGTAGGCCGCCCGCAGCTCCTTGAGCGTCGTCTCCGCCTCCATGGCCCGCGCGTTGACCTGCCGGAGCGCCGTCTCGGCGTGCTCCAGGGCGGTGGGCGCGGTGCGCTCCAGGGAACGCAGCTCGTCGAACGCCGCCGCCTCCGCGTCGAGCCGCCGCCCCGCCTCCGTGCAGCGCGCCACGATCTCGTCGAGCATCAGCCGCCGCGTCGCGTCGTCCTCCGGGTACGCGTCGTCGAGCCGCTGCCGCAGCCGGAATGCCGCCGTCAGCTCCTCGCGCGCATACGCCACCGCCGCCGCGAACGGCCGTGCCGCCTCATCGCCGAACTGCGCGGTGGCGAAGCCCAGTTCCTCGGTGCTGGTGCGCACCGCGTCATCGGTCTCGACGAGCAGCCGCCCGGTGTGCGCGTCCAGCTCGGGCAGGGGCGTGACCCGCTGCGCCTCGCCCCGGCCGCCGGGCGTCGTCCGCGTGCTGAACCTCCGCCTGCGCCGCCGGTGGGCGACCGCGGCGAAGGTGCCCGCCACGCCGACCGCGACCACGGGCAGCACCAAGTCACCCGCCACCCCGTCGTCAGCCCCGCGCCCGCTGCCCGGATCCGCCTCACCGGGAGTGATCGCGGGCTGGGGCACGGGCTGCCCGGCGAGCACGGCCGCGTACCCCTGGGCCGCGCCGATCGCCGCTCCCGCCCAGTCGTGCTGTCGCAGGGCGGGCTCGATGGCGGTCGTGGCGACGTCCCTGAGCTGCGCCTCGCTGAACCGCGAGCCCTGTTCGGCCGAGTACGCGTACCGCCGGTCGTGGGTGGCCACGGCCAGCAGGATGTCGTCCGTCCCCAGGCCGTTGCGCTCGGCCGTGGTGTCCGCCCAGTCGCGCGCGGACCGTCCGGAGAAGTCCCGGACATAGGCCACGAAGAGCTGGATCTTCCGGTCGTCGTAGAGCTGGTCGAGCGCGTCGGCCACGGCGGCCCGCCGGTCCCCGAGCGCGCTCGCCCTGTCGGTGATCTGGCCGTCGCGGTCCAGGCGCACGGGGTCGTCGGCGGGCGCCGCCCGGCCATCGGAGACGGCGGCCCCGGCAGGCATCGCGGACGCCGAGGGCACGGCCACCGGCAGCCCGCACCAGAGGAGGAGCACGGCTGCCGTGGCCCGCGCGGCGGTGCGCGCCCACGCGGACGGCGGGGACGGCACAGCGGGCGCAGGCAGCGCGGACCGCCAGGACGACGGGAACGACGTCACATCTGGCAGCGTAGGGCGGTACCTGAGGCCCCGCGACCGGGGGCCGGACCGACGGCCTCTCGGACGGTGGAGGTGATCGGGCTGAGCGGGGCGGCGGTCATCGGACTGATCGGAGCCGGAGGTGCGGGCCTTCGACGAGGGGGTGCGGCCCGTGACGCGGCAGGACGAGCCCCGCGTCACCTTCGCCCAGGGGTATCTGTCGTGGCTGGAGCACGCGGAGCGGACGGCGGCCGAGGGCCGCCCCCGCTCCTACGGGGCGTAGCTCGCCCGGTGCTACGGGACGTAGCGCACCTCCGGGAACCGGGGTGACGGGCCGTCCAGGAGGTGGTTGTCCCGGTCGCGCAGCCAGCGGTCGAAGAAGGACGTCACATAGGCGCGCTGGGCGGCGACGGCCCGCTTCGGGTCGACGGTGCCTATGTTCTCCTCGATGACGGCTCGGGTGGCTCCGGTCTGGGGCAGCACGGCCGCGAGGTCGGTGTAGGTCTGGTGCCGGGAGCCGCGGAGGGTGAAGTCCCGCTTCCAGCCCGGGGTGTGGGACCAGAAGGCGCCCCATGAGGGCTCGGTGGTGTGGTCGCTGCCGTCTCGGCCCATGAGGAGCAGGGGGCGGTCGACGCCGTGCCGGGCCACCGGGGTGAGATGCGTGCCCTTGGGCTCGCCGTTGAGCTCCATGGTGCCGTCGAGGTTGACGGCGGCCTTGACGCGCTTGTCCTCGTACATCGTCTCGGCGGCGGCGATTCCGCCCGCGGACTGGCCGAACATGCCGACGCGGCCGCGGTCGATCACCCGGGACAGGCCGTGCGGCAGGGCGCCGAGCCGGTCGAGGACGAACTTGTCGTCGGCGACCCGGGTGTTCAGGACCTTCTTCAGGAGCCGGGACAGCGACCGGTCGTCCGTCACCTTGGCCAAGGCGTCCCGCAGGGGCTTGTCGCCCTTGACCGAACCGTCGGGGAACTGCACGCCCGGCGCCTCATAGGTGTGGTCGACGGTGATGACCACATAGCCGCGGCTCGCCATCTCCTCGACCAGGGAGGTGCCCCAGGTCCGCGGGTCGTTGGCCCCGGCGGAATAGAGCAGCACCGGGCGTCGGCCGCCGCGGTCGTCGACCGGGGCCGACGGGCGCGCGTGGGTGCGCATGCCCGGCCAGTCGACGGCGCCCTTCGCTATGCCATGCGGGGCGGCGGCGTCCCACCGCTCGGCCGCTCCCGGCGCCATGTACGGCGCGGGGGCGGGGTCGCCGCCGGTCTTCCGCGCCGGATACCAGACGCTGATCATCAGCTCCCGGTACGGCTGCGAGGTGATCCAGGGGTCGTGCCGGGAGTGGTCGACGAGGCGGGACGTCACCGTGCCGACGGGGTGGGGTCCTGTCGGGGCGGGCAGCACGGGGCGCACTCCGTCCTCGGGCTGTGCGCGCACCGCGCTCTCCGTCCCCCGTGCGAAGGCCGGGGCGGTGGCCGCGGCCCCCAGCGTCACCGCCGCCGCGAGGCCCGCGGCCACCAGCACCTTCATCGAGCGCGCGCTCCGCGCCGTGCGAATCTCCATGCCTCCATGCTGGCCGCGCGCCCACGCCGGAACCATGGGGGAGATCACGAGACTTGCCTGGGGGATTACCCCCACAAACCGTCGTCCGCCCCCGCCAGTCCCGCCCCCGCCAGTCCCGCCCTCACCGGCCCCGCCCTCACTAGTCCCGCCGGTCGCCAGCCCCGCCGGTCGCCGACCCCGGTCGCCAGCCCGCCGGTCACCAGTCCTGCCGACACCCCCGCCAGTCCTCGCGCGATCGCCGCCGGCCCCCGGGTCGGCGGCGCCTACTCCCCCCGCCGCCGGATCTTGTTCCCCAGCCAGACCAGCGGATCGTACTTGCGGTCCACCGCCCGCTCCTTCAGGGGAATCAGCGCGTTGTCCGTGATGCGGATGCCCTCGGGGCACACCTCCGTACAGCACTTGGTGATGTTGCAGTAGCCGAGCCCGTGCTCGTCCTGGGCGGTCGCCTTGCGGTCGAGGCCCGTGTCCGCCGCGGCGTCCAGCGGGTGCATGTCCAGCTCCGCGACCCGCATCAGGAAGCGCGGCCCCGCGAACGCCGTCTTGTTCTCCTCGTGGTCACGCACCACGTGGCAGGTGTCCTGGCACAGGAAGCACTCGATGCACTTGCGGAACTCCTGGGAGCGGTCCACGTCCTCCTGCATCATGCGGTACTCGCCGGGGCCCACGCCGGGCGGCGGCACGAAGGCGGGGACCTCGCGCGCCTTGGCGTAGTTGAAGCCCACGTCGGTCACCAGGTCGCGGACCACGGGAAACGCCCGCAGCGGTGTGACGGTGATGGTCTCCTCGCGCGAGAACACCGACATCCGGGTCATGCACATCAGGCGCGGCCGGCCGTTGATCTCCGCCGAGCAGGAACCGCACTTGCCCGCCTTGCAGTTCCAGCGCACCGCGAGGTCCGGCGCCTGGGTGGCCTGGAGGCGGTGGATGATGTCGAGGACCACCTCGCCGTCGTTGACCTCGACCGTGAAGTCCTCGAGGCCGCCTCCGCCGGTGTCGCCGCGCCAGACCCTGAAGCGCGCGTCGTACGCCGTGGACGATGCAGCTGTGCTCACTCGTAGAGCTCCTCTTCGGCCAGGTACTTGACCAGCTCCTCCTTCTCGAAGAGGGCGAGCAGGTCGGGGCGGATGGGATCGGTCGTGACGCGTTCGAGGTCGATCTGGCCGCGCACCGGGTCGGTCGCCGCGAGGCCGCCGGTCGGGTCGACGAGGCGGCACAGCAGGTTCACGCGGCGCCACTCGCGGTTCATCCCGGGGTGGTCGTCGCGGGTGTGCCCGCCGCGGCTCTCGGTGCGCTCCAGGGCCGCGCGCGCCACGCATTCGCTGACGAGCAGCATGTTCCTGAGGTCGAGCGCCAGGTGCCAGCCCGGGTTGAACTGCCGGTGCCCCTCGACCCCGGCCCGCCGCGCCCGCACCCGCAGCTCGGCGAGCTTCTCCAGGGCCCGCTCCATCTCGCCCGCGCGACGGATGATGCCGACCAGGTCGTTCATGGTCTGCTGGAGTTCCTGGTGGAGCGTGTACGGGTTCTCCGGGGGCGCCCCGTCCGAGGGGCCCTCCGCGCTGAACGGACGCAGTGCCTCCGCGGCCGCCGTGTCCAGCTGCGGCTCGTCCACCACGGGGCGCACGGCCAGTTCGTCCGCGTACCGCGCCGCGTGCAGACCGGCGCGGCGGCCGAACACGAGCAGGTCGGACAGGGAGTTCCCGCCGAGCCGGTTGGAGCCGTGCATGCCGCCCGCGACCTCACCGGCCGCGAACAGGCCCGGCACGCCGCGCGCCGCCGCCGTGTCGGATTCGACCGCGATGCCGCCCATCACGTAGTGGCAGGTCGGCCCGACCTCCATCGCCTCCGCGGTGATGTCGACGTCCGCCAGCTCCTTGAACTGGTGGTACATCGAGGGGAGCCGGCGCCGGATCACCTCGGCGGGCATCCGCGTCGACACGTCGAGGAACACCCCGCCGTGCGGCGAGCCGCGCCCCGCCTTCACCTCGGAGTTGATGGCCCGCGCCACCTCGTCCCGGGGCAGCAGCTCGGGCGGACGGCGGTTGTGGTCCGGGTCCTCGTACCAGCGGTCGCCCTCCTCCTCCGACTCCGCGTACTTCTCCTTGAAGACGTCCGGGATGTAGTCGAACATGAACCGCTTGCCGTCGGAGTTCCGCAGGACGCCGCCGTCGCCGCGCACGGACTCGGTGACGAGGATTCCTTTCACCGACGGCGGCCACACCATTCCCGTCGGGTGGAACTGGACGAATTCCATGTTCAGCAGCGGGGCGCCCGCGAGCAGCGCGAGGGCGTGCCCGTCGCCCGTGTACTCCCACGAATTCGAGGTGACCTTGAAGGACTTGCCGATGCCGCCGGTGGCGAGCACGACGCTGGGCGCCTCGATGACGAAGAACCGCCCGCTCTCCCGCTCGTAGCAGAAGGCGCCGCTGACCCGGTCGCCCTCTTTGAGTACGCGGGTGACCGTGCACTCCTGGAAGACCTTCAGCCGGGCTTCGTAGTCGCCGAACTCCTTCTCGTCCTCCTGCTGGAGGGCCACGATCTTCTGCTGGAGGGTGCGGATCAGTTCGAGGCCCGTACGGTCGCCGACGTGGGCGAGCCGGGGGTATTCGTGGCCGCCGAAGTTCCGCTGTGAGATCCGGCCGTCCTTGGTGCGGTCGAAGAGCGCGCCCCAGGTCTCCAGTTCCCACACCCGGTCGGGGGCCTCGCGGGCGTGCAGTTCGGCCATCCGCCACTGGTTGAGGAACTTTCCGCCGCGCAGGGTGTCACGGAAGTGCACCTGCCAGTTGTCGCCGGAGTTCACATTCGCCATGGCCGCAGCGATGCCGCCCTCGGCCATCACCGTATGGGCCTTGCCGAACAGCGACTTGCAGATCACCGCCGTGCGCGCGCCCTGTTCACGGGCCTCGATCGCGGCCCGCAGGCCCGCTCCGCCGGCGCCCACGACGACGACATCCCACTGCTGCCGCTCCACTTGAGACATCAGAACGCCCCTATTTCGTCTTTCGTCTTTTCGTCGTCAGAACAGTGCCGGATCGTCGAACGCGCCGGAGGCGATCAGATACACATAGAAGTCGGCGAGCGCGACGCTGATCAACGACGCCCAGGCGAGCAGCATGTGACGGCCGTTCAGCCAGCCCACCCACTGCCACATCCGGTAGCGCACCGGGTGCTTGGAGAAGTGCTTGAGCTTTCCGCCGACGATGTGCCGGCACGAGTGACAGGAGAGCGTGTACGCCCAGATCAGCACGATGTTCACCAGGAACACGAGCGTGCCGAGGCCCATGTGGCCCCACTCGTAGTGCTCGTCGCGGAAGGCGAGCACGGTGTCGTACGTGAGAATGCCCGCGACCGGCACGGCGGCGTAGAAGAAGTACCGGTGGATGTTCTGGAGGATCAGCGGGAAACGCGTCTCGCCGGTGTACTTGGCGTGCGGCTCGGCGACCGCGCAGGCGGGCGGGGACGCCCAGAATCCGCGGTAGTAGGCCTTGCGGTAGTAGTAGCAGGTGAGCCGGAATCCCAGCGGGAAGATGAGGATGAGCAGCGCGGGGGACAGGCCCCACCAGCTGCCGAAGATCTCCCAGTTCGGGCCGTTCTTCATCGGCCTGCAATTGTCCGCGACGCACGGCGAGTAGAACGGCGAGACGTACGGCGCCTCGTAGTAGTCGGAATTCGCGAACGCCCGCCACGTCGAGTACACGACGAAGGCGAACAGTCCGGCGGCGGTCGCGGCGGGCTGGAGCCACCAGCGGTCCGTTCGCAGATGGGCAGCGGCGATCGCGGCGCGCGTGCCGTGCCGTACGCCGCCGGGGGCCGTGCCCTTGTTCAGATGGGGTTCGGTGCCAGTTGCCAACGAGGCTCCACTCCTTCGTCGACGGGTGGGTTACGACGGGCACGGGTCCGGGGGGCCGGAGGCGGGCGGGCCGGGGCCGGGCTAGGGCGCGCGGCGGTAGCGGGCGCCCAGGCCCTCGTCGTCGGAGTCCGTCCACAGGGAGCTGTCGTACGGGGTGTCCGGTACGGGGACCATCGCGGGCCGCGCGGGGGGCGGGGGCGTCTGGGTCCGGCGCTCGGCCGGGGACGCGGGGGCCACGGCCGCGCGCAGCAGCGCGACGCTCTCGCGCAGGTGGTCGGTGTCCATGCGGACCCGGCGGAAGTCGACGCCCGCCGCGTCCGCCTCGGCCTGCCGCTCGATCCGGCCCACCGTGCGGACGAGGTCGTCGACACAGCGCTGAATGGCCGTCAGGTCGTCTTGCAGAGCCATGACTTGCCCTCACTTCAAGGGGTGCGGTCGTAAACGCTCATGCGCCTGCGAGTGTCGCGCCTCACATCCCGGCTTGGGAAGGGATCTGTCGTGATTGGGCCCGGGAAGGGGGCGGGCTGGCTCATGTCCGCCGGAGCGCGCCCCGGCGGCCCCGGTGGGGCCGCGCTCCGGCTCTCCTTCCGCCGGGGCCGGGCCCGGACCCTCCGCCCGTTCCCGCACCGGCCTCCGGCCTCACCCTCAACCGCCGGACGGGCCGGGAACCCCGCTCCACCCGCCTGCCCTCTCATCGCGTGGGGCGCGAGCCGGGAGACCGCTCGGAGTCTGCTGCTCGTCGGCCGTCCGCCGTTCCCGGGGCGGGGGAGAGGGGCGTTGCGCCGCACGGGTGGGTTCTGGGGGGAGGGCCGTCGTGTCGGGGGGCTTCGCCGGGGGCCGTCGCGTTCAGTGGGGGTGATACATGTGATCAACTCCATATTTCGCCCGTAACGTCGCCATCCGCGCATACCCATGGAAACGGCGCCCGAGCCTCACCGCCGAGGGCACCGCCCCACAAGGGCACCGCCTCCAGGGCACCGCCCCGAAGGCACCCCGGGGGCACCACCCCCGGGCCACCGCCCCAGGGCACCGCGGAACCGCGTTGCGAGCCCCCCACCCGGACCACGAACGGCACCACGTCATCAGCCCCGGCCCCCTCCCACCCCCGCCCGCCAGGGCGGATCGCGGCCGGGCCAGCCCCGGAGGTACCCGTCATGCCCCACGACCGCGCCAGGCCGCAGCGACCGGTCCGCCCGAAGGCCACGGTCCGATCGGCCGTGTTCCTCGCCGCGGGAGTCCTCGCGCTGCCCGCCCTCGCGGGGTGCGGCGCGGACGACGAGACGAGCACCCCGGCGGCGGCCCAGGACGTCGCGCCCGCCGCCCGGGACCTGGTGGCCGACGGCGGCACCGTGAAGTGGGCCGTCGACGCGCTGCCGGAGACCTTCAACACCTTCCAGTCGGACGCGGACGACGCCACGTCCCGGGTGGCGGGCGCCGTCCTGCCCTCCCTGTACCGCCTCGACGCGCAGGGCCGCGTACAGCGCAACCCGGACTTCCTGGAGACCGCGAAGGTCGTCGAGAGCGAGCCCAAGCAGGTCGTGCTCTACAAGCTGAACCAGCAGGCGGTGTGGAGCGACGGCCGGGAGATCGGCGCGGACGACTTCGCCGCCCAGTGGCGGGCCCTGTCCGGCAAGGACAGCGCGTACTGGACGGCCCGCAACGCGGGCTACGACCGCATCGAGAAGATCGAGCGCGGCGCCAACAACCTGGAGGTGCGCGTCACCTTCGCGCAGCCGTACGCGGACTGGCGCTCGCTGTTCTCGCCGCTGTACCCGAAGGAGGTCATGGGGACCCCCGACTCCTTCAACGACGGCGCGCGCACCAGGCTGAAGCTCACCGCGGGCCCCTTCGTCCTCAAGGACGTCGACCGGGGCGCGGGCGAGGTCACGCTCCGGCGCAGCCCGCGCTGGTGGGGCAACCCCGCCAAGCTCGACACGCTGGTCCTGCGCGAGGTGCCGCGCGAGCGCCGCGCCGCCGCGCTGGCCGCGGGCAAGGTCGACCTGGCCGACGTGGACGCCGACGAGGCGGGCCGGATCGCCCTGGCCGCCCGCGACAAGGGCGGCCGGGGCCCGCTCGCGCACGGCCCCGGCGCCCGGCTCACCCCCGCCGACGCCCTGCGCTCCTGGGCCCGCGCCCACGGCACGGACGAGGAGGCCGCCGCGGCCGAGCAGGAGGCGCGGGAGCGGACGGACAAGGCCGTCGCGCGGTACGCCGACGAGCAGGAGGGCCTGCGCGGCTACACGGTCCGCAAGTCCCTCGAACCCGCCTACACCCAGCTCGCCCTCAACGGCGCCGAGGGCCCCCTCGCCGACGACCGGGTCCGCCGCGCGGTCGCCCGCGCCCTGAACCGCACCGAGCTCGCGGAAACGGTTCTGAAGCCGCTCGGCCTGCCCGCGCTCCCGGTCGGCAGCCATCTGGCCCTGGCCGGTCAGGACGCGTACGCGGACAACAGCGGGGCGCTCGGGGACCAGGACACCGCCGAGGCGCGGGCACTGCTCGCCGACGCGGGCTGGACGCCCGGCGGCCCCCTCAAGGACAAGCTGAAGAGGGACAAGGACAAGAAGGACACGAAGGAGAACGCGGCCGGGAGCGAGGCGGACGCCCGCGACGAGGACGGCGACGACGGCACGTACATCGTCGGCGAGGACGACCAGAAGCCCGGCGACCGGGGCACCTCGGTCCTCGCGCCCGCCCCCGCGGCCGCGTTCCAGCAGGCCGTCCTGGCCCGCCAGGCCGACGCCCTCACCACGCGCCGCGACGCCGACAAGGAGCAGCGCAAGGACCCGGGCGCCCCGGCCAAGAAGCACGCGCGCAAGCACGCCGAGAAGCACGCCGAGAAGCACGCCGAGAAGCACACGGAGAAGCACGCCAGGGGCGGCGCCCCGGGTGCCTACGCCCCCAAGGGCACCGCCGCCCCCAAGGCGGGCAAGGGGGCGGGCGGGCCCCTGGCCAAGGACGGCAAGCCGCTCACGCTCCGCTTCGTCCTGCCGTCCGGCGACGGCTCGCAGGCGCTGCGCGGCGTCGCCGACCGCATCTCCCGGATGCTGGAGCGCATCGGCGTCCGTACGGAGATCGCGAAGGTCGCCGACGACAGCTACTTCAAGGACCACATCGCGTCCGGCCAGTACGACCTGGCCCTGTACTCCTGGCCCGCGTCCGCCTTCCCCGCCACCGACGCCCGGCCGATCTTCGCCAAGCCGGTGCCCGCCGCGGACGGCTCCCTCAACGTCGAACAGAACTACACCCGCGTCGGTACCGACCACATCGACCAGCTCTTCGACCAGGCCCTCGCCGAGCTCGACGAGGGCGAGATGCGCTCCCTGGTGAAGAAGGCCGACGCCCGCATCTGGGCGGCGGCGGGCTCCATCCCCCTGTACCAGCGCCCCCAACTGGTGGCGGCCCGGCCGAACCTCGCCAACGCCGGGGCCTTCGGCTTCGCGACCCCGCTCTACGAGGACATGGGCTACCGGAAGCCCGGCGCCGAACCCGCCGAGAGCCCCTCCCGGGGCTGAGGCCGGGGCCCCGCCGGGCCGGTTCCGGCGGGGCCGCGTAGAATGGGGTAAGGCCGTGGCGTGTGTCTGCCCGGCAGGGCGCGCGTACCAAAAGAGAAAAGTACGCGCAGCCTTCCACTCTTCCCGGGAGAAGCGCACCTCGCATGCCCACGCGCCACGACATTCGTAACGTCGCCATCGTCGCCCACGTCGACCACGGCAAGACGACCATCGTCGACGCCATGCTCAAGCAGGCGGGCGCCTTTGCCGCGCACGCCGCAGAGTCCCTCGACGACCGCATGATGGACAGCAACGACCTGGAGCGTGAGAAGGGCATCACGATCCTGGCCAAGAACACCGCGGTCAAGTACCACCCGAAGGACGGTGGCGACCCGATCACGATCAACATCATCGACACCCCCGGCCACGCCGACTTCGGTGGCGAGGTCGAGCGCGGTCTGTCGATGGTGGACGCGGTCGTCCTTCTGGTCGACGCCTCCGAGGGTCCGCTGCCGCAGACCCGCTTCGTGCTCCGCAAGGCCCTCCAGCAGCGGCTGCCGGTGATCCTCTGCATCAACAAGACGGACCGCCCGGACTCCCGCATCGACGAGGTCGTCAACGAGACGTACGACCTCTTCCTCGACCTGGACGCCGACGAGGACCAGATCGAGTTCCCGATCGTCTACGCCTGCGGCCGTGACGGCGTGGCCTCGCTGACCAAGCCGGAGGACGGCACCGTCCCCGCGGACAGCACCAACCTGGAGCCGTTCTTCTCGACGCTCCTGGAGCACGTCCCGGCCCCCGAGTACGACGAGTCGGCCCCGCTCCAGGCCCACGTCACCAACCTGGACGCCGACAACTTCCTCGGCCGCATCGCGCTGCTCCGCGTCGAGCAGGGCGAGCTGCGCAAGGGCCAGACCGTCGCCTGGATCAAGCGCGACGGCTCGATCTCCAACGTCCGCATCACCGAGCTGATGATGACCGAGGCCCTCACCCGCAAGCCCGCCGAGAAGGCAGGCCCCGGTGACATCTGCGCCGTCGCGGGCATCCCCGACATCATGATCGGCGAGACCCTCGCGGACCCGGAGAACCCGATCGCGCTCCCGCTGATCACGGTCGACGAGCCCGCGATCTCCATGACGATCGGTACGAACACCTCGCCGCTCGTCGGCCGCGGCGGCACCGGCAAGGGCGCGGACGCCAAGTCCGCCGTCAAGGACCGCAAGGTCACCGCCCGCCAGGTCAAGGACCGTCTGGACCGCGAGCTGATCGGTAACGTCTCGCTGCGTGTCCTGGAGACGGGACGCCCGGACGCCTGGGAGGTGCAGGGCCGCGGCGAGCTGGCGCTCGCCATCCTGGTCGAGCAGATGCGCCGCGAGGGCTTCGAGCTGACCATCGGCAAGCCCCAGGTGGTCACCCAGGAGATCGACGGCAAGACGCACGAGCCGGTCGAGCGCATGACCATCGACGTGCCCGAGGAGCACATGGGCGCCGTCACGCAGCTCATGGGCGTCCGCAAGGGCCGCATGGACAACATGTCCAACCACGGCTCCGGCTGGGTGCGCATGGAGTTCGTCGTCCCGTCCCGCGGCCTCATCGGCTTCCGTACGGAGTTCCTGACGAACACCCGCGGTACGGGCATCGCGCACTCCATCCACGAGGGCCACGAGCCGTGGTTCGGCCAGCTCCAGACCCGTAACAACGGTTCGCTGGTGGCCGACCGCGCGGGCGCGGTCACGCCGTTCGCGATGATCAACCTCCAGGAGCGCGGCGTGCTCTTCGTGGAGCCCGGCACCGAGGTGTACGAGGGCATGATCGTCGGCGAGAACTCGCGCTCCGACGACATGGACGTGAACATCACCAAGGAGAAGAAGCTCACCAACATGCGTGCGGCCTCCGCGGACAACACGGAGAACGTGGTGCCGCCGCGCAAGCTCTCCCTGGAGCAGTCCCTGGAGTTCTGCCGCGACGACGAGTGCGTCGAGGTGACCCCGGAGGCGGTCCGCATCCGCAAGGTGAACCTGGACCAGCGCGAGCGCGCCCGTGCGGCGTCGCGCGCCAAGCACGGCTGAGCCACGCAGGCGTGGCCTAGCCTCTTCGGTCGTCTTTCATCTGCGGCTTTGCCGCGGCTGGTCGCGCAGTTCCCCGCGCCCCTTCAGGGCGTTCGGCGCTGAGGCCGGTTTCCCCCGCACGGGTGCGTGTGGGGGAAACCGGCCTCCCGCGCGTTCGGGGGCGTCGACGGACCTCGGCAACCGGTTTTTGCCCACGATCTGTCCGCTATACGGACTCTCTTGACCGTTAGATGGGTAACACGTCCGTTTCGCAACCATCTATCTGGGATCGGTTTGTCCGGATTTTGGAAGTTGTACGTGCCAGGTGTGATTGAACCGAGACCAAAAGGGTGTGGTCGGGCCGTACCTCATGGCTAATAGTTGACCGCGTATAGCTCGGGTCAATGGGTCACGCGCTGTGGGGAGCGCCGACTCACGAGCACACTGGGGTACTCGATCTTCGCCGGCAGGGGTGTCGGCGCCGCTTGACGTACCCCCTCTTGTAGCGAACAAGTGGACTCATGAGGAGGAACCCCATGCGTGGTGCCAAGAGCGCCAAGTGGGTTGGGGGCGCGGTTGTTATCGCCCTTGCCGCGACGGCCTGTGGTGGCGGCGACAGCGGCAGTGACAACAAGAACCGGGCGATCGACAAGAACGGCACCTTCGTCTACGCGAGTGGCGAGCCGCAGAACCCGCTTCAGCCGGCGAACACCAAGGAGGCGTACGGAAGCGACGTCATCCACACGCTGTTCACCGGTCTCGTCGACTACACGCCGGGCACCGGCAAGCTGGTCAACATGAACGCGGAGTCGGTGACGCCGTCCAAGGACAACAAGACCTGGACGGTCAAGCTCAAGCCGGGGTGGAAGTTCCACAACGGCGAGGCGGTCACCGCGGAGTCGTACGTCAAGGCCTGGAACTGGGCGGCCCACACGCCGAACAACCAGACCAACAGCTCTTGGTTCGCGGACATCGAGGGTTACGCCGACGTCCACCCCGAGAAGGGCAAGCCGAAGACCGACAAGATGTCGGGTCTGAAGGTCAAGGGCGACAACGAGTTCACGATCACGCTGACCACGGGCATCCCGTACTACGCGTACAAGCTGGGCTACGAGGTCTTCTCCCCGCTGCCCTCCGGCTTCTTCAAGGACCCGAAGGGCTACGGCGAGAAGCCGGTCGGCAACGGTCCCTACAAGTTCGCCAGCTGGGACCACAAGAAGTCCATCAAGGTCACGCGCTACGACGGCTACCAGGGCCCGAACAAGGCCAAGAACGGTGGCGTGACCTTCAAGAACTACGCCTCCTCCGACGGCGCGTACAAGGACCTGGTGTCGAACAACGTCGACTCCATGGCCATCGTGCCGGAAGGCGAGCTCGCCAACTACCAGGAAGACCTGGGCGATCGCGCGATCAACCAGAACTTCTCGATGATCCAGACGATCGCGTTCGCCCGCTACACCAAGCAGTGGAAGAACATCGACGTCAAGGTCCTCCAGGGCCTGTCGATGGCGATCGACCGCGACACCATCATCAAGACGGTCCTCAACAACACCCGTGAGCCCGCCACCGGCTGGGTCGCCAAGGACGTCATCGGCTACAAGCCCGGCGCCTGCGGCGAGTACTGCAAGTTCGACGCCAAGAAGGCCAAGGAGCTCATCAAGGCCGGCGGCGGCGTCCCGGACAACAAGGTCTCCATCCAGTACAACGCCGACCAGCCGCACAAGGGCTGGGTCACCGCCGTCTGCAACAGCATCAAGCAGGCGACCGGCGTGAACTGCGTCGGCGACCCGAAGACCGACTTCCAGGCCGACACGCAGACGCGTGACGCCAAGAAGGTCAAGTCGATGTACCGCTCCGGCTGGGTCCTCGACTACCCGTTCAACGGCAACTTCCTGCGTGACCTCTACGGCACCGGCGTCGGCGGCAACCAGAGCGGCTTCTCGAACAAGGACTTCGACAAGCTGACGGCCAAGGCCGACAAGGCCCCGACCATCGAGAAGTCCGCGGAGCTCTACAACGAGGCCGAGCGCAGCCTGCAGAACAGCTTCCCCTCCATCCCGCTCTGGTACGGCAAGTTCCAGACCGGCTACTCCACCAATGTCTCTGGCGTGAAGTTCGACCAGCAAGCGAGCCCGATCTTCACTGAAGTCCAGGTGTACAAGAAGTAGTTCGCGAGGGCTCAGCCCGTGGTGCCGGCCGGTGATCCCGGTCGGCACCACGGGCGGCTTCGCACAGGACGGAGGCTTCCATGGGGCGCTACGTCGCGCGGCGACTGCTCCAGATGATCCCAGTCTTCATTGGGACCACTCTTCTCATTTTCTTGATGGTCAATGTGCTTCCCGGCGACCCGGTACGGGCGCTGTGGGGGGACAAGCCGCCGGACCCGGCGCAGATGGAGGCCATTCGCCACCAGCGCGGTCTCGACCTCCCGCTCTGGCAGCAGTATCTGCATTACATGAAGAACCTGGCCGTCGGTGACCTGGGCACCAACATCGGTGGCCGGCCGGTCGGCGACATCCTCAGCCAGGCGTTCCCCGTCACGGTGCGGCTCGCCCTGCTCGCCTTCGGCATCGAGATGGTCCTCGGCATCGCCCTCGGCATGCTCGCTGGCGTGCGCCGCGGCCGCGTCGTGGACAACCTGATCCTGGTCTTCACGCTGCTCGTCATCTCGGTTCCGGTGTTCGTGCTCGGCTACATCGTCCAGACGGTGTTCGGGCTCCAGCTGAAGTGGACCGAGCCAACGGTCCAGGACGCCACGGACCTCACCCAACTGATCCTTCCGGCGATCGTGCTCGGCTCGCTCTCCCTCGCGTACGTCGCCCGGCTCACGCGGACGAGCATCGCGGAGAACCTGCGCGCCGACTACATCCGCACCGCCGTGGCCAAGGGCCTGCCCAAGAGCCGGATCATGACGCGCCACCTGCTGCGCAACTCGCTGATCCCGGTGGTGACCTTCCTCGGCACCGACATCGGCACCCTGATGGGCGGCGCGGTCGTCACGGAAGGCATTTTCAACGTGCCGGGCGTCGGCAACACTCTGTTCGACGGTCTCGCACGCCGCGAGGGTCAGGTCATCGTCGGCACTGTGACCATCCTGGTGCTCGTCTACCTGGCCGCGAGCCTGATCGTCGACCTGCTCTACGCGGTCCTGGACCCGAGGATCCGTTATGCCTGACGTCACCAAGACCACTCAGCCGGACGCGGCCTCCGACACGGCCAAGGCCGCGGCGACGGCCTCCGAGGCCGCGGCGGGCCCGGCGCCGGGCAAGCCCCGCTCGCTTGCCGCGGACGCCTGGCGGGACCTGCGCCGCAACCCGTTCTTCGTGATCTCCGGGCTCCTCATCGTGCTGCTCGTGGTGATCGCGTTCTTCCCGGGCATGTTCACCAGCGCCGACCCGACCAAGGGCGACCTGCGCAACCACTTCCTGGAGAAGCCGAGCTACACGCACTTCTTCCAGCCGGAGTGGTTCGGCTACGACGGCCAGGGCCGGTCCATCTACGCCCGCGTGCTGTACGGAGCCCGCAACTCGATCACGGTCGGCATCTGCGTCACCGTCGCCGTCACCATCATCGGCTCCATCCTCGGCATGCTCGCCGGCTACTTCGGCGGCATCTGGGACGCGATCATCTCGCGGGTCACCGACGTGTTCTTCGGCGTCCCGTTCCTGCTCGGCACCATGGTCGTGATGAACGCGGTGACCGACCGCACGGTGTGGACGGTGGTGGGCGCCCTCGCGGTGCTCGGCTGGACCCAGATCACCCGCGTCATGCGCGGATCCGTGATCACCACCAAGCACTCCGACTACGTGGTCGCGGCCAAGGCGCTCGGTGCGAGCACCTGGCGGATCCTGATCCGGCACATCCTGCCGAACGCGGCCGCACCCGTGATCGTCGTCGCGACCATCGCGCTCGGCGGCTACATCACGGCCGAGGCGACCCTCTCCTTCCTCGGCATGGGCCTGTCGGACGACGCGATCTCGTGGGGCAGCGACATCTCCGACGCCGCCAAGCAGCTGCGCAACGACCCGTACATCCTGTTCTTCCCGGCCGGCATGCTGAGCCTGACCGTCCTGGCGTTCATCATGCTGGGCGACGCCGTGCGCGACGCCCTCGACCCCAAGCTGCGCTGAGGGAGGCGTACGTGACCACCATCGAGAAAGAGGCGGACGTGCCCGCTCCGCGCGACGCCGAGCGGGCACCCCTGCTCGAAGTCCGGGACCTGCACGTCGAGTTCCACACCCGTGAGGGCGTGGCCAAGGCCGTCAACGGCGTCAACTACACCGTGGAGCCGGGCGAGACGCTCGCCGTGCTCGGCGAGTCGGGCTCCGGCAAGTCCGTGACCGCGCAGGCGATCATGGGCATCCTGGACATGCCGCCCGGCAAGATCGGCAAGGGCGAGATCCTCTTCCGCGGCCAGGACATGCTGAAGATGTCCAACGAGGAGCGCAGGAAGATCCGTGGCCGCAAGATCGCGATGATCTTCCAGGACGCGCTCAGCTCCCTGAACCCGGTGCTCAGCGTCGGCTACCAGCTCGGCGAGATGTTCCGGGTGCACCAGGGCGCCAGCCGCAAGGAGGCCAAGGCCAAGGCCATCGAGCTGATGGACAAGGTCAAGATCCCGGCCGCCAAGGAGCGGGTGAACGACTACCCGCACCAGTTCTCGGGCGGCATGCGCCAGCGCATCATGATCGCGATGGCGCTCGCCCTGGAGCCGGACCTGATCATCGCCGACGAGCCCACCACGGCCCTCGACGTGACGGTCCAGGCGCAGGTCATGGATCTGCTCGCGGAGCTCCAGCGCGAGTACAACATGGGTCTGATCCTGATCACCCACGACCTCGGCGTGGTCGCGGACGTGGCGGACAAGATCGCCGTCATGTACGCGGGCCGGATCGTGGAGACGGCGCCGGTGCACGAGCTGTACAAGCGCCCGGCCCACCCGTACACCCGCGGTCTGCTCGACTCGATCCCGCGCCTGGACCAGAAGGGCCAGGAGCTGTACGCGATCAAGGGTCTGCCGCCCAACCTCCTGAAGATCCCCACGGGGTGCGCGTTCAACCCGCGTTGCCCGAAGGCCCAGGACATCTGCCGCACCGAGATCCCGAAGCTCGCCCCGGTCACGGAGCGGGACGGCGGGGAGCTCGTGGGCCGCGGCAGCGCGTGCCACTTCTGGAAGGAGACGATCCATGGCTGAGGAGCTCAAGAAGGACGCCGCGGACGTCACCGACGCCACGCCGAACGTCACCGAGGTGGAGACGGTCGACGCGGCGACGCCCGAGGAGGCCGTCGCGGCCATCGAGGCCCCCGTCGAGCGCGGTGAGCCGATCCTCCAGGTCCGCAATCTGGTGAAGCACTTCCCGCTGACCCAGGGCATCCTCATCAAGCGCCAGATCGGTGCGGTGAAGGCGGTCGACGGCATCTCCTTCGACCTCTACCAGGGCGAGACGCTCGGCATCGTGGGCGAGTCCGGCTGTGGCAAGTCCACGGTCGCGAAGCTGCTCATGACCCTGGAGCGGGCCACCGCGGGCGAGGTCTTCTACAAGGGCCAGGACATCACCAAGCTGTCCGGGCGGGCCCTGAAGGCCGTGCGCCGCAACATCCAGATGGTGTTCCAGGACCCGTACACCTCGCTCAACCCGCGCATGACGGTGGGCGACATCATCGGGGAGCCCTTCGAGATCCACCCCGAGGTGGCGCCGAAGGGCGACCGGCGCCGCCGGGTCCAGGAGCTCCTGGACGTGGTCGGGCTGAACCCCGAGTACATCAACCGCTACCCGCACCAGTTCTCGGGCGGTCAGCGCCAGCGCATCGGCATCGCCCGCGGCCTGGCCCTCAACCCCGAGATCATCATCTGCGACGAGCCGGTCTCGGCCCTGGACGTGTCCGTCCAGGCCCAGGTCATCAATCTGATGGAGAAGCTCCAGGACGAGTTCAACCTGTCCTACCTCTTCATCGCGCACGACCTGTCGATCGTCCGGCACATATCGGACCGCGTGGGCGTGATGTACCTCGGCAAGATGGCCGAGATCGGCTCCGACGAGCAGATCTACGACCACCCGACGCACCCGTACACCCAGGCGCTCCTCTCGGCCGTCCCGGTGCCCGACCCGGAGGCCCGCGAGGGCCGCGAGCGCATCATCCTCACCGGCGACGTCCCGTCCCCGGCCAACCCGCCCTCGGGCTGCCGCTTCCGCACCCGCTGCTGGAAGGCGCAGGACAAGTGCGCCGAGGAGATCCCGCTGCTCGCGATCCCCGAGCGCTTCAAGGACGCGGACACCCCCGCCGCCCACGAGTCGGCGTGCCACTTCGCGGAGGAGAAGGACGTGGTGCACGCGGCCTAGCACCGCCACACCGCCCCTGTGCCCCGCCGGGCTGCGAGCCCGGCGGGGCACAGGCGTGTGCGGGGGCCGCCGCCCAGGCCCGGACGGCGTTCCGGGGAGGCGGCGCGGCGCGGCCTCCGGGCGCGGCATGCGTACATCCGGAGGGCCTCCTCCCTCATACGGCCGGGCTAAATGTGCCACTTGCCCCCTATAACGCGATATTGGCGATAGTGCGCGCGGCAGGCGCGCGGCGGAGGCGAGGAGGCAGTTCATGCGTGGAGCCACGCACGCCAAGTGGGCCGCTTGTGCGGCGGCGGTCGCGCTCGCGGCGACAGCCTGTGGTGGTGGGAGCGGCGGCGGCGACGGCTCCGGGGTCGTGAGCTCCTCCTGGGGCGATCCGCAGAACCCGCTGGAGCCCGCCAACACCAACGAGGTGCAGGGCGGCAAGGTCCTCGACATGATCTTCCGGGGCCTCAAGCGGTACGACCCGAAGACCGGCGAGGCCAAGGACATGGTCGCGGAGTCCATCGAGACGAAGGACTCGCAGACCTACACCGTCAAGGTCAAGGACGGGTGGAAGTTCAGCAACGGCGAGGCCGTCACCTCGAAGTCGTTCGTGGACGCCTGGAACTACGGGGCGCACCTGAAGAACAACCAGAAGGGCGCCTACTTCTTCGGCTACATCGAGGGCTACGACAAGGTCCACCCGGAGAAGGGCGACCCGAGCGCGGACACCCTGTCGGGCCTGAAGGTCGTCGACGCGCGGACCTTCACCGTCAAGCTCTCGCAGAAGTTCTCCACCTGGCCCGAGACGCTCGGCTACCCGGCCTTCGCGCCCCTGCCCAAGGCCTTCTTCGACGACCGCACGGCCTGGCTCGCCAAGCCCGTCGGCAACGGCCCGTACAGCATCAAGTCGTACCAGAAGGGCTCCAAGATGGAGCTCAGGAAGTGGGACGACTACAGCGGTGACGACAAGGCGCAGAACGGCGGCGTGGACCTCAAGGTCTACACCGACAACAGCATCGCCTACAACGACCTGATGGCCGGGAACCTCGACCTCGTCGACGACGTGCCGGCCGCGCAGCTCAGGAACGTGAAGAACGACCTGGGCGACCGCTACATCAACACCCCCGCCGGCATCATCCAGACCCTGGCCTTCCCGTTCTACGACAGCAAGTGGACCCGGCCCGGGATGGAGAAGGTCCGCAAGGGCCTGTCCATGGCCATCAACCGGCAGCAGATCACCGACACGATCTTCCAGAAGACGCGGACGCCCGCCAAGGACTGGACCTCGCCCGTGCTCGGCGAGGACGGCGGCTACAACAAGAGCCTGTGCGGCGACGCCTGCGACTACGACGCCGCGCAGGCCAAGAAGCTCGTCCAGGAGGGCGGCGGCATCCCCGGCGGCACCCTGAAGATCTCGTACAACGCGGACACCGGCTCCCACAAGGAGTGGGTGGACGCCGTGTGCAACTCCATCAACAAGGCCCTGGGCAACAACAGGTCCTGCGTCGGCAACTCCATCGGCACCTTCGCCGACTTCCGCAGCCAGGCCTCGCAGCAGAAGCTCGACGGTGCCTGGCGGGCGGGCTGGCAGATGGACTACCCGCTGATCCAGAACTTCCTCCAGCCGGTGTACTACACCGACGCCCCGTCCAACGACGGCAAGTACAACAGCAAGGAGTTCGACGCACTCGTCGACAAGGCCAACGCCGAGACCGACACCGGCAAGGCCGTCTCCACCTTCCAGGACGCGGAGAAGGTGCTCGCCAAGGACATGGCGGCCATCCCGCTCTGGTACCAGAACGGCAGCGCCGGCTACTCGGACCGGGTCTCGGACGTGTCGCTGAACCAGTTCAGCGTGCCCGTGTACGCGGAGATCAAGGTCAACTGAGCCGCGCGGAGCGGCCGTCCGGTCCCCAGGACACCGGGGCGGCCGCTCCCCCTACCCCCGGAGCCAGCCCATGGGGCGATATGTGATCCGGCGCCTGCTGCAGATGATCCCGGTCTTCTTCGGCGCCACCCTGCTGATCTTCCTGATGGTGAACGTGATGGGCGACCCCATCGCGGGCCTGTGCGGCGACCGCAAGTGCGACCCCGCGACGGCCGCCCAGCTGAAGAAGGAGTTCGGCCTCGATAAGCCCGTCTGGCAGCAGTACGTGACCTACATGGGCAACGTCTTCACCGGCGACTTCGGGACGGCCTTCAACGGGCAGAAGGTCACCGAGCTGATGGGGACCGCGTTCCCCGTCACCGTGCGGCTCACGCTCGTCGCCATCGTCTTCGAGATCGTCATCGGCATCAGCCTGGGCGTGCTGACCGGGCTGCGGCGCGGCAGGCCCATCGACACCACGGTGCTGATCCTCACCCTGGTCGTCATCTCGGTGCCGACGTTCGTCACCGGCCTGCTGCTCCAGCTGCTGCTCGGCGTGGAGTGGGGCGTCATCAAGCCGTCGGTGTCGTCCGAGGCGACCGTGGACGAGCTGATCGTGCCGGGGCTCGTGCTCGCCTCCGTCTCGCTCGCCTACGTCACCCGGCTCACCCGGACGTCCATCGCCGAGAACCGCCGCGCCGACTACGTCCGCACCGCCGTCGCCAAGGGCCTGCCCCGGCGCCGCGTCGTCCTGCGGCACCTGCTGCGCAACTCCCTCATCCCCGTCGTCACGTTCATCGGCACCGACGTGGGCGCGCTCATGGGCGGCGCGATCGTCACCGAGCGCATCTTCAACATCCACGGCGTCGGCTTCCAGCTCTACCAGGGCATCCTGCGGCAGAGCACCCAGACCGTCGTCGGCTTCGTGACCGTGCTCGTCCTCGTCTTCCTGGTCGCCAACCTCATCGTCGACCTCCTGTACGCCGTACTCGACCCGAGGATCCGCTATGCCTGAACCCCAGGAGCCCGACGGCGCCATCGCGGGGACCGGCGCGGGCGGCGCGATGGACCTCGCCGCCAGCGAGGCGACGACGCTCACGCCCGGCGGCCCGGGCGGGCCCGCCGCGCCCGTGCGCAGCCTGTGGTCCGACGCCTGGCACGACCTGCGCCGCAACCCTGTCTTCATCGTCTCGGGCCTGATCATCCTCTTCCTCGTCTTCATCTCCCTGTGGCCCTCCGCGATCGCCTCCGGCGACCCGCTGGACTGCGATCTGGCCAACGCCCAGAAGAGCTCGTCGCCGGGACACCCCTTCGGCTTCGACGGCCAGGGCTGCGACGTCTACACCAGGACCGTCTACGGGGCCCGCGCCTCGGTCACCGTCGGCGTGTGCGCCACCCTCGGCGTGGCGTTCCTCGGCAGCGTGCTCGGCGGGCTCGCCGGGTTCTTCGGCGGCATGTGGGACGCGGTCCTCTCCCGCATCACCGACATCTTCTTCGCCATCCCGGTGGTGCTCGGCGGCCTCGTGCTGCTGTCCGTGGTCACCTCCAGCACCGTCTGGCCCGTCATCGGCTTCATGGTGCTGCTCGGCTGGCCGCAGATCTCCCGCATCGCCCGCGGCTCGGTGATCACCGCCAAGCAGAACGACTACGTCCAGGCGGCCCGCGCCCTCGGCGCCTCCAACAGCCGGATGCTGCTGCGCCACATCGCGCCCAACGCGGTCGCGCCGGTCATCGTCGTCGCCACCATCGCCCTCGGTACGTACATCGCCCTGGAGGCCACGCTCTCGTACCTGGGCGTCGGTCTGAAGCCGCCGACGGTCAGCTGGGGCATCGACATCTCGGCGGCGTCCGCGTACGTCCGCAACGCCCCGCACATGCTGCTGTGGCCCGCCGGGGCGCTCGCCGTCACCGTGCTCGCGTTCATCATGCTCGGCGACGCGGTGCGCGACGCCCTCGACCCGAAGCTGAGGTAGGCGCCATGGCACCCACGGCACCCCCGGAGTCCGCAGCGGCCGCCGCGGCGGCACCGGCCCCACCGGCCAAGCTGCTCGAAGTGCGCGACCTGCACGTGGAGTTCCGCACCCGCGAGGGCGTGGCCAAGGCCGTCAACGGCGTCGACTACGCCGTCGCGGCGGGTGAGACGCTCGCCGTGCTCGGCGAGTCGGGCTCCGGCAAGTCCGTCACCGCGCAGGCCATCATGGGCATCCTCGACATGCCGCCCGGCCGCATCAGCGGCGGCGAGATCCTCTTCCAGGGCCGGGACCTGCTGAAGCTCAAGGAGGACGAGCGGCGCAAGGTGCGCGGCGCGGGCATGGCGATGATCTTCCAGGACGCGCTCAGCTCGCTGAACCCCGTGCTCAGCGTCGGCGACCAGCTCGGCGAGATGTTCGTCGTCCACCGGGGCATGTCCCGCAAGGACGCCCGCGCGAAGGCCGTCGAGCTGATGGACCGCGTGCGCATCCCCGCCGCCAGGGAGCGCGTCGGGCAGTATCCGCACCAGTTCAGCGGCGGCATGCGCCAGCGCATCATGATCGCCATGGCGATGGCCCTCGAACCGGCCCTGATCATCGCGGACGAGCCGACGACCGCGCTCGACGTCACCGTCCAGGCCCAGGTGATGGACCTGCTCGCGGAGCTCCAGCGGGAGCTGAACATGGGCCTGATCCTCATCACCCACGACCTGGGCGTGGTCGCCGACGTGGCCGACACGATCGCCGTCATGTACGCGGGCCGCATCGTCGAGAAGGCCCCCGTCCACGAGATCTACCAGGCGCCCGCGCACCCCTACACGCGCGGCCTCCTCGACTCGATCCCGCGCCTCGACCAGAAGGGCCAGGACCTCTACGCCATCAAGGGCCTGCCGCCCAACCTCACGAACATCCCGCCCGGCTGCGCCTTCAACCCGCGCTGCCCCATGGCCCAGGACGTGTGCCGCACCGACGAACCGCCGCTCGCCCCGGTCACGTACGAGGGGCTCGCGGGGGAGCGGCGCAGCGCCTGCCACTTCTGGAAGGAGTGCCTCCGTGGCTGAGCCCATTCTGGAAGTGCGCGGACTCGTCAAGCACTACCCGCTCACCCGGGGCATCGTGCTGAAGAAGCAGGTCGGCGCCGTCAAGGCCGTCGACGGCGTGGACTTCGACCTGCGGCGCGGCGAAACCCTCGGCATCGTGGGGGAGTCCGGCTGCGGGAAGTCCACCGTCGCCAAGATGCTCGTGAGCCTGGAGCGGCCCACGGCGGGGGAGATCCGCTTCAAGGGCGAGGACATCGCCGGGCTCTCCGGCCGGGCCCTGAAGGCCGTCCGCCGGAACATCCAGATGGTGTTCCAGGACCCCTACACGTCCCTGAACCCCCGCATGACCGTCGGCGACATCATCGGGGAGCCCTACGAGATCCATCCGGAGGTCGCGCCGAAGGGCTCGCGCCGCAAGAAGGTCCAGGACCTCCTCGACGTGGTCGGGCTGAACCCCGAGTACATCAACCGCTACCCGCACCAGTTCTCCGGCGGACAGCGCCAGCGCATCGGCATCGCGCGCGGGCTCGCCCTGCGCCCGGAGGTCATCGTCGCCGACGAGCCCGTCTCCGCGCTCGACGTCTCCGTGCAGGCGCAGGTCGTGAACCTCCTGGAGCGGTTGCAGAGCGAGTTCGAGCTCTCCTACGTCTTCATCGCCCACGACCTGTCGATCGTGCGGCACATCTCCGACCGGGTCGGGGTCATGTACCTGGGGCGGATCGTCGAGGTCGGCACGGACGCGGAGATCTACGAGCATCCGACGCACCCCTATACGCAGGCGCTGCTCTCCGCCGTGCCCGTGCCGGATCCGCGGGCCCGGGAGCACCGCGAGCGCGTCATCCTCAGCGGGGACGTGCCCTCGCCCGCGAACCCGCCCTCGGGGTGCCGGTTCCGCACGCGCTGCTGGAAGGCCCAGGAGCGCTGCGCCCTCGAGGTCCCGGCCCTCGCCGTCCCCGCGGAGTTCCGCCTGGCCACGGGGCCGGCCGCGCATGACTCGGCCTGCCACTTCGCGGAGGAGAAACACGTGGTGCCGTGAGCCCTCGCGGGTGGCGCCCCAGACCCGCCCCTTCCCACTTCCTGGGGGCTCCGCCCCCAGACCCCCGCTCCTCAATCGCCGGAGAGGCTGAAACACAGCCGCAAGCGGCACCATCCAGCCCGTCCGGCGTTTGAGGACCGGGGGTACGGGGGCGGAGCCCCCGGAGCGGGAAGGGGCGGGTCTGGGGCGTCCCACGCGGGGCGGTAACAGGGCGGCAACCTGGGCGACTCCAGGAGGTAAAGAGAGCGCGCCAGCCTGGTGGCGTACGGCCGTGCGGGTGCCGTTGGACCGGCCGGGGAATGCCATGTGACCCCGGCCGGTCGTCACGGCCTACAGGCCGAGGGAGCGCTTCAGGAAGTCGACCTGGAACAGCAGGAGGTTCTCCGCGACCTGCTCCTGGGGCGTCATGTGCGTGACCCCGGAGAGGGGCAGCACCTCGTGCGGGCGCCCGGCGGCGAGCAGCGCGGAGGACAGCCGCAGGGAGTGCGCGACGGCCACGTTGTCGTCGGCGAGGCCGTGGACGACCAGGAGCGGCCGGTGCGGCTCGGCGGGGTCGACGAGCCCGTCGTCGGCGACCAGGGAGCTGGTGCGGTAGGCCTCGGGCGAGGTGCCCGGGTCGCCGAGGTAGCGCTCCTGGTAGTGCGTGTCGTACAGGCGCAGATCCGTCACCGGCGCCCCGGCCACCGCCGCGTGGAAGACGTCGGGGCGGCGCAGGACCGCCATCGCCGAGAGGTAGCCGCCGAAGGACCAGCCGCGGATGGCGACGCGGTCCAGGTCGAGCGGGAAGCGCTCGGCGAGGGCGTGCAAGGCCTCCACCTGGTCGTCGAGGGTGCGGGTCAGATCGCCCTTGACGGCCTTCTCCCAGGCGGGCGAGCGCCCCGGCGTGCCGCGCCCGTCGGCGACGACGACCGCGAAGCCCTGGTCGGCGAACCACTGCGAGGTGAGGAAGACGTTGCGGGAGCTGAGCACCCGCTGGGCGTGCGGACCGCCGTACGGATCCATGAGGACGGGAAGCCGCACTCCGGAGGAGGGGTCGTACCCCGTCGGAAGCAGGACGGCGCACGGAATCCTCCGTGCGCCCCCTTCGGTGAGCGTCACGCGCGGGGTGAGCCCCGGCTGCTCCGCGTGCGAGACGACGGTGGCCACCTGCTTGCCGTCGCGCAGGACGCGGACCCGTGAGCCGGAGTGGTCGAGCGTGGCCGAAACCAGCACGGTGACGTCGCCCGCCCGCACCGCCGAGTGCACCCCGGGCTCCGGAGAGATCCGCTCCACACCGAGTTCGTTGACGCGGTAGACGTGCACCTCGCCGAGGGCCGGGTCGGTGGCGGCCTCACCCGCGGACGCCGAGACCAGGACCGAGTCGTCGGTCACGTCGAGCACGGCGCGGACGTGCAGCTGCGGCCCGGTCAACGGCCGTTCGCCGACCGCGAGGACGCGCGCGCCGCCCTCGTCCGCGATCCGCACGAGCTGTCCGCTGGGCGACCAGCAGGGCACCCCGGGGAACAGTTCGAGCCATTCGTCGTCCTCGTCGGCGTGCACCATCCGCGTCGTCCCGGCGTCGGGGTCCACGGCCAGATACAGCGCGCTGCGCTGGTCGCGGGCCTGCACGAGGAGCAGCGGCGCACCGTTCGCCGACCAGTGCACGCGGGCCAGGTACGGATAGCGCTCGCGGTCCCAGACGACCTCCGTACGGGTGCCGTCGAGGCCGACCACGAAGAGCCGCACCTCCGCGTTGGGCGTGCCCGCCGCGGGGTACGCGACCTGCTCCGGCTCCCGCTCCGGGTGCGCGGGGTCGGCGATCCACCAGCGCCGCACCGGGGTGTCGTCGACCCGCGCGACCAGGAGCCGGTCGGACTCCGGTGACCACCAGAAGCCCCGGAAGCGCTGCATCTCCTCGGCCGCGATGAACTCCGCCAGCCCGTACGTCACCGTGCCCGGCCCGTCGCCGTCGGGCTCCGCTAGGGCCCGGTCCGCGCCGCCGTCGGCAGCCGTGACGCGCAGCGCGCCCCCGGCGACGTACGCGATGTGCCGCCCGTCCGGCGACGGGCGCGGGTCGATCACCGGGGCGGGCGCGGGCAGCTCGCGCGCGGTGCCCGCGCGCAGCTCCGCGGCGAAGAGGCGCCCCGAGAGGGCGAACGCCGCCAGCTCCGCCGCCGCGTCGGTGGCGTACCCGACGATCCCGGCGCCGCCCTCGCGGCTGCGCTCGCGGCGTGCCCGCTCGGCCGCGGACAGCTGCTCGGCGGACCCGCCGAGCAGCGCCTTCGGGTCGGCGGCGACGCGCTCCACGGGGGACCCGTCCGCGGCGAGGTCGAGGACCCACAGCTGGTTCGCGCGGTCCGTGCCGGACGCGGAGCGGAGGAAGACGACGCGGGAGCCGTCGGGCGCGACGGTGAACGCGCGCGGCGTCCCGAGGGAGAAGCGCTGCGTACGGGCGTGCAGGCGCGGGAAGGACGGCTGCCGCGCCTCGGTGCCGGAGGGGTCCGTGCGGTCCGGCGCCGCGGCGCCGGGCGGAGTACCGGCCTGCTCGGGCGTCTCGGAATGCTCGGCGGTCTCGGGGTTCTGGGTGGTCATCCCCCGAGCCTAAGTGTGATGCGCCCCCTGTGTTTCGGTGCTCCGACTCATGTGATTCCACGGATAGTTATGATCCGTAGCGCGTGGTGGGTAGGACCTTGCTGGCACGGGTGGAGGACTCCGCCGGCGAGGCAGGGGTGAGGCTCGGGGAAGTGGGAGGTGAACCGGCGTGGTGCTGTCGGTCTCGGTGGTGCTGTTGCTGGCCATCATCGTGGTCATGTTGGTGCGGAAGCAGGGGCTCAAGACGATCCACGCGATCGTCTGCGTCCTGCTCGGGTTCTACCTGGCCAGTTCGTCCGTGGCACCAACCATCGACGAGCTGTCGACGAACCTTGCGGGCGTGATCGAGGACATCGACCCGTAAAAGACGCGTCACCGCCGCCCCTGTCGCACCGGTCCCACCGGCGCGACAGGGGCGGACGTGCGGCATGCGCGCCGGGCGGGTGCGCCGGGCTCGTAGGCTGTTCCCATGACGGAACTGCCCGCCCGGCGCCTGCTGCTCGTGCACGCGCACCCCGACGACGAGTCGATCAACAACGGCGCGACGATGGCCGCGTACGCGGCCGCCGGTGCCCGTGTCACGTTGGTGACCTGCACGCTCGGCGAGGAGGGCGAGGTCATCCCGGCGGAGCTCGCGCACCTCGCCCCCGACCGCGAGGACACGCTCGGCGCGTACCGCGTCGGTGAGCTGGCCGCCGCGATGAAGGAGCTCGGCGTCGGCGACCACCGCTTCCTCGGCGGCGCGGGGCGCTACCGCGACTCCGGGATGATGGGCCTCGAACAGAACCACCGCCCCGGCGCCTTCTGGGCCGCCGACCTGGACGAGGCCGCCGCGCACCTCGTCGCGGTGATCCGCGAGGTGCGGCCGCAGGTGCTCGTCACCTACGACCCCGACGGCGGGTACGGCCACCCCGACCACATCCAGGCCCACCGCGTCGCCATGCGCGCCGCGGACCTGGCGGGCGAGCCCGGCTTCCGCACCGACCTGGGCGCGCCGCACGCGATCGCCAAGATCTACTGGAACCGCGCGCCGCGCTCGGTCGTCGAGGAGCGCTTCGGACGCCTCCCGGACGCCCTCCCCGGCACGCCCTTCACGGCCGTCGCCTCCCCGGCCGACGTGCCCGGCGTCACGGACGACGAGCGGATCACCGCGGAGACCGGCGGGCCCGCCTTCGCCGCCGCCAAGGCCGCCGCCATGCGGGCCCACGCCACGCAGATCGACGTGAGCGAGCCGCTGTTCGCGCTGTCGAACGGCCTGGCCCAGCCGATCTTCGACACCGAGTACTACGAGCTCGTACGGGGCGAGTCGGGGGCGGCGCCCGGCGCGCGCGAGACCGATCTGTTCGCCGGGCTCGGCACGGAAGGGGCGGACCAGTGAGTACGCGATCCAACGCCTCGTCGGGCGCGCGGTCCAAGGCCTCGTCCGCGGCCAAGCCCGCGAAGCCGTCCGCCGAGGCCGCGAAGCCCTCCCCGGCCGCGGCGTCCGGCGCGGCGGCCGCCGCCGCGCCCGGCAGCTTCCTCGCCCAGCCGCTGAACGCCGCACGCCTGGTGGCGTACGTCGCGCTCTTCGTGCTCGGCGCGTTCGTCGGGGTCGCGGGGGCGCTCGTCCAACAGGGCTGGTTCCCCGGCGGGTTGCTGCTCGCGCTCGCCGGAGCCGCCGGTGCCTTCTACGGCGGCGCGTGCGCCACCGGCACCAGAGCCGGGGCCCTCGCGCCCGCCGGAGGGTGGCTCGCCGCCGTCATGCTGCTCACGGCGACCCGCCCGGAGGGCGACTTCGTGTTCGGCGCCGGGCTCGGGTCGTACGTCTTCCTGCTCGGCGGCATGGGCGTGGCTGTGATGTGTGCCACGCTCGGACAGCGGCCGCAAC
Source organism: Streptomyces sp. JLYT201 (assembly GCF_059448825.1). NCBI lineage: Bacteria > Bacillati > Actinomycetota > Actinomycetes > Kitasatosporales > Streptomycetaceae > Streptomyces > Streptomyces sp. JLYT201. Next base: position 3,726,697 of record NZ_CM182551.1, on the reverse strand, counting down.
CAGGCGCGTCCGACGCCCGACTTGGCAAGTGACGTACCACTTGAGCCCGTCCCCGGCAGGGGTTTGACGCCGGTCACGGGATGCCTGCCGACGGCGGCCAGTATGGTGGTGCGCGCCGCCGAGCCGCCCGAGTGGTCGAGACGGGCGGCGGAGCCAACCAGGAGAACCTGCCTTGAGTCGTGAAACTGACAGTTCGTCCTCCGGTCCTCACGGGCGCGCGGGAGCCGCGTACCCGTCGGGGACGCCGCCGTACGGCTCGCCCGCTCAGGGCGCAGGCCCGGACGGAGCGGACGGCGCCGGGCTCGGGCCCGGCGACCGGCGGTCCGGCGAACCGAAGACCGAGACCACGCTGACCACCCGGATCCGGATCAACATCCCCGGATCGCGGCCCATCCCGCCCGTCGTGATGCGCACGCCGGTCGGGGACGCCGACGGCGACAGAGGTACGGAACCCCACGGTCCGGACGACACCGCCTCCGGACTGGGGGCCGCCTCGGTGCTGCCCGGCCCCGGCGCGCCCGCACCCGCCCCCGGCGGGACGCTGAACGGCGGCGCCGCCCCGCAGGCGTCCACGGGGCCCGCCGGAGGTTCCGCTTCCGGCGAGGACGGCGGGGAGCCCGCGAGCGACTGGTTCGCACCGCGCAAGACCCCGGCCAAGGGTCCGTCCACTCCGGGGAGCCCTGCTCCCTCTTCGGGCACCGGTTCGGGTGACTCCGGCACGGGGGGCTACGACGTGTCCGCCGCCGTGGCGGCCGGACCGCTCGGCTCCGGCGGGGAGCCGCGGCGCGACGACCTCCCGTACTTCCCCGGCGACGACCGGCCCGCCGGCCCCACCGGGGGACCGGTGACCGGGGACGGCCCGATGCTGACGCCGGAGCCCCCGGCCGAGCCCGACCCGTACGCGGCGGGCCCCGAGCCGTACGGGACCGGTGCCGACCCGTTCGCGGGCGGCCCCGCAGGTCCCGCGGGCCCCGGCGGCCCCGGCCGCCTCAGCGACGACACCGCGATCCTCACGCCGCAGAAGCCCGTGCCCGGCGCGGGCGGCCCCGGCGGCCCCCGGCCGCCCGCCGGCGGCGCCCCCGGTGGCCCGGGCGTGCCCGGCGCCCCCGGAGCGCCCGGAGGAAACGTCTCCGGTGACACGCTCAACAGCGGCATCCCGGTCGTCCCGCCCGCCCAGAACGGGCCGTTCGCGCCCGGAGCCCCCGACGGACCGCTGCCGCACACGCCGCCCAAGCTGCCCGAGCCCGCGCAGCAGAAGGCCCCGGCCGCCCCGGCGGCCAAGAAGGCGAAGAAGAAGGGCCGCAGCAAGCTGGTCATGCTCGCCGGGCTCGTCGTGGTCATCGGCTGCGGCGCGTACGGCGCGGGCCTCCTGATGAACCACGCGGACGTGCCGAAGGGCACCACCGTCCTCGGCGTCGACATCGGCGGCGGCACCCGCGACGAGGCCGTCAAGAAGCTCGACGCGGCGCTCGGCGAGCGCGTCAACAAGCCGCTCAAGCTGACGGTCGGCGGCGACACGCTCACCCTCAAGCCGGACCAGGCGGGGCTCACGCTCGACAGCCAGGCCACGGTCCGCTCCGCCGCGGGCAGCGACTACAACCCCGTGTCGGTGATCGGCGGCCTGTTCGGCGGCGAGCGCGTCGTCGAGCCGGAGATGCCCGTCGACGAGGAGAAGCTGGCGGCCGCCCTGGAGCGCGCCGCGGGCGGCTCCGGATCCGGCACCGCCAAGGAGGGCACGGTCAAGTTCGTGCCCGGCAAGGCCGTCGCGGTCCACGGCAGGGCGGGCAAGGGCATCGACGCCGAGAAGGCCTCGGGCGCGGTCGCCCAGGCGTACAAGAAGCAGGTCGAGACCGGCAGCGCGGGCAGCGTGGCGGTGCCCGTCACGAACCGCAAGCCTACGGTCTCGGACGCCGAGGTCGACCGGTTCATGCGGGAGTTCGCCAAGCCCGCCATGTCCGCCAACGTCACGATCAAGGCGGGCACCGGCAGCGGCATCCCGCTCGGCCCCGCGCGGTCGCTGCCGCAGGTCCTTGGCGTGAAGGTCGTGGACGGAAAGCTCGTCGAGACGTACGACCTCAAGGCGCTCAAGGCGCTCTACGGCAGCACCTTCGACGGCGTCCTGATCCAGCGGGGCAACGGCAAGAAGACGCCGGTCCAGCCGACGGACGTCGCCCAGGCCATGGGCAAGGCGCTGCGCGGCAAGACGCCCGCGGAGCGCATCGGCGTGATCGAGACGAACGCGAGCTAGCTTCGCTGGATGTGCCGCGACGGGCCCGCCGGTTGACTGCGGGTCCGTCGTGGCTGCTCGCGCCCACGCGGCGGAGCCGCACACCGACATGGCCCCGCGCCCCTTCGGGGCGCCGTCGCCAGGGCCCGGCGCCGTCGGTCATCCCTCCCGCATGACATCTGTCATGCGGATGTCACCACACCCGACACTGCCGTCGCACCGCTCTGACCAGCGACGATGGTGCACATGACGACGACAGAGACCACTGCGGCGGGCCCCGCGGAGCCCTCGGTGAGTGCCGTGCGGTTCGCATCCGTGACCAAGTCCTACGGGGACGTACGGGCCGTCGACGGCCTGAGCCTCGATCTGCGGCCCGGTGAGACGGTGGCGCTGCTCGGGCCGAACGGCGCGGGCAAGTCGTCCACGCTCGACCTGCTCCTCGGCCTGCGCCGTCCGGACAGCGGCACGGTCAGCGTGTTCGGCACCGGACCGCGCGAGGCGATCACCGCGGGCCGCGTCGGGGCGATGCTGCAGAGCGGCGGCCTCATGGACGAGGTCTCGGTGCGCGAACTGGTCCGCCTCGCCTGCGCGTTGCACCCGCGGCCGTACCGCGTGAACGACGTCCTCGCGCACGCGGGCATCACCCAGATCGCCGACCGCAAGGTCAACCGGCTCTCCGGCGGCCAGCAGCAGCGCGTCCGGTTCGCGCTCGCGACCGCCGGGCCCAACGACCTGATCGTCCTCGACGAGCCGACCACGGGCATGGACGTCAGCGCCCGCCAGGCGTTCTGGGCGACCATGCGGGAGCAGGCGGACCAGGGCCGCGCGGTCCTCTTCGCCACGCACTACCTGGAGGAGGCCGACGCGATCGCGGACCGCGTCCTGGTGCTGCACCGGGGCCGCCTCCTCGCCGACGGCACCGCCGCCGAGATCAAGGCGCGGGCCGGTGCCCGCAAGGTCAGCTTCGACCTGGCGGAGCTGGCCGCCGACGCCGCCGAGCTGACCGCACGGCTGCGCCGCCTGCCGCACGTCAGCGCGCTCGACGTGTCCGGGCGCACGGTGCGGCTCCAGTCGACCGACGCCGACGCCACCGTGCACGCGCTGTACGGCCTCGGCGTCTACCCCCGCAACCTGGAGGTCGCGGGCCTCGGCCTGGAGCAGGCCTTCGTCGCGATCACCGCGGCCGAGGAGGCGAAGGCGGCATGACCGGCACCTCCACCACCCCGCGCGCCTCCACCACGCCGCACACCGGCACCACCCCGCGCGCCTCCTCCACCCCGCACACCGACACCAGCACGGAGACCGACGTGACCACGGCGACGCACACGACGGAAGCGGCACGAGCGACGCACACCACGACGGCACGGGCGGGCGCCCGGCGGGGGGCGGCGGGCTTCTCCTCCGCGGCCCTCGTCAAGCTGGAGATCAAGCGCTCCCTGCGCAACCGGAAGTTCCTGTTCTTCTCCGTGCTCTTCCCGGCGCTGCTCTTCCTGATCACCGCGGGCGGCCAGGACGCCCACGCCAAGATGCCCGGCAGCGGCGGCCTGAGCGTGCCCGCGTACCTGATGGTGTCCATGGCCTCCTTCGGGGCGCTCACCGCCGTCCTGATGGGCAACAGCGAGCGCATCGCCCAGGAGCGCGAGAGCGGCTGGGTGCGCCAGCTGCGCCTGACCAGCCTGCCCGGCCGCGGCTACGTGCTCGCCAAGACGGCCAGCGCCGCCGTCGTCAGCCTGCCCTCGATCCTCGTGGTCTTCGCGGCCGGGGCCGCCGTCAAGGACGTCCGTCTGGACGCCTGGCAGTGGCTGGCCCTGACCGGCTCGATCTGGGCGGGCAGCCTGTGCTTCGCCGCGCTCGGCGTGGCCGTCGGCTACCTCGCCACCAGCGACACGGCACGCCCGATCGCGATGATCCTGTACTTCACCCTCTCGGTCCTCGGCGGCCTGTGGATGCCCTCCACGACCTTCCCGCACTGGCTCCAGACCCTCGGCGAGTGGCTGCCCACGCACGCGTACGCGGCGCTCGGCCGCGCCATCGAGCTGGGTGGCGCCCCGCACGCCAAGGACGTCGTCCTGCTCGTCGCGTACTTCGCGGCCTTCGCCACGGGCGCGGCCTGGCTGTACCGGAAGGACACACTGAAGGCGTGAACGAACCACTGGACCTGGAGCGCCGCCACCCCCTGCACAGCTTCGGACGGCCCGTCACGGACCGCCGCGCGGCCCGCACCAAGGCCGCCTGGATCGGCATCTGGCTGGTCTTCATGGCGGCACCGGTGAAGGACCTGGCCGACGGCGGCCGCTCCACGGCGGCGACGGTCCTCGGCTCGCTCGGCCTCGCCGCGTTCGTCGGCTGCTACCTCACCCTCGTCTTCCGGTACACGACACGGGTGCTCAGCTGGCGCTGGGTGTACGTCACGTACGGGGCCCTCGTGCTGCTCGCGGCCGCCCTCTCGGCCTGGATGGACTCCGCCTGGCTCGGCCTGTGGGTGTACGTCGCGGTGTCCGCGGGCGCGGTCCTGCCCATGGGTCAGGCCCTGTGGGTGATCCCGGCCGTCACCGGGCTGATGCTGGCGATCGGCGTGTACGCGCAGGGCGTGGGCGCGGCGGACCTGATCACCGGCCTCGGCGTGACGACCTTCCTCGTCGGCTTCGCGATGACCGGCGTCCGCCACCTGATCCGTACGACCGTCCAGCTCCGCCAGGCCCGCGCCACGGTCGCCCAGCTCGCCGCCAACGAGGAGCGCCTGCGCCTGGCCCGCGACCTGCACGACCTGCTCGGCCACTCGCTCTCGCTGATCACGCTGAAGAGCGAGCTGGCCGGGCGGATGCTGCCCGACCACCCGGACCGGGCCGCCCAGCAGGTCGCCGACATCGAGCAGGTCAGCCGCCAGGCCCTGGTGGACGTCCGCGAGGCCGTCACCGGCTACCGCAGGCTCACCCTGCCCGGACAGCTCGCCGGGGCGCGCACCGCGCTGACCGCCGCGGGCGTCGAGGCCACCGTCCCCCTGGAGGTCCCCGAGGGCCCGCAGGCGCCCGACGAGGAGCGGGAGGCCGCGCTCGCCTGGGCGCTGCGCGAGGCCGTGACGAACGTCGTACGGCACAGCGGGGCGAGCCGCTGCGCGGTCACGCTCACCCGCCGCCAGACCCTCGCGGGCCCGGTGCTCGAACTGGCCGTGGAGGACGACGGCGTGGGCCTCACGGCGGGCACCGGCCACGGCAACGGCCTGACCGGTCTCACCGAGCGCCTGGAGGCCGTCGGCGGCGTCCTGGAGGTGGGCTCGGGCGGCGGGCGCGGGGGCCGCGGCTTCCGGCTCGCCGCGCGCGTGCCGCTGACGGCGGACCCGGCGGGGGCCGCCGCGGCGTCCGCTCTAGGATCACCCGCATGACCGGCACGCACACCCCCGCAGACCCCGGCACGGCCGACGCCCCGGCGGGCGGCCCCGTCCGGGTGCTGCTCGCCGAGGACCAGTCCATGGTCCGTGAGGCCCTCGCGGCGCTGCTCGGCCTGGAACCGGACATCGAGGTCGTGGCGCAGGTGGCGCGCGGCGACGAGGTGCTCGCGGCCGCGCGCGCCCACCCCGTCGACGTGGCGCTCCTGGACATCGAGATGCCGGGCCGCACCGGCATCGAGGCGGCGGCGGAGCTGCGCGCCGCCCTGCCCGGGGTGAAGGTCGTCGTCCTCACCACCTTCGGCCGCCCCGGCTATCTGCGCAGCGCCATGGAGGCCGGGGCCGTGGCCTTCCTGGTGAAGGACGCGCCCGCGGCCCAGCTCGCCGACGCCGTGCGCCGCGTCCTCGCGGGCGAGCGCGTCATCGACCCCACGCTGGCCGCGGCCGCCCTCGCCGAGGGCGCCAACCCGCTGACCGACCGCGAGCGGGAGGTCCTGCGCGCCGCCGCCGACGGCTCCACCAACGCCGAGCTGGCCGCCGCCCTGCACCTGTCCCAGGGCACGGTCCGCAACTACCTGTCGACGGCCATCCAGAAGCTCGCCGCGCGCAACCGCGCCGAGGCCGTGCGGGTCGCCCGGGACAAGGGCTGGCTGTGACCCGCCGCCGGGCCGGGCTCAGTTGAGCCGCGCCCGGGCCGCCCGCGCCTGCCGCCGCACCCGCTCGGCCGCCGCCGCGTCGCGCGGGGCGAGGGCGTCGGCGTAGGTCTCCAGCTCGGCGGCGCCGGCGCGGAAGTCGCCGCGCTGGACCAGGAGCTGGGCCCGGTCGTGGTGCAGCCGGTCCGCCGGTCCTGGAAGCAGCAGTGCGAGCTCCACGGCCCACAGGGCGACGTCGGAGCGCTCGGGCCGGGCAGCGGCCCAGACGCGGATGTTGTTCAGGACGCGCAGGACGATCTCGCGCGGGTCGGCGGGCCGTAGCATCGCCGGTTCCAGCGGCGCCCCGGTGGCGCCCGCGACCAGGAGCCGCGCCTCCGTACAGCTCAGTAGGCGCCCTCCGCCGAACGGGTCGGCGAGCACGCGCTCCTCGCACCCGCCCTGGCCGCCACAGGAGTCGTACGCGCCGCAGCCCTCGCCCGGGCGGGCGTCCGGGCTGCCGAAGGCGACCACGAAGTGACCGGGCAGCGCGACGCCGTACACCGGGGCGCCCGCCCGCCGGGCCACCTCGATCCACAGCACCGACAGCAGGATCGGCAGGCCGCGTCTGCGTCGCAGGACGCGGTGCAGGAGGGCCGACTCCAGGCGTTGGTAGTCACCGGGCCGCCCGCAGAACCCCAGGCGCCCGCCGAGCAGTTCGGCGAGCGCGGAGGCCCAGGCGCGGGGCCCGCCCGGGCTCGGCGGCAGCAGCTGCGCGAGCAGGTCCAGCTGGCGCCGCGCCGCCGCCATGCCCGCCGCGTCGAGCGCGGGGTCCGCCTCCGTGCCGATCAGCAGGCACAGCAGCGCGAGGTCGGGCCGCTCGGCCCTGGCCTCCACCGCGAAGGCTCGACGCCACGGATGCATAGGACGGTGGTGCCCGGCCGGGGGCGCCTCAACCGGGGCCGAGCGCCCCCGGACCCCGCCCCGCGCGGGTTCAGTTGAGCTTCGCCCGGGCCGCCCGCGCCTGGAGCCGGACCCGCTCCGCCGTCGTGGGCTCGATCGACTCGACGACCTCGGCGTACTCGTCGAGACCCCGCGCCCCCTCCAGGAAGTCACCGCGCTCGACGAGCAGCTGGGCCCGCTCGTAGCGCAGCCGCGCCGGGTGCGAGGGCAGCAGGAGCGACAGTTCGAGGGCCCACAGCGCCACGTGGGAGCGCTCGGAGCGGGCCGCGGCCCAGGCCCGGATGTTGTTGAGGATGCGCAGCATGATGTTCAGCGGGGCCGCGGCCGTCAGGAGCGAGGAGTTGAGCTTGCCGCCCGTGGTCTGCGCGACCAGCTGCTCCGCGTCCTCGCGGCTCAGCAGCCGCCCGCCGTTGAACGGGTCGGCGAGGACCTGCTCCGTCGCGCCGTACTCGTCCGGGCTGCCGAAGCCCACCACGAAGTGGCCGGGCAGCGCGACGCCGTACACCGGGGCGCCCGCACGCCGGGCCACCTCTATCCACACCACGGACAACAGGATCGGCAGGCCCCGCTTGTGCCGCAGCACCTCGTGCAGGAGCGAGGACTCCAGGCGCTGGTAGTCCGTGGCGGTGCCGTGGAAGCCGTGCCGCCCGCCGAGCAGCTCGGACATCGCGGCCGCCCAGGCGCGCGCCCCGCCCGGCCGGTAGGGGAGCTGCCCGGCGAGCGTGTCCAGCTCGATCTGCGCCGCCACGATGCCCGCGTCGTCGAGCTCCGGGTCCGCCTCCCCGCTCAACAGCAGGCACAGCAGGGACAGGTCGGGCCGCTCGGACCTGGCCTCGTCGGCGAATCTGCGCCGCCATTCACTGGACTTCGCGGGCTGTGCGCGCATCCGTGCCTCTGTCGTTTCTGTGTGGGCCCGTCCGGCCGGGCCGAGGGGTGGTGCCGGGGTGCTGCTTCCCGTGCTGTCTTCGTCGTACGCGTACGCCGGTCGTACGCGTACGCCGCCATCCGTGAGGGGCCGAAGCGCCGTCGCGCCCGGTACCGGGCGCCTCGCCCGCCCGGGCGCGGCCGCTCGGGCCTTCCGTCGTCGCTCACGCCTCCGGTCGCTCGGGCCGCCTGTAGTGGTCGTAACGGTGGTGGACGGAGAATCCCATCCCGTCGTACAGCGCCCGCGCACCGCCGTTGTCCTCCTCCACCTGGAGCCACGCGGCCGACGCCCCCTCGTCGAGCGCCCGCCGCGCGAGCGCCGTCATCACGGCCGTGGCCAGGCCCCGCCGCCGCTGCGCGGGGTCCACCTCCACCGCCATGAATCCCGCCCACCGGCCGTCGACCACGCACCGCCCGATCGCCGCCGGCACGCCCTCGTCACCGGGCACGGAAGCGAACCACACGGAGGGGCCGCTCGTCAGTACCCGGACCACATGTGGTCCCGCCGCCGCGGCCCGCCCGTACCGCCGCAGCCACGCCTCGTCGACGCCGCGCGCCAGCGTCACCCGGCCGGTGTCCACGGGCAGGTCCCCGACCGGGGCGAGCGCGCCGGTCAGGACCCGCGTGGTCACCTCCCGCGCCCAGCCGCGCCGTTCTAGCTCCGCGCGGAGCCGTTCCTGCGCGTCGTCGACGCCGGTCGCGGTCTGCACGTACGCGGGCAGGCCGCGGTCCGCGTACCAACTGCGCACGTACGTCAGCGCGTCGTCGAGAGGGCGGCCCGGATCGCCGAGCGGCAGCACGGAGTTGGCCCGTCGGGTGAATCCGGCGGCGGCCCGCAGCGTCCACCCGCCGAGGCGCTCGCTCTCCACCGGCTGCCAGGAGCGCGCCCCCGCCCGCGCCAGCTCCTCGTACGTCGCGGCGGGCCCCCGGCGGCGCGCGGGCGCGGTCGGCACGACCTTCCCCGCGACCAGGACACTCTCCGCAATCCGGACAGCCTCGCCACTCTTGCGTGTGATCACCAACACACCGTCGTTCCACGATGTGAGAACGCCCACCGTGTCCGTGAACCGGGAGCCCGGGGCGTCCGCCTCGCTCACACGTCGAACCGATACGCGTTTACCCACGTCAGAAGGGGTGATTCGGACCTCGAGCCGTCCGCCCGCAGTGAATTCCACAGCTCTGTACGCCCCTCCTGTTCGGATCTTGCCCGGGAACGGAGATACTAGGTGCGGGCATCGACGACGCCGCGCTCCCGCGCGCCAGGCGAGCGGAGCCTGAGGACGGCCCGCCAGCGCCCGTATCGAGGAGGAACGACAGCGTGACCTACGTCATCGCGCAGCCTTGTGTCGACGTCAAGGACAAGGCGTGCATCGAGGAGTGCCCGGTCGACTGCATTTACGAGGGCAACCGCTCCTTGTACATCCACCCGGACGAATGCGTCGACTGTGGAGCCTGCGAACCGGTCTGCCCGGTCGAGGCGATCTTCTACGAGGACGACACTCCTGAGGAGTGGAAGGACTACTACAAGGCGAACGTCGAGTTCTTCGACGAGCTCGGCTCGCCCGGTGGTGCCAGCAAGCTCGGCCTGATCGAGCGCGACCACCCCTTCGTCGCAGGCCTGCCGCCGCAGAACCAGTAAGCGGCCGTCCAAGCGCCGCCCCGGTCCCGTACGGCCACGTCCGCCGTACGGGGCCGGGGCGTTTGTACAAGACCCACGCACCGCCTGGAGCGCATCTCGTGTCAGCAGTCTCCGACCGTCTTCCCACGTTCCCCTGGGACAAGCTCGAGCCGTACAAGGAGACGGCGGCGGCCCACCCGGACGGCATCGTCGACCTGTCGGTCGGCACCCCCGTCGACCCGGTGCCCGAGCTGATCCAGAAGGCGCTCGTCGCGGCCGCCGACTCGCCCGGCTATCCCACGGTGTGGGGCACGCCCGAGCTGCGCGACGCGCTCACCGGCTGGTGCGCCCGGCGCCTCGGTGCCCGCGAGCTGACCCACCACAACGTGCTGCCGATCGTCGGTTCCAAGGAGCTCGTCGCCTGGCTCCCCACCCAGCTCGGCCTCGGCCCCGGCGACAAGGTCGCCTACCCGCGCCTGGCCTACCCGACGTACGAGGTCGGCGCGCGCCTGGCCCGCGCGGAGTACCTCACGTACGAGGACCCGCTGGAGCTCGACCCCACCGGCCTCAAGCTCCTGTGGCTCAACTCGCCCTCCAACCCGACCGGTCGTGTCCTGTCAAAGGACGAGCTGACCCGGGTCGTGGCCTGGGCGCGCGAGCACGGCGTCCTGCTGGTCAGTGACGAGTGCTATCTGGAGCTCGGCTGGGAGGCCGACCCGACGTCGGTCCTGCACCCGGACGTCTGCGGCGGCTCGTACGAGGGCATCGTGGCGGTCCACTCCCTCTCCAAGCGCTCGAACCTCGCGGGCTACCGCGCGGCGTTCGTCGCCGGGGACGCCGCCGTGCTCGGCGACCTCCTCCAGATCCGCAAGCACGGCGGAATGATGACTTCCGCTCCGACGCAGGCCGCGGTGATCGCGGCCCTCGGGGACGACGCCCACGTCCACGAGCAGCGCGAGCGCTACGCGGCCCGCCGCGCCGCCCTGCGCGCGGCCCTGGTGCGGCACGGCTTCCGCATCGAGCACAGCGAGGCGAGCCTGTACCTGTGGGCCACCCGCGACGAGTCCTGCTGGGACACGGTCGCCCACCTGGCCTCCCTCGGCATCCTGGTGGCCCCCGGCGACTTCTACGGCGAGGCGGGCGCCCGCTTCGTCCGCGTGGCGATGACGGCGACGGACGAACGAGTGGCGGCAGCGGTGTCCCGCTTGGCGTAGCCCACCGCTGCCCCTGTTGTGGGCAACCGGCAACGCAAAGGGGTGTGGGGAGCCGCTCGGCTCCCCACACCCCTTTGCGCGTACCCGGACCCGGAGGGTCAGCCCAGCGGCAGGCTCTTCACCGGCAGCTGCTCGGTCGGCAGCCCCTTCCCCGTCGCGTCCCCGAGAACCTCACCCGCCCCCTCGGCCACGTCATCCGCGGCCCCCTTCGCGGCGGGCGTCGTCGTCTTCGCACCCTTGCCCACCGCCTTGCCCGCGGTCGGCACGCCCTTCTTGACGGCCTTGCTCCCGGCTTCCGTCGCGACGCCACTGGCCTTCTGCGTGGCGCCGTCGACCGTGTCGCCCAGGCTGCTCGGGTCGACGGCGCTGAGCCCGCCCAGCTTCGACGTGTCCGGCAGGTCGGCGGCGCTCGCGGAGCCGGCCGCACCGACCACGGGCGCCGCCGCGGCGACGAGCAGCGCGGCACGGGCGATCCGGCGGGTCAGGGGGAGGGACATGATGCTCCTTAGCGGGAGAGGACGGTGAGGTGTCCGACCGGAGGATCTCCGGCGCCGGACGCAGTGACTACCGCTCGAAGCTCGCGAAGGTTGCGGTGAGCCAACGTAAAGAGTTGGCAATGCGTCGCATTATCGGCTGCGGATAAATTCGGGCAAACACCATTCATGGAAATGCTGTCAAGACCGCTCAACACCCCTTGTTCCCAAGGAATTTGAGGAGACTGCCGCACCTGTCCGAAAGGGCCCGCCGGGCGTCTTCGTGCAGCAATAGCCGTCCCTCATTCGAGGGACCCTTCCGCACTACTGCCCAGCGACGATTCGGACTTCGCGCGTCCGCGCACCGGTCGTGCGCCACCTGTCCCCGGAATCACCGGAATCCCCGGCGTTCCACTCCCGGCCCCCGTACGCGACCCGCTCGATGTGCAGTGCCGTCGCGTTGGCCACGGCCCAGTGCGCCAGCTCCCAGCCGCGCTGCGGAATGCCACTTTCCGGTGAGGCGGCGGTCGCTTCGGTGACGGGGACGCTCACCACGCGCCCGCGCGCGGGCGCGCCTTCGGGCAGCACGCCCCGCCCGAAGTCCCGCGCGAGCGCCCGCCGCACCTCCCGCGGGCCGCCCGGGTCGACGCCCGGCAGGCCCTGGCAGCTGAGCGTCGCCGGGGTGCGCCCGGTGAGCGCGGCGGCGAGCAGCGCGGCGTCCGGCTCGTGCTTCGCGTACGCCTGCGGGAAGCCGCTGCGCTGCACGCGCTGCGCGGCGACCGTCAGGGGCAGGCGCGAATAGCCCGGCACGTCCTTCAGGTGGTCGTAGAACCGCACCGACGCGTACACCGGGTCCATGATCTGCCGCCGGGAGCCCCAGCCCTGCGAGGGCCGCTGCTGGAACAGGCCGAGCGAATCCCGGTCGCCGTGGCGGATGTTGCGCAGGCCCGACTCCTGGAGGGCCGTCGCGAGGGCGATCGTCACCGCGCGCTCGGGCATGCCGCGCCGGGTGCCGACGACCGCGATGGTCGCGGCGTTGACGGCCTGCTCCGCGTTCATCTCGTACGTCGCCCCGTCGCCGTTGCCCGACACGACCGTGCACCGGGGGTCGGAACGGCTTCCGGAAACGTACTGGACCACGACATACGCCACCACGGCGAGCAGCACGGCGAGGGCCGCCCCGGCGCGCGGGAGGCGGCCGCGCCGGACGAGGAGGGACGGCTCGGACACGCGCACCAAGGTACTGGAGCGGACTGACAGTGCCGACACGGGCACACAGAGAGACGGTTCGGGCGTGGCGCCGGGCGGCGGGACGGAGCGGGAGGCGATCCGCGGCGGAGAGTTAGGGTCGAGGCCATGGATCAGACCTCGGCGCAGCCGCCGCTCGACCTCACCATGGACGCCGCCGCGCTGACGGCCGCGCTCGTCGACTTCCCGTCCCCCAGCGGCCAGGAGAAGGCGCTCGCGGACGCCATCGAGACCGCGCTGCGCGCCCTGCCGCACCTGACGGTCGACCGGCACGGCAACAACGTCGTGGCCCGCACGGACCTGGGCCGTGCCGAGCGCGTCGTCCTGGCCGGTCACATCGACACGGTCCCGATCGCCGGGAACGTGCCCTCGCGCCTGGACGAGGACGGCGTGCTGTGGGGCTGCGGCACCTGCGACATGAAGTCCGGTGTCGCGGTCCAGCTGCGCATCGCCCAGACCGTGCCGGAGCCCAACCGCGACCTCACCTTCGTGTTCTACGACAACGAAGAGGTCGCCGCGCACCTCAACGGCCTGGGGCACGTCGCCGAGGCCCACCCCGACTGGCTCGCGGGCGACTTCGCGGTGCTCCTTGAGCCGACCGGCAACCAGGTCGAGGGCGGCTGCCAGGGCACGCTGCGGGTCCACCTGAAGACGACGGGGGAGCGGGCGCACTCCGCGCGCGCGTGGATGGGCTCCAACGCCATCCACGCGGCCGCCCCGATCCTCGCGAAGCTGGCCGCGTACGAGGCGCGCCGACCGGTCGTCGACGGCCTCCAGTACCACGAGGGCCTCAACGCGGTCGGCATCGAGGGCGGCGTCGCGACCAACGTCATCCCCGACGCCTGCACGGTGGTCGTCAACTTCCGTTACGCGCCCGACCGCACGCCCGAGGAGGCGGAGGCCTTCGTCCGCGACTACTTCGCCGACTGCGGGATCGACGAGTTCGTCGTCGACGACCACACGGGGGGCGCGCGCCCCGGTCTCACGCACCCCTCCGCGCAGGCCTTCCTCGCGGCCGTCGGCGGCGAGGCCCGGCCCAAGTACGGCTGGACCGACGTGGCCCGCTTCAGCGCCCTCGGCGTGCCGGCCGTCAACTACAGCCCCGGTGAGCCGCTCCTCGCGCACAAGGTGGACGAGCGGGTCAAGGCCTCCTTGATCCCCGAGGCGGAGGCCAAGCTGCGCGCCTGGCTCACTTCCTGACCCCGGCCGCCTTGTGGAATTACGCCGCGCGTAACGCCCGTAGACCTACGCTGAAGTGGCACAACGAGTGAGTGGGGCGCGGCAGGGGCCACCCGGCCCGCCGCGACCGTCAGTGGAAGGGGATGTTCATGGGCAGTCCGGAAGCTCAGGGTCCGCCGGAGGAACAGCACCTGGGGCCGGTGGTGCGGCGCCGTGAACAGATCACGCCCGGCACCACCGACCAGCGGCTCCTCGACACCGAGGGGGGCGACTCGGCGTGGGTGCACACCGACCCCTGGCGGGTGATGCGCATCCAGTCCGAGTTCGTCGAGGGCTTCGGCGCCCTGGCCGAACTCCCGAGCGCGATCAGCGTCTTCGGCTCGGCCCGCACCCGCCCCGACAGCCCCGAGTACGAGGCGGGGGTCCGCATCGGCAAGGCCCTCGTGGAGGCGGGCTTCGCCGTCATCACCGGCGGCGGCCCCGGGGCGATGGAAGCCGCCAACAAGGGGGCCCGCGAGGCGAAGGGCGTCTCCGTCGGGCTCGGCATCGAGCTGCCCTTCGAGCAGGGGCTCAACCCGCACGTCGACATTGGCGTCAACTTCCGCTACTTCTTCGTCCGCAAGACGATGTTCGTGAAGTACGCGCAGGGGTTCGTGGTCCTGCCCGGCGGGCTCGGCACCCTCGACGAGCTCTTCGAGGCGCTGACCCTCGTCCAGACCCGCAAGGTGACCCGCTTCCCCATCGTCCTCTTCGGCTCCGCCTACTGGGGCGGCCTCGTCGACTGGCTCCGCGACACGGTCGTGGCCCAGGGCAAGGCCTCGGAGCACGACCTGCTCCTGTTCCACGTGACGGACGACGTGGACGAGGCGGTCAGCCTGGTGACGAAGGAAGTCGGCCGCTAGGTCCCGCGGTCCGGGCGCCGGACGGGCCGCGCGGCCCGTCCGGCGCCCGGCGGCAGGGCGGCTACGCCAGGCCCCGCCGGGCGACGGCCGGAGGCCGGTGCCCGGCGATCGTGGCGACCATGTCGACGACCTGCCGCGTCTCGGCCACCTCGTGGACCCGGTACACCTGTGCCCCGAGCCACGCGGACACCGCGGTCGTGGCCAGCGTCCCCACCACCCGCTCCTTGAGCGGCCGGTCGAGGGTCTCCCCGACGAAGTCCTTGTTGGACAGGGACACCAGCACGGGCCACCCGGTGTCCACCAGCTCCCCGAGGCGCCGCGTCGCCTCCAGGGAGTGCCGCGTGTTCTTCCCGAAGTCGTGCCCGGGGTCGATGAGCACGGACTCCCGGGGGACCCCCAACTCCACGGCCCGCTCGGCGAGTCCGAGGGTCACGCGCAGGATGTCGGCCACGACGTCCTCGTACTCCACCCGGTGCGGCCGGGTCCGCGGCTCCGCGCCGCCCGCGTGGGTGCACACGAGCCCCACCCCGTACCGCGCGGCGACCTCCGCGAGCTTGGGGTCGACCCCGCCCCACGCGTCGTTGAGCAGATCGGCGCCGACGTCGCACACGGCCTCGCCGACCTCGTGCCGCCAGGTGTCGACGCTGATGACGACGTCGGGGAAGCGCCGGCGCACCTCGGCGACGAACCCGACGGTCCTGCGGGCCTCCTCCGCGGCGGTCACCTCCTCGCCGGGACCGGCCTTGACGCCGCCGATGTCGATGATGGCGGCCCCCTCGGCCACGGCCTGCTCCACGCGCGCGAGCGCGGGTTCGTCGCGGAACGTGGCGCCCTGGTCGTAGAAGGAGTCCGGGGTCCGGTTCACGATCGCCATGATGACCGGCTCATGCGCCTCGAACACGCGCCTGCCCAGCTTGAGCATCCGCTGTGCGCCTCCCTTTCGTTACGCGGCCGACCGCGTGGCCGTCGCCGCCTGTGACCTTAACTGTCAGAGGCGCATGGCACGATCGGAGCCAGACATCAGCCAGACAGTTCCGTGCCGACCGGCCGCGGTCGGCATCCGAGCGTGGGGACCCGCACAGATGGTCATGTTCCTGTTCCTGGTCGTCGCCCTCGTGGTGGTGGTCGCCGCGGTGACGCTGGCCGTCCTCGGCGGCTCCGAGGGCGGCGCGCTGCCGGACGTGCCGCCGGAGCGCTTCGCGGACCCGCTGCCGCCGGACCGCCCGCTGCGCCGGGCCGACGTGGAGGCGGTCCGCTTCCCCATGACCGTCCGCGGCTACCGCATGGTGGACGTCGACGAGGCGCTGGACCGCCTGGGCGCGGAGCTGGCCGAGCGGGACGCCCGCATCGCCGAGCTGGAGACGGCGCTCGCGGGCGCCCAGGCCACCGCGGTCGGCGGCCCCGGCCTCTTCACGACGTACGCCGGACCCCCCGCCCCGGACCCGGACCCGCAGGAGCACGGCCCGAGCGACCGCGTCCCGGACGGCGAGGACCCGGCGGCACCCGCGGCCGAGCGACCGGAGGACGACCGATGAGCGACGCGATCCCCGGCCCGGACGGCGCCCTGCGCTGCCCCTGGGGCCTGTCCACCGAGGACTACGTGGCGTACCACGACGAGGAATGGGGCCGCCCCGTCCACGGAGACGACGCGCTGTTCGAGCGCCTCTGCCTGGAGGCCTTCCAGTCGGGCCTGTCGTGGATCACGATCCTGCGCCGCAGGGAGGGCTTCCGCGCGGCCTTCTCCGACTTCAAGATCGCCGCGGTCGCGGAGTTCACGGACGCCGACCGCGAGCGCCTCCTGGCCGACGAGGGCATCATCCGCAACCGCGCGAAGGTGGACGCGACCCTCGCCAACGCGCGCGTGCTCGCCGACTGGCCCGAAGGCGAGCTCGACCGTCTGATCTGGTCGTTCGCGCCGGACGCCGCCGACCGCCCGGCGCCGCGGACGCTCGCCGACGTGCCCGCGGTCACCGACGCGTCCACGGCCCTGGCCAAGGACCTGAAGAAGCGCGGCCTGCGCTTCGTCGGCCCCACCACGGCCTACGCCCTGATGCAGGCCTGCGGCCTGGTGAACGACCACCTCGCGGACTGCGTGGCCCGCGAGGCGAGCGGCACCGGCGGCTAGCGGCCCAGATAGCGGGGCGGGGCCTTGTCGAGGAAGGCCTGCACGGCGATGGCGTGGTCGTCGGAGGCACCCGCCTTCGTCTGGAGCTCGTCCTCCTTGTCCAGCGTCTCGTCCAGGGAGTGCCCGGCGGCGTACGCGAGGGACTCCTTGATCGCCCCGTACGCGAGGGTCGGGCCCTCGGCCAGCGCGCGGGCCACCGCGCGCGCCTCGTCGGCGAGGGCGTCCGCCGGGACGACCTTGTTCGCGATGCCCAGGTCGAGCGCCTCCTGCGCCTTGACGCTGCGCGGGAAGAGCAGCAGATCGGCGGCGCGGCTCTGGCCGACGAGCCGGGACAGCGTCCAGGACACGCCCGAGTCGGCGGTCAGCGCGACCCCGGCGAAGGAGGTGGTGAACGACGCGGTGTCGGCGACCACGCGGTAGTCGGCGGCGAGGGCGAAGCCGAGGCCCGCGCCGGCCGCCACGCCGTTGACGCCCGCCACGACCGGCTTGGCCATGCCGGTCAGCGCTCGCACGATCGGGTTGTAGTGGTCGTGCACCGTGCTCATGGTCTGTCCGGAGCCCGTCGCGCGCGACTCCTGGAGCACCCCGATGTGCTCCTTGAGGTCCTGGCCCACGCAGAAGGCGCGGCCGGTCGCGGTGAGCAGCACCGCGCGCACCTTCGGGTCGGCCGCGGCCTCGCGCGCCGCGTCCCGGAGGGCCACCTTGGCCTCGGTGTTCATCGCGTTCATCGCGTCGGGGCGGTTCAGCGTGATCGTCGCGAGCCCGTCACTCACTTCGTAGAGCACGGTGTCGGCCATGGTGGGGTCCCCTCCGCTGGTCCTGTGTGGGTGGTCCTGTGGGTGTGTGTCCCTGGGCCTCGGTGCGCCCAGCATGACCTAGATCATCGGCCACCGGTACGCCGTCGGAGATGTGACCTGCGTCAAAGAACAAGAGGCGGAAGAAGCGCCTGGGGCGGCGAAGTATTGCAGTCACATCGCCGAATTGAGTGGTTTTGCGGGCGTGCGTTGCGCAAGCGATGCCGACCGATGTTGGTCATCGGGTCCCGCCATGCGGGATAATGACCTGGAAGCAATGTGTTCGATGCCGGTGACACCTGGGTTGTCGGCTGCGACAAGCTGGTTTCAGGAAGGGGAACGAGCATGGCGGCCATGAAGCCGCGGACGGGCGACGGCCCGCTCGAGGTGACCAAGGAGGGGCGGGGCATCGTCATGCGCGTTCCGCTCGAAGGCGGCGGTCGACTTGTCGTCGAACTGACCCCGGATGAGGCCGACGCACTCGGCGACGCCCTGAAGAAGGTCGTCGGCTGACGCGCAATCGCCCACACTTTTCCACTGCCCCGGCATCGTACGACGAGCCGGGGCAGTGCTGTGTGCGGAAGATCGCCCGGCGGCCCGACACATACGGGAGATTGACGCGCCCCGCCCCGCGGACCCGGTGACGGCCTCGCCATCAGAGCGGCGGACTAGCGCTTGACCGCGCACAGCAAGCCGTCGCCCACCGGCAGGATCGACGGTACGAGGTCCTGGCTCTCGCGCACCGCGCGGAGCAGCTCCCGCAGGCGCAGCACTTCTATGGGCTGGGGTCCGGAGTCGACGGTGCGGCCGTCGAAGAACACGCCCTCGAAACAGACGAGGCCCCCGGGGCGCAGCAGGCGCAACGATTCAGCGAGGTAGTCGAGGCACTCGAGCTGATCGCCGTCGCAGAAGACCAGGTCGTAGCCGCCGTCGGCGAGGCGCGGCAGGACGTCGAGGGCGCGGCCCGGGATGAAGCGGGCGCGGTTCCCGGCGAACCCGGCGGCCCGGAACGCCATCCGGGCGAATTGCTGGCGCTCGGGCTCGGGGTCCACGGTGGTCAGCACCCCGTCGGGGCGCATGCCGTGCAGCAGATGGATGCCGGAGACCCCGGTGCCCGTGCCGATCTCGGCGACGGCCTTGGCGTCCACGGTGGCGGCGAGCAGCCGCAGCGCGGCGCCGGTGCCGGGCGACACGGAGCGCAGCCCCGCGTCCCGCGCGCGGTCGCGGGCCCAGAGCAGCGCCTCGTCCTCGGCGACAAAGGCGTCGGCGAACGCCCAGCTCGTCTGCCGGTTGCCGCTAATGGCCCTCTCCTGTCCCCGTGGTTGCCTGGCGGTGACTGTATCCGTTGGGCCCGGGAACCCGCAGATGGGACCGGGCGTTAGTCAGGTGTGAGACCGACCGGGGCAGTCCGGGGGCAGCCGACGGGGGAATCGGATGGATCAAGGCACGATCGAAAGGGCCGTTCCGAACGCCCAATCGGCAAATCTAGGTAAAAACGCTTATCCGGAGCTAACGGGCGAGGTGGTTATGGTAGGGGCTCCACTGGACACCACCAGAGCCGACAGGGGAGGTGCGGCCGAGTCCGCGGATCGGGGAGGAGCGCTCCGGCGTTTTCTCAGGTTGGCGGGTAGGCCGAAATCCGTGACCGACACCGCTGACCGCGCTAACTCCGCTCAGACCGCGACCTTTGCCGCTGACGCGGATGCCCAGGCGTGGACTCCCCCCACCTGGGAGGAGATCGTCAGCACCCACAGCGGCCGCGTCTACCGCCTCGCCTACCGCCTGACGGGCAACCAGCACGACGCCGAGGACCTCACGCAGGAAGTCTTCGTCCGCGTCTTCCGCTCCCTGTCGACGTACACGCCCGGCACCTTCGAGGGCTGGCTGCACCGCATCACCACGAACCTCTTCCTGGACATGGTGCGCCGCAAGCAGCGCATCCGGTTCGACGCCCTGGGGGACGACGCCGCCGAGCGCCTCCCGAGCCGCGAGCCGTCCCCCCAGCAGGTGTTCAACGACACGCACTTCGACGCGGACGTCCAGCAGGCGCTCGACACCCTCGCGCCCGAATTCCGCGCCGCCGTCGTCCTGTGCGACATCGAGGGCCTTTCGTACGAGGAGATCGCCGCCACCCTGGGCGTCAAGCTCGGTACGGTCCGCAGCCGTATCCACCGTGGCCGCTCCCAGCTCCGCAAGGCGCTCCAGCACCGGTCGCCCGAGGCCCGCGCCGAGCGCCGTTCGCTCGCGGTCACCGGTGCCGTGGCGCTGGGAGGAGGGGGCGCGACCGCGTGAGTGGATCACGGTCCAATCCTGCCGAGCGGCATTTCGCCGAGCAGCACCTGGGGGACCGGCTCGCCGCGCTGGTCGACGGTGAGCTCGGTCATGACGCGCGCGAGCGAGTGCTCGCCCATCTGGCCACCTGTCCCACGTGCAAGACGGAAGCCGACGCCCAGCGCCGGCTCAAGAGCGTGTTCGCGCAGACGGCGGCCCCGCCGCCCAGCGAGAGCTTCCTCGCCCGTCTGCAGAACCTCCCGGGCATGAGCCTCGACGACATCGAGGGCCAGGGCGGCCCGCGCACCCCCGTCGACGACGGCTTCGCCACGGGCTCGTCCGGCACGACGGGCCTGCCCCGCGGCGGTGTGTTCTCCGTCGGCGGCCCGCGCCCCGACCCCCTCGTCGAGTACGCGCCCTCGGGCGCCCACGCGGCGGTGCTCCCCAGCGAGCAGCGCGGCTTTCGCATACACGCCGTCGGCAGGACCGAGGCGGAGCGGTCCGGCTGGCGCGGCCGACGGTTCGCCTTCGCGGCCGCCGGAGCCGTGTCCCTCGCCGCGATAGCGCTCGGCGGGGTCACGGTGAGCGCTCCGCTCGGCTCCGCCGACCAGCGCGCGAGCGGCGCGGGGGCGAACAGCAACGCCTCGCCGCCGCGCTCGCAGCCGACGCCCGCCTCCGGCGTCCCCGAGTCGACGCGCCGCCGGGGCAGCAGCCCCTTCTCCGTCCAGGGCCAGCGGCCCCAGGCGCCCGCGTCGACCACGGCCGCGGTGCCGCTCCTGTCCGGTGCGCCCGGGCCGTCCACGCGGACGCCCCAGCACCTCACGGCCCCGCTGCTCGCCGGTGCCGGGGTGATGTCGCCCTTGGTGCGCGCCGCCGCCCCGGACGATCCGGAGAGCCCGGGCATCCCCGTCGGCGGCCTCACGCTGAACGCGGCGGCGGACCCGGCGCCCCGGGCGACCCCGCCCCCCGGCCTCGCCCAGCGACGGGGCACGGCCGAGATCCACTGACGTCGGGCGCGCGGACCTGGTTGAATTCCCCGGTGTGCCCGACGGGCACGGAATCGGCGTCCGCCGTGGGCAGTTGTGGGGAGAGCATGGACGAGGTCGTGGGTACTGGGCCGAGCGGGGACGCGGGCGCCGGGCCGCGCGGGGAGGCGGACACACCCCCCGCCCCCGGCACCCCCGAGGCCCGCCCCCCGGCCCCCGGCACCCCGCCCGGAGCCTCCGGAGCCCCTGGCGTCCCCCCGGCCGCCGCGCCCCCGCAGCCCCGCTCGACGGACGCCCACCCCACGCCCACGGCCCCCGCCCGGGCGACCACACCCGCAGCACCGGGCTTCCCGGCGGCCGACGGCGATCCTGGCCTGCCCGAGGGCTCGCCCGGCACCGAGGCGGCCCCGGCGGCTGACAGCCACCCCGGCGCGCCCGGAGGGTCCGGCTTCCCGTCGGCTCCGGTGGCCGACAGCGGCCCCGGCCAGTCCGAGGGCTCGCCCGGCGCCCAGGCGGCCCCGGCGGCTGACAGCCACCCCGGCGCGCCCGAGGCCGCGCCCGCAGCGTCCGGCTTCCCGTCGGCTCCGGTGGCCGACAGCGGCCGCGGCGCGCCCGACGCCACACCCGCAGCACCCGGCTCCCCGGCCGCCCCGGCGCCCGGCAGCGACCCCGGCCGGACCGCCGCACCTGCGCCGCCCGCCCCGGCGACACCGGCGGCGGCACCGGCGACACCGGCGGCGGCCCCGGCGGCCGCACCCGCCCCGGTCCAGCCCCCGGCCGACCGCCCCCAGCCGCTGCACGAGCCCGACCCGTACAGCACCCCGCCGTACGGCGGGCCCGGCCCTTGGGCCCCGGCCCCGCCCGTGCAGCACCCGGGCACGACCCCGGCCCACGGCACCCCCGCGCCCGGCGCCCCCGCCCCCGCGGCCATCGCGCCCGGCGCGGCCCCGGCCGCCCCCGCGGCCTTCGCGGCCCCCGACGCTCCCACCCCCTGGCAGCGCTACGACCCCTGGAGCGTCGCCCCCCTGCAGCAGACCGGTGCGGCCGTCGAGACGCGGGAGCAGCGGCGCAGGCGCGGGCGGCGGGCGCTGGTGGCCGGGGCGGCGTTCATCGCGCTCGTCGCGGGCGGCATCGGCGGCGCCGTGGGGGCGTATCTGGAGCGTGAGGGCGGCATCGGCGGCGGTGGCGTGGAGCTGCCGCAGGCGGGCGCGGAGTCCCCCACCCGGCCCAAGGGCAGCGTGGCGGGGATCGCCGCGAGCGCCCTGCCCGGTGTCGTCACGCTGCACGTGCGCGGCGACGACGGGGCCGGCACCGGCACCGGATTCGTCCTCGACGGCAAGGGCCACATCCTCACCAACAACCACGTCGTCGAACCGGCGGGAACGGGCGGCGAGATATCCGTGACCTTCAGCGGCGGCGAGACCGCGCGCGCCAAGGTCATCGGCAGGGACAGCGGATACGACCTGGCCGTCGTGAAGGTCACCCGCGTCCGCGGCCTGCGGCCGCTACCCCTCGGCAACTCCGAGAACGTGCAGGTCGGCGACCCGGTGGTCGCCATCGGCGCGCCCTTCGACCTCGCCAACACCGTCACCTCCGGGATCATCAGCGCCAAGGAGCGGCCCATCACGGCGGGCGGCGAGAAGGGCGACGGAAGCGACGTCTCGTACGTCAACGCCCTCCAGACCGACGCGCCCATCAACCCCGGCAACTCCGGCGGGCCGCTCGTCGACTCCAAGGCCCGCGTCATCGGCATCAACAGCGCCATCCGCTCCGCCGACGGCGGCTCGGAGTCCGAGGGCGGGCAGGCCGGTTCCATCGGGCTCGGCTTCGCCATCCCGATCAACCAGGGCAAGCGGGTCGCCGAGGAGCTGATCAACACCGGCCGGGCCACGCACCCGGTGATCGGCGTCACCATCGACAAGCGGTTCACGGGCGACGGCGCCCGCATCGCGAGCAAGAGCCAGAACGGCGGCCCCGCCGTCACCCGGGGCGGCCCCGGCGCCAAGGCCGGGCTCCGGCCGGGCGACGTGATCACCGAGGTCGACGGCCGGGCCGTGCACTCCGGCGACGAGCTGATCGTCAAGGTCCGCGCGCACCGGCCCGGGGACCGCCTGGAGCTGACCGTCGAGCGGGGCGGTGACGAGCGCACCGTGACGCTGGTCCTCGGCAGCGCCAGTGGCGACTGAGCCAGGAGCGCGCTCCTGGCGCGCACTTGCCGCTGTTGACGTCGTTGACGCCCGGCGGCTACCGGACGTACAGCAGCGCCGGGTACCGTAGAGCGGGTCCGGACGGCAAGGAGCTCAGGGTGTTCAACGACATCGGCGTATTCGAGATAGTGACGCTGGTCATCCTCGCTGTACTCATCTTCGGCCCGGACAAGCTGCCCAAGTTCATTCAGGACGCCTCCCGGACCATCCGTAAGATCCGCCAGTTCTCGGACAGCGCGAAGCAGGACATACGGGACGAGCTCGGGCCGGAGTTCAAGGACTTCGAGTTCGACGACCTGAATCCGAAGAAGTTCATCCGCAAGCAGATGGAGCGGGACGACCTCGGGCTCAAGGAAATCCGCAACGGCTTCGACCTGCGCAAGGAAATGGCCGAAGTGGCCGACTCCGTGCACGGGCGCGAGAGCGAGTCCGACGCGTCCACGACCTCGTCCACGACTTCGGCGAACGGCAGCGGCCGGATCGACATGGAGAAGCGCCCCGCCAAGCCCGCGGCCGACGACCACCCGCCCTTCGACGCCGACGCGACCTGAGCGCACCCGCGTGCGCCATCCGGCGCCACGCGTGCGCCGTCCGGTGCGCCGCGGTGCCCGCGCTCATGGCCTTCCGGCCACCCGTCCGCCGACTCCTTCGGCGGCTTCCGGAACCGGTGTGGCTATCCTGCCTTGTTGTCCGGCGTGAGGACGCCCGAGGGGGGCGGGCCGCTCCGGACCGACGACAGCGAGGAGGCGGCCGGGTACATGGAGACGACAAGTCGGGTAGGCGCTCAGGCGTCAGCCGCGGACGGTGCCGCGTCGCAAGCGGTGCCCTCCGCCCGGCGTACGGTCGACGGCTACCTGCTGGCGCCCTTCCCCTGGTACGGCCTGGACGAGGCCTTCACGGGACCGCGCTGGCTGATGCAGGTCGGCACCGCGGCGGACGGCGCCGTGGAGCACGGTTCGATCGGCCACGGCGACGAGCCCTCGGTCCGCGCCGAGGGCAGCCTCGGCAACGGGGACAGGGAGCGGTTCGCGGTCGTGGTGACCGTCGCCGCCAACCCGGTGCGGCGCAGCGCCGACGGCACGGGCGTCCTGGAGGCCACCTCGGTGTCCTCCGCGGCCTGGCTCGCCGGGGTCGGGCTGCTGTCCTACACCTGGCCCGGGCAGATGGACCACAGCCTGCGGGACGACTGGCTCGACCAGCAGACGGAGACCGCGTGGGTCCTCGCGGACGACCTCGACGGCTCCGACTGGTCGTCCCTCTCCCTGCCGGTGGACGGGGTCCCGACCTCGTTCCACTACCGGGAGTCCGAGTACGGCTGGGTGCTCGCCGGGTCCACCCAGGAGGGGGTGCATCTGGGGGCGTACGGGCGCGGGATGAGCGCGTACGGCCTCGGGTTCTCGGTGGTCAAGGACATCGCCGCCTACGCCAAGTAGCCCTCCGGGCAGGTACGCAGGAAGGGGCGCCGCCCGCGATGGGCGGCGCCCCTTCCCGCGCGATTGCGTCGGTAGGCCTACGGCCTGCTCCCGTCCGCTCCCGGGCTTCGGGTCAGAACTTGTTGCGCGGCGTGATGCCCAGGGACATGCCGGACAGGCCGCGCTGGCGGCCGCCGAGCTTGCCCGCGATCGTGCGCAGTGCGCTGCCCGCCGGGGACTCGGGGTCGGAGAGGACCACCGGCCTGCCCTCGTCGCCGCCCTCGCGCAGCCGCACGTCGATGGGGATGGAGCCGAGCACCGGCACCGTCGCGCCGGTCGTCTTCGTGAGGCCCTCGGCGACCCGCTGGCCGCCGCCCGTGCCGAAGACGTCGACCATCTCGCCGCAGTGCGGGCAGGGCAGCCCGGACATGTTCTCGACCACGCCGACGATCTTCTGGTGGGTCTGGACGGCGATGGAGCCCGCGCGCTCGGCGACCTCGGCCGCTGCCTGCTGGGGCGTGGTGACGACCAGGATCTCGGCGTTCGGCACCAGCTGGGCGACGGAGATCGCGATGTCGCCGGTGCCCGGCGGCAGGTCCATCAGGAGCACGTCCAGATCGCCCCAGAAGACGTCCGCGAGGAACTGCTGGAGCGCGCGGTGCAGCATCGGACCGCGCCACACCACCGGCGCGTTGCCCGGTGTGAACATGCCGATGGAGATGACCTTCACGCCGTTCGCGGACGGCGGCATGATCATGTTCTCGACCTGGGTGGGGCGGCCGTCCGCGCCGAGCATGCGCGGCACCGAGTGGCCGTAGATGTCGGCGTCGACCACGCCGACCTTGAGGCCGTCGGCGGCCATCGCCGCCGCGAGGTTCACCGTCACGGACGACTTGCCGACGCCGCCCTTGCCGGAGGCGACCGCGTACACCCGGGTCAGGGAGCCGGGCTTGGCGAAGGGCACCTCGCGCTCGGCCTGACCGCCGCGCAGCGCCGTCGCGAGCTCCTTGCGCTGCTCGTCGCTCATCACGTCGAGCGTCACGTCGACCCGCGTGACGCCCTCGACGCGGGCGACGGCGTCCGTCACGTTCTTCGTGATCGTGTCCCGCATCGGGCAGCCGGAGACCGTCAGATACACGGCGACCGCGACCGCGCCATCCGCGCCGATCTCCACGGACTTGACCATCCCCAGTTCGGTGATGGGCCGCTGGATCTCGGGGTCGTTCACCGTCGACAGCGCTTCGCGCACCGCGTCTTCCGTAACCATGTACTCGATGGTACGGCTCCCGGTAGGGGGGTTCGGAAGGCCCGTCAGCGGTCGCCTACGTCACGTGCCCGGGCGGCCTCGGGCGGGAATACCGGACGCTGCTCCTCCAGCTCCTTGACCAGGTCCTGGAGTTCGGAGCGGAGCCAGTCGCGGGTGGCGACCTCGCCGAGGCCCATGCGCAGCGAGGCCAGCTCGCGCGTCAGGTACTCGGTGTCGGCGATGGAGCGCTCGTTCTGCCTGCGGTCCTGCTCGTGGGTGACGCGGTCGCGGTCGTCCTGGCGGTTCTGCGCGAGCAGGATCAGCGGGGCCGCGTAGGAGGCCTGGAGCGAGAGCATCAGGGTCAGGAAGATGAACGGGTAGTTGTCGAAGCGCAGGCTCTCGGGGGCAGAGACGTTCCAGACCACCCACAGGATGATGACGACCGTCATCCAGACGATGAACCGGCCGGTGCCGAGGAAGCGCGCGATCCGCTCCGAGAGCCGCCCGAAGGCCTCCGGGTCGTAGTCCGGTAGGAGCTTGCGGCGCCGCGCGCGGGGCTGGTCGAGGCGGAACCGGGGCCGGGTCTCCGGCCGGGGCTCGCGCCGCTCCTCGCGCGCCTCGCGGTCGCGCCCGCCGGCGCGTCCCTGCCGTTCACGCGCCATGGCCGGCCTCCTCCTGGAGGTGGAACTCCGTCTCGCGCCAGTCCTCGGGCAGCATGTGGTCCAGTACGTCGTCGACGGTGACGGCCCCGAGGAGCGCGCCGCCCTCGTCGACCACGGGCGCCGCCACCATGTCGTACGCGGCGAAGAAGCCCGCGACGACCGGCAGCTGGTCCTCCGGCGAAAGGGGCCGCAGGTCGTCGTCGAGGATCGAGCCGACGAGCGTGTAGGGCGGGTCGCGCAGGAGCCGCTGGAAGTGCACGGTGCCCAGGTACTTGCCGGTCGGGGTCTCGTCCGGCGGGCGGCACACGTACACCTGCGCGGCGAGGGCGGGCGAGAGGTCCTCCTGCCGCACCCGGGCGAGGGCGTCGGCGACCGTGGCGTCCGGGCGGAGCACGATCGGCTCGGTCGTCATCAGACCGCCCGCCGTGCGCTCCTCGTACGCCATCAGGCGCCGCACGTCGGCCGCGTCGTCCGGCTGCATCAGGGTCAGCAGGCGTTCCTTGTCGTCCTCGGGAAGCTCGGCGAGCAGGTCGGCGGCGTCGTCGGGGTCCATGGCCTCCAGGACGTCGGCGGCGCGCTCCTCCTTGAGCTTGCCGAGGATCTCGATCTGGTCGTCCTCCGGGAGCTCTTCGAGGACGTCGGCGAGCCGGTCGTCGTCGAGGGCGGCGGCCACCTCGGCGCGGCGCTTGGCGGAGAGGTGGTGCAGGACGTTGGCGAGGTCGGCGGGGCGCAGCTGCTCGAAGGTGGCGAGCAGGTTCTCGGCGCCCTGCCCGTGCTCCTCCAGGGAGAAGCCGTCCACGGCGGACCAGTCGACGGTCAGCGTCTCGCCCTTGCGCCGGAAGGCGCCCTCCTTGCCCTTGCGGACGAAGACCCGGTCGACCTCCCAGTCGCGGCGGGCCGGGAGCTGGCGCACGGACACGTCGAGGACGGTGACCTCCTCGCCGGTCTCCACCAGGCGCACGCGCCGGTCGAGCATCTCGCCGAGCACGAGGCGCTCGGTGGGGCGCTGCTCGAAGCGGCGCACGTTCAGGACGCCGGTGCTGATGACCTCGCCGGACTCGATGCCGGTCACCCGGGTCATGGGCAGGAAGATGCGCCGGCGGGTCGCGAGTTCGACGACCAGGCCGAGCAGCCGGGGCGGCCTCCTGCCGACGCGGAGCATGACGACGAGGTCGCGCACGCGGCCCACCTGGTCGCCGTTCGGGTCGAAGACCGCGGTGCCGGACAGGTGCGAGACGAAGATCCGGGGCGCGCCTCCTGCCATGTGCCGCGCCTTTCTCGGGGTGCGTCAGGGAACCGTTTCGGCGGTATGTGCCCTATGCCGGTGATACGGGGTTCAGGCTAGCCCGTACCCCGCGCATATGCCCTGGTGAGCGGTCCGGACGGACTGGCTCCGAGGGGTGTGGGAGACACCGGTACGCTGCGGTACGCCAGGCCGTCCAGGCGTACGGCCGTGGCCGCAGACGACGTCCGCACGAGAGGCAGCCCCACCTGTGACTGCGATGCGACCGGCTCCCCGATTCCGAAGGTCCGCGCTCCTCGGCGCGGTGTGTGCGGGGCTCGTGGTGGGCGGTGCGGGGCTGACGGCGTGCGGCGGTGGCGGCCAGGACCCGGACCAGGGCACGAACGGCGTCGGCAAGCTCTCCGCGGCCAGGATCCAGAGCAAGGCCCGGCAGGCCGCCGAGGCGGCGCCCGCCGTGCGGCTGTCCGGCAGCGTGGTCACCAAGGGCCACACGTACAAGCTCGACATGCGGCTCACGGCCAACGGCGGGACGGGCACGGTGACGTCCAAGGGGCAGATGTTCGAGCTGCTCCGCGTCGGCGAGAACCTCTTCCTGAAGGCGGACTCGGCCTTCTGGGCGCACGAGGGCGCGGACGGCGGCTCCTCGGGCGCGGACAGCTCGGCTGCGGCCAAGCTCGACGGCAAGTACGTGAAGGTGCCCCAGGGCGACCCGGCCTACCGCAGGCTCAGCGGGTTCACCGACAAGGACGTGCTGCTCGACGGCACCCTCGCGCTGCACGGCACGCTGGCCAAGGGCGAGCGCGGCGGCTCCGGCGGCAAGCGCTACATCAGGATCAGCGGCGACGAGGGCGCGGGCGGCACCCTGGAGGTGTCCCTCGACGGCAAGCCGTACCCGCTGACCCTGCGGCGCGCGGGCGGCGCGGGCACGCTGCGGCTCAGCGAGTGGAACCAGGCCGTCCCGCTGAAGGAGCCGGGCCTGAACGAGACGGTGGACTACGGCAAGCAGCTGCCCACGTCCTAGCCGCCGCTCAGCGCCGCTTCCTCCCCCTGCCCAGGAGCAGCTTCGGCAGCCCCTGAGGCATGGGCCTGCGGGTCGTCGCGGGCGTCGGCAGGGGCGGCGCCGCCAGTGAGCCGTCGGGCAGCTCCAGGTCCGCCTCGCGCGGCGTGAGGCGCAGCACGCGGCACTCCGCCGCCCAGCGTTCGACGACCCGCTCGCCGTCGGGGGCGTTCAGCCGCTTGCCCTTCAGCTCGGCGACCGCCGCCTCCCACTCCTCGGTGCGCGGCGCGAGCTCCGTGACCGTGGCCGTCCAGGACAGGAGGCGGCCGCCCTTGTCCTTGCTGCGCACGGTCACCTCGGCGGTGGCGCCGTCGGCGAGGTGCGGCAGGGGCTGCTCGCCGGGGCCGTCGCCCACGAGGTGGGCCGCGCCGTCGAGCCAGGCGTGCCACAGGGCGCGGGCGGGACCCGCGCCGCGCACCCAGATCAGGCCGGACTTCTTGGTGGCCTCTTCGATCAGGGCGCGCCCGAACAGCGTGTCAGCGGTCATGACGGCAGCTTAGCCAGCGGCCCCGCGGCCGGGGCCCCTGCGGCCGGGGCCCCCGCGGCCGGGCCCCCGCTCACAGCCAGCCGTTGCGCTTCAGGGTGCGGTGGATCGAGTAGCAGGCCGTCGCGATCAGGCCGAGGACCATCGGGTAGCCGAAGCGCCAGTGCAGTTCGGGCATGTGGTCGAAGTTCATGCCGTAGACGCCGCACACGGCCGTGGGGACGGCGATGATGGCCGCCCAGGACGTGATCTTGCGCATGTCCTCGTTCTGCGCGACGGCGGCCTGCGCGAGGTTGGCCTGGAGGATCGAGTTGAGCAGCTCGTCGAAGCCGAGCACCTGCTCCTGGACGCGGGCGAGGTGGTCGGCGACGTCGCGGAAGTACTTCTGGATGTCGGGGTCGACGAGCCGCATGGGGCGCTCGCTGAGCAGCTGCATCGGGCGCAGCAGCGGCTGCACGGCCCGCTTGAACTCCAGGACCTCGCGCTTGAGCTGGTAGATCCGCCCGGCGTCGACGCCGCGCGAGCCGCCCTTGCCGGTGGCCGCGAAGACCTCGTTCTCGACGTCGTCGATGTCGACCTGCATCGCGTCGGCGACCGCCAGATAGCCGTCGACGACGTGGTCGGCGATGGTGTGCAGGACCGCGGAGGGGCCCTTGGCGAGCAGTTCGGGCTCGTCCTGGAGGCGGCGGCGCAGCGTGCGCAGCGAGCCGTGGCCGCCGTGCCGGACGGTGATGAAGAAGTCCCGGCCGGTGAAGCACATGACCTCGCCGGTCTCCACCACCTCGCTGGTGGCGGTCAGCTCGGCGTGCTCCACGTAGTGGATGGTCTTGAAGACCGTGAACAGCGTGTCGTCGTAGCGCTCCAGCTTGGGCCGCTGGTGGGCGTGGACCGCGTCCTCGACGGCCAGCGGATGCAGCCCGAACTCGGCGGCGATGCCCGCGAATTCGGCCTCCGTCGGCTCGTGCAGGCCGATCCAGGCGAAGCCGCCGTCGCGGCGGACCTGGAGCATCGCCTCGTGCGGGGTGAGGGTCTCGTCGCAGGACACGCGGCGGCCGTCGCGGTAGACGGCGCAGTCGACGACGGCGGACGCGACGCGGGGGTCGCGGGTCGCGTCGTACGAGCTGTAGGCGCCGCTGTCCTTGCGCAGGGAGGGACGGACCGCGGCGCGCAGGTCACGGATCATCGACATGGGCAGGCTCCTTCGACGAAAGGGCCGCCTGCGGCGGGTGGAACTGCCCGGAATGGGGACGTCCGGCTGTGTTGGGAGGCACGTCCACAAAGCGGGGAGCACCGCACCGCCGCGGAGGCAGCAACGCTACTGATGCAGATCAGGTGAAACGCGGTGCTCTTCCGTCGTGCGGGGCACAGGCCGGTCGGGGCCGAGGAGTTCGTGAAGTGCCGGGCGCACGGCCGCAGCGTCGTTGCTGCGGGAGGTCAGCGGGCGGAAGAGCGAGTGGTACTGCACGGTCGACTTCGATCCACTGCAGCCCCACCTCCTCCGGCCGGTCCCCCGTAGGGGAGTTCCCAGGCGCACGCGGGCGCCGTCCGTCGAGTTCGGGCCCGAGGGCCCTGAGGTCCGGGCTTGAGAGCGACGCTTCTGCGTGCCGCCCGGGCCAGCAGCCAACAGTATCAGCCGACCGGTCCGCCAAACCCCCACCTTTACCCATCACTGACGAGTTCTATGCTCACGGCATGGCTGATGTTCTTGCTCTGGTCGAGGCCCGGTTGCGCGACGGCCTGGGCGAACCGGACGCGCGCGCGGCGGTGACGTTCCTCGGTACGGACCGCATCGAGGTGCTGCGCTTTCCGGCCGAAAGCACGGGGGTCGTGCGGTACGCCACCCTCGGCATGTCCGCCCAGCCGATGGCCGACCCCACGGCCGTGCTCGCCGACCCGGTGAAGGGCCCGCGCGCGGAGCTGGTCCTCTCCGTGCGGGGCGGCGTCGCCGACACCGACAAGGTGCTCAGGCCGCTGGCCGTGCTCGCCGCGTCCCCCCAGGTCGAAGGCGTCGTGGTGGCTCCCGGCAGCTCGCTGGACGTGGGCGAGCCGCTGTGGCCGGGCGCGCCCTTCACCTCGGTCCTCGTCGCCGAGCCCGGCGGCCTGGTGGCGGATCTGGAGCTGGACGAGCCGATGGAGCCCGTACGGTTCCTGCCGTTGCTCCCGATGACGCCGAACGAGGCGGCCTGGAAGCGGGTGCACGGCGCGCAGGCCCTCCAGGAGCGCTGGCTGAGCAAGGGCACGGACCTGCGCGATCCGCTGCGCGCGGGCGTCGCGCTGGACTGACGCGCGGGCGTCGCCCTGGGACTGACGTGCGGGCGTCGCCCTGGACTGAGGGGGCTGGCGCCGGGCTGGCGGGCCGTGCGTTCGGGCCCCTCGCGTCCAGGAGGGGCGCGTATCCGCGCCGGGCGTCCGGGCGGTGCGCGTCCAAGGAGCGCGTATCCGGGGCGCGCGTCCGGGCCGTGCGCGTCTACGCTCCCGCGCCCGGCGCACTCACTCTCCTGGGCCGTACGTCTCCCCGGCCCTGGACCATCGGCGCCCTGCCTCCACTGCCGTACGCCTGTGCCGTCCCCGGCCGAAGGCGTACGCGGTTCCGTGCGGCCGGGCCCCTCGCCCGGCGCTCCCGGCGCCCGCGCCGTGCGGTCGCACTCCGGACGGGTGATCGTCCTTGACGCGGCGTCCACCGGGGAGGACCGTGGGGCGCTATGAGGGGCGAACCCAGTTGCCCGAAGTGTGGTGGCCGGGTCAGGGCTCCCGGCCTCTTTGCCGACTCCTGGCAGTGTGACGTGCACGGCACCGTGCATCCGCTGCAGCCCGTCATCCCGCCCAGTGTCGAGGCGCTCAGCGTCGTGGTGCACCGTGCGCAGGTGCCGGTGTGGATGCCCTGGCCGCTGCCCGTCGGCTGGCTCTTCACCGGGGTGGCCTGCGCGGGCGACGACCGCAGCGGCGGCCGGGCCACCGCCGTGGCCTGCTCGGGCCCCGCCCCGCTCGGCGGCGGCGGCGAACTCATCCTGGTCGCCGAGGAGTTGGGCGTCGGCCTCGGCGCGCGCTACGCGGGCATCGACGGCCCCGACCCCGGCCCCGGCATGAACGTCGGCAAGCCGCCCGCCGCCAAGGTCCTCGCCGCCGGGCGCCCGACGCCCATGTGGCACGTGTCCGGCACGCCGGAGGACCGCGCGGTGTTCGCGGGCGAGGCGTGCGGCCTGTGGCTGTGGGCGATCGCGTGGCCCGAGCAATCGGGGCTCCTGATGTACGACGAGCTGGTGCTCACGGACCTGCGGGACGCGGGGGCGGAGGTCGAACTGCTGCCCTGCGGGGCGCTGTCGCCGCGCCTGCTGACGCCGTAGCCCTCGCGGCCGCCTCCCGGCCGCGTCCCCGAGCACGCTCGGCGCGGGCACGCGTCGGCCGGTCGCCCCTGAGGCGGCCGTTATCCTTGAAGCGTCCCTATGTCCGTCCCGAACAGCGTGGAGTCCTCGCGTGCGCATCGACCTGCACACCCACTCCACCGCTTCCGACGGCACGGACACCCCGGCCGAGCTGGTGCGCAACGCCGCCGCCGCGGGGCTCGACGTCGTCGCCCTGACCGATCACGACAGCACGCGCGGCCATGCCGAGGCCATCGCCGCGCTGCCCGCAGGCCTGACCCTCGTCACCGGTGCCGAGCTGTCCTGCCGCCTCGACGGCGTGGGCCTGCACATGCTGGCGTACCTCTTCGACCCGGACGAGCCGGAGCTCGCGCGGGCGCGCGAGCTGGTGCGCGACGACCGGGTGCCGCGCGCGCGGACCATGGTCCGCAAGCTCCAGGAGCTCGGCGTCCCCGTGACCTGGGAGCAGGTCGAGCGGATCGCGGGCGACGGCTCCGTGGGCCGCCCGCACGTCGCCGAGGCCCTCGTGGAGCTCGGCGTCGTCGCGAGCGTGTCGGACGCCTTCACGCCCGAGTGGCTCGCCGACGGCGGGCGCGCGTACGCGGAGAAGACCGAGCTCGATCCGTTCGAGGCGATCCGCCTGGTCAAGGCCGCGGGCGGCGTCACCGTGTTCGCCCACCCGGCCGCCGCCCAGCGCGGCAGGATCGTCCCGGAGTCCGCGATAGCCGAGCTGGCCGCCGCGGGCCTCGACGGCATCGAGGTCGACCACCCCGAGCAGCTGGCGTACGCCCCCGAGGCGGGTCCGCGCCTGCGCGCCCTCGCCGCCGACCTCGGCCTGCTCGTGACCGGCTCCAGTGACTACCACGGCAGCCGCAAGACCGTCTCGCTCGGTGAGTACACCACCGACCCCGAGATCTACGGCGAGATCACGCGCCGCGCCACCGGGGCCTTCCCGGTGCCGGGCGCGGGCGGAGACCTGTCCGCCTAGCGGGCGCGTCCACCGTCCGCCACGCCTGTCCGGGGCCGCGGCCCCGCCGCGCCGTGCGCGGCCGCCGCCCCACCTCCCTCACCTCGTACGACTCTCTGCAAGGCCATCACCGTGTTCGACGTCGCCGTTTTCGGATCTCTCTTCCTCACCCTTTTTGTCATCATGGATCCCCCCGGGATCACGCCGATCTTCCTCGCCCTGACCGCGGGCCGCCCCGCCAAGGTGCAGAAGAAGATGGCCTTCCAGGCCGTCTGCGTGGCCTTCGGGGTCATCGCCCTGTTCGGCGTCATCGGCCAGCAGATCCTCGACTATCTGCACGTGTCGACGCAGGCCCTGATGATCGCGGGCGGCCTGCTCCTGTTGCTCGTCGCGCTCGACCTGCTCACCGGCAAGACCGACGAGCCCCAGCAGACCAAGGACGTGAACGTCGCGCTCGTCCCGCTGGGCATGCCGCTGCTTGCCGGGCCCGGCGCGATCGTCCAGGTGATCCTGGCCGTCCAGCACGCCAGCGGCATGGAGCAGGTCTCGGTCTGGGCGGCGATCCTCGCCATCCACGTGGTGCTGTTCCTGGCGATGCGCTTCTCGCTGCTGATCATCCGGGTCATCAAGGACGGCGGCGTCGTCCTGGTGACGCGTCTCGCGGGCATGATGCTGTCGGCGATCGCGGTGCAGCAGATCGTCAACGGCGTCACCCAGATCATCCGGGGCGGCTGACCTCCCCGCGCGCACCGCGCACCCACGAACAGAGCCCTGTACGTCACCGGCGTGATCCGGTGTCGTACAGGGCTCTGGAGCGTGAGGGGTGGGGACGTGCGGCGTTACGAGGCCGTGGTGTCGGCCGGGCGGATGTAGAGGCGCTGGCCGATGGCGGCCGCCTGCTGCACGATCCGATTGACGGAGGCGGCGTCCACGACGGTGGTGTCCACAGCGGTGCCGTCGACGTCGTCGAGTCGCATGATTTCGAAGCGCATGGGGCTTCTCCCTTCGTCTGGTGATCCTCCTGAGGAGAACTGCGGTTACATACGGGTCCAACGAGTTTCCCGCCTCAAACATTCCCTACGCTAAGGAAATTTTTTGAGAGGCTAATGAACACCGTGTTGCCGCCCCGTTTCGCGGCTGGTTGTGTTCGTTGCGTAACAAGCACTGGTTGTGCCCCCTGTGTGACGGACGCGACAATGTGTTCCGTATGGACACGGACGAGACCACCCACGAGACCGTCGAGGTCAACGCCCTGCTGGCGCGCGCCAACGGGCTCCTTGAGCGCATGCTCGCCGAGGTGGCGAAGACTCCGTCCACCCACGCGATCTTCGTCGACGCCGGATATCTGTACGCCGCCGCGGGCCGCCTCGCCGTGGGCACCGAGGACCGGCGCGCCTTCGACCTGGACGCCGAAGGCCTCATCGACGCGCTCATCGACAAGGCCCGCACGATCTTCGCCGACAGCAGGCTGCTGCGCGTGTACTGGTACGACGGCGCCCGGCGGCGCATCCACACCACTGAGCAGCAGTCCATCGCCGAACTGCCGGACGTCAAGGTCAGGCTCGGCAACCTCAACGCCAACAACCAGCAGAAAGGCGTCGACTCGCTGATCCGCAGCGACCTGGAGTCCCTGGCCCGGCACCGGGCCATCAGCGACGCCGCGCTCATCGGCGGCGACGAGGACCTGGTGTCGGCCGTCGAGGCCGCACAGGGGTACGGCGCACGTGTCCACCTGTGGGGCATCGAGGCCCCCGACGGGCGCAACCAGGCGGAGCCGCTGCTGTGGGAGGTCGACAGCCAGCGCACCTTCGACGCCGACTTCTTCAAGCCGTACATCAGCCGCCGCTCCGCCCTGCCGTACGAGGGCCCGATGGCGGCCTCCCGGCCCTCCCGCGACGACGTGCGCTTCGTCGGCGCGCAGATCTCCGCGAAGTGGCTGTCGGCGCGGGGCCGCGAGGCCCTCGTGGGGCTGCTCCCCGGCCACCCCTATCTGCCCGGTTCGGTCGACCAGGAGCTCCTCGTCGAGGCGGAGCGGCTGCTCGACTACTCGCTGCGCGGCCAGTCCGACCTGCGGCGGGTGCTGCGGGACGGCTTCTGGGAGCACCTCCAGAAGTGCTACTGAGGCGCCGGGCTCAGCGGGCCCGGTCCCAGAAGGAGACGAGGGCGGCGGCCGTCGCCCCGGGCCGGTCGGTGTTGGGGGAGTGGTCGGCGCCCGTGATGACCGTGCGGTGCGCGCCGAGGCGCCGGGCCATGTCGTCCAGGAGCGGCACCGGCCAGGTGTCGTCCCGCTCCCCGGACAGCACGTGCACGGGCAGCGCCAGGGCGGCGAGCTCGGCCACGCGGTCCGGCTCGACGCACAGCTGTCTGCCGGTGGCGATCAGCTGGGCCGGGCTGTTGCGCAGCCAGCGGGCGCGCAGGGCGTCGCTGTCCGCGCCGCCGTTCACCTCGGCGTCCTCCGGCGGGTCCATGGCCCGCATCGCCTCCCACACCGTCTCCATCGAGTGCGCCGCGAGGGCGTCCGTGAGCAGGGTGGCACGGGTGCGCTGGGACGGGGCGATGCGGCCGGGGCCCGACGACATGAGCGTGAGCGAGGCGAAGGTGCCCGTGGGGGCGGCCAGCGCGGCCGTGCGGGCGATCAGGCCGCCCAGGGAGTGGCCGACGAGGTGCAGCGGGGTGCCGGGCGGGTCGTCGAGGGCCGCGGCCTGAGCGAGCGCGTCGAGGGCCAACTCGCCCAAGGAGTAGGCGGATTCGTCGTCCGGCCCGTCGGACTCGTACTGTCCGCGTCCGTCCACGGCCACCGCGCGGTAGCCCGCGTCGGCCAGCGGCCGGAGCAGCGCGATGAAGTCCTCCTTGCTGCCGGTGAACCCGGGCAGGAGCACCGCGGACCCCTTCCTTCCGCCGGTCGGGCGGGCGGGCGCGGCGTCCAGGACGGCGAAGTCCCCGCGCGCGGTCTCCAGCACCCGGGCCCGGGTGCCGGGGGGCGGGGTGAAGGTGGGGGGCCTACTCATGCGACGTACGGTAACGCCTGCCCGCCGCCGCGGCGCTGCGGGGGAGGACGACAGAAGGCCCGCCGCGGTCGCGGCGGGCCTTCTCCAGGGGTGGCGGGCTGCTACTCCGCGGCGTCGGGCTTGCCCGCGCGGGTGCGGCGGCGCCGACGGGGCGCACGCGGAGCCGACTCCGGCTCGGCGGCGGGGGCCTCGGCGGCCGGGGCCTCGGCGGCAGCGGCGGCCTCCGTGGCGGACACCGGGGCGCCCGCGCGGGTGCGGCGGCGCCGGCGCGGCGTGCGCTCCTGGCGCTCGGCGGGCTCCTCCACGGCGGCGGCGGTCCGGGACCGGCCACGGGGGGACCGGCCCTTGGCGCCCCCGCGGGCGGCCGGCTCGCCGAGGTCCTCGATCTCCTCGGCGTCGAGGCCCGCCCGGGTGCGCTCGGCGCGCGGCAGGACGCCCTTCGTGCCGACGGGGATGTCGAGCTCCTCGTACAGGTGCGGGGAGCTGGAGTACGTCTCGACCGGGTCGTTGAAGTCCAGCTCGAGCGCCTTGTTGATCAGCTGCCAGCGCGGGATGTCGTCCCAGTCGACCAGCGTGATCGCGATGCCCTTGGCGCCCGCGCGGCCGGTGCGGCCGATGCGGTGCAGGTACGTCTTCTCGTCCTCGGGGGACTGGTAGTTGATGACGTGCGTGACGCCCTCGACGTCGATGCCGCGGGCGGCGACGTCGGTGCACACCAGGACGTCGACCTTGCCGTTGCGGAAGGCGCGCAGGGCCTGCTCGCGGGCGCCCTGGCCGAGGTCGCCGTGGACCGCGCCGGAGGCGAAGCCGCGCCGCTCCAGCTGCTCGGCGATGTCCGCGGCCGTCCGCTTCGTCCGGCAGAAGATCATGGCGAGGCCACGGCCGTCGGCCTGGAGGATGCGGGACACCATCTCGGGCTTGTCCATGGAGTGCGCGCGGTACACGTGCTGCGCGATGTTCGCCACGGTCGCGCCCTGGTCGTCCGGCGCGGTGGCGCGGATGTGCGTGGGCTGCGACATGTAGCGGCGGGCGAGGCCGATGACGGCGCCCGGCATGGTCGCGGAGAAGAGCATCGTCTGGCGCTTCGCCGGCAGCAGGTTGATGATCTTCTCGACGTCGGGCAGGAAGCCCAGGTCGAGCATCTCGTCGGCCTCGTCGAGGACGAGGCACTTGACGTGCTTCAGGTTCAGCTTGCGCTGGCCCGCGAGGTCGAGCAGGCGGCCGGGGGTGCCGACGACCACGTCGACGCCCTTCTTCAGGGCCTCGACCTGCGGCTCGTAGGCACGGCCGCCGTATATGGCGAGGACGCGGACGTTGCGCGCCTTGCCGGCGGTCAGGAGGTCGTTGGTGACCTGGGTGCACAGCTCGCGGGTGGGGACGACGACGAGCGCCTGCGGGGCCTGCGTCAGGTCGTCGGGCGTGCCGCGGCCCGCCTCGACGTCGGCGGGGACGACGACGCGCTCGAGGATCGGCAGGCCGAAGCCGAGCGTCTTGCCGGTGCCGGTCTTGGCCTGGCCGATGACGTCGGTGCCGGAGAGCGCGACGGGGAGCGTCATCTCCTGGATGGGGAAGGGGTTCACGATGCCGACGGCCTCGAGGGCCTCGGCTGTCTCGGGGAGGATCCCGAGATCCCGGAAAGTGGTAGTCAGGGCAATGCCTCTTCTGTGAGACGCGGCGCGAGGCGAACGCTGGGGGTCGTGACCGTGTCGGGGACTACCGGCCGCCTGTGGAACGAACCGGGCGGGCCAGGTGGCACGGGACCACTGCCGACGCTCGAGCGCTCACACCGCTGAGGGTCCCTCCGCATGCCGTACGCACCATGCGTACGCCCTGGAGGGCTGTCTGGTCGGAGCCGATCGGGCCACCGACCGGGCATCCTCATTCATACGGCCCGTCGAATATTCGGCGGGCGCATTACCACTGTACCCCGGAATCCCGCATGAGTGTCCGGCGATTTGTGTCACCCGGCTCGCACCGGCGCTCCCGCGGGTCCGGCGCGCGCCCCCTCAGCGGCGGTACGTCGTTGTCGTCACAGTGGCTGACCAGGGCCTTACGCCACCGCGCCGCCGGGCTATTGTGCGGTTCATGGAGACGCCTGACAACGCAGCTCAGCCCGCGAAGGACGCAGCCGACGCCGGGGCCGCCGCAACCCCCACCGGGGTGGCCGCCCAGGACTGGGCGAAAGCTTCCGCCGACCCGCAGTACCGCGCCGCGGTCGTGGACCTGCTCGGCGCGCTCGCCTACGGAGAGCTCGCGGCGTTCGAGCGGCTCGCGGAGGACGCCAAGCTGGCGCCGACGCTGGCCGACAAGGCGGAGCTGGCGAAGATGGCGTCCGCCGAGTTCCACCACTTTGAGCAGTTGCGGGACCGGCTCGCCGCGGTCGGCGAGGAGCCGACCGGGGCCATGCAGCCCTTCGTCGCCGCGCTGGACGGCTTCCACCGGCAGACGGCGCCGTCCGACTGGCTGGAGGGCCTGGTCAAGGCGTACGTCGGCGACTCCATCGCCAGTGACTTCTACCGCGAGGTCGCGGCCCGGCTCGACGTCGACACGCGCGGGCTCGTCCTGGGCGTCCTCGACGACACCGGGCACGCGAGCTTCGCCGTGGAGAAGGTGCGCGCCGCGATCGAGGCGGACCCGCGCGTCGGCGGGCGGCTCGCGCTGTGGGCGCGGCGGCTGATGGGGGAGGCGCTCTCGCAGTCGCAGCGGGTGGTGGCCGACCGGGACGCGCTCTCGACCATGCTGGTCGGCGGCGTCGCGGACGGCTTCGACCTCGCCGAGGTCGGGCGGATGTTCTCGCGGATCACCGAGGCGCACACCAAGCGGATGGCAGCGCTGGGCCTGGCGGCCTGAGTCCGGGCCCCGGCCCGGAGCCGAGCGGCCCGGATCCCGGTCCGGGCCGCGCGCGGGGGCCTACGCCGTGAGCTGGCGGCGGCGCAGGCGGCGGTCAGGGCGGAGCAGCAGGGACAGCAGCGCGGCCGCGACGATCACGGCGCCCACCAGTGTCATGGCCGAGCGGCCGGGGCCGAGCGCCGTGTGCGCGATGAACGCTCCTACGAGCGCCCCGCCCGCCCCGGTCGCGAGGACGAGCGTGCGGGACGGCAGGCGGTGGCCGAGCCGGTGGGCCGTCGCCCAGGCGAGGGCCAGGCCGAGCAGCGCGGAGCCGAGAGCTTCCAGGATCACGATGGGGGTCCCTCCCTCGTGGTCGGGTGCGGTCGCGGACGACCGCGGATGGATCATGGGGGCAAAACGGTCCTAGCCGGTCCTACCCCCGGCCGTCGGAACGCAACCCTCCACCCCATCCATGTCCGGAGCTCGCCGCTGCTTCCCGTACACCGGGTGAACAGCGGGTGAACACGCGGGAGCGGCCCGGTGGTCCACCCACCGGGCCGCTCCCGTGCGCGCCGCTGCGGCGCGCGCCGTCCGCGTGCTACAGCGCGCCGAAGCCCACCTTGCGCTGGGCCGGCTCGCCGATCTCCACGTACGCGAGGCGGTCGGCGGGGACCAGGACCTTGCGGCCGTGGTCGTCCGTCAGGCTCAGCAGCGGGGCCTTGCCCGTCAGGGCCTCGGAGACCGCGCTCTCGACCTCCTCGGCGCTCTGACCGCTCTCCAGAACGATCTCGCGCGGCGCGTGCTGCACGCCGATCTTGACCTCCACGCTTTGTCCCTCCGACGGTCAGTGATGTGCGCGGCCGCCCGCGCCGTACCTGCACAGATTAGCCCGGTGAGGCGACGGTGACGGCTCCGGCCGCGCACGCCAGGAGCGAACATGCGCCGGGAAGAAAAGCGGGCAGGGGGCGGAGTGCCCGTTGGCCTGCTCAATGGCCCTGGGCTGCTGAGTGGCCCGGGCCGCTCAGCGACCCCGGTTGCTCAGTGGCCCTCGGCGCCGTGCAGCGGGAAGCCCGCGATGCCGCGCCAGGCCAGCGAGGTGAGCAGCTGGACCGCCTTCTCGCGCGAGACGCCGCCGTCGCTGTGCAGCCAGGAGCGCGCGACGACCTGGGCGAGGCCGCCGAGCCCGGAGGCAAGGAGCATCGACTCGGCCTCGGGCAGGCCGGTGTCCTCCACGATGACCTCGCAGATCGCCTCCGCGCACTGGAGCGTCACCTTGTCGACGCGCTCGCGGACCGCCGGCTCGTTGGTGAGGTCCGACTCGAAGACGAGCCGGAAGGCGCCGCCGTCGTCCTCCACGTACCCGAAGTAGGCGTCCATCGTCGCCGCGACGCGCTGCTTGTTGTCGGTCGTCGAGGCCAGGGCCGCGCGCACCGCCTGCAGCAGGTTGTCGCAGTGCTGGTCGAGCAGGGCCAGGTAGAGGTCGAGCTTGCCGGGGAAGTGCTGGTAGAGCACCGGCTTGCTGACACCTGCCCGCTCGGCGATGTCGTCCATCGCCGCCGAGTGGTACCCCTGGGCGACGAAGACCTCCTGGGCCGCGCCGAGGAGTTGGTTGCGTCGGGCACGGCGCGGCAGGCGAGTGCCCCGCGGGCGTGCCGCCTCTGTCTGCTCGATGGCTGTCACGCCGCCTCCCAGAATCGTCCTTAGTTGCGGTGTGCGCCGCGCCGCCATCGTACTTTTCGGTAACTGCGATGTGCGCGGTGCGAGCGCAGAATTTCACGGACCGGGCACCCATGGAAGCGGTGCGTAGCAGGGCAAACACGGGCAGCTGTGCGAGCGTGCGCCCCCGCTCAGCGGTAGTCGTCCTCGTCCAGGTCGACCACGCGGGCCTGCTCCGCGACGTCGGCCACGTTGGCGGCGCCGGGGTCGACGTCCTCCAGGGAGCCGTCGTGCTGCGGTGCCAGGTCGGTGTGCTGCTCGGCGGCGTCGGCCTCGGGCGTCTCCTCGGCGTAGCCGTCCTCGGTCTCCTCGGCCTCGAACGTGTCCGGGTCGCTGGGGTCAACGGTCATGAGGGGGACTCCTCGGATCTCTTGCCGGTGTCTGCGGCGTCTTCGGTGGCTCTCGGGTGTCTCTCGGTGTCGTTCGGTGTCGTTCCGCGGTGCGAGTGCCCAGTTCGCGGGCCTCTTCCCCGCGAGTTCCCCATGTCCCCAGGGAACACCCGATCGGGGCGCTCCGCGATCTCTCGCCCGGCCCCGCGTGATCTGTTACGCGATCCAAACGGCACCTGTGACCCCGAACACGCGATCCCACGCGTGATCGTCTCGTAACATTGCCCGCATGTCTTCGACCGAGTTGCCGGATGTGCTGGCCGCCACCGTCGCCCCCAAGCCGGGCGCCGTCGGTGTCGCGGAGGGCGAGCGCATGCACTCGGTCACGCTGCCCGGCCTGACGCTCTCGGTGCGCGGCCGGGTCGCGGCGGACACGGACCTGCCGCCCGCGCTGTACGTGCACGGGCTCGGCGGCTCCTCGCAGAACTGGTCGGCCCTGATGCCGCTGCTCCAGGACGTCGTGGACGGCGAGGCCCTCGACCTGCCGGGCTTCGGCGACTCGCCGCCCCCGGACGACGGGGACTACTCGGTCACCGGGCACGCGCGTGCGGTCATCCGCTATCTGGACGCCCGCGGACGCGGCCCCGTCCATCTGGTGGGCAACTCCCTGGGGGGCGCCGTCACCACCCGCGTCGCCGCGGTCCGCCCCGACCTCGTGCGCACCCTCACCCTGGTCTCGCCCGCCCTGCCCGAGCTGCGGGTGCAGCGCACCGCCGTGCCCACGGGCCTGCTCGCGCTGCCCGGGGTGGTCGGCCTGTTCACCCGGCTGACCAAGGAGTGGACGCCGGCGCAGCGGGTGCGCAGCGTCATGGGGCTCTGCTACGGCGATCCGGCCAAGGTCTCGCCGGAGGCGTTCGCGGCGGCCGTGCGCGAAATGGAGCGCCGGCTCGCGCACCCTTACTTCTGGGACGCCATGGCCCGCTCGGCCCGCGGCATCGTGAACGCGTACACGCTCGGCGGTCAGCACGGCCTGTGGCGGCAGGCCGAGCGGGTGCTCGCGCCGACGCTCCTCGTCTACGGGGGCCGGGACCGGCTCGTGTCGTACCGCATGGCGCGCAGGGCCGCGGCGGCCTTCGGCGGCTCGCGGCTGCTCACGCTGCCCGACGCCGGGCACGTGGCGATGATGGAGTTTCCGGACGCGGTGGCCACCGCGATCCGTGAACTCGTGGCTGATGCCGGTGAGTTGAGGGATCCTCGTGAGGTGCGCAAGGGTGGCGGCGTGAACGACGACCGCCGCGAGCCGGGTACTTCGGGTACGAGGAGCTGACACGCCGCGTGGGACGTCATAGCCGCCGGACCCCGGCCGACACGACAGACACCAGCAGCACCCCTGGCATACCCGAATCACAGGCGACCGAGCCCGGGACCGGCGGCGGCCGCCGCCGGAGCGGTGACACTCCCGCGCACGGCACGCCCCAGGTGACGCCGCCGCACGGCACGCCGCAGGCCACCCCGCCCCGTGGCGTCCCGCACGTGCGGGGCGGGCACCCCGAGCAGCGGGAGCCCGGGGGCGGCTGGGGCCCGGTCGGCGCCGCCGCGCCCCAGGCCAGGACCGGTGCGCCGCGATCGCGACGGGTGCCCGGGCCGAGACGGGAGGACGTCGCGGCCTTCGACGCCCTCGGTGCCCCGGACGGCTTCGAGGGCGCGGATGTGTTCGCGGCGGGTGCCACGCCCGTGCGGCGCCCCGCGCCCCGCGACCCGTACGCGTCCGTGACCGCCTGGGAGGCCGACGCCGGGGACGACGGCGACGGCACCGGCCGCTCCCCGGGCACCGCGGCCGACGGCGGGACCCCGTCGGGCGGGCGGCTCAGCAGCCGTACCGTCATCGGTGCCGCCGCCGCGACCGTGACCCTGGCCCTCGCCATCGTCGTGGCCGCCCAGGTCACCGACGACGGCAAGGGCTCGGGCTCCGACACCCGGGCCGCCGATCGCGGCGCGGGCGACGACCGGGACGCCCGCGGCTCCGCGTCGCGCTCGGACAACCGGCCCGCGCCGACCGACTCCGCGACCCCGGAGTCGTACGACGCGAAGATGGGCAAGAAGTACCCGCTGGACGCGAAGCTCGCCGCGTCCGGGCAGTTCGCGGCGATGCCCGGGTTCGACAAGGCGC
The DNA here is from genome assembly GCF_059448825.1 of Streptomyces sp. JLYT201. Taxonomy (NCBI): domain Bacteria; kingdom Bacillati; phylum Actinomycetota; class Actinomycetes; order Kitasatosporales; family Streptomycetaceae; genus Streptomyces; species Streptomyces sp. JLYT201. Next base: position 3,683,067 of record NZ_CM182551.1, on the reverse strand, counting down.
CCGGCAAGGGGCAGAAGTTCCGCTACCGCGTCGACGTCGAGAAGGGCATGGGCCTGGACGGCGCCCTGTTCGCGCAGGCCGTGCAGAAGACCCTGAACGACAGCCGGAGCTGGGCCCACGGCGGGGCCCGCACCTTCGAGCGGATCTCCTCCGGGAAGCCGGACTTCGTCATCACCCTGGCGAGCCCGGTGACCACCGCGAAGTGGTGTGCGAAGTCCGGTCTCGAAACGCTCCAGCAGAACGTGTCGTGCGACTCGGCGTCCACCGACCGCATCATGATCAACGCCTATCGGTGGGCCCAGGGGGCCAAGACCTATGGCGACCGCATCCACCCCTACCGCCAGATGCTGATCAATCACGAGGTCGGCCACCGGCTCGGCCACGGCCACGTGGACTGCCAGCGCGACGGCGAACTCGCGCCCGTCATGCAGCAGCAGACCAAGTTCCTCGACCACGACGGGATCCACTGCAAGCCCAACCCCTGGGTGTTTCCCAAGGAGTGAGACGGCTTGGCTCGACGGGTGAGACATCGCGTTGACATTCCGCGAGGCATCGTCCATATTTCTCCGCATGTCGACCCGTCACGCCTCCCCGAGCGCCGCCCTTGAGCTGGCGCTGTTCGGCGTGACCGCGCTCTGCGTGGCCGATATTCACTGTCGCTGACGCCCGCCCCCGGCGAGTGCGTCGCGCTTCTTCTTCCTTCACCGCGTTCCGTGCCCCTGTGGGGCGCGCTCCCTGCGCGGCCCACGATGTGGTCAGGTGTCCGCATCCTGGACAGACGGTCTTGGACGTACGTGCCCGGGGCGGGCTCCCGCGCTTTCCTCCGCCCCCTCATCTCCTTATCTCCTGAGCTTTCCGAGAGGCACTCCGATGCGTCTGCGTCGTCAGAAGTCCGTCATATCCCGCCGCGTGGCAGCGGCATCCGCCACCCTGGTCGTCCTGGCCGCCGGCGCCGCCGCCTGCGGGCCCGAGGACGGCAACGACGCCGGAGGCGACGGCAAGGCCAAGAAGGGCGGCACGCTCACCGTCCTCAACCGCGAGCCCCAGAAGACCTTCGACCCCGCCCGCCTTTACACCTCCGGCGGCGGCAACGTGCCGAGCCTGGTCTTCCGCACCCTGACCACCCGCAACCGCGAGGACGGCGCCGAGGGCGCGAAGGTCGTCCCGGACCTCGCCGAGAGCCTCGGCAAGCCGAGCAAGAACGCCACGGTGTGGACGTACACCCTGAAGAAGGGCCTCAAGTTCGAGGACGGCACGCCGATCACGACCAAGGACATCAAGTACGGCATCGAGCGCTCCTTCGCGGCCGAGCTGTCCGGCGGCGCGCCCTTCCTGCGGGACTGGCTCATCGGCGGCTCCACGTACGAGGGCCCGTACAAGGACAAGAAGGGCCTCGACTCGGTCGAGACGCCGGACGAGCGCACCATCGTCTTCCGTCTGAACAAGCCCGTCGGCGACTTCGACTACGTGGCCACGCAGACGTCGTTCGCGCCCGTGCCGAAGGCCAAGGACAAGGGCACCAAGTACGAGGAGCACCCGATCTCCTCGGGCCCGTACAAGGTCGTCAAGAACACCAACGGAGGCGAGCGCCTCCAGCTGGAGCGCAACCCGCACTGGTCGGCGAAGACCGACGCCGAGCGCAAGGCCTACCCGGACAGGATCGACGTCCGCTCCGGCTTCAACTCGTCCGTCGTCAACCAGCGCCTCTCCGCCAGCCAGGGCGCCGACGCCGCCGCCGTCACCACCGACACCAACCTCGGCCCGGCCGAGCTCGCCAAGGTCACCGGCGACAAGAAGCTGGCCTCCCAGGTCGGCACCGGCCACTTCGGCTACACCAACTACCTGGCCTTCAACCCGAAGAAGAAGCCCTTCGACAACCCGAAGGTCCGCCAGGCCGTCGCCTACGCCGTCGACCGCTCCTCCGTCATCAACGCCGCGGGCGGCTCCTCGCTCGCCGAGCCCGCGACGACCTTCCTGCCCAACCAGGAGTCCTTCGGCTACCAGAAGTTCGACCACTTCCCGGCGGGCGCGAGCGGCAACCCGAAGAAGGCCAAGGAGCTCCTGAAGGAGGCCGGCTACAAGGACGGCCTGACCATCACGCTCACGCATTCCAACACCAAGAACTTCGAGACCAGCCCGGAGATCGCCACCGCCCTCCAGGACTCCCTGAAGAAGGCCGGCATCACCGTCAAGCTCCAGGGCCTGGAGGACAACGACTACGAGGACAAGGTCCACGACGCCAAGGACGAGCCGGGCCTCTTCCTCGCCCACTGGGGCGCCGACTGGCCCTCCGGCGGCCCGTTCCTGTCGCCGATCTTCGACGGCCGCCAGATCGTCAAGGATGGATACAACTTCAACTCCAGCTTCCTCAATGACAAGTCGGTCAATGCCGAGATTGACGCGATCAACAAGTTGACCGATCACGACGAGGCCGCCAAGAGGTGGGGCGCTCTTGACAAGAAGATCGGCGAGAAGGCCGTCAACGTGCCGCTGTTCCACCCGGTCTACAAGCGCCTGTACGGCAAGGACATCAAGAACGTCGTGATCAGCGACTGGACGGGCGTCCTCGACATCTCCCAGGTCGCGGTCAAGTAGGGCCCGTCGGTAGATCTGTCATGAGTGAGGCCCTCTTGGCCTCGGAGAGCGGGGGAGCGGACGCCGCCACGGCGTCCGCTCCCGGCTCCTCCGGGGCCCGTCAGTTCTGGCGGCGGCTGCGCACGCGCCGCGCCGCCCTCGTCGCGGGCGCGATCGTCGTCCTGCTCGTCCTGGTCGCGCTCGCCGCGCCCCTGCTCACCGCTCTGGAGGGCCAGGACCCCACCACGTACCACCCGGAGCTCATCGACTCCGCGCGCGGCGGCGTGCCCGTCGGCTCCTTCGGCGGCATGAGCGCCGAGCACTGGCTCGGCGTCGAGCCGCAGACCGGCCGCGACCTGTTCGCCCGCCTGGTGTACGGAGCCCGGGTGTCCCTCGGCGTCGCGCTGATCGCGACGCTGCTCCAGGTCCTGCTCGGCGTCGGCGTCGGACTCGCCAGCGGGCTCGGCAACCGCTGGGTCGACCTCGTGCTCAGCCGCGCCACCGACGTCATGGTGGCGCTGCCCCTGATGGTCCTCGCGCTCGGCCTCCTCGCCGTCGTGCCCAGCGACTTCCCGAGGCCCGTGCTCGTCGCGCTCGTCGTCGGCGTGGTCGGCTGGGGCGGCATGGCGAAGATCGTGCGCGCCCAGACCATCTCGCTCAAGGAGCTCGACCACGTCGCCGCGGCCCGCCTCAGCGGCTGGGGCGGGGTGCGCATCGCCCGCCGCGAGCTGCTGCCCGCGCTCGCCGCGCCCGTCATCACGTACGCCGCGCTGCTCGTCCCCACCAACATCACCGTGGAGGCGGCCCTCTCCTTCCTCGGCGTCGGGGTCAAGCCGCCCACCGCGTCCTGGGGCCAGATGCTCACCTCCGCCGACGTCTGGTACGAGGCGGCACCGCAGTACCTGCTGCTGCCCGCGGGCGTCCTGTTCGTGACCGTGTTCGCCCTGACCGTCCTCGGTGACGGCGTGCGCACCGCCCTCGACCCGCGCGCGGCCTCGCGGCTGCGGGTGGGCGCGAAGCGGGCCAAGAAGAAGGGGGCGCCGTCGTGAGCCCGGGCTCCGGATTCACCGGCTTCATGGTGCGGCGCGCCCTCGGCGCCGTCGTCACGCTGTTCGTCCTGTCCGTCGTCATCTACGCCGTCTTCTACGTCGCCCCCGGCGACGTCGCGCAGATCACCTGCGGCCCGCGCTGCTCGCCCGCCCAGGTCCAGCAGGTCTCCGAGCAGCTCAAGCTCGACGACCCCATCTACGCGCGGTACTTCGAGTTCCTGCGCGGCGTCTTCGCCGGCCACGACTACTCGACCGGCACCGGCGTGCTGCACTGCGACGCGCCCTGCCTCGGCCTGTCGTACCAGACCGACCAGCAGGTCACCGATCTGATCCTGAACAAGGTGCCGGTCACGGGCTCGCTCGCGCTCGGCGCGATGGTCCTGTGGCTGATCCTCGGCGTCGGCACCGGCGTCCTGTCGGCGTGGCGGCGCGGCCGCCCCACCGAGCGGATCCTGACCGCCGTCACGCTCGCGGGCACGGCGACCCCCGTGTTCGTCATCGGCCTGCTCCTGATGGTCCTGGTCTGCGGCCAGCTCCAATGGCTGCCGTTCCCGCAGTACGTGCCCTTCACCGAGGACCCGCAGCAGTGGGCGTGGAACCTGCTCCTGCCCTGGGTGTCGCTCGCCCTCATCGAGTCCGCCAAGTACGCGCGCCTGACCCGGTCCGCGATGCTGGAGACCCTCGCCGAGGACCATGTGCGCACCTTCCGCGCGTACGGGATCAGCGAGCGCTCCCTCGTCGGGCGGCACGCCCTGCGCGGCGCCCTCGCGCCCGTGATCGCGCTGACCGCCAACGACTTCGGAACCATGTTCGGCGGCGCCCTGCTCACCGAGACCCTGTTCGGCCTGCCCGGGCTCGGCCGCGAACTCGTGCAGGCCGTCCGGGTCGTCGACCTGCCGGTGGTCGTCGGCATGGTCCTCGTCACCGGCTTCTTCGTGGTCCTCGCCAACGCCGTCGCGGACGTGCTGTACGCGGTGGCCGACCGACGGGTGGTGCTCCCATGAGCCTCGACGACCAGCTCGTACACGTCGACGGCCTGAGCGTCGGCTTCGGCGACGTGCGCGCCGTGGACGACGTCTCCTTCACGCTGGCGCGCGGCGCCGCCCTCGCCCTCGTCGGCGAGTCGGGCTCCGGCAAGTCCACCGTCGCCTCCGCGCTGCTCGGCCTGCACCGGGACACCGGGGCGCGGGTCACCGGCGCCGTGCGCGTCGGCGGCGTCGACGTCACCGGGGCCGACGACCGCGAACTGCGGCGGCTGCGCGGCGGGATCGCCGCGATGGTCTTCCAGGACCCGCTGTCCTCGCTCGACCCGTACTACGCCGTCGGCGACCAGATCGCCGAGGTGTACCGCGCCCACTCCGGGGCCTCGCGCCGCGCGGCACGCGCGCGTGCCGTCGACGTCCTCGGCCGCGTCGGCATCGCCGACGCGGCGCGGCGGGCGCGCTCGCGCCCGCACGAGTTCAGCGGCGGCATGCGCCAGCGCACCCTGATCGCCATGGCCCTCGCCTGCGAGCCCGACCTGCTCATCGCCGACGAGCCGACCACCGCCCTCGACGTGACGGTGCAGGCGCAGATCCTCGACCTGCTGCACGAGCTGCGCGCGGAGAGCGGCATGGGCCTGCTCCTGGTCACCCACGACGTGGGCGTGGCCGCCGAGAGCGTGGACGACGTGCTCGTCATGCGGCACGGCCGCGTCGTGGAGCGCGGCGGCGTCGCCGACGTCCTCGCCGCGCCCCGGGAGGCGTACACCCAGCAGCTCCTGAGCGCCGTGCCGCGCGTCGACTCCGTACGGGACGACCGCTCCGGCGACCTCGGCGAGGTCGTCGTCGAGGCGCAGGGGCTGCGGCGCGAGTTCGGGCGCGGCAAGGGCGCCTTCGTCGCCGTCGACGACGTGTCGCTGACCGTGCGGCGCGGCGAGACCCTCGGCGTCGTCGGCGAGAGCGGCAGCGGCAAGACCACGCTGGGCCGGATGCTCGTGGGACTCCTGGAGCCCACCTCGGGACGGCTGAGCTTCGGCGGTGCCGAGAAGCAGGGCACGGGCCCCGTGCCGGGGGTGCAGATGGTGTTCCAGGACCCCGTCTCCTCGCTCAACCCGCGCCGCTCGGTGGGCGAGTCCGTCGCCGATCCGCTGCGGGCGCGGGGCGACCGCGACGAGGCCGCGATCCGCGCCCGCGTACGGGACCTGATGGAGCGCGTCGGCCTCGATCCGGCGCACTACGACCGCTACCCGCACGAGTTCAGCGGCGGCCAGCGCCAGCGCGTCGGCATCGCGCGGGCGCTCGCCGCCGAGCCCCGGCTCATCGTCTGCGACGAGCCGGTCTCGGCGCTCGACGTGACCACGCAGGCCCAGGTCACCGCGCTGCTCGCGGAGCTCCAGCGGGAGCTGGGGCTCGCACTCGTCTTCGTCGCGCACGACCTCGCGGTGGTGCGCCAGGTCAGCGACCGCGTCGCGGTGATGCGGCGCGGCCGGCTCGTCGAGTACGGCTCCGTGGACGAGGTCTACGACACGCCCCGGGACCCGTACACGAAGGACCTGCTCGCGGCCGTGCCCGCCCTCGACCCGGCGCTCGCCGCCGAACGGCGCGCGGCCCGTCTCGCCCGGTCAGGACCGGCCCCGGAGGAATTGGCCGTGGCATGACTCCGCGTGAGCGAGAAGGGCTCCCACGCGTCCCGCATGACGCTTTTCGTCGCGCTATGAGGCTTCTATAGCGCGACGGAACGCTACCGGCGCGGGAAAGTTACTGCTCTTCACCCCTTCTGGTGGCGCGATGGACAACCGTCCGTCGCGCCACCGGCATGTCCGCATACGTTCGTCCCGCTGCGAGCCGCCGGGCCAACGGCGGCTCCCCATAGGGCAGATCGGGGGTGCACGCGTGCGCATTGGACTGCTTACGGAGAGTGGTTATCCGTATGTGGGCGGTGAGGCCAGGCTCTGGTGCGACCGGCTCGTGCGCGGGCTCGGGCGGCACGAGTTCGACGTCTACGCGCTGAGCCGCAGCGCCCGCCAGGAGGCGCTGGGCTGGGTCGACCTGCCCCCGCAGGTCCGCCGGGTGCGGAGCGCCGCGCTGTGGGGCGAGGCCTCCGGGCGGCCGGTGCTGTGGGGGCGGCGCCGCGCGGGCCGACGCTTCGCCGAGTGCTTCACGGAGCTCGCGGCGGGGCTGACGGGCACCCCCGACGAGGGCGCGGCGGGCACGTCCGACGAGTTGGCGGACCGTTTCGGCAGCGGCCTCTACGGCCTCGCCGAACTCGCCCGCGACACCGGCGGGCTCGCCGGGGCCCTGCGCTCCGAGGACGCCGTACGCGCCCTGGAGAGCGCCTGCCGCGCGCCCGGCGCGCACCGCGCCGCCCGCGCCGCCCGCGTGCCCGACCTGCTCACGGTCGCGGCCGACCTGGAGCGGACCCTGCGCCCGCTCTCCCTCGACTGGTACGACGACGACACGCTCGGCGCCGTCGACCTCTGCCACGCCACCGCGGGCGGCGCCGCCGCGCTGCCCGGCCTGCTCGCCCGGCACTTCGCGGGCGTACCGCTGCTCGTCACCGAGTACGGCGTACGGCTGCGGGCGCACTACCTGGCGGGCACGGGCGCCGCCGAGGAGCCCGCGCCGAGCGCACCCGCGCGGGCGCTGCTCGCCTCCTTCCACGGCAGGCTCGCCGCCGAGACCTACCGCGAGGCCACCGTCATCACCCCCGGCAACGCGCACGCCCGCCGCTGGCAGGAGCGGTGCGGCGCCGACCGCGCCAAGCTGCGCACGGTCTACCCGGGCCTGGAGGCGGAGCGCTTCGCCGAGGTCGGCGAGCGCGAGGAGCCCGGCGAGCCGCACACGCTCCTGTGGGTCGGCCGGGTCGAGCCCGCCAAGGACCTGATCTCCCTCCTGCACGCCTTCGCCGAGGTCCGCAAGGAGGAGCCCCGGGCGCGCCTGCGGATCGTCGGCGCCCTCGCCGACGGGGACCGGGCCGCGGCGTACCTCGCCCACTGCCGGGCGCTCGCCGCGCAGCTGTTCCCCGACGAGGCCGAGGACGCGTACGCGGTCGGCGCCAACCCCGTCTCCTTCGAGGAGATCGGCGGCCCCGAGGCACCCGACCTCGCCGACGCCTACGCCGGGGGCGGCGTGGTCGTCCTGTCGAGCGTCGTCGAGGGCTTCCCCATCAGCCTCATCGAGGCGATGCTCTGCGGCCGCGCCACGGTCTCGACGGACGTCGGCGCGGTGGTCGAGGTCATCGGCGGCACGGGCCTCGTGGTGCCGCCCCGCAACCCCCGGGCGCTCGCGCAGGCGTGCGTGCAGCTGCTGCGCGACCCCGAGCGCCGCGCGCGCCTCGGTGCGGCGGCGCGGGCCCGGGCGCTCGAACTCTTCACGGTCGAGCAGAACATCGCGGCATTTCACGGCATTTACCTGGAGATCGTCTCGCACTGCCCGGTACGCCGCGAGACCGTGAACGAGGCGGGCGAACCGGTGCCGTTCGCCCACCCGGCCGAGGCGTCCGTGCCGGGCCGGTGGGCCGTCGGCGGCCGCCTCGCGGGCGCCGTCCCCCTCGGCAGGCCCGCCCCCCTCGGCCCCGCCGCGACCACCGCCCCGAGCTGGGCCGCCCGCTACGGCCTGCGGGGACAGCTGGGGGAGGTGGCGTCGTGACGGGACGTGACGCGGCCGCCGCGGCGCAGGGGCGTGGCACGGCGGCGCTGAGGGGCGGCGCGACCGGCCTGGGCGGGGGAGCGGAGGCCCCGGGCAGCTGTGCGACCGGCCCGGGCGGAGGCGTGGAGGCCCTGGGCGGCGGGGCGAAGGCCCCGGGCGGCAGTGCCTTCGCCCCGAGCCGTGGCACGCAGCACCCCAGGCGCGGCACGGGCGATCCCGTCAAGGCGCTGCTCCACCGGCACCGCGAGCTCTGCGAACGGGCCGTCGACCCGCTGGACATCGCGGCGGGCCTGGAGGCGCACGGCGTCACCGACCGCACGGCCGCGCGGTTCCGGCACCGCGACGTGTTCGCGCTCGCCGAGGAGATGTACGCGCGCGTGCCGCGCGACAGCGACGAGTGGGACGCCCTCGACGCCCCGGGGGACGGCAGCGCCGCCCTCCCGGCGGGCGCCGCCCCCGAAGTCCCCGCAGCCTGGCCGGTGTTCGCGCTGCTGCCCGCCGTGGTGTGCGCCCTCACCGTCACCGGACTCGCCCTCACCACGGGCGGCGTGCGCCTCGCGGTGGGCCTGGGCGGCGCGCTCGCCCTCGCCGCCACGGCCCGCGTCGCCCTGCGCCACGGCCCGCTGCGCACCCCGCGCCCCGCCGCGCCGGCCACGCGTGCGTGGACGTGCTGGCTGCTCGCGTACGCCCTGTTCGGCGAGGGGCTGCTGCGCGCCGCCGCGCCGGGCGGGCCGGACCGGGCCCTGCCGCCCTCGGCCCTCGCCGCCCTCGGGCTCGCCGCCGCCGTCGCGCCCGGCACGGCGTGCGCACGGCTGTTCACGGTGCGGGCCCGCAGGCGGCTCGGCAGGAGCCGCGGGCTCGCCGACTTCGCCGCGTCCGTACGGCCCCTCCTGCTCGGCGTGTTCGCGCTCTACGCGACCGCGGTGGGCCTGGTGCTGGCCGGAGCCGAGGCCGCGCTCGGCCTCGTCGGCGCGGCGGACGCGGGCGGCGCGGCGGGCACGGGCGGCGTGACCCCGTGCCTGGGCGTCGGGGCGCTGGCCGCGCTGCTGTGGCTCGGTCGCCTCCTCGCGGCGCACGGCTCCACGCGCGCGCCCGCCCTCGTGTACGCCGCGGTCGGCGCGACCGGGGCGGCGGCCCTGGCCCTCGCGTGGGCCGCCCGCCTTCCGGGCTGCGGCTTCCTCACCACGCCGGTGGAGACCGCGGCCCTCACCTGGGGCGTGCCCGCCGCCGTCTGCGGGGCGGGGGCCGCGCTGCTGCTGGCCCGCGCGGTCCGCGTGCTCGGCCGCGCCTCCGCGCACGCCTGCGGGGGTGCGGCATGAACGCGTGCGCCGCCGCTCAGCGTTCGCGGCTCCGGGGCTCGTGGCTCCAGGGCTCGCGGCTCCCGTGCCCGAGTCGTCAGCACCCCCGCGGCCACCCCTCCGATCACCCCGCCCCCGAACGGCCCGAACCCCCGTCCCCGCAGCCCCGGTGCGGGCCCCGGCGGCGCGGGCCCCGGTCGCGGCGGGCCGCGCCGGTCCATCCGTTACCCGAGACAGCCGGCACCACCCTGAAGGAGAAACACAGATGACAAGGCCCAGCATCCGAGCGTCCGTCCCCGGAGGCGCCCGATGAGGGTGTTGCTGATCGGAGCCAACGGATACCTCGGCCGGTTCGTCGCCGACCGGCTGCTCGCCGACCCGGCGGTCCAGCTCACCGCACTCGGCCGCGGGGACGACTCGGACGTACGGTTCGACCTCGCCAGCGGCAGCCCCGGCGCGCTCACCCGCTTCCTGGACGCCGTACACCCGGGCGTCGTCATCAACTGCGCGGGCGCCACCCGCGGCGGCGCCCGCGAACTGACCCGGCACAACACCGTCGCCGTCGCCACCATCTGCGAGGCCCTGCGCCGCAGCGGCTGCGGCGCCCGCCTGGTGCAACTCGGCTGCGGCGCCGAGTACGGCCCGAGCCAGCCCGGCTCGTCCACCGCCGAGGACGCCGTGCCACGGCCCGGCGGCCCCTACGGCGTCAGCAAACTGGCCGCCACCGAACTCGTCCTCGGCTCCGGCCTGGACGCCGTCGTCCTGCGGGTGTTCTCGCCCGCGGGCCCCGGCACCCCGGCCGGATCGCCGCTCGGCCGCCTCGCCGAGGCCATGCGCCGCGCCATGCAGTCCGGCGACGGCGAGCTCAAACTCGGCGGGCTCGGCGTCCAGCGCGACTTCATCGACGTCCGCGACATCGCGCGGGCCGTGCACGCCGCCTCCCTCTCCGCCGCCCAGGGCATCGTCAACATCGGCTCCGGGCGCGCCGTGCGGCTGCGCGACGCCGCCGCCGTGCTCGCCCGCGTCGCCGGCTACGGCGGCGCCCTGCACGAACTCGACCAGCCGCCCGGCAGGCCCGGCCTCCACCCGCGGGTCGACGCCGACCACGCCGCGCCCGCCGCCTACCCCTACCCGGACGGCTGCGGCAGCTGGCAGCAGGCCGACGTGCGCACCGCCCGCGACCGGCTCGGCTGGCGGCCGCGCATCAACCTCGAAGAGTCGCTCGCCGACATCTGGATGGAGGCCGCATGCCGCATCTAGGCCGCACACCGCGCCCCGGCCCCACCCCCCGGCCGGGCCGCGGACCGCGTCCCGCCGGCACGACGGCCCTCGGCCCGCGGACCGCCCTGCGCGTCGGCTTCGGCGTCCCCGGCACCGCCCACCCCCTGCTGGCCTCCGCCGAGTGGGCCGAACTCACCCGGTCCCACGACGCCTTGCACTGGGTCGTCCTGAACGTCGCGGGCGGCCCGGGCGACCGGCCCGACCCGCACTGCCTCGACGCCGCCGGACGACTGCGCAACGCGGGCGTCCGGGTCCTCGGCCACCTCGACGCGGCGTACGGCACCCGGAGTTTCGGCGAACTCGTCTCCGACGCCCACCGCTATCTCGACTGGTACCTCGTCGACGGCTTCTACCTCGCCCGCTGCCCGACGGAGCGCACGGCGCTGCCCGAGGTCCGGCGCACCGTCACCACCCTGCGCGCGCTCCTCGGCAGGGCCCACGTCGTGTTCGGGCACGGCACCCACCCGTACCCCGGATACATCGAGAGCGCCGACCAGTTGGTGACGTTCAGCGGCCCCTGGAGCGACTACCGCTGGTCCCAGGCCGCCGAGTGGACCGCCGACTACCCGCCCGAGTGCTTCTGCCACCTCGTGCACGGCGTACCGCGCGGCCACCTCGACGAGGCGCTGCGCGTCGCCCGCTGGCAGGGCGCCTCGACGATCTACTTCACCGACCGCGCGGACGGCGGCGGCAGCGGCGCGGGCGGCGACCCCTGGGAGGCCCTGCCCGGTTACTGGGACGAGATCGTCTCGCGCATCGGACCAGGTGTCTCGGAATGAAGAAGGCCGTGGCAGTGTTACGGAGAGAACAACCGTTCCGCATATCCGACCAACGGAGTCCCCGTGTCGCTGCCACCCCTGGTCGAGCCAGCATCTGAGCTCACCGTCGACGAGGTCCGCAGGTACTCCCGCCACCTGATCATCCCGGACGTCGGGATGGACGGGCAGAAGCGGCTGAAGAACGCCAAGGTGCTCTGTGTGGGCGCCGGCGGCCTCGGGTCACCGGCGCTGATGTACCTCGCGGCGGCCGGTGTCGGCACCCTCGGCATCGTGGAGTTCGACGAGGTCGACGAGTCGAACCTGCAGCGCCAGATCATCCACAGCCAGTCCGACATCGGCCGCTCCAAGGCCGAGTCGGCCCGCGACAGCGTCCTCGGCATCAACCCGTACGTGAACGTGGTCCTGCACGAGCAGCGGCTCGAAGCCGACAACGTGATGGACATCTTCAGCCAGTACGACCTGATCGTCGACGGCACCGACAACTTCGCGACCCGCTATCTGGTCAACGACGCGTGCGTGCTCCTGAACAAACCGTACGTATGGGGCTCCATCTACCGCTTCGACGGCCAGGCCTCGGTGTTCTGGTCCGAGCACGGCCCCTGCTACCGCTGCCTCTACCCGGAGCCCCCGCCCCCCGGCATGGTTCCGTCCTGCGCCGAGGGCGGCGTGCTCGGCGTGCTGTGCGCGTCCATCGGCTCCATCCAGGTCAACGAGGCCATCAAGCTCCTCGCGGGCATCGGCGAGCCGCTCGTCGGCCGCCTGATGATCTACGACGCCCTGGAGATGCAGTACCGCCAGGTCAAGGTCCGCAAGGACCCCGACTGCGCGGTCTGCGGCGAGAACCCCACCGTCACCGAGCTCATCGACTACGAGGCCTTCTGCGGCGTCGTGTCCGAGGAGGCCCAGGAGGCGGCCGCCGGTTCGACGATCACTCCCAAGCAGCTCAAGGAGTGGATCGACGCCGACGAGAAGATCGAGATCATCGACGTCCGCGAGCCGAACGAGTACGAGATCGTCTCGATCCCGGGCGCCAAGCTGATCCCGAAGAACGAGTTCCTCATGGGCACCGCCCTGCAGGGCCTGCCGCAGGACAAGAAGATCGTCCTGCACTGCAAGACCGGCGTCCGCAGTGCGGAGGTCCTCGCCGTTCTGAAGTCCGCGGGCTTCGCGGACGCCGTGCACGTCGGCGGCGGCGTGATCGGTTGGGTCAACCAGATCGAGCCCGAGAAGCCCGTCTACTAGACACCGGGCCCCAGGCCCACCGCCTCGGCCCCAGCGGCCCCCGGGTGACTGCCACCCGGGGGCCGTTCGTCATGGCGCGCAGACCTTGCCGTCGCGCGGGACCTCGCCCTTGAGCAGATAGTCGTTGACCGTGCTGTCGACGCAGTCGCTGCCGTTGCCGTACGCCCCGTGGCCCTCGCCCTTCCACGTCAGCTGGACGCCGACGCCCTCGCCCAGCTCGTCCGCCATCTTCCGGGCGCCCTCGTACGGCGTCGCCGGGTCTCCGGTGGTGCCGACGACCAGGATCGGGGCGGCGCCGGGAGCGCTCACCTCGGGCGTGTCCCGCAGACCGGCCACCGGCCAGTCGTGGCACCAGCCCGCCGTGTCCCAGGCCATGAAGCCGCCGAACACCGGCGATATCCTCCGGAACTCGGCGAGCCGCGCCTTGGCCTCGGCCGCCGTCGGCCGCTCCTTGGCGTCCCGGCAGGCGATCGCGCGCTGCGAGTGGCTCTGGGTGCTGTACGCGCCGGACGCGTCCCGGTCGTTGTACGTGTCGGCCAGTTCCAGCAGGCCCGTGCCGTCGCCCTTCTCGGCCTTCTCCAGGGCGTCGGTGAGCACCGGCCAGGTCTGCCTGCTGTACAGCGCGACCGTGATGCCCGTCGTCGCGAGGGCCTCGCCGAGCCTGCGGCCGGGCGTGGACGTCCGCAGCGGCTCGGCGTCCACGCGGCGCAGCAGCTCGGCTATCTTCCGCGTGCCCGTGGCGGGGACCTCTCCGGAGGACCTGAGGTAGTTCTCCAGGGCCCGCTGGAAGCCCCGGGCCTGGTTCCGCGCGTGGCCCACCGCGTCCGCCGTCGGGTCGACGACCGCGTCGAGGGTGAGGCGGCCCACCCTCTTCGGGAACAAGTGGGCGTAGGTGCCGCCCAGTTCGGTGCCGTACGAGATGCCGAAGTAGTGCAGCTTCTCGTCGCCCAGGACCTGCCGCAGGACGTCCATGTCGCGGGCCGTGTCGGCCGTCGAGACGTGCGGCAGGAGCTTCTTCGCGGCCCGCGCGCAGCCCGCGCCGAACGCGGCCGCGTCGGCCAGATACGCCTTCTCCTCGGCCGGGGTGTCCGGGGTGGGGTCCGTGTTCTCCGCCGCCTGGGTCCGCTTGTCGCTGCGGCAGCGCACGCCCTCGCTGCCCGCGACGCCGCGCGGGTCGAAGCTCACCAGGTCGTACCGCTCGCGCAGGTCGCCGTACGCGCTCGCGAACGCCGGGAGCATGGAGACGCCCGAGCCGCCGGGCCCGCCGAAGTTGAACACGAGGGAGCCGATGCGGTCGCCGCGCTTCTTGGCGGTGGACGCGGCGCGGATCAGGGCGATGCCGATGGTGTCGCCGTCCGGCTTCGCGTAGTCCAGCGGGACCTTGAGGGTCGCGCACCGCCATGGGCCGCCGGGCGGGGCGTCCTTGCCCGAGCCCTCGCACCTGCCCCAGTCGAGCCGCTGCGCGACCACGGTCGCGGGCAGCGTGGACGACGGGTCCGGCCGCGGCTCCGGGTCGGCGCCCTGGGCCGCGGGGCGCTCACCGCTGCTGCCGCCGTCCTTGCCGTCCTTGCCGCCCTTGTCGTCGGACGAGCCGGTGCACCCCACGGCGAGCGCGGCCACCAGGGTCGCCGCGGTGGCCAGGGCCGCCGACCGTACGAAACGCGGCATGTGTCGCTTCCCCCCTCGAAAGAACGTCCGGCCATCCTAGGCGGGGCCACTGACAGCGCCCCGGCACGCCCTCGGCCGCGCGCCCCTCAAGTGCCGGACGGGACCGCCGCCTTGCCCGGGCCGCAGACCGTGCCCGACGCCGGCACCGTGCCGTTCAGGAGGTAGCCGTCCACCGCGCCCCGCACACAGGTGTCCCCGCTGTCGTACGCGCCGTGCCCCTGGCCCTTGTACGTCAGCTCGACGCCCACGCCCTCGCCGAGCGCGTCGGCCATCTTGCGGGCGCCCTCGTAGGGAGTCGCGGGGTCCCCGGTGTTGCCGATGACGAGGATCGGCGCCGCCCCGGAGGCAGCGACGTCCGGGTGGTCGGCCTGGCCCGGCACGGCCCAGTCGGTGCAGCCGAGCATGCCCCACGCCAGATAGTCGCCGAACAGCGGCGAGGCCGCCCGGAAGCGGGGGAGCTTCGCCTCGACGTCGGCCGTCGTGTACCGGGGCTTGTCGTCGGCGCAGTTGATGGCGACGTTCGCGGCCGACAGGTTGCTGTACTCGCCGTCCTCGTTGCGCCCGTTCATCGAGTCGGACAGGAGCATGAGGATCCGGCCGTCGCCGTCGTAGGCCTCCTCCAGGCCCTCGGTGAGGTAGGGCCAGAAGTCCTGGGAGTACAGGGCCTGCACGATGCCGTTGGTGGCCGCGGTCTGGGTGAGGCGGCGCGGCGGCAGGCCGGGCAGCGGCCTCGCGTCCAGGTCCTTCAGGAGCTTGGCGATCCGGCTCTTCACGTCGTCCTCGGTGTCGCCGACGGGGCAGTCGTCCCGCTGGGAGACGCAGTCCTTCGCGAAGTTGTCGAGGGCGAGCTGGAAGCCCTTGGCCTGCCCGAGGGAGCCCTGTTCGGACGTCTCGGTGGGGTCGACGACCGCGTCGAACACGGCGCGGCCGACGTTCTTGGGGAACAAGTGCGCGTAGACCCCGCCGAGTTCGGTGCCGTAGGAGATGCCGAAGTAGTGCAGCTTCTTGTCGCCGAGCACCTGGCGCATCAGGTCCATGTCGCGGGCCACGTCGGTGGTGCGCACATGGGGGAGCACCTTGCCGGAGTTCTCCTCGCACGCCTCGTTGAAGCCCTTGACGTTGTCGATGAACTCCTTGCGCTCGGCCTCGTCGTCGGGCGTCGCGTCCTGCTGGAAGTACCTGTCGAGCTGCGCGTCGTCCTCGCACCGCACGCCGTCGCTGCGGCCGACGCCGCGCGGGTCGAAGCTCACCAGGTCGTACCGGGTGCGCAGCTTCGCGTAGTCGGCGCCGAACGCGGGCAGCGTGGTGACGCCCGAGCCGCCGGGGCCGCCGAAGTTGAACACGAGGGAGCCGACGCGCTTGTCCTCGGCGCCACTGGCCCGGGCGCGGATGAGCGCGATGCCGATCGTGTCGCCCTCGGGCTCGTCCCAGTCCAGCGGGGCCTTCATGGTGGCGCACTGCCACCGCGCGCCGCCGGGCAGCGGTGACGGGGCCCCGCCGCCGCCCTCGGCCGCGGACGGCGCCGGGCAGTCCTTCCAGCTGAGCTTCTGGTCCGGCCGGGCCTCGTCGGCGGCGTCGGCGCTGTCCGAGGCCCCGTCACCGCAGGCCGCGAGCGCGGAGGACAGCAGGACGGCGGTGGCGGCCAGGGCCCTGGCGCGCGGCGGGAGCTTGGGCATGGCTCCATCCTGCGGGGGAGCAGGGCGGGGCGCTCGGGGCACGAGCCGTGCGGGTGACCCGGCCGCCTCCGGCGCGCAGGCGGCCGGGGCGGCGGCGCGCTACAGCTGGCCCTTGCGGGTCAGGTGGTTGAAGAACAGCCATCCGGGGAGCACCGGCAGCCACAGCGTGAGCAGCCGGTACAGCAGCACGGCGGGGGCGGCCACGTCCTTGGGCACGCCCACGGCGACGAGTCCGAGCGTGAGCGTCGCCTCGACCGCGCCGATGCCGCCGGGCGTGGGCGCGGCCGAGCCGAGCGCGTTGCCCGCGAGGAAGACCACGGCGACGCTGGCCAGGCTGAGGGTGCCCATCTCCTCGCTGGCGAACGCCCGCACGGACGCGTCCAGGCACAGCACGAAGAAGAACGTCAGGAGCAGCATCCCGCCGATGCCGGTGAGCAGCTTCTGCGGGCGCTGCAGGACGTCCAGCATGCGCGGCACGACACCCGCGAACAGCGACCTCACGCGCGTGACGACGATCTTCCGCAGGAACGGGATGGCGGTCACCACCAGGACGAGCACCGCCACCGACAACAGGCCCGCGATGACCGTGCGCGACGGCGTCAGCGACGGCGTCTTCTCGGTGCCCGTCAGATAGCCGAAGACGAGCAGCAGCAGGATGTGCGAGCCGAGCCCGAACAGCTGCGAGGCACCGACACTCGCCACCGCGAGCCCGGAGCGCACCCCGGACCGCTGCAGGAACCGGGTGTTCAGCGCGACCCCGCCGACCGCCGCGGGCGCCACGATCTTCACGAACGACCCGGCGACCTGAGCGGCCACCGCCCGCAGGAACGGCACCCGCTCCGGCACGAAGCCCAGCAGGCTCATCGCCGCCGCGAAGTAGCTCAGTGCCGAGAACGCCACGGCCGCGGCGACCCAGCCCCACTCGGCCTCCCCGACGATGGTGCCGAAGTCGACGTGGGTGAGCTGCGAGAGCAGGAAGTACGCGCCGATGGCACCGGCGATGAAGCTGATCAGCGTGCGCGGCCTGATCCGCTCCAGCTGCGCGGGCTCCACGGGCGCCGTCGGCCGGATCAGCAGCACCTGGTGGCGGATCTGGGTGAGCAGGTCCTCCTCGCGGGCCTGCTCCAGGGCCTCGTCTATGGCCTGCTTCTCGGCCTGCTTCTCCGCGCGCAGCGACTTGCGGGCCGCCGCCGAGTCCGGGGCCTGCTCCTCCGGCGCGTCCTCGCCGCGCGCCGCCTTGGCCCGCTGGGACGCTTCCAGGACGGCGTCGCGCTCGCGCTGGGCGCGCTCGCGGGCCCGCTTGCGCAGCGTCGCGCGCGTGGAGCGCGTCAGGGCGATCGGCTGGAGCAGCGGCAGACAGTCGGCCACGGCGTCGGGTCCGAGCACCTCGACCGCGGAGGTGACCGCGCGCTCCGCGCCGACGCGCAGCCCGAAGGCGGTGAGCAGCTGCGCGATGTCCATCCGCAGCACCAGGTCGCCGGCTGCGATCTCGCCGCCGCGCAGATCCGTCAGGATCACCCTGCCGGAACGATCCACCAGGATGGCGTCCCCGGCGAGCCTGCGGTGCGCGATGCGCCGCGACTGGAGCGCCCGCACCTGCCGCCAGGTCTCGCGCAGCAGCTCGTCGGTGAGCGCCGCGTCGGGCAGCGAGTCCAGGGTCCGCCCGCCCGTGTGCTCGTAGACGAGGATCACCGCGTCGGGGCCGAGCTCGGAGGTGGCGATCAGCTTCGGCGCGTTGGCGCCCGCCGCGATCGCCGCGTACGCGAGGAGGGCCTCCTGCTCCAGTGCCTGGCGCAGCGACTGGAGGCTGCGCCGGGTGGTGATGCTGCGCAGGGTGAGGCGGCGCCAGACCCGGTAGAAGAAGCCCTGTGCCTGCTGCTCGCGGTCGATGACCGTGACGTCGAGCGGCGGCCCGTCCTCCAGCGTGACGAAGTAGCGCCGGCCGCGGTCCCCCTGGTCGGTGCTGTCCCCGGCGTCCTCGCGGGCGGCGCTCACCGGGCGGAAGCCGACGTGCCGCAGGCCCGCGAGCAGCGTCTGCCCGGTGGGCTGCACGTTCGGCGAGCCGACCGCGTACAGCGTGCCGTAGGCGACGGTCCAGCCGATCAGGACCGTCAGGATGATCGAGAACGGTGTCGTGTTGCCCGACACGAGCATCGTGAACGCTTCGAGCAGCAGCACCACGAGCAGGACGACGCGCCACCGCGGGCGGCGCGCCATGCCCACGGCCGTCATGTACGCGATGACCGGGGCGAGATAGCCGTGCACCGGGTCGGTCAGCGCGTGCACGTCGCCGGGCGAGGGCTGCGTCAGGGCGTCCTGGATGGACTCGGGGGCTCCTCTGGCGACCCACAGGTCGGTGGCCAGGGTCACGCCGTGCGCGAGGACGGCCGCGAGGACGCCGTCGGCGATGCGCAGCCCGTCCCGCTTGATCAGCCGCTCGATCGCGAACGCCACGGGCACGAGCAGGACGCCGATGCTCGCGGTCAGGCCCGCCAGCTTCATCAGCAGGTCCGGCGGCTCGCCGGTGCCCGCGTTGATGTCCTGCTCCAGGCCGGACGTCGTGCCGTGCGCGAACGCGGAGATCGCGAGCAGCACGGCGATCGCCAGCATGCCGATGAGTAGCCGCATCAGGTCGGAGGGGCGGTGCACGCGCGCGGGCAGCAGCGGTTCGTCGCCCTCCACGCGCTCGGCGTAGGAGTCGTCGGCGCAGTCGGTGTCGAAGCCGGGCACCTCCGCCGGGGCCGCGGCCTGTCCGGGCGCGGCGTCCGCGGGGTGCGGCTCGGCGGGGCGGGACGGCGCGGGATGCGGGTCTGCGGGGCGCGGCTCGGAGGCGTGCGGGTCGGCGGAGCGCGGCTCGGAGG
Organism: Streptomyces sp. JLYT201; assembly: GCF_059448825.1. Taxonomy (NCBI): domain Bacteria; kingdom Bacillati; phylum Actinomycetota; class Actinomycetes; order Kitasatosporales; family Streptomycetaceae; genus Streptomyces; species Streptomyces sp. JLYT201. The sequence goes on along the minus strand of NZ_CM182551.1, from coordinate 3,664,011 downwards.
GGTGCGGTTCCGTGGGACGCGGCTCGGGGGAGCGCGGTTCCGTGGGGTGCGGTTCCGTGGGGCCGGACGGCTGCTCGGCGCGGGCCAGGGCCCGCGATTCCCGGCCGTCCCCGGCCTCGCCGACGGGCTCACCGGTACCGGGGCGCGACGTGTCCGCCGAGGTGCCGGCCGTCTTGTCGGAATGCACGCTCTGCTGCTCCGTCGCCTCTTCTTGATCTCGTATCACCAGTCACCGCCCGCACGATGGTGGCATGCCCCGCCGACAACGGGGGGCATCAGGGGGCAATCCGGGGGCGCGAAACGGTCACGATTTGCCACATCGGACCTAGTCGTACACGCCTCCGCACGCTCCGTATCCGACCGGTCACCGTGTCGGTGGCATGGGGCAGGATGGTCCGGATGAGCGAGGAGAGCGGAGCGGTACCGGAGCTTCCGGAGTACGCGGAACGCGTCCTGGAAGTGGCGGAAATGATTCCCCCGGGCCGGGTGATGACGTACGGAGACGTCGCCGAATGGCTGGAGGAGGGCGGCCCCCGCCAGGTCGGCCGGGTGATGGCCCTCTACGGAGGCGCGGTGCCCTGGTGGCGCGTGGTCCGCGCCGACGGCGCCCTGCTGCCCGGCCACGAACTGCGCGCCCTGGAGGCCTACCGCGCGGAGGGCACGCCCCTGCGGCAGGCGGGCCGGGCCACCCAGGGACACGTGCCGCGCCTCGACATGCGCCGGGCGCGCTGGGACGGCGGGGCAGCCGCCGACGGCCCGGGCGGGCGGCCGCAGGCTCCGGAAGGTCACAACTGACAGCTTCCGGCATCCGGACACGCGGTGGGGGACCGCTGGTGGCCCGTACGGGGGAAGCCACACGTCCCCCACGGCCACTGGCGTAGCGTCGACAGCACGCATGCACCCTCACCCCGTGGCCGCCCCGCGGCCACACCTCGATCAGAACACCCACCAGGACCGGCGACCCACGTGAGCTCCACTTCCTCCGCACGGCACGCGCGGCACCCCTCGTACCAGCAGGTACGGCCGGGGGCCACGGGCGCCTACCGACTGGTGCGTACCCCGCCGGTCGCCGCGGACCCCCCTGAACTGGACGCACGCCAGCGCGCCGTGGTTGACCACGACGGCGGTCCGCTGCTCGTTCTCGCAGGTCCGGGCACCGGCAAGACCACGACCCTGGTCGAGTCGGTCGCCGCGCGCGTGGCCAAGGGCACCGACCCCGAGCGCGTCTTGGTGCTCACCTTCAGCCGCAAGGCCGCGGTGGAGCTGCGCGACCGCATGGCCCACCGGATAGGCGCCGCCGACGCCCCGCAGGCCACCACCTTCCACTCCTTCTGCTACGCCCTGGTCCGCGCCCACCAGGACGCCGACCTGTTCGTCGAGCCGCTGCGCCTGCTCTCCGGACCCGAGCAGGACGTCGCCGTCCGCGAGCTCCTCGCCGGGCAGCTCGACCTCGGCGAGGAAGGCCTCGCCCGGGTCCGCTGGCCGGACGAACTGCGCGCCTGTCTGACCACGCGCGGCTTCGCCGACGAGGTCCGCGCCGTCCTCGCCCGCAGCCGCGAGCTGGGCCTCGGCCCCGACGCCCTCGACGCCTTCGCTCGCCGCAGCGGACGCCCCGACTGGCGCGCCGCGGCCGCGTTCCTCGCCGAGTACCTCGACGTCCTCGACCTCCAAGGAGTGCTCGACTACGCCGAACTGGTGCACCGCGCGGTGCTGCTCGCCCACCGGCCCGAGGTGGCGCGGGCCCTCGTCGCGCAGTACGACGCCGTGTTCGTGGACGAGTACCAGGACACCGACCCCTCCCAGGTGCGCCTGCTGCACGCACTCGCCGGCGGCGGCCGCGACCTCGTCGCCTTCGGAGACCCGGACCAGTCGATCTACACCTTCCGGGGCGCCGATGTGAACGGCATCCTCCGGTTCCCGTCCGACTTCCCGCGCGCGGACGGTACCCCGGCGCCGGTCGAGGTCCTGACGACGTCCCGCCGCTCCGGCGCCGGACTCCTCGCGGCCACCCGGCTCCTCGCCCGGCGCATGCCGCTGACCCGGCTGCCCGCCGAGAAGGTGCGCGCCCACCGCGACCTCACCGCCGTCAGCGACGGCGGGCGCGTGGACGTCCTCACCTTCCCCACGGCCGGTACGGAGATCGACAACATCGCGGACGTCCTGCGCCGCGCGCACCTGGAGGACGGCATCCCCTGGAGCGAGATGGCCGTCCTCGTGCGCGCGGGCGCCCGCACCCTGCCCTCCTTCCGCCGCGCCCTCACCGCCGCAGGCGTCCCCCTGGACATAGACGGCGACGACATCCCCCTACGCCACGAACCGGCCGTGACGGCGCTCCTGACGGCCTTGCGGGCGGTCGCCACGGCCGAGGCCGAGGGCCAGACACACTCAGGGGCCGCCGGGGACGACGACCCCGCCGCCCCCCAGGTCACCCCCGCCTGGCTCGGCACCGAGACCGCCCTCGCCCTGCTCACCTCACCGCTCGCGGGCATGGACGCCGCCGACCTGCGCCGCCTCGGCCGCGCCCTGCGCGAGGAGGAGCGCGCCGCGGGCAACCACCTGCCGCCCCCCTCCGACGAACTGCTCGCCCGCGCCCTCGCCGAACCGGAGCGGCTCGTCGCGCACGACCCCTCGTACGCCAAGGGCGCCCAGCGCCTCGGCGAACTCATCGGCAGGGCCCGCGCGTGCCTCGCGGGCGGCGGCACCGCCGAGCAGGCGCTGTGGGAGCTGTGGGACGGCACCCCCTGGCCGCGCCGCCTGGAGCGCGCCGCCCGGCGCGGCGGCGCGGCGGGCCGCAACGCCGACCGCGACCTCGACGCGGTGTGCGCCCTGTTCGCCACCGCGGCCCGCGCCGAGGAGCGCACCGGCGGCCGGGGCGCCCTGAACTTCCTTGAGGAGATCGAGGCCCAGGACATCGCCGCGGACACGCTCACCCGCCGCGCCGTCCGCCCCGACGCCGTACGCCTCATGACGGCACACCGCTCCAAGGGCCTGCAGTGGCGGCTCGTCGTCGTCGCGGGCGTCCAGGAGGGGCTCTGGCCCGACCTGCGCCGCCGCGGCTCCCTCCTGGAGGCCGACCGCATCGGGCGCGACGGCATCGCCGAACCCCTCACCCCCGGAGCGCTGCTCTCCGAAGAGCGCCGCCTGTTCTACGTCGCCGCCACCCGCGCGCGTGAACGCCTGGTCGTCACCGCCGTCAAGGCGCCCGCCGACGACGGTGACCAGCCGTCCCGCTTCCTCACCGAACTCGGCGTCGAACCCAAGGACGTCACGGGCCGCCCGCGCCGCCCCCTGTCGGTCTCCGCCCTGGTCGCGGAGTTGCGCGCCACGACCGTCGACCCGCACGCGTCGGACGCCCTGCGCGAGGCCGCGGCCCGCCGCCTGGCCCGCCTCGCCGGGCTCGCCGACACCGACGGCCGCCCCCTCGTGCCCTCCGCGCACCCCTCCCGCTGGTGGGGCATGCACGAGCCGACGGCCGGCACGGCGCCCCTCCGGGACCGCGACAAGCCGGTCGCCCTCTCCGGCAGTGCCCTGGACCAGCTCGCCAACACCTGCGCCCTGCAGTGGTTCCTGGGCCGCGAGGTGAAGGCCGACGCGCCCGCGACCGCCGCCCAGGGCTTCGGCAACGTCGTCCACGTCCTGGCCGACGAGGTCGCCTCCGGGCACACGCCCGCCGACCTCGACGTCCTCATGGAACGCCTCGAATCGGTGTGGGACGCCCTCGCCTTCGACGCCCCCTGGAAGTCCGACCAGGAGAAGGAGCACGCGCGCGTAGCGCTCGAACGGTTCCTCCAGTGGCACGTCAGCGGCGCCCACGCGGGCCGCACCCCCGTAGCCAGCGAGCACGGCTTCGACGTGACCCTGCAAGCGGGCCCCTACGAAGTACGCGTGCGCGGCTCCATGGATCGCGTCGAACGCGACGGGGACGGCCGCGCCTACGTCGTGGACTTCAAGACCGGCAAACAGGCCCCCAGCACGGCCGACGTCGCCCGCCACCCCCAGCTGGCCGTCTACCAGCTCGCGCTGCGCGAAGGCGCGGCCGACGACGCCTTCGGCGGCACCCGCCCCGAGGCGGGCGGCGCGGAACTGGTGCACCTGCGCCAGGGCGCCGCCAAGAAGGACGGCGGCGACACCCTGCCGAAGGTCCAGTCGCAGCAGCCCCTGGAGAGCGGCGACGGCGACGGCGGCGACTGGGTGGGCGACCTCCTGGCCACCGCCGCGGGCAAGGTCCTCGACGAACGCTTCACGCCCGCAACGGGCCAGCACTGCACCCACTGCGCCTTCCGCACTTCTTGCAGCGCCCTCCCGGAGGGCCGCCAGGTCGTGGAGTGACGCGGTTGCCTTAATGCAGGTTTGCACCCTCGAGGCGATTGGGTCGGCTGCGCGAACGGCAACGCCACCGCGGTCTCCCAACAGCTAGGTCGGATCCTGCGTAGCCGTGAGCCTCGGAGAGCCAGGCTTTTCGAGGCACGCACAGCAGATCTTTCTGACACTTCTTCCGCTACGGCAGGTTGGCCGCCAGCCTGCACGCGCGGTCGGCGACCTTCGTCTTGACTCCCAAGGTGGTTAGCATGTTCTTACAGCCCGTCAAGTACACCGGAAATCCCTTAACGTCCTTGTGCTGGTAGGCAATGTTGCACGCAGTCTCCACCTTTGAGCCAACCGTGTAGCCCTTCTGCTGCAAGTAGTACTTGCAGTCGTAGGTTGAGGCCGCCGCTGGAGCCGCCATCGTGATTGGCGCAACTGCTGTCACGCCCACAACCATGCTCGCTGCTATCAAAGCTCGCTTCGCCATCAGCAACTTCACACTAATCCCCTTCGGTGGTTGATCAACTGGCCACTCATGACACTGACGTGACTTGACGGGTGCGAGTAGATCATGCGTTTGAGTACAAGATCAAAGTTGGAATGGTCCAGTCTGATCGCCTGTCCTATCGGCCCTGACTCTGCGGGGAGGATTTGCCTCGACGGCTGCCAGGGAAATGGCGATGCCCTGGATACGGCAAGCGCAGGGGTTATGGCAGGCGCGTCAAGGTGCCCTACCTGTCAATGGGCTGCTCCACATGAAGGACGTAATCGATGACGCTCGGTCCATGACTGAGGTGACGGGCCCGAGCGGGCTGGCACCCCTAGGCCCTGCGCGGACTCCGGGTGTCGCGGGTCTGGCCGACCGGAGCTGGGCTTTCGGTCTACCCTGCGGTGCTCTAGCCGCGGTCGGCGGCCGCAGCCGCGGCTACTGAGTGCCCTGCCCGCCCCGCAGGTGATCGTGGCCGGAGCCGGGTCGGGCAAGACGACGGTGGTGGCCGCGCGCGTGGTCTGGCTGGTCGGCACCGGCCAGGTCGCCCCCGAGCAGGTCCTCGGCCTGACGTTCACCAACAAGGCGGCGGGCGAGCTCGCCGACCGCGTCCGCCAGGCCCTCGTCAAGGCAGGCGTCACCGACCCGGACCCGGCCGACCCCGACGACGCCCCGGGCGAACCAGTCATCCCCGGCGAACGCTTCACCCTCGCAACGGGCCAGCACTGCACCCACTGCGCCTTCCGCACCTCTTGCAGCGCCCTCCCGGAGGGCCGCCAGGTCGTGGAGTGACGGCTTGCCGTCGCCCCCCGGCGGTGGCCGACGCCGCGTCCCGTGGGTGGCCAACGTCACCTTCCGTCGCCCGCGCTCATAGCACTCGCACAGGCCATCTAAGGTCTCCGTAAAGCTGAACCGTGTACGCGGCGCGGTGCCTCCCGCACCCCCGGACGTGCACCGTCCCGAGGAGAGTCACACATGGCAGCCAACCGGAAGCTCCTGGCAGCGGCAGCCGCCTGCGCCGCCGCCGTCATCGGCGTCACGGGCTGCAGCAGCGACAGCGGCGACATGGACCCCTTCGAGGGCATGAGCGCCGACAAGATCGCGAAGAAGGCGTCCAACGCCTCCAAGAACGCGGGCTCCTTCACGATGAAGAGCGAGTCCAAGGAGGACGGCGACCAGATCACCGGCGCGTTCTCCATCGCCAAGGGCGGCGACTGCAAGGCCACGGTCGACTCGGGCAAGATGGGCCACTCCGAGCTGCTCTACGTCAACAATGCCTCCTACGTGAAGGCCGACGAGAAGTTCTGGAAGGCGCGCGCCGGTGCCACCATCGCCGGGCGGGTCAAGGGCCGCTGGGTGAAGTCGCCCAGCTCCCGAGCAGGCGGTGCCTGCAACCTGGACAACATGTTCGAGAGCGGCAAGCTCAAGGGCCTCAAGCGCCTCGACGACGCCGATGTCGACGGCAAGAAGGCCGCCGTCCTCATCAAGAAGAAGGGCAAGGAGACCACCACCTTCTACGTCGCCATGGACGGCAAGCCGTACTTCCTGAAGGTCACCAACAACGGTGACGAAAAGGGCACGGCGACCTTCAGCGACTACGGCAAGCCCGTCGACGTCAAGGCCCCGGCAGCCGACGAGGTCGTCGACCAGAAGGAACTGGCGGGCCTCTGAGCCACAGTGCCGCGCGGCGGCCCCTGACGACCGGATCCACCCCGTTTGTCAGTGGCCGCCGCTAGCCTTTCCGACGTGCCCTCCCGCCTCACCGACCCCGACGAGCTCAAAGAGCTCCTCGGCATCCCGTTCACCCCGGAGCAGACGGCCTGCATCACCGCGCCGCCCGCCCCGCAGGTCATCGTGGCCGGAGCCGGGTCGGGCAAGACGACGGTGATGGCCGCGCGCGTGGTCTGGCTGGTCGGCACCGGCCAGGTCGCCCCCGAGCAGGTCCTCGGCCTGACGTTCACCAACAAGGCGGCGGGCGAGCTCGCCGACCGCGTCCGCCAGGCCCTCGTCAAGGCAGGCGTCACCGACCCGGACCCGGCCGACCCCGACGACGCCCCGGGCGAACCGGTCATCTCCACGTACCACGCCTTCGCCGGACGCCTGCTGACCGACCACGGCCTGCGCATCGGCCTGGAACCCACCTCCCGGCTCCTCGCCGACGCCACCCGCTTCCAGCTCGCCGCACGCGTGCTGCGCGAGGCCCCCGGCCCGTACCCGGCACTCACCCGCTCCTTCCCGGACCTCGTCAGCGACCTCCTGGCCCTCGACGGCGAGCTCTCCGAGCACCTCGTGGACCCCGCCCGGCTCCGCGCGTACGACACCGAGCTGCTGCGCACCCTGGCAGGCGCCAAGCTCACCAACGGCGACCTCCGCAAGGTCCCCGAAGCGGCGGCCGCCCGCACCGAGCTCACCGGCCTCGTCGAGCGCTACCGCGACGCCAAGCGCGCCCGCGACCTGCTCGACTTCGGCGACCAGATCGCCCACTCCGCGACGCTCGCCCACACCCGCCCGGACGTCGGCGCGATCCTGCGCGAAGAGTTCCGCGTCGTCCTGCTCGACGAGTACCAGGACACGTCCGTGGCCCAGCGCATCCTCCTCGCGGGCCTGTTCGGCGGCGGCACCGGCCACCCCGTCACCGCCGTCGGCGACCCCTGCCAGGCGATCTACGGCTGGCGCGGCGCCTCCGTCGCCAACCTCGACGACTTCCCGCACCACTTCGCCCACGCCGACGGCCGCCCCGCCGCCCGCCACGCGCTCAGCGAGAACCGCCGCAGCGGCGGCCGCCTCCTCGACCTCGCCAACGCCCTGGCCGCCCCGCTGCGCGCCCGCCACGCGGGCGTGGAGGCCCTGCGGCCCGCCCCCGGCGCCGAGCGCGACGGCACCGTCCGATGCGCGCTCCTGCGCACCCACGCCGAAGAGATCGACTGGATCGCCGACTCCCTCGCCCACCTCGTCCGCACCGGCACCGCCCCCGGCGAGATCGCCGTCCTGTGCCGCACGGCCACCGACTTCGCCGCCATCCAGGCCGCCCTCGTCGCCCGCGACGTACCCGTCGAGGTGGTCGGCCTCTCCGGGCTGCTGCACCTCCCCGAAGTCGCCGACCTCGTCGCGGTCTGCGAGGTCCTCCAGGACCCCGGCGCCAACGCCTCCCTGGTGCGGCTCCTCACCGGCCCCCGCTGGCGCGTCGGCGCCCGCGACCTCGCCCTCCTCGGCCGCCGCGCCCGCCTCCTCGTCCGCCACGGCCACCCGGCACCCGGTGGACCCGACGACCCCGAAGCCGCCGACCGCCGCCTCGCCCAGGCCGTGGAAGGCGTCGACCCCTCCGAAGTGATATCGCTCGCGGACGCGCTCGACACCTTCCTGGAGTCGCCGATCGGCACCTCCGAAGACGACGGCCTGCCCTTCTCCGCGGAAGCGCGCGTCCGGTTCGCCCACCTCGCCGCCGAACTGCGCGACCTGCGCCGCTCCCTCGCCGACCCGCTGATGGACGTCCTGCACCGCGTCCTCGCCGTCACCGGCCTGGAAGTCGAGCTGTCCGCCTCCCCGCACGCCCTGGCCGCCCGCCGCCGCGAAACCCTGTCCAACTTCCTGGACGTCGCCGCGTCCTTCGCCGCCCACGACCCCGCGGCCTCCCTGCTCGCCTTCCTCGGCTTCCTGCGCACCGCCGCGCAGTACGAGAAGGGCCTCGACAACGCCCTGCCCGGCGGCGAGAACACCGTCAAGGTCCTCACCGCCCACAAGTCCAAGGGCCTGGAGTGGGACGTCGTCGCCGTCCCCGGCCTCGTCACCGGCACCTTCCCGAGCGCCCAGGGCCGCGAGAAGTGGACCGCGCAGGCCAAGGTCGTCCCGCACGCCCTGCGCGGCGACGCCGACACCCTGCCCGACGTCGACACCTGGGACGCCAAGGGCCTCAAGGCCTTCCACACCGCCATGAAGGAGCACCAGCACACCGAAGAGCTCCGCCTCGGCTACGTGACGTTCACCCGCCCCCGCAGCCTCCTCCTCGGCTCCGGCCACTGGTGGGGCCCCACCCAGAAGAAGCCACGCGGCCCCTCCGACTTCCTGACGGCGCTCCACGACCACTGCGCCGCCGGACACGGCGAGATCGAAGCCTGGGCCGACGCGCCGCAGGACGGCGAGGAGAACCCCGCCCTGCGCGAGGCCGCCGCCGACCACGCCTGGCCGCTCCCGCTCGACCCCGCCTCCCTGGCCCGCCGCCGCGCCGCCGCGGACACCGTCCAGGCCCACCTGGACCGCCTCAGGACGGGCACGGCCCGCGACCACCAGGAGCCCCACCCGGCGACGGACCCGGAATGGCCCCCGCCCCCGGAGGACGACGAGCTCTACGAAGAGGACGCGTTCCCCACAGACACCGGCGAGCCCTACGTAGACAACGGCGAGCCCTACGAAGGCAACACCGCGCCCTACGAAGACAACGGTTTCGGCGAGACCCCCTACGACGACGGCGGCTCCCCGCCCGAGACCGAGGACCCCTCCGACTGGGACTCCTGGACCAGCGACCGCCCCCCGCCCCCGACCCCTTCCCCGGACCCCGTCATCCCGCACGCGCGCGAGCCGCACGCCACCGGACCCGAGCAGCCCCTCACCCCGGAGGAGCTGCGCACGCTCGCCTCCTGGGACCGCGACCTGGACGCCCTCGCCGACGAGCTCCTGCGCGCCCGCGAAGGCGTGCGCGACGTGCCCCTGCCCGCCTCGCTCACCGCCTCCCAGGTGCTGCGCCTGGCCGCCGACCCCGACGGCCTCGCCCAGGAGCTCGCACGGCCCATGCCCCGGCCCCCCCAGCCCGCGACCCGGCGGGGCACCCGCTTCCACGCCTGGGTGGAGGCCCGCTTCGAAGAGCTGCGCCTGCCCATGCTCGGCCCGGACGAACTGCCCGGCGGCGCCCCCGGAGAGGCCGACATCGCCGACGAACGCGACCTGGAGGCCCTCAAGGAGGCCTTCGAGCGCACCGAGTACGCCCACCGCACGCCCTACCGCGCCGAAGCCCCCGTCCAGCTCACCCTCGGCGGCCGCCTCATCCGCGGCCGCGTCGACGCCGTCTACAAACAGGGCGACGGCGCCGACGCCACGTACGAGATCCTCGACTGGAAGACCGGCCGCACCCAGGACGCCGACCCGCTCCAGCTCGCCGTGTACCGCCTGGCCTGGGCCGAGCAGTACGGCGTCCCCCTGGAGTCGGTGACCGCCGCGTTCCTGTACGTCCGCACCGGCGACGTCGTACGCCCCCGGCACCTGCCCGGCCGGGCAGAGCTGGAACGGCTCCTGCTCGGCGAGGACGGGAACGAGGGCCAGACCGACCGCGAGGGCGGCGGCCCCGAGGCCGACCGGCCACCGGACAGGACCGCTCCCGCGGGCCGATAGGCTCGTGACCATGAGTAAGTCCGCCGACCAAGCTGACAGCGTCGTCAGCGCCGTACGCGAGTACGTCGACGACCACCGTGCCGCCTTCCTCGACGACCTCGCCGAGTGGCTGCGCATCCCGTCCGTGTCGGCGCAGCCCGAGCACGCCGACGACGTGCGCCGCAGCGCCCACTGGCTCGCCGCCCGGCTGAAGGACACCGGCTTCCCGACCGCCGAGGTCTGGGAGACACCCGGCGCCCCGGCCGTCTTCGCCGAATGGCCCTCCGGAGACCCGCAGGCACCCACCGTCCTCGTCTACGGCCACCACGACGTACAGCCCGCCGCCCGCGAGGACGGCTGGGACACCGACCCCTTCGAGCCCGTCATCCGCGAAAACCGCCTCTACGCGCGCGGTGCCGCCGACGACAAGGGCCAGGTCTTCTTCCACACCCTCGGCGTCCGCGCCCACCTCGCCGTCACCGGCCGCACCGCCCCCGCCGTGAACCTCAAACTGATCGTCGAGGGCGAGGAGGAGTCCGGCTCCGCTCACTTCCGCGACCTGATCGAGCGCCACCGCGACCGCCTGGCCGCCGACGCCGTCGTCGTCTCCGACACCGGCATGTGGTCCAAGGACACCCCGACCGTCTGCACCGGCATGCGCGGCCTCGCCGACTGCGAGATCGAGCTGTACGGCCCCGACCAGGACATCCACTCCGGCTCCTTCGGCGGCGCCGTACCCAACCCGGCCACCGCAGCCGCCCGCCTCGTCGCCGCACTGCACGACGAGCACGCGCGCGTGGCCGTACCGGGCTTCTACGACGGCATCATCGAGCTCACCGACCGCGAACGGCAGCTCTTCGCCGCACTGCCCTTCGACGAGTCCGAATGGCTGCGCACCGCCAAGTCGCACGCCCCCCACGGAGAGGCGGGACACACCACCCTGGAGCGCGTCTGGGCCCGCCCGACCGCCGAGGTCAACGGCATCGGAGGCGGCTACCAGGGCGCGGGCGGCAAGACGATCATCCCGTCGAGCGCCCTGCTGAAGCTCTCCTTCCGCCTGGTCGCCGGCCAGGACCCCGACCACGTGGAAGAAGCCGTCCGCTCCTGGGTCGCCGGCCAGCTGCCCGCGGGCATCCGCCACACCATCACCTTCGGCGCCGCGACCCGCCCCTGCCTGACCCCGCTCGACCACCCCGCCCTGCAGTCCGTCGCCCGCGCCATGGGCCGCGCCTTCGAGCAGGAGATCCTCTTCACGCGCGAAGGCGGCTCAGGACCGGCAGCCGACCTCCAGGACGTCCTCGGGGCGCCCGTGCTCTTCCTCGGCATCTCCATTCCCTCGGACGGCTGGCACGCGCCGAACGAGAAGGTCGAGCTCGACCTGCTCCTCAAGGGCGTCGAGACCACCGCCTACCTCTGGGGCGACCTCGCGGAGCACTGGCGCGATGCACACTGAGCACACCGAAGACACCTGCTCGCTGAACCACCCATTCCACCGGGGGAGTTGGAAGCACCAGTGACCACCTGGACCGACCGCGCCGCAGACCGCCCCGTCTCGCTCACCGCGCCGAGCGGCATCGACCGCGCAGCCCACCACCGCCTCGACGAGGCCTGGCTCGCCGCCGCGTGGAGCCACCCCTCGACACGCGTCTTCGTGGTCTCCGGCGGCCAGGTCCTCATCGACGAGACCCCCGACGGCCGCACCGAACTGGTGACGACCCCCAGCTTCGAAGCGCCCCTCACCGAAGCCCACCGCTACTTCCTGGGCACCGACGACGACGGCGTGAGCTACTTCGCCCTCCAGAAGGACTCCCTGCCCGGCCGCATGGACGCCTCCGCACGCGCCGCCGGACTGCGCGAGGCGGGCCTGCTCCTGTCGCCCCGCGACGCGGGCCTGATGGTGCACGCCGTCGCCCTGGAGAACTGGCAGCGCATGCACCGCTTCTGCTCGCGCTGCGGCGAGCGCACCGTCATCGCGGCCGCCGGCCACATCCGGCGCTGCCAGGCCTGCGGCGCCGAGCACTACCCGCGCACCGACCCCGCCGTGATCATGCTCGTGACGGACGACAAGGACCGCGCCCTCCTCGGCCGCCAGGTCCACTGGCCCGAAGGCCGCTTCTCCACGCTCGCGGGCTTCGTGGAGCCCGGCGAGTCCATCGAGCAGTCCGTACGCCGCGAGGTCTGGGAAGAGGCGGGCGTCACCGTAGGAGACGTCGAATACGTCGCCAGCCAGCCCTGGCCGTTCCCGTCCAGCCTCATGCTCGGCTTCATGGCCCAGGCCACCTCGTCGGAGATCAACGTCGACGGCGAGGAGATCCACGAGGCCCGCTGGTTCTCCCGCGACGACCTGCGGGCCGCGTTCGAGTCCGGGGAGGTCCTGCCTCCCTACGGCATCTCGATCGCGGCCCGCCTGATCGAACTCTGGTACGGCGAGTCCCTGCCGAGGCCCGGCGCGACGGCCTGACCCGGCCCCCGGGGACCTAGGCGAGCTTCTGCTTCACCTGCGCCAGCGAGGGGTTCGTCAGCGTCGAGCCGTCCGGGAAGAGAACGGTGGGAACCGTCTGGTTCCCGCCGTTCGCCTTCTCGACGAACGCGGCGGACTCCGGGTCCTGCTCGATGTTGACCTCGGTGTACGCGATGCCCTCGCGGTCCATCTGGCCCTTCAGCCTGCGGCAGTAGCCGCACCAGGTGGTGCTGTACATCGTCACGGTGCCCGGCATGTCTTCGCGCTCCTTCACGGCTCGGGGTGCGTCATCGCACTTCGGGGTGCGTCGTCGCACCCAGTCGAACGTACGCGACCCCGCCGCCATTCCCACACCCGCGCCCCTCCCGCCAGAGCCCGCGCCTACGCCCCTCCCGGCAGAGCCCGCACCCAAGCCCCTCCGGCAAAGTCCGCAGCTGTGTCTCTCCCGCCACAACCCACACCCGCGTCGCGCCCGCCAGAGCCCGCACTCCGACACCAGAAGATGCCCCCGGGACCAACCGGCACCAAGCCCCGCCCCCGGACCAACCACACCCGGACACGCCCCGGGATTAATACGACTGCGACCGCCACCCTGTGGATAACCCCGCTCACGCGCCCCACAAGAACTGGCAGCATTGAAGGGTGACAGCAGCAACGCACTCCACCCTCTTCCCGCGGGTCCCGGACTCGGCCGACGCGGTGCTCGACGGGCTCGACCCCGAGCAGCGCGAGGTCGCCACGGCCCTGCACGGGCCGGTCTGCGTACTCGCGGGCGCGGGCACGGGCAAGACCCGCGCCATCACCCACCGCATCGCGTACGGAGTGCGCGCGGGCATCCTCCAGCCCGCCAGCGTGCTCGCCGTCACCTTCACCAACCGCGCCGCCGGCGAGATGCGCGGCCGACTGCGCCAGCTCGGCGCCCAAGGCGTCCAGGCCCGCACCTTCCACTCCGCGGCCCTGCGCCAGCTCCAGTACTTCTGGCCCAAGGCCGTCGGCGGCTCCCTGCCCCGACTCGTGGAACGCAAGATCCAACTCGTCGCCGACGCCGCGACCGCCTGCCGCATCCGCCTCGACCGCAACGAACTGCGGGACGCCACCGCCGAGATCGAATGGTCCAAGGTCACCCAGACCGTCCCCGCGGACTACGCCGCCGCGGCCGCCAGAGCAGGCCGCGAAACCCCCCGCGACCCCGCCGAGATCTCCCAGCTCTACGCGGCCTACGAAGACCTCAAGCGAGACCGCTCCGTCATCGACTTCGAAGACGTCCTCCTCCTGGCCGTCGGCATCCTCCAGGACCGCCACGACATCGCCGAACAGGTCCGCTCCCAGTACCAGCACTTCGTCGTCGACGAGTACCAGGACGTGAGCCCGCTCCAGCAGCGCCTCCTGGAACTGTGGCTCGGCGAGCGCGACAGCCTCTGCGTCGTCGGCGACGCCAGCCAGACCATCTACTCCTTCACCGGCGCCACCCCCGACCACCTCCTCGACTTCCGCACCCGCCACCCCGGCGCGACCGTCGTCAAACTCGTCCGGGACTACCGCTCCACCCCTCAGGTCGTCCGCCTCGCCAACGGCCTGCTCGCCCAGGCCCACGGCCGCGCCGCCGACCACCGCCTGGAACTCGTCTCCCAGCGCGAACCTGCCGCGGACCCCGTCTACACCGAGTACGCGGACGAACCCGCCGAAGCCGAAGGCGCCGCCCGCCGCATCCGCGCCCTCATGACCGACGGCGTCCCCGCCAGCGAGATCGCGATCCTGTTCCGCACGAACTCCCAGTCGGAGATCTACGAACAAGCCCTCGCCGACGCAGGCATCCCCTACCAGCTCCGCGGCGCCGAGCGCTTCTTCGAACGCACCGAGGTGCGCGAGGCCGGCGCGGCCCTGCGCGGCGCCGCCCGCTTCGGCGGCAACGACGCCCTCCTCGACGACGTCGTCGACCTGCCCTCCCAGGTCCGCGCCGTCCTCTCCACCAAGGGCTGGACCACCGAGCCCCCCGCGGGCTCCGGCGCCGTCCGCGACCGCTGGGAATCCCTGGCCGCCCTCGTGCGCCTCGCCGAGGACTTCGCCCGCGCCAACCCCGCCGCGACCCTCGCCGACCTCGTGGCCGAGCTGGACGAGCGCGCAGCCGCCCAGCACGCCCCCACCGTCGAAGGCGTCACCCTCGCCTCCCTGCACGCCGCCAAGGGCCTGGAGTGGGACGCCGTCTTCCTGGTCGGCCTCGCCGAAGGCATGATGCCGATCACCTACGCCAAGACCGACGAACAGGTCGAGGAGGAGCGCCGCCTCCTCTACGTCGGCGTGACCCGCGCCCGGGCCCACCTCCACCTGTCCTGGGCGGTGTCCCGCTCCCCGGGCGGGCGCCCCAACCGCAGGGCCACCCGGTTCCTCGACGGACTGCGCCCCGGCTCCGGCGCGACCGCCGGGGCGCGCGCGGCCGGTGGCACGGGCGGCATCGAGCGCGGCACGGGCGGCGGCACCGAGCCCGGCGGCCCCAGAGCCCGCCGCCGCACCAGCCGCACCCCGGCCCGCTGCCGCGTCTGCGGCCGCACCCTCACCGACGCCGGTGAGATGAAACTCATGCGGTGCGAGGACTGCCCGTCCGACATGGACGAAGGGCTCTACGAACGCCTGTGGGAGTGGCGCGCGGGGCACGCGCGACGCATCGGACAGCCCCCGTTCTGCCTCTTCACGGACAAAACCTTGATCGCCATCGCCGAGTCCGTGCCCGAGGAGGAGGGCGAGCTCGCCCGCATCCCCGGCGTCGGCCAGCGCAAGGTGCGCACCTACGGCGCCGACGTCCTGGCCATTTGCGCAGGTCAGGAGGTTACTGACAGGGACGAGGCCAACTGATTCAAACTCGTCGAAAAAATAGTTTGCGCATGCGCCAGCAATCCCCATAGGTTCTTAACACGGAAACGGCGGCTTCTCCGGAGCCCCGGTTCCATGCTGTACTTGTCAGTCCGAAGGATCGGCCCCGGCCGATCCCCTAGACGCCGAGAGGAGGCGAATCCAGTGATCAGCATCAACGAGAGCTTCATCAGCACCGCCAAAATGACCGATCGCTCGGTCGTCGCCTCCTGCCTGCTCGGCTTCTCGCACCAGAGCACCGGTCTGTCCGTCGGCAACGCCGCCGCTCGTCCGGGTGCCTCCCTGCCTGCCATGGGTCTCCAGATCCGTGAAGGCAATGAGCGACCGACCCAGGCACCGGAAGCAGCAGTAGCGGCGGCACAGGCGCAGGCCTATGCCTTCGCGGCGGCCGGTGCCGGATTCCGGAAGCAGACGACGCAGCACCACACGATGTGGGCCTTCCGTGGGCTCGAACCCTGGAGTGATCCAGTCTGATCTCGATCAGACCGGCGCCTTCAGGGCCGCGGAACCCCACCCGGGATCCGCGGCCCTTCTGTTTTCCCCAAAACAGGGAGACAGACCGAAGGGGCCACAGCAAGACCCGGTACCAGCCGCCAACCGGCCGACCCCGGCCGGAACGACCAGACGAGGAAGAACACCCCGTGCAACTCGAAGCGCACGCCCCGTCCGTACCGCCTTCAGACACGCTCCCCCCGCCCGCACCCACGGAGGACCCGACCTTGACTCCCCTCACCGCGCTCACCGCGCTCGACGACGCCATCGAGAACCTCGGCGTACCCGTCCCCTGCCGCGCCTACGACCCCGAGGTCTTCTTCGCAGAGTCCCCGGCCGACGTCGAGTACGCCAAGTCGCTCTGCCGCACCTGCCCGCTGATGGAGGCCTGCCTCGCCGGCGCCAAGGAGCGACGTGAGCCGTGGGGTGTCTGGGGCGGTGAGCTGTTCGTCCAGGGCGTCGTCGTAGCCCGCAAGCGCCCGCGTGGCCGTCCGCGGAAGAACCCGGTAGTGGCATGAGTACCGCCGGAACGATCGATCGCCCCCTGACGCACGACCCGAAGAAGCAGGCCCCGATGAAGGCACCCGCGAGTGAGCCCACCGGCTCCGCGACCCCAGACTTCACCCCCACCGGCGCGACCGGCTCGCGCCAGAACAGGACCCGAGAAATGCAACTCATCCCAGAAGCCATGGCCCGTGCGCATATGCACGAGCGACTGCGTGAGGCCGAGCAGCAACGCCCGGCTGTCCGCCTGATCGCGGCCCGCCGCATGCAGCGCCGCGCCGAGCGCGCCTCGCTGCGCGCCCGCCGCGCGCTCGCCATGGCGGTCATGCAGTAGATCCGCCGCCACACGGCAACCGGAAGCTCCGGCGAGCTTCCCGGCAAACCCAGCGGGGGCCGGTCCGAACGGACCGGCCCCCGCGGTGCGTTGTGCCCGCCGAACACCGGCGACGGCGATAAGGTCGCCGAGTGGACCAGCAGCCTTCTCAACCTGCGGACACCGAGAACCTCGTGTGCTCCCGCTGCGGCACGGTCGCCGACGGCCGGCCCCCCACCTGGACCTGCTCCGTGGAGAACGGCGTCCGCCACTACTTCTGCGACAACTGTGCGCGGGACAACATCCGGGCCATCGAGGGGAGACTCGACTCGGCCTGGTGGTGACCGCCGCCTCGCCCCGGTGGGGGGGGGCTTCCCCTCCCCCCGCCCCCTCCCCACCCCCACCCCCGCGTCAGGTCATGCCTCAGCCGCCGCGTCGTCCAGCTCCTGGCCGTCGCTCGGGTCGTGCTGTTCCTCCCGCTCCGCCGGTTCGTCGTCCGGCAGGAATCCGGGGACCCACTCCTCCAGCTCGTCCCGCATGCGTACGGTCGCGCCCAGCTGGCACAGGACGCCGATGGTGCTGAGCGTCACGCGGTGTATCAGCAGGTACGACGGCGGGAGGTTCAGCCGTTTGCCCAACTGGTGGGCGGGGGAGCGGGGATCGGCCACACGTGTCGCCTGGCTGCGCATCCAGCCGCGTGTGAAGGTGAACTCGTCCGCGAGGGCGGGTTCGATGATCGGCAGCAGATAGTCGAGGACCGCTTCCGGCTCCAGGTCGACGGAGTCCTTGACGAAGCCTTCTTCGCACAGCATCTCGTAGACCGCTTCGGCCTGGCCCTCGACCGTCATCCGCAGGGAGCGGCCGATCGTCGGGGGCAGTCCGCCGGGCAGTCGGTCCACCGTGCCGAAGTCCAGGACGCCGAGCAGCCATTCGCCCTTCTCGCCCGGCAGCAGGCGGAAGTTCCCGGGGTGCGGGTCGGCGTGCAGCAGGCCGGTGCGGGCCGGTCCTGAGAACAGGAAGCGGGCGAGGAGCTGGCCCGCCCGGTCCCGCTCCTCCTGTGAGCCGTCGGTGATCACGTCGGCCAGCGGCACGCCGTCGATCCACTCCGTCACCAGGACCTGCTCGCTCTGGTGGACCACGTCGGGCACGATCACGTCGGGGTCGTCCGCGAACTCCTCGGCGTGGGCGCGCTGGGCCTGTGCCTCCAGGCCGTAGTCCAGCTCCTCGGAGACGCGGTCGCGCAGCTCCGCGATGAGGGGCTTGATGTCCATGCCAGGGATCAGCGGGCCAAGGACCCGGGCGAAGCGGCCCAGTTGGTTCAGGTCCGAGAGCAGGGCTTCGCCCGCTCCCGGGTACTGGACCTTCACCGCGACGTCGCGCCCGTCCGCCCATACGGCTCGGTGCACCTGGCCGATCGAGGCGGCTGCAGCGGGCTTGTCCTCGAACTCCAGGAACAGCTCCCGCCAGTCCTCGCCGAGCCGCTCCGCGAGCACGGTGTGCACGGTGCGGGTCGGCATGGGCGGTGCGGCTTCCTGGAGTTTCGTCAGGGCCGCGCGGTAGGGACCGGCGACCTCCTCCGGCAGGGCCGATTCGAAGACGGACATGGCCTGCCCGAACTTCATCGCCCCGCCCTTCAGCTCGCCGAGCACCTTGAACAGCTGCTCCGCCGTGCGTTGTTGCAGCTCACGGCCCACGAGTTCCGCCGACTTGCCGCCGATTCTCTTGCCGAGCCCCCAGGTCGCGCGGCCCGCGAAGCCGAGCGGCAGCGCGGCCAGTTTGGCGGTACGGGTAACCGCCTTCCGGGGAAGATCAGACATACGCCCCTCCAAGTCCCAGACAGCCGCGCCCTCTCAGGCGGTGACACCGGTCATTGTCCCGTGTGGCTCTCGATCCACGGCGGTGTCCTCCCCCTTAACGCGCTCACTCGCCCCACACGGGCAAGTAGCGTGCGCCGGTACGCGCTGGGCGCGCCAGGCGTAGCGCGGTGCCGCCGTCAGCCAGCGGACTCCCGTGAGGGAGGGTGCCGCGCCGTCCAGGAAGGCCAGTGCGTGTGCCGCCGCGAGGCCGGCCACGGTGGTGGACAGCGCCAGGTCGCAGGCGGGCACCTGGCGCCGGTGTCCCGAGTGCCACTGTGCCAGCATGCGCGGCCAGGCGGGGTCGCGGTCCGTCTCGGCCAGGGCGAGGCAGCTCGCGCAGGCGCTCACGCCCGGCAGCACCAGGGGACCGACCACGCCCGTGCCCTCGATCACGCCCGCGTACAGGTGCGGGGTTCCGGCGGCGAGCAGTGTCTCTGCTCCGGACGGAGCCGGGGCGTAGGCGTCGAGGCCGTCGCGCGGGGTGAGCAGGACCAGGGACAGCGGGTGCTCGCCGTCGGCTCTGTCCTCGGGGTGCCGTGGCGGGCGGCCCGGCGCGGCTCGGCGCGCGGACCGGCGGGCCGCTGCGTCCCTGCGCTGGCCGACGGAGTCGGCGGGTAGCCCGCCGGGAGCGACGTCCCAGGGTTCGACGCACCCTCCGTCCCGCACGTCCACCTGGCCGACCCCCGCGCCGGACAGGACCGACGCCACGACCGCGCCCACGCGGCCGGTGCCCTGCACGCGCACGCGGGTGGCCCGGCGGGCGGCCAGTTTGCGGATGGCGTCGTGGGGGCGGGGGGTGACGGCCGACAGGGCGGCCAGATCCGGGCGCAGCCGGTCCAGGGTGTCCGGGCGGGCGCGCAGGGCCTCGGCCGCCGGGCCGCCGTCCGTCGCGTCATCGAGCAGACCGGCGTGGTCCAGGCGCTGGAGCAGCGCGTCCACGTGTCCATCGGGCAGGCCCATTCTCCTGGCTTCCGCGCGCAGCAGGGGCAGGCCCCGGGTGCCGTCGAGGAGCGTGAGGAAGCTGCCCGTCGCGGTGTCCACGGGGCCGAGTACGCGGGCGTGGGCGGGTGTCACCCCGAACTGGACCGTATTGAGATCGCGCCAGCCGCGTCGTAGCGCGGGCTTGAGGATCGGATGCATGCGTTCCCCCGTGTCATGCCGAGCCGAGTCATGCCGTGTGGTGTCGTTCTGCGTTTGGTGTCGTCGTGCGTCGTGCGTCGTGCGTCGTGCGTCGTGCGTCGTGCGTCGTGCGTCGTGCGTCGCGCAGTGCCGTGCAGTGCCGCGCCGCGACGTGCCGTCCTGGGTGTGCGGGCCGTGTGGCGGGACGTTGCCGTTCGACGGTCAGCATGCCCGTCCGGGCCGGGGCGTGCTCGGGGTTGTCCACAGGCGGCGAGTGTTTGTCGTACTAATCGAGCTAATCGAGCGCACGGGGAGGGGATCGATAGCGAACCGTCCCGGAGGCGGGACTTCCCGCTTGTCGAACGGGTAACGTCAAGGCGTGCCCGCCGACCCACTGCACCGCGGAAGTCCACAGCGCAGCGCGACCAGCCCGCCGTCGTCCGGCCCGGCGGCGACCGCGGTCGAGGTGCGACGGAGCGCCCGCCGACGCAGAACGGTCTCGGCGTACCGCGAGGGGGACCGCACGGTCGTCCTCATCCCCGCCCGGATGTCCGCGGCGGAGGAGCAGCGTTGGGTGACCGTCATGCTGGACAAACTGGCCGCGCAGGAGAGCAAGCGGGTCCTCGGGGACAGTGAGCTCGCCGAGCGGGCGCGGCGGCTCTCGGAGCAGTTCTTCGACGGCAGGGCGCGCCCCACGTCCGTGCGCTGGGTGACGAATCAGAACACCCGGTGGGGCTCGTGCACGCCCTCGGAGGGCAGCATCCGTCTGTCGCACCGGTTGCAGGGCATGCCCGAGTACGTGGTCGACTACGTCCTGGTCCACGAGCTCGCGCATCTGCTGGTCCCGGGGCACGGGCCGCGTTTCTGGCAGCTCCTGGAGGCCTATCCGCGCACGGAGCGCGCCCGCGGCTACCTCGAAGGAGTGGCTGCCGCGGACCGGCTGCCGCACCTGCCCGCCGCCCGGGAGGAGTGACCGGGGGCCTCGGCGCGGCAGGGCGGGCGGGGCACCCCGCGGTGGTTGTGTACCGGGTCTGTACCGGCTTCGTCCGTTGTCGGACTTTGCGGTTAGCCTGGCGCGACGCATTCACCATCGGGATGGGGGACGGTCGTTACGTATGCCCAGGGAATTCCAACGCGGCCATAAGGCCAAGATCAGTGACCTCACCGCAGGGACCGACCTGTACGTCGGTGTGCACATCGCTGCCCCCGGGCTGACCTTCGACATCAGCTGCTTCGGCCTCGACGCGGACGAGCGGCTGTCCGACGACCGCTACTTCATCTTCTTCAACCAGCCGAAGTCCCCGGAGGAGTCGCTGCAGCTCCTGGGCGCGCAGGCCGGTGACAACGAGTCCTTCCGCGTCACCCTCGACCGGATCCCGCCGCAGATCCAGAAGCTGTCGTTCACTGCTGCGATCGACGGCGCCGGGCAGATGTCCCAGCTCGCCTCCGGCTACATCCGGATCGTCGCGGGCGGCGAAGAGGTGGCCCGGTACGCCTTCGACGGCTCGGAGTTCTCCACCGAGCGGGCGCTGATGCTCGGCGACTTCTATCTGAAGGACGTGTGGCGCTTCGCCGCGATCGGGCAGGGCTTCGACGGCGGCCTGGACGCGCTCCTGCGGAACTTCGGCGGAGAGGTCGCCGAGGAGGAGCCCGCGGCGCCCGCGCCGCAGGCCCAGGCGCAAGTGCCCGGTTTCGCACCGCCCGGCGGCGCCACGCCGCCGCCTGCCTTCGCAGCCCCTGCGGCCCCCGCCCCGGCGGCTCCGGCCCCTGCGGCCCCCGCCCCAGCGGCTCCGGCCCCCGCTCCCACCCCGGCGCCCGTCCCGCACACCCCGCCCCCGGCGAACATGACGCCCCCGCCCGCGCCGGTCCCGCCCGCGCCGATCGCGTCCACGCCCGTCCCGCCCGCCCCGTCCGTGCACTCCGCGCAGACCATCGTCGCCCCGCTGGGCCAGCCGGGCGCCCCGGTGCCGCCCCCGGCCCCCGTGCCGCCCCAGGCCCCGGCGCCGTACGGGCAGCCGCACGGTTACGGCCAGCAGCCCTCGGCACCCCTGCCGCCCGGCTACGGCCAGCCGTCCGCGCCGCCGCCTCCGGGGTACGGCCAGCCCGCCGCGCCTCCGCCGCCCGGCTACGGACAGCAGCCTCCGGCGCCGGTGCCCGGCCAGGCCCCGCCGCCCTTCGCACAGGGCGTCCCGGCAGCGGCCCCGCAGGGTGCCGGTGTGGCCGCCGCGCTGCAGAAGTACCGCGAGGCGGGCACGGGCCAGCGCTGGACGCAGCAGAACGAGAAGCTGGTCCGCATCGACCTGAACGTCGGCGGCCAGCCCGTGCTCGCCCGACAGGGCAGCATGGTGCTCTACCAGGGCAAGGTCGAGTTCAGCTACAAGGGCGCGGGCTTCGCGGGCCGCGTCGTCGGCAACGCCACCGGCCAGGAGATGCAGCTGATGCGCTGCACGGGCCGCGGCCAGGTCTTCCTCGCCGAAGAGGGCACCCATCTGCACCCCGTCGAGCTCCAGGGGGACGCCCTCTGCGTCTCCGCGGAGAACGTCCTCGCCTTCGACGAGTCCCTCCAGCACGAGGTGCGCCGCATCGAGGGGCACGGCATCCCCGGGGGCGCGCTGTTCGTCATGCAGTTCCAGGGCAGCGGCACCGTCGTCGTGAAGACGCACGGCATGCCCGTCGTGCTGCCGGTGACCCCGACCACCTTCGCCGACTGCCACGCCGTCGTCGCCTGGTCGGCCGCCGCACAGGCAATCGTTTCCAGCCAGGTCAGGCTGCGGGCGAACGCCTCCGCGGGCGCCACGGGGGAGAGCGTGAACCTCCAGTTCCGCGGCGCGCCCGGCAACTTCATCGTCGTCCAGCCGTACGAGGTCTGAGGGAGCCCGTCATGAACCAGCACCAGCTCACGGGCTTCGCCCCGGCCCCGGTGGCCGCCCGCATGGAGAACCACGGCCACCACATGCTCAAGGTGGCCATGCAGACCGGAAACGACCTCTTCGCGCGCGTGGGGTCGATGGTCGCCTACGAAGGGTTCGTGCAGTACGAGCCGAACCCGCCCGCCGTCCGCCAGATCGCCCGCGACTGGATCACCGGCGAGGGCGCGCCCCTGATGAAGTGCTCCGGAGACGGCCTGCTGTACCTCGCCGACTACGGGGCGGACGTCGTCGTCATCAACCTGGCGGGCGACTCGCTCTCGGTGAACGGCACCAACCTCCTCGCCTTCGACGCGAGCCTCCAGTGGGGCGTCGAGCGGGTCAAGGGACTCGCGAAGTTCGCGGGCCAGGGCCTGTGGAACATCAAGGTCTCCGGGCAGGGCTGGGTGGCGCTGACCTCGCGCGGCACGCCCATCGTCGTCGACTGCGGCCGCGGCGAGGACGAGACGTACGTGGACCCCGACGCCCTGATCGCCTGGTCGCCGAACCTGAAGGTGAAGGGCAAGCGCAGCTTCAAGGCCGGTTCCCTCATCGGGCGCGGCAGCGGCGAGGCCTACCAGATGGGCTTCTCCGGGGAGGGCATCGTCGTCGTACAGCCCAGTGAGGACAGCACCGACCGCCTCCGGATCCGGAGCTGAGGGGGAGCACCACCATGCAGAGCTCGCTTTTCGCGCACTCCGAGCAGCAGTCCCAGGAGCGCTACACCGTCCAGAACCCGCAGCTGCTGCGCGTCGCCCTGGAGGGCCACGACGACGTA
Source organism: Streptomyces sp. JLYT201 (assembly GCF_059448825.1). Taxonomy (NCBI): domain Bacteria; kingdom Bacillati; phylum Actinomycetota; class Actinomycetes; order Kitasatosporales; family Streptomycetaceae; genus Streptomyces; species Streptomyces sp. JLYT201. The sequence continues at coordinate 3,640,561 of NZ_CM182551.1, read as the reverse complement.
CTCGCCCGCAAGGGCGCCATGGTCGCCTACCAGGGGCTCATCGAGTTCGACGCCGAGTTCCAGTCCGGCGGGCAGCGGCGCGCCCGGGCGCACACGGGTGAGGGCCTGGACCTGATGCGCTGCCACGGCCAGGGCACCGTCTACTTCGCGAACCTCGCCCAGTACATCCACGTCGTGGACGTGGAGCAGGACGGCCTGACGGTGGACAGCTCCTACGTCCTCGCCATGGACTCCTCGCTGTCCCACCAGGTGATCGCGGTGGACAGCCAGTACGGGATCTCCGGCTCCGGCAAGTACCAGCTGAACATCACCGGGCGCGGCAAGGTCGCCCTGATGACCTCCGGGCAGCCGCTGATGCTCCAGGTCACCCCGGACCGGTACGTCAACGCCGACGCGGACGCGATCGTCGCCTGGTCCAGCGGGCTGCGGGTGCAGATGCAGGCGCAGACGCACTCCTCGGGCGTGTGGCGGCGCCGCGGCAACACCGGCGAGGGCTGGGAGCTCAGCTTCATGGGGCAGGGCTACGCGCTCGTCCAGCCCAGCGAGCTGCTGCCGCCGCAGCACGCCCAGATCGGCCAGGGGGCGGCCGCCCAGTTCGGCATGGGCCAGCAGGGCGCCCGGGGGCAGAACCAGAGCAACGTCTGGAACTGAGCCCGACCCCCAAGGGCCCGACCCCTATCGGTAAGGGGCGGTCGCCATGGCGACCGCCCCTTACCCATGCCGCCTCTCAGGAGGCCGTCACACCGACAGGCGCTCCCGCGTGGCCTCCACGAGCCGGACGACGGACGTGTCGGCCACGTCCGCCACCTCGTCGTACGCGAACCAACGCAGGTCCAGGGACTCGTCGCTGATCGCCGCCACCGCGCCGGTCGGTGCGAGCGCGGCGTACTGCACGTCCAGGTGCTGGGTGCAGGGGCCCGGGATCGGATGGCGGTCCAGGCGCACCGGGCCGCCCGGCAGCAGCGTCAGGCCCTCCACGCCGGACTCCTCGGTGGCCTCGCGCAGCGCCGCCTGGGCGAGGGTGCGGTCGTCCGGCTCGCAGTGGCCGCCCATCTGGAGCCACATGCCCAGCTTCTTGTGCAGCGTGAGCAGCACGCGCCCGCGGGCCGGGTCGACGACCAGCGCGCTGGCCGTCACATGGCCGTCCGTGCAGGCCTTCCACATCCCGTCGTCCGGGTGGGCCGACAGATGGTCCAGGTAGTACTGCCGCAGGTCTTCCTGGTGCTCGTACGCCTTCAGGACGAGCACCGCGTCGTCGCGCAGAGTCACTTGCCGTCGTCGTCCTTGCCCTCGGGGGAGCCGCCCTCGGCGGAGTCGTCACCCTTCGTGAGGTCCGGCTTGCCGGAGGCGCTGCCGTGCGCCGCCTCGCCGAGCATCTTGTCCAGCTCGGAGAAGTCCAGCTGCTCGCGGTGCACGAAGCCGTCCGGGTCGTCCAGGTCGGACGCCGTCGGGAGCATGTCCGGGTGCGCCCACAGGCCGTCGCGGCCGTCGACGCCGCGCGCGTCCGTGAGCGAGGCCCACAGGCGCGAGGCGTCCCGCAGCCGGCGCGGGCGCAGCTCCAGGCCGATGAGCGTCGCGAAGGTCTGCTCGGCGGGCCCGCCGGTGGCACGGCGGCGGCGCAGCGTCTCACGCAGCGCGTCGGCCGACGACAGGCGCGGCTTGGCCGCCGCGTGCACGACCGCGTCCACCCAGCCCTCGACGAGCGCCAGGGCCGTCTCCAGGCGGGCCAGGGCGGCCTTCTGCTCGGGGGAGTCCTCGGGCTGGAACATGCCCTGCTGGAGGGCTTCCTGAAGCTGCTCCGGGTTCTGCGGGTCGAACTGGCCGACGACGTCTTCCAGCTTGCTGGTGTCGACCTTGATCCCGCGGGCGTAGCCCTCGACGGCGCCGAACAGGTGCGAGCGCAGCCACGGCACGTGCGCGAAGAGCCGCTGGTGGGCGGCCTCGCGCAGGGCCAGATACAGCCGCACCTCGTCCATGGGGACGCTGAGGTCCTTGCCGAACGCGGTCACGTTCACCGGCAGGAGGGCCGCGCGGCCCGCCGGGCCCAGGGGCAGGCCGACGTCCGTGGAGCCCACGACCTCGCCCGCGAGGACGCCCACGGCCTGGCCGATCTGCTGGCCGAACATGGCGCCGCCCATGGAGCGCATCATGCCGATCAGCGGGCCCGCCATGGCCTGCATCTCCTCGGGCAGGACGTCGCCCATGGCCACGCCGACGCGCTCGGCGACAGGGTCGACGAGCTCCTTCCACGCCGGCAGGGTCGCCTCGACCCACTCGGCGCGGCTCCAGGCCACGGCCGTGCCGGAGCCGGAGGGCAGGGAGGTCGCGTCGTCCAGCCAGAGGTCGGCCAGGCGCACGGCCTCCTCCACGGCGGTCCGCTCGGCGGGCCCGACGCTGGCGTCCTTGGTGCCGTCCGCCGTGCCCTGGGCGACGGTCTGGCGGGCGATGTCCTTGGCCATGTCCCAGTTCACGGGACCGCCCTCGTACGACAGCATCTGGCCGAGCTGCTGGAAGGCGGCGCCCAGGTCGCTGGGGTTCATCGAACCGAACATCGCGGCGAACGGGTTGTCCCCGCCGCCGGGGCCGCCCAGGCCGGGCACACCGAAGCCGAACGGGTTCCCGGGGCCACCGGAACCCTGTCCCCCTCCGGGGGTGTCCTTCTTCTTGCCCTCGTCGCCGTCCTCCGGCTCCTCCGGCGGAAGGCCGAATCCGAATGGGGTGTCACTCACGGGTTTCCTCGGCTCGTAAGGCCACCGGATGGGTCCGGCGGCGGCTGCCCGACAACACCACCCAGCGTAGACACCGCGACGGGATCGGGCCTCGGTGCTTCGCCGCCTCGGGGGCTGCGGCAGGATGGATGCCACCTGGTACGTACGCGTCATTCGCATACGTACTGAAGACAACCGCTGGAGACGCCCGGTGAGTTCCCCAGATCCGCAGGTTCGCGCAGCGCGAAACCCTTCGACCCCGGCCCCCGTCCGCGGGCCTGTCGTCGCCGTGACCGGCGCCGCGGCGGGCGTCGGCGCGCTGCTGACCGAGCGCCTGGCAGAGTCCGACGAGATCAAGCAGGTCGTGGCCATCGACGAGCGGCGCGGCGAGTGCGCGGCGGCCCAGTGGCACATCCTGGACGTCCGCGACCCCGCGATCGCCGAGAAGCTGCGCGGCGTGGACGTCGTCGTGCACCTCGCGCTCGACCTCGACCTGGAGACCGACGGGGCGGCCCGTACCGCGTACAACGTACGGGGTACGCAGACCGTGCTGACCGCGGCCGCCGCCGCGGGGGTGCACCGGGTCGTCCTGTGCACCTCGGCGATGGTCTACGGAGCGCTCGCCGAGAACGAACTGCCCCTCTCCGAAGACGCCGAATTGCGGGCGACCGCGGAGGCGACCGGCGTCGGCGACCTCCTGGAGATCGAGCGGCTCGCCCGGCGCGCGCCCCGGGCCCATCCCGGCCTGAACGTCACCGTGGTGCGGCCCGCCGTGCTCGTCGGCGGCACCGACACCGCGCTGACCCGCTACTTCGAGTCGCCGCGGCTGCTCGTCGTCGCCGGGTCCCGGCCCGCGTGGCAGTTCTGCCACGTCGAGGACCTGTGCAGCGCCCTGGAGTACGCCGTCCTGGAGAAGGTCGAGGGCGAGCTGGCCGTCGGCTGCGACGGGTGGCTGGAGCAGGAGGAGGTCGAGGAGCTCAGCGGGATCCGGCGCATGGAACTGCCGTCCGCCGTCGCCCTCGGCGCGGCCGCGCGACTGCACCGCATCGGGCTGACGCCGTCCCCGGCGGGGGACCTGGCGTACACGATGTACCCCTGGGTCGTCAGCGGGAGCCGGCTGCACGACGCGGGGTGGCGGCCGCAGTGGACCAACGAGGAGGTCCTCGCGGAGCTGCTCGAGGAGGTCGCGGGGCGGCGGACCGTGGCGGGGCGGAGGCTCGGGCGCAAGGACGCGACGGCCGCGGGGGCTGCGGGGGCCACTGTGGCACTGCTGGGCACCGCCGCCCTGGTGCGGCGGGCCCGGAAGGCGCGGCGGCGGCTCTGAGGGCCCCTCCGGGGCCCTGAACCCCCGGCTGAGCCTTCTTCTGCCCTTGCTCGCCGTGGTGGGCCGTGCCCGCCCGTTCCAGCTGCCCACAGCCGGGGGGCGCCAAGGGGCGTGTGTCAGGTCGTAGGGATGGCCAAGTCGGGCGTGTGGAGCCTGGGGGATAGCGGTATTCCGTCGGGTCCGGGGCGTGCGGCACCATGGCCCCATGGCACGTACTCCGATCGATCACCCGGGTGAGCAGGCCGCCGACGAGCCGATCCGGCTGCTGTCCGTCCGGGACACTCCGCTGTCGCTGGACGAGGTCTTCCGGGCCGTCGGTGACGACGCCGCGGGCGGCACGGCCCTGTTCGTCGGGACGGTGCGCAACCACGACGGGGGCGCCGACGTGGACGCCCTCGCGTACTCCAGTCACCCCACCGCCGAGGCCGAGCTGCGGCGGGTGGCGGAGAAGGTCGTCGCGGACTTCCCCGTGCGCGCCCTGGCCGCCGTGCACCGCGTCGGCGCCCTCACCGTCGGTGACCTCGCGGTCGTCGTCGCCGTCTCCTGCCCGCACCGGGCCGAGGCCTTCGCGGCCTGCCGCAAGCTGATCGACGACCTCAAGCACGAGGTGCCCATCTGGAAGCACCAGACGTTCTCCGACGGCCAGGAGGAGTGGGTCGGCGCCTGCTAGCCCTGGGGGGGGCGGCCCTCGCAGGCGACTGTGCGGGTGGTGCGTCCGCGGAACTCCGGTTGCGTAACCGGACCCCTGCCGTGAGCGTTGTCGGAGCGGCGGGTTAATCTGCTGATCAGTCAGTTGTGGTCGCTCATGGGGTCGGGAGGTCGACATGGCATCACTTGCCTGGTTGCTCATTCCACTTCTGGCGGCGGTCGGAGCTGGTCTGTGGGCCCTATTGGCCCATCGCAACCGCGAGAGCGGGAAGACCGGCGACATCAGCGAGCTGAACGGCTACGCGGCGTTCCGCAAGGCGATGGAGAAGACCCACTCGGGTACCGACGCCGTCTGAACCGCGGTCCCCGCGACGCCCGGGGGACCGCCCAGCGCCCTGCCCGTACGGACCGGCCCCGGGGGTGCCCTCACAGGACCGTCCCGTACTGTCGTTCCATGCCACGCCGCACGGCGACGCTGCTCGCCTCCACCCTGATGCTCATCGCGCTGCTCTGCGCGGGAGTGCTCATCAAAGTGCCGTACTCGGAGATGTCCCCCGGGCCGACGGTGAACACCCTGGGTGACCACGACGGCGAGCCGGTACTCCAGATCTCGGGCCGCAAGACGTACCCGACGACCGGTCACCTGAACATGACGACGGTCCGGGTCACCAGCGCCGACTACAAGATGAACCTCGCCGAGGCCGTCTACGGCTGGCTCTCGCACGACAACATCGTCGTGCCCCACGAGACGCTGTACCCGGACGGCAAGACCGAGCAGGAGTCGACCCGGGAGAACGCCGAGGAGTTCAGCCAGTCCCAGGAGAGCGCGAAGGTCGCCGCCCTGAAGGAACTGGACATCCCGGTGAAGTCCCAGGTGATCGTGGGCAGCGTCTTCAAGGACAGCCCGGCCGAGGGCCGACTGCACGCGGGCGACGTCATCAGGAGCGTGGACGGCACGGCCGTGAAGAAGACCACGGACGTCGCGAAGCTCGTCACCCGGCACAAGCCCGGCGAGGCCGTCACGTTCACCGTCGTACCGGTCAAGGAGGCGGCCGCCGCCGAGAAGGCGGGCAAGGAGCCGACCAAGACCGAGGACGTCAAGATCACCACGGACATGTCCGACGACGAGGGCAAGGCCCGGGCGATCGTCGGCATCCAGGCCGGGACCGACCACACCTTCCCGTTCACCATCGACATCAAGCTCGCCGACGTGGGCGGGCCGAGCGCCGGCCTGATGTTCGCGCTCGGGATCGTCGACAAGATCACACCCGGCGACCTCACGGGCGGCAAGTTCGTCGCGGGCACCGGCACGATCGACGACGACGGCAAGGTCGGCCCGATCGGCGGCATCGCGATGAAGACCGTGGGCGCGCGCGACAAGGGCGCGGAGTACTTCCTCACGCCCAAGGACAACTGCGCGACCGCCGCGAAGGACGTCCCCGACGGGCTCACGCTGGTCAAGGTCGACACCATCGACGACGCGGTGAAGTCCCTCGACAAGATCCGCAAGGGAGACACCGCCGGTCTGCCGCAGTGCACCAAGGGCTGAGCCCACGGAAACGGCCGCGGCCGGGGCGGTCGACCCCGGCCCCGGCCACGTACCCGGTCAGATGCTGTGGAGCGCCCGCGGAGCGGCTACTCCGCGAACGTCGCGGTCAGCGCCTCCGCGAGGCCCGGCACCAGGTCGGAGCCGGTCAGGACCTCCGTGGCGGAGTCCTTCTCGCGCAGCCGCAGGGCCGAGTCGCGCGCGCCGTCGCGCAGCACCGCGACCGTCATGCGGACCTCCTGGCGCTCGGGGTGCTTCGCCACCCACGCGGCGAGCTGCTTCTCGCTCAGATGCTGCGGAACGGACGCCTCCGCGGACGGCGGGAGCATCAGGCGCTCCACGGTGAGGGCGCAGCCCGCGACGGAGTCGGGCCAGGCGATGGTGCCGAGGAACTCGTCGAGCGCGGCCCCGGCGGGCAGCTCCTCCTGCTCGATGGGGGTGAGCGGCGCGGCCGAGCCGTCGTCGGGGAGGCCGAGGCGGTCGGCGAGGCCGGGCTCCTGGGTGCGCAGTCGCGCGGTGTCCACCAGGGCGAAGAGACGGGCGGGCTGATCCCAGCCGAGGCTCGCGACGTACTCGTCGATTTCGAGCACGGCGCGGGTGAGCGGGCTCGCGGCCATCGGAGGGCCGGAGGGGGAAACGTTGGGCATGCCCAATATCCTGCCTGGTTCAGACCCCGGAACGGGAACTGAGTAAAGCGTCGGTAAGTTGCATCAGTGGGCTCTACGATCGCGGGGCCCGATTCAGCCACAGCTACAGCTACAGCGAACTTCGAGGTGCGCACCTTGGCTTTCCAGATGCCGGACCGCGGCGGAGGCCCGACGGGGCCACGGATCAGAGTGGGCCGACCGTCCCGTCGTGTCCGGACCCTGCTTTTGACGCTCGGCGTCCTGGCCGTGCTGGCCATGGCGTTCGTCATGTTCGCGGGGTTCTGGACGGACTGGCTCTGGTTCCGCTCGGTCGGCTACTCATCGGTCTTCACGACGACCCTGTCGACCAAGATCGGCCTGTTCTTCGTCTTCGGCCTCCTCATGGCGGCCGCGGTCGGTGTGAACATCTGGCTGGCGCACCGGCTGCGCCCGCCGCTGAGCGCCATGTCGATGGAGCAGCAGAGCCTCGACCGGTACCGCATGGCGATCGCGCCGTTCAAGAAGTGGCTCCTCATCGGGATCACCGCGCTCGTCGGCCTGATCGCGGGTGCCTCCGCCGCGGGCCAGTGGCGCACCTGGCTGATGTGGGTCAACGGCGTGCCGTTCGGCCAGAAGGACCCCCAGTTCCACCTGGACGTCTCCTTCTTCGCCTTCGACCTGCCCTGGTACCGCTTCCTGCTGGGCTTCGGCTTCGCGGCCACGGTCCTCTCCGTGATCGCCGCCGCCCTGACGCACTACCTGTACGGCGGCCTGCGCATCACCAGCCCCGGCGGCCGGGCCACGGCCGCGGCGACCGGGCACCTCTCGGTGCTGATCGGCATCTTCGTGGCCCTCAAGGCCGTCGCGTACTGGCTCGACCGGTACGGCCTCGCGGTGAAGTCCAGTGACTTCAAGGCGACCGACAACTGGACGGGCCTCAGGTACGTCGACGCCAACGCCTATCTGCCGGCGAAGACGATCCTGTTCTGCATCGCCGTCATCTGCGCGCTGCTGTTCTTCGCCACGCTGTGGCGGCGCACCTGGCAGCTGCCGGTCATCGGCTTCGGCCTGATGGTGCTCTCCGCGATCCTGATCGGCGGCCTGTACCCGGCCATCGTCCAGAAGTTCCAGGTCCAGCCGAACGAGCAGGCGAAGGAAGCCCCGTACGTCGAGAAGAACCTGGAAGCGACGCGCAAGGCGTACGACATCGGCGGCACCGACGTGAAGAAGTACCCGGGCGTGAGCACCACCCAGGACACGTCGAAGCTGCGCACCGCCGCCACCGACGCCGCCAGCTTCCGCCTGCTCGACCCGAACATCGTCTCGCCGACCTTCCAGCAGCTCCAGCAGATGAAGGCCTACTACGGCTTCCCGTCGAACCTGGACGTCGACCGCTACAAGGACAAGGACGGCAAGGAGCAGGACACCGTCATCGGCCTGCGCGAGCTGGACCTGAACGGCGTCCAGAAGAACAACTGGATCAACGACCACTTCCGCTACACCCACGGCTACGGCGTCGTCGCGGCCAAGGGCACGGAGGCGAAGGGGTCGGGCGAGCCGGTCTTCACCGAGTCCGACCTGCCCTCCAAGGGCAGTCTGCCGCGGTACCAGCAGCGCATCTACTACGGCGAGAAGACCACCCAGTACTCGATCGTCGGCGGTCCGCAGAAGGAGATCGACTACTCGGACGACAGCGGCGAGAAGACGACCAGCTACAAGGGCAAGAGCGGCGTCAACCTCTCCAACCCGCTGAACAGGGCCGCGTACGCGGTGTCGTTCGGCGAGCCCCAGATGCTGTACTCGGGCGCGATCGGCGAGGGCTCGCGGATCCTGTACAACCGCACGCCCAAGGAGCGCGTCGAGGCGGTGGCCCCCTGGCTGACGATCGACGGCGACGCCTACCCGGCGGTGGTCGACGGCGAGATCCAGTGGATCGTCGACGCCTACACGACGACGAACGGCTATCCGTACGCGTCGCGCACCACGCTCGGCGACACCACGGCCGACTCCCTCACGGCGCGGAACAACCAGCGTCAGGTGGTCGCCCAGCAGAACCAGGTCAACTACATCCGCAACTCGGTGAAGGCGACCGTCGACGCGTACAGCGGTGACGTCAAGTTGTACGAGTGGGACACCGAGGACCCCATTCTGAAGACGTGGCGCAAGGCGTTCCCGGACACCGTCAAGGACAAGAGCGAGATCTCGCCGGCCCTGATGGACCACCTGCGCTACCCGCAGGACCTGTTCAAGGTCCAGCGCGAGCTGCTCACCCGCTACCACGTGAAGGACGCCGACACGTTCCTCAGCGGCAGCGAGGTGTGGGAGGTCCCGAGCGACCCGACGAACCAGACGTCCAGCGCCGTCCCGCCGTACTACCTGAGCATGAAGATGCCGGGCAGCAAGAAGCAGGACTTCTCGCTGACGACGACCTTCGTGCCCAACAAGCGGAACAACCTGAGCGCCTTCATGGCGGTCAACGCGGACGCGGGCTCACCGGACTACGGCAAGATGCAGATCTTGAAGATGCCGACCGACAGAACGGTCGACGGTCCGAAGCTCGTCCAGAGTCAGTTCAACTCCGACAAGGACATCGCGGAGCAGATCAGACTCCTCAAGGGCGGCGACTCCGAAGTCGACTACGGCAATCTCCTTACCGTGCCCCTGGACGGCGGCCTGCTCTACGTGGAGCCGGTCTACGTCAAGGGCGGTGGGCTCAAGTACCCACTCCTGAAGCGCGTCCTCGTCACCTACGGAGACAAGATCGCCTTCGAGAGCACCCTGGACAAGGCGCTCAACGTGGTCTTCGGAACCGAAGGGGCGACTCCCGTCGAGCCACCGGACAAACCGGGCAGCGGTGACAAGGAGAAGCCCGACAAGCAGAAGCCGCCGACGTCGGACAACCCCGACCTCCAGAAGGCCATCGACGACGCCCAGAAGGCGATCGACGAAGGCAAGGAGGCCCTCAAGGACGACGACTGGGAGGCCTACGGCAAGGCCCAGGCCAAGCTCCAGGAGGCCCTGGAGCGCGCCGAGGACGCCCAGTCCGGCCAGCCGAAGAAGAGCGACAAGGGCGAGAAGGGCGGCAAGGGCGGGGGCGGCGGCGGATAGCCGCTCACCCCGGACGCCCGGGGCGCGCGGACAGCGCGCGGGACCCACCCCGCGCCGTGATACGGTGACGTACACAACGGCGCGGGGTGGAGCAGCTCGGTAGCTCGCTGGGCTCATAACCCAGAGGTCGCAGGTTCAAATCCTGTCCCCGCTACTCGCGACGAAGGCCCGGATCCTGTCACAGGATCCGGGCCTTCGTCATGCCATCGTCATGCCTTCGTCACGATCGGCGCGCCCCCTCCGCAACGCACTCATGCCGGTGTCCCATGCCAGTGATGTGGGGTTCGTGCGAAGAGTGGTCCGGGCGGGGGGAGTTGAGGGAAGCTGTGTTTCACTTATCTCTCTGTGGGCATGTCGACAAAACGCTGAAGTGACCTCACTGGCTGCGGTATACCAGGTGTACCCAGGTTGCAGGTGGTGCGACGATGGACGTTATGGGGGACAAGGCAACTCTGTTGGAGACTGGGCGTTTTGTGCCGTCGGCCGACCGGGACGACCCGGGGGCCGCCGCGGAAGAGATGCAGCACCGGGTCGCGGCCGAGGCCGGGGACGTGGACGCGATGAGCGTCCTGGGGAGCCTGCTGCTGCGCCGCGGTGATCTCGACGGCGCCGAGTCCTTGCTGCGTGCGGCGACCGCCGCCGGTGACCGCGCCGCGGCCAACAACCTGGGTGTCCTCCTGCACCAGCGCGGCTATGTGGAGGAGGCCGCCGGATGGTGGCGGATCGCCGCCGTCGCCGGCTCGGCCGCCGCGGCCCACGCGCTCGGCAGGCACCACCGCGAGCGCGGTGACGAGCCCGCGGCCGAGTACTGGCTGCGCCAGTCTGCCGAGCAGGGCCACACCCTCGGCGCGTACGCGCTCGCCGACCTCCTGGAGCACCGGGGCGACGTCGGCGCGGAGCGCTGGATGCGCACCGCCGCCGAGCGCGGGCACCGCGAGGCGGCCTACCGCCTGGCCCGCGCCCTCGACCGGCGTGCCGAGCAGGAGCCGCCCGGCGAGGTCGGCGTCCGCCCCGGCGCGGGTCGCTCGCCGCTCGACGAGGCCGAGCAGTGGTACCGCCAGGCCGCCGCGCGCGGCCACCGCCGTGCCGCGCTGCACCTCGGCGCCATCCTGGAGAAGCGCGGCGAGCTCAAGGAGGCCGGGCGCTGGTACCTGACCTCCGCCAAGGACGGCGAGGCCAAGGCCGCGTGCGCCCTCGGCTTCCTGCTGCGCGACGCGGGTGACGAGACGAACGCCGCCGTGTGGTGGCTCAAGGCCGCCCAGGACGGCGACGGCAACGCGGCCAACGCGCTGGGTGCGCTGCACGCCGAGCGCGGCGAGACCCAGACCGCCGAGCGCTGGTACCGCGCGGCACTGGACGCGGGCGACGTGAACGGCGCGTACAACCTGGGCCTGCTGTGCGCCGAGCAGAAGCGCACCGCGCAGGCCGACCAGTGGTACCGCCGCGCCGCCTACGCCGGACACCGCGAGGCGGCGAACGCGCTCGCCGTGCTGCTGCTCCAGGGCGGCGACGCCCTCGGCGCCGAGCCGTGGTTCTCCAAGGCCGCCGAGGCAGGCAGCGTGGACGCCGCGTTCAACCTCGGGATCCTGTACGCGAGCCGGGGCGACGACGCGGCGGCGCTGCGCTGGTACGAGCGGGCCGCGGCCGCGGGGCACACCGACGCCGCGCTCCAGGTCGGCACGGCGCGCCTGCGCGACGGCGACGAGCAGGAGGCCGAGCGGCACCTGCGGTGCGCCGCGGGCGGCGGCAGCGCGGAGGCCGCCTACCGCCTCGGCACGGTGCTCGACGCGCGCCGCCCGGCCGCGGCCGCGCCCGCGCTCGGGGAGCCCGCGGCGCGCAAGACGGAGTGCGAGGAGTGGTACGAGCGCGCGGCCCAGCAGGGGCACCGGCGGGCCCAGGTGCGGGTCGGGATGCTCGCCGCCGGGCGGGGCGACGTGGTCGAGGCGGCGCGGTGGTACCGCCTCGCGGCGGAGGCCGGGAGTCGCAACGGCGCGTTCAACCTGGGCCTGCTCCTCGCACGCGAGGGCAGCGAGCCGGAGGCGGCGCTGTGGTGGACGCGCGCCGCCGACGCCGGGCACGGCCGGGCCGCCCTGCGGCTCGCCCTGCTGTACGCCCGCCGGGGGCAGCTCGCGGAGGGGCAGCGGTGGGCCTCGCGGGCGGTGGAGCTCGGGCCCGCGGAGGTCGCCGAGCGGGCGGGGCGGCTCGGCGAGGCGCTGCGGCAGGAGCTGTCGGCGTAGCGGCCCGGCGAGGGACGCCGGGCCCGCGCGGGGCGGCCGGTGCCGGGCCGCGGCCCCTGGCGGACCGGTCGCCCACCGCCGCGGAAGGGATTTGCGCTGGTCGTGGGCTTGGCGTACTGTTGGGTTCACCGACGCGGGGTGGAGCAGCTCGGTAGCTCGCTGGGCTCATAACCCAGAGGTCGCAGGTTCAAATCCTGTCCCCGCTACTGAAGGCCGAAGGCCCGGAACCGATCAGGTTCCGGGCCTTCGGTGTGTCCGGGCACGCCCGGAGCGAGTGATGCCCGGAACGAGCCAGGCCCGGAACGAGTGAGGCCCGGCACCCCCAGGGGTGCCGGGCCTCACTCGCGTCGTCCGCTCAGGCGCTCGTCGCGCACGCGGGGCACACGCCCCGGTACGTGACCTCCACGTCCGAGATCGTGAAGCCGAAGCGCTCGGAGTCCGGGAGGACCGAGAGCGGGTTGCCCGTCGGGTGGACGTCACGGATCGCGCCGCACCGGGAGCACACCAGGTGCTGGTGCGGCCGGTGCGCGTTCGGGTCGTACCGCTTGGCTCTGCGGTCCGTGCTGACCTCGAGGATCTCGCCGAGCGAGACCAGCTCGCCCAGGGTGTTGTAGACGGTCGCCCGGGAGATCTCCGGCAGCTTCACGACGGCACGGGCATGTACCTCGTCCGCCGTCAGATGCACGTGGTCCCCATCGAGGACCTCGGCCACGACGCGCCGCTGTGCGGTCATCCGCCAGCCGCGTCCGCGCAGTCGTTCCAACAGGTCGCTCATGAATCCAGCCTAACAGGCAGGGGACCTAGGTCCCGACTGAGTGTGACTTTGGAAGTCCACTTGACTTAGACAATGTCTATCGTAGGATCGAGTTCGGCAAACGCCAAGGGACAGGACTTGCAGTAATGACGCAGGAGGCGCACGTGACGCAGGGACACCTCACCACCGAGGCCGGAGCGCCGGTCGCCGACAACCAGAACAGCGAGACCGCGGGCGTCGGCGGTCCCATGCTGCTCCAGGACCAGCACCTCCTGGAGAAGCTGGCGCACTTCAACCGCGAGCGGATCCCGGAGCGCGTGGTGCACGCGCGGGGCGCGGGCGCTTATGGCACGTTCACGGTGACGGCGGACGTCACCCCGTACACGCGCGCCGCGTTCCTCTCCGAGATCGGCAAGGAGACCGAGGTCTTCCTGCGCTTCTCCACGGTCGCGGGCAACCTCGGCGCCGCCGACGCGGTGCGTGACCCGCGCGGCTTCTCGCTGAAGTTCTACACCGAGGAGGGCAACTACGACCTCGTCGGCAACAACACCCCGGTCTTCTTCATCCGGGACGCCATCAAGTTCCCCGACTTCATCCACACGCAGAAGCGCGACCCGTACACGGGCTCGCAGGAGGCCGACAACGTGTGGGACTTCTGGGGGCTGAGCCCGGAGGCCACCCACCAGGTGACCTGGCTCTTCGGTGACCGCGGCATCCCGGCGTCGTACCGGCACATGGACGGCTTCGGCTCGCACACCTTCCAGTGGAGCAACGAGGCGGGCGAGGTCTTCTGGGTCAAGTACCACTTCAAGACCGACCAGGGCATCAAGAACCTGACCGCCCGGGAGGCGGAGGCGCTCGCGGGCAAGGACCCCGACTCGCACCAGCGCGACCTGCGCGAGTCCATCGAGCGCGGCGAGTTCCCGACCTGGACCGTGCAGGTCCAGATCATGCCCGCGGCCGACGCGGCGACCTACCGCTTCAACCCGTTCGACCTCACCAAGGTGTGGCCGCACGCGGACTACCCGCCGGTCGAGATCGGCAAGCTGGAGCTCAACCGCAACCCGGAGAACGTCTTCGCCGAGGTCGAGCAGGCGATCTTCTCGCCCGCGCACTTCGTCCCCGGCATCGGCCCCTCGCCGGACAAGATGCTCCAGGGCCGCCTTTTCGCGTACGCCGACGCCCACCGCTACCGCGTCGGCATCAACGCCGACCACCTGCCGGTGAACCGCCCGCACGCCACGGAGGCCCGCTCCTACAGCCGTGACGGCCATCTGTACGACGGCCGCCACAAGGGCGCCAAGAACTACGAGCCGAACTCCTTCGGGGGCCCGGCCCAGACCGGCCGGCCGCTGTGGGAGCCGACCGCCGTCACCGGGAGCACGGGCAACCACGTGACGCCCGTGCACGCCGAGGACGACGACTTCGTCCAGGCGGGCAATCTGTACCGCCTGATGGCCGAGGACGAGAAGGAGCGGCTGATCGAGAACCTCGCGGGCAGCATCGCGGGCGTCTCGCGCGCCGACATCGCCGAGCGCGCCATCGGCAACTTCCGCCGGGCGGACGAAGACTTCGGCAAGCGCCTGGAGGCCGCGGTCCAGGCCCTTCGCGGCTGAGAACCCAAGCCCTTGCCGTAGGTGACGGGCCGGGCCCCCTCGGGGGTCCGGCCCGTTCGCCGTGTCCGGGCGGTGGTGCTCGGGGCGGTGCTCAGCGGGCCGTGAACTCGGCCACCGGGGCGGGGCGGTGACGGCCCGGGGCCCAGCAGCGGATGATGTCGCGCACGGAGACGATGCCCACCGGCTCGTCGTGGTCGAGCACCACGAGGTGCCGGAAGCCGCCGTGGGTCATCGCCTCGGCGGCGTCCTCCAGGGTCCAGGCGGGGCCCGCGTAGACGACGGAGGTCGTCGTGTGCGCGCTCGCGGTCTCGAAGTCCGGGTTCTGGCCGCGGCCGAGGGAGTTGAGGACGTCGCGCTCGGTCAGGATGCCGAGGCCGCAGGTGTCGGGGTCGAGGACGACGGCCGCGCCGACGCGGCGCGCCGACATCAGCCGGGCCGCCTGACGGAGGGTGTGCGCGGGGCCGATGGTGAGGACCAATGTGCTCATGGCGTCACGGACGAGCATGGGCTTGAGCCACCTCCTTGGGGAGCCCTTTGCCCTCGGCATGCCTGGAGTAGGGAACCGCATTGCCAAGAGAAAGGATTCACAAGTTCACAAGCGGGGGGACTCTCAGAGTCGCAGCGAAACGGAAGGCCAACAAGGGGGCGCGTGCGCCCAGTTCGGGGGCGCGCGGCCCCGGGCTCGATCCCGACGCCGGCCGGGTCCCGGCCTACGGACGGTTCAGATAGGCCAGCATCTCGTCGTGGAGCAGCCCGTTCGACGCCGCCGCGTTGCCGCTGTGCGGGCCGGGGGCGCCGTCGAGACCGGTGAAGCGGCCGCCCGCCTCCGTCACCACGATCGCGTTCGCCGCCATGTCCCACAGGGACAGCTCCGGCTCCGCGCAGAAGTCGATCGAGCCCTCGGCGACCATCATGTACGGCCAGAAGTCGCCGTACGCACGCGTGCGCCAACAGGCGCGGGTGAGGTCGAGGAAGGAGTTCAGGCGCCCCCGCTCCTCCCAGCCGCTGAGCGAGGAGTACGCGAAGGACGCGTCCTGGAGCCCGCTCACCTCGGAGACGCGCAGCCGGGTCGCGGAGGACAGGCTGCGGCCGGTGTACGCGCCGCCGCCCTTCGCGGCCCACCAGCGGCGGCCGAGCGCGGGCGCGGAGACGACGCCGACCACCGGCTGGTAGCCCCCCTCGCCCGCCTCCATCAGGGAGATGAGCGTGGCCCAGACCGGCACGCCGCGTACGTAGTTCTTCGTGCCGTCGATCGGGTCGATGACCCAGCGGCGCGGGCCCGTGCCCTCGATGCCGTACTCCTCGCCGAGGATCGCGTCCCGCGGCCGGGCGCGCTGGAGCTGTCCGCGGATCAGCTCCTCGGCGGCCTTGTCGGCCTCGCTGACCGGCGTCATGTCCGGCTTGGTCTCCACCCGGAGGTCGAGGGCCTTGAACCGGCCCATCGTCGCGGCGTCGGCGGCGTCCGCGAGGACGTGGGCGAGGCGCAGATCATCGTGATAGTCGGGCATGGGTGAACAGTATCGATCTCGTTTCGCGCGAGCCACAGCGCGTATCGGGCGCCGCCCGCCGTACCCCTTGACAGTGCCTCGTGGCGCGTCAAACCTGGCCAGCAGAACCGCACGGGCCGCCCGGCCCTGGGCAGCGGGAGGCGACGATGCCTGCAGCGCGGGAATCACTGCTCGACGCGGCGTACACCGCACTGGCCCGCAGGCCGTGGGCGGGTGTGCGCATGGTCGACGTGGCGGCGGTCGCCGGGGTGTCCCGGCAGACCCTGTACAACGAGTTCGGCAGCAAGGACGGCCTCGCGCGGGCCCTGCTCCGGCGCGAGACCGACACCTATCTGCGGGGGGTGGAGCGGGCGCTCGCGCAGGCTCGCGACCCCGTGGACCGGCTGGCCGCGGTGAGCGCGTGGACGATCGGCGCCGCCCGCGACAACGCCCTGGTGCGGGCGGTGCTCACCGGCTTCTGGAGCGAGCGCCTGCCCGCGCCGAGCCGGGCCGTGGTGTCCAGCTCCCCGGTGCCCGCGCAGCGCCGCGCGGACGCGGGCGTGCCGAGCCCGGCCGAGCTGCTCGTCCAGGTGCGCGACCGGGCGATGGCCGCGCTGACCGAGCGGGGCCGCCCCTCGGAGACGGAGGAGCTGGCGCGGGCCTGCGAGAGCGCGGTGCGCGTCGCGCTGTCCTACGTCGTGGCGCCCGGCGGGCGGGACGAGGACTCGGTCCAGCTGGTCCGGCGGGTGGTGCTGCGCGGTCTCAGTGGGCCGAGCCCGACAGCTGGAGGCCGATGACGCCGAGGATCACCAGCGAGATCGAGAGGATCTTGAGGGTGGAGACCAGGTCACCGAGGAAGATCATGCCGTAGATGGCCGTGCCCGCGGCGCCGATGCCCGTCCACACCGCGTACGCGGGGCCCACGTCCAGCTTCTTCAGGGCCAGCGTGAGCAGGCCGAAGCTGCCGAGCGCGAAACAGGCGAAGGCGATGGTGGGCCAGACGCGGGTGAAGCCGTGCGACAGCTTCAGGCAGACCGCGAAGCCCGTCTCGAGGATCCCGGCGACGATGACCAGCAGCCACGCCATGGTTGTGCCTCCCGCATCCGTACGACCCGTACGTTCCGTGACTGCTTCGCCAAAGCTTGGAACAATCTTGGTGCGATTATGCACTTACCGAAGCGGCGCGGGCGTAAACAACGCGAAGGCCGGGTCACCCGGGGGAGATCCGGTCCGCCGAAGGGCGGCCCCCGCGCCGTCAGTCGCCCTCGCGCCGCTCCCGGGTGGCGAGCAGCCGGCGCAGCGAGTAGAGCCGCGCCGGATCCGCGTGGCCCTCGGCCACCCACGCGTCGAGCGCGCAGTCGGGCTCGTCGTGGCTGCACGCGCGCGGGCAGTTCTCGGTGCCGGGCTCCAGGTCGGGGAAGGCGTGGATGACGCGCGAGGGGTCCACGTGGTGCAGGCCGAAGGAGCGCACGCCCGGGGTGTCGATCACCCAGCCCTCGCCGTCCGCGAGGGGCAGGGCGAGCGCGGACGTGGTGGTGTGGCGGCCGCGGCCGGTCACCGCGTTCACATGGCCGGTGCTGCGCCGCCGCTCCTCGGGGACCAGGGCGTTCACGAGGGTGGTCTTGCCGACGCCGGAGTGCCCGACGAACGCCGTGACCTTGCCGTCGAGTTCGGCGCGCACCCGGGCCACCGCCGCGCCGCTCTCCAGCTCCTCGCGGCTCGTGACGACGTACGGGATGTCCAGGGCGCCGTACAGCTCCAGGAGCTTGTCCGGCGGGGCGAGGTCGGACTTCGTCATGACGAGGAGCGGGGTGAGCCCGCCGTCGTACGCGGCGACCAGACAGCGGTCGATCAGGCGCGGGCGCGGCTCGGGGTCGGCGAGCGCGGTGACGATGGCGAGCTGGTCGGCGTTGGCGACGGCCACGCGCTCGAACGGGTCGTCGTCGTCCGCCGTGCGGCGCAGCACCGAGGTGCGCTCCGCGATGCGGACGATGCGGGCGAGGGTGTCCTTGTCGCCGGACAGATCGCCCACGAGGGCCACCTGGTCGCCGACCACCGCGGCCTTGCGGCCCAGCTCGCGGGCCTTCATCGCGACCACGATCCGGTCGTCGACCAGACAGGTCAGCCGGCCGCGGTCGACGGTGAGGACCATTCCGTCGGCCGCGTCCTCGTGCTTGGGGCGGATGTTCGTACGGGGACGGTTGCCCTTGCGGTTGGGGCGGACCCGGACGTCGTCCTCGTCGGTGTGCTTGCCGTAGCGGCGCATGGTTCCAGTCCGCCCGTCAGTTCCCGAGCATCCCGGTCCACAGGTCGGGGAAGTCGGGCAGCGTCTTCGCCGTCGTCGCGACGTTCTCGATCTGTACGCCCGGCACGGCGAGGCCGATGATCGCGCCCGCCGTGGCCATGCGGTGGTCGTCGTAGGTGTGGAAGACGCCGCCGTGCAGCTTGCGCGGGCGGATGTGCAGGCCGTCGGCGGTCTCGGTGACGTCACCGCCCAGCTCGTTGATCTCCTTGGTGAGGGCGGCGAGCCGGTCCGTCTCGTGCAGCCGCAGATGGGCGACGCCGCGCAGCGTGGACGGGGAGTCGGCGAGGGCCGCGACGGCGGCGATGCCCGGGGTCAGCTCGCCGACCTCGCCGAGGTCGGCGTCGATGCCGTGCACCGAGCCGGAGCCGGTGAACGTCAGGCCGTGCTCGGTCAGCTCGCAGGAGCCGCCCATCTCGGTGAACAGCTGCCGCAGCGCGTCACCGGGCTGGGTGGTGCGCGTGGGCCAGTCGGGGATGGTCACGCGGCCGCCGGTGATCAGGGCCGCCGCCAGGAACGGCTGGGCGTTGGACAGGTCGGGCTCGATCGTCAGGTCGCGGCCGAGCAGGGCGCCCGGTGTGACCCGCCAGACGTTCGGCTCGCCGCCCGCCTCGGGGGTGTCGACCTGGGCGCCCGCGGAGCGCAGCATGTCGACGGTCATGCGGATGTGCGGCATGGACGGCAGGGTGCTGCCCACGTGCCGCACCTCCACGCCCTGGTTGAAGCGCGGGCCCGAGAGCAGCAGCGCGCTCACGAACTGCGACGAGGAGGAGGCGTCGATCTCGACCTGGCCGCCGTCCAGGGCACCGCCGCCGTGCACCGTCAGGGGCAGCGCGCCGCGGCCGTCGTCGTCGACGCGGGCGCCGAGGGCGCGCAGGGCGTCGATCACGCCGTGCAGCGGGCGCTCGTAGGAACGGGGGTCGCCGTCGAAGCGGATCGGGCCGTCGGCCAGGGCCGCGACCGGCGGCAGGAAGCGCATCACCGTGCCCGCGTTGCCCACGTCGACGGTGACCGGGCCGTGCAGGCCCGACGGGATGACGCGCCAGGCCTCGCCGGAGGCGTCCGGGCTCCCCGCGGCGGTGGAGCTGGACGAGACCGTCTCCTCGATGCCGACGCCCATGGCGCGCAGGGCGCCCGCCATGAGGAGGGTGTCGCGGGAGCGCAGCGGCCGGCGCAGCCAGCCGGGCTCGGCGGCGAGGGCGGCCAGGACGAGAGCGCGGTTGGTGACCGACTTGGAGCCCGGCACGTGGACCGTCGCGGCGACGGCTCCGCTCGCGTGCGGGGCGGGCCAGAGGGCGGTGTGCGTCGGGTTCACGGTCATGCCCCTCACTTTAGTGGCTGGCGACGACCACAGAACTTGATCAAAAGTGGCGAAATACAGGCGAAACCGCGAAGCGCGGAGCGGTTCCCGGGAATTGCCGTAGTGGGTCGCGGGTCGCCCGGGGCCCTCCGGGGCCGGTCGCGCCCGCGCGATGCGGCGGCACGGCCCCGTGGCGCCGGGTCACACGGTGAGCAGCCAGCGCCCGCCGCCTATCAGCGAGCACAGCGACACGGCGTGGAACAGGAAGAGCCACAGGCCCGCCGGGACGTGCGTCAGCCGGGCCAGCTGGTCCGCGTCGGAGTCCCCGGCGCCCCCGTGCCGCCGCTTGGCCTGGAGCTCGAAGGCGGGCCGCACGCCGCCCAGGAGCAGGAACCACACCACCGCGTACGCGAAGGCGGCCTGTACGTCGGTGCTCGCCAGCCAGGAGACGACCAGGAAGGCGCCGCCCGCCAGGACCATCGTGAGCGCGCCGTACGCGTTGCGGATCATCACCAGCATCGCGGCGAGCAGGGCCGTGGCGATCCACAGGAAGGCCGTGATGTGCCCCTGGGAGAGCAGCGCCGCGCCGCCGAGGCCGAGCAGCGGGGGAGCGGTGTAGCCCGCGGCGGCGGTGAGGATCATGCCGAGGCCCGAGGGTTTGCCGCGGCTGACGGTCAGGCCGCTGGTGTCGGAGTGCAGCCGGATGCCGTCCAGGCGGCGGCCGGTGAGCAGGGCGACCAGGCCGTGGCCGCCCTCGTGCGCGATGGTGATGGCGTTGCGGGCCACGCGCCAGACGCCGTGCGGGACGACGGCGGCGAGCGCGACGACGCCGGTGGCGATCACCAGCCACTGCTCGGGCGCGGACTGCGTGCCGAAGACGCGGTCCCACAGGTCGCTCAGGCTGGCGGAAGCGGTGGTGTGCATTGCTCGGTTGGCTCCCTGTCGTGTGCCGCGGCGTGGCAGTGTTGCACGTATGTGCGGACGGTATGCATCGAGTCGTAGGCCCGAGGATCTCGCAGGAATCTTCGAGGTCCAGAAGTGGGAGCCGCAGGAGACCCTGGAGCCGGACTACAACGTCGCTCCCACGAAAGAGGTCTACGCCGTCCTCGACCGTCCCCTGAAAGACGCCGCGGACAAGGCTCCGGTTCGCCAGCTGCGCAAGCTCAAGTGGGGACTGGTGCCGTCCTGGGCCAAGACGCCGGAGGGCGGCGCGCGGATGATCAACGCGCGCGCGGAGACGGTGCACGAGAAGCCCTCCTACCGCCGGGCCTTCGCCGCGCGGCGCTGCATCCTGCCGGCCGACGGCTATTACGAGTGGGTGACCGCGGCCGCCGAGCGCGAGCTGGAGGTCGAGGGCAAGAAGAAGCGGCCCCGCAAGCAGCCGTACTTCGTGCTGCCCGCCGACGGCTCCGTGTTCGCGATGGCGGGCCTGTACGAGTTCTGGCGCGACCGCACGCTGCCCGACGAGCACCCGCTCGCCTGGTGGGTGACCTGCTCGGTGATCACCACGGAGGCGGAGACCACCCCGCTCGGCGTCGCCCCGGAGGGCGGGCCCGGCTCGCTCGCGGACATCCACCCGCGCATGCCGCTGATGCTCACGCCCGACCGCTGGGACGCCTGGCTCGACCCGGCGCGCACCGACGTGGAGGACGTGCGCCCGCTCCTGGAGCCGCCGCCCGCCGGGCTCATGCGCGCCTTCCCCGTCTCGACGGCCGTCAGCAACGTCCGCAACAACGGTCCGGAGCTGCTGAAGGAACTGGACGGCCCCGAAGAGGGCACACTCTTCTGACGTGACGCACAGTGAGACCCACAGCGAAGTCGTCGAGACCGACGCCGGGGCCGCCCGGATCACCTGGCACCCCGCCGAGCAGGCGCGGGCCGTCCTGGCCGTCGGCCACGGGGCGGGCGGCGGCATCGAGGCCCGCGACCTCCAGGCCATCGCCGCCGCCCTGCCCCCGCACGGCGTGACCGTCGCCCTGGTGGAGCAGCCCTGGCGGGTGGCCGGCAAGAAGGTGGCGCCCGCCCCGAAGACGCTCGACACCGGCTGGCGCGGCCTGTGGCCCGCCCTCGCGAAGCCCGGCCTGCCGGTGATCGCGGGTGGCCGCAGCGCCGGGGCCCGCGTGGCCTGCCGCACGGCCACCGAGCTCGGCGCGGCCGCCGTGCTCGCGCTGAGCTTCCCGCTGCACCCGCCGGGCAGGCCGGAGAGGTCCCGCGCCGAGGAGCTGCTCGGCGCCGGGGTGCCGACGCTCGTGGTGCAGGGCGGCAACGACCCCTTCGGCAGGCCCGCGGAATTCCCTCCGGGCGCGGCGTACGACCTCGTCGAGATTCCCTTCGGCGACCACTCCTTCGCCGTGCCGAAACGGGCCGACATCGGCCAGGAGGAAGCTGTGAAGCGGATCACGGACGCCGTCGTCGCCTGGACGGCCGCCTCGGGAATGTTGAGCGCGTGACCTCTGTTGTCGCCAGCAGACCGCAAACAGTGTTCGTAGAAGAGGGGGCCGCCCGCATGGGATCGACCATCTGCCCGAACCGCTCCAAGTCCTCTGACCTGGAGTGGAGCGTGCTGAGTGCGCCCAAGACGGCCCCTATTCGAGCGGCGGGCAAAGCGGGTCGTCGTCTATCCTCCGAAACCAGTGGGACCGGCTACGGCCCCACCACGTCGTTGGAGGAGGTGGGTCCGGTCACTGGGACCGACGCAGGCACTGAGCACGGTCACTCCGAGCAGCCGGAGCGTTCCGGCAAGGACGCCGAGACGGCCGCGGAGCGCACGGCCCGCTTCGAGCGGGACGCGCTGATGTTCCTCGACCAGATGTATTCGGCCGCGCTGCGCATGACGCGCAATCCCGCGGACGCGGAGGACCTGGTCCAGGAGACCTACGCGAAGGCGTACGCGTCGTTCCACCAGTTCCGCGAGGGCACCAACCTCAAGGCCTGGCTGTACCGCATCCTCACGAACACGTTCATCAACTCGTACCGCAAGAAGCAGCGCGAGCCCCAGCGCAGCGCCGCCGAGGAGATCGAGGACTGGCAGCTGGCGCGCGCCGAGTCGCACATGTCCACGGGACTGCGCTCGGCCGAGTCGCAGGCGCTCGACCACCTGCCGGACTCCGACGTGAAGAACGCGCTCCAGGCGATCCCGGAGGAATTCCGCATCGCCGTGTATCTGGCGGACGTGGAGGGCTTTGCGTACAAGGAGATCGCGGACATCATGGGTACACCCATCGGTACGGTGATGTCCCGTCTCCACCGGGGCCGCCGCCAACTCCGCGGCATGCTCGAGGACTACGCGCGTGACCGCGGCCTGGTCCCGGCCGGCGCCGGAGACTCGAACGAAGCGAAAGGCTCGGGCTCATGAGCTGCGGAGAGCCGCACGAGACTGACTGCAGTGAGGTCCTGGACCACCTCTATGAGTTCCTGGACCGGGAGATGCCGGACAGCGACTGCACCAAGTTCGAGACGCACTTCGAGGAGTGCTCCCCGTGCCTGGAGAAGTACGGCCTCGAACAGGCGGTGAAGAAGCTCGTCAAGCGCTGCTGCGGCCATGACGACGTACCCGCCGACCTGCGGGCGAAGGTCATGGGCCGGATCGACCTGATCCGCTCCGGGCAGGCCGTTCCGGACGAGGGCGTGGATCTGGCGCCCGGTTCCTGAGCGGAGGTGCCCCGCGGCCCCCGAAGGGCCGCTGTTCACCCGCTAGTTGAACGTTTCTCTCTGTTTCTTCTGGGGTTTCTCACTCGAAGGTGCTAATTCGCGCTCGCGACCACCGAGGTGGTCGGGGCCCGTTCTACTCTCCCGACCTGGATCGGGAGGAGAACCCCTATGCGGTCGGTGCCGGTGTGGGCCCGAGGCTACGTCCTGTGCGCCGCGCTCGGCGGGGCCGTCTGCGCGGCGCCCGCGTTCGGCCCCGGCACGCCATGGACCGTCGTCGGGCTGCTCGCCCTGCTGCACGCGGGCGGGGAGCGCACCGTCGTCCGCGGCGGCCCGGCCGTGCCCGCCTTCTACCCGGTGCTGCTCGCCGCGGTGTTCCTGCTGCCGCCCGCGGCGGCCGCGCTCGTCGCCGTCCCCGGCGCCCTGCTCGCCCGCGTCCCCCGGCGCCCCCGCGGCCTTCGCCGCCTCTGGCGAGGCGCCCAGCCGGCCCTCGCCGCCTGGGCCTCGGGGCGGACGTACGCCGCGCTCGGCGGTCCCGACGCGGCCTCGGCGCCGCCCGACTTCCCCGCCGTGCTGCTGCCCGCGGCGGTCGCCGTGCTCTGCTTCGCCGCGGTCGTCGCCGCCCTCGACGGCGGCATCCTGATGGCGGCGGAGCGGGTTCCGCCGCGGCACGCCTGGCGCGGACTGCTGCCGGGCTCGCTCGCGCCCATCGCCGTGCACGGTCTGGCCGGGGTGATGATGGCCGTCCTCTGGAACAGCCGGTACGGCCCCCCGGCCGCGCTGCTCGTGCTGCTCCCGATGGGCGTCTCGTGCTGGGTGCTCGCCCAGTACCACCGCGAGCGCGCCGCCCACCAGGCCACCATCCGCGCGCTGGTGCAGGCCGTCGACATCAAGGACCGCTACACCCGGGGCCACAGCGAGCGGGTCGGCCGCGCCTCCGTGCTGATCGCCCGCGAGCTGGGCATGGACGACCGGCGCGTGGAGCTGCTCCGCTTCGCCGGGATCCTGCACGACGTGGGCAAGCTCGGCGTGCCCACCCGGCTCCTGCGCAAGGAGGGCCCGCTGACCCCGCAGGAGCGGCGCGTGATCGAGCTGCACCCCGAGTACGGCCACGAGATGGTGCGCGGCATCGGCTTCCTCGGGGAGGCCAGGGCGGCGATCCTGCACCACCACGAGCGCATCGACGGCAGCGGCTACCCCTATGGCCTGATGGGCCGTCAAATTCCGGAGTGCGCCCGGGTGGTGGCCGTCGCCGACGCCTTCGACGCCATGACGTCCTCGCGCTCCTACCGCCGGGCCCGGCCGGTCGAGGCCGCCGTCGCCGAACTGCGCAGATGCGCCGGGGCCCAGTTCGACCCGGCCATGGTCGGCGCCCTCGCGCGGGCCCTCGACCGGTACGGATGGGACGCGGAGGTCACGGCCGGGGGCGGCGGAAACGCTTCGTCGGGCGGGTGGCGTGAGCCGGGTGTGACGGGCATGACGGGCGTGACGGGCGAGCCGGGCATGACGGGTGGGTCGCGTGAGCTGGGCGATCCGCGTGAGTCTCGCGAGCCGAGCCTGTCGGTGGAGCCGGGTGTGCCGGGCCCGGTCGGCGGTGTGGCGTCCGGCGCCCCCGCGGCCCGCGGCCCGGCCGCCCGGTGACGCACGTGCCCGCGGGGCGGCTCGCCGCCGCGGTGGCCGCCGTGCTCCGCGCCGCCGCCCTCCTCACCGCGCTCGCCGCGCTCGGGGCCACGCTCTGGCGCGGCGTCGAGGAGCCCGGGACCGCCCTCGCCTTCGGGGCGCTCATCACCGTGGGCGAGCTGGCCCGGTGGGGGAGCGGCGGCGAGCGGGAGCCCGCGCCCCTGGGGGCCGCGGGCGCACTGGCGTACGCCCTGCTGGGGGAGAGCGGCGGGAGGGCGACCCACCACGGGGTCCTCCAGGTGGTCGCCGTGGTCGTGGCGGCGGGGCTCGTCGGCGCCGTGCCGCACGTCGCGCTCGGGCGCGGGCCCGCGCGCGACGCCCTCGCCCGGCGCGTGCTCACCGTCGCCTTCGCCGCCGTGTGCTTCCAGCCGCTGTACAACTCGGGCCGACTGCAGGCCCTGGCGGGCTACGGCAGCCGGTACGCCGCCGTGGTCGTGGCCCTGCTCGCGCTCACCGCGCTGTGCGACGCCGTGCTCGCGGCGGCCCTGGCGCACGCCCGCCGGGGGTGGCCGTTCGGGCCGCTGCTCCGCGACGAGCTGCGGCGCATGCCCGGCATCGGCTCCGCCGTGTGCGCCACGGGGGCCGTGATGGCGCTCGCCGTCGCCGTGGCGGGGCTGTGGGCGCTGCCGGTGTTCAGCTGCCCGCTGCTGCTCACCCAGCTGGCCGTCCGCCGCTACGCCGCCGTGCGGGCCACCTACCGGCAGACCATCGCCTCGCTGGCCCGCGCCACCGAGATCGCCGGGTACACCCCCGCGGGGCATGCCAGGCGCGTCGCGGACCTCAGCCGGGCCATGGGTCGTGAGCTGGGGCTTTGCGGAGCGGACCTCACCGTCCTCGAGTACGCGGCGCTGATGCACGACATCGGGCAGCTCTCCCTGGTCGACCCCGTGCCCGCGGGCGCCACCGCTCGCCTGCCCACCGCCGAGCAGCGGCGCATCGCCCTGCTCGGCGGGGCCGTGGTCCGGCAGACCGGCGTGGCCGCCGACGTCGCCGTGGTCGTGGAGCGCCAGGCCGATCCGTACCGCGAGCAGCCGCTCACCGCCCGTATCGTGCGGACCGCGAACGCATACGACGAGATGGCGCGGGAACACGGGCCCCAAGGACCACTGGCCGCCTTGGAGCGGCTGCGGCTCGGGACCGGGCGCGAGTACCAGACAGAGGTGGTCGAGGCCTTGGCCCGGGCCCTGGCGGGGGCGCCCCGCCGGTCCCGTTAGCGTGCTCGGGGCACGGGTGCCCCGCCGCGGACCGGCACGGCCCCTGACACGATCGGGGGGTCCGGCGGCGGCCCCGCCGAAGCGGCGGGGGGCGGGTCCCGGCCGCCCGGTGAAGGCGCCGGGGACGGGTCGTCTGACCTCGGGCCCCGCTGGGTAACCCATGGGTAATGAGCGGCCGTCCGACCGTACGTGGTTGGATGCGAAAGAGAAGCGGGGCCGCGCGGCAGCGCGGCGGCGGGGACATCCCGACAAGAGCTGGCAGGCGGGAATCGTGAGGATCTTCGGCAAGGGACGGCACCGGCCCTCCGCCTCCTGGCGGCAGGCCACCGACAGGGCGTTCACGCTCATCGGCGACGGTCGCTACGAGGACGCGGGCGCGCTCCTGACGCGCGCCGCCGATCTCGAACCCTGGCTTTCGGAGTCCTGGTTCAACCTCGCGCTGCTGCACAAGTTCCGGCACGACTGGGAGCAGGCACGGGCCGCGGGCCTGCGGGCCGTGGCGCTGCTCGACCGCTCCGCGGGCGCCCCCGACTGGTGGAACGTGGGCATCGCGGCGACCGCGCTGCAGGACTGGCCGCTGGCGCGCAGGGCCTGGCAGGCGTACGGCCTCAAGGTGCCCGGCGGGGTCGCCGCGACGGGTGAGCCCGCGGGGATGGACCTGGGCAGCGCGGCCGTGCGGCTCTCCCCGGAGGGCGAGGCCGAGGTCGTCTGGGGCCGCAGGCTGGACCCGGCCCGCATCGAGGTGCTCTCCATTCCGCTGCCGTCCTCGGGGCGGCGCTGGGGCGAGGTCGTGCTGCACGACGGGGTGCCGCACGGCGAGCGGACCACGGCCGCCGGGCACGCCTACCCCGTCTTCGACGAGATCGAGCTGTGGGCGCCGTCGCCCGTGCCCACCTGGGTCGTCCTCCTGGAGGCCGCGACCGAGGAGGACCGGGACGCCCTGGAGAAGCTCGCCGCCGACGCCGGGTTCGCCGCCGAGGACTGGTCGTCGTCCGTGCGGCTGCTCTGCCGGATGTGCTCGGAGTCGCGGATGCCCAGCGACGAGGGCGACGGGGAGCACCTGGACCCGCACGACCACAGCGAGCCGGGGCACCCCGGGCCGCTCGGCCACCGCAGCCCGGGAGCGGTGTGGGTGCCCGAGCGGGAGTGCGGCCTGGCCGCCCCCGCGGGGCTCGTGCGCGGCCTGCTCGACGGCTGGGTCGCCGACAGCCCGGACTCCCGGGCCTGGCGCGACCTCGAAGAGGTCTGCTAGCCCCCTGACGAGCGCCGGAGGCCGGTGCCCCGACGGGGAGCTGCCCGTACCCTGTACGGGCAGTACACGGACCCAGGAAGAAGGCATACGGCGGACATGGCGCAGGACACTGAGCAGAGTTACGCGGACGGAGTGCTCCCGGTCGACGACGAGGGCTTCGTCATCGACACGGAAGACTGCGAGGAGCGGGAGACGGCTTACCGCGAGCGCGGCACGTCCCGGCCCATCACGGTCGTCGGCAATCCGGTGCTGCACAAGGAGTGCAAGGACGTCACGTCCTTCGACGACGAGCTCGCCAAGCTGATCGACGACATGTTCGCGAGCCAGCGCGTCGCCCAGGGCGTCGGCGTCGCCGCCAACCAGGTCGGCGTCGACCTGAAGGTGTTCGTGTACGACTGCATGGACGACGAGGGCGTGCGGCACGTGGGCGTCGTCTGCAACCCGGTCCTCCAGGAGCTGCCCGCGGACCGCCGCCGCCTCGACGACTCGGGCGAGGGCTGCCTGTCCGTGCCGACGGCGTACGCGCCGCTCGCCCGCCCCGACTACGCGGTCGTGACCGGTCAGGACGAGAAGGGCAACCCCATCAAGGTGCGCGGCACGGGCTACTTCGCCCGCTGCCTCCAGCACGAGACGGACCACCTGTACGGGTATCTGTACATCGACCGCCTCTCCAAGCGGGAGCGCAAGGACGCGCTGCGGCAGATGGCGGAGGGCACGCCGCGCTACCCCGTGGTGCCGAATGACTGAACTGCGCCACGGCTGAGGCGCGCGGTGCGCGCGTGACGACAGCGGCCCCTGGTCGGGAGCACTCCACTGACCAGGGGCCGTTGGTGTACCCGCTCAGAACCGGACAGGACTAGCCCACGATCAGCCGCCCGTGATCCAGATTCAGTCACGTAAGGGGATGTTCTCGGCACGCTGGGGTAGTGAATGGCGCAAATGTGTTCCCTGAACGGTCAGTTGTGGTGCTGAATGGAAAGCGCGGGGATACGCAACGGCGCGCGCCCGGCACGGCAAGAGGGGCGTGGGCCTCAGCGCGGTCGAGAGGGGTTTGTTCGTGCCTGCTTCCTCACACAGCACTTCACAGTCGGACTGGGCGACACGTGCCCCGGTACACGTTCCGGCATATGCAGCGGAACGGGTCCCGAGGCAACGACAGAAGCCGTCCGAGTCGATGCACTCACCAGTTCGACAGGCGGTATCGGTGCCGCCCGCACTGGCCCTTCCGGTGGTGGAGTCGGAGTTTCCCCGGCATCTGCATCCGTATTGGCCAAAGCTTCAGGAGAAGTCCCGGGCATGGCTCCTGGAAAAGCGCCTCATGCCCCCGGACAAGGTCGCGGCATATGCCGACAGCCTGTGCTACACGGACTTGGTGGCCGGGTACTACATCGGGGCCCCTGATGCGCTGCTCGCCGCCATCGCGGACCTCAGCTCGTGGTTCTTCGGCTGGGACGACCGGCACGACCGGGACGCGGTGCACGGCAGGACCGCCGGCTGGCGGCACCTGTGCGCGGGCCTGCACGAGACACTCCAGGACCCGCACGCGCAGCTGCACCACAAGGACCCCTTGGTCGCGGGGTTCGCAGACTGCGTCCTGAGGCTGTACGCGCACCTCGGGCCGCGGTGGAACGCGCGCTTCGCCCGGCACTTCCACCCGGTGATCGACGCCTACGACCACGAGTTCGGCAACCGCCGCACCGGGACGGTGCCGAGCGTCGAGGCGTACGTCGAGCTGCGCCGGCTCACCTTCGCGCACTGGGTCTGGATCGACCTGCTCGAACCCACCGCGTGCCAGGAACTGCCGGACGCGGTAAGGAAACACCCCGCCTATCGCGCGGCGGCACTCGCGACCCAGGATTTCTCCGCCTGGTACAACGACCTCTGCTCGCTGCCGAAGGAATTGGCGGGAGACGAGGTGCACAACCTCGGAATTTCCCTCATCCACCACGAAGGTCTTTCATTGCAGCAGGCGGTGGCGGAAGTGCACCGGCGCGTCAGTGACTGTGTAACTGATTTTCTCGCGGTGGAACCGGAAGTGCTGGGTCTGGCGGATGAATTGATCGACGGCAGCGCGGCGGGCAGGAAGGCGAGTGCCGCGCTGCAATCCTGCGTCTTCAATATGCGGAACTGGTTCAGTTCCGTCTACTGGTTCCACCACGAATCCGGCAGATATCGCGTCGACAACTGGGACGACCGATCCTTGCCCCCGTACGTGTCCGACGCTCCGGGGCCCGAGCTCCCGGAATGCGAATTGGCAGGCCCCGAACTGGCAGGAGGCCAGGAATGACCGTCGAATCCGCAGCGTCCGCCATACCCGCACCGGCCGGTTCGCAGCGGCTGAATACGCCGCCGCTGGTCTCCGGCGGAGCGCCACTTCTCGGCCACGCCTGGAACCTGGTGCGCGACCCGCTCGGCTTCCTCGCCGATCTGCGGAACCACGGCGATCTCGTCCGGATCCGACTAGGGCCCAAAACGGCGTACGCGGTGTGCGCCCCGGACCTCGTCGGCGCCCTCCTCAAGAGCCCGGAGTACGCCGTCGGCGGGCCGCTCTGGGACACCCTGGAGGTGCTTCTCGGCAAGGGCGTGGCGACCAGCAACGGCCCGCTGCACCGGCGCCAGCGGCGCATGATGCAGCCCGCGTTCCGGCCCGAGCGCATCGCCGACTACGCGCGCGTGATGGAGCAGGAGGCCCAGGCGACGGCGGGCCGCTGGAGTGACGGGGAGGCGGTGGACGTCAGCGCGGAGATGTTCCGCACGGCCGTGCGCGTCGTCTCCCGCTCGCTCCTCGAAGTCGACTCGATCGGCGAGAAGGCGGACCGCATCTGCGAGTCGCTGCACACCGTCTTCGAGGGCCTGTACCGCCGCATGGTGCTTTCCGTCGGGCCGCTGTACCGCGTGCCGACGCCCGCCAACCGGCGCTTCGAGCGCGCGCTCGCCGATCTGCACGCGCTCGTCGACGAGATCATCGCCGAACGCCGCCGCTGCGGAAACGGCACGGAAGAGGACTTGTTGGCCGTATTGCTGGCCGCCCGCGACGAATCGGGACGGCCGCTGACGGATCAGGAGATCCATGACCACGTCGTCTCGCTCGTCGTGGCGGGCGCCGAGAATGTCGCCTCGACACTGGCATGGACCTTCCATCTGCTCACCGAACACCCGGAGCACGAAAGGCGGTTGGTTGAAGAGGTAAATTCCGTGACGGGAGGACGTCCGGTCGCCTTCGCCGATCTCGGCGAGCTGCGGCACACGCGCAATGTCGTCACGGAGGCGATGCGTATACGACCGGCCGCCTGGATTTTCACGCGGCGGTCCGTGGCTGAGACCTCCCTCGGCGGCTATCGCATTCCGGCCGACGCGGACATCGTGTACAGCGTGTACGCGATGCAGCGCGATCCGCGTTCCTTCGAGCGGCATCTGGAGTTCGACCCGGACCGGTGGAATCCGGAACGTGCGGCGCGGGTACCGGAGTTCGCCATGATGCCCTTCGGCGTGGGCAACCGTAAGTGCCCCGGCGATCACTTCAGCCTGGTGGAACTCACCCTCATCCTGGCCACGATCGCCGCCAGGTGGCGGCTCGACCCCACGGCGCGGACCGACACGCGCACGAAGGTCGGCATCACGCTGCACCCGCGGGATCTGGTGCTGCGCGCCGCGGCGCGCTGACGCCGGCGCGCCGCGGGCCCGCACCGGCCCCCGCGTCGGTGCGGGCCCGCGCGTCAGGCCGCCGGCTCGGCCCCGGGCCCGGGGCCGCGGAACGTACGCCGGTACGCGTTGGGCGTGGTGCCGAGCACGCGGACGAACTGGTGGCGCAGCGCGGCCGCGTTCGGGAAGCCGGAGCGCCACGCGACCGCGTCCACGGTCTCGTCCGTCGCCTCCAGCAACTCCTGGGCGCGCATCAGGCGTTGGCGCAGCAGCCAGCGGTACGGCGTGGTGCCGGTCTCCTGCTGGAAGCGGCGCGCGAAGGTGCGCGGCGACATGTGGGCGCGGGCGGCGAGCTGGTCGACGGCGAGCTCCTGGTCGAGGTGGCGCTCCATCCAGGCCAGGACCTCGCCGACGGTGTCGCAGCGGCCGCGCGGCAGCGGGCGCTCGATGTACTGGGCCTGGCCGCCGTCGCGGTGCGGCGGCACGATCATGCGGCGGGCGATGGCGTTGGCGACCTCCACGCCGTCCTCCCTGCGGACCAGGTGCAGGGCGGCGTCGATGCCCGCGGCGGTGCCCGCGGAGGTGATCACCGGGTCCTCGTCGACGTACAGCACGTCCGGTTCGACCACGGCCCGCGGACAGCGGCGCATGAGCTGGTCGGCGTGGCGCCAGTGCACCGCGCAGCGCCGCCCGTCCAGGAGCCCGGCCGCCGCGAGCACGAAGGCTCCGGTGCAGACGCTGAGCACCCGGGTGCCGCGCTCGGTGGCGCGGCGCAGGGCGTCGAGCAGTGCGGGCGGGAAGTCCCGCGTCACATAGGAGTCGCCCGCGGGGACGGTGATGAGATCGGCTTCTTCGAGGCGGTCCAGGCCGTACGGCGTGGAGATGGAGAAGCCCGCGTGCGTGGAGAGCGTGGGGCCCTCGGCCGACACGAGCGCGAAGTCGTACACCGGCAGGCCCTCGTCGCTGCGGTCGAGGCCGAACACCTCGGACACGACGCCGAGTTCGAAGGGATGCACGCCGTCCAGCGCGACGGCGGCCACGTTCCTCAACATGGGGACAGTGTGCCGCGTCGCTGGCAGGAAATCGAGGGTGTGCGGCAGTCCTGCCACTGACGCCGAAGGACGGCCGGCGCGAGAGTGGTCGTCATGAACGCACACGACGCACTCGACACGCTGGCCGTCCTCGGGGTCTTCCTGCTCATGGCCCTGCCGTCACTGATCGGCCACGCCCACGACCGCCGGATCGACCGGGCGCTGCGGGAGGCCGGGCGCGGGCCCGGGCCGCGGGATCAGAACTCGTCGTCGAAGGAGACCGAGCCCTCCACGGCGACCTGGTACGCGGACGGGCGCCGCTCGAAGAAGTTGGTCAGCTCCTGAACGCCCTGGAGCTCCATGAACGAGAACGGGTTCTCGGAGCCGTACACCGGCGCGAAGCCCAGGCGCGTCAGGCGCTGGTCGGCGACGCACTCCAGGTACTCGCGCATCGAATCGGTGTTCATGCCGGGCAGGCCCTCACCGCACAGGTCGCGCGCGAACTGCAGCTCGGCGTCGACCGCCTCCTTCAGCATGTCCGTGACCTGCTGCTGCAGCGCGTCGTCGAAGAGCTCGGGCTCCTCCTTGCGGACGGTGTCCACGACCTCGAAGGCGAAGGACATGTGCATCGTCTCGTCGCGGAACACCCAGTTGGTGCCGGTCGCGAGGCCGTGCAGCAGACCGCGGCTGCGCAGCCAGTAGACGTAGGCGAAGGCGCCGTAGAAGAACAGGCCCTCGATGCACGCCGCGAAGCAGATCAGGTTCAGCAGGAAGCGGCGGCGGTCGGCCTGGGACTCCAGGCGGTCCAGCTTCTCCACCGAGTCCATCCACTTGAAGCAGAACTCGGCCTTCTCGCGGATGGAGGGGATGTTCTCCACGGCCGCGAAGGCGGCGGCGCGGTCCTCCGGGTCCGGCAGATAGGTGTCGAGCAGCGTCAGATAGAACTGGACGTGCACGGCCTCCTCGAACAGCTGCCGGCTCAGATAGAGCCGCGCCTCGGGGGAGTTGATGTGCTTGTAGAGGGTGAGCACGAGGTTGTTCGCCACGATCGAGTCGCCGGTCGCGAAGAACGCGACCAGGCGGCCGATCAGGTGCTGCTCCTCGGGCGTCAGCTTGGCGAGGTCGGCCACGTCCGAGTGGAGGTCGACCTCCTCCACGGTCCAGGTGTTCTTGATCGCGTCCCGGTAGCGCTCGTAGAAGTCCGGGTAGCGCATCGGGCGGAGCGTCAGCTCGAAGCCCGGGTCGAGCAGGTTCTTCTCACCCGTCGTCGTGGTGTGCTGTTCCGACTGGGACATTACTGGCAGGCCTCGCAGGACTCGGGGTTTTCCAGGGAGCAGGCGATCGCCTCGGGGTCGCTCACCTGCTGGGGGACGGGGGCGGCCGCGGCGGCGGAGCCCCCGGCGGCGCGGGCGATGCGCGTCGCGGGGCGC
Organism: Streptomyces sp. JLYT201; assembly: GCF_059448825.1. Lineage (NCBI taxonomy): Bacteria > Bacillati > Actinomycetota > Actinomycetes > Kitasatosporales > Streptomycetaceae > Streptomyces > Streptomyces sp. JLYT201. Next base: position 3,607,008 of record NZ_CM182551.1, on the reverse strand, counting down.
GAGCGCAGGTAGTACGTGGTCTTGAGGCCCTGCTGCCAGGCGTAGGCGTACATCGAGGAGAGCTTGCCGATGGTCGGCGTCTCCAGGAACAGGTTCAGGGACTGCGACTGGTCGAGGTACGGCGTGCGCGCGGCGGCCATGTCGATCAGTCCGCGCTGCGGGATCTCCCAGGCCGTGCGGTACAGGTTCCGCACGTCGGCGGGCACCCAGGTGAAGCCCTGCACCGAGCCGTTGGACTCGCGCAGCGCCTCACGGGTCTGCGCGTCCCAGACGCCGAGCTTCTTGAGGTCCTGCACCAGGTAGGAGTTCACCTGGAGGAACTCGCCGGACAGCGTCTCGCGCTTGAAGAGGTTGGAGACCTGCGGCTCGATGCACTCGTAGACGCCCGCGATGGACGCGATGGTGGCCGTCGGGGCGATGGCGAGGAGCAGCGAGTTGCGCATGCCGACCTTGCCGATGCGGGCCCGCAGGGCCTCCCAGCGCTCGGGCCAGGCCCGCTCCGTCTCGTAGTGGTCGGGGTGCAGGACGCCGCGCGCCGTGCGGGTCTTCTCCCAGGCGGGCAGCGGCCCGTGGCGCTCGGCGAGGTCCGCGGACGCCTCGTACGCGGCGAGCATGATCCGCTCGGCGATCCGCGTGGACAGCGCCTTGGCCTCGGGGGAGTCGAAGGGCAGCCGCAGCTGGAAGAAGACGTCCTGCAGGCCCATGGCGCCGAGGCCCACCGGGCGCCACTTGGCGTTGGACTTCCCGGCCTGCTCGGTCGGGTAGAAGTTGATGTCGACGACGCGGTCGAGGAACGTCACGGCGGTGCGGACGGTGGCGTCCAGGCGCTCCCAGTCGATGTCGCCGTCCGCCACGAAGGCCCCGAGGTTCACCGAGCCGAGGTTGCACACGGCCGTCTCGCCGTCGTCCGTGACCTCCAGGATCTCCGTGCACAGATTGGAGGAGTGCACGGTGTGGCCGGGCTCGGCGGTCTGGTTGGCGGTGCGGTTGGAGGCGTCCTTGAAGGTCATCCAGCCGTTGCCGGTCTGCGCGAGGGTGCGCATCATGCGGCCGTACAGATCGCGGGCGGGCATGGTCTTCTGCGCCAGGCCCTTGGCCTCGGCCGCGCGGTAGGCCGTGTCGAACTCCTCGCCCCACAGGTCGACGAGCTCGGGCACGTCGGCGGGGGAGAACAGCGACCACTCCTGGTCGGCGGCGACCCGGCGCATGAACTCGTCCGGGATCCAGTGCGCCAGGTTCAGGTTGTGGGTGCGCCGGGCGTCCTCGCCGGTGTTGTCCCGCAGCTCCAGGAACTCCTCGATGTCGGAGTGCCAGGTCTCCAGGTAGACGGCGGCGGCGCCCTTGCGGCGGCCGCCCTGGTTCACGGCGGCGACGGAGGCGTCGAGCGTCTTCAGGAACGGCACGATGCCGTTCGAGTGGCCGTTCGTGCCGCGGATCAGCGAACCGCGCGAGCGGATGCGGGAGTACGACAGACCGATGCCGCCCGCGTGCTTCGACAGACGCGCCACCTGGTGGTAGCGGTCGTAGATGGAGTCCAGCTCGTCGAGCGGCGAGTCGAGCAGGTAGCAGCTCGACATCTGCGGGTGGCGGGTGCCGGAGTTGAAGAGCGTCGGCGACGACGGCAGGTAGTCGAGGCGGCTCATCAGGCCGTACAGCGCGGCGACCTCGTCGAGGGCGTGAGCGGAGTCGTCCTCGGCGAGACCGGCGGCCACGCGCAGCATGAAGTGCTGCGGCGTCTCGATGACCTTGCGGGTGATCGGGTGGCGCAGCAGATAGCGGCTGTGCAGCGTGCGCAGGCCGAAGTAGCCGAAGCGGCGGTCGGCGCCGTCGGCGAGCGCGGCCTCCACGAGGGCGTCCAGACGGGTGCCGTGCAGGGCCGCGAAGGCGGCGGTGCGGTCGGCGATCAGGCCCTCGCGGTGGCCCACCGCGACGGACTCGGAGAACGACGTGACGCCCTGCGAGGCGGCCTCCTCGCGAATGCCGATGCTCAGGAGCCGGGCGGCGAGCCGGGAGTACGCGGGGTCCTCGGAGATGAGCCCGGCGGCCGCCTCGGTGGCGAGCTCCCGCAACTCCGCCTCGTCGGCCTTCGCCGAGCGACCGCGCAGCGCGGCCGCGGCGACGCGTCCGGGGTCGGCGTCGGGAAGGTCGGCGGTGAGGTCGGTCAGGGTGCGCAGCAGGGCGGCGCCGGGCCCGTCGGTGGACGGGGCGGACTGCTCGGCGTGCTGCTGACCGGCTTCGGCCTGCGCTGACGCGGGCTCGGCGGGCGCGATGGTCACGTGGTGCTCTCCCTCGCTCGGCTCTGGGCATCGAGGCAGGCGAAGGCACACGGGCGCGACCGCGCGAGGCGGTACGTACGCCGCGTCCACCAGCCCATGTCCACGAGGCCCGGACGTCTGCACCCGGACCGGGCGGCACGGGTGCGCTGTCGGCAGGTCCTCGGACTTTGTGGGTACGCAAATGCGCACACGTACACCGTTGCGGGACAGTTCCGGACTTCCACCGGATTCCCCTGCGGCGACAGCGAGGACGAGCATACATCTTGTGCCGGGTTTCGGTGGTGCCCCTAGATGTTGTGTCGGAGGTGACCGCTCCCTCACGGGGTGTGGTCGCTCCTCGGCCCGTCAGAGCGTCAACTCGTAGGAGAGGAGCCCCAGACCGGGGACCGGCTCCCAGTCCCGGCGCGGGGCGCGGACGAAGCCGAGCCGCTCGTAGAGCCGCTGGGCCGCGAGCATCGTCGGCTGGGTGGACAGCACGACCGCGGCGCGCCCCGCGGTCCGGGCGCGTTCGACGCAGGCGCGCACCAGGGCCTCGCCCGCGCCCCGGCCGCGCGCCGCGCGCGCGACGGCGAGCATGCGCACCTCCGCCTCGTCCGCGCGCGCGATGTCGGCCATGGGTCCGGCCGCGGGCACGAACGTCACGCCCCCGAGCAGCCGCTCGCCCGCCACCGCGACGAGCACCTCGGCGGCCTCGGCCCGCCCGGCGACATCGCGCAGGTGGTCGCGGTAGCCGCCCTCCTCGGCGCCGAACTCCAGGAAGCCGTCGCGCAGATACGCCTCGACGGTGAGCTCGCCCAGGGCCGCGTACTCGGCGGGCCGCACCCGCCTGATGACCATGTCCATGCGCGGCAGTGTGCCGGAGCGGCGTGCGGGGGGCCGAGGGGGTGCCCGATGGCGTGTCGGCCGGAGCCCCGGGCGGGGTGCCCGGGGGCGTGTCAGCCGGAGCCCCGGGTGGGGTGCCCGGTGCCGTCTCGGCCGGAGCCCCGGGCGGGGCGCCGGTGGGTCAGCCGCCCGCGCCCGGCGGGTCCTGCGGGGCGCCGTCGCCGTTCGGCGGCAGGTCGCCGCGCTCCACGGGGCGGCCCGTGTCGCCGCCGTCCGTGGGCAGGCCCTCGGGGTCGGCCGTCTCGGGCAGGGTCGCGTCGAGTTCGCGGTCGTCGGCGCGGTGGGCGGCCTCGGCGGCGGCGCGCAGCACCTCGCGGCTCACCGCGTCGCGGTCGGCGGCGAGCTGGATGCGCAGCCCGTTCTCCGTGCGGACGTACTCGTGCCGGGAGCCCGTGCGGCGGTACCAGCCCTTGCCGTCCTTCTCGCAGCGCGTGGCGGCGGGCGGGACCGTGCGGCAGTTCCCGTCGGTGACGGTGCCCCGGTCGACGGAGAGCGTGAGCTGCGCGCCGCCCTCGTCCCGTACGTAGGTGGACTGGAAGCCGTAGTCGCCGATCACGCCCACCGACTGGCGGGCCAGCTCGAAGCCGTCGGCCTCCGTCACGTAGACGTGCTCCACGACCGTCTGCGCCGCCTCGGCGCGGGCCTTCAGCTCGGCGCGGTCCGGCGGTGCCGCGCTGTCGAGGCTGTCCGAGCCGCAGCCGGTGAGGGCGAGCGGCGCGAGGAGCAGGGCCGGGAGGAGGCGGCGGGAACGTCTCATGCGCACATCCTTTCGCATGCGTCCGCCGCCGTGCCCCGCCCGGCCCTGTGGGTCCGTAGCGCCTCGGCTCAGTGGCCCGCCCCCACCTTGGGCAGCTCGACGGCCACGCCCTGGTCGCCGGCGTCCGCCGTGTAGTCCTCGGGGGAGGTCTCGTCGACGCCGTCGGGGGCCTTGATCGCCTTCAGGACGAAGGTGAGGACGACCGTCACGACCACGTTCAGGACGAACGCCGTCAGGCCGATGTAGCCGATCTCGCCGATGCCGGGGATCTCCTTGGAGGACCCGCCGAAGTGCGCTTGCGTCGGCGAGGCGACGCCGTAGGCGGCCACCGTGCCGTAGACCATGCCGGCCGCCCACCCGGCGAGCAGCGCCCACCGGTGGAACCACCGCGTGAACAGGCCGCCGACGAGTGCGGGCATGGTCTGCAGGATCCAGATGCCGCCCAGGAGCTGGAAGTTGATGGCGACGGTCTTGTCCATGGTGAGCACGAAGGCGAGGGCGCCCACCTTCACCAGGAGCGAGACCAGCTTGGAGACCTTGGTCTCCTGCTCGGGCGTCGCGTCGGGCTTGAGGAAGTCCTTGTAGATGTTGCGGGTGAAGAGGTTCGCGGCCGCGATGGACATGATGGCGGCGGGCACGAGCGCGCCGATGCCGATGGCCGCGAAGGCCACGCCGGTGAACCAGTCGGGGAACATGTCCTCGAACAGCTGCGGGATCGCCAGCTGCCCGTTGTCGACCTTCACCCCGGCCGCGATCGCCATGAACCCGAGCAGCGCGAGCAGGCCCAGCATCAGCGAGTACAGCGGCAGGATGGTGGTGTTGCGGCGGATCACGTCCCGGCTGCGCGAGGACAGCGTCGCGGTGATCGAGTGCGGGTACATGAAGAGCGCGAGCGCCGAGCCGAGCGCCAGGGTCGCGTACGTCCAGGTCCCCGCGTCCCCGGGCACGAGCGCGCCGACGGGCTTGCCGGTCGCCTCGTTGGTCGCCGAGAACTTCTCGCTCGCCGCGTGGAAGACGTCGTCGAACCCGCCGAGTTTGATCGGGATGTAGATGATGGCCACCACGATCACGATGTAGATCAGGGTGTCCTTCACGAACGCGATCAGCGCCGGGGCCCTCAGGCCCGAGGAGTAGGTGTACGCGGCGAGCACGCCGAAGGCGATGAGCAGCGGCAGGTCCTTGACGAACCAGTTGGTGTCGTCGCCGCCGCCGACGCCCATCACGTCCAGGACGGCCTGGATGCCGACGAGTTGGAGCGCGATGTAGGGCATCGTCGCGAGGATGCCGGTGACGGCCACCGCGAGCGAGAGCCCCTTGGAGCCGAAGCGCCCGCGCACGAAGTCGGACGTGGTCACATAGCCGTGCTTGTGCGAGACCGACCAGAGCCGGGGCAGGAAGGTGAAGATCAGCGGATAGACGAGGATGGTGTACGGCACCGCGAAGAACCCGGCGGCGCCGGCCGCGTAGATCGCCGCGGGCACGGCCACGAAGGTGTACGCCGTGTAGAGGTCGCCGCCGAGCAGGAACCACGTCACCCAGGTGCCGAACGACCGGCCGCCGAGGCCCCATTCGTCGAGGCTGTCGCTCTCGGCCCGGCGCCAGCGGGCGGCGAGGAAGCCCATGACGGTGACCGCGAGGAAGAAGAAGATGAAGACGGCGAGCGCGACGCCGTTCACGCCGTCGTTCATGACCGCGCACCCCCCTGGCCGCGGGCGGCCCTGCGGGCGCGCTGCTCACGCTGCCACAGCTGATAGGCGATCATCGTGAGCGCGGTCGAGATCAGCACCCACAGCATCTGGTACCAGTAGAAGAACGGGATGCCGATGAAGGCCGGGTCGGCCTTCGCGTAGGAGCTCACCCAGAGCATGGCCACGAAGGGCGCCGCGAGACAGAGGGCGACGACCACACGGACCGGCGTGACCACCGGCTGTCTCACTTCAGGCGCAACCGGCACTTCAGGCACATCTGGCATACCGCGGCTCCGTTCGCTCACTTATCCCGTGTTTAACGTGCGGGAAATCTAAGCGACGGTCTTGGCCTACGGAACCCCTGTCCGTATAACGGACGGGCCACAGAGGGCTCGTCAGGGCGCTCAGCAGCAGCGGAAGCCCTGCCGCGGGTCCGACTCCTGGCGGTCCGTCCGCATGCGCTCGAACGCCCGCCGGGTCGGCACGGCCGCGGCCGGGTGCTCCTTGCGCACGTGCGCCACGTACCGCTCGTACGCGGACTCGTCCGTCAACTCCCGTACGTACCAGCGGATGGCGCGCAGCGCGCGGCGCAGCGGGCCGCTCACGACGAGCCCGCCTTGGTGCGCTCGTAGGCCGCCAGCTCCGCCTTCTCCTCCTGCGTGGCGACGAGCCCGGCGGGCGCGACGGTCCTCGACTCCACGAACGGCGCCTCGCTCAGGCGCGAGGACAGCGGATCGCGCACGTGCCGGACGCAGACGCGGGCCGCGTCCACGAGCACGATCACGACGAGGATCGCGAGGGCCGCCGAAAGGACGCCGTCCACCGTGGAGTTGGTGACGACGGTGTGCATGTCGTCCATGGTCTTGGCGGGCGGCAGGATCTTGCCGTCGTCGATGGCGTCCCGGTAGACCGAGCGCTGTTTGAAGAAGCCCACGCGCGGGTCGTCGGAGAACACCTTCTGCCAGCTCGCCGTGAGCGTCACCGTCGCGTCCCAGGCCAGCGGGACCCCGGTGATCCAGGCCCACTTGAGCCGTCCGGACTTCACCAGGAGCGTGGTGCACACGGCGAGGGCGACGGCGGCGAGCAGCTGGTTGGCGATGCCGAAGATCGGGAAGAGCTGGTTGATGCCGCCGAGCGGCTCGTGCACGCCGACCCAGAGGAAGTAGCCCCACAGGCCGGTCACGACCGCGCTGGTCAGGACCAGGCCCGGCTTCCAACTCACGTTCTTGAAGGGCTTGTGGACGTTGCCCAGCATGTCCTGGAGCATGAACCGGCCCACGCGCGTGCCCGCGTCGAGCGCGGTGAGGATGAACAGCGCCTCAAACATGATCGCGAAGTGGTACCAGAACGCCCGCAGCGAGTCCCCGGTGACCTTGGAGAAGATCTCCGATACGCCGATCGCGAGGGTCGGCGCGCCGCCCGTGCGCGAGAGCAGCGAGCTCTCCTCGACGTTCTTGGCGGCCTGCGCCAGGTCCTCGGGGGAGATGGTGTACCCGAAGTTCGCGACCGCCCGGGACGCCTCCTGGACGGTGTCGCCGACCACGCCCGCGGGCGCGTTCATCGCGAAGTACAGGCCCGGGTCGATGATGCTCGCCGCGACCAGGGCCATGACCGCCACGGACGACTCCATCAGCATGGAGCCGTAGCCGATCATCCGGACCTGGGTCTCCTTCTGGATCATCTTCGGCGTCGTACCGGAGGAGATCAGGGCGTGGAAGCCGGAGAGCGCGCCGCACGCGATTGTGATGAACACGAACGGGAAGAGCGAGCCCGCGAAGACCGGCCCGTCGCCGCGCGAGGCGAAGTCGGTGACCGGGTCCATCTTCAGCGTCGGCAGGGTGAGGACCACACCGAGCGCGAGCAGCACGATCGTGCCGATCTTCATGAACGTGGACAGGTAGTCGCGCGGCGCGAGCAGCATCCACACCGGCAGGATCGAGGCGATGAAGCCGTACGCGACCAGCCAGATGACCAGCGTCGAGGGGGCGAGCGTGAAGGCCTCCGCCCAGGAGGACTCCGCCACCCAGCGGCCCGCGACGAGCGCGAGCAGCAGCAGGCCGATGCCGATGAACGAGACCTCGCTGACCCGGCCCGGGCGCAGGATCCGCAGGTAGAAGCCCATGAACAGGGCGATCGGGATCGTCATCGCGATCGAGAAGGTGCCCCAGGGCGAATCGGCGAGCGCGTTCACGATCACGAGCGCGAGCACGCCAAGGAGGATGATCATGATGGCGAAGGTGGCGAGCAGCGCCGCGGCCCCGCCGAACGGGCCGATCTCGTCCCGCGCCATCTGGCCGAGCGACTTGCCGTCGCGGCGGGTGGAGAAGAACAGGACCACCATGTCCTGCACGGCCCCCGCGAAGATCACCCCCGCGATGATCCAGATGGTGCCGGGCAAGTACCCCATCTGGGCGGCGAGCACGGGCCCCACCAGGGGCCCCGCGCCCGCGATCGCCGCGAAGTGGTGGCCGAGCAGCACGCGCCGGTCGGTCGGGTGGAAGTCGATGCCGTTGTCGAGCCGCTCGGCGGGCGTGGCCCTGCGCTTGTCGACGCGCAGGACCTTGTGCGCGATGAACTTCGCGTAGAAGCGGTAGGCGATGGCGTACGAGCCGAGGGCGGCGGCCACCATCCAGGCGGCGGACACCTCCTCGTCCCGGGAGAGCGCGAGCACGGTCCAGCCCGCGGCGCCGACCAGCGCGACGAGGCTCCAGATGACGAGGGTCTTGGGGGTCGCTGTGCGCACGGGCCGTCCTCCCGGTCACGTGTCTGCGGTGACGGGAGGACGGTAGGGCAGGAAAGTGATCTGCGCCATGGGGCGGACAGGGTGAAACGCGGCGCGGCCGGGGTTCGGGGCGGAACGGGGCGTGGTGCCGCCGGAGCGCGGCCGGGCGTGGTGTCGCTGGGGCGCGGTGGGGCGCGGTGCCGCCGGAGCGCCGGGGCGCGGCGGCGGCACCGGGGCGGTCTCAGTCCTGCGGCCGCTTGAGCCGGGCCACGAACTTGTACCGGTCGCCCCGGTACACCGAGCGCACCCACTCCACCGGCTGCCCGCCGCCGTCCACGGAGTGCCGCGACAGCATCAGCATCGGCAGGCCCACGTCGGTGCCGAGCAGGCCCGCCTCGCGCGGGGTCGCCAGGGAGGTCTCGATGGTCTCCTCGGCCTCGGCGAGGTGCACGTCGTAGACCTCGGCGAGCGCCGTGTAGAGCGAGGTGTACTTCACCAGCGAGCGTCTGAGCGCCGGGAAGCGCTTGGCGGACAGGTGCGTGGTCTCGATGGCCATCGGCTCGCCGCTGGCGAGCCGCAGGCGCTCGATGCGCAGGACGCGCCCGCCGGCCGCGATGTCCAGGAGGCCGGCGAGGGTGTCGTCGGCGGTGATGTACCCGATGTCCAGGAGCTGGGAGGTCGGCTCCAGGCCCTGGGCCTTCATGTCCTCGGTGTACGAGGTGAGTTGGAGCGCCTGGGACACCTTCGGCTTGGCCACGAACGTGCCCTTGCCCTGGATGCGCTCCAGGCGGCCCTCGACGACCAGCTCCTGCAGGGCCTGGCGCACCGTCGTGCGCGAGGTGTCGAACTCGGCGGCGAGCGTGCGCTCGGGCGGCACCGGGGTGCCCGGCGGCAGGGTCTCGGTCATGTCCAGCAAGTGCCGCTTCAGGCGGTAGTACTTGGGTACGCGGGCCGGGCGCACGGACTTGCCGGGGCCGGAGCCGTCGCCTGCCACCGGTGCGGGGGCGGCCGTGCTCGCGGATGCCGTCGCCGAGGTGCCGACCTCGGACCGGGTGCTGCCCGCCTCTGTGCCCATGCTCCGCCTTCCCCGTTCCTGTGCTGTTCTCACCGGCTCCTGTGCTGCTGCCGTCACCGGCTCCTCCGTCTGTCGCGGCTCACATCGTGGCACGGTCCGGGCCAGGGGGGTCACCCCTGTTCGAGCGAAGCCGTGGGGGTGAGCCGTGGCGCTCAGGTGTCGGTCCGATAACGGAGCCGACTGCCCTTCTTATACACCCTTGACACCCCAAAAGGTCTAGGCCAAGCTCCCCCGTACTGGTCTACACCATTAAAGACCAGGTCCAGTCCCACGGGCAGTCTTTCGGTCCTCTTGGTCGCTGCGGGTGGGGGGTTGGCTGGGTGGCATCCAAAGGAGGATGACGTGAAGCGCAAGCTCATAGCGGCTATCGGTGTCGCGGGCATGTTGGTCTCGATCGCGGCCTGTGGCGGCGACAGCGACGACGACAAGAAGTCCGGGGCGGACGGCTTCAAGGGCGAGACGCTGACGCTCTGGGCCATGGACGGCTCGACGCCGGACACCTGGACCAAGGACGTCAAGGCGGCCTTCGAGAAGAAGACCGGCGCGAAGCTGAAGCTCGAGGTCCAGGACTGGAACGGCATCCAGCAGAAGCTGACCGCCGCCCTCTCCGAGGAGAACCCGCCGGACGTCTTCGAGATCGGCAACACCCAGACGGCCGCCTACGCCAAGTCCGGCGGCCTCGCCGACCTGAGCGACCTCAAGGAGTCGCTCGGCGCCGACTGGACCGATTCGATCAACAAGTCCACGGTCGTCGACGGCAAGCAGTACGCCGCCCCGTGGTTCGTCCTGAACCGCGTCGTGCTCTACAACAAGAAGGTCTGGGCCGACGCGGGCATCAAGAAGACGCCCAAGACCCGTGACGAGTTCTACGCCGACCTGAAGAAGATCGGCGACAAGACCGACGCGGAGCCGATCTACCTGCCGGGCCAGAACTGGTACCACTTCGTGGGCCTCGTCATCGGCGAGGGCGGCGAGCTGGTCAAGAAGGACGGCGACAAGTACGTCTCCAACCTGGCCGACCCGAAGGTCGTCAAGGCCGCGGAGACCTACAAGAAGTTCCAGGCCCTGTCCAAGGCGCCGAAGAACAAGGACGAGGCCACCCCGCAGCAGGCCGAGGTCTTCGCCAAGGGCAAGACCGGCGCCTTCATCGGCATGAGCTGGGAGGCCGCCACGGCCATCAAGGCCAACAAGAAGATCGAGAAGGACATCGGCTACTTCACGATCCCGGGCGCCACGGCCGCCAAGCCCGAGGGCGTCTTCCTCGGCGGCTCCAACCTCGCCGTCGCCGCCACCAGCAAGAAGCAGGAGCTCGCCAAGGAGTTCCTGAAGATCGCCCTGTCCGACAAGTTCGAGGGCGCGCTCGCCAAGGAAGGCGGCGTGATCCCGAACAAGCAGGCCCTGGAGTCCAACCTCAAGGGCAACCCGGCGGCCGAGGCCATGGCCCCGGCCGCCGCCGGCGGTGGCATCACCCCGCTGATCCCGGAGTGGGCCGCCGTGGAGAACGAGCCCAACCCGATCAAGAGCTACCTGACCGCGGTCATGAACGGCGAATCGCCCGCCGACGCCGCCAAGAAGGTCGAGGGCGAGTTCAACAAGCGCCTGTCGCAGAAGCAGTAAGGAAGCGCCCCGCCGGGGGCGGTGACACCAGGGTCGTGCCCGCGACCCCCACCTCGCCGCCCCCGGCGCATTCCTGTGTGACGTGCCGATGAGAGAGATGGCGAGCATGACCGTACAGACCGAACGGCCGCCCTCCGGCCCGCCGGAGGTAGTGAAGTCGGGCGGCGGGCGCAGCGGGGCCCCGCGCACGCCCCGGGCCAGGGCCGGGGCCCTCGCGCCCTATCTGCTGCTGCTTCCCGCGCTCGTGGCGACCCTGCTGTTCCTCGGCTGGCCGCTGGTGAACAACGGGATCCTGTCGTTCCAGAACCTCAACATGAGACAGGTCATCCTGCATCTCACCGAGTGGAACGGCATCGACAACTACAAGGAGGTCCTCAAGAGCGAGGACTTCTGGCGCGTCACCGGGCGGTCGATCGTCTTCACCGCCATCAACGTCGTCCTCATCATGGCGCTCGGCACCCTGATCGGACTGCTGCTCGCCAAGCTCGGCACCAAGATGCGACGGCTGCTCCTGTTCGGCCTCGTCCTCGCCTGGGCCATGCCCGTCGTCGCGGGCACCACGGTCTACCAGTGGCTGTTCGCCCAGCGCTTCGGCGTCGTCAACTGGGTGCTCGCCAAGATCGGCTTCAGCTCCATGGCCGACTACGACTGGTTCGGCGGACAGTACTCCACCTTCTTCGTGATCATCACGCTGATCGTGTGGATGTCGATCCCCTTCGTGGCGATCAACCTGTACGCCGCCACCACGACCATCCCCAAGGAGCTCTACGAGGCCGCCTCGCTCGACGGCGCGGGCGCCTGGAAGCAGTTCACCTCGGTGACCCTGCCGTTCCTGCGGCCCTTCCTCTACGCCACGACCTTCCTCGAGGTCATCTGGGTCTTCAAGGCCCTCGTCCAGGTCTACGCCATCAACAAGGGCGGTCCCGACCGGCTCACGGAGATCCTGCCCGTGTACGCGTACATCGAGGGCTCGGGCAACCAGCACTACGGCATGGGCTCCGCCATCGCCATGCTGACCATCATCATCATGCTCTTCCTGACCGCGTACCACCTGCGCATCGTGCTCAAGCAAGAGGAGGACGCGTGAAGCGCTCCTGGTTCGGCCGCACCTGGCCCAACGTCGTCGCCGTCGTCCTCTTCATCGGCCTGGTCTTCCCCGTCTACTGGATGTTCGCCACGGCCTTCAAGCCCACCGGCGACATCATCAGCGAGGACCCGGTCTGGATCCCCTTCGACTTCACCGTCGAGCACTTCAAGACGGCCGTCGACGCCGACCACTTCTGGCAGATGGTCAGGAACTCGGTGACCGTCACCGTCCTCGCGGTCGTCTTCTCCCTCGCCATCGCCCTGCTGTCGGCCTTCGCGCTCGCCCGCATGCGGTTCAAGGGCCGCCGGGGCTTCATCATCGGCTTCATGCTGGCCCAGATGGCGCCCTGGGAAGTCATGGTCATCTCGATCTACATGATCGTGCGCGACGCCGAGATGCTGAACAGCCTGGTGCCGCTGACGCTCTTCTACATGGTGATGATCCTGCCCTTCACGATCCTCACGCTGCGCGGCTTCGTCGCCGCCGTGCCCAAGGAGCTGGAGGAGTCGGCGATGGTCGACGGCTGCACCCGCATGCAGGCGTTCCGCCGCGTCATCCTGCCGCTGCTCGCCCCCGGCCTGATGTCCACCTCGCTCTTCGGCTTCATCACCGCCTGGAACGAGTTCCCCATCGCCCTCCTCGTCAACAAGGACCCGGAGTCGAAGACGCTCCCGACGTGGCTGTCGAGCTTCCAGACCGTCTACGGCGACGACTGGGGTGCCACCATGGCCGCGTCCTCGATCTTCGCCATCCCGATCCTGCTCCTCTTCGTCTTCCTCCAGCGGCGCGCCGTCGCCGGTCTGACCGACGGTGCCGTGAAGGGATAACGCACACTTATGAGCTCTACCGCATCCACGCCGGACGCCCTGACGCGTGACGCCCTCACCGTCCTCCAGCCCGGCTTCGGCGGCACCACCGCCCCCGACTGGCTGCTCCGCCACATCGGCGAGGGCCTGGCCGCCGTGGGCCTGTTCGGCCGCAACGTCGAGACGCCCGAGCAGGTGGCCGCGCTCACCGCGCAGCTGCGCGCCGAGCGCGAGGACCTCATCGTCGCCATCGACGAGGAGAGCGGTGACGTCACCCGCCTCGAGGTGCGCACCGGCTCGTCCTTCCCCGGCAACCACGCCCTCGGGGCGGTGGACGACACCGCGCTCACCCGTGGCGTCGCCGCCGAGCTGGGCCGTCGCCTCGCCGAGTGCGGCGTCACCTTCAACTGGGCGCCGTCCGCGGACGTCAACTCCGACCCGGACAACCCGGTCATCGGCGTGCGCTCCTTCGGCGCGGATCCCGACCTGGTGGCCCGGCACACCGCCGCGTACATCGAGGGCCTCCAGTCCTCCGGCGTCGCCGCCTGCGCCAAGCACTTCCCGGGCCACGGCGACACCGCCGTCGACTCGCACCACGCCGTGCCGCACATCGGCGTCGACGCGGACGTCCTGGGCGCCCGCGAGCTCGCCCCCTTCCGGGCCGCCATCGCCGCGGGCACGCAGGCCGTGATGAGCGCCCACATCAGCGTCCCGGCGCTCGACTCCGCGTACCCGGCGACGCTCTCCCGGCGCATCCTCACCGACCTGCTCCGCGGCGAGCTCGGCTTCGACGGCCTCATCGTCACCGACGGCATCGAGATGCAGGCCATCTCCTCGACGTACGGCATCGAACGCGGCACCGTCCTCGCCGTCGCCGCCGGCTGCGACGCCATCTGCGTCGGCGGCGGCCTCCACGACGAGCTGACCGTACGCCGTCTGCGCGACGCCCTCGTGGCGGCCGTGCGCGCGGGCGAGCTGCCCGAGGAGCGGCTCGCCGACGCGGCCGCCCGGGTCCGGGCGCTCGCGCACTGGACCTCGGTGTCGGGCGCGGCCGGGCGTTCGGGGGGCGTGCCCGACACCGAGATCGGCCTGCGCGCGGCCCGCCGCGCCCTGACGGTCACCCACAGCGAGACCTACGCGGGCCCGCTGACCAGCGCCCCCTACGTCGCCGCCTTCACGCCGGTGGCCAACATCGCGGTCGGCGACGAGACCCCGTGGGGCGTCGCCGCCGAACTCGGCCGCCGTCTGCCCGGCACCGAGACCGGCTCCTTCACCGGCGCCGACGCGGGCCGCGAGGCCCTGGCCGCCGCGGGGGACCGGCGCATCGTCGCCGTCGTCCGCGACGCCCACCGCCACCCCTGGATGACGGTCGCCGTGGACCACCTGCTCGCCGCCCGCCCCGACACCGTCGTGGTCGAGATGGGCGTCCCGCAGGCCAAGCCCACCGGCGCCCTGCACATCGCCACCCACGGCGCGGCCCGCGTCTGCGGCATCGCGGCAGCGGAGGCCATCACGGGCGCGTAGCCGCGGGCTCTACGCCGCCCCTGGTTCGTGGGCAGGCGTTCCGCAGGGCGGAACGGGTGGGCCCACACCACCCACGGCCCGCACCCGGTCCAGCGCCACGCACACACCGACGGCGCCGGGCCGCCCACCCCAGCGGGGGAGGCGGCCCGGCGCCGTCGGCATACCCGGACCGGAGGCCTAGAGCCCCTGCCACGCGGGCTTGTTGGCGTACGTGTGCCGGAAGTACTCCGCCAGCTTCAGCTTGGACGCCGCGGCCTCGTCCACCACGACCGTCGCGTGCGGGTGCAGCTGCAGCGCCGACGCGGGCACGAGGGACGCCACCGGCCCCTCGACCGTGGCTGCCACGGCGTCCGCCTTGCCCTCGCCCGTCGCGAGCAGCACCAGGTGCCGCGCCTCCAGGATCGTGCCGATGCCCTGCGTGATGACGTGGTGCGGGACCTGGTCGATGTCCCCGTCGAAGAACCGCGCGTTGTCCACGCGGGTCTGCTCGGTCAGGGTCTTGATCCGCGTCCGCGAGGCCAGCGACGAGCAGGGCTCGTTGAACCCGATGTGCCCGTCCGTGCCGATCCCGAGCAGCTGGAGGTCCACCCCGCCCGCCTCGGCGAGCGCGCGGTCGTACGCCTCGCAGGCACCCTGGACGTCCTCGGCGCTGCCGTCGGGACCCATGAAGGCCGACTCGCTCAGGCCGAGCGGCTCGACGACCTCCCGGAGCACCACCGAGCGGTACGACTCCGGGTGCCCGACCGGAAGCCCGACGTACTCGTCGAGCTGGCAGATCCGCGCCCGCGCCACGTCCACGGCACCGCCGCGGACCTTGGCGGCCAGGGCCTCGTAGATGGGCAGCGGGGTCGAGCCGGTGGCGACACCGAGCAGGGCGTCAGGCTTGCGGCGCACCAGGGCGGCCATGGCCTCCGCGATGAGCTCGCCGCCTGCCTTGGCGTCCGGGACGATGACAACTTCCACGCTGGGCCTGCCGATCTGGAGAAGGGGGACGGTGTGGTATAGACCAATCTAGCAGAGCTGCCCCCAGGGAGCGCAGCCCTCTCACCCATGCTTCCGGCTCCCCACCCACCACGCCCGGCGAACGGGGGCACGGCTTCGTAGGCACCCCCGGACGAGGCCGGCTCGCACCGGGCCGGACCGCAGCGGACCGGACCGGACGAAGCCTGCCCGGACCGGACGAAGCCTGCCCGGGCTGGGGGCAGCACACCCGAAGCCCGCCGGGGCCGGGGCGGCGGTCCTATGCCCCCCTCCGAGCCGAGGGCAGCGCACCCGAAGCCCGCCGGGGCCGGGGCGGCGGTCCTGTGCCCCGCCGAGCTGGGGGGCGGCGCGCCCCACCCACCGGAGTCGGGGAGACGGTCCTATGCCCCCCTCCGAGCCGAGGGCAGCGCACCCGAAGCCTGCCCGGGCCGGGGACGGCGCGCCCCGAGCCTGCCGGGGCCGCGGCGGCGGTCCCCTGCCCCCGCCGGGCTGAGCGCGACGAGTCGGCAGCCCGGCGGGCTGAGGGCGGCGGGCCTGAAGCCCACTTCCCGAGCCGAGGGCGCCGCGCTCCAGCTCGCCAGAGCCTCCGGGCCTCAGGGCAGCGCACCTGAAGCCACCGGAGCGCGGCGGGCAGCGCGCCCGGAGCCCCGCCCGGGCCCCGGAGGCAGCGCGCCCGGAGCTCTCCGAGGTCCGAGGGCAGCGTGCCCGGGAGCCGTCGGGACGGAGCCCCCCCCCGGGGCTGAGGGCGTCGCGCCCCAAGCCCACCGAGGCGGGCAGCGCCCCCGGAGCCCCGCCCCGGACGCCGGCGGAGCGCCCGGAGCTTTCTGGGGTCCGAGGGCAGCGTGCCCGGGAGCCGCCGAGCTGGAGCCCTCCCGGGGCTTGGGGCGTCGCGCCCCAAGCCAACCGAAGCCCGCCCAGGCCCGCCCGGCCCCAGGGCCCCGTACCTGAGCCCCCTGAACAAGGAGCGCTCCCGGCCGGGAGCGAGCAGAGTGGTACGCATGACCGTGACCCCCTCCTCCCCGTACAGCGAGCAGCCGGGCCGCATCATGTCCCGGGAGATGGCCGAGCAGCCCGACGTGCTGCGGCGCATCCTCGACGTCGGCGCTCCCCAGATCCGCCGGACCGCCGAAGAGGTCGCGGCGAAGCGCCCCCGCTTCGTGCTGCTCACCGCCCGCGGCACCTCCGACCACGCCGCGCTCTACGCCAAATACCTCCTCGAAGTGTGCCTCGGCCTGCCCTGCGGGCTGACCTCCATGTCCACCACCACGGCCTACAGCGCCAAGCCCGACCTCCGGGACGTCCTCGTCATCACCGTGAGCCAGTCGGGCGGCTCCCCGGACCTGGTGGCCTCCACCCAGGCCGCCCGCGAGGCCGGTGCCGTCACCCTCGCCGTCACCAACAACCCGGACTCGCCCCTCGCGGCCGTCTCCGAGCACCACATCGACATCCTCGCGGGCCCGGAGAAGGCCCTCCCGGCGACGAAGACCTATACGGCGTCCCTGCTCGCCCTGTACCTCTTCGTCGAGGGCCTGCGCGGGAGCGACGGCGCCCAGGCCGGTGCCCTGCCCGGCCTCGCCGCGGACCTCCTGGCGCGGCAGGAGGAGATCCGCGCCCTCGCCGCGCGCTACCGCTTCGCCGAACGCATGGTGATCACCTCTCGCGGCTACGGCTACCCCACTGCGAAGGAAGCCGCCCTGAAGCTGATGGAGACCAGCTACATCCCCGCCCTCGCCTACTCCGGTGCCGACCTCCTGCACGGCCCCCTCGCCATGGTCGACAACATCTCGCCCGTCATCGCGGTGGTGACCGACGGCAGGGGAGGGGAGGCGCTCCAGCCCGTCCTCGACCGGCTGCGCGGCCGCGGCGCCGACCTGGTGGTCATCGGCCCCAAGGCCCAGGTCGAGCAGGCGTCCGCCGGATTCGTGCTTCCGACGGAGGACGTGGCCGAGGAGCTTCAGCCGATCCTGGAGATCATCCCCCTGCAACTCCTCGCCTACGAGGTCACCATCGCCCGAGGCCAGGATCCCGACGCGCCCAGGGCGCTGGCGAAGGTGACGGAGACCCGCTGACCGACCAAGCCCCGCCGTGGCCGTGGCCGTGGCCGGAGCCGGAGCCGGAGCCCTGGCCGGAGCCGGAGCCGGGGTCGCTCAGGCCAGCGAGCCCCCCGTGGCGTCGAGCCACTGGCCCGTCACCCAGCGGCCGTCCGGCGAGGCGAGGAAGGCGACCACGTCGGCTATGTCCTCCACGGTGCCGACCTTGCCGAGGGCGGACAGCGCCGCCGCGCCCGCCCACGCCTCCTTGTTCTCCTCGCCGCGCAGCCAGGCGGCGTTGACGTCCGTGTCCACGACGCCCGGGGCGACCGAGTTCACCGTGATGCCCCGGGGGCCGAGGACCTTCGACAGATTCCGGGTGAAGACGTCCAGGGCGCCCTTCGTCATCGCGTACGTCATGATGTCCGGCATGACGGCGGCGCGGGAGACGCCGGACGAGATGTTGATGATCCGGCCGCCGTCGCGCAGGCGCTCCGCGCCGAGCTGCGTGATGAAGTACGGCGCCTTGGCGTTCACCGCGAAGAGCCGGTCGAACTCCGCCTCGTCGGTGTCCGCGAAGGGGCGTGACGTGCCGATCCCCGCGTTGTTCACCAGGATGTCGAGGCCGTCTGCGTGGGCGTCGAACGCCGACCACAACGCCTGTGCGTCTCCCGGTGTCCCCAGCTGCGCGCCGATCGCGAACGCCGAGCCGCCCGCCCGCTCGATCGCCGCCACCGTCTCCTTCGCGGCCGCCGCGTTGCTGCCGTAGTGCACGGCGACGCGGGCGCCGTCCCGGCCGAGCCGCTCGGCGATCCCCCGCCCGATGCCCCGGCTGCCGCCCGTGACGAGCGCGGTCCTCCCCGCGAGCCGACCTGCCGCCGACCCGGCCGCGGGCCCGCTCGCCCCCGGTGCCGTCTCCCCGAGAGCCGTCCCCGTCTCGTTCCCCTTCGGCGCACCCATGACCAGGCGCCCCCCTTTCTCTAGCGGTCGCTACACAAAGACCGTACCCGATCTCGCTCCCTCTTTTCTAGCGCCCGCTATAGAATTTTTCCCATGGCGACGAAACAGCGAGGCAGGCCCCGCTCCTTCGACCGTGAGACGGCCCTGGAGAAGGCCCTGCGCACGTTCTGGGAGCAGGGGTACGAGACGACGTCCGTGTCCGACCTCACCCGCGAGCTCGGCATCGGCGCGCCCAGCCTGTACGCGGCCTTCGGCGACAAGCGGACCCTGTTCGCCGAGGTCCTCCAGCGCTACGCCGTCTCGTACGGAGCCTTCGGCGCCCGTGCGCTGGACGAGGAGCCGACCGTCCGCGCGGGCGTCGAGCGCATGCTGCGCGAGGCGGCCGCGGAGTACACGGACCCGACGCATCCGCACGGCTGCCTCGTCATCCATGCCGCGGTCAACTGCGCGACACCCGAGGTCGAGCAGACCTTGCGCGACCAGCGCAATGCGAACGTCGCCTCGTTCGAGGACCGCATCAAGGCGGCCGTGGCGAGCGGCGAGCTGCCCCCGGGCACGGACACGGCGGCGCTCGCCCGCTATGTGGGCGCCGTCCTGCAGGGCCTGTCCCAGCAGTCGAGGGACGGCGCCACCCGCGAGGAGCTGGAGGCCGTCGCGGAGCTGGCGATGCGGGCCTGGCCTGCGCCCGAGCCGGTGGCCTCCGCGCACTGAGCCGTCGGGCTCCGCCTGCCGAGTCGTCGGCCTCCGCCTATTGGGCTGTCGGGCTCCGCCTGCCGAGTCGTCGGGTCCGCCTCAACTGGGCCCGCGGATTCCGCATGCCGGAGCTTCGTGTTCCGGGCCCCCGCGCGCGGCACGGCGACAAACATCTCCCCCGTACGTAGACAGACGAGAATGGTCTAGTCCACAATGCGGGTATAAGCTCCGCCCTCCCCGCACAGGAGAGCGGACCGAGGATCCGGCGCTCTCTGCCCTGACCGCGTCGGCTTCTCCCGAATCGGCGGCCGATACCGCACAGTCCGGCTGTCGATGCACCAAAGGGCTGCGGTGTTGGGGACGGGTTGAGGGTCCCGCCCTGGCGCCGCGGCCCGTCGGGGCGCCCGCCGCCCCCGCGCGCGGGGGAGCGGACCCAGGGTCCCGCCCGGGCCGCCAGGTACGCTCGCACACGTGCCCTCCATGAACGACCTCGTACGTCAGCACACAGCCCTCGGCGACTCCGACCTCGAGTGGCTGCACCTGCTGGTCTCGGAGTGGCAGCTGCTCTCCGACCTGTCCTTCGCCGACCTCGTCCTGTGGGTCCCCACGCGCGACGGCACCCGCTATGTCTCCGTGGCGCAGATGCGGCCCAACACCGGCCCCACCTCCTACCAGGACGACATGGTCGGCCACCTCGTCCCGCGCGGCCGCCGCCCGCTCCTGGACGCCGCCCTCGACGAGGGCCGCATCGTGCGCGAGGGCGACCCGGAGTGGCGCGAGGAAGTCCCCGTGCGGGTCGAGTCCATCCCCGTACGCCGGGAAGGGCGCGTCCTCGGGGTCATCGCCCGCAACACCAACCTGCTGACGGTGCGCACCCCTTCGCGCCTGGAGCTCACCTACCTCCAGTCGGCCTCCGACCTGGCGCAGATGATCGCGGCGGGCTCCTTCCCGTTCCCCGGCCAGCAGGTCGACATGGACGCCTCCCCGCGCGTGGGGGACGGCCTGCTCCGCCTCGACGCGGACGGCATCGTGCAGTACGCGTCGCCGAACGCCCTGTCCGCGTACCACCGCCTCGGTCTCGCCGCCGACCTCGTGGGCCACCACCTCGGCAAGGCGACCGCCGAACTCGCCCCGTCCCGGGGGCCGGTGGACGAAGCGCTGATCAAGCTCGCCAGCGGCTGGGCGCCCCGCGAGTTCGAGATCGAGGGCGGCGACGGCGTGATCCAGCTGCGCGCCATCCCGCTCAAGCCCAAGGGCCCGCGCATCGGTTCGCTCGTGCTCCTGCGGGACGTCACCGAACTGCGCCGCCGCGAGCGCGAGTTGATCACCAAGGACGCCACCATCCGGGAGATCCACCACCGGGTGAAGAACAACCTCCAGACGGTCGCGGCCCTGCTGCGCCTCCAGGCGCGCCGCATCGACTCCGTGTCGGGCCGCGAGGCGCTCGAAGAGGCGGTCCGCCGGGTGGGCTCCATCGCCATCGTCCACGAGACGCTCTCGCAGAATTTGGACGAGCGCGTGGAGTTCGACGACATCGCCGACCGCGTCCTCGCGATGGTCGCGGAGATCTCGCCCGGCAAGGTGACGGGCCGCCGCACGGGCCGCTTCGGCATCCTCGACGCCGAGGTCGCCACTCCGCTGTCGATGGTCCTCACCGAGGTCCTGCAGAACGCCCTGGAGCACGGTTTCCGCGAGGGCGACACCGGCACCGTGGAGGTGTCCGCGGTGCGCGGCGGCACCACCAAGGAGGCCCGCCTGCTGATCACCGTCCAGGACGACGGTGTCGGCCTGCCGGAAGGCTTCGATCCGCACCGCGCGGGCAATCTCGGTCTGCAAATCGTCCGCACCCTTGTCGAGGGCGAACTGGGCGGCACGTTCGACATGGTCCGGGCTCCGGAGCGCGGTACACGCGTCGTCCTGGACATTCCGGTACGCGCCGACAAGTGACGCCGGGGCCCCTCTTCGGAGCCCCCGAAGGAGTGCCGCCGCGCAGGCCGAGACCGCGCGCGGCGGGAACCCCGGCCCGCGCACAGCGAGAAGCCCCGGACCGGGTGGGTCCGGGGCTTCTCGTTCACGTTGCGATGCGCACCGGGGGTGCTGCGCGGCTGCGGCTCGGGGGCGGGGGTTGCGTACGCGCTGTACGCGCCGCCGGGCTCAGGCTCGTGGGGCGTGGGCGTCAGGCGCTGGCCTGGCGCGCCCGGTTGCGGGCGGCGCGGCGCTTCATCGCGCGGCGCTCGTCCTCGCTGAGGCCACCCCAGACGCCGGAGTCCTGGCCGGACTCGAGCGCCCACTGCAGGCACTGCTCAATGACAGGGCAGCGACGGCAGACGGCCTTGGCTTCCTCGATCTGCAGCAGCGCAGGACCGGTGTTGCCGATGGGGAAGAACAGCTCGGGGTCTTCCTCGCGGCAAACGGCGTTGTGACGCCAGTCCATGGCTGCTACCTCTCCTTGGGTCTTACATGCAGGGTGCTTGTGAATGTGAACGCTTTCACGAATCCCTCCGCGCGGGAAGGGCCGACTCCCAGTTGCCTGGTGTGGACCTTGTGGTGAGAGGAGGGGTTCTGGCGGTCTGTAGAGGCCGGTGTTGCGGGCCGTCCCGATCGCCACCTAGAGATTCGCAAACCTCGGCGGCGGATACAACCCCTTCCGGAAAGTTTTTTTTGATTCCTTAGTGTCGACTGGGTCACAGCCGTACTTCCATGGGGTGGATCCTGGCCTAAACGTTCGAGTGAAAGGACTTTAGGCCCTTCCACTCACACAATCACACGCAGTGCGCGGCGTACGCCTGTGAACGTCACGCTCGTCCGCAGCCCCAGGTGGTCGCCGTCCATCTGGAGGGGCAAAGGCGCCTTCGAATGCAAGGTGAAGTCCGTCAGGTCGTGCAGCGAGACCGCGTTCTTCCCGTGCGGTCCCCGCTCGGGGGTCGAGCGCAGCAGCTGGGTGCCGTAACGGGCCACCGAAGCGGTCGAAAGGCGCTTCAGTCCGAGGACGTCGAGACCGGTGTCGAACGACGCCTGCGGGGAGGCGTACAGGGGGCGATTGCCCAGGTAGGACCAGGGGGAGGTGTTGCAGATTATGGACATCACGAGGTCCGTCACCGGCTCCTCGCCCGCCCGCTCCAGGGTGATCGCCCCGTGCCGGCGGTCGCTCTCGCCGAGGAACTGGCGTACCACCTGGCGCACGTAAAGGGCGTGCGTCGATTTCTTGCCTCGCTCGCGGTGCTGTTCGACGCGGCCGACCACGCCCGCGTCGAAGCCGAGCCCGGCCGCGAAGGTGAACCAGCGCGCCGGGACCGCCTCGTCCTCGGTCCCCGGAGTGCCCGAGACCCGGCCGAGGCTCACCGTCCGTTCGCTTCCCTCACGCAGCGCGTCCAGGATGGCGCCGGTCGCCTCCACGGCGTCGTTCGGCAGCCCCAGGGCGCGCGCGAACACATTGGTCGAGCCCCCGGGGACGACGGCCAGGCGGGGCAGGTCCGCCGGAGAGGGGCCGTTGTGCAGGAGACCGTTGACGACTTCGTTGACGGTGCCGTCGCCGCCGAGGGCGACGACCAGCTCGACGTCCTCGCTCTCCGCGGCCTGTCGGCCGAGGTCGCGGGCGTGACCGCGGTACTCCGTAGTCACCGCTTCCAGCTTCATCTCGCTCGCCAGCGCGTGGATCAGTACGTCACGCGTGCGCGCACTGGTGGTAGTAGCCGCCGGATTGACCACGAGGAGAGCACGCATGCGCAGCAGACTACCTAGCGGTCTTTACCCGGCCCAGACCGAGGTCTCGCCCGGGCCTCACCCACGGTGCCCGCGCCGGTGCCGCCCGCGGCTACCCTCGATGCGTGAGCACTGAGCCGAAGACCACCCCCGAAGCCCCGGAAACAGGGCCGCGTCCCGGGCGCCTGACGGCCGCCGCGGCGCTCGCCGCGCTGGAGGGCCTCGCCCTCGTCGTCGGCGGTGCGTACATGCTCGTGATGGGGCTGGCGGGCGATCCCGACAACCCGCGGCAGGCCACGACCGGCGGGGTCACGCTGATCGTCCTCGCGCTGCTGCCGCTGATCGCCGCGCGCGGCCTGCTGCGGCTGCGCCGGTGGGCCCGCGGCCCCGCGATCATCACGCAGATCATGGCGCTCCCGGTGGCCTGGCAGCTGCTGCAGGCGGACAGCGCGATGATCCCCGGCGGCATCGCGCTCGCGGCGATCGCGATCGCCGCGCTCGTCCTCCTCGTGAACCCCGCGGCGACCGAGGCGCTGGGCATCGGCGGGCCCGGCTCCGTGCAGGAAGACGGCAAGTAGCCACCGCCCCCCCCACAGGGGTGCCCCCCTCACAGGGGCGGGAAGACGGTGGCCCCCGCGACCGGCGTGGCCCCGCGAGCGGGGAAGGTCACTCCTCCACGAGGAGCTTCTCCCGCAGCTGAGCCAGGGTGCGGGCGAGCAGCCGGGAGACGTGCATCTGGGAGATGCCGACCTCCTGGGCGATCTGCGACTGCGTCATGTTGCCGAAGAAGCGCAGGAGCAGGATCCGCTTCTCCCGGGGCGGCAGGTCCTCCAGGAGCGGCTTGAGGGACTCGCGGTACTCGACGCCCTCCAGGGCCTCGTCCTCGGCGCCGAGGGTGTCCGCGACGGCCGGGGACTCGTCGTCCGTGTCCGGGACGTCCAGGGACAGCGTGGAGTACGCGTTGGCCGACTCGAGGCCCTCCAGGACCTCTTCCTCGGAGATCGCGAGCTTCTCGGCCAGCTCGTGCACGGTGGGGGAACGGCCGTGCAGCTGGGAGAGCTCGGCGGTCGCCGTCGTCAGGGCCAGGCGCAGCTCCTGCAGCCGCCGCGGGACGCGCACCGCCCAGCCCTTGTCGCGGAAGTGGCGCTTGATCTCGCCGACGACCGTCGGCGTCGCGTACGTCGAGAACTCCACGCCGCGGTCCGGGTCGAAGCGGTCCACGGACTTGATCAGGCCGATGGTGGCGACCTGCGTCAGGTCGTCCAGGGGTTCGCCGCGGTTGCGGAAGCGGCGGGCCAGGTGCTCCACGAGCGGCAGGTGCATGCGGACCAGCCGGTTGCGCAGCTCCGCGTACTCCGGGCTGCCGTCCGTCAGCGCGCGCAGCTCCACGAACATCGCTCGCGCGCCGCTGCGGTCCTGTGGATCGTGCCGGCTGTGCTGCTCGTGCTCGCTCATCGTCCCGCCCGTCACCAGCCGCCGCCCTTCTGGGGTCGCGCCCCCAGTGCTGGACGCCCGGGGGGACCCCCTGCGTGCGGCGCCTACTCGGTCCTTTCGCCCCCCGCCCGGGCCGGACGGCCCGTCGAGCCCGTCCTCGGCGGTCGGCTCTGCCTCATCCGGCATCGCTGTCTTCTCGGCCACCGTCACCGGACCCGACTGCTCCGGGTCCTGCGGGTGGGGCCTCGCCTGCTGCTCGGGGATGCCTCCGGGGGCAGGCCCCGGCTCCGCGGGACCGCCGCGCCCCGCGACCGGGCGCGTGCCGCCCCTGCCGCGGCCGGGCAGGCCGTGGGTGCCGTGTTTGCCGGGTGTTCCGCGCTCTTCGTCCCGCACCGGCCCGTCCCCGTTCCTCACGCCGGCCCGGGTCCCGCGCCGCGTTGTTTGTAGAGGCTGATCGAAACGGTTTTGTCGTCGCCGACCGAGGAGTCGACCTTGCCCGCGAGGGCCGAGAGCACTGTCCAGGCGAAGGTGTCCCGCTCCGGAGCGCGGCCGTCGGTGGTGGGGGCCGACACGGTCACCTCCAACGAGTCGTCGACGAGCCGGAAGACGCAGCTGAGCACGGAGCCGGGCACGGCCTGCTGGAGCAGGATCGCGCAGGCCTCGTCGACAGCGATGCGGAGGTCCTCGATCTCGTCCAGGGTGAAGTCCAAGCGCGCCGCGAGGCCGGCCGTGGCCGTACGCAGCACCGACAGGTAGGCACCCGCAGCCGGAAGGCGGACCTCTACGAAGTCCTGATTCCCGGGCTCGCCTGCGATCTGGGACACCCTCACCTCCAAGGTGGTACAAGCACTTTCGGGGCTCCGGGGCCGCTCTCCGGCGGCCCGGACTGCGTCACTCGGGTAACGCACCTCGTCTTTCAGCGGTGACGCTACCGCGCTGCTCAGTTCCGTGTCCCGGGGCCCCGCCCCGTTGCTGTCACTCATAGTAAGCCTACGGGTACGGACAGTGGCTAGGGGTTTTGCGGGCCCAATTGGAAAGAACGAGCGTCGGGTTGACGTACCCAGGCCTCAGACGATCGAACCGTCGACAAAGCACCAACGCCAGCTTTCACCCGGCTCGAAGGACCGCATCACGGGGTGACCGGTCTCCTTGAAGTGCGCCGTCGCGTGCTGGAACGGGGAGGAGTCGCAGCACCCCACGTGCCCGCACGTCAGGCACAGCCGCAGTTGCACGGGGTGACTGCCGGCCGCGAGGCACTCCGGGCAGGTTTCGCCCAGCGGCTCGGGTTCGGGGTGGGGCAGCGCGCTGACGTGCGGACACTCGTTCATGATGGCCAGGTTACGACGGGCGAGCGGACGGCGGAGGGCCTTGCCATGGACGTACTGCCACTGGTGGCGTTGATCGCGGCGAGCGCCGCCGTAGCCGGTGCGGCGCGCCGCACCCCGGTGCCGGCGCCGCTGCTCCTGGTGGGCGTCGGACTGATCGCGGCCTATCTGCCCGGGGTGCCGGACTATCACCTCGACCCGCACATCGTGCTGCCTCTCGTGCTGCCGCCGCTGTTGCACACGGCCGCCCTGGAGAGCTCGTATCTGGACCTGCGGGCCAACGTGCGGCCCGTCGCGCTGCTGTCCGTCGGTTACGTTCTGTTCGCGACGGTCGTCGTCGGCTGGCTCGCGTACCTGCTGATCCCCGATCTTCCGCTGACCGCCGCCCTCGTCCTCGGGGCGGTGATCGCGCCTCCGGACGCCGTCGCCGCCACCGCGATCGCGCGGCGGGTGGGGCTGCCCTCGCGCATCACCACGATCCTCCAGGGCGAGTCCCTGGTGAACGACGCGACCGCGATCACCGCCTACAAGGTGGCGCTCGCGGCGGCCGTCGGCGAGGGCGCGAGCTGGGCGGGCGGCATCAAGGAGTTCCTGGTCGCCGCGGTGGGCGGCGTCGGCGTCGGCCTCCTTTTGATGGTGCCGATCCACTGGCTGCGCACTCACCTGAAGGAGGCGCTCCTGCAGAACACGCTGTCGCTGCTCATCCCCTTCGTGGCGTACGCCGTCGCGGAGCAGGTGCACGCCTCCGGAGTGCTCGCCGTGGTCGTGGTGGCTCTCTACTTGGGGCACCGCTCCTGGCAGGTCGACTTCGAGACGCGGCTCCAGGAGGCCGCGGTGTGGCGGGTCGTCGGCTTCCTCCTGGAGTCGGCGGTGTTCGCGCTCATCGGCCTCCAGCTCCCGATCGTCCTCAGGGACCTCGGGGAGTACAGCGTGGGGCAGGCCGTCTGGTACGCCCTGGGGGTCTTCGTCCTCGTGGTGGTGGTGCGCTTCGCGTGGTCCTATCCGGCGACCTACTTGCCACGGGTCGTGTCGCCGCGGATCCGAGAGCGCGAGAGCGAGACGGACTGGCGGCGGCCGCTGGTCGTCAGCTGGGCCGGGATGCGAGGTGTCGTGTCGCTCGCGATCGCGTTCTCCATCCCGCTCGTCATGGACGACGGCGAGCCCTTCCCCGCCCGCAACCTGGTGCTCTTCCTGACCTTCACGACCGTCATCGGCACGCTCGTGGTGCAGGGCCTTTCGCTGCCGTGGCTGATCCGGGTGCTGCGGCTGCCCGGTCCCGACGCGCGGGCGCAGACGCTCGCCGAGGCGCAGGCGCAGAACGCCGCCTCACAGGCCGCGGAGGACCGTCTGGACGAACTGATGGCGGATGAGCGCAACCGCCTCCCAGGGCCCCTCCAGGACCGTCTGCGCACGGTTCTGGAGCGGCGCCGCAACTCCGTGTGGGAGCGGCTCGGCCAGCCCAACCCCGTGACGGGCGAGACCGCGGACGACACCTACCGCAGGCTCGCGCGCGAGGCCATCGCCGCCGAGCGCGAGGTGTTCGTGCGGCTGCGGGACGAGCGACGCATCGACGACGAGCTGCTGCGGACGCTGCTGCGGAAGCTGGACCTGGAGGAGGCCGCGGCCTATCGGGAGGTCGAGGAGTGAGCCGGGCCCGGCGCGGGCGGCGTGCCGGTGACGACGGCCGTGACCGTGGTCCCCGGGGCGAAGGCGCCCTCTTCGGAGAGGGCGGTCAGCGCGTACAGGAGCTTGGCCACGTAGACGCGCTCCACGGGGAGGCCGTGCCGGTCCTCGAAGTCGTCGGCGAAGGCGGTGAGGGCGTCGGTGGCCCGGGCGTAGCCGCCGCAGTGGAAGCGCTCGTCGAGGCTCCAGTTGGGTGTGGGGGACCCGAGGGCGGCCCCCTGGAGCCGCCGTATCTCCTCGCCCAGGAAGCCGCCCTTGAGGACGGGTATGCCGAGGGCGCGCTGCCCCGGGGCGAGGCCCGCCGCCAGGCCCGCGAGGGTGCCGCCGGTGCCGCAGGCCACGGCCGCGACGTCCGTGTGTCCGCGCAGCTCCGCGCCCAGGGCCGCGCAGCCGCGCACGGCGAGGGCGTTGCTGCCGCCCTCGGGGATGACGTACGCCTCCTGGGTGGCGGTCGCGCGCTGGAGGGTGGCCAGGACGGCGGACTCGTGCTTGCGCCGGTACGTCGACCTGTCGACGAAGTGCAGCCGCATGCCGTCGGCCGCGCACTGGGCGAGTGACGCGTTGAGGGGGCGGCCCGCCAGCTCCTCGCCGCGGACGACGCCGACGGTGGCGAAGCCGAGCAGCCGGCCCGCGGCGGCCGTGGCCCGCAGGTGGTTGGAGTAGGCGCCGCCGAACGTCAGCAGGGTGTCGTGGCCCGCCGTCCGCGCCCGCTCCAGGTTCAGGACGAGCTTGCGGTACTTGTTGCCCGGCAGGGCCGGGTGGATCCGGTCGTCGCGCTTGAGGAGGAGGCGGACGCCGTGCGCGGCGAAGCGGGGGTCGGTGACCGGCTGGAGGGGGGTGGGCAGCCGGGGTGTGAGGGCGGGCGGGGTGGGCGGCACCCCGCCATTGTCCCTCTGCCTCTCTTCGGGGTTACTTCAGGCGCTCGTGGATGCGGGCCCGCATCCCGTCCATCGTGAAGCCCTTGGGGTCTATCTTTCCGGGCTGCCACTCCAGGTGTCCGATGACGGAGCGGGCCGTCCACTCGTGGTGGCGGCAGATCGCCGCGGAGACCTTCTCGATGGCGTCCAGCTGGGCCTCCGGCCAGGGGTCCTCGCCGTCGCCGAGGTTCTCGCACTCGAAGCCGTAGAAGTGGCGGTTGCCGTCCGTGTTGGCCTCGTTGTCCGGGGGCAGGGCCTTCTCGGCGATGACGGCGCGCAGCACGTCGTCGTCGCCGAGGCCCGCGTGGTTGGCGCGGCCGTAGCCGACGAGGTGGACCGTGCCGTCCTTGGTGATGACGCCGTGGCACAGGGGGCCCGGCAGGCCTTCGTAGCCCTCGCGGCAGATCCGTACGGTCTTCTCGGCGCCGGACGTCACCGTGTGGTGGATCATCACGCCGTGCATCGGGCCCCAGGGGCCCTTGTGGTTGCGGTTGTGCGTGCGCCAGTCGCCGACTTCGACGACCGTGAGGCCTTCGTCGCGCAGCGCGTCCAGGAATCTGTTCGCGGACATGGGTGTGGCCATGGCCGCCTCCTTCGGGGAACGCGACGGACGCCCGTCGCGGTCCGCCTCGTACGCAGCTTGTACCGAACAGCAGAGGCCCGAACTACCTGTTCGGCGGCTGTTCGGGCCACTGTGCGAGCTGATTCGGTCAGCTACGGGGACGGCGCGCTACGCGGAAGGTGATCAAGCGCGCAGGAAGCCGTCTCCGTGCGTCGCGATGTGGGCCTCCAGGGCCGTGAGGGCCTGCTGGGTGGCGTCGGGGGTGCCGCTGCCGCGGCGCTCCGCGTAGTACGCCGCGCCGAGCTGCTTCAGGAGGTCGTTGCCCGCGCGCTGGGCCTGGACCTCGTCGATCTTCTGCTTGCCTTGGTTGAGCCCCTGCTGCACCTGTTCTCTTGCGCGGTCCAGGAAGCCTGCCATGTGCTTTCTCCTGACGGTTGGTGCGCTCGCTGCGTACGTGTGGTGCAACGAGCGCGCGGATCTTGCAGTTCCCCTCCCACCGCCCTACGCGGCCAGCTTGCGCATCAGACGGACTCCTTGGGCTGCCGACAGGTGCGGCAGATATGCCTTGCCGATCGCGCGCGTGATGCTCGGGAGCGCCGCGGGATCGGGGTAGCACATGTACATCGGGTGGTACTCGGGCTGGAACTTGGCTTTGAAGTGGAGCAGGGAGCGGAAGCCGTATACGGGCTCCAAGGCGCGGCCCGCGTAGTCGAGGAGCCGTTGCAGCGCGGCGGTGGGTTCCGCGGCGTCGGCGCGGGCGAGCGGAGCGCCCGACAGGCTCAGGAACTGGGCTCCTTCCTCCTGGAACCCCAGCGCGGCGGACGCGATCAAGAACTCCATCACACCCCGGAACCCGTCCGACCGCCTCCGCATGAAGTCAAGGGTCCATCCCACGGGTTGGCCTGAATCGTGTGCCCCATTCGCTCCATGGACGGGCATCCAGCTCGTCACGCCGTGCACCGTGCGGTGCTCGTCGACCGCCAGGAGACAGCGCACGTACGGATCGTCGAGTTCGGCGAGGCCGCCGAGCGTGAAGCCCATCTCCGGCAGCCCCTTGTCGGCGACCCACTCCTCGGAGATCGAGCGGAT
Organism: Streptomyces sp. JLYT201; assembly: GCF_059448825.1. Lineage (NCBI taxonomy): Bacteria > Bacillati > Actinomycetota > Actinomycetes > Kitasatosporales > Streptomycetaceae > Streptomyces > Streptomyces sp. JLYT201. Next base: position 3,577,198 of record NZ_CM182551.1, on the reverse strand, counting down.
CTGGTCCGTGAGGTCCAGGGGCGCCTCGGGGAAGACGTGCCACTCGGCGGTGATGCCCTGCTTCTTGGCCTTGTTCAGGGCGGTGCGCACGTCCTGCCACTTCTTGCCGGTGAACGCGAGGTCCGGCAGCGGTACGACGGTGTCCTCGGCGACCTGCACCGCGCTCCAGCCGAACGCGTCCGTGCGGGCCTTGGTGGCGGCGGTGACGCTGTAGAAGCAGGGGGTCAGGCCGTGCTCGTCGCAGAAGGCGGCGAACCCCGTGACCGCGTCCCCGCGCGCGGAGGGCACGCCGAACGGGTCACCCGTGGTGAGCGCGACCGTGGACCGCACCCGGTAGGCGACCGCGGCCCTGCCGTCGGCGGTGAACCAGTAGTCGTTGCCGTCCCACATCGCCAGGTACGACAACGTGCCGCCGCCCTGAGTGGTGAGCAGGGCACGCGCGCGTGCCGCCGCGCCCGCGTCCTGGCGCACCGAAGGCCGCCGGAACGCCACGAGGAGGGCGACCAGGGCGACCACCCAGAAGACCACGCCGCAGTACTCGTACAGCGACAGCGCCGTGCCGCCGACCGGCACCGGGGAGCTGCCCCTGAAGAACAGCGGTTCGTAGCTGGGCGGCAGGAACTGCGCGGGCAGCCCCGCGACGAGCCGCCCGAAGGTGGCGTCCGGGGCGAACTGGTCGCGCACTGCGTAGCCGATGCCCACGTAGGCGGCGCAGCAGAGCAGCAGCGTCCCGCCGATGACCCCGGTCAGCGCTGTCACGGCGGCGCGGCCGAGGTGCTGGTCGAAGCGGCGGCGGGTCCCGAAGAGCAGCACCAGCACGCACAGGGGGAGCAGCGCCTGCTCGACCACCGCCTGGACCATCGCCGCCTTCCGGTCGGCGGCGTCGCTCCCTTCGAGGACGTAGTGGCCGGGGTGCGAGGTGATGTCGCTCAGGAGGTACGCCATGAGGCCGAGCCACACCAGGTGCGCGGCGACCGTGATCCGCCAGGCGGGCCGCAGCCCGCGGCGCAGCCCTTCGGCGAGGACGAGGAGCAGCAGGGGGATGGCGACGCCCATGAGCATCGCCGGAGAGCCGTAGAAGTGGTCCTGGGCGCGCACGCGGTCGCAGTCGGGGCCGGGCCCGGCGCAGGCGTCGGCGATCTCCTGGGGGTCCGGCCCTCCGGAGACGTACAGGTCGAGCACGTCGAAGGGGCCGAGCGCGTCCCTGTAGAGGGTGGCGAGCAGAGGGCCGAGGGCCGAGGCCGCGACGGCGAGGGCCACCAGGACGCGGCCCTCGGTGTGCGATGCGTGGGGTACGCGCAGCCGGTGCGCGTCCCGGTGCGCGAGCGCGCCCAGGGCGAGGCCCACGACCGTGCCCGCGAACCGCAGCACGTCCTGGAGGTGTCCTACGTAGAGGGCGAGCGTCAGCGGGAACACGATCAGCGCGAGCTGGAGCCTGCGCCGCCACAGGGCACTGAGCCGGAAGCTCAGGAAGGCGCCCACCGCGCAGGCCGCGATGCCCGGTGTCGCGGTGAGCTCCTGGGCGAGCGCGGTCGGCCAGTCGTCGCCCGCCAGCTCGCCGACCTTGACCGCGCCGGTGCCGAGCAGCGAGCCGAGCACCTGGCCGACGACGAGGAGCACGGCGGTGCGCACGGAGCCCATACGGATCTCGGCGGCCGGGCCGATCAGCAGCAACAGCAGCGTGGACCCCACGTAGTTGCCGATTCCGGAGCACCACAGGATCGAGGTGAGGGGTGTCCACCAGCGGCCCTCGGCGAGCGCGGGCACGCCCGCGCCGACATCGGAAAGCAGCCTGTCGGCGGGCCCTCCGCCGAGGCTGCCGGTGAACAGGCCGACGGCCCACAGGGCCACGACCAAGAACACCGTCACGGGTGCGTGACTCACCGGCGCGAAGGCGCGTTCGGCGGCGCGCAACCAGCGCAGGGGCCCCCGCTCGCCCGGCGGCGCGAGCGGCGGCCGCGGCGCCGGCTCCGTGGCGGCGCCGCCCGCCGGGCCCTCGGGGGTGCTCATTCACCGAGCGCATCAGGAGGCCGCCGCGGGCACATCCGGGGCTGGGCCGAACGGGTGACGCGCGCCCCGACACCGACCTTGGACGAACGTACGAAGGATCGCGCCTGGTAAACGGCAGCGTGCCCCGTCCGCTCGGATCCATTCCCGCTCATTTGTGTAATGGCGCCCGTACTCACCGCACTGAAAGGCTGACGAACGCACGCCATTACGGGATCGGGAGGGCATTGTCCATGTCGGTAGGCGAAGAAATCCGTACGGACGAAGGCAGGCCGCAGCAGAGTCTCGGCACTTCTGCCGCGCGGAATCTGGCCACCACCACCAAGTCCGCGCCGCAGATGCAGGAGATCAGCTCGCGCTGGCTGCTGCGGATGCTGCCCTGGGTCCAGGTGCAGGGCGGCACGTACCGAGTGAACCGAAGGACGAGTTACTCGGTCGGTGACGGGCGGGTCACGTTCATCAAGACCGGGGACCGCGTCGAGGTCATCCCGGCCGAGCTCGGCGAGCTGCCGGTGCTGCGGGACTTCGAGGACCAGGACGTGCTCGCGGAGCTGGCGCAGCGCTGCCAGCAGCGGGAGTTCGAGGCCGGCGCGGTGCTCGCGTCCTTCGGCAGCCAGGCGGACGAGGTGTTCCTGCTGGCCCACGGCCGGGTCGAGCAGATCGGCACCGGCCCCTACGGCGACGACACGGTCCTCGCCACCCTTGCCGACGGTGCTTACTTCGGTGACCATGCGCTGATCGATGCGGAGACCATCTGGGAGTACACCGTCCGCGCGGTGACCGCGTGCACGGTCCTCACGCTCCCGCGCCAGGACCTGGAGCAGGTCGCGGAGCGCTCCGACTCCCTGCGCGCCCACCTCCAGGGGGTGCGGTCCCTTCCGTCCCAGCGCACCAACGACTACGGAGAGGCGGCCATCGACCTCTCCGCGGGCCACGTCGGCGAGGCCGTCCTGCCCGGCACCTACGTGGACTACGAGGCGAGGCCGCGCGAGTACGAACTGAGCGTCGCCCAGACGGTCCTGCGCATCCACACGCGCGTGGCCGACCTCTACAACCAGCCGATGAACCAGACCGAGGAGCAGCTGCGCCTCACCGTGGAGGCGCTGAAGGAGCGCCAGGAGCACGAGCTCATCAACAACCGCGAGTTCGGGCTGCTCAACAACTGCGAGTACGACCAGCGGCTCCAGCCGCACGACGGCGTACCCAGCCCGGACGACCTGGACGAACTGCTCAGCCGCAGGCGCGGATCGAAGCTGTTCCTCGCCCACCCGCGCGCGATCGCCGCGTTCGGCCGCGAGTGCAACAAGCGCGGACTGGTCCCGGAGACCATCGACATGGCCGGGCACCGCATCCCCACCTGGCGCGGTGTGCCGATCTTCCCGTGCAACAAGATCCCGGTGACCGAGGCCCGCACCTCCTCGATCATCTGCATGCGTACGGGCGAGGACGAGCAGGGCGTCATCGGACTGCACCAGGCGGGCATCCCGGACGAGATCGAGCCGAGCCTGTCCGTGCGCTTCATGGGCATCAGCGAGCAGGCGATCATCTCCTACCTGGTTTCGACGTACTACTCGGCGGCCGTCCTGGTCCCGGACGCGCTCGGCGTCCTGGAGAACGTCGAGATCGGCCGCTGGAGGTGACCCGCCGCCCCTGCCCGTGGCGTCAGCGCCGCCGCCCGTGCCCCTTGCAGCGACGCCGCGCACACCCGTCCTGCACGCGCCCGGATACCAAGGACCGGCCACCGTCCGCCTCCACGCCGGAGTAGGTCCATGACGGACACCACGGACGTGACGGAACGCGTGCGGGCACCCCGGAGCCACGGCCCTCCGGAAGGGGGCGAGGCGGCGGACATCCTCGCCGCGGCCCGCGGGTGCGTCGACCCGGAGCTGCGCCGCGCCGTCGAGTCGCTGCCCGGTTCGATGCGCCGCGTCGCGCTCTACCACTTCGGCTGGGAGCGCGCGGACGGCACGCCCGCGGCGGGAGACGCGGGCAAGGCCATCCGGCCCGCGCTCGTCCTGGCCGCGGTGCGGGCGCTCGGCGGCGATCCGCGGGCGGCCGTCCGGGCGGCGGCGGCCGTGGAGTTGACCCACCACTTCACGCTGCTGCACGACGACGTCACGGACCGGGGCGCCACCCGTAGGCGCCGTCCCACCGTGTGGACCGTGTTCGGCGACGCCGACGCGATCCTCGCGGGGGACGCCCTCCGGGGCCTGGCGCAGCGGCTGCTCGCCGAGGACCCCTATCCGGGGGCCGCGGTGGCCGCCGCCCGCCTGGCCGCCTGCGTCGTGGAGCTGCGCGCCGGGCAGCGGGCGGACTGCGCCCTGGAGCGGCGCGCCCCCGGCGAGGTCTCGCTCGCCGAGTGTCTCGCCACGGCCGAGGCCAGGACCGGGGCGCTCCTCGGCTGCGCCTGCGCGATCGGGGCCGTGTACGCGGGCGCGAGCGTGGAGACCGCCGATGCCCTCGACGGGTTCGGGAGGCAGGCGGGGCTCGCCTTCCGGCTCATCGACGACGTGATCGGGATCTGGGGAGATCCCGCACGGACGGGCAGGCCCGTGGGGGCGGACCTCGCGGCCTGCAGGAAGTCGCTGCCGGTGGTCGCCGCGCTCGCCTCCGGCACCCCGGACGGCGCCGCTCTGGCCGCGCTGTACGGCCGCAGGGCGCGGGCGGGAGACCTGGACCGGATGGCCCGAGCGGTCGAGGGGGCCGGAGGGCGGGACTGGGCGCAGGCGCAGGCCGCCGACCGGATGTCCCGGGCGCTGCAGGAGGTCGCCCGCGCGGTGCCGGACCCCGAGCGGGCGGGGGGCCTGCTGACGCTCGCGGAGTTCGTCACCCGCCGATCCCACTGACGACCGGCCCGAGGGGGGTGCCCGGTGGGTGGGGCCCGTCGTGCCGCGCCATGCGGCAGGCGGGCCCCTCCCGCCGGGCGTTCGGGCCGCCGTACCACCGCCTCGCCGCGCACGAAACGATCACTTAGGCTGCAACCGGCAGCGCGGGGGGAGGAGTTGACGGTGAAGGGGTGGGGTCGTGGAAGTGGCGATACGGAGAGCGGTCGAGGATGACCGGGCGGACGTCGTCCGGCTGATGAACGAGTCGTTCCACCGGGATCCGGTGAGCAGCTGGCTGTTCCCGGACGAGGAGCGCAGGCGGAGCAGGCACGGCGCGCTGATGAGTGCCTTCCTCGATCTCGCGTTCGCCGAGGGGCACGTGGACATCGCCGAGGACGGCTCGGCGGTGGCGCTGTGGTGGTCGGTTCCCGCAGGCGCGGGGCACGGGGACGGCGCGCCCGAGGACGGGCCCGCGCAGCTCCGGGAGGCCGTCGACCCGGCGAACGAACGGGTGGAGGTGATCGGCCAGTTGACGTCCGACATCCATCCGACCGACCGGCCGCACCAGTATCTGCACATGATCGCCGTGCGGCCCGACCGGCAGGGGCAGGGGCTCGGCACGGCGCTCGTCGCCTCCGTCCTCGAACGGTGCGACCGCGACGGGCTGCACGCGTATCTGGAGGCGAGCAACGCGCGCAGCCGCGCGCTGTATCTGCGCCTCGGCTTCACCGATCTGGGAGAGGCGCTCGACCTCCCGGACGGGCCCACGATGTGGCCCATGTGGCGTGAGCCGAAGGCCTCCTGAATCGACGGCGATCCCCGCACGTCCCGCCTGGAGGGCGGCGGAAGCGGCCCTCCATGAACGCTCACCCGCCGTCTTGGAAAGGTTCCGGCTTGCGCAAGCTCACCTACTTCGTCGCCGTCTCGATCGACGGGTTCATCGGTGACCCGAGCGGAGACGCCAACGCCTACATGCCGTACGTGGACGAGGAGTTCCTGGAGTTCCTGAAGACGGAGTACCCGGAGACGATCTCCGTCGCCGGACGTCGCGTCCTCGGCTTCGACGGAGCGCCGAACCAGAAGTTCGACACCGTCATCCAGGGCAGGAACACCTACCAGGTCGGCCTGGACGAGGGCATCCCCAGCCCGTACGCCCATCTGCGCGAGTACGTCGCCTCGCGCAGCCTGGGCGCGGCGCCCGACCCGAAGGTGCAGGTCATCGCCGACGACCTCATCGGCAAGGTCCGCACACTCAAGGCCGAGGAGAGCGACCTCGACATCTGGCTGTGCGGAGGCGCGCGGCTCGCGGGCCTGCTGCGCGACGAGATCGACGAGCTCGTACTGAAGACGTACCCGGTGCTGCTCGGCTCCGGCATGCCGATGTTCTCGGGCGTGGAGTCCGCCGTCAGCGGCTTCGCGCTGACCTCGTCCCGGGTCTTCGGCAACGGAGTCGTCGTACGGAACTACGCGCGGCAGCGTGCGGACGGGTGACCCTCGGGCCGCAAGCAGGCGCCCTCGGGCTGTGCGGCCCTCATAAATCGCCATATCCTGGCCTTATGGGCACTGATGGGAGCCGGTCCGTCCCCCGTCCCGAGGGTGAGCACGTCTGCCCCAGCTGTGGACGGCAGGTCGGCACGGCCGTCAAGCGACGCAAAGTGCTCGGGGTCTTCGTCCCCGTCTGGGGACCGGCCCCGTGCCACAACCCCGCGTGCGACGCGTGCGTCATCGAGGAGCAGTCCGAGGACCGGGGCAGGCGCGGTCACAAGAGCAGGCGGCGGGGCGCTCCGCCGCAGAAGGCGCGTCCCCGCACGCCCGGCCCCGCCGGGGCCGACACCAAGTCGGTCGTGGAGACGGAACCGGACCCCGGCGCCTGAACCGTCGGCGCCCGGAACTTCCGGCGGGGTCGCCGGGTTCTCGGTGGGTGCTCCGGGGGGCTGTACCCCCAACTGGCCTGCGCGGACGGCCCATTGTCAGTGGGCGCCGCTAAGGTCGCGAGCATGAAGGTCACATGGGGGAAGTGGTGGGCCGTCGCCGCGGTGGTGGCGGTGGTGGCCCTCGCCGGGTGCGGGGTCGGAGGCGGCCGGGACGGGGCCGGTGCGTCGGCCCGTGGTGCGCAGCTGCCCGGAGCACCCGAGGTCGACTCGGAGCGCGACCTTCCGGAACTTCCTCTGGACCGCTACGAGTTCAGTCGGCGCGACTACGACCGACAGGAGGCCGCCACCCTGCGCCTCACCCAGGTCTGCATGCAGTCCTACGGCTTCACCGACTTCCCGCTGCACTGGCATGAGCGCGACACCACCCTGGGTAGCGTCGCCGTCGCGGCGATCGTCTCGACCACGCTCACCGGCTCGCTCGACCTGGACCGGGCCCGACGCCTTGGCTACGGCGTGGACGGCGACGCCCTGAAGGAGTACCGCGAGCGGCGGCTCTCGAAGGGGCGCCTGATCACACAGGACGAGTACGCGGTGCTGCGCGGCGTGGGCGAGGGCCCGAGCAGCGGCGGTTCCAAGGCCGAGGGCCGGGAGGTGCCGCGCGGCGGCTGCTCCCAGCGCGCCGCCCGGCAGCTGAGGGCCGACGTCAAGGACGAGCCGCGCACGACCTGGTACGTCACGAAGCGCCGCACGGCCCTGGACAAGGCCGTCGCCAAGGACCGGCGGATGCGGCGCGCCCTCGACGTCTGGGCCGACTGCGTCGAGGGCAAGGGCTTCGCCCGCTACGCCAGCCCGGAAGCCGCCTTCCGGGACAAGGCCTGGCGGCGCGGCGGCGACGGGCGGACCGGGCGCACGCCCCGGGAGCGCGGCACGGCCGTCGCCGACATCGAGTGCAAGCGCGAGCACAACACGGCAGGGGTGTGGTGGGCCGTGGCCGCCGAGAAGCAGCGGTACGACATATCCCGGCACAAGGCGTCGTACGACGCGGTCCGTGCCGACCTGGAGCGGGTGCGGGCGGCGGTGCGGCGGGCGCTCGCCTAGCGGCCGTTCAGCGCGGGCGGCGCGCCCGGTGCCGGGCCACCGCGTCGTTGTTGGCACACCGCACCGAGCAGTACGCGCGACGGCCCGCGCGGGAGGTGTCCACGAAGGCGCGGCCGCAGCCCGCGCGGGCGCAGCGGCCCAGGCGGCGCGCGTCCGCGTGGCACACGATGTACGCGAGCCCGGCCGCCGTCAGGGCGCGGACGTGGGCCGCGGGGTCGGCGCCGGGCGCGCTGTAGTGGAAGTGCGGGGTGCCGTCGTGCAGGGCGATGGTCGGGCGGCTCGACGCCTCTTCGAGGAGCTGGTTGAGGCGGGCGCAGCGCTCCGCGAGGTCCTGCGGGCCGAAGCAGCCGGCGAGGCGGTGGGCCCAGGCGCGGAGGTCCCGCCGCTGCGCGGGGCCGAGCGCGTGCTCCACGATGCCGTGCGCGGCGAGCAGGGCGGAGGGGTCGACAGCCGTGGCCGTGGCGCCTGGATCTGCGCCTCTCGGATCCGCCTCGCCCGGGTCCGCGGCGTCGCGGCCCACGCCGTCGCGGCCCGCGTCATCCGGGCCCATGCCATCGGGGCCCGTGCCATCCGGGCCCGCGCCATCCGAGGCCGCCTCGCCCGGGCCCGCTCCGCCCGGGGTCGCATACGCGTTCACCAGGTCCGCGGCGAGCAGTGCGGCCTCGCCTCCGTAATGGTTGAAATGCATAAGGGCATGACATCACGCTGGGTCCATGGGGAACACTCGCGCCGCGCGCGGCGCCCTCGGCCTGGTGCTCGCGCAGGTGGTCAGCCTCCAGGCGGGCGCGGCGGTCGCCAAGGCCGCGTACGGGCAGGTGAGTCCGACCGCCCTCGCGGGCATGCGGCTCGGGTTCGCGGCCCTCGTGCTGTGGTGCGTGGTGCGCCCCCGGGCCCGGCGGTTCACGGCCGAGCGGTGGTGGGCCGCCGTGGGGCTCGGCGTGGTGCTCGCCGCCATGAACACGGCGTACTTCCAGGCCATCGGGAAGCTGCCGCTCGGGGTCGCCGCCACCCTCGAACTGCTCGGGCCGCTCCTGCTCGCCCTGGCGCTCTCGCGCAGCCCGGCACAGCTGTGCGCGGGGCTGCTCGCCCTCGCGGGAGTGCTGCTGCTCGCGGCGCCGGGCGGGGCGCTGCCGGTCGCGGGCCTCGCGCTCGGCGCGCTCGCCGCGGGCTGCCGGGCCGCGTACGTGGTGCTCAACCGGCGCGTGGGGCGGCTCTTCCCGGACTGGTCCGGGCTCACGGTGGCGCTGGCGGTGGGCGCGCTGCTCCTGGTTCCGGTCGCGGCGTTCACCGACGGCGCGGCCGTCGCGCGGTGCCCGGGAGTCCTCGCCACCGGCCTCGTCGTCGCGCTCCTCTCGTCCCTGATCCCGTACTCCCTTGACCTGCTCGCCCTGCGTCGCATCGGCGTCCGCGCCTTCGGCGTCCTGCTGGCCCTCGGGCCCGCGGCGGGCGCGGCCGTCGGTTTCGCCGCCCTCGGCGAGCGACTGAACGCCCGGCAGCGCGGGGCGGTGGCGCTCGTGATCGTGGCCTGCGCGTGGGCGGTGTGGTCGGGGGACGGGGGCCGTACCGCCGGGGACGGGGGCCGCACCGCCACCGGCGAAGGCCGTGCCCCCGAGGTCGGGAGCCGCACCGTCGGGGACGGAGGCCGTGCCACCCAGGTCGGAGGCACCACCGCCGGGGACGGCGTCCTCGCCACCGAGGTCGGAGGCTCCGCCGCGACGGGTGAAGGCCGTGCCGAGGGCGGGGATCGTCGTCCCGCCACCGGCGGAGACCCTGGTGCCCGCGGGCAGGCCTGCGGCTGTTGAGGGCATGGGCCCGGCGCGCACACGGGATCACCGGTCGGTGGGGCCGTGTGCATGATGGGGCCATGACCCGACTCGAAGGCCTCATCCGGTGACCGACACCCAGGCAGGCCTCATACGCCCGGCCGACCCCGTGCGCCCCCGCCCCTTCGACGCCGTGCTCACCGATCTCGACGGCGTCATCCGCTTCTACGACATGTCCCGCCTCACGGAGCTGGAGCGCGCGGCCGGGCTGCCCGAGGGGGCCACCGCCGAGATCGCCTTCGCGCCCGAGACCGATCTGCCGCTGATGCTCGGCCGGATCGGCAAGGACGAGTGGGTGGCGGCGATCGCCGCCGGGCTCGTCGAACGCCGGGGGCTCGCCGCGGCGCGCGGCCACGAACTGGGGCTCGCGCTGGCCGATTCGGCGTTCTGGGCCGACCGGACGGTCGTGGACCTGCTGGGCCGCGCCCGCGCCCACGTACCGGTGTCGATCGTCACCAACGCCACGCCCTGGCTGGACGAGGACCTGGCGCGGCTCGGCCTGACGGCCCTGGTGGACGACGTCGTCGGCAGCGCCGCGCTCGGCCTGGCCAAGCCCGACCGGCGGATCTACGAACTGGCCGCCGAGCGCGTCGGAGCCGCCGTCACGCGCTGTCTGTTCGTGGACGACCGCGAGGAGAACGTGGCCGCGGCGACCGCGCTCGGCATGAAGGGCGTGCTGTACCGCGGGCCGGACGACCTGCGGGCGGCCCTCGCCCCCTTGCTCGGCTGACCCGGGCGCCCCACCCCGTGTCGCCCGTCACCGCGCGCGGCGGCCCCGTCACCCGGCCCGTCCACCGGAGCGGGGCCGTCCGGTCATTCGGTCCGGGGGCATACGCGCGTCCATCTGTCTGTCCTCCACATCACACACAGGCCCATGTCACATTCGGGCGGGGATCGATACCGTGGACGTACCGCTTCGTGATCTTCTGGTCGGCGCCGCCGCGCGGCGGGTGACGCACCGCCGTTCTCGGTGTGTCACTGCTTTGACGGATCGCGACGAAGGAATGTGACAGATGGACGGAAGAGATCTCCTGGCGGAGCGCTTCGAGGAGCACCGGCCCCACCTGAAGGCGGTCGCGTACCGCATGCTGGGCTCCCTCAGCGAGGCCGAGGACGCCGTCCAGGAGGCCTGGCTCAAGCTCAGCCGCACCGACAGCGACGCCGTGCAGAACCTGGGCGGCTGGCTGACGACCGTCGTGGGCCGCGTCTGCCTGGACCTGCTGCGGGCCCGCCAGCAGCGCGGTGAGCAGTCGCTCGACGTGCCCGACACCTATGTGCCCGACCCGCAGGTCAGCGCGTTGCCGGGGCGCCGCGAGACGGTCGACCCCGAAGAGGAGGCGCTGCTCACCGACTCGGTGGGGCTCGCGCTGCTCGTCGTACTCGACACGCTCAGCCCGGCCGAGCGCCTGGCGTTCGTGCTGCACGACATGTTCGCCGTGCCGTTCGAGGACATCGCGCCCATCGTGGAGCGGGCCCCGGCCGCGACCCGGCAGCTGGCGAGCCGGGCCCGCCGCCGGGTGCGCGACGCGGCGCCGGTGCCGGACCCGGACCGGGCCAAGCAGCGCGAGGTCGTCGAGGCGTTCCTCGCGGCGGCGCGCGGTGGCGACTTCGACGCGCTGCTCGAACTCCTGGACCCGGACGTGGTGCTGCGGGCCGACGGCGGCGAGGTCGCGGGCCTCTCGCGCCTGGTCCGGGGCGCCCAGGCGGTGGTGGCGGGGGCGCGTTCGTTCGCCACCGTCGCGCTCGCCACGCACCTGGTGCTCGTCAACGGCAGGGTGGGTCAGCTGTCGGTGGTGGACGGCAAGCCGTTCTCCGTCGGCGAGTTCACCGTCCGCGACGGCAGGATCGTCGAGATCAACATCCTGGCGGACCACGACCGCCTCGCCGCGCTCCTGGACTCCGCCACGGTCACGGCCGTCACCGGGGAGGCCACGGACTGACGGGGGCCGTCCCCCGGCCCCGGGGGACGGCGTCGGCCCGCCTGCGTCCGCCGCGTCGGCCCGCCTGCGTCCGCCGCGTCGGCCCGCCTGCGTCCGCCGCGTCGGCCCGCCTGCGTCCGCCGCGTCGGCCCGCCTGCGTCCGCCGCGTCAGCCCACCTGCGTCCGCCGCGTCGGCCCGCCTGCGTCCGCCGCGTCGGCCCGCCTGCGTCCGCCGCGTCGGCCCGCCTGCGTCCGCCGCGTCAGCCCACCTGGGTCCGTCGCGTCGGCCCACCTGCGTCCGCCGCGTCAGCCCGCCTGCGTCCGCCGCGTGACCCGCTGCACGTACTCCTTCCGGTCCAGGGGGTTGTGGTCCGTGCGCGGGCGCTCCGGCGGTGCCCCGCGCACCGGCTCGTAGCGCTCGAAGGCGGACTCCATCTCGCCCTCGCCGCGCGTGAGTCCGGGCAGGAGGCGCTCCAGCTCGTGCACGCGCGCGGCCGGGACCACGCCGTCGAGCACGTACGCCGAGCCGTGCACCGCCGGGGCGTGCGGCACCGCCCCGAGCCGCCCGAGCACGGGCAGCAGGGTGCCGAAAACATCGGCGGGCACGGTCAGCCGGAACCGGTGCACCGGCTCGTGCACCCGCGTGCCCGCCGCCCGCAGCGCGGCCATGAGGACGAGCGGCGTCAGCCGGCGGAAGTCCCCGGCCGTGCTCGACATGCTCTTGTCGAAGACCGCGTGCGCGTGGCTCTGGCGCGGCCAGTACCCGCAGCGCGTCAGGGTGACGAGGCAGTCGGAGACCTGCCAGCCGTGCAGGCCCTGCCGCAGCGTCTCCCGCACGGTCTCCTCGACCGCCGCGAAGAACGCGTACGGCATCGAACCCAGCTCGACGCCGAGGCGGAACGCCACCCCGGACCCCGGCGGCGCGGGCTCCACGCGCAGGCCCACCGTGGCGAGGAACGGGTTGGGGTCCGTGTCGATGACCTCGACGTGCGCGCCGGTCCCGACGACCCGCTCCACGCACAGCGCCGTGGTCGCGCGGAAGTCGACGCCGACGCCGAACTCCTCGGCGAGCGTGGTCTCGATGACCTCCTTCTGGACCTCGCCGTACAGCGACACGGAGACCTCCTGGCGCAGCGGGTCCTGGCGCAGGCCGATCAGCGGGTCCTGCTCGGCGAGCCGGGTGAGCGCGGTGTGCAGCGCGCCCCTGTCGCCCGGCCGGCGCGGCTCGACGACGGTCTCCAGGGTGGGCGGCGCGAAGTGCCGCCGCGGCGCGTGCCGTTCCGGTACGGCGCGGACCTCGCCGAGCACGTCCCCGATCCGTACGTCGCCGAGCCCCCACACCCGGGCGATCTGCCCGGCGACGGCGGCCTCGCGGCGCACGGCCGCGCCCTGCTCGAAGACGCCGACCGCGGTGACCTTGCCGGGCTCCGCGCGGCCCCCGAAGGGCACCCGGTCGCGCACGCGCAGCGTGCCGGAGTACAGGCGCGCGTACGCCACCTTCTCGCCCGCGGTGCCGCGCTCGACCTTGAAGACGGTGCCCGCGAGCGGCCCGTCGGGGCTGCCGGTGGCCCGGGGCAGCAGATCCTTGACGGCGTCGGTCAGCGCGTCGAGGCCGGTGCCCGTGATGGCCGAGCCGAAGAGCACCGGGTGCGCCTCGGCCCGCCGCGTCTGCTCCGCCAGGGCCGCGCGCAGCCGCGCGTACGTGAGGGCGGCGTGGTCGTCCGCGACGTACGCGGCAAGCAGCGCGTCGTCCCGCTCGGCGAGCGACTCGGCGAGGAGGGCGCGGAAGCGGGCGTCCTCGGGCGCGTGGCGGACGGCGCGCGCGCCCCGCGTACCGGGGGAGCGGACCGTGCCCAGGGCGACGGCGGCCGGGGTCAGTTTCCGGCCGATCTCGGTGAGTACGCGCTCGATGTCGGCGCCCCGGCGGTCGACCTTGTTGACGAAGACGAGCGTGGGCAGGGCGAGCCGCCGCAGCGTGCGCATCAGCACGCGGGTCTGCGGCTGGACGCCCTCGACGGCCGACACCACGAGCACCGCGCCGTCGAGCACGCTCAGGACGCGCTCCACCTCGGCGATGAAGTCGGGGTGGCCGGGCGTGTCGATGAGGTTGACCGTGACGTCGTCGAGCGCGAACGACACGACGGCGGACTTGATGGTGATCCCGCGCCGCCGCTCCAGGGCCAGCGAGTCGGTGAGCGTGCTGCCGTCGTCGACGCTGCCGAGCTCGTCGACGACACCGGCGGCGTGCAGGAGCCGCTCGGTCAGGCTGGTCTTACCGGCGTCTACGTGCGCCAGGATTCCCAAGTTCAGAAGGGGTGAAGGGGTGTGCGACGGCACAGGGCGTCATGTCCTCGTGATGGGGGGCGATTCCTTTCCGGCGGGACATGGACGTCTGGCGCATCTGGAGTCTCCTGGTCGGGGAGGTACGGGTGGGCCACGACCAGTGCAGCAGGGGGCGCGGCGGGGGAGCAACCGATTTCCGCGGCGGCGGACCGGGCGGCGGACCGGGTCACCGAGCGGGCCACCGAGCGGGTCGCCGAGGGGCCGGGCAGCCGGGCCGCGGCATGGAGAAGGGGCCCGGCCGGATCGCTCCTGCCGGGCCCCTCCACCGTGTGAACCGCCCTGAGATCAGGCCTTCTTGGTCTCCCAGAAGATGCGGTCGATCTCGGCGATGAGCTCAAGGGCCTTCTCGCCGGTCTTCGGGTCCGTCGACGCCTTGGCGGCCGACAGGGCCTTCAGGGTGTCGTTGACCAGCACGTGCAGCTGCGGGTACTTCTCGAAGTGCGGCGGCTTGAAGTAGTCGCTCCACAGCACCGAGACGTGGTGCTTGGCGAGCTCGGCGCGCTGCTCCTTGATGACCGTGGCGCGGGCCTGGAAGTGCGGGTCGTCGTTCGCGGCCATCTTCTCCTGGACGGCCTTGACCGACTCCGCCTCGATGCGGGCCTGGGCGGGGTCGTACACGCCGCAAGGCAGGTCACAGTGGGCGCTGGCCTTGACCTTGGGGGCAAACAGGCGGGAAAGCATTCAGCTGTCCTTCCTCGTGATCGTCTTCTCAGGTGGGACATTACTCCGTGAGAGACGCGTTTTCGCGAGTGCCCCCATGGGCTTAGGTCAAAAGTCCAGGGTCACACTGGAACTGGTGGAGGATGGGACCGGGAGGTTGTCTGATGCCGGAAATGACGGCAGACGGGCGGGAGACACGCGTGCCGTTCCAGTTGATCGAGGTCGACGGACCGTCGATGGTGCCCACGCTGAATCCGGGGGACTGGATGCTGGTGCAGCACGGCGCGCGGGTGCGGCCCGGCGACGTGGTGATCCTGCGGCATCCGCTGCAGCAGGACCTGTTGGTGGTCAAGCGCGCGGTCGAGCGGCGGGACGGCGGCTGGTGGGTGCTCGGCGACAACCCGTACAACACGGGCGGCGACAGCAACGTCTACGGAGTGGTGCCGGAGGACCTGGTGCTCGCCCGGGTGCGGGGGCGCTTCCGGCCGCTCGGCAGGTTCCGCGAGGAGCGTGAGGCGCTGGGGCGGCGTCAGCTCTCCCTGACGGCGCTGGTCTCCTGGACCTTCTCCGCCGTGCGTCCCGTGCTCGCCGACCGCTCGCTCTCCAGGCGCTTGCGCGCGCGGTAGGCCGCCACGTTCGCGCGGGTCGCGCAGCGGTCGGAGCAGTAGCGCCGGGAGCGGTTGGTCGAGGTGTCCAGATAGGCGTTGCGGCACGGCGCCGCCTCGCACAGGCCGAGCCGGTCCACGCCGTGTTCGGTGAGGTGGAAGGCGAGGCCCATGGCCGCGATCGCCGCGTACCCGGCGGTGACGTTCGACGGGTGGTCGGCCAGGTGCATGTGCCACAGCGGACGGCCGTCGTCGTCGCGGTAGTCGTGGCCGGAGATCTGCGGGCTCACCGGGAACTCCAGGAGCAGGGAGTTCAGCAGGTCCACGGCGAGGGTCTCGTCGCCGCCGTCCGCCGCCTCGAAGACCGACCTGAGCCGGGCCCGCACCGAGCGGAAGCGCGTCACGTCCGAGTCCGTGGCGCGCCGGGCCGCCTGCTGGTTGGCCCCGAACAGCTCACGGACCGCCTCGACCGACGTCAGCGTGTCCTTGTTGCGCGCCGGCTCCTCGGTGTTGACCAGACGTACGGCGTAGTCCGAGTAATAGGCCAGTTCCACTTGTAGTCCTTACCGGGGCGGGCTATCTTCGTCTGCGGGCGTGGTAACAGTCGATGTTCTATCGCGGGTGTTACCTGTCGAGGTTAATCGAGGGTAGTACGGGACGGAGGGCTTCCGGTGACGGAAACGGCTAGCGGTACGGGATTCGGAACCGACTGGCGTGCCTGGCAGGACAGCTGGGACCGGCAGCAGGAGTGGTACATGCCGGACCGCGAGGAGCGGTTCCGCGTCATGCTCGACATGGTCGAGGCCCTGGTCGGCCGCGAGCCCCGCGTCCTGGACCTCGCGTGCGGCACGGGCACCATCACGGCCCGGCTCCTGGCCAGGTTCCCCGGGGCCACCAGCGTCGGCGTCGACCTCGACCCGGCCCTGCTCGCCATCGCCGAGGGCACCTTCGCGGGTGACGACCGGGTCACCTTCGTGACCGCGGACCTGAAGGACCCGGACTGGGCCGCGCAGCTGCCGCACGACTCCTACGACGCCGTGCTCACCGCCACCGCCCTGCACTGGCTGTACAGCGAGCCGCTGGCCGCGCTGTACCACCGGCTCGGCGGGCTCGTCCGTGACGGCGGCGTCTTCCTCAACGCCGACCACATGCCCGACCCGACGACGCCGCGCCTCAACGCCGCCGACCGCGAGCAGCGCCACGCCCGCCAGGCCGAGGCCCGGGCCGCGGGCGCCCTCGACTGGGCGGACTGGTGGGCGATCGCCGCGCAGGACCCGGTGCTCGCGGGGCCCACGGCCAAGCGTTTCGAGATCTACGGCGAGCACGCGGACGGCGACACCCCGCCCGCCGAGTGGCACGCCCGCACCCTGCGCGAGGCGGGCTTCGCGGAGGCCCGCACGGTGTGGTCGTCGCCGTCGGACGCCATGGTCCTAGGCCTGAAGTAGGGACTTCGGCGCGCCCGGCAGGAAGGGGCGGTCCGGATCCCGAAGGATCCGGACCGCCCCTTCCGCGCCGCGAGGACTACAGCACCTTCGACAGGAACGACTTCGTCCGCTCGTGCTGCGGGTCCGTCAGGACGTCCCTCGGGTTCCCGGACTCGACCACCACGCCGCCGTCCATGAAGACGAGGCTGTCGCCGACCTCGCGTGCGAAGCCCATCTCGTGCGTGACGACGACCATCGTCATGCCGGACTCGGCGAGGTCGCGCATCACGTCGAGCACGTCACCGACGAGCTCCGGGTCGAGCGCCGACGTCGGCTCGTCGAACAGCATCAGCTTCGGATCCATCGCCAGGGCGCGGGCGATGGCCACGCGCTGCTGCTGGCCGCCGGACAGCTGCGAGGGGTAGTTCTTCGCCTTGTCGGCGAGCCCGACCCGCTCCAGGAGCTGCCCCGCGCGCTCCCGCGCCGCCGCCTTGGACTGGCCCTTGACCTGGACCGGCGCCTCCATGACGTTCTCCAGGGCCGTCATGTGCGGGAAGAGGTTGAAGCGCTGGAAGACCATGCCGATGTCCCGGCGCTTCATGGCGACTTCGCTGTCCTTGAGCTCGTACAGCTTGTCGCCCTTCTGCCGGTAGCCGACCAGCTCCCCGTCGACGTAGAGACGGCCGGCGTTGACCTTCTCCAGGTGGTTGATGCAGCGCAGGAACGTCGACTTGCCGGAGCCGGAGGGGCCGATGAGGCAGAACACCTCGCCGGACTTGACCTCCAGGTCGATGCCCTTGAGAACCTCTACGTGGCCGAACGACTTGTGGACGTTCTCGGCCTTCACCATGGCGGTCATCAGCGCACTCCCGAGCGGTTGCCCAGCGACAACATATTGGCCTTGATCTTCTGCAAAGGCGTGTCCGGCAGGCTGCGCGAGGAGCCGCGCGCGTAGTACCGCTCCAGGTAGAACTGGCCGACGCTGAGGACCGACGTCATGATCAGGTACCAGGTGGCGGCGAGCAGCAGGGCCTCGACGGTGGCGCCCGACGAGGTGCCGATGTCCTGGGCGTAGCGCAGGAGCTCGTAGTACTGGACGGCCGCCACGAGGGAGGTCGTCTTCAGCATGTTGATGACCTCGTTGCCCGTCGGCGGCACGATCACGCGCATCGCCTGCGGGATGATGATGCGCCGCAGCGTCTTGCCGTGGCTCATGCCGAGCGCCTGCGAGGCCTCCGTCTGGCCCTCGTCGACCGAGAGCAGACCGGCGCGGCAGATCTCCGCCATGTACGCGGCCTCGTTCAGACCGAGGCCCAGCAGCGCCGTCAGGAACGGCGTCATGAAGTCCGACCACTCGTCCTGGTAGATCGGCCCGAGGTTGATGTACTCGAAGACGAAGCCCAGGTTGAACCAGACGAAGAGCTGGACCAGGACCGGCGTGCCCCGGAAGAACCAGATGTAGAACCACGCGATCGACGAGGTCACCGGGTTCTTCGACAGGCGCATCACCGACAGGAGCACACCGCCCACGACGCCGATGAGCATCGAGAGGACCGTGAGGATCAGCGTCTCGCGGACACCCTTGAGGATGCGCTCGTCGAAGAAGTTGTCGGGGATGGCGTCCCAGTTGATGTCGCCCTGGGAGAAGGCGTAGATGATCGCGCCGAGTACGCCGAGGGCGAGCACGCCGGCTACGTAGCGGCCGTAGTGCCGCACCGGGACGGCCTTGATGGCCTCCGGTGCGGAGCGTGGCGGCTCGTCCTTGGGGCCGGGCGAGCCCGACTTGGTGATGTCCGTTGTCACGGGTGGTGCCTTTCAGCGACGAGGTGTGACGAGGGGTGCGGCAGGGTGCGCGCCTGCCGCGGGCCTTCGGCGGGTTCCGCCCTTCGGTGGCTTCCGCCCTTCGGCCTTCGGTGGCCGCGGGCCTGCCGCGGCTTCGGCCCGGCGCGGGCCCTCGGCGGCCGCGCGACTGCCGAAGGCCGGTGTTCCGCCGTCGGCGTGCCGGTGGCCTCGGGCCCGCTCAGCGGCCTTCCGGTGGCTTCCGTCGGTCTTGCGGTGGCCCGGGCCCGGCGACCGGTGGTCGCTGGGCCCGGCGGGACCTGCCGCGGGGCCGCGGCCGTCGGTGGGCCGCGGCCGTCGGTGGGCCGCGGCCGTCGGTGGGCCGCGGCGGGCGGTCAGGCGCCGCTCACTTGCCGCCGTTGACCTTGGCTTCCTTGACCGCGCCGGCCTCGACGCCCCACTCCTTGATGATCTTCTCGTACTGGCCGTTCGCGATGATCGCGCCGAGCGCGGCCTTGATCGCGTCGCGCAGCTTGGTGTTGTCCTTGGAGACCGCGATGCCGTACGGGGCCGCTTCCACCTGCTCGCCCACGAGCTGGAAGTCCTTGCCGCCGCCGGACGTCTTCACCGCGTACGCCGCGACCGGGAAGTCCGAGGAGCCCGCGTCCGCGCCGCCCGAGCGCAGCCGGGTCTGGGCCTGCTGGTCGTTGTCGAAGGACTCGATGGAGATCTTCTTGCCGCCCTTGCACTTCTTCGACTCGGCCTTGGCCATGTCGTGCGAGACGGTGCCGCGCTGGACCACGATCTTCTTGCCGCAGAGGTCGGACCAGGTCTTGATGCCCTGGTCCTCGCCCTTCTTGGTGTAGATCGAGACGCCCGCGATGAAGTAGTCGACGAAGTCGACGCCCTTGCCGACCTTCTTGCCGGTCTCCTCGTCGACGCCCTCCTGGCGGTTCTTGGTGTCCGTCATCGCCGACATCGCGATGTCGTACCGCTTGGAGCGCAGACCGCCCAGGAGCGTGTCGAAGGTGCCGTTGTCGAACTGGAACTCCACGCCGAGCTGCTTGCCCATGGCCTCGGCGATGTCGGGGTCGATGCCGACCGTGTCGCCGTTCTTGTCCTTGAACTCGACCGGCGGGTAGGCGATGTCGGAGCCGACCTTGATGACGCCCTTGTTGCGGATGCTCGCGGGGAGCATGTCGGACAGCGGCGCGTCGACGACCTTCTTGCCGCCGTCGCCCTTCTTGTTGTCCCGCTGGTCGCCGCATCCGGTCAGGAGCAGCGAGCCGGCGACCGCGATCGCGCCGACAGCGACGATCCGGGACTTCGCGGACTTCGCGGCGGTCGTGCGACAAGTGGTGCTTGCGGTCATAGGGGTCCTCCGGCGGATGGGGAGTAGCCATGGGTCTGACATGGGGTCGTGCACACACCTTCGGGCGTCGCGACCTCGTGTGATGGTGCATCTTGCCATTCGGACCGTCCGATTCTGGGGGCCGGAGATGTCAAAATCGGATAACGGGTGATCCGGCGACCACAACGGGCCGCTATGTCTTGGTCATTGACGTGGTGGGGCGAAGCGGCGAAAACCTCGCGATAACCACCCAATCTCGCTATGTGGACCCGCCGAACGGACCTTTGTGTCATTCAGGGATGAATCCCCGGCCTCCGCGCGCCCGTCCCGGGCCGGAAACCCGCCGTTCACATGGGCCTGCGACAGATATGGCTCGTCGGCGGCGGGAGGCATCCGGTAGAAAAGACGGTTACACCCCTCATCCGGGGCCAGGGCGCGTGTGCGGCGCGCCCGCGCGTCCGTTACGTACCTCCCGTACCGCTTCGCCGACAGGCGGAGGGTCGCGGGCCGCGAGGCCCGGGGCCTCAGCGCGGACGCGGTTCCCGCCCCACTTCTCCACCAGGAAGTGGTCCACCCTCAACCATGAACACTTAAGGGGTCAGACACAGTGGCAGCGGAGATCGTCAATCCTCGCAGCGACAGCGGTACGAGTACCGGTCACGAAGGCGCCGACGAGCCCTTCGATCCGGCCTTCGCCCTGCATCGCGGCGGCAAGATGGCCGTGCAGGCAGCCGTTCCGGTGCGGAACAAGGACGACCTGTCCCTCGCGTACACGCCCGGCGTGGCGAAGGTGTGCAGCGCCATCGCGGAACAGCCGGAGCTCGTCCACGACTACACCTGGAAGTCGAACGTCGTCGCCGTCGTCACCGACGGCACGGCCGTGCTCGGCCTCGGGGACATCGGGGCGGAGGCCTCCCTTCCGGTGATGGAGGGCAAGGCCATCCTCTTCAAGCAGTTCGGCGGCGTCGACGCCGTGCCGATCGCCCTCGGCACCACCGACACGGACGAGATCATCGAGACCGTGGTGCGGCTCGCCCCCTCTTTCGGCGGGGTGAACCTGGAGGACATCTCCGCGCCGCGCTGCTTCGAGATCGAGCGGCGCCTCCAGGAGCGGCTCGACATCCCGGTCTTCCACGACGACCAGCACGGCACGGCGGTCGTCACCCTCGCCGCGCTGCGCAACGCGGCGCGGCTCACCGACCGGACGCTCGGCGACCTGCGCGCCGTGATCTCGGGCGCGGGCGCGGCGGGTGTCGCCATCGCCAAGTTCCTCCTCGAAGCCGGGCTCGGCGACGTCGCGGTCGCGGACCGCAAGGGCATCGTCAGCCGGGACCGGGACGACCTCACCCCGGTCAAGCGGGAGCTCGCGGAGCTGACGAACAAGGCGGGCCTGAGCGGCTCCCTGGAGAGCGCGCTCGCCGGTGCGGACGTGTTCATCGGCGTGTCCGGCGGTACGGTCCCCGAGGCCGCGGTGGCCTCGATGGCGCCGGACTCGTTCGTGTTCGCCATGGCCAACCCGAACCCCGAGGTGCACCCGGACATCGCCCACAAGTACGCCGCCGTGGTGGCGACGGGCCGTTCGGACTACCCGAACCAGATCAACAACGTCCTCGCCTTCCCCGGCATCTTCGCGGGCGCGCTCCAGGTGCGGGCCTCCCGGATCACCGAGGGCATGAAGATCGCGGCCGCCGACGCGCTCGCCGACGTGGTCGGGGACGAGCTCTCCGCCGCTTATGTGATCCCGTCCCCGTTCGACGAGCGGGTGGCGCCCGCGGTGACCGCGGCGGTCGCCGCGGCGGCCCGGGCCGAAGGGGTCGCCCGGCGCTGACGCCCTGTGGCCCCACCTCGCTCGGCGGGGTGGGGCCTCGCGTTTTCCGGCTGGGGTTCGCGGGGTTCGGGTTTCTGGGCTCTGTCTGCGTGATTCGGGCTTCGGGTTCTGGGTTTCGGGCTGCGAGTTCCCGGCTTCGGCCTGCGGGCGGGGGCCCCTGCGCGGGGGCGGCTGTCGCGGGGCCGGGGTGTGGAGGCGAGGCCGTGGGGTCAGGATGGCCGGGGCGTGGCATGGGGCCTGGGGTGCGGCGCGGGGTCTGGGGGCGAGGCGCGAGCTCCGAGGGGCGGGGCGTGGTCTGGGAGCCCGGAGTCGGGGGCGGGCTGTGCGGGCGCGGTGTGGGTCACACCCGTGGGCCGTTCCCAAGGTCCGGGGGCGGGACTACGGTCGGCGCCATGTTCGCTGCCTACGCCGCCCGCATCGACTCCACGCACCCCCTCAACGGCCTTGAGCTGGGTGACCGACCCGCCCCCGAGCCCCGCCCCGGCTGGTCCACCGTGAACGTCAAGGCCGCCTCCCTCAACCACCACGACCTGTGGTCCCTGCGCGGGGTCGGCCTCGATCAGGACAAGCTCCCGATGATCCTCGGCTGCGACGCGGCCGGGACCGACGAGGACGGCAACGACGTCGTCCTGCACTCCGTCATCGGCCAGTCGGGCCACGGCGTCGGCCCGCACGAGCGCCGCACCATCCTCACCGAGAAGTACCAGGGCACCTTCGCCGAGCAGGTCTCCGTGCCCACCTGGAACGTCCTGCCCAAGCCCGCGGGGCTCTCCTTCGCCGAGGCCGCCTGCCTGCCCACGGCCTGGCTCACCGCCTACCGCATGCTGTTCACCAACGCGAGCGTACGTCCCGGCGACTCGGTCCTCGTCCAAGGCGCGGGCGGCGGCGTCGCGACCGCCGCGATCGTGCTCGGCCGAGCCGCCGGCCTCAAGGTCTTCGCCACCAGCCGCGACGAGGCCAAGCGCAAGCGGGCTGTGGAGCTGGGCGCGGTGGAGGCGCTGCCCGCGGGCGCGCGGCTGCCGCAGCGGGTCGACGCGGTGATCGAGACGGTCGGCGCCGCCACCTGGTCGCACTCGATCAAGTCGCTCCGTCCCGGCGGCACTCTGGTGATCTCCGGCGCCACCAGCGGCGACCGCCCCTCGCATGCCGAGCTGACCCGGGTCTTCTTCCTGGAGCTGCGCATCGTCGGCTCCACGATGGGCACGAAGGACGAACTCGAAGACCTGCTCGCGTTCTGCGCGAACACCGGCGTGCGGCCCGTCATCGACGAGATCCTGCCGCTGGACCGCGCCCGGGAGGGCTTCGCGCGCCTGGAGGCGGGTGACCAGTTCGGCAAGATCGTGCTGACGGTCTGAGCGTCCCGGAGCCTCCCCATCCCCCCTCTCGTCAAGCATGGTTGACAAGAGGGGGGCGTCAACCTACGTTGACACCCATGACTGAAGCAACGGATCTCGCCGAGCGCGCGGGCGACCGCGATCCCCGGGTCGGGCTGCGTGCTGTCACCGCGCTGCGCCGTCTCGCGGAGCAACTCGAAGCAGTCCAGGTGCGCAGCGCCCGCCAGCAGGGCTGGTCGTGGCAGGAGATCGCCGCCGAACTCGGCGTGAGCAGGCAGGCCGTGCACAAGAAGTACGGGAGGCAGTGATGTTCGAGCGATTCACGAGAAGTGCTCGGGCCGTGGTCACCGGCGCGGTCGAGCACGCCGAGCAGGCGGATGCCGATTCCATCGACGACGGCCATCTGCTGTTGGCCCTGCTCGACCGGCGGGGAAGCCGCGCCTCCTTCGCCCTGGCGGCGCTGGGGGCCGACCGGCGGCGCGAGGAGATCGCCGAGGCGCTGGCCGACGCCCGCCGCCGGGGTGGTCTCACCCAGGCGGACACCGAGGCGCTCGCCGGGCTCGGCATCGACGTCGAGGAGATCGTCGCCCGGGTCGAGGAGACCCATGGCGCGGGTGTCCTGGCGAGCGTCGGGGCGGGGCGGGGGCGCAAGGGGATCGGCTCCCGGTTCGGCCATCGCGGCTTCACCCGGGACGCCAAGGACACGCTGGCGCGGGCCCTGCGGATCGCCACCGCGAACCGGGCGCGCGCCATCGGCGACGAGCACATCCTGCTCGCCCTGACGACCCGCCCCGGCATCGTGGCGGAGGTCCTCGGCGCCCGGGGCGTGACGCGTGAGGCGTTGGACCGGGTGCTGACGTAGGGGCGGGCTGCCGGGTGCGGTCCTGAGGTGTGGCGCGGCGGCGTGGTCTGGAGGTGTGGCGCGGCGGCGTGACCAGGGGCCGGGGTCGTGAAGGGCGGCTCCGTGGGGTGGGTCGGGTGGCGCGGGCCGGTGGTGTGGCTCCGTGGGGTGGGCCGGGTCGCGCGTGGTCTGGTGCTGTGGTCCCGGGTGTGGGCCTCGGTGGCGTGGGCTGGTGGCGTGGTCCCGGGCGCGGGCGTGGGCGCGGTCTGGTGGTGTGGTCCGGGCATGGTCTCGGCGGGCCCGGTGCCCCGAGCGCTCCCGGGAGCCGGGCCCGCCGTCGCCCGTCAGGGCTTGGGGATGCGCAGTATTGCCGTGACGTGGGCCGCCGCTTCCGAGAGGTGGCGGCGGGCCTCGCGGAGCTGGTCCGGGGAGACCCCGTGGTCGCGGGCCGCGTCACGGACGTCGTCGCGGAAGCGGTCGAGGAGCCGCTCCAGGTCGCGCGCGGGGTCCGCCCCCGTCGCCTCCTCCTGGGCCCAGTCCGGCAGATACTCCACCGGCACCTGGGCTTGCGGCGGCGTGAACACGGGGCCCGGCGCGGACGCCTTGGCGTGCTCGGCGGCCCCGGCCTGCTCGGGTGCCCCTTCTTGCCCTGACGTCTTGCCCGTGCCGAAGGCCTTGCCCGGCTCGGAGGTCTTGCTCGTGTCAGAGGTCCTGCCCGTGTCGGACGCCGTGTCCTGGCCCGGTCCCTCGTCGTGCCGGGGGGCCTTGGCGCGCTTGCCCTCCGGGTCGCCGAAGCCGAAGTCCACGAAGTCCTTGCCGAACTCCCTGCCGAATTCACCGACCTCCTTGGCCAGCTCGGCGAGCCCTTCGCGCACCCCGGTGGGCCAGTCGCCACGCGCGAAGTGCTCCTGCACGTGGTCCTGCACCCGCTGGGCCATGCGCTGCCACTCCTCCCGCGCCTCCTCGTGGGCCTGCTCCCGCGCGTCCTTGGCCTGGCGGCGGGCCCGCTGGGCCTCCTCGCGGGCCCGGCGGCTCTCGTCCTTCGCGCGCCGCGCCTGCTCCTTCCACTCCTGCCGGGCGCGGCGGACCTCCTCCTTCGCCTGACGCCAGCCCTCGCTGTCCGTCCACGCGCCGTCGAAGAGGTCGCCGAGGCCCGAGTGGCCCGCGCCGGTCCTGCCCGCCGTCCGGGCCTGCTGGGCCGCCGCCCGCATCTCGCGCCGCAGCTCGCCCGCCGCGCCCTGCACGCCGTCGCGGATCTCGGCGGCCAGCTCGGCGACCGACTCGCGGATCTCCAGCTCCAGATCGGCCAGCTCACCGCTGCGGCTGGCGAGCTCGGCGCGGCCCGCGTCCGTGATCGAGTAGACCTTCCTGCCGCCCTCCGTGGTGTGGGTGACCAGGCCCTCCGCCTCCAGCTTGGCCAGGCGGGGGTAGACGGTGCCCGCCGATGGCGCGTACAGCCCCTGGAAGCGCTCTTCGAGGAGGCGGATCACCTCATAGCCGTGGCGCGGGGCCTCGTCCAGGAGCTTGAGCAGATACAGGCGCAGACGGCCGTGGGCGAACACGGGGGGCATCTCAGAGCACCTTCTTGTCGGTCGGGGCGTCGGCGGCGGTGTCCGCCTCCGGGGTGCCGGTCGGGGTCTCGGACCCGGCGTCGGCCGGGGGAGCCGAGGGCGGGGCGTCCGTCGGGGCGGCATTCCGCGGGGGCTCGTCGGTCTCGTACCGATCTTCCTCTACCGCCGGCCTGCGCAGAAGCGCGATCGAGCCGGAGACCGTCGTCGCCCTGAGCTGGCCGCGGCCGGAGCCGAGCCTGCCGGTGATCTTCTTCGCACCCCAGTGGCCGGTGATCCGGAGGTCCTCGAAGTCACTGGAGACCGAGCCGCTCGTGGTGTCCGCCTCCACATCCGCGTGCCCGGGGTGGGGCAGCCGGATGGCGATCTCGCCCGAGACGCTGCTGAGCCCGACGTCGGCCGGACCGCCGACCGGGTCCAGATCCAGGATCATCGAGCCGCTCACCGATTCGGCCCGAACGGAGGACCCTGCTCCGTCGACGACCGTCAGGTCGCCCGAGACCGAGTTGAACCGCAGCTCCCCGGTGATGCCCTGGGCCTCGACGGCGCCCGAGACCGTCTCGGCCCGGACCGGCCCGGTCAGGCCGACCAGGGTGGAGTCGCCCGAGACGCTCCGCACCTCCGCCCGGCCCTCGATCCCCGTGACCACCGCGCCCGCGCCGACCACGCCCACCTCGACCTGGGTCCCGGCCGGGACGGCCAGCGACACCACCGCGCTGCGGCGCGCGCCCTTGGGGGTGAGCCAGCCCAGGAGGCCCTTCCAGGGCAGGTCCTCGTACACGACGGACAGCGTGCCCTCGGAGTGCGTCACGGCGAGCGGGGGGCCCGAGATCTCGGACACCTCGAGCCTTCCGGTGTCGTCGCTCGTGCCCACCACGTTCACCGTGCCGTTCACGACGCGGACGCGCAGGCGCCTCACCGGCGCGTCGAACGTCAGCTTCCTGGGCTCATCGACGGACCACTTCGGCATGGTGACTGACCTCCTGGGGCGGCTCGGACGCAACGCGCCATATCGCATCCTTGGCTAGACACGATATATCGCGGATACGGAAAGTCAAGAGGTGTCCTCCTCCGGCAGAAACCGGAGGGCATTCTTCGCTGGCACCGTCCGCCGCCTCGGCGGTATCGGACGCCGCAGGCCCGAGCGCCAAACGCCATGGTTTGTCCTAGCGTGGGGCCATGTCCTCCGAGTCGACCCCCACCCGCGCGACGGACTCCGCCGACGCCGCCTCCTCTCCCGGTGCGCTGCTGC
Organism: Streptomyces sp. JLYT201; assembly: GCF_059448825.1. Classification (NCBI taxonomy): domain Bacteria; kingdom Bacillati; phylum Actinomycetota; class Actinomycetes; order Kitasatosporales; family Streptomycetaceae; genus Streptomyces; species Streptomyces sp. JLYT201. Next base: position 3,550,667 of record NZ_CM182551.1, on the reverse strand, counting down.
TCTGCCGGGCCCGGCCGGACTCCGTGGAGACGGTCGCCCAACTGCTGCGCGAGCGGATGCTGCTCGCGCCCGCGGGCCCGGAGTGGAGCGTGCTCGTGCCCGAGGGCAAGCCGTGGCTGGAGGGCGGCGAGCCGGTCGACAGTGTGCTCGCCGGGTGGGCGACCGCGCTCGCCGTCGGCTCGCCGTGGCCGGTTCTCGCGCTGTGGTGGGACGCCGACCGTTCCGGCTGCACGCTCGCGGCGGGCTTCCGGCGGACGGTCGGCTATGTGTGGCTGGCGAACGGCACGCCGGTCGGTGAGGACGAGGCGATGCGGACGTTCGCCGCCCGGCTCGGCCTCGATCCGGTGCTCGACATGCAGGCCCTGGACGCGCTGACCCGCCCCGACTCGGAGGCCGACGCACGCGCCCGGCTGCGCGGCCTCATCGCGGTCCTCACGCGCGTGGGGGTCGATCTGCCGCCCGGCCTGAGCCCGGGCGAGTCCGCCGACCGGCTGCGGGAAGTGGCCCGCGTCCTGGACGGCGTACGGCACGTCGAGTGGTCGGGCTGGCGTGACGCGGTGCGCGCCGAGCTCGACGCGGTGGAGAGCGGCCCGCTGGGCCCCTGGCTGCGCGGGCCGCGGGCGCGGGCCCTCGCGGGTGCCCAGCTCGCGGCGGGCGTTCCGCTCCTCGCCTGGTCCCTGCGGCGGCGCGGCGGTGGCGGCTGGGCGGTGGCGGGCCTCGTCCTCGTGGTGCACGGGGTGCTGGGGTTCGCCTACGACCGGGCGCGCGAGCGGGACTAGCGGCGCCCGTCCCGAGGTGCGCGCGCCTTCAGCGGGCCGTGCCGCCCGTCAGCGCGTCCGTACCGCGTCGAGGACCAGGCCGAGCAGCCGGTCCGGGCGCTGCGGGTCCTCGGGTGTCCGCTCGTCCGTGCGTGCCGTCGACAGCGCGATGCCGACGACCAGGTGGAGCAGGTCGGAGGGGCTCAGGTCGGGGCGTGCGGCGCCCGCTCGCTGAGCGCGGGTGAGGAGGGCCGCCACGGCGTCGTGGACGCGCTGGTGACAGTCGATGCCCAGGGCGCCCGACTCCTCCAGCTGCTCGATCAGCAGGGCGCCGCCGAGGCCGTGGTGCTCGCGCGCGTGGTCGAGGAACGCGTGCAGCCACTCCATGAGGGCGTCGTGGGCGGACTTCGTCGCCAGGAGGTAGTCCGCGTGGCCGCACAGGGTGTCGATGCGGTCCTTCAGGACGGCCGCCAGCAGTTCGGGCCGTCCGGAGAAGTTGCGGTACAGCGTGCCGGGTCCGACGCCCGCGCGGCGCGCGATGTCGTTGAGGGACGCCTCGGCTCCCGCTTCCGCGAAGGCCTCCCGCGCGGCGGCGACGATGCGCGCGCGATTGCGGACGGCGTCCGCGCGCGGGGCCCGGCCGTGGGCCGGGGTGACGGCCCGCGCGGCCGGTGCCCGTCCTGGGGGCTCGGTCATCTCTGGTTCCAGGGGTGGGGGTAGCTGTCCGGAGAACTTCTCCGTATCGTACCTCCACAGCTATCCGGAGAAGCTCTCCGGTAAGAGTGGGAGGTGTCGGCGTGCGAGGACTCCGAGGAACGGACGGGCTCGGGCGGGTCGGTGTCTGGACCTTCGCCTTCGAAGGGCAGCCCGCCGGACGGGTGCGCGAGGCGGCCGCCGAGATCGAGGAACTGGGGTACGGGGCCCTCTGGTACGGGGAGGCGTTCGGCCGCGACACGGTGGGGCAGGCCTGGCTGCTGCTCTCCGCCACGCGGCAGCTCCCGGTCGCCTCCGGGATCGCCAACATCGCCTACCGCGAGCCGCTCGCCATGGCCAACGCCGAGCGCACGCTCGGGGAGGCCTTCCCCGGACGGTACGTCCTCGGGCTCGGCGGCCACCGGGTCGACGGCACCGTCATCGAAGTGGAGGGCTATCGCGTCCCCGCGCGCGGGAGGGCGGTGACGACCATGGGGGCCTATCTGGACGCCATGGACGCGGCGCCCGCGCACGGGCCGGTGCCGGACCCCGCTCCCCGTCGGCTCCTCGCCGCGCTGGGCCCGAAGATGCTCGGGCTCGCGGCGGAGCGCACCGGCGGAGCGCACACGTACTTCGTGCCCGTGGAGCACACCGCGCGCGCCCGCGCGGCCCTCGGGCCGGACGCCTTCCTCGCCGTGGAGCAGGCGGTCGTCCTCGACGCGGACCGGGCGCGGGCGCGGGCCGTGGCCGAGGAGCACGTCGCCCGGTACGCGCGCGTGCCGCATCAGGTGGCGAGCCTGCGGCGGCTCGGGTTCGGCGACGACGACCTGCCGCCGGGCGGCCCGAGCCGCAGGCTCGTCGATGCGATCGTCGCCTACGGGGATGCCGACGTGCTCCACGCGCGCGTACGGGAACACCTGGACGCCGGGGCGGACCACGTCTGCGTCCAGGTCCTGACGGCCGACGGGGCGTTCCCCCTGCGCGAGTGGCGCGAGCTCGCGCCGGCGCTAACGGCGGTGCCCGCCCGCCGCTAGGGCGTACAGCTCCGCCCACTGCCGCGCGGTGAGGTCCTTGGGCAGCCGCGCCGGGCCGATGCCGTGGCGCTCCAGCCACTCCTTCACACCGCGCCCGGGCAGCTCCGGGCAGGCGGTGGCGATGATCCGGGGCAGGCCCCGGCCCCGGCCCGTGAAGACGCGGTGCACCAGGTCCTGGTAGGCCTTCAGGGCCGCGCGGTCGACGAGCGGGCGGTCGCGGCGGGCGATCGTCAGGAGGCCGCCGTCCACGTTCGGGCGCGGCCGGAACGCCCCGGCGGGGACCCGCCGCGCGAGCGTGAAGGCGTACCAGGGCCACCACTGGGCCGTCATCAGCGTGGCCCCGCCGACGCCCGCGCGCCGGCGCGCGACCTCCCACTGGACCAGCAGGACGGCATCCGTCCAGGCCGGTGAGCGCAGGATGCGGCGGAGCATCGGCGTCGTCTCGTGGAAGGGCAGGTTCCCGACCAGGACGTACGGCGTCGTCGGCGTCGCGTAGCGCAGGAAGTCGGCGGTGACGATCGTCGTCGAGCGGTTCGTGCGGCGCTCCAGGCGCGCGGCGCGACGGGCGTCGATCTCGATGCCCGTCAGGCTCCGGCCGAGCTCCTGGAGGGGCAGCGTGAGGGCGCCGTCGCCCGTGCCGATCTCGACGATCGGCCCCCGGGTACGGGCCACGAGGCCCACGAAGGCGTCGATCGTGGCCCGGTCGGTGAGGAAGTTCTGGCCGAGCTCATGACGGCCCTGGTGGTACGAGGGGGTGGTGGTGCGGTGCGTGCGCACTGGGACTCCGCGGCTTCGAGGTGAGCCGGGCAGCACGAGGTGCCGCTCGGCGCTGACGCGCTGAAGCGGCGGAGCGTTCCGTTCCTGATGGCCACGGGGACGCAGGGCGTCCGGGGGCGCGGGAGAGGTCGACCGCCGCTACGGGCGGCGGTGCCTTGTCACCGCGCAGGCGGCGCTGGGTGCGATTCCACACATGCCCCGCACGGTAGGCCGCCCGCGGGGCGGGCGGCAAACGGTTTTCGGAGCCGGGCGGCCCGGGGCGCCTCGCCGGAACCGGCGCGCCCGGCCGTTGGTCGTCTGCCGGTTCGTCGTGGCTCGTCGCGCAGTTCCCCGCGCCCCTTCGGGGCGCTGGTCGGTCGCGCTCGCGCGGCGGAGCCGCATATCGGCACAGCCCCGCGCCCCTTCGGGGCGCTGCCGAGCCGGGGTGACTACTCGTCCTCGTCCTCGTCGTCGAGGCGCGCCAGCCACGTCGCCAGGCGCTCCACCGGCACCTCGAAGTCCGGGTTGAGGTCCACGAACGTGCGGAGCTGCTCGGCCAGCCACTCGAAGGTGACCTCCTCCTCGCCGCGCCGCTTCTCCAGCTCCTCGATGCCACGGTCGGTGAAGTACAAAGTCATGCTCCTGACGAGACGGGATGTGCCCGTTCATCGTAGGCCGCGACGCCGGTGGGCCCGGCCCCGAGTCCGAGAACTCGGGGCCGGGCCCACCTTCCGTACGACCGTGCCGGGGCCTAGGCCTCGAACACCTCGCGCACCAGCTGCTCCTGCTCGGCCTGGTGGCGCTTGGCGGAGCCGACCGCCGGGGCGGAGCCGTGCGGCCGCGAGATGCGGCGCAGGCGCTCGCCGTGCGGGATGTCGGCGCCGACCGCCAGGTCCAGGTGGTCGATCAGGTTGAGGGCGATGAACGGCCACGCGCCCTGGTTCGCCGGCTCCTCCTGGGCCCACAGGTACTTCTCGGCGTTCGGGTGCTTGGCGATCTCCGCCTGGAGCTCGGCACCCGGCAGCGGGTACAGGCGCTCGATGCGGATGATCGCGATGTCCGTCGCGCCGCGCTTCTGCCGCTCGGCTTCCAGGTCGTAGTAGAACTTGCCGGCGCAGAACACGACCTTGCGGACCGCGGCCGGGTCCACCGTGGTGTCGCCGATGACGGGGCGGAAGCCGCCCGTCGTGAACTCCTCCGTCTTCGAGGCCGCGGCCTTGAGGCGCAGCATCGACTTCGGCGTGAAGACCACCAGCGGCTTGTGGTGCGGGTTGTGCACCTGCCACCGCAGGAGGTGGAAGTAGTTCGACGGGAGCGTCGGCATCGCGACCGTCATGTTGTTCTGGGCGCAGAGCTGGAGGAAGCGCTCCGGGCGGGCCGACGAGTGGTCGGGGCCCTGGCCCTCGTAGCCGTGCGGCAGGAGGAGCGTGACGCCGGACGTCTGCGCCCACTTCTGCTCGGCCGACGAGATGAACTCGTCCACCACGGTCTGCGCGCCGTTCACGAAGTCGCCGAACTGCGCTTCCCACATGACGAGCGACTCGGGGCGGGCCAGCGAGTAGCCGTACTCGAAGCCCATCGCCGCGTACTCGGACAGGAGCGAGTCGTAGACGTTGTAGCGGGCCTGGTCCTCGGAGAGGTACAGCAGCGGGGTGTAGTCCTCGCCCGTCGTCTGGTCCACGAGGACGCCGTGCCGCTGGCCGAAGGTGCCGCGCCGGGAGTCCTGGCCCGCGAGGCGGACCGGGGTGCCCTCCATCAGCAGGGAGCCGATGGCGAGGGTCTCGCCCATGCCCCAGTCGATCGTGCCGTCCTCGACCATGGCCGCACGGCGCTGCAGCTGCGGCAGCAGACGCGGGTGCACGGTGATCCGGTCGGGGATGTTGACCTGGGACTCGGCGATCCGCTTGACGATCTCCTGGGAGACCGCGGTGTCCACGGCCACGGGGAACTCGGTCTGCGGGGTCGGGACCTCGGCCGGAGCCGGGGTCGTGGTGGCCTCGCGGACCTCCGTGAAGACCTTCTCCAGCTGGCCCTGGAAGTCCTGGAGCGCCTGCTCGGCCTCTTCCAGGGTGATGTCGCCGCGACCGATCAGGGACTCGGTGTAGAGCTTGCGCACCGAGCGCTTCTTGTCGATCAGGCTGTACATCTGCGGGTTCGTGAACGACGGGTTGTCGGTCTCGTTGTGCCCGCGGCGGCGGTAGCAGATCAGGTCGATGACCACGTCCTTGTTGAACGCCTGCCGGAACTCGAAGGCCAGGCGGGCCACGCGGACCACGGCCTCCGGGTCGTCGCCGTTCACGTGGAAGATCGGCGCCTCGATCATGCGGGCCACGTCGGTGGAGTACATCGACGAGCGCGCGGACTCCGGCGGGGCCGTGAAGCCGACCTGGTTGTTGATGACGATGTGGACCGTGCCGCCCGTGCGGTAGCCGCGCAGCTGCGACATGTTGAGCGTCTCGGCGACCACGCCCTGGCCCGCGAAGGCCGCGTCTCCGTGGAGGGCGACCGGCAGGACGGTGAAGTCCGTGCCCCCCTTGTTGATGATGTCCTGCTTGGCGCGGGCGACGCCCTCCAGGACCGGGTCGACCGCCTCCAGGTGCGAGGGGTTGGCGACCAGGGAGACCTTGATCTGCTCGCCGTCCAGGCCCGTGAAGGTGCCCTCGGCGCCCAGGTGGTACTTCACGTCACCGGAGCCGTGCATCGACTTCGGGTCGAGGTTGCCCTCGAACTCACGGAAGATCTGCGCGTACGACTTGCCGACGATGTTCGCGAGCACGTTCAGCCGGCCGCGGTGGGCCATGCCGATGACGACCTCGTCCAGGCGCGACTCGGCCGCGGAGTCGATGACCGCGTCGAGCAGCGGGATGACGGACTCGCCGCCCTCCAGGGAGAAGCGCTTCTGGCCGACGTACTTCGTCTGCAGGAAGGTCTCGAACGCCTCCGCCGCGTTCAGCCGGCGCAGGATGCGCAGTTGCTCCTCGCGCTCCGGCTTGGCGTGCGGGCGCTCGATGCGGTCCTGGAGCCACTTGCGCTGCTTCGGGTCCTGGATGTGCATGAACTCGATGCCCGTGGTGCGGCAGTACGAGTCGCGCAGGACGCCGAGGATGTCGCGGAGCTTCATCATCGACTTGCCGGCGAAGCCGCCGACGGCGAACTCGCGCTCCAGGTCCCAGAGCGTCAGGCCGTGCTCGGTGATGTCCAGGTCCGGGTGCTTGCGCTGCTTGTACTCCAGCGGGTCCGTGTCGGCCATGACGTGGCCGCGGACGCGGTAGGAGTGGATCAGCTCGAAGACCCGGGCGGCCTTCGTGACGTCGTCGTCGTGCGAGGCGTCGATGTCCTTGAGCCAGCGGACCGGCTCGTAGGGGATGCGCAGCGCTTCGAAGATCTCGTCGTAGAAGCCGTCGTCGCCGAGGAGGAGGTTCGCGACGATCCGCAGGAACTCGCCGGAGGCGGCACCCTGGATGACCCGGTGGTCGTACGTCGAGGTCAGGGTCATGACCTTGGAGATGCCCAGCTTGTTCAGGGTGTCCTGGGAGGTGCCCTGGAACTCGGCCGGGTAGTCCATGGAGCCGACGCCCATGATGACCGACTGGCCGGGCATGAGGCGCGGCACGGAGTGGACGGTGCCGAGGCCGCCGGGGTTGGTCAGGGAGACCGTGACGCCGGTGAAGTCGTCCATGCCGAGCTTGCCGTCGCGGGCGCGCCGGACGATGTCCTCGTAGGCCTGCCAGAACTCGAAGAAGTTCAGGGTTTCGGCCTTCTTGATGCCCGCGACGACCAGCTGGCGGTCGCCGTTGGGCTTCACCAGGTCGATGGCGAGGCCGAAGTTGATGTGCTCCGGCTTGACCAGCGTCGGCTTGCCGTCCTTCTCCACGAAGGAGTAGTTCATCGACGGCATGGCCTTGATGGCCTGCACCATCGCGTACCCGATGAGGTGCGTGAAGGAGATCTTCCCGCCGCGGGCGCGCTTGAGGTGGTTGTTGATGACGATGCGGTTGTCGAACAGCAGCTTCACCGGGACCGCGCGCACGGACGTGGCCGTGGGCACCTCCAGGGAGGCGTTCATGTTCTTCGCCACGGCGGCCGAGGGGCCGCGCAGGGTCACGTACTCGGGACCGGCGGGCGCCTCCGTCGCGGGCGCGGCCTTGGCCGCGGGCTTCGCGGCCGCGGGCTTCGCCGCAGCGGCGGGCTTGGCGGCGGGGGCCGGGGCCTTCGCGGCGGGCGCGGGCGGCGCGGCCGCGGGCTGCGCGGCGGGCGCGGCCGGGGCCGGGGCGGGGGACGTGGTGGGCGCGGCCCCCGCGGCCGCGTCACCCGCCGGCTTGGCCGGAGCGGCGGCGACGGACGCGCCTACCCCTGGCTTGTAGTCGGCGAAGAAGTCCCACCAGGCACGGTCGACCGAATTCGGGTCCTGGAGGTACTGCTGATAGATCTCGTCGACGAGCCACTCATTGGGACCGAACGCGGCAGCAGGGTTCTTGCCCTGCGCTTCTTGGTCGGTCGAAGTGCTCGAGTTACTGGGGGACTGTGGCGACACGGCGGCAACCGCCCTCTTCCGCTTCACAAGGTGATGGACAGCGGAAATAAAGGCTACGCCTCCATCGACGCCAGGTGCAGGCCGGGCCGGTCATCCGTCGCGTAAGTCACACTGGATTGCGAGTTTCGGGGCGGTAAATGGCGGGAAACTAGCGAGGTTTGCCTACGACGCTGCCCCGCGTGGAGACCCCTTGGGCACGTCGACACGCGGTTGCGGCCCGTCCGGCGCGTGACCTGCGCGCCCGTGACTCGCTTCCACTTCGAACCTTACGTCAACTTCAGTCTTCGAGCAGGCCCGGAAGGCTGACCTGGATCCGGCAGCCGCGAGCCGATTCGGCCACCCCGATGTGGCCGCCGTGGAGATCGACGGCCCAGCGGGCGATGGCGAGGCCGAGGCCGGTGCCGCCGTCGCCTCCGGGAGGGGCGCCGGCGTGCGCGCCCCGGTTGAAGCGCTCGAAGACCCGGTGCCACTCCGACTCGGGGATCCCGGGACCCTCGTCGAGGACCTCCAGGTCCAGGGACTCCGGATAGGGGCCCCGGCGGGCGCGGACCGTGACGCGGCCGTGCGGCGGGCTGTGCTTCACGGCGTTGTCGATCAGATTGGCGACCACCTGGTGCAGACGCTCGGCGTCGGCGTGCGCCGTCAGCTCCGGAGGCGACACGTCCAGGTGCAGATGGACGTCCGTACGGGTGTGACGGCCGGAGCCGGACGGCATCCCTTTGCGCGCGGAGGCGACCATATTGGCCTCCTTCAGGACCCCCGACAGATAGGGCCACACTTCGAAGCGGCGCGCTTTGAGGGGGACGACCCCGTTGTCCAGGCGGGAGAGGTCGAGGAGGGTGTCCACGAGACGGCCCAGGCGCTCGGTCTGCTTCAGGGCCGTGCGCATCGTCTCCGGGTCGGCGGCCGAGACCCCGTCGACGACGTTCTCCAGGACGGCCCGCAGGGCCGCGATGGGGGTGCGCAGCTCGTGCGAGACGTTGGCGACGAGCTCCTTGCGCTGCTGGTCCTGGGCCTCCAGGTCGTCGGCCATGCGGTTGATCGTCGTGGCCACGTCGCCGAGCTCGTCGCGCCGGTCGGCGCCGCGCACGCGGCGCGTGTAGTCGCCGTGCGAGACCGCGCGGGCCACCGAGTTCATCTCGTCCAGCGGCGCGGTGAGCCCGTGGGCCACGAACTGCGTGATCAGCAGGGTGGCGATCACCGAGAAGACCGTGATGAAGCGCAGCTCGGTCTCGGTCTTCATGGCCACCATCAGCAGCCCGGTGGTGATGAACACCGAGACGACGACCAGCGTCCCGAGCTTCGTCTTGATGGAGAACGGCCTGAGCCCGCCGAAGGGACCGCTCATCCCCCCACCTCCGCCCCGGTCGCAGCGCCACCTCAGACCCATGCCCGGGGTGCCGCCCGCCGTACCCCGCGCGGCGCCGTGCGCCGTCGTACCGCTCCCGGCGCCCTGGGGCGTCGTGCCGCTCAGGGGGCCGGGGGGCGGGCCGTCGGCGGCGCCGGGGTCCGCGGTCATGGCGTCGGGGTCTCCAGGGCGTACCCGACGCCGTGAACCGTACGGATGCGCTCCGCGCCGATCTTGCGCCGCAGCGCCTTGATGTGGCTGTCGACCGTGCGGGTGCCGGAGGCGTCCGCCCAGTCCCACACCTCGGCGAGCAGCTGCTCGCGCGAGAGCACCGCGCGCGGGGTGTTGGCCAGACACACCAGGAGGTCGAACTCCGTGGGTGTCAGATGCACGTCCTCGCTGCGCACCCGCACCCGCCGCTGTGCGTGGTCGATCTCCAGCTCGCCGAGCCGGAGGATGCCGCTGCGCGGCGTCGTCGCGGCGAGCGCGGCCCGCTCCACGCGGCGCAGCAGCACATGAACGCGTGCGGCCAGTTCGCGCATGGAGAAGGGTTTGGTCATGTAGTCGTCCGCCCCGACGCCGAGCCCGACGAGCATGTCCGTCTCGTCGTCCCGCGCCGTCAGCATCAGCACCGGTACGGGGCGCTGGGCCTGCACGCGGCGGCAGACCTCCAGACCGTCGAATCCCGGCAGCATGATGTCGAGGATCAGTAGATCGGGCTGCCAGGCCTGGGCGGTGTCCACCGCCGCCGGGCCGTCCGCCGCCGTTTGCACGACGAAACCCTCGGCGCGCAGACGGGCGGCGATGGCGTCCACGATCGTCGGGTCGTCCTCGACGACGAGGACCCGGCGCTGTGCTCCTGGCATCGCCGCCGTGGCGCTGTTGTGGGAGGTGTGTGTCTGCTCCATCGCCCCGCCCCTGACGTGATCGCTTGGTGTCCGGTCAGCAGAGTACGGGGCGCGGAGGCACCTCGGCTACGCAGCCCTTGTCGCGAGGTGGACCACGTCCGGTACGCCCCGGGCAACGGCGATCTCTTCCGTACGTACGTGCTGGAATCCGGCATTCCGCAAAGCGGAGTCGAAAGCGGGTGACGGCTGCGCGGACCACACCGCCAGGACGCCGCCGGGGTTGAGGCGGGTGTGACAGGCGGCGAGACCGGTGGGGGAGTAGAGGCTCTCGTTGTCCTGGGTGACGGTCCAGTCGGGTCCGTTGTCGATGTCCAGACAGAGGGCGTCGTACCTCGCGAGGGCCGCGTCGTCCGCGGTCCCGGGTGCGATGGAATGCGGAGATTCCGGTTCGTTGACGCTTGCGAATGCGCCCCTGACATATGCGATCAGATCGGTGTGCAGGATTTCCGTGCGCGGGTCGGCAAGCGCCCGCTCCGAGAGCTCCCCGAGCGGTCCGTCCCGATGCCAGTCGATGACGGCCTGCTCCCGCTCCACCACCGTGATGCGGCCCCAGCGGGGGTCCGCGGCCGCGTGGGCGAGCGAGAAGCCGACGCCCAGGCCGCCGATGAGGACGCTGGGCCGCGGGCGCCCGTCCAGCGCGTCGTACGCGGCGTCGACCAGGAGGCGCTCGGAGCGGCCGTCCGAGGTGTCCATGAGGAACGTGCCGTTGGCGATGATCTGGAGCAGGTCCCCGTGGCGCCGCAGCACTACTTCGCCGTAGGGGCCGTCGCGCCTGTCGAGGACCACGGGGGGATCGGGGCGGTACGGAGTGCGCATCCCCTCATCCTGCTGTCCCCGTGTCGCTGACTCCAGGGAATTAGAGCGCCCCGGAGGGTCCCGGCGGGCCTGTGCGGGACGCCGGGGAATGGTGTCGGGTTGCTGTGAGTTCCTGTGAATCGCGTCGCACGTGGCGTCGGTCATAGACAGCCCGGGGAAGATCAGTGAAACGTGAACGTGATTGATTCGTGATGTAGTGAACGTGATCGATTCGTGATGCAGTCGCGTAGGAAGTTCCTAGTGAAGTTCCGTGACGGAGGGAGCGCCTCAGCGTGAACCGGACCATTTCTGGCGTGGGCACCTCTGTGGGTACTGGCGAGGGCGCTTCTGTGGGATCTGTGGGGTCAACGGGATCTGCGGGATCTACCGGATCTACGGGATCTACGAGGTCCACGAGGTCTGCGGAGTCCATGAGGCCTGGCGGGGGAGCCGCTGCGGCTTCTGGTCGGGGCCCAGGGGCTTTCGGCCCGGGCGGGCCCGAGGCGACCGGCGGCGGAGACGTGCTGGGCGGGGCGCCGGGCGAGGACCTGTTGGGCGAGATACCTCGCGAGGGCGTGCTGGACGCGATGCCGCGGCAGCGGCGGGTGGTCGCGGCTGGGGCGCTCGCGGGGGCGGCGGGTGGTTTTGAGGGGGTGGCTTCCGGGGGCGGGGCTGGGGCCGCGGTCGGCTCTGATGTCGGTTCCGATTCCGGTTCCGGATTGGGTTCCGGTTCGGTCGGGGCGGGTGCTGCCGGGGCCGGTCCGGCCGGGGCCGGTCTGGCTGTGGCCGGGGGCGGGCCGGGCTCCGGCGGCCCTGTCGCTGCGGTGGCCCTGCCCGCCGCGCCTGTTTCCCTCGGCGCCGCCGCGTGGGCCGGGGTCCGCGGGCTGCGGCCCTGGCGACTGCTACCGACTCCCACGAGTACGCCCTTCACCTTCTGTTACGCGGTCGTCCTCCTCGTCACCTCGCTGGTCGCCGAGCACGCCGACCCGTCGGTGATCTCTTCGATGCACCAGGGTTCGAGCACGGATGTCGCCCATTTGGCGGATCGTCCCGTGTTCGTCCTGGTCGCCAGCGCGCTGTGGATCGCGGGCGGCATCACCTCGCCGTACGCCATCGGGTTCCTGTTCGTCCTGACCGCGCTCGAACGGCGCGTGGGCGCGTTGCGCGCCGCGGCCGTCTTCGTGCTCGGGCACGTCGTCGCGACGCTGGCCACGGAAATCCCGGTGGGGCTCTCCGTCCTCGTCGGCCACCTGCCCGGCACGTCGCTGCACCGGCTCGACTACGGCATCAGCTTCGGCGTCGCCGCGAGCGTCGGCGCCCTCGCGGGCGTCCTCGCGCCGTGGCTGCGCTGGGCGGTCCTTGCGGGCTTCGGCTGGATGCTCGTCGAGGACCTCATCGCGTTCACCGACCCGATGACGAACTGGGGCCACCTGCTCGCCCTCACGGTGGGCGTGGCGACGTGGCCGCTGCTGCGGGGCGGTGTGGGGCGGGCTGCGGTTTAGGGGGTGCCGGGGCTCGGCGGGTTGCCGGGGCCGGGTGGGTTGTCGGGGGCTTAGGCGCAGACGCCGGGCTCGGCTTGTGTGCGGGGCTCGGCTCGGGCGGCGTGCCTGGCTCGGGCGGCATGCTCGGCTCTGGTGGCGGCCTTGGGCTTGGTGTGGCCCTGGGCTTGAGCCGGGGCCGGGGCCGGGGCTGCGCTGCTGGCCGGTCGTTGGCTTCGGCGGTGGCGGTGGCGGTGGCGGTGGCGGTAGCGGTGGCGGCCTGGCGGCCTGGCGGCCGTGGGCCTGGCCGTGGTGCCACCCGGCGGCGGTTCCTGGAATCTGTGACGGCGTCGGAAATCAATGCGCGTGAGACTCTTGCGGCGCAAGGCAATGGGCGACTATCTTGTACCGCATGACAAAGGAGCTGTCTGCGTCGCACGACCAGCGCCGTAGCCAGCTGCTGCGCGGGGTGCTCGATCTGTGCTTGCTCGCGCTCATCGCGGAGCGTCCTCGATACGGCTATGAGTTCGTGGAAGCCCTGACCGAGAGCGGCCTCGACCTGGTGAGCGAGGGGAGCATCTATCCCTTGCTCGCGCGCATGGAGCGGGCCGGCCTGGTCGACTCCTATCGCGCTCCGTCCGCAGCGGGCGGAGCCCCGCGCAAGTACTACCGCCTCACCGAGGCGGGCGCGACCGAGCTGACCAGCGGCCGCACCACCTGGACCGCCTTCACGGGCGCGGTCTCCAGCACCTTGGGGACGTGACCAGGACGCACGACACGGCACACGACGGGGGACGAAACTCATGACGTACGAAACGAAGAACGAAGCGGCGACCGGAGCAACCGCGATCGGCGGCACGGCCCTCGGTGACACGCCCGCTGACGAGGCAAGGGTCCGCGAAGCGACGGCCCGCGAAGCGAAGGGCGGAGGGGCACCTCCACCGGGCGGTCGCGCCTCGGACCGCGACCCACTGGACGAGGCCGCGCGCGACACCGGCCTCACCCGCGAACGCGTCCTGGCGATCTGCCGGAGCAACTGGGAGTACCGCGGAATCGACGACGCCTCCCTGCGCGAGATGCTCGCCGAGCTCTCACATCACCTGGAGGAGGCCGCCGCCGCTGGCCGCACCCCGCAGGACGTGGTCGGGCCCGACGTGAAGGCGTTCGCCGCCTCCTGGGCCCGCGCGCACACGCCCCTGCCGCTGCGCATCCTGCGCATGGCCGCGCTGATCCCCTTCGTCGTCGGCTCCCTGCTGCTGCTCACCCACCTCATCGACCGGACTCTGACCCTGTCGATAGAGGCGCCCCGGATCGCCTTCTACGGAGCGCTGGCAGCAGGCACCGTCATCTTGGAAATGCGGCGGGGGAACCTCGGCTTCAGAGGCTGGATGCTCGTCGGCCTGGCCGCGCTGCCCGTGGCGGCGCTCGTCGGCTGGCTCATAGGCGATGACCCACTCTTCCACCTGCCGCTCTGGGGCACGCTGCTGTTCTTCCTGCCCGGCCTGCCTTACGCCATCAAGGATCACCGCGCGAGAAAGGGCGAGCCCTCGCAGGACTGAGGGAGCCGGTGCCGCCGAGGGGGTTGGCGACGCGCGAGGAGACGGACCGGCGGGCCGCCGGGGCGGTTCAGCGGCCGACAGACCGGGCCCGCGCTCGTGACGGCCAGCGCCCGTGACGGCCAGCGCCCGTGACGGCCAGGTCCGTGGCGACAGACGGTCACCGACGAGCCGGGCGGCAACTGGCCCATCGGCAGCCAGCAGCCCACGCGGCGGACAAGGCGATCACCGGCGTGAGGCATCGGGCAGCAGCCGTGCGGCAGCTGGGCCGAGGCCGCCACGCCAGGCGACCCCGGCGGCCAACTGCCCGCCACGCCCCTCACCACCAGCCCGCAGCACCCGTCACCGGCTCGCAACGCCAGCCCCCAGCTCCCAGCACCCGCCCCCAGTCACCGCTCACCGAACCCGTCGTCGGCCACCGCACCCATCAACGCCCCACCCATCAACACCCCACCGCCGTTCAAGACTCGTCCGGCCCCTTGCGGCGGGCGCTCGTCAACGGAGCCACCACCCGCCAGCCGAGCGCCTCGTACAAGGCGCGTCCCTCCACGGTCCCGGCCAGGACGCCGACCTCGCAGCCCTGCTCGGCCGCGGCAGCCTGAAGCGTGCGCATGACCAGACTGCCGAGGCCGCGGCGGCGGTGCTCCGGTGAGGTCTCGATCTGGTCGGCGACCGCCGTGCGGCCCGTCGGTGCCATCTGGCCGCGTGCCGCCCAGGAGCCGTCAGCCGCAGTCACCATCGTCCGTACGACACCGCCCCGCGTCCACGTGCGCAGCCGGTAACCCTCGGGTGCCACCAGGCGATCCGGGGCCACCGGGGACAGGGCCACCGTCATCAGATAGCCCTCCTCCGGGTCGACCCACCACTCCGGGCCGAGCCACGGCATGACCCGCGACGGCTCCGCGAAGACCTTCAGCCAGATGTCCGCACCCGACACCGACGCCGCGACCTTGCGCACGTCGGCCTCCTGTACGCCGCCCTGGGGCAAGCCGAAGACGTGGCGGGACGGATGCTTGGCCAGGCCGACGTCGATCGTGTAGCCCCACGGCTCCACCGCCGGGGGAGCCGCGCCACGGGAGACGACCCAGCCGTCGACCCAGGCGCGCACCGCCTCGTTCGCTCCCATGACCTCCGTGACCTCCAAGGCCCCCATGGCCCCCAAGGTCGCTGTGGCCTCCGCGGCCGTCGTAGCCCCCGTCGCTTCCATCCGTACGTCTCCCAACGTCGACTGGCCGCGTAATGGACAGTCAAGAGGTGTAGCCATAACGAGTAATGGTTGAAATGGCTTGGTGAATGTTACTTAGTGGCGTCTCTGTGGCGGCAGAGGTGATCGCTCACAGCGAACAAGCCTGTGGGAACAATCAGGGACTCACAACCATTGAGTCGGTATAGCTCAACTTGAATGCCGAAGGGGAGATCATGGCTGCTGAGTCCACGGCTAACACATCGCTCGCTCTGCCCGTGCTGCCGCTCGACGACGAGGTCGTGCTGCCCGGCATGGTGGTGCCGTTCGACCTGTCCGACGCCGACGTACGAGCAGCGGTGGAGGCCGCGCAGGCCGCCGCGAGGTCCAGTGGGAGTAGCAGCAAGCCGAAGGTGCTGCTTGTTCCGCGCATCGACGGGACGTACGCGGGCACCGGTGTGCTCGGCACCGTCGAGCAGGTGGGCCGGCTGTCGGACGGCGACCCCGGTGCGCTGATCCGCGGGCGGGCCCGGGTGCGCATCGGTGCGGGCACCACCGGCCCCGGAGCCGCGCTGTGGGTGGAGGGAGCGCAGGTCGAGGAGACCGTGCCGGACCCGCTGCCCGGGGCCACGGCCGAGCTGGTCAAGGAGTACAAGGCGCTGGCCACGAGCTGGCTGAAGAAGCGCGGGGCCTGGCAGGTCGTCGACCGCGTGCAGCAGATCGAGGACGTCTCGGCGCTCGCGGACAACTCCGGCTACTCGCCGTTCCTGACCACCGAGCAGAAGGTCAAGCTCCTGGAGACCGAGGACCCGACGGTCCGTCTGAAGCTCGCCACCGAGCAGCTGCGCGAGCACCTGGCCGAGCAGGACGTCGCCGAGTCGATCGCCAAGGACGTCCAGGAGGGCGTGGACAAGCAGCAGCGCGAGTTCCTGCTGCGGCGGCAGCTGGAGGCGGTCCGCAAGGAGCTGCGCGAGCTGAACGGCCAGGAGGGCGAGGAGGAGTCCGACGACTACCGCGCCCGGGTCGAGGCCGCCGACCTGCCGGAGCACGTGCGGGAAGCGGCCCTGAAGGAGGTCGAGAAGCTGGAGCGCACGAGCGACCAGTCTCCCGAGGGCTCCTGGATCCGCACCTGGCTGGACACGGTCCTGGAGCTGCCGTGGACCGAGCGGACCGAGGACGCGTACGACATCAAGGGCGCGCAGGAGGTCCTGGACGCCGAGCACGCGGGCTTGCAGGACGTGAAGGAGCGGATCACCGAGTACCTGGCGGTGCGCAAGCGGCGCACGGACCGCGGCATGGGTGTGATCGGCGGCCGCCGGGGCGGCGCGGTGCTCGCGCTGGTCGGGCCGCCCGGCGTCGGCAAGACCTCGCTCGGGGAGTCGGTGGCGCACGCCATGGGGCGCAAGTTCGTGCGGGTCGCGCTCGGCGGCGTGCGGGACGAGGCGGAGATCCGCGGCCACCGGCGCACCTATGTGGGCGCCCTGCCGGGGCGGATCGTGCGGGCCATCAAGGAAGCCGGTTCGATGAACCCGGTGGTGCTCCTGGACGAGATCGACAAGGTGGGCTCGGACTTCCGGGGCGACCCGGCGGCCGCGCTCCTCGAAGTGCTCGACCCGGCGCAGAACCACACCTTCCGCGACCACTACCTGGAAGTGGAGCTGGACCTGAGCGACGTGGTCTTCCTGGCCACGGCCAATGTCCTTGAGGCCATTCCCGAGGCCCTGCTCGACCGCATGGAGCTGGTCCGACTCGACGGCTACACCGAGGACGAGAAGGTCGTCATCGGCCGGGACCACCTGGTGCCCCGCCAGCTCGACCGGGCCGGACTCGCCGAGGGCGAGGTGACGGTCGACGAGAGCGCGCTGCGCAAGCTCGCCGGGGAGTACACGCGCGAGGCGGGCGTGCGCAATCTGGAGCGTTCCATTGCCCGGCTGCTCCGGAAGGTCGCGGCGCAGCACGAGCTGGGCGAGCGGGAGCTGCCGTTCACGGTCGGCGCGGAGGAGCTGCGCGGTCTGATCGGGCGACCGCACCACGTGCCGGAGTCGGCGCAGGACCCGGCCGAGCGGCGCACCGCGGTGCCCGGCGTGGCCACGGGGCTCGCGGTCACCGGGGCGGGCGGCGACGTGCTGTTCGTCGAGGCCTCGCTCGCCGACCCGGAGACGGGCGCGGCCGGTCTGACGCTCACCGGGCAGCTGGGTGACGTGATGAAGGAGTCCGCGCAGATCGCGCTGTCCTTCCTGCGCTCCCACGGCGCCGAGCTGGAGCTGCCCGTCGGCGATCTGAAGGACCGGGGCGCGCACATCCACTTCCCGGCGGGCGCGGTGCCCAAGGACGGGCCGAGCGCGGGCATCACGATGACGACGGCGCTCGCGTCGCTGCTCAGCGGCCGTCTGGTGCGCACGGACGTGGCGATGACCGGTGAGGTGTCGCTGACCGGCCGGGTGCTGCCGATCGGCGGCGTCAAGCAGAAGCTGCTCGCGGCCCACCGCGCCGGGATCACCACGGTGATCATCCCGAAGCGGAACGAGCCGGACCTGGACGACGTCCCCGCCGAGGTCCTGGAGAAGCTCGACGTGCACGCGGTGACGGACGTCCGGCAGGTGCTCGACCTGGCGCTCGCGCCGGCCGAGGTGAAGGTTCCCGCCGCGGCGTGACGGGCGCGGCGGGGCGGTGAAGGTCCGGGGCTGTGAGGGCCCCGGACCTTGCCGCACCCGCTCTCGTGCGGCTGCCCGAGTCTGCCGGTCGGCCGCGCCTGTCGGTCGGCCGAGTCGGTCGGCCGGGTCCCGGCCGGGGCGATCGGTCAGCCGTTGGCCAGGGCCTGTACGCGGTCGTAGGCGCCGTTGAACTTGTCGTGGTCGCCGACGATCGGGCCGGAGGACGTGTACTGCCACATGGTGTGGAAGTCCCAGCCTGCGGGGAGTTCGCCGGGGCTGGTGTTGTAGCGCGCGATCCACAGCGGGTGGGCGGAGGCGAAGCCGCCGTAGTTGCCCGTGCACTGCTTCCACCAGGTGGTGGCCGTGTAGATCACGGCGTCGCGGCCGGTGCGGGCCCGGTAGGTGTCCAGGAAGTCCTGGATCCAACTGACCATTCCGCTCTGGGACTTGCCGAAGCAGGCGGCGCCGTAGGGGTTCCACTCGATGTCGAGGGCGCCGGGCAGCGTCCTGCCGTCGCGGGACCAGCCGCCGCCGTTGTCGACGAAGTAGTTGGCCTGGGCGGCGCCGCTGGAGGTGTCGGGGGTGGCGAAGTGGTAGGCGCCGCGGATCATGCCGACGTTGTACGAGCCGTTGTACTGCTGCGCGAAGTACGGATTGCGGTAGGAGGTGGACTCCGTCGCCTTCACGTAGGCCCATCGGACGCCGCTGTCCCACAGGGCCTGCCAGTTGACGTTGCCCTGGTGGCTGCTGACGTCGACGCCCTCCGTCTGGGCGGCGTCGCCGCCGCTCGGCTTGCCGCCCTGGCCGTCGTGTTCGATGACGCCCTGGCCCATGCGGGCGCTGCCGCGCGGCGGGATGTCGTCACCGTCGGCGGACTGGGCGGCGCCGGGCAGGGCGACGAGGAGCGCGAGGGCGGACAGGACGGCGAGGAGAACGCCCGCGACGGAATGTCCGCGGCGGGCCGTACGGGATCTGTGCACGGGCATGGCGTGCCTCCGAAAGGCCTCGTGGAGCCCGTTCGGCGGGGGCGTGGCCGAAGGTGTGGCGCTTCGCCGGTCCGGCGGACGGGCTCGGTGGGGGGACCTGTCGACATGTCGCTGAACAGCCCGCGCCGAGGGGCCCGCGGCACGGGACTACTGGTGTGAACATGTCACTCATGACGCTACGCACGTAGACAACGGGAGGGAAGAGGCTCTCGTGGCCGCCGTTGGTCTACGCCTGCGAAATACTGGGCGAGCTGCGGCGATGGCTGCGGCTGGCGAAAACTTTCAGGATCGGGAAAGTGCGGCAGGGGTGCTGACATGCGTGAGGACACGCACCACGGCGGGGGTTCGGGCGGGGACGCGGCGGCGGTGGGCGGTGGTGTGGACCACGAGTTCCTCGCCCTGGAGCGGGAGCTGACGCTGCTGCTCCGCCGCGCCCGGGCCTCGTCCGGCGAGATGGCCCGCCAGGTCCACCCGGATCTCGAACCGGCCGCGTACGGGCTGCTCGCCTTCCTGGACGAGTCCGGGCCGCGGCGCGCCACGGATCTGGCCGCCTTCATCGGGGTCGGCAAGGCCACCATGAGCCGTCAGTTGCGCGCCCTGGAGCAGCTCGGCCTGGTCACGCGGGAGCCGGACCCCGCGGACGGCAGGGCCTGGCTCGTGCGGCTCACGGAGGAGGGCAGGGACCGGTTCCGCACGGTGCGCCGCGGGCGGCGTGAGCGGTACGTGCGGCAGCTCGCCGGGTGGGACCGGGCCGAGGTGGCCGAGCTGGCCCGGCTGCTCCGGCAGCTCAACGCGCGGGCCGAGCTCTAGGCGACCCGGCTCCGACCCGGCTCCAGCCCGGCTCCGGCCCCCGCTCCGGCCCTGGCTCCGGTCCCGTTGCGGCCCGGCGCCCCCTCCCGCTCCGCGCGACGCCGCTTCGCACCATGTCGCCCGGTGCCGCCCCGTCGGCGTAGTTCCCGGTGCAATTCCACTTCGTGCGCGGGTACATGACCCGAAGCGGTTGCGCCGGTACGGGGACGGGCGGGTCGAAGGTCCGGCTACAGCTCCGCGTACACCACGGCCGCGTCGTCGTGCCGCTTTCCGCGGGGGAACGCCGTGCCGTCCGGGTCCGCCGCCTCCAACTCGCGTACGCGCTCGACGAGTCCCCGCGGGCCGTCCTTGCGCAGCAGCGCGAAGCAGTCGGCCCAGCCGCCCTCGCGGAACGTCTCGACCCAGCGCCCGGCCCCGTCCGTGAGCGCGGCGAGGGCGGTGACGGCGGAGCGGGGCAGTTCGCCGGTGACCGCGAGGGCGGCGACGTCCGGGTCGGCGGCGGCGGTGTGGAAGCCGCCCTCGGCGTTCCGCAGGGCCTCGACGGCGGCCGCGTACTCACCGCCGAGCGCCCGCCGTTCGGCGGAGCCGCGCGGCAGCGCCCGTACGGCGTCGCGCAGGGCGCGCACGGCGGCCGGAAGCTCGTCCAGACGCCGGTCGAGGACCGCGTCCACCGCGCCGCCGGGCCCGGCGATGAGCAGCGCCGAGTCGGACAGGACGAGGTACGAGACGCGCTCGGCGTCCCACCGGGCGAGGACCACCGTCGCCTGCGGAGTGCGCGGGTGAGAAAGGTCACAGGTGTCACGGTGGGTGTCCGCGGTGCGCGAGACGGCCGCCGCGAGAATCTCAGGGAGCGTCAGGTCCGGTCGTGAAACGGACAGTTCGCCCAGTGCGCCGCCGAGGCGCGCGGTGAACCAGGGGACGGAATGCAGACAGCCGACGTCCTCCGCCGGAGGCGTCACGCCGTCGAGCAGGACCAGTGATCCGCCCTGTCCGGACGCGGGCAGCGCGACCGAGGCGTAGTCCTCGTTGGGGCGGTCGGGGTCGCCGGGTTCGGTGGCCAGTTCGATGCGCATCCGGTCAGTCTGCCCGAGGCCCGCCCGGGCCCGGCCGGAGGGCGCGCGCCGCTGCCGGGGCGGCACGCCAGCAGTGGTCAGGGCAGGGGAAATCGGCCGGAACCGACGGCTCCGAAGGGTGTGGCGGCGCATCCTGCCAAAGCCGTCCACGGACGTCCAACCGGCGTGCCGCGCGCGGCCCGCACGACACGCAGCGTGACTTGCTCGCCAACTCCCAGTCGATGTTCACTCCTTCAGGTGGCCAGGCAGACGATGCGAGACTGCCGCGCACCGGCACTGGAATCGTCTGGCAAGGTCAGGGTCCGTGCCGGGAGCGCTCGCGTTGACGGATCGTCACCCGGGCCCTAGGGCAGACGAAAACAGGAATGCGAGCTCCGGTGCAAGAGATGCGGCCTCGGCGCGAAGGCAGCCAGAAGGCCCCGGGAGGGGCCAGACCGGGCGCCGCGACCCCTCCCTCCGGCCAGGGCGCCGCCGCGGGGCGCGAGGGCCGCGCGGAGACCCCTGCCACCGCGTCCACAGGGGCCACCGCGTCCACAGGGGCCACCGCGTCCACAGGGGCCGCCGCGTCCACTGGGGCCGCCGCGTCTGCGGAGGCCACGAACCGTACGGAACCCCCGGCCCGCGCCGAGCACCCGACCGGCGCCTCACCCCGGGCCCAGCACGCCACCAGTACCCCGTCGGACGCCGAGCGACCGTCCGGCGCGGGGCCCCGGAGGCAGCGCGGCACCGGCGCCCAGACCCGCGCCGAGCGCCCCACCGGCGCCTCGCCCGCGCCCTCACCCGCCCTCAGCGCTCCGGCGGACGCCGAGCAGACGTCCGGCCCGGCCCGGCCGGCGCCGCAGCAGGGCGCTGCCGCCCAGCCGGCGCCGCAGCAGGCCGCAGCCGCACAGGCGTCCACACCGGCCGCCCCGGAAGCCGCAGCCCCGCAGCCTCCCGCCCCGGCCACCCCGCACGCCGCAGCCCCGCAGCCAGAGTCCCCCCAGCCCCCCAAGGCCCGGGTCCGCAACCGGCTCATCGTGGCCGTCGCCGTGGTCGCCGCGGCCGTCGCCGGGGCCGGGGCGCCCGCGATCGTCGCCGCCTCCGGGGACCTCGGCGACTCGCAGAGCCTCGTCACGCTGTCCGAGCTCACCCAGCAGGCCATCACGCTCAGCCACTCGCTGGCCGACGAGCGCGACGAGGTCACCGCCTACATCGCCGCCGGCCGCCCGGACGGCAAGGGCCTGTCCGAGAGCCGCAGCGCCCGCGTGGACCGGCGGATCGAGGAGCTGCGCGAGGCCGCCGCCGACGCGAACACCAACAGCTCCGTCACGGCCGGGCTCCGCCGGGACCTCGCGGAACTCGCCACCGTGCGGCGCTCCGCGCTCACCGGCAGGAGCACCGCCCTCGACGCCCACAAGGCGTACGCGAAGGCCATCGACGAACTCCACGCCCTCACCCGCGAACTGGCCGAGAAGCTGCCGCCGCGCGCGGGCTCCGGCGCCTACGCGCTCGCCGACCTCGACCACGCCGTCGACCAGGCGGGCGCCACGCGCGGCCTGCTCCTCGCCGCCCTGTCCGTGCCCCGCCCGGCCGCCACCGGCTCCACCGTCGACCCGGTCACCGGCCTGCCCACCTCCGGGACCGGCCAGTCGGACGCCGAGGCCGGGCAGCGCGACGACCTCAGCACCGCGGCCCAGCAGGCCCACGTCCGCGAGCTCGCGGCGCTCGCCGACTTCCAGGGCGCCGCGCCCGGCAAGGCCCGCGCCACCTACGAGTCGACGGTCACCGGCTCCGAGGTGACCACCGCCGAGCAGTACCTGGGCCGGCTCACCGACGAGCGCAAGCTGTCCGCCGCCGACCAGCGCCTGGACCGGGACAAGGTCAACGCCGCGCTCTCCGCCCGCATCGAGGCCATGCGCGGCGCCGAGAACGCGCTCGCCGCCGACCGTACGAAGAGCCTCGCGGACCTGCGGGACGACGATGTCACCGCCCTGGAGATCAGGGTGGCGCTCGTCGGCGCGCTGCTGCTCCTCGCCGTGGGCGTCGCCATGGCGACGGCCCGCTCGCTCACCCGCCCGCTCGCCGTGCTCCGTCTCGGCGCGGCCCGGGTCGCGGCGGCGCCCGCGACGGCGGAGCCGGTGCGGTTCACCGGCCGCGACGACGAGTTCGCCGCCGTCGTACGGTCCGTCAACGCGCTGCACGGCCACGCCGTCGCCGTCCAGGAGCGCCTCGGCACGCTCGAAGCCGACCGCAAGCACCTCATCGGGCGGCGCCAGACGATGGCCGACGCCCGCCAGGCGATGGCCGACGAGCGCGACGCGCTGCGCGCCGAACTCGCCGAAGCCGCCACGCACCTGGAGCGGGTGCGGCGCGGCATCCAGGGCACGTTCGTGAACCTCGCGCTGCGCACGCTCGGCCTCGTCGAGCGCCAGCTCGCCGTCATCGAGAACCTGGAGGAGCGCGAGCAGGACCCCGACCGGCTCGCCACCCTGTTCAAGCTCGACCACCTCGCCACCGTCACGCGCCGCCACAGCGAGAACCTCCTCGTCCTCGCGGGCGCCGACCACGGCCACCAGCACGCGGGCCCGGTGCCGCTCGTCGACGTCGTGCGCGCCGCCGTCAGCGAGATCGAGCGGTACGAGCGCGTCCGCATCGCCACGCTGCCCTCGCACGCCCACATCGCCGGGTTCGCCGCGGACGACATCAGCCACCTGGTGGCGGAGCTCCTGGAGAACGCGACGTCGTTCTCGCCGCCCGACTCTTCCGTCGAGGTGTCCGGCTGGCTCCTGGAGAACGGCGAGGTGATGCTCTCCGTACAGGACGACGGCATCGGCGCGAGCGTGGAGCGGCTGCGGGAGCTGAACGCGCGGCTCGCCGAGTACTCCGCGTTCTCCCCCGAGGACGCGTACGAGCACGAGAGCGGGGACGCGCTCGGGCTCGGCCTGTACGTGGTGGCCCGGCTCGCGGCCCGGCACGGGGCGCGGGTGCGCCTTCGCGAGCAGAAGCAGGGCGGCGTGGCCGCCGTCGTGGTGCTGCCCGGCGGCATACTCACCGAACCGCCCGCCGCAGCCGTGGCCCCGGCGGCCGAACCGCCCGCGCCGCCGCTCGCCGCCGCACCCCCGCCCGCCGCCGCGCCGCCCCTCGCCGTGCCCGCGGCCCGGGACGGGGAGTCACCCGTGTCCCTGCCCGGCTCCGAGGCGGAGGCCCGCTCCGAGGCAGAGGCCCGCTCCGAGGCAGAGGCCGACTCCCACGAGCTGCCGCCGCGCCCGGAGCAGCGGGACCCCCTGATCGCGGCCGCCGAGACCACCCTGGAACTCCTGGCGCCGACCTTCGGGACCGACCACCCCGACCGGCCCCAGGAGCCGTCGGCGCACGCGCGGCCCGCCGATGACGCGCCCGCCGGACCGTCGGCCCGCCCCCAGCAGGAAGCGCTGACCCCGGCGCACCCCGGCCGCGCCGAGCCCGAGGCGGACACCCCGCCCCAGGGCGCGGCCCACGACGCGCCCCACGACGCGCCCCAGGTCTTCACCGCCAAGGGCCTGCCCAAGCGGACCCCGAAGGTCAGCCCGATCGCCGGGGGACTCGCGCCCCGGCCGCGCCCCACCGGTGTCGACGCCGAGGAACTGCGGCGCAGGCTCGGGGGGTTCCAGCGGGGCGCCAGGAGCGGGCGGCGCGACGTGGCGGCGGAGCTCGCCGGGGAGGCGGCCCGCGGCCGGGGCACCGCCGGGCCCGAGGGCACGGCGCGGGCGACAGGCACAGCAGAGACCGCAGATGTTCCGGGGGACCCAGTCGAGGAGGCAAGCAGTTGACTGCGCCCATGCGCACGCCCGGTTCTTCCGCCCAGACCACGAAACCCGAGGAGTCCGCGAAACCCGGACGGCCCGACGGGACCGGACGACCCGCCGAGGCCGCACGGTCCGACGGGACCGGACGGTCCGCCGAGGCCGCGCAGCCCGGACCCGCCGTGCACGGCCTGAGCAGCGAGGCCCGCAATCTGCACTGGCTCCTGACGAACCTCGTCGAGGAGGTCACCGGCATCCTCTCGGTCGCCGTGGTCTCGTCCGACGGCCTCCTGCTGCTGTCCTCCGACCCCGCCCGCAACGCCGAGCGCCGCCCCGCCCACCGCCCCACCGGGCCCAGGGGGTCGAGCGCGGACCTCGCCACCATCGTGTCCGGGCTCGGCAGCCTCACCCTCGGCGCGGCGCAGCTCATGGACGGCGGATCGGTCAAGCAGACCGTCGTCGCCATGGCCGAGGGCAGCCTCTTCGTGATGGCGATCAGCGACGGCTCGCTGCTCGGGGTGCACGCGACACCCGACTGCGACATGACGGTGGTGGCGTACCACATGGCGCTGTTCGTCGGCCGGGCCGGGCACGTCCTGACGCCCGAACTCCGCAGCGAGCTGCGGCAGTCGATGGAGAGGGTCTGATGGGCGCGGGCGCGGCGGCGCCCCGCCTGCCGGTGCGTGGCGCCGACCGGAAGCCCGCGCGGGTCCGGCCCTACTCGCTCACCGGCGGCCGCACCCGCTTCGGGCACGTCCTGCTCGTCGAGACGTTCGTGGCCGCGCAGCCCGCGCTCGAAGCGGCCGAGGAGCGGCGCGAGCTGGGGCGGGGCGACGCGCTGGGCGCCCGGGTGATGCCGGAGCTGCTCGCGATCGTGGAGCTCTGCCGCCGGATGCGTACGGTCGCGGAGATCTCGGCGCTGTTGAAGATACCGCTCGGCGTGGTCCGCGTGCTGCTCAGCGACCTCGCCGACCAGGGAAGGATCCGCGTGTACGGGACGGGCCACGGCCCGGGGCGGCCGGACCGCGCGCTGCTGGAAAGGGTGTTGCATGGGCTCCGCGGTATCTGAGACCCGGGTCCAGGAACTGCTCGACGGCGAAGAGGCCGTACAGGACTGGCAGCTGGACCGCACGCGCGCGCCGATCGCCACGAAGATCGTGGTCGCGGGCGGCTTCGGCGTCGGCAAGACGACGCTCGTCTCGGCCGTCTCCGAGATCACGCCCCTGCGGACGGAGGCGCTGATGACGCAGGCCAGCGCCGACACCGACGATCTGAGCGCGACCCCGGGCAAGACCACGACCACGGTCGCCATGGACTTCGGCCGCATCACGCTGGCCGACGACCTCGTCCTGTACCTGTTCGGCACGCCGGGGCAGCAGCGCTTCTGGTTCATGTGGGACGACCTGGTGCGCGGCGCGATCGGCGCGGTCGTCCTCGCCGACACCCGCAGGCTCACCGACTGCTTCCCCGCGCTCGACTACTTCGAGAGCTGCGGGCTTCCGTACGTCGTGGCCGTCAACCACTTCGAGGGCACCGAGCGCTACGAGGCGGAGGACGTCCGCGAGGCACTCACCGTGGCCGACCGGATACCCGTGCTGATCATGGACGCGCGGCAGCGGCCCTCCGTGATCGAATCGCTGCTCGCCCTGGTGGGCCACGCGCTGGACGAAACGCCCGAGTGACGGCTCGGGCGTGCCCGCGCCCGTGCGCCCGCCGCGTTCCATGAGGTAGGGAAGGACCCGCATGCGCAAGATACTCATCGTCGGAGCCGGTCAGTCCGGTCTCCAGCTCGCGCTCGGACTCCAGTCAGGGGGGTACGAGGTCACGCTGATGTCCAACCGCACGGCGGACGAGATCCGTTCGGGGCGGGTCATGTCGACGCAGTGCATGTTCGCCACCGCGCTCCAGCACGAGCGCGACCTGGGGCTCAACTTCTGGGAGTCGCAGGCCCCGGACATCGAGGGCGTCGGCGTCTCCGTCGCCGGGCCCGACTCCACCCGCGTCATCGACTGGGTGGGCAGGCTCGACGGCCACGCGCAATCCGTCGACCAGCGCGTGAAGATGGCCGGGTGGATGGAGACGTTCGCCCAGCGCGGCGGCCAGCTCGTCATCCACGGCGCGGCCGTCGGCGACCTCGACTACTTCTCGCGCGCCTACGACCTGGTCCTGGTGTCGGCGGGCAAGGGCGAGCTGGTGTCGATGTTCGAGCGCGACCCGCGGCGCTCGCCGTACGCCGTGCCGCAGCGGGCCCTCGCCGTCGCCTACGTCCACGGCCTCGGGCCGCGCCCGGAGCACCCCGAGTTCGACGCGGTCCGCTGCAACCTCGTGCCGGGGGTCGGCGAGCTGTTCGTGATGCCGACGCTCACCACGTCCGGGCGGGCGGACATCCTCTTCTGGGAGGGCGTTCCGGGCGGCCCGCTCGACGTCTTCGACGGGGTGAAGGACCCCGGCGAGCACCTCGCCCTCACCCTGGAACTCCTGGAGAAGTTCCTGCCCTGGGAGTACGCGCGCGCCACGAAGGCCGAACTGACCGACGCGGGCGGCACGCTGGCCGGGCGGTACGCCCCCACCGTGCGCAAGCCCGTCGGGCGGCTGCCCTCCGGCGGCCTCGTCCTCGGCGTCGCCGACGTGGTCGTCGCGAACGACCCGATCACCGGACAGGGGTCCAACTCCGCCTCCAAGTGCGCGGCGTCGTACCTGGCGTCCATCGTGGAGCACGGGGACCGGCCCTTCGACGAGGCCTGGATGGAGGCCGCGTTCGAGCGGTACTGGGAGACCGCGCGACACGTCACGAAGTGGACCAACGCGATGCTGGCGCCGCCGCCGGAGCACGTCATCGGCCTCCTCGGGGCGGCGGGCGACCTCAAGCCCGTGGCCGACCGCTTCGCCAACGGCTTCAACGACCCCGCGGACTTCGAGGGCTACTTCTACGACCCCGCGCGCACGGAGGCGTACCTGGCGGAGGTGGCCGGGGCGTAGCCCTCGCGGAGGGTGCCGGACGGGCTGAAACGTGCTGCGAGTGGCACCATGCAGCCCGTCCGGCGCTTGAGGACGAGGCGCGGAGCGCCGATCGGCTAGTCGGCAGCGGTGCCCGAGGCGATCGTGGCCTCGACCTCGGCCACGCGCCCCCGCTCCTCCGCGGCGAAGCGTTCCGCGTCCAGCTTCTCCGCGATCTCCTCGTCCTGGGCCATCAGCAGGTCCAGGTTCGCGTCGCCCATCTCGAAGACGCCCATGTCGACGTAGGCCCGCTGGAGCCGTTCGCCCCACAGACCGATGTCCTTGACGCAGGGGACGATCCGGCTGAACAGCAGGCGGCGGAAGAGCTGGAGGTACTCGGAGCGCTCGCTGTACTCCCCGGCCTCGCGCCGCGGGATGCCGAAGTTCTCCAGGACCTCGACGCCCCGCAGCCGGTCCCGCATCAGGTAGCAGCCCTCGATGACGAACTCCTCGCGCTCGCGCAGCTCCGCGTCGCCGAGCTCCTTGTAGTGGTCGCGCAGGGCCATCCTGCCGAAGGCCACGTGCCGGGCCTCGTCCTGCATGACGTAGGCGAGGATCTGCTTCGGGAGCGGCTTGTCCGTGGTGTCGCGGATCATGCCGAACGCGGCGAGGGCGAGGCCTTCGATGAGGACCTGCATGCCCAGGTACGGCATGTCCCAGCGGGAGTCGCGCAGGGTGTCGCCGAGCAGCGCCCGGAGGCTGTCGTTGACCGGGTAGAGCATGCCGATCTTCTCGTGCAGGAAGCGGCCGTAGACCTCGGCGTGCCGGGCCTCGTCCACGGTCTGGGTGGCGGAGTAGAACTTCGCGTCCAGGTCGGGCACGGACTCCACGATGCGGGCCGCGCACACCATGGCCCCCTGCTCGCCGTGCAGGAACTGGCTGAACTGCCAGGAGGCGTAGTGCTTGCGCAGCTCACCGCGCTCGCGCGCGGTCATCAGGTCCCAGTGCCGCGTGCCGTACAGGGTCATGGCCTCGTCGGGGGTGCCGAGCGGGTCGAGGGGGTCCACCTCCAGGTCCCAGTCGACGCGCTTCGCCCCGTCCCACTGCTTGTCCTTGCCCTTCTGGTACAGGTTCAGCAGGCGCTCGCGCCCTTCGTCGTACTCCCAGCTGAAGCGGGCCGCTCCCGTGGCGGGCACCTGCCAGGTGAGGTCCTGCTGGCCGTTGACGTACAGATCGCGTGTGGACACGGACGGCTCCTCACGGTCTCGGCGGCGCCGAAGTCCCCGCAACCGCCGCGAAATGGTGGCTGGTTGGCAGGCTCACACGGTGGTAGACGAGCGGTCAACAAGTTGCGCACAGGGGATTGACGGTCTTGCTGACAAGCAGTCTTATAAGAGGTGACCGCTGGTAACCCGCCTCAGGCACCTCAGACAGCACCCCGAAGAGCAGGAGACCTCATGACGACCGTGACCGAAGACGGCGAGCTCACCGTTCTGCGGGACGCGCTCGGCCTGCTCAAGGACCGCGAGCAAGTGGCCGTACGGCT
This sequence comes from Streptomyces sp. JLYT201, assembly GCF_059448825.1. Taxonomy (NCBI): domain Bacteria; kingdom Bacillati; phylum Actinomycetota; class Actinomycetes; order Kitasatosporales; family Streptomycetaceae; genus Streptomyces; species Streptomyces sp. JLYT201. Next base: position 3,521,857 of record NZ_CM182551.1, on the reverse strand, counting down.
CCTGGAGTCCTCCGCCAAGCACTCCTTCGACCCGGACCGGGAGATCGACTGGGACGCCCCCGTCGAGGACGGCAAGTGGTTCTGGCCGCCGGAGCTCGTCTCGCTCTACGACACCCCGCTGTGGAAGCGGATGTCCGAGGAGCAGCGCTTCGACCTCGCCCGGCACGAGGCGGCCTCGCTCGCCTCGCTCGGCATCTGGTTCGAGATCATCCTGATGCAGCTGCTCGTACGGCACATCTACGACAAGTCCGTGACCAGCGCGCACGTGCGGTACGCGCTCACCGAGATCGCCGACGAGTGCCGCCACTCGATGATGTTCGCCCGCATGATCCAGAAGGGCAACGCGCCCACGTACCCCGTGACGCGGCTCAACCACAACCTCGCCCGCGTCCTGAAGACCGTCTCGACCACGCCCGGTTCGTTCGCCTGCACGCTGCTCGGCGAGGAGATCCTCGACTGGATGCAGCGCCTCACGTTCCCCGACGAGCGCGTGCAGACCCTGGTGCGCGGCGTGACCCGCATCCACGTCGTGGAGGAGGCCAGGCACGTCCGCTACGCGCGCGAGGAGCTGCGCCGCCAGATGGTGACCGCCCCGCGCTGGGAGCGCGAGCTGACCCGGATCAGCTCCGGCGAGGCCGCCCGCGTCTTCTCCATCGCCTTCGTCAACCCGCAGGTCTACACGGACGTGGGCCTCGACCGCCGCGAGGCCGTCACCCAGGTCAAGGCCAGCGGTCACCGCCGCGAGGTCATGCAGAGCGGGGCGAAGCGCCTCACCGACTTCCTCGACGACATCGGGGTCCTGCGGGGAGTGGGCCGCAGGCTGTGGAAGTCGTCGGGCCTGCTCGCCTGAGCGCGCCGAGGGGCGCGGGGCCGTGCCGAGGCGCGGCTCCGCCGCGCGGGCGCGACCGGCCACGGCGAACCCGCAGGTGACGGAAGGCCCATTGGTACGACAAGCCGGTTACTCTGCGGGGCATGACCACTACCCGTGCGTACCGACGCCTCAGCGTCGAGGCGCGGCGCAGCCAGCTGCTCGACGCCGCCCTCTCGCTGTTCGCGCACCGCGCGCCCGAAGAGGTCTCGCTCGACGACGTGGCGGAGGCCGCGGGCGTCTCGCGCCCCCTCGTCTACCGCTACTTCCCCGGCGGCAAGCAGCAGTTGTACGAGGCCGCGCTGCGGTCGGCCGCCGACGATCTCGAACGGTGCTTCGCCGAGCCCCAGGACGGGCCGCTCACCCAACGCCTGTCCCGGGCCGTCGACCGCTACCTGGCGTTCGTGGACGAGCACGACGCCGGGTTCAGCGCGCTGCTCCAGGGCGGCAGCGTCGTGGAGACCTCCCGGACGACCGCCATCGTGGACGAGGTCCGGCGCTCCGCCGTCACACACATCCTCGCCCACATGGACCTCGCCGAACCGGCCGGGCCGCGGCTGCGCACGACCGTGCGGATGTGGGTCACCGCGGTGGAGGCGGCCTCCCTGATCTGGCTCGACGAGGACAAGCGGCCGCCGCTCGACGAGCTGCGGGAGCTGCTCGTCGAGCAGTTCGTCGCCCAGGTCGCGGCCACCGCGGGGCGGGATCCGCAGACCGCCGACGTGGTGCGCCGCGCCCTCGCCCTGGAGAGCCCCGAGGGGCCGGTGGGCGAGCTGGTCCGACGGATCCTGCCGGTCGTCGCCGAGGCCGCGCACCTGGTGTGACGGGCGCCCGGGGCGCGGGGTGACGGACACTGGGCCGGTGAAGAGTGAAGACACCCCCTTCGTGGGCGGCCCGCTGGACGGCCGCGTGCTCCCGGTCCTGCTCGGGCCGACCGGTCATCCGCCGAAGGTGTACCGGGTCCCGGTGCCGGACGACGCGGGGGGCGAGCCCACGGTGCTCGTCTACCGCCGAGTGGCCGCCGAGTCCGCGAAGCGGTTCGGGCTGCACGCGGGCTGGCGGTACGAGTACGCGCCCGACGCGGATCCCCGCGGTGGCCGCCTGCGCGACCTGAAGTGGCCCTGGTCCAAGCCGGGCCCTCCGGCCGGGCGGGTGAGCGACTGAACCCCGGTGGCCCGCCGGCGTGCCGCGCGCTCGTCCTCCCTCGCCGGACGATCCCGATCCCGCCGCGGCACCGCCGCCGACCGCGTGCAACCGGACGCGCCGTGCGCCCCAAGGACGAGTGACCTCGTTGCGCCAACCGCCCACCGCCGGGAGGCGGGCCCGGCCCGGCGGCCGGATGCTCGCGGTGCGCGCCGGAAGGCCCGTCGCGCACCGGAGGTGATGACGTGTCAGGAAGGCTGCTGCGCTGGGCCTGCGCGGGCTCCGCGCTCTCCGCACTGGTGACGGCGCCCCTCCCCGTGCCGCCACCGGCCCACGCCGCCCCCCGGCCCGCCCCCGCCCCGGGCGAGCGCTCCGTGGCCACCCTCCTGACGGACCTTCAGCGCCTGTACCGCAGGGCCGAGGAGTCCACCGAGACGTACAACGCCACCGACGAGAAGCTCAAGGAGCAGCGCCGCAAGGCCGCCGACCTCGACCGGCGCCTCGGCGCGGCACGCACCGCCGCCCGCGACGGCCGCGGCGCGGCGGGCCGCCTGGCCCGCCAGCAGTACCAGAACAACAGCGTGGAGATCTCCTCCTACGTCCGGCTGCTGCTCGCCCGCAGCCCGCGGGGCGCCCTCGACCAGCGCCACGTGCTGCGCCGGGCCGCCGCCGACCGGGCCGCGGCCGTCGCCCGCCTCGCCGACGGCGAGAAGCGGGCCGCCGCCCTCGCCCGCGCCGCCCAGCGGGCCCTGGCCGCGCAGGAGTCCCTCGCCCGGCGGCAGGAGCGGGCCCGCGACGCCGTACGGACGCGGCTGCGCGAGGTCGAGGAGCTGCTCGCCTCGCTCAGCGCCGAGGAGCTCGCCGCGGTCGGCCGGGCCGAGCGCACCGGCGCGGACACCGCCCAGCGCGAGCTCGTCGCGTCCGGGGCGCTCGGCGCGCCCGGCGTCCGGCGGGCCCCTTCGGCCCGGGGCGAGCGGGCCGTGCGGTACGCCGTCGCGCAGATCGGCAAGCCCTACGAGTGGGGCGCGGAGGGTCCCGCCACGTTCGACTGCTCCGGGCTCACACAGCGGGCCTGGGGCGCGGGCGGGCGGGAGATCCCGCGGACCAGCCAGGAGCAGTGGGCGCGCCTGCCCCGGGTGCCGCTGCGGCAGCTGCGCCCCGGCGACCTGGTCGTCTACTTCCCCAAGGCCACGCACGTCGGGCTCTATCTGGGCGACGGGCTCGTGGTGCACGCGCCCCGGCCCGGGGCGAAGGTGAAGGTCTCCCCGCTCGCGGCCAACCCCCTCCTGGGCGCGGTCCGCCCGGACCGGGGCGCGGAACCGGTGTCCGACTACCGTCCACCGCGCTTGCCCGCCGGGGCCCGGGCGGGCGCGGACACCGGGGTAGGGCAGGAGCTGCCCTGAGCTACCGGGCCGTCGGTCGCCTGCGGAGCCGTCGTGGCTGGTCGCGCAGTTCCCCGCGCCCCTTCGGGGCGCTCACGACCGCTCACTCCGCCAGCGCGGCCTCCATGACCGCGCGGGCGATGGGCGCGGCACTGCCCCCACCGCTGATGTCCGCGCGCGCAGCGGCCGCGTCCTCGACGACCACCGCCACTGCCACCGACGGCTCCCCGTCGCCCGGCTTCTGCGCCCAGGAGATGAACCAGGCGTACGGCGTGCCGGAGTTGCCGAGCCCGTGCTGCGCGGTGCCGGTCTTGCCGCCCACGGTCACCCCGGGGATCGCCGCGTTCGTGCCGGTGCCCTGCTCGACGACCTCGGTCATCAGCTCGCGCAGCCGCAGCGCCGTGCCGGGCCCCATGGCCTGGTGGAGGGTGCGCGTCGGCGTCGAGTCCACGGTGGTGCCGGACTCGGTCGTCGTCCGCTCCACGAGGTGCGGCGCCTTGACGAAGCCGCCGTTGGCGACGGCCGCCGCCACCATCGCCATCTGCAGGGGCGTGGCCCGGGTGTCGTACTGGCCGATGGCCGAGAGCGCGAGCTGCGCCCGGTCCATCGACGTGTCGAAGGTGCTGGCGGCCACCGACGACGGCACCTTGATCCCGGGGTCGTTGAAGCCGAACTTCCCCGCCGTCTCCACCAGGGCGTCGAGCCCCGTGTCGGCGCCCAGCTTGGCGAACACGGTGTTGCACGACCAGCGGAAGGCATAGCGCAGGCTCGCGTCGGTGCAGCCGGTGACCTCGTTCGACAGGCGCGTGGAGGTGCCGGGGAGCGTGTACGGGTCGGGGGACCTCGTCGGCGCGTCCAGGTCGGTGATCTCGCCCGAGTCGAGCGCGGCCGCCGCCGTGACCACCTTGAACGTCGAGCCGGGCGGATACGTCTGGCGCAGCGCGCGGTTCAGCATCGGCTTGTCGGGGTCGCCGTTGAGCCGGGCCCAGGAGTCCGTCACCGAGCGGCTCGTCCCGGAGAGCCGCTCGGGGTCGTACGACGGCGTCGACACCAGCGCGAGGATCCTGCCGGTGGCCGGTTCGAGCGCGGCCACGGCGCCCTTCTTGCCGTCGAGCCCCGCGTGGGCGGCCCGCTGCACCGCGGCCCTGACGGTGGTGACGACGTCGCCGCCGGGGCTGCGCGAGCGGGTGAGGTCGTGCCACAGCGGCAGCGGCGCGAGCATCGGGTCGGTGCCGGAGAGCACGGAGTCCTCGGCGTGCTCCAGGAACGTCGTGCCGTACACCTGCGAGGCGAAGCCCGTCACCGGCGCGTACAGCGGGCCGTTCGTGTACGTCCGCTCGTGGCGCAGCTGCTCGCCGGTGTCCTTGGAGCCGGTGACCGGACGGCCGTCCACCAGGATGTCGCCGCGGGGCACGGCGAAGCGCTCGATGGCCCGGCGGCGGTTGGCGGGGTTGTCGTCGTACTTCTCGGCGTCGAAGACCTGCACGCGGGTGGCGTTCACGAGCAGCGCCACGAGCAGCAGCAGGCAGAACGCCGCGGCGTGGCGGATGTACCGGGTCACGGGGACGCCTCCTGCTGCGGCTGGGCCCCGGCGGACTCCGCGCCGGGCGGGACGTGGGCGCGGGCCGAGTCGCTCAGCCGGATGAGCAGCGCCACGATGATCCAGTTGGTGACGACGGACGAGCCGCCCTGCGCGAGGAACGGCATGGCCATGCCGGTCAGCGGGATGAGCCCGGTCACGCCGCCCGCGATCACGAACACCTGGAGCGCCACGATCGAGGCGAGCCCGACGGCCAGGAGCCGCCCGAAGGGGTCGCGCAGCGCGAGCCCGGCGCGGTAGCCGCGCTCCACGAGCAGCGCGTAGAGCAGGAAGATCGCGGTGAGTCCGGCGAGGCCCAGCTCCTCGCCCGCCGTGGCGAGGACGAAGTCCGACTTCGCGGCGAAGCCGATGAGGATGGAGTGGCCGAGCCCGAGCCCGGTGCCGAGCAGCCCGCCCGCCGCGAACGCGAAGAGCGACTGGGCGAGTTGGTTCGGGCCCTGCCCCGCCTCGATGGAGGCGAAGGGGTGCAGCCAGTCCGCGACGCGGCTGTGCACGTGCGGTTCGAGCGAGCCGACCGCGTAGGCGCCCACCGCCGCGAGCAGCAGGCCCACGGCGATCCAGCCGGTGCGGCCCGTGGCGACGTACAGCAGGACCACGAAGAGCCCGAAGAAGAGCAGGGAGGTCCCCAGGTCCCGCTCCAGGACCAGGACGCCGACGCTCAGCAGCCAGATCGCCACGACCGGGCCGAGCACGCGGCCGGTGGGGAGCTGGACGAACCTCCCCAGGGTGCGGCCCGTGGTGGCGAGGGCGGTGCGGTTGGCCGCGAGGTAGCTGGCGAAGAACACCGCGAACAGGATCTTCGCGAACTCGCCCGGCTGGATGGAGAATCCGCCGACCCGGATCCAGATGCGGGCGCCGTTCACGGCCGGGAAGAAGATCGGCACGATCATCAGCACGAGCGCCGCGACGACGGAGAGGTACGCGTAGCGCCGCAGCAGCCGGTGGTCGCGCAGCAGGATCACGACCGCGATGCACAGGCCGACGCCGATGGTGGACCAGACGAGCTGCGTCGGCGCGGCCCGGTCGCCGGGCGTCTCCAGGTCGAGCCGGTAGATGAGGACGAGGCCCAGGCCGTTGAGGAGCACCGCGATCGGCAGGAGCAGCGGGTCGGCGTACGGGGCGCGCAGGCGCACCGCCAGATGGGCCAGGAGTGCGAGCACGCCGAGCCCGGCGCCGTAGCCGGCGGCGCCGGGCGGCACGGAGCCGGTCCTGGCCAGGCCCACGTCGCAGTAGCCGTAGACCGAGAGCAGGACGGCGACGACGATCAGGGCGAGTTCGGTGCCCCGGCGCCGCGGCGGGACGCGGACCTCCATGCCCGGAACGTAGCAAGCTCCGGGCTTAATGTCCGGTTATGCCCCGCCTGGACTCCGGTGGCTCCGATGGCTCAGGCGGCTCCCGTGGCTCAGCACCAGCGCGGGGCGGGCCCGATGTTGGCGATGTAGTGCGCGGCGCCCCAGGCCCAGGTGCCGTCGGTGAGGAGGTACCAGCGGTCGTTGCCTTGGATGTGCTCGCCGCGCGTCTTGCAGAAGATGTGCACGATCTTGCCGTACGGCTCGTACCGTACGACCTTGCTGCCCCGCGTGGGCCGGTCGCGCAGCAGCAGTCCGGGCTTGGCGGTGACCTTGCCCCGGTAGCTGCGGGGGTGCTCGTTGCCCTCGGCGGCGAGGGCCGGGGCGGTGGCCAGCGTGGTGGCGGCGAGCGCGCCGCCGGCGACGGCTATGCCGACGCGGACGGCGAGGGAGCGGGGGCGCAGGGCCATGGGGGTCTCCTCGGGGGAGTGGGTGGACGGCCGTTGCACAGGCCGCGATTCACGCTAAAAGCGACATCCGCCCACCGCAAAAGGTCACGTACGGTCAGACGTCCCCGTCAGGCCCGGACTTCGTCCTGCTCGTCCCCGGGGAGCCGCTCGGCGCCCGGCAGCGTGAGCGTGGCGACCGCTCCCGTCCCTTGCTCCACATTGGTGAAGGTGAGGGTCGCCCCGACCACCCGCGCCTGGCCGAGCGCGATGGTCAGACCGAGGCCGTGGCCCTTGGTGGTGCCCTCGGTGCGGAAGCGCTGCGGGCCGTGTTCCACCAGGTAGTCGGGGAAGCCGGGGCCGTGGTCCCGCACGGTGATCACCGGCCCGTCCACGGTCAGGGACACCGGCGGCGCCCCGTGCTTGACGGCGTTCGCCACGAGGTTGCCGAGCACCCGCTCCAGACGCCGCCCGTCGCTCTCCACCATGAGGTCGCGCACGACGGTCACCTCCACCTCGGCGCCCGAGGCGCGCACCACGCGCTCCGCCAGTGGAGCGAGCCGCACCGCGTCCAGGTCCACGCGTTCGTTGCGCGCGTCGAGCCGGGAGATCTCCAGGAGGTCCTCGGTGAGCGTGCGCAGGGCGGCCACCCGGTCCCTGACCAGCTCGGTCGGGCGGCCCGGCGGCAGCAGTTCGGCCGCCGCGTGCAGACCGGTCAGCGGGGTGCGCAGTTCGTGCGCCACGTCCGCGGTGAACCGCTGCTCGCTCAGGAGCTTGCCCTGGAGCGAGGAGGCCATGGTGTCCAGGGCCCCGGAGACCGTGGCCACCTCGTCCTGGTGGCGGCCGGGGTCGCGGGTGCGAGGGTCGTGCACGCGCGCGTCCAGGTCGCCCGCGCTGATGCGGCGCGCGACCCGGGCCGTCAGATGCAGGCGCCGCGTCACGCGCGTCACCGCGAACGCCCCGACCAGCAGGGTCGCGCCGATCGCGAGCACGGACGAGCCCAGGATCGCCCGGTCGAGGCCGTCGATGGTGCGGGCGCCCTGGGCGTAGTCGACCTCCACGGCGATCGCCCGGCCGCCGTCGGCGGGCCCCGCCGCCCACACCGTGGGCGTCCGGTCGTGGTCGCCGACCATCGTGCCGCGCTCCCCGCCCACGGCGAGGTCGCGCAGGCGGCCCGGCAGGCCCGGCGGGTCGATGCCCGCGCCCGGGCCGAGGCGGCCGCCCGCCTCGTACTGCTTGGTGGCGTCGTCGAGCCGGGACAGGGCGCGTTCCCGGGCCTGGCCCACGGTCTGGTTCGTCACCGCCACGTGCACGAGCACGCCGAGCAGGGCCGCGAGGGCGCAGCACATCACGGCGATGAAGACCGCGGCCTTCCACGTCAGGGTCGCCGTCCAGGCGGGCAGGCGCAGCGGGAGCCGGGGGCGGCGCGGCCCGTTGGGGCCGGTCATTCGCCCGCGTCCGGGTGCTCGCCGGAGCTCGGACCGGGGGCGGGGGCCTCCTCGGCGGGGATCTCGGTCATCTCGGGCGCCGGGCTGCGCGCGCCCTTGGGCCGCGGCGCGTCGGAGGAGCGCAGGAACTCGTCGCGGGTCGGCAGCATCGCCCGCTGGTGCCGGTCCCAGGACCAGGCCGTGCGGTACTCGTAGCCGGGGATGTCGGAGGCCGCGCGGAGCACCAGGTCGCGCCCGGCGAGCTCCACGCCGAGCACGGCGTCGGACGTGCCCATGATCTGCGTCAGATGGCCCTTGTCCATCGCGTAGACGCGGATGGCCAGCTGCTCCTCGGGCATGCGGATGCCGATGACCATGTCGTCCTTCCCGTCACCGGTGAAGTCGCGGTAGTACGCCTTGAGGACCGGGCACTCCCGGTCCTTCTTGCCGCAGTTCTTCAGGGCGTCCGCGGTCTCCTTGTAGAGCGCGGACGGGCCGCTGTAGTCGTCGGGGTGCGCGGCCGCCTGCGCCTTCACGATGGCGACGGGGCTCACCTTGTGGAGGTCGCCGCCGGGCACCCGCACGCCCTTGACCTCCTCGGTGTCCGCCGTGCCGTAGTCGCCGATCGGTGAGGACGCGGGCGGCAGGTCGGGCCAGAGCCGGGTGGGGCCGACGGCCGTGGGCGTCGCGCCCGAGCTGCGCAGGTCGCCCGGGTCGCCGCAGCCCGCGGCGAACGCGCCCGCCAGCAGCGCGACGGCGGCTGCGGCGAGCGCGCTGCGGCGGCTGGGGTTCAACGGCACTCCTGCGGGCCAGGGACGGGGGTGTGGCGCGCGGGGCCAGGAACCGGGGGAGCCTGGTCACCGCACGAGGTCGGCGTAGAGGATGATGTTGTCGGCGCGGTGTCCGTTCCTGATCGGGCCGCCGCACGTCAGCAGGCGCAGCTCCGGCCGGTCGGTCGTCCCGTACACCTTATGGGTTGGAAAGTCTTTCTTGTCGACCTGCTGGATCTCGCGCACCCGGAACCTCGCCGTGCTGCCGTCCGCGCGCGGCACCATGATGGCGTCCCCGACCTTCACCCGGGCCACGTTCCGCATCAGCGCCGGGCCGTTCACGGTGTCGTAGTGCGCGACGAGCACGGCCGCGCCCTTCTGACCGGGCGTGACGCCGCCCGTCCACCAGCCCGGGACCTCCGCCTTCGCGACCGGCGGCACGTCGAGCTCGCCGTCCGCGCCGATGCCGAGGTCCAGCATCTGCGTGGCGTCGACACCGGCCGCCGGGATCCGCAGGCCGGTCGGCTTCGACTCCGGCAGGGGCGCCGGGGCCCGTCCGGCCTGCGCGGTCGCCGCGTTCTTCACGGTCACGTCGGGTGCGGCGGCACTCTGCCCGCCCTGGCCGCAGGCGATGAGCCCGACGCCGACGGCGGCGGTGAGGGCGGCGGCCGCGGCGATGCGTCCCGTGCGGCGGCGGGCGGGGGCGGCGTCTTCCTGGGGCTGCGTGGTCATGGGCGCTCCTGGTCTTGCGGGGGAGTCTGCGAGAAGGGGGCGGCCCGGGTCAGCCGTCGGTGCGGCCGCGGCGGAGCATCGCGAAGCCGAGGCCCGCGGCACCGGCGGCGGCCATGGCACCGCCCGCCGCGAGGAACGCGGGGTTCCCGGTGTCGCGCAGCCCGTCGGTGCCCGCGCGGACGCCGCCCTGCGGCGTGGTGGTGTGGGAGGCCGAGGGGGCGGGCGCGGCGGCGAACGCGCCGGTGGCGGGGACGAGGAGCGCGCCGCCCGCCAGCGCGGCGACGGCGGCGGTCCGGAGGGCGGCGGTGCGGCGGCTGGGGTGGCTCACGGTACGTTCCTTGCGCTCGTGCGGCGGGGGCCGGGGGCCCGGCGGGTGCGATGACGGCTACGACGCTAGGCGGCCGCCGTTGCGGCGGTTCGGCGAGTGTGTAACAGCGCGCCATAGCTGTGCGAGCAGTGCCGTTACGGGACGCGGGGAGCACGGCGCGCGGACCGGGCCCAGCGGGGCGAACCCCGGGCGAACGGGCAGGAACTTCCGTGCGGCCCCGTCAGCTTCTTGCCGCGGGCGCGTCCGGGCTGTTCCCATGGTCGGTGGGGTGATGGGGATGAGCGGACTGCGTGTCGTTCCGGCGTTCCGGCACGGTCAGGAGCGGCTCTACGTGTGCCGGGCGGACGGCAGGAACGTGGCCTGGTACGACCGGGAGACCGCCCGTGTGAACCTGCTCAGCGCGGCCGAGGAGGAGGACGTCCTGCACGTCCTCGCCCCCTTCCTCACCGGGAACGTCGCGGTCGGGCCGCCGCCCGTGCCCACCCCCGCCGAGCTGGCCAGGCTCTCCCTCCACCCCGACGACGACCTCGCGCCGAACCGGCCCGGCGAGGCGCTGCGCGTCCAGCTCGAACGCGATCCGCCGTCGGCCCGCAAGCTGCGCTCCGACCCCCGCAGCCGGGCCCTCGCCGCCGAGGTCGCCGTCGGCGAGGCCCTGGACCGGCTCGACGCCGTGGGCTGGCACGCGCTGCACTCCGTCGGCCTGCCCGGCGGCGCCCGCATCCACCACCTCCTGATCGGGCCCGGGGGGCTCTTCTGCGTCCACGCGGTGCCCGCGCGACGGCAGCGGGTGCGCGTCGCCGACCCCCTGGTGGCGGTCGGCCGCGCCCGGCCCGCCCCGCTCCTGCGGGAGCTGCGCGCCGACGCCGCGCGGGCCTCCTTCGCCCTCACCGCGGAGGTCCGGGCCGTCCTCGTGCCCGTCGGCGCGGTCTCCGTCGAGGTCACCGCGGAGCCGCGCGAGGTCCATGTGCTGGCCGAGCCGGACCTGTCGGGGCTCGCGCGGGCGGGGGGCGTGCTCAAGCCGGCGGACGTGGAGGCGCTGCACGCGCTGGCCCGCGACCGGCACGTCTGGCAGCGGGTCTAGGGCCCGGGGGCGGCGGGCGGGCCCGCCCCGGGGGCGTTTCCGCCCCCCCCCGCGGCCGCTGGGGTCTTCCCGCCCCCTCCCGCCCCCTCCCGCCCCCTCCCGCCCCTCCCGCCCCGGGGTGTCGCTTCCCCCGGCCCCTGTGGGCAATCGTCCCGCAGGGCGGGACGGGTGGGCACAGCCCAGGTGCCGGGCAACCGTGCTGCTGGGGCCTCGCCCAGGCCCTGCCCGGGCATCGAGCAACCGTGGCCTGCCCAGACCCCCGCCCGGGCGCCGGGCAACCGTGAGCCTGGGGCCGGGGCAGGCCCGCCCGGGGCCAGCCGGGCCCCGGCTCAGGCGTCGGGCAGCCGGCCCGCCCGGCCGGGCTCCCGCAGCCCCGCGAACAGGTCACCCTCCCGCCGCAGCCGGGCAGCCATGTCCGGCGCCCGGAAGACCAGCAGCCCCGCGTCCCCGACGCCCCCGCAACGCTCCACCTCCCCCCAGGCAAGCGGCGCCGAAACCGTCGGCTCCCCCCGCGCCCGCACCGTGTACGCCGTCGCCGTCGTCTTCGCCGCCGCGTTCTGACTGAAGTCCACGAACACCTTCCCCGGCCGCAGGCTCCGCGTCATCCGGTGCACCACGAGCGCGGGCAGCGCCCGCTCCGCCGCCACCGCGAGCTCCTTCGCGTACGCCGAGACCCGCGCGGACGCGACCGGCACCAGCGGCACGACCACGTGCAGCCCCTTGCTCCCCGAGGTCTTCACGTACACCGAGAACCCGTCGGCGACCAGCCGCTCCCGCAGCCACAGCGCCACCTGGCACGCCTCCACCACGGTCGCGGGCGGCCCGGGGTCGAGGTCGAGCACGAGCCGGTCCGCGAGCCCCGGCGCGTGCGCCCGCCACTGCGGCGTGTGGAACTCCGTCACCAGGTTCGCCGCCCACATCAGCGTCGGCAGGTCCTGTACGAGGATCTGCCGCGCGGGCCCCTCGGACCGCGGCACCTCGGCCGTCCGCACCCAGGCGGGCGTACCGGGCAGCACGTTCTTGGTGAAGAAGAGCTGCCCCTCGGGCCCGTCCGGGAAGCGGAGGAACGACACCGGCCGGTCACGCAGCTCCGGGAGCAGCACGTCCGCGGCGGTCGCGTAGTAGTGCAGGACCTCACCCTTCGTGAAGCCGCTCGCCGGGTACAGCACCTTGTCGAGGTTGCTGAGCGCGAGCCGTCGCCCCTCCACCTCCGTGATGGGCGTCATACGATGAGAATCCCACGAATCGCGGCAAAACGTGGCGAAAGGTGCACCGCATGCGCTCCATATGGAACGGCGCCATCTCCTTCGGCCTGGTCAGCATCCCGATCAAGCTGGTGAACGCCACGGAGAGCCACTCGATCTCCTTCCGCCAGATCCACACGGAGGACGGCGGCCGCATCCGCTACCGCAAGGTCTGCGAGCTGGAGGACCGCGAGGTCCCGACCGCCGAGATCGGCAAGGGGTACGAGGACGCCGACGGCTCGGTCATCCCGATCACCGAGGACGACCTCGCCTCGCTGCCGATCCCGACCGCGAAGACCATCGAGATCGTCTCGTTCGTACCGGCGGACCGCATCGACCCGCTCCAGATGGACACGGCGTACTATCTGTCGGCCAACGGAGTGCCCGCCGCCAAGCCCTACACCCTGCTGCGCGAGGCCCTCAAGCGCAGCGACCGCGTGGCCATCGCCAAGTTCGCGCTGCGCGGCCGCGAACGGCTCGGCATGCTGCGCGTCGTCGACGACGTGATCGCCATGCACGGCCTGCTCTGGCCGGACGAGATCCGCGCCACCGACAGCGTGGCCCCGGACGCGAGCGTCACGGTCCGCGACGCCGAGCTCGACCTCGCGGACGCCCTCATGGACACCCTCGGCGAGGTCGACCTCGACTCGCTGCACGACGACTACCGCGCCGCCGTGGAGGAGATGATCGCCGCCAAGGTCGAGGGCGGTACGACCACCGCCCCCGAGCCCGCGGCCGAGCCGGGCGGCGGCAAGGTCATCGACCTGATGGCCGCCCTGGAGAACAGCGTCCGTGCCGCCCGCACGGCCCGCGGCGAACCGGAGAGCGGCAAGGAGGCCGAGGTCACGGAGCTGCCGACGCGCCGCTCCGCGCGTACGACCCCCAAGCAGGTGGGCGGCAAGAAGTCGACGACCGCGAAGAAGACCACGGCGGCGGCCCCCAAGAAGTCCACGGCGAAGACCGCCGCGAAGACCGCCACGAAGAAGACGGCGACCGCCAGGTCCACGGCGACGAAGTCCACGGCGACGAAGTCCACGGCCAAATCCACCGCCACCACCGCGAAGAAGGCGCCGACGAAGAAGAAGACGGCCACGGCCAAGAAGACACCGGCCAAGCGCCGGGCCTCATAGGCCGCCGACGGCCGCCGCCCGGCGGGTCGCCCGGGCTCATGGCGGCAGGGCCTATTCGCACACGGTCACAGCGAAGAGCCCCACCTCCTCCCGCCGGCTCCGTACGGTCTCGAACCCCGCCTCCCGGGCCCAGCCCTCCGTGAGGGCCGCGTTGCGGCACTTCATGATCCACAACCGCCCCTCCCGGTTGGGCAGCACGTTCGCGATGAAGTCCAGCTGGGGGTGGCGGGTCTGGGTGGTGCAGACGAGGACGCCGCCCGGGGCGAGCAGCCCGCGCAGCCGCTTGATGGACGTCCGGACGGTGTCGTCATCGAGGAGCAGCTCGTACAGGCCGGAGACCACGATGACGTCCGGCGCCCCGTCCCGCGGCGGCTCGGGGTCGAACGCGTCCCCGCTCTCGTACGAGACGTTCGTGAGTCCCCGTGCCCGCGCGAGCGACGCGCCCTGGCGCAGCCCGGCCTCCGCGAGGTCGCGGCAGACCACCCGCACCCGCTCGGGCCCGTAGGCCGCGGCCAGGTCGTGCAGGTAGCGGCCGGGCCCCGCGGCCACGTCGAGGACGCGGACCGGGCGGCCGGGGCGCCGCTCGACCTGCTCGCGCAGCACGCGCTGGAGGAGGTCCCGGCGGGCGCGGATGGCGCGCCAGCCGACGGCGTCGAGGTAGACACGGTCGACGAGGCGGCCGACGCCGAGCGAGCCGCGCGCCCGGTTCACGTACACGTAGTCGAGCATCGTGCCGCTGTCGAAGCCGTGCCGGTAGCCGATACGGATGCCCGCGGAGGTCCGCCCGACCGTGCGCAACAGGCCCCGGAGCACCGCCCACTTGAGGTTCCGCAGAGGTTTCGTCATGCCCGCAAGCGTCCCGGCCGCGCCGCGCGCGGGACATCCGTACGCCTACTCGGACGGCCCTGAGTAGGCCGCGGGGCGCGGCGGACGGGGGCGGGCAACGACTGCAGCCCACGGCAGAGTTGCTACCTTGATCCACGATTTTGATCCACGATTCAATTGATGCGACCGGCAACGATGTCAGGATGTGCCGCAGCATCGATCGACATCGATCGATCGGCAAGCGATCGACAGGCCCACGCACCGCAGGAGGTCCCCCGTGACCGGTTCCGACCCCAGACTCGACTCGTCCGCCGAGATACGCGCGCGGATCGACACGAGCAAGCCCCACTCGGCACGCTTCTGGAACTACTTCGTGGGCGGCAAGGACAACTACGAGAAGGACCGGGAGCTCGGCGACCAGATCAAGGAGATCTTCCCCGGCCTCGTCGACGTGGCCCGCACCAGCCGCCTCTTCCTCGGCCGCGCGGTCCGCCACCTGGCGGGGGAGCAGGGCGTCCGCCAGTTCCTCGACATCGGCACGGGCCTTCCGACCGCCGACAACACCCACGAGGTCGCCCAGCGCGTCGCCCCCGACTCCCGCATCGTGTACGTGGACAACGACCCGCTGGTCCTCGCCCACGCCCGGGCCCTGCTGACCAGCACGCCCGAGGGCGAGACGGCGTACATCGACGCGAACATGTACGAGCCGGAGGCGATCCTCACCGAGGCCGCCAAGACCCTGGACCTCTCCCAGCCGGTCGCCCTGATGATCCTGAACACCCTGGGCCACGTCGCCGACTACGAGCAGGCCCGCGACCTGGTCAGCCGCGTGATGGCCGGCCTCCCCTCCGGCAGCTACCTGGTGATCAGCGACTCCACCGCCACCAGCGAGGGCATGATCGCGGCGTCGAACGCCTACAACGAGAGCGGCGCGATCCCCTACTACGTCCGCAGCGTCGAGGAGATCACCGGCTTCTTCGACGGCCTCACCCTGGTCGACCCCGGCGTCGCCCAGGTCACCCGCTGGCGCCCCGAGCCCACCACCGACACCGCCACGGAGGTCGACGCCTACGCCGGCGTCGCCCGCAAGCCCTGACCTGCGAAGCGGCGCCCGCCCCGGCCCCTCGGGCGCCGCCCGCAAACCCATTCCTGAGGACCACCGAAGAGCTGGTAGGGTTCTACCCGTCGCCGCGAACACCGCGACCGACACGCCCCCGTAGCTCAGGGGATAGAGCAACGGCCTCCGGAGCCGTGTGCGCAGGTTCGAATCCTGCCGGGGGCACTCGCCAGTCAGAGACCTGAAACTATGGCCTGACCAGCGCGGATGCCTTGATGAAACGGCCGAAGTCAGTCTCACTGACTCCGGCCGTTTCTCGTTGTCTCCCACCGGTTGTGCGTGAGAAGTGCGTGAGCCACGCACGGCTCACTCAGCGTCCGACGGCGCCCACCCCATCGTCTTCTCGATCTTCTGGTTGTCCTCCTTCTCGCTGTTGTCGATGAGCCCGGTGTAGTGGCGGTCGATGACCTCGGGGGAGGTGCCGGCGCGCCGCGCTACCTCGGCCACGGGGAGGCCGGCGCGGAGCCAGTCCGTGATGCACTTGGCGCGGCCGTGGTACGGCTTCTTGGCCAGGATGTGCATCTTGGATGGGGGGAAGGCGTAGGGCCGGGCCTCCTGCCAGACGCGCCAGTAGCTGGAGGTGCCCACCAGGTCGCCCCGCTCGTTCTGGAAGAGCCGACCGTCCTTCGCGGTGCCGAACTCCTTCACGTGTGCTTTGAGCATGGCCACGAGCACGGGCGGGATCGGCACGGGACGGTCGGCTTCGGGGTCGCGCATCTTCAGCCCGCGCTTGTCGTGCCGCTCGCCGGAGTCCGTCCACTTCTTGCCCGAGACCGGACGTGTCTCCCGGAGGGTGAGCAGGCCCCACCCCGTTTCCGGCAGCTCGCGGTCCTCCAGGCGCAGTCATACGACTTCCGCGGGGCGCATGGCGGCGTACAGGATGCAGCCGAAGAAGGCGACGAGCCGTCTGCCCCGGTTCCGGTGCAGCGATCCCACGTAGGAGACGGCGACCAGGAATTCCCGCCCTTGGACCGCGTTCATGAGGACGCGGGGGTCGACCGTGCTCCTGGCGGCGGTGGCGGGCCGCTCCAAACGAATGCCTTGGATGTGTCCGTCGGCGACCTGATCGGCGAACCCACTCTCCTGGAGTGGTCGAACGACAGCGGCTGGCGCACCGTCCCCGCCCTGCGCGAAGCCCTCATGGACTACCGCCAGTTGACCCCGACCCTGAGCCCGCCGGCCGACGGCGAGCCCCCGACCTTGGCGAACCTTCGAGCCGATGTCGGCGAGGTGTGGGACGCCTACCAGGCGTCGCGCTTCGGTTTCGCCGCGCGGCAGCTGCCGCTTCTCCTGGCCGACGCCCTCCTGGCCGCCCGTACGTACGCGGGGGCGGAGCGCGAAGAAGCCAACGCGCTGCTGGCGCTGATGTACCAGGACGCGGCGATGGAGCTCGGCAAGCTCGGGGAGAACGAACTCGCGTGGATGGCCGCCGACCGCGGACTGGAAGGGCCGACCGGTGAAGCGCTCGTCTGAGGCCGGATCAGCTCGCCGTTGATACCGCCCCGCACGCGCGGGGACCACGTCAGCTCCGACTTCTCGCAGTCCCAGGACCCGGGACCACCCCCGCACGCGCGGGGACCACACCGCGATGCCGCCGCTGAGGGTGGTCTTCCCGGGGCCACCCCCGCACGCGCGGGGACCACTGCAGAGGCACGAGCCTGTCCTTCGTGTCGCGGGGGCCACCCCCGCACGCGCGGGGACCACAGGAGCTGACCAGGCACGTTAGCGGGGTAGACCCCCGATTCCATTCACTTTCAAAGAAACGGACATTTTGCCCCGAGATTGAGTTGAAGCGGCACTTCGGATTCTAGGGGCCCTCCCCGGAGCGGGGCCTTGGGTTCGGTTGCGCGCTGTGAAGTGCGTGAGGAGTGCGTGAGCTTCCCGGGTGCGGTGGCCGAGGTTGGCCGGGCCGTAGGGCAGGAGCGTTCTGTGCGGTCTGCCGGGGGCACTTCGCATGAAGTGCCTATAGACCCCGCCACCAGTGGCTTCGCTGGGGGCGGGGTCTTCGCGTGTGGGCCGATGGCGGGGGGAGGCCTCCCGCGGGGAGGGGGGCCGCTCCCAGGGGGCGCAGGGGTGCCCGCGCCCGGGGGCGGCCTCCCCGTACGCCCCCGTGCCGGCGCAGCCCTCAGCATTGCCGCGGCCCACGCGTCAGCGCCCCCTCCACCAGCGCCCCCGCTGCCCCCACATACCCCGCCGGATCGCACCAGCGGTCCAGCTGCGCGCGGGTGACGCGGTCGGTGAGGGCGGGGGCCTCCGCGAGGTGGGTGGCCAAGGGGCGGCCGTCCTGGGTCGCGGACGCCGTGGCGGTGGTCAGGAGGTCTCGGGCGGCCGCTCTGCCCAGGAGCGGGGTCAGCTCTGCGACGAGGCGTTCGGCGACGAGTTGGCCGCCGGTGAGGGTGAGGTTCGCGCGCATGCGGTCCGGGTGGACGACCAGGCCCTCGGTGAGTTCCGCCGCGGTGTGCGCGGCGCCGCCCGTCAGGCGCAGGCACTCGCGCAGTGGCTGCCACTCCGCGTGCCACGCCCCGGCCGAACGCTCGTCCTCGGAGAGCAGACACTGCGTCAGGATGCTGGCCAGCGGGGGGACTTGGAGGGCCGCGCTGCGGATCAGGGTGGTCAGCACCGGGTTGCGCTTCTGCGGCATCGCCGAGGAGCCGCCGCGCCCGGGCGCGTGCGGCTCGCCGACCTCCCCGACCTCGGTGCGGCTGAGCGACTGGACGTCCACCGCCAGCTTGCCGAGGGCCCCGGCGGTGTGCGCGAGCGCGGCGCCCAGGTCGGCGATCGGCGTGCGCAGCGTGTGCCAGGGCAGCACCGGCGCCCGCAGCCCCGTCTCGGCGGCGAACTCCGTCACCAGGCGTTCCGCGTCGGCACCGTACCCCGCCAGCGTGCCCGCCGCGCCGCCGAGCGAGACCGGCAGGGCGTCCCGTACGGCGGCCACGCGGGCGTCCGCGGCGAGCACCAGCTCCCGCCACCCGGCCGCCTTGAGCCCGAACGTGGTGGGCACGGCGTGCTGCCCCAGGGTGCGCCCCGCGACGACCGTGTCGCGGTGGGCGCGGGCGAGCCCGGCCAGGGCCCGCCCGACACGCGCCAGGTCCGCCCGCAGCAGCCCGAGCGCGTCCCTGGCCACCAGCATCGCCGCGGTGTCGAAGACGTCCTGGCTTGTCGAGCCCCGGTGGACGTACTCGGCGGCCTCCGGGTCCACCACCGCCACCGCGCCGGTCAACGCGCGGACCAGCCCCACCACCGGGTTGCCGCTCTCGCGCGCGTGCACCGCGAGCGCCCGCAGGTCGAGCCGGTCGGCCCGCGCGGCGGCGGTGATGGCCCGCGCCGCCCCGGGCGGCACCGCGCCGGTCGCGGCCTGCGCGCGGGCCAGCGCGGCCTCGGCGTCCAGCATGGCCTGGAGCCAGGCCAGGTCGGACACCGCCCGCTCCACGGGGGTTCCGGCGCGCACGGGGGAGAGGAGCCCGGCGTCCACGGCGTACGGGTCGGCGGCGGCGCCGTCCGCCGCGGCGAAGGGCGCGTCCCGCGCGGCGGCCTGCCCGGCCTGCCCGGCCTGCCGGTCCTCGGGATCCCGGGGTCCGTTCCTACGGCTCATACGGCGACCCCGGCGTACTCCCGCTGTCCCGCCCGCCCGGCGTACGCGCCCCGGGCACGCGCTCGTCGTACGCGCTCGTACGCCCACAGGATGCCGGCAAGGACTGAGTCGTAGTCGTGCGCGGTCGCGTTCACGTGGAGTCCCCTTTCCTCGCAGGACACCGTTCCCTCCCGGAAAACGGTTCGACCCTGACCCGGGGGGGGCGGAGGGGCGACAGCGCGCGGCCTCTCCAGTCGTTACGACGTCCCGGCGAACATCCTGCGGAGCTTCTCGGACATCCACTCCCCGGCGATCACCGGTGTGCCACCCCCACCCGTGCGCAGTGGCTCGATCGTGGCGTCGTGGTTGGGGAGGTAGAAGAACGGGATGGTGAGCCGGGACGATGTGTCCCCGTTCGGCGGGTTGACGACGCGGTGCATGGTGGAGACCCAACGCCCGCCGGTCCACAGGCTCATGAGGTCGCCGATGTTGACGACGAAGCCGCCCGGGACCGGGGGGACGTCGCGCCAGGTGTCCCCGCTCTGGAGGACCTGCAGCCCACTGCGGTCGGCCTCCTGGTAGAGGATGGTGAGGCTGCCGAAGTCGGTGTGCGGGCCGCGGCGGAGCTGGCCGGGCAGCGGGGGCTCATGCTGTGGCGGGTAGTAGTTGACGGCGACGGACGAGCCGTGGCGGTCGAACTTGTCGGCGAAGAACTCCTCGTCCAGGTCGAGCGCGCGGGCGAAGAGCCGCATCAGGTCCGCCGCGAGGTCGGCCATGGCCGCCAGGTAGTCCTGCCACACCTCCTTGAAGCCGGGCGGGTTCGCGGGCCAGGCGTTGGCCAGGGTCCAGGTCGCCCACTCGTCGCCGAGCCTGCCCCGCTCCTCCTCGTCCAGCTCGCCCGTCGCGTGCGCGGCGAAGGCCTCGCACAGGTCGGGCGGCGACTCCTGGCCCAGGCTCCGGGCGGTCGATCCGCCCGAGCGCCGGTAGCCCGAGACCCCGGGCCGGTGGGCGACCAGCTCCTTCTCCTCCCGGGGGAGGGCGAAGAAGGAGCCGGTCACGGTGAACATGCGGTCGATGAGCGTCCGGGGGACGCCGTGCCCGACCACCACGAAGAAGCCGGAGTTCCTGCACGCCCGGTCGATCGCCGCGGCGACGGCGGCGCGACCACGAGCGGTGTCCCTGGCGGACAGGTCGATGACGGGGACGAAGCCGTCGACGGCTGCGGAGGCGGCTGCGGAGGCGGCCACCTGGTCATCCTGCATGCGGTTCCACTCCTGTTCGGGGGGCGTACGGATCCATTCCGTGCGGGTGGTTGTACGGGGCGACCCGGCTCGGTTGCCTACGGCTCGGCCCGCTTGCGTACGGCTCGGGGCCCACCGGCGTCGAGCGGGCTGAGCGGGCTGAGCGGGTTGCGTGGACTGCGTGGACTGCGTGGGCCGGACCGCTGACGCGGTGCCTCTCGTTTCATGTCCGTCACCTCGACTCGCACTAGGGTCGAGTGACTAGAACATCGGTCTAGTGGGCCGTGACTGTACTACAGATCCGCGCGCCGGGAGCCGCCGGAAAGTGCGCTGCGGGGGCATCAACTGCCCTGGGAATGAGGGGGTTTGAGGAGGTGGAAAAGTCCGTGGCGGCGGGAGCGACCCGGCCCCGGAGCGGCGGTCCGGCCGTGGAAGACTCAGCCCCCGAACACTCGGTGACGCGCGCCGCGCCCGCCGTGAGCCGCGTGACTGTGGAGGTGGGCGTCATCGCAGGCGGAGAACACCCGAAGAGCGAGTCCGGCGGGGGAAGCGGGGCGGGCGGGGCGGTCGGCAACGTCTGGCTGCGTCCCCCGCGGGACAAGGGGGAGCCGCCGCTCACCCGGGCCCGCATCGTCCGGGCGGCCGTCGACCTCCTGGACGAGGAGGGGATGGAGCGCCTCACGATGCGCCGCCTGGCCGAGCGGCTGCAAGCCGGTGCCACCACCCTGTACTGGCACGTGAAGACGAAGGGCGACGTCATCGACCTCGCCGTCGACGCGGTCTTCGGCGAGACGCCGGTCCCCGACCGGCACGGCGACGACCCGCGGCAGGACATCGCCACCCTGGTCGGCGACTGGCGGCAGGCCATGCTGCGGCACCCCTGGGTGGCCACCGTGCCCGCCCGGCAACGCCCCCTGATCGGGCCCAACTTCCTGGCCTGGATGGAGTTCCTCCAGTCCGCCCTGGTGCGCGCCGGACTCACCGGGAAGCGGCTGAACGCGGCGACGTGGGCGCTGTACAACCACGTGATGGGTGCCGCTGCCACCCAGTCCAGTCTGCGGCTGTCCGCGGAGGAGGCCAGGAGGGGCCAGGAGTACCTGGAGAGCTGCCGCGAGCAGTACCCGACGGTCGCCGCGAACCAGTACATCTCCGACGACGACTGGGACGCCAACTTCGCCCTCGGCCTCGCGTTCCTGCTCGACGGGATCGAGGCGGGGACGCGACGCTGACGGAGCCCCGGCGGGGCCGCCGGGGCTCCCTCGCAAGTGGCGGAAGTAGGGAAAACCCGGACGCGACGGCGGGTGTCGACCTACTCTCGAGTTGTGCCAGGCGTGCCCGGCCGTGTGCTTGTTGTGGACGACAACAAGGTCATCCGGCAACTGATCAGGGTCAATCTCGAGCTGGAGGGCTTCGAGGTCGTGACCGCGGCCGACGGTGCCGAGTGCCTGGACGTCGTGCATCAGGTCCGGCCCGACGTCGTGACCCTGGACGTGGTCATGCCCCGCCTCGACGGCCTGCGCACCGCCGCGCGGCTGCGCGCCGACCCGCGCACCCAGCACGTGCCCCTCGTCGTGGTCAGCGCCTGTACGCAGTACGAGGTGGAGGCGGGCCTGGAGGTCGGCGTCGACGCGTTCATGGCCAAGCCCTTCGAGCCCGCGGAACTCGTCAGCGTCGTACGCCAGTTGATGGCCCGGGGTGACTGCGGCGACACCACTCTCGGCACCCGCTGCCCCGGCACCGGCCCGGAGCGGGCCGGCCACCCCTGACCGGCGCCCCCTGATCGGCCGCCCTTGACCGGCGACTCCTGGCCGCCCCGGCCCCCCGGGCCTCCGGCCCCACCCAGGGCCCCTCGACCTGGCCGCCCCCCCCCGAGCCCCACCCGCCGACCCCACGTGCCCCCGCCGACCCGCGAGCCGCACCCACCCCGCCCGGCCGCCCCGGCCTCCGGCCGAGCCCCCGGAAACGGTCACGGAGCGAGCGCCAGGGCCCGCGCCCCCGCGCACGCCAGTGACCCCCCGTCTCCCCTACCCTTGTCCCGTGACACCCGTCGAGCTCTCCCGCACCGTGCTGCGCGCCATGCGCGCCGCCGTGGACGCCGGAGAGCTCAGCGCCACCGTGCCCGAGCGGGCGCACGTCGAGCGGCCGCGCCCCGGCGGCCGAGGCGACTACGCCAGCAACCTCGCCCTGCGCATCGCCCGGGAAGCGGGCGCGCCCCCGCGCCGCGTCGCCGAGATCCTCTCCGCGCGCCTCGCCGCCGAGCCCGGCATCGCCCGCGCCGACGTCACCGGACCCGGCTTCCTCAGCATCACCCTCGACGGCGACCCCGGCACCCGGCTCGTCGCCGAGATCCTCGCCCGCGGCGAGCGCTACGGCCACCTCGCCCCGGACACCGGGGAACGCGTCCAGCTGCACATCCCGCACGAACTCCGCGCCGCCGTCGTCGCCGACAGCGCGCGCCGCATCCTGCGCTCCCAGGGCGCCCTCGTCCGCGTCACCTGCGACGCGGCCCCCGACCCCGCCTGGGCCGAGGTCCTCGGCGTACGCGTGGACGCCCACGGACGCCCCCCGGCCCCGCTGCCCACCCTCCGCCCGGTCCCCGCCCCGGCCGAGCCGGACCCCCTGCGCCTCGGCCGCGACGCCGCCCGCTGGGCCCTGCTCCTGCCCGCCGCCCACGACCACCCCCACACCGGCGACGACCACCTCGCCCAGCGCGAGACCAACCCCCTGTTTCGGGTCCGGTACGCCCACTCCCGTGTCCGCGCCCTCACCCGCAACGCCGCACAGCTCGGCTTCACCGCCGCCCCCGGTGACGTCCGCGACGCCCACGACGCTCACCACGCGGTGGCGCAAGCAGCTGAGGACGACGGACACCCGCTGCTCGGCGCCCTCGGCGACCACCCCGCCGTCCTCGCCGCCGCCGCCCGCCACCGCGCGCCCGACCGGCTCGCCCGGCACCTCGTCCGTACCGCCGACGCCTTCCTGGCGCAGGCCCACACCGTGCTGCCGCTCGGTGACGAGAAACCCTCGGCCGCCCACCGCGCCCGGCTGGCGCTCGCCGAAGCCGCCGGGACGGTGCTCGCCGGCGGCCTGTCCCTGCTCGGCATCAGCGCGCCCGCGTACCTGTGAGACGAGAAGAGTCCAAAGAGCCATGAGCCGTTCCGCCCACCCCGCAGGCCCCCGGCACGGAGACGTCCTGCCCGAGGGCCACTACTCCCCGCCGCCCGCCGACCTCAACGCCCTCGACCCCAAGGTCTGGTCGAAGACCGTCACCCGCGGCGCCGACGGCGTCGTCAGCGTGGGCGGCACCGACGTCCGCCGGCTCGCCGAGGAGTTCGGCACCCCCGCCTACGTCCTCGACGAGGCCGACTTCCGCGCCCGCTGCCAGGCCTGGCGCGACGCCTTCGGCCCCGACGCCGACGTGTTCTACGCGGGCAAGGCCTTCCTCTCCCGCGCCGTCGTCCGGTGGCTGCACGAAGAAGGGCTCAACCTGGACGTGTGCTCCGGCACCGAGCTGGCCACCGCCCTGGACGCGGGCATGCCTGCCGATCGCATCGCCTTCCACGGCAACAACAAGAGCGCCGCGGAGATCGAGCGCGCCGTCCGCGCCGGCGTCGGCCGCATCGTGCTCGACTCCTTCCAGGAGATCGTGCGGGTCGCCCACATCGCCGACGGCCTCGGCATCCGCCAGCGCGTGCAGATCCGCGTGACCGTCGGCGTCGAGGCCCACACCCACGAGTTCATCGCCACGGCCCACGAGGACCAGAAGTTCGGCATCCCGCTGGCCGGGGGACAGGCCGCCGAAGCCGTGCGGCGCGCCCTCAAGCTCGACGGGCTCGACCTCATCGGCATCCACAGCCACATCGGCTCGCAGATCTTCGACACCTCCGGCTTCGAGGTGGCCGCCCACCGCGTCGTGGGCCTGCTCAAGGACATCCGCGACGAGCACGGCGTCGAACTGCCCGAGATCGACCTCGGCGGCGGCCTCGGCATCGCCTACACCCCGGCCGACGACCCGCGCGAGCCGCACGAGATCGCCACCGCCCTGCGCGAGATCGTCACCCGCGAGTGCGAGCGGGCGGGCCTGCGCGTGCCCCGGCTCTCCGTCGAGCCGGGCCGCGCCGTCGTCGGCCCCACCGCCTTCACGCTGTACGAGGTCGGCACCATCAAGCCGCTCGACGGCCTGCGGACGTACGTCTCCGTGGACGGCGGCATGTCCGACAACATCCGCACCGCGCTGTACGACGCCGAGTACAGCGTCGCGCTCGTCTCCCGCTCCTCCGACGCCGAGCCGATGCTCGTCCGCGTCGTCGGCAAGCACTGCGAAAGCGGCGACATCGTCGTCCGCGACGCCTTCCTGCCCGCCGACCTCGCGCCCGGCGACCTCATCGCCGTCCCCGCGACCGGCGCCTACTGCCGCTCCATGGCCAGCAACTACAACCACGCGCTGCGCCCGCCGGTCGTCGCCGTGGCGGACGGCGCGAGCCGGGTGATCGTGCGCCGGGAGACGGAGGACGACCTGATGCGACTCGACGTCGGGTGAGTCGTCCCCGCCGGTGAAAGGCGGACCCGTTACAACCGGTACGTGAAATGGATGTCTCACGATCCGGACTTTGGTTAGAAACACCGTTCCGGTGGGTGAGACTGGACCCACCGTACTTGGAGAAGGAAACGAGGTCGGATGATGCGTACGCGTCCGCTGAAGGTGGCGCTGCTGGGCTGTGGGGTCGTCGGCTCAGAGGTGGCGCGCATCATGACGACGCACGCCGACGACCTCACAGCCAGGATCGGCGCCCCGGTGGAGCTCGCCGGGGTCGCCGTCCGGCGCCCCTCCAAGGTGCGTGAGGGCATCGACCCGGCGCTCGTGACGACGGACGCCACCGCGCTCGTCAAACGCGGGGACATCGACGTCGTCGTCGAGGTCATCGGCGGCATCGAGCCCGCCCGCACCCTCATCACCACCGCCTTCGAGCACGGCGCCTCCGTGGTCTCGGCGAACAAGGCGCTCATCGCCCAGGACGGCGCGGCCCTGCACGCCGCCGCCGAGCAGCACGGGCGCGACCTCTACTACGAGGCGGCCGTCGCGGGCGCGATCCCGCTGATCAGGCCGCTGCGCGAGTCGCTCGCCGGTGACAAGGTCAACCGCGTCCTCGGCATCGTGAACGGCACGACCAACTTCATCCTCGACAAGATGGACACCACGGGCGCGGGCTACCAGGAAGCCCTGGACGAGGCCACCGCCCTCGGGTACGCGGAGGCCGACCCGACCGCCGACGTCGAGGGCTTCGACGCCGCCGCCAAGGCCGCGATCCTCGCCGGCATCGCCTTCCACACCCGGGTGCGCCTCGACGACGTCCACCGCGAGGGGATGACCGAGGTCACCGCGGCCGACTTCGCGTCCGCGAAGCGCATGGGCTGCACCATCAAGCTGCTCGCCATCTGCGAGCGGGCCGCCGACGGCGGCTCCGTCACCGCCCGCGTGCACCCCGCGATGATTCCGCTCAGCCACCCGCTGGCCAGCGTCCGCGAGGCGTACAACGCGGTCTTCGTGGAGGCCGAGGCCGCGGGCCAGCTCATGTTCTACGGCCCCGGCGCGGGCGGCGCGCCGACCGCCTCCGCCGTCCTCGGCGACCTGGTCGCGGTGTGCCGCAACAAGCTCGGCGAGTCCACCGGACCCGGTGACTCCGCCTACACCCAGCTGCCCGTGAGCTCCATGGGCGAGGTCGTCACGCGGTTCCACATCAGCCTCGACGTGGCCGACAAGCCGGGCGTGCTCGCCCAGGTGGCCACGGTCTTCGCCGAGCACGGTGTCTCCATCGACACCGTCCGCCAGACGGTCAAGGACGGCGAGGCCTCCCTCGTCGTCGTCACGCACCGCGCGCCCGACGCCGCCCTCACCGGCACCGTCGAGGCGCTGCGCAATCTCGACACCGTGCGTGGTGTCGCCAGCATCATGCGGGTTGAAGGGGAGTAAGCAGCAATGACCCACCAGTGGCGCGGAATCATCGAGGAGTACCGGGACCGTCTCCCCGTCTCCGACACCACGCCGGTCGTGACGCTCCGTGAGGGCGGGACGCCGCTCGTGCCCGCGCAGGTGCTCTCCGAGCGCACCGGCTGCGAGGTCCACCTCAAGGTCGAGGGCGCGAACCCGACGGGGTCCTTCAAGGACCGCGGCATGACCATGGCGATCACCAAGGCCAAGGAGGACGGCGCCAAGGCCGTCATCTGCGCCTCCACCGGCAACACCTCGGCGTCGGCCGCCGCCTACGCCGTCCGCGCGGGCATGGTCTGCGCGGTCCTGGTGCCGCAGGGCAAGATCGCCCTGGGCAAGATGGGCCAGGCGCTCGTCTACGGCTCGAAGATCCTCCAGGTCGACGGCAACTTCGACGACTGCCTGAACCTGGCCCGCGGCCTGTCCGAGAACTACCCGGTGGCCCTGGTCAACTCGGTCAACCCCTACCGCATCGAGGGCCAGAAGACCGCCTCGTTCGAGATCGTGGACGCCCTCGGCACCGCCCCGGACATCCACGTCCTGCCGGTCGGCAACGCGGGCAACATCACGGCCTACTGGAAGGGCTACAAGGAGTACGCCGCCGACGGCGTGGCCACGAGCACCCCGCGCATGTGGGGCTTCCAGGCCTCCGGATCGGCGCCCATCGTGCGCGGCGAGATCGTCAAGGACCCCTCGACGATCGCCACCGCGATTCGCATCGGCAACCCCGCGTCGTGGCAGCACGCCCTCGCCGCGCGTGACGAGTCGGGCGGCTTCATCGACGAGGTGACGGACCGTGAGATCCTGCGCGCCTACAAGCTGTTGGCCTCCCAGGAGGGCGTCTTCGTCGAGCCCGCCTCCGCCGCGTCCGTCGCCGGTCTGCTGAAGGCCGCCGAGCAGGGCAAGGTCGACCAGGGCCAGCGCATCGTCTGCACGGTCACCGGCAACGGCCTCAAGGACCCGGACTGGGCGGTCGCGGGTGCCCCGCAGCCGGTCACCGTCCCGGTGGACGCGGCGGCCGCCGCGGAGCGCCTGGGCCTGGCGTAACACCCCGCCCCGGGCGGCGCCCCCGGCGGAACGCCGGATTCAGCCCGGGGCAAACCTCTCAACTCCCCACAGGGGGTGCACAGGGGGCTCGCGACACGCATCGTGCGCCTCCTGTGCGCCCTATGTCGCCGCAGAACCTTCCTTCGATAGGCTGTAGCGAACCCGCCCCGCCGCATATGCCGCGGTGCCGCTCGCCGAAGCGGCCTTCGGGTGCTGCCGTCCGTCACAGGTCGAGGCCGGTCGAAGCCGGTCGAGGCCCGTCGCGGCGGCAAGTCCTCCAGACAACAGAGCTCAAGGAGAGTCATCGAGCGATGGCCGGTCCCGCGTTCCGCGCCGCCGCCGTCAGGGTGCGCGTCCCCGCCACCAGCGCCAACCTCGGCCCGGGCTTCGACGCCCTCGGCCTGTCGCTGGGGCTCTACGACGACGTGGTCGTCCGCGTCGCCGACTCCGGCCTGCACGTCGACATCGCAGGCGAGGGCAGCGACACCCTCCCGCGCGACGAGTCGCACCTGCTCGTACGCTCCCTGCGCACCGCCTTCGACCTGCTCGGCGGGCAGCCGCGCGGCCTGGAGGTCGTCTGTGCCAACCGCATCCCGCACGGGCGCGGCCTCGGCTCCTCGTCCGCCGCGATCTGCGCCGGGATCGTCGCCGCGCGCGCGGTGACCATAGGCGGCGAGGCCCGGCTCGACGACGCCGCGCTCCTGGAGCTGGCCACCGAGATCGAGGGCCACCCCGACAACGTCGCGGCCTGCCTGCTCGGCGGCTTCACGGCCTCCTGGATGGACGGCTCCGCGGCCCGCGCCATCAGGATGGACCCCGTCGATTCCATCGTTCCGGTGGTTTTCGTGCCCGGAAAGCCCGTGCTCACCGAAACCGCCCGCGGACTGCTGCCGCGCACCGTCCCGCACGTGGACGCGGCCGTCAACGCGGGCCGGGCGGCCCTGCTCGTCGAGGCCCTGACCAGGCGCCCCGAGCTGCTGCTGCCCGCCACCGAGGACCGCCTGCACCAGGAGTACCGCGCCCCGGCCATGCCGGAGAGCGCCGCCCTGGTGGAGAGCCTGCGCGCCGACGGCGTACCCGCGGTGATCTCCGGCGCGGGGCCCACGGTCCTCGCGCTGGTCGACGACAGTGCGGCCGACAAGGTCGCACGCCTGGCGGGCGAGGGCTGGGCGGCGAACCGCCTGGCACTGGACCCGGCGGGCGCGAGTGTGCTGCCACTGGCTCCCTGACCCGGGAGGACGGCGCACTCGGGGTGTCCGGATTTGGAGAGGGGGAATGTTTGTTGGATCCGGTAGTGTTAACCTCAAGTCTGCACCCGACCCCACCATGGCGAGGTGCTTTGTGTCCCCGTCCGGGACATCCATCCTTCCGGGAGCCTCCCAAACTGCTCTGTGCTTCGCACTGAGCGGTGCCGAGCACGCTCCGGAACCGGCGTGACCGAGCCGAGTGACCACCGCACCTCAGTGGCCCGGCATCGGGAAGCGCCACATCTGTGAACTCTTCCGCCGCGTTGGCGGACCACCGCCCCGGCACGGTCCACACACCAAGGACCGCCGGACAGCACAACCGGTCGCCGAGCCAGACAGGCCGACGTCCGCTCCAGGGAAGGACCCTTCGTGAGCGACACCACCGATCTGATGGGCGTGACTGCCGACACGCCCGCCACGGACGCCTCTGCGGCGCCTGCCACCGGTGCTTCGGCCGGGTCCCGGCGGCGCCGCGGCACCGGCCTCGAGGGCATGGTGCTGGCCGAACTGCAGCAGGTCGCATCGGGCCTCGGAATCAAGGGCACCGCGCGGATGCGCAAGAGCCAGCTGATCGAGGTCATCAAGGAGGCGCAGGCCGCGGGGGGAGCCCCGGCCAAGGCCGCCGCGGGCGCCGACACGGCCCAGGCCCCGGCCAAGCCGAAGCGCCGCGCGACCTCCAAGGCGCGCACCGGCGAGGCCGCCGAGAAGGCCGCCACGTCCGACGACGCTCCGGCCGAGCAGCCCAAGGCCCCGGCCCAGCAGCAGATCGACATCCCCGGCCAGCCCGCGAGCGACGACAAGCCGGGCCGCGGCCGCCGCCGCGTCACCGCCGAGGCCGGCAGCCCCGAGACCGTCTCCGCCGAGGCCAAGAGCCAGGGCGAGGCGAAGGCCGAGGCCCCCAGGGCCGAGCAGGCCGAGGCGAAGTCCGACCGCGGCGAGCGCGCCGACAAGGGCGACGACCAGCAGGGCGAGGGCCGCCAGGGCCGCCGCGACCGCCAGGGCCGTGGCCGCGACCGCGGCGAGCGGGGCGACCGCGGTGACCGCCAGGACCGCGGTGACCGCGGCGACCGCCGTGGCAACAAGGGCGACGAGCAGCAGGGCGGCAACCGCAAGGACCAGGGCGGCCGCCAGGACCGTCAGGACCGCAAGGAGCAGGACGACTTCGACGACGACGGCAGCGGCCGCCGCGGCCGGCGCGGCCGCTACCGCGACCGCCGTGGCCGTCGTGGCCGCGAGGACTTCGCGGGCGAGCCGCAGCTGTCCGAGGACGACGTCCTGATCCCGGTCGCGGGCATCCTGGACATCCTCGACAACTACGCGTTCATCCGTACGTCGGGCTACCTCCCCGGTCCCAACGACGTGTACGTCTCCCTCGCCCAGGTCCGCAAGAACGGCCTGCGCAAGGGTGACCACGTCACCGGTGCGGTGCGCCAGCCCAAGGACGGCGAGCGCCGCGAGAAGTTCAACGCCCTGGTGCGCCTGGACTCCGTCAACGGCATGGCGCCCGAACACGGCCGCGGGCGGCCGGAGTTCAACAAGCTGACGCCCCTTTACCCGCAGGACCGGCTCCGTCTGGAGACCGACCCGGGCGTGCTGACCACCCGCATCATCGACCTGGTCGCGCCCATCGGAAAGGGCCAGCGCGGTCTGATCGTGGCCCCGCCGAAGACCGGCAAGACCATGATCATGCAGGCGATCGCCAACGCGATCACGCACAACAACCCCGAGTGCCACCTGATGGTCGTCCTGGTCGACGAGCGTCCGGAAGAGGTCACCGACATGCAGCGGTCGGTGAAGGGCGAGGTCATCTCCTCGACCTTCGACCGTCCTGCCGAGGACCACACCACGGTCGCCGAGCTCGCCATCGAGCGCGCCAAGCGGCTGGTGGAGCTGGGCCACGACGTCGTCGTCCTGCTCGACTCGATCACGCGTCTGGGCCGTGCGTACAACCTCGCCGCCCCGGCCTCCGGCCGCATCCTGTCCGGTGGTGTCGACTCGACCGCCCTGTACCCGCCGAAGCGCTTCTTCGGTGCGGCCCGCAACATCGAGGACGGCGGCTCGCTGACCATCCTCGCCACCGCCCTGGTGGACACCGGGTCCCGCATGGACGAGGTCATCTTCGAGGAGTTCAAGGGCACCGGCAACGCCGAGCTCAAGCTCGACCGCAAGCTCGCCGACAAGCGCATCTTCCCCGCGGTGGACGTCGACGCGTCCGGCACCCGCAAGGAGGAGATCCTGCTCGGCAGCGACGAGCTCGCCATCACCTGGAAGCTGCGCCGGGTGCTGCACGCGCTCGACCAGCAGCAGGCCATCGAGCTGCTCCTGGACAAGATGAAGCAGACGAAGTCGAACGCCGAGTTCCTGCTCCAGATCCAGAAGACGACCCCGGCGCCGGGCAACGGCAACGACTGACCGCCGCGGGCGCCGCGCGCAGGCTGACCGGAAGGGCCGGTCCCGTCATCCGACGGGGCCGGCCCTTCCGCATGCGGAGGACATGCGACGACAAGCGGTCATCAGGTTTCGGCCAAGAGACCTTGACCACACGCATAAGAGATTCTCACGATCACGCGCGGTAGCGCCGTGCCACGCGAAAGCGCAGGTGGGGGGCCGAAAGTACGAGACGGCAGAAACACTGGGTAACTGGTGGACCCCGGGGCGCACACAGGTCGCTATGCAACCCTTCTTTCGGTTTCGACGTCTGACAAGTGACGGAAAGCCACGCCTGACCCTGAAAGCAGGGGGTAGCCGAACGGACGAGGACTGAGGAGCGCATGACCGACGAGAGCAGGTCCGCCGACGCGAAGCCGAAGCATCGCGGCAAGCGCGGCAAGCGCCGCAAACCGCGCAGCACGCGCAAGAAGGCCCTCGTCATATCCGCCTGGACCGCCGCGGGTGTGGTGGTGCTCGGCGGCACCGGCCTCGGCTACGTCTACTTCAAGCTCAACGGCAACATCAAGGGCGTCGACATCAACGCCGCGCTCGGCACCGACCGCCCCCTGGACGTCGACAACGGCTCCCAGGACATCCTCGTCCTCGGCTCCGACTCGCGCTCCGGCGACAACGGCAAGTACGGCAAGGACGAGGGCGCGGCCCGCTCCGACACCGCGATGATCGTCCACGTCTACAAGGGCCACAAGAAGGCCAGCGTGGTCTCCATCCCCCGCGACACCCTCATCACCCGGCCCGAGTGCGCCGTCAAGGACGGCGACGGCAAGACCGACCCGGGCGGCGAGCGCAAGATGTTCAACACGGCGTACGAGGTGGGCGGCCCGGCCTGCGCGGTGAAGACCGTCGAGAAGATGTCCGGCATCCGCATGGACCACTACGTCGAGGTCGACTTCACGGGCTTCAAGAAGCTCATCGACACCCTCGGCGGCGTGGAGATCACCACCAAGCAGGCGATCAAGGACAAGGACAGTCACCTCGATCTGCCCGCGGGCGACCACAAGCTGAACGGCGAGCAGGCCCTCGGCCTCGTCCGCACCCGGCACGCCGTCGGCGACGGCAGCGACCTCGGCCGCATCCAGCTCCAGCAGGCCTTCATCAAGGCGCTGATCAACCAGGTCAAGGACATCGACCTGTTCGGCAACCCGAAGAAGCTCTGGGACCTCGCGGACGCCTCGACCAGCGCCATCACCACCGACTCCGACCTGGACTCGGTCAAGGACCTCGCGGGCTTCGCGAACGGCCTCAAGGGCATCGGCTCCGGCGACATGAAGATGGTCACGCTGCCGATCCAGTACGACCCGGCGGACCGGAACCGCGTCCTGCCCCTGGAGGAGGCCGGCCGCCAGGTCTGGGACGCCCTCCGCGCGGACAAGCCGATCCCCAAGTCGGCCACCGACAAGTCCGCGGGCGACAAGGGCGCCGCGGGCAAGGTCGTGACCAGCGAATAAGCCCGCCGGACGACCGGCGGACAGGCCCGCCGGAGGGCTCCGGGAATACTTCCGGGCCCACCCCGGTTTGGGCAGATGCGGCCGGTCCTGGCAAACTGGTCCGTCGGCCCCGGTTCACGCACCCGCATCCCGCGCTTGCGACCCGGAGCCCTCCCGAAACTAGGAGACACCTTGAAGCGCGACATCCACCCCGAGTACGTCGAGACGCAGGTCAGCTGCACCTGTGGCGCGTCGTTCACCACCCGTAGCACGATCTCCGGCGGCGCCATCCGCGCCGAGGTCTGCTCCGAGTGCCACCCGTTCTACACGGGCAAGCAGAAGATCCTCGACACCGGTGGCCGTGTGGCCCGCTTCGAGGCCCGCTTCGGCAAGGCTGCCGGCTCCGCCAAGAAGTAGCGAGCCACCTGCGCCGGTCTTCGGCCGCCCTCGTTCGCGGGGGTGGCCGGGACCGGCGTTTGCCGTCTGTCGCAGAAGCAGCCACGCAGCCCTGCGCGAGCCCCGCTCGCGTACCGAAGAACCCAGGAGCCCGAAGATGTTCGAGGCGGTCGAGGAACTGATCGGCGAGCACGCCGATCTGGAGCAGAAGCTCGCCGACCCGTCGGTCCACGCCGACCAGGCCAACGCGCGCAAGCTCAACAAGCGCTACGCCGAGCTGACCCCGATCGTCGCCACGTACCGGACCTGGAAGCAGCTCGGTGACGACATCGACACCGCGCGTGAGCTGGCGGCCGAGGACCCCGACTTCGCCGCCGAGGTCAAGGACCTCACCGAGAGCCGCGACGAGGTCACCGAGAAGCTGCGGCTGCTGCTCGTGCCCCGTGACCCCAGCGACGACAAGGACGTCATCCTGGAGATCAAGGCGGGCGCGGGCGGCGACGAGTCGGCCCTGTTCGCGGGCGACCTCCTGCGCATGTACCTGCGGTACGCCGAGCGCGTCGGCTGGAAGACCGAGATCATCGACTCCACCGAGTCCGAGCTCGGCGGCTACAAGGACGTCCAGGTCGCCGTGAAGACCAAGGGCGGCAACGGCGCCACCGAGCCCGGCCAGGGCGTCTGGGCCCGGCTGAAGTACGAGGGCGGCGTGCACCGCGTGCAGCGCGTGCCCGCGACCGAGTCGCAGGGCCGCATCCACACCTCCGCGGCCGGCGTGCTCGTCACGCCCGAGGCGGAGGAGGTCGACGTCGAGATCAACATGAACGACCTGCGCATCGACGTCTACCGCTCCTCGGGCCCCGGCGGCCAGTCCGTCAACACCACCGACTCGGCCGTGCGCATCACGCACATCCCGACCGGTGTCGTCGCCTCCTGCCAGAACGAGAAGAGCCAGCTCCAGAACAAGGAGCAGGCCCTGCGTATCCTGCGCTCCAGGCTGCTCGCGGCGGCCCAGGAAGAGGCGGAGAAGGAGGCCGCGGACGCCCGCCGCAGCCAGGTCCGCACCGTCGACCGCTCCGAGAAGATCCGTACGTACAACTTCCCGGAAAACCGCATCTCCGACCACCGCGTGGGCTTCAAGGCGTACAACTTGGACCAGGTCCTTGACGGCGAGCTCGACGCGGTCATCCAGGCCTGTGTCGACGCGGACTCCGCCGCGAAGCTCGCCGCCGCCTAAGCCCACCACCCCGTCGTACGACCGTCCCGGAGGACCAGCGTGAACCTGCTGCTAGCGGAAGTGGCCCAGGCCACCCAGCGGCTGGCCGACGCCGGCGTGCCCTCGCCGCGCAACGACGCGGAGGAGCTCGCCGCCTTCGTGCACGGGGTGAAACGGGGCGAGCTGCACTCCGTCAAGGACGCGGACTTCGACGCCCGCTACTGGGAGGCGATCGCCCGCCGCGAGGCCCGCGAGCCGCTCCAGCACATCACGGGCCGCGCGTTCTTCCGCTATCTGGAGCTCCAGGTCGGCCCGGGCGTCTTCGTCCCGCGCCCGGAGACCGAGTCGGTCGTCGGCTGGGCCATAGACGCGGTCCGCGCGATGGACGTCGTCGAGCCGCTCATCGTCGACCTGTGCACCGGCAGCGGCGCCATCGCCCTCGCCCTGGCCCAGGAGGTGCCGCGCTCGCGCGTGCACGCCGTGGAGCTGTCCGAGGACGCCCTGAACTGGACCCGCAAGAACGTCGAGGGCTCCCGGGTCACCCTGCACGCCGGTGACGCGCGCACGGCCCTGCCGGAGCTCGACGGCCAGGTCGACCTCGTCGTCTCCAACCCCCCGTACATCCCGCTCACGGAGTGGGAGTACGTTGCGCCGGAGGCCCGGGACTACGATCCCGAACTCGCCCTGTTCTCCGGAGAGGACGGCCTCGACCTGATCCGCGGCATCGAGCGCACCGCGCACCGGCTGCTGCGGCCGGGCGGAGTCGTCGTCGTGGAGCACGCCGACACCCAGGGCGGTCTGGTGCCGTGGATCTTCACCGAGGAGCGTGGCTGGGCCGACGCGGCCGACCACCCCGACCTGAACAACCGGCCGCGGTTCGCGACCGCCCGCAAGGCGCTGCCGTGATCACGGCGGCGACGCAGAAGACGAGGTACGTGACCGGCGCCCAGGCACCGGCCGCGTACGAGCACGACGAGTACGTGGACCAGTACGTGTACGAGGAGGCCCGCTAGATGGCACGGCGATACGACACCAACGACGCGACCGACCGTACGACCGGTCTGCGCGAGGCCGCGTCCGCCGTCCGCCGCGGCGAACTGGTGGTGCTGCCGACGGACACGGTGTACGGCGTGGGCGCGGACGCCTTCAGCCCGGAAGCCGTCGCCGACCTCCTCGACGCCAAGGGGCGCGGGCGGAACATGCCGACGCCCGTGCTCATCGGCTCCCCGAACACCCTCCACGGCCTCGTCACGGACTTCTCCGAGTCCGCCTGGGAGCTCGTCGACGCCTTCTGGCCCGGAGCCCTCACCCTCGTCGCCAAGCAGCAGCCCTCGCTCCAGTGGGACCTGGGGGACACCCGGGGCACCGTCGCCATCCGCATGCCGCTGCACCCCGTCGCGATCGAGCTGCTCACCGAGGTCGGCCCCATGGCGGTGTCCTCGGCGAACCTCACCGGACACCCGGCGCCCGAGGACTGCGACGCCGCCCAGGAGATGCTGGGCGACTCCATCTCCGTCTACCTGGACGGCGGCCCCACCCCCGGCATCGTCCCCTCCTCCATCGTGGACGTCACCGGCAAGGTCCCCGTCCTGCTGCGCGCCGGGGCGCTCGACGCGGACGAGCTCCGCAAGGTGGTACCCGACCTCGAGGTGGCCAATTGACAGCCCCTGAGACGGGGCGTGGCATAGCGGGCCTCCCGGGCTTCCCGGACCCCGCCGGGGACGAGGGGGGCCTGCGCTCCCTCAAGGCCCCCGGCACCTTCCGCATCCTCCACGTCAGCACCGGCAACGTCTGCCGCTCGCCGATCACCGAGCGGCTCACCCGGCACGCCCTCGCCGACCGGCTCGGCGACCCCGGCACCGGCGGGCTCGTCGTGGAGAGCGCGGGCACCTGGGGCCACGAGGGCGCGCCCATGGAGACCCACGCCGAGACGGTCCTCGCCGACTTCGGGGCGGACGCCACCGGCTTCGTGGGCCGCGAGCTCCTCGACGACCACGTCATCCGGGCCGACCTCGTCCTCACCGCGACCCGGGACCACCGGGCCCAGGTCATCTCCATGGGGCACTCGGCCGGGCTGCGGACCTTCACCCTGAAGGAGTTCACCCGGCTCGTGCGGGCCATAGACCCCGCGACGCTGCCGGACCCCGAGGGGGCCGACGGCGTGGTCGAGCGTGCCCGCGCCCTGGTGCGGGCCGCGGCCGCGCTGCGCGGGTGGCTGCTCGCCCCCAACGTGGAGGCCGACGA
The DNA here is from genome assembly GCF_059448825.1 of Streptomyces sp. JLYT201. Taxonomy (NCBI): domain Bacteria; kingdom Bacillati; phylum Actinomycetota; class Actinomycetes; order Kitasatosporales; family Streptomycetaceae; genus Streptomyces; species Streptomyces sp. JLYT201. The sequence continues at coordinate 3,485,652 of NZ_CM182551.1, read as the reverse complement.
GGTCTACGACCCCTACGGCGCGCCCCTGCCCTTCTTCCGCTCCGTGGGCGGCGAGATCCAGCAGGCCCTCGACCCGGTCGTCACGGCCCTGACGGGCGTGCCCCAGGCGTAGGCCCTCGCGGGGCGCCCCCGACCCACCCCTTCCCGATCCGGGGACTGCCGCCCCCGCGCCCCCGCCCTTATCGGCGCTCCGCGCCTCGTCCTCAAACGCCGGACGGGCTGGAAGATCCAGCCTCTCCGGCGTTTGAGGAGCGGGGTCTGGGGCGGAGCCCCAGGAAGCGGGAAGGGGCGGGTCAGGGGCGCCCCGCGAGGGCACCGCCGCGCGCATCATTCCGGGCGCGCCTACATTGGAGAGATGACGACGGCCAGCCCAAGGCGCCCCGCCGCCCCGGCGGCGTACGCCGCGCTGCGCCGCCAGGACCCCGAACTCGCGGAGGTCCTGCTCGGCGAGACGACCCGGCAGTCCGCCACGCTCCAGCTCATCGCCGCCGAGAACTTCACCTCGGAGGCCGTCCTGACGGCCCTGGGCTCCCCGCTGGCGAACAAGTACGCCGAGGGCTACCCCGGCGCCCGCCACCACGGCGGCTGCGAGTTCGTGGACGTCGCGGAGCGCCTCGCCGTGGACCGCGCCAAGGCCCTCTTCGGCGCCGAGCACGCCAACGTGCAGGCCCACTCGGGCTCGTCCGCCGTCCTCGCCGCCTACGCCGCACTCCTGCGCCCGGGGGACACCGTCCTCGCGATGGGTCTCCCGTACGGAGGACATCTCACCCACGGCTCGCCCTCGAACTTCTCGGGCAGGTGGTTCGACTTCGTCGGCTACGGCCTCGACCCGGAGACCGGCCTCATCGACTACGCGCAGGTGCGCGCCCTGGCCCGAGAGCACCGGCCGAAGGCCGTCGTGTGCGGCTCCATCGCCTATCCGCGCCACATCGACTACGCCGCCTTCCGCGAGGTCGCCGACGACGTCGGGGCCCATCTGATCGCCGACGCCGCCCACCCCATCGGCCTGGTCGCGGGCGGCGCGGCGCCCAGCCCGGTGCCGTACGCGGACGTCGTGTGCGCCACCACCCACAAGGTGCTGCGCGGCCCGCGCGGTGGCTTGATCCTGTGCGGCGCGGGCCTCGCCGAGCGGATCGACCGGGCGGTGTTCCCGTTCACCCAGGGCGGCGCGCAGATGCACACCATCGCCGCCAAGGCGGTGGCCTTCGGCGAGGCGGCGACCCCCGCCTACACCGCGTACGCCCATCAAGTCGTGGCGAACGCACGGGTGTTGGCCGAGGCCCTGGCGGGGGAGGGGTTCGCCGTCAGCACCGGCGGCACGGACACCCACCTGGTGCTCGCCGACCCCGCCCCGCACGGAGTGGACGCCCGGACGGCCCGGGGCCGGCTCGCCGCGGCGGGTCTGGTTCTGGACACCTGTGCGCTGCCCCAGGGCGACGGCCGCGGCCTGCGCCTGGGCACGGCAGCCGTCACCACCCAGGGGATGCGGGAGGCGGAGATGGCACGCGTCGCCGCGCTGTTCGCGGCGGCCGTCCGGGAGGAGGGCGACGTCAGGGCGGCGGTCCGGGACCTCGCGGGCCGGTTTCCCCCCTATCCGGGCCGGGCAGGCGACGGGATCACGGCGCTGTAGCGGAGTTGTGCAACGATCGTCGCTACCCGGAAGTGCCCAACCTTATGCGCGCGAAGCTAGGGTGTGGTGCTGAGATGGCCAGCGATACCTGTGGGGAAGCCCGTGCGTGAATATCTGCTGACGCTCTGCATCACGGCCGCGGTGACCTACCTGCTGACCGGCCCGGTGCGGAAGTTCGCGATCGTGGCCGGTGCCATGCCGGAGATCCGCGCGCGCGACGTGCACCGGGAGCCGACGCCCCGGCTCGGCGGTATCGCGATGTTCTTCGGCCTGTGCGCGGGCCTCCTGGTGGCCGACCACCTGCCCAACCTCAACGAGGTGTTCACGAAGTCGAACGAGCCGCGCGCGCTGCTGTCCGGCGCCGCCCTGATCTGGCTCATCGGCGTCCTGGACGACAAGTTCGAGATCGACGCGCTGATCAAGCTCGGCGGCCAGATGATCGCCGCGGGCGTCATGGTCGTACAGGGCCTGACGATCCTGTGGCTGCCCGTCCCGGGCTACGGCACGGTCTCGCTGACCCAGTGGCAGGGCACCCTCCTGACGGTCGCCCTCGTCGTCATCACCATCAACGCCGTGAACTTCGTCGACGGCCTGGACGGCCTCGCCGCGGGCATGGTGTGCATCGCCGCCACCGCGTTCTTCATGTACGCGTACCGCATCTGGTACGGCTACGGCATCGAGGCCGCCGCCCCCGCGACGCTCTTCGCGGCCATCCTGATGGGCATGTGCCTCGGCTTCCTGCCGCACAACATGCACCCGGCCAGGATCTTCATGGGCGACTCCGGCTCCATGCTCATCGGGCTCGTGCTCGCCGCCGGCGCCATCTCCATCACCGGGCAGGTCGACCCGGACGCGATGAAGCTGAACCTCGGCGGCAGCTCCCGCGACGCCACGCACGCGATGCTCCCCGTCTTCATCCCGCTGCTCATGCCGCTGACGATCATCGCGATCCCGTTCGGCGACCTGGTGCTGGCCATCGCGCGCCGCACCTGGAAGGGCCAGTCGCCGTTCGCCGCCGACCGGGGGCACCTGCACCACCGGCTCCTGGACGTCGGGCACTCGCACAGCCGCGCGGTGCTGATCATGTACTTCTGGTCGGCCCTCATCGCGTTCGGCACCGTCGCGTACTCGGTCCACTCGACGAACATGTGGATCCTGCTCCTGATCGTCGCCCTCAGCGCCGTGGGCCTGGTGCTGCTCCTGCTGCCCCGCTTCACCCCGCACGCGCCCCGCTGGGCGGAGAACTTCGTGCCGCCGAGGTACCGGAGCAGGCGCTCCTCCGCGGCCGGTGCAGCGGCCACTGAGCGTGCCGACGGGGCCTCCGGGGCGGAGGCGTACGGGACGGACGGGGCGGACGGGCCGGGGGAGACTTCCGAGAGCCGGCCGGCCGTCGGCGCGGGCGTCAACGGAGCGACCGCGCTCGGCACCCGCCCGCGCTTCCTGGACCGGCGCAAGGCGGGGTCGTCACGTTGACGCCGACCGGCAAAGCCGCCCTTTAGCAGACAAAGTGACGGCCCGTATGCACAGACGCGCGGATTACTTCTCATGTGTGACAGCGAGCACACCGGACAGGTAAAGACCTCATCAAATAGTTTGTGATACGGTTCACGAGACCCGGCGACAGAGCCGAAGGACCGTAGTGCGACGGTCCATTGGCCCGAGGACCCCGCTCGGACCGGGTCTACGCTCGTCCATGACGACACCCTGCCCCCATCAGTAAGCGGAGTTGCCGCCATGCCGTCTCAAGACACCCGGACTCTCCTGCAGTCCGCCGTCCCCACTGCCGCCGTCGGCGCGATCACCGCCGTGGTCAGTGGTGTGGTCGCGGGCGGCAAGGGGGCGCTCGGTGCCGTCATCGGCACGGCTGTGGTCATCGCCTTCATGGGGCTCGGCCTGTTCGTCCTGCAGCGGACGGCAAAATCGCTTCCGCAGCTCTTCCAGGCGATGGGCATGATGCTCTACGTCGCGCAGCTGCTGTTGCTTCTCATCTTCGTGGGTCTGTTCAAGGACACCACCGCGTTCAATCCGAAGTCCTTCGCGCTCGCTCTCGTCATCGCCACCGTCGCCTGGATGGCGTCGCAGGCTCGCGCGCACATGAAGGCCAAGATCCTCTACGTCGAACCCGAACCCGAACCTTCCTCGGTTGCCGCCTCCCAGAAGAGCGACAAGCCGGAGAAGCCGGGGTCGGAGACGTGAGAGGTAGGGCCGGGATAAATGCCCGTTCGAGATGCTGCTATCGTCCGGTGCCAACTGCGGCACTGCAGGCGCGGGCATCTGAGCTGACGCCTGCACCATCGCGAGGCTCGATGCCTGACCGCCGCTCACACTTCCGAAACACCAGTCCGGTGCCGATCCGCGGCCGCGTGCCGCGCCGACTCGACAACGAGGTTGCCGTACCCATGCTTCACGCCGAAGGAGCCCGCGGTGAGTGCTGAACAAACTGAGCTCGCCTTTGACTGGAGCTGTCGGATCATGTCCGACAACGGCTGTGGCTTCCCGGCCCCGGGCCTGCACTCGTTCCTCTTCAAGCCGATCTTCGAGGTCGGTGGGTTCGAGTTCAACAAGGTGATGCTGCTCGCGCTGATCACGACCCTGGTCGTCATCACCTTCTTCTACGCCGCCTTCGGCAAGGCCAAGGTCGTGCCGGGCAAGCTCCAGATGATCGGCGAGGCGGGTTACGACTTCGTCCGCCGCGGGATCGTCTACGAGACCCTCGGCAAGAAGGAGGGCGAGAAGTACGTCCCCCTCATGGTCTCGATGTTCTTCTTCATCTGGATCATGAACATCTGGTCCGTGGTGCCGCTCTCGCAGTTCCCGGTCTCGTCGGTCTTCGCGTACCCGGTCGTGCTCGCGCTCATCACGTACCTGATCTGGGTGCCGCTGACCTTCAAGCGCCACGGCTTCGTGGGTGGTTGGAAGAACATCACCGGCTACGACAACTCGCTCGGCCCGATCAAGTGGCTGGTGTCGTTCATCGAGTTCTTCTCGAACCTGCTGGTGCGTCCCTTCACGCACTCCGTGCGACTCTTCGCCAACATGTTCGCCGGTCACCTGATGCTGGTGATGTTCACCGTCGCCTCCTGGTACCTGCTGAACAGCTGGATGATCCCGGCCGCCGGCGTCTCCTTCGTGATGACGGTCGCCATGATCTGCTTCGAACTCTTCGTGCAGGCCGTCCAGGCGTACGTCTTCGTGCTCCTCGCCTGCACCTACATCCAGGGCGCTGTCGCCGAGCACCACTGACACCACCCGCCCCGCAAGCCCCCAGACGCCCGGTGGCCAACCCCCACCGGTCCAAGAAAGAGAAGGAAGAGACAGCATGTCCGCTGTTCAGCTCGCCGCAGAGGTTTCCGGCTCCCTCGGTTCGATCGGCTACGGCCTCTCCGCGATCGGCCCCGGCATCGGCGTCGGCATCGTCTTCGGCAAGGGCACCGAGGCCCTGGCCCGTCAGCCCGAGGCCGCCGGTCTGATCCGTGCCAACCAGATCCTGGGCTTCGCCTTCTGTGAGGCGCTCGCCCTCATCGGCATCGTTATGCCGTTCGTGTTCGGTCAGTAATTACTAACCGACACATTTTCGACGAAAGGCACTGATGTGATCGCCAACCTGGTTCAGCTGGCGGCCGAGGAGAAGCAGAACCCGCTTATTCCTCCGGGCCCCGAGCTGCTTGTCGGCGCCATTGCCTTCGCCATCGTTTTCTTCTTCTTCTGGAAGAAGCTCCTCCCGAACATCAACAAGGTTCTGGAAGAGCGCCGGGAGGCGATCGAAGGCGGTATCGAGAAGGCCGAGGCCGCCCAGACCGAGGCCCAGAGCGTTCTTGAGCAGTACAAGGCTCAGCTCGCCGAGGCACGGCACGAGGCCGCGCGACTGCGCCAGGAGGCGCAGGAGCAGGGCGCCCAGCTCATCGCCGAGATGCGGGCCGAGGGCCAGCGGCAGCGCGAGGAGATCGTCGCCGCCGGTCACTCCCAGATCGAGGCCGACCGCAAGGCCGCCGCGCAGGCGCTGCGTCAGGACGTGGGCCAGCTGGCCACCGAACTGGCCGGCAAGCTCGTCGGCGAGTCCCTCGAGGACCACGCCCGCCAGAGCCGCACCATCGACCGCTTCCTCGACGAGCTCGACGAGAAGGCGACGAAGGCCGAGGCGACTCGATGACAGCGCATGGAGCGAGCCGCGAGGCCCTTGCCGCCGCGCGCGAGCGCCTCGACGCGCTGACGGACAACACCGGAGTGGACGCGGGGCGGCTCGCGGACGAGCTGGCCGCCGTCACCGCGCTGCTCGACCGGGAGGTCTCGCTGCGTCGGGTCCTGACCGACCCGGCGCAGGCCGGCGAGGCCAAGGCCGAGCTGGCCGGGCGCCTGCTCGGCGGCAAGGTCGGCGGCGAGACCGCTGACCTGGTGGCCGGCATGGTCCGCTCCCGCTGGTCCGCCTCGCGCGACCTGGTGGACGCCCTCGAGGAGCTGGCGGACGTCGCCGACCTGACCGCCGCGCAGAAGTCGGGCGCGCTGGACGCGGTCGAGGACGAGCTGTTCCGCTTCGGTCGGATCGTCACCTCCAGCACCGAGCTGCGGGCGGCCCTGACCGACCGCGCGGCCACCGCCACGGCCAAGAGCGGGCTGCTGCGCAGCCTGCTCGGTGGCAAGGCCGCGGCGACCACGGAGCGTCTCGTCGAGCGCCTTGTGACCGCGCCCCGTGGACGTAGCCTGGAAGCGGGACTCGAGTCCCTCTCCAAGCTGGCCGCGGACCGTCGGGAGCGCATGGTCGCCGTCGTCACGTCGGCCGTTCCGCTGTCGGACCCGCAGAAGCAGCGGCTCGGCGCGGCGCTCGCCAAGATCTACGGGCGTCAGATGCACCTGAACCTCGACGTGGACCCCGAGGTCCTCGGCGGGATCCGGGTGCAGGTGGGCGACGAAGTCATCAACGGCTCCATCGCGGACCGCATCGAGGACGCGCACCGCCGCATGGCGGGCTAGCAACTCAACAAGCAAGACCGAACGGCCCGAGTTGGGCCGTGCAGAGGATTCACCTCTTCCTGGGGGGAGTCCCCATCCCCCCCAAGTGAAACTTCGGGCCCAACAAGGAGAGCAGGGAACCCAGATGGCGGAGCTCACGATCCGGCCGGAGGAGATCCGGGACGCGCTGGAGAACTTTGTCCAGGCGTACAAGCCGGACGCGGCCTCGCGCGAGGAGGTCGGTACGGTCACCCTGGCCGGCGATGGCATCGCGAAGGTCGAGGGCCTGCCCTCGGCCATGGCCAACGAACTGCTGAAGTTCGAGGACGGCACCCTCGGCCTGGCGCTGAACCTCGAAGAGCGCGAGATCGGTTCGATCATCCTCGGTGAGTTCAGCGGCATCGAGGAGGGTCAGTCGGTGCAGCGCACCGGCGAGGTCCTTTCGGTCGCGGTGGGCGAGGGCTACCTCGGCCGCGTCGTCGACCCGCTCGGCAACCCGATCGACGGCCTCGGCGAGATCGAGACGTCCGGCCGCCGCGCCCTCGAACTGCAGGCCCCCACGGTCATGCAGCGCAAGTCGGTGCACGAGCCGATGGAGACGGGCTACAAGGCCGTCGACGCGATGACCCCGATCGGCCGCGGTCAGCGTCAGCTGATCATCGGTGACCGCCAGACCGGCAAGACCGCCCTGGCCGTCGACACGATCATCAACCAGCGCGACAACTGGCGCTCGGGCGACGTGAACAAGCAGGTCCGCTGCATCTACGTCGCCATCGGCCAGAAGGGCTCCACCATCGCCTCCGTGCGCGGCGCCCTCGAAGAGGCCGGCGCGCTGGAGTACACGACCATCGTCGCCGCCCCGGCGTCCGACCCGGCGGGCTTCAAGTACCTGGCCCCCTACACCGGTTCGGCCATCGGCCAGCAGTGGATGTACGAGGGCAAGCACGTCCTCATCATCTTCGACGACCTCTCGAAGCAGGCCGACGCCTACCGCGCCGTGTCCCTGCTGCTCCGCCGCCCGCCGGGGCGCGAGGCCTACCCGGGTGACGTCTTCTACCTGCACTCCCGCCTCCTCGAGCGCTGCGCGAAGCTCTCGGACGAGATGGGCAAGGGCTCGATGACCGGTCTGCCGATCGTCGAGACCAAGGCGAACGACGTGTCGGCGTTCATCCCGACCAACGTCATCTCCATCACCGACGGCCAGTGCTTCCTGGAGTCGGACCTGTTCAACGCCGGTCAGCGCCCCGCCCTGAACGTCGGCATCTCCGTCTCCCGAGTCGGTGGTTCCGCGCAGCACAAGGCGATCCGCCAGGTCTCCGGCCGACTGCGCGTCGACCTCGCCCAGTTCCGTGAGCTGGAGGCGTTCGCCGCCTTCGGTTCCGACCTGGACGCCGCGTCGAAGGCGCAGCTGGAGCGCGGCCAGCGCATGGTCGAGCTGCTGAAGCAGGCCCAGTACCAGCCGATGGCCACCGAGGACCAGGTCGTCTCCATCTGGGCCGGCACCACCGGCAAGATGGACGACGTGCCCGTCGCCGACATCCGCCGCTTCGAGAAGGAGCTGCTGGACTACCTGCACCGCAAGGAGCAGGGCCTGCTCACCTCCATCAAGGAGGGCGCGAAGATGTCCGACGACACGATCACGGCCATCGGTGACGCCGTCGCCGCGTTCAAGAAGCAGTTCGAGACCTCGGACGGCAAGCTTCTCGGCGAGGACGCTCCTGCCGCTGCCGGCAAGTGACGACGGAAGGGACCTGACTCATGGGAGCCCAGCTCCGGGTCTACAAGCGTCGCATCAAATCCGTCTCGGCGACCAAGAAGATCACCAAGGCGATGGAGATGATCGCCGCCTCGCGCGTCGTCAAGGCGCAGCGCAAGGTGGCGGCCTCCACGCCGTACGCGACCGAGCTCACCCGCGCGGTCACGGCTGTCGGTACCGGTTCGAACACCCAGCACCCGCTGACGACGGAGGCGGAGACGGCGACGCGTGCCGCCGTGCTGCTCCTGACCAGCGACCGCGGTCTGGCCGGTGCCTTCAACTCCAACTCCATCAAGGCCGCGCAGCAGCTGACCGCGCGCCTTGAGGCCGAGGGCAAGGAGGTCGACACGTACATCGTCGGCCGCCGCGGTGTGGCCTACTACAACTTCCGCGAGCACAAGATCGCGAAGCAGTGGACCGGCTTCACCGACCAGCCCGAGTACGCGGACGCCAAGACGGTCGCGGCCCCGCTGATCGAGGCCATCGAGAAGGACACGGCGGAGGGCGGCGTGGACGAGCTCCACATCGTCTACACCGAGTTCGTCTCGATGACGACGCAGACGGCGGTGACCGGCCGGCTGCTGCCGCTCAGCCTCGACGCGGTGGCGGAGGAGTCGAACGCGAAGAGCGAGATCCTTCCGCTGTACGACTTCGAGCCGTCGGCGGAGGACGTCCTCGACGCCCTCCTGCCGCGCTACGTCGAGAGCCGCATCTACAACGCGCTGCTGCAGTCGGCTGCCTCCAAGCACGCCGCCACGCGCCGCGCGATGAAGTCGGCGACCGACAACGCCGGGGACCTGATCCAGAATCTGTCCCGGCTTGCCAACGCGGCCCGCCAGGCCGAAATCACCCAGGAAATCAGCGAGATCGTCGGTGGCGCCAGCGCCCTGGCCGACGCGAACGCGGGGAGTGACAAGTAATGACGACCACTGTTGAGACCGCGACGGCCACGGGCCGCGTCGCCCGGGTCATCGGCCCGGTCGTCGACGTGGAGTTCCCCGTCGACGCCATGCCGGACATCTACAACGCCCTGCACGTCGAGGTCGCCGACCCGGCGCAGGACGGTGCCAAGAAGACGCTGACCCTCGAGGTCGCCCAGCACCTGGGCGACGGCCTGGTCCGCGCCATCTCGATGCAGCCCACCGACGGCCTGGTCCGCCAGGCCTCGGTGACCGACACCGGTGCCTCCATCACGGTGCCCGTGGGCGACTTCACCAAGGGCAAGGTGTTCAACACCCTCGGTGAGGTGCTGAACGTCGACGAGCAGTACACGGGCGAGCGCTGGGGCATCCACCGCAAGGCTCCGAACTTCGACGAGCTCGAGTCGAAGACCGAGATGTTCGAGACCGGCGTCAAGGTCATCGACCTCCTCACCCCGTACGTCAAGGGTGGAAAGATCGGTCTGTTCGGCGGCGCCGGCGTCGGCAAGACGGTGCTCATCCAGGAGATGATCTACCGCGTCGCCAACAACCACGACGGTGTCTCCGTGTTCGCCGGTGTCGGCGAGCGCACCCGTGAGGGCAACGACCTCATCGAGGAGATGTCGGACTCGGGCGTCATCGACAAGACCGCCCTCGTCTTCGGCCAGATGGACGAGCCCCCGGGCACCCGTCTGCGCGTGGCCCTCGCCGGTCTGACCATGGCGGAGTACTTCCGCGATGTGCAGAAGCAGGACGTGCTGTTCTTCATCGACAACATCTTCCGCTTCACCCAGGCCGGTTCCGAGGTCTCCACGCTGCTCGGCCGCATGCCGTCCGCCGTGGGTTACCAGCCGAACCTGGCCGACGAGATGGGTCTCCTCCAGGAGCGCATCACGTCGACCCGTGGTCACTCGATCACCTCGATGCAGGCGATCTACGTCCCCGCGGACGACCTGACCGACCCGGCCCCGGCCACCACCTTCGCCCACCTCGACGCGACGACGGTTCTCTCCCGTCCGATCTCCGAGAAGGGCATCTACCCGGCCGTGGACCCGCTGGACTCCACGTCCCGCATCCTGGACCCGCGGTACATCGCGCAGGACCACTACGACACCGCCATGCGGGTCAAGAACATCCTGCAGAAGTACAAGGACCTCCAGGACATGATCGCCATCCTCGGCATCGACGAGCTCGGCGAGGAGGACAAGCTGGTCGTCTCCCGCGCCCGTCGCGTGGAGCGCTTCCTGTCCCAGAACACCCACGTCGCCAAGCAGTTCACCGGCGTCGACGGTTCGGACGTGCCCCTCGACGAGTCGATCGCGGCCTTCAACGCGATCTGCGACGGCGAGTACGACCACTTCCCCGAGCAGGCGTTCTTCATGTGCGGTGGCCTCGATGACCTCAAGGCCAACGCCAAGGAGCTCGGCGTCTCCTGAGTCCCGGTGACTCTCGGGGGAGGGGCGGGCACGGCCCTCGCGGGGACCGCGTCCCGCCCCTCCCCACACGCCACGTAGAATTTGACCCAACACCCGGCTGAACCGCCGGGTGGTGACCCGAGGAGCCACCCTTGGCTGCTGAGCTGCATGTCGAGCTGGTCGCCGCGGACCGCAGTGTCTGGTCCGGCGAGGCCACCCTGGTCGTCGCGCGCACCACGTCCGGCGACATCGGCGTCATGCCCGGTCACCAGCCGCTGCTCGGTGTGCTGGAGTCGGGCCCGGTGACCATGCGTACGAGCGACGGCGGAACCGTCGTCGCCGCCGTGCACGGCGGATTCATCTCGTTCGCGGACAACAAGCTGTCGCTGCTCGCCGAGATCGCCGAGCTGTCCGACGAGATCGACGTCCAGCGTGCGGAGCGGGCGCTCGAGCGTGCCAAGTCGGAGGCCGACGCCTCCGCCGAGCGGCGCGCCGACGCCCGACTGCGTGCGGTGGCGACGCGCTGACCCCAGCGCGCGGCGTAACGTGACTCAGCCGCGGCCAGGTCCGGAACCTTCCGGACCGGGTCGCGGCTGCGGCAATGCGGGTGCTTTTTCGGGTGCGGTAGTTCGGTCCGTTTCGGGAAGTCGTGTTGAGACTGTAGTGAGGCGAGGAGGTCGGTGCCGATGATCCTCGTTCTGCTCGTGTGCGGACTTGCGTTGATCGCGCTGGTGTTGCTGGGGCTCTTCGTCTTCGGCCTGCGCCGCAGACTCATCCAGCGCTCCGGCGGCACCTTCGACTGCAGCCTGCGGTGGCACGCGCCCGCTCCCGACGAGGCCCCCGACACCTCCGGCAAGGGCTGGGGCTACGGGGTCGCCCGCTACAACGGGGACCGGATCGAGTGGTTCCGCGTCTTCTCCTACGCCCCCCGGCCGCGGCGCGTCCTCGAACGGTCGGCGATCGAGGTCGTGGACCGGCGCGCACCCGACGGCGAGGAGGAGCTCGCGCTGCTCTCCGACGCGGTGGTGCTCGGCTGTCTGCACCGCGGGGTGCGCCTGGAGCTCGCGATGAGCGAGGACGCGCTGACCGGCTTCCTGGCCTGGCTGGAGGCCGCCCCGCCCGGCCAGCGGGTGAACGTGGCGTAGGCCCTGCCGGGGCTTCCCCGGTCCCGCCCCTTCCCGAAACCGGGGGCTGCCGCCCCGCGAGGGCTACTGTCCCGCGGTGATCAGGCCCGACTCGTAGGCCGCTATGACCGCCTGGGCACGGTCGCGGGCGCCCAGCTTGGCGAAGACGGCGGTGACGTGGTTCTTCACCGTGGACGGGCTGATCCGCAGCGTCTCGGCTATCTCCGTGTTGTCGTAGCCCCTGGCCATGAGGGTCCAGACGTCCGTCTCCCGGGCCGTGAGGTCGGGGCGGACGCGCTGGGCCGCCCGGGGCGGGGGCGTGGTGACGTACGCGGAGATCAGCCGGGTGAGCAGCCGCGGGGCCACCGCCGCCTCGCCGCGGCTGACGGTGTGGACGGCGGCCACCAGCTCCTCGGGCGAGACGTCCTTGGGGAGGAAGCCCGCGGCGCCCGCGCGGAGCGCGCCGACCACGTACTCGTCCATGTCGAAGGTGCTCAGGGCGAGGACGCGGCACTCGGGAAGCCCGTCGGCGAGGGCCGCGGTGGCCTCGACGCCGTCGAGGCGGGGCATGCGGATGTCCATGAGGACCACGTCGGGGCGGAGCTGGAGCGCCAGGTCGACGGCCTCGCGGCCGTCCCCGGCCTCACCGACGACGCGTACGCCGGGGTCGGCGTGGAAGATGAGCGCGATGCCCCTGCGGACCAGCGGCTGGTCGTCGGCGATCAGGACGGTCAGGGGGCTCTCGGACACTGTCAACGGACCGTCGCTCTCTCGTGGGACGTGGGGGTCTGCTCACCGGCGGGCAGGGGAAGTGTCGCAAGCACCCGGAAGCCGCCCTCGGGCCGGGGCCCGGTCTCCAGGGTGCCGCCGTGCAGGGCCACGCGTTCGCGCATGCCGACGAGGCCGTGCCCGGCGCGGCCCTTGCGGGCGGCGGTGGTGCCGGAGCCGTCGTCGCGGATCTCGACGGTGAGCAGTTCGGGCCCGTAGTCGAGGTGCACCGTGGCGCGGGCGCCGAGCGCGTGCTTGCGGATGTTGGTGAGGGCTTCCTGGACGATCCGGAACACGGTGAGGCCCAGGGTGGGCGAGAGCTCCTGGTCCGCGCCCTCGACGCGCAGCTCCGTGGCCACACCTGCTTGACGTGACTCGGCGACCACCCGGGGCAGGTCGGCGACGCCCGGCTGGGGCGCGGCCGGACCGCCCTCCGCGTCGTCGTCGGTGCGCAGCACGTCCAGGAGCTGGCGCATCTCGCTGAGCGCGAGGCGGCCGGAGTCCTCCAGGGACTTCAGGGCGTCCTGGGCCAGGGCCACGTCGTGCTGGACCACCTTGCGCGCGCCGCCCGCCATCAGCTGCATGGCGGTGATGTGGTGGGCGACGATGTCGTGCAGCTCGCGGGCGATGCGGCGGCGCTCGGCGGCCACCGCGCCCGCGGCGAGCAGCTCGCGGTGGACGGCGAGCTGCCGCTGCCACTGGCGTGCGACGAAGCCGGCGGCGACCGCCATGCCGACGCCCACCACGTCCGCGACGACCGCGCGCACCGGGTCCTCGTCCTCGCCGATCCCGGGCACCTGGAGCACGATCAGGGTCACCACCCCCGCGATCACCGCCGTGCGCGCGGGCCGTTCGAGAGCCACCGAGAACAGGGCGACGACGAGGGAGATGGACAGGCCGTACGCGTTGGCGGCGAAGCAGCTGATGAGGGTCAGGTTGACGAGCACGGCGGCCAGGGCGGCCAGCGGGTGGCGCCGGTGCCAGACCAGGAGGACGGGGAACAGGAAGTGCAGCGCGAAGACGCCCGCGCTCCAGTTCACGCCGTTGGTGCCCACGTTCAGCGTGTACGCGGTGAGGTCGAGGACCAGGGCGCCGAGCGCCACCTGGACCTCCCGGCGGCTCGGCCACCGAGTGCCGGGCCGCGGCGGGTGGCTGCGCGCGTGCATGCCGTACTGACTCCTTGCCGGGGGGACGTGTGTGTCCATTCCAGTCTGCGGGATCGGCGCGGGCGTCATCCTCGGGGCGGAGTGCCCGGCTGGGAGCAGGGTCCTGGTCGGGCCGGGGAGCCGTGGCCCTGGTCCCGGGGCGGTTTCGTCGCAGCGGTCGAGGTGATCGCGGGGCCGGCGGTGATCTTCTGGAAGGGCCCGGTGGGACCGGGCTCCACCCCACCTGCCGGAGGAACCGGAACCATGCTCAGATCCCTGACGGCGTGCACCACACGCCATTCCTGGAAGTTCATCCTGCTCTGGTCGGTGGTCGGCATCGTGCTGACCCTCTTCGGCCAGTCCAAGATGTACAGCGTCACCGAGCCCGACGTCGGCAACTTCCTGCCGAAGTCCTACGACTCGGCGGCCGCCCTGCACATCGCCGAGGAGGAGTTCGGCGCCAAGCCCGACGGCAACGCCGTCACGATGCTCGTCGCCCGCGAGGACGGGCGCAAGATCGCCGCGGGCGACAGCGCGCGCATCGACAAGATCGCCGCCGGGCTCGGCAAGCACCGCTTGAAGATGGAGAATCCCGAGGACACGCCGTCGTTCCTGGTGACGGACCACTCGCAGCGGCCGGTCCTGCGGCCGATGGCCGACGCGCCCGACAAGTCGTTCCGGCTGGTCTCCGTCTCGCTCAAGGGCAACCAGAACGACCCCGCGCTCCAGGACGTCTTCCGTGACTTCCGCGACCGGGCCGAGAAGGAGTTCGACCGGGCGGACCTGCGCACCGGCTTCACCGGTGGCCTCGCGGACCTCGTCGACACGGCGGACGACCAGGAGGACACCGAGATGCTGGTCGGGATCCTGACCATGGGTCTCATCATCCTCCTGAACGTCCTCGCCTTCCGCAGCGTCCTCGCCGCCCTGCTTCCGCTGCTCGCGGTCACGATCATCGGCGGCGCCGCGACCGGCGCGGTGGTCGGCGCGGCCATGCTGTTCGACTTCAAGCTCGACCCGTCGACGCCGTCCCTGATCACCGTGGTGCTCCTCGGCATCGGCATCGACTACTTCCTGTTCCTGCTGTTCCGGTTCCGCGAGCTGCTGCGGGCCGATCCGGCGGCGCGCCCCCGGGACGTCGCCGCGGAGTGCGCGGGCCGGGTGGGCGCGGCGATCGCCTCGGCCGCGCTCACCATCGTGGCGGCGTTCGCCACCCTGGGCATCGCCAGCTTCGGTCAGTTCAAGGTGCTCGGCCCGGCCATCGCGGTGTGCGTCCTGGTGATGCTCGTCGCCAGCCTCACCTTCATGCCCGCACTGCTCGCGGTGTCCGGGCGCAAGATGTTCTGGCCGTCGCGGTCGCTGCGCAAGGAGCCGCGCCCCGGGATGAGCGCGCGGCTCGGGGAGCGCGTCGCCCGGCGTCCGTTCCTCTTCGTGGCCGCCAGCGTCGGACTCCTGGTCGCGCTGAGCGCCGGCGCGCTCGGCATGAAGATGGACTACGGCACGGACGCGGGCCCCGACGACACCCCCGCCGCGGTGACGGCCAAGGAGATATCCAAGGCGCTGCCCGGCGGCGTGGACAGCCCGCACACCGTGTACGTGGCGGCCGGCGGCGACGGGGCGAAGAAGGTCACCATCGACCGGGCGGGGCTCGAAGGCCTCACCAAGGACCTGAAGGCCGTCAAGGGCGTCGGCCGCGTGGCACAGCCGGTGCTCAACAAGGAGCACACGGCCGCGAAGGTGGACTTCTACCTGTCCGTGGACGTGCAGTCGCAGCGGGCCCGTGACGTCGTCTCCGACGAGGTGCGGCCCGTCGTGGCCAAGGCGGCGCCGCCCGGCACCGAGGCCCATGTGTCGGGCCAGGCCGCGATCTTCTCCGACATCTCCGAGGCGGTGTCCAAGGACCTCAAGGTGGTCTTCCCCGTGGCCGCCGCACTGATCGCCCTGATCCTGGTGGCCCTGCTGCGCAGCCTGCTCGCGCCGCTGGTGCTCATGCTCGCCATCGGGCTCGGCTTCACGGCGACGCTCGGGTCCGGTGTCCTGGTGTTCCAGCACCTCCTGGACCGGCCGGGCGTGTCCTTCACGCTGCCGCTCGTGCTGTTCCTGTTCGTCGTCGCCCTCGGCACCGACTACAACATCCTGATCAGCGACCGCATCCGCGAGGAGATGGGGCGGCCCGGCTCGGCACGGCAGGCGGTGGCGGCCGCGGTGCGGCACACGGCCCCGGCCATCGTCACCGCCGGTGTCGTCCTCGCGGGCTCCTTCGCGAGCCTCGCCGTGAACCCGTCCCCGGCCACCCAGGAGATCGGCCTCGTCACCGCGCTCGGCATCGGCCTGTCGTCACTGGTCCTCTCCATCGTCCTGGTGCCCGCGGTGGTGGCGATGCTGGGCCGGGCGACGTGGTGGCCCGCGCGGTCGGGCTGCGGCTCCGGCGGCGCGCACGGCGGCCGCGGCGGCTCTGCGCACCGGGCGTCCGCACCCGCGCAGTACGCGGCGTACCCGGGGCCCTACCAGCAGCAGGACCCGCACTACGGGCAGCAGTACGGCCCGGAGTACGGCTCGGAGTACGACGCGCGGCTCCGCCGCTGACGGGCGGGCGCGAAGAAGCCGGGGAGGCGGGGGGCGTTCCCGCCTCCCCGGCTTCGTCATGGCCCCGGCCGTGTCAGGGGGCGGAGCACGGCCGGGGTCGCCGAGGGGGTGCCTCGGGTTCTCGGGGGAGGGTCACTTCAGGCCCTCGTGGATGGCGGTCACCAGCTCGCCGTTCGCGGTGTCGCCGCTGAACTCCCAGAAGAAGGCGCCGCCCAGGGACTGCTCCTTGGCCCAGGCCATCTTGGCCCGGATGGTCGCCGGGGTGTCGTACGACCACCAGTTGGTGCCGCAGTGGGCGTAGGCCGTGCCCGCCACGGTGCCGTTGGAGGGGCAGGAGTTCTTGAGGACCTTGTAGTCCTCGATGCCCTGCTCGTACGCGCCCTGGGCGGGTCCGGTGGCGGTGCCGCCCGGCTCCTTCTGCGTGACGCCGGTCCAGCCGCGGCCGTAGAAGCCGATGCCGAGCAGGAGCTTCTTGGCCGGTACGCCCTTGGCCTTGAGCTTGGCGATCGCCGCGGCCGAGTTGAAGCCCTGCTTGGGGATGCCCGGGTAGTCGGTGAGCGGGGAGTGCGGGGCCGTGGGGCCCTTGGCGTCCCAGGCGCCGAAGAAGTCGTACGTCATCACGTTGTACCAGTCGGCGTACTCGGCGGCGCCGCCGTAGTCGGCGGAGTCGATCTTGCCGCCGGGTGAGGCGTCGGCGGTGATGGCGGCGGTGACGAGGTTGTTGGCGCCGAACCTGGCGCGGAAGGCCTGCGTCATCGTCTTCATCACGGCCGGGCCCGAGGTGTCACAGCTCAGGCCGCACGCGTTGGGGTACTCCCAGTCCAGGTCGATGCCGTCGAAGACGTCGGCCCAGCGCGGGTCCTCGACCAGCTTGTAGCAGGAGTCGGCGAACGCCGCCGGGTTCTTCATGGCGTCGGCGAAGCCGCCGGACCAGGTCCAGCCGCCGAAGGACCACAGCACCTTGATGTGCGGGTACTTGGCCTTGAGCTTGCGCAGCTGGTTGAAGTTGCCGCGCAGCGGCTGGTCCCAGGTGTCGCCTACCCCGTCCACCGACAGGTTGGCCGGGACGGCCTTGTCGTAGTCCGCGTAGGAGTCGCCGATCGTGCACTTGCCGCCCTGGACGTTGCCGAAGGCGTAGTTGATGTGCGTGATCTTCTCGGCGGAGCCGGAGGTCACGAGGTCCTTGACGTTGTAGTTGCGCTGGTAGATGCCCCAGTTGGTGAAGTAGCCGAGCTTCACCTTGGCGCCCGGGTCGGGGCCGGGGCCGCCGCCGGTGGTGCGGACCTTCACCGCGGCGCTGACCGGTCCCGTCTGGTCGGCGGTGTCACGGGCCTGGACGCTGTACGAGTAGTCGGTGCCCGCGGTCAGGCCGGAGTCGGCGTACGTGGTGCCGGTGACCGTGGCGACCTTGGAGCCGTCGCGCAGCACGTCGTAGTTCTTGACGCCCTTGTCGTCGGTGGCGGCCTTCCAGTCCAGCTTCACCGAGGTGTCGGTGACGCCGGAGGCGGTCGGGGTGCCGGGGGCCGAGGGCGGGGCGTCGCCGGGCTGGCCGCCGCCGTCGCAGCTCTCGCCGTTCAGCTTGCAGCCGGAGGGGTTGCCGTTGCCGCTGCCGTTGAACCCGAAGGAGACCGAGGCGCCGGGGGCGAGCGTCCCGTTCCAGCCGAGGTTCTTGGCGGTCCAGTGGTCGGCGGAGTTGGTGATGGTGGCGTCCCAGCCGGAGGTGACCCGGGTTCCGGCGGGGAAGTCCCACTCGACGGTCCAGCTGCTGATCGAGGCGGTGCCGGTGTTCTTGATCGTCCACTTGCCCTCGAAGCCGGCGCCCCAGTCCTGGGTCTTCTGGTACGTGGCGGTGGCCCCGGCGGCGGCCGCCTTCGGCGCGGCCGAGGGGGACGCCTGGGCGGATCCGCCGAGGGCGACCAGGGTGGCGAAGGGGAGCAGCAGGGTGGTGAGCCCCGCTGTCAGCCGGTGTCTGGACCTGAGTTCGACGCGCAAGGTGTGCTCCTGGGGGTAGTTCCTCGCTGGGAGTGATGGAACCGGTGGAACCCTGCGACGCCCATGAGCACGTTGTGCACGTTCTGTGCCCACCGCAGTGCGGCGAGAATAGAAAGGTCTGGACCAACGGTCAAGAGGTTCAACCACTGGCCGAAAAGGGGCAGTTGGGACGGATCAGCCCGCCCGGCGGGTCCGGGCGGGCCGCCGCGCGATCAGACTCCCAGCTCCTGGGCGAGCACGGCCGCCTGCACCCGGCTGCGCAGCTCCAGCTTGCCGAGCAGGCGGCTCACGTGCGTCTTCACCGTGGCCTCCGCCATGTCGAGGCGGCGGGCGATCTCCGCGTTGGACATGCCCTCGCCCAGGCAGGACAGGACCTCGCGCTCGCGCCGCGTCAGGGCGTCGAGGACCGCCGGGTCGGGCGCGTTCGCGGAGCGCACCGGGCGGGGCGCCGCGAACTCGGCGATCAGCCGGCGGGTGACGGCGGGCGCGATCAGGCCCTCGCCGCGCGCCACCGTGCGCACCGCGTCGAGCAGCGCCTTGGCCTCCGTGTTCTTCAGCAGGAAGCCCGACGCCCCCGCGCGCAGCGCCCCGAAGACGTACTCGTCCAGGTCGAACGTCGTCAGGACGAGCACGTCGGCCAGCTGCTCGGCGACCACCTGACGCGTGGCCGACACGCCGTCCAGGCGTGGCATCTGCACGTCCATCAGGACGAGGTCGGGCCGCAGCTCGCGGGCGAGCGCCACGGCCCGCTCGCCGTCCGCGGCCTCGCCGACGACCTCGATGTCGGGCGCGCTGCGCAGGATCAGGACGAGGCCCGCCCGCACGGCGGACTGGTCCTCGGCGACGAGGACACGGATCATTCGGTCACCTCTTGGTCTGCGGGGTCCACGGGCAGCCGGGCGGCCACCTGCCACACCTTGCCCGCGGGCGCGTCGGGGTCGGCCTCCGGGCCCGCCGCGAACGTGCCGCCGAGCAGCGCGACGCGTTCCTGCATGCCCACGAGCCCGGCGCCGGAGCCCGGCGCGCGCGGCCCCGGCGTGTCCCCGTACGGGCTCGTGATCCGCACGCACAGGGCGCCCCTCGGTCGGCTGAGGGCCACGGTGACCCGGCCGGGGGCCGCGTGCTTGAGCGCGTTGGTCAGCGACTCCTGCACGATGCGGTACGCGGCGAGACCGACCGGGGCGGGCAGGGCCTCGCCGTCCGGGGCGCGGGTGTCGTCGAGGGTGACGTCCAGGCCGTTGGCGCGCGCGTTCTCGACCAGGGAGCCGAGCCCGTCCAGGGTGGGCGCCACCGCCGACGCGGCGTCCTTGGAGTATCCGCTGGAGTCCCGCAGGATGCCGATGAGGCGGCGCATCTCCGCGAGGCCCTCGACGCTGTTCTCCCGGATGACGGTGAGCGCGTCCCGGGTGGTCCGCGGGTCGTCGAGGGACAGCGCGGCCGTGGAGTGGATGGCGATGGCCGACAGGTGGTTGGCGACCATGTCGTGCAGCTCGCGGGCCATCCGGGCGCGCTCGGCGGTCACGGCCTGGGTGCGGTCCACCTCGGCGAGCAGCGCCGTCTGCTCGGCGCGCAGCCGGGCCATCTCGGCGGCCTCCCGATGGCTGCGCACGAGGACGCCGGTCGTCGCGGGTGCGAACGAAACCAGGGCGGTGACGGCGCCGATGAGCAGCGCCTCCGCCTCCCGGAACCAGGCCAGGAAGCCGATCGTCATCGCCACGGTGATCAGCCCCGTGGTGATCGGGATGCGCCGGGCCGCCGCCGGGGTGCCGTACAGGACGGCCGCGTACACCAGGTCGGTGAACATCACGACCGTCGCCAGATTGCCCGGCGTGAACTGGTCGGCGATCAGCGCCAGGGTGCCGCAGGCCAGGGCGGTCTGCGGCGCTGTCCGGCGCAGCAGCTCCAGGCCCGTCATGACGAACAGCGGCACCAGCGTCCACCCGTTGCCCAGGGGCCGGTCCATTTGCATGTGCAGTCCCAGCGACCACAGCGTGATCCCGGCGACGAGGCTGGCGGCGGCGATGCGCACGTCGACGACGTCGGGGCGGGGGAGCGGCAGCGGCATGACTCCATCCAACACGGCCCGCGGCGCCCCGGCCTCCCTATGCCGGGGGAGGCCCGGGTACATCGAAGGATGCACCCGCACTTCGTCACTGACGACGACGATCCCCGGCCGCGCGGCCGGGAGCCTGGAGGGGTGACAGGGAAGAACAGCGCCTCCAGGAGGAACGAGCCGTGATCGTCACTCTGATCGTCCTGTGTGAAGTGGGCTTCTGGGTGCTGCTCGCCGGCGGCCTCGCCCTGCGGTACTGGGCGAAGATGCCCCGCACCAGCGTGGCGGTGCTGCTCTGCGAGCCGCTCCTGGAGGTCGTCCTGTTCGTCGTCACGGCGATCGACCTGAAGAACGGCGCCGAGCCGGACTGGAAGCACGGCCTGGCCGCCGTCTACATCGGCTACTCGGTCGCGCTCGGCCACTACACGATCACGTGGGTGGACGTCCGCGTCGCCCACCGCTTCGCGGGCGGCCCCAAGCCCGTCACGCCGAAGTACGGGTGGCCGCGCGCGCTGCACGAGTGGAAGCTCGCCGCCCGCTGGGTGCTCGCCGCGGTGATCGCCATGGGCCTGCTCCAGGGCGCGATCTGGTACGTCGGCTCCGACGGCGAGACCGGGTCGCTGCGGATGTGGCAGCAGAAGATGCTCTGGGTCATCGGCATCAACCTGATCATCGCGGGCAGCTACACGCTCTTCCCGAAGCGGATCCCGGCCCCCGGCCCGCAGGAGACGGCCGGGGAGAGCCCCGTAGCGGCGCGGGGGACCGCGCGATCGGCCACGGCGGATTCGCGGGCGGGCGACGGCCCGGCACGGTATGCCCGGCGCGGTGGCTAGCGCTCGCCGCCCGGCACCCACAGCACGTCCCCGACCTCCTTGTTCGCCGTCCTCGCGAGGATGAACAGGAGGTCGGAGAGGCGGTTGAGGTAGGTGGCGGTGAGCGCGTTCATCGTCTCGCCGTGGGCTTCGAGAGCGGCCCACGTGGAGCGCTCGGCGCGCCGCACCACCGTGCACGCCTGGTGCAGGAGCGCCGCGCCCGGCGTGCCGCCCGGCAGGATGAAGCTGCGCAGCTTCTCCAGGTCCTCGTTGAAGCGGTCGCAGTCCGCCTCCAGCTTGTCGACGTACCCCTGCTCGACGCGCAGCGGCGGGTACTTCGGGTCCTCGACGACGGGGGTGCACAGATCGGCGCCCACGTCGAAGAGGTCGTTCTGGACCCGGGTGAGGACCGCCACGACCTCCGCGTGGAGGCCGCCGAGCGCGATGGCCGTGCCGATGACCGCGTTGGCCTCGTTCGCGTCGGCGTACGCGGAGATCCGCAGGTCGGTCTTGGCGGTCCTGCTCATGTCGCCGAGGGCGGTGGTGCCCTGGTCGCCGGTACGGGTGTAGATGCGCGTCAGATTGACCATGCGGCCAGGGTAGGTGAGCCGGCCGCGCCGGACGGGCGTCAGGACCCGGCGGAGCGGACGACCCGGGTGCCGACCGTCACGGCGGCGAGCGCGAAGCCGACGGCGACCAGGACGCCGTACAGCATGTGCGCGCTCGCGTAGTCGCCGACGTACGCGTCGCGGACGGCGTCCACGAGGTAGCGGAACGGCGTGAAGTGTGAGAGCACGTCCAGCCAGCCGGGGCCGAGCGTCATCGGCAGCATCAGGCCGGAGAGCAGCATGGACGGCATGGCGAGGCCGTTGACCGTCGGGCCGAACTCCTGCGGGGTGCGGACCTTGAGGGCGAGGGCGTACGAGAGGGCGGCGAGCGCGACGGTCAGCAGGGCCACGAACGCGAAGCCGATCAGGATCCCGGCGAGCGGCGCCCGCAACCCCATCGCCAAGGCGGCGAGGACGAGCAGCACCGCCTGGAAGACGAAGAGCGCGGCGTCCCGCAGCAGCCGCCCGAGCAGCAGCGCGAGCCGGCTGGCCGGGGTCACGCGCAGCCGCTCGACCACGCCCCAGCTGTTCTCCAGGATGAGTGCGAAGCCGCTGAACGAGGCGCCGAACAGGCTGAGTTGGAGCAGCAGGCCCGGCACGAGGACCTGCCAGGAGTCGCCGTCGGCGGCCAGCGGCAGATCGGTGAGGAGCGGGCCGAAGAACAGCAGGTACAGCAGGGGCATCAGGACCCCGAAGAGCATCTGGAAGCGGGAGTTCAGGGTCTGGCGGGCATAGCGCCGGAACAGCAGCGCGGTGTCGTGCACAAGCATGGCGGTATCCGGGGTTCGACGGGCCGGTGACGGCGGGCTCGGGAGGGGACGGGGGTCAGACCGCGACCGGCGCGGTGTCCACCGGGGCCGGGCCGCGCCCGGTGATGGCGAGGAACGCGTCCTGGAGCGTGGCGTCGGGCGAGCCCGCGTGGCGCTCCTTGAGCGCGGCCGGGGTGCCCTCGGCGACGACCACGCCCCGGTCCACCACGACGATCCGGTCCGCGAGGGCGTCGGCCTCGTCCAGATAGTGCGTGGTGAGGAAGACCGTGGTGCCGTGCTCGGCACGCAGGCGGCGCACCAGCGTCCACAGGTCGGCGCGGCTCGCGGGGTCGAGCCCCGTGGTCGGCTCGTCGAGGAAGAGCACGGCGGGCCGGTGGACGAGCCCGAGCGCGAGGTCGAGCCTGCGCCGCTGGCCGCCGGAGAGCGCGGCGGTCCTGCGGCCGAGCAGCTCGGTGAGGCCGAGGTCGGCCGCCAGCTCCGCGGCGCGGGCGGCCGCCTCGGGCTTCGACAGGTGGTAGAGCCGCCCCTGGAGGACGAGCTCGTCGCGCACGGTCTCCTGCGGGTCGACGCCGCCGGACTGGGCCACGTACCCGATCCGCGCGCGCACGCCCGCCGGGTCCCGCAGCAGGTCGTGGCCCGCGACGGTGGCGGCGCCGCCGGTGGGCGGCAGGAGCGTGGTGAGCATCCGCAGCGTGGTGGTCTTGCCCGCGCCGTTCGGCCCCAGGAAGCCGAGGATCTCGCCGGGCTCGACGGTCAGGTCGATGCCGCGCACGGCCTCCACGGGACCGCTCTTGGCGGCGAAGGTCCGGGCGAGCCCGGCCGTACTGATGATTGCCATGAGGACCACAAAAACAGAGTCACTGAAATTTTGCAATGCCACCAATTTTTCATGGACCCCCAGAACAGCGCCTAGGATGAGGCCATGGCAGAGGGGCTCAGGGAGCGCAAGAAGCGGCAGACCAAGCAGCGGATCTCGGACATCGCCACCGGGCTGTTCCTGGAGCGCGGCTTCGCCGCCGTGACCGTCGCCGACGTCGCCGAGGCGGCGGACGTCTCCGTCAACACCGTCTACAACTACTTCCCGGCCAAGGAGGACCTCTTCCTCGACCGGGGCGCGGACATGGCCGACCGGCTCTCGCGCTGGGTGCGCGGCCGCCGCACCGGCGAGTCCGCCGCCGACGCCGTCCTGCGCGAGCTGCGCGGGCTCGTCGAGGGCGTCTCGCCCACCATCGGACTCTTCGCGGGCTACGCCGACTTCATGCGGGTCATCACCGACTCGCCCGCCCTGCGCTCACGGCTGTGGGCCTTCCAGCAGGAGAGCCTGCGCGACCTGGAGACCACCCTGCGCGCGGAGGCCGGCCCCGGCGGCCATCTGCCCGACCTCGTCGCGGGCCAGCTCCACTGGGTGCACGCCGGCGTCCTGGCCTGGATCGGCGCCGAGATGGGCAAGCGCCGCGACCCCCGCGAGGTCTCCCGCGAGGCGCTCGTCCTCATCGACGAGATGGAGGACCTCCTCGGCGAACGGGTCCTCAACTACGCCGTCCGCGAGGCCTCCTGACGCTTCGCGGGCCCCCTTCCGGCCCGCCCCGGTGTGATGTCCGTCAAACCGCACGTGGCGTGCGTCTCTTCACCGCCCCACGGCAGCTCACGAGCGCTAGTGTCCGCTGGAGAGCGATACGTAAACAGCGTGTAAGCGCTCCGTCATACGCCAGGCAAGGGGAGTCGTAACGTGGCACGAAAGCTCGCCGTCATCGGAGCCGGACTCATGGGGTCCGGCATCGCCCAGGTCTCCGCCCAGGCGGGCTGGGACGTGGTCCTGCGCGACGTCACCGACGAGGCGCTGACCCGGGGCACCGACGGCATCAAGGCCTCGTACGAGAAGTTCGTGAGCAAGGGCAAGCTCGACGCCGCGGACGCCGAGGCGGCTCTCGGCCGCATCACGACCACCACCGACCTGGACGCCGTCGCCGACGCGGACGTCGTCGTCGAGGCCGTCTTCGAGAAGCTGGAGGTCAAGCACGAGATCTTCCGCACGCTCGACAAGCTTGTGCGGGACGAGACCGTGCTCGCCTCCAACACCTCCGCCATCCCGATCACCAAGATCGCGGCCGTCACCGAGCGGCCCGAGCGGGTCGTCGGCGCCCACTTCTTCTCGCCGGTGCCCATGATGCAGCTGTGCGAGCTCGTCCGCGGCCACAAGACCAGCGACGAAACCCTCGCCACCACCCGCGAGTTCGCCGAGTCCGTCGGCAAGACCTGCATCGTCGTCAACCGCGACGTCGCGGGCTTCGTGACCACCCGCCTCATCTCCGCCCTCGTCGTCGAGGCCGCCAAGCTCTACGAGTCTGGCGTCGCGACCGCCGAGGACATCGACATCGCCTGCAAGCTCGGCTTCGGCCACGCCATGGGTCCGCTCGCCACCGCGGACCTCACCGGCGTCGACATCCTGCTGCACGCCACCGACAACATCTACACCGAGTCGCAGGACGAGAAGTTCGCCGCCCCCGAGCTGATGCGCCGGATGGTTGACGCCGGTGACATCGGCCGCAAGAGCGGGCAGGGCTTCTACAAGCACTGAGCACGAACACTGACGTGCTGTCACTCCGAGGGTCACCCCTCGGAGTGATTTCGGTATCGGTTCGCTTACAGACGGCAACTTCCTCACCCACGTGACAGTCAGTTGCTGTGACATACGCAGACGTCCTGCGGCACGGGCGTCACACACGACACGGCACTCTCGGGGAGCGCATATGCACATCAGGGGCGACCAGGCCCAGCTGGTCGTCGGGGGACGCCTCGACGTACGCAGCGCGGCGGACGCCCGTACGGTCCTGCACTCGGCCGTCGACGACGGGGCCGGTGACCTGGTGCTCGACCTGTCCGAACTCGACTCGTGGGACGCCACGGGACTCGGCGTCATCATGGGCGCGCACCGGCGCGCCGGGCGGTGCGGACGCAGGCTCGTCCTGCGCGGCGTGCCCCCGCAGATGCAGCGCCTGCTCGTCGCCACCCGACTGCACCGCATCCTCGCCATCGAGGGCGGCATCGGCGTCGAATCGCTTCCTCGCGTGTGACGAGCGGCCCCCGTGCGTGCCGTGCCGCGCGGTCCTCGCGCGTGCCGTGCCGTCTTCGTACGTGACGCGTCGTCTTCGTGCGTGACGCGTCGTCCTCGTGCGCGACACGCGGACAAGGGGTGCGAGCGGTGCGGGACGGCATCACTCGCGCAATCCTCACGAGACTGTGACGTCTCGGGCGGGGCGGTACCCCGCCCTCCGCGGAGATACTGAAGACGGTTTAGGGTTCGGTCCGCCCGACGATTGACGAACCCACACGGGGGCACCGGACCAGTAGCGACAGCGCGGTGTGCCCAAGGCCGGAGGGGGCTTCGCACACGACGCATCTGGGGGGCTTGGACCATGGACCCGACGAACCGGGGACCGGAGGAGCACGGCCGCGACTACGCGGGCCGTGACGACCACGAGGGCCGCGAGAGCTACCAGGGCCCCGACGGCTACGAGAGCCCGGACGCCTACGAGAGCCCGGAGGGCTACGAAGGCCGCGACAGCTACGACGCCGACGTGCCCGAGGCCCGCGACAGCGGCGCGGCGCGGGAGAACCACCCGCCGCTGCACGACGCGTCGACGGGCCCCGCCGGCGCGCACGGCCCCGGCACACCCGGCCTCGGCACCCCCGCGCCCGCGCCCGTGCGCGCCGTCCAGCTCTTCTCCGGCGACTTCCTGCTCACCGTCAACCCCATAGACGGCAGCGAGATAGAACCCTGCCCGCCCGGCGAGCACCCCGACCGCCCCCGCAAGTACACCGCCGCCGAGCGCGCCGAACGCCGCGCGGCCGCCCTGCCGCCCGTGCCCGCGGGCCCCGCCAGGGCCCGCCCCCCGCTCCTCGAACGCCAGGAGGAGCGCGAGCGCCTGGTGCGGCTGCTCGCCCGCGGCCGCTCCGTGCGCCTGACCGGTCCCGCGGGCTCCGGGCGCACCGCGCTGCTCGACGCCGTCGCCGAGGACTGCGCGGACCTCGCCCCCGACGGCGTGGTCCGCCTCTCCGGCTACCACCGGACGCCCACGGACCTCCTGTACGACCTGTGCGCCGCCGTCCACGACACCCGGCAGTACCGCCCCGACCGGGCCCTGCTCACCGAACTCGTCGGCGAGATAGGCGCCGTCGTGGTCCTCGACGACCTGGAGTTCGGCGGCGCCGCGCTCGAAGAGCTCCTCGACGCCACCCCCGAGTGCGCCTTCCTCGTCGCCGCGACCCCCGACGTCGCCGCGCCCGCCCCCGAGTCGCACCTAGAAGAGGTCTTCCTCGGCGGCCTCGGCCGCGGCGCCGCCCTGGAGCTCCTGGAGCGCGCCGTCGGCCGCGTCCTCACCGACGACGAGGCCGACTGGGCGGGCGACCTGCGGTTCGAGTCCGAGGGCCTGCCGCTGCGCTTCGTGCAGGCCGGGGCCCTGCTGCGGCAGCGCGACAGGCTGCGCGCCGACCCAGCCGCCTTCCAGGACTTCGCCGCGTACGACGCCCCGGACGCGGCGGCACCCGGGGACGACGTGCCCCTGCCCTCGCTCGCCGACGCCGCCGCGCCCGCGGCCCTGCTCGCCTCCCGGCTCAGCCCGTCCGCGCGCGCCGCGCTGCGGTTCGCCGTCGCGCTCGGCGGGGAGCTGCCGCACCCGGCCCATCTGCCCGCGCTCGTCGGCGACACCCACGCCGACGCGGCGCTCGCCGAGCTCGTCGACTGCGCCCTCGTGACCCCGGTGGGCGGGCACTACCGGCTCGCCGCCGGAGTCCGCGTCCAGCTGGAGAGCGCCGGGTACGCCGACGACGCCGCCGCGCACGCGCAGTCCGCCGCCCAGCACTACGCCTGGTGGTCCGGGCACCCCTCGGTCGCCGCCGAGCGCGTCGCCGCCGAGGCGGACACGGTCCTCGCGGCGCTTACCGCCCTCGTCACGGCCCGCGGCGGGGCGCCCGCCGCCCCGGGCGCCGTCGCCGACGAGCCGTCCGCCGCGGTGCTGCTCGCCCGCACCGCCGCGCCCGCCTTCGCCGCCGGGCTGCACTGGGGCGCCTGGGAGCGGGCCCTGCGCGCGGGCCAGGAGGCGTCCCGCACCGCCGGTGAGGTGGCCGAAGAGGCCTACTTCCACCACGAGTTGGGCATCCTCGCGCTCTGCGGCGGGCGGCTCGACCGGGCCCGTGCCGAACTGGAGGCCTCCATCGGCCTGCGCGGCGCCCTCGCCGACAAGCGCGGCATGATCGCGGGTCGCCGGGCCCTGGCCCTGGTCGCCGACCGCTCCGGCGGGGTGTTGCCCGGGGGCCGTACCGCGGCGGGCGAGGAGGTACCCGACGCCCGGTCCGAGGAGTCCGCTTCGCCGCCCGGCGGGGTGCCCGCCGCCTACGGGCCGGCGGTTCCGTCGGTGCCGACCGCGTCGCCCGACGAGGCGGAGACCGTGGTCACCCCGCAGGCCGCACCGGTTCCCCGGTCCGCGCCCACCCGCCGCGCCATCCTGCGCGGCACGCGCCGCAACCTGGTCGCGGCCGGGGCGGGCGCCCTGCTCGTCGCCGTGCTGGGCACGGTGGTGACGCTCGGCGCGACCTCCGACAACAACGACGGGCCGCACCACAAGGTCCGTACCGACCAGTCGGCGAGCGCGGACGACGACGGCGACGGCATCGGCGCCGACAAGCCGGGCGACGGCTCCTCGCACCGCC
Organism: Streptomyces sp. JLYT201; assembly: GCF_059448825.1. Taxonomy (NCBI): domain Bacteria; kingdom Bacillati; phylum Actinomycetota; class Actinomycetes; order Kitasatosporales; family Streptomycetaceae; genus Streptomyces; species Streptomyces sp. JLYT201. Next base: position 3,457,417 of record NZ_CM182551.1, on the reverse strand, counting down.
CCGCCGACCCGGGCGGGGATGGCGTACCGGGCACCGCCGACGACGCGACGCCGCGCGGCGGCAGCGGCGCTCCGTCGCACACCGGCGGTGACGGCGGCGGGACGAAGAGCCCCTCCGGCGAGCCCAGCGGCAAGCCGTCGGGCCGGCCCACCGACCGGCCGACGACGCAGCCGCCCACGTCCAGGCCGCCGACCACGCACCCGCCGACGTCCCGGCCCCCGACGTCCAGGCCGCCGACCACGCGGCCCCCGACGTCGCGGCCGCCCACGTCCCAGCCCCCGACGACGCCGTCCTCGCCGAACACCTCGAACTCGGCGAGCGGCCCGGTGACGTCCTCGGCCCCGGCGAGCAGCTTCAGCTCGGCCTCCGACACGGCCCCGGGCCCGTCGACCGCCTGAGCGCGCACGTCGAAGAGGGGGTGGACCCGGCCGGGTCCACCCCCTCTTCGACGTACGGCGGTGGAGGTCAGAAAAGCCGCAGCTTGTCGTCCTCGATGCCGCGCAGCGCGTCGTAGTCGAGGACGGTGCAGCTGATGCCCCGGTCCGTGGCCAGGACGCGGGCCTGCGGCTTGATCTCCTGGGCGGCGAAGACGCCCTTGACCGGCGCGAGGTGCGGGTCGCGGTTCAACAGCTCCAGGTAGCGGGTGAGTTGCTCCACGCCGTCGATCTCGCCGCGGCGCTTGATCTCGACGGCGACGGTCCCGCCGTCGGCGTCGCGGCACAGGATGTCGACGGGCCCGATCGCCGTCATGTACTCGCGGCGGATCAGCGAGTATCCCTCGCCGAGTGTCTCGATCCGATCGGCGAGCAGTTCCTGAAGGTGTGCTTCCACGCCGTCCTTGATGAGGCCGGGGTCCACGCCCAGTTCGTGCGTGGAGTCGTGCAGCACTTCCTCCATCGTGATGATGAGCTTCTCGCCCGCCTTGTTGATGACGGTCCACAGATGGGACTCGTCGCCCGTGCCCTCCTTCAGGGTGCACGGCGGCGACATCCAGTTGAGGGGCTTGTAGGCCCGGTCGTCAGCGTGGATGGAGACGCTGCCGTCCGCCTTGACGAGGATCAGGCGGGGGGCCGACGGGAGGTGGGCGGTGAGCCGGCCCGCGTAGTCCACGGAGCAGCGGGCGATGACGAGACGCATGGTCGGCAACGCTACTCGACAGCGGGACGGTCCTGCGAATCGCGGGCCCCGGGGACCGCGCGGGGGCCGTGGGCCGCACCACTTGTCCGGCGATGGACCCGTTCGAACCTGGCCAGTTATCCGCCCAATCTCCTGGTGCCCTCCACGGGCGTTGCCTACCGTATAAGCAGGAGGTCGTCACGCGTGCACGCTGCGTATGCGGACTCCTTCCCTGCCCGTAAGCCCCTGCTGCTCGGGGGTGCGAGAGGAGAACCCATGTCGCTCGACGTCTCACCGGCACTGTTGGAACAGGCCGAGCGAGGCGAGGTCGACGAAGCTGCCTTCGTCGACTGCGTCCGGACCTCCCTGCCTTACGCATGGGAGATGATCAGCTCCCTGGTGGCCCAGCTCAAGGTCGACGGCGGTGAGTTCGCCGACAACCAGACGCCGCCGCCGGACGAGCAGGCGCGCGGCCAACTGCTGCGCGCGCTCGCGAGTGACGCGATCCGCGGCGCCCTGCAGCGCCACTTCGGGGTACGTCTGGCGTTCCAGAACTGCCACCGGGTGGCGGTGTTCCCCCTGGACGCCTCGGCGGACGACAGGCTGGCCAAGTTCACTTCGATCCGCGGCCAGCTGCTGAACCAGTCGCCCGAACTGCGGGACTGCTGAGAACTGTTGCTGCCGCTCCGTACGCGGGAGGTGTTTCAGTACCGGAGCGGCAGTACCTTTCGCTGGCGGGGGCGCCTTGAACCGTGGGGCCCTGGGGGGTTGGGCTGTTTTCTTCTTCTGCGGGTTGGTTCGGGCTGGGCGCGCAGTTCCCCGCGCCCCTTCGGGGCGCTCTCGTGCGGGGTGGCTACGGTAGCTGGGGGAGCACTTCCGCGCCCAGGCGGCGGATGTTCTCCTCTGTCGTGGTCAGTTCGCCCGAGCCCTCCACGAGGAGTGCGAAGCGGGTGATGCCCGTGCGTTCCGCCGTGGCGGTGATGCGGTCGACGCACACCTGGGGCGTGCCCACCGGATGGATGGCGCACAGCAGTTCCGTGTACGCGAGCGGGGCGCGCATGGCGCGGGCCCGGCCGTCCACCGTGACATGGGCCTCAAGGCCCTGGCGCAGCCAGCCGGGCATCGCCTTCTTGAGGATCTCGGCGGCCTCCACGCGGTGGTCGGCGACCTGGACGACACCCGCCGAGACGTGGGCGGCGGCCGCGACCTCGTCCGGTGTGTGCCCGGCGGCACGCGCGTGCCGGTTCCACAGCGCCACCATTTCGGCCTTCTCCTCGTCGCCCACGTGCATGCCGAGCAGCATCGGCAGTCCGCGGGCCGCGGCGAGGCGGACGCTCGACGGCGAGGTGCAGGCCACGACGATCTCGGGGGCGCGCGGCGGGTCCGGCGCTCCGGCGGACGTGACGGCGCGCTGGAGCCGCGGGACCACGGCGACGTCACGGAAGTCGAAGCGGCCGCCGGGGCCGCCGACCCGCGGCGCGCCGCTCAGCCAGCGCAGCAGCAGGTCGAGCGACTCGGGGAACCCCTGCTCGTACGCGTCGAGCCCGGAGCCGAAGACCTCCAGGTCGACCCAGGGGCCGCCGCGCCCCACGCCGAGCGTGAAGCGGCCGCCGGTGGTGAGGTGCAGCAGCGCGGCCTGCTCGCCGAGCGCCACCGGATGGGCGGTGGGCAGCACGCTCACGGCGGTGCCGACGCGCAGGCGCCGGGTCCGGCCGAGGAGCAGGGCCGCCAGGGTGATCGCGGACGGACACGTGCCGTACGGCACGAAGTGGTGCTCGGCGAGCCAGACGCTGTCGAGGCCCGCCTCCTCGGCCATCTCGGCGGAGCGCACCGCGCGGTGCAGCGCCTCCCCATGGCCCTGGCCGGGGAACTGGGCGGCCAGCACAAAGCTTCCTAAGCGCATCGAACTTCCTGCCTCCTTGGCGCCGACGCGGGCACTCCCTCCTACCGGCAACAACGCGTGACACGTGCCAAGGGCACGGCTTGGCGGGCGGATTGGCAGATTTTCTACGTGGCCTCAGGAGGGTTCGCGGGGCTTGGTGAAGGACACGTACCCGGTCCCGCGGCGCGTAGGCTGGACAGCCCCCGCCCCCTGCGCAACCCGTGAGGTGTCCCGTGTCGCCGCGTCGCAACCGCCCCAAGGGCGCCGGAGAGTCCACGCCGGGCCCGGACACGGAGCCGTCCGGGCGCTACGGCGGTTTCGAGCACACCGAGGACTGGCAGGGCGAGGACTGGACGGTGCGCCGGGTCGCGGGGGCGAGCGCGGCGGGCAAGACGTACCGCTGCCCGGGCTGCGACCAGGAGATCCCGTCCGGCCTCGCGCACGTGGTCGCGTGGCCCGCCTACTCGGGCGTGGACGAGCGGCGACACTGGCACACCGGGTGCTGGAGCGCGAAGGACCGGCGCGGGGTCAAGGAGCGCCGGTCGCGGAACGCGCCGCGGTACTGAGCGCTCCGCCGAAGGCGCCGCGACGGCCCGGCGACCGCCCGCGGGACCGCCGCGGCCGAGCGTGTGCTTCCCCCGTCCGCCGGGCGGTTGTGGCCGTTCGTGGAAACGGCACGGCGCCCCGGCCGTGCGGGCCGGGGCGCCGTGCCGTGGACGCGGGTGCGGGTCAGACGTCGCGCTTCTCCAGGAGGGCGAAGGCGCCCGCGAGCGCGCCCGCCGTGACGACGACGAGCAGCAGCAGCTGCCCGCCGCCACCGCCCTCGAGGCTGGAGTCGATCTTGAAGATCTCGGCGAGCGAGCTGATGGCGTTGTACTTCTCCATCTTCTCGCCCAGCTTCTCGGTGCTCGACCAGATGCCGAGGAACGCCGGCATGATCGCCGGGACGAGCACCAGGCCGAGCATCGTGGTGATCGCACCCGCGGAGTGGCGCAGCATCGAGCCGACGGAGAGCGCGAGCACGCCGAGCAGCGAGACGTACAGGCCGCCCTTGAAGACCGTGTCCATCCACGAGACCTCGCCGACGCCCGGGCCGCTGTGCGCGCCCGAGGCCACCAGGCCCACGAAGAAGATCGAGCCCGCCGAGACGACGAAGGCGAGCACGAAGAAGACCAGGGCCTTCGCCGCGAGGACCCGGGAGCGCTGCGGCGACGCGGTGAAGGTCGTGCGGATCATGCCCGTGCCGTACTCGGACGAGGTGACCAGGACGCCCAGGGTGATCAGGCAGATCTGGCCGAGGATCAGGCCGAAGAACGCCGGGATGGTGAACGGCACGTCCACGTAGTCGGCGTCGTCCGTCTGCGCGACCGCGAGCAGGCCGATGCCGATGACCAGGAGCAGGAAGACGCCGAGCGTCCACATCGTGGAGCGGACCGACTTGATCTTCGTCCACTCCGAGGTGAGGGCGTGGCCGAGGTTGGTCTTCTTGATCGGGATCGGCGAGGTGTACGCGTTGCTCATCGCCTGCTGCCAGGCGGAGGGCGGCGCGGGCACGGCGGGGGCCGGGGCCATCGGCGTCATGCCGGGCTGCGGGGCGCCGTGCGGCGGCTGCGGGGCGGTCGCGACGGCCACGGGCTGCGGGGCCGGGGCCTGCGGCGCGGGGGCCTGCGGTACGGCCGGGGCCTGCTGCGGGGCCGGGGGCTGCTGGGGCGGCTGCGCCTGCGGCTGCTGCGGAGTCTCAGGCGTGGTCATCGGGCTTCCTCGCTGTCGCGCTTGGTCATCTCGGGGGAGGCGGGGGCCTGCGGGGCGGCGTACGGATTCGGCTGCGCGCCCGCGGGTGCGGGCGGTACGCCGGGCGCGCCCTGCGGCATCGCGAAGGGCTGGCCGCCCTGCTGGGGCGGCGGCGGGGCGTACCAGCCCGGCTGGCCCTGCCCCGGCACCGGCATCGGCGGCTGCGGCTGCGCGCCGGGCGGCAGCTGCTCCTGGAGGCCCGCGCGCTGGTCGATCGTCGAGCGGTAGTCCACGGCGCCCTGCGTCATACGCATGTACGCCTCCTCCAGGGAGGCCTGGTGCGGCGACAGCTCCCACAGGCGTACGTCCGCCTGGTGCGCGAGGTCGCTGATGCGGGGCAGCGGCAGACCCGTGACGCGCAGCGCGCCGTCGGGCTCGGGCAGCACCTGGCCGCCGGCCTCGGTGAGCGCGCCGGACAGCTTCTCGCGCTGCTGCGGGTCGGTGTCCGGGGTGCGGACCCGGGCGAAGTCGGCGGAGTTCGCCGAGATGAAGTCCGTGACGCTCATGTCGGCGAGCAGCTGGCCGCGGCCGATCACGATGAGGTGCTCGGCGGTCAGCGCCATCTCGCTCATCAGGTGCGAGGAGACGAAGACCGTACGGCCCTCGGCGGCGAGCGACTTCATCAGGTTGCGCACCCAGAGGATGCCCTCGGGGTCGAGGCCGTTGACCGGCTCGTCGAAGAGCAGCACCTGCGGGTCGCCGAGCAGCGCGGCGGCGATGCCCAGGCGCTGGCCCATGCCGAGCGAGAAGCCCTTGGAGCGCTTCCTGGCCACGTCCTGCAGGCCGACCACGCCGAGCACCTCGTCCACCCGGCGGGCCGGGATGCCGGAGAGCTGCGCGAGGCAGAGCAGGTGGTTGCGGGCGTGCCGGCCGCCGTGCACCGCCTTCGCGTCGAGGAGGGCGCCGACCTGGCGGGGCGCGTTCGGCAGCTTGCGGTACGGGTAGCCGCCGATCGTCACCTGCCCTGCCGAGGGGGCGTCGAGGCCGAGGATCATGCGCATCGTCGTCGACTTGCCGGAGCCGTTCGGGCCCAGGAAGCCGGTCACGGTGCCGGGCCGCACCTGGAAGGAAAGGTTGTACACGGCTGTCTTGGCGCCGTAGCGCTTCGTCAGGCCGACTGCCTCGATCATTCTCCGCACCCATCGAATGGTTCAGGACGTCGGGGCACACGCCCCCGTAAGGGTTAGGAGGATATCTGTGGACTGACGGTTCCGGCCAAGAGCGAGTAAAACGACGGCGGTGTGCGGCACGCCGCCCCGGGCCCTTCAGCCGCCCCTGCCCTCACCCGGGGCGGCCTCCCTCCCTCCGGGGCCCTCTCCCCCCGCTGGGGCCTCTCCTGCGGCGGCTTCTCCCACGGCGGGGGCCTCTCCTGCGGTGGCTCCTCCCTCCGGGGGGCTCCTCCCGCCCACCCGCCCCGTTCCAGCCCCGGCGGCCCGGTCCAGCCCGGCCAGACCCGGCCCAGCCCAGCTCGGCCAGACCTCGACCTGGCGGCCCGGCGGCCCGCCTGCCCCACCGCTATCGCGGCGGGGTCTCCCACCCGCCCACCCGTTCCTGCCCGGTGGCCTGGCCGGGCCCCGGCCTGGCGGCTTGCCCGCCGTCGTCGGCCGTTCCGCCGCTATCGCGGCGGGGTCTCCCACCCGCCCACCCGTTGCTGCCCCGGTGGCCTGGCCGGGCCCCGGCCTGGCGGCTCGCCCGCCGTCGTCGGCTGTCTCCGCCGCTGTCGCGGCGGTTTTCCCACCCGCCCACCCGTGACTGCCCCGGCGGCCCGGCCGAGCCCCGACCTAGCGGCTCACCCGCCGTCGTTCGGCCGATTCGCCGCTGTCGCGGCGGGATCTCCCACCCGTCCCCGTTCCCGCCTCGGCGATGTGGCCAGGCACCGACGTCCTCGCCGCCATCGCGCGGTCTCTCTCCCCGCGAACTGTTTCCGCCTCGGCGGCCTGGTCCGGACCGGCCGTCTGCCTGCTCCCACCCGGTTGCGTGGCCTGGGTGTCTCGTGGGGGTCCGTCCCTGCCGCGGAGGCCCGCTGCCCTGGCGCCCTGGTCCGGCGGCGCTCTGTAGGGGTGGGCGGGCGGGACATCCAGCCCGTCCGGCGTTTGAGGACGAGCGCGGAGCGCGATGGGGGCGGGCGGGTGGGAGCAGGCCCGGGCCCGGGAGGGGGAGCAACGGCAGGTCCTGGGGCGCGAGGCCCGCCGCCGAGGTCGACGGAGCCGCTCCGCCAGGGGAGCCCCCGTCAGGGCAGCCCGCCCGACAGCGAGGCCCCGGCCAGGGGCGGCCCCCGCCAGGGAAGCCCCCCGCCAGGGAGGGCCCCCGCCCAGGGAAGCCCCCCGCCCAGGGAAGCCCCCCGCCCAGGGAAGCCCCCCGTCAGGTCACGCGTCCCGCCTCTTGAGGAGGGCGTAGCCGCCCAGGAGGGCCGCCGCCGTCCACGCGAGCATGATGGCGAGGCCGCCCCACGGACCGTAGGGGGTGTCGTCGTCGAAGGGGGACTTGACCTGCATGATCTTGCTGCCGGCCTGGTCGGGCAGGAAGCGCCCGACCTTCTTCGTGGCGGACACGTTGCCGAGGATGCTGGAGATCAGGAAGAAGAAGGGCATCAGGATGCCGAGGGACAGCATCGGGCTGCGCAGCATGGCGGCCACGCCCATGGAGAACATCGCGATGAGCGTCATGTAGAGGCCGCCGCCGATGACGGCGCGCAGGACCCCGGGGTCGCCCAGGTGGGCCCGGTGCTCGCCGAGCATCGCCTGCCCGGTGAAGAAGGCGAGGAAACTGGTGGCGATCCCGACGGCGAAGGCGAGCAGCGCCGCCACCGCGACCTTGCTGAAGAGGAACGTGGCGCGCTGCGGGACGGCCGCGAGCGAGGTGCGGATCATGCCGGTGCTGTACTCGTTGGAGACGACGAGGACACCGAAGACGATCATGGCGAGCTGGCCGAGCGACATTCCGGCGAAGCTGATGAAGGTCGGGTCGAAGGTGAGCTTGTCGTCGCGGCTGAGGTTGTCGTAGTCGTTCTTGGACAGGGCGCTGATGAGCATGCCGAGGGCGATCGTGACGACGACCGAGAGGCTCAGCGTCCACACGGTCGACGCCACCGAACGGATCTTGGTCCACTCGGACCTGAGGACCTGCGTCGCTGCCATGCGGTGTCACTCTCCCTTCGGGCGCGGCTGCCAGCCCTCGCCCCAGCCGGGGCCGCCGGGCGCCGGGGTTCCCTGGTGGTTGGCGTGCGCGTGGTACTCCACCGACTCGGCGGTGAGCTGCATGAAGGCCTCCTCCAACGAGGCCTGCTGGGGGCTGAGTTCATGGAGTACGAGGTGGTGCGTGGCGGCCAGTTCGCCGAGCTGCTCGGAGCTCGCGCCGTCCACTTCGAGGGTGCCGTTGCCCGCCTCGACGGTGGTGATCCCGGCCTCGTGCAGCACGTCGAGGAGGCGTTCGCGCTGCGGTGAGCGCAGCCGTACGTACGACCGGGAGTTGTCGCGGATGAAGTCCGCCATCGAGGTGTCGGCGAGGAGGCGGCCCTGGCCGATGACCACGAGGTGGTCGGCGGTGAGCGCCATCTCGCTCATCAGGTGCGAGGAGACGAAGACCGTGCGGCCCTGGGCGGCGAGGGACTTCATCAGGTTCCGGATCCAGTGGATGCCCTCGGGGTCGAGGCCGTTGACCGGCTCGTCGAACATCAGGATCTCGGGGTCGCCGAGCAGCGCGCCCGCGATGCCGAGCCGCTGGCCCATGCCGAGCGAGAAGCCCTTGGCCTTCTTCCCGGCCACGGCCGTGAGGCCCACGGTGTCCAGGACCTCGTGGACGCGCGAGCGGGGGATGCCGTTGGACTGCGCCAGACACAGCAGGTGGTTGAAGGCGCTGCGGCCGCCGTGCATGGCCTTGGCGTCCAGGAGCGCGCCGATGTAGGTGAGCGGGTCCTTCAGCTGCGCGTAGTGCTTGCCGTCGATGCGCACGTCGCCCGCGGTGGGGTTGTCGAGGCCCAGCATCATCCGCATGGTCGTGGACTTGCCCGCGCCGTTCGGCCCGAGGAAGCCCGTGACGAGACCCGGTCTGACGGTGAAGGTGAGGTTGTTGACCGCCACCTTCTCGCCGTACCGCTTGGTCAGCCCTTCGAGCTCGATCACGCCGCCACCTCGATCACGCACGGAACCCGATCATGCCGACACGCTAAAACGCGATGGAGCCCCCTGCCACTCGAGGTGGCAGGGGGCTCCATCGCGTTCACCCCGTGGTTGCTCCTATCCGCGTCAGCGGCTCTGCTGTGCCGGAACCCCCCGCGAGATCGGCTCGTCCTCGGTGGGCGTGCTCGCCGCGGCCACGGCGGCACCGGTGAGCGTCGCGAGCATCTCGCGGACGTTCGTCAGCTGGGCGTTGATGGAGTCGCGGCGGTTGGTGAGCGCCGCGAGCTCGCGCTCGGACTCGCTGCGGATGCGGTCCGCCTTGGCGTTCGCGTCCGCGACGATGTCCTCGGCCTGGCGCTGCGCGGTCTCCACCGTCTGGCGGGCGCGGCGCTCGGCGTCGGTGCGCAGCTTCTCGGCCTCCAGGCGCAGCTGCTCCGCGCGGTGCTCGATCTCCGCGAGGCGCTTCTCGGCCTTGGCCTGACGCGAGGCCAGGTCGCGCTCGGACTGGTCGCGCCGCTTGGCGAGGTTCGTCTCGAAGTCGGCGGCGGCCTGGGCGGCCTTGGCGCGGGTCTCCTCGAAGAGGGCGTCCGCCTCCTCGCGCTTGGACTGCGCGTCCTTCTGCGCCTCGGCACGCAGCGCGTTCGCCTCGCCCTTGGCCTTCTCGACGATGCGGACGCCCTCGTCCTCGGCCTTCGCCTTGCGCTCGGCGGCGAACGACTCGGCGTCGTTGCGCACCTGCTGGGCGGCCGACTCGGCCAGCTCGCGGTGCTGTTCGGCCGCGCGCCGGGCCTCCTCGCGCAGGTCCTTCGCCTCTTCCTCGGCGAGGCGCAGGATCTTCTCGACGCGGGCCCCGAGCCCGGCGTACGACGGCTCGGCGTCGGCGACCTGGGCCTGGGCGTTCTGCGTTTCGAGGTGGAGTTCCTCGATGCGCTTTTCCAGAGCAGTGATTCGGGTGAGAGCGGAGTCTCGGTCGGAGACGAGCTTGGAGATACGTTCGTCCACCTGAGCGCGGTCGTACCCACGCCGCACAAGCTCGAAGCCGTAGGGGGAAGTGTCGCTCATGGGGTTCCTGTCGAATGAGACCGGGTGAGGTGATAGAGGGAATCCTAGGGGGCGTTGCGGCGTGTCATCGAGCGTATGCCCGTTTGATCTGGAGAATGACACCCCTTTTGAGTGGCTAACCGGCAGAGCCCTTGCCAGCGACAGGGCCGAAGGTCCCGGCCCAGCACGGAAAGGGCTCCGTGGCTAGCCCTCTGACTGCTTGCCACCCGAACGTGTAGCCCCCGCTGCGGCCCCCGCCTTGACGCCCGCGTCCTTGCCGCCGCCCTGTGGGGCCTCAAACGATTCCAACGCCTCGAGCACGTCCTGGACACGGGAGATCTCCGCATTGATGTCCGCGCGACGCCGGACGAGGACCTCCAGTTCGCGCTTGCCCTCGTCGACCGTGCGCTCGGCCTCGGCCCGCGCCTCGGCGTGGATCCGCTCGCCCTCGCGCACCAGCTCGGCCTTCTTCTGCTCGGCCTCCTTCAGCAGCCCCTCGGCCTTCTTCACCGCCGCGATGCGCACCTTGCTCGCCTCGGAGTTGGCGTCCGACAGCAGCTCCTCGGACTTCGCCTTCGCCTCGGCCAGCTGCTCCTCGGCGGCCTTCACCAGGGCGTCGCAGCGCTCGCCCGCCGACTTCATGGCCTCGGCCGACTCGCGCCGGGCCCGCTCGTGCAGCTCCTCGATCTCCGTCGTGACGCGGCTGCGGTGCTCCTCGGAGCGCTCCCTTATCGCGGTGGCGTCCCGGCGCGCGCCGACGAGCAGCTCGTCGGCGTCCGTACGCGACTTCTCCACCAGGGTGTTGCCCTCGACCGTGGCCTCGGCGACGATCCGCTCGGCCTCCTTGCGGGCCGCGCCGACCATCGTGTCCGCCTGCGTCTCGGCGTCCGTCGTCGCCTTGAGCGCCTTCTCCTGGGCGTCCGCGATCAGCTTCTCGGCCTCGGACGTGGCCTCGGTGATGAGCGTGTCGACCTGCTCCGCGGCTTCCGTACGCCGCTTGTTGGCGGCCTGGCGCGCCTCGTCCAGGGTGCGCTCGGCCTCCGCGCGCGCCTCGCTCAGGATCCGCTCGGCCTCGGCCTGCGCCTCCTGCTTGACGCGCTCCGACTCCGTGCGGATGCGCTCGGCGTGCTGCTGCGCGGAGCCGACGGTTTCGGCCGCCTCGGCGCGCAGCCGCTCGGCGTCGCCGGTCGCGTCCGAGATCAGCCGCTCGGCCGCGGCCACCGCCTCGGCGCGCACGCGCTCGGCCTCGGCGGCCGTCTCGGTGGTGAGGCGCTCCGCTTCGGCGATCGCCTCGGTGCGCACGCGCTCGGCTTCGGCCGCCGTCTCGCTGGTGAGGCGCTCGGCGGCGGCGACGGACTCCGCGCGCACGCGCTCCGCCTCGGTGGCCGTCTCGGTGGTGAGGCGCTCCGCTTCGGCGATCGCCTCGGTGCGCACGCGCTCGGCTTCGGCGGCCGTCTCGGTGGTGAGGCGCTCGGCCTCGCTGCGGGCCTCGCCGATCAGCGTGTCCGCCTGGTTCGCGGCGTCTCCGCGGATGCGGTTGGCGTCCTCGCGGGCGTCGGCGCGGGTGCGGGCGGCGTCCTGGTCGGCCTGCGCGATGGTGTCCGAGGCCTCCGTGCGCACCCGCTGGGCGTGCTCGGCGGCGTCGGAGCGCATCCGGTCGGCCTCGGCGATCGCCTCCGCGACGGTGTGCTCGGCGAGCGCCTTGGCGGCCTCCGCCGCCTCGGCGGACTCCCGCCGCACCCGGCTCGCGTCCTCACCGGCGCGCTCCCGCTCGGCGTATGCGTCGGCGCGGACGCGGTCCGCCTCCTCCTGCGCCTCGGTGCGGGTGCGCTCCGCCGCGTGCTCGGCGGCCGAGCGCAGGCCCGTGATCTCCTCCTGGGCCTGCTCGTGCAGACCCGCCACGGAGTCCCGTACGGACTGGGCCTGCTGCTCGGCGGCCGACACCAGCTCCGTGGCGCGCGCCTCGGCCTCCTCGGCCAGGCGGTGCGCCTCGGCGTCGGCCTCCTCCACGCGTTTGCGCGCCGCGGCGAGCAGCTCCTCGCTCTGCTCGCGGGCCCGCTCCCGCTCCTGGTCGGCCTCCGCACGCGCGCCGCCGAGCGTCTCCTCGGCCTCGCGGCGGCGCCGGGCCGCCTCCTCCTGCGCGGCCGCGAGCGCCTCGGCGGCCTCGGCCGCGACGCGCTCGGCGGCGGCCGCCGCCTCCGCGCGCACCCGGTCCGCGGTCTCCTGCGCCTCCGTCTTGAGGCGCTCCGCCTCCGCTGCGGCCTCGGAGCGCAGCCGCACCGCGACGTTCTCGCCCTCGGCGCGCGCCTGCGAGGCGTCCGCCGCGGCCTCGTCGCGCAGCCGCTCGGCCTCGGCCTCGGCCTGCGACTGGAGGGTGCGGACGCGCTCGGCGGCCTCCGTGCGCTGCCGCTCGGTCTCCTCGGCGGCCTCGCGCCGCATCAGCTCGGCGTCCGCGCGCGCCTCGGTCAGCGTCCGCTCGGCCGCGGTGAGTTTGTCGTCGGCCTCCGTCCGCAGCCGGGCCAGCTCCGCCTCGGCCTCGGCCGTCCGGGCCGCGACGGCGCGCTCGGCCTCCTCGCGCAGCTCCCGCGCGACCGTCTCCGCCTCGGCCTTGACGGCCTCGGCCTGTTCGTTGACCTCCGTGCGGTGCCGCTCGGCCTCCGCGCGGGTGCGCTCCAGGGTCTCCTCGGCCTGCTGGCGAAGGGACGTGGCGCGCTCGACGGCCTCGGCGCGGACCCGCTCGGCCTCGGCGGTCGCGGACTGGCGGGCCTCGGCCGCGTCCGCCTTGGCCTTGGTCAGCAGCTCCTCGGCGGACCGGGCCGCCTCCTCGATCTGCTGGACGGCCTCGCGGCGCGCCTCGCCGCGGATCCTCTCGCCCTCGGCGACCGCGTCGGCCCGCAGCTGCTCGGCCTCGCCGCGCAGCCGGCGCGCCTCCTCCTGGAGCTCGACGGTCTTGGCGCGGTACTCCTTGGTGTCGTCCTTCGCCGCGCCCTTGAGCTGCTCGGCGATGTCGTGCGCCTCGCTGCGCAGCCGGTCCGCCTCGGCCTCGGCCTCGGCGCGGACCCGCTCGGCCTCCTCGGCGGCGGCGCGCGTGGTCGCGGTCGCCTCCTCGGAGGCCTTGGTCAGGACCTCCTCGGCGGTCCGCGCGGCCTTCGCGATCTCGGACGCGGTCTCCTCTGCGGTGATCGAGCGGGCCTTCTCGGCGGCCTCCGCGATCAGCTTCTCGGCCTCGGCGGCGGCGTCCGCCAGTTTCTGCTCGGCCTCCGCCTTGGCGGCCTCGGCCTCCTTCGTGGCCTCGCCGACGAGGCGGGCGACCTGCTCCTTCGCCGTCCGCGTGCGCTGCTCGCCCGCGGCCTCGGCGGCGGCGAGCTGCTTGGCCGCGGCCTCCTTGGCCCCGGCGACGAGCTTGTCCGACTCGGCGCGCGCCGCGCGCAGGGCGGCCTCGGCGTCGGCCATGCGCTGCTCGGCGGCCCGGCTCAGCTCGGTGGCCTGGCGGCGCGCCTGGTCGGCCTCGGCGGCGGTGGACGAGCGCAGCGCCTCCGCGTGGTCGGCGGCCTCCTGGGCCTGCGTCGACGCGGCGTTCAGCAGGCGCTCGGCGTCGGTGCGGGCCCGGCGCAGGAGCGCTTCGGCCTCCGCGCGGGCGCTATCGGCGTCCGCGGCGAGGCGCTGCCGGCCCGCCTCGGCGAGCCGCTCGGTCTCGGCGCGGGCGGCGGCGAGCGCCTGTTCGGCCTCGGCGCGGGACTCGTCGAGCAGCCGGCGGGCCTGCTGCTCGCTGCGGGCGCGCAGCTGCTCGGCCCACGCCACGTTCTCGTTGACGTGGGACTCGACGGTCTGGCGGCGTTCGTTCAGCTCCTGGTCGAGCTGCTGGCGCCGGGAGACGGCCTCCGTGTGCAGCTCGGCCTGGAGCCGGGCCTGCTGCTCGGCGTGCTCCTGGAGGATGCGCTGCGTCTGGGCGCGGGCCTCGCGCAGCTCGCGCTCGGCGTCGGCGCGCAGCTGCTCGGCCTGGATCTGGGCGTTCCGCAGCAGCTGCTCGGCCTGATAGCCCATGTCCGCGCTGTCGTAGGCAGGGCGGGACGCGAGGTTGCGGCGCGCCTCGTGCAGCTTGGCGCGCAACACCTCGACCTGGTAGCCGAGGTCCTCGGCGTGCTGGACGGCCTTCTCCCGGTCGGTCTTCAGCCGGTCCATCTCGGCTTCGAACCGTGAGAGATGGTCGGCCTCAGCCGGTCGTCGGCTGTCCTGGCTCTCGTAGCCCCGCACTGCGCGGTCCCATCCGTCCCCTGGTCGCAAGTCTTAGACGTACGAGCCTCGCCCATCCCGCGAACAAGGCCCCCGGGGAATGGTGTCAGATCAACAGCGGAGCTCGGGCTGCTGCCCCGACGCTCGTCCCCCGAAACCCGGACCCCGGCAAGCGACCGCCCAAGGTTCGGACGGCCGCCACTAACCCTACCGGCCCCGAGTAACGGGAGGTCAGTGCTCCGGCTGTTCGGCGGACGCGGACGTGACGAGTTCGGTGAGGACGCCGTGGCAGTCCTTGGGGTGCAGGAAAGTGATGCGCGACCCCATCGAACCGATGCGCGGCTGCTCGTACAGCACGCGCACGCCCTTGTCGCGGATGGCCTCCGCGTCGCCGTCGACGTCCGCGGTGCCGAAGGCGATGTGGTGCACGCCCTCGCCGTTCTTGGCCAGCCACTTGCCGACCGCCGAGTCCTCCCGGATCGGCTCCAGGAGCTGGAGGTAGGAGGCGCCGCCGTCCGAGGTCTCGTTGATCTTCAGCATGGCCTCGCGCACCCCCTGTTCCTCGTTGACCTCGGTGTGGAACACCTCGAAGCCGTACGTCGCGCGATAGAACTCGACCGTCGCGTCGAGGTCCTTGCAGGCGATCCCGATGTGATCAATTCGCGTCAGCATGGTTCAAGTGCAGCGCCTGCGGCCGTGATTACGCAACGTGCGCGCGATCACACTCGCCTCCCGGTGACGGGCGCCGTACCGCTCAGTACATTCGAGTAAACCCTCGTTCACATCTCCTCAGCTCGCCAGCTGGAAGGGGCCGTGCCACATGTCTGGAACGACCGGAACCACCTCAGTGATCGTCGCGGGCGCGCGCACGCCCATGGGGCGACTGCTCGGCTCACTCAAGTCCTTCACCGGCGCCGACCTGGGCGGATTCGCGATCAAGGCGGCCCTCGACCGGGCGGGCATCGGCGGTGACCAGGTGCAGTACGTGATCATGGGTCAGGTGCTTCAGGCCGGGGCGGGGCAGATCCCGGCGCGCCAGGCCGCGGTCAAGGCGGGCATCCCGATGAGCGTCCCCGCACTCACCGTGAACAAGGTGTGCCTCTCCGGCCTCGACGCCATCGCGCTCGCGGACCAGCTGATCCGCGCCGGTGAGTTCGACGTCGTGGTCGCGGGCGGCCAGGAGTCGATGACCAACGCCCCGCACCTGCTCCCCAAGTCGCGCGAGGGCCACAAGTACGGCGCGATCGAGATGCTCGACGCGATGGCGTACGACGGCCTCACCGACCCCTTCGAGTCCATCGCCATGGGCGAGTCGACCGAGAAGCACAACACCCGGCTCGGCATCCGGCGCCCCGAGCAGGACGAGATCGGCGCCCTGTCGCACCAGCGCGCGGCCGCCGCCCAGAAGAACGGCGTGTTCGACGCCGAGATCACGCCCGTCGAGGTGCCGCAGCGCAAGGGCGACCCGGTGCTCGTCGCCAAGGACGAGGGCATCCGGGCCGAGACCACCGTCGAGACGCTCGGCAAGCTGCGCCCCGCCTTCGGCAAGGACGGCACGATCACGGCGGGCACCGCCTCGCAGATCTCGGACGGCGCCGCGGCCGTCGTCGTCATGAGCAAGGCCAAGGCCGAGGAGCTCGGCCTCGCGTGGATCGCCGAGATCGGGGCACACGGCAACGTGGCCGGGCCGGACAACTCCCTGCAGTCCCAGCCGTCCAACGCGATCCTGCACGCCCTGAAGAAGGAGGGCCTGGGCGTCGACGACCTCGACCTCATCGAGATCAACGAGGCGTTCGCGGCCGTCGCGGTCCAGTCAATGAAGGACCTCGGGGTGTCCACGGAAAAGGTGAACGTCAACGGCGGCGCCATTGCCCTGGGTCACCCGATCGGGATGTCCGGCGCGCGGCTCGTCCTGCACCTGGCCCTGGAGCTCAAGCGGCGCGGCGGCGGGGTCGGCGCGGCCGCGCTGTGCGGCGGCGGCGGGCAGGGCGACGCGCTCATCCTGAAGGTCTCCAAGAGCTGAGGCCCCGGCGCCCCCTTCCGGGACCCCTCCGCGCCCTCGGCGCATCTCTTCGCACCCCTTCGCATCTCTTCGCATCCCCTTCGTGTCTTCGGAGACGTACGTACGGAACGGAGCCGCAATGCAGGACGTCCCCTCCCTGGTGGCGCAGGCCCGCGAGGGCAGGCCACGGGCCGTGGCCCGGCTGATCTCGCTGGTGGAGGGGGCGTCGCCGCAGCTGCGCGAAGTGATGGCGGCCCTCGCGCCGCTGGCCGGGCACGCGTACGTCGTGGGCCTGACCGGCTCGCCGGGCGTCGGCAAGTCCACGTCGACCTCCGCGCTGGTGAGCGCGTACCGGCGGGCCGGGAAGCGGGTGGGGGTCCTCGCCGTCGACCCCTCGTCCCCGTTCTCCGGCGGCGCGCTGCTCGGCGACCGCGTCCGCATGTCCGAGCACGCCTCCGACCCCGGCGTCTACATCCGCTCCATGGCGACCCGGGGGCACCTGGGCGGGCTCGCCTGGGCCGCGCCCCAGGCCATCCGGGTGCTCGACGCCGCGGGCTGCGACGTGGTCCTCGTCGAGACGGTCGGCGTCGGCCAGTCCGAGGTCGAGATCGCCTCGCAGGCCGACACCTCCGTGGTCCTCCTCGCGCCCGGGATGGGCGACGGCATCCAGGCCGCGAAGGCCGGGATCCTGGAGATCGGCGACGTGTACGTGGTCAACAAGGCCGACCGCGACGGCGCGGACGCGACCGCGCGCGAGCTCAACCACATGCTGGGGCTCGGGGAGGCGCGCACGCCCGGGGACTGGCGGCCGCCCATCGTCAAGACCGTCGCCGCGCGCGGCGAGGGGACCGACGAGGTCGTCGAGGCCCTGGAGAAGCACCGGGCGTGGATGGAGGAGCGGGGGGTCCTCGCCGCGCGGCGGGTCTCCCGGGCGGCCCGTGAGATCGAGACGATCGCCGTCACTGCGCTGCGGGAGCGGATCTCCGACCTGCACGGGGACGTGCGGCTCGGGGCGCTCGCCGAGCGGATCGTCGCGGGTGAGCTGGACCCGTACGCGGCGGCGGACTCCCTGGTGGAGGGCCTGACGGCGGGCTAGGCCCGGCACGGCCCGCGCTTCGGGGAGCCGGGGCCGGGCGAGGGAAACCCCGCCGCGGGGGACGGCGGGGTGGTGGGGGAGGCGCGGGGCTCCGCACCGGGCGGTCAGTCGTCCAGGGGGCCGGGGGTGACCTCGGCGGAGGTGAGGTTCACGAGCCAGTGCGTCCCGGCGCCCTTGGCGGACACCGTCTCCACCTCCCAGGCGCCCTTGCCGCCGGCCTCGTCCTCAAGGTCGACCGACGTCACCGTGCCCTTGCCGGCGGCGGCCTTCGCCGCGTCGGCCGCGGAGACCGAGGAGCCCTTCAGCGCGGCGCCGGCCTCGGCCGCGTCCTCGGCGTCCTTCTCGGTGTGGGAGCCGAGCACCTTGCCCGTACCGGGGTCGACGTGCACGCTGTGCCAGGTGGAGCCGTCCTTGCCGAGGACGTCGACGTCCCAGACCAGGCCGCCGTCGTCGGAGTCCAGCTCGGCGGAGACGGCGGTGCCGCTCGCGGACCTGAGCGCGGCGGCGATCGCGTCGGCTGCGCTCACCTTGGCTGCCTTGGCCTCGGCGGCGTCCCGGGCGTCCTCGTCCCGGTCGTCCTTGTCGTCGTCGTCACGGTCGTCGTCACGGTCTTCGTATCGGTCGTCGTCGTATCGGTCGTCGCCCCGGACCTCCGTGCCGCGCGCGCCGCCGTCGTCCTTCAGCTGGACGCTCGACTTCTGCGCCGACGAGGCCGAGGAGCTCTCACCGTCGCCGCTGAGCGCGAAGGTCGTGGCCGTCCCGCCCCCGATGAGTGCGGCGGCCGCGACGGTGGCGATGACGATGTTGCGCTTCATGAGGGTGTCCTCCCGAGTGGCTGGCCCCGCCGTTCCGGGGCCGTCCGTTCCGATGGGAAACACGCTGCCTGAACGTTCCTGAAGCCCCCCTGAAGACACCTGAAGATTTCTTCAGGCGGGCTCCGGCATCCTGAGGGCATGCGTCTGTTGATCGTCGAGGACGAGAAGCGTCTGGCCCTGTCCCTGGCCGGGGGCCTGACCGCCGAGGGCTACGCCGTCGACGTCGTCCACGACGGCGTCGACGGTCTGCACCGCGCCACGGAGGGCACGTACGACCTGGTCATCCTGGACATCATGCTGCCGGGCATGAACGGCTACCGGGTCTGCTCCACCCTGCGCGCCGCGGGCAACGACGTACCGATCCTGATGCTGACCGCCAAGGACGGCGAGTACGACGAGGCCGAGGGCCTGGACACGGGCGCCGACGACTACCTCACCAAGCCCTTCAGCTACGTCGTCCTGGTCGCCCGCGTGAAGGCGCTGCTGCGCCGCCGCGCCGCGGCCCCCTCGCCGGTGCACCGGATCGGCGGGCTGCGGATCGACACGGCCGCGCGCCGCGTCGTCCGCGAGGGGGACGCCGGGGACACCGAGGTCGCCCTGACGGCGAAGGAGTTCGCCGTCCTGGAGCAGCTGCTGCTGCGCGTCGGCCAGGTGGTGTCCAAGGCGGAGATCCTGGAGCACGTCTGGGACTTCGCGTACGAGGGCGATCCGAACATCGTCGAGGTGTACGTGAGCGCGCTGCGCCGCAAGCTGGGCGCACCGCTGATCAAGACGGTCCGCGGTGCCGGCTACCGCCTGGAGGCCCCGCGATGAGCCGCCGCTCCGGTCGCTTCCCCCGCTCCCGTCGCTTCCGCCCCTTCGCCTCGGTGCGCGCCCGCGCGACCGCGGCGGCGACCGTCGTCGTGGCCCTCGCCCTGGTCGCCGCGGGCACCGCCGTGCTGCTCGCGATCCGGTCCGGCCTCGTCGAGCAGGCCGACGCGCAGGCCGGGTCCGCCGCCCGGAAGGTGGCGTCCGAGCTGGCCATCGGCACCCCGTACGACAAGCTCGACCTGTCCGACGACGACCATCCCGTACGGGTCCTGAACGAGGACGGCCGGGTCGTCGCGCACACCGAGGACCTGGAGCGGCTGAACGGCGAGCGCGTCGGGGACGCGCGCCCCGAGCCGAAGGCCCCTTCCGCCCCGCCCGCCGCCAAGGACTCGAAGGACACCAAGGGCACCGAGGGCCCCGAGGGCACCGAGGAATCCGACAACTCCGACGACTCCGATGACTCGGACGACTCCGACGGCTCGGATGACTCGGACGACGCCGCGGAGGAGAAGGAGGACAAGGAAGAGGCCGCCGAGGACGCCGCCGAGAGGGCTGACGGCTCTGAGGACTCCGACGACGGGTCCGACGACGACTCCCTCAAGCCCGGTGAGATCGACGACGAGACCCGGATCACCGAGCGCTCCGCGACCGTCGACGGCGACACGGAGGAGTACCGATTCGCCGCCGTCCGCGTGAACACGGACTCGAAGGGTGAGCTGACCGTCGACGCGGGTGCCCCGCTGACCGCCGAACGGAGCGCCGTCACCACCGCGCTGACCGCGATGCTGATCGGCTTCCCCGTGCTCCTGGCCGTGATCGCGGCCGTGACCTGGCTGGTCACGCGCCGCGCGCTGCGGCCCGTCGACGCGATCCGCGGGGAGATGGCCGCCATCACCGCGTCCGAGGACCTGGCGCGGCGGGTGCCCGAGCCGGACACGCACGACGAGATCGCGCGGCTGGCCCGCACCACCAACGAGACGCTCGCCGCCCTCCAGGCCTCCGTGGAGCGGCAGCGCCGCTTCGTCGCCGACGCCTCGCACGAGCTGCGCAGCCCCATCGCCTCGCTGCGCACCCAGCTCGAAGTGGGCGCCGCACACCCGGAGTTGCTGGACGTGGCCGGTGCCGTCGAGGACACCGTGCGGCTTCAGGAGCTGGCCGCCGACCTGCTGCTGCTCGCCCGTCTGGACGCCGGGGAGAAGCCGGGGCAGGGCCGGGTGGAGCTCGCGGCCCTGGCCCGTGAGGAGCTGTCGCAGCGCCCGGCGGACCGCGTTCCGGTCGCGACGGTCCTGGAGAGCGCCGAAGTGGCCGGATCCCGTGGGCAGTTGGCCCGTGTCCTCGGCAATCTGGTGACCAATGCCCAGCGGCACGCCCGGTCGCGGATCACCGTCACCACCCGGACCGAAGGGGCCTGGGCGGTCCTGGAGGTGGCCGACGACGGGAACGGGGTGCCGGCGGCGGAGCGCGAGCGGATCTTCGAGCGGTTCGTGCGTCTGGATGACGCGCGGAGCCGGGACGAGGGCGGCGCGGGCCTGGGTCTCGCCATCGCCCGCGACGTGGCCGTGCGGCACGGTGGCACCCTCACGGTCGACGAGGTCCCTGGGGGCGGCGCCCGGTTCGTCCTGCGCCTGCCGCGAGTGCGCCCCGAAGGGGCGCGGGGAACTGCGCGCTCAGCCAAGGACCACCGGCACTGAGCGACACGCGAGCCGAGCCCCCCTGGATCCGCCAAGGCACAGCGGCAGCGTCACGGCTTGCCGCGCAGGCCGCGCAGGTGCTCCGCGATCGGTGTCAGTGCCTTGTGCAGGTCGCCGAGGGCCTCCGGCGAGATGAGGTCGACGAAGTGCTGGCGCACGGACGACACGTGGTGCGGTGCGACGCGCTTCATCGTGGCCATGCCCTCGTCGGTGAGCACGGTGAACAGGCCGCGCCGGTCGGACTCGCAGTTCTCGCGCCGGACCAGGCCCGCGTTCTCCATGCGTGTGATCTGGTGCGACAGGCGGCTCTTGGACTGCAGGGTGGCGGTCGCGAGGTCGCTCATGCGCATGCGCAGGTCTTCGGACTCGGAGAGATGTACGAGGATGTCGTAGTCGTTCATGGTCAGGTTGAACGGCTGGAGATCCTTCTCCAGCTGGTACGTCAGCATCCTGTTGACCTCCACGTGGGTGCGCCAGGCGCACTGTTCCTCGTTGGTCAGCCACTGCGGGGCCGTCTCGGTCTCCATGGAATCGATTCTACCTAAGAAGTTGAATGATGAACGAGTGAAGGGGTGTGACACGGCTCGCACCCCCCGGGAGACCGAGGGGCACAGGCGTTCGCCGTCACACTCCGCAGACTACCGCTCACAGGCCGAAGCGACGCTGGAGGCTGCCTAGTTGTCCGGGAAGGCGCGGTCCGAGCGGCTGCTGTCCACGTTGGCCATGTTGCCCGCCCTGGCCGGAGGAGCCGTGTCCGCCCGAGCCGCCGCCGGTGCCCGCCGCACCCGGCACCCCGGCCTGCTGCGGGAGCGCGCCGGTGTCCACGCCGTCCATCAGGGACTCCGAGGACTGGAGCAGGACCGTGCCCGCGCCCACGAACTCGAACTGGTGCTCCTCGCCCGATGTGCCGCCGATGCCGGTCAGTGCGCGCAGGCCGCCGAGCACCCCCGTCATGTACCCGTGGTCGTAGTGGTGGCAGGGGGACGGGCAGTCCGCCCAGCCGACGAGGGCCTGCGGGTCCACGCGGATCGGCGGCTCCATGAACACCACGGGACCGCTGGAGACCGCCACGAACTTGCCCGTGCCGATCAGGGTCAGAAAGCCCGGGACGATGGACTGCTTCAGCGAAAGACTTGGCTGAAAAGCGAGGAGGTTCCCCGCGCGGATCGTCAGGTTGCCGTCCTCGAGGTCGTACGAGTTGGCGTCGAAGGCGCGGTCGGCGAGCAGCATCTTGCCCTCGCCCTCGGCCACCACCCAGTCGCTGGCGTGCAGCGGGGAGTGGAAGGACGTGCGCAGGAGGCGGTCGAGGCGGCCGTGGCCGATGCCGTTGAAATCGATGCGCCCGTAGTAGGCGATCATCTTGCCCTTCTGCAGGAACCACTGGCTGCCGCGCAGTTCCACGCAGAAGGTGTACGCGTTGACGTTGTCGTCGCTGGGCAGCGTCGTCGGGTCGAAGATCACGGGCGTGCTCACAGCTTCTCCTCCGAACCTTGGACGTACACCACGCCGTTGCCGCTGAGCTCCAGCTGGAACGCCTCGCCGGAGCCGCGGCCCACCATGTCGCGCCAACCGAGCGCCGTGGACAGCTTGTTGCGTACGTCACCGTGGTGCGCCACATAGGCCTGCGGGTCCACGTGGACCGGACGCTGGGGGGTGATGGGCAGCTCGACGACGCCGCCGTGGGCCATCACGGCGACCGCGCCCTGGCCCTTGAGGGACGTGGTGAACAGGCCCTGGCCCGAGATCTGGCCGCGCACCATGCCCATCACGCCGCCCTGCGAGCCGAGGAACACGGTGCCCTGCTGGAGGGTGCCGTCGAAGGCGAGCAGACGGTCCGACTCCACGTACAGCGTGTCGCCGGTCAGGGTGATCACGTGGACGTGGTGGCCGCCGTGCCCGAACATGACCGTGCCGCTGCCCTCGACGGTCATCAGCGGGACGTCCTCGTCGGCGAGGCGGCGCCCGATCATGGACATCAGGCCGCCCTGGCCGCCGGTGAGGTTCGGGGTGAAGGAGACGTCTCCCTTGTAGGCGAGCATCGCGCCGCGCTGGCTGAACAGCTTCACGCCCGGCTGCACGGTCGCCTCGACCATCTTCGGAGTGACTTCACGGAACGGCATGTCACACGTCTCCCGCGATCGTTTCGCGCTCGCTGGGCTGGACGTACACCAGGCCCTCGCCCTCGAAGCGGATTTGGAAGGCCTCGCCGCCGCCCTCGCCGAACAGATGGCGGAAGGTGACGCCGGACTGGAAGCTCTGCTTGAGATTGCCCTGGTGCGCCACATAGGCGCCCGGGTCGACATGGAGCGGGTACTGCTTCGTCACGCGCAGGACGACCGCCGGGCCGTCCGAGATGATCGCCGCCTGGCCGGTGCCCTCCACGGTCGTCGTGAAGACGCCGTTCCCCTGGCTGGCGCCGCGCAGGCCCGTGAACGTGGTGCCGGTGCGCAGGCTCGCGTCCGTGCACAGCAGATTGCTCGCCTCCACGTACAGCTTCTCGCCCTGGAGGGCGACCAGGCTGATCTCCGCCGCACGGTCGGCGAACCAGCACGTGCCGTGGCCCTTCACCTCCATCACCGTCATCTGCTCATTGGTCAGACGACGGGTGACCATGCCTCGGATGCCCTCGCCGCCCCCCGTCAGTTTCTTGAAGTTCATCGTGCCGTCATAGGCGACCATCGAACCGTTCTTCGCCTTGACCGAGTCGCCTGTCATGTCGACGGCGAGCACTCTGCTGCCCTGCACTCGGAACGTAGCCACGACAGCGAAGGTATCCGCAGCGCGGTGCGCGGCGACAGGGCTTCCGACCCTGAACGCACCCCGGTAGATCCCTGATGCCACAATGGGGGGCGCTTGTGCATCCGTTCACAAGATCGACGCCGACCCCCGCCCCGAAGGTGACTCGTGGACATCAACACCGCTTCCGCACTCCGCCGCCTCCGTCTGATCTCCGTTCCGGAGGCCGTGTCCTTCCTCCTCCTGATCGTCTGCTCGGTGCTCAAGCGGACCACCGACTTCAACGCCGTGCCGGCGATGGGCATGATCCACGGCGTGCTCTTCCTGCTCTACGTGCTGTTCTGGGCCGATGCCTGGAACCGCACCAAGTGGAGTCTGAAGACGGCTGCCCTGTACTTCGTCCTCTCCGTCCTGCCGACGGGAGGCTTCTTCGCCGACCGCAAGCTCAAGCGTGAGGCCGAGGCCGCGGTCATCGCCTCGCGCGCTCGCCGCGAGGGGGTCGTGAACGCGTGATCGTCGCCTTCTCCGTGACGCCGCTCGGCGTCGGCGAGGACGTGGGGGAGTACGTCGCCGACGCCGTTCGCGTGGTGCGCGAGTCGGGCCTGCCGAACCGCACCGACGCGATGTTCACCTCCGTCGAGGGGGAGTGGGACGAGGTGATGGACGTGGTCAAGCGCGCCGTCGCCGCGGTCGAGGCCCGCGCTCCCCGCGTCTCCCTCGTCCTCAAGGCCGACGTCCGCCCCGGCGTGACGGACGGCCTGACCTCCAAGGTCGAGACCGTGGAGCGGCATCTGTCCCAAGGCTGAAGTCAGGGCTCACGCCGCGCTTCTGAAAGGCCCCCGCCGGGCACCGGCGGGGGCCTTTCGCTGTCCTCACCCGCCACCCCGGAGCGGTTGAGCGACCGCTCAAATGCCTGCTACGTTTCCATGGACGCAGTTGAGCGAGTGCTCAAAGCAGTCGCTCAAACCGTGCTGACGTGGGGGTTTCCGATGAGCCTGTACATCGAAGCGTTGATCCGCGCCGACATCGACGACCTGTGGGCGCACACCCAGGAGCCCGCCGCGCACCAGCGCTGGGACCTCCGGTTCACGGAGATCGACTATCTGCCCGCCGCGGAGGGCGAGCCGCAGCACTTCCGGTACGCCACGCGCGTGCTGCCCTTCCTCACCGTCGCCGGGACCGGCGTCAGCGCGGGCGAGAAGCGCAGGCCCGACGGCACCCGGACCTCAGCCCTCCGGTTCGCCTCGCCGCATCCGCTCTCGCTGCTCGCCGAGGGCAGCGGCTACTGGCGCTACGTGCCCACCGGCGACGGCGTCCGCTTCCTCACGGGCTACGACTACCGGCCGCGCTGGGGCCGCCCCGGCGCGCTCGCCGACCGGCTGCTCTTCCGCCCGCTCATGGGCTGGGCCACGGCGTGGTCGTTCGACCGGCTCCGGCTCTGGCTGGAGCGCGGCATCACCCCGGAGTGCGCCCTCGCCCACGCGGCCGCCGACGCCGGGGCGCGCGGCCTGGCCGTGGCCGTGGCGGGAGTGTGCGGCGGGCCGGTGGCCGCGCTCGGCGCCGCCCTGGTGGCGCTCCTGGTGCCGCCGCTGCCCGGCACGCCCGCCGCGCGGCGTTGTCTGCGCAGGCCGCCGCGGAGCACGCGGGCGCCGCGCCTCCTCCACCGCCTGTCCGCCGCCGCGCCCCTCGACCCGCAGGAGAAGCCCGCATGACCTCGATCTTCCGTACCGTCCTCGGCGCCGACTTCGAGCGGCTCCACCCGCAGCTCCAGCGGCGGTTCTCCGTCGGGCTCGACAGCGGCGAGGCCTGCGTCGGATACGGCGTGATGGACCGGATCTGGCACGGCCGCGGCTTTGTGAAGCCGTTCCTCGCGGTCGGCGCGACGCGGCACATCCTCGTCCCGCGCACCGGCCGGAACGTCCCCTTCACCATCGAGAACGTGCCGTACGCCGACACCTTCGGGCGTGAGACGGTGAGCTTCGTGCGCACCTTCCACTTCCCCGGGCGGGCCCGGCGCTTCGACGCCCAGATGGTCCTCGCCCCCGAGGGCGACCGCGTGCTCGACTACCTCGGCACGCACCAGCACCTCGCCAGCGACCTGCACTTCGCGGCCGAGCCGGACGGCTCCCTCGTCATCCGCTCCGGAGAGCACCGGTTCCGGGAGGGCCCGGTGGACGTCCGCGTGCCGGACCTCCTCGGCGGCGACGCCGAGGTCCGCGAGTCCTACGACGACGCCGCCGGGTGCTTCCGCATCCGGGTCCGGGTCGCCAACCGGTACGCGGGGCCGCTGTTCGGGTACGAGGGCCGGTTCCGGACCGCGTACCGGGACGTGCGGGAGTGCGGGGTGCGGCCCGGTCTGCGGCCCGTGCGCGAGGAGGTGCGCGCGTGAGCGCGGAGACCCGCGAGAAGCTCCTCCAGGGGGCGCTGCGCACGCTCACCGAGCAGGGCATCGCCAAGACGTCCGCGCGCAGCGTGGCGGCCGCCGCCGGGGTGAACCAGGCGCTCGTCTTCTACCACTTCGGGTCGGTCGACGACCTGCTCTCGGAGGCCTGCCGGTACGGCACGGAGCAGCGGGTCGCCCGCCACCGGGACGCCCTCGCCGCGATCTCCACGCTCGGGGAGCTCCTGGAGTTCGGGCGGCGGATGCACGAGGAGGAGCGCGCGGCGGGGTCCGTGGCCGTGCTCGGGCAGCTGCTCGCCGGGGCGCAGACCCAGCCGCGGCTCGCCGCGGCGACGGCGGCGGGGCTCTCGCTGTGGGTCACGGAGGTCGAGAAGGTCCTCGTGCGGGTGCTCGGGGCGTCGCCGCTCGGCGGGTTCGTGGACGCGGTGGGGCTCGCGCGGGCGGTGGCGGCGTCGTTCGTGGGGATCGAGCTGTACGAGGGGGTGGACGCGGACGGGGCGGGGCGGGCGCTCGACGCCCTGGAGGACCTGGGGGCCCTGGTCGCCGCCCTGGACGACCTGGGTCCCGTGGCCCAGCGGGCCGTACGCCACCGCCTGCGGCGGGCGACGCGCTGACCCGTGCCCTCTTTCGGGCCCCGCTGGGGGTGCGGGGGAGCGGGAAACACCACCCGGCCAGCCGCGCCCGGTTCGACACGCCGTCGAATGTCCCTTTTTGTTTGGTTATCGGCTTGATTGATGACCAGAGGAGGGCGCTGTGCGGCCGGAGGGCTACGACTACGACACCCACAGCCGGCTGGCCGGTCCGCTCACGCAGCCCGAGGAGGGCCGCCACGGCTACCGGGTCCAGTACAGGTCGCTCCTCGCCGGCGAGCCCCGCCGAATACGCGCCGTCCTGCTGATGACGCTCGCCCCGCTGCTCACCGGCGTCCTGCTGGTGTACCTGGTCTGGCCCACGCACTGGACCGAGCGCGAGGGCGGCGACCGCTGGCTGGTCGGCCTCGATGTGACGATGCTCGTCGCGATCGGCCTCATCGAGCTGTTCATGCTGGTCAACGTCGTGTCGATCGCGCACGCGACGATGGTGGCCCGCGACCCCGTGCCGGTGGTGCCCGAGCCGGGCACCCGCGTCGCGTTCCTGACGACGTACGTACCGGGCAAGGAGCCGCTCCCCATGGTCCGCGCCACGCTGGAGGGCGCCGTGCGGATACACCACACGGGGCCGCTCGACGTGTGGCTGCTCGACGAGGGCGACGACGACGAGGCGAAGGCCCTGTGCGCGGAGCTCGGCGTGCGGCACTTCACCCGCAGCGGCGTCCCGGAGTGGAACCGCAAGAAGGGCCCGCACAAGACCCGCACCAAGCACGGGAACTACAACGCCTGGCTTGCGATGCACGGCGACGACTACGACTTCTTCGCCTCCGTCGACACCGACCACGTCCCGCTGCCGAACTTCCTGGAGCGGATGATGGGCTTCTTCCGGGACCCGGACGTCGCGTTCGTCGTCGGCCCGCAGGTGTACGGCAACTACGTCTCGCCCGTCACCAAGGCCGCCGAGTCGCAGCAGTTCCTGTTCCACGCGCTGATCCAGCGGGCCGGGAACCGCTACCGGGCGCCCATGTTCGTCGGCACCAACAACGTGGTGCGGATCGCCGCCCTGCGGCAGGTCGGCGGCCTCTACGACTCGATCACCGAGGACATGGCCACCGGCTTCGAGCTGCACCGGCACCGCAACCCCGCGACGCGGCGGCACTGGCGGTCCGTGTACACCCCGGACGTGCTCGCCGTCGGCGAGGGCCCGGCGTCCTGGACGGACTTCTTCACCCAGCAGATGCGCTGGTCGCGCGGCACCTACGAGACGCTGTTCAAGCAGTACTGGAAGGCGCCGTTCACGATGCCGCCCGGGCGGCTGTTCTCGTACACCCTGATGCTCGTCTACTACCCGATGACGGCCGTCAACTGGCTCCTCGGCATCCTCAGCTGCGTCCTGTTCCTGTGGTTCGGGGCCTCGGGCACACAGGTCGCCGCGTCCGTGTGGCTCATGCTCTACAGCGACGCCGCGGCCCTCCAGATCGGCCTCTACCTCTGGAACCGGCGGCACAACGTCTCGCCCCACGAACCCGAGGGCTCCGGCGGCCTCGCGGGCATGGCGATGTCCGCGCTCTCCGCGCCCATCTACGCCAAGTCGCTCGGCGCCGCGCTCCTTCGCCGCCCGAGCCGCTTCGTCGTCACGCCCAAGGGCTGCGGCGCCACGTCCGACCGGCTGCTCACCTTCCGCGTCCATCTGTTCTGGGCCGCGGTGCTCGCCAGCTCGCTCGTCGCCTCGTTCGTCCTCGGCCACACCCATGTGGCCATGCGTACCTGGGCCGTGCTCGCCATGGCCATCTCGCTCGCCCCGGTGACGGTGTGGGGCGTCACCGCCCTCAGGGAGCGCCGGGCCCGCAAGGCGGCGCGGCAGCGGCTCGCGGAGCGCGGGACCGACGGCGAGCCGGAGCCCGCGTTCGCCACCGGCACGACCACTGGAGGTAACTGACGCCATGGCCCTGCGCCTCTCGAAGCTCTCCAAGCGTTCCAAGAAGATCGCGTTCGGCGCCGGCGCGGGCGCGCTGCTCATCGGCCTCAACGCCCCCGCCGCCGTCTCCTTCGCCGAGGAGAAGTACCACGCGTACAAGATCTCCCAGCCCGGATACAAGAAGAAGTACGGGTCGTGGCGGCAGGTCGGCATTCCCGAGGAGTTCCGTACGAACGCCATCCACGCGGCGCTCCTGCACACCGGCAAGGTGCTGATCGTCGCGGGCTCCGGCAACGAGCAGAAGAAGTTCGACGCCGGGTCCTTCGACACGATCCTGTGGGACCCGAAGAAGAACACCTTCAAGAAGGTGCCGACCCCGGTGGACTTCTTCTGCGCCGGGCACGCCCAGCTGCCCGACGGACGGCTGCTCGTCGCCGGGGGCACCGCCCGCTACGAGCTGCTCGACGGCGAGGTGGAGCGCGCGGGCGGCGGCATGCGCGTGAAGAACGAGAACCCGGACAAGGCGGTCGTCCTGAAGAAGGGCACCAAGTTCCGCTCGCCGTCGGGCGTCGAGTACATCAGCAAGTTCGACGTGGAAGTCCCCAAGGCCAAGCGGGACTTCCAGATCACGTACTCCAAGTCCGGTGTGATGCAGCCCTGGAAGACGAAGGTCACCGCGAGCGAGGCCCGGGTCTTCGTGGAGGCCGCGCAGGAGGGCAAGGAGGCGGTCACCGAGAAGTCCGCGCAGTACGAGATCGAGGGCCTCACCGGCAAGGAGGCCGACAACACGTACGGCATCGCCGAGAAGCTCACCATGGACAAGCAGGACTTCCAGGGCATCAAGGCGGCGTACGAGTTCGACCCGGTGGCCGAGCGGTACGTGGCCGTCGAGCCGATGGACAAGGCGCGCTGGTACCCCACGCTCGTGGGCCTCGACGACGGCCGGGTGCTCGCGGTGTCCGGGCTCGACGACGTCGGCGTCATCGACCCCGGCGACAACGAGATCTACGACCCGAAGACCAAGAAGTGGACCGACGGGCCCAAGCGCTACTTCCCGAGCTATCCGGCGCTGTTCCTCACCAAGGGCGGCAAGCTCTTCTACCCCGCGTCCAACGCCGGGTACGGGCCCGCGGACAAGGGGCGCAAGCCGGGCCTGTGGGACCTGGAGACCAACACCTTCACCAAGGTGCCGGGGCTCGCCGACCTCGACCAGACCGAGACGTCCGCGTCCGTGCTGCTTCCGCCCGCCCAGGACCAGAAGGTGATGATCCTCGGCGGGGGCGGCGTCGGCGAGTCGGACAAGGCCACGCGCCGCACGGCCGTGATCGACCTGAAGGAGGCCGCCCCCTCCTTCAAGACCGGGCCGCGGCTGCCGCAGGGCACCCGCTATCTGAACAGCGTGATCATGCCGGACGACTCCGTGTTCACCACCAACGGCTCGTCCGACTACCGCGGCCGCAGCGGCAGCAACATCCTCAAGGCGCAGTTCTACGACCCCAAGGCCGACGGCGGGCGCGGCGCCTTCCGCACCGCGGCCGAGCCCACGGTGGGCCGCAACTACCACTCCGAGGCGCTGCTGCTCCCCGACGGGCGCGTGGCCACCTTCGGCTCCGACCCGCTCTTCGACGACGAACAGAACACCAAGCTGGGCCACTTCGAGCAGCGCATGGAGATCTTCACCCCGCCCGCGCTGCACAAGGCGGGCAAGGACCGCCCCGTCCTCGGCGAGGGCCCCGAGGCCCTGCCCGCGGACGGCCGCGCCACCTTCCGCACGCCGCACCCCGAGAAGCTCGCCTCGGCCCGGCTCATGCGCCCGAGCGCGGTCACGCACACCACGGACGTCGAGCAGCGCTCCATCGCGCTCGGCCTGACGAAGGGCAAGGGCTCGGTGACGGTGGAGGTGCCGCGCGGCGACGCGGCGCTCGTGCCGCCCGGCTGGTACATGCTGTTCGTGACGGACGCGGACGGGGCCTCCTCCGAGGCCAAGTGGGTGCACGTCAAGTAGCACGTCGAGCGGCCCGGGCGCGGCGGAGGCTCACGCGGGCACGAACGCCCCGTGCCGCAGGACGGGGACCTGGGTGCTCGCGTCCAGCTCCGTCGCGACGGCCACGTCGTCGGCGAAGCCGTCGTCGGCCAGCTCCCGTCCGGAGGAGCTGGCCGCGACGGCCGCCCCGAGGTCCGCGGCCGCGGCGAACGAGGCCGCGGCCGCGGCGGCCTCCGGCGAGAGCCCGGTGCCGCCGTGCCGGCACAGGGCCGCGATCACCGCGCCCGCGCCGAGCAGGTCCTCGACGGCGGGCCGCAGGGTGCCGTCGGGCCACCGCTCGCCCGCCGCTATCACCCCGACGGGCCGCTCGGCGGTGCCGAGGCCCCGCCCGGCGAGCCAGCGCCCCACGGCGGAGCCGTTGCGCAGCGACCCGGCGGCCACGTCCGCGCCGCCCGCGGCGGCGGCGATCGCCGAACCGTTCGGGGACGGCAGCACCAGGCGCTCGGTGAAGGGGGCGCGCCGCAGGGCCGCGGGGGACAGGGACCACGGCGTTGCCGCGGTGACCGCGCGCCGCCCCACCGCCAGGCTGGCGTCCAGCTGCCGGGCGAACGCCGTGGCGCTCTCGTCCCGCCACGCGCAGGGGAAGACCCGCGCCCCGGCCTCCACGGCGACCGACACCGACGTGGTGAAGGACAGCACGTCGACCACCACCAGGCAGGACACGGCCGGTGCCAGCTGCTTGGCCCCGGCCGGGCCCCACTCGAACCGAACGCCGTAGCCCGCTTGCGACAAGTCATCGCGCATGTGCCCCGAGGCTGCCAGCCCCGGGGCGCTTTGGCCAGAGTGATCAGCGGGCGGGCTACGCCTTCGCGTTGCGGACGAGCCCGAGCGCGTAGTCCGGCCACCACTGCCCGGCTGCGGGGCCGCCCCGGCACGGGCCGTCGGAGTCGCCGGGCCGCTTGATCCACAGATAGGCGTCGAGCAGCGGGTCGCCGGTCCTGTCGGTGGGCGGGGTGCCGAGGCCGCGGCCCGGCGGGTTGCACCAGGCGTCCTGGCGGTCGCCCGCGAGGGGGCCCCGGCCGTTGCGGCTGGTGTCCATGACGAAGTGCTTGCCGCCGATCGTCCCGGACAGCGTGCGGCCGTAGGCCTTGGTGGTCTCGTCGCTCTGGAAGTTGGAGACGTTCAGCGAGACGCCGTCGGCCGCGTCGACGCCCGCCTGCCGCAGCGGCTGCGTCAGCTTGCGGGCGTCGGCGATCCAGCCGGGGTTGCCCGCGTCCAGGTAGACCTTGACGCGCGGCTGCCGCTTGAGCCGCTGGATCGCCTCGGAGAGCAGCTGGTAGCGCTCCTCGTGGTACTGGCCCGGCGTGCAGCCGTCCACGATGTGCGGGATCGCGTCCGGCTCCAGGATCACCAGGGCCGGGCTCTCCCCGATGGCGGCGGCGAAGGAGCCGAGCCACTGCCGGTAGTACCCGGCGTCGGGCGCGCCGCCCGCGGAGTGCTGCCCGCAGTCGCGGTGCGGGATGTTGTACGCCACGAGCACGGCCGTGCGCCCCTCCTGGGCGGCGCCCGCGGTGGCCTCGCGGATGTCCGGGGCCGGGTCGTCGCCCGCGGGCCACACCGCCATCGGCTGCTCGGCGATCCGCTTGAGCGCCTCGGCGTCCCGGGTGCGGCCCTCCTGCGCCCACGCGCGCACCTGCCGGGCGGCCGCGCTCTGCGGGTCCACCCAGAAGGAGTGCGACGCCGCCTTCGCGCCCGTGGGGGGCGCGGCCTCCTTCTTGCCGGAGCCGCCGGAGTCGCCGGAGCCCGGCCCGGACGAGCACCCCGCCGCGAGCCCGAAGGCGGCGACGGCCGTGAGTGCCGTGAACGTACGGAGCAGCCGGTGCATCCAGCCCCCTAGGGCGACGGTGACGTGACGTACGGGTGGGTGCCCGGCAATCGTGGCATAGGGGATTAATCGCCCGGGGGCACGACACCGCCGACGGCGCCGGGCGTCAGCCGCCCGTCGGACACGCGGCGCGTCAGCCGCCCGTGCTGAGCGCGATGCCGAGCGGCGTGCGCTCGTACAGGACCTGACGGCCGTACCGGCGCGACAGGAGCAGGCCCGCCCCGCGCAGCGCGGCCAGGTGCGCGGACACCGACGACGGGGCGAGGCCGAGCCGCTCGGCGAGCGCGGAGGTGGTGGCGGGCTCCACGAGCGCGACGAGCACGGCGGCCCGGCCCCGCCCGAGGAGCCGCGCCGCCGTGCTCGGCACGGTCTGCTGCGTCCTCCTGGCGCGGGAGGTCCGCGTCACCGCACCGCGTGCGCCGGTGGCGCCCGCGTGCCCTCTGACCGGCGCACGCGCCCCGGAAAGCGAACGCGCTGCCGAATCGTGAGACTGGGGCTGACCGCCCCGGGCCCGGCGGCTAAGGTCGACGCTGTGCCGAAGCCGCTCAGTCTCCCCTTCGATCCGATCGCCCGCGCCGACGAGCTCTGGAAGCAGCGCTGGGGGTCCGTGCCCGCCATGGGCGCGATCACCTCCATCATGCGCGCCCAGCAGATCCTGCTCGCCGAGGTCGACGCGGTCGTCAAGCCGTACGGACTGACCTTCGCGCGCTACGAGGCCCTGGTGCTGCTCTCCTTCTCCAAGGCGGGCGAGCTGCCGATGTCCAAGATCGGCGAGCGCCTCATGGTGCACCCCACCTCCGTCACCAACACCGTCGACCGCCTGGTCCGCTCCGGCCTGGTCGACAAGCGCCCGAACCCGAAGGACGGCCGCGGCACCCTCGCCTCCATCACCGACAAGGGCCGCGAGGTCGTCGACGAGGCCACCCGCGAGCTGATGGCCATGGACTTCGGCCTCGGTGTGTACGACGCCGAGGAGTGCGGGGAGATCTTCGCGATGCTGCGGCCGCTGCGCGTCGCCGCGCAGGACTTCGCGGACGAGTGAGCGCGGGGCACGGCGCCCCGTAGGGCCCCCGAAGATCGCGTAAACCGGACGGTTACGCTCATAGTCATGAAACGAAGCGTGCTGACCCGCTACCGGGTGATGGCCTACGTCACCGCCGTCATGCTCCTCATCCTCTGCGCCTGCATGGTGGCGAAGTACGGCTTCGAGAAGGGCGAGGACCTGACGCTCGTCGTCTCGCAGGTCCACGGCGTCCTCTACATCATCTATCTGATCTTCGCCTTCGACCTGGGCTCCAAGGCGAAGTGGCCGTTCGGCAAGCTGCTGTGGATCCTGGTGTCCGGCACCATCCCGACGGCGGCGTTCTTCGTCGAGCGCAAGGTCGTGCGCGAGGTGGAGCCGCTGCTCACCGACGCGTCGCCGGTCATCGCCAAGGCGTAACCACA
Organism: Streptomyces sp. JLYT201; assembly: GCF_059448825.1. Taxonomy (NCBI): domain Bacteria; kingdom Bacillati; phylum Actinomycetota; class Actinomycetes; order Kitasatosporales; family Streptomycetaceae; genus Streptomyces; species Streptomyces sp. JLYT201. The sequence continues at coordinate 3,423,862 of NZ_CM182551.1, read as the reverse complement.
CCGCCACGGGGCGTCCCGTGGCGGTCAGCCATCGACATTTACTAGGACGTCCAAGTAAATTGGAGGCATGGACGCTCACGCCATCGAGGAGGGCCGCCGTCGCTGGCAGGCCCGGTACGACGCCGCGAAGAAGCGCGACGCCGATTTCACGACGCTCTCCGGTGACCCGGTCGAGCCTGCCTACGGGCCCCGGCCCGGGGACACGTACGAGGGCTTCGAACGGATCGGATGGCCGGGCGAATATCCGTTCACGCGCGGCCTCTATCCCACCGGGTACCGGGGCCGCACCTGGACCATCCGCCAGTTCGCCGGCTTCGGCAACGCCGAGCAGACGAACGAGCGGTACAAGATGATCCTCGCCGCGGGCGGCGGCGGCCTCTCCGTCGCCTTCGACATGCCGACGCTGATGGGCCGCGACTCCGACGATCCGCGCTCCCTCGGCGAGGTCGGCCACTGCGGCGTCGCCATCGACTCGGCCGCCGACATGGAGGTCCTGTTCCGGGCCATCCCGCTCGGTGACGTCACGACGTCCATGACGATCTCCGGCCCCGCCGTCCCCGCCTTCTGCATGTACCTGGTCGCCGCCGAGCGCCAGGGCGTCGACCCGCGCGTGCTGAACGGCACGCTCCAGACCGACATCTTCAAGGAGTACATCGCGCAGAAGGAGTGGCTCTTCGAGCCCGAGCCCCATCTGCGCCTCATCGGCGACCTCATGGAGCACTGCGCCCGCGAGATCCCCGCGTACAAGCCGCTCTCCGTCTCCGGCTACCACATCCGCGAGGCGGGCGCGACGGCCGCGCAGGAGCTGGCGTACACGCTGGCCGACGGCTTCGGGTACGTGGAGCTCGGGCTCAGCCGCGGCCTCGACGTGGACGTCTTCGCGCCCGGCCTGTCCTTCTTCTTCGACGCCCACGTCGACTTCTTCGAGGAGATCGCCAAGTTCCGCGCCGCGCGCCGGATCTGGGCCCGCTGGATGAAGGAGGTGTACGGCGCCAGGACCGACAAGGCGCAGTGGCTGCGCTTCCACACGCAGACGGCCGGTGTCTCCCTGACGGCCCAGCAGCCGTACAACAACGTGGTGCGCACGGCCGTGGAGGCCCTCGCCGCCGTGCTCGGCGGCACCAACTCCCTGCACACCAACGCCCTCGACGAGACCCTCGCGCTGCCCAGCGAACAGGCCGCGGAGATCGCGCTGCGCACCCAGCAGGTCCTGATGGAGGAGACCGGCGTCGCCAACGTCGCCGACCCGCTGGGCGGCTCCTGGTACGTGGAGCAGCTCACCGACCGCATCGAGGCCGACGCCGAGAAGATCTTCGAGCAGATCAAGGAGCGTGGCCTTCGCGCCCACCCGGACGGGCAGCACCCCATCGGGCCCATCACCTCCGGCATCCTGCGCGGCATCGAGGACGGCTGGTTCACCGGCGAGATCGCCGAGTCCGCCTTCCGCTACCAGCAGTCCCTGGAGAAGGGCGACAAGCGGGTCGTCGGCGTCAACGTCCACCACGGGTCCGTGACCGGGGACCTGGAGATCCTGCGCGTCAGCCACGAGGTGGAGCGGGAGCAGGTGCGGCTGCTCGCCGACCGCAAGGCGCTGCGCGACGACGCCCGGGTGCGGGGCGCGCTCGACGCGATGCTCGCCGCCGCGCGGGACGGGTCCAACATGATCGGGCCCATGCTCGACGCGGTGCGGGCGGAGGCGACGCTCGGGGAGATCTGCGGGGTCCTCCGGGAGGAGTGGGGCGTCTACACGGAGCCCGCGGGCTTCTGACCCTCGCGGGTGCGCCCCAGGCCCGCCCCTTCCCGATCCGGGGGCTGCCGCCCCCGTGCCCCCGCCCTTATCGGCGCTCCGCGCCTCGTCCTCAAACGCCGGACGGGCTGGACGGTGCCGCTTGCGGCTGTGTTTCAGCCCCTCCGGCGATTGAGGAGCGGGGGTCTGGGGGCGGAGCCCCCAGGAAGCGGGAAGGGGCGGGCCTGGGGCGCCCCGCGAGGGCTCACGGCCACGTCAGGCGGAAGCGGGCGCCGCCGCCCGGGGCCGCTTCCGCGCCGAGGTCCGCGCCGTGGGCGTGGGCGATCTGGCGGGCCATGGCCAGGCCGAGGCCGGACCCGGGCAGGGCGCGGGCCTTCTCGGCGCGGTAGAAGCGGTCGAAGACGTGGGGGAGGTCCTCCTCGGCGATGCCCGGCCCGTGGTCGCGGACCGTCAGCCCGCGGGCGGAGAGCGACACCTCCACGAGCCCGCCGGGAGGGCTGAACTTGGCGGCGTTGTCCAGGAGGTTGGTGACGAGCCGGGCGAGCCGCGCGGGCACGCCCGGAAGGACCCGGCCCGCCGCGTCGGGCGCGACGTCGAGGGTGAAGACGACCCCCGGCCAGTGCTCCCGCGCGGCCTCCACCACGTGCGCGACGAGCGGTACGAGCGCCACGTCCTCCAGGAGCGGCCGCGGCTCCTCGTCCCGGGCCAGCTCGATGAGGTCGTTGACGAGCCCGGTCACCTCGCGCAGCTGCCGGGCGAGCGCGCCCGAGGCCCGGTCCCGCTGGGCCTCGGTCAACAGCTCGGCCCGGGCGAGCAGTTCGGCGTTCGTGCGCAGCGCGGTGAGCGGGGTGCGCAGCTCGTGCGAGGCGTCGGCGACGAGGCGCCGGCGGGCCGCGACGGACTCCTCCAGTTCGGCGAGCATCGTGTTGAACGTGGCGGCCAGGCGCGTCACCTCGTCCTCGCGGCCCGGCGGCCCCGGCGGCAGCTCGATGCGGTGCCGGGCGTCCCGGGTCGCCGCGATGCGCTCGGCGGTCGCGGTGAGCCGGGCGACGGGCGCGAGGCCGGTCCGCGAGACCCAGTAGCCGCCGAGCGCGGAGAGCAGGATGCCCGCGCCGCCCACCGCGGACAGGATCGCGGCGGTCTGCCGCACCCCGCGCTCGGCGATGTCGGCGCGCAGCGCGACCTGCACGGCGGTGCCCTTGCCGTAGGCGGTGGTGAGCATGCGCCCCGGCTTGCCGTTGGGGAGGGTGAAGTTCGAGTAGTAAGCGGGCAGTTCGCCCGCCGCGACCCGGCGCGTGGCGCGGTTCACGGGCAGCAGGTACGGCCTTTTCGGGTCGTCGGCCGCATCGGCGGGGACGACCTGCGAGCAGGCCGGGGCGCCCAGGTAGCGGCACTCGCCCGCGAGCACGCCGTAGTCCCGGTCCTCGGCGCGGTGCTGCTGCGCGGCCAGGGTCGCGGACTGGGCCAGGTTCTGGTCGAGCTGCTGGTACAGCTTGTAGCGGAGCACGAAGAACGACGCGGTGCACACACAGATCGCGACCAGCGCCACCGCGGCGGACGCGGCCACCGAGAGCCGGGTGCGCAGCGGACGGCGCCGCCGCCAGCGGGCCCCGAGGGCGCGACGGGCGCGCCGGGCCGCGCTCACGGCGAGCCGAGCCGGTAGCCGACGCCGTGCACGGTGTGCACGAGCCGGGTCTCGCCGCCGCACTCCAGCTTGCGGCGCAGATAGCCGACGTACACCGCGAGGGAGTTGGAGTCGGGCCCGAAGTCGCGCCCCCACACCGCCTCGTGGATCAGCTCCCGCGGCAGGACCTGGCCCGCGTTGCGCAGCAGGAGTTCGAGGAGCGTGGCCTCCGTGCGGCTGAACTCGACGCGCCGCCCGCCGCGCACGCCGGTGCGGGTGCGCGGGTCCAGGGTCAGGTCCCCGTACGTCAGCTCGTCCCCGGCGTCGCCGGGATCGCCCGTCTCCGCCGCCGCGCGGCGAAGGAGCGCGCGCACCCGGGCCGCGAGCTCGTCCAGGGCGAAGGGCTTGACCAGGTAGTCGTCGGCGCCCGCGTCGAGCCCGTCGACCCGGTCGCTCACCGCGTCCAGGGCGGTCAGGACAAGGACCGGGGTGCGGTCGCCCGCCGCCCGCAGCTGACGGCAGACGGCGAGCCCGTCCATGACGGGCATCATCACGTCGAGCACCACGAGACCAGGCTCCCACCGGGCCACGGCGGTCAGCGCCTGCTGGCCGTCCGCGGCCCCGCGGACCAGATAGCCCTCGACGGTGAGCGCGTCCTCCACGGCGGCCCGTACCTCGGGGTCGTCGTCGACGACGAGCACCTTGGCGGCGGGGCCGCGGGACCCGGCGGCGGCCGTCACGACGCGCTCACCGCCGCCACCACGGCCGCGGCCCGGTCCCGCGAGCGGCCGTCGGCGCCCTCGCCGCGCCCCCTGTGTCTCATCTCGTTCATGCACCAAAGGTGCCAAACACCGCTCTTAAAACCCTCTTAGAGCAGGCGTGGACGGTGAGTCGGCATGAAGCCAACCGTCACTTCCGTCACCGTGCCAAGCCCGCCCAGGCCCCTGTCCGTCGTGATCGGCGCGGGCGGCACCGGCGGGCACATCTACCCGGGCCTCGCCCTCGCCGACGCCCTGCGCCGGGCCGTGCCCGGCGCCGTGGTCTCGTTCGTGGGCACCGAGCGGGGCCTGGAGACCCGGCTCATCCCCGAGGCCGGGTACCGCCTGCACACCGTCGACATGATCCCCTTCGACCCGGCGCTCGGGGCGAAGCGCTACCTGCTGCCCGCGGCCCTCCTGAAGTCCGGCGCCCAGTGCCGGACCATCCTGCGAGCGCAGGGCGCCCACGTCGCCGTCGGCATGGGCGGCTACCCGAGCGCCCCCGTCATCGTCGGCGCCCGGATGGCGGGCCTGCCCAGCCTCATCCACGAGTCCAACGCCGTCCCCGGCCGCGCCAACCGCTTCGCCGCGCGCCTCACCCCGCACATCGCCGTCGCCTTCGACCGCAGCCGCGCCCACCTGCCCGGCGGCCACCGCGCCCACACCACCGGCATGCCCATCGCCGACGCCCTGGCCCGCCTGGACCGGGCCGCGCTGCGCGCCGACGCCCGCCGCGCGCTCGGCGTGCCGGACGGGGCGCGGCTGCTCCTCTTCAACGGCGGCAGCCTGGGCGCGGCCCGCCTCACCGGGGCCGCGCTCGCGCTCGCCGCGCGCTGGCGCCACCGCGCCGACGTCCATCTGCTGATCAAGACCGGGCCCGCCGCGCTCGACGAGGCGCGGGCCCGGCTCGCGTACGACGGCGGCGACGCCGTCGCCCGCGCCGTGCCCTATCTGGACCGGATGGACCTCGCGTACGCCGCCGCCGACCTGGTGGTGTGCCGCGCGGGCTCGGCGACCGTCGCCGAACTGGCCAGCACCGGGGTGCCCGCCGTCCTCGTGCCCTATCCGCACGCGCCCGGCGACCACCAGACCCACAACGCGCGGGTCCTGTCCGACGCGGGCGCGGGCCTCCTGCTGCCCGACGCGGACGTCACCGCCGACCGCCTCGCCGACCTCGTCGGGCCGCTCCTCGACTCCCCGGCACGGCTCGCCGCCATGAGCGGCGCCGCCGACCCGGGGCCGCACGCCCGCGCCGCCGACCTGCTCGCGGCGCGCGTCCTCGACCTCGCCCACGGGGCCGGGTCCGCCCACCACCCCTCCACCCACTGGGAGAACGCCGCATGACCACGCCCACTCCGCTGTCCTCGTTCGACTGGAACGACCGCACCGTCCTCGTCACCGGCGCCGAGGGCTTCATCGGCTCCACCCTCGTCGACCTGCTCCTGGAGCGCGGCGCGCGCGTCCGCGCCTTCGTGCACTACAAGCCGTACGGGGAGAAGGGGAACCTGGCGCATCTGCTCGGCGACCCGAGGGTCGAGTTCCTCGCCGGTGACGTACGCGACCCGGGGCGCGTGTCCGACGCCGTCGCCGGCTGCGACACCGTCTTCCACCTGGCGGCCCTCATCGGCATCCCGTACTCGTACGACTCTCCCGGCGCGTACGTGCAGACGAACGTCGTGGGCACCGAGAACGTCGCGGAGGCCTGCCGCAGGCACGCGGTGCGGCGGCTCGTCCACACGTCCACGAGCGAGGTGTACGGGACCGCGCGGGCGGTGCCGATCAGCGAGAGCCACCCGCTGCAGCCGCAGTCCCCGTACTCCGCCTCGAAGATCGGCGCCGACATGGCGGTGCTCTCGCACTGGCACGCCTTCGAGCTGCCGGTGGCGGTCGTGCGGCCCTTCAACACGTACGGGCCGCGGCAGTCGGCGCGGGCCGTGATCCCCACCATCCTCGCCCAACTGCACTCCGGGGCGCGGGAGATCAAGCTCGGCTCGCTCACGCCGACGCGTGACTTCACGTACGTCACCGACACCGCGCGCGGGTTCCTCGCCGTCGCCGAGAGCGAGCGGGCGCTCGGGCACGTGGTGAACCTCGGGGTCGGGCGGGAGATCTCCATCGGGGAGCTGGCGGAGGCGCTGGTCGCTGCGAGCGGGCGGGAGGCTCGGGTCGTGGTCGATCCCGCGCGGCTCCGGCCCGCCGGGAGCGAGGTGGAGCGCCTCGTCTCCGACAACTCCCGGGCCCGGGAGTGGGCCGGCTGGACGCCGGAGGTCTCCCTCAAGGACGGCCTCCGCCGCACCTCGGCCTGGGTCGAGGCCAACCTCTCCCTCTTCGCCCCGACCCGCTACCAGGTCTGACCCGGGGCCCCGGCCCTGGAGGCGGGCCGTCACCCCGCCCGCCCCCCCCCGCCGCTACCGCGGCGGGTTGTCTCCCGCCCGCTCCCCCCGTGCCTGCCCCAGCGACCTGGCCGGGCCCCGACCTGGCGGCTCTCGCGCCGTCGTCGTCTGCCCGCCGCTGCCGCGGCGGGTTGTCTCCCGCCCGCTCCCCGGCCTGGCGGCTCTCGCGCTGTCGTCCGTCGGAGGGGGGCGGGGGGCAACGACGGCGCTCGGCCGACAGATCCAGCCCGTCCGGCGATTGAGGACGAGCGCGGTGGTTCGAGCGGGTGCGAGGGGCCGGGGAGCTAAGGGGCGTCCGGCGCCTGGCCGGACGTCGCGGAGAGGCCGCCCAGGAGGAGGAGGGTGAAGCTGTGGGCCCAGGCCGGATCTACCGGCTCCGCGCTGACGAGGGCCCGGTGCACCACGGCTCCGGCGATGACGTCGAAGATGAGGTCGGCGGTGCGGGCGGCAGCCGTCGCGTCGGGCTCGACGGGCAACTCGCCCCGCGCCTGCGCCCGCTGCCTCCCTTCGAGCACGAGCCGCTTCTGCCGCTCGACGATGGAGCCGCGGACCCGTTCCCGCAACGGGGCGTCCGTCGTGGACTCCGCGACCACCGCCATCAGGGCCGTCTTCGTCTCGGGCCGCCCGAGCAGCGCCGCGAACTGCAGGACCACGCTCTCGATGTCCGTGGCGAGGCTGCCGCTGTCGGGCAGTTCGAGCTCGTCGAAGAGCTCCGCCACCGCGTCCACGACCAGCTCGCTCTTGCCCGCCCAGCGCCGGTAGAGGGTCGTCTTGGCGACCCCGGCCCGCGTCGCCACGTCGCCGAGGGTCAGCTTCGTCCAGCCGAGGTCGACCAGGGCCTCGCGGGTCGCTTCGAGGATGGCGGTGTCCGCCTCGGCGCTGCGCGGGCGGCCTCCGGCACGGGCGGACGGTGTACTGCGGCTCTGCATGCCCGCGACCATACCGGCCAGTACGGCCACGACGGCCAGCCGCGAGTGAGGGAGATCACGCGGGGCCCCGTGCCGGGCCGGACCGGATCCAGTTACGCTACGACCCGTAGCGAAAGCCGCGCGCGGAGGCCGTACGGCCGCATCCCGCGGCGAGGCGCTGCGAGCGAACCTCTACCGCCCCAGGGCGGCAACCACGAGCACGGGGTGGGGACCCCGAGCGACAAACGGTACGAACGGTCCTCCTCGGGACCCGCGCCCCGGTCCGTCCGGTCGGCCCCGCAATCCGGCGGGGGACCGCGAGCGGACGAGGGAGCGAAGCGACTTCCCTGGAAGCGCGGTGGCGGAAGACGGGCGGGCGCGGTTCCCGCACGGCTTGGGGGAGGATGTACTCATGCAGCCACGGAACATGTCCATGAGCGGAGTCGTCGACCTCGCCGCGGTGAAGGCGGCCCAGGAGGCCAAGGCGAAGGCGGAGCAGGCGCGCGCCGAAGCGGCACGGCACGGCGGCGGCGGGGCCGTCACCCCCGCGAGTCTCGTCATCGACGTCGACGAGGCGGGTTTCGAGCGCGACGTACTGCAGCGGTCCACCGAAGTGCCCGTCGTCATCGACTTCTGGGCCGAGTGGTGCGAGCCGTGCAAGCAGCTCAGCCCGCTCCTCGAGCGGCTGACGCAGGAGTACAACGGCCGCTTCCTGCTCGCGAAGATCGACGTCGACGCGAACCAGATGCTGATGCAGCAGTTCGGCGTGCAGGGCATCCCCGCGGTGTTCGCGGTGGTCGCGGGCCAGGCCCTGCCGCTCTTCCAGGGCGCGGCCCCCGAGGCCCAGATCCGCCAGACCCTGGACCAGCTGGTCCAGGTCGCGGAGGAGCGCTTCGGGCTCACCGGTCTGACCGTCGACGCGGACGCCGCCGCCGACGCGCAGCCCGCGCCCGTCCCCGCGGGGCCGCACGACGCCGCGCTCGCGGCCGCCGTCCAGGCCCTGGACGCGGGCGACTTGGGCGGCGCCGTCCGGGCGTACGAGAACGTGCTGAGCGACGACCCCGCCAACACCGAGGCCAAGCTCGGCCTCGCCCAGGCCCAACTCCTGCTCCGCGTCCAGGACATGGACCCGGCGGCCGTCCGCAAGGACGCCGCCGAGAAGCCCGGCGACGCCCGCGCGCAGATCGCGGCGGCCGACCTCGACCTGGTCGGCGGGCACGTCGAGGACGCCTTCGGGCGGCTCGTGGAGACGGTCCGGCGCACGGCGGGCGAGGAGCGGGACGCCGCCCGGGTGCGGCTGCTCGAACTCTTCGAGGTGGTGGGCGCGGACGACCCGCGCGTGACGGCGGCGCGCACGGCGCTCGCCCGCGTGCTCTTCTGAGCCGCGCTCCGGGCGCGCCTGCGCCCGGAGTCCGGCATTCCGCCGGATTTGCCCCGGCCTGCCCGGCGATCCGTCCGCTGACCGGTCACGTCGGGCCGGGGCTCGTGGTGTCCAAGTGAAAAGTCAGTCCCCGCAGTGCCACAGTGGCCGCGTTTTGCCAAATCTTGGCAAACGCGGCCACTGTTACTTGGAGTAAGTCCGGGGTGTAATTCTGTCCACTTCTGTTCGGCAATATCCGGATCATTCCGGTCTGTTGGAACCACCGTGTGTCGCTGATCGACGCCGAGCCGTCAGGCTTCGGTTATCCGACCGTTACCGGCCAGTAATGAACCCCCTTGTGCGGGCGCCGAGAATGCACCACGATCGGCCACGCTCGGTCCATTGCCCGCAGCCCGACGGCCAGTCGGGAGACGGGTTTTCTGGGTCCCCACCGAGTAGGCCGGCGGCGCCGTCGCCGGTCTGGGACAGGGGGGTCTCTGCCCGTAGTCGCGGCAGGGCCTGTCCCGGCAGGGTTGTGCGTGATGAGTCAGGCGCGACCAGTGGTTGTCGCTCGGGGGCGATCGCCGGTGCCCCAGGCGCGATGTGTGCTTGGCGACACGGGCGCTCTCCTGACCGAGGACGTAGCACTTCTCCCATCCCCGCTCCGCTGAACCGACCCCTCGGGACCAGTGGGACGGAGATGCACGTCCGAGAAGGAGGAAAGTCATGGAGTCCGTGGCTCGTGGCGGAACCAGATGGAAGCGGTTCGCCGTGGTCATGGTGCCGAGCGTCGCGGCGACGGCCGCGATAGGCGTGGCCCTCTCGCAGGGTGCGCTCGCGGCATCGTTCAGTGTGTCCGGTCAGCAGTTCAAGGTGACCGCCAAGGAACTCAAGGGCAAGGGCTTCGTCCAGTACGGGGCGATGGACGTCGGCAAGTCGGGCAAGCACCCGGTCGCCGTCGTCGGCCTGGACTCGGCGGAGATCACCAAGCTGTGCCAGTCCGTGGTCGTCCCGGTGCCGTTGTTCGGCAATGTGTCGATGAAGCTCAAGGCCGGTGGCGGGGACGACCCCGTCGAAGCCAAGAAGCTCTTCATCGACGCCGACGACCTGCGCGCCAACGCGACGTTCTCCAACGTCGACATCGGCGTGTCGGTCGACCGCACGACGAAGGGCCCCGGCCCGAACCCGCAGGACAAGCCCGGGAAGCAGTACGTCCCGGACTCGTTCGCGCAGCAGGCCGACGAGGTGCTCTTCACCGATGTGGAGCAGCGCGCGTGGGCGACGAGCGCGGGCACGTTCAAGCTCTCCGGCCTGCACATGTCGGTCCAGAAGGGCAAGCACGAGTGCTACTGAGGCGGTCGTCGTCTCGGTCTCCCCAGTCCCCCTCGTCCGCTTCGCTCCACCGAGCCGCAGCGGGGACCACGGCCGAGGCCATCACCGGCTGAGCCGCACTCGTTGCGCTGAACGGCCGGGCGCGGGGGCGCCACGTCTTCAACCAGCCGTCCCCGTGCCCGCATCCGACACACAGAACGAAACGCCATACCCGAGGAGCTGTACGACATGAGCGCCGAAGCGCAAGTGGGCCTTGGTAGCAAGCTTGGCCGGATGCGCCGGGGTTTCCGAGGGTGGCGCGGTCAGCGCCCGTTCTGGGGTGGCCTGCTGACGCTGCTCGGCGGCATCCCGATCATGTACTTCCCGTACGCGAACCTCACGCTCGGCACCCTGACCGTCCGGATGGCGACCACCGCCGGGGCCGGATCGCTGATCATCGGCGTGCTGTTGGTCGTGCTCGGCCTGACCATGTGGTTCCAGCCGCAGTCCCGCGTGTTCGCGGGCGTCGCGGCGATCCTGCTCGCCCTGGTCTCCCTGGTGGTGTCCAACTTCGGCGGCTTCGTCATGGGCTTCCTGCTCGCCCTCGTCGGCGGCGCGCTCGGCATCTCCTGGGTGCACGAGAAGCCACAGAGGCCCGTGAGACGGCGCGCGAAGGCGCCGGACACCGGGGGCTTCGCCGGTGGTGCCCCTCAGGCGGCGGCGGGGGCCGCGCACGAGGCGGCGCCCGGGGCGGACGGCACCACCGATGACTTGTCAGGAACGAGCCCGAGCAACGGGACGAACGGGAGGCACCGTGCCGACTGACGAGGTGCGCCGCGGGACCGATGCGGTCACGTCCCGTACGAGAACGGGGCCGCGCCACGCGGCCCCCAAGAAGCCGCTGTTGACTCGTGTACCCGTCGGCAAGGCGATCGCCCTCGCGGCCATGCCCACCGCCGTCCTCATGGGGATGGGGCTGACGCCGCAGCTTGCACAGGCGAAGCCCGGTGTGCCCGAGAACCCCTTCCAGGACGGGCCGTGCGTGACGGCCCCCGACGAGCCGGCCAAGGACGCCGAGGACGCCGGGAAGGCCGAGAAGGACGCCGCCGACAAGGCCGCCGCGGAGAAGGCGGAGCGCAAGGCCGAGCGCGAGGCCGCGCGCAAGAAGCAGGCCGAGGACGCGCGGAAGCGGGCCGAGGACGCGAAGAAGAAGCTCGACGAGAAGGGCGACGCGGGCGAGCCGTCGCCTTCGCCCTCCGTGGAGACTCCCGAGAGGGTGCGGCCGTCACCGTCCGCCGGGGCCGACAAGGCCGACGGGGCCGACAAGGCCGACGGCACCAAGGCTCCGGAGTCGGAGCCGTCCAAGCCCACCGACCCGCTGGACCCGCTGGGCGTCGGCGACGCCCTCAAGGACCTCCTGACGCCGGACGGGCCCCAGAAGGAGTCCCCGCAGGGCAAGGACGCCGAGGACGGCGGCGGCGAGGACGCGCAGGAGGTCAAGGGCGACGGCAGCCGGGACGGCAGGGCCACCAAGCCCGGCGAGGACACCGCCGACAAGGCGAAGGACACCGCCGACAAGGCGAAGGACACCGCCGAGGACGCCTGGGACAAGGCCGGGGATGAGATCGACAAGGCCAAGGACGAGGCCGGGAACCAGACCGACGACAAGGCCGAGGACAAGGCCGAGGACAAGGACAACGCCGACGACGACACGGACGCCGACGGCAAGAAGGACGACGCCGACCCGGAGGAGTCGAAGGACCCCATGGCCCCGGACGAGAACGGCAAGAAGCCGTTCCCGTGCGTCGTGGAGAAGAAGGTGGACGGCGACGACGAGCAGTCGCCCGCGCCGATCCCGAACCAGCCGTGGCACCTGGAGGCCAGCTCCCTGCTGCTCAAGGGGGCCGACTACAAGGGCGTCGTGAACCTGAAGATGCCCAACGGCCAGACCAAGCAGGCCCTGAAGTACGTCATCAGCGGCGGCACGGACATCGGGGACCTGCACCAGATCGTCGACGGCCCGGGCGGCAAGAAGTACCACGTGCGGGCCGCTGAAGGCTCCATGTCCACGATCCGCAACGGCGACACGACGATGTACACCGAGCGCATCTCGGGCAATCTGTTCGGCCTGATCCCGGTCACCTTCGACCCGGAGCACCCGCCGCCCCTGAACCTGCCGCTGATCTACTTCACCCAGGTGAAGGTCCAGCAGGCGGGCCAGTTCGGCGGCGACCTCACCATCCCCGGCCTGCACCAGTCGATCACCGACTGAGGCGAGGCGAGGACGACGAAGGCGGAGGGTGCCCCGGCCGGGGCACCCTCCGCCTTCGTCACGCGGCGCCGGTGGCTCAGTCGCGGCAGCCGTTGCCCAGGTGGTGCACCCGGACCATGTTCGTGGTGCCGGGGACGCCGGGGGGCGAGCCCGCGGTGATGACCATGGTGTCGCCCTCGTTGTAGCGCTTGAGCTTGAGCAGCTCGGCGTCCACGAGCTCGACCATGGCGTCCGTGTTGTCGACGTGCGGGACGACGAAGGACTCCACGCCCCAGCTCAGCGCGAGCTGGTTGCGGGTCTCCTGGTCCGTGGTGAAGGCCAGGATCGGCTGGGCCGCGCGGTAGCGGGACAGGCGGCGGGCGGTGTCACCGGACTTGGTGAAGGCCACCAGCGCCTTGCCGTTGAGGAAGTCCGCGATCTCGCAGGCGGCACGGGCCACCGAACCGCCCTGCGTCCGCGGCTTCTTGCCGGGCACCAGCGGCTGCAGGCCCTTGGAGAGGAGCTCCTCCTCCGCGGCCGTGACGATCTTCGACATGGTCTTGACCGTCTCGATCGGGTACGCGCCCACGCTGGACTCGGCCGACAGCATGACCGCGTCCGCGCCGTCCAGGATCGCGTTGGCGACGTCGGACGCCTCGGCACGCGTGGGGCGGGAGTTGGTGATCATCGACTCCATCATCTGGGTCGCGACGATCACCGGCTTGGCGTTGCGGCGGCACATCTCCACGAGGCGCTTCTGCACCATCGGGACCTTTTCGAGCGGGTACTCGACGGCGAGGTCGCCGCGCGCGACCATGACGCCGTCGAAGGCCGCCACGACGTCCGCCATGTTCTCGACGGCCTGCGGCTTCTCCACCTTGGCGATGACGGGGACCCGGCGGCCCTCCTCGTCCATCACCTTGTGGACGTCCTTCACGTCGTTCGCGTCGCGCACGAAGGACAGGGCGACCATGTCGCAGCCCATCGCCAGGGCGAAGCGCAGGTCGTCGATGTCCTTCTCGGAGAGCGCGGGCACGTTCACGGCCGCGCCGGGCAGGTTGATGCCCTTGTGGTCCGAGATGACGCCGCCCTCGACGACGATCGTCTTGACGCGCGGGCCGTCGATCTCGACGACCTTCAGCTCGACGTTGCCGTCGTTGATGAGGACCTGGTCGCCCTTGGTGACGTCGCCGGGCAGGCCCTTGTACGTCGTGCCGCAGATCGACTTGTCACCGGGGACGTCCTCGGTGGTGATGGTGAACTCGTCACCGCGCACCAGCTCGACCGGGCCCTCGGCGAAGGTCTCCAGGCGGATCTTCGGGCCCTGGAGGTCGGCGAGGACGCCGATGGCGCGACCGGTGCGCTCCGCCGCGGCCCGGACGCGGTCGTACCGCCCCTGGTGCTCGGCGTGCGTGCCGTGGCTGAAGTTGAAGCGGGCCACGTTCATGCCGGCCTCGATCAGCGAGACGAGCTGGTCCTCGGAGTCGACGGCGGGACCCAGGGTGCAGACGATTTTGGAACGGCGCATGAGGGCGATCCTATCGGTTTGTTTCGCTACGGAATATTCCGTCTGGCGGAAGATACAAATGGGCGCGGGGGTGCTCAGCTGTTCTTTCCTGCCAGTGCATAAGTCTGCGTGGCGATTTCCAGTTCTTCGTCGGTCGGCACGACCGCGACCTTCACCCGGGCGTACTCGGGGGAGATCAGCCGGGGCTCGTCGGAGCGCACCGCGTTGAGGCCGCCGTCCACCGCGAGGCCCAGTTCCTCGAGGCCCGCCACGGCGGCCTCGCGCACCGGCGCCGCGTTCTCGCCGACACCTGCCGTGAAGGCGACGGCGTCCACCGTGCCGAGAACCGCGTAATAGGCGCCGATGTACTTCTTCAGCCGGTGAATGTAGATGTCGAAGGCGAGCCGGGCCTCTTCGTCGCCCTCGTCGATCCGGCGGCGGATCTCCCGCATGTCGTTGTCGCCGCACAGGCCGATAAGGCCGCTCTTCTTGTTGAGGAGCGTGTCGATTTCGTCGATGGAAAGGCCGCCGACCCGCGCCAGATGGAAGATCACGGCGGGATCTATGTCCCCGGAGCGCGTACCCATCACGAGCCCCTCCAAAGGCGTCAGGCCCATGGAGGTGTCCACGCACCGGCCGCCGCGCACGGCGGACGCGGAGGCGCCGTTGCCGAGGTGCAGCACGATGACGTTCACGTCCTCGGGGGCCTTGCCGAGCAGCTTCGCGGTCGCCCGCGACACGTACGCGTGCGAGGTGCCGTGGAAGCCGTACCGGCGCACGCGGTGCGCGTCGGCCGTGGCCACGTCCATCGCGTAGCGGGCGGCCGACTCCGGCATCGTCGTGTGGAAGGCGGTGTCGAAGACCGCGACCTGGGGCAGGTCGGGGCGGAGTGCCCGGGCCGTGCGGATGCCGGTGATGTTGGCGGGGTTGTGCAGCGGGGCCACCGGCACCAGGCGCTCGATCTCGGCGAGCACCGCGTCGTCGATGACGGTGGGCTCGGTGAACTTCAGGCCGCCGTGCACGACCCGGTGGCCGATCGCGGCCAGCTCGGGCGAGTCCAGGCCGAGCCCGTCCGCGGCCAGCTCCTCGGCGACGGCCTTCAGCGCGGCCTCGTGGTCGGCGATCGGTCCGGTGCGCTCGCGCTCGGCGCCGCCGCCCGTCAGCGGGGTGTGCTTGAGCCGGGAGGTCTCCTCGCCGATGCGCTCGACGAGGCCCATGGCCAGGCGCGTCGAGTCCGCCATGTCGAGCAGCTGGTACTTCACCGACGACGAGCCGGAGTTGAGGACGAGGACACGGGTGGCGCTCACTGGGGGGCCTTCTCGGTGGGGGACTGGGTGGGGGTCTGGGCCTGGATGGCCGTGATGGCGACGGTGTTCACGATGTCCTGGACGAGCGCGCCGCGGGACAGGTCGTTGACCGGCTTGCGCAGGCCCTGGAGCACCGGGCCGACGGCGATCGCGCCGGCCGAGCGCTGCACGGCCTTGTAGGTGTTGTTGCCGGTGTTCAGGTCCGGGAAGACCAGGACGCTGGCCTGGCCGGCGACGTCGGAGCCGGGCAGCTTCGTGGCGGCCACCGACGGCTCGACGGCGGCGTCGTACTGGATCGGGCCCTCGATCTTCAGGTCCGGGCGCTGGCCGCGGACCAGCTCGGTGGCCTCGCGGACCTTGTCGACGTCGGCGCCCGAGCCGGAGGTGCCGGTGGAGTACGACAGCATCGCGATGCGCGGCTCGACGCCGAACTGCGCGGCCGTGGCCGCCGACTGGACGGCGATGTCCGCGAGCTGCGTGGCGTTCGGGTCGGGGTTGACCGCGCAGTCGCCGTACACGAGGACCTTGTCGGCCAGGCACATGAAGAACACCGACGACACGATCGACGCGTCCGGCTTGGTCTTGATGATCTCGAAGGCGGGGCGGATGGTCGCGGCCGTGGAGTGCACGGAGCCGGACACCATGCCGTCGGCGAGGCCGCCCTGCACCATCAGCGTGCCGAAGTAGTTCACGTCGGCCACCACGTCGTACGCCAGCTCCACGGTCACGCCCTTGTGGGCGCGCAGGCGCGCGTACTCCTCGGCGAAGCCCTGGCGCAGCTCGGAGGTCTGCGGGTCGACGAGCTGGGAGTCCGCGAGGTCCACCCCGAGGTCGGCGGCCTTCTTGCGGATGGTCTCCACGGGGCCGAGCAGCGTCAGGTCGCACACGCCGCGGCGCAGCAGGACGTCGGCGGCGCGCAGCACGCGCTCCTCGGTGCCCTCGGGAAGGACGACGCGGCGGCGGTCGGCGCGGGCCCGCTCCAGGAGCTTGTGCTCGAACATCATCGGCGTGACGCGGTCGCTGCCGGACACCGCAAGGCGGGCCAGGAGCTCGGCGGTGTCGATGTGCCGCTCGAAGACGCCGAGGGCGGTCTCCGCCTTGCGCGGCGTCGCCGCGTTCAGCTTGCCCTCCAGGGCGAACAGCTCGCCCGCCGTCGGGAAGGAGCCCCCGGCGACGGCGATCACGGGCGTGCCGGGCGCGAGCCGGTCGGCCAGGCGCAGGATCTCCGGGCCCGGCTGCTCGTTCAGGGTGAGCAGGACGCCCGCTATCGGCGGGGTGCCCGCGCTGTGCGCGGCGAGCGCGCCGACGACCAGGTCGGCGCGGTCGCCGGGGGTGACGACCATGCAGCCCGGGGTCAGGGCGTTCAGGAAGGTCGGCAGCATCGCGCCGCCGAAGACGAAGTCGAGGGCGTCCCGGGCCAGGCCCGAGTCGTCGCCGAGGAGGACCCGGCCGCCGAGCGCGTGGGTGATCTGCGCGACGGTCGGCGCGGCCAGGGCGGGCTCGTCGGGCAGCACGTAGCAGGGCACCGGCAGGCTCGCGGCGAGGCGCTCCTGGATCTCGGCGCGGTCGGCGGGGGCCACGCGGTTGGTGACCATCGCGAGCACGTCGCAGCCCAGGGCCTCGTAGGCGCGGTAGGCGTTGCGGGTCTCGGCGCGCACCGACTCGGCGGTCTGGTTCTTGCCGCCGACGACGCCGAGGACGGAGGCGCCGAACTCGTTCGCGAGCCGGGCGTTGAGCGACAGCTCGTCGGGCAGCTGGGTGGCGGCGAAGTCGGTGCCGAGGACCAGGACCACGTCGTACGCGCGTGCGACCTCGTGGAAGCGGTCGACGAGCTGGGAGACCAGCTCGTCGGTGCCCTTCTCGGCCTGGAGCGCGGACGCCTCGTGGTAGTCCATGCCGTACACGGACGCCGGGTCCTGTGAGAGCCGGTAGCGGGCGCGCAGGAGCTCGAACAGCCGGTCCGGTCCGTCGTGGACGAGGGGGCGGAAGACACCCACGCGGTCCACCTGGCGGGTCAGGAGTTCCATGACTCCCAGCTCGACGACCTGACGGCCGTCGCCCCGGTCGATCCCGGTCACGTACACGCTGCGCGTCACGCGTGCTCTCCGTTTCTTCTCGGTCTTCCCTGGTGAGGAGGGGGAGGGCAGCTCCGGCAGCGCCGGAAAATCACCCGATATTGTTGGTCGTGCCCTCTTGACAATACCTCCGTGGCTGGCTAAGTCGCAGGCTGGCCGAACGCCGTGGAACAATCGGACCGGCTCACACGAAGCAACAGCGAGCAGGAGACACAGCGCGATGCGTATCGGAATTCTCACCGCGGGCGGCGACTGCCCGGGCCTCAACGCAGTGATCCGGTCGGTCGTGCACCGAGCGGTCACCAACTACGGCGACGAGGTCATCGGCTTCGAGGACGGCTACGCGGGTCTGCTCGACGGCCGCTACCGGACCCTGGACCTGAACGCGGTGAGCGGCATCCTCTCCCGCGGCGGAACGATCCTCGGCTCCTCCCGTCTGGAGCGCGCCCGCTTCCGCGCCGCCTGCGACAACGCCAAGGACCTGATCGAGAAGAGCGGCTTCGACGCGCTCATCCCGATCGGCGGCGAGGGCACGCTGACCGCGGCGAAGATGCTCCACGAGGCCGGGGTACCCGTCGTGGGCGTGCCCAAGACCATCGACAACGACATCTCCTCCACGGACCGCACCTTCGGCTTCGACACGGCCGTCGGCGTGGCCACCGAGGCCATGGACCGGCTGAAGACCACCGCCGAGTCCCACCAGCGCGTGATGGTCGTCGAGGTCATGGGGCGGCACGCGGGCTGGATCGCCCTGGAGTCCGGCATGGCGGGCGGCGCCCACGGCATCTGCCTGCCCGAGCGGCCCTTCGACCCGGCCGACCTGGTCAAGATGGTCGAGGAGCGGTTCGCGCGCGGCAAGAAGTTCGCGGTGATCTGCGTCGCCGAGGGCGCGCACCCCGCCGACGGCACCATGGACTACGGCAAGGGCGCCATCGACCAGTTCGGCCACGAGCGCTTCCAGGGCATCGGCACGGCCCTCGCCTACGAGCTGGAGAAGCGGCTCGGCAAGGAGGCCAAGCCGGTCATCCTCGGCCACGTCCAGCGCGGCGGCACGCCCACCGCGTACGACCGCGTCCTCGCCACCCGCTTCGGCTGGCACGCCGTCGAGGCCGTGCACCGCGGCGACTACGGCCGCATGACCGCGCTGCGCGGCACGGACATCGAGATGGTGCCGCTCGCCGAGGCCGTGACGGAGCTCAAGACCGTCCCGAAGGACCGGATGGACGAGGCGGAGTCCGTCTTCTAGAGCTTCCGGGTATCTGGTTTCCGACTTTCCAGAACGTTCCATCCAGAGCGGAAACAGATTGCGCCGCCGCCCCCGGCTCCGTCCCGGGCCGTCTCAGGACGGGCCCGGGACCAGCGGCCAGAAGTGGTCGAGGACCCGGTCGAGGAAGTCGCGGCCCGCGTGGCCCGAGGCGTCCGCGCCCGTGCCGCCGCCCCAGCTCAGCGTGCGGACCATCCGCGACTGGTAGTCCGCGTGCAGGCGGCGCAGCGGTCCCTCCACGGTGCGCTTGTCGACGGCCAGGAGCTTGCTGACCGGGCGTACGTACCCCTGCCAGCGGGTCGTCACCGCGCTGCGCAGCAGCTCCGCGAGCTGCTCGGAGCGGCCGGTGACCGCGATGAAGTCCGGCAGCGAGAGCCGCAGGGTGTGCGCGAGGGCGGCGGACTGCCGTTCGCTGCCGCGCCACTGGTCGGTCTCCTCCATCCGCAGATAGGCCTGGAGCTCCACGCCCGCGCCGCGCGCCACGTCCTCCGGGGCGAGGGCGCGCGCCAGGCGGTGCTCCCGCAACGTCCGTGCGGCGCCCATGAGTTCGCCGGGCGAGCACCACAGTGTGGCCGCGAGCGCGGCGAGCTCGGCGGCGTTCGGCGTGGCGAGGCCCCGCTCCCACGCGCTGACGGTGTCCGCGGTGACATGGGCGAGGCCGTAGCTGGCCCGCATGTCGTGGGCGACGTGCCCGGGCGCCATGCCCAGCGCCTCGCGCAGCCGGCGCGCGGCGGGGAAGTCGAAGAGCGGTGGGGGCTGCCTTGCTTGCACGGGGCACACGGTAGGGGTACCGGAGTCGGGCGACTACGGTGCGTTCCTACGAGGCTGTGGCTCGGACGAAGCCACATCCGGCGGGGGCGCCCTCGGCGGGCTCCCGTGCGCCGGGCGCGGGGCTCAGCCCTTCACCGCGCCGCCCAGGGCGAAACCCCCTCCCAGGCGCCGGGCGATCAGGACGTACAGCAGGATCACCGGCGTCGAGTAGATGAGCGAGAACGCCGCGAGCTGGCCGTAGACGATGGCGCCCTTGCTGCCGAAGAAGTCGTTGATGCTGACCGCCGCGGGCATCTGGTCGGGGGAGAGCAGCAGCATGAACGGGACGAAGAAGTTGCCCCACATCAGGACGAAGGAGAAGACGGTCACGACGGCGACGCCCGGCCCCATCAGGGGCAGCACGATGCGGATCAGGGACTGCAGCGGCGAGGCGCCGTCCGTCCAGGCGGCCTCCTCCAGCTCCTTGGGCACGCCGTCCATGAAGTTCTTCATCAGCCAGATGGCGAACGGCAGTTGGGAAGCGGCGAAGAAGAAGATCGTGCCCTGGAGGGTGTCGATGAGGTCGACGCGGACGAACAGCGCGTACACCGGAACCATGATCGCGGTGATGGGCAGGCTCGTCGCGAACAGGATGGTCAGCATGAACGGCCGGTTGAGGCGGGAGGAGTAGCGCGACAGCGGGTAGGCCGCGAGGGCGGCGCTCACCACCGTCAGGAGCGTGCCGCCGCCGCACAGCAGCAGGCTGTTCAGCATCGGCGTGAAGGTGATCTCGTCGGTGAGGACGGCGTCGAAGTGGTCGAGCGTGAAGCCGTCCGGGCTCTTCACGCCCACGTCGGCCCTGGGGTCGACGGCGGACAGCAGCACCCAGGCGAGCGGCACGGCGAAGGCCGCCGCCACCGTCAGCAGGCCGATGTCGGCGGCGAGGCGGCGGCTGCGGGCGCGGCGTGCGGACATCAGACCTCCGTGCGCAGCAGGCGCATGTAGAGCAGGGAGAACAGGGACCCCACGAGGAGCAGCAGCAGGGCCACCGCCGTGCCGTAGCCGATCATGCTCTTCTGGAAGGCCTGCTCGTACATGAACAGGGGCAGCGTCTGGCTGCGGTTGCCGGGACCGCCGCGTGTCATCACCCAGATCAGCCCGAAGACGGACAGCGTCTGGAGGGTGTTGAGCATCAGGTTCGTGCCGATGGAGCGGCGGATCATGGGCAGCGTGATGTGCCACATCCGGCGCCAGCCGCCCGCGCCGTCGACCTCCGCGGCCTCGGTGACCTCTCGCGGGATCTCGCTCAGCGCCGCCGAGTAGACCAGCATCGAGAAGGCCGTGCCGCGCCACACGTTGGCGAACGACACCGCCAGGATCGGCAGGCTGAACAGCCAGTTCTGGGACGGCAGATGGAGCACGTCGAGGACCGCGTTGAGGGTGCCGTCGCGGCGGAAGAAGGCGTACAGGAGGAAGCCCGCGACGACCTCGGGCAGCACCCACGCCGTGACGACGACGGCCCCCGTGACGGTACGCACCGGCTTGGAGGCCCGCCGCATCAGGACGGCGAGCGCCAGGCCGAGCGTGTTCTGACCGAGGACCGAGGACAGGAACGTGAAGACGAGCGTCAGCCACACCGCGTTGAGGAAGTCCTCGTCGTCGAAGGCCGTGCGGAAGTTCTCGAAGCCGACGAAGCTCTCGTGCGCCTGGCCGGTGAGCTGGAGGTCGGTGAAGGCGATGTACGCGCAGTAGCCGATGGGGCCCGCGAGGAACAGCGCCATCAGGACCACGGCGGGCGAGACCGGCAGGGCGCGGCCCAGGGAGCGGACGAGGCGCCGGCGGCGCGGCGGGGCCTCGCGCGGGGCCGTCGCCAGGGCCTTCACCTCTCGATCACCTTGCCGTCGGTGGCCGACCTGACCTCGTCGTCGTAGCCGCGCGCCGCGTCGTCCACGGAGCCGTCACCCGTGGTGACCTCTTCCATGGCCTCCTGCATCGCCGTGGAGACCTTCGGGTACGCGGGGTAGGCGGGCCGGTAGTGGGTGACGGCGACCAGGTCGGTGAAGAACCGGATGCCGGGCTGCGCCTTCACGTACTCGGGGTCCTTCGCGACGTCCTCGCGCACGGAGATGCCGGAGTTGGCGATGTACCACCGCTTCGCGTTCTCCTTCGTCTGCATCGTCTCGATGAACCGGAACGCCAGGTCGGGGTTGTCCGCCTTCGCCGGGACGGCCCAGGTCCAGCCGCCGGACATGCTGACCCTGCCGGGCGCCTGACCTGCTTGCGTGGGCATGGCCGCGAGGCCCAGCTCCTCGGACCACTCGGGCCATTCGTGCCCGGAGCCCTTCAGCCAGTCCTGCGGCAGCCAGGAGCCGTCGAGGTTGATGGCGAGCTTGCCCTTGGGCAGGAACTCGCCGCGCACGCGGGTGGCCATGTTCGGGTCGAGCGCGTCCTCGACGTCCGGACCGAGCTTCTCCTTGTACACGGTCTCGACGAACCTCAGGGCGTCCTTGAAGCCCTTGCTGCCCACGACCCACTTCTTGGCCTTCGGGTCGTACACCGGGTCCTTGCCCGTCCCGTACAGGAGCATCTCCAGGCCCTGCATGGAGGAGGTCTCGCCGCCGGGCTTGCCGGTGTACACGTTCAGCGGCACGACACCGGGCACCTTGTCCTTGACGGTGCGGGCCGCGTCCAGGACCTCGTCCCAGCTCTTGGGCCGCCAGTCCTGCGGCAGGCCCGCCTTCTTGAAGACGTCCCTGCTGAACCACAGCCCGCGCGTGTCCGTCCCGTCCGGCACGCCGTACGTCTTGCCGTCCTCCGCCCGCGCCGCGGCCTTGGCCGTGTCGATGAACTTCGGCCACTCCTTCCACTTCTCCAGATACGGGTCGAGAGGTCTCAAGTACCCGCTGGTGATGTCGGAGTTGATGAGGAAGGTGTCCTCGTAGACGAGGTCGGGCGCGGTCTTCGGGGAGCGCAGCATCTGCTGCACCTTCGTGTAGTACTCGGCGTCCGGCGCCTTGATCGGCACCAGCTTCACCTTCTTGCCCGGATGCGCCTTCTCGAACTGCTTCTTCATGGCCTCCAGGTAGTCGTCCATCACCCGGATCTGGTTGTCCATGGACTGCTTGTACGACACCTTCACGGTGTCCGGGTCGTCACCGGAGCCGCCGCCGCACGCGGTGAGGGCACCGGCGGCGAGCACGGTCGCGAGGAGGAGAGGAGCGGAAGCGGTGGGGCGCACGGGCACGACCTCCTACGGTCCGGCGCGGCCGCACTGCCTGCCGCGCACGGCCGCCGCCCGGTGAACGTAAGCGCTTGCTGGAAGCAAGGTCAATGCCCTTGCAGGGGGCGCGGCGGGCCTGCCGCGCGCTCAGCGGTGCAGCCGGGCCGGCAGGTCGTCCCACTGCGGGCCGAGGCGGTAGTGGGAGGTGTGCACGCAGTCCGGGCACACGTACTGCGTGCACCAGCCGCCGCCCCGGCAGCGGACCTCGCCCACGGGTATCGGGGCGGTCGTCCAGTGGCCACAGACGCCGAGCACGCGGTCCGGGAGGGCGGGAAGAGCGGAAAGAGCAGTACGCATGAGGGTGGTCAGCTCCTCGGAAGTCGTAGCGGCAGCCCCCGGGCCGCGGGGGTCCGGGGGCTGCCGCACATCACTTGGGGGGCACTGCCGCGAGGGCCTACGCCTGCACCGGCGCCTTCTCCAGCGGCACCTGCTCGGGCACGGCCTCCGCCGCCGGAGGCGCCCCGTGTTCGTCGTCCACGAGCGTCCGCTCGTCGAAGGGCAGCTTGCCGTCGAGGACGAGGGCGACCCGCTCCCGGTCGACCTCCTTCGTCCACGTACCGATGAGGAGCGTGGCCACCGCGTTGCCCGCGAAGTTGGTGAGGGCGCGGGCCTCGCTCATGAAGCGGTCGACGCCGATGATGAGGCCGACGCCGTCGACGAGCCCGGGCTTGTGCGACTGGAGGCCGCTGGCGAGGACGGCGATGCCGGAGCCGGAGACGCCCGCAGCGCCCTTGGACGCGATCATCATGAACAGCAGCAGCGAGATCTGCTCCCCGATGCCCAGGGGCTGGTCCATCGCGTCGGCGATGAAGAGCGAGGCCATGGTCAGATAGATCATGGTGCCGTCGAGGTTGAAGGAGTAGCCGGTCGGCACGGTGATGCCGACGACGGGGCGGCTCACGCCCAGGTGCTCCATCTTCGCGATGAGCCGCGGCAGCGCGGACTCCGAGGACGAGGTGGAGAGGATGAGCAGGAACTCCCGGCCCAGATACCGCAGCAGCTTGAAGAGGTTGACCCCGGTGACCAGGCGCAGCAGCGTGCCGAGCACGAGCACGATGAAGAGCGCGCAGGTCACATAGAAGCCGATCATGATGGTGGCCAGCGCCCTGAGCGCGTCCGTGCCGGTCTCCCCGATGACGGCGGCCATCGCGCCGAACGCCCCGATGGGCGCGGCCCACATGATCATGCCGAGGACGCGGAAGACCAGCTTCTGGATGTGCCCCACCCCGCGCAGGATCGGCTCGCCCGTGCGGCCCATGGCCTGGAGGGCGAAGCCGACGAGGAGCGCGACGAGCAGGGTCTGGAGGACCTCGCCCTGGGTGAAGGCGGAGACCATCGTCTTCGGGATGATGCCGAGCGCGAAGTCGACGAGGCCCTTGTCCGCCTCGTCGGCCGCGTCGTGGCCCGCGGCCTTGTCCGAGGAGGTCAGGTCCATGCCGGAGCCGGGGTGCAGGATGTTGCCGACGACCAGGCCGATGGCCAGGGCGACCACGGACATGGCGACGAAGTAGGCGAGCGCGAGCCCGCCGACCTTGCCGACCTTCGCGGCCTGGCGGACCGAGCCCACGCCGAGCACGATCGTGCAGAAGATGATCGGCGAGATCATCATCTTGATCAGGTTCACGAAGCCGGTGCCGAGGGGCTTGAGCTCCTTGGCGAAGTCCGGCGCGGCGAAACCGACCGCGATGCCGATGAGCACGGCCGCGATGACGGCGATGTAGAGGTAGTGGGTGCGGTCCCGCTTCGCGCGGGGCGCGGGCGGGGTGCCCGTCCCCGCCGCGGGTGGTGCCGCTCCGGTCCCGGCGGCGCCCGCCGCCGTCCTGTCCTCTGCCACGGTTGCCTCCTTGGGCGACTACGACCACTGTGTCCTCGCGAGTCGTGCGGCTCACGTCCTGGCGATTCCGGGTGACTATCTCCCGGAGTGTGAGGGCGGTCACCCTTGCGTTCATTGAGTTCGCGCCGCGGGCCGCCGCCGGCGTTCCTTTAGGTCAGGCGCGTGCGGCGAGGCAGACTTGCACCATGCCCCAGCCCTCCCGACCGCCCCGCCGACCGCGGGCTCCGCGCGCGCCGCGCAGCCTCGCCGGTCAGCTCTTCGCCATGCAGGTGGTCCTGGTGGCGGTGGTGGTCGCGGGCTGCGCCCTGTTCACGTACCTCAGCGACCGGCACCAGGCGGAGGAGGCGGCCCGGCGCCAGGCCACGGCGGCGGCGCGCGCGGTCGCGGACGCGCCGTCCGTGCGCGAGGCGATCCGCGGGGACGACCCGTCCCGCGCGCTCCAGCCGTACGCGTCGCAGGTCCAGCGGGACACCGGCGTCGCCTTCGTGACGATCATGGACCGGCGCGGCATCCGCTGGACCCACCCCGACCCGGCCCGCATCGGGCAGCGCTTCCTCGGCCACACGGCGGAGGCGCTGCGCGGGCAGACCTTCACGGAGACGTACACCGGCACCCTCGGCGCTTCCGTGCGCGTGGTCACGCCCATCCACGACGGCGGCCGGATCGTCGGCCTGGTCAGCGCGGGCATCACCATCGACGAGATCACCGCGAAGGCGCGCGGCCAGCTGGTGGCGCTCGTCGGCGTCGCGGCCGCGGCCCTGGTGCTCGGCGCCGTCGGTACGTACGTCATCAACGCGCGGCTGCGCCGCAGCACCCACGGCATGAACGCGGCCGAGCTGAGCCGCATGCACGACTACCACGAGGCCGCGCTGCACGCCGTGCGCGAGGGGCTCCTCATGCTCGACGGGCGGCGGCGGGTGGCGCTCATCAACGACGCCGCGCGGGAACTGCTCGGCGCGGACGAGGGCGTCGTCGGCGCCTACGTCACCGACCTCGGCCTGCCCGCGCCGCTCACCGGCGCGCTGCTCGACGCGGCGCCGCGCGTGGACGAGGTGCATCTGACGGCGGACCGCGTCCTCGTCGTCAACACCTCGCCGGTCTCCGGCGGCGACCGCAAGGGCACCGTGGTCACCCTCCGCGACCACACCGAACTCCAGTCCCTCACCGGCGAGCTGACCTCCGAGCGCGGCTTCACCCGCGCGCTGCGCTCCCAGGCCCACGAGGCCGCCAACCGGCTGCACACCGTGGTGTCCCTGATCGAACTGGGCCGCGCCGACGAGGCGGTGGAGTTCGCCACGGCCGAGCTCGAACTGGCCCAGGCCCTCACCGACCAGGTCGTCGCGGCCGTCAACGAGCCGGTCCTCGCGGCGCTGCTCCTCGGCAAGGCGGCCCAGGCCAACGAGCGCGGCGTCGAGCTGGTCATCTCGGACGACACCAGCGTCGACGACGGCGAACTGCCGCGCACGCCCGCCGCGCGCGACCTCGTCACCATCCTCGGCAACCTCATCGACAACGCCGTCGACGCGGCGCAGGGCTCCCCGTCCGCCCGCGTCACGGTGACCGTCCTCGCCCGGCCCGACACCCTGCTGCTCCGCGTCGCGGACACCGGCCCCGGCATCCCCGAGGCCCACCGCGAGGCCGTCTTCACCCGGGGCTGGTCCACCAAGTCGCCCGACGGCCGGGGCCTCGGCCTCTCCCTGGCCCACCAGGCGGCCACGCGCAACGGCGGGACGCTGACGGTGGCGGAGTCCCCCGCGGGCGGCGCGGAGTTCACGGCGACGCTGCCGCTCAGCGCACCACCGGACGCTGCCGCCGGGCCGGGCCTCGAAGCCGGGCCGGGCTCCGCGGGGGCGCGCCCTGTCGCCGGGCCGGGCTCCGAGGCCGGGGCACGCCCCGGAGCCGGGCCGGGCTTCGGAACCGGGGCGCACCCCGAAGCCGCGCCGGGCTCCGGAGCGGGGGCGTACCCCGCCGCCGCGCCGCGCCCCGGAGCCTCTCCGAACTCCGAAGCCTCCGAGCGTCGAGAAGGGGCCCAGAGATGACCGAGCCCGCCCCCGCCCCCATCCGCGTCCTCGTCGTCGAGGACGACCCCGTCGCGGCCGACGCCCACGTCCTGTACGTCAACCGGGTACCGGGCTTCGAGGCCACCGCGACCGCCCACACCGCCGCCGAGGCGCGCCGCGCGCTCGACCGCGGGCCCGTCGACCTGATCCTCCTCGACCTGAACCTTCCCGACGGCCACGGCCTGTCCCTGGCCCGCAGTCTGCGCGCCGCCGGGCACAAGGCGGACGTCATCGCCGTCACCTCCGCCCGCGACCTGACCGTCGTCCGCGAAGGCGTCTCCCTCGGCGTCATCCAGTACGTCCTGAAGCCCTTCACCTTCGCCACCCTGCGCGACCGGCTCACGCGCTACGCCGAGTTCCGCAGCGCGGCGGGCGAGGCCACCGGGCAGGACGAGGTCGACCGGGCCCTCGCGACCCTGCGCGCCCCGGCGCCCGCCACCTTGCCCAAGGGCCTCAGCGGCCCCACCCTGGAGCGCGTCACCCGCACCCTGCGCGACGCCCCGCCCGAGGGCCTGACCGCCGCGACCGCCGCCGACCTCACGGGCCTCTCGCGCATCACGGCCCGCCGCTACCTGGAGCACCTGGTCGACACGGCCCGCGCGGCCCGCAGCCCCCAGTACGGCCAGGTGGGCCGCCCGGAACTGGTCTACCGCTGGCTGCCGCCGTCCTGAACGACCCCAGCCACGAAGGCGGCCCAGGCGGGCCGCCCGAGCAGCAGGGCGGGCCCTTCGGGGTCCTTGGAGTCACGTATGCCGACACCGCCGCCGACTTGGCCGGCGAGATCGGCGACCTCTATGCAGTTGTTGCCGGTGCCGCCGCTGTACGACGACTTGTGCCAGGTGGTGAGGTCGGCGACTTCCAGGCAACTGCTGGGCGTGCCGTCGCTGTACGACGACTTGAACCAGGCCTCTTCGGGGGCGAGATCCGGCGCGTTGAAGCGAGCGTTCATGGGCTCACAGCTCTCGTTCTAGTCGGTGCAGAAAGTCGGCGGTGTCCTCAGGCGGTAGCGCGGAAGCGACCATGGCGTCGAACCGGCGTGTGAAGCGGGCGACCTCGCGGGGCTTGTCCGACGTGGAAACGGCGTTCCAGGCGCTGTCGATCTGGACTCGGGGCGGGATGCGGTCGCCCAGGTCGAGGATCGCGAAGTCGTTCGTCGTGCGGTATCCCCAGCGGAACGGCAGTACCTGGAGCGTCACGTGTTCCAGAGCCGACACCTCCACCAGCTTCGCGTACTGCTCGCGCATCGCTTCGGTGCCTCCGACCGGATACCGCAAGGCGGCTTCGCCGAGGATGACGTGCAGCTTGACCGGGTCCTCCCGGGTGAGGATCTCCTGACGCTTCATACGCAGTTCCACGCTACTTCGGATGAGGTCCGACGGCGTCTCCTCGACGGGCTTCTGCACCTCGTGCAGTGCGGTGGCATAACGCTCGGTCTGGAGGAGCCCGTGCACCAGGGTGGGGTGATACGCCTTCATGCTGCGTGACTCCGGCTCAAGACCGACGAAGGCGGGCAGCTCGGGTGGCATGGGTCCGCGGTACTGCGTAAGCCAATCCTGCGTCGAGGACTCCCGATTGAGGTTGATCAAGGAGTTGATGACCGCCTCGTCGGTGACGCCGTACTTGCTCAGCAGCTTGCGCAGGTCGCCCACGTTCCGGAAGTTGAGGGCGCCGGTCTCGATCCGCTGGAGCGATGTCTCTGAGATCTTCAGACCTTGGACGGCTTGCTTCCGTGTGAGGCCGCCTCCACTCTCACTCTGTCCGCAGCTTTCGCGCAACTGCCTCAGCTGCAAGCCCAATTCGAGGCGCTGACTGGTGCGCCCACGCTTCGCCGCCATGCTGCTCGCTCTCGTCGCGCTGTGTGTGTCAGCGGTTGCCGTGCGGCGAGTGTGGCACCGGCTGCCGCGCCTGCGCAGGCGCTTGCGCGGATCCAGGCATAGTCCAATGTTCCCCCGCTGGATATTCAATGGGCTTTCGATTGCAGTCGAACGCGGAACGGCGCGACCGTAATCGGCATGAAGAACCCCACGGCACCGGCACCCCCACCTTCACCGGCGAGCGAACCCCCGCACACCTGGTCCACGAGCTACCCCCTGACCCCCGCGGCCGCAGGCCTCGCCCGGAAGGGCACGCGGGGGCGGCTCGCCGCGTGGCGGTGGGGCGGCGACGTCGACGACGCCGTGCTCGTCGTGTCCGAGCTGGTCGCCAACGCCGCCCGGCACGGGCACGTCGCGGGTCACCACCTGTGGCTGCGGCTCGCCGTCACGGCGCACGGCGGCCTGGTCGTCGACGTGTCGGACCCGGTGGGGGAGTTCCCCGGCTTCGAGTCGGCGGCCCCGCACGGGGAGGGCGGCCGGGGCCTGCTCGTCGTACGCCAACTCGCCCAGGACGTGGGCTGGTTCCCGCGCCGGGGCCGGGGCAAGACGGTCCGCGCGCTGCTGGCCCGCAGGGGCTAGGCGAGGTCCGCGGCCACCTCGTTCACCAGGGCCGTCGCCTCCGGGAGGGGGAGGCCCGCTGCTGTCAGGAAGGTGATCGGGGCCGCGCGGCCCGCCTCGTCGGCGTCGATCGTGCCGTCGTTCACCGCCTCCATCAGGCCGAAGACGATGCTCTCCAGGACGTAGACGAGGGCGCGCGGCGGCACCGTGGTGGTGAACCGGCCCTCGTCCAGGGCGCGTTGGAACATCGCGGCGCCCGCCGCGTTCATGGGGGCCAGGCGTTCGCGGATGCCGTCCATGGTCACCGCGCGCTGCGCGAGGGAGAGCAGCAGGCGGTAGCGGTCGGTGACGCGCCAGACGCCGAGCATCGCGGCGGCGACGGCGCGCGCCGGGTCGTCGGCGTTCGCGTAGGCGGCGCGGTGCGCGGCCATCACCGCTTCGACGGCCTCGTCGAGGAGGGCGGTGACCAGCGCCTCGCGGCTCGGGAAGTGGCCGTAGACCGTGCGGCGCACCACCCCGGCGCCCCGGGCGATCTGGTCCATGGAGGCGTCCGGGTCCCGGGTCAGCTCGGCGTGGGCGACGTCGAGGATGCGGCGGCGGTTGGCGTCGGCGCGGGCCGTGGCGGCGCCGGCGGCCCCGCCGGTGGCAGGTCTCGCCCCGGCGGCCCCGGTGCGCGGCGGCGTCGGTTTCGTACGGCTCATGGCGCCATTGTGCCGCCGATCCACGCACTTGCACATCGCTGTGCAAGATGGCCGCCCGTCCGCTACATTGCACAGCGGCGTGCAAATGCACAGTCATGTGCAATTTTCTGTGTTCCGCGTACACGTACGACGTACTCCGAGGTGGCCCCGATGCCTTTGTTGATCAATGAGCCGGTGGAGCGGATGGACCGGCCCTACGCCCGCCGCTGGTGGGCGCTGCTCGTCCTGTGCCTGAGCCTGCTGATCGCCGTCATGGCGAACACCGCGCTGACGGTGGCGGCGCCCGACATGACCCGCGACCTCGACCTCAGCAGCTCCGACCTGCAATGGGTCATCGACGCGTACACCGTTCCGTACGCCGCCCTGATGCTGCTCTTCGGCGCCATCGGCGACAAGTACAGCCGGCGCGGCGCGCTCGTGCTCGGGCTGCTCGTGCTCAGCGCGGGCGCGGGGGCGGGGGCGCTCGCCGACAGCTCGACGGCCGTCATCGTCGCGCGCGGCGTGATGGGCGTGGGCGCGGCGATGATCATGCCCGCGACGCTCTCGCTGCTCGCCTCGACGTTCCCGCGCGAGGAGCGGGCCAAGGCGATCACGCTGTGGGCGGCCACCTCCGGCATCGCCATCGCGGCGGGTCCGCTGATCGCGGGCCTGCTCCTGCGGCACTACGGCTGGGCGTCGACCTTCCTGATCGACGTCCCCGTGGCGGCCGTCGCGATCGCCGGAGCCTTCGTCCTCGTACCGCCGTCGAAGTCCTCGGCGGCGGGGCGCATCGACTACGTGGGCGGGCTGCTCTCCGTCGTCTGGATCGGCGCGCTCATCTACATGATCATCGAGGGGCCCGGCTTCGGCTGGGGCGCCGCTGCCGTCGCCGCTGCCGTGGTCGCCGCCGTCGGGCTCGTCGTCTTCGTCGTCTGGGAGCTGCGCCACCCGCGCCCCGTCCTGGACGTCCGCAAGTTCGCCCGGCGCGGCTTCTCCGGCTCCAACCTCGCCGTGGCCCTGTTCTTCGTGGCCGCCTTCGGCGCCTTCTACTTCCTCACCCAGCACCTCCAGTTCGTCCTGGAGTACGACCCGCTGGAGACGGGCGTGCGCATGCTGCCGCTCGCGGGCGCGGTCTTCGTCGGCTCCGCGCTCACCGGCTTCCTCACGCCGAGGCTCGGCGCGAAGGTGATGGTCACCGCGGGCATGGTCGGCGGCACCACGGCCATGGCCCTGCTCACCGCCACCGACGCGGCCTCCACGTACGGGGACTTCGTGCTGCCCCTCGTCGTGCTCGGCCTGTCGATGGGGCTCGCGGTCTCGCCCTGCACGGACGCCATCATGGGCGCCTTCCCCGAGGCGGAGCTCGGCGTCGGCGGCGCCGTCAACGACACCTCGCTCGAACTGGGCGGCTCCCTCGGCATCGCCGTCCTCGGCTCGGTCCTCGGCACCTCGTACGCCGACGCCCTCGCCGACGAGACGGCGGGCAGCAAGCTCCCGGCGTCCGCCCTCGCCCAGGCCCAGGACTCCGTCGGCGCGGGCGGCGGCGTCGCCCAGGCCGTCGGGCAGCAGGCGCGGCGCCTCGCCGAGCAGGCCGCGGGCGCGAACTCCCCGCAGAAGGCCGCCGAACTGAAGGCCCAGGCCGCCGAACTCGCCCAGGGCGCCGAGCAGATGAAGCACGCCGTGGGCACCTCGTTCTCCGACGCGGTGGCCCACACCAGCCTGATCGCGGCGGTCATCCTCGGCGTCGGCACGCTGGTGGTCGCCCTGCTCCTGCCGGGGAAGCGGCAGGCGCCCGCCGGGCCCGTGTCCGGCGCCGCCGCGCCGACGCCCGACACCGCGAAGGAACCCGTGTCACAGCCCTGACACGGGGGCCGCGCGACCTCGCCGAACCGGTGGCCCGGCGATCAGCGCCTTGCCATGATGCTGACCCATGGAGACGGGAAGGCCGAGTCCCGCGGGGGTCCGCCGGCTGCTCGGCGGCGGCGTGGTGGTCCTGGTCGCCGGGTGCGTCTGGGCAGGCTGGTCCGTGTCCCGCGGGGGACTCCAACCTCAGGACGTCTCAGGGGTGTTGGGACTGCCCGTCGGCATCCTGGGCATCCTCGTCGGCGCGGCCGTCAGCCTCGGCGCGCTCCGCCTCCAGCAGGCCACGGACGCCCGGGCCGCCGCGCTCGACTCCCTCGCCGGGGCGGTGCGCGAGATCGAGGTCGCCGAGCGCGCCCACATGCTCGGCGGCGGCGCCCACCTGATCGACCTGCGCGTCGAGGTGACACCCCGGCAGGGCGGCACCGAACCGCCGGGGTCGCAGCGGCTCTCCGACGTGGCCGCCTGGTACTGCGCCGCGCCGGGCCGCCTGGTCGTCACCGGAGCGCCCGGCGCGGGCAAGACGGTCTTCGCCGTGCACCTCGTGGTCCGGCTCCTCGCCGCGCGCGGGCCCGCCGACCCGGTGCCCGTGCGGCTCGCCATCGGCGACCTGCCCGCACCGCGCACCCACCGGCGCTGGTGGGGCCGCTGGCGGACCGTGGGCGGCTTCGAACGCTGGCTGACCGACAGCCTGGTGAAGGTCTACGGCCTGCGCGAGGGCACCGCCGCCGACCTCGTCGCGCGCCGCCTCGTCATCCCCGTACTCGACGGGCTCGACGAGATGGACGCGGAGGTCACCGGGCCGGAGCCGGGCCGCGCGCAGCGGGCCCTGGACGAGCTGAACGCCTACGAGTCCGTGGACGGCAGCGCGCCCGTGGTGCTGACCTGCCGCGCCCAGCGCTACACGGAGCTGTCCGAGCGCTACGCCTGGCTGCGGCAGTCGGCGCTGCTGCGCATCGCGGGCGTCGACGTCGAAGAGGCCCGCTCCTACGTCGAGAAGCGGTCCGACGGCCGGGGCTCGCCGCTGGACGCGCTGCTCGACGGCGCGGGCGAGGCCGTGGCCCAGGCGCTCAGCTCGCCCTTCTACCTGGGGCTCGCGTACGCCGTGTACGGGGAGGCGGCCCAGGGCCAGGCCCAGCCACTGGCGCACCTGGCGACGGCGGACGAGGTCCGCGAGCACCTCCTGGCCCACTACATCCCGGCGGCCACGCGGGCCGCGAACACGGCGGCGCAGCGGGCGCGGCAGCGGGTCGTCGCGACGGAGTCGCCCTGGGGCCGCCAGGCGGAGTACGAGCCCGCCCGCGTGCACCAGTGGCTGCACCACATGGCCGGGGAGGAAGGGAAGCTCTCCTCGATCGGCGAGGCCCTCGGGGCGGCGTCGGCGCGGGCGCTCGGGGGCGCGGTCATGGCGCTGATGCTCGGGGCCGCGTTCCTGTGGGGGCGGTCCGTGGAAGGGCTCTTCCCCGCCCGCTGGTGGGACCACCAGCACGGCGTGGTGGTGTCCACGGTGGTCGCCGGCGCGGTGGGGGTGCTCGCCGGAGCCCTGTTCGTGGCGGCGGTGACCGACTCGCTGGCCTTCGCACCGTCGGAGCGGGTGCGTGGCTCCCGCGCGGGCCTGGGCAGACGGCTGTGGCAGGTCGCCACGCTGTGGGGAGACATCGCCTCCTGGGCGCTGCTGCTGCCGGTCCTGCTGGTCGTCGGCGCCGCGAGCCCGGTCGTGGGCTGGCTGGCGTGGGTCCCCGAGCCCGCGTCGTACGTGGCGGGCGCCGTCGTCTGCTTCGGCGTCTGCGTGGCCCTCGCGGCGAGCGAGAACACGGTCGCCCACGTGGACGGCCGGAGCCTCGCCGGGTGCGTGCTCCTGCCTCTGCTCGGCTGGTCGTTGGGGTTCGTGATGGAGGAGGTCCACGGTCGGCCGGGGCACATCGCCTCCCTCGTCGGCTTCTGGATCGTCGGGGCCTTCCTGGTGGACTCGACCAAGGCCACGGGCTTCGCCCTCGTGACGGGGTTCGGCATGTGCCTGGCGACGACGGTGCCCGAGAGCATCGGGCCCGACGGCGGGGCGTGGGGCGGCGCCGCGGTGGGCTTCGTCGCCTACTACGTCCTGGGCTGTCTGTTCCTCGGGTCGGGCTCGGCGGAGCGGACCTGGCGCGGGGTGCGGCGCGCCGGGCGCGCGCTGCGGCTGCCCGGGTGGCTCTCCCTGGTGGTCGTCCCGTACGCGGTGGGCGTGGCGGGGGAGGGGCTCCTCGGATTCGCCGGTGTCGTCGGCGTGGCCGTGGTCTGGGTGGCGGTGAGTGCGGCCGTGCTGCTCGACGTCCTGCTGCTGTGGCTCGCCGCCGCGCTCCTGGGCCGCGTCCCGGCGCGCGTCGACGCCTTCACCACCTGGGCCTACCACGCGGGCCTGCTCCGCATCGTCGGCGGCGACTACCAGTTCCGCCACAGCGAGCTGCACGCATGGCTGGTACGCAACCCGCGCGCCCCCCGCCCCTGAAATCGCGTTGACGGCGGCGAACGGGCGCGGCCACGCTGAGCAGCACCGGGCCGCCCGACCAGCGGCCGTGGCGCGACGGGGGAGTACACCCATGACCACACGGATCGTCTCCAGCGGCCTCGGCGACGAGGGCGCGCCGGGGAGCGAACAGGCCGAGCTGGAGCGGGTCGGCGAGCTGTTCACGCAGTTCGTCGAGGCCGTGGCGCGGCGCCCGCAGGCCGAGCGCGACAGCGAGCGCGACCTCACCGCGCGCCTGCGCGGCCACCTCGGCGTCGAGCCGGGCCGGGCCCCGGTCGTGAAGGCCGCCTACGCTCCCTACGACCACCCGAACGTGCACCTCGCCCTGGAGCGCTGGTTCGCCGCCGAGTCGCGCGCGTACGAACTGATCGGCATGACCGGCGCCGACCACCGCGGGCACTACACGCTCTCCGAGATCCTCGAATCCGCCAGCCGCTACGACAAGTTCGTGATCGGCGCCGTCGACTACGCGCACCTGCCCGTGTCCCCGGACGCCGAACTCGCCTGCGTGTCCTTCGGGTTCTACCTCGGCACCGAGCGCACCGAGGACGGCCGCGAGGAGCGCTGCGTCGTGCTCCTGCGCGGCCCGAGCGACGAGTACGGCCACGAGAAGGTCCAGCTCGAAGTCCTCGCGGAGGACCGCGACACCGCCAAGCGGCTGCTCGCCGGGGTCGACGAGCTGGTGCGCGAGCTCAACGTCCTGCGGGGCCAGGTCCTGTCCTTCGAGGGCGGTGACTTCAGCGACGGCCTCGGCCCGTTCCGCTTCCACCGGCGCCCGGACCTGGACCGCGAGGGCATCGTCCTGCCCGACGGGCTCCTCGACCGCGTCGAGCGGCACGTCGTGGGCGTGGCCCGGCAGCGCGAGCGGCTGCTCGCCGCGGGCCAGCACCTGCGGCGCGGCCTGCTCCTGTACGGGCCGCCGGGGACGGGCAAGACCCACACCATCCGGTATCTGCTCTCCGGCATGCCCGACTTCACCGTGGTGCTGCTGTCCGGCGTCACGATCCGGGCGATCGGCCCGGCCTGCGCGCTGGCCCGCATGCTCCAGCCCGCCCTCGTCGTCCTGGAGGACTGCGACCTGATCGCCGAGGCCCGGGACTACGGAGACGGCGAACAGCCCCTGCTCTTCCAGGTCCTGAACGAGATGGACGGCCTCGGCGACGACGCCGACGTGGCCTTCCTGCTCACCACCAACCGCGCCGACCTCCTGGAGCCCGCGCTCGTGCAGCGCCCCGGCCGCGTCGACCTCGCGGTGGAGATCCCGCTGCCCGACGCGGAGGGCCGCCGCCGGCTCCTCGCCCTGTACGGCGGCGGGCTCGGCCTGGGCGACGAGGTCACCGAGGAGATCGTCGAGCGCACGGCGGGCACCACGGCGTCCTTCACCAAGGAGCTCGTCCGGCGCGCGGTCCTCGTCGCCGCCGAGCGCGACGCGCCCCGCACGGAGGTGGACGACGTCCGCACCGCCCTGGGCGAACTCCTCTCGGACCGCGACCTGTTGACGCGCCGCCTGCTCGGCGTGCCGGGCGACGAGGAGGAGGGGGACGACGGGGACGACGGATACGACGGGGGGTTCGAGGACGACGAAGGCGACGATGACGACGGCCCCGGCGGCCTGCCCCCTCGCCACCCCGGCCCGGGGCGCCTCGGCGACAACGGCGGCGGATTCTTCACCAGGGCGTCGTACCGCCCGCTGCGCTGACGCCCCTTCCATGCTTACCAGTTGGTGAGTACCGCACAAAATAGTCGGTACTTGTGGTGCCTTCCGTACTCACCAAGCATGGAGGCATGCAGAACGACAACAGCCCCAAGACCCCTGTCACCGTCATCGGCCTCGGCGCCATGGGCAGTGCCCTCGCCGGCGCCTTCCTCGACGCCGGCCACCCGACGACCGTCTGGAACCGCTCCGCGGGCAAGGGGGAGGACCTCGTCGCCCGGGGAGCCGTCCGGGCGGCGAGCGCCGCCGAGGCCGTGCGCGCGAGCGACCTGGTCGTCGTGTGCGTCGTCGACTACGACGCCTCGGCGGCCGTCCTCGAACCCCTCGCCGCCGACCTCGCCGGGCGCACCCTGGTGAACCTCACCTCCGACACCCCCGAGCGTGCCCGCGAAGCCGCCGCGTGGGCCGCGGCGGCGGGCATCGACTATCTGGACGGCGCGGTCATGGTGCCCACGCCCGTCATCGGCACGCCGGGCGCGCTGCTCTTCCACGCGGGCCCGCGCGCCGCGTACGACCAGCACGAGCGGACCCTCAAGGCGCTCGGCGGGCAGACGACGTACGTCGGCGCGGACCACGGCCTGGCCGCCGTCCACGACCTGTCGCTGCTCGACTACTTCTGGACCGCGATGTCCGGCGTGGTGCACGCCTTCGCGCTCGCGTCGGCGGACGGCGTCCCGGCCGCCGCGATCGCGCCCTTCATCAAGGCGAACGCCGGTCTCGTCACCTCCCTCGTGGACGAGATGGCGAAGCAGGTCGACTCCGGCAGCTACCCGGGCGCGGAGGCGAACCTCGCGATGGAGGTGGCGGGCATCGACCACGTCGTGCACGCCGCCGAGCGCCGCGGCCTCGACGTCTCGGTGCTGCGCGCCGTCAACGCGGTGGCCCGGCGCGGCGTCGCCCTCGGCCACGGAGCCGACAACTGGACGGCCACGGTGGAGGCGGTCCGCAAGCCCTGAGGCGCCCCGGCCGGAAGGGCTGGCCTTGACGCCGACGTCAAGGGTTACGGTCGCGGCATGCGCATCGGCGAACTCGCGTCCCGCGTGGGAACGACCACGCGGGCCCTGCGGTACTACGAGTCGCGCGGGCTGCTGCCCGCGCGGCGCGACGGCCACGGCCATCGCACCTACGACGAGGCCGACGTCCGGCTCCTGGAGCAGATCAGGACCCTCCAGGACGTCGGCTTCGACCTGGAGGAGACCCGGCCGTTCGTGGAGTGCCTGCGGTCCGGGCACCCGGCCGGGGACTCCTGCCCGGCGTCGGTCGCGGTGTACCGCAGCAAGCTGGCCGAACTCGACGCCCTGATCGGCGAGTTGGGCGCGGTGCGCGCGCAGGTCGGCGCGCAGCTGGCGCGGGCCGAGCGCGCGCTGGCGGAGCTGGCCGCCGAGGCGGAGGCTCCGGGCGGTCCGGAGCCGCGGTGCGAACTGAGCGACGTGAGGGGTGGACGGACATGAGTGGTGTGCGGGCCGAAGGCGTGGCCGAGGTGACGGACGCCGATTTCGGATGCGAGGTGCTGAGCGGTGAGCGGCCGGTGCTCGTGCAGTTCACGGCCGAGTGGTGCGGGCCGTGCCGGCAGCTGACGCCGGTGCTCGGCGCCCTGGCCGCTCAGGAGGCGGAGCGTCTGAAGGTGGTGCAGATCGACGTGGACCGCAATCCGGAGACGACGATCGCCTACGGGGTGCTTTCCACGCCGACGCTGATGGTCTTCCGCGACGGCGAGCCGGTGTGGCAGTCCGTCGGGGCCCGGGCGAAGCGGAAGCTGGTGGGGGACCTGACGGGGGCGGGCGTGCTCTGAGCCCCACGGCGGCCGGACGCCGCCGACCTGCCGAAGCCGGTGGCCGAACAGGAGAAAAGCCCCGGACGTCATTGACGTCCGGGGCTTTTCTCTGCGTATAGTGGATTCTTTCGCATTACCCTGCGCATTTGGGCGCACGAGTATTGCGGGAATCTGTATAACGACACTGTATATGGCGAGGGGCTGAATTGTCAACCGAGGAATTGCGGGAAGAGCAGCAATTCGTCTCCGGGCTGTACGCGCGCCTCGACGCGCTGCGCGCGGAGGCCGAGTCCGCCGTGAGCGCGTCCCTCCAGCAGGTCGGCAACGGTCTGCAGGCGCGCCTGGAGCGCGACGTACTGGTGGCCGAGCGGTCCGGGCTGCTCGCCGCGCTCGACTCCAGCGAGAACGGGCTGTGCTTCGGGCGGCTCGCGTTCCGCGACGGCCGCGACCACCACATCGGGCGGATCGGCATCCGTGCCTCCGACACGGAGCGCACGCCGCTCGTCATCGACTGGCGCGCGGACGTCGCGCGCCCCTTCTACCTCGCCACCGGGCACACCCCGATGGGGCTGCGCAGACGGCGGCACATCACCACCCGGGGCCGCGAGGTCACCGATCTGCACGACGAGATCCTCGACCTCGACGACGCCACGCGCACCGGGCACGAGAGCGCCGACGCCGACGAGGTGCTGCTCGCCGCGCTGGGCTCCGCGCGCACCGGCCGCATGCAGGACATCGTGCAGACCATCCAGGCGGAGCAGGACCGCATCATCCGCGCCCCGCACCGGGGCGTCCTGGTCGTCGAGGGCGGCCCCGGCACCGGCAAGACCGTCGTCGCGCTGCACCGCGCCGCGTACCTGCTGTACGCGCACCGGGAGCTGCTCGCCAAGCGCGCCGTCCTGATCGTCGGACCCAACCCGGCCTTCCTCGGCTACATCAGCGACGTGCTGCCCGCGCTCGGCGAGACCGGGGTGCTGCTCGCCACGCTCGGCGAGCTGTTCCCGGGCGTCACGGCGACCGGCACGGACACGCCCGCGGCGGCCGAGGTCAAGGGCCGCGCCGCCATGGCCGACGTGCTCAAGCGGGCCCTGGAGGACCGGCAGCAGCTGCCCGAGCCCGGGGCCCCGCTGATCGTCGAGCACGACGACGGCGACCTCGTCATCGACTGGGAGATCGCCTACGAGGCGCGCGCCGCGGCCCGCGAGGCCGATCTGCCGCACAACCTCGCGCGGCCCACGTTCGCCTTCCACATCATCGACGCGCTCACCGCGCAGCTCGCCGAGCGCATCGGCCACGACCCGTACGGCGGGCCCAACTTCCTCGGGCCCGACGACATCGCCCAGCTCGGCAAGGGCATCGCGGCCAGCGCCGAGGTGCACGCGGCGATCGAGGAGCTGTGGCCCGCGCTCACCCCGCAGCGCTTCGTCACCGACTATCTTCAGGAGCCCGTCCACCTGTCCGCCGCGGACGCCGCCGCCGTGCGCCGGGCCCCCGGCGCGGCCTGGACGCCCGCCGACGTCCCGCTGCTCGACGAGGCCGCCGAGCTGCTCGGCAAGGACGACAGCGCGGCGCTCGCCCGCGCGGAGGCGGAGCGGCAGCGGCAGGTCGCCTACGCGCAGGGCGTGCTCGACGTGTCGTACGCGTCCCGTACGTACGAGTTCGAGGACAAGGACGAGGAGGACGCCGAGGTCCTGCTCGCGCACGACATCATCGACGCCGAGCGGATGGCCGAGCGGCACGAGGAGGCCGACCACCGCAGCGCGGCCGAGCGGGCCGCCGCCGACCGGACCTGGGCCTTCGGGCACATCGTCGTCGACGAGGCGCAGGAGCTGTCGGCGATGGCCTGGCGGCTGCTCATGCGGCGCTCCCCGACGCGGTCCATGACGCTCGTCGGCGACCCCGCGCAGACGGCGGAGGCCGGGGGAGTGGGCTCCTGGACGGACATCCTCGCGCCCTACGTCGAGGACCGCTGGGAGTTCACGCGCCTCGGCGTCAACTACCGCACGCCCGCGGAGATCATGGCCCTCGCGGCGGAGGTCCCCCGCAGGGCCGGGCGGACCGGCTTCGAGCCGCCCCGGTCCGTCCGGGCCACCGGCGTGCGGCCCTGGGCGCGGCGCGTGCCCGACGGCGGCCTCGCGGCCGCCGTCGCGGAGGCCGTCGCTGCGGCCCCCACCGAGGGGCGGCTCGCGGTCATCGCTCCCCGTGACCTCCACGAGGAGCTCGCCCCGAAGCTGCCCGGCGTCAGCGCGGGCGAGGCGCCCGACCTCACCCGGCCCGTCGTCCTCATCGACCCCCGGCAGGCCAAGGGCCTGGAGTTCGACACGGTGTTCGTGGTCGAGCCGTCCCGCTTCGACGTCAGCGACCTGTACGTGGCCCTGACCCGCCCCACCCAGCGCCTGGGCCTGCTCCACACCTCGGACCTGCCCAAGACGCTGCCCCCGGCCCTGGCCGCGGGCTGACCTCGTCGTCAGGCCGGGCGCAGCCAGAGCGTGGCCAGGGGAGGGAGGGAGAGGAGGAGGGAGGCGGGGCGGCCGTGGGCCGGCTCGGGGGTGGGCTTCAGGGGGTCGGGGTTGAGGGTGTGGGAGCCGCCGTACGCCTCCGCGTCGGTGTTCAGGACCTCCTGCCACGCGCCGAACTCGTCCGGCACCCCGATCCGGTACGCGTGCCGGACCACGGGGGAGAAGTGGGAGACGCAGAGCAGGGGCGCGGTGCCCTCGGCCCCGTACCTCAGGAAGGCGAAGACGTTGTCCTCGGCGGCGTCGCCCGCCACCCAGGCGAACCCGCCGGGCTCGGTGTCCCGCTGCCACAGGGCGGGCTCGGCCCGGTAGCGGGTGTTGAGGTCGCGGACCAGGTCCCGTACGCCCCGGTGGTCCGCCTCCGCGCCGTACGCGGGATCGAGCAGCCACCAGTCGGGCCCGTGGCTCTCCGACCACTCCGCGCCCTGGGCGAACTCCTGCCCCATGAAGAGGAGCTGCTTGCCGGGGTGGGCCCACATGAAGCCCAGGTACGCCCGGTGGTCCGCCCGCTGCCGCCACCAGTCGCCCGGCATCTTCGACACCAGGGACCGCTTGCCGTGCACGACCTCGTCGTGGGAGATGGGCAGCACGTAGTTCTCGCTGTACGCGTACACCATCGAGAACGTCATCTCGTGGTGGTGGTGCTTGCGGTGGACGGGGTCCTTCGTCATGTAGCCCAGCGAGTCGTGCATCCAGCCCATGTTCCACTTCAGGCCGAAGCCGAGGCCGCCGAAGCCGCCGGGGCCGACGTGGTGGGTCGCGCGGGTCACGCCGTCCCACGCCGTGGACTCCTCGGCGATGGTGACCACCCCGGGCGAGCGGCGGTACACGGTGGCGTTCATCTCCTGGAGGAAGGCCACCGCGTCCAGGTTCTCGCGGCCGCCGTGGACGTTCGGCGTCCACTGGCCGTGCTCGCGCGAGTAGTCCAGGTAGAGCATGGAGGCGACGGCGTCCACGCGCAGGCCGTCGATGTGGAACTCCTCGCACCAGTAACTGGCGTTGGCCACGAGGAAGTTGCGCACCTCCGCCCGGCCGTAGTCGAATTCGAGGGTGCCCCAGTCGGGGTGGGCAGCCCGCGCCGGGTCCTCGTGCTCGTACAGCGGCCGCCCGTCGAACTCCGCGAGCGCCCAGTCGTCGCGCGGGAAGTGCGCGGGCACCCAGTCCATGAGCACGCCGATCCCGGCCCGGTGCAGCGCGTCCACCAGGTACTTGAAGTCGTCGGGCGTGCCGAGCCGGGCCGTCGGCGCGTAGAAGCCGGTGACCTGGTAGCCCCAGGACCCGCCGAAGGGGTGCTCGGCGACCGGCATCAGCTCCACGTGCGTGAAGCCCAGGTCGCCGACGTAGGCGGGGAGTTGCTCGGCGAGCTGGCGGTAGGTGAGGCCCGGGCGCCAGGACGGCAGGTGCACCTCGTAGACGGAGAACGGCGCCCGGTGCACCGGCGTCTCCTGGCGGCGGCGCAGCCACTCCTCGTCGTGCCACACGTGGTGCGAGGTGTGCACGACGGAGGAGTTCGCCGGGGGCGCCTCCGTGCGGCGGGCCAGCGGGTCGGCGCGGAAGGTCATGCTGCCGTCGGGCCGGGTGATCTGGAACTTGTACAGCTCGCCCTCGCCGACCGCGGGCACGAACAGCTCCCACACGCCGCTGCCGCCGAGCGAGCGCATGGGGAAGCCGGTGCCGTCCCAGTAGTTGAAGTTCCCGACGACGCGGACGCCGAGCGCGTTCGGCGCCCACACCGTGAAGCGGGTGCCGGTGACGCCCTGGTGCGTCATCGGGTGCGCCCCGAGCGCCTCCCACAGCTGCTCGTGCCGCCCCTCGCCGATCAGATGCAGGTCGAACTCGCCGAGCGCGGGCAGGAACCGGTACGCGTCGTGGGTGTCCCACCGCGACTCGTCGTACGTGATGTCCAGGCGGTAGTCCTCGGGGACGGCGCGCAGCGGAAGCACCGCCGAGAAGAAGCCGTCGGCGTCGTCGAGCAGCTCGGCCCGCAGGTCCCCGACGACGGCGGTGACGGCGCGCGCGTACGGCCGCAGGGCGCGGAACGCCACCCCGCCGGGCACGGCGTGCGCGCCGAGCACCCCGTGCGGGTCGTGGTGCGTGCCGGTCAGGAGCCGGACGCGGTCGGCCTCGGGCACGGGCGAGGGGGCCGGTGGGTCCGAGGGGGCCGGGGGCTCCGGTGCCCGTGCGGGCTTCTCCGGGGGCCGCGCCCCGGTCTTCGCCGACGCTTTCGCCGGTGTCTTCGCCGGGGCCTTCGTCTTCGCGGCAGCCGTCTTCTTCGGCCGGGCGGGCTTCGCCGCCTGCGGTGTCTTCGACGGCTTGGTCCGCTGGGCGGCCGGCTTGCGGGGGGGTGTGACCTCCGGTTCCGGTTCGTTCTGCGGGGCGGAGGAGCGGGGACGGCGGGTCACGGAGTCGGCCTCCTGTCCGAAGGGCGGGCGAAGGGCGTGGCGCAAGGGGGTCAGCGGACGTCGCCGGAGCGGCGCGGGCCCGCGGCGTCCGCGGCGAGCTGGTCGAGGGCGGCCAGCGGGACCGGCAGCCAGTCGGGGCGGTGGCGGGCCTCGTAGACCGCCTCGTAGACCGCCTTGTCGGTCTCGTGGGCGCGCAGGAGCACCGGCTCGGTGCGCGGGTCACGGCCGGACACGTCGGCGTAGCCGGTGCAGTACGCGGCCCGGCAGGCGTCCGCCCAGCGGGGTGACCAGGGGCGGAAGGAGCGGGCGGCGTAGTCGAAGGAGCGCAGCATGCCCGCGACGTCGCGGGCCGCGGGCTGCGGCATGCGGCGCTCGGCGAGCGGCCGCGCGGGCTCGCCCTCGAAGTCGATGAGGGACCAGGCGCCGGACGGCGCCCGCAGGCACTGGCCCAGGTGCAGGTCGCCGTGGACGCGCTGGGCCGTCCACGTGGTGCCGCTGTGCGTGCCGAGGTCGGCGAGCGCCTGGTACGCGGTGCGCAGCGCGGGCTCGTACGGGCGCAGGGCGGGCACCGCGCGGGCGGCCGCCTCCAGGCGCTCCGTCATGCCCCGGGCGAGCAGGTCCACCTGGGCGCGGCCGAG
The DNA here is from genome assembly GCF_059448825.1 of Streptomyces sp. JLYT201. Taxonomy (NCBI): domain Bacteria; kingdom Bacillati; phylum Actinomycetota; class Actinomycetes; order Kitasatosporales; family Streptomycetaceae; genus Streptomyces; species Streptomyces sp. JLYT201. Next base: position 3,380,911 of record NZ_CM182551.1, on the reverse strand, counting down.
CGAGACGGTGGGCAGGGCCGCGGCGAGGGCCGCGTGCACCTCGGCGGTGGCGCGGCCCAGGGCCCGGGCCTCGGCGCCGAAGTCCTCGCCCTTGGCCAGGGCCTTCAGGGCCAGCTCCCAGCCGTCGGCCGCGCCGCGCACATAGGGCTGGAGGACGCCGAGCACCAGCGGCTCGTCGGCGCCCTCGGCCGTCAGCCAGGCGGCGGGCGCGGGCACGCGGGCGCAGCCCTGCCGGGCCAGGGCGAGCGGCAGCTCCAGGTCGGGGTTGACGCCGGGCACCACCCGGCGGAACAGCTTCAGGATGAACGCGTCGCCGTACACGAGCGAGGAGTTGGACTGCTCGACGCTGCACGTGCGCGGGGCGAGCCCGGGCGGTATGTCGCTGTGCTCGGCCCGCGCGAAGCGCAGCGCGCCGAGCCGCCCCGGCATCCGCAGGCGCTCCAGGAGCAGCCCGGTCAGGCGCGGGTCGAGCAGCGCCTCGTACACGGTCAGGCCCGCGAGGGCGCCCTGGGTGACGTGGCCGATGAGCGCGGGCGCGAGCGGCGGCGGCAGCTCGGCCCGCACTCCTATCAGGAGCTGGTAGCAGTCGGCGGGCAGCTCGTGGTCGACCGCCGCGTCCGGGCCCGCGAGCAGCGGCTGGCGGACCCGGACCAGCAGGTGCAGCAGGCCGATGTCCGCCCCCGGCGGCAGGAGTTCCGTCGCCGCCACCAGCTCGAAGCCCGCGACGGGACGGCCCTTGCCCGCGAACCACCGCTGGCGCGGCAGCCAGCCGCGCAGCAGCGGGTCGAGCGACGCGATGAGCGCGCCGGCGTGGACACTGGGGCGGGTGGCGGCTTCCGACATGGCGTCGTGTCCTTTCCGCGCCCTCGACGGGGGGTGTCAAGGGGAGGTGCCGGGGGTGCCGGGCAAGGCGTGCCGTGGGCGAGTGCCCGGTGCGGCGTGCCTCACGCCTGCCGCGGGCGGGTTCACAGCACTGTCACGGCGACCTTACGCCGGGTCCTCGCGCAGCCGGAACCAGTAGAAGCCGTGCCCCGCCAGCGTGAGCAGGTACGGCAGTTCACCGATGGCCGGAAAGCGCACCCCGCCGATCAGTTCGACCGGATGGCGGCCGTTGAAGACCCGCAGGTCGAGCTCGGTCGGCTGGGCGAAGCGGGAGAAGTTGTGCACGCACAGGACGAGGTCGTCGCCGTCCCCGCTGTCCTCGCCGGTGGACGGCGCCTCCCGCAGGAAGGCGAGAACGGCCGGATTCGACGAGGGCAGTTCGGTGTACGAGCCGAGGCCGAACGCCGGGTTCTGCTTGCGGATCTCGATCATCCGGCGGGTCCAGTGCAGGAGCGAGGACGGCGAGGACATGGACGCCTCGACGTTCGTGACCTGGTAGCCGTAGACCGGATCCATGATCGTGGGCAGATAGAGGCGGCCGGGGTCGCAGGAGGAGAAGCCCGCGTTGCGGTCGGGCGTCCACTGCATGGGCGTGCGCACCGCGTCGCGGTCGCCGAGCCAGATGTTGTCGCCCATGCCGATCTCGTCGCCGTAGTAGAGGATCGGCGAGCCGGGCAGGGAAAGGAGCAGCGCGGTGAACAGCTCGATCTGGTTGCGGTCGTTGTCGAGGAGGGGCGCGAGCCGTCGGCGGATGCCGATGTTGGCGCGCATGCGCGGGTCCTTGGCGTACTCCGCGTACATGTAGTCGCGCTCCTCGTCGGTGACCATCTCCAGGGTCAGCTCGTCGTGGTTGCGCAGGAAGATGCCCCACTGACAGCCCGAGGGGATGCGCGGCGTCTTGGCGAGGATCTCCGAGACGGGGTAGCGCGACTCGCGGCGGACGGCCATGAAGATGCGCGGCATCACGGGGAAGTGGAACGCCATGTGGCACTCGTCGCCGCCGTGCTCGAAGTCGCCGAAGTAGTCCACGACGTCCTCGGGCCACTGGTTGGCCTCGGCGAGGAGCACGGTGTCCGGGTAGTGGGCGTCGATCTCGGCGCGCACCCGCTTGAGGAGGTGGTGGGTGCGGGGGAGGTTCTCGCAGTTGGTGCCCTCCTCCGCGTACAGATACGGCACCGCGTCGAGCCGGAAGCCGTCGATGCCGAGGTCGAGCCAGAACCGCAGGGCGGAGATGATCTCCTCCTGGACGGCCGGGTTCTCGAAGTTGAGGTCCGGCTGGTGGGAGAAGAAGCGGTGCCAGTAGTACTGCTTGCGCACCGGGTCGAAGGTCCAGTTGGACGCCTCGGTGTCGACGAAGATGATCCGGGCGTCCTGGTACTGCTTGTCGTCGTCGGCCCAGACGTAGTAGTCGCCGTAGGGGCCCTCGGGGTCGTTGCGCGAGGCCTGGAACCAGGGGTGCTGGTCGCTGGTGTGGTTCATGACGAAGTCGATGATCACGCGCATGCCCCGCTGGTGGGCGCAGTCCACGAACTCCACGAAGTCCGCGAGGTCGCCGAACTCGGGAAGGACCGCCGTGTAGTCCGAGACGTCGTAACCGCCGTCGCGCAGGGGTGATTTGAAGAACGGCGGCAGCCACAGGCAGTCGACGCCCAGCCACTGGAGGTAGTCGAGTTTGGCGGTGAGGCCCTTGAGGTCTCCGATGCCGTCGCCGTTGCTGTCCTGGAAGGAGCGGACCAGGACCTCGTAGAAGACGGCGCGCTTGAACCACTCCGGATCGCGGTCCTTGGCGGGGGTGTCCTCGAAGGTGTCCGGGACGGGCTCGTTGACGATCATGTGTGGGTGACCCTCCGATCAGCGGTAGGACGGTCGCAGGACGAGTACGTGCGCGGGCGTGACGCCCGGATCCAGGCGCACGTAGTTGGCCCTGCCCCAGTGGTAGGTCTCGCCGGTGAGCTCGTCGCGCACCGGCACGGACTCGTGCCAGTCGAGGCCGAGCTGTGGCATGTTCAACGAGACCGTGGCTTCCTGGGTGTGGTGGGGGTCGAGGTTCACGACCACCAGAACCGTGTTCGATCCGCCGGGGTGCCGCACGGTCTTGGAGTACGCGAGCACCGCGTCGTTGTCCGCCTCGTGGAAGTGCAGGCCGCGCAGCCGGGCGAGGGCCGCGTTGGCGCGCCGTATCGCGTTGAGCCGGGTGATGAGGGGCGCGAGGGTGCGGCCCTCGCGCTCGGCCGCGGCCCAGTCGCGCGGGCGCAGCTCGTACTTCTCCGAGTGCAGGTACTCCTCGCTGCCGGGGCGCAGCGGCGTGTTCTCGTACAGCTCGAAGCCGCTGTACACGCCCCAGGTCGGGGAGAGCGTCGCGGCGAGCACGGCGCGCACCGCGAAGGCGGGCGGCCCGCCGTGCTGGAGGTAGGCGTGCAGGATGTCCGGCGTGTTCACGAAGAAGTTGGGCCGCAGGTAGTGCGCGGTCTCGGTGGACAGCTCGGTGAGGTAGTCGGTCAGCTCCCGCTTGTCGTTGCGCCAGGTGAAGTACGTGTACGACTGGTGGAAGCCGATCGCGGCGAGGGTGCGCAGCATCGCGGGCCGCGTGAACGCCTCGGCGAGGAAGAGGACGTCCGGATCCGTGCGGTGGATGTCGGCGAGGACCTCCTCCCAGAACGCGACGGGCTTGGTGTGCGGGTTGTCCACGCGGAAGACCCGCACGCCGTGCCCCATCCAGAAGCGCAGCAGCCGGATCGTCTCGGCGGTGATGCCCGCCCTGTCCCGGTCGAAGTGGAGGGGGTAGATGTCCTGGTACTTCTTCGGCGGGTTCTCCGCGTACGCGATGGAGCCGTCCGCGCGGTGGGCGAACCAGTCGGGGTGCTTCTCCACCCACGGGTGGTCGGGCGAGCACTGGAGGGCGAAGTCCAGGGCGACTTCGAGTCCGAGGCGGTCCGCCTCGCGCACGAACGCATCGAAGTCGTCGAGCGTGCCCAGGTCCGGGTGCACGGCGTCGTGGCCGCCCGCGGGGGAGCCGATGCCCCAGGGCACGCCGACGTCGTGCGGCCCGGCCGACAGGGAGTTGTTCGCGCCCTTGCGGAAGGTCGTCCCGATGGGGTGGATGGGCGGCAGGTAGACGATGTCGAAGCCCATGTCCGCGATCGCCGGGAGCCGCCGCGCGGCCGTGCGGAACGTCCCGGACACGGGCGGCTCGCCCGCGCGCACCACCGCGCCCTCCGAGCGCGGGAAGAACTCGTACCAGGAGCCGAAGAGCGCGCGCTCGCGGTCCACCCGCAGGGGGAACTCCTGGGTGGAGGTGATGAGTTCGCGCAGCGGATGGGCGGCGAGCACGGCGTCCGCCTCCGGGGTCAGCGCCCCCGCGAGGCGGGCGGAGGGCGTGCGGGTGGTGTCGCGCAGCGCCTCGACGGCGGCCCGCAGGGGGCCGCGCTGCTCGGGGGGCGCCCCGGCGGCGGCGCGCTCGTAGAGCAGGGTGCCTTCCAGGAGGACGAGGTCGGTGTCGATGCCCGCGGGTATCTTGATCTCCGCGTGGTGTCGCCAGGTGGCCACCGGGTCGCTCCACGCCTGCACGGCGAACGTCCAGTCGCCGAGCGCGTCGGGCGTGACGTCGGCGCCCCAGCGGTCGGTGCCCGGCGCCAGCTCGCGCATCGGGGTCCAGGGGCCCGCGCGCCCGGCCGGGTCCCGCAGCACGACGTTCGCGGCGACCGCGTCGTGGCCTTCGCGGAAGACGGTGGCGCTGACCTGGAACGTCTCGCCGACGACGGCCTTGGTCGGCCGTCGGCCGCCGAGCACCACGGGCTCGACGGCGAGGATGGGGATCCTTCCGGTGACCGGCACGGAGGTGAACTCCTCTACGTCCTTGCGGGGTTCGGGCATGACCGCTCCTGTTCCGCGTGCGAGCGTGGGCGGATTCCGGCTGTGGAGGGGTTCCGCGGGTGCGCGTGTGCGTCCGGGGCGACGGGCGCGTGTACGCGCGTACCGGTGGAGCCTTCCCACGCTTCTCGGGTGGGCAATCCGGCGCTTTGTTAACTACTCGCGCGTAACGGCATGCACAAGACCGGTCACAGGAAGACCGGGCGACCCGGCCGCCCCACCGCGGCAATGACGAACCCCCGGCAGGCGGGGTGCGCCTGCCGGGGGTCACGTGCGGCGGTGCGACGCCGACTACGCGACGGTCACGGCTTGACCTGGAGCAGTCGGTTGGGCGAGCCGGGGCCCACGTTGATGAGCCGGTTCTTCGCGCTGCGGTTGACGAGCATCCGCATCACCTCGGACGGCGGCGCGGTGCGCCTGTCGGCGAGGTACAGGGCCGCTGCCCCGGCGACGTGCGGCGCCGCCATCGACGTGCCGGAGAGCGTCGCGGTGGCGTTGTCGTTGGTGTTGGACGCCGACGTGATGCCCACGCCGGGCGCGAACAGGTCCAGGCTCAGGCCGTAGTTGGAGAACGCGGGCCGGGTGTCGCCGCGGTCGGTGGCCCCGACCGTGAGCGCCTCGGCGACGCGCGCGGGCGAGGTGCCGCTCGCGGGCTGGCCCGAGTTGCCGGCCGCGACGGAGTACGTCACGCCGGACCTGATGGAGTTCCGCACGGCCTGGTCGAGCTGGGCGTTGGCGGAACCGCCGAGGCTCATGTTCGCCACGGCGGGCTTGCGCGCGTTGCGGGTCACGAAGTCGATGCCCGCGATGACGCCGGACAGCGTGCCGGAGCCCTGGTTGTTGAGCACGCGCACGCCCACGATCTTGGCCTTCTTGGCGACGCCGTACTTCGTGCCCGCGATGGTCCCGGCCACGTGCGTGCCGTGGCCGTTGCCGTCCTCGGCGATCGGGTCGTTGTCGACGAAGTCGAAGCCGGAGCGGGCGCGCCCGCCGAACTCCGAGTGCGTGGTGCGCACGCCGGTGTCGATGACGTAGACGGTGACACCGGCGCCCGCCGAGTTCGGATAGGTGAACGTCCGGTCGAGCGGCAGCTTGGGCTGGTCGATGCGGTCCTCGCCCCAGGACGGCGGGTTGATCTGGCGGGCGTCCGTGTGGAGCGTGACGTCCGGGCTGACCGCGCTGACCGACGGGTCGGCGGCGAGCCGCTGGGCCTCGGCCGCGCTGGCCTTGACGGCGAAGCCGTTGAGCGCCGAGCGGTAGGTGCGGCTGATCTTCACGCCGTACTCGTCCGCGATGTCCCTGCCCTCCGCGGACGCCGCGCGGGTGTCCGACTTCAGGGTGACGACGTAGCCGTGCTCGGCGGTGTCGGGCGCGGCCTGCGACGACGGGGCGGCGACGGCGAAGCCGCCGGCGAGAGCGACGACCGTGACGGCCGAAACCCGTCGTATACGACGCGTGTGTGACAACTGCATGTGCTGGTTCCCTCCCCTTGGACGCGACCTTCCCTCCCCTGGGCAGCGGCCGGGTGTCCGGTCCGCGTCAGGTCGCGAGTCCCTGAAGCGTGGACTGTCCGGGTGAAGCACAACAAGCCTGTGCGAGCAGGGGGATGTCTCGGTTCGGGTACACGCCGAGCCCTGCCGTAGGCGTACACGTGCAACTTGAGCGGAAGCCTGGAGGGGCAGCCGAGGGCCAAGGTGAGGCTTGGGTGTCGGGTCGCGCAGAGTTACGACCCCGACCCCCGGCAGGGGGTGAGGATTCCTGCCGGGGGCCGCCGGTCGGGGCTACTTAACTTGGAGCAGTCTGTTCGGCGAGCCCCCGCCGATGCCGGACAGCTTGTTCCTGGCCGAGCGGTCGGTGAGCCACTTGCCGACCTTGGCGGGCTTGGCCGTGCGGTGGTCGGCGAGGTACAGCGCGGCCGCTCCGGCGACGTGCGGTGCCGCCATCGACGTGCCGGAGTACGTCGCCGTGGCCGTGTTGCCCGCGTTGGACGCGGACTTGATCGCCACACCCGGGGCGAACAGGTCAAGGCGCGAGCCGTAGTTGGAGAACGAGGGGCGCTTGTCGCGCCGGTCGGACGCCCCGACCGTCAGGGCCTCCTTGACCCGGGCGGGCGAGGAGCGCGTCGCGGACTCGCTCTCGTTGCCCGCCGCCACCGAGTAGGTGACGCCGGACGCGATGGACTTGCGCACCGCCGCGTCCAGCGGGGCGAAGGCCGGGGTGCCGATGCTCATGTTGGCGACGGCGGGCTTGCGCGCGTTCCTGGTCACCCAGTCGACGCCCGCGATGATGCCGCCGAGGGTGCCGCCGCCCTCCTCGTCGAGCACGCGCACGGCCACGATCTTGGCCTTCTTGGCGACGCCGTACTTCGTGCCCGCGACCGTTCCGGCCACGTGCGTGCCGTGTCCGTGCGCGTCCTGGGCGACGGCGTCGTGGTCGATGAAGTCCCAGCCGGAGCGGGCCCGTCCGCCGAAGTCCTTGTGCGAGGTGCGCACGCCGGTGTCGATGACGTAGACGGTGACACCGGCGCCCTTCGACCGCGGCGCGGTGTACGACTTGTCGAGCGGCAGGCTCTTCTGGTCGATGCGGTCCAGGCCCCACGACGGCGGGTTCGGCTGCCGGGCCGCGGCCCGCGCCCCCAGGTCCACCCGGACCTTCCGGTCGGCGACGACACCGGTGACCGACGGGTCGGCCGCGAGCTCGCGCGCCTCGGCTGCGGTGGCGCGCACGGCGTAGCCGTTGAGCGCTGCGCTGTACGTGTGCTGGATGCGCGCGTCGTACTTCTCGGCGATGCTCTTGCCCGCGCCGGACGTGGACTTCGTGCCCGGTGCGAGCGTCACGATGTACGTGCTGCTCCGGCCGTCGGCGCCGGTGTCGGACGCGGCGTGCGACGGCGGGGTCGCGGCGGCCAGCAGGCCCACCGCGGCGGCGGCCGCGACGGCCCCCGCCCCGCGCCGCGTTCTGGTGTGGTGCATGGTCATGTGGTGCGTTCCCTCCCCTGGAAACGGCTGGTGACGACGCCCTGTGCGCGCTGCGTCGTCCGCAGGCGTGCTGGGCAGCGTCTCGTGCGCGGGTCAGCTGTCACAAGCCGGACAGCGGGGCGGAACCGGTCATATCGCCCGCGGTATGGCTGGTTACGGCTCAACCCAAGCTGAGTCTTGGGTGCATGGTAGTAAATCCGAGGATTGACTTGGGTTTTTTGTCTCCCCGATGATCAGTGAGGGCCCAGGGCGGCAACCCGCCCCGCCCCGGCCGGAGTCCGGAATCCGGCCGGGGGAGGGGCGGGTGCCGACCCGCTCGGGGGCACGGGTGCCGAACTGCTCGGGGCGCGGGGGTCCACGCGCCGGGGCGCGGGTGCACTCCGGGGCTGTGCGAGGTGCGTGTACGGGATGCCTGGCCGGGGCGCCTGGCCGGGATGGCCGGTCGGGGTGCCTGGCTGCGGCGCCTGGCCGAGGCGCCTGGCCGAGGTGTGTGTCCGAGGTGTGTGTCCGAGGACCGCCAGCGCGCGGCGCGGCCACGGGGCACCCTCGCCCCATGACCACCACGCCACCCGCCTCGTCCTCTGCCACGCCACCCGCCACGCCGCCCGCCTCGTCCTCCATCGCGTCCGCCGCCGACGCCCGCTCCGTGCTGACCGCCATGTACGCCGCCGAGACCCGCTATCTGGCCGCGGGCGGCCCCGGCCGCGCGTCCTTCGCCCCGCTCGCGCCCCACTTCGCGCCCGACGTCGTCCTACACCAGGCCGACGGCCTGCCGTACGGCGGCACCTGGCGGGGGCACGAGGGCCTGGAGCGGTTCTTCCTCGCGATGGCCGACACCTGGGACCGGTTCGACATCGTGCGGCAGGAGTTCCTCGCGGACGGCGGTACCGGAGCGCGCCGGACGGTCTGCGTGCACAGCGACATCCGCGCCCGCGCCCGGGCCACCGGCCGCGCACTCGCCTTCCCGATCCTCCAGACCATCACCGTGGAGGAGGGCAGGATCCGCGAGGTGCGGCCGTTCTACTGGGACACGGCGGCGATCGCGGCGGCCTGCCGCTGAGCCCGCGTACGGCCTTCGCCGAGTGCCGCGCGGCACACCGGTCCCGCGTTGACAGGGCGCGGGACCGGTGGCTGTAATGGTGCGCGTGCCGCGTGGCCTGGGCCGAAGAGCAGTGGGCGGGCCTTTGACCGGGCGAGCACCTTCACCAAGGGACATGACCTTGCGTTCACTTCGTATCGCGTCGCCGCGCTGCGGCTGACGCAGCCGCGTACCCGGCGTAGCGCCGTACTTGAGGGAACGGCACAGCCCCGTACCCGCCGGAGCGGGCACAGCCCCGTACCCACGGGAACGGCGTAGCCCCGTACCCGACGCAGCCGCGACCGCGTACCCGCGCCCCTTTCCCGGGCTCCGGGCCGCGCCCGCGCACCACCTTCCCCTCTTCCCTCTCTTCACCCTCTTCACCGCGTCCGTCGGTCCGTCACGCACGCGCGGACGCGCCACCCTGTCTGGAGATCCCTTCCGCATGTCCACGCCCACGCCCGCACCCACCGGCACCCCGCGCCCCCGCGAGGTCCGCACCCTCGCCGACAAGCTCCTGGAGGTCCACGACTGGCTGCGCGAACAGCTCGGCCACCTCCGGGCCGAGGCCGCGGCGCACCTCGCCGCCCGCGCCGCCCACCAGGGCCCCGGCGCACCGCCCGCGCCCGGCCTCGGCCTGCAGATCCGCCGGCGCTGCCTGGAGTTCTGCGACGCGCTCACCTTCCACCACACCGCCGAGGACGAGCACGTCTTCCCCGGGGTCGTGGAACACCACCCCCACCTGTGCGAACCCCTCGCCCGGCTCGGCGCCGAGCACCGCGAGACGGCCCGCGTCAAGGAACGCCTCCTCGCGTTGCTCGACGACGTCACGACCGCCGACCCCGAGGCGTTCCTCACGGAGTTCGACACCCTGGCACGGCTCCTCACCGCCCATCTGGACCACGAGGAGAGTTGGGTCGTACCGGTCCTCGCGGACGTGCCGTTCCCGCCCGGTCCGCCCTCCTGACTGCCGGTGCCCCGGTGAACCGAGTAATCTGCCGGGGCGTTTCGTGAGGTGACGGCGGTGCGACCGCCCGTGCCGAACGCGGACGCGACAGTGACGGGGCACAGGGGCACAGGGGCACAGGGGCACAGGGGGACGGGGCGGAATGATCGGTCAGTTGAGGGACACCTCCCCGCGCCGGACGGGCCCGTACGAGATCGTCGCCCGGCTCGGCGCGGGCGGCATGGGCGAGGTGTTCCTGGGCGTGCCGCAGGACGCCCCCGGGGCCGCGGACCCCACCGCGGTCCCGGACCCCGCTGCCCCGGGCGACCCCCGGACCCCCTACGACCCGGACGAGCTCGTCGCCGTCAAGGCCGTGCGGCGGGACCTCGCGGAGGAGCCCGCCTTCCGGGCCCGCTTCCGGCGCGAGATCGCCGTCGCCCGCTCGGTCACCAGCCCCTACGTCGCCCGGCTCGTCGACGGCGACGCCGACGCCGAACAGCCCTGGCTCGCCACGGAGTACGTGGCCGGGCCCACCCTCGCCGAGGCGGTGCGGCGGCACGGCCCGCTGCCCGTGCCCGCCGTCGCCGCGCTCGGCACCGCCCTGGCCCGGGCCCTGGCCGCCGTGCACGCCGCCGGGGCGCTGCACCGCGACCTGAAGCCCGCCAACGTCCTCATCGGCCCGGACGGGCCGAAGCTCATCGACTTCGGTGTCGCCCGCACCCCCGGCGCCACCACGATGACCGCCACCGGGCTGCTCGTCGGCACCCCCGGCTTCATGTCGCCCGAGCACGTCGCGGGCGGACGGCACGTGGTGGCCGCGTCCGACGTCTTCTGCCTCGCCTCCGTCCTCGTGTACGCGGCCGTGGGGCGCGACCCGTTCGGCGACGGGCCGGTGGCCGCCGTGCTGTACCGGGTGTCGCGCGCCGAGGCCGAACTCGACGCCGTGCCCGCGGAGTTGCGTGCGGTCCTCGCCGCCTGCCTGGTCGTGGACCCGGCCGCGCGGCCCGGCCCCGAGGAGCTCGCCGGGCGCCTGGCGGGCCTCGGCGGAGCGGACGGGACCGGCTTCGCGTGGCCCCCGCCCGTCGAGGCGGCCATCGCCGAGGCGCGGCGCGACGTCGGGCAACTCTGCGCCGCCGGGCGGCCGCTGCTGCCCTTGCCCGCCCCGCCCGCCGCGCCACCCGGCGGGGGGCCCGCGGGGGAGTCCGCCGGGGCGCCCGTGGGGGAGTCCGCCGGGGAGCCCACGCCCACGTGGACGCCCACCGCCCTGAACACCCCGGCCGGGCCCGGCGCCCCGGCCGCCCACGAACTGCCCACCATGGGCGCCGCCGCGCCCCCGGCGGCCACCGCGCCCGGCGTGCCCCGGCGGCGCGGCCGCCGTACCGCGTTCGCCGTCATGGCCGCCGTCGCCGTGGCCGGGGGCGCCGCCGGTGCCCTGCTCGCGCTGCTCGGCCCCGACTCCGGCGGCGACGACGGCGCGAAAGGCGGTGCGAAGGGCGGCGCGGCCCGCCCCGGCGCCGCCCCGTCCAGCACCCTGCAGCCCGCCCGGCTGATCGCCGCCGCGGGCGTGGACAAGGACGGCACCGACGACCGCAGCGGCCTCGTCCCGCAGTACCCGCAGCAGCGCCCCAAGGGCTGGAAGCCGTGGCGCGGCTCCTTCTCGCACGCGCCGATGCACTGCGCCGCCGACACCCGCGCCGTCGTCTGCCTGCTCACCGACGGCACGTACGAAGCCGTCGGCGCGGCCGACGGCGCCCGCCTGTGGACCTCCGACGGCCGCTCGGGGAGCGCGGGGGACACCGGGAACGAGGCCTATCTGAGCCCGTCCGGGAAGCTGTTCATGCCGGGCGACGCCCTGGCCCCCGTCGTGCGCGGCGGGACCACCGTCATCGCCCGCGAGGGGCGCCTCCAGGTGCGCGACTCCGCGTCCGGCACCGTGCGCTGGTCCGCGCGCCCGCCGGAGGGCAGGTACTTCACCCGCGCCCTGCTCGGTGACGGCCTGCTCCTGGTCACCGCCGAGGCCAAGCCGTACGCCGACGGCGGCCCCCAGGGAGCCACGCTCCTCGCCTACCCGCTGGGCGGCGGCGCGCCCCGGTGGACCGCGCCGCTCAGCACCGACGAGCTGTCCGGCGCCGAGCAGAACGGCACGTACGGCGCGGAGGTCGCCCGGCACGGCCGGGTCTACGCCTGGGCGAAGCAGGGCCTGGTCGCCTTCGACGCCAGGACGGGCGCCCGCCGCGGCAAGGCCTACGACGGCGAGCAGTGCCGCGGCGTGATGGCCGTGGGCGGGCAGATCCTGTGCCCGGCCGTGGTGACCGGCGGCTCCGGCTTCGCCGACGCCACCGAGGAGACGGGCACCCGGGTGACCCGCCTCGACGCCGAAACCCTGGCCACCGAGGGCGCGTTCACCTTCAAGGCGCCGAAGGTGAGGCCCGACGGCATGGTGCCGCCCGACGTCGTCGTCACCGCCGTCGGACCCGGCAGCGCCCTCGCGTACGACACGGAAGGGGCGAAGCTCCTCGTCGCCGAGACGGCGAAGGGCCGGGTCACCCGCAAGGAGCCCCTGTCCGTCGCCGAGGACCGGATCACGCGGATGATCTCCTCGGCGCCGCTGCTCATCGGCGACCGCGCGCTCGTCGCCGACAACACCACCCTGCGCACGGTGCCGCTCACCGCGTCCGGCGCGGTGCGCACCCTGCGGGTGCCGGGCGCGCCGGGCGACCGCGCGCCGAAGCGGAGCAGCGACCCCGGCACGGTCATCGCCGACCAGCTGCGGGCGCCGACGGTCCTGCCGCTCGGCGGGGTCGCGACGATCGTGTACGACCAGGGCACGGTCGTCTCCGTCCGCATCCCCTCCTGAGCACCCGCCTGCCACGGGGAGCCGCCGGGCCCGGGCGCCCGCGCCGCCCCGGCTTCCCCCAGACCTGACCCCGAGGAGTCCCCGTGCTCGCACCGCTGACCGGACCGCCGCGCCACGTCGGCCCGTACCGGCTGCTCGCCCGCATCGGCGCGGGCGGCATGGGGGAGGTCCACCTCGCACGGTCCCGGCCGGGCACGCCGCTCGTCGCCGTGAAGACCGTGCGCTCCGACCTCGACATCGACCACGAGTTCCGGGTCCGCTTCCGCCGGGAGATGGCCGCCGCCCGGGCCGTGTCCGGACCCGGCACCGCGGCCCTCCTCGACGGCGACGCGGACGCCGAGGTGCCGTGGCTCGCCACGGAGTACGTGGCCGGGCCCGCCCTCGGGCAGACCGTGCGGCGCTGCGGCCCGCTGCCCGTCGGCGCGGTGCGCGCGCTCGGCGCCCGGCTCGCCCAGGCCCTCGGCACCGTGCACCTCGCGCAGGTCCTGCACCGCGACCTCAAGCCCGGCAACGTCCTGCTCGCCCCGGACGGGCCGCGGCTCATCGACTTCGGCATCGCGCAGGCCTTCGACGCGACGGCGCTCACCGCCGCGGGCATGATCGTGGGCACGCCCGGCTATCTGGCGCCCGAACAGCTCCTGGGCAGCCACGCGGTGGTGCCCGCTTCCGACGTGTTCGCTCTCGGAGCCGTGCTCGCGTACGCGGCGGGCGGGCGCGGTCCCTTCGACGACCAGGAGATCGCCTCCGTCATCTTCCGCATCACCCAGGGCGACGCCGATCTGTCCGGGGTGCCGCGGGACGACGGCCTGCGGGAGACCGTGGCGGCCTGTCTGGCGCCCGCGCCCGAGGACCGTCCGACCGCCGCGGAGCTCGCCGCCCGCCTCGCGGGGCCGGCGGCGGTGCCCTGGCCGGCCGAGGTCCTGTCCCTGTTCGCCGAGCACCGCGAGGCCGTGCGGCGGTGCGAACGGGAAGCGGCGGCGGGGGAGTTCGCTGCGGCCGACACCGTGACCGGGAGCGGCGCGGGAGCGGGCCGCGCCCCCGCACCCGCGCCGCAGGCCCCGCCCGTCACCCCCGCGCGCGATCCCGGCTCCCCGGCGGCCGGGCCCGCGCGCCGCCGGTGGGTGTGGATCGCCGCCGCCGCGCTGACCGTGTCCGCCGTGACGCTCGCCGCCGTACTCCTGCCGGGAGGCAGCGAAGGCGACGGCGGCCGTGAAGCCGGTGCCTCCGCCTCCCCGGCCGGTCCGTCCGGCGGCGGCGAGCAGAGCCCGCTCGTCGTGTCCGAGTACGGCAACGCGCACCGCACCGGCGACCACGGCCCCGACGGCCTGCGCGCCGCCGCCCGGCCCGAGGGCTGGAAGCCCTGGTCCGTGGCGCGCCCCGCGGGCCTGGACGACCGGGGCGACGGCTGCGTCCTGGCCGACGCCACCCTGGTGTGCCGCGACGGCAAGGGCGCGGCCGCGGGCTTCGACGCGGCAAGCGGGCACCACCGCTGGACGACGCGCGGCTTCCGCGGCCGCACGGACGGGCTGACCGGCATCCAGGCCGTGCCGCCCGAGGCCGACGCCACCGGCCGTGCCGTCTACGTACCGAGCGAACTCGGCGTCACGAAGGTCGACGTGGCGTCCGGCACGGAACGCTGGCGCAGGGCGGCGCCCCCGGGCTCGGGGATCCTCGGGCTCGCGTACGCGAAGGACGTCGTCTACGCCGTCGAGTTCCGCCTCGGCGGCGGCGCTCCGGGCGACGCGCCCGGCACCGGCGTCGTCCGGGCCCGTGCCGCGTCCGACGGCCGCGAGCTGTGGCGGTCCAAGCCGCTGCCCAAGACGGCGGGGCCGCTGGTCGTCGACGGCGGGCGGGTGTTCACGGCCCTGGAGAAGGGCGGCGTCGTCCGCCTGGACGCGCGGACCGGCTCCACCGCCCGCACCGCGTCCGTGCCCTGCGACGACCTGATGCTGCGCGACCGGTCGTCGCTGGTGTGCTGGAGCCAGGGGCGCGCGGGCGTGCGTGAGCTCGACCCCGCGACCCTGCGCACCCGGCGGGTCCTCGCGCCCGGCGTGCGCCCCTCGGGCCCGCGCCCGGTGCTCGGCCCGGCGGGCGTGCTCGTCGTGGCGAGCGACAGCCCCGAGCCGGACGCCGTCATCGAGCACGAGCTGAGCGCCTACGACTGGCGCACCGGCAAGCGCCGCTGGCGCTACGGCGCCCCGGACGACCTGGTCGCGCTGGCGCTCGCGGGCGACCGGGTGCTGTCCGCGGGCGCGTTCGAGATCCGCGGCCTGCGCCTCGACGGCGACGTCGACACCCTGCGCACCAAGGAGATCCCGAAGGCGGGGCCCACGGGCAGGACGGACCCCTTCGCCACGTTCCGGCATCCGCTGTACGCCGGCGGCGCCGTCTTCACCACGACCGCGGAGGGGAAGGTCGTCTCCGGGAACGCGCCCTGACCCCGCGACCCCGGCGCCCACGACTTGCCTTTGTCCCGGACAAGTTCACGGTCCCGTGGTGGCGGGGCGGCCCGACCCCCTACCGTCGATGGGTCACGTACGTCCTCCGACAGAGGTGCCGCCGTGAAAGCCATCCGTCGCATCACCGTACGTCCCGTCCTGCCCGCCGCCCTCGCCCCGCTCAGCGAACTCTCCCGCAACCTGCGCTGGTCCTGGCACACCGGGACCCGTGACCTCTTCCGCGACGTCGACCCGGCCCTGTGGGAGGCCTCGGGCGGCGACCCCGTGCGCCTGCTCGGCTCCGTGCCCGCGGCCCGCCTCGTCGAGCTGGCCGCCGACGAGGACTTCCTGCGCCGCCTCGGCGAGAGCGCCGACGACCTGCGCGAGTACGTCACCGGCCGCCGCTGGTACCAGGAGCGGCAGGCCGAGCCGCCCGACCCGCCCGGATCCGACCTGCCCGCCGCCGTCGCCTACTTCTCGCCGGAGTTCGGCGTCACGGCCGCCCTGCCGCAGTACTCCGGAGGCCTCGGCATCCTCGCGGGCGACCACCTGAAGGCGGCCAGCGACCTCGGCGTGCCCCTCATCGGCGTCGGACTGCTCTACCGGCACGGCTACTTCCGGCAGTCCCTCACCCGCGACGGCTGGCAGCAGGAGCACTACCCCCTGCTCGACCCGAACGAGCTGCCCCTGACCCTGCTGCGGGAGCCCGACGGCACCCCCGCCCTGGTGCGCCTCGCGCTGCCCGGCGGCCGGGCCCTGCGCGCCCACGTCTGGCAGGCGCAGATCGGCCGCGTGCCGCTGCTGATGCTGGACTCCGACGTCGAGGAGAACGACCCCGGCGCCCGCGAGGTCACCGACCGGCTCTACGGTGGCGGCAGCGAGCACCGGCTGCTCCAGGAGATGCTGCTCGGCATCGGCGGCGTCCGGGCCGTGCGCACCTACTGCCGCCTCACCGGACACCCCGCGCCCGAGGTCTTCCACACCAACGAGGGCCACGCGGGCTTCCTCGGCCTGGAGCGCGTCCACGAACTGGTCCAGGGCGGGCTCGCCTTCGAGGGCGCCCTGGAGTCCGTGCGCGGCGGCACCGTCTTCACCACCCACACGCCGGTGCCCGCCGGGATCGACCGCTTCGACCGCGAGCTGGTCGCCCACCACTTCGGCCCGGACGCCGAACTGCCGGGCATCGACGTCGAGTTGATACTGCGCCTGGGCATGGAGACCTATCCGGGCGGCGACGCCAACGTGTTCAACATGGCCGTGATGGGGCTGCGCCTGGCCCGCGGCGCCAACGGCGTCTCCACGCTGCACGGCAAGGTCAGCCGGGAGATGTTCCAGGGCCTGTGGCCCGGGTTCGACCCCGAGGAGGTGCCGATCACCTCCGTCACCAACGGCGTGCACGCGCCCACCTGGGTGGCTCCCGAGGTGTTCCGGCTCGGCGCCCGGCAGATCGGCGCGCGCCGCACCGACCACGCCCTGTCCGTCGGCGGCTCCGAGCGCTGGGACGCCGTCGCCGACATCCAGGACGCCGACATCTGGCAGCTGCGCCGCGAGCTGCGCGCCCAGCTCGTGGACGAGGTGCGCCGCCGGCTGCACGCGTCCTGGCGGCAGCGCGGCGCCGCCACCGCCGAGCTCGGCTGGATCGACGAGGTCCTGGACCCGGACGTCCTCACCATCGGCTTCGCCCGGCGCGTCCCCTCGTACAAGCGCCTCACGCTGATGCTGCGCGACCAGGACCGGCTCCTGGAACTGCTCACGCGCCCCGAGCGGCCCGTGCAGATCGTCGTCGCGGGCAAGGCGCACCCGGCCGACGACGGCGGCAAGCGGCTCATCCAGGACCTGGTGCGCTTCACCGACGACCCGCGGGTGCGCCACCGCGTCGTCTTTCTGCCCGACTACGGTATGGCGATGGCGCAGAAGCTGTACGCGGGCTGCGACGTGTGGCTGAACAACCCGCTGCGCCCCCTGGAGGCCTGCGGCACCTCCGGCATGAAGGCCGCGCTCAACGGCTGCCTCAACCTGTCGGTCCTGGACGGCTGGTGGGACGAGTGGTTCGAGCCCGACTTCGGCTGGGCGATCCCCACCGCCGACGGCGCGGCCACCGACGACCACCGCCGCGACGACCTGGAGGCGGCCGCCCTCTACGACCTCCTGGAGCGGCGGGTCACCCCCCGCTTCTACGAGCACGGGCCCGAAGGGCTGCCCGACCGCTGGATCGAGATGGTGCGGCGGACCCTGACCCGGCTCGGCCCGAAGGTCCTCGCCGGGCGCATGGTGCGGGAGTACGTGGAGCGCCTGTACGTGCCCGCCGCGCGCTCCCACCGCGTGCTCGACGCGGACGCCGCCACCGGGTTCGCCGCGTGGAAGAACCGGGTCCGCGCGGCCTGGCCGGGCGTCGCCGTCGACCACGTCGAGGCCACGGCCGCGGGCGCCACCGCGGAGCTCGGCGCGACCCTCGCGCTGCGGGTGCGCGTCCGGCTCGGCGAGCTGTCCTGCGACGACGTCGAGGTGCAGGCCATCGCGGGCCGCGTCGACCCCGAGGACCACATCGCCGACGCCACCCCGGTGCCCCTGAAGCCCACCGGCGCCCCCGACGCCGGGGGCCGTCTGCTGTACGAGGGCCCCCTGGCCCTGGACCGCACCGGCCCCTTCGGCTACACGGTCCGCATCCTGCCGTCCCACCGCCTCCTGGCGAACGGCGCGGAACTCGGCCTGGTGGCCGTCCCTTCGGAGGTGACGGGGGAGGCGGCGGGCGTCTTGATGCGCTAGCGCGAAAATGGTGCGGGCGGCATCCAGGGGGTCTCCCCGGATGCCGCCCGGCTCAACGGGTTACTTGACGTTCACGCCGGTCCAGGCGGCGGCAACTGCCTTCGCCTCGGCGGAGGTGGCGCCGTACAGGTCGCTCGCGGCCTTCACGGTGTCCTTGCGCGCCTGCGCGTAGTCCGTGGTCGAGGTGAAGTACGTCGACAGGGCCTTGAACCAGATCTTCTCGGCCTTGTCGCGCCCGATGCCGGTGACCTTGGAGCCGTCCTTGGTCGGGCTGTCGTACGACACGCCGTTGATCGTCTTCTGGCCGCTGCCCTCGCTCAGCAGGTAGAAGAAGTGGTTGGCGATGCCGGAGGAGTAGTGGACGTCGACGTTGCCGGCGTTGCTGCTCCAGTAGTCGAGCGACGAGCCGTCCTTGGAGGGCTTGTCCATGTAGCGCAGCGGGGTGCCGTCGCCGTTGATGTCGATCTTCTCGCCGACGAGGTAGTCGCCCTTGTCCAGGCTGTTGTTGGCCTTGAACTCGACGGCGGCGGCGAAGATGTCGCTGGTGGCCTCGTTCAGGCCGCCGGACTCGCCGCTGTACTCCATGTTGCCGGTGGCCGAGGTGACGCCGTGGGTCATCTCGTGGGCGGCCACGTCGATGGAGGTGAGGGGCTTGGCGTTGCCCTCGCCGTCGCCGTACGTCATGCAGAAGCAGGAGTCCTGCCAGAACGCGTTGACGTAGGCGTTGCCGTAGTGCACGCGGGACGTGGCACCCTTGCCGTCGCCCTTGATGCCGCTGCGGCCGTGCACGGACTTGTAGTAGTCCCAGGTGAGGCCCGCGCCGTAGGCGGCGTCGACGGCGGCGGTCTGGGTGTTGGAGGGCTTGCCGGTGCCCCAGACGTCGTCGGCGTCGGTGTAGAGCTTGCCGCCGCTGGAGCCGTGGTTGAGGTCGTACGTCTTGTGGTTGCCGCGCCCGGAGTCGGTCAGCTGGAAGGTGCTGCCGCTCTTGACGGAGCCGACCGTGACCTTGCCGCTGTACTGGCTGTTGCCGGTGCCGGTCTCGATGGCCTGGTACTGGTACAGCTTCTTGCCGGTGGCCGCGTCGGTGATGACGTGCAGCTCGCTGGGCGTGCCGTCCTTCTGGACGCCGGTGACGACCGTCTCGTAGGCGAGCGTGGGCGTGCCCTCGGCGGCCCAGACGACCTTGCGCGGCGCGCGCGGGTCGGCCTTCGCGGTGTCGCCGGTCTTGGCGGCCGTCGACTTGGCGGAGGCGGCCACGGACTTCGGGGCCAGCTTCGCGTCGGTCGAGGCGACCTTGATGGTGGCCTTGGTCGCCTTGCTGACGCCCTTGACCGAGCCGTCCTTCGCGGTGTGGACGACGAGGTCGCCGCCGAGGACGGGCAGTCCGGCGTAGGTGCGCTCGTAGCGGGTGTGCGTGGTGCCGTCGCGGTCCTTGACGACGTCGCGGACGACCAGCTTCTCCTTCGCCCCGAGGCCGATGCGGTCGGCGGTGGCCGCGGCCTTCTCCTCGGCGCCCTGCAGCAGGTCGGCGCGGGCGGTGGCGGAGAGCGTGGCGGGCGCGGCGGCGGGGGCCGGGGCGGCGGCTCTGGCGGTGTCGGGCTGTGCGGAGGCGCCGGTGGTCATTCCGGCGGTGAGCAGCGCTCCGGCGGCGACGGCGGTGGCGATGGCCAGAGTGGAACGCTTCGATATGTGGGGGGTCACGCATGCTCCTTGTGTGAAGGCCCGGATGGCATGGGGGACCACCCGGGCCGAACTGGTGCTGTGCGGATGAACTGGTGTGCCGTGCGTGAGCAGCGTGCCATTTGAGCCAGGTACATGTCAGGACCTTGACCGAATGTTGGCCAGATTGCGTCCGTTGGCCGATGGTCAAGGTCCGTCATGCGAACACCGCGTGAACGGACCGCCGGATGCGCTCACGCGGTGAACTGCGGCGCCGCCCCGGAGGGTTGGTGGTTCCGGGCTCCCCGGAGCGGCGCCGACCGCGTCGGCTAGGGGCGTGCGCCGACGTTGACGGCCGCCCAGGCGTTGGCGACCGCGGTGTACTCGGCGCTCGACGTGCCGTAGAGCTCGCCGGCGGCGGCCAGCGTGCCGGTGCGCGCCGCCGCGTAGTTGGTGGTCGTGGTGAACTTCGTGGTGAGTGCCCTGAACCAGATCTTGGCGGCCTTGTCGATGCCGATTCCGGTCACAGGCTTGTTGTCATACGTCGGCGAGTCGTACGAAACGCCGTTGATGACCTTCTTTCCACTGCCTTCGCTCAGCAGGTAGAAGAAGTGGTTGGCGATGCCGGAGGAGTAGTGGACGTCCACGTTCCCGGCGGTGCTGCGCCAGTTGTCCAGCGACGAGCCGTCCTTGGAGGGCTTGTCCATGTAGCGCAGCGGGGTGCCGTTGCCGCGGATGTCGATCTTCTCGCCGACCAGGTAGTCGCCGACGTCCGAGGCGTTCTTGGCGTTGAACTCGACGGCGGCGGCGAAGATGTCGCTGGTCGCCTCGTTCAGGCCGCCGGGCTCGCGGCTGTACGTCATGTTGCCGGTCGCGGAGGTGACGCCGTGGGTCATCTCGTGGGCGGCCACGTCGATGGAGGTGAGGGGCTTGGAGTTGCCCGAGCCGTCGCCGTACGTCATGCAGAAGCAGGAGTCCTGCCAGAACGCGTTGACGTAGTTGTTGCCGTAGTGCACGCGTGAGGTGGCGCCGCGGCCGTCGTTCTTGATGCCGTTGCGGCCGTGCACGTTCTTGTAGTAGTCCCAGGTCAGGGCCGCGCCGTAGTGGGCGTCCGTGCCCGCGGTCTCGGCGTTGGAGGCCTGGCCGTTGCCCCAGATGTCGTCCGGGCCCGAGAACAGGGTGCCGTTGCCGGACGTGCTGCGGTTCAGGTTGGTCGTCTTGTGGTTGCCGCGCGCGGTGTCGGTGAGCGTGTACTGCGAGCCCGACTGCTGCGTGGTGAGCTGGACCTGGCCGCTGTACTGCGTGTTGCCGGTGCCCTCGTGGACGCCCTGCCACTCGCCGAGCTTCTTGCCGGTCCTGGCGTCGGTCACCACGTGCAGCTCGTTCGGGGTGCCGTCCTTCTGGAAGCCGCCGACCACCGTCTCGTAGGCGAGCTTCGGGGCGCCGCCCCTGCTGTCCCCGAGCCAGATGACCTTGCGCGGCTTCTGGGACGCCTTGAGCTTGGTGGAGCCGTCCGCCTTGGAGACGCCGAGGGCCTGCTTCTCGGCGCTCGCCGCCTTGACGTCGGCGCTCGTGCCGAGGCCCGTGAGGCGGGCCTTCGAGGCGCGGATGACGTCCTTGACCGCGCCCGACTTGGCGGTGGCCACGACGAGGTCGCCGCCGAGCACGGGGAGTCCGGCGTAGGTGCGCTCGTAGCGGGTGTGCGTGGTGCCGTCGCGGTCCTTGATGACGTCGCGGACGACCAGCTTCTCCTTCGCGCCGAGGTCGATGCGCTCGGCGGTGGCGGCGGTCGAGGCGTCCGCCGCGCGGATCAGCTCGGCCCGCTGCGACGGGGAGAGCTGCTGCGGCATGGCACCGGCGTTGGCCTTGGTGCCGGCCGCGGCCTGGTCGGCCGACGCGGTGGTGGCCTGGACGGTCACGCCGAGCAGGGCGGCGGCGGCGACGAACGCGCCGATGGCGGTGGCACGCCGGTGGGAGGGGGTTCTGCGGGATGTGGGGGATGTGCTCAACACGGACTCCTTCTGCGCGGCCACGGGGGTGCGTGGCCTGTGGCGACCCGGCGGCGGGTGACCGGCCGGGCAGAGCAGGGCAGTACGTGGTGCCTGGCGCGCGCCGCGCCGCTTGGGGGGACGCGCCGCGCGCGGGAGCCGCCGGTGCGTGAGCTCCTGTGCGACTGGTGAGGGGAAGAGTGCCATTCGAGACAGGTACATGTCATTCAGTTGGCGTACTTTGGCTGGAATACGTCCGGTGCGTGGGTTCGGGCGTCCGTTATGCGGCGCAAAGGGCGGCTGCGGTCAGCCGCCCTTTGCGCCGCGGGGCCCTCTTGTGCTGTCTGCGCCTGCTTCTCGCCAACTGCGGGTCGTTCGTGGCTGGGCGCGCAGTTCCCCGCGCCCCTTCGGGGGCGCGCCCACGCGGCGGAGCCGCACATCGGCGCGGCCCCCCCGCCCCTTCGGGGCGCTTCAGCTCACCACGCTCTCTCGCCAGGCCTTGTGGAGTTGGGCGAAGGGGCCCGTGGACGCGATCAGTTCGGCGGGGGTGCCGTCCTCGACGACGCGGCCGTGCTCCATGACCAGGACGCGGTCGGCGATCTCCACCGTGGACAGGCGGTGGGCGATCACGACCGCCGTGCGACCGCGCAGGACCGTGTCCATCGCCCGCTGCACGGCCCGCTCCCCGGGGATGTCCAGGGAGCTGGTGGCCTCGTCGAGGATCAGCACGGCCGGGTCCGCGAGCAGCGCGCGGGCGAACGCCACGAGCTGGCGCTGCCCGGCCGAGATGCGGCCGCCCCGCTTGCGCACGTCCGTGTCGTAGCCGTCGGGCAGGGCCGCGATGAAGTCGTGGGCGCCGATCGCCTTCGCGGCGCGTTCGATCTCCTCACGGGTGGCTTCCGGGCGGCCGATCGCGATGTTCTCCGCGACCGTGCCGGAGAACAGGAACGCCTCCTGCGTGACCATTACGACGCCGCGTCTGAGGTCGGCCGTCGCCAGCTCGCGCAGGTCCACGCCGTCGAGCAGGACCTGGCCCTCGGTGGGGTCGTAGAACCGGGCCAGGAGCTTGGCGAGCGTCGACTTGCCCGCGCCCGTGGAGCCGACGACGGCGACGGTCTGCCCGGCGGGCAGCGTGAGGTCGAAGCGCGGCAGGACCTCGCCGCCCGTCCGGTACGCGAACCGCACGCCGTCGAACACGACCGTGCGGCCCGGGTGTTCACCGGCCAGGTCGGGCAGCGGGCGCGCGGCCGACTGCTCCGGCTCCGGCACGGTCGGCGTCTGCGCGAGCAGCCCCGCGATCTTCTCCAGGGACGCCGCCGCGGACTGGTAGGAGTTGAGGAACATCCCGAGCCGGTCGATCGGGTCGTAGAGGCGCCGCAGATACAGCACGGCCGCCGCCAGGACACCGAGGGCGAGGGTGCCCTCGGCGACGCGGTAGGCGCCCCACAGGACGATTCCGGCCACCGAGGTGTTGGCCACGAGCCGCGAGCCCACCACGTACCGGGCCATCTCCAGGAGCGCGTCGCCGTTCACGCGCTCGTGCTCGCGGTTCAGGGCGGCGAACCGTTCGTCGTTGGCCCGCTCGCGCCGGAAGGCCCGCACCGGCCGGATGCCGTTCATCGTCTCCGTGAACTTCACGATCACGGCGGCGATCGCCGTGGAGCGGACCCGGTACACCTTGGCCGCGCGGCGCTGGAAGAGCCGGATCAGCAGGTACAGCGGCACGAACGAGGCCACCGCGACCGCGCCGAGGCCGAGGTCGAGCCAGAGCAGCAGCGCCGCGATGTAGACGAAGGACAGGATGACCGTGAGCAGTTCCTGGAGGCCCTCGCTGAGCAGCTCGCGCAGCGACTCGACGTCCGTCGTGGACCGGGAGATCAGCCGCCCGGAGGTGTACCGCTCGTGGAAGTCCACGCTGAGCGCCTGCGCGTGCCGGAAGATCCGCCCGCGCAGATCGAGCAGCACGTCCTGGTTCACCCGCGCCGAGGCCAGGATGAAGGCGTACTGGAGCGCGCCGGAGAGCGCCGCGGAGAGGCCGTAGCCGACGCCGACGGCGATCAGCGGGCCGTAGTCGTCCTTGCGCACGGCGGGCACGGCCGAGTCGATGGCGTACGCCACCAGCAGCGGGCCCGTCTGGACGGCGGCCTGCTGCAGGAGCAGCAGCACGGCGGCCAGCGCGACCCGGCCGCGCCGCGGCGCGAGCAGCGACCGCAGCAGCCGCCGGGTCGCGCCGGGCGCCGTGGGCAGCGTGTCCTGGTCGAAGTCGTCGAGGCCTTGCGTACTCACTGGGATCCCCCCGACATCAGCCACGCGTACTCGGCGTTGTCCCGCAGCAGTTCCTGATGGGTGCCCACGGCGGCGACGCGGCCGCCGGAGAGCAGGGCGACGCGGTCCGCGAGCAGCACCGTCGACGGGCGGTGGGCCACCACCAGGGCGGTGGTGTCCTTCAGAACGCGCCGCAGCGCCGCCTCGACCAGCGCCTCGGTGTGCACGTCGAGCGCCGACAGCGGGTCGTCGAGGACCAGGAACCTCGGCCGCCCCACGACCGCGCGGGCCAGGGCCAGCCGCTGCCGCTGGCCGCCGGACAGGCTCAGGCCCTGCTCACCGACCTGGGTCCGCGCGCCCTGCGGAAGCTCGTGCACGAAGTCGGCCTGCGCGACGGACAGGGCGTGGCCGAGCTCGCGCTCCCCGGCGTCGGGACCGGCCCCCATGAGGACGTTCTCGCCGACGGACGCCGAGAACAGGGTGGGCTCCTCGAAGGCCACCGACACCAGCTCCCGCACCCGCTGCCGGGGCAGGGCGGCGATGTCCTCGCCGTCGAGCGTGATGCGGCCGCCGCTGACGTCGTGCAGCCGGGGCACGAGGGCGGTGAGCGTGGTCTTGCCGCTGCCGGTGGCGCCCACCAGGGCCATCGTCTCGCCCGTACGGACGTGCAGATCGATGTGGGACAGGACCGGCGGCGTCTCCTCGTCCGCGTCCGGATAGCGGAAGGAGACCCCTTCGAAGCGCATCCCGTCGGCGGCCTGCGGCGCGCTCCCGGCGACGGCTTCCGCGTCGGACTCCGGCTCCGCGTCGAGCACTTCGAAGTACCGCTCCGTGGCCGTCGCCGCCTCCTGGCTCATCGCGAGCAGGAAGCCCATCGACTCCACCGGCCAGCGCAGCGCGAGCGCCGTGGACAGGAATGCCACCAGGGTGCCCGCCGACAGGTCGCCGTCGGCGACCTGCACGGAGCCGAGCACGAGCGCCGCCCCGATGGCCAGCTCCGGCAGCGTCGTGATGACGCCCCAGATCGCGGCGAGCAGCCGGGCCTTGGCCAGCTCCGTGCCGCGCAGGGTCCGCGACAGGTCGCGGAACGCCCGTGCCTGGCTGCGGTGGCGCCCGAAGCCCTTGATGATGCGGATGCCGAGGACGCTCTCCTCGACGACCGTGGTCAGATCGCCCACCTGGTCCTGCGCGCGGCGCGCCACGTCGGCGAACCGGGCCTCGAAGTACGACACGACGACCACCAGCGGCACCACCGGCGCGAGCAGCACCAGGCCGAGCGTCCAGTCCTGGGCGAGGAGGAGGGCCACACCGACCAGGATCGTCGCGCCGTTCACCACCATGAAGGTCAGGGGGAAGGCGAGGAAAAGGCGGATCAGCATCAGGTCCGTCGTGCCGCGCGAGAGCAGCTGGCCCGAGGCCCAGCGGTCGTGGAAGGCCACCGGCAGCCGCTGGAGGTGCTGGAACAGGTCCGCCCGCATCGACGCCTCGACCCCCGCGAGCGGCCGCGCCACCAGCCACCGCCGGAAGCCGAAGAGCAGCGCCTCCGCGACGCCGAGGCCGAGCAGGAGCAGCGCTCCGAGCCAGACCCCCGCGGTGTCCCCGTCGGCCACCGGCCCGTCCACCATCCACTTCAGGACGAGCGGGAAGACCAGGCTCATACAGGAGGCCACGACGGCGACAAGAGCGGCCCAGAACAGGCGCTTTCGGACAGGGCGGACGTACGGCCACAGGCGCGTGAGCGTCCGGACGGCCGACCGGCCGCCTCCGGCGGATTCGAGTGTGGTGGACATCAGGGGTGAGCCTACGTTTCACCACTGACAGCGCCCACTGGGTTTCGTCCCGTACGCCGTCCTCCGCTGGTCCTAGGACCTTGGTCCCCACCCCTTCGAGCTGCGGGAACGCGGGTCCGCCGACGTGTACGTGCCCCCGGCGACGAGATGCTGAGCTCCCGCGGACGGGAAGGGCTCGCACTCGTCGCCGGGGGCACGCCCCACCGTGGCGCCGCCGGCGGACCGGCCACTGTCGACGCCTCGGTCAAGACCCATCTCGCCCATGCGCACGGCGAGTCGGACGTCAGGACCGGGCCGCGGTCGTATCGGAGGGGTACGCCGCGGCATCCTCGGCCGGCCCTCCGTGGCGCAGTGGGCCGGCCGAGACCGGAATCCGGTCCTCGCGGACCGCGCACCCCCCGGGGCGCGGCCCGCTCAGCCCTGGGTCCTTACCCGCGCTCCCACAACGCGGGGGTGTTCGGGGGCTCCCAGCCCTCCTGTGCCTGGTGCGGCTGGAGGCAGCGGAAGGTCTCGCCGCCGTACGTGACCGTGTCACCGGCCGCGTAGACGGAGCCCGCCGCCCAGGTGCCGCTCGGGTCGCCGGGGCCGGGTCCTGGCCCCGGGTCCTCGCCGCCCGTGGTCTTCAGCGTCAGCTGGAACTGCTGAAGGAGCGGATTGATCGGCTGGTAGAACGTCGTGCCGCCGGAGCTGCAGTTGCCCGAGCCGCCCGAGGTGACGCCCTGCGCCTGGCTGCCGGAGATGTACGAGCCGCCGGAGTCGCCGGGCTCGGCGCACACCGTCGTCCGGGTCACGCCGTTGATGGTGCCCTCGGGGTAGGTGACGCTGGTGTTGTGCTGCGAGATCGTGCCGCAGTGCCATCCGGTGGTCGACCCGGAGCGGCAGATGGAGGCACCCACCGGCGACTGCGTCGAGCCCGCGACACCCACGCGCGTGCCGCCCTGGCCCTTGACGTACGGGGTCGACGTCCACTGCGAGTTCGCGGCCACCCACGCCATGTCGCGGCCCGGGAAGATCGAGCCGCGGAAGGTGCCCTGCGCGACCCGGTTGTAACCCTGCGTGGCCGTGCCCGCGCGGCCGCAGTGGCCCGCCGTGGCGAAGCCCTGCGTGGACCCCTGCGTGATCGGGAACCCGACCGAGCAGCGGCCGCCCATGTAGTACGCGTCGCCGCCGACGAGGTCGTACAGCGGCCGCGGCCGGTCCTGGGTCCGCACCACGCGCACCAGGTCGCGGTCCACGCCCGCGGCGGCCACGAGCCGGTGGGCGGCGGTGGCCCGCACGGCGGCCACGACGACCGCGTTGGCCTTGACGTCGACGTACCAGACCGGGGCGTCCAGCGTCTTCGTCCTCTTCGCGGCCCGGTCGAGCGCGGCCTTCGCCGCGTCGAGCCGGGCGAGGGCGTGGTCGACGACCCGGGCCTTCGCGCCCTTGGCCGTGATGGCGGGGACGTCCGCGCGGTCGGTGGTCGCCACCGTGAGCGTGCCCGAGGTGGCGCCCTGGACCCAGGCGCCCGCGAAGTCACGGCCGAGGGCGTTGCGCAGCGCGCCCGCGACCGCGCCCGCCTCGGCCTCGTTGACGAGACGCGCCTCGGCCTGCGTGGGGGTGAGGCCGAGGTCGCGCTGCATGGCCTTGAGCACCGCGGGCGACGTCCTGGCCACGGAGGCGGTGTCGGCGGGGGACGGGGAGTCGGCGTGGGCGGAGCCGGGGATCGAGGCGAAGACGAGGGCGCCGGCGGCCACGAAGGCGGCGCCGGCCGCGGCCAGGCCGCGGCGGTCGGTACATTTCCTGAGGAAGGGGGAGGCATCTCTGAACTGCATGGGGGTCTCCTCGGTGTGTCATCGGGGAGGGGGGGACCCGTAGAGCGGGGAAGTGGGATCCGCCCTCTCTCCGGTCGCCCATACCGTAGAAGTCTCAACAGCCGCTCAGTAGATGCCAGTTACCCCCCTGGTCCCGTGTTATGGCCCCCGCCACCGGCTGTTCATCCCCGCCGGCCCGGCGGCCTAGCCCACGTCGGCCCCGGGCGACGCCAGCCACGCCGAGTAGCTCTCGCTGCGGGCGGCCGCCTCCGCGTGCGCGGCCCGCGCGTGCGCGAACACCTCCGCCGCGGTGTCGTGCGCGTACGTCTCGGGGTGCCACCCCAGCAGATGCCGCCAGTACAGGGGCGTGCCCGCGAGGGGCCGGGTCACGATGCCGCCCGTCGGCGGAAACGTCGCGCGGCACAGCCCCACCGCCCGCCCCACCTGCACCAGATGCACGCACGACGCGGTGTCGGTCTCGTACACGGACGACGGCGTGAACCCCGCCCGCGCGCACGCGGCGGTGAAGCAGTCCCCGAAGCACCCGTCGCCCGGCACGTCCGCCCAGGCCTCGTCCGCGAGGTCCCCGAGCTCGATCTGCGGCTCCCCGGCGAGCCGGTGCTCCGTGGCGAGCATGACGAACACCGGGTCCCGCGCCACCTCGCGCCACACGAGCCGCTCGCGCTCCGGCGGCGCGGCGGCCCCGCACGTGCCGACGAGCGCGAAGTCGAGCCGCCCGTCGGCGACCTGCGCCGCGACCTCCCGCTCCGACCAGGAGGTGTACGTGGACACGGACTGCTCGGGGTGCGCGGCGGCGAGCCGGTCGACCAGGCCGCCGAGCAGTGGCCCGTGGGTGCCGCCGAGCCGGAAGCCGCGCCGGTCCTGCCAGCCGCGCGTGAACCGCTCGGCCTCCTCCTGGAGTTCGCTGACGGCGGGCAGCACGATCCGGGCGCGGGCGAGCACGAACTCACCGAGGGGAGTGGGCCGCACCCCGGACCTGCCGCGCTCGAACAGCTCGCCCCCCAGGGCCCGTTCGATCCGTTTCAGCTGGGCGCTGAGCGCGGGCTGGGCGAGGCCGAGCGCGGTGGCTGCCTTCGTCAGGCTGCCCGCGTCGGCGATCGCCCGGATCGTCTTCAGGTGCCGCAACTCCAGGTCCATGCGGTGAGCTTCGTCGGCCTCCGGGGCCGGGGCAATACCTTGGTACGGACCTGAATTCCCCTCACGGCGCGTCGCTCCCGGGAGACCCCGGCGCCCCGGGCGCGGGCACCGCCCTGAGCAGCAGCGCCGACCGGGCCTCCACGGTCACCTCCGCCCCCGCGGCGAGCAGCGTCCCCGGAGCCTCCCGCTGCTCCTCGCGCGCGGTGTCCACCACCACCTCGTACGCGTCGGCCCACGGCGGCCCCGGCAGCGTGAAGCCCACCGCCCGGTCGGCGCCGTGCAGGACCGCAAGGAAGCTGTCGTCGGTCACCTGCGCGCCGCGCGCGTCCCGGCCCGGTATGTCGCGCCCCGACAGATACATGCCGAGCGTCGCGGCGGGCGCGTACCAGTCGGCCTCCGTCATCTCCGTGCCGCGGGCCGTGAACCACGCCAGGTCCCGCAGGCCGTCCGCCGAGTGGGCGCGCCCGGAGAAGAAGGCGCGGCGCCTCAGCACCGGGTGCCGGTGGCGCAGCGCGATCAGCCGCCGGGCGAGCGCGAGCAGACCGCCCCAGCCGGGGTCGTCGCGCAGCTCCCAGTCCACCCAGCTGATCTCGTTGTCCTGGCAGTACGCGTTGTTGTTGCCGCCCTGCGTGCGGCCCATCTCGTCGCCCGCGACCAGCATCGGCACTCCGGTGGAGAGCAGCAGCGTGGTCAGCAGGTTGCGCAGCTGGCGCCTGCGCAGCGCGTTCACCTCGGGGTCGTCGGTCTCGCCCTCGGCGCCGCAGTTCCACGCGCGGTTGTCGTCGGCGCCGTCCCGGTTGCCCTCGCCGTTGGCCTCGTTGTGCTTGCGCTCGTAGCTCACCAGGTCCCGGAGCGTGAAGCCGTCGTGGGCGGTCACGAAGTTCACCGACGCGTACGGGCGCCGCCCGCCCCACGCGTACAGGTCGCTCGACCCGGACAGGCGGTAGCCCAGGTCCCGCACGTCCGGCAGGGCGCCCCGCCAGAAGTCCCGCACCGCGTCCCGGTAGCGGTCGTTCCACTCGGTCCACAGCGGCGGGAACGCCCCCACCTGGTAGCCGCCCGAGCCCACGTCCCACGGCTCGGCGATCAGCTTCACGCGCCGGAGCACCGGGTCCTGCGCGATCACCGCGAGGAACGGCGAGAGCATGTCGACGTCGTGGAAGGAGCGCGCGAGGGCCGCCGCCAGGTCGAAGCGGAAGCCGTCCACGCCCATCTCGCTCACCCAGTAGCGCAGCGAGTCCGTGATGAGCCGCAGCACCTGCGGGCGCACCACGTGCAGGGTGTTGCCGCAGCCCGTGTAGTCGGCGTACCGCCGGGCGTCCTGCTGGAGGTGGTAGTAGGCGTGGTTGTCGACGCCCTTCAAGGAGAGCGTCGGCCCCATCTCCCCGGCCTCCGCCGTGTGGTTGTAGACGACGTCGAGGATCACCTCGATCCCGGCCTCGTGCAGCGCCCGCACCATCCGCCGGAACTCCCCGACCTGCTGCCCGGTGGTGCCGGAGGCCGCATACGCCGCGTGCGGCGCGAAGTAGCCGATCGAGTTGTACCCCCAGTAGTTGCGCAGGCCCCGCCGCAGGAGATGGTCCTCGTGCGCGAACTGGTGCACCGGGAGCAGCTCGACCGCCGTCACCCCGAGGCGTACGAGGTGGTCTACGGCCGCCGGGTGCGCGAGCCCCGCGTACGTGCCGCGCAGCGGCTCGGGCACGTCCGGGTGGCGCATGGTGAAGCCGCGCACGTGCAGTTCGTAGATGACGGAGTCGGCCCACGGGGTCTTGGGGCGGCGGTCGTCGGCCCACTCGTCGTCCGCCGCGTCGTCGTGCACGACGACGCCCTTCGGCACGAAGGGCGCCGAGTCCCGGTCGTCGCGCACGGTGTCCGCCACGTGCTGCTGCGGCCAGTCCCGCACGTGGCCGTACACCTCCGGCGGCAGCGATCCGTAGTCCTGCCCGGGGCCCGCGTCGACCGCGCGCGCGTACGGGTCCAGAAGCAGCTTCGCCGGGTTGAAGCGGGCGCCGGTCCAGGGGTCCCAGCGGCCGTGCACGCGGTAGCCGTACCGCTGCCCGGGGAGCGCGCCGGGCACGAAGCCGTGCCAGATCTCGTGCGTCAGCTCGGTGAGCGGGCAGCGCGTCTCCGTGCCGTCCGCGTCGAACAGGCACAGGTCCACGGCCTCGGCGCCGCCCGCCCACAGCGCGAAGTTCGTGCCCGCCACCCCGTCCGGGCCCACCCGGAAGCGGGCGCCGAGCGGCGTCGGCGCCCCCGGCCACACCGGGCGCGCGGGGGCGGGGCGGACCTTGCCGCCGCGCCCGCCGTTGCGCTCGGCCGCCGCGCCGCCGGGCCTGACCCGGTCCACGGCACGCGCCCCCTTGACTGCCCCCTGCTCGGGTGCACTCGACACCTGTCAGCCTCCCGCGGCTCGGCCCCGTCGGCGTGCGGCCGGGGCATGCGGCGTCCCGGCCGCGGCTCCCCGCCCGACGTCCTTCCCCCTGTTCTGCCCAGCGGGCGCGTCGCACTCACGTTTCCCGGGGCGGGGCAGCCTCGTTGGGCCCGACGTGAGACAGGCAACGAGGCGCGCTCGGCGCGCACGGACCGCGCTGAGGCTCGCGGTGGCATGGACGGCACTGGTACTCGCGGCATCGGGCTGCTCCGGTACGGCGCTCGACGGGGTGCTCGGCCGCCCCCGCTCGCCCGCCGACGCGATCCGGGTCACGCCCGGCGACGGGAAGAAGGGCGTGCGTCCCGAGAAGCACCTGAGGGTGGAGGTGCCGGACGGGCGCCTGGAGTCGGTGCGCGTCGTCCGGTCCCAGGACGCCCAGGAGACCGAGGTGAAGGGCCGCATGTCCGCCGACGGCATGAGCTGGCGGCCCCTGGCGCGGGGCGGGGACGAGAAGCTGGCGCTCGCCGCCAAGTACACCGTGGACGCCGTCGCGCTCGACGGCCACGGCCGCCGCTCCGCGCGCCACACCACGTTCACCACGTACGTCCCCGAGGAGCGCTTCATCGGGTACGTCACCCCGGAGCACCGCGCCACGGTCGGCACCGGCATGATCGTCTCGCTCGAGTTCAACCGCGAGATCACCGACCGCGCCGCCGTGCAGCGCGCCATCCGCGTCACGGCCGAGCCCGCCGTGGAGATCCGCCCGCACTGGTTCGGCAGCACCCGCGTCGACTTCCGCCCCGAGCGCTACTGGAAGCCCGGCACCAAGGTCACCGTGGGCCTGCGGCTGCGCGACGTCGAGGCCGCGCCCGGCGTCTACGGCCTCCAGGAGAAGTCCTTCTCCTTCACCGTCGGCCGCAGTCAGGTCAGCCTCGTCGACGCCGCCGCGCACACCATGCGGGTGCGCCGCGACGGGGAGCCGGTCACCACCGTCCCGATCACCGCGGGCGCCCCGAAGACGACGACGTACAACGGCAAGATGGTGATCACCGAGATGCTGGAGGTGACCCGCATGAACAGCCGCACGGTCGGCTTCGGCGGGGAGTACGACATCCCGGACGTGCCGCACGCCATGCGCCTGACCACCTCGGGGACCTTCCTGCACGGCAACTACTGGGCGCCGAACGCGCCGGGCAACAGCAACGTCAGCCACGGCTGCGTGGGCCTGCGCGATGTGAAGGGCGGCAGTTCCAAGACCCCGGCGGGCTGGTTCTTCGACCGCAGCCTCATCGGTGACGTCGTCGAGGTCGTCAACAGCCATGACAAGAAAGTGGCTCCTGACAACGGCCTCGGAGGCTGGAACATGGATTGGGAGGAGTGGCGGTCCGGGAAGAAGTCAGGGCAGGCACATAACTCCACCAAGGGGGACAAGAAGGAGCGCTCGAGCCGCTGATGCCACCCCCGGCCCGCACGAAGGTCGTAGTTGGAACGGAACGGTGACATTTGGCGGGGAGTCATCGGTGCGGGCCGTGTGGTTATCTGGCGCAGTGCGCGAGACGGAGGGTCTTTCCCGGTCGCGCGGCGACGGATGAGTGCGGGCCTGTCGGGGCCGTGCGAGGGGAGAAGCATCGTGAACGGGCGACCGATATCGGGGGCGTCGGCCCATGCGCGAAAGCGCGCGGGGCGGCGGGGCGCCAGGGGACTGACCGCGGTGGCGTCGGGGGCGACGCTGCTGCTCGTGGCCGCGTGCGGGGGCGGCTCCGACTCGGGGGACGGGGGCGGGGGCGGGGACAAGGCGGGCTCGGACAAGCCGTCCCGGGCCGTCGTGACCATCGCGCCCAAGAACGGCGCGAACGCCGTGGCGACCGACGGGGCGCTGCGGATATCGGCCGCCAAGGGCAAGCTGACGGAGGTCACGGTCAAGGACCCCAAGGGCAAGCCGGTGCCCGGGAAGATCGTCGCGGATGGCGCGAAATGGTCCCCCGAGCGGCACCTCGCCTCCGGCACCAAGTACAAGGTCCACGCGATCGCCAAGGACTCCGACGGCCGCGTCGCGGCCAAGGACTCGTCGTTCACGACGCTCGTGCCGAAGAACACCTTCGTCGGCCAGTTCACGCCGGAGGACGGCACGAAGGTCGGCGTCGGCATGCCGTTCTCGGTGCGCTTCACGCGGGGCATCACCGCGCCGGACGCCGTCGAGAAGGCGATCGACATCAAGACCGAGCCCTCGGTGCCGGTCGAGGGCCACTGGTTCGGCAACGACCGCCTGGACTTCCGCCCCGAGAAGTACTGGAAGCCGGGCACCAAGGTCACCGTCCGGATGAACCTGGACGGGGTCGAGGGCCGCCCGGGCGTCTACGGCAAGCAGGCCAAGACGCTCCGCTTCGAGATCGGCCGCAGCCAGGTCTCCGTCGTCGACGTCAAGACCAAGCAGATGACCGTCAAGCGCGACGGCAAGGTCATCAAGAAGATCCCCGTCACCACGGGCAAGCCCGGGTACGAGACGTGGAACGGCCAGATGGTCATCAGCGAGCGCCTCAAGGTCACCCGCATGAACGGCGAGACCGTCGGCTACGGCGGCGAGTACGACATCAAGGACGTGCCGCACGCCCAGCGCCTGTCCACCTCCGGCACCTTCATCCACGGCAACTACTGGGGCGGCGGCGCCTTCGGCAACTACAACGCCTCGCACGGCTGCATCGGCCTGCGCGACGTGCGCGGCGGCTACGACAAGAACGTCTCCGCGGCCTGGTTCTTCGACCGCTCGATGGTCGGCGACGTGGTGGTCGTCAAGAACTCCAACGACAAGGTCATCGCCCCGGACAACGGCTACAACGGCTGGAACATGTCCTGGGACGAGTGGAAGGCGTAACGCCCCGCGTACTCCTTGACGGGCCCGGCGCACAGTGTGACCAAGTGCACCGGGCCCTTCTGCGCTAACGGCCGCTAACGTGCCCGTCATGACATCTGTGCATCTCGAAGTCGCCGAGGGCGTCGGCACGATCCGCCTCGACCGCCCGCCCATGAACGCCCTGGACATCGAGCTCCAGGACCGCCTGAAGGACCTCGCGGCGGAGGCCACCGACCGCGACGACGTGCGGGCCGTCGTGATCTACGGCGGTGAGAAGGTGTTCGCGGCGGGCGCGGACATCAAGGAGATGCAGAACATGGACCACCGGGCCATGGTGCTGCGCTCCCGGGCCCTTCAGGACGCCTTCACCGCGATCGCCCGCATCCCCAAGCCCGTCGTCGCCGCCGTCACCGGCTACGCCCTCGGCGGCGGCTGCGAGCTCGCGCTCTGCGCGGACTTCCGCATCGCGGGCGACAACGCCAAGCTCGGCCAGCCGGAGATCCTGCTCGGCCTGATCCCGGGCGCCGGCGGCACCCAGCGCCTGCCGCGTCTGATCGGCCCGTCCAAGGCCAAGGACCTCATCTTCACCGGCCGCCAGGTCAAGGCCGACGAGGCCCTCGCCATCGGCCTGGTGGACCGCGTGGTGCCCGCCGCCGACGTGTACGCCGAGGCCCACGCGTGGGCGGCGCGGCTCGCCCGCGGCCCGGCGCTCGCGCTGCGCGCCGCGAAGGAGGCGGTCGACCAGGGCCTGGAGGCGGGCATCGACACCGGGCTCGCCGTGGAGCGCACCTGGTTCGCGGGACTCTTCGCGACCGAGGACCGCGAGCGCGGCATGCGCAGCTTCGTGGAGGACGGGCCAGGTAAGGCTAAGTTCCTCTGAGAACCGGCCAGTTGAGGTCCCGTCAGCCAAAGTTTCCCCCGAAGGGGCGGATTGTCGCAGGCTTAAGAGAGCCTTAAGCCTGCCCTCTTCAAGACGCTCTGCGATCTCCGGTGAGCAAGCGGTCATCGCAGGTCAGGGTGGCTGTACCGAACCTCTAACTGCCCATGGCATATGACGTGCCCGCCCCCTGGAACGGAAGCTTCCGGGGGGCTCATTCCGCCGGAACGGCCCCAATGGGGCCCGGGGGCGGCCATGATGGGGGGCATGGCGGGGCAGGAGGGCTTTGAACAGTCGCGGCGGCGCGCGGGCGCCACCGCGGCGCGGTGGTCTCCGGCGGTGGAGGACGAACACGCCCTGAAGGCACTGGAGTTGTTCGGCAACCCCACCGACGCCGAGGTCCAGCTCCCGTCCCGCCCCGAGTCCGCCGCCATCGCCCGCCGCCTCGCCCAGGTCGTCGTCCTGCGCCACTGGGGCCTGTCGCCCAAGCTCACCGAGGACGTCGTGCTCCTCGTGTCGGAGCTCGTCGGCAACGCCGTGCGGCACACCGGTGCCCGCGTCTTCGGTCTGCGCACGCACCGGCGGCGCGGCTGGATCCGGGTCGAGGTCCGCGACCCCTCGCGCGGCCTGCCGTGTCTGATGCCCGTCCATGAACTCGACATCAGTGGCCGCGGTCTGTTCCTCGTCGACAAGCTCGCCGACCGCTGGGGCGTGGACCTGCTGCCGCGCGGCAAGACGACGTGGTTCGAGATGCGCATCACCGACCGCTAGCGCCCGCGCCCGTCCGGGTGCGCGAAAGCCCCCGGGGCCGTGGGTGGCGGCGCTGTCGGGGGCCTTCGAGCGGGGCCGGGACCGGTGTGGGTGTGGTCCGCAGCCCGTAAGGCGACGTAGCTCGGGTCAAAGAGGGTCGCTTCGTCGACTATGGCAGACGGGGGCCTCCGATCCAAAAGTCCCCATTCGGTCATTCATGGACATAGCATGACAGTTTAGAGGTGAATCCTTGGTGAGATAGAGCACTCACCTTGTAAACGATGGCTAAACACCGCCTGTGAGGGGCCATCGCGAGCCTAAGCGGAATCTCTTGGTCTGGACCGCTCCTCATGTCAATCAGCGGCTTTCGGGGGCCGCCGCCCTATAAATGGGTCGCGTGACTTCGACCGACCGGCGCGGCGCGCTGCGCATCGGCACTGGGCTCGCCCTCACCCCCCTCGCTGGCTGCGCCACGGCGGGAGGCCGTGAGCCGCGCCCCGCGCGCACGCCGCACCGGGGGCCGGCGCCGGGCCCCCGCGCCTTCCCCGGCCTGCCCGTGCAGATCGCGCACAGCCCGCGCGGGCGGCGCGAGGTCGCGCTCACCTTCCACGGCCAGGGCGACCCGGCCACCGCCCGCGCGCTGCTCGGCGAGGCCGAGCGGGCGGGCGCCCGCGTCACCGTCCTCGCCGTCGGCACCTGGCTCGACGAGCACCCCGCCCTGGCCCGGCGCGTCCTGGACGGCGGCCACGACCTGGGCAACCACACCCTGCGCCACCGCACCATCAACAGCCTCCCCGAAGCCGAGGCCTACGCCGAGATCACCGGCTGCGCGGACCGCCTGCGCCGCCTCACCGGCGGCATCGGCAGCTGGTTCCGCCCCTCGCGGGCAGAGCGGGCGACACCGCTCGTCGCCCGCCTGGCCCGGCGCGCGGGCTACCCGCACGTCCTCTCCTACGACGTCGACTCCCTCGACTTCACCTCGCCCGGCGCCCCGGCCGTCACCCGCAAGGTCGCCGCCGAGGTCCGTGCGGGCTCCGTGGTGAGCCTGCACTTCGGGTACGCGGACACGGTCGCCGCGCTCCCCGCCGTCCTGGACGACCTCCACCGCCGCGGCCTGCGCGCCGTCACGACCACGGAGCTGCTCACCTGATGCGACACCTGACTCTGGCCACGCGCGCCGCCGCCCTGCTCGCGAGCGCGGCCGTCCTCACCGCCCTCGCGGGCTGCGGCACCGAGCGCGGGGGCCGCGAGAACAAGGCCCTCGCGACCAAGGCACCCGTCAAGCCCGCCGAGCCGAAGCAGGTCCGGGGCCTGCCCGGGATGCCGCCGGTCCTCGACGCCAAGGACGTCTACGCCGCCGACCGCCCGAACAAGCTCTCCCCGGTGGTCAAGGACTTCCCGTCCCGCGTGTACGTCCCCAACACCAACTCCAACACGGTCTCCGTCATCGACCCGGTGACGTACAAGGTCATCGACACGATCCCCGTCGGCGTCCAGCCCCAGCACGTCGTCCCGTCCTGGGACATGAAGACGCTCTGGGTCAACAACAACCGCGGCCACACCCTCACCCCCATCGACCCCAGGACCGGCGACGCGGGCAAGCCGGTCGAGGTCCACGACCCGTACAACCTCTACTTCACGCCGAACGGCAAGTACGCCGTCGTCATGGCGTCCCTCGACCGCGAGCTGGTCTTCCGCGACCCGCACACCATGGCGCGGAAGAAGACCGTCCCGGTCAGCTGCTACGGCGTCAACCACGCCGACTTCTCCCTCGACGGCCGCTACTTCATCGTCTCCTGCGAGTTCAGCGGCGAGCTCCTGAAGGTCGACACCGAGAAGATGAAGGTCGTCGGCCAGCAGAAGCTGCCCTTCGACGGGGCCATGCCGCAGGACGTGAAGGTGTCCCCCGACGGCAAGAAGTTCTACGTCGCCGACATGATGGCCCACGGCATGTGGGTCCTCGACGGCGACGCCTTCGGCAAGCCGAAGCTCCTGCCCACCGGCAAGGGCTGCCACGGCCTGTACGTCAGCCGCGACTCCCGCGAGATGTACGTGTCGAACCGGGGCGAGGGCACGGTCTCCGTCTTCGACTTCCGCCGGGACGCCCTCACCAAGAAGTGGCGCCTGCCGGACGGCGGGAGCCCGGACATGGGCGGCGTCTCGGCCGACGGCCACACGCTGTGGCTCTCCGGCCGCTACGACTCCGAGGTCTACGCCATCGACACCCGCACCGGCGTCCAGGTGGCCCGCATCCCCGTGGGCGGGGGCCCGCACGGCCTGGCCGTCTACCCACAGCCGGGCCGCTACTCGCTGGGCCACACCGGCATCTTCCGCTGAGCGGCACGGAGGAGCGGCGCCCCCGCCGGGGCCCGCTAGCCCCGGTCGACCAGCCGCCCCAGCGTCACCTCCAGTTCCGCCCGGGCAAGCCGCTCCGCCGCCTCCCCGTCCCCGTCCACGACCGCCCGCACGAGCGCGGCATGCGCCTCGTCCCCGTGGTCGGCCTCCTCCCGGCGCACGTCGATGAGGTCGAGCAGATCGATGAGCCCCTGCCGCAGCGCGGGCACGAACTGGGCGAACAGGTCCGTGAGGACGGGGTTGTGCGCGGCCCCCACCACGGCGGCGTGCAGCGCGATGTCGGCGTCGACGAACGCGGCGTCGCCCCCGCCCGCGGCCGCCCGCCGCGCCGCGAGCGCGGCCCGCAGCGCCGTGACGTCCTCGGGCGTGCGGCGGGCCGCAGCGAGCCGGGCGGCCTGCACCTCGACGAGCGCCCGCACCTCGTACACGTCGCCGATCGCGGCCGCCCGCAGCCGCGTCGGCCAGTCCTCGACCGGTTCGGTGGCGGTGACGAAGACCCCGGCGCCCTGCCGCGCCTGGACGAGCCCCGCCCCGGCCAGCGCGCGCAGCGCCTCGCGGACCGTGGAGCGGCCGACGCCCAGCTCCTTGGCGAGGGTCGTCTCCCCGGGAAGCTTCGCGCCGACCGGCCAGCCGCCCCCGGTGATCTGGTCGCGCAGCCGCTCCGTGGCCTGTTCGACGAGGGGGCTGGGGCGGAGGGCGCCGAGGGGCGGGCGCGGCATACGAGAGGTCACCCCGCGAGTGTACTTGTCTGAGGAGTACTTGTCTGAGGACCTGAGGTCTGCCTAGGGTGGCGGCGTGATCTCGTACCCCTGGAATCCGCAGCGCCCCGGCCCCATGCCCGCGCACCGCTATCTCCCGTACGAAGACCGGGTCGACGTCCCCCGCCCGACGGACCGGAGCTGGCCCTCGGCCAGGCTCACCCGCGCCCCCCTCTGGGTCCCCGTCGACCTGCGCGACGGCAACCAGGCCCTGGCCGAGCCGATGGACACCGCGCGCAAGCGCCGCTTCTTCGACCTGCTCGTGTCCATGGGGTTCAAGGAGATCGAGGTCGGCTATCCGTCGGCGAGCCGGGCGGACTTCGACTTCGTCCGGCACCTGGTGGAGCTCGTGCGCTGCGGAGCCGTACCGGACGACGTCACGCCCGTCGTCTTCACCCCGGCCCGCCCCGAGCTCATCGACCGCACCTTCGAGGCCGTCGACGGGCTGCCGCGGGCCGTGGTCCACCTGTACATCGCCACCTCGCCGGTGTGGCGCGAGGTCGTGCTCGGCCGGGACCGCCCGACGGTGGCCGCCGTCGCGCGCGAGGCGGCGGCGCACATGGCCCGCCTCGCGGACGCGCGCCCGGCCGCCGACATCCGCTTCCAGTTCGCGCCGGAGACCTTCAACCTGACCGAGCCCGACTACGTCCTCCAGCTGTGCGACTCCCTCACCGAGCTGTGGGACGCGAGCCCGGACCGGCCCGTCACGCACAACCTCCCGGCGACCGTCGAGATAGCCACGCCGAACGTGTACGCCGACCAGATCGAGTACATGCACCGCCACTTGGCCCGGCGCGACAGCGTCATCCTGTCCGTGCACCCGCACAACGACCGCGGCACCGGCGTCGCCTGCGCCGAACTCGCGCTGCTCGCCGGGGCGCAGCGCGTCGAGGGCTGTCTGTTCGGCAACGGCGAGCGCACCGGCAACGTCGACCTGGTGACGCTCGCGCTCAACCTGTACGCGCAGGGCGTCGACCCGATGCTGGACCTGTCCGACGTCGACGCGGTCCGCGAGGTCGTCGAGCACTGCAACCGCCTGCCCGTGCACCCGCGCCACCCGTACGCGGGCGACCTCGTGCACACCGCGTTCTCCGGCACCCACCAGGACGCCATCGCCAAGGGCCTGGCCCGCCACGCCGAGCGGGCCGCGGAGCTGGGCGTCGAGCCGGGCGACGCGCCCTGGAGCGTGCCGTACCTGCCGATCGACCCGGCCGACGTCGGGCGCTCGTACGAGGCCGTGATCCGGGTCAACTCCCAGTCGGGCAAGGGCGGCACCGCGTATCTGCTGCGGACGCGCCACGGGCTCGACCTGCCCGCGGGGATGCGCCCCGACATGGCCCGCCTGGTGCAGGAGGCGACCGACGGCAGCGGCCGGGAGGCCGGCCCTGACGAGCTGTACGAGCTGTTCCGCACCACGTACCTCGCGCCGGGCCGGGCGGGCTCCGGCGGCGCGGTGGCGGTCCTGGCCTGGACCGCGGACACCTCCCCGGACGGCCTGCACCGCTGTGTGTGCACCCTGGAAGTGGACGGGCGCCCCGGGGACTTCGAGGGCGTCGGCAACGGCCCGCTGTCGGCCTTCGTGGCCGCGCTCGGCGCGGCGGGCGTCGCCGTCGACGTGCTCGACTACAGCGAACACGCCCTCGCCGCGGGCGGTACCAGCGAGGCGGCCGCCTACGCGCGCTGCCGCGTCGGCGGCGCCGACGTCTGGGGCGCGGGCGTGGACACCTCGCTGCTCACCGCGTCGGTGCAGGCCGTGGTGTCGGCGGTGAACCGCGGCCTGGAGCCCCGGCCGGCCCAGGACCCCGCGGCGGCGACGGCATGACGGCGACCGGCCCGGCCGCGCTCGCCGCCCCGGCGACGGCGGGACCCGCTCCCCTCCTGCGCGCCGCGGCCGTCGCCGTGGTCCGCGACGGCCGCCGCATCCTCGACGACGTCTCGCTCACGGTCGGGGCCGGGGAGCACTGGGCGCTGCTCGGCGCCAACGGCGCGGGCAAGTCCACCCTCCTGAGCCTGCTCGGCGCCCTGACGCACCCCACGCACGGCACGGTGGACGTCCTCGGCCGCCGCCTCGGCACCGTCGACCTGAGGGAGCTGCGCACGTACCTGGGGCACGTCGACCCCCGCCATCCGCTGCGCTCCCCGCTGCCCGTGCGCGAGGTCGTCCTCACCGGCCTGACCAACAGCGTGGCCCGGGTACCGCACTGGCAGCCGTCGCGGGCCCAGCGTGAGCGGGCCGAGCGGCTGATCGAGGCGCTGGGCCTGACCGCCCGCGCCGACGCCCGCTGGCCCACGCTGTCGCAGGGCGAGCGCGGCCGGGCCCTGATCGCCCGCGCGCTCATGCCGGACCCGCGGCTCCTGCTCCTGGACGAGCCCGCCACCGGGCTCGACCTGCCGGGCCGCGAGCGGCTCCTCGACAGCCTCGACGCGCTGCGGGCCGCGCATCCCCGGCTGGCCACGGTCCTCGTCACCCACCACCTGGAGGAGCTGCCCGCCGGCACCACGCACGCCGTGCTGCTGCGGGAGGGGCGGGTGTTCGCCTCGGGGGCCGTACGGGACGTGGTGACGAGCGAGCTGATCAGCGCGTGCTTCGACCACCCGGTACGGGTGGAGCGGCGCGCGGGGCGGTGGGCCGTGCGGGGCGCCGGGTACGGGGTGTGAAACGTCGGACGGGCCAGGAGAGTCCTGGCCCGTCCGGTGGTGCGAGGTCTGCTCAGGCCTTGTTCAGGCTGGCCCAGAACTCGTCGAAGGAGAGCAGCTTGTCGCCGTTCAGGTCCTTGGACTTGATGATGGCCTCGGCCACCGACTCGGTGACGTGCCAGTCCCCCATCTGCGCCATGGCGGTCTTGTACTCCGCCGCCGTGATGTAGCCGTCGCCGTCCGCGTCGAACCGGTCGAACTGCTTGCGTGCTTCCTCGATGTCCGCCACCGGGTCCGCCCCTTCCTCGTGTCCTACTGACGGGGGTTAGGGTAACGGCCGGTCCGGGTGACGATTGCAAGGAGTACGGCCATGGCCAGCGCACCGGCGTCACTCGACGCCGTCCTCAGCGCCGCCGCGCGCGGGGAGTTCCCCGCCGCCGACGGCAGCACCACCGTCGTGCCGCAGCCGTCGCCGCGCGACGCCGGGGTCATGTCGTTCACGGCGCACACCGTCGTCTTCACCGACGAGGACCCCCAGTGGGTACGCGCCACCGTGGCGGGCATCGGCTGCGACCCGCTGGCCGCGACGATGAACCCGGGCTTCCTCACCGCCTTCGGGCAGCGGACCGGGCTCGCGGTCGACACCATCGACCTGGTCACCGTGGCGTCCGCCGTGCCCGGACCACCGGACCCGGCCCTCGGCCTGCGCGCGCTCGACGACCCCGACCACCCCCGCGTGGCCCGGGCCCTCAAGCGGCGTGATGACGTACGGGTGTGGACGTCCGACGCGGGCGGCGTCGTCGTCCTCGGGCGCGGGGTCGCGGGGCGCTGGGAGGTGTCCGTGGAGGTCGACGAGTCGGCACGCCACCGGGGCCTCGGACGGGCGCTCGCCTCGGCGGCCCGCGCCCTCGTGCCGGGCGGCGGCACGGTGTGGGCCCAGCAGGCCCCGGGCAACGCCCGCAGCGTCCGGGCCTTCCAGGCGGCGGGGTTCCGCCCCGTGGGCGCGGAGGCCCTGTTCTTCGCCCGGTAGCGGGGCGTCCCGGAGGCCGGGCTAGGGCGTGGCCCAGGCGCGCATCGCGGCCTTGTCGGGGAAGTCCGCCACGTTCTTGTCCAGGGGCGTCGACGTGTACTGGTGGATGCGCCACTCGGCGCGGATGCGGGGCTTGCCCGCCGTCACGTAGTCGGCGATCCACAGGCCGTCGCCCGCGTACGACGTCGTGTCCCGGTTCAGCCAGAAGTCGCGGTTGGTGTAGAGGATCGTCCGCAGGTTCGGGCGGAGCCGCTTCACCTCCTTGATGAAGCGGTCCTTCTCCGCGTTCGTCGCCGCCGTGTGGTCGCCCGTCCACTCCCAGTCGACGGCCAGGAAGTCGCCCGCCCGCTCCGGGGCCTCGGCCACGAAGTACTCCGCCTGGGCCGTGATGTTGCCGGGCCACAGGAAGTGGTAGAAGCCCAGGACGCAGTCGGCGTCGCGGGCGCGTTCCGTCTGGGCCGACAGGCGCGGATTGATGTAGGAGCGGCCCTCGGTGGCCTTGACGATGACGAAGGAGACGCCGTCGGTCGAGAAGGACGACTGGTGGGAACTGACGTCGATGCCGCGCAGCATGGATGGCCTCCGGAGGTGGGGGAGGAGGGAAGCGGGTCGCGGCCGGGGAACGGGGGGTGGGGGGTTCGCCCCGGCGGTCGGTGAGCGATCGGTGAGCGGTCG
Source organism: Streptomyces sp. JLYT201 (assembly GCF_059448825.1). Taxonomy (NCBI): domain Bacteria; kingdom Bacillati; phylum Actinomycetota; class Actinomycetes; order Kitasatosporales; family Streptomycetaceae; genus Streptomyces; species Streptomyces sp. JLYT201. The sequence goes on along the minus strand of NZ_CM182551.1, from coordinate 3,338,139 downwards.
GTGAAACGTGAACTGCTGACTGTGGATTGACCGTTCCCCACCACAGGCGTTCCCATCCATACTGAGGGCCCTTCCCACGCCCCCCACCCCCACGGGAACCCACATGGCCCTCAGCCGTCGCACCTTCCTCGCCGCCGCCGGTGCCACCGCGTCCGCCGCCCTCGTCGGCACGTCCGCGACGCGTGCCGCCGCCCGCCCCCTCGACGGCCGCAGCTGGCTGGCCGGGATCGACTCCTCGACTCCCCTTCAGCGCCTCACGATTCCCGGTACGCACGACTCCGGGGCCCGCTTCGGCGGCTGGTGGGTGGAGTGCCAGAACACCACGCTCGGGCAGCAACTGGCCTCCGGCATACGGTTCCTGGACATCCGGTGCCGGGCCTTCGAGGGCTCCTTCACCATCCACCACGCGGCGTTCTACCAGAACCTGAACTTCGACGACGTGCTCGGCGCCTGCCGGGACCTCCTGGCCGCCCAGCCGTCGGAGACCGTCCTCATGCGGGTCAAGCAGGAGTACTCGGAAGAGAGCGACAGCGCGTTCCGCGCGGTCTTCGACGACTATCTGGACCGGCGCGGGTGGCGGTCCCTCTTCCACATCGGGCAGGCCTGGCCGCGCCTCGGCGACGTGCGCGGCCGCGTCGTCCTCATCGCCGACAACGGCGGCCTGCCGGGCGGCATCCGGTGGGGCGACACCGGGACCTTCGACCTCCAGGACGACTGGAACGCCGCCCCGGGCGCGAAGTACCCGAAGGTCGAGGCACACTTCCGCAAGGCCGCGGCCCAGCCCGGCAAGCAGTACGTCAACTTCGTGAGCACCGCGGCCGGGCTGCCGCCGCGCTGGAACTCCGACGAGCTGAACCCGAAGGTGCACGCCCTCCTGGAGAGCGCCGAGGGGCGGGCCTGGCGGGGGCTCGGGATCGTGCCGATGGACTACCCGAACACCCGCGCCGGCCTGGTGGAGTCACTCATCGCCCACCACTAGGGCCCTCGCGGGAGCCCGGGTCAGCACTCGATGATGTTGACCGCGAGGCCGCCGCGCGCGGTCTCCTTGTACTTCACGCTCATGTCGGCGCCGGTCTCCTTCATGGTCTTGATGACCTTGTCGAGGGACACCTTGTGGGAGCCGTCGCCGCGCATGGCCATGCGGGCGGCGGTGACGGCCTTCACCGCGGCCATGCCGTTGCGCTCGATGCACGGGATCTGGACGAGGCCGCCGACCGGGTCGCAGGTCAGGCCGAGGTTGTGCTCCATGCCGATCTCGGCGGCGTTCTCCACCTGCTCCGGGGAGCCGCCGAGGACCTCGGCGAGGGCGCCCGCCGCCATCGAGCAGGCGGAGCCGACCTCGCCCTGGCAGCCGACCTCGGCACCGGAGATCGACGCGTTCTCCTTGAAGAGCATGCCGATGGCGCCGGCGGCGAGCAGGAAGCGGACCACGCCCTCCTCGTCGGCGCCGGGCACGAAGTTCATGTAGTAGTGCAGGACGGCCGGGATGATGCCCGCGGCGCCGTTCGTCGGGGCGGTCACGACGCGGCCGCCCGCGGCGTTCTCCTCGTTCACCGCCATCGCGTACAGCGTGATCCACTCCATCGCGCGGGCCTGCGGGTCGCCCTCGGCGCGCAGCTGGCGGGCGGAGTGGGCGGCGCGGCGGCGGACCTTCAGGCCGCCGGGCAGGATGCCCTCGCGGGACATGCCGCGCGAGACGCAGGCCTGCATGACGCGCCAGATGTCGAGCAGGCCCTCGCGGATCTCCTCCTCGGTGCGCCAGGCCTTCTCGTTCTCCAGCATCATCGCGGAGATGGACAGGCCCGTCTCGGCGGAGAGGCGCAGCAGCTCGTCACCGGTGCGGAAGGGGTACTTCAGGACCGTGTCGTCGGGCACGATCGGGTTCTGGCCCTCGACGGCCGCCTCGTCGACGACGAAGCCGCCGCCTACCGAGTAGTAGGTCTTCTCCAGGACGAGGGCGCCCTCGCGGTCGTACGCGAAGATCGTCATGCCGTTCGCGTGGTACGGCAGGGCCTTGCGGCGGTGCAGGACCAGGTCCTCGTCGAAGTCGAAGTCGATCTCGTGCATGCCGAGGACGTTCAGCCGCCGGGAGGTCTTGATCTCCTCGACGCGGTCGTCGGCGCTCTCCACGTTCACCGTGCGCGGGGACTCGCCCTCCAGTCCGAGGAGGACGGCCTTGGGCGTGCCGTGGCCGTGGCCGGTGGCGCCGAGGGAGCCGTACAGCTCGGCGCGTATGGCCGTGGTGTGGGCCAGCAGGCCCTCGTTCTTGAGGCGGCGGGCGAACATGCGCGCCGCCCGCATCGGGCCGACCGTGTGGGAGCTGGACGGGCCGATGCCGATCGAGAACAGGTCGAAGACCGAGATGGCCACGAGAGAACTCCAATGGTGGGTGGTAGACGCCGTTGTCTGCCGGTCGTGCGAGGGCGGTGCTGCGCGGGCTCGGCGGGCTTTCACGGGCTTGCGGGTCTGCTGGTCGGGCACGCGGTGCGGGGCACCGCGCGCACCGTCCTCAGGTCCAGTGTGCGCGGTGCCCCGGAAGTCCGTACCAATAAAAGCGTACGAAACTACTTCAGGCCGGGGTACAGCGGGTGCTTCGCGGCCAGAGCGGACACCCGGCCCCGCAGGGACTCGGCGTCGAAGCCGGGCTTCAGCGCCTCCGCGATGATGTCGGCGACCTCGCGGAAGTCCTCGGCCTGGAAGCCGCGGGTGGCCAGGGCCGGGGTGCCGATGCGCAGGCCGGAGGTGACCATCGGCGGGCGCGGGTCGTTCGGGACGGCGTTGCGGTTGACCGTGATGCCGACCTCGTGGAGGCGGTCCTCGGCCTGCTGGCCGTCCAGCTCGCTGTCGCGCAGGTCGACCAGGACCAGGTGCACGTCCGTGCCGCCGGACAGGACGTCCACGCCGACGGCCTTGGCGTCGTCCTGGACCAGGCGCTCGGCCAGGATGCGGGCGCCGTCCAGGGTGCGCTGCTGGCGCTCCTTGAACTCCTCGGAGGCCGCGACCTTGAAGGAGACGGCCTTGGCCGCGATCACGTGCTCCAGGGGGCCGCCCTGGAAGCCGGGGAAGACCGCGGAGTTCAGCTTCTTCGCGAAGTCCTTGTTGCGGGCCAGGATGATGCCGCCGCGCGGGCCGCCGAGCGTCTTGTGCGTGGTGGAGGTCACCACGTCCGCGAACGGCACCGGGTTCGGGTGCAGGCCCGCGGCGACGAGACCGGCGAAGTGCGCCATGTCGACCCACAGGTACGCGCCGACCTCGTCGGCGATCCGGCGGAACTCGGCGAAGTCGAGCTGACGCGGGTAGGCGGACCAGCCCGCGATGATCACCTTCGGGCTGTTCTCCTTGGCCAGGCGCTCGACCTCGGCCATGTCGACCAGGCCGGCCTCGTCCACGTGGTACGGGACCACGTTGAACTGCTTGCCGGAGAAGTTCAGGCGCATGCCGTGGGTGAGGTGGCCGCCGTGCGCCAGGTCCAGGCCGAGGATCGTGTCGCCGGGCTTGGCGATGGCGAAGAGCGCGGCCTGGTTGGCGGAGGCGCCGGAGTGCGGCTGGACGTTGGCGTACTCGGCGCCGAACAGCTCCTTGACCCGGTCGATCGCGATCTGCTCGGCCACGTCGACGTGCTCGCAGCCGCCGTAGTAGCGGCGGCCGGGGTAGCCCTCGGCGTACTTGTTGGTGAGGACCGTGCCCTGGGCCTCCATGACGGCGACCGGAGCGAAGTTCTCCGAGGCGATCATTTCCAGGGTGGACTGCTGGCGGTTCAGCTCGGCGTCGACGGCCGCGGCCACGTCCGGGTCGAGCTCGTGGAGAGGGGTGTTCAGAAGCGACATCGGAAGATCAGTCCTTACGCCGTGGTCAGCTGCCTGCGAACTCGGTGTACTCGTCGGCGGAGAGCAGGTCGCCCGGCTCCTCGGCGACGCGCACCTTGAACAGCCAGCCGCCCTCGAAGGGGGCCGAGTTCACCAGGGACGGGTCGTCCACAACGTCCTGGTTGGCCTCGACGACCTCACCGGAAACCGGCGAGTACAGGTCGCTGACCGACTTCGTCGACTCCAGCTCACCGCAGGTCTCACCCGCGGCGACCGTGTCGCCGACCGCCGGAAGCTGGGCGAAGACGACGTCGCCGAGCGCGTTGGCCGCGAACTCGGTGATGCCGACCGTCGCCACACCGTCCTCGGTGGCCGACAGCCACTCGTGCTCCTTGCTGTAACGCAGCTGCTGGGGGTTGCTCATGGCGTGAATTCTCCTGTACGCGGGCGTGTGCTGATGAACGCGGGGATGTGCAGTCTTACGGAGTGAGACGGGACGGACGGGGCACCGGCGGACGGACCGGACTCCGGCGCGTCCGCGGGATCAGGTCCGGCGCGGGCCGTGCGTCACTTCTGCCGCTTGTAGAACGGCAGCGCCACGACCTCGTAGGGCTCGTGGGTGCCGCGGATGTCGACGCCCACGCCCGCCGTGCCCGCCTGCGCGTGCGCCGGGTCCACGTACGCCATCGCGATCGGCTTGCCGAGCGTCGGCGACGGGGCGCCGGAGGTGACCTGGCCGATGACCTCGCCGTTCGCCACGACGTCCATGCCCGCGCGCGGCACCCGGCGGCCCTCGGCGACAAGCCCGACGAGCTTGCGCGGGGGCGCGCTCTCGGCGCGCTCCGCGGCGGCCTGCAGGGCGTCGTGGCCCACGAAGTCGTCGGCGTGGGTCGTCTTGTCGAACTTCACGACCCGGCCGAGGCCCGCGTCGAAGGGGGTCAGCGACGTCGTCAGCTCGTTCCCGTACAGCGGCATGCCCGCCTCCAGGCGCAGCGTGTCGCGGCAGGACAGGCCGCATGGCACGAGCCCCACGGGGGTACCCGCGTCCGTGAGCGCCCGCCAGAGCTTCTCGGCGTGCTGCGGCTGCACGAACAGCTCGAAGCCGTCCTCGCCGGTGTAGCCGGTGCGGGCGATCAGGGCGGGCACGCCCGCCACGGTGCCCGGCAGGCCCGCGTAGTACTTCAGGCCGTCCAGGTCGGCGTCCGTGAGGGACTTCAGGATGCCGGGGGACTCCGGGCCCTGCACCGCGATCAGGGCGTAGGCGTCGCGGTCGTCGCGGACCTCGGCGTCGAAGCCCGCGGCGCGCTCGGTGAGGGCGTCCAGGACGGTCTGGGCGTTGGAGGCATTGGCCACGACCATGTACTCGGTCTCGGCCAGGCGGTAGACGATCAGGTCGTCCAGGATGCCGCCGTCCTGCCGACAGATCATGGTGTACCGGGCGCGGCCCACGGAGACGGAGCCGATGTTGCCGACGAGCGCGAAGTTCAGCAGGTCCACGGCCTGGGCGCCGGTGACGGTGATCTCGCCCATGTGGGAGAGGTCGAAGAGGCCGGCCTTGGTGCGCACGGCGTTGTGCTCGTCGCGCTCGCTGGCGTACCGCAGCGGCATGTCCCAGCCCGCGAAGTCGGTCATCGTGGCGCCCAGCGAACGGTGCAGGGCGTCGAGGGCGGTCTGACGTGGGGCGCTTGCGGTCTGACTCATCAGTACTGGCTCCAGGGCATGACGGGCGAGGTCTGTCCTCCCCATCTGTCATAAACCTGAGAGGTTCACCACGTCCCGCGCGTATGACGGGGCATGACTTGCACCTTGGGTGGAGCCGTCCCGCGGGCCGAGCTGGTGGCGCTCGTCGGGGGAGTGGCTCGCTTTTCAGATGTGCCTCGCCCGCGCGGTACGGGGCCTGAGAGATTCAAGGGAGGAACTTGCTCCTTCGGCGCCCCGCGACGCTCCTGCGTCACCGGGGACTCTCCCGCGCGGATTCAAGCGGCCGGTATGGAGTTGGCGCGCACATCATTGCACGCGCCCCCGCTTCACAACAGCCGCAACCAGGGAGTCCCCCGCTGTCGTCTTCGTAGGGCATTACCTTCTCTTTACATACGACGGAGAAGTACTGGGGATGAGTGACGTGACGAGCATGGGGAGGCCGATCACGGTGCGCAGGAGCAGTGCTTACGCGACGACCACGGGTGTCTCGCTGCCCAGGGCGGGGGCGGTGCTGCCCGGCGCGGGCGTCGCCCTGCCCCCGCAGCCGGGCGCCCCCGCGGCGCCCGCGCGGGAGGCCGTCGCCGCCTCCCACCGGGCCGTGGTGCGCGACCTCAGGGGCCGCTCCGGGCACGGCCCGCGCCGCCTGGTGTTCGCCGCGGGGGACGTCGTGGTGGTCTCCGGCCTGCCCGGCAGCGGCAAGTCCACGCTGATGCGGCGCGCCGTGGCGGGCCCGCGCGTGGACTCCCAGGACACCCGCGACCGCTGGGCGGCCCGGGTGCCGCGCCGGATCCCGTACGCGCTCTACCGCCCCCTGGTCCGCCTCGCGCACTACGTGCACCTGCGCCGGACGCTGCGCGCGGGCACCGGCGTCGTCGTCCACGACTGCGGCACCCAGCCGTGGGTGCGCCGCTGGCTCGCCCGCGCGGCGGCCCGGCGCGGGGCCACGCTGCACCTGCTCCTCCTCGACGTGCCCGCCCCGGTGGCCCTCGACGGCCAGCGCGCCCGGGGGCGCGGCGTCTCCCGGTACGCCTTCGCGCGCCACCGCAGGACGGTCGGCCGTCTCGTCCGGGCCGCCGAGAGCGGGCGCCTTCCGCGCGGCTGCGGCTCGGCGGTGCTGCTCGACCGGGAGGCGGCGGGGGCGCTGCGCGCGCTGGGCTTCGAGGGTCAGGGCGGGTAGGGCGGGGCGCGCGGGCCCGGCGGCGTTAGGGTCGGGCCGCAGACAGCACGCAGAGCAGAGGTCGAGGCAGATGGACTTTCCGGGGGACGTACCGGCACAGGCGCACGCCCATCCCTACGGCGGCTGGCCCGCCAACGAACTGGAGGAGGTGCTCGCCGCCTCGCTCGGCGCGCCGCCGTCCGAGGCGACGGGCGCCCGCATAGTCGAGGTGCTGGGCCGCAGCAGCCTGTGGATCCCGCTGCCGAACGGCGGCGGGCCCGAGAGCGGCACGCTCGACCTGCCGACGCTGGAGCTCGACGGGCAGGCGTACGTGCCCGTCTTCACCTCGGAGCAGGAGTTCCAGCAGGCCACCGGGGGGCGGATGAGCTGCACGGTGGCGCCCGCGGTGGAGTTCGCGCGCGGCCTGGCGCCGGAGCTCGGCATCGCGCTCAACCCGGAGGGCACGGTGGCGGTGCCGCTGCCGCCCGCCGCGGTGGCCGCGCTGTGCCGGGTGGGGCGCACGGAGCTGGACGGGCCCGCGAGCGGCGGCCGGGTGCGGCTCTTCGAGCCGGACTGGCAGGACGACCCGGTGGACTTCCTGTCCGCCGCGGCGCAGGAGTTCGAGGCGACGGGCGCGGTGCTCAGCGCGCGGCGCTGTCTCGCCACCGTCGAGGACGAGGCCCCCACCCTGTTCGTCGGCGTCGAGCTGTCCTCCTGGGAGAGCGACGCCCGGGACTTGCCCATGGCGGCCCTCGGCCGCGCCCTCGGCCGGACCCCGGTGCCGTGGCCGGTCAACCTGGTCCTCCTGGACGTGGCCCAGGACCCGGTGGGCGACTGGATGAGGGCCCGCCTCCGCCCGTTCTTCACCGCAGGCTAGGGGGAGCGCCCCGAGGGGCCAGCGCCCCGGGGGCCAGCGCCCCGAAGGGGCGCGGGGAACTGCGCGACCAGCCACGGACGGCCCGCAGGCATCCGACGGCAGAGCACGGCACAGCACGGCACAGCACGGCACCACCTGTTCAAGCGCTAAGTCGCCACACCCCGCTTAAGCTGGTGCCCGGTGACGCGGTCGGCGCAACGACCGCGCAGGGCACGTCGCGAAGGGGCGGTTAGGGTGAGCGCGTCGGGCACCGCTGCGGCCGGACAGGTCGAGCACATGCTGCGCCAGGTGACGCCGGGGCGCTATGACGCGTACGAGGCGCTCCTGCACGCCCTCGCCGACGGCAAGGTGTGGATGCTGCTCTGGCACGGCCAGGCCGGATCCCCCGACGCCCAGTACGGCAACATGGAGGTGGAGGGCTACGGCTACGCGCCGTGCGTGACCTCCGCCCAGGAGCTCTCCGCCAGCGGCTGGAACCGCGGCTACGAAGTGGTCGGCGGCCTCGACGTGGCCCGCGCGCTGTACCCGGACCACTACGGCCTGTGGCTCAATCCGCACGCCCCAGGCGGCGGCGTCGGCATCCCCTGGCTCGATCTGCGGCGCATCGCGGGCGGCCTCGCCAGCCAGCCCGCCGGCCCGCTGCGGCTGACCGACCCGACCATCGAACTCCCGCAGTTCTACGCGCTGTTGACCCAGAACGCGCACCGCACCCCCGCCGTCCGCGCGCTGCGCCGCGCCTGGGTGCAGCCGGTGCTCGGCGCGCCCTATCTGGCCATCGGCCTGGACGTGTACGACACCTCGCCCGCGTCCGTCGACTCGGTGCGCGCGATGATGCAGCAGTCCATCGGCGCCGTCCCCGAGGGCCTGCCCGTGTCGACCGTCGCGATGGCCGATCCGCACGACCCGGTGGCGCTGTGGCTGCGCGCCAACGCCCGGCCGTTCTACGACCGCGACGCGCAGGGGGCTTCCGCTCCCGCCGCGGGCGGATACGGCTATCCCGCACAGTACTGAGGCATCTCGTACGAAAGACGTAGCAATCCCACTGCGCGCCCCTTGCGGCGAACAGGGTGGTGGCTGGATTCCGCTTGTCGTCGGCGAGCTGATCAGCGCCGTTGTGCGTGATGTCCTCTTCTGGGGCAGGAGTGCCTGTATGGACGCGTGTGGCTCCTGTGCCCCCAACTGCCCCGTGTTCGCCCGTCGTTCAGTGACGTCCGGATAACGGAACACCTCGATCAGCATCACGGTTGCGCATCCATTCCCCGACAAGTCTGGTAACAGATCACGACCCCGTTGAAGACTCCCGCTCCAAGGGGCCTTCGCCCCTGTGTACGACGGACTGATCACGTCGCTACAGCGGCAAGTGCGGGCCGGTCACCGCCGGTTGAGAGGGGTCCCTGCCACGATGACGGCGCCATTGCATGACACACCTGCGGACGCGAAACCCACGGTGGAAGTCGCCCCCGCAGCTGGTGCAGGGGGGAAGAAGGTCGAGGGGCGGTCCCTCACCCAGATCGCCTGGAACCGGCTGAAGCGCGACAAGGTCGCCCTCGCGGGCGGCATCACGGTGGTCCTCCTGGTCCTCGTGGCGGTGTTCGCGCCCCTGATCGTCGGCCTGCTCGGACACCCGCCGAACGACTTCCACCAGGAGAAGCTGGACCCGCTGACGAACCTGCCCACGGGCTCGTTCGGCGGCGTGAGCAGCGACTACCTCTTCGGAGTCGAGCCCAACAAGGGCCGCGACGTGTTCAGCCGGATCGTCTACGGAGCACGCATCTCGCTGCTCGTGGCCTTCCTCGCCGCGATCGTCGCCGTGGTGCTCGGCACCCTCTTCGGGATCATCGCGGGCTACTTCGGCGGCTGGATCGACGCCCTGATCAGCCGCGTGATGGACGTGCTGCTCTCCTTCCCGCAGCTGCTCTTCATCATCTCCCTGGTCTCGGTCCTTCCCGACGACTTCCTCGGCCTCGAAGGGACGAGCGTGCGCGTCGCGATCCTCGTCCTGGTCATCGGCTTCTTCGGCTGGCCGTACATCGGGCGCATCGTGCGCGGCCAGACGCTCTCGCTCAGGGAGCGCGAGTACGTGGAGGCCGCCAAGAGCCTCGGCGGCGGGCGGCGCCACATCCTCTTCCGCGAACTCCTGCCGAACCTCGTGGCCCCCATCACCGTCTACGCGACGCTGATGATCCCCACGAACATCCTCACGGAGGCCGCCCTCAGCTTCCTGGGCGCGGGTGTCAAGCCGCCGACCGCCTCCTGGGGAGGCATGCTGCGCGACGCCCTCGAAACGTACGAGCACGACCCGATGTTCATGGTCTTCCCGGGTGTGACGATCTTCATCACGGTGCTCGCCTTCAACCTCTTCGGGGACGGTCTGCGCGACGCGCTCGACCCCAAGGGAACCCGCTAGCAGACCCGACTGACTTGCCCCTGCCGCTGGTCAGGTGGCTCTTTCCATGGTTCTTCGGCAGCGATAAGCCAGGGACCGCGAATCTGGAAGGTTGCGAGAAAATGCCCACACTTCCCCCGAAAAGGCGGCTCGCCGCGGGCGCGGCCCTCGTCGTCGCGGCCCTGGTGACCACCACGGCCTGCGGCAGCGGCGACGGTGACGGCGACGGCGACGGCAAGGGAGCCGGCTACAACGCCGCCCTGAACAAGGTCGCCAAGGCGTCCAAGAAGACCGGTGGCACCCTGCGCATGGTCGGGAAGCAGGACCTCGACTCCGCCGACCCGCAGCGCGCGTACTACGGCATGTCCTGGGACTTCATGCGCTTCTACACCCGCCAGCTGGTGTCGTACGACACCAAGCCGGGCAAGGCGGGCACGAAGCTGGTGCCGGACCTCGCCAAGTCCACGGCGAAGATCTCGGCCGACGGCAAGACCTACACGTACGAGCTGCGTGACGGCCTCACCTGGGAGGACGGCTCGCCGCTGACCTCCAAGGACATCAAGTACGGAATCGAGCGCATCTGGGCCAAGGACACCATCACCGGTGGCCCCGGCTATCTGCGCCAGGCGCTCGACCCCAAGGGCGAGTACCCGGGTCCGTACAAGGACAAGTCGGCGGACAAGCTCGGTCTGAAGGCGATCCAGACGCCGAACGACAAGACCATCATCTTCAAGCTGCCCAAGCGCAACGGTGACTTCGAGCAGTTCCTCGCGATGCCCTCCGGCTCCCCGGTGAAGGCGGCGAAGGACACCAAGGCGAAGTACACCTCGCGGCCGTTCTCCTCGGGCCCGTACAAGTTCGACACGTACAAGCCCGGCAAGAAGATCGTGCTCGTGCGCAACGACAAGTGGAAGAAGGCCTCGGACCCGATCCGCCCGGCGCTCCCGGACAAGATCGACGTCACCATCTCCGCCAACCTGGAGGAGAACGACAAGCGCCTGATGGCCGGCGACTACGACGTCGACCTCAACGGCACCGGCATGACGCAGTCGGGCCGCGTCACCGCCGTCCAGAAGCACCGCGACAGCGTCGACAACATGCACACGTCCTTCGTGCGCTACGTCGCCCTGATCCACACGGCGAAGCCGTTCGACAACGTCCACTGCCGCAAGGCCGTCTTCTACGCCACGGACTTCGCGAGCCTGCAGCAGACCCGCGGCGGCAAGCTCGCCGCCGGTGACATCGCCAACAGCACCTTCCCCAAGGCGATCCCGGGCTACAGCGACTACGACCCGTACGGCGTGCTCGCGCGCAAGGGCAAGCCGGACCTGGCCAAGGCCAAGGACGAGCTCAAGCAGTGCGACAAGCCGAACGGCTTCAGCGCCAAGCTGACCGCCCGCAACAACAACCCGGGTGAGGTCGACGCCGCCGAGGCGCTCCAGGCCCAGCTGAAGAAGGCCAACATCAACGTCGACGTCGAGTCCCTCGACGGCGCCGACTCGGCCAGCATCACCGGTTCGCCCTCCGTGGTGAAGAAGCGCGGCTACAGCATGCAGATGTCCGGCTGGGGCCCCGACTTCCCGTCCGGCCAGGGCTACGCGCAGCCGCTGTTCGACTCCCGCTTCCTGGTCGAGAACGGCAACTACAACGAGTCCCAGATCAAGGACAAGAAGATCGACGGGCTCTTCGACAAGGCGATCGCCGAGACCGACCCGGTCAAGGCCGGTGAGATCTACAAGCAGCTCGACAAGCGCATCCTCGACCAGGCCGACTGGATGCCCTTCCTCTACGAGAAGAACATCACCTGGCGCGGACCGCGGCTGACCAACGCCTACATGTCCGACGCCTACAACGGCCGGTACGACTACGTCTCGCTCGGCGTCAGCAGCAAGTAGCGCCCCACCGCCACGGCGGGCAGCCCCCGCCGTGGCACCCGTAGTTGATCAACCGTCACAACGCCGCCGATATCCGCCAGTCCGAAGGGCAGGTGATGGCCCCGGGCGGTGGCCCCGCACCCCTCACGAGGGGGCCGCGGAGCCACCGCCGGGCCGCGCACAGTGCTTGCTTACCTCATCCGGCGCCTGATCGCCGTCATCATCATGGTGCTGGTCGTACTGCTCGCGACCTTCACCGTCTTCTTCATGCTGCCCAAGTGGGCTGGACAGGACATCGCCGTCCTCTTCGCCGGCAAGCAGGCCGGAGCCGAGCAGCTCGCCGGCATCCGGACCAAGCTGGGTCTCGACGACCCGCTGATCGTCCAGTTCTGGGACTTCATCAAGGGCATCCCGATGGGCCGGGACTACGCCAACGGCAGTGATGTCACGCACTGCCCGGCGCCCTGCTTCGGCTACTCCTTCCGCACCGAGGCGCCCGTCTGGGAGACCCTCAAGGACGCCCTGCCCGTGACCGGCGCGCTCGCCGCCGGTGCCTGTGTGCTGTGGCTCGCCGCCGGTGTCGCCACCGGTGTGGTCTCCGCGCTCAAGCGGGGCACCATCTGGGACCGCGCCGCGATGACCACCGCCCTCGGCGGCGTCTCGCTGCCCGTCTTCTTCACCGGCATGGTCGCGATGGGCATCTTCGTCCACAACCTGGGCTGGGTGAAGATCGCCGACAGCCTCTCGACGGACGACAGCATCGACGTCTGGTTCCAGACGCTGATCCTGCCGTGGATCGTGCTCGCCTTCCTCAACGCCGCGATGTACGCGCGTCTCACCCGCGCCACCATGATGGAAGTCCTCGGCGAGGACTACATCCGCACCGCGCGCGCCAAGGGCCTCGGCGAGTCCGTCGTCATCCGCAGACACGCCCTGCGCTCCGCGATGACGCCGATCCTCACCGTCTTCGGACTCGACCTCGGCGTCCTCATGGGCGGCGCCGTGCTCACCGAGTCCACCTTCAACCTTCCGGGCCTCGGCCTCGAAGCGGTCAGGGCCATCAGCAGCAAGGACCTGCCCGTGATCCTCGGCGTCACCCTGTGCGCGGCCCTCGCCATCGCCGTCGCCAACCTCGTCGTGGACCTTCTGTACGCCGTCATTGACCCGCGAGTGAGGCTGGGATGACCGAACTGAGCAAGAGCGGTGCCGCGGTGGGCGAGCCCACCACCGGTTCCGCGGCCCCCACCGCCTTCCTCGAGGTCCGCGACCTCAAGGTGCACTTCCCCACCGACGACGGCCTGGTGAAGTCCGTCGACGGCCTGACCTTCTCCCTGGAGAAGGGCCGCACCCTCGGCATCGTCGGCGAGTCCGGCTCCGGCAAGTCCGTGACCTCGCTCGGCATCCTCGGGCTGCACACGGCCGGGCAGTACGGCCGCCGCAAGCCGCAGCTGTCCGGCGAGATCTGGCTGAACGGCACCGAGCTGCTCAGCGCGCCCCCGGACCAGGTGCGCAAGCTGCGTGGCCGTGAGATGGCGATGATCTTCCAGGACCCGCTGTCCGCGCTGCACCCGTACTACTCCATCGGCAAGCAGATCACCGAGGCGTACCGGGTCCACCACGACGTCGACAAGAAGGCCGCCCGCAAGCGCGCCATCGAGATGCTCGACCGCGTCGGCATCCCGCAGCCGGACAAGCGGGTGGACTCCTACCCGCACGAGTTCTCCGGCGGCATGCGCCAGCGCGCGATGATCGCGATGGCCCTGGTCAACAACCCGGAGCTGCTGATCGCCGACGAGCCCACGACGGCGCTCGACGTGACGGTCCAGGCCCAGATCCTGGACCTGATCAGGGACCTGCAGAAGGAGTTCGGCTCCGCGGTCATCATGATCACCCACGACCTGGGCGTGGTGGCGGAGATGGCCGACGAACTCCTCGTGATGTACGGCGGCCGCTGCGTCGAGCGCGGCTCGGCCCAGGAGGTCTTCTACGAGCCCCAGCACCCCTACACCTGGGGCCTGCTCGGCTCGATGCCGCGCATCGACCGCGAGGAGACCGAGCGCCTCATCCCGGTCAAGGGCTCCCCGCCCAGCCTCATCAACCTGCCGAGCGGCTGCGCCTTCAACCCGCGGTGCCCCTACGCCGACGTGCCCAAGGACAACATCACGCGGACGGAGCGCCCCGAACTGACCGAGGTCGGCTCCGGCCACTTCTCGGCCTGCCACATGTCGCGCGAGGAGCGCACCCGGATCTGGACCGAAGAGATTGCGCCGAAGCTGTGACCGAGAAACGTGACGCGGCGCGGGACGAAGCCGCAGTGACGGAGAAAGCCGAACAGATGACGATCCCGGAGCAGACGAAGAAGTCGTCGACGGCGAAGTCCGCGGAGACGCTGCTCAAGGTCGAGGGCCTGGTCAAGCACTTCCCCATCAAGAAGGGGCTGCTCCAGCGCCAGGTCGCGGCCGTGCAGGCGGTGGACGGCCTCACCTTCGACGTGCGGTCCGGCGAGACCCTCGGCGTCGTCGGCGAGTCCGGCTGCGGCAAGTCGACCATGGGCCGGCTCATCACCCGGCTGCTCGAACCGACCAGCGGGCGGGTGGAGTTCGAGGGCGTGGACATCACGCACCTGGGCACCGCGCGGATGCGCCCGCTGCGCCGCGACGTCCAGATGATCTTCCAGGACCCGTACTCCTCGCTGAACCCGCGCCACACCATCGGCACGATCGTGGGCGCGCCGTTCAAGCTCCAGGGCGTCAAGCCCGAGGGCGGCATCAAGAAGACCGTCCAGGAGATGCTGGAGCGCGTCGGCCTGAACCCGGAGCACTACAACCGCTATCCGCACGAGTTCTCCGGCGGCCAGCGCCAGCGCATCGGCATCGCGCGGGCGCTCGCGCTCAAGCCGAAGCTGGTGGTGGCGGACGAGCCCGTCTCCGCGCTCGACGTCTCCATCCAGGCGCAGGTCGTCAACCTCCTCGACGACCTCCAGGACGAGCTGGGGCTCACCTATGTGATCATCGCGCACGACCTGTCGGTCATCCGGCACGTGTCCGACCGGATCGCGGTGATGTACCTGGGCAAGATGGTCGAGCTCGCGGACCGCAAGGACCTGTACACCAAGCCGATGCACCCGTACACCAAGGCGCTGCTCTCCGCGGTGCCGGTGCCGGACCCCAAGCGGCGCGGCACCAAGAGCGAGCGCATCCTGCTCCGCGGCGACGTGCCCTCGCCGATCGACCCGCCCACCGGCTGCCGCTTCCACACGCGCTGCTGGAAGGCGACGGAGATCTGCGCGGTCAAGGAGCCGCCGCTGCTCTCCCTGGAGCCCGGCCACCAGGTGGCCTGCCACCACCCGGAGAACGCGGACGACCAGGCGCCCGAGGACACGAAGCTCCTGTCGGTGGCGCGCGAGGCCATCGACGTGGTGACGGTCACGACGGCCGCGGACGAGGCGGAGGCCGAGCCCGAGGCCAAGGCCGAGCCCGAGGCTGAGGCGGAGGCCGCGCCCAAGGCCGAGCCCGTGTCCAAGCCCGAGGCCAAGGCCAAGGCTGAAGCCGCGGCCGCGCCTTCGCAGGAAGCCGAGGCCGCGACGGAGGCCCCCGCGCCCGAGAAGGCAGCGGACCCGGAGTGATCCACCGCGCTGAGTTCCCCCGCCCGCCCGCCCCCACACGGGGCGGGCGGGCGTCGCCTTGGAGGAGAGCGGCGGCGACAGTTTGAGCCCGTCCGGCGATCGAGGACGAGCGCGTCGGCGCGATGGTCCTGCGGAGGGGGCGGGCCTCGGCGGGAGAGGGGCCCCGGGCGCGGCCCGGGTGAGTGGAGCTCACCCGGCGGGTGAGAATGGCTCGTGCTTCACGATTTGTTCAGCCCTTCCGTCCAGCACGCCCTGGACATCGCCGGAATCTTCGTCTTCGCGATCTCCGGCGCGCTCCTCGCCGTCCGCAAGAACTTCGACGTCTTCGGCATCGCCGTCCTCGCCGAGGTCACCGCGCTCGGCGGCGGGCTCTTCCGGGACCTGGTGATCGGCGCGGTGCCGCCCGCCGCGTTCACGGACCTCGGCTACTTCCTCACCCCGCTGCTCGCCGCGCTCCTCGTGTTCTTCCTGCACCCGGAGGTCGAACGCACCCAGCTCGCCGTGAACGTCTTCGACGCGGCGGGCCTCGGCCTGTTCTGCGTCACCGGAACGGCCAAGGCGTACGACTACGGCCTCGGCCTCACCGCGTCCGCGGCCCTCGGCCTCGCCACCGCGGTGGGCGGCGGCGTCCTGCGCGACATCGTCGCCAACGAGGTGCCCTCCCTGGTGCGCTGGGACCGCGACCTGTACGCGGTGCCGGCGATCGTGGGCGCGGCGATCGTCGCCCTGTGCCTGCGCTACGACGCCCTGAACGGCTTCACCACCGGGCTCGCGATCGTCACGGCGTTCGTGCTTCGGCTGCTCGCGATGCGCTACCACTGGCGGGCGCCCCGGGCGTGGAACCGCCGGTCGTCGGCGGCGGAGGACGGGGCCTGAGGGGCGCTCGGAGCCGGGCGAGAAAGAAAAGCTACCGCTTAGTAGTTACATGTTGTACGTTGTCGGCATGGCGGAAACAGCTGCGGCGCCCGCGCCGCGCGCGACGATCGGCAACAGCGAGTTCGACCGCGACACCGAGGTCTTCGCGCGCGAACCCGGCGTCTACGACACCGAGCTCTCGGCGGGCTGGACCATCATCAGCGCCGTCAACGGCGGCTATCTCCTCGCCCTCGTGGGCCGCGCGCTCGCGCACGCGCTGCCGCACTCCGACCCGTTCACGGTCTCGGCGCACTATCTGACGGCGTCCGAGCCGGGGCCCGCCGTCGTCCGCACGCAGGTCGTGCGCGCCGGGCGCGGTCTGTCCACCGGGCAGGCGTCCCTCTACCAGGAGGAGGGCGGGCGCGAGGTCGAGCGGCTGCGCGTCGTCGCCTCGTACGGCGACCTCGACGCGCTCCCCGACGACGTGCGCACCTCGGCGCTGCCGCCGGACCTGCCGCCCGTCGAGCAGTGCTTCGGGCCCGACGACGCGCCGGACCGCGGGGCGGTGCCCGGCAGCTCCGCGATCGCGGACCGGCTCTGGCTGAAGCTCGACCCGGCGACGCTCGGGTGGGCGCTCGGGGCGCCCTCCGGCAAGGGCGAGATGCGCGGCTGGTTCGGCCTCGCGGACGGGCGCGACCCCGATCCGCTGTCGCTGCTCCTCGCGGTGGACGCGCTGCCGCCGACGGCGTTCGAGCTGGGGCTCTCCGGCTGGGTGCCGACCATCGAGCTGACCGCGCACATCCGGGCCAGGCCCGCGCCGGGGCCGCTGCGGGTCTCCATCACCACGCGCAACCTGGCCGGGGGCTTCCTGGAGGAGGACGCCGAGGTCTGGGACACGGCCGACCGCCTGGTGGCCCAGTCCCGCCAACTGGCCCGGGCCCGCCTCTGACGGGCCCCCGCCCCTCGGGGCCGGGGCCCGGCCAAGGGCTCACGCCGTCAGGCAGACCCCCGCGTAGGAGACCCCCGCCACCACCACCCAGGCACACAGCCCCACCAGGGCCACCCGGCCCCCCGTACGGGCCAGCGACCGCAGGTCCACCGCGCTGCCGAGCCCGAAGAGGGCCGCCCCGAGGAGGAGCTCCTGGGCGAGCCCGGCCGCGTCGAGGGCGGACCCGGACAGCAGGTCCGTGCTGCGCAGGCCCACCATCAGCAGGAACCCGGCGACGAAGAGCGGCACCACGGCGGGCCGCCGCTCGCCGGGCGCGGCCGCGCCCCGGGCCCGTACGGAGACGGCGACCGCCGCGACGAGCGGCGCGAGCACGGCCACCCGCATCAGCTTGACGAGCACGCCCTCGCCGAGCGCGTCGCCCCCGGCGGTCTGCGCGGTCGCCACCACCTGCCCCACGTCGTGCACGCTGGCCCCGACCCACCGCCCGAACTCCGCGTCGGTGAGCCCCAACGGCCCCTGGAGCAGCGGGAGCACGGCGATCGCGAGCGTGCCGCACAGCGTGACGACGGCCACGGACGCGGCGGTGTCCCGCTCCTCGCTCTTGGACACGTCGCCGACCGCGCCGATCGCCGAGGCGCCGCAGATCGAGTAGCCGGTGGCGATGAGCAGGGGCTGGTCGCCGGGGAGCCCGAGCCGCCGGCCGAGCCACCAGGTGCCGAAGAACGTGGCCGCCACCGTCACGAGCACCATCGCGACGGTCTGCCAGCCCACGCCGAGCACGTCGTCGAGGCTGAGCTTCAGGCCGAGGAGCACCACGCCCACCCGCATCAGGCGCTTCGCCGCGAAGGTGAGCCCGGCCTTGGCGGGCCCGCGCACCCACGCCCGCGTACCGGGTGCGTGCGCGGCGACAAGCCCGAGCACGATGGCGACGGTCAGCATCGGCACACCGGGCAGCAGCCGGTGCGTCAGCCAGGCGAGCGCCACCGCGGCCGCGGCGAGGGCGAGCCCCGGCCAGGGGCCGGGTCCGGCGGTGGGAGCGGCGACGGGGGGCGCGGTCTTCGCCGGGCGCTGGCCGAGGAGCGCCATCAGCGGTCGGCCGGCAGGTCGTACACGCGCCGCACGCTCGTGCCGAGCCGGGAGATGTCCGCGCCGTAGACGTGCAGGGATATCGCGCGCCCCGCGCCCGCGTTCCACACCCGGTGGATGTCGCCGGGGGGTGCGAAGCCGCACACCGCGCCGGTGGGGTTGACGACGTCCTCGGTGGCGATGAGCCGCGCGGACGTTCCGGGCCCGGTCGCGGGCACGAGCCGGTAGCGCCGCTCGTGCTCCTCGCCCTCGTGCACCCCGGTCACGCACCAGGAGACGTGGTCGTGCACGGAGGTGCGCTGGCCGGGCATCCAGACGAGCGCGACGACGGAGAAGCTGCCGTCGGCCTCGGCGTGCAGGAGGTGCTGCCGGTAGCGGTCGGGGTCGCCCTCGCACTGCTCGGCGGTGAGCAGGTCGGCCGCGCCGAGGTGCGGCGCGAGCCGCTCGCCGACGAGGTAGGCGGTCAGGTCCGGCGGCAGACCGCGGCCGACGGCCTCGCGGATGTCGGCGACGAGCGCGTCGGTCCGCTCGGTCGTGCGGGCGGGCGGAGCGTGGTGCGCGGTGGGGGTGGTCATACTCGCAGCGTCGACCCGCACCATCCATCACGTCCAACGACAGTTTCTTCGCGTTGGGTTAAAAACTGCTTATGGATGGCAGGGTCGGCGGCCGGGCGCCGAGGTCAGCAGCCCACCCGGTTCGCCGCGACCGCCTTCAGCTCGTCCAGGACGAGCGCCGTCGCGGGGATCCTCAGGTGCTCGCGCAGGACGTACGCGGACACCTGCCGCCGCGACGCCGGGTCCAGGGGGCGGCCCGTGACGGAGCGGTGGCACAGGAAGTTGAGGACGAGCCCCGGCATCATGGCGATGCCGAGCCCCTCGGAGACGAGGCTCTGGATGACCAGGTTGTCGTCGGTGGTGAAGGCGATGTCGGGCGCGAAGCCCTGCTCGGCGCACTCGTGCAGGAAGTTGGCCCGGCAGCGCAGGCACCCGGCGATCCAGCGCTCCTCGGACAGATCGGCCAGGCGCACCGAGCGGCGCCTGGCCAGCGGGTGCCCGGTCGGCAGCAGGACCGTCAACTGGTCTTCCATCAGCGGTACTTCGACGACCTCGTCCGGCACGTCCTCGCGCAGGCCGGGGTAGGTGAAGGCCAGCGTGATGTCGGCGTCGCCGTGCACCAGGCGCTGGAGCGACTCCGGCGGCTCGTACTCCTGGAGCTCGACGCGGATGCCGCGGTGGCCGCGGGCGAGCCGGGCGAGGGCCTCCGGTATCAGCGTGGCGGTGGCGCTCGGGAACGCGCAGAGCCGGACGCGGCCGGTGCGCAGGCGCGTGATCGCGTTCATCTGCTGCTGGGCGGCGTCGATGTTGCCGAGGATGACTCCCGCGTGCCGGGACAGGGCCTCGCCCGCCTCGGTCAGGCGCATGCGGCGGCCGACGCGGGTGAACAGGACCGTGCCCACGGACCGTTCGAGCGCCTTCATCTGCTGGGTGATCGCGGGCTGCGTATAGCCCAGGGAGCGGGCCGCCGCCGAGTACGAGCCGGTGCGGACCACTTCGTGGAAGGACCTGATGTGCCGGGAGTCGAACACCTCCGAATCATAAGCAGGATTTGGGAAGACCTGGGGAGTGTTTCCCGTCGCTTTTGGATCGGGCGTCGGGTGGCCGGGCGGGGCGTGCGGCGGAGCGGGGGCGCGTGGGGCGTGCGGCCCGGGGCGTCAGGGGCGCCGTGGACGCGGGGCCGCGCGTGGGTTCCCGGCGGGGGCTGCGCGATCCTTGTGCCCGTGAAGTCCGACCGGCTCCTGTCGATCCTGCTGCTGCTCCAGACCCGGGGGCGGGTGTCCGCGCCCGAGCTCGCCGAGCGCCTGGAGGTGTCCGTCCGCACCATCTACCGCGACGTCGACGCGCTGTCCGCCTCCGGGGTCCCGGTGTACGCCGAGCGCGGCCGGCACGGCGGCATCGCCCTGCTGCCCGGCTACCGCACGGACGTCACGGGGCTGACTGCCGACGAGTCCCGCGCGCTGTTCCTGCTCGCCGCGCGGGGCGCGCACGCGGCGCTCGGCCTGGACGCCGCGCTCGGCTCGGCCCTGCGCAAGGTGATGGCGGCGCTGCCCGAACCGCACCGGCCCGCCGCCGAGCTGACGAGCCGCCGCATCCTGGTGGACGCCGAGCGCTGGACGCGCGGGCCGGGCGCGGGCCTGCCCGTGGACCACCTCGGGGTGCTCCAGGACGCCGTCCTCGCGGACCGGCGGCTGCGCGTGCGCTACCGGCACAGCGGCGCGAGCGAGCCGCGGACCTACACCCTCGATCCGTACGGCCTGGTCTCCAAGGCGGGCGTCTGGTACCTGGTGGCCGACCGCGCGGGCAGGCCGCGGCTGTTCCGCGCCGACCGGGTGCGCGCGGCGCGGCTGACGGACGAGCCGGTCAGGCGCCGGGCGGGCGTGGAACTCGCCCACGTCTGGGAGGAGCTGAAGCGGCGGGTGGAGCGGCGCGCGGGTGGCGTCGAGGTGACCGTGCGGGTGCGCCGCGAGCGCTACGAGCAGTTCCTGCGGCTCCAGGCCGGCGCGCTCACGCGGGTGGTGGAGGACGACGGCACGGGGGAGTGGGTCACCGTCGTGCTCACGCTGGAGGCGGTGGGCGCGGCCCGCATGCTGCTGCCCTTCGCGGCCTCCGTGGAGGTCGTGTCACCCCCGGAGGTGCGCGAGGACTTGGCGCGGGCCGCCGCGGCCGTCACTGACCTGTACCGTCAGTGAGCTCCGGAGAGGCCCGCACCCAGGAAACGACCGAGCTCCCCGGTGAGTTCCGCGGGAGCGTCCTCCTGTACGAGATGTCCCGCGCCCTCGATCAGGCGCAGCTCGGCGCCGGGGACGAGCCCGGCCAGCTCGTGCCCGCGCGCCACCGGGATCCAGGTGTCCTCGGTGCCCCAGCAGATGAGCACGGGCGGCTCCACCTCGCCGTACCGGCCCTGGATCTCGTCGGTGAAGCGCTGCTCGTTCTGCTCGATCTGCCGGTAGAACGCGGGCCTGCCCGCCTCGGTGCACCAGGGTGCGACGAGCCGGTCGAGGACCTCCGGGTGCAGCCCGCGGTGGCTCGCGGAGCCGACGTACTCCCGCACCAGCGCCTCGTGCAGCGCGGGCGGCAGCTGCCCGAACACCTCGGCGTGCGCGCCGAGCAGCCGGTACGCGGGCGAGCCCCAGGGTGCCAGCGCCACCGGGTCGACGAGGGCGAGCCGGGCGTAGCGGGCGCCGTGCAGGAGGTGGGCGCGCAGCGCGACGCAGCCGCCGAAGTCGTGGGCGACGACGGCCGGGCGCCGCTCGCCGTCCAGGCCCCAGTGGGCGAGCAGTTCGGTGAGCACGCGGCCCTGCGCGGCGAGCGACACGTCCTGCCCGGCGCGCATCTCCGAGGCGCCGTACCCGGGCAGGTCCCACACGTACACGCGGTGGTCGCGCGCGAGGGCGCGGGCGACGCCCCGCCACACGTACGAGGAGAAGGGCGTGCCGTGGACGAGGACGACGGGGCTCGCGTCCCCGGGCCCGAGCGCGGCCCAGCGGACGGTGCCGGACGAGGACGCGAAGGTGCGGTCGAGGGCCCAGTCGGCGTGCGTGTTCGTCATGGGTGTCGAGGCTAGTTGCCCCTTACCGGCGTGTCGAGGAGTGCGGGGGCGGGCCCGGCTCAGGCGCCCTCCTGCGGCGCGTCCAGCCAGTGGCGGCGGCCGAGGCCCACCAGGCGCAGCTGGCTGCGGGCCGTGTCGGTGACCTCGTCCTCGTCGTCGGTCTCCAGGAGCGCGGAGGCCGTCATCACCATGTGGTCCACATACGTCCGCGCGAGCATCAGGAGGTCGCCCCCGCTCCAGCCCGCGGCCTCCGGCTCCTCGGCGAACCGGTCCGCCACCTCCCGCGCGAACAGCGCCAGCTGGTCGCCGATGGCCTCCCGCACGGCCCGTACGCCGCCGTGCCGCTCCCGGGCGATGAAGCGCACGTGCGCCGGGTGGGCGCGCACGTAGGAGGCGATCAGCTCGACGGCGCCCGCGATGCGTTCCTCGCCGTCGCCGGTGGCCGCGAGCATCGCCGCGAGCGTCGTGTGCAGGCTGCCGAGGGCCTCCTCGACGAGTGCCACGCCCAGGTCGGCGGTGTCGCGGAAGTGCCGGTAGAAGGCGGTGGGCGCCATGCCCACGGCCCGGGTGACCTCGCGCAGGCCCAGGCTGGACAGGCTCTGCTCCTCCAGCAGGCGCAGGGCGGCGTCCAGGAGGGCCTGCCTGGTCTTCTGCTTCTGCGCCTGCCGGATGCCGACGGGGTGGTCGCCGGTGGTGTGACTCATGCCATGCAGTTAACAACTGTTCTCCGAGTTTCGAAAGCCGTGAGGCGAGTAGACTCAGAAGTCAGTGAACAGTTGTAACCACAAGCGTTCACCGAAGAGAGGTGTCCTTCATGCTGTTCCTCGTCGCGGCCCTCCTGCTGCTCGGCGTCGCCATGGGCACCGTGGCGCACGTCCCGCTGTCCGTCACTCTCGTCCTGGCCGCGGTCATCGGGCTGTGGCTCGTGGTCTTCGCGGTGCGCGAGCGCCGTGCGCGCCCGCGCTGACGCGGTGCGCGCCCCGTCTCCGCACGACACCCGCCTCACCCTGAGGAGTCGCACCATGGAACTCGCCGCGCTGAAGCCGTCCGTGAAACCGTCCGGGAAGCCGGTAGGGAAGCCGTCCGCGAAGCCGGTAGGGAAGCCGGTGGCGGACCCGGTGGTGGAGCCGTCCGCGGCGGCCTGCGGGCAGCCGTCCGCGGCGTCGCGCGCGCAGGCGTCCGGCGCGCGGCCCGTCGGCGGCCGGGACACCGACGGCATGGCCGTCGCCTCCTTCGTCCTCGGGCTGCTCGGACTGCTCGTGTTGAACGTCGTGCTCGGCCCCGTCGCGATCGCGCTCGCCGGCGTCGCGCTGTGGCGGGGCACCGCCCGGCGCGGCCGCGCCCTGCTCGGACTCGGGCTCGGCGTCGCCGACCTCGTGGTTCTCGCCACGCTCGTCTCCCTGGACGGCACGGTCTCCTGGAGCCTGGCGGGCTGACCCCCGCGAGCACGGCGGATCCCGGCCGGGCAGGGCCCACCGGGGTCCGGGCGCCCGGGCGCGGCTCGTAGAATCGTGCCCACCATGGCCTACCTCGACCACGCCGCGACCACGCCCATGCTTCCGGAGGCGATCGCGGCGCTGACCGCGCAGCTCGCCGTCACCGGCAACGCCTCCTCGCTGCACGCGGCCGGCCGCCGGGCGCGGCGCACCGTCGAGGAGTCCCGCGAGACGCTCGCCGACGCGCTCGGCGCCCGCCCCAGCGAGGTGGTGTTCACCTCCGGCGGCACGGAGGCCGACAACCTCGCGGTGAAGGGCCTGTACTGGGCGCGCCGCGCCGCCGACCCGGCCCGCACCCGCGTCCTCGCCAGCCCCGTGGAGCACCACGCCGTCCTCGACGCCGTCGACTGGCTCGGGGAGCACGAGGGCGCCACCGTCGAGTACCTCCCCGTCGACGCGCACGGGCGCGTGCACCCCGAGGCGCTCCGCGAGGCCGTCGCCCGCGACCCCGGCAGCGTCGCCCTCGCCACCGTCATGTGGGCCAACAACGAGATCGGCACCCTCCAGCCGGTGCGCGAACTGGCCGACGTCTGCGCCGAGTTCGACGTGCCGCTGCACGCCGACGCCGTGCAGGCCTTCGGCCAGGTGCCCGTCGACTTCGGTGCCTCCGGGCTCGCCGCGATGACCGTCTCCGGCCACAAGATCGGCGGCCCCTACGGCATCGGCGCCCTGCTGCTCGGGCGCGCCTACAGCCCCGTGCCCGTGCTGCACGGCGGCGGCCAGGAGCGGCACGTGCGCTCCGGCACGCTCGACGTGCCCGCCGTCGCCGCCTTCGCCGTGGCCGGGCGGCTCGCCGCCGAGCGCCGCGCGTGGTTCGCCCGCGAGGTCGGGGCGCTCCGCGACGACCTGGTCGACGCCGTCCGCGCCGCCGTGCCCGACGCCGTCCTCGGCGGGGACCCGGATCCCGCGGGCCGGCTGCCCGCCAACGCCCACTTCACCTTCCCCGGCTGCGAGGGCGACTCGCTCCTGCTGCTCCTGGACGCGCAGGGCATCGAGTGCTCGACCGGCTCGGCCTGCACCGCGGGTGTCGCCCAGCCCAGCCACGTGCTGCTCGCCACCGGCACCGCCCCCGACCTCGCGCGCGGGACGCTGCGCTTCTCGCTCGGCCACACGTCGACGAAGGCGGACGTGGACGCGGTGGCGGCGGCGATCGGCCCGGCGGTGGAGCGGGCGCGGTCGGCGGGCCTGAGCTAGGGGCCGAGCCAGGGCTTGAGCCAGGGCCAGGGCCAGGGCCTGTGCCAGGGACCCGAGCTAGGGCCTGTCCGAGGGCGGGGCCGTCCCCGGCCGTCTTCGCGGGGCGTCGCGGGCCGCGCGCACCAGGCGCAGATACCGGTCCCAGTCCCAGTACGGGCCCGGGTCGGTGTGGTCCGTGCCCTCGACCTCGACGTGGCCGATGATGTGCTTCCGGTCCACGGGGATGTCGTACCGGCGGCAGATCCCGGCCGTCAGGCGCGCCGACGCCGCGTACATCGCGTCCGTGAACGAGGCCTTCCGGTCCACGAAGCCCTCGTGCTCGATGCCCACGCTGCGCTCGTTCATGTCCCTGTTGCCCGCGTGGTAGGCCACGTCGAGCTCGCGGATCATC
This sequence comes from Streptomyces sp. JLYT201, assembly GCF_059448825.1. Classification (NCBI taxonomy): domain Bacteria; kingdom Bacillati; phylum Actinomycetota; class Actinomycetes; order Kitasatosporales; family Streptomycetaceae; genus Streptomyces; species Streptomyces sp. JLYT201. Next base: position 3,313,137 of record NZ_CM182551.1, on the reverse strand, counting down.
TGGGCGACGTGGCCGTCCTTGCGGATCACGTAGTGCGCGGCGGCGCCGTGGCCGGGGTCCTTGAAGACCTTCAGCGCCGAGGCGTACCCGCCCTGCACCACGTGGATCACCACGCGGTCGATCGCGTAGTCCGAGGGGCGGTCGGCGCGCCGCCAGTTCGCGCCGGACGCCGCTATCCACTGTGCGCCGGGCGCGTCCACCTCGCCCTCCCTGCGCTTCTTCACGACCCCCGGCAGGCGCCACCACAGGCGGCCCAGCTCGTCGCGGGCCAGGAAGGCCGCGCCGACGCCCACCGCGGCGCCGCCGATGAGCAGCGCGCGCCGGGTCGACCCGCGCCGGGGCTCCGGCGACGGCTCCGCGCTCCCGTCCGCGTCCCTCTTCTCGCTCACGTCCCCCATGTGATCGTGAACGGATACGCACGGGCGAGAGGTTCCCGCCGCCCCGTACCCTGTTAGGGCTATGACTTCGCAGACCCCGCAGCGCACCAGCCGCCCGCTCCGTGTCCTCGCCGCCATGTCCGGCGGTGTGGACTCCGCCGTCGCCGCCGCCCGCGCCGCCGAAGCCGGGCACGACGTGACCGGAGTGCACCTGGCGCTCTCGGCGAACCCGCAGTCGTTCCGGACCGGCGCGCGCGGGTGCTGCACCATCGAGGACTCCCGCGACGCGCGCCGCGCCGCGGACGTCATCGGCATCCCGTTCTACGTGTGGGACCTCGCCGAGCGGTTCCGCGAGGACGTGGTCGAGGACTTCATCGCCGAGTACGAGGCGGGCCGCACGCCCAACCCGTGCCTGCGCTGCAACGAGAAGATCAAGTTCGCCGCGCTCCTGGACAAGGCGCTCGCCCTCGGCTTCGACGCGGTCTGCACCGGCCACTACGCGCAGGTGATCGTGCGCGAGGACGGCACCCGCGAGCTGCACCGCGCCTCCGACATGGCCAAGGACCAGTCGTACGTCCTCGGCGTCCTGGACGACCGGCAGCTCGCGCACGCCCTGTTCCCGCTCGGCGACACGGTCACCACGAAGGACGAGATCCGCGCGGAGGCCGAGCGCCGCGGCCTCGCCGTCGCCAAGAAGCCGGACTCCCACGACATCTGCTTCATCGCCGACGGCGACACCCAGGGCTTCCTCGCCGGCCGCCTCGGCAAGGCGGAGGGCGACATCGTCGACGAGTCCGGCGCCGTCCTCGGCACCCACGAGGGCGCGTACGGCTTCACCATCGGCCAGCGCAAGGGCCTGCGGATCGGCACCCCCGCCCCCGACGGCAAGCCGCGCTACGTCCTGGACATCTCGCCTGTGAACAACACGGTGACGGTCGGCCCCGCCGCCGCCCTCGACGTGACCGCCCTGACGGCCCTCAAGCCCCGCTGGTGCGGCACGGCTCCCTCCGGAGCGGGCGCGTACACCGCCCAGCTGCGCGCCCACGGCGACGAGACGCCGGTCACGGCCGAGCTGACGTCCGACGGCGAGCTGCGGGTCTCCTTCACCGAGCCGGTCCGCGGCGTCGCCCCCGGCCAGGCGATCGTCCTGTACGACGGCACGCGCGTGGTCGGCTCGGCCACGATCGCCACGACGGACCGGGCGGCGGCGTCCGTCTGACTCCCTTGGGGGCGGCCGTCTGACCCCCTTGGGGGCCGCGGCGGCCGTCTCGCTCCCTGGAAGCCGTGTTTATCGCGCGTTGACCCGCCGTGGATCGCTGTGCGGTGACATGTCCGCATGATCTTCAGCAGAACCTCGGCGAGTGCCGTCGGGCGCGGAGCGTCCCTGTTCGCCGCGGCCCTCGCCGCCACCCTCGCCTTCGGGCCGCTGGCGACCGGCGCCGCGGCCGCCCCGCGCCCGGACGCCGCGTCGCCGTCCGCGCCCAGGCCGCCCCACCCGGGCCCTCCCAAGGCCGTCCAGCCGAAGAAGGGCAGCAAGGTCCCCACGCTGCCGTCGGCACCCCTGAAGGGGCTGCCCACCCTCCAGGAGGCCAAGAAGAAGGGCCTCGTCTCGGGGCCGGTGCGCTCCAAGGGCGCGGTGAAGCCGCTGGCCTTCCCCGATGCGAACTGCTCCGAACCGCCGCAGGGCTGGGGCTACCACGACTACCTCAAGCCCGGTGAGTGCCTGACCCAGGGCAAGTTCATCGCCGCCTACATCCACACCCTGATGTGGTACGAGCTGTGGGTCCAGGAGGACGGCAACGTCGTGCTCTACAAGAACGACTCGGGCTACCGGCCGGTCTGGCAGACCGGGACCCGCGGCTGGAACGTGTCGCTGTGGATGCAGCGGGACGGCAACGTCGTCGTCTACGACGCGCACGGCAACCCCCTGTGGTCCCTGGGGACGCACGGATGCGGTGACTGGGGGGCGTGGCTTCGGGTCCAGGCGGACGCCAACCTCGTTCTCTACGACCGCAACTGGGGCCCCCTCTGGGCGCGCTTCGACGGCCCCTCCACCCGCCCGTGCTGACGAAAGCCGACGCCTCCATGAACCGCCGCACCCCCCTGATCACCACGGTGCTCGCCGCCGTCCTCGCCCTGGGCTGCCTGACCCCCGCCGCCACGGCCCAGGTGCGCCCCGACGCCACCCGGGCGAGCGCCCCCACAGCGGCCCACCCGGTTCCTCCGAAGTCCGTTCGGCCGAAGAAGGGCGACAAGGTCCCCACGCTGCCGTCGGCGCCCCTCAAGGGTCTGCCCACGCTCCAGGAGGCCAAGAAGAAGGGGCTCCTCTCGGGCCCGGTGCGCCCCCGGGGCGGGGTGAAGCCGCTGGCCTTCCCCGACTCCGGCTGCTCCACGCCGCCGCAGGGCTGGGGTTACCACGACTACCTCAAGCCCGGTGAGTGCCTGACCCAGAACAAGTACATCGCCGTCCACGTCACGAAGAACGTCGGGCACTGGTACGAGCTGTGGGTGCAGGACGACGGCAACGTCGTCCTCTACAGCCACTCCCTCAGCCTGTACACCCCGCTCTGGGAGACCGACACCCGTGGCTGGAACGTGTCGCTGTGGATGCAGCGGGACGGCAACGTCGTCGTCTACGACGGGCAGGGCAGGCCCCTGTGGTCCCTGGGGACGCACGGGTGCGGCAACTGGGGGGCGTGGCTGCGCATCCAGGAAGACGCCAACATGGTCCTGTACGACCGCGACTGGCGGGCCCTCTGGGCGCGCTACGACGGCCCCTCGTCGCGCCCCTGCTGAGCCGCTGAGCGCCGCCTGAAGGGGGGCGCGGCCGGTCAGGTCACCTGGAGCACGATCTTGCCCCGGGTGCGGCCGCGCTCCCCGTAGGCGTGGGCCTCGGCCGCGTCCTTCAGGGGCAGGACCTTCGCGATCTCCGCGCGCAGCTTGCCCTCCTCCACCAGGCGGGCGATCTCCAGCATGCCGTGGCGGTCGGGCTCGACGACCGTCCAGCCGGTGTGCACGCCCAGGGCCTCGGCCCGCGCGGCGTCGGGGAGCCCGCCCGGGTCGGGGAGGGTGACCAGGTGGCCGCCCCTGCGCAGGACGGGCAGCGACCGGGGGCCGTACTCCCCGCCGACGCCGTCCAGGACGACGTCCACGTCCCGCACCGCCGCCGCGAAGTCCGTCGTCGTGTAGTCGATCAGCTCGTCCGCGCCCAGGCCCCGCAGGAAGTCGTGCTTGTCGGCCCGTGCCGTGCCGATGACGTACGCGCCGTGCGCCTTGGCGATCTGCACGGCCAGGTGGCCCACGCCGCCCGCGGCCGCGTGGATCAGGACCCGCTGCCCGGCGCGCAGGCCCGCCGTCTCCACCAGACCCTGCCAGGCGGTCAGCGCGGCCAGCGGCAGGGCGGCCGCCTGGACGTGGTCGACGGCGGCGGGCTTGCGCGCGAAACGGCGCGCGGGCGCCGTCACGTACTCGGCGTAGCCGCCCGCCTGCTCCGGGAAGCGCGGCATGCCGAACACCTCGTCGCCGGGCGCGAAGAGGGTCACCCCGGGGCCCACGGCCTCGACGGTCCCCGAGACGTCGTAGCCGAGGATCGGCGTGTCGCCCCAGGTGCCGAACTCGCCCGCGGCGCGCGTCTTCCAGTCGACGGGGTTCACCCCGGCCGCGTGCACCTTGACCAGGATCTCGGTCAGTCCGGGCACGGGGCGGTCCACCTCCACGGGGACCAGGACGTCGGGGGCGCCCCACGCGCGCGGGCTGACGGCACGCATGGTCGGGCGGGTCGGGCGGTCGCTGGGCGAGCTCATTGATCATGTCCTTTGCGGTGAGCGGACGCCGAAGTTCCGGCGTGTGCCCACCAGCGTGCGGCGCCGTGGCCCGCCGTAGTGCTGGCAGTCCGGCCATCATGTGACAGGATCTGGCCATGAGCGCGTTCTCCGCACCCGACCGCCCCCACCGCGTCGCCGTCCTCGCCCTGGACGGCGTCTACGCCTTCGAGCTGGGCATTCCCTCACGCGTCTTCGGCAACGCGGAGGACGCCGCGGGACGGCCGCTGTACGAGGTCGTGGTGTGCACGGCGGACGGGCGCCCGGTGCGGACCGACGCGGGCTTCTCCGTGGCCGTCGAGCACGGCCCCGAGGCCCTCGGGGACGCGGACACCGTGGTGATCCCGCCCGCGGCCCCCTGCGACCGGGCGACGGCCGCCGACGGGCTGCCCGCGCCCCTGGCCGCCGCGCTCGGCCGGGTGCGTCCGGGCACGCGCCTGGTGTCGTTCTGCAGCGCCTCGTTCGTCCTCGCGGCGGCCGGTCTCCTGGACGGGCGGCCCGCGACCACGCACTGGCAGGTCGCCGAGCAGTTCCGGCGCGAGTTCCCGCGCGTGCGGCTCGACGAGGACGTGCTGTTCGTGGACGACGGCGACGTCCTCACCTCCGCGGGCGTCGCCGCCGGGGTGGACCTCTGTCTGCACCTGGTGCGCCGCGACCACGGCAGCGCCGTCGCCAACCACGTGGCCCGGCGCTGCGTGGTCCCGCCGTGGCGCGACGGCGGGCAGGCGCAGTACATCGAACGGCCCGTCCCGGAGCCGACGGTCGCCACCACGGCGCCCACGCGCGCGTGGGCGCTCGAACGCCTCCAGGAGCCGCTGACGCTCGGCGAGATGGCGGACCACGCCCGCATGAGCCTGCGCACGTTCACGCGCCGGTTCCGCGACGAGGTGGGCACCACGCCGGGCCGCTGGCTCACGGCCCAGCGCATCGAGGTGGCCCGCCACCTCCTGGAGAGCAGCGACCTGCCCATCGACCTGGTGGCCCACCGCGCGGGCTTCGGCACCGCCAACTCCCTGCGTCAGCACATGCGGTCCGTGCTCGGCGTGTCACCGGCGGCCTACCGCAGGACGTTCGCGGCCGTCCCTCAGGAGGCCTTCGCCACCTCCTCGGTCGCGTAGAAGCACAGGTGGTCCTTGATCTCGGCCACCTCGGCCTTGGGGTCCGGATACGCCCACACCTGGTCCTCGCCGCCGGGCAGCGACCAGTACGAGGCCGTGCCCTTGAACGGGCAGTACGTGTGCGTGCCCGACGGCGTGAGCAGATCGGTGCGCACGTCCTCCGGCGGCAGGTAGTAGCGCACCGGGCAGCCCGTCTCGCGCAGCACCAGGGGGCGCTTGCTCTCCGCCACGACCTGTCCGTCGTGCTCCACGCGCACGTGCTGGGTGCCCTGCTCGATGGTGATGCGATGTCCTGCGGTCACGGTCATCCCTTTCGCCGGGGTCGCCTCGTCTGTGCCGGGGTCGCTCCGTACAGCGCGCGGGGCGGCGGACTTCTTCCACGACCCCCGGGGCGCCCGGGGCGAACCGTACGGTAGGGCGCATGAACATCTGCGTCTTCCTCTCCGCCGCCGACCTGTCCGAGACCTACACCCGCCCCGCCCGCCAGTTCGCCGAGCTGCTCGGCAAGGGCGGCCACACCCTGGTGTGGGGCGGCTCCGACACGGGCCTGATGAAGGTCGTGGCGGACGGCGTGCACGAGGCGGGCGGGCGGCTCACCGGAGTGTCGGTGGACTTCCTCGCCGCCAAGGTCCGGACCGGCGTCGACGACATGGTGATAGCCAGGGACCTCGCCGAGCGCAAGGCGCTGCTCCTGGAGAAGGCCGACGCGGTCGTCGTCATGGTCGGCGGCACCGGCACCCTCGACGAGGCCACCGAGATCCTGGAGCTGAAGAAGCACGGCCACACCACCAAGCCGGTCGTGCTGCTCAACACGGCGGGGTTCTACGACGGGTTGCGGGAGCAGTTCCGCCGCATGGAGGACGAGGGCTTCCTGCCGGTGCCGCTGACCGACCTGGTCTTCTTCGCGGAGGAGCCGGTGGGCGCCCTGGCGTACCTGGAGGAGTCTCTGGGAGTGCGCTGAGGCGCCGGGGGCCCCGGAACGGCGCGGACGGCGCACACGGGCACGCGGGCCCGGTGGGAGCGCCCCGCCGCCACCGGCTCGCTCCCGGCCGCCCGCCGCGCCCCGCCACCGGGCGCCCCGCCCCGGCTCGCATCCAGGAGCGCGCGGCCGGAATGCGACCATAAGCGCATGGCAACTCATGTGATCACCGGGGCGGGCTCCGGCATCGGAGCCGCAGTGGCCCGCCGTCTCCACGCGCGCGGGGACGCCCTCGTGCTGCACGCGCGCGACGCGGGCCGGGCCAAGGAGCTCGCCGCCCGGTTCCCGGGCGCGAGCACCCTCGTCGGCGACCTGAACGACCCGGACAAGCTCTCCTGGGCCTTCTCCCACCAGACGCTCCCGGACCGCGTGGACTCCCTGCTCCACATCGCGGGCGTCGTCGACCTCGGCCCGGTCGGCGACCTCACCCCCAAGGCCTGGCGCCACCAGCTGAACGTGAACCTGATCGCACCCGCCGAGCTGACCCGGCACTTCCTGCCCCAACTCCGCGTCTCCCAGGGGCACGTGCTCTTCGTGAACTCCGGCGCGGGCCTGCACGCGGGCGCCGAGTGGTCCGCGTACGCCGCCTCCAAGCACGGCCTGAAGGCCCTCGCGGACTCCCTGCGCCAGGAGGAGCACGGCAACGGCGTCCGCGTCACCTCCGTGTACCCCGGCCGCACCGCGAGCCCGATGCAGGTCAAGGTGCACCAGCAGGAGGGCAAGGAGTACGACGCCGCGCGGTGGATCGACCCCGAGTCCGTGGCGACGACGATCCTGATGGCCCTCGACCTGCCGCGCGACGCGGAGGTCAACGACCTGACGGTGCGGCCCGGACGGTGAGCACGGCGGTGAGTACCGAGGACACCTGGGCCCTGGGCCCGGCCACCGGCGTCGGCTCGATGCCCGGCGGCGACGCCCGGGAGAGCGCGAAGACCGTCACCGGCACTTTCGAGACCCCCGAGCAGGGCATCCCGTACCTGCCGGAGCTGCCCGCGCGCGGCCCCGGCGCCGACATGATCGGCCGCACCGCGGGGCTGCTCGTCGAGCTGTACGCGCGCGTGGAGCCCAGCGGCTGGCGGGTCGGCGACCGGCCGGGACGGGACACGCGGCGCGCGGTGTCCTGGCTCGGCGAGGACCTCGACGCCCTGGAGGAGTTCACCCAGGGCTACGAAGGCCCCTTGAAGGTCCAGGTGGTCGGCCCGTGGACGCTCGCCGCCGCCCTGGAGCTGAAGAACGGCGAAGCGATGGTCTCCGACCCCGGCGCCTGCCGGGACCTGGCCGGGTCCCTCGCCGAGGGCCTGCGCGCCCACCTCGCGCAGGTGCGCAAGCGGGTGCCGGGCGCCCGGCTCGTGCTCCAGCTCGACGAGCCGTCGCTGACCGCCGTGCTGCGCGGCCGGATCAAGACCGCCAGCGAGTACCGCACCCACCGCGCCGCGGACCGCCAGGTCGTGGAGAGCGCCCTGCGCGAGGTCATGGCCGTGCACGACGGCCCGGTCGTCGTGCACTCCTGCGCGCCGGACGTGCCCTTCGCGCTGCTGCGCAGGGCGGGCGCGCACGGCCTGTCGTTCGACTTCTCGCTCCTCACCGAGCGTGACGACGAGGTCCTGGGCGAGGCCGTCGAGGCCGGGACGAAGCTGTTCGCCGGTGTCGTGCCGGGCACGGACGGCCCATTGTCAGACCCTGCCGGTAGCGTCATGGGTGTCAGGACGCTCTGGCGCAGGCTGGGGCTGAATCCGGGGTCGCTCGCGGAGTCGGTCACGGTCACGCCGTCGTGCGGTCTCGCGGGTGCTTCGCCCGCATATGCCCGGGCGGCGCTCGCGCACTGCGTCCGGGCGGCGAGATCGCTCGCGGACTCTCCTGAGTAACGCTGAGCAACTGGGTCTGAAGGTAACGGGAGGACGAGACGGTGGCTGTCGAACAGGAAGGCGCGGTGCCGGCGACGGCGCGCGAGCAGCACGCCCAGCTGGCCGAGCGGATCGAGGAGCACCGCTTCCGGTACTACGTGAAGGACCAGCCGGTCATCAGCGACGCCGAGTTCGACAAGCTCCTGCGCTCGCTGGAAGCCCTGGAGGAGCAGTACCCGGAGCTGCGCACACCGGACTCGCCGACCCAGAAGGTCGCCGGTGCGTACGAGACGGACTTCGCCTCCGTCGAGCACCGTGAGCGCATGCTCTCCCTGGACAACGCCTTCGACGACGAGGAGCTGGCCGCCTGGGCCGAGCGCGTCGCCAAGGACGTCGGCTCCCCGGACTACCACCTGCTGTGCGAGCTGAAGGTCGACGGCCTCGCGGTCAACCTGACGTACGAGCAGGGCAGACTCACCCGCGCCGCCACCCGCGGCGACGGCCGCACCGGCGAGGACATCACGCCGAACGTGCGCACCATCGCCGACATCCCCGACCGCCTCCAGGGCGACCGCGTCCCGGCCCTCGTGGAGATCCGCGGCGAGGTCTTCTTCCCCATGGAGAAGTTCCAGGAGCTCAACGCCCGCCTGGTCGAGGCGGGCGACAAGCCCTTCGCCAACCCGCGCAACGCGGCGGCGGGTTCGCTGCGCCAGAAGGACCCCCGCGTCACCGCCACGCGCCCGCTGCACATGGTGGTGCACGGCATCGGCGCCCGCGAGGGCCTCGACATCGACCGCCTCTCGCAGGCGTACGACCTGCTGCGCGAGTGGGGCCTGCCCACCGCCCGGCACAACAAGGTCGTCGAAGACCTCGACGGCGTGCGCGAGTTCATCACGTACTTCGGGGAGAACCGCCACTCCGTGGAGCACGAGATCGACGGCGTCGTCGTCAAGCTCGACGAGATCCCGCTCCAGGGCCGCCTCGGCTCCACCTCGCGCGCCCCGCGCTGGGCCATCGCGTGGAAGTACGCGCCGGAGGAGGTCAACACCAAGCTGATCGACATCAGGGTCGGCGTCGGCCGCACGGGCCGCGTCACGCCCTACGCCCAGGTCGAGCCCGTCACCGTCGCGGGCTCGGAGGTCGAGTTCGCCACGCTGCACAACCAGGACGTGGTCAAGGCCAAGGGCGTCTTCATCGGCGACACGGTCGTGATCCGCAAGGCGGGCGACGTCATCCCGGAGATCCTCGGCCCCGTCGTCGACCTGCGCGACGGCAGCGAGCGCGAGTTCGTCATGCCCGCCGAGTGCCCCGAGTGCGGCACGGCCCTGCGGGCCATGAAGGAGGGCGACATCGACCTCCGCTGCCCGAACGGCCAGACCTGCCCCGCCCAGCTGCGCGAGCGCCTCTTCTACCTCGCGGGCCGCAAGTGCCTGGACATCGAGAACTTCGGCTATGTGGCGGCCGCCGCGCTCACCCGCCCCCTGGAGCCCGCGACGCCCCCGATCCTCGACGAGGGCGACATCTTCGACCTGAAGGTCGAGGAGCTGCTCCCCATCAAGTCGTACGTCCTGGACCAGGACTCGGGCCTGCCCAAGCGGGACCCGAAGACCGGTGAGGAGAAGGTCGTGACCTTCTTCGCCAACCAGAAGGGCGAGCCGAAGAAGAACACCCTCGCCATGCTGGAGAACATCCAGGCCGCCAAGGAGCGTCCGCTGGCCCGGATCCTCACCGGCCTGTCCATCCGCCACGTGGGCCCCGTGGCCGCCGAGGCGCTCGCCCGCGAGTTCCGCTCCATCGACCGCATCGAGCAGGCCACGGAGGAGGAGCTGGAGGCCACCGACGGCGTCGGCCCGATCGTCGCGAAGTCTCTGAAGGAGTGGTTCGCCGAGGACTGGCACCAGGAGATCATCCGCAAATGGCGGGCCGCGGGCGTCCGCATGGAGGAGGGCGGCGGCGAGGACGAGGGCCCGCGCCCGCTCGAAGGCCTCACCGTCGTCGTCACCGGAACGCTCCAGAACTACACGCGGGATGGCGCGAAAGAGGCGCTCCAGAGCCGCGGAGCCAAAGTCACCGGTTCCGTTTCAAAGAAGACCGGATTCGTCGTGGTGGGGGACAACCCCGGCTCGAAGTACGACAAGGCCATGCAAGTGAAGGTTCCCGTACTGGACGAGGACGGCTTCGCGGTCCTGCTGGAACAAGGGGCGGACGCCGCCCGGGAAGCCGCGCTTCCGACCGAAGAATAGCGGTTGAAGGCCACCCGTTCAGCGCATACCAGATGCATACGGGTGGCCGGGTCGCATTCGGGCAACCGTAGACGACCGCTGCCCGTGGAAGCCTTCTGCGGCCTACTGTTGAGGTGTGCGCCTGCCGTGCCCCGCATGCGGACGGGGTGTTCCCCTGCTCGTGTCGTGGAGAGCCGGGGGAAGGGTTTTCGGACGCGGCTGTCAGGACGTGAGTCCGCGTGGCGTGGGCACCGCCGGCTGTGAGAGGGACGGGAATGGAACCGACCGAGAGCGTCGCCCCGGACTCATGGCTGCGGTCGCGCCTGCGGCGCGGGCTCGGCGGGTGGCGGTGCCGCCGCGCCGCCCGGTCGGCCGCGGGCGCCCCCGCCGACACCGACGAGCGGGCCGAACGGCCCGCCCAGGCCCCCGAGATCCGCCCCAGGGAGCGGGCGTGGACACACGGCGGCACCCTCCTCGACGACGGCGCTCCAGCGGCCTGGGGGTCGTCTCCCGGCTGCGGAACGGGCTTTTCCGGCCCAGCTGGTGCCGTACAGGGGGGAGTAACGGGCATTCGGGGTACGGCAGTTGGTGAGGGACCGGAAGCAGGCGGGCGGGACGCGCCCGGGCGGGGCGGCGGAGGTCGAGGAACGTCAGGCCCGGCGGAGGCTGGTGTGACGGCGAGTGCCGAAGACGCGCGGCGGAGTGCGGCCGGTGGTGCCGCGGGCCCGGCCCCCGTGCGGGAGGTGGCGGGCGGCGCGGGCGGCGCCCCCGCCGTGCGCGGTGCGACGGGCGCGGGCGCCCCGGGAGCGCGGGCCGCGGCAGGCGGGTCTGCCGCCGGGCCCTCCGGTGTGCGGGGCGCGGTGAGCGCGGCCGCGGGCGGGTCCGGCGCCGCGCGAGGAAGCACGGCCGGACGGCGCGGACGGTGGCGCGGCGGGCACGGCGCGCACGAGCGGGCCGTGGACCAGCCGGACGGCCTGGACGGCCTCGACGGCATGGAGCAGGACGGCCGCGGCTGGCAGCTGCTGCCCATGGCCGTCGTCGCGGCCGCCGCGATCGTCCTCGGCACCGGCTTCTTCCACGCCTTCACCGGCGGTCACCCGCTGTTCCCCTCCGGCACGGTCGGCTGGTCGCTCGCCGTCCTGACCGGCCTCATCGTCGGCCACCTCGTGGCGCTCGGCCGCGACCGCTGGTGGGGCGGCACCGGCTCCGGCGGCGCGCTCACCGTCGCGGTCCTGCTGCTGTACGGCTGGATGCCCGCGGGCATGGTCAGCCTCACCGTCGTCGTCCTGGTCGGGGTCGCGCGCCGCCACCGCTGGCGCCAGGGCGTGCTGCACGGCGCCGTCGACATCCTGGGTATCGGCGCGGGCGCGCTCACGCTGGCCGCGTTCGGCACCGCGCCGGCCGCCGACGCGCCCTGGAATCCCGAGAGTTGGGACCTGTACACGGCCCCCGAGGTGGGCCTCGTCGCCGTCGCGTACCTGGCCGTCACCCGCGTCCTGCTCTGGTACGTGCACGCCCCGCGCACCGGCGCGCTGCCCACCGTCACCCGCACCGCGCTGGTCCGCCAGGGCCTGCTCGGCGTGGCCCTGCTCGGCATCGCCCCGCTGATCTGCGTCGTCGCGATGTCGCTTCCGCTGCTCCTGCCGCTGTTCACGATCCCGCTCGTCGCGCTCGACTCCACGCTGTGGATCGCCCGCGCCAGAGCGGAGGAGCAGCTGCGCGACCCGCTCACCGGACTGCCCAACCGGCAGTGGCTCCTGGAGCGGACCTGGACGGCCCTGGACGACGCGGAGCGCATCGGCGCCCGCTCCGCCCTGATGCTGATCGACATGGACCGCTTCCGCTCGGTCAACGACACCCTCGGGCACCTCGCGGGCGACCGGCTGCTGCTCCAGATCGCCGACCGGCTGCGGCTCGCGCTGCCGCGCGGCGCGGAGGCGGCCCGGCTCGGCGGCGACGAGTTCGCGGTGCTGCTGCCCGTCGCCGACTCCACCACGTCCGCGCAGCGCGTCGCCCGCCAGCTCGTCGGCGCGCTCGGCTCCCCCCTGGACCTCGACGGCCTCACCCTGGTCCTGGAGGCCAGCGCCGGACTCGCCGTCTTCCCCGACCACGCGCTCGACGCGGAGGGCCTGCTGCGCCGCGCGGACGTCGCGATGTACCAGGCCAAGCGGGACCGTACGGGCGTGGAGGTGTACGAGTCCAAGCGCGACTCCAACACCCCCGACCGCCTGGGCCTGTTGGGCGATCTCCGTCGCGCCCTCGACGCGGGCGACGTGGAGCTGCACTACCAGCCGAAGGTCCGCTTCGACGGCGAGGTGGCGGGCCTGGAGGCCCTGGTGCGCTGGGTGCACCCCGAGCGCGGCAAGGTGCCGCCGGACGAGTTCATCGCCATCGCCGAGTCGTCGGGCCTCATGCCGCACCTGACCGAGTACGTCCTGGAGTCGGCCCTCGCCCAGGTCGCCCGCTGGCGCTCCCAGGGCCTGAACGTGCCCGTCGCGGTGAACGTGTCGCCGCGCGACGTGCACACCCCCGGCTTCGCGGGCGCCGTCGCCGCGCGCCTGGCCCGCCACGGGGTGCCCGCGGGCGCGCTCCAGCTGGAGATAACGGAACACGTGCTCCTGGAGGACCCGCAGCGCGCCGCGGACACCCTCGCCGGGCTCACCGGGCACGGCGTGAAGATGTCCCTCGACGACTTCGGCACGGGGTACTCCTCCCTGGTGCATCTGCGCCGCCTGCCGGTGAGCGAGCTGAAGATCGACCGCTCCTTCGTGGCGCGGCTCGCCGTCGACACCGAGGACGCCGAGATCGTGCGCTGCACCGTCGACCTCGCCCACTCGCTGGGGCTGCTCGTCGTCGCCGAGGGCGTCGAGGACGACGAGACCTGGGAGCGGCTGCGGGACCTCGGCTGCGACGCCGTGCAGGGGTGGCTCGTCGCCGCGGCGATGCCGCCCAGCGAGACCACGGCCTGGCTGCGCGCCCGCGGCGAGGGCGCCACGCACCGGCCCGTCGACCCGGCGCCCGGGCCCGCCGCGCCCGACCCGGCGCCGCCGTCGCCCAGCCGCGCGGTGCAGTGACCCGGCGGGCGCGGGCCGCGTTCAGCGCGCCGCGCGCTCGTCCGCACGGACCGGACCGGTCGGCTCCACCACCGCTTCGCGGCTCGTCCGTCCGCCCGGGACGGGCCGGACCGACCGCAGCCGGAACGCCACGGCGGCCCACACCACGAAGCCCACGCCCAGCCACACGTACGCGTTGCCCACGACCACGTGGAAGGGATCCCACTGGAGCTCGCGCTGCCAGTGCGGCACGTACCAGAGGAGGCCGTACGGCAGGAGCGGGCGGGACGGGTCCCAGGTGCCGAAGCCATCGATACGGATCGGCCACGCCGCGAACAGCGCGAACAGGCCAGCCGTCCACAGCCACGCCGACGCCGTGCGCCGCCGCAGCGCCGCGTCCGCCGCCAGCACGAACCCGGGCACGATCCACACCCAGTGGTGGGTCCACGACAGCGGCGAGCAGACCAGCATCAGGGCGCCCACCACGCACACCGCGACCAGCTCCCGGCCCCGCCGCGAGGCCCGTGCCGCCGCGCCGAGCCCCGCCACGGCGAGCACCCCGCACACCGCTCCCCACACGGGCCCGCCGACGCCGTCGGCGCCGAGGCCGAAGCGGACGAAGAGCCCGTTCAGGGACTGGTTCGCCAGATACTCGCGGCCGCCCGCGCTGCCCGCGAACGCCCCGCCCCAGAAGTCCGCCGACGCCTCCGGCAGCGCCCACCAGCCCGCCGCGACCGTCCCGGCGAAGACAGCCGTGGCCACGCCCGCGGCCCGGTACCGGCGGGTGAGCAGCAGATACACCACGAACAGGCCCGGGGTGAGCTTCAGGCCCGCCGCGAGGCCGATGCCCACGCCCTTCCAGGGGCGGCGGTCGGGCGTGGCCAGGTCGGTGAGGACGAGCGCCAGCAGGATCAGGTTGACCTGCCCGAAGTCCAGGTTCTGCAGCACCGGCTCGGTCCACAGCGCGAGGCCGCACACCGCGAGCGCGCACCCGGCGGTGGCCGCCCCCGGGCGCCGCCCCGCCATGCGGGCCGCGGCCCAGGCCGACAGAGCCATCGCCGCGAGGGACAGGCCCGCCATCAGCCGGGCGGCGACGGTCAGGTCCAGATCGCTCAGGGCGCGGAAGGGGAGCAGGGCGACGGGCGGATAGAGGTACGGCAGGGAGTGGACGCCGAACTTCCCGCCGTACAGCTCGTGCTCCGGGGCCCTCGCCGCGTCCAGGTAGACGCTGAGGTCGGCGGGGGTGCGGTGCGACGTGTACGTCGGGTCGTTGATCAGGGCCCACCACGCGGTGAGCGACAGGGCCAGGGCGAGGGCCCCGGCGCCGAGCACCGCCGGTCCTGGCCAGGGGCCTTTCGCCCCGGGGAAGTGCATGCGCATGCCGCGCATGCTGCGCTCCCTCGGGCCGGGCGGGGGCGCAGCGCACCGGGGCCGGGCAATTGTCGTACCGCGACATCCCCCGCGGGGCGCCCCAGACCCACCCCTTCCCGATCCGGGGGCTCCGCCCCCGCACCCCCGCTTTTCGGCGCTCCGCGCCTCGTCCTCAAACGCCGGACGGGCTGAAACTCTCCGGTGCGGGCCGCGGGCATGTAGCCCGTCCGGCGTTTGAGGACAAGCGCGCCAGCGCGGGAAAGGGGCGGGCGGGTGGGGAAGAACCCGCGGAGCGACGCCCGGTCCGGGGCGGTGGCCCCGGGCCTGATCCGTCGAGCGCGCCCCCGCGAGAGGAAAGCGTTTCGCGGTCAGCCGCGCGCGACCCATAGGATTGGGTCCAAATCCATCACGCTCACCCCAGAGGATCGCTGCATGCCTGGCATCACGCGCGAGGAGGTCGCTCACCTCGCCCGCCTTGCACGTCTGGAGTTGAAGGACGAAGAGCTCGACCACTTCGCCGGACAGCTCGACGACATCATCGGCGCGGTCGCCCGCGTCTCGGAGGTCGCCGACCAAGACGTACCGCCGACCTCGCACCCGCTGCCGCTGACGAACGTCATGCGCGCGGACGAGGTCCGTCCGTCGCTCACCCCCGAGCAGGCGCTCTCGGGCGCCCCGGCCCAGGAGCAGCAGCGTTTCAAGGTGCCGCAGATCCTGGGGGAGGACTAACCGAACATGACGGACATCATCAAGCTCACCGCTGCCGAGATCGCCGCGAAGATCGCTTCCGGCGAGCTCACCGCGGTCGAGGTCACCGAGGCCCACCTGGCCCGCATCGAGGCCGTCGACGAGAAGGTGCACGCCTTCCTGCACGTCGACCGCGAGGGCGCGCTCGCGCAGGCCCGCGCCGTGGACGAGAAGCACGCCAGGGGCGAGAAGCTCGGCCCGCTGGCCGGCGTGCCGCTCGCGCTCAAGGACATCTTCACCACCGAGGGCGTCCCGACGACCGTCGGTTCGAAGATCCTCGAAGGCTGGATCCCGCCGTACGACGCCACGGTGACGAAGCGGCTCAAGGAAGCCGGCGTCGTCATCCTCGGCAAGACCAACATGGACGAGTTCGCCATGGGGTCCTCCACCGAGAACAGCGCGTACGGACCGACCGGCAACCCGTGGGACCTGACCCGGATCCCCGGTGGCTCCGGCGGCGGCTCCAGCGCGGCCCTCGCCGCGTACGAGGCCCCGCTCGCCATCGGCACCGACACCGGCGGCTCCATCCGCCAGCCCGCGGCCGTCACCGGCACGGTCGGCGTCAAGCCGACGTACGGCGGCGTCTCGCGCTACGGCATGGTGGCCTTCTCCAGCTCCCTGGACCAGGGTGGCCCCTGCGCCCGCACCGTCCTCGACGCGGCGCTGCTGCACGAGGCCATCGCCGGGCACGACCCGCTCGACTCCACCTCCATCGACGCCCCGGTCCCCGCGGTCGTCGAGGCCGCGCGCAACGGCTCAGTGGACGGCATGCGCGTCGGCGTCGTCAAGCAGTTCTCCGGCGAGGGCTACCAGGCCGGTGTCGTCCAGCGCTTCAACGAGTCCGTCGAGCTGCTGAAGTCGCTCGGCGCCACCGTCGTCGAGCTGGACTGCCCGTCCTTCGACCTGGGCCTGTCGGCGTACTACCTGATCGCGCCGTCCGAGTGCTCCTCGAACCTCGCGCGCTTCGACGCCATGCGCTACGGCCTGCGCGTCGGTGACGACGGCACGAAGTCCGCCGAGGAGGTCACCGCGCTGACCCGCGAGGCCGGCTTCGGCGACGAGGTCAAGCGCCGCGTCATGCTCGGCACGTACGCGCTCAGCTCCGGCTACTACGACGCGTACTACGGCTCCGCGCAGAAGGTCCGCACGCTGATCACGCGGGACTTCGAGAAGGCCTTCGAGCAGGTCGACGTCATCGTGTCGCCGACCACGCCGACCACCGCCTTCCCGATCGGCGAGCGCGCCGACGACCCGATGGCGATGTACCTGGCCGACCTGTGCACGATCCCGACCAACCTGGCGGGCAACGCCGCCATGTCGCTGCCCTGCGGCCTCGCGCCGGAGGACGGCCTTCCGGTCGGTCTGCAGATCATCGCTCCCGCCATGAAGGACGACCGCCTGTACAAGGTGGGGGCAGCCGTCGAGGCCGCCTTCGTGGAAAGGTGGGGCCACCCGCTGCTTGAGGAGGCACCGTCGCTGTGAGCAACAAGACGCTGGCCAAGGCCAAGGGCTTCAAGAAGTCCAGGACCGGCACGTATCTGTCCATCGGCACCACCGCCTTCGGCGCGATCAGCACGCTCAAGCAGGTCAAGAAGGCCCGTGCCGAGCACGACGCGCTGCAGCTCGTCGACGCCGTCGTCTCCGCGGCCGCCATCGTCACCGGCATCGCCATCCTGGTGCGCGAGCTCAAGCGCATCGGTGACGACGACGTTCTGCTCGGCTGAGAGGGAAGTTCCAACACCGTGACTGTCACGACCACCCCCGACCTGGTGCCGTACGAGGACGCGCTCGCGTCGTACGACCCCGTCATGGGCCTCGAGGTCCACGTCGAGCTCGGCACCAAGACGAAGATGTTCTGCGGCTGCTCCACCGAGCTCAAGCAGGACGCCAACTCGCAGACCTGCCCGACCTGCCTCGGCCTGCCCGGCGCGCTGCCCGTGGTCAACGCCGTCGGCGTCGAGTCCGCGATCAAGATCGGTCTGGCGCTGCACTGCGAGATCGCCGAGTGGTGCCGCTTCGCCCGGAAGAACTACTTCTATCCGGACATGCCGAAGAACTTCCAGACCTCCCAGTACGACGAGCCGATCGCCTTCAACGGCTATCTGGACGTCCAGCTGGAGGACGGCGAGGTCTTCCGCGTGGAGATCGAGCGCGCCCACATGGAGGAGGACACCGGCAAGTCGACGCACGTCGGCGGCGCCACGGGCCGCATCCACGGCGCCTCCCACTCCCTGCTCGACTACAACCGCGCGGGCATCCCGCTCATCGAGATCGTCACCAAGCCGATCGTCGGTGCCGGGGCGCGCGCCCCCGAGGTCGCCAAGGCGTACGTCGCCGAGCTGCGCGAGCTCATCAAGGCGCTCGGCGTCTCCGAGGCACGCATGGAGCAGGGCCAGATGCGCTGCGACGTGAACCTCTCGCTGCGCCCGCACGGCCGGGAGAAGTTCGGCACCCGCTCCGAGACGAAGAACGTGAACTCGCTGCGGTCCGTGGAGCGCGCCGCGCGCTTCGAGATCCAGCGGCACGCGGCCGTGCTCTCCTCCGGCGGCACGATCGTCCAGGAGACCCGGCACTTCCACGAGGACGACGGCTCCACCACCTCGGGCCGGGTGAAGGAGGAGGCGGAGGACTACCGCTACTTCCCGGAGCCCGACCTGGTGCCGGTCGCCCCGTCCCGCGAGTGGGTCGAGGCGCTCCGGGCCGAGCTGCCGGAGCTGCCGCTCGCGCAGCGCAACCGGCTGCGCGAGGAGTGGGGCGTCTCCGCCCACGACATGCAGGCGATCCTCAACGCCGGTGCGATCGGCCCGATCGTCGCCACCATCAACGCGGGCGCGGACGCGGTGTCCGCCCGCAAGTGGTGGATGGGCGAGCTCGCGCGCAACGCGAACGAGCAGGGCGTCGAGCTCGGCGCGCTGCCCATCACGCCGGAGCAGGTCGCCCGGGTGAGCGAGCTGGTCGCCTCCGGTGACCTGAACGACAAGCTGGCCCGTCAGGTCATCGACGGCGTGCTCAAGGGCGAGGGCGACCCCGACCAGGTCGTCGAGAAGCGCGGCCTGAAGGTCGTGTCGGACGACGGCGCCCTGACGGCGGCCGTCGAGGAGGCCATCGCGGGCAACCCGGGCGTCGCGGACAAGATCCGCGGCGGCAAGGTGGCCGCGGCCGGTGCGCTGGTCGGCGCGGTCATGAAGGCCACCCGCGGCCAGGCCGACGCGGCCCGCGTCAAGGAGCTCATCCTGGAGAAGCTGGGCGTCGAGGGCTGACGCCGGAGCCCTCCGGGCCGGGCGAAGGGGCGCCGCATCCGCACCGGATGCGGCGCCCCTTCGCGTGCGCGGGGCCCCGGCGCGGCGGCAAAGCCCCGACGTTCACCGCGACTTCGGTCATCGGCCTTCCCTCCGCCACCAGGAGTCACTACCGTCCCAGCTCAGCAGACCAATGGATCACCGGACAACCATTGGGTGTCGACTGGAGGTTGGGCGTGGCAGCGGAGATTTCGCGCAGACGGTTGATGGCAGTGGGCGGCGGCGCGCTCGGCGCCGCCACGGTCGGGTCCTTCCTGCCGCCGTCCCTTCAGGAGGCGCTCGCGAAGGAGCCGCCGAAGGGCGGGCTCGACGCCATCGAGCACGTGGTCATCCTGATGCAGGAGAACCGCTCCTTCGACCACTACTTCGGCTCCCTGCGCGGCGTCCGCGGCTTCGGCGACCGCAACGCCGTCCAGCTCCCCAGCGGCAAGAGCGTCTTCGAGCAGCCCGGCGCCGGGCGGTCCGTGCTGCCGTTCCCGGTGCGCGAGGCCGCCGCCACGCAGAAGAAGGACCTCCAGTACATCGGCGCCCTCGACCACTCCTGGAGCGGCGGCGCCAAGGCCTGGCACGACGGCTGGATGGACGGCTGGGTGACGGCCAAGACCGCCGCCACGATGGCGTACTACACGCGCCAGGACATCCCGCTGCACTACGAACTCGCCGACACCTTCACGGTCTGCGACGCCTACCACTCGTCCATCCACACCTCCACCAGCCCCAACCG
Organism: Streptomyces sp. JLYT201; assembly: GCF_059448825.1. Taxonomy (NCBI): domain Bacteria; kingdom Bacillati; phylum Actinomycetota; class Actinomycetes; order Kitasatosporales; family Streptomycetaceae; genus Streptomyces; species Streptomyces sp. JLYT201. Next base: position 3,293,582 of record NZ_CM182551.1, on the reverse strand, counting down.
CAACCACCTGTGGAGCGGCAAGACGGGCTTCGAGGCGTCCGGCAAGCGGGCCGTCGACAACGACGCGTACGACGAGGGACGGCACCCGGGCTACGGCTGGGCGACGTACGCCGAGCGCCTGGAGAAGGCGGGCGTGAGCTGGCAGACGTACACCGAGTGGGAGAACTTCACCGACAACCAGATCGAGTTCTTCACCACCTTCAAGGCCATCGCCCGCAAGGCGCTCGCCCAGACGGAATTCACCTTCATGGAGGCCTTCTACGCCAAGGTCCGCGACGCCAAGGACGAACCGGAGCGGGCCCGGCTGCTCGCCGCGCTCGACGCCGGCGTGGCGTCGCTGACCCGGCGCGAGCGCTCGCTCTTCGAGCGGGGCCTCAGGCGGGTGCCGACCGGCAAGCTCGCCGAGACCTTCGCGCGGGACGTCGCCCGGGGCAAGCTGGCGAAGGTCAACTACCTGGTGCCGTCCGCCGTCGACTCCGAGCACCCCTCGGTCTCCTCGCCGATCCACAGCGCCACCATCGTCTACAAGGTCCTGGACGCGCTCGCCTCGCACCCGGAGGTGTGGCGGCGCACCGCCGTGTTCATCAACTACGACGAGAACGACGGCTTCTTCGACCACGTGCCGCCGCCCGTGCCCGGCACCGACGACCCCGACGGCGCCGAGGAGCGCTGGCAGGGCCTGCCGACCGGGCTCGGCGCGCGCGTGCCGATGCTCGTCGTGTCGCCCTGGAGCGTCGGCGGGTACGTGTCCTCCGAGGTCTTCGACCACACCTCCGTGGTGCGCTTCCTGGAGCGCTGGACCGGGGTGCGCGAGCCCAACATCAGCGCCTGGCGCCGCCGGGTCACCGGCGATCTGACCGGTGCCTTCGACTTCGACCGCGGCCACCGGCAGCCGGAGGTGGAGCAGCCCGGCGCGATCCCGCCGTTCAGCGGCCGCTGGCAGCCCCAGCCGCCCGTCCAGCAGTCGATGCCCCGCCAGGAGCCGGGCGTGCGCCGGGCCCGCCCGCTGCCGTACCAGCCGGACGCCGACGCCCGGCCCGCCAAGGACGGCACGCTCTCGGTGCGGCTGCGCAACGGCGGCCCGCGCAGCGCGCACTTCGCGCTGTACCCGTACGCCGGGGAGTTCCCGATACCGCAGCACCAGGACGTCCGCCACGAGGGGCGCTGGTCCGTGCCGCTGCGCGGGGACGCCTACCGCTTCACGGTCACCGGGCCGAACGGGTTCCGCCGCGAGTTCGCGGGCGGCAAGGACGACGTCGCCGCCCTCTCCTCGGCGATCACCCGGCGCGAGCTGCACCTCACCATCGCCAACCGGGGCAAGGAGCCGCTGGTCTTCACCGTCAAGCCGCTCGGCTACGTGGACGCCGACGAGGTCCGGCGGCGCACCCGGACCGTGCGCGTGCGGCCGGGCAGCAGCCGCACCGTCGCCTGGCGGACGTCGGACGAGCGCGGCTGGTACGACATCGAGGTGACGGCCGCGGGCGACCAGGCCTTCCGGCGGCGGCTGATGGGCCACATCGAGAACGGCCGCGCCAGCGTCTCGGGCTGATCCGGCCGACCGGAGCGTGGTGCGGGGGCATACGGGTGTGACCCGTGTGCCCCCGCGTGGCGGTTGCGGTCCCGGGCGCCTGGGCGGACCCGCCTGAGCTGTTGTGAGGCTGGACACGAAACGGACTAAGGATCTCCGGTGGCTGTCAGAGTGGCTCCCGCATGGCCCATCCCGGTCATGTCGCCGCACAAGCGGCCGCATGATCTTTGTCCGGCCATGTCGATCATGTAGTACTTCAAGCAGTAGACGTGTTCTTTTCGGGTCAATTCCGACGCTTCCCGGCTGCCCCGACGAAGATCCACGAGTCACTCAGGGAGCCAGTCCGTGGCAGCACTCGCCCGGTGGTGCGTCCAGCACCGCCTCGTCGCCGTACTGCTCTGGCTCCTCGCACTCGGCGGCACCGCGACCGCTGCCGCCGTCGTCGGATCCGCGTACTCCAACGACTACGAGGTGCCCGGCACCGAGTCCAACCGGGCGAGCCAGCTCCTCAAGGACGGCTTCCCGAGCCTCGGCGGCGACAGCAACACCGTCGTCTGGCACACCGGCGGGGACCAGTCCGTGCGGGCCGCCGCCGTCGAGCAGACGATGACCGAGACGCTCGACGAGATCGCCGAGCTGCCGGGCGTGGCCTCCGTCACCAGCCCCTACACCGAGCGCGGCGCCACCCAGGTCAGCGCGGACGGCCGCACCGCGTACGCCACGGTCACCTTCCGTGACCAGCTCGAATCCGTCGCCCCCGGCGAGGCGCGCGCCGTCGTCGAGACCGCCGAGGCCGCCGCGACCAAGGGCCTGAACGTGGCCCTCGGCGGCGGCGCCGTCGGCCTCACGGAGGCCAAGAGCGCCAAGACCGCCGAGATCGTCGGCGTGGCCGTCGCCGCCGTCGTGCTGTTCCTCGCCTTCGGCTCGCTCGCCGCCTCGGCCCTGCCCATCGCCACGGCCGTCGTCTCCGTCGGCACGGCGTACGCGGGCATAGTGCTGCTCGGCCACGTCATGACGGTCGCCGACTTCGCGCCCATGCTCGGCACCCTGATCGGCCTCGGCGTCGGCATCGACTACGCCCTGTTCATCGTCACGCGCCACCGCAAGGGCCTCAAACGCGGCCTGCCGGTCCCCGAGGCCGCCGAGCGGGCCGTCGCCACCACCGGCCGCGCCGTGGTCTTCGCGGGTGCCACCGTCTGCATCGCGCTGCTCGGCATGCTGATCCTGCGCCTGAGCTTCCTCAACGGCGTCGCCATCGCCGCCTCCCTGACCGTCGTCCTCACGGTCGCCGCCTCCGTGACGCTGCTGCCCGCGCTGCTCTCGTTCATAGGGCCGCGCGCCCTCAGCCGCCGCGAGCGGCGCAGGCTCGCCGAGCGCGGGCCCGAGCCTGAGGTGCCCACCGGGCTCGCCGCCCGCTGGTCGGCGTTCGTGGAGCGCCACCCCAAGGTGCTCGGCGCGCTCGCGGTCGTGGTGATCGCGGTGCTCGCCGTGCCGACGCTCTCGCTCCGCCTCGGCACCTCCGACCAGGGCAACAACCCCGCGACGGCCACCACGCGGCAGGCCTACGACCTGCTCGCCGACGGCTTCGGCCCCGGGGTGAACGGCCCGCTCACCCTCGTCACCGACGTCCACGGCGCCCCCGACCGGCTCGCCCTCGACAACCTCGGCGCGACCCTGGAGTCCACCCCGGGCATCGCCTCCGTGAGCCCCGTGACCTACGCCGACGGCGGCGGAGCGGCCTTCCTGACCGTCGTACCGGACTCCGCGCCCCAGTCGAAGGCCACCAGCGACCTCGTCGACCGGCTCCGCGGCGAGGTCCTGCCGCGCGCCGAGAGCGGTACCTCCCTCGACCTCCACGTCGGCGGCGTCACGGCGGGCTACGACGACTTCGCGGAGGTCATCGTCGGCAAGCTGCCGCTGTTCGTGGGCGTCGTCATCGGCCTGGGCTGCGTCCTTCTGCTCCTCGCCTTCCGCTCGGTCGGCATACCGCTGAAGGCCGCCGTCATGAACGTCGCGGCGGTCGCGGCCGCCTTCGGCGTCGTGGTCGCGGTCTTCCAGTGGGGCTGGGGCAGCGAACTGATGGGCCTGGGACGCGCGGGCCCCATCGAGCCCTTCCTGCCCGTCATCATGGTCTCGGTCCTCTTCGGCCTCTCCATGGACTACCAGGTCTTCCTGGTCAGCCGGATGTACGAGGAGTGGCTGGAGACCGGCGACAACCGCGTGGCCGTCCGCGTCGGCCTCGCCGAGACCAGCCGCGTCATCAACTCCGCGGCCGTCATCATGATCTCGGTGTTCCTCGCCTTCGTGCTCAGCGGGGACCGGGTGATCGCGATGTTCGGCATCGCCCTCGCGGCGGCCGTCGCGCTCGACGCGTTCGTGCTGCGCACGCTGCTCGTGCCCGCCCTCATGCACCTGCTCGGCGGGGCCAACTGGTGGCTGCCGCGCCGCCTGGACCGCTGGCTGCCGCGGATCAGTATTGAGGTGCCCGAGCACCGCACGCGTGCGAGGATCCCCGGACACCGCGAGCGCGACGAGATCGCGTACGCGCCGCTGGAGAAGCGCTAGCCGCAGAACCGACGAGGGAGATCCGGATGTTCGCCATACCCGTGGGGGAGGGGGCCGAACTGCGGCCCCTGGAGCCGTGGAACGCCGAGGAGTTCCTGGAACACGTCGACCGGGCACGGGAGTTCGCCGGCCCCTGGGTGCCGATGACCGCCAAGGTCACCGACCTGGACTCCGCCCGCGCGGTCCTCCAGCGCTACGCGGACAAGCAGGCCGCGGACACCGGCCGGATGTACGGCATCTGGCTGGGCGGCACGCTCGTCGGCGGTGTCTTCTTCCGGATCTTCGACGCCGAGTCCGACTCCTGCGAGGTCGGCGTCTGGCTCGAACCCTCCGCCACCGGCCGCGGCCTCGTCACCGCCGCCGCCCGCGTCCTCATCGACTGGGCCGTCGACCGGCGTGGCATCCACCGCGTGGAGTGGCTCGTCTCCTCCCGCAACGAGCCCAGCAAGGCCGTGGCCAAGCGCCTCGGCCTGATCCGCGACGGCGTGCTGCGGGAGAGCTTCCCCTGGCAGGGCATCCGCCACGACATGGAGGTCTGGTCGGTGCTCGCGCCCGAGTGGCGGGCGGCCCGCACCGCGCGTTAAGGGCCTTCTCAGACTCCGTCCGTACGGTGCGGAGCATGGGAACGAACACCGCCAACGAGACGGACGCGACGGAAGCGACGGACGAGGCGCCCAAGGAGGCACCTCAGACCCCGGAGCCGGCTAAGGCCCTTCCCCAGGCCGACGGTCCCGAGGACGGGCTCGTCGAGGCCGACGGGCCCGAGGACGACCTCGCCGATGACGAGCCCGCCCCGGCGCCCGCGCCGTCGGGCGTCGGGCAGGGGGCGGCCGCCCTCGTCGCCGCCGCGCTCGGCCTGATCGGCCTCTCCGGAGGGTGGCTCGGCACGGTCGCCGCGGCCCGCGAGTCCCTGATCGGCCAGCTCAACACCTCCCAGGGCGCGGGGGTGGCCCGCCAGGTCCAGGAGGTCTACGGCGACTCCTGGAAGACGACGGCCCTGGTGGCGGGCGCGTTCGCCCTCGCCGCCCTGGTGGTCGGCGCCGCCACCCTGCTCCGCCCGGCCTTCGGCGCCCCCGACCGCGTCCAGGCCCCCTGGATCACGTCGGTCGCCTGGGCGGGCGTGGCCCTCGGAGCCATCGGCCTGGTCCTGGCAGTGGCCAAGTACACCGACCTTTTCCTGGGCCTGCCGTCGACCAGCTAGGCCCCGGCCGCCGCTCCCGGGGCGGGGGATAAGGCAGCCCCTCACACCTAAGGCCCCCCACCCCCGGAAGATGCGGAACCTTCCCGATGTGCCGGACCCCCCTGGGAAACGAAAGTGGAGTCATCGCAGAGAGCGAGACACCGACTCCGCAGGGGGAAAAGAAAATGTTCGACTACGAACTCCACCAGTTCCGCGCCGCCGAGCTCGCCCAGGAGGCCGCCCACCACCGCCTCGTACGGGAGGCGCGCAAGGCCGCGAAGCCCCGCAGGGCGTTCGGCCGGGAGGCGGCCGAGGCCCGCCTGACGGCCCGGCGCACCGAGCCCACCGCCGACCGCTACACCCACGCGGCCTGACGGCGGCCCCGGCCCCTCCCATGTCGCGCACAGCGAAACCCACTCCCACAAAACCGCAGCTCTGTGCGATGCTCACCGCTGTGGAGACCAAGTCCGTCAGCCCCGTCTTCGTCGGCCGAGCCGACGAACTGCGCGTACTGAACGACGCGCTCGCCCGTGCCGCCGATCCCGCCGCGGGCGAGCCCCAGGCGCTGCTGCTCGGTGGCGAGGCGGGCGTCGGCAAGACCCGGCTCCTGGAGGAGTTCGAGGCCGCGGCCGTCGCCGCGGGCGCCCTCGTGGCGGTCGGCGGCTGTGTGGAGATCGGCGCCGACGGACTGCCCTTCGCCCCCTTCTCCGCCGCCCTGCGCATCGTGCGCGAGCAGCTGCCCGCCGAGTTCGCGGCGGCCGCCGCGGGCCAGGAGGAGGAACTGGCGCGGCTGCTTCCGGAGTTGTGCGACGGGGTCAAGGGCCCGCAGTCCTCCGGCGGCAGGGCGGGCGAGGAGGCCATGGCGCGGCTGTTCGAGCTCACCGCCCGCCTCCTGGAGCACGTGGCCGCCGACCGGACCGTCGTCCTGGTCCTTGAGGACCTGCACTGGGCGGACGCCTCCACCCGCCACCTGCTCTCGTATCTGTTCCGCACGCTGCGCAGCGGCCACCTCGTCGTCCTCGCCAGCTACCGCGCCGACGACATCCACCGCCGCCACCCGCTGCGCCCGCTGCTCGCCGAGCTGGACCGCCTGCGCACGGTCCGCCGCGTCGAACTCGCCCGCTTCAGCCGCGACGAAGTGGCCCGCCAGATGGCCGGGATCCTCGCCGCCGAGCCCACCCCCAAGCTGGTCGACGACGTCTTCGAGCGCTCCGACGGCAACGCCTTCTTCGTCGAGGAACTCGCCGTCGCCTCCCACGGCGGCACCTGCGCCTCCCTCACCGACTCGCTGCGCGACCTGCTCCTCGTCCGCGTCGAGGACCTGCCCGACGACGCCCAGAAGGTGGCGCGGATCGTCGCCGAGGGCGGCTCGACCGTCGAGTACGACCTGCTCGCCGCGGTCGCCGACCTCACCGAGGACGACCTGATCGACGCGCTGCGGGCCGCCGTCGGCGCCAACATCCTGCTCGCCTCGCCCGGCGGCGACGGCTACCGCTTCCGGCACTCCCTGGTGCGCGAGGCCGTCGGCGACGACCTGCTGCCCGGCGAGCGCTCCCGCATCAACCGCCGCTTCGCCACCGCCCTGGAGGCCGACCCCTCCCTGGTCGCCGCCGACCAGCGCACCACCCGCCTCGCCAGCTACTGGTACCACGCCCACGACGCCGCGAAGGCGCTGCCCGCCGTGCTCAACGCCTCCGTCGAGGCCCGCCGCCGGCACGCCTACGCCGAGCAACTGCGCCTCCTGGAGCGCGCGATGGAGCTGTGGGACGCGGCCCCCGACGACGTGTGCGCGCGGCTGCGCCCCGTCGACTACACCGAGGTCTACCCGCCCTGCGGCTGCGACCCCGCCACCATGCCGCTGCGCTATCTGGACCTGATGGCCGAGGCGGCCGTCGCGGGCCGCCTGTGCGGCGAACGCGAACGCGCCCTGAAGATCACCAAGCGCGCCCTGCGCCTCCTGGAGGAGGAGCAGGACCCCCTGCGCTCCGCCTGGTTCTGGGTGCAGCGCTCCCGTCTGGTGCAGAGCCTCGCCCGCGGCGACGGCTGGACGGAACTCGCCACCGCGCAGGAACTCCTCAGCGGCCATCCGCCGTCGGAGGTGCACGCCGAGGTGTTCGCCCTGGTCGCGGGCTGGCAGATGCTGCACCAGCCGGGCCCCGACAGCCTCGCCGCCGCCGAGCGGGCCGTCGAGTACGCCCGCATGGTCGGCGCCCACGAGATCGAGCTGAACGCCCGGCTCACCCTGGGCGGCCTGATCGTCGACACCGGCGACATCGACGCCGGGCTCACCGAGATGTACGCCGTCAGGGACCGGGTCACCGCCGAGGAGATCGTCGGTGTGCTCTGCCGCTGCTACATCAACCTGCCCTCCGTCCTCGAAGGCATCGGCCGCCACCGCGAGTCCCTCGCCCTCCTCGACGAGGGCATCAAGCACGCGCAGCGGTACGGCCTGCGCGAGTCCGAGGCCTGGATGTGGGCCAACCGCTCCGAGTCCCTCTACTCGCTCGGCCGCTGGGACGACGCCGTCGACTCGGCGAGGCGCGCCGTCCTGAGCGCCAAGCCGCGCGGCGGCGCCAGCGTGCGCCTCGCCCACTTCGCGCTCGCCCGCGGCGACATGGCCGAGGCCGCCCACCAGCACGCCGAGGCCCGCCGCCACTTCGGCACGCACGACTCCATACCGCAGAACACCCTGCCCCTGGCCCGCATCGCCCTCGGCATCGCCGCGGGCGAGGGCCGCATCCTCGACGCCCGCGCCGAGCTCCTGCGGACCGCCGCCGACGGCCTGCCGCCCGGCACCCAGCGGTACGGCTGGCCGCTGCTGCTCGCCGCCGCCACCGCCGAGGCGGACGCCCGCGGCCTCGCGATCGCCGCGCCGGGCCGCGACGAGCACCTGGACCTGATCCGCACCACCATGAAGTCCCTGGCCGCCCGCGTGCCGGTCTGGCAGGCGTACGAACGCTGGGTCCGCGCCGAACTCCTGCGTGCCGAGGGCCGCGCGACCGCCGACGACTGGCTGGAGGTCCTCACCGCGATCGCCCCGCTGGAGCGGCCCTACGACCTCGCCCGCGTCCGCCACCGTCTCGCGGAGGCGCTGCTCACGGCCGGAGCCCCGGGCGGCAGGGCCTCCGCCTCCGGCGACTCCGACCGGGAGAGGGCCGCCGAGCTGTTGCGGCAGGCGGCCGCGGTGGCCGAGCACCTCAGCGCCCGCCCCCTCGTCGAGGCCGTCACGCACCTCGCCCAGCGGGCCCGGCTCTCCCTGACGGGGGCGGCGGCCACCACTCCGGCCGACCCCGCCGAGGAGCTCGGTCTGACCACCCGCGAGCGCGGCGTGCTCCGCCTGGTCGCCGCGGGCCGCAGCAACCGCCAGATCGCCGAGGAGCTCTTCATCTCCCCGAAGACGGCGAGCGTCCACGTCTCCAACATCCTCGCCAAGCTGGGCGTCGCGGGCCGTGGCGAGGCGGCGGCCCTCGCGCACCGGCTCCGTCTCTTCACCGCGGACGAGGAGCCCGTGGCCGCCGGGTGACCGGCCCCGGCCTGCTTCCCGGGCGCTCGCTTACCCTGGGGAACAGGACCGCCGTCAGCCTTCGGGAGGCACCGTGTTCAACGTGTTCGAGCAGCTCTTCGCTCCCGGGCGCAAGCACACCGACGACGAGAAGAAGCGGCTCGAGCTGTCGCGCGTCGACGTGGACGACGGGGATCCGGGCCGGGGGCCCATAGACCTGTCCTCCGGCAAGGTGGTCGTCCGTGTGCCCCGCCAGGGCACGGAGGAGCCCCACCCGGCCCCCGATTCCGGCCCCGCCCCGGCTTCCGCCCCGGCCCCGGACGAGGCCCCGCCCGCCGCCTGAGCCCGGCTCCGGCTCCGATTCCGCTTGCCGTTCGGGCGCGCCGCCGCTCCGCCTCCGGCCCCGCCCGCGCGTTCCCCGCTACCTCACCCGCACTTCCAGGATCTTGTCGTCCCCCTTCTCCGGGGTGCCCCGGGAATCCGTCTCGCTCGTCACCAGCCAGAGCTTGTCGCCGCCCGCCGCGAGCACCGTGCGCAGCCTGCCGTGCTCCTCGGTGAGGAACGCCCGGGTCTTCGGCTCGCCGTCCACCCCGCGCACCGGGACGCGCCACAGCCGCTGGCCGCGCAGGCCCGCCATCCAGACCGAGCCCTCGGCATAGGCGACGCCGCTGGGGGAGGCCTCGGACGTCTTCCACTGGGCCACCGGGGCGTGGAAGCCCCCGGCCCCTTCGTCGTCCTCGTCCCCCTTGCCCTCCACCTCGGGCCAGCCGTAGTTGTCCCCCGCCTTGATCTCGTTCAGCTCGTCCCAGGTGTCCTGGCCGAACTCCGAGGCCCACAGGCGCTTTTGCTCGTCCCAGGCGAGACCCTGCACGTTCCGGTGGCCGTACGAGAACACCGGGGAGTTCGCGAAGGGGTTGCCCGGGGCCGGCTCGCCCTCCGGGGTCAGGCGGAGGATCTTGCCGCCGAGGGACTTCTTGTCCTGGGCGAGACCGGTGTCGCCCGTCTCTCCCGTGCCCACGTACAGCAGCTTGTCGGGGCCGAAGGCGATCCGGCCGCCGTTGTGGATCATGCCCTTGGGGATGCCCTTGAAGATCGTGTCGGGGGCTCCCAGGCGCTGGCCCGCGGGCTTGGCCTCGTCGTACAGCATCCGGGCCACGCGGTTGTCGGAGGCCGTCGTGAAGTACGCGTACACGAAGTGGTCCGAGGCGTAGGTCGGGGAGAGGGCGAGGCCCATCAGGCCGCCCTCGCCGCCGGGGTCCACCCCGGGCACCGTGCCGACCTCGGTCTTCTTGCCGGAGGTGCCGTCGACCTGGGTGATCGTGCCCTCGTCGCGCGACGACACGAGCAGGTCGCCGCCGGGGAGCGCGGCGAGGCCCCACGGCGACTTCAGGCCCGTGGCCAGGGTCTTGATGACCTCGGCCGAGCCCTTCTCGGGGGGTGGTGTCGCGCCGTCGTGCGACCGGGAGGAGCTGGGGCCGGTGCGCTTGCCGCCGTCCGGGGTGCCGTCGTCGTCCGACGAGCATGCGGTGGCCAGGAGGAGGGCGGTGGCCAAGGTGGCTGTCACGGCGAAACGTTGAGGACTCGGCACGGTGGGATCCCTTCGGCGCGGAGCTTCTCCTGTTCATACACCGCCCGGGCCCCCCGGGTTCCCACGCCCCTGCCGGGGGCTCCCCAAGCCCGCCCCTTCCCGAAACCGGGGGCTCCGCCCCCGGACCCCCCTTATCGCCGCTCCGCGGCTCGTCCTCAAACGCCGGACGGGCTGAAAGTCTCCGGTCCGCACCGGCAACCGTCCAGCCCGTCCGGCGTTTGAGGACGAGCGCGCCAGCGCGATGAGCGGGGTCCAGGGGCGGGCTTGGGGAAGAGCCCCCGGCAGGGGCCAGGTGGGCTCAGTCCCAGGAGCCCTGGGCCGGGGGGAGTGCCGCCAGGTCGGCCAGGTCCTGGGGGGAGAGGCGGAGCCCCGCCGCCCCCGCGTTCTCCCGGGCCCAGCGGTCCCGTTTCGCGCCGGGGATCGGTATCACCTGGGCGCCCTGCGCGAGGACCCACGCGAGGGCCGCCTGCGCGGGCGTCGCGCCGTGGCGGGCCGCGACCCGGCGCAGGCCCACCACCAGGGGCTGGTTGGCGGCCATCATCTCGGCGGTGAAGCGCGGGTGCCGGGCGCGCAGGTCGTCCCGCTCGAAGCCCTGCCCCGGCGTCAGCGTGCCCGTGAGGAAGCCGTTGCCCAGCGGCATCGCGGCCAGGAAGCCCACGCCCCGCGCCGCGCACCACGGGAGGAGCGCGTCGAGGGCCTCGGGGGACCACAGCGACAGCTCGGCCTCCACCGCGGTCACCGGGAAGACCTGCTGGACCCGTTCGAGCTGGCGGAGCGTGGTGTCGTGCATCCCGGTGCCGGACCGCCGCCGGGCCCGCGCCCCGACCGCGCACAGGCCGAGCGCCCGCACCTTCCCGGCCGTGACCAGGTCGGCCAGCGCGCCCCAGGTCTCCTCGATCGGCACCTCCGGGTCGGCGCGGTGCAGTTGGTAGAGGTCGATGGTGTCGGTCTGGAGCCGCCGCAGCGACGCGTCGCAGGCACGCTTCACATAGCCGGGGCGGCCGTTGGCGACGATGTGCTGGTCGCCCACGAGCAGCCCGCACTTCGTCGACACGAAGGCCTCGCCGCGCCGCTCCTTGAGCACCCGGCCGACGAGCAGTTCGTTGGTGAACGGGCCGTACATGTCGGCCGTGTCGAGGAGCGTCGTGCCGTGGTCGAGCGCCGCGTGCACGGTCCGCATCGAGGCGTCACCGCGCTGTCGCGAGCCGGAGTACGCCCAGCTCATCGGCATGCAGCCGAGTCCGACGGCGCCCACCCCGAGCGCCCCGGCGCCGATCGTCCTGCGCTCCACCTGGTCGAACCCTCCCGCTGTCCCGCGATCCCTCAACTGTCTGCGATCTTCCGTCTGGGCGGCACCAAACGTAACCTCTGCGTACCGGCACGCGGCGTGCGCCCTGTTCGCACTAGCCTCCTGACCATGACAACTGACGTATGGCTGCCGTTCGAAGAGACCGACGTCGAGGGTCTGCCCGCCGCGTCCGAGGCGGGTCTGACGTACCGCTACTGGGACGGCGGTCCGGACTACCCCGCCGATCCGGCCGACTGCGCGTTCTACGTAGTGCCGTACATGAAGAGCACCGACATCGTGGTGCCCCCGATGGCCGCCATGGCGTCGCTGCGGGTCGTGCAGACGCTGACGGCGGGCATCGACGCCCTGGAGCCCGGTCTGCGGTTCCTGCGGCCCGGCGTCCGGCTGTGCAACGCGCGCGGCGTGCACGAGGCCAGCACCGCCGAGCTCGCGCTGACCCTGATCCTCGCCTCCCTGCGGGGTGTTCCGCGGTTCGTGGAGGGGCAGCGGACACAGGAGTGGCGCTCGGGGTTCTATCCGGCGCTCGCCGACAAGTCCGTCCTCGTCGTCGGGTACGGATCGATCGGCTCCGCCATCGAGGACCGGCTCGCGCCGTTTGAATGCGCGCGGGTGGCGCGCGTCGCGCGCACCGAGCGCACCACGGCGCGCGGTGTGGTGCACTCGCTCGGCGAACTGCCCCGACTGCTTCCCGAAGCGGACGTCGTGGTGCTGTCCACGCCCCTCACGGAGGCCACCCGCGGCCTGGTGGACGCCGACTTCCTGGCGCGGATGAAGGACGGCGCGCTGCTCGTGAACGTGGCCCGCGGCCCGGTGGTCGACACGAAGGCCCTGCTCCCCGAGCTGGAGAGCGGCCGCCTCACCGCGGCCCTGGACGTCACCGACCCCGAGCCGCTGCCCGTGGGGCACCCGCTGTGGCGGAGCCCGGGGGTGCTGATCAGCCCGCACGTGGGCGGTTCGTCGTCCGCGTTCGCGCCGCGCGCCCGGCGCCTGTTGACCGCCCAGCTGCGGCGGTACGTCACCGGGGAGCCGCTGTCCAACGTCGTTCTGACGACCTCGTGACCCCGATGACCTCGTGAGCCCAAGGGTGTCGTAACCCGTCGCAATCCCGATATTCAGGGCTTCGGAGCGCGGCCCTCCGGCCTGCGGCGGCTTCACAAGTCGGTCAGGATCGGTCGATATCCGGCGCACCGTGACCGCCTGGAACCGGCGTTGCGCCTTCTCTGCACGCTCCGCACTCACTCGTGTGCGCCGCGTGTCCATATTGACGAGCGCAGTCACGCAGCGTAGAGCAGACCTGTCCCTGAGTGACGAGGCTGGTGTATCGTCCCGACAGGGGCTGCGCCGTGCACCGTTCGGCGCCGGGGATCGAGTACCGAGACTGCGAGGGGGGCGACGGGCGATGCACGGCCTATGGGCGAACGATCCGAAGCGGCGGGACCACCGCCCGCGACTCTCGCGCACACCGGCCCACGGGCGACGGCACCGCGCCCGGCGGCACCGGCACCCGCACCGCGCCGCCAGGCGCCGTTCACAGCGGTCGGAGGTCGGCGCATGGCAGCCACCAGGACGGACGAGCGGCCGCCGGTCCACGGATCCGGCGCCCCCCGGCGGACAGCGACAGGGCCCCTGTACCCCGCCTGTCCCGTCGACGGGACCGGGGTGCTCCGGCCCGGTGCCGGGTGGAACCCGTGGTGCCACGAAGGGCCTCCCGCGCGCGGCGCGTGGACGCGGCCCCCGTGGCCGTGGCACCGGCGCGCGCAGCGGAGCGGCCCGGTGAGCGGGCAGGCGGCCTCCGCGTCCGTCCTGGAGGGCGGCCTCGGTGCCCCCATGGCCCCGCCGGGCGCCCCCATGGCCCGCCGCCCGGCGCCCAGCGGCGGCACGGGCCTGCTCTCCCAGGTCTTCCTGTTGCTGGTCTGCGGCGGCTATGCGACCGGGTCCGCCCTCGGCTGGGGCTCGGACCGGCTCGCGCTCATCATGGGCGACTTCGGCCTCAGCGCCGCCGCCGCGGCCGCCGCGGTCTCCTGCTTCTTCTACTCCCGCACCCGGCGCAGCCGCTTTCGACCCGCGTGGCTGCTGTTCGCGCTCTCCTCCGCGATGGCGGCCTGCGGAAACGCGGTGTGGGGATGGCACGAGGTCGTCCTGCGGCAGGCCGTGCCCGAGCGCGGCTTCGCGGACCTGTTCTTCCTCTGCTTCGCTCCGCCCGCCATCATCGGGCTGCTCGTGCTCGCCAAGCGCCCGGTCACCAAGGCCGGATGGGTGTGCCTGGGGCTCGACGCGTGGCTCATCGGCGGTTCGCTGCTCACGCTCTCCTGGAGCCTCGCCCTCGCGCACACCGCGCAGTTCGACGGGCCGGGCGTCGCGCACGCCGCGCTGTCGCTCGCGTATCCGCTCCTGGACATCGCCCTCGTCAGCATGGTCCTGGCGCTGCACTTCAGGCGCTCGTCGGCGAACCGCACCGCCGTGAACACCGCCATCGGGGCCCTCGCGCTGACCGTGATGTGCGACGCCCTGTTCACCTCGCCGCTGCTGCACGCCAGTTACCGTTCCGGCCAGCTGCTCGACGCGGGCTGGTTCGCGGGCTCCCTGCTCCTCGCGTACGCCCCGTGGGCGGCGCCCCGGCCGGGACGCGTCGAACCGGACCCCCCGCGCGCGGCCCACCGCCCGTACGGCAGGACGCGCATCGCGGGCGTGCACGACGTCCGAGGGGTCCGCGACTTCCACGACGTGCGGGGCACCCGCGACTTCCACGACGTACGCGATCCACGGGACGTGCGCGATCCCCACGAGGGGCGCGATCACCGCGACCCCCGCGACCTTCGCGATCCGCGTGACGTGCGGGACGGGCGCGACCTCCGCGACCACGAGCGGGGCGACGACGGCCGGTACGCGACGACGCGGCCCATCGCCGGTTCGCTCGCCGCCCTCACCCCGTACCTGGCCGCCGCGGTCTGCACGCTCGGGATCCTCTACAACGTCCTGAACGGGCGCAGCGTCGACGAGGTCGTGCTCTTCACCGCGGGCACCGTCGTCCTCGCGCTCGTCGTGCGCCAGGGCATCATGCTGCTCGACAACATCACGCTGACCCAGGAACTGGCCCAGAAGGAGAACCACTTCCGTTCCCTGGTGCAGGGTTCCAGCGACGTCATCATGATCGCCGCCCCGAGCGGCATCCTGCGCTACGTCAGCCCGGCCGCCGCCGGGGTCTACGGCCGCGAGGCCGACGAGCTCGTCGGCTCGGAGCTGGCCACGCTCATGCACCCCGAGGACCTCGGCCGCGTGGTCCACGAGGTGCGCCGCTTCCTCGCCGCCAACCCCGTGGAGGAGCCCACGACGCGGATCGAATGCCGCTTCAAGTCCGGCAGCGGTGAATGGCTGAACGTGGAGTCCACCGTCAACCGCCACCACGGCGGTCTCATCTTCAACAGCCGGGACGTGACCGAACGGGTGCGCCTCCAGGCGCAGTTGCAGCACAACGCCGAGCACGACCCCCTCACGGACCTGCCCAACAGGGCGCTCTTCACCCGCCGAGTCGCGCAAGCGCTCGGCGGTCGCAGAGTCACCGACCGAGGCACGGCCGTGCTCTTCATCGACCTCGACGGCTTCAAGGCCGTCAACGACACCATCGGCCACCAGGCGGGCGACGAACTCCTCGTGATGGCCGCCCAGCGCCTCCAGGAGGCCGTCCGCGCGTCGGACACCGCCTCGCGCCTCGGCGGCGACGAGTTCGCCGCCCTCATCGTCGGCGACGGCACCCGCGACCAGGCCGCCCGCGAGAAGCACATCATGGAGCTCGCCGACCGGCTGCGGCTCAGACTCTCGCAGCCCTACGACATCGGCGGCAACGATGTCCGGGTCGCCGCGTCCATCGGCGTCGCCTTCGCCGAGCCCGGCGTCGGCGCGGGCGAGCTGCTGCGCAACGCCGACCTGGCGATGTACCGCGCGAAGGCCGCGGGCAAGGGCCGCGTGGAGCTGTACGCCCCGCAGATGCAGGCCGACGTCGCCCGCAAGGCCGAGCTCGCCACGCGCCTGCGCAGCGCCCTGCACGAGGGCGAGTTCGCGCTCCTGCACCAGCCCGTGGTGGCCCTCGACAGCGGCCGGATCACCTCGGTCGCCGCCCAGGCGCGGTGGCGCTCGGCCCAGGGCATCCTGTTCACGCCCGCCGAGTTCCTGCGCACCGCCGAGGACGGCGACCGCACCGCCGAGCTGGGCCGCTGGCTGCTCCAGGAGGCCGTCGAGCAGGCCGCGGAGCGTGCCATCGCCGGGCACGCGGTGCCCGTCTCCGTGCGGATCGGCGCGCGCCGCCTGGTCGACCGCTCCCTGCCGCTCGGCTCCCTGGAAGCCCTGCTCACCCGGCACGGCCTGCCCTCCGGCGCGCTCGTCATCGAGCTCGCGGACAGCGACCCGCGGGTCCCCCTCGACGAGCTCGAACGCCGCCTCACCTCCCTGCGGCGGCTCGGCGTCCGGGTGGCGCTCGACGGCTTCGGCAGCGGCTGCGCGGCGATCGCGGCCCTGCGCCGCCTCCCCGTCGACGTGCTGAAGCTGGACCGCGGGCTCGTCGAGGGCGTCGTGGAGTCCGCCCGCCTGCACAAGATCACGGCCGGTCTGCTGCGCATCGCCACCGACCTCGGCCTCGACTCCGTCGCCGACGGCGTGGACCACCCCGAGCAGGTCGTGGCGCTGCGCGCGATGGGCTGCACCCACGGCCAGGGCATGGCGTTCTCCGGCCCGCTCGACGAGTACCGGCTGCGCCGCGCGCTCGCGATGGGGGAGTACCCCGTGCCGCGCGGCCCCGTGGAGCCGGTGTGCGTGGGCGGCCCCGCCGTGGCGCCCCCGGCCGCCTTCGGCGGCGCGGGCGCGGCCTACGCGGCCGGGACGGTGGCCGGAGCCACCCCGTTCAGCCGCTCACATGCTGAGACGCCCGTCCCACCTACTTGACAGGTGTGGCGCGCCGGGGGGAGGGTCAGTGCCATGCGCACCCGAATTCTCGTACTTGGAAAGCGCGTCGGCTGAAGCTGGGAAGTCCGGTTCCTGACACCGGAGAGACCCAGCGACCGCACCCGGCGCGCTCCCCTCGCTTGCCCCACGGCACGAGGGGTTTTTTGTTGCACCAGCACTGCCAAACCCAGGCAAAAACCCCGCTAAATCTCCGCCCGACGTCGGGGCGGAACCACAGCGAAAACCCTCAGCATCGAGAAGAGAATGCCGATGACCGAGCAGGCCACCGGGGCCAGCCATCCGCAGCCGCGGCCCCGATCCTCTGGACAGCAGCAGTCCGCGCCCGTCGAGCACGTCACGGGTGCGCAGTCCCTGATCCGTTCGCTCGAGGAAGTCGGGGCCGACACCGTATTCGGCATTCCCGGAGGCGCGATCCTCCCGGCGTACGACCCGATGATGGACTCCACGCGCGTCCGTCACATCCTCGTCCGCCACGAGCAGGGCGCGGGCCACGCGGCCACCGGCTACGCCCAGGCCACCGGCAGGGTCGGCGTCTGCATGGCCACCTCGGGCCCCGGTGCCACCAACCTGGTCACGCCCATCGCCGACGCCCATATGGACTCGGTGCCGCTCGTCGCCATCACCGGGCAGGTCTCCTCCAAGGCCATCGGCACCGACGCCTTCCAGGAAGCGGACATCGTCGGCATCACCATGCCGATCACCAAGCACAACTTCCTGGTCACCAAGGCCGAGGACATCCCGCGCACGATCGCGGAGGCCTTCCACATCGCCTCCACGGGCCGCCCGGGCCCCGTCCTCGTCGACATCGCCAAGGACGCCCTCCAGGCGCGCACCACGTTCTCCTGGCCGCCGCAGCAGGAGCTGCCCGGCTACCGCCCGGTGACCAAGCCGCACGCCAAGCAGATCCGCGAGGCGGCCAAGCTCATCACCGCCGCGAAGCGCCCCGTCCTGTACGTCGGCGGCGGCGTCATCAAGTCCGGCGCCACCGCCGAGCTGAAGGTCCTCGCCGAGCTCACCGGCGCGCCCGTCACCACCACCCTGATGGCGCTCGGCGCGTTCCCCGACAGCCACCCGCTGCACGTGGGGATGCCGGGCATGCACGGTGCGGTCACCGCCGTCACCGCGCTGCAGAAGGCCGACCTGATCGTCGCCCTCGGCGCCCGCTTCGACGACCGCGTCACCGGCAAGCTGGACAGCTTCGCGCCGCACGCGAAGGTCGTGCACGCCGACATCGACCCGGCCGAGATCGGCAAGAACCGCGCCGCCGACGTGCCGATCGTCGGCGACGCCCGCGAGGTCATCGCCGACCTCGTCCAGGCCCTGCAGGCCGAGCACACCGCGGGCCACACCGGCGACTACACCGCCTGGTGGGCCGACCTGAACCGCTGGCGCGAGACCTACCCGCTCGGCTACGACCACCCCGACAACGGCCAGCTCTCGCCGCAGCAGGTCATCGAGCGCATCGGCCAACTGGCCCCCGAGGGCACGGTCTTCGCCGCGGGCGTCGGCCAGCACCAGATGTGGGCCGCGCACTTCATCCAGTACGAGCAGCCCGCGACCTGGCTCAACTCCGGCGGCGCCGGCACGATGGGCTACGCCGTCCCGGCCGCGATGGGCGCCAAGGCGGGCCGCCCCGACAAGACCGTCTGGGCGATCGACGGCGACGGCTGCTTCCAGATGACCAATCAGGAACTCACCACCTGCGCCCTGAACAACATCCCGATCAAGGTCGCCATCATCAACAACGGCGCCCTGGGGATGGTCCGCCAGTGGCAGACGCTGTTCTACAACCAGCGCTACTCCAACACCGTCCTGCACAGCGGCCCGGACGCGGACGGCAAGCAGCCGAGCGCCGGCACCCGCGTCCCGGACTTCGTCAAGCTGTCCGAGGCGATGGGCTGCTACGCGATCCGCTGTGAGGACCCGGCCGACCTCGACAAGGCCATCGAAGAGGCCAACGCCATCAACGACCGGCCCGTCGTCATCGACTTCATCGTCCACGAGGACGCCCAGGTCTGGCCGATGGTCGCGGCGGGCACCTCGAACGACGAGGTCATGGCCGCCCGGGGCGTGCGCCCCGACTTCGGTGACGGCGAAGACGACTGACGGCTTAACGGAACACGAGGCAGAGGCACGAGAACCATGACTCCCATGTCGAAGCACACGCTCTCCGTCCTGGTGGAGAACACCCCCGGCATCCTGGCCAGGATCGCCGCCCTCTTTTCCCGCCGCGGCTTCAACATCGACTCCCTCGCCGTCGGCGTCACCGAGCACCCCGACATCTCACGCATCACCATTGTCGTGAACGTCGAGGACCTGCCGCTCGAACAGGTCACGAAGCAGCTCAACAAGCTGGTGAACGTCCTGAAGATCGTCGAACTGGAGCCGGGCTCGGCCGTTCAGCGCGAACTCGTCCTCGTGAAGGTGCGCGCCGACAACGAGACCCGCTCCCAGATCGTCGAGATCGTCCAGCTGTTCCGCGCCAAGACCGTGGACGTCTCGCCCGAGGCCGTGACCATCGAGGCCACCGGGTCGAGCGACAAGCTGGAGGCCATGCTCAAGATGCTCGAACCCTTCGGCATCAAGGAGCTGGTGCAGTCCGGCACCATCGCGATCGGCCGCGGCTCGCGCTCGATCACGGACCGCAGCCTGCGGGCGCTCGACCGCACCGCCTGACGTTCCGCATTCCGGAACCCCCCGACCTTCCTGTCCGAGCCCGCCGTACGGTGGGACGCAACATCAGCACACAGAGGAGTTTCCCAGTGGCCGAGCTGTTCTACGACGCCGACGCCGACCTGTCCATCATCCAGGGCCGCAAGGTCGCGGTCATCGGTTACGGCAGCCAGGGACACGCCCACGCCCTTTCGCTGCGCGACTCCGGTGTGGACGTCCGGGTCGGTCTGCACGAGGGCTCCAAGTCGAAGGCCAAGGCCGAGGAGCAGGGCCTGCGCGTGGTCACGCCCGCCGAGGCGTCCGAAGAGGCCGACGTCATCATGGTCCTGGTCCCGGACCCCATCCAGGCCCAGGTCTACGAGGAGTCCATCGCCCCGCACCTCAAGGAGGGCGACGCGCTGTTCTTCGGCCACGGCCTGAACATCCGCTTCGGCTTCATCAAGCCCCCGGCGGGCGTCGACGTCTGCATGGTCGCCCCCAAGGGCCCGGGCCACCTGGTGCGCCGCCAGTACGAGGAGGGCCGCGGCGTGCCGTGCATCGCGGCCGTCGAGCAGGACGCCACCGGCAAGGGCTTCGAGCTCGCCCTGTCGTACGCCAAGGGCATCGGCGGCACCCGCGCGGGCGTCATCAAGACGACCTTCACCGAGGAGACCGAGACCGACCTGTTCGGTGAGCAGGCCGTGCTCTGCGGCGGCACCGCCGCGCTGGTCAAGGCGGGCTTCGAGACCCTCGTCGAGGCGGGCTACCAGCCGGAGATCGCCTACTTCGAGTGCCTGCACGAGCTGAAGCTGATCGTCGACCTCATGTACGAGGGCGGCCTGGAGAAGATGCGCTGGTCGGTCTCCGAGACCGCCGAGTGGGGCGACTACGTCACGGGCCCGCGCATCATCACGGACGCCACCAAGGCCGAGATGAAGAAGGTCCTCGCCGAGATCCAGGACGGCACGTTCGCCAAGCAGTGGATGGACGAGTACCACGGCGGCCTGAAGAAGTACAACGAGTACAAGCAGCAGGACCAGGACCACCTCCTGGAGACCACGGGCAAGGAGCTGCGCAAGCTCATGTCTTGGGTCAACGACGACGAGTAGGGCGTACTCCGGCGGGGCCGGGGCACATCGCCCCGGCCCCCCGGGCACGAGGACGCGGGGCTCCGCCCCGGACCCCGCTCCTCAAACGCCGGAGGGGTTGGATCTCGCCTTCCGCGGTTGTCCGCCGTGTCCAGCCACGTCCGGGTGATCCTTCCAGTCAGGCGCATAAGGCCCCCGCAGCCGCCACTACACTGCAAACCACATTCGCGTCAGGCCCACAGCGTCGTGCGTCTTCCACGCGGAGCCACCTCCACCGCCTGCGGCCGTCGGGACGGCCGTCCGCATTGGACTTGTGAGGACTCACGTGAGCACTGCTGCCAACGGCAAACCGGTCGTACTCATCGCTGAAGAGCTGTCGCCCGCGACCGTCGAAGCCCTGGGCCCGGACTTCGAGATCCGGCGCTGCAACGGCGCGGACCGCGCGGAGCTGCTGCCCGCCATCGCCGACGTCGACGCCATCCTGGTCCGCTCCGCGACCAAGGTCGACGCCGAGGCCATCGCCGCCGCCCGCAAGCTGCGGGTCGTCGCCCGCGCGGGCGTCGGCCTCGACAACGTCGACGTCTCCGCCGCCACCAAGGCCGGCGTCATGGTGGTGAACGCGCCCACCTCGAACATCGTGACCGCCGCCGAGCTGGCCTGCGGTCTGATCCTCGCCACCGCCCGCAACATCCCGCAGGCCAACACGGCACTGAAGAACGGCGAGTGGAAGCGCTCCAAGTACACCGGTGTCGAGCTGGCCGAGAAGACCCTCGGCGTCGTCGGCCTCGGCCGCATCGGCGCGCTCGTGGCGCAGCGGATGTCCGCGTTCGGCATGAAGGTCGTCGCCTACGACCCGTACGTGCAGCCCGCGCGCGCCGCGCAGATGGGCGTGAAGGTGCTCTCGCTCGACGAGCTGCTCGAGGTCTCCGACTTCATCACCGTGCACCTGCCGAAGACGCCCGAGACCGTGGGTCTCATCGGTGACGAGGCGCTGCACAAGGTCAAGCCCGCGGTGCGCGTCGTCAACGCCGCCCGCGGCGGCATCGTCGACGAGGAGGCGCTGTACTCGGCGCTCAAGGAGGGCCGCGTCGCGGGCGCGGGCCTCGACGTGTACGCGAAGGAGCCGTGCACCGACTCCCCGCTGTTCGAGCTGGACCAGGTCGTGTGCACCCCGCACCTCGGCGCGTCCACCGACGAGGCCCAGGAGAAGGCGGGCATCTCGGTCGCCAAGTCCGTACGGCTCGCGCTCGCGGGCGAGTTGGTCCCCGACGCGGTCAACGTCCAGGGCGGTGTCATCGCCGAGGACGTGCGCCCCGGCCTGCCGCTCGCGGAGAAGCTCGGCCGGATCTTCACCGCCCTCGCGGGCGAGGTCGCGGTGCGGCTCGACGTCGAGGTGTACGGCGAGATCACCCAGCACGACGTGAAGGTGCTCGAACTGTCCGCCCTCAAGGGTGTGTTCGAGGACGTCGTCGACGAGACCGTCTCGTACGTGAACGCGCCGCTGTTCGCCCAGGAGCGCGGCGTCGAGGTGCGGCTCACCACCTCCTCCGAGTCGCCGGACCACCGGAACGTGGTCACCGTGCGCGGCACGCTCGGCGACGGCGAGGAGGTCGCGGTGTCCGGCACGCTCGCCGGCCCCAAGAACCACCAGAAGATCGTCGCGGTCGGCGAGTACGACGTGGACCTGGCGCTCGCCGACCACATGGTCGTGCTGCGGTACGCGGACCGGCCGGGTGTCGTGGGCACCGTCGGGCGCGTCCTCGGGGAGGCCGGGATCAACATCGCCGGGATGCAGGTCGCCCGCGCCGACGTGGGCGGGGAGGCGCTGGCCGTCCTCACCGTCGACGACACCGTGCCGCCCGCGGTGCTCGCGGAGGTCGCCGCCGAGATCGGGGCCACGTCCGCCCGCTCGGTGAACCTGGCCGACTGACAGGCCTCGCTCCATCGGCGCTGCGCGCCGCGTCCTCAAACGCCGGACGGGCTGGAAACCTCCAGCCCGTCCGGCGTTTGGCGTGTCAGCGCAGGGACCTGGCGGCCAGGCCCGCGGCCAGCAGCAGCACCGCCGCGCCCGCCAGGGCCGCGACGTGCATGCCGCTGGTGAAGGCGGAGCGGGCCGCCTCGGTCAGGGCGTCCGCCGCCGCGGGCGGTAGGTGGGGGGCGACCGCCACGGCGCCGCCCAGGGTCTCGCGGGCCGCGTCCGGAGCCGTGTCCGGCATGTCGTGGCGGAACACCGCGGTGCCGAGGGAGCCCAGGACGGCCATCCCCAGGGCCCCGCCGAACTCCTGGCCCGTCTCCAGGAGCGAGGAGGCCGCCCCCGCCTTCTCCGCGGGGGCCGCGCCGAGCGCCAGGTCCGTCAGCTGGGAGCCCACGACCACCGCCCCGCAGGCGAGCACCCCGGCCCCGGCGAGCACCGTCCACATCGCGTCCGTACCGGCGAGGAACAGCAGGCCGTAGCCGCAGGCGGAGAGGGCGAAGCCGCCCGCGACGACCCGGGCCCTGGCCACGCCCCCGCGCACCGCCGCCGTGGCGGCCGGCGCGGCGAAGCCGATGAGGACCGAGGGGAGCAGCGCCCACAGGGCGGCCTCCAGGGCGCTCTTGCCGAGCACCGACTGGAGGTACTGCGTCGTGAAGAACGCCGAGCCCAGCATCGCGAAGGACGAGACGAGGGTCAGCGCGACGGCGGCGCCGAAGCCCCGGCCGCCGCGGAACAGGGCGGGGGAGATCAGCGGCGACGGCGCGGTGAGCTGACGGCGCACGAAGAGCACGGCGAAGAGGGCGCCGACCGCGAGCGAGACGACGTACGGCCACCGCACCCCCTCGGACGGCATCTCCTTCAGGCCGTAGACGACGGGCAGCACCGCGGCCATCGACAGCGGCACGCTCAGCAGGTCGAAGCGGCCCGGGTGCGGGTCCCTGGACTCGGGGACGAGCACGGGCGCGAGGAGCAGGAGCAGCGCCATCGCGGGCAGGTTGACCAGGAACACCGAGCCCCACCAGAAGAACTCGACCAGGACGCCGCTGAGGACCGAGCCGAGGGCGACCCCGCCGACCATGACGCCGGACCAGATGCCGATCGCCTTGGCGCGCTGCTCGGGGTCGCGGAACACCGTGCGGACCAGCGCCATCGTGGACGGCATCAGGGTCGCGCCGCCGATGCCGAGGACCGCGCGGGCGGCGATGAGCATGCCGGGCCCGGTGGCGTAGGCGGCGGTGACGGACGCCGCGCCGAAGGCGGCCGCGCCGAACAGCAGGAGCTTGCGGCGGCCGATGCGGTCGCCGAGCGAGCCCATGGTCATCAACAGGCCCGCCAGCACGAACGCGTAGATGTCGAAGATCCACAGCTGCTGGGTGCCGCTGGGCTCCAGGTCGGCGTTGATCGCGGGGACCGCGAAGTAGAGGACCGACACGTCCATAGACACGAGCAGCAGCGGCAGCATCAGGACGGCCAGGGCGGTCCATTCCTTGCGGCCCGCGCGCTCGGTGGCGGGGGAGGGCGGCGGCGTGGTTGTCGTGGTCATGGAGCAGGACTGTACGGGCGTCTTAGACGCTTGTCTAGAACGAATGTATAAGACGTTTGTCTTGTACGGCCGTCTGGGGCGGACATAGGGTGCGGGCATGGGACACCGTGAGGATCTGCTCGCAGGGGCCAGGCGCTGCCTGCTGGAGAAGGGCTTCGTGCGCACGACGGCCCGCGACGTCGTCAAGGAGTCGGGCACGAATCTCGCGTCGATCGGCTACCACTACGGCTCGAAGGACGCGCTGCTCGCCGAGGCCTACATCTCGCTCATCGAAGACCTCGGCGACGGCTTCGGGGCGCCGCCGGACGACGCCGGGGCGGGCGGCTCGATCGAGCGGTTCGAGAAGGTGTGGGGCGGCATCGTCCAGTCGTTCCCGCAGGCGCGCGGGATCTGGCTGCTGACCCTGGAGTTCGTCACGCAGGGCGAGCGGCTCTCCGGGGTGCGGGACATCATGGTCAAGGCCCAGGAGCAGGGGCGCGCGGGCCTCGCCGCGCTCTTCCTCGGCCTCGACGAGGACGCCCTGCCGCGGGACGTCGTGGACGCCGAGGGGCGGTTCTACACCACCCTGCTCAACGGCCTCATGGTCCAGTGGCTCTTCGACCCGGGCTCGGCCACCACGGCCGCCCAGCTCACCGAGGGCCTGCGGCGGGTGGCGGAGCGGGCCTCGGCCGCGGAGGGCGGACGGCTAGTGCAGCCGTGACGCCTTCAGGGCCATATGCAGCAGGAGCCGGTCCTCACCCTCGTCCAGATCCAGCTTGGTGAGCTGCTCCACGCGCGACAGCCGGTAGTACAGCGTCTGGCGGTGGATTCCCAGCTCCGCCGCCGCGCGGCCCGCCTGGCCCGCGCAGTCGAGGAACACCTCGGCGGTGCGGGCCAGTTCGCGGTGCGCGGGGGTCAGCAGCGCGCGGGCCACCGCGTCCTGCGCGGCCTCCACGGGCAGCGCCGTGAGCAGGCGGTAGGGGCCGATGTCCGACCAGCGGGCGAGCGGCCCGAAGCGCGGCTCGGCGAGCGCCGTGCGGGCCGCCGCCGACGCCTCGGCCCAGGCCGCGCCCAGGTCCTCCAGGCCGTGCCGGGCGCCCGCGACCCCGGCCGTCGCGCCGCCGCCCGCCGTCTCGGCGAGCCGGGAGGCCGTCGTGATCGCCGGGGTCAGGGCGTCCGCCGAGCGCAGCCGCACCATCACCGCGAGCGACTGCCCCACGGCGCCCGCCGTGAGCCACGGCACCGTGCACAGGGCCGTCGCCCCCGGCACCGTGCGCAGCGCGGGCGCGTCCTCGGGGCCCGCCGCGGGCCAGGGCGCCACGCACACCACCGCGTGCAGGCCCTCGCCGCGCGGCCCGAGCGCCGTGCGCAGCGCCGCCACCGCCATGTCCCGCTGCCAGCCGCGCTCCGCCGTCAGGACCGCCCGGAACTCGCGGGTCAGGTCGGCGCCCGCCTGGGCCTCGTCGGCGAGCAGCGCGCCGATGCGGGCGGCCACCTCCATGGCGGCGCCGAGCCGCGCGTCCGAGGGCCCCGGCTCGTCGTCGAGCAGCCACACATAGCCGAGGGCGTACCCCCGGTGGCGTACCGGAAGGCAGATGCGGCCGCGGTGCACGCCCGCCTCCGGGGTCGGCGGGATGCGGACCGGCGCGGTGGCGCGTGTGATGCCGAAGCTCTCGAACCAGGTGCGGACCGCCGCCGTGGAGCGGCGGGTGAGGATCGAGCGGGTGCGGACGGGGTCGAGGTCGGCCGCCTCGAAGCCGTCGCCGCCGTCGTGCGCGCCGAAGGCGATCAGCTCGAAGTCGCGGTTCTCCAGGGTCGCGGGCGCGCCGAGGAGGGCCGAGATCTCGTCGACCAGTTCCTGATAGTCGCCCTTCACCCGTGCCCTTCCTTCGCTCCGTGCGGGCTGTCGCGCCTACCCGGATACCTCGCCGTCAATGCTTTCGAAAGCCATTCTCGCGCAGTCCGGCGCCGCACTCAGACATCTGTCTGAGATCCAGCCCACGGATGCGTGACAGGTGTCGATAGCACAGGATCGGAGGGATCCTTAGGTTTCACGGTGGTTCTCCGTGCCGTACCAGTTTTGTCGCAAAAGCGATGCAGGTGCGGCTTCGTTCGTACTCCCGTGGAGGTGCCCCGTGCTGGCTCCCGTGATCCTTGCCGCGTCGCGCAGTGACAAGATGCGCCGTCTCGTGTCGGCGGCGCCGGGCACCAAGCAGGTCGTCGACCGCTTCATCGCCGGCGAGACCGTCGACCAGGTCGTCCCGATCGTCGAGGACGCCGTCGGCAAGGGCCTGGAGGTCACCCTCGACGTCGTCGGTGAGGACATCACCACCGTCGAGCAGTCCTACGCCGCGCGCGACGCCTACCTGGAGCTCATCGACCGCCTCAAGGACCTGGGCTTCGGCGAGAAGGCCGAGATGTCCGTGAAGCTCTCCATGTTCGGACAAGCGCTGGAGGGCGGCCACGAGCTGGCCCTCGCCAACGTCCGCCCGGTCGTCGAGGCCGCCGCCGCCATCGGCACCACCGTGACCCTCGACGCCGAGGACCACACGACGCTCGACTCGATGTTCGCCATCCACGAGGAGCTGCGGAAGGACTTCCCGCAGACCGGCTGCGTCATCCAGGCGTACCTCTTCCGCACCGAGGACGACGCCCGCCGACTGGCCGAGAACGGCAGCCGCGTGCGCATCGTGAAGGGGGCGTACAAGGAGCCCGTCGAGGTCGCGTACCAGGACAAGGCGGAGATCGACAAGGCGTACGTCCGCATCCTGAAGATCCTCATGAACGGCAAGGGCTACCCGATGATCGGGTCCCACGACCCGCGGCTGATAGCCATCACCCAGGAGCTGGCCCGGCGAGCCGGGCGCAAACTGGACGAGTACGAATTCCAGATGCTGTACGGCATCCGCAGCGAGGAGCACCTGCGGCTCGCGGCGGAGGGCCACCGGATGCGCGTCTACACCGCCTACGGCACCGACTGGTACGGCTACTTCATGCGCCGTCTCGCGGAGAAGCCGGCGAACCTGCTGTTCTTCGGCCGTTCCATCCTCACCAAGGGCTGAGCCGCCCGCCCCCTCCCGTACAGAGCCCCCGCACACAAAGGAGCCAAGGAACTCATGGACGCTGTGACCCAGGTCCCCGCCCCGGTCAACGAGCCGGTACACGGCTACGCCCCGGGTTCCCCGGAGCGCGCCCGGCTCGAGGCCAAGCTCAAGGAGCTGTCCGAGAACCCGATCGAGCTGCCGATGACCATCGGCGGCGTCAAGCGCCTCGGCGGCGGCGAGCCCTTCCAGGTCGTCCAGCCGCACAACCACAAGGCCGTCATCGGCACCGGCCGCGGCGCCACGCAGCAGGACGCGCAGGACGCGATCGACGCCGCGCTCGCCGCCGCCCCGGCCTGGCGCGCCATGTCCTTCGACGACCGCGCCGCGATCATCCTGCGCGCCGCCGAGCTGCTGTCCACGACGTGGCGCGAGACGCTGGCCGCCTCCACCATGCTCGGCCAGTCCAAGACCGCCCAGCAGGCCGAGATCGACACCCCCTGCGAGCTCGTCGACTTCTGGCGCTTCAACGTGAAGTACGCCCGTGACCTGCTCGCCGAGCAGCCCCCGGCGAACTCCACCGGTGTGTGGAACCGTCTGGACCACCGCCCGCTCGAGGGCTTCGTCTACGCGATCACGCCGTTCAACTTCACGGCCATCGCGGGCAACCTCCCCACCGCCCCGGCGCTGATGGGCAACGTGGTCGTGTGGAAGCCGTCCCCGACGCAGACGCACGCCGCGGTGCTGCTCATGCAGCTCCTGGAGGAGGCGGGCCTGCCCAAGGGCGTCATCAACCTGGTGACCGGTGACGGCATCGCCGTCTCCGAGGTGGCCCTGCACCACCCGGACCTGGCCGGCATCCACTTCACCGGCTCGACCCGCACCTTCCAGCACCTGTGGAAGACGGTCGGCACCAACATCGAGAAGTACCGCTCCTACCCGCGCATCGTGGGCGAGACGGGCGGCAAGGACTTCGTGGTGGCGCACCCCAGCGCCGACCGCGCCGTCCTGAAGACCGCGCTGACCCGCGGCTCCTTCGAGTTCCAGGGCCAGAAGTGCTCGGCGACCTCGCGCGCCTACATCCCGGCCTCCATCTGGAACGACGGGTTCAAGGAGGAGTTCGCGGCCGAGGTCGACGGCATCAAGATGGGTGACGTCACCGATCTGTCGAACTTCATCGGCGCCGTCATCGACGAGCGCGCGTTCGCCAAGAACAAGGCGGCGATCGACCGCGCCAAGGCCGACGCGACCTGCACGATCGTCGCGGGCGGCAGCTACGACGACTCCGAGGGCTACTTCGTGCGCCCGACGGTCGTCGAGTGCACCGACCCGGACAACGAGGTCTTCAAGGACGAGTACTTCGGCCCGTTCCTGGCCGTGTACGTCTACGAGGACGACAAGTACGACGAGATGCTGACCCAGATGGAGTCGGTGTCGGCCTACGCGCTCACGGGCTCGGTCATCTCCAACGACCGCGTCGCCGCCGCGTACACGATGGAGAAGCTCCGCTACGCCGCGGGCAACTTCTACATCAACGACAAGTCGACCGGCGCCGTCGTCGGCCAGCAGCCCTTCGGCGGCGGCCGTGCCTCCGGCACCAACGACAAGGCGGGCGCCCCGCAGAACCTGATGCGCTGGACGCTGACCCGCGCCATCAAGGAGACCCTGGTCGCGCCGACCGACTACGGCTACCCGCACATGGGCTGACGTCCGCCCCCTTGTGATCCCCGCCCCCGGCCCGGGCCCCACCCCGGCCGGGGGCGGTGTCGTACCCGCACCCGCTCAGCGCGCCCGGCGGCCGAGGAAGTCCTCGATCAGCCCGGCGATCTGCCCGGCGTGCGTCTCCAGGGCGAAGTGCCCCGCGGGCAGCAGGTGCACCTCGGCGTCGGGCAGGTCGCGCTGGAAGGCGAGGGCGCCGTCGCGCACGAAGATCTGGTCGTGCGCGCCCCACACCGCGAGCACCGGCACCCCGCTCTCGCGGAAGTACGCCTGGAAGTCCGGGTACAGCGCGATGTTGCTGCCGTAGTCGCCCATCAGGGCGAGCTGGACGGCGTCCTGGCCCGGGCGCGCCATGTCCGCGGTGTCGCGCTCCCACGCGTCCGGGCTGATCAGGTCGCGGTAGCGCTCGGGAACGCCGTGCGTGTACTGCCACTTGATGCCCTCGGGGGAGCGGATCGCCCGCACGGCCGCGGCCGTCTCCTCGTTCGGGTCCTTGATGTACGCGAACACGGGCGCCCAGGCCTCGGCGCCGAGGCCCTCCTCGTAGGCGTTGCCGTTCTGCGTGACGATCGCCGTGATCCGCCCGGGGTGGGCGAGGGCGAGGCGCAGCCCGATCGGCGCGCCGTAGTCCTGGACGTACAGCGCGAACCGGGTCAGGCCGATCCGCTCGGTGAACTCGGCGGTGACGTCGGCCAGTTCGGCGAACGTGTACGGGAAGGCGTCGGCGGCGGGCGTCGCCGAGCGGCCGAAGCCGATGTGGTCGGGGGCGATGACGCGGTAGCGGTGGGCGAGCCGCGGGATGAGATCCCGGAACATGTGCGAGCTGGACGGGAAGCCGTGCAGGAGGAGCAGCACGGGGGCGTCGGCGGGCCCCGCCTCGCGGTAGAAGACCTGGTGTCCGCGGACGGTGGCGGTGCGGTAGTGGACCTGAGCGCTCATTCCTCTAACCCCTAAAGAAGCCTTTGGTGGTTGGCGTGGGACGAGTGGACCATGCCCAGCTGTAACTGGTCAAGAGATTTTTAAAGGTTAGGTAGAGAGCGGGGACTTGAAACTGACACTTGTGTCAGCTTCTACCGTTCCGGCATGACGCAGCACACGCTTCTCACCCCGTACTCCGCCCCCTTCGGCCACCTGCCCAATCGCATGGTCATGGCCCCCATGACCCGCTTCCGCGGGGAGGAGGACGGCACCCCGCAGCCGATCGTCGCCGACTACTACGCCCAGCGGGCCGGCGCCGGCCTCATCGTCACCGAGGGCATCTGGCCCAGCAGCCGCGGCCAGAGCGGCTGGCGCATCCCCGGCCTGGAGACGGCGGCCCACGTCGCGGGCTGGCGGCGGGTCACCGACGCCGTGCACGCCGCGGGCGGGCGGATCTACGCCCAGCTCATGCACGGCGGCCGGCACGGCCACCCGCTGTCCCGCATCGACGGCGACGCGCCCGCCGCCCCGTCGGCCGTGGTCTCGCCCGAGCTGGTGCACGTGCGCGACGGCGGCAAGGCCGAGCCGGTGACCCCGCGCGTGATGACCCTCGACGACATCCGCACCGCCGTCGACGACCACGTGGCCGCCGCCCGCAACGCCGTCGCGGCGGGCTTCGACGGGGTCGAACTGCACGGCGCCAACAGCTACTTGATCCACCAGTTCCTCGCGGACAACACGAACCTCCGCGACGACGCGTACGGCAGGGGGTCGATCGAGAACCGCATCCGGTTCGCCGTGGAGGTGGTCCGCGCGGTCGCCGACGCGATCGGCGCCGGGCGGCTCGGCCTGCGGCTCTCCCCGGGCAACCCGCAGTTCGGCATGGCGGAGGCCGACCCCGGGCCGGTCTACCGCGCCCTGCTCGACGAGCTCGACGGCCTCGGCCTCGCCTATCTGCACCTGACCGACAACGACCGCTACCCGGCCCTGGCCGAGCTGCGCCCGCGCTGGAGCGGCACCCTCATCGCCAACGTCGGCGAGAACGGCGACCCGACGACGCAGGAGGCGGGCGAGGCCGTCATCGCCGACGGCCGCGCCGACCTCGTCTCCTACGGCAGGGCGTTCCTCACCACCCCGGACCTGCCGCACCGCTTCGCCGTGGGCGCGCCGCTCAACGACTTCGACGCGGCGCACCTGTACACGAGCGGCCCCGAGGGGTACACCGACTACCCCTCCCTGGATGCCCTGGGCGCCCCGAACGCCCCGGAAGCGGGGGAGGTCCGCGCGCTTCAGACCTCCACGAGCACCTGATCGAGGGACTTGCGCACCAGATCCGGCACCTGGCAGTCCGGCGCCGGATAGCCGACGGGTATCACCGCGAACGCCTTCTCGTTCTCCGGCCGCCCGAGCACCTCGGACAGGAACCGCATCGGGCTCGGCGTGTGCACGAGCGCAGCGAGCCCCGACAGGTGCAGCGCGGACAGCAGCATGCCGACCGCGATGCCGACCGACTCGTCGACGTAGTAGTGCTTGTGCTTGGTGCCGTCCTCACCCAGCCAGTAGCGCTGCTGGAACACCACGATCAGGGCGGGCGCGTCCGTCAGGTGCGGCTTCACCTCGTCGGTGCCCAGCGGGCGCAGCGCGGCCAGCCACTCCTCGCCGAGCCGCCCGTCGTACGAGATCCGCTCCTCGTGCTCGGCGGCCTCGCGGATGCGGCGGCGCACCTCGGGGTCCTGCACGAGGACGAACGTCCACGGCTGCTGGTGCGCGCCCGACGGCGCGGTCGCCGCGCACGCGACGGCGTCCCGGACGACCTGCGGCGGCACCGGGTCCGACGAGAACTGCCGCACCGTGCGCCGCTGCTGCATCCGCTGCCTCAACTCGGCGGCGTGCGTGAGGGATTCGGCCGCGGGCATGCGGGCGGGACGGTACGGCACGGAGCGGTACGACTGCCCGTGGATGGGCGTCCAGCGCTCGGCGGGGTGTCCGGTCTCCGGCTTGTGCTGTTCGGTATCAGGCATGCCTAGATTCTGGGACCGGGGGGCGGCGGTGCGCCATGGTGCGTACCTAAGGAGTGTGCGCGAGCTGCCCGTCGGAGCGAGCGTGAGCCGTCCGTCAGCTCCAGCCCGCCACGATCAGACCGAGGCCCGTCGCGAACCCGCCGCCCAGCAGGGCCAGATAGGCGCCGTAATGGCGGCGGAGCCGATGCGCGAGGAAGCCGAAGGCGCCGAAGCCCAGGCCCACGGTGAGGGTGCGCGCGCCGCGCGAGAGCGCCGCTCGGGCCAGCCAGTCGGGGGCCGCGACCTCCGCGCGGCCCGCCTCGGCCGCGTACACCTTGAACGGGATGCCGTTCCACGGCTGGTGGCGGACCGCCGCCGCGCCCTCGGCCGCCAGCTCCTGGCGTACTTCCGCGCGCATCCGGTCGGTGGTGAGGGGGTGCGGCACCTGCACGCCGGACGCCGCGAGGTGCAGGGCGAGGAGACCACCCGTGAGGCTGCCGCCCAGGGCCGCCAGGGCCAGCTTCAGCGACCTGCGGGGCAGGGCCGCACACGCGATGGCGAGGGCGAGTTCCGGCATCAACGGCCAGCTCAGCGCCTCCGCGCACGCCCACGCGAACACCAGCGGCAGGCCCCAGCGGGAGCCGGCCGCCGCCGCGACCCGCCCCCGGGCGCGGGAATCCCGCAGCGGTTCGGCGGCGGTGCGCCGGTGCAGCTCGGCCACCGCCGCGCGCGCCTCCTCGGCCGTCACCGTCGGCGGCAGCGGCTCGCCGATCGCCACGCGCACCAGGGACGGACGCAGCCTGCCGTGCTTCGGGAGCAGGCGGTCCGTGCCCGCGATGCCCACGGGGACGACCGGCACGTCCGCCGCCCTCGCCAGGACCAGGGCGCCCTTGTGGAACGTGCCCAGCTCGCCCCGGCGGGCGCGGGTGCCCTCCGGGAACAGCACCACCGCGTGGCCCGCGCGCAGCGCGTCCGCCCTGGCCAGGAGGTCGTCCATGCCGCCGCCCGTGCGCCGCACGGGAAAGCCCGCGGCCAGGCGGGCGCAGACGCGGCGCCGCCAGGGCGAGGCGAACCAGTAGTCGGCGGCCGCGGCGATGGTGGGGCGGTGGCGCGCGTCGAGGGCCGCGAGCAGGGCCGCGGTGTCGGCGTGCGAGGTGTGGTTGGCCACGACCACGCAGCCGCCCTGAGGCAGGGTGCCCTTGCGGGTGATGCCGCCGGTGAGGGTGAGGAGGGTGCGCCACAGGGCCGCCCTCGCGGGGGCGCCCCAGGCCCGCCCCTTCCCGAACCGGGGGCTGCCGTCCCCGGGCCCCTGCCCTTTCGGCGCTGCGCGCCTCGTCCTCCATCGCCGGACGGGCTTGCTCTGCGTCGTCACAGTCCCACCGCCATCGTCAGGAGCAGGGCCAGGAGGAGCGAGTCCACGCGGTCCAGGAGGCCGCCGAAGCCGGGGAGCCAGGTGCCCGCGTCCTTGACGCCCGCCTCGCGCTTCACCATGGACTCCAGGAGGTCGCCCAGGACGCAGCCCGCAAGGACCGCCGCCCACAGCGTGACCGTGAGGGCGCCGACCGCCGCCAGGGCCAGGGCCGTCGCCACCGCGGTGCCCAGCACCCCGGCCCACGTCTTCTTGGGGGAGAGCGGTGAGAGGGGGCGGGCCAGCGGGCCCGTGCGGCCCAGGGCCGTGCCCGCGCACCACGCGCCGACGTCACCGAAGGCCACCGCCACGCCCACCGCCACCGCCGTGCCGTCCAGGAGGACCAGACCGGTGAGGGAGACCGGGATCCAGAGCACGCCGAAGAGCGTGCGGCAGGCCCGGGTGAAGCCGTGCTCGGTGTCGCCGGTCAGGAGCGCGGGCAGCGCCGACACGATCAGCAGGGCCGCGGCCGCGCGGAGGCCGAGGGCCCCGGGCGCCAGCCACGCCGCCGCCGGGAGCAGGACCGCCGCGACGCCGAGCACCGCCCGCTCGCCGCGCGCCAGCTGGGCCATGCGGGCGTACTCCGCCACGGCGACCGCGCCGAGACCGGCCGCCAGGGCGAACGCCCCCGCCCCGCCCGCCCAGAGCGCGCCGAGGAACAGCGGCGCCGCCAGCGCCCAGGTCCGCCAGCGCCTGCGCAGCTCGGCCCGCATCCGCAGCCGGGACGGCAGCGCGGCGACGGCGACACCGCCCGCGCCGAGCGCCCCGGCCACCACCGGCACGGCCCGCGCGGCCGTCTCGCCCGCCAGGAACGCGACGCTCATCGGGTGCCCAACTCCCCCCACAGCCGCCCGCACCGGACGGCCGCCGTCAGCGCGGAGCCCGCGGCGATCACCACGAGCACGGGGGCCGCCCAGGCGGACGCGGCCGCCACCACGACGAGGGCGCAGCGCTCCGTCTTGCCCACCGGGCCGCCGTTCAGGCGCCCGGCGCCCGCCGCCGCACCCGCGAGGGACACCCAGGACGGGAGCGTCGCGGCCAGGGCCGCCGTCGCCACCAGCCACAGCGGGGCCAGCGGCAGGAAGCCCGCGAGCATCACCAAGTCGGCCGCCCTGTCGCCGAGTTCGTTGAGCAGGGCGCCGCGCGGCGTGCTGCGGCCGGTGTCCCGGGCGAGCGCGCCGTCCAGGTTCGCGCACGCCAGGCGGGCCGCGAGCAGCGCCGCCACCGGGAGCGCGGCCAGCGGCGCGGGCAGCCACGCGAGGGCCGCCGCCGCGCCCGCGGCGCACACCACGCCCGCCGCCGTCAGCGCGTCCGGCGACACCGCGCGGCGGGCCAGCGCACCGCGCACGCCCGACAACGCGCGGGTGTACCAGGGCTTGAGGGCGTACAGGCCGAGGCCGTGGGAGCCGGAGGAACCGTTCATGGCGTCGACTCTGCCGCCGCCCGGGCCCGCGCAAATCGGGATGCGTACTCAGATGCCGCCTGAGTACCGTGAGCGCGTGACCACGGTGACCACCCTCCGCACGGCGCACACCGCCGACCTCACCCCGACCGAGCTCGCGGCCGCCCGTGCCCTCATGGACCTCGCCTTCGACGGGGACTTCTCCGACGATGACTGGGACCACGGCCTCGGTGGCGTGCACGCCCTCGTCCACGACGCCGAGGGGGAGCTGCTCGCGCACGGCTCCGTCGTCCAGCGGCGCGTCCTGCACAACGGCCGTTCGCTGCGCGTCGGTTATGTGGAGGCCGTCGCCACCCGCCCGGACCGGCAGCGGCAGGGGCTCGGCGGGCAGGTCATGGGCGCCCTGGAGGGCGTCGTCGAGCGGGCCTACGACCTGGGCGTGCTCTCGCCGTCCGAGGAGGGCGAGAAGCTGTACCGCGCGCACGGCTGGCAGACCTGGACCGGCCTGGTCGGCACCCTCGGCCCGCGGGGCGTGACGGAGATGCCCGACGAGGACGCGCCCATGATCTGGGGCGCGGACCTCGACCCGGCGCACCCGCTGCTCATCGACTGGCGCGACGGCGACGTCTTCTGAGCCCCCGCCACGGACGGGTGGACGGGCCCGGCTACGCCGGCGCCCCCGTGGCCCGCACGATCATCTTCCCCACGTTGTCGCCCCGCAGCATCCCCAGGAAGGCGTCGACGATCCGGTCGAAGCCGTCCACCACCGTCTCGTCGAGACCGATCCGGCCGTCGCGCAGCCGCGGGACGACGAACTCGTACAACTCCTCCTGCACGTCGTAGTAGTCGCGCACGAGGAAGCCCTCCATGCGCAGGCTCTTCTCCACGATCTCGGAGAGGTTGCGGGGCGCGGCCAGGGCGTGGGTGCTGTTGTACTGCGCGACCGTGCCGACGCGCAGGATGCGGCCGCGGTCGCGCAGGCCCTCGATCGCCGCCTCCAGCTGCTCGCCGCCGACGTTGTCGACGTAGAGGTCCACGCCGTCGGGCGCCGCCTTCGCGAGCAGTTCGGCGGCGGGGCCGTCGTGGTAGTCGAAGGCCTCGTCGTAGCCGACGTGCTCCTTGAGGTGGGCGACCTTCGCCGCCGAGCCCGCGCTGCCGACGATCCGGCCCGCGCCGAGGAGCCGTGCGAGCCGCCCGGTGGCCGTGCCGACGCCGCCCGCCGCGGCCGACACGAACAGGTCGTCGCCCGCGCGCACCGGCGTGATCCGGGTCAGGCCGACGTACGCGGTCAGACCGGTGCCGCCCAGGATGCCCAGATGCGCGGAGAGCGGCACCCCTTCGAAGTCCGGCAGGACGCGGGCCTCCTGCGGCGTCACCACCGCGTGCGTGCGCCAGCCCTTGCGGTGGAAGACGAGCGCGCCCTCCGGCAGGGACGGCTCGCGGGAGGCGGTCACCCGCCCGAGGGTGCGGCCCTCCAGCGGCGCGTCGAGCGCGAAGTCGCCGTCCATCATCTCGCGGTGGTACGGATCCACCGACCAGTAGAGGTTCTCCACGAGCGCCGAGCCGGGCGCGGGCTCCGGCAGCGCCGACTCCACGAACGCGAAGTGCGCGGGGGAGGGGAAGCCGTGCGGGCGTGCGGTCTGGTGGACGGTCAGGGCCGTGTCGCTGGTCATGCCCGGAAACGTACGGCGGGAATGGGCGCGCGCGGCAGAGGGTTCGGCTCATGGAACGCGACGAACCATGAAAGCTCCTCATGGACGCAGGTGGCACGCCCTTCGAGGGCGGAAAGGACGAGTGGGAACCGATGGCCGGACACGACCTCGCCCCGCACGAGCTGCGGATCATCGTGGCCGTCGCGGACGCCCGCAGCTTCTCCGGCGCCGCCGCGGCCCTCGGCATGACCCAGTCGGCCGTCTCGCACTCGGTGCGCGGCACGGAGAAGAAGATCGGTGCCCTGCTC
Source organism: Streptomyces sp. JLYT201 (assembly GCF_059448825.1). Lineage (NCBI taxonomy): Bacteria > Bacillati > Actinomycetota > Actinomycetes > Kitasatosporales > Streptomycetaceae > Streptomyces > Streptomyces sp. JLYT201. The sequence goes on along the minus strand of NZ_CM182551.1, from coordinate 3,257,269 downwards.
TTCGAGCGCGGCCGCGGGGGCGCCGCGCCCACCCCGGGGGGCGAGCGCGCCGTGGCCCACGCCCGGCGTGTGCTGCGGCTCCTGGAGACCCTCGCGGCCGAGGCGCGCGGCGCCGCCGCCGGGGGTCGGGACGCCGTCAGCGGGCCGTTGCGCATCGCCGCGTTCCGCAGCGCCGCCCTGCATCTGCTCCCGGCCGCGCTCGCGGGCCTGCGCGCCCGGCACCCCGGCGTCGAGCCCGAGGTCCGCGTCGTGCGGGAGCTGGGGCGCGGCACCGCGGGCGAGGTCGCCGACGGCCGCGCCGACCTCGGCATCGCCACCCTCGGCACGACCTCGCCGGTGCCGCGGGGGCTCGTCGGCGACGTGCTCGTGGAGGAGCCCTACGCGTTCGTGCACCCGGCCGGGCATCCGGACCCGCGCTCGCTGCCGCTCGTGGACTGGGCGGAGAACTGCACCTCGTACACCCGCGACTGGTGGGCGCGGCAGGACTGGCTGCCGCGGGCCACCACGCGGACCGAGGACGACGGCGCGGTCCTCGCGATGGTGAGCGCCGGGCACGCCATGGCGGTCATGCCCGCCCTGTCGCTGACGGGAGCGCCGCCGAGCGTGACGGTCACCGACCTCGGGCCCGGCCGTCCGACCCGCTCCGTGGGCTACGTCACCACGCCCGAACTGGCCGCGACGCACGCGGTCAGAGCGCTGATCCGGGAGCTGAGAGCGGTCGCCGCGGAGGCGGCCGTCTCAAATAGTAGGAAGCCCGAGTATTTGTAGAGACAGAAAGCGGAAGCTGTCTTAGCTTTGTAGGAGCCGAACGTCTCGCTCGATCAAGCGAACGGCGGATGTGAGCCCGGCCCCGCGCAGGCGAACCCTGCGGCCCCGCTCCCCGCCCTTTCCGGCGTCTCGTAACCCTGCGCATCCTCCGTTCTCCGGATGCCTGGACCGAAGGAGTCGAACACCCATGGCCGAGACGACCGTCCGACGAGTCCGCCGCAGCCTCCGCACCAGCGACGCCGAGCGCAAGAACGCCGCCGCCGCCCTCCAGCGGGCCCTCGACCGCCGGGACAACGGCGGCGCCACGGGGCACTGAGCCCCCCGCGTCACCTCCCGCGCTCGATCTCGAAGTGGTCGACGCGCTCGCCGCTCTCGGCGAGCGCGGAGACCGTCAGCCTCGGACGCGCCCCGGCCGTCACCTCCACCGCGAGGAACGAGAAGCCGGTGTAGCGCACGCGCGACCACGCGACCGTGTCGGGGTCGGGCAGGCGCTGCTTGGTCCAGTGGAAGGTGTGGACCGACTCCCGGTCCCGCACCCGGCCCTCGTAGCTGTCCTCCACTCCGGCGGGGAAGCTGTAGAGGTCCTTGCCCGCGCCGCCCGCGGTGACGTACACGATGCCGTCGCGCGTCGGGTCCGTCGACGCGCCGACGGGCACGGGCCTGCCGACCTCGCCGCCCCTGATGGCGTCGGTCCGCTCGTACACGTGGTTGTGGCCGTTGACGACCAGGTCCACCTGGTGCTTGGCGAACAGCGGCAGCCAGGCGTCGCGCACCCCGCCGTCGGAGCCGTGCGTCGCCGTCGAGTACGCGCAGTGGTGGAAGAAGACGACGAGGAAGTCGACGTCGGCGTGCGCGCGCAGCTCGCCCAGGCGCCGGTCGAGCCACGCGGTCTGCTTGCCGTCCGAGTAGCCCTTGTTGGCGGGTATCTCGTACGACACGTCGTTGGCGTCGAGCGCCACCACGCCGACGTTGCCGTAGCGGAACGAGTAGACGCCGGGCGCGCCCTCGGGGTCGAAGCCGTTGTCGGGCAGCGACCAGCGGGCCGACTGGCCGCCGTAGCCGTTCGGCGAGTACCAGGCCTCCATGTCGTGGTTGCCGGTCGTCACCATCCACGGCACGGACTTCGCCACCGACTCCGTCTGGGCGAGGAAGGCGTCCCAGACGCGGGCGTCGTAGGTGTCCGTGTCCTTGCCGTGCCCGGTGGTGTCCGCGTAGCAGATGTCCCCGGCGTGCAGATGGAACGACGGGTTCTGACCCAGGATCAACTGGTCGTTGGCCAGGGCGTGATAGCTCACCCCCTGGTCGCCGAAGGCCGTGAAGACGAACCTCTCCGGCCGCGCCGGGGCGGTGCGGAACGTGCCGATGGTGCCCGCGCGCGAGGGCGCGGCCGGGTCGAAGCCGTCGTGGCCGACGCCGTAGTAGTACGTGGTGCCGGGCGTGAGGCGGTCGAGCGCCGCGTGCAGGTAGTACTGCTCGACCGCGGGCAGCTTCTTCGACAGCGAGGGCGTGCGCAGGTCGCGCACCTCCGCGGGGATCTTCCGGCCGAGCTCCCAGGGCGTCAGGCCCACGCGCACGTACGGGTTCCCGACGGCGAACGGCACCTGCCAGGAGATCCGCATCTGCGTGCGCGGCTCGGCCCCGAAGGCCAGATGGCGGCCGAAGGGCGCGACGTGCCCGCCGTCCACCCGCACCGGCGCGGGCGGCGCCGCGAGCGGCCGCGCCGGCCCCCGGCGCCCCGCGTACGCGCTGCCCGAACTGCCCGCGAGCAGGCCGAGGCCGCCCGCGGTGCCCGCGGTCGCGAAGGAGGCGGCGAGCACCTTGCGCCGGGAGAGCTTTCCGCGCAGATACGCGTGCTGCTCGGCCATGCTCAGCCGCCGCGCGAGCGGCTCGGGAATGCCGACGTTGGGGGTGTCCATGACCTGGGAACTTCCCAGCGACGCCCAACTCCCGCCCTACGCGCGGGTGAAAAGAGCGTGTCCGTGTGGTGGCGTAGGTGCGCGGGAGCCCGGGGTGTCCACATCCCGGACGGGCCGTGTCATTGGATGGGACGAACGGTAGGGTGCCGACATGTCTCGCAGCATCAATCTCGCAGTGATCCCCGGAGATGGGATCGGCCCGGAAGTCGTGGCCCAGGGGCTCAAGGTCCTCAACGCCGTCCTCCCGCAGGATGTGAAGCTGGAGACCAAGGAGTACGACTTCGGCGCACGGCGCTACCACGCCACCGGGGAGACCCTCACCGACGCCGACCTCGCCGACCTGAAGCGGCACGACGCGATCCTGCTCGGCGCCATCGGCGACCCGTCCGTACCCTCCGGCGTCCTGGAGCGCGGCTTCCTGCTCAAGCTCCGCTTCGCCTTCGACCACCATGTGAACCTGCGCCCGAGCAAGCTCCTGCCGGGCGTCGCCACCCCGCTCGCCGGTCAGCCCGAGATCGACTTCGTCGTCGTCCGCGAAGGCACCGAGGGCCCCTACACGGGCAACGGCGGCACCATCCGCCAGGGCACCGAGCACGAGGTCGCCACCGAGGTGTCCGTCAACACGGCCTTCGGCGTGGAGCGCGTGGTGCGCGACGCCTTCGCCCGCGCCCAGGCCCGGCCGCGCAAGAAGCTGACGCTGGTCCACAAGAACAACGTCCTCGCCTTCGCGGGGCACCTCTGGACCAACGTCTTCAACGCGGTGGCCAAGGAGTTCCCCGACGTCACCACGGACTACATCCATGTGGACGCGGCGACGATCTACCTCGTCACGGACCCGGGCCGCTTCGACGTGATCGTCACCGACAACCTCTTCGGCGACATCATCACCGACCTCGCCGCGGCCGTCTCCGGCGGCATCGGCGTCGCCGCCTCCGGCAACATCAACCCCGCCCGCGCGTTCCCGTCGATGTTCGAGCCGGTGCACGGCTCGGCGCCCGACATCGCGGGCCAGGGCAAGGCCGACCCCAGCGCGACCGTGCTCTCCGTCGCCCTGCTCCTGCGCCACCTCGGGTACGACACCGAGGCGACCCGGGTCGAGGAGGCCGTCTCCGCCGATCTCGGCGCCCGCGGGACCTCCGCGCGCAGCACCGACGAGATCGGCGACGCGCTCGCCGTACGGGTGGCGGGCTGACCCGTCGGCAGGGCGTCCGCCCTTCCCGAGCCCTGCGTGAGGCTCCCTCGAAGCCGCCGGGTCCCCGTGGACACCCGGCGGCTTCTCGTAACCGGGCGCCGGGTGTCACCATCGGATCCCAGGGGCCGCAGATCCCGCCGTTTCGTCCACGGAACCCCACGAGCGATAATCGGACGTGGGGCCGCGAAGCGGCGCACACCCGTACGACGTGAGCACCACGCGCGTACGGCTTGAGTGAGCGCGGTCCGTCACACACGAAACCGGTGAAGGACACGCAACCATGACGACGCCCACGATCGAGCTGAAGCCCTCCTCGACCCCGGCCCAGGCCGCGGAGCGCGAGGCGGTGCTTGCCAACCCCGGGTTCGGCCGCCACTTCACCGACCACATGGTGACGATCCGCTGGACCGAGGGCCGCGGCTGGCACGACGGCCAGCTGGTGCCCTACGGCCCGCTCTCGCTCGACCCGGCGACGAACGTCCTGCACTACGCGCAGGAGATCTTCGAGGGCATGAAGGCCTACCGCCAGCCCGACGGCTCGGTCGCCCTGTTCCGCCCCGAGGCCAACGCCCGCCGCTTCCAGTCCTCCGCGCGCCGCCTGGCCATGCCGGAGCTGCCCGTCGAGACGTTCATCGAGGCCTGCGACGCCCTCGTGCGCCAGGACATCGACTGGGTGCCGGGCCACGGCGGCGAGGAATCCCTCTATCTGCGCCCCTTCATGATCGCGACCGAGGTGGGCCTCGGCGTGAAGCCCGCCAACGAGTACCTCTTCGTGGTCATCGCCTCCCCGGCGGGCGCCTACTTCCCCGGCGGCGTCAAGCCCGTCTCCATCTGGCTCTCCGAGGACCGCGTGCGCGCCGTCCCCGGCGGCATGGGCGACGCCAAGACCGGCGGCAACTACGCCGCGTCGCTGCTCGCGCAGGCCGAGGCCGCCGAGAAGGGCTGCGACCAGGTCGCCTACCTCGACGCCGTCGAGCACAAGTGGGTCGAGGAACTGGGCGGCATGAACCTGTACTTCGTGTACGGCGACAAGATCGTGACCCCGGCGCTCTCCGGCTCCATCCTGGAGGGCATCACCCGCGACTCCCTCCTGAGCGTCGCCCGCGACCTCGGCTACACCTCCGAGGAGGCCCGCGTCTCCATCGACCAGTGGCAGGCCGACACGGAGAACGGCACGCTCACGGAGGTCTTCGCCTGCGGCACGGCCGCCGTGATCACGCCCGTCGGCACCGTCAAGGCGCAGCGCGGCGAGTGGACGCAGAGCGAGGGCCGGCCCGGTGAGGTCACCATGAAGCTCCGCGAGGCGCTGCTCGACATCCAGCGCGGCGTGCGCGAGGACCAGCACGGCTGGATGCACCGCCTGGGCTGAGCCCCCGCCTGACCCGTCCGCCCCGAGGGCCGGACCCGGCACCCCTGCCGGGCCCGGCCCTCGGTGCGTCCGGGCCCGCGCGGCCTAGTCCGGCTTGGGGGCCGCGGTGAGCGTCAGGCTCTCGGGCAGGGCCGCACAGGCGCGGCGGAAGGCGGCGGCGAGACCCGCGCGACCGGGCGTGCCCGGCCCGGCCGTCCAGACCTCAAGGCCGCGGTGCCAGGCGGCCACGAGCAGGTCGACGGCCAGGTGCGCGCACAGCGGGTCCGGGTCGTGCGCGCCGCCGCCGAGGTCGAAGCGGCGGACGACGACGTCCAGGGCGGCCCGCCCGGTGCGGTCGCAGAAGGCGAGGCCGTGCGCGTCCATCGACGGGTTGCGGGCGGCGAGGCGGCGGCTGAGCAGCACGCGGTGCGCCCACTCCTCGCCGGGCATCCGGTCGAGGGCGGCGAGCAGTGCGTCGCGCAGGAGCTCGCTCAGCGGACCGCCGTCGGGGCGGGCCCCGTCCAGCTCGTCGAGGAACACCGTCCACAGGTCGTGGAGCGGTGCCGTCGCCACGTCCTCCTTGCTGGTGAAGGTGCGGAAGAAGGTCCGCTTGGACACCTCGACGGCCTCGCACAGCTCGTCGAGCGTGACGTGGTCGAAGCCGCGCTCCGTGAACAGCTCCAGGGCCGTGTCGACGAGCGCCTGCCGGGTGCGGAGCTTCTTGCGCTCGCGCAGGGAGAGGGGGGCGTCGGCCCGGGCGGTGTCCATGACGGGAGTGTAGTCGGGTAGCCAATGCTCCTTGATGGCTTATGCCACTCAGTGGCACTATGGCCGCGTCGCACTCCCGTACTGGAAAGAGGTGCCCTCGTGCGCGCTCTGCTCGTCGACCCTTCCGCCCCCGCAGGTCTGCGCCTGGGCACCGCCCCCGACCCCGAGCCCGCCGCCCACCAGGCCCTGGTCCGGGTGACCGCGACCTCCCTGAACCACGGCGAGGTGTCCGATGTCGTGCCCGGCGCGGAGCCGGGCGCCGTGCCCGGCTGGGACGCGGCCGGGTATGTGGAGCGGGCGGCCGCCGACGGTTCCGGACCCGCGGCGGGCACCCCGGTGGTGACGGTGGGGGAGGCCGGGGGATGGGCCGAACTGCGGGCGGTGGACACCGGGTTGCTCGGCGCCGTGCCCGAGGGCGCGGACCTCGGCGCCCTCAGCACGGTGCCCGTCGCCGGGGCCAGCGCGCTGCGGGCCCTGCACCGGATCGGGCCCCTGCTCGGGCGGCGCGTCCTGGTCACCGGGGCGACGGGCGGCGTCGGGCGGTACGCGGTGCAGCTCGCCCGGCAGGGCGGCGCGCACGTCGTGGCCACGACCGGGAACCCGCGGGCGCACGGGGAGCGGCTGCGGGAGCTCGGCGCGCACGAGGTCCTCGCCGACCCCGCCGACGCCGGGCCGGACGTGGACGGGGTGGTGGACCTGGTGGGCGGGCGGCAGCTCGTCGCCGCGTACGGCACGCTGGCGGCCGGGGGGACGCTGGTGTCCGTGGGGCACGCGGGCGGCGACGGCGAGCACTTTCCGTACGGGGCGCTGTACGGGAACCTGGGGCGGCACGACCGGGCGGTCGTCAGCTTCTTCCTGCTGGGCGGCGGCGCCCCGCTGGGGCGGGACCTGGCCTGGCTGGCCGGCCGGGTCGCCTCCGGCGCGCTCGACGCCGGGGTGGCGTGGCGGGGCCCCTGGAGCGAGGCGGCCCGGGCGGCCGAGGCCCTGCGCGAGCGGCGCCTGCACGGCAAGGCGGTCCTGGACCTGGCGTAGGCCCGGGTCCTCAGGCCCGACCGGCGTTCGAGGGCGGGGCCGCGGGCCGCTCCGCGGAGGTGCGAGGGGGCGGCGTCCCCTCGGCCGGGGAAGGGGCGGGCCCGGGCTCGCTCCGCGAAGGGGCGGGCCCGGAGCACACCGCGTAGGCGGCACCCCCCACCGCCCCCGAGAGCAGGAAGCTCACGTCGACGCCGCCCGTCAGGGCCAGCAGGGGCCCCTCGTAGGAGGGCAGGGACACCGAGAGCAGGCCCACCGTCGCGCCGAGCGCCCACGCGGCCGTGGCCCCCGGGTGCCAGCCGCCCCGGAACCAGTAGATCCCGCCCCGCGCGCGGCGGTTGAAGACCTGGAGGGCGTCCGGGTCGTACGCGCCGCGGCAGCGTGCGAAGCCGATGAGCGTGATGACGGCCCAGGGCGTCCCGATGGCCGTGAGCAGCAGGACGAACGACGTCATCGCGTCCTGCGCGGCCCAGGCGAAGTGCCCGGCGAACACGCACCCCGTGGCGACGGCCGCCACGGCGCACGTGGCCCGCGCCCGCGACGCCCGCGGCACGATCGCGTCCAGGTCGAGCCCCATCGAGTACAGCATCAGGCCCGCGTTGCCGACGGACCCGGCGGAGGCGGCGAGCAGCAGCGGCACCAGGTACCAGCCGGGCGCCGCCGCGACCAGCGGCCCTGCGTAGTCGAGCGCCGCCCGCGCCGCGTACGCGGTGAAGGTGCCGAAGAGCTGCGGGACCAGGAGCCCCACGACCAGGCCCAGGCAGGTCGCCCGCAGGACCGGCCCCGAGGAGTGCCGGGCGGGGGACACGTACCGGGTGTAGTCGCCGAGCAGGGTGATGAAGGCGATCGGTCCGGACAGGCCCGCGGCCACCAGGGCGAGGGTCCAGGTCGGCCAGAGGGAGCCGAGCGCGTAGCCGCCCGCTTTGGGCACCGCGGCCGTGGTGAAGTCGGGCGCGTAGGCCGCGACGCCGAGGGCGAGGAGCGCCGTCATGCCGACGGCGAGCACGCGCGACAGGCGCAGCAGCACCTGGTAGCCGTACACGGCCCCGCCCACCGTGGCCGCCGCGAGCAGCGCGTAGACGACGGTGTAGGTGAGCCCGCCGGCGGGCAGCCCGCACAGCCGGTGCAGGGTGCCCACCATCACGTCGCCGCCGATCCACAGGGTCAGCGCGGTGTAGCCGAGCGAGAGCAGCAGGCCGACCACCGAGCCGACGAGACGGCCCCGGACGCCGAACTGGGCGCCGGAGGACGTGGACAGGTTCGTGCCGGTGCGCAGCGAGACCAGGGCGAGGGGTGCTGTCAGGGCGGTGCCGACGAGCGTGCCCGCGACCACCGCCGTCACGGACTGCCACCAGGTGAGGCCGAACGACACCGGCAGCCAGCCGAAGACGATCACCCCGAGGCAGAGGTTGGAGCCGAGGAGGATCGTGACCACGTCCCGGGGGCCGCTGGTGCGCTCCTCCTCGGGGACGGTGTCGACTCCGCGCTGTTCGATCGGCATGAAGGGCCCCTGACGCTGTCGCTCGACGGAAGGTGGGGATGGACGCACCATGTGTTTGAGTGGCGTTCAATGTGGGGTATGCCGCATCGCGAGGTCAATGGGTGGAGCTTTCGCGTTCTCAAAACTTTGCTTAGAGTGGCGCTCAAATCTGCTCGTGCCCCTGCGGGGCGCGAGTGCCACCCGGAAGTGAGGTGTGCGGTGTGCGACTGACCCCGACCGAACGCGACCGGCTGCTGCTCTTCGGCGCGGCCGAGCTCGCCCGGGCCCGCAGGGCGCGCGGGCTGCGGCTCAACGTGCCCGAGGCGACCGCGCTCATCGCCGACACCGTGTGCGAGGCGGCGCGCGACGGCGCCCGGCTCGCCGAGGCCGTCGAGCGGGCCAGGGCCGTGCTCGGCCCGGACGACGTACTCCCGGGCGTCGCGGACGTGGTGACCGAGGTGCACGTGGAGGCCGTCTTCGACGACGGCTCCCGGCTCGCCGTCGTGTCCCGGCCGATCGGCGACGGTGCGGGCGCCGGCGAGGGCGACCGGGCGCCGGGGGCCCTCCTTCCCGGGCCCGCGCACGCCGACCCCGCGCCCGTCGTGGAGCTCCGCGTGCGCAACACCGCCACCGTCCCCGTCTCGGTGACCTCGCACTTCCACTTCTTCGAGGCCAACCCCCGGCTCGACTTCGACCGCGCCGCCGCGTACGGCATGCGGCTCGCCGTGCCCGCCGGGTCCTCCGTGCGCTTCGGCCCCGGCGAGCGCGTCGACGTCGGCCTCCTGCCGATCGGCGGCGACCGCGTCGCGATCGGCTTCGCCGGCCTGGTCGACGGCGCCCTCGACGCGCCGGGCGCGAAGCAGGAGGCCCTGCGCAGGGCCGCCGCCTGCGGCTACCTGGGGGCGAGGGCATGAGCATCGACCCGTACGCGTACGCCGCCACGCACGGCCCCCGCGCCGGGGACCGGGTCCGGCTCGGCGACTCCGGCCTGACCGTCCGCGTGGAGTCCGACGCACAGCGGTACGGCGACGAGTTCCTCGCCGGATTCGGCAAGACCGCCCGCGACGGACTGCACCTCAAGGCCGCCGCCGTCCGCGACACCTGCGACGTCGTGATCAGCAACGTCCTGGTCATCGACGCGGTCCAGGGCATCAGGAAGGTGTCCATCGGGATCCGGGAGGGCCGGATCGCCGCGATCGGCCGGGCCGGGAACCCCGACACCCTCGACGGCGTGGACGTCGTCGTCGGCACCGGTACGTCCATCGTGTCCGGCGAGGGGCTCATCGCCACCGCCGGAGCCGTGGACACCCACGTCCACCTGCTGTCGCCGCGCATCATGGAGGCCTCGCTCGCGTCCGGCGTCACCACGGTCATCGGCCAGGAGTTCGGGCCGGTGTGGGGCGTGGGCGTCAACTCGCCCTGGGCGCTGCGGCACGCCTTCAACGCCTTCGACGCCTGGCCCGTCAACATCGGCTTCCTCGCCCGGGGTTCGTCCTCCGACCCGGCGCCGCTGGTGGAGGCGCTCGCCGAGGGCGGGGCGTCCGGCTTCAAGGTGCACGAGGACATGGGCGCCCACACCCGCGCCCTCGACACCGCGCTGCGCGTCGCCGAGGACCACGACGTCCAGGTCGCCCTGCACAGCGACGGCCTGAACGAGTGCCTGTCGGTCGAGGACACCCTCAAGGTCCTGGAGGGGCGCACCATCCACGCCTTCCACATCGAGGGGTGCGGCGGCGGCCACGTACCGAACGTCCTGAAGATGGCGGGCGTGCCGAACGTCATCGGGTCCTCCACCAACCCGACCCTGCCCTTCGGCCGCGACGCCGTGGCCGAGCACTACGGGATGATCGTCTCCGTCCACGACCTGAAGACCGACCTGCCCGGCGACGCCGCCATGGCCCGCGACCGCATCCGCGCGGGCACCATGGGCGCGGAGGACGTCCTGCACGACCTGGGCGCCATCGGCATCACCTCGTCCGACGCCCAGGGCATGGGCCGCGCGGGCGAGACCGTGCGGCGCACCTTCGCCATGGCCGGGAAGATGAAAGCCGAGCTCGGCCCCATGGACGGCGACGGGCCGGACGACGACAACGCGCGCGTCCTGCGCTACATCGCCAAGCTCACCCTCAACCCCGCCATCGCGCACGGCCTCGCCCACGAGGTCGGCTCGATCGAGACCGGCAAGCTCGCCGACGTCGTGCTGTGGCGGCCCGAGTTCTTCGGCGCCAAGCCGCAGCTCGTGCTCAAGGCCGGATTCCCCGCCTACGGCGTCGTCGGCGACCCGAACGCGGCGACCGACACCTGCGAACCCCTCGTCCTCGGGCCGCAGTTCGGGGCGTACGGCGCGACCGCCGCCGACCTGTCCGTCGCCTTCGTCGCGCAGGCCGCCGTGGACCGGGGCGACGACCTCATGCCCACCCGGCGCCGCCGCGTCGCCGTGCGCGGTACCCGCGGCATCGGCCCCGCCGACCTGCGCCGGAACTCCCGTACCGGCGCCGTCGACGTGGACCAGCGCACCGGCCTCGTCACCCTCGACGGCGACCCGCTGCGCTCCGAGCCCGCCGACTCGGTGTCCCTCAACCGCCTGTACTTCCTCTGAGCCCCACCCACCGCCAAGGACCCCCCATGACGCTGTACATGCCCCCGGAGTGGGCCCCGCACGACCGCACCTGGATGGCCTGGCCCGGGCCCAACACCACCTTCCAGGACCCGGCGGACCTGGACGCGGCGCGCCGGGCCTGGGCCGCCGTCGCCCGCGCCGTGCGCCGCTTCGAGCCCGTCACCCTGGTGTGCGGCCCCGGCCAGAGCGCGTCCGCCCGTGCGCTCACCGGCCCGGACGTGGAGCTCGTCGAGCGGGAGCTCGACGACGCCTGGATGCGGGACATCGGCCCCACCTTCGTGCGCGACACCGCCACCGGGGGCCTCGCCGCCGTCGACTGGGTGTTCAACGGCTGGGGCGCCCAGGAGTGGGCCGCCTGGGAGCACGACGCGAAGATCGCCCGGCATGTCGCGGACCTCGCGGGCACCCCGGTGCACGCCTCCCCGCTCGTCAACGAGGGCGGCGGCATCCACGTCGACGGCGAGGGCACCGTCCTGCTCACCGAGACCGTGCAGCTCGGCCCCGAGCGCAACCCCGGCTGGACCAGGGAGCAGGTCGAGGCCGAGGTCCACGCCCGCCTCGGCACCACCAAGGCCCTCTGGCTGCCGCGCGGCCTCACCGCCGACTACCCCGGCCACGGCTTCGGCACCCTCGGCCACGTCGACATCGTGGCCGCCTTCGCCGCGCCCGGCGTCGTCCTCGTGCACAGCCAGCGGGACCCGGCCCACCCCGACTTCGAGGTCAGCAAGGAGGTCGCGGGCCTGCTGCGCGGGCGGACCGACGCCCGCGGCCGCGCCCTGGAGGTCGTCGAGGTGCCCGCGCCCACCGTCCTCGCCGACGACGAGGGCTGGGTCGACTACTCGTATATCAACCACTACCTGTGCAACGACGGCGTCGTCCTGTGCGGCTTCGACGACCCGCGCGACGAGCTCGCCGCGGGCATCTTCCGCCGTCTCTTCCCGCGCCGCACGGTCACCCTCGTCGACGCCCGTACGATCTTTGCCGGAGGCGGCGGCATTCACTGCGTCACCCAGCAGCAGCCAAGGATCTAGCGGCAGGAGCACCACGTGGCCGAAGCGAGCCCCTCGCGCAGCGCGCGCAGGAACGCGCCCCCGCGCGAGGACGTCCTCGCCGCGGCCATGGAGATGATCGCCGAGCGCGGCCTGGAGAAGCTCACCATGGCCGCGCTCGGCCGCGAGGTCGGCATGAGCAGCGGCCACCTCCTCTACTACTTCGGCTCCAAGGACGAGCTGCTGCTCCGCACCCTGGAGTGGAGCGAGGGACGGCTCGGCGCCCGGCGGCGGCAGCTGCTCGCCCAGGACACCCCCGCCCGCGCGCGCCTGGACGCGTACGTCGACCTGTACGTGCCCCAGGGCCACCGCGATCCGCACTGGACGCTCTGGCTGGAGGTGTGGAACCGCTCGCTCAACGCCGACGCGGGCGGCCGCGACCGGCAGGCCGCCATCGAGGGCGCCTGGCACCGCGACCTGGTGGCGCTGCTCGCCGAGGGCGTCTCGCGCGGCGAGTTCCGCGCCGTCGACCCCGACCGGGTCGCGACCCGGCTGCGGGCGCTCCTCGACGGTCTGAGCATCCATCTGGCGATCGGCCTGCGCGGCACGGACCGGCCCCAAGTCCTCGACCACGCACGGGAGTTCACCGACCAGACGCTGGGTGCGGGGCCGGTCGCGGACGCTTGACGGCCCGTCCAGGTTGTACGCGTTACGGCTGATTGACCCCCGCGCCCGGCGTGCGCTTGCATCCCCGATGGGCCCTGGCACCGGGCCGGGGACCCCTGCCTTCCGGGGGGAACGCATGGCCACAGACCAGCGCGGGAAGAGACGCGGCGCGGCCGGACGCGCGGCGGGCGGGAGCGCCCTCGCCCTGCTGCTCGCGGCCGCGGCCCTGCCCGCGGCCGTCGCCGCACCGGCGCCGCGGGCACCGGCGGGGGCCGCCGGAACCACGCGGCTGATCAGCGCCGCCGTCGACGGCGGCGCGGCGAACGGCCCCTCCGGCAACCCGGTCGTGAGCGCCGACGGCCGCGTCGCCGCCTTCACCTCGCAGGCGAGCAACCTCGTGCGCGACGACACCGACGACCGGGCGGACCTGTTCGTACGGGACCTGCGCCGCGGCAGGACCCAGCGGATCACGGACCCCGGCGGCGAGCTCTCCGCACCGGCCCTCAGCAAGGACGGCCGCTACCTCGCCTACACCGCGCAGGACGGCGACACCACCGCCGTGGTCGTCCGTGACCTGCGGACGGGCGCCACCGAGCGCGCCGACGTCGACCTGCCGATGCCGTTCGAGAACGGCTCCGCGCCCGCGCTCTCCGCCGACGGCCGCACCGTCGCCTTCACCGTCGACGACACCGACTTCACCACCACCGGGGCCCAGGCCGTCTACGTGCGCGACCTGCGCGCCCGACGCACCGAGCGGGTCAGCTTCCCCGTCGACGGGGACGAGGACTTCCGCGGCTTCCGCGCCCCGACGATCAGCGCCGACGGCCGGAAGGTGGCCTACCAGGCCGTGCGCGGCACCCCGCCGCGCGGCGACTGGTCCGACGTCTACGTCCACGACCGCGACACCGGCGGCGAGACCCAGGCCGACACCACCTTCGACGGCAGCCCCGCGGACGGCGCCGCCACCGGCCCGCTGCTCAGCGCGGACGGCACCACGCTCGCCTTCACCTCCGGCGCCTCCAACCTCGTCCCGGGCCCGGACCCCAACGACAGCGTCAACCCGTTCGTCCGCGACCTGCGCACCGGCAGGGTCACCCGCGTCGACGCGGTCCTGCCCGGGCCCGAGGGCGTGCTGTCCGTCGACGCGGTCTCCGCCCACGGCTCGAAGCTGCTGCTCGACACCTGGCCGGTCCACACCGTCGACGACGCCGAGTTCCTGCGCGACCTGCGCACGGGCGCCAACACCCTGGTGTCGCCCGACAAGAGCGGCAGGCCAGCCAACGCCGTGGACGCCCGCATGGACGCCCGCGCGCGGACCGTCGTCTTCACCGGCTCCGACGACGAGGCCTTCGTGGCGGGCGACACCAACGGCGTCCCGGACGTCTTTGTCCGCACGCCGCGCTAGGAGGGCCCCGTAGGGGCGCGGGGAACTGCGCGACCCGCCACGACGAACCCGCAGGCGAGCGACGGCCCATCGCAGCCGTGCCAGCGCGACACCGAGAGGCAGCCATGAGTAACAGCGGAAGAGCGACCCAGCCGTTGTGCCGCACCGCGCTGAGCGTGGCCCTCCTCGCCGTCCTCGGCGCCACCGCCGCGCCCCCGGCCGACGCCGCCCCGCGGGCCCCGCGCACCGAACGCGTCAGCACCGCGGGCGACGGCGGCCAGCTCGACGGGCCCTCCGGCGACGCCGCGCTCAGCGGCGACGGCCGCCGCGTCGCGTTCGTGACGCGGGCACCGGGCCTCGGCTGCGCGCGGTACCTGCCCTGCCTGAAGGTCAAGGACCTGGCCACCGGCGCCCTGACCGGCATCGACCTCGGCGGCGGCCACCTCTACAGCTCGCCCCTGCTCAGCGCGGACGGCACCCGCGTCGCCTTCACGGCGGGCACGCGCTTCACGGCGCCCTACCTCCACGACACCGCCACCGGCACCACGCGGCGCCTGTGGCCCGAGAGCCCGCCCGGCTCCAACGAACTGGGCGCCGTGCGGTCGCTGAGCCCCGACGGCACGCACGTCGCGTACACCATCGGCAACCGCCACGGCACCCAGGGCTCCCGGCTCCTCTACGTCCGCTCCACCGCCACCGGCAGCGACGAGCTGATCTCGCCCGCGGAGGAGGGCTGGAAGGGCGCGGCGTCCGTGAACGGCGACGGCACCCGCGTCGCCTACCAGACCGGCGGCTACAGCGAGGGCCCCGAGGACACGGCGGACGTCTTCCTCAAGACGCGCGGCGCGGGCGAGCGCGTCCAGCTCGACACCGGCCTCGGCACGGCCGAACTGGTCCGGATCAGCGCCGACGGCCGCCGGGTCCTCTTCAACGCCCGGGGCGGCCTCTACGTCCACGACGCGCGCACCGGCACCACCGCGCGCGTCGCCGAGGGCCGCGCCCGATCGGCCACCGCGTGCGCCCGGCACGTCGTGCTCTCCCGGGCCGACGGCCTGCACCTGCTCGACCTGCGCACCGGCCGGGACGCGGCCGTCGGCCCGCCCGACGTCCGGGCGGGTGACGGCGCGGTGGCCGCCGACGGCAGCGCCGTCACGTTCGGTTCGGCGGCGCCCGACCTCGTCCCGGACGACACCAACGGCGAGGCCGACGTCTTCGTACGCCACACCCGATGACCCGACCGACCTGAGGGGAACGCCCCATGCGCGGACGCACCACACGCGGCCTGGCGGCGGCGGCACTCGCCGCCGCGCTCGGCACGACGACGCCGTCGGCAGCGGCGGCCGACGCGCGGCCGGACGGGCCGCTCACCGAGCGCGTGAGCACGGCGAGCGACGGGGCGCAGCTGGAGCGGGCGTCACAGCACGCGGCCATCAGCGACGACGGACGGTACGTGGCGTTCTCCACGAAGACGTCGGTGCCCGAGGGCTTCCCGGGCTGCGAGCAGCAGACGTACGTGTGCCTGGCCGTGAAGGACCGGGACACCGGCAGGCTCACCCGGATCGCGAACGGCGGCGGATTCGACTGGGGCCCGCCCGTGCTCAGCGGCGACGGCCGCCACATCGGCTACACCGAGGGCACCAAGGGCCCGTCGGCCCGCGTCGACGACCTGGCGACCGGCCGGAGCACCCTGGTGGCGTCGTCCGCCCGGATCCAGGACATCACGCCCGACGGCCGCTACGTCCTCTACACCTCCGGCGACGACCGCTTCGTCACCGACCGGTACGTCAACGTACGGGACATGGCCACCGGCGCCGTGGAACGGGTCGAGGGCGACGCGACCACCACCCGCTTCGGCGCCGCCTCGCTCAGCGCCGACGGCAGGTTCGTGGCCTACCAGAAGAAGGGCTCCGGGCCCGAGGGCGACGACGTCCTCGTCAAGGACCGCGCCACCGGCACCACCGTGCGGGCCGACGGGGGACTCGGGGACAGCGACGGGCAGTTCGTCCGGATCAGCGGGGACGGCCGCCGCGTCCTGTTCGCCGCCGCGGGCCGGACGTACGCGTACGACGTGCGCGGGGGCACGGCCCGGCAGGTCGCCGACGCGCCCGCGCGGTCCGCGAGCAGGGACGCGCGGTTCGCCGTCCTGTCCCGGGAGGGCACCGGCGGCGAGCGGCTCGTCCTGCTGGACGTCCGCACGGGCCGCCGCACGGCGCTCGCTCCCGGCGAGACCCGCGCCGGGGCGGTCACCGTGACCTCCGGTGGCCGCGCGGCCGTCTTCTCGTCGACGGCCTCCGACCTGGTGCCGGGTGACACCAACGGCACGTCCGACGTGTTCGTGCGCCGCCTCCGCTGACGTCCGATCCGGTGAGGGGGACGTGAACGGCGTGTCGGACGTGCCCCCGCGCGCCCCCGGAGCGAACAGTCGTGTCGGCAACCATCAGCGCCCGTACGGCGGTCCTTACCCACGCCGGCGCCGGTAAGGACCGCCGGACCCGCACCACTCACCACACGGGGGAACCGAACCATGCGCCACAGCACCCAGCGCGCCCTGACCGCCGCGGCCGTCGTCGCGGCGGTCACGGCGGCCGCCCTGCCCGCGGCCTTCGCGGCGCCCGCCGCGCCCCGCACGGTCGGCGTGAGCGTCACGCCCGGCGGCACGGCGGGCAACGCGGCCGCCTCGGCCGCGGTGATCAGCCGCGACGGCAAGGTCGTCGCCTTCGACTCGGAGGCGAGCGACCTGGTGGCCGGTGACACCAACGGCCGCTCCGACGTGTTCGTCCGCACCCTGGCCACCGGACGGACGGAGCGCGTCGCCCTCCCCGGCCGCCAGCTCCGCAGCCCCTCGCTCAGCGGCGACGGCCGCTACGTCGCCGTCATCACCGCCCCGGCCGACGACTACGGCGCGTCCGACGTCCGCCTGTACGACCGCAGCACGAAGAAGTTCCAGCGCCTCGACGTGGAGCTGCCGGACGGCTTCGACGGCAAGGGCGCGGGCACCGTCGCCCTCACCCCGAACGCCCGCTACGCCGTCTTCGACACCCGCAAGCGCGAGGGCTCCGACGGCCAGGTCGTGTTCCTGCGCGACCGCGAGAAGAAGACCACGGAGCGCATCAGCCACCCCAACTCCGGCTGGGAGCCGCGCTCCGCGCACACCCCGACGGTCAGCGACGACGGCCGCAAGGTCGTCTACGCGCACAACTACACCAACGGCCCGCGGGGCGACGACTGGAGCGACGTCTGGCTGCGCGACCGCACCACCGGACGCCTGACGCAGATCGACCGCTCCCACGACGGCTCCCAGACCGAGAAGGAGTCCCTCGAACCGTCCCTCAGCGGCGACGGCCGCACGGTCGTCTTCGAGTCCCGCGACACCCACCTCGTGCCGAACGACGACGACAAGGCCTGGAACGTCTTCGTCCACGACCTCGCCACCGGCAAGAACCGGCGTATCCACGGCACCCAGGGCGGCCCCGGCGCGGCCTACACCCGCGCCCCCGCCATCAGCGCCGACGGCCGCCGCCTCACCTATATGACGGAGGTGCGGGAGCCCGGCAGCCGCTACGGCACCGAACAGCCCGTCTACGTACGGGACCTGAAGACCGGCAGGACCGCCCTCGTCACCCCCGACGCCACCGGCGGCACCGCCTCGGCCAAGGCGGTCCCGGGCGCGATCTCGGCGAACGGCAAGCGCGTCGCGTTCCTGTCGGCGGACGCGGGCCTGCTGCCGGGCGACACCAACGACGGCTACGACGCGTTCGTGCGCCACCTCGGCTGACGGCGGCGCCGCGCCCGAACGGTCGCCCGCATGGTGAGACGGCCGTTCAGGCGCGGCGCGGGGTGTGGCAGGCTGACCCCATGCTTACCGCCGTGATTATGGGCAGCAGGCGCGCCGGTCCGCAGTGACCGCGCCCGTACGACCGTACGGGGCGGCACCGTCCTCGACCCGCGCGCAGACCTCTCGCACCCGCGAGGGGTCTTTTCGTTTTCCGGCCCACCCCAGCCGGAGGAACAGGGCGCGGGGGATCATGAGGGTGGTGGAGCCGGTCATCCGGTAGACCGAGATCCGACACAGGAGCCAGAGAGATGACGACGGAAACCAGCAGCCCCGACGATTCGTTCCACGTGTTCGACACCACGCTGCGCGACGGCGCGCAGCGCGAGGGCATCAATCTGACCGTCGCGGACAAGCTGACCATCGCCCGGCATCTGGACGACTTCGGCGTGGGCTTCATCGAGGGCGGCTGGCCCGGCGCCAACCCGCGCGACACCGAGTTCTTCGCCCGCGCCAAGGACGAGGTCACCTTCAAGAACGCGCAGCTCGTCGCGTTCGGCGCCACCCGGCGCGCGGGCGGCAGAGCCGCCGAGGACCCCCAGGTCAAAGCGCTCCTGGAGTCCGGCGCCCCGGTGATCACGCTGGTCGCCAAGGCACACGACCGGCACGTCGAACTCGCCCTGCGCACCACGCTCGACGAGAACGTGGAGATGGTCCGCGACACCGTCTCCCACCTGCGCGCGCAGGGCCGCCGCGTCTTCGTCGACTGCGAGCACTTCTTCGACGGCTACCGCGCCAACCCCGAGTACGCGAAGGCGGTCGTGCGGGCCGCGCACGAGGCGGGCGCGGACGTCGTGGTCCTGTGCGACACCAACGGCGGCATGCTCCCCGCCCAGGTGCAGGCCGTCGTCGCCACCGTCCTCGCCGACACCGGCGCCCGGCTCGGCATCCACGCCCAGGACGACACCGGCTGCGCGGTGGCCAACACCCTCGCGGCCGTCGACGCGGGCGCCACCCACGTCCAGTGCACCGCCAACGGCTACGGCGAGCGCGTCGGCAACGCCAACCTCTTCCCGGTCGTCGCCGCCCTGGAGCTGAAGTACGGCAAACAGGTCCTGCCCGAGGGCGCGCTGCGCGAGATGACCCGGGTCTCGCACGCCATCGCCGAGGTCGTGAACCTCACCCCGGCCACCCACCAGCCCTACGTCGGCGTCTCGGCCTTCGCGCACAAGGCGGGCCTGCACGCCTCCGCGATCAAGGTCGACCCGGACCTCTACCAGCACATCGACCCCGAGCTCGTCGGCAACCGCATCCGCATGCTGGTCTCCGACATGGCGGGCCGCGCCTCCATCGAGCTCAAGGGCAAGGAGCTGGGCGTCGACCTCGGCGGCGACCGCGAACTGGTCGGCCGCGTCGTGGAGCGCGTCAAGGAGCGCGAGCTCAAGGGCTACACGTACGAGGCGGCCGACGCCTCCTTCGAGCTGCTCCTGCGGGCGGAGGCCGAAGGGCGCGCGCGGCGCTACTTCCGCACCGAGTCCTGGCGCGCGATCGTCGAGGACCGGCCCGACGGCTCGCACGCCAACGAGGCCACCGTGAAGGTGTGGGCCAAGGGCGAGCGCATCGTGGCGACGGCGGAGGGCAACGGCCCCGTCAACGCCCTCGACCGGGCCCTGCGCGTCGGCCTGGAGCGGATGTACCCGGAGCTCGCCAAGCTGGAGCTGGTGGACTACAAGGTCCGCATCCTGGAGGGCAAGCACGGCACGTCCTCCACCACCCGCGTGCTCGTCTCCACCACGGACGGCGACGGGGAGTGGTCGACCGTCGGCGTCGCGGACAACGTGATCGCCGCGTCCTGGCAGGCGCTGGAGGACGCGGTCACCTACGGCCTGCTCAGGGCCGGGGTCGAGCCCGCCGAGTAGCCGCGGGGGCACGTTCGCGCCCGGCCTGGGTTAGCGTGAAGTATGAGGCCGACCAGGCAGGCGGCGTCGCGGCTGACCGTCATCCTGTCCGGACTGCTCCTGGCCCTGGGCGCCACGCTCGCGCCCGCGGCCCGGGCCGCCACGGACGTCACGACGGTGGCCGACGCCTTGCGCGAGAACCCGGTGTACGTCGACGGGGCGGCGGCGTCCCAGCTCTCCCGCGCCGACGCCGACGCCCTCGCCGACAAGATCAAGAAGGCCGACAAGCCGGTCTTCGTCGCCGTGCTCCCGGAGTCGTTCCCGAAGCAGGACCTGTTCCGGAACCTGCGGACGGCGACGGGAGTCACGGGCGTGTACGCGATCCGCCTCGGCGACGCCTTCGACGCGAAGGCCGACCGGGCGGCCCTGTCGCGCGACGCCGTGCGGAACCTGACCACGCTCGTCCGGGGCGAGCCCGCGAAACAGCAGCTCGACGACTTCGTGGACCGGGCACTCGCCCAGACGTCGGGCAGCGCGCCCGCCTCCTGGGGCGCCGCGGGCGGCGACGACGGCGCGCCCGTCGGGGCGCTGATCGGCGTCGGCGCGGTGGTCGTCGCGGGCGGCGCGGGCGCCTACGCGGTGGCCCGGAGCCGCCGTCGCAAGCGCGCGGAGGAGGAGCGGGCGGCCCTGGAGAAGCTGCGCGTCGTCGTCGACGAGGACATCACCGCCTTCGGCGAGGAGCTGGACCGGCTCGACTTCCACCCCGCGGAGGCCGGCGCCGACGACGCCATGCGCGCCGACTACGAGCGGGCGCTCGACGCGTACGAGAAGGCGAAGTCCTTCATGGCCGCGGCCGAGCGGCCCGAGCAGGTCAGGGCCGTCACCCAGGCCCTGGAGGACGGCCGCTTCTCGCTCGCCCTGCTCGCCGCGCGCCGCGAGGGCCGCACGCTGCCCGAGCGGCGGCCGCCGTGCTTCTTCGACCCCCGGCACGGGCCCTCCGTGAAGGACGCCGAGTGGACCCCCGCGGGCGGTGCGCCCCGCGAGGTGCCGGTGTGCGCGGCCGACGCGGTGCGCCTGGCCGACGGCGAGGCGCCCATGACCCGCACGGTCACCACCGACACCGGCGACCGCCGCCCCTACTGGGAGGCGGGCCCGGCCTACGGCCCCTGGGCGGGCGGCTACTTCGGCGGCGGCCTGCTCCCGGGCCTCCTGGTCGGCACCCTGCTCGGCTCGGCCCTGTCGTCCCCGGCGTACGCGGCGTCGGCGGGCGTCCCGGCGGCCGACGGCGGCGACGTCACGGGCGCGGACTTCGACGCGGGCGACTTCGGCGGCGGCGACTTCGGGGGCGGCGGGGACTTCGGCGGGGGCGGGGACTTCGGCGGCGGCTTCTAGGGCCGCCCCGTCGGACGGGCCCCCGGGACCGGCCGGGGCGGCGAAGGCCGCCCACCGGCCCCAACGCGACCTTACGAGGCGCTCTTGATCGCCGAGATGTCGAAGGTGAGCTTGATCTTGTCGGAGACCAGTACGCCACCCGTCTCCAGGGCCGCGTTCCACGTCAGGCCCCACTCCGAGCGCAGCAGCTCGGCCTTGCCCTCGAAGCCGACGCGCTGGTTGCCGAACGGGTCCGTGGCCGCGCCGTTGAACTCCAGGTCGATGGTGAGCGGCCGGGTGGTGCCGAGGATGGTCAGGTCACCGGTGACGCGGTAGTCGTCGCCGCCGAGCGCCTCGGCCCCGGTGGAGCGGAAGGTCATCTTCGGGAACTCCTCGGTCTTGAAGAAGTCCGCGCTCTTGAGGTGGCCGTCGCGGTCCGCGTTGCCGGTGTCGATGCTGTCCATCGTCACGTCGATGACGGCCGTCGACTTGGCCGGGTCGGTGCCGTCGAGGTGCAGCGAGCCGCTGAAGTCGAGGAAGGAACCCTTGACGTTCGTGACCATCGCGTGGCGGGCGACGAAGCCGATGCTGCTGTGCGCGGGGTCCAGCTCGTAGTCACCGGTCAGCGCGGCGAGTTCAGGGCTGGGGGCGGCGGGGGCGGCGGCGGGGGTGGCGTTGTCGTTCTTGCGGCCGAAGAGTCCCATGACGTGCTCCTTGGGGGGACGGGCTGCGGATCACGGGGGAGACGCAACCACAAGCGGTTTAATGTTCAACAACATTGACTGTAACGCTGATCGGTTCAATGTTCAACCGTGATCACCGCGTGGTGGCTCGATTACGCCAGGTGTGGGCGCGTGGGGGAGTGGTGCCATGTGTGGCGCCATGAGAGGGGGCGGGCGGGGCGTCCGGCGGGATGCGCGGGGCGTTCGCCGCCATGGCGCAGGCGGGGTGGCGAGGGTGGAAGCGGTGGCCCGACCTGCTGGGGGCGCGGGAATCCGGGGTGGGGGCGTGTCAGGAACTTGCCATGGCGCCATTGTGGTGCCATAGTGATGCCATGAATCTCACGCCGTATGTCGACCAACTCCGTCAGGAGCTCGCGGTCGCCGCCGAGGCCGGTGGTGAGGAGGCTCGCGCGGTCGCCGAGCGTCTGATCGCCCCGCTCGAGTCGGCCACCCGGCTCACGTTGCTGAACGTGCTGTCCGCGGCCATGGACGAGGTTACCCGAGACCTCGCTCCCGGCTCGGTCGACGTGCGCCTGCGGGGGGGTGACCCGGACTTCGTGGTGACGCCGCCGCCCCTGGCCGACGCGTTCGAGGCGCCGGTCATGGAGGCGCCCGTGACGCGCTCCGCGCCCGCCCCCGCGCCCCTGCCCGAGGCCGAGGAGGGCGGCACCGCCCGCATCAACCTCCGGCTGCCGATGCACCTCAAGTCCCAGGCCGAGGAGGCCGCAGCCGCCGAGAGCCTGTCGGTCAACGCCTGGCTGGTCCGCACCGTCGCCGAGGCCCTCAGGCCCAGCGAGAGCCCGCAGCCCCCCGCCCGCGGCGAGGGCGTGGGGAACAGCTTCACCGGCTGGGCCCGCTAGGGCCCGCTCCCCGCCCGGCCCGGACCGCCGCGTCCGGGCCGCCCCGCCGCATCCACCAGGACCGGGACCACGACGACGAGGACAGCCATGCCAACCTTCGACACCGCCAAGCCCATCAACGCCTCAGTGACCATCGAGAGCGGGACGGTGCGGATCATCGCGGGCGACCGCGCCGAGACCGTCGTCGACGTGCGCCCGACCAGCGAGACGCGCGCCGCCGACGTCCGCGCCGCCGAGCGCACCCGGGTGGAGTACACCACCGGCAGGCTCCTGGTGAAGGGCCCCAAGGAGCGCTCCCTCTTCGGCAGGGGCTCCTCGGTCGACGTGGAGGTCGTGCTGCCCGAGGGCTCGGACGTGCACGTCACCACCTCCATGGCCGACTGCACCGTCGAGGGCCGCCTCGGCGAGTGCGAGGTCAAGACGTCCATGGGCGAGATCCGGGTCGTCCGGGCGGCCTCGGTGCGCCTCGACACCGGCCACGGCCGGGTCTACGTGGACCGGACGGACGGCCAGGCCGACGTCACCACGGCCTCCGGCGAGGTGCGGCTCGGCACGATCGGCGGCGCGGCCGTCGTCAAGAACTCCAACGGGTCGACCGAGATCGGCGAGGTCGCCGGCGAGCTGCGGGTCCGCTCCGCCAACGGGGCCATCGTCGTGGCCCGTGCCCGCGCCGACGTCACCGCGAGGACCGCGACCGGCGCCATCGAGATCGGCGAGGTGACGCGCGGCACCGCCGTCCTGGAGACCGGCACCGGCAGGGTCGACATCGGCATCAGCGAGGGCACCGCCGCCTGGCTCGATGTCCAGACCAAGTACGGCTCCGTGCGGCAGTCGCTCGGCTCGTCGGCGGGCCCGGGCGACTCCGGGGAGACCGTGAAGGTGCGCGCGCGCACGGGCCTCGGCGACATCGTGATCCACCGCGCCTGAGGCCCGCGGGAAGGCCCGGGGCGGGCCGTCCGGCCCGGCTCCCCGCTGGCTGGAATCGCGGCGGGGCGTTGTCGGCCCCTGCCAATTCCGCCCCGCCCCGGGTGCCCGGGCCACCCCGCGCCGGATGTGTGGGCTCCGCCCGGAATCACTCATTCCGGGGCCGGAATGTGATCCGAGTCTCATTGGCCACCTTGTGGAATCCCTACAGCCGGATGGGGCCCTGAGCAGTGGCTTCGCCCGCACCGCACAAAACTTCTGTCCGGGGGTGCCAGGAAAACGGTCCCGAGACTGTTCAGAGTCGACGGTCCGTTTTCGCGCGTGCACTTCGTAAGGTCGAGAGCATGACCGTTTTGGACGAAGCTGGATCTTCAGCGGGTGAGCCCACCGACGCGCGGGGCCGAGTGGCCGAATTGGCCGGGATCCGCGCGCAGGCCCTGGCGGGACCGAGCGAGAAGGCGACCGAGGCCCAGCACGCCAAGGGCAAGCTGACGGCACGCGAGCGGATCGCGCTTCTCCTCGACGAGGGTTCGTTCCAGGAGGTCGAGCAGCTGCGCCGGCACCGGGCGACCGGCTTCGGCCTGGAGGCGAAGAAGCCCTACACCGACGGCGTCATCACCGGCTGGGGCACCGTCGAGGGCCGCACGGTCTTCGTGTACGCCCACGACTTCCGGATCTTCGGAGGCGCCCTCGGCGAGGCGCACGCCACCAAGATCCACAAGATCATGGACATGGCCATCGCGGCGGGCGCGCCCCTGGTCTCCCTCAACGACGGCGCGGGCGCCCGCATCCAGGAGGGCGTCTCCGCCCTCGCGGGCTACGGCGGCATCTTCCAGCGCAACACCAAGGCCTCCGGCGTCATCCCGCAGATCAGCGTGATGCTCGGCCCGTGCGCGGGCGGCGCGGCGTACAGCCCCGCCCTCACCGACTTCGTCTTCATGGTCCGCGACACCTCGCAGATGTTCATCACCGGGCCCGACGTGGTCCGCGCGGTGACCGGCGAGGAGATCTCCCAGAACGGCCTGGGCGGCGCCGACGTGCACGCCGAGACCTCCGGCGTCTGCCACTTCGCGTACGACGACGAGGAGACCTGCCTCGCCGAGGTGCGCTACCTCATCGCGATGCTGCCGCAGAACAACCGTGAGAACCCGCCCGTCACCGCCTGCGACGACCCGGCCGACCGCCGCTCCGACGTGCTGCTCGACCTCGTCCCCGCCGACGGGAACCGGCCGTACGACATGACGAAGGTCATCGAGGAGCTCGTCGACGACGGCGACTACCTGGAGGTCCACGAGCGCTGGGCGCGCAACATCATCTGCGCCCTGGCCCGCCTCGACGGCCAGGTCGTCGGCATCGTCGCCAACCAGCCCCAGACCCTCGCGGGCGTCCTCGACATCGAGGCCTCCGAAAAGGCCGCGCGCTTCGTCCAGATGTGCGACGCCTTCAACATCCCGATCGTCACCCTGCTCGACGTGCCCGGCTTCCTGCCCGGCGTCGACCAGGAGCACGGCGGCATCATCCGCCACGGCGCGAAGCTCCTGTACGCGTACTGCAACGCGACCGTGCCCCGCATCTCCCTCATCCTGCGCAAGGCGTACGGCGGCGCGTACATCGTGATGGACAGCCAGTCCATCGGCGCCGACCTCACCTACGCCTGGCCGACGAACGAGATCGCGGTCATGGGCGCCGAGGGCGCGGCCAACGTCATCTTCCGCCGTCAGATCGCCGCCGCCGAGGACCCCGAGGCCATGCGCGCCCGCATGGTCAAGGAGTACAAGGCCGAGCTGATGCACCCGTACTACGCCGCCGAGCGCGGGCTCGTCGACGACGTGATCGACCCGGCCGAGACCCGGTCCGTGCTGATCAACTCGCTCGCGATGCTGCGCAACAAGCACGCCGATCTGCCGTCGCGCAAGCACGGCAATCCGCCGCAGTAGCGCCGCGCCGCCCCCTTCGCTTTCCCACAAGGAGAACGCCGCACATGACTACTCCCGACATCCGCGTCGAGAAGGGCCACGCCGAGCCCGAAGAGGTCGCCGCCCTCACGGCGATCCTGCTGGCCCGGGCCGCCGCCCAGCCCGCCGCCGTTCCCTCCGTGGGCTTCGGCCGTGACAAGGCCGGCTGGCGCCGCCTGGAGCGCACGCCGGGCTTCCGCGCCCCGCACAGCTGGCAGGGCTGAGCCCCGCCGCTCGCCTTCCGCGACACACAAGCCCGTGGGCCCCGTACTCCTTCGAGTACGGGGCCCACGGGCGTCGGTGCGGGGGCCTAGCGGAGGCGGGCCATCAGGGCGTGCTCGACCAGGGTGATCAGCGCGGACTTCGCGTCGGCGCGGTGGCGCGCGTCCGTGGTGATGATGGGCGTGTCCGGGCCGATCTGCAGGGCCTCGCGGACCTCGTCCGGGGTGTACGGCTGGTGTCCGTCGAAGCCGTTGAGGGCGATGACGAAGGGCAGTCCGGAGTTCTCGAAGTAGTCGACGGCGGGGAAGCAGTCGGCGAGCCGCCTCGTGTCGACGAGGACGACCGCTCCGATGGCGCCGCGCACCAGGTCGTCCCACATGAACCAGAAGCGGTCCTGGCCCGGGGTGCCGAACAGATACAGGATCAGGTCCTGGTCGAGCGTGATGCGGCCGAAGTCCATGGCGACCGTCGTGGTCGTCTTGTCGCCGGTGTGCGTCAGGTCGTCGATGCCTGCCGACGCGGACGTCATCACGGCTTCGGTGCGCAGCGGGTTGATCTCCGAGACGGCCCCGACGAATGTGGTCTTGCCCACACCGAAGCCGCCCGCCACCACGATTTTCGCGCTGGTGGTGGAGCGGGCTGTTGCTCCTCCGCTAGAGCTTGCGAAGTCCACTGAGCACCCTTTCGAGCAGTGTCACGTCTGGCTGACCGCCGGCGGACTCGTCCCCGCCGGGCTGATGGATGGCGACGAGACCGGCCTCCGCCAGGTCGGCGACGAGGATCCGGGCTACGCCGAGGGGGATGGAGAGCAGTGCCGAGATCTCGGCGACCGACTTGATCTCGCGGCACAGGTTGCAGATGCGCTGATGCTCGGGCAACTGGCCCTGCAACTGATGCGGTTGTGCGGTGGTGTGCACCAGCGCCTCGATGGCGAGCTGGTACCGCGGCCTGGTGCGGCCGCCGGTCATGGCGTACGGACGCACCAGCGGGTTGGCGGCCGCGGGCGCCGGCTCGGGGGCGCGGCGCTGCGACGGCGCGGGCTGGATGCGCGGCGCGTACGGGCGCTGCTGGTCGTACGCGCCCGGGGCGGGCTGACGGTAGGGCCCCGGCTGGTCGTACGCGCCCGGGGCGGGCTGGTCGTACGGGCCGGGCTGCCGGTACTGCGGCTGACGGCGGTGGCTGGGCGCGGAGGGGAAGTTGTACCGGTTCTGCGAACCGTCACCCTGGCCCTGGCCACGGCCCGAAGGCCAGTTGGCCGAAGACGAACCGTCTGGGGGTGTTGCAGCCACGTACTCCTCCTCCGAAACTGTGCCCGGCGCCATCGCTGTGGAGCCGCGTCCCGAAACCTTACGGCCCCGGGACGCGAATACGCACCGTCTGTCTGTTAGTTGAGCAAGCTCCCCTGAAGCTCCGCGCGCAGGTCCGGAGTGAGGACGGTCCCGGCGCGGTCGACGAGAAGTGCCATCTCGTACCCAATGAGACCGATGTCCGCTTCTGGGTGGGCGAGTACGGCAAGGGAGGACCCGTCGGAGATGGACATGATGAAGAGAAATCCTCGCTCCATCTCCACAACGGTCTGGGTCACCGAGCCGCCCTCGAAGATCCGGGAGGCCCCGGCCGTGAGGGAGGTGAGTCCCGACGCGACCGCGGCGAGCTGATCGGCTCGGTCGCGCGGGAAACCTTCGGACATCGCCAGAAGGAGTCCGTCGGCGGAGACCACCACGGTGTGGGACACCCCGGGGGTGTTCTCCACGAAGTTGGTGATCAACCAGTTCAGGTTCTGCGCCGCCTGGCTCATCGGGCTCACACTAACGCTCCTGGTTGTAGGTGCTATCAGGGCTGAAGCCCTGGCCATTCGTGTCACTGCCCGCGCTGCGGCCCCGCTGGACGCCGCGGCGCAGATTGCTCAGCCTGCCGCGTACTTCCTCGGGGTCGCGGGAGACCTGGGGGCCGCCCTGCGGGGTCTGCTCCGCCGTGCCCTCGACCAGGTTGGCCTTGGGCACCCGCCGCGGAAGACCGGACGGGGTGACCCCGCCCGCCTTGGGCTCCCGCAGCTGCTCGGCGCGGTGCCAGCGCTCGTCGTTGGCCGTGCGCCAGCTGTCCGGCTCGCCGTTCGGGCTCTCGCCGTCGCGGCCCTCTTCGCCCGGTGCGGCGGGGGCGCTTCCGTTGCCGTTCGCCGCCGTGCTGCCCCGGCGCGGCAGGCCCGCGTCGGTCAGCTCGTGACTGGTCGAGGGGGCCGTCTGGGCAGGTCCCGGACGGTCGAAGCCTACGTGCTCGGGCTCGGCCGCGGCAGCCGCCGGAGCCGATTCCGCTTCGGGAGCGTACTCGCCCTGGTAGGGCTCCTGGTAGCCGTCACGCAGCGGCCAGTCGTCCTGGTGGGAACGGGCCGGGTAGGTGGCGAAGGGCTCCTCCTTGCCCCCCGCGGCGGCCTCGTGGCCGCCCTGACCGGGCTCCGCATACGCGCCGTCCGGGTAGCCGTCCTGCGTCGTGTAGTACGCGTCGTCGTAACCGGCCTGTGCGGGCTGCGCGGCCTGGCCCTGCTCGTACGTCGGCTGTCCGTCGTAGCCGGTGTCGTAGCCGGTGTCGTAGCCGCCCTGACTCTGGTCGTAGCCGGACGCCTGCGCGCCGTCGTACGCCTGCTGGGGGTCGTACTGCTCCTCGTAACCGGTCCGGGGCGTCTCGTACGCGCCCTGGTCCTGGTACGCCTGCGGCTGCTCGTACGCCTCCTGGCCACCCTGTGTCTCTTCGGGGTACGGCGGGCGGCCGGACTGGGCCTGTGCCTCCAGGGCCGCGCGGCGCTCCTCGCGGATCAAGGAACGGCCCACCGGGTCGAGCCGGCCGCCCTGCCCCTCGGCGCCGTCGCCGTGGTAGGCGGTGTCGTCGAAGCCCAGCTCGGCGGCCGTGCGCAGCGGCTCGGCGGCCTGCGCCTGCTGCTCGGGGATGATCGAGGAGACCGTGAACTCGTTGTCCTGCGGGTGGAGTTCGCCGCCGCCACCGTGCGTGATGATCTCCGGGAGCATGACGAGCGAGGTGGTGCCCGCCTGCTCGCCCGAGGGGCGCAGCTGGACCCGGATGCCGTGCCGGTCCGACAGACGGCCGACCACGAACAGGCCCATGCGCTGGGAGATCGCGGCGTCCACGGTCGGCGGGTTGGCGAGCCGGTGGTTGATGTCCGCGAAGTCCTCGGCGGTCAGGCCGATGCCCTTGTCGTGGATCTCGATCATCACGCGGCCGTCGGGGAGACGGGTCGCGGTGACCCTGACCTTGGTCTGCGGCGAGGAGAACGTGGTGGCGTTCTCCAGGAGCTCGGCGAGCAGGTGCACGAGGTCGGTCACGGCCAGGCCGTGGATCTCGGCCTCCGGCACGCCCGACAGCTCGATGCGCTCGTACTGCTCCACCTCGGAGGAGGCGGCGCGCAGCACGTCCACCAGCGGCACCGGCTGGTCCCAGCGGCGGCCCGGCTCCTCGCCGGACAGGACGAGGAGGTTCTCGCCGTTGCGCCGCATGCGGGTCGCCAGGTGGTCCAGGCGGAAGAGGCTCTCCAGCTGGTCCGGGTCGGCCTCGTTGTTCTCCAGGTCGGTGATGAGGGTCAGCTGGCCCTCGATCAGCGACTGGTTGCGGCGCGAGAGGTTGGTGAAGATCGCGTTGATGTTGCCGCGCAGCAGGGCCTGCTCGGAGGCGAGCCGGACGGCCTCGCGGTGCACCTGGTCGAAGGCGCGGGCGACCTCGCCGATCTCGTCCGTGCTGGTGATCGGGATCGGCTGGACGCGGGTGTCCACGCGGCCCGGGTCGGTGCGCGAGAGCTGGTCGACCAGCATCGGCAGGCGCTGCTCGGCGATGCCGAAGGCGGCCGTGCGCAGGGAGCGCATCGAGCGGCTCATCTGGCGGGCCATGAGCCCGGCGAGGACGAAGGCGGCGAGCAGGGCGACCACGACGGCGGCACCGGTGATGAAGGCGTCGGTCTTGGCGTCGTCGGCGATGCCGGAGGCCTCGTTCACGGCCTTGTCGGTGAGGTCCGCCTCGATGGTGCGGTACGCGTCGAACTTGGCGGTGGTGGCCGCCCACAGCACCTTGCTGTCGACGCCCTTGGCGGCGAGCGCGACCCGGGAGCTCGGCCGGGTGTCCGGCATGCCCAGGATGAGCTCCAGCATCTTCTCGCCCTGCGGCGGCGGGACGAACTTCTTGCCCGCCGCGCGCGCCTCGGCGGCGCTCTGCTCGGCCTGCTTCGCGGCGTCGGCGATCAGCCGCTTCCTGCCCTCCTCCAGCTTCCGCACGTCCGAGGGCGTGCCGCCGCCGGTGTACTCCTCGATGGCGATGCGCTCGAGGTAGGCGTACGAGGAGAAGGAGACCTTCTGCTTGGTGAAGTCGCCCTGGGTCGGGCCCGGCTTCTCCAGGAGGTGGGTGCCGATGGAGCGCTGCAGCGAGAGCGCGGCCTTCGCCAGGGACACCGCGTAGACGGTGCGGCCGTAGGAGGTGATGTTGCCGGTGCCGAGGCCGAGTTCGTTGGCGAACTCCATCAGCGGGTGCTGGATGGCGACGTAGCCCTCTTCGGTCCGCACACCGGGCAGCTTGCTGGTGTACGCGGCTTGGCGCAGGCCCTCCAGCTTGGGCTCGACCTTCTTGAAGGTCGCGAGTCGGCGCTCCAGGCCCTCCTTCTTCGGCATGTCCTCGGCGGCGTCGGCGAAGACGGCGGCGGCCCGGTCGGTGGCCTTGCGGGCCTTGGCCACGTCCGGGTCGTTCTTCTTGCCGTCGAGCAGGGGCGCGGCGGAGATGTCGCGCTCCTCGATGAGGCGGTTGCCGTAGTCCAGCGAAGCGCGCACCAGACGGGCCGTGGCCTCGGCGTCGCGGGCTTCGTCCCAGGTGTCGATGGCGCCCTTGACCTGGAAGCCGCCCATGACGAGACCCACGAGCACGGGTATGAGGAGGATCGCGTTCAGGCGGGTCGGTACGCGCCAGTTACGGGGCGAGAGCCGCCCGCCGGAGGCGGGCTGTGGCTCGCCACCGGGTACGTCCGCGGACGGCGACGGCGTCGCCGCTCGCGGGGGCGGGGTGAAGTTGCCCCGCGTGTCCCGTTCCGGGGGTGCGGGGCTCGTCTTGCTTCGCCTCACTCGACCAACAACCTCTCGGCGGCGGCTCCCGCGCTGGTGCCGCTGTCGTCTCCAAAGGCCCGTGCTACTGGGCAGTTCAGCGCATTCCAGCACGTCAGGTGGTGCTCCTCCAAACAGTAGGAGCGAAGCGATCCGAGTGGTGCAGGCCTCAGATAAATCGGTCATAAAGAGCGAGCCCCGCCAAAAGGCGGGGCTCTTGTGAGCACAGTGATACCGGCCGACCGCGATGTGTGGCCGCGTCGGCGGAATTCTCTGTCGAAACGTTATGAACACGGCGGCCGTCCGTGTCAAAGGACACAGATCGTTCCGTGCTTTATACGGCAACTTCCGTATGATCCCGCCTACTTGAGTCGTGCCATGAGCGCGTGCTCGACCAGCGTGATCAGGCCACTCTTTGCTTCCGCACGCTGTCGGGCATCTGTCGTGATGATGGGGGTGTCCGGGCCGAGCTGCAGCGCTTCGCGGACTTCGTCGGGGGTGTAGGGCTGCTGGCCGTCGAAGCCGTTGAGGGCGATGACGAAAGGCAGTCCGGAGTTCTCGAAGTAGTCCACAGCGGGAAAACAGTCGGCCAGGCGCCGGGTGTCGACCAGGACGATGGCACCGATCGCGCCGCGCACCAGGTCGTCCCACATGAACCAGAAGCGGTCCTGGCCCGGGGTGCCGAACAGATACAGGATCAGATCCTGGTCAAGGGTGATGCGGCCGAAATCCATCGCCACTGTGGTGGTGGTCTTGTCACCGGTATGCGTGAGGTCGTCAATACCCGCTGACGCGGACGTCATCACCGCTTCGGTGCGCAGCGGATTGATCTCCGAGACCGCGCCGACGAACGTGGTCTTGCCCACGCCGAAGCCGCCCGCCACCACGATCTTGGCCGACGTGGTGGACCGGCCTGTGGCGGCGGAGTCCGCGAAGCCGCCCGCGCTAGAGCTTGCGAAGTCCACTGAGCACCCTTTCGAGCAGAGTCACGTCTGGCTGGCCACCGGTGTTCTCGTCACCGCCGGGCTGGTGGATCGCGACGAGCCCGGCCTCGGCCAGGTCGGCCACCAGGATGCGGGCGACGCCGAGCGGCATCGAGAGCAGCGCCGACACCTCGGCCACCGACTTGACCTCGCGGCACAGGTGGCAGATCCGCTGGTGCTCGGGGAGCAGCCCCATCAGCTGGGCCGGGTCCGCCGTGGTGCTGACCAGCGCCTCGATGGCGAGCTGGTAGCGGGGCCTGGTCCGGCCACCGGTCATGGCGTACGGGCGCACCAGCGGCTGGTCGCCCTCGTAGCCGTATCCGGCTTGGGCGCCGTACGGGTCATGAGAGGCGGTGGGCGGGTTCATGGATCCTCCGGGCGGGACAGCAGTTCGTCTGCGTTCCGTCTGACGTCAGCCTGGTGGGGCATGAGTGGCGGCCGGACGGTGGGTGGTTGCGTACGGATCGGACGTCCCCGGCCTGTGGGGTGGCCGGGGGCTGCGGCGGGCCTGGCCCGCGCGCCGGCTAGTGCAGCAGGCTGCCCTGGAGCTCGGCGCGCAGGTCCGGGGTGAGGACGGTGCCCGCACGGTCGACGAGCAGCGCCATCTCGTACCCGACGAGGCCGATGTCGCACTCCGGGTGCGCGAGCACGGCCAGGGACGAGCCGTCGGAGATGGACATGAGGAACAGGAAGCCGCGCTCCATCTCCACGACGGTCTGCGTGACCGCCCCGCCCTCGAAGATCCGGGAGGCCCCGGCGGTGAGGGAGGTCAGGCCGGAGGCGACGGCCGCGAGCTGGTCGGCGCGGTCGCGCGGGAAGCCCTCGGACATCGCGAGAAGCAGGCCGTCGGCGGAGACCACGACCGTGTGGGACACCCCGGGGGTGTTCTCCACGAAGTTGGTGATCAACCAGTTCAGGTTCTGTGCCGCCTGGCTCATCGGACTCAACTAACGCTCCTGCTGGTGAGTGGGGAAACTGCCGGTCTGGCCGGTGCCGGCCTGGCGACCCTGCTGGATGCCCCGACGGAGATTGGTCAGCCGGCCGCGCACGTCGTCGGGCGCGCGCGAGACCTGCGGACCCGAGCTGTCCTGCGCCTGCTGTGCGGTGCCCGCCACGAGGTTGGCCCGTGGCACGCGGCGCGGGAGGCCGGAGGTGGTGACGCCGCCCGCGGAGGGCTGCCGGACGCGCTCGGCCTGGCGGCCCAGCTCGTCGTTCGGCGTGGCGCGCCAAGCGGTGTTGCCGGTGGTGCTGTTGGGGTTCTGCGGGTGCTGCGCGTTCTGCTGGTTCTGGGGGCCGCCCGGGCCGCTCTGGCCGGGCTGGGCGTGCTGCTGCCCCTGCGGGCCTGGGGCCTGGAAGCCGCCCGGACGCTGGGACGGCGGCGGGGTCCCGGGGGACTGCTGCGGCGGACGCGCGCCCTGCGGGCGGGAGCCCTGGGGACGCGTGCCGTCGAGCGGCCGCTGCGGCTCGCGCTGCGGGAGCTGCGGTTCCCGGCGGGGGAGCCGGGCTCCGCGCTGCGGAAGCTGCGGGGACTGCTGGGGCTGCTGGGCCTGCGGCGCACCGGCGTCCGGGCGGTGGCCCCCCGGCTCCTGGCCGCGCTGCGGCAGCTCGGGGCGGTGGCCCTGCTCGGCCCGGCGGCCGCGCTCGGCCTGCTGGCGCTCCTGCTCGGCCCGGGCCTGGCGCTCCTGCTCGGCGCGCTCCTGCTGGGCCCGCTGCTGCTGTTCGGCCTGCGCCTGCGCCTGCTGCGAGAACCAGTTGGTCTCCAGCGTGTCGTACAGCGGCGTACGGCCGTCCAGCGGACCGGACGCGGGCGGCAGGGCCTCCGGCTCGGTCTGCTGCGGCTCGGGCGCCTGCGGGAGCTGGGCCTGGGGGCGCTGTTGCTGCCCGCCCTGGTCCAGATCGGCGCGCGGGGCCTGCTCGCGGCGGGGCGCGGGCGGACGCGGCACCGAGAACTC
Organism: Streptomyces sp. JLYT201; assembly: GCF_059448825.1. Classification (NCBI taxonomy): domain Bacteria; kingdom Bacillati; phylum Actinomycetota; class Actinomycetes; order Kitasatosporales; family Streptomycetaceae; genus Streptomyces; species Streptomyces sp. JLYT201. The sequence goes on along the minus strand of NZ_CM182551.1, from coordinate 3,223,363 downwards.
ACCGGTGGCGTGCGGCGACTGGCCCGACTGCGGGGTCTGGGGCGCCTGCGGGGCCGGGCCCGCAGGGCCGCCGAAGACGTCGGAGCGCACGAACTCGCCGGTGGCGCCGCTCTGGGCGTCGCCCTGCGGGCCGGGCGGCGGCCCGTCGAAGTCGGGGCGGTCGAACTGCGCGGTCGAGCCCGGACCCTGCAGGTCGTCGGCGAGGCCTGCGGGGTGCGCGAACTGGCCGGTGGACTCGGGCTCCTCGTGGCCGCGCGGAGCGTCGAAGGGCTCGCGCGGGACCTGCGGCTGCGCGTTCTCGTCGCTCCAGCTGGGCACGCGGGGCTGCTGCGGGCTGCCACCGGGCAGCTCGGCCCGGGGACCTTCCCCAAGGTCTCGGCTCCGCTCGACCAGGGGAGACCCCATCCCCGGCGGCAGCTGCGGCCTGCGGTCCTGCTCGCCCGGGCCGGAGCCCGCGCCCGAGCCGGACCCGACGGCCTGACCCGCGTCGTTCGTGCGCTGCTGGGGCACCGGAGGCTGTGGCATGCTGCCCGCCCCGGAGCGGTTGCCGCCGCCCTGGCCCTGGCCGAAGGCGCCGGGGCCGCCCGCGAGGCCGCCCGGTGCCACCGGGGACCCGGCCGACGGGGCGCCCTGGCCGTTGCCGCGCGAGGGCAGCGCCGCCCGCGGGCCCGAGCCCGCGACCTGGCCGCGCTGCGTGCCGGCGGCGGGGCCGACCTGGTTGTTCTGCCGGGCGCGGGCCGCGCCGCTCAGACCGGCCGCCACACCGCCACCGCGGCGCGCGGCGGCGGCACCCGCGGCGGCCTGGGCCGCCGCGGGACCGCCGGTCGGCGCCGGGGCGCCGGGCTGGCCCGGGCCCTTCTTGCCGCCCTGGGCGACGTCGACGGGCAGCATGACGAGCGCGGTCGTACCGCCGGAGTCCGAGGGCCGCAGCTGGATGCGGATGCCGTGGCGCTGCGAGAGGCGGCCGACCACGAACAGACCCATGCGGCGGGAGACGGAGACGTCCACGGTGGGCGGCGACGCGAGCCGCTCGTTGATCGCGGCGAGGTCCTCGGGGGAGAGGCCGATGCCGGTGTCGTGGATCTCGATGAGCACGCGGCCGTCGGGCAGCGCGTGACCGGTCACCTTGACCTTGGTCTGCGGCGAGGAGAACGAGGTCGCGTTCTCAAGGAGCTCGGCGAGGAGGTGCACGAGGTCGTTGACGACGCGTCCCGCGACGTCGGTGGCGGGCACCGAGGACAGCTCGATGCGCTCGTACTGCTCCACCTCGGAGGCGGCGGCACGCAGGACGTCGACGAGCGGCACGGGCCGCGTCCAGCGGCGGCCGGGCTCCTCACCGGCGAGCACGAGGAGGTTCTCGCCGTTACGGCGCATGCGGGTCGCGAGGTGGTCGAGCTTGAACAGCGACGACAGCTGGTCCGGGTCGGCCTCGCGGGACTCCAGCTCGGAGATGAGCGAGAGCTGGCGCTGGATGAGGCCCTGGGAGCGGCGCGAGAGGTTGGTGAACATCGCGTTGACGTTGCCCCGCAGGAGGGCCTGCTCGGCGGCGAGGCGGACGGCCTCGCGGTGCACGTCGTCGAAGGCCGCGGCCACCTGGCCGATCTCGTCCCGGGAGTGCACACCGACGGACTCCACGGACGTGTCGACGTCCTGCGGGTCGGACTCGGAGAGCTGCTTGACCAGCTCGGGCAGGCGGTCCTGGGCGACCTTGGTGGCGGTGTCCTGGAGCCGGCGCAGCGAGCGGATCATGGACCGGGCCACGACGAAGGCGCCGACGAGCGAGACGCCGAGCACCAGCAGGATGAGCGCACCGTTGAGGATCGCCTGCTGCTCGGACTCGTTCCGCAGCGAGCGGGCCTTCTGCTCCATCTCGTCGAGCAGCGTCAGCTCGATCTTGCCCATTTCCGAGATCTTGGTGGAGTCGGCGTCCACCCAGTCCTTGTACGAGCGCTTGCCGCGGAGCTTGATACCGCCCGGCTGTTCGAGCACGCGCTGGGCGTAGGCGTCGGCACCCTGGATCGTCTGGTTGCCGCGGCTGATGGGGGCGAGCAGCTTCGCGCCGTTGCCGACGTAGATCCGGTTGAAGGACTGGAGTTCGTCCGTCTCCTTCTCCAGCGCCGTGAGGGCGTAGCGGCGGTCGAGGTCGGAGAGCTTGCCGAACTCGCGGTTGTTCGCCGGGAGCGCGGCCGCGATGACGGCCCGCTGCACGGACGCGAACTCCTTGGCGGAGGAGAAGGCCGCCAGGGCGCGGGTGCGCTGGATCATGTCCGGGTTGCTGGTCGCCTGCGCCATGTCCTCGGAGAGCGCGAGGAGCTGCTGGATCAGCTGGCTGTAGCCGTCGACCGTCTGCGAGGACGGGACGTTCTTCTGGTAGGCGTCCCGGCGGACGTCCTTGATCTTCTGCAGCTGCCGGGTGATCTGGACCGTGTTCTGGCGGATGCCCAGGAAGCCCTTGTCGCCGTCGCTGTCGTCGACGTTCTGGGTGCCCGACAGGAAGTTCTTGTAGGCGCGGTCCGTCTTCTCCCGCACGCTCTTGACGGTGAAGTCGGTGTCGCTGGCGCCGTGCGAGAGCGGGCCCGCCGACTGGTCGCGCTCCTCCTGGAGCGCGACGGCGAGGCGGGTGGCGTCCTCGGTCAGGTCGGTCAGCAGCTTCATGTTGTCGAGCTGCTGGATCTCGTCCATCGACGAGTTGATGCGCAGGGCGCCCAGCGAGGTCGCCGTGATGACGGGGAGCGCGAGGAGCGAGACCAGGCGGGTCGAGATGCGCCAGTTGCGCAGGGCTATTCGAGGGCCGGGACCGGGGGGTGTCTTGGAGCCCTTCGCCTTTGTCTCGTCCGCAGGCGCACCGCCGCCCGGCGCGCCCGTACGCGCGGCTCCGGGGCCGTCGCCGGACTGTACCGATGCGGGGTTCTGGGCGTGCTGGGCCGAGGAGCCGCGGTCACTTCCGCCGCGCTCCGGCTCCGCCGCAGCGCTGCCATCCCTCTTGAAACGTCCCTGCACTAGCGTCGCAACCTCTGGACCAGGCGTCCTGCCGCGTGGACGGCGGGACGGTGTCGGCGTCTCGGGGCGTCAGGCACCCCATGGTGGTCGTGAGACCGGCGCTGCTCCCCCTTCCCGCCGCCCTCGGCGCTGCGTTGCGCCCCTGTGCGCCGGTTCGATCCCGCGGCGGTCCCGGGAATTCCAGCACAGTGCAGGATCTCCAACAAGGCCCGTGGTCCAGGCCGACCCTCCTGTGACAGCACGTGAGGACCGCGTCACGAGACGTAGAAACTCAAGCCGCCCAAATCGGACTTTCCCGTACGAGATGCGAGGCCGGAGTCGGTGTCCCAGTCTTCATGATCAGGAGCGGAATGAGAGCTTCAGGGGGGCAATGTCCGTTTTCAAGGGTCGTATGGGCAGTCGGAATTGACCCATTTATCCATGCCCTCGTGAGCAAACTCACATGAAGATCATGGCCTCTTCTCGACATTGCGCGGGAATTGCATGTTTAGCCTGACGCTTTACAGGGATGGGGAATCCGACAATCGGCGCCCACTCGGCGGCGCCCCGATCGACAGGGCCTGAACAGCAGATGAAGTCCACGATGATGTTCCGCAACATAGCCAACCCGCGCCGCACCACCCTCGCGCACCTCGAGGACGCCGAAGCCCTGCAGACGGCCCCCGAGCAGCCGGAGCACCCCGTGGCCCTCCCCACCCAGACGGCCAACCCGAAGCGCACCATCCTCATGGAAGCCCCGTAGGCGTACAGCCCTCCGGAAGGGACAGCTCGTCCGGCATGAACGCAGCCCGTCCGGCGATTGAGGACGAGCCGCGAAGCGGTGAAAAGGGGAAGCGGGGCGAAGCCCCATAGACTGGGCCCACCCAGATCACCCGCACAAGCAAAGGGCACCGTCCACGTGCGTATCGCCAGGTTCTCCATCGACGGCAACGTCGCCTTCGGCGCGGTCGAGGGCGACAAGCCGGACGAGCTCGTCGTCGACATCATCAAGGGCAGCCCGTACGGCGACTTCGAGCTGAGCGGTGTCAAGGTCCCGCTCAGCAAGGTCCGGCTCCTCGCCCCCGTCATCGGCCACAAGATCGTGGCTTTCGGGCGGAACTACGCGGCGCACGCCAAGGAGCTCGGCCACGAGGTGCCGGAGGCCCCGTTCGCCTTCTTCAAGCCCGCCACCTCGATGATCGGGTCCGGCGACGCCATCCAGTACCCGCCGTTCTCCGAGGAGCTGCACCACGAGGCGGAGCTGGCCGTCGTCATCGGCCGCATGTGCCGCGAGGTCCCGCGCGAGCGCGTGAAGGACGTCGTCTTCGGCTACACCTGCGCCAACGACGTCACCGCCCGCGACGTGCAGAAGCGCGAGAAGCAGTGGGCCCGGGCCAAGGGCTTCGACACGTCCTGCCCGCTCGGCCCCTGGGTGGAGACGGAGCTCGACCCGAGCGACCTGACGATCCAGTGCACGGTCAACGGCCAGCAGCGCCAGCTCGGCCGCACCTCCGAGATGGTGCACTCCATCGAGGACCTGGTCGTGAACATCTCCGAGGCCATGACGCTGCTGCCCGGCGACGTCATCCTCACCGGCACCCCCGAGGGGGTTGGCCCCCTCAACGTCGGCGACGAGGTCGCCGTCACCATCGAAGGCATCGGCACTCTCACCAACAAGGTGATCAAGCGTGGCTAACGCGACGAACGTCCGCGTACGTTTCTGTCCCTCCCCGACCGGCAACCCGCACGTGGGCCTGGTCCGCACCGCCCTGTTCAACTGGGCCTACGCCCGGCACAACGAGGGCACCCTGGTCTTCCGCATCGAGGACACGGACGCCGCCCGCGACTCCGAGGAGTCGTACGAGCAGCTTCTGGACTCCATGCGCTGGCTGGGCTTCGACTGGGACGAGGGCCCCGAGGTCGGCGGCCCGCACGCGCCGTACCGCCAGTCGCAGCGCATGGACATCTACCGGGACGTCGCCGAGAAGCTCCTCGCCGCCGGGCACGCCTACCCGTGCTACTGCACCACCGAGGAGCTGGACGCCCGCCGCGAGGCCGCCCGCGCCGCCGGCAAGCCGTCCGGCTACGACGGCCACTGCCGCGACCTCACCGCCGAGCAGAAGCAGGCGTACGAGGCCGAGGGCCGCAGCCACATCGTCCGCTTCCGGATGCCGGACGAGGCCACCACCTTCACCGACCTGGTCCGCGGCGAGATCACCGTCCAGGCCGAGAACGTCACCGACTACGGCATCGTCCGCGCGAACGGCGCCCCGCTGTACACGCTGGTCAACCCGGTCGACGACGCCCTGATGGAGATCACCCACGTCCTGCGCGGCGAGGACCTGCTCTCCTCCACGCCGCGCCAGATCGCGCTCTACAAGGCGCTGATCGAGCTGGGCATCGCGCAGGGGATCCCGCAGTTCGGCCACCTGCCGTACGTCATGGGCGAGGGCAACAAGAAGCTCTCCAAGCGCGACCCGCAGGCGAGCCTGAACCTCTACCGCGAGCGCGGCTTCCTGCCCGAGGGCCTGCTCAACTACCTCTCCCTGCTCGGCTGGTCCTTCTCCGCCGACCAGGACGTCTTCTCGATCGACGAGATGGTCGCGAAGTTCGACCTCGCCGACGTGAACTCCAACCCGGCCCGCTTCGACCTGAAGAAGGCCGAGGCCATCAACGCCGACCACATCCGCATGCTGGACGTGAAGGCGTTCGCCGCGGCCTGCGAGCCGTGGCTGCGCGCCCCGCACGCCCCGTGGGCGCCCGAGGACTTCGACGCGGCCGTCTGGGAGGCGATCGCGCCGCACGCCCAGACCCGGCTCAAGGTCCTCTCGGAGATCACCGACAACGTCGACTTCCTGTTCCTGCCGGAGCCGGTCTTCGACGAGGCCTCCTGGACCAAGGCCATGAAGGAGGGCTCCGACGCGCTCCTGACCACCGCCCGCGCCAAGCTGGAGGCGGCCGACTGGTCGTCCCCCGAGGCCCTCAAGGAGGCCGTCCTGGCCGCCGGTGAGGAGCACGGCCTCAAGCTCGGCAAGGCCCAGGCGCCCGTCCGCGTCGCCGTCACCGGCCGCACGGTCGGTCTGCCCCTCTTCGAGTCCCTGGAGATCCTCGGCAAGGACCGCGCCCTGGCCCGCATCGACGCGGCGCTGGCGAAGCTCGGCGCGTAACGCCGTGTGACCCCGCGCACCGGCGCCCGCACGGCGCGTGCCGGCCCGCGCGCACGGCCCGTACGGTCCCGGCGAAAGGGCCCGGAAGCCATCACGGCTTCCGGGCCCTTTCGCGTACGTTCGGAACATGCCGATCAACGCCGTGGGGCCGCAGCGCGCCGCCGGACCGGTCAAGGCCGTCGTCTGGGACGTCGACGACACCCTCTTCGACTACGCGTCCGCCGATCTGGCGGGCATGCGGGCCCACCTCGCCGCCGAGGACCTCCTCGCCCGGTACGACAGCGCCGATCGCGCCCTGGCGCTGTGGAAGGAGATCACGGACCGGCACTGGGCCCGCTTCGGCGCCGGTGAGGTGGAGTACCACGCGCAGCGCAGGGACCGCGTCCGCGAGTTCCTCGGCGCCGCCCTCGACGACGTGGAGGCCGACGCCTGGTTCGGCCGCTACCTGGGACACTACGAGGCCGCCTGGGCCCTGTTCCCGGACACCGTGCCCGCCCTGGACGCCCTCGCCGGGGACTACCGCCACGCGGTCCTCTCCAACTCGGCGCTCTCCGTGCAGGAGCACAAGCTCAGCACGCTCGGCGTGCGCGACCGCTTCGAGACCGTCCTGTGCGCCGCCGACCTCGGCGTCGCCAAGCCCGCCCCGGAGGCCTTCCTGGCGGTGTGCGAGGCGCTCGCCCTCGCCCCCGGGGAGATCGCCTACGTCGGCGACGAACCGGACATCGACGCGCGCGGCGCCCGCGACGCGGGCCTGCTCGGCATCTGGCTCGACCGCAACGGCACGCGGGGGGACGGCCCGTCGGGAGTCCACCGCATCACGAGCCTCACGGAGCTCCCCGCGCTGCTGCGCTCGGATACCCGTTTTGGAGCGCCGTCCACCTTCGGGTAATGTTCTTCCTGCGCCGCCCGAGAGGGCCGAAAGGTCCGGCAGGAAAGCGCAACCGGAACAGAACCCCTCCCGGGGGTTGCGTTCCATTGGCCTATGGTGTAATTGGCAGCACGACTGATTCTGGTTCAGTTAGTCTTGGTTCGAGTCCAGGTAGGCCAGCTCGCAGAGCTCATCTGCAAAGCCCCCGTTGTGTAGCGGCCTAGCACGCTGCCCTCTCAAGGCAGTAGCGCCGGTTCGAATCCGGTCGGGGGTACAGATCCTTCCCGCGAGGACGGTATGGGTAGCTCCCACCGACCTTGATGCAGGATCGCTAGGGCCCCCGTTGTGTAGCGGCCTAGCACGCCGCCCTCTCAAGGCGGTAGCGCCGGTTCGAATCCGGTCGGGGGTACAAACTGGTCTAAACCATCATTGGTCTATGGTGTAATTGGCAGCACGACTGATTCTGGTTCAGTTAGTCTAGGTTCGAGTCCTGGTAGACCAGCTCGGATCTGCGGCGGTTTCAACGCTTGCAAGATCCTCGCCCCCGTTGTGTAGCGGCCTAGCACGCCGCCCTCTCAAGGCGGTAGCGCCGGTTCGAATCCGGTCGGGGGTACAGAGACCGAAGGGCCTCCACCACGGTGGAGGCCCTTCGGCGTTCCCGGAACCCCGGGCCGCCGGAGCCCGGCCGCGGGGCCGGGGCGCGCCTACTCGATGCCGTACCGCCGCGCCGACTCCTCCTCCTGCGCGAGCCGGTGCAGCGCCCGCAGCACCGGCTCGCACAGCACCGCCGACGCCACCGCCGTCTCGACCCGCTCCGCCTCCGAGCCGTACGTCTCCAGGAAGTCGAGATCCAGCTTCGCCGCCGCGTGCATCAACTCCGCGTACGGCGCCATGCGTTCGGCGTCCCAGCCGTAGCCGAGGCGGTTCAGCGTCGCCACCGCCGCGACCAGGGAGCGGTGCACGGGGGAGAGCTCGGCGAGCTCCCGCGAGGTCTCCCAGCCCAGCCGCCGCAACAGCAGGTCCACCTCGGCGCGCGCCCCGGCCACGGCGGGGTCGGCCTCGTCCGGCTCCGGGCCCTGCGGCAGCGCCCACAGCGCCGCGCCCATGCGGATCGTGCGCCCCAGGGAGTCGTCGTCGACGTGCGCGAGGACCTCCTTGGCCGTCGCCACCGGCACCCGGCCCACCTGGATGAGCGCCCGCACCAGACGCAGCCTGCGCAGGTGCTCGTCGTCGTACTCCGCCGTCGTCGTGTTGACCTGCCGGCCGGGCGGCAACAGGCCCTCGCGCAGGTAGTACTTGATCGTCGCGGTGGACACACCGCTGTGCTCGCTCAGCTCGGCCAGCCGCATCGCTTGCGCCTCCCATCGGGTAGTGGCACTATCCAAGCATGAGCCGGTCGGATAGTGCCGCTCACCAACGGGTGTCAGGGGGAGCCATGCCGAGCAGGTCCGTCACCGCGGGACGCACCACCGCCGACGCGCGGGGGGAGGTGGTGGTCCTCCTGATCGGCATGCGCGTCAACCACTTCTGGGCCGTGCACCACTGGGGGCCGGTGTTCCTCGCGATGGTCCGCATGCTGCGCGAGCTGGGCCGGGACAAGAGCCAGGGGCTGCTGCGGCACGTCCTGCTCACCGCGTCGCCCCGGACGTACTACGTCGTCCAGTACTGGGAGTCCAAGGAGCGGCTGTACGCGTACGCGCACTCGCCGCGGATGTTCCACCACAAGGCCTGGGCGATCGCCAACCGCAAGGAGCGGGCGGGGAAGGTGCGTCAGCACGTGGGCCTGTGGCACGAGACGTACATCGTGCCGGAGGGCGCGTACGAGGCGATCTACATGGACATGCCCGCCTTCGGCCTCGCGGCGGCGCACGGGCAGGTGCCGGTGGAGCGGCGCGGGCGGCAGGCGAAGGACCGGCTCGCGTACCGGTCGGGCTGACGGCGCGCTGAAAGGCTGCCGACGCGCGTAAAGGCTGACGGCGCCCTGAAGGGCTGGTGACGTCCGGAACGGCGGACGGCGTTCCGGAAAGGGGAGAGGGCCCGCCGCGGCGTTGGGGCGGGCCCTCTCCCTGAGGTCGTACGACGGTCTCGCGCGGCTCAGTTGGTGCGGCGCAGGGCCTCGGAGAGGCGGCCGGCCGCGTCGATGACGGCCTGGGCGTGCATGCGGCCCGGGTGCCGGGTCAGGCGCTCGATGGGGCCCGAGACGGAGACCGCGGCCACCACGCGGTTCGACGGCCCCCGCACCGGCGCGGACACCGAGGCGACGCCCGGCTCCCGCTCGCCGATCGACTGGGCCCAGCCCCTGCGGCGCACCCCGGACAGGGCCGTCGCCGTGAAGCGCGCGCCCTGCAGGCCCCGGTGCAGCCGCTCCGGCTCCTCCCAGGCCATCAGGATCTGCGCGGACGAGCCCGCCTTCATGGTGAGCGTCGAGCCGACCGGGACGGTGTCCCTGAGGCCCGAGAGGCGCTCGGCCGCCGCCACGCAGATGCGCATGTCGCCCTGGCGGCGATACAGCTGGGCGCTCTCGCCCGTGACGTCGCGCAGATGCGTGAGCACCGGGCCCGCCGTGGCGAGCAGCCGGTCCTCGCCCGCCGCCGCGGCCAGCTCGGCCAGGCGGGGGCCGAGGATGAACCGGCCCTGCATGTCCCGCGCCACCATCCGGTGGTGTTCCAGAGCCACGGCGAGCCGGTGCGCCGTGGGTCGTGCGAGTCCGGTGGCCGCGACCAGTCCCGCGAGGGTGGCCGGACCGGACTCCAGAGCGCCCAGGACAAGGGCTGCCTTGTCCAGGACGCCTACGCCGCTAGAGTTGTCCATGAAACGATACTCGCGTCTCACTCTGTGAAACGCAAGTTCAAAATTCCCAGGAACCCGCCACCCTGGAGGAGCGATCCGCCGACCAACGGATACGCGACCGACGTCCGGCATGCGTGAAGAGGGGCCCGGCGGCGGCGAACTCATTCTCTAGTTGGGCCGGCGCACGACGCCGGTCGGAGGGAAAGCGATGGGTAGGACACTCGCGGAGAAGGTCTGGGACGACCACGTCGTCCGGCGCGCCGAAGGCGAGCCCGACCTCCTCTTCATCGATCTGCACCTGCTGCACGAGGTGACCAGCCCCCAGGCCTTCGACGGCCTCCGGCAGGCGGGCCGCAAGGTGCGGCGGCTCGACCTCACCATCGCGACCGAGGACCACAACACCCCCACCCTCGACATCGACAAGCTCATCGCGGACCCGGTCTCGCGCGCCCAGCTGGAGACCCTGCGCAAGAACTGCGCCGAGTTCGGCGTGCGCCTGCACCCGCTGGGCGACGTCGAGCAGGGCGTCGTCCACGTGGTGGGACCGCAGCTGGGCCTGACCCAGCCCGGCACCACGGTGGTCTGCGGCGACTCCCACACCTCCACCCACGGTGCCTTCGGCGCGCTCGCGTTCGGCATCGGCACCTCCCAGGTCGAGCACGTGCTGGCCACCCAGACCCTGCCGATGGCGCGCCCCAAGACGATGGCCATCACCGTCGACGGCGAACTGCCCGAGGGCGTCACGGCCAAGGACCTCATCCTGGCCATCATCGCGAAGATCGGCACCGGTGGCGGCCAGGGCTACGTCATCGAGTACCGCGGCTCCGCCATCGAGAAGCTGTCGATGGAAGCCCGCATGACCATCTGCAACATGTCCATCGAGGCGGGTGCCCGGGCCGGCATGATCGCCCCGGACGAGACGACCTTCGCCTACATCCAGGGCCGCGCCCACGCCCCGCAGGGCGAGGACTGGGACGCCGCCGTGGCGTACTGGAAGACCCTGCGGAGCGACGACGACGCCGTCTTCGACGCCGAGGTCCGCATCGACGCCGCCTCCCTGGCGCCGTTCGTCACCTGGGGCACCAACCCGGGCCAGGGCCTGCCGCTGTCCGCGAGCGTCCCCGACCCGGCTTCGTACGAGGACGCTTCGGAGCGCCTCGCCGCCGAAAAGGCCCTGGAGTACATGGGGTTGACCGCCGGGCAGCGGCTGCGGGACATCGAGGTCGACACCGTCTTCGTAGGCTCCTGCACCAACGGGCGCATCGAGGACCTGCGCTCGGCGGCCGCCGTGATCGAGGGGCGCAAAGTCGCCGACGGCGTACGGATGCTGGTCGTGCCCGGCTCGGTGCGGGTCGCCCTGCAGGCCGTCGACGAGGGCCTGGACAAGGTCTTCACCGCGGCGGGCGCCGAATGGCGGCACGCGGGCTGCTCGATGTGCCTGGGCATGAATCCCGACCAACTCGCGCCCGGCGAGCGCTCCGCCTCCACCTCCAACCGCAACTTCGAGGGCAGGCAGGGCAAGGGCGGCCGCACCCACCTGGTGTCGCCCCAGGTGGCCGCCGCCACCGCGGTGACCGGCCGTCTGGCCGCGCCCGCCGACCTCACCGACACCCCCGCGACCGCCGGAGTCTGATCAGCCATGGAAGCCTTCACCACCCACACCGGCCGGGCCGTCCCGCTGCGCCGCAGCAATGTGGACACCGACCAGATCATCCCCGCCCACTGGCTGAAGAAGGTCACCCGCGACGGCTTCGAGGACGGGCTCTTCGAGGCCTGGCGCAAGAGTGACGACTTCGTCCTCAACCTGCCGGAGCGCCAGGGAGCCACCGTCCTGGTCGCGGGCCCCGACTTCGGCACCGGATCCTCCCGCGAGCACGCCGTCTGGGCCCTCCAGAACTACGGCTTCAAGACCGTCATCTCCTCCCGCTTCGCCGACATCTTCCGGGGCAACTCGCTCAAGAACGGGCTGCTCACGGTGGTTCTGGAGCAGGAGACCGTGGACGCCCTGTGGGCCCTGACGGAGGCGGATCCCGAGGTCGAGATCACCGTTGACCTGCGGGATCGCCAGGTTCGGGCCCCCGGGGTCACGGCGGACTTCGAGCTCGACGAGAACGCCCGCTGGCGGCTGCTCAACGGCCTGGACGACATCAGCATCACGCTCCAGAACGAGGCGGACATCGCGGCCTACGAAGCCCTCCGCCCCACCCACAAGCCGAGCACCGCGCGGGTCTGACACCCCCTCGCCGGCGGCCGCGCGGGCCGCGACCCACCCGATGTACCCCCAATCGTGGACGGTTGGGGGTACATCCGTGTCCGGCCCCTTTCCGGTCCCCTTTGACCCCCGATGACCTGAACGGGTGGACTCAACTGCCTTGAAGCGAAGGGAAGAAGAGGCTGGAAATCCCCTTGCACACAGTGGGTGCGGGTATCCTCAGGAAGGCGCCGGGCGGGGGTAGTTACCCCCTGCGGAGGCGACAACTCGCCCCAGATGGCACAATCGGTGCATGGGACGCGACGACCAACTCGAGCTCTACGGACTCGTCGCGGACCGGCTGAAGGAAGCGCACTCCCGAGTGCGCGCACTGCAAGTCCCGGAGGGCGTACGGATGGCGCTGACCCGGAAGCTGCTGGTCATTACGGCCGCGGCCAAACACGATCTCGCCGATGCGGCAAGGCGTCTGGAGCGATTGATGGCGTACCTCGACGAGGGCGACGAGGGCCGAATCCCCGAAGACGACTGATCGTCAAGCCTCAACGGACCTTCGAGGAACTCCTCGAGAGTCCAGAACGTTGCGGCACAAGGGTGATTAGCCCGTTTCGTGTTTGATTTGCGGTATATATCTGCCTAACGTGCGAAAAAGCCTGGCGCATTCGCTTCAGGCAATGTCTCCGAAGGGGAAGACGTGAACAAGGCGCAGCTCGTAGAAGCGATTGCCGACAAGGTCGGTGGCCGTCAGCAGGCCGCCGACGCCGTGGACGCGGTTCTGGACGCCATCGTCCGTGCCGTGGTCGGCGGAGACCGGGTTTCGGTCACCGGCTTCGGCTCGTTCGAGAAGGTCGACCGCCCGGCCCGGTACGCCCGCAACCCGCAGACCGGGGAGCGCGTGCGGGTCAAGAAGACCTCGGTGCCGCGCTTCCGCGCAGGCCAGGGCTTCAAGGACCTGGTGAGCGGCTCGAAGAAGCTCCCGAAGAACGACGTCGCGGTCAAGAAGGCGCCGAAGGGCAGCCTCTCGGGTGGCACTTCCACCCGTACGACGGTCAAGAAGGCCGCCGCGAAGAAGGCCACCACCGCCAAGAAGGCGACGGCCGCGAAGAAGACCACGACGGCCAAGAAGGCGACGGCGGCGAAGAAGGCCACCACCGCCAAGAAGGCCACGACGGCCAAGAAGGCGGCTCCGGCCAAGAAGGCCACCACGGCCAAGAAGGCGGCTCCGGCCAAGAAGGCCACCACGGCCAAGAAGGCGGCCCCGGCCAAGAAGGCCACCACCGCCAAGAAGGCCGCGGCGAAGAAGGCCCCCGCCAAGAAGGCCACGGCCAAGAAGGCGCCCGCCAAGAAGTCCACGGCGCGCAAGACCACCGCCAAGAAGACCACTGCCCGCAAGCGCTAAGGGCACTGGGGTACTCACGCGCCGGGCCGGGCTCCCGCTGGGGAGCCCGGCCCGCGGCGCGTGCACAGCGGTGAACGTATACGAAGTCCGGCCGCCCGGGCCGCGGCTCAGAACGTCTGGAGCGTGACCAGCGTGATCCGGCGGGCCCCGCCCTCGCCGGTCACCTCGATCCGCACCCGCTGCCCCGCGCGCAGCAGGCGCAGCCCGCCCGCGTCGAAGGCCGGAGTGTCGAAGGGCACCGGAGTGCCGTCGTCGAGCAGCACGCTGCCGGTGCGGGTGTCGGGGTCGTACGTGTACGCGGTGGCCTGCATGAGCAGAAGCGTACTCAGTCCGGGATGAGCAGCCCGGCCGCCGCCGCAGCCGTGCGCGGGCCCACGCCGAGCGCGAGCGCGACCCGCAGGTCGCCGCCGGTGTCCACGTCCTGGCGTACGGAATCCACGTCGGCGAGCGCCAGTTCCACGGCCCCCGACGCCGTGTGCCGGGCCCGGGAATCCGGGCCGAAAAGGGGCCGCAATTCCGTGCCGGGGGCTCCGGCCAGGAGCGTGGTGCCGATTCCCGCGGCATCGGGGAGAAACGCGCGGGGAAAAGCGGCGGCAAGGTCGAGGGCGCGGGTCAATTCGGCGGGGCGCAGGGCGGGCAGATCGGCGTTCAGGGCCGCCACGGGCGCCCCGGGCCGGGCCGCGCGGACCACCGCGGTGCCGTGTTCGAGGGCGGCGTTGAGGCCCGTTCCCGGAGTGTCGGGGGCGATGCGGGCGCCGAGGGCGGCCAGTTCACGGCCCGCCCGGACGTCATCAGTGACGACCACCACATCCCTTACCGCGGCGCTGGCGAGCGCGGCCGCCACCGTGTCCTCGGCGAAGGCCAGCGCGAGCGCGGGCCGCAGCCCCTCGCCCGCGGCGGGAGTCAGCCTGCTCTTGGCCCGTGCCAGGGGTTTGAGCGGTATCACCAGGGTCCAGTGCACGGGCGCTCCGTCCTTCCAGTCGCGCCCATTGTGGCCTGCCAAGAGCGCGGCGCCAGGGGCTGGGGTCGACGAAATGGCCGGTCAGCGGGGTGCCGGAGCGGCGTGGAGGCGGTGGCCGCGGACGGGTGGGCGTACGGTGTTCTCGACAGGACGGCAGCCTGGAGCGACACTTGTGCGGCCGACCAGGCTCATGGAGGAAGGTGTCCGAGTGTCCCGCCGCAGAATCGGCTTCTGGTACCGCCTGGCGGCCGTGATCTGTAAACCGCCGCTGCTGGTTCTGTTCAAGCGGGACTGGCGGGGAATGCAGAACATCCCGGCCGACGGCGGTTTTATCACCGCCGTGAACCACAATTCGTATCTGGACCCGTTGGTCTACGCCCACTTTCAGTACAACACCGGGCGGGTCCCGCGTTTCCTCGCCAAGCACGGCCTCTTCAAGAAGGGGTTCGTCGGGGCGGTCATGCGCGGCACGGGGCAGATCCCGGTCTACCGCGAGACCACCAACGCGCTCAGCGCCTTCCGGGCCGCCATCGACGCCGTCGAGCGCGGCGAATGCGTCGCCTTCTACCCCGAGGGCACCCTCACCCGCGACCCCGACCTGTGGCCCATGACGGGCAAGACGGGTGTCGCGCGCGTGGCCCTCCAGACGAAGCGCCCGGTCGTCCCCATCGCCCAGTGGGGCGCCAACCACGTCCTGCCGCCGTACGCCAAGAAGCCCCGGCTCCTGCCGCGCAAGACGCACCAGGTCCTCGTCGGCGAGCCGGTGGACCTGGCGCGCTTCTACGACAAGGAGATGACCCCCGACCTCCTGAAGGAGGCCACGGAGGCCATCATGACGGACATCACCGCCCTCCTGGAGGAACTGCGCGGCGAGAAGGCCCCGCAGAAACGCTACGACCCGCGCGAGGCGCGGATCGCGCAGCGGCGCAAGGCCCGGGGCACCGACGCCGGGCAGGGCTCCAGCGGCCTTACGGAGCAGGACAGTTCACAGCAGGGCAGCGCGGAGGAGAGCAAGTGACCCGAACCCTGAAGGCCGCCGTCTTCGGCTCCGGCTCGTGGGGGACGGCCTTCGGCATGGTCCTCGCCGACGCGGGCTGCGACGTCACCCTGTGGGGCCGTCGAGCCGCACTCGCCGACGCGGTCAACTCCACCCGCACGAACCCGGACTACCTCCCCGGCGTCGAACTGCCGCGGAACCTGCGCGCCACCACCGACCCCGCCGAAGCCGCCGAGGCCGCGGACTTCACCGTGCTCGCCGTGCCCTCGCAGACGCTGCGCGACAACCTCGCCGCCTGGACGCCGCTGCTGGCGCCGGACACCGTCCTCGTCTCCCTGATGAAGGGCGTCGAACTCGGCTCCGCCATGCGGATGAGCGAGGTCATCGAGGACGTCACCAAGGCCGCCGCCGAGCGCGTCGCGGTCGTCACCGGGCCCAACCTCGCCCGTGAGATCGCCGCCCGGCAGCCCGCCGCTTCCGTCGTCGCCTGCCGCGACGAAGCCGTGGCCCAGCGGCTCCAGGCCGCCTGCCACACCCCTTACTTCCGGCCGTACACCAACACCGACGTGGTCGGCTGCGAGCTCGGCGGCGCCGTGAAGAACGTCATCGGCCTCGCCGTGGGCATCGCCGACGGCATGGGCCTCGGCGACAACACCAAGGGCTCCCTCATCACGCGCGGACTCGCCGAGACCACCCGGCTCGGCCTCGCGATGGGCGCGGACCCGCTGACCTTCGCCGGGCTCGCGGGCCTCGGCGACCTGGTGGCCACCTGCTCCTCGCCCCTGTCGCGCAACCACACCTTCGGCACCAACCTCGGCAGGGGCATGACCCTGGAGGAGACCATCGCGGTCACCAAGCAGACCGCCGAGGGCGTGAAGTCCTGCGAGTCCGTGCTCGACCTGGCCCGCAGGCACGGCGTCGACATGCCCATCACGGAGACCGTCGTGGGCATCGTGCACGAGGGCACCCCGCCGATGGTCGCGCTCAAGGAGCTGATGGCGCGCAGCGCCAAACCGGAGCGCCGCTGAGCCCGGCGGGCCCCGGGTCACCTGCGGCACACTGACTCCGCCGGGGCCAGCGGGTACGCTCAACGCGATATGAGCAGCGAGAACCTCCCCCAGAGCCCTCAGCGGAGCCCCGAGCCGGGCGCCGAGCCGACCCGCAAGCCGCGCGTCGCCGTCGTGTTCGGCGGCCGCAGCTCGGAGCACGGCATCTCCGTCGTCACCGCCGGCGCCGTCCTGCGTGCCATCGACCGCAGCAAGTACGACGTGCTCCCCATCGGCATCACGACGGACGGCCGCTGGGCGCTGACCGCCGACGAGCCCGAGCGGATGGCCATCACCGACCGCAAGGTGCCCAACGTCGCCGACCTGGCCGAGTCCGCCGACGGCGGCGTCGTCCTGCCGCTGGACCCCGGCAACCGCGAGGTCGTCTACAGCGAGCCCGGCTCCGTGCCCAAGGCGCTCGGCGAGGTGGACGTCGTCTTCCCGATGCTGCACGGCCCCTACGGCGAGGACGGCACCCTCCAGGGCCTGCTCGAACTGTCCGGCGTGCCCTACGTGGGCGCGGGCGTGCTCGCCTCGGCCGTCGGCCAGGACAAGGAGTACATGAAGCGCGTCTTCACCTCCTTCGGCCTGTCCGTCGGCCCGTACCTGGTGATCCGGCCGCGCGAGTGGGAGAGCGACGAGAAGGCCGCCCGGGCGCGGATCGCGGACTTCGCGGGCGAGCACGGCTGGCCCCTGTTCATCAAGCCCGCGCGCGCGGGCTCCTCGATCGGCATCACCAAGGTCGAGTCCTTCGAAGGCCTCGACGAGGCGATCGCGGAGGCCCAGCGCCACGACCCGAAGGTCATCGTGGAGGCACTGCTCCGCGGCCGTGAGATCGAGTGCGGCGTCCTGGAGTTCGAGGACGGCCCGCGCGCCAGCGTGCCCGCCGAGATCCCGCCGGTGCAGGCGCACGACTACTACGACTTCGAGGCGAAGTACATCGACTCGACGCCCGGCATCGTGCCCGCCCCGCTGACGCCCGAGGAGACCGCCGAGGTCCAGCGGCTCGCGGTCGAGGCCTTCGAGGCCACCTCCTGCGAGGGCCTGGTGCGCGCCGACTTCTTCCTCACCGAGGACGGCCGGTTCGTGATCAACGAGATCAACACGATGCCCGGCTTCACGCCGATCTCCATGTACCCGCAGATGTGGGAGAAGAGCGGGGTCTCCTACGAGGAGCTCGTGGACCGGTTGATCCAGGCGGCGCTGCGGCGCTCCACGGGGCTGCGCTAGCGCGCGGCGTCGGGGGCGGTTTGCCTCTCGGGGCGACTGCGGGCCGTTTGTGGCTGGTCGCGCAGTTCCCCGCGCCCCTTCGGGGCGCTCCTGTACCGGGCGCCTTCTCGTATCGGAGTGCCCTTGCTACGCGATTCCTTCCGGGATCGACTTCTTGACGGGGGCGGCGAAGTCCGTGAGCGGGCCCACGCCGTCCCCCGTCCGCTGCTCGGGGATGGTCACCTCGACGTAGGCCTTGCGCAGCGTCGTGGTGAAGCGGAACGAACCGTCCGTCCGCTTCTCGAGCAGCCAGCCCACGCCGTTCACGGTCACGCCGTCGGCTTCGGGATCGTTCATCTTCGCCGGTCGCGGCACCCCGCAGCGCAGTATGATCGCCGGGTCCCCCCACCCCGCGGTGAGCGGCGACGCGGGCTTCGGGTCACGCCGGTCGAGCCCGTCCACCTCGCGCGGCAGTCGCTCGTCCAAGTTCCGGCACAGCTCGGTGACGCCGGCGCCCGGCGAGGGAACCGCGGCCGTCCCCCCGTCGTCCGTTGAGGAGCAGCCCGCGCATGCGATCAGCAGTGCGAGGGCGGGCGGCCCGAGCGGGAGGCGGAGCCGGCGGGAAACGTTCACCGGCCAAGGGTAGACGGGGGCTACAAGTGCACGACCGGGCAGGTCAGGGTGCGGGTGATGCCGTCCACTTGCTGGACCTTGGCGACCACCATGCGGCCGAGTTCGTCCACCGTGTCCGCCTGGGCGCGCACGATGACATCGTAGGGACCGGTCACGTCCTCGGCCTGGATCACTCCCGGGATCTTGCCGATCAGCTCGGCGACGGTCGACGCCTTGCCGACCTCGGTCTGGATCAGGATGTACGCCTGTACCACGGAACCTCCAGGGCGGCCACGAGGATCATGTGGGGAGAAGGGACGCCACGGTACCGCGTCGCCGCTCGTCACGGGGAGACCCGGGGGAGCCGCGCCGCGCACATCACGGCGGACGGACAACAGAGGTTGACGGTCACGTCGACCGTACCGACGACAGGGACGGCTCGCGACCGCAAGCGGACCGCGGCAGAAGGAGCAGCACGCGCATGAAGGGCACCGTCGGCGAGTTGGGGGAGTTCGGGCTCATCAAGGAGCTCACCTCGCGGCTCACCTCCACTCCGGCCGTACGCCTCGGCCCCGGTGACGACGCCGCGGTCGTGGCCGCCCCGGACCGCAGGGTCGTGGCGAGCACCGACATCCTCCTGGAGGGCCGGCACTTCCGCCGCGACTGGTCCACGGCGTACGACGTGGGCCGCAAGGCCGCCGCCCAGAACCTCGCGGACATCGCCGCCATGGGCGCCGTGCCGACCGCGATCCTGCTCGGCCTCGTCGTCCCCGCCGAACTCCCCGCGAGCTGGCCCACCGAGCTCATGGACGGCCTGCGCGACGAGTGCCAGGTGGCGGGCGCCGCCGTCGTCGGCGGCGACGTCGTGCGCGGCGACACCATCACCGTCTCGATCACCGCCCTCGGCGATCTGCGCAACCACGAACCCGTCACGCGCGCGGGCGCGCAGCCCGGCGACACGGTCGCCGTCACGGGCTGGCTCGGCTGGTCCGCCGCGGGCCACGCGGTGCTCTCCCGGGGCTTCCGCTCGCCGCGCGCCTTCGTGGAGGCCCACCGCAGGCCCGAACCGCCGTACCACGCGGGCCCCGCGGCCGCCGGGCTCGGCGCCACCGCCATGACCGACGTCAGCGACGGCCTGATCGCCGACCTCGGCCACATCGCGGAGGCCAGCAAGGTGCGCATCGACGTCCGCTCCGGCGACGTGGACGTGCCCTCGCAGATGAACGACATCGCCCAGGCGGTCGGCATCGACCCGCTCCAGTGGGTGCTCAACGGCGGCGAGGACCACGCCATCGTCGCCACCTTCCCCTCCGACGTGAAGCTGCCCGCCCGCTGGAAGGTCATCGGCGAGGTCCTCAACCCCTCGGCGATGCCCCAGGTGACCGTGGACGGCGCGCCGTGGACCAGCAAGGGCTGGGACCACTTCGGGGACAACGGAGGCCACGACTGATGGAGCCGCTGAGCGAGCCCCGGGCGGAGCCGCCGGGGCGGCCGGGCCTCGCGCCGCCCCGGGTGCTGACCGTCGCGGGCTCCGACTCCGGCGGCGGGGCCGGGATCCAGGCCGATCTGAAGACCATGCTCGCGCTCGGCACCCACGGCATGAGCGTGCTCACCGCCGTGACCGCGCAGAACTCCCTGGGCGTCCAGGGAGCCTGGGAGCTGCCGGTCGATGCGGTGCGCGCCCAGTACCGCAGCGTCGTCGACGACATCGGCGTCCAGGCCGTGAAGACCGGCATGCTGGCCTCGGCCGAACTGGTCGAGGCGGTCGCCGAGTTGCTTGCGGGCACCGACGCCCCGGCCGTCGTCGACCCCGTCGGCGTCTCCAAGCACGGCGACGCGCTCCTCGCCGCCTCCGCCCTCGACTCCGTGCGCACGAAGCTGCTCCCCGTCGCCACGGTCGCCACGCCGAACCTGGACGAGGTGGCACAACTCACGGGCCTGCGCGTCGAGTCCGAGGACGACATGCGGCGGGCCGCCGCCGCCCTCCTCGCGTACGGGCCCCGGTGGGTGGTCGTCAAGGGCGGCCATCTGCCCGGCGGCCAGGACGCCGTGGACCTGCTCACCGACGGCTCCGAGGAGCACTGGCTGCGGTCCGCGCGCCACGACAACCGCCACACGCACGGCACCGGCTGCACCCTCGCCAGCGCCATCGCGGCCCACCTCGCCAAGGGCCGCTCCGTGCCCGAGGCCGCGCGGGCCGCCAAGGAGTACGTCACCGGGGCGATCGCCGCCGGGTTCGCGCTCGGCGGCGGCATCGGCCCCGTGGATCACGCCTGGCGGTTCCGGAACGGCACGGCCGCCGCGGAGGACCGGGACTCGTCGTAAACGGGGTCCCCTATGCCGATGGGGTACTCCTTGAGCTCGATCGCGTGGGCGGCCATCTCCGCGAGGCGCGTCTGGCTCGCGCTACCCGGTTTGGTGAGCGTCACCAGGCGGGGCGACCCCGCGAGCAGGAGGGCGCGAGGCGGCAGGAAGTGCGCGGAGAGTACTGGCGCGTGTACGTGAAGTGGTGGTGCGGGCGCGCGAAAAAGCCGGTCCCCGAGGGGACCGGCCTTCCGGTAACCGGCCAGGTGGCCGCGCAGAACTAGCGTCAGCGCGAGACCTTGCCGGCCTTGATGCACGAGGTGCAGGCATTGAGCCGCTTCGGCGTCCCGCCGACCACGGCACGCACGCGCTGGATGTTCGGGTTCCAGCGACGGGGCGTACGGCGGTGCGAGTGCGAGATGTTGTTGCCGAAGCCCGGCCCCTTGCCGCAGACGTCGCAGTTGGCAGCCACGGGTCACTCCAAAGACTTCAGATGCACTTACGGTTAAACCCGGCATGCCGGGATCAGAGCGAATGATCTGGGTGGCGGTGCCAGGGGAATGTCCCGATGTGTATCGGGCAACCGGAGCAGCATACAACGACTGCTTCGGTACAACGAAACTACCATGTCTCGCCCGGGGCCCGCCCCGCGCTCCCCTCCCGCACCGGGTCTACGCTGCGTCCCATCCCGCCGAACCGGCCGTTCCGGACGCTCTCTAGGAGGCGACAGTTGCCGCAGAACCTCGACGCGGTCGCGATCCGCGCCTGGAGCGCACTGGCTCTGGACGCGCTGGGACAGGCCCGCGAGGAGATCGACGCGATCAACGTCTATCCGGTCGCGGACGCGGACACCGGAACCAACCTCTACTTGACCATGGAGTCGGCGACCCGGGCGGTCGACGCCGTCTTCACGGGCCTGGAGCCCGCCGGGCCCACCCGGGCCGAGGCCGTGCGCGCACTGGCACACGGGGCCCTGATCGGGGCCCGCGGCAACTCGGGCACGATCCTCGCGCAGCTGCTGCGGGGCATGGCGCAGGTGCTGGCCGACGACGAGAGCGCGCCGGACCCCGCAGGTGACGCACCTCACGCGGACGGGCAGCGCCTGGCACAGGCGCTGCGGCGCGCGGCCCAGTCCGCGTACCAGGCGGTCGCCCACCCCGTGGAGGGGACGGTCCTGACGGTCGCCAGGGCGGCGGCGGAAGCGGCCGGTGCCGGGCGGCCCGCGGACGACTGCGGCGCGGTGGCCCGGGCGGCCTACGACGGCGCCCGCGCGGCCCTGGCCGCGACGCCGGACCAGCTGGCGGTGCTCGGCCGCGCGGGCGTCGTGGACGCCGGGGGCCGGGGGCTCGTGGCGGTGCTCGGAGCGCTCGTCGGGGCCCTGTCGGGGGAGCGCGTGGGCGCCCGGAACCCCGCGGCCGCCTGGCACACCTGGACCTCCGCGAACGGCGGGCCGCGGACGGACGGCCACGCGCGCGTGGCGGGCGCGGACGGCACGGCTTCCCCGGCCGCCGCCGAGTGCGCCGAAGGCGTCGGCTCCGGCGCCGGTCCGGCCTTCGAGGTGATCTACCTCCTGGAGGCGGACGACGACGCCGTCGCCCGGCTCCGGACCCGGCTCGACGCCCTCGGCGACTCCCTCGTCGTCGTCGGCGGCGACGGGCTGTGGAACGTCCACGTGCACGTGGACGACGCGGGCGCGGCCGTCGAGGCGGGGGTCGAGGCGGGCAGGCCGTACCGCATCCGCATCACGCACTTCGGCCTCGGCGACGCCCACGCCGTCCGTGCCGCGCAGCCGCCGCGCGAGCGCGCGCAGCGCGGCATCGTGGCCGTCGTACGCGGCGAGGGCCTGGGAGGCCTGTACGCGGAGGCGGGCGCGACCACCGTGCCCGCACGCGCGGGGGAGCCGCCCGCGAGCGGCGAGCTGGTCCAGGCGGTCCGGCGCGCCCACGCGCGCGAGGTGGTGCTGCTGCCCAACGACGCCGAGTTGCGGCACACCGCCGCGGCGGCCGCCGAACAGGCCCGCTCCGAAGGCGTGCGCGTCGCCCTGATCCCCACCCGCTCCCCGGTGCAGGGCATCGCCGCGCTCGCCGTGCACGAGCCGGACCGGCGCTTCGACGAGGACGTCGTCGCGATGACGGCGGCGGCCGGCGCCACCCGGTACGCGGAACTGGCCGTCGCGGAGCGCCAGTCGTGGACCAGCGCGGGCATCTGCCAGGCCGGGGACGTCCTCGGCCTCATCGACGGCGACGTGGCGGTCATCGGGGCACAGGTCCCGGCCACGGCCGAGGTCGTCCTGGACCGGATGCTGGCGGCGGGTGGCGAGATGGTCACGCTGGTCCTGGGCGAGGAGGTCTCGGACGACGTGGCCGAGCGCCTCCAGAAGCACGTGCGCGACGGCCACCTGGCCGTGGACACGGTCCTGTACCGGGGCGGCCCGCAGTCGGCCCTCCTCCTCATCGGAGTGGAGTAGCCCCGGGGCCGCCCCGCGCCGATGACGGGCTCGGAATGGCGGGCCCGGCCCCGGAATGTCAGTGGCGTGGTGTGCAATGGATCTCGTGCACGCGCTCCAAGAACCGCTGAAGAACGCCCTCGGCCAAGCCACCGCCAAGGTCATGGCCGAGCACCTCGACCTGCACACGGTGGGCGACCTCCTGCACCACTACCCCCGGCGCTACGCCGAGCGGGGCGAGCTCACCCGCCTGTCCGACCTCCCGCTGGACGAGCACGTCACGGTCGTGGCCCAGGTGGCGAGCGCCCGCGTCCTGAAGTTCAACGCGGGGCGCGGCCAGCGCCTGGAGGTCACGATCACGGACGGCAGCGGCCAGCTCCAGCTGGTCTTCTTCGGCCGTGGCATCCACAAGCCGCACAAGGACCTGCTCCCCGGCACGCGCGCGATGTTCGCGGGCAAGGTCTCCGTCTTCAACCACAAGACGCAGCTCGCCCACCCCGCGTACGAGCTGCTGCGGGCCGACTGCGAGTCCGCCGCCGAGGCGGTGGACTCCTGGGCGGGCGCGCTCATCCCGATCTACCCGGCCACCGCGAAGCTGGAGTCGTGGAAGATCGCCAAGTCGATCGACGCGGTGCTGCCGAGCGCCCGGGAGGCCCTGGACCCGCTGCCGCCCGCCCTGCGCGAGGGCCGCGGCCTCATCCCGCTCCCCGAGGCCCTCCTCAAGATCCACCGGCCGCACGCGAAGGCGGACATCGCGACGGCCCGCGACCGCCTGAAGTGGGACGAGGCCTTCGTCCTCCAGGTCGCCCTGGCCCGCCGCCGCTTCGCGGACTCCCACCTGCCCGCCGTCGCCCGCACGCCCCGGCCGGGCGGCCTCCTGGACGCCTTCGACGCCAAGCTCCCCTTCGAGCTCACCGACGGCCAGCGCCGCGTCACCACCGAGATCTTCACCGACCTCGCCACGGAGCACCCGATGCACCGCCTCCTCCAGGGAGAGGTCGGCTCCGGCAAGGCGCAGCCGCTCGACGCACTGGTGCTGACGCCCGAGGGGTTCCGGCCGATGGGCGCCCTGGAGCCGGGAGATCCCGTCATCGTGCCCACGGGGGAGGTCGCCGTGGTCGACGGAGTGTTCCCGCAGGGTGAGCGCGACGTCTGGAGCCTGACGTTGTCGGACGGCAGCTCCGTCGAATGCGACGACGAGCACCTTTGGATCGTCGGCACGAGCTGCGGCTGGCACCGAGGCCAAGCCCCCAAGGTGCTGACGAGCAGAGAGATCCGACTCGACCTCCTCAAGGCGGACGGCTCGTCGAAGTGGTACCTCCCCGTCGCGGCACCCGTGGACCTGGGAGGCGATGAAGGACTGCCGCTGGACCCTTACCTCGTCGGTCTTCTGCTGGGTGACGGGTCGTTCCGGCACAACCTCCGCCTGTCCACCGCCGATGCCGAGATCCATGAAGCCGCAGCGGCCGCCGTGGCACCGGACTGCCGTCTGACCCCCGTCACCGGCTCAGCCTGCGACTACACGATTCAGCTCGCCCACCGCGCGGGCGGCGTCCGCAACCCCGTCGTCCAGGCGCTGCGAGACATGGGGCTGTGGGGTGTGACGTCCCACGGAAAGTTCGTCCCCGACGTGTTCAAGAACACGTCGATCAAGAACCGACTGGCGCTGTTGCAGGGACTTCTGGACACGGGTGGCACGGTTCAGCCGGACGGACTGAGCATCTCGTTGCGTTCGGCCTCCCGCAGGCTCGCGGAGGACGTCGCCTGGCTCGTGCGTTCCCTGGGGGGCCGAGCGCGGGTCCTGCCGAAGAAGGCCGCGTTCGACGTGTCGGTGGCACTGCCCGCCGAGTACGAGCCCTTCCGCCTGACCCGCAAGGCGGACCGCGTTCGCCCACGCCCGAAGTACGACACCTTCCGTCGAGCCATCCGCAGTGTGGACTTCGTCGGGCGCAAGCCGGTTCAGTGCATCAGCGTCGCGCACCCCACGCGCGCGTATGTCACCGACAACTTCACGGTGACGCACAACACGATGGTCGCCCTGCGCGCCATGCTCGCCGTCGTGGACGCCGGGGGACAGGCCGCGATGCTCGCGCCCACGGAGGTGCTCGCGCAGCAGCACCACCGTTCGGTCACCGAGATGATGGGGGAGCTGGCCGAGGGCGGCATGCTCGGGGGCTCGGAGCACGCCACCAAGGTCACGCTGCTCACCGGGTCCATGGGCGCGGCCGCGCGGCGGCAGGCGCTGCTCGACCTGGTCACCGGCGAGGCCGGGATCGTCATCGGGACGCACGCGCTGATCGAGGACAAGGTGCAGTTCCACGACCTGGGCCTGGTCGTGGTCGACGAGCAGCACCGCTTCGGCGTGGAGCAGCGCGACGCCCTGCGCGGCAAGGGCAAGCAGCCCCCGCACCTGCTGGTGATGACGGCCACGCCCATCCCGCGCACGGTCGCGATGACGGTCTTCGGCGACCTGGAGACCTCCGTGCTCGACCAGCTGCCCGCCGGGCGCTCGCCGATCTCCAGCCACGTCGTCCCGGCCCAGGACAAGCCGCACTTCCTCGCCCGCGCGTGGGAGCGCGTCCGCGAGGAGGTGGAGAACGGCCACCAGGCGTACGTGGTCTGCCCCCGCATCGGGGACGACGAGGACGAGAAGGAGGCGGCCGCGAAGAAGGGCGGCAAGAAGTCCGCCGAGGCCGAGGCCGAGGCCGCGGAGGCCGAGAAGCGACCGCCGCTCGCCGTCCTCGACGTGGCCGAGCAGCTCTCCCGCGGCCCGTTGCAGGGCCTGCGGGTCGAGGTCCTGCACGGCCGCATGCAGCCCGACGACAAGGACGCGGTGATGCGCCGCTTCGCCGCGGGCGAGACCCACGTCCTGGTCGCCACGACGGTGATCGAGGTGGGGGTGAACGTGCCGAACGCGACGGCGATGGTGATCATGGACGCCGACCGCTTCGGCGTCTCCCAGCTCCACCAGCTCCGCGGCCGCGTCGGCCGCGGCTCCGCCCCCGGCCTGTGCCTGCTCGTCACCGACATGCCGGAGGCCAGTCCGGCCCGCGCCCGGCTGAACGCGGTGGCGGCGACCCTGGACGGCTTCGAGCTCTCCCGCATCGACCTGGAGCAGCGCCGGGAGGGCGACGTGCTCGGCCAGGCGCAGTCCGGCGTCCGGTCGTCGCTGCGGATGCTCGCCGTCATCGACGACGA
Source organism: Streptomyces sp. JLYT201 (assembly GCF_059448825.1). Lineage (NCBI taxonomy): Bacteria > Bacillati > Actinomycetota > Actinomycetes > Kitasatosporales > Streptomycetaceae > Streptomyces > Streptomyces sp. JLYT201. Next base: position 3,197,178 of record NZ_CM182551.1, on the reverse strand, counting down.
GGAGATCATCGCGGCGGCCCGCGAGGAGGCGACCGCCGTGGTCTCCCGCGACCCCGACCTGGAGCACCTGCCCGAACTCCGCATGACCCTGGACGCCCTCCTGGACGAGAAGCGCGAGCAGTACCTCGACAAGGGGTGACGCGCCGATACGACCTATCGTGAAGGCAGGCCCCGCCCCGGGGCCCCCGACCGGGCCCGCCCCCGGGCTCCCCCGCGGAGCCCGTCCGTGGCTCCGGGGCCCGCTCCCGAGCCCCGCCCCGGGCTCCCCTCGCAGCCGAAGGACGCAGAGACCCAGATGACCCGCGTGATCGCCGGTACGGCCGGCGGGCGCCGCCTTTCCGTTCCGCCGGGCAACGGCACCCGGCCCACGTCGGACCGCGCCCGCGAAGGCCTGTTCTCGACCTGGCAGGCCCTCCTGGGCACGCTCGACGGCACCCGCGTCCTCGACCTCTACGCGGGCTCCGGCGCCGTCGGCCTGGAGGCGCTGTCCCGGGGCTCCGCGCACGCCCTGCTCGTCGAGACCGACGCCCGCGCGGTGCGCACGATCCGGGAGAACGTCCGGGCGATCGGCCTGCCCGGCGCCGACGTCCGAGCAGGCAAAGCCGCTCAAGTCATCCGGGAAAGCACCCCTAGCGACCCCTATGACCTGGTGTTTCTCGACCCCCCCTATGCGGTGGGAGATGACGATCTCCGGGAGATCCTGCTCACACTCCGCTCGGGAAGCTGGCTCGCGGACGACGCGCTCGTCACCGTTGAACGCAGTACGAGAGGCGGAGTTTTCGACTGGCCGGACGGCTTCGAGGGGCTGAGGTCCCGTCGCTACGGCGAAGGCACGTTTTGGTACGGTCGCGCCGCCTCTACGTGCGACGAACAAGAAATCGCGCCATGACCCGACCGGAGAGCGAGGGACTTCCGTTGCGCCGCGCCGTCTGTCCGGGGTCGTTCGACCCCATCACCAATGGACACCTGGACATCATCGCCCGCGCCTCCAAGCTGTACGACGTCGTGCACGTCGCGGTGATGATCAATATGTCGAAGAAGGGCCTCTTCGAGATCGAGGAGCGCATCGACCTGATCCGTCAGGTCACCCGTGAGTTCGGCAACGTGGAAGTGGAGTCGTTCCACGGCCTGTTGGTGGACTTCTGCAAGGAGCGCGACATCCCGGCCATCGTCAAGGGCCTGCGCGCGGTCAGCGACTTCGACTACGAGCTGCAGATGGCCCAGATGAACAACGGCCTCTCCGGCGTCGAGACCCTGTTCGTGCCCACCAACCCCGCCTACAGCTTCCTCTCCTCCTCGCTCGTCAAGGAGGTCGCGTCCTGGGGCGGCGACATCGCGCACCTCGTTCCCCCGGTCGTGCTCGAAGCCCTCAACAAGCGCCTCGCCAAGGGCTGATCAGGGGCTAAAGTCGTCCCGTCCGTCTCCCAACAAGCTGTAGAGAGTGGCGAGCCCGCGGTGGACGTGCAGAAGAAGATCGACGAGATCGCCGAGGCGGTCGGCAGCGCCAAGTCCATGCCCATGTCGGCCTCCTGCGTGGTCAACCGCGCGCAGCTCCTGTCGATGCTCGAAGAGGTGCGCCAGGCCCTGCCCGGCTCCCTCGCCCAGGCCCAGGAGCTGATCGGCGGCCGCGAGCAGCTCGTCGAGCGGGCCCGGCAGGAGGCGGACCGGATCATCGAGTCCGCGCACGCGGAGCGCGGCTCGCTGATCTCCGACACGGAGGTCGCGCGCCGCTCCCAGGGCGAGGCCGACCGCATCGTCACCGAGGCCCGCCGGGACGCCGAGGAGATCCGCGCCGAGGCCGACGACTACGTGGACTCCAAGCTCGCCAACTTCGAGGTCGTCCTCACCAAGACCCTCGGCTCCGTCGGCCGCGGCCGCGAGAAGCTGCTCGGCACGGGCCCCGGCCTGGACGAGCACGGCTACGCGGACGAGGACGCCCCCGAGCGCAGCCACGACCCGGAGACGCTGCGCCGCGACGCCGACGCGTACGTGGACGCCAAGCTCGGCGCCTTCGAGGCGGTCCTCGCCAAGACCCTGGAGGCCGTCGGCCGGGGCCGTCAGAAACTCCAGGGCCGCGCCCCCGCGGACGAGCTGAGCGAGCTCGGCGCGCACGCCGACGCCGGGCGCGCGGGCCACACCTCCGACGCCGACTACCTCGCGGACCTCGCCGAGACCCCCGAGCCCCCGCGCGCGGGGAGCGCACCGGCGGCCTCGGGCGCCCCTTCGGCACCCCGCGTCCCCGCCCAGGAGCCCTACGACCCGCCGCGCCCCGACCACCAGCCCGATCCGTACGCGTACGACCAGCAGGGTCAGTACGGTCACCAGGACCAGTACGGCGGGCAGGACCCGTACGGCTACCAGCAGCCGTACGGCCAGCAGGATCCGTACGGCTATCCGCAGGACCCGTACGCGTACCAGCGGCAGGAGTACGCCCCGCAGCAGGCGCAGGGCTACGGCCAGCAGGGCCAGCCCCCCGCGGTGCTCGACGAGACCAGCCTCTTCGACACCACCATGATCAGCGCGGAGCAGCTGCGCCAGTACGAGCAGGGGCGCTAGGGCCGCTCGCGCACGGGTCCGGCCGGTTCGCCGGGGCCGGATTGGGCCGAGAGCGAATGGTCCAGTATCCTGGCTCTTCGGTCGCGCGTATGCCCCGCGATCAGCGCTGCCCGCTCAGGCCTCGGTTCCGAGGCGTCCGCGTGGTGGCCCCCTTGCCCCATCCCAGGATCTCGAAAGCAGGAAAAGCCCTGAGTACGCGCCTCGACCACCGCAACCCCCTCGTGTTCGACACGCACGAGCTGGGTCGGCGTCCCGGTGCCATGCAGCGGCTGACCCGCACCATCGACGCTCCCGGCGCCCCGGCGCCGTTCGGTGTCGAGGGTGTCATCGGAGTGCCCGAGGGTGCACCGGTGGAGCTGGAGATCCGCCTGGAGTCGGTCATGGAAGGGGTGCTTGTCACAGGCACCGCCCGTGCATCGGCCAGGGGGGAGTGCGTAAGGTGTCTGGAGCCGCTCGAGCTGGAGCTCGACGCGGACTTCCAGGAGATGTTCTCGTACCCTGACGCCGACGACCGGGGCCGCGCAGCGGAACCGGCCGACGACGCCGAGGAAGACGAGGACAGGCTCTTCATCGAGGACGGCATGTTCGACCTCGAGCCCGTGCTGCGTGATGCGGTGGTGCTCGCACTGCCGATGCAGCCGGTGTGCCAGGAAGACTGTGAGGGTCTGTGCTCCGAATGCGGAGCGCGGCTCACGGGCGACCCGGACCACCACCACGATGCCGTCGACATCCGTTGGGCGGCACTGCAGGGACTCGCCGATTCCATCAAGGGCGGCGAGAAGGACGAGATGAGCGGCGGCGCGCCTCGATCAGCGCACGCCGACGAGAAGCAGGAGAAGTAGCCGTGGCTGTTCCGAAGCGGAAGATGTCGCGCAGCAACACGCGCCACCGCCGGTCGCAGTGGAAGGCTGCGGTCACCCCCCTGGTTTCGTGTGAGCGTTGCCAGGAGCCGAAGCAGCAGCACATCGCGTGCCCGAGCTGCGGCACCTACAACAAGCGCCAGGTCCTCGAGGTCTGAGCGGCTGGTGAGAGGCGCTGTGTCTAGCCCTAAGAAGGCGGAAGACGCCAAGATGGCAGACAGCAACAACGCGGCCTCGTCCCACACGCTTCTGGAAGGGCGGCTCGGGTATCAACTCGAGTCCGCCCTTCTGGTGCGCGCGCTGACCCACCGTTCGTACGCGTACGAGAACGGCGGTCTGCCGACGAACGAGCGTCTGGAGTTCCTCGGGGACTCCGTGCTCGGCCTCGTCGTCACGGACACGCTGTACCGCACCCACCCCGACCTGCCCGAAGGCCAGCTGGCCAAGTTGCGGGCCGCGGTGGTCAACTCGCGTGCGCTTGCGGAGGTGGGCCGCGGGCTCGACCTGGGCTCCTTCATCCGGCTCGGCCGGGGCGAAGAGGGCACGGGCGGCCGGGACAAGGCCTCCATCCTCGCCGACACCCTGGAAGCGGTGATCGGCGCGGTCTATCTGGATCAGGGCCTCGACGCGGCGAGCGAGCTGGTGCACCGGCTCTTCGACCCGCTGATCGAGAAGTCCTCGAACCTCGGAGCCGGCCTGGACTGGAAGACCAGCCTCCAGGAGCTCACCGCGATGGAGAGCCTCGGCGTGCCCGAGTACCTCGTCTCGGAGAGCGGACCGGATCACGAGAAGACCTTCACTGCTGCCGCCCGCGTCGGAGGCGTCTCGTACGGCACCGGCACCGGCCGCAGCAAGAAGGAAGCGGAGCAGCAGGCCGCGGAGTCCGCGTGGCGTGCGATCCGCTCGGCCGCGGACGAGCGTGCCAAGGCCGCCGAGAGCGGTAAGCCGGACGAGGACGACGGCCCGTCGTCCCCGGGCGCCGCGACCGCCTGACCACAGGCTCAGCGCACCCCCGCAGGACTCGTTCCCGCGGGGGTGCGCTCTGTCGTCGTATCCCGCGGCGGCGGCCCCGCGCCCACGCGGTACGCTGCCCCCACCATCAGCGCGTCCCACCCGAGGAGAGCCGTGCCCGAGCTGCCCGAGGTAGAGGTCGTGCGGCGGGGCCTCGCGCGCTGGGTGGCGCACCGGACCGTCGCCGACGTAGAGGTGCTGCACCCGCGTGCCGTCCGGCGGCACATCGCGGGCGCGGACGACTTCGCGCACCGTCTGAAGGGGCAGCGCATCGGCGCCCCGAGCCGCCGCGGCAAGTATCTGTGGCTCCCCGTGGAGGACACCGGCAGTGCCGTCCTCGCACATCTGGGCATGAGCGGGCAGCTCCTGGTGAAGACCCAGGAGGCCCCGGACGAGAAGCACTTGAGGATCCGGGTCCGCTTCGCCGACGACGTGGGCACGGAGCTGCGCTTCGTCGACCAGCGCACCTTCGGCGGCCTTTCGCTGCACGACACCGCCCCGGACGGGCTGCCCGACGTCATCGCGCACATCGCCCGCGACCCGCTGGACGAGCAGTTCGACGCCGGCGTCTTCCACGAGGCGCTGCGCCGCAGCCGTACGACCATCAAGCGCGCGCTCCTGAACCAGTCGCTGATCAGCGGCGTCGGCAACATCTACGCGGACGAGGCGCTCTGGCGCGCCCGGCTGCACTACGAGCGCCCCACGGCCACCTTCACCCGCCCGCGCACCTGGGAACTCCTCGGTCACGTACGGGACGTGATGAACGCGGCGCTGGCCGTCGGCGGCACGAGCTTCGACAGCCTCTATGTGAACGTGAACGGGGAGTCGGGCTACTTCGACCGGTCCCTGGACGCGTACGGCCGCGAGGGCGAGCCGTGCCGCCGGTGCGGCACGCTCATGCGCCGGCGGCCCTGGATGAACCGCTCCAGCTACTTCTGCCCGCGCTGTCAGCGTCCGCCGAGGCCCTCGCGGCTGTCATAGGCCCGCTGGGCCTCGCCGACGGCGTCCTGGGAGCCCTCCACGAAGTGGATGAGCGCGAGCAGGCGCTCGGAGATCTGCCGACCGAGCGGGGTCAGCCGGTAGTCCACGCGCGGCGGGTTGGTGGGCTGCGCCTCGCGGTGCACCAGGCCGTCCCGCTCCAGGGCGTGCAGCGTCTGCGACAGCATCTTCTCGCTCACGCCGTCGACGCGGCGGCGCAGTTCGTTGAACCGGAACGTGCTGTCGTGCAGCGCGCCGAGCGTCAGCGCGCCCCAGCGTCCCGTCACGTGTTCGAGCGTGGTCCGCGAGGGACAGTTCCGGGCGAACACGTCGTACGCCAGATCCGGATCGGAGGTCTTCTCGGCGGGTGCGGTGGAGTCCATACCACAAGCGTACTCGGACACAGCGCTTGCCAGGAGATTGCGCTAACTAGGAGTTAGTGCTTTCCTTGGTGCAGCGGTGAGCACCCGGGTGCCGCCGTCGTCCCCTGTACTCGCCCACCCGAGGAGCACCCCATGACCAGCCCCGTCGTCGCCATCGCCTACCACTCCGGCTTCGGCCACACCGCTGTCGTCGCCGAGGCCGTGCGCGCCGGTGCCGCCGACGCCGGTGCCACCGTGCACCTGGTCAAGGTCGACGAGATCACCGAGGCCCAGTGGGAGCTCCTGGACGCCGCCGACGCGATCGTCTTCGGCTCGCCCACCTACATGGGCACCGCGTCGGGCGCCTTCCACGTCTTCGCGGAGGCCTCCTCCAAGCGCTGGTTCACCCGCGCCTGGCAGGACAAGATCGCCGCGGGCTTCACCAACTCGGCGTCCAAGAGCGGCGACAAGCTGCACACGCTCCAGTACTTCCAGACGCTCGCCGCGCAGCAGGGCATGCACTGGGTGAACCTCGGCCTGTTCCCGGGCTGGAACTCCTCCACGGGCTCCGAGAACGACCTCAACCGCCTCGGCTTCTTCTCGGGTGCCGCCGCCCAGACCAACTCGGACGAGGGCCCGGAGGCCGTGCACAAGGCGGACATCGCCACGGCCGAGCACCTCGGCCGCCGCGTCACGGAGACCGCGCGCGCCTTCGTCGCGGGCCGCGCGGCCGTCGCGGCCTGAGCCGCCGCCCGCCAGGGCCGCTGCCCGCCCGGGGCACAGCGGCGCGGGCCACGCGGGGCGCGGGTCCTCAGAAGCCGAAGTCCTGCGTCCACCACGGGCCGCCCGGCGCGAAGTGCGCGCCGACGCCGAGGGTCTTGTAGTCGCAGTTGAGGATGTTCGCCCGGTGGCCCGGGCTGTTCATCCAGGCGTCCATCACGGCCCGGGCGTCGGCCTGGCCGCGGGCGATGTTCTCCCCGCCGAGGTCCTTGATCCCGGCCTTCTCGGCGCGGTCCCACGGGGTCGCGCCGTCCGGGTCGGTGTGCGAGAAGAAGCCGCGCTCGGCCATGTCCGCGCTGAACCCCTCGGCGAGCGCGGCCAGCCTGCCGTCCGCGCTCACGGGGCGGCAGCCCACCTTGGCGCGCTCCTCGTTGACCAGCGCGAGCACCTGGGCCTCGGCGGAGCTGTCCCCCGTGGACGGCTCGGGCCGGGGCGCGGGCGGGGTGGGCTTCGGTTCGTCGGCGCGTGGCGGTGCGGGCTTCTTCGTCTGCTCGTCCGGGGCCTCGTCGCGGTCGGCCCGGTCGGCGTCGTCCCGCTCCTTGCCCTGGGGCGGCTCGGCCGTGGGCTTCTTCGACGGCTTCGCGGACGGCTTGTCGCCGGCCGCCGGCGAGGGCGTCGGGGCCGGGGCCTCGGCACGCCCCGTGCCGGGCGCCGGGGCCGGGCCGCGCTCGGCGGTGCCGGAGCCGCCGCCCTGCGGGTCCAGGTCGGAGGGGGAGGTGGCGGAGCTCATGGCACCCGCGCCGTCGCTCCCGCCGAAGGTGTAGGTGTCGCCGCCGGGCAGCAGCCCCGAGGCGACCGCGACGGCGCCCATGGCGACGGCGGCGGAGACCCCGAGGAGCCCGGTGCGCACCGGCGCGGCCGCACGGGCCTTGCGGCGGTGCGAGCGCGGCGGGGGCCCGGTGCCGAGGGTGGCGTCGGTGCCAGGGGTGTGGAACGGCCCCACCGGGGCATCGGGGGAGGCGGGGCTTGCGGCGGAGTCGGACGGGTTCGCGTGATCGGCGCGGCCGGTGGCGGCGCGGCCGGCGGCGGAGCGTCGGTGGCGTCCCATGTCTGGCCTTTCGTCGAGACGCCCGGTCATGTGCCCCGGCGTCGTCCTGACGGTCCACGTGACTCGCCCGTACGGGTGAGGCGCGTCGAGTCGCGACTGTACGCGATGGCGCAAGGGGGCGAAGTGCTCCCTGTGCGATTGGCCGGTTAGCGTGCACCTTATGAACGAAGAAGTCCGGCTCACCGCCTGGGTGCGCGGCCGTGTGCAAGGCGTGGGATTCCGCTGGTTCACGCGGGCCAGGGCCCTGGAGATCGGCGGCCTGAGTGGTTTTGCTCTCAATCTCGACGACGGCCGCGTGCAAGTGGTCGCCGAGGGTCCCCGGGCCGGGTGCGAGGCGCTCCTCGACTGGCTCGAGAGGGGCGACACTCCCGGCCGGGTCGACGGTGTGACTGAGATCTGGGACACGCCGCGGGGCGGTTACGAGTCGTTCGCGATTCGCTGATGCCGCGCCTCCCAGGAGCCGGCGCACGCGCGGTCCTGCTGGGGGCGCGACGGTCCCCTGGGGCAAAAAAGGCCTGGTGATTGCCAAGAAGCCCTTGCCGTGACAGGCTCCGCGGGTAAGGATGATCTCCACACCCCCAGGGCCCCGAAGGAGAGGCACCGCAGCGGATTCGACCGCCGTGTGCCCCCGGGATGCCCGTCAATACGGGGTGTGATCGTGTTGACCGTCAAACTTTTTGGTGAGACGCTGGAAGCCCCGCGCATCCTCGCTGTTTGGCATGTGAGAACGGCCAAGTAAGACCCAGCAAGAACCGAAGAGTGCCAGGCACCGCGGGTGCGATTCCCTCACGACCCACACCGATTCGGTCGGTCACTCAGTGTGGAGGACCATCCATCATGGCAAAGGCGCTTCTCGGTTACGTCGGCGGCAGCGACCCGCGACTTCTCGCCGAGATGCGACGGCTCCAGCAGCGCGTCCAGGACCTGGAATCCGAGCTGGTCAGGATCCAGGCGGAGAACGACGCGCTGACGGCTGCCGCTTCTCACGAATCGCTCCTGGAGAGCATCGACGTACCCCAGGCGGAGCCTGCGCTCACCTGACCCACGCCACCCCGGGCCCGGCACCTCGTGCGTCCCCGTGACGTACTCCCGCGTATCGCCAAGTGCGCGGGGACGCCAGAGCGGCCGCGTGCCCGGAGCGACGTGGTCACGATGCCCGTATCAACCGCTTGACCCAAGAGCTCTGCTTCAAGAGATCTGCAAGGGACGCTTCGGCGTCCCTTCTTCTTTTGTCGTCCGCGGTGCGTTGTCCGCGGTGCGTCGTCCGCAGTGTCGTGCCGGACCCCTGCCGTGCGGGTGCGGGACCGGGAGCCGGATGCCGAACGGTCAAGCCGTGCCCAGAACTTGGCTGTCCATGCCCCGGTGCGAGGCCGTTCCTTGACTCTGATGTGCCCTGCACCTTCCTCCGTGAAACGGCCCGTACGTTCCCTCGGTGAACTCTCGGCGAAAGGTAGAGTCCAGCGGCGTGCACCTCAAGGCCCTCACACTGCGCGGCTTCAAGTCCTTCGCGTCCGCCACGACACTGAAGTTCGAGCCGGGCATCACCTGCGTCGTCGGACCCAACGGCTCCGGCAAGTCCAACGTCGTGGACGCGCTGAGCTGGGTCATGGGGGAGCAGGGCGCCAAGTCGCTGCGCGGCGGCAAGATGGAGGACGTGATCTTCGCGGGCACCACGGGCCGCCCGCCGCTCGGCCGCGCCGAGGTCTCCCTCACCATCGACAACTCCGACGGCGCGCTGCCCATCGAGTACGCCGAAGTAACGATCACGCGGATCATGTTCCGCAACGGCGGCAGCGAGTACCAGATCAACGGCGACACCTGCCGCCTGCTCGACATCCAGGAGCTGCTCTCCGACTCCGGCATCGGCCGCGAGATGCACGTCATCGTCGGACAGGGCCAGCTCGACTCCGTCCTGCACGCCGACCCCATGGGCCGCAGGGCCTTCATCGAGGAGGCCGCGGGCGTCCTCAAGCACCGCAAGCGCAAGGAGAAGGCGCTGCGGAAGCTGGACGCGATGCAGGCCAACCTCGCGCGGGTGCAGGACCTCACCGACGAGCTGCGCCGTCAGCTCAAGCCGCTCGGGCGGCAGGCGGCCGCCGCGCGCCGCGCCGCCGTCATCCAGGCCGATCTGCGCGACGCCCGCCTCCGGCTGCTCGCCGACGACCTGGTCGGCCTGCGTGAGGCCCTGAACACGGAGGTCGCCGACGAGGCCGCGCTCAAGGCCCGCAGGGACGCCGCGGAGGCGGAGCTGAAGGCCGCCCTGACGCGCGAGGCCCAGCTGGAGGACGAGGTCCGCCGGCTCACCCCGCGCCTCCAGCGCGCCCAGCAGACCTGGTACGAGCTCTCGCAGCTGGCCGAGCGGGTGCGCGGCACCGTCTCGCTCGCCGACGCCCGGGTCACCAGCGCCACCTCCGCTCCGGCGGAGGAGCGGCGCGGCCGCGACCCGGAGGACATGGAGCGCGAGGCCGCCCGCGTCCGCGAGCAGGAGGCCGAGCTGGAAGCCGCCCTGGAGGCCGCGCAGCACGCCCTCGACGACACCGTCGCGCACCGGGCCGACCTGGAGCGGGACCTCGCCGCCGAGGAGCGGCGCCTGAAGGACGTGGCCCGGGCCATCGCCGACCGGCGCGAAGGCCTCGCCCGGCTCGGCGGCCAGGTCAACGCGGCCCGCTCGCGGGCCGCTTCCGCCCAGGCCGAGATCGACCGGCTCGTCCTGGCGCGCGACGAGGCCCAGGAGCGGGCCACCGCTGCCCAGGAGGAGTACGAGCAGCTCAAGGCCGAGGTCGACGGGCTCGACGCGGGCGACGCGGAGCTCGGCGAGCGGCACGAGGAGGCCCGCCGGGCCCTCGCCGACGCCGAGGCCGCGCTGACGGCGGCCCGGGAAGCGGCCACCGCCGCCGAGCGGAAGCGGGCCGCCGTCGCCGCCCGGCACGAGGCGCTCGCGCTCGGGCTGCGCCGCAAGGACGGCTCGGGCGCGCTGCTCGCCGCGAAGGAGCAGCTCACGGGACTGCTCGGGCCCGCGGCCGAACTCCTCTCCGTCGCGCCGGGCTTCGAGGTGCCGGTGGCGGCGGCGTTCGGCGCGGCGGCCGACGCCATCGCCGTCGCGACGCCCGCGTCCGCCGCAGAAGCGATCCGCCTGCTGCGCAAGCAGGACGCGGGCCGGGCCGCGCTCCTGCTCGCGGGGGCCACCGACACCGAGGGGCCCGCCCCCGCGGACGAGGCCGCGGGGCAGGCCGCGGAGGACGGGCCGCCGCGCGCCGCCGACCTCGTGCGCGGCCCCGCCGAACTGCTGCCCTCCGTGCGGCGGCTGCTGCGCGGGATCGTCGTCGTCGGCACCCTGGAGGACGCCGAGGACCTGGTGTACGCGCACCCGGAGCTGACCGCGGTCACCGCCGACGGCGACCTGCTCGGGGCGCACTTCGCGCAGGGCGGCTCCGCGGGCGCGCCCAGCCTCCTCGAGGTGCAGGCCGCGGTGGCCGAAGCCGCCGCCGAGCTGGACGAACTCGGCGTGCGCTGCGAGGCGTTGACGCACGAGCAGCGGGCCGCCGACGAGCGGCGCCGGGAGTGCGCCGCGCTCGTCGAGGAACTGGGGGAGCGGCGGCGCGCCGCCGACCGGGAGAAGTCCGCCGTCGCGCAGCGGCTCGGCAGCCTCGCGGGCCAGGCGCGCGGCGCCGCCGGTGAGGCCGAGCGGTCCGCCGCGGCCGCCGCCAAGGCCCACCAGGCCCTGGAGAAGGCGCGGGGGGAGGTCGAGGAGCTGGCCGAGCGGCTGGCCGTGGCCGAGGAGATGCCCGCGGACGAGGAGCCGGACACCGGGGTGCGGGACCGGCTCGCGGCCGACGGCGCCAACGCCCGCCAGACCGAGATGGAGGCCCGCCTCCAGGTCCGTACGCACGAGGAGCGGGTGAAGGGGCTCGCCGGGCGCGCCGAATCGCTCGACCGGGCCGCCCGTGCCGAGCGCGAGGCACGCGCGCGTGCGGAGCGGCACCGGGCCAGGCTGCGCCACGAGGCCGCGGTCGCCGGGGCCGTGGCGTCCGGCGCCCGCCAGCTGCTCGCGCACGTCGAGGTCTCCCTGGTCCGGGCCGAGGAGGAGCGGGCAGCGGCCGAGCGGGCCAGGGAGGCGCGCGAGCGGGACCTGGCCGCCGCGCGGAACCAGGGGCGCGACCTCAAGGCGGAGCTCGACAAACTGACGGATTCGGTTCACCGGGGCGAGGTACTCGGCGCGGAGAAGCGGCTGCGGATCGAGCAGCTGGAGACCAAGGCGCTGGAGGAGCTCGGTGTGGAACCGGCGGGGCTCGTGGCCGACTACGGGCCCGATCAGCTCGTGCCGCCCTCGCCCCCCGCCGAGGGCGAGGAGCTGCCGGAGGACCCCGGACATCCGCGCAACCAGCCGCGGCCGTACGTCCGCGGGGAGCAGGAGAAGCGGCTGAAGTCAGCCGAACGGGCGTACCAGCAGTTGGGGAAGGTCAATCCGCTCGCCCTTGAGGAGTTCGCGGCCTTGGAGGAGCGCCACAAGTTCCTCTCCGAGCAGCTGGAGGACCTGAAGAAGACCCGCACCGACCTCCTCCAAGTGGTGAAGGAGGTCGACGAGCGCGTCGAGCAGGTCTTCACCGAGGCCTACCGGGACACGGCCCGGGAGTTCGAGGGCGTCTTCAGCAGGCTCTTCCCCGGGGGTGAGGGGCGGCTGATCCTGACCGATCCCGACAACATGCTCGCCACGGGGGTCGATGTCGAGGCCCGTCCGCCGGGCAAGAAGGTCAAGCGGCTCTCGCTGCTCTCCGGCGGCGAGCGGTCACTGACGGCCGTGGCGCTCCTGGTGTCGATCTTCAAGGCGCGGCCCAGCCCGTTCTACGTGATGGACGAGGTCGAGGCGGCGCTCGACGACACCAACCTCCAGCGGCTCATCCGCATCATGCAGGAGCTCCAGGAGGCCTCGCAGCTCATCGTGATCACGCACCAGAAGCGCACGATGGAGGTCGCCGACGCGCTCTACGGCGTCTCGATGCAGGGCGACGGCGTCTCCAAGGTGATCAGCCAGCGGCTGCGCTGAGCCGCCCCCCCGGGCCGCGGCAGGCGCCCCGGCGCGGCTGAGCCGCCCCCGGCTGCGGAAGGTGCCCAGGCGCCCTTGCCGGGCCGCCGTCACCGTCGCGTTCGGCGCCCTTTCTTGATCAACTTCATTCTGCTTCAACTCTTGAAGTCAAACCGTGACCGGTGTTGATTCAACTGGTTCTTCATGAGCTATTGACTTCGAAACTTGAAGGCATAGTCTCTGCAACGTTGCTTTTACCTTCAGGTGGTGGGCGGCGAGAAGTTGTGCGCCACTTGAAGAGCTCGCCCCCACCCCGGCAGCGACGCCGGTGGCCCGAGGAGTACACGTGACCAGCACAGCGCAGCCGCCGACACCACGGGCCCGGGAGGCCCACCCGGACCATCTCGGCCATGTCATCTTCATCACGGCGGCAGCCGCGATGGGCGGATTCCTCTTCGGTTACGACAGTTCCGTGATCAATGGCGCCACGGTGGCCATTCAGCACCGGTTCGACGTGGACGCCAACCTGCTCGGCTGGATCATCGCCACCGCGCTGCTCGGCTGTGCCGTCGGCGCCGCCGTCGCCGGCCGGGTCGCGGACCGCATCGGCCGCATCCGCGTCATGCAGATCGCCGCGGTCCTGTTCGCGGCCAGCGCCATCGGCTCGGCCCTGCCGTTCGCCGCCTGGGACCTGACGGTGTGGCGCCTCATCGGCGGCATCGGCATCGGCATGGCCTCCGTGATCGGCCCGGCCTACATCGCCGAGGTCGCGCCGCCCGCCTACCGGGGCCGTCTCGCCTCCTTCCAGCAGGCCGCCATCGTCATCGGCATCGCCGTGTCGCAGCTGGTCAACTGGGGCATCCTGAACATGGCCGACGGCGATCAGCGCGGCAAGCTCGCGGGCCTCGAGGCCTGGCAGTGGATGCTCGGCGTCATGGTCGTCCCGGCCGTCCTCTACGGCCTGCTGTCCCTCGCGATCCCCGAGTCGCCGCGCTTCTTGATCTCCGTGGGCCGCGACGCCGAGGCCCGCAAGGTGCTCGCCGACGTCGAGGGCAAGGACGTCAACCTGGACCAGCGCATCGCACAGATCAACATGGGCATGCGCAGCGAGCACAAGTCCACGTTCAAGGACCTGCTGGGCGGCAGGGCGGGCTTCCTGCCGATCATCTGGATCGGCATCGGGCTCTCGGTCTTCCAGCAGCTCGTCGGCATCAACGTGATCTTCTACTACTCGAACCAGCTGTGGCAGTCGATCGGCAAGGACCCGTCCAGCTCGTTCCTGTACTCCTTCGAGACCTCGATCGTGAACATCGTCGGTACGGTGATCGCGATGGTCCTGGTCGACCGCATCGGCCGCAAGCCGCTGGCCCTGATCGGCTCGGCGGGCATGGCGGCGGCCCTGTTCACCATGGCGTGGGCGTTCTCGTACCGCAGCGGCTCCGGTGACGACGTCTCGCTGCCGCACGCGCAGGGCCTGGTCGCGATCATCGCCGCCAACGCCTTCGTGCTCTTCTTCGCCTTCTCCTGGGGCGTGGTGGTCTGGGTGCTCCTCGGCGAGATCTTCCCCAACCGCATCCGCGCCGCCGGTCTCGGCGTGGCCGCCTCCGCCCAGTGGCTGGCCAACTTCGCGATCACCAAGACCTTCCCGAGCATGTCCGAGTGGTCCCTGAGCGGCTCGTACATCATCTACGGCGCCTTCGCGGCCCTCTCGATCCCCTTCGTCCTGAAGTTCGTCAAGGAGACGAAGGGCAAGACCCTGGAGGAGATGGGCTAAGACCCCGCTGCCCCCTCCTCCTGCGGAAAGCTGCCCCGGCTCACGGACCCGACGTCCCTGAGCCGGGGCAGTACGCGTTCGCCGAACAGGCGCAGGCCCCGCCAGCCCTCGTCCACCGGCATCCCGCCGGCCAGCGGGTGCAGCACGAGGCTCGGCGCGCCGCCCGCCGCGTGCGCCACGCACTCGTCCGGCGTGAGGATGCGGTACACGCCCTCCGCGCGCAGCTCCCCGACCGTCGTGGCCGTCGACCGCACCGCCGAGCGGACGCCGCCCGACTGCCAGGACGCGTAGGCGCGCGCCTCGTGCAGGAAGTGCTCGCCGTACGTCGCCCAGGCGCGGTCCGGGTCCTCGGCGAGGTGCAGCAGCGGGGTCTTCGCCGCGGGCATCGTGGTCCAGCCCTCGGTGCCGTACTCCGTGAGCTTGTGCCGGTAGTACGCGTCCAGCTCCGGCAGGTGCGCGCTCGGGAAGAACGGCAGGCCGAGCCGGGCCGCGCGGCGCGCCGCCGCCCGCGAGGAGCCGCCCACCAGGAGCAGCGGATGGGGCCGGGTGCCGGGGCGCGGCGTCACGCGGACCCTGCGCCCGCGGAAGGTGAACTCCTCGCCGGTCCAGGCCCGCAGCAGGGTCTCCAGGAGCTCGTCCTGGAGCGCGCCGCGCCGTGACCAGTCGACGCCGAGGGCCGCGTACTCCTCGGGCCGGTAGCCGATGCCCGCCACCGTGACCAGGCGGCCGCCGCTGAGCAGGTCGAGCACGGCGATGTCCTCGGCGAGGCGCAGCGGGTCGTACAGGGGGCCGATGGCGGCCGAGACGGTGACGAGGACGCGTCGGGTGGCGCCGAACACCGCGCCCGCGAAGGTCAGCGGCGAGGGCAGCCAGTTGTTGGCCGCGCCGTGGTGCTCCTCGGTCTGGACCGTGGTGACACCGTGGGCATCGGCGTACGCGGCCATCTCCACGGCGGCCCGGTAGCGCGCGCCGAGCTCCCGCGACGCCGGGTCGACGAGGTTGAAGCGGACGACTGTGACGGGCATGCGCAACGTCCCCCTTCACCGGGGCCCGTCTCGACGGCGGGCCGTGGGCGGCGGAGGGGGACGCTAGCTGACGCAGTGTCAGATGAACAGGGGTGTACGGAGGCCGGGCCGCCGCCGGGGACGGCCCGTCGGGCTCACGCCTTGGCGGAGACCGGCTCGGCCGCGGCGGCCGGGGCCTTCGCGTCGCGCTCGGGGAGCGGCCGGCGCGGCAGGAGCGCGTACAGCGCCCCGGCGACCAGGATCGTCACGAGCCAGCCCAGGCCGTTGCGGCCGATCCAGGACGTGGCGAGCGGGCCGCTGAACCAGTCGACCTTGGTGAAGAGCAGGCCCACGACGAGCGCGACGGCCCAGGAGGTCATCGCCTGCCAGGCGAAGCCCGCCTTGTACCAGTAGACGCTGGTGCGCGTGGTGTCCATCAGGCCTTCGCCGTCGTACGTCCTGCGGCGCAGCATGTCGATGCAGAAGACGCCGATCCAGGCGGAGAAGGCGACGGCGAGCAGCGTCAGGAAGGAGATGAACGAGCCCATGAAGCTCGTCGCCACGTTCATCAGGAGGTAGCCGAAGATCAGGCTGATGATCGCGTTCACGCTGACCGCCCACGCGCGCGGGACCTTGATGCCGAGGGTCATCGCGGTGAAGCCCGCCGAGTACATCGACATCGAGTTGATCAGGAGCATGCCGATCAGGGCCATGATCAGGTACGGCACGGCGATCCACGTCGGCAGCAGGTCGCCGAGGAAGGCGACCGGGTCCTGCGCGGAGGACAGGCTCGGCGTGGAGACGGCCATGACGGCGCCCATCAGGACCATCGGCACGACGACGATCGCGGCACCGCCGACGGCGTGGCCGACCAGCGGCTTGCTCGGCGCCGTGCGCGGCAGGTAGCGGGTGAAGTCCGGGCCGGTGGGGACCCAGCTGATGCCGCCCGCGGCGATGGTGCCGATGCCCGCGATCATCATCGCGGTGGAGCCCGCGGGCTTGTCGAAGACCTGCGACCAGTCGGTGTTCTTCAGGAGGTAGACGAGCACCAGGACGCTGAACGCGCCGAAGAGGTACGTCGACCACTGGCTGCACACGTGCAGGACCTTGCGGCCGAGGCCCGAGATGAGGAACGTGGCGGCGACGAAGGCGAGCAGCGTGATGACCTTCAGGGCCGTGTTCGCCTGCACGCCGAAGCAGATGTCGAGCACGGTGAGGATCGCGTACGCGCCCGTGACCGCGTTGATCGTCTCCCAGCCCCACCGGGCGACCCAGATCAGCGCGCCGGGGAAGAGGTTGCCGCGCTGGCCGAAGACCGCGCGCGAGAGCGTCATGCCCGGGGAGCCGCCGCGCTTGCCCGCGATGGAGACCAGGCCCACCAGGCCGTAGCTCAGGACGGGCGAGACGAGGGCGACGACCAGGACCTGCCAGAAGTTCAGCTTGTTCGAGACGATGAGGCCCGCGCCCATGGTGAGCAGCAGCACGCTGATGTTGGCGGCGACCCAGGTGGGGAACAGCTCGCGGGTCCTGCCGTGGCGTTCGGAGTCGGGGACCGGCTCCAGACCCCTGGTCTCCAGGGCGCCTTCGTGTTCGGCGGTTTCGGCGGTGGTGCTCATGAGGGGGAGTTCCGTGCCTCTCGCTCGGTCTGCGTCGACGTTGTCGCAGCCGGTGGGGGTTTTCTTCGGATGGGACTCTACGCGCGTTGACGCAGCCTCTTCCATCGTACTTTAGTCCGAGTAATCCCGGCTAGTGGCCTATGTCTTTTGGAGGAACCCACAAGGGGGGCCCGTTGGCGGGCCATGACTGATACTGGGTGGGTTATGGAAATCGTCATCCTCGCTGTAGTCATCGCCGTGGTCGTGGTCGGCGCGATCGGCGGGCTCGTCGTCGGCAGCCGCAAGAAGAAGCAGCTGCCGCCGTCCCAGGCCCCGTCGAGCACGCCCACCATCACCGCACCCCCCGCCGAGCCGCACGTCGGCGACGAGGCCGAGACGCCGCGCGACGAGCCGCGCCGCACCAT
Source organism: Streptomyces sp. JLYT201 (assembly GCF_059448825.1). Lineage (NCBI taxonomy): Bacteria > Bacillati > Actinomycetota > Actinomycetes > Kitasatosporales > Streptomycetaceae > Streptomyces > Streptomyces sp. JLYT201. The sequence goes on along the minus strand of NZ_CM182551.1, from coordinate 3,179,762 downwards.
CGAGGAGGTGGACCTGCCGGTCGCCGAGCCGTCGGCGTCCGCCCCCGTCGTGGTCGAGGAGCCCCCGGCTCCCGAGGCCCCCGAAGCCCCGGAGTTCGAGACCCCGGAGCCCACCGCGGGCCGCCTGGTGCGGCTGCGCGCCCGCCTGTCCCGCTCGCAGAACGCGCTCGGCAAGGGCCTGCTGACCCTGCTCTCCCGCGAGCACCTCGACGAGGACACCTGGGAGGAGATCGAGGACACGCTCCTCACCGCCGACGTCGGCGTCGCCCCCACCCAGGAGCTCGTCGAGCGGCTGCGCGAGCGCGTGAAGGTGCTCGGCACCCGCACCCCGCAGGAGCTGCGCACCCTGCTGCGCGAGGAGCTCCTGCAACTCGTCGGCACGGACTTCGACCGCGCCGTGAAGACCGAGTCCGGCCTGGAGACCCCGGGCATCGTGATGGTCGTCGGGGTGAACGGCACCGGCAAGACCACCACCACCGGCAAGCTCGCCCGCGTCCTCGTCGCCGACGGCCGCTCGGTCGTCCTCGGCGCCGCCGACACCTTCCGCGCCGCCGCCGCCGACCAGCTCCAGACCTGGGGCGACCGCGTCGGCGCCCGCACCGTGCGCGGACCCGAGGGCGGCGACCCGGCCTCCATCGCCTTCGACGCCGTCAAGGAAGGCATCACCGAGGGCGCCGACGTCGTGCTCATCGACACCGCGGGCCGTCTGCACACCAAGACCGGCCTGATGGACGAGCTCGGCAAGGTCAAGCGCGTCGTCGAGAAGCACGCCCCGCTCGACGAGGTGCTGCTCGTCCTGGACGCCACCACCGGCCAGAACGGCCTGGTCCAGGCCCGGGTCTTCGCCGAGGTCGTCGACATCACCGGCATCGTCCTCACCAAGCTCGACGGCACCGCCAAGGGCGGCATCGTCGTCGCCGTCCAGCGCGAGCTGGGCGTGCCGGTCAAGCTGGTGGGCCTGGGCGAGGGCGCCGACGACCTCGCGCCCTTCGAGCCCGAGGCCTTCGTCGATGCCCTTATCGGCGACTAGGCGCTTCGCGGGAAGCGCGGTGCCGAACCTGCGGGCCGCCGGTGGCTGGTCGCGCCCGCGTGGCGGAGCCACATATCGGCACAGCCCCGCGCCCCTTCGGGGCGCTGCCGTGCCGCGGCGGCCTACACCGTGGCCGCTCAGCCGCGCGGATCAAGGAGAAGGGCCCCACCCCGGGGTGCAGCCGGGGCGGGGCCCTTCCGTATGGGGTGGCCGACGCGCGGGGAGTGCGCCCCCGCGCGCGTGCGGGGTGTTACGCCGGTGAGCGGTGGGCCACGTACGCCAGCGTGCCGAGCACGAGGCGGGCGTGCGGGGGGCTCGTCGCCGAGTCCGGGTCGGGGGCGCGCAGCCAGCGCACCGGGCCGAGCCCGCCGCGGTCGGAGGGCGGCGCGGTGATGTGGTTGCCGGGGCCGATGCCGTGCAGGTCAAGGGCCGCGTCGTCCCAGCCCATGCGGTAGAGCAGCTGGGGGAGTTCGGCGGCGGCGCCGGGCGCGACCAGGAAGTGCGTGCGGCCGTCGGGCGTGGCCGCCACCGGGCCGAGCGGCAGGCCCATCCGCTCCAGGCGCACCAGGGCCCGGCGCCCGGCGGTCTCCGCGACCTCGATGACGTCGAACGCCCGGCCGACCGGCAGCATCACGGCCGCCCCGGGGAACTGCCCCCAGGCGTCGGTCACTTCGTCGAGGGTGGCGCCCGCAGGGACCTCCGGCGCGAAGTCGAGGGGGTGTGCGCCGGGGGCCGGACACCCGGCGGCGCCGCAGGAGCAGCGGCCGTCCTGGGCGCGCGCCCCGGGCACCACGGCCCAGCCCCACAGGCCCGTGTACTCCGCCACCGCCGTGCAGTCGGACGCGGCGCGCCCCCGCCGCCGCGACGTGGCGCGCGGCTCCTTGGGCTCCTTCGCGCGGCCGGGCTCACGGTCGCCCGTGCCCCGGGCCGTCCCGCCCGTGTCCTTCGCCTCCGGGAGTCCCGAATCCTTTGTTCCGCGGTCACCGGAACGGGGCTCTTTGGTCCCCCGGATGCCGCCGATCGTGAAGCCCATGCCCCCTCCAACGGGTCGAGTGCGCCGTGGTTACGTGACGGAATCGGATCGTGACTCTCTGTCTTAAGCTGTGTTGAGCCGTCTTGAGTGGCGCCCGGCGTCGCTGTTTGGACGTCTCAAGCCGACTTTCGCTGACTTTCGCCGACTTCCGCCGCCACGTGCTCGCGGCGCTCGGGGGATTCGGGGGTGGTGTGCCCCGCGGTCCGCGCCCCTGTGTGCTCCGTTCCGCCGACTCTCGGTTGTTCTGTGTCAAGTGAATCGCGTGCGGCGGTCCGGGAGTTCATTCGAAGGGGTGGCGAATGGTGGCGTTTCCGGGATCGCCCTCGCCGGAGGGGTGATCGTAGGATTACTTTCAGTACATGGAGTCGGGAGCGGTGCGCGCCCGCGGGTATGCCGGAGGCAAGTCGGCTTCCCGTTCGATGGGTGACATTCTCCGGACGGGCGGCCGCGGCACACGGCATTCTGTTAGGGCTTGACCGAGGACCGCGTACAAGTGTCTTGAGGGATGGGGGCGTTCCAGTGGGCGGCAGTAGCGGTGGCGGTGCGAACGCCGAGAAGCGCCCGAACGAGATGCTCAGCTCCTGGTTCGTGCGCAGCGGCTGGTCGAAGGGCGAGCTGGCGCGCCAAGTGAACCGCAGAGCCAGGCAGTTGGGTGCTCATCACATCTCCACGGACACCTCCCGCGTCCGGCGCTGGCTGGACGGGGAGAATCCGCGCGAGCCCATTCCGCGCATCCTCTCCGAGCTGTTCTCGGAGCGCTTCGGCTGCGTCGTCGCCGTCGAGGACCTCGGCCTGCGCGCCGCCCACCAGTCGCCCTCCGTCTCCGGCGTCGACCTGCCCTGGACCGGGCCGCAGACGGTCGCGCTCATCAGCGAGTTCAGCCGCAGCGACCTGATGCTCGCCCGGCGTGGCTTCCTCGGCACCTCGCTCGCCCTGTCCGCGGGCCCCGCCCTGATCGAGCCCATGCAGCGCTGGCTGGTGCCGGGCCCCTCCACCGCCCAGGTGGTGGCCGAGCCCGAGCCCCAGCAGTACCCCGGCAGGCGCCCCGGCCGCCTCTCCAAGCCGGAGATGGACCTCCTGGAGTCCACCACGGTGATGTTCCGCCAGTGGGACGCCCAGTGCGGCGGCGGCCTGCGCCGCAAAGCCGTCGTCGGCCAGCTGCACGAGGTGACCGACCTGCTCCAGGAGCCCCAGCCCGAGTCCACCGCCAAGCGCCTGTTCAAGGTCGCCGGCGAACTGGCCGAGCTCGCGGGCTGGATGAGCTACGACGTGGGGCTCCAGCCGACCGCCCAGAAGTACTTCGTCCTCGCCCTGCACGCCGCCAAGGAAGCGGGCGAGAAGCCCCTCGGCTCGTACATCCTCTCCAGCATGAGCCGCCAGATGATCCACCTCGGCCGCCCCGACGACGCCCTGGAGCTCATCCACCTCGCCCAGTACGGCAGCCGCGACTGCGCGAGCCCGCGCACCCAGGCGATGCTGTATGCGATGGAGGCCCGCGCCTACGCCGGAATGGGCCAACCGGGCCGCTGCAAACGGGCGGTGCGCATGGCCGAGGACACCTTCACCGACGCGGACGACTGGGACGAGCCCGAGCCGGACTGGATCCGCTTCTTCTCCGAAGCCGAGCTCAACGGCGAGAACGCCCACTCCTTCCGCGACCTCGCCTACGTCGCGGGCCGCAGCCCCACCTACGCCTCCCTCTCCGAGCCCGTCATGGAGCGCGCCGTCGAGCTCTTCGGCAAGGACCCCGAACACCAGCGGTCGTACGCGCTGAACCTGATCGGCATGGCCACCGTCCACCTGCTCCAGAAGGAGCCCGAGCAGAGCATGCTCCTCGCCAGGGACACGCTGGACATCGCCAAGAAGGTGCGCTCCGAGCGGGTCAACACCCGGCTGCGCAAGACCGTCGCCAACGCCGTGCGGGACTTCGGCGACGTCCCGGAGGTCGTCCACTTCACCGAGCAGCTCGCCCAGGAGATGCCGGAAACCGCGGAGGCCGTCTGACGGTCCGAGGTCCCGCCGACCCTCCAGGGCCTCCGGCCCGACGCCCCAGGACTCCGGTCGCGGCAGCCCATCCCGAACAGCCCGACTCGGCTCCCCCATGCCAGGTCATCCGGATGGCGCCGCGGCCGGGCTGCTTTCGCGCCCGAACCGGCGCCGCTCTCGCGGACCAGGGCGCTCGCCGTGGGGGTTGCTCCCCTGATGGCCGGGGTTCGATGGCCGGGGTTTTGGGAGGATACGTTCCGTCCCCCGATTCCGGCGTGCAGTTCATTCACGCGTAACACGCCCGACCTCTTCGTCACTGCCGTGAAACATCGAGCGGCACTGGCCGAAACCGCGCTGCGCCAACCTCGTGCCGCATAACCGGTCCACCGTCCTCGCACCGCAGAGGCCGGACCGCACGGGCCGCATCCGACGACGAGGAGACTGCGATGCCCCCAGGCATCCGGCTTGCCGCAGACGCCCCGGAGCTGTCTGCCGCCAACACCGGGTTCATGCTCATCTGCTCCGCCCTGGTGATGCTCATGACGCCGGGTCTCGCCTTCTTCTACGGAGGCATGGTCCGCGTCAAGAGCACCCTGAACATGCTGATGATGAGCTTCATCAGCCTGGGGATCGTCACCCTCCTGTGGGTGCTCTACGGCTTCTCCCTCGCCTTCGGCACCGACCACGGCAGCCTCATCGCCTGGAACTCCGACTACGTCGGGCTCGGCGGCATCGGCCTCACCGAGCTCTGGGACGGCTACACCGTCCCCGTCTACGTCTTCGCGGTCTTCCAGCTCATGTTCGCGATCATCACGCCCGCCCTGATCAGCGGCGCCCTCGCGGACCGCGTGAAGTTCACCGCCTGGGCCCTGTTCGTCACGCTGTGGGCCACGATCGTGTACTTCCCCGTCGCCCACTGGGTGTGGGGCACCGGCGGCTGGGCCTTCGAGCTCGGCGTGATCGACTTCGCGGGCGGCACCGCCGTGCACATCAACGCGGGTGCCGCGGCCCTCGGCGTCATCCTCGTCATCGGCAAGCGCGTCGGCTTCAAGAAGGACCCCATGCGCCCGCACAGCCTGCCGCTCGTGATGCTCGGCGCCGGCCTGCTGTGGTTCGGCTGGTTCGGCTTCAACGCCGGGTCCTGGCTCGGCAACGACGACGGCGTCGGCGCCCTGATGTTCCTCAACACCCAGGTCGCCACCGCCGCCGCCATGCTCGCCTGGCTCGTCTACGAGAAGCTGCGGCACGGCGCGTTCACCACGCTCGGCGCCGCCTCCGGCGCCGTCGCGGGCCTCGTCGCCATCACTCCTTCCGGCGGTTCCTGCTCCCCGCTCGGCGCCGTCGCCATCGGCGCCGTCGCCGGACTCCTGTGCGCCATGGCCGTCGGCCTGAAGTTCAGGTTCGGCTACGACGACTCCCTCGACGTCGTCGGCGTCCACCTCGTCGGCGGCATCACGGGCTCCCTCCTCGTCGGCCTCTTCGCCACCGGCGGCGGCCAGTCCGACGCCAAGGGCCTCTTCTACGGCGGTAACCTCGACCAGCTCGGCAAGCAGGCCGCGGGGGTCGGCGCCGTCCTCGCGTACTCCTTCCTCGCCTCCGCCGTGCTCGCCCTCCTCATCGACAAGACGATCGGCATGCGCGTCAGCGAGGACGAGGAGGTCGGCGGCATCGACCAGGTCCAGCACGCCGAGACGGCATACGACTTCAGCGGCGCGGGCGGCGGCACGGCGCCCCGCACCGCGGCCGCCGTGCCGGGCCCGGTGGCGCAGACCGCCGCCTCCGCGACGGAGCCGAAGAACAAGAAGGTGGACGCATGAAGCTCATCACCGCGGTGGTCAAGCCGCACCGGCTCGACGAGATCAAGGAAGCCCTCCAGGCCTTCGGCGTCCAGGGCCTGACCGTCACCGAGGCCAGCGGCTACGGACGCCAGCGCGGGCACACCGAGGTCTACCGCGGCGCGGAGTACACCGTCGACCTCGTCCCCAAGATCCGCATCGAGGTCCTCGTCGAGGACGGCGACGCCGAGCAGCTCGTCGACGTCATCGTGAAGGCCGCCCGCACCGGCAAGATCGGCGACGGCAAGGTGTGGACGCTGCCCGTCGAGACCGCCGTCCGCGTCCGGACCGGCGAACGCGGCCCCGACGCGCTGTAACCCCCCCACGGCGCCGCGTCGGGGGCGCCGTGGACACCGTGCCGTAACCGCCCTGGACACCGTGGAGAACAGGAGCCGCCGGGTGACGAGTGTGGACGTACGAACCGAGACCGAAGACCCCGGACCCAGCGGCTACGCGGCGGCCCGGCTGCGCCTCCTGCACCAGGAGGCGCGGTCCGGGCCGCCGCGCCGTTCGGCCCTCGCCGAGCTGACCGACGGCTGGCTCGGCGGCCTACTCGCCGCGGGCACCGCCGACCTCGCGGCGCCGCGCGCGGCGGCCCTCGTCGCCGTCGGCGGCTACGGCCGCGGCGAGCTGTCCCCGCGCAGCGACCTCGACCTGCTGCTCCTGCACGACGGCAGCGCCGAGCCCGGCGCCCTCGCGGCCCTCGCCGACCGCATCTGGTACCCGGTCTGGGACCTCGGGCTCTCCCTCGACCACTCCGTCCGCACCCCCGCCGAGGCGCGCAGGACGGCCGCCGACGACCTCAAGGTCCAGCTCGGCCTCCTCGACGCCCGGCACGTCGCGGGGGACCTCGGCCTCACCACGGCCCTGCGCGCCACGGTCCTCGCCGACTGGCGCAACCAGGCGCCCGAACGGCTCCCCGAGCTGCGCGAGCTGTGCGAGGAACGGGCCGAACGCCAGGGCGAGTTGAGCCACCTCCTCGAACCCGACCTGAAGGAGGCGCGCGGCGGCCTGAGGGACACCACCGCCCTGCGCGCCGTCGCCGCGTCCTGGCTCGCCGACGCGCCCCGCGAAGGCCTCGCCGAGGCGCGCCGCACCCTGCTCGACGTACGCGACGCACTGCATCTGACCACCGGCCGCGCCACCGACCGGCTCGCCCTCCAGGAGCAGGACCAGGTCGCCGCCGAACTGGGCCTCCTGGACGCCGACACGCTGCTGCGCCAGGTCTACGAGGCCGCCCGCACCATCGCCTACGCGGGCGACGTCACCTGGCGCGAGGTCTCCCGCGTCCTGAGGGCACGCGCCGCCCGGCCGCGCCTTCGCGGCCTGCTCGGCGGCGCGAGGACCACCGCGGCCGAGCGCTCGCCGCTCGCCGAGGGCGTCGTGGAGCAGGACGGCGAGGTCGTCCTCGCCCGGGCCGCGCGCCCCGAGCGCGACCCCGTGCTCCCGCTGCGCGCCGCCGCGGCCGCCGCCCAGGCGGGCCTGCCGCTCTCCCTGCACGCCGTGCGCCGCCTCGCCGCCACCGCCGGGCCGCTGCCGACGCCCTGGCCCGCGGAAGCCCGCGAACAGCTGGTCACCCTGCTCGGCGCCGGACGGCCCACCGTCCAGGTCTGGGAGGCCCTGGAGGCGGAAGGCCTGATCACCCGGCTCCTGCCGGACTGGGAGCGGGTGCGGTGCAGGCCGCAGCGCAACGCCGTGCACACCTGGACCGTGGACCGCCACCTCGTCGAGACCGCCGTACGGGCCTCCGCGCTCACCCGCCGCGTCGGGCGGCCCGACCTGCTGCTCATGGCCGGGCTCCTGCACGACATCGGCAAGGGCTGGCCCGGCGACCACGCCGTCGCCGGGGAGATCATCGCCCGTGACGTGGCGACCCGGATCGGCTTCGAGGAGGGCGACGCCGCCGTGCTCGCCCGTCTCGTCCGCCACCACCTGCTGCTCGTCGAGACCGCGACCCGGCGCGACCTCGACGACCCCGCCACCGTGAAGACGGTGGCCGAGGCCGTCGGCACCCGGGGCACCCTGGAGCTGCTGCACGCGCTCACCGAGGCCGACGCGCTGGCCACCGGCCCCGCCGCCTGGTCCTCCTGGCGCGGCTCCCTGGTCGCGGACCTCGTCCGCCGCGTCGACGCGGTCCTGGCCGGGAACGAGCCGCTCGAAAGCGCCGAGCCGCCCACGTCGGCCGAGCAGGAGCGGCTCGCCCTGGAGGCGTTCCGCACCGGCGGGCCCGTCCTGTCGCTGCGCTCCCGGGCCGAGCCGGACCCGGACGGGCCCGCCGAAGGCCTCGGCGTCGAGCTGCTCATCGCCCTGCCGGAGCGGCCCGGGATCCTCGCGGCCGCCGCCGGGGTGCTCGCCACCCACCGCCTGACCGTCCGCACGGCCGAGCTGCGCGTCCTGGAACTGCCCGCGGAGGTCGGGGGCTCGGTGCTGCTGCTCGACTGGCGGGTGGCCGCCGAGTACGGCTCCCTACCGCAGGCCACCCGGCTCCGCGCCGATCTCGTACGGGCCCTCGACGGCTCCCTGGACATCGCGGGGCGCCTCGCCGAACGGGACGCCGCCTACCCCCGGCGGCGCGGGGTGCTCGCCCCGCCGCCGCACGTCACCGTCGCGTCGGCGGGCTCGCGGCGCGCCACCGTCATCGAGGTCAGGGCCCAGGACGCGCCTGGCTTGCTGCACCGGATCGGGCTCGCGCTGGAGGCGGCCGGGGTGCGGGTGCGCAGCGCGCACGTGTCGACGCTCGGGTCGAACGCGGTGGACGCGTTCTACGTGACCGGGGCCGACGGGGGGCCGCTTGCGGAGGAGCGGGCGGTCGAGGTGGCGCGGGGGGTGGAGGGGGCGCTGCGGGGCTGAGGGGCTCAGTGGGGTTGGGGGAGTCCTACGTAGCTGAGGGGCTCTGCGAGGTTGGGGGAGCCCTGTGGGGCTGAAGGAGCCCTGTCGCCGTGCCGGGCTCCGCCTCCGTCCGTCGCCTGACGGCACTTCGCCCGTCGGGTGACGGCAGGCAGGGACGCTTGGCTTGCCGGGCCCGATACCCTGGGGTGCAACGCTTACCATCGCCGACCCTGAGGACCGACTCCGCCGTGTTCGATACTCTCTCCGATCGCCTCGCAGCCACCTTCAAAACCCTCCGGGGCAAGGGCAGGCTGTCCGAGGCGGACATCGACGTCACGGCGCGCGAGATCCGTATCGCCCTGCTGGAAGCCGACGTGGCGCTGCCCGTCGTCCGTGCCTTCATCAAGCAGGTCAAGGAGCGCGCGGTCGGGGCGGAGGTCTCGCAGGCCCTGAACCCCGCCCAGCAGGTCATCAAGATCGTCAACGAGGAACTGGTCGCGATCCTCGGCGGCGAGACCCGCCGCCTGCGCTTCGCCAAGCAGCCGCCGACGGTCATCATGCTCGCCGGTCTCCAGGGTGCCGGTAAGACCACGCTCGCCGGAAAGCTCGGCAGCTGGCTGAAGTCGCAGGGCCACTCGCCGCTGCTCGTGGCCTGTGACCTCCAGCGCCCGAACGCCGTGAACCAGCTGAGCGTCGTCGCCGAACGCGCGGGCGTCGGCGTGTACGCCCCCCAGCCGGGCAACGGCGTGGGCGACCCGGTGCAGGTCGCCAAGGACTCCATCGAGTACGCGCGGACCAAGCAGTACGACGTCGTCATCGTCGACACCGCCGGCCGCCTCGGCATCGACCAGGAGCTGATGCAGCAGGCCGCGGACATCCGCGACGCGGTCAGCCCGGACGAGGTCCTGTTCGTCGTCGACGCCATGATCGGTCAGGACGCGGTCAACACGGCCGAGGCCTTCCGCGACGGCGTCGGCTTCGACGGCGTGGTGCTCTCCAAGCTCGACGGCGACGCCCGTGGTGGTGCGGCCCTGTCGATCGCGCACGTCACCGGCCGCCAGATCATGTTCGCGTCGAACGGCGAGAAGCTGGACGACTTCGACGCGTTCCACCCGGACCGCATGGCGTCCCGCATCCTCGGCATGGGCGACATGCTCACGCTGATCGAGAAGGCCGAGCAGACCTTCTCGCAGCAAGAGGCCGAGAAGATGGCCTCGAAGCTGGCCTCCAAGAAGGGCCAGGACTTCACGCTCGATGACTTCCTGGCGCAGATGGAGCAGGTCAGGAAGATGGGGTCGATCTCCAAGCTCCTCGGCATGCTGCCCGGCATGGGCCAGATCAAGGACCAGATCAACAACCTGGACGAGCGGGACGTCGACCGCACGGCCGCGATCATCAAGTCGATGACGCCGGGCGAGCGCCAGGACCCGACGATCATCAACGGCTCGCGCCGCGCCCGTATCGCCAAGGGCTCCGGCGTCGAGGTCAGCGCGGTGAAGGGCCTGGTCGAGCGGTTCTTCGAGGCCCGCAAGATGATGTCCCGCATGGCTCAGGGCGGCGGCATGCCGGGGATGCCCGGGATGCCGGGCATGGGCGGCGGCCCCGGTCGGCAGAAGAAGAAGCAGAAGCAGGCCAAGGGCAAGCAGCGCTCGGGCAACCCGATGAAGCGCAAGCAGCAGGAGGACGAGGCCGCCGCGCGGCGTGCCGCGGCCGGGGAAGCCGCCGCGGGCGGCGCGTTCGGCCTGCCGGCCGGGCAGGGCGGCAAGGACTTCGAGCTGCCGGACGAGTTCAAGAAGTTCATGGGCTGAGCCCGGATCGTCGTGTGAGTGCGCTGGGGCGCCCCTTCGTGAGGAGGGGCGCCCCAGGCGCGTCCGGCGGGGGATGCGAGGCCGTCCGCGCAGGTGCCGGGCGGGTTTTTGTGACGTAACGTCCGCTTATGAGCAACCCTGTGCCGCCGCGCCAGAAGCCCGAGCAGCCCTGGCGCTCCGAGGGCGCTCCGGAGCCGCCGCCCGCACCGCCGCCCAAGCGGAAGATGCCGGGCGGCTGGGGCGGGCTCATCCTCACGGCCCTGATCGTGTACCTGATCGCCAACCTCGTCCTCTCCTTCTTCAACGACGGCGACGAGCCGACCATCTCGTACACCGAGTTCAGCAAGCAGGTCGACGACGGCAACGTGTCGAAGATCTACTCCAAGGGCGACGCGATCCAGGGGCAGCTCAAGAAGGAGCAGAAGGACCCGGACGGCGACGGGACGTACACGAAGTTCACGACCCAGCGGCCCGCGTTCGCGGACGACGAGCTGTGGCAGGACCTGACCAAGAACAAGGTCACGGTCACGGCCGAGCCGGTGGTGCAGGAGCGCAGCTTCCTGTCGAACCTGCTGATCTCGCTGGCGCCGATGCTGCTCCTGGTGGTGCTGTGGATCTTCATCGCGCGGCGGATGGCGTCCGGCATGGGCGGTGCGGGCGGGATGCTCGGGCGCAAGCAGCCGCCGAAGCCGGTGGAGCTGGAGCCGGGCAAGAAGCGCACCACGTTCGAGGACGTCGCGGGCATCGACGAGGTCGAGGGCGAGCTGAACGACGTCGTCGACTTCCTGCGCAACCCCGACGCGTACCGGAAGATGGGCGCCCGGATGCCCGGCGGCGTGCTGCTCGCCGGTCCGCCGGGCACGGGCAAGACGCTGCTCGCGCGGGCGGTGGCGGGGGAGGCGGGGGTGCCGTTCTTCTCGGCGTCGGCCTCCGAGTTCATCGAGATGATCGTGGGCGTCGGCGCCTCGCGGGTGCGGGAGCTGTTCGCGGAGGCCCGCAAGGTCGCGCCCGCGATCATCTTCATCGACGAGATCGACACCATCGGGCGGGCGCGCGGCGGCGGCAGCGGCATGGGCGGCCACGACGAGCGCGAGCAGACGCTCAACCAGATCCTGACCGAGATGGACGGCTTCTCCGGCTCGGAGGGCGTCATCGTCATCGCGGCCACGAACCGGGCCGACATCCTCGACCCGGCGCTGACCCGTCCCGGCCGCTTCGACCGGATCGTGAACGTCTCGCCGCCCGACCGGGGCGGCCGCGAGGCCATCCTCAAGATCCATACGCGGGCGATCCCGCTGGCGGACGGTGTCGACCTGGCCCAGGTGGCGCGCACCACGCCGGGGATGACCGGCGCGGACCTGGCGAACCTCGCCAACGAAGCGGCTCTCCTCGCGGTGAAGCGCAAGCAGTCCGCCGTCACCCAGTCCGACCTCTCCGAGGCCTTGGAGAAGGTCCAGCTGGGCGCCGAGCGGCCGCTGGTCATGCCGGACGAGGAGCGGCGCCGCACGGCGTACCACGAGAGCGGGCACGCCCTGCTCGGCATGTTGCAGCCGGGCGCCGACCCCGTCCGCAAGATCACCATCGTGCCGCGCGGCCGTGCCCTCGGCGTCACGCTCTCCACGCCGGACTCCGACAAGTACGCGTACACGGAGGAGTATCTGCGCGGCCGCATCATCGGCGCGCTCGGCGGCATGGCGGCCGAACACGTCGTCTACGGGGTCATCACCACGGGTGCCGAGAACGACCTGGAGCAGGTCACCAACATCGCGCGCGGGATGGTCGCCCGCTGGGGCATGAGCGAGCGCGTCGGTCGGCTCTCGGCCCTGCCGAACGACGCCCAGCAGGCGTACGGCCTCGCCGCCGCTCCGGGGACCCTCGACGCCATCGACGGCGAGATGCGCCGCATCGTGGACGAGTGCTACGAGAGCGCCTGCCGCCAACTGCGGGACCACCGCGGCCAATTGGACGCCCTGGCCGAGGCCCTGCTGGAGAACGAGACCCTGGAGGAGGCGGACGCCTACCGGGTGGCCGGGATCACCCGCCTCACGAAGGACGGCTGAGGCCGCGGGGGGGGCAGCCACGACGGTGTGCGGGCCAGTCGTGGTCTACGGGGACGGCGGTAGCGAGGGTCGTGGTCTACGGAGATGCGTCGTGGCCTACGGAGACGGGTGATGGCCTACGGAGGCGAGTCGTGGTCTATAGAGGCTGTTAGTGGTTTACGGAGACGGGTCGTGGTCTACGGGGATGACGGCCATGTCTACGGAGAGGGTGGCTACGGCGTCCGGGCGATGAGGTAGCGGAAGACGTTCGGCATCCATATCGTGCCGTCGCGGCGCCGGTGCGGGTGGAGGGCCTCGGTCAGCTCCTTGTCGACCTGCGCCTGGTCCGTCGCGCCGACCGCCGCGTCGAACAGGCCCGTGGACAGGAGTCCGCGGACGGCGCTGTCCATGTCGGCGTAGCCGAAGGGGCAGGCCACACGGCCCGATCCGTCGGGCTTGAGGCCCGCGCGCTGCGCGACGTCCTCCAAGTCGTCCCGGCAGGCGGCGCGCCAGCCGGCGGCACCGCGCAGGGGGTCGGCGAGCTTCGTCGCCACCCGGAGCACCGACGAGGTCGTGCAGCGCTCCGGCGGGCCCCAGCCCACCAGGACCACCGGTGCGCCGCGCTCGGCCAGCGGCGTCGCGACGTCGAGCAGGGCCGACAGGTCGTCGGCGTCGCCCGCCGTGCACCCGATCGGCTGGAACGCGGTCACCAGGGTGTACGCGGGGACGTCCGGCGCGGCGGCGTCCCCGGGGGAGCCCTGGAGGAGGCGCGTGTCCGCGTGCGCGGCGAACGGCCCTTCGGGCATGAGGCGTTCGCGGGCGAGGGCGAGCCGTTCGGGCGCCGACGGCTCGACGCCGGTCACCGTCGCGCCGCGCGAGGCCGCCATCAGCAGGGCGAGCCCGGAGCCGCAGCCCAGGTCGAGCAGGCGGGTGCCCGCGCCCACTTCGAGTCGTCGGTACACCGCGTCCACGAGGGGGACCAGCATCCTCTCCTGGATCTCCGCCCAGTCACGCGCGCGTGCGCACCGGTCCACACGTGGGGGTGCACCCGCGCGCGAGAGGTGAGGGTGCACGAGCGTAGGTGTCATCGAAAGCGCCCCAATCCGCCGAGAGTTGTCCAGCTGATTCCTTACGATGCGTCCGCCCCCATGACGTGCGTTCGCTCTCCCCCGTATGCCAGGGAACTCCGCTTCCGCCGTGGCGTCCAGAGGTTGTCAGGCAATGCTTGTGTGCCCCCGTCGTGCGCCCCTGCGGAGCGATAATTCCGGACTCTTCAGGCGGCTCGGACGTACCATGCGCGCCATGGCAAAGGCACCCGTACTCACGCCCCGCGGGGACGACTTCCCCCGCTGGTACCAGGACCTGATCAGCAAGGCGGAGCTGGCCGACAACGGCCCGGTGCGCGGCACCATGGTCATCCGACCGTACGGCTACGGCCTGTGGGAGCGGATGCAGCAGGCCCTGGACGCGCGCATCAAGGGAACCGGCGCGCAGAACGCGTACTTCCCGCTGCTCATCCCGCAGTCGTATCTGACGCGGGAGGCCGAGCACGTCGAGGGCTTCGCCCCGGAGCTTGCCGTGGTCACGCACGGCGGCGGCAAGGAACTTGAGGAGCCGGTCGTGGTCCGGCCCACCTCGGAGACCATCGTCAACGAGTACTTCTCCAAGTGGGTGCAGAGCTACCGCGACCTGCCCCTGCTGATCAACCAGTGGGCCAACGTGGTCCGCTGGGAGCTGCGCCCCCGGCTGTTCCTGCGCACCTCGGAGTTCCTGTGGCAGGAGGGGCACACCGCCCACGCGACGTACGAGGACGCGCGGGACTTCGCCGCCCGGATCCACCGGGACGTCTACGGGGCCTTCATGCGGGACGTCCTCGCGATGGACTTCGTGCTCGGCCGCAAGACCGCCAAGGAGCGCTTCGCCGGGGCGATCAACACCCTCACGCTCGAAGGGATGATGGGCGACGGCAAGGCCCTCCAGCTCGGCACCAGCCACGAACTCGGCCAGAACTTCGCGCGTGCCTTCCAGACCCAGTACCTGTCCAAGGACGGCACGCAGGAGCTCGTCTGGCAGACCTCCTGGGGCGCCACGACGCGTCTGGTGGGTGCCCTGGTGATGATGCACGGCGACGACGACGGGCTGTGCGTGCCGCCGCGCCTCGCGCCCGTGCAGGTCGTCGTGCTCGCCGTGAAGGACGACGAGGCGGTCCTCGCGAAGGTCCGCGAGGTCGGCGAGCGGCTGACGGCGGCGGGCGTGCGCGTCCAGGTCGACGACCGTACGGACGTGCCGTTCGGGCGGCGTGCGGTCGACTGGGAGCTCAAGGGGGTGCCGGTGCGGGTGGAGGTCGGCCCGCGCGACCTGGCGGGCGGCACCGCGATGCTCGTGCGCCGCGTCGCGGGCGGCAAGCAGCCCGTGGCCCTCGACGCCCTCGCCGCGCTGCTGCCCACCGTCCTGGAGGAGGACCAGGAGCTGCTCCTGACCCGGGCCCGGGAGCGCCGTGAGTCCCGTACGAGCGAGGTGACCGGTGTGGAGGAGGCCGTGGAGGTGGCGTCGGCGGGCGGCTGGGCGCGCGTTCCGTGGTCCGCGCTCGGCCCCGACGGCGAGGCCCGGCTCGCCGAGCGCGGTGTGACCGTACGGTGTCTGGTCACGGAGGACGGGGCGGTGCCGGACGCCGATGAGACACCCGGTAACGTCGCCCTCGTAGCGCGCGCCTATTGAGACTTGGGGTTCCGGTCGGGCTGCCCTCGGGGCGCCTTCGGGGGCTTCTCCTGGGCGACGCTTTGCGTCCTGCGCAACAGGCGCCCCGGCGCGCGGAGTTGACCCGAGCGCCGGGGCGTACGCGCCGCTACGTACCGGCTTGATGTGAGCTGCGAGGCTTCTCCGCAGATCAGCGCACCCGCCCTCGTCCGGACGCATCAACGGCAACTGACGGGTAAGTGCAAAATATTTGAGATGCCCCGGAATGGAACCCGGAGGCACCTCGGCTCGTTGTCACGACGTGAGCACGACACCACCTGTTCTCGCCGCAGAGCTGGCACAGGCGTGGGCCGATATTCAGCGGCACCACCCCGAGCTGCCGGACCTAGCCGCGCCCGAATCCCTGATCGGAGAGTCGTCGTCCGCCTGTGGCGCCGAGCTCTCCTTCGAGCGACTGCTGCATGAAGCAGTCCACGGCATCGCCGCGGCCCGCGGTGTACGCGACACTTCACGCGCGGGCCGCTACCACAACCGCAGATTCCTCGCGATCGCCGAGGAGATGGGCCTCGACCATCCTGAGGAGCCGCATCCGAGCAGCGGCTTCTCCCTGGTCACGCTCAACCCCGAGGCCAAGAAGCGCTATCGCCCGACGATGGACCGGCTCCAGCGCGCCCTCAAGGCGCACACGGCCGCGACCACGGCGGACACCACCCGCACCTTCCGCGGCCCGGCCGCCCGGCACGGCTCCTCCGGGGGCGGCGTGCGCGTGAAGGCCGTCTGCGACTGCGGGCGCAACGTCCGCGTCGTGCCGTCGGTGCTCGCCCAGGCCCCCATCATGTGCGGAGGCTGCGGGAAACCCTTCCGCATCCCGGAAGTGGTGGGCGTGGGCGCGGGGTGACCCCCCGCGCGGGGGTGATCGTTCTCCCCAGGGCGGCACCGCGCCCTGGGGTGCCCCTCGCCCGCGGCCGGGGGCGCTGTTCCTGAACGGAGGCGCCCCTCCCGGGCCGGTGGGCAGGCGCGTCCCGGGCCGGTGGGCGGGTGCGGTCGGCCGGGGGCGCCCGTCTCAGGGTGTGGCACAATGGCTAGCTGTACTCGACAGCCGCACAGGACCCCTCTCTCCTCCGGCTGACGCGTCCATCGGGCCACTCGGGTACCGCAACCCCACGCGGCATCTCGTTGTGCCCACCCACGTCAAACCAGGAGAACCCACTCCCGTGGCAGTCAAGATCAAGCTGAAGCGTCTGGGCAAGATCCGTTCGCCTCACTACCGCATCGTCGTCGCCGACTCCCGTACCCGCCGTGACGGCCGGGCCATCGAGGAGATCGGTCTGTACCACCCGGTGCAGAACCCGTCGCGCATCGAGGTCAACGCCGACCGCGTGGCGTACTGGCTCTCCGTCGGCGCCCAGCCGACCGAGCCCGTTCTCGCCATCCTGAAGAAGACCGGCGACTGGCAGAAGTTCAAGGGCGAGCCCGCCCCGGCGCCGCTGCTGCAGCCCGAGGTCAAGTCCGCGCGCCCGTCCTTCGAGGCCGTCAGCGCCGAGGACGAGCCCAAGGGTGAGGCCATCACCCAGAAGGCCAAGAAGGCCGACAAGAAGGCGGACGAGGCCAAGGCCGAGTCCGCCGAGTCGACCGAGGCCTGAGCATGCTCGAGGAGGCTCTCGAGCACCTCGTGAAGGGCATCGTCGACAACCCCGACGACGTGCGGGTCGCCTCGCGCAACCTGCGCCGCGGGCGCGTCCTCGAAGTCCGGGTCCACCCGGACGACCTGGGCAAGGTGATCGGCCGCAACGGCCGCACCGCACGCGCCCTGCGCACCGTCGTGGGTGCCATCGGCGGCCGTGGTGTCCGCGTCGACCTCGTCGACGTGGATCAGGTTCGCTGATAACCGCACGTAGCACCGGCTCGGGCCGGGGAGGGCTTCAGAGCCGTCCCCGGCCCGAGCTCGTTCCGGGCCCCGGCCCCAGTCGCAGGTAGGGACAGGAGAGACACCAGTGCAGCTCGTAGTCGCGCGGATCGGCCGCGCCCACGGCATCAAGGGCGAGGTCACCGTCGAGGTGCGCACCGACGAGCCGGAGCTGCGGCTCGGCCCCGGCGCCGTGCTCGCCACCGACCCCGCCGCCCGGGGACCGCTGACCATCGAGACCGGCCGGGTGCACAGCGGCCGGCTGCTGCTGCGCTTCGCGGGCGTCGGCGACCGCACCGGCGCCGAGGCACTGCGCAACACCCTCCTCATCGCCGAGGTCGACCCGGAAGAGCTGCCCGAGGACGAGGACGAGTTCTACGACCACCAGCTGATGGACCTCGACGTCGTCACCACGGACGGCACCGAGGTCGGCCGGATCACGGAGATCTCGCACCTGCCCTCGCAGGACCTCTTCATCGTCGAGCGGCCCGACGGCAGCGAGGTGATGATCCCCTTCGTCGAGTCCATCGTCACCGAGATCGACCTGGAGGAGCAGCGGGCCGTCATCGACCCGCCGCCCGGCCTCATCGACGACCGCGCCGTGATCGCCTCCAGCAGGGACGCCGAGAGCGCCCCGGCGGGCGACTCCGAGGGCGACGCGCAGGACGCCCCCGAGGACGACGCGCAGGACGCCCCCGAGGGCGGCTCCACGGCCGTGCGGGACGCCCGGAGCGAGGGCGACGCCTGATGCGGCTCGACGTCGTCACGATCTTCCCCGAGTACCTGGAACCCCTGAACGTCTCGCTCGTCGGCAAGGCGCGCGCCCGCGGCAGCCTCGACGTACACGTGCACGACCTCAGGCAGTGGACGTACGACCGGCACAACACGGTCGACGACACCCCCTACGGCGGCGGCCCCGGCATGGTCATGAAGACCGAGCCCTGGGGCGACGCCCTCGACCAGGCCCTCGCCGACGGCTACGAGGCGGGCCGCTCGCAGCCCGCCCTGGTCGTCCCGACGCCCAGCGGGCGCCCCTTCACCCAGGAACTCGCCGTCGAGCTGTCCGAGCGCCCCTGGCTGGTCTTCACGCCCGCGCGCTACGAAGGCATCGACCGCCGCGTCATCGACGAGTACGCGACCCGGATGCCCGTCTACGAGGTCTCCATCGGCGACTACGTCCTCGCGGGCGGCGAGGCCGCCGTCCTGGTCATCACCGAAGCCGTGGCCCGGCTCCTGCCGGGCGTGCTCGGCAACGCCGAGTCCCACCGCGACGACTCCTTCGCCCCCGGGGCCATGGCCAACCTCCTGGAGGGCCCCGTCTACACCAAGCCGCCCGAGTGGCGCGGCCGCGGCATCCCGGACGTCCTGCTCAGCGGCCACCACGGCAAGATCGCGCGCTGGCGCAGGGACGAGGCACTGCGCCGCACCACCGCCCACCGGCCCGACCTGATCGAGCGCTGCGAGGCCTCCGCCTTCGACAAGAAGGACCGGGAGATGCTCTCCATCCTGGGCTGGGAGCCCGAGCCCGGCGGCCGATTTTGGCGCAAGGCGCAGGACGTGGAAGAATAAGCAGCTGCTGTGCGTCCAGCGTGCGCCCCTGCCACAGGGGGACACGACGCCCGCCCGACGCGTCCAGCGGCCTCCGTGCCGCAAGTTTCCCCGGAAACGCCCGCGCGTACGGAAGCACCCCGAATCTCACCCCGACATACCGCTGATGACCTGTGGCATCAGCGAGGAAGCAGACGATCATGTCTCACCTGCTCGACTCCGTCGACTCCGCGTCGCTGCGCAGCGACATCCCGGCCTTCCGCCCGGGTGACACCGTCAACGTCCACGTCCGCGTCATCGAGGGCAACCGCTCCCGTGTGCAGCAGTTCAAGGGCGTAGTCATCCGCCGCCAGGGCGCCGGTGTCCGCGAGACCTTCACGGTCCGCAAGGTCTCCTTCTCCGTCGGCGTCGAGCGCACCTTCCCGGTGCACACCCCGATCGTCGAGAAGATCGAGCTCCTCACCCGCGGTGACGTGCGTCGCGCCAAGCTGTACTACCTGCGCGACCTGCGCGGCAAGGCCGCGAAGATCAAGGAGAAGCGCGAGAGCTGAGCTCTGGCGCGGGTCCACAGCGGGGCCGGATAGCATCTGGCCCCGATGGACACCGAAGCACAGGACGCGGAGCGCGACCGCTCCTCCCCACCCCCCGAGTCCACCCCCGCCGACGCGGGCGAACCGGACACGGAGGGCACGGAGGAGCGGTCGCGCTCCGCTTTCGCGTCCTTCGTGGCCTGGCTGCCCGGCGGCCGCCTCACCCTGGGCGCGCTGTTCAGCGTGGCCGTCCTGCTGCTCGTCACCACCTTCGTGGTGCAGCCCTACGAGATCCCGAGCGGCTCCATGGAGCCCACATTCCGGGTCGGCGACCGGATACTCGTCAACAAGTTGGCGTACCGTTTCGGATCCGGGCCGCAGCGCGGTGACGCGGTCGTCTTCGACGGCAGCGGCTACTTCGGGGACGCCGACTACGTGAAGCGGGTCGCGGGCGTCGGCGGTGACCGGGTGGTCTGCTGCGACAAGCGGGGGAGGATCAAGGTGAACGGCCAGCCGGTCGACGAGCCCTACCTCTTCCCCGGGGACAAGCCCTCCACGGTGGCCTTCGACGTCGTCGTGCCCGACGGCAGGATCTTCGTCCTCGGCGACCACCGCAGCGACTCCAGCGACTCCCGCGACCACCTGGGGTCCCCGGGCGGCGGCATGATCCCCGTGGACGACGTCATCGGCAGAGCCGACTGGATCGCCTGGCCGCTCGGCCACTGGACCTCGCTGAAGCGCCCCGACGTGTACGCGCGCGTGCCGGCACCCGGCGGCGCCCATGGGTAGCCGCGGCCGGGCGAAGACCCCCCAGCAGGACGACACCGGCCTGCCCACCGGCACCCGCCCGACCAGCGGCCCCGTCCTGCCCGGCCGGGCCGAGCGGCGCAAACTGGCCAAGAAGGTCAAGCGCCGCAGACAGCGCTCCGCGATCAAGGAGATACCTCTCCTCATAGGCGTCGCCCTGCTCATAGCGCTGGTCCTGAAGACCTTCCTGGTGCAGGCCTTCGTGATCCCCTCGGGCTCCATGGAGCAGACGATCCGCATCGGGGACCGCGTCCTGGTGGACAAGCTCACCCCCTGGTTCGGCAACAAGCCCGAGCGCGGAGACGTCGTCGTCTTCAAGGACCCCGGCAACTGGCTGGAGGAGGAGCGGGGCAAGAAGCAGGACGACCCCGTGGTGGTCAAGCAGGTCAAACAGGGCCTGACCTTCATCGGCCTCCTCCCGTCCGACGACGAGCGCGACCTGATCAAGCGCGTCGTGGGCGTCGGCGGCGACACCGTGAAGTGCTGTGACAAGAACGACAAGGTCACCGTCAACGGCGTCCCGCTCGACGAGCCGTATGTGCACCCGGGCAACAAGCCGTCCGACTTCGCCTTCGAAGTGAAGGTCCCCAAGGGGCGCCTGTTCGTCATGGGCGACCACCGCGCGGACTCCGCCGACTCCCGCTTCCACCGCAAGGAGAAGTTCAGCGGCACCGTCTCCGAGGACGAGGTCGTCGGCCGCGCGCTCGTCATCGCCTGGCCCTTCGGCCACTGGCGCAAACTGGAGGAACCCGATACGTACGCGTCGGTGCCCGACGCGCCCGACGGGTCGGACGCGGCCACAGGTACGTCGCATAGGGTGGCCCCCGGCGATCGCAATGGAATGACCGGGCTCCCGACCCCTGCGGAACTCCCGCTCGTTATGGGAGTGGTGGGCCTGCGTCGCATACGGGGCAGGCAGCGGCACGGACTGAGGAGTGGATGTGGGGGATGTGGCGGTCGGCGCACGATCCGGACACGATGGGCCCGAGGAGCGGCCGCGGCACTCCGGGGAGCCCGCGCCCGCGTCACCGGCGGGCGGCGTGAACGCCGCCCCTGACACCCCGGCCCCGGGGAACGCCGGAGCGCCGGGCGAGCCCGGTACGCCCGCCCCGCCCCCCGGCGCCGCCCCCGGGACGCCGGAGCAGCAGCCCGGTGCGGAGGGTGCCGAGCCGCCGAAGCCGCCCGAGCCGGCGAAGGGCAAGAAGCACAAGTCCTTCTGGAAGGAGCTGCCGCTCCTCATCGGCATCGCGCTGGTCCTGGCCCTGATCATCAAGACCTTCCTGGTCCAGGCCTTCTCGATCCCCTCGGACTCGATGCAGAACACGCTTCAGCAGGGCGACCGGGTCCTGGTCGACAAGCTGACGCCGTGGTTCGGCTCCGAGCCCGAGCGCGGCGAGGTCGTCGTCTTCAAGGACCCCGGCCACTGGCTGGACGGCGAGCCCACGCCCGACCCGAACGCCGTGCAGCGGGTCCTCGGCTGGATCGGCCTGATGCCGTCCGCCGACGAGAAGGACCTCATCAAGCGCGTCATCGGTGTCGGCGGCGACACCGTGGAGTGCAAGGGCACCGGCCCCCTGAAGGTCAACGGCAAGGCGTTGAACGAGCCGTACGTCTACCCCGGCAACACCCCCTGCACCGACGACGACCAGGGCGGTCAGTTCAAGATCACGGTGCCCAAGGGCAAAATCTGGGTCATGGGTGACCACCGGCAGAACTCGCTGGACTCCCGCTACCACCAGAACCAGCCGGGCGGCGGCGCCGTCCCCGTCGACAACGTGGTCGGCCGCGCCTTCGTCATCGCCTGGCCCCCCACCCGCTGGGGAACGCTGCCGGTCCCGGACACCTTCGACCAGCCCGGCATCAGCCAGGCGATGAGCGCGGCACCCGCCGCCCTCGGCCTCGCGGGCGCCGTGCCGCTCGTGCTGTGGCGCCGCCGCCGCACGGCCCGCTCCGCCTGATCCCCGGCGGCACCAGGGTTTCTGGCGGGGGTACCGCCGGGTAGTCTGCCGTCCCAGATCGCCGATCTTCCGTGGTCCGGTCCCGTCAGCGCCCGTCGGCCCCGTACGCCGGTACGCCGCCGGAGCGGGGCGGCGGGGTCGTCGCCGAGCCGGGGGAGCACTTGGGATGAGCAGCAGGACACGTCGTACGGACGAGGGCCACGGACGGCTCGGCAGCGTGCTGTCGGGGGTCGCCGTGGCCCTCGGCTGTGTCCTCTTCCTCGGCGGCTTCGTCTGGGGCGCCGTCCTCTACCAGCCGTACACCGTGCCCACCGGCTCCATGACGCCGACCATCGGCGCGGGCGACCGGGTGCTCGCCCAGCGGATCGACGGGGACGACGTGCGCCGTGGTGACGTCGTCGTCTTCCGGCAGAAGTCCTGGGGCAACCTGCCCATGGTCAAGCGGGTCGTCGGCATCGGCGGCGACAAGGTCGCCTGCTGCACGGACGGCAAGCTGACCGTCAACGGCAAGCAGATCGCAGAACCGTATCTCTCCCGGGGCATGGACAGCGCCATACCGTCCACCACCGTCCCCAAGGGGCGCCTCTTCCTGCTCGGCGACGAGCGCAACGGCTCCCTGGACTCCACCGCCCACCTGGACGAGGCCGGCAACGGCTCCGTGCCCCGCAGCGCCGTGAAGGGCCGCGTGGACGCCGTCGCCTGGCCGCTGGACGGCATGCTCGACCGCCCCACCGGCTTCGACGCCCTGCCGGGCGGCACGTCCGAGCCCGGCCCGCTGCGGCTCCTCGTGGGGGCGGTCGTGGCCGGTGCCGCGCTGGTGCTCGGCGGGGCCGCGTACGGGCCCGTCGCCGGTCTGGTGCGCCGGGGCGGGCGGGACCGCAGCGGGGCCACGGAGACCGCCGGTGTCGGCTGAGGACGCGGTGGCCGGGCGGCCGCTGCGGAAGGTGGCCCGTGTCGTGCTCCTCGACGAGCGGGACCGGATCCTGCTGCTGCACGGCCATGAACCGGGCGACCGGGCGGACGACTGGTGGTTCACGCCGGGCGGCGGCCTGGAGGGCGACGAGACGCGCGAACAGGCCGCGCTGCGGGAACTGGCCGAGGAGACCGGCATCACGGACGTCGAGCTCGGCCCGGTGCTGTGGCGGCGCGTGTGCTCCTTCCCGTTCGCCGGACGGCGCTGGGACCAGGACGAGTGGTACTACCTGGGGCGTACGTCCCAGACGGCGGTCCGGGCGACGGCCCTGACCGACCTGGAGCGGCGCAGCGTCGCCGAAGCGCGTTGGTGGACCTGCCCGGAACTGGCCCGGGCGCATGAGACGGTGTATCCGACCAGGCTCGCCGAGCTGCTGCGCAAGCTGCTCGACGAGGGTCCTCCGCAACGGCCCGAAACCCTGGACACGGAAATCGTGTAGAGGCCTCCGGGACTGGCGCACAATAGGGGGACGCACGGCTGAAGGGGAACATGCCATGAGCGCCGAGGACCTCGAGAAGTACGAGACCGAGATGGAGCTGAAGCTCTACCGGGAGTACCGAGATGTCGTCGGTCTGTTCAAATACGTGATCGAGACCGAGCGGCGCTTCTACCTCACGAACGACTACGAGATGCAGGTGCACTCAGTGCAGGGTGAGGTGTTCTTCGAGGTCTCCATGGCGGACGCCTGGGTGTGGGACATGTATAGACCGGCCCGCTTCGTCAAGCAGGTACGGGTGCTCACGTTCAAGGACGTGAATATCGAGGAGCTCAACAAGAGCGACCTGGAGCTGCCGGGCGGCTGACGCCGATCCCCGTGTGGGTGACGGAGTTGTCCACAACCCGTCGGTAGCACACCAAGATCCACAACGTGCGGCCCGTCTCGCGACCGTTGATGTCGGAGGTGGTGCCGACATGAACGCACGAGGCGCACTCGGCAAGTACGGCGAACAACTGGCCGCCCGGCGGCTCGCCGAAGCCGGAATGACGGTCCTGGAGCGCAACTGGCGCGGAGGCAGGACCGGAGAGATCGACATCGTCGCCCGCGACGGCGACGTCCTGGTGGTCTGCGAGGTGAAGACCCGCAGGGCGGTGTCCTTCGAGCATCCGATGGCGGCGGTGACACCCGCCAAGGCCGAGCGCCTTCGCGGGCTAGCCGAGCGCTGGGTCCAGGAGCACGGCGGAGCCCCACCGGGCGGCGTGCGGATCGACGTCGTCGGCGTTCTGCTGCCCGAGCGCGGCGCACCCGTGGTGGAGCACGCGCGGGGGGTGTCCTGATGGGATTCGCGCGTACGTGCTCGGTGGCCCTCGTCGGGGTGGAGGGTGTCGTCGTCGAGGTGCAGGCCGATCTGGAGCCGGGCGTCGCGGCGTTCACGCTGGTGGGACTCCCGGACAAGAGCCTCACGGAGAGCCGTGACCGGGTCAGGGCGGCCGTCGTCAACTCGGGCGGCGAATGGCCCCAGAAGAAGCTCACGGTGGGCCTGAGCCCCGCCTCCGTGCCCAAGGGCGGCAGCGGCTTCGACCTGGCGGTGGCCTGCGCGGTCCTCGGTGCCGCGGAGCGCATCGACCCACGGGTCCTCGCCGACATCGTGATGATCGGCGAACTGGGCCTCGACGGCCGGGTGCGACCGGTGCGCGGCGTGCTGCCCGCCGTCCTCGCCGCGGCCGACGCGGGGTACGAGCAGGTGGTCGTCCCCGAATGCACGGCGGCGGAGGCCGCGCTCGTGCCCGGTGTCTCCGTCCTCGGCGTGCGCAGCCTGCGCCAGCTGATCGCGGTGCTCGCCGACGAGCCCGTGCCGGACGAGGCGCCGGACGACTCCGGGCGACCGGACCGGCTGATGGCCGGCCTCGGCCTGCCGGGCGCCGGACTCGGTGTGGACGTGGGCGGCGTGGGTGCGCCGGGCCACGACCACGCGCACGATCTGGCGGACGTGGTGGGCCAGTTGTCGGCGCGTACGGCGATGGAGGTGGCGGCCGCGGGCGGGCACCACGTCTTCCTCCACGGGTCACCGGGCGCGGGCAAGACGATGCTCGCCGAGCGGCTGCCGACGATCATGCCCAGGCTGACCAGGACGGAGTCCCTCGAGGTGACGGCGGTCCACTCGGTCGCGGGCATGCTGCCGCCGGGCAAGCCCCTCGTGGACGTCCCGCCGTTCTGCGCGCCGCACCACTCCTCGACCATGCAGTCGCTCGTCGGCGGCGGCCGAGGCGTCGCCCGTCCCGGAGCGGTCTCCCTGGCACACCGTGGCGTGCTGTTCCTGGACGAGGCGCCGGAGTTCAGCACCCACGCGCTCGACGCCCTGCGGCAGCCGCTGGAGTCCGGGCACGTCGTGATCGCCCGGAGCGCCGGAGTCGTGCGGCTGCCGTCGAGGTTCCTCATGCTCCTCGCGGCGAACCCGTGCCCGTGCGGCCGGTTCAGCCTGACCAATGACGCCTGCGACTGCTCGCCCAGCAGCGTCCGCCGCTATCAGGCCCGGCTCTCCGGGCCGCTCCTCGACCGGGTCGACCTGCGGGTCGAGGTGGAGCCCGTGACACGCGCCGAGCTGACGGCGCAGGGAGCGCGGGGCGAGACCACGCGCGTGGTGGCCGAGCGCGTGCGGGCAGCTCGTGAGCGGGCGGCCGAGCGGTTCAAGGACACCCCCTGGCACACGAACAGCGACGTGCCCGGCCATGAGCTGCGCACCCGCTGGCACGCGCTGCCGGGCGCGCTGACGCAGGCGGAGCACAGCCTGGAGCGTGGCCTGCTGACCGCGCGCGGCCTGGACCGGGTCCTGCGGGTCGCCTGGACCATCGCGGACCTGGCGGGCCACGACCGCCCGGACGAGGGCGACGTGGGCCTGGCGCTGCAACTGCGCACGGGGGTGCCGCGCGGGGTGCCCATGGTGGTCGGGGCCCGGACGTGAGCGCGGAGCGGGGCCGCGGCCGGGAGGGCGTCCCGAGGCCGGAGCCCGGACGGCCCTCGGGCCCGGCGGGGCCGGGGGAGCCGGGGGAGCCGTCTGTAGAGCCGGGGGAGCCGCCTGCGGGGCCTGACCCGCACCGGGAGGCCCTCCCGGGCACAGGCCCCTCCCCGGACCCGGGCCCCGTGCCGGATGAGGAGTGGCTCGCCCGGGTCGCCCTGACGCGGGTCCTCGAGCCGGGGGACCCCGTGGGCGGGTGGTGGCTGCGGGAGTGGGGTGCCACGGTGGTGCTGAGGCGCCTCGAGGAGGGCGAGGAGATGCTGCCCGGGGTGAGCGCCCGGCGCTGGGAGGGGCTGCGGGCGCGCGCCGGGCGAACGCGGCCGGAGCGGGACCTGGAGGTCGCGGCCGCGGCAGGGGCGCGGTTCGTGACGCCCGCGGACGCGGAGTGGCCGGCGCAGCTCGACGACCTGGGGGACGCGCGGCCCGTGGGGCTCTGGGTGCGGGGGCGGCCCTCGCTGCGGATCTGGGCGCTGCGTTCGGTGGCCCTCGTGGGGGCGCGGGCCTGCACGGAGTACGGAGCGCACATGGCGGCGAGCCTCGGCGCGGGACTGGCCGAGCGCGGCTGGGTGGTCGTGTCCGGCGGCGCGTACGGCGTGGACGGCGCCGCCCACCGGGGCGCCCTGGGCGCGGGCGGCGCCACCGTGGCGGTGCTTGCGTGCGGTGTCGACCGGCCCTATCCGCGCGGCCACACCCAGCTGATCGGCAGGATCGCTGAACAGGGCCTCGTCATCGGGGAGTTGCCGCCCGGCGACCACCCGACGCCGAGCAGATTCGTCCTGCGGAACCGGGTGATCGCCGCCCTCACCCGCGGCACCGTCGTCGTCGAGGCCGCCTATCGCAGCGGCGCGCTCGTCACGGCGCGGGCCGCGCGCGACCTCGGGCGGTTCACGATGGGCGTGCCGGGACCCGCCACCAGCGGCTTGTCGGCGGGGGTCCATGAACTCCTGCGCGGGGACGCCGTCCTGGTCACCGACGCCGCCGAAGTCGCCGAGCTGGTGGGCGACATGGGCGAGCTCGCCCCGCGGCGGCGCGGCCCCGTCGTGCCGCGCGACCTGCTCGCCCCCGGCGCGGCCCGGGTCCTGGCGGCGCTGCCCGCCCGCGGCACGGCCGTGGTCCCCGACGTGGCACGGGGTGCGGGCACCAGTGCGGACGACGCGGTCGCCAGGTTGTACGAACTTCGCTCGCTGGGGTTCGTCGAACGGCAGGGCGACGGCTGGCAGTTGACACGCCAGGCGTTTCTGTCGGTCTTTCCCGAGGGGGGTGATGCGTGACTGTGCGTATTCCGCCGGATGGATGACGGTGCGGCGCCCACCTGACGGCCTTGGGAAACGGTGCAGTTGGCGCCTTAGATCCATTACGCAGAGCGACGGTGCCGGATCGCTCGGACGTAAAGCGGAACGTATCTGCGTACGCGCGATCCCATACTCTTCGCTCACCGCGACACTTCAGTCACGCTACGCTCACGACGAATCCGGTGCAGACAGGCAATCAGACGGACAACCTCATTCACTTCACGCAAACCCCCACCCGAACCAGTTCCGACAACCCCTCAGGTCCACGGCAGAACGGCTCAAGGCGACGCATGCCCCAGCACACCTCCGGGTCCGACCGGGCGGCCATTCCCCCCGCCGCCCGTAGCGGCGAGCGGGAGCGGCGGCCTCCCGCGCCCTCGTCGCTGGACGAGCTGTGGCGGTCGTACAAGTCGACGGGCGACGGGCGGCTGCGCGAGCAGCTGATCCTGCACTACTCACCCCTGGTGAAATACGTCGCGGGCCGCGTCAGCGTGGGCCTTCCGTCCAACGTCGAGCAGGCCGACTTCGTCTCCTCCGGCGTCTTCGGGCTCATCGACGCGATCGAGAAGTTCGACATCGAGCGGTCGATCAAGTTCGAGACCTACGCGATCACCCGCATCCGCGGGGCCATGATCGACGAGCTGCGGGCGCTCGACTGGATCCCCCGGTCGGTGCGGCAGAAGGCGCGCAATGTGGAGCGGGCCTATGCGACCCTTGAGGCCCGGCTCAGGCGCACGCCCTCGGAGGGCGAGGTGGCCGCCGAGATGGGCATTCAGGTGGAGGAACTGCACGCGGTGTTCAGCCAGTTGTCGCTGGCCAACGTCGTCGCCCTGGAGGAGCTGCTGCACGTCGGCGGCGAGGGCGGCGACCGGCTGAGCCTGATGGACACCCTGGAGGACACCGCCGCCGACAACCCGGTCGAGGTCGCCGAGGACCGCGAGCTGCGGCGGCTGCTCGCCCGCGCCATCAACACGCTGCCGGAGCGCGAGAAGACCGTCGTCACGCTGTACTACTACGAGGGCCTCACGCTGGCGGAGATCGGCAATGTGCTCGGCGTCACCGAGAGCCGGGTCAGTCAGATCCACACCAAGTCGGTGCTCCAGTTGCGGGCGAAGCTGGCCAGTTTCGGTCGCTGAGCGAGCTGAATCGTCCCTTCCTGGGCGGCGCTGTCCACCGCTCCCTCGCCCCGTTCGCGCCGCGGATGTGCCTCGCCGCGCCCTCGCGGCCAGGAAGAGTGCCTGCCTGGCGGCCTCCCCTGGCGCGGGACGCGTCCGTAAAGTGGAGGCGTGCCAAGGATTCGAGCGGCCTCTGTGGCCGAGCACCGGTCGATGCAGCGCGGCGCCCTGCTGGACGCCGCGCGCACCCTGCTGTCCGAGGGCGGGACGGATGCGCTGACGTTCCCCGCGCTGGCCGAGCGCACGGGGCTCGCGCGCTCGTCCGTCTACGAGTACTTCCGCTCCCGCGCGGCCGTCGTCGAAGAGCTCTGCGAGGTCGACTTCCCGGTCTGGGCGGCCGAGGTCTCGGCGGCGATGGAGCGGGCCGCGACGCCCGAGGGGCAGGTCGAGGCCTATGTGCGCCAGCAGCTCGCGCTGGTCGGGGACCGGCGGCACCGGGCCGTGGTCGCGATCTCCGCGAGCGAGCTGGACGCCGGGGCGCGGGAGAAGATCCGGGCCGCGCACGGGGGCCTGGTGGCGATGATCGTGGAGGCGCTCGACGCCCTCGGGCATCAGGAGCCCCGGCTCGCGGCCATGCTGCTCCAGGGCGTCGTGGACGCGGCGGTGCGGCGCATCGAGCTCGGTGTGGCCGAGGAGCCCGAGGCCATCACGGAGGCGGCGGTGGCCATGGCCCTGCGGGGCGTGCGGGGCTGAGCCCCGGGCCGCCCGGCCGGGCCTCAGCGGCACTCGGCGGCGGCGGGCCGTGCCCGCCTTTCCCCGAAGCCCCGGCCTCGCTCGCCCGGAGGAGGACCCCCGCGCCCTGCGGCACGGCCGCCCACAGCCAGGACGGCCACACCGGCGGCGGCGCCCCGGCCCCCGTCAGCGGCAGCAGCCGTGACGGCCCTCCGCCCAGCAGCCACGGTGGCA
The DNA here is from genome assembly GCF_059448825.1 of Streptomyces sp. JLYT201. Lineage (NCBI taxonomy): Bacteria > Bacillati > Actinomycetota > Actinomycetes > Kitasatosporales > Streptomycetaceae > Streptomyces > Streptomyces sp. JLYT201. Next base: position 3,150,456 of record NZ_CM182551.1, on the reverse strand, counting down.
GCAGGCCCAAGGGGTTCAGATACGCCGTGGCCCGGCGCAGGCCCCAGTGCAGGCATGCCGTGGGGCAGTGGTAGCGGGCCGAGGCCTCGACCGTGCCCAGGAGGTCGCCGGTGGAGACCTGGGCGCCCTTGCGCACCGACGCCCGAACCGGCTCGTAGGTCGTGCGCAGCGGCGGATCTCCCGTGCCCGCGAGCTCCACGGTGAGCACTCCTCGGCCCGCCACCCGGCCCACGTAGGAGACCCGCCCCGGCGCCACCGCCCGCACGGGGGAGCCCGGGGGCGCGGCCAGGTCCACGCCCCGGTGGCCGGGGCCGTACGCCGTCGCCGGAGGCTCCCAGCCCCGGACGATCCAGGGGCGTGCGCCCACCGGCCAGGCACCGCCCACGGCGGGCACCGGGTCGACGGCCGCCAGGGCGCCCGGAGGCGGCAGCGCGGCGAGGAGCACGAGCACGGCCGAGGTCAGGATGCGTCGTAGGCGAGACATGCCAGAACGGTCCCGCGCCGCCGCGATCCGCAGGGATCTTGGCCGGGAACTGTGGACTACCAGCCGGTTGTGGACAGCGGCGTCACCCGGCACCTCGCGGGTCCCGTACACTTCATGTGGCGATCCGGGTCACCGGGTCGACTTCGCACGCCCCGGCACCGGGCTCTCGCAGCCGCCGGTGTCAGCGCCTTTCGGTCCCGCACGCGAGTGCGTGGCACGGCGCGCGGCAGGGCGTCAGGACACAACCGAGAAAACCAAGGAGTACGGCCATGGCCGTCGTCACGATGCGGGAGCTGCTGGAGAGCGGCGTCCACTTCGGTCACCAGACCCGTCGTTGGAACCCGAAGATGAAGCGCTTCATCTTCACGGAGCGCAACGGCATCTACATCATCGACCTGCTCCAGTCGCTGTCGTACATCGACCGCGCCTACGAGTTCGTCAAGGAGACCGTCGCCCACGGCGGCACGGTCATGTTCGTGGGTACGAAGAAGCAGGCGCAGGAGGCCATCGCCGAGCAGGCCACCCGCGTCGGCATGCCCTACGTCAACCAGCGCTGGCTGGGCGGCATGCTCACCAACTTCTCGACCGTCTACAAGCGCCTGCAGCGCCTCAAGGAGCTTGAGGCCATCGACTTCGAGGACGTGGCCGCCTCCGGCCTCACCAAGAAGGAGCTGCTGGTCCTCTCCCGCGAGAAGGCCAAGCTGGAGAAGACCCTCGGCGGTATCCGCGAGATGCAGAAGGTGCCCAGCGCCGTCTGGATCGTGGACACCAAGAAGGAGCACATCGCGGTTGGCGAGGCCCGGAAGCTGAACATCCCGGTCGTCGCGATCCTCGACACCAACTGCGACCCCGACGAGGTCGACTACAAGATCCCGGGCAACGACGACGCGATCCGCTCCGTCACCCTGCTCACCCGCGTGATCGCCGACGCCGTCGCCGAGGGCCTCATCGCCCGCTCCGGCGTGGCCACGGGCGACTCGAAGCCGGGCGAGAAGGCCGCGGGCGAGCCGCTCGCCGAGTGGGAGCGCGACCTGCTCGAGGGCGAGAAGAAGGCCGACGAGAAGGCCGCTGACGCCGAGGCCCCCAAGGCCGAGGCCGAGGAGGCCCCCAAGGCCGAGGAGAAGGCCGCCGAGGCTCCGGCCGCGGACGCCGCCGAGCAGGCCTGACCTCAGCATCGGATGCTGACGGCGGGGGCCCGCGCCACGAGCGCGGCCCCCGCCGTTCACCCGTAGATCTTCGACTTCGAGAAAGACTTCAGAGAATCATGGCGAACTACACCGCCGCTGACGTCAAGAAGCTCCGCGAGCTCACCGGCGCCGGCATGATGGACTGCAAGAAGGCGCTCGACGAGGCCGACGGCAACGTCGACAAGGCCGTCGAGGCGCTGCGCATCAAGGGCCAGAAGGGCGTCGCCAAGCGCGAGGGCCGCTCGGCCGAGAACGGCGCGATCGTCTCCCTGATCGCCGACGACAACTCCACCGGTGTCATCGTCGAGCTGAAGTGCGAGACGGACTTCGTCGCCAAGGGCGAGAAGTTCCAGGCCGTCGCCGCCGCGATCGCCGCGCACGTCGCCAAGACGAACCCGGCCGACATCGAGGCGCTGCTCGCCTCCGAGATCGAGGCCGGCAAGACCGTCCAGGCGTACGTCGACGAGGCCAACGCCAACCTCGGCGAGAAGATCGTCCTGGACCGCTTCGCGCAGTTCTCCGACGGCTACGTCACGGCCTACATGCACCGCACGATGCCCGACCTGCCCCCGCAGATCGGTGTCCTCGTCGAGCTGGACAAGCCGAACGCCGAGGTCGCCCGCGGTGTCGCCCAGCACATCGCCGCCTTCGCGCCGAAGTACCTCACCCGTGAGGACGTTCCGGCCGAGGTCGTCGAGTCCGAGCGCCGCGTCGCCGAGGAGACCACCCGCGCCGAGGGCAAGCCCGAGGCCGCCCTGCCGAAGATCGTCGAGGGTCGCGTCAACGGCTTCTTCAAGGACGCCACCCTCCTGGGCCAGCCGTACGCCCTCGACAACAAGAAGTCCGTCGAGAAGGTCCTGCAGGAGGCCGGTGTCACCCTGAAGCGCTTCTCGCGCATCAAGGTCGGCATCTGAGTCCGCACCACGATCGCCGGTAGACCCCGCTAGGGTCTACCGCGGTCGCCCGCGTGCGCAGCGGCGCACGCGACGGCCGTGACGTCGTACCGCGAGGGCCGTACCGAGAGCGACGGTGCGCCTCGCACGCGACGGACGACCGCAAGATCTGACGAGGAGGCCATTGCCGAGCATGGGATGAACACCACCCCACCGGCAATGGCCTCTTCGTATGTGCACCACAAGGAGAACTCCATGACCAAGGCCGACACCAAGACTGACGACGGCAAAGTGGCCGGGCGCTTCCTGCTGAAGCTCTCCGGTGAGGCGTTCGCCGGAGGCGGCGGCCTCGGCGTCGACCCCGACGTGGTGCACAACATCGCCCGCGAGATCGCGGCCGTCGTGCGGGACGGCGCGCAGATCGCCATCGTCATCGGCGGTGGCAACTTCTTCCGCGGCGCCGAGCTCCAGCAGCGCGGCATGGACCGGGCCCGCTCCGACTACATGGGCATGCTCGGCACGGTCATGAACTGCCTGGCCCTCCAGGACTTCCTGGAGAAGGAAGGCATCGACTGCCGCGTGCAGACCGCCATCACCATGGGCCAGGTCGCGGAGCCGTACATCCCGCTGCGCGCCGTGCGCCACCTGGAGAAGGGCCGCGTCGTGATCTTCGGCGCCGGCATGGGCATGCCGTACTTCTCCACCGACACCACCGCCGCCCAGCGCGCTCTGGAGATCGACGCCGAGGCCCTGCTCATGGGCAAGAACGGCGTCGACGGGGTCTACGACTCCGACCCCAAGAAGAACCCGGACGCGGTGAAGTTCGACTCCCTCGGCTACGGCGAGGTCATCACCCGCGACCTGAAGGTCGCCGACGCCACCGCCATCACGCTGTGCCGGGACAACAAGCTGCCCATCCTGGTCTTCGAGCTGCTCGCCGAGGGCAATATCGCGCGGGCCGTCAAGGGTGAGAAGATCGGCACGCTCGTCGGCGACCAGGACTCCCGGGCCTGAGCCGAGGACGTCCGTCCCGCACGAGGCCCCACCGGGCTCCGGGGGGCTCCCCGGGATCCCTCGGGGCTCCGAGGCGCCTCGGAGGGATGGACAAAGCCCTGCCGGTCGGACACCGTGCAGGAAAGAGACGCGACGCAGCCGGCCGATCCATGGAAGCCGGGCCCACTCAAGACACGCAGGAGCAAGTGGTGATCGAAGAGACCCTCCTCGAGGCCGAGGAGAAGATGGAGAAGGCCGTCGTGGTCGCCAAGGAGGACTTCGCCGCGATCCGCACGGGCCGTGCGCACCCGGCGATGTTCAACAAGATCGTGGCCGACTACTACGGCGCGCTGACGCCGATCAACCAGCTCGCCTCGTTCTCGGTGCCCGAGCCGCGCATGGCGGTCGTGACGCCGTTCGACAAGACCGCGCTGCGCAACATCGAGCAGGCGATCCGCGACTCCGACCTCGGCGTCAACCCGAGCAACGACGGCAACATCATCCGGGTGACCTTCCCCGAGCTCACCCAGGACCGTCGCAAGGAGTACATCAAGGTCGCCAAGACCAAGGCCGAGGACTCCAAGATCTCGATCCGTTCGATCCGTCGCAAGGCCAAGGAGGCCTTCGACAAGGCGATCAAGGACGGCGACATCGGCGAGGACGAGGGCCGTCGTGCCGAGAAGGAGCTCGACGACCTCACCGCCAAGTACGTCGCCCAGGTCGACGAGCTGCTCAAGCACAAGGAATCCGAGCTGCTCGAGGTCTGACCCGCCGGGTCTGCCGAGTCGAGCGACGTCTGATCTAGGTCTGAGGAATCCGATTCCGTGAACGACACTTCCTGGGGGGCGCCGTCCAGAGCCGGGTACTGGGGGGCGCCCGACCAGGGGCCGGTCCAGGGTGCTGCCCCGGTGGGTCCCGCACACGATGCGCACGCGCTGAATCCGTCAGAGACTCAGCCCATGCCCATCGTTCCCGACGTAGCCGCGAGCGGCGGACACCAGGACGACGACCGGGGGGCTGCTCAGTCGAGCGGCCCCCTGTTCCGTGACGAGACCGCGCACGCAGCGCACGCGGCGCACTCTTCGAACCCCGCGCAGAAGCCGCAGGAGCCCATGACCGGCGCACCACAGCCCGCCCCAGCACCGCAGAAGAAGAGCGCGGGGCGCGACCTCGGGGCGGCCATAGGGGTCGGAGTGGGCCTCGGTGCCGTCATCCTCGCGTCGCTGTTCTTCGAGAAGGCCGTCTTCGTCGGCGTCATAGCGGTCGCCGTCGTCGTCGGCCTGTGGGAGCTCACCTCCCGTCTGCAGGAGCGCAAGGCCATCAAGGCGCCGCTGGTGCCGCTCGCGGTCGGCGGCGCGGCGATGGTCGTCGCCGGGTACGTGCGCGGCGCCGAGGGCGCCTGGGTGGCGATGGCGCTCACCGCGCTCGCGGTACTCGTCTGGCGTATGACGGAGCCGCCCGAGGGCTACCTCAAGGACGTCACCGCAGGCGTCTTCGCGGCCTTCTACGTGCCGTTCCTCGCCACCTTCGTGGCGCTGATGCTCACCGCGGACGACGGCCCGCAGCGGGTGCTCACCTTCCTGATCCTGACCGTGGTCAGCGACACCGGGGCGTACGCGGTCGGCTGGCGGTTCGGCAAGCACAAGCTGGCGCCGCGCATCAGCCCCGGAAAGACCCGCGAGGGTCTGCTCGGCGCGGTGGCCTTCGCCATGGCGGCGGGCGCGCTGTGCATGCACTTCATGATCGACGACGGCACGTGGTGGCAGGGCCTCCTGATCGGCCTCGCGGTGGCCGCGAGCGCGACGCTCGGCGACCTCGGCGAGTCCATGATCAAGCGGGACCTCGGCATCAAGGACATGGGCACGCTGCTGCCGGGCCACGGCGGCATCATGGACCGGCTCGACTCCCTGCTGCCGACGGCGCCGGTGGTGTGGCTGTTGCTGGTGGTGTTCGTCGGGTCGGGGTGAAACGGCGACGGGGTTACCCTTGAAGGGCGTGCTGTGCCGTGGTGCACCGTGCGCCCTTTCCCCGCATCCGCGGGGGTGTTCCCGTGAGGTCTCCCGGCTTCGGCATCATGCGCCCGGCCTCTCCGCGCCAGCGGAGGTCATCGGCCTCGCCGTAGTGAGGAGTAGCCGCTCGTGACCCCGCCCGCACCTGGAGAGCTGACCTTCGTCGCGCCGCGCGGAGCCAAGAAGCCGCCGCGGCATCTCGCCGACCTCACGCCTGCCGAGCGCAAGGAGGCCGTCGCCGCCATCGGCGAGAAGCCGTTCCGCGCCAAGCAGCTCTCGCAGCACTACTTCGCGCGGTACGCGCACGACCCCGAGCAGTGGACGGACATCCCGGCCGGGGCCCGCGGCAAGCTCCAGGAGGCGCTGCTTCCCGAGCTGATGAGCGTCGTGCGGCACATCAGCTGTGACGACGACACCACGCGCAAGACGCTGTGGCGCCTCTTCGACGGCACGCTCGTCGAGTCCGTGCTCATGCGGTACCCCGACCGGGTGACGATGTGCATCAGCTCCCAGGCGGGCTGCGGCATGAACTGCCCGTTCTGCGCCACGGGCCAGGCCGGCCTCGACCGGAACCTGTCCACGGCCGAGATCGTGCACCAGATCGTGGACGGCATGCGGGCCCTGCGCGACGGCGAGATCCCGGGCGGCCCCGCGCGGCTGAGCAACATCGTCTTCATGGGCATGGGCGAGCCCCTGGCCAACTACAACCGGGTGGTCGGCGCGATCCGCCGCCTCACCGACCCCGAGCCCGACGGCGTGGGCCTGTCCCAGCGCGGCATCACCGTCTCGACGGTCGGCCTGGTGCCGGCCATCCACCGGTTCGCCGACGAGGGCTTCAAGTGCCGCCTGGCGATCTCCCTGCACGCGCCCGACGACGAGCTGCGCGACACCCTCGTGCCGGTGAACACCCGGTGGAAGGTCCGCGAGGTCCTGGACGCCGGCTGGGAGTACGCGGCGAAGTCCGGGCGGCGGCTCTCCATCGAGTACGCCCTGATCCGCGACATCAACGACCACGCCTGGCGCGGTGACCGCCTCGGCCGCCTCCTCAAGGGCAAGCCGGTGCACGTCAACCTGATCCCGCTGAACCCCACGCCGGGCTCGAAGTGGACGGCCTCGCGCCCCGAGGACGAGAAGGCCTTCGTCGAGGCCATCGCCGCCCACGGCGTCCCCGTGACCATCCGCGACACCCGAGGTCAGGAGATCGACGGCGCCTGTGGACAGCTCGCGGCAGCCGAACGCTAGCGCGGTACGCTGGCCGGAACATCTGCATATTCCGACAGGGGAGCGCCACAGCGCTGAGAGTGCGGCACCTGACACAGGCCGGCCGCAGACCCTCTGAACCTCGCCCGGGTCATTCCGGGTAGGAAGTTCGGTCACCACTCAAGCTGTTGCGCCCTGCCCGCGAACCGCCCGGTCCGCGGGCAGGGCCGCGTCTTCTCCTGGTCACTCCAGGAGGAATGAACTCACGTGAGCACCACCAAGAAGGCCACGCTCACCGCGGTCGCGGTGGGCCTCGGGCTCGTCGCCGTCTCCGCGTGCGGCTCCGGCGGCGACTCCGGCGGCTCCTCGCAGGGGTCCAAGGACGTCACCCTGGTCAGCCACGGCTCCTTCAACGTCTCCAAGGACGTCCTGAAGGACTTCGAGAAGCGCTCCGGGTACAAGGTCCGGGTCCTCAAGGACGGCGACGCCGGCCAGGCCGTCAACAAGGCGATCCTCACCAAGGGCAACCCCCAGGGCGACGTCTTCTTCGGCGTCGACAACACCCTCCTCTCGCGCGCCCTCGACAACGGTCTCTTCCAGCCGTACGAGGCCAAGGACGCGGGCCTGGTCAAGCCGGAGTACCGGCTCGCGAAGGGCGAGCGCCGCGTGACGCCCGTCGACAGCGGCGACATCTGCGTGAACTACGACAAGAAGTACTTCGCCGACAAGGAGCTCGCGCCGCCGAAGACCTTCGCCGACCTGGTCAAGCCCGCGTACAAGAACCTCCTGGTCACCGAGAACGCCTCCACGTCCTCGCCCGGCCTCGGCTTCCTGCTCGGCACCGCGGCCGCGTACGGCGACGACGGCTGGCGGGGCTACTGGAAGAAGCTCAAGGACAACGGCGTCAAGGTCGTCGACGGCTGGGACCAGGCCTACAACCAGGAGTTCTCCGGCTCCGCGGGCGGCCGCAAGGCCAAGGGCGACCGGCCGCTCGTCGTGTCGTACGCCTCCTCGCCGCCCGTCGAGGTCCTGTACGCCAAGCCGCAGCCGAAGCAGGCCCCGACCGGTGTCGCGACCGGCACCTGCTTCCGGCAGATCGAGTACGCGGGCCTGCTCAGCAACGCCAAGAACGCCAAGGGCGGCAAGGCCCTGCTCGACTTCCTGTCCGGCAAGGAGTTCCAGGACGACATGCCGCTGCAGATGTTCGTGAACCCCGTACGGGAGGGCGCGCGGGTGCCGAAGCTCTTCCAGGAGTTCGGCGTCGAGGTCGCCGAGCCCGGGACCATGGCCCCCAAGAAGATCGCCGACAACCGTGAGCCGTGGGTCAAGTCGTGGACCTCGCTCGTACTGAAGTAGCGAAGGCCCCGGCCCGCACGGGCCGGCGGCCGTCGCGGGGAGGCGCGGCGAGGCTCGGGCTCATGGCCCTGCCCGTCGTGTTCTTCGCCGTCTTCTTCGCCTATCCGGTGGCCGCGATCGTCGTGCGCGGCCTGAAGGTGGACGGCGCCTGGCAGTTCGGGCGGATCGCGGACGTGCTCGGGCAGTCCGACATCCAGCACGTGCTGTGGTTCACCACCTGGCAGGCGCTCGCGTCGACGGCGCTCACCCTGCTGTTCGCGCTCCCCGGCGCGTATGTCTTCGCGCGCTTCGACTTCCCCGGCAAACAGGTGCTGCGGGCGGTCGTCACCGTGCCGTTCGTGCTGCCGACCGTCGTCGTGGGCACCGCCTTCCTCGCGCTGATCGGGCGCGGCGGGCTCCTCGACGAGCTGTGGGGCGTCCGTCTGGACACCACGGTGTGGGCGATCCTGCTCGCCCACGTCTTCTTCAACTACGCCGTGGTCGTGCGCACCGTCGGCGGCCTGTGGGCCCAGCTCGACCCGCGCCAGGAGGAGGCCGCGCGGATGCTCGGGGCCTCGCGCACGCGCGCGTGGCGCACGGTGACGCTCCCCGCGCTCGCGCCCGCCGTGGCGGCCGCAGCGCTGATGGTCTTCCTGTTCACGTTCACGTCCTTCGGCGTCGTACAGATCCTCGGCGGACCCACGTACGCGACGCTCGAAGTGGAGATCTACCGGCAGACGGCCAACCTGCTCGACCTGCCGACGGCCGCCGTCCTCACCCTCGTGCAGTTCGCGGCGGTGGGCGGGGTCCTGGCCGTGCACGCCTGGACCGTGCGCCGGCGCGAGAGCACGCTCCGCCTCGTCGACGCCGCGACGACGGCGCGCAGGCCGCGCGGGGCCGGGCAGTGGGGGCTGCTCGGCTTCGTCCTGCTCACCGTGGCCGTGCTCGTCGTGCTGCCGCTCGGCGTCCTGGTGCAGCGGTCCCTCGACGGTCCGCAGGGGTACGGCTTCGCGTACTACCGGCAGCTGACCTCGACGGAGGGCGGGGCCTTCCTGGTGCCGCCCGTCGAGGCGATCGGGAACTCCCTGACGTACGCGGCCGTGGCCACCGTCATCGCCCTGGTCGTCGGCGGGCTCGCGGCCACCGCGCTGACCCGGCGCGCGGGCCGCCTCGTGCGCGGCTTCGACGCGCTCCTGATGCTGCCGCTCGGCGTGTCCGCCGTGACGGTCGGCTTCGGCTTCCTCATCGCCCTGGACGAGCCGCCGCTCGACCTGCGGGCGTCCTGGTTCCTGGTGCCGCTCGCCCAGGCCCTGGTGGGCGTGCCGTTCGTGGTCCGTACGATGCTGCCCGTGCTGCGCGCCGTGGACGAGCGGCTGCGCGAGGCGGCGGCCGTGCTCGGGGCCTCGCCGCTGCGGGCCTGGCGGGAGGTCGACCTGCCGCTGGTGCGCCGGGCGCTGCTCATCGCGGCCGGGTTCGCCTTCGCGGTGTCGCTCGGCGAGTTCGGCGCGACGGTGTTCATCGCGCGGCCGGACAACCCGACCCTGCCGGTCGCGGTGGCCACCCTGTTCGGTCGCCCCGGCGACCTCAACTACGGGCAGGCGATGGCCCTTTCGACGATTCTCATGGTGGTGTGCGCGGTGTCGCTCCTGCTCCTCGAGCGGCTGCGCACGGACCGTACGACGGGAGAGTTCTGATGACCGCCACGGCCTCCGCGGGGGGCGCGCCGGGCGCGCTGCTGCGGCTCGACGAGGCCACCGTGCGCTTCGGCGCGCGGGCCGCGCGCACCCCGCACACCGCGCTCGACGCGGTCGACCTCGACGTCGCCGAGCACGAGATCGTGTGCGTGCTCGGGCCCAGCGGCAGCGGCAAGTCCACCCTGCTGCGGGCGGTCGCCGGGCTCCAGGCGCTCGACTCCGGGCGGGTCGTGCTCGGCGGCCGCGACCAGACCGGGGTGCCCGCGCACAAACGGGGCGTCGGCCTGATGTTCCAGGACCACCAGCTCTTCCCGCAGCGCGACGTGGCGGGCAACGTGGCCTTCGGCCTGCGCATGCGCGGCGTGCCGCGCGCCGAGCAGGCGCTGCGGGTGGCGGAACTCCTCGATCTGGTGGGCCTGCCGGGGGCGCAGAAGCGGGCGGTCGCCTCGCTGTCGGGTGGTGAGCAGCAGCGGGTCGCGCTCGCGCGGGCGCTCGCGCCCCGGCCGCACCTGCTGATGCTCGACGAGCCGCTCGGCCAGCTCGACCGCTCGCTGCGGGAGCGCCTGGTCGCCGAACTCCGGGAGCTGTTCAAGGAGTTGGGGACGACGGTGCTCGCGGTCACGCACGACCAGGGCGAGGCGTTCGCGCTCGCCGACCGGGTCGTGGTGATGCGGGACGGCCGGATCGCGCAGTCCGGTACGCCTCTTGAGGTGTGGCGCAGGCCCGCCGACGAGTTCGTGGCGCGCTTCCTCGGCTTCGACAACGTGGTCGACGCGACGGTCACAGGACCGGCCGCCGCGACCGTGTGGGGCAAGGTACCGGTGCCGGACGGCACGGCGGACGGCCCCTGCCGCCTGCTCGTACGCCCCGCCGGAGTGCGGCTCGTGGGGGCCGACGAGGGGCTCGCGTGCGTGGTGACGGGGCGGACGTTCCGGGGCACGCACGTCGCCGTGCGCCTGGAGCCGGTCGGCGGCGAGGGCGCGCCCCGGCTGGAGGCCGCGTGCGGACTGCGCGACGCGCCGGAGCCGGGCGCGCGCGTGGGCGTGCGCTTCGCGGTGGAGGAAATCGTCGTGCTGCGGCGGGGGGCGACGGCCTAGGCTCGGCCCATGGCCCGCCTTCCGTACGAGCGTTACCGCGACCAGGTCGCCGCCCAGCTGGAGAGCCTACGGGCGACGCTGGACGGCGCCGATCTGTCGGTGACCGTCCCCACCTGCCCCGACTGGACCCTCGACCGGCTCGTACGGCACACGGGCGGTGCCGTGCGCTGGGTCGAGCTGCACGTGCGGACCCGGGCGACGGAGAACATCCCCGACGCGCAGGTGCCCGGTTTCGAAGGCCCCGAGGGCGGAGGCGCGGCCGCGCTCGACGCGTGGCTGGCCGAGTCGGCGCAGATGTTCGACGCGACGCTGCGGGGCGCCGAGGCCGATACGCCGGTGTGGTCCTGGGCGGGAGAGGCCACCGCCGGGTTCTGGGCGCGGCGCATGACGCACGAGGTGGCGATCCACCGGGCGGACGCGGCGATCGCCGTGGGCGCCCCGTACGAACTGGCGCCCGACGTGGCCGCCGACGCCGTCGACGAGTGGCTGGACATCGTGCGGTTCGTGCAGCTGGCGAAGGCGGATCCGCGGGCCGCGGAGCTGGTGGGCGAGGGGCGGACGCTGGGGCTGCGCGCGGTGGACGCGGGGCCCGAGCTGGGGGCCGAGTGGACCGTCACGCTGGGGCCGGATGGGGTGGCGTGGGTTCGCGGGTGTGCTGAGGCGGATGTGGTGTTGCGGGGGCCGTTGACCGAGGTGTTGCTCGCGTTCTATCGGCGGCGGGGGCTGAACTCCGGGCGGGTCGAGGTGCTTGGGGACCGGGGGTTGCTGGAGTTCTGGCTGGCGAAGGCGTCGTTCGGCTGAGCCTCGGCTGTGCTGGGGCCCTGTTGAACGGCTGGGCGGCACCGGGGGCTGTGCCCACCCTTCCCCAAGCTCTCGGCTTCGCTCGAGCAGGGGAGACCCCACTCGCCCTACGGGACGATTGCCCACAGCGGGTACGCCAACTGCGCCCGCGTCAGCGGGCCAGCGACGACAATACGTCCGCCGCCTCTTCCGCGTCGGCCACCAGCGCGATCCGTCCCGCCATCGGGCGGTTCTTCGCCAAGGCCTGGAGGAGGGGCCAGGCCGGGAGGCGGGTGGTCCAGTGGGGGCGGTCGACCAGGACCATGGGGGTGGGCTCGCCCCGGGACTCGTAGTAGTTGGGGGTGGCGTTGTCGAAGATCTCCTGGACCGTGCCGGCCGCGCCGGGCAGGAAGACGACGCCCGCGTTCGAGCGGGCGAGCAGCCCGTCCTCGCGCGTGGCGTTGGCGAAGTACTTCGCGACGTGCGCGGCGAACGCGTTCGGCGGCTCGTGGCCGTAGAACCAGGTCGGGACGGAGACGGACGCCCCGCCGTCCGGCCACCGCTCGCGCACGGCGAACGCTGCCTTCGCCCACTCGGTCACCGACGGAGTGAACGACGGCGCCTTGGCGAGGATTTCGAAGGCTTCGTCGAGCATGGTGTCGTCGTACGGGGCGGCGTACGCGCCGAGGTTCGCCGCCTCCATCGCGCCGGGCCCGCCGCCCGTCGCCACCGTGAGACCGGCCCGCGCGAGGGAGCGGCCGAGCCGGGCCGCGCCCGCGTACGCGTCCGTGCCGCGGGCCATCGCGTGGCCGCCCATGACGCCCACGACCCGGGCGCCGTGCAGGAGCTCGTCGAGCGCGTCGGAGACGGAGTCGTCGTGGACCGCCCGCAGCATCGAGGCGAAGACGTCGCCGTCGGCCTTGGTCCGCTGGAACCAGGCGTACGCGCGGGCGTCCGGCGTCGCGTCGTACCCGCCGTCGGCGAGGCCCGCGAACAGGTCGCCCGGGGTGTAGAGGCGGGCGAGGTAGGGGTCGAAGGGCAGCCCCGGCACGGGCGGGAAGACCAGGGCGCCACCGGCGCGGACCCGCGCCGCCGCGTCCTCGTGCATGGGGCAGCCCAGGAAGACGGTGTCCGTGGTGTCCACGGTCAGCAACGCGTCCGTACGGTCCGTCAGATCGACTGCCTGGACGCGGTATCCGGCCAGTGAGCCGCGTGCCGCGACGACCTCGTCGAACGCGGCGAGCGTCTCGATCTCGCGGTCGCCGGGGTGCGGGGCGGATGCTGCGGAGGGGAGCATCCGCCCATGCTAGGCACCCGGCGGCGGGGACGGTGGGCTCAGCCCTCGACCTGGGCCGGGTCCATCCACATGATCTCCCAGGTGTGGCCGTCGAGGTCGTCGAAGCTGCGGCCGTACATGGTTCCGTAGTCCTGGGTGCGGCCCGCGGTGCCGCCCGCCGCGACGGCCTTGTCGACCACCTCGTCGACGGCGGCGCGGCTCTCGGCGCTCAGACAGAGCAGGACCTCGCTGGTCTTGGTGGAGTCCGCGATCTCCTTGGTGGTGAAGTCCTGGTAGCGCGCCGTGCCGAGCAGCATCGCGACGATGGTGTCGCTGATCACCACGCAGGCGCAGTCGTCCGACGTGAACTGGGGGTTGATCGTGTAGCCGAGCTCCGTGAAGAACTTCTTGGAGGCGTCGACGTCGGACACGGCCAGGTTCACGAAGATCATCTGCTGGTACATGAGGTGTCTCCCGCTCGGGTGTGGTGCGTGGGTGCGGTGTGCCTTACGGAGGGGTAGACGGAGGGCCGGGCGAGAACTCATCGGTGGTGCGGAAGTTTTTTCGAATGGGTAGGGGCGGGGCCTCGCGGGAGAGCCCCGGATCCGCCCCTTCCCGACCCCTTCACCACAGCGGCGGGGTGTCCCGAGCCGTGCCTCAAGCCGCCAGCGGCATCGCCGACAGCTGAGCCACCAGCCAGGTCAGGGGGCCGAACGCGGCCGCCAGCACGCCCGTGCGCAGGGCCGCGGAGCCCCGGAGCAGGGCCGCGGGCGCCCCGAGGCGGACCAGCGCCGCCTGGGTCGAGGCGCGGGCGCGGCGGGCCTCGGCCGCCGCGAGGGCCAGGGTGAGTACCGTGCAGCCCGCGACCAGCAGCCCGCCGAGAGTGGTGAGCGGGCCGAAGTCCGCGCGGCCGCCCGCCGCGTGCAGGGTGGTGAGCGCGTACGCGCCCGACGCCACCGCGCACACCACGCCGAGGGGCTGGCCGATCCGCCGCGCCTCCCGCATCAGGACGCGCCCCGCGAGCAGCCGGAGCGCCCCGGGCCGCACCGCCTGGAGCACGCGTCCGCACAGGTGGGTGAGGCCGGGCCCGGCGAGCGCGAGGCCGATCGCGGTGAGCGCCCACCCGGTGAGCACCCCGGCCGGGCTGCCGTCGATGCCGCCGGGCATGCGCAGGCCCGGTGCCGCGTCGGCGCCGCTCGCGTACGTCTCGACGGCGAGCCCGGCCGCGAGCAGGGCCACGCCCCACGGCAGGCCGCCCGGCGCCGGGGGCGGCGCGTCGGGGTCGGGCGGCTGCGCGCCGGGCTTCGTGCGCCGCGGCCGCAGCGTGAGCGCCACCGCGCAGGACGCGCCGAGCGGGGCGAGGGCGAGCAGGGTGAGCGCGGCGGCGAGCGGCAACGGCCGGTCGGCGGCGAGGAGTTCGGCGGCGGCGCCGTCGAACGGCAGGCCGGTGAGGTCGCCGCGCAGGTGCAGGAAGAACAGCAGCGCCACCATGGACCCGAGGGTGCAGGCCACCGCCGTGGTCATGGCCGAGATGACCATCAGCCGCCCGGGGCCGAGGCCGACCGAGGACAGCCCGGGGCGCGGCTTGGTGCCGGGGTCGCTGCGGGCCACGGCGACGGCGAAGTACCCGGTGGCGGCGAGCGGCAGCGCGCACCAGGCCAGGCGCGCCGCGGCGCCACCGGAGCCGGGGTGGCCCAGGGCGTAGCCGAGGGCGCACAGGAGCAGGAATCCGGTCCCGGCCGCCGCGGCGGCGACGAGCAGGCGGCGCAGCAGGACCAGGGGGTGGGCGCCGCGCGCTAGACGGAGAGCGAGCACGCGGCCCGGCCTTCCGTGTCGGACCCGCCGGGCCGCCCGGAGCCCCCCGGCCCGCCGGCGGCGGCCCCGGGCCGGTCGGCGGCTCCGGTCCCGCCCGCGGCGGCCGATCCGCCCGGGGCACCCGGCCCGCCGGACCCGCCCGGCCCGTCGGCGGCCCCGCGCGCGGCCCCGGCCCCGTGTGCGACCCCGTCCACGGCCCCGCGTGCGGCCCCAGCCCCGTCGGCCGAGGCGGCGGACGCGTGCCCGTCGCCGGGCAGGTGCACGGTGTGCACGCGTCTGCCGTCGAGGAGGGCCACCGTGCGGTCGGCGAGGGCGGCGACCCCCGCGTCGTGGGTGGCGAGGACGACGGTGATGCCGTGCGAGCGGGCGGCCGTCGTCAGGGTGCGCAGGACGTGCGCGCGGTCGGTGCTGTGCAGCGGCGCGGTGGGCTCGTCCGCGAAGAGGACGGCGGGGGCCGCGGCGAGGGCGCGGGCGACGGCCACGCGTTGGCACTCGGCGCGGGTGAGGGCGTGCGGCCGCTTGCGGGCGCAGTCGCCCACGTCGAGGCGCTCCAGCCACTCCAGGGCCGCGCGCTTGGCGGTGCGGTGCGGGGCGCCGCGCAGGAGCAGCGCGAGCGCGGCGTTCTCCCAGCCGGTCAGCTCGGGGACGAGCGAGGGCTCGGGGTCGATCCAGCCGAACCGGTCACGGCGCAGCCGCTCTCGGACCAGCGGGCCCATGGTGTGCACGGGTGTGGAGTTGAACCAGACCTCGCCCCGCTGCGGCGGCAGTTGGCCGGACAGACAGCGCAGGAGCGTCGTCTTGCCGCTGCCGCGCGGGCCGCCGACGGCGAGGATCTCGCCCTCGCGGACACCGAGCGAGACGCCGGTGAGTGCGGGAGTGCCGTTGAGCGTGACGTGCAGGGCACGAGCCCACAGCACGTCGTTGTCCGGCGGGGCCACCATGGGCGTACACCTCGGTTCAGATCAGATTGCCTCCCCCGTACGGGGGAACGAAGGCTGGGCCGATCGGTCACTGGGCACGCTAGGTATTGCCGGCGGGACCCCGGACAAGGACGCGGCCCGGGCGCACCCATCTCACTCGGATGGGTGCGCCCGGGCCGGTGTCGTGCCGGGTCAGATCTTGGTCCAGGCCTCCGTCAGGACCTGCCGGACGATGCCCTCGATCTCGTCGAAGGTGGACTGGTCCGAGATCAGCGGCGGCGACAGCTGGATGACGGGGTCACCGCGGTCGTCGGCGCGGCAGTACAGGCCGTACTCGAAGAGCTTCTTGGAGACGAAGCCGTAGAGCACGCGCTCGGACTCCTCGTCCGTGAAGGACTCCTTGGTGGCCTTGTCCTTGACCAGCTCGATGCCGTAGAAGAAGCCGTTGCCGCGGACGTCGCCGACGATCGGCAGGTCGTGCAGCTTCTGGAGGGTGCTCAGGAACGCGCCCTCGTTGTCGAGCACGTGCTGGTTGAGGCCCTCGCGCTCGAAGAGGTCGAGGTTGGCGAGGCCGACGGCCGCGGAGACCGGGTGGCCGCCGAAGGTGTAGCCGTGCAGGAAGGTGTTGTCGCCCTTGTAGAACGGCTCGGCGATGCGGTCGGAGACGATGGCCGCGCCGATCGGGGAGTAGCCCGAGGTCATGCCCTTGGCGCAGGTGATGATGTCCGGCACGTAGCCGAACTTGTCGCAGGCGAACATCGTGCCGAGGCGGCCGAAGGCGCAGATGACCTCGTCGGAGACAAGGAGCACGTCGTACTTGTCGCAGATCTCGCGCACGCGCTGGAAGTAGCCGGGCGGGGGCGGGAAGCAGCCGCCCGCGTTCTGCACCGGCTCCAGGAAGACCGCGGCGACGGTCTCGGGGCCCTCGAAGAGGATCTCCTGCTCGATCTGGTCGGCGGCCCAGCGGCCGAAGGCCTCCGGGTCGTCACCGTGGATCGGCGCGCGGTAGATGTTGGTGTTCGGCACCTTGTGCGCGCCCGGGACCAGCGGCTCGAAGGGGGCCTTCAGGGCCGGCAGACCGGTGATGGACAGGGCGCCCTGCGGGGTGCCGTGGTAGGCGACCGCGCGCGAGATGACCTTGTACTTCGTGTGGTTGCCGGTGAGCTTGTGGTACTGCTTCGCCAGCTTCCAGGCGGTCTCGACGGCCTCGCCGCCGCCGGTGGTGAAGAAGACCTTGTTCAGGTCGCCCGGGGCGTAGTGGGCCAGGCGCTCGGCCAGTTCGACGGCGCTCGGGTGGGCGTACGACCAGATGGGGAAGAAGGCGAGGTCGGCCGCCTGCCTGGCGGCGACCTCGGCCAGCTCACGGCGGCCGTGACCGGCCTGGACCACGAACAGGCCCGCGAGACCGTCGAGGTACTTCTTGCCCTGGTCGTCGTAGATGTAGGTGCCCTCGCCGCGCACGATGGTGGGCACGGGCGTGTTCTCGTACGACGACATGCGCGTGAAGTGCATCCACAGGTGGTCGTACGCGGTCTTGCTGAGGTCCTTGCTCACGGCTATCGGGTTCCCCACATGTAGGTCTGCTTCTTCAGCTTGAGGTAGACGAAGCTCTCGGTCGAGCGCACGCCGGGGAGCGCGCGGATCCGCTTGTTGATGACGTCGAGGAGGTGGTCGTCGTCCTCGCAGACGATCTCCACGAGCAGGTCGTGCGAGCCCGCGGTCATCACCACGTACTCCGCCTCCGGCATGGCGGCGACGGCGTCGGCGACCGGGTCCACGTCGCCCTCCACGTCGATCCCGACCATCGCCTGGCGGCGGAAGCCCACGGTGAGCGGGTCCGTCACGGCGACGATCTGCATCACGCCCTGGTCCAGGAGCTTCTGGACGCGCTGGCGCACGGCCGCCTCGGACAGGCCGACGGCCTTGCCGATGGCGGCGTACGGCCTGCGGCCGTCCTCCTGGAGCTGTTCGATGATCGCCAGGGAGACGGCGTCGACCGAGGGCGATCCGCTCTGGCCGCGGCCGCCGCCGGTGGCGGGGCGGGTGGTCGCCCCCTCGCGAGGGCTGCTGGGGTCTGTGCTTCGACTGGCCACGACTTCACTGTGCACGAGGTCTCGTCAGTTACGCAAGGGCGGATCAATGAAATTCGTTGCCAATGGACTCCCTGCTTGCGGATTTCGCAGTCCTGGGCTGCTGGGTATGTTGAAAGCGTCGGTGTACGGACTAGGGTGGGTGTCTCATCCACTGGACACTGACTGGAGGGCCGGAAGTGAGCACCGAGCTGCGCCGTCTGCGCAACTACATCAACGGAGAATTCCGGGACGCGGCCGACGGACGGACCACCGAGGTGATCAACCCGGCGACCGGTGAGGCGTACGCCCTGGCGCCGCTGTCCGGCCAGGCCGACGTCGACGCGGCGATGAAGGCCGCCGCCGACGCCTTCCCGGCCTGGCGCGACCTCGTGCCCGCCGAGCGGCAGAAGGCGCTGCTGAAGATCGCGGACGCCTTCGAGGAGCGCGCCGAGGAACTCATCGCCGCCGAGGTCGAGAACACGGGCAAGCCGATCGGCCTCACCCGCTCCGAAGAGATCCCGCCGATGGTCGACCAGATCCGCTTCTTCGCGGGCGCGGCCCGGATGCTGGAGGGCCGCGCCGCCGGTGAGTACATGGAGGGCCTGACCTCCATCGTCCGGCGCGAGCCGGTCGGCGTCTGCGCGCAGGTCGCGCCGTGGAACTACCCGATGATGATGGCCGTGTGGAAGTTCGCCCCGGCGCTCGCCGCGGGCAACACGGTCGTCCTCAAGCCGTCGGACACCACCCCGGCGTCGACCGTCCTGATGGCCGAGATCATCGGCTCCGTCGTGCCGCCCGGCGTGTTCAACGTGGTCACGGGCGACCGCGACACCGGCCGCATGATGGTCGAGCACCCGACCCCGGCGATGGCCTCCATCACCGGCTCGGTGCGCGCGGGCATGCAGGTGGCCGAGTCGGCCGCCAAGGACCTCAAGCGCGTCCACCTGGAGCTCGGCGGCAAGGCGCCCGTCGTGGTCTTCGAGGACACCGACCTGGCCAAGGCCGTCGAGGACATCTCGGTGGCGGGCTTCTTCAACGCGGGCCAGGACTGTACGGCCGCGACCCGGGTGCTCGTCCACGAGTCCATTCACGACGAGTTCGTCACCGCCCTCGCCAAGGCCGCCGCCGACACCAAGACCGGCCTGCCCGACGACGAGGACGTGCTGTACGGCCCGCTGAACAACGCGAACCAGCTGGCGCAGGTCTCCGGCTTCATCGACCGGCTGCCCGCGCACGCCAAGGTCGAGGCGGGCGGCCACCGGGTCGGCGAGAAGGGCTACTTCTACGCGCCGACCGTCGTCTCCGGGCTCAAGCAGGACGACGAGATCATCCAGAAGGAGGTCTTCGGCCCGGTCATCACCGTCCAGTCCTTCACGGACGAGGCCCAGGCCGTCGCCTACGCCAACGGCGTGGAGTACGCCCTGGCCTCCTCGGTGTGGACCAAGGACCACGCCCGCGCGATGCGCATGTCCAAGGTCCTCGACTTCGGCTGCGTCTGGATCAACACGCACATCCCGCTGGTCGCCGAGATGCCGCACGGCGGCTTCAAGAAGTCCGGCTACGGCAAGGACCTCTCCGCCTACGGCTTCGACGACTACACCCGCATCAAGCACGTCATGACGTCGCTCGACTGACGTCGGGGCCCCGCGCGGGGCTGACGTTCTGAGTCGTCTTCGGGGCGGGCGGTGGACACCTTGTCCATTGCCCGCCCCGCGTGCGTGAAGTGAGGGTGGGGACATGACAGTTGCCGCACGTCGTACGTTCCTCAAGGGCATCGGCGCGGCCGGGGTCCTCGGCGCCCTCGCGGGCTGCGGGGTGCCCGCCGCGTACGTCGAGGCCTCGGACCGCGCCGCGAAGGACCTCTCCGGCCGGGAGAAGAAGCTGACGTTCGCCAACTGGCCGCTGTACATCGACACCGACGACGAGGACAAGACCAGGCGCCCCACCCTCGACGCCTTCGAGAAGCGGACCGGCATCGACGTCCGCTACACCGAGGAGATCAACGACAACGACGAGTTCTTCGGCAAGATCAGCCCCTCCCTGATGAACCATCAGGAGACCGGCAGGGACCTCGTCGTCATCAGCGACTGGATGTGCGCGCGCTTCGTGCGCCTGGGCTGGGTGCAGGAGATGGACCGCTCCCGGCAGCCCAACGTGGCCGAGCACCTCGACCCGATCCTGCGCACGCCGCACTTCGACGAGGGGCGCAGGTACTCCGTGCCCTGGCAGTCCGGCATCACCGGCATCGCGTACAACAAGCGGCGGCTCGGCCGCGAGATCCGGCAGGTGTCGGACCTGTGGGCCGACGACCTGAAGGGCCGGGTGACGCTCCTGTCCGGGCTCGACGAGGCGTTCGCGCTGCTGATGCAGGGCGACGGCGTCGACATCGGGAAGTGGACCGGGGACGACTTCCACCGCATGTGCGACCGCCTGGAGAAGCGCGTGCGCGGCCACCACATCCGCCGCTTCACCGGCAACGACTACATCAAGGACCTCGCCTCCGGCGACGTCCTCGCCTGCCAGGCCTACAGCGGCGACGTCATCCAGCTCCAGGCCGACGACCCCGACATCGCGTTCGTCGTCCCCGAGGAGGGCGCCGAGCTGTGGGCCGAGTCCCTGATGATCCCCAACCTCGCCCGCCACAAGGGCAACGCCGAGCGCCTGATCGACCACTACTACGACCCCGAGGTCGCCGCCTCGCTCGCCGCCTGGGTCAACTACGTCTGCCCCGTGCCCGCCGCCCGCGACGTCCTCGCCTCCTCCACGGACAAGGAGCTGGCCGCCCTCGCCGAGGACCCCCTGGTCTTCCCCGACGACGCGATGCGCGCGCGCCTCGCGATCGCCCGGGACATCACGTCCGCCGAACGCACGGAGTTCGCCCGCCGGTGGAACTCCCTCGTGGGGCTGTAGGCGTGGGGCTGTAGGCCCCGCGCCGCGCGGCCGCGCGGGCTACGCGCCGGGCGCGAGCACCGCGTCCCAGGCCGCCATCGCCCGGTCCACCGTCTTGTCCAGGGTCGCGCGGGACGCGCCGTCGCGGGCCTGGACGGACATGCCCTGGACGACCGTGGTGTAGAAGGCCGCCACGGCCTCGGTGTCGGTGGCGGCGGGGAGTTCGCCCTCCTCGACGCCGCGGCGCAGGCGCTCGGCCATCATCTCGGCGCCCGAGCGGCGCCAGGCCGCCAGGTGGTCGCGCACCGGCGCGTTCGCCGGTGAGCAGTTGGTGGCGGCAAGCACGATCATGCAGCCGGTCGGCCGGTCCCGGTCGGTGTACGCGCGCGCGTTCTCGCGCAGGACCGCCTCGACGGCGCCCCGCGCGGTGGGGACCTCGGCGAACGCGCGCGTCATGGCCGAGCCCTCGGTGGTGCTGTACAGCGCCACCGCCTCCTGGAACAGCCGCTCCTTGGAGCCGAACGCGGCGTACAGGCTGGGCGAGGCGATGCCCATGGCCGAGGTGAGGTCGGTCATCGACGTCGCCTCGTACCCGTGCTCCCAGAACACCTCCATGGCCCGGCGCAGGGCCGTCTCCCGGTCGAAGCCCCGGGGCCGTCCGCGTCCCGCCACGCTCCCCACCTCATTTCTGTAGTGACTGACAAATATAGGTCTTGACGTGGTGGAACGCGCGTGTGAAAGTTTCTGTGCCGATCGACACAGAAATCGGCGGGCGGTACGCGACCGCGGGGGCCGCCCTCGCGCACGACGGATGTGGGGCAGTAAATGACGGACCTCCAGGGCAAGGCCGCGCTGGTCACGGGCGGCAGCCGGGGCATCGGGGCGGCGATCGTCAAGCGGCTCGCGCAAGACGGCGCCGACGTGGCGTTCACCTATGTGAGCCCCGCGGGGAAGGCGAAGGCCGAAGCCGTCGTCGCCGAGGTGGAGGCGCTCGGGCGGCGGGCGGTGGCCGTCCAGGCCGACGCGGCGGACGCGGCGGCGGTCACCGGGGCGGTGGAGCGGGCCGCGCGCGAGCTCGGCCGCCTCGACATCCTCGTGAACAACGCGGGCGTGTTCCCGAGCGGGCCGATCGAGGAGGTCTCCCTCGACGAGCTGGACCGCACCCTGGCGATCCACGCCCGCGCGGCCTTCCTCGGCGCCCAGGCCGCGCTCGCGCACCTGCCGGAGGGCGGGCGCATCGTGAGCATCGGCAGCAACCTCGTGGGCCGCGTGCCGTTCCCCGGCATCGTCCTGTACTCCATGAGCAAGTCCGCCCTGATCGGCTTCACCAAGGCCCTCGCCCGCGAGCTCGGCCCGCGCGGGATCACCGTCAACCTCGTCAACCCCGGTGCCACGGACACCGACATGAACCCGGCCGACGGCCAGAGCGCCGACTTCCAGCGCGGCCTGTCCGCCCTCGGCCGCTACGCGGAGGCCGACGACATCGCCGCCACGGTGGCGCACCTGGTGGGACCGGGGGGCCGCTCGATCACGGGCGCGGACTTCACGGTGGACGGCGGCACCAACGCGTAGGCGCCCCGCCGGGCGTTCCCGTCGGGCCCGGCTCCCCGGCAGGCGGGGCGCGGGCTACGGCTTGCGGGCCACCGCGCCGTACTGGGGGACCGTGGGGGCCTCGGGGCAGCGCCAGCGGGAGCAGGGCACGATGCCTGGTTCGAGGAGGTCGAGGCCCTCGAAGTAGGCCTGGAACTCGGCACGGGTGCGGCCGGTGATCGGCGGCGTGGCGTTCTTGTTCCAGAAGTCCATCGCGGCCTCGTTGTCCGCCCCGCCGACGTCGGCGTCCAGGGTGGGGTGGGTCACGACGAGGTAGCTGCCCGACGGCACCGCGTCCATGAGGGTCCGTACGATCCGGCAGGTGTCGCCGGTGTCCGGGACGAAGTTGAGGATGCCGAGCAGCAGCACGGCGATCGGCCGGGTCAGGTCGAGCGTGGCCGCCGCGGCCTCCACGATCTCGCGCGCGTTGCGGGCGTCCTGGTCGACGTACGTGGTCACGCCCTCGGGCGAGCTGGTGAGCAGCGCCTGGGCGTGGGTCAGCACGATCGGGTCGTTGTCGACGTACACGATGCGCGCGTCCGGGGCCAGGCGCTGCGCGACCTCGTGGGTGTTCTCGCCGGTGGGCAGGCCGGTGCCGATGTCGAGGAGCTGGCGGATGCCCCGGTCGCCCACGAGGTGGGTGACCGCCCGGCCGAGGAACGCCCGGTCCGCGCGGGCCACTTCACCGATGCCGGGGAACATCTCGGTGACCTGCTCGCCGACCGCCCGGTCCACCTGGTAGTTGTCCTTGCCGCCCAGCCAGTAGTTCCACACCCGGGCGTTGTGCGCGATGTCCGTGCGGATCCTGCCGGTGCTGTCTGCCGTCACGCCTGCGGTTCCTTCCCCGTCCCCTGGCTCCGCCGCCCCAGCACGGTGGCGAGCGCGTCCATGCGGTTCGTGGTGATCGAGTCCACTCCGTGGGACACGAGCTTACGCAGGGTGCGACGGGTGTCGGCAGTCCAGGCGGAGACCAGGTAACCCTGCCCGTGGACGTGGTCGACGAGTTCCCGACTCACCAGGCCGAAGCGGTAGTTGAGCCAGCGCGGCGTGAGGGCGGCGAGCAGGGCGGGGCGCGGCGGCGCGAGCGACTTCCACGTCAGCGAGATCTCCGCCGCCGGGTCCGCGGCCCGCACGGCGAGCATGGCGGCGGGCCCGGCGCAGTAGTACACGCGCTCCGCCGCGCCGCACTCGCCGATGACGCCGACGACCCTGCGGACCGTGTCCGGCGCCGGGTCGGGGAGGTCCACGAGGACGCGGTGCCCCGCGGTCTCCTTGAGCGCCTCCTCCAGCGTGGGTACGCCGCCCCCGGTGATGCCCCGGACCTCGGCGGCGGAGAGCGCGGCCAGGGGCCGGTCGTGCTCCCACAGCCGGTCGAGGGAGGCGTCGTGCAGCAGCACGGGGACGCCGTCGGCGGTCAGGCGCACGTCGATCTCCACCGCGTCCGCGCCGCGGTCGAGTGCCGACCGCAGGGACGGCAGGGTGTTCTCGCGGACGCGGTAGGGATCGCCTCGGTGGGCCACGGCAGTCAGGGTGCGCATGGGTTCATTGTGGCCCGGGGGGTGCGGGGATCAGCGCGACAGCCACGTCTCGGTGTACGCGTCGATCTCCTCGCTGATGCGGCGCTTGCCCGCCTCGTCGAGGAAGGACACCTCCACGGCGTTCTTCGCGAGGGCCGCGATGCCGCGCTCGTCGAGGTCGAGCAGGCGGGCGGCGACGCCGTACTCGTTGTTGAGGTCCGTGCCGAACATCGGCGGGTCGTCGGAGTTGATCGTCACGATGACCCCGGCGTCCACGAACTGCTTCAGGGGGTGCTCGTCGAGCGTGGTGACCGCGCGCGTCGCTATGTTCGACGTCGGGCAGACCTCCAGCGGGATCCGGTGCTCCGCGAGGTGCGCGAGGAGCTCGGGGTCGCGGGCGGAGCTGGTGCCGTGGCCGATGCGCTCGGCACGCAGCTGCGTCAGGGCGTCCCAGACCGTCTCGGGGCCCGTGGTCTCGCCCGCGTGCGGCACGGAGCGCAGGCCCGCGGCGATGGCCCGGTCGAAGTACGGCTTGAACTGCGGGCGGGGCACGCCGATCTCCGGGCCGCCGAGGCCGAAGGAGACCAGGCCCTCGGGGCGGATGCCGTCGGTGGTGGCGAGGCGCACGGTCTCCTCGGCCGCGACGAGGCCCGCCTCGCCGGGGATGTCGAAGCACCAGCGCAGGACGACGTTCAGCTCCGCCTCGGCCGTCTTGCGGGCCTCCTCGATGGCGGCCATGAAGGCGCGCTCGTCGATGCCGCGGCGGGTGGAGGAGTACGGGGTGATCGTCAGCTCGGCGTAGCGCACGTTCTGCCGGGCGAGCTCGCGGGCCACCTCGTAGGTGAGGAGGTGGACGTCCTCGGGGGTGCGGATGAGGTCGACGACGGACAGGTACACCTCGACGAAGTGCGCGAAGTCCGTGAACGTGAAGTAGTCGACGAGGGCCTCGGGGTCCGTCGGCACCTTGGAGTCGGGGTGGCGGGCGGCGAGCGCGGAGACGATCCGGGGG
The DNA here is from genome assembly GCF_059448825.1 of Streptomyces sp. JLYT201. NCBI lineage: Bacteria > Bacillati > Actinomycetota > Actinomycetes > Kitasatosporales > Streptomycetaceae > Streptomyces > Streptomyces sp. JLYT201. The sequence goes on along the minus strand of NZ_CM182551.1, from coordinate 3,125,696 downwards.
GAGGCCGAGCCGACGTGGTGGACGTGCAGCTCCGCCTTGGGCAGACCTGCGATGAAGCTTCCAGCTCGGGATGCGGTGGTCTCGGTCATGGTTCCTCCCCGGAACAAGGTTGATCGGCTGATCGGGCGACCCGCGTGAGGTCCGGCTCATCGTAAACAGGCCCTCGCCCGTACGGGGCCGCGGCCCGGCCCCGGTTTCCCGGCGGGGCGGCACCCGGGGCCCTGCCCACAGCGGGCAGGGCCGGTGGTGTCAGCGCAGGCGCTCTCTCGCCGTCATCAGGGCGAAGCCCAAGAGGTTCAGGCCGCGCCAGGCGGCCGGGTCGTCGGCCCGGGGGTCGTCGGCGGCCAGGCCGATGCCCCAGACGGGGTCGACGGGGCTGGCCTCCACCAGGACGCGGTCGCCGGTGCCGACCAGATAGGCCCGCAGGGCGGCGTCGGAGGCGAACTTCCGCTCGCTGCCCTCGGCCACGACGGCGAACCGCTCCCGCTCCCACACGGCCCGGTCGAAGCCGCGCACGAGCCGGCCCGCCCGCTTCGCCTCGGCGGGCGTCCGGGCGGTGAGCGCCGCGCGCTCGGCCTCCGCGTCGCCGAACAGACGGGCCTTGGCGGCCATCATCCAGTGCTCCGCCGTCGCGTACACGACCCCGTCGGCGGTGAAGGGCGAGGGCCACCACTGGCTGAAGCAGCTCGCGCCGAGGGTGCCGTCGCGGCGCGGGGTGTGCCCCCAGAAGTGCACGTACTTCACCCGCCGCCCTGCCCGCAGCGCGGCGGTCAGGTCGGCCACCGACCGGATGTCGTCCGTGCCGGTACGCGTGGCCGCAGGCCCGCCGGACCGCGTGTCCGCCCCCGTGTTCTCGCTCATGCACGCCACCCTGGCACGCGCCACGGACATTCCGTCCGGCCTTTTCCGGGGTGACTCGACACCTGGTCGACAGATTCCGTCGCTTAACCAAAAGGCAACTACGGAATCACTTGTTGGACTATCGACCCTCTGTCAGGATCGGCACTCAAATCGATCTGGAACTACGCCGCTCCCTCTTCGGGGCCGGGCGGCGGAGGAGAGCGGCATGCACACATTCCAGGCGCGCGATGAGTTCTTTCCGGCACGGGAGCACTTCGCGGACGGCGCGCAGTACATCGCGGGGCGGCTCACCCACGGCACCTCGGGAACTCACCACGCGGTCGTGGACCCGGCCACCGGCGAGGAGGTGCTCGGCTACGAGCTGGCGGGCGCCAAGGACGTGGACGCGGCCGTGGCCGCCGCGCGCGCCGCGTTCCCCGGCTGGGCGGGCGCGAGCCCCGGCGAGCGCTCCGACGCGATGCACCGCTTCGCCGCCGAGCTGTCCGCCCGCGCCGAGGACCTCGCCCGCGCGGAGACCCTCCAGTGCGGCAAGCCGATCAAGCTGAGCCGCGAGTTCGACGTCCCGGGCACCGTCGACAACACCGCCTTCTTCGCGGGCGCGGCCCGCCACCTCCAGGGCCAGTCCGCGGGGGAGTACGACGGCGGCGACCACACCTCCTACGTGCGCCGCGAGGCCATCGGCGTGGTGGGGTCCATCGCGCCCTGGAACTACCCCCTCCAGATGGCCGCCTGGAAGGTGCTCCCCGCCATCGCCGCCGGGAACACCATCGTCCTCAAGCCCTCCGAGCTGACGCCGCTCACCTCGCTGATGTTCGCGCGGGCGGCGACGGCCGCCGGGATCCCGGACGGGGTCGTCAACGTGGTCGCGGGCGCGGGCCGCGACGCCGGTGAGCACCTCGTGGGCCACCCGGACGTGGCCATGACCTCCTTCACCGGCTCCACGGGCGTCGGCAAGCGGGTCGCGGAGGTCGCCACCGCCACCGTCAAGCGCCTGCACCTGGAGCTCGGCGGCAAGGCGCCCTTCGTCGTGTTCGACGACGCCGACCTGGAGTCCGCCGTGCACGGCGCCGTCGCGGGCGCCCTGATCAACACCGGCCAGGACTGCACGGCCGCCACCCGCGCCTACGTCCAGCGGCCGCTGTACGACGCCTTCGTCGCCGGGGTCGCCGACCTGATGGCGACCGTGCGGCTCGGCGACCCCTGCGACCCGTCCACCGACCTGGGCCCGCTGATCTCGCACGCCCACCGCGACCGCGTCGCCGGCTTCGTCCAGCGGGCCCGCGGCTACGCGCGCGTGGTCACCGGCGGCGAGGCGCCCGAGCACCCCGGCGCCTACTACCGGCCCACGCTGATCACCGGGGCCGCGCAGGACAGCGAGGCCGTCCAGGCGGAGATCTTCGGGCCCGTGCTCGTCGTGCTGCCCTTCGACAGCGACGACGAGGGCATCCGGCTCGCCAACGACACGCCGTACGGGCTCGCCGCGTCCGCCTGGACCCACGACGTGTTCCGCGCGGGCCGCGCCACCCGCGAGATCAAGGCCGGGTGCGTCTGGGTGAACGACCACATCCCGATCCTCAGCGAGATGCCCCACGGCGGCTACAAGGCCTCCGGCTACGGCAAGGACATGTCCGCCTACTCCTTCGAGGAGTACACGCAGATCAAGCACGTCATGTTCGACAACACCGCGGTGGCCAGGAAGGACTGGCACCGCACGATCTTCGGGGACCGATAAGCCGGCACGGGCCCGGGCGCCGCGAGACCGGGCGGCGCCCGCCCCTCACCCTCCCGCAAGGGACCCTCCCGAAAGGGCAGACCAGCGCATGGAGCAGTACGAGCCCGACCGCCTCTCCCCGGCCCAGCGGGCCGCCCTGCGGCGCGGCCTGACCAGCGGCCGGGCCGCGCTCACCCGCCGCTCGCTGCTGCGCGCCACCACCGGCGGCGCGCTCGCCGCGGGCGGGCTCGGCGCCCTGAGCGCCTGCGGCATCCCCGCCGCGGGCAAGGGCACGGGCGGCATCGCCGCCGAGGACCGCTCGGCGAAGGAGAAGCGCGTGTCCTTCTCCAACTGGACCGAGTACATGGACGTGGACGACGACAAGCGGCGGCCCACCCTCGACGCCTTCACCCGGCGCACCGGCATCGCGGTCAAGTACACCGAGGACATCAACGACAACAACGAGTTCTTCGGGAAGGTCAAACCGCAGCTCGCCGCGGGCCAGGACACCGGCCGCGACCTGATCTGCGTCACCGACTGGCTGGCGGCCCGGCTGATCCGCTTCGGCTGGGTGCAGAAGCTCGACGCGGCCCAGCTGCCGCACGCCTACGCCAATCTGTCCGCCCAGTTCCGCTCGCCGGACTGGGACCCCGGACGCGCGTACTCCTACCCCTGGACCGGGATCTCCGCCGTCATCGCGTACAACAAGAAGGCGACCGGCGGCAAGGAGATCACCTCCGTCTCGCAGCTGCTCGACGAGCCGAAGCTCAAGGGCCGCGTCGGGTTCCTCTCCGAGATGCGCGACACGGTTGGCATGACCCTGCTCGACATGGGCAAGGACCCGGCCGCCTTCAAGGACGACGACTACGACGCGGCGATCGCCCGCCTCCAGAAGGCCGTCGACCGACGGCAGATCCGCCGCTTCACCGGCAACGACTACACCGCCGACCTCGACAAGGGCGACATCGCCGCGTGCGTGGCCTGGGCCGGTGACGTCGTCCAGCTCAAACTGGCCAACCCCGACATCGAGTTCGCCATCCCCGACAGCGGCTACATCGTCTCCACGGACAACCTCCTCATCCCCAACAAGGCGCGCCACAAGCGCAACGCCGAGCGGCTCATCGACTACTACTACGAGCCCGAGCCCGCAGCCCGGCTCGCCGCGTACATCAACTACGTGTGCCCGGTGGACGGCGTCCGTGACGAGCTCGCCAAGATCGACCCGAAGGCGGCCCGGAACCCGCTGATCCTGCCGGACAAGGAGATGGCGGCGAAGTCCCACGCCTTCCGGTCGCTCACGCCGAAGGAAGAGACGGCGTACGAGGAGAAGTTCGCCCGGCTCACGGGTTCCTGAGCCCGCCCCCACGGGCCGCACCGGACCCGCCCACGGCTCCCCGGCCCCCTTCACGGCGCCCGCCGTCCCGACCGCTCACCACCCCTGGGAAGAACTCATGACCGAAACCAGCGGCGACGTCCGCCTGACCGGGATCAGCAAGACCTACGGCTCCTTCACCGCCGTCCACCCGCTCGACCTCACCGTGCCCCAGGGCTCGTTCTACGCCCTGCTCGGCGCGTCCGGCTGCGGCAAGACCACCACCCTTCGCATGATCGCGGGCCTGGAGGAGCCGAGCTCCGGCACGGTGTGCCTGGGCGAGCAGGACGTCACCGCGCTGCCGCCCTACAAGCGGCCGGTGAACACGGTCTTCCAGTCGTACGCGCTCTTCCCGCACCTCGACATCTTCGAGAACGTCGCCTTCGGCCTGCGCCGGCGCGGCATCAAGTCGGTGAAGAAGCAGGTCGGCGAGATGCTCGACCTCGTCCAGCTCGGCGAGCAGGCCCGCAAGAAGCCGCACCAGCTCTCCGGCGGCCAGCAGCAGCGCGTCGCGGTGGCCCGCGCGCTCATCAACCACCCCAAGGTGCTGCTCCTCGACGAGCCGCTCGGCGCCCTCGACCTGAAGCTGCGCCGCCAGATGCAGCTGGAGCTCAAGCGCATCCAGACCGAGGTCGGCATCACCTTCGTCCACGTCACGCACGACCAGGAGGAGGCCATGACGATGGCCGACACGGTCGCGGTGATGAACGGCGGGCGCGTGGAGCAGCAGGGCGCCCCGGCCGAGCTGTACGAGAACCCGCGCACCACCTTCGTCGCCAACTTCCTCGGCACCTCCAACTTCATCACGGCCGAGGTCGACTCGGCCGCCGGCGACGACGTGGTCCTCAGGGCGGGCGACGGCAAACTGCTGCTGCCCGGGGCGCGATGTAGCGCCGCGACGAGCCCCGGCGGCAAGGTCCTCGTCGGGGTGCGCCCCGAGAAGATCACCCTCACCCACGCCGACGACGCGGGCACCGTCCCCGACGGCCGCAACCGCATCACCGGCCGCGTCGTGGCCTCCAGTTTCATCGGCGTCTCCACCCAGTACGTCGTCGACAGCCCCGTCTGCGACGCCTTCGAGGTGTACGCGCAGAACATCGAGCGCGACACCCGGCTGACCCCGGGCGCCGAGGTCGTCCTGCACTGGAACCCCGCCCACACCTTCGGCCTCGACGCCGACCAGGACGTCGACGCGGGCGTCGAGAAGGTCGAGGAGGACGCGTGACGGCCCCCGTCAAGGCGCCCGTCGAGGACGCCCCCGCCTCCGACGCCCCCGCCCGGCCCCGCAGGCGCGGCCGCCTCGTGCCCTACTGGCTGCTGCTGCCCGGCATCCTGTGGCTGGTCGTCTTCTTCGCCCTGCCGCTGGTCTACCAGGCCTCGACGTCCGTGCAGACCGGCTCCCTCGAAGAGGGCTACAAGGTCACCTGGCACTTCGCCACCTACTGGGACGCGCTCGGCGACTACTGGCCGCAGTTCCTGCGCTCGGTGCTGTACGCGGGCGCCGCCACGGTCCTGTGCCTGCTGCTCGGCTATCCGCTGGCGTACCTCATCGCGTTCCGCGCGGGGCGCTGGCGCAATCTGATCCTGGTGCTCGTCATCGCGCCGTTCTTCACGAGCTTCCTCATCCGCACGCTCGCCTGGAAGACGATCCTCGCCGACGGCGGGCCCGTCGTCGGCGCCCTGAACACGCTGCACGTCCTGGACGTCACCAGCTGGCTCGGCGTCACCGACGGCGACCGCGTCCTCGCCACGCCGCTCGCCGTGGTCTGCGGACTCACGTACAACTTCCTGCCGTTCATGATCCTGCCGCTCTACACGTCCCTGGAGCGCATCGACCCCCGGCTCCACGAGGCCGCGGGCGACCTCTACGCCCGTCCTTCCACGACGTTCCGCAAGGTCACCTTCCCGCTGTCGATGCCGGGTGTCGTCTCCGGGACGCTGCTCACCTTCATTCCGGCCGCCGGTGACTACGTGAACGCCGATCTGCTCGGCTCCACCGACACGCGCATGGTCGGAAACGTCATCCAGACGCAGTTCCTGCGCATTCTGGATTACCCGACGGCGGCCGCCCTTTCGTTCATCCTGATGGCCGCCATTCTGATCATGGTGACGTTCTACATCCGCAAGTCGGGGACGGAGGATCTGGTCTGATGGGCCCGTTCATCGCATGCGGCCGCTGGCTGCGCCGGAACCTCGTCGTCATCTTCGGACTCCTCACGCTCGGCTATCTCCTGCTGCCCAACGTCGTCGTCACGGTCTTCTCCTTCAACAAGCCGAAAGGCCGTTTCAACTACTCCTGGCAGGAGTTCTCCACCGACGCCTGGCAGGACCCGTGCGGCGTCGCCGACATGTGCGGCTCGCTCTCCCTCAGCCTGCAGATCGCCTTCCTCGCGACGCTCGGCGCCACCGTCCTTGGCACGATGATCGCCTTCGCGCTCGTGCGCTACCGCTTCCGGGCGCGCGGCGCGGTCAGCTCGCTGATCTTCCTGCCCATGGCGATGCCCGAGGTCGTCATGGCCGCCTCGCTGCTCACGCTGTTCCTGAACATGGGTGCGCAGCTGGGTTTCTGGACCGTGCTGATAGCCCACATCATGTTCTGCCTGAGCTTCGTGGTGACCGCGGTGAAGGCGCGCGTGATGTCGATGGACCCGCGCCTGGAACAGGCCGCGCAGGACCTCTACGCCGGGCCCGTGCAGACCTTCCTGCGGGTCACGCTGCCGATCGCGGCACCGGGCATCGCGGCGGGCGCGCTGCTCGCCTTCGCGCTGTCCTTCGACGACTTCATCATCACGAACTTCAACGCCGGATCGACTGTGACCTTCCCCATGTTCGTCTGGGGATCCGCGCAGCGGGGTACGCCCGTTCAGATCAATGTGATCGGCACGGCGATGTTCCTCATCGCCGTCGTTCTCGTACTGGCAGGAATGCTGATCGGAAAGCGCCGCGCGAAGCGGGCGCGCTGACCTGAGGGAAAGCGGTGCCCGTGCGGTTCCCAGCAGCTCTGTGCAGCTCTACGCATTTCTCAAGGGAGTGGAAATCATGGCCCCTGCAGCCATGAACCGTTGGACGAAGTCCCTCGCCGAGGCCAAGCCGGCCCCGTACTGGCTGGACGGTCCGGACCGTCCCGAACCCGAACCCGCGCTCGTCGGTGACGAGCGCGCCGACCTGCTCGTCGTCGGCGGCGGCTACAGCGGCCTGTGGACCGCCCTGATCGCCAAGGAGCGCGACCCCGGCCGTGACGTCGTCCTCGTCGAGGGCCGCGAGATCGGCTGGGCCGCCTCCGGGCGCAACGGCGGCTTCTGCGCCGCGTCCCTCACCCACGGCGTGCCCAACGGCCTGGCCCGCTGGCCGGACGAGATCACCAGGCTGGAGGAGCTCGGCGCCCGCAACCTCGACGAGATCGAGGCGGCCGTCGAGCGGTACGGCATCGACTGCGACTTCGAGCGCACCGGCGAGATCGACGTCGCGACCCAGCCGCACCAGCTCGCCGAACTCCACGAGATGTACGAGGAGATGGCCGCGCGCGGCCTCACCGGCTCCGCCGAGATGCTGGACGCGGACGAGCTGCGCTCCCAGGTCGACTCGCCGACCTTCCTCGGCGGCTTCTGGGACCGCGACGGCGTCGCCATGCTGCACCCGGCGAAGCTCGCCTGGGGCCTCAAGCGCGTCTGCCGCGACCTCGGCGTGCGCGTCCACGAGCACACGCCCGCCCTGGACCTGGCCCCCGCCGGCGCCGGGATGGCGATCCGCACCCCGTACGGCAGGGTCTTCGCCCGCCATGTCGCACTCGGCACGAACGTCTTCCCGTCCCTGGTCAAGCGGGTGCGCGCGTACACGGTCCCGGTGTACGACTACGCGCTCATGACCGAGCCGCTCACCCCGGACCAGCTGGCCGCCATCGGCTGGAAGAACCGCCAGGGCCTCGGCGACGCGGCCAACCAGTTCCACTACTTCCGGCTGTCCGCCGACAACCGCATCCTGTGGGGCGGGTACGACGCGGTCTACCCCTTCGGCGGCAAGGTGCGCGCCGAGTACGACCACCGCCCCGAGACGTACGCGAAGCTCGCCGGGCACTTCTTCACCTGCTTCCCGCAGCTGGAGGGGGTGCGGTTCACCCACGCGTGGGGCGGTGCGATCGACACGTGCTCGCGCTTCTCGGCGTTCTTCGGCACGGCGCACGGGGGCCGGGTCGCGTACGCCGCCGGATACACGGGCCTCGGCGTCGGCGCCACGCGCTTCGGCGCCGACGTGATGCTGGACCTCCTCGCGGGCGAGCGCACCGAGCGGACCGAGCTTGAGATGGTCCGCTCCAAGCCGCTGCCGTTCCCGCCCGAGCCGTTCGCCTGGACGGGGGTGACCCTGACCAAGTGGGCCCTGGCCCGCGCGGACGCCAACGGGGGCAAGCGCAACGCGTGGCTCAGGACGATGGACAGGCTGGGGCTCGGCTTCGACAGCTGACCCCCGCGCCGCCCGTCGAGCCGCCGCCCGTCGAGCCGCCGCCCGTGAACCGCCGTCCGGGCGGCGCGCGGGTGGGCATCCGCCCGCCGTCCTCCACCGGCGTACGCCCCCACCGTGCTGTGACACGCTTCACTACCAGTCAGTAGCTGAATCCGCGTAACGCCCGGCCCCCGAAGCCCTCTCCCTCGTGTCAGGCATTCGTACGGCACACGAAGACAGGGAGGTCCGACCGTGAATGGTTCGGGCGCCAAATCGGCGGTGGAGTGGCTGGTGTCGGTGGCACCGGATCCGGAGGCCTGTCGCTGGGAGTGGGAGCGCAACCCCCTCGGGGTCGCGCTGCTCCCGGCGGGCAGGCTCTGGGACGTGCTGATCCTGCCGGGCGAGCTCGGCTATCCCACGCTGGACGTGCTGACGCGGGTCGTCGACCGTCCGGGTCCGGTGCTCGCCGACTTCGGCGACGCCCGGATGGGGTTCTTCGTGCCCCCGGGCACGGTGGCCCGCTGGGTGGGCACGGGGGTGCGCGGCGCGGGCCGCGGCACCTGGATCGTCGTGCCCTTCCCGGGGCGCTCCACGGGCGCCGTGCGCTGGCTGATCCCGCCGGACGGCTCGGGCACGCTGGTCGACCCGGCGCTCCTGGAGCTCGCGATGCACGAGGCGGCGGCGCGCATCGCGCGGGACGAGCGAGCCGAACGGGATGCCTGGGGCGCCGCCCCTCGCGACCCGGATGAGTCGCGCCCGGAGTGACCCCGTCAGATGAGTGACAGGGACTTGACAAGAGTATTGGTCTGGACCAACGTACATGTGTCCTGCTCTCCAACACCCCCACCTCTGGAGGCAGTTGTGGCACTCGTTCCTCGTCGACGGGTTCGTCGTGGCTGGTCGCGCAGTTCCCTGCGCCCCTATGGGGCGCTGTCCTCGGCGCTCGCGGTGTGCGGCGTGCTCGCGGTCCAGAGCCCTGCCGGTGCGGCGGAGTCGCCTCCGGCCGATCCGCTGCCCGCCCACGCCCTCGTCGGCTACCTCCACACCAGCTTCGCCAACGGCTCCGGCTATACGCGCCTCGCCGACACCCCGGCCAGCTGGGACATCATCGACCTGGCCTTCGGGGAGCCGACCTCCTCGACCTCAGGCGACATCCGCTTCGGCCTCTGCCCCAAGACGGAGTGCCCCAACGTCGAGACGAAGGACGAGTTCAAGGCCGCCGTCAAGGCCAAGCAGGCCCAGGGCAAGAGGGTCCTGATCTCCATCGGCGGCCAGAACGGCCAGGTCCAGCTCACCACCACACAGGCCCGCGACAAGTTCGTCGCCTCCGTGTCGGCGATCATCGACGAGTACGGACTCGACGGCCTGGACATCGACTTCGAGGGCCACTCCCTCTCCCTCAACGCGGGCGACAGCGACTTCAAGAACCCCAAGACCCCGGTGATCGTCAACTTGATCTCCGCCGTGAAGACCCTGAAGGCCAAGTACGGCCCCGGCTTCACCCTCACCATGGCGCCCGAGACCTTCTTCGTGCAGCTCGGCTACCAGTTCTACGGCCCCGGCCAGTGGGGCGGCGACCCGCGCGCGGGCTCCTATCTGCCGGTCATCCACGCCCTGCGCGACGACCTCACCCTGCTGCACGTCCAGGACTACAACTCCGGCCCGATCATGGGCCTCGACAACCAGTACCACCAGATGGGCGGCGCCGACTTCCACGTCGCCATGACCGACATGCTCCTCACCGGCTTCCCCGTGAAGGGCAACGCGGCCAACGTCTTCCCGCCCCTGCCCCCGGAGAAGATCGCCATCGGCATGCCCGCGTCCCCCCAGGCGGGCAACGGCCACGTCGCGCCCGGCGAGGTGAACAAGGCCCTCGACTGCCTCACCAAGAACACCAACTGCGGCCCCTACAAGCCCCACGGCAAGTGGCCCGCCCTGCGCGGCCTGATGACCTGGTCCATCAACTGGGACCGCTTCAACAACGGGGAGTTCTCGAAGAACTTCGACGCGTACTTCGGCTGAGCGACACGGCCCCGAGCAGCCCCCCGCACAGCAGCCAGCTCGCCAGGACGTCCGCGGGCCAGTGGTAGCCGCGGACGACCAGGCCGAGCCCGACGGCGAGGTTCACCAGGACGCAGACCGCGGTCAGGGTGCGGGGGGCGCGCAGGAAGGGGAGGAGCAGCAGGGCGGCGGCGCCGTAGGCCACGGTGGCGGTGGCCGTGTGCCCGGAGGGGTAGTAGCCGGTGCCGTCCATGCCCGGCGGGGCACCGCGGTCGACCGCGGCCTTCAGAGGTACGACCAGGGCGGGCACCGCGGCCATGGCGAGCGCGGCGACCAGGGGCGCGAGCCACCACCGGTGCGCGCCGGCGCGGTGGCCGCGCCACGCCGCGTATCCGAGGGCGGCGGCGAGCACCGGCAGGGCGACGGCCGTGTTGCCCAGGTCGGCGAAGAGTTCGGCGACGGGGCGGGGGAGCAGGGCACCGGAGAGGGCGCGGCCGAGGCGTTCGTCGAGCCGGCGCACGGGGCCGTTGTCGACGATCTGCCAGGTGAGCAGGGTGAAGAGGAGAGCGCTCACCGCGAGCAGGAGCAGGGAAAGGGTCGGCCGCCCCGGAACAGGGGGGGTAGTTCCGGGGCGGCCGAGAGGACCGGGCTGCCGCGCGCCCCGGGGGGTGTGGGACGGGCGGCCATCCGATCGGTGAGGAGTTCCGGAGCCCATGGCTCCAGGTGTGTGCGCGAAGGCACGTCCAGGGCGGGGCTGGGGAGGCTCCGACCCGGTGTCGCCCACGGTCTCCCGTGAACGGGGTGTTTCTCTCATCTGCAGAAACCGTACGTCAGTAGTTCGGGGGCCGACAGCCGGAAGCGGGTCCCGCCATGGGGCTCCCACACCTTCTTCACAGGCCCTGACCGTCACCCCAGGTCACGAGCGGTGCACCGGGCGAGATCCGCACATGTCAGGAGGTGCGCCCCGTACGGCACCGGGGCCGCCCCCTCGATGGGACGGCCCCGGTGTCAGAGGTCCAGACAGGCGCGGCGCGCGCGGGTGCGCGCCGGGGCGGTCAGACCGTCGCGAACGCGGCCTCGATGATGTCCAGGCCCTCGTTCAGGAGGTCCTCGCCGATCACCAGCGGCGGCAGGAAGCGCAGGACGTTGCCGTAGGTGCCGCAGGTCAGGACGAGCAGGCCCTCGGCGTGGCAGGCCTTGGCGAGGGCGCCGGTCGCCTCCGGGTTCGGCTCCTTCGTCGTGCGGTCCTTGACCAGCTCGATCGCGATCATGGCGCCCCGGCCGCGGATGTCGCCGATGATGTCGAACTTCTCGGCCATGGCGGAGAGCCGGGCCTTCATGACGGACTCGATCTCCTTCGCCCTGGCGTTGAGGTCGAGCTCCTTCATCGTCTCGATGGCACCGAGCGCGCCGGCGCAGGCCACCGGGTTGCCGCCGTAGGTGCCGCCGAGGCCGCCCGCGTGCGCGGCGTCCATGATCTCGGCGCGGCCGGTGACGGCGGCGAGCGGCAGCCCGCCCGCGATGCCCTTGGCCGTCGTGATCAGGTCCGGGACGATGCCCTCGTCCTCGCAGGCGAACCACTGGCCGGTGCGGCAGAAGCCGGACTGGATCTCGTCCGCGACGAAGACGATGCCGTTGTCGCCCGCGAACTTCACGATCTCCGGCAGGAAGCCCTTGGCGGGCTCGATGAAGCCGCCCTCGCCGAGCACGGGCTCGATGATGATCGCGGCGACGTTGTCGGCGCCGACCTGCTTGTTGATCATGTCGATGGCCTGCTTGGCGGCCTCGGGCCCGGCGTTCTCGGCCCCGGTCGGCCAGCGGTAGCCGTACGCCACCGGCACGCGGTAGACCTCGGGGGCGAACGGGCCGAAGCCGTTCTTGTACGGCATGTTCTTCGCCGTCAGGGCCATCGTGAGGTTCGTGCGGCCGTGGTAGCCGTGGTCGAAGACGACGACGGCCTGGCGCTTGGTGTACGCACGGGCGATCTTGACGGCGTTCTCGACGGCCTCGGCGCCGCTGTTGAACAGGGCCGACTTCTTGGCGTGGTCACCCGGGGTGAGCTCGGCGAGCGCCTCGGCGACCGCCACGTAGCCCTCGTACGGGGTGACCATGAAACAGGTGTGGGTGAAGTCCGCCAGCTGCGCGGAGGCGCGGCGCACGACGGCTTCGGCGGAGGCGCCGACGCTGGTCACCGCGATGCCGGAGCCGAAGTCGATCAGGCGGTTGCCGTCGACGTCCTCGATGATGCCGCCGCCCGCGCGGGCCGTGAACACGGGCAGCACCGAGCCCACGCCACCGGCGACCACCGCGGTGCGGCGGGCCTGCAGCTCCTGGGACTTCGGCCCGGGAATGGCGGTGACGACGCGGCGCTCCTGGGGAATAGCGGTCATGAGAGCTCCTGGGGGTGGTGGGTCGTGCGGACGTCCTCGGGGCACAGCGGCTTTCCGGACGCGTTCTTGGTCTTTCTCCGCAGGTTAGGGGCGGGCGGTGGCGGCGGGCATGCTCCATGGGGGAGAGGTTCGGCGTGGCGGTTGTCCGTGGTGGACATAGCCGAGCATCTGGACCTGGGGCCGCGTGCTTGCCCTGCGTAAAGAAGCGGCGGGGTCGCGGTCGTCTCTCAGACATCTGCCCCAAAGCGGCGTGACGAGACGCCCTGGTGCGGATGCTGCGATTAGATTGACCAGCGAATCTTGGATCGGTAGGTCAGGGGGCGAGGCCATGGACTCCGACAGCACGCGCAACTCGCGTCGCGCGCAGGCGACCCCTCTGTCTCGCCCACCGGCCCCGCCCCCCTCCCTGCCGCAAGGGAATCCGGTTCCACCTGTGCCGAGCCAGCGGCCCACCGTTGGTTTCTCGGTGAGGGGGTGGCTCGACGAACCGCGACCTCAGGTCGGCCTGGGAGTGTGGCGCTTCGGCTACGTTGCCCCGAGGGGAGCGGCTGACCACGAGCGGCTGAGGCCCGTCACCATCATCGGATTGGTGATCCCGATCCTGGCGGCTCTGTTCCTCTGGTCCGTCTGGCGGCGGGGCGGCATCCCGTATCAGGGGCCTGTGCTGCGTGCGTTCACGCCCGATGAATGGTGGTGGGGGGGCACTGTGAGCGCCCCTAGGCGCTGGGAGGGATTCGAGGCGAGGAACGTGTACAACGGCGTCTTCTTCGGGGCGCTCGTATACGGCGTGTTGCGCCTCGGCAGTGTCGCGGAGGTGGTGCGTTACCACTTGGACGGTCTGCCGCAGCCGAAGCGTGCAGGCGTGACGGCGCTCTCCGCTCTGGTCACACTCAGCTTCGTGTGGCCTGAGGCCTTCCCTCTCATCGACTGGGACCCTCTGCCGATTGCCACGCCCATGCTCGCGTTGATCACCCTGGTCACGGGTGGTTACGAGGTATGGCAGTCGGAAATCGTCACGTACGGTGTCTACGCCCTGATTACGGCGGCTGTTCTGTGGCCCTTCATGCGTCTCGGCAACTGGTGGCAGATTCTGCAGGAATGGCGGGACGGGCGTGCCGCGAACCACGGGTCCGATCGCAGGAGAGCCGTTGGGCGCCACGACATCGAGCGAGCGGGAGATCCGACTGATCTCCCCTCCCAATGGCCGCAGATCCGCGCCATGGGGCAGGACGCCGCGGCGGACGTACTCGCTGCGGCGGTAGCCCGCGGCAGCATGAACGACGTCGACTGCGCGCGGATCCAGCGGGTGTGGGAGCGCGTGATGCACGACCCCGAGAGGGTCGCGCGGTTCGCGCAGACAGTGCTGGATCAAGCGGGCGCGGCCTGGACGCACCCCTCGGGAGCACGGGACCTGCCGCTGCGCACCGTCTCCCACGACATCCGGGCGGGGCAGGTGCGCATCGGGCGCTATACGGAAGGGGATCGTGTCCCGGTGGAGCGCCGTGGAGCGGGGGTGGCGCTCGAACCCAGCTCGCTCGCCACTTCCTTGCTGGCGGTGGGCCCATCCGGCAGTGGTAAGACTCGTTATCTGGTACGTCCCGTCACCGAATCCCTGACGCTGCAGGCCTTGACGGGACACTGTGCCGTCGTGGCCGTGGCCGCAGCGGGCACGCAGTTGGGGCCGGACTCCTCATTCGACGTCGTCGTCCGACCGGGGGACCCCGAGTCCACTCACGATCTGGACCTGTATGCCGGGGTCACCGACCCTGACGAGGCGGCGGGATTCCTCGCCGAAGGCCTGATCGGAGATCTCGACACCGTCGACAGCCAGCGCGCCGCGACCGCTCTGGCCCAGGTGCTCGGCCCCTACGCCACTGTGCACGGCCGGTTCCCCACCGTTCCGGTTCTCCGGGAACTGCTGGAAGGCGCGTCCTTCGCCCTGTCCGAACTGTGTGAAGCCCTGCGGCGCAGCGACCGGACGGGTGCTGCGACCATGCTGCGTGAGGTAGAAGCGCGGGTCCGGCAGATCGACACGCCCAGTGATCCCGGTCGTGCGCTGGCTGACCGCCTCGCAGTGCTCGACCGGCCGTTGTTCGCCGACTTTTTCGGCGGGGGGACCAGAAAACCCTTCTCGCTGAACGCGGTGGCGCACCACCCGCTGCGAGTCCGTTTCGACCTGCCCGCCAAGGGACACGATGAGGCGTCCCGGTTGCTGACGCGACTGCTGCTCGCACAGTTCACACACCTGGTGCGCGTCGGGGGCGAGCGCCCTCACTTCGCCTTCCTGGTGCTCGACGACGCCGCTGGGAGCCTGACGGAACAAACCGTGCGCGGAATCCAGCAGCTTCGGTCCCGCAAGGCTGGTGTGCTGCTCGCGCTCCGCACCGTCGCGGACGTCCCGGAAAGACTCCATGGGCCGCTCTACAGCGTCGTCGGCTGCCGTACGGCGCTCTCCGGAGTGACTACGTGGGATGGCAGACGATTCACGGAATCGTGGGGCACGGAGTGGGTCGAGACCCGCGAGGTGGCCAAGCACGCGGTCTTCGCGCACCAGCCGATGACGCGCGCGATCCACTCCCTGCGGAAGTTCCTCACCGGCAAAGCGGTGACGACGGACGCGGTCACCGTCCGCCAGGTGGAGCGCGAGCGCTGGTCGGCCTCCGAGCTGGCCCACGCGGTGCCGCCGGGGCACGCGGTCCTCTCGCTGACGGACGTACGGGGGGAGCACGCGCCGCCGCTCCTCGTGGACCTGCGGAGCTGACGGTCCTGAGCCCCGGGTTTCGGCAGGGGATATACCCGGCAGGGCGCCCGTGGCGACCGTACGGTGAGGCAGAATCGACGGTAGCCGTCATACGCGGCGGCCAAGAGATCACGTGCCGCTCGGTGCGCTCGCCGGGCGCCCGCGTGACCGCCGTCCGCCGCCACGACCGCCGCCCCACCACCCGCACGCGGTCCGCCGCCCCGGCGCCCGCCCCCGCCGTCGTACGACCTGAAGGTCCCATGCCCCCCACGCTCGCCTCGCTCGTCCAGCACTCCGCGCTCAAGCTCACCGTGCGCGCCGGCGAGGGCCGCCTGGACACCCCCGTGCGCTGGGCCCACGTCAGCGAGCTCGCCGACCCCGTGCCGTACATGGAGGGCGGCGAGCTGCTCCTCGTCACCGCCCTCCAGCTGGACGCGGAGAACCCCGAGGCGATGCGGCGGTACGTGAAGCGGCTCGCGGGCGCGGGCGTCGTCGGCCTCGGCTTCGCCGTCGGCGTGAACTACCCCGACATCCCCGAGGCCCTCGTCGACGCGGCCACCGCGGAGGACCTGCCGCTGCTCGAAGTGCCGCGCCGCACCCCCTTCCTGGCCATCAGCAAGGCCGTGTCGGCCGCCATCGCCGCCGACCAGTACCGCGCCGTCACCGCGGGCTTCGCCGCCCAGCGCGAGCTGACCCGGCAGGCCCTCGGGGACGGCCCCGAAGGGCTGCTCGGCGCGCTCGCCGGACAGGTCGACGGCTGGGCCGCGCTGTACGACGCCTCCGGGGCCGTCGTCGCCACCGCGCCCGAGTGGGCCGCCCGCCGCGCCGCCCGCCTCACCCCGGACGTCGAGCGCCTGCGCGAGCGCACCGCCCCCGCCAGCCTCGTCGTGGCCGGCGCCGAGGACCGGGTCGAACTGCACTCCCTCGGCACCGGGCGGCGGCCGCGCGCCGCGCTCGCCGTCGGCACGGCCTCGACCCTCGGCACCGCCGAGCGCTACGCCGTGCACTCCGCGATCGCCCTGCTCACCCTCACCACCGAGCGCTCCCGCTCCCTGCACGCCGCCGAGGCCCGCATCGGCTCCGCCGTCCTGCGCATGCTGCTCGCCGGGGAGCCGGACCACGCGCTGGCCGTCGCCGGTGACCTGTACGGCGAGCTGCTCGACGCGCCCTTCCGCCTCCTGGTGGCCGAGTCCGCGACGCCCCCGGCCGCCGAGGAGGAGGGCGCCTGGTCCGCGGGGCTCGTCGACGTCGTCGAGTCGGCGGCCGCGCGCTTCGGCGAGGCGCTCCTCGTCGTGCCGGACGGCGAGCGGCTCGTGCTGCTCGTCGCCGACGGCGGGGCCGCCCAGCGGGCCGCCGTCGAACACGTGGCGCGGGTCGAGGTCGGGCGCCCCGAGCCGGCCGACGGGCCCGGGCTCCTGGTGGGGCTCTCCGCGCCCGCGGGGACCGTCGCCGCCGCACCCGCCTACAAACAGGCCGAGCAGGCCCTGTCCGTGGCGCGGCGGCGCGGCAAGGCCCTCGTCGAGCACGAGGAGCTGGCCGCGGGGTCGGTCCTTCCGCTGCTCGCGGACGAGGCGGTGAGGGCGTTCGCCGACGGGCTCCTGCGGGCGCTGCGCGAGCACGACGCGACGGGGCGCGGGGACCTGGTCGCCTCGCTGCGGGCGTGGCTGTCGCGGCACGGGCAGTGGGACGCGGCGGCCGCGGACCTCGGCGTGCACCGGCACACGCTGCGCTACCGCATGCGGCGGGTCGAGGAGATCCTCGGCCGCTCCCTGGACGACCCGGACGTCCGGATGGAGCTGTGGCTGTCCTTGAAGGCGACGACACCGGTGGACTAGCCGTCGCGGTGCGCCCCAGGCCCGCCCCTTCCCGATCCGGGGGCTCCGCCCCCGTGCCCCCGTTTGTCGGCGCTCCGCGCCTCGTCCTCAAACGCCGGACGGGCTGGAAGGCTGCCGCAACCGGCACGATTCAGCCCGTCCGGCGTTTGAGGACGAGGCCGAAGGCCGATAAGGGCGGGGTCCCAGGGGCGGCAGCCCCTGGTTCGGGAAGGGGCGGGCCAGGGGCGCACCGCGTGGCCCCGCCCTGACATTCCGGTGCGCCGGGGCCCGTCACTACGCCGACTCGGACAACCCCGACGCCAAACCTCCACCCCTACGGTGGACCCCGTACTGCTGAAGACGAACCTCCGCGAAGGGCCGGGATTCGTATGACTTCCATTCACGCCTTCTGGGTCGCCGGTCGCCAGACCACCGGTGAGACCACGCTCGACGTCACCTCGCCGTGGGACGGGCGACTCGTCGGCAAGGCGGCCGTCCCGACCGACGCCCAGGTGGAGGAGGCCGTCGCCGCGGCCTACGCGGTCCGCGACGAGTTCGCCGCCACCCCGGCCCACGTCCGCGCCGCCGCCCTCGCCCACGTGTCGGAGCGCCTCGTCGAGCGCACCGAGGAGATCGCGCAGCTGATCTCCGCCGAGAACGGCAAGCCGGTCAAGTGGGCCCGCGGCGAGGTCGGCCGCGCCATCTCGGTGTTCCGCTTCGCCGCCGAGGAGGCCCGCCGCTTCAACGGCGGCGAGGCCCAGCGCCTGGACACCGACCAGGGCGGCCAGGGCCGCCTCGCGCTCACCCGCCGCTTCCCCAAGGGCGTCGTCCTCGGCATCGCGCCGTTCAACTTCCCGCTGAACCTGTGCGCCCACAAGGTCGCCCCGGCGATCGCGGTCGGTACGCCGATCATCCTCAAGCCCGCCCCGGCGACCCCGCTCAGCGGTCTGATCCTCGGCGAGCTGCTCGCCGAGACGGACCTGCCCGCGGGCTCGTGGTCGGTGCTGCCGGTCGCCAACGACAAGATGCCCGCCCTCGTCCAGGACGAGCGCCTTCCGGTCATCTCCTTCACGGGCTCCGACAAGGTCGGCTACCAGATCATGGACTCGGTGCCGCGCAAGCACTGCACCCTGGAGCTCGGCGGCAACGGCGCGGCGGTCGTGCTCGGCGACTTCTCCGCCGAGGAGGACCTGGACTGGGCCGCGAGCCGCATCGCGACCTTCTCCAACTACCAGGGCGGCCAGTCCTGCATCTCCGTGCAGCGGGTCATCGCCGACGCCGCCGTCCACGACCGGCTCGTGGCCAAGGTCGTCGAGGCCGTCGAGGCCCAGGTGACCGGCGACCCGTCCGACCCGAAGACCGACGTCGGCCCGCTGGTCAGCGAGGACGCGGCCAAGCGGGTGGAGTCCTGGGTCGACGAGGCCGTCCGGGCGGGCGCCACGCTCCTCACCGGCGGCAAGCGCGACGGCGCCACGTACGCGCCGACCGTCCTCGCCGACGTGCCGGGCGACGTCACCCTCGCCCACGAGGAGGTCTTCGGACCGGTGCTCACGATCACGAAGGTGGACGGCGAGCAGGCCGCCTTCGACGCCGTGAACGACTCCAAGTACGGCCTCCAGGCGGGCGTGTTCACGCACGACCTCCAGACGGCCTTCCGCGCCCACCGCGCCCTCGAGGTCGGCGGCGTCGTCATCGGCGACGCCCCCTCCTACCGCGCCGACCAGATGCCGTACGGCGGCGTGAAGCAGTCCGGCGTCGGCCGCGAGGGCGTCCGCTACGCCATGGACGACTACACGTACGAGCGCGTCCTGGTCCTCACCGGTCTGGCGCTGTAGCGCACCGACCGATCCGGATACGGCCGGAGCCCCCCGCACACGGCGGGGGGCTCCGGCCGTATCCGTGCATTCGCTGCGCGAGGGCTGGTGAGGACGGGCGGAATCGGGTACCAACGATCGAGTAGCACCGGTGAGTAACCATCATCCGGTTCTACGCCGATTCATGATCGGTCCACGATCCCGACTCGCGGCGAGGTGAGCCTCATGACCGCACCAACCACACCCCCGTCCCCCGCGTCGAAGCCCTCGGTCACCGAACGCGAGGCCCGCCAGGTCGCCGAGGCAGCCCGTGAGCAGGACTGGCGCAAACCGAGCTTCGCCAAGGAGCTCTTCCTCGGCCGCTTCCGCCTCGACCTGATCCACCCGCACCCGCTGCCCGCCACCCAGGACGCCCAGCGCGGCGAGGAGTTCCTGGCCAAGCTGCGGGACTTCTGCGAGACGGAGATCGACGGGGAGCGCATCGAGCGGGAGGCGCTCATCCCGGACGAGGTGATCAACGGGCTCAAGGAGCTCGGCGCGCTCGGCATGAAGATCGACACGAAGTACGGCGGTCTCGGCCTGACGCAGGTGTACTACAACAAGGCCCTCGCGCTGGTCGGCTCCGCCTGCCCCGCGCTCGGCGCCCTGCTGTCCGCGCACCAGTCGATCGGCGTCCCGCAGCCGCTGAAGATCTTCGGCACCCAGGAGCAGAAGGACGCGTTCCTGCCGCGCTGCGCCCGCACCGACATCTCCGCGTTCCTGCTCACCGAGCCGGACGTCGGCTCCGACCCGGCGCGGCTCGCGACGGCCGCGGTGCCCGACGGCGACGACTACGTACTGGACGGCGTGAAGCTGTGGACGACCAACGGCGTCGTCGCGGACCTCCTCGTGGTCATGGCGCGCGTGCC
Organism: Streptomyces sp. JLYT201; assembly: GCF_059448825.1. Classification (NCBI taxonomy): domain Bacteria; kingdom Bacillati; phylum Actinomycetota; class Actinomycetes; order Kitasatosporales; family Streptomycetaceae; genus Streptomyces; species Streptomyces sp. JLYT201. The sequence continues at coordinate 3,105,648 of NZ_CM182551.1, read as the reverse complement.
CCGGTCCGAGGGGCACAAGGGCGGCATCACCGCGTTCGTCGTCGAGGCGGCCTCCGAGGGGATCACGGTCGAGAACCGCAACGCCTTCATGGGCCTGCGCGGCCTGGAGAACGGCGTCACCCGCTTCCACCGGGTCCGCGTCCCGGCCGCGAACCGCATCGGCCCGGAGGGCGCGGGCCTCAAGATCGCCCTGACCACCCTCAACACCGGGCGCCTCTCGCTGCCCGCGATGTGCGTGGGCGCGGGCAAGTGGTGCCTGAAGATCGCCCGCGAGTGGACGGGCGCCCGCGAGCAGTGGGGCAAGCCCGTCGCGCACCACGAGGCCGTCGGCTCGAAGATCTCCTTCATCGCGGCCACGACCTTCGCCCTCGAAGCCGTGCTCGACCTGTCCTCGCAGATGGCCGACGAGGACCGCAACGACATCCGCATCGAGGCCGCCCTCGCCAAGCTGTACGGCTCCGAGATGGCCTGCCTCATGGCCGACGAGCTGGTGCAGATCCGCGGCGGCCGCGGCTTCGAGACCGCCGCGTCCCTCAAGGCCCGCGGCGAGCGGGCCGTACCGGCCGAGCAGATCCTGCGCGACCTGCGCATCAACCGCATCTTCGAGGGCTCCACGGAGATCATGCACCTGCTGATCGCCCGCGAGGCCGTCGACGCCCATCTGAAGGTGGCGGGCGACCTGATCGACCCGGACAAGTCCCTGTCCGACAAGGCCAGGGCCACAGCCGCGGCCGGGGCCTTCTACGCCCGCTGGCTGCCCAAGCTCGTCGCCGGCCCCGGCCAGCTGCCGCGCGCGTACGCCGACTTCGCCCCGGCGGGGCACCCCGACCTGTCCGGTCACCTCCGCTACGTCGAGCGCGCGGCCCGGCGCCTGGCCCGCTCGACGTTCTACGGAATGTCGCGCTGGCAGGGCCGCATGGAGACCAAACAGGGCTTCCTCGGCCGGATCGTCGACATCGGCGCGGAGCTGTTCGCGATGAGCGCGGCGTGCGTGCGCGCCGAGCTCCTGCGCACCACCGAGGACCACGGCCGTGAGGCGTACCAACTGGCCGACGCCTTCTGCCGCCAGTCCCGCATCCGCGTCGACGAGCTGTTCGGGCGCCTGTGGACCAACACCGACGACCTGGACCGCAAGGTCGTCAAGGGCGTCCTCGCCGGTACGTACACCTGGCTGGAGCAGGGGGTGATCGACCCCAGCGACGACGGTCCGTGGATCGCCGACGCGACGCCCGGGGCGAGCCGGAGGGAGAACGTCCACCGCCCGATCCGCTGAGGCCCGGGGAAGGGGCGGGCCTGGGGCGTCCCCGCGAGGGCACACGCCACAATGGTGGGCATGAGCGAAAGCCCCGCACCCCTCGCCGACCCGCACCTCGTCTTCGACCCCGGCACCGCCGACGGGCCGCGGGAGGTCGTCGTCCTCGGCTCCACGGGGTCGATCGGCACGCAGGCGATCGACCTCGTGCTGCGCAACCCCGACCGCTTCCGGGTCACGGCCCTGTCCGCCGCGGGCGGCCGGGTCGCGCTGCTCGCCGAGCAGGCCAGGCGGCTGCGGGTGCGGGCCGTCGCGGTCGCCCGCGAGGACGTCGTGCCCGCGCTCCGCGAGGCGCTGCGCGAGGAGTACGGGGCCGGGGAGCCGCTGCCCGAGGTCCTCGCGGGCCCGGACGCGGCCACCCAGCTCGCCGCCTCGCCCTGCCACACGGTCCTCAACGGCATCACCGGCTCCATCGGCCTCGCGCCCACGCTCGCCGCCCTGGAGGCGGGCCGCACCCTCGCGCTCGCCAACAAGGAGTCGCTGATCGTCGGCGGCCCGCTGGTCAAGGCGCTGGCCGAGCCCGGCCAGATCATCCCGGTCGACTCCGAGCACGCCGCGCTCTTCCAGGCCCTCGCCGCGGGCACCCGCGCCGACGTCCGCAAGCTCGTCGTCACCGCGTCCGGCGGTCCCTTCCGCGGCCGGACGAAGGCCGAGCTCGCCGACGTCACGCCCGCGGAGGCGCTCGCGCACCCGACCTGGGCGATGGGCCCGGTGATCACGGTGAACTCGGCGACCCTGGTGAACAAGGGCCTGGAGGTGATCGAGGCCCACCTCCTCTACGACATCCCCTTCGACCGCATCGAGGTCGTCGTACACCCCCAGTCGTACGTGCACTCCATGGTCGAGTTCACCGACGGCTCCACGCTCGCCCAGGCGACCCCGCCGGACATGCGCGGGCCCATCGCGATCGGGATCGGCTGGCCCGAGCGGGTGCCGGACGCCGCGCCCGCGTTCGACTGGACGAAGGCCTCCACCTGGGAGTTCTTCCCGCTGGACACCGAGGCGTTCCCGTCGGTGGGGCTCGCCCGGCACGTCGGGGAGCTCGCGGGCACGGCCCCGGCGGTGTTCAATGCCGCCAACGAGGAGTGCGTGGACGCCTTCCTGGCGGGCGCGCTGCCGTTCAACGGCATCATGGAGACCGTCACCCGGGTCGTCGCCGAGCACGGCACACCGCGGACGGGAACCTCGCTGACCGTGGCGGACGTCCTCGAAGCGGAGACCTGGGCCCGGGCCCGGGCCCGGGAACTGACGGCTTCGACCCAGACGACCGCGGAGGCTCGTGCATGACGACCTTGATGATGATCCTCGGCATAGTCGTCTTCGTGATCGGGCTGCTCTTCTCGATCGCCTGGCACGAGCTCGGCCATCTGTCGACCGCGAAGATGTTCGGCATCCGCGTACCGCAGTACATGGTCGGCTTCGGCCCGACGATCTTCTCCCGCAAGAAGGGCGACACCGAGTACGGCATCAAGGCGATCCCGCTCGGCGGCTACATCCGCATGATCGGCATGTTCCCGCCGGGGCCCGACGGGCGTCTTGAGGCGCGGTCCACCTCGCCCTGGCGCGGCATGATCGAGGACGCGCGCTCGGCGGCGTTCGAGGAGCTCAAGCCCGGCGACGAGTCCCGGCTCTTCTACACGCGCAAGCCGTGGAAGCGCGTGATCGTCATGTTCGCCGGGCCGTTCATGAACCTGATCCTGGCCGTCGTGATCTTCCTCGGCGTGATGATGACCTTCGGCATCAGCACCCAGACCACCTCGGTCGGCAAGGTCTCCGACTGTGTCATCGAGGCCGGCCAGAACCGCGCCACGTGCGAGAAGGGCGACAAGCCCGCCCCCGCCAAGGCCGCCGGCCTCAAGGCGGGCGACAAGATCGTCGCCTTCCAGGGCAAGGACGTGGACGACTGGTCCACGCTCCAGTCGCGGATCCGCGAGACCATCGGCCCGGCCACCATCACCGTCGAGCGCGACGGCAAGCGCGTCGACCTGCACGCCAACCTGATCAAGAACCAGGTCAGCAAGACGGACGGCGACGGCGGCTACGTCGAGGGCAAGTACGTGTACGCCGGATTCCTCGGCTTCACGCCCGCCTCCGGCATCGTCCAGCAGTCCTTCGGCGAGTCCGTCGACCGCATGGGCAACATGATGGAGAACGGCGTCGAGTCGATCGTCGCCCTGCCCTCCAAGATCCCCGACCTGTGGAACGCGGCCTTCGGCGACGGGGAGCGCAAGCAGGACTCCCCGATGGGCGTGGTGGGCGCGGCCCGGGTCGGCGGCGAGGTGTTCACCCTGGACATCCCGCCGCAGAACCAGATCGCGCTGATGCTGTTCCTCCTTGCCGGGTTCAACCTCTCGCTGTTCCTGTTCAACATGCTGCCGCTGCTGCCCCTGGACGGCGGTCACATCGCGGGTGCAGTGTGGGAGTCGCTGCGCCGGAACGCGGCGAAGGTCCTGCGGCGACCGGACCCCGGCCCGTTCGACGTGGCGAAGCTGATGCCCGTGGCCTATGTGGTGGCGGGGATCTTCATCTGCTTCACCATTCTGGTCCTGATCGCCGATGTGGTGAACCCGGTCAGAATTTCCTAGCCGTACGAAGTTTGAGGCGGCCGGGCACCGTGTGTGCCCGGCCGCCTTCGTATGTGCGGTACCGCCCGCCAATGGGTGGACATCGGGGCGGGATGTGCTTGGGGCCTGTGGGGTGCCGTAATCTCGAACCCGCGAACAAGCGATGTTGCAGCGCGATGCCGCGAAGCCCGGAGCCCGCCGAACTCGGGACCTTGATCCACACTTGGGGATGCACGCCAGATGACTGCCGTTTCTCTCGGAATCCCGTCCGTTCCGACCAAGCTGGCCGACCGCAGGGTCAGCCGCAAGATCCAGGTCGGCTCGGTGGCCGTGGGCGGGGACGCACCGGTGTCGGTGCAGTCGATGACGACGACGCGTACGTCGGACATCGGGGCGACGTTGCAGCAGATCGCGGAGCTGACGGCGTCGGGTTGCCAGATCGTGCGGGTGGCGTGTCCTACGCAGGATGACGCGGACGCGCTGGCGGTCATCGCGCGCAAGTCGCAGATTCCGGTGATCGCGGACATTCACTTCCAGCCGAAGTACGTGTTCGCGGCGATCGACGCGGGGTGTGCGGCGGTGCGGGTGAACCCGGGGAACATCAAGCAGTTCGACGACAAGGTCAAGGAGATCGCCAAGGCCGCGGGCGAGGCCGGCACGCCGATCCGCATCGGCGTCAACGCGGGCTCCCTGGACCAGCGCCTGCTCGCGAAGTACGGCAAGGCCACGCCGGAGGCGTTGGTGGAGTCGGCGTTGTGGGAGGCCTCGCTGTTCGAGGAGCACGGTTTCCGGGACATCAAGATCTCGGTGAAGCACAACGATCCGGTGGTGATGGTCAATGCCTACCGGCAGTTGGCGGCCGCCTGCGACTATCCGCTGCATCTGGGTGTGACGGAGGCGGGTCCGGCGTTCCAGGGGACGATCAAGTCGGCGGTGGCGTTCGGTGCGCTGCTGGCGGAGGGGATCGGTGACACGATCCGGGTGTCGTTGTCGGCTCCTCCGGCGGAGGAGGTCAAGGTCGGCATTCAGATTCTGGAGTCGTTGAATCTGCGGCAGCGGCGTCTGGAGATCGTGTCGTGTCCGTCGTGCGGGCGGGCGCAGGTGGATGTGTACAAGCTGGCGGACGAGGTGACCGCGGGGCTTGAGGGCATGGAGGTGCCGCTGCGGGTGGCGGTGATGGGCTGTGTCGTCAATGGTCCGGGTGAGGCGCGGGAGGCCGATCTCGGGGTGGCGTCCGGCAATGGCAAGGGGCAGATCTTCGTCAAGGGTGAGGTGATCAAGACGGTGCCCGAGTCGAAGATCGTGGAGACCCTGATCGAAGAGGCGATGAAGATCGCGGAGCAGATGGAGAAGGACGGGGTCGCTTCGGGCGAGCCCGAGGTCACGATCAGCTGAGGCCGGGCCTTGGCGGCAGCCGGGCCTAGCGGCAGCTGTGCGCCGGGGCTGAGCGGTGGCTGGGCGCCGGGCCGTCCTGCCCACCCGCCCGCCCGTGTCTCCCGGGCTTCGTGAGCCCGGCCCCGACGCGCTGCGCTTCCCGTCCGTGGCGTGCCCGCCGCTGCCGCGGCGGGTTTTCCCACCCGCCCGCCCGGAACGCCCCTGCCGTGCAGGCTGGGCCCCGACGCTTCGCGCTGTCCGTCCGCGTCCGTGTCCGCCGCTGGCGCGGCGGTATTCTCCCATCCGCCCGCCCGGAACGCCCCCGCTTCGCGGGCCCGGCCCCGATGCTTCGCGGTGCGGGTGGGCGCTTCCCCTCCGTGGCCCGGGTGGGGGCGGGTGGGTGGGCCCTCCCGCAGCGCGGAACGCGCGCCCCCTTCCGCCGCGCGAAGCCGTCCGCCCCACCTCGCTGTGGGCCGTCGCCCCGCAGGGCGAGTGCGGCATTCCCTTCTGGAGCGAAGCCCAGAGCTTGGGGAGAGTGCGCGCAGCGCCAAGTGCCGCCCAGGCGTCAAGACAGGGCCCAGGCCGGGCGCCCGGCCGAGGTGCCGCCCGGCATGCGGCCGCCGGGCCCGGTGCTCGGCTGAAGCGCCGAGCCCGGCACGCTCCCCGCTGAGCTGCACCTTCGTGATTCCCCGAGCGCACCACCTTGACAGCTCCGATGTATGGCAGGACCTTGTTCGGGCGACTCGACCGGGGAAGTGCCTTCTCTCAGCGTTTTCGCACATGGCCGGGCTGAGCCTCGCCAGGTGGGCGGGGCCCTGGTGGTGATTCATCCGATGATGAGGGGAGGGGGGAACGGGTCACCCGGACAGCCCGGGTGAGCCGGGCAACCCCGTGCCGAGGCGCCCCAGCCGTTCTTCGTCAACGGAACCGAGGTGCATCCATGAGACGCCGTGGCGCCCTGCCCCTGTGGGCCGCCGTCCTTTCCCTCGTCGGTGGGCTGCTGTTCGCCGGGAGCGGGAGCTCCACCGCCCGGCCCGGGGACGCCGTCGCCGACCCGCCCCGCCAGCAGCCGCTCCGGGACGCCACCGCCGGGCTCTTCCTGCACTGGGGCATGTTCACGAGCCCCCGGCACGACGACTGCGCGGCCTGGGAGAAGGCCGTCACCGACAGCGGCTGGACGCCCGAGTACTGGGTGGACGAGGCCAGGAAGCTGGGGGCGAGCTACATCGTCCTCGCCACCTTCCACTCCCGCCTCGGCTACGCCCGCCCCTGGCCCTCGAAGATCCCCGGCTCCTGCTCCACGCGGCGCGACTTCCTCGGCGAACTGATCGCGGCGGGCGCGGCCAAGGGCGTCCGCACGATCCTCTACATGACCGACGACCCCAAGTGGCACGACGAGCAGGGCGTCGAGACCCTCGACTCGGCCGCGTACTCCGCCCACAAGGGCCGCGACGTCGACCTCACCACGCGCCCCGGCTTCGGCGAGTTCAGCTACGAGAACTTCTTCGAGGTCATGGACGGCTACCCGAAGCTGTCGGGCTTCTGGATCGACAACGACAACGAGTACTGGGAGCAGCACAAGCTCTACGAGCAGATCCGCGAGCGGCGCCCGGACCTGACCCTGAGCAACAACAACGAGGACACCCCGATCATGGACATGGTGTCCCACGAGCAGAAGACCGGCATGACCCCGCCCTACGACCAGCCGTCGGCGATCTGGACGCCCATGCCGCGCCTGACCGAGTCCTGCTACAAGGTGCCGAGCACCGGCGCCTGGTGGTACGACGGCCAGGACCGCCCCGTCGACACGGGCCTCAACGTCGGCCGGTACGTCGCCAACGCGGGCACCTCCATCAAGTCCCTCATGGACCTCCAGGCGATGGTCGACGGCCGCTTCCCGCCCCAGCAGCGGAAGTTCACCGACTTCATGAAGGACTACCTGCCGCCGATCCGCGAGTCCCTGCACGGCGTCGACGGCGGCGGCTACGCCCACGGCGGCATGCAGCCCGGCGCCTGGAACGACGGCGCGTACGGCTACGTCACCGTCAGCCGCGCCCGGCCCACCACGCAGTACGTCCACGTCACCACCCGGCCCACCGGCGGCGACCGTCTCGAGCTGCGCGACAACGGCTACCGCGTCACCGAGGTCACCGACCTGCGCACCGGCGAGCGCCTGTCGTTCGGCCAGCGGGACGGCCGCCTCACCATCCGCTCGATCGACCACTGGGACGCCTACGACACCGTCTTCAAGGTGGAGACGGCCCCGCAGCGCTACGGCGTGTACCCCACCGGCTCCGTCAGGGCGAGCCAACCGCAGCTCACCGACGGCGACTTCACCACGTACACGGACAACGGGGGCGCCCTGCCCGTCTCCTTCACGCTCGACCTCGGCCGCGTCAAGAAGGCCGCGTACCTCGGCGTCAACCAGCGCGAGTGGTCTCCCACCCACAACCGCTCCACCTTCGGCAGGCCCGAGGACTCCGCCCGCATCAAGGACTACACGGTGTCCGCCAGCGACGACGGCGAGCGCTGGCGCCGGGTCGCCGCGGGCGAGCTGGAGAGCGCCCGGGGCATCCGCTTCGTCGACCTCGGCGACGGGCTGCGGACCCGCTATCTGAAGCTGGACGTGGCCACCACCTGGAGCGCCCCCGGCGCCCCGAACTTCTACCGCCGACTCAAGATCGACGAGATCCAGGTCGGCCACGACCACGTGCGCCGCCGCTGACCGGAGCGGCCCGGCCGCCCGGCCGCCCTCGGCGACCGGGCGGCACCACGGAACCTCGCCAGGTACAGTGCGGAGATCAGCAGACCGTATGGTGAGGCCCCGCCGTGTTGACCCAGACCACCACCAGGGTCCTCGAACCGAGTGACCTGGACGCCGCACTCGCCGTGCTCGACCGCGAGCCGGTCGCCAATGCCTTCGTCGCGGCCCGGGTGCAGGTCGCGGGCCTCGACCCGTGGCGCCTCGGCGGCGAGATGTGGGGCTGGTACGCCGACGGCATGCTGGAGTCCCTCTGCTACGCGGGCGCCAACCTCGTGCCGATCTGCGCCACCCCGCGCGCCGTGCGCGCCTTCGCCGACCGGGCCCGCAGGACCGGCCGCCGCTGCTCCTCCATCGTCGGCCCCGCCGAGCCCACCGCCCGGCTCTGGCGCCTGCTCGAACCGTCCTGGGGGCCCGCCCGCGAGGTCCGCGCCCAGCAGCCGCTCATGGTCACCGACCGGCTCCCCGACGACGTCACGCCCGACCCGTACGTCCGTCGCGTCCGCAAGGACGAGATGGAGACGATCATGCCGGCGTGCGTCGCGATGTTCACCGAGGAGGTCGGCGTCTCGCCGCTCGCCGGGGACGGCGGCCTGCTCTACCAGGCCCGGGTCGCCGAACTCGTCGGCTCCGGCCGCTCCTTCGCCCGCATCGACCGGGACGGCCGGGTCGTGTTCAAGGCCGAGATCGGCGCCGCGACGCCCCGGGCCTGCCAGGTGCAGGGCGTGTGGGTGGCCCCCGAGTACCGCGGCCGGGGCCTCGCCGCCCCCGCCATGGCCGCCGTCCTGCGCTACGCCCTCGCGGACGTGGCCCCCGTCGTCAGCCTGTACGTCAACGACTACAACACCCCGGCCCGGGCGACGTACCGAAAAGTCGGCTTCGAGGAAGTCGGCGCGTTCATGAGCGTGCTGTTCTGACCGAGCGCGGCCCCCCACGGCAGCGAAGTAGGGTTCGCGCATGACTGACGACGTCGTGATCGGCCCCCTCGACCTGGCCACGCGGGTGGACGAGGCACTGCGCGTACAGGCACTCGCCTTCGGGCTCGGCGACGACGAGGTGGCCGTGCGGCGGCAGATCGTGCTCCGGCACCTCACCTACCCGGGCGCGCGGGCCCTCGGCGCCACCACCCGCGACGGGCGGCTCGTCGGCTTCGTCTACGGCATGCCCAACGACCGCGCCCACTGGTGGTCCACCGTCGTCGAGCCCTATCTGCGGGCCCGGCGCACCGACGGCTGGCTCGACCACTCCTTCGTGATCACCGAGCTGCACGTGCGGCCCGGCTACCAGAACCAGGGCATCGGCCGCACCCTGATCACCGGCATCACGGACACCGCCGCCGAGCCCCGCTCGATCCTCTCCGCGATCGACGCCGAGAGCCCCGCCCGGGGCCTGTACCGCTCCCTCGGCTACACGGACCTGGCCCGCCAGGTGCTGTTCCCCAGCGCCCCCAAGCCGTACGCCGTGATGGGCGCCCCGCTGCCGCTCGCGCGCCGAGCGGCCCGCTGACCGATTTCCGCCCGCGCCCGTGCCCCGGATAACCTGCGCCCATCATCTTTAGGTAGCAGCCAGGGGGGATTCAGCCCGTCCGGCGCTTGAGGACGAGGCCGAAGGCCGATTCACGGCACCGGACGCCCCCGTCAGAGGAACGCAGGAGTTCATCATGGCCCAGGTCCAGCGCATGTCCCGGTTGATGGTCAAGACACTGCGCGACGACCCGGCGGACGCCGAGACGCTCAACCACAAGCTGCTGGTCCGCGCCGGTTACGTACGCCGCACCGCCGCCGGCATCTGGACCTGGCTGCCGCTCGGCAAGAAGGTCTACGAGAACGTCGCCCGGGTCGTCCGTGAGGAGATGGACGCCATCGGCGGCCAGGAGGTCCTCCTGCCCGCCCTGCTGCCCAAGGAGCCCTACGAGGCGAGTGGCCGCTACGAGGAGTACGGCGACCTGCTGTTCCGCCTCAAGGACCGCAAGGGCTCCGAGTATCTGCTCGGCCCCACCCACGAGGAGATCTTCACCCAGGTCGTCAAGGACCAGTGCGCGTCCTACAAGGACCTGCCGGTGATCCTCTACCAGATCCAGACCAAGTACCGCGACGAGGCCCGCCCGCGCGCGGGCGTCCTGCGCGGCCGCGAGTTCCAGATGAAGGACTCGTACTCCTTCGACACCAGCGACGAGGGCCTCGCCGAGGCCTACGCCCTGCACCGCGCCGCCTACCAGCGCATCTTCGAGCGCCTCGGCCTCGACTACCGGATCGTCTCCGCGGTCTCCGGCGCGATGGGCGGCTCGGCGTCGGAGGAGTTCCTGGCCCCGGCCCCGGCCGGCGAGGACACCTTCGTCGACTGCCCGGCGTGCGACTACGCGGCCAACACCGAGGCCGTGACCTTCGCCCTGAAGCCGGTCGAGGGCGACCGGCACCCCGCCGCCGAGGACCTCGACACCCCCGACACGCCGACGATCGAGACCCTCGCCCAGCACCTGGGCGTCCCGGCCTCCGCGACGCTGAAGAACCTACTCGTCAAGGTCGACGGCGAGATCGTCGCCGTGGGCGTGCCCGGCGACCGCGAGGTCGACCTCGGCAAGCTCGCCGAGCACCTCGCGCCCGCCGAGGTCGAGCTGGTCACCGCCGAGGACTTCGAGGGCCGCGACGACCTCGTCCGCGGCTACATCGGCCCGCAGGGCCTGGAGAAGGTCCGCTACCTCGCCGACCCGCGCGTCGCGCCCGGCACCGCGTGGATCACCGGCGCCAACAAGCCCGACACGCACGCGAAGAACGTGGTCTGCGGCCGCGACTTCGAGGTCGACCAGTACCTGGACGTCGTCGTGGTCCAGGAGGGCGACCCCTGCCCCGCCTGCGGCGCCGGGCTCAAGCTCGACCGGGCCATCGAGATCGGCCACATCTTCCAGCTCGGCCGCAAGTACGCCGACACCTTCCAGCTCGACGTGCTCGGCCAGAACGGCAAGCCCGTGCGCGTGACCATGGGCTCGTACGGCATCGGCGTCTCGCGCGCCGTCGCCGCCCTGGTCGAGCAGACCGCCGACGAGCAGGGCCTGTGCTGGTCCAAGGAGATCGCGCCCGCCGACGTCCACGTCGTGGCCGCGGGCAAGGCCGTGCAGACCGAGCTCGCGCTCGACGTGGCCGAGCAGCTGAACGCCGCCGGGGTGCGGGTCATCGTGGACGACCGCGCCGGGGTCTCTCCCGGCGTCAAGTTCACCGACGCGGAGCTCATCGGCGTCCCGAAGATCCTCGTCGCGGGCCGCCGCTCCGCCGAGGGCGTCCTGGAACTCAAGGACCGCCGCACCGGCGAGCGCGAGGAGCTCCCGGTGGCCGACGCGATCGCCCGCCTCACGGCGTAACGGGCCCGCGAACGCCGGACGGGCCGGAGACCGCGCTTGCGGCGGTCTCCGGCCCGTCCGGCGCCGTCGCGCGCCCCCGTGGGGCTACAGCCAGTCCGCGAACTCCAGGAGCAGCTCCGCGTCCTGGGCACGGCCCACGCGCAGGGCCCGGACGCCCGACTCCACGGCCCGGAACAGCGTCCACCCCCGCAGCCGCTCCTGGTCCACGTCGAGGGACTCGGCGAGCCGCTTGACGCGCCGCCGCGTCACCGCCGCCCCGGACGGCGTCGCGATCAGGTCCTCGACCCGGTCCCGCACCAGCCGCGCCAGGTCGAACGCGCACTCGCCCACCACCGGATCGGGCCCCACCGCCAGCCACGGCACCCGCTCGGCCGCGAGCACCTTGCTCTGCCGGAAGGTGCCGTGCAGCAGCCGCTCCTCCGGCGCGTTCGCGAGCAGCTCCGCGCGCGCCGCGAGGGCCGCGTCCACCAGCGGGGCCACGTCCGGGTCCGGATGGGCCCGCATCGCGTCGGCCTGCCGCCCCGTCCGTTCGGCGACCGTCTCGAAGCGGTGCCCGGCGGGCGGCGCCACCCACAGCCGCCGCAGCGTCCCCGCGGCCTCCAGCATGGACTTGGCCTCGGGCAGGGAGCGTACGGAGACGTCCCGCTGGAGCCGTTCGAGCAGCAGGACGCCGTCGCCGGGCCCGGTCCGGCCCTCGTCGAGGAGCCGCACCGCCCCGAGCCCGCCCCAGTGGGCGAGCGCGGCCCGCTCGGCGGCGGGCCGCGAGCGCGGCGGCACCAGCTTCAGGACGGCGGGGGACCCGTCGGCCCGCCGCACGAGCACGACGAGGCTGCTGCGGCCCCCGGGCACCTGCACCCGCTCGACGGTCAGGCCGAGCCCGGCGACGGCCTCATCGGTGCGTGCGGCGAGGCTCCGCAGCCAGCGGTCGGTGTCCGCGTCGCCCGGCGCCTCGCCGAGCGCGCGGACGAGGCGCGGCGGCGGTTCGAAAGCCATGCGCGAGGTGTTCCTTTCCCAGCCCGGTCCCAGCAGCGCTGGGGTGCGTGTGCGGTGGCGGGATCACGCCCGCGGGTCCGCGGACGGGTCCCCGGACCCGCCGGCCCGCTCGGCGAGCCCAGGGAAGGCTACGCTCCCGCCGCGCCACCGCGCCGCCCGGACCGCCGCCTCCCGCAGCGCCTCGGCCGCGACGGCCCGCGCGTCCCCCTCGGCGGCCCGCACCAGATCGGCGTACACCCCGGCGAGCCGCTCCTCCAGGGCGGCCGCGAGCCGGACGGCGGCCGCCGCGTCCGGCACCGGGAACGGCAGCGCGTACGCGGCCGCCGACGGCTCCGGGTCGCCGTCGAGCCTGCGCACCGCGCGGCGCAGCTCGTCGCGGCGCGCCCGGTGCGCGTCGTAGGCGGTGCGGGCCTCGGCCCGGCGGGCGTCGCCGACGCGGCCGCCGACGACCCCGTAGCCGTACACGGCCGCGTGCTCGGCCCGCAGGGCCGCCTGCACCGCCGCCAACTCGTCCTTGCGCGCGCTCACTTGTGGTCCCCCTCGCCGGTGCCTTCGGCGCCCTTCTCCGTCAGCAGGTACGCGTGCGCCGCGCCCGCGGCGGCGACGGACGCGAGCAGCCGGGCCAGCTCGCCCGGCGCGTCCAGGAGCTGCTTGCCGCGCCGCCGGGCCAGCTCGCGCTCGGCCGTCGCGAGCAGGCGCAGGGCGTCCTTGCGGTCGCCGGGCACGGGCGGCTCCGGCGCGCGCTCCGAGGCGGCCGGGGTCGGCTCGGGCCCGCCGTCCGCGAAGGCCTTCGCATGCCGGGCCACCTCCTCCCGCAGCGGCCGCAGCCGGGCGGACAGGGGGGCGTGGGCCGCGATCACGGCGTCGTAGCGCCGGAGCAGCGCGGCGCTGTCGCGGGCCGCCCGGGCGCGCAGCCGCTCGGTGTCGGCGGAGCGCCCGTCGCCGGACCCGGCGTCCGAGCAGCCGGTGAGCAGCACCGCGCCGGCGGTCCCGGCGAGCAGGCTTCTGCGGCGCGGCCCGGGTCGGGACCGCGAGAGGGTGGGATACGACGGCACGGCGGGCGTCCTCGGGAGGCGGGCCGGGAGGGCGCGGGGCAGGGCGTCCCTCGGACGGCGAACGGTGGCGGCGGCACAGAACGGGCCGAGGCCCGGTGATCACCGTACCTTCGCGCCCTCCTCGCACGCGTGACCGGCTCGGTCCCGCACGCGCGTACGGAGTCGGGGGGCGGGCACCCGGCCCGGTGGACGGCAACACCCTCCCGGACCGGATACCCTTTGACCAGACACGCGACGATCCCACAACAGCACACGCGGCCGAGGAGTCACCCGGATGAGCACCACCCAGAGCGAGAGGCTGCGGGAACTGCTGGAACCGCTCGTCAGCTCCCAGGACCTGGATCTCGAAGAGATCGAAGTGGCCTCGGTCGGACGCAAGCGGGTGCTGCGAGTCGTCGTCGACTCCGAGGACGGCGTGGATCTGGACCGCATCGCGGATGTGAGCCGTGCGCTCTCCGCGAAGCTCGACGAGACCGACGCGATGGGCGAGGGTGAGTACACCCTGGAGGTCGGTTCCCCGGGCGCCGAGCGCCCGCTCAAGGAGCAGCGCCACTACGAGCGCGCCATCGGGCGCCTCGCCCGCATCCAGCCCGCCGACGGCGCCGACGTGGTCGCGCGCATCGTCGGGGTGGACGACGAGGGCGTCGACCTGGAGGTGCCCGGCGTGAAGGGGCGCAAGCCCACCGCCCGCAGGCTGGCCTTCGGCGACATCGTCAAGGCGCGCGTGGAAGTCGAGTTCAACCGCAAGGACGACAAGAACATGAAGGAAGAGGAGGAGGCGTAGCCGTGGACATCGACATGAGTGCCCTGCGGGGCCTGGTGCGGGAGAAGGAGATCTCCTTCGACCTGCTGGTCGAGGCGATCGAGTCGGCCCTCCTCATCGCCTACCACCGCACCGAGGGAAGCCGCCGCCACGCGCGCGTGAAGCTCGACCGGGAGACCGGGCACGTGACGGTCTGGGCGAAGGAGGACCCGGAGGACATCGAGGAGGGCCAGGAGGCCCGCGAGTTCGACGACACCCCGTCCGACTTCGGCCGGATCGCGGCCACCACCGCCAAGCAGGTCATCCTGCAGCGGCTGCGCGACGCCGAGGACGACGCGACGCTCGGCGAGTACGCCGGGCGCGAGGGCGACATCGTCACCGGTGTGGTGCAGCAGGGGCGCGACCCCAAGAACGTGCTCGTCGACATCGGCAAGCTCGAGGCCATCCTGCCCGCGCAGGAGCAGGTGCCGGGCGAGGAGTACCCGCACGGCATGCGCCTGCGCAGCTACGTCGTCCGGGTGGCCAAGGGCGTCCGCGGCCCGTCCGTGACGCTCTCGCGCACGCACCCGAACCTGGTCAAGAAGCTGTTCGCGCTCGAGGTCCCCGAGATCGCCGACGGCTCCGTGGAGATCGCCGCCATCGCGCGCGAGGCCGGGCACCGCACCAAGATCGCGGTCCGCTCGACCCGCTCCGGGCTCAACGCCAAGGGCGCCTGCATCGGCCCGATGGGCAGCCGCGTGCGCAATGTGATGGGCGAGCTCAACGGCGAGAAGATCGACATCGTCGACTGGTCGGAGGACCCGGGCGAGATGGTCGCCCACGCGCTGTCCCCGGCCCGGGTCAGCAAGGTCGAGATCGTCGACCTGTCCGGCCGCTCCGCCCGGGTGACGGTCCCGGACTACCAGCTGTCCCTGGCCATCGGCAAGGAGGGCCAGAACGCCCGCCTCGCCGCCCGGCTCACCGGCTGGCGGATCGACATCCGCCCCGACACCGAGCAGCCGGGCCAGGACGGCGGGAACTGACCTTCGCGAAGGGGGAACGCGCGAGTCCGGAAATCCGGTTGCGCGAGCCCCCCTCACCCTGGTCACGTTACTGATCAAGACAACGGCCGTTCGATTTTTGCCCCAAAGGGGTGAGGTCGGTACGGGGAGGTAGACTTAAGCGTGTCTGGCCGGACGCAAGCCCGCGCATGCCCTGAGCGCACCTGTGTGGGGTGCCGGGAGCGAGCGGCCAAGAACGAGCTGCTGCGGATCGTGGTGATCGAGGGCACCTGTGTCCCCGATCGACGCGGTACGCTGCCCGGCCGGGGTGCGTATGTACACCCCGCCCTGGTCTGTCTCGACCTGGCGGTCCGCCGCCGGGCGTTCCCGCGGGCCTTCCGGCTCCAGGGACCGCTCGACACGGCGGAGCTGCGCGGGAATCTCGAGGAGGCCGAGACCGTTGCCGAGCAGGCAACACCGTAAGACGTGCCGCACGGAGCCCCTGTGCGGTCCTGGTACCTCGCGAGTTGGAAGTAGGTCGAGATTGCGATGAGCACTCGATGAGTACGCGATGAGTACGCCCATGAAGTAGCGACGGTCCGGCGGTAACCCGGACCTAAAAGGAGCGAAGTGGCTAAGGTCCGGGTATACGAACTCGCCAAGGAGTTCGGTGTGGAGAGCAAGGTCGTCATGGCCAAGCTCCAGGAACTCGGTGAATTCGTACGTTCGGCGTCCTCGACGATCGAGGCGCCGGTGGTACGCAAACTGACTGACGCATTCCAGCAGGGCAACGGCTCCGGCAAGTCCGGCAAGCCCGCCCCGCGCAAGCCCGCCGCGAAGCCCGCGGCACCGTCCCCCGCGCAGGCCGCCCGTCCGGGTCCGGCCGCGCCCAAGCCCGCGCCCCGTCCGGCGGCCGCGGAGAGCCCGGCCAAGCCCGCGTCGGCCGCCCCGGCGACCCCGGGTCCGCGTCCGACGCCGGGCCCGAAGCCGCCCGCGCCGAAGCCGGCCCCCGCCGCGCCCGCGGCCCCCGCCGCTCCGGCTCCGGCCGCGCCCGAGTTCACCGCGCCGCCGTCGCCGAGCCCGGCCGCGGCGTCCTCCGGCGCTCCGGCCGCGCCGCGCCCCGGCGCCCGTCCCGGTGCCCCGAAGCCCGGTGGCGCCCGTCCGGCGCCCGGCCAGGGTCAGCGTGGCGGCGACCGTCAGGGTGCTCCGCGCCCCGGCGGCCAGGGTGGCGCCCCGCGTCCCGGCGGTGCCCGTCCCGCGGGTCCGCGTCCGGGTAACAACCCCTTCACGTCCGGCGGCTCCACCGGCATGGCGCGCCCGCAGGCGCCCCGTCCCGGCGGCGCCCCGCGTCCCGGCGGCGGCCAGGGCGGCCCCGGCGGCGCCCCGCGCCCGCAGGGCCAGGGCGGTCCCGGCGGCGCTCCCCGCCCGCAGGGCCAGGGCGGTCCCCGCCCGACCCCGGGCGGCATGCCCCGTCCGCAGGCCCCGCGTCCCGGCGGCGGCCCCGGCGGCAACCGTCCGAACCCGGGCATGATGCCGCAGCGTCCCGCCGCGGGCCCGCGTCCCGGCGGCGGCCCCGGTGGCGGCCGCGGTCCCGGCGGCGGTGGCCGTCCGGGCGGTGGCGGCGGCGGTCGTCCCGGCTTCGCCGGTCGTCCCGGCGGTCCCGGTGGCGGCGGCGGCTTCGCCGGTCGTCCCGGTGGTCCCGGTGGCGGCGGCGGTCGTCCGGGTGGTCCCGGTGGCGGCGGCGGTGGCTTCGGCGGCCGTCCCGGCTTCGGTGGCCGTCCGGGTGGTCCCGGTGGCCGTGGTGGCACGCAGGGCGCCTTCGGCCGTCCCGGCGGTCCCGCGCGTCGCGGTCGCAAGTCGAAGCGGCAGAGGCGCCAGGAGTACGAGGCCATGCAGGCCCCGTCGGTCGGCGGCGTGATGCTGCCTCGCGGCAACGGCGAGACCGTTCGCCTGTCGCGCGGTGCCTCCCTCACCGACTTCGCCGAGAAGATCAACGCCAACCCGGCGTCGCTCGTCGCGGTGATGATGAACCTCGGCGAGATGGTCACGGCCACGCAGTCCGTCTCCGACGAGACGCTGCAGCTCCTCGGCGACGAGATGAACTACACGGTTCAGATCGTCAGCCCCGAGGAGGAGGACCGCGAGCTGCTCGAGTCGTTCTCCATCGAGTTCGGTGAGGACGAGGGCGGCGACGAGGCCCTGGTCTCCCGTCCGCCGGTCGTGACCGTCATGGGTCACGTCGACCACGGTAAGACCCGCCTGCTCGACGCCATCCGCAAGACGAACGTCGTCGCGGGCGAGGCCGGTGGCATCACCCAGCACATCGGTGCCTACCAGGTCGCCACTGAGGTCAACGGCGAAGAGCGCGCGATCACCTTCATCGACACCCCGGGTCACGAGGCGTTCACCGCCATGCGTGCCCGTGGTGCGAAGTCCACCGACATCGCGATCCTCGTGGTCGCGGCCAACGACGGTGTGATGCCCCAGACGATCGAGGCGCTGAACCACGCCAAGGCGGCCGACGTGCCGATCGTGGTCGCGGTCAACAAGATCGACGTCGAGGGCGCCGACCCGACCAAGGTGCGCGGCCAGCTCACCGAGTTCGGTCTGGTGGCCGAGGAGTACGGCGGCGACACGATGTTCGTCGACATCTCCGCCAAGCAGGGTCTGCACATCGACTCCCTGCTCGAGGCCGTGGTCCTGACCGCGGACGCCTCGCTCGACCTGCGGGCCAACCCGGAGCAGGACGCGCAGGGCATCGCGATCGAGGCCCACCTGGACAAGGGCCGCGGCGCCGTCGCGACCGTCCTCGTCCAGCGCGGTACCCTCCGCGTCGGCGACACGATGGTCGCCGGTGACGCCTACGGCCGTGTCCGCGCGATGCTCGACGACAAGGGCGAGAACGTGGAAGAGGCGGGTCCGTCGACCCCGGTCCTCGTCCTCGGTCTCACCAACGTCCCGGGCGCGGGCGACAACTTCCTGGTGGTCGACGAGGACCGTACGGCCCGTCAGATCGCCGAGAAGCGCGCCGCCCGCGAGCGCAACGCCGCGTTCGCCAAGCGCGTCCGCCGCGTCTCGCTCGAGGACCTGGACAAGGTGCTCAAGGCCGGCGAGATCCAGCAGCTCAACCTCATCATCAAGGGTGACGCTTCTGGTTCCGTCGAGGCCCTGGAGTCCTCCCTGCTCCAGCTGGACGTCGGCGAGGAGGTCGACATCCGCGTGCTGCACCGCGGCGTGGGTGCGGTCACCGAGTCGGACATCGACCTGGCCATGGGCTCCGACGCCATCGTCATCGGCTTCAACGTCCGCGCGGCCGGCCGTGCCGCGCAGATGGCGGAGCGCGAGGGCGTCGACGTCCGCTACTACTCGGTGATCTACCAGGCCATCGAGGAGATCGAGGCGGCCCTCAAGGGCATGCTCAAGCCGGAGTACGAAGAGGTCGAGCTGGGTACGGCGGAGATCCGCGAGGTCTTCCGCTCGTCCAAGCTGGGCAACATCGCGGGTGTGCTCATCCGCTCCGGCGAGGTCAAGCGGAACACCAAGGCCCGCCTGCTGCGCGATGGCAAGGTCATCGCGGAGAACCTCAACATCGAGGGCCTGCGTCGCTTCAAGGACGACGTCACCGAGATCCGCGAAGGGTTCGAGGGCGGTATCAACCTCGGCAACTTCAACGACATCAAGGTCGACGACGTCATCGCGACGTACGAGATGCGCGAGAAGCCGCGGGCTTAGCGTTCGCAGGGTCGGGGGTTGCTCCGGGGTTCTTCCCCGGGCGACCCCCGACCCCTTTTCGGCGCTCCGCGCCTCGTCCTCAAACGCCGGACGGGCTGGAAGATACAGCCCCTCCGGCGTTTGAGGAGCGGGGGTCTGGGGGCGGAGCCCCCAGGAAGCGGGCACGGGCAGGGGCGGCGGGGGCGAAATCCCGTCGAGCCGGACCGCCGCTCGTTGTACGGTTCTGGTGACCCTGCCGACCGTGCGCAGGGCGCGATCCCGTACCGGCGGGTTATCCGGGCACACATGTTTGTGGGGACGCTGTCCTTCGACCTGCTCCTCGGCGACGTACATTCGCTGAAGGAGAAACGCTCCCTCGTCCGCCCGATCGTGGCGGAACTCCAGCGGAAGTACGCGGTGAGCGCGGCCGAGGTCGGCCACCAGGAACTGCACCGCAGGAGTGAGATCGGCATCGCGCTGGTCTCCGGGGACGCGGCGCACCTCACCGAGGTACTGGACCGGTGCGAACGGCTCGTCGCCGCCCGGCCCGAAGTGGAGCTGCTGTCGGTACGGCGGCGGTTCCACGGTGACGACGACGAATGACCCCCTGAACGACCAGCGACGAGCACAGCACAGAAGGAGACGGAGCAGTGGCCGACAACGCGCGGGCGAAGAGGCTGGCGGACCTCATCCGAGAGGTGGTGGCCCAGAAGCTGCAGCGCGGGATCAAGGACCCGCGGCTCGGCACGCATGTCACCATCACGGACACCCGGGTCACCGGTGACCTGCGGGAGGCGACCGTCTTCTACACGGTCTACGGGGACGACGAGGAGCGCGCGGCCGCGGCCGCGGGCCTGGAGAGCGCCAAGGGCGTCCTCCGCTCCGAGGTCGGGCGCGCGGCGGGCGTGAAGTTCACGCCGACGCTGACCTTCGTGGCGGACGCGCTGCCCGACAACGCGCGGGCCATCGAGGACCTCCTCGACCGGGCGCGCGCCTCGGACGCGAAGGTCCGCGAGGCCTCCGCGGGCGCCGATTTCGCCGGTGAGGCGGACCCGTACCGCAAGCCCGGTGAGGACGAGGAAACGGACGGCGACGCCGCCTCATGACCAAGCGCACCACCACCACGGACGAGAGGGGCGAGCGCGCAGCGCTCACAGACAAGGGCGGCGGTGGGAGACGGGAGGGCGGACTTGTCATCGTCGACAAGCCGTCCGGCTTCACTTCGCACGACGTGGTCGCCAAGATGCGGGGCATCGCCAAGACCCGCCGCGTCGGCCACGCGGGCACCCTCGACCCGATGGCCACGGGCGTCCTCGTGCTCGGCGTCGAGCGCGCCACCAAGCTCCTCGGCCATCTGGCGCTGACGGAGAAGGAGTACCTGGGCACCATCCGGCTCGGCCAGTCCAGCGTCACCGACGACGCCGAGGGCGAGATCACGGCCTCCACCGACGCCTCCGGCATCGGGCGGGACGCCGTCGACGCGGCCGTCGCCAAGCTCACCGGCGACATCATGCAGGTGCCGTCGAAGGTCAGCGCCATCAAGATCGACGGCAAGCGCTCCTACAAGCGGGCGCGCGAGGGCGAGGACTTCGAGATCCCGGCCCGGCCGGTGACGGTGTCGTCCTTCCAGGTGTACGACGTCCGCGACGCGGTCGCCGAGGACGGCACACCCGTGCTCGACCTGGTCGTGTCCGTGGTCTGCTCCTCCGGTACGTACATCCGGGCGCTGGCCCGGGACATCGGCGCGGACCTCGGCGTGGGCGGGCACCTCACGGCGCTGCGCCGCACCCGCGTGGGCCCCTACAAGCTGGACTCGGCGCGGACCCTCGACCAGCTCCAGGAGGAGCTGACGGTGATGCCGGTCGCGGACGCGGCCGGTGCGGCCTTCCCGCGCTGGGACGTGGACGCCAAGCGGGCGCGGCTGCTCGTCAACGGCGTGCGGATCGAGATGCCCGAGGAGTACGCGGGTGCGGGGGCCGTGGCCGTCTTCGATCCCGACGGACGGTTCGTGGTCCTGGCCGAGGAGTCGCGCGGCAAGGCCAAGAGCCTCGCCGTGTTCGTCTGACGGCCCTCGCACGGGCTGCCGGGGAGCAGTGGTTTGAGCGCCGCTCAAGGCTGCTGGGCCTGACGGCACTTGGCCCTTCGCGCTGTGGAGCGGCGGACGACTGTCCGCCGCTCCACAATCCCCCCCAAGGAAGGTCTATCCACGCCCGCCCGGGCTTTCACCCCTATGAGCAGGCGCTCGGAGTGAACCACGGGAGCGGAAGGGGGCGCGTTCGGCTCGCGTTCTGTCCCGCTGATCACCGCCGACCTACGGTCGGAGGAACGGGGGTCGACAAGCGGTCGGGGAGGTGCGCGCATGGCGGGACGTGGCCCGCGGGCCCGGGGCGGCGGGGACCGGGCCCGGGGCCGGAGCGGGACGGCCGCGGAGCCGGTCGACGGGGGCGGGCCCCGGTGGTCCCTGGTGCGGATCTGCGACCTGGCGGGACGCCCGCGCGGCGCCGGGTTCGCCGCCGACGAGCTCGGCACCGTGATCACCAGCCACGAGGCCGTCGACGGCCTCGCCCGGATCGTGCTGCACGCGGCGGGCGAGCGCACCTGCGTCGTGGCCGCCGACGCCGTGACCGCCCTTCCCGGGGCCGACCTCGCACTGGTGCGCACCGAGGGCCTCGGCCTCAGGCCGCTGCCCGTCACCGTGCGCGAGGCCGTGCCGGTGGGCTCGTACGTACGGATCGCCGCGGGCGGCTGGCGGCAGGCGCGGGTCCTGGACTCCGCCTCGGTGACCTATGCCGCCACCGACCGCTTCCACGTCCTCGACGCCGCCATGGAGCTGGCCATCGGCACGGACGGCGCCGACGCCCTGCGGCTCGGCGGCGGGGCCGCGGGCGGGCCCGTCGTGGACGCCGCGTCCGGCGCGGTGCTCGCCGTCCTCGCCACCGCCCTGCACGCCCCGCACCGCGCCGCCGGCTTCGCGGTGCCGCTGCGGGAGGCGGCCGCCGCCGACCCGGAAGGCCCCCTCGCCGCGCTCCTCGCCCGCAACGCGGCCACCGTGCCCGCCTACGGCCCCGATCTGAACCTCGCGGGCGCGCTCCAGCTGACCGCCACGTCCGTGGGCTCCGACGGCCCTGCCGCACCCGGGCCCGAGCTGGTCGAACGGCCCGATACGGCACGGGAGTTCACCGACTTCACCAGCGGTCCCGCACGCGTCCTCGGGCTCGTCGGCGACCCCGGCTCCGGACGGACCACGGAGCTGGCCGCGCTCGCCGCCCGCCGCGCCCGGGGCGGCGCGCCCGCGCCCACGCTGTGGCTGCGCGGCGCCGACCTGCGCGACGCCGACACCTCCGTGGCCGACGCGGTGGCGCGCGCCCTGGAGCGGGCCGGGCGCATCATCGCCGCCTCGGACGACAACCGCCCGGCGGGCGAAGGCCTCGGGGACATCTCCGCGGGCCGTGTCGCGCGGCTCGTCCGGGATGCCGGACGGCCCCTGCTCCTGCTGCTCGACGGGCCCGAGGAGATGCCGCCCGTCCTCGCCCACCGCCTCGCCGAGTGGAGCACGGGCACCGCCGGGTGGCTGCGGGACACCGGGGCGCGGCTCGTCGTCGCCTGCCGCGCGGAGTACTGGGAGCGGGCCGGGGAGCACTTCCCCGCCGAGCTGCTGCACACCGGGGCGGAAGGAACCCCCGGCCGCCCCGGCCCGGGCGTCCCCGGCGCCCTCGGGGACGCGCTGCCCGGCTGCGTACGGCTCGGGGACCTGCCGGAGCCGCAGGCGCGCCGGGCCCGTGCGCGGTACGGCATCCCGGACGCGGCCCTCGCCGCCGCCGACGCCCGGCACCCCCTCGCGCTGCGGCTGCTGTCCGAGGTCAGGGCCGCGCTGCCCGGGGAGCCGCCGGGACGGCCCGGACGTGAGGAGATCCTCGCCGCCCACCTGGACCTGATGAGCCTGCGCGTCGCCGTCCGCCTCGCCGCGGCGAACGGACTGCGCGGGACGGCCGTGCGCCGGCTCGCCGCGCGGGTGGCGGGCCAGGTCCACGAGGCGGCGCGGCGGTGCCTGGGGCCGGGGCAGGGGGAGCTCGACCGGGCCGCGTTCGAGGAGGTCTTCCCGTGGGGCGCCCTGCCGGGGCCCGAGGGCTGCACCGGCTGGGCCTCCGCGGTCCTCGCGGAAGGCCTCATGGTCCCCGCGGGCACCGGGTACCGCTTCGCGCACGAAGAGGTCGCCGACTGGCTCCAGGGCACCCATCTGGACGTGGAGGGCGCCCTGACGTCCCTGGTGTTCCGCCACGCCGAGGGTCCGGCCCCGGCCACCCGCTCCCTGCCGGTGCCCCGGCACCGGATCGGCCCCGTGCTCGAAGCGCTGCTGCTCGTCGAGCGGCAGTGGGGCGCGGGGGAACTCGCCGTGTGCCTGGCGCGGTTGGCGACCGCCGTCGAGGCGCTCGGCACGGCGGCGGCCCGGGGCGCCGCGCCACCGGACAGCGCCCAGGACGCCGCCTGGTGGGCCAGGCACCTCCTGGGCGAGGTCCTCCTGCGCGTCCCCGACGCCAGCCCGTATCTGGACGTGCTCCGCGAGATCGCCGCGCACCGGCGCTTCCCCCCGGCCTTCTGGATGGCCCTGCCCCTGCCCGACGCCACCCGCTACGACCTCCTGCGGGCCGTCGTGCCCCACGACGGCCCGCCCGGCACGGCGGGCCGCGTCCTCGACGCCGTGGCCGAGCACCTCGCCGCCGACCCCGGTGCCGTCCAGCGCCATCTGACGCGCTGGTTCACCGACGAGAGCCCCCTGCGGGCCACCCCCGACGCCACCGTCGCCTCCGCCGCGCAGGCCCTGCTGCACACCCACCGGCACCGCGCCATCGACGACCTCACCGAAGCCCTGGCCGACTGCGCGCACACCCGCGCCGACGAACTCCTCGGCGCGCTCGCCGAGGACGAGCCGTCCGCGGTGTGCCGCGCCGTCGACCGCTGGGCGCGCGACGACCGGGCGGCGCGCCGTGTGGCCGCCGTGGTCTGGGGCCTGCGCACCGCCCGGCACGCCACCGGCGACGCCGACCGCACCCTGCTGCGGTACGCGGCCTACGCCCTGCTCGCCCGCCCCGGGGACGCCTCCCTGCACGGCGCGGCGCTCGCCCTGCTCGTCCGGGACCCGCAGACCCGCGCCCGGCATCTGCCCACCGCCCTGAAGGCGTTCGCGGCGGGCGACCCGTGGCTGCCCGGGAGCGCCCTGGCGGCGGCCCTGACCACCGACCCCGATCCGGTGCTCGCCGCCTTCCGGGCCCGCCTCCACGGCCCCGGCACGGCGGCCGGAGACCTGCTGCGGGACCTCGCGGGAGTGACCTCGCCCGCCCAGGCGCGCCGCGTCGCCGCCCTGGTCCGCGACCACGCGGAGCAGTGCCCGGAGTCCGCGGGGGCCGTGGCCACCTACGTCGACCTGCTCCTCGACCGGGGCCCCGGCGTGCGGGCCGTGCTGTTCCCGACGGTCAGCGCGCTGCTGCGCGGCGGCGCCGCCCAGGTGCGCCGCGCCCTCGCGCCGGTCCTCGCGGCGCCCGGCGGCCAGGCCTCGCGGCCGCTGCGCGCCGAGCTGCTCGACCTGCTGCTCGCCCAGGAGCGGGACCCGGACGTCGTCGAGGCCGTGCTGTGCGCGGTCGCCGAGCGCGGCGGCGACGCCGAGCGGGACCGGCACCTGGTGCAGCGCGCGGGCCTGCTGCTCGGCCGCACGCCGGAGGGCGCGATCCGCTTCGACCGCGTCCTGGTGGACCTGACGCGGCGCGCGCCGGGGTTCGCCGGGCGCCTCGCCCGCTGGATGGCGGACGCCCCGCAGGACTGGGCGGCGCTCATCGGCCCGAGCGCCCGCCGCACCGTCGAGGGGTTCGCGGACGCCGTCCCGGTGTCGGCGTGAGCTCCCCAAGTCGGCGTGAGCACCACCACCCCGGCCGATGCGAGCGACAAGGTGTCGGCATGGCACTCTTAGACCTGCGCAATAGGCAAGGGAACGTACACACGTACGGGACGTACACGGGTTCGGCGAGGAGCGAAGACAGTGCAGCGCTGGCGTGGCTTGGAGGACATTCCCCAGGACTGGGGGCGCAGCGTCGTCACCATTGGTTCCTACGACGGCGTGCACCGCGGTCACCAGCTCATCATCGGCCGCGCGGTGGCCCGCGCGCGCGAGCTCGGCGTGCCCGCCGTGGTCGTCACCTTCGACCCGCACCCCAGCGAGGTCGTGCGCCCCGGCAGCCACCCGCCGCTGCTCGCCCCCCACCACCGGCGCGCCGAGCTGATGGCCGACCTCGGTGTGGACGCCGTGCTCATCCTGCCGTTCACGACCGAGTTCTCGAAGCTGTCGCCCGCCGACTTCGTGGTGAAGGTCCTCGTCGACAAGCTGCACGCCAAGGCCGTCGTCGAAGGCCCCAACTTCCGCTTCGGGCACCGCGCCGCGGGCAACGTGGAGGTCCTCGCCGAGCTCGGCGAGACGTACGACTACGAGGTCGAGGTCGTCGACCTGTACGTGAGCGGCGCGGCGGGCGGCGGCGAGCCGTTCTCCTCGACGCTCACCCGGCGCCTCATCGCCGAGGGCGACCTCGCCGGCGCCCACGAGATCCTCGGCCGCCCGCACCGCGTGGAGGGCGTGGTCGTGCGCGGCGCCCAGCGCGGCCGCGAGCTCGGCTTCCCCACGGCCAACGTGGAGACGCTGCCGCACACCGCCATCCCCGCCGACGGCGTGTACGCGGGCTGGCTGCACGCCCAGGGCGAGGCCATGCCCGCGGCCATCTCCGTCGGTACGAACCCGCAGTTCGACGGCACGGAGCGCACGGTCGAGGCCTACGCCATCGACCGCGTGGGCCTCGACCTGTACGGGCTGCACGTGGCCGTGGACTTCCTGGCCTTCGTGCGCGGGCAGGCCAAGTTCGAGTCCATCGACGCGCTGCTGGTCGCCATCGGTGACGACGTCAAGCAGGCCCGGGCGCTCGTCGAGGGCTACGAGGCCGACCGGGGCTGAGGTTCCTCGCCCTTCGGGCTCGTCCTCAAACGCCGGACGGGCTGTCGGGGTCGCTCGCCGTCGCCCAGTGACAGGCCACTTGGGGGTCGCCCCCGCCCGACAGGACCGGCAGGTCCTTCGTACGGCAGTCCCGGGCCACCCCCGCCCGCTCCGCCTCGCCGCTGGCGAGGACCTGGCAGCGGACGTGGAAGCGGCAGCCCGACGGCACGCGCGACGGGTCCGGGGGCTCGCCGGTGAGGACCACGGGCTCGCCCTCCGCCTCCGGCAGGACCGACAACAGGGCCTTGGTGTACGGGTGCTGAGGGGCCGTCAGGACCTCTTCGACGGCCCCCGTCTCGACGATGCGGCCCAGGTACATCACCGCCACCCGGTCGGCGATGTTCCACGCCAGGCCCAGGTCGTGGGTCACGACGAGCGCGGAGAGGCCGAGCTCGTCCCGCAGCCGCAGCAGCAGGGCGAGGATCTCGCCGCGCACGGACGCGTCGAGGGAGGCCACCGGCTCGTCCGCGACGATGAGTTCGGGCTTGAGCACCAGCGCGCCCGCGATGACGACGCGCTGGCGCTGGCCGCCGGACAGCTCGTGCGGATAACGCAGGAAGAACCGCTCCGGCGGGCGCAGCCCCGCCCGTGACAGTGCCTCGGCGACGGCCGCCCGCTCGTCCCCCGCGTACCGGTGGATGCGCAGGCCCTCGGCGACCGCCTCGTACACCGTGTGCCGCGGGTTGAGCGACCCGCTCGGGTCCTGGAGCACCAGCTGGACGCGCTTGCGGTACGCCTTCAGGGCGCGGGAGCGGTGGCCCAGCGGCTTGCCGCCGAACGTGACCCGGCCCGACGTGGGCGGCACCAGGCCGAGCAGCGAGCGCGCGAGGGTCGTCTTGCCGCAGCCGGACTCGCCGACGAGCGCGACGATCTCACCCGGCCGGATGTGGAGGTCCACGCCGTCCACGGCCCGTGCCGGATCCGCGCCGTGCCGCCCGGGAAACGTGATGTGCAGGTCGTCGGCCGCGAGCAGCGGCGTCGCTGCCGCCGACGGCACGGGTGGCGTGGCGGGGGAGTGGGTGGTCATGCGCGTCTCCTCGCGGCCGGGGGCCAGGGCGGGCGGATCGGGGTGCGCGGCCCGGTCACGGCGCCCCGTCCACGGCCGCCGGGGCCTGCTGGGCGGGGACCTGGGAGCCGACGTGCACACAGGCCGCCCGGTGGGCGGGGCCCGCGGCGCGCAGGGCCTGGTCCTGCTCGGCGCAGGAGTCGAGGGCCACCGGGCAGCGCGGATGGAACGTACAGCCCTGCGGGAGCGCCGAGGGGTCCGGCGGGTCTCCGGGCAGGCCGCGCGGCGCGAACCGCGAGCCGGGGTCCCCGACGCGCGGGAAGGCCGCCGAGAGGGCCTTGCCGTAGGGGTGCTGCGCCCGCTCGTACACCTCCCGGGCCGGGCCCTCCTCGACGACGCGGCCCGCGTACATCACCGCGAGCCGGTCGCAGGTGTCGGCGAGCACCGCCAGATCGTGGCTGATCATGATCAGGCCGAGGTCCTGCTCGGCCACGAGCTGTTCGATCAGGCGCAGGATCTGGGCCTGGATCATCACGTCGAGAGCGGTCGTCGGCTCGTCCGCGATGATCAGACGCGGATCGCAGGCGAGCGCCATGGCGATCATCACGCGCTGGCGCTGGCCGCCGGACAGCTCGTGCGGATAGGCGTCCGCGCGTGCGCCCGGAAGGCCCACGTGTTCCAGCAGCTCCCGGGCCTTCTTCCTGGCGCCCGCCGGTGTCGCCTTCTTGTGCAGCAGGATCGGCTCGGCGATCTGGTCGCCGATGCGGTGCACCGCGTTCAGCGAGTGCATGGCGCCCTGGAAGACCACGGAGGCGCCCGCCCAGCGGACCGCGCGCACCCGGCCCCACTTCATGGTGAGCACGTCCTCGCCGTCGAGGAGCACCTGCCCGGTCACCCGCGTCCCCGCGGGGAGGAGCCGCAGCAGGGCCAGGGCGAGCGTGGACTTGCCGCAGCCGGACTCGCCCGCGACGCCCAGCTTCTGCCCGGCGCCCACGGTCAGGTCGACCCCGCGCACGGCGGCGGCCCCGGACGCGTACGTCACTTCGAGGTTCCTGACGTCGAGCAGGGGCTGCCCGGCGTCCTGCCCGGCCGCGGCCGGGGGGTCGGTCGCGGTGTGTGCGGTGGTCACGGATGCCTCTGGTTCGGCGGTCAACGGGACACCCCCAGCCTGGGGTTGAGCACGGACTCCACGGCCCGCCCGCACAGCGTGAACGCGAGCGCGACCACGGCGATCGCGATGCCGGGCGGCGCCAGGTACCACCAGTCGCCCGCGCTGACGGCACCCGCCTCGCGGGCGTCCTGGAGCAGCCCGCCCCAGGAGACCGCGGTCGGGTCGCCGAGGCCGAGGAAGGCGAGCGTGGCCTCGGTGAGGATGGCGCCCGAGATGACGAGGGTCGTCTGCGCGAGCACCAGCGGCATGACGTTCGGCAGCACGTGGCGGAGCATGATGTGGGTGTGCCCGCCGCCGAGGGCGCGGGCCCGCTCGATGTAGGGGCGGGACTCGACCGCCAGCGTCTGCGCGCGCACCAGACGCGCCGTCGTGGGCCAGGTCGTGACGCCGATGGCCAGGATGATCGTGCTCAGGGAGCCGGACATCACGACGGCCAGGGCGATCGCGAGCACCAGCGTGGGCATCACGAGGAACCAGTCGGTGACGCGCATCAGGACCGTCCCGTACCAGCCGCGGTAGTGCCCCGCCGTGATGCCCACGACCGTGCCGATGGCCACGGAGAGGAACGCGGCGAGCAGCCCGATGGTGAGGGAGATCCGCGCCCCGTACACCAGGAGCGCGAGCAGGTCGCGCCCGAACTGGTCGGTGCCGAGCGGGAACTCGCCGTTGGGGGACTCCATGGCGTCGCCCGGCGCCCGGGTGACGCTGTCCGCGTCCGAGCCGACGAGCAGCGGCGCGAAGATCGCGGCGAGCGAGATCAGGACGAGCACGGCGAGGCCGAAGAGCCCCGCCCGGTGCGTGCGGTACTCCCGCCAGAAGCGGGCCGCGGAGTGCCGTCGGCGCGCCCAGGCGAGGGCGCGGGGGCGGGGCGCCGGTCCCGGCGCGGCGCTCGTCTCGGTCGTCATCGTCCCACCCTCGGGTCGAGCAGCGGATAGATCACGTCGGCGACCGTGTTCATGAGGATCACCGCGGTGGCGAAGACGAAGAACAGGCCCTGCACCAGGGGCAGGTCGGGCACGCTCAGCGCCTGGTAGAACAGGCTGCCGAGGCCCGGCCAGGAGAAGACGGTCTCGACGAGGATCGCGCCCGCCACCACCGTGCCCAGGTTCACGAACATCAGCGTGACCGTCGGCAGCAGCGCGTTCGGCACGGCGTGGCGGCGGCGCACCAGGTCGTCCCTGAGCCCCTTGGCGCGGGCGGTCGTCAGATAGTCGCTGCCCATCTCGTCGAGCAGCGAGGAGCGCATGACGAGCAGCGTCTGCGCATATCCGACGGCGACGAGCGTGAGCACCGGCAGGATCATGTGGTGCGCCACGTCCACCACGTACGCCACGCCGGTCTCGTCGCCGCTCTCCATGCCGCCGGTCGGGAAGAGGCCGGGCAGCGGTCCCGCGCCCACCGAGAATGTGATGATGAGCAGCAGGCCGAGCCAGAACGACGGCACCGAGTACAGCGTCAGGGCGAGCCCGGTGTGGAACCGGTCCCCGAGGCGGCCGTTGCGCCACGCCGCGCGCGTGCCGAGCCAGATGCCGAGGAGCGTGTAGAGGACGTACGCCGTCCCGGTGAGCCACAGCGTCGGCCCGAGCGCCTCGGTGATCTTGTCCATGACCGGGGCGTGGAACTGGTACGACGTGCCGAAGTCCCCGGTGAGGACGTTGCCGCAGTAGTCGGTGAACTGCTTCCACACCGGGTCGTCGAGGCCGAACTCGGCCCGCATCGCTGCCAGTTGCTCGCTCGACACGCGGCGCCCGCCGGTCATCTGCTTCACCGGGTCGCCCGGGATGAGCCGGAAGAGGAAGAAGCTCGTGACGAGCACGGCGAACATCGAGACGAGCGCGCCGCCGAGCTTGCCCGCGACGTACGTCAGATAGGCGGTGGTGTTGCGGGCCCGGGGGCCGCGGCTGCGGCGGCCGGCCGGGGTGGCCGGGCCGCCGGACGCCGCGTCCTGCGCCTCGGCGGCGAGGAGCGCCGCCGCACTGTTGTCCGCCGCGGTCATGCGGCGCTCGCGGTCTGGGTCGCGGGGTTCTTCGTCATCCGTTACTCGCGGTCCTCTGCGGTCGAGCGGCGGCGCAGGGCGATCAGGGCTCCGCCGCCCACGACCACCGCCGCGGCGACGGCGATACCGATGATGACACCGGTGGAGCCGCCCCCACCGGAATTGCCGTCCCCACTCGCCGGGGTCGCCGACCACCAACTCCAATAGCCGTCCTGGCCGTAAATGTTGCCCGCGGCCTCCGGCATGGTGGTGATGGACTTGATCTGGTCGGTGCGGTAGGCCTCGACGGCGTTCGGGTACGCCATCACGTTCATGTAGCCCGAGTCGTACAGCCAGGACTGCATCTGCCGGACGATCGCCGCACGCTTGGCCGGGTCGTACTCGGCGAGCTGCTTCTCGTACAGGTCGTCGAACTTCTTGTCGCAGATGAAGTTGTCGGTGGCGGCGCTCTCCTTCGCCTTCTCGGGGAGCGCGGCGCAGGTGTGGATGCCGAGGACGAAGTCCGGGTCCGGATTCACCGACCAGCCGTCGAAGGCGAGGTCGTACTCCCCGGCGTACCAGGGAACGGAGACGTCGTCGAGACAGTTCACCTTCAGCCCGATGCCGAGGTCGCCCCACCACTCCTTGAGGTACTTCCCGACGGCCTTGTCGTTGGGGTCGGTGGCGTGGCAGAGGATGCGGAAGTCGAGGGGCTTGCCGTCCTTGCCGACGCGCTTGCCGTCGCCGTTCTTCTTGTACCCGGCCTTGTCGAGGAGGGACGCGGCCCGCTTCGGGTCGTAGGCGAGCTTCTGGTCCGGGGACGGCTGCCAGGCGTACGCGGAGAAGCGCGGCGGAATGTATCCGGCGCCTTCGACGGCGTTGCCCTGGAAGACCTTGTCCACGATCGTCTTGCGGTCGACGGACAGGAAGAGGGCCTGCCGCACCCGCTTGTCGAGCAGCGCCGGATGGCCGTTGCCGAACTTCTTGCCGTCCCGGGTCCGCGCCCCCGGGTTGGTGGCGATGGCGAAGAAGCGCCGCCCGGGGCCGTTGTTCACCTTGATGTCGGACTCGCCCTTGAGGCCGTTCGCCTGCGCGGGCGTGAGCGCGGGCTGCCCGGCGACGAAGGACACCTCGCCCTTCTTGAGCGCGGCGACGGCCGCGTCCTGGTCCTTGTACGTCTTGAAGACCAGCTCGTCGAATTTCGGCGCCCCGCGCCAGAAGTCCTTGTTGGCCTTCAGCCGCACATATCGGTCGACCTTGAAGTCGGAGAGGACGAAGGGGCCGTTCCCGACGACGGGGAAGTCCTTGTCGTTGTTGAACTTGGAGAGGTCGTCGACCTTCTCCCAGACGTGCTTGGGCACGATGGGCACGTCGAGCGCCGCCATCGTCGACTGCGGCTTCTTCAGCTCGATGACGAGCCGGGTGGGGGAGGGCGCCGTCACCTTCTTGAAGTTGGTGACGAAGTTGGAGTTGGCGGTGGCCGTGCCCTCCTTCGACATGATCTTGTTGAACGTCCAGGCGGCGTCCTCGGCGGTCGCCTTCTTCCCGTCCGACCACTTCGAGTCGGACCGGATGGTGTACGTCCACGTGAGCTTGTCCGCCGACGGCTTCCACGCGGTGGCGAACCCCGGGACGGTGTGGTTGTCCTTCGGGTCGTAGTTCGTGAGGTACTCGTACGTCAGCCGGTGGATGCTGGTGCTGAGCAGCCGCTGGGCCAGGAACGGGCTGAGCGAGTCCACGCTCTGCGCGACCGCGACGGTGAGCGTCTTCTTGCCGTCGCCCTTGGCCTGGGCCTGCTGCGGAGCCGGGTTGAGCGGCGTCGCGAGCCCGGCCGTGAGGCCGAGGGCGGCGAGGGCGCCGCCCGCGACGAGGAGCCGGGAGCGGCTCGTGCTGGTTCTGCCGTGCTGATCTCGTGTGTCCATGGGTCGGTGACCTCGCGTCATCGCTCGCGCAGGGATGGCTGGTTACGACTGAGTACGGCTGGTGTACATGGGGTCGATCAAGGAGGGGCCCGCTGGATGCTGTGTGTCTACCAGCGCCAGTCTGCACGCGTCAACGGCCGGTGAACCCCATGTGGCCTGCGGAAATAACGAGTTGACCGGGATTTCATCCGCATTGGTCAAGACCACTGAAGCCCTCCAGGCCAGAGGGTGACGCCCAGGTCAGTGCCTCTGCGGGCCAGTCGGCCCACCAGGGGTCCCCCTGTGGGCAGCTGGTCCGCCCAGGGGGCGGAACGGGTGGGCGCAGCCCTCGATGCCGCGCCACCGTTCCACTGGGCATGCGCCCAAATGGGCCGGGCCCGCACCGAATGACGGCACGGGCCCGAAGGGCGGAACGAGAGCTACTGCTGAGGTGGAGCCACCTGCCCAGGCCCCTGTGGGGGCTGCTGGGGGTAGCCCCCGGGGGCACCCCCGTACGGCTGCACCCCCGGCACGGGATACCCCTGCTGTCCCGGCAGCCCCTGCTGCCCCGGCAGCGGCGGAGCCACCCGCGGCGGCGGATTCCCGTCCGAGGTCCACAGCCCCTGTGCCTGCTGCGCCCGGGTGAAGTCCTCACCCACCATCGCGGCCAGCGTGAAGTACGCCTCCCGCACCTTCGGCCGCATCATGTCGAGATCGACCTCGGCCCCGGCGGCGAGGTGCTCGTCGAAGGGCACCACGACCACCCCCCGGCAGCGCGTCTCGAAGTGCGACACGATGTCCTCCACCTTGATCATCTTGCCGGTCTCGCGCACCCCGGAGATGACCGTGATGGACCGCTGCACCAGATCCGCGTACCCGTGCGCGGAGAGCCAGTCCAGCGTCGTGGAGGCGCTGGACGCCCCGTCCACGGACGGCGTGGAGATGATGATCAGCTGGTCGGCGAGGTCGAGCACCCCGCGCATCGCGCTGTAGAGGAGCCCCGTGCCCGAGTCCGTCAGGATGATCGGGTACTGCTTGCCGAGGACATCGATGGCGCGCCGGTAGTCCTCGTCGTTGAAGGTCGTGGACACGGCGGGGTCGACGTCGTTGGCGATGATCTCCAGGCCGGACGACGCCTGCGAGGTGAAGCGCCGGATGTCCATGTACGAGTTGAGGTACGGGATGGCCTGGACGAGGTCGCGGATGGTCGCCCCGGTCTCGCGCCGCACGCGCCGCCCGAGCGTGCCGGCGTCCGGGTTGGCGTCGATGGCGAGGATCTTGTCCTGCCGCTCGCTGGCGAGGGTGGAGCCGAGCGCGGTCGTCGTGGTCGTCTTGCCGACGCCGCCCTTGAGGCTGATGACGGCGATGCGGTAGCAGGAGAGCACCGGGGTGCGGATCAGCTCCAGCTTCCGCTGCCGCTCGGCCTCCTCCTTCTTGCCGCCGAGCCGGAACCGGGAGCCGCCGACGGGACGGCTGCTCTTGGTCTTCTGCTTCTTGTTGTTGAGCAGCCGGTCGGAGGACAGCTCCACGGCCGCGGTGTACCCGAGCGGCGCCCCCGGGTTGGTGCGCTCGCGCTGATCGTGCCGCACGGGCTGCGGCCAGGCGGTTCCGGTGCGCGGGTCGACGGGGGCCTGCGGCTGGGGCTGCTGCGCCTGCGCGGCCTGGACGGGCGGCAGGGGCTGCGCGGGCGGGAGCGGCTGCGGGGCGGCCTGCGGCGGCTGGGCCTGCTGGGGCACGGGGGCCGGGGGAGTGGCCTGGGGGAAGCCGTAACTTCCCTGCGGGGCGGGCGGGTTGGCCGGATGGGCGTAACCCTGCTGCGGCGCGGCGGCGGCCTCGGGCGCGGCGGAGGCGGGGAAGCCGTACCCGCCCTGCGGCGCGACCGGCCCTGCGGGGGCGTTCCAGGCCTGCGGTACGGGCGCGGGGGCCTGGGGCTCGACGGGTGGCTGGGCCTGGGCCTGCGGCGCGGCGGGGGGCTGCGCTTCGGCAGCGGGTGCGACCTGGTGCTGCGCGGGCCACTGGGGCGCGGCCGCCGGTGCGGCGGGCTGGAACGCGGGCGGCAGCGGCGGCAGCCCGCCCTGCGGCGCGGGCGGCGGACTCCACGCGGGCGGCGCGGCGTCGGGCATGTCGCCGGGCGCGGCCTCCGGTGCCGCCGCCGGGGGAGCGACGGCTTCGGCCGGGGCGGCGGGCGTCCCCGGGGGAGGCGGAGCGACGATCGGGGCCCCGGTGGGCGGCGGCAGGTCGACGGGCGGGCCGGTGGGCGGCACGTCGGCAGGCAGGCCGGAGGGCGCCGGGGTGTCGGCTACCGCGCCGAAGGGGGGCGGGACGTCGAGGGGAGCCCCGGTGGGCGGCGGGGCGGAGGTGGACGCGTCCGCGGGGGTCGCGGGGGCCGCGGGGGCGGCGAGGGTCGCGGGGGCTGCGCTCTCCCGGCCCTCGGCCGCACCGGCAGCCCCAGCCTGAGCCGCCCCGCTCAGGGAGCCATCGGAGGCCGCGCCTTGGGGGGTGGCGGCGTGGGGAGCTGTGCTGGTGGGGGCCGTGCCTTGGGAAGCGGTGGCGTCGGGAGTCGTGCCGGTGGGGGCCGTGCCCTGGGAAGCGGCGGCGTCGGACGCCGCGCCAGCGGAAGCCGAGCCCTGCGAAGCCGCGGCATCGGACGCCGCGCCGGCGGAGGCCACCTGCCTGGAGCCCGGGTTCCCGGAGGCCACCTGCCGGGAGCCCGAGTCGCCGGAAGCCACCTCCTTGGACGCCACCTCCCTGGAGCCCGAGTTGCCGGAGCCCGGGTCGCCGGAGGCCACCTCATCTGAAGCCACCGCATTGGAGGCCACCTCGTCGGAGGCCACCGCATTGGAGGCCGCTTCCTCTGAGGCCACCTCGCCGGAAGCCGCCGCATTGGAGGCCGCCTCCCCTGAGGCCGCGTCGCCGGACAGCACCACACCCTCCGGGGCCACGTCCTCCGCGACCACACCCTCCGGGGCCACGTCCTCCGCGACCACACCCTCCGGAGCCACGCCCTCCGCGACCACACCCTCCGCAGTCGAAGGCTCCCCGCCCTCAGCCGCGCCTTCGGCACCGCCCTCCGCCTCGGCCTCTCCGGCGCCTTCTGCCTCACCGGCGGCCTGGTCCTCGGCCCGGGCGGCCCCCTGCTCGGCCATTTCCCGCTTCAGCGCGGCAGCGGAGAACCGCATGGTCGCCCCGCTCTCCAGGTCGCCGCCCTCGGCCCCGGCACCGGCGACAGCCCCGCCCCGGTCCGAGGCCCCGCCGGAGACGGGCGGGGTCGTGGGAGGCGGCGGCACGGTCCAGTCCCGCTGGAAACCGCTGCCGACGGGAAGCTTGGGCACGGCCGTCACGGGAGCAGGGGCGGGAGCGCGACCGGATTCACCAGCACCAGCCCTAGTAACAGAAGCAGGAGCAGTACCAGGACCAGGACCAGGACCGGAGACGGAACCAGCGTCGGCGCCGGACACCCCCGCGGCCTCACCCCCGGAGGGCTGCTCCCCGCCCCCCGAGAACGGCGTGGACACGGGCGGAGGAGGCGTGGACACCGGCGGCGCGGCCGACGTGTCCTGGCTGCTGCCGGAGGCGTTCTGCGTGTACCAGGCGGGCGGGGCGTAGTCGATGGTGAACTCGCCCGTCGTCTCGGCAGCGGACTCCGCGTCGGACTGATCGTCGACGGGTGTGTCCCAGCCGCCGCGGATCTTGTCCCGATCGCTGTTCACAATGCCTCCTGGTGTGCTCGAGCACGCTCATGCCGTGGTGGGGGGCGACCGTTCCTGTCGTCCGATCCGCCTGGCTCTCCCCGTGGGACGGACGCGTGTGCCACGCTCGCGGGTTCTGACGTCGCGCCCCGTCCCAGCCTAATCACCAACAGCACGGGCACGGCAGGCCAGTCCGCCCCCGGAACGACGTCCTTCACGCCACGTCCCACTCAAGGACGGTCAACGACTCCCCACCATCACGAGCAAACCGGTCGCACACCGCCAAACGCCATGAAAAGCCCCTGCGGACAAGGCGAGAGGGCGGAAGCGGCACGCACCGCTTCCGCCCTCTCCAGGCTCCCCGCGCACCCGGCCGCCCGGCCGGGTGCATCTCACTCCGACGGCTCGGCCGCGGGCATGCCGCCGTTGTGCGGGGCGGGCTCCAGGTCGAACTCCCCGTCCCGCGCGCCCAGTACGAAGGCGTTCCACTCGGCCTTGGTGTACCGCAGCACGGTCTCGGGGGCGAGGGACGACCGCATCGCCACCGCGCCGTCCGGCAGATGGGCGATCTCCACCCGCTCCTCGTGCGCCTCGGTGCCGGGGGCGCTCTGCCATTCCACCCCGGAGATGTCGAGAGCGTAGAGCTCGTCCTTCTCGCGCTCCTTGCGTGCCCTGACTTCCTCGTCCTGTGCCTCGGCCATGGCGGAACGGCCCCTTCCCGACGTACGAACGCGCTGTGCGCACACCCTACTTGGCGGCCGGTGCCCACGGGGCGCATACGACCGGTCACGGCCGCGCGGCCGCCTGCGGGGTCACGGCTTCTTGAGCGCGGCCAGGGCGTCCCGGGCGTCGGACTTGATCATCTTCTCGACCTCCTGCTCGGAGGGCGCCTTGGAGCTGCCGCTCGTACTGCTCCCGTACCAACTCCACTGGAGCTCGAAGGTGAACCAGCCGTCCCGCACGCCCAGCGTCATGCCGCCGAACTCCTTGGGCCCCGTCTTGCTGCCCGTCGAGGACCGCTTCTCCACGACCAGGAAGGCCTCGTCGCCGAAGCCGTCGACGGACTTCGTCTCGTACGCGTACGCGCCTTGCGACCGGTCCTCGAACCCCTTGTAGAGGGAGGCGAACTCCCCCTTGGGCTCGCTCTTCTTGTGCCACTGCGCGGTGCTGTTCACGAAGACGCTGCTGTAGTCGCTCGCGCTCGCGTCCTTGTCCTTGAGGCTCCAGTTGCAGTTGTTGATGTCGAGGCCCTGCTGCCGGGACGCGTAGTGGCTGTTCGGATCGCTGCCGAGCCGCGTCTCGTAGCGCTCCTTGAAGGCGTCGATGGTGACGGCGTCGCAGAGGTTCTTCTGGACGCGGTACCCGGCGAGGTCGGCCTCGTCGTCACCGCCCCCGAGCGTGCCGCCCGCGAACAGCACCCCCGCCCAGACCGCCGACGCGACCAGCGCGCCGCCGAGGCCCCACGCCCAAGGGGGCACGGGTCTCTTCGCCGCGGGGGGCGGCCCCTGGGGCGGGAAGGCGGGCGGCTGCCCCGCCGGGGCCGGGGGCTGCGCGTAGGGGCTCGGGGGCACCGGGCCCTGCGGCTGCTGGAGGTAGGGGTTCTGCTGGTACGGATTCGGCTGCTGCGGGCCGGGCTGCTGCGGCGGTATGGACATGGTGGGCAACGTACCCAACGCCCGTGCTGGAACCCGCCAGTCCGGCGGTATCCGCGGCCACCGCCCCACCGGCGGGCGGTCGGCAGGAGGACACCGGCGTACGGAGCCGCGCGGCCCTTCCGTACTCTGCCTTCGGCGCTGACCAGTTGACGTGCGGCGCCCCAGTGTCATCCCGCCTCTTGGTCGACCCGGAGAAAGGCGCCCCAGCGTGAGCCAAGGCCCACCCCGTTCCCAGTTCACCCAGTCCGTCCTGGCCGTGGACAACGCGCGCAAACAGCGCCGCACCCGCCTGCTCGCGGGCCTGGCCGGGCTCCTGGCCCTCGTGCTGTGCGCGGGCGGCTGGATGGTCTGGGCCGCGGCCGACGACGGCGAGGCGGGGAACCAGGGCGCGAAGGCCGTCCGGCAGGCGCCGGACGCCATCCGGGACACCGTCGAGACGGCCCCGAGCTCCCCCGTGGGCCACCTGGCCGTCGACTACCGGGAGAAGGGGTTCGAGAAGCGGTTCGGCCGGGACGCCTCCGTGCGCGCCCCCGGCACCTGGGCGACGGACAAGACCCTCGTACGCGGCGTGGGCGGCACCCTCAAGGGCTTCGAGGTCGGGACGTCCAAGGAGGTGTGGTCGACCGACCTGGGCGGACCGGTCTGCGGCACCACCCGGCACGTCACCGCGGACGGCCGCACGGCCGTCCTCTTCCAGGAGCCCACGAAGCCCGCCGAGGACGACGACAAGAAGAGCGACGGCAAGAACAAGAAGAAGGCCGACAAGAAGAGCGACAAGAAGGACGACAAGAAGGGGAGCAAGAAGGGCGACAAGAGGAAGGGCGACGACAAGAAGAGGGGCAAGGGCAAGGAGAAGGGCAAGGGCAAGAAGGACCGCGCCGACACGCCCGCCCCGGCGCCGTGCACCCAGCTCGCCCTCGTCGACCTCGACACCGGCAAGAAGCTCTGGCAGGTCGCGCTCCCCGACGCCAAGGACGCCTCCCCGACGAGCACGAACGTGACCCTGACCCGCGGGACGGTCACCGTCGCCTGGAGCCGGGGCTCCGTCGCGTACGACATGAAGGCCGGGAAGCCCCTCTGGCGGGACACGCGCCCCTCGGCGTGCGAGAACGCGGGCCTGGCCGGCGGGAACGTCCTGCTCGCCCTGCGCCGGTGCGGCGCCGACGCCGACCGTACGTACCGCGTCCAGCGCCTCGACCCGCGGACGGGCAAGCCGCAGTGGACGTACGACGTCGCCAGCGGCGTGCAGCGCGTGCACCTCGTGTCGTCCGAGCCCGCCGTGGTGGCCGTCGCGGTCAGGGGCCCCGGCGTGGACAAGCTGCTCGCCCTCGACGACCTGGGCGCCTACCGGTCCACGGTCGACATGCCGGAGGGCCGCTACATCGACGACTGCTTCACGGCCCGCTTCGGGACCGTGGAGACCTGCGACGCCATCGTGGCGGAGCGCGACCGCCTGTTCCTCGCGACCAAGCCCAAGGACCCCGAGGTGAACCGGATCGTCTCGTTCGATCTGGCGACGGGCAAGGTCGTCCGCAGGTTCGACTCGCGGGGCCGCGGTGCGATGTACCCGCTGGAGCTCAGCGGCGGCAAGCTCCTCGCCTTCCGGGGGAGCGCCGACGGAGTCGCCCCCGACGCCGTCGTGAGCCTGGACCCGGAATCGGGCAGGGAGACCCCGTTCCTGCTGTTCAGCGTCCCGGAGGCGGCCGGACCCGTGAAGCCGGGGGAGACCGACGTGCTCGTCGAGGGCGGCCGGGTCTTCATCGCTCCCAAGGAGCTGCGCGCCGAGCGGGGTGAGGACGGTGAGGGCGCGGCCTACGGCGCCCTGGGCGTCGAGGGGGCGTGACCGGCGGACACCCGGCGTGCGACCCTCGGCAATGCGTCACGGGACCGGCCCCGGACCGCTCCCGCGCCGGTGACGGAGAGCCGACACGCCCAGGCTGGTACGCTGTGTAACGCTCGCTTGTCTGCGCACATCCCCAGGCCCCCGGCCGGTGGACCGCGCGACGCGGCATCCCGCCGCAAGGCGGACCCCACCTCTCCCGGGTGGACCCCCTGCCTCCCGAGTACCGGAAGCACCCCTGAGAAGAAGACCAGGGGCGCTCGGAGGCGAACAAGGACATCACAAGGAGTTCGCGTGTCGCTCGACGCCGCCACGAAGAAGCAGATCATGACCGAGTTCGGCCAGAAGGAGGGCGACACCGGCTCCCCCGAGGTCCAGGTCGCGCTGCTCTCGCGCCGCATCTCGGACCTGACCGAGCACCTGAAGACGCACAAGCACGACCACCACTCCCGTCGTGGTCTGCTGATCCTGGTCGGCCAGCGTCGCCGCCTGCTTCAGTACCTGGCCAAGAAGGACATCCAGCGCTTCCGTGCCCTGGTTGACCGCCTGGGCATCCGCCGCGGTGCGGCGGGCGCCAAGTAAGACGCCGTGAAGGGAGCGGTTCCCACTCGAAGCACTCGAAGGGGGCCGCTCCCTTTGCTGTACGTGCGCGGTGTCACCGACGCTTTGTAGTCTGGTGACGTCCGACACAGCCCCGGACGTGCAAGCGGGGCCCGGCGCGCCCGCGCGGGCCTCACGCACGACCACGGGCACAACCACATAAGGAGAGGCGCACCCAGCCGCCGCCGGTCCTCGGTAGTGGTCTCCGGGATACGCGAGTACGAGTCCCCGGGGGCTTCGATCGAAGACCGGCCCGCACCCACGGCGCGCTTCTCCGCACCGCTCCCACGCCACACGGGCAGGGGCGGACCCCGGGCCACACGGGCCCAGGGGTGAAAAGACGATACGTAACGGAGAAACCGCTAGTGGAGAACGAGACCCACTACGCCGAAGCCGTCATCGACAACGGCACCTTCGGCACCCGCACCATCCGCTTCGAGACGGGCCGCCTGGCCCGTCAGGCCGCCGGCTCCGCCGTCGCCTACCTGGACGACGACACGATGGTCCTCTCGGCCACCACCGCGTCCAAGAAGCCCAAGGACCAGCTCGACTTCTTCCCCCTGACGGTGGACGTCGAGGAGCGGATGTACGCGGCCGGGAAGATCCCCGGTTCCTTCTTCCGCCGTGAGGGCCGTCCCTCCGAGGACGCCATCCTCACCTGCCGCCTCATCGACCGCCCGCTGCGCCCGTCCTTCAAGAAGGGCCTGCGCAACGAGATCCAGGTCGTCGAGACGATCATGGCGCTCAACCCCGACCACCTGTACGACGTGGTCGCGATCAACGCCGCCTCCTGCTCCACCCAGCTGGCCGGCCTGCCCTTCTCGGGCCCGATCGGCGGCACGCGCGTGGCGCTCATCAAGGGCCAGTGGGTCGCCTTCCCGACGCACACCGAGCTCGAGGACGCCGTCTTCGACATGGTCGTCGCCGGTCGCGTCCTGGAGGACGGCGACGTCGCGATCATGATGGTCGAGGCCGAGGCCACCGAGAAGACCATCGAGCTCGTCAAGGGCGGCGCCGAGGCGCCGACCGAGGAGGTCGTGGCCGCCGGTCTCGAGGCCGCCAAGCCCTTCATCAAGGTCCTCTGCAAGGCCCAGTCGGACCTCGCCGCCAAGGCCGCCAAGCCCACCGGCGAGTTCCCGATCTTCCTCGACTACGAGGACGACGTGCTCGAGGCCCTCACCGCCGCCGTCAAGCCCGAGCTCGCCCAGGCGCTGACCATCGCGGGCAAGCAGGAGCGCGAGACCGAGCTGGACCGCGTCAAGGCGCTGGCCGGCGAGAAGCTGCTCCCGGAGTTCGAGGGCCGCGAGAAGGAGATCTCCGCCGCGTACCGCTCGCTGACCAAGTCCCTGGTCCGTGAGCGCGTCATCAAGGAGAAGAAGCGCATCGACGGCCGCGGTGTCACCGACATCCGCACTCTGGCCGCCGAGGTCGAGGCTATCCCGCGCGTGCACGGCTCCGCCCTGTTCGAGCGCGGCGAGACCCAGATCCTGGGCGTGACGACGCTGAACATGCTCCGGATGGAGCAGCAGCTCGACACCCTCTCCCCGGTGACGCGCAAGCGCTACATGCACAACTACAACTTCCCGCCGTACTCCACCGGCGAGACCGGCCGCGTCGGCTCCCCCAAGCGCCGCGAGATCGGCCACGGCGCCCTCGCCGAGCGCGCCCTCACCCCGGTGCTCCCGACGCGCGAGGAGTTCCCCTACGCGATCCGTCAGGTCTCCGAGGCCCTCGGGTCCAACGGCTCGACGTCCATGGGCTCCGTCTGCGCCTCCACCATGTCGCTGCTGAACGCCGGTGTGCCCCTGAAGGCCCCCGTCGCCGGCATCGCCATGGGCCTGATCTCCCAGGAGATCGACGGCGAGACGCACTACGTCACCCTCACCGACATCCTCGGTGCGGAGGACGCCTTCGGCGACATGGACTTCAAGGTCGCCGGCACCAAGGAGTTCGTGACCGCCCTCCAGCTCGACACCAAGCTGGACGGCATCCCGGCCTCCGTCCTGGCCGCGGCCCTGAAGCAGGCCCGCGACGCCCGTCTGCACATCCTCGACGTGATGATGGAAGCGATCGACGTTCCGGACGAGATGTCCCCGAACGCGCCGCGGATCATCACCGTCAAGATCCCGGTGGACAAGATCGGTGAGGTCATCGGCCCGAAGGGCAAGATGATCAACCAGATCCAGGAGGACACCGGCGCCGACATCACGATCGAGGACGACGGCACCATCTACATCGGTGCCGCCGACGGCCCGGCCGCCGAGGCCGCCCGCGCCACGATCAACGGCATCGCCAACCCGACCATGCCGGAGGTCGGCGAGCGCTACCTGGGCACCGTCGTGAAGACGACGACCTTCGGCGCGTTCGTGTCGCTGCTCCCGGGCAAGGACGGTCTGCTGCACATCTCGCAGATCCGCAAGCTCGCCGGCGGCAAGCGCGTGGAGAACGTCGAGGACGTCCTCGGCGTGGGCCAGAAGGTCCAGGTCGAGATCGCCGAGATCGACTCCCGCGGCAAGCTCTCCCTGATCCCCGTGATCGAGGGCGAGGACGACGCCGACAAGGCCGAGGACGCGAAGGACGACGCCGCCAAGTGACGTCCCGTAGCTCCAAGGCGACGGCCCGCACCTCTTCGGAGGCGCGGGCCGTCGCCCGTACCCAAACCTTGATCAAGGGCAGCAACGGCATCGGCACGGTCCGTAAGACCACCCTCCCCGGAGGGCTGCGCGTCGTCACCGAGACCCTGCCGTCGGTCCGCTCGGCCACCTTCGGCATCTGGGCCCACGTGGGCTCCCGCGACGAGACGCCGTCCCTGAACGGCGCGACGCACTACCTGGAGCACCTCCTCTTCAAGGGCACCAGGAAGCGCAGCGCCCTGGACATCTCCTCCGCGATCGACGCCGTCGGCGGCGAGATGAACGCCTTCACGGCCAAGGAGTACACGTGCTACTACGCGCGCGTGCTCGACACCGACCTGCCGCTGGCCATCGACGTGGTCTGCGACATGCTCACCGGCTCGCAGATCCGCCAGGAGGACGTCGACGCCGAGCGCGGCGTCATCCTCGAAGAGATCGCGATGACGGAGGACGACCCGGGCGACTGCGTGCACGACCTGTTCGCGCACACGATGCTCGGCGACACGCCCCTGGGGCGCCCGGTCCTCGGCACGGTCGACACGATCAACGCCCTCACCGCGGACCGCATCCGCCGCTTCTACAAGCGGCACTACGACCCCACCCACCTGGTCGTCGCCGCCGCGGGCAACGTGGACCACCAGAAGGTCGTCCGCCAGGTCCGCGCCGCGTTCGACAAGGCGGGCGCCCTCACGCGCACCGACGCCACGCCCATCGCCCCGCGCGCGGGCGTGCGCCGCGTCCGCACCTCGGGCCAGGTCGAGGTCATCGACCGCAAGACCGAGCAGGCCCACGTCATCCTCGGCATGCCGGGCCTGGCCCGCACCGACGAGCGCCGCTGGGCCATGGGCGTGCTGAACACCGCGCTCGGCGGCGGCATGTCCTCGCGCCTGTTCCAGGAGGTCCGCGAGAAGCGGGGCCTGGCCTACAGCGTGTACTCGTACACCTCGGCGTTCGCCGACGCCGGACTGTTCGGCGTGTACGCGGGCTGCCGCCCCAGCCAGGTCCACGACGTCCTCAAGATCTGCCGGGACGAGCTCGACCACGTCGCCGAGCACGGTCTGACGGACGACGAGATCAGGCGCGCGATAGGCCAGCTGGCGGGCTCCACGGTCCTCGGCCTCGAGGACACCGGCGCGATCATGAACCGCATCGGCAAGAGCGAGCTGTGCTGGGGCGAGCAGATGTCGGTCGACGACATGCTCGCCAGGATCGCGGAGGTCACCCCGGACGAGGTGCGCGAGGTGGCCCGGGACATCCTGGGGCAGCGCCCTTCGCTCTCCGCGATAGGCCCGCTGAAGGACAAGCAGGCCGCCCGCCTGCACGAAGCGGTGGCCTAGGCCCGGGACTCCCGGACCCAGGTCCCGTCCGACTCATAACTCGGTTAAGGAAACAGGCAGATGAGCAAGCTGCGCGTGGCGGTCATCGGCGCCAAGGGCCGGATCGGCTCCGAGGCCGTACGGGCCGTCGAGGCGGCCGACGACATGGAACTGGTGGCGGCCCTCGGCCGCGGCGACAAGCTGGAGACGCTGGTCGAGGCCGGCGCCCAGGTCGCGGTCGAGCTGACCACACCCGGTTCCGTGATGGGCAACCTCGACTTCTGCGTCCGGCACGGCATCCACGCCGTCGTCGGTACGACGGGCTGGACCGACGAGCGCCTCGCGCAGCTGCGCACCTGGCTGGACGCCGCCCCGGGCACTGGCGTCCTGATCGCGCCGAACTTCTCCATCGGCGCGGTCCTCACCATGAAGTTCGCGCAGCTCGCGGCACCGTACTTCGACTCCGTCGAGGTCGTCGAGCTGCACCACCCGCACAAGGCCGACGCCCCCAGCGGGACCGCCACGCGCACCGCCCAGCTCATCGCCGAGGCCCGCCGGGCGGCGGGCAGCGCCCCGCAGCCGGACGCCACGGAGACCGCCCTCGAGGGCGCC
Organism: Streptomyces sp. JLYT201; assembly: GCF_059448825.1. NCBI lineage: Bacteria > Bacillati > Actinomycetota > Actinomycetes > Kitasatosporales > Streptomycetaceae > Streptomyces > Streptomyces sp. JLYT201. Next base: position 3,061,352 of record NZ_CM182551.1, on the reverse strand, counting down.
CGCGGCGCGGACGTCGACGGCGTCCGCGTGCACGCGGTGCGGCTGAACGGCCTCCTCGCCCACCAGGAGGTCCTGCTCGGCGGCGAGGGCGAGACCCTCACGATCCGCCACGACTCGCTGCACCACAGCAGCTTCATGCCGGGCATCCTCCTGGGTGCCCGCCGGGTGGTGGAGACTCCGGGCCTCACCTTCGGCCTGGAACACTTCCTGGATCTGGACTGAGCCGAGCCGAAGCCATGCGCGCAAAGATCACCTACGCCGTCACGGCCGCCGTCCTGGTCGTCTACTTCGTCCTGGTCGGCAGCCGTGGCGTGCTGCTCATCCAGCACGGCACCGTGCTCACCGTGACCTTCGGGGTCGCGGTGCTCGTCCTGCCGGTCATCGGCGTGTGGTTCCTGTGGCAGAACACGCGCTTCGTCCAGCGTGCCAACCGGCTCGCGGCCGAGCTCGAGGCCGAAGGCGGCCTGCCCGTCGACGAGTTGAGGCGCACCCCCAGCGGGCGCATCGACCGCGACTCGGCCGACGAGGTCTTCGCCCGGCGCAAGGCCGAGACGGAGGACACCCCGGACGACTGGCGCTGCTGGTTCCGCCTCGCCATCGCCTACCACGACGCCCGGGACACCCCTCGCGCGCGCAAGGCCATGCAGCGGGCCATCGCCCTGCACGAGGGCAGGCCGCTGAGCGTCTGAGGCCCGCGCCCGGGTGTCGTACGGGCGGAGGCCCCGGGTGCCGTACGGCCGGGGCTAGGCCGTACGGCCGTATTCGTCCGCCCACACCTCGATGGTGTCGGCGGCCCGGTCGAAGGCGGTACGGCGCGCGAGGAAGTCCGCCCCGCGGTCGGTGAGCAGCGTGGCCCGCTCGCCCGCGGGCCGGTCGAGGCGGACGAGCGTCAGGGCCTGCCCCTGCACCGTGCGGGGCAGGCCGAGCCACCGCACGGGCTGCTGAATGGTGCGCACGGCGGCGATCCGCGCCCACGGCACGGTCCGGGTGCGGAAGAAGGTCACGTGGCGCAGGCCGTGCGCGCTGACCCAGGTGCCCACGCGCAGCAGCCGGACGGCGGCGCAGATGACGAGGGCGGCCACGCCCACGCAGATGCCCGCGCCCGGCAGGGCGCCCGCGAAGGCGATGATCACGGCGGCCACGAGGACGAACGAGGCGAGGAGCAGCAGGACCGCGGCGGCGGCCACGCGCCAGGGGCCCGGGCGGTAGGGCCGCCGCCAGTGGTCGCGGTCGTCGAACGGGAGCGCGGCGTCCTTGCCCGCGTCGTCGAAAGCGCGGTCCGCGGTCAGGAAAGGCAGGGGCACGGCTGGTCCTCACTCACTCCACGCACGGGTTGTGCCCGGTGAGGCTATCGAGCCGTGTCCCCTGCTACCAGCGTTGGGGGCCCAAGGGGGTACCCGACGGGGCCAAGGGGGTGCCTCGGCGCCCGTCCGTGTCGTACGCGGCCGTCAGCGGCCGTCGGAGGCCTCGGACTGCTGGGTCTTGGCGGGCGACTGGTCGGCGGACATCGCGGGCATGCCGAAGAGCACGGAGCCCACGAGACCGGCGACCACGGTGAGCCCGATGAGCGTACGGCCCACGAGCTGACCGGCCGTGGCGCGCTCACGGGGTGGGGGAGTGACATTGCTGCGGAACTTGTCGGCTTCGGCGATGAAGGCGAACGGGACGGGCTCTCGCCGACGGAACATGGGGCGCGCTTCTCCTCACGAGTCTCGAACGGAACTCTGTCACCTACACAGACGCTCGAATCGACCAAAAGGTGCCCAGTTTCGGCAAATTCGCCGAAGATTGTCATGAGGGATCACCGCACGGCCGATTGCCCGAACTGCGCCCCGGGGCGGTCACCGTCCCGCGGCGCACGCCGAGTTCGACGGCCCCGGCCGCGGCCGCCCCGGCTGCCGGGCCGGGGCACATCCGGCCCGGTACGGCACAGATGTGCGGACGGGCCGACGGAAGTGTCCGTATTGCGGCATTTCTAGAAGTTCATCTAGCCTGATCAAACGGACCCGGCACTGCTTGAACCCCCGAGCAGGCAGTGCCGGGCTCCCTGAGTGTCAGACCCAGCACATCCCCCGAGGGGCGACCCCGCGCTGAGCAGCGAGTAGCGTGTTACCCATGGCTCCGACCTCGACTCCGCAGACCCCCTTCGGGCGGGTCCTCACCGCCATGGTCACGCCCTTCAGGGCGGACGGCGCACTCGACCTCGACGGCGCGCAGCAGCTCGCCGCCCACCTGGTGGACGCAGGCAACGACGGCCTGATCGTCAACGGCACCACCGGCGAGTCCCCGACCACCAGCGACGCGGAGAAAAACGAGCTCGTACGGGCCGTCCTCGAAGCCGTGGGCGACCGCGCCCACGTCGTCGCCGGCGTCGGCACCAACGACACCCGCCACAGCATCGAGCTGGCCCGCGCCGCCCAGGCCGCCGGCGCCCACGGCCTCCTCACGGTCACCCCGTACTACAACAAGCCCCCGCAGGAAGGCCTCTACCGGCACTTCACCGCGATCGCCGACGCCACCGACCTGCCGGTGATGCTGTACGACATCCCGGGACGCAGCGGCGTACCGATCAACACCGAGACGATCGTGCGCCTCGCCGAGCACCCGCGTATCGTCGCCAACAAGGACGCCAAGGGCGACCTCGGCCGAGCCAGCTGGGCGATCGCCCGCTCCGGTCTCGCCTGGTACTCCGGTGACGACATGCTCAACCTGCCGCTCCTCTCGGTCGGCGCGTGCGGCTTCGTCTCCGTGGTCGGCCACGTGGTCACGCCCGAGCTGCGCGCCCTCCTTGAGGCGTACCTCAACGGCGAGGTGCAGAAGGCCACGGAGATCCACCAGAAGCTGCTTCCGGTCTTCACGGGCATGTTCCGTACCCAGGGAGTGATCACCAGCAAGGCGGCGCTCGCCCTGCAGGGACGCCCCGCGGGACCGCTGCGGCTGCCGCTCGTGGAACTCTCGCCGGAGGAGACGGCCCAGCTCAAGATCGATCTTGCGGCCGGCGGGGTACAGCTCTAAACACAGACTTCACAACTCAATACGCAACACACCGCAGGCCAGGTGCCTGCACCCACAACTGCTACTGCACGAACGTCACGCGCGCCACGTGCCCCGGAGGTACGTGGCGCGCGTGGTGAGGAGAGTCTTTTGAGTCATCCGCATCCTGAACTCGGCGCTCCGCCGAAGCTCCCCAAGGGCGGTCTGCGGGTCACCCCGCTCGGCGGCCTCGGCGAGATCGGCCGGAACATGACGGTCTTCGAGTACGACGGGCGTCTGCTGATCGTCGACTGCGGAGTGCTCTTCCCCGAGGAGGAGCAGCCCGGAATCGACCTGATCCTGCCGGACTTCACGTCCATCCGTGACCGCCTCGACGACATCGAGGGCATCGTCCTCACGCATGGCCACGAGGACCACATCGGCGGCGTCCCCTTCCTCCTGCGCGAGAAGCCGGACATCCCGCTGATCGGCTCCAAGCTGACCCTCGCCCTGATCGAGGCGAAGCTCCAGGAGCACCGCATCCGCCCGTACACGCTCGAGGTCGCCGAGGGCGACCGGGAGCGCCTCGGCCCCTTCGACTGCGAGTTCGTCGCGGTCAACCACTCCATCCCGGACGCCCTCGCGGTCGCGATCCGCACCCCCGCGGGCATGGTCGTGCACACGGGCGACTTCAAGATGGACCAGCTCCCGCTGGACCGGCGCCTGACCGACCTGCACGCCTTCGCGCGGCTGAGCGAGGAGGGCATCGACCTCCTCCTCTCCGACTCCACGAACGCCGAGGTCCCGGGCTTCGTCCCGCCCGAGCGGGAGATCTCGAACGTCCTGCGGCAGGTCTTCGCCGGTGCCCGCAAGCGCATCATCGTGGCGAGCTTCGCCAGCCACGTCCACCGCATCCAGCAGATTCTGGACGCGGCGCACGAGTACGGTCGCCGGGTCGCCTTCGTCGGCCGCTCGATGGTCCGGAACATGGGCATCGCCCGTGACCTCGGCTATCTGCGGGTGCCGCCGGGCCTGGTCGTGGACGTCAAGACGCTCGACGACCTGCCGGACCACGAGGTCGTCCTGGTCTGCACGGGTTCGCAGGGCGAGCCGATGGCTGCCCTGTCCCGCATGGCCAACCGGGACCACCAGATCCGCATCGTCTCGGGCGACACGGTGATCCTGGCGTCGTCGCTCATCCCGGGCAACGAGAACGCGGTCTACCGCGTGATCAACGGCCTCACCCGCTGGGGTGCGAACGTCGTCCACAAGGGCAACGCCAAGGTGCACGTCTCCGGCCACGCGTCGGCGGGCGAGCTCCTGTACTTCTACAACATCTGCAAGCCGAAGAACCTGATGCCGGTCCACGGCGAATGGCGCCACCTGCGCGCCAACGCCGAGCTCGGCGCCCTCACCGGTGTCCCGCACGACCGGATCGTCATCGCCGAGGACGGCGTCGTCGTCGACCTCGTCGAGGGCAAGGCCAAGATCGTCGGCAAGGTCCAGGCGGGCTATGTGTACGTGGACGGCCTCTCGGTCGGCGACGTCACCGAGCCGGCGCTCAAGGACCGCCGGATCCTCGGCGAGGAAGGCATCATCTCGGTCTTCGTCGTCGTCGACTCCACGACCGGCAAGATCACCGGTGGCCCGCACATCCAGGCCCGCGGCTCGGGCATCGAGGACGCGGTCTTCGGTGAGGTCGTCCCGCGGATCCAGGAGGTCCTGGAGAAGTCGGCCCAGGACGGCGTCGTCGAACCGCACCAGCTGCAGCAGCTCATCCGCCGCACGCTGGGCAAGTGGGTGTCGGACAACTACCGCCGCCGCCCGATGATCCTGCCCGTCGTCGTCGAGGTCTGACCCCCTCGGCCGTCCTGACGACGCGAGCTCCGGAGCGGGGCGCCTCGATTTGCATCGAGGCGCCCCGCTCCCGTATGTTTACGGCTCCGCCAGAGGGGAACCCGCCGCACACGGCAACGTGTCGGGGTCACCCCGAAGGGAACGGAAATCCCGACTCAGAATCTCTGATAAAGTCGGGCCCGCCGGAAAGGGAAACGCGAAAGCGAAAACCTGAAAGGCGCCGATGAAAATCGGAACGGACCGGGAAGCCGGAAAGATCTGATAGAGTCGGAAACGCCGAAAGGCAAAGGCCCTCCAACGGCCACCGGAAATGAAATCCGCACCGGGAACGGAACGGAAAACGGATCTGGTAGGGTTGGAAACACGAAATACCGAAGGGAAGCGCCCGGAGGAAAGCCCGAGAGGGTGAGTACAAAGGAAGCGTCCGTTCCTTGAGAACTCAACAGCGTGCCAAAAGTCAACGCCAGATATGTTGATACCCCGTCTGCCGGACATCAGTTCCGGCGGCGAGGTTCCTTTGAAAAAGTCCTCCCGCCGATGTGTGGGAGGCGCACAGCGAGGACGCTGTGAACGACCGGGATTATTCCTCCTGGTTGTTCCGCTCTCGTGGTGTTGCACCCGATTACGGGTACACATTCACGGAGAGTTTGATCCTGGCTCAGGACGAACGCTGGCGGCGTGCTTAACACATGCAAGTCGAACGATGAAGCCCTTCGGGGTGGATTAGTGGCGAACGGGTGAGTAACACGTGGGCAATCTGCCCTGCACTCTGGGACAAGCCCTGGAAACGGGGTCTAATACCGGATATGACACGGGATCGCATGATCTTCGTGTGGAAAGCTCCGGCGGTGCAGGATGAGCCCGCGGCCTATCAGCTAGTTGGTGAGGTAACGGCTCACCAAGGCGACGACGGGTAGCCGGCCTGAGAGGGCGACCGGCCACACTGGGACTGAGACACGGCCCAGACTCCTACGGGAGGCAGCAGTGGGGAATATTGCACAATGGGCGAAAGCCTGATGCAGCGACGCCGCGTGAGGGATGACGGCCTTCGGGTTGTAAACCTCTTTCAGCAGGGAAGAAGCGAAAGTGACGGTACCTGCAGAAGAAGCGCCGGCTAACTACGTGCCAGCAGCCGCGGTAATACGTAGGGCGCGAGCGTTGTCCGGAATTATTGGGCGTAAAGAGCTCGTAGGCGGCTTGTCACGTCGGTTGTGAAAGCCCGGGGCTTAACCCCGGGTCTGCAGTCGATACGGGCAGGCTAGAGTTCGGTAGGGGAGATCGGAATTCCTGGTGTAGCGGTGAAATGCGCAGATATCAGGAGGAACACCGGTGGCGAAGGCGGATCTCTGGGCCGATACTGACGCTGAGGAGCGAAAGCGTGGGGAGCGAACAGGATTAGATACCCTGGTAGTCCACGCCGTAAACGGTGGGCACTAGGTGTGGGCGACATTCCACGTCGTCCGTGCCGCAGCTAACGCATTAAGTGCCCCGCCTGGGGAGTACGGCCGCAAGGCTAAAACTCAAAGGAATTGACGGGGGCCCGCACAAGCGGCGGAGCATGTGGCTTAATTCGACGCAACGCGAAGAACCTTACCAAGGCTTGACATACACCGGAAACGGCCAGAGATGGTCGCCCCCTTGTGGTCGGTGTACAGGTGGTGCATGGCTGTCGTCAGCTCGTGTCGTGAGATGTTGGGTTAAGTCCCGCAACGAGCGCAACCCTTGTCCCGTGTTGCCAGCAGGCCCTTGTGGTGCTGGGGACTCACGGGAGACCGCCGGGGTCAACTCGGAGGAAGGTGGGGACGACGTCAAGTCATCATGCCCCTTATGTCTTGGGCTGCACACGTGCTACAATGGCCGGTACAATGAGCTGCGATACCGCGAGGTGGAGCGAATCTCAAAAAGCCGGTCTCAGTTCGGATTGGGGTCTGCAACTCGACCCCATGAAGTCGGAGTCGCTAGTAATCGCAGATCAGCATTGCTGCGGTGAATACGTTCCCGGGCCTTGTACACACCGCCCGTCACGTCACGAAAGTCGGTAACACCCGAAGCCGGTGGCCCAACCCCTTGTGGGAGGGAGCTGTCGAAGGTGGGACTGGCGATTGGGACGAAGTCGTAACAAGGTAGCCGTACCGGAAGGTGCGGCTGGATCACCTCCTTTCTAAGGAGCACTTCTTGGCTGCCAGCCTGGCTGACAGTCCAGAGGCCAGTACATCAGCGAATGTCTGATGCTGGTTGCTCATGGGTGGAACGTTGACTACTCGGCACACTTGACCTGCTTCTCTTCCCAGTACTGCTTCGGCGTGGAACGGAACGAGGAGGGGCGAGGGTGTCGGGCACGCTGTTGGGTATCTGAGGGTACGGAACTTGCTTTCCGAACCTCAATGCCGACCCCGGTAAAGATCTGCTTCGGCGGGTTGTGACGGGTGGTTGGTCGTTGTTTGAGAACTGCACAGTGAACGCGAGCATCTGTGGCCAAGTTTTTAAGGGCGCACGGTGGATGCCTTGGCACCAGGAACCGATGAAGGACGTGGGAGGCCACGATAGTCCCCGGGGAGTCGTCAACCAGGCTTTGATCCGGGGGTTTCCGAATGGGGAAACCCGGCAGTCGTCATGGGCTGTCACCCACCGCTGAATATATAGGCGGTGTGGAGGGAACGCGGGGAAGTGAAACATCTCAGTACCCGCAGGAAGAGAAAACAACCGTGATTCCGGGAGTAGTGGCGAGCGAAACTGGATGAGGCCAAACCTCAAGCGTGTGAGACCCGGCAGGGGTTGCGCTTGGGGGGTTGTGGGATCTCTCTTTCACAGTCTGCCGGCTGTGAGACGAGTCAGAAACCGTTGATGTAGGCGAAGGACATGCGAAAGGTCCGGCGTAGAGGGTAAGACCCCCGTAGTCGAAACGTCAGCGGCTCGTTTGAGAGACACCCAAGTAGCACGGGGCCCGAGAAATCCCGTGTGAATCTGGCGGGACCACCCGTTAAGCCTAAATATTCCCTGGTGACCGATAGCGGATAGTACCGTGAGGGAATGGTGAAAAGTACCGCGGGAGCGGAGTGAAATAGTACCTGAAACCGTGTGCCTACAAGCCGTGGGAGCGTCGGACATCAAGCTTGCTTGGTGTCTCGTGACTGCGTGCCTTTTGAAGAATGAGCCTGCGAGTTTGCGGTGTGTTGCGAGGTTAACCCGTGTGGGGAAGCCGTAGCGAAAGCGAGTCCGAATAGGGCGATTGAGTAGCGCGCCCAAGACCCGAAGCGGAGTGATCTAGCCATGGGCAGGCTGAAGCGGAGGTAAGACTTCGTGGAGGGCCGAACCCACCAGGGTTGAAAACCTGGGGGATGACCTGTGGTTAGGGGTGAAAGGCCAATCAAACTCCGTGATAGCTGGTTCTCCCCGAAATGCATTTAGGTGCAGCGTCGTGTGTTTCTTGCCGGAGGTAGAGCACTGGATAGGCGATGGGCCCTACCGGGTTACTGACCTTAGCCAAACTCCGAATGCCGGTAAGTGAGAGCGCGGCAGTGAGACTGTGGGGGATAAGCTCCATGGTCGAGAGGGAAACAGCCCAGAGCATCGACTAAGGCCCCTAAGCGTACGCTAAGTGGGAAAGGATGTGGAGTCGCAGAGACAACCAGGAGGTTGGCTTAGAAGCAGCCACCCTTGAAAGAGTGCGTAATAGCTCACTGGTCTAGTGATTCCGCGCCGACAATGTAGCGGGGCTCAAGCGTACCGCCGAAGTCGTGTCATTCCAGCATGAGGGCCAACGCCCGCTGGGATGGGTAGGGGAGCGTCGTGTGCCGGGTGAAGCTGCGCCGGAAGGCAGTGGTGGACGGTTCACGAGTGAGAATGCAGGCATGAGTAGCGATACATACGTGAGAAACGTGTGCGCCGATTGACTAAGGGTTCCTGGGTCAAGCTGATCTGCCCAGGGTAAGTCGGGACCTAAGGCGAGGCCGACAGGCGTAGTCGATGGATAACCGGTTGATATTCCGGTACCCGCTTTGAAACGCCCAATATCGAGCCCATTAATGCTAAGGCCGTGAAGCCGCCCTGGAGCCTTCGGGCAAAGGGGAGTGGTGGAGCCGCCGGTCCAAGGTGGTAGTAGGTAAGCGATGGGGTGACGCAGGAAGGTAGTCCAGCCCGGGCGGTGGTTGTCCCGGGGTAAGGGTGTAGGACGTCAGGTAGGCAAATCCGCCTGACATTGAGTCTGAGACCTGATGCCGAGCCGATTGTGGTGAAGTGGATGATCCTATGCTGTCGAGAAAAGCCTCTAGCGAGTTTCATGGCGGCCCGTACCCTAAACCGACTCAGGTGGTCAGGTAGAGAATACCGAGGCGTTCGGGTGAACTATGGTTAAGGAACTCGGCAAAATGCCCCCGTAACTTCGGGAGAAGGGGGGCCACACCCGGTGACGGATTTTACATCCTGAGCTGGGGGTGGCCGCAGAGACCAGCGAGAAGCGACTGTTTACTAAAAACACAGGTCCGTGCGAAGCCGTAAGGCGATGTATACGGACTGACGCCTGCCCGGTGCTGGAACGTTAAGGGGACCGGTTAGTCACTCTTCGGGGTGGCGAAGCTGAGAACTTAAGCGCCAGTAAACGGCGGTGGTAACTATAACCATCCTAAGGTAGCGAAATTCCTTGTCGGGTAAGTTCCGACCTGCACGAATGGCGTAACGACTTCTCGACTGTCTCAACCATAGGCCCGGTGAAATTGCACTACGAGTAAAGATGCTCGTTTCGCGCAGCAGGACGGAAAGACCCCGGGACCTTTACTACAGTTTGATATTGGTGTTCGGTTCGGCTTGTGTAGGATAGGTGGGAGACTGTGAACCCGGTACGCCAGTATCGGGGGAGTCGCCGTTGAAATACCACTCTGGTCGTGCTGGATGTCTAACCTGGGTCCGTGATCCGGATCAGGGACAGTGTCTGATGGGTAGTTTAACTGGGGCGGTTGCCTCCCAAAGGGTAACGGAGGCGCCCAAAGGTTCCCTCAGCCTGGTTGGTAATCAGGTGTTGAGTGTAAGTGCACAAGGGAGCTTGACTGTGAGACTGACGGGTCGAGCAGGGACGAAAGTCGGGACTAGTGATCCGGCGGTGGCTTGTGGAAGCGCCGTCGCTCAACGGATAAAAGGTACCCCGGGGATAACAGGCTGATCTTCCCCAAGAGTCCATATCGACGGGATGGTTTGGCACCTCGATGTCGGCTCGTCGCATCCTGGGGCTGGAGTCGGTCCCAAGGGTTGGGCTGTTCGCCCATTAAAGCGGTACGCGAGCTGGGTTTAGAACGTCGTGAGACAGTTCGGTCCCTATCCGCTGTGCGCGTAGGAATATTGAGAAGGGCTGTCCCTAGTACGAGAGGACCGGGACGGACGAACCTCTGGTGTGCCAGTTGTTCTGCCAAGGGCATGGCTGGTTGGCTACGTTCGGGAGGGATAACCGCTGAAAGCATCTAAGCGGGAAGCCTGCTTCGAGATGAGTATTCCCACCCACTTGATGGGGTAAGGCTCCCAGTAGACGACTGGGTTGATAGGCCAGATATGGAAGCCTGGTAACGGGTGGAGTTGACTGGTACTAATAGGCCGAGGGCTTGTCCTCAGTTGCTCGCGTTCACTGTGTTGGTTCTGAAACCACGAACAACCCCACACCGTAGGGTGTGGTGCGGTAGTTCACAGTTTCATAGTGTTTCGGTGGTCATAGCGTGAGGGAAACGCCCGGTTACATTCCGAACCCGGAAGCTAAGCCTTACAGCGCCGATGGTACTGCAGGGGGGACCCTGTGGGAGAGTAGGACGCCGCCGAACAAACTTTGATAAGAGCTGGTCCCTGAACTTCGGTTCAGGGACCAGCTCTTTTTTGTTTTGCGTTACTTGCCGTTCACGTTGCGCGATCAGCATCCGTCACATGGGGACAGAAGCGTTGCTCAGAGCGGCAGGCGTAGGCAGCGGCGACGAGGTCGTCGTACCCGCGTACGGGAGTTCCTCGGTCGCCGAAGCCGTGATCTCCGCGGGAGCCATGCCGGTGTTCGCCGACATCGACCCGGTCACGTACTGCCTTGACGTCGACGCGGTCGACGCCGTCCGCACCGAGCGCACAGCGGCTGTCGTCGTCGTACGGCGCTTCGGGGGCCAGGCCGACATGCCGCGGATGCACGCGCTCGGGCAGCGGCACGGGATGCTGGTGCTCGAAGAAGGTGAACAGGGCGCGACGTACGACGACGTCGCACGGCGGCGGACGCACGCTGCGTACCTCACCGCCCGGCTGAAGGGCGTGCACGCCCCCGCCGGCGGCGAGAGCCACAGCTACCAGCAGTACGTCGTCCGCGTACCCGGCAACGGGCGGCCGGACCGGGACGCCTTCGCGCGGGTCCTGCGGGCCAAGGGAGTCGACTGCCGGGTGCCCGTGAAGACGCCGCTGCACCGGACGCCGCAGTTCTGGCGGGACGTGGAGCTGCCGGAGACGGAGCGGGCCGCGGACGAGACGCTGGCGCTGCCCGTCGACGCCTGGCTGTCCCGACGCGACCTCCAGCGGATCGTATCGGCGTGCAACGCGCTCGGAGGATTGCTCCAGCCGGCGTTCTAGCCACTGAAGCAGGGTGGTTCGAGACCACCGGATGTTCGGGTATGATTTATTTCGTTGCCGCGCGGAAAACCGCGAAAAGCGCAACTGGCCCCTATAGCTCAGTCGGTAGAGCGTCTCCATGGTAAGGAGAAGGTCAGCGGTTCGATTCCGCTTGGGGGCTCCATTCGAAAAGGCCACCGCCTCGCAGGCGGTGGCCTTCTTCGCTTCCCGGGCCCCTCCCCGTGGCCTTGCACGCGCGGCGACGGGCCCGGGAGTTCAGCTGTGGAGTTCCGGGACGCGCATCGCCAGGATCGCCATGTCATCCGACGGCGCGTCCGTCGCGAAGCGCTCCACCGCGCGCATGATGCGCGCCGCCACCGCGCCCGCCGTGAGCCCCGTACAGGTCGTGAGGACGTCCGCGAGGCCGTCGTCGCCCAGCATGCGGGTGCCCTCGCGGCGCTCGGTGACGCCGTCGGTGACGCAGAGCAGGACGTCGCCCGGGTCGAGCGTCATCGTCTGCTCGTACAGGTCGAGGTCCTCCATGACGCCGAGCAGCGGCTGCGGCTCCGCGTACGGCTCGACCGTGCCGTCCTGGCGCAGACGCAGCGGCAGCGGATGGCCCGCACAGACGATCTTCAGGACCGCGGAGCCGTCCTCCTGGGGCCGCAACTCGCCGTACAGGAGAGTGAGGAAGCGGCTGCGGGCGCCCTCGTCGAGGATCGCCGCGTTCAACCGCTCCAGGACCGCGGGGCCGCCGAAGCCCTCGCGGGCGAGGAGGCGCAGCGCGTGCCGGGCCAGGCCCGTCACGGCGGCCGCCTCGGGGCCGGTGCCGCACACGTCGCCGATGGCGAAGCCGTAGGCGCCGTCGCGGATGGGGAACAGGTCGTAGAAGTCGCCGCCGACCTCGTTGCCCTCGCCCGCCGCGCGGTAGATGACGTCGACCTCCACGCCGGGGACCTGGGGCAGGCCGGGCGGGAGCAGGCTGCGCTGGAGGGACTGGCTGATGGCCGTGCGCTCCGAGTACAGCCGGGCGTTGTCCAGGGCGAGGGCGGCCCGGCGGGACAGGTCCTCGGCGAGCTCCAGGATCTCCTGGCGGAAGTGCTCGTCGGCGGGCTTGCCGAGCGTGAGCATGCCGATGACGCGGTTGCGGGCGACCAGGGGCAGGACGACCGTCTCGCCGCCCACCGCGGACGCCGTGGACAGCGAGGTGCCGATGCCGCCCACGGCCGACACGGGCTCGCCGAGGCCGAGATTGCGCATGGAGTTGCGCAGCGCGGACTGGTGGGCGGCCTCGGACGGGGCCTTCCAGATGCGGGCGCCCGGAGTGGGCACCGGTTCCGGCGGGTCGACCTTCTTGAGGAGCGCTTTCAAGCCGTCGATGCGCTCCTCGTCCTCGTGCAGGACGTACGAGAGGTACGGCTCCGAGGCCTGGTCGGCGATGGTGTAGACGGCGCACCAGGTGGCGAGCGTGGGGACCGTCATCTGTGCCATGAGGGCGAGGGTCTGGTCCCGGTCGAGCGTGCCCGCGAGCAGGTCGGAGGCCTCGACGAGGAAGGAGAGCGAGCCGCGGCGCAGCCGCTGCAGATCGCCGAGCCGGGCCGACTCGATGCCGAGGGCGATGCGGTCGGCGGCGAACTGCAGGCGCAGGGCCTCCTCGTTCGAGTACCGGTTCGGCGCCTCGGCGGCGACGCCGAGGGAGCCCGTGAGGCGGCCCTCGACCTTCAGGGGGACCGTGACGACCGAGCGCATGCCCGTGCTCTTCAGGAGGGGCACCGCGTCCGGGACGACCGTGAGGTCCTCGTGGACGGCGGGCATGCGGGCGGAGCCGTAGCGCCCGGTGCCCGCCTCCACGGGGACGCGGGCGAAGCGCTGGCGGGCGGAGGGCAGGCCGGTGGAGGCGCGTACTTCCAGTTCCGTCTCGTCGTCCGTGGCCAGGAGCAGGAAGGCCGCGTCGCCGTCGAGCATGTCGCGGGCGCGCTCGACGGTGCGCTGGAGCAGGCCGTCCAGGTCCTCGGGCGTGGGGGTGCCGATGAAGACCTCGAAGGGGTCGGCGGCGTGCGGCTCGCTGAGGGCGCCGGACTCCGGCGACGGGCCGCGCAGCGGGGTCTGCAGGACGGCGCGCTCGTCGTCGCGGACCAGCAGACAGACCGTGGAGGGCTCGCCGTCCGTGTCGCGGACGCGCAGGTGGGAGGCGTAGACGGGGATGACGCGGCCGCCGGCGTCGCGGATGCCGTAGCTGCCCTCCCAGCGCGAGAGCTGGAGGGCGTCGGCGATGCCGGTGCTGGTGCCCGGGGTGTGCGGCCAGGCGGCGAAGTCGGTGAGGGGCTTGCCCGTGACCTGCTCGGCGACGTACCCGAAGAGTTCCTCCGCGTCCTCGTTCCAGCCGGAGATGGCGCCCGCGCGGTCGATCTGGACGACGGCGACGCGGACCCGGCCGTCGGTGATCGGGAGCAGGTCGGGCGGCAGCGTCGGACCGGCGGCGCGGGTGCCCACGGGGCGGTCGGGCAGGTCGAGTTGGAACCAGACCTGCTTGTGCGTGGGGGTGTAGTCGACGCCCCAGCGGGTGGCGAGCGCGGCGCAGAGCTGGAGGCCGCGGCCGCCCTCGCGGTCGGGGCTGCCCATGGTCGCGGGGGAGTTCTGGAGGGGGATCTCGCGCTCGGGATAGCGGTCGGAGACCTCGATGCGGACGGTGTCGTCGGTACGCAGGCACTGGACGTCGGCGGCGGTGCCCGCGTGCACGACGGCGTTCGTGACCAGCTCGCTGGTCAGGACGACCGCGTCGTCGACGATGTCCGAAAACCCCCACCCCTGAAGGGTGTCCCTGACGAACGAGCGGGCCGTCGCGACGGAACGCCCGACGGGTTCGAAAGTCGCAGCCGCGCGCGCGGTGATCACAGAGCTCCTCGTCCGTTGTCCCCCGGGAATCTGCAGTCCCATGGTGCGGCCGCCCCTCCGATGCCCGCTGAATATGTGTGCCACCGCCCTGGCCGGGCAGGACCGGGGTGGTTGGACAGCCGGATGCCAGGTTACTTACCTTCGCCGTCCATGCTGATGCCGGTCGCCAGTGTTTCCGCCCGGAGGGTGTGCGGACGGTGTGCGAAGCTGCCGAACTGTTATGGCCTGGTTCGGCCGTGGTGAAACACTGGGCAGGCTTGAGACGAGCAGTACGGTCGACCCTTGCGGGAGGGACACAGTGGAGTCTGGCGCTGCGACGCGGGGCAGTAAGACGCGCGCGAAAGACGGACGGTCCCTGAACGGTCAGCGCAAGCCGCGGAACGGGACGACGGTCACGGTGGAGGCGGCGGCCCTGAACAGGCTGCTGACCGCGCTTGTGGCCATGCGGGACGGGAATTTCCGCAAACGGCTCACGGTCACGGGCGACGACGCGATGTCGGAGATCGCCGCCGTTTTCAATGAGGTCGCGGACCGTAATCTGCACCTCACCGGAGAGCTGTCGCGGGTGCGGCGCACGGTGGGGCGTGAGGGCAAGCTCACAGAGCGGCTCCAGGCCGGGGCGATGGAGGGTTCCTGGGCGGCCGCGATCGACGCGGCGAACGACCTGGTCGACGATCTCGTACGACCGGTCTCCGAGGTCGGCCGGGTGCTCTCCGCGGTCGCCGACGGCGATCTGGAGCAGCGCATGGAGCTGCGCGCGCACGTGGCGGACGGCAACGGCCATCCGCTGCGCGGCGAGTTCCTGAAGGTCGGGCGCACGGTCAACAACCTGGTGGACCAGCTGTCCACGTTCACCGACGAGGTCACGCGCGTGGCCAGCGAGGTGGGCACGGAGGGCAAGCTGGGCGGGCAGGCCCGGGTGCGCGGCATGTCCGGTTCGTGGAAGGACCTCACGGACTCGGTCAACACGATGGCGTACCGCCTGACGGCGCAGGTGCGGGACATCGCGCTGGTGACGACCGCCGTGGCGAAGGGCGACCTGTCCCGGAAGGTCACGGTGCACGTGGCCGGTGAGATGCTGGAGCTGAAGAACACCGTCAACACGATGGTGGACCAGCTGTCCTCGTTCTCCTCGGAGGTCACGCGCGTCGCGCGCGAGGTCGGTACGGAGGGCGAGCTCGGCGGGCAGGCGCAGGTGCCGGGCGTCGCGGGCGTGTGGAAGGACCTCACGGATTCGGTCAATCTGATGGCCGGGAACCTGACGGCGCAGGTGCGCGGCATCGCCCAGGTCACGACGGCGGTCGCCAACGGCGATCTGTCGCAGAAGGTACGGGTGAGCGCGCGCGGCGAGGTGGCGCAGCTCGCCGGGACCATCAACCAGATGACCGAGACGCTGCGGACGTTCGCCGACGAGGTCACGCGCGTGGCCAACGAGGTCGGCGCGGAGGGCCAGCTCGGCGGCCAGGCCAACGTGCCGGGCGCGGCCGGCACCTGGAAGGACCTGACGGACTCCGTCAACACGGTCTTCCGGAACCTGACGACGCAGGTCCGTGACATCGCCACGGTGACGACGGCGGTGGCGAACGGCGACCTGTCGCAGAAGGTCACGGTCGACGTCGCGGGCGAGATGCTCGAACTCAAGAACACCGTGAACACGATGGTGGACCAGCTGTCGTCCTTCGGTGACGAGGTGACCCGGGTGGCGCGCGAGGTCGGCGCCGAGGGCCAGCTCGGCGGCCAGGCACAGGTGCCGGGCGCCGCGGGCACCTGGAAGGACCTCACCGACTCGGTGAACACCGCCTTCCGCAACCTCACGGGCCAGGTCCGCAACATCGCGCAGGTGACGACGGCGGTGGCCAACGGCGACCTGTCGCAGAAGGTCACCGTGGACGTCTCCGGCGAGATGCTCCAGCTGAAGAACACCGTGAACACGATGGTGGACCAGCTGTCCTCGATGGCCGACCAGGTCACGCGGATGGCCCGGGACGTGGGCACCGAGGGCCGGCTGGGCGGTCAGGCGCGCGTGGACGGCGTGAGCGGCACCTGGAAGGAGCTGACGGACTCCGTCAACTTCATGGCGGGCAATCTGACCTCCCAGGTCCGCCAGATCGCGCAGGTGACGACGGCGGTGGCGCGCGGCGACCTCTCCCAGAAGATCGACGTGGACGCGCGCGGCGAGATCCTGGAGCTCAAGAACACCATCAACACCATGGTCGACCAGCTCTCCGCCTTCGCCGACCAGGTGACGCGCGTCGCCCGGGAAGTGGGCACGGAGGGCAGGCTCGGCGGCCAGGCGCAGGTCCCCGGCGTCGCGGGCGTGTGGCGCGACCTCACGGACTCCGTGAACGGCATGGCGGGCAACCTCACCGCGCAGGTCCGCAACATCGCGCAGGTCGCCACGGCGGTGGCGCGCGGCGACCTGTCGCAGAAGATCGACGTGGACGCGCGCGGCGAGATCCTGGAGCTGAAGAACACCCTCAACACGATGGTGGACCAGCTCTCCGCCTTCGCGGAGCAGGTGACGCGCGTCGCCCGCGAGGTGGGTACGGACGGCATCCTGGGCGGTCAGGCCGAGGTGCAGGGCGTGTCGGGTACGTGGAAGGACCTGACGCAGTCCGTGAACGGCATGGCGAACAACCTGACGCTCCAGGTCCGCAACATCGCGGAGGTCACGACCGCCGTCGCCCGCGGCGATCTGTCCAAGAAGATCACTGTCGACGCCAAGGGCGAGATCCTCGAACTCGTCACGACCGTGAACACGATGGTCGACCAGCTGTCGTCGTTCGCCGAGCAGGTCACGCGGGTGGCCCGTGAGGTGGGCACCGAGGGCAAGCTGGGCGGCCAGTCCCGGGTCCCGGGCGTCACGGGCATCTGGAAGGACCTCAGCGACAACGTCAACCTGATGGCCAACAACCTGACCATGCAGGTGCGCAACATCTCCCAGGTCGCCGCGGCCGTCGCCAACGGCGATCTGACGAAGACCGTGACGATCGAGGCGCGCGGCGAGGTCGCGCAGCTCGCCGACACCTTCAACACCATGGTGAAGACGCTGAGTTCGTTTGCCGACCAGGTCACCAAGGTGGCCCGCGAGGTGGGCACGGACGGCATCCTCGGCGGCCAGGCCCGCGTCCCGGGCGTCTCGGGCACGTGGAAGGACCTCACCGAGTCCGTCAACGGCATGGCGTCCAACCTGACCGGTCAGGTCCGCAACATCGCGATGGTCACGACGGCCATCGCCAAGGGCGACCTCACCAAGAAGATCGACATCGACGCGCGCGGTGAGATCCTGGAGCTCAAGACGACCATCAACACGATGGTCGACCAGCTGTCGTCCTTCGCCGAGGAGGTCACCCGCGTCGCCCGCGAGGTGGGCACCGAGGGCCAGCTGGGCGGCCAGGCGCGGGTACGGGACATCGACGGCACCTGGCGCGACCTCACGGAGTCCGTGAACGAGATGGCCGGGAACCTCACCCGGCAGGTGCGCGCGATCGCGGCCGTGGCCACCGCGGTGACCCGCGGCGATCTCAATCTGAAGATCGACGTGGACGCGGCGGGGGAGATCCAGGTCCTCCAGGACAACATCAACACGATGATCGCGAACCTCCGCGACACCACGCTCGCCAACAAGGAGCAGGACTGGCTCAAGGGCAACCTGGCCCGCATCTCCGGTCTGATGCAGGGCCGCCGCGACCTGGAGGACGTCGCCTCGCTGATCATGAGCGAGCTGACGCCGGTGGTCTCGGCGCAGCACGGCGCGTTCTTCCTCGCGATGGCCACCGACGACGCGAACGACCCGGGGCGCGACGAGGACGCGTACGAACTGCGGATGCTGGGCAGCTACGGCTACTCGATGGGGTCGATGCCCACGTCGTTCCGGCCCGGTGAGACGCTGATCGGCACGGCCGCCAAGGAGCGCCGCACGATCCTCGTGGAGAACGCGCCCTCGGGCTATCTGCGCATCGCCTCCGGACTCGGCGAGGCGCCCCCGGCGCAGGTCATCGTGTTGCCGGTGCTCTTCGAGGGCAAGGTGCTCGGGGTGATCGAGCTGGCGTCGTTCCAGCCGTTCACGCAGATCCAGAAGGACTTCCTGAGCCAGATCGCCGAGATGATCGCGACGAGCGTCAACACCATCAGCGTCAATACGAAGACGGAGATGCTGCTCAAGCAGTCGCAGGAGCTGACCGAGCAACTGCGCGACCGCTCCGAGGAGTTGGAGAACCGGCAGAAGGCGCTCCAGGACTCCAACGCCGAGCTGGAGGAGAAGGCCGCGCTGCTCGCCCAGCAGAACCGCGACATCGAGGTGAAGAACACCGAGATCGAGGAGGCCCGGCAGGTCCTCGAGGAGCGTGCCGAGCAGCTCGCGGTGTCGATGCGCTACAAGTCCGAGTTCCTGGCGAACATGTCGCACGAGCTGCGGACGCCGCTCAACTCGCTGCTGATCCTCGCCAAGCTGCTCGCGGACAACGCCGACGCGAACCTCACCCCCAAGCAGGTGGAGTTCGCCGAAACGATCCACGGGGCGGGCTCGGACCTGCTCCAGCTGATCAACGACATCCTGGACCTGTCGAAGGTCGAGGCGGGCAAGATGGACGTCAGCCCGACGCGCATCGCGCTCGTCCAACTCGTGGACTACGTAGAGGCCACTTTCCGTCCACTGACCGCCGAGAAGGGGCTCGACTTCTCCGTACGCGTATCGCCGGAGCTGCCCGCGACGCTGCACACGGACGAACAACGTCTCCTTCAGGTACTGCGCAATCTGCTGGCCAACGCGGTCAAGTTCACCGACACCGGTGCGGTGGAGCTCGTCATCCGGCTCGCCAGCAACGACGTGCCGAACGCGATCCGGGAGCAGCTCCTGGAGGCCGGTTCGCTGCGCGACCCGGACGCCGATCTGATCGCCTTCTCCGTGGCGGACACCGGCATCGGCATCGCGGCCAGCAAGATGCGGGTGATCTTCGAAGCGTTCAAGCAGGCGGACGGGACGACCAGCCGCAAGTACGGCGGCACAGGTCTGGGCCTGTCCATCAGCCGGGAGATCGCCCGGCTGCTCGGCGGTGAGATCCACGCGGCCAGCGAACCGGGCCGGGGCTCCACCTTCACGCTGTATTTGCCCCTGCACCCGAGCGAACTGCCGCCGCAGGGGTACGCCCAGCTCGCGTCGCCCGCCGCGCCCGCGCTGCCCGCCCTGGAGAGCCTGACCGAGGCCGCGGGGAACGCGGCCGGCGACACCGCGGCTCCCGGTACGGCGCGCTCGGAGGCCGGGGAGCGGCACGCCGGGCCCGCCGCCCTGTTCCGGCGCCGCCGCCGGGCCGCGCTGCCCGCGGAGCCCGCCGACGGGGTTCCGCAGCCCGGTCCGAGGGCCGGCGGGGCAGCGCAGGAGCAGTGGCAGGAGGGTGCCGCGCAGGACGCGACAGCCACGCGCGCGGGGTTCCAGTTCGACGGCGAGAAGGTCCTCATCGTCGACGACGACATCCGCAACGTGTTCGCGCTCACCAGTGTCCTGGAGCAGCACGGCCTGTCGGTGCTGTACGCCGAGAACGGCCGCGAGGGCATCGAGGTCCTGGAGCAGCACGACGACGTGACGGTCGTTCTGATGGACATCATGATGCCGGAGATGGACGGCTACGCGACGACGACGGCGATCCGCAGGATGCCTCAGTTCGCCGGGCTGCCGATCATCGCGCTCACCGCCAAGGCGATGAAGGGCGACCGGGAGAAGGCCATCGACTCCGGAGCCTCCGACTACGTGACGAAGCCGGTCGATCCCGATCACCTGTTGTCAGTGATGGAGCAGTGGATGCGGACGGAGTGACGGAGCGTGGCCGCCGCCCCGCCCACGGCCGCTCCCGCGGACCGTCGCTGAGGCGCCCGGAGGAGCCGCACCGCTACGCGGAGTTGCTGACAGAGTGTGGCCGAAGCCGTGTAGAACCGCGGTATTCGGGGAACCTTCTGGTCCGCCGCTGCGTTTCTGCTACGTGCACAGTGACATCGCGGTGACAGGGTGTGGCGACGGGCGGGGTGCGGCTACCATGACCGGCACAAGGACGGACGACGCAAGAAAGTCGTCCTCTGGGGCGGCGCCCGGTGTACCGCCGGGGCGAGGAGGGCGGGCCATGGTGCAGAAGGCCAAGATCCTCCTGGTCGATGACCGGCCGGAGAATCTGCTGGCGCTGGAGGCCATCCTCTCTGCGCTCGATCAGACGCTGGTGCGGGCATCGTCCGGGGAGGAAGCGCTCAAAGCGCTGCTGACGGACGACTTCGCGGTCATTCTCCTGGACGTCCAGATGCCTGGCATGGACGGCTTCGAGACCGCGGCGCACATCAAGCGGCGGGAGCGGACCCGGGACATCCCGATCATCTTCCTCACGGCGATCAACCACGGCCCGCACCACACGTTCCGGGGGTACGCGGCCGGCGCCGTGGACTACATCTCCAAGCCCTTCGACCCGTGGGTCCTGCGCGCGAAGGTCTCGGTGTTCGTCGAGCTGTACATGAAGAACTGCCAACTGCGCGAGCAGGCGGCCCTGCTGCGCCTCCAGTTGGAGGGCGGCGGCAAGGCGGCGGCCGAGGACGCCAAGGAGCCCGCCAATCTCCTGGCGGAACTGTCCGCGCGGCTCGCCGCCGTCGAGGAGCAGGCCGAGGCCCTGTCCAAACAGCTCGACGACGACTCCGCCGACGCGGCGGCCGTCGCCACGGCAGCCCATCTCGAACGCAAACTCACCGGTTTGCGCAGGGCTCTTGACGCCCTGGAGCCCGGCACCGGCAGCGGCGCGCCGTCGGTGCCCTCACAGAACTGACGACGGCCCGGACGGCCGCCCGCGCGGTGCCCGGCGTGGTCGCACCACGGTGCCGGGCGCTGCCGCACAGGCGGCGGAAGCAATGGTTCCGTACGATGCGTCGGTGGCTCACGGCAGCTGCCGTGAGCCACCGTCAGCCCTCCTGTGAAGCCTCGTCAGTTCGCCGCCCGCGCCAGGGCGACACAAACGGGTGAAGCAGTAGGCACACGTGTCCACCGTCGCCTCCCCCGGTAATCTCACACCCATGGCCTCACGTCAGTCCGCAGCCAAGAAGACGCCCGCGAAGAAGGCGGCCGCGCCGACCAAGGCTCCGGCGAAGAAGGCCGCCGCCAAGAAGCCGCCCGCCAAGAAGGCCGCGGCGAAGAAGGCGCCCGCCAAGAAGGCCGCGGCGCCCAAGAAGCCCGCCCCGAAGCCGACGCCCGGCCCCACCAACGGCCTCTACCGCCTGGTTCGCGCCATCTGGCTCGGCATCGCGCACGCCGTGGGCGCGATGTTCCGCGGCGTGGGCCGCGGCGCCAGAGGACTGGACCCCGCCCACCGCAAGGACGGCCTCGCGCTGCTCCTCCTCGGCATCGCCCTGATCGTCGCGGCGGGCACCTGGTCCAATCTGCGCGGCCCCGTCGGCGACCTCGTCGAGATACTGGTGACCGGCGCCTTCGGACGGCTCGACCTGCTCGTGCCCCTGCTGGTCGCGGGCATGGCCATGCGCCTCATCCGCCACCCCGAGAAGGTCGACGCCAACGGCCGCATCGTCATCGGCCTGTCCGCGCTGGTCCTCGGCGTGCTCGGACAGGTGCACATCGCCTGCGGCTCGCCCGCGCGCGGGGACGGCATGCAGGCCATAAGGGACGCGGGCGGCCTCGTCGGCTGGGGCGCGTCGACACCCCTGACCAAGGCCATGGGCGAGGTCCTCGCCGTGCCGATGCTGGTCCTGCTGACGATCTTCGGCCTGCTCGTCGTCACCGCGACCCCGGTCAACGCCATCCCGCAGCGCCTGCGTGCGCTCGGCGTGCGCCTCGGCGTCATCGAGGAGCCCGCCACGTCGGAGGAGTACACGGAGTACGCCGAGTACACCGAGGACGACGAGCGGTACGACGACCAGTGGCGTGAGGCGCTGCCCGCGCGCCCCCGCTCCCGGGGCCGCAGGCGGCCCGCTGACGGCCTCCAGGAGCCCTCCCCGGACCAGGCCGAGGAAGAGGCCCTCTCCAAGCGCCGCAGGCCCCGCCGGGCCTCCGTACAGCCCGCCGCGGACCGCCCCATGGACGCGGTGGACGTGGCCGCCGCCGCGGCCGCCGCGCTCGACGGCGCCGTGATGCACGGCATGCCGCCGTCGCCGCTGGTCGCGGACCTCACGCAGGGCGTCTCCGTGGAGCGCGCCCCGCAGCACCCGTCCGGGCCCGTGCCGCAGGATCCGTCCGGGCCCGTGCCTCCCGCGCGCGGTGCGGGCGTCGTGCCGGGCCGCAAGTCCGGGGCCGAGGAGCCCGCGCGCGCCGGCGTCCCCGACCTGACCAAGGCCGCGCCGGAGGAGCCGCGCGACCTGCCCCCGCGCGCGGAGCAGCTCCAGCTCTCCGGGGACATCACGTACGCGCTGCCGTCGCTCGACCTCCTGGAGCGCGGCGGCCCCGGCAAGTCCCGCAGCGCCGCCAACGACGCGGTCGTGGACTCGCTGTCGAACGTCTTCACGGAGTTCAAGGTCGACGCCGTCGTCACGGGCTTCACGCGCGGCCCGACGGTCACGCGCTACGAGATCGAGCTCGGCCCCGCCGTGAAGGTCGAGAAGATCACGGCGCTCGCCAAGAACATCGCGTACGCCGTCGCATCGCCGGACGTCCGGATCATCTCGCCGATCCCCGGCAAGTCCGCGGTCGGCATCGAGATCCCGAACACCGACCGCGAGATGGTCAACGTCGGCGACGTGCTGCGCCTGGCGGACGCGGCCGAGGACGACCACCCCATGCTCGTCGCGCTCGGCAAGGACGTCGAGGGCGGCTACGTCATGGCCAACATGGCGAAGATGCCGCACATCCTGGTGGCCGGAGCCACCGGTTCCGGCAAGTCGTCCTGCATCAACTGCCTGATCACTTCGATCATGATAAGAGCGACGCCCGAGGACGTCCGGATGGTCCTCGTCGACCCCAAGCGCGTCGAGCTCACCGCGTACGAGGGCATTCCGCACCTGATCACGCCGATCATCACCAACCCCAAGCGGGCCGCCGAGGCGCTCCAGTGGGTCGTGCGCGAGATGGACCTGCGCTACGACGACCTCGCGGCGTTCGGCTACCGCCACATCGACGACTTCAACCAGGCCGTGCGCGACGGCAAGCTCAAGACGCCCGAGGGCAGCGAGCGCGAGCTCAAGCCGTACCCGTACCTGCTGGTGATCGTCGACGAGCTCGCCGACCTGATGATGGTCGCGCCGCGGGACGTCGAGGACTCGATCGTGCGCATCACCCAGCTCGCGCGCGCGGCCGGCATCCACCTGGTGCTCGCCACCCAGCGGCCCTCCGTGGACGTCGTGACCGGTCTGATCAAGGCGAACGTGCCCTCCCGGCTCGCCTTCGCCACCTCCTCGCTCGCCGACAGCCGCGTCATCCTCGACCAGCCCGGCGCGGAGAAGCTCATCGGCAAGGGCGACGGGCTCTTCCTGCCGATGGGGGCGAACAAGCCGGTCCGCATGCAGGGCGCCTTCGTGACCGAGGACGAGGTCGCGGCGGTCGTACGGCACTGCAAGGACCAGATGGCGCCGGTCTTCCGCGACGACGTCACGGTGGGCACCAAGCAGAAGAAGGAGATCGACGAGGACATCGGCGACGACCTCGACCTGCTGTGCCAGGCGGCGGAGCTGGTCGTCTCCACCCAGTTCGGGTCCACGTCGATGCTCCAGCGCAAACTGCGCGTCGGCTTCGCCAAGGCCGGCCGCCTCATGGACCTCATGGAGTCGCGCAACATCGTGGGTCCGAGCGAGGGGTCGAAGGCTCGTGATGTTCTCGTGAAACCTGATGAGCTGGATGGAGTGCTCGCCGTACTCCGCGGGGAGGCTTCCTAAAGGTCCGGAAACACCGCACAAGCGCAGGGTCTGACCTCGTACGACGGCCGGGAGCGCCGCGTGCGCGGACCGTCTGGCCCGTACGGGGGCCGAGCTCACCCGTACGGGAACGCAGGCAACCGTTTCCCCTCGGCGTACGTCAAGTTGAGGGAAGCGCAAGACCGTGTCCCCCCGTCAGGATGTCCGGCCATTCTGATGGCGTACAAAGTCCGTCCGCCCGGTTGCCCCACCCTTTCTCAGCCCCCCTAGACTGAATGTCCGGCAGGTGGCTACACGCTCGAAAGGCGCACCCGTGTCCATCGGCAACTCCCCCGAAGACGACCGCCCTTCAGACGACCGCCCCGCAGACGACCGCGCCGTCGCGGACGGACCCGCGGAAGGCCCTGCCCAGGAGCGTCCCGCGGAGGACCGTCCCTCGATCGGCCGCGTGCTCCGGCAGGCGCGCATCGACGCGGGCCTGACCGTCGACGAGGTCAGTACGACCACCCGGGTGCGCATCCCGATCGTGCACGCGATCGAACAGGACGACTTCTCCCGCTGCGGCGGCGACGTCTACGCGCGCGGGCACATCCGTACGCTCGCCCGCGCCGTCCGCATCGACCCCGCCCCGCTGCTCGCCCAGTACGACGAGGGGCGCGGCGGACGGCCCCCGGCGCCGACCCCGGCCGCGCCGCTGTTCGAGGCCGAGCGGATCCGCTCCGAGCCGCGCCGGCCGAACTGGACGGCGGCCATGGTCGCCGCGATCGTCGCCGTGATCGGCTTCGTCGCGTACACCGCGTTCAGCGGCGGGGACGACGACGGCTCGTCGCAGCAGGTCGCCGAGGGCTCCACGCCCACCAGCAGCAAGCCCGCCGAGAAGCCGAGCCCCTCCAAGCCCGCCGACCCCAAGCCGGACCCCTCGGACAGCGCCATCGCCGGTGTGCCCCGGGACAAGGTGACCGTCAAGGTCGACGCCTCCGACGGGCGCAGCTGGATCTCGGCCAAGGACCACAACGGCCGGCTGCTCTTCGACGGCCTGCTCAAGCAGGGCGAGTCCAAGACCTTCCAGGACAAGCAGAGGATCCAGCTCGTGCTCGGCGACGCCGGTGCGATCAGCCTCTTCGTGAACGGCAAGCAGGTCGAGAACGAGTTCGAGCCGGGCCAGGTGGAGCGCCTCACCTACACGAAGGGCGACCCGGAGGTCGGCTGACCAGCGGCGTCCGAGGACCCTTGCCCAGCGCCCGTCGCGAGCCCAGGAACCCTGGCGGCGGGCGCCGACGCATGGACGAAGTAGTCTTGAGACCATGCCCGAACGCCGCACTGTCGCCCTTGTCACGCTCGGCTGCGCCCGTAACGAGGTGGACTCGGAGGAGCTCGCAGGCCGCTTGGAGGCGGACGGCTGGGCCCTCGTGGAGGACGCCGAGGAAGCGGATGTCGCCGTCGTCAACACCTGTGGCTTCGTCGAAGCCGCCAAGAAGGACTCCGTCGACGCCCTGCTCGAAGCCAATGACCTGAAGGGCCACGGCCGCACCCAGGCCGTCGTGGCCGTCGGCTGCATGGCCGAGCGCTACGGCAAGGAGCTGGCCGACGCGCTGCCCGAAGCCGACGGCGTCCTCGGCTTCGACGACTACGCCGACATCTCCAACCGCCTCCAGGTCATCCTGGGCGGCGGCAGTGTCGAGGCGCACACTCCGCGTGACCGCCGCAAGCTCCTGCCGATCAGCCCGGCCGAGCGTCAGGAGGCCGGCACGGAGGTCGCCCTGCCCGGTCACGCCCCGGTCGACCTGCCGGACGGCGTCGCGCCCGCGTCCGGGCCCCGCGCCCCGCTGCGCCGCCGCCTCGGCACGAGCCCCGTGGCCTCCGTGAAGCTGGCCTCCGGGTGCGACCGCAGATGCTCGTTCTGCGCCATCCCGTCCTTCCGCGGCTCGTTCATCTCGCGCCGTCCCTCGGACGTGCTCGGCGAGACGCGCTGGCTCGCCGAGCAGGGCGTGAAGGAGATCATGCTGGTCTCCGAGAACAACACCTCGTACGGCAAGGACCTCGGCGACATCCGGCTCCTGGAGACGCTGCTGCCCGAGCTCGCGGCCGTCGACGGCATCGAGCGGGTGCGGGTGAGCTACCTCCAGCCCGCCGAGATGCGCCCCGGCCTGATCGACGTCCTGACGTCGACGGAGAAGGTCGTGCCGTACTTCGACCTGTCCTTCCAGCACTCCGCGCCCGGCGTCCTGCGGGCCATGCGGCGCTTCGGCGACACCGACCGCTTCCTGGAGCTGCTCGACACGATCCGGAGCAAGGCGCCGCAGGCCGGTGTGCGCTCCAACTTCATCGTGGGCTTCCCCGGCGAGACCGAGGCCGACGTGGCGGAGCTCGAGCGCTTCCTCACCGGCGCCCGCCTGGACGCCATCGGCGTCTTCGGCTACTCCGACGAGGAGGGCACCGAGGCGGCGACCTACGAGCACAAGCTCGACCAGGACGTCGTCGACGAGCGGCTCGCGCGCGTGGCGCGGCTCGCCGAGGAGCTGACGTCCCAGCGCGCGGAGGAGCGCGTCGGCGAGCGCGTCGAGGTCCTCATCGAGGCCGTCGACGACGAGGAGGGCGCCATCGGCCGGGCCGCGCACCAGGCGCCCGAGACCGACGGACAGATCCGTTTCGTGGACTCCGCCCCTGGGGACGGCCTGGAGATCGGCCGTATGGTCGTGGCAAAGGTCGTCGGCACGGAGGGCGTGGATCTGTTGGCTGAGCAGTGCGAGGTCCTGGAGGCTTCCGACCGACCCCATGGAGCCGGTGAAGGGACGGGCAGATGACCCAGGTCCCGGCATCCGCGGCGGGCGGCTCCGGCGCGCCCGGCGCGAAGCCGGTGCGCGGCGGGAAGCTCGGCGCCGCCGCGATGGACCAGGCCAGTCTGTGGAACGTCGCGAACCTGCTGACCATGATCCGGCTGCTGCTCGTGCCCGGATTCGTGATGCTGCTGCTCGCCAACGGCGGGTACGACCCGGCGTGGCGCTCCGTCGCCTGGGCCGCCTTCGCCATCGCCATGATCACGGACCTGTTCGACGGGCATCTGGCGCGTACGTACAACCTGGTCACGGACTTCGGCAAGATCGCCGACCCCATCGCGGACAAGGCGATCATGGGCGCGGCCCTGATCTGTCTGTCCTGGCTCGGGGACCTGCCGTGGTGGGTGACCCTCGTGATCCTCGGGCGCGAGCTGGGGATCACGCTGCTGCGGTTCTGGGTGATCCGCTACGGCGTCATTCCGGCCAGCCGCGGCGGCAAGATGAAGACGCTCGCCCAGGGCACGGCCGTCGGGATGTACGTCCTGGCGCTGACGGGGCCGCTGGCCACGCTGCGGTTCTGGGTGATGGCGGTCGCCGTCGTGCTGACCGTGGTCACCGGGCTCGACTATGTGAAACAGGCCGTGGTGCTGCGGCGGCGGGGCATGGCTGAGGCTGCTGTGACACCTGAGGCTGCTGGGACGTCTGAGGCTGTTGTGGCAGCTGAGGCTTACGAGGTCTCCGAGGCCACTGCGGCCCCTCAGGGCGTCGCTGCAGCCCCTCAGGGCTCCGACGGCTCTGATGTCGCCGAGACCTCCGAGGCAGGGGAGCCGGGGGCGGCCAAGTGAGGTCCCCGGGGCCCGCTGGGAAGGCGGCGGCCGTGGTGGCTGCCGAGACGGGGGCCGCCGCAGGGGCCGCGGCCGAGGTGCTGCGGCTGCTCGGCGAGCGGGGTGAGACCCTGGGTGTCGCCGAGTCGCTGACCGGGGGCCTCGTGGCCGCCGAGGTGACGGCCGTGCCGGGGGCCTCACGGGTCTTCCGGGGGTCCGTGACCGCGTACGCGACGGAGCTCAAGCGGGAGGTCCTCGGGGTCGACGGCGACCTGCTCGCCGCCCGCGGGGCCGTGGACGCCGAGGTCGCCCTCCAGATGGCGGCCGGGGTGCGGCGGCTCCTCGGGACGGACTGGGGGATCGCGACGACGGGCGTCGCCGGGCCCGAAGCGCAGGACGGGCAGCCGGTGGGGACGGTTCACGTGGCGGTTTCCGCAGGTGCGGAAGGTGCGGCCGGTTCTGCCGAGGTCGTTCCCGGCGTTGCGGACGCTGGTTCCCCGCTTCGCTCTGAGGGGAAAGTAGCGACTCTGCGGTTGAACGGAAACCGTACGGAAATCCGTATGGAGAGCGTCCGCGGCGTGCTATGCCTGCTCCTAGAGCAGCTCTCCGGCGAACGCGCCGGGAACGAGCGCGCACAGGATACGGAACAGAACGGGGGGACTTGATGTTTGCAGCCCTGAGTGAACACGACATCGCTCCCCGCACGGCCGCCGCGCGAGGCGGTACGGTGGGGCGTGAAGGATGCGGCTACGCGGTCCGAGGAGGGAGCCACCGATGATTCTGCTCCGTCGCCTGCTGGGTGACGTGCTGCGTCGGCAGCGCCAGCGCCAGGGCCGTACTCTGCGCGAAGTCTCCTCGTCCGCCCGAGTCTCACTCGGCTATCTCTCCGAGGTGGAGCGGGGGCAGAAGGAGGCTTCCTCCGAGCTGCTTTCCGCGATCTGCGACGCGCTTGACGTACGGATGTCCGAGCTCATGCGAGAAGTGAGCGACGAGCTCTCGCTCGCCGAGCTGGCCGAGTCGGCAGCGGCCACGGAACCGGTGCGGGCACCGGTCCGCCCGATGCTCAATTCCGTCTCGGTGACCGGCGTGCCACCGGAACGGGTCACGATCAAGGCACCCGCGGAAGCGGTCGACGTCGTCGCCGCGTGACCTGCGGGTGACCAGACGTGGTGAAGGCCCCGGCCGGGTGCTCCGGCCGGGGCCTTCGCTGTCCTTGCGACGGTACGCGGCGCCCTGAGCGCCGGTGCCCGGGGCGGGGGGCACCCGAAGGCCTGCTTTCCGAAGTGGCCGTAGTAGTGCCGGTGCGCGATGGTTGATGGGTGTTCGGCCCGGATGCGGGTAACCGCGTGGTCGAACACGCCTGGATGACCCCGTGTAGCCGGAGGTGACCGATGTACGTCGTCAAGAGTCCGCTGCCCGACGCCGATCTGAAGACGGTGTCCGAGGCCCTGCAGGGCGCACTCGTCGACCTCGTCGACCTGTCCCTGATCGCCAAGCAGATCCACTGGAACGTGGTGGGGCCGCGCTTCCGCTCCGTCCACCTCCAGCTCGACGAGGTCGTCGACACCGCACGGCTGCACTCCGACACGGTCGCGGAGCGGGCCTCGACGCTCGGCGTCTCGCCCGACGGCCGCGCGGCCACCGTGGCGGGCAGCAGCGGCATCGGCGCCGTCCCCGAGGGCTGGGTCAAGGACACGGACGCGGTGGGCACGCTCGTGGCGGCCCTCGGCGCGGTGATCACGCGGATGCGCGAGCGGGTGAACGCCACCGGCGACGCCGACCCGGTGAGCCAGGACATCTTCATCGGCATCACGGCCGACCTGGAGAAGCACCACTGGATGTTCCAGGCCGAGAACGGATAGCGGCTCCGCACCGGCGGGGCGCCCGCCCGTGCGGACGGGCCGGGCGACGGCGCTCGCGCACCTTCGGTGCGCCCGGTGCGCCCTGCCGCCGGGGGACGGGCCGGGTCTAGCGTCGTCTGGCGGGAGGTGACAGCCGTGGCGGGGCGCGTCCTGCGGTGGACTTCGGCTCTCGGTCTCGCCGCGCTGTGGTGGTGGGCGGTGCTGCGGCTCGCGGTGACGCCCGACGCGGGGGCCCTGGAGGGCACGATCGCCGCCGGGGGCTGGGGGCTGAGCCTGCTGCCCGTGCACTGCGTGCCCAAGGAGCGGGCGCTGGGGGTGGCGGGGCCGCGCCGGCGCGGTACCGGGGCGCGGGGGCGCGCGGTGGCGGGGACGGAGCGGGCCGGGGCGCGGGGGCGCGCGACTGCCCGGGCGTGGGGGCGCGGCCGCTCGGGGCGCGGCTCCGCTACCAAGGCATCGCCACGCCGCCGTTGGGGCGGAGGATCTGGCCGGTCGTGAACGCCGCCGCGTCCGAGGCCAGGTACAGCACGGCATGGGCGACGTCCTCCGGCTCGCCGACGCGGCCCAGCGGCGACCTCCGGGCCATGAGGCCCTCGGTGTGGACCCGCGCCGCGGCGTCGTGGCGGTCGGTCATCGGCGTACGGATCCAGCCCGGTGCCACGGCGTTGACGCGGATGCCGTGCGGTCCGACCTCGCTGGCCAGCGTCTTCGTCAGCTGCACCACCGCGGCCTTCGAAGCGCCGTAGCAGAGCAGGCCGGGGCCTCCGGTGTCCACGGCGCCCGACGCCATCGTGACGATGCTGCCGCCCGAGCCCGCCTCGATCATCACGCGGGCCGCCGCCCGGCAGGCGTACAGGACTCCCTTGAAGTTCACGCCCAGGACCCGGTCGAGGTCCTCCTCGCGGGTCTCCAGGACCGGACTGCTGTGCATGATCCCGGCGATGGCGGCCAGGACGTCGACGCGGCCCGTCGCCGCGGCCGCGTCCGCCACGGCCTGCTCCACCTGCGACCGGTCGCTGACGTCCAGGAGGTGCGGGTGGGCGGTGCCGCCGGTCTCCTTGATGAGGGCGGCCGTCTCGTGCAGGCCCGGCGCGTCCCGGTCGGCGCAGTGCACCGCGGCTCCCGCCCGCGCGAGCAGGACGGCACTGGCACGGCCGATGCCGCTCGCCGCGCCGGTGACGAACGCGGTGCGGCCGGTGAGGTCGTACGCCGTGAGGGGCATGACGGGACCGTAGGAGAGAGCTGCCGGCCCGTCAATTGCTGCGGGCGGGGCGGTTTCCGGCCCGGGGCGTCGGTCCTCGTTGGCAGGTCGGGCACCAGTACGTCGGGCGCTGGCGGGAGCCGTCGCCCTGGTCCGCCGTCCGTACGGGGGTGCCGCAGCGCAGACAGGGGCGCGGTGCCCGGCCGTACACGTACAGCCGTCGGCCGGGGCGGGGGACGCCCGTGGTCGTGCGGTCGGGGCGGTCGCGGTTGGCTTCCAGGAGCTTCTTGGCGAGGGCGGGCAGCCGGTTCGCCGTGTCGGCGGGGAGTTCGCCGATCGGCAGCCAGGGGGTGACGCCGAGCAGGAAGCACAGCTCGCTCTTGTAGATGTTGCCGATGCCCGCGAGGTTGCGCTGGTCGAGCAGGGCCTCGCCGAGGGCGCGCTCGGGGGCCGTGAGGAGGTTGCGCAGGGCCTGGTCGGGGTCCCAGTCGGGGCCGAGGAGGTCGGGGCCCAGGTGGCCGACGGCGCGCTGTTCGTCGACGGTGCGGAGCAGTTCGAGGACGGGCAGGCGGTAGCCGACGGCCGTGTGGTCGGCGGTCGCGAGGACGGCCCGGATCTGGTGGGCGGGCCCGCCGCGCCAGCGTTCGTCCGGGGCGTAGACCTTCCAGGAGCCGTCCATGCGCAGGTGCGAGTGGAGGGTGAGGCCGCCCTCCACGCGGGTGAGCAGGTGCTTGCCGCGAGGGGTGACGTCCAGGACGGCGCGGCCGGTCAGGTCGGCCGTGGCCAGCTTGGGGACGCGGAGGTCGGAGCGCGTGAGGACGTGACCGGCCAGGGCCCGGTGGAGGCGGCGGGCCGTCTGGTGGACTGTGTCTCCTTCGGGCATGGGGACAGGGTGTCACTTCGTGGTGGGGTGGGGGTGGCGTGGCGCCCGGCTGGTAGGCCGCCATGGGCCGCGCCGCCCTGGACGGCGTCGGCCGCCGCGGGCCGGATCGGAGGGCTGCCGTGGGCCTTGGGCTGACGGGTCGTCCCGGGCACGGGCTGGCGGGGCGCCCCAGTCCCGGGCTGCGAGGTCGCCTCAGGTCCGGGCCGCGAGGCTGCCCCGGGCTCGGGCCGCAGGGCCGCCCCAGTCCCGGGCTGCGAGGTCGCCTCAGGTCCGGGCCGCAAGGCTGCCCTGGGCCCGGGCCCGGGCCCGGGCCCGGGCCTGGGCCCAGGCCCGGGCCTCAAGGCCGCCTCAGGTCCCGGCTGCGAGGTCGCCCCAGGTGCGGGCCGGGGCCGCCGCCCCGGTGTGCGCCGGGGTCAGGCGCGCACGCGGAGGCCTCTCGGGGTGGCGTGGAAGCCGGTGTGCTCCAGGAGGGGGGCCAAGGGGGAGGTCAGCGCGGGGGCGCCGTTGATGCGCTCCACGGTGACCGTGCCGAGCGCGCCCGCCTTGGCGGCCGAGGCCAGCGCGGTCGCGGCCGCGAGGAGCCTGGGGTCCGGGTCGGCCTCGGACGACGCCCAGGCCAGGACGGTCTTGCCGCCGCGCTCCACGTACAGCGTCAGCTCGCCGTCGACCAGGACGACCAGGGAGCCCGCCTTGCGGCCCGGCTTGTGACCGGCTTCGGCCGGGGGGTCGGGCCAGGGCAGGGCGGCCCCGTACGCGTTCGCCGGGTCGGCGGCCGCCAGGACGACCGCCTGGGGGTCGGTGGTGTGCCCGGAGCCCGCGCGCTCCCGCGCGGTGGCCGTGGCGCGCAGCCGGTCCACGGCGCCGTCCATGGCGAACTGGGCCGCGCCGAGCCCCTCCACCACGTACCCGCGACGGGCCTGGCCGTTGTCCTCGAAGGCCGACAGGATCCGGTACGTCGCGGAGAAGCCGCCCTCGACGCCCTCGGCGGCGACCGCGCCCCGGGTCACCACGCCGTGCCGGTCGAGCAGCGTGCGGGCCAGGGCGTGGGCGCGCAGGGTCGGGTCGGGCTCGCGGGCGGGCAGCAGCGACCAGCGGCCCGCGACGGTCGGCGGGCCGGTGCGGGAGACGGGGCGGGCGGCGGCGGTCAGGCTGCCGTAGCGCCCGCGCGGGACGGCGCGCTTCGCACGGTGGGCCGTGGACCCCGCCGTGCGCCCCGAGCCCAGGAGGGAGCGCAGGGGGGCGAGCGTGTCGTTCGTGAGCCGGCCCGACCAGGCCAGGTCCCACACCGCGTCGGCCAGCTGGGGGTCGGTGGCGTCCGGGTGCGTGGTGGCGCGGACCTGGTCGCTGATCTGCCGGAAGAACAGGCCGTAACCCCCGGAGAGCGCGTCCAGGACGGACTGGTGGAGCGCGGTGAGCTCCAGGGGGTGCGCGGGCGGCAGGAGGAGGGGAGCGGCGTCGGCCAGATAGAGCGAGACCCAGCCGTCCTTGCCCGGAAGGGACCCCGCTCCGGCCCACAGCACCTCTCCGGCGGCGGTGAGCTCGTCGAGCAGCGCCGGGGCGTAGCCCGCCACTCGGGAGGGCAGGACGAGCTTCTCCAGGGCCGAAGCGGGCACGGACGCGCCCTGGAGCTGCTCGATCGCGCGGACCAGGCCGTCGACGCCCCGCAGGCCATGGCCGCTCAGGTGCTGCCACTGCGGCAGGAACTGGGCGAGCGCGGCCGGGGGCACCGGCTCCAGCTCCTGGCGGAGCGCGGCGAGGGAGCGGCGGCGCAGACGGCGCAGCACCGTCGCGTCGCACCACTCCTGGCCGATGCCCGCCGGATGGAACTCGCCCTGGACGACGCGGCCGCTCGCCCCGAGGCGGTGCAGCGCGCCCTCCGTGACGGCGGCACCGAGGCCGAAGCGGGCGGCCGCCCCGGCGGAGGTGAACGGGCCGTGGGTGCGGGCATAGCGCCCGAGGAGGTCGCCGAGGGGGTCCTTCACGGGCTCTGTGAAGGCCTCGGGGACTCCGACCGGCAAGGCGGTGCCCAGGGCGTCGCGCAGACGGCCCGCGTCCTCGATGGCCGCCCAGTGGTCGGCCCCGGCGATCCGGACCCGGATGGCGCGGCGGGCCGCCGCGAGGTCCTCCGCCCAGGCGGGCTCCGCACCCCGCTCGGCCAGTTCGGCGTCCGTGAGCGGGCCGAGCAGGCGCAGCAGGTCGGCGACGCCCTCGGCGTCCTTGACGCGGCGGTCCTCCGTGCGCCACTGGAGCTCGCGCTCCAGCTCGGTGAGCACCTCCGCGTCGAGCAGTTCGCGCAGCTCGGCCTGGCCCAGCAGCTCGGCGAGGAGACGGGAGTCGAGGGACAGGGCGGCCGCGCGGCGCTCGGCGAGGGGCGAGTCGCCCTCGTACAGGAACTGGGCGACGTACCCGAACAGCAGGGAGCGGGCGAACGGGGACGGCTCCGGGGTGGTGACCTCCACGAGCCGGACGCGGCGGGACTCGATGTCGCCCATCAGCTCCGTGAGGCCCGGGACGTCGAAGACGTCCTGGAGGCACTCCCTGACCGCCTCCAGGATGATCGGGAAGGAGCCGAACTCGCTGGTGACCTCCAGGAGCTGGGCGGCGCGCTGCCGCTGCTGCCACAGCGGGGTGCGCTTGCCGGGATTGCGGCGCGGCAGCAGCAGCGCGCGGGCGGCGCACTCGCGGAAGCGCGCCGCGAACAGCGCCGAGCCCCCCACCTGATCGGTGACGACCTGGCTGACCTCGCCCTTGTCGAAGGTGACGTCCGCCGCGCCGACCGGGGCCTGCTCGGGGTCGAACGCCGAGTCCACCGTGACGTCCACCGGCTCCTGGTCGAGCAGGTCGAGGCCCATCAGGTCGGCGTCCGGCAGGCGCAGCACGATGCCGTCGTCGGCGTGCATCACCTGGGCGTCCATGCCGTACCGCTCGGTGAGGCGGGCGCCGAGCGCGAGGGCCCAGGGCGCGTGCACCTGCGCGCCGAACGGCGAGTGCACGACGACCCGCCAGTCGCCCAGCTCGTCGCGGAACCGCTCGACCACGATCGTGCGGTCGTCCGGGATGTGCCCGCAGGCCTCGCGCTGCTCGGTGAGGTACGCCAGGACGTTGTCCGCGGCCCAGGTGTCGAGGCCCGCCGCCCGGAGGCGCTCGCGCGCGTCGTCCTGCGGCAGCGAGCCGATCTCGCGCAGGAACGCGCCCAGGGCGCGCCCCAGCTCGAGCGGGCGGCCCAGCTGGTCGCCCTTCCAGAACGGCAGCCGGCCGGGGACGCCGGGCGCGGGGGACACCAGGACGCGGTCGCGCGTGATGTCCTCGATGCGCCAGGAGCTGGTGCCCAGCGTGAAGACGTCGCCCACGCGCGATTCGTAGACCATCTCCTCGTCGAGCTCCCCTACGCGGCCGCCGCCCTTCTTCGGGTCGGCGCCCGCGAGGAAGACCCCGAAGAGGCCCCGGTCGGGAATCGTGCCCCCGGAGGTCACCGCGAGGCGCTGTGCCCCGGGGCGGCCGGTGACCGTCCCCGCGACCCGGTCCCACACCACGCGCGGGCGCAGCTCCGCGAACGCGTCGGAGGGATACCGCCCGGCGAGCATGTCCAGGACCGAGAGGAACGCCGACTCGGGCAGCGCGCTGAACGGCGCGGCACGGCGGACCAGGGCCAGGAGGTCGTCCGCCTGCCACGCGTCCAGGGCCACCATCGCGACCAGCTGCTGGGCCAGGACGTCCAGCGGGTTCGCCGGGACGCGCAGGGACTCGATGGCGCCCTGGCGCATCCGCTCCGTGACGACGGCGGCCTGGACCAGGTCGCCCCGGTACTTCGGGAAGACGACTCCGGTGGAGACCGCGCCCACCTGGTGCCCCGCGCGGCCCACGCGCTGGAGCCCGGAGGCGACGGACGGCGGCGACTCGACCTGCACCACCAGGTCGACGGCACCCATGTCGATGCCCAGCTCCAGGCTGGAGGTGGCGACCACGGCGGGAAGGCGGCCCGCCTTCAGGTCCTCCTCGACCTGGGCGCGCTGTTCCTTGGAGACCGAGCCGTGGTGGGCGCGGGCGAGGACGGGGGGCGCGCCCCTGGCGGCGCCCGACTCCGCCATCAGCTCCGCCGGAGAGTGGCCCTCGGGGAGGGGCTCGCCCGTGGCCCGCTCGTACGCGATTTCGTTGAGGCGGTTGCACAGGCGCTCGGCCAGGCGGCGGGAGTTGGCGAAGACGATCGTCGAGCGGTGGGCCTGGACGAGGTCGGTGATGCGCTCCTCGACGTGCGGCCAGATGGACGGGCGCTCCGCTTGCTGGTCGGAGTCCGCAGCCGGGGAGCCGCCCAGCTCGCCCAGGTCCTCGACCGGGACGACGACCGACAGGTCGAACTCCTTGCCCGACTCGGGCTGGACGACCTCCACCCTGCGCTGCGGCGACAGATAGCGCGCCACCTCGTCCACCGGGCGGACCGTGGCGGACAGGCCGATCCGGCGGGCGGGGCGCTTCAGGAGCGCGTCGAGCCGCTCCAGGGTCAGCGCGAGATGCGCGCCGCGCTTGGTGCCCGCGACCGCGTGCACCTCGTCCAGGATCACCGTCTCGATGCCCGTCAGCGCGTCGCGCGTGGCGGACGTGAGCATCAGGAACAGCGACTCCGGGGTCGTGATCAGGATGTCCGGCGGCCGGGTGGCCAGGGCGCGGCGCTCGGCCGGCGGGGTGTCACCGGAGCGGATGCCCACCCGCACCTCGGGCTCCGGCAGGCCCAGGCGCACGGACTCCTGCCGGATGCCGGTGAGCGGGCTGCGCAGATTGCGCTCCACGTCGACCGCGAGGGCCTTGAGCGGCGAGACGTACAGCACCCGGCAGCGCTTCTTCGGGTCCGCGGGGGGCGGGGACGAGGCGAGCTGGTCCAGCGCGGCGAGGAACGCGGCCAGGGTCTTGCCGGAGCCGGTCGGGGCGACCACGAGCACGTCCGAGCCCTCCGCGATCGCCCGCCAGGCTCCCGCCTGGGCGGACGTGGGCGCGGAGAAGGCCCCCGCGAACCAGCCGCGGGTCGCGGGGGAGAATCCGTCGAGGGCGCCGGGGGCGCCGGGGGCGCTGTGCGCGGACCGAGCCATGGACCCATCGTGCACCCCGCCACTGACAATGGCTTTGACCTGCATGAACGACATTCCCTCCGCGGCGCGGACGGCGTTGGTCGTCCGGCTGTGCCCGGTGCGCCGCGGTCCGGCCGCCGAACCGGTGCCGCTGGCCGGAAAGGGCAGGGCGCGCGGCGGGCAAGGGCAGGCGCCGCGGGCCGGGAAATGGTTTGCGCCACTGGCGCAGAATGGCGGCATGACAGGTTCGGCTGAGCGGGCGCGGCACTGGACCTACGCCGAGCTGCCCGGCGTCGACCTGCTGCGGGCCCGCTACGTCCGCAAGACCTTCGTGCGGCACACTCACGAGCACTTCGTGCTGGCCGCGGTCACCGAAGGTGTCGACGTCTTCCACCACACCGGCGCCGACCGGCACGCGGGCCCCGGGATGCTCGCCCTGATCAACCCCGACACCTCGCACACCGGGCGGGGCGGAGGGCCCGAGGGCTGGCGGTACGGAGCGGTGTACCCGGCGCCGGAGCTGGTCGCGGCCATCGCCGCCGAGACGACGGCCATCCGCGGCACGCCCGGCTTCGTCCAGCCCGTGTTCGAGGACGCGTACGCGGTGGCCCTCGTCCACCAGGTGCTGCGCGCCGCCGAGGAGGGCAACGCCCTGGCCGCCGACACGTTCCTGCGGATCACCGTGACCCGGATGCTGCGGCTCAACGGCGGCGCCCTGCCCGAGCGGACCGTGCGGTCGGCGGGCCACCGCGTCGCCGCACGCGCGCGTGCCGTCCTCGAAGAACGCCTCGCCGACCCGCCGAGTCTGGACCGGCTGGCCGCCGACCTCGGCGTCGGGTCCTTCGCCCTGCTGCGGGCCTTCCGCGACGCGTACGGCATGCCTCCGCACGCCTGGCTCACCGACGCGCGCGTGCGCCGCGCCCGCCACCTCCTGGACACCGGTACGACGCCCGCCGACGCGGCCGTGGCCGTCGGCTTCACCGACCAGCCGCACCTCAACCGCCACTTCACCCGCATCGTGGGCGTACCCCCGGGCGCGTACCAGCGGGAGCGCAAGAACGTACAAGACCGTGCGGGCGGGCTCCTCGTAGCGTCCTCGGCGTGGCAGAACGAACATCACCCGCAGACATCAGCAGTGCGGACATAACCAGCCGCGTCGACCCGCTCGACGCCTTCCCGGAAGGGGCGGCAGCCCCCGCAGCCGACGCGGAGGCCGTCTCGGACCGTCCGGACTCCGCCGTCGTACGTGACGCTCTCGGCGTCGGCATCGCCGTCGGCCTCTCCGGATTCGCTTTCGGCGTGACTTCGGCGGGCAGCGGCCTCACCGTGCTGCAGACCTGTGCGCTGAGCCTCCTGGTGTTCACGGGGGCCTCACAGTTCGCGCTGGTGGGCGCGCTCGCCGGGGGCGGGAACCCGTTCACCGCGGCGGCGGGCGCCTTCTTCCTGGGCGTGCGCAACGCGTTCTACGGGCTGCGGCTCTCCCAGTTGCTGGCCCTCCCGCGCGCGGTGCGACCGTTCGCGGCCCACTGGGTGATCGACGAGACCGCGGCCGTGTCCCTGGCGCAGCGCGGACGGCGGGGCGCCCGCATCGGCTTCACGGTGACGGGGCTCAGCCTCTACGCGCTGTGGAACCTGACCACTCTCGCGGGCGCGGTCGGTGCCGAGGCGATCGGGGACACCGACGCCTGGGGCCTCGACGCCGCGGGCCCCGCGGTCTTCCTCGCGCTCCTCGCACCGATGGTCCGGGCCGCCCGGGAGCGCACGGTCGCCGCCGTCGCGGTCCTCCTGGGACTCGGACTGCTGCCCGTGCTGCCCGCGGGCGTACCGGTCCTGGTGGCCGCGCTGGCCGTGCCGATCGTCCTCTACGGAGAGGGCCTTCGCGCACAGCGCGCGACCCGAAGGGGCGACCGTTGACCATCTGGATCGCCATCGCTGTGACCGCCGTCAGCTGCTACGCGGTCAAGCTCGCGGGGCTCCTGGTGCCCGCCGGAGCCCTGGAGCGGCCTCTCGTGAAGCGCATGGCCGCCCTGCTGCCGGTCGCGCTGCTCGCCGCCCTCACCGCCCAGCAGGCCTTCGCCGACGGCCGGACCCTGGTGCTCGACGCCAAGGCCGCGGGGCTCGCCGCTGCCGTCGTGGCGCTGCTGCTGCGCGCGCCGTTCCTGATCGTCATCGCCGCCGCCGTCGCCGTCACGGCGGGCGTGCGGGCACTCACGGGGTGACGGCAGGGCCGCCACCCCGGGGACCGGCTCAGCCGATCGGCCGCCCGTGCGCGGCGAGCGTGCGCAGGGCCTCGATCGTCACGATCGGCCGCCACTCCAGAGCGGTGCCCGGAGCCCACTGCCGCCACCGGATCGGCCAACCGCCGTCTTCTTGCTGATCGTTCACAAGGAAGTCCAGGGAGCGCGCCATCTCCTCGTCCGTGAACCAGGCGCGGGCGAGCGAGTCCGGGGACTTCGCGAAGTCGTGGGCGAAGTGGTGCTCGCCCGGTGCGTACCCCTCGGGCACCGGATACGCGGCGGCCCGCTCCGGCTCCAGGGCCACGAGGCGCTGCTCGCGCACCAGACGGCCGAGCCGGTCGGCCGCCGCCTCCGCGCGCGGGCGGTCCGGCGCGCCGTCCAGGAAGGCGACCGCCGCCTGGACCTCGTAGGGATGCGACTTCTCCAGGGACTCCACGGCCTGCCAGCAGAAGTCGGTGGCCCGGAACAGCCAGGCGTGCCAGACCTCGTTGCGGTGCAACAGACCCACCACGGGCCCGGTGGCGAGCAGCTCGCTCGGCGGGTCGTCCACTACGGGCACGAACGGCGCCAGGGGGTAGCCGCGCTGGCTCGGATGGATCGCCGGCAGGGCACCGTCGGCCGTCGACACCGAGGTCAGATAGCGGCACACGCGCTCCACCCGCAGCCCGCCGCAGCGGCCGATGGAGTCCAGGATCCGCAGCGCGTGACCGGTGTGCAGCGGCTGGCTGACGGGCCCGCGCAGATCGGGTTCGAGCGCGTGGCCGTACCCGCCGTCCGCGTTGCCGTACGCGGCTAGGGCCGTTTCCACCGTGTCGGCGCCGTCGCCGCTGTCCGTGCCGTCCGTGCCATCCAGGAAGTGGTACGCGAAGCGTCGCTGTTCGAGGACGCGCGCGGTGAGCCAGACGAACTGTTCGGCGCGCGCGAGCGGGGAGGACGCGGCGTGCGGGGACGCTCCGTTTTCGGCCATGTTCCGACGGTAGGGCGGAATGCGCCGCCGACAAGCCCTCCGGGCTCGGCTGCACTCTCAGGGGCGCGATACTGGACGCATGCGGTTGACGGTCTTCTGGCAGCGAATGGCAGCCCACTTCGGCGCGGGGTACGCGGACTCCTTCGCGCGCGACCACGTGATGTCCGAGCTGGGTGGGCGGACGGTGCACGAAGCACTGGACGCGGGCTGGGAGGCGAAGGAGGTCTGGCGGGCGGTGTGCAAGGCCGTCGACGTACCGGCCGAAAAACGCTGATCCACGGAGGCGACGGGATGTCCCTCCCGGGGCCGAGAGGTGTCCCCGGGGCGAGCACACGGAGTCCCGCGCGGGCGCGTGGAGTCCGCGGCGGCGCGTGCGGGATGTGAGGAGCGCCGCGAACAGGCGGGGGCGACGGCCGATCGCCGTCCCCGTGGGCGAGACTGGCACGGTGGCACCCACAGACGACACCGCGCAGATCACTTCCGAGGCCATGACGCCGCCCGGCACCACGCCGCCCGCCCAGCCCCCCGCCGGGGCCGAGCAGGGGCGTGGCGCGGGCATGCCGCGCTGGCTGCCGCGTGCCATGGTGCTCGCGCTCGCCCTGGTCGCCTGTTTCCAGCTCGGCAGCTGGGCCTTCCACCAGCTGACCGGACTGCTGATCAACATCCTGATCGCGTTCTTCCTGGCGCTCGCCGTCGAGCCCGCCGTGAGCTGGATGGCGGCGCGCGGGCTGCGCCGGGGCCTGGCCACGGGCATCGTCTTCCTCGGCGTGATCATCGCCACCGCGGGCTTCATCACGATGATGGGCTCGATGCTCGCGGGCCAGATCGTCGACATGGTCGAGGACTTCCCGGACTACCTGGACAAGGTCATCCGCTGGATCAACCAGACCTTCGACACGGACCTGTCCCGCGTCGAGGTCCAGGACAGCCTGGTCCACTCCGACTGGCTGCGGAAGTACGTGCAGAACAGCGCCAGCGGGGTCCTGGACGTCTCCGCGCAGGTGCTCGGGGGCCTCTTCCAGCTCCTGACGATCCTGCTGTTCTCGTTCTACTTCGCCGCCGACGGGCCCCGGCTGCGGCGCGCGCTGTGCTCCGTGCTCCCGCCTGCCAAGCAGGCCGAGGTGCTGCGCGCCTGGGAGATCGCGGTCAACAAGACCGGCGGCTACCTCTACTCGCGCGGCCTGATGGCACTGATCTCCGGGATCGCGCACTACATCCTGCTGCAGATCCTCGAAGTGCCCTACGCCCCCGCCCTCGCGGTGTGGGTGGGCCTGGTGTCGCAGTTCATCCCGACGATCGGCACGTACCTGGCGGGCGCCCTGCCGATGCTGATCGCCTTCACCGTCGACCCCTGGTACGCGGTGTGGGTGCTGGGCTTCGTGGTCATCTACCAGCAGTTCGAGAACTACGTCCTGCAGCCCAAGCTCACCGCCAAGAGCGTGGACATCCACCCGGCGGTCGCCTTCGGGTCTGTCATCGCGGGCACGGCGCTGCTCGGCGCGGTCGGCGCCCTGATCGCCATCCCGGCGGTGGCGACGCTGCAGGCGTTCCTCGGGGCATACGTGAAGCGGTACGACGTCATGGACGACCCGCGGGTGCACGGACACCGCCGCCGCGGCGGCACGCCCCTGCTCGACCGGCTGCGGCGCGCGCTGACGCCTCCGGGGCGCGAGGGCTGAGGGCTCCGCGGAGCCGCGTTCCGCCGGACTCCGACGGCTGAAGCGCGGGTTCCGCTCATGGGTCGACCCGGCGGGCGCGCCTGGCGTGGTGCGCTTGACAGCAAAATCGAACATCCATTCTTATGGGGGCTCCGGCGGCGTCGTACCGGGGGTTCGCGGGGGGATTCCCGGGCGCGCCGGTGGGTTTCGGCGGGCCGAGGGGCCTGAGTTATCCACAGGCCGGACGGGCGTCGGGGCGCATTGTCAGTGGCAGGCGTTAGCGTCTTTGACGTGAAGCGATCGACTCAAGCAAACCGGGTGGAACCCATGGCAGGAACCGACCGCGAGAAGGCGCTCGACGCCGCGCTCGCACAGATTGAACGGCAATTCGGCAAGGGCGCGGTCATGCGCATGGGCGAGCGGTCCCAGGAGCCCATCGAGGTCATCCCGACCGGCTCGACCGCGCTCGACGTCGCGCTCGGCGTCGGCGGCATCCCGCGCGGCCGTGTGGTGGAGATCTACGGCCCGGAGTCCTCCGGTAAGACGACCCTCACGCTGCACGCCGTGGCCAACGCGCAGAGGGCCGGCGGCGCCGTCGCCTTCGTGGACGCGGAGCACGCCCTCGACCCGGAGTACGCGAAGAAGCTCGGCGTCGACATCGACAACCTCATCCTGTCCCAGCCGGACAACGGCGAGCAGGCCCTCGAGATCGTCGACATGCTGGTCCGCTCCGGCGCGCTCGACCTGATCGTCATCGACTCGGTGGCGGCCCTTGTGCCCCGTGCCGAGATCGAGGGCGAGATGGGCGACTCGCACGTGGGTCTGCAGGCCCGTCTGATGAGCCAGGCCCTGCGGAAGATCACCAGCGCGCTCAACCAGTCGAAGACCACCGCGATCTTCATCAACCAGCTGCGCGAGAAGATCGGCGTGATGTTCGGCTCCCCGGAGACCACGACCGGTGGCCGGGCGCTGAAGTTCTACGCCTCGGTGCGCATGGACATCCGCCGCATCGAGACCCTGAAGGACGGCACGGACGCGGTCGGCAACCGCACCCGCGTCAAGGTCGTCAAGAACAAGGTCGCGCCCCCCTTCAAGCAGGCCGAGTTCGACATCCTCTACGGCCAGGGCATCTCCCGCGAGGGCGGCCTGATCGACATGGGCGTGGAGCACGGCTTCGTCCGCAAGGCCGGTGCCTGGTACACGTACGAGGGCGACCAGCTCGGCCAGGGCAAGGAGAACGCCCGCAACTTCCTGAAGGACAACCCCGACCTCGCCAACGAGATCGAGAAGAAGATCAAGCTGAAGCTGGGCGTCGGCGTCCGGCCGGAGAGCACCGAGAGCGAGCCCGCCGCGGACCCGGCGGGCGAGGCACCGGCGGCCGACGCCGCCAAGACGGTGCCCGCTCCGGCGGCGAAGGCCACGAAGTCCAAGACCGCGGCGGCCAAGAGCTAGGCCGTGACGCGACGTACCGACTGGGCGGAGCACACGGACCCCCCGGGAGGCGGCCACTGGAGCGGCGGCGGACCGGAGGGGGCGGGTGCGGACGCCGACGGCCCGTGGAGCGGCGACCAGGAGGGCCGGGGCGGCCGTCGCCGCAGGCGGCGCGGCGGCTTCGGCAGCCATCAGGACAGCGGTTCCCCGTCCTCGTCGAGGGCCGAGAACGGGGAACCGCCCTCGGGGGATCCCGCTGAGCGGGCGCGGGGCATCTGCTTGCGCCTGCTCACGGGGACGCCCCGCACCCGCAAGCAACTGGCCGACGCCCTGCGGAAGCGGGACATCCCCGACGACGTGGCGGACGAGGTGCTGTCCCGCTTCGAAGAGGTCGGCCTGATCAACGACGAGGCCTTCGCGGACGCCTGGGTGGAGTCCCGGCACCACGGCCGGGGCCTCGCCCGCCGGGCCCTGGCCCGCGAGCTGCGGACCAAGGGCGTCGACGCGACCCTGATCGACGAGGCCGTCGGCCAGCTCGACGCGGAGCAGGAGGAGGCCACCGCCCGCGAGCTCGTGGCCCGCAAGCTGCGCTCCACCCGCGGCCTCGACCGCGATAAGCGGCTGCGCCGCCTCGCGGGCATGCTCGCCCGCAAGGGATACCCGGAGGGCATGGCGCTGCGCGTGGTCCGCGAGGCGCTGGAGCAAGAGGGGGAGGACACGGAGGACCTCGGGTACGAGGGCCTCTGAGCGATCGCCGGATCCATCGGATCGACCGGACCCACCTGATCCACCGGGGCCGTGGCCCCGGGAGGACCTCCGGGGGTGAGGTCCGACGGGCCTCCGGGTGCGGCCCCGGCCCGAGGCTTCCGGGTGAGCCCCGAAGCCTGTAGGGGGGTTAACCCCCCATGCAAGACGCCTGGTCGCCACCATGCACAGGAACCTGTGCACAGGCGACTGTGTACGCATGGTTCACCACCAGGGCAGAAGAGAGGGGCGCGCCCCCAGCGGGGCCGCGAAAGCCGGCCCGGTCGCGGAGTCCGGTCCCGCCGTCGGGTCCGGCCGCGCCGGGGCCGACGAGACCGGTCGCGCCCGGGCCGACGG
This sequence comes from Streptomyces sp. JLYT201, assembly GCF_059448825.1. Lineage (NCBI taxonomy): Bacteria > Bacillati > Actinomycetota > Actinomycetes > Kitasatosporales > Streptomycetaceae > Streptomyces > Streptomyces sp. JLYT201. Next base: position 3,017,249 of record NZ_CM182551.1, on the reverse strand, counting down.
TGCCGTGCCCGCTCCCGAAGAGCTGAGTGACCTGAAGGTCCTCAAGGCGCTGGCGCAGCCCAGGCGGCAGCAGATGCTCCAGCACCTCACCGTGCACGGGCCCGCCACGTCCGCGACCCTGGCCCGGGCCCTGGGCCTCAACACCGGGGCGACGAGCTACCACCTGCGCGAGCTCGCCCGCTACGGCTTCGTCGAAGAGACGGACGGCACCGGACACGGGCGCGAGCGCTGGTGGCGTGCGGTGCCCGGGGACCGGCGCTTCCCGCCGCGCAGCCGGCAGAACGCCGAGACGCGGCTCGTCATGGACGAGCTGAACCACCTGGCGTACGCCGCCGACCTGGAGCTCTTCGAGCAGCTCCAGCGCGAGAGCGGCGGCGCCGAGGCCGACGAGTGGGCCGACGCCTTCCCGTACTCGCGCGGCACGATGCGGCTGACGGTGACCGAGCTGCGCGACTTCTTCGAGGAGTACATCGCCCTCCTCAACCGCTACAAGCGCTCCGACGCCGACACCCCGCCCGAGGCCCGCACCGTCCTCACCCGCCTCCTGGCCTTCCCCGCGCCGGCGGCCGGACCGGCAGCCGCACCGACGGACGCCGGGGCGGCCGCTTCCCCGGGCGCCCCCGACGACAACAGAAGAGAGACCGAGACCTCATGATGCTGCGCTACGCACTACAGACGATCCGCGACCGGAAGGGCGGGTTCCTGGGAGCCTTCGTCGCGTTGACGTGCGCCGCCGCGCTCATCACGGCCTGCGGCACGCTCCTGGAGACGGGCCTGCGCGGCACCATCAGCCCCGAGCGCTACGCCGCCGCCCCCGTGCTCGTCTCCGCCGATCAGAACGTGCACCAGACCACCGTCAAGCACAAGAAGGGCAAGACGAAGGTCAAGCACAAGGCGAAGCCGATCGCCGAACGGGCCTGGCTGCCGCGCGAGGTCACCGAGCGACTCGAGGGCGTGCCGGGCGTCGGCGCGGTCGTACCCGAACTGACCTTCCTGGCGCAGCCGTTGACGCGCGAGGCCAGCGACCCGGACCGTCCCGCGTACGGGCACGCCTGGTCGTCGGCCTCCCTCGCGCCCTTCCGGATCGTCGACGGACGCGCCCCACGCGCCGCGGCCGACCTGGTCGTCGACCGCGGCCTCGCCGAGCGCGCCCGCCTCAAGCCCGGTGACCGACTCACCGTCCAGTCGACGCGGGCCCCGCGCACCTACCGCGTCTCGGGCATCGCCGCCCCGGACGGCGGCGGAACGGCCCTGGCGCACCAGACCTCCCTCTTCTTCTCCGACCGCGAGGCCGAGCGGTTCGCCGCCCACCCCGGCCGGGTCACCGCCCTCGGCGTCCTGCCGGCCGACGGCACGTCCGCGCAGACGCTCAAGGCGGCGGTCAAGAAGGCACTGGACGGTACGACCGCGCAGGTCAGCAGCGGTGACGGCCGTGGCTCCGTCGAGTTCCTCGACGCGGCGGGCGCGCGGGTGAAGCTCGTCAGCATGGGCGGCGCGATGGGCGGGACGTCGCTGCTCGTCGCCGTGCTCGTGGTCGTCGGCACCTTCGCCCTGTCCATCCAGCAGCGTTACCGCGAACTGGCCCTGCTGCGGGCCATCGCCGCCAGCCCGAAGCAGCTCCGCAAGCTCCTCGGCCGTGAGGCGCTCCTCGTCGGGGCGGCCGCCGGAGTGCTCGGCTCGCTGGCGGGCATCCCGCTCGGAGGGCTGCTGTACGGGAAGTTCATCGACGAGGGAGTGGTTCCGGCGACGCTCGACCGGGTCGTCAGCTTCTTCCCGCCGCTCGTGGCCGTCGCCGCGACGCTGTTCGGCGCCTGGGCGGCCGCGCGCGTCTCCGCCCGCCGCATCGCCCGCATCCGCCCGGGCGAGGCTCTGGCCGAGGCGAGCGTGGAGCGTACCCGACTCTCCTGGGTGCGTATCGCCGCCGGTCTGCTCCTCCTCGCGGGTGGCGTGGTCCTCGTGCTCGTCCTCAGCGTGCTGCGGACCGAGCCCGCGTCGACTCCCGTCACGTTCCTGGCCGTTGTGGTGCTCGCCTCGGCCGTCGCGCTGCTCGGCCCGCTCGTCGTCAGGGCGTCGGCCGCCGTGCTCGGCCGGGTGCTGCGGCTCACCGGCCCGGTCGGGCGGCTCGCGCACGCCAACCTCCGGGGGAACGCCGCCCGCATGGCCGCCGCCGTCACCCCGCTGGTGCTGCTCATCGGCATGACGTGCACGGTCCTCTTCACGCAGCCCACCCTCACGGCGGCCGCCCGTGCCGAGACGGGCGACGGTGTCCGAGCGGACTGGTCGCTCGCCGCGCAGGGCCCCGGCGTACCGGCGGCGGCCGCGCGGCGGCTGCGGGCGGCCGAAGGCGTCGAGGCCGTCACCGAGGTGGTCCGCACCACCGTGCGCGTCGGGCTCGACAAGTACCCGGCGCAGGGCGTGACTCCGGCGGGCCTCACCCGCACCTGGGACCCGGACGTCACTGCGGGCTCGCTGGCGTCCTTCGGCGCGGGTGACGTCGCCGTCAGCGAACTCGCCGCCGACCGGCTCGGCCTGAAGCCGGGCAGCAACCTCAAGCTCACCCTCGGCGACGGCACACCGACCACCCTGAAGGTCGGCGCCGTCTACGCGCGCGGGCTCGGCTTCGGTGATCTGACTCTGGCGCACGACCTGGTCGCCCGCCACGTCGACAACCCGCTCGCCGCCACGGTCCTCGTCAGGAGCGACCGTACGAAGGATCAACTCGCGGCGACCCTCCGGGAGTTCCCGAACGTGCGGGTGGATTCCCCGGACGCCGTCGACCGCCTCCAGGCCGAGCGCGGCCAGTCGAGCGCCGACGTGAACCTCCTCGCCATGGGGCTCGTGCTGGCCTTCACCGCGATCGCCGTCGTCAACACGCTCGCGATGTCGGTGTCGGAGCGGGTCCGGGAGTTCGCGCTGCTGCGCCTCGCGGGTGCCACGGGCCGCCAGGTCCGGGGGATGCTGCGCACCGAGGCACTGTCGGTCCTGCTCATCGCGACCGCCCTGGGCAGCGGGATCGCCCTCGCCGTCCTGACCGCGTTCAGCGTCGGCATGACCGGTTCCGCCGCCCCGGTGGTCCTGCCGCTGCTGTACGTCGCCGTGGTCGCCGTGGCGGGGCTGCTCGCCCTGATGGCGACGGCGCTGCCCGGCCGTGCCGCTCTGAGGCCGCTGCCGGTCACGGTCGCGTCGGCCAAGGAGTAAGGGGCGGCACGCAATGGCGGGCGCCCCTTACTCACGCTCCTACGGGAGCGCGGTACGGGGCGCCCACGCGTGCCCGGGAACCCGTACGCGTCCCCCTGGGACCCCTACGCGTCCCAGGGACTCGTACGCGGAAGGAAGCGGGCAGTCACTCGGTGACGGGGAACCCGGCCGCCTTCCAGGCCTGGAAGCCACCGACGAGGTCGGTCGCGTGCCGCAGCCCGAGCTGGCGCAGGGAGTGGGCCGCGAGGCTCGACGCGTAACCCTCGTTGCAGACGATGACGATCTCCAGGTCGTGGCTGACGGCCTGGGGGGCGCGGTGGCTGCCCTGGGGGTCGAGGCGCCACTCCAGTTCGTTGCGTTCGACGATCAGCGCTCCCGGGATCAGGCCGTCGCGCTCGCGCAGGGCCGCGTACCGGATGTCGACGAGGAGGCCACCGGACCGGTCGATCTCGTGCGCCTGCCGGGGCGTGACCCGGTCGAGGTCGCGCCGTACGCGTTCGAGGAACTCGTCTATGCCCACGGGTGCGAGCGGCTCGTCGGCGATCGCCGAGGCCGTCGGTACTCCCGGGGTTCCGTTCAACTCAAGGCCCGCACTCACTGCCAGTCCTCCGGACGCTCGACGTGCTCAAGGCGTAGCACGTCACCGGTGCGGCTGTAGCGGCGGATCCGTGGAAGTGGCGGATAGTACGCGTGCACGGAGACGGCGTGTTCGGTAGCGGACTCGTTGAGCACCTCGTGCACGTGGTTGCGGCCGAACGCCCGTCCCTGCCCGGCGGGCAGCTGCCGCTCGCGGTCGATGCCCTCCGTGAGCTCCAGGGTCTTCCAGCCGTCGGTGGGCATCCGGGCGGCGAGGGAGTTCTCCTTGAGGGCGCCCGAGGCGGTGGTGAAGGCGCCGACCGACTCGGCGTGGTCGTGCCAGCCGGTACCGGTGCCGGGCGGCCATCCGATCAGCCAGGCCTCGCTGCCGCCGGGCCCGTCGAGGCGCACCCAGGTGCGGCCTTCGGGGTCGAGGGGGAGCGAGGCGACGAGGTCGGCGTCCGCGGCGGTGCGGCGCACGAAGTGGAGGAGGTCGGCCGAGGTGGGCGGGGCCACCCGGGAACCGGCGGGGGAGGGCAGAGGCGCAGGGCTGGAGACAGACGCTGACATGGAACCGTCCTGGGAGTTCGCGGAACGGCGCGCCGACGACGGGCGCGCGAGAAGGGTGGTGATGGCGAATTCAGCAGGACGGCTGACACACGCAGCCCGCATAGCGGACGAGGTCCATGTGGACCCTCCGCCACAAGCGGACAGCGGTGTCGGTCATGGTCCGGAGTAGACCATGACCGTGCGAAGTGGTCAACTCGCTCTCAGCATGCGGTCGGACGGTCGTTTCTGGTTCAACAGCAGCTGTCTACGGGGACCTGGGACAGCCGCTTGACCTGGCCGGGAGGCCTGGATCGGGGGTCTACGGGGAGGGCTTCTTTGGCTCGCTCGATGGCCCGGTGGAGGGTGTCCCCCCGGCTGCTCGGCCACCCTTCGCGTCGGAACCGGGCGTCTCGTGGGCTGTCCGGTCGGCTGCTCGGGCGGCGTCGCCAGGCTCGCCGCCCGGCTTCCCGGGGGCGGCCTCGGCGTCCTTCGGGCCGCCGTCCTTCCTCGGCGCGCCCTTCGCCCGCCCCTTCTCCGGCGCCTCCCGCACCGCCTTGCCCAGGGCCGCCTCGGCGGCCGCGTAGAGCTCCGCGGGGCGTACGCCGTTCAGCGCGGTGACCAGACGGCCGTCCGGGCGTACGAGCAGGACCGTGTGCGCCGCGGCGCCCGGATAGCTCTCCGCGACGAGGAGCTCGGCGGGGGCCGGCAGCGCGGTCACCGCGGCGGCGAGACGGGGCATGATCCCGGCCTTCATCCAGTGCCGCCGGTCCCACACGACGGTTCCGGGCGCCACGAGCACCACGAGGAGCTGGCTGAGGCCGAAACGGTCCCGCAGCCGTACGACGGAACCGTCGGGAGCCGTCACGGCGACGTCGACGACCGGGGCGCCCGGCTCCGTGGCCACGAGGACGGTGGAGTCCGAACTTCCGGGGGACAGGGGCGAGTCGGCGTACGCCCCCGGCGCACCCAGCTGGCCGCGCCCCACATGGCCATCCGTGAGCAGTGCGTCCTGACCGCGTGCGGCCCCCGGCACGTACGAACGCAGCCCACCGCCGCCGCGGAGCACGGGCAGCGACTGGTCGGCGGCGCGCAGCCGCGCGGCCACGGCGGCGCGCCGCTCGGTCTGGTAGCTGTCGAGGAGTGCGTCGCTCGCGCCGTGGTGCCAGGCGAGCGCCAGCTTCCAGGCGAGGTTGTCGGCGTCCCGGAGGCCTTCGTCCAGGCCCTGCGTGCCGACTGCGCCGAGGAGGTGGGCTGCGTCCCCGGCCAGGAAGCAGCGCCCGGAGCGCCAGCGGCGGGCGAGCCGGTGGTGGACCGTGTGGACACCGGTGTCGAGCAGGTCGTACGGCGGGGTGGCGCCGCACCAGCCGGAGAGGGTCTCCCGGACGCGGGAGACGAGGGCGTCGGGCGTCACCAGGTCGCCGCGCGGCGGCAACAGCCAGTCGATCCGCCAGACGCCGCCCGGCAGCGGACGCGCCGTCACCTCGGGGCCCCCGCCGGGCCACGGCGGGTTGCGGTGCAGCAACGCTTCGCCGGGCCAGGGAAGTTCCGTCCGCAGGGCGGCGACGGCGTGTCGCTCGACCGCGGTGCGCCCCGGGAAGCGGATGTCGAGCAGCTTGCGGACCGTCGACCGAGGGCCGTCGCAGCCGACGAGATAGCTGCCGCGCCACCAGGTGTCCTTGGGCCCGCGGGTGTGGGCCGTGAGCCCCGAGGCGTCCTGCTCCAGGGTGTCCAGCTTGCTCTCCACCGCGACCTTCACGAGCCGCTCGTCGACGATGGCGTCCCGCAGCGCACCGGTCAGCACGTGCTGCGGCACATGCAACGGCGAGGGCATCTCGTCACTGAACGTGAGCTGCCGCATCACCTGCTTGCGCCGCATCGACCGCCAGCCGCCCCAGCGCGCCCCCGTGTCGGGGCCCCCGAAGGACACCCCGCAGAGGCGCTCGACGAGTGCCGCCGTGTCCTCCCGCAGGACGGCGGTCCGCGCGGGGCGCTGCTCGTCCTTGCCGGGCCCCTCGTCCAGGACCACGGTGGGAACCGAGTGACGGGCGAGAGCCAGGGCGAGCGTGAGCCCCACGGGGCCCGCGCCGACGACGATCACCGGGTCCACGGCGCACGGCCTCCTGCCAGGACTGCCCGCGAGCGCTGGACGTACGTACAGGAAATGGCAGTTGAAACCCGGTGCACGATCACAGAACGTATGCAACCCACTGCTGGTTCCTGCGTCAAGCGACGAAGGCAGTGGCGTGATCGCCACTGCCTTCGTTCTTGCAGATCATCGGGTGAGCGCCGGGGCGGTCGGCTCAGGTGGTGCTGCCACCGGTGTCGCCCGTGCCGCCACCGATGGCTCCCAGGGCGCCACCGCCGTCGCCCGTCGCGAACGTTCCCGCCACGGCCGCCGGAGGCACCATCGCGCCGGTGGACTTCTTCCCGCGCCGCAGCCTGCGCTCCAGCCAGGAGGCGAAGGACGTGAGGATGAAGTTCAACACGATGTAGATCACCGCGACGATCGTGAAGCTGGCGATGACGTTGGCACCGTAGTAGCCGCTCATCGTGCTGACGGTCGACAGGAGCTCGGGGAAGGTCAGCATCGCGCCGCCGAGCGCGGTGTCCTTCACGATGACCACGAGCTGGCTGACGATCGCGGGCAGCATCGCCGTGACCGACTGCGGAAGGAGCACGGACCGCATGGTCTGGCCTTTGCGGAGGCCGATGGCCTTGGCCGCCTCGGTCTGGCCCTTGGGCAGGGCGAGGATGCCCGCCCGCACGATCTCCGCGAGCACGGAGGCGTTGTACAGGACGAGCCCGGTCACGACCGCGTACATGGGCCGGTCGTCGGAGGTGACGTCGCTGTACTCGGCGAAGGCCGCGTTGGCGAACAGCATCAGGATGAGGACCGGGATCGCGCGGAAGAACTCCACGATCGTGCCGGCCACGATGCGCACCCACAGGTGGTCCGAGAGGCGTGCGATGCCGAGAACGGCGCCCAGGGGCAGCGCGATGACCATGGAGTACGCGGCCGCCTTGAGCGTGTTCTCCAGGCCGGGCCAGATGTACGTCGTCCAGGACCTGCTGTCCGTGAAGAAGGGCTTCCACTTCTCCCAGTCGAGCTGACCCTTGTCGGACAGGGCGTTGTAGACCCACCAGAGCAGCAGGCCGAGGGCGATCACGAAGACCACCGAATAGACGATGTTGCGCTGCTTGGCGCGGGGACCCGGGACGTCGTAGAGGACGGAGTTCATCGCTTGACCGCCACCTTCTTGCTGACCCAGCCGAGGATCAGGCCGGTCGGCAGCGTGAGGCAGATGAAGCCGAACGCGAAGACGGCGGCGATCGCGATCGTCTGGGCCTCGTTCTCGATCATGCCCTTCATCAGCAGGGCCGCCTCGGCGACACCGATCGCGGCGGCCACGGTGGTGTTCTTCGTGAGCGCGATGAGGACGTTGGCGAGCGGAGCCACCACCGAGCGGAAGGCCTGCGGGAGCACGACCAGGGTGAGGACCTGCGTGAAGCTCAGGCCGATCGCGCGGGCGGCCTCGGCCTGGCCCAGCGGCACGGTGTTGATGCCCGAGCGCAGTGCCTCGCAGACGAAGGCGGCGGTGTAGGCGGTCAGACCGAGCACGGCCAGGCGGAAGTTGGTCGCGTCGATGGTCGACGCACCCAGATCGATGAGCAGCGTCTGGTTCAGGCCGAGCGACGTGAACACGATGATGATGGTCAGCGGAATGTTCCGCACGACGTTGACGTAGACGGCTCCGAAGCCGCGCATCAGGGGGACGGGGCTGACGCGCATGCCCGCCAGCACGGTTCCCCATATCAGGGAGCCGACCGCTGAGAGTCCGGTGAGCTTCACCGTCTCCCAGAAGGCCCCCCACAGGTCATAGCCTTCAAGAAAGTCGAACACGTTCTCCCGCGCTTCCGCGTAGAGGGACAGCTTCCGCGTAGAGGGCGAAGGGGCGCGCCGCCATGGTGAGCGGCACGCCCCTCACATCCTGCTTACTTGACGATGTCGCCGATCTTCGGGGCGGGCTCGTTCTTGTAGCTGGCCGGGCCGAAGTTGGCCTTCACGGCCTTCTCCCACGACCCGTCCTTGACCATCTCGGTCAGCGCGTCGTTGATCTTCTTCTTGAGGTCGGAGCCCTTCTTGACGCCGATCCCGTAGTTCTCGTTGGTCATCTTGAAGCCGCCGAGCTTGAACTTGCCCTGGAAGTTCTTCTGCGCGGCGTAACCGGCGAGGATCGAGTCGTCGGTGGTGAGCGCGTCGATCGCCTTGCTCTGCAGGCCGGTCAGGCACTGGGAGTACGCGCCGTAGTTCTGGAGCTGGGCCTTGGGCGCCAGCTTCTCCTTGACGTTCTGCGCCGAGGTCGAACCGGTCACCGAGCACAGCTTCTTGCTGTTCAGGTCCTTCGGCGACTTGATCGACTTGTCGTCGGCGCGGACCAGGACGTCCTGGTGGGCGAGCAGGTACGGGCCCGCGAAGTCGACCTTCTCCTCGCGCTCCGGGGTGATCGAGTAGGTCGCCGCGATGAAGTCGACGTCACCGCGCTGGAGCATCGTCTCGCGGTCGGCGCTCTTGGCTTCCTTCCACTCGATGTCGTCGGCCTTGTGGCCGAGCTTCTTCGCCACGTAGGTGGCGACATCGACGTCGAAGCCCTCGTACTTGCCGTCCGGCGTCTTCTGGCCGAGGCCGGGCTGGTCGAACTTGATGCCGATGGTGATCTTGCCGCCCCCGCCGGAGCCCTTGTCGTCCTTGTCGTCGTCACCGCCACACGCGGTGGCCGTGAGGGAGAGCGCGAGCAGAACGGAGGCTGCCGCGGTGACCTTGCGAACCTTCATGGTGAACATCCTTCGTTTCGGCGGAGGTTGGGGGAGACGCTGCCGAGCGTCATGCGTCCGATGAGGCGTCCCGCGCGCGGGAGCGCGTGCGGCGCGTCAGTGGTGCAGGATCTTCGACAGGAAGTCCTTGGCACGGTCGCTGCGCGGGTTGCTGAAGAACTGGTCCGGCGTGGCCTCTTCGACGATCCGGCCGTCCGCCATGAAGACGACCCGGTTGGCGGCCGAGCGGGCGAAGCCCATCTCGTGGGTGACGACGACCATGGTCATGCCGTCCCGGGCGAGCTGCTGCATCACCTCGAGGACCTCGTTGATCATCTCGGGGTCGAGCGCCGACGTGGGCTCGTCGAAGAGCATGACCTTGGGCCCCATGGCGAGCGCCCGGGCGATCGCCACACGCTGCTGCTGGCCGCCGGAGAGCTGCGCCGGGTACTTGTCGGCCTGGGTGCCGACGCCCACGCGGTCGAGCAGACCGCGTGCCTTCTCCTCCGCCTCCGCCTTGGCCGTCCTGCGCACCTTGACCTGGCCCAGCATCACGTTCTCGAGCACGGTCTTGTGCGCGAAGAGGTTGAAGGACTGGAAGACCATGCCCACGTCGGCGCGGAGCCTGGCGAGCTCCTTGCCCTCCTGGGGCAGCGGTTTGCCGTCGATCGTGATCGCGCCGGAGTCGATGGTCTCCAGGCGGTTGATCGTGCGGCACAGCGTCGACTTGCCGGACCCGGAGGGCCCGATCACGACGACGACTTCACCGCGGGCGATGGTCAGGTCGATGTCCTGGAGGACGTGCAGTGCGCCGAAGTGCTTGTTGACGTTCTTCAGCACGACAAGGTCGTCCGCCGCGGGTATGGCGTCCTTGGTCACCGATACTTCGGTCACGGCTTGTTGCTCCATCCTCCTCGGGTTGGGAGGACAGTAGTAACCCGGTGCGACCAGCGTCATTACATCTGAGGGGAAATTGAGCATAACGATCCGGCCGCAACCGGACACTCCGCGTGAAGAGGGCGCCCCGCGCGCGTACCGGGTGCATAACGGAACGTGTCCGTGACCCGAAGGGCCTTGACGCGGTCCTTATCCATCGGCGTGGATGCCTTGGGGCGCGAGGAAGCGTCCGGCACACCGCTGGATCCGCGCGCACGCGCGCGTACGAGACGCCTACGGCAAAGGGCGTACCCCGCACGCGAGCGGGAGCGGAACGATCAATGAACTGACGGTACGACCGATGAACTACAGGGGAGCCTATGGGCTGGAGGAGGGCCGCATGAGACTGCTGCTCGTCGAGGACGACGACCACGTGGCCGCCGCCTTGTCCGCGGTCCTGGCCCGGCACGGCTTCGCCGTCACCCACGCGCGCAACGGCGAGGAGGCCCTCCAGGCCCTGCTGCCGGGCGACGCGGCACCCTTCGGGGTGGTGCTCCTCGACCTCGGCCTGCCCGACCAGGACGGCTACGAGGTCTGCGGGAAGATCCGCAAGCGCACGCAGACCCCGGTCATCATGGTGACGGCCCGCGCCGACGTGCGCTCCCGCATCCACGGCCTGAATCTCGGAGCCGATGACTACGTGGTGAAGCCGTACGACACCGGGGAGCTCATCGCGCGCATCCACGCCGTCACCCGCCGCCCGTCCGCCGCCGAGGCCGCCGCGGCCCCCGCCGAGACGGAGCTGCGACTCGGCAACGTACGCATCGAACTTCCCACCCGTCAGGTCAGCGTGGACGGTGCCAAGGTGCAACTGACCCGCAAGGAGTTCGACTTGCTCGCGCTGCTCGCCCAGCGGCCCGGCGTGGTCTTCCGCCGGGAGCAGATCATCAGCGAGGTGTGGCGCACCAGTTGGGAGGGCACGGGCCGCACGCTGGAGGTGCACGTCGCGTCCCTGCGGGCCAAGCTGCACATGCCCGCCCTGATCGAGACCGTGCGCGGAGTCGGGTACCGGCTCGTCGCCCCGGCGTCGTAGCGGGCCCAGGTGCGCGCCCGTCTCCTGCCGCTGCTCATCGTCCTGATGGCGGGCGTCCTGCTGGCCCTGGGCTTCCCGCTCGCCGTGAGCGTGGCGTCGGCCCAGCAGCAGAAGGTCGTCGTCGACCGCATCGACGACACGGCGCGCTTCGCCTCGCTCGCGCAGTTCGTCACGAAACGGCCCGCCGGTTCGCGCATGCGCGACAAGGACGAGCGGCGCGAGACCCTCCAGAAGGAACTCGACTACTACAACGAGGTCTACGGCATCAAGGCGGGCGTCTTCTTCCGCGACAGGTACCCCATGGCGCACGCCCCGGCCGCGTGGTTCCTGCCCGGCGCGGGCCACCCCGTGAGCAACGCCTTCGAAGAGGCGCTGCGCTCCCGGGGGAGCCACGACCCGCCTCAGGTGTGGCCCTGGCAGGAAGGCGGGCGCATCGTCGTGGCGTCACCGGTGATCCGCGACGGGGACGTGGTCGCCGTCGTCGTCACCGACTCGCCCACCGGGCGCATGCGCGCGAAGACCCTGCACGGCTGGCTGCTGATCGTCGCGGGCGAGTCGGCGGCGATGCTCCTCGCGGTCGGCGCCGCGCTGCGCCTCACCGGCTGGATCCTGCGCCCGGTGGGCGTCCTGGACGCGACCACGCACGACATCGCGACCGGGCGCCTCGCCTCCAGGGTCGCGGCGGCCGGCGGGCCGCCGGAACTCCGGCGCCTGGCCCGTTCGTTCAACGAGATGGCCGACCACGTCGAGGACGTCCTGGAGCAGCAGCGCGCCTTCGTCGCCGACGCCTCCCACCAACTGCGCAACCCTCTGTCCGCGCTCCTCCTGCGCATCGAGCTGCTCGCCCTGGAGCTGCCCGAGGGCAATGAGGAGATCGCCTCGGTCCGCACCGAGGGCAAGCGTCTCGCCCAGGTCCTCGACGACCTCCTGGACCTGGCGCTCGCCGAGCACGCCGCGGCGGACCTCCAGCTCACCGACATCGGCGAGCTGGCGGCCGAGCGCGTGGCGTCCTGGCGTCCGCTCGCCGAGGAGCGGGGCGTCCGCCTGGAGGGGCACTGCCCGGCGACCACCGGCTGGGCGGACCCGATCGCGCTGTCCAGCGCCCTGGACGCGGTGATCGACAACGCCCTGAAGTTCACGCCGGCGGGGGAGCGGGTCGAGGTGCGGGTCGCCTCGGCCGACGCGGTGACGACGGTCGTCGTCACCGACGGCGGCCCGGGCCTCACCGACGACGAACTGGCCCGCATCGGCGACCGTTTCTGGCGCAGCAACCGCCACCAGAACGTCAAGGGCTCCGGCCTCGGCCTGTCCATCTCCCGTGCGCTGCTCGCCGCGGGCGGCGGCTCCCTGGTGTACGCCCGCCACGAGCCGCACGGCCTGAAGGCGACGGTCGGCGTGCCCCGGCAGGCTCCCGCGGGCCCGCCGATGGCTAAGGCTTGACCGAGCGGTAGTAGCGCCGCGCGCCCTCGTGCAGCGCCAAGGGGTGCGTGTACAGGGCCGTCCGCAGGTCGACCAGTTGCGCGGCGTGCACGCGCGCGCCGATGCGGTCGCGGCTGTCGATGACCGTACGGGTCAGCCCCTCCGTGAGCTTCGGGTCGGCGCGGTCGGTGGTCACCAGGAGGTTGGCCACGGCCAGGGTGCGCACGGACGCGTTCTGCTGGGCCTCCGGGTAGGCGTCGGCGGGCATGACGGCGGCACGGTAGTAGCGCGACTCGCGGCCCTGCCGGTGCAGGGCGTCGACGAGGTCGCCCAGCGGTACGAGGCGGATGCTCAGGCGCTCGGAGAGCTTCTGCACGGACGTCGTGGGCAGTCCGCCGGACCAGAAGAAGGCGTCGATCTTGCCGCGCCGCAGCAGCTCGGGCGCGGTGTCTATGCCGGCGGGCAGCGCTGTGAGGTCCTTCCTCAGGTCGAGCCCGGCGGCCTGGAGGACGCGGTCGGCGATCAGGTGCACCCCCGAGCGCGGCTGCCCGACGGCGACCTTCTTCCCGCGCAGGTCCCGCGCCGACGCGATGTCCGACGAGCGGCGCACGACGATGTGCACGTAGTCGTCGTACAGGCGGGCGCAGCCCCGCAGCCGGTCCGCTCCGGGGCCGCCGTCCAGCCGGTACTTCTCCACGGCGTCGGCCGCCGCGATGGTGAAGTCGGCCTTCCCGGTGGCCACCCGCTGCACGTTCTGCTGCGACCCCTGGCTGTTCAGGAGGTCGATGGTGACGTCCGGCATGTCCTTGGCGGCGGCGCTCCGCAGCAGGTTCCCGTACGTCTCGTAGACGGCGCCCTTGACGCCGGTGCTGAAGCTCATCCGCCCCTTGGGTGACTCGTCTCCCATCGGGAGCAGCCACCACAGGAGCAGCCCGAACACCACGAGACCCGCGGCCGAGCCCTGGAGGGCGCGCCGTCGGGTGAGGTGGGGCAGGGCCGCGAACATGGGCGCGATCCTGCCATTTCCCTCGCCGTGGTGACCAGGGCCCGAGCGGGCCCAGGGGCGGGCCGTTCTCTTCGGACGGGGCGGTTTCTCTTCGGGCGGGGCGTTCTAGCGCACCACGGCCCGGGTCAGCAGCTCGCGGAGCGTGTCCTGCTCCCGGTCCGACAGGGCGCTGAGCGGGGACTCCTTGGAGAGCGACGCCATCAGGCGCTCGCGCAGGCCGGTGCCTCGGGGGGTGAGGACGAGCTGCTTGGCGCGGCGGTCGCTGGGGTGGGGGCGGCGCTCGACGAGCCCCTGCTCCTCCAGGCGGTCGGAGACGAACGTGGCGTTGGACGGCTCGCAGCTCATCCGCTGTGCCAGCTCGCGCAGGGTCAGGGGCCCGGTCAGCTCGCGCAGCGCGACGGCCTGCGGCGCGGTCAGGCCGAGAGCGGTGGCGTGCTCGCGCACGTGCGTCTCGATCCGCCGGGCGAGGGCGTTCACGAGGCCGCAGACGCGCCAGTCGGCCGCCGGGAGGTCCTCGGTCGTCTCCGGGGCCGTCTCCGCGCTCGCGACCGTCGTACGGCCCTCCGGGGCCGCCTCCGCGCTCGTGACCGCCGTACGGCCCGCCTGGTCGCCGTCCCGAGCGTTCCCGTGCGTGTTCGCCATGGCTCCCAGCCTACTCAGTCCATGCAACTCAAATGGTTGCAACTCGAATGGTTCTAGCTCTAACGTTTTCCTCGGTGCGGCGGTGTGACGGCCGCGCCGACGGTCCAACCGACTGCCCTGGAGGCCCCATGCCCACGCCCGAGAACACCGCTGACGCGCCCGTCGACGCCGCCGCACCGTCGCGTGCGGAAGACGCCGCCGAGCGGCTCCGCAGGCCCGCCCGCACCCGTACGTTCTCCCTCGGCGAACTGCGCGTCAGCTATGTGGCGGACGGTGCCGTGGGCCTCAAGCCCCGCGGCTGGCTGCCCGCCGCGACCGACAGCGACTGGGTGACGTACGCGGACCACCTGGACGAGCGCGGGCACCTCGTGGCGAGCGTCGGCGGGCTGCTCGTCGAGCACGGCGACCGCGCCCTGCTGATCGACGCCGGATTCGGCCCGCGGACCTTCCCGGACGCCCCGGACAACCCCCTGATAGGCGCCCTGCGCAGCGGCCGGCTCCTCGACAGCCTCGACGAGCTGGGCCGCGCCCCCGGCACGATCGAGGCGGTCGCCTTCACGCATCTGCACGGCGACCACCTCGGGTGGGCCTGGAACCCGGCCCCGGGCAGCGCCGAGCCCGCCTTCACGCGGGCCGCCTACCTCGTCGCGAAGCCCGAGTGGGACCAGCGCCACCTCGCCGCGAGCCACGGCGCGACCGAGGAGGTCCTGGCCGTCCTCGCGCCCAAGGTGCGCACGCTCACGGACGGCGAGGAGGTCTTCCCCGGCGTACGCGCCCTCGTGCGGCCGGGCCACACGGTGGGGCACGTGACCTTCGAGATCACCTCGGGCGGGCAGCGGCTCCTGGCCTTCGGCGACGCCCTGCACTCGCCGGTGCAGGTCACCCACCCGGAGTGGTCGGCGGCCGTCGACCACGACCCCGGCGTCGCGGCCGAGTACCGCCACTGGCTCGTGGGCGAGCTGACCGAGTCCGGCACGCTGGGCTTCGGCGTCCACTTCGCCGACGTGGTCTTCGGCAGGGCGGAACGGGACTCCCGGGGGCGCACGGTCTGGGCCCCGCTGCCCTGACGGGCCGCGCAGGGGCCCGTTGCGCGTGCGGCTCAGCCCTTGCGGGCCACGCCCGCGTACATGGCCACCTCGTCCGGCAGCGCCGCCGGATCGCCGCCGGTTCCATCCGGGCGCCAGCGCGAGCACGAGACCACGCCGGGCTCCAGCAGGTCGAGGCCCTCGAAGAACCGCGCGACCCGGTCGGGCGTGCGCTGCGTCAGCTTCGGAGTGCCGTGCTCGTTCCAGAAGGCCACCGCCGCGTCCACGTCCGGCATCGCCGGGCTGGTGATCGTGTGCGAAAGGACCAGATGGCTCCCGGCGGGCAGGGCGTCCATGAGGCGGTGTACGAGACCGTAGGCCTCCTCGTCGTCGTCGATGAAAATCACGACCCCCAGGAGCATCAGTGCGACCGGCTCACTGAAGTCCAGAGTCCGCGCCGCGTGCTTCAGGACGCTCTCGACGTCCCTCATGTCGGCGTCCAAGTAGTCGGTGCGCCCCTCAGGGGAGCTGGTCAGCAGGGCACGCGCGTGCGTGAGGACCAACGGATCGTTGTCTACGTAGACGATGCGTGACTCCGGGGCGATCCGCTGGGCCACCTCGTGCGTGTTGTCTGCCGTCGGCAGGCCGGTGCCGACGTCGAGGAACTGGCGCACCCCGAGGTCGGTCACCAGGTGGCGCACCGCGCGGCCCAGGAACAGCCGGTCCGCGCGCGCGTAGTCACCGATCCCGGGGTGCAGCTCGCGGATGCGGTCGCCCGCCTCCCGGTCGACCGCGTAGTTGTCCTTGCCGCCGAGCCAGTAGTTCCAGATCCGCGCCGTGTGCGGCTGCGCGGTGTTGATCCGGCTCCGTACGGCGTCGGCGGCCTCCTTGGGGGACGGTTCCGGGGCGCTTGGCGGAACCTCAGGGGAAGGGTTCCCGGTCACGTGATCGCCTCCTGGCGCGAGGGGTGGGCCGGTGCGGTTGCCAACACGCAATCTAGCGGGGCGAGTTGGGTGCCCAGGACCGGACCGCCGCAAGGGGGCGCCCGGCCCGGCCGCGAGGGCGCCGCCCCGAGGGGCTGTCCCCGCCGGGCCCGGGCCGCCGGGCCGCTCCGCACGGTGTACTGATCCAAGCCTTTACCCTGGACGGGTGAGCGGTGACGACGTGGCTGGTGGAGCAGTGGACGGATTGAAGACCTACGAGGTGCGCACCTACGGGTGCCAGATGAACGTCCACGACTCCGAGCGCCTCTCCGGGCTCCTGGAGGGCGCGGGATACGTGCGCGCCCCCGAGGGCTCCGACGGCGACGCCGACGTGGTGGTCTTCAACACGTGCGCGGTGCGTGAGAACGCCGACAACCGCCTGTACGGCAACCTCGGCCGCCTCGCCCCGAGGAAGGCCTCGCGCCCCGGCATGCAGATCGCCGTCGGCGGCTGCCTGGCGCAGAAGGACCGGGACACCATCGTCAAGAAGGCCCCCTGGGTCGACGTCGTCTTCGGGACGCACAACATCGGCAAGCTGCCGGTCCTCCTGGAGCGCGCCCGCGTCCAGGAAGAGGCGCAGATCGAGATCGCCGAGTCCCTGGAGGCGTTCCCCTCGACGCTGCCCACGCGCCGCGAGAGCGCGTACGCGGCCTGGGTGTCGATCTCCGTCGGCTGCAACAACACCTGCACGTTCTGCATCGTGCCCGCCCTGCGCGGCAAGGAGAAGGACCGCAGGACCGGCGACATCCTCGCCGAGATCGAGGCCCTCGTCGCCGAGGGCGTCTCCGAGATCACCCTCCTCGGTCAGAACGTCAACGCGTACGGCTCCGACATCGGCGACCGCGAGGCCTTCAGCAAGCTCCTGCGCGCCTGCGGCGCGATCGAGGGCCTGGAGCGGGTCCGCTTCACCTCGCCGCACCCGCGCGACTTCACGGACGACGTGATCGCCGCGATGGCCGAGACGCCGAACGTGATGCCCCAGCTGCACATGCCGCTGCAGTCCGGCTCGGACCCCGTCCTGAAGGCCATGCGCCGCTCCTACCGGCAGGAGCGCTACCTGGGCATCATCGAGAAGGTCCGCGCCGCCATCCCGCACGCGGCCATCACCACGGACATCATCGTGGGCTTCCCCGGGGAGACCGAGGAGGACTTCGAGCAGACCCTGCACGTGGTCCGCGAGGCCCGCTTCGCCCAGGCCTTCACCTTCCAGTACTCCAAGCGGCCCGGCACCCCCGCCGCCGAGATGGACGGCCAGATCCCCAAGGAGGTCGTGCAGGCGCGCTACGAGCGCCTGGTGGCCCTCCAGGAGGAGATCTCCTGGGAGGAGAACAAGAAGCAGGTCGGCCGCACCCTGGACCTCATGGTCGCCGAGGGCGAGGGCCGCAAGGACGGCGCCACGCACCGCCTGTCCGGCCGCGCCCCCGACAACCGCCTGGTCCACTTCACCAAGCCGGACACCGAGGTGCGCCCCGGCGACGTGGTGACCGTCGAGGTGACGTACGCGGCGCCGCACCACCTGCTCGCCGAGGGCCCCGTGCTCGACGTGCGCCGCACGCGCGCGGGCGACGCCTGGGAGAAGCGCAACACCGCCGAGGCCGCGAAGCCGGCCGGTGTCCTGCTCGGCCTCCCCAAGGTCGGCGTCCCGGAGCCCCTGCCGGTGGCCACGGGCGGCGGCTGCAGCCTCGACTGACCGTTCGCGGCCGGGTGCCCCGCGCGGGCACCTGGCGCGTTCCGCCTCCCGCCCCGCCGCCACCGCCTGTCCCGTCTCCTTGTCGGGACCGCGTTACCGGGACCGCGTGCCCTGTCGACAGTGACACTCGTCGACGGGCACTGTGTCGGCCGCGCCCCGGCGGTCGCCCTCCCCGCTGTCCGTGGTGAGCGTTACGCTGCGGATCATGCTTGTCGCCGCTGCCGTCTGCCCCTGCCCGCCGCTGCTCGTGCCCGAGGTCGCCGCGGGCGCCGCGCCCGAGCTGGACGCCGCGCGTGCGGCCTGCTCGGACGCGATCGCCGTCCTCGCCGCCTCCCGGCCGGACCTCCTGGTGGTCGTCGGCCCCGCCGACCGGAGCGGCCGTGGCCCTCATGCGCAAGGCGCCCGCGGATCGTTCCGCGGCTTCGGTGTCGACCTCGACGTCACGCTGGGCGAAGCGTCCCCCGAGCAGGGCGCCCCGGAGCCGGAGCGGGAACTCCCGACCTCCCTGGCCGTCGGCGCGTGGCTGCTCGGCCGCACGAAGTGGTCGGCCGCGCCCGTGGAGGGCCTCGGCGTGGGGGAACCGCTCGAGCCCGAGCGGTGCATCCGGAGCGGGGAAGGAATCGCCGCCCGCGCCGACCGGGTGGCACTGCTGGTCATGGGCGACGCCAGCGCCTGCCGCACGCTGAAGGCACCCGGCTATCTCGACGACCGGGCGGAGGGCTTCGACGTACGCGTCGCCGAGGCCCTGGGCGCAGCGGACGTGGCGGCGCTCAAGTCCCTGGACGCCGAGCTGGCGTACGAGCTGAAGGCCGCCGGCCGCGCCCCCTGGCAGGTGCTCGCGGGCGCCGCCGAGGGCGCGGGCCTGCGCGGAGCCCTGCTCTTCGACGACGCGCCCTACGGGGTGGGCTATCTGGTGGCGGCCTGGTCCTAGGCGGGCCTGGCGGCGGCCTGTCCACGAGCCGCGCTGAGGGCGCGGCGCCCATGGGCCGCCAGCGCCCTGGTGGGCCGTGAGCGGCCTTCGAGGGGTCGCCAAGAGCCCTAGCGGGCCTGAGCGGCCCCGGTGGCCCGCCGACGGCTTCGGCGGGCCCACCTGGCTCTGGCGGGCACCTGACGGCTTCGGTGAGCCCGTGACGGCCCCGGCGGACACCTCGAAGGCGCCCCTCCGCACACGCCGACGGCCGTGAAGCTGAGCGCGCTTCACGGCCGTCCGTCGGTGTGTTCAGGAGGCCGACGGGGGTGACGGCGACGACGGGGGAGTGGTGCCGTCCCCCGTGCCCTTGCCGTCGTGGCTCCCGGCGAGGCGATCCAGGGCGTCCTTCGCCTTGCCCGTCCCCGTCTGGATCTTGTCGCTGTACTTGCCCTTGGTCCTGCTGTCGACCACCTTCGCGGCCTTGTCCAGGCCCTGGTCGATCTTGTCCCCGTGCTGCTGCGCGAGGCCGGAGACCTTGTCCTTCGCGGGGGCGAGCTTGGCTTTCAGATTCTGCAGGAAGCCCATCGGTTCACCTTGCCTCACCGGGAGTCACTTGCGGGCGCCCTCACCGGCCTCGTTGTCGGCCGCTTCCTGGGCGGACTGCTGCTTGGGGATCTCCACGTTCTCCGCGGCGGCCGCCTCGGCGGCCTCCGCCTTGTCGCCCGTATCGTCCTTGCCGTCCTCGGCCTCGGCCTTCGCCTCGCCCGTGGCATCGTCCGCGGCGGCCGCCTCGGCCTCGGCGGTCTCCGTGGCATCGGAAGACTCAGCGGCGCCCTCCGGCTCCGCCGTGAGCGTCGCCGCCGCAGCCTCCTCAGTCGATGCCTCGGACTTCTTGCGGCGGAAACGTGAAAAAACACCCATAACTACTCCATACGTTACTCGTGTGGGCGAAATCCCGCGTCACCCGGTGCGTCCGATTGCGTCGCCCGGGTTACCGGCCTCGAAACCGGCGGCCGGGACCTCGCAACAGGCAACGAACCCGCAGCCGTGCCGTCACGTAGCTCGTTCGGGCAGTCGCGGCGTGATTTGCGAGACTGGGGCGGTGAGTAGTGCAGCCCCCGCCCC
This sequence comes from Streptomyces sp. JLYT201, assembly GCF_059448825.1. Classification (NCBI taxonomy): domain Bacteria; kingdom Bacillati; phylum Actinomycetota; class Actinomycetes; order Kitasatosporales; family Streptomycetaceae; genus Streptomyces; species Streptomyces sp. JLYT201. The sequence goes on along the minus strand of NZ_CM182551.1, from coordinate 2,997,345 downwards.
GCGGGTCATCGCCGTCGTCGGGCCCACCGCGGCCGGAAAGTCCGATCTGGGAGTCTTCCTGGCGCAGCGCCTCGGCGGCGAAGTCGTCAACGCCGACTCGATGCAGCTGTACCGAGGGATGGACATCGGTACCGCCAAGCTGACGCAGGCCGAGCGCGCCGGCGTCCCGCATCACCTCCTGGACATCTGGGACGTCACCGAGGCCGCGAGCGTCGCCGAGTACCAGAAGCTGGCGCGCGCCGAGATCGACCGGCTGCTCGCCGAGGGCCGCTGGCCGATCCTCGTCGGCGGCTCGGGCCTGTACGTCAGGGGGGCCGTGGACCAGCTGGACTTCCCCGGCACCGATCCCGTCGTGCGCGCCCGCCTGGAGGACGAGCTGGAGCTGCACGGCCCCGGCGCGCTGCACGCCCGGCTCGCCGCCGCCGACCCCGGAGCGGCCCGAGCGATCCTGCCCGGCAACGGCCGCCGTATCGTCCGCGCCCTGGAGGTCATCGAGATCACGGGGAAGCCCTTCACCGCCAACCTGCCCAGTCACGAGTCCGTGTACGACACCGTGCAGATCGGCGTCGACGTGGGCCGCCCCGAGCTGGACGAACGCATCACCGTACGCGTGGACCGCATGTGGGAGGAGGGGCTCGTCGACGAGGTGCGCGCGCTGGAGGCGCAGGGACTCAGGGAGGGGCGCACGGCGTCCCGCGCGCTCGGCTATCAGCAGATCCTCGCGGCGCTCGCGGGGGAGTGCACCGAGGAAGAGGCGCGCGCCGAAACCGTACGCGCTACCAAGCGTTTCGCGCGCCGTCAGGACTCGTGGTTCCGCCGTGATCCCCGGGTGCACTGGCTCAGCGGAGCCGCCGTCGACCGCGGGGAACTCCCCGGGCGAGCAGCGGCGTTGGTCGAACGAGCGGTCACAGCCTGATCACGTGATGGCATCGGGACGCTCCGCCGGTCATCGCGGCACCTGACGCCGTGCCATCATCGACCATCGATCGACCAGTGGAGTCCGAAGTGGGAGGGCGCGTGGCGATGGAGGCCGGCCCTCGTGACACCGCACATGACGGCGAGCGGCACACCGCTCCGGACGGAGCGCGGCTCAGCCCGGACGGCCCGGACAGCCAGGACGTGACCGTGAGCGGCGTGACCGACGACGGCCCCTCCGAGGCGGAGCTCGCCGCGGAGCCCGAGGTCGAGGTCGAACTGCGCCCCCAGCGTCGGCTGCGCATCTGGCAGCTCGCGCCGATCGTGATCCTCGCCGCCGTCGGCTCCCTGATGTTCGCCTTCCCGCTGGCCTTCGAGTTCGGCGACGGCGGTGCCGTGGTCGCGATGCTCGGGCTGCTCATCAGCTGCTGCGCGGCGGGCTGGGGCATGATGGCCGCCCGCCGCGTCGGCTACACCTGGCCGGGCCTGCCGGAGCGCGGCTCGGGGCGGCGCCCGGACTGGCGGGTGGTCGGCGCGTACACCCTGGTCGTCGCCACCGCCGCCGTCCTCGCGGTGTGGCGGGTGGCCCGGCTCCGCTGAGCCGGAAGCCCGCGCGGGGCCGCTCCTCCGGCGGTGTCGTACCCACCCCGTACGATCGAGGAATGAGCACGCCGATCGCCTTCCTCAAGGGGCACGGGACCGAGAACGACTTCGTGATCGTCCCCGACGCCGACAACACCATCGAGCTGTCCCCGGCCGCCGTGGCGGCCCTGTGCGACCGGCGCGCGGGCATCGGCGGCGACGGCCTGTTGCACGTCGTGCGCTCCGCCGCGCACCCGGACGCGCGGCATCTGGCCGACGAGGCCGAATGGTTCATGGACTACCGCAACGCGGACGGCTCGATCGTCGAGATGTGCGGCAACGGCGTGCGCGTGTTCGCGCGCTACCTCCAGCGCGCGGGACTCGTCACCGAGGGCGACCTGGCCGTGGCCACCCGCGGCGGCGTGAAGCGCGTGCACATCGCCAAGCCCGCGACCCCCGGCGGCCCGGACGGGGACGTCACCGTCGCCATGGGCAAGGCCGTGCTCCCCGAAGGCGACGTCACGGTGTCCGTGGCCGACCGCCACTGGCCCGCGCGCAACGTGAACATGGGCAACCCCCACGCCGTCGCCTTCGTCGCCGACCTGGCGCACGCGGGCAACCTCTACGAGCCGCCGCCCTTCGCCCCGGCCACCGCGTACCCGGACGGGGTGAACGTGGAGTTCGTGGTCGACCGCGCCCCCCGCCACGTCGCCATGCGCGTGCACGAGCGCGGCGTCGGCGAGACCCGCTCGTGCGGCACGGGCGCGTGCGCCGTCGCCGTCGCCGCCGCCCGCAGGGACGGCCTGGACCCCGCGGCGACCGGCGCCCCGGTGACGTACACCGTCGACGTGCTCGGCGGCACCCTGGTGATCACCGAGCGGCCCGACGGCGAGATCGAGATGACGGGCCCCGCCGTGATCGTCGCCGAAGGCGAGATCGCCCCGGAGTGGCTGGCCGCGGTCACGAGCCGAGGGTGACGCGAGGGGCGGGCCGTTGACCGCCCCGGGGGAGCGCCGGGCCTGCCGCGCGCGGGGCGACGGGGCTCTCCCCGGGGCCCTGGTGCCGCCTGCCCGAGGGCGGTGAGGGAGCCGAGCGCCCGGCCTTCCGGCCCGCGGCCGGAGCGTCAGGGCGCCGCCTCTGCGCCACGTGGCCGCACCCACCCCGCGCAACGGCCCCGGGTGCCGCCGGGCGCCCGTACGGCGGGTGAAACAGTCGAAACGGGGGCCTGCCCCGTCACGATGGCGCTCCTCCGTGTCGAATCAGTACTCGTCCCAGTCGAATCATCACTCGAAACAGCACTCCACAGAACTGTCGCTCGAATGGGTGATCCGTTTCACGCTCGGCGAGAGCGGGTCAGCACCGCGTGATGGGCTCGGTAGCATCAAGCACCGGCCCGGACGGAGCAGGCTGCCGTTCGTTCACCGCCGGTCGGAGCTGCCGGAGGTGCCCATGAGTGCGGAGGCCACGAATCCCGCGACGCCCGGCCCCGCGACGCCCTCGGGCCCGATCCCGGCGACAGCGGGATCCACGGGCCAGCGGCGCCGCGCCCGCCCCCGGCTCGACCTGCGCAGACTCGGCCGGGCCGCGCTCCTCGGCACCGCCGCGCGCGGCCGCGTCCCGGACGCGATCAGCCACGTCGCCGAGGCCCACCGCAGCCACCACCCGGACGCCGACCTGGAGCCGCTGCGCCGCGCCTACGTCCTCGCGGAGTCCTCGCACCGCGGCCAGACGCGCAAGAGCGGCGAGCCGTACATCACCCACCCGCTCGCCGTCACCCTGATCCTCGCCCAACTGGGCGCCGAGACGACCACCCTGACCGCGTCCCTGCTCCACGACACGGTCGAGGACACAGATGTGACGCTCGATCAGGTGCGCGCCGAGTTCGGCGAGGACGTGTGCTATCTGGTCGACGGCGTCACCAAACTGGAAAAGGTCGACTACGGAGCGGCCGCCGAGCCCGAGACCTTCCGCAAGATGCTCGTCGCCACCGGCAACGACGTCCGCGTGATGTCGATCAAACTCGCCGACCGCCTGCACAACATGCGCACCCTCGGCGTGATGCGCCCCGAGAAGCAGGCGCGCATCGCCAAGGTCACCCGCGACGTGCTCATCCCGCTCGCCGAGCGGCTCGGCGTACAGGCCCTCAAGACCGAGCTGGAGGACCTCGTCTTCGCGATCCTCCACCCCGAGGAGTACGCCGCGGTCGAAGGCCTCATCGCGGCGAAGAACGCCGACGGCCCCGACCCCCTCGCGGACATCGCCGAAGAGGTGCGCGGCGTGCTGCGCGAGGCCGGGATCGCGGCCGAAGTGCTCATCAGGCCGCGCCACTTCGTCTCCGTGCACCGCGTGCACCGCAAACGCGGCGGCTTGCGCCCCGCCGACTTCGGGCGCCTTCTCGTCCTCGTCGGTGAGGACGCCGACTGCTACGGGGTGCTCGGCGAGCTGCACACCTGCTTCACCCCGGTCGTCGCGGAGTTCAAGGACTTCATCGCCGTACCGAAGTTCAACCTCTACCAGTCGTTGCACACGGCCGTCGCGCGCCCGGACGGCGAGGTCGCCGAAGTCCTCATCCGCACCCACAAGATGCACCGCGTCGCCGAGGCGGGCGTCGTCGCCCTGCGCAGCCCGTACGCGCCCCCCGTGGAGGAGCAGCCCGCCGACGGCGAGCGCGCCGACCCCACCCGGCCCGGCTGGCTCTCGCGCCTCCTCGAATGGCAGCAGGCCGCGCCCGACTCCGACACGTTCTGGTCCACGCTGCGCGAGGACCTCGCCCAGGACCGCGAGATCGCCGTCTTCCGCCCCGACGGCGGCACGCTCGGGCTGCCCGCGGGCGCCAGCTGCGTCGACGCCGCCTACGCCCAGTACGGCGAGGACGCCCACGCCTGCATCGGGGCGCGCGTGAACGGCCGCCTCGCGACGCTCAGCACGGTCCTGCGGGACGGCGACTCGGTGCAGCTCCTCATGGGCCAGGACCCCACGTCGGGGCCCTCGCGCGAATGGCTCGACCACGCCCGCACCCCCGCCGCACGGATCGCCATCCGGCGCTGGCTCGCCTCCCACCCGACCCCGGCCGCGGGCCAGCCCGCGCTGGCGCCCCCGCCGCCCGCGACCGTCCCCGCGGCGGCCCCACGGCCACCGGTGGCGGCGGCCCTGCGCCCGGCCGCCGCGAACGTCGTGGTCGACCGGGAGGGCGCCACCGTGCGCCTCGCGGGCTGCTGTACGCCCGTACCGCCCGACGAGATCACGGGATTCGCGGTACGCGGCGGCGTCGTCACCGTCCACCGCGTCAGCTGTCCGGCGGTGGCGCGCATGAAGGGCGTGGGGCGCCCGGAGGTGGGCGTGCGCTGGGGGGACAGCGCCGAGTGCCGGGTCACGCTCATCGCCGAGTCGTTCGGCAGGCCGCACCTCCTCGCCGACCTCACCGAAGCCATCGCCCTGGAAGGCGCCGCCATCGTCTCGGCGACCGTGGAGCCGCCCAGCCAGCAGCGCGTCCGCCACACGTACACCCTCCAGCTCCCGGACGCCGCCCACCTGCCCGACCTGATGCGCGCGATGCGGAACGTCCCCGGGGTGTACGACGTGAGCAGGGCGCAGCACCGGGCCGCGGCGACGTCCTGAGAAGGATCGTGGTGACGTCCTGAGGAGGACCGCCGCGACGTCCCGGAAGAGCCGCGGCGACGCCTTGGAGCAGTGAGGGGCGCCCACCGGTCCCGCCGCGCCCCCACCGGTGCTGCCGCGCCCCAGCAGGCTCCGATCCGCTCACCCGGCCGTGCCGCTGAGGCATCCGGCCACCCCCGCCCCGACACGTTCGAGTGGCCCGGCGCGCGTCATCACGGCACGGAAGGCAGGCGCTGATAGCGGTAGTTCATGCTGCTCACCCCACGCCCCCGGGCCACGAGGACCACGGCCGCGCGGCCCAAGACCGTGCGCGTCGCCATCGCCCTCCTCGCGACCGCCGCCTCCGCCGCCCTGCTCGCCGCGAGCGTCCCGCAGCCCGCCGCCCCGCTCGGCATCGGCGACCGGCTCTTCCCGCACCTCGGCAACCCGGGATACGACGTCCTGGAGTACGACATCGCCTTCACGTACGGCGGGGACAACGCCAAGCCGCTCGACACGGTCACGAAGATCGACGCCCGCGCGACCGCCCCGCTGGAGCGGATCAACCTCGACTTCTCGCAGGGCGAGGTGCGTTCCGTCGACGTCAACGGCGCGCCCGCCACCTTCGACACCAGCGGTGAAGACCTCGTCGTCACCCCCCACGCGCGCGTGGAGCGCGGTCAGCGCATGCAGGTCACCGTCCGCCACACCAGCCACCCGGTCGGCGGCAAGGAGGAGGGCGGCTGGGTGCGCACCGCCGACGGCCTGGCCATGGCCAACCAGGCCGACGCCGCACACCGCGTCTTCCCCTGCAACGACCACCCGGCCGACAAGGCCCGCTTCACCTTCCGGGTCAGCGCCCCCAAGGCGCTCACGGCCGTCGCCAACGGCGTGCCGCTGGCCACGACGCGCGCCGGGGCCACCACCACGTGGGCGTACCGCACCGAACACCCCATGGCCACCGAGCTGGCGCAGGTCTCCATCGGTCGCTCCACGGTGCTGCACCGCACCGGCCCGCGCGGCCTCCCCGTACGGGACGTCGTGCCGACCAAGGGCCACAAGAAGCTGGAGCGGTGGCTCAAGAAGACGCCCGGCCAGGTCGCGTGGATGGAGGGCAAGGTCGGCCGCTACCCCTTCGAGAACTACGGCTTGCTGGTCGCCGACGCCCAGACCGGCTTCGCACTGGAGACGCAGACGCTCTCGCTCTTCGAGAAGCAGCTGTTCACGCGGCCCGAGTTCCCGGAGTGGTACGTGGACACGATCATGGTCCACGAGCTGGCGCACCAGTGGTTCGGCGACAGCGTCAGCCCGCGCACCTGGTCCGACCTGTGGCTCAACGAAGGACACGCCACCTGGTACGAGGCCCTCTACGGCGAGGAGAAGTCCGGGCACAAGCTGCGCACGCGCATGCGCGAGGCCTACCGGTACTCGGACCAGTGGCGTGCCGCGGGCGGCCCGCCCGCCGCCCCCAAGGCGCCCAAGCCCGGGGAGAAGATCAGCCTCTTCCGGCCCGTCGTGTACGACGGCAGCGCGCTGGTGCTCTACGCGCTGCGACAGGAGATCGGACGGCCCGCCTTCGAGAGCGTGGAGCGCGCGTGGGTGCGCGCCCACCGCGACGGCACCGCGACCACGGCCGACTTCACGCGCCTGGCCTCCCACGTCTCGGGCCGGGACCTGCGCGAGTTCTTCGCCGCCTGGCTGTACGGCACCAAGACGCCGCCGATGCCGGGCCACCCGGACTGGAGGTCGGAGGCCCCGGGCAAGAAGCAGACGGGCCGGGCGGGCGGCGGCCCGGGTGCCGCCGGGCACGCCCACCGCTGATCACGGTTCCGCTCACCTGGCGGAACGGCGTTTCGCCAGGTGACGGACCTGGCAATAACCCAGGTGACGAGACGGGCCGTCCCGTGCAACCATCTTCAGGTCGACGGCGCGGCCCGTCCGGGACATCCCCTCGGGGAGATCTCAGGGGCGATTCCGTCCGGTCCGGGGAATCCCGGGGCGGTCGTGTGCGTTGTCGGATGTGACGGGTGGCGCCGTCGCTGGCGAGGCGCTGCCGCACCTGGGGTGCGGCAGGGGACGGAAGACGTCCCCAAGGCGTCCCGCATCGGATTCCCATCGACGTAAAGGACCCAATGACCTCCTCTTCTTCCTTTTCCCAGGACGCACAGAGCTTCGTGCAGAACTACCCCGAAGGTCTTCGGGCCGATGCCCTGATGGAAGAGGACGTCGCCTGGAGCCACGAGATCGACGGAGCGCGGGACGGCGAGCAGTTCGACCGTGCCGAGCGGGCGGCCCTGCGCCGCGTCGCGGGCCTCTCCACCGAGCTCGAGGACGTCACCGAAGTCGAGTACCGACAGCTCCGCCTGGAGCGCGTCGTCCTCGTCGGCGTCTGGACCTCCGGGACGGTTCAGGACGCGGAGAACTCCCTCGCCGAGCTGGCGGCCCTCGCGGAGACGGCGGGCGCCCTCGTGCTCGACGGCGTCGTGCAGCGCCGCGACAAGCCGGACCCGGCCACGTACATCGGCTCCGGCAAGGCCCTGGAGCTGCGGGACATCGTGCTCGAGACCGGCGCGGACACGGTCGTGTGCGACGGTGAGCTGAGCCCCGGCCAGCTGATCCACCTCGAGGACGTCGTCAAGGTCAAGGTGATCGACAGGACCGCCCTGATCCTCGACATCTTCGCCCAGCACGCCAAGTCCCGAGAGGGCAAGGCCCAGGTCGCCCTGGCCCAGATGCAGTACATGCTGCCGAGGCTCCGCGGCTGGGGTCAGTCGCTGTCCCGGCAGATGGGCGGCGGCAAGGGCGGCGGCCTCGCCACCCGTGGCCCCGGTGAGACTAAGATCGAGACGGACCGGCGACGGATCCGCGAGAAGATGGCGAAGATGCGCCGGGAGATCGCGGAGATGAAGACGGGCCGCGAGATCAAGCGCCAGGAGCGCAAGCGCAACAAGGTCCCCTCGGTCGCCATCGCCGGTTATACGAACGCGGGCAAGTCCTCGCTGCTCAACCGCCTCACGGGCGCGGGCGTCCTGGTGGAGAACGCGCTGTTCGCCACCCTCGACCCCACCGTCCGCAGGGCCGAGACGCCGAGCGGCCGCCTGTACACCCTGGCGGACACCGTCGGATTCGTCCGGCACCTGCCGCACCACCTGGTGGAGGCGTTCCGCTCCACGATGGAGGAGGTCGGCGAGTCCGACCTGATCCTGCACGTGGTCGACGGCTCGCACCCCGCCCCCGAGGAGCAGCTCGCCGCCGTGCGCGAGGTGATCCGCGAGGTCGGCGCGGTGGACGTCCCCGAGATCGTGGTGATCAACAAGGCGGACGCCGCCGATCCGCTGACCATCCAGCGGCTGCTGCGCACGCAGCGGCACGCGATCGCGGTCTCCGCGCGCACGGGCGCGGGCATCGAGGAGCTGCTCGGGCTCATCGACGCCGAGCTGCCGCGGCCCGAGGTCGAGATCGAGGCCCTCGTGCCGTACACCCACGGCAAGCTCGTCGCCCGCACGCACGCCGACGGAGAGGTGCTCTCCGAGGAGCACACCGCCGACGGCACGCTGCTCAAGGCCCGGGTGCACGAGGAGCTCGCGGCGGAGCTGGCGCCGTTCGTCCCTGCGGCGCACTGACGCCCGCGTCGCGCACGCACACGGCGGAGGCCCCGCCCCCTTCCGAGGGGCGGGGCCTCGGCCATGCCGGGCGGCTCCAGGCCTGTCGTGAAGCCTCCGGGCCCTGGCGTGAAAGGGCAGGGCCCGGCAGCGATCGGCCAGGGCCTACTGCGCCCCGTACTTCTCGCTCATCATGTCGAAGATCTGCTTGGCACCGGGGCCCAGCTGCGGGCCGGCCAGCCAGGTGTTCTCCGCCGGGCCGATCGAGGTGTTGGACACGAGCTTGGTCTCGCCGTCGCTCGCCCGGCGGAACCAGCCGCCGCCCGACGAACCACCGGTCATCGTGCAGCCGATGCGGTACATCGTCGGCTGCGCCGGGTCCAGCGACAGACGCCCCGGCTTGCCGATGCACTTGTGCATGGTCAGGCCGTTGAACGGCGGCGCGGCCGGGTAGCCCCAGGCGCCCATCGAGCCCACGCTCTGCGCGGACGGGGTCGAGAAGTCGACATCCAGGCCGTTGCCGACCGTCTCCTCCAGGGACTTGCTGCCCTGCTGCGGCTTCACGTGCAGCACGGCGTAGTCGTACGGCGCACCGGCGCCGCCCGACGCGGCGCCCTGGTCGATCCACTCACCGGAGGTCGACACCCAGTCCGCCCACCACTGGCCGTACGGGGAGACCTCCTGCGGGGCGGCGTTGCTCAGCTCGGCCTCGGACTTGCCCAGGTCGTTGTAGGCGGGCACGAAGGTGATGTTGCGGTACCAGCCGCCCTTCGAGCCCGCGTGCACGCAGTGGCCCGCGGTCCACACGAGGTTGGACCTGCCCGGGTTGCGCGGGTCCTTCACGACCGTGCCCGAGCAGACCATCGAGCCCTCGGGGGAGTCGAAGAAGATCTTGCCGACGGGCGCGGCGTGCTCGTGGTACGGCGTCTTCTCGGGCTCGGCCTCGACCGGCTCGGGCTCCGGGTCGGTCGCGCCCTGGTCGGCGGCCGCGTCCTTCGCCGCGATCGTCTTGTTCGGGTCCTTGGCCTTGCGCATGCGCTCGGGCTTCCAGAGGTCCTCTATGACCGGGTTGACGAAGTCCTTGGCCTCGCGCAGCCAGTCGTCCTTGCTCCAGTCCTTCCAGGCGCCGTCCTTCCACTTGTCCGGATCGATGCCGTGCTCCTTGAGCCGGTCGGTGAGGTCGGCGGGCAGCCCGCCGCCGCCCGAGTCGGACCCCTTGTCGGCACCCTGCGAGGTACCGGAGTCGGCCTTGTCGTCGCCCGGCCCGCAGGCCGTGGCGGTGAGCGCCAGGGCCGCGGCGAGCCCGGTGACGGCGAGCGCGGTACGGCGACCGCGGCCGCGCGCGAAGGGCGCACGAATGGAACGCATGGAGCTGTAACCCCCGTGGGAACGTGTGTTTGCCATGTGCGTGTCAGGCGTGGGCGCGGCATCCGCCGCCCGGGCCGACGTGGCCTCCCACTATGCCTGTGCGATTGGGGACGAACGGCGGCGAGCCCGTGAAGGTTTCGCCGCCCCCGTCGGCGTACGCATACGTACGGATGCGTACGCGTACAAAGCGGATCTATGGGGTGCGCCGGGTGGACCCATGGGGTGCGCGGCGTGGGGCCCACGGGGTGCGCTGTGCGGGTTCCGTGCGGCCCGGCGGGGACCGGGGCTCGTACGGCGTGCGGGCCGTGCCCGCGTGGAGCCGGAGCGGCGCCGTCGCACCTGGCCGGTGGGTTCGCCCTCACGAGCGAACCCACCGCGTGCCGTGCGCGCACCGGCGAGCCGCTAGCCCGCGAACTTCTTGCTGACCGCGTCGTAGATGCCCTTGGCCTCGTCACCCAGGCGCGGACCGGCCAGCCAGCCGGCCGTCACCGGGCCGATCGAGGTGTTCGACACGAGGGCGGGCTTGCCGTCCTTGCCCGCGGCGACCCAGCCGCCGCCGGACGAACCGCCGGTCATGGTGCAGCCGATGCGGTACATCGTCGGGTCGGGCTCGCTGATCGAAAGCCGGCCCGGCTTGTCCGCGCACTGGAACTGCTTCTGGCCGTCGAACGGCGGCGCCGCCGGATAGCCCGTCGCCGTCATGTCCTTGATGTCCGGCACGGCCGGAGCGTTGAAGTCCACCGGCAGCGCGCTGCCGACCGCCTCCTCCAGGGACTTGCCCTCGCTGCCCTTCTCCGGCGTCACATGGATGACCGCGAAGTCGTACGGAGCGCCCTTGCCGCCGGTCGGGCCGCCCTGCTCGATCCACTGGTCCGAGGTCTGCGCCCAGTCGCCCCACCACACGCCGTACGGAGCGACTTCCTCCTTCGGCGCGCCCTGGAGGTCCGCGGTGGCCTTGCCCGCGTCGTTGTACGAGGGGACGAAGGCGATGTTCCGGTACCAGCCGCCCTTGGCGCCCGCGTGGACGCAGTGGCCCGCGGTCCACACCATGTTCGACTTGCCGGGGTTCTTCGGGTCCTTGACGACCGTGGCCGAGCAGACCATCGAACCCTCGGGCCCGTCGAAGAACAGCTTCCCGGCCGCGGGGACCTGGTCGTGGTACGGCGCCTTCACGGACGCCGCCTCGACCGGCTTCGGGGTCGGGTCCGTCACGCCCTGGTCACCGGAGATGTCGTTGTCGTCGACGCCCCGGTCCGGGTTCTTGTCGGCGTCGCGCATGCGGTCCGGGTCCCACAGGCCCTCGATGATCGGGTTGACGAAGTCGCCCGCCTCGCGCAGCCAGTCGTCCTTGTCCCAGTTCCGCCAGGCGCCGTCCTTCCACTTGTCGACGTCGATGCCGTGCTCCTTGAGCCGGTCCTTGAGATCGCCGGGAAGCCGGATCTTGCCGTCGCCGTCGCCGTTGCCGCCCGGCTGGGACGCGGACGAGTCGTCCTTGTCGTCGCCGGGACCGCAGGCCGTCGCCGTCAGGACGAGCGCCGCGCCGAGCACGACGGCGGCTGCCACGGGGGAGGTCTTGCCGCGCGCGCTCCCCTCACGACGAGCGGTGAAGAGCGGACGTATGGGTCGCATGGTGAAAATCCCCCTGGGCTTCGAATTGTTCTCAACGCCGGACATCATGGCGTCGTACGCCATGTCGTACGGGTTCCGTACGCCTGTCGCAGCAGCGCCGGTCATCACTGAACACCGTGGTGCTCAGGGGTTCTGAACGCCTTGGTGCTGATGAACGGCACCCCACACTATGCCGGTGCCGTTGGGGACGGCCGACGGAACAGCAACGGTTCCGTCACGGCAAGGATCTTCGGTCGACCCGTGATCCCCCGCACTCACCGTCGTTGGTACGTACGGGGGACACGCCACACGCGTTCATCCTCCGCGTCAACTCGCCCGCCGCACCCGGCCGGATGCGACGGGCACCTGCCCAGTCCCAGCGGGAGGACGAAAGCCGTGGCCGTGACCGAGCCTGTCCCCGCGATGGTGTCCGCGGCGCACGAAGGGATCCTGCGCCGTCAATCGGCGCGCGAGTCCGCCGCGCGCACCTACGCGCGCGCCCTGCCGATCGTGCCCGTCCGGGCGAGAGGGATGACGATCGAGGGCGCCGACGGGCAGCGCTATCTGGACTGCCTCTCCGGCGCGGGCACCCTCGCCCTCGGGCACAACCACCCCGTCGTCCTCGAAGCCATCCGCGCGGTGCTCGACTCCGGCGCGCCCCTGCACGTCCTCGACCTGGCCACACCGGTCAAGGACGCCTTCACCACCGAGCTGTTCCGCACCCTCCCGCGCGGCTTCGCCGAGCGCGCCCGCGTCCAGTTCTGCGGTCCCGCGGGCACGGACGCGGTGGAGGCGGCGCTGAAACTGGTGCGCGCCGCCACCGGACGCGAAGGGCTCCTCGCCTTCACCGGCGCATATCACGGCATGACGGCGGGGGCGCTCGAAGCATCCGGCGGCGCGCGGGACGTACGAGTGGCGCGCCTGCCCTATCCGCAGGACTACCGCTGCCCCTTCGGCATCGGCGGCCCCCGCGGCGCCGAACTCGCGGCCCGCTGGACCGAGAGCGTCCTGGACGACGCCAAGTCCGGCGTCCCCGCCCCGGCAGGGATGATCGTCGAACCCGTCCAGGGGGAGGGCGGTGTGCTCCCCGCCCCCGACGCCTGGATGCGCCGGATGCGCGACATCACGGCGGCACGGGGCATTCCGCTCATCGCGGACGAAGTGCAGACCGGCGTCGGGAGGACCGGCGCCTTCTGGGCCGTCGAGCACAGCGGCATCACCCCCGACGTCCTCGTCCTCTCCAAAGCCATCGGCGGCAGCCTGCCCCTCGCCGTCGTCGTCTACCGCGACGACCTCGACGTCTGGCCGCCCGGCGCCCACGCGGGCACCTTCCGGGGCAACCAGCTCGCCATGGCCGCGGGCGCGGCGACCCTGGCCCACGTCCGCGAGAACCGCCTCGCCGAGCGCGCCGCCGACCTCGGCACCCGCATGCTCGCGGGGTTGCGCTCCCTGGCCCATGAGCACTCCTGCGTCGGCGACGTGCGCGGCCGCGGGCTCATGCTCGGCCTGGAACTGGTCGACCCGAGCGGTCGTCAACCCGCCCTGAACGACGGTGATGCCGACCGGGCCAGGAGCACGTCCCGATACGACGACCCGGCTCCCGCGGCAGCGGACGGGCGCACCGGAGCCGCCCCCGAATCCGCCGCGCACGGCCCCCACCCCGGCTCCGCACGCACCATCCCCGCCGCCCGCCAAGGGGATGCCCGCCCTGAGGGCCCCGGTCCCGCAGGTGCCCACCCTCATCCCCCTCGGTACGACTCGGCCGCGTCGCGGGAAGCCGCCGATCCCCATCAGCGCCCGAGCGACACCGCGCACGACCTTCCGGAATCCCGCCCTCACCCACCGGCCCCCGAACTCGCCGCCGCCGTGCAGCGCGAGTGCCTGCGCCGCGGCCTCATCGTCGAACTCGGCGGCCGCCACTCCAGCGTCGTACGCCTCCTGCCTCCCCTCACCATCACCGACGAACAGGCGACCGCCGTCCTCGATCGCCTCGCCGATGCGCTCGCCACGGCGACACGCGCCCAGCACAGGTAGCCACCGTCCCCCTGTCCACCGCCTCCCTTCTCCGTCGACCACGACGGAACCGGACTGCTCCGTGGCAGCCGACAGCACCCCGTGTCCGACCCCTCGTCCCAGCCCAGCCCCTGCCCGTCGCCACACGGAGCCCGACACCACGCAAGGAAGCCCCTTGAACGCCACCCCCGCACCCGACGGCCGTCCCCAACCGCATCCCTCAGGCGCCTGCGGCACGCAATCCCCGCTGGCTGCGGAGTCCGGCACAGTCCCCCAGCAGAAGGGCAGGAGCCACGAGGCGAAGCGCCTGTCGCACAGCACGGCCGACCTCCTCGACCACCCCGACCCGCAGATCGCCGCCCAGGCCGCCGCCGTCGAGAACCTGCTGCGCTGCTGGGTGCGGGAGAACGCCATCCCCGCGCCCGACCACGGCTCCCTCCGCATCCCCCTCCGCGCCAGCGCCACCGCCCTGCTGGTCCCCGTCGACTACTGGTCCCCGACCGGCTGGCACCGCTTCGGCCTCCCCTATCTGGAGGACGGCCCCGACTCCGCGCCGCCGGTCGACGCGGTCACGGTCGCCGCTCTGCTGAGCCGCGAGAACGCTTCCGCGGAGGCAGGCGGCGCGCCCGGACCCGAGACCTCCGGTGCCTCTCGTGTCTCTCGTGCCGACCGTGCTGAGCGGGCCGTCCCCTTGCCGGAGGCCAAGGCATCCGAGGCCGCCTCGCCGACCCCGGGCGCAACAGCCGCCTCGCCGACCCCGGACGCCACGGCCGCTGCGTCGGCCCCGGGCGCCACAGCCGCCGCACCGACCCCGGACGTCACGGCCCAGCCGCCCAGCCCTCGCATGCCCACCCGGCAGCCCCCGACAGGCCTTCCGGCCCCGGACGCGACCGGACCAGGCCCGGCCCGAGCGCCCTCCGGACCGGCCTCAGCCGCGGGCGGACCCGCGATCCCCGACGCGCCGAGGGCCTCCACGCCCGCGCCCCAGGACTCCGCTGACGGCGCCGACCTCGTCGCCCGCGTCGCCGACTCCGTCCGCCGTACCGCCGACTTCCTCGCCGACCGCAGGGACCACCTGGACGACACCCCTGATCTCTTCCTCGCCGCCGAACAGTCCCTCCTTCTGGGTCACCCCCTGCATCCGACCCCGAAGAGCCGCGAGGGTCTTTCCCGCACCGAATCCCGGCTCTACTCACCTGAGCTGCGCGGCTCCTTCCCCCTGCACTGGCTGGCGGTCGATCACTCCGTCCTGGCCACGGCCTCGGCCTGGACCGAGAGAGGCCGCACCGTCCCGGCCGAGCAGCTCACCACCCGCCTGGCCGGGCCCGGTCTGACCCCGCCGGACGGCCACGCCCTGCTCCCCGTACATCCGTGGCAGATGCGGGAACTCAAGCACCGCCCCGAAGCCGCCGACCTCCTGGCCGCCGGGCTCCTCAAGGACTGCGGCCCGCACGGCACGCCCTGGTCGCCCACCTCCTCCGTACGCACCCTCTACCGCTCCGGCGCCCCCGCCATGCTGAAGCTGTCGCTGGGCCTGCGCATCACCAACTCCCGTCGCGAGAACCTCCACAAGGAGCTCCACCGCGGCGTCGAGGTCCACCGCCTGCTGCGCAGCGGCCTCGGCGAACAGTGGCAGGCCGCCCACCCCGGCTTCGACGTGATCCGCGACCCCGCCTGGCTCGCCGTCACCGGGGCCGACGGCACCCCCGTCGCCGGGCTCGACGTCATGATCCGGCACAACCCCTTCGGCCCCACCGACGACGCCACCTGCATCGCGGGCCTCGTCTCGGCCCGGCCGACGGGCCAGGGCGGAGACCAGGACCGGCCGCCGATGCGCTCCCGGCTCGCCGAGATCATCACCCGTCTC
The DNA here is from genome assembly GCF_059448825.1 of Streptomyces sp. JLYT201. Taxonomy (NCBI): domain Bacteria; kingdom Bacillati; phylum Actinomycetota; class Actinomycetes; order Kitasatosporales; family Streptomycetaceae; genus Streptomyces; species Streptomyces sp. JLYT201. Next base: position 2,981,793 of record NZ_CM182551.1, on the reverse strand, counting down.
GCCGGGCGCACCGGCCGACCGCGCGGAGCCGTCGCCGCCGAGTGGTTCCTGCGGTACCTCGAAAGCGTCGTCCGCCCCGTGCTGTGGCTGGACAGCGAGGCAGGAGTCGCCCTGGAAGCCCACCAGCAGAACACGGTGCTGCTGCTCGACCCCGACGGCTGGCCCAAGGGCGGGCGCTACCGGGACAACCAGGGCTACTACTTCCGCGAGTCCCGCCGCGCCGAGCTGGAGCAGCGGCTTCCCGGCATCGGGCAGCACAGCGACACCTTCGTCTCCGACGAAGTGACCGACGAACGCTTCGCCTACTACCTCGGCATCAACAACGTCCTCGGCCTGATCGGGGCCCTCGGGTCCCAACGCCTTGCCGACGAAAGGCTGTTGCTGGCCGCCTTCCGCCGCTTCCTCACCGACGTGGCCTCAGGACCCGGCCGACTGCGCACGCCCCTGCCCGCCCGGCTGCTCGACTCACCCACGCTGCGCTGCAAGGCCAACCTGCTGACCCGGCTGCACGGCCTCGACGAGCTGGTCGGGCCCGTCGACACCCAATCCGTCTACGTCACCATCACCAACCCCCTCCACATGTGAACCCTCCGCCTCGCCTGCCGCCCGGCCCCGTGCCCGCCATGACCCACCCCTGAGGACCGCACCCGGCCCCACTGAACCCGCCCCCTGCCGAGAGGAGCGACGTCGTGCCTCCCACCGACACGAGCACCGACGCCGGAACCGAGCCCGCCACCGCGGGCGCGACGGACTTCGAAGAGACCCTCGACCTGCGGCAGCCCGACGGACTCGGCGCGCCGACTCCCCACAGCGGCGGGCGACCGGCCCGCGCGGCAGCGGACCCCCGCGGCGCCGCGCACCCGACGGCAGGCGGGGCGGGCACCCCGACACCGGAGGACCTCCTCGACCACATCGCGGCCTGGGGCCCGGCGGCCACCGACGCCGGCGCCTTCCACCTCGTCCCCGTGCGCCCCGAACACGACCTGACGCTCATCAGCCGGTGGATGAACGACCCAGCGGTCGCCGCGTTCTGGGAGCTCGCCGGACCCCCCTCCGCAACTGACGCCCATCTACGGGCCCAGTGCGACGGAGACGGACGCAGCGTCCCGTGCCTCGGCGTCCTCGCAGGCACCCCCATGAGCTATTGGGAGATCTACCGTGCCGATCTCGATCCGCTGGCACGCCACTACCCGGCCCGCCCCCACGACACCGGAATCCACCTCCTGATCGGCGGTGCCGCCGACCGCGGCCGAGGGCTCGGCACCACCTTGCTCAGGGCCGTCGCCGATCTCGTACTCGACCACCGCCCCTCCTGCGCACGTGTCGTGGCTGAACCTGACCTGCGCAACACCCCCTCCATCTCCGCCTTCCTCGGCGCGGGCTTCCGCTTCGCCGACGAGATCGACCTCCCCGACAAGCGGGCGGCGCTCATGATCCGCGACCGGGCCCTGCGCGACCTGCTCTGACCCGTCAGCACGATCTGCTCTGACCCGTCAGCACGATCTGCTCTGACCCGCTCAGCACGACCTGCTCACCTCGCCTGCACCGCCCGACCCGATCCGGTTCCCTCCCAGAGGAGTCCCCGTGCCGAATCCCTCAGGACCACACAAACCCCAGGAACCCGCCGCGCTCTACGACCCGCCCGAGCTGACACACGACCGCTGGGAGCAGGCGGGCCGACGCCTGCTCGCCAAGATCATCAGCGAGTTCGCGTACGAGGAGATCATCGAGCCCGTCCCCGTGGACGAGGACTCGGGCGCATACCGCCTCCACCTCGACGAACCGCCCACGGGCGAGCAGCCCCGCCCCTTCCTCACCTTCCGCGCCCGGCGCGGGGCGTACGGCAGCTGGCGCGTGGACCCGGCCAGCCTGGCCCTCGCCGAAGGCGCCGACCGGCCCGAGGCGCTGACCGACCCGCTGCGGTTCCTGACCGCAGCGCGCCGCACCCTCGGCCTGGACGGCGCCACCCTCGGCCACCTCATCCGCGAACTGACCGTCACCCTCAGCGCCGACACCCGCCTCGACCACGGGGCGCTGAGCGCGGCCCAGCTGGCCGACCTCGGATACGCGGAACTCGAAGGGCACCAGACCGGCCACCCCTGGCTCGTCCTCAACAAGGGCCGCATCGGTTTCTCCGCGACCGACGCACAGCACTGGGCACCCGAGGCCTGCACCAGCACGACGATCCCCTGGATCGCGGTCCACACCAGCCTCGCCCGCTACCGCGGTGTGACCGGCCTGGCCACCTCCGACAAGCTCTACGCCCGCGAACTCGCCCCCGGCACACGGGAGTCCTACGCCGCCCTGCTCCGCGCGCGTGGACTCGATCCGGAGGAGTACCTCTATCTGCCGGTGCACCCGTGGCAGTGGGACGACATCGTGCTGCCCCTCTTCGCGCCGTCCGTCGCCTCCGGGAAGGTCGTCCCCCTGCCGACCGACGGGGACCTGCGCCTGCCCCAACAGTCCATCCGTACATTCCTGAACACCACGCGCCCCGACCGGCACACCATCAAGCTGCCGCTGTCGGTCCTCAACACCCTCGTCTGGCGCGGCCTGCCCACGGAGCGCACCCTCGCCGCCCCGGCCGTCACCTCCTGGGTGCACGCCTTGCGTGATGCCGACACGTTCCTGCGCGACGAGTGCCGCGTCATCCTCCTCGGAGAGGTCGCCTCCGTAGCCGTCGAGCACCCCGTATACGACTCGTTGCCGGAAGTTCCCTATCAATACAAGGAGCTGCTGGGCGCCATCTGGCGCGAGCCCCTCACGCGCTACCTCGCGCCGGGGGAGCGCGCCCGCACCCTCGCCTGTCTGCTGCACACCGACCCGCAGGGGCGTGCCCTCGTCGCCGAGCTCGTCGAGCGCTCCGGCCTGACGCCGACCGTCTGGCTGAACCATCTGTTCAGGGCGCTCCTGCCGCCCCTGCTGCAGTTCCTCTACCGGTACGGCACGGTGTTCTCGCCCCACGGCGAGAACACCATCGTCGTTTTCGACGACAGTGACGTTCCCGTACGGCTCGCGGTCAAGGACTTCGTAGACGACGTGAACGTGAGCGCCAAGCGGGTGCCGGAGCACGACTCCATGCCGCCCGCCGTGCGCGACATCCTGCTCACCGAGCCCCCCGCCTTCCTGACCCAGTTCATTCACGCCGGGCTCTTCGTGGGCGTTTTCCGCTATCTGGCGCCGCTGTGCGAGGAACAACTGGGCGTCACCGAATCCGACTTCTGGGCCCTCGTCCGCGCCGAGATCCTGCGCCACCAGGCCCGCGCTCCCGAGCTCAAGGAGCGCTACGAGATGTTCGACCTGCTCACTCCCCGTATCGACCGGCTGTGCCTGAACCGCAACCGGCTCCACCTCGACGGCTACCGCGACCGCTCCGAGCGCCCGCACGCCGCCGTTCACGGGACCGTGCCGAACCCGCTCCATCAGCCTTGAGGACGGCGTTGTCAGTGGGGCACCGTAGGGTGGTCGGGCTATGACGAAGCCCTCACTCCCCGAGCTCCTGCACGCCGCCGTCGCCGCTGTCGGAGGCACGGAGCGCCCTGGCCAGGTGACCATGGCCGAGACCGTCGCCGAGGCGATCGACGACGGTTCCCACGTGCTGGTCCAGGCCGGCACCGGCACCGGCAAGTCCCTCGGCTATCTGGTGCCCGCGCTGGCCCACGGGGAGCGGGTCGTCGTCGCGACGGCCACCCTGGCGCTCCAGCGCCAGCTCGTGGAGCGGGACCTGCCGCGGACGGTGGACGCCCTGCACCCGCTGCTGCGCCGCCGCCCCCAGTTCGCCATGCTCAAGGGCCGGTCGAACTATCTGTGCCTGCACCGCCTCCACGAAGGCGTGCCCCAGGAGGAGGAAGAGGGACTCTTCGACCAGTTCGAGGCGGCGGCCCCCAGCAGCAAGCTCGGCCGGGACCTGCTGCGCCTGCGGGACTGGGCGGACGAGACCGAGAGCGGTGACCGCGACGACCTCACCCCCGGGGTCTCCGACCGGGCCTGGGCCCAGGTGTCCGTCTCCTCCCGGGAGTGCCTGGGCGCCTCCCGCTGCGCGTACGGCCAGGAGTGCTTCGCCGAGGCGGCCCGCGAGCGCGCCAAGCTCGCCGAGGTCGTGGTCACCAACCACGCCCTCCTCGCCATCGACGCGATCGAGGGCGCCCCGGTCCTCCCGCAGCACGAGGTGCTGATCGTGGACGAGGCCCACGAGCTGGTCTCCCGGGTGACCGGCGTCGCCACGGGCGAGCTCACTCCGGGGCAGGTCAACCGCGCGGTGCGCCGCGCGGCGAAGCTGGTCGACGAGAAGGTCGCGGACCAGCTCCAGACGGCCGCGGAGGGCTTCGAGCGGCTGATGGAGCTGGCGCTGCCCGGCCGCCTGGAGGAGGTCCCGGAGGACCTCGCCTACGCGCTGATGGCCCTGCGGGACGCCGCCCGCGCGGTCATCACCGCGCTCGGCACCACCCGCGACAAGTCGGTCCAGGACGAGGACGCCGTCCGCAAGCAGGCCCTGGCCTCCGTGGAGACCATCCACGACGTGGCCGAGCGCATCACGACCGGCTCCGAGTACGACGTCGTCTGGTACGAGCGCCACGACCGCTTCGGCGCCTCCCTGCGCGTGGCGCCCATGTCGGTGTCGGGCCTCCTCCGGGAGAAGCTCTTCACCGACCGCTCGGTGATCCTCACGTCCGCCACGCTCAAGCTCGGCGGCGATTTCAACGGGGTGGGGGCGTCCCTGGGCCTGGCCCCCGAGGGCACGCGCGCCGAGGACACCCCGGTGTGGAAGGGCGTGGACGTCGGCTCGCCCTTCGAGTACCGCAAGCAGGGCATCCTGTACGTCGCCCAGCACCTGGCCCGTCCGGGACGCGACGGCACGCGCGAGGACATGCTGGATGAGCTCGCCGAGCTGATCGAGGCCGCGGGCGGGCGCACGCTCGGCCTGTTCTCCTCGATGCGCGCGGCGCAGTCGGCGGCCGAGGAGCTGCGCGGGCGCCTCGACATGCCGATCCTGCTCCAGGGGGAGGAGACCCTGGGCGAGTTGATCAAGAACTTCGCGGCCGACGAGCAGACCTGCCTCTTCGGCACGCTCTCGCTGTGGCAGGGCGTCGACGTGCCGGGCACGAGCTGTCAGCTGGTGGTCATGGACAAGATCCCGTTCCCGCGCCCGGACGACCCGCTGATGAGCGCCCGCCAGAAGGCCGTGGACGAGGCGGGCGGCAATGGCTTCATGGCGGTCGCGGCGACGCATGCCGCTCTGCTGATGGCCCAGGGCGCCGGCCGTCTCGTACGGGCGTCGGGGGACCGCGGTGTGGTCGCGATCCTGGACCCGCGCCTCGCCACGGCCCGGTACGGCAGCTATCTGCGGGCGTCGCTGCCCGACTTCTGGTACACCACGGACCGAAATCAGGCCCGCCGCTCACTCGCGGCGATCGACGCGGCGGCCAAGGAGAAGGGCGCTGCGGCCGGGGAGAAGAGCGAGTGACGGGGAGGGGCGCGTCCGGCGGGCGCGGTGCCACCGTGTAAGTGGGGGGCCGTGCCATCGGGTGGCGGTGTCACCGCGCGGGCGGGGGCACGAAGCTGTTCGGAGCCCGCGCGTCACGGAGACCGGCCCCCGGGCTGCTCGGATGCCCGCGGGCGCTCTCCCGAGGGTCCTGCCCTCCCTGGTGCCCCTCCGAAGGGCCAGGTTTCCCCGGACGGCACCTAGGCGCGCTCTATCCCTCCGAAGGGCCAGGGCGGCCAGCTCCGAAGCGCCAGGGCGGCCAGGGGGCCCAGCCCCGAAGCGTCAGGGCACAGAGCAGGGCCCCGGAACCGGCGCAGTGGATTCCGGGGCCCGGTCGGGGGCACGGGGCTCACACCCGGCGCAGGACCGCCACCACCTTGCCGAGGATCGTCGCCTCGTCGCCGGGGATCGGCTGGTACGCAGCGTTGTGGGGCAGCAGCCAGACGTGTCCGTCCTCGCGCTTGAAGCGCTTCACGGTGGCTTCGCCGTCGAGCATGGCGGCGACGATGTCGCCGTTCTCCGCGACGGGCTGGCGGCGGACCGTCACCCAGTCGCCGTCGCAGATCGCGGCCTCGATCATGGAGTCGCCGACGACCTTCAGGACGAAGAGCTCACCGTCGCCGACGAGCTGCCGGGGGAGGGGGAACACGTCCTCGACGGACTCCTCGGCGAGGATCGGACCACCCGCGGCGATACGGCCGACGAGGGGGACGTACGAGGCGGCGGGCTTGCCCGTCGTGTCGGTGGCCTGGGTGCTGGGCTGGTCCGAGCCGCGCACCTCGTACGCCCGCGGGCGGTGCGGGTCGCGGCGCAGGAATCCCTTGCGCTCCAGGGCCATCAGCTGGTGCGCCACCGAAGAAGTGCTGGAGAGGCCGACCGCCTGCCCGATCTCCCGCATCGACGGCGGGTAACCACGCCGCTGCACCGAGTCCCTGATGACCTCGATCACCCTGCGCTGGCGATCCGTGAGCCCGGAGCTGTCGGCGCGGATTCCTGGAGGTCGGCCCGGCAGGGAGCGAGTGGGCTTGGGCCCCTCCTGGTTCGTGGCTGCGTCATTCATGGCATGCACCGGCTCGAATCGGCTCCGGGAGCGGTCCTGGGCAGTGATAGTGGCGCTGTCTGCGGTGGTGGTCACGTCGGTCGGCCCCTCTACGAGATGTTCTCCCTAGTTAGCCAACGGTAGTTGCTTTCGAAAGGTTGCGCCAAACACACGTTCGAGTGAAAAATCGCAGATTACCTGCCGTGATCATGTGTCCGGGTGTATGGCTATCGCGCGGACCGAAAGGCATTTCGGCTCATTACGGTACGCTTCACCGCCGGGGTCGTAACCCTGTCGAGTGAGGCTCTCATAGTGCCATCCGGGGCCTCGTCAACCCCGCACCGACCCCTCTCGGGTGGCGTTGGTGCGGTCGGACCCAGGGCGCGCAAGGGGTGGACGGCGTGGCGCGCGGGGGTGATCGGCGCGACACGCGACGGCGTCGAAATTTCCGGCAAACCCCAGATCTAGTGGTTGGATTGCGACCGCAGCCCAGAAGTTGTGGTCCCCGGTCCATCGGGACCTCCGGCATCGCCTATGCTTGGGGCTGCTTCGAGGGCCTCAAGGGTCCACAGAGGCTTGTGAGTCGTGCCATGAAGGAGGGTTGGGAGTTCCATGCACTGCCCCTTCTGCAGGCACCCCGACAGCCGCGTAGTCGACAGCCGCACCACGGATGACGGCACGTCGATCCGCAGGCGTCGTCAGTGCCCGGACTGCTCGCGCCGTTTCACGACGGTCGAGACGTGCTCACTGATGGTGGTCAAGCGCAGCGGCGTGACCGAACCCTTCAGCCGTACCAAGGTCATCAATGGCGTCCGCAAGGCGTGCCAGGGGCGGCCGGTGACGGAGGACGCGCTGGCTCAGCTGGGCCAGCGGGTCGAGGAAGCGGTGCGGGCCACGGGAAGCGCCGAACTGACCACCCACGACGTGGGCCTCGCCATACTCGGCCCGCTGCAGGAGCTCGACCTCGTCGCCTATCTGCGCTTCGCGTCCGTGTACCGGGCGTTCGATTCGCTCGAGGACTTCGAGGCCGCGATCGTGGAGCTGAGGGACCGGTGCGAGGAGCGGGGTGACCGCGCGCCGGACGGCTCCGGCGCGGAGCGTGCCGCGACCGGCCGCGGGCCCGGAGGGACTGCAGAAGTCCCGCAGCCTGCCACTGCCGCCGACTGACCGTCCTGCCGATGGTTCGGCGGCAACCAGACCTGTCACGTGGTGCCCGCGCGGGCACTCGCGACATCAAGACACACACCGTGCTGCGGGAAGAACGCGGCACTTCAGGGCGTTTTAGCCTGATACAGGGAGGCGGCATGACCGAGACGACGAGCGGCCCCGCACGAGGTTCCCGCGCCAAGGGAGCCAAGGGCGGCAAGGGCCTGCGCATCGAGCGCATCCACACGACCCCCGGCGTGCACCCTTACGACGAGGTGGCCTGGGAGCGTCGTGACGTCGTCATGACCAACTGGCGCGACGGTTCGGTCAACTTCGAGCAGCGCGGCGTCGAGTTCCCCGACTTCTGGTCGGTGAACGCGGTCAACATCGTCACGAGCAAGTACTTCCGGGGCGCGGTCGGCACCCCGCAGCGCGAGGTCAGCCTCAAGCAGCTCATCGACCGCATCGTGAAGACGTACCGGAAGGCCGGCGAGGACCACAAGTACTTCGCCTCCCCCGCGGACGCCGAGATCTTCGAGCACGAGCTGGCGTACGCCCTCCTGCACCAGATCTTCAGCTTCAACTCGCCGGTGTGGTTCAACGTCGGCACGCCCCAGCCGCAGCAGGTCTCCGCCTGCTTCATCCTCTCGGTCGACGACTCCATGGAGTCGATTCTCGAGTGGTACAAGGAAGAGGGCATGATCTTCAAGGGCGGCTCCGGGGCCGGCCTGAACCTCTCCCGCATCCGTTCCTCCAAGGAACTGCTGTCCTCCGGGGGCAACGCCTCGGGTCCGGTCTCCTTCATGCGCGGCGCCGACGCCTCCGCAGGAACGATCAAGTCGGGCGGCGCCACCCGCCGCGCGGCCAAGATGGTCATCCTCGACGTCGACCACCCCGACATCGAGGGCTTCATCGAGACCAAGGTCAAGGAAGAAGAGAAGATCCGCGCGCTGCGCGACGCGGGCTTCGACATGGACCTCGGCGGCGACGACATCACGTCCGTCCAGTACCAGAACGCCAACAACTCGGTCCGCGTGAACGACGAGTTCATGAAGGCCGTGGAGTCCGGCGGCAAGTTCGGCCTGCGCGCCCGGATGACCGGCGACGTCATCGAGGAGGTCGACGCCAAGTCGCTCTTCCGCAAGATGGCCGAGGCCGCCTGGGCCTGCGCCGACCCGGGCATCCAGTACGACGACACGATCAACGCCTGGCACACCTGCCCGGAGTCCGGCCGCATCAACGGCTCGAACCCGTGCAGCGAGTACATGCACCTGGACAACACGTCCTGCAACCTCGCCTCGCTGAACCTGATGAAGTTCCTCAAGGACGACGGCAAGGGCAACCAGTCCTTCGAGTCCGAGCGCTTCGCCAAGGTCGTCGAGCTGGTCATCACGGCGATGGACATCTCCATCTGCTTCGCCGACTTCCCGACCCAGAAGATCGGCGAGAACACCCGCGCCTTCCGCCAGCTCGGCATCGGCTACGCCAACCTCGGCGCCCTGCTGATGGCCACCGGCCACGCGTACGACTCCGACGGCGGCCGCGCCCTCGCCGGTGCCATCACGTCGCTGATGACCGGCACCTCGTACAAGCGCTCCGCCGAGCTCGCCGCGGTCGTCGGCCCGTACGACGGCTACGCCCGCAACGCCGAGCCGCACCAGCGCGTCATGAAGCAGCACGCCGACGCCAACGCCACGGCCGTCCGCATGGACGACCTGGACACCCCGATCTGGGCCGCCGCCACGGAGGCCTGGCAGGACGTCCAGCGCCTCGGTGAGAAGAACGGTTTCCGTAACTCCCAGGCCTCGGTCATCGCCCCCACCGGCACCATCGGTCTCGCGATGTCCTGCGACACCACCGGCCTCGAGCCCGACCTGGCCCTGGTCAAGTTCAAGAAGCTCGTCGGCGGCGGCTCGATGCAGATCGTCAACGGCACCGTGCCGCAGGCCCTGCGCCGCCTGGGCTACCAGGAGGAGCAGATCGAGGCGGTCGTCGCCCACATCGCCGAGCACGGCAATGTGATCGACGCCCCGGGCCTGAAGACCGAGCACTACGAGGTCTTCGACTGCGCCATGGGCGAGCGCTCCATCTCCGCGATGGGCCACGTCCGCATGATGGCGGCCATCCAGCCGTGGATCTCCGGCGCGCTCTCCAAGACGGTCAACCTGCCGGAGACGGCGACCGTCGAGGACGTCGAAGAGGTCTACTTCGAGGCCTGGAAGATGGGCGTCAAGGCGCTCGCGATCTACCGCGACAACTGCAAGGTCGGCCAGCCCCTCTCCGCCAAGAAGAAGGAAGAGGAGAAGGCCGAGGTCACGGAGAAGACCGAGGCGACGATCCGCGAGGCCGTCGAGAAGGTCGTCGAGTACCGTCCGGTCCGCAAGCGTCTGCCCAAGGGCCGTCCCGGCATCACCACCTCCTTCACGGTGGGCGGCGCCGAGGGCTACATGACGGCGAACTCCTACCCGGACGACGGTCTCGGTGAGGTCTTCCTGAAGATGTCCAAGCAGGGCTCCACCCTCGCGGGCATGATGGACGCCTTCTCCATCGCCGTCTCCGTCGGTCTGCAGTACGGCGTGCCCCTGGAGACCTACGTCTCCAAGTTCACGAACATGCGCTTCGAGCCGGCCGGCATGACCGACGACCCGGACGTGCGGATGGCGCAGTCGATCGTCGACTACATCTTCCGCCGCCTGGCGCTGGACTTCCTGCCCTTCGAGACCCGCTCCGCGCTCGGCATCCACTCCGCCGAGGAGCGTCAGCGTCACCTGGAGACCGGTTCGTACGAGCCGGCCGACGAGGACGTCGACGTGGAGGGCCTGGCCCAGTCCGCTCCGCGCCAGACGGAGACCCTGAAGGCCGTCGCCGCCCCGGTGGCGAAGGCCGAGGTGCCCGCTCCGCAGCAGGCGCACACCAGCGCCGAGCTCGTCGAGATGCAGCTGGGCATCCAGGCGGACGCGCCGCTGTGCTTCTCCTGCGGTACGAAGATGCAGCGCGCCGGCTCGTGCTACATCTGCGAGGGCTGCGGTTCCACCAGCGGCTGCAGCTGACCGCTTGACGCCGTGAGATGAGGGGCGGCGGGCCTTCGGGCCCGCCGCCCCTCATCGCTTTCCCGGCGGACGCCGCCCATGGCGGATTCTCAGCGGACGCCGCCCATGGCGGACGTGAAGGACGTCAGGTCGGTGTCGAAGCCGTGGAGCAGCTCGCGGAAGGTCCAGGGCCCGCCCGGCTGGTCCCGGGCGAACTCGGCGACCACGCAGGCCGTGCTGCCGGCCACTTCGGTGAAGTCGTGCTCCGTGAGGTCCGTGTATCCCTCGCGGATTCGTACTGCGGCATTCACTATGTCGCTGAAGACCCTGCCCTCCGGGGGCTGCTGGATGGCCACGCCGACCACCACGCGCACGTACCTCTCGGCGAGCCGCTCCAGCTCCAGGACCATGACCTCGTCGTAGCCGAAGCCCTGGCCGGTCCTGCTGTCCCTGCTGAGCGTGATCGTGCCGTCCGGGGAGCGGCTGTCGAAGTGCACGAGGTAGTCGGGGCTGCCGTAGGGGTCCTCGGAGGTGTACGTCGCGGCGACGATGTCCAGGTCGTGGGGCGACGTGCCGAGAGGGCTCGGGTCCCATCTCAGGCCGACCTCGACCTTCTTGAGCCCTTTCCTGATGTTGCTCACCGAACTCCCCCTCACCGTCTGCCGGTTGCCAGTGCTACGGACACGCTAAGGCTTCCCACTGACATCGGCGTCATGACCCGTGGCTTTGCGCCGAGCGCCCCCGCGGTGATCATTGTCGCGTGACATGGAACGAGAAGGAACTGGATGTCGAGGCCTATCTGGCCAGGATCGCCTACGAAGGGGAGGCGAAGCCCGATCTGGCGACGCTGCGCGCGCTGCACCGCGCGCATGTGACCGCCATCCCTTTCGAAAACCTTGAGATCATGCTCGGCCGTCCCGTCCTGCTGGATGTGCCCGCCCTCCAGGACAAGATGGTGCGCCGTCTGCGCGGCGGCTACTGCTACGAACAGAACCTCCTGTTCGCCGCGGCGCTGGAGCGCATCGGCTTCTCCGTGACCGGACTCGGCGCCCGGGTGAGGGCGGGAGCGCCGTCCGTGCGCCCGGTGACACACATGCTGCTGAAGGTCGAGGCGGACGGCGAACAGTGGCACTGTGACGTCGGTTTCGGTGGCGAAGGGCTGCTCGAGCCCCTCTTGCTGCGCGACGGGGTGGACGAGCGCCAAGGAGAGTGGCGGTTCAGTCTGAAGAGCGAGCCGGACGGCGTGATGGTGCTGCGGACCGAGCACCCCGACGGCTGGTTCGACCTCTACGCATACACGTCGACGCCGTGTCTTCCCGTCGACTACGCCGTCATGAACCACTTCATCTCCACCCACCCCAAGTCCCCCTTCGTCCGCCGTCCCATCCTGCAAAAGGCCACCCCTGAGATGCGCCTTCGGCTGGCCGGTACGGAGCTGGTCGTCACCGCCCCCGACGGCGAACTGGAGAAACGAGCCGTGACCGGGGGCGAGTTGAGGGACGTCCTCGTGCGCGAGTTCGGTATCGAGCTCACTGAGGAGGAGCTCGCCGTCCTGATTCGGGGGCACTACCCGGGAGCGTGACCCGCGCCACGCGCCGCACCGTACGATGGCGCGGTGCTGGTCAAGTGGATTCGCTGCACCGTCGTGGACCGCCGGGGATTCGAGCGGGCGCAGCGAAAGTGGGCGGGGCTTCTGGGGGAGCCGGGTTTCCGGGGACAGGGCGGGGGATGGAGTCGTGGTCGGCCGAACGTGGCGCACGTCTTCGCGTTCTGGGAGAGCCGGGCCTTCTACGACTCCTTCATGGCGCGCTCGCACGACCGGCTCGCGGCGGCGCAGGTGGGCACCTACAGAGACATCCAGGTCAAACTGTTCGACCACCGTTTCGACGTGAAGACGGGCTTCGAGCCGCGCTTCACGGACACCGACGTGGTGCGCGTGGCGCACTGTCGCGTCCATGAGGAGCGCGTCGAACACTTCGCGCTGATGCAGGAGAAGGTCTGGAACCCGGCGATGGCCGGCTCGCCGGGGATGGTCCGGGGGCTCTTCGGCGAGGCCCCGGGGCACGAATTCCTGGTCCTTTCGATGTGGCAGTCGGCCGCCGAGCACGGCAAGTACCGCGCGGAGCGCGTGGAACGGCTCTCGCTGCGCGCGCAGACGGAGGCCGATGTCGCGGCGCTCGCAGGCGATGTCGTGGAGCTGGAGCCGTCCTGGACGGTGTGACGCGGCTGGCCGGGAGCGGGGATTCGGGGCTTCTCCGGACCTGAGGGCACTTCTCTGGTCCTCAGGGCAGGCGCCTCGGAGCCTCCCTGCGCCTGAGGGCAGGTGCTGTCCGAGGCGTGCGAACCCTCCCGCGCGCGGGAGCGGCCACGCGTCAGCGGCTCTCCGCGGTACCGGGCCGGTCGAAGGTACTTGGCTGGTTGGCGGTACTGGGCTGGTCGGCGGTACTGGACTGGTTGGCGGTACTGGGCCGGTCGAACGCCCCCGCGCGCGTGGCGGCCACCGCGGCGGCCGCCGACTGATCGGCGAGCGCGGCGTCGATGGGCTCCCTGGTGATGAACAACCGCAGCATGAGCGGCGCCGACACGGCCCGGACGAGCGCCGCCGCGTCGGTGCCCGCCGCCGTCTCGCCACGCGCCACCGCGCGCGCGACCACGGCCTCGCAGCGCGTGAACCGTTCGGCGTAGAACGCGCGCAGGGCGTCGGCCGCGCGCGGGGACTGGAAGGCGGCGGCGATGAACGCGGTCGGCGCGGCGGCGTTGGCCGGGTCGGCGAACGCGTCCACCACCTCGTGGGCGAGCGCCCGCAGATCCCCCTCCAGGGTGCCGGTGTCGGGGGGTGTCCAGGTGTCCTCGCCCGCCATGTCCAGGGCGTCGGCCACCAGCCCCTCCAGGCCTCCCCAGCGGCGGTAGAGCGTCGTCTTGTGGACGCCGGAGTGCTCGGCCACGTACTCGATGGTGAGGCCCGGGTAGCCGTGGTCGCTCAGGCCGCTCAGCACCGCGTCGCGCACGGCCGCGCGGGTGCGGGCGGTGCGTCCGCCGGGGCGGCTGGTGCCGGGGACGGGGCGGGGGGTGGCGTCGCCCGCCGGGCCCGCGCTTGCCGGGCCCTCGCTCGTCGGGCCCCCGCCCGTGGGCTGTCCTCTGCGTGGCGCTCGAGCGGCGCCGCTCTTCGCCTGCTCGGCCGTGCCGGGTTGCTCGGCCTCGCCGGACTGCCCGGACGTGGTCGTGCCGCTGTCCTTGCGGCTCTTACCAGCAGGAACGGCTCCGTCTGTCATCGCTCTCCCTCTGCAAGCCTCACACGCGCACATCCAATTACTACTTCTGTTGCGTTAGCGAGTCCGTCGTGTCACACTCATCGTAATGCGACAAGTGTTGCGTTTGCTTGTCGGCAGGTGAATGCGGGCTGTACGGAAGCGGGGGTGTCCATGCCTACTCAGATCTCAGTGCGCGGCGTGACCAAGTCCAGGGGCGACCGACTGCTGTTCGACGACGTGTCCTTCACCGTGCGTCCGGGGGAGCGTGTGGGGGTCGTCGGGGAGAACGGCGCGGGTAAGTCCACGCTCCTGCACCTCCTCGCAGGGAGCGCGCAGCCCGACGACGGCGAGGCGGTGACCGTCGCCGAAGGAGGCGCCGGGCTCCTGGCGCAGACACCCCAACTGCCCGCCCAGTGCGGCGTCGGCGACGCGATCGACACCGCCCTGGCCGACCTGCGCTCCATGGAGCGGCGTCTGCGCGACCTCGAAGCTGACCTCGAAGCCGCATCCGGCGCGGCGCTGGAGGAGTACGGCGACCTGCTCACCGCCTTCGAACTGCGCGGTGGCTATGAGGCCGACGCGCGCGTCGACAAAGCCATGCACGGACTCGGGCTCGCGCACATCGACCGCGACCGCCGACTGGGCAGCCTGTCCGGCGGCGAGCAGGCGAGACTCGGCCTGGCCTGCCTGATCGCGGCGGCCCCCGAGGTGATGTTCCTGGACGAGCCCACCAATCACCTCGACGAAAGCGCGCTGGACTGGCTGGAGACCGCCCTGACCGCACACCGGGGCACGGTCGTCGCGGTCTCGCACGACCGCACGTTCCTGGAGCGCGTCGCCACCGCGATCCTCGAAGTGGACGACGCCCGCCGCACGGTCGTGCGCTACGGGGACGGCTATCGGGGACTGCTCGCCGAGCGCGAAGCCGCCCGGCAGCGCTGGGAGCAGGCCTACGCCGAGTGGTGCCAGGAAGCACATCGGCTTGAGGAGTTCACGGCGACCACGGCACACGCCGTGGCCGGAGGCCGCGCCATGAAGGACAACAACAAAATGGCGTACGACCGGGCCGGAGGCCGGGTGCAGGCCTCCGTGGCGGGCCGCGTCCGCAACGCCCAGGAGCGGCTGCGTCGTCTGCGCGAACACCCTGTGCCCAAGCCGCCGGAGCCGTTGCGGTTCGCCGCGCGGCCCACGGCCGGAGCGGCCGAAGGGCCCCTGGTGACGCTCCGGGACGTGCGGGTCGGAGACCGTCTCCACGTGCCGGAGCTCACGGTCTCCGCAGGCGAGCGCCTGCTTGTCCACGGGGGAAACGGCGCCGGGAAGTCCACGCTCCTCCGCACCATGGCGGGCGCACTCGACCCGGACGAGGGCACGGTCGTCCGCCGCGGCCGCATCGGCTACCTCGCCCAGGAGATCCCGGTGCGCCACCCCGCCGAGCGGGTACTCGAAACCTTCGGCAGGGGCCTGCCGCTCACCGAGGAGGAGCAGGCCGAACTGCTGCTCTCCTACGGCCTGTTCCGGCCCCGCGACCTCCACGTCCCCGTGGGGTCGCTCTCTGCCGGGCAGCGCCGCCGGCTCGCTCTCGCTCGGCTGCTCGCCCGCCCCGCCGATCTGCTGTTGCTCGACGAACCGGCCAACCATCTGGCGCTCACCCTGGTCGAAGAGCTGGAGCAGGCCCTCGACCAATGGACCGGCGCCCTCGTGGTCGTCTCGCACGACCGCTTCCTCCGGAGCCGCTTCACGGGCCGAATACTCCGGATGGAGTCCGGTCGGCTACCCGGCTGACCCATGCCCGGAGCGGCCGATCTAGGGTCGACCCATGGCTCGACCGCGACGCATCGTCCTCGTCCGGCACGGCGAGTCGGCAGGAAACGCCGACGACACCGTGTACGAGCGCGAGCCCGACCACGCCCTCGCACTGACCGAGACGGGGTGGCGCCAGGCGGAGGAGACCGGGAAGGGGCTGCGGGAGCTCTTCGGTCAGGAGCGCGTCAGCGTCTACCTCTCGCCGTACCGCCGCACCCACGAGACCTTCCGGGCCTTCCACCTCGCGCCCGAGCAGGTGCGCGTGCGGGAGGAGCCCCGGCTGAGGGAGCAGGACTGGGGAAACTGGCAGGACCGGGACGACGTCAAGCTGCAGAAGGCCTACCGCGACGCCTACGGACACTTCTTCTACCGCTTCGCCCAGGGCGAGTCGGGCGCCGATGTGTACGACCGGGTCGGATCCTTCCTGGAGAGCCTCTTCCGCAGCTTCGAGGCCCCCGATCATCCGCCGAACGTCCTGCTCGTGACGCACGGCCTGACCATGCGCCTGTTCTGCATGCGCTGGTTCCACTGGACGGTGGCCGACTTCGAATCGCTGTCCAACCCGGGCAACGGCGAGACACGGACGCTGCTGCTCGGTGAGGACGGCAAGTACAGACTCGACCGACCATTTGCGCGCTGGCGTGAGCCGGAGCCCTACGGCATCACCGGATAGAGTGACAAAGCGATGACCGCTGACCCCTCTCCTGACCAGCGCCTGGACCGCGCCCTGGCGAGCCTGCGCGGCCTGGCCGTGGGAGACGCGCTGGGCTCACAGTTCTTCACGCCCGCGCACTATCCCCTGCTCAAGCGGCGCGAGCTGCCGGACGGTCCCTGGCTGTGGACCGACGACACCGAGATGGCGTGCTCCGTGCTGGCCGTCCTCGCCGCGCACGGCCGCATCGACCAGGACGCCCTGGCCCGCTCCTTCGCCGAGCACCACCACGTGGACCGGGGGTACGGCCCGGCCGTCAACCGCCTCCTCGACCAGGTCCGGGGCGGTGGGGACTGGCGCGAGCTGGCCTCCGCCCTGTTCAAGGGGCAGGGCTCCTGGGGCAACGGCGCGTCCATGCGGATCGCGCCGCTCGGCGCCTGGTACGCCACCGACCCGGAGCAGGCCACGCACCAGGCGGAAATCTCGGCCTATACGACCCACCAGCACCGGGAGGCCGTCGTCGGAGCCATGGCGGTCGCCGCCGCGGCCGCGCTGGCGGCCGACCCGGAAGGGCCGCCGACCTCCAGGGCACTTCTCGACGGTGTCATCGCCCTGGTGCCCCGCAGCGCCGTGGGCGCGGGCCTTCGCCGGGCCCGGGACATGCTCGACTACGACGACCCCGGGACGGTCGCCGCCGTCCTCGGCTGCGGCCGCCGTACGACGGCCCACGACACGGTGCCCTTCGCGCTGTGGTCGGCGGCCCGCGCGCTGGACGACTACGAGCGGGCGTTCTGGGCCACGGTGGCTGTGGGCGGTGACATGGACACCACCTGTGCCATCGTCGGAGGAGTCGTGGCGGCCGCGGGCGGGAAGCCACCGGCGTCGTGGCTGGAGCGGACAGAGGCGTTGCCCGAGTGGGTGCCCACGGACGGGCGCTGACCCGCTGGGGCGTGCGGAGGACCGAGGTCGGCTGACGTACTGGGGGCCTCGGGGCCGGTGCGGGCCGGTCCTCAGAGCTGGAAGGGTCCGTGGCGGGAGCCGTCAGGCCTGGAAGCGGCCTTGGGCCGGCCCGTCGGGTTGCGTGGCTTCACTGGCGGAGCCGTTGTTTCCCGTGGGTGCCAGGCGGCCCGCCGGGCGTCAGACCCGGCCTGCCGCGCCCTTGCCTAGGGCCCGGCACTCACGGCTGGCATCAGCCCCCGGAGGGACCCGCGGCGCTCGCCGTACCCGCGAGCGCGTCCAGGTCGCTCTTGCGCACCCGGATGACCAGCAAGGCGGTCACCAGGGCGAGCACGGCCATGGCCACGGCCGGGAGGAAGGCCGTGGAGATGCCTTTGGACAGCACCTCGTGGCCCCATGGCGCGGGGAGCTCGTGGCTCTTGGCGAAGGCGGCCTTCTGCTCCGGCGAGGCCTTCGCCATGAAGTCCGGGATCTGCTCCTTGGCCTCGTCCCGGCTTGCCGTACCGAAGACCGTGGTCAGGATGGAGAGACCGAGCGAACCACCCACCTGCTGGGTCGCGTTGAGCAGGCCCGACGCGGCGCCCGCCTCGTGCACGGCGACTCCGGAGACCGCCGTCAGTGTCAGCGTCACGAAGTTCAGGCCCATGCCGAAGCCGAACAACAGCATCGGACCGAGCACCCCGCTGAGGTACGAGCTGTCCGGAGTGATGAACGTCTGCCAGCCGAGCCCCAGAGCGACGATCGACGAGCCGGTCACCATGAAGGGCTTGGGCCCGAGCACCGGCAGCAACCGCTGCGAGAGGCCCGCGCCGACCACGATCGCGGCCGTGACGGGCAGGAAGGCCAGACCTGCCTGGATGGGCGTGTAGTCCAGGACGTTCTGGACGAAGAGCACGATGAAGAAGAACATGCCGAACATGGCCGCCGCCAGGCTCAGCATGATCACGTACGTGCCCGAGCGGTTGCGGTCGGCGAACATCCGGAGCGGAGTGATCGGCTCCTTGGCGCGGCTCTCGATGAGGACGAACGCAAGGAGCAGGACGACCGCGGCCCCGAACGACCCGAGTGTGAGACCGTCGCGCCAGCCGTCCTCGGACGCCCTGATGAAGCCGTAGACCAGGGAGGCCATGCCCGCGGTCGAGGTCAGGGCGCCCACGAAGTCGAAGCGGCCCGGGTGCCGCTCGGACTCGCTGATGTAGAGGGGGGTCAGGAAGGCGATCAGTACGCCGATGGGGACGTTCACGAACAGCACCCAGCGCCAGTCGAGCCACTCGGTGAGCATGCCGCCCGCCAGCAGACCGATGGCGCCGCCGCCCGCGGACACGGCCGCGAAGACGCCGAACGCGCGGTTGCGCGCCGGACCCTCGGGGAACGTCGTCGTGATCAGTGCGAGCGAGGTGGGTGACGCGATCGCGCCACCGACGCCCTGCAGGGCGCGCGCCGCAAGGAGTTGCCACGGCTCCTGGGCGAATCCGCCGAGCAGCGAGGCGAACGTGAACAGCAGGATGCCGAACATGAAGACCCGGCGGCGGCCGAGGATGTCACCGGCACGGCCGCCGAGCAGCAACAGGCCGCCGAAGGTGAGGGTGTACGCACTGACGACCCAGGTGAGGTCCGTCGTCGAGAACTCCAGCGCGTCCTGGATGTGCGGGAGCGCGATGTTCACAATCGTCGCGTCCAGGACCACCATGAGTTGGCAGGCGGCGATGATGGTGAGAGCCACGCCGGGATGCCCATCGCGGCGGGCGGCACCGGGCTTTTGATCTTGCGTTAACTGAGAGGTTGTCACTATGAGACCCCCGCAAGTGCGTTAGTGAACGCATCCGTTCACTGCCGCGTCCCACGGTAGTGAACCCCGAAGAGTGAACGCAACCGTTCACTGGGGGCTACCTCGAGTCCTCAACGGAGAGATGTAGATGCCTACTTCGCGTTGGAAGGCCGCTTCCGCTCAGGTGGTCTCCTCGCGCCGCCGGGGGCCCGTGCTGGAGCGCGCGATTCTCGATTCCGCGCTGGAGCAGCTCAGCACGGTCGGCTGGAACGGCCTCACGATGGAAGGTGTGGCCGCGGGCGCCCAGACGGGCAAAGCCGCGGTCTACCGTCGCTGGCCGTCCAAGGAGGACCTCGTCATCCACGCGCTGCAAGCCGGACTGCCCAAGCTCGACGAGGTGCCGGACTGCGGCAGCGTCCGGGAGGACCTGCTGCAGCTGTGCCGCCAGATGCGCGCGGCCATGACCTCCCGCCCCGGTTACGCCCTGCTCGCCGTCCTTCACGAATGTGACACGGCAACCGCCGAACGCTTCCACGAGGTGATCGTCGAGGGTGTGATCGAGCCGAGTGTGGAACTCATCCGACAGGTCATGCGGCGGGGAATCGAGCGCGGAGAGGTCCGTTCCGGAGCGACGGACAAGTATGTCTGCGATGTGATTCCGGCCATGATGATGTACCAGTCCAAGGTGTGCGGGAGCGAATGGCCCGATGAGGAATTCACGGACCTCATCGACCAGGTCATGGTCCCGCTGATCCGCCCGTAGATCTTCCCGGGACCTCTCGTGCGCCCTGGGGCTCTCGGGGGGCGCAGGCAAGTCGTGACCGGGCATGCCGACGCCCGTCCGCAAGCCGCGAGCGAAGCGGAATGCGGCCGCCCGGAAGGGGGCGGCCGTACGGCACCGGCGGGAGCCCTGGCGCGAACCGGCCGGGGTGAGGCGAACCGGGGTGTCGCGAGTGGTCACAGGCGGCGTACGCTGTCAGGCGCCATGCCGTACGAAGCACCCACCCATACCGTCGAGCGCTCCTTGCGCGCCACCACCGGAGCGAAGATCGTCGCCGGTGTCGACGAGGTCGGACGCGGAGCGTGGGCGGGCCCGGTCACCGTCTGTGCGGCGGTCACGGGCCTGCGCAGGCCACCCGCGGGGCTCACCGACTCCAAGTTGATCAACCCCAAGCGGCGGGCTGAGCTCGCCCAGGAGCTGACCGGGTGGGTCACGGCGCACGCGCTGGGCCATTCCTCGCCGGAGGAGATCGATGATCTGGGCATGACGGCAGCGCTGCGGCTCGCCGCGGTCCGCGCCCTCGAAGCACTGCCGGTGCGGCCGGACGCGGTCATCCTCGACGGGAAGCACGACTACCTCGGAGATCCGTGGCGGGTCCGTACGGTCATCAAGGGCGACCAGTCCTGTGTGGCCGTCGCGGCGGCATCGGTGATCGCGAAGGTTCAGCGCGACAAAATGATGGCCGAACTGGGCATCGAACATGCAGACTTCGGTTTTGCGGCCAACGCCGGCTATCCGTCGCCGGTGCACAAGGCCGCGCTGGCGGAACGGGGGCCCACCCCGTACCACCGGCTTTCGTGGGCGTATCTTGATGCGCTGCCCCAGTGGCGGCACCTCAAGAAAGCCCGCAGCTGGGCGGAGGGAAACGTTCCGGAAATCAAGGGCCAGCTCGGCTTTGAGTTCTGATGTTTTCCGCGGTTCCAGTCGCACTCATGTGCCACCCGCCGACGCGTGTCGCATCGGCGTTTGATAGACAACAACGCATGCCTCTCATTCCCGAGGAGCCTCAGATTCACGAGAGTGCCCAGGGTCCCCGCGCCGCTTCGGCCAACAGCCGCACCGCGCCGACCCCCCGCCCCGTACCCGGTCCGCGTCCCGCGGCTCCGTCGCGCCCTGGCCGTCCCGGCCCCGCGCGGCCGATGCCGCCCGCGCAGCGCGCGACGCGTGAGCCGGCCGTCAAGCCAGGGCCGCAGGCCCCGGCCGTGAAGCCGGGGCCCGCCGCTCCGGTTGCCCCGGAAGCCTCGGCCGACAGCGCCGCGACTCCGCAGATCCAGTTGATCCCGGCCTCCGCCGACGGCGCCCTCGACGCCGCCGAGGAAGCCGTCGACCTGCTGCTCGACTCGGGTCGTGCTCCGGGTGAGGTCCTGGTGGTCACCACCGGCGAGCTTCACCCGTGGGCCGCGCACGAGCTGTCCTTCGGCGAGGACGCCTACTGGGCCCAGCACGAGGCAGGTGACGACGTCTTCTACGCCGACGCCGCCGCCCTGTCCCGCGCCACGGCCCGCCCCGCGGTCGTCGTCGCACTGAACGGCGGCAGCGAGGAAACCGAGGTCGCGGCCCTGCCGATGGCGCTCGGCCGGGCCGGCGCCCTGCTGATCGTCTGCGGTGACCCGCAGCGCATCAACGCCATGCTGGGCGCGAGCGTCTGACGCTCCCGCCCGGCGGGCGAGCCGCGGTGCGTGCGCCGCGGCCCGGGGGAGCCACAGCCGTAGGGGTGCCGCACTGCGCTCACCCCTGCCCTGCGGCGGTGCGCATGGGGCCTCAGGGGCCGCGCCACGCGGTATGTGAGGCGGACACGGTGTGGTCGACTGCCCATGACTTCGCCGCGTCGCCCAGGCCATACCGCGCCGCCACGCGCCGCCTGAGCCTCACCACGCGCCGCTGAGGTCTATCGCGCCGCCACGCGCCGTACCATCTCGGACGCCGCGCCCCCGGTCCGCAGCTGACGCGGATCGCCCGCCGCGGTTCCAGCACCCGGGGCGTGGGCCGTACCGGTGAGGTCCTCGGGCGGCGAACCGGCGCTCGGCCTACGGCCCCCGCGGCCTTCGCCGAGGACCTGCCACCCCTCTCGGGTCAGCGTGATGTACGCCCCGCACCGCAGGCCGTGCAGTGTGCAGGCGTCCCGCAACCCCCACATCCACGCGCCGTCCTCCTGCGTCCAACGCCCGTCCCCGTCGCGGCAGTAGAGCAGTACGGCGGTGCGCACCGGGGTGCGGCGGCGCAGGTCGTGGGGGATGACCCGGCGCAACTGGGCGAGCAGCGCGTTACGGAACACCCATCCGTCCACCGCGCTCGCCCGTCGGGTGAACGACGCGGAGGCTCTGACCCGCTCCTCCGGATCGAGCACGGCCACGATCGCGGTGGCCGGGGTGGGCCGGTGCCGGGCGTGCAGTCCGCTCACGACCTCGCGCGGGCTCCGCAGCAGGGGAATCTCGGCGGCCGACCACTCTGAGGGCTCGAGCATCCGGGTCGGTTGTCGACCGGCGTCGGTCGTCGCGGCAGCGGCCAGGGAATCCGATGCCGACGCCGCAGCGGACGGAGCGAATCCGAAGGTCACGGTCCTCCCTTCGGCTACGCGCCCCCAAGGAGGGCGGGGTCGGACTGGGGGGAGCGCACCGCGACACAGCCCTACCGGACCACGGGGAGCCGCGCGGGAGCGGTACCAATTCTTCCCGTCGCACTGGCTTGCGGCAACGAGCAATTGAAGCCGCCTGACCAGTATCCGCTGATACGTCTTGCATATCCCTGCCCAGGACACCGCACGGTAATGCGGGCGTCACCCCTGCACGGCCAGGACCAGCGGCAACACCCCCTTCGCCCCTGCCCGTCGGAGCATGCGCGCGGAGACCGCGAGCGTCCAGCCGGTCTCCGTCGCGTCGTCGACGAGGAGCACGGGGCCGTCCGCCTCCTGGAGTGCCGCGGCCAGCGCGGGCGGCACGATCAAGGCGCCGTCCAGGGCGCGCAGTCGCTGGGCGCTGTTGCTCCTCGGCACCCGAACGTCCGCGGCCTCGGCGGCGTACTCCAGCCCACCGAGCAGGGGAAGGCGGCCGATCTCCGCGATCCGTGCCCCGAGCGACTGGATCAGCTGGGGCTTCGAGCGGGAGGGCATCGTCACCACGCCCACCGGCCGGGGCCCGGCGTCGGGACCGCCCGACGCCCAGCCGCCCGGGCCCTTGGCCCAGTCGGCCAGTACGTCCACCACGGCCTTGGTGACGTCATCGGGCACCGGGGTGTCCGGCGCCTGGGGCGCGAGCATCGGACGAAGGCGGTTGCCCCAGCCGATGTCCGACAGGCGTCCCAGGGCCCGGCCCGAGGCGGCCTGTTCGCCAGCGGGGATGCGGCCCTTGAGGGTCATGCCCACGGCGGCCAGTCCGGTGGGCCACATCTTGCGGGGCTCGACCTCCACGCCGGGCCGGGCGAGCTCACCGCGCGCCGAGTCCAGAGCCGTGGACGAGACGGCCTCGTCGAAGCGGCCCCCGGCGCAGTTGTCGCAGCGGCCGCATGGTGCGGCCTCCTCGTCGTCCAGCTGGCGGCGCAGGAACTCCATGCGGCAGGACGTGGTCGTGGCGTACTCGCGCATGGCCTGCTGCTCGGCCTGACGCTGTTTGGCGACCCAGGCGTAGCGCTCGGTGTCGTACGTCCAGGGAGCGCCCGTGGCGATCCAGCCACCTTGCACCCGGCGCACCGCACCGTCGACGTCGAGGACCTTGAGCATCGTCTCCAGACGTGACCTGCGCAGCTCGACCAGCGGCTCCAGGGCGGGCAGCGACAGGGGCCGGTCCGCCTGAGTGAGGACCTCCAGGGTGCGACGCACCTGCTCCTCGGGCGGGAAGGCCAGGGAGGCGAAGTAGTTCCAGATCGCCGTGTCCTCCTGACCGGGCAGGAGCAGCACCTCCGCGTGGTCGACGCCGCGCCCGGCGCGGCCCACCTGCTGGTAGTAGGCGATCGGCGAGGAGGGCGAGCCGAGGTGGATGACGAAGCCCAGGTCGGGCTTGTCGAATCCCATCCCGAGCGCGGAGGTGGCGACCAGGGCCTTCACGCGGTTGGCGAGCAGGTCCTCCTCCGCCTGCTGCCGGTCCGCGTTCTCCGTCTTACCGGTGTACGAGGTGACGATGTGGCCGCGCTGGCGGAGGTAGGCGGTGACCTCCTCGGCGGCGGCGACCGTGAGGGTGTAGATGATTCCGGAGCCCGGCAGGTCGCCCAGGTGGTCGGCGAGCCAGGCCAGACGGTGCGCGGCGTTCGGCAGTTGGAGCACGCCGAGGCTCAGGCTCTCCCGGTCGAGCGGCCCCCTCAGGACGAGGGCGTCCGATCCGCCGCCGGTGCCGAGCTGGTCGGCGACGTCCGCGGTCACGCGCGCGTTGGCCGTCGCTGTCGTGGCCAGGACCGGGACACCGGGCGGGAGGTCGGCCAGCATGGTCCGCAGCCGACGGTAGTCGGGCCGGAAGTCGTGGCCCCAGTCGGAGATGCAGTGGGCCTCGTCGACCACCAGCAGGCCGGTCGCGGCGGCGAGCTTGGGCAGGACCTGGTCGCGGAACTCCGGGTTGTTGAGCCGCTCCGGGCTCACGAGCAGCACGTCGACGTCGCCCGCCGCGACCTCGGCCTGGATGGTGTCCCACTCCTCGGTGTTCGACGAGTTGATCGTGCGGGCGCGGATTCCGGCCCGTGCCGCCGACTCGACCTGGTTCCGCATCAGCGCGAGCAGCGGAGAGACGATCACGGTCGGACCGCTGCCGCGCTCCCGCAGCAGCGCGGTCGCGACGAAGTACACCGCCGACTTGCCCCAGCCGGTGCGCTGCACGACGAGCGCGCGGCGCTTCTCCGCGACCAGTGCCTCGATGGCTCTCCACTGGTCCTCGCGCAGACGCGGGCCGTCCGGCGGTCGCGTCCCGTCGGGCGCGGGGGAGGGGCCGCCGACGAGGCGGGCGAGGACGGCGTCGGCCGCCGTGCGCAGGTCTTCGTTGCTCATGGCTCCATGCAACCTGATGGGTCGGACATCCGGCGAACGCGACCGCCAGACTGTGGATAACTCTTGGCGTGGCCCTGCTCAGGGTTATCCACAGCCACAACCGGAGGCATTGATTCCGGTGCAGAGTCGGCACATGACCCATCGCAGCGAATCAGCAGATCCGATCGACGAGACCGTCGTCACCCTCCGCACGCCCGCCGAACTGGCCGACGCCTTGCCGTACTTGCTCGGCTTCCGGCCCGAGAACAGCGTGGTCCTCATCGCCCTGCACGGCCCGCGAGGCCGATTCGGCGGCCGGGTACGCCTCGGCATCCCGGAGCGCCCGGACGACTGGCCGTCCGTCGCCGAGCAACTGGCCCAATGCCTCGTGAGCGGATGCGAGCGGCGCGAGGCCCGGCCGGACGGAGTCGTCGCCTTCCTCTGCCAGGAGCCGGAAGCGTTCGCGGGGGACGCTTCCGGTCAGCAGGTCATGGAGCGCCTCAGGCCGCTGGCTCAGGCACTCCGTACGGAGTGCGGCGACCTCGACGTTCCCGTCCTCGAAGTCGTGTGCGTCTCCGACGGCCGCTTCTGGACGTACTGCTGCCCTGACCAGCGCTGCTGTCCCTCCGAAGGCACCCCCTTGCTCCCGGCGGGGACGTCGGTGCTGGCTGCCGCCACCGTGTACGCGGGCTTCCAGGTCGGTCCCGCGCAGGGGCGGATCAGGGCCCGGCTCGCTCCCTGGCGGACCGCCGCGGCCAGCGACCAGGCGCGCGTGCTGCATGACACGGCGTGTGCACTCGTGCCCAGGATCCTCGGCGACGGCGGTCACGCCGAAGTCGCCGCCGAGACCCTCGCTCTCGCCCGGCGCGCCATGGCACGCCTGGCCGCCGCCCCTCCCATCGCCGACACCCTCGAAGCCGACGTCTACGACGACGAGCTGATCGGCCACGAGGAGGCCGCCGCGCTGATCCTCGGGCTTCAGGACCGCACGACCCGCGACCGCGCCGCCGAGTGGATGGAAGGGGACGAAGGAGCTTTGGCCCTCAGGCTCTGGCGCGCCCTGGCCCGGCGCTGCGTGCGGGAGTACCGAGAACACGCCGCCGCACCCCTGACCCTCGCAGGCTGGGTCGCCTGGTCCCTCGGCGACCTCGCCGAAGGGCAGGAAGCGCTCACCATGGCGCTGATCGCCGATCCGCACTACGCCTTCGCCCTCCTCCTGCACCCGGCGTGCAGCGCGGGCGACGACCCGGAGCCGATCCGCCGCATTCTGCGCGGCGAGCGCGCTCAGCGGGACACGACGGCACAAGGCCGGAACCCCGTTCGATCCGCCGCCTGGCAGCACGCCCGAGCAGTCGCGAACGCCAGCGGAGGAAGGAGCGCCGAGACCAGCGGACCCGAGCGCGCCGAGGTGCTGGAGCACGAGCGTCGGGAGGCCGACGTCGCCCAGGGCGGCGTGAGCGCCGAGAAGGCCGACGTAGGCACTGAGGAGCCCGAGGACACTGAAGGGGCCGAGGACCCGAAGGCCCCCGGAGCGCCGGAAGCCACGCCGCCCAGGAGCTCGCCGGACCATCCGGACAGCACCGACCCTCTTGATCACGCAGGGGCCGATGTCGGCGTCAGGACGGCGTCCCGTGGACGTCGGCGCCCGCCGCGCACCTCCGGCCCGGGGTCCCGACCCGCCGGCGGCACGGGCACGGGACCGCGGAACCGGCGGGACACCATCCGCCGTGGGCCAAGGCACGACCGGTGACCGCATCGGCGGCTGGGCCCCCGGCGAAATCGGCGGCTGGGCCCCGGCCACAAGCAGTCTCCTGGCCCCGGTCGAAGCATTCGCTGCTGGCTCGTGCGGCGCAGGCCGTCAGACGAACGCACCGCCGGATGGGCGGCTTCCTGGAACACATGCGTGACTTGGGGCGGCCCCGTGCCGTTCACCTGAGTGGCGGTACCCGCGTCCTCGTCGTGACGCTGTTCCGTGACCGAGTCTCCGTAGCGCAGAGAACGCAGAAGTGGCTGCCCCATGTCCGTTCCCGCCTCGTCTCCCGTCTCCCCCCGGCCCGAGAGAAGCGGCGGCCCGGAGCCGCACACCTTCCGGGCACCCGCGTCGGCCCCCCGGCGCCCACCCAACGGCCATGCGCCCGGCCCGGGGCCGCGTCGCTCCGTCGCGCTGCCGCCCGTGCACGACGCGCTGGTCTGCGTCGCCCTTCCCGCGCTCGCCGTCTCCACGGACCAGGGGCAGCTGAACGGCCGGGGATTGGAAGGGTTCTATCGCGCGGGCCGTCGCATGCTGTCCCGCTGCCAGGTACGCGTGGCCGGGCGCGAGCCGATCGCCGTACAGGCGCGGATGCTCTCGGCGGACAGCGCCCGCTTCGTGGCGGCCCTCCTCCCCTCGGCGGACGGAGGGCCGGACCCGGACGTCGTCGTGGAGCGGACCCGACATGCCGACGGCACCGAGCGGATCACGCTGCACAGCTCGGCCAGCCGCCCCCTGAGGCTGCCGGTCGAGGTGTCGCTGGGCACGGACCTGGCGGAGCTCGGCGCGGTCGCGTCCGGCCGCGCCGGTCCGGAACTGCCCGCCAGCGTCCACGACTCGGGCATGCGCTGGTCCTCCGGGGACGGCCACTGCGTGGTGACGGCCGTCCCTGCGCCCAAGGACGCGCTGGCCTCCGCGGGGCTGCTGCGCTGGGAGGTGCACCTGCCACCGGGCGGCAGCCAGAGCGTGGAGCTGCGGGTACGGCCGCACGGCGCGGGGCCCCTGAGACCGGTGGGGCACGGGGTGACCAGCCCCCTGTCCTCGGCCCAAGCGACCGGGGACGACCCCGCGGTCCAGCGCCTGCTGGACACCTCGGTGGCGGACCTCAGGGCCCTGCTGCTGCGCGACCCGGCCCACCCCGCGGACCTGTACGTGGCCGCCGGAGCGCCCTGGCGGTGCGGTCTTGCGCCCGCCGAGGCCCTCACGGCCGCGCGGATGGTGCTGCCCCTCGGCACCCGGCTCGCGGAGAGCACCCTGCGTGCGCTCGCCCGCGACCAGCTCACCCGCCCCGGTCCCTGCGCGGGCATGATCCCGGGGCCGATGCGGGACACAGGCCCTCACCTGCCACCCGGGTGCACGGGAGTAGAGGCCACCCTCCTGTTTCCCACCCTCCTCGCCGAGGCGTGGCGCTGGGGGATGCCGGAGGCCGACGTCGCAGAACTGCTGGTTCCCGCGGAGCGCTGTCTGCGGTGGCTCCTCGAAGGCACCGCAGCCGGGGAATTCGTGCGGGACGCCCACCCGGACTCCCTGCCCTCCGGGCCGGTGCGCTGCGAGATCCAAGCGCACGCGCACCGGGCGGCGCTGCTGGGGGCCGACCTCCTCGACGCGCTCAAGGGCTCGGGAGGCGCGGAGCTGCGGCAGTGGGCGGAGCGGTTGCGGGTCCGGTTCCAGAGGGCGTTCTGGGTGGAGGACCGGACGGGCGGCAGGCCTGCCGTGGCACTCGAGCCCGACGGGCGGCCCTTGCCGCATCTCACCGGCGGCGCGGCCCATCTCCTGGACACGGGCCTCCTCGGATCCGGCGAGGTCGCCCCCGGCCTGCTCAACAAGGTGCAGACCGAGCAGGTCGCGAGGCTCCTTGGCGGTCCTGCCATGGACTCGGGCTGGGGCCTGCGCAGCCTGGGCACGAAGGAAGCGGCATACAACCCCTTCGGACACCGTGGCGGAGCGGTCCGGGTCCACGAGACGGCCACGGCCGTCACGGGCCTGGCGGCGGCGGGCTACGAGAAGGAAGCCGGTGCACTGCTGCGCGGAGCGCTGGACGCCGCTGCCGCCTTCGGGTTCCGGCTGCCGGAGATGTACGGCGGCGAGCAGCGGGTGGCTGGCAGCGCACCGCTGCCACACCCCGCGGCCTGCCGTCCCGCAGCCGTCAGTGCCGCGGCCGGAGTGCAGCTCCTGACCGTGCTGGCCGGGATCCGCCCGGACGCCCCGGCGGGCACGGTGACGCTCCGGCCGGTCCGCAGCGCGCCCTTGGGCGAGCTGGGCCTGACGGCGCTGCGCGTGTCGGGCGCCCCCTTCTCCGTGCGCGTCAGCAGGCTCGGCCTCGCCATGGTGGAGGAGGCAGCCGACGGGCTGCAGTTGGGGGTGTGATGTTGCTGAGCCGGAGTGTCACGGGTGCGACGGGCCGGACGGGAGGGGCTCAGGGAGCGGGGCCGGAAGCAGATGGCGTAGGAGGTGTTTATCGTCAGGCAGACGACTATGATCGCGGCATGTCGCCCTACGACCCGTCGGCTTTCCCGCCCTTCGCTGTCACCGTCGATCTGGTCGTGCTGACCGTGCGCCGCCATGCCCTGTGCGCCCTGGCCGTGCGCCGTGGTGAGCCGCCGTTCCAGGGGCGTTGGGCGCTGCCCGGGGGTTTCGTACGGGCGGACGAGGACCTCTCGGGGGCCGCGGCGCGCGAGCTGGTGGAGGAGACGGGACTCTGTGCCCACGACCCGGACAGTCCGGTTCAGGCCAACGGTGCGCACCTCGAGCAGCTGGCCACGTACGGCGACCCCAAGCGCGACCCGCGGATGCGCGTGGTCAGCGTCGCTCACCTCGCCCTCGCGCCGGACCTGCCGGCGCCCCGTCCCGGCGGTGACGCGCACAGCGCGCGCTGGGCCCCGGTCGAGGCCCTGCTCCACCAGGGCGGGTACGGCAGGGAGGGGGAGCAGGCCGCGCCGCTGGCGTTCGACCATGCGCAGATCCTCTCGGACGGAGTGGAGCGCGCCCGTTCGAAGATCGAATACTCTTCGCTGGCCACGGCGTTCTGCCCGCCGGAATTCACGGTCGGCGAACTGCGGCGCGTGTACGAAGCGGTATGGGGTGTCGCCCTCGACCCGCGCAACTTCCACCGCAAGGTGACGGGCACGCCGGGATTCCTCGTGCCCACAGGGGGGACGACGACTCGCCAGGGCGGCCGCCCGGCCCAGCTCTTCCGTGCGGGAGGTGCGACGCTCCTCAACCCCCCGATGCTGAGGCCCGACGTCTGATCCCGCCCGGGCTCGACGGATGCTCGCTGTCCGGCTTGGGTGCGTCGCCGCCCGCATGAGGGCTGGGAATTGACACCCGCAGTCCAAGCCCTGAGCGAAAAGCCGGAAATGTCGCGTTATCTTGCTGCGGTACCCACGGGGCTTGTCCGTCCCCGATCCGGCGGACCCGCCCCGCCCGCGAGCGGTCGCACATCCTGCGAGAGAAGCGATGATCCAGGCCATCGGACTGACCAGCAACCCCCGCAAGGACCTCCCGCCCGCTGTCGACGACGTCTCCTTCCAAGCGCACACGGGCCGTGTCACCGCGCTCCTGGGAGCCTCGGGCGGGGGCAAGACAACGACCCTCCGATTGATGCTCGAACTCCAACAGGGGCGCGGCGTCACCTACTTCAGAGGGCGGCAACTGCACCGCATCGCGCACCCTTCGCGCGAGGTGGGCGTCCTGCTCGGTGATGTCCCCGGGCACCCGGCGCGTACGGTGAGAGGCCACCTGCGCATGCTCTGCGCCGCGGTGGGCGCGCCTGTGACACGCGCCGATGCCGTGCTCGAAGGAGTCGGGCTCGTCAGCCTGCGCGAGCAGCGCCTCGGCACGCTCTCCCGAGGGATGGACCGCCGTCTCGGGTTGGCCTGTGCGCTCCTCGCGGACCCGCACACTCTCGTGCTGGACGAGCCCACCGGCGGCCTTTCGGCCCGTGAGGGCGACTGGCTGCACGGCATCCTGCGGGCACATGCCGCCCGGGGTGGCACGGTCCTGTTCACCACGGACGACGCCAAAGAAGCCGCTCGGACCGCCGACCGGGTCGTCACCCTGGACGCGGGGCGGCTCGTCGCGGATCAGGACGCGACGGAGTTCGCCCGCACACGGCTCAGGCCCCGGGTCGCCGTGCGCAGCCCGCATGCCGCGCGTCTCGCTGCCTTGATCGCCAAGGAGGCCCGCTCGCAGCGGCGGTCCGTCGAGGTGGTGCAGGAGGACGGCAGTCGTCTGTCGGTTTACGGAAGTACGTGTGGGGAGGTGGGGGAGGCCGCGTTCCGCCACGGCATCCTTGTGCATCAACTCGCCGACGAAGTCGGGGACGCGGGCCACGCGGCAGCCGATGCGCGGGAGCGGGCGCCGGTGGAGCACGTGCGTAGCGCGGCGCTCGAAGCCGGGCCGGGCGCGCAGAGCGGCCCCGCAGTGCGGCAGGGGCCCATGGGCTCCGCAGCATGCGCCTCAGACTCAGGTGAGCCTCGAGAGTCGCTCAAGGGAGCCGCTCCCACACCTACGTACGACACGGTGGTCGAGCGCTTGCCCGCCACCGGCGGCACTTCTCCGGCGCCGGACGCTGATGGCGCCCCTTCGAGTGAGCCTTGCGCTTCGGGTGCACCGCGCGCTTCGAGCGCACCGCAGTCCCCGCCCTCCCTCTTGCCCCCTCCTATTTCCCTCCGTGCGGCCCCGAACCCGCTGCGTCCGCTGCGCTACGAGCTGCGCCGCGCCACCGGTGTCGGCACCGGATATCTCACGGTGGCCGTGGCGATCGCCTTGTCCGCGCTCCTGTGTCTGTTCGTGGCCCGGACCGGACGCACGCCGCAGCTGCACCTGCTCGCTGCTTGGCCCAGCGAACTTCCGCTGCCGCCCGCGGCCCTGGGAGCCGGGCTGCTGGGCGCACTCGCCTTCGGCGAGGAGTTCCGCCACCCCGCCCTCGCCGCGGACCGCGGTACCG
This sequence comes from Streptomyces sp. JLYT201, assembly GCF_059448825.1. NCBI lineage: Bacteria > Bacillati > Actinomycetota > Actinomycetes > Kitasatosporales > Streptomycetaceae > Streptomyces > Streptomyces sp. JLYT201. Next base: position 2,950,242 of record NZ_CM182551.1, on the reverse strand, counting down.
TGCCCCGGCGCCTGGGCCTCCTCGTCGCGAAGCTCGCCGTCGCCGCCACCACCGCGCTGCTGCTCGCCGGGCTCACCGTGGGGTGCGATGCCTTGCTGCTCCACCTGGTATACGGAGGAGATCTCACAGAAGTTCCCTCCGACTGGCTTTCGGCGAGCGTCAGTTGGATTTCCTTGGCGATCGGATGTGCTTGGGCCGGAGTGCTGGCCGCCGGAGTCTTCCGGTCCACCACCGCTGGACTCGCCGCGGTGCTCGCGGTGCCGATCGTCGTCGTACCGCTCGTACAGAAGGCGCTGGAAGGGCCGTCCGTTCGATCGGCCGCTGGATTTCCGGGGCGACTGCGACAGCTCACGCTGATGGAGTGGCCGTTCGGCGCCGAGCGGTACGTCGCCGGGGGACTGAGGGTGGTGGCTCAACCTGTGGGCAGCGCGCTGATGTTGTCGCTCGTCGCGCTGCTAGGCGCGTACCTGCTGACAGCGGGGCGCAAGCGGGCGCGCTGACGTCTTCGTCGCCTCCGGCGGGCACGGGTGACCGGCAGTGACCGCCGATGGCATGTCGGCGTCCTGAGCGGCCTGAGGGCGGGCCTCTGGCGCCTTTCGGACCCGCGTTGTGCGCAAGTCTTCGCAGGACAGCCACTTCTTTCCGATAAGGCGTCAATTGCAGCGAGGTAAGCGATCACCCTTTCGTGTGCTTTTCACCAAAGACCTCAAGGGACTTGGGGGCCAGGCCGACAACTGAATCCGTGAGTACCCTTGCGCACACCATGATGACCACCGCCCGCTCCGCAGACACCGGCCTCGCCGGCCCGGGCGAACTCGACCGCTACCCCTACGCCGAGGCCCACGGCGCCGACCGCGTGGTCGCGCCCGCCTGGGACAGCGCCGACCAGGACCTGGCCCGCGTGGGCCGACGAGCGGCCGGAAGCCGCGGCCGCGGACTGCACGGCCAACTGGTCCAGCAGCTGGGCCAGATGATCGTCTCCGGGGACCTGGGCGCCGACCGGCCCCTCGTCCCGGAGGAGATCGGCCAGCGGTTCGAGGTCTCCCGCACCGTCGTCCGCGAATCCCTGCGCGTACTGGAGGCCAAGGGCCTCGTCAGCGCCCGCCCCAACGTCGGCACGCGCGTGCGCCCGGTCAGCGACTGGAACCTGCTCGACCCGGACATCATCGAGTGGCGGGCGTTCGGCCCCCAGCGCGACGACCAGCGCCGCGAGCTCAGCGAGCTCCGCTGGACGATCGAGCCGCTCGCGGCCCGGCTCGCCGCCGGGCACGGCCGGGAAGAGGTCCAGCAGCGCCTCGCCGACATGGTCGAGATCATGCGGCACGCACTCGGCCAGGGCGACTCGATCACCTTCGCCCGCGCCGACGCCGAGTTCCACTCGCTGCTCATCCAGGTCGCGGGCAACCGCATGCTGGAGCACCTGTCCGGCATCGTCTCGGCCGCCCTCCAGGTCTCCGGCGGCCCCGTCACCGGCTGTGACCGCCCCACCGAGGCTTCGCTGGCCCACCACGGCCGGATCGTCGACGCCCTCGCGTCGGGTGACGGAGCCGCCGCCGAGGCAGCCACGCGGCAGCTCCTGACCGTCCACCCGGAGGTGGAGCGGGTCGTGCCCGCTCCTCGCGAGCACTGACCGCGCGCACGCGTCGGCACCGCAGCCGTGCGCGCCGCGCAGCATCGTTTCGCTGCCTTCCCTTCCGCTGACCGCTCCCGTGTCGCCGGACTCCCGGGGCCCTGCCAGGGGCCGGGGGCCCGGCGACACGGGCGCAGCAGTCTCGGAACGGCAGGCGCGGAGCCGCAGGCGAGCGCTCACCGGGCCTGGGGGCGTGCGAGCCCGGCATGAGGAAACGTGTCGGCAGCCCCGAAGAAGCGGCCGCAGTCAAGGGCTAATGGTTGAAGGTGCGACCACTCTTCACCGGATGCTCGTCGACTCTGACCAGATCTGGACGTTTTTAGATGCATACGGGGTGTGACTCGGGCCACGTAGATTGGGCGTAACGCTCCCAGAGACAGCGCGATGACCTAAGAGGTGACAGCCGAGGAGGGAATACAGACGTCGTTCACGGCGCTGTGCAGCTCCACGGTCCCGCCCGCGCCGTCGGCACAATCCCCAGCCGTCGGTCGTCGGCTCCGATCCATGGTGGACGGGGCCGGAAGCCGTTTTCCAACGTTCCGAGAGGTTGTTCGTGTCGGCCAGCACATCCCGTACGCTCCCGCCGGAGATTGCCGAATCCGTCTCTGTGATGGCGCTCATCGAGCGGGGAAAGGCTGATGGGCAGATCGCCGGCGACGACGTGCGTCGTGCCTTCGAAGCTGACCAGATCCCGGCCACTCAGTGGAAGAACGTTCTGCGCAGCCTCAACCAGATCCTCGAGGAAGAGGGTGTGACGCTGATGGTCAGTGCCGCGGAGCCGAAGCGCCCCCGCAAGAGCGTCGCAGCGAAGAGTCCGGCCAAGCGCACCGCGACCAGGACGGTCGCGGCCAAGACCACCACCGTGAAGCAGACCACCGCCACGGCCGCTTCCGCGAAGTCGGCCGCCGAAGGCGTGGACGAGGACGGCACCGCCAAGAAGGCCGCTGCCAAGAAGACGACGGCCAAGAAGACCGTCACGAAGAAGACCGCCGCCAAGAAGACGACGGCCAAGAAGACCGCCTCCAAGAAGGACGCCGGTGAGTTCCTCGACGAGGAGGCCACCGAGGAGACGCCCGCCGTCGGCAAGCCCGGCGAGGGCGAGCCCGCGGAAGAGGGCGCCCAGGGCTTCGTCCTGTCCGACGAGGACGAGGACGACGCGCCCGCGCAGCAGGTCGCCGCGGCCGGCGCCACCGCCGACCCGGTCAAGGACTACCTGAAGCAGATCGGCAAGGTCCCCCTGCTCAACGCCGAGCAGGAGGTCGAGCTCGCCAAGCGCATCGAGGCCGGCCTGTTCGCCGAGGACAAGCTCGCCAACGCCGACAAGCTCGCGCCGAAGCTCAAGCGCGAGCTGGAGATCATCGCCGAGGACGGCCGCCGCGCCAAGAACCACCTCCTGGAGGCCAACCTCCGTCTGGTGGTCTCCCTGGCCAAGCGCTACACGGGTCGCGGCATGCTCTTCCTGGACCTCATCCAGGAGGGCAACCTCGGTCTGATCCGCGCGGTCGAGAAGTTCGACTACACCAAGGGCTACAAGTTCTCCACGTACGCCACCTGGTGGATCCGTCAGGCGATCACCCGCGCCATGGCCGACCAGGCCCGCACCATCCGTATCCCGGTGCACATGGTCGAGGTCATCAACAAGCTCGCGCGCGTGCAGCGCCAGATGCTCCAGGACCTGGGCCGCGAGCCCACCCCGGAGGAGCTGGCCAAGGAACTCGACATGACCCCGGAGAAGGTCATCGAGGTCCAGAAGTACGGCCGCGAGCCCATCTCCCTGCACACCCCGCTGGGCGAGGACGGCGACAGCGAGTTCGGTGACCTCATCGAGGACTCCGAGGCCGTCGTCCCGGCCGACGCCGTCAGCTTCACGCTCCTCCAGGAGCAGCTGCACTCCGTCCTCGACACCCTGTCCGAGCGCGAGGCGGGCGTCGTCTCGATGCGCTTCGGTCTCACCGACGGTCAGCCGAAGACCCTCGACGAGATCGGCAAGGTCTACGGGGTGACGCGTGAGCGCATCCGCCAGATCGAGTCGAAGACGATGTCGAAGCTGCGCCACCCGTCGCGCTCGCAGGTCCTGCGCGACTACCTGGACTAGGTCCCGGCCCTTCGGCCTCGTCGCGTCACCGGGCCGAGTCGCAGGACCACCGGAAGACCCGGAGTCCTTCCCCCAAGGGAAGGGCTCCGGGTCTTTCGTCTATCCGCGTGGCAGAGTGTGCGGCGCGCGCGACGGTAGTTGACTCTGGGTACGCGATGGCAACCCAGAGTGAGGAGATCGCATGCGTCGTCCCTTCGCCCGAGCGCTGGTGGGAACGCTGACCCTGGGGGCCGCGGTGGCCGCCCTGCCACTGGCTTCCCCGCCGCCTGTGGCGGCCGACAGCGTGGTCGTCGGAGGTGCGCCCGCGCGGGTGGCGGACAGCCCGTGGGCGGTGGCGCTCGCCAGCCGTGACCAGTTCGGGGGTACGCGCTCGGGCCAGTTCTGCGGCGGCGTCGTGATCGCTCCGTCGACGGTCCTGACCGCGGCCCACTGCATGGGCGAGGAGGTGCTCGGCGTGCCCGTCCGGGAGATCAAGGACCTGAGGGTCATCGCCGACCGCGAGGACCTGGACACCCAGGCGGGCAGCGAGATTCCGGTGGGCGACGTATGGGTGAATCCCGAGTACGACCCGTACACGAACGCCGGTGACGTCGCGGTCCTCACCTTGTCCAAGCCGCTCCCGAAGACCCAGGTGATCCCCATGGCGCGCGCCGGGGACACCGCGTACGAGCCGGGGACGGGCGCCGCCGTGTACGGCTGGGGCGATACGACAGGGATGGGTCACTACGCGCGCACGCTGCGTTCCGCGCGCGTGACGGTGCTGGCGGACTCGGTGTGCGAGCAGGCCTACCGGGGCAGCGTCGACGGGACGTACACGCGCTCTTCGATGCTGTGCGCGGGCGAACCGCAGGGAGGCCGGGACGCCTGCCAGGGAGACAGTGGCGGGCCGCTGGTCGCCCACGGGCGGCTCATCGGCCTCGTGTCGTGGGGAAGCGGCTGCGGTCGGGCGGACAGCCCCGGGGTCTATACGCGCGTCTCGGACGTTGCTCGGGTGGTGCAGCGGTACGTGTAGGAACTGCGGTGGGCTGGGGGCTCAGCAGGGCCCCTGGCCTCCCATGGATGTCCGCTGGGCCGCTGAAGGGCTGGGGAGACGCCTTGAAGGCCAGGTGGTCCGGGATCGCGTTACGAGCCCTGGAGGCCTGCAACAGGGGCGCCGTGTGGCGCCTGGAAGCCTCGCCTGGGCCCCCGGGAGGCGCTTGCTGGTCGCCTGGTGGCACGGAGGGCGGATCGTCCGGTAGGGGGCCGGGAACGAGAGCGGGCGGCTTCCCCTGGATTGCAGGGGGAGCCGCCCGTGCCGGTCTGGTGGTCCGGCGCTCGCTCGTCGTGGGTGCGAGGCGTCAGCGTTCCTCTTCGGTCACGCTGGCCGGCACGGCCGTCAGGCGCTCCGTCTCGTCCTGTATCTCGGCGGCGATCTTCTTGAGTTCCGGCTCGAACTTGCGACCGTGGTGGGCGCAGAAGAGCAGTTCACCGCCACTCAGCAGGACGACGCGCAGATATGCCTGGGCGCCGCAGCGGTCGCAGCGGTCAGCGGCCGTCAGGGGGCTCGCGGGGGTCAGAACAGTAGTCACGTCGCCTCTTCTCTAGCTCGACGAGCTGTCGTACCAGGGTCAACATCCAACCAGCCCGAAAACGTTCCCGCTCGTGGCTTTTCCTCGATTTTTTCTTTCGAGGAGGCTGTCTGCTGCCGGTTGGCGGCGAATGAGCCGTATTGCGTGTCTTACGTGTCGTACGGTTTCGCGCTGTCTGTCAGGTCAGGTCCTTCGCCGGCTGGCTTGCCGGTTGTTCATGAGGACGTGCCCGGAGCCTAAATGGTTCATGCCTGGAAGGGAACGTGACGTGCGCTTCACTCCATCGAGGGATCGAACATGCGTACGCTTCTGGACTAGTCTGGACCTGGTGCGGGTTGACTTGAGGGTGGCGTGACAACGGCTCTACCAGGCCTCGGTACCCTCTCACCGGCAGCAGAAGCCGAGCCCTTACCCCCAAGGGCCTCCCTTGAAATTCAGCGAGGAGCGAACCGCGTGACCGCCGAGACGTCCACAGCGTTGCTGACAGGAGCCGACCGGGACGGTTCCAACTACACCGCGCGGCACCTGCTCGTCCTGGAAGGGCTCGAGGCCGTCCGCAAGCGCCCGGGCATGTACATCGGCTCGACGGACAGCCGCGGCCTGATGCACTGCCTCTGGGAGATCATCGACAACTCCGTCGACGAGGCCCTGGGCGGGTTCTGTGACCACATCGAGGTCATCCTGCACGACGACGCCTCCGTGGAGGTCCGGGACAACGGCCGAGGCATCCCTGTGGATGTCGAGCCGAAGACCGGGCTCTCCGGAGTCGAGGTCGTCATGACCAAGCTGCACGCGGGCGGCAAGTTCGGCGGCGGCTCGTACGCGGCCTCCGGCGGTCTGCACGGCGTGGGCGCTTCCGTGGTGAACGCCCTGTCGGCCCGTCTGGACGTCGAGGTGGATCGCGCCGGGCACACCCACGCCATCAGCTTCCGACGCGGTGTTCCCGGTGCGTTCGCGAAGTCCGGCCCCGACGCGGCCTTCGACTCCGCAGCGCGTCTCACCAAGGTCAAGAAGGTCCCCAAGGCCCGCACCGGGACCCGCGTGCGGTACTGGGCCGACCGCCAGATCTTCCTGAAGGACGCCAAGCTCAGCCTGGAGAACCTGCACCAGCGCGCGCGCCAGACCGCCTTCCTGGTGCCGGGTCTCACCATCGTGGTCCGCGACGAGTACGGCCTCGGTGAGGGAGGTACGAAGGGTGAGGAATCCTTCCGCTTCGACGGTGGCATCAGCGAATTCTGTGAATACCTGGCCCAGGACAAGGCGGTCTGCGACGTCCTGCGCTTCTCCGGTCAGGGCACCTTCAAGGAGACCGTCCCGGTCCTCGACGACCACGGCCAGATGACGCCGACGGAGGTCACCCGTGAGCTGGGTGTGGACGTCGCCCTGCGCTGGGGCACCGGGTACGACACGACGATCCGGTCCTTCGTCAACATCATCGCCACACCCAAGGGCGGCACCCACGTCACCGGCTTCGAGCGGTCGCTCACCAAGACGGTGAACGAGGTGCTGCGCACCCAGAAGCTGCTGCGCGTCGCCGAGGACGACGTCGTCAAGGACGACGCCTTGGAGGGGCTGACGGCCGTCGTGACCGTCCGCCTGGCGGAGCCGCAGTTCGAAGGCCAGACCAAGGAGGTCCTCGGCACGTCGGCGGCCAACCGCATCGTCGCCAACGTCATTGCCAAGGAGCTCAAGGCGTTCCTGACCTCCACCAAGCGGGATGCCAAGGCGCAGGCCCGCGCCGTCATGGAGAAGGTCGTCGCCGCCGCCCGGACGCGCATCGCCGCCCGGCAGCACAAGGACGCCCAGCGCCGGAAGACCGCGCTCGAGTCCTCCTCGCTCCCGGCGAAGCTCGCCGACTGCCGTAGCGACGACGTCGACCGCAGTGAGCTCTTCATCGTCGAGGGCGACTCCGCGCTCGGCACGGCCAAGCTGGCCCGGAACTCCGAGTTCCAGGCCCTGCTGCCGATCCGCGGCAAGATCCTCAACGTCCAGAAGTCGTCCGTTTCGGACATGCTCAAGAACGCCGAGTGCGGCGCGATCATCCAGGTCATAGGAGCGGGGTCCGGCCGGACCTTCGACATCGACGCCGCCCGCTACGGCAAGATCATTCTGCTGGTGGACGCCGACGTCGACGGCGCGCACATCCGCTGCCTGCTCCTGACTCTCTTCCAGCGCTACATGCGGCCGATGGTGGAGGCGGGCCGCGTCTTCGCCGCCGTCCCGCCGCTGCACCGCATCGAGCTGACCCAGCCCAAGAAGGGCCAGGACAAGTACGTCTACACGTACTCGGACCGCGAGCTGCGGGAGACCCTGCTCGAGTTCGAGCGCAAGGGCGTGCGGTACAAGGACTCCATCCAGCGCTACAAGGGCCTCGGTGAGATGGACGCCGATCAGCTGGCAGAGACCACGATGGACCCGCGCCACCGCACGCTCCGCCGCATCAACATCACCGACCTCGAATCGGCCGAGCACGTCTTCGACCTGCTCATGGGCAATGAGGTCGCCCCTCGCAAGGAGTTCATCACGAGCTCCGCGGCGACGCTGGACCGCTCGCGGATCGACGCGTAGGCATGAGCCGGTAGCCGCCGGTAGCCGCCGGTAGCCGCCGGTAGCCGGGTGCGGGGCGCGTTGGGTGTGGGGCGGGCTGGGCCTCAGGCAGGCAGAGTTCGTCAGGCGGCTTGCCGGGGATCTGCTGGCCGACTCGCAGGCGGGTTGTCGGCTGGCTCGTCGCCCGTCCGCCGGCCCGCCACGTCGGGTGCCTCCACCCTCGGGTGGAGGCAGCTAATCCACCCGTGATCCACCCCTGCTCCGATCTCCCGGCCGGGACGAGTCCGTAACTTCGATGACGTCGTACTTCATCGTTCGCGCACGTCCTCGGAGGCCGTGATGTCAGGGTTCGCCCAAGTGCTGCTGATCCCCGCAGTCATAGCGTTCGTCGTCATACGCCAGATGAAGCCGCAGAGGCTGACCGACGCCCGGCGCTGGTGGCTGGTGCCCGCCGTGCTCGCCTACTGCGGCCTGGGGGAATCGGGCCTCATCGACCCGGGCCACCGGGCGGAGTCGATCGTGCTGCTCAGCGGTGAGGTGTTCATAGGCCTCCTGATGGGCGTCGCCTGGGCCCGCACCAGCCATGTCTGGGCCGAGCAGGACGGATCCGTGTGGAGCCGCGGCACCAAGGCCACGGCTGTGGTGTGGGTCGTCGGCATCGCCTCGCGGCTCGGGCTCATGGGCATAGGCCTGCTCATCGGCATCCACCAGGGCACAGGCGCGCTGCTCCTCGCCCTGGCGGCGTCCCTGCTGGTGCGCGCCGGCCTTCTGGAGCTGCGTGCCCACACCCTCCGCTCGGGCCCGGCACTGACCGGCGCCGTACGGTGACAGCGTGGCCGCACCAAGAGGAAGGAGCGGGCGTGACGCGTGACATCTGGACGCGCTGGCCCGCGCGGGAAGCGCTCACTCAAGAGGAGCTGACACGGCCCCGCCGGTTGCTCACTTGGGCCGTGCGTGCGGTGTTCATCAGCATGCTGCTGTGGAGCACCTTCGCGCGGCGGGAGATGCCCGGCTGGGGTCTCGCACTGGCGTTGTTCGTGATCATTCTCTGCGCGGGGGCGGCGGCGTGGTTCATCCACGTCACGCTGGAGCGGCGCATAGGGCCGGCCCTGATGTCGTGGGGCGTGCTGCTGATGGCGGGGGTGGCGGCGCAGGGGGCCGGGTTCGACACACCCGCGGCCGTCCTGTGGTGCGCCTGCGCGATGTTCGCGCTGGAGCGGCTGCCCCTTGCCGTGGGGGTGATCGGGGCGCTGACGTCACTCGGGGCGTTCGCCGTGGTGAACGAGGATCCTTGGCCCACGACGGCGGCCGTCACCGTGGGGCTCGGTCTCGCCGGGTACGTCCTGCGCCTGGACGCGGAGGCGCGGGGCAACGCGCAGCGGTTGCTTGCGCAGGAGCGGGCAGCGCGGGCCGCAGAGGCGGAGTCGGCGGCTCTGGGAGAGCGTGCCCGTATCGCCCGGGAGATCCACGACGTGCTGGCGCACAGCCTCTCCGCCCAGCTGGTCCACCTGGAGGCGGCCCGGTTGTTGATCGAGCGTGACGCGGACCGGGAGCAGGTTCTGGGGCGGGTCGTGGCGGCGCGCGCGATGGCTGCCGAGGGGCTCGCCGAGACGCGGCAGGCGCTGTCGGCGCTGCGCGGCGAGATGACTCCCGTCGAGGACTTCCTGCGGGAGCTCGCCCGGACGGACGGTGCGTCGGTCGCGGTCTCCGGGGAGCGACGGGCCCTCCCCGCGGAGGCTTCGCAGGCGGTGCGAAGGGTGGCACAAGAGGCGATGACGAACGTACGGAAGCACGCGCCGGGGGCCAAGGTGACTGTGTGCTTCGCATACGGAGAGGGGGAAGTCGCACTGGACGTGACCGATTCGGGGGGATCGCCGGGGGAATTCGCGGCATCGGGAGCCGGGTACGGTCTGCTGGGAATGCGCGAGCGCGCCGAGTTGCTCGGCGGCTCGCTGGAGACGGGGCCGGAGGACGAGGGCTTCGCCGTGAGGCTGAGGGTGCCGGGATGACAGGGGACGACGGGCGCCGTGACGGTGCTTCCGTGGCTGGTGCTGGTGCTGGTGCCGAGCTGGGTGCCGGGGCACGGACAAGTGGTGCTTCTGAAGTGGGCGTTGGTGCCGTGGTCGGGGCGGTGAAGTCGGTGGGCCAGGGAGGAGCGAGACAGGGCAAGGCGCCCGCGCGCGTGGTCGTCGTCGATGACCAGACCGTGGTGCGTGAGGGCATCGTGATGCTCCTGGGGCTGTTGCCGGGGGTCGAGGTCGTGGGGGCCGGGGGTGATGGCGAGGAGGCGGTGCGGCTCGTGGGCGAGCTCGCGCCGGACGTGGTGCTGATGGATCTGCGGATGCCGCGCTGTGACGGGGCGGAGGCCACCCGCAGGATCCGCGCCGAGTACCCGGGCACGCAGGTGGTGGTGCTCACCACGTACGCCGACGACGAGTCGCTGTTCCCTGCGCTCAAGGCCGGGGCGCGGGGGTATCTCACCAAAGATGCGGGTGGGGACGAGATCGTGCGGGCCATCGAGGACGTGCTCTCGGGCCAGGCCGGTCTTTCGCCCCAGATCCAAAGACGGCTCCTGGAGCGGCTTTCGGAGCCGGAGCGGCCCGCGCAGCCGGTGGAGCCGCCGGACGGCCTGACGCTGCGGGAGACGGAGGTAGTCGCTCTGATCGCGGAGGGGCTGACGAACCAGGAGATCGCGCGGGCGTTGCACGTCTCCACGGCCACAGTGAAGACCCACATCAACAATCTCTTCGCCAAGGCGGGCCTCAAGGACCGCGCGCAGGCAGTGCGTTACGCCTATCGGCACGGTCTCGCGCAGCTGCCGGGGAGTACCCGCAGGTGAGGATCGCCGTCACCTGATGGGGTGAAGAGCGGGGAGAGAGGAGGGACGGATCTTCCCCTTCTGCCCATCCTTGGGCTCGCGGCCGAACATGGCTGCGGACAAGGAGAGTTCGGTGGACAAGGACGACGGCTGCGATGCCGGGCGGGACCGGCCCGGTGACCTGAAGGATCCGTGGTACGACGAGTTCGCGGCGGGCTGGGGCGAGGTGGACGGCACGGGCACACCGACGCCCACGGATCGAGCCACCGCGCCGCAGCGGCACGGGAGCGCGGCCGACATCTATCTGGAGGTGCAGGCGAGCGCGGCGTTCCAGGAAGTGCGCCGCCGCTACCGGCGGTTCGTCGTCCCGGGGGTGGCCGTCTTCTTCACCTGGTACGTGGCGTATGTCGTAGCGGCGACGACGGCGCCGGGGCTGATGGGACGGCCGGTCGCCGGAGCGGTGAACGTGGCGATGCTGGCTGGGCTCGGACAGTTCCTGACGACGTTCCTGCTGACCTGGGCGTATGCCCGGCATGCTCGGCTGCGGCGGGACCGGGCGGCGCTCGATCTGCGCTGGGCCGTGTTCGAGCAGAACAGAGAGCGGGAGCTGAGGCAGGGGGCCGAGCGGTGAGCGGCCAGCATCAGACGCTGGCGCTCGTGCTGTTCGGCGTGTTCGTGGCGATCACGCTGGCGATCACGACGTATGTGAGCCGTAACAGGCAGGGTTCGGCGGAGGAGTTCTATGCGGGCGGGCGGCTGTTCTCGCCCATGGAGAATGGTTTTGCCATCGCGGGGGACTATATGTCGGCTGCGTCATTCCTCGGTATCTCCGGGCTGATCGCCCTGTACGGCTATGACGGGCTGCTCTATTCGGTGGGCTTTCTGGTCGCATGGCTGGTCGTGCTGTTCCTGGTGGCGGAGCTGGTGCGCAACTGCGGCAGGTTCACGCTCGCCGACGTCGTCGCGGCGCGGATGCGGGAGCGGCCGGTGCGCATCGCCGCGGGCACGTCCTCGGTGACGGTGTCCGTGCTCTATCTGGTGGCGCAGATGGTGGGAGCGGGCTCGTTGGTGGCGCTGTTGCTCGGGGAGACGGGTGATGCCGCCCGGACGTGGGCGGTGATCGGGGTCGGCGCGCTCATGGTCATCTATGTGTCGCTGGGCGGGATGCGGGCCACCACGTGGATCCAGATCGTCAAGGCGGTGCTGCTGATGGGCGGTGCGATCGCGCTGACCGTGCTGGTCCTGATGCGTTTCCACGGCGACTTCGACCAGTTGTTGCGTACGGCGGCCGATCGCAGTGGGCACGGGAGTGCGTTCCTGGCGCCCGGGCTGAAGTACGGCGGGGACTGGACGGCGCGGTTGGACTTCATCAGCCTGGGGCTCGCCCTCGTGCTCGGCACCGCGGGGCTTCCGCACATCCTCTCCCGCTTCTACACCGTGCCGACCGCGCGAGCCGCCCGCCGTTCCGTCGTCTGGTCCATCGGCCTGATCGGCAGCTTCTACCTGATGACGATCGTGCTCGGGTTCGGGGCGGCGGCGATCGTCGGCTCCGACGCGGTCCGCGGGTCGAACGCGGCGGGCAACACGGCGGTGCCGCTGCTGGCGCTCGATCTGGGCGGGGGTGCGGATTCCACGGGAGGAACGGTTCTCTTCGCGGTGGTCGCCGCCGTGGCGTTCGCGACGATCCTCGCCGTGGTCGCGGGGATCACGCTCGCTTCCTCGGCGTCCGTGGCCCATGACCTGTACGCGTCCCTGCGGCGGCGGACCAAGCAGCGCAGCGAGGTGGCGGTGGCGCGCGCCGCCGCGGCCGGGATCGGGGTGGTCGCGATCGGGCTCGGCCTGCTCGCCCGGGATCTCAATGTCGCGTTCCTGGTGGGGCTGGCCTTCGCGGTCGCCGCGTCCGCGAATCTGCCGGTGCTGCTGTACTCGCTGTTCTGGCGGGAGTTCACCACGCGGGGCGCCGTGTGGTCGGTGTACGGCGGGCTGCTGCCCGCGCTGGCGCTCGTGGTGCTGTCGCCGGTGGTGTCCGGGAGCCCGGACTCGCTGTTCCCGGGAGTGGACTTCCAGTACTTCCCGCTGGACAACCCGGGGCTCGTCTCGATCCCGCTGGGTTTCGTCGCGGGTTGGCTCGGGACGGTCACGTCGGCGGAAGGAGCGGACGAGGCCAAGCACGCGGAGACGGAGGTGCGTTCGCTGACCGGGGCGGGCGCCGTGTAGCCGGGGCTGCCCCACGGGGCGCGGCGCGGGTCAGCGGCTGGACGCCCACTCGTAGCGGTGTTCGGGACGCCCCGTGTCGCCGTACTTCAGGCTCAGTCGCACCCGGCCGGTGCGCTCCAGGAGCTTGAGGTAGCGCTGTGCGGTCTGGCGGCTGAGCCGGGTGCGTTCTCCCAGCTCCTGCGCGGAGAGCGGCCCCTCGGCGGCCATCAGGGCCCTGCGGACCAGCTCCGCGGTCGTGGGGGAGTGCCCCTTGGGCAGTTCGGGTGCCGCGGTCGCCGAGAGCGCGCCGAAGATCCGGTCGACCTCGGCCTGTTCCGCCTCGCCGCCGCCGTCCAGAGTGCGACGCAGCGTGGCGTACGCGTCGAGTTTCGTACGGAGCCCCGCGTACGAGAACGGCTTCACCAGGTACTGGAGCGCGCCGTGGCGCATCGCGGCCTGGACGGTGGTGATGTCGCGGGCCGCCGTCACCATGATCACGTCGGTCTGGTGGCCGCGTTCGCGCAGGGTGCGCACGACGGAGAGGCCCGTCTCGTCCGGCAGATAGTGGTCGAGGAGCACCAGGTCGACGGGGACCTGTTCGACCAGGCGCAGCGCCTCGGCCGCGTTGTGGGCCCGGCCTGCGACGCGGAAGCCGGGCACCTTCTCCACGTAGGCGGCGTTGACGTTCGCGACCCGGACGTCGTCGTCCACGACCAGTACCTCGATCATCGCGCCTCCTCCGTGGCGACCGGTGGGGTGACCGACCGGGGTTCCGTGGCGGCGGAGCTCAGGTCCCTGTCCAGGGGTTGCGGCTCCGCCAGCCCTTCGGGGAGGACCACGGTGAACTCCGCGCCCCCGTCCGCTGCCGCGCCGACCTGCACGCTGCCGCCCTGGCGTTCGGCGAGCCTGCGGACCAGGGCGAGTCCGATGCCCCGTTGCCCGTGCGCGGGAGGCTCCTTCGTCGTCCAGCCCTCCGTGAACACCGCTTCGCGGTGATCCTGCGGTACCCCGGGGCCGGTATCGCGCACCTGGAGGACAACGGTGCGTCCCTGTAGACCCTCAGTACGCAAAACGACCTCCACGCGTGCGTGCCGTGTGCCCGTCGCCGCGTCCAACGCGTTGTCCACGAGGTTCCCGACGATGGTCACGAGGCCGCCGGGGTCGACGAGCCGGTCGGGCAACGCGGTGTCTTCGGAGACAGCGAGTGCCACGCCGCGCTCCGTGGCCACGGTCGCCTTGCCGACGAGCAGGGCCGAGAGGAGCGGATCGTGGACCTTCTCGGTGATCTGCTCGGCCGTCACCCGGTGGGCGCCCGCCACCTCGCCGACGAACTCCGCGGCCTCCTCGTACATCTCCAGCTCCAGCAGGCCGAGCAGTGTGTGCATGCGGTTGGCGTGCTCGTGGTCCTGGGCGCGCAGGGCGTCGATGAGGCCGTGTGTGGAGTCGAGTTCCCGGCCGAGCTGCTCCAGCTCGGTGCGGTCGCGCAGGGTCGCGACGGCACCCCCGTCGTCCGTGGGCATGCGGTTGGCGACCAGGACGCGCTGGCCGCGTACGGTCAACAGGTCGGTGCCCGTGACGCGCCCCGCGAGGACGTCCGTCGTACGGCCCGGTCCGAGCGCCTCGTCCAAGGGCCGGCCGATCACCTCCGTGCCCAGCCCGAGGAGCCGCTGTGCCTCGTCGTTGAGCAGCCGGACGCGTCCGCCGCGGTCGAGGGCGACGACGCCCTCGCGGATGCCGTGCAGCATCGCCTCGCGCTCCGCGAGCAGCGCCGAGATGTCGGAGAAGGCGAGGTCCCTGGTCTGGCGCTGCACGCGCCGGGAGATCAGGTAGGCGGCGAGCGCGCCCGCGGCGAGCGCGCCGCCCGCGTACGCGAAGAGGCTCGGGATCGTATGGATCAGACGGTCGCGGACGCTGTCGTACTCGATGCCTACGGAGACGGCGCCGACGATCTCGCCGCCCGCCACCCGCAGGGGTACCTTCCCGCGCGCGGAGCGCCCCAGCGTGCCGTTGTCGATCTGCATGACGTCACGGCCGGCGAGCGCGTCGCTGGGGTCGGTCGAGACGACCTTGCCGATCTCGCCGGGGTCGGTGTGCGACCAGCGCACCCCCAGCTTGTTCATGATCACGACGTACTCGGCGCCGCTGGCCTCACGGATGCGTTCGGCCGCCGCCTGGACGGGCCCGTCGGCCGCCGGGCGCGTCGAGGTGAGGTCGCGGACGATCTGAGGCTGTGCCGCCGTCGTCTGCGCGATGGCGAGCGCGCGGCGCATGGCCTGGTCGTCGAGCTGCTCGCCGAGCGGCGCGAGGAACAGACCGGTGGCGAGCACCGTGACCCCGGCGGCTATCGCCAGCTGCATCAGCAGGACCTGCGAGAAGACGCGCCGCGGCAGGCCGAGGCGCAGTCGTCGGGCAGGAGGAGTCGGGCTCATGTGACGAACGGTACGGCGGCGGGCGGTCTTCTCTTAAGGGAGTGTGGCGTGGATCTCGTCAGCCCTCGCGTGGCTTCCCCGGAGGCTGACGACGAGCGCCCCTGGAGCCCGCCGGACTGCTTGTGCGCTGCCGCGCGCCCCTTGTGCGCCTAGGCGAGCGCTCCGAGCGCGGATGCGCCCCCGTCCCGGCCCGCGCCCCCGCGATCGACCCCGCTCCCGTCCGTGCTCTCGCTGTCGCGGCCGCCCTCAGCTCCGGTCGACCGGGGCCCCGTGAGCTCGCGGACCGCCATGACGTCCATCCGCGCCGGTGACCCGAGGGCCGCGCCGCAGCTCTCCGGGCGCGGCGGCAGCGAGGCGCCCTGGGCGACGGTGACCAGCCAGTGCCGCCTGTCGGCGTGGGCCACGGTGATCTCCCAGCGCGGGGCGTCACCTGTCGTCCGTACGACGCTCAGGACGCCCGCGCGGTCCTCGCCCACGGCCGTGCGCACCGCGAGCTCGGCGGCCTGCCCGGGGCGCTCCCAGGCGGAGTTGCCCCGGCAGCCCTCGGTGACGACGCGTCCCTCGCGCACGGCTTGCAGGACGCTCTTGACGGCGTACGCCGCCGTCCGGCCGTACGCGTATCCGTACGGGAGGACCAGCAGGGTGGGGGAGAAGCGGTGACCACCTAGATGAGTGACTTCCCAGACGCCTTCCTCGCCGGAGGCGGCGAGTTCGGCGGCGAGCGGGCGGCCGAGCAGGGCGCAGCAGCGGTCCCGCTTGCCGTTCGTGCACACGAGCGCGAGCGGGTCGCCGGTGTGCGGGCGGCCGAAGCCACCGTGGTCGCCCGCGCCGAGTGCCGCGAAGTCCAGGTCGAGCAACTGCCGCGGGTCGTCGATCACTTGGGCGCGCAGCCAGGTGGCTCCCGGGGTGGTGTGCGCGACGAACACCCGGTGCCGCGCGGGTGTGTGACAGTCGGCGTGCCGTCCGGGGCGCCGGATGAGGGCGACCCGGACGCCCGTGGACTCGGCCGCCCTCTCCAGCGCACGGCCGACCTCCGGGTCCAAGTGGCTTGATGTGAGCGCTTTGGCACCCCAGGGGCCGGGCTGTTCCAGGAGCAGCCACGTCTTGGCGGTGGCCGCGGTGCCCGTGAGGGGTTCGCTCAGGTCCCGCGATGCGGTTGCGCAGGTACTCACGGAGGTGAGCCTAACCTGAGGACGTGGCCGGACTCACGCGTCCTGCTTGGTGGGCAGCGGCTGTGGCGGGCGCTGTCCCACGTACTGGCCGACAGGACGCATGCGCATCGGCCGCTCCTCGTACTCCTCCAAGGCGTGCGCGATCCAGCCGGCCGTGCGGGCCACCGCGAAGACCGTCTCGCCCGCCTCCGCGGGCATGCCGGACGACACGGTGAGGACGGCGAGCGCGAGGTCGATGTTGGCGTGCAGGTCGGTGTGGCGGGCGGTGGTGGCCACCACGTCGCGCGCCGCCGCGAGGGCGGGCCCGGCCTTGGGCATCACTTCGAGCAGGCCGAACAGGGCCTGGGCGCGCGGGTCCTCGCCCGCGTACAGGCGATGGCCGAGGCCGGGGACACGGCGGCCCGCGCGCAGTTCGTCCGCGACGACCGGCGCCGCGGTGCCCCGGTCGAGCACCTCCAGGAGCATGCGGTGGGCGAGTCCGCTCGCCGCGCCGTGCAGGGGCCCCTCAAGGACGCCGAGGCCCGCCGACACCGCCGCGTACGGATGGGCGCGGGCGGACGCGGCCACCCGGACCGCCAGCGTGGACGCGGCGAGGTCGTGGTCGACGAGCAGCGCGAGGGCGGTGTCCAGGGCGTGGAGCGAGGCCTCGTCGGGTGTGCGGCCGCTCAGCCGTCCCCACAGCCGCCCGGCGAGCGGGCCGCCGTCGCGGTGCGTGGCCAGGACGGGCGGGAGCGCGGCGACCATGGTGGGGATCAACGTGCGGGCCGTGCCGACGACCGCCTCCTCGGAGAGGTCGAAGCGGAGCGGGTCGGCGGCCGCCGCGGAGATGGCCGCCACGCGCAGACGGTCCGTGGGGGCGCAGTGCGCGGGCAGGGCGCGCACGGCGAGCCGCGCGGCACCGGTGGGCTCGGGCGGTGCCGTGAAGTGGACGCCCGGGCGCAGGACGCCGGTCCACAGCCACTCGGCGACCTCTTCGTAGGAATGGTGCAGGGCCAGCTCGGCCGCGTCGACGCCGCGGAAGTAGTAGCGGTCCTTGTCGATCAGCGTGATGCGGGTGCGGACGGAGAGTTCGTTGGCCGCGGTCGCGGCGGCGGGCTCGCGGCGGTTTCTGTGCGCGAGGGCCCGCACCTCCTTGGGGTCGAAGGTGCTGCCGCGCCCTCCGGGGCCGCGGCGGCTGTTGAGCTGGCCCCGGCTCACGTACGCGTACACGGTCTCGGGTTTCACACCGAGCAGCTCCGCGGCCTCCTTGGTGCTGATCCGCCGACCTTCGTGTGCGACCGCACCCGCTTCTTGATCCGTCATGGGCGTCACCGTATCTGCGTCCGGATAGCTGTACTCGTACATTGATTCAATCAATATTGACAGGGATTGAGTCAAGCATGGACAGTCAAGTCAAGTCCAGGGAGGAAGTCGAGGAACACCATGCCGATCAATGGCTCCGCCGCCACCCCTACCGCGCCCATCGAGGTCCCCCGCGGCCTCGCGGGCGTCGTCGTCACCGAGACCCAGCTCGGGGACGTCAGGGGATACGAGGGCTTCTACCACTACCGCCAGTACTCCGCCGTGGAGCTCGCGCAGACCCGCAGCTTCGAGGACGTCTGGCACCTGATGTTCCACGGCACGCTGCCCGACGCCGCGCGCCGGGCGGCCTTCGCCGAGCAGACCGCGGCCCTGCGGCACCTGCCGGACGAGGTGCGCGCCGCCCTGCCCGCCATCGCCCGCGCCAGCGCGCTCTCCGGTCCGCTCTCCGGGCTGCGGACCGCGCTCTCCCTCTTCGGCGCTGCGAAGGGCTTCCGGCCCGTGTACGACATCGAAGACGACCGGCGCCGCGCCGACGCGCTCGCCGCTTCCGCCGTGGTGCCGACCCTGCTCACCGCGCTGTACCGCCTCGGCCAGGGGCTCGACCCCGTGGAGCCGCGCGACGACCTGTCGTACGCCGCCAACTACCTCTACATGATGACCGGTTCGGAGCCGGACGCCGCCCGGGCCCGGGCGGTCGAGCAATACTTGATCTCGACCATTGACCACGGCTTCAACGCGTCAACGTTCACGGCTCGCGTCATCACGTCCACGGGTGCGGACGTGGCGGCCTGTCTCGTCGGAGCCGTCGGCGCGCTGTCCGGTCCGCTGCACGGCGGTGCACCCAGTCGTGCCCTGGACACGCTCGACGCGATCGGCACGCCCGAGCGCATCGACTCCTGGATCCGGGAACGCGTGCTCGCGGGCGAGCGCATCATGGGCTTCGGGCACCCCGTCTACCGCACGGAGGATCCGCGCTCCCGCATGCTCCGCGGCATCGCGCAGCAGTTCGGCGGCGAGCTCGTGGAGTTCGCGGTGGAGGTCGAACGGCAGGTCGAGGCCATCCTCGCGGAGCTCAAGCCGGGGCGCGAACTCCACACGAACGTGGAGTTCTACGCGGGCGTGGTCATGGAGCTGTGCGGGCTGCCGCGCGAGATGTTCACGCCGACCTTCGCGTCCGCGCGTGTGGTGGGCTGGAGCGCCAACATCCTGGAGCAGGCGCAGGACTCGAAAATCATCCGGCCCGCGGCCCGGTATGTGGGGGAGGAGCCGCCGGTGGCGGTGCCGCCGCTCGTCTGACCGGTGCCCGGCTCCATGACCCCCGGCCGCGTGGCGCCCAGCCGTGCGGCGGGCTGCCGAGTCGCGGCCGGGGTCCGAGCCGGGCCGATGGCGCGCCCTCGTTCACGCGGTGGGCGGGGGCGTCCCGGCGCGCTGGTCGGCCAGGGCGCGCTCGAATACCCGGAACATGCGGCCCTCCGCGCTGTCGGCGGGCAGCCGGCTCTTGTGCGCGCGGGTGGCGTTCCAGTAACGGAGGAAGGCGGGGCTGGACAGCAGGCTCGACGCGTAGACGACGAGGTCTTCCTCGGAGAAGGTGCCCCAGCTCAGCGCCAGGACGTAGTGATTGAACGTCAGGTTGGAGAACAGGTTCTGACGCAGCTCTGTGGCCGACTCCCGGGGAAGGTCGTCCCAGACCTCGGCCAGGTCGGGGTTGTTCATGACCATCTCGGTCAGTTGCACATGGAGGGACCGCATGTCGGCTTCGGCGCTGCGGCGCAACTCCGCTCGTGACGCCGACAGTTCCTCCCGCTGGTGTGCGAGCTCCTGGCGCTGCATGCGCAGCTCGCGCTGTTGCAGGAGCAGGGTGGCGATGAGCAGAAGGAGAGCGAGGCCGGAGAAGACGGCGCTCACGCCGCCGAAGTAGTCCCCGATCTGGCTTCGCTTCTCCGCCGTCCGGCTGTCGCCGTTGGCGGTCTCCACGCCCCGTATCAACAGACCGCTGACGACGATGGACGCCAGGCCCACCAGCGCGATGCCGACGGTGACGGCGGCGCTCCACAGGAAGGCGGTCCGCGCCGAACGCCACGCTGGTCGCCTTGGCATCAGTCACCCCCCGGCGAGTCTTCCCAGGGGCGGGTGCAGAAAACGGCGCCCGGGGTGCGGGCGCCGCAGGATGCTGCATCCGCCGACAGGCTATGCGTCGGGGATGTCGGCCTTGGCCCGGATGAGGGTCTCTCGGCTGATGACGACGATGCGTTCGTGGTCGGCGCGTGCCGCGTCGGCGGGAAGTCCGCTGTCGAGAACCGCTGTCATCTCGGTTCCGATCACGAGGAAATCGCCGCTGGACAGTTCGAAGATGTCCGGGCAGTTGGCGCCGGAGAGGCTGCCCCGCTCACGCGGAGCAGCGCCTATTCGGCGGAGGATTTTGAGCACAGCAGAACTCCCGGTGGGGCAGGGGGTGAGGAGAGCACAGGGCGAACGGAGAGAAAGAGGCGCCGACGGTGAGGGATCACTCACGGGAAGGCGGCTCGGAGGCGGGGCGCCGGAGTCGGGCGTCGCATCCTGCTCCTGGTGCCGATCAGGCGTCGGGGATGTCGGCCTTGGCCCGGATGAGGGTCTCTCGGCTGATGACGACGATGCCTTCGTAGTCGGCGCGTGCCGCGTCGGCGGGAAGCCCGCCGTCGAGAACCGCGGTCATCTCGGTTCCGATGACGGCGAAATCACCGTTGCTGAGCTCGAAGATGTCGGGGCACGTCTGACCGGAGGCGCTGCCCCGCTCGCGGGGAGAGGCGCCGATGCGGCGCAGGATGTACAAGGGAATCCTGGTCCTTGAGTGATCGGGGATGAGCACGAGGGCCCATCCGGGATGAGTGCGAGGACACATTAGCCCCGAATGTCTGCCTATGGGAGCCTTTGTGCGCCCAACTTCATCCGGCTCAAGGGTGGTTGCGCTCCCGCTGCCCCCCGGGTGGATGCCCCACTACCCACCATTCGTCGGTGTCGGCCTCCAGGAGGTCCTGCGCCAAGTCGTCCATGAGACGGCCCACCTCCGCTTCCTCGGACGAACGGCGCAGGCTGGCGCGGTGGTGGCGGGTGATTTCCCAGTACTCGCGGAAGATCGGGTTCTGGCATATCACCCGAAGGTGTCCGTAGAGCTCCCCCAGGCTCATGGCCCCGGTCCGGTACGCGTGGAGCGCGTTGGTGTAGAGGGCGTTGGCGAACAAGAACTGGCGGTGCCTGTCCGCCGGTACCTCGCTGTCGTACGTGTCCAGGACGGCGGCCAGCGTCTCGTCCTCCATGGCCTTGCAGAGCAGGGCGAAGTGCAGACGGTGCTGCTCGGTCAGGGCCATGTGCCTGCGGAGCCGCGCGGCCGCGAGGCTCAGCGCTCCGGTCGTGATCGCGAGGCCCGCCATCGCGGCCGGCCCGATCCCTCGTATCCAGTATTTCTGTGTGGCCATGTCAACCCCCGAGTCAGGCGACCGTCCGCCGGTCTTCGGGCGCGGGGCGGCAGGGCTGACCGGCGAGCGATGGGCGGCGCTTGCCGCCTCCCAGGGTGCCGAGCGGCTCTGATCGGCCGGGAGGCGGAGAGGAGGCGCACGGAAGCACGGCAGGAATCCGGTTTCTGACATCCCTGCGCCGTGCCCAATGTGTGCCCCGTCGGCGTCGCACGGAATCGTTCGCCTACCGGCACGTCTACGCGCACATATCCTGGAGTGGTGTTCAAATGCCGTACGTGCTCGTCGCCTGCGAGGTGTACGCGTCTTGAGCGAATTGATCGACCTTGATGTGTGTTGATGCGAGGGGCCACACGTGCGTGAGCAGCAGATTCCAGTCATCGTCCTCACGGGATTCCTGGGATCGGGCAAGACGACCCTGTTGAACCATCTGCTGCACCGCAGCGGAGGCAGTCGCATCGGCGCGATCGTCAACGACTTCGGTTCCATCGAGATCGACGCCATGGCCGTCGCGGGCCAGCTCGGCGACTCCACCGTGTCCCTCGGCAACGGGTGTCTGTGCTGCGCCGTGGACGCCAGCGAACTCGATGTGTATCTGGAGCGGCTCGCCCGGCCCTCGTCCCGCATCGACGTCATCGTCATCGAGGCGAGCGGACTCGCGGAGCCGCAGGAACTCGTGCGCATGGTGCTCGCCAGCGAGAACCCGCACATCGTGTACGGCGGTCTCGTGCAGGTCGTGGACGCCGCCGAGTTCGACGCCACCAGACAGCGGCACCCCGAGGTCGACCGACATCTGAAGATCGCCGACCTCGTCGTGGTCAACAAGGCCGACCGGGTACCGGCGGGGGAGCGCGACCGCGTCCTCGACGAGGTGCGTCGGCACACCGACCGGGCCGCCGTCGTCGCCGCCATGTACGGGCGCGTGGACGTGGAGCTCCTCCTGGACCGCAAGCCGGTGGGGGAGCGCGTCGGGCAGCTCTCCTTCGACGACCTGCACGACCACGGCGAGGACCCGTACGCGGACGGCGGCCACCGGCAGGCCGACGGCGGCCCGGAGACGGGCGAGGAGTGCCACTGCGGCGCCCCCGGGGATGCCACCCCGGACAGCGACCCGGGCCACGCCACCCCCCACGGCGCCCCCGGCCACACCGCCCCGCACGGCGGCTGCGGCCACGCCCATCTGCACAGCGCCTACGAGAGCCTCGCCTTCACCTCCGAAGCGCCCATGAACCCCCGCCGCCTCATGGCCTTCCTCGACAGCAGGCCCGAGGGGCTCTACCGCATCAAGGGGTACGTCGACTTCGGTGCCGCCGACGCGCGCAACCGGTACGCGGTGCACTCCGTGGGGCGGTTCCTGCGCTTCTACCCCGAGCCGTGGGAGCCCGGCGAGAAGCGCCTCACGCAGCTCGTCCTCATCGGCTCCGGCATCGACGTACCGGAGCTGCACACCCGGCTGACGCTGTGCCGGGAGAACGACGAGGACGCCCCGCACGCGGACGAGTTCGGCATGTGGGGCGTCCTGCGGTACGTCCAGGAGCCGGGGGCGGAGGAGACGCCCGAGGCCGAGGGCGGGAGCGGGCCCGAAGCCGGGGCCGGGCCGGGGCCCGACCCCGCTTCCGATGCCACCGCCGGTGTCGATGTCGATGGCGGCGTCGATGTCGACGGTGACGTGGGTGATGACGGGGACGGGGACGGCGACGTCGAGCTGGATGCCGGTCCCGACCCCTACTCGGACCTCGACTTCGGCTCTGACGGCGATGGCTTCGACGACTTCGCCGACCTCGATACCGACGGCCACGGCGGCCCCGACACCGACGGCCACGGCGGCCCCGGTTCCGTAGCCGCCCCCGGCTCTGGAACCGCCCCCGGCTCCGGGACCGCCCCCGGCTCCGGGACCGGCCCCGCCACCGCCCGCTGACTACACCGGCCCCGCCACCGCAGCCACCGGCTTGGCCAGGGAGACGCCGGAGCCGTCCCGGCGCGGGTCGGGCTCCGGCAGCTCCGTCGGGATGCCCGTGCGCTGTGCCGCGCGCGGCGGCGTCGGGCCCGCCCAGGCGAAGCTCAGGCAGTCCTCGCCCTTCAGCAGGCGCTGGCAGCGCACACCGCCCGTCGCGCGGCCCTTGCGCGGATACTGGTCGAACGGCGTCAGCTTCGCCGTCGTCTGCACCGAGTCGTCGAGCGTGCCGCGCGAGCCCGCGACCGTGAACACCACGGCGTCCGCCGCCGGATCGACCGCCGTGAAGGAGATGACCTTCGCGCCCTGTGCGAGCTTGATGCCCGCCATGCCGCCCGCCGGGCGTCCCTGCGGGCGCACCTGCCCCGCCGGATAGCGCAGCAACTGGGCGTCGTCCGTGATGAAGACCAGGTCCTCCTCACCCGTGCGCAGCTCGATCGCGCCGACGATGCGGTCACCGTCCTTGAGGGTGATGACCTCCAGCTCGTCCTTGTTCGCCGGATAGTCGGGCACCACGCGCTTGACCACGCCCTGTTCCGTACCGAGCGCCAGGCCCGGGGAGGACTCGTCGAGCGTCATCAGGCAGATCAGCTTCTCGTCCGCCTCCAGGGAGAGGAGCTCGGCGACCGGGGCGCCTCCCGAGAGGTTGGGCGCGGACGCCGTGTCCGGGAGCTGCGGCAGATCGACCACGGAGAGCCTCAACAGGCGCCCCTCGGACGTCACCGCGCCCACCTCGCCGCGCGCGGTCGCCGGGACCGCCGAGACGATCACGTCGTGTTTGACGCGCTTGCCGTCGCTCTCCGAGAAGGGCTCGCCGTTGGCCGTGCGGGCCAGCAGGCCCGTCGAGGACAGCAGGACCCGGCACGGGTCGTCCGCGACCTGGAGGGACACCGTGGGGGCCGGGGCGCCCGCGGACTCCAGGAGCACCGTGCGCCGCTCGGTGCCGAACTTCTTCGACACGGCGGCCAGTTCGGCGGAGACCAGCTTGCGCAGCTCCGCGTCCGACTCCAGGATGCGGGTCAGCTCGTCGATCTCCGCGTTCAGCTTGTCGCGCTCGGACTCCAGCTCGATGCGGTCGTACTTGGTGAGGCGGCGCAGCGGGGTGTCCAGGATGTACTGCGTCTGGACCTCGCTCAGGGAGAAGCGCTCCATCAGGCGCTCCTTGGCCTGCGCGCTGTTGTCGCTGGAGCGGATGAGGCGGATGACCTCGTCGATGTCCAGGAGGGCGATGAGCAGGCCCTCCACCAGGTGCAGCCGGTCGCGCTTCTTGCCGCGGCGGAACTCGCTGCGGCGGCGCACCACGTCGAAGCGGTGGTCGAGATAGACCTCGAGGAGCTCCTTGAGGCCGAGCGTGAGGGGCTGGCCGTCCACCAGCGCCACGTTGTTGATGCCGAAGGACTCCTCCATCGGCGTCAGCTTGTACAGCTGCTCCAGGACGGCCTCCGGGACGAAGCCGTTCTTGATCTCGATGACCAGGCGCAGGCCGTGGGCGCGGTCGGTGAGGTCCTTGACGTCAGCGATGCCCTGGAGCTTCTTGGACCCCACCAGGTCCTTGATCTTGGAGATGACCTTCTCCGGGCCGACGCTGAACGGCAGCTCCGTGACGACCAGGCCCTTGCGGCGCGCGGTCACGGCCTCCACGGCGACCGTCGCGCGCATCTTGAAGGTGCCGCGCCCCGTCTCGTACGCGTCCCGGATGCCGGACAGGCCGACGATCCGGCCGCCGGTGGGCAGGTCGGGGCCCGGGATGTGCTTCATGAGCGTCTCGAGGTCGGCGCCCGGGTACTTGATGAGGTGCCGGGCGGCCGCGATGACCTCGCTCAGATTGTGCGGCGGCATGTTCGTCGCCATGCCTACGGCGATGCCGGACGAGCCGTTCACCAAGAGGTTCGGATACGCCGCCGGGAGGGCTACCGGCTCCTTCTCCTGGCCGTCGTAGTTCGGCGTGAAGTCGACCGTGTCCTCTTCGATCGACTCCGTCATGAGGGACGTGGCGTCCGCCATGCGGCATTCCGTGTACCGCATCGCGGCGGGCGGGTCGTCGTTCCCCAGGGAGCCGAAGTTCCCGTGGCCGTCGACCATGGGCAGGCGCATGGAGAACGGCTGCGCCATGCGGACCAGCGCGTCGTAGATGGACGCGTCGCCGTGCGGGTGCAGCTTGCCCATGACCTCGCCGACGACGCGGGCACACTTCACATAGCCGCGCTCCGGGCGCAGGCCCATCTCGTTCATCTGATAGACGATGCGGCGCTGCACCGGCTTCATGCCGTCGCGGGCGTCGGGCAGGGCGCGGGAGTAGATGACCGAGTAGGCGTACTCGAGGAAGGAGCCCTGCATCTCGTCGACGACGTCGATGTCGAGGATCTTCTCCTCGAACGAGTCGTCGGGCGGTGGGGTCTTCGTGCTGCGGCGGGCCATCGCTGCTGCGGCTCCTTCACCAACAAGTGCGGGATCTGACGCCGACCATTGTGGACCGTCCCACTGACAACCCCGACCACGACCCGGGCCCACCCGCGCGGCGACCAGGCGGTCAGCGGCGTGGCGCGGGCACGCCCCGGCCGCGCGGCACCCCCGTTCCACGCCGCGAACCGGGGCGGAACCGCAGGCGGAGCCAGGGCGGGGCCGGGGGCAGGACCGGTGCGGAACCGGAGTCAGGACCGGTGCGGAACCGGGGTCGGTACCGGTGCGGAGCCGGGGGCGGAGCCGCGCGGCGCCGGGACCCGCCGCGGGCCCCGGCGCACCGCACACGCCCACGCACGCCCCGCCGCGATCACGCCCACGGCGAACACCGACGACCCGGAGCGCGGAACGGGAACTTCGCCAGGGGTCTGCGGGCTTGCATACAGTGGCAGGACCGGCAAAAGCTATTGAGGATTCAGCGATCGAAGGGACGTACATGCCCATGGGTCACACGGCCACAGCCGCGGCAGGCTCCGGCGGTCTGGCAGCGACCGAGCACCGCCTTGCCAACGGCCTGCGCGTGGTGCTCTCCGAGGACCACCTGACCCCGGTCGCCGCGGTGTGCCTCTGGTACGACGTGGGCTCGCGCCACGAAGTCAAGGGGCGCACCGGTCTGGCTCACCTCTTCGAGCACCTGATGTTCCAGGGCTCGCAGCAGGTGCACGGCAACGGTCACTTCGAACTGGTGCAGGGCGCCGGCGGCTCGTTGAACGGCACCACCAGCTTCGAGCGCACCAACTACTTCGAGACCATGCCCGCGCACCAGCTGGAGCTCGCCCTGTGGCTGGAGGCGGACCGGATGGGCTCCCTCCTGGCGGCACTCGACGAGGAGTCCATGGAGAACCAGCGCGACGTGGTGAAGAACGAACGCCGCCAGCGCTACGACAACGTCCCCTACGGCACGGCCTTCGAGAAGCTCACCGCCCTGTCGTACCCGGAGGGCCACCCCTACCACCACACCCCGATCGGCTCCATGGCCGACCTGGACGCGGCCACCCTCGAGGACGCCCGGAACTTCTTCCGCACGTACTACGCGCCGAACAACGCGGTCCTGTCCGTGGTCGGCGACATCGACCCGGAGCAGACGCTCGCCTGGGTCGAGAAGTACTTCGGGTCCATCCCCGGGCACGACGGCAAGCAGCCGCCGCGCGACGGCTCGCTGCCCGAGCGCATCGGCGAGGAGCTGCGCGAGGTCGTCGAGGAGGACGTCCCGGCCCGCGCCCTGATGGCCGCCTACCGCCTGCCCCAGGACGGCACGCGCGCGTGCGACGCGGCCGACCTGGCCCTGACGGTGCTCGGCAGCGGCGAGTCCTCCCGGCTCTACAACCGCCTGGTGCGCCGCGACCGCACCGCGGTGACCGCCGGGTTCGGCCTGCTGCGGCTCGCCGGGGCGCCCTCGCTCGGCTGGCTCGACGTGAAGACCTCGGGCGACGTGGAGGTCCCCGTCATCGAGGCCGCCGTCGACGAGGAGCTCGCCCGGTTCGCCGAGGAGGGCCCGACCCCGGAGGAAATGGAACGGGCCCAGGCCCAGTTGGAGCGCGAGTGGCTCGACCGTCTCGGCACGGTCGCGGGCCGCGCGGACGAGCTGTGCCGGTTCGCCGTGCTCTTCGGTGACCCGCAGCTCGCCCTCACCGCGGTCCAGCGCGTCCTCGACATCACCGCGGCCGAGGTCCAGGAGGTCGCCAAGGCGCGCCTGCGCCCCGACAACCGCGCGGTCCTGGTGTACGAGCCGGTGGCCGCCGCGGAGGACGCCGACGGCGCGGACGGCACGGCCGCCGAGACCCAGCAGGAAGCCGCCGAGACCCAGCAGGAAGAGGAGGCGGCGAAGTGAGCGAGGCTGAGACGTCTGTGAAGATGCAGTTCCACCCGCAGCCCCAGGCGGGCACGGCCAAGCCCTGGGCCTTCCCGGCCCCCGAGCGCGGCGCCCTGGCCAATGGCCTGACGGTGCTGCGCTGCCACCGCCCCGGCCAGCAGCTCGTCGCCGTCGAGGTCCACCTCGACGCGCCCCTGGACGCCGAGCCGCAGGGCCTGGACGGCGTGTCCACGATCATGGCGCGGGCGTTCTCCGAAGGCACCGACAAGCACTCCGCCGAGGAGTTCGCCGCCGAGCTGGACCGCTGCGGCGCCACGCTGGACGCGCACGCCGACCACCC
The DNA here is from genome assembly GCF_059448825.1 of Streptomyces sp. JLYT201. Lineage (NCBI taxonomy): Bacteria > Bacillati > Actinomycetota > Actinomycetes > Kitasatosporales > Streptomycetaceae > Streptomyces > Streptomyces sp. JLYT201. Next base: position 2,922,469 of record NZ_CM182551.1, on the reverse strand, counting down.
CGGCGTCCGGCTCTCCCTCGAAGTGCCCGTCTCCCGCCTGGCGAAGGGCCTGGGCCTGCTGGCCGACGCGCTGCGCGCGCCCGCCTTCGAGGACGGCGAGATCGAGCGCCTCGTCCGCAACCGCCTGGACGAGATCCCGCACGAGACCGCCAACCCCGCGCGCCGCGCCGCCAAGGAGCTGGCCAAGCAGCTCTTCCCGGCCACCTCGCGCATGTCGCGCCCGCGCCAGGGCACCGAGGAGACGGTCACCGCCATCGACTCCGCGGCCGTACGCGCCTTCTACGAGAAGCACGTGCGCCCCGCCACGGCCACCGCCGTCGTGGTCGGCGACCTCACGGGCACGGACCTCGACGCCGTCCTCGCCGACACCCTCGGCGCCTGGACGGGCGGGTCGGCGGAGCCGCACGTGATGTCCCAGGTGACCGCCGACGACACCGGCCGCGTCGTCATCGTGGACCGCCCCGGCGCCGTCCAGACGCAGCTCCTCATCGGCCGCGTGGGCGCGGACCGGCACGACATCGTCTGGCCGGCGCAGGTCCTCGGGACGTACTGCCTGGGCGGCACCCTCACCTCGCGCCTGGACCGCGTCCTGCGCGAGGAGAAGGGGTACACGTACGGCGTGCGCGCCTTCAGCCAGGTGCTGCGCTCCGCGGCCCCGCGGTCCCCGGAGGGCGCCCCGGGCGTCGCCATGCTGGCCATCAGCGGCTCCGTGGACACGCCGAACACGGGCCCGGCGCTCGACGACCTGTGGAAGGTCCTGCGCACCCTCGCCGCCGAGGGCCTCACGGACGCCGAGCGCGACGTCGCCGTGCAGAACCTGGTGGGCGTGGCCCCGCTGAAGTACGAGACGGCCGCCGCCGTCGCCGCGACGCTCGCCGACCAGGTGGAGCAGGAACTGCCGGACGACTTCCAGGCGACCCTGTACCGGCAGTTGGCCGGGACGGGCACGGTGGAGGCCACCGCGGCCGTCGTGAGCGCGTTCCCGAGTGACCGTCTGGTGACGGTGCTCGTCGGTGACGCCGCACAGATCGAGGAGCCCGTCAGGGCCCTCGGCATCGGCGAAGTGACGGTTGTCACCGGCTGATTGCGGCACACACGCCGTGAAGCGGCCCCACCGGGCCGCAAGGGGCAAACCGGAATGAACGCCGCGTAACCCAAGGGACCCCGGAGGCGCAGGAAGCCTCCGGGGTCCCGGCATGCCGCCATATGTCCGAATTGACATGGAGGTTGGGTGTCTGCCGTGTGGCGTGCGCTACAAAAGGCGGGATCCGTTTGTCGATTGAAAGATGAGACGTTTAGCGTCAGTGCGGCTGTACGTCACGCAGTACGCCGCGCCCGCGGCACCGCACAGTCATCGCCGAGTCCCCGTACGGCGCGAGCCAGGGGAGCCGGGGACCCACACGTCCCTGGGGTGAATCGGTCCCCTTGCCGCGAGGCGAGGAGTCCGTAGGAGACCTTCCTGCTCCGAACCCGTCAGCTAACCCGGTAGGCGAGAAGGAAGGAAAGGACCAGCCGCTTCATGGCGCTCATCCGCCCGACCGGCAAGCACCGCCGTCCGAGCCGCATCACGCGCACCACCGCCAGCGCCGCGGGCGTCGCCGCCCTCACCACCACCGGTGTCATCTCGGGCCTGGCCGCTCCGGCCCTCGCCGCCGACGGCTCCGCGGACCACGCGAGCACCGGCCTCACGCAGGCCATCGCCATCAACGACACGCTGGCCGACGAGATCGACGCCCAGGCCGCCGCCCAGAAGCAGGCCGCCAACGACGCCGCCGCCCAGAAGAAGGCGGAAGAGGCGGCGCGGCAGAAGGCCGCCGAGCAGAAGCGCAAGGCCGAGGCCGCCGCGAAGGAGAAGGCCGAGAAGGAGGCCGAGGCCAAGGCGGCGAAGGAGGCCAAGGAGCGGGCCCGCGAGCGCGCCGCCCGTGACGCCGAGCGCAAGCGCCTGAACGCCTACGTGGCCCCGGTCGCCGGCTCCTACGTCTCCACCTCCTACAAGGCCGGCGGCGGCATGTGGTCCTCCGGCAGCCACACCGGCATCGACTTCCACGCCGCGTCCGGCACCTCGGTGCAGGCGGTCGGCGCGGGCACCGTCGTCGAGGCGGGCTGGGGCGGCGCCTACGGCAACAACGTCGTGATCAAGATGAACGACGGCACGTACACCCAGTACGGCCACATGTCGTCCCTCAGCGTCACCGTCGGCCAGGCCGTCACCCCCGGTCAGCAGATCGGCCTCTCCGGCTCCACCGGCAACTCCTCCGGGCCGCACCTGCACTTCGAGGCCCGCACCGGCGCCGAGTACGGCTCGGACATCGATCCGATCGCCTACCTGCGCTCCCACGGCGTGGCCGTCTGACGCATCGACGGCGCGAGCGCCCCGCGCCCGCGCACGTCCCGAAAGCCCCGGCTCACCGAGCCGGGGCTTTCGGCATCGGGGCACGGCTCGGGCCCTAAGCGTCCACGACCGGTAAGCGTGCCGCCGCGCACACCTTTGGCCAAAAGATATCCATGGATTCCGGTGCCCCATCGGAAAATGCGGCCATCTGCAATAGAGTCCGTCCTGGCAGCGTCCATGGAGTCGTCGCACCGGCGTCTTCAACGCGTCGCGCGACGCGTTTCGCGGGCATTAAAGCGGAGGTCCGTCATGCGCATTCCCGCGCACTCGGTCTGCACGGCCATCCGGGACGACATCGTCTCCGGTGTCTACGAACGCGGCACGCGGCTCACCGAAGAACTCCTCGCCCGCCGCTACGGCGTCTCGCGCGTCCCCGTGCGCGAGGCCCTGCGCACCCTGGAGGCCGAGGGCTTCGTCGTCACCCGCAGGCACGCGGGCGCCTGCGTCGCCGAGCCGACCGAGCAGGACGCCGCCGACCTCCTGGAGGTCCGTACGCTCCTGGAGCCGCTGGCGGCCGCCCGCGCGGCCCAGCGCCGCACCGAAGCCCATCTGAAGGTCCTGCGCGGCCTCGTGCGGCTCGGCCAGGAGCGGGCCCGGCGCGGCGGCGAGGACCTGCGCGCGCTCGACGGCTGGTTCCACGAGACGCTCACCCAGGCCTCCGGCAGCCCCGGCCTCATCGCCCTGCTCACCCAACTGCGCCACAAGGTCGCCTGGATGTACGTGGCGGACGCGCAGGCCGCGGCCACGGACCTGTGGGCCGGTCACGCCGCGGTCGTCGACGCGGTCGCCCGCCAGGACGCCGACCGGGCCCGCGCGCTCACGCTCCTGCACGCCGAGCGCACGGCGTCCGCGTACCGACCGCGCGCCGGGCGCGTGAGGGGTTCGCAACGCGCCGTCAACAAAGTAGGCGTACGGAATTAACAGGCACCCCGTACACAGGACTAACGAGAACCTCGTACACAGGATTAACAGGAGCCTCGTACACGGGGTCCGTATCCTGTACGCGGGACTCGGCCATGGGACTCGTATGCGGGGCTCATATGCGGAGTGCACGCACCCGAAGTGCGCGTATGCGCCCTCATACGCCGCGTTGTGAAAGCCCGGCAGGCGCGCGTGGGAATTCCCCGCCGGATTTACCGGCCGGGGGTGCCGCCTTTGTGCCACCGGTGGTGCGCCACCGGCTCGTGAATTCACCCAAGGCGTTCGCCGGGCGGGACTCCGCACGGGCGCGCCTCGGGGGCGCCCCGAAAACACGACGGAGCCGCGTGGCCACCCAGTGGCTCACGCGGCTCCGGCACGCTGTGTCCGACCGTGTCAGACGGTCTCCGGGAGCTCCTCGAGGCCCTCGGAGACGAGCTTCGCCAGCCGGTCCAGGGCGGCGTCCGCACCCTCGGCGTCCGAAGCGAGCACGATCTCCTCGCCGCCCTGCGCGCCCAGGCCGAGCACCGCGAGCATCGAGGCCGCGTTGACGGGGTTGCCGTCGGCCTTGGCGATCGTCACGGGGACGCCCGAGGCCGTGGCCGCACGGACGAAGATGGAGGCGGGCCGGGCGTGGAGGCCCTCGGCCCAGCCGACGTTGACGCGGCGCTCAGCCATGTGTTGCTGCCCTTCCAGGTGTCTCACACTTGTCTAGACCAGTGTCTCATGCCGACCCGAGTGCTCCCGCAGGACCGGCGGAGCGCTGCCCCACGGGCCGCGTCCCGCCACCCGAGCGCCTTCGACCCCTCCTACATTGCCCCGGGCCCGGCGCCCGCGCGACCCGTACCCTGGCCCCATGCAGACCCCGGCGGACGGCTCAGCACACACCTCGTCGGACAGCGCCGCGCACGCTCCGGCGTACGGCACGGCGCCCGCTGCCCCGCTCGCGCCCGTGCCCGCCGCCCCGCAGGCCCCCGCGGCCGACGCCGCCTCCGCCCCGGCAACGGGCGCGGACCAGCACCCCTACCCCTCCCACTGGGAGGCCGACGTGGTGCTGCGCGACGGCGGCACCGCCCGCATCCGGCCCATCACGGCCGCCGACGCCGACCGTCTGGTCAGTTTCTTCGAGCAGGTCTCGGACGAGTCGAAGTACTACCGCTTCTTCGCGCCCTACCCCCGCCTGTCCGCCAAGGACGTGCACCGCTTCACGCACCACGACCACGTGGACCGCGTCGGGCTCGCGGCCACCATCGGCGGCGAGTTCATCGCCACCGTCCGCTACGACCGCATCGACGCCCAGGGCCGCCCCGCAGCGGCGCCCGCCGACGAGGCCGAGGTCGCCTTCCTCGTCCAGGACGCCCACCAGGGCCGCGGCGTCGCCTCCGCGCTGCTCGAACACATCGCCGCCGTCGCCCGCGAACGCGGCATCCGCCGCTTCGCCGCCGAAGTCCTGCCCGCCAACACCAAGATGGTGAAGGTCTTCACGGACGCCGGATACCAGCAGCAGCGCAGCTTCGAGGACGGCGTCGTGCGCCTCGAACTCGACCTGGAGCCCACCGACCGCTCCGTCGCCGTCCAGCACGCCCGCGAACAGCGCGCCGAGGCCCGCTCCGTGCAGCGGCTGCTCGCGCCCGGCTCCGTCGCGGTCATCGGCGTCGGCCGCGCCGAGGACAGCGTCGGCCGCGGCGTCCTGCGCAACCTGCTGCGCGCGGGCTTCACCGGCCGCGTCCACGCCGTCAACCGCGCCTTCGCGGACCGGGCCACCACCGAGGGCGTCGAGGGGGTCCCCGCGCACCGCTCCGTGCGCGACATCGCCGGGCCCGTCGACCTCGCCGTCGTCACCGTCCCCGCCGAGCACGTGCCGGAAGCGGTCGCCGAGTGCGGCGAACACGGCGTCCAGGGCCTCGTCGTCCTCTCCGCCGGATACGCCGAGAGCGGCCCCGAAGGGCTCGAACGCCAGCGCGAACTCGTCCGTCAGGCCCGCTCCTACGGCATGCGCCTCATCGGCCCCAACGCCTTCGGCGTCATCAACACCGCTTCCGCCGTACGCCTGAACGCCTCGCTGGCCCCCGAACTGGCCGCCGCCGGCCGCATCGGCCTGTTCACCCAGTCCGGTGCCATCGGCATCGCCCTGCTGTCCCGGCTGCACCGCCGCGGCGCGGGCCTGTCGTCCTTCGTCAGCGCGGGCAACCGCGCCGACGTCTCCGGCAACGACGTCCTCCAGTACTGGTACGACGACCCCGACACCGACGTCGCGCTCATGTACCTGGAATCCATCGGCAACCCCCGCAAGTTCACCCGCCTCGCCCGCCGCGCCGCCGCCGCGAAACCCCTCGTCGTCGTCCAGGGCGCCCGGCACAGCGGCATCGCCCCCACCGGCCACGCCGGGGCCGCGACCCGGCTCCCGCACGCCACCGTCTCCGCGCTGCTCCGCCAGGCCGGGGTCATCCGCGTCGACACCGTCACCGAGCTCGTCGACGCCGGGCTCCTGCTCGCGGGCCAGCCGCTGCCCGCGGGGCCCCGCGTCGCCATCCTCGGCAACTCCGAGTCCCTCGGCCTGCTCACCTACGACGCGTGCGTCGCCGAAGGCCTGCGCCCGCTGCCCCCGCGCGATCTGACCACGGCCGCGACGCCCGAGGACTTCCGCGCCGCGCTCGGCGCCGCGCTCGCCGCCGACACCTGCGACGCGGCCGTCGTCACCGTCATCCCCTCGCTCGGCGAGTCGAGCCGCGAGGGCCAGGGGGAGACCCTGGCCACCGCCCTGCGGGCCGCCGCGGCGGCGTGCCCCACCAAGCCCGTCGCCGTCGTCCACGTGGAGCTCGGCGAGCTCGCCGAGGCCCTCTCCGCCGCCGCGAGCACCAAGCCCGGGTCGGCCGCCGCCCGCCCCGCCGACCGGCCGCCCGCCGCCCCGCCCACGGCCGACGCCCCGCCGCCGCACGCCCGCATCCCCGCCTACCCCGCGGCCGAGCGGGCCGTGCGCGCCCTAGCCGAAGCCGTCACCTACGCCCAGTGGCGGCACGACATCGCCGACCCCGGCAAGGTGCCCGAGTACGACGACATCGACGAACAGGGCGCCGCCGGCCTCATCGCGGACCTCCTCGCCAAGGGCGGCGACCCGCACGGCCTGACCCTCGACCCCGACGACGCCCGCGACCTGCTCGGCCGCTACGGCATCGCCGTCCACGCCGTCCTGCCCGCACCCGACGCCGACGCGGCCGCCGACGCCGCCCTGAGGCTCGGCTACCCCGTCGCCCTCAAGACCACGGCCCCGCACCTGCGCCACCGCCCCGACCTCGGCGGCGTACGCCTCGACCTCGCCGACGAGGAGCAGCTGCGCCGCGCCTACCGCGAGCTCACCCACGCCCTCGGCCGCCCCGCCGAGCTGCGGCCCGTCGTCCAGGCCATGGTCGCGCGGGGCGTCGACACCGTGGTGCGCGCGGGGCACGACCCCGCCGCGGGGGCGGTGCTGTCCTTCGGCCTCGCGGGCGCGGCGTCCGAACTCCTCGGGGACACCGCCCACCGGCTGATTCCCGTCACCGACCGCGATGCGCGCACCCTCGTGGGATCGATCCGGACCGCGCCGCTCCTCTTCGGCTGGCGCGGTGCGGCCCCCGTGGACACCCCCGCCCTGGAGGAGCTCCTCCAGCGGGTCTCGCGCCTGGTCGACGACCATCCCGAAGTGGTCACCGTCTCACTGGAACCGGTGGTCGTCGCCCAGGACGGCCTGTCCGTCCTCAGCGGCACCGTCCGCCTCGCCCCGCCCCCGGCCCGCGACGACCTCGGACCGCGCACCCTGCCCGCCTACTGACGAGCCCGCGCCGCCCGCCGAGGCGGCCACCGGGCACCGTCGGGCGGGCGCCGGGCCGTAGGATGGGCGTCATGGCAAAGACCGGTACCACGACCCAGGGGCTGCGCGCGGCGATCGAGCGCAGCGGCTACTACCCGGCCCTCGTGGCCGAGGCGGTGGAGGCCGCGGTCGGCGGCGAGACCATCGGGTCGTACCTGGTCCACCAGGAGACCACGTTCGACGCCAACGAAGTACGCCGTCACGTGACGGTGCTCGTCCTCACCGACACCCGCTTCATCGTCAGCCACACCGACGAGCAGGCGGCCGACAGCACCTCGCCGACCCCGTACGCCACGACCTCCACCGAGTCCGTGAAGATCGGCCGGATCTCGTCGGTCGTCGTCAGCCGCGTCGTCGCCAATCCCGAGAAGTACGTCCCCGGCTCCCTGCCCCGTGAGGTCGTCCTCACCATCGGCTGGGGCGCCGTCTCCCGCATCGACCTCGAACCGGCCGCCTGCGGCGACCCCAACTGCGAGGCCGACCACGGCTACACGGGCAGCTCCACAGCCGACGACCTCAGCCTGCGCGTCAGCGAGGCCGGCGACGGACCCGACACGGTCCGCCAGACCCTCGCCTTCGCCCAGGCCCTCTCCGAGGCCACGGCGGCCACCGCCGGCGGCACGGGCACCACCCGCTGATGGTCACAGCCGACTGGACCGGCGGCTGGGACGACGTACAGCCCCTGGAGCTCGCCACCGCACCGCTGCCCGAGTACGGCACCGGGTCGCTCGCCGACCTGCTGCCCACCCTCGTCGCGCACCAGGAGGTCGACGGCTTCGCGCCCGCCATCGCCGAGCTGACCCCCGCCGACCGCAACTGCGTCTTCCTGATCGACGGCCTCGGCTGGGAGCAGCTGCGCGCCCACCCCGCCGAAGCGCCGTTCCTGACCTCGCTCCTCGGCTCCTCGCGCGGCGGCACCGGGCGCCCCATCACCGCGGGCTTCCCCGCCACCACGGCCACCTCCCTCGCCTCCGTCGGCACCGGCCTGCCTCCGGGCGTCCACGGCCTGCCCGGGTACACCGCCCGCAACCCCGACACCGGCGAGCTGATGAACCAGCTCCGCTGGAAGCCCTGGACCGACCCGCACGCCTGGCAGCCCCATCCCACGGTCTTCCGGCGCGCCCACGAGGCGGGCGTCCACACCGCCCAGGTCTCCTCGCCGACCTTCGAGCACACCCCGCTCACCAAGGTCGCCCTGAGCGGCGGCACCTTCCGCGGCCGCCTCTCCGGCGAGGACCGCATGGACCTCGCCGCCGAGCAGCTCGCCGCCGGTGACCGTTCCCTGGTCTACACGTACTACGCGGAGGTCGACGGCAAGGGCCACCGCTTCGGCCTGGACTCCGACGCCTGGCGCGGCCAGCTCATGTACGTCGACCGCCTCGTCCAGCGCCTGGCCGAGCAGCTGCCGCCGCGCAGTGCCCTGTACGTCACGGCCGACCACGGCATGGTCGACATCCCCTTCGACGACGAATCCCGGATCGACTTCGACGAGGACTGGGAGCTGCGCGCGGGCGTCGCCCTGCTCGGGGGCGAGGGCCGCGCCCGCCACGTCTATGCCGTCCCCGGCGCCGAGGCCGACGTCCTCACCGTCTGGCGGGAGGTCCTCGGGGACCGCTTCTGGGTGGCCGGGCGGGAGGAGGCCATAGCCGCGGGGTGGTTCGGCCCGCGCGTCGACGAGCGCGTCCACGGCCGCATCGGCGACGTGGTGGCCGCCGCTCACGACGACGCCCTGATCATCGCCTCCCGCACGGAGCCCCACGAGTCCGCGATGGTCGGCAACCACGGCTCCATGACCCCCGCCGAACAGCTCGTACCGCTGCTCGAAGTACGCTCCTAGCCCTCGTGCGCCCTCCACGGGCGCCCCCGCACGCCCCCACACGATGAAAGGCCCTCAACTCCCCATGCCTGAGCTGGTGTTCTTCTCCGGAACGATGGACTGCGGGAAGAGCACCCTCGCGCTGCAGATCGAGCACAACCGCTCGGCCCGCGGCCTCGAGGGGTTGATCTTCGCGCGCAACGACCGCGCGGGTGCGGGCAAGCTCTCCTCCCGCCTCGGCCTCGTCACCCAGGCCCTCGAAGTGGCCGACGGCCTCGACTTCTACGCCCACCTCGTGGACCGCCTCTCCCAGGGCGGCCGCGCCGACTACGTCATCGTCGACGAGGCGCAGTTCCTCACCCCGGAGCAGGTCGACCAGCTCGCGCGCGTGGTCGACGACCTCGGCCTCGACGTCTTCGCCTTCGGCATCACCACCGACTTCCGCACCCGGCTCTTCCCCGGCTCGCAGCGGCTCGTCGAGCTCGCCGACCGCATAGAGGTCCTCCAGGTGGAGGCCCTGTGCTGGTGCGGCGCCCGTGCCACCCACAACGCCCGTACCGTCGGCGGCCACATGGTCGTCGAGGGCGCCCAGGTCGTCGTCGGAGACGTCAACCAGGCCGCCGACGAGGTGGGCTACGAGGTCGTGTGCCGCCGTCACCACCGCCGTCGCATGACCGCCGCGTCCGCCCACGCGGGCGCCCTGTCGCCCGACGTCCTGCCGCTCGACAGCGACAGCGCCGTCGGCACCCTGGAGCGCTCCTAGCGCTCCCAGGGTCCCTGGAGCCGCTGGGGTCGCTGGAACCTCAGAGCCCTCCTGGAGTCACCGAGCCCCCTGAGGCCCCGGAGCGCCGCCGTCAGCGCGTCTCCGACGGCTCCTGGCAGGACCGCTCGGTGTGCACGAGCGTGAACACCGCGCCCTCCGGGTCGGCGACCGTCGCGATCCGCCCGTGCGTGCCCTCGCGCGCGGGACGCACGAGACGGCCGCCGAGTTCGACCGCCCGCTCCACCGTCGCGTCCACGTCCGCGGCCTCGAAGTACGTCATCCAGTACGCGCCCCGGTCGCGCGGCAGCGCGCTGCCGACGCCGTGCACCGACGCCACCGCTCGGCCCTCCAGAAAGAGGGTCAGGAAGTCCGCGTCGGGTGCGCCGGACGCCTCCTCGGTGTAGCCGAACAGCGTCCGGTAGAACTTGGCGACCTCCGCCGTCTCCCGGGTCACCAGCTCGTTCCAGGCGGGTGCGCCGGGCACCCCCGCCACCGCGGTGCCCAGGTGCTCCGCGGGCTGCCAGATGCCGAACACCGCGCCCGCCGGGTCCGACGCGATCGCCATGCGCCCGGCCTCGGCCGCGTCCAGCGGGCCGACGCCGACCGTGCCGCCGCAGTGCCGGGCCATCTCCGCCGTCTCGTCGGCGTCGTCCGACGCCAGATACGGGGTCCAGGCGATCGGCAGGCGCCGGTCGGCCGGCAGCTCGCCGATCCCGGCCACCTCGCGGTCCTCCAGGAAGGCGCGTACGTAGGGGCCCAGCTGCTGCGGCCCGGGCCGGTACGTCCAGCCGAAGAGCCGCGCGTAGAACTCCTTGGTCGCGGCCAGGTCGTGCGCCATCAGGCTCACCCAGCAGGGCGTGCCGGGTGCGGGCCGCGCGCTCCGTTCGCGTCGGCTGTCCGGCCACCGTGCCTCGGTCATCGTCACTCTCTCCTCGGGCCCTCGTGGCGGCGGCAGCTCACGGACGGCGCCGGTCGCGGACGTCAGGGGGCCGGATTCGCGATCCGTCATCTGCTGTTCCATGACGTCGCTCGTCCGCCCGCTGCCGTCCGCCACCCGCCGTCGGTCAGCCGCCGCCACTCCGCTTCGACTCGCCTTTCGAACGCGCGTACCCTGGCCGCGCGCATGCCCGTCCGTGCAGATGCTTGCACCACCCGCCGCCCGGCGCCCCCCGGCCGCGCCGCCTTTTCCTGTTTCCTGGCGGAGGATGCCCGGTCTGCCGTTTCCCATCCGTAAACGTGCGATTGCCGAGCCGTGTCCGTCTTCGGTACGGGGCGTGCCCGGTCCCGTACGCCACGTGTTCGGGCGGGTCCGGCCGAGCAGGCTAGCCGGACCTGGACGCGGCGGCCACCCCGTGGGCAAGGTTGGGGCTTATGAAAGCCATCATCTCCGCATCCGAACTCGCGAGCGACCTGGCGGGCGGGAATCCGCCAGTGCTGCTCGACGTCCGCTGGCAGCTCGGCGGCCCGCACCAGCGGCCCGCCTACGAGGAGGCGCACATCCCGTCGGCGGTCTTCGTCGACCTGGACGCGGAACTGGCAGGTCCGGCCGGGGCGGAGGGCCGCCACCCGCTGCCGGACGCCGGGCGCTTCGGCGCGGCGATGCGGGCGGCGGGCGTCTCGGGGGACCGGGACGTGGTCGTGTACGACGGCGGGCAGGGCTGGGCGGCGGCGCGCGCCTGGTGGCTGCTGCGCTGGGCGGGTCACCCGTCGGTGCGGGTCCTCGACGGCGGGCTCGCGGCGTGGCGCGGCGAGCTGGAGTCCGGCGACGTACGACCGCCCGCGGAGGGCGCGTTCACGCCGGTGCCCGACTCGGTCGCCCGCCTCGACGCGGACGGCGCTGCCGCCCTGGCCCGCTCGGGTCTGCTCCTGGACGCCCGGGCCGCGGAGCGCTACCGGGGCGACGTCGAGCCGATCGACCGCGTGGGCGGGCACATCCCGGGCGCGGTCTCGGCCCCCACGACGGAGAACGTCTCCGGGGATGGCCGATTCCGTCCGGCGGGGGAGCTGACGGCCCGCTTCACCGCCCTGGGCGCCGCCGACGCCCCGGAGGTCGGGGTGTACTGCGGTTCGGGCGTCTCGGGTGCCCATGAGGTCCTCGCCCTCGCGGTGGCGGGCATTCCGGCGGCTTTGTACGTCGGTTCCTGGTCGGAGTGGTCCTCGGACGCGGCTCGTCCGGTGGCGAAGGGGCCGGATCCGCAGTAGGGGGCCGAGGAGATGTCGTCGGCGCTCGCGGAGCCGGGTGCGACGGCATGACCGTCACGCTCCGTAGGCGACCGACCGTCACGCTCTGTGACACATGGGTGTCGTGTGAAGGGCCCGTACGGATCTTGCGTACGGGCCCTTCGACGTGTCCGCGGGGTGTGCGGAGGATGGTTCCTCCACCTCCGCGCGGCTACTCCTGCTTCTTGCGGCGGGTGCCGAACACGATCTCGTCCCAGCTCGGCACGGCGGCGCGGCGGCCGGGCCGGACGCCGTCCGCCTCGGCCTGGCGGTCCGTGGAGCCGACCAGGCGCTCGCGGTGGCTGGCGACGGCACGCGGCATCAGCACGTCCGCGTACGCCGCACCGGCCGACGCCGCGGTCGCCGGGGGCTCCTCGGCCTCGGGCTCCTGCTCCGGCTCGTCCTGTGCGGACGGCAGTTCGGAGGGTGCGGTGGTGGGGCGCTCCGGGACGACCATGTCGCCCCGGAAGCTCGGCACGGCCTCCAGGAGGCTGGTCAACGAGTCCCGCTCCTGCTCGGCGACGGCGCCGCTCGGACCCGGCTCGTCGGGCTCCGGCGCCGGGGTGCCGGGGCGGTCGAGGGCGCGCTCCAGCGGCCGGTCCCGGGGCAGCCGGGCGATGCGCGGCACGAACGGAAAGCTCGGCTCGGGCGCGGCGATGTCGTCGGTCTCGCCGATGAGGGCGCGGGCCTCGTCGTCGACGGCCTGGACGAGGCGGCGCGGCGGGTCGTACGTCCAGCTCGCGGAGTGCGGCTCGGTGGCGACGCGGTAGACGAGCAGCACCTCCCAGGTGCCGTCGTCGCGGCGCCAGGAGTCCCACTGGACGGACTCCTTGTCGGCGCCGCGCAGCAGCAGCCGCTCCTGGACGGCCTCGCCGAGCTGCGGTCCGGTGTTCTCGCCGGGGCGGCGCACGGGGGTCTTCCGGGCGCGCTCGGCCATGAAGGCGCGCTCGGCGAGGACGGGGCCCTCGAAGCGGCGGACGCGGTCGACGGGGATGCCGGCGAGCGAGGCGACTTCTTCCGCGCTGGCGCCAGCGCGTATACGGGCCTGGATGTCGCGGGGCCGGAGGTGGCTCTCCACCTCGATCTCGATCTGGCCGAGTCTCGGGCGGTCGCCGCGCACGGCGGCGCGGAGCCGTTCGTCGATGGGAAGCGTGTACTCCGTGCTGTCCGCAGCCTTCAGCACCAGCCGTGTGCCGTCGTTGCTGACGGCCACGACACGCAGTTCGGGCATGGGGACCTCCCGGGTGGTGCCTGCCGACGTCACGTGCGTCGCTGCTTCCGCTAGTCGAGTGTGGCCTGCCCGGGTGCAGCCTGCCACAACCTTGCCGAGTTGCCCGGCGTGTCGGGCGAGGGCCCGGGATCGCCGTTATGGCACGGTTACCTATTCGCAACGCTAAGTGACCAACTTGGTCACCCTGTGCAGCGAGCCCCCTCCCGGCGGTCCTGGCTGGCTCCGGGCACCCTGGTGGGAGACCGGACCCAGGGCTCGCAACACTACTCCATTCGGGCCACCCGGGTGGACCGGCACGCCGCCGAACTTCTCCCGGGTGAAGGGAGTTGATGGCGCCAAAGGGCGCGAACACCCCGCGCACAGGTGGCGCTCTTCACGTAAACGCCAGAAGCGGAACTATTTTCTTCGCACGTACGTCCCTTTCTCATGTGACTCGCGTGGCTCGTACGCGAATCAGCAGTGAAGCCCGCAAGGCGAGAAAGGCGACAAGGGTCGGAGATGCGTGGAAAGCCGGATACCGGCAGGACGTCGGAGGACACGTCGGAAGGCACGTCGGAGGACGCGCCGAAGAAGCGGCTCGATCTGAGCGTGCCGCAGGTGGCGGGCAGCGCCGTGGCCGCGGTGCTCGCCGCGAAGCTCGCGTCCAGCTTCGGCGTGTACGGAACGATCCTCGGCGCCGGCGTGGTGAGTGGCATCGCCACCTGCGGCGGCACGGTCTTCCAGCACTTCTTCAAGCGCACCGGCGAACAGATCCGCGACGTCGCGGTGCAGGCCAAGCCCAAGGCGCAGCAGGTGCCGGTGACGGCGGCCACGCCGGTGCCCGAGGTCTTCAGGGCCGCGCCCGCCGCGCCCCCGTCCGGTCAGGCCCCCGGCCACATCCCCGGTCATGCCACCGGCTACGCAGCTGGTTACGCGACCGGCTCCGGCCCGGTGACCACCACCTGGGGCAGGCAGTCGGCGGACCACCGCGCCCCGGACGCCGACCCCACGGCCGTGCTGCCGGTGGCGGGAGCCGACCCGACGGCCGTGCTGCCGATCGCCGGTGCCGCCGACCCGACAGCCGCGCTGCCCGCGGTCGGGGCGGGCGATCCCACCACCGCCCTGCCCGCCGTCCCCGCCGACGCCGAGCAGACGCAGCTCCTCGGATCCGTGGACGCGACGCAGTTGCTGCCGCGCGACCAGAAGACCCAGGTGCTGCGCGCCACGGGCCCCGCCGTGCCCGGAGCGCCGCAGCCGCCGCAACCGCCCTTCCCTTCGGACGAGTTCACCGAGGGCACCACGCACCGCGCGCGCGTGACGAGCTGGAAGCGTCCCCTGGTCGCCGCCGCCGTCGTCTTCGGCGTGGCGCTCACCGGCATCACCACGTACGAGCTGGTGAGCGGCCAGAGCTTCAGCGGTGACGACAAGAGCACCTCCATCGCCGACTTCGTGAAGGGCAAGAACTCCTCCTCCACGTCGGACGATCAGCAGCCGGGCGACGACTCGGACCAGCCGTCCGACCAGGGCACCACCGGCAAGGACGACGGTTCGGAGCAGGGCGACGACACCTCCAAGGACCCCAGCGGCAAGCCCTCGCCGGACGACGGCACCGGCTCGGACACCGGGACCGACACCGGCAAGGACCAGGGCGGCAAGCCCGACGACGGCGGCAAGGACGACGGCGGTGACTCCGGCGACGGCGGCTCCAAGGTCGACCCGACGCCCACCCCCACGCCCACGCCGACCCCCACCCCGACGCCGACCCCGACGCCCACCCCGGCACGCGGCGGCGGGAACGGCGTCCAGGAGCAGCAGCCCCCCGAGCAGTGAGCCCGGTGACCGCTTCGGCCCGGGGGCTCAGTCGCCGAGGACCCGCCGCAGATAGGCGTTGGCGAAGAGCCGGTCCGGGTCGAGGCGGTCGCGCAGCGCCGTGAACTCGCCGAAGCGCGGGTAGGCCTTGGCGAGGTACGCGGCGTCGCGGGTGTGGAGCTTGCCCCAGTGGGGCCGCCCCTCGTGGGCGACGAAGATCTGCTCCGCGGCGCTGAAGTACGTACGGAAGGGCGTGCCCTTGTAGAGGTGCACGGCGATGTAGGCGCTGTCGCGGCCGGACGCCGTGGAGAGCGTGATGTCGTCGGCGGGGGCCGTGCGGACCTCCACGGGGAAGCTGACGCGCAGCGGGGAGCGCTCGATCATCGTCTTCAGCTCCCGCAGCGCGTCCACCAGCGCCTCGCGCGGGACGGCGTACTCCATCTCCACGAAGCGCACGCGCCGGGGGCTGGTGAAGACCTTGTACGGGATGTCCGTGTAGGTGCGGGCCGACAGGACCTTGCTGGAGATCCTGGCGATGGCGGGGATGGTCGCGGGCACGGCACGGCCGAGCGAATTGACGACCTGGAAGAGGCCGTTGGAGAGCAGTTCGTCCTCTACGAAGGCGCTGATCGCGCCGGGCGGGTCCGCGGGGCCCAGGCTGCGGTTGTTCCGCTTGGTGGTGCAGTTGTCGGTGTGGGGGAACCAGTAGAACTCGAAGTGCTCGTTCTCCGTGGCGAGTTCGTCGAACGACCCGGTGACCCGGTCGAACGACATCGGTTCCTCGCGTGCCTGGAGGAAGAAGAGGGGTTCTACGGAGAACGTGATCGCGCTGATGACGCCCAGCGCGCCGAGGCCCACGCGCGCGGCGGCGAAGACGTCGGGGTGCTCGTCCCGGGAGCAGGTGAGGACCTGGCCGTCCGCGGTGACCAGTTCGAGCGCCGTGATCTGGGCGGCTATCGACGCGGAGTCGCGGCCCGTGCCGTGCGTCCCGGTGCTGACGGCCCCGGAGACCGTCTGCTCCATGATGTCGCCCATGTTCGTCAGCGACAGGCCCTCACGGGCGAGCGCGGCGTTCAGGCGCTTGAGCGGGGTGCCCGCCTCGACGGTGACGGTGCCCGCGGCGTGGTCGATCGCGCGGATGCCCGTGAGCAGGTCGGGGCGTATCAGGAGGCCGTCGGTCGCGGCGGCGGCCGTGAAGGAGTGGCCGGTGCCCACGGCCTTCACCGTCAGGCCTTCGGCCCTGGCCCCGCGGACCGCCGCGACGAGCTCGTCGACCGAGGCGGGCGTCGCCTCGCGCGCGGGGTGCGCGCTGACGGTGCCCGCCCAGTTACGCCAGGCCGCTCGACTCCTCCCGCTGATCGCTGCCGCGCCCCTGCCCGTTGCCCTGTTCATGGGTCCCTCCCCCTCGCGGATCCGGCCGCTTCAGCCGGCGATACCCCAGGAATCCGACCGCCGCCGCGAGCGCCCCGGCCACGCCCGGCACGCCGTACCCGGCGCTCGGCCCCGCGGCGTCGATCACCCAGCCGGCCACGGAGGAGCCGAGCGCGATCCCGACGGCGAGACCGGTGCTGACCCAGGTCATGCCCTCGGTCAGCTTCGCGCGTGGTACGTGCTGTTCGACGAGGGCCATGGTCGTGATCATCGTCGGTGCGATGGACAGGCCCGCGAGGAAGAGCGCCGCGGCCAGGAACGGCAGGTTCCCGACCAGTTGCAGCGGGATCATACTCACGGCCATCGCGCAGAGACCCACCAGCCACCTGCGCGCGGGCGACCCGGTGAAGTGCACGAGGCCGAAGCCGACGCCCGCGAGGCACGAGCCGAGCGCGTACACGGCGAGGACCAGGCTCGCGGCGCTCTTGCGGCCCTCCTCCTCGGCGAAGGCCACCGTGACCACGTCCACCGCGCCGAAGATCGTGCCCGTGGCGACGAACGCGGCGACCAGGACCTGCAGGCCGGGGGAGCGCAACGCCGAGCCCCGGGTGTGGTGTTCGCGCGGGTGCGGTACCGGCTCGGTGGCGCGCTGCGCGGTCAGCCAGAAGACGCCCACGGCGAGGAACACGGCCGCGAGCAGCGGCCCCGACTCGGGGAACCACACCGTGGACAGGCCGATCGAGATGATCGGCCCGAAGATGAAGCAGATCTCGTCGACGACGGACTCGAAGGAGTACGCCGTGTGCAGCTGCGGGGTGCCGCGGTACAGGGCCGCCCAGCGCGCCCGGACCATCGAGCCGAGGCTCGGCACGCAGCCCGCGACCGCGGCGAAGAGGAACAGCGTCCAGTCCGGCAGCTCGAACCGCGCGGCCAGCAGCAGGCCCGCGACGGCGATGAGCGTCACCAGGGTCGCGGGCCGCAGCACCCGGCGCTGGCCGTGCCGGTCCACGAGCCGGGATATCTGGGGGCCCATCACGGCGGCGGACAGCGCGACGGTCGCCGACAGGGCGCCCGCGAGGCCGTACCGCCCGGTCATCTGGGAGACCATCGTCACGACGCCGATGCCCATCATCGACAGCGGCATCCGCCCGATGAGACCGGCGGCGGAGAAGCCCTTGCTGCCGGGGGCGGCGAAGATGGCGCGGTAGGGGCTCGGCACGTGGACTCCGCGGGGGCGCAGGGGCGGCCGACCCGGGAGGGGTCGCGCGGCTCCGGTAAGGCGTGAAGATGGCTGATACAGCTTACGGCCGCGGAGCCGTTCGGCACACCGTTAATTTCCGTCCCGCAGGAAGCACGGGGGAATCACGGGGGCAGCGCGGGGGCAGCACCGGAGAAGCACCGGGAAGGCGCCCGCGCACATGCGGGAGAGGGCCGTGCGAGCGCCGACGAGGCGGCGTCGTCCCCGGCGCGACGGAGCGGCGCCGCCCCCGGTGAGGAGTACCGCCGTTTTCCGGCTGTCAGTGCCGAGTGGCAGGATCAAGGACATGTCCGATGCGCTGGATTCCCCACTGGATCCCACTCCGTACGACGCCTTGCTGCTGCTCTCGTTCGGCGGGCCCGAGGGCCCGGACGACGTCGTTCCGTTCCTGGAGAACGTGACGCGGGGCCGCGGCATCCCCAAGGAGCGTCTGAAGGAGGTGGGGCAGCACTACTTCCTCTTCGGCGGGGTCAGCCCCATCAACGACCAGAACCGCGCCCTGCTCGACGCCCTGCGCAAGGACTTCGCGGACCACGGCCTCGACCTGCCGGTGTACTGGGGCAACCGCAACTGGGCGCCGTATCTGACGGACACCCTGCGGGACCTCGCACGTGACGGCCGCCGCCGCGTGCTCACCCTCACCACCAGCGCGTACGCCTCGTACTCGGGGTGCAGGCAGTACCGCGAGAACCTGGCGGACGCCCTGGCCACGCTCCGGGATGAGGGCCTGGAGCCCCCGCGCGTGGACAAGCTGCGGCACTACTTCAACCACCCGGGCTTCGTGCGCCCCATGGTCGACGGCGTCCTGAAGTCCCTGGCCGACCTCCCCGAAGAGGTGCGGGACGGCGCGCACCTGGCGTTCACCACGCACTCCATCCCGACGGCCGCGGCCGACACCTCCGGCCCCGTGGCCGACCACGGCGACGGCGGGGCGTACGTGCGCCAGCACCTGGACGTCGCCCGCGTCATCGCGGACGCCGTGCGCGCCGAGACCGGCGTCGACCGCCCCTGGGAGCTGGTCTACCAGTCGCGCTCCGGAGCCCCGCACATCCCGTGGCTGGAGCCCGACATCTGCGACCACCTGGAGGAGCGGCACGGCGCCGGGGCGCCCGCCGTGGTGATGGTCCCGATCGGCTTCGTGTCGGACCACATGGAGGTCCTGTACGACCTCGACACCGAGGCCACGGCGAAGGCCGCCGAGCTCGCCCTGCCGGTGCGGCGCTCGGCCACCGTGGGCGCCGACCCGCGGTTCGCCGCCGCGGTGCGCGAGCTGGTCCTGGAGCGCGCGGCGGCCGAGAGCGGCCGCGCGGTGACGCCCTGCGCCCTGGGCGCGCTCGGCGCCAGTCACGACCTGTGCCCGGTGGGCTGCTGCCCGGCGCGCACCCCGAAGCCCGCCGCCGCGGGCGCCGACAGCCCGTTCGCCTGAGGAGCCCTCGTGACCGACCACTCCACCGCTCAGGACGGCCTGAAGGCCGAGCTCCTCGCCGTCGCCCTGGAGACCGCGCACCGCGCCGGTCAGCTGCTGCGCGACGGCCGCCCGGACGACCTGGGGGTGGCCGCCACGAAGAGCAGCGCCGTCGACGTCGTCACCGAGATGGACATCGCCTCCGAGAAGCTCATCACGGACTTCCTCGCCGAGCGCAGGCCCGATGACGGCGTGCTCGGCGAGGAGGGCGCGAGCTCCGAGGGCAGCAGCGGCGTCCAGTGGGTGATCGACCCCATCGACGGCACCGTGAACTACCTGTACGGACGGCCGGACTGGGCGGTGTCCATCGCCGCGCGCGCGGGCGGCGAGACCCTCGTCGGCGTCGTGCACGCGCCCGTGCGCGGCGAGACGTTCCGCGCGGTGCTCGGCCAGGGCGCGTACGTCAACGACAGAAGGGCGCGCACCCGCCCCGCGCCCCCGTTCGAGCAGGCCCTGATCGGCACCGGCTTCGGGTACGTCGCCCAGCGCCGCGCCCACCAGGCCGAGGTCGCCCGGGAACTGCTGCCGCTCGTGCGGGACATCCGCCGCTGCGGCTCGGCGGCGATCGACCTGTGCGACGTGGCGGCGGGCCGCCTGGACGCGTACTACGAACGCGGCCTGAACCCCTGGGACTTCGCCGCCGGAGACCTCGTCGCCCGCGAGGCGGGCGCGCTCACCGGCGGCCGTCCCGGCGAGCCCCTGTCCGGCGAGCTGACGGTGGCGGGCCCGCCCGGCCTCTTCGAGCCCCTGCAGACGTTCCTGGACGAGCGGGGCGCCTGGCACGACTAGGGCCCGCCCGACGGGTCGGCGCGGCCTCGACCCGTCGGACGGGCCCCGGGGCCCGCTCGGCTCCCGGACACACATCCGGGCCCCGGCACCCCGTGGACGCGGGGTGCCGGGGCCCGGACGCGGGACGTGCCGGCCGGTCAGGAGGACGAGACGGCGACCTCCACGCCGTGCTCGGCGGCCAGGCGGTGGAGGTCTTCCAGCTCGGCCAGCTCGACCTCGGCCAGGAAGTCGTCGCCCGTCTCGCGGGCCTGCGCGAGGTCGGATTCCGTGGTCTTTATGCGCTGCAGGAGACCTGCGGTGAATGCGTCCATGGTTGCGCCCCCTCGGCTGGGTCGTGTGGGTCGGTGGCACGGGGGTGTGCCCGAGAAGCGGCGATCACGTCCGATGACGCTGCGTGGAGCGCGCCGTGGCACATCACATACGAAGCGTGATCGCGGGGTGTAAGGCCGTCCTCCCCCCGGCCTTCCTCACGGAAACCTCAAACACGGCCGGAAGTCCGAGAAATTCCCGTGTTCCCAGGGGCACCGGACGTCTTACAGCCGGTTTATGGCCGAAAGGGGCAGGATGGAGGTCTCACCCCCAGATCAGACCTGCCCTCGCCCACGGGAGAACCGGGGCCGGGCACAGAGGAAGGACAGCGACGTGCGCGTACTCGTCGTCGAGGACGAGCAGCTGCTCGCCGATGCGGTGGCCACCGGACTGCGCCGGGAGGCCATGGCCGTCGACGTCGTGTACGACGGAGCGGCCGCCCTGGAGCGCATCGGCGTGAACGACTACGACGTGGTCGTCCTGGACCGCGACCTCCCGGTCGTGCACGGCGACGACGTCTGCCGCAAGATCGTCGAGCTCGGCATGCCGACGCGCGTCCTGATGCTCACCGCCTCCGGCGACGTCAGCGACCGCGTCGAGGGCCTGGAGATCGGTGCCGACGACTACCTGCCCAAGCCGTTCGCGTTCAGCGAGCTGACGGCCCGCGTGCGCGCCCTGGGCCGGCGCACCAGCGTGCCGCTGCCGCCCGTCCTGGAGCGCGCCGGCATCAAGCTCGACCCGAACCGCCGCGAGGTGTTCCGCGAGGGCCGCGAGATCCAGCTCGCGCCGAAGGAGTTCGCCGTCCTGGAGGTCCTGATGCGCAGCGAGGGCGCCGTGGTCTCCGCCGAGCAGCTCCTGGAGAAGGCCTGGGACGAGAACACGGACCCGTTCACGAACGTCGTCCGCGTCACGGTCATGACCCTGCGCCGCAAGCTCGGCGAGCCCGCCGTCATCGTCACGGTGCCCGGCTCGGGCTACCGGATCTGATCTCCGGTGGCCGCGACACCGGCGCCGCCAGCGGCGCCCCCCAAGCCGACATGGGACCCCAGGAAGGTCGAACCGCCCTTCCCGTGGCTGCGTCCCACCATCCGCATAAGGCTCACGCTCCTGTACGGCGGCATGTTCCTGATCGCGGGCATCCTGCTGCTCTCGATCATCTACCTGCTCGCCGCACAGGCGCTGAACGTGGGCAGTGAGCTGCCCTTCAAGATCGTCTCGGGCCGGGTGGAGAGCAAGGTCTGCGACCTGCCGAGCCGCGCCTCCCCGGAGGAGTTCAACGCGGCGATGAACGCGTGCGTGAACGAACAGCGCCAGCACGCCCTGGACAACCTCCTGAGCCGCTCGCTGCTCGCCCTGCTCGGCCTCGCCGTGATCGCCTTCGCCTTCGGGTACGCGATGGCGGGCCGCGTCCTGTCGCCGCTCGGCCGCATCACCCGTACCGCGCGCCGCGTGGCGGGCACGGACCTCAAGCGCCGCATCGAACTGGACGGCCCCGACGACGAGTTGAAGGAGCTCTCCGACACCTTCGACGAGATGCTGGACCGCCTGGAGCGCGCCTTCACGGCCCAGCAGCGCTTCGTCGGCAACGCCTCGCACGAGCTGCGCACCCCGCTCGCGATCAACCGCACGCTCCTCGAGGTGCAGCTCTCCGATCCGGGCGCGCCGCCCGAGCTCCAGCAGCTCGGCAAGACCCTCCTCGCGACCAACGAGCGCAGCGAGCAGCTCGTCGAGGGCCTGCTGCTGCTCGCCCGCAGCGACAACCAGATCGTCGAGCGCAAGCCCGTGGACCTCGCCGAGGTCGCCAACCGCGCCGTCGACCAGGCGCGCGCCGAGGCCGAGGACAAGGGCGTCGAGATCCGCGGCGAGCGCGGCCTGGCCATCGTGCAGGGCAACGGCGTCCTGCTTGAGCGCATCGCCCTGAACCTCGTCCAGAACGCCGTCCGGTACAACGTGAAGGAGGCGGGCTGGGTCGAGGTCACCACGGAGGCCCAGCACGGCCAGGCCGTGCTCGTGGTGACGAACACCGGACCCGTGGTGCCCGCGTACGAGATCGACAACCTCTTCGAGCCGTTCCGCAGGCTCCGCACGGAGCGCACCGGCAGCGACAAGGGGGTGGGTCTCGGCCTGTCCATCGCCCGGTCGGTGGCGCGCGCCCACGGGGGCCGTATCATCGCGGAGCCTCGTGAGGGGGGTGGGCTCGTGATGCGCGTCACCCTGCCGATCTGAGATGCTGCCGCGTGACCATGCCGGATGTTCGCTTTGAGCGGAATTTTCAGGATCTGATCCTGCCAATTTCGTGTGTGATCGATCACAGGAGCGAATTTCTGGCCATCCACTCTCCGTGACCGCGAAAGTCGTCGGAAAGCCGGGAAAATCCGGGTTTTCGAGGGTCTTGATCACGGGAAGTACACGGGGTGGCGCCCGTGAAGTGCGACATTCGGACCGTGTACGGTCCCGATCGCCATCCAAACCGATCACCTCTTCAGGGGTGCGGTTGGGTGTCGATTGAGTAACAGACCTTGATGTGAGGCAAAATCTCCGCCTCAGGTCGGGCACAAGTCCGGCCTCTCACGCGTTACGTGCGCTGAGACACCGCAGACACCCAGAGGGGGAGAGCGACATGGCAACGGACTACGACACCCCACGCAAGACCGACGACGACGTCGACTCGGACAGCCTTGAAGAGCTGAAGGCCCGGAGGAACGACAAGTCCTCCTCGGCCGTCGACGTCGACGAGTTCGAGGCCGCCGAAGGCCTCGAGCTGCCCGGAGCGGACCTGTCCAACGAGGAGCTCGCCGTGCGCGTGCTCCCCAAGCAGCAGGACGAATTCACCTGCATGAGCTGCTTCCTGGTGCACCACCGCAGCCAGCTGGCCCGGGAGAAGAACGGTCAGCCGATCTGCCGCGACTGCGACTGAGGCAGGGTCGGCCGTGACAGGCTCGACCCCGCCCGGGAAGAACCGCTT
Source organism: Streptomyces sp. JLYT201 (assembly GCF_059448825.1). Lineage (NCBI taxonomy): Bacteria > Bacillati > Actinomycetota > Actinomycetes > Kitasatosporales > Streptomycetaceae > Streptomyces > Streptomyces sp. JLYT201. The sequence continues at coordinate 2,899,337 of NZ_CM182551.1, read as the reverse complement.
CGGCGACCACGAAGCGGACGCAGCCGCGCCCACCGGCGAGACGGACGCCGAGCGGGGCCCTGAGGCCTCGCTCAGGCCCGCCGACGCGCCGGGAGCGGCCCCGGCCGACCCCGTCGGCCACCAGGGCCCGGGCAGGGCGCAGAACGGCGCTGAGACGGCGTACGAGGCGGTTCCCGCGCTCGTGCACGAGGCGGCGGTTTCGTCGCCGCACCAGGCCGTCGAAGCCGTGGACACCGCGACGACGGCGGGAGACGAGGGCCCTGCGACCAAGGGCAAGCGTTTCGCCGCCGTCGCGAACGGCTTGAAGAACGGGGCGCTCCGCAGTGGCCGCGGAGCCAAGGCCGGCATCGGCTATCTGGCCGACCGGATCATCGAGAACGCCCCCCGGGTCCCCGTCCGGGACCTGGCCACCCTCCGCAAGCAGTTCCCGGGCCTCGGCCCCGATCAGCTCGCGGACAAACTCATCGCGGGCGCGGCGAACGCCACCTCCACGGTGGGCGCCGGCGTCGGCGCCGCCGCCATGCTGCCGGTGCCGCCGGCCATGCCCGCGGAGCTCGCCGCCGAGATCACCGGCGTGGCCGCGATCGAGCTGAAGCTCATCGCCGAGCTGCACGAGGTGTACGGACGGCGCCCGCCCGGCAACCTCAAGCAGCGCAGCAGCGAGTACCTGCGGTCGTGGACCGAGGAGCGCGGGATCGACGTGGCCAAGCCCGCGTCGGTGAACGCCGCGCTCGGCGGCCAGCTGAAGCGTGAGCTGCGCCAGCAGATCATGAAGCGCACGGTGCGGAACCTGCCGAACCTGATGCCGTTCATGGTGGGAGCCGCGGTCGGGGCGTTCATGAACCGCCGCGACACCAAGAAGCTCGCCGAGCGCGTCCGCGCCGACCTGCGGCGCACCCAGGTGCCCTGGGACGCCCTGGGGGAGCTGCCGCCGCTCACCGGCCCCAAGGAACTGGAGTCCTGAGCCCGGCGCCGCGGGACGCGTGCGGCGGGGCTACGACGCCGTGACCGTCCCCAGGGCCTTCGCCAGCGCCTGCGGGTTCCGCGTCGACACGTACACGTACGGGGTCGGGTCCTCGGGGTCCGTGATCTCGACGCGCAGGGCCGTCGGGATGTAGCTGCGCAGGACCATGAACGCGCGCGGGTCCGCCTTGTGGGTCCGCCAGGCGCGCGCCTCGGCCGCGTCCAGGGCCTGGGCGGAACCGAGCGCCGTCAGCGGGATCTTGGCGTCGCCCGCGACCAGGAAGCCCGCCACGACCCGGATGCGCACCGAGCCGTACGAGCTGGTGAGCACCGCCGCGAGCGCCGTGCCCGCGACCAGGCCGCCCAGGAACGGCAGGGTGCCGAACGGGAGCGCGATCAGACCCGTCGCGATGCCGACGAGCACCGAGACGAGCCACCACGAACGGGGCGCGGTCAGGCGTTCTTCGTAAGGCTGCATGAAGCCAAGCTTGGCATGGTGCGCGACCTCCGCTGACGCGGAGGTAAGGTCTGCGCCTGTGAGTGGTACAACTGCGGCCCTGCGGCCTCCGGCCGACGCCATACCCCCCGTGCGGCACCCCGACGCGCCCGCGCCCGGGGAGCTGATCGGCGCGCACTACGCGCAGTGCTTCGGCTGCGGCGAGGGCCAGGCCCACGGGCTGCACCTCGCGGCGCGCGCCGGCGAGGGCGTCACCGTCACCGCCGAGTTCACCGTGCGCGAGGCGCACCAGGGTGCGCCCGGTCTCGCCCACGGCGGCGTGCTCGCCACCGCGCTCGACGAGACCCTCGGCTCCCTGAACTGGCTGCTGCGGGTGATCGCCGTGACCGGACGCCTGGAGACGGACTTCGTGCGGCCGGTGCCGGTCGGCACGGTGCTGCACCTGGAGGCCGAGGTCGTCGCCGTCGCCGGACGGAAGATCTACTCGCGGGCGCGGGGACGCATAGGCGGACCCGAGGGCCCGCTCGCCGTCCGCGCCGACGCCCTCTTCATCGAGGTGAAGGTGGACCACTTCATCGACAACGGCCGTCCGCAGGAGATCCGGGCGGCCATGAACGACCCGGACCAGATCCGGCGCGCCCGCGCCTTCGAGGTGAACCCGTGACCGACCGTGCCCCCCTGGACGTGCTGATCAGGCGCGTCGACCCCGACGTACCGCTGCCGACGTACGCGATGCCCGGCGACGCCGGCGCCGATCTGCGGACGACCGAGGCCTGCGAACTCGCGCCCGGAGAGCGGGCGGTGCTGCCGACGGGGGTTTCCATCGCCCTGCCCGAGGGGTACGCGGCCTTCGTGCACCCCCGGTCCGGTCTCGCCGCCCGCTGCGGTGTCGCCATGGTGAATGCCCCAGGGACGATTGATGCCGGGTACCGTGGGGAGATCAAGGTGATCGTGGTGAATCTCGACCCGCGCGACAGCGTGCGGTTCGAGCGCTTCGACCGGATCGCCCAACTGGTCGTCCAGCAGGTCGAGAAGGTGCGCTTCCAGGAGGTGGCGGAGCTTCCCGGCTCGGCGCGGGCCGAGGGGGGCTTCGGGTCGACCGGCGGTCACGCCGCCGTGGGCGTCAGCCCGGGCGAACAAACGGGTGGGAATCGATACGCATCGGCCGTATCCGACCGGGAAGGACAGTGACGTGTTCGGACGTCGCAAGAAGAGCGGTGCCGCCGAGGACGCGGCGGGCGAGGCCGAGCAGGTCGTCGACGGCACCAAGGACGCGGAGTCCGAGGACGCCGCGCCCCAGCGCGTGCGGCTGGAGCCGGAGCCGCGCCCGGACGGTCCCTGGGACTCCTCCGAGGTCCGCGACCCCGGCGAGGGCCGGGTGGACCTCGGCGGTCTGTTCGTGCCGGGGGTCGAGGGCATGGAGCTGCGCGTGGAGGTCGCGGGTGACGCGATCGTCGCGGCCACCGTCGTGCTCCAGGACAGCGCCGTCCAGCTGCAGGCCTTCGCCGCTCCCAAGCGGGAGGGCATCTGGGGCGAGGTCCGCGAGGAGATCGCCTCCGGCATCACCCAGCAGGGCGGTGTCATCGACGAGGTCGAGGGGCCGCTCGGCTGGGAGCTGCGGGCGCAGGTGCCGGTGCAGCTGCCGGACGGCACGGGCGGCTTCCAGGTCGTCAGGTTCGTCGGCGTGGACGGCCCGCGCTGGTTCCTGCGCGGAGTGATCTCCGGGCAGGGTGCGGTGCAGCCGCAGGCCGCGGGTCTGCTGGAGCAGATCTTCCGGGACACGGTCGTCGTCCGCGGCGAGGGCCCGATGGCCCCGCGGGACCCGATCGTCCTCAAGCTGCCCGACGACGCGCAGATGGTCGCGGAAGGCGTTCAGCAGGAGGACCAGGAGGCCTCCCGCTTCTCGGGCGGCATGGGCCAGCTGGCCCGGGGGCCGGAGATCACCGAGGTGCGCTGACGGCGACGCGGGCCGGAAAAGGCCGTCGTCACCGGCACGAGAGCTGACGTGAAGTTGACGTAAAGCAGTGCGAGCCAAGGGGCCGCACTCCCGATTCGGGAGTGCGGCCCCTTGTCGTATATGCGTGTGAACTGGTTGAACGTGGCGCCGTAAGAGATTCGTCAACGCCGCGCCAATGGCCGCTAGGGAGACGTCAACGGCGATCGAAATCCGCCATTGAGGCGGTTTCCTCGGGATGTCAGCAATTCCGAATCTCATCTAGGAGCACACGATGGCCGACGTGGCCTTCGTCGTCACCACGATCGCGGTCTTCGCGCTGGTGGCTCTCGTCGCCAAGGGGGTGGCGAAGCTGTGACCGCCGAAAACATCGTCGGCCTCGTCGTGGCCGTCGCCCTGCTCGGTTATCTCGTCCTCGCCCTCGTGTTCCCGGAGAGGTTCTGAGCCCCGACATGAGTCCCGTTCTCGCTGGCGTGCTCCAGCTCCTCGCGCTCGTGGCCGCGCTGGCCCTCGCGTACCGTCCGCTCGGCGACTACATGGCCGGCGTCTACTCCTCCGACAAGCATCTGCGCGTCGAGAAGTGGATCTACAAGGGCATCGGTGCCCACCCCGGCACCCAGATGCGCTGGCCCGCCTATCTGCGCGGCGTGCTCTCCTTCTCCCTGGCGAGCCTGCTCTTCCTGTACCTGCTCCAGCGGATCCAGGGCTCGCTCCCCGGCTCGCTCGGCTTCAAGGCGATCGACCCGGACCAGGCGTTCAACACCGCCGCGTCCTTCGTCGCCAACACCAACTGGCAGTCGTACTACGGCGAGCAGGCCATGGGCCACGTCGTGCAGACCGCCGGTCTCGCGGTGCAGAACTTCGTCTCCGCGGCCGTCGGCATCGCCGTCGCCGTGGCCCTGGTGCGCGGCTTCTCCCGCTCGCGCACCGGTGAGCTCGGCAACTTCTGGGCCGACCTGGTGCGCGGCGTCGTCCGCATCCTGATCCCGATCTCCGTGATCGGCGCGCTCGTCCTGGTCGCCTGCGGCGCGATCCAGAACTTCTCCGGCATCCACGGCGTCGGCCAGTTCCTGGGCGGCGAGCAGCAGTGGAACGGCGGCGCGGTCGCCTCCCAGGAGGTCATCAAGGAGCTGGGCACCAACGGCGGCGGCTACTTCAACGCCAACTCCTCCCACCCCTTCGAGAACCCGAACCCGATCTCGAACCTCTTCGAGATCTTCCTGATCCTGGTGATCCCGTTCGCCCTGACCCGGACCTTCGGCCGGATGGTCGGCTCGCTCCGGCAGGGCTACGCGATCCTCGCCACGATGGCGACGATCTGGCTCGGCTTCACCGCGCTGATGATGTGGACCGAGTTCCACCACGGCGGACCGGCGTTCGATCTCGCGGGCGGGGCGATGGAGGGCAAGGAGACGCGGTTCGGCGTCGGCGGCTCGTCGATCTTCGCGGTGGCCACCACGCTCACCTCCACCGGCGCGGTGAACTCCTTCCACTCCTCGTACACCGGCTTCGGCGGCGGGATCACGATGCTGGGCATGCAGCTCGGCGAGATCGCACCCGGCGGCGTCGGGTCCGGCCTCTACGGCATGCTCGTCATGGCGATCATCGCGGTCTTCCTCGCCGGTCTGATGGTCGGCCGCACCCCCGAGTACCTGGGCAAGAAGCTCGGTACCCGCGAGATCAAGCTCGCGGCCTGCTACATCCTCGTCACGCCCGCGCTCGTCCTCGGCTTCACCGGCGCCTCGATGGCGATGGACACGCCGAAGAACTCGATGACCAACAGCGGCGCGCACGGCTTCTCGGAGATCCTGTACGCCTTCACCTCCGGCGCCAACAACAACGGTTCGGCCTTCGCGGGCCTGAACGCGGACACGCAGTGGTTCAACACCACGATCGGCCTCGCGATGCTCCTCGGCCGGTTCCTGCCGATGGTGTTCGTGCTCGCGCTCGCCGGATCCCTCGCCGAGCAGCGGCCGATCCCGAAGACGGCGGGCACTCTGCGCACCGAGAAACCGCTGTTCACGGGCCTGCTCGTCGGCACCATCATGATCATCACCGGTCTGACGTACTTCCCGGCGCTCGCGCTCGGGCCGCTCGCCGAGGGTCTCGCGTCATGACCACCCACACCAGGAAGCAAGAGGAGCGCAGCTCCATGACCACCGCTACTCCCACGCGCGCGCCGCACCAGGACGTGCCGACCGGCCACAAGCCGGACGACGGCAAGGTCGGCGGCGGTCTCTTCGACCCGGCCCAGCTCCTGAAGTCCTTCCCGGACGCCCTGCGGAAGCTCGATCCGCGGGTGATGGTCAAGTCGCCCGTGATGTTCGTGGTCCTGATCGGCTCGGTGCTGACCACCGTGCTCGCCTTCAAGGACCCGGGCGACTGGTTCGGCTGGACGATCGCCGCGTGGCTGTGGCTGACCACGGTCTTCGCCAATCTGGCGGAGGCGGTCGCCGAGGGCCGCGGCAAGGCCCAGGCCGACACGCTGCGCAAGGCCAAGACCGACACGGTCGCCCGGCGCCTGTCCGTCGACGGCAGGAGCGAGGAGCAGGTGCCCGGCACCGACTTGAAGGTCGGGGACCTGGTCGTCTGCGAGGCGGGCGACATCATCCCCGGCGACGGCGACGTCGTCGAGGGTGTGGCGAGCGTCGACGAGTCGGCGATCACCGGTGAGTCGGCGCCCGTCATCCGCGAGTCCGGCGGCGACCGGTCCGCGGTCACCGGCGGTACGAAGGTCCTCTCCGACCGCGTCGTCATCAAGATCACGACCAAGCCCGGCGAGACCTTCATCGACCGGATGATCAACCTGGTCGAGGGCGCGGCCCGGCAGAAGACGCCCAACGAGATCGCGCTGAACATCCTGCTCGCCTCGCTGACCATCGTCTTCCTGCTCGCGGTCGTCACGCTCCAGCCGTTCGCCGTGTACGCCGGTGCCGAGCAGTCCATGATCGTGCTCTGCGCGCTCCTGGTCTGCCTCATCCCGACGACCATCGGCGCCCTGCTCTCCGCGATCGGCATCGCGGGCATGGACCGCCTGGTCCAGCGCAACGTCCTCGCCATGTCCGGGCGCGCCGTCGAGGCCGCCGGTGACGTCTCCACGCTGCTGCTCGACAAGACCGGCACCATCACGCTCGGCAACCGCCAGGCCGCCGAGTTCGTGCCGGTGCGGGGCACCACCGAGGCCGAGGTCGCCGACGCCGCGCAGCTCTCCTCGCTGGCCGACGAGACGCCCGAGGGCCGCTCCATCGTCGTCCTCGCCAAGGAGAAGTACGGGCTGCGCGAGCGCCACCAGGGCGAGCTGGTGGACGCCGAGTGGATCGCCTTCACCGCCCAGACCCGGATGTCGGGCGTGGACGTGGACGGGCGCAAGGTCCGCAAGGGCGCGACCGGCTCGGTCGTCGCCTGGGTCCGCGAGCGCGGCGGCACCGTCTCCGACGAGGCCCAGGAGCTCACCGACACGATCTCGCAGGCGGGCGGCACCCCGCTGCTCGTGGCGATCGAGGACACCGACGGCGCCCGCGTGCTCGGCGTCATCCACCTCAAGGACGTCGTCAAGGAGGGCATGCGGGAGCGGTTCGACGAGCTGCGCCGCATGGGCATCAAGACCGTCATGATCACGGGTGACAACCCGCTGACGGCCAAGGCGATCGCCGACGAGGCGGGCGTGGACGACTTCCTCGCGGAGGCCACGCCCGAGGACAAGATGGCGCTCATCAAGCGCGAGCAGGCCGGCGGCAAGCTCGTGGCGATGACGGGTGACGGCACGAACGACGCGCCCGCGCTCGCGCAGGCCGACGTCGGCGTGGCCATGAACACCGGCACCTCGGCCGCCAAGGAGGCCGGGAACATGGTGGACCTGGACTCCAACCCGACCAAGCTCATCGAGATCGTGGAGATCGGCAAGCAGCTGCTCATCACGCGCGGCGCCCTGACGACCTTCTCGATCGCCAACGACGTGGCGAAGTACTTCGCGATCATCCCGGCGATGTTCGCGGTGGTCTACCCGGGCCTGGACAAGCTCAACATCATGGATCTGTCCAGCCCCAAGTCCGCGATCCTGTCGGCCGTCATCTTCAACGCGCTGATCATCGTGGCCCTGGTGCCGCTGGCCCTGAAGGGCGTGCAGTACCGGCCGATGAGCGCCGACCGGATGCTGCGGCGCAACCTCGGGATCTACGGTCTCGGCGGTCTGGTCGCGCCGTTCATCGGCATCAAGGTCATCGACCTGCTCCTCTCCCTCATCCCCGGCATTGGGTGACTTGGCATGAATAACTCCGTCGGAAACACCGCCCGGTTGCTGGGCGCGGGCCTGCGGGCCGTGCTCGTCCTTACCGTGGTCTGCGGCGTGATCTACCCGCTCGTCGTCACCGGCGTCGCCCAGGCCGTCTTCAACAACAAGGCCAACGGCTCCGAGATCAAGGACGGCGGGAAGGTCGTCGGCTCCGAGCTCATCGGCCAGCGCTACGACCTGCCCCTGAAGAAGGGCCAGGAGACGCCGGAGCCGGACCTGAAGTGGTTCCAGCCCCGGCCCTCCAACGGCCTCGGCAGCAACAGCGTGAACACCCAGTACAAGCTGCTCCTGTCCGGGGCGACCAACCTCTCGGGCGACTCCGGGTCCGTCAAGGACAAGGACGGCAAGCAGGTCTGCGACCCCAAGGCCGCGGACGGGCTCTGCGCCCAGGTGAAGGCCGCCAAGGACGCCGTCGTCAAGGACAACTCGACGGCCGACTTCAAGGTCAGCCCCTCGGACGTCCCCGCGGACGCCGTCACGTCCTCCGCCTCGGGCCTGGACCCGCACATCTCACCGGCGTACGCCGACCTCCAGGCGCACCGGGTCGCCGAGCGGAACCACCTGGACGTCAAGGCCGTCGAGAAGCTGGTCGACGACCACACGGACGGCCGTGTCCTCGGCTTCATGGGGGAGCCCCGGGTGAACGTCCTGAAGCTCAACATCGCCCTGAAGCACCTGGCCGCGGCCAAGGGCTGACGCCACCCCGTCCTGTGGGCCCCCGGAGTGTCCGGGGGCCCACAGGCCTGCGCGGAAGCGCCCCGGAGGGGCGCGGGGGTGTGTCTCTGTGCGGCTCCGCCGCGGGGCGCGACCAGCCACGACGAAGCCGCGGGCGGCCGACGGTCCAGCGCGGCACACCCGGCGGAGCGCCCGGCGCATCAGGGTTGCGTCAAGGACCCTCAGGAACGCCCGCCTCGTCCGTTTTACCGCGATTGTTGGCCGTAAGGTCGACGCTGCGTACACAGCAGTTTCAGGAAGACAATGGGGCCATGGCACGCGGCAAGCTTCGGATCTACCTCGGTGCGGCACCGGGTGTCGGCAAGACGTACGCGATGCTGTCCGAGGCCCACCGCCGTGTCGAGCGCGGCACGGACTGCGTGGTGGCGTTCGTCGAGCACCACGGGCGGCCGCGCACGGAAGTGATGCTGCACGGCCTGGAGGTCGTACGGCGCAAGGAGCTGGAGTACCGGGGCGCGGCCTTCACCGAGATGGACGTGGACGCCGTGCTGCGCCGGGCCCCGGCCGTGGCGCTCGTGGACGAGTTGGCCCACACGAACGTGCCGGGCTCGCGCAACGCCAAGCGCTGGCAGGACGTCGAGGAGCTCCTCGAAGGGGGCATCGACGTCATATCGACGGTCAACATCCAGCATCTGGAGTCGCTGGGTGACGTGGTGGAGTCGATCACGGGGGTGCGGCAGCGCGAGACGGTGCCGGACGAGGTGGTGCGGCGCGCGGACCAGATCGAGCTGGTGGACATGTCGCCGCAGGCGCTGCGGCGGCGGATGGCGCACGGCAACATCTACAAGGCGGACAAGGTCGACGCGGCCCTGTCGAACTACTTCCGGCCGGGCAATCTGACGGCGCTGCGGGAGCTGGCGCTGTTGTGGGTGGCCGACCGGGTCGACGAGTACCTCCAGCAGTACCGGGGCGAGCACAACATCCGCTCGACCTGGCAGGCCCGCGAGCGCATCGTCGTCGGCCTCACCGGAGGCCCCGAGGGCCGCACGCTCATCCGGCGCGCCTCCCGCATGGCCGCCAAGGGCTCCGGCAGCGAGATCCTCGCGGTCTACATCGCCCGCAGCGACGGTCTGACCGCGGCCTCGCCCAAGGAGCTCGCCGTCCAGCGCACCCTGGTCGAAGACCTGGGAGGAACGTTCCACCACGTCATCGGCGACGACATCCCCGCCGCACTGCTCGACTTCGCCCGGGGCATCAACGCCACCCAGATCGTCCTCGGCTCCTCGCGCCGCAAGGCCTGGCAGTACGTGTTCGGGCCCGGCGTCGGCGCCACCGTGGCCCGCGACTCCGGGCCTGACCTGGACGTCCACATCGTCACGCACAGCGAGGTCGCCAAGGGGCGCGGCCTTCCCGTGGCGCGCGGCGCCCGGCTCGGCCGCTCCCGCCTCATCTGGGGCTGGCTCGCCGGCGTCGTGGGGCCCGCGCTGCTCACCCTGCTCCTGACGCACATCGACGTCGACCTCGGCCTCGCCAACGACATGCTGCTGTTCCTGACCCTCACGGTCGCGGCGGCCCTGCTCGGCGGCATGCTCCCGGCCCTCGCCTCCGCGGCCTTCGGCTCCCTGCTGCTCAACTACTTCTTCGCGCCGCCGCTGCACCAGTGGACGATCTCCGACGCCAAGAACATCGTGGCGATCTGCGTCTTCGTGTCCGTCGCGGTGTCCGTGGCCTCCGTGGTCGACCTCGCGGCCCGCCGCACCCACCAGGCCGCGCGCCTGCGCGCCGAGTCGGAGATCCTCTCCCACCTCGCGGGCAGTGTGCTGCGCGGCGAGAACAGCCTCGCGGCGCTCCTGGAGACCATGCGGGAGACCTTCGCGATGGAGGCCGTGGCCCTCCTGGAGCGCGAGAACGACACGGCGCCCTGGACCTGCGCGGGCAGCGTCGGCACCGGCGCGCACGTGGGCCGTCCCGAGGACGCCGACGTGGACGTGCCCGTGGGCGACCACATGGCGCTCGCCCTGTCGGGCCGGGTGCTGCCCGCGGAGGACCGCCGCGTGCTCGCCGCGTTCGCCGCGCAGGCCGCGGTGGTCCTCGACCGGCAGCGCCTGCAGTCCCAGGCCGACCAGGCGCGCACCCTCGCCGAGGGCAACCGCATCCGCACCGCCCTGCTCGCCGCCGTCAGCCACGATCTGCGCACCCCCCTCGCCGGGATCAAGGCGTCGGTGTCCAGCCTGCGCTCCGAGGACGTGGAGTGGTCCGATGAGGACCAGGCCGAGCTGCTCGAAGGCATCGAGGCGGGCGCCGACCGGCTCGACCACCTGGTCGGCAACCTCCTGGACATGTCGCGCCTCCAGACCGGCACCGTCGCCCCCCTGATCCGCGAGATCGACCTCGACGAGGTGGTGCCGATGGCGCTCGGCGGCGTGCCCGACGGCAGCGTGGACCTCGACGTCCCCGAGGACCTGCCGATGGTCGCCGTCGACAAGGGCCTCCTGGAGCGCGCCGTCGCCAACGTCGTCGAGAACGCCGTCAAGTACGCGCCCGAGGACGCGCCGGTCCTGGTGTCGGCGAGCGCCCTGGGGGACCAGGTGCAGCTGCGCGTCGTGGACCGCGGCCCCGGCGTCCCCGATGACGCCAAGGACCGCATCTTCGAGCCGTTCCAGCGCTACGGTGACGCTCCACGCGGCAGTGGCGTGGGCCTCGGCCTCGCCGTCGCCCGCGGCTTCGTGGAATCCATGGAGGGGACCCTCAACGCCGAGGACACCCCCGGTGGCGGCCTCACGATGGTGCTGACGCTGAAGGTGGCGGGCGGCCGGCCGCCGGTCGTGCCCGACCTCTCCGCCCAGATGACCTCGTGACCGCCACCGCCGGCCGCGCACGGGGCACAACCAGCCGCACGAGCGGCGCTGACAAGCCCGAAAGGCAGGTAGGAATGACCCGGGTGCTCGTGGTCGACGACGAGCCGCAGATCGTACGCGCCCTCGTGATCAACCTGAAGGCGCGCAAGTACGACGTGGACGCGGCACCGGACGGCGCGACCGCCCTCCAGCTCGCCGCCGCCCGCCACCCCGACGTGATCGTGCTCGACCTCGGTCTGCCCGACATGGACGGGGTGGAGGTGATCAAGGGGCTGCGCGGCTGGACGCGGGTGCCGATCCTGGTGCTCTCCGCCCGGCACAGCTCCGACGAGAAGGTCGAGGCCCTGGACGCGGGCGCCGACGACTACGTCACCAAGCCCTTCGGCATGGACGAGCTCCTGGCCCGGCTGCGGGCCGCCGTGCGGCGGGCGGAGCCCACCGGGGCGGGCGAGGACGACGTCACGATCGAGACCGAGGACTTCACGGTCGACCTGGCCGCGAAGAAGGTCAACCGGGGCGGGCGCGACGTGCGCCTGACCCCCACCGAGTGGCACCTCCTGGAGGTCCTCGTACGCAACGCGGGCCGTCTCGTCAGCCAGAAACAGCTCCTCCAGGAGGTCTGGGGGCCCTCGTACGGCACGGAGACGAACTACCTGCGGGTCTACATGGCCCAGCTGCGGCGCAAGCTGGAGACGGACCCGGCGCACCCCCGGCACTTCATCACGGAGCCGGGGATGGGCTACCGCTTCGAGCGGTGACCTGCCGGGGCCCGCGCCCCGGCGTTGCGGGGGTGTCGGGGAGCACCGGTAGGCTCGGGGTATGAGTGCTGTTCCTGGATCCGACAAGCCCGCCGGCCGCTTCCGGCGCATGCTCGACCGGCTGTCGTCCTCCCAGCAGGACTTGGACTCCCAGGAACTGCGCGAGGACGCCGAGACGGCCGGCTGCACCCGCATCGGCGACTGCCACGACCGCCAGATCGTCACGGTTACTGGTACGTTGCGCACGGTCACCCTGCGGCCACGAGCCGGTGTGCCCGCCCTGGAGGCGGAGCTGTTCGACGGCTCCGCCGCGGTGGACGTGGTGTGGCTCGGCAGACGTTCCATCGTCGGCATCGAGCCGGGCCGCCGCCTGATCGCCTCGGGGCGGATATCCATAGACCGCGGCCGCAGAGTGCTCTTCAACCCCAAGTACGAACTCAGACCGCTCGGACGGGAGTAGCCGGTGACGTCAGTCGACAAGCCGACCGACCAGGGCCTGGCGGGCGCGAGCCCCCAGGACACGGACACCAGGGCTCTGACGCAGGCCGCGCTCTTCGACGCCTTCGGCGGCATCCGCGGCACGGTCGAGACGATGGTCCCGGGCCTGCTGTTCGTGCTGATCTACACGATCAACAAGGACCTGCACAGCTCGGCGATCGCCGCGCTCGGCGTCGCGCTGCTCCTGGTCGTGGTCCGGCTGATCCGTCGGGACACGGTCAAGCACGCGTTCAGCGGCGTCTTCGGCGTCGCGTTCGGCGTCGCCTTCGCCATGTTCACGGGCAACGCCAAGGACTTCTATCTGCCCGGGATGATCTACGGCACCGGGCTCGGCGCCGCCTTCTTCCTGTCGGCGCTCGTGGGCTTCCCGCTGCTCGGCCTGCTGCTCGGGCCGGTCTTCCGGGAGAACCTCTCCTGGCGCACCCGCAACCCGGGCCGCAAGAAGGCGTACACCAAGGCGTCCCTGGCCTGGGGCCTGATCTTCCTCGCCAAGTACGCGGTCCTCTTCCCGCTGTACTGGTGGTCGGACACCGAGAAGCTCGGCTGGGTCCTGATCGCCCTGAAGCTGCCGCCGATGGTCCTCGCGGTGTACTTCACCTGGATCTTCCTGGCGAAGGCCCCGCCGCCCATTGATGTCTTTGCGGAGATGGAAGCCGAGGAGCGGGCCGAGGCCGAGCGCAAGGCGGCCGCCGAGCAGCAGCAGCGCCAGGCCTGACTCTCCCCGCCCACCCGCCCCTGAAGGGGCGGGTGGGCGGGGAAAACGCAGGTGGGGGGTGCCCGAACCTTCCGGGCACCCCCCACCTGCGTACAAAGCCCTACGGCTCTAGTTGCGCGCCGACAGCAGGTCCTCCAGCTGCTCCTCGCGCGCCTGCGCGGCCACGAAGAGCAGCTCGTCACCCGCTTCGAGCGAGTCGTCGGGGGTCGGCGTGAGGACGCGCGTGCCCCGGATGATGGTGACGAGCGAGGTGTCCTCGGGCCACTGGACGTCGCCGACCCGGGTGCCCGCGAAGGCGGACTCCGGCGGCAGCGTCAGCTCGACCAGGTTCGCGTCGCCGTGGCTGAAGCGCAGCAGGCGCACCAGGTCGCCGACGCTCACCGCCTCCTCGACGAGCGCGGACATCAGGCGCGGCGTGGACACCGCCACGTCGACGCCCCAGGACTCGTTGAAGAGCCACTCGTTCTTGGGGTTGTTGACGCGGGCGACGACGCGCGGGACGCCGTACTCGGTCTTGGCGAGGAGCGAGACGACCAGGTTCACCTTGTCGTCGCCCGTCGCGGCGATGACCACGTTGCAGCGCTGGAGCGCCGCCTCGTCCAGGGAGGTGATCTCGCAGGCGTCGGCGAGCAGCCACTCGGCCTGCGGGACGCGCTCGACGGAGATGGCCGTCGGCGCCTTGTCGACGAGCAGCACCTCGTGCCCGTTCTCCAGGAGCTCACCGGCGATGGAACGGCCCACCGCGCCCGCTCCGGCAATGGCGACCCTCATCAGTGACCGCCTTCCTCGGGGCCCTCGGCGAATGCCGCCTCGACCTTCTCGACCTCGTCGGTGCGCATCATCACGTGCACCAGGTCACCCTCCTGCAGGACCGTCTGCGAGGTCGGCAGGACCGCCTCGCCGAGCCGGGTGAGGAAGGCGACGCGCACGCCGGTCTCCTCCTGCAGGCGGCTGATCTTGTGGCCGATCCAGGAGACGGAGGCGTGCACCTCGGCGAGCTGGACGCCGCCGGTGGGGTCGCGCCACAGCGGCTCGGCGCCGGAGGGCAGCAGCCGCCGCAGCATCTGGTCGGCGGTCCAGCGGACCGTGGCGACCGTGGGGATGCCCAGGCGCTGGTAGACCTCGGCGCGGCGGGGGTCGTAGATGCGGGCGGCGACGTTCTCGATGCCGAACATCTCGCGGGCCACCCGGGCGGCGATGATGTTCGAGTTGTCGCCGCTGGAGACGGCGGCGAAGGCACCCGCGTCCTCGATGCCGGCCTCGCGCAGGGTGTCCTGGTCGAAGCCGACCCCGGTCACGCGACGGCCGCCGAAGCCGGAGCCCAGACGGCGGAAGGCGGTGGGGTCCTGGTCGACCACGGCGACCGTGTGCCCCTGCTGTTCCAGGGTCTGCGCGAGAGCGGAACCGACTCTCCCACAGCCCATGATGACGATGTGCACGTCGCTACCCCGCGCTCCTCACGGCCCACTTGACCTGCGTAAATGCCCTACTCATGACTCTCTTTCGGCGCGCCTGCGCGGCGGCGGCGCATCCCGCCCAGCGGCTCGCGGTGCGGGGCGCTCTCGACCGGCCCGGTGTGTCCGGGTGCGTTTGCAGAGTCCACGGTAACGGCTTTCGCGCGCGGGCCGGAGCCGGAGTGCGCGCGCCCTCGCCGCGGGCCGCTAGTCGACGGAGCGCAGCATGCTCTCCATGGACCTGACCCGTACGTTCAGCTCGGTGAGCTGGTTGCGCACGGCGTCGGCCTCGGACCGGGCGGTGTCCAGGGCCTGGCGGTAGGCCTCCATCGCCGTCGCGTACTCGCGGTCGCGCTCGCGGCCGCGCTGCGTCTGGAAGTGCGCGACGGCGACGATCGCTCCGGCGAGTATCAGGAAGAAGGCGATCGGGATGATCGCGTCGCTCATGGGGGCGTCTCCTCGGGTGAGTGCTGTCCGGCCTCGCTCGCCCCGTCCTGCCGGGCCGCGGCAAGAATCGTATCCACGTTCAACCGCACGTCAAACGGCGCGAGTTCGAAGTACTTGAGGGCCTTGCCGTCGTCGGAGAGCTCCAGCCTGCCGAGCACGAGGTCCGCCTTCTCCAGGCGCTCCAGGTGCATGTAGAGCAGGGGCCGGGAGACGCCCAGGCGCCGCGCCAGCTCGCTCACGTACATGGGGCCCCCGGCGAGCTCCTTGATGATCCGGATCCGCTGCGCGTGGCCCACCGCCGAGAGGAAGGCAAGCAGCTCCTCGCTGTTCATGGCCCGCCTCTGTGCCGTCCCGATACCTGTCAGCCAAGGCTTACGCACGCCGTGAAGCACTGTCAAACCCTCCGCCGACCCGGAGTTTCCCGCTGGATCTGACAGTTGACGCACTCATCCTTCACCTGTCAGTCTGCGCTTACACATCACGTGTCAGTCAGTTCTTACACATGAAGCACGGCTATGCAGTGGGGGTCGGAGACATGGGGATACGAGGGTCGGGCGGGGAGCGGCGGTCGGTGACCGTGCGGGTGGCGCGGTGGAGCGCGCTGCACCCGTGGCGGGCGATCGTCGGCTGGTTCGTCTTCGTGGCGCTGTGCCTCGGCGCGGGCAGCGCGGCCGGGATGAACAGCGCGGCCTCGGAGGACTACCGGGTCGGCGAGGCCGGGCGCGCCGAGGCCATGGCCTCCCAGGGCGACCTGCAGATCAAGTCGCTGGAACAGATCCTGATCAGCGGCAGGGCCGGGAAGCTCGACGAGGCCAAGGCCGACGCCGCCGTGCGGGACATCACCCGGCGGATGCGGCGGCTGCCCGAGGTCGACGAGGTGGGCGCGCCCGTCCGCTCCGCGAACGGCGAGGTCATCCGCGTACCCGTGACGCTCAACGGCCCGGAGCAGAAGGCACGCGAGATCGTCGTCCCGCTCCAGGAACTGACCGAGAAGATCAAGAAGGCCCATCCGGGCGTGGTGGTCGAGGAGACCGGCGCCGCGTCCGTGAGCAAGGGCGTCGACGACCAGCGGGACGAGGACCTCGCCTTCTCCGAGGCGATCACGCTGCCCATCACGCTGATCACGCTGGCCCTGGTGTTCGGCTCGCTGCTGATGGTCGGCGTCCCGCTGCTGCTCGCCGTCACCTCGATCGCGGCGACCATGGGCCTGGCGATGCTGACCTCGCACCTGCTGCCCGACACCGGCGTCGGGCTGAGCATGATCCTGCTCATCGGCATGGCCGTCGGCGTCGACTACACGCTCTTCTACCTCAAGCGCGAGCGCGAGGAGCGGGCCCGCGCGGGCGGCAGGCTCTCCTCCGAGGCGCTCGTCGAGGCCGCCGCCGCCACGGCGGGGCGCGCGATCGTGGTCTCCGGGCTCGCCGTCATCGTCTCCACGGCCGCCCTGTTCCTGGCCGACGACGTCATCTTCGACTCGCTCGCCACCAGCACCGTCCTGGTCGTGGCCGTCGCCGTGGCCAGCTCGGTCTCCGTGCTGCCCGCGATGCTGGTCAAGTTGGGGCAGCGGGCCGAGCGCCGGGCGGCCCGGCGCCGGGCCCGGGGCAAGCGGGTGCGGCTCCACGAGGAGCGGACGCCGGGCCGGTTCTGGAACGCCCTGCTCGCGCCCGCCCGCAAGCGCCCCGCGCTCACCCTGGGGCTCGCGGTCCTGGCCCTGGTCGGCCTCGCGCTGCCCGCCCTCGACCTGAAGCTGAAGGACCCCGCCCGGGACAGCTTCTCGCGTGAGATCCCGGCGATGCGGGGGTACGACCGGCTGCTCGCCTCCTTCCCCGACGAGCGCCTGCGCTTCCAGGTCGTGGCCCGCTCCGCGCCCGAGCGGTCGGACGACGTCGTGCGCGCCCTGCGCGCCCTGGACCGCGAGGCCGCCGCCGACCCGCTCTTCGCCCGCCACGACACGCCGCGGATCAGGACGTCCGAGGACGGCCGCATCAGCACCCTGGACCTCGGCGCCCGGCACGCCACGTACTCGGACGAGGCCGCGCGGACCCTGGACCACCTGCGCGACGACTACCTGCCCGCCACCGTCGGCAGGCTCAGCGGCGTCGAGACCGCCGTCAGCGGCGACGTGCCCCGCGGCGTCGACTACGTGGCCCACCAGAACGAGAAGCTGCCGCTGGTCCTCGGCGCGCTGCTCCTGCTGACGTTCGCCATGACCGTGTACGCCTTCCGGTCCGTCGTGCTCGGCCTGCTCGGCATCGTGCTCAACCTGCTGTCGGCCGCGTCCGCGCTCGGGCTGCTCGTCCTCGTCTTCCAGGGCGAGTGGGCCGAGGGCCCGCTGTCGTTCGAGTCGCTGCACGGCATCTCCGCGCGCGTGCCGCTGTTCCTCTTCGTGATCCTCTTCGGGCTCTCGATGGACTACCAGGTGTTCGTGGTCAGCCGGATCCGGGAGGCGGCGCTGAACGGCGTGCCCACCCGCAAGGCCGTCATCGACGGCATCGCGTCCTCGGCGAAGGTCGTCACCAGCGCGGCGATCGTCATGGTCACCGTCTTCGCCAGCTTCGTGATGCTGCACATCCTGGAGATGAAGCAGATGGGCTTCGTGCTCGCGGTGGCGGTCCTGGTCGACGCCTTCGTGATCCGCGTCATGATCCTGCCGGCGGCGCTCCTGCTGCTCGGCCGCGCCACGTGGTGGCCCTCGAAGGCGGTGCGGCGCGCCGAGGAGCGACTGGCCCGCGGTGCCGTTCCGCAACCGGGCCCGGGCGCGGAGCCGCTGGTCACCGGGGCCGGGACGACGACCGGGCGGTGAGCGGGCGCACCCCGGCCAGCGGTGGGTGGCCCGTCCGGTCCCGCGGGACCGGACGGGCCACCCACCCTGTCCCTTGAACATCTCTTTAACCTTTTCCCCAGGAGGTCTTGACAAGTCCGGGGTACTGGGTGGGCGACACGCTGACGGAGCGCTTACGATCCTCTGCGTGTCCAAACTGACCGACGTGCCCAAACGGATCCTCATCGGGCGCGCACTGCGCAGCGACCGGCTGGGAGAAACGCTCCTGCCGAAGCGCATCGCCCTCCCCGTGTTCGCATCCGACCCGCTCTCCTCCGTCGCGTACGCGCCCGGCGAGGTGCTGCTCGTCCTGTCGATCGCGGGCGCGTCGGCGTACCACTACAGCCCCTGGATCGCCGTCGCGGTCGTCGTGCTGATGTTCACCGTCGTGGCGTCGTACCGGCAGAACGTGCACGCGTACCCGAGCGGCGGCGGCGACTACGAGGTCGCCAACACCAACCTCGGCCCCAAGGCCGGCCTCACCGTCGCGAGCGCCCTGCTCGTCGACTACGTGCTGACCGTCGCCGTGTCCATCTCCTCCGGCATCGAGAACCTGGGCTCCGCGGTCCCCTTCGTCGTCGAGCACAAGGTGCTCTGCGCGGTCGCCGTCATCGTGCTGCTCACGCTGATGAACCTGCGCGGCGTGAAGGAGTCCGGCAAGCTCTTCGCGATTCCGACGTACGTCTTCGTCGTCGGCGTCTTCCTCATGATCGCCTGGGGCGCCTTCCGCGGCTTCGTCCTCGACGACACCATGAAGGCCCCGACCGCGGACTTCGAGATCAAGGCCGAGCACCAGGGCATCGCGGGCTTCGCTCTCGTCTTCCTGCTCCTGCGCGCCTTCTCCTCGGGCTGTGCCGCGCTCACCGGCGTCGAGGCGATCAGCAACGGCGTGCCC
This sequence comes from Streptomyces sp. JLYT201, assembly GCF_059448825.1. Lineage (NCBI taxonomy): Bacteria > Bacillati > Actinomycetota > Actinomycetes > Kitasatosporales > Streptomycetaceae > Streptomyces > Streptomyces sp. JLYT201. The sequence continues at coordinate 2,880,551 of NZ_CM182551.1, read as the reverse complement.
GCCTTCCGCAAGCCCAAGTCGAAGAACGCCGCGACCACGCTCGCGCTCATGGGCGCCCTCGCCGTCACCATGTTCTGCGGCATCATCGGCCTGGCCATGGCGACCAACGTCCACATGGCCGAGAAGCCCGCCAAGGACCTCCTGGAGAACGGCGTCCCGGTCGGCGGCGACTACGTCCAGAACCCGGTGATCTCGCAGGTCGCCGAGGCGGTCTTCGGCAACGGCAGCTTCCTGTTCGTCGTCCTCGCCGCGGCCACCGCCCTCGTGCTCTTCCTCGCCGCGAACACCGCGTACAACGGCTTCCCGCTGCTCGGCTCGATCCTCGCGCAGGACCGCTATCTGCCGCGCCAGCTGCACACCCGCGGCGACCGCCTCGCGTTCTCCAACGGCATCGTGCTCCTCGCGGGCGCCGCGGCCCTGCTCGTCTGGGTCTACGGCGCGGACTCCACCCGCCTGATCCAGCTCTACATCGTCGGCGTCTTCGTCTCCTTCACGCTCAGCCAGATCGGCATGGTCCGGCACTGGAACCGCCATCTGTCCACCGAGCAGGACCCGGGCAAGCGCCGCCACATGGTCCGCTCCCGCGCGATCAACACCTTCGGCGCCTTCTTCACGGGCCTGGTCCTGATCGTCGTCCTCGTCACCAAGTTCACGCACGGCGCCTGGGTCGCACTCCTCGGCATGGTCATCTTCTACGCGACCATGTCCGCGATCCGCCGCCACTACGACCGGGTCGCCGAGGAGATCGCGGCCCCCGAGGGCCCGACCGACGACAGCGTCCGCCCCTCGCGGGTGCACTCCATCGTCCTCGTCTCCAAGATCCACAAGCCGACGCTGCGCGCCCTCGCGTACGCCAAGCTGATGCGCACGGACACCCTGGAGGCGCTCAGCGTCAACGTCGACGCGGCGGAGATCAAGGCCCTGCGCGCCGAGTGGGAACGGCGCGGCATCTCCGTGCCCCTGAAGGTCCTCGACTCGCCGTACCGCGAGATCACCCGCCCGGTCATCGAGTACGTGAAGTCGCTGCGCCGCGAGAGCCCGCGCGACGCGGTGAGCGTGATCATCCCCGAGTACGTGGTGGGCCACTGGTACGAACACCTCCTCCACAACCAGAGCGCCCTGCGCCTCAAGGGCCGGCTGCTCTTCACCCCCGGCGTGATGGTCACCTCCGTCCCCTACCAGCTGGAGTCCTCCGAGGCCGCGAAGAAGCGGGCCCGCAGGCGCCAGGAGTGGAACGCGCCGGGGTCGGTGCGGCGGGGGCCGGTGGAGAAGCGGGCGAAGGAGAAGAGCGGCAAGGGCTGAGCGGGGGCCTGGGCCTGGGGCGGGGCCAGGGCCGGGGCCTGGGAGCCCGGGGGCCTCTTCGGGCCTGGGGCCCGCCCGGCCCGGGTACGCGTTCGGCGCGTGCCTTGCGTACGGCCTTCGGCCTTGCGCGTGTCTTGTGCACCGGCGTTGCGCACCGGCTTTGCGCATGCCTTGCGCACCGGCCCTGCGTACGCCTTCCGTGTGCCGGAGTGAGCGGCCGGACGACACCCACGTAGACTGGTGGGCTGTTGTCCGGCCGCTCATCCTTTGACGTTGTGGAGTCACCCCGCCATGCAGGCAGAACCGAAGAATTCACTGGTGGGGCAGGAGTACGAGGTCGAGGTCGGCCCCGTCGCCCACGGCGGCCACTGCATCGCCCGCACGGCCGAGGGCCGCGTCCTCTTCGTGCGCCACACCCTGCCCGGCGAGAAGGTCCTCGCGCGCGTCACGGAGGGCGACGAGTCCTCCCGCTTCCTGCGCGCGGACGCGGTGACGGTCCTCGAACCGTCCAAGGACCGCGTGACGGCCCCCTGCCCCTACTCCGGCCCCGGCCGTTGCGGCGGCTGCGACTGGCAGCACGCCAAGCCGGGCGCGCAGCGCCGCCTGAAGGGCGAGGTCATCGCCGAGCAGCTGAAGCGGCTCGCGGGCCTGACGCCCGAGGAGGCGGGCTGGGACGGCACGGTGGTGCCCGCGGAGGGCGACAAGCTCCCGGCGGGCGAGGTCCCGCAGTGGCGCACCCGCGTCCAGTACGCGGTGGACGCCGAGTCCGGCCGGGCGGGCCTGCGCCGCCACCGCTCGCACGAGGTCGAGCCGGTCGACCACTGCATGATCGCGGCGGCGGGCATCAGCGAGCTCGGCATCGAGCAGCGCGGCTGGGCGGGCATGGAGTCGGTCGAGGCCATCGCGGCGACGGGCTCCCAGGACCGCCAGGTCATCCTCACCCCGCGGCCCGGGGCCCGCCTGCCCATCGTCGAGCTCGACCAGCCGGTCTCGGTCATGCGGGTCGGAGAGAAGGACGGCGGGGTCCACCGCGTCCACGGCCGCCCCTTCGTCCGCGAGCGCGCGGACGGCCGCACGTACCGCGTCGGCAGCGGCGGCTTCTGGCAGGTCCACCCCAAGGCAGCGGACACGCTGGTGACGGCGGTCATGCAGGGCCTCCTCCCGCGCAAGGGCGAGACGGCCCTCGACCTGTACTGCGGCGTGGGCCTCTTCGCGGGCGCCATCGCCGACCGCGTCGGCGACGAGGGTGCCGTCCTCGGCATCGAGTCCTCCAAGCGCGCCGTCGAGGACGCCCGCCACAACCTCGCCGCGTTCGACCGCGTCCGCATCGAACAGGGCAAGGTCGAGTCGATCCTCCCGCGCACGGGCATCACCGAGGTCGACGTCATCGTCCTCGACCCGCCCCGCGCGGGCGCCGGCAAGGCCACGGTCCGCCACCTGGCGGGCCTGGGCGCCCGCCGCATCGCCTACGTGGCCTGCGATCCGGCCGCGCTGGCCCGGGACTTGGGGTACTTCCGCGAGAGCGGGTACCGGGTGCGGATGCTTCGGGCGTTCGATCTGTTTCCGATGACGCATCATGTGGAGTGCGTGGCGGTGCTGGAGCCGACGGAGAGGCGCCGCTGACCTGCCGTTTTCCATTTCAGGTGGTCAGCTCGACCTGTTTTCGCTCGCGGAATGCGTCGACTGAGGTTTGCTTGTGCAGGACGCTCTGAGCTGCAGGTTCAAGGGCTGGCGTGGGTCTCGCAGCGACGTGGCGATGCGCAATGCAGAATTTTTGACGCTCGGATGACGCTCGAATATCGGAAGCCTCAACCTCGGACCTCTCCGGCCCTGGGCCGCAGACCGGGGCCATCGGCACGGGGCAAGGACCCCGGTTCGGGGGGGGGGGGCTGCACCTCGCCAGCGGCGGCGCGTGTGCTGCTACCTCGTCGCACGCACCTCGGAACCGAGACCGCGGCCCGACTGGGCCACGAAGGACAGCGTCGTGGTCCGAGGTCTTGAGCGGCTGGTATCACCTCGCCGCCAAGATACCAGTCCGGTATCATACCTGTATGGCGATGACACTCCGACTCCCCGAAGACCTTGACGCGATGCTCACCGAGCGGGCTCGTCGGGAGGGTCGCAGCAAGCAGGAACTTGCCATCGAGGCCATCCGTGACGCCCAGCACCGGGCCGAGCTCAAGGTTGATGACGTCCTGGCCGAGCTGATGGACAGCGATGCGGAGATCTTGGACTACCTGAAGTGACCCAAGTGCGCTACATCCATATCGACGAGATCCTGGCCATCGCTCGCACGGTCAACGGTACCGAGCACAGCGTGCGTGACATGGGCCTTTTGGTGTCGGCGATCGAACGGCCCCGGACGACTGTGTTCGGGGCCGAGCTGTATCCCACGCTGCACGAGAAGGCTGCGGCGCTGCTGCACTCCGTCGCTCGCAATCACGCGCTGATCGACGGCAACAAGCGCACCGCCTGGCTTGCCATGCGTGTCTTCCTGCGGTTCAACGGCGTCAGCGCCAGTACCACCCCGCCACCCGTCTCCGTGGCTGGCCCGTTCGTCGAGGAAGTCGCGCAAGACAACATCGATGTACCGGCTATTGCCAAGCGCCTGTCGGCCTGGTTCCCCGTTTCCTGACGTTCGACGTCGTGGGTACGGGACGGAATGAGGTTCTGGGAGCGGTGCTGGCTTCTGTCAGTCCGCCGGGGGACTGATCCGTTCGTTCAGCGGGTGGATTCGTATGCTTTCGCGAGATGGGGCAGCGGGTCCGCTCGGCGCGAGAATGGCGTCCCACGCGCCTTCCCGCTTGGGCGGCAGGCAAGGCCCACATTGGCTACGGCGGCTTCTTCCCAACTAACACCCGCCCCTGCTTTCCCAGCGGTCACGGAACGCGCTGTCCGTGCCCATCGCGCCTCCTCCGTGCGCACTGAGCCGGTCCTCTTTGTTCCAACAAGCTGTGTCTGCGGTATCCACCGTCCACGTCCACAGCTTGGAGGGGGACTAGGTGCCGGAGAAATGGATACGGGCTCTCGTGGCGGACTTTGGATCCGAGTGCAAGGAGCGTCTGCGGGTCAGCGACACGGAGGCGTCCGTCAGCCTGCCGGTGGCGAAGCTGATGGAGACATTCGGGGCGCGCTGGAAGCTGAGTCCTCGCCTTCATCCCGAGCATCCCTTGCCCGAGGTCCGGGGCGTCCGGACTATGCGGTGGAGACGTCGGGGCGCATCACCGGCTTCCTGGAACTGAAGGTGCCAGGGCACGACGTCACGCCCGACGGCTTCACGAAGCGGGACCGGGAGCAGTGGGAGCTGATGCGCGGACCGCGGTGGCCCAGTACCTGTCCGGTTCCTGCGGGCACAACTCGGGCGCGCAGGTGCGCCCGGGCGAGGGCTCGTGCGGCGGTGACGCGGTCAGGGTTCTCGTCGGTGGCCTCGGCAGCGTCGAAGGCCGGGGTGCCGCCCAGCCCGTGTTCCGGGTCGTCGAAGTTGTCCAACCTGGTCTTCGGTGCGGGAGACGCCGCGTAGGCGTCGCTTCCCCAGTCCTGCCGGTCGGAGAAGACTGGGCGGGTGCCAGTCTTTCGCGCCCACGACGACGAGGACCTTCGGAGTCATCCCCTCGATGGCGGTCGTGGCGAGCGGTGCGTAGGGCTGGGCCGCCGGGCCATCCAGATCCGTGCCCCGGCCGGGCGCGGCGATCATGAGGCCGGCGCCGAAGCGTGTGTCGACGGCTCACCGGCAGGTTCAGGGCTGACAGGCGTGCTCGCCGTAGCTCGGGTCGGTGAGCGTCGGCGGGTTCACGAACTGGCCGGCGCACGGGCTGTCGGCCCCCGAACCACTCGGCGAAGGAGGGCATCCCTTCGCCCTCCGATTGCCGAGCAGCCGTGGAGAACCGTGCGGCGCACGTCGGCGGCGAACGGCCCGTCGTAGGAAGCAGGGCCGTGCTGCTCCGTGGCCGATGCCACGGAGCAGCACGTTGGTTACCGTCAGAAGCCGACGTTCGGATCGTTCGTCTCCTCTTCCGGGTCCACGCTGTACAGCGGGCGGTCCTCGATCCCCAGAGCGCGCATCAGCTCGTTGGTCGGAATCCTGTACCTACGTCCGACGCGGACGACAAGGCAGGGGAACTCGTGCTCGCGGATCAGCCGGTACGCGGTCGTCGAGCCGATTCCGAGTGCTCGGGCCGCCGTGCGCAGGTCCACTGCGACGGGCAGGTCGAACATCTCCGTGAAACTGAGGCGGCCCTCTGCCGGGTCCTTCACCCTCGCCTCCCCGCAGGGCGGACCGGCCGGGTGATCGCGCGGCGCCCGAGCCGTCGCCTCTTCCCGGGGCTGTGACCCGCCGAACGGCCCTGCGAGCCGTCGTCGGTGTCGATGAAGATTCCCTGTCGGCGCAGATGCTCCGGGCGCACCCGGAAGCGCAGCGGTGCGCACAGACCGTCCGGGCCGTCCGGACGGTCGACCCGTACGTCCAGGCTCTCCGCCGCCGGAGCGTCCGCCTCCTCGCCGGACGCAGTGAGAGCGTGCTCCTTGGTGATGCGTTCGATCTGGGTGGAGGGAAGCTCCCGCAACCCTTCCCGGGCGAGATGCCACGCCCTGGCGCGCGCCGCGTGCAGTAGGGAGGAGTCGGTGAGACAGCTCGCGCCGTCCCGATCCGCCAGCTTCTCCAGGAGAGCCAGGACCATCTCGGCCTCCACGTCCGATCGGTCGGCCCGCAGGCGCGTGCAGACCCGGTGGACCGTCCCGGTCAACCGGGGCAGGGCCAGCCAGATCGCCAGAAGTTTGCCCGTGCTGTCTGGAGTCAGGTCGCTCTGCGCGGCGCGGATGGCCTCCTTCCAGACCGCGGTGGCGAACTGCGGGTCGGAGCCGGGGCCGTACAAGGCCTCGTGCGTCTCGGCAGCGGTCAGCCGGACCGGATCAGCCTCGTCGGCGTCCGTGGGGACGAGTACGAAGACCGCGTCATTGGTCCGGGGATCGTCGAAGTGCCGCCTCACCGAGGCGAACGCACTGCTGTGTGGTGGATACATCAGGAAATGTCCTCTCTTCAGACTGTGGAAACCTGAGTCCGGAGGTGCTGGAGATACCGAGATGCTGGGCTAGGTGGGTCCTGTGGTGGGGACATACCGCCTCACATCCGTGTCAAGCGGAGATGAGTCCCACCAGCCTCACTTTGATGCGTGAGCATGCGGCAGTGGTCTTCTCGACCAGGTAACGCCGCCTTTGACCACGAGCGTGTAACAAGCGCGGCAGCCAGGCCGCGAGCTCGCCGGTGACGAAGTTCGCGAGGCTGGTGGGTGCCCGTACAGAACGGGCACCCACGAACTGTTGCGTTCAGGCGGTCTCGGAGGACGAGGTGTCCGGCGCCTCGGCGGGCGGGGTCGCCGGGGTGGTGTCCTCGGTCTGGACGGCCGCCCGCCGACGGCGGCTCGGCGGCCAGTCAGGGGACTGGCGCAGACGGGCTGCCCGGCGGTTGCGCTGACGGCTGTTCATCGGGTTCGCGGTTCCTCTCTGATGAGTCGATGGATGACTAAGCCGCCATTTCGTGCTTCTGCGAGCGGCTGGTGCCATCGTGCCCGGGGGTGAAGCGGGGCCGCAGAGCGAAAACTGAGGGATAACTGAGTCCCCGGGGGCGTGAAGAAGCAAGCGCGTGTGAAGCGGCACGGCGCGGCGCACAGATGAAGGAGCGCCGACGAGGGGCCGGATCACTGACTGTGGCGCGGTGAGGGGGAGGCGATGGAGGGGTACGTGCTGGGCCCGGTGCGAGCCGAAGGGGGTGGCGGCAGGAGGGTGGTCGAAGGGTCGAAGGTGGCGGCCCTGTTCGCGCTCCTGGTGACCTCGCCAGACTGCCGATGTAAGAGGAAGGACATAGCCGAAGTCCTCTGGGAGGGCGTCGAGGACGTCGGCGATCTGGTTAACCGCGTCGTCGCCGACCTGCGGAAGCGGCTGGGCCAGGAGTCCGTGCCCCATAGCGGCAAGTCGGGTTACTGCACGCTCCGCGTGCCGGTGGGGGACGTCGACCTGCTCCGCTTTCGCGAAAAGGTGAAGCAGGCTGAGGGGCTGACCTGCAAAGCGCGGTTCGAGCTGCTCGGCGCCGCCTTGGAGGAGTGGGACGGCGAGGACGAACCGCTGCACGGACTGTCCGAGACCGGCTTCAACTTGCGTCGGGAGGGGCTACGGGCCGAATTGATGGCCGCCGTGTACGCGCGGCTGGACGCAGCCTACAAGTCCAGGGAGGTCAAATGGCTGCGCGAGGAGACGGAGAAGTGGTTCGAGCGCACGCCGGAACTGCCCCAGATCTTCCGGTTCTACCTGCTCGCCCACGCAGACCTGCCGGAGTCCCGACGTGAGCGGCTCATCGAGAAGTGGGAGAAGCGCAACGGAAGAAAAGGGGACGTCGATGTACAGAGCGCCATCGACCAGGTCCGGGGAGAGGGCCGCCGGCCGGGCGGGGCTCTCCTGCCCCCCGTTCCCGACCAGTTGCCCGGCGGCAGGCGCAAGCCGATCGGGCAGGACGAGCTGATCGGTGACCTCTTCGAGGCCGTGTGCGAGGAACAGGACGCCGGCAATCTGGCGCTGGTCCTGATCAGCGGCATGGCGGGCGTCGGAAAGACCACGGTGGCCGAGAACCTCGCCGGTCGGCTGCGGGAGCGGTTTCCCGACGGGGTGCTGCGCGGCGAACTGAACGGATTCGCCGACGGAGACGTGCGGCCCGCCGAACCGGACGAGATCCTGGACGGTTTTCTGGCCGCGCTACCGCCCTACACCACGGTGACCGGAACGGAGAGCAAGAGCAACGCGCTGCGGTCGGCGCTGGCCCACAGGTCGGTGCTCATCGTCCTCGACGACGCACTCAGAGCCCAGCAGGTGCTGCCGCTCCTTCCCGGAGACGGTACCTGCGCCGTGATCGTCACCAGTCGTAATGACCTCTTGCGGCTGCAGTCCGAGAGAAAGGTGCTGTTCCGCAAGATGGAGCCGCTGCACGAGGCGGACGCCCTGGAGGTACTCCAGGAGAAAGTGTCGGCCGAGGACCGGGCCAAGCACGCCGTGCCCTTCAGCAAGCTGGTCCACCTCTGCGGTCGGCTGCCGTTGGCCCTCGTGGTGGTGGCCCGGCTCTTGGAGGTCGGTGCGCGTCCGCTGCACACCCTCCCTGCGCTGGTGCGGGAGATGGAGAAGGAGCTGGAGCGGGCGAAGCTGGACACCCTGGACCTGCCCGAGCACGAACTGTCGGTCCGCGCCGCGCTCAACTGCTCCGTGCGCGTGCTGAATGAGGAAGCCCGGCTGCTGCTGTGGCAGCTCGCCGTCCACCCCGGGCCCAGCGCTTCCTGGGAGGCGGTGATGGATCTGAGACGGGCAGTGGACGAAGGGACGCGTACCGACCGGGCCCTGGTGAACCTTGTGGCGGCGAACCTGGTGGAACGTCACGGCGACCGCTACGGGCTGCACGACCTCGTGCGGGCCTTCGCCCTTCGGCACGTGTGGCCGGTGCCGGACGGAGAGAACGCGGAGATCGAGCGGGCGACCGTACGACAGGTGCTGGAACACCAGATGCACAATGTCCGCGCCTGCGATCGGGTGCTCGATCGCGAACGCACCCTGCCCACCGGCGAGCCCGGAGCGGTCAGGGTCACCGACCCCGCGGACCTCACGGAGGCGATGGCGTTCCTGGACGAGGAGTACGCCACCGTCCAGCGAGGCATTCACTTGGCGATCAATCGGCGTATCGACCGGTACGTATGGCTGCTTCCGATGACCCTGGTCATCTACCAGTGGCGCCGCCGCCTGCTCGATGATGCGCGGCAGAACCTCCGGTACGCCGCCGAGGCGGCGGAAACCGTCGCCGGTCCGGTCGATCGCGCCATGGTCCACCGGTCGCTGGCAGGGACCCACTGGCGGCTCGGTGAGTACGACTTGGCGGTGGGCGCCCTGCGCAGGGCTGTCCGGCTCAGCGAGGAGGACCACAGCGCGGCAGGCCGGCGGAGTCTGGCCCGTACGCTGCACCGGCTCGGGCTCACCCTGCGCAAGCAGGACGACCTGACGGGAGCGGAGGAAGTGCTCCGCCGTGCACTGGAGTTGTGTCGGGAGGTGTCCGACCGGGTCGGGGAAGCGGCTGTTCTGAACGTCCTCGGCGCGATCCACCTCGACCGGGGCGAGCACGAGCGGGCGCTCCGTCGGTGCGCCGACGCTCTGGGCGTGGTGGAGCGCACGGCGGAGCGCAGCGGCCTGGCCGATGTGCTGTTCACCCTGGCCAAGGTGCACCTGGCCCGTTCCGAGCGGGACGAGGCCATCACCCTGTACCGGCAGGCCTCCGACATCTACTGCGAACAGGAGAACTGGCCCAACGAGGACAAGGTACGCATGCTCTTCGCTGATGTCCTGGTGTCCGCCGGCGACACCGACGCGGCGGTGCGGGAGCTGGAGAGAGTCATCGTGCTGCGTGAGCTGATGGACGGTGAGGGGGGGCGGGAGGTCCGGGAGCGGCTGGAAGGGCTGAGGTGACCCGCCTGATCGGCGGCCGTCGGCTCACCGTCAAAGCCGGGGCGGATGCGTGCGGTAGTACTCGGTCGGGTCCGGGCGCAGGGGCTTCGATGGCCGTTGCGAGCCGAGCTGGGGTAGGTAGCGGCGGAGCCGATCGAACACTTCACGGACATCCGCGGGGCGCTCCGCCGCCTTCCACCGGACCATCCACAGCGTCAGGGAGGCGAACTCCGGGGGTAGTTTGGCGAGCCGGTCGGCCGGCAGCACCGGGGTGCCCTCTTCCGCCCGCTCGTCCTGTCCGCCGTAGGGCAGGCGCATCACGGTCATCTCCAGCAGGATGCAGCCGAGTGCGAAGATGTCCGCTTGCCGCGTCAGACCTGACGGGCACGCGTCGGACTGCTCGGGGGAGGCCCAGCCGCGCGTGCCTCGTGCCCATTTCGTCTCCTGATCCGCCACGACCGCGTGGCCCATGTCAATGAGCCGGAGACGGCCGTCCGGCTGCACGATGACGTTCTCGGGCTTGAGATCGCAGTGCACCAGATTCCGGTCGTGGACTTCTGCCAGAATTTCGCACAGTTGGCCGATGGTCGCCGCAACGGTCCCAGGATCCTTAACGGGCAGGGCCGCCGACAGGACCTTCTGCAGTTGGTGCCCTTCGACAAATTCCATGACCAGGCACCGGCGTCGCCGGTGTGTCCCCGTTGCGATGACTTCGGGAATTGCCCGGATTCCCGTCAGCATCATCATGCGTGATCCCTCTTTGAGGAGTTCATCGCCGGCCCAGTGGAAATCGCTCTCGGGTCCGAGGTCCCGGGCCTTCTGAAGCTTCAGCGCCACCTTCTGCCCGCTGTTGCGGTCACGCCCGAGGAAAAGGTCGCCTTGGCCGCCATCGCCGACCATGTCCAGCACTTCGTAGCGCCTCTCCACATCGCCGACCTCCTCGATCTCCCGCATGGTCATCCACCTTTCGTCCGTACGGAAATGGAGCATGAAATGTCACAGCCATGGCTGCCCCCCGACGGGGTAACCCGCACGTCCGACGTCATCACGGTATCCGCCGGAATGTTCAAGGGGGGAGAGTTCCGATGCCCCGCCGCTGACGCTCTCAAGACCCGCGGCTACCACACCACCGACCCCGTACCGCGCCGCCGTGAGAGGCTGGAGCACTTCGCTCTGGGCCCCTTCATGGCTGCCTGCGACATCCGTTCGGGGCCTGCCGGCAGCCCGCCTCGGACACGTACCGGGCCCCTGCACGACGGTCTGCGGACCTGGTCGGAGCACGGCGTGCAGATGTACGAGTCGGCCTTCCCCCTCGACCCGGAACGTCCCCTGCACGAGGTGCCCGAGCCGTGGACGTACCGCTACCGGCCGTCCGGTCCCGACCCGCGCGACGCCCAGGAGTACCGCCTCACCGTGTGGGGCCGCTGCCTGGTTTCCCCGGACGGTGCCTACCGCGAGCTTCGTCTGCCCGTGCACCGCCTGCGGGGCTTGCCGCCCGACGGCTTCACCGCGGCCGTCGCCCTGGTGCTGGCCGAGGGCGCCCCCGGACCATCGCCAGAGCACGTACGGATCGTGGAGTTCGCGCTCTTCGACGGAGGTACGCGGGAACTCTTCGCGGGAAGCCGGGAAGAGGCGCGCGCCCGGTACCGCGAACACGGCCCCGCCGCCTTGGCCGACGTACTGGACGGACGGGAATACCGCCCGGGGTCCGCCTGTGGAGGATGCCCCTACCTGTCGGTGTGCCCGGCCCTGCGCACAGCGCCCGGACTGCTGGGCATCGAGGCGCACGACCGGCCCCGCCGCACCTGGTCGGTCACCAACGGGCGGGCCTACCGAGCCTGCCCGGCGCGTGACCATATGCGTCGGCTGCACCTGCCCACGGCGGACTCCGTCGAACGCGAGGTGACGGCCGAGCGCGGCCGGGCGCTGCACGCCTACCTCGCCGAACGGCACGCCCACGGATCGCCTCGGCCCTGCACGGTCGAGGTCCCCGAGGAGTGGGTACCGGAGGGATTCGACCTGCCCGCACACGAACGCGCACTCGGCGCCCTGCTGTTGCGGCGGCACGCCGCGGTCTGTCCGCTGCGGTACGTCGGGGACGGTACGGATGTGCGGACCGAGCCCCGGGTGGTGCGGCACGACACAGCCGCCGACGTGGTGGTCATGGCCGCACCCGACCTGCTCTACCGGGATGCCGGGTCATGGGTGTGGCGCGAGACCAAGACCTCCGTCACCGATCGGCGGTCCGACCGCCCCCTGCTGGAGCGTTATCCGCAATTGGCCCTGGCCGTCGTGCTGATCGCCCGCGGTGACCTGGGCGGTGATCCGTTCCGCGCGCGGGTCGAGTTGGAGGTGTTGCGCCCCGGCGGCGCCGACCTGGAGATCATCGATCCCTTCGCCCCGGCCAATCGGGTCACCGCCGAGAAGGTACTGCGGGCGATGGTGGCCGACTGGCACGGGGACGACCAGTACGCGGCCCAGCCCGGACGCTCCTGCGAGCGGTGCGAAGTGGTCCGCTGGTGCACGGCGTCGTCCGTCAGCGAGACCGCGGCATGAGGGCGGGGTCGGCCGACCGGGCCGATCGGCCGGACGCCGGCGAAGCGCCCGAGGGCGTGGGCAGCGACCTCTTCGGCGAACTCGCCCGCATGGTGGCGGCTCTCTCCGAGGTCCAAGGGCTCCGCTCCTTCACCCTGCCCTATCCCGGCCTCGCCCAGCGGGCGCTGGATCACACGGTGATGCGCTGCCTCGAAGCGGGGGAGTCGCCGCCGAGGAGTCTTCCGGAGCTGTGGGAGTGGTGCCGGACCAGGCCGTCCGACGACCCACTCTTCGCGGTCCCCTCCTCCCTGGTCTCGCCGGGCACCACGCTGGTGCACCGGGTCGGCCGGATGCCGACCCGGTCGTGTCTCGAGGTGGCCTCGCACGGACCGGGTGGAGGCGTGGCGGCACACGCCCGCGCCCTCCTCGGGGACCTGCACGCGCGGAGTGGAACGGAAGAGCGCTACCGGCAGTGCCGGGCGTTCCTGGCGCGTCACCCGGTCGTCCACCAGCAGGACCGCTTTGCGCCGGGTTGGAACAGGGCGGTCTGGAGCCGGATCAAGAACCTCTACGGTCCGTTGCCCGAGTTCCTGCTCGTCGACGGAGACTTCCTGTACTGCCCCTCGTGCAGGCTCCCCGCGCTGCCCCGGGACGGTGCCGTGCCCGTACCCGGACCGTCCGGCACCGGCGCGGAAGTCTGGTGTGAGGGGGAGGACTGTCCGCGCGACGCCCCTCCGCGGCTCATCCGTGAGCCGGACCAGGCGTGGATCCTGCAGCGCTCGCTGCGGTGGTACCTCGTACTGCCGCACCGCACCGACGAAGCCGCACGGGAGACACTGGAGCGCGCCGAAGTCGGGTACGAGACCCTGCCCGGTCTTCTGCCCGCCTACCGGCTCTGGGACACCGGCCCCCGCAGCGTGGACATCCAGGTGTACGACCGCCTGCAGCCGACGCTCCTCGCAGCCCATCTCACCGACAACACACTCCTCGCGGACCGCACCCTCGTCGTGGTCCCCGACGCGCTCGCCGGACGGGACGGCTACCGGCAGGCCTTCACCGACGCCCTTCCCGCGCTCCTGCGGGACCGGCTGGTGCTCACCACCCCCATGGACCTCGTGCCCGACCTGGGACAGGCCCGGCGAGAGGAGAAGGACGATGCGTAGCCTCACCCCGCCCTTGACCGACGTGTTCAACGTGCTCAAAGCATTTCTGGGGTCCTCCGTGCCCCAGCCCGCGCTGGAAGCCCTCTGCCAGGTCGAACTCGGCCTGTACCTCCAGCAGAAGATGATGCCGGGCAGTCCCGCGGGCAGCGCCTGGGTGCTGTTCAGCGGGTACGGATTCGCCGAGGCGCACCGGGCACCGCTGCCATCCGACGCGGCGAAGACCCTGCGTATCGCCCGGTACTCGCTGTGGACGCTGCGCCGGAGCCGTACCTGGCTCGATGCGCTGGACACCTACCAGAGGTTCGACCCCAGGGTGCGCGCCTACGACGTACCGGACGCCGATACACCCGCTGCCCGCCGCGACCTCTCCGTCGCCGGCGACCGCTTCTCCGTCTACGAACAACTGCTGCGTGCCGCACCGCCGCTGGCGGGCAAGCGGCTGCCGGTCGCGGGTAAGGGCCCGCACGCCTTCCCCGTCAGTCGCACTATGGCCGTCGTCGACCTGCAGCCGGTCCCCCGCACCCCCCTCGTCGCCCACGACATGGACCTGGAACCGGCCGGCGGCGGCGAGCCCTTGATCTTCACCAGGGAGGACCTGGAGCGCACGGCAGCGGAGATGGACGCCCAACACGCTCGCTCCGGCAAGGGCCGGGCACCACGGTGGCTGGAGCGGTTACGGTCGTTCGACCTGTCCACCAAGGAGAACGGAACCTTCCACAAGGCCAGGAAGGACGAGGACTTCGCCTTCACGGTGGACGGCATCCAGCACCTGCTCGGCATCGTCGGCGCCGGCAAGAGCACACTGCGCGACATCATCGCCGTCCATCTCGCCAACCTGGGCAAGCGCACCACCGTCGTCGTCACCGATGTCGCGGAGGTGCTGAAGCTCGTCCAGCTCTACGACCTCTACACCGACGGCGCCGCCGCACCCGTGCTCGGCTCTTCCGGCCGTGAGCGGCACGCCCAGCGGCTGCACCGCCGGCTGGCGGGCCGGGGCGAGCACCGACTGCTCGCCCACGACGACCCCGCCTTCGCCTACCTCGGCACGTCCTGCCTGCTCAACGTCAGACGGCAGGGCGCCACATCGACGACCGAACCACTCGCCTACGGCGAGGCACCCTGCTCCCGGCTCCGACCCCCGTCGGCCCTGCGCCGTGACCCGAGCGACGGACGGCACTCCGAGTGGCAGAAGAGGGCGACGAGCTGCCCGTACTGGTCCGCCTGCCCCCGTCACCACGGAGCCCGCACGCTGGTCGACGCCTCGATCTGGGTGGCCACCCCGGCCGGGCTTATCGACGCCTCGCCGCCCCGCCCTCAGAACGGCGAACGCATCCGCTTCCTCGAACTCGCCTGCCGCCGTAGTGACCTCGTGATCATCGACGAGGCCGACCGTGTCCAGATGCAGCTCGACCGGACTTTCGCACCCGCCGTGGTCCTCGCCAGTGACGAAGACAAGGGCCTCATCGACCAGCTGAGCCGGCACAAGATCCGGGAACTCGCGGCCGGCGGACGCACCCAGCTCTCCGAACGGGAGGTCGAGACCTTCGCCGCCGCCCTCAACACCGCAGGCGCGGCCACCGACCGGCTGTACGCGATGCTCGTCGCCGGGTACGAGCTGCGCAAGTGGGTGCGGACGGGCTACTTCAGCGCCTGGACGCTCCAGCTGGGGCTGCTCGACGAACGCTACGAACTCCCCGACGACAGCGGTCGGGACCACCCTCATCACGCCCCCCGCGAGGCTCTCGGGAAACTGCTCGACGCGTTCCGGGACAACCCCTTCGGTGACCGTCACCGCAGGACGAAGGAGGACTTCAGCCGCCTGACCGCCCTCCTCAACGAACTGCTCCACACCGGCAACCCGGAGAACACCCGGCGCCGCCTCACCGAGGTCATGGACGAGGTCTTCGCCATCGACCCGAAGTACATGGCTGCCCGTCAGCGGAAGTACCAAGAGGCGTACGACAAGTGGCGGCGCGAGGAGGAGGAACAGGAGAAGAAGCGCGGACGCCGCAGGAAGCCCAAGCCTCCGCCCCAGACTCCCGAGGAATGGCGGAAGCAACTCGCGGAGCGCTTCGAGTTCACACTGTTGCTCAGCGCCCTGGAACCACGGCTCGCCATGATCAACGCCATGTGGCCCCGCGTCGAGGCCGCCCTCAGCCTGGGCTTCAACACGATGTACCGCCGACCGATCGACTACGGCCCGATGGTGCCCGAGGCCCCGATGGGCAATGTGCTCGGCTTCCAGTTCCGGGTCCCGGGTGAGGACAAGGGCGGAGTCCGCAGCGGCGAACTGACCTTCTTCCGGTGCAGCGGTGTCGGACGTGAGCTGCTGCGCGCCATCCCCGATCTCACCTCCGTCGACGGCAGGCCCGGTGCCCACTTGCTACTCATGTCGGGCAGCAGCTGGGCGGGCGCGTCCAGCCGCTACCACGTCTCCATCCCGGTCGGTGTGGTCATCGAACCGCCGGTCGAGGTGACCGAACGCATCGCCAACGAGAGCTCCATGCGCTTCGAGTTCATCGACGACGGCGACGAGAAACTGCGCATGTCGGGAACCCACCCGGACGACCGCCCGGAGAAGCTGCGCCGCATCGCGTGCCATCTAGGTGAGGGCGGAGACGAGTACGAGGTCACTGAAGGTGGTCCGCTCCAGCAGGAGTTGCTCTCCCTTCCTCCAGGACGCGACCAGATCCTTCTGCTGGTCGGCAGCTATGCCGAGGCACGTGTGGTGGCCGACACACTGCACAACCTCAACGTCCGCTGGCGCAACAAGGTGCTGTGCCTAGTGTCGGACGACGAGGAGATCACCGCGGAGGACGAGGCGTCGTCCGCCTACCACGCCCGATCACTGCGCCGGGGCGACGTCGAGCACCTGAAGGACCTCAAGGCGGACATCCTGGTGGCGCCCCTGCTCGCACTGGAACGCGGCCACAACATCCTCAACGAGGGCGACGAGGCGGCCATCGGCACGGTCTACTTCCTGGCACGACCTCATCCGCACCCAGAGGACCTCCACCTGGCCGTCAACGCCGTCAACGACTGGGTCGTCCGCGCCCTCACCGGTGGTGACTTCGCCACCCTGGTGCAGGGAAAACCCACCGTCGAGGAAGGAGCGGAGGAGTTCCGCCGCCTCGCCCGTTCGTACTGGTATCAGGTACTCGCCCGTTCGATGGCGTGGAGCCGTCTCGACGACGACGTACGGGAGCAGGTCACCTGGGACATGCTGGTCCTGTTGTGGCAGGTGATCGGGCGACTGGTACGCGGTGGCGTACCGGCCCGGGTGGTCTTCGTCGACGCAGCCTTCTCCCCCAACCGCGCCGCCGTACCGGCGCGACCCGACACCCCTGAATCCAGTCTGCTGCACAGCGTCCTCGCCGTCCTGGACCCGTATTTCGACGGCGGCACGACGACCGCGGAGGAGCAGTTCATCGTCCGCGCCCTGTACGCGCCACTGCGCAGCATGCTCACCCGCCTGCTCGCCGCCGTACCCGCCCACCCGTAAAGCACCGAACCCCTGTCCCAGGAGGTAACTCCGTGTACCACCACATTCGCGTCGCGGCCTACGAACCCGACCCGCTCCACGGACCCTGGCGGGAGGAGATGAAAGTGCTGCGGCTCGGCGAGGACCTGCACGCCGAGCTCACCGGGATGCATGCCGAGGCGGGCAAGAACTCCATCTACCCCCACCGGCTCCCCGTGCGCAGGCTCAACTCCCTGCTCCAGGCGATGGCGCCAGGAGTCATCGCGACCGGCCGCAACGCCGGGACGGACGGCCGTCTGCCGTGGCTCTACGCGCGGGAAGCCGTCCCGCCGGACGTGCTGGCCCCGGTGGTTGCAGCTTGGGCGGCGGGCATGCACCGGGAGGACGACGACTCGGAGGGCGCCGATCTCGAAGAGAGGCTCCGCTCCGGTGACCCGGCCGAGACGGTACGACTGCCCCACTGGGAGACGGAACCGGTCGACCTCGCCGAGAGCGTGCTCTCGGCGGGCGGAACCGCCGAACCCGCCGCGCGGCTCTACAGCCTGCTGCCCGAGTGGATCGCCTTCCGGCTGGCCGCCCGGACGTTCCGCACGGGCGGCACCACACTCCACTTCCGCGTCGAGAGCTCGGGTGACGGCGCGCGACTCGTCTCCTGGCCGCCTCAGCGATACGAGCGCCGTCGGCAGACCTGGTATTACTCGGCCTGTCTCACCATCACCGTCCACACCGTGCCGTTCGCCCCGCGGTTTCGCGTCCACGTGTCCACCCAGGTACGCCGGTGGGCCACCCGACTGGACGTACGCCCCCACCAGCTCGGCGGTACGACCGTCCTGCTCGACGCTCCACTGCCATGGCCGGGAGGGCCGGACCGGGGCCACCGGCTGATGGTGAACACACTGGGCTACGACCGGCGGTCGAAGGAACTGGCCTGGCGCCGGCACAGCCCCGCACCGCTCGTGCCCGAGCTGGACATCGTGCGCAACTATCCCCGGCCCGAAGCGCTCTTCTCCGACCCCGAACGCTGGATCAACGGTTCCGGGGACGTGGCCGCCGGCATCGTCTACCACCCGTCGATCGGCCCGCACGAGGTCGGACCCGGGCTGATGCCACGGGAGCGGGCGGACCTGGACGCTTGGGTCGAGGAAGGGCTGCGCCCCCTGCTGACCCGGGTCCCCGACCTCACGCGCGTCTCCCGGAGCAACACACCCTCCCTGCTGCCCCGTTCCGGCGCCGGACGCGTCCCGGGCGTCCGCGACGCCCAGCTGGCTCTGCAACGGCGGGCGGCGCTGACACGCGCACTGAACGGCCGCCCCCTGGAGATCGACGTCTTCTGGCAGTCCTCGGAAACCCGTGCGGCGCTGCTCGCCGAGCTGCCCAAGCTCATTGGTCTTCCCGCCGGGCAGCAAGTGCCGTCGGCCGACGGGGAGACCTGGCAGTGGCAGTGCGAGGGGGTCAACATCCGCGTCCGGGCCCGGCCCGCGGGACCCTTGACCGACGCCCTACCGACCACCCGAACCCGCGGGCGCATCAGGTCCGTCCGGCTGGCCGAGGCCATCGAAGGGCGCTGCGGGCTCGTGGCGGACCGGGCGGACCCGCTCCTCGGCGGGGCCGGAGTCGTGATCACGGAGATCGCCGGCAAGGAGCGCTTCGCCGCCGTCCCGGACTCCGACCCCAAACACGCGCTGCGCATCGCCTGGGCACGGCAGGGACGGCTGACCCAGTTCGTGAACTCGCCCGACGACACCGACAGCGCTCTGGAACACCGGGCCAGGTGGACCTGGCTGGACGCCTTCCGGCAGCTTGGCGCGATCAGCCCGCCCGCCCATCGGGTGGGAACCGGCATTCCGGGCGACCTTCAGTACGCGGCGCTCTGGCTCGTACGCCACACCAGGAAGGGGCCCACGCGATGCCCCGTCCACCGGCTGGTGGCGGTGCGGGTGCGCCCCGGGGACGGACCGGGCGTCATCGAGGGGTGGGACGCGGAACGAGCCGAATGGGTGCCGTATCCGAAACTGTTGCTGCTGCTCTCCCAGGCACAGGAACCGGCGGCGAGCGGCGGGAAGGAGACCGGCACGGGGAACCTCGTCGATGACTCGGCAGCCCCGGGAGGACCCCGGCCCGCTGCCCGCCCCGGCGTGGAGCAGGACAGGCAGCGGGAGACCGAGCGGCAGATCCGGGCACTGCTCTTCCAGCTCCGCGACCGCCCGACGCTGCTGCTGGCGGACGCCGGTAATCTGCGCCAGTGCTGGCCCGGCCTGCGCAACGGTGCACTGGACCGCGACACGCTCGGCTTCGGGGCCGAACCCGCCCAGCGGCACACGCTCTACGGCCGCGACCTGCGGGTGCTGCTCGTACGGGACGCCAACGCCCGTGGTGAAGTGGCGGAGTGGTACGCCCACGACACCGAGGACGGGGTCGGCTTCGCCGAGGGTGTGTGGGGGACGGCGGATACGGAGGGCCGTGTCTTCGCGAGTACGGCCTCGAAGCCGCACACGGTGGCGAAACTGCCAAAGGGACTCATGAAGCTGGTGCCCACGGCACAGGGCCGGACAGCGCCCGGGAAGACCGCGTGGAACCCCGGGCAACTGGAGATCACCGTGCTCGGCTGTCTGTCGGAGAAGGCGCTGACGGACTCGGGGCGTGCGGGTGACCCGCCCGACCGGCCGGCGGAGTGGGCCACGCTCACGCACCAGCTGCGTTACCACGACGACTACCCGCCGCTCGCCCGGCCTCTCCCGCTGCACTGGGCACGTCTGGCCGGTGAGTACGTGCTTCCGGTGGCTGGAACGAAGTCAGCGGGGAGTACGTCATCCGCTTCCTGAGCGAGGTGCCGCCTGAATGGGGCGTCCCAAACGATCGACGCTGATGAGGATCAATGTTTCCCTCGTGTGAGCGCCGAACCCTGAACCTGACCACGGGGACGGCGTCTGGTGCACTCCTTGCTGGGATCACTGGGCGTCCGCCGTGACGCTCGTTTGACGCTCTTCGCACCTGGTGGCCCCAAGACGGAGACGCGGGACGGACCTGACCGACGGTTTTCTCTGAGTTCACCCGGTGACATGCTTCCGATGACGCATCATGTGGAGTGCGTGGCGGTTCTGGATCCTGCCTCTGAGGGATCCTGACCTTCGGTTCCATCCGTGCGCATCATATGCAGTGTGGGCGTTACCTCGACGCTGGAATGAAGCCCGTGACGTTCGTTTGGCCCTCGGCCTGATGGGACACCCCGTGGGGCGGGTCGGGCCCTGACCGCGTGGAAGGCGGCATGCCGTTCGTGCTCGGCCCAGGCTTCGGCAGCCGCTGCCAGCATGGCGCCGAGTTTCCGCCGTGGTGAGCCTGATGACTTGTGCAGCCTGCGTACGCGCAGGAGTTGGGCGACGGGGGGCTGATCGGGTGATGGCGGACGGCGGCTCTTGGGCGTAGCGGCTCGGCTTGCGGCGGCGCAGCAAGCAGAGTGCTCCGGTCTCGTCACAGATCACGGTGACGATGTCCGCGTTGAGAAGGTCTTCGGGGCGCCTGCCACGGGATCACCCGGGGCTCTCTCACTCCACGTCGTCCGTCCCCCAGTCCCTGATGAGCGCCTGAGCCACGTCCATGAGCTGTCGATGGGCCAGTGGCTGGAGATGGGAGAGGAGGTTGCGGGCGTCGCGGAGGACGCCCAGGCGGCGCTGCTGTTCGGAGGTGAGGGTGAGGAGACGGGAGGCGCGGTGGAGGTCAGCCACCTCCAGCTCGACTAGCGGGACGGCGGGGAGCTGCTTCTTGACCTGGTACTGGGAGCGAGCCTGCTCGCGGAAATGGTCGAGGCTGACCTCCCGGCGCAAGAGGCCGGGCACCAGATCGATGAAGGCGATGCGAGCGTCGTTCAGCAAGGGCAGCAGGACACGGTTCTGGGCATGGCAGACGAGGGTGCGCAGCTCCGTGGCATCGGGGTCAAGGAGGTGGTGACCGAGGATTGGACGGACGTGGCCGTCCCAGCTGTCGACGGCGCCGGTCGACCAGGCCTCGCGTAGTTCTGCGGAGGGGGCGGAGGCGTGGGCGGTGGACATGCGGCGGGGCCAGGTCCGGTCCACTGCTGCCGCCTTGCCGGGGAGGACGTCGGCCAGGGCACGGCGCAGGGAGTCCAGGTCGCCGCCCTTCCAGGCTTCCCGCAGGGCGAGTGCGCTGTCGATGTCGGGGCCGCAGACCTCGGCGACGACGGCGTCGGTCACCCGGTGGAGCAGTGCTTCGGCGGCTCCCGCGTTCGGACGGGGCCGCCAGGCGAGCAGGACCTCACTGTCGAGGCGGGTCCACACGCGCCACCACCAGTGCAGGATGACGTGGTCGTGGCGAGGGCCGACGCCGAAGGCACTGCTGGGCAGGTCGCGCAGGCGGGCGGCGATGAGGAAGCGGGGGCGGTGGCCCGCATCGTGGACTTCGTCTCGGAAAGTGGCATGGGCGGTGCGGAGCAGCCGGCCCGTCTCTTCGGGTGAGTCCTCGTCCCATCCGCGCACCACGATCAGCGGCGGCGCGCTGGGTAGGGCGTCGTCCTCCGGAGCGTCCTCGCGGGGAACGCCGTGCCGGAGCCGGTCCGCCCGCCTGATCAGCTCGCTCAACGGGTCGCCGGTGACGCCGAGTTCCTTGGCCAAGCGCTCGCCGAGCGGCACCGAGGTGAGCGCTGCGACACCTGGGGCCGCGCCCCGGCGGCTGGAGGGCGACAGCGGGCTGGCTGGGGTGGCGACCAGGGAACCCAGTATCGCTCCGTAGGGGTCTTCGGCATCAAAGCCGTCGTCATCGCGCCAGGCCATGACGTGGTTGCTCGCCCCGGCGGGCGCGGTTTCCGGGCTGGGCGCGGGGGTGCGCTGGAGTGGGACGGCCAGGGCGCTTCCGCGCCCGCCAGGGCGGTCGGCGAGCAATGTGATCGTGCCCGGCACCGGTATGGGTTCCTCGAACCGGTTGTACAGCTCCCTCAGGAACAGTTCCGCCCGGCCGGAGTCGACCATCGAGTCCGGGAAGTACCAGACGCAGCTGCGGCCGGATCGCAGGTCCCTTTCCACACGGTCCAGGTGGCGGCGCGGGCCGGGAAGACGCACCAGGTCGCGCTCGGAAGCCGGCGGAGCGCAGACCGTGGCCCCGCTCTCCTGCGCTTGTGCCCCCGGCAGACCGTGCGCCCTGCCCGGCTCGATTCCACCCCACCGACCGGTCGTCACAGATCGCCGCCGATCGCCTTGATGGACCGGAAGGTGACTGGGTCCAGGGTCTCGCCCTTGTCGGTGACGTCGAGGACGCCGAGGAGGTCGAGGTGGGCCAGCAGTCGCTCCGCGGCGGGCAGCGCGGCCTCGGTGTCGCTCTCGTCGTACAGATGCGCCTCGTGGAAGGCGGCCTGAAGGTCGCCCGCGCCGGCGACGGCAACACCGGCGCGGTGCTCCTCCTCGGTGTAGAACTGCGCCCAGGCGGCGAGTCTGCTGACGTCGCCGGAGCTCAGGCCCGCCAGTTCCAAGTGGGCCTTGGCACGCTCCGGTACGGCCATTTCTGCGCGCAGCTCGTCGAAGACCTCCTGCTGGCGCATGCCGGAGCGGACCTTGTGCATGGCCAGTTCCACCAGCATCGGCCAGCCGCCGGTCACCTCGATCAGGCCGCGCCGCTCACGCGGGGAGCCGAAGGGCGACTCGGACCAGGCACGCACGCTGTCCACCGTCCACCGCTCGGGGCGCACCAGCCCGGCGGCCGACACCACGCCCTTGGCAGGGTCCGGGTCGCACAGGACGACGGCGTAACGGCGGGGCACGGACGACGAACTGTCGGAGCGAGGCTGGGTGATCCGGGTGTGGTCGAGGAGCCGGTCTGTGGCCTCCTGCAGCCGGGCCGTGTCCTGACCTCTGAGGTCGACGAAAAGTAGCCGGGAGCCGCTCTTGCGGCGGGAGTTGGCCGTGATGAACTCGGTCAGGTCATCGTCCGGACCGACGCGTACGACGGTCAGGCCGTGGCCGTCGATGTGGAGCTGGATGCCGCGTTCTACCAGGTCGGCGCTGAGCGCCGGGGTGCAGGGCACCAGCGTGGTGCGGGTCGGGTGGGTGAGGATGTCGCTCAACTGCCCGTCGGTCAGCGGGCTCATCCGCTGCACCCGCGTCCGCCGGTCCGTACCGAGGGAGCGGCGGGCGACACTCGGGTTGTAGTCGTAGGGAAGGTCGAACTGGGTGTCGCGCAGCTCGTTCTCCAACTCGGCCTGGGTGCCGAGCATGTTCACCACGTTGGGGCTCCGCATGGCGTAGACACGCTCATCCCCGGGAAGCCGGATCAACAGACCCAGGTTGACCATCTCCTCAAGGTAGATGGTCAGCTGCCGCTCGGAGTTGAGTGGAAAGCCGTCCGGCCAGCGCTCGTGGGCACGCTCGAGGAGTTCGGCGGGACGATACCCGTGCCCGTGGCCCTGTTCCAAGCTGCGCAGGGCAATGAGCAGGGCGAGGACGCGGTAGCGGTCCTCCAGGTTGATGGTGTAGCGAAGGCGCTCTGCGATCAGCCCGCGGACCTCGTCCATGCCGGCCACTTGCTGGACGTCCTCCCAGGTGATGGGAGCGTGCCGGCCGTCGGCGGGCATGCAGCGCTGCTGCATGTAGGCGACCAGGCGGTCGCAGAAGATCTGCAGCAGATTGGCCTGGTAGTTGGTCAGGCCGAGGATGTGCCAGACGAGGTCGCGAGTCTCAAAGGTGAGGCCCACCGCCGCCATGGGCTCCTCCACCAGCTCCACCGCGTCCTGCGGGTTCAGCGGGCCGACGGGCACGTCGCGGCCGCCGTGCGCGGTGACCACGTTGATCAGCCGGTTGAAGCGCTGGACCTGGTGGAGACCGGCGAACACCACCTTGAAGTTGCGCCCGGTGTCCTCCATCAGCCGCTGCAGCCGTTTCACTGTGGGGAACGTCGACTGGCCGCCGCCGGTGTAGACGGCCTGCGCGTCCGCCGTGAGAAAGGCGTCGGCTTCGTCGGCGAGCAGCAGCAGACGGCGCTCGGGCCGCTCCTCGATCCACTGCTGGACCTCATTCGCGATCACGTTGCCCGGTGCGCGGTCGGCGACGCTCTCACTGATCACGCCGCGCCTCTTCAACTCGGCCAGCAGCATCCGCCAGATACCCTCCGGTGGCTCCGCGTGCCCGATATCAGCCTTCATCAGGTCTACGTACACGGCGACCCGGTTCTCTTGGTCGTCCTTCTGGAACACCTCCACGGCCTGCCTGAGCAGGGACGACTTGCCGAGCTGGCGCCCCCCGAAGAGGAAGATCGGCCCCTGCGGGTCGAGGACGGCGCGCATCTCGTCGGTGCGTCCCTTGAACACCTCCGGCGGCACCAGACCCGCGACATGCGGGGTGTACGGGGTGTAGCCCGTCCACGGCAGGGTGACTCGCTGGACGGCGCGGAAGGAGCGTGGCGCGTGCGCGGCGATCCAGCCGACCACGGCCGGATCGACGACCAGCGCTTGGTGGCTCCGGCCTCGGGACTCCTGTGCGAGGCTGCGACGGCCTTCGACGCCCAGCGGCTGCGTGTACAGAATGATGTTGGCTTCGATCGCCGATGCCGGCAAATGACGCAGCGGGCCCTCACCCCGCAACTCGTCGGTGATGACCACGACTTTGTACATGCGACTGGCGTACGAACCGAGGGCGGCGACGTAACCGGGCGTGCTCTCCGTGATGTCCGCTCGCACGCTCAGCCGGGTGACGCCCCACCTGGCCTCTTCCACATTGGGCTGGGTGGCGTTCAGACCGAGCAGCCGCAGCACGCTGACCACCGCCTTGCCGACCTTCCGGGCGTCCCTCAACTGCCCCAGCCGGTCCCAGGCGCCGAGACCGGAGACGGCATTCTGCACCAGTGCCTCGCCCGAAGAGTAGTGATCCGCCCACCAACGGGCACTGCCGCCGGACGAGTCGGGCCTGGGCGCGTCCGGGTGGGCCACACCCGCCAGGAAGCGGGAGAGGACTTCTCCAGCCGGCTCGGCCGGCTCCGGCAAGGGCTGCCCCCGACGGGCGAACGTCAGGAGTTCCTCCGCCGCCACCGTCTCACCGCGGTCCAGGAGATCGAGGATCCGGCTCGCGTCCTGCTCCGTCAGCCGCACCTGCCCGAGCTGGCGGCGCAGGTCGTCGCTGCTCTCCTGCTCCAACAGTCGCAGGTCCTCGGCGACCTGCTCGACGGCGCGCAGGCGCTCTCCGAAGCCTCCTCCGCCGTGCCCCTCGCTCTCCAAGTCCAGCAGACGGCCGGTGAACTCGCGCTCCACCTCGTGAGTCACGAGGTTCTGCGCACGGACGCGGGCCAGCGCCAGTTGGGCGCTGCGGTGCTCTTTGACGAACCGGTCCTTCCACTGGCCGGCCGCGTCGGAGAGCGCCTGCCGCTGCTCGGCGAGCTGGACTGCCGTGAGCTCGACGCCGGGCACCTCTCTTTGGGAGATCCGGTTCAGCAGACGTTCGGCGAGGTGCAGGTCACCGTGGGTGCAGAGCCAGTCGAGGGCGCGAACCGGGTCGTGCGGGCCCAGCACGTCCGCCAGCACGGAGGAGGCCTCCGGGGCGGCGACGTCGGGCAAGCACCTGTCGTTCTCCGAGCGCCAGGACAGGCCCGGCAGCATCAGCAGCGCGTCCGCCGGTGGCGGGAACCGGATGTCCTCGTCTCTGGATTCAGGCGTGTAGGAGCGATCGAGCCACCGCACCAGCAGGTCGAACAGCGCGCCGCCTACACCCAGGGGGCGCCCCGTCCCCCTGGCGGCCTCGAGCGCTGCCAGCAGCTCGGGACCGAGGGCGCCGCTGCCCGAAGCCGTCGGCGCTTCGGCGGCGCGCAGGGCCGCCTTCAGTAGGTCCTGAACACTCTTGATGTGCGTGCGGAGCTGAAGCCGGGCGCCGGAGTGGATGTCGTTCTTCGCCTGCTTGGTGGTGCGCTTGACCCGGTCGGTGTCGTCGATCAGTCGGTCTGCGGCATCGATGCGTCGGAAGTGCTCCTCCATCAGCCCGGACAGCTTCTCTGCGCCGGACTCGCCCCCCTTGCTCGCCCACTCCTCAATGGCGTGCAGAGTCGTGCCGAGTACTCCTTCGGGTCCGGCCAGTGTCTGTAGGACGACCGTGGCCCGCTGGTAACGGATCTTTCGCTTAGGTAGGTCGACCGCGAGCTGACGGGCCTGGTCGGCGATCTTCTCGAACCGGTTGACCTCTGCGGCGGCGACGCCCGCGCGCAGACCGCCCGGAGTGATCTCCACGCCCTTGCGGACAGCGAGCATCAAGCCGTCGAGAGCCCTTGCCCAGGGGTCCGGAAGACCGGGGACCGACGCATGGTCGCCGGTGAGGGCGCTGCTCGCCCAGCGGGCAGAGATACCGCTACGGACGGCTGCCGTCAGGATCATGAACTGGGCGTCGCGGTCGTCCTCCAGGGGGTGGCGCCGCGTGACAGTGTCCAGGTATTCCTCGGCCTCCACCTGCAGGTCGGAGGCTGAGGCGGGTGAATCGTGGAACGCGGCGTCAGCGAAGGCAAGGGCGAGCGTGCGGTGTTCCGACACACCGAGCGCACAGCTCAGCCAGTACGCTTCGGCGAGTCGGCCATCGGTGACCAGGGCTTCCACGGTGGCTTCGGCTCCGGCCCAGCCATCCGCCGAGGCGGGAAGTGCTGCGTTGGGGCCGGGTGCGGGGTGGGACGGCGCAGGGAGGCGGGGCTCAGCGGCCTCACGCGGGCTCCCACTGCCCCCGGCCGTGTCGTCATGGTGTTCGCCGCAGCTGGGGGAGACGGCCTCCCAGCGGACTTGGGCGGCGTCGGTGTCCTGGGCCGCCGCCTCGGATTGGCCGACGGCTTCGGCCCCAGGGCCGGGGAGGACGACCGCCGTCGCCCCTGCCGGGACCGGTTCCGGGGTGTGCCCACTGCTGAGCGAGCCCCAGATCCCCCCGTGCTGAGGCGCAGGCGTACCGCTTTGTCCATGGACCCCGTCGTCAGCGCCGCGCGGGGTGGTTTCGCTTGCCAGGCCGACGATTTCGTCCTGGTGAGCCGGGCCGGAGTCGGTCTCGTCACTCCCTTCGTCCAGAGGGGCATGGTCCGTACCGGTGCTCGTCGCGGAGTCGCTCACCGCCTCGGGCGCCTTCGTGTCGGCCACCGGTCCACCGCGGAGCTCGCGGAGCTTCCGCTCGAACTGTTCTACCTGCTCGACGAGGGTCTGCCGCATCAGATCACTCACGGCCTGCTCGAGCAGGCCCACCGCCTCGTCGCGCGCCTGCACGACCTCGGCGATCTCCTCGGCGATCTGCTCCCGTTCTCGTTCTTCCTCGCGAAGCCGCTCGGTCAGCGTCGTGGCCTCGACCCAGCCGACGTCCGGCCCCCAGGGCTCGGAGGGTTCCGAGGCGTCGGCCGCCGCGGGTATCGCCTCCGCGAAAGCCTCGGCGAGGGTCTGCCGTTCCCGCACCCAGGAGGTCACGGCGCTCAGTAAGGCCTCGTGTTCGGCAGGCTGCCGCCCGTCCTTGATCGCAGCGGCTAACGCCTCCAGCCGGTTCACGAGGTCAGAGGCTCCTTCGCGAAGCCCGGTGGTGCGCAGCGACAGGTCACCGGAGGTCGGCGCAATTGGCGCCTGAGCCTTCGCCGTTGAGCCGCCGTCCTCGTGGGCCGCTGCTCTGCCCTCGGTCTCAGCACCCTGCATTGCCGGGGTGCACGAGGTGCGCTCCCAGATGTCGGCCGCTGCGGGTTCACCCTTGACGGCCACCGCCCTCCGGATTTCCTCGCCGTGGCTCTCCGTGAACCGGTGAGTCGGCAAGTGCTTCGCGAACGTCAGTCCGTACGAAACCAGTTGAGCGAGTTCGGGCGGCAGCATCTCGAGCATCCGGACGAGCTGATCCAGGTCCGGATCCTTGAGGAATTCCCCCTGGCCCAGCTCCACGAGCTGGGAGCAGCCGACGCGCAGGCCGCAATAGCCCAGGACGTGCAAGGTTTCCTCCGGAGCCCGGCTGCTCCAGAGCCGCGCGCCCGACGGCCGTCGACGAGCGGCGGGAGCGGGTGCACCGGGGTAGTTCAGAAGTGCCGGACTATGGTTCTTCTCGACGTGGCGCATCATCCGTAACACCAACTGCGGTCTCCCCAGCAGCCACTGCCGAAACTCAGAAACGGAATGCATCGCCCAGCCCCTCTGCGTCCCCGGTCCCCAGCCCATGGCCAGCAGGCCGACAGCCCTATGGCCCCCCACGGGCCACTCCAGTCAGCCCTCGTCCCGGTGAGTGTGATGGGCAGCAGTCTTACCAGAGAACGTCGGCAAACGAGCGCTCGTCAGCACAGAACGTGTACTTCTGAAGTCGCCAGGCCCTTCGCAGGCCACGTGTGCCGAACCGTTGAAGGTGTCCCGTTGGCTGACAGGCAGTCCAACGGTGCGGAGCTCGGGAGCGAGGCTCCGGGGAAGCACAGGTAGGGATGCTTGATCAGGTTGTCAGGCGCTGGTGACGGAGAGCATCCGCTCGGCGGACGACCTCCTGTGCCAGCGCGGAGAACTCCTGCTGGCAGGTCTGGACGTACTTCTGGGTGCCGCCCAGCGCGCCCTCGGACGCGCGGAGATCGAACATCGGCTTGCGGGCGTCGTGGGCGAGCGGCATCAGACTGCGGTAGTTGCGCAGGGTGGTGATCTCGTAGGAGTGGTCGCCCTCGGGCCAGTCGTCCTTTCCGAGGACCGCTGTCCCGTAGACCCAGGGAATGCGAGTGAGCCACCGCTGGTAGGCGCGGACAGGACGGTCCAGCCGCATCTCCGGCTGCATGATCACGTAGCCCAGCGGGGCCATGGCGGCACTGGGGGCGGGGATCTTCAAGGAGATCTTGGGCCGCACCAGTTCCTGCCATGTCTTGCGCCATTCCCGAAGGGTGGGGCCGAGGTTGAGGAGGCCCTTGAGGGAGAAGAGGTCCGCTGCCAATGGGGTGAGCACGGCGTCCGCGGCCAGCAGCGCGGCTCGGTTGATGGCGCCGAGGTTCGGGCCGACATCGATGAGGACGATGTCCGCACTGACCGTGCGGGCGGCCGAGTCGATGATGCGATGGAACGCGGTGGTTGTGCGGATGGCCGCGGGATCGCCGCCGTATCCCGACAGCCAGGCGCTGGACAGCCGGTCCTCGAAGCCACTGAGTTCCAGGTTGCCGGGAAGCAGCCAGAGACCGTCGGTCACGGTCACCGGAGAGATGGGGTCTATGTCTCCGGTGCCTTCGAGAATGGGACGCACCGCGTCAGCGAGGGTGCGCTGGTCTTGCGCTCGCGTGAAGAGCTTGCGTTGTACGGGGTGGCCGTTCTGCGCGAACAGCTCGGAGTCGTTGCCCCAGAGCACCTCCAGCTCCTGCTCGTCCAGGATCGCGGCGGTGAGGTTGGACTGCGGGTCGAGGTCCACAGCGAGCACACGGGAGCCCTCGCGCTGGAGCATGTGCGCCAAGTGGTACGCGAGAGTGGTCTTTCCCACGCCTCCCTTGTTGTTGAACAGGGCGATCGAGATCACTTCGTGCTCCTCTGCGTGGTGGACCGGGGTGAGTCGTCGACGCGGTGCTCCGCGGGCAGGCTCCTGATGCGCTCCCATGCTGTGCGAATCCGGG
The DNA here is from genome assembly GCF_059448825.1 of Streptomyces sp. JLYT201. Taxonomy (NCBI): domain Bacteria; kingdom Bacillati; phylum Actinomycetota; class Actinomycetes; order Kitasatosporales; family Streptomycetaceae; genus Streptomyces; species Streptomyces sp. JLYT201. The sequence goes on along the minus strand of NZ_CM182551.1, from coordinate 2,851,061 downwards.
CGATACTGCTGCCGAAACTGGTCACTGGGCTGAGCATTGGCATAACCGCGGCCGGAATCATATGCGAGACGGTCGAGACGCGTGCGTGCCGTTCCGTCCGGATCTGTGCTCAGCTCTGCCGTCTCGGCTGCGTGCGAGCTGATGGCATGCGGGAGCCAATGCTGCTGCACCCTCGGGCTGTTGCGAATCCGGGGGTGACTGGCGCGTTGTCTTCCAGGCAGCCAAGGACGGTGATTTCGTACCAGGGGCGGGTTCCAAGCGTTGGCGCCTGCCTGCGAAGTGAGGGTGCCCATTGCGTTGGCCCGGGCGGCGAGGTGGTTGAGGGCGAGGGATGAAGCGTGAGCGCCGGAGGGCAGGGGCGCTGTAGGTGCGCCTGTGCCGTGCTCTGGCGGTTCTGTCGTGATCTCACCCTCGGCAGTCGGCCGACTGCCCGTGCGGATTCCGGACTCGGCCAGCCCTCACCATGCGCGGCCTCTCGTCCGCCGTGGCGGCGGACACGGACCAGGCGGAGCCTGTCATCGAGACGGCCGGTCGGGGCGTGCCCGTCTTGATCAGGTCCGGTTCAACCCGGCTGTCCTGTAACCAGGGCCAGTGCAGGCTGTGGTTCTGGAAACGGTGTCGGCGTCTCACGTGAGGGCGCACCACTGGGTAAGATGACCGCACCCGGTGGACGCCCCGTAGGGGGGCGTGAGTCCACCGCAACTCGTAGGGAGTGTGGGATGGCGTTGAGCCGTATCGCCACGCAGTTCGCGGCGGAGATCAAGCAGCACGACTGGTCGGACGCCCCGTATCGGGCGGACAAGGCCGGACACAACCGGCAGATGGACGGGCGCCAAGCGACGTCCATGCAGCTGGACCAGAAGCAGACCGAGATGGTCACCATGAATGCGGCTTGGGTAGTGGCCCAGGTCTTGGCTTACAACGACCCGAACTTCAACGAGCACGAGTTCTTCGAGGCGTGCGGGCTGAACGCGCGTACCAAGGACGGCCGGCTGAGCGGTGGCGTCACGTACGGGCTGCGGTTCGAGTCAATCGGGAGCGGCGAGCGGCGCTTCCAGGTTCCTGGCACGTACCGGTTCGACACGGAGCCAGAGGAGGCGCCGACCGGCGAGGCCGCCACCGCCGTCCGGCTCCTGTCGGTGACGCTCAACCGGGATTCTCAGGGCATGGTGGGAACCGGAGAGAAGGGTTTCACGCCCACTCTCGCCGACTTCCAGGCCGTTGCCCGGCGTTACCGGGATGATCCGTGCCCTCGACCACTGACGGCCAACAAGGCCCGCTACTTCGTCGAGGTCGACGGGATCAAGTTCGACGCCTACGACTTCGGGCATCGGCTTGCCGAGCGGGCTTTCGGCAAGACGGGCTTGAGGATCGAGGCACCGATCGCCGTCATGAAGGCCGCCGACCGGCTGGGACTGCCCGTCTGGACGTACCAGGGCGGGCACTACACCCGCGGGCTGCCGCTCTCCCCACGATAAGGGTCCCTCTTGGGTGGGGTGGGGCCCGAAAGCTCAGCGGCGCGTGTTCAAGCCCCTGGCCCGGCGTGAGTCCGCAGATGCGCCAGTACCGCCAACACCCGCCGGTTGCCCTCCGTCGGGTCCAAGTCCAGCTTCGTGAAGATGTTGCTGGAGTGTTTGACGACCGAGGCCTCGGTGACCGTGAGGCGGGTGGCGATGGTGTGGTTGTTGAGGCCCTGGGCCATCAGGGAGAGGACTTCTCGTTCGCGGGGGGTGAGGCGGGTCAGGGGTTCGGTGCGGCGGGAGAGGAGGACGCGGACGACCTCGGGGTCGATGACCGTTTCGCCCGCGGCGACCCGGCGCAGGGTGGTGAGGAAGTCCGCCACCTCGCCCACCCGGTCCTTGAGCAGGTAGCCGAGGCCCGTCAGGCCCGCGCCGTCGCCGGTCAGGAGCTGGGTGGCGTAGGCCGTGGCGACGTACTGGGAGAGGACCAGGACGGGGAGTCGTCCGTGGCGGGCGCGGAGGTCGAGGGCCGCTTTGAGGCCCTCGTCGCGGAAGTCGGGGGGCATGCGGACGTCGGTGATGACGACGTCCGGGCGCTCGGTCTCGACCGCGCGGGTCAGGGACGGGGCGTCGCCCACCGCCGCGACCACCTCGTGGCCGCCGCGCGTGAGCAGTTCCACGAGTCCGGCGCGCAGCAGTACGGCGTCCTCGGCGAGGACTACGCGGAGCACGGTACCTCCACTGTCAGTCGGGTCGGTCCGCCGGCGGGGCTGGACACCGTGAGGCGTCCGCGCAGGATCGCCAGGCGGTCGGCCAGGCCCGTCAGGCCCGTGCCGCCGGCGGGGTCCGCGCCGCCGCGGCCGTCGTCGGTGATCGTCAGCGTGAGGCGTTCCTTGCGCAGGCCGCCCCGCACCTGTACTTCCGTGGCTCCGCTGTGCTTCGCCGCGTTCGTGAGGGCTTCCGTGACGGTGAAGTACGCCGTCGTCTCCACGGCCTCGGGCAGGCGGTGCGGCAGGTCGATGTCGACGCGCACGGGGATCGGGTGCCGCAGCGCGACCTCGGTGACCGCCGCGGCCAGGCCGTGGTCCGTGAGCACCTGCGGGTGGATGCCCCGTACCAGGTCACGCAGTTGGTCCAGGGCGCGGCGCGCCTCGCCCCTGCCGCGCGCGAGGAGGGCGGCCGCCTCCGGGTTGGCGTCGCCCAGCTCCATCTCGGCGAGGCCGAGCGTCATGGTGAGGGCGACGAGCTGCTGTTGCGCGCCGTCGTGCAGGTCCCGTTCGATGCGGCGGCGCTCCGCTTCGAAGGCGTCCACCAGGCGTGCCCGGGAGCGGGTGAGTTCGACGACGTGCCGGGTGAGTGGTTCCTCGCGAGGGGCCAGGAGGAAGTGCGCCGTGCGTACCTGGACGCCCGCGAGGAGCCCCGCCGCGTACGCGGTCAGGGCCAGGAACAGGAGTCCCGCGGCGGTGAACGGCAGGCCCGCCAGCGGGTGCGGGACCGCCTGCCCCGGGATGATCATCACCGTGTCCGGTGCCAGCGCCCAGACGATGACCGGGCACGTGACCAGTACGAGCGCGAAGAGCAGCAGCAGGGCCACGCCGAGGCCCGCGGTCGAGAAGACCAGGGCCAACAGCCATACGTAGCCGAGCTCCCGCCACGTCGCCCGCTCCCCGCACCGCGTCCGCAGGCGCGCGCGGAGCCCGGCGCCCTTGAGGGGGCGGTGCGGGTCGCGCAGCGGCGTCGGTTCGACCAGCCCGAGGCGGCGGCGCTCGAGGCGTCCCAGGGGGACGCCGGACAGCGCGGCCGCCGTCAGGAGGGCCAGGCCGATCCCCACGGCGGACGTCAGCAGCCCTCCGGCTACGAGCGCCACCATGACGACCAGCACCGCGAGCCCCAGCGGCACGCCCCCGCACACGTACGCCCAGCACCGCAGCGGCCAGGAGGAGAGGAGGAAGCGGTGGGGCGGTCGGTGGCGCATCACCGTCCATACGGTGACCGGTGCCGGTGCGAGTGAGGCTGCGGCTGCGGGTGTCGGTGCGGACTCCTCCGCTGCCCGGTCGTCCTGCGGGTGCCCCGGCATCGGTGCCCTCCCGCCGAATGTCGCCTTCCGCGATCACGCCTCGTGATCGTGAAAAGCCTAGTGGGGCGTCACGCGGCCCGGGGAGTGGGCCTTCCGGTGTGCTCAGGGGTGGGTTTTCCCTACCCCCACCCCCCTCACGCGCGGCGCGTGCCCGCGCCTGCCGCCCACCGCGAGCCGTGGCCACACCACAAGGAGCACCGGCAGCGCCAAGTAGCCGAACCGGCCCGCCGGTGCCAGCAGGAACGCCGTGCACAGGCCCGCCGCGAGGCGGTCGGCCGCGGCCACGACGGTGGCGGGCGGGCGCAGGACGAGCGTCGCCGCGACCGCGGCTCCGCCGCACAGGAGCAGGGCCACGGCCGCGTACCAGCCGAGCGGGCCGAGGTCGGCGAGCAGACGGCCGGGCAGGGGGCTCACCGCGGGGGTGGGGACGTCGCCGCGTCCGGCGGGGAAGGCGAGGACCTGGCGGACCAGGGGGCCGGGCGCGAGCAGCGCGCTCGGCAGGGTGACGGCCAGCGCCCCGGCGATCGCCGTGCCCGCGCAGCGCAGCGCCGCCCGGGTTCCCGTCACGTTGCCGAGCAGCGCCGCGGCGACCGCCACCGCGGGCCACGCCGTCCACTTGAGCGCGCACGCGGCGGCGAGGGCGAGGCCCGCCGCCCCCGGCCGGTCGCGCGCGGCGAGCACGAGCCCGAGGCAGCACAGGCCCGCGAGCGGCAGGTCCACGCCGCTCACGCACAGCGGCAGGGCGACGACGGGCGAGGCGAGGAGAGCAGTCAGGCCGGTGCGGTACGTGTCCGGCGACGCCGGGTGTCGCGGGCCCGTCCGCAGGCACGCCACCCCCGCTCGCAGGCACACCAGGAACACCCCCGCGCACCACAGCCGCGCGTCCCCGAGGACCCGCAGCGGCAGCGTGGCGTCGCCGCACAGGGCCCGGGGCAGCCCGAACAGCGCCATCCCGGGCAGGTAGGGGGTGTACTCGCCGACGGTCCGGGGGTCCGTCAGATACGGGCTCGCCTGGTGGACGAGGAGGACGCCCGAGCGCTCGATCACCCCGACCTCGCTCTGTCCGTGCCCGGTCAGCAGGAACAACGCCAGCGGTACGACGACGGCGCCCGCGCCCGCGGACCCCAGCGCGAGGGCGCGGGCCCGGGGCCGGGGCAGCCACCACGCGGCGAGCGCGGCACCGGCGTATCCGGCCGCCGCGGAGAATCCCCACGCGCGGTGCGTCGCCAGCGTGGAGAGGAGGGGGAACGCCAGGGCCCACGCGGCGGCGGCCAGCCAGCCCGCGACCCAGACGGCTCGGCGGGGCAGGGCGCTCGGCCGCGTACGCGTACGTGGCCTCTTGGCTCGCGGCGGGGGGGTCGGAGTCGTCGTCCTGTCGATCAGCACCTGCCCATTGCAGCCGCGCGGTGCGGGTGCGGTCATGACAGGCAGATCGACTCTTTGTGGTCGGGTTTTCCCGACCGTGTCCGCCGCGTCCGCCATGCCCGTCACATCTGCCGCGTCCGCCATGTCCGCCGCGTCCGCCATGCCCGCCATACCCGCTGTGTCCGCCGTGTCCACCGCGTTCACCATGCCCACCGCGTCGACTGAAGACGTGCGGAGGGGGGTGACGCCCCGCGGCGCCACCCCCCTTCAGCCGGGCCGGATCAGGCCGCGTCCAGGGCCTCGATCAGATTGGCGCGGGCCCGGGCCACCCGGGAGCGGACCGTGCCGACGGGGCAGCCGATGGCCGCGGCGGCCTCCGCGTACGGCTGCTGGAGGAGCTGTGTGAGGACGAACGCCTCGCGTCGCTCGGCGGGTATGCCCGCGAGGAGTTCGGCGAGCGCGATGCCGTCGTCGAAGCCGGGCAGGCCGCGCGGCTGGGCCTGTTCGGCGGCGGTCTGCCAGTCGTCGCGGTCGGAGAGGCGGGGCCGGGCGGCCGCGTGCCGCAGGCTGTCCACGACGGTGCGCCGCGCGATGGAGAGCAGCCAGGTCCGCGCCGACGAACGGCCCTCGAACCGGTGCAGGCTGCCGAGCGCCCGCAGGAACGTGTCCTGCGCGAGGTCGTCGGCGGCCTGCGGGTCGGCGCTCAGGTGCGCCACGTAGCGCAGTACGTCGCGGTGCAGGGCGCGTACGAAACGGTCGACGGCGTCCGGGTCGCCGTCGCGCGCGGCGAGGGCGAGCCGCGTGACGGGTTCGTCGGCGGCGTCGGTGCGGCGGCCCGTCGGTCGACAGGGCTGGCCTTTCTGGATTTTTCGGGCAGGTGGGGTCGCCAGGGCAGCAGTCATCGCCTGAGGTCCTTACGGGTGTCCGGAAACCGGAGGTGCAGCGTCCGGAGTGCGGAGTTTCGGGATCCGGCCGCGACGGCGCGCGGCCGGTGAGGGGTGTCGTACGGCCCGGTGCCGCCGGGTGGGGCGGTGCGGGCCGATGCCCGGTGCGCGCACGACGAGGGGCGGCGCGGCGCCGGGCGGCGCCGGGCCGGGGCCGCCGTCGTGGCGGGCCGGGGTACCGGCTGTCAGCTGACAGCGATCCCGAGGGGCGGGCCCCGTGAGGTGATGGCGTGGACGAGGAGCAGCCGCCGCAGCCGCCGCGCGCGGTGGTCGCGGCGCGGGCGCAGGCGCGGCCGGTGCGCGGGCGGCGGCAGCCGGAAGGCGAGCCGCAGCGGCGCGACCAGCCAGCCCGCGACGGCCCGGCCGATGCGGAACGCGGCGCGTTCGCCGTACGCGAGCCACAGGCCGCACAGCAGGGCGGCGATCAGGTGCGCGGCGAGCATGCCGAGCGGTGACATGCCGCCCATGTCGTGCCCGGCGTGCATGCCGGACATCGCGTCGGACATGCCGCCCGGCAGCGCGTCGGACGTCCCGTCGGACAGGGCGCCGCCGCCGTGGCCTCCCGCGGAGGTCATGTGGGTCATGTCGTGCGCGCCGGGCGCGGGGACGGCCGTCTCCTGCATGCCCATGGAGTGCCGGGTGTGCCCGGCGGCCTCGTGCAGCCGGTCGGCGAGTCCCGCGTCGGTCACGGCGCGGAGCGCGTCCGCCTCCGACATGGTCCCCATGCCGTCCGCCCCGCAGAGCAGATGGCGGGCCCACTGCTGGGCGAGGGACGCCCCGCCGGTCGCCGAGGACTGGGCCGCGGCCTGCGCGAGCGAGAACCACGAGTGCAGCGCGGCCTGCGCCACGACGGACGCGGTGGTCACCATGAGGACGCCGCGCTCGCGCCCGGCCAGGAGCCAGGCGCCGGCGAACGTCGCGGCGCCCGCGCCCGGCAGCGCCCACCACGGCAGCGGGGACGCCGACATGAGGGCGTGGCCGGTGGCCGCGAGCAGCACACAGGCGGCCGCGAACACCGCGGCCCGTATCGCGCGACAGCTTCGGCCCCCAGACATGGCGGCCTCATCTTTGCATCCGCCCGGCGCGGCCAGCGGGCGGGTCCGGAATGTTCTGCGCGGGGCCCGTGTGTGGCGCAGGTCACTTGGGCTGCCGGGAACTGGGGCGGCGGCGCGGCCGACTCCTGACCGGCCGACTGTCGAGCGGGGGAGCGGGCACGTGGCGAGAGAGCACGGGGATGCGGGCGCGGAGAGCTCGGCTGCCGCGCCGGGTGCGTCTTCGGCCGCACCCGCCGGGGCGTCGTCTTCGGCCGCGCCTGCCGGGGCGCCGACGGGGGCGGATGCCGGGGCGCCGACGGGAGCGCACGCCGACGTGTCTCCGGGCAGGCCTGTCGGAGCGTGCGCCGAGGCCGCGGACGCGTCGTCCGGCCCGCGGTCGTCGGCCTCGTCCGCCGCGTGGTCGTCGATGTCGTCTGGCGCGCGGTCCTCCACGTCTTCTCGTACGCCCTCGCCCGCTCCCTCCCGTACGTCCGCCACCGGCGCGGTCACGGGCGCCAGTTCGGGCGCGGTCACGGGCGGTGGCACGCGGGCGCGGGGCGCGTCGACCGCGCTGCTCACCTGCGCCATGGCCTTCTCGATGCTCCAGCTCTTCCTGCTCGGCGCGCTCGGGCCGCGCCTGGTGGACGACCTCGACGTCTCGCCGACGACGCTCGGCCTGACCACGACGATCGGCTTCGGCACCGCCGCCGTCCTGTCGCCCGTCGGCGGCCGCGTCGTCGACCGGGTGGGGCCGCGCCGCGCGCTGGCCGCCCTGCTCCTGCTCTCGGCGGTGGCCCTCGCGCTGATCGGCGCGGCGCCCGGCGCGGGCTTCCTGCTCGCGGCGGTCGCGCTCGGCGGCCTGCCGCAGGCCCTGGCCAACCCGGCCACGAACAAGGCGATCCTGGCGTCCGTGGAGCCCGCCCGGCGCGGCGCGGTGACCGGCATGAAGCAGTCGGGCGTCCAACTCGGGGCGTTCGCGGCGGGCCTGCCCCTGGCGGGGCTCGCCGGGTGGCTGGGCTGGCGCGCGGCGGTGTGGACGGCGGCGGGCGCGGCGGTCCTGACGGCGGCGTGGGCGCTGCGCGCGCTGCCCCCGGCCGCGCCCGCGCCCGCGGGGGGCGGGCCCCGGCGGTCTGCGGGGGCCGCGCCTGCGGGGGCTGCGGCAGGCGGGCCCCAGCGGCCCGCCGGAGCCGCTTCGCTGCTGCCGCGCGGCGCCATCGCCTGGCTCGCGGGCTTCTCGCTGCTGCTCGGCTGCGGCATCGCGTCGGTCAACACCTACCTCGCGCTGTACGGGGCGGACCGCCTCGACCTGCCGCCGGCGGCCGCCGCCGCGCTGGTGGCGGTGCTCGGCGTGGCCGGGATCGGCGGGCGCGTGGCCTGGTCGCGGGCGGCGACTCCCGGCCGGGCGCCGTGGCTGCCGGGGTGGCTCGCGGCGGGGGCGGTCGGCGCGGCGCTGCTGCTCGTGGCCGCGGCGGCACTGGGCCCGCTGGTGTGGCTCGCGGCGGTCGCCGTCGGGGTGTTCGCGGTGTCGGCCAACGCGGTCTCCATGGTCCTGGTCATGCAGCGCGCCGCGCCCGGCCGCGCGGGCCAGGACTCGGCCCTCGTCTCCGCGGGCTTCTTCGCGGGCTTCGCCCTGGGCCCGCCCCTCTTCGGCGTCCTCGCGGACGCGGGCCGCTACGGCTGGGGCTGGGCCCTGGTCGCGGCGGAGTTCGCGGGGGCGTGCGCGTTGGGCCTGACGTGGGCGGTACGGGAGCGGGGCGCGCGGCGCCGGGCGGGGGAGGCCTGACGTGTCCGGACCTGCCTGGGCCGGGCCCGCGCTGTGTGCCGTGCTCGACCGGACCGCCCTGACCCGGGCCGAAGTCGGCGCCCGCTTCCCGCTGTTCGCCGATCCCGGAACCGGTACGTGGACGACGACCCGGCGCGGTGCCTGGACCGGCGGCTTCTGGGCGGGCCTGCTGTGGCTGCGCGCCCGCGCCACGGGCACGGCGCAGGACCACCGCGCCGCGGCGGAGTGCACGGCCCGGCTCGCCCACTGGCTGCACGCGGACACGGCGACACGCGGCCTGATCCTCTGGTACGGCACGGCCTTGGCGGGGCCTGCCCTTCCCACGGCGACCACCGCCGCACCGGGCCTCGCCCCGCAGGACGGCACCGCCGCTGCCGCGCGGGTGGACGGCGCCGCGGGGCCGGGCGCCGCCTTCGCGCCGGGGCGCACCGCCGCTGCCGCCGGGGAGCGCGCCGCCGAGTCACGCCGCGCTGCCGTGTCGGGTCGCGCTGCCGCGTCGGGCCGCGCCGCCGCGTCGGACCGTTCCGCCGCCCCACGTGCGGAGGACGCCGCCCCGCCCGACCGCCCCGCCGGTCCACGCCCCGCCCCCGAGCCGAACCCCACCACCCCTGGGGGCCGAGCCGCCCCGCGGGCCGAGTGCCCCTCCGTGCCGGGCCATGCCCCCGGGTCCGACCGGACCTCCGCCTCGCCGGGGCCCACCCCTGCCGACGGAGCCCCTGTCGACGCCAACGCCCTGCGCGCCGAAGCCGCCCGGGTCTGCCTCGACGCCCTCGACCCCGGCCTGGGCCTCGTCCCCTGGGGTGCGGCCTTCGGCGGGCCGAGGCTCGTGGCCCGGGCCGATGCCGTGCCCGGGCTCGTGCCGCTGCTCGCCGCGGCGGGGCCGCGCGGTGCGGAGGCCGCCGCCGCGCATCTGCACCGGCACCTGGACCTGTGCCGGGCCGGAGCCATGGCCTGGCGGTACGTGCCGGGCAGCGGCTGGTGCCCGCTCGCCGAACCGGCGCCCGGCTGGAGCCGGGGCCGGGCCTGGCTGCTGCTCGCGGTCGCGGACGGTCTCGCGCACGCAGCCGGGGCGGACCCCGGGGTGTGGCGTCCGGAAAGGCTGCGCCGGGCGGCGGCGTGGCTCGGCGCGTCCCCGGCACCGGGGGACCCCCTGGTGCCGCCCGCCGACACCGCCGAACCCGCCGGTCCGCTGGACACCTCCGCCGCCGCGATCACCGCCGTCGCGCTGCTCAAGCTCGCCGCGCTGCCCGGCGCCGACGCCGGGCGGCTCACCCGGCGCGCGACCGCCGTCCTGCACCGCCTGGTGACCGCCCACCTGACGGACGGGATGCTGCTCGACGGCTGCTACGACGCCGCCACCGGCACCGCCGAGCAGCACGAACTGATCTGGGGCGACTACTTCCTGGCCCTCGGCCTCGCCGTCCTCACCGGCCTCGTCCGCCCCGGCGACGTATAGACGTACAGGCGACGTATAGACGTACAGGCGATGTGCAGACGCATAGGCGTAGGGACGCAGGAGGACGGAGTCACGCGTGGGCGTCCAGGACGCGGCGCGCCACCGACGTGACGTGCAGCTCGTCCGGGCCGTCGAGGATCCGCGCGGCGCGGGCCGTGCGGAGGAGCGCGGGCAGCGGGGTGTCGGGGCCGAGCCCGGCGGCGCCGTGGACCTGGATCGCCGCGTCCACGACCTGGTGCAGGGCGCGGGCCGCGGCGACCTTCGCGAGGCCCACCTCGACGTGCGCGTCCTCGCCCGCGGCGAGCCGCGCGACCGCCTCGTGGACCAGCGGCCGCGTCGTGCGCAGCGCGAGCAGGGACTCGAAGACGTGCTGCTGCACGAGTTGGTGGGTGTGCAGCGGGCCGCGGGCGCCGCCGCGGGTTGCGGCGCGCCGGGCCAGCAGGTCGAAGGCCCGCTGGGCCTGCCCGAGCCAGCGCAGGCTGCGCAGCGTCCGGCCGAGCTGGAGCCGTTCGGCGGCGACGGCGAGGCCCGCGCCGCGCTCCCCGACGAGGTGGTCGCCGGGCACGCGGACGTCGTCGAGGGCGATCTCCCACTGGCCGCTCGCGCCGAGCACGGGCAGCTCGCGCACGACGCGGAAGCCGGGCGAGCGCGTCGGCACGACGAACAGCGACAGGCCGTGCCGGTCCCGCGGTGCGCCGTCGGTGCGGGCGAGCACGGTCACCAGGTCCGCGCCCGCCGCGCCGGACGTGAACCACTTGCGGCCGTTGACCACCCAGTCCCCGTCGGCCCGCCGCACCGCCGTGGTCGCGGTCAGGAACGGGTCGGTGCCGGGGCGCTCCGGTTCGGTCATCGCGTAGCAGGCGCGCAGCTCGCCCGCGACAAGGCCGGGGAGATACGCGGCACGGACGCGGTCGCTGCCGTGCCGCAGCAGCATCCGTACGTCGAGCAGCGGCGCGGAGCCGAGCGCGGCGGGCCCGTGGTCGCTGGCGCCCTCCACCTCCGCGTGTCGCGCGTACGCGCTCAAGTCGAGCCCCTGGCCGCCCAGTTCGGCGGGCAGCGGCAGGGCCCAGAGGCCCGCGTCCCGGGCCCGGTCCCGCAGCGCGCGCAGCGCCGCGTCGGCCTCGGGCCCGCCCGCGTCCAGAACGTCTTCACGGGGCATGACGTGCTCCCGTACGAACGTCCCGACGCGCTCGCCGAGCCCTGCGGCCGCCCCGCCCCGCACGTCCGACTCCCGCGTTTCCCGCGACTGCCGGGTTTCCCGGGCTTCACGGGCCTTCCGCGTCTCCTGCGACTCCCCCGACTCCGTCAACTCCGCCACCGACGTCACCGTTTCCTTTCCCTCGCCGGGAACCCGCGGGCCCGGGCGCCCGACTGACTCTCCATGGAACTGGTCGGGCGCCGACGCCCCCGAGTTCCCGCCTTCGCGGCGGCCCCGGTGCGGCGGCCGCCGCACCGGAAGAGGAGACACGACGGACATGACCCAGGCAGCGTCACAAGACCTCACCGCACGGGCCGGGGCACGGCCCCTCGACGCGTTGCGCTGCGACATCGGCGGGCCGCCCGAGCTGACCGACGTCGTCGCGGCGCACCTGCGGCTGCTCGGCGCGCGGACGTTCCGGTCGGACGGCGGGGGCGACAGCGGCCGGGCGGTGCTCGGCGGCGCGGGCTTCGGGCCGCTGGAGGCGGAGGTGCTGTGGACGGACCCGGTGGGCGCGTCCCGCGACGCCGTGGCCGCGCACGCGGGCGCGGTCCATGTGGATGCCGCCCCCGCCGCCGACGTCGCCCGCGTCGGTTCCGGGGGCTCCGGGTGCTCTGTGGGTTCCGGTGCCGTCCTCGGCGCCGTTCACGACGAGGCCACCGCCCAGGCCGTCACCGGTGTCATGTCCGTGCACGGGCGCCGCGACGGCTCCCCGCGCGGCCTCGGCGTCGACTACACCGCGACCGCCGCGGGCGTCCTCGCCGTCCAGGGCCTGCTCGCCGGGCTCCTCGCGGAGGCCCGCGGCGGGTCGGCGGGTCGGGTGCGGACGAGCGCGGTGCGCGCGGGCCTGCTCGCCGTCTCGCAGTACGTCGCCGCGGCCGGGGCCGACGAGGGCGAGGCGGCGCCGCTCGCGCCGGGCGGGCCGCCGTTCACCTCCGCCGACGGCGTGGTCTTCGAGCTGGAGACCCTCGACCCCGGCGCCTGGGCCGCGTTCTGGCGGGCCCTCGGCGCGCCCGCCGACGCGCTGCGCGCGGGCTGGCGCCCCTTCCAGTTCCGGTACGCCACCGCCTGCGCGCCCTTCCCCGAGGCCCTGCACACCACCGTGCGCGGCGCCGTCTGGAGCCGGATCCAGGCGGCCGCCGCCGCGTCCGGAGCCGAGGTGTGCGCGCTGCGCACGCTCGCCGAGCGCGCCGCCGAACACGACCACGCGCCGCCGTGGACGCTCACGCCCTACGGCCCCGGCAACCACGTGAACCACCGTCAGGTCCCCACCGCCGACCGGCCCCTGGCCGGGATCACCGTCCTGGAGGCCGGGCGCCGCATCCAGGCCCCGCTGGCCGCGCACCTGCTGCGGCTGCTCGGGGCCGACGTCGTACGGATCGAGCCGCCGGGCGGCGACCCGCTGCGCGGCATGCCGCCCGCGTGCGGCGGCGTCTCCGCCCGCTGGCTCGCCCTCAACCGCGGCAAGGACGCCGTGGAGGCCGACATCAAGTCCCCCTCCGGACGCCGTAGGCTGCGCGACCTCGTCGCCGACGCGGACGTCTTCCTGCACAACTGGGCGCCCGGCAAGGCCGCGCAGCTCGCCCTGGACGCGGACGACCTCGCGCGGGTCAACCCCGGTCTCGTGTACGCGTACACGAGCGGCTGGGCGGGCCGGATCGACGGCGCGCCCATGGGCACGGACTTCATGGTCCAGGCGCGTACCGCCGTCGGCGAGGCGGTGCGGCCCGCCGACGAGCCGCCCGCGCCCTCCCTGATGACGCTCCTCGACGTCCTCGGCGGGCTGCTCGGGGCGGAGGCCGTGCTCGCGGGGCTGCTGCTGCGGGAGCGGTCCGGGGGGCGGGGCGTGCGGGTCGACTCCTCGCTGCTCGGGGCCGCCGACCTGCTGGTCGGGCCCGCCCTCGCGCGGGGCGCGCGCCGCCCCGCCGGGTTCCGGCGGCCCCTGCGGACCGCGGACGGGTGGGTGGCTCCCGGGGACGGGTGTGCGGGGGCTGTCGCCGCGTACGACCTCGGCGGTCTGGCCTCCGTCGACGCCGTGCGGCTGCTCTCCTCGCATGGGCTGGGGGCCGTCGTGGTCGCTTCCGAGCCGGGGGCGTCGGCGGGGGCCCTCGGCCGTGACGGGCATGGCGCGCCGGTGGTGCCCGACCCGTGGAGCTTCGGCTAGCGGCCGGTCCCTCGCGGGGCGCCCCAGGCCCGCCCCTTCCCGATCCGGGGGCTGCGCCCCCGTGCCCCCGCTTTTTCGGCGCTTCGCGCCTCGTCCTCAAACGCCGGACGGGCTGGACGGTGCCGCTTGCGGCTGTGTTTCAGCCTCTCCGGCGTTTGAGGAGCGGGGGTCTGGGGGCGGAGCCCCCAGGAAGCGGGAAGGGGCGGGCCCGGGGCGCCCCGCGAAGGCCCCGCCCTCACCCCTCATCCAGCTCAAGGAGCCCCCATGCCCCCCACCCTCCACGACCTCCTCCCCGTCGCCCTCCGCAGGAGCTGGGCGGTGGAGGGGGTCTGTCCCGACCTCGACCTGTACAGCCTGTTCCGGGCGCGGCAGGTCAGTGATCTGCATCGCGCGGCCGTCGTCGACGGCAAGGGCACGCTCTGTTACACCGCCCTGGACCGCAAGGTCCGATGTCTGGCCGTCGGGCTCAGCGGGCTCGGCATAGGACCGGGCGACGTCGTCGGCGTCCAGCTGCCCAACGGGCGCGACGCGGTCGTCACCGACCTCGCCCTCGCCGCCCTGGGCGCGGTCGCGCTGCCCTTCCCCGTCGGCCGGGGCGCGGCGGAGGCCACGAGCCTGCTGCGCCGCGCGGAGGCCGTCGCGGTGGTCGCGGCGGCGGAGCACCGGGGCGCGCACCCGGCGCGGGCGCTCGCCGGGGCGCGGGCCGCCCTGCCCGCGCTGCGCCACGTCGTCGCGGCGGGCCGGGGCCCGCGGCCCGAAGGGGCGCTCACCCTGCGGGAGTTGCTGCGTGCCGACCCGAAGGACTTCGTGGCCGCGCGGCCCGACCCGGACGGCCCCGCCCGCATCCTGGTCTCCTCCGGGTCCGAGGCCGAGCCGAAGATGGTCGCCTACTCGCACAACGCCCTGGCGGGCGGCCGCGGCAACTTCTTCGCCTCGCTCATGCCCGCCGGGGCGAGACCGCCGCGCTGTCTGTTCCTGGTGCCGCTGGCCTCGGCGTTCGGCTCCAACGGCACGGCCGTCGCCCTCGCCCGGCACGGCGGCACGCTCGTCCTGCTCGACCACTTCACGCCCGAGGCCGCGATCGCCGCGATCCGGGAGCACGAGCCCACGCACGTCCTCGGCGTACCGACCATGGCCCGGATGATCCTGGACCGGCTCGCGGCCGACGGCGGGACGCTGCCGCCGCCCACCGCGCTCGTGCTCGGCGGCTCCCCGCTGGACGCCACCACGGCGGCCGCCGCGCGGGAGGCCTTCGGCTGCCCCGTCGTGAACCTCTACGGCTCCGCTGACGGCGTCAACTGCCATACGGGGCTCGAAGGACACGAGGAGGGCTCCGCCCCTGAGCACGGCGTCGTGGCGGGGCGGCCCGACCCCCGCGTCGCCGACATCCGCGTCGCCGACCCCGCCACCCACGAGCCCGTGCCGGACGGCGCCGTCGGCGAGATCGTGGCGCGCGGCCCGATGACCCCGCTGTGCTACGTCGGCGCCCCCGAGCTCGACGCCCGCTACCGCACCCCCGACGGCTGGGTCCGCACCGGCGACCTCGGCCTGATCGACGGCGGCGGCGTGCTGCACGTCGTCGGGCGCCTCAAGGACGTGGTGATCCGCGGCGGCGCCAACATCAGCCCGGCCGAGGTGGAGCGCGAGCTGAGCGCCCACCCGCTGATCCGGGACGTGGTGTGCGTCGGCGTCCCCGACCCGGTCATGGGGGAGCGGCTCGCGGCCTGCGTGGTGCCCGTCTCCGGCGGCCGGGACGGGGCGCCCCTGACCCTCGACGCGCTCGGCGAGCACCTGACGGGGCGGGGCCTGGACCGGGCCAAGCACCCCGAACGGCTGCTGCTCGTGCCGGAGGTGCCGCTGACCCCGGCGGGCAAGCCGGACCGCACGGCCCTGCGGGAGCGGGCGGCCGCCGGTTCCTGACGCGCGAGGGGCCCCGCCGGTCCGGACCGGCGGGGCCCCTTCCGTCGCGCGCGCTACTCCGCCCGCAGCGCCTTCTTCAGCTGGGCCGCCGCGTTCCGGTACACCGGCAGCAGGTCCAGGTCGTCCCCGGGGTAGTTGACGATCTTCAGCTGTTCGGCGCCGGAGCCGGGCAGGACCGTGCCGGTCGACATGTGCGCGTTGTCGAGCACCAGCGCGGGCTTCTTCGCGGCCAGCTCGGCGACCTGGGAGGCCTTCACGGGCTCGGGGCCGTACGTGCCGACGGTGCGGACGCCCGCCATCCGCGCGGACCAGGTGGTGAAGACCTGGCTGACCGCGGTGGGCGGCTTACCGCCCGGCCAGGCCGACTTGAGGTCCGCGGACAGCTTCGCGTACGTGCGCTCGAAGGAGGCCTTCCACTTCTTCGCGGACACCTCGGTGCCGAAGAGGCCGCCGAGCCGGGTCACCTCGCCGGCGGCCTTGCCCGCGTCGTTGTCGAGGTCGACCTGGACGAGCTCGGCCTTCGAGCCCGCCGCCTCCTTGATCTTGTCGGCGTACGGCTCGAAGGGCGCGTACAGCACGAAGTCGGCCTTGGCGACGGCCGCGAGGTCGGAGGGCTTGGGGTCGTAGTCCGGCGCGTGGTGCGTGGACGGCGGCACCAGGACGGTGACGTCCTTGGCCCCGGCGGCCTTGGCGAACGCGCCCTCCCAGGTGGTGGTGGCGACGACCACGGGCCCGCCGCCCTCGCCCGCGTCGGTCTTCTTCGGCTGGTTCTCGTCGGCGCAGGCGGTGGCGGTGAGGGCGAGGGCGGCGCTCAGTGCCACGGCCCCGGCCGTGCGGGAGAGGTGCTGGGGGATGCGGACGCCGGTGCGCGCCATGAGGTGATGCTCCGTTCGGGGATGAGGTGGACGGCGAGGACGACGGCCCCCGCCAGCAGGACGAGGACGGGCCCGGGAGGCCAGTCCAGCCACAGGGCGAGCAGGAAGCCCGTGGTGTTCACGACGACGCCGATGGCCACGGCCCACAGCGCGATCGTGGCGAGCCGGTTGCCGAGGCGGCGCGCGGCGAGCGCGGGAAGCAGCGTGAGCGCGTCGACGAGCAGCGCGCCGGTCAGCTTGATCGCCCCGCCCACCGCGACGGCGACCAGGACGAGCAGCACCACGGTGAGCCCGCCGACGGGCACCCCGGAGCACTGCGCCAGCTCACGGTCGTACAGCAGCAGCGCGAGGTCGCGCCGCCGCCACAGGAACAGCGCCGGTACGGCGACGGCGAGCACCGCGACGACGACGAGGTCGGCGGTGGTGACCGACAGGATCGACCCCCAAAGGAGTGCGAACGCGCCGGAGGCGTTGACCCCGGCCACCGAGAGGACGAGCAGCGCGGCCGCGATGGCCATGCTCATCAGCAGGCCCATCGCGCCCGACAGGCCGTCCGGGGTGCGGGCCAGGGGGGCCACGCCCGCGCCCGCGAGCGCGCAGGCCACCAGGGCGCACAGCATCGGGTCGAGCCCGGTGAGCAGCCCCACGGCGATGCCGAGCAGCGCGACGTGCATCATCGCGAACCGCACCGGCATGATGTCGAGGCCGACGATCACGACGCCGACGACGGGCAGGCCGACGGCGGCGAGCAGCAGCGCGAACCCGGCGCGCCGCACCGGCACGAGCTGGAGCAGGAGGCCGAGGTCGGCGGTGGCGAGGGTCATCCGGCCGCCCCCCTCCCGAGGTCGGCGGGCGGCACCTCGCGGGGGCCCGGGCCGGTGGGCGGCACCACGCGCGGCCCCGGGCCGGAGGGCGGCACCTCGCGCGGCCTTAGGTCAGCAGGCGGCACCTCGCGCAGGCGGCCCGCCGCCATGTCCAGGACGCGGTCGCACGCCGCGGCGAGCGTCCGGTCGTGCGTGACGACCAGGAGCGTGACGGGCAGCGAGGTGAGCAGCCCGGCGGCCTCCTCCTGGCCCGCGAAGTCCAGGGCGGCGGTGGGCTCGTCCGCGAGCAGCACCCCGGCACCGGCGGCGACGCAGCCCACCGCGCGCGCCAGATAGGTCCGCTGGAGCTGGCCGCCGGACAGGGTGTGCAGCGGCTTGCGGCGCAGCCCGCCGACGCCGAGGCCGTCCGCCGCGGCCGCCGCCGGGCCGGGGGCGCCGCTGGAGTCCAGCAACTCGCCCGCGAGCAGCGGGAAGCGGCCCGTCGCGGGCTTCTGCGGCACCCACGCGCAGGCGCGCCGCCGCCAGGCCCGGTCGGCGGCCGAGCGGGTGCCGCGCCCGCCGACGAGGACCGTGCCGCGGGTCTGCCGGTGCAGCCCCAGCACGGCCCGCAGGAGCGTGGACTTGCCGGAGCCGTTCGTCCCGGTCAGGGCCACGCGCTCGCCCGCCGCGACCTCCAGGTCCACGCCGTCCACGGCGACCACGCGCCCGTGCCCGCAGGTCACGTCGCGCAGCTGTACCTCAAGCCCGCCCATCGGCCCTCACGCGCCTTCCTTCCGCCGCCTCGGCTCACGCCGTGTGCGGCAGTAGTCGGACGGGCGGCGCGCACAGTTCCCGTACGTCCCGGTCCGGTCGCGCCGTGCGAGCGGCCTTCAGCTGCCGGGCCGCACCACCAGGGCCGTCACCCGCACCTCGCCGCTGTGCCGGAACGTCAGGACGAACGGCACCTCGGCGCCGAGCCGCAGGGCCCGCTTCGGGCGGAGCATGATGTCGAGCCCGTCGGGCTTCATGGTGATCCGCCTGCCCGCGGGCACGGTCGCCGACTCCACCATCCGCATCGACTCGACGTTGCGGCCCGGCCGCTCCACGGTCCGGCTGAGCATCACGTCGACGGCGGCGGGCGAGCGCACGGACTCCAGTACGTCGTCGGAGTCGCCGGAGTTGGTGATCCGGAAGAACGCGGCGGTCTCCGCGACGCTGCCGTAGGTCAGGAACACCCGCCCGTCCGTCACCGAGATCCGCGCGGGCCCGCCCGCGGCACCGGCCGCGACCCAGGCCGTGAGCCCGCCCAGGGTCAGCGCGGCGGCGAGGACCGGTGCGAGCGCGGCGAGCAGGCCGGGGCGCAGCCGTGCGTACAGGGAGTTCATCGGCGGTTCCTCTCCCGTGCCGCGCGCGGCACCGGCTCCCACGTCCGCAGGCGCAGGCTGTTGGCGACCACGAGCAGGGAGCTCGCGGACATGGCGACGGCCGCCGTCATCGGGCCGAGGCGGCCCACCGCGGCCAGCGGCACGGCGAGCGCGTTGTAGCCGAACGCCCAGACGAGGTTGGCGCGGATCGTGGCCAGGGTGCGCCGGGCGAGCCGGACGGCCACGGCGGCCGCGCCGATGTCGCCGCCCGCGAGCGTCACGTCGGCCGCGCCGATCGCCGCGTCGGTGCCGCAGCCCATGGCGATGCCCAGGTCGGCGCGGGCGAGCGCGGCGGCGTCGTTCACGCCGTCGCCGAGCACCGCGACGCGGCGGCCCTCCGCGCGCAGCCGCCCGACGAGTTCGGCCTTCTCCTCGGGCGTACAGCGCGCGTGCACCTCGGCGATGCCGAGTTCGGCGGCCACGGCGCGCGCGGTCGCCGCCCGGTCGCCGGTGGCGAGCACCGGCTCGACGCCGAGGCGCCGCAGCCGGTCCACGGCGCGGTAGCTGCCGGGCCGCAGCACGTCGCCGACGGCGACGACCGCCTCGTCGACGCCGTCCACGCGGACGAGGACGGCGGTGCGGGCAGCCTCCTCCGCCTCGGCGAGCGCGGCGGCGAGCACGTCCGGCAGCGCGTCGTCGGGCACGCGCACCTCCACGCGGCGGCCCTCCACCACACCGCCGACCCCGGTGCCGGGCGTCGCCAGGAACCCCTCGACCGGCGGCAACGCCACGTCTTCCAGGCGCTGGTGGGCGTACGCCACCAGGGCGCGGCCCAGCGGATGCTCCGAGCCCTGCTCCACGGCCCCGGCGAGCCGCACCACCGCGGCCTCGCCGAGGCCGCCGGGCACGGCGGTGACGCGCGCGACGGTCATGTTCCCGGTGGTGAGCGTGCCGGTCTTGTCCAGGACGACGGTGTCGACGCGCCGCAGCGTCTCCAGGGCCCGCGGCCCGCTGACCAGGACGCCGAGCTGGGCGCCGCGCCCGGTGGCGGCGAGCAGCGCGGTGGGCGTGGCGAGGCCGAGCGCGCAGGGGCAGGCGACGACGAGCGCCGCCACGGCCGCGGTCACGGCGGCCTGCGGGTCGGCCCCCGCGCCCAGCCAGAAGCCGAGCACGGTGACCGCGAGGGTGAGGACCACGGGCACGAACACGCCCGCCGCGGCGTCCGCGAGGCGCTGGGCGCGGGCCTTGCCGGTCTGGGCCTCCGTCACCATCTTGGTGATCCGCGCCAGTTGGGTGTCCGCGCCGACCGCGGTGGCCCGGACGACGAGCAGGCCGCCCGCGTTGACCGCGCCGCCGACGACGGCCTGCCCGGGGGCGGCCTCCACCGGTTCGCTCTCGCCGGTGACGAGCGACACGTCGAGCGCGGACGCGCCCGACACCACCACCCCGTCGGTGGCGACGCGCTCGCCGGGCCGTACGGTGAACTCCTGGCCCACTCGCAGCAGCCCGACGGGTACGCGCCGCTCGGTGCCGTCCGGGCCGCGCACCGCCACGTCCTTGGCGGCGAGTTCGGCCAGCGAGCGCACCGCCGCGCCCGTGCCGTGGCGGGCCCGTGCCTCCAACAGCCGCCCGGCGAGCACCGAGAGCGGCACCCCGACCGCCGCCTCCAGATACAGGTGCGCGGCCCCGTCCCCGGCGGACGGCAGGAACGCGAAGGGCATCCGCATGCCCGGCTCGCCCGCCCCGCCGAGGAACAGCGCGTACGCCGACCAGGAGAAGGACGCGGCGACGCCGAGCGACACCAGGGTGTCCATGGTGGCCGCCCCGTGCCTGAGGCCCCGCAGCGCCCGCCGGTGGAAGGGCCAGGCGCCCCACACCGCCACCGGTGCCGCGAGGACGAAGCACAGCCACTGCCAGTTGCGGAACTGCCAGGCGGGCACCATCGACAGGGCAAGCACCGGCAGCGAGAGCAGCGCGGTGACGAGCAGCCTGGTGCGCTCGGCCCGCGCGCCGTCGTCCTCGGCGGCCCCGCCCGCCGCCCGCTCGGGCGCGGGCGGCGCGGGCACCTCCGCCGTGTAGCCCGCCCGTACGACGACCGCGATCAGCTCCTGCGCGCCGATGTCCGCCGGGTGCGTCACCTGGGCCCGCCCGGTGGCGAGGTTGACGCTCGCGCTGACCCCGTCGAGCCTGCCGAGCCGCTTCTCGACGCGGTTCACGCACGCGGCGCAGGTCATGCCGCCGACGACCAGGTCGGTGGTCGTCACCCCGGGCGCGGGGACCGTACCGGTGGCGGTGTCCATCAGCCGTGCCCTCCGTGCCCGCCGCCGTGGCCGCCTCCGGAGCCGCCGTCCCCGTCGGACGTCGAGGACCGCATGCCCGGCGCCACCGGTCCCACGGAGTCGCCCACTTGGTAGGCGACGACGAAGACGACGGCGAGCAGCGCGAGGAACCCGAGCAGGGCGGGCGGCGGCCGCCAGGCGCGCGGCGGGGGTGACCCGGACGGTCTGGACGGACTGGGCATCGGCGCTCCCGAGGCTGAGACGGTGGCGCGGGCAGGGGACACCCGGCGCCGGGCAGGTGGTCGGGCGCGAGGGCGCAGAAGTTCCCGCCGCGGTGTCCTCCTCGTGTCGCAATTGGGCCAACCGGGTGAAGTGGCGTAAGAATTGCCTGGTACAGACGTTGAGGACGAGCCAGGACGGGGTTGCTCTGTGACCAGCAACGAAGCCACCGACGAACAGTGGGAGGGGCTCGCGCAGGTCGTGCCGCTGCGCGGCCGCAACGAATGGCCGTCGTGGCCGGGGCACCGCTCGCTGCCCGACGCCGAGACCGAGACCCGGCGGCGCTTCGTCGTCACCCGCGTCAACGTCTTCTCCGACGCCCGCGAGGTCGCCGAGAACCTGATGGCGCAGATCCCCGTCCTCCTCGACCTCAGCGGCGCCGAGACCGAGACCGCCAAGCGGGTCCTCGACTTCAGCAGCGGCGTCGTCTTCGGCCTCGGCTGCGGCATGCACCGGGTGGAGAAGAACGTCTTCCTGCTCTCGCCGCCCGACACCGAGGTGCAGGGCCTGGTGGAGGCGGCCACCGTCTGACCGGGCCCCCGGCGGGTCCCGCGCGCCTGCTCCGTAGCCCAACCGCCCAGCTCACACGGCCCGTTGGGTGGTGATCGCCCGATCGGGCGAAGGTCGGCCGGGCAAAACGGTTCGCCTGATCCACTTCGGCCTAGCTTCCGTGCATGACTGTGCACTCCCGCCGGACGTTCGCGCAGGATCCAGCGGCCCTGGCCCGGGACAAGCCGCGCGTCACCGAACTGCGGCTCTCCGCCTTCGCCGGGCACCGGGCCGCCGCGTTCCCGCTCGGCCCGCTCACGCTCTTCTCGGGGCCGAGCGGCAGCGGCAAGACCAGTGCACTGCGCGCGTACGAGGCGCTCGCGCTGCTCGGCGCGGGCGCCGAACTCGCCGACGTGTTCCCGCAGCCCGCCCGCTGCGTGCCCGAGCGGGCCCGCGCCGACGGCCAGGCCCGCCGCGGCTTCCGCATCGGCTGCACCGTCGACGGCCCCGCGGGCCCCGTCCGCCTCGACGTCGCCGTGCAGGCCGAGCCGGAGCTGCGCATCGCGGGCGAGCGCCTGACCCGCGACGGGCTCACCCTCCTGGAGACCGCCCTGCGCGACCCCGGCCGCCGCGCCGTGCAGGCCTCCTGGCACACGGCCGGCGCCGCACCGGTCACCCGCGCGCCGCTGCCCGACGACCGGCTCGGCACGGCCCTGCTGCCGCTGCGCGTCGCGGGCAAGACCGACGGGCAGCGGCTCGTGCTCGCCGCCGCCGAGCAGGTCGTCGTCGCACTGCGGTCGGTGTTCGCCTGCGACCCGCGCCCCGCTCGGATGCGCGAGCCGGTGGCGGTGGGGGCGGACGGGCTCGCGGGCGCGGGGCGGCTGCTCGGGGGCTGCGACAACCTCGCCGAAGTCCTGTGGCGCACCCGCGCCGAGTGCGGCAACCGGCACGCCCAGCTCGTCGCCGCGCTGCGCGCCGGGTGCGCGGGTCCGGTCGCCGACGTCCTGTCCGAGCAGGCGGGCGACGGCGCCCTGCGCGCCGTGCTCGACCGCGGTGACGGGGTGCGGACGTGCGTGGGGCGGCTCGGCGACGGCGAACTGCGCTATCTGGCGCTCGCGCTCGTGCTGCTGACCGGCCCCCGGGTCCTCGAGGTCGACCCGGTCGCGGAGGTCCCGGAGGCGTACCAGAGCCTGACCGTCCTCGCCGACGGCTTCGACCGCTGCCTGGACCAGCGGCAGAAGCGGGCCCTCGCGGACCTCGCGGCCCGTGCGTGCGGGCGCGGGCACATCCGCCTGATCGGGGCCGTCGCGGACGCCACCTGGGCCGCGGCGGCCGACGGCGTCACGGTGGTGAACCTCGGTCGGACGCGATGTCACGGCATGTAGTTGACTGGGGTCCGTGACCGATCAAGACATCGAGGGACTGCAGCGCAGGCTGGCCGAGTTCGCCGCCGCGCGGCGCTGGGAGCAGTACCACACGCCCAAGAACCTGGCCGCCGCGCTCAGCGTCGAGGCCTCCGAGCTCGTGGAGATCTTCCAGTGGCTGACTCCGGAGGAGTCGGCCCGCGTCATGGAGGACGCCGACTCCGCCCACCGCGTCACGGACGAGGTCGCGGACGTCCTCGCCTACCTCCTCCAGTTCTGCGCGGTGCTCGGCGTCGACCCGCTCGAGGCGCTCGCGGCGAAGATCGAGCGGAACGAGGAGCGGTTCCCGGCGCCCTGAAGCGCCGCCCGGCGCACGCCCCGGGCCCCCTGCGGCGCACGCCTCGCGAGGCGCCCCGCGCACGCCCCGACGGCCGCGGGCGCCCGGCGTCAGGCGATCCGCTGGGCCCAGCAACCCCGTAAGTCCGCCGCTGTCACCACCTGTTGGACAGGCGGAAAGAGGGCCAAAGACACCTCTTCGTCACTCTCCGGAGTGGATGCCTTGTCCACACTCAGATTTTTGTCCACAGATTTCAGGCTTCCTCTGGCTTTTCGAACGGAAGGCGCTCACTGTGGGTAGTGAACAAGGGAGTTCTGGTGTACGTGCCGCGAGTGGGCGCGGGATGAATGGGGACGGCGCATGGATGCGATGAGGCTCATCGAGGCGACGAGATGCGCCTTGGCGCGGAGTCAGGAGCCCGCGGCCATCGTGGCGGAGGTGTGGCAGTCCCAGGCTCTGGCCCAGGCGATAGGGCATCGCCTCGCCGTCGCGGGCCCGCCGGAGTTACGGGGCGAGGCGCTCGGCCTGAGCGAGCTGAGCAGCCGGGGCTGCGGCCTCCTGGACCCGCCCCGCTCCCAGGCGGAGGAGATACGGGCGGCGGGCCTGACCGGGATAGGGGACGCCCACGACACGCTGCTCGGCCTCGGCGCCCTGCTCGCCGAGGCCGGGATCGCCCTCGTCTCGGTGGCGATGGGCGCCGAGGACGAGGGTCTTTACTGGCAGTGCATGGAGTCGATCGACGCGGCCGACGAGTCCAGGGACCGCGTGGTGGAGATGCTCCGCAGACTGGCGGCCCGCGAGCGGACCCTGTCGGACGAGAGCGACTGCGAGAAGTGCACCGGCACGGTCCTGGAGGGCTGACGCCCCCCGGTCCGGCCGGACGGCCCGCACACAGAGCGCTGGATGTACGGGCCGCCGGTCTTCGGGGGAAGCGCCCACAGGGGGCGCGGGCTGGGTCCGCGGGGTCAGGCGCGGTGCTGGTCACCCTCCGGCGTGGGCGGCCGGGTGGACTGCTGAAGGTCGGCGTCCAGTTGCGTCAGATCCGCGTTGAGCGCTGCCATCAACTCTTCCATCTGTTGCAGCAGGCCCTTGGGCGCGCCCTGCGGCCCGGCCGGGGGCAGGGCGCGTTGCTGCTCTGGCACGACGTGGTCGCGCGCCTGCTCGGGCACGGCTTCCTGGGACATCACGGCCTCCTCGGCCCGCGCCCCGCGCGGGGCGGAAGCGTCCCGGCCCGACGAGGCAGTTCATGCGGCGGACGCGCCGACGGTGGCCGCCGGCGCGGGTGCCGGGCGGCCCGGCTCCGCCCGAGCCAACGATCTCCGGCTCGGGGTAGTCACTGGCACGGACCCGCCCCGGCCGCCGGGTTGACGGACTTTCACCCGACCGGTGCCGGTGGGGACCGGCGGGACAGACGAGGTTGACGGGCGTTCGAGCGTGCAGGATGGAGACATGGATCTGCGCATCTTCACGGAGCCCCAGCAGGGGGCCACCTACGACACCCTCCTCACCGTCGCCAAGGCCGCCGAGGACCTCGGCTTCGACGCCTTCTTCCGATCCGACCACTATCTGAAGATGGGCTCGGGCGACGGCCTGCCCGGGCCCACGGACGCCTGGATCACGCTCGCCGGGCTCGCCCGCGAGACGCGGCGGATCCGGCTCGGCACGCTGATGACCGCCGGCACCTTCCGGCTGCCCGGCGTGCTCGCCGTCCAGGTCGCGCAGGTCGACCAGATGTCGGGCGGCCGGGTCGAACTGGGCCTGGGCGCGGGCTGGTTCGAGGAGGAGCACAAGGCGTACGGCATCCCCTTCCCCAAGGAGAAGTTCGCCCGCCTCGAGGAGCAGCTGGCGATCGTGACGGGCCTGTGGGACACGCCCGTGGGCCGGACGTTCTCGTACGACGGCACGTACTACCAGCTGACCGACTCGCCCGCGCTGCCCAAGCCCGCGCAGCGCAGGGTGCCGGTCCTCATCGGCGGCCACGGCGCCGTGCGCACCCCGCGCCTGGCCGCGCGCCACGCCGACGAGTTCAACATCCCCTTCGCCTCCGTGCAGGACAGCGAGCGCCAGTTCGCGCGCGTGCGCGAGGCCGCCGAGCAGGCCGGGCGCAAGGGCGGCGACCTGGTGTACTCCAGCGCCCTGGTGGCCTGCGTCGGCAAGGACGACGCGGAGGTCGCCCGTCGGGCCGCCGTCATCGGCCGCGAGGTCGACGAGCTGAAGGCCAACGGCCTCGCGGGCTCCCCGGCCGAGGTCGTCGACAAGATCGGCCGGTACGCGGAGATCGGCGCGAGCCGGATCTACCTCCAGTGCCTGGACCTGGCCGACCTCGACCACCTGGAGCTGATCTCCTCGCAGGTCCAGTCGCAGCTGTCGTAGCCCCGGCCGCCGCGCCCGGCGGCCGGGAGACCCACGTCACATCCGTCCATGTCACAGGGGTCCGGGCCACCTCGTCTCCAGGGGTGTAGGCACGGACCACCACCGAGGAGCACACCATGGACGCGCGACTGGACTACTTCAGCAGCCCGACCGCCGGGAAGGCGCTCAAGCACGTGATGTCGGCGGGCAGGACGATCAAGGAGTCGCCGCTGCCCGCCGCGACGCAGGAGCTGGTGGCGCTGCGCGTCAGCCAGATCAACGGCTGCGCCGTCTGCCTCGACATGCACACCAAGGAGGCCGCCGCGGCCGGTGAGAGCGCGGTGCGCCTGCACCTGGTCGCGGCGTGGCGGGAGGCCACGGTCTTCACCGAGGCGGAGCGCGCCGCCCTGGAGTTCGCCGAGGAGGCGACCCGGGTCGCGGACGGGGCCGGCGGGATCGACGACGCGGTGTGGGCGCGCGCCGCCGAGCACTACGACGAGGAGCAGCTCACCGTCCTCGCCCTGCACGTCTCCTTCATGAACATGGCCAACCGGCTGAATATCATCGCCCAGCAGCCCGCGGGCGACTACGTGCCCGGGCAGTTCCACTGAGCACCAACAGCACCATGCCCGGGGCCCGACGGCGGGCCCCGGGCCGGGGGAGGGAAGTCGGCGTGAGCAAGGTCGAGGAGTTCGAGGAGCTGCGGTCGCTGCTGTTCTCGATCGCCTACCGGATCCTGGGCAGCGTGAGCGAGGCGGAGGACGCGGTGCAGGAGGCGTGGCTGCGCTTCGACGCCTCGCCGACCCGGCCCGATTCGGCCAAGGCGTTCCTGTCCACCACGGTGACCCGGATCGCCATCGACGTGCTGCGCTCCGCGCGGGTGCGGCGCGAGGAGTACGTGGGCCCGTGGTTCCCCGAGCCGCTGCTCAGCGACCCGTATCAGGACCCGGCGCGGGCGGTGGAGCTGGCCGACTCGGTGTCGATGGCGGCGCTGCTGCTCCTGGAGCGGCTCAGCCCGCTGGAGCGGGCGGTCTTCCTGTTGCGGGAGGTCTTCGGCTTCGGGTACGACGAGGTCGCCTCCGCGGTGGGCCGCTCGGAGGCCGCGTGCCGGCAACTGCTCGTGCGGGCCCGCAAGCACATGGAGGCCGGACGGCCGCGGTTCGAGGCGGACCGCGCGGAGCGGCAGGTGCTCGCGTCGCGGTTCTTCGACGCGCTGAAGGACGGCGACGTGGGCGGCCTGCAGAACCTGCTCGCCGCCGACGTCCAGCTCGTCGGGGACGGCGGCGGGAAGGCCCCGCAGCTCGCCAGGGCCGTCGTGGGCGCGGAGAACGTGGCCCGGCTGCTCGGCACGGTCTTCCCCTGGCTGATCAGGATCGACGTGACGTGCGAGCCGCACGAGATCAACGGCCAGCCCGGCGCCGTCGTCCGCGACCGCGACGGCAAGGTCCTGCACACCCTGTCCCTCGACGTGCTCGACGGGCGGATCCAGACCATCCGCTCGGTCGTCAACCCCGACAAGCTCGGCCACATCGGCCCGGTCGCCGACGCCTGGGCCGTCGACCGCGAGGTCAAGCGGGTCCGCAGCGGACGCGGCTGACCCCGCCGGGCCCGTGGGCCCCGGACCGGGAGCGGCCGCACCGAAATGCCCGCGTGCGTTCGCGCTGTTCGAGGTACGTTTGGGCGGACGCGCCGGGGGAGGGCGCCGTACCGGCGAGCTGACCGCGGACGGCGCACACGCACGGACACGAGGGCCGGGGAAGGACCCAGCCGTGATCGCCCACGCGCGCCCGTCCGATCCGAGCCGATACCAAGGCAGACCCACCGTGTTCCTGACGATCAGCACGACCGGCAGCCCCGAACGCCCCGCGACCGACCTCGGGTTCCTGCTGCACAAGCATCCCGGCAAGGCACAGGCGTTCTCCACGTCCTACGGGCGCGCGCACGTCTTCTACCCCGAGGCGAGCGACGAGCGCTGCACGGCGGCGCTGCTGCTCGAAGTGGATCCACTGGCGCTCGTGCGGCGGGGCAAGGGCCGCGGCGGCGCGCCGGACGCGGCCCTCGGGCAGTATGTGAACGACCGTCCGTACGCCGCCTCTTCGCTGCTCGCCGTGGCGCTCAGCACGGTGTTCTCCAGCGCCCTGCGCGGCGTGTGCAAGGCCCTGCCCGAGCGCCCGGGGCAGCCCCTTCCGCTGCGCGTGGAGGTGCCCGCGCTGCCCGCGCGCGGCGGGCCCGGCCTGGTGCGCGCCCTGTTCGAGCCGCTGGGCTGGACGGTGCGCGCCGAGCCGGTGCCGCTGGACGAGCGCTTCCCGCAGTGGGGCGACTCGCGGTACGTGCGCCTCGTCCTGGACGCGCCGGACGGCACGCTCAGGCTGAGCGAGGCGCTGCGCCACCTGTACGTGCTGCTTCCGGTGCTCGACGACGCCAAGCACTACTGGGTCTCGGCCGACGAGGTCGACAAGCTCCTGCGCGCCGGTGAGGGCTGGCTCGCGGAGCACCCGGAGCAGAAGCTGATCACCAGCCGCTATCTGTCCCGTCGCTGGTCGCTCACGCGCGAGGCGATGGAGCGCCTGGAGCTGGTGCGGCTCGCCGACGCGGACGACCGCGACGTCACGGAGATCGACAACGCCGTGAACGAGGACGTCGACACCGAGGAGCAGCCGGTGCCCCTCGCCGTGCGGCGCCGCGAGGCGATCCTCGCGGCCCTCGAGGACGCGGGCGCGGCCCGGGTGCTCGACCTCGGCTGCGGGCAGGGCCAGCTGGTGCAGGCCCTGCTCAAGGACGTGCGGTTCACCAAGGTCGTGGGCGTCGACGTGTCGATGCGCGCGCTCACCGTGGCGGCGCGGCGGCTGAAGCTGGAGCGCATGGGCGAGCGCCGGGCCGAGCGCGTGGAGCTGTTCCAGGGCTCCCTGGCGTACACGGACAAGCGCCTGAAGGGGTACGACGCGGCCGTGCTCAGCGAGGTCGTCGAGCACGTCGACCTGGAGCGGCTGCCCGCCCTGGAGTACGCGGTGTTCGGCTCGGCCCGCCCCCGCACCGTCCTGGTGACCACGCCGAACGTGGAGTACAACGTGCGCTGGGAATCCCTTCCGGCGGGCCACGTCCGCCACGGCGACCACCGCTTCGAGTGGACCCGCGCCGAGTTCCGGCAGTGGGCGGAGTCCGTCGCCGGGCAGCACGGCTACGAGGTCGCGTTCACGCCCGTCGGGCCGGACGACCCCGAGGTGGGGCCGCCCACGCAGATGGCGGTGTTCACCCGGGGCGATCGGCCCGCGGGCCACAGCGGCGACCGCACCCAGGAGGTGACGGCGGCATGACCAGGACCCTCTCCGTCACCGACCTCTCCCTCGTTGTGCTCATCGGCGCGTCGGGCTCCGGCAAGTCGACGTTCGCGCGGCGGCACTTCAAGCCGACCGAGGTGATCTCGTCGGACTTCTGCCGCGGCCTCGTCGCCGATGACGAGAACGACCAGAGCGCGAGCCGCGACGCCTTCGACGTGCTGCACTACATCGCGGGCAAGCGCCTCGCCGCGGGCCGCCGCACCGTCGTCGACGCCACCAACGTGCAGAGCGAGAGCCGTAAGCAGCTGGTCGAGCTGGCCAGACGGCACGACGTGCTGCCCATCGCCATCGTGCTCGACGTGCCCGAGGAGGTGTGCGCCGCGCGCAACGCGTCCCGGACCGACCGCGCCGACCTGCCGCGCCGCGTCATCCAGCGGCACACCCGCGAACTCAGGCGCTCGCTGCGGCACTTGGAGCGCGAGGGCTTCCGCAAGGTGCACGTCCTCAGGGGCGCCGAGGAGGCCGAGGCGGCCGAGGTCGTCACCGAGCGGCGCTTCAACGACCTCACCCACCTCACCGGCCCGTTCGACATCGTCGGCGACGTCCACGGCTGCGCGAGCGAGCTGGAGTCCCTGCTGACCCGGCTCGGCTACGTCGACGGCGTCCACCCCGAGGGCCGCACGGCCGTCTTCGTCGGCGACCTCGTCGACCGCGGCCCGGACACACCGGGCGTCCTGCGCCGCGTCATGTCCATGGTCGCCGCGGGCAGCGCCCTGTGCGTGCCCGGCAATCACGAGAACAAGCTCGGCCGCCACCTCAAGGGCCGCAAGGTCCAGCACACGCACGGCCTCGCGGAGACGATCGCGCAGCTGGACGGCGAGAGCGAGGAGTTCCGTACCCGGGTGCGGGAGTTCGTGGACGGACTCGTCAGCCACTACGTCCTGGACGGCGGCAGGCTCGTCGTCTGCCACGCCGGGCTGCCCGAGAAGTACCACGGCCGCACCTCGGGCCGGGTCCGCTCGCACGCGCTGTACGGCGACACGACGGGCGAGACCGACGAGTTCGGCCTGCCCGTGCGCTACCCGTGGGCCGAGGAGTACCGCGGCCGGGCGGCCGTCGTGTACGGCCACACGCCCGTGCCGACGGCGACCTGGCTGAACAACACCATCTGCCTGGACACCGGCGCGGTCTTCGGCGGCAAGCTCACCGCCCTGCGCTGGCCCGAGCGCGAACTGGTCGACGTACCGGCTGAGAAGGTCTGGTACGAACCGGTGCGGCCGCTGCGCACCGACGCGCCCGGCGGACACGACGGGCGCCCCCTCGACCTCGGCGACGTGCACGGCCGCAGGGCCGTGGAGACCCGCAACGCCGGACGCGTGACCGTGCGCGAGGAGAACGCCGCGGCGGCCCTGGAGGTCATGAGCCGCTTCGCGGCCGACCCGCGCCTGGTGCCGTATCTGCCGCCGACGATGGCGCCCACGGCGACCTCGCAGCGCGAGGGCTACTTGGAGCACCCCGCCGAGGCGTTCGCGCAGTACGCGGCGGACGGGGTCGCGCGGGTGGTGTGCGAGGAGAAGCACATGGGCTCCCGCGCCGTGGTCCTGGTCTGCAAGGACGCGGCGGCCGCGCGCGAGCGGTTCGGCGTGGACGGGCCGACGGGCTCGCTCTACACCCGCACCGGGCGCCCCTTCTTCGACGACCCGGCGATGACCGAGGAGGTCCTCGACCGGCTGCGGGCCGCCGTGGGCGCGGCCGGTCTGTGGGCGGAGCTGGACACCGACTGGCTGCTGCTCGACGCCGAGCTGCTGCCCTGGTCGCTGAAGGCCACGGGCCTGCTGCGCACCCAGTACGCCGCCGTGGGCGCCGCGTCCGGGGCGGCCTTCCCGGACGCCCTGAACGCCCTGGAGGCGGCCGTCGGGCGCGGTGTCGACGTCGGCGACCTGCTGGACGCGCAGCGCGAACGGGCGGCGGACGCGGCCGCGTTCACCGACGCCTACCGCCGCTACTGCTGGCCGACCGACGGGCTCGACGGCGTGCACCTGGCGCCGTTCCAGATCCTCGCCGTCCAGGGCCGGAGCCTGGCCGCGCTGCCGCACGACGAGCAACTGGCCCTGATCGACCGCATGGTGGAGCACGACGGCTCGGGCCTGCTGCGCACCACGCGCCGCCTGTACGTGGACACGGGCGACGAGGAGTCGGTGCGCGCGGGCGTCGACTGGTGGCTGGAGATGACCGGGCGCGGCGGCGAGGGCATGGTCGTCAAGCCGGTCGGCGCCCTGGTCCGCGACGGCCGGGGCCGTCTGGTCCAGCCGGGCATCAAGTGCCGGGGCCGGGAGTACCTGCGGATCATCTACGGGCCGGAGTACACGCGCCCGGAGAACCTCGCGAAGCTGCGCGGCCGCGTCCTCGGCCACAAGCGCTCGCTCGCGATCCGGGAGTACGCGCTCGGCGTCGAGGCCCTCGACCGGCTCGCGGCGGGTGAGCCGCTGTGGCGGGTCCACGAGGCGGTGTTCGCGGTGCTCGCGCTGGAATCGGAACCGGTGGATCCGCGTCTGTGACCTGCCGCGGTTGGTGCGGCACCGCTGTCCCGCCGGGCGTCCTGCCCGGCGGGACACCGGGCGGGCCATCCGGCGGGGCACCGGCAACGCGGCGCGTTGTGACGTGTTCTGGACGTGTTCTGGGCGCCTTCGACGCGTGTCCCGGCCGTCGAGAGGTGAGGATGGGGGCATGGGATTCCACGTCGACTCCGAGGCCGGGCGGCTGCGCCGCGTCATCCTGCACCGCCCGGACCTGGAGCTGAAGCGCCTGACCCCCACCAACAAGGACGCGTTGCTCTTCGACGACGTCCTGTGGGTGCGGCGGGCGAGACAGGAGCACGACGGCTTCGCCGACGTCCTGCGCGACCGGGGGGTGACGGTCCATCTCTTCGGTGACCTGCTCACCGAGGTGCTGAACGTGCCCGCGGCCCGGCAGCTCGTCCTGGACCGCGTCTTCGACGAGAAGGAGTACGGTCCGCTCGCCACCGACCACCTGCGCGCCGCCTTCGAGGCGCTGCCGTCCGGCGAGCTCGCGGAGGCCCTCGTCGGCGGCATGACGAAGCGGGAGTACCTGGAACGGCACCCGGAGCCCACGTCCGTGCGCTTCCACTGCATGGACCTGGACGACTTCCTGCTCGGCCCGCTGCCCAACCACCTGTTCACGCGCGACACCTCCGCGTGGATCTACGACGGCGTGTCGATCAACGCGATGCGCTGGCCCGCGCGGCAGCGCGAGACCGTCCACTTCGAGGCGATCTACCAGCACCACCCGCTCTTCCACGGCCAGGTCGGCCACGTCTGGTCGCAGGGGCAGGCCGACTACCCGTCCACCATCGAGGGCGGCGACGTCCTGGTGATCGGCAACGGCGCGGTGCTCATCGGCATGAGCGAGCGCACCAAGCCGCAGGCCGTCGAGATGCTCGCGCACAAGCTGTTCGCGGCCGGCTCGGCGCGCACGATCGTGGCGCTCGACATGCCCAAGCGCCGGGCCTTCATGCACCTGGACACGGTCATGACGATGGTCGACGGGGACACGTTCACGCAGTACGCGGGGCTCGGCATGCTGCGCTCGTACACCATCGAGCCGGGAGTCGACGAGCGCGAGCTGAAGGTCACCGACCATCCGCCGGAGCACATGCACCGGGCGATCGCGGCGGCCCTCGGCCTGGACCGCGTCCGGGTCCTGACCGCCACGCAGGACGTGCACGCGGCCGAGCGCGAGCAGTGGGACGACGGCTGCAACGTCCTCGCGGTCGAGCCGGGCGTCGTCGTCGCCTACGAGCGGAACGCGACGACCAACACGTATCTGCGCAAGCAGGGCATCGAGGTGATAGAGATCCCGGGCAGCGAGCTGGGCCGGGGCCGGGGCGGGCCGCGCTGCATGAGCTGCCCGGTGGAGCGCGACCCGGTCGGCGGCTGAGCGGGGCGGGCCGGGAGCCGGCGGGGCGCCCCGGGAGGGCCCCGAGAAGGGGGGTGCATACATTTGTGGTCAGTCGTATAGACTTCCAACATCACGTATCCGCACCCCAGGAGCGCCCCCATGGCGAACGGCCCGACCAGCCTCGACCTCACCGGCCGCCACTTCCTCAAGGAGGTGGACTTCACCGCCGAGGAGTTCCGAGGTCTGCTCGCGCTGGCCGCGGAGCTGAAGGCCGCCAAGCGCGAGGGGCGCGAGCAGCGGCGGCTGAGCGGCAAGAACGTCGCCCTGGTCTTCGAGAAGGCCTCGACGCGCACGCGCTGCGCCTTCGAGGTGGCCGCCGCCGACCAGGGCGCGGCCACGACGTACATGGACCCCTCGGCCTCGCACATCGGGCAGAAGGAGTCCGCGAAGGACACCGCCCGCGTCCTCGGCCGGATGTTCGACGCGATCCAGTACCGGGGCGACGCCCAGGCGACGGCCGAGACGCTCGCCGCCCACGCGGGCGTGCCCGTCTACAACGGCCTGACCGACGACTGGCACCCCACGCAGATGCTCGCCGACGTCCTCACGATGACCGAGCACTGCGCCAAGCCCCTGGAGCGGATCGCGTACGCCTACCTCGGCGACGCCCGCTTCAACATGGGCAACTCCTACCTGGTCACCGGCGCCCTGCTCGGCATGGACGTGCGGATCGTGGCGCCCCGGGCCTACTGGCCCGCCGAGCACGTGGTCGCCCGGGCGCGGGGCCTCGCCGAGGCCAGCGGCGCCCGGATCACGCTCACCGAGGAGGTCGCCGAGGGCGTCGCGGGCGCGGACTTCGTCGCCACCGACGTCTGGCTGTCCATGGGGGAGCCCGCGGAGGTCTGGGACGAGCGCATCCGGGCCCTCGCGCCGTACGCCGTGACGATGGACGTCCTGCGCGCCACCGGCAACGCGGACGTGCGGTTCCTGCACTGCCTTCCGGCCTTCCACGACCTGGACACGACGCTGGGGCGGGCGCTGTGCGAGCGGCACGGGCTGAGCTGGCTGGAGGTCAGCGACGAGGTCTTCGAGTCCCCCCACTCGGTCGTCTTCGACGAGTCGGAGAACCGCCTCCACACGATCAAGGCCGTACTCGTGGCGACGCTGGCCTGAGCCGCCGCTAGGGCCTGGCCGACAGGGTGAACCACACCGCCTTGCCCGACTCCGTCGGGCGGTGGCCGCAGGCCGTGCTGAGGGTGCGGATCAGGAGCAGGCCGCGGCCGTGCTCCTGCCAGGGGTCCGGCTCGCAGCCGGGGCCGGGGGCGGAGAGGTCCCCGGGCGGGGTGGGGTTGGAGTCCCGGACCTCCACCTGGCACTGCGTCGGCAGCAGCTCGATGAGCAGCTCTATCGGCGCGTGCCCCGGCGCGTGCTCCACCGCGTTGGCCACCAGCTCCGCCGTGAGCAGCTCGGCCGTGTCGGTGTCCGCCGTGGAGCCGATGTCGATGAGTGCCGTGCGGACCAGGGCGCGCGCGATCGGCACGGCGGCCACCGTGTGCGGCAGCGCGATGCGCCAGCTTGCGGGGGAGTGCGGCTCGGGCAAGTGCGGGTCCGTTCGGCGAGCAGGTGGTCCGGTGCGGTCCTGCCTTCAACCGTACGAATCCTAAGCGGAGTGGCGACAGGGTCCTTGGTCGGGCCGCCCCGGGACCACCGACACCCCTGGCGCGACCCGTTCCGCACGGCTGATATCGCGTACTCGTGACGACAGTCATGGAACGGTGATAACTTCGAAGAGGGAAGCCCCGTCGCACTCCGCCGAGGAGGCCGCACGTCATGAGTCCCTTCACCGGCTCCGCAGCCCGCACCCCCGAGTGGGAGCATCTGCGCCTGACCGTCGACGAGGGCGTCGCCACCGTCACGCTCGCCCGTCCCGACAAGCTCAACGCGCTCACCTTCGGCGCGTACGCCGATCTGCGCGACCTGCTCGCCGAGCTGTCCCGCACGCGGTCCGTACGCGCCCTCGTGCTCGCGGGCGAGGGCCGCGGCTTCTGCTCGGGCGGCGACGTGGACGAGATCATCGGCGCCACGCTCGCCATGGACACCGCCCAGCTGCTCGACTTCAACCGCATGACCGGCCAGGTCGTGCGGGCGCTGCGCGAATGCCCCTTCCCCGTGGTCGCCGCCGTGCACGGGGTGGCCGCGGGCGCGGGCGCGGTCCTCGCGCTCGCCGCGGACTTCCGGGTCGCGGATCCGTCGGCGCGGTTCGCGTTCCTGTTCACCAGGGTCGGCCTGTCCGGCGGCGACATGGGCGCCGCGTATCTGCTGCCGCGCGTCGTCGGGCTCGGGCACGCCACCCGGCTGCTGATGCTCGGCGAACCGGTGCGCGCCCCCGAGGCCGAGCGGATCGGCCTGCTCAGCGAGCTGACCGACGAGGGCAGGGCCGACGAGGCCGCCGCCGCCCTCGCCCGCCGCCTGGCCGAGGGCCCGGCCCTGGCGTACGCGCAGACCAAGGCCCTGCTCACCGCGGAGCTCGACATGCCGCTCGCGGCCTCCGTGGAGCTGGACGCGGCCACCCAGGCGCTCCTCATGAACGGCGAGGACTACGCCGAGTTCCACGCGGCCTTCACCGCGAAGCGCGCCCCGAAGTGGCGGGGGCGGTGACCATGGCCTCCGCGCCGACCCCGGCCTCCGCGCCCTCCGCCGTGCGCCGCGTCGCCGTCATCGGGGGCGGCCCCGGCGGCCTGTACGCCGCCGCCCTGCTCAAGCGCCTCGACCCGGCGCGCGAGGTCACGGTCTGGGAGCGGAACGCCCCGGACGACACCTTCGGCTTCGGCGTGGTCCTCTCCGACGAGACGCTCGGCGGCATCGAGCACGCCGACCCCGTGGTCTACGCGGCCCTGCGGGAGCGCTTCGTGCGCTGGGACGACATCGACATCGTGCACCGCGGCACCCGGCACACCTCCGGCGGCCACGGCTTCGCGGCGCTCGGCCGCCGGAGCCTGCTCGCCGTGCTGCACGAGCGCTGCCGCGACCTGGGCGTGGACCTCCGCTTCCGCACCGAGGCCCCGCCCGCGGCCGAGCTGGCGACGGCCTACGACCTGGTGGTCGCGGCGGACGGGGTGCACAGCCTGACCCGCGAGGCGCACGCGGACGTCTTCAGGACCGCCGTCACCAGCCACCGCTGCCGCTACATCTGGCTGGCCGCCGACTTCGCCTTCGACGCGTTCCGCTTCGAGATCGCCGAGACCGAGCACGGCGTGATGCAGCTGCACGGCTATCCGTTCTCGGCGGACGAGTCCACCGTGATCGTCGAGATGCGCGAGGAGGTCTGGCGGGCGGCGGGCTTCGCCGACGCCGATGCCGCCGAGTCGATCGACCGCTGCGCGAAGGTCTTCGCGGACGCCCTGCACGGCCGCGGCCTGCGCTCGAACAACTCCTCCTGGCTGACCTTCCGTACGGTCGTCAACGACCGCTGGTCGCACGGCAACACGGTGCTGCTCGGCGACGCGGCGCACACCGCGCACTTCTCCATCGGCTCCGGGACGAAGCTCGCCGTCGAGGACGCGCTCGCCCTCGCGGCCTGCCTCCAGGAGCAGCCGGACGTCCCGCGCGCGCTCGCGGCGTACGAGGCCGAGCGCCGCCCGGTCGTGGCGTCCACACAGCGCGCCGCGCAGGCCAGCCTCCAGTGGTTCGAGGAGCTTCCGCTCTACCTCGGCCAGCCGCCGAGGCAGTTCGCCTTCAACCTGCTCACCCGCAGCCGCCGCGTCACCCACGACAACCTGCGCCTGCGCGACGAGCGGTTCACGGCGGCGGTGGAGCGGGACTTCGGCTGCCCCGAGGGCACACCGCCCATGTTCACCCCCTTCACCCTCGGCGGCCTCACCCTGCGCAACCGCGTCGTCGTCTCCCCGATGGACATGTACTCCGCGCAGGACGGCGTCCCCGGCGACTTCCACCTGGTCCACCTGGGCGCGCGGGCCCTCGGCGGGGCGGGCCTCGTCATGACCGAGATGGTGTGCGTGAGCGAGCGCGGCCGCATCACCCCCGGCTGCGCCGGGCTCTACACCGACGAGCAGGCCGACGCCTGGGCGCGCATCGCGGACTTCGTGCACGACCAGTCGCCCGGCACCGCCTTCGGGGTCCAGCTGGGCCACGCGGGCCGCAAGGGCTCCACCAAGCTCATGTGGGAGGGCATCGACGAGCCCCTGGAGGAGGGCAACTGGCCCCTGGTGGCCCCGTCCGCGCTGCCGTACACCTCGCGCAGTCAGATCCCGCACGCCCTGCGGGCCGACGAATTGCCCGCGCTGCGCGAGGAGTTCGTCGCCGCGGCCCGGCGGGCGGCGCGCTGCGGCTTCGACCTCCTGGAACTCCACTGCGCGCACGGCTACTTGCTCTCCGGCTTCCTGTCCCCGCTCACCAACCGCCGCACGGACGCGTACGGCGGCTCCCTGGAGGCCCGGCTGCGCTTCCCCCTGGAGGTCTTCGACGCGGTGCGCGAGGCGTGGCCCGCCGACCGGCCGATGACGGTCCGCGTCTCCGCCACGGACTGGGCCGAGGGCGGCACCACGGCCGACGACGCCGTGGCGCTCGCCCGCGCCTTCGCGGCCCACGGCGCCGACGCGATCGACGTCTCCACGGGCCAGGTGGTCTCCGACGACGCCCCCGCCTACGGCCGCTCGTACCAGACGCCGTACGCGGACCGCATCCGCAACGAGACCGGCGTCCCCGTGATCGCGGTCGGGGCCATCTCGTCCTGGGACGACGTCAACTCCCTGCTCCTCGCGGGCCGCACCGACCTCTGCGCCCTGGCCCGCCCGCACCTGTACGACCCCCACTGGACCCTGCACGCGGCCGCCGAGCAGGACTACCAGGGCCCCGCCGCCCCCTGGCCGCACCCCTACCGGGCCGGCAGCCGCCGCCCCCAGACGGGCCGCACGGACGCCCCGAAGCCGCGGCTCAGCCTCTGAGCACGAACTCCGAGCCCGCCCGGTGGAGGCGGTCGTGCAGGCCCTGGAAGACCTCCGCCGAGCGGGTGCCCGGCCAGTACGCCGGGAGGAGTTCCGGGGGCAGGCCCGGGTCGACGTAGGGGAGGTGGCGCCAGGTGTCGAGGGCCAGGAGGTAGTCGCGGTAGGCCTGTTCCGGGGGCGTGTCGGGGCGGGCGTGCCAGGCGCGCAGGACCGGGCCGTGGCGGTCGAGGAAGGCCTCGTGCTCCTTGGCGATGGCGGAGAGGTCCCACCAGCGCGCCACCGCCTCGGCGGTGGGGGTGAAGCCCAGGTGCTCGCCCCGGAAGAGGTCGACGTACGCCGTGAGGCCGAGGCGCTCCAGGGTGTGCCGGGTCTCGTCGTGGAGGCGGGCGGGGGCGATCCAGACGCCCGGCGCGGCCGTGCCGAAGCCGAGGCCCGCCAGGCGCGAGCGCAGCACGTGCCGCTTGTTGCGCTCCGCCTCCGGGACGGAGAACACGGCGAGCACCCAGCCGCCGTCGCGGTGTCCGCCCGCGGCCGGGTAGATGCGCCGGTCGCCGTCGTCGAGGAGCTGCCGCGCCTCCGCGGACAGCTCGTACCCCGCGGCTCCGCCGGACGTGCGCGCGGGCACGAGGAGCCCGCGCCGCTTGAGGCGGGACACCGAGGAGCGGACGGACGGCGCGTCCACGCCCACCGGCGCGAGGAGGCGGACGAGTTCGGCGACCGCGACGGGGCCGGGGGCCGCCCGGCCGTACGCGCCGTAGAACGTGACGATCAGGGACCTGGGGGCGTGTTGCTCGGACACGTGATCACTCTAGGCCCCGGGCGGGGGCCCCGGTTCCACGAGTGGATCTTCCGCGCCGGGCGCCGCGCCCGGTTCCCGCAGGCGGAAGCGTTGCAGCTTGCCCGTGGCCGTCCGCGGGAGGGCGTCGAGGAACTCCACGGCGCGCGGGCACTTGTAGGGCACCAGCTCCGCCTTGACGAACGCGCGCAGGCGCTCGGCGTCGGGGGTCGCGCCCTCGCGCAGCACCACGTACGCGACGGCGATCTGCCCGCGCCGCTCGTCGGGGCGGCCGACGACGGCGGTCTCCACCACGTCCGGGTGGCGCAGCAGGGCCTCCTCGACCTCGGGGCCCGCGATGTTGTACCCGGCCGAGATGATCATGTCGTCCGCGCGCGCCACATAGCGGAAGTAGCCGTCGGCGTCGCGGACGTAGGTGTCGCCGGTGACGTTCCAGCCGTGCCGGACGTAGTCGTGCTGCCGGGGGTCGGCGAGGTAGCGGCAGCCGACCGGGCCGCGCACCGCGAGCAGGCCCGGCTCGCCGTCCGGCACGGGCGCGCCGGAGGCGTCGACCACGCGCGCGTGCCACCCGGGCACGGGCAGGCCCGTGGTGCCGGGGCGGATCGCCTCGTCGGCGGCGGAGATGAAGATGTGCAGCAGCTCCGTCGCGCCGATGCCGTTGATGATGCGCAGGCCCGTGCGCTCGTGCCAGGCCTGCCAGGTCGCGGCGGGCAGGTTCTCGCCCGCCGAGACGCACCGGCGCAGCGACGACACGTCGGGGGCGGCGTCCCCTTCGGGTGCGTCGAGCGCGTCGAGCATCGCCCGGTAGGCCGTCGGCGCGGTGAACAGCACGCTCACCCGGTGCGCGGCGATCGCGGGCAACAGCTGCTTCGGGCCCGCCTGTTCGAGCAGTACGGAGGCCGCGCCGACGCGCAGCGGGAAGATGACGAGGCCGCCCAGGCCGAAGGTGAAGCCGAGCGGCGGGCTGCCCGCGAACACGTCGTCCCAGCGAGCCTTCAGGACGTGGCGCGCGAAGGTGTCGGCGATCGCGAGCACGTCCCGGTGGAAGTGCATGCAGCCCTTGGGCCGTCCCGTCGTGCCGGACGTGAAGGCGATGAGCGCCACGTCGTCGGCCGCCGTGTCCACCGCCGCGTACGGCTCGGGCGGGCGGGCCGCCGCGCGGGCCAGGAGGTCGTCGGGGCCCTCGCCGCCGTACGTCGTCACGCGCAGGCCCGGCACCCCGGCCTTGATCAGGTCGTCGACCGCGCGGGCGTCGCACAGCGCGTGCGAGACCTGCGCGATCTCGCACATCGTGGCCAGCTCCTGCGCGCGCTGCTGGGCGAGGACGGTCACCGCGACCGCGCCCGCCTTCATCACGGCGAGCCAGCAGGCGGCGAGCCAGGGCGAGGTGGCGCCGCGCAGGAGCACGCGGTTGCCGGGCACCACGCCGAGCTCGGCGGTCAGGACGTGCGCGATCCGGTCCACGCGGTCCTGGAGTTCGCCGTACGACCACGCGGTGCCGTCGCCGGCGATGAAGGCGGGCCGGTCGCTGCCGTACCGCCGGGCCGAGGCGTCCAGGAGCTCGGCGCCGCAGTTGAGCCGGTCGGGATAGTGCAGCTCGGGCCGGTCGCGCACCAGCGCGGGCCACTGGTCGCGCGGGGGGAGGTGCTCGCGCGCGAAGGTGTCGACGTGTCCGGTGGGCGCGGCGCCGCTGTCGCCGTAGGTTGCCCCTGTGGTCCGCATGGCGCCTCGCCACCTTTGCCGTCGGGCGTAGTGATGGGCTCGCCCAACGAGCGTATCGTGTTGGTGACGGCAGTCAACACTGCGCGATAAGACTCCGGGGCGCGGCACCGCGCCCCGCGCCAGGGGAGGCCCGAGATGACCGACGTGCCGACTGTGTCACCTTCACCGGATATGCCGGGTTCGCCGCCTTCGCAGGCGTTTCCGCAATTTTCGCTCGGCCCGGAGCAGACCGCTCGGCGTGACCGGCTGCGGGAGCTGGCCGAGACCCGGCTCCGCCCCCTCGCGGAGAAGGGCGAGCCGGGGCGCGTGAACCGTCCGCTCACCGAGGCCCTCGGTGAACTCGGCCTGCTCGACGGGCTGTTCACCGCCGGGGCCCTCGACCTGTGCCTGACCCGGGAGTCGCTCGCCCGCGGCTGCACGGAGGCCGAGACCGCGTACGCCCTCCAGGGCCTGGGCGCCTACCCCGTGCACGCCTACGGCTCGGCGCGGCTGCGCGAGCACTGGCTGCCGGGCGCGCGCGAGGGCCGCGCCGTCGCCGCCTTCGCCCTGTCCGAGCCGGGCGCGGGCTCCGACGCCGCGGCCCTCGCGCTGCGCGCCGAGCCCGAGCCCGGCACGGCCGGCGCCTGGCGCCTGACCGGCGAGAAGGCCTGGATCTCCAACGCGCCCGAGGCCGACTTCTACACCGTCTTCGCCCGCACCACACCGGACGCGGGCGCCCGCGGCGTGACCGCCTTCCTGGTGCCCGCCGACCGTCCGGGCCTGAGCGGCGCCCCGCTCGCCATGCTCTCCCCGCACCCCATCGGCACCCTCGCCTTCGACGGCGTCCGCGTGAGCACGGACGACCTCCTGGGCGAGGCCGACCGGGGCTTCGGCGTCGCCATGACGACCCTCAACCGCTTCCGCCCGAGCGTCGGCGCCTTCGCGGTCGGCATGGCCCAGGCCGCGCTCGACGCGACCCTCGCGCACACCGCGCGGCGGGACGCGTTCGGCGGCAAGCTGAAGGACCTCCAGGCGGTGTCCCACCAGGTCGCGGAGATGGCCACGCGCACCGAGGCCGCGCGGCTCCTGGTGTACGCGGCCGCCGCTGCGCACGACCGCGAGGAGCCCGGCATCGCGGGCCGCGCGGCGATGGCGAAGCTCTTCGCCACGGAGACCGCCCAGTACGTCGTCGACACCGCCGTCCAGCTGCACGGCGCCCGCGCCCTCCAGCACGGGCACCTGCTCGAACACCTCTACCGCGAGGTGCGGGCGCCGCGCATCTACGAGGGCGCGAGCGAGGTCCAGCGCGCCGTCATCGCCAAGCAGTTGTACGCGTCCGCCCCCGCCCCCGCCCCGAAGGAGACCGCGTGAGCCTCGACCGTCTGAACCCCGCCGGCCTCTCCCCGGCCACCGGCTTCAGCCACGCCGTCGTGGCGACCGGCGGCCGCGTCGTCTTCCTCGCCGGGCAGACGGCCCTGGACGCCGACGGCAAGGTCACCGGGGCCACGCTGCCCGAGCAGTTCGAGCAGGCCCTCGGCAACCTCCTCGCCGCCCTGCGCGCGGCGGGCGGCACCCCCGCGGACCTCGCCCGCGTCACCGTCTACGCCACGGACGTCGCCGACTACCGCGCGCACGCCCGCGAACTGGGGGCGATCTGGAAGCGGTTGGCGGGCCGCGACTATCCCGCCATGGCGGTCATCGGTGCGGTCCGGCTCTGGGACGAGGAGTGCCTCGTGGAACTGGACGGCTTCGCGGTGCTGCCCTGATGCCCTCGCGGGGGGCGCCCCAGGCCCGCCCCTTCCCGATGTTCCAGAGTGACACTTCTGGAGTGATCGGGTCATGGCGGTATCCACGCAGGTCAGGGACGCGCGGCAAGGTTCGCTCTCCACAGAGAGCATGGAGAACCCCACCACACCTGTAAAGGATCTGCCTACCGAGACCCTGCGGGGCGTCCGCTGCATCCGCCTGTCCGTCCGCACCGACGAGACCACCAGCCCGGAGCGGCAGCGCGAGGCCGACGACGCAGCGGCGGCAGCCCTCGGCATCACCTTCGGCGAGGGTGCTGCCCTGCGTGAAGCGGTCGACCTGGACGTGTCCGCGTCCCTGGTCGGCCCCTTCGACCGTCCGCAGCTCGGCGGATGGCTGAAGCGCCCGGATGCGTTTGATGCCCTGGTGTTCTGGCGCTTCGACCGGGCCATCCGGGACATGGGCGACATGCACGAGCTTGCCAAGTGGGCCCGCGAGCACCGCAAGCTGATCGTGTTCGCCGAGGGCATCGGCGGGGGTCGGCTCGTGTTCGACTTCCGCAACCCGATGGATCCCATGAGCGAACTGATGATGCTCATGCTGGCTTTTGCCGCTCAGGTCGAGTCGCAGAGCATCAAGGACCGCGTCACCGGGGCTCAGGCAGCCATGCGGAGGATGCCGCTTCGCTGGCGGGGTGGCGGCAAGCCCGCCTATGGCTACCTGCCCGCCCCCATGCCCGCCGAGCACGGCGGGGTTGGTTGGACGCTGGTTCCGGACCCGTACGCGGTCACGATCATTGAGCGGATCATTGCCGAGCTGGTGGACGGCCGAGGGCTGCACACGATCGCGCGCGGGCTGAACGCGGACGGCGTGCTGTCCCCCTCGGCGCACTGGACGGCCTACCAGGCGCGCGCCAAGAAGAAGCCCGCCCCGGTCACGGACGAGTCCGTGAAGAAGCCCGCGCAGTGGCGTGCGCAGACCATCGAGAAGATGCTGACCAACGAAGCGCTCATGGGCTGGAAGATGCACCGCGGCAAGCCCGTGCGCGACGATGCGGGCAACCCCGTCATGGCCACGGACAGCCCGATTCTGACCCGCGAAGAGTTCGACCAGGCCGCCGCGCTCCTCACCCCGAAGCCGATCGAACAGAAGGCGCCCGAGCGCAAGGACTCCACCGCCCTGTTGCTGCGCGTCATGCACTGCAACGGATGCGACGAGCGTATGTACCTGAACCGGTCCAGCGGTACCTACCGGTGCTCATCGTACAAGTACGGGACCTACTGCCCCGCCCCCTGCACCGTGCGCGCTGAGTGGGTGGACGAGTACGTGAGCGACGAGTTCCTGAAGGCGGCGGGCAAGATCCAGATCAACCGCGTCATCGAGATACCCGGCTACGACCCGCAACCCGAGATAGACGCCACCCTCGCCGAGTTCGAGGACCACCAGAACGAGAAGGGGCGCCAGAAGTCCAAGAGCGCTCAGACAGCGTGGCAGCGCCGCGCGGACGCCCTGGACACACGTCTGGCAGAGCTGGAATCCCGCGAGAAGCGCGAACCCCGCCGCGAAGTCGTCCCCACCGGACGCACCTACGCCGACGACTGGACCGAGGGCGACACCACAGAGCGCCGCGCCATGCTCATCACCGCGGGAGCACGCCTGATGGTCAAGCCCGGTGGCAAGGGCGGATGGCGACGGCTCGATGTGCGCCGCGTTGAGTTCGCTATCACCGGGGAGTTGGACCCTGCCATTGCCGAGCTTGCGGCCACCGCGGGAGACATGGAAGCCGAGGAGCGGAAGGACGCGCCCCCGGCCCCGGGCAGTGCCGCCCGCCTCGCCGAGCCCGCCCCTGCCGAGACCGTGCGGGAACTGGTCGCCGCATAGCGGCGCCGTAGGGCCGAGCCAGTCCCGGCGGGCACCCGTCGCCTGCCGGGGCTCTCGGCTGCCCCGAGCCGTCCTCGCTCGTCCTCGG
Source organism: Streptomyces sp. JLYT201 (assembly GCF_059448825.1). Lineage (NCBI taxonomy): Bacteria > Bacillati > Actinomycetota > Actinomycetes > Kitasatosporales > Streptomycetaceae > Streptomyces > Streptomyces sp. JLYT201. The sequence goes on along the minus strand of NZ_CM182551.1, from coordinate 2,807,146 downwards.
GCCGACCGGCCCAACAGCGGGGTGCAGGGTGGTGATGGAGTGACGGTTTACACCACTTTTTTGAAACGCATAGAAAAAATACATAGAAGGAGAGAACGGCGTCTCAAACGGCACTCCGCCACCGGTCGGCCCCTGCCCCTCGGCGAGCATCCTGCGCCCGCTAGGGTGCCGCTCGCGGCTAGGTCACCCGGTTGTATGCGGTGCAGTACAGCTAGCCGCGCAGAGCCCCGGCAGTCCCTCACGGACCGTCGGGGCTTTCCGCTGCTCGCCCTCGGGGACGACCGCGCCACAGCACGGTCACTCAGGGCGGTAGGCAAGGTCCGCTCCCTATCAATACCAGGAAGGGAACCAGCCCCGGGGAATCCGGTCAGGCAAGGTCCGCTCCCTATCAATACCGAGAGCGGGATTACCGCGCACCCGCCCTACAGGGGGACACACGGCGGTCTGAGTGTCCGCTCTCGGTCGTAGCGCTGTCCGTGCACCACGCACCCGTAAGGGGTGGCCGCAGGGGTCGTGAGGCAGCGCGCGGGGGCCGTACCGCCCATCAGTAACCCACTCGCCTAGCGAGTGTGCCGAACGGGGTTGGAAGCCCGTACGGCCCCCACAGCGTCCCGGACCGGTCCTCGCCGGCTCGGGCATCGCATGCCCGCTGACCCAACAGGTAGAGGTGCGCGGTACCGGCCCCGCAAGGGAGATCCGGAAGCAATCCGCAGAGTTCCCCGGTTCGAGTCCGGGGGCGGGCACTCCACAACAACGACGACCAGGCGGTGACTCATGACCCCGTGTGTTGAGTGCAGTGAGGCGGCAACTCGGCGTGGACGCTGCGACGTTCACGATGCGCAGTACCAGGCGCGTTCCTCGGTGCGCTCACGTCGTTCACGCGGTAGGCGTCGTGCGAAGCGGCATGATGCGGCGGCGCGGCTCCGCAGACGGATACAGGAGCGCGGTCATGCGTGGTGTGACTGGTGCTTGGGTGACTTCCCCGCGGATGCGGTGGACGTGGACCATGTGCGGCCCCTCGCGATGGGTGGGACGGACACTGCGGGCAACGTGCAAGTCCTGTGCCGAGGGTGCCATGCCCTCAAGACGGCAACGGAGTTCGGGGCTGTGCGTGTTGCGGCGTGACATGGCTCCGCCCCGGCACATGATCGACATTCACCGGGGCGGTGGCGGGACGGACACGGTTGGGACGTCAATCTGCTTTGCCGTCCGTGCACAAGCTTAAGACGCGCGAGGCTTTCGGGCCGCTGGCCCTTCACCCTTTGTGCTTTTCCGGCAATTCCTGGAAGTGGACACCCGGGGCCTTTTCCGTCCGGGTCGGGCTGGCAATCTTTCGCTGGTCTGCCTGCTTCGAAGGTCCTTACTTCGTTCGGCTCTTCTACTTCGACTTCTTCTTCGGTTCTGACCACTGTTCGAGTTCGGAAGGGATGCGGTGTGAACGCGCACGCTGCCTAGTCGGCCCGACTTCCCGACCGATCGGCGGTACCGGACTCATGTCATTTCTCCACGCAAGCACGTTCGCTCTGGCATAGGGATCTGAGTTACGCTTAATGACGCCGTAGTACTCCTTCACTCGTAGTTGAACCCCTGGCACTTTAGGGGACCGGCTAACGCGGATTAGTACGTGTGACCCCTCCTCTACGCCCTTAACACCTCTTGGAATGTAGGCGGAGAACACGTCACCATTTCCGACCTTGACTTTGGCGATACGGCGCGGCTCACCATTTTTCATGGCGTGCACGGTTTCGATTCCGATTGCTACGCCTCGCCGCGCAGCCCTTATCTTCACGAGCGTACGGCGCTCATTTTCACGCCCGATCCTTCTAGGCATTCTCCGAATCGTCTTCTCGCGATTCATTTTGCGCTTTACGAGCTTTAGTACCTGTCTCACGTCGCCATGAGCGGTTTCTACGATGACCATGCGATGCCTTCCGGAATGTGCGCGCGTTGCCCCTGGCAGCGTCCAGGACTGCCGATTGGACCGCAAGCCCGCTTCACCCAGATGGGGCGAGAAGAAACGATCCCCACCCCTTTGGAGGTGATCCCCCATGCCCCGAAGACCCCGTCCCCCTTGCTCTGTCCCCGGGTGCCCCGAGCTGACGAGCGGGGGACGCTGCCCGAAGCACGAGCGCGAGGCACAGCAGCAGCGAGGCACGACAGCCGAGCGGGGCTATGACACACGGTGGCAGCGCATCCGGCGCCGGTACTTGTACGCGCATCCGTGGTGCGTGCTGTGCTCGCGCATCGCGACCGTGGCCGATCACTTCCCTGAGTCGCGCCGCTCGCTGGTGGCTCGGGGCGTCAGTGATCCGGACGCGTTCTCTCGTCTGCGTCCGCTGTGCACGACGTGCCACAACCGCGAGACCGCGAAGCATCAGCCGGGTGGTTGGGCTGCCGAGCGTGTCCGTCCTCGCCGTTTCTGAGTCGGCGACCAGGGGGTGACCCCCGCGCCTCGCCGAGACGGATCGGCAGGGAGGCAAAAAACTGGCATGGCTCATTTGAGCGTTCCCGTGGGCCATGCCCATCGCCAGACATTCTGGCGCTCACTTGATTGCCGAATTTCGGCTAACCACTAAGGAGAACTCTTATGGCATTAACTCTGGCCGAGTCCGCGAAGCTCTCTCAGGATGATCTGCGGCGTGGAGTGATCGAGACCTTCGTTCAGGAGTCTCCTACCCTGGATCGACTGCCGCTGATAGATGTGGCGGGGAATGCCTATCGCTACAACGAAGAATCCTCCCTTCCCGGCGTCTCGTTCCGGGCAGTGAACGAGGCGTACCCGGAGAGCACCGGTGCTGTGAACCAGCGGATCGAGACGCTGGCCATCCTCGGCGGTGACGCGGACGTGGACAAGTTCATCGTGCAGACCCGGGGGAACCTGAACGACCAGCGGGCCATTCAGACCGTGATGAAGGTCAAGGCCGCCGCCATCCACTTTGCGGACCAGTTCTTCAATGGCGACACCGCGGTGAACCCCAAGGGGTTCGACGGTTTGCGCAAGCGGCTGCTCGGCTCTCAAGTCCTGGACGCGAAGGGCGTCGGGCCTGTGGCCAACGGCTATGACTTCTTTGATGCGTTGGACGCGCTGACCGCACAGATACGCGGCATCAACGGAGCCAACGGCGCGCTGTACATGAACGCCGAGATCCGCGCCAAGATCGTGTCCGGCTTCCGCCGACTCGGCGGCGGCGAACTCCTCCCCTCTGAGATTGCGGGGAAGCGCACCGTTGCCTGGAACGGCGTCCCGCTCCTGGACGCCGGACAGAAGCTGGACGGCACCGACGTGCTGCCCCTGACAACCGGCACGGGCGGTAAGCAGACCGGCGACATCTACGCCGTACGCTTCGGCTCCTCCGAAGCCGATGCCGCTGTCTCCGGCCTGACCAACGGCGGCATCCAGGTCACCGACCTCGGCGAGTCCCACGACAAGCCCGTCTACCGCACCCGTATCGACTTCTACTGCGGGCTCGCACTGTTCGGCGGCAAGGCGGCCGCCCGCCTGACCGGCGTCCTGAACGGCTAACGCTCACAGAGCCCCGCGCTCGTCACCCTTCGGGGCGGCGGGGGTGGGGCCTTTCGTGTTTCCGAGGCTGATCGCCGGACGCACAAGTGATCCCCTGCCTGGCGTAGCATCTCCGGCGTACGCTGCGAACTATGAGCAGTGTCGGGGATCGGTTGAGGGAACTCCGCAAGCGCGCTGATCTCACGCAGCGCGAGCTGGCCAAGGCATCCGGGGTGTCGTTCCGGACCGTCGAGAACCTGGAGCAGGGCCGAGGCGGCACGCCTCGTCTGGAGACGCTGCGAAAGCTGGCCGCTCCCCTGCGCACGACCACGAGCTATCTACAGGGCGACCGGGCAGAGGCCGGTGATCCGGATGCTGGCACCGTGGAGCGCTGGGCGGGCGTGCGGTCCGTTCTCATGGGTCCGCCGCCGGTGTTGGGCCCGGATGACGCGCCGCCGACCGTGGCAGGCGTTCAGACCCTCGTACGCGACATGACGCCCCTGTTCTCCGGGGACCAGTTCGCGGAACTGTCCACCGTGCTCCCGCCGTTGCTTCGCGAGGCCGAACTACTCGGCGCGGAAGGGCGGAGCGTCCGCGTACGACTCCTGCAACTCGCCGGGTGGCTCATGGTCCAGACCCGCCAGTTCGAGGCCGCAGAGGTAGCCCTGTCACGGGCCCTGGACGGCTCCGCCGACAGGCTGGAGGGAGCCGCCACGGTCACCACGCAGTGCTGGCTGCTCCTCCGCCAAGGCCGACTGTCAGCGGCCCGCGAGCTGGCTGCCCGATGGGCCGACGAGCTTGAGCCCCGCATGTCCAGAGCGACGCCGGACGAGCTGAGTGCGTGGGGTTGGGCGCTGCTGCGGCTGTCTGCCGCCAGCGTGCGGGACGAGCGTCCAGGGGACGCCGATGACGCGCTCCGCTTGGCTCATGCTGCCGCTGTAGCCCTGGGGCGGGAGCACGCGCCCGGCGGCGACTTCCTCCGGGCGTTCGGGCCGACCACCGTAGCTCTGAAGCGGGCCGAGAACGCTTCGGTCGTGCAGCGCCCGGATGAAGTGCTGAGACTGTCCGCCCTCGTTCCCATGGGCGGTCGTCGCCCCACGTCGAACAACTGGAACCGTCACCTATTGGATGTGGCGAACGCCGAGGTGGAACTACGGAACTACGGGCGGGCCGTCGAGAAGCTGACCGAGATCCGGAACAATTCTCCCGAATGGCTCCCGAACCAGCGGTTCGCGCGAGACATCCTCGGCAAGGTGGTGCGCAAGCGTAGGCGGTTGACCCCTGAGATCCGTGAACTGGCCGACGCGGTACGCCTACCTGCGGATATGTGACTTTCACTCAGGCGCTCCCCAAACTCCCAATTGTTTGGGGGGCGTTGCCGTCCGATGGTCGTTGCAGAGACAACGCGAGGGGACGGCGAAAATCCATGGATATCGAATGGACCCCGACCACGGGAACGTACGCGGTGGACACGGCAGACAGCCGCATCGGGGAAGTCCGAAGACTGCACGAGGGGAACGTGCACCTCGTACCCCCGGGCGGAGGGATTGAGTGGACGGCGCCGCCCGGCCGACTGCGCAAGCCGACTGAAAACGAGACGTGGCAGGCGCGGGTTTGGACACGCCCGGTTGGGTCACTGCCGTGACAGTCCCGTGGGTGCCCGCGCCGGGCGACCTGGTCAAGGACTCAGACGGCCGGATCGGGGAAGCACTCGCGTGGGACGGCCAGACGGTCACAGTCACGCTGGCCTCGCTGCGGGATGGGGAGCTGTGGGAAACGGACACGTTCAGTCCCGCCAGCGACCTTGATGAACTCCGCGCCTTGCTCCTGAAATTGGTGCAGCAGTGACTGCCCTTGCACGCCCCCACAAGCGTGCTGATCAGCCCTCACTGCCCTCAGAGTCGATGGGCCTTATCGACGACCCCACAGGCCCGTACGCGGAGTCTCCGCCCGGCTGGTGGGACCGGTTCGGCGGCGCGCTGGATTGGCGCTCCGGTGTCGTCCACATTCCACAGGGCCGGGCACGCGAACTCCCAGCCTGCCCCTTCCCCTGCCGACGGTGCCGCACATCAGGGCGCCAACGGGCCACCTGATCCAGCACCAGGGCGTACGCGTACTCAAGACTCCCCTCCTCGGATCGCTGCCCAGACCCCGCGCCATTCGAGGAGGGGCACTACGCCCGTCCGGCCGCACGCCTTCCCTTTTCCCGTGAGCGGAGTCGGCCGGGCGGGCCGCAATCTCTCATCCCATCCGCAAGGAGTCTCCAGATGAGCGCTGCCCAAAACTCGCTGAAATTCGCCTGGTTAGAGGTGACGGGACTCTGCAACGAGTTCTGCGATCACTGCTATGCCGACTCGTCCCCCCAGGGGACACACGGCACGATGGCCATGCAGGACTGGACACGCACCATCGACCAGTTGGCAGCCATGGGCGCCGAGGACGTCCAGTTCATCGGCGGCGAACCGACCCTGTACCCGCACCTGCGGGAACTGATCACGCACGCCCACGGGGCAGGGTTGTCGGTCGAGGTGTTCTCCAACTTGACCCACATCCGGGGCCATCTGTGGGAGACGTTCAAGGAGTGCGGGGTCAAGCTCGCCACGTCGTACTACTCGGACACGGCCACCGAGCACGACCAGGTGACCCGGCTCCGGGGCTCCCACAAGCGGACCCGCGCGAACGTGGCCAAAGCGCTCAGCCTTGGTATCCCACTGAGGGGCGGCGTCGTTGCCGTGAACCAAGGTCAGCGCGTGCAGGAGGCAGCGCGGGACCTGGCGGCGCTGGGGGTGGAAACGGTCGGCGGGGACCGTACGCGGGCATTCGGCCGCGCCAGCAACGGGGCCACACCGACGATCGCCGACCTGTGCGGGCACTGCGCCCACGAGAAGTGCGCCATCGGTCCTTCCGGGGACATCTGGCCGTGCGTGCTGGGGCGGTTCCTGACCATCGGCAACGTGCTCCAAACGCCGCTCGCCGAAATCTGGGGTGGCGAACAGATGACCACGGTGACGGCCGAGATCGCCGCCGTACACGGAGAAGGTGCGCAGTCGTGCACACCGCCTCAGTTCCTGCCCATGTGCGGGCCCTGCGGACCGTGTGTCCCCTCCGTGGGGCACTGCGATCCAAGGGAGGCCGACGCCGTGGTGGAGGCGGCTACGATCGGCGCACCCGCTTGACCCTCCGGAACCGCAGGAGCGCACAAATGGACGACCACGGAGACGACTTCAGCAAGTGGGGCACGGAAACCCCCATCGGTGCCGTGCAGCGGAGCGAAGAGGAATGGGCCACCATCGCTGGGTACATCCGGCACGCCGCGAACAAGGTCGGCCCTGATCTTCCTCTGTGTCTCCCTGGCGAGCCGCAGGAGTGCGGGCGGACGGCTCAGCAACACGTGTTGGCGTGGGCGGCACACCTCAAGGCTGTGGCCCACCACCTCATTGAGCAGTCAGCGCCGAGCGAGGCGCGAGCCGCGCACGTGGCCGGACCCCTGTACCAACAGCGGCTGGCTCAGCTTCGTGCCTTGGACAGCTCCGAACACATTCAACAGTGACCGGCACTGGCCCTCCCCGTGCGCTACCTGAGGGCCGCACGGGGAGGGCTTTCGCGCGCTCTGACCAGGCACTACCCTCAGAACTCCTACTAGCGAGCATCGGGGCTTCCCGATCCGAGGGCTGCCGCCCCCGTGCCCCCGCCTTTTCGGCGCTTCGCGCCTCGTCCTCAAACGCCGGACGGGCTGGATGGTGCCGCTTGCGGCTGTGTTTCAGCCCCTCCGGCGTTTGAGGAGCGGGGGTCTGGGGGCGGAGCCCCCAGGAAGCGGGAAGGGGTGGGTCTGGGGCGCCCCGCGAGGGCAGCGCTAGCGCGGCGGGGCGAACTTCCGGGAAGAGAAGGCCACGGCGTCCTTCGGCCCCGCGCCGCGCGTGATCCACCAGTGCGTCGGCACCGACCCGTACGTGTCGTACAGCTTCGGCGACTGCCAGGTCAGCACCACCTCGTCCGCACCGCCCCCGTCGAGGTCGGCGGCGAAGCGCACCAGCCACTGCCCGCTCCCCACGGGAATCCGCTTGCCGTCCACCCGCGCGGGCGGCTTGCGCACCAGGAGGCCGACCCGGCGGTCACCCTCGTAGAGGACGGCACCCCGGCGGCTGTCGAGCAGCAGCGCGTCCCGGCCGTCGCCGTCGTGGTCGACGGCGGTGTAGGCCCCGGTCACGCGCTCGGCGGGCCGGTACGTGCGGACGGGCCCGCCGTCGCCCGGGTAGACGGCGTAGCTCCCGGCGACGTCGGGGGCCTCGGCCCCCGCGTCCGGTTCGTCGTTGCGGCCGCCGTCGTCGCCGACGGCGAGGTCGCGGGTGCCGTCCCCGTCGAAGTCGCCGAACGCGTAGCCGTTGCCCTTGCGCACCGGGCGGCTGGTGGCGGCGAGGCCGCCGCCGGGCCGGGCCGCGAAGTACTGGCCCGCCGACTGCTCGCCGTCGTTGCCGTAGTGCACGAACAGACCGGTGGTGCGCGGCTTGCCCGACGGGGCGATGTCGTCGGCGCGCAGGCTGCCGTACGACGTGTACTGCGGCTGCGGCAGGGCCCGCCGCTCGGTGCGCGCGGCCGCGCCCGCGCGCGTGAACGGGCCGAACAGCAGCACTACGGACGTCCCGTCGGCCCGCAGGCCCGCCAGGTCGTGGCGGCCGTCGCCGTCGAAGTCGCCCCGGACCGTCTCGTCGAAGCCGGCCGCCGCGTCCGGCGCGGGAAGGCGGAGCCGGGTCGGGGCCGCGCCGCGCCGGGGCCCCGTGGGCCCGCCCCAGTTGACGTACTCGACCACGCGGTTCCCCGCGGGCGCCTCCTCGCCGGTGCGGGTGACGAAGTCCGCGAAGCCGTCGTCGTCCAGGTCGGCGGTGGTCCCGGGGTACGGCGGGGTGTTCCCGACGGCGCTGGGGTCGGGCACGGCGAGGTCCTCGGCGGTGTAGAGGGTCCGGGTCGTCGGGTCGGGCCCGCGCGGGGAGCCGAAGACGACGGCGATCTGCGGCACCCCGCCGTGGCCGGCGGGCCAGGCCACGGGCACCTGCATCAGCAGGTCGGGGCGGCCGTCGCCGTTGACGTCGTCCGGGTCGCCGGAGCCCCGGCCGGGGGCGGGCGCGCGGCTCTCGGCGGGGACGACGTCCGGCGTCCGGGAGGACCCGGACCGCTCGCCGCCGCCGTCGCGGGAGCCGCGGGACCCGGAGCCGTCGGACCCGCCGCCGCACCCCGCGACCAGCGCGAGGGCGGTGAGTACGGAGACGGCGCGGGCCGCGCTGCGAGGAGTCATGGGGGACACCCTCACATCGCGGCCCGCGCCGATTCCACACAGATGTGCGACCAGGAGAAGAGGACGCTCCTAGATGTCCCGGAACGTCTCGATCTGCGCCCCGACGGAGTTCAGGCGCTCCGCCAGATCCTCGTAGCCGCGGTTGATCACGTACACGTTGCGCAGGACCGACGTACCCTCGGCCGCCATCATCGCGAGCAGCACGACCACGGCGGGGCGCAGCGCGGGCGGGCACATCATCTCGGCGGCGCGCCAGCGGGTCGGGCCCTCGACGAGCACCCGGTGCGGGTCGAGCAGCTGGAGGCGGCCGCCGAGGCGGTTCAGGTCCGTGAGGTAGATCGCGCGGTTGTCGTAGACCCAGTCGTGGATGAGGGTCTTGCCCTGCGCCGAGGCTGCGATGACCGCGAAGAAGGGGACGTTGTCGATGTTCAGGCCGGGGAACGGCATGGGGTGGATCTTGTCGATGGGCGCCTCCAGCTTGGAGGGGCGCACCGTGACGTCCACCAGGCGGGTGCGGCCGTTGTCCGCCGCGTACTCCGCCGAGCGGTCGTGGTCGAGGCCCATCTCCTCCAGGACGGCGAGCTCGATCTCCATGAACTCGATCGGCACCCGGCGGATGGTCAGCTCGGACTCGGTGACCACGGCGGCGGCGAGCAGGCTCATCGCCTCGACCGGGTCCTCGGAGGGGGAGTAGTCGACGTCCACGTCGATGTCCGGCACGCCGTGCACGGTCAGGGTCGTGGTGCCGATGCCCTCGACCTTGACGCCGAGCGCCTCCAGGAAGAAGCACAGGTCCTGGACCATGTAGTTGGAGGAGGCGTTGCGGATGACCGTGGTTCCGGCGGAGCGGGCGGCGGCGAGCAGCGCGTTCTCCGTCACCGTGTCGCCGCGCTCGGTCAGGACGATCGGGCGGTCGGGCGTGACGTCGCGGGCGACGTCCGCGTGGTAGAGCCCCTCGGTCGCGGCGATGTCCAGGCCGAAGCGGCGCAGCGCGATCATGTGCGGCTCGATCGTGCGGGTGCCGAGGTCGCAGCCGCCCGCGTACGGCAGCCGGAAGCGGTCCATGCGGTGCAGGAGCGGGCCGAGGAACATGATGATCGAGCGGGTGCGGCGGGCGGCGTCCGCGTCGATGGCGTCCATGTCGAGCCGGGCGGGCGGCACGATCTCCAGGTCCACGCCGTCGTTGATCCAACGGGTGCGGACGCCGATGGAGTTGAGGACCTCCAGGAGGCGGTAGACCTCTTCGATGCGGGCGACGCGGCGCAGGACCGTGCGGCCCTTGTTGAGCAGGGAGCCGCAGAGCAGGGCCACGCAGGCGTTCTTGCTGGTCTTGACGTCGATGGAACCGGAGAGACGGCGGCCGCCGACGACTCGCAGATGCATCGGACCCGAGTACCCGAGCGAGACGATTTCACTGTCCAGCGCCTCGCCGATCCGGGCGATCATCTCAAGGCTGATGTTCTGGTTGCCGCGCTCGATGCGGTTCACGGCGCTCTGGCTGGTGTTGAGCGCCTCGGCCAGCTGCGACTGTGTCCAGCCACGGTGCTGCCGGGCGTCACGAATGAGCTTGCCGATGCGTACGAGGTAGTCGTCTGCCATGCGCCAGAGGCTATCTCAGATATGAGATGAGGTACCCGCCGGGGTAGGCCATTAGGGGAATGACCGGTTCCGATCCGTCAGGCGTCCGCCCTCGCACAGGTGTTGAGCCGCAGGTGGGCGCCGTCCACCACTGTGCCCCCGCAGCGGGTGTGTCGCACGTCCGCGGCGGGGAACTCGGCCACTTGGCGCAGCGCCGGCCGTCGGTGAGCCCGGGGGCGCACACGCCCGGGCGTGCGGGGGCGATCGGTCCGTCCGGCATTCGAGGGCGAGTGCGCAGCGCGCAGCCCTGCCCGAGGCCCCGGGGCCAGCGTCCGCGCGGCTGATGTATTAGAGTTATCTCGACATCGAGATATCTGCCGAGGCGCACCGCAGCCGTACGCATCGCCAGTCCGGCGGTAAGGGTTACCTAACTTAGCCTTACCTTAGCGGATCGGCCAGGAGGCGTGACGGCAGGATGCGGTGGAACGCGCACATATATGAAGGAGACTGTCGTGTCGGCGAACAGCTTCGACGCCCGCAGCACGCTGCAGGTGGGCGACGAGTCGTACGAGATCTTCCGGCTGGACAAGGTGGAGGGCTCGGCCCGCCTGCCGTACAGCCTCAAGGTCCTGCTGGAGAACCTGCTCCGCACTGAGGACGGCGCCAACATCACCGCCGACCACATCCGTGCCCTCGGCGGCTGGGACTCGCAGGCCCAGCCCAGCCAGGAGATCCAGTTCACGCCGGCCCGCGTGATCATGCAGGACTTCACCGGCGTTCCCTGCGTCGTGGACCTCGCCACGATGCGTGAGGCCGTGAAGGCCCTGGGCGGCGACCCGGCGAAGGTCAACCCGCTCTCCCCGGCCGAGCTGGTCATCGACCACTCCGTCATCGCCGACAAGTTCGGCACCCACGACGCGTTCTCGCAGAACGTGGAGCTGGAGTACGGCCGCAACAAGGAGCGCTACCAGTTCCTGCGCTGGGGCCAGACCGCGTTCGACGACTTCAAGGTCGTCCCGCCGGGCACCGGCATCGTCCACCAGGTGAACATCGAGCACCTCGCGCGTACGGTCATGGTCCGAGGCGGCCAGGCGTACCCCGACACCCTGGTCGGCACCGACTCGCACACCACGATGGTCAACGGCCTGGGCGTCCTCGGCTGGGGCGTCGGCGGCATCGAGGCCGAGGCCGCGATGCTCGGCCAGCCGGTCTCCATGCTGATCCCGCGCGTCGTCGGCTTCAAGCTCACCGGTGAGCTCAAGCCCGGCACGACCGCCACCGACCTGGTGCTCACGATCACCGAGATGCTGCGCAAGCACGGCGTCGTCGGCAAGTTCGTCGAGTTCTACGGCGAGGGCGTCGCCGCCACCTCGCTGGCCAACCGCGCCACCATCGGCAACATGTCGCCGGAGTTCGGCTCCACCGCCGCGATCTTCCCGATCGACGGCGAGACCCTGAACTACCTCAAGCTCACCGGCCGCTCCGAGCAGCAGGTCGCGCTCGTCGAGGCGTACGCCAAGGAGCAGGGCCTGTGGCTGGACCCGGCCGCCGAGCCGGACTTCTCCGAGAAGCTGGAGCTGGACCTCTCCACGGTCGTCCCGTCGATCGCGGGTCCGAAGCGCCCGCAGGACCGCATCGTCCTCGCGAACGCCGCGCAGCAGTTCGCCCTGGACGTGCGCAACTACGTCGACACCGCCGACGAGGCGGGCAAGGAGTCCTTCCCGGCCTCCGACGCCCCGGCCACCACGAACGGCGTGCCGAGCAACCCGGTCCAGGTCACGGCCCCCGACGGCTCGACCTACGAGATCGACCACGGCGCCGTCACCGTCGCCGCGATCACCTCCTGCACCAACACGTCGAACCCGTACGTGATGGTCGCCGCCGCGCTCGTCGCGAAGAAGGCCGTCGAGAAGGGCCTGACCCGCAAGCCCTGGGTCAAGACCACCCTCGCCCCGGGCTCGAAGGTCGTCACCGACTACTTCGACAAGGCGGGCCTGACCCCGTACCTCGACAAGGTCGGCTTCAACCTCGTCGGCTACGGCTGCACCACCTGCATCGGCAACTCCGGCCCGCTGCCGGAGGAGGTCTCCAAGGCCGTCAACGACCACGACCTCGCCGTCACCTCGGTCCTCTCCGGCAACCGGAACTTCGAGGGCCGCATCAACCCCGACGTCAAGATGAACTACCTGGCGTCCCCGCCGCTGGTCGTCGCGTACGCGCTCGCGGGCTCCATGAAGGTGGACATCACCACGGAGGCGCTCGGCACCGACACCGAGGGCAAGCCGGTCTTCCTCAAGGACATCTGGCCGACCGAGGCCGAGGTCAACGACGTCGTGGCGAACGCCATCGGCGAGGACATGTTCAACAAGTCCTACCAGGACGTCTTCGCGGGCGACGCCCAGTGGCAGGCCCTGCCGATCCCGACCGGCAACACCTTCGAGTGGGACACCGAGTCCACCTACGTCCGCAAGCCCCCGTACTTCGAGGGCATGACGATGGAGACCACCCCGGTCTCCGACATCGAGGGCGCCCGCGTCCTGGCGAAGCTGGGCGACTCGGTCACCACCGACCACATCTCCCCGGCCGGTGCCATCAAGGCCGACACCCCGGCCGGCCAGTACCTCACGGAGCACGGCGTCGCCCGCCGCGACTTCAACAGCTACGGCTCGCGCCGCGGCAACCACGAGGTCATGATCCGCGGCACGTTCGCCAACATCCGCCTGCGCAACCAGATCGCGCCGGGCACCGAGGGCGGCTACACCCGCGACTTCACGAAGGACGGCGCCCCGGTCTCCTTCATCTACGACGCCTCGCAGAACTACCAGGCGGCCGGCACCCCGCTGGTCATCCTGGGCGGCAAGGAGTACGGCTCCGGCTCGTCCCGCGACTGGGCGGCCAAGGGCACCGCGCTCCTCGGCGTCAAGGCCGTCATCACCGAGTCGTACGAGCGCATCCACCGCTCGAACCTCATCGGCATGGGCGTCCTGCCGCTGCAGTTCCCGGCGGGCCAGTCGGCCGACTCGCTCGGCCTGACCGGTGAGGAGACCTTCTCCATCACGGGCGTCACCGAGCTGAACGAGGGCACGACCCCGAGCACGGTGAAGGTCACCACCGACACCGGTGTCGAGTTCGACGCGGTCGTGCGCATCGACACTCCCGGCGAGGCGGACTACTACCGCAACGGCGGCATCATGCAGTACGTGCTGCGCAGTCTGATCCGCAGTTAAGCGGCGAGGGCACGCGGCCGAGGGCCGCACCCCCGGATGTCTCCGGGGGTGCGGCCCTCTCGCGTGCTCACACGGTGATGAGCGCCGCCGGGGCTCCGGTGCGCAGCACGTGGTCGACGTGGATCAGGCGGGCGATGGACCGGCCGTTCTCCACGTTCGCCTCGATGCCCACGGGGGCGATCGAGTCCCCGTCCGGGAGCCCGGCGTAGTACAGGCCGGGGAGCGCCCCCAGGAGGCCCTTCTCCTGGACCGGCGCGCCGTGCTCGTCGAGGACGTGGTCGGGCAGGATGCGGTAGTCGGGGCCGAAGCCGGTGCACCAGACGATGGTCGTGATGCCGTGGCGCGCCAGGTCGAGCCGCTCGCCGAAGTCGGCCACGTGCGCCAGGGGGACCTCGGGCGCGGGCCGCTCCTGGGGCGCCGCGAATCCCCGCCGGCGGATGCGGGTGTCGATGATCTCGACGGCCCGCCGGAACGAGCGGGCGGACTCCTCCGCGACGGCGACGACGTTGTCCTTCAGGTGGAGTACGGTGCCGTCCGCCGCGCGTACGGAGCCGACCAGGGTGACGCCCTTCGCGGCCAGGGTGCCGAGGTTCAGGTCGCCGCGCTTGTCCCGCACGGCGGTCACCGGCAGGCCCGGCAGGACGGGTCCGCCGTCGCCGCCCGCGGCCCCGAACTCCTCGTACAGGGAAGGGAGCGCGCGGAGCCACTCCTGGATGCCGCGGCCGCGGTAGCGGCGCGGCCAGGCGCGGTGCCGCCCGACCGCGAGGAACGTGCGGCGCCCGGCGGCCGCCAGCTCGTCCGCGATCTGCTGGCCGCTGATGCCCGCGCCGACGACCAGGACGGCCCCGTCGGGCAGGGCCCCGGGGTTGCGGTAGGCGTGGGAGTGGAGCTGGTGGACGGCCGGGTCGACGTCGGCGGCCAGGGCGGGGGTGCGGGGGGCCGCGTAGCCGCCCACGGCCGCGACGAGGTTGCGGGATTCGACGACGCCGCCGGTGGCCAGGTGGGTGCGGAACCGTACGTCGTCCCGGTCGGCGGCGCCGGGCGGGCACTCGACGTGCGCCACGGGCGTGTGCTGGCGTATCCGCAGCCCCCGTTCCGTCGCGTACCGGCGCAGGACGCGGGCCAGTTCGGGGCCCGAGGGGCAGCCGTAGGGGTCGTCGCCTTCGTACTCCTGGCCGGGGAAGCGCAGCGAGCGGTTCCCGCTTCCGATCAGCAGGCTGTCCCAGCGTTCGTGGGCCCAGGCCTGGCCGATCTCCCCCCGCTCCAGGACGAGCGCGGCGCGGCCGAGCTCCTGGAGGGCCCCGGCCACTCCGCACCCTTGCTGACCGGCGCCGATGACCACGGTCTCGGCGTATTCGGCGTTCTTGGCGTTCTCGACGCGCTCCATGTGCTCGCCTGCTGTCATGACCGAACCCCTCTGCCGCGAGGACGCGGCTACTTAGGTTTACCTAAGTAAGACCTTGCGCGAGGGCGGCAAGCGGCGCTACGGCGCTACTGACCTGCGCCGCATCGGCCTCGCCTATCTGTGCTGCGTCGTCGGGCGGATGCCCCTCGACCAAGCCGCCGTCGTCACCTCCGGCAGGGCCACGCGCGATGCCTGGCAGGGCGCGATCGAGGCCCAGCTCGTGCAGGTGGAGCGGCAGATCACGGAGTTGGAGGCGGCCCGGAGCTATCTCCGCCACGCGCTGACCTGCACGGACGACGACATCGCGGGAGACTGTCCGGTCCTGGACGCCGAGTTGGCCACGCACACCCCACGCGGGCGCGTCCCGGCCCCGGACCTTGTCACCGCCGCCCGCACGGGCGGGCCGCCGCGTGACGAAAGTGCTGCGCCGGACCCTTCGTGTGACGAAAGGCCGTGCCCCGGCTGCGGGTTCCCGGTGCCGCGCTCGCCGCGCGGGCGGCCCCGGAGGTACTGCTCGCGGGCCTGCCGCCAGCGCGCCTACCGCGCGCGGCACCGGGAGTGATCAGCTCAGGGGGATGCTCTTGGTGGCCGACAGGAGCGGGATGAGGACGTAGTCGCCGTTGCCGGCGCCGCAGGTCGGGCTGGTCTCGCGGGTGTTGGAGACCTTGGTGCCGGTGGAGTAGCGCCCGTCGCCGCTCGGTGTCACCAGGGTGGTGAAGTGGTCGGTGCTGGCGCTGCGGTAGCGCCCCGCCCGAGGTTCAGCGCCCTGACGCCGTGCAGGACCGGGACGGGCAGGGCGCACGCGCCGACCGCCACGGTGAGCACCGGCCGCCGGGCGCGGCGGATCGACCATCGCGTCATCTCGTGCAGTCCGGGCGGCGGAAGCGCGCACCGAGTGCGGTGTGCGGCCGTCCGGAGGGCTTGTCGGGCTGTGGGGCCCATGACGCAGGGGAGTGATCATGCTCGCGAAGCCGCATCACAAGCTGATGCTGTTCATGGCCGTGACGACTGCCTTCGGGGTCCTCGGTGTCACTCTCGGTCTGCGCGGCAGCAATTACGTTCTGCTCGCGGCCGGAATCCTTGCGCTCGGCGGGAGCGTGACCCTTGCCGTAGCGATGGTGTCCCGCCGCACGAGCTGAAGTGGTGCCCGGCCGGTGCCGCGTACAAGGGCAAGGGGAGGTAGTGCGAAGGGGGTACGCGGGTCGCGTACCCCCTTCGGCCGGGCTAGTGCTGCGGCCAGCCGCCGTACGGGACGGTGATCAACTCCATGGCGTGGCCCGCCGGGTCGAGGAAGTAGACGCCCTTGCCGCCGTCGTTGTGGTTGATCTCCCCGGGGTGCTTCTGGTGGGGGTCGGCCCAGTGGTCCAGGCCGCGGGCGGTGATCTTCTCGTACGCCGCGTCGAACTCGGCCTCCGAGACCAGGAAGGCGTAGTGCTGCGGGGTGAGGTGTTCCGCGGGGATGGTGGCGAAGTCGAGGGTGACGCCGTTCGCCAGGGCGACCGCGACGAACGGGCCCCATTCGCTGGTGATCTCAAGTCCCAACAGGTCCGCGAAGAAGGCGGCGGACTCCCGGTTGTCCCGGGCGTGGACGATCGTGTGGTTGAGCTGTACCGACAAGGAATGCCTCCGAGGGCATGTCCCGCACCTCCATGCCTCACCCGGTCGGTGACCGGCACGCGATGCTGGCGGGATCTTAGGCAGGCCCGCGACGGTCTGTCGAGCGTCAGTTCGCGGCGTCGCGCCAGGGGCGGTGGCCCGGCCCCGTCGGGTGGGTGCCCGTGACGCCCATGACCACCGAGTACAGGCTGGTCTGCGCGGTGATGAAGAGGCGGTTGCGCTTGGCGCCGCCCCAGGCGATGTTGGCGACGGTCTCGGGCACGTTCAGGCGGCCGATCAGGGTGCCGTCGGGGTCGTAGCAGTGCACCCCGTCGTCCATGGCCGCCGCCCACAGCCTGCCGCCGTCGTCGAAGCGCAGGTTGTCGAAGCGGGCGCCCGCCCGCGCCCCCGCCTCGGCGAAGACCTCGCCGTCCGACAGCGTGCCGTCGTCGCGCACGTCGAAGACGCGGATGCGGCCGCCCCGGGTGTCGGAGACGTAGAGGCGGCTCTCGTCCGCCGAGAAGACGAGGCCGTTCGGTGCCTCCAAGGAGTCGGCCACCAGGCGTACTTCGCCCGTCGCCGGGTCGACCCGGTACACGTTGTTGGCGCCGATCTCGCTGTCCGCGCGGAAGCCCTCGTAGTCGCTGGTGATGCCGAAGTCCGGGTCGGAGAACCAGATCGAGCCGTCCGACTTCACCGCCGCGTCGTTCGGGCTGTTGAGGCGCTTGCCCTGCCAGCGGTCGGCGAGGACGGTGACGGTGCCGTCGTGCTCGGTCCTGGTCACGCGGCGGTTGCCCTGCTCGCAGCTGATGAGGCGGCCCTCGCGGTCGAGGGTGTTGCCGTTGGTGTACCCGGCGCCCCGCCGGAAGACGCTGACGGTGCCGGTCTCCTCGTCCCAGCGCAGCATCCGATCGTTGGGGATGTCGCTCCAGACCACCTGCCGCCAGGCGGGTACGTAGAGCGGTCCCTCGGCCCAGCGGCAGCCGGTGTACAGGACCTCCAGGCCGTCGTCGCCGTTCATGCACCGGCCCGTGCGGAACCGGTCGTCGAACATCTCGTACAGCGCGGGTCGTTCGCTCGACGTGCCTGCCATGAGTCCGTCCCCTCCGAATGTGATCTGGTTTAGTGTGCAGATTGCAGTACGGGATATGGCTCAGACAAGAACCTGCCGAATGGAGAGTCGTGGATCACGTGGACCGGGCCCTGCTGGCACAGCTCCAGGAGGATGCCACCCGGCCGTACGCCGCCCTGGGCGAGGCCGTGGGGCTCTCCGCGGGCGCCGCGCACGAGCGCGTGCGGAAGCTGCGGGAGCGCGGCGTCATCCGCCGCACCGCGGCCGACGTCGACCCGGCGGCGGTGGGCAGCGGCGTCCTCGCGTACGTGATGGTCGACTCGACGTCGTGGATGGGCGACTCGGCGGATGCCTTCGCCGCGCTCCCCGAGGTCCTGGAGGCCCACGTCATCGCGGGCAGCGCCTCGGTCCTGGTGAAGGTCAGGACGGCGACGACGGAGCAGCTCCAGGACGTGCTGCGCCGGATCTACGCGATCGACGGCGTCAGCGGGACGCAGGCCACGGTGGTCCTGGAGACCTTCTTCGAGCGGCCGGTGTCGCCGCACGCGGGGGCCGGCCTGCCGGGCTAGCCGAGCCGGACGCCGCGGGCCTCGGCGATGGTGTTCAGGGCGTCGACGTGCCAGTCGTAGAAGTGCGTGGCCCGGCGGCAGAACGCCAGCACGTGGTCGTGCGCCTCGGTGGTGCCGATCGTCACCAGGGCCTGTACGGCGCCCTCTTGGGCTTCATGCCAGGCGTCGGGGCCGAGGAGCGCCGTCAGGGGAGTGAGGTCCTCGGGGGTGCCCCGCCCGACCAGCGCGAGGGACGCGGTCTCGCGTGCCGGGCGCGACGGGGCGAGCGGCCCGCCGGGGGGCGCGTCGTACCTGGCCTTCGGCTCCGGCGCCGCCGCGAGCCGGAGCAGGGCGGCGGTCGCCTCGGCTTCGGGGCGGGCGGCGAGCGCGGCGACGAGCCGGTCGGCCAGGTCGTCGCCCAACTCGTCCGCGCCGTCGGCGAGCGCGACGAGGACGGGCAGGGCGGGCGCGCCGATCCGCCCCAGGGCGAGCACGGCGGTACGGGCGATGTCGGGCCCGGTGTCCTCCAGCGCGGCGGCGCGCGTGACGAACTCCCCGAGCGCCCGTGCGGCCTCCGGCACCGGGAACCCGCCGAGCGCCGCCACCGCCCGCGCCCGCACCGCCTCGTGCGGCGAGCGCGCGCAGGCAAGGACCGTCGGCAGGGACTCGGGCGCGCCGATCAGGCCGAGGGCCCGGACGGTACGGGCGCGCAGCGTGCCGGGCTGCTCCTCGTCCGCCGCCAGGGCCGCGAGGGGCGCGGCGGCCCGCGCGTGCCGCAGGGCGCCGAGGGCGTCGGCGGCGGACGCGCGCACCGCCGTCGGGGCCGCGTGGTCCGTCGCGAGGGCGAGCAGCGCCGGGGCGGCCTCCGCGTCCCCGATGCCCCCCAACGCCCGTGCCGCACCGCGCTGTTGGCCCGCCGTCGTGAGCAGACCCAGGAGCCTGTGAAGCGGCGGATGGGCGAGCCCGGCGATGAGGTCCGCCGCCGTGTCGCTGACGTGCGGGTCACCCAGCGCGGCAAGCAGGGAGTCCACCGCGAGCGGGCCCGAGAACGCGGCCAGGGCCCCGGCTGCGGCGCGGCGCACCGTCGGTGCCGCCGACTCGCGCAGATGGTGCCGGAGCAGCGCGTGGTACGCGCCGGGGGCCGATGCGACGAAGCGGCCGGGCTCGGCCGCCACCCGGGCGCAGACGGCGGCGACGGCGTGCGGTGGGCACTCGGGCGCGTCCGGGGCGCGCGCCGCCTCGCGGACGACGTGCCACAGGTGCTCCCTGCCGTCGGCGGTCCTGGAGAGCAGGGCGGTCGCGAGCCGCGCCGCTTCGGGATCGGGATCGCGTTGCGCGGCGTAGAGGAGCGTCTCGGCGGCCGGGTACGTGTGCGCGGGCGGCCAGTCGGCCTCCGGCAGCTCGTGCAGCGCCCTGAGCGCCGCCCGCCGCAGGTGGTCGCCCGACGCGGGCGAGTCCGCGAGGACGAGGAGAGCGGAGCCCGCGCGCGGGTCCCCGATCGCGCCGAGCGCCCGCACCACGTTCTCCGCCTGGGCGGGCAGGCGGCTCCAGAGCGTGGCGAGCAGCGGCCTCACGGCCTCGGGCGCCCGCAGCCGGGCCAGCGCGTCCACCACCCGGAACGTGCTCTTCCCGGCGGCCGCCAGCCGGTCGAGCAGATCGAGCAGGCCGCGGACGACCTCCGGACCGCCCAGCTCGACCAGCGCGTCGGCGGCCGGTCGATCCAGCTGCTCGCGGCCGTACGGCCCCTCGGCGACGAGGCTCAGCAGCTCGGGCACGGCGCGTTCCGCACCCAGCCGCCCCAGCGCCCTCGCGGCCTGCCACGGCGACCCGACGGACGGGTCCTCCCGCCGCCGCAGACCGGCCAGAAGCGTGTCGACGACCTCCGGCGAACCCGTGCTGCCGCCCAGCGCCAGGGTGGCGAACGCGCTGACACCGAAGGCGCCGGACCGCGCGGTCCTGCACAGCCCCTCGACGTCCCCCGCCATGCGCATGCCCACCAGATCGGATATCGACGGCGCCTCCTCCACTCAGGCCTCCCCGCCCTCGGGCTCCCCGTCCGACATCGCCACGTACACCGGCGTCCCGACGACGACCGTCAACTCCTTCCCGTCCTCCCGCGTCACGGTCCCGCTCAGCAGCCGCCGCGCCAGGAACTCGCAGTACACGGGCGGCACCGTCAGCGACTCGGCGACGCGGAGCACGTCGTCCGTCACACTGCCCCGGCTCGGCATGCGGGCCCGCCAGCGCCCGTCGAACTGGTGCTCCCACCCGGGTGGCATCTCCTGGAGCAGCCGGAAGATCGACGGCAGCCCCGAATAGCCGACCCGGTGCATGTCGGGCGCCGCCTGATAACCGATCAGGTGGTGCGCCGACCCGATCAGCGCGACCACGGTGTCGCCGTCGCGGCCCGTCATCATGGTCGGGCCGTCGGCGTCGCCGTACCCCGCGATCCGCAGCCCCAGGTCACCCCGGAACCAGGCGCTCGGCTCCGACATCCAGCTGACGTCGAACTCCCGCTCCAGGTACGCCTCCACGAGGTCGAGCCGGTCGTACGTACTCGTGTCGCCGCGCGGCGACTGCACGGCCAGGCTGAGCACCTTCAGGTCGACCGTCGCCTCCACGGCGAGCCGCCGGGCCAGCTTGGGCGGGATCTGCTCGTAGAGCATGTCCACTTTGGCGGTGGAGAGGTAGATGTAGTAGCGCACGGGCCGCTCAGGCGCGGGGCTTTTGAGGGAGGGCCAGGAAGGCGGTCCAGGTGGCTGGGGTGATGGTGAGGTGACCTCTGCGGGGGTCTTTGGAGTCGCGGATGTGGATGGCGGTGGACTCGGTTGCCACTTCGAGGCAGTTGCCGCCGTCGCTTCCGCTGTAGCTTGACTTGAACCACTGCAATGTGGTGCTCATCAGTCTCCTAGCAAACGGTCCAACAGGCCCAAGGTCTCTTCAGGGTTGAGGGCCCGTGCCCGCAGCATCGCACACCGCTGAGTGAGGATCGCCACCTCGTCAGGGTTGGAGATGAGCTGGCTGCCTCGCTGGGTTTCTGTGTAAGCGAGGCGCTGGTAGTCCGGGGTTTCCAGCAAGACGAACGGTCCATCGAGGGCAGGGTGCGTCGTGCGCGCGAACGGCAGGACTTGCAAGGAGAGCCCAGGGAGTTCTCCGTACTCGCGCAGGCGGCGCAGTTGCTCGGCATACACCTTCCGCCCGCCGAGGTGGTCGTGCAGGGCCGCCTCCCAGATCACGAAACTGGTCGTGGGCGGAACCTTGCGGTGCAGCAAGTCCTGGCGCTCGATGCGCTTCGCGACGAACTGCTCGATCTCGTCCTCGTCCAGAATGGGAACCCGGCTACGGAAGACCGCGCGTGCATACGCTTCCGTTTGCAGCAGACCTGGCAGTACCTGATTCTCGTACGAGGAGATGGCGATCGCCTCCTTCTCGCGATCCAGGTACTCCTCGGCCCACCTCGGCACCAGATCGACCTCCGGCATGTTGTCGACCGCAGTCTCCAACGTCCGGTTTGTGCGCAGGAGTTCGTCGAGCTGAATCGCCAGATCCATCTTCAGGGGGCGTCGCCCCTGCTCAATGGAGGCGATGTGGTCCTCGCTGATGCAGAAGTGATCCGCGAGTGATCTCTGGGTGTACCCGGCTGCCTCCCGGTGGACGGCAAGCAGCGCCCCCACCATCTTCATCGCCGTGGCGTTCCTGCGTGACCGTCGTCGTGAGCCGCTCATGCGGGTACAACTCCCACCAATTCCCGGGCATCTACCGGTGCGAGGTCGTACAACCGATTTGTACGACCTCGCTGACTGCCTCATGATGGCCACACGGCGTGACTCTCGTCACATGAACGGCGAAACTTCCCCCACACCACTCCGGGAACGCTTTTACCGGCGTGAGCGCCAGTCGATCCCCGCCGCGCGCGCGTTCGCAAGGGCGGCCCTGACCGCCTGGTCGGTCCGGATCCGCGTGGACGACATCGTGCTCTGCGTCAGCGAGCTGACGACCAACGCCCTCGTGCACGGCGCCCCGCCAGGGCGGGGGTTCAAGCTCCGCCTCACCCGGGACGGGACCGCCGTACGGATCGAGGTCCACGACAGTGGCGACGGCACGCCCCGGCTCGTCGGCGAAGGGGTTGCCGACGAGTCGGGGCGCGGGCTCCTGCTGGTGGCGGCCCTGGCCGACAGCTGGGGCGTCGCGGAGCGTCACCCCGGCAAGGTCGTGTGGGCCGAGTTCGCCGAAGGCGTCAGCGCAGCAGCTCCACCTCCGAGAGGGCGGCCCGGCCCCCGGTGAAGACCAGGCGGTACTTCACGTACGAGCCCGGCTCGCTGACGGTGAAGGGACGGGTCTGCCGGTCCCAGGCGAAGGACTCGCCGGACCGCTTGTCGACCGTCGTCCACTTCTCGCCGTCGGGCGAGCCCTGGAGGACCCACCCGCGCGGAGCCTTCGCGGCGTCCGCCGAGGTGAGGGTGTACTGCACCGCCTTGGTGCGGGACGCGACCGGCACCACCACGGAGGAGGCGTTCGCGTACGTCGACGAGGAGTTGTCGAACAGCTCGCCCTCGACCTCGGTCGCGTCCTCGCGGGGCGACGGCACCTTGTCGTCGTCCGTGACGGACACCGGCTGGGCACCCTTGCCGGAGCCCCACGCGGAGGGCTTGGGGCCCATGTCGAATTCGAGGACGCCGCCGCGGGCGATCTCCTCGTGCGGCAGGGCGGTGGAGTTCCACTTCTTGCCGTTGACCTTCAGCCCCTGCACGTAGACGTTCCGCGCGCTGTTCTTGGGCGCCTTCACGACCAGCGTGCCGCCGTTGTCGAGGCGTACGGTCGCCTTCTTGAACTGCGGGGAGCCGATGGCGTATTCGCCGCTGCCCATGACCAGCGGGTAGAAGCCGAGCGAGGAGAACAGGTACCAGGCGGACTGCTCGCCGTTGTCCTCGTCGCCGTGGTAGCCCTGGCCGATCTCGCTGCCGGTGTAGAGGCGGGAGAGGACCTCGCGGACCTTCTCCTGGGTCTTCCAGGGCTGCCCGGCCGCGTCGTACATGTACGCGGCGTGGTGCGCGACCTGGTTGGAGTGCCCGTACATGCCCATGCGCACGTCACGGGCCTCGGTCATCTCGTGGATGACGCCAGGGTAGGAGCCGACGAACTCCGGGGACGCCGTCTCGGGCGTCACGAAGTACGTGTCGAGCTTCTTCGCGAGGCCCTTCCGGCCGCCGTACAGATTGGCCAGGCCGCGCGAGTCCTGCGGGGCGGTGAAGGCGTAGCCCCAGGCGTTGGTCTCCGTGTAGTCGTGGCCCCACACGCGCGGGTCGAACTTCTCCGAGGGGACGCGCCAGGCGCCCTTCTTGTCCTTGCCCTGGAAGAACCCGGCCTTGGCGTCGAAGAGCCGCACGTAGTCACGGGCGCGGTTGAGGAAGTAGGACGCCTCCTCCTGGTAGCGCTTCTCGCCCGTCTTCTTGTAGAGGGCCTGGCCCATCTTCGCGATGCCGTAGTCGTTGACGTATCCCTCAAGGGCCCACGACAGGCCCTCGTGCGTCTCGGACGGCGTGTAGCCGAGGAACGGCGCGTTCGTCATGCCCTTGCGGCCGTAGCCCGGCTTGTCGGGCGCGACCGTCGCGTTCTTCACGGCCGCGTCGTACGCCGCCTTCGCGTCGAAGCCCTTCACGCCCTTCACGTACGCGTCGGCGAACGCCACGTCCGAGGACGTGCCGGTCATCAGGTCCGCGTAGCCGGGCGAGGACCAGCGCGAGGTCCAGCCGCCGTCCTTGTAGTGCTGCACGAAGCCGTCGACCAGTTCGCCCGCCTTCTTCGGCGTCAGGAGCGAGTACGCGGGCCACGTCGTGCGATACGTGTCCCAGAAGCCGTTGTTGACGTACGGCTTGCCCTCGACGATCTTCGCGCCGGTGTGGGTCGGGGTGTCCGGGTTCGGCTGCTTGGTGAACGGCGACGCGTACTTGTACGTCGAACCGACCTTCTCGAAAGCGGAGTTGGGGTAGAGGTAGAGCCGGTACAGGCTGGAGTACAGCGACGTCCGCTGCCCCTCGCTCGCGCCCTCCACCTCGACCCGCCCGAGGATGTCGTCCCACTGCCGCTGCGCCTCGTCCTTGACCTTCGCGAAGGACCTGCCCGCGGGGATCTCCGCGTCCAGGTTCGCCTTCGCCTGGTCGACGCTGATCAGGGAGGTGGCCAGGCGCAGGGTGACCTCGCGGTCGGCGCCGGTCTTGAAGCGGAAGTAGCCGGTGGCGTCCGTGGTGCCGCCGCCCGTCAGCTTGCCGCCGTCCGTGACCGGACGGTCGAAGGTGCCGTACACGAACATGCGCGTGGCGCCCGCCGACAGGTCCGACTTGACGTCGGAGTAGCCGGTGACGATCCCCTTCTCCTTGTCGAGGGTCAGGCCGACCTTGTGCGTGGTGGTGCCCGTCTTCTCGATGTTGTCGAAGACCACGCTCGCGTCGTCACCGGGGTAGGTGAACTTGAACATCGCCGCGTGGTCGGTCGGCGTCATCTCGGCCTTCAGGCCGTTCTCGAAGGTCACGCCGTAGTAGTGCGGGCGCGCCGTCTCGTTCTCGTGCCTGAACGGCAGCGCGCGCTTGTCCCGGGCCGCGTCCGGGGTGTCCTTCGCGGCCGACGGCATGAGCTGGAACGTCTGCCGGTCACCCATCCACGGGCTCGGCTCGTGGCTCGCGCCGAACGCCTGGAGGGTGGGGAGGTTGTCGTCGTTGTTGCGCCGCGCGTAGTCGTACAGCCAGTCGATGCTGCCCGCGTTGGTGATCGGCGTCCAGAAGTTGAAACCGTGCGGGACGGCCGTCGCGGGGAAGGTGTTGCCGCGCGAGAAGCCGCTGCTGGAGTTGGTGCCGCGCGTGGTCAGCGCGTAGTCCGACGGGTGCGCCTTCGGCTTCGGCGGAGCCTTCTCCGCCAGGGATATGTCGTCCACCCAGCCGCGGAACTTCACCGGGCCCTTGGGGGAGTCGTACGCGAGCAGGATCCGGTCCACGGTCTTGCCCGCCGCCACCTCGCCGATCCGCGACGCCACGTCGTTCCACTGGTTGACGTAGAGCACCTTGGCGTCGCCCTGCCCGCGCGGAGTGAGCGGGAAGCCGTGCTGGTCGGTGGCGCTCAGATCGCTCAGATACGTACCGTCGGTGAAGGCGAGGTCCACGGAGACGTTCGTGGCGTCGTACGGCGCCTTCTTGTACTCCTCGTCGTCCATCGACGGGAAGACGCGGTACCCGAGCTCGGTGTCCCGGCCCACCTTCACGTCCACGTCGAAGACCTTGTTGGCCGAGTGCCCGCGCCCCCCGGCGGTGTGCGTGCCCGCGTACCTGAGGGCCTGCTTGCCGGTGAAGCCCGCCCGGCCCTTCGCCGTCGGCGACCCGGCAGGGCCCCGGTCGACGGCGCTCTGCATGTCCTCGGGCGGCGCGGGGGTGTCGGAGCCGCCGACGGAGAGCTGGAGGTCCGCGAGCTGGATCTCGCCGCCGCCGTTGTTCGCCGAGATGTCGAGCCGGAAGTGCGTGTACGCGGTGTCGTTCGCGAAGTCGTACGTCTTGGTCTGGAACCGCTCGCCGAACGTCTCGCCCTCGCGCTTGTCGAGGTCCTTCCAGTCCCGGCCGTCCGTCGAGCCCTGGAGCGTCCAGCTCTTCGGGTCGCGCTGCGCGTGGTCGTTCGCGGACGTCAGCGCGTACCGCACCACCTTGGTGGGCGAGTCGAGCGTGAACTCCACCCAGCCCGACGTGGCGAAGGTGAGCCACTTCGTGGTCTTCTCGCCGTCGACGAGGTTCTCCTTCACCTCGCCGGAGCCGCTGTGCTCACCGCTGGCCCGGACGCCCACGACCCGGTCGTTGACGCCGCCGGGTATCCCGGAGGTGAAGGCGCCGTTCACCCCGCCCGCGCGCTTCTTGCCGTCAGGACCGGTCTCCACGGTGTTCAGCCAGTCCGGCGCGGGCTGCCCCGCCTCGAACGAGGAGCTGAACTCCCGCTCCGCGCGCGGCCCCTGCTGCGGACCCGCCACGGCCGCGCCCTGCGAGGCGGCGACCACGGTCAGGGCGGTGACCCCGATCAGCAGCCCCCCGCCCGGTCTGCGTCCCCGACGTCCGTACCCCATCCCGACTCCCTCCCTGCCCATCCGGACAACGTTGTCACGCGGCTGCGCAAGGACCAGTAGGGCGGCAAGTGGCGAGCGGTGTCAAGGGTGTTGCGGATACCGAGAGGCACCCCCTGGGGGCGGGGGTGCCTCTCGGGTCCGTCCGTCAGCGGCAGAGGGCCTTGTTCACGATGCGGTCCATGCCGTCCTTGACCGCCTTGCCCGGCTGCGTGGTCACGGCGACGTTGACGGAGCGGACCGGCTTGCCGTGCTTCAGGACGACGCCGCCGCGGGTCTCGTAGCCCGTCATGCTGCCGCCGTGGCCCCAGTAGACGCCGCCGCACGACAGGGGCGTCTTCACGAGGCCGAGGCCGTACCCGGCTCCCTTGGGGAAGGGGTACGTGGCGTCCACGGTCTTCTGCATCTGCCTGAGCTGGGGCTCCTTCAGCAGGCGCCCGTCCAGGAGCGCGGTGTAGAACCGGTTCAAGTCGGTGTTCGTGGAGACCATCTGCCCCGCGGCCCAGGCCCAGGAGGGGTCCCACTCCGTGGCGTTGACCAGCGGCGCGCCCGCCGCGGACTGGTAGTAGCCCTGGGGGTGGCGTTCCTTGATGGTCGCGTCGCCGTGGGCGGGGAAGTAGGTGTGGCGCAGGCCGATGCGCTGGATGACGCGCCGGTCGATCTCCTGGGCGATCGAGTGGTGGGTGATCTTCTCCACGATGAGACCGAGGACGAGGTAGTTGGTGTTGTTGTACTCCCACTTCCCCTTCTGGCCGGGCTCGAAGTGGGCCTTGTGCTTCAGGGCGCGGGCCAGGAGGTCGCGGGGCTCGTAGGGGTGGATGTCCTCGTCCAGGTAGTCGACGTAGCTGGGCAGGCCGCTGCGGTGCTGGAGGAGGTGGCGGATGGTGATCTTCCGCCCGTCGATGCCGTCGCCGCGCAGGACGCCGGGCAGATGGTCGTCGACCTTGTCGCTCAGCCGGATCTTCTTCTCGCCGACCAGCTGGAGCACGACCGTCGCGGTGAAGGCCTTGGTGTTGCTGCCGATCCGCACCTGCCCGTCCCGGGGCACCTGCGCGCCGGTGGCGACGTCACCGACGCCCGCGGTGTACGTACGGGTGCGGCCTTCGCGGTCCGTCACGCTCGCCAGGGCGCCGGGCACGCTGTCGGGGTTCACCAGGGCGTTCAGCCCCTTCTGCACGGGGTCCGGCGCGGTGGTGGCGGCCGTCGCCGCGGGGGCGAGGGCTCCGAGGGCCATGACCGCGGCGGCGGCCACGGACACGGACGGGACGAGGGAACGGCGACTGCGTCGCTGCCGCTCGGACGGGCGGGACCTCTGCCATGTCTGCGTGCGCATGGGTCAACTCCTCAAAGGGATCAAAGGTGATCACATGGGATCAGGGGAAGGGATCTAGTCGGTCGGGCAGGTCAGGTCCCTGGTGGGGAGCCTGCCCGTGGTCAGGTAGCGCGTGGCGGCGCCGTCCGCGCAGGAGTTGGTGCCGTTGACGATGTGGCCCTCTCCTTCGGCGACGGTGACCATCCGGGAGCCGCGCAGGGCCCGGTGCATGGCCTGGGCGCCGGCCAGGGGAGTGCTGGGGTCCCACGCGTTCTGCACGATCAGCGCGCGGGCCGTGTGGCCCACCTTCGTGGCGGGCTCGCTGCCCGGCTGCCAGAAGGCGCACGGCTTGATGCCGGACGCGAAGTCGCCCGACAGCGGATACCGGGCCTTGTCGCGGATCGCGTCGCGGCGGTACCGCTCGGGGTCGCTCGGCCACGACGCGCGGGTGTCGGCGCAGAGGACGGCCCAGGCGGCGGCTGTGTCGTTGTCGGCGGGGACGGCGGGGGCTCCGGGCGTGGCGGGTGCCCCGGGGGTGGCGGGGGTGGGTGTCGGCGGGGCGGGGCGCGGGGCCCGTACCGGCGGGGCCGCCTTTCCGGGCTCGGCGTGCTTCCCGTTCCCGGTCCGCTTCCCGGCCTCGGTCCGCTTCCCCTTCCCGGCCGCCTTCTTGAGCTCGGCGACCCATGCGGAGGCCTTCCGCACGTGGAAGAACTGGGTGCGCTGCGCGCGGATGTCGTCACCGGTGAGGGGCTGTCCGCCGACGGTGAGGGGCGCGCGGTCGGCCCGCGCGACCAGGTCCCAGAAGGTCTCGCGGACCTCGGCCGGGGTGGTGCCGAGTCCATGGGCCGCGTGCCGCCGGGCGGCCCACCCGCTCCAGCGCGTGAAGGCGGGCTCGGCCCCTTCCGCCATCGCCTGGAACATGCCGCGCCCGTACCGCGCGGGGTCGGCCGCGCTGTCCAGGACGAAGCGGTCGGCCCGCCGCGGGAACATCCGCGTGTACACGGCCCCGAGGTAGGTGCCGTAGGAGAACCCCAGGTAGGAGATCTTCTTCTCGCCCAGCACGGCACGGACGACGTCCATGTCGCGAGCGGTGTTGCGGGTGGTGAGGTGCCGCAGCACCGCGCCGTTCGAGGCCCGGCACTTGGCGGCCACCGTACGGGCCCACCGCACGTCCTTCGCGAAGGCGCGGGCCCGGTAGGGGTGCTCCAGTGCCTGTTCGCCGCGCGTCAGACCGCAGCCGACGGGAGAGCTCCGGCCGATGCCCCGCGGGTCGAACCCGATGAGGTCGTACCGTTTCCGCACCTCCTTCGAGATCCGCATCGCCGGGTCGACCGGCAGACGGAGACCGGGCCCGCCGGGGCCGCCGGGGTTGAGCAGCAGAACGCCGCGCCGTTCCGCCGGGCTTGTCGCCTTCAGGCGGGATATCGCGATGGCCGTCCTCTTGCCGCCCGGGTCGCCGTAGTCCAGCGGCACTTCGAGGGTCGCGCACTGCAAGGCGGCCGGGCTCCGGGCGTCGCAGCGCTGCCAGTGGGGCTTCTGCTGTGCGTACGGACGAAGAGGGTTTCCGCTCGCGGCGGCCTCGGGTGCGGCGATCGCCGTCGCGGGCGTCAGGGCCGGAACGAAAGCCGCCGTGATGCCGGCTGCCAGAAGAGATGCCGTGCGTGCGGCGCGTGCCACGATGTCCATTCCCTTTCCCATCGGTCAGGTTCCGTCGAACTGGTCGTGGACGCACTGCGCGTACTGCCGGAAGCTGTCGGGCTCGTAGCACTCCTGCGTCTGGTTCGCGTACCAGACGAAGAGGAAGGCGGCCGCGACGGACGCCATGATCGCGAGGGTCGACGTCACCACGCCCGCGACGGCCCTGCCCCGGCCGACGCCGGTCCGCCGGGCCGTCCGCAGGGCGCCGAGGCCCAGGGCCAGGCCGACGACCCCGAGCAGACCGCCGACGAAGACGACCGAGGTGCTCAGGCCGACGACGCCGAGGACCAGGGCGGCCCGGGCCGTGCGGTTCCCGCCGTCCGGGGCCCGCGTGCCGTAGCCCTGCGGGCCGGGGGCGCCGCGGTGTGTTCCCGTCCTCGCGGGCCATGCCGGGTGGCGCCGTGGCATTCCCAGCTCTTGCGTGTTCATCGGGTCGTCCTCCGGTCCGTCGTTCTGGGAAAGATCCTGGATTTCGAGGGCCCGGAAACACATCGCGGAAAAGCGGGAAAAGGCTCTCCCCCGATCGAGGGAGGCCTTCCGCGGGACCTCCGGCGATACTGGACGAATCATGTTGAGGGGAATACGGCCGCTGCTGCGCGGCTCCACATACGCAGGCATGCTGTTCGCCGTTCTCGGCGCCTTCGCGAGCCTTCCGCTGCTGCCTTTCGCCATGCTGCCGGCGCTGGCGTGGCGGTCCGCTCCTTATGGCGTGCAGGTCGCTCTGACCCTGCTCGTCTGGGCGGCGCTGATCGGCGCGGTGGGCCTTGCGCGCACCACGCGGCGGGGCCTCGTCGCGGCCGCCCGCCGACTGCTGAGGGTGGCGTTGCCGGACCCCGCGGCCGCGCCCGCCCCCGCCGTCGACCGCCTGCGGACCCCCCTCTGGCTGCTGCTGCACGTGGCCATCGGGTGGGCGGGGGCGCTGGTGAGCGGCCTGCTGCTGGTCATGGGCGTGACCCTGCCGGGCGGCTGGCTCGACGCCGACCTCGAACTGAGCCTGTTCGGCCGCTCCGCGCGGCCGGGCGACGGCTGGGCGAGCTGGGCGGTCGCGCTCGTCTGCCTGCTCCTCGCGGCGGCCGGGTGCGCGGCCGTGACGAGCGCCCTGCGGCGGCTCGCGCCCGGGCTCCTCGGCCCGTCGGCGGCCGAGCGGCTGGCGCTCGCGGCCGAGCGGGAGCGGGCCCTCGCCGAACGCAACCGCCTCGCCCACGAGCTGCACGACTCGATCGGGCACACGCTCACAGCGACCACGATCCAGGCGGCCGTCGCGGGCGAGGTGCTCGCCGCCGACCCGGTGGCCGCGCGGGCCGCCCTGCGCAGCATCGAGGAGTCGGCCAGGTCCGCCCTCGAAGACCTCGACTACGTGCTCGGCGTGCTGCGCGAGCAGGAGTCGGAGACGGCCCCGACCCGCACCCTGGCCGACCTGCCCGAGCTCTTCGACCGGCTGCGGCACGCGGGCGCGGTGGTGGAGCCGGACCTCACGGGCGACCTCGGGCAGGTGCAGGGCACGCTCTCCCGGGCCGCGTACCGGATCCTCCAGGAAGGCCTGACGAACGCGCTGCGACACGGGGCGGGCGGCCCCGTCCAGGTCCGGGTGGCGGCCGCGCCGGACAGCCTCGAACTGCGCGTGGTCAACCGGACCGGGACGGGGCCCGGCCGGAGCGCGGGCGCCTTCCCGACCTCCGGGCACGGCCTGCCGGGACTCGCCGAGCGCGTGCGGCTGCTGCACGGCGAGATGGAGTCCGGCCCGGACGGGCCGCACCACTGGCGGCTCGCGGTCCGGCTGCCCGTACGGTTGTCGGCATGATCGGGGCAGGGGCAGGGGCAGGGGCAGGGGCAGGGGCAGGGGCAGGGGCGGCCGCGGACGTGTCGGTGAGCCCCGTCGGCGCCGTCACGCCGGACCCCGTACCGAGCCCGGCGGACGCCCCCGCCGCACCCGGCCCCGCCGGCACTCCCGTCACCCTCCTGATCGCGGACGACGACGCGGTGACGCGCAGCGGGCTGCGCGTGCTGCTCGCGGCGCAGCCGGGCATCGCCGTGGTCGGTGAGGCCGCCGACGGCGTCGAGGCGGTCGAGCAGGCGCTGCGGCTGCGCCCCGACGTGGTCCTGATGGACGTGCGGATGCCGCGCCGCAACGGGATCGAGGCCACCCGGCACCTCCTCGCCGGTGCGGCCGACCCCCCGAAGGTCGTGGTGATCACCACCTTCGAGAACGACGACTACGTGACCGCCGCGCTCAGCGCGGGGGCCAGCGGGTTCGTGCTCAAGCGGCGTCCGGTCCCGCAGATCGCGGAGGCGGTGCGTGTGGTGGCGGCCGGGGAGACGATCCTCTTCCCCTCGGCGCTGCGCCGGATGGTCGCCGCCCGCCCGCTGGACTCCGCCGACGCGCTGCCGAACGCGGCGCTCACCGGGCGCGAGGAGGAAGTGCTGCGGCTCATGGCCACCGGTCTGTCCAACCCGGAGATCGCCGAGTCGCTCACGGTGAGCCTGGAGACGGTGAAGACCCACGTCGGGAACGTGCTGACCAAGCTCGGCGCCCAGAACAGGACCCACGCCGTGGTGATCGCCTACGAATCCGGCCTGGTGGTACCGGGCTTCCCGGGCTGACCTCCCGCGGCCCCGGCCCC
The DNA here is from genome assembly GCF_059448825.1 of Streptomyces sp. JLYT201. Lineage (NCBI taxonomy): Bacteria > Bacillati > Actinomycetota > Actinomycetes > Kitasatosporales > Streptomycetaceae > Streptomyces > Streptomyces sp. JLYT201. The sequence continues at coordinate 2,775,205 of NZ_CM182551.1, read as the reverse complement.
GGCCCCGGCCGCTGCCGCCCTGCCCGGCGCTGCCTCGGCCGCCCCGGACCGCCGCTCCGGCCGCTCCGGACCGCCGCCGCCCCGGCGGCCCCGCGGTCAAGACACCGACGGCACCGGGGAATTGGACTTTCCGAATTGGTCCGTACTATTTCCCGGCATGCCCGCCATAAAGAGGTCTCAACTCGGAAAAGGTGGCTGCCCAAAGCTGCATTCGATCTTGCCTGGCCAGTGGCGAGTGGACTATACCTGTGCGCGTCCGTACGGCCCGGTCGGCAAGCCGTGGTTCGCCCTTTCGAGCGCCGCCGGACACGTCCCGCACCATCGCACGACCCCAGCTTCACTACTCCGCGGTGCCGGGGAGGATCCGGTTCACCGCCTGAGTCCTGGAAGAGAGCGAGGACTTGAGCATGGGATCCACCTCTGGAACGCCCGGTATGTCCGGCGTCGGCCGCCGCGATCTGATCAAGCGCAGCGCGGCCCTCGGCCTCATCACCGTCCCCACGATGGGCTTCCTGTCCGCCTGCGCCTCCGGCGGCGGTGACGACGACGAGAAGGCCAAGACGGTCAAGAAGACCAAGGACAACCCCTTCGGCGTCGCCAAGGACAACGACCTGGACGTCTTCATCTTCAAGGGCGGCTACGGCGACGAGTACGCCAAGGCGTGGGAGGCGTCCTTCGAGAAGAAGTACGGCGGCGAGGTCTCCCACAGCGGCGAGCAGGACGTGACCGGAAAGCTCCAGCCCCGCTTCAACAAGGGCAATCCGCCGGACGTCGTCGACGACTCCGGGTCGAAGAAGATGAAGCTCGACACGCTGTTCAAGGACGGCCATCTGACCGACCTCACCCAGCTGCTCGACGCGCCGTCCATCGACGACCCGAGCAAGAAGATCCGGGACATCATGCTGCCCGGCACCATCGAACAGGGCACGTTCGGCGGGAAGTTCCACGCGCTGTTCTACGTCTACGCGGCCTGGGGCCTGTGGTACTCCAACAAGCTCTTCAAGAAGCACGGTTGGGACGTCCCCAAGACCTGGGACCAGCTCCTGGACATCATGAAGGACGCCAAGTCCAAGGGCATCGGCGGCCTCGCCCACCAGGGCAAGTACCCGTACTACATGAACATCGTGATCATGGACCTGATCGCCAAGACCGGCGGCATGGACGCCGTGAAGGCGATCGACAACCTCGACCCCAAGGCGTTCGTCGGCAACGACGCCGCCGAGCGCTCCATCGAGGCGGTCTACGAGATCGTGGAGAAGGGCCTGCTGATGCCGGGCACCAACTCCCTGGAGCACACCGAGGCTCAGACCAAGTGGAACGAGTACAAGGCGGTCTTCATCCCGTCCGGCTCCTGGCTGGAGAACGAGCAGGCGAAGCAGACGCCTGCGGACTTCGAGATGACGTTCCTGCCGCTGCCGCTGCTGCCCGACTCCAAGATGAAGCTGCACGCCGTGCGCGTCGGCGCCGACGAGCCCTTCATCGTGCCCGCCAAGGCCAAGAACGTCCCCGGCGGCCTGGAGTTCCTGCGCCGGATGCTGTCGAAGGAAGGCGCGACGGACTTCGCCAAGAAGGCCAGTTCGCTCTCCGTGCTCGGCCCGGAGTACGTCGACAAGAGCGTGGAGCTGCGCCCCGGCATCAAGACCGCGCTCGCGGCCGTCGACAACTGCCCGGTCCCGGAGCGCTTCAACTTCCGCTATTCGGAGTGGTACGGCGAACTGGACGTCGAGATCCAGAACGCCACCGGTGAACTGATGGCCAAGCGCCTCACGCCGAAGAAGTGGCTTGAGCGCTGTCAGAAGGCGGTCGACAAGGAACGCGCGAAGGGCACCGACAAGAACAAGAGGAAGTAGCCGCGGGGTTCAGGCGAGCCAGGAGCAGGGTGTCATGCATCGGAATAAGTACCCGTTCATCGTGGGATTCCTCGTCCTTCCCGTCGGGCTCTACCTGTTGCTGGTGATCTGGCCCTACATCCAGACCATCAGCTACTCGTTCACCGACTGGAGCGGCGCCTCCCAGAACTTCAGTTTCGTCGGGTTCGACAATTACAAGGACCTGGCCAACGACGACGTCTTCTTGAAGGCGCTCCAGCACAACGCCCTGCTCCTGGTCCTCGTGCCGACCCTGACCATCCTGCTCTCGCTGTTCTTCGCCTTCATGGTGAACGTCGGCGGGCGGGGCGGCGCGGGCGGCGTCTCGGGCGTGAAGGGGTCCGGCTTCTACCGGATCGTCTTCTTCTTCCCGCAGGTCCTGTCCGTCGCGATCCTCGCCATCCTCTTCAAGGCGGTGTACCGCGGCGACGACTCGGGCCTGATCAACGGCAGCCTCCAGGCCGTCGGGCTCGGCGACAAGAACCACCCGACGGAGTGGCTGAACGACCCCGACCTGGTCCTGTGGTGCATCGTCTTCGTGATGATCTGGGCCGGCGCGGGCTTCTACATGGTCCTGTTCTCCGCCGCCATGCAGTCCATCCCGAGGGACATCTACGAGGCCGCGCTGCTCGACGGCGCCGGGCGGATCCAGACCTTCTTCCGGGTGACGCTCCCGCTGCTCTGGGAGACCATCCAGACGGCCTGGGTGTTCCTCGCGATCCTCTCCATGGACGCGTTCCTGCTGATCTCCACGCTCACCTCCCAGGACTTCGGCGGCGGCCCCGACCACAGCAGCGAGGTCATCTCGACGTACCTGATGCGCAACTTCCAGACGTACAGCAAGAGCGGCTACGCCTGCGCCATGGGCGTCGTGATGCTGCTGCTCACCCTGATCGTGTCCATCGTCACGCTGCGGCTCAGCCGCCGCGAGCGCATCGAGTACTAGGGAGGCGCGAGCGACATGACGGCTCCCGCGACGCAACCCCCCGTCACCAAGGCCGCCGTACCCGGGCAGCGCGGCGGCGGACGCGGCGGCCCCGGCCGCCGCGACGGGATGGAGGGCAAGACCCTCAACGCCTTCTCGCACGGCTTCCTGGTCCTGTGGGCGATCATGATCGTCCTGCCGCTCTTCTGGATCCTGCTCGGCAACTTCAAGACCGACTCGCAGATCAAGTCCAGCGCCTGGACCTGGCCCACGGAGTGGACCTTCGACGCCTTCCAGCGCGGCTGGGAGAAGGGCGTGGGCGACTACCTGCTCAACACCCTCATCGTGATGGTCTTCTCGGTCCCGCTCACGATGCTGCTCGGCGCCATGGCGGCCTACGTCCTGGCCCGCTACGAGTTCTTCGGCAACCGGTTCCTGTACTACTTCTTCGTGGCCGGGTCGATGTTCCCGGTGTTCCTCGCGCTCGTCCCGCTGTACTTCATGGTCGACCGCCTGGGCATGCTGAACACGTACCAAGGGCTGATCCTCGTGTACGTGGCGTACTCGCTGCCCTTCACCGTGTTCTACCTGTACTCGTTCTTCCGGACGCTGCCCACGGCCGTGCACGAGGCCGCGGTGATCGACGGGGCCTCGCACACCCGGGTCTTCTTCCAGATCATGGTGCCGATGGCGAAGCCCGGCCTGATCAGCGTCGGGATCTTCAACGTGCTCGGCCAGTGGAACCAGTACATCCTGCCGCTCACCCTAATGCAGAAGCAGAGCGGCGGCGACGAGGACCGCTCGATGCTCGCCCAGGGCCTGGTGAGCCTGATGAACCAGGGGAACTACGAGACCGACCTGCCGGCCCTGTACGCGGGCATGACGATCTCCATGATCCCGGTGTTCGTGGTCTACGCGTCCTTCCAGCGGCAGGTCCAGTCGGGCCTCACCGTGGCCACGCTGAAGTGAGCCCGGCGCCCCGAGGCGTCAACCCATCAAGTGAAGACGGAGCCCCGTGCGCGGGCCGGGGCCGGACGGAGAGGTGTGACCTCGACCTCCGGTCCCGGCCCGCGCACGTGCCCCGACCGGTCCGCCGAGCACCCCTGGATTTCCCTCAAGGACTTGACTGCGGTAACACCTTCAGCAGAGCTTGGAGTTCACAACTTGTACGGGCGGCGAGGGCGCCGTCCGCCATAGGCGGGAGTGGATGAGTCGATGGAGACTCCGGGGTCGCAGTCGTCACTGCACCGAGCAAACCTCGAGCGGGTCGTGCGCGCGGTACGGCTCGCGGGATCGCTCACGCAGGCGGAGATCGCCAGGACGACGGGCCTGTCCGCCGCGACCGTGTCGAACATCGTCCGGGAGCTGAAGGACGGCGGCACCGTCGAGGTCACGCCCACGTCGGCGGGCGGCCGCCGGGCCCGCAGCGTCTCGCTCAGCGGTGACGCGGGCATGGTCATCGGCGTGGACTTCGGCCACACCCACCTGCGCGTGGCCCTCGGCAACCTGGCCCACAAGGTGCTCGCCGAGCAGTCCGAGCCCCTGGACGTGGACGCCTCCGCGGCCCAGGGCTTCGACCGGGCCGAGCGCCTGGTCGGCCAGCTGATCGAGCAGGCGGGCGTGGACCGGGCCAAGGTCGCGGGCGTCGGCGTCGGCGTGCCCGGACCCATCGACGTGGAGTCCGGCACCCTCGGCTCCACCTCGATCCTGCCGGGCTGGGCGGGCACCAAGCCCGCCGAGGAGCTGGGGGACCGCCTCGGCGTGCCCGTGCACGTGGACAACGACGCCAACCTGGGCGCCCTGGGCGAGCTGGTCTGGGGCAGCGGCAAGGGCGTCAAGGACCTCGCGTACATCAAGGTCGCGAGCGGCGTCGGCGCCGGGCTCGTGATCAGCGGGCGGATCTACCGCGGCCCCGGCGGCACGGCGGGCGAGATCGGGCACATCACCCTGGACGAGTCCGGGCCCGTCTGCCGCTGCGGCAACCGCGGCTGCCTGGAGACCTTCACCGCCGCGCGCTACGTGCTCCCGCTGCTCCAGTCCAGCCACGGCACCGATCTGACCATGGAGCGCGTCGTCGCCCTCGCCCGCGAGGGCGACCCGGGCTGCCGCCGGGTGATCGCCGACGTCGGGCGGCACATCGGCAGCGGCGTCGCGAACCTCTGCAACCTCCTGAACCCCAGCCGGGTGGTCCTCGGCGGCGCCCTCGCGGAGGCCGGCGAGCTGGTGCTCGGGCCGATCCGCGAGTCGGTCGGGCGGTACGCCATCCCCAGCGCGGCCCGTCAACTGTCCGTGCGCCCCGGGGCACTCGGCTCGCGCGCGGAGGTGCTCGGCGCCCTCGCCCTCGCGCTCAGCGAGATGGGGGATTCGACGCTTTTGGACGGGTCGGTTCCGACCGCCACACCTGCCTTCACTTAGATAACGCATGGCACCGTTGTCATCTCGTTAAGGATTTACTCCTTGACGCGTGTCGGGCGGCCGAGTTGACTTCGAGCCACCTCGGCCGCAACGACGCGGCCACGTCAGGGAGGCACCCCCAAATGAATGCATGGACGCGCCGCGTCGTCATAGGCACCGCGACCCTTTCCATGGCCCTCGGCCTCGCCGCCTGCGGTGAGGCCGGAGGCGACGACGACAAGGGAAGCGGCGGCGACGGAAAGACCATTGGTCTGCTCCTTCCGGAGAACAAGACCACCCGCTACGAGACCTTCGACCGTCCGATCATGGAGTCGAAGATCAAGTCGCTCTGCGGCGACTGCGAGATCAAGTACAACAACGCCGCACAGGACATCGAGACCCAGAAGAAGCAATTCGACGCGCTCATCACGCAGGGCGTCAAGGTGATCATTCTCGACTCCGTGGACTACAAGTCCACGAAGGGCTGGATCGAGCGCGCCGACAAGGAGGGCGTCAAGGTCGTCGCGTACGACCGACTGGCCGAGGGCCCGCTGTCCGCGTACGTCAGCTACGACAACGAGAAGATCGGCCGCCTCCAGGGCGGCGCCCTGGTCAAGGCCCTCGGGGCCAAGGCCAAGAGCTCCAACGTCGTCATGATCAACGGCTCGCCGACCGACCCGAACGCCCCGTTCTTCAAGAAGGGCGCCCACTCGGTGCTCGACAAGAACGTGAAGAAGGTCGTCTACGAGCAGGACATCCCCGACTGGTCGCCCGACGAGGCCAACCGGAAGATGGCCACCGCCATCGACAAGCTCGGCAAGGACGGCTTCGACGGCGTCTACTCCGCCAACGACGGCATGGCCGGCGGCATCATCACCGCCCTCAAGCAGCGCGGCATCGAGGTCCCCGTCGGCGGCCAGGACGCCGAGCTCGCGGGCGTCCAGCGACTGCTGAGCGGCGAGCAGGACTTCACGATCTACAAGCAGATCAAGCCGGAGGCCGAGACCACCGCCGAGATCGCCGTCCGCCTGCTCAAGGGCAAGAAGATCGACGACCTCATCGACCGCAAGGTCAACTCCCTGAGCGGCGACTACAAGGGCATCCCCGCCAAGCTCTACGACGCCCAGGCCATCACCAAGGACGACGTGGCCGGCACGATCGTCAAGGACAAGGTCTACAAGGCGAGCGAGATCTGCACCAAGCAGTTCAAGGCCGCCTGCGACGAGGCCGGGATCAAGTAGCCCCGCCCGTTCCTCCCGGGAGTTGACGCGGCCGCGCGGCCGCGAGACACCTTCCCCAGCGTCCGGTGCCCGCAGGTTCTTTCCCGGCACCTCCCGCCCCGCAGCCGGAGGGCGGGCACCGGCACCCCCTTGTCCACCATCCCCGCCGGTCAGGCGGCGAAGGAGATGATTCACGTGTCCGCTACGCCCGTGCTGGCGTTGCGCGGGGTCTCCAAGCGGTTCGGCGCCGTCCAGGCGCTCACGGACGTAGACCTCGAGATCCACACCGGTGAGGTGGTCGCCCTCGTCGGCGACAACGGCGCCGGAAAGTCCACGCTCGTCAAGACCATCTCGGGCGTCCACCCCATCGACGAGGGCGCCATCGAGTGGGAGGGCCGCGAGGTCCGCGTCGGCCGCCCCCACGACGCCCAGAACCTCGGCGTCGCCACCGTCTACCAGGACCTCGCGCTCTGCGACAACCTCGACGTCGTCGCCAATCTGTTCCTCGGCAGCGAGCTGAAGAGCGCCTCCGTCCTCGACGAGATCAGGATGGAGAAGCGCGCCCGGGAGCTCCTGGAGACGCTGTCCATCCGCATCCCGAGCGTCCGCATCCCCATCGCCGCCCTCTCCGGCGGCCAGCGGCAGGTCGTCGCCATCGCCCGCGCCCTCGTCGGCGACCCCAAGGTGGTCATCCTCGACGAGCCCACCGCGGCCCTCGGCGTCGAGCAGACCGCGCAGGTCCTCGACCTCGTGGAGCGGCTGCGCGAGCGCGGCCACGGCGTCATCCTCATCAGCCACAACATGGCCGACGTGCGCGCCGTCGCCGACCGCGTCGCGGTCCTCAGGCTCGGCCGCAACAACGGCGTCTTCAACGTCGCCGACACCTCCCCCGAAGAGATCATCGCCGCCATCACCGGCGCCACGGACAACGCCGTGACCCGCCGCCGGGCGCGTACCGCCACGAAGGAGGACGCGAAGTGAGCGACCTCGCCAAGACCCCCACCGACAAGCCCGCGGCCCCGGTCGACGCCGAGCCGTCGGCGACCCCCGCCGCGGCCGTGGACCCCCGGCTGCTCGTGCGCGAGCAGGGTTTCGCCGGGTACTGGACGGAGTTCCTGCGCAAGGTGCGCGGCGGTGAGCTCGGCTCGCTGCCCGTCGTCGTGGGCCTCATCGTCATCGCCCTGGTCTTCCAGCTGCAGAACGACAAGTTCCTGTCCGCCTCCAGCCTCGCCAACATCGCCGTGTTCACCTCCGGCGTCGGCATCATGTCCGTCGGCATCGTCTTCGTGCTCCTGCTCGGCGAGATCGACCTGTCCGTCGGCTCCGTCGCCGGTGTGGGCGCCGCCGTGTGGGCGGTGCTGAGCGTCAACCACGGCTGGGGCGACTGGCTCTCCGTGGTCAGCGCCGTCGTCTGCGGCATGGTGATCGGCGTCCTCCACGGGATCTTCTTCGCCAAGGTCGGCGTGCCGGCCTTCGTCGTCACCCTCGCGGGCTTCCTCGGCTGGAGCGGCCTGCAGATCTGGCTGATGGGCAAGGAAGGCAGCATCAACACGCCGAGCGGCTCCGTCGTCGAGGACCTCACCACCCACTACTTCGCCGACAAGGCCGCCGCGTACGGCCTCGCGCTCGTCGCCGTCCTGCTGTACGCGGGCTCGCAGCTGCTCGACGCCAAGCGCCGCAAGGGCGCGGGCCTGCCCTCGCGGCCGCTCAGCGAGATCCTGCTGCGCACCGGTGTGCTCGCGGTCCTGTGCTTCGTCGTCGCGTACTTCCTGAACGAGCCGGACGGTGCCCGCGGCCTGCCGCTGGCCCTGGTGCTCTTCCTGGCCGTGCTGGTCATCGCGGACTTCGTGGTCCGCCGCACCACCTTCGGCCGCCAGGTCTTCGCGGTCGGCGGCAACGCGGAGGCCGCGCGCCGCGCGGGCATCAACGTCGACCGCGTACGGATCACCGTCTTCGCGATCTCCGGCATGCTCGCGGCCTTCGGCGGCCTGTTCATCGCGAGCCTGTCCGGCGGCGCGACCAAGAGCCTCGGCAGCGGCAACACCCTGATGATCGTCATCGCGGCGGCCGTCATCGGCGGCACCAGCCTCTTCGGCGGCCGGGGCAAGATCTGGTCCGCCCTGCTCGGCATGCTCGTGATCCAGTCGATCCAGCAGGGTCTGAATCTGGAAGGCATGGCGAGTGAGATCCAGTACATGATCACCGGTGCGGTGCTGCTCGCCGCCGTCGTGATCGACTCGGTCTCCCGGCGCACCCAGAAGTCCGCGGGCCGCGCCTGATCACACGCCCCCGTGCCCGGTACCGGCCCCTCCGGTACCGGGCACACGGCTGTCCACGAACGGTGTGCTGAATAGAGCGTTCGTTCCAGTCGGGAGTTCGTGTTCCCGGCGATTTACGGCCGATCGCGTGACGTAGGACTCCCGGGCCGGACTCCGTCGTCAACGGCGGAACATTAGACTCGACAGGCCCGGCAATGCTCGAACAGCGCTACACGCTCTACTGCAAGGAGGCACGGGTGCCGCTGCTGACCCGCATCACGGGACCGCGCGATCTGGACCGGCTCAGCCCGGAGCAGCTGAACCAGCTGGCCACCGAGATCCGCGGCTTCCTCGTCGACGCAGTCTCCAAGACCGGCGGCCACCTCGGCCCCAACCTCGGTGTCGTCGAGCTGACCATCGCCCTGCACCGCGTCTTCGACTCGCCCAGGGACAAGGTCCTGTGGGACACCGGCCACCAGGCCTACGTCCACAAGCTGCTCACCGGCCGCCAGGACTTCGACGGCCTGCGCGGCAAGGGAGGCCTGTCCGGCTACCCCTCGCGCGCCGAGTCCGACCACGACGTGATCGAGAACAGTCACGCCTCCACCGTCCTCGGCTGGGCCGACGGCATCGCCAAGGCCAACGAGGTCCTCAAGAAGGACGACCACGTCGTCGCCGTCATCGGTGACGGCGCGCTCACCGGCGGCATGGCCTGGGAGGCGCTGAACAACATCGCCGCCGCCAAGGACCGCCCCCTGGTCATCGTCGTCAACGACAACGAGCGCTCCTACGCCCCCACCATCGGCGGCCTCGCCAACCACCTGGCGACCCTGCGCACCACCGACGGCTACGAGCGCTTCCTCGCCCGCGGCAAGGACCTCCTGGAGCGCACCCCCGTCGTCGGCAAGCCGCTGTACGAGACGCTGCACGGCGCCAAGAAGGGCCTGAAGGACTTCATCGCCCCCCAGGGCATGTTCGAGGACCTCGGCCTGAAGTACGTCGGCCCCATCGACGGCCACGACATCGAGGCCCTGGAGTCCGCGCTGGCCCGCGCCAAGCGCTTCAACGGCCCGGTCATCGTGCACTGCATCACCGAGAAGGGCCGCGGCTACAAGCCCGCCGAGCAGGACGAGGCCGACCACTTCCACGGCATCGGCCCCATCCACCCCGACACCGGCCTGCCCATCGCCGCCGGCGGCATGGACTGGACGTCCGTCTTCGGCGAGGAGATGGTCAAACTCGGCCACGAGCGCGAGGACATCGTGGCGATCACCGCCGCCATGCTCCAGCCCGTCGGCCTGAAGAAGTTCGCCGAGGAGTTCCCCGACCGCGTCTACGACGTCGGCATCGCCGAGCAGCACGCGGCCGTGTCCGCCGCCGGGCTCGCCACCGGCGGGCTCCACCCCGTCTTCGCGGTGTACGCCACCTTCCTCAACCGCGCCTTCGACCAGCTCCTGATGGACGTGGCCCTGCACAAGTGCGGCGTCACCTTCGTCCTGGACCGCGCGGGCGTCACCGGCACGGACGGCGCATCCCACAACGGCATGTGGGACATGTCGATCCTCCAGTGCGTGCCCACGCTGCGCATCGCCGCGCCGCGCGACGCCGACCAGGTCCGCCTCCAGCTGCGCGAGGCCGTCGAGGTCGACGACGCCCCGACCGTCGTGCGCTACTCCAAGGGCGCCGTCGGCCCGGCCGTCAAGGCCGTCGCCCGCGTCGGCGGCATGGACGTGCTGCGCCGCCCGGACGTGCCCCGGCCCGACGTGCTCCTCGTCTCCGTCGGGGCGCTCGCCCCGATGTGCCTGGAGATCGCGGACCTCCTGGACAAGCAGGGCATCTCCACGACCGTGGTCGACCCGCGCTGGGTCAAGCCGGTCGACGAGGCGATGGCGCCGCTCGCCGAGCAGCACCGGGTCGTCGTGACCGTCGAGGACAACTCCCGTGCCGGAGGCGTCGGTTCGGCGATCTCGCAGGCGCTGCGGGACGCGGGCGTGGACGTGCCGCTGCGCGACTTCGGCATTCCGCCGCGGTTCCTGGACCACGCGTCGCGCAAGGAGGTCATGGCCGAGATCGGGCTGACCGCGCCCGACATCGCCCGCCAGGTCACGGGGCTCGTCGCCAAGCTCGACGGACGCGTCGAGCGCGGCCGGACGGCCGTGGACTCCGTCGAGCCGGTCCGCGACTGACCCCACCGGGCGGGGCGGGCGCCGCCCCGCCCGGTGGGCGGACCACCCGGACAGCCGTAGGTTGCGGGTCCCTTCGCGTGAATCGGACCGCGCCGGGGCACTGGGAGTACATCCCCTCTCGAAGATGTCGAGGACGACTCGCGTGGGAGGTACGCCAGTGAGCAGCACCCTCTTCCGGACGAAGAAGGTCGAGCAGTCCATCCTCGACACCGAGGAGCCAGAGCACGCGCTCAAGAAATCGCTGTCCGCGCTCGACCTGACCGTCTTCGGCGTCGGCGTCATCATCGGCACGGGCATCTTCGTGCTCACCGGCACCGTCGCCAAGAACAACGCGGGCCCCTCCGTCGCCCTGGCCTTCGTCGTGGCCGGCGTCGTCTGCGCCCTCGCCGCGCTCTGCTACGCCGAGTTCGCCTCGACGCTCCCCGTGGCCGGGTCCGCGTACACGTTCTCGTACGCGTCCCTGGGCGAGCTGCCCGCCTGGATCATCGGCTGGGACCTCGTCCTGGAGTTCGCGCTCGGCACGGCGGTGGTCGCCGTCGGCTGGTCCGGGTACATCGCCTCGCTGCTCGACAACGCGGGCTGGGCGCTGCCGGAGGCGCTCAGCGGCCGGGACGGCGCCGACGGCTTCGGCTTCGACATCATGGCCGCCGCCCTGGTCCTGGTGCTCACCGGGATCCTCGTGCTCGGCATGAAGCTCTCCGCGCGGATCACCTCGCTCGTCGTCGCCATCAAGGTGATCGTCGTCCTCGTGGTGATCGTCGCGGGCGCCTTCTTCGTCAAGGCCGACAACTACGACCCGTTCATCCCCGAGTCCCAGGCCGTGGAGGCGGGCGGCGGCCTCCACTCCCCGCTGATCCAGCTGATGTTCGGCTGGGCGCCGTCGAACTTCGGCGTGATGGGCATCTTCACCGCCGCCTCGGTCGTCTTCTTCGCCTTCATCGGCTTCGACATCGTGGCCACCGCCGCGGAGGAGACGAAGAACCCGCAGCGGGACGTGCCGCGCGGCATCCTGGGCTCCCTGTTCATCTGCACGACGCTGTACGTGGCCGTGTCGATCGTGGTCACCGGCATGCAGCACTACACGCAGCTGTCCGTGGACGCCCCGCTCGCCGACGCCTTCAAGGCCACCGGGCACCCCTGGTACGCGGGCTTCATCAGCTTCGGCGCCGCCGTCGGCCTGACCACGGTCTGCATGATCCTGCTCCTCGGCCAGACCCGGGTGTTCTTCGCGATGAGCCGCGACGGGCTGCTCCCGCGGTTCTTCTCGCGCGTCCACCCGCGCTTCAAGACCCCGCACCGGCCGACCGTCCTCCTCGGGGTGATCATCGCGGTCGTGGCCGGGTTCACCCCCTTGAGCGAACTCGCCGAGCTGGTGAACATCGGCACCCTCTTCGCCTTCGTGATCGTCGCCGTCAGCGTGATCATCCTCCGGCGCACCCGCCCCGACCTGCACCGCTCCTTCCGCACGCCGTGGGTGCCCGTGCTGCCGATCGTCTCGGTCGCCGCCTCGCTGTGGCTGATGCTCAACCTGCCCGCCGAGACCTGGGTCCGCTTCGCGGGCTGGATGCTGCTCGGCGTCGTCGTCTACTTCCTCTACGGGCGCTCGCACAGCCGCCTCGGGCAGCGCGAGGAGACGAGCGTGGGCGAGGTGCTGCGGCCGCCGGGCCGCGACGCCCGATAGCCGGGCCGCCGGGCCGCGACGCCCGATAGCCGGGCCGCCGGGCCGCGACGCCCGGTGGCCGAGGGGCCCGCAGACCGGTGGGGGCGGGTGGGGACCGGTCCCCACCCGCCCCCACCGGGCGTTCACGACCCCGCCCGCCGCCAGCCCCGCGTCACCTCGGCCATGGCCGCCACGGCGGCCCGCCGGTGCTTGCGCTCGCCGCGCAGCTTCGGGGCGAACTCCACGTGCAGGAACTCGGTCTCCTGGTCGGCCGCGTCGCGGCCCTGCATATTGGTGCGGCCCTCCAGGGGGCAGGAGCGGGCCCAGGCGCGGCAGACCGCGTAGCCCCGGCGGCGCAGCGCGTCCGCGAGGTCACGGCCCGCGGCGACGGCCACGCGGCCCTTGCCGGTGGAGGCCACCACGTCGTGGTCCGGCGCCGAGTCGTCCGCCATGCCGTGGATCTGGATCCCGGGCAGTCCACGCCGTGCCAGCTCGTCGCAGATGGCGTGGAATACGCTCTTCCGCCGGTGCGCCACATCCGCCTCGTTGCCGCGGCCCGCTTTGCGATGTGCGCCAGCGATGATCAGTACGCCACCCGGCGAACGCCGCATCAGCTGGACGCCGAGCCGCTCGGTGTTCTTGTCGGCCACGGGGTGCGGCACCTGCGCGGACCAGCGCACCGGGGAGTCGAGGTCCACATAGACCCGGCCCCAGCCGCGCGGCGCGGGGGCGTGGTCGGAGCGGTCGGTGACCTCCGCGTACCGCCGCCCGGTGGCCGCGTCGGTGATCGTGCGCACCGTGAAGTCCACGTCGGAGAGGCGGCGCTCGGCCCGCTCCCGCTTGCGGTCCACGAGCAGGGAGACGCCCTCGGCGACCTTGCGGCGCTCGACGGCCGAGGGGCGCCGGTAGCCGGTGTCGGCGGCGAAGTCCGACGTGTAGTCGGTGACCAGGCGCTCCAGGTTCTCCTCGTCGCTGCCGTCGGCGTCGGTGGGGCGGCTCCCGGGTGTCGAGGGCGCGGGGGAGGAGGGCTCGCGCTCCGGGGACCGGGCCCCGTCCGACGCGGCGGGGCGCCGCTCCTCGTCGGACGGCGAGCCGCACTGCGTGAGGCTCGCCACGGCGGCGAGCGCCACGGCGACCCCGACCAGGGGACGAACTCGACGCCGCTTTGCGTTTGTTATCGACCGAATTGGAGGGTGAGTCATGGTTGTATAAAGATATCCTCGTGATGACACGTCCCTCCCGCAGGCTAATAACGACCTGCGCAGCCTCGCTCGCCCTTCTGGCGGGCACCGCGTGCGGCCCCTTCGGCGGCGATGACGACAAGGCCGCCGACGGCGGCCCCTCGTTCACCGTCGCGGCCGCGGGCGACATCCTCATCCACCCTCAACTCACCGAGCAGGCACGCAAGGACGCCAAGGTGACCGGCAAGGGGGAGAAGGGCATCGACTTCGGCCCGATGCTCGCCGGGATCAAGCCCGTCATCAGCAAGGCCGACCTCGGGATCTGTCACTTCGAGCCGGTCGTGAGCAAGCCGGAGGGGCCCTTCCAGAGCTATCCGGACTTCCTGGTGCCGCCGCAGATCACCACGGCGGTCAAGGGCGTCGGCTACGACCAGTGCTCCAGTGTGTCCAACCACACCCTCGACCACGGCCCCAAGGGCGTCACGCGCACCCTGAACGCCCTGGACAAGGCGGGTCTGAAGCACACCGGTTCGGCGCGCAGCGCGGCCGAGGCGAAGAAGCCGCTGATCACGACCGTCAAGGGCGTCAAGGTCGGGCAGATCGCCTTCGCCTTCGGCTTCAACGGCCGCGCGGTGCCCAAGGACAAGCCCTGGATCGTCAACCAGAACGACTTCGACAAGATCGCGGCGGCCGAGAAGGCCACCCGTGCCGCCGGTGCCGACGTGGTGATCCTGAGCATCCACTGGGGCCGCGAGAACCAGCCCAACGCCAGCACCCCGCAGATCAAGCTGGCCCGCCGCATCGCGAAGGAGACCGGGATCAACCTGGTCATCGGCCACCACGCGCACGTGGTCCAGCCGATGGAGAAGATCGGCGACACCTGGATCGCGTACGGACTCGGCAACCAGATCGCCCGGCACGACGTGCCCAGCGGGCTGACCGAGGAGGGCGCCATCGGCTGGTTCACGTTCACCAAGCGCGACGGGAAGTGGGACGTCGGCGCGAAGTACGTGCCCACCTTCACGGAGATCCCGCCGGACCCGGACGAGACCGGCGAGCTGCCCAAGGGCGCCGTCAAGGACCACCGCCTGCTCGACGTCGCCGCCACGCTGCGTGACGGCAAGGGGCTCAGCGAGGAGCGGCGTTCGCGCTACCGCCTCGCCTTCGAGCGCACCCAGGGCACGCTCCTCAACCGCGGTGCCGGCCAGGACGGCCTGGAGGCCCTGGAAGACCTGCCGGACTGAAACATTCCGTGAAGCTTGGTTTAACGCCAGGTCACGGAGGCGCGGCAGCCCGTAGGGCGGTCACTAGGTGATCTTTGACGTAGGTCACATCTCGCCATTCCCGTACATCCATTCCCGTCCTCGACGGGTCAAGACCTTCCGATCGCACTCGCGTGCGCCCGAGCGCCGCCGTGTGCCCACCGCGTTGATTCCGTACTCAGTGTCACGAACGTGTCACTCCAGGAGAGGAGCTCCCCCTTGGCCGCTTCGCCCACGAAGCGGCGGCACAAGGTCCGCCGAAGGACCGACATGTCACTCATCGGCGGCATCCGCCCGCCGATCGCCGTGCTGTCGGTCCTGCTCCTCGCCCTGGCGGGTGTCACCGCCCTCACCCTCGGCCGCGTCGGTCAGGACGCGGTACCGAAGGCCGTCAAGCAGTCCCAGCAGCACTTCGCCGAGGACGGCGCCATCGCCCTGCGCGCCTCCATCGACGAGTCCGTCACCGACCTGACCCGCACCGCGGGCCTGTTCAGCGCCGGCGACCCGGTGCCCGCCGACGCCGTGCTCGACAAGATCGGCAGCGTCTACCAGAAGTGGATGGGCACCGCCGTCGTCGAGATCCGGTCCGGCAAGCTCCTCGCCGCCCGCGGCGAGAACGTGCCCCTGGCCGCCATCGACCGCTCCACGCTCAAGGACGACGACGGCCTCCAGCCGCGCATGGTCCGCATGGAGAACGGCGAGACCCGGCTGCTCGCCTTCGCGGTGCTCAGCTGGAAGGGCCAGCCGCAGCAGCTGCTCGTGGCCTCCACCAGCCTGCGCTTCCCCGGCATCAGCCTCGGCAACTTCCGCGCCATCGCCGTCGTCGGCCAGGACGGCAAGGTCCTGAGCACCGACGGCATCCCCGAGCCCGAGCAGGTGCTCACCGACCTCCAGCGCAAGGAGGTCAAGCAGTCCAACAAGCAGCTCAACGCGTTCGCCAAGGCCGCCGCGAAGAAGTCGCGCCAGCACCCCCTGTCGGCCAAGGAGCCCGGCTCCGGCGGCTACAAGGGCGTCAGCGGCTACCTCATCGGCGACAGCTTCCTCAGCGAGCGCTCCGTCGCCGGCTACGCCACCCTCGCCGCCCCCGAACCGGGCGAGCAGACCGTGGCCACCCGGCTCGGCCTCAGCGTCGTCGCCATGCAGCCCGTCGCCGAGGACGAGGACCGGGCCGACAGCTCCGCGTTCGGCCTGATCGCCGCGGGCGCCCTGCTGCTCATCGGCGGCGTCACGGTCTTCCTGCTCCTGCGCACCGTGCAGCGCCCGCTGATCCGGCTCTTCCTGGAGAGCCGCCGCCTCACCCGCGGCGACCTGAACCGCCCGGTGACCGTGCCCAAGTCCGGCGAGGCCGCCCGCATCGGCGCCGCCCTCGAACGGCTGCGCCGCCAGCTCCTCGGCGAGCCCGCCGCGGCGGACCAGAAGCCCGCGCGCCGCCGCACGTTCGGCGCCCGCACCCTCCTCGCGGTCTGCGGCGTGCTCCTGCTCGTCTGGTCGGCGCCGCTGCTGCTCCTGCTCAACCGCGCCGGGGACGACGTCCAGGTGCCGCAGCAGCTCGTCAACGACCAGCGCGAGCGCACCGACACCCTCACCGACCGGGTTCGCCGCGCCCTCAACGAGGGCCACGCCGACCTCACCTCGGTGGCCTCCCTCATCGGCGCCCGCACCGAGCCCGACGACATGGGCAAGGTCCTCGACGGCACCCTGAACCAGCACAGCCGCTACCGCTCCCTGTACGTCCTCGACAAGGACGGCAAGGTGCTGTCGAAGGCGGGCCAGGACCCGCGCAGCCCCTCCGGCAAGGAGCCGTCCGACGAGGCCATCCGGGTGCTCGACGACGGCGGCAAGGAGCCGGTGATCATCGGCACCGCCGAGGTGCCGGGCCGCGGCGGCGCCGCCGTCGTGGGCGAGTTCCGCATCGACTTCCTCAACTCGCTGCTCAAGCGCCCCGGCCTCGGCGCGGTCCGCGTCGTCGACAAGGACCGCAAGGTCATCGGCGGCAACACCGGCTACCTGGAGTTCGAGGGCCTGCCCAGCGGGCGCCTCAACGCGCTCGTCGAGGGCACCAGCCAGAAGGTCGGCCTCAGCCCCCGGCCCAGCGGCGTGCTCTACCGCGACGGCGGCGACATCCAGATCGCGGCCGCGGCCCCGTTCGTCGGCGGCGGCGCCGCCAAGGCGCTCGGCTGGACCGTGGTCAGCTGGCAGCCCGCCTCCCAGCTCCCGATCCCCGCGTACACGCTGCAGAACCGCACCGTCCTCGCGGGCATGCTCGGCGTCACCGCCGCCGCGGCCTGCCTCGGCTGGCTGCACATCGTCGTCGTACGGCCGCTGCGCAAGCTCGCCGACCAGGCGGAGGCGCTGGCCGACGGGGACCGCAAGACCGTCCTGTACCCGGTCCACCACGACGAGGTCGGTGCCGTCACCCGCAGCCTGGAGCTCATCAGGCAGCAGCTGCCCACGGGCGCGCAGCGCAAGCGGGACGGCGTGTCGGCGCCGCTCGCCGGAAGGAACTGAACCGCCGTGTACTTCCTCTTCACCGTCCTCGTGGTGTGCTGCGCCGTCCTGCTGGTCGCCGGGGTGATCGAGCAGCGGCGGCACTTCACGAACCTGGAGCACATACCGACGCGGGTGCTCGTCAACGGCATCCGCGGCAAGAGCTCCATCACCCGCCTGTGCGCGGGCGCGCTGCGCGGCGGCGACCTGACCACCGTCGCCAAGACCACCGGCACGGCCGCCCGGTTCATCCACCCGGACGCCACCGAGGAGCCGGTCTACCGCAAGTTCGGCATCGCCAACGTCGTCGAGCAGATCGGCATCGTGCGCCGCGCGGCGGCGTACAACCCGGACGCCCTGGTCATCGAGTGCATGGCGGTCATGCCCGCGCTCCAGGAGATCAACCAGTCCAAGCTGATCCGCTCCACCATCGGCGTGCTCTGCAACGTCCGCGAGGACCACCTCGCCGAGATGGGCCCCACCCTCGACGACGTCGCGCGCTCCCTGTCCCGCTCCATGCCGGAGAACGGCATCTGCGTCACCGCGGAGAAGGACCGCTTCGACATCCTCAAGGAGGAGGCCGACGCCCGGAACTGCGAGCTGATCTACGCCGACCCCGAGACGGTCACCGACGACGAGCTGCGCGGCTTCAGCTGGTTCACCTTCAAGGAGAACGTGGCGATCGCGCTCAAGGTCGCCGAACTCCTCGGCGTCGGCCGCGAGGTCGCCCTCCAGGGCATGTACGACGCCCCGCCGGACCCCGGTGTCCTCTCCGTCGAGCGGTACGTCACCGAGGACCGCAAGAAGCTCCGCTTCGCCAACGTCTTCGCGGCCAACGACCCCGAGTCGACGCTGATGAACATCAACCAGCTGCTCGACCTCGGCGCGATCCACCGCCCGCTGAACGTCGTCATCAACTGCCGCCCCGACCGCGTCGAGCGCAACGGCCAGATGGGCGAGATCATCCCCGACCTCCAGCCGGAGAAGGTCTTCGTCATCGGCCACCCCGCCAAGAGCGCCATCGACGCCATCCCCGCCGAGTGGCGCTCGCGCGCCGTCGACCTCGGCGGTGACCGGCGCGACCCCGAGGAGTTCATGGGGCAGCTGCTCGGCCAGCTCGGCCCGGACTCCTCGCTCGTGGCCATCGGCAACATCCACGGCCAGGGCGAGGTGCTCCTGGAGCACCTCGCCGAACTCCCCGCCGACGAGAGCGAGGACCCGGCCACCGCCCCGGCGGCCGCCGCCGCGCAGGGAGCCGCACCCGCCGAGGGCGTCGTGGAGCGGACCCAGCCGACCCCGCTGTACGAGCCGCACATCGACCCGTACCAGCACTACCCGGAGGCGTACGAGAACCGCTACGCCCACCACCAGCTGACGCCCGCCGCGGCCGTGCACGTGCCCGCCCAGCGCACGGCGGAGCAGCCGTACGGCCACCAGTACCAGCACGAGCAGCAGCAGTACGACCAGCATCAGCAGCACCAGCAGTACGCCCAGCAGCAGTACGACCAGCAGTACCAACAGCAGCACGAGCAGCAGGCGTACGCCCAGCAGCAGAACCACCAGCCGTACGACCAGCAGCCCGGTCAGCAGCCCGGTCAGCAGCAGTACGACGCGCCGTACGCGGCGCACGGCCACCCCGGTCACCAGCAGGACGCGTACGCCGCCCACGACCCCTACGGCCAGCAGGCCGCCTACGCGTCCGCGCCCCAGGGAACGGCGACTCCCCACGAGGCGTCCTACCCGTCGCACGAGGCCCAGCCGCCCCGCCAGCCCGAGCCGGAAGAGGTCCGGCCCCGCGGCCTGTTCGAGCCGCGCGTTCCGCCCGTTTCCCCCGCCGCCGACGACACGCAGCAGTGGCACAGCCCAGGAGAGCCCCGTTGATCCCCTCCGTCCTCACCCCCGAGATCGCCGCGATCGGGATCGCGCTCGGGCTGCTCTTCTCCCTGGTCTGCTATCTGACGACCAACCTCTCGCCCGGCGGCATGATCACCCCGGGCTGGCTCGCGCTGACCCTCGTCGAGGACCTCCAGCGCGCCGCCATGGTGGTCGGCGTCACCGTCCTCACCTACGTCTGCACGCTGCTCATGCAGCGCTTCATCATCCTGTACGGCAAGCGCCTGTTCGCCGCGGTCGTCCTGACCGGTGTGGTGCTCCAGGCCACGGTGATGATCGTGCTCTCGATCGAGTTCCCGCTGATGTACAGCAACCAGACCCTCGGCTTCATCGTGCCGGGCCTGATCGCCTACCAGCTCGTGCGCCAGCCCAAGGGCCCCACCCTGCTCGCCACGGGCTCGGTGACGCTCATGGCCTACGTCGTCCTCACCGCCGGGATTCTCCTCGGCTTCATGCCGTCCGCCTGACCTCGGCCTGACTTCCGGAGCCACACATGCCGCCCAAGAAGAAGCGCCCCGCCCTCCACGCCGCGACCGTGCTCGCCCTGCTCGCCGGCAGCGCCTTCCTGACCGTCGAACTGCGCAAGGACGAACAGGACAAGGCGCCCGAGGTGCAGGCCGTCACCGACACCCCCGGCCGTCTCAGCAACGGCGCCTCGGCGCAGGGCGGCAAGCAGTCCTGGGAGCGGCTGCGCAACCCCGACCGCTCCGTGCTGCGCTCCGAGGGCGGCAAGGTGCTCGCCACCTTCACCGACGGGGCCCGCGCCGCGACCCTCACCGGGCCGAGCCGCACCTTCACCGAGCCCGCCAACACCAAGTCCCGGGTCGTCACCGAGGACTGGGTGCGGCTGATGCCCGAGGTGTGGCGCAAGGGCGCGGAGAAGGAGAAGTGGTTCAAGGACTGGTACAAGCAGTTCGCGGGCAGCGAGGAGGACGACATCTTCGCCATGGCCTTCCAGTACGTCGAGGGGGCGCCCGTCAAGAAGGACGACGAGGGCATCGCCTACCGCGGTGACGCCAACTTCGGCCCGCTGAACCCCAACGGCAGTGAGGGCAACGACCTGCGCGAGGAGCAGTCCGACTTCTACGACTACCTCGGCATCCCCTACACCTTCCGCGACGGCACCACCCTCCAGCCCGAGGCCAAGCGGGCCCGGTCCATGGACTGCTCCGGCTTCGTCCGCACCGTCTTCGGCTACCGCGCGCGGTACCCCCTGATGTCCTCCGACACCGCCGGTGACGGGCTCCCCCGCACCGCCAACGGCATGGCCCGCGGCAAGGTCGGCACGGACGTCATCAAGCTGAAGGGGGTCGGCGCCGCCGACCGCCCCAAGACCATCGACGTCATCCAGCCCGGTGACCTGGTCTTCTTCAAGCTCGACGCGCGGACGAAGCAGCGGCTCGACCACGTGGGGATCTTCCTCGGCCACGACGCGGACGGCCACAAGATCTTCATCTCCAGCCGCGAGGAGGTCAACGGGCCCACGATCGGGGACAAGGGCGGCACGTCGCGCCTGGACGGCAACGGGTACTACGCGTCCACCCTGCGCAGCGCGAAGCGCCTGTAGCGGCGGCGCTGGACCGGGGGCGCTACCGCGCCGTGCGCGCCCCCGCCGCTGCCGCGGCGGCCTCTCCCCACCCGCCCACCCGTGTCTCCCCAGCTTCGCGGGCCAGGCCCCGACGCGGAGCGCTTGCGGGTGGTGCCCCATGGATTCCCCGTGCCGGGTGGGGGCGGGCGGGTGGGCCCTCCCGCAGCGCGGAACGCGCGCCCCCCGCTACTCCGCTGTGGGCAATCGTCCCGCAGGGCGGGACGGGTGGGCACAGCCCCAGGTGCCGCCCGGCCGTGGGGTGGGGCTAGGGGGCCGGGCGGACCGTGCGGGGGCCGACGCAGGTGGCGCCGTGGGCGGAGACCCGGGTGCGCAGGCCCCGGTCGGCGGTGACGACGACGCAGGGCCCTGCCACCTCGGCGACCAGCTCCACGATGCGGTCGTCCCCGCTCGCGGGCGCGGAGTCGACCCGCACCCCGGGCACCGAGGACACGCCCCGGGCCTGCCCCTCCACCACGAGGACCACGTTCAGGGGCCCGGGCACCCCGTCCACACCGCCCTCGGCACAGGGAACGAGCCGGTCCCGCAACCGCTCCGCCGCGCCCTTCCGGTCCCGCCACCACCCGTCCGGCACGGACCCCACCACGTTCGCGGCATCCACCACAAGGGTCACTCTCTCCATGCGGCAAGGGTCGCACGCCCGGGTACGGCCCCCGGGCCCCCGCGCATTAGAGTGGGTCGCACCGCACCCACCCCTCGCCCCGGAAGCCGCATGCCCCCAGCCCCCACCTCCTCGGCCGTGAACGGCGACTGGCTCATACGCGGACGCGACGGCCGGCTCTGCGTGTACGCCTTCGGCCCGGACGGCGGCACCGTCGTGTGCCGCACCGAGCGCTCCCCGGGCGGCCCCTGGACCGCCCCCCGCGTCGTCGGCGGCGACCAGCGCGTGCACCCGGTGCTCGCCGTCGCCCAGGGCGCCGATGCCTACGCGCACCTGGTCTCGTGGCGCCCCACCGTCCCTGGCGAGTCCGGCCTGGTCCACTCCACGCACTTCCAGCCGCACCTCGCGGCCCTGGACTGGAACCCCCTCGGCCACCCGAACAAGAAGGGCGAGCGCACCGGCACCCCCGCCGTCACCGTCGACGCCGAGGGCCGCGCCCATGTGTTCGTACCGAACAGGGGCGGCGGAGTGAGCATGCGCGGCCAGAAGCAGCTCGGCGGCTGGGGGCCCTGGCGCGACCTCAAGGGCCAGGGCGTCCAGGGCGAACTCGCGGTCGTGACCGCCGAGTCGGGACGCGTGGTGGCGTACGCGAGCACGCCGGACGCGATCCTGCGCTGGCGCCAGAGCGGTCCGGGCAAGGTCCCGGTCATGGACGAGCCGCTGAAGGCCCGCGCCCGCCCGGGCACCCTGCGGGCCCTGGCCACCTCGGCGGAGCACACCACGCTCTTCTTCACGGACGAGGAGGGCGACGTGTGCGCCTGGCGCGGGGACGAGGAGCCCGCGCGGCTGCTGCGCGCCGCGGGGCCGGGCCCCGTCGCCGCCGTGCGCTGCGAACTCGACGGCTACGACTGCACGTTGCTGGCCCAGCGCGCGGACAGCGGCCGCGTCGCCTTCGCCGCGTACCCGACCGAGCTGGAGTCGGCGGGCGCCTGGTGGACCGAGTCGGGCCCCGCGCTGCCGGTGGACGCGCGCCTCGCGCTCGGCACGGACGCAGCGCACCGGGTGGTCGCCGCGACCTTCGTGCCCGGCACCGACGACCTGCGCCTGACCTACCGCAAGGACGAGCCGGGCCTCGCCCTGAAGGCGTGGGAGCAGCCGGTCACCGGCCGGTGAACCGCACGGAAAGGGGCCCGGCCCGCCGACTGGCGGACCGGGCCCCTCTGCGGTGTCTGCGTTACGCGGGGACGCTGGCGAGTCCCTGCTCCAGGAACCGCTTGCCGTTCACGCGCTCGCTGACGCCCTCGCGGTCCAGGTACGGCGTGACGCCGCCCAGGTGGAAGGGCCAGCCCGCGCCGGTGATCAGGCACAGGTCGATGTCCTGCGCCTCGGCGACGACGCCCTCGTCGAGCATGAGGCCGATCTCCTGGGCGACCGCGTCCAGGACGCGGGCGCGGACCTGCTCCTCGGTGAGGACCGTGTCGCCCTGCTTCAGGAGCGCCGCGACTTCCGGGTCCAGCTCCGGCTTGCCGCTGTCGTAGACGTAGAAGCCGCGCTTGCCCGCCTCGACGACCGCCTTCAGGTTCGGGGAGACCGTGAAGCGGTCCGGGAAGGCGCGGTTCAGCGTTTCCGAGACGTGCAGGCCGATGGCCGGGCCGACCAGCTCCAGGAGCACGAGCGGGGACATCGGCAGACCGAGCGGCTCGACGGCCTTCTCGGCGACCTCGACCGGCGTGCCCTCGTCGATGACGTTCTGGATCTCGCCCATGAAGCGGGTGAGGATGCGGTTCACGACGAACGCCGGGGCGTCCTTCACCAGGACCGCGGTCTTCTTCAGCTTCTTGGCGACGCCGAAGGCCGTGGCCAGGGAGGCGTCGTCGGTCTGCTCGCCGCGCACGATCTCCAGGAGCGGCAGGATCGCGACCGGGTTGAAGAAGTGGAAGCCGACGACCCGCTCGGGGTGCTTCAGCTTCGACGCCATCTCGGTCACCGAGAGCGAGGAGGTGTTGGTGGCGAGGATCGCGTGCGCCGGGGCGACCGCCTCGACCTCCGCGAACACCTGCTGCTTGACGCCGATCTCCTCGAAGACGGCCTCGATGACGAAGTCGGCGTCGGAGAAGCCCTCGGCCTTGTCCAGGACACCGGTCACCAGGGCCTTGAGGCGGTTGGCCTTGTCCTGGTTGATCCGGCCCTTGCCGAGCAGCTTGTCGATCTCGGCGTGGACGTAGCCGACGCCCTTGTCGACGCGCTCCTGGTCGATGTCGGTCAGGACGACCGGCACCTCCAGACGGCGCAGGAAGAGCAGGGCCAGCTGCGAGGCCATCAGACCGGCGCCGACGACGCCCACCTTGGTGACCGGGCGGGCCAGGTTCTTGTCCGGCGCGCCCGCGGGGCGCTTGCCGCGCTTCTGCACCAGGTTGAACGCGTAGATGCCGGAGCGCAGTTCGCCGCCCATGATGAGGTCGGCGAGCGCGGTGTCCTCGGCGTCGAAGCCCTTCTGGGCGTCGCCGTCCTTCGCGGCCGCGATGATCTCCAGGGCGCGGTACGCGGCCGGGGCCGCGCCGTGCACCTTGGCGTCGGCGATGGCGCGGCCGCGGGCGACCGCCGCGTCCCAGGCCTCGCCGCGGTCGACGTCGGCGCGGGCCACCTCGACGTCGCCCTTGAGGACGGAGGCCGTCCACAGCAGCGACTGCTCCAGGAAGTCGGCGCCCTCGAACAGCGCGTCGGCGATGCCCAGCTCGAAGACCTGCCGGCCCTTGAGCTGCTTGTTCTGGTTCAGCGAGTTCTCGATGATGACCGAAACCGCGCGGTCGGCACCGATCAGGTTCGGCAGCAGGGTGCAGCCGCCCCAGCCCGGCACGAGGCCGAGGAAGACCTCGGGCAGCGAGAAGGCGGGCAGCGCCTTCGACACCGTGCGGTAGGTGCAGTGCAGACCGACCTCGACGCCACCGCCCATGGCGGCGCCGTTGTAGTACGCGAACGTCGGTACGGCGAGCGCGGACAGGCGCTTGAAGACGTCGTGGCCGCCCTTGCCGATGGCCAGCGCGTCCTCGTGCCGCTTCAGCAGCTCGACGCCCTTGAGGTCGGCGCCGACGGCGAAGATGAACGGCTTGCCGGTGATGCCGGCGCCGACGATCGTGCCCTCGGCGGCCTCCTGCTCGACCTGGTCGATCGCGGCGTTCAGGTTCGCGAGCGACTGCGGGCCGAAGGTGGTCGGCTTGGTGTGGTCGAAGCCGTTGTCGAGCGTGATCAGCGCGAAGCGGCCCGCGCCCGGCAGGTCGAGGTGGCGCACGTGCGCCTGGGTCACGACCTCGTCCGGGAACAGCTCGGCGGCACCCTTCAGAAGCTCGGCGGTGGTGGTGCTCACTTGCCCTCCCAGTGGGGGTTCTCCCAGATGACCGTCGCGCCCATGCCGAAGCCGACGCACATGGTGGTGAGGCCGTAGCGGACCTCCGGCTGCTCCTCGAACTGCCGTGCCAGCTGCGTCATCAGGCGCACGCCGGAGGAGGCCAGGGGGTGGCCGAAGGCGATGGCGCCGCCGTACTGGTTGACGCGCGCGTCGTCGTCGGCGATGCCGTAGTGCTCCAGGAAGGCGAGCACCTGGACGGCGAAGGCCTCGTTGATCTCGAACAGGCCGATGTCACCGATGCCGAGGCCCGCCTTGGCGAGGGCCTTCTCGGTGGCCGGGATCGGGCCGTAGCCCATGACCTCGGGCTCCACACCGGCGAACGCGTAGGACACCAGCCGCATCTTGACCGGCAGGCCGTTCTCGCGGGCGAAGTCCTCGGAGGCGATGATCGAGGCGGTGGCACCGTCGTTGAGACCGGCGGCGTTTCCGGCGGTGACGCGGCCGTGCGTACGGAACGGCGTCTTCAGCCCCGCGAGGTTCTCCAGGGTGGTGCCCGGGCGCATCGGCTCGTCCTGGGTGGCGAGGCCCCAGCCGGTCTCACCGGTCTCGGGGGTCGTGCGCCGGACCGAGATCGGCACGAGGTCCTGCTGGATCTTGCCGTTGGCGTACGCCTTGGCGGCCTTCTCCTGCGAGCGCACGGCGTACTCGTCGGCGCGCAGCTTGGTGATGGAGGGGTAGCGGTCGTGCAGGTTCTCGGCGGTCATGCCCATGAACAGGGCGGACTCGTCGACCAGCTTCTCGCTCACGAACCGGGGGTTCGGGTCGACGCCCTCGCCCATCGGGTGGCGGCCCATGTGCTCGACACCACCGGCGATCACGGCGTCGTACGCGCCGAAGGCGATCGACCCGGCGGTCGACGTCACGGCGGTGAGCGCACCCGCGCACATCCGGTCGATCGAGTAGCCCGGCACGGACTGCGGAAGGCCCGCGAGGATCCCGGCCGTGCGGCCGAGGGTGAGCCCCTGGTCACCGATCTGCGTGGTGGCGGCGACGGCGACCTCGTCGATCTTGGCGGGGTCCAGGGCCGGGTTGCGGCGGAGCAGCTCCCGGATCGCCTTGACGATCATGTCGTCGGCCCGGGTCTCGTGGTAGATGCCCTTCGGGCCCGCCTTGCCGAACGGGGTGCGGACGCCGTCGACGAAGACGACGTCCCTGACGGTACGAGGCACGATGGCTCTCCTCCAGGGTGCGGTGCGCCTGCGGCGCGCTTCCTGGGGTCATGCTACTTACCGGTAACTAGTAGGCCAAGGGTGGTCCGGGGGAGGCCCATGTCACATGCGCGGCACCTGACCGAATCCTTGCCCTCCGCCACGCCCGGCAGCCGACGCCCCGGCGACACGGCCCCGTGCTCCGCACGTCCACCCCTGTCCCACCCGCCCGCCCCCAGGCCCTCGAAGCCGGAGCCCGGCCAACGAGACCGGCGTGGGCTCCCCTGACGAAGCGCCCGGGGGCGGGGCGGGGAGCCATCCGTAAGCCCCTCGCACAGGCCCCGGCCGACGAGGCTGCGGCGTGGCCCCACCCACCCGCTCCCACCCGGGGCCCCCGCAAACCCCTCACCCGTCAAGCCCCCGAGCCGAGCCGGGCTCCGCCCAGCCCCGAGCCGGGCCCCGCCCCGCCAGACCGGCGCGGTCCCGCCCGCCACCCCCTCCACCCGGGACGGGGCTCCGTCTGCCGGGGCTTCGGCCGTGGCCTCGGCTGTCGAGGCCGTAGGGAGTCTCGCCGCACGCCCCGACCGTGGTGTGCATGCGCGGAGCCCGCACTCGCAGGCCTCGGGCCGGGCCCCGCCAGTCAGACCCGCGCAGTCCCGCCCGCCACCCCCTCCGCCAGGGTTGGTCCCGCCTGCCCGCCCCCGCCAGCGCCGCGGCAGCTGGACGCCGGGCCGCAAGCCGCCAGGTCGGGGCGAGCCCGGGTCGCTGGGGCAGGAACGGGCGGGCGGGTGGGAGAAGCCCGCCGCGGCAGCGGCGGAACCACCGGACGCCGGGCCGCAAGCCGCCAGGTCGGGGCCTGGCCAGGTCGCCGCGGCAGGAACGGGCGGGCGGGTGGGAGATCCCCGCCGCGGCAGCGGCGGAACCGCCGGACGAGCAGCCGCGGCGCTCCGCGTCGGGGCCGCGGCGGCAAGGCCGGGGCAGATCCGTCGCGGCAGCGACGGGCCCAGCCGAGGCTCGGCGCGGTGGTGGCGGACCCAGCCGAAGCCCGGCGCGGTGGCGGGACAGGCCGAGGCCAGGTGATGGGGGTGGCGGCGGTCAGCCCGGGCCAGGCGCGGGGGCGCGCCTGGCCGGGGGTGGGGTCAGGTGAGGGCCGCGGTGAGGGCCGGGGCCACCTGTTCGATCTGCCAGGCGCGGGCGCCATGCGCGGCGAGGGCCGCGGACACGGATTCCACCCCCACCGGCACGGGCGGCTCCCAGCACACGCGCCGCACCGTGTCCGGAGTGATCAGATTCTCCTGCGGCATGTTCAGCCGCTCCGCGAGCTCCGAGACGGCGGCCCGCGCGGCGGAGAGCCGCGCCGCCGCGGCGGGGTCCCGGTCCGCCCAGGAGCGGGGCGGCGGCGGTCCGGTCACGGCCTGACCGGGCTGCGGCAGCTCCGCCTCGGGCAGCGCCTTGGCCCGCTCCACAGCGGCCTGCCACTGTTCGAGCTGGCGGCGGCCCATGCGGTGGCCGAAGCCGGTCAGCGCGGTCAGGGCGTGCACGTTGGCGGGCAGGGCGAGGGCGGCCTCGACGATGGCGCCGTCGCTGAGCACCTTGCCGGGCGAGACGTCACGGCGCTGGGCGATGCGGTCGCGGGCGGTCCACAGCTCCCGTACGACGGCCATCTGCCGGCGGCGGCGCACCTTGTGCATGCCGGAGGTGCGCCGCCAGGGGTCCTTGCGGGGCGGCGCGGGCGGCGCGCTGGCGATGGCGTCGAACTCCTGGCGGGCCCAGTCGAGCTTGCCCTGCCGGTCGAGTTCCTTCTCCAGGGCGTCGCGCAGGTCGACGAGGAGTTCCACGTCGAGGGCGGCGTACCGCAGCCAGGGCTCGGGCAGCGGGCGGGTGGACCAGTCCACGGCGGAGTGGCCCTTCTCCAGGACGTAGCCGAGGACGCTCTCCACCATCGCGCCGAGTCCGACGCGCGGGAATCCGGCGAGGCGGCCCGCCAGCTCCGTGTCGAAGATGAGCGACGGGATCATGCCTATTTCCCGTAGGCACGGGAGGTCCTGAGTGGCTGCGTGCAGCACCCATTCGGTGTCGGCGAGGGCGTCGCCGAGGCCGGACAGGTCGGGGCAGGCGACGGGGTCGATCAGCGCGGTGCCCGCTCCTTCGCGGCGCAGCTGGACGAGGTAGGCGCGCTGGCCGTAGCGGTAGCCGGAGGCTCTCTCGGCGTCCACGGCCACCGGTCCCGTACCAGCGGCAAATGCCGCGATGACCTGCGTGAGTGTGTCCTGGTCCGCCACGACGGGCGGGATGCCGTCGCGCGGTTCGAGCAGGGGTGTGGGAGTCCCGTCGACGGAGACGCCTGTGACGCCTTCGTCCGGAGGAGCGCCTCCGGTGGTTCGCAGTGAGCTGTCTGCTGCGGTCTCTTGGGCGTCGGTCACCTGTCAAGGGTATCTGTGAACGGACGGCGCCCGTCGACGGAACGTTACGTCGACGGGCGCGCAGGGGGTGTAAATCAGTCAGTGGATGATTCCGGTGCGGAGGGCCACCGCTACCATTCCGGCCCGGTCTCCGGTGCCGAGCTTGCGGGCGATCCGGGCGAGGTGGCTCTTGACGGTGAGTGCGGACAGGCCCATGGAGACGCCGATCGCCTTGTTCGACTGGCCCTCGGCGACGAGCCGCAGGACCTCGACCTCACGGCCCGACAGCTCGCGGTAGCCGCCCGGGTGGCTCGGGGCGCCCGGGGGGCGGCGGTGCATGCGGGCGGCGGCGGAGCCGATGGGGGCGGCGCCCGGTCGGGTGGGGAGCCCGACGTTGGTGCGGGTGCCGGTGACGACGTACCCCTTCACGCCGCCCGCGAGGGCGTTGCGTACGGCGCCGATGTCGTCGGCGGCGGACAGGGCGAGCCCGTTGGGCCAGCCCGCGGCGCGGGTCTCGGACAGGAGGGTCAGGCCGGAGCCGTCGGGAAGGTGGACGTCCGCGACGCAGATGTCGCGGGGGTTGCCGATGCGGGGACGAGCCTCCGCGATGGACGAGGCTTCGATGACGTCCCGTACCCCGAGGGCCCACAGGTGGCGGGTCACGGTGGAGCGGACACGGGGGTCGGCCACGACGACCATGGCGGTCGGCTTGTTCGGGCGGTAGGCGACCAGGCTTGCGGGCTGCTCGAGGAGAACGGACACCAGGCCTCCTGGGGGGGTGGCGGCGGGACGGGCCGGCTCGGGGATGAAGCCGGGGCGAACCGTATGTTTCAAGGTCACAGACCTCTTCGGCACCTCCTGTCCCGGGCTTTAGGGGATGATCACGATTTGGTGAGTAACAATTCGGGGCGATTCGGACATGCGATCGATCATCCGACGATTCACCTGGGCGTATGGCGCACCCGGCGCGTCAAGCGGGCGCACGCGCCCCCAACCCGTGCGACGGACCGGCCGCCGCCGTGAGTGACGCCCCGCCGCCGCCCCGCGGCCTCAGCTCAGGCGCGGGCCCCGGCGCTGCGGCAGCGTGACCACCGAGCCGTCCACGGGCCCCGCGGGCGGCAGCCCCGCCACCTGGCACAGCAGATCGCACCACGCCGCGAGATGCGCCCCCGCGTCCGGCACGCCCCCCGCGCCCTCCCGCGGCGTCCACGAGGCGCGGATCTCGATCTGCGAGGCGGGCGGCCGCTCCGCGAGCCCGCCGAAGTAGTACGACCCCGCACGCGTGACCGTCCCGCTCGGCTCCCCGCAGGAGAGCCCGCGCGCCTGGAGCGCCCCGGTCAGCCACGACCAGCACACCTCGGGAAGCAGCGGATCGGCCGCCATCTCCGGCTCCAGCTCCGCCCGCACCAGGGTCACGAGCCGGAAGGTGCCCTTCCAGGCCTCGTGCCCCGCCGGGTCGTGCAGCAGCACCAGCCGCCCGTCCGCCAGATCCTCGTCGTCCTCGACGACCGCCGCCTCCAACGCGTACGCGAACGGCGCGAGCCGCTGCGGCGGCCGCGTCGGATCGATCTCGATCTGCGGCCGCAGCCGTGCCTCCCGCAGCGCGCCGACCGCCGCGCGAAAGGGCGGCGGCGCCGTGTCCGCCACCACCCCCTGCGCTCCGTCCATCTCGCCAGCGCCGTCCGACCGTTGTCCCTGAGCCGCAGCCATGCGGGGAACATTAAGGGGAACTGCGGCTTCGCGCAGTCACCCCGCCGTTGCGCGGCGAGGTGTTCCGCCCCCGCGGGCCGCCCGCACGCCCCGCGTCCGGCCTCGAACACCGACGGGCTTTTCCGCCCCGGGACGGGCCGTGCGAGACTTTCCCGGTGACTGTCAACGACCAGGCCACCGGCCAGCAGCCCGCAGCGACGTACGACTCCGCCTTCCTCAAGGCGTGCCGGCGCGAGGCGGTGCCGCACACGCCCGTGTGGTTCATGCGGCAGGCCGGGCGCTCCCTGCCCGAGTACCGCAAGGTCCGTGAGGGCACGGCCATGCTGGAGTCCTGCATGCGGCCCGACCTCGTCACCGAGATCACCCTGCAGCCGGTGCGCCGCCACAACGTCGACGCCGCCATCTACTTCAGCGACATCGTCGTCCCGCTGAAGGCCATCGGCGTCGACCTCGACATCAAGCCCGGCGTCGGACCCGTCGTGGAGCGGCCGATCCGCACCCGCGCCGACCTCGCGCAGCTGCGCGACCTCACCCCGGACGACGTCTCGTACGTGACCGAGGCCATCGGCATGCTGACCGGCGAACTGGGCGCCACGCCCCTCATCGGGTTCGCCGGTGCGCCGTTCACCCTCGCGAGCTACCTCGTCGAGGGCGGACCGAGCCGTAACCACGAGCACACCAAGGCGCTCATGTACGGCGACCCGCAGCTGTGGGCCGATCTGCTCGACCGGCTCGCGGAGATCACCAGCGCCTTCCTGAAGGTGCAGATCGAGGCGGGCGCCTCCGCCGTGCAGCTCTTCGACTCCTGGGTGGGCGCCCTCTCGCCCGCCGACTACCGCCGCTCGATCATGCCCGCGTCGCGCAAGGTCTTCGACGCCGTCGCCTCGTACGGCGTGCCGCGCATCCACTTCGGCGTCGGCACCGGCGAACTGCTCGGTCTGCTCGGCGAGGCCGGGGCCGACGTCGTCGGCGTCGACTGGCGCGTGCCGCTCGACGAGGCGGCCCGCCGCGTGGGCCCCGGCAAGGCGCTCCAGGGCAACCTCGACCCCGCCGTGCTCTTCGCCCCGCGCGAGGCCGTCGAGGCCAAGACCGACGAGGTGCTCGCGGCGGCGGCCGGACTCGAAGGCCACGTCTTCAACCTGGGCCACGGCGTGCTGCCCTCCATGGACCCGGACGCCCTGACCCGGCTCGTGGAGTACGTGCACACGCGCACCGCCCGCTGACCCTCACACCCAGCAGCCGGGCGCCCACGGCACCTCGGGCGGTTCCGGCGGTTCCGGCGGTTCCATCCAAGGGTTGGGGCCCGCCCCCGGCACCGCGCAGTGCACCCCCGCCCCGCGCCGCGCCGCCGTGCGCGCCGCGAGGCGGGACAGGGCGGGCGGCACCCCGTACACCAGGTGGCAGAACCGGTCGGGGGAGTGCCGCGCCGTCCACGGCGGAGCGCTGAACGAGCGCAGATACGTCGCCCAGTGCCCCTCGAAGGTGACGAGCAGATCCGCGGCCCGCGCATAGCCCGCCGACGCCGGATGCGTGCCCGGGTTCAGGACCACCGGGGCGAGCCCGCGCTCGCGCGCGCGGCGGACCAGGCGCCGGCAGTGGCGCAGCTCGTCCCGGCCCGGCGCGATCCGGTCCAGGAAGCAGCCGTCGACCCGGTAGAAGTCGAGGTGCCGGTCCAGATCGGCGGCGACCTCGCGGGGCGGGCGCCCGCCGTACGCCGCGTCGACGTACCCGAGCACCGGCACCCCCGCCGTGCGCAGCGCGTGCGCGGCGGCGGCGAACGCCGGGTCGGGGGCCGCGCCCGGCCCGTCGGCGGCGTTGAGCACGACGCCGTACAGGTGGGGCGCGACCGCCACGAGCGCCCGCCAGGCCGCGGGAGCCGCGGCCGGGTGGACGTACAGCGGGACGAGCAGCGGACTCATCGCCGGTCCGCGGGGACGCACGCGCCGGCGTCCACGGCCCCGTCCGCGGCCCACAGCGCGGCCAGCGCGTCGGCGAGGTCGTGCCGCGGGCGCCAGCCGAGCTCCCGGTCCGCGGCCCCGATGTCCGCGCACTGCCAGGGCACCGCCGCCGAGCGGCCCGCGGCGGGCAGCGACTCCTCGATCCGGCCCCGGAAGCCCGCCGCCCGCACCAGGCCGTGCACCAGGTCGCGCACCGGCACGGCCCGGCCGCTGCCGATGTTGAGCAGCGGCGGCACCGGGCCCGGCGCGGTCACCGCCAGTTCCACCGCCCGCGCCACGTCGCGCACGTACACGAAGTCCCGGAACGCGGACAGGTCCCCGACCCGGACCGCGCCGTGCGGCGACTCGGCGACGGCACGCCGCAGTTCGGCGGTGAGCCGCCCCGGCAGGCCCGCCGCGGGCGCGCCGGGGCCGACCGGGTTCGTCACGCGCAGGGCCACCGCGTCGAGCCCCGACGACGTCACCGCCAGGGTGCCCGCCAGCTTGGTGGCGCCGTAGGGCGCGACCGGGTGGGCCGGGCCGTCCTCGGCGGTGCGCGCGCCGCGCGGCTGGGGGCCGTACTCGGCGGCGGAGCCGAGGTGGACCAGACGGGCGCCGGGCGCCGCCGCGCGCAGCGCCTCGCACAGCAGCGCGGGGCCGCGGGAGTTGACCTCCGCGAGGGTCAGGGCGGTGCCGCCGACCGCGCCCGCGCAGTTCACCACCGCGTCGGGAGCGGCCCGTACGAGCAGCTCCGCCAGGTCGCCGGGGGCGGCCGTGGCCAGGTCGCAGCGCAGGTCGGCGGCGGGGGCCCGGCCGCAGGTGCGCAGCCGGGCGCCGGGCAGCGCGCGCAGCCGCTGGGTGATGTGCGCGCCCAGATAGCCGGTCGCGCCCAGGACGAGAATCCGCACGGCTCATGCCCCCTTGAGCAGCAGGGAGCGGTGGGTGGTGAACTCGGCGTTGGCGCGGTCGTAGTCGTCGGGGCGGCCGATGTCCAGCCAGTAGCCGTCGAACGCGTAGGCGTGCGGCGGGTTCTCGGTCTTCAGGAGGTCGAGGACCAGCTCGTCGAAGCCGAGCGGCAGGCCCGGCGTGTACGGGGTGAGCGTCTCCCGGGAGACGCCGTAGACGCCCATGGAGACGCGGTAGTCCACGCTCGGCTTCTCGGTGAAGGCGACCACGCGCCGCTCCTCGGTGGTCAGGACGCCGAAGTCGATGTGCACCTCGCGCGGGTAGGTCGCGATGGTCAGCGGGGCCTTGGACCCCTCGTGTCTGCGCAGGACGTCCGCGAAGTCGAGGTCGGTGAGTATGTCGCCGTTCATGACCAGGAAGTGCTCGGGGAGGCGGTCGAGCATCGTGAGCAGCGGGCCCATGGTGCCGAGCGGGCTCTCCTCGGTGGAGTAGCCGATGCGCAGGTTCCAGCGCGAGCCGTTGCCGACGTAGGCGCGGATGATGTGGCCGAGGTGGCCGATGGCGATGGTGCAGCTGGTGAACCCGGCCGCGGAGAGCTGGCGCAGGACGATCTCCAGGATCGCGTGCTGGTCGCCGATCGGGACCAGCGGCTTGGGCAGCGCGGTGGTGTACGGGCGGAGCCTGACGCCCTTGCCTCCGGCGAGGATGACTGCGTGCATGGGGGTGCTCCCTGTCTGTGAGTCGGGGTGATGGAGCGTCAGATGTTGTAGATGTCCGTCTTGTAGCGGGCCAGGTTGGCGGGGTCGAGGAAGAACTCCACGGTCCGGGCGAGGCCCTCCTCCAGGCCGTGCCCGGGGCTCCAGCCGGTGGCCTCGCGCAGCCGGGTGGCGTCCGCGACCAGGCGCAGCACCTCCGAGGCGGCGGGCCGCACGCGCTGTTCGTCGGCCCGCACGTCGAGGGCGGTGTCCATCACCTTGCCGATGAGGCGCACCAGGTCGCCGACGGAGATCTCGCCGCCGGTCCCGGCGTTGAAGGTGCGGCCGAGCACGGCGTCGGCGGGCGCGGTGCCGACGGCGAGGAAGGCGCGGGCGGTGTCCTTGACGAAGGTGAAGTCCCGGGTGGGGCGCAGATCGCCGAGCGTGACGGTGCGCTTCCCGGCCGCCACCTGGCCGATCACCGTCGGGATGACGGCCCGCATGGACTGGCGCGGGCCGTAGGTGTTGAACGGCCTGAGCGTCACCACGGGCGTCGCGAAGCTCGCGTAGTAGCTGTCGGCGAGCCGGTCGCCGCCCGCCTTCGAAGCGGCGTACGGCGACTGGGTGTTGATGGGGTGGTCCTCGGTGATGGGCACGGTCCGCGCGGTGCCGTACGTCTCGCTGGTCGAGGTGTGCACCAGACGCGGGACCTCGGCGTGCCGCACGGCCTCCAGGACGTTGAGGGTGCCGGTGACGTTCGTGTCGACGTAGGAGTGCGGCGCCCGGTACGAGTACGGGATCGCGATCAGCGCGGCCAGGTGGTAGACGACCTCGGCCCCGGTGACCAGGGCGCGGGTCGAGCCGGGGTCGCGCACGTCGCCCAGGACGACCTCGACCTCGGCGAGCACGTCGGCGGGCAGGGTCTCCAGCCAGCCGTACGAGGAGAAGGAGTTGTACTGGACCAGCGCGCGCACGCGGTGGCCCGAGGCGACGAGCTCCTCGGTGAGGTGCGAGCCGATGAAGCCCTCGGCTCCGGTGACGACGGCGAGCGGTGCGGACGTCATGCGGGTCTCCTGGCGGTCGTGGTGGGTCGAGCGGTGCGGGAGGCGCTGTTCAGCTGTGGGCGGTGGGGCTGCCCAAGTGGCGTACGGCGGCGCCGAGCAGGGCGAGCGCCGCCGTCGTACAGCCCACGAGCTGGGCCGTGCTCGCGGGCAGGTCCGACAGACGGGGGAGCGCCGTGGCCACGGCCGCCGCGCCCAGGCACAGCGCGGCGGACGGCCAGGCCACGCCGAAGGCCTGGAGCAGCAGCGCCGTCCACAGGGCCGCGCCGAGGGCGAGCAGCGGGCCCGGGGAGGTGCCGGTCAGCGGGATGCCCACGGCGAGGGACGCCAGATACGCGGCGACGCACAGGCCGAGCGCGCGGGCGGCGCGCAGCCGGAAGCCGAGCGGTGTGGTGGAGGCCCGCAGCGCGGCCACCGCGAGCCCCCGGAAGCGGTAGAGCAGCCACTCGGCGGGGCCCATGCTGAGGGTGAGCACGATGACGGCGTAGGGGTCCTTGAGGCCCGCGGCCGTCGCGAGGGTCCCGGCGGCCAGCCCGAACAGGCCGTACGGCAGCGAGCGGACCAGATGCGGCGCCGCCCCGGCCGCCGGGGCGGCGGCCAGCGCGGTCCGCAGGGCGAGCCCGGCCGTGCCCGTGGTGAGCAGCACGGTGAGCGCCGGCAGGCCCAGGCCGAGGGCCGCCGGGGGATCCCACCAGGGCAGCACGGCCGCGCCCGCCACGACGGGCAGCAGCGCCACGGCGAGCCGACGCTCGTGGCCGAGCACGAGGAGCACGCCCGCCGCCGCCAGATAGCAGGACTGCCCGGCGGCGAAGACGGCGGCGGAGCCGGGGCCGGCCACCGCGAGCCCGGTGAGGGCCGCGCACCCGACGCCGGGCGGGGCGCCGCGCAGCAGGGCACGCGCCGCCTCGTGCCGCCCGGTCACGAGCCGTACGTACGCCCGGTGGCTGAGCGCCTGCGACCAGGCCCAGGACACGA
Organism: Streptomyces sp. JLYT201; assembly: GCF_059448825.1. Taxonomy (NCBI): domain Bacteria; kingdom Bacillati; phylum Actinomycetota; class Actinomycetes; order Kitasatosporales; family Streptomycetaceae; genus Streptomyces; species Streptomyces sp. JLYT201. The sequence goes on along the minus strand of NZ_CM182551.1, from coordinate 2,739,424 downwards.
GGGCCGCGGCGATCAGACCGTGCGGGCCCGCGTCGCCCCAGGCGCCCGCGGCGAGCAGGTAGGCGGCGCCGGGCAGCGCGAACAGCAGCCCGCGCAGGGCGCACTTGGCGTGGTCGGGCCGCCAGGGGTCGGGCGGCAGCGGCGGCTCCGGGTGGCTGCGCGGCACCCGCCGGTAGAGGGCGTCGGCGAGCGAGAACAGGTCGCGGTGCCCGTACTCCTCCTGGATCCGCTCGCCGGTCATGCCCTGCGACTCCAGGACCGCGGCGACCTCGTAGGGATGCACGGCGGCCCCGACGTCCTCGGCCAGCTCGGCCGCGAGCGCGTCGACGGGGTCGTCGGCGCGCGCGGCCCGCAGGCCGGGGCGGTGGCCCCCGGGCCGGGCGCCGCACCCCGGGGCGTGCGGGCAGGGCGCGGGGCGGGCCCGGGGCGCCGCCGCGGGCTCGGGGTCGCCCCGGGCCCAGGAGGGCCGTCTGCGGCGGGGCGCGGGGCCGGACTCGGGGGTGCGGTCGGGCAGCGCCCAGGACGGGCGGCGGCGCCCGGCGAGCGCGTCGACGCCGTCCTCGCGGGGCGGCAGCGCCATCGGTCCGCTCATCCGGCCGCCTCGCTCCCGGCGAAGTCGTACGCCGTCGGGCCCGGCTCCTGGCCGGTCGGCCGCCCGGTGCGCAGCCCGGGCTCGCGCGGGCCTTCGAGCGCGGGCCGGGCGCCCGCGGCCAGCTCGTGGTAGATCTCCCGGAACGCCTCCACCGTCTGCCGCAGCGTGAACTGCTCGATGACGCGGACCCGGGCCGCCGCGCCCATCGCGGCGCGGCGGCCCGGGTCCGACAGGAGCTCGACCGCCGCGCCCGCCATGGCCTCCGGCGCGCGCGGCGGCACCACGAGGCCGGTCGGGCCCACGGCCTCGCGGACGCCCCCGACGTCGGTGGAGACCGTGGCGCGGCCGCACGACATGGCCTCGATGAGGGTGAAGGGAAAGCCCTCGCTGATGCTGGACAGCATCACCACGTTGCCCGCGGCGTAGGCGTCCTTGATGTACTCCACGCGGCCCTCGAAGACCACCGAGTCCGCGTGGCCGAGCGCGGTGGCCAGGGCCTCGCAGCGCTCCCGGTAGGCCTCGCCGCCGCGCGGGGTGCCGCCGAACAGGCGCAGCCTGGCGTCCGGCACCCGCTCCCTGACCAGGGCGAAGGAGCGGATCAGGGTCTCCAGGTCCTTGATCGGGTCCACCCGCCCGGCCCAGCTCAGGGTGGGCGTGTCCGGTTCGGGGCCCGCGGCCGGGAACGCCTCGGGGTCCACGCCGTTGTAGACGGTGCGGATCAGCGCGGGGTCGGCGCCGCCGCGCTCCTCCCAGAGCCGGTTGTAGCGGTTGCCGGGCGTGATCAGGGCCGCGCGGCGGTACGACTCCTCCGCGAGCAGCCGGAAGAAGCCGAGCAGGACCGCCTTCACCGGCCAGCGGTAGGGGCCCGTGCGATAGCCCAGGTAGCGCTCGCGCAGATACACGCCGTGCTCGGTCAACAGCAGGGGCACGCCGTGGGTGTGACGGGCGATCAGGCCGGGCAGCGCCGCGATGCCGCCGCTCACCGCGTGCGCCACGCCGTGCTCCGGCGGGTGGGCGGCCAGCGGACGCAGGGCGTGTTCGAGCAGATGGGTCGCGGTGACGGCGTCGTGCAGCGTGGGGCGCGCCTCGGCCACCGCGAGCCCCGGCGTGCGCCACACCGAGGCGAGCACGCCGACCGCGCTGTCGCCGCGCAGCGCCGGGGAGAGGGCCCCGTCCCGGGCGTACGGGGCCAGGGCGTACAGGGCCGGGGCGAAGGCGCTCTCGGCGGTGGGGTCGAGCAGGGCGGTGAGGAAGGCCTCGTAGTGGGTGAGGAGGTCCCGGCGTGCCCGGCCGCGCGGGGGGCGTCCGGCCGGGTCGGGCCCCCACATGGGCAGACAGACCGGCTCGGCCACGTGCGGCGGCAGCTCCCAGGCGAGGGGCTCGCGCCCGGTGCCCGTCACCGCGAGCACGCCGAAGTCGACGTCGGGCATGCCGCGCACCAGCTGGTCGCACCAGACGCTGACGCCGCCGTGGCTGTGCGGGTACGTGCCCTCGGTCAGCAGCGTGACGCGGGTGCGCCCGGACGGGCCGGGCGGGGGTGCGGGTATCGGCACCGTCGCGGACGGTGTGGGCATGGGTGGGGCTCCCCAAGTGACGTCGTGGTGCGGGTGGCGGGCGGCCGTGTGCCGGAGGCAGGCGGGAACACGCCGCGTCGCCTTGGTGCGTGTGAGGTGGAGCGGGCCCGCCGGGGCCCGTGGGCCCGGCGGGAGTTCTGCTCCGCCGTTTCCGCCCGCGGTCGGCGCGCGGACGGGAACGGCGGCCCCCGTTGGTCCCCGGCGCGGTGCCGGAGGCGGTGGCGCGGGCCGGTGACGCCGGTGCGGCGGTCCGGCCCGCGGTCGTTCAGCGGCCGGTCGGCAGGGACTTCGGGGTGTGCCCCGCGGTCCCCGGCGGCACGTACGTCGCCACGCCGGGCGGCACGTGCGCGCGCCTCGCCGCGGGCACCGCCGCGGGTTCGGCGCCGCCCGTCCTGCCGGTCGGGGGCGCCGACGGCAGCGTCAGGGTCACCCGGTCCTGGAGCAGCCCGGGGGAGACCCAGCCCGAGGACCTGCCGGCGTACGGCGAGCCGAACGCGCCGGTGCCGACGACGAGTTGCTGCCGCGTCCCGGTGGGCATGGTGGCGGTCGCGGCGACACCCGCGGGCGCCTGCACGGTCACCGTGTCACCGATGCGGTACGCCGTGACGCGCCCGGCGCCGAGGGCCGCGTCCCAGGCCGCGCGCGAGCGCAGCTCCGCCCCGATGTCGGCCATGCGCAGCTTCACCAGCGGCGCGGACGGCGCGTACAGCTCCTCGTAGGCGTCGAGGACCTGGTCGAGGACGGGGTAGCCGATGCGGTCCTCGGCCAGGTTGGACTGGTGGATGAAGTGCGGCCGCGGATTGCCCGACAGGACGTGGCCGAGGGCGATGGCCGACTCCACGGGCACGATGTGGTCCGCGTAGCCGGTCGTGAGGTCGAGCGGCTTGTCCAGACAGGTCGTGACCGGCGAGTTCTCGCACAGCCCGCTGCCGCCGTCGGACTTGCGGGTGTAGATCCAGTTGTACTCGTCGACCTGCTCGGCCTCGTGGCCCGCGTTGTAGAAGACGTTCATCGGGTAGCGCGGCACCGTGAGAGACGGGCCGACCTGGCGCTGTCCGGGCTCGCGGGAGTTGTCCGAGCCGAGCCAGCGCACGCCGTTGTCGCCGAGCGCGGGGGCCAGGTTCGGGTTGTCCTCGGGCTGCTGCGGCAGGACGCGCAGGCCCGAGTGCTCACCGGTCACCAACTCGCCGTTGTCGAGCGGCAGTTCGGCGCGTTGGCCCCAGGCGCGGTTGCGCGAGACCTGGTCGTCTATCTCGGTCCGCGACACGTACTTCGTACTGCCGTCCGCGTTCTTCGCGCAGCTCCAGGGCACCTTGGAGGTGTCCTGCTCGCACCCGAGGAACGGGTGGTTGTAGGTGTGGTTGACCCAGCGGAAGGCGTTCCGGTCCTCGATGAGGTGGTCGGCGAGCGGGTCGTCGCCGCCGTTCTCCTCGCGGTACAGCTCGCTGCCGCCGCCGTTGTAGGCCAGGTCCAGCGGCAGTCCCCGCCGCTCGGACCACTCGGCCGCGTACGCGGCGTCCTCGGGCGTCATCCGGATGCCGTCCTGCTGGCCCTGCCCCGGAGGGCAGTCGATGTCGCCCGGGGTGCAGTTGAGCTCCATGTCCCAGCGGTCGTCGGAGCCGAAGACGTCGTCCACGTGGACGGCGAAGTAGTTCCGCGACGCGCCGACGCGCACGCCCTGCGTCAGCCAGTCGACGACGCCCCGGGCGATCAGCCTGAACTGCTGCTGGTGCTGGTTGTAGACGAACGTGACCACCAGCTCGCGCCGCCCGTCGTGCCGGTACTCCCCGACGAGCGAGCCGCGGCTCGACCCGCCCGGGGCCGTCGCCTCCACGTACGGGGTGAAGTCGGCGCCGGGCGCGGGCTTCGCCAGGTGGCCGTAGCTCTCCCCGACCGTGGGGGAGTTGTCCTCGAAGGGCACGGCTCCGGCGAGGTAGCCGAACGGGCCCGCCTCGCCCGCCGCGGTGACCTCGGCGCGGACGCCGTCGAGCGAACCGCTGTACTCCGGTTTCTGCAGGCCCGCTTCGGGGCGGGCGTAGGTGTAGGCGTCCACCTGCGGGACGTTGTACGTCCGCTCGTAGGCGGCGAGCGCGGCCAGCTCGGCCGAGCCGGTGCCGAACGGGTTGTCGTTCGGCAGCACGACGGCCTGGAACCGGGCGCGCGGCCTGCCGTCCACGGTGTCCGCGAGGAAGGCGGCGTCGATCACCGGCCGACCGCTGTCGCGCAGGTCGACGGTGGTGAACGGCGTGCCCTGGGCGTCGAGTTCGGCGGTGATGGCGGCGGTCGCGGGACCGCCGTCGGTCACCACCAGGACGCGTAGGTCGATACGGGGTTGCTCCGCTGCCGCCGCCGGCTGGGCGGGCAGCGAGAGCGCGATGAGCAGAGCGCCGGCCCCGAGTGCCGCCGCTCGTGCGGTGCGATTCATCTGGTTGTGGTCCCCTCCGCGGTCGGATCACGACGGTGCGGACACCGCAGGACCCGCCCCCAACGGCACGCGCGCACAGATCGCGGTGCGTGTCCGTGCCACTCTGACGCGTCACATAGTGCGACTCCGCCGGGGGTGTTGTGCCGGTTCCGTGAGATCTGGCGGAAAAGAGCTGGCAAGCGCTGCGTGGTGTGAGAGAGGGCTCCTGAGGGGGATGGGGTTTGACGGAGTGTTGACTTGTGAACCGTTTCCGGGGAGCCGTGCCCGCTCAACGGGGTCGGGTCTGCCTCGCCGCCGAAGTGATTGGCCGCTACACCTAAGGGGCGTGCGCGGGGGCGCGTTCTCTCTCGGTCGCACTACTGCGGCGCGCGTGGGAACCGGCCGCGCCCGGGGGGTGCGCAGGGCTCGATGGAATGCCGGAATGCGCGTTCGACCTGCGTTGCCGTTGGAATGCGGGGCGTGGGCCTTCGGACCTGAGGCCGGGGGTGGCGGGGGCGCCCTAATGTGCGGGGGAATCAGATGTTCCCCGGATCGGGTGAGCGGCGGAAATTGGTGCGGACCAATGCCCCTTCCGCCCCCGCCGCCCCGCGTGGCGGAGAGCCTCCCGGCCGTCCGCCGGGACCCGGCCCGCGCATACCCCGCCCGCGCCCACGCGCCCCGCCCGCCCCCCACGTGTCCCGCCCAATCCCACGTGCCCCGCCCAACCCGCGCGCCCCGCCCGCCCGGGACGTGCCCCGGCGGCTCGGCCCCCGCCGCCGGAGCGCGCCCCGTCAGCCGCCGGTCCCGCGGACCGCCGTCACCGCCTTGCGGGCCGCCACCAGGACGGGGTCCCAGACGGGGGAGAAGGGCGGAGCGTAACCGAGGTCCAGGGCCGTCATCTGCTCGACCGTCATCCGGGCCGTCAGGGCCACCGCCGCGACGTCGACCCGCTTGGCCGCGCCCTCGCGCCCCACGATCTGCGTCCCGAGCAGCCGCCCCGTCCGGCGCTCCGCCAGCATCTTCACCGTTATGGGGGCCGCCCCCGGGTAGTACCCGGCCCGGCTCGTCGACTCGATGGTCACCGTCTCGTACCGCAGGCCCACCGCCTTCGCGTCCTTCTCGCGCAGGCCCGTACGCGCGATCTCCAGATCGCAGACCTTGCTCACGGCCGTGCCGACGACACCCGGGAAGGTCGCGTAGCCGCCGCCCACGTTCGAGCCGATGACCTGCCCGTGCTTGTTCGCGTGCGTGCCGAGCGCGATGTGCCGCTGCTGCCCGGAGACCAGGTCGAGGACCTCCACGCAGTCGCCGCCCGCCCAGATCGCCCCGTCCGCGACGGACCCCCGCACCCGCATCGACAGGTCCGTGAGCAGCCCGCCGTGCTCCCCGAGCGGCAGCCCCGCCGCCCGCGCGAGCTCCGTCTCGGGCCGTACGCCGATCCCGAGCACCACCACGTCCGCCGGGTACTCGGCGTCCTCGGTGGCCACGGCCCGCACCGCGCCGTCCGCACCGGTGAGGATCTTCGTGACCTCGGCGTCGTTCACCATCGCGATGCCCATGCCGGACATCGCGTCGCCGACCAGGCGCCCCATGTCCGGGTCGAGCGTCGACATCGGCTGCTCGCCGCGGTTGAGAGCCGTGACCTCGTAGCCCCGGTGCAGCAGCGCCTCGGCCATCTCCACGCCGATGTAGCCCGCGCCGATCACCACCGCCCTGCGCCCCCGCGTGGCCCCGAGCCTGTCGAGGAGGGCCTGGCCGTCGCCCAGGGTCTGCACCCCGTGCACGCCCGGCGCCTCGATGCCGGGCAGCCGCGGGCGCAGCGGCCGCGCGCCGGTGGCGATCACGAGCTTGTCGTACGCCGTCCACTCCTCGGTGCCCGAGGCGAGGTCGCGCGAGCGCACCCGCCGCCGGGCCGGGTCGATCTCCACGACCTCCGTTCGCATCCGCAGATCGATCGCGCGGGCCCGGTGTTCCTCCGGTGTCCGCGCGATCAGGTCGTCGCGTGCGGAGACCTCGCCGCCGACCCAGTACGGGATGCCGCAGGCGGAGAAGGAGGTGAAGGAGCCGCGCTCGAACGCGACGATCTCCAGCTCCTCGGGCGCCTTGAGCCTGCGTGCCTGGGACGCGGCGGACATGCCCGCCGCGTCGCCGCCGATGACCACCAGTCTTTCGCTCATGCGCCCACGCTACGTCGCCGGTCAACGTGCCCGGCGCACGCCCGCGTTGCCGCCGGGACCTGACCGTGCGGCACCACCCGGCCCGGCCGGGCCGCCTCAGGAACCGTCCGGCGCCCGGGGCGTGACCTCCGGCGCCCGGGGCGTGCGCGAGGGCCGCACCGCGCGCCCCCGGCCCCACCGCAGCCACGCCGCGCCCAGGAGCGCCGCGCCCACCGCGAACGGCAGCGCCGCGCCCAGGGCGACCGCCGCCCAGCGCAGCATCGTCACGAACGCGCCCCAGCCGCCCGCCAGGGCGTCCACCACGGTCGGACCGTCGTCGTCATCGGCCCCGCCGCGCCCCGTCGGGGCCTCGGTGAGCGTCAGCGTGACGGTGGCGAGCGCCGTGCGGTCCTTGAGCGAGGCCTGCCGCGCGAGCAGCGCCTCCAGATCCGCCTGACGGGTGCTCAACTCGCCCTCCAGGGACACGATGTCGCTGATCTTCGTGGCCTTGTCCATCAGCTCCCGCACCCGCGCCACGCTCGCCCGCTGCGTCCTGACCCGGCTCTCGACGTCGACGACCTCCTCGGTGACGTCCTCGGCCTTGGCGGTGCGCGACAGGAGCCTGCCCGTGCCCGCCAGGTCGGACAGGACCTGCGCGTACCGCTCCTGCGGCACCCGCAGGACCACGCGCGAGCGCTCCCTGCCGTGCCGGTCGCGGTCCGTGGTCTCGTCGCCGACCAGGCCGTCCGCCTCCCCGGCGACCGCGCGGGCCCGGTCGAGGGCCTTCGACACGTCCCGTACGCGCACGGCCAGCGACGCCGTGCGGATGATGTGCGGGCCCTCGGCCCGCAGCCGCCCGGACCGCTTCTTCGCCCCGGCCTCCTTGGCGCCGGGCGCCGCCGCCCCGCCGTCCCCGGCGGCCCGGTCGGCGCCGCCCGCCCCCTTGGAGAACTCCCCGGCGCCGTCGCCCCGCTCGGCCCGGGCCGCCTCGGCGCCCGAGGCCTTCCCGCTGTCGTCGCCGCCCGCGCCGCACCCCGTGAGCGCGAGCGTCCCCGCGAGCAGCGCGACGGCCAGCGCCCGCACGCCCCCGCCTGTCCTGGCCCTGCGCATGTCGTACCCCCGAGCTCGTCGTGACTGTGCCCCTACGACGGCCCGGGCGCCCGGGCCGTTCGGCCCGTACGGTCCCGAAGCGGTCCCGGCGCGGTCACGAACGGGACTCGCCCCGGCGGGAGACGGCCGTCGGGCGCCCGAGGGCCGTCTGAGACAGTGGGGGCATGCGCGCAACGGACACCTCGACAGGTCAGGGACACGCAGGTCAGGAACGTGCGGGACGGGCGGCCCACGTCGTCGTGGTGGGCGGCGGCATCGCCGGGCTCGCCGCCGCGCACCGGGCGCTCGCGGCCGGGTGCCGCGTGAGCGTCGTCGAGGCCTCCGACCGCGTCGGCGGCAAGCTGCTCCCGGGCGAGATCGAGGGCGCGCGGGTCGACCTCGGCGCCGAGTCGATGCTGGCCCGCCGCCCCGAGGCGGTCGCGCTCGCCCGCGAGGCCGGGCTCGGCGACGCGCTCCAGGCGCCCGCCACGGCCAGCGCGTCGCTGTGGACGCGCGGCGCCCTCGTGCCCATGCCCAAGGGCCATGTGATGGGCGTGCCCGGCGACCCCTCGGCGCTCGCCGGGGTGCTGTCCGAGGCCGGCCTGCGGCGCGTCGCCCAGGACGCGGAGCTCGCGCCCACCGAGGTCGGCGAGGACGTCGCGGTCGGCGCGTACGTGGCGGCCCGGGTCGGCCGCGAGGTCGTGGACCGCCTGGTCGAGCCGCTGCTCGGCGGGGTGTACGCCGGGGACGCCTACCGCCTGTCGATGCGCATGGCCGTGCCGCAGCTGTACGAGGCCGCGCGCACCCACGCCTCCCTGCTCGGCGGCGTCCGCGAGCTCCAGGCGCTGGCCGCCGCGCGGCAGCAGACCGGACCGGTGTTCATGGGCATCGCGGGCGGCGTGGGCCGCCTGCCGCTCGCCGTCGCGGACGCGGTCCGCGCGCGGGGCGGCGAGATCCTCCTGGGCACCCCCGTCCAGGCGGTGCGCAGGACGCCCGACGGCTGGCAGGTGCGCGCCGCGGACCGGCTGATCGCGGCGGACGCCGTGGTCCTCGCCGTCCCCGCCCCGCACGCCGCCCGCCTCCTCGACGCGGTGTCCCCGGGGGCCGCCGCCGAGCTGCGGGCCGTCGAGTACGCCTCCATGGCCCTGATGACGCTCGCCTACCGGCGCGCCGACGTGTCCCTGCCCGAGGGCAGCGGCTTCCTCGTGCCGCCCGTCGAAGGCCGCACCATCAAGGCGTCCACGTTCGCCTCGCAGAAGTGGGGCTGGGTCGCCGAGGAGAACCCGGACCTGCTGGTCCTGCGCACCTCGGTGGGCCGCTACGGCGAGGAGCAGGACCTCCGGCGCGACGACGCCGAGCTGATCGACGTCTCCCGCGGCGATCTGCGCGCGGTCGTCGGCCTGACCGCGCGGCCCGTCGCCGCCCGCGTCACGCGCTGGCAGGACGGCCTGCCCCAGTACCCCGTCGGCCACCACGCGCGCGTGGCCCGCGTCCGCGCACACGTGGGCCGCCTCCCGGGCCTGGCCGTCTGCGGGGCCGCGTACGACGGCGTCGGCATCCCCGCCTGCATCGCGAGCGCGTACGCCGCCGTCGACCAGCTCAGGGGCGACTTCTCCGGCGTCGAGGAGCTGACGGCCCACCCGGTGCAGAGCCTCCACGGGGGCGCGGGACAATAGCCGCATGAGTGACGACGCCCCCGCCAAGATCCCGAACGCCGGCAAGAAGGCCAAGGACCTCAACGAGGTCATCCGCTACACCCTGTGGTCCGTCTTCAAGCTGCGCGACGCCCTGCCCGAGAGCCGCCTCGGGTACGCGGACGAGGTCCAGGAGCTGTTCGACAAGCTGGCCGCCCAGGACGTCACCGTCCGCGGCGTCTACGACGTGTCGGGGCTCCGCGCCGACGCCGACATCATGATCTGGTGGCACGCGGAGACCAGCGACGAGCTCCAGACCGCGTACAACCTCTTCCGCCGTACCAAGCTCGGCCGCGCCCTGGAGCCGGTCTGGTCGAACATGGCGCTGCACCGCCCGGCCGAGTTCAACAAGTCGCACATCCCGGCGTTCCTCGCCGACGAGACGCCGCGGAACTACGTGAGCGTCTACCCCTTCGTGCGCTCCTACGACTGGTACCTGCTGCCCGACGAGGACCGTCGCCGCATGCTCGCCGACCACGGCAAGATGGCCCGCGGCTACCCCGACGTGCGCGCCAACACCGTCGCCTCGTTCTCCCTCGGCGACTACGAGTGGCTGCTGGCCTTCGAGGCCGACGAGCTGTACCGCATCGTCGACCTCATGCGTCACCTGCGGGCCTCCGAGGCCCGGATGCACGTCCGCGAGGAAGTGCCGTTCTACACCGGCCGCCGCAAGTCCGTGGCGGACCTGGTCGAGGGGCTCGCGTAACCGCCCCGCTCACCGCCACGCCGCGCGCGTCCCGGGGGCCTTCGTCCGCGCCCGGGACAGCGGCAGCGGCTCCCGGTGCGGCGCGCACTCCGCGTGCCCCTCGGGGAGGCTGCCCCGGAGCAGATACGCGTCCAGATAGCCGTTGACGCAGGCGTTCGGGCCGCCCGCGATGCCGTGCGTCCCCGCGCCGCGCTCGGTCACGAGGACCGAGCCGAAGAGCCGCTCGTGCAGCTCCCGGGCGCCCGCGTACGGCGTCGCCGCGTCCCGCTCGGCGGCCAGGATCAGCGTCGGCGGCAGGGCGCCCGGCGGGGCCCACACGTCCACCGGCCGCTGGCGGGGCGCGGGCCAGTAGGCGCACGGCAGGTTCATCCAGGCGTTGTCCCACGTCTCGAACGGAGCGGTGCGCGCCAGGTCCGTGTTGTCGCGGTCCCACACCTCGAAGTCGGTGGGCCAGGAGGCGTCGTTGCACAGCACCGCGGTGTACACGGCGTTGCCGTTCTCCTCCTCGGCGGCCGCCGCGGGCTTGGGCCCCGCCTGCGCGATCAGCGGCCGCGGATCGCCCTTGAGGTACTGCGACAGGGCCGTGGCCCGCATCGGCCAGTAGTCGTCGTAGTACCCGGCCTGCAGGAACGCCGAGTGCAGCTGGTCGGAGCCGACCGTACCGCCAGCGGGTTCGCGGGTCACCGCCGCCCGCACCTTGTCGTACGCGCGCGCCACGGCCTCGGGCGTCGCGCCCAGGCCGTACGTCCTGTCGTGCTTGGCCACCCACGCCCGGAAGTCGGCCCAGCGCCGCTCGAACGCGGCGGACTGGTCGAGGTTGTTGGCGTACCAGACCTGTTCCGGGTCCGGGTTCACCGCCGAGTCGAACACCATGCGGCGCACGTGGCCGGGGAACAGCGTCGCGTACACGGCGCCGAAGTACGTGCCGTACGAGGCGCCCATGAAGGTCAGCTTCTCCTCGCCGAGCGCGGCGCGCAGCACGTCCAGGTCCCGGGCGTTGTTCAGCGTGGTGTAGTGCGGCAGGGCGGCACCGGCCCGCTCGGCGCAGCCGCGCGCGTACGCCCGCGCCCGCTCGATCCGCCCGGCCTTGGCCGCGGGGCCCGGATGGACCGGCGAGTGGGTGGGCGCCTTCGTGAACTCCTTCGGGTCCTGGCAGGACAGCGGCGCGGAGCGGCCGACGCCGCGCGGGGCGTAGCCGACGAGGTCGTACGCCGCCGCCAGGCGCCGGAACTCCGGCAGGCCGCGGACCAGCGGGAAGTACATGCCGGACGCGCCGGGGCCGCCCGGGTTGAAGACGAGCGCGCCCTGCCGGGCCACCCGGTGGCCGCCCGCCCGGCCGGTCGCCTCGGCGCGGCTGACGGTCAGTTCGATCTGCTTGCCGTCGGGGTCCGCGTAGTCGAGCGGGACCGTGACCGTGCCGCAGCGCACGGACGGCGGCAGGCCCTCCGCCGCCGGGCAGGCCCCGAAGCGGACGCCCGCGGCGCGGGCGCGCTCGGCGGCGACGGCGGTGCCCCGCTCCTCCCCGGTGGGCCGGGGGAAGGGGTGCGCGGGGGCGGCGACGAGGGCGGAGAGGACCAGGGACCCTGCGGCTCCGTACAGGACGGCTGCGGCTGCTCTCATCGCGGTACTGGGCCCTTTCGCACAAGAAAGCCATGAATTGTGACGAAAGGGATGTTTCGCTCAGTGGTTGGTGAAGTAAAGCACCGGTCCGCCGGTGTCGGCTCAATGACCCTGTTGGCGCGTGGACCGGTAGCCGTCGAGGTTCGGGTCCCGGTGCGAGAGCGCGGCGCGCAGGCCCGGGTCGTTCAGGGCGCGCACCCCGCGCACGGCGAGCGCCGTGAGGTCGTCGCGCGAGGGCACCGCGCCGAGCAGCCGCTGCCCGGCGGGCGACGCCCAGCGCGAGGCGGGCACCTCGAAGCGGGCGATGGCCAGACAGCTCAGGGTGAGGAGCAGCGGCAGCGCGAACCACACCGCGACGGGCAGGTCGTCTGCCTGCCCCTGCTCGGGGAGCAGCGTCGCGCACGCCCCGAGCACGGCGATCGCGGCCGCCGCGGCCCGCACCTGCCGGAGCGCGCCCGCGATGCCCGACCAGGAGCCGTCCGGCACGGCGAGTCCCGCCGCGACCAGGCGGTCGGCGAGGGCCCGCACCGCGTCCGCCGTGGCCGTCGCCCGGCGCACCGGGGGGATCCGGGACTGCCCGCCGGGGCCGATCGCGCCCAGGACCGACCGTTCCACGTCGTCCGGGGCGTCCCGGGCGTCGCCGACCGGGTCGACGACCGTGGCCCAGCCCGTGTGCGCGAGCAGCAGCCGCCGCCGGCGCGCCATCGAGACCAGCGCCACGTCGGCCACCCGGCCGGGACCGCCGGACAGGAACGCCGCCTCGTACAGCGTGAGGCGCCGCGTCGACCCGGAGGCCCTGGCCTCGGCGGCCGCGGCGTGCACGGCGGCCAGGCACAGCCGTCCGCAGGACAGGGCGGCGACGGCGCAGGCGAGGAGCAGCAGCGGAACCCAGAACATGCCGGTGTTTCTATGTGAACCTCCGGTGACGGCGCCAGCGGAATTCCACGATGTGGACGCGGATCACAGGGTCCCCAGGGCTCACAGGGACAGGGATCACCGGGCTCACGGGCGGGGTCTCGGCTGGGACACGGCGGGCGGCAGCGTGAAGCTCGGCGTCGGCGTCACCGGTGACGCCGAGGGCGGCGGGCCGTCCACGGGGCCCGGCGGCGCGGGGGAGCGGGTCGCGGGCTGCGGGCCCGAGGTCGCGCCGTCGCGGGCGATCCGGTCGAAGTCGACGAGCCCGGTGGCCTCCAGGACCTTGATGTGGTCGAGGACCGTGGTGTTCGCGTCGTCGGCGAGGGCGCGCACCAGCGAGTTGCGGGTGCCCGCGCGGACCTGGGCGACGAGCGCGAAGACCTTGCCGTGCGCGAGCCGCAGGACGTTCGCGAACGTCTCGTCGTACGCCGCGCCGCGCGCCGCGCTCAGCTCGGCCAGCCAGCGCCGCTGCTGGGCCGTGGGCTGGCTGGGCAGTTCGAGCCGCAGCTGCGCCGCGACCTCGCGGACGCGCGCGTCGAGGAAGGTGTGCCCCTCCACGAGGTGCTCGCCCGCGGTGTGCACGGCCTGGGTGGTGCCGCGCTCCCCGGCCTGCTGCCCGGCGGGCAGCTCCCACAGGCCCGCGAGCCGCACCTTGGTGACGAAGTCCCGGTCGAGCGCGGACAGCGGCCCGAACTCGGTCGACTCGGTCTGCGCGTTGAGGGCGTCGAGACCGGTGCCGGACCGGTCCTCGTAGGACCACACGGGAAAGACCAGCGCGGCCAGGGTGACGACGAGCCCCACGAGCACGAGCCCGCTGCCGCTGATGAGCCCGCCGCCACGGGTGAGTCCGCCGCCCCGGACGAGTCCGCCGCCAGGGGTGAGTCCGCCGCCCCGGACGAGTCCGCCGCCAGGGGTGAGTCCGCCGCCCCGGACGAGTCCGCTGCCACGGGTGAGTCCGCCGCCGCGGACGAATCGGGATCGCATGAAGCCTCCTGTAGCGCCTGTGCACGCTAGTGCGTGCCGCAGGCCGGGGGCCGCGATACCGCGCGAGGTACGTCAACGTCCGTACGGGGGCGTGCACGTGGTGCGGTCGTGCGCGCCCGTGGGATGCGGCAGGGGCGGTCGCGGGGGCACGCGGGAGGTGCCCCCGCGGTGGCACGCCGGGCGTGCCCGGCGGTCAGTCGCCTCCGCCGCCTCCACCGCCGCAGCCGCCCCCGCAGCCCGCCCCGCAGCCGCCTCCGCCGCAGCCGCTCCCGCCGCTGCCGCAGCCGGACCCGCCGCGGGCGTCGCTCTCGCCGTCGCGGTGCGCACTGCCGCAGCTGGGGCCGCCGCAGCCGGTGCCGCCCGCGCACCAGGCGACGGGGGTGCCGGTCCACAGTCCGGTGGTCCCGGAGGGCGCGGAGGAGGCGGCGACGGGCACGGCCGGCGGGTGGCCGACGCGCAGCCGCCGCGCCTGCGCGAGCTGTTTGCGCAGCTCGGTGTCCGTGACGCCGCGCAGGCCGCGCGCGGCGACCGCGTGCGCGGCACCCCGCTCCTCCGCGCGGGTGCGGGCCCGGTGCAGGCGCAGCGCCACGCGGCCCCGCGCGGTCGCCCGGTCCCTGGCCACCCGGGAGCAGAGCACCCCGACGGCGCCGCCGAGCAGCACCACGAGGGCCATGTGGAGGTCCGAGTACGCGGAGCCGGACCTCCCGACCGAGGACGTCGAGGCCAGGACGAGACCGAGCGGCACGCCCGCCGCGCACAGGACCAGATGCGCGGTGATCCGGCGCCGCCAGGGCCGCAGCGGGCCCGGCGGCACCATCAGACCGCGGGCGGCGAGCGCGTCCCCGAGCCCCTGCACGGCCGGGGCGCGCATCACCGCGGCGCGCAGCCAGTGCAGGGCGCCGCTGGGCGCGGTGGCGTACGTGGCGAGCACCGCCGCCTCCACCGGGTGCCGGACCGCGGCGCCCGGGGCGACACCGGCGAGGCCGGGGTGCGTGACCAGGAGGCGGCCGTCCTCGTGCAGGGCGGCGAGCGCGGCGTCGGCGGCCCGGCCGGGCCCGCCCGCGAGGAAGGCGGCCTCGTACGCGTCGTCCAAGGCGCCGCGCGGCGGTTTCGCGCGGCCGTGCCCCGGCCGCCGCCGGGCCAGGAGGACCCCGGCGACGACGGCGGCGCACGAGGCGGCGACGAGCAGGAAGTAGCCGCCGGCGAGGGCTTCGGCGGCCGTGTCGGGCAGGGCGGTGTGCGTCAGGTGGGCGCGGTGCATGGCTGGTCCCCCGGGAGCGGTGTGGGTGCGGGCGTCGCGTCAGCGGAGCGCCTGGCTCCGGCGCAGCGCGAGCCGCGCCGTGCGCAGCCAGCGCGTCACCGGGCGGCCCTCCAGGGGGCGCGGCCCCGAGCGGTCCAGCCACCAGTGGGTGAGGCGGCCGCGTGCCGCGGCGTCCTCGGGGCGGCCCGCGAGCAGCAGGTGCTCGGCGAAGGACAGCGCGTCGCGGCGGTAGCCCGCCGTCATCGGACGCCCCGCCGCGTAGGCGCGGAACTCGCCCCGGTACGCGTCCCCGAGGATCTCCGGCAGCTCGGGCGCGACCTTCGCCACGACGTCCGCCCGCTTGGCGGCGAGCGCCCGGCCCTGCACGCGAAGCCGCGCCCGGTCGAAGCCCTCCGGCGCGGGCGTCCCCGCGACGAGCGCGGAAAGCAGCGACGCCTGCGCGAGGGCCACGCGCTCGCGGGCGCTGGCGAGGGCCTCGGCGTCCGGCACTCCGGCCGGGGCCTGCGGGGCCGCGGCCGTGCCGCAGGGCTCGGCACCGGGGCTCCCGGACCCCGCCGCCTTCGTCACCGTGGCCCGGATCGCGTCCAGTTCGCGTGCGAGCTCGCCCGGCGCGGGGAAGTTCTCGTCCCGCTCCAGGAGCACGCCCGGCGGGTCGGTGCGCGCGGCCAGGTCGGCGAGGACGTCGAGGACCGGCTGCGGCACCGGGTGCGCGTGGCTGTCGTGCCAGACGCCGTCCCGCTCGAAGCCGCCCGCCACGTGCACGTACGCGAGGGCCTCCAGGGGCAGCTCGGCCAGCGCCTTGGCGGGGTCCTCACCGCGGTTCACGTGGTTGGTGTGCAGGTTCGCCACGTCGATGAGCAGCCGTACGCCGGTCCGCTCCACCAGCTCGTAGAGGAACTGCCCCTCCGTCATCTCCTCGCCCGGCCAGGAGATCAGGGCCGCGATGTTCTCCACGGCGAGCGGCACGGGCAGGGCGTCCTGCGCGATCCGCACGTTCTCGCACAGCACGGCGAGCGCGTCCCGGGTGCGCGGCACCG
Organism: Streptomyces sp. JLYT201; assembly: GCF_059448825.1. Taxonomy (NCBI): domain Bacteria; kingdom Bacillati; phylum Actinomycetota; class Actinomycetes; order Kitasatosporales; family Streptomycetaceae; genus Streptomyces; species Streptomyces sp. JLYT201. The sequence goes on along the minus strand of NZ_CM182551.1, from coordinate 2,723,392 downwards.
GCAGCAGGTGCCCCGCTTCGAGCCGCTGCGAGACGGTGAGCGGGCCCCCGGCCCGGACGAAGGCGATGTGCTCGGTGACGAGCGGCGCGCCCAGGGCCCCGGCGCGCTCCGCGAGCGCGGCGAGCCGCGCCTCGTCGGGCCGGTCGGCGCCGCCGAGCCCGAGCGAGACGCCGTGCGGCACGACCGTGACGCCGCGCTCGCGCAGCCGCGTCAGGGACTCGGGCAGATGCCCCGGGCAGACGTTCTCCGCCACGACCTCGACCCAGTCGACGCCGGGCATGCGCTCCACGGCCTCCGCTATCTCCGGCCGCCAGCCGATCCCCGTACCCAACCGCACCATGATTCCCCCCGTGTCCTTGGTTCTTCGCTCCGTGACGCGCCTTTGCATCCTCCTTCGACGCCGGAGTCATGACCGCGACAGGGGTGCCCGAACCTTCTGATCAGCGGGTTCAGAGCTACATTTGAGGTTCGGGCCGGCCGGTGTTGACGGTGCCCGGAGCGCCGGGCGAGGGCCGTGAGGTGCCGGAGACGTCGCCGCTCGGACCGGCGGGGGCGGGCGCGGGGGGCGGGCCGTCGGGTGCCGGGGGACCGGTGGGGCTCGCGGTGGCGGTCGCGGCGTTGCCGTCCGCGATGGCGTCGAAGTCGACGAGACCGGTGCCCTCCAGCATGGTGATGTGGTCCAGGACGGTCTGGTTGGCGTCCGAGGCGAGCTGGCGCACCAGCGAGTTGCGGGTGCCGTCCCGCACCTGGGCGATCAGGGCGAACACCTTGCCGTGCGCGACGCGCAGCAGGTTCGCGAACTTGCGCTGGTACGTCTCGCCGCTCGCCGCGGTCAACTCCTTGAGCCAGCCCTGCTGTTGCTCGTTCGGCTGGTTGGGCAGCTCCACGTTCAGCTGTGCGGCGACGCCGCGCACCCGCTGGTCGAGGTCGGTGTGCCCGACGATCAGATGGTCACCGGCCTCCTTGACGGCCTTGGTGGGCGCGCGCTCCACGGCCTGCTGTCCGGCCGGTATCTCCCACAGCCCGGCGAGCCGCACCCGCACGAGGAAGTCCCGGTCGGTGGCCGACAGCGGGCCCCAACGCGTCGACACGCTCCCGGCGTTGAGGTTCGCCTCGCCCGTGCCGGAGCGGTCGGCGTAGGACCACACGGGGAACGCGAGCGCCCCCACGGTGACGACGAGGGCCGCGATGATCAGGGCCGTGCCGTTGATGTGCCTGATGGGCATGGTGCGCCGCAAGGTGCCTCCCGGGCCGCAACGGAACTGCTGACCAAGCCACTTGGTGGTACGGGAAGGTACGGGAGGGGTGGGCGGGGTGTTCACCACCGGGCCCGGCTGTGACCGGAGTCACGCGCCGCGCAGGGGTGTCGCCGGTGCGGGCCCCGGAGCCTGTGGGAACTCGACAAGCGCCGTCGGGGTCTTTTCGTAACCGGTCGCGCTCGTCCGGGTACGGGCCGTTCGGCTGGAATCTGACGCATGGCCGAAACGCCCGGCGAACCGCGCGCCGTCCTCCGTGCCAGGGGCCCGGCGGGGCCCGACTGCCCGTTGCGCGTCGAGGCCGTGCGGCTGCGCGACGAGGCAACCCTGCGGGTGCGGCGCGCGGACCGCAGAGCGCTGTGGTGGGCCGTGGTCGACGTGGTCCTCGGCTTCCCCGCGGCCCTGCTCGCCGGGGTCTCCGGCGCGGCGGGCCTCGCCACCGCGGACGCGCGCGTGCCCGCGGCCTTCCTCGCGCTGCTCTCGGCGGGCCTCGCCGCCGGGGCGGGCTTCCTGCGCAGCGACACCCGGTGCGTCGCCAACAAGCGGGCCCGCAAGGCCTGGGCGGCCGTGCAGGACGAGGCGGCCATCGCCCTCGCGCACGACCGCCTGGACGACGACATGATGCGCGTCCTCGTCGAGAAGCGGCAGGCGGCCCTGTCGGCGTACGAGGGCGAGGACGGCACGGGGTAGCCCGGCGGGGTCCGCGTGCCGGTCAGGCGCTGCGCCAGAGCGGGGTGGTGCCGGTCAGGCGCCGCGCAGCGCGGGGTGGTCGGCGACCACCGTGCAGGAGCCGGGGGCGATCTCCGTGTAGCCCGCGTCCCGCACCACCGGAAGGCCGCTCGTGGTCAACTCCCGCCAGCGGGACGGCGGCGCGGTCCGCACCGCCAGGGGGAAACCGGCGTCCCGCCACGCCGCCCGGTCCGCCGCCGTCAGGTCCCACCAGGCGAGCTGCGCGCCGTGGCCCGCCTGCGCCATGGCCTTGCCCGCCGACATCGTCACCTCGGGGCTGAGCCAGAGCACCGGCGTGCCCGGCTCCGGGTCCAGGGGCGGCTCCGGGTCGTCCAGGTCCGTGCCCGACACCTGGAGGCGGGCCAGGTCCTTGGGCCAGCCGTCCAGCGGGACCGGCGGATAGACGCGGACCTCCGCCGCCTTGCCCGCGACCGTGATGCCGTCCAGGGCCTCCGCGCGGCGCCACTCCGCGCCCCGCGCCCTGCGCACCACCTTGCGGATCCGGGCGTCCTGCCAGTCCCGCATCGCCTCGGCCCACGCGCCATCGCCGAGGGAGCGCTCGTCGCTGAGGATCGTCAGGACCGCGCGCGCCGCCGTCTCCAGGGCGTCCGTACGCGCCGGGGGAGCCGCCCGCTCGATGCGCGCCACCAGGGGCAGCACGAACTGCGGCGCCAGGTCGCGCTCGCCGGGCTCGGCACGGAAGGGACTGTCGGCCTGGGGTTCGTAAGCACTCACCGAACCAGTCTGCCAGGGACGCCCGACAGCGCCCGGGGCCGGTGCGCGAGGATGGGGCGCATGGGACGCACGGGGGGCAGCGGCAGCCGGTCCACGGACTTCGCGGTACGACTGGACGGCGCGGGCCGCCGCTACGGCCTGCGCGGCCCCTGGGTGCTGCGCGGCGTGAGCCTCGGCGTGCGCGCCGGGGCCCTGACCCGCGTCCAGGGCGCGAACGGCACCGGCAAGTCCACGCTCCTGCGGCTCCTCGCCCGCGTCGACGCGCCGACCGAGGGCCGCGTCCACGGCCGCCCCCGCACCGCCTACGTCCCCGAACGCTTCCCGGCCGCCCTGCCGTTCACCGCGGCGGGCTACCTCACGCACATGGGCCGCGTGCACGGCCTGAGCGGCACCGAGGCGGCCCGGCGCGCCCGCGCGTGGCTGGAGCGCTTCGACGCCGCGGGCCACGCGGACACCCCCCTGCCCGAACTGTCCAAGGGCAGCAGCCAGAAGGTCGCCGTCGCCCAGGCCCTGCTCGCGGAGCCCGGCCTGCTCGTCCTCGACGAGGCGTGGACGGGTCTGGACGCCGCCGCCCGCGACGTCCTCGACCGCGCCGTCGCCGAGCACACGGCCGCCGGCGGCGCCGCCGTCTTCGTCGACCACGACCCACGACGGCTCGCGGGGCTGCCCGACGAGACGTACGAGACGACCGGCACGGGCGTGCGCCGCCGCGCGGCGCAGCCCGCGCCGGACCCGGCGGCCGCGGGCCCCGCCGTGGTCATCGAGGTCCGCGGCCCGCGCGGCGCACCGCTGCCGCCCGGCCTCCCGGGGACGGCCGCGGCGGGCCCGGAGCCGGACGTCCGGCGCCTGGTCGTCGCCCGGCCGCAGTCGGACCTGGTCCTGCGCACCTTGCTCACGGCGAGCCCGCCCTGGCACGTCATCGGCGTACGGGCGGCGGAGGAGCGGCGATGACGGCGGCCCTGCTGCGGTACCAGACGGCCCTGCTCCTTCGCTCCCAGCGCTGGCTCGCGCCGGTCGTCCTCTACGCGGTGTTCCTCGCCGTCGGCGTCCGGGGCGGGCAGCCCGTGCTCGACTCGCTCGCGTACGCGGCGGCGGCCCTGCTGCCCGTGACGGCCTGGCTGGTGCGGATCTGCGTCACCAACGAACCGCCCGCCGCGCGCGGTTGCACGGCCGCCGCCGCGGGGCCCGGCCGTGCGCACCTCGCCGCGCTGCTCACCGCCTTCCTGGCGGCGAGCGTCCTCGGGGCGGCCGCCGCCGCGGCCGTCGCCGTCATCAGCGACGCGGCGAGCACCGACCACCACACGGCCGTGGCGCGCGGGCCCGCCGCCGCGGCGGGGCTGCTTGCGATGCTGGTCAGCGCGCTGCTCGGCACGGCCGTCGGCGCCCTCACCAGCAGGCCGCTGCTGCGCTCGCCGGGGCGGGCGGTGCCCGCGCTCCTGCTGGGCGCGCTCCTGGCCCTGGTGACCACGGGATCGCCCGCCAAGGCGGTCCTCACCGACCTCACGCGCGGTTCGCGCGACGGCACGGTGCCGCTGCCGGCGGGGGCGCTCGCCGCGGCCCTCGCGACAGCCGCGGCGGCGGTGGCCCTCGCCTGCGGGGCCTGTGCGCGCCGGGAGTGAGCCGGGCCGCTCAGCCGCCCTGGTTGCGGGCGCGGGCGGCCCCGATCTGCTCCGACACGCGGACCAGGCGGAAGCCGCGCGCGCGGAGCTCGGGGACGATGCGGTGCAGCGCGCGCTCCGTGGCCGGGGCCGCGCTGCGCGTGCAGTGCAGGACCACGACCGAACCGGGGCGCACCTCCCGCAGGACCTGGCGCGCCACCGCGTCCGGGTCCGTCGCGAAGGCGTCGCCGCTCACCACGTCCCACTGCACCGCCGTGACCCCGGCCGGGGCCAGGGCGCGCAGCGCCGCGCGGTCGTAGCAGCCGCCGGGGAAGCGGAAGTACGGCACGGTCCGGGTGACGCCCGCCCGCCGGAAGGCGGCGAACGCGCGCTCCACGTCGGCGCGCGCGCGGCCGCGGGGCAGCGTGGGCAGGCCGTAGCAGTCAGCCGTGAAGGCGTAGTGGCTGTAGGAGTGGTTGGCCACCTCGAAGAGCGGGTCCCGGCCGATGGACCGGGCCTGCGCCGGGTACTCCTCGGCCCAGCGGCCCGTCATGAAGAACGTCGCGGGGACCTTCAGGCGGCGCAGCGTCGCGACGAGCGCGGGGTTGTCGAACCGCTCGCCCCCGGTGGCGCGGGGCCCCTGGTCGGCGGTCATGTCGGCGTCGAAGGTGAGGGCCACGGCGGGCCGCGCCCGCTCGCCGGGCGCCCTGCTGAACACCGGCGTCAGGCCCTGCGGGCCCGGGGCGAGGGTGGGCGGGGCCGCGCGGTGGGCGGGGGCGGCGGGCCGCTCGGGCCGGGGCGCGGAGGCGGGGGTGCCGGGGGCGGTGCCGCAGGCCGTGAGGGCGGCCGCGGCGAGGGTGAGGAGGGCGGTCCACTTCCGGGTACGAGTGATCACACGAGGACGGTATCGGCATACAAGCGGCAAATCGGGTAAGTGCGAGGTGGCGTCGCGGGGCCCGTTTGGCCTGGTGGACACGGTGTGGCATCGTCCTGAGGGCGTCCATCGGCGCCCAGGGGACCCCGAGGAGTTGACGAGGCACCGATGTCCGAGACGCCCGACATCAGCTGGACCGAGCCCGCCGGGCCCGAGCCCGGGACCGCCCGCGGCGCCCGCTGGCACTCCGAGAGCGGCGCGGCCGCCCCCAAGAGGGTGACCGTCGCGGACGACCGGATGAAGGCCGACAAGGCCTACCGCCTGGTCTGCGAGGGCACCGCGCTGCTGTGGCGCGGCGACTACCAGGGCGCCCGCCAGCTCCTGAAGGCGCTGGGGCGGCGCCTGGACCGCCTCGCCCCGAAGCAGGGGTCGACCCCCGCGGAGACGTTCCACCGGCACCGCCAGTCCCGGGGCCACCGCGCCCGCGTGCTCGGCATGCTCCTCGTCGTCCTGGAGGAGGACCACGCGCTCGACCTGCGCCGCGCCCCCGACGTGCGCCAGGCCTGCACGGAGGCGTACGGACCGCCCCAGGGGCGCACGGTCGTCTCGCTGCGCGAGCTGCTCGGGGTGATCGGCGCCCACGAGTGGCGCAAGAAGGGCGTGGAGATCCCGGCCGTCGGCGGCCGCATCCACCCCCACTACGGAGTGTTCTCCCCGATCCGCGGCGAGTACGTCGACCTGGTGGCCGCGGCCCCGCTGCCCGCGCCCGCCCTCCTCAAGGACGGCACCGCCTTCGACCTCGGCACCGGCACCGGCGTGCTGGCCGCCGTCCTCGCCCGCCGCGGCGTCGGCCGGGTGGTCGCCACCGACAGCAGCCCCCGCGCCCTCGCCTGCGCCCGCGACAACGTGGAGCGGCTCGGCCTCGCCGACCGCGTCGAGGTCGTCGACGGCGGCGCGCTGTACCCGCAGGAGCGCGCCGCGCTCGTCGTGTGCAATCCGCCCTGGCTCCCCGCCCGCCCCACCTCCGCCGTGGAGCAGGGCGTGTACGACCCGGACAGCGCCATGCTGAAGGCGTTCCTCGCCGGGCTCGCCGCACACCTGGAGCCCGCGGGCGAGGGCTGGCTGATCATCTCCGACCTGGCCGAACACCTCGGCCTGCGCGACCGCCAGGAGCTCCTCGACGCCTTCGCCGCGGCCGGGCTCCGCGTCGTCGGCCGGCACGACGCCAGGCCCCGGCACCCGCGCGCCTCGGACCCGGGCGACCCGCTGCACACGGCCCGCGCCGCCGAGGTCACCTCGCTGTGGCGGCTCGCCCCCGCCTAGGGCCCGCGCCCGGTCAGCCCCGGGCCAGCAGCTGTCCGCGGCACTCCGCCACGTCGAAGTCCGCCTTCGGGTACCGCGGGTCGAGCGCCTCCAGGTGCTCCAGGAGGAGCGTGCTGATCGCCCAGTTGCGGTACCACTTGCGGTCGGCGGGGATCAGGTACCAGGGGGCCGACGGCGTCGAGCAGCGCTCCAGGGCCAGCTCGTACGCCTCCTGGTACGCGGGCCACAGGGCGCGCTCGGCGATGTCACCGGGGTTGAACTTCCAGTGCTTCTCGGGGTTGTCGAGCCGCTCCAGGAGGCGGCCGCGCTGCTCCTCGTAGGAGAGGTGCAGGAAGCACTTGACGACCGTCACGCCGTCGTCGGCGAGGGACTGCTCGAAGCGGTTGATCTGCCCGTAGCGGCGGCCGAGGCGGCTGCGCGGCACCAGCTCGCGGACGCGGGCGATGAGGACGTCCTCGTAGTGCGAGCGGTCGAAGATGCCGATCTCGCCGGGGAGCGGAAGGGCCTTGGCGATCCGCCACAGGAACGGGTGGTTCAGCTCCTCGGGCGTCGGCGCCTTGAAGGCCTTGATGCGGCAGCCGGACGGGTTGAACAGGCCGATGACGTGCTTGACGGTGCCGCCCTTGCCGCTGGTGTCCATCCCCTGGAGGACCAGCAGGAGGCGGCGCCGGTCGCCTTGCGTGCTGGCCGCGTACAGGCGCTCCTGGAGGTCCGCGAGCCGTTCACCCAGACGGGCGGTCGCCAGGAGCCCGTCGGCCTTGCCCGAGGGCCCTCCAGGCGTGGCCCGCGCGTCGTACGAGGAGAGGTCGACCCGGTCGCCCTCGGGGATCCGCAGCAGGTCCGAGAGCCGGGGCGCGGCCCCCGGCCGACCGGGCCCGTCGGCCTTCGCCGGTTTCTTCGGCTTCGTCGGCTTCCTGGACTTCGCCACCACGCACCCCTTCCGCTTCCTCCCCCGATCCTGCGCCGGGGGAGGAGGCGGCGCTAGTCGTGCGGATCGGAGCTACTCGTGCCAGGGGCCCGTCACCGCGAACGTCGTCCCGGGCTTGTAGCAGTTCACGTACATCGTGCGGTGGTCGGGGGAGAAGGTGACGCCCGCGAACTCGCCGAACTCGGGGGCCTGGGGCGTGCCGATGTTCTTGGCGTTGCGGGCCATCGCGTACACCCGGCCGCCGCGCGTCACGCCGTACACGTGCTGGATCCCGCTGCCGTCCTCGCAGACCATGAGGCCGCCGCTGGGGGTCAGGCAGATGTTGTCGGGGGACTCGCCGGGGAGCTGGACGTCCGTGTCCGGGCCGAAGACGATCACGAGGGTGAGGCAACGGCGTGCCGGGTCGTAGCGCCAGACCTGGCCGTAGTGGTCACCCGCCGAGCCCTCCGTTCTGCGCGCGTAGCTGGAGACGAAGTAGACGCAGCGGCCGCCCCAGTAGCAGCCCTCCAGCTTCTGGGCGTGCGTGATGCCCTTCGGGCCGAAGTCCTGGTCGCGGATGGGCGTGGAGACCGCGAGCGGGTCCGGTACGTCGACCCACTCGACCCCGCGGAAGGACGCGCCGGTCTCCTGGACCGCCGACAGGTCGGGCAGGCCCGGCACGCGCATCGCCTGGAGGCGGCCGCCCGCGCGCAGCGAGCCCCTGCCGCCCTCGGGCCGGTCCGGCAGGAAGCGGTAGAACAGGCCGAACGGCTTCTGGAAGGCGTCCTCCGTCTCGTACACCACACCGCGCCACGGATCGACCGCGATCGCCTCGTGCTGGAAGCGGCCCATGGCCGTCAGCGGGACGGCCCCGGTGCGGCGCGGGTCGACGGGGTCGACCTCGAAGATGAAGCCGTGGTCCTTGGTGTAGCCGTTGGTCCCGGCCTTGTCCTCGGTCTCCTCGCAGGTCAGCCAGGTGCCCCAGGGGGTCGGGCCGCCCGCGCAGTTGACGGCGGTGCCCGCGATGGCGACGCGCTCGCCGAGCACGTCGCCCTCGCGGTCGAGGGCGAGCGCCGTACAGCCGCCCTTGGCGGCCGGGTCGTAGGTCAGGCCCTTGACGACCGGGACGCCGATCTTCGCGCCGACGCGGTTCTCGTGGTTGCGCACCAGGTGGACGCCGCCGCGCCGGCCGCGGAAGGCGGCCATGCCGTCGTGGTTGCTCGGCACCCTGCCCTCGCCGGAGCGCAGCGGGTCGCCCTCGCGGGACAGGACCCGGTAGCGGAAGCCCTCGGGCAGGTCGAGGAGTCCGGCCGGGTCGGGCACGAGCGGGCCGTAGCCCGCCCGGCCCTGGGCGGCCGCGGTGGCCGTGCCCGCGAACAGCTCGGAGAGGGCGCCGCTGAAGGCGATGGACGCCCCCAAGGCACCGGTGCGAGCGAGCACTTGACGTCTGGTCGCGCTGGGTCGTGCTGCGGACATGGGGCAACCTCCTGCTGGCGGACAGGACATGACCCGATTGTGTGTACCACGCGTCTCAGGCGTTCACGAGCCCCTTGGCGTCGCGCGCCAGCGCCGTCAGCCGCGAAATCGCCCGGAAGTACTTCTTTCGGTAGCCGCCGTTGAGCATGTCCTCGCCGAACAGCCGGTCGAAGGGGACGCCGGAGGCGAGCACCGGCACCTCGCGGTCGTAGAGCCGGTCGGCGAGCACCACCAGGCGCAGCGCCGTCGACTGGTCGGGCACCGGCGTGACGTCGGTGAGGCAGACCGCCGTGAGGCCGTCGGTGAGGGCGCCGTAGCGGCTCGGGTGGACGCGCGCCAGATGGTCGAGCAGGTGCGGGAAGTCGTCCAGGCTCGCGCCCCCGGTCGCGTACGCGGCCTTGGTGACCTCCTCGTCCGAGTACGGTGCCGGGGCCTCGGGCAGGCCGCGGTGGCGGTAGTCCTCGCCGTCGATGCGCAGCGCCTTGAAGTGCGCCGACAGGCCCTGGATCTCGCGCAGGAAGTCGGCGGCGGCGAACCGGCCCTCGCCGAGCTTGCCCGGCAGCGTGTTGGAGGTCGCGGCGAGCGCGACGCCCGCCTCGACGAGCTTGCCGAGCAGCGTGGACACCAGGACCGTGTCTCCCGGGTCGTCCAGCTCGAACTCGTCGATGCACAGCAGCCGGTGACCGCTGAGGGTCTTGACCGTCTGCTGGAAGCCGAGCGCCCCGACCAGGTTCGTCAGCTCCACGAACGTGCCGAACGCCTTCAGCGACGGCTCCGCCGGGGTGGCGTGCCACAGGGAGGCGAGCAGATGGGTCTTGCCGACGCCGTAGCCACCGTCCAGATAGACCCCGCGCGGACCGGAGGGCGCGGCCTGCTTGGCCCGCTGGAACCACCGGCGCTTGCCCGAGCCGCTCGCGTGCGCTCCGCCGAGCCCGGCCGCGAAGGCGCTCAGGACCCCGACGGCCTCGGTCTGGCTCGGCTGGTTCGGGTCCGGGATGTACGTGGCGAAGCGGACCGCGTCGAAGCGCGGCGGCGGCACCATCTCGGCGACGAGGCGGTCCGCGGGCACGTGCGGCTCGCGGGCGCACAGGGAGAGGGGGCCCGCTTCGGGTATGGGGCTCCGCCCGGAGGCGGCGGTGGAGGCTGACACGTCTATCCACTCTAGGCCCGGGCCCGGGCCGTGGAAGACTGCCGGGCATGCGACGCCTGTTCCCTGTGACCGATCAGACATCCGAAACCGCCGGAACTCCGGGCTCTGTGGTCGATCGCGAGTGGACCCTCGACGAGCTGGCCGATGCCTACGCCTATCCGGACCGGGAGGGCCCCTGGCTGCGCGCCAACATGGTCTCCACCCTCGACGGCGCGGCCCAGCACGACGGCCGCTCCCAGCCCATCTCCGGCGCCACCGACATGCGGATCTTCGGCGCCCTGCGGGGCCTCGCGGACGCCGTGGTGGTCGGTGCGGAAACGGTACGCCAGGAGGGTTACCGGCCGGCTCGCGCGCGGGAGGCCTTCGCCGCGCGCCGCGCCGCCGCCGGGCAGACGCCCGCGCCCGCCGTCGTCGTGCTCAGCGCGAGCCTGGAGCTCGACTTCACCCTGCCGCTGTTCACCGCGCCGCTGACGCCGACGCTCCTGGTGACCGGCGCCGGGGCGCCCGCGGACCGGGTGGAGGCCGCGCGCAAGGCCGGGGCGGAGGTCGTGCTCGCCGGTGAGGGGGCCGGGGCGGAGCCCGCGCGCGTGGTCGCGGAGCTGGCCGAACGCGGGTTCGGGCGCCTGCTCACCGAGGGCGGGCCCCGGCTGCTCGGGCAGTTCGTGGCGGCGGGCGTGCTCGACGAGCTGTGTCTGACGGTGTCCCCGATGCTCACCGCGGGCGGGGCGCAGCGGATCGCGGGCGGGCCCGGGGCGCCGGTGCCGGAGCGGTTCGTACTGGCGTCCGTACTGGAAGAGGCCGGGTTCCTCTTCACCCGATACCGTCGGTCCTGAGAATCAGCGGAATCCACCGTTCCGTTTGCCGTCGGCGGGGCACACTAAAGTGCGCAGCCCCCGTCCAGGCACGGGGCAGGATGGTTTCCGCAGGGGCCTTGTCCACGGCCCAAGGAGGAGAAGGGCGCCTGTCGTGTTCACAAGCGTATTGATGATCGAGAAGGCCCTGACGTCCGCCGACGTGGAGTTCGTCACCACCTTGCACGGCGAGGAGCCGGTCACCTTCCACGTCCTCCTGCAGCCGCGCGGGGACCAGGCGGACCGCCTGCTCCGGGCGATCGACGACGTGGCGCTCGGCGAGCTCGACGAGGCGGTGCGCGAGGGGGACGTGCCGGAGGGCGACGCGGCCGTCGGCCCCGCCGAGCAGGCCCTCCAGGTCTCCCTCACCGCCCTGCGGGCCGCGGGCAGCGCGGCCGAGGGCAAGCTCATCGAGGACCACCCGCTGGACGCGCTGCGCGAGCTCGTGGACGCGGCCGGGGCGGACGAGGTCATCGTGCTCACCGACCCCCACTACGTGGAGGAGTTCTTCCACCGCGACTGGGCGTCCCGGGCGCGCCACAAGGTCGGGGTGCCGGTGCTCAAGCTCTTCTCCCACAGCGAGAAGTAGCGGGCGCGGGAGCGACCGGTGGGGTCCGGGCGGGGCGGATAGGGTGGAGACGCTCATGTCACCGTCACACCTCTCGGGAGAGAAGATGGCACCCGGCCTCCCCTCCGCCCTGCCCCGACCGCACTTCATCGGCATCGGCGGCGCCGGAATGTCGGGCATCGCCAAGATCCTCGCCCAGCGCGGCGCCCGGGTCGCGGGCAGCGACGCCCGGGACTCCGCCACCGCCGCCGCCCTGCGCGAGCTCGGCGTGACGGTGCACATCGGGCACGCCGCGGAGCACCTGGCGGACGACGCGAGCTGCGTCGTCGTCTCCTCGGCGATCCGCGCCGACAACCCGGAGCTGGCCCGCGCCGCGGAGCTCGGCATCCCGGTCGTGCACCGCTCGGACGCCCTCGCCGCGCTGATGGACGGCCTGCGTCCGCTCGCCGTCGCGGGCACGCACGGCAAGACCACGACCACGTCCATGCTCGCCGTGAGCCTGTCCGCGCTCGGCCTGCACCCCTCGTACGCCATCGGCGGCGACCTCGACGCTCCGGGCTCCAACGCCGACCACGGCACCGGCGAGATCTTCGTCGCCGAGGCCGACGAAAGCGACCGCAGCTTCCACAAGTACGCGCCCGAGGTCGCCATCGTCCTCAACGTGGAGCTGGACCACCACGCCAACTACGCCTCCATGGACGAGATCTACGAGTCCTTCGAGACCTTCGCGGACAAGATCGTCCCCGGTGGCACGCTGGTCGTCGCCGCCGACCACGAGGGTGCGCGCGAGCTGACCCGGCGGCTCGCCAAGCGCGGCACCGACCTGCGGATCGTCACCTACGGCGAGTCCGCCGACGCCGACGTGCGGATCACGGACGTGACCCCCCAGGGCCTCAAGAGCGAGGTCACCGTCCTCCTCGACGGCACCGAGCTGCGCTTCGCCGTGTCCGTGCCCGGCCGCCACTACGCGCACAACGCGGTCGCCGCGCTCGCCGCGGGCGTCGCCCTCGGCGTCCCCGCCGCCGAGCTGGCCCCCGCCCTCGCCGCCTACACCGGCGTCAAGCGCCGCCTCCAGCTCAAGGGCGAGGCGCACGGCGTCCAGGTCGTCGACAGCTACGCGCACCACCCGACGGAGATGACCGCCGACCTGGAGGCGATGCGCGGCGCCGCGGCGGACGCCCGCCTCCTCGTCCTCTTCCAGCCGCACCTGTTCTCCCGCACCCAGGAGCTGGGCCGCGAGATGGGCGCGGCCCTGGCGCTCGCCGACGCCTCCGTCGTGCTCGACATCTACCCCGCGCGCGAGGACCCGATCCCCGGCGTGACCAGCGCCCTCATCATCGACGCCGCCACCGCCGCGGGCGCCGACGTACGGGCCGCCCGGGACAAGGAGAGCGCCCCGGAGCTGATCGCGGGAATGGCGCGCCCCGGCGACCTCGTTCTCACCATGGGAGCGGGCGACGTCACCGACCTCGGCCCGCGGATCCTGGACCACCTGGCCCGATAGGACCACCGCGTACTTCACTTAAGGGGATGCGTTCCATGTCGTACGACGTCGAGAAGCCCGACGAGCAGTGGCGTGCGGAGCTGACTCCCGCGGAGTACGCCGTCCTGCGCCAGGCGGGCACCGAGCCCGCCTTCCGGGGCGAGTACACGGACACGAAGACCAAGGGCGTCTACTCCTGCCGGGCCTGCGGCGCGGAGCTGTTCACGTCCGGTGAGAAGTTCGAGTCCCACTGCGGCTGGCCGAGCTTCTTCGACCCCAAGGACAGCGACGCCGTGGAGCTCGTGTCGGACACCTCGCACGGGATGGTCCGCACGGAGGTCCGCTGCGCCCGCTGCGGCTCCCACCTCGGCCACGTCTTCGAGGGCGAGGGCTACCCGACCCCGACGGACCAGCGCTACTGCATCAACTCCATCTCGCTGCGGCTGACGCCCGACGAGGACTGACCGGCCGGGACGGCCCACGGCGTCCCGTCAGGCGGTGAGGGTCAGCCGCAGCGACTTGAGGCCGTTGATGAAGTGCGAGACCAGGCGGGCGGGCGGCGCGGCGAGCCCCACGGCCGTCGTGGCCGCGAGCAACTCCTCGTACAGAACGGTCAGTTGCAGGCGGGCGAAGTGCGCCCCCAGACAGACGTGCGGGCCGTCGCCGAACGCCACGTGCGGGTTCGGCGACCGCGTCAGGTCGAGCCGGTCGGGGTCGGCGAAGGCGCGCTCGTCGCGGTGGGCGGCGGCGTGGAAGACGACCACCTTGTCGCCGCGCCGGATCCGCCGCCCGGCCAGCTCGGTGTCGCGCGCGGCGGTGCGCCTGAAGCTCAGCACCGGCGGGTGCCAGCGCAGCAGCTCCTCCACCGCCCCGGCCAGCGGGGCCTCGCCCGAGCGCAGGCGGCGCTGCTCGCCCGGGTGCTCGGCGAGCGCGAGCAGACCCCCGGGCGCGGCCGCGCGCACGGTGTCGTTGCCCGCGACCGTCAGCAGGAAGAAGCACATCTCCAGCTCGGGCGCGGTCACCTCGGGCGTGGTGGCCAGCGTGGTGAGCACGTCGTCGCCCGGGTGGCGCCGCTTGTGCGCCGCGAGCTCGCCCGCGTACGCGAACATGTCGCGCAGCATCGCGGGGGAGCGCGGGTTCACCGGCCGCCCGTCGGCGCCGACGACCGGCTCGCCCCCCTCGTCCGGGTCCTGGTAGCCGATCACGCGCCGCGTCCAGTCCAGGAGCAGGCCCCGGTCGGAGGGCGGCACGCCGAGCAGGTCCGCGAGGTTGAGGACCGCGTAGTCGTCGGTGACCGCCGCGACCACGTCACAGCCGCCGTCCCCGGCGCGGGCCTCGGCGACGGCCCCGGCGAGCAGCGTGCGCGCCCGCCGCCTGGCCAGGGCCTCGAAGCGCGCCACGCGGCGCGGTGTGAAGGCCCGGCTGACCAGACGGCGCAGCCTGCCGTGGTCGGTGGACTCCCCCCTGCCGGAGCGGGGCCGGGAGCTCGGGGAAGGATCCTGATTGAGCATCATGCGGCGGATGAACGGCAGGTCGTCCGGGTCCGGGTCGCGGATCTGGGTGGCGCCCAGACACGAGGAGTACACCGCCGCGTCCTTGAGCACCGCCGTCACGTCCGCGTGCCGCGTCACCGCCCAGAACCCCGGCCCCGCGGGCCAGCCGAGCACCGACGGCTCGTCCTGCCAGGCCACCGGGTGGTGGTCGCGCAGCACGCGGTAGCGGTCGTACGGCACGGCTCGCGCGTACAGCCGCGGGTCGAAGACGTCCGGTGCGCCGCCGGGCCCGGGCCCGGCGGGCAGGGGGCCCTGCGGGGGTGCGCCCGCCGCCGGGCGGGGCTCGCGGGGGCGGGGGCGCCCGGGAGCGGCGGTCACTCGCTGCCGGCCCCGGCGCCGCTCGCGTCCGCCGTGGTCGCGGCCGTGCCGTCCGTCTCCGCCGTGCCGTCGTCCGCCCGGAGGAAGTCCTCCACCACGCGGATCAGGTCCAGGGGCGACTCGTCCATGGCGTTGTGCCCGGTGCCCGGCAGCTCCACGAGTTCGGCGTGGGGGAAGGCGGGCAGCCAGGTCCGGCGCATGACGTCCGCCGACAGGGCCGGGTCGAGGGCGCCGACCACGGCGAGCGCGGGCACCGGCGAACCCGTCACGCGGTCCTGGAAGTCGTTGTCCGCCCAGGAGTCGAGCCAGGCGCGGAACGCCTTCGCGTCGCTGCGGGCGAAGGACCGGTCCACCATGCGGCGCAGCCACGCGGCCGGGCGCCCGCCGCCGGTGGTGAAGTCGATGATGGCCCGGCGGCTGTCGGCCGCGTGCCCGGCCGACTCGAACAGCTCCCGCTGCTCCGGCGGCATCGCGACGCCCGACGCGGGCACCGGAGAGATCCCGACGATCCGGCGCACCCGGTCCGGCGCGTCGGCCAGGACGTGCTGCGCCACGCCGCCGCCCATCGAGTGCCCCACCACCGAGAAGCGCGCCCAGCCGAGGCGGTCCGCGAGGGCCACGACGTCGGCGGCGGCCTCGGCCGTGGTGAACGCTCCGGGCGCGTCCCGCGCCTCGCCGTAGCCGCGCAGGTCCACCACGGCGTACTCGAAGGCGCCCATGTCCAGATCGGCGAGGACCGGCGCGTACGCCGACCGGTCGGCGAGCCAGCCGTGGACGGCGACCACTTTGTGCGGGCCTTCGCCCACCAGGTCATGAGGCAGTGTGAAGGAGGTCACGACCGCCACGATGGCCGCGAACGCCAAGCCGCGCAAGAGTGCGGCGGCCCGGCGGGACCCGCATCCGGCGGCCCGGCGGGACCTGCATCCGGGGCCCGGCGGGACCGGCGTCCGCGGGCCCGGCGGGCGGCCGGATTTCCCCCTGGTGGCGGGAAGTTGGCCGACCGCCTGCGAGGGGCGCCCCCGCGTGGTCAGAATGTGGCATGGCCATCCGCCGCCGCAGCTACCGGCTCGCCGAGGAGCCGGTCACCGGAGCCGTCCGACTGATCCCTGTCCCCGCGTCCGCGCCCCCGTCACCTCTGTCCGCGCACGCCGACGGGGCCGAACGCGAGGACCAGCGACAGCTCCGGGAGTGGGCCGAACTGGCCATCGGCACCGGGCACACCCGGGGCCGCGGCCACTCGGGCGACGGCACCGGCCTCAGTTACAGCAGGCTGCCGGACGGCGGCAGCCTGCTGTGCGCCACGGCCGCCGGGGGCGACGTGGCGGCGTACCACCTGACCGAAGCCGACACGCTCGCCCGGTTCGCCGAGGAGTGGCCCATCACCTGGTGGGCGGCGGGGGCGGACCGGACGGAGCACGAACCCGCGCGGGACGCGGCGCCCGCCGCCGTCGGGCACGACGAACTCGTCGCCTTCGCCCGCGCCCACGAGACCCGCGTCGCCCCCTTCCTCGCCGACGTACGGCGCCTCTTCGACGACCCGGCAGGACGACAGCTCGTCGTCGCCGAGGAGAGACCCGGGGCCGTCGCCCGCTGGATCGCCCTGGCCTGCGCCTCGCTGCCCGCCGCGTACGTGCCGTCGCTGACGTTCACCACCGGCGCCGCCGACCCCGGGCGCGCCCCGCAGCACATCGTCGGCATCGGGCCCGACGCCGACTTCGACCGGGGCGACCCCACCGTCCTCGACCACCTCTACCGCGTCCACGACGGCCTCGGCGGGCCCGGCAGCCCGCCCCGCGCCGACACCTGGGCCACCTGGACGGCCCGCCTCTGGATCGCCGGGGAACCGCTGCCCGAGGCGGGCGCCGCCGACGGCGACCCCTTCGCGGCGGGCCCGCTCGTCCCGCGCCTGCTGCGCGCCGGGCTGCTCACCGGGCGCGAGCTGACCGGGCTCGACGGCGACGCGCTGCGGGCGGCCGTCGCCACCCTCGTCGCGTCCGTGGCCGACCCCGGCACCGACCCCGCCGGCCTGCTCGCCGTCTGCCGCGAGCTGCACGCCCACGACCCCGCCGCCGCGGCCCCCCTCGCGCTCGCCCTCGCCCGGCACCGGCTCGGCGCCGCGCGCCCCGAGGAGCTGCCCGGCGAACTCACCGCCGTCTGCGCCGAGGTGCCGCTCGGCGCCGACGCCCAGCGGGCCCTGCGCGGCGAGTACGGCGGCGACGCCGACAAGGCGCTGCGCCGCGCCCTGCGCGACCCCGTCGACACCTGGGCCGAGCCGCTGCGGATCGCCCTCGCCGTCGGCGCCGACGACGGCCGCGGCATCGGCGAGGCCATCGAGAGGCTCGCCCGCGCGCTGCGCGACCCCACCGGAGCCGAGCGCGCACCGGCCGTGCGGGTCCTCGACGACGTCGGCAGCGAGCCGCTGACCCGCCGCGTCCTGCGCCGCCTCGCCGACACCCCGCACACCCGCCGCCTCGACCTGCTCGTGGAGCTCGCCGACTCCCCGTACGGCGACTGGCTGCGCCGCAGCCTCGACGAGAACGCACCGCTGCCCCTGCGCCTTGCCGAGGCCGCATCGCGCTGGCGGGCGGGCGGCGCGGGCCTGCGCGGCATGGAGCTGTTCGCGAAGCTCACCGAGGTCCTCCCGCGCCGCCGGGTCACCGACGCGGACACGCTCAAGCAGATGTGGTGGCTGGTCTGGGGCAGCTCCTGCCCCGCCCCCGCCGAACTGGCGTGGGTGGCGCACACCTGCACGATGCGGCTGCTCGTCGCCGCCGGGTACGGCCTGCGCATGACGGGCCTGCTCGCCGCGCCGGACGGAGTGGACAGGGAACTCGTCGGGTTCGCCGCCGACCTGCTGCACGAGACGCAGCTGCCCCGCCGGGACCGCGCCACCGCCGAACTCCTCGTCGTCGCCCAGGACCTCGCCGACGGCCGCAAGGCCCTGCGGCAGGGCCTGCGCCGCTTCGAGGCGCTGTGCGTCGACGCGGGCCCCCTCGGCAGCACCGTGCGGCGCGGCGTGTTCCGGCTCGTCGCCCTCGCCCTGGCCCGCGCGGACGCCGACCAGCTGGCCCGCCCGCCCGCCTTCGACCAGCTGGTCGCGGCCGGACCCGAACTCCTCGACCCCTACCGGGCGTTCATGCTCGACGAGGACCGCAGGGGCCGCTTGGAGCGCGAACTCCCGCTGCGTCCCGCCGAGGTCGCCGCGTACTACTACCTGTGGCGGCCGCGCGAGCGCCGCGGCATCAGCCACGACTGGCAGCGCGTCGCCGCCGAACTGCTCGACGAGGTCCTCGGGCCCGTCGCCGTCCGCCTCGACGACCGGCAGCTCTCCCACGTGGCCGACGCCATGCTCGACCGCCAGGGCATCGACCGCGTCCGGGAGTGGACCGCCTGGCGCAACAGCTTCCGCGCCCGCTGACCGCCGCGGGCACCCCGGGGCGAAACCGGCGCCCGGCGTCCGGCGTCCTTACGTACCGACCGATCCACCTGGAGAGGGCCAGCGTGAAACAAGCCGACCACAGCAGTGACACCACCGAGATCGTCGACAACTTCCCGGGCGGCTCCATGGCCAGCCGCCCCGTCCACTTCATCTGGATGCTCGACTGCTCGGGCTCCATGAGCGTCAACGGCAAGATCGGCCAGCTGAACTTCGCCATCCGCGAGGCCATCCCGGAGATGCAGCAGGCCGCCGACTCCAACCCCGCCGCGTCCCTGCTGGTGCGCGCCATCTCCTTCGCCAGCGGCGCCAGCTGGCACGTCGGCGAGCCGACCCCGGTGAACAACTTCTCCTGGGAGGACGTCCACACGTACGGCGGCACGGACATGGGCGCCGCCTTCAAGCTCGCCGCGGGCGCCCTGCAGACGCCGCCGATGCCGCAGCGCGCGCTGCCGCCGGTGCTCGCGCTCGCCTCGGACGGACAGCCCACCGACGACTGGCGGGCGGGCCTGCGCGCCATCGACAGCACGCCCTGGGGCAAGCGGGCCGTGCGCGTCGCCGTGGCCATCGGCGACGACGCGGACAAGAGCATGCTCAAGGAGTTCCTCGCCAACCCCGAGCTGGAGCCGCTGCAGGCCAAGAACCCGCGCCAGCTCGCCGCCGCCATCCGCTGGATGTCCACGGCGGTCGTCAAGGACGCCTCGACGCCCAAGGTCGAGGACGCCAAGCCCGCGACGCCCCTTGGCCCGCCGCTGACCAAGGTCGAGGGCGAAGCCGACATCTGGTGACCGCCGAGCAGGGGACAGACCGCGCCGGGGACGTCCGCTGGGCGCTGCTCACCGGCGGGGTCAAGGGCGTCGGCAAGAGGTACAGCCAGGACTGCTGGGCCGCCAAGGCCACCGCGGACGGCCGCGCCGTCGTCCTCACCGTCGCCGACGGCCACGGCTCCGCCGCGCACTTCCGCAGCGACCTGGGAGCCCGCTGGGCCGTGGAGGAGTTCACGGCGTGCGCGGAGGTCTTCGCGCACGAGGCGGTGCGGGTCGGCGCGGACGCCGCGGGCTGGCCGGAGCTGCGGGCCGAGGCCCGGCTCCTGCCGCAGGCCGTCGGGCACCGCTGGCACCGGCGCGCGCTGTTCCACGACAGCAACACGCCCGCGCGCGGCGCCGCCCCCGCCCAGCGTGCCGCCGCCCACCGGCGGGCGCGCGGCCGCGGCGCCCCGGACCTGGCCGCGTACGGCAGCACGCTGCTCGGCGCCGTCCTCACCGAACACACGCTGCTGTGCTGGCAGTTGGGCGACGGCGACATCGTCCTCGTGGACGACGGCGGCGAGCCGCACACCCCGCTGTCCAGCGGCCCGGACCTGGGCGACGAGACCGACTCGCTCTGCGAGCCGGAGCCCTGGCGCAAGACCCGTACGCACTGGCAGCCCATCACGGGAGGGCCGCCGCCCGCCGTGCTGCTCTCCACCGACGGCCTGTCGAAGAGCTTCGCCGACCACCAGGGCTTCCTCGACTTCGCCACCGGGGTGCGCGAGCGGGCCGTCGAACAGGGCCTGGCGGCGGTGCAGGGCCAGCTCGTGGACTGGCTGGCGCGGGCGGCCAAGTACTCGGGCGACGACACGACCCTCGTCGGGGCGTTCGGCGCCCGGCGCGACACGAGTGACGCCACAGGAGGACACGAACCGCATGAGTGAAGGAACGGGGACCCAGGCATGAGCAACGGCATGCTCGCCCGCGGGAAGAAGCTGGTGGCCGAGTCGGGGGAGCGCGTCACGGTCGCGGAGCTCTTCGGCTCCGGCGGCCAGGGCGAGGTGTACCGCGTCACGACGGCCACCGGCGACCGCGCCGTGAAGTGGTACTACCCGCAGCTCGCCGACGCCCGCCAGAAGCACATCCTGGAGGGCCTCATCGAGAAGGGGTGGGACGACGACCGCTTCCTGTGGCCGCAGTCCATCGTGATGGACCCCGACGGCAAGGAGCCCGGCTTCGGCTACCTCATGGACGTGCGCCCGGCGCGGTTCCAGGACCTGCCCGCCCTGTTCCGCCGCGACCCGTCCGTCAAGGACGCCACGATGCGCACCCTGGTGACGGTCGCCCTGCACACCGTGGAGGCCTACCGCGCGCTGCACTCCAAGGGCATCGCCTACCGCGACATCAACTGGGGCAACATCTTCTTCGACCCGCGCACCGGCGACGTCCTGGTGTGCGACAACGACAACGCGGTCGTGGAGGGCGCCCTCGCCGGGGTCGCGGGCACCATGGACTTCATGGCGCCGGAGCTGGTGCGCGGCGACAAGGGCGCCCAGCCCGGCACCCAGACCGACCTGCACTCGCTCGCGGTGCTCCTGTTCCTGCTCCTGATGAACGACCACCCCTTCAACGGCGCCCTCGCCCTGCGCATCCACTGCATGGGCGAGTCCGCCAAGCGCAAGCTGTACGGCTCCGACCCGGTGTTCGTGTACGACCCCGAGGACACCCGCAACCGCCCGGTGGTGGGGGAGCAGCCGACCGTCATCGCCACCTGGGCGGCCCTGCCGAGGATCCTGCGGGACCTGTTCGTCCAGACGTTCACGCACGGGCTGCGCAGCCCGGCGCGGCGGGTGCGCGAGTCCCAGTGGCGGGACGCGCTCAGCCAGGTCCTGGACGCGATCACGCAGTGCCGGGGCTGCGGCAAGCAGAACCTCACCCAGCCCGACGGGGCGCCGCCCGACTGCTGGAAGTGCGGCAAGCCGCTCCAGCTGCCGCCCCGTCTCGAACTGGTCACCGCCACCGGCACCACGCTGCGCACCCGGCGCGGCATCCGCCTCGACCCGAGCGCCCGCCTCTACGCCCACCACCTGGACGGCGACCCGGAGCGCCACGACTTCCGGGCCGTGGTCGGCGAGGTCACCGAACATCCGCAGCAGCGCGGCCGGTTCGGCCTCACCAACCGCACCCGCGGCACGTGGACGGCCCGCAAGCAGGACGGCACGGTCCTCGACGTGGAGCCGGGCCGCACGGTCGGCCTCCAGCGGGGGCTGCTCCTGGAGTTCGGCGGCGGCGCGGAGGCCGAGGTCAAGGACTAGGCGCGGCGCGCCCGCGCTCGCGCCGTCAGGGAGCGGTGGCCGTGCCGCGCCGCAGGAAGCGGTGCCACCACGGCCTGCGCGGGGGTGGCCCGGGCGGGGGCGGCGCTGCGGGCAGGGTGGCCCGGGCGGGCGCGGCCGGGACGGCCACGGCGTCCGGACGCGGCAGCGGCGCCACCGTCACCGCGCAGGCCGTCTCCGGCACGGCGAGGGTGACCTTCCCGCCCGCGGCCCGATGGGTGCTGCGGGCCACGCTGCGCTCCTCGCGGCGCACCCCGTCGTCCCAGGCCACGCGCGCGAGCACAGCGGGCTCGGGCCAGCCGAAGCACACCTCGGCCCGGCCCGCGCCGAGCCGACGTACCGTCAGGTCGCTGATGGCGCAGGGGTGTTCGACGACGACGCTCGGTCCGGCCACCGCGCGCCCGCCGAGCGCGCTCACCGCGGTGAGGCGCAGTCGCCGCCCGGGCGGCGCCGTCACCTCCAGCTCCCGCGCCGGGGCCGGGGCGGCGCCGAGTCCGGCGAACCGCGCCGACACGTCCGCGCCGAGCGCGACCGGACCCGCGGGCCACGGCACCAGCGCGCCCTCGCCCCGCTCCGGGGCGCTCCAGGCGAGCCGCACCCGGTCCCCGGCGCGGTGGGCGGTCAGCTCCGTGACCGGCGCGGGCCACTCGTCGACCCGGACGGTGACGCGCGCCCCCGGCGACCAGGCGGTGCCGCCGTCCGGGCCGCCGCCCGGATAGCCGCAGCTCACCTCGTACGCGTACGTCCCCACGGGCAGGGACGTGTCCAGGAGGCGGTCGGGCCCGCTCGGCACGACGGTGTGCGGGGCGCCGTCCGCCGAGCGCCGCACGCGGACGGCGGTCGCGGCCGGGTGGGGGCGCCAGCGCAGCCGGACGCCCTCGGGCACGGGGACCGCCGTCAGGCCGGTGACGTCCGGGGCGATCAGGACGGGCGCGGTGACCAGCGGCACCCCGATCACCCGGCCGCCGCGCAGCGGCACGACCGCGTAGCGCAGGGCCCGGCCCAGGGGAGCCCGGGTGTCCTCGGCGGTCAACCCCGCGGGTGGGCCGGGGAGTTCGGTGGCCCGCTCCGGCTCGCCGTCGGGGAAGCGCAGTACCTGGTACGTCACGGTGGCGCTGACCCGGGGCGGCCGCCAGGTCAGGCGTACGCGGAGGTCGTCGACGGCCACCGTGGTGGGGGCCCGGCCGGGCACCGCGGTCGCGTCGGCCAGGCCGGTGGCGGCGCGCAGCAGGCCCGTGCGGGTCTCCGGGGCGTCCTCGGCCTGCCGCAGCGCGCCGAGCCACGCGGTGGCGGCGGCGCGCCAGTCGCCGTGCTCCTCCAGGGCGCCGGCCCGTGCGGCGAGCCGGGCCACGGCGGCGGAGCGGTCCCGCAGCGAGCCGAGCAGCCGCGCGAGGACGTGGTCCCGGGGCGCGCGGGGCAGCGCGTCGGCCACGCGTTCGGCGGCGCGCAGGCGCAGCCCCGGCCAGACGTCGTTGACGGCCTCGGCGGCCCGGCGCACCGGCCCTTCGGCCGGGAAGCCCGCGTCGACGGCGGCGGCGAGCAGCCGGGCCTCGCTGCGGTGCACGCCGAGCGCGGCCACGTCGTCGGCGGTGGTCGCGGCGCCCTCCGGCCCCGGTGCGCGGTCCTTCAACAGGCAGCACAGCTCCCACAGGACCACCCGGCGCAGGCCCATCGGGTCGTCGCGGGCGAGGGTCTCCAGGGTGTCCACGACGGCCGCCGCGGTGAGGGCGCGCGGGTCGGCCGACGTCCGCCAGGCGTCCTGCGCCTGCCGTACGTACGGCACGTCCACGCGCTGCCACAGGCCGCCGCGGCCGGGGAACCACAGGCCGTCCAGGACGCGGAAGCCGTCGTCCGTCTCGGCCTGCGGCAGGGTGCCGAAGACTCCGTCGGCCGCGCGCCGCCGCGCGGGTTCGCGCAGCAGGCCCGCGGCGTGCTGGAACCCCAGGTCGCGCAGGGCGGCGCGCAGGGCGGCGTAGCCGCGCATGCCGGGGAACTCGGGGAGCGCGGGCAGCGGCGGCAGCGTGTCGGTGCCCGTGGCCCGGACGCCGGGCCGCCAGCTCTCGGCCACCGGTCAGCCTCCGGGCGCCGTGAAGAAGTACACGCGGACGACGGCCGTCG
The DNA here is from genome assembly GCF_059448825.1 of Streptomyces sp. JLYT201. NCBI lineage: Bacteria > Bacillati > Actinomycetota > Actinomycetes > Kitasatosporales > Streptomycetaceae > Streptomyces > Streptomyces sp. JLYT201. Next base: position 2,699,935 of record NZ_CM182551.1, on the reverse strand, counting down.
ACACCTCGGCGCCCAGGTCGTGGAAGTCGTCGGTGGCGGTCTTGCCGCCGAACATCGCCGGACGTCCCCTGCTCAGCTGGGAGTTGACCAGATGGGCGTACTCCGTGCCGCTCGGGCCGCCGCCGAAGGTCAGCACGAGCGCGGCCCTGCGCCCCTCCCAGCGGTGGGTCTCGCGGCCGATCTGCCGGGCGAGCGACTTCTTGTCGGTGCCCTTGACCTCGAACTCCTCCGGCTCGCGCGCCACCGACGGCGGCCCGGTGGGCTCGGGCTTCTCCTTGGCGTGCGCGCCCGCGCCGCCCGGCGGCTTCGGGCGCGCGGCCAGCGGGTCGGGCCGGTCGGCCATCGACACCAGGGCGAGGACGAGGAGCAGGTCGGCGAAGAGCCAGCCCGCCAGCACGACCCCGGCGACCCGGCTGCCGCGCTGCCGTCGGCGCGGGGTCACGTGTCAGCTCCGGGAGGCGTGGGCGGGCGCCGCGGCGGCGGGCGCAGGGCGGTGGTGCGGTCGGACCGCACGTCGTCCTCGGCGGCCTCGTGGCGGCGCTCGCCGCTCAGGGCGGGGTCGTCCTGGACGTCCTGCTCGGGGGCGGGGTCCCGCCGCGTCGGCGGGGGCGTCGGGCCCTCGTCGGCCGGGGGCGGCGCGGGGGCGTGCGGCGCGGCGGCCGGGGCGCCGTTCGTGCCGGTGGCGCCGTGCGCGCCCGTGGTGCCGTGGGCGCCGTTCGTGCCGGGCCAGGGCGACGGGGCCGGGGGCTCGTAGGGGCCTGACTCCCGGTACGGGCCGGGCTCCCCGTAGGGGCTGGACTCCCCGTACGGGCCGGGCGTTCCATACGGACTCGACGTCCCGTACGTGCCCGACCCGGAGCCGTACCCCGGCGAACTGCGCCCGTACGACGCGGCGTTGGTCGCGTACGCGCCGGTGCTCGCCCCGTACGCCTCGGACGCGGCGCCGTACGGGTCCGCTCCGGCGCGGTGTCCCTCCGACCCGTTCCGCGAGGACGTCGTCGCGAGGGACCGGACGCCCCTCTCCAGGCGGGCCGCGGCGTCCTGCCAGTGCGCGGCCGCCGCGTCCCAGCGCTCGGTGGCGTCGCGCATGCCGTCCACCGCGTCGTTCGTGCGGCCCGTGCTGGTCACCAGGGCCGCGCACGCCTGCTCGGTGGCCTGGGCCACCGCGTCCGTCTTGGTGACGAGGTCCTTCTGGGTGGTGACGAGCGAGCGCAGCGAGCTCTCGACGGTCGTGCCCACCGTCTTGACCAGGTCGCCGAGCTGCCGCGTGGCGGTGACGCCCACGTTGCTCGCCTCGGCCGTGGCGCGCTGGCCCTCGCGCACCGCCGTCTCGATGCGGTCGGCGGCCGCGCCCAGCTTCGGCACCTCGGCGGTGAGCCGGCCCGCCGCCTGCTGGAGGGCCGTCGTGGCGGTGGTCACGGAGCCGGTGGCGGCGACGAGCGCCTTGTGGTTGTTGTCGGCCTCGGTGGCGAGCGAGCGCATCTCCTTGGCGGCCTTGGTCAGTTCGGAGGTGAACTGCTTCGGCGAGGCGCTGCGGTGCGGGGCGAGCAGCATCTGGAGGCGGGTCAGGACGGACGCGAGGTCCGCGAGCAGCCGCTCGCGCTCCGCCTCCTGGGCGTCCTCCTCGCGCTCGGCCCGGGTGCGCACGCGCGCGTGCACCACGGAGAGGAGCACGAGCAGGGCGATCAGGACGACCGCCATCAGGGCCACGTTCTCGAACCGGCCCAGCGGCGACAGATGACCGCCGAAGCCCGACTGCCACAGTTGCAGGAACGGCCGCGTGGCCTCCTTGCGGTCCACCTTGCTCAGTTCCCCGTACGCGTGCACCGCCTCGCGCAGGCCGAACCAGGTCACCAGGAGCGGGACGAAGACCAGGGCGCCGAGCGCGGCCTCCAGGAGCCCGTCGCGCCGCGCCGAGGGTCTCCTGTCGCGCGCGGTGACGCTCTCCGGGCGGACGTAGGCGTGCACGAGGTCCAGCTCGGACCAGCGGTCCAGGCGCTTGTCGTTGGTCAGGTCGTGGGCCAGGACGTCGAGTTCGGCGGCGCGCGGGCCGAGCGCCGGGTGGCCCGCAAGGTCCTGCAGTTGCTTGATGAGCTCCTGCTTGTCCAGCAGCTGTGCGGGCGTCAAGCGCGTACTCCCTGTCTCGGGACCGGTGCGTGACCGTCGAGTGCCTCGCCCATGAGGCCCTCGTCAGTCGAGGACGTCACCCCTGCCGCGCCGGTTCCTGCCGTCACGGGTCAGCCGGGCCAACAGCGCCTCGGCATCGGGGTGTTCAGGGTCCCACGTGAGGCACTTGCCAAGGGCCTCAATCGCCTCATCGCGTGCGCCCCGCCGGTGCAGCTCCCGGGCGTGCCGGTAGGTGCGGTGGGCGAGCAGGGCCCGCACCCGCTCGTTCGTCGGGTCGTGGCCGTACGCGCAGCGCAGCCAGCGCTCGGCGTCGGGGAAGTGGTCGGGCGCCACGTCGGCCATGGCGGCCGCGCAGTGCACGTCGATCATGGCGTCGAGCACGTCGGCGCGCGCCGGGTGCGCGGTGGCCTCCTGCCAGGCCAGGTGCGAGGCCTGCACGGCGTGCTCGTACCGGCCGAGGTCGAGCAGGGCCCGGGCCCGGGCCAGCTGCCGCCGGGCGGCGTGGCTGAGGGGGTCGGCTTCCTCGGGGGCCGGCTGCGGGGCCGGGGCCTGCGGTGGCCCGGCGGGCTGCGGGGGCGGCCGCTCGGAGCCGTCCGGGTCCGCCGCCGCCTCCGGTGCCGCCGTCGCTCCCGTCAGGCCTTCGAGGAGCTCCCGCGCCTCCGCCACGATGTCCCTGAGCAGCGCCACCGCCTCCCTCCTGCGGCCCTGGCCGGCCAGTTCGCGGGCCTGCGCCACGTCGCGGCGCGCCGGGCCCGGGGCGTCGTCCGGGGCGAGCAGCGTCGCGGTGAGCGAGGGCGCCTCGGCGAGGGTGTCGCGCCCCGGGTCCGGGGGGTCGAGCGGACCCTCCTCCAGGGACGCCGCGCCGGACGCGGAGGCGCCCCCGCCCGCGAGCCGCACCGCGTGCTTGAGGGCGCCGAGCGCGAGCAGCTCCCGGGGCCCGTGCGCGGTGCTCCGCCCCAGGTCCGCCACGCCCGAGCGCACCTGCGCGAGCCGCGTCGCGCCCCCGACGAGCAGCAGCGTGTCCACGTCCGGGCGGGTCAGGGCCGCCTCGCCGAGCAGGTCGTGGGCGCGCCGCACGGTCCGGCGCACATGCGGCTCCAGGAAGGCGTCGAGGTGCGGCCGGGTGATCCGCATGCGCAGCGGCGGTCCGGTGCCGAGGTCGAGGGTGAGCGCGGCGGACTCCGCGGCAGGCCCCTCGGCGGCGCCCAGCTCCTCGCGCGCCTCCTGGGCCCGCTCCCGGTGGCCGAGCCACCGCCGCGCGCTGCCGCCGGACACGGAGGCGGGACCCCGGTGGGCCCGCAGCAGCCGCACCGCGGAGGCGAGCGCGGCCTCGTCGAAGGCCCGGCCGCCGGAGGTGGCCGCGCCGTCGTAGCCGAGCGCGCGGTAGTGGCCGCGGACCCCGCGCACCAGGCCCAGTTCGAAGCCGTCGTAGCCCATGCCGTACACCAGGAAGGTGCCGCTGTCGCGGTCCGTGGTGTGCCCCATGACGGCGGCCAGCGAGTCGCTGATGAGGCGCACCGGCGCGAGCCCGGCCGCGGCCGCCGCGTCGCGCAGGGCCTGGCGCTGCCGCGACTGGAAGGCGGCGGGCACGCTGATCACCGTCTGCGTCACGGCTCCCGCGCGGGCCTCGACGCGCTCGCGCAGGGCCCGCAGCATCCGCGCCGCGACCGCGTCGGCGTCCTCCGTGCCGTCCCGCCACGGCACCGGACTCCCGCTGCCGAGCAGGGACTTCACACTCGGGAACACCACCGGCAGGACCCCCGCGGCGGCCGGCGCGCACACCAGCCAGGGCCACTCGTCGGCGGGCAGGTCGAGGCGGCGCACCGGCTGCCCGGCCACCGCGAAGAGCGCCCGCACCCCCGTCGCGCCGAAGTCCACGCCGAGGCTGACCCGGCCGTCGGCGTCCTGCGCCGTCACCCCCGTACCCCCCGCTGCCGTCATCCGCCCGCCATATCGTCCGGGACTTGGAGGATGCCGTCGTAGTCCCGCTTGCTCGGCAGCGACGGCACGGCGCGCTCGGAGTAGGCCACCGCGATCATGCTGCGCAGGTTCTTGGCCTGCTCGGCGGTCTGGATGCGGTTGCCGTTGCGGTGGGCCGACTTGACCTGCTCCACGGCCTCGCTGATCGCCTTGACGGTCTCCAGGGGCGCGCCGTCCGAGGCCAGCTCGGCCTGGCGGAACTGGCTGGCGAGCCCGCACTGGTGGTACATGTCGTCGAGCAGCAGCTCGGTCAGGCGCTGGTACTCGCCGCTGTCGCCCATCTCCACGGCCCGCTGCGCCTGCGTGATGTCCCGGCGCACCTTCAGCTCCTGGGTGTGCTCGATGTAGGGCCCGTACCGCTTCAGGAAGTGCTGGGCCTCCCGCTCGGCGAGGCCCAGCTCCTCGCGGAGCACCGCGCTGTCGACCTCCCGCTCGGTCTCGGGCGGCGGCGTGCGCGGCTTGTCGCGCCGCGGCGTCGCCTCCAGGGCCATGTCGGTGCCGCGCACGCTGACGCGGACCGTGATGATGCGGTCCGCCGAGTAGTTGAACGACACGTCCACATGGCGGTTGATCTCGATCTCCTGCGGCAGCTCGAACTCGACGACGCCCTGCTCGTCGTTCTCGCTCGCCACGTGGCTGTCGCCCTCGTACACCGGCACCCGGATCAGCCGGCTGTCCGTCGCGTGGAACGTGCGCGTGCGCGGCTCCGGCAGCGGGAAGGGCGAGCCCGCCGGGATGATCGGCACGAACACGTCGCGGCGCGCGCCCTTGACCGCGGCGATGCCCATCGCCATGGGCGTCGACTCGAACAGGCCCGTGGAGCCCACCGGCCGCGCGTTGACCAGGCTCTGGCCGCAGTCCGCGCACGCCTCCGCGGTGTACTCGTTGGCCTTCAGGCACTGCGGCGCCGGACACTCCACGCCGTTGAGGGTCTCGGCGAGCACGCCCGCGCCGTAGGCCACGCACTCCATGGGGTTGATGTTCCGGCGCACCTTGTCGCCGCCGAAGTACGCCTCGACCGCCTCGTACACCGGGCGGGTCAGGGTGCCGCCGCCGACGAGGAGCACGTCCGAGATGTCGTCGGGCGTCAGCTCGTAGCCCGTCAGGGTCTCCTTGACGAGGTCCATGGTGCGGGTCACCAGGGGTGCGATCATCCGCTGGAACTCCTCGCGGGTGAGCGCCATTTCGACGTCGACGATGCCCTCCGGGCCGTGGTAGGCCGCCGGGATCACGATGTACGTCTCGCTCAGCTCGTTCAGCTCCCGCTTGGCGGCCTCGGCGGCCTTCTTCGCCTGGAACAGGAACTCCTTGTCGCGGGAGGGGTCGACGCCCCGCTCGTCCCGCATCCAGGCGATGATCCGCTCCACGATCGCCAGGTCGAAGTCGTCGCCGCCGAGCCAGATGTCCCCGGCGGAGCGCAGCACCTGGAACTGGCTGTTGCCCTCGGCGTCCTTGACGGTGTTCAGGACGGAGATGTCGAACGTGCCGCCGCCCAGGTCGTAGACGAGCACCCGGCTGCGCGCCCCGCCCGGCTTGTGCAGGCCGAACGCGACGGCCGCCGCGGTCGGCTCGTCGATGATCTTCTTCACCACCAGGCCCGCGCGCTCCGCGGCCTCCCGGGTCGCCGCGCGCTGCGCGTCGCGGAAGTACGCGGGCACGGTGATCACCGCGTGCGTCACCTGCTCGCCGAGGGTGCGGGCCGCGTCCCGCACCAGCTTGTCGAGGATCACGCTGGAGATCTCGGAGGGCGTGCGGCTGCGGCCGCCGAGCAGCACGTGGGCGCGCGGGTCGTCGTCGGGCCCAGGGACGATCTCGTACGAGAGGCGCTCGCGGGCCTGCGCCACCGAGCGGTCCGCGAAGTCCCGGCCCATCAGGCGCTTCACGGACACGACGGTCTCCCGCGGCTGGCGCACCGCCCATCTGAGGGCGTCCTCGCCGACGAGCGTCTGGTCCTTGCCGTCGCGGCGCGCGAGGCCCACCACCGACGGCGTGAGCCGGTCGCCCTTGCTGTTGGTGAGGACCGCGATGTCGTCGCGGTGCGGGTCGTGGGCGGCGACGGCGCTGTTCGTCGTGCCGAGGTCGATCCCGATGGCCTTCATCCCTGTGCTGTCCCTTCCTGTGCTGCCTGGGTCCGTTCCTCCGCGGCGTCGCCCGCGGCGACCACGACCCGGGCGGCGCGCAGCACGTGCCCCCGGTATCGATACCCGCGCCGCGCCACCTCAAGGACCTCGTCGTCGACCGCTCCCGGGGGCGCCGGGCGCACGCCCACGACGTGGTGCGTGGCCGGTTCCGCGCGCTCGCCGACCGCGCCGAGCGGCTCCAGGCCCGCGCCGGTCGCGGCCGCCTCCAGCTGCCCCGCGATGAGCCGCACCGTGCGCCGGTACGCCGCCGGGTCCTGCTGCCCGGCGGCGAGCAGCCGGTCGCACGCGTCCAGGGCGTCGGCGCACGCCAGGAGCAGCCGCTCGGTGTGCGCGCGGTGCGCGGCGTCGCGCTCGGCGAGCGCCCGCGCCCCCTCGTACGCGACGCGCGCGGCCGCCGCGGTGGACTCCTGCTCGGTCACGGTCTCCTCCTCATCCGTCCTGGCCCGCCGCCGTCCGGCGGGCGTACGGGGCCGCTGTCGTCCGGCGGGAGCCGTCCCGGGCCGCCGTCATGCGTCGAACCGGATCAGCTCGTCCAGGAGCCGGGCGACCGCCTCCTCGGACAGCGGCTCCCCGGCGCCCGGGCCGCTCGCCCCGGCGAGCAGCCGGTCGATCTCCGCGGCGGCGCCCGGCAGTTCGGCGGCGACGTCGACGTCGTACAGGAAGAGGTCGACGAGCAGCCGCCTCGGCACCGTGCGCAGCTCGTCCAGCGCGGCCTGCGCGGCCGGGGTCATCAGCCGCCGGGCGAGCAGCTCGAACGGCACGTCCCGCAGCTCGGCGTGCGTGGTCCACGGGGTGACCGCGGCCTCGGCGAGCGCGTCGTAGGGGCTCGGCGGCCCGTCGGGGTCCTGGATCACGGCGGGGTGCCCTCCTCGGGGGGTGCTCCGGGCGGCTCCGCGGTCAGGGCGGCGCGCCAGCCGCGCACCGCGTCGAGGAGCGCGCGGCGCACCCGCGGGTCCATCGCGTCCGCGCGGGTCGCGCGGATCAGGTGGTGCAGGGCCTTGCGCACGTCGCCCCGGGCCCGTTCGGCCTCCGCGCGGTCGGTCAGCTCCGCGGCCCAGGAGGCCAGGTCGTCCTCGTCCGGCGGCGGCTCCGCGCCGTCACTGCGGATCAGCGCGCCCATGCCCGCGACGCCCAGGTCGGTGGCGAGCAGCCGGTCCAGCTCCTCCAGGGCCTCGCCGAGGGTCTCGCGGTAGTTGTGCGTGAGGGCCTGGCCGAGGCCGACGTCGAGCAGGCCGAGGGCCTCGTGCAGGTGCCGCAGGCGGACGGGCAGCGGGTCGCCGCGCTCGTCGAGGGTGAAGACCAGGGCGCGGGCGAGGTTGTCCCGGGCGTGGTTGGAGGCCGGGTTGAGGTCGAGGGCGCGGCGCAGGTCGGCCTCGGCGCCGTACACGTCCGAGCGCATGCCGTGCTTGGTGCGGGTGTAGCCGCGCCACACCCCGCGCATCGAGTACAGCGAGGACAGCCTGCCGTCCAGCTGGTCGCGCACCTCGCGGTCCAGCGGGTGCAGGAGCGGCGGCACGGCCTCGACGAGCGCGATGGCCTCGTCGAGGCCCTCGCCGCGGCGCGCCCGGGGCCCGGACGGTTCGCTGACGAGGGCCTCCACCCGGCCGAGCGCGGTGCGGACGACCGCCTTCTTCGCGCGGGCCGACATCCCGGCGCGGCGGGCGACCCGCACCAGGCGCTCCCACTGTTCGAGGGCGCGGCCCAGCCCGTCCTCGCCGTCGGCGAGCGCCGAGCGCGACAGTTCCAGGCGGGCGCGCACGGCCAGTTCGACGCCGTCCTGGAGCAGCCGCGCGTGCCGGTGCGCCAGCTGGACGTACGCGGGGTCCCGGCGCAGGAAGTCCCGGCAGTGCCCGCAGCCCTCGATGTGGCGGCGCGGGTCGGCCGCGGCGGCGGGGCCCGCGCAGTCCTCGGGCAGCGTGGTGAGCGTGGGGAAGGCGGGCAGGGCGTCCAGGGCCCCCGGGAACTTGTGGACCGCGCACAGCGCGAGCGACCGGGCCAGGCCGGAGAACGCCCAGCGCAGCTCGCGGGCCGCGTACTCGCCCGGGTCCTTGCCGTCCTTGGCGGCGGCGTCCAGCTGCGCGGCGAGCGCGGCGAGCGGCAGTTGCAGATCGAGCAGCCGCAGATAGTGCGGCCCGCAGGCGAGCGCGCCGCGTGCCCCGGGCACCCCGGGGAGCCCGCCCACGTCCTTGAGGACGCGCGCGCCCCCCAGCTCCGCCTCGAGGAAGGCCGCCAGCTCGCCGTACTCCTCGGCCTGCTGGGGCCGCCCCTCCTCGGTGTGCCGCTGCTCGTACGCGGACAGCTGCGCGGACAGATGGCGGCTCAGCTCCCAGCGCAGCCGGTTCATGTCCTCCGGGGCCAGCTCGCGCGCGTAGCAGGCGGCGCGCTCGGCCCGCCAGCCGTCCCAGTACGCGTCGTCGCTGAGCAGCGTCGACCAGTACGCGAGCGCCTGCTCCCAGGTGCGCGTGGCGTGCTCCCAGGCGCCGCTCTGCTCCAGCTCCTGCGCCTGCCACAGGCGGGCCACGGCGAGGCCGTGCACCACCGCCATGTCGCCGGGGGCGGCGGCCAGGCGCCGCTCCCACTCGGCGGCGGCCGCGTCCCGGCCGCGCGCGAGGAGCAGCAGCAGCGGCGCGTCCTCGGGGAAGCGCTCGCACAGCACGTCCACGAGCCCGGGCCCGGCGTGCTCGTCGTCCGGCGACAGCGTGGCCAGCGCGTCGCGCACGGCGTCGGGCGCGTGCCAGCGGTACAGCAGGGCATCCAACTGGAGTCTGCGGCCCGGTAGTTGGAGCCGGTCCAGGGCGACCCGCTCGGACCAGGACATGCCGCCGCGCCCCAGGAGCGTGTACGGCGCGTCCCGGACGGCGGCCATGGACACGCCGGGGTGCACGCCCGCCTCGCGCAGCGCCAGATACGGGTACGTGGGGTCGCGCAGCGCGAACGGGTCGGCGGTCAGCGGGGCGTGGGTCAGGCCGTCGGCCCAGGGCAGCAGGTCGAGCAGCCGCCGCAGCCGACGGCGCCGCACCTCGGCCCGGTCGAGCCGTCCCGCGGCGCGCTCGTACGCGGCCACGGCGTCGCTCCAGCGGCCGTCGCGCTCCAGCAACCGCCCCTGCGCGTAGGCGAGCTGGGCGTCGGCGTCCCGGTGCCCCGGGCACGCGCCGAACGCCTCCGCGGCCTTCTCCCACTCCTGGTGGGCGTCCGCGATGCGGCCGCGCGCGTACGCGACCACGGCGTCCACGGCGGCCGCGGCGCCCGGGTCGGGCCGTCCCCGCAGCGCCTGGGCCGCCGCCACGACGGCGCTCCACTCGCCCTCGGCCTCGGCGGCCCGCAGCCGCGCGTACCGGCAGCGCGCCGCGCAGTCCGCGCCGTCGAGCGCGCCGCCGATCTCCTCGTACGCCGCCGCGACCGCCCGCCACTGCGCCGCCCCCGTGGCCCGTTCCTCGCCGACGCGCGCCCCGGCGTAGCGCCGCCGCGCGGGCACGTCCGCCCACCCGTCCGGCAGTACGCGGTAGACCCGCAGCGCGTCGTGCCAGCGGTCGGCGGCCTCGTGGGTGCGGGCGAGGGCGTAGAGGTAGAGGTGCAGAGGCTCGGGGGCTGCCGGGGCCTGCGGGGCGGCGGTGCCGTTCTGGAAGGCGCGCCCGTAGATCGCGCAGGCCGCCGCCCAGTCGGGGCGCGCCTCCGCGCGGCGGCCCTCCGCCTTGCGGCGCAGCGGGGCGACCGTGCCCTCGCGCGCGCTGTCCGGCACGCCCGCGAGCAGCGCGCAGGCCGCCGCCCAGTCGCGGTGGACGTCGGCCGCCACCCGGGCGCGGGCGTAGCGGCGGCGCACCCCCACGTCGCCGTCCGCGTAGGCGTCCGGCAGCCTCCCGAAGCCGTCGATGACGTCGGCCCACGCGCCCCGGGCGTCGGCGGCCCGGCCGTGCGCGTACAGGACCTGGTCCGCCACGTCGGCGAAGGAGTCCGCGAGGCCGCCGAGCCAGGCGAGCGCCCCGTCCCAGTCGGCCCGCTCGCGGCACAGGCGCGCCCGGGCGTAGGCGCAGCGGCCGTCGGCGTCGAGGTGGGCGACGGCCGGGGAGCCGGGGCCGCCGGGGACGCCGGAGCCGCCGGAGCCGCTGGGGACGCCGGACCCGCCGGGGCCGCTGGGGCCGTTCCCGGGGGAGCGGCACTCCTCGAAGGCCGCGACGGCGGCTGCCCAGTCCCCGTCCTCGGCGGCCGCGCGGCCGCACGCGTAGGACCGGCGGAGGGCGGCGTCGGCGATGCTCGGGGTGTCCGGGGCGTCCGGGGTGTCTGGAGTGTCCGGGGCGGGCCGCGGGGCGGCCGGGCCCGAGGTGTCGGGGCCGGGGGGTGAGGCGGCCGGTCCGGGTGGCGGGACGTGCGGGTCCGGGGAGTTCGGGACGGATGGGGCCGGGGAGGTCGGGACGCACGGTGCGGGGGCCGGGCCCGGGGTGTGCGGGGCGGGCGGTACGGGGGCCGGGCCCGGGGCGCCCCCGCACTCCGCGTACGCCGCCGCGGCCTCCCGCCACCGCCCCGCCGACTCCGCCGACCGGCCGCGGACGTACGCCGCGCGGGCGGCCGTGGCCGGGTCGTCGGGGCACAGGGCCGCGGCCCCGGCGTAGGCGTGCGCGGCGGCGTCCCAGTCGCCCTCGCGGTGGGCCCGCTCGGCGGCGGCGCGCAGCGAGGCGGCGCGCAGGGCCGTGCGCGCGGCGGCCAGGCGCTCCGGGACCTCCGTGCGGCCGAGCCCGGCGGCGGCCACCTCCTCGTACAGGCGGACGGCCGTGTCCCAGTCGGCGGCGGCCTCCGCCGCCCGCGCGCGGCCGAGGAGTTCGGCGGCAAGGCGCAGCCGCTCCGCGCGGGCGGTCAGCGGCCCCGGCAGGGGAAGGGGCAGCGCCGCGTGGACCACGGCGAGCTGCGCGGCCGCGGCGGCCCCTTCGCCCTCGTGGGCGAGCAGGTCGCACAGCTTCTCCAGTTCCGGCCAGGCCAGTTCGCACGCCGCCTCGGTGCGCAGGCGCCGCTGCTCGTCCTCGTACTGCCGTGTGGGCGTGCCCAGGATGCGCTGCACCTGCGGCCACCGCCCCTGGTCGCGCTCGAAGCGGGCGGCGCTGATCAGCGTGGTGGCGTCCACGTGCCCGACCGGGCTCTGGAAGGCGCGCAGCGCGTCCGCGCCCTCGCGCAGCGGGTCGGCCACGGCGCCGCCGTCGTCGCGGACCTCGCGCGCCTTGAACAGCCACCCGTGCCGGCACTCGGCGTGCAGGAACAGCGCGGGCGTCGCCCACTCGACCGCCGTGTGGCGCGGCAGGTGCGAGATGCGGCGGCGGGCGGTGGACACCGCCTCGTCGACGGTGCGGTTGGCCGCGAGCTCCTTGAACAGCTCGGGGCTGAAGCGGCCCGCCGACGCGTCGCTGACGCGCCCGCGCATCGCCACCACGGCGGGCAGGCCCCCGGCGACCAGCGCCTGCGCGAGCCCCGAGAACGGCTCGGCGTGCATCCCGTCGGGGCCCGAACTGTCCGCCCCCGCGCAGAGGTTGAGCACGGCGAGGCGCAGCCGCGGCGCCTTCAGGAGGATGCCGCTGAGCAGATCGGCGGGAACGCTGTCGACACCGCCGGACTCGGTCTCCAGCTGGACGACGCCCTTGCCGAGCTCCTCGTCGTAGCGGCCGTGGGCGATGAGCAGCACGGCCGTGGGCAGGTCGCCGTGCGCGGCGAGGGCCGTCTCCAGGCGTTCGCGCGTGGCCGCCTCCACGACGGTGGTGCGCACGGCCACCTCGGGCAGCTCCTGGCGCAGCGCGGCGACCTCCGCGTCCAGGCGCAGGGCCGGGCCCGCCCCGGGCGGCGACGCGCAGGCGACGAGCAGCCGGATCAGGCTCGGCTCGTCCGCGGGCGTGGGCAGCCGCCGGCCCAGCGGGCCGCCGGGCAGGGAACGCACCAGGGAGTAGCCGGGGTTGAGGGCGAGCGACTGGTGCGGCAGGTCGGCCGGGGCGCACAGCGTCTCGAGGGGCAGCTCGCGCAGGCGCGGCGGCAGGTCGAAGCGGAGCCGGAGGCGGCGGCCCGGGGCGGTGCGCTGGGCGAGGTCGAGGGCGGAGGCCAGACAGGCGGCGGTGGGGGAGGAGCGGGAGCCGCCGGGTGGGGGCGGCACGGCCGGGGCGGTGCGGGGCGGCCCGTAGGCCGGGCTGCCGGGCGCCGGGGGCGGCGGTCCGAAGCCGGGTGCCGGGGCCGGCGGGCCGAAGCCGGGGCCCGGGGCCGGTGGGCCGAAGCCGGTCGCGGTGAACCCCGGGACCTCCGGCCCGAACCCGGCGTTGCCGGGAGGTCCGCCCGGTGTCGCGTACGGGAGGCGGCCGGGGTGCCCCGGCGCCGCCTGGACGCCGTCCCCGAACAGCAGCCCGTACACCGCGCGCCCCAGCTCCCGCAGCTGCTCGACCGTGTGCCGCTCGCCCATCGGCGCATGGCCGAGATCGGCCTCGACGAGGCGGTCCCAGCGGGCGCGGAGCGCCGCGGGCTCGCCGTCGACGGCGATGACGTCGGTGGCGCAGGACGGCCCGCTGACGGCCACCAGGAAGCGGGACGGGCCGAACGGGCGGATGCGGATGCGCAGTTCCTCGTACTCGTACACCGGCTCCGGTCACCTCCCGCTCTCGTCGAACTGCTCGCGTACGAAGTCGAGTTCGTCGTGGGCCCGGCGCCGCTCCTCGGCGATCTCGGGGTCGTCGGGGAAGCGGGCGAGCGCCGCCGTCAGCGCCTCGACGGCCTCCTCCAGGGCGGCGCGCGCGCCGGACAGGCTGCCCGACCCCCACCGCTGGAGGGCCAGGCCGCGCAGCACGATACCGAGGCTGAGCTGTGCCCGCCGCCCGTGCGGGCTCAGGTCCACCGAGCGCCGCAGATCGGCGGCTGGCGCGTCGAGCGTGGCGCCCTCGCAGTTCGCCTCGACGATGCCCCGGTCGGCGAGGGCGCGTGCCAACTGGCCGTCGATGCGCGGCCGTTCGTTGGCGCCGATGACGGTGCGGGCGGCCTCCAGGGTGGCGACGGCCCGGCCGAGCAGCCCGGCGCGGTGGGCGTCCTTCGCGGCGGCGAGAGCGAGGCCGACGACCTTCGCCTGGGTCGGGCGGTAGCGCCCGAGCTCCCGGGCGTGCACGAGGGCGCGCCGCAAGGAGGCGGTGGCCGCCCCGAAGTCCGGCGGCTCGGCGCGGAGCTGGTCGTGGCCGAGGGTGACACGGGCGTGCAGCGCGAGGTCCCTGGCGTCGCGGGCGAGCCGTTCGTGGCGGTCGGCCAGGCCCGCGTAGCCCGGGTTCAGCTCGTCGAAGCGCGGGCAGTCCGCCTCGCACACGGGCGCGGCGCCCGGGTCCGTCGCGCGGGCCCGCGCACGGCAGGCGTGGCAGCGCAGCTCCCCGAGCGCTGCGAGGGCGTCGCCGGGCAGCCCGAGCCGCAACTGCATGTGGGCGAAGCCCAGTTCGGAGAAGGCGTGCACGAGCGCGTCGTCCGGCCGGGCGGCGGCGAACACGCCGAACTCCCGCACCGCGCCGAGCGCCGCGATCCGCAGGGGCCCGCCGCGCACGGGCACGTCAGGCGGTCCGCCCGCCACCCCGGGCGACGGTCGCGGCGGCGGACTCGCCTCCGCTCCGGGCGGCCGCGGTGCCGCCCCGACCGCCGCGTCGAGCAGCCGCGCCGCCTCGGCCTCGCGCTGGAGCAGCAGGTCGGGCGGCACCCGGGCGCCGGTCTCGGCACCTCTGTCGGCGAGCCGTCGCGCGAGGTGCTCGCACAGCGCGGTCCGCAGATCCGGTACGAGGGACTCCGGCGCGTCGACGCCGTACCGGCGCGCGGCACCGTGCCGGACCCGCTCCCAGAACGCGGTGTCGTGCAGCAGCGCGCCCCAGGCGCCCACGCACCGTTCGAGGGTGGAACTGTCGTGATGGGATGGGGAGTTGAGCAGGCCGAGTGCGAGCGCGTGGGTGACCCGGTGATCGGCCGGGTCGTGCCGGGTGGCGTCGTCGAGGAGACCCACGGCCGCGTCGCGGCGGCCGCCCGCGACGAGCGTCACCGCGTACAGCGGTACGTACGCGCCGGGCTCGCGGCACAGCCCCCAGGACGCGGCCGCGAGCGCTGCGGCCCGCTCCCGGTCGGGCGCGTCCCCGCCGAGCGCGGTCAGCGCGGCACGCCGCAGGCGCAGCGCGGCCTGCCGGGCGCCCCCGGAGAGCGCCGCCTCGACCCACCGCGCCTCGTCGTCGAGCGGCCCGGTCCGCGCCGCCGCCCGCAGATCGTCGAGCGCGGCGGCCGTCCGCCCCGACTTGGCGCGTACGTAGGCGCGTTGCACGGCCGCACGCGGATGCGGGTCCGGCCGGTCGAGGGCCTCGGTGAAGCACGCCTCGGCCGCCGCGAGGTCCCCGCGCCGCGCGAGCGCGCACCCCGTCCAGAAGGGGGCCGCGGCCCCGCCGGGATCCGCCTCCCGCGCCCGGCGGAACTCCACGAGGGCCTGCTCGGCGTCCCCGGCGGCGAGGCGCAGGCGCCCGAGGCCGATACGGGCGCGGGCAAGGACGTCGGAACCGTCCGGGGCGGCGGTGACATCGGCGGAGCCCGGAGGGTCGGTGGTGTCCGGAGCGCTGGTGGCGCCGGGAGCCTCGGCGGTGTCCGGAGCGTCGGTGGTGCGCGGAGCCGCGCTGGCGTCCGGGGCGTCGGTGGTGCGCGGAGCGTCGGTGGGGGCGGGGTCCGGGACGCCGTTGGGCGGGGGCGCCCCGGGCGGGGAGCCGTCGTCGGCGCGGGCCGGGCGCGCGAGGTCCGCCGCGCGCCGGAAGGAGGCCTCCGCGCCCGGCCCGTCCCCGCGGGCCCACCGGGCCTCGCCCTCGGCGCAGGCCGTTCGCGCCGCCGCGTACGCCGTCCCCGTTCGCGCCCCCACGTCTCGTGCGCCCCCGATCAGCGGCCGGTGCCGGGTCAGCCCGCGGCCTCGTCCAACTCGGAGCGCCAGCGGGACTGCTGTCGGTCGTAGTGCAAGGGGCCCACCCGGAACGCCGTCAAGTCGAGCCCCAGTAGTCGTTCATACGCCTCGGCGGGGAGGTCCGGTTCCAGGACGACGCTCAGGCCGCTGCGGTCGTCCCGCAGCACGAGGGGGCGCGGCGGCGCGGCGGCGGCTCCGTCGCGGCGCGCCAGACGGCCCACCGCCGCCTTGAACGCCGCGTACGCGTCCCGCACCGCCTCCGCGCCGAGCCCGCTGAGGAACGCCTGCAACGGCAGCGCTGCGAGGACCAGCCAGGGCACGTCGCCCGCGCCGCGGTGACCGACGGCGCGGCGTACCCGCGCGGTGCGGACGCCGAGCCCGGCGAGCGCGGCGACCAGGTCGTCGCCGAGGGCTTCGCTGACGTCCGGGTCCAGGAGCAGCTCGGCGCGCAGCGGCACGCCGCAAGTGCCGGGCGTACGGGGCGCGTCGGGAAGCGGCGGCGCGTCGGGCATGGGGCGTCATCCTTCCGCCGGGAGTGCGGGGGCGTGCGACGGGGCACGGGCCCGCAGCCTAGAGGCCGGGCGGCCCGCCGCGCGGGCGAAACCGGATCTCGCGCCCTCCCGATTCCTCAGGCAAGGCCCTGAACAGGCACTCTTGCCAGATTTTTCCGGAATGGGGGATTCATGGAACTTTCGTGCTGTGCCGGGAGTCTTCTGAGGTGAAGGCTGAAACGCAGCTGAACACGGGGGTGTTCACCTTGACCGACATCGACCTCGACTTGGACGTCCGGCGCGGGCCCGACCAGCCCGGCCCGACCGATCAGCCGCATGCGACCGCCGACCCGGACGCGACCGCCGCCCTCGACGCGACCGCGGAGCCCGGCGCGACCGACGGCGGCGGCACGCCCACGGGGGAAGCGGACGGCCGCGAGCTCGTTCCGTATGTGGCGCCGCTGACCGTCCCGCCCGTCCTGCGCCCCGCCGGGGGCGACGTCCGCGAAGAGACGGAGATTGCGGTCCGCCCGGCCTGGGTGCGGCTGCACCCGCAGCTCCCGCCCACCCTGATGTGGGGGTACGAGGGCTCCGTGCCCGGCCCCACCATCGAGGTGCGGCGCGGCGAGCGCATCCGCATCGCGTGGACCAACCGCGTGCCCAAGGAGACGGAGTTCCCCGTCACCGCGGTGGAGGTGCAGCGCACGGGCGAGCCGCCCAGCACCCTCCCGGGCCGCGAGGGCGTCGAGCCGAACAAGGACGTGGCCGCGCTCCCCGCCTGGACCGTCACCCACGTCCACGGCGCCCAGACGGGCGGCGGGAACGACGGCTGGGCGGACAACGCCGTGGGTTCCGGCGACGCCCAGCTCTCCGAGTATCCGAACGACCACCAGGCCGTCCAGTGGTGGTACCACGACCACGCCATGAACATCACCAGGTGGAACGTGTTCGCGGGTCTGTACGGCACCTACCTCGTCCGCGACGAGGAGGAGGACGCGCTCCAACTCCCCTCCGGCAAGCGGGAGATCCCCCTCCTCATCGCCGACCGCAATCTCGACACGGACGAGGACGGCCGGCTGACGGGCCGCCTCCTCCACAAGACCACGATCGTCGACCCGAAGAACGCCGAGACGGGCAAGCCGGTCACCCTCCCCTTCTCGGGCCCGTACACCACGGTCAACGGCCGCATCTGGCCCTACGCCGACGTGGCCCCGGCCTGGTACCGCTTCCGCCTGGTCAACGCGTCGAACGCGCGCGTGTACGACCTCGTCCTCATCGACGAGTCCGGCCGCCCCGTTCCCGGCGTGCTCCACCAGATCGGCAGCGACGGCGGCCTGCTGCCGCGCCCGGTCCCCATCGACTTCGGGGGCACCCCGGGCTCCTCGCCCACGCTGACCGTCGCCCCCGCCGAGCGCTTCGACCTCCTCGTCGACTTCCGCGCGCTCACGGGCAAGCGCCTCCGCCTGGTCAACAAGGGGCCGAACGCGGCGCCGGGCCTCCCCGACCCCGCGGGGAACGTGCGCCATCCCCACGTCATGGAGTTCCGCGTCGGCAAGGGCGGCGGCGCGCCGGACACCTTCCGGCTTCCCGAGGTCCTCTCCGGCTCCTTCCGCCCGATCGGCCACGGCGTGCCGCACGGCCACCGGCTCGTCGTGCTCACCCCGCCGGCCACCAAGGGCGGCGGCGGTCACCCGGAGATCTGGGAGATGGAGGAGGTGAAGGATCCCGGGGGCATCCAGTTCCCCGCCGACGGCGTCATCCAGGTCCGCGGGCCCGACGGCGCCCTGAAGACCTACCGCAGGACGGCCCGTACGTTCAACGACGGCCTGGGCTTCACCATCGCCGAGGGCGCGTACGAGCAGTGGAGCTTCCTGAACCTCGCCGTCCGGCCGAACGTGACCCACCCCATGCACATCCATCTGGCCGACTTCCAGCTCCTCGGCCGGGACACGTACGACGCCTCGGGCTTCGACCCGGCCGTCGGCGGCACGCGCACACCGGTCACGCACGACCCGTCCACACCCGTCCCGATCGCTCCCAACGAACGCGGCTGGAAGGACGTGTTCCTGGTCCCCGGCGGCCAGATGCTCCGCGTCATCGGCAAGTTCGACGGGGCGTACGGCCGCTTCATGTACCACTGCCACCTGCTTGAGCACGAGGACATGGGCATGATGCGCCCCTTCGTCGTGCTGCCCGAGGAGGCCCTGAAGTTCGACCACGGAGGCCATGGCGGCGGCCACGGCGACCACTGACCGGGCGGAGCGGGCCGGGGCGCCGCCGTCAGGCCGCCCCGACCCGTTCCGCGGCCCGGGCCACCGCGGCCCGCCCGAGGGCCCGCACCATGGGATGGGCCCGCGTCCCGTCCCCGCTCAACTCCGGCTGGAACAGGGCCGCGAGGAAGAAGGGGTGCCCCGGAAGCTCGGCCACCCGCACCTGCCCCTCCTCGTCCGTGCCCGAGAACCGCAGCCCCCGCGCCCGCAGCACATCGAGGAGCCGGACATCGCTGGGTCCGTACGAGCAGTGGTAGCGCTCCACCGTGCGGTCCGCCCCGAGGACGGCCTCGGCGAGCGACCCGGGCGCGAGGGTCACGGCCCCCTCGTGCCCGACGAGCGAGCAGGCGAGCGGCGCGATGAGCGGGTCCTCGGCGTCGGGGTCGTTCTCGGCGTGCGCGGCGTGGGCGAGGCCGCACGCGTGACGGGCGTACTCCAGGAGCGCGTGCTGGAAGCCGCCACAGGTGCCGAGGAAGGGAATGCCCTCCTCGCGCGCGGTCCGGATCGCGGCCAGCGCCCCCGCCTCACTGCGGTACGGGCTCCCGGGCAGCATCCACACCGCGTCGAACCCCCGCACGGCGTCCGGCTCGACGGCGTCCTCGGTGGGGATCCAGTACGCGTCGAGGACGAGCCCGTCCCGGGCGGCGAGCGCGTCGAGGAGCAGCGGGACGCGGGTGTGCGAGGCGACGCTCGGGGAGCGGTCCCCGACGAGGGCGAGCCGGGCGGGCGGCGTCACGGAAGCGGAGACGGAGGCGGTGGCATAGGCGGAAGCGACAGGCGCGGCGGAGCCCGCCGGGGAGCCCCCGGCGGGAGCCATGGGGTCCGTGTCGGAACGTACGTGGCGGTTCGGGCGGGAGTTCGCGTCGCGGTTCGCTGAAGGGCTCTCTGGGGATTTCGCGTTCATGGCGGCCATCCTCCGCACCCGCCCACGTTCACGTCCAACGATGAATCCTGCACCCTCCATCAGTGCTACTGATGACCGGGGGTGATCCTGTTCCCCATGGACCCGCACCTGCTCCGCACGTACGTCACCGTCGTCCGCCTCGCCTCCTTCTCCGCCGCCGCGCGCACCCTCGGCTACACCCAGTCCGCCGTCTCGCAGCACATCGCCGCCCTGGAGCAGGACCTCGGCACGCCGCTCCTGACCCGCCGCCCCGTCGCGCCCACGCGCGCGGGCGAGCGGCTCCTCGACCACGCGGGGCCGCTGCTGCTGCGGCTCGACGCCGCCCGCGCGGAGGTCCTCGCCCTCGCGGGCGCCCCGGACGAGGGCCTGACGCTGGCCGCCGCGCCCACCGCCCTGACCCCCCGCACGCTGCGCGCCCTGCCGCCGACGGGCGTCACGCTGCGGGTCGTCGACCGGGCCGCGGTGCCCGAGGCCGTCGCGACCGGTGCCGCCCGACTGGGGCTCGTCGACGGGCTCGCCGCGCCGACCGACCCGCTGCGCATCCCCGACGTGGCTCCGCTCACCACCCGGGGCACGGGCGAGGAACCGGTGTGCGTCCTGCTGCCCGCCGGGCACCCGCTGACCCGCCGCGCGGGGCTTCGCCTGGGGGATCTCGCGGACGCCCGCTGGCTGGACGCGCCCGGCGCGGGCCTGCCCCTGGACCAGCTGCGCACCGCGACGGGCGGCACCGGCTTCCGCCCGGCCCTGCGCTACGACGGCACGGACGTACGGACACTGATCGCGCTCGCGGCGGCCGGACACGGGCTCGCCGTGCTGCCCCGCTCGGCGGCGTCCGCCTCGGATGCCCGGGGCGCCGACGGCACCGTCGCCGTACCGCTCGTCGCACCCCGCGTGGTGCACCGCACCGAACTGCTGCACGCCGGGGCGCTGCGCGGCGCCGCGGCCGCCTTCGCCGCACGCCTCGACGTCACCCGTTCGTGAATCGTCGCGCGGGGTCACGCCGGGTAGGGCTGTGGCCGGAGGCGAGCCATGAAACAGACCGCGTTGCGTCCCAAGCCCATGCCCGGACGGGAGCCCGCCGGGGGTGAGAGACCCGCCAAGGGCCCCCGCCCGCACGCCGCGCGCCGCCGCGGCAAGCGGCTCACCACGCTCCTGCTCGGCCTGCTGTGCGCGACGGTCCTGGTGCTCACCGGGGTGGGCCTCGGCACGGTCGGCGCCACCGTCATCGGCATGAGCAGCCTCGCCGAGATGCAGCGCCAGGCAGGCGCGGGCGCACCTCCCGGCGCGCCGGGGCACACGCACCCCAGCGCGCGGTCCACGGGCGGGAAACCCGCGGGCGGGACGGCTTCCGGAGGCTCGGCCTCCGGCGAGCGGCCCACCGACAGGACGGCCACGGCCACCGCGCCGTCGGGCCCGCGGCCGCAGACGCTCCGCGCCCCGGGCCCGCGCCTGGCCCTCGGCGTCGAGGCGGCCGACGCCCCGGCGGCGGGCGGCGCGCTGCTCGTCGGCGTGCACGTGCCGGGCCCCGGCCACGCGGCGGGCCTGCTGCGGCGCGACGTGGTCGTCGCGTTCGACGGCACCCGGGTGCGCACGGCGGCGGACCTCGTCCGCGCGGTGGCCGCGGCACGCCCGGGCAGGAACGTCTCTCTGACGGTGCGTCACCCGACCGGCGCCCGCGAGACCCTGACGGTCACCCCGGGCCTCACCACCTGAGGGCGCGCGGCGGGGCCCTCAGACCACGCGGAAGTGGGACGTCAACCGCCCCTCGTCGTCCAGCACGTGGAGGGCGAACCCCGCCGGGGCGTCCAGGTCGACCAGGCCCTCGCCCTCCCACGGGAGGCGCAGCGTCGAGACCACGCCGGGCCCGACGACCAGCGGCCGCCCCGCGAAGGTGGTCGCGGCGGGCGTGTGCGCGTGCCCGATGATCAGGCCCGCGATCTCCGGGCGGCGCTCCACCAGCGCCCGGAGCCGGTGCGGCTCGCGCAGCGGCCACGCGGTGTCCAGGCGCGGATGGTGCACGGGCACGGGGTGGTGGTGGAAGGCGAGCAGCACCGGCGTCCTCCCGCCGAGGGCGTCGAGCCGGTCCTCCAGCCAGGCGTACGTCGTCTCGTCGAGCAGCCCGTGGTCGTGGCCCGGCACGCTGGAGTCGAGCAGGAGGACCTCGGCGCCGCCGACGCGGTGCGCGCTGTTCACCGGCGCCTCGGACGCGCTCGCCGGGGGCTCGCCGAGCAGGGCGGTGCGGAAGGGCGTGCGCCGGTCGTGGTTGCCGGGGCAGGTGAGCACGGGCCAGGGCGCGTCGGTGAACAGCAGGCGCGCCGCCTCCTTGTACTCGGCCTCCTCGCCGTGGTCGGCGATGTCGCCGGTCACGAGCAGCGCGTCCACGGGCCGGGGCAGCGCCCGCAGCCGCTCCATGACGCGCTCGGCGCGCTCGGTCGCCCGTGCGCCGCCGTCCAGGTGCAGGTCACTGATCTGTGCGAGTACCAGCATGTCGTACGTCCCTCCCGTGCCCCGGGCGCCGTCCAAGTGCCCCTGTCCGCACCCGGGCCCGGCCTCGAACTAATGGATGCACGGCATCCAACCATTAGGCGTGGGTCCGGGGAACAGCCACCGGGGAACCGGTGGCCTGCCCCCGCGCGCGGCAGGCCGCGGACGGGGCGGTCCGGGCCGCGATACCCGCTCGCGCCGTGCGGGGTGCGCGGGCAGGATGCTGGGGAAGATCCCTGCCCGCGGGACCGCCGCGGGCAGGCTCCGCAGACGCTTCAGGAGGCCCGATGACCCCGGCCACGCCCGCGCCGTTCACCGCCGACGACTACCGCGCCCGGATGGACCGCGCCGCGCGCGCCGCCGCCGAAGCGGGCCTCGCGGGCGTCCTCGTCGCGCCCGGACCCGATCTGGTGTGGCTGACGGGCTACCGCGTGCCCGCCGACACCGAGCGGCTCACCCTGCTCGTGCTCGCCCCCGGCCAGGACCCCGTGCTCGTGGTGCCCACCCTGGAGGCCCCGGACGCCGCGCGCGCGGCGGGCGCGTCCGCGCTGACCCTGCGCGACTGGACCGACGGCGTCGACCCGTACGGGGTGGCCGCGCCGCTGCTCGCCAAGGACGGCCGCTTCGGCGTGAGCGACAACGCCTGGGCGCTCCATCTGCTGGGCATGCAGCGGCAGTTGCCCGACAGCTCGTACGTCGCGCTCACCGAGGCCCTGCCGATGCTGCGGGCCGTCAAGGACGCGGCGGAGCTGGAGCGCCTCACCGCCGCGGGGGCCGCCGCCGACGCCACGTACGAGGAGATCCAGAAGGTCCCGTTCGCGGGCCGCAAGGAGACCGACGTCGCCGGTGACCTCGCCGACCTGCTGCGGCAGTTCGGGCACGAACAGGTGGACTTCACCGTCGTCGGCTCGGGGCCGAACGGCGCGAGCCCGCACCACGAGGCGGGCGACCGCGTCATCGCCCACGGCGACATGGTCGTCCTCGACTTCGGCGGCCTGAAGCACGGCTACGGCTCCGACACCTCGCGCACCGTGCACGTCGGGGAGCCCACCGCCGAGGAGCGGCGCGTGCACGACGTGGTGCGCGAGGCCCAGGATGCCGCGTGCCGCGCGGTGCGCCCCGGCATCGCCTGCCAGGAGGTCGACCGCGTGGCGCGCGCCGTCATCACCGACGCCGGGTACGGCGAGTACTTCATCCACCGCACCGGGCACGGCATCGGCGTCACCACCCACGAACCGCCGTACATGATCGAGGGCGAGGAGCAGCCACTCGTGCCCGGCATGTGCTTCTCCGTGGAGCCCGGCATCTATCTGCCGGGCCGCTTCGGCGTCCGCATCGAGGACATCGTCACGGTGACCGAGGACGGCGGCCGGCGCCTCAACAACACCCCGCGCGAGATGGCCGTCGTGAACTGAGGCGGCCGGACCAGCGACTGAGGCGGCGGGGCTCAGCGACTGAGGCGGCCGGGCTCAGCCCTGGGCGAAGTGTGCGAGCACGTCGTAGGGCGGCGGCAGCGGCCGGGCGCTCGCCCCGTCGAGGCGCCGCAGCTGGTCCGCGTCGAGCGTCCACCCCACCGCGCCGAGATTGTCGGTGAGCTGCTCCACGGACCGCGCGCCGACGATCGGCGCGGTGACGCCCGGCCGCTGGAGCAGCCACCGCAGCGCGACCTGCGCGGGCGTGCGCCCGGTCTCCTCGGCGACGCCGAGCACCGCGTCCACGACCCGCCAGGTCGCCTCCGTGGCCCGCTCGTCCCACTGCCCGCCGCCGCGCGCGCCCTGCGGCGCCGCCGCCATGCCGCGCCGGTACTTCCCCGAGAGCCACCCCGCGTGCAGCGGGCTGTACGGGATGACGCCGACACCCTCCGCGCGGCACAGCGGAAGGAGCTCCCACTCGGCCTCGCGCGCAAGGAGGTTGTAGATCGGCTGGAGGCACACATACGGCTCCCAGCCGCGCGCGTGGGCCACGTCGCGGGCCTTCTGCAGCTGCCCGGGGCTGTGGTTGCTCGCGCCGAGGTAGCGGACCTTGCCCGCCCGCACCAGGGCGTCGAGCGTGGACAGGGTCTCCTCGATCGGCGTGTGCGCGTCCCACACGTGCGTCTGGTACAGATCCACGTGGTCGGTGCCGAGGCGGCGCAGGCTCGCGTCCACCGCCGCCAGAACGTGCTTGCGGCCGAGCCCGCGCGCGTTCGGCGCCTCGCCCACCGGCAGGAACACCTTGGTGGCGATCACCAGGTCGTCCCGTACGCGGCCCTTGAGCCAGCGGCCGAGCACCTCCTCCGACACGCCGTTGCCATAGGCGTCGGCGGTGTCGATGAACGTGCCGCCCGCCTCCGCGAACGCGTCCAGCATCGCGTGCGCGACCCGCTCGTCCGCCCCGCCGCCGAACGTCATGGCGCCGAAGCACAGTTCGCTGACCCGGAGTCCGGTGCTTCCCAGTCGCCGCTGTTCCATGGTCGTGCCCTCCTCACAGTTGCACCAGGCTGGGCCGGGGCCCCGGCCCAGCCCCGGCTACTCCACGGCGAGCACCGCGCACGACTCGCCGGGCAGCCGCACGGTCCCGTCCGCGTCCGGGCCCTCGACGGGCTCCCACGCGGCGAGCACCCGCGCGTGGCGCACGCCCAACGGGACCGCGGTGGCGCTCTTCGCGAGGTTCACCACGATCCGCAGGTCCCCGCGCCGCACGGCGAACCAGCGCGCCTGGGCGTCATGCGCGACGCGCACCGCGGCCAGATCGGCGTCGACGAGGTCGCTCCGCTCCCGGCGCAGCGCGATCAGCTCGCGGTACCAGCCGAGCACGCGCGCGTGGTGGCCCTTCTCGCGCTCGGCCCAGTCGAGGCAGGAGCGCTCCCGCGTCGCCGGGTCCTGCGGATCGGGAATCTCCTCCTCCGCCCACCCGTGCGCGGCGAACTCCCGCCGCCTGCCCTGCCGTACGGCCCGCGCGAGCTCGGGGTCGGTGTGGTCGGTGAAGAACTGCCACGGCGTCGAGGCCGCCCACTCCTCGCCCATGAACAGCATCGGCGTGAAGGGTGCCGTGAGCGTCAGCGCGGCCGCGCACGCGAGCAGCCCGGGGGAGAGCGTCGCGGAGAGCCGGTCGCCCTGCGCGCGGTTGCCGACCTGGTCGTGCGTCTGCGCGTAGCCGAGCAGCCGGTACGCGGGCGTGCGCTCGCGGTCGAGCGGGCGCCCGTGCGCCCGGCCCCGGAAGCTGGAGTACGTGCCGTCGTGGAAGTACCCGTGCGTCAGCGTCTTCTCCAGGGCCGCGAACGGGGCCGCGGCGAAGTCCGCGTAGTAGCCGTGGGACTCACCGGTCAGCGCGGTGTGCAGCGCGTGGTGGAAGTCGTCGCTCCACTGGGCGTCGAGGCCCAGGCCGCCGCGTGTGCGCGGGGTGATGAGCCGCGGGTCGTTCAGGTCCGACTCCGCGATGAGCCCGAGCGGTCTGCCGACCTCGTCGGCGAGCGCGTCGACGGCTGTCGCCAGCTCCTCCAGGAAGGGCAGCGCCCGGGTGTCGCACAGCGCGTGCACGGCGTCCAGGCGCAGCGCGTCCACGCGGTAGTCCCGCAGCCAGGTGAGCGCGCTGCCGACGAGGTACGCCCGCACCTCGTCCGAGCCGGGCGCGTCCAGGTTCACGGCGGCGCCCCACGGGGTGTGGTGGGTGTCCGTGAAGTAGGGGCCGAAGGCGGGCAGGTGGTTCCCCGACGGACCGAGGTGGTTGTGCACCACGTCCAGGACCACGCCGAGGCCCGCGGCGTGGGCCGCGTCGACGAACCGCTTCAGCGCCTCGGGCCCGCCGTACGGCTCGTGCACGGCCCACAGCGACACCCCCTCGTACCCCCACCCGTGCCGCCCCGGGAAGGGGCACACCGGCATCAACTCGACGTGCGTGACGCCCAGGTCCACGAGGTGGCCGAGGCGCTCCGCCGCCGCGTCCAGGGTGCCCTCGCGCGTGTACGTGCCCACGTGCAGCTCGTACAGGACCGCGTCCCGCAGGCCGCGCCCCGGCCACGGCGCGCGCCAGGCAAACCGCGCGTGGTCGACGACGGCGCTCGGCCCGTCGGGCCCGTCCGGCTGCCGGGCCGAGCGGGGATCGGGCAGCGCGGGGCCGCCGTCGAGCGCGAAGCCGTACCGGGTGCCGTCCTGGGCCGCGGCCTCCACGGCCCACCACCCGGGGCGCTCCGGATCGCGCGCCAGAGCCCGCGTGCCGCCCGGCCCCGCGTCCTCCAGGACCAGGTCGACCCGCTCCGCGCGCGGTGCCCACACCTCGAACCTCACCGGCAGCCCCCCTCGTTGGCCCCTGTGTCGCCGTCCCTCCATGGTGCGCCAGAAGTGATCGCGGCGGAGGAGTTCGGCCGATTCTGGACACCCGGGCCGAGCTGGCCGACAATCGTCGACGTGACCCTTTCTTCCGCGGCTTCCCCCGAGTACGACACACAGGCGGGACGGGTGAGCGACGCCGAGCGGGAGCGGGCGCTCGAGGTGCTCAGGGAGGGCGCGGCGCTCGGCCGCCTCTCGCACGACACGTTCGTCCGCCGCATGGAGCTGGCGCTCGCCGCCCGCAAGCGGCAGGAACTGGCCGTGCTCACCGCCGATCTGCGCACGGAGAACCGCTGGACGCGGCTCGCGCTGTCCACCGTCGGCGCCGTCTCCGGCTTCGGCGTGAAGCTGCGCCGGGCCTGGCAGGCGGAGAAGCTGCCCAAGCTGCTGCTCCCGGCGCCGGGCGCGTATCCGCTGCGCATCGGCCGGGACCCGGCGAACGGCCTGCGGCTGAGCCACGACACCGTCTCGCGCGTCCACGCCGAGCTGATCCACCAGGGCGGCCTGTGGGTCCTGCGCGACCTCGGCTCCACGAACGGCACGTCCGTCAACGGCCGCCGGGTGATCGGCGCCGCCGTCGTGCAGGCCGGGGACCAGGTCTCCTTCGGCCACATGTCGTTCAGCCTCGCGGCGGCCTGAGACCCGCGCGCCCGTCCCCCTCCGCCGGGGAGTCAGGGAGCCCAGGGGCGGGTGGGCCCGGGGAGCAGGGAGCCCCGTCCCGTCCGGACGAGCGGGGAGTCCGGTCCCTTCCGGACGCCCGTCACACGTCCCGTACGCGCGCGTGCCGGGCCGCCTCCACCGTCGTCCGCGCCTGGTGCTCGACCTGGCGCTCCAGCGGCACCCAGCGGGCCTCGAACCGGTCGGCGAACGCCTCGCACCACCGCGTCACCAGCCGGTCGAGCCGGGGCGCCGCCCGGTCGTCGGCCTCCCGCAGGACCCTGAGGAGCATCGCGGCCGCCCGCAGCGGCAGGCGCCGCCCGAAGGCGTCCACGCTGCCGATGTACGCCATCGACGTCCCGGCGGGCGGCAGCCGGCCCCAGTCGTCGGCGAGCCCCGGCACCAGGCCGAGCGCCCACCGGGCCGCCCGCAGCAGCGGCCCGTCCGCGTCCGGGAGCCGGGGCAGCGCGTCGCCGAGGACGTCCTCCACCAGGCCCGCGTCGTGCCGCAGGCGCCGGGCGAAGCCGCGCAGGGCCGCCCGGGGCGCCGGGTGCACGGCCATGTCGTCCACCATGTCGCTCGCCCACATCGGCACCTCCACGATGGCCGTCACGCCGCCGTAGCGGTGTGCGTGGTGCCACGTGGTGTGCCGGGCGTCCTCCGGCAGGCTCGGATAGGCGGCCGCAGAGCCGGGCCCGGGCAGCACGTGGACGCCGGGCCCCGACACCGGCCAGCCCGCCGCGTCCGACGCCCCCGTCTCCACCGGGATGCCGAGGCGCGCCGCCGACGCGGCGAAGGGCACGGCGAGCCCCGGGATGTCCCGGGTCAGCTGCACCCAGCTGCCGCCGAGGTCGGTGCAGTGCAGCGACACCTGCAAGTAGGGCCGCAGTTCGTCGATGACGCCCTTCAGGGCGCGGGTCTCGGGCGGCAGCCGGTCCGGCGGCAGGACGGACGGCGACCACTCGGGCTGCTCCGGGCCCGCGGGGCGGAAGAAGTGCCGGTGGTAGTCCAGGAGGGTGCGCGGCGCCGGGGTGCGGTGCAGGTGCGCGCCGTCCGGGTCGGCGCACAGCAGGAAGTGCCAGGACGTGTCGGCGCGCAGCGCGGCGTCGCGCACCGTCCACTCGGCGAGGGCGACGAGGGTCGAGCCGCCCGTGGGTTCGTTGGCGTGCGCGCCCGCCACCACGAGCACCGCGCGCGGACCGTGCCCGACGGACAGCAGGTGCAGGGGGCGGCCCGCGCGCGAGGAGCCGACCTGGCGCAGCGTGCACAGATCAGGACGGTGAGCCGCCAGCTCCCGCGCGGACACGACGAGTTCGGGAACACTGGGATAGCGGTTCGCCGCCAGTTGACTCACCCCCGACTGGTCCGCTGACGCAATCCGCAGTACGCCACGCGGCGGTACGCGTGTCAAGCACCCTGAAGGCGGGCTCCACGGAGCCCACGCCTGGTACACACGGCTCCGCTCGCTCCATCCGTCCCATCCACGGACCGGTATGCCCCGCTCCGGGCGGAGCGCGCCCCCGGCGCCCGCTGTCAGACGCGCTCCAAAAGAGCCACCGGAAGCGGCGCGAGCAGCTCGTCCACGCGCGTGCGTCCAGCGAACTCGCGCCCCGGAGTGAGCAGATCGGTCCACGCCCCCCGGGGCAGCGACAGAGCCGTGTCGCGCCAGCCGCCCGCGTCCGCGAGGCGCCGCGACAGCCGCGTCACGGCCACCACCACGCCCCCGGAGCGGCAGTAGGCCAGACAGTGCGCCGCACAGGGGCCGGACGCCGTCAGCGGCTCGTACGTGCTCCCGCCGCCGAACAGGCCGGGCCGCCGCGCGCGCAGCCGCAGCGCCGCCGCGGTGACCGCCAGCTTCTCGTCCGACAGGTCCCAGGAGTCCCGCCGCGCGCCGAGCCCCTCCAGCAGGCCCGCGTCGAAGGCCGCGGGGCGGCGGTTGTCGGGGTCGACCAGGGCATGGAAGGCGCGCTCCGTGCCCTGGTACACATCCGGCACGCCCGGCATCGTCAGGTGCAGCAGCGCGCCGCTGAGGACGTTCACGCGTGCGTGCGGGGCGAGTTCGGCCGCGAACCGGGCCACCGTGTCCAGCAGGGGGCCGCACGGACCCGCCGCCAGGAACGCCGTCACGGCCCCCTCGTAGCCCTCGTCGCGCTCCGTCCAGCTCGTGTGCAGGCCCGCCTCCCGCACGTGCTTCAGCAGGGCCTCCTGGAGCCGCCTCCCGTAGTCGCCGGACCCGCCGCGCGCGGCCGGGGCGAAGCCCACCGCCGTCTGCCAGGCCGCCCAGGCCAGTTGGGGGTCGGGCGCCCGCGCGGTCTGCCGGGTCACTTCGGCGAGCAGCGCGTCCCACCGCTCGGGGGCCTGCGTGAGCACGCTGATGCCCGCCCGCACCTCGGCGCTGCGCTTGGTGTCGTGGGTGGTCAGGGCCGTGCCGGAGTACGGCCAGTCCCGCCGCACGCGCGCGCAGTACGCGTGGAACTCCGCCACGTCGAGCGCGGGCCGCCCCGGCTCGCCGCCCACCTCGGCCGCCGACAGGAGCGGCACGTACCGGTAGAACGCGGTGTCCTCCACGGACTTGGCCCGCAGGGCCGCCGCCGTCTGCGCGAACCGCGCCCGGAACGCCGCGCACCGCTCGTCGTCGCCCCGCCTGCCGAGGGCCAAGTCCCTGACCGCGTCGACCGCTTCGGCCTCCTCGGGCACCGTGAACACCCGCCTGGCCTCGGCGGCCGCGCCCGCCGTCAGGACCGTCGCGGGGTCGGCGCCCCCGCGCGCGTACGGACGGTAGACCTCCAGGCGCACGAGCAGCTCCCGCAGTGCCGTCCGCAGCGCCCACGGGGCGTGGTCCCTGAGGCCGGGGTCCGTCGCGCACAGCGCGTCCGCCTCGCGCGTCAGCCGGTCCACCTCGGCGGCCAGCTCCCGCATGACGACCTCGTACGCGGCGCGCCGCACGGTCGCCCGCCAGTCGCCGCCCCGGTCGGCGGGCGCCGCGGCGAACCTGCGGTAGCGGCCCCGCAGTTCACGCGCTCCCGCCGCGTCCGTGAGCACCCCGTCGACGTGCCGCAGCGCGTCGTAGCCGGTGGTGCCCGCCACCGGCCAGGCCGCGGGCAGGCGCTCGCCGTCGGCCAGGATCTTCTCGACGACCGTCCAGCGCCCGCCCGTCGCCTCGTGCAGCCGCCCGAGGTACGCACCCGGGTCCACGAGCCCGTCCGGGTGGTCGACGCGCAGGCCGTCGACGACGCCCTCGCCGAGCAGCCCGAGGAGGGTGGCGTGCGTCGCCTCGAACACCTCGGGGTCCTCCACCCGTACGGCGATCAGGTCCGAGATGGTGAAGAAGCGCCGGTAGTTGAGCTCCGTGCGGGCGAGCCGCCACCAGCCGAGCCGGTACCACTGCGCGTCGAGCAGCCGCGGCAGCGGCAGCCGCTCGGTGCCCGCGCGCAGCGGGAACACCCGGTCGTGGTAGCGCAGCACCCCGCCGTCGACGCGCAGCTGCGCGAGGTCCGCGCCGAGCCGGTGGCCGAGCACGGGCAGCAGCAGCCGCCCGCCGCCCGCCGCCCAGTCCACGTCGAACCAGCGCGCGTACGGCGACGCGGGCCCGTCGCGCAGCACCTCCCACAGCGCGCGGTTGTGCAGCGGATCGGCCGCCATGTGGTTCGGCACGATGTCCACGACCAGGCCGAGCCCGGCCGCCCGCGCCGCGCGGGCGAGCGCCCGCAGGCCCGCCTCGCCGCCCAGCTCGCCGCGCACGCGCGCGTGGTCCACGACGTCGTAGCCGTGCGCGGAGCCGGGCACCGCCTCCAGGACCGGCGACAGATGCAGGTGCGAGACCCCGAGCGCGGCCAGATAGGGCACCGCGGCCTCGGCCGCCGCGAAGGGGAACTCCGGACACAGCTGCAGCCGGTACGTGGCGGTCGGCGGCTGCGGGACATCGGGCGCGGGGCGCGGAGACGTCATGCGAACGTACGTACCCGCCCGGGCGGCTTTTGTGCCTTCGACGCATGCGCGGGTCCGAAGGAGCGTCGATAGCGTCCGACGATGACGGAGAAGGCGCGGTGCGGACGGGGCGTGCGGGGCGGCCGGGTCCGGCGCGCCGCCGGCTCCTACCGGGCGGTGCTGGCGGTCACGGGGGCCGCGCTGCCGGTGATCTCGTTCCTGGGGCGGCTGCCCGTGGCCGTGATCCAGTTCGGCAGCGTGCTCCTGGTCGGCGAGACCAGCGGCTCGCTCGCGACCGGGGGAGCGGTGGCGTGCGCCCTCGCCCTCGGGCAGGTGACCGCAGGGCCGTTCGTCGGGCGGCTCGCCGACCGGCGCGGGCAGCGGCCGGTCGTCCTCGCCTTCGCCGCGCTCAACGCCCTCGCCGTCGCCGCCTGCGCGCTCGGCGCCCTGCTGCGGCCGCCCACCCCCGTCCTCCTCGCCCTCGCGGTCCTGGCGGGCGCGAGCGTGCCCGGGATCGGCCCGCTGGCCCGCGCCCGCGCGGTGGCGCTGCTGCGCCGCGAGGACGCCCCGCCCGGCCTGGTGAACGCCGCGCTGTCCCTGGAGTCCACGCTCGACGAGCTGTCCTTCGTGCTCGGGCCCGCCCTCGTCGGCCTCGCCGCCGTCGCGGGCCACCCGGCGTACGCCTTCGCCCTCGCGGCCCTCCTGGCCGCCGTCTGCGGCACCGGCTTCGCCCTGCACCCGACAGCGCGGGCCGTGGCCCCGGCCGCCGCCCCACGCGCGCGTGCGGCACGCTCCGCGCTCCCGCGCACGGTGTACGCCGTCCGCGTAGGGCTCGTCTTCCTGGGGGTGCTGCTCGGCGCCTGCGGGGCCGGGATCGCGGCGCTCACCGAGGAGCTCGGCGCGCCGGTCCACGCGGGCCTCGTCTACGCCGCGATGGGCGTCATGAGCGCCGTCACGGGCCTGTCCACGGCCGCGCTGCCGGACCGCTTCGGCCTGTACGGCCGCTGGCGCGCCGCCACGGCCGCCGCCGCGCTCCTGTCGCTCCCCCTGGTGTGGACGGAAAGCCTGGCGGGCCTGTACGCCGTCGTGACGGTCTTCGGCGCCGCCTTCGCCCCGAACCTCGTCACCGGCTTCGCCCTGACCGAACGGGCCGTGCCCCGGCGGCGCCTCGCCGAGGGCATGACGTGGGCGGCGAGCGCCTTCGTCGGCGGCCAGGCGGTCACCCTCGCCGTGGCCGGACGGCTCGCCGAATCCCACGGCCCCGGCGCCGCCTTCGCCCTGGGCAGCGCGGCCGCCGCGGTGGCCTGCGCCATCGCCCTGGCCGCGCGCCCGGAGACGGCTCCGGCCGAGAACGCGGCCCCCGCGCGCGTGGACCGCGCCGCGGGGGCGGCTACGCCGGACGCTGGAGCACCGTGAGGCTCCGGTCGGTCAGCGTCACGCGCTCGCCCGCCCGCACCTTGGCCCCCGTCCCCGGCGGCACCCCGTCCGCACGCGCCGTGTCGACCACCACCTGCCACTGCTGGCCCTGGTTGACCGGCACCACGAACTCCAGCGGGTCCGGGGACGCGTTGAACATCAGCAGGAACGAGTCGTCGGTGATCCGCTCGCCGCGCGGCCCCGGCTCGGAGATCGCGTTGCCGTTGAGGAACACCGTCAGGGCGCGCGCCTGGGCCGCGTCCCAGTCCTCCTGGGTCATCTCCTCGCCCTCCGGAGTGAACCAGGAGATGTCCGACAGCTCGTCGTGGGTGCCCTCGACCGGACGGCCGTGGAAGAACCGGCGCCTGCGGAACACCGGGTGGTCGCGCCTGAGCCACGTCATCGCGCGCGTGAACTCCAGGAGCGTGTTCTCGCCGTCGGGCCAGCGCACCCAGGCGACCTCGTTGTCCTGACAGTAGGCGTTGTTGTTGCCGCCCTGGGTGCGGGCGAACTCGTCGCCGTGGCTGAGCATCGGCACGCCCTGGGACAGCATCAGGGTGGCGAGGAAGTTCCGCAGCTGCCGGGCGCGCAGCGCGAGGACGTCCGGGTCGTCCGTCTCGCCCTCGGCGCCGCAGTTCCAGGAGCGGTTGTGGCTCTCCCCGTCCTGGTTGTCCTCGCCGTTGGCCTCGTTGTGCTTCTGGTTGTACGCCACCAGGTCGTGCAGGGTGAAGCCGTCGTGGCAGGTCACGAAGTTGATCGAGGCGAGCGGGCGGCGGCCGTCGCCCTGGTACAGGTCCGAGGAGCCGGTGAGCCGCGAGGCGAACTCCGCGAGGGTGCGCGGCTCGCCGCGCCACAGGTCCCGCACGGTGTCGCGGTACTTGCCGTTCCACTCCGTCCACAGCGGCGGGAAGTTGCCCACCTGGTAGCCGCCCTCGCCGACGTCCCAGGGCTCGGCGATCAGCTTCACCTGGCTCACCACCGGGTCCTGCTGCACCAGGTCGAAGAACGAGGACAGCCGGTCCACCTCGTGGAACTGCCGGGCGAGCGTCGCCGCGAGGTCGAAGCGGAAGCCGTCCACGTGCATCTCGGTGACCCAGTACCGCAGCGAGTCCATGATCAGCTGGAGTACGTGCGGATGGCGCATGAGCAGTGAGTTGCCGGTGCCCGTGGTGTCCATGTAGTACTGCGGGTCGTCCGTCAGGCGGTAGTACGAGGCGTTGTCCAGGCCCCGGAACGACAGCGTCGGGCCGAGGTGGTTGCCCTCCGCCGTGTGGTTGTAGACGACGTCCAGGATGACCTCGATGCCCGCCTCGTGCAGCGCGCGGACCGCCGACTTGAACTCCAGGACCTGCTGGCCGCGGTCGCCCCAGGAGGCGTACGCGTTGTGCGGGGCGAAGAAGCCGATCGTGTTGTAGCCCCAGTAGTTGTTCAGGCCCATGTCGACGAGCCGGTGGTCGTTCACGAACTGGTGGACCGGCATCAGCTCCAGGGCGGTCACGCCGAGCCGCGTCAGGTGCTCGATGACCGCCGGGTGCGCGAGGGCCGCGTAGGTGCCGCGCAGCTCGTCCGGCAGCTCGGGGTGCAGCATCGTCAGGCCCTTCACATGGGCCTCGTAGATCACGGTCTCGTTGTACGGCGTGCGCGGCGGACGGTCGTCGCCCCAGTCGAAGTACGGGTTGACCACCACCGAGGTCATCATGTGCGGCGCGGAGTCCAGGTCGTTGCGCTCGTCCTGGGCGTCGAACCGGTAGCCGTACACCTCCTCGCCCCAGTCCACCGCGCCGCTCACCGCGTGCGCGTACGGGTCAAGGAGCAGCTTCGCCGAATTGCAGCGCTGCCCGCGCTCGGGCGCGTACGGGCCGTGCGCACGGAAGCCGTACCGCTGGCCCGGCATGACGCCGGGCAGGTACGCGTGCCGCACGAAGCCGTCGGACTCGCGCAGTTCCACGGCGGTCTCCGAACCGTCGTCGTGCAGCAAGCACAGTTCGACTCGATCCGCGGCCTCGGAGAAGACCGCGAAGTTCGTACCGGCGCCGTCGTACGCGGCGCCGAGGGGATACGCCTGCCCAGGCCAGACCTGCATGTCCACGACTCTTCCATGCTCGTCGCTCCCGTGGGGGCCGCCTTGGCCAGAGTGTGCTCGAAAGTGGGGCAACCACCGAGGAGTTGAGCCCGTCTAACCGACTGACCACATACTCGACATGCCCATGAATTGGGCCCATGAGGGGAGATTGGGGGAGGATGTGCGCAATCTAGTCAGACGCCACCTCGGGAAGGTCGTGGCGGGGGGTGCCCTCGCCGTGGCGGCCACCGCGGCGCTGGTGGCCGTCGCGCTGCCCGACCGGGCGGGGGCGGGTGAGTCCGACCGCAGCACGGCCGCGGGCTCCTCGCGCCAGGACGCCGTAGCGCCCGACGGCACCGTGGAGGCCGCGCCCGAGGAGGGCTCCGAGGGGGTGGGCAGCGACCCGCTGACCGACGCCGAGACCGCGCGGGCCCAGAAGATAGCCCTGGACAGCAACGGCCTGCGCTCGCGCGCCCGGGACGTGGAGGGCGACCGGGGGCCGGAGCGCCTGTCCACGAACCTCGCGGAGAACGAGCCGGGGGCGACCGGGGACGACGCGGCGCGCCGCGCCGAGATCGTCTACTACGACTACAAGAAGGACGCCGTCGTCGCCAAGACGGTGAACCTGAAGACCGGCAAGGTCGAGTCGACCAACACCGCCCAGAACGTCCAGCCGCCGCCCAGCGAGGAGGAGCTGACCGAGGCCGCGCGGCTGCTGATCGCCGACGAGCACGGCAAGGGCCTGCGGGACGACTACGACAAGGCCACGGGGAAGAAGCTGGAAGGCCCCTCCGACCTGGACCTGAGCGGCTTCGTGTTCCGCAAGGAGACCCTCGACAGCGTCCCCGCCGACCTCCAGGACTGCGGCAAGCACCGCTGCATCCAGGTCGTGGCCAAGGTCAAGAACGGGCCGTGGATCGACACCCGGGCCTTCATCGTCGACCTCAGCGACCGCCACGTCGGCCGCGTCCGCTGACCGCCCGCACAAGGGCATCCGCACACCTCTGCCCTCCTGACCGAAGGAGCCTCCTTCGCATGCACGTCTCGCACGGCAACAGACTCCCGCGCGCCCGTAAGGCGGCCGGTACGGCCCTTGCGGTGTCCGCGCTCCTGGGAGCCGCGATAACCACCGCGGGCCCGGCCACCGCGGCCCCCGGAGCCGCACCGCGGGCGCCCGCGGCCGGATGCAGCGCCGACTACCGCATCGAGCAGACCCTCGACGGCGGCACGACCTGGCGCATGTGCTGGCACTACAACACGTACTCCGGGCTCATCCTCGACAACATCAGCTACCAGCCCAAGAGCGAGCCCAAGCCCATCCCGGTGCTGACCAGCGCCCGCCTCGCCCAGATCCACGTGCCCTACGACGACGGCGAGGCCGAGTTCGACGACGTCACGGGCACCGACTTCGGCCGGAAGCTGCAGAAGCTCAAGACGAGCGAATGCCCCGGCGGCACCATCAAGACGGTGAAGGTCCCGGACGGGGGGAACGTCCCGGGCCTGTGCACCACCACCCGCGCGCGGGGGCACGCCTACCGTCTCAACAACGACGCGAGCACCGGCGGCAGCGGCAAGGTCTACGCCGCCCAGGGCAAGGACCTGCTCGTCTACACCGTCAACAAGGCCTCCTGGTACGAGTACATCACCGAGTGGCGCTTCTCGTCGGACGGCACCATCCACTCCAACGTGGGCGCCACCGGCAGCCTGTCGCCGTACGACTTCGACGGCGGCGACGACCGCGGCTGGCCCATCGGCAAGGGCGACCAGGCCAAGGCCGAGAGCCACTCGCACAACGTCTTCTGGCGGCTCAACTTCGGTCTGGACGGCTCGCCCAAGTCCAAGGTCGAGCAGTACGACTCCAAGGTCACCCCGCCCAGCGGCCAGGGCAGCCCCACCACGAAGACGACCCGCACGCCCATCACCAAGGAACTCGCGGGCGACCGCCAGGACATGCGCTGGTGGCGCGTGGTCAGCACGGCGGGCAAGAACAAGGACGGCCACCCCCGCAGCTACGAGTTCGTGCCCGGGGCCAGCCAGAAGCACGCGGGCCGGCCGTTCACGCGGCACGACGTGTTCTTCACGGACTACAAGAAGTGCGAGCAGTACGCCAGCAACAACATCGGGTGCCCGAACGGCTACCCGGCCAGCGTCGACAAGTGGGCGAACGGCGAGACCCTGAAGCACCCCATCAGCTGGGTCAACATCGGCTTCCACCACATCGCGCGCGACGAGGACCAGCAGCCCATGCCGGTCCACTGGCAGGGCTTCTCGCTGGCCCCGCGCGACGTCACGGCCATGAACCCGCTCACTCCGCAGGACCTCTCGGGCGTGAACGGACGGCCGCGAACCTGAAGTTGCGGCACGACCCTGCCCATCCGGCTGCACCGCGCGCCGGTCCCGGAGTACTCTTCCTTGATCGTTGACCGGGGGAGAGCGCGGGGGAGCGGAAGGCGGTGCACGGGTGAGCTCGGAGGGGCGCGAGCTGCCCCCTGGTGACGAGGGTCACGAGGGGAGCTCCGCGGACGTCCCGTCCTCGGCGGTGTCCTTGGCACGGCCGATGGAACCGGTGTCC
Source organism: Streptomyces sp. JLYT201 (assembly GCF_059448825.1). Taxonomy (NCBI): domain Bacteria; kingdom Bacillati; phylum Actinomycetota; class Actinomycetes; order Kitasatosporales; family Streptomycetaceae; genus Streptomyces; species Streptomyces sp. JLYT201. The sequence continues at coordinate 2,663,686 of NZ_CM182551.1, read as the reverse complement.
CAGATCGGACCCGAACTGGACTGGGACGCCGATGCCTGGCGCGAGGTGCGCACGCGCGCCCAGCGGGCCGGGCGGGCCTACATCTGGCTGAACCTGGTGGAACAGCGGCTGCGCGCGGTCGTGGCCGCTGTTCTGCGTCCCGTCTACGAACCCGTCCACGCGGACGACTGGGTGGTCGCCGCCGCGGGCCCCGCCGGGCAGGAGTGGGTGCAGCGGGCCGTCGCCGTGCGCGAGGTGAGCCGCCGCAAGGGCTACCTCCTCGACCCGGCCGACGACAACGTCCTCAGCTTCTTGACGCTGCCGCAGCTGCGCGAGCTGGTCGTCCAGCACTGGCCGTGCTTCGAGCCCTACCTCGACGACCGGCGCGAGGTCGAGCTGGCCCTGGACGAGCTGGAGGTCACGCGCAACGTGGTCTCGCGCAACCGTGCCCTGTCCCCGACGGTCCTCGCCCAGGCCGAGCGCGCCTCCGCACGCCTCCTGGAGATCCTCGGCGCGGGCTCGGACGCGCCCTCCGCGCGGCGCCTGCCGGTCGACGCCGTGGAGCAGCTCGTCGGCGACCGGTACGCGGACGTCGTGGGCGTGCACGCGGACCGGGTGCGGCTCCTGCGGCAGTTCCCCGCGGAGGACCTCTTCGGGGGCGCCCGCCGCGTCGACGCGATCGGCATAGGCCTGAACCTGCTGGTGCAGAACTTCTCCGGCCGCCGCCTCGTCCGGCTCGCCGAGTCCGGCTGCCGGGTGAGGCTGCTCTTCCTGAACCCCGCGAGCAGCGCGGTCAAGCGCCGGGAGCGCGAACTGGGCCTCAAGCGGGGCGAGCTGAGCCGCGCCGTCGAGTCGAACATCCTCCACATGCGGCGCGTGCGGTCACGCCTGCGCGACCCCGGCGCCTTCGAGATCCAGGTCTTCGACGAGACCCCGCGCTTCACGGCCTATCTGGTCGACGGCGACGGCTCGGACGGCATCGCGGTCGTCCAGTCCTATCTGCGGCGCACCCGCGGCATGGAGGCGCCGGTCCTGGTGCTGCGCGGCGGCGGCCGCGTGGTCAAGGCGGACGACCTCGGCGAGCACGGCCTCTTCGCGACGTACCGGGAGGAGTTCGAGACGGCCTGGGCGGACTCGCGCCCGGTGTCGTAGGACGGCGTCCGGGACGGGTAGCGGAATCCGGCCATCTCATTGTCAGTGGCGCATGGGATCGTGGAGGCCACTGGGGGAACGCACCACGACGAAGGGGGCGGCCATGGGCTGGCACCGAGAGCTGCTGATCGGCTTCGACCTGGAGACGACGGGCACGGATCCGTCCGAGGCGCGGATCGTCACGGGGGCGGTGGTCGAGGTCAGGGCCGGACAGGAGCTGGGCCGCCGCGAGTGGCTCGCCGATCCGGGCGTGCCGATCCCGCCGGACGCGGTGGCCGTGCACGGCATCACCGACGAGCGGGCCGCCGCCGAGGGGCGGCCCGGCGCGGAGGTCGCCGACGCGATCGCCGACGTCCTCGCGTCCGCCTGGCAGTCGGGCGTCCCGGTCGTCGCGTACAACGCGGCGTTCGATCTGACCCTCCTGGCCGCCGAGCTGCGCCGGCACGGGCTCGCGCCGCTGCGCGACCGGCTCGGCGGGGCCGACCCCGCGCCCGTGATCGACCCGTACACCATCGATCGCTCGGTGGACCGCTACCGCCGCGGCAAGCGCAACCTCGAAGCGGTCTGCCGGGAGTACGGCGTGGTCCTGGAGTCCGCCCACGACGCCGCGTCCGACGCCCTCGCCGCGGCGCGGCTCGCCCGCGCGATAGCCGACCGCCACGCCAAGGTCGCCGACCTCGGCCCGGCGGAGCTGCACCGGCGCCAGGTGGAGTGGTCCGCGCAGTGGGCCGCGGACTTCCAGTCCTTCCTCCGCCGCAAGGGCGACCCCACGGCGGAGATAGACGGCACGTGGCCCCTGCGGGAGCCGGCGCGGGTGCCCTAACGGGGGGTTCCCCCATCCCGCCCCTTCCCGCTTCCTGGGGGGCTCCGCCCCCAGACCCCCGCTCCTCAAACGCCGGAGGGGCTGAAAATCCTGCCGCAACCGGCGACAGTTCCAGCCCGTCCGGCGTTTGAGGACGAGGCGCGGAGCGCCGAAAAGGCGGGGGGTACGGGGGCGGCAGCCCCCGGAGCGGGAAGGGGCGGGTCAGGGGCGTGCCGCGAGGGGTTAGAACGGATGCCAGCGGACCGTCGTGTCGCCCTCGCGCAGCGAGGCCACGCGGCGGCGGAATTCGGCCAACGCCCCGGCGTTGGCGGGCGCGTGCTGGGCCACCCAGGCACAGCTCGCGGTCTCCCGCGCCCCGCGCAGCACCCCGCACCCCTCCCACTCCCGCACGTCCCACCCGTACACCCGGGTGAACTCGTCGTACGCGTCGTCCCCGAGCCCGTACCGGTCACGGGACAGCGCCATGACGACCAGGTCGTGCTCACGCAGGTCCGAGGAGAACGTCTCCAGGTCCACCAGGACGGGCCCCTCGGGCCCCACCAGGACGTTGCGCGGCAGCGCGTCCCCGTGCACGGGCCCGGGCGCGAGCCGGGGCACGAGCGCGGCGGCGGCCGCCGCGAACCCGTCCCGGCGCTCCCGGAGGTAGTCCGCGTCGGCGGGGTCGATCGCGTCCCCGGCGAGGCGCAGCCACCGCTCCACACCCCCGAGCAGCTCACGGCGCGGCAGCTCGAACGGCGGCGCGGGCAGGGCGTGCACGAGCCGCAGGAGCGCGGCCAGGTCGCCGGGGCGGGCGGGCCGCACGGCCGCGGGCAGCCGGTGCCAGACCGTCACGGGGTGTCCCTCGACGAGCCGCGGCCCGTCCTCGGCGGGCCGCACCGCGGGCACCCCGGCGTCCCGCAGCCACCCGCCGACGGCGAGTTCGCGCCGCGCCCGGTCGAGGAGTTCCGGCGCGGCCCGGCCGACCTTGACCACCAGGTCGCCCACGGCGAACACCGCGTTCTCGCCGAGGGCCAGGAGCTCGGCGCCCGTGTCGGAGCCCGCCGTGAGCCCCGCGGCGTCCAGGACCTTCCGTGCCCGTGCCTCGTCCATCCGTTGCCTCCCGCAGCCTGTGCCTCACCGTGCTCCGCGGCGCGCCGCCACCGGGCCCGCCGCCGCGCAAGTGTCGCATTCGTACAGGCCAGCCCGACTTCTGGCGTGCGCGGTCGCTTGACGTGGCCCGGCCGCGTCAGCACGATGACGGAGGCCGCCGGGTCGGCCAAACCGTCATCATCCGCCCGAAGGAGCCGATTCCGTGACGTTGGCGACCGCGCGGGCGCGGTCCGGCAAAGGCTCCAGAGGTCCTCGCCCCGGCAGGGCCGTGGACCACGGGGCCTGGTTCCTGGTCCTGCCCGCGCTGCTCCCGATCCTGGTGCTGAGCGTCGGCCCGCTGCTCTACGGCATCGCGCTCGCCTTCACCGACTCCCAGTCGGGCCGCACCGAGCCCACCGAGTGGATCGGGCTCCTCAACTTCCAGGACCTGTGGCACGACACGCTGTTCTGGGACTCCTTCCGCATCGGCCTGGTCTGGGCGGTCGGGGTGACGGTGCCGCAGTTCCTGCTCGCGCTCGGCCTCGCGCTGCTCCTCAACCAGAACCTGCGCTTCCGCTGGCTGGCCCGCTCGCTCGCGATCGTCCCGTGGGCGATGCCCGAGGTCGTCGTCGGCATCATGTGGCGGCTCGTCTACCACCCGGACGCGGGCATCCTCAACGAGACGCTGCGCGACCTCGGCCTCGGCGACGGACGGGACTGGCTGACCGGCCTCGGCACCGCGTTGCCCGCCGTCATCGTCGTCGGCGTCTGGGCGGGCATGCCGCAGACCACGGTGGCGCTGCTCGCCGGGCTCCAGAACGTGCCCCGCGAGCTGCACGAGGCGGCCGCGATGGACGGAGCGGGCGCCTGGCGCCGCTTCACCACCGTCACCTGGCCCGCCCTCAAGCCGATCGCGCTCTCCATCACCGCGCTCAACTTCATCTGGAACTTCAACTCCTTCGCCCTGGTCTACGTGCTCACCAACGGCGGCCCCGGCGGACGCACCCGGCTCCCGATGCTGTTCGCGTACGAGGAGGCGTTCCGCTACGGCCAGTTCGGCTACGCGGCGGCGATGGGCTGTGTCATGGTCGCGGTGATCTCGGTGCTGCTCGCCGTGTATCTGGTGGGCCGGCTGAGGGGAGCCGACGAGCGATGACCTCCCGTCCGAAGGGGGCCGCGCGGGCCGGACAGTACCTCGCGCTCCTCGCCTACCTCGTCTTCCTCGTGTTCCCGTTCCTCTGGCTGCTCTCCACGTCCTTCAAACCGGCCCGCGAGCTGGCCGGTCTGCACCCCACCTGGATCCCCGAGGACCCGACCCTCGCCAACTACCGCCAGGCCTTCGACGAGCAGCCGCTGCTGGAGGCCGCGGGCAACTCGCTGATCGCCGCCCTCGGCGCCGCCGCGATCGCCGTCGTCATCGCCACTCCGATGGCGTACGTGATGGCGCGCCACCGCACGCTGCTCGCCCGGGCGGCGACCGGCTGGGTCGTGGTCAGCCAGGCCTTCCCGTTCGTCCTGGTGATCATCCCGCTGTTCCTCGTCCTGAAGAACCTGCACCTGATCAACTCGCTGCCGGGCCTGATCATGGTCTATGTGGTGTGGGCCCTGCCGTTCGCGCTGTGGATGCTCGTCGGGTACGTCCGGGCCGTGCCGGTGGAGCTGGAGGAGGCCGCGGCGGTCGACGGGGCGGGGCGCCTGCGCACGCTCGTGTCGGTGACCGCGCCGCTGCTGGCGCCGGGCATCGGGGCGACGGCCCTGTTCGCCTTCATCACGGCGTGGAACGAGTTCTTCTTCGCGCTCGTACTGCTCAAGACCCCGGAGAAACAGACGTTGCCGGTCGTCCTCACGCACTTCATCGGCGCGGAGGGCGTGGCCGACCTCGGCCCGCTCGCCGCCGCCGCGTTCCTCGCGACGCTGCCCTCGCTCGTCGTCTTCGCGCTCATCCAGAAGCGGATCACGGGCGGCATGCTCGCCGGGGCGGTGAAGAGCTGATGCGGCGCGCACGCGTCCTCGCCGCCGCGGCCGCCGCGCTCGTGCTGCTGCTCGCCGGGTGCTCCGGCGACGGCGAGGACTCCGGCGGCCGGATCACCCTGCGCTTCCAGTCGCTCGCCTGGCAGCAGGAGTCCGTGGCGGCGAACAAGGAACTGGTGGCGGAGTGGAACGCGCGCCACCCCGACGTCAGGGTCGAGTACGTCCAGGGCAGCTGGACGAGCGTCCACGACCAGCTCCTCACCTCCTTCGAGGGCGGCGAGGCCCCCGACGTCATCCACGACGCCTCCGACGACCTCGCGGACTTCGCGTACGGCGGCTACCTCGCCGACCTCGGGAAGCTGCTGCCGCGCCGCCTGCGGGCCGACGTCCCCCGGGCGAGCTGGGACACGACGACCTTCGGCGGCAAGGTGTACGGCGTGCCGTTCCTCCAGGAGCCGCGCGTGCTCATCGCCAACGCGACGTGGCTGAAGGAGTCCGGGGTCCGGATCCCGACCCCCGACAAGCCGTGGAGCTGGCCGGAGTTCCGCTCGGTCACGCGGGAGCTCGGCGCGGGGAAGGGAAAGTACGGCGTGGCCTGGCCCCTGAAGGAGCCGGTGTCGGCCACGCTCAACCTGTCGCTCTCGGCGGGCGGGAAGCTGTTCCACCGGCGCCCCGACGGCAAGGCCGAGATCCGCTTCGAGGACGCCGACGCGGTGGTGCCGCGCACGGTCCACGACCAGGTCAACGTGGACGGCAGCGCGTCCGGCGCCACCCTCGGCATGGGCGGCTCGGACACGCTGCCCGGCTTCTTCGGCGGCAGGTACGCGATGGTGCCGCTCGGCTTCTCGTACCGCCAGCAGATCGTCCAGCAGGCGCCGAAGGGCTTCGACTGGCAGGTCCTGCCCGCGCCCGCGGGGGCGGACGGGCTCGCGCAGGGCGTGAGCCCGCAGACCCTGTCGGTCGCCGAGGACAGCCCGCACAAGGAGGAGGCGGCCGCGTTCATCGACTTCTTCCTGCGCCCCGCCAACATGGTGCGGCTCGCGCGCGGCGACTGGATGCTGCCCACCGGCAAGGAGGCCCTCAAGGACCCGGCCCTGCGCACGGAGAAGAACGACTGGGCGACGGGCACGGCCCTGGCCCGGCATCTGCGCCCCGCCCCCGCGCAGTCGGTGCGCGGCTACCCCGAGTGGTCGGACAAGGTCGCCACGCCCGCGCTCCAGGAGTACTACAGCGGCGCGATCGGCCTGGACGAGCTGAGGAAACGCCTGGTCGAGGACGGGAACCTGGTGCTGCGCCGCTATCAGCGCTGAGCCCGCGGGGCCACCGGTCCCTCCGGGCAGGCCCCCCGCAGGACCACCGGCCCCCGGAGTCCCGCCGCGCCCTCACACGCCGACCGACTCCTCCATCTCCTCCTCCTGGTCGGCGGCCGTCGCGGGGGCCGGGGCGGCGGTCACCGCGGCCCGCCGGCGCTCGACCAGCCCCGCCACCGCCGTGAGCAGCGCGCCCACGGCGAGCCAGGCCACCAGCGTGCCCACGTGTCCGCCGAGGCCGTGGCCGCCGAAGTACAGCTGGGAGCGGACGCCTTCGACGAAGCCCGCACCGTTCCAGAAGGCGTGCAGGGAGCCGTAGAAGCCGTTCTGCAGCTCGGGCCGGAAGAGCCCGCCGGAGCTGGTGAAGTTGAGCATCACGAAGAGGACCATCATCGCGAGCGTCGTCCAGCGCTTGAGGAACGTGTGCAGGCCCACGCCGATCAGCAGGATGCCCGCCGAGTAGAGCCAGGACATGGCCCACACGCCCCACAGGCCGTGGTGCGCGAGGTGGAACACCGGCCCGGCGAGGGCCGTGCCGATCAGGCTCACGGCGAGGGCGACGCCGACGGCGAGGCCCGCGCGCGCCCGCATCCGCAGGGCGCCGCCGGCGGCGCCGAGCGCGGCGACGGACGCGTACGAGCCGATGCTCACCGCGACGAGCAGGAAGAACAGGCCCTGGCCCGTGGGGTCGTCGGGGACCGGCGGGGCCACGTTGGTGACCTTCAGGGGAGCGCCCTGGGCGGCGGCGAGGGGGGTGAAGACCTTCTCGGCGGCCAGCGCGCTCATGTCGGATCCGGCGGAGGCCACCAGCAGCTCGGGCGTCCTGGCGTCCGGGACGTAGGCGCCGGATATGTCGAGGGACCTGAGCGCGTCGACGGCCTGGGCGCGCGAGGCCAGCGTCCGCACGTCGAGGGCGTCGCCCGCCTTGTCCTGGACGGACCGGGCGAAGGCCTGGGCGCGGGCGTCCGTGCCGACGACGGCGACGGGCATGTCGTGCGGCTCGGGCGTGACGAACGCGCTCATATAGGCCAGACCCATGCCCAGACACATCAGCAGCGGGGTCAGGAGATGGACGAGGACGTGGCGCAGGGGGCCACGGGCAGGCGCCTGCATGCGGATCGCTCCAGAGGGTCGGCAGAGATAGTTGGCATATACAACTCTTACGTCATGTTGTACTGTACAACCATTGGCGCCGGGGCGGAAACGCGGCACGTGACGCGGGTGCGGCCGGGGTCCGGCGAGGTGGACGCGAGGAGGCGGAGGGGCCGTGGCCGACCGGGACGACGCGATCGAGACGATCCAGCGGGAGATGACGGCGTTCGCGCGGCGTGCGCGCGCCACCGCCGCGCGGATGCACCCCGAGCTCTCGCTCGTCTCCTTCACCCTCCTGAGCCATCTCGAGTACCAGCAGGGCTGTCGCGCCACGGACCTGGCCGCGCACTACACCCTCGACAAGTCGACCATCAGCAGGCAGGTGGCGGCCCTGGAGAAGGCGGGCCTGGTGGAGCGCCGCCAGGACCCGGCCGACCACCGCGTGCACGTGCTGCATCTGACCGAACGCGGGGAGGGGGTGCTCGCTCAGGTCACGGACAGCCGCCGGATCGCCTTCCGCGAGCGGCTCGCGGGCTGGAGCGGGCCGGACCTGGAGCGGTTCGCGGAGTATCTGCTGCGGTACAACGCGGGCGCGGAGGACGGCCCGGGGGCGGGGGCCGAGGGGCTCGCCGAGTAGCGCCCGGTCCGGAGGGTCTGGGGCGGGCGCTCGCGAAGAGCACCCGAAAGGCATTGCACGAGACGTATCGTCTCGCTTATGGTCGGCTCATGACCCCACGCAAGCGTGCCCACATCGCCATGTTCTCCATCGCCGCCCACGGGCACGTGAACCCGAGCCTGGAAGTGATCCGGGAGCTCGCGGCCCGCGGCCACCGCGTCACGTACGCGATCCCGCACGCCTTCGCGGAGAAGGTCGCCGAGACCGGCGCCGAGCCCGTGCTCTACCGCACCACCCTGCCCGGCGCGGACGACGACCCCCAGGCCTGGGGCGACACCCTGCTCGACAACGTGGAGCCGTTCCTGGCCGACGCCGTCCAGGCCCTGCCGCAGCTGGCGGCGGCGTACGAGGGCGACGAGCCGGACCTCGTCCTGTACGACATCACCTCCTATCCGGCCCGGGTCCTCGCCCGCCGCTGGGGCGTGCCCGAGGTCTCGCTCTCGCCGAACCTGGTGGCCTGGGAGGGGTACGAGGAGGAGGTTGCCGAGCCCCTGTGGGCGGAGCCCCGGCGGACCGAGCGCGGCCGGGCGTACTACGAGCGCTTCGAGAACTGGCTGGCGGAGAACGGCGTCACCCAGCACCCCGACCCCTTCGTCGGCCGCCCGCCCCGCTCGCTCGTCCTGATCCCCAAGGCGCTCCAGCCGCACGCCGACCGCGTCGACGAGAGCGTGCACACCTTCGTCGGCGCCTGCCAGGGCGACCGTGCGGCGCAGGGCGACTGGGAGCGCCCGGCGCACGCGGACAAGGTGCTCCTGGTCTCCCTCGGCTCGTCCTTCACCAAGCAGCCGGGCTTCTACCGCGAGTGCGTCAAGGCCTTCGGCGACCTGCCGGGGTGGCATGTGGTGCTCCAGATAGGCAGGCACGTCGACGTGGGCGAACTCGGCGACGTGCCGGCCAACATCGAGGTGTGCCGCTGGGTTCCGCAGCTCGCGGTCCTGCGGAAGGCGGACGCGTTCATCACGCACGCGGGCGCGGGCGGCAGCCAGGAGGGCCTCGCGACGGGGACGCCGATGGTCGCCGTGCCGCAGGCCGTCGACCAGTTCGGCAACGCCGACATGCTCCAGGGCCTCGGCGTCGCCCGCCATGTGCCGAGGGAGGAGGCCGACGCGCGGACGCTGCGCGAGGCGGTGCTCGCGCTCGTCGACGACCCGGAGGTGGCGCGCAGGCTGAGCGAGGTGCGCGCCGGGATGGCGGGGGAGGGCGGCACGCGACGGGCGGCCGATCTCATCGAGGAGGAGATCGTGCGCGGGCGGCGTGACGACAGCGTGAAGAGGGGAGGTGTCGAGGCGTGACCGTTTGGTGGCGCTTCAGGCCTGGTTGGCCGGGATCGGCGCTTGATTCGGCATGGCCTGACACGGCATGACATAACGCTCCGTCAGGCCATTCGGTAACGGCTGGGTCATTCGGTAACGCTCGGATAACGCGCGCGCGTCCTGGCACATGCATGGACCCGACCCACTGGTTCGACCCTTATCCCCCGGCAAAGGTTGCATGAGCCACTTCTTGTTCCTTGGGGCAACGGCTTCCTAGCGTGAGGTGAACTTCATTCGAACGCCAGGAAGTTGACCCATGTCACAACAGTCCCTGCGACGCGCCACGGCCGAGCGACGGGAGCCACGGGAGATACCGCCCCTCGCCGAGGTGCGCCGCATCACCGAGAAGAAGCGTGACGCCTGGTGGACCGTGCTGCTCGTCGACCCCGTCGCCACGCCGCTCGTCCGCCAGACCGCGCTGCGCACCCGGATCACGCCGAACCAGATCACCTGGGGCGCGTTCCTGCTCGGTCTCGGGTCCGCGGCGTGCTTCGCCTTCGGTGACTGGCCGTGGCTGTGCCTCGGCGCCGTGATCTACCACCTGAGCTTCGTCCTGGACTGCATGGACGGCAAGGTCGCGCGGCTCACCGGCCAGGGCTCGGTCTTCGGGGCGTGGCTCGACTTCGTCTTCGACCGGATCCGCGTGATGGTGTGCGGGGTCGCCCTGATGGCCGGGCAGTACGAGCGCACCGGGGACGTGACCTACGTCTGGCTCGCCCTCGCCGTGGTCGGGCTCGACACCCTGCGGTACATCAACTCCCTTGAGATCTTCAAGGTCCGCTACACCATGCGCAAGCAGATCAAGGCACGGGTGCGGGCCGCGCGGCGGGCGGAGAACCAGGCCGAGCTCGCGTTCATGGAGGACCTGCTGCGGGAGAACCCCGAGGCGGACGTGGAGCGGGACCAGGCCGTCGGGGCGGGCGCCCCCGGGGAGCCGGAGGCGCTCGCGGGCCGGGCGGCCGTACCGGCGGGGGCGGGCCTCTCCGCCGAGGCCGACGCGCCCGCGCCCGTCCGCCCCGCCAAGCAAGTCATCGACCTCCACCAGGAGTTCCGGCACCGGTTCCCCGCCTATCTCCGGGCGCGGTCCTTCCTGTTGCGGCACCGCATCCGTACGCACCTGGTGAGCGGGGTCGAGTTCCAGATGGGCGTCTTCATCCTCGGGCCGCTCTTCGACGCGGTGATCCCGGCGACCATCGTCTCGGGCGCGCTGCTGCTCGTCTTCGAACTCGCCATCATCTACAAGCTGCTCCTGTCGACCCGGGACTTCACCCGGACGATCGACTCCTTCGAGCAGCCGGTGTCCGCGGCGGCCTAGCCGTCGCCGCCGAGGGACTTCTGCGTCCTGCCCGCTCGGGGGAGGGGCAGGGCGCAGAGGGGGGGGCGCACAGGGGGCGGGGTGCCCGAAGTGTCATGGGTGGGTCGATTTGTTATTACAGAACCTTGTTGAACAAGTCACAGCCGCATGAACCTATTGATCTGCGCGCGTCATTCAGACAGGGTTTCGTCCCAACGCCCGGAGATCTTCAGTTCTTTCGGAGCGAACCGGGCGTCGCAGTGAAGGCTTGATAACCCCACATCCCCCCACAACACCCCACGAGGAGACCCCTCTTCATGGCAGTTCACCAGCGCGCTCGCACGATGAAGCTCACCGCAGGGATAGTCACCGCCGCCACCGCGGTGGGCGTGACCGTCTTCGCCGGCTCGTTCGCCGGTGCCTCGACCCCCGCCGAGGGCAAGGTGTACGGAACCGACGCCAAGGGCGCCGTGGCCGGCAGCTACATCGTCCTGCTCGACGAGAAGGCCGACAACGCCGCCAAGGCCGACCTCGCCGAGCAGTACGGCGGCGACCTCGGCCGCACCTACTCCTCGGCCGTCAACGGCTTCTCGGCCACGGGTCTGAGCGAGACCGAGGCCAAGCGCCTGGCCGCCGACCCGGCCGTCGGCAAGGTCGTCCAGAACAAGAAGTTCTCCATCGAGGCCACCCAGGACAACCCCCCGTCGTGGGGCCTGGACCGGGTCGACCAGGCCGACACGGCGGGCGACAAGAAGTACACGTACCCGGACCAGGCCGGTGAGGGCGCGACCGCGTACGTCATCGACACCGGCGTGCGCGTCAGCCACAAGGACTTCGGCGGCCGCGCGGTCTCCGGGTTCGACGCGGTCGACAACGACGACAACGCGGACGACGGCAACGGCCACGGCACCCACGTCGCGGGCACCATCGCGGGCTCGGCGCACGGCCTCGCCAAGAAGGCGAAGATCGTCGCGGTGCGCGTCCTGGACGACCGGGGCTCCGGCACCACCGAGCAGGTCGTCGCGGGCATCGACTGGGTCACCAAGAACCACAAGGGCCCCTCCGTCGCCAACATGAGCCTCGGCGGCGGCGCCGACGAGGCCCTGGACGAGGCCGTCCGCAAGTCCATCGCCTCCGGCGTCACCTTCGCGGTGGCCGCGGGCAACGAGTCGAGCGACGCGAGCCAGGGCTCCCCGGCGCGCGTCAAGGAGGCCATCACCGTCGCCTCCTCCACGAAGGACGACCAGCAGTCGGACTTCTCCAACTTCGGCTCCGCCGTGGACATCTACGCCCCCGGCTCGGACATCACCTCCGACTGGAACACCGGTGACGACGCCACCAAGACGATCTCCGGTACGTCCATGGCGACCCCGCACGTCGTCGGCGCCGCCGCCCTGTACCTGGCCGCGCACCCCGACGCCAAGCCCGCGGACGTCGCCAAGGCGCTGACCGACGGTGCCACGCCTGACAAGATCTCCAACCCGAGCGAGGGCACGCCCAACAAGCTCCTGAAGGTCGTCGAGTAGGTCCCGTCCGGGCCGCCGCGCCGCCGCACGGCGGGGCGGCGGCCCTCTTCGGACCGGCGGCCGTCGTGCCCACCCCCACGGGGCGCGACGGCCGCCTTATCGTGTGCGCATGGCGACGAAGATCTACGCGGCGCTCCTTCGCGGCGTGAACGTGGGCGGCAGCAGGAAAGTGCCGATGGCCCGGCTGCGCGCGCTCCTCGAAGGGCTCGGGCTCACCGGCGTACGGACGTACCTGCAGAGCGGGAACGCGGTGTTCGCGGCGGACCACGGCGACGAGGACGTCCTCGCGGCCGAGCTCGCGGCGGCCCTGGAGCAGGAGTTCGGCTTCGACGTGGACCTGCTGGTGCGCGACCACGCGTATCTGCGGGCGGTGGTCGACGCCTGCCCCTTCCCCGCCGCCGACCTCGAAGGCAAGCAGCTGCACGTCACGTACTTCTCCGGGCCCGTGGACGCCGCCCGCTTCGCCGCGCTCGACCAAGCGGGCTTCCTGCCGGAGGAGTTCCGCCTCGGCGAGCGCGCCCTGTACCTCTACGTGCCCGAAGGACTCGGCCGGTCCCGGCTCGGCGAGGCCCTGGGGCGCCCCGCCCTCACGAAGGGCCTCGTGGCCACCACCCGCAACTGGAACACCGTCACCAAGCTCGCGGAGCTGACCGAGGCCCCGGGGGCCGGCCGATGACCGACCGCTCGCCCGCCGTGGAGGCGGCCATCGAGAACGAGCTGCGCCTGCTCGACCCCGAGGTGCGGGCCTCGCCCGAGCTGTTCGGCGATCTGCTGCACCCCGAGTTCACCGAGATCGGCGCCTCGGGCGCGCGCTGGGACCGGGCGTCGATCGTCCGGGTCCTCACCGCGAGCCCCGAGCCCGGCGCCCGGCCCGTCACGACCTCCCGCATGCGGGGCGTGCAGCTCGCCGACGACCTGGTGCACCTGACCTTCGACACCGAAAGCAACGGCCGCCTGGCGCACCGCAGTTCGCTGTGGCGGCGCACGGGCGACGGCTGGCTGCTCTGGTTCCACCAGGGCACGCCGTTCACGCGCTCCGAGGCGGGCGGCCAGGGCTGACGGGGCGGGCGCTCACGCCGCGCGCGGCAGCGTGACGGTGCGGACGCCGAGGTAGGTCGTGTGCGAGACGACCTCGGCGGGCACCGCGAGCCGCGGATCGGCGAGCAGCCGCCGCACGGCCTCGGGCCGCCCCGGGTCCGGGGCGTGCCCGGCCGCCGAGGTGACGGCGGCGACGGCGTCGAGCAGCGCGAGGTCCGCCGCCGTGACCTCCGCCTCCTCCTTCTCCATCAGCCCCCAGCCGTCCCACGGCAGCGGCTCCACGCCGCCGAGTGCGGCGAGGTCGGCCACCACGTCGGCGCGCACGAGCCCGAGGCCCTTGATCTCCGGCACGGTGAACACGCCGAAGGTCTCCGGGTCCGCGCGCCCCTGCCGGCACGCCCGCCAGGCGTCCCCGGCGACCAGGAACGCGTCGCGCGGCACGTCCAGCGGGTCGAACGGGGTGGCGTGCAGGTCGCCGTACACCTGCGGGTCGGCGAGGACCCAGCCGCGCCCCTCGCACCAGTACTCCGTCACCCAGTGGTTGTCGTGGAACCCCGCCTGGAAGTACGTGCCGTAGCCGCCCCTGAGCCGTGCCGGGGTGCCGGTCTCGCGCAGCAGCGCGCACAGCAGCAGCGCGAAGTCCCGGCAGGTGGCGACGAACCGCGTCGCGGGCCCGCGCTCCTCGGTGAGCGGGGTGTCGGCGCGCTCGCGCAGGATGCGCAGGACCTCCGTGACGTACCGGGACTCGGCGTCCGCGTGCAGCCGCTCGTCGGGCACCGTCCAGCCGCAGGTCTCCCGCTCCTCGCGGTGCATCATGACGCCCCGCACCAGGGCGGCGAGGGCCTCGGGGGAGCGGGGCAGCGGGGCCGGGCCGAGCAGGGCTTCGAGGTGGGGGCCGGGGGTGCTGTACGGGCTGTGGTTCAGATAGTCGCTGTCCATGCCGGACAGGCTGAGGTCTGCCCTTGGGGCAAGGTCCAGAGAGCGCGCCCCGAAGGGGCGCGGGGCTGTGCCGATATGCGGCTCCGCCGCGCGGGCGCGACCAGCCACGACGGTCCCGCAGGCGATCAACGGCCCATCGCGGCAATTCCAGCGAAGCGCTTGGCGGGCCGCCGGGCCGCTGTGCCCGGTCGTGATTGGCCCAGGAAAAGCCACGGAAAGTGGACCATTCCGCTGCGCCACCCCTGGCTAGTGTTTCGGCCATGACCACCACAGCGCCCCGCCCGACACCCACCGCCGACGCCGCCACGGCGACCCGCATCGACTTCTACTTCGACCCGGCCTGCCCCTTCGCGTGGATCACCTCCCGCTGGCTCCTGGAGGTCGAGCGCCACCGCGACCTGGACCTGCGCTTCCACGTGATGAGCCTGTACCTGCACAACGTGGGCAACGACCTGCCCGGCTGGTACCGGGAGCTCGTCGACAAGTCGCTCGGCGTCGTCCGCGTCGTGGCGGCCGCCGCCGAGGGGCACGGCGAGGAGGTGCTGCGTGACCTGTACACGGCCCTCGGCACCCGTATCCACGAGCGGCGGAACGAGGACTTCCGCGCGGTCGTGCGCGAGGCCCTCGCCGAGGTCGGCCTCCCGGCGGAGCTCGGCGGGGCCGCGTCCCGCACGGAGTACGACGAGGCCCTGCGGCGCAGCCACGACGCGGGCAAGGAGCCGGAGTCCGGCGCCTACGTCGGCACGCCCACGGTCCACGTCGACGGCACGGTCTGGTTCGGCCCGGTGCTGCGCGCGATACCGCGCGGCGAGGAGGCGGCCCGCCTCTTCGACAGCTTCCGCGTCCTGGCGGGCCACCCGGACCTGTTCGAACTGAAGCGGACGCGGACGGGCGGGCTCGACTTCGGCTGAGGGGCCGCCGGCCGATCGGAGAGGCCCCTAGCCGACGGCGGGCAGGTCCAGCAGCCCTGCTGCGACGTGGTCCGCCCGGGCGGACGGGTGGGCGAGATCCGTCGCGAAGCGACGGCACGCGTCGAACCGTTCGAGCAGCACCCGGGCGACGAACGGCGAATCCCCCAGAACCCCGCCGAGAACATCGGCCTCGGCGGCCCCGCGAGCGATCCGGTCGGGCAGGAACCCGGGAGCCAGTACATAGGGAGCGACGGCCACCCGCCGCACCCCGGGCACGCCCCGCAGGAGGTGCACGGCCTGCCCGGTGGGGGGCAGCGCCGCGGAGGCGAACGCAGGCCGCACGGCGCACCAACCGGTACGCCGCCACTCCCGCGCGATGTCAGCGATCACTGCGATCGCCTCCGGGTCCGTGGAGCCCGCCGAGGCGAGGACCACCCCGGTCGTGGCCTTGTCGGCGGGGTCGAGCCCCGCCTCGTACAGCCGCTGTTCGAGCGCGGCGAGCAGCAGCGGCGAGGGGCCGAGCACCCCCGCCTGCCGCACCCGCATCCCGGCCGGGGCCGCGCGGAGCACGGCGGGGATGTCGGCCTTCGCGTGGAAGGCGCGGGTCAGCAGGAGCGGCTGGGCGACGACGTCGCGCACGCCGGCGGCGGCCAGGGCCGCGAGGACGTCCGGCACGGCGGGGGCGTCGAAGTCGAGGAAGCCGACCTCCACCCGCAGCTCCGGGCGCAGCGCCCGCACGCGGCGCACCAGCGCGCGCACCGTCGCGGCGTGCCGTGGGTCGCGGCTGCCGTGGGCGATGACCAGGAGTGCGGGGGAGGCGGCGGTGTGCATCGTGATCACTTCACCAACAGGCCGCGGCTGCGCAGGACCCACCGCTCCAGCGGGCTGAAGATCAGCAGGTCGATGGCGATGCCGACGATCAGGATCAGCAGGATGGCGAGGAAGACCTGCGACATGCTGCTGTTGGTGCGGCCCGCCTCCAGGAGCTGGCCGAGCCCCATCCCGAGGTCCGGCGACTGCGCGATGATCTCGGCGGCCATCAGCGACCGCCAGGAGAACGCCCAGCCCTGCTTCAGGCCCGCCAGATACCCGGGCAGCGCGGCGGGCATGACGATGTGCCAGGTCCCGCGGAGCCCGGTGGCGCCGAGCGTGCGGCCCGCCCGCAGGAACAGCGGCGGCACCTGGTCCACGCCCGCGACCAGGCCGTTGGCGATCGACGGCACGGCGCCGAGCAGGATCACCGCGTACATCATCTTGTCGTTGAGGCCGAGCCAGATCACCGCCGGGGGCACCCACGCCACGGACGGCAGCGACTGGAGCCCGGACAGGACGGGCCCGATGGCCGCCCGGACGAAGCGGACACGTGCCACGAGCAGACCGAGCGGCGTGCCGATGACCAGCGCCATGAGGAAGCCGAACATGCCGCGCGAGACGGACGTCCAGATGTAGTCGAGCAGGGTGCCCTGCTGCCAGGCGAGCTCGACCTCATGCCACACCGCGTCCGGCGAGGGCAGCTTGTAGCTGTCGGTCACCTCCGCCCAGACGAGGAGCTGCCAGACCACGAGGACGAGCAGGACCGCCGTGACCGGCGGCAGGACCTTCTGCACCAGCGTCTCGCGCAGCGGGGCGCGCCGCGTCTGGACGGTGTCCAGGGCGTCGAGGCCCGCCTCCAGGCCCGCCAGGTCGTGGGTGTCCCGCCCGTCGCCCTGGGGTGGCGCGGGGGTCGTCGTGTCAGTGCTGCCCATGGCGGCGGATCTCCCCACGCAGTTCTTCGGTGATCTCGACGGACAGCTCGGCCACGGCCGTGTCGTCGATGCGGCGCGGCTGCTCGATGCCGACGGTCCACTCGCGCGCCACCCGGCCCGGCCGCGAGGACAGCAGGACCACGCGCTGGGCGAGCCGCACCGCCTCGCGGACGTTGTGGGTGACGAACAGGACCGAGACGCCGGTCTCGCGCCAGATCCGGGTCAGCTCGTCGTGCAGCACGTCCCGGGTGATGGCGTCGAGCGCCGCGAACGGCTCGTCCATGAGGAGCAGCTTGCTGTCCTGGGCGAGCGCGCGGGCAAGGGCGACCCGCTGGCGCATGCCGCCGGACAGCTCGTGCACGCGCTTGCCGTACGCGCCCTGGAGCCGGACGAGCGCCAGCAACTCCTCCGCCCTGGACCGGCGTTCGGCCTTGGCGAGGCCGCTCAGCTTCAGGGCCAGCTCGATGTTCTTGCCCGCGGTCAGCCACGGGAACAGGGCGTGCTCCTGGAACATCAGGGCCGGGCGGCCGTCGGTGCCGATGCTGCCCGCGCTCGGCCGGTCGAGCCCGGCCACGAGGTTGAGCAGCGTCGACTTCCCGCAGCCCGAGGCCCCCAGGAGGGTGACGAACTCGCCCTGGCCGACGTCCAGCGTGATGTCGTCCAGGACGAGCTGCTGCCCCGCCGGTGTGGCGAAGGACTTCGAGACGTGCTCGATGCGCGCGGCGACCCCGCCCGCGTCCGTGGTGTGCGAGGCCCGTGCGGCGCCCCGCGGTGCCTTGGCCAGCGTCGTGCCCATGGTCGTCACCTCCTGAGAACCTGAACTGTGGGCGATGTCGGGTTACTTGACGCCGAGGCCGGCGTCGTCGACCGCGGGTTCGCCCGCCGCCTTCAGGACCTTGTTGAGCGGGCCCAGGTCGTAGATGCCCTTGAGGTCGGGCTGTTCCAGGAGGCCCGCCTTCACGGCGTGCTCGGCCTCGGTGTCGAGCGTCGCCGCCAGCGGGTCGTTGGTGAACTGGATCGACTTCCAGGCCGGGTCGAGGACCTCCGCGGGCAGTTCCTTGCCGGAGTGCTGCTTCAGCTTGGCGTTGGCGGCGGCCTTGGCCTTGGCCGGGTTGTCCTTGATGAACTGGTTCGCCTTCACCGCGCCCCGCAGCACGGCCTCGACGACCTTCGGGTGGTCCTTGAGGAACTGCTGGCGCACGATGACGTTCGTGATCACGAACTTCTTGTCGGGCCACAGGTCGGCCTCGTCGAGCAGCACCTTCGCGCCCTCGGCCACCAGCTTGGACGCGGTCGGCTCCGGCACCCAGGCGCCGTCGACGGAGCCGGACTTGTAGGCGTCCGGGGTGATCTTGTTGTCGGTGCGGACCACGGAGACGTCGCCCTTGCCGCTCTGGGCGTCGACCTTCCAGCCCTTCTCCTTGACCCAGTTGAGGAAGGCCACGTCCTGGGTGTTGCCGAGCTGCGGGGTGGCGATCTTCTTGCCCTTGACGTCGTCCAGGGACTTGATCTTCTTGGGGTTCACCACGAGCTTCACGCCGCCGGACGCCGAACCGCCGATGATGCGCAGGTTCTCGCCGTTGGACTTGGTGTAGCCGTTGATGGCGGGCGACGGGCCGATCCAGCCGATGTCGATGGACTTGGAGTTGAGCGCCTCGATCTCCGAGGGACCCGCGTTGAACTGGGAGTACGACGCCTTGGTGGCGCCCAGCTCCTTCTGGAACAGGCCCTCGTGGTCGCCGACGAGCGCCGTGCCGTGGGTGAGGTTCGGGAAGTAGCCGATCTTCACCTCGGCCAGCCCCTCGATCTTCTTCGCGTCGGCGGCGATCTTCGCCTTGCCGTCGTCGTCCTTGTCGGAGTCCGAGCCGTATCCGCAGGCGGAGAGCGTGAGCGCGAGCAGGGGGAGGGCGGCGACGGCGGCCAGACGGCCGGAGCGGCGCGCGCGGGCCGGGCGGGGGGCGCGGGGAGAAAGGGGACCGGAGGTGCGGATGGCTGGCACGGGAGGGGTTCCTCTCGTTGGCCCGGCGGAAGCACGGTTCAGGGTGCGGCCGGGTGGATGTCGGCGGATCTTCGTCTGCGTGCGAAGGGACGGCGGGGGGTGAGGGCGCGCGAGCGGTGCGCGTACGTCATCGCACACATCGCGTGACGCCGCCGGACCCCGCGCCGAGGGCGCCGCTGCCCACGCGGCCGCCCTCCTTCGCGAAGGTCGAGAAGACATCGGGAGAGGACACGGTCAGAAATCCCACCCTTCTTCGTCGTCCGTGGCCGACGCGGGCGCCTCGGCCTTGGCGAAGGCCTCGCCCGCCATCCCGGCGGCGAGCGTCGTGCCGTCCGCCGGGTCGATCAGGAGGAAGGAGCCGGTGCGGCGCGAGTCGGCGTACGCGTCGAGTGCGAGCGGCTCGGCGGTGCGCACCAGGACGCGGCCGATGTCGTTGGCGGCGAGGAGCCCCGGGTTCGGGTGCTGCGACAGGTCGTCCAGGGTGAGCCGGGACGGGATCTGCTTCACGATCGCCTTGACCGTGCGGGTGGTGTGCTTGAGCAGCACCCGCTGGCCCACGCGCAGGGGCGCGTCGGCGACGTGGCAGACGGTGGCGGCGATGTCCTGGGTGGGCGTCGGCGTATCAGTACTCGGGACGATCATGTCACCACGTGAGATGTCGAGGTCGTCCTCCAGGAGCACGGTCACGGACTGCGGCGTCCACGCCACGTCCACCGGCCTGCCCAGCAGATCGATGCCCGCGACCTTCGTGGTGTGCCCCGACGGCAGCACCGTCACCTCGTCGCCGACGCGGAACGTGCCCGCGGCGATCTGCCCCGCGTAGCCGCGGTAGTCGGGGTGCTCGGCGGTCTGCGGCCGGATCACGTACTGCACCGGCAGGCGCGCGTGGCAGCCCGTCAGGTCGTGGCTGACCGGCACGGTCTCCAGGTGCTCCAGGACGGTCGGGCCGTCGTACCAGTCCATGGCCGCGGACGGCTCCACCACGTTGTCCCCGGCGAGCGCCGAGATCGGGATCGCGGTGACCTCCGGGACGCCCAGCTCCGTGGCGTACGCGGTGAACTCCTCGGCGATCTTCGCGAAGACGGGCTCCGCGTACGCGACGAGGTCCATCTTGTTCACCGCGAGCACCACGTGCGGCACGCGCAGGAGCGCGGCCACCGCGGCGTGGCGGCGGGTCTGCTCGATCACGCCGTTGCGCGCGTCGACCAGGACCACGGCGAGGTCGGCGGTGGAGGCGCCGGTGACCATGTTGCGGGTGTACTGCACGTGGCCCGGCGTGTCGGCCAGGATGAACCGGCGGCGCGGGGTCGCGAAGTAGCGGTACGCCACGTCGATGGTGATGCCCTGCTCGCGCTCGGCCCGCAGGCCGTCGGTGAGCAGCGCCAGGTCGGGCCCCTCGGCGCCGCGGCTGCGCGAGGCGTGCTCGACGGCCTCCAGCTGGTCGGCGAGGACCGACTTGGAGTCGTGCAGGAGGCGGCCGACCAGCGTGGACTTGCCGTCGTCGACGGAGCCCGCGGTGGCGAAGCGCAGCAGGGTGGTGGCGAAGAGCCCGGCGGGCTGTTCCGCGGCGGTGCTGGTCATGGTTAGAAGTACCCTTCGCGCTTGCGGTCTTCCATCGCGGCCTCGGAGAGCTTGTCGTCGGCCCGGGTCGCGCCGCGCTCGGTGAGCCGGGACGCCGCGATCTCGGCGATGACGGCCTCCAGGGTGCTCGCGTCGGAGTCGACGGCCCCGGTGCAGGACATGTCGCCGACGGTGCGGTACCGGACCCGGCGGGTCTCCACGGCCTCGCCGTCCTTGGGGCCGCCCCAGTCCCCGGCGGTCAGCCACATGCCGCCGCGCAGGAACACCGGGCGCTCGTGGGCGAAGTAGATCTCGGGCAGCTCGATCCCCTCGCGGGCGATGTACTGCCACACGTCCAGCTCGGTCCAGTTGGACAGCGGGAAGACGCGCACGTGCTCGCCCGGGGCGTGCCGGCCGTTGTAGAGCTGCCACAGCTCGGGCCGCTGGCGGCGCGGGTCCCACTGCGAGAACTCGTCCCGCAGCGAGAACACCCGCTCCTTGGCGCGGGCCTTCTCCTCGTCGCGGCGGCCGCCGCCGAAGACCGCGTCGAAGCGCTCGGCGGCGATCTTCTCCGTCAGCGGCAGCGTCTGGAGCGGGTTGCGGGTGCCGTCGGGGCGCTCCTTGAGCACGCCGCGGTCGAGGTAGTCCTGCACGGACGCCACGTGCAACCGGAGCCGGTGCGCGGCGACCACGCGGTCGCGGTACTCGATGACCTCGGGGAAGTTGTGCCCGGTGTCCACGTGGAGCAGCGAGAAGGGCACCGCGGCCGGGGCGAAGGCCTTCAGCGCCAGATGCAGCATGACGATGGAGTCCTTGCCGCCGGAGAACAGGATCACCGGCCGCTCGAACTCGCCCGCCACCTCACGGAAGATGTGGACGGCCTCGGACTCCAGGGCGTCCAGGTGGCTGAGCGCGTAGGGCCCCTCGGCCTCCTGGGCGGCCGGGGCCCGCTCGGGCTGCGACGCGTCCTCGGTCGCGGCGGCGGCGGTCGTCATGCGGTGACCCTCTCGTCGGCTTCTGCGCCCGCGCGGCGCACGGGTGCGGGCGTCGTCGGCAGCGGCCGGGCGGCCGTCGTCGGCGCGCTCATACGACACCCCGCTCCGTCAGGAGCTCCAGGACGGCCGCCGCGGACTGCTGGACCGTCTGGTCCTGGGACTCCACGCGGAGGTCGGGCGACTCGGGCTCCTCGTACGGGTCGTCGACGCCGGTGAGCCCGGACAGCTCGCCCGCGGCCTGCTTGGCGTACAGGCCCTTCACGTCGCGGACGGAACACACCTCCACGGGCGTGGCGACGTGCACCTCCAAGTAGGCGGTGCCGCCCGCCTGGTGGCGCTTGCGCACCGCCTCGCGGCTGTCCGCGAACGGGGCGATCACGGGGACGAGCGCGAGCACGCCGTTGCGGGCGAGCAGCTCGGCGACGAACCCGATGCGCTGCACGTTGGTGTCGCGGTCCGCGCGGCTGAAGCCGAGGCCCGCCGAGAGGAACTCGCGGATCTCGTCGCCGTCGAGCACCTCCACCGCGCGGCCCCGCTCGCGCAGGGTGCGCGCCAGCTCGTAGGCGATGGTGGTCTTGCCCGCGCTCGGCAGGCCGGTGAGCCAGACGGTGGCTCCGGTCACGTCGGTCTCCTGGACGGGTCGGGGGGCGGTCATCCGTGCAGCCCGCATTCGGTCTTGGCCCGCCCGGCCCAGCGGCCCGCGCGCGCGTCCTCGCCGTCGAGGAGGCGCCGGGTGCACGGGGCGCAGCCCACGGAGCCGTAGCCGTCCATGAGCAGCGGGTTGGTCAGCACGCCGTGCTCGGCGACGTAGGCGTCCACGTCGTCCTGCGTCCAGCGGGCGATGGGGGAGACCTTCACCTTGCGGCGCCGGTCGTCCCAGCCGACGACGGGCGTGTGCGCGCGGCTCGGCGACTCGTCGCGGCGCAGCCCCGTGGCCCACGCCAGATAGGGCGTCAGACCGTCCTCCAGGGGCTTGACCTTGCGCAGCGCGCAGCACAGGTCGGGGTCGCGGTCGTGCAGCCGCGGGCCGTACTCGGCGTCCTGCTCGGCCACGGTCTGGACCGGCGTCAGGGTGAGGACGTTGACGTCCATCACGGCCTCGACGGCGTCGCGGGTGCCGATGGTCTCCGGGAAGTGGTAGCCGGTGTCGAGGAACACCACGTCCACGCCGGGGCGCGCGCGGGAGGCGAGGTGGGCGACCACCGCGTCCTCCATCGACGAGGTCACGCAGAAGCGGGCGCCGAAGGTGCCGGCCGCCCAGGTGAGGACCTCCAGGGCGGAGGCGTCCTCCAGGTCGCGCCCGGCCTGCTCGGCGAGCGCCTTCAACGCGTCGGCCGGGGTGTCGGCCGGCACCTGCTGAATGGTCGTCATATCGCTGCCTCTCCGCCGTCGTCGCGCCGAAGCCCACGGGCGAGCAGCCCGAGGAACTTCAGCTGGAAGGCACGGTTGCACGCCGCGCATTCCCATGCGCCATGGCCCTGCTCACTTGGACGCAGGTCCTCGTCGCCGCAGTAGGGGCAGTAGAAGGGGGCGGCCCGCTCGCTCATGGTGTGGTCCTCGTCTCGCTCGCGGCGCTCACGAAAGGGCGTCCTCGTCGGCCCGCGCGGCCCAGGCGGCGAACCGCTCGCCGTCCGCGCGCTCCGCCTGGAAGCGCTTGAGCACCCGCTCCACGTAGTCCGGCAGCGCGGCGGAGGTCACCTTCAGGCCGCGCACCTTGCGGCCGAACCCGGCCTCCAGACCGAGGGCGCCGCCCAGGTGCACCTGGAAGCCCTCGACCTGGTCGCCGTTCTCGTCCAGGACGAGCTGGCCCTTGAGGCCGATGTCGGCGACCTGGATGCGGGCGCAGGCGTTCGGGCAGCCGTTGATGTTGATGGTGATCGGCTCGTCGAAGTCCGGGACGCGGCGCTCCAGTTCGTCGATGAGCGAGGCGCCGCGCGCCTTCGTCTCGACGATGGCGAGCTTGCAGAACTCGATGCCCGTGCAGGCCATGGTGCCGCGCCGGAAGGGGGAGGGGCGCACCGTGAGGTCGAGCGACTCCAGGCCCGCCACCAGGGACGCGACCTGGTCCTCGGCCACGTCGAGGACGATCATCTTCTGCTCGGCGGTGGTGCGGAGGCGGCCCGAGCCGTGCCCGGCGGCGAGGTCGGCGATCTTCGTCAGGGTGGTGCCGTCGACGCGGCCGACGCGCGGGGCGAAGCCCACGTAGTAGTTGCCGTCCCGCTGCCGGTGCACGCCC
This sequence comes from Streptomyces sp. JLYT201, assembly GCF_059448825.1. NCBI lineage: Bacteria > Bacillati > Actinomycetota > Actinomycetes > Kitasatosporales > Streptomycetaceae > Streptomyces > Streptomyces sp. JLYT201. The sequence continues at coordinate 2,640,059 of NZ_CM182551.1, read as the reverse complement.
ACGTGGTCGCGCCAGCGCTCCAGGGGCTGCTCGGGCGCGGGCCCGTCGACGAGCTTGCGCAGCAGGTACTCGTCCTCCAGGACCCGGCGGAACTTCTCGACGCCCCAGTCGGCGAGGAGGAACTTGAGCCGGGCGCGGGTGCGCAGCCTGCGGTAGCCGTAGTCACGGAAGATCGAGATGACGCCCTCGTAGACGTCCGCCACCTCGTCGAGGGGCACCCAGGCGCCGAGCCGCTGGCCGATCTTGGGGTTGGTGGACAGGCCGCCGCCGACCCACAGGTCGAAGCCGGGCCCGCGCTCGGGGTGGCGCACGCCCACGAACGCGATGTCGTTGATCTCGTGCGCCACGTCGAGCAGCGGTGAGCCGGAGATCGCCGACTTGAACTTGCGCGGCAGGTTCGAGAAGGCCGGGTTGCCCACGATGCGGCGGTGGATCTCGTCGATCGCGGGCGTGCCGTCGATGATCTCGTCCTCGGCGATGCCCGCGACGGGCGAGCCCAGGATGACGCGCGGGGTGTCGCCGCAGGCCTCCGTCGTGGACAGGCCCACGCCCTCCAGGCGGCGCCAGATCTCCGGCATGTCCTCGATGCGGATCCAGTGGTACTGGATGTTCTGCCGGTCGGTGATGTCGGCGGTACCGCGCGCGAACTCCTGCGAGATCTCGCCGATGACGCGCAGCTGCTCGGTGGTGAGCCGTCCGCCGTCGATCCGCACCCGCAGCATGAAGTGCTCGTCGTCCAGCTCCTCGGGCTCCAGGATCGCGGTCTTGCCGCCGTCGATCCCGGGCTTGCGCTGGGTGTAGAGGCCCCACCAGCGCATCCGGCCGCGCAGGTCGTTGGGGTCGATCGAGTGGAAACCGCGCTTGGAGTAGATCGTCTCAATGCGTGTCCGCACATTGAGACCGTCGTCGTCCTTCTTGAACTGCTCGTTGCCGTTCAGCGGCGTGAAGTGACCGGCGGCCCACTGGCCCTCGCCGCGGTGGCGGCCCGCCTTGCGACGGGGTGCGGCAGGCGTGGGTCGGTCCGGGTCGGTGGCCATGGGTACGTCCTTCACAGCAGACTGAGAGCGGCTCTGACCTGCGCACTCGCGCGAAGGCACGGTGGTGCGCGGGGAGGGGGTCAGTACAGGGAAAGCGGCGGTGCTGGGTCTCTCAGCTCGCCGGACACATGGCGCTGGACACGCGGACGAGGTCGACGTGACGTCGACTCACCAAGGCGATTCCAGCTCGAGACATGGCGAAAGCGTGGCACGCGTCTTTCCGGACCGTCCACCACCGTCTGCATTATGGACGAAGTTGTCTCGGATGGTGGACTGTGAAGGGCTGTCAAGCCCCGCGTGGGACGCCCCGGACCCGCCCCTTCCCGATTCCCTGGGGCTCCGCCCCCGGACCCCCGCTCCTCACACGCCGGAGAGGCTGAAACGCAGCCGCAAGCGGCACCATCCAGCCCGTCCGGCGTGTGAGGACGAGGCGCGAAGCGCCGAACAGGCCGCGGCTACGCGTACGCCCCCGGCCACGGGCCCGGCGTCGGCTGCTCCGGCTGCTCGGCCGTCTCCGTGCGGAAGAGCTTGAAGCCGCGCCGCACGTAGTTGTCCATGGCGTGCTCGCCGTCGAGGCTGCACGTGTGCAGCCACACCCGCTTCGTGGGCACCCGCTCCGGCCACCGCTCGGCCAGGTCCCAGGCCCGCGCCGCGCCGTACGCCAGGAGGTGACCGCCGATGCGCCGCCCCCGGAAGGCCGGGGCGAGGCCGAAGTAGAGGATCTCCACGGCCCCGTCGTCCTGTGGGTCGAGCTCGACGTACCCCGCCGGCGTGCCCTTCTCGTACGCCACCCACGTCTCCACGCCCGGCCGCGTCAGATGCTCCCGCCACTGCTCGTAGCTGAGCGAGAGGCGGTCGACCCACTGGATGTCGCCGCCGACGGCGCAGTACAGGAACCGGCTGAACTCGGGCGAGGGCACCTCGGCCCGCACGATCCGTACGTCGCCGTCCGGCACGGCGGCGGGCAGCAGATCGGTGGGAGCGGTCTGCTCCAGGGACCAGGTGGTGACAGTGATGCTCATGGCGGCCAGGGAATCACGGGTCCTGCCGGGGCCGCCACGAGGGGCCGGGGCACGGGGTCGGGGCACGGAGATGACTCGTGTCATCTCGGTGGCGGTGCGACGGCGGGCACGCCCCCGCCCTCAGGGCACCGCGCCCGCCCGGGCCCGGATCACCGCCGGGGCCATGGAGTGCGGAAGGAGCCGCGTCACGTCCTCGGGCAGCACCAGATCGACCTCCGCCTCCTCGTGGAAGCGGTACGGGCGGTGCGCCACGAGGCCGCCCAGATAGCGCCGGACGCGGGACAGCTCGGCGCGCACGGTCACCGTGCGGCCGGGGTCGCCGAACAGGTCGGCGGCGAGGCCCGCCGCGCTGCGCCCCGCCCGCTGCGTGGCGAGCAGATAGAGCAACTCGGCGTGGCGCGGCGACAGTTCGTGGGTCCAGCAGCCCGCGCTTCCGGTGACGGTGACCGACCAGCGGTGCGCCCCGCTGACGTCCACCACCACCCGGGTCGTGGCCGAGGTGGCGGCCACGGCGGCCTCGTCGTCCTCCACGCGCAGGAGCCAGCCGCCGGGCAGCGGCGCCACCGCGCAGCGGCCGAGCGAGGGCAGCCACGCCCGGCCGTCCGTGAGGGACTTGGGCAGGGTGATCCGGTCCACCGGCGGCATCCCGGTGACCGCCGCGGTCCAGCCGTGCGGGTCCACCGCCACCGCGCGCCCGTCGAGGCGGGCGAGGAGCGGCGCCGCCACCGAGCGCAGCCGGTCCAGGGCCGTCAGATGCCCCTCGCGCAGCCGCGCCTCGGCCAGCTTGGCGACCGAGCAGACCAGGGCGAGCGTCGCCGGGTGCATGGTGTCGAGCGGGCCGCTGATGTCGACGACGCCGAGCAGCCGCCCGTCGCGCGGGTCGGTGATGGGCGCGCCCGTGCACGTCCACGGGTGGTGCGAGCGCACGAAGTGCTCGGCGGCGAAGACCTGGACGGGGCGCCGGGTGACGATCGAGGTGCCCACGCCGTTGGTGCCGACCACGGTCTCGCGCCAGTCGGCGCCGACGTCGAAGCCGTGCCCGTCGGCCATCCTGAGCACGGACCTGTTGCCCTCGCGCCACAGCAGCCGCCCGTCGGCGTCCGCGATCACCATGATGTGCTGCGCCACGTCCGCGACGGAGAGGAGCCCCTCGCGCAGCACCGGCAGGACGGATCTGAGGGGCGAGGCCTGCCGCCGCCGCTCCACCTCGTCCGTGCTCAGGACGCCCGAGCGGAAGTCCCGCTCGGGGTCTACGCCGGTCGCCAGCATCCGGTCCCACGACGCGCCGATGACGGGCCGGGGCCCGAACCTGGCGCGCTGCCCCGTGATCCGGGCGTCCCGCATCTCCAGGATCGCCCGCGTGGCCTGGGCGGCGTTCGCGGCGGCGAGCCGCTCCAGGTCGAAGGTGGCGTGCGTGTTCATCACCGGTTTCCTCCCGCTCTTTGAGCAGGCCCACAGAGGGGACACGTACTCATCGTGCCCGTTGGGACAGGCCGAAGGACATGCCTCGGCCGTGTTGTCGAAGGCCGGAGTTGCAACCCCCTGCAACTCTGGCGAACAGTCGTGCGGTGTCCAAAACTTGGCAGTACGCCGCCTCGCGCGGCGCCCGTCCCGACGGGGACCTGAAGACCGGGGGTGGTGCCGTGTCGGCGCAGCACCACCCCCGTGACAGGGCCGCCCGGCGGCCCGCGGCGGCACCTCAGAGGCGCACGGCCGCCCGCTCCACGACCGCCCCCAGATCCAGGCTGTGCGGCAGCGTGCCGAACGCCGCGCCCCAGTCCCCGCCGAGCCGCGAGGCGCAGAACGCGTCCGCCACGGCGGGCGGCGCGTGCCGCACGAGCAGCGAGCCCTGGAGCACGAGCGCCATCCGCTCGACGAGCCGCCGCGCCCGCCCCTCGATGCCCTCCAGGTCGGCGAGCTCGGTCAGCAGGTTCTTGATCGCCGCGTCCAGGCGGTGATCGGCGCCGCGGGCCGCGCCCACCTCCTCCAGGAACGCGTTCAGGGCCAGCGGCTCCCGCTGGAGCGCGCGCAGCACGTCCAGGGCCTGGACGTTGCCCGAGCCCTCCCAGATCGAGTTCAGCGGCGACTCGCGCAGCAGCCTCGGCAGGCCCGAGTCCTCCACGTAGCCGTTGCCGCCCAGGCACTCCAGGGCCTCGGCGACGAGGGGCGTGCACCGCTTGGTCACCCAGTACTTGGCGGCGGGCACCGCGAGCCGCAGGAAGGCCTGCTCGCGCTCGCTCCCGTCGTCGTACGCGGCCGCGAGGCGCAGCGCGAGCGTCGTCGCCGCCTCCGACTCCAGGGCCAGGTCCGCGAGCACGTTGCGCATCAGCGGCTTGTCGAGGAGCCTGCCGCCGAACGCCTCCCGGTACGTGGCGTGGTGCACGGCCTGCGCCACGGCCTGGCGCATCAGGGCCGCCGAGCCGATCACACAGTCGAGCCGGGTCGCCGCCACCATCTCGATGATGGTGCGCACCCCGCGCCCCTCGTCCCCGACCCGCCGCGCCCAGGTCCCGTCGAACTCGACCTCGCTGGAGGCGTTGGAGCGGTTTCCGAGTTTGTTCTTCAGGCGCTGAATGGCGAACGCGTTCCGTGAACCGTCGGCGAGAACGCGGGGAACGAGGAAACAGGTAAGGCCGGATTCCGCTTGAGCGAGCACCAGGAATCCGTCGGACATGGGGGCGGAACAGAACCACTTGTGTCCGACGAGTGCGTACGTGCCGTCCTCGGAAAGCGCCGTCGCGCGCGTCGTATTCGCGCGGACGTCGCTTCCGCCCTGCTTCTCCGTCATTCCCATGCCGAAGAGCGCGCCCGCCTTCTGCGCGGCGGGCCGCAGCCCCTCGTCGTACACGGTGGACGTCAGGAGCGGCTCCCACTCGGCGGCAAGCGCCGGGTCGGTGCGCAGGGCCGGGACCGCCGCGTGCGTCATCGACACCGGGCACCCGTGCCCGGCCTCGGCCTGCGTCCACACCAGGAACCCGGCCGCGCGCCGCACGTGCCCGCCCGGCCTGTTCCAGGCGGAGGTGAGGCCCGCCGCGACGGCCTTGCCGAGCAGGCGGTGCCACGCCGGGTGAAAGGCGACTTCGTCGACACGGTTCCCATAACGGTCGTGCGTGTGCAGAACGGGCGGGTTCTCGTTGGCGAGCGTCCCCCACTCCTGCGCCTGCGCGGATCCCGCGGTGCGCCCGAGCAACGAGAGCTCCGCGCGGGCGCCGTCGAGGAGCGCCGGGTCGAGATGACGTTCGACCCCCTCGGCCAGCGCCCGGTCGCACGTGAAGACGTCATATCCCACCAGGGGCGGAGCCTGGTTGGTCACTGTGTGGGTGGTGGCTGCCATGCCGCTACGGTAAGGAGGTGCACCAGGCAAAAGAAACACCCGGGCGCCCACCGGGCCGCTGGAACCGGGCCCGCGCTCTTTATCGCAACGTCTCCAAGCGCAGGACCGCCTGGCTGCTCCTGAAGGACACCGTCAACTCCTGCATCGAGTACCGCGTCCTGGGGCTCGCGGCGGAGGCGGCGTTCTTCACCCTGCTGTCCGTGCCGCCGCTGCTGCTCAGCCTCATCGGGCTGCTCGCGTACGTGGACCGGTGGACCGGCGCCCACACCATCGAGAGCGTCGAGAACAACATCCTGGAGGCGTCCCGCACGATCCTGTCCGAGAAGGGCGTGCGCGAGATCGCCCAGCCGATCCTCGAGGACGTCATGAAGGTAGGCCGCCCGGACGTCGTCTCGATAGGGTTTCTCTTCGCCCTGTGGTCGGGATCCCGCGCCGTCAACGTCTTCATCGACACCATCACCGTCATGTACGGGCTCGACGGCGCCCGCGGCATCGTCAAGACCCGGCTGCTGGCCTTCGGGCTCTTCCTCGTGGCGCTCGTCATCGGCTCGGTGGCGCTGCCGCTGATGGTGGCCGGCCCGGACGCGGTGGTGAAGCTGGTCCCGGGCTCCGCGACGGTCGTGCAGATCCTGTACTGGCCCGTGGTGATCCTGCTCTCCGTCGTCTTCCTGACCACGCTCTACCACGTGTCCGTCCCGGTGCGCTCGCCCTGGGTGGAGGACATGCCGGGCGCGCTCATCGCCCTCGGCATGTGGGTGCTCGGCAGCTTCCTCCTGCGCATCTATCTGACGAGCACGGTGGAGGGGCCCACCATCTACGGCTCCCTGGCGGCGCCCGTCGCCGTCCTGCTGTGGATCGGCGTGTCCGCCTTCGCCGTCCTCGTCGGCGCCGCCGTCAACGCGGCGATCGACCGGGTCTGGCCGTCGCTCCAGACGGCCGCGGCGCGCGCCGCGCAGGACCGGGTCAAGGAGGCCAGGGCGGCCGAGCTCATCGCCCGGGCCGCCGCCGCGCGGGCCGAGGAGGACCCCGAGGACCCCGACATGCCCGCGGAGTTCCCCGAGCGCTGGTCCCGCTTCCTGCCCCCGGACGACGTCTCGGGCCGCCTCCGCGCCCACCACGGCAAACGGGACGACCCACCCGAGTCCTAGCGGCCGCCGCGGGGGCGGGGTCACGCCTTCCAGGCCCCCGCGTCCGCCGCCTCGCCCACGAACGCGGTGAATTCCCTCGGCGCCCGCCCGAGCACCTCCCGCACCCCGTCGGAAACGTGGGCGTTGCGCCCGTCCAGATTCGTCTCGAAAAGCTCGATCAGAAATTCCACTTCTTCTTCCGGAACACCGAAGTCCGTGAGCGCGGCACCATATTCGCGCGCGCCCACAGGAACATAGACGAGCGGCCTTCCGATCGCCGCGGATATCTCCGCCACCGCGTCCCGGAAGGAGAGCAGCCGCGCCCCGCTCACCTCGACGATCCGCCCGGCGTACCGCTGACCGGCGGCGAGCGCCGCGACCACCACGTCCGCGATGTCCCGTACGTCGACGAACGGTTCGAGGACCTCCCCGGCCGGGAAGACGAGCTCCCCGGCCCGCAGGCCGTCGACGAGCGGGCCCTCGCTGAAGTTCTGCGCGAACCAACTGGCGCGTACGACCGTCCAGCGGGCGACCCCCGACTCCGTGAGGGACCGCTCCGTGGCGTGCGCCTGGTCCTCGCCGCGCGCGGAGAGCAGGACGAGGTGGCGCACGCCCAGCTCCGCGGCCCGCCGGGCGAGCGCGCCCACGGCGTCCGCGGCCCCGGGCGCGCCGACGTCCGGGAGATAGGCGAGATAGGCCGCGTCGGCGCCGCGCAGTGCGTCGTCCCAAGTAGAGCGTTCGTTCCAGTCGAAGCGGACCTCTCCGGAGCGGGACGCGGCGCGCACGGTGTGTCCCGCCGCGCGGGCGGCCTGCGCGACGCGGCTTCCGGTGCGTCCGGTGGCCCCGGTCACGAGGACCGTCAGGGCGGTGGCGGTGGTCGGTTCGTCCGTCGTGTGCTGCGAGTTCGTCGTCATGCCCGCAGTCAACTGCGGCCCGCGCCCCGCGGCCATCCGTCAGGAACTCACCCGCATGTGCGTGCGTCTACGCTGCCCCCATGGACGTACTCGCAGGCTTGCTGGAGGGCCCGCGCGCACGGGGGGCCTTCATGATCAGGGCGTGCTTCGAGCCGCCGTGGGCCGTGCGCATCGCGGACGAGGCACCGGTCTCGGTCATGATCATGGTCAAGGGCGACGCCTGGATCGTCCCCGAGGACCCGGCGGGGGAGACGGGCGGGGCGGGACGGTGCGGCGCCCCGGCCGCGCCCCAGCTGATCCGCCCCGGCGACGTGGCCATCGCGCGCGGCCCCGACCACTACCGCGTCGCGGGCGAGCGGGACACCGCGCCCTTCGCGGAGATCCGGCCCGGCCAGGCCTGCGCCCCCCTGGGCGGCGCGCCGGACGGCCACTACGCGAGCTTCGGCCTGCGCGAGTGGGGCCAGCGCGGCGGCCCCGTCCAGATGCTGATCGGGACGTACCAGATGCAGGGCGAGATCACCGCGCGGCTCCTGGACGCGCTGCCGCCGCTGCTCGTGCTGCCCACGGAGGTGTGGGACTGCCCGCTCACGCCGTTCCTCGCCGAGGAGATCGGCAAGGACGAACCCGGCCAGGAGGTGGTCCTCGACCGCCTGCTCGACCTGCTGCTCATCGCGGCGCTGCGCGCGTGGTTCTCCCGCCCGGAGGCGGCGGCCCCGGCCTGGTACCGGGCGCTCGGCGACCCGGTGGTCGGCCCCGTCCTGCGGCTGCTCCAGGACGACCCCGCGCACGCCTGGACGGTGGCCTCGCTCGCCGCGGCGGCGGGCGTGTCACGGGCCGCGCTGGCCCGCCGGTTCACCGACCTTGTGGGCGAGCCCCCGATGACGTATCTGACCGGCTGGCGGCTCGCGCTCGCCGCCGACCTGCTGCGCGACAGCGAGCAGACGATCGCCGCGATCGCCCGCAAGGTCGGCTACGGCAGCGCGTTCGCGCTGTCCAGCGCCTTCAAGCGGGTGTACGGCGTCAGCCCGCAGGAGCACCGCACGGGCGCGGCGTAGCCTGGGAACCATGGCCGCGGGGGAGCGGGGCGAGGACGCCTCCGGGTACGCCGCCGGGTACGCCGAGCGGCCGTCCCCGGTGCTGCCGGGGGCTGTCGTGTGGACCAAGGCCGCGGACCCCTCGGGCGGCGGCTCCGCCGTCCTGCCCGACGGGTGCATGGACCTGCTGTGGACCGAGGGCAGGCTGTTCGTCGCGGGCCCCGACACCCGCGCCCACGCGCCCGGCGGTGCGGCCCCCGGCGCCCCGGCCCCCGGCCGGTACGTGGGCGTCCGCTTCGCCCCCGGCACGGCCCCCGCGCTCCTCGGCGTCCCCGCGCACGAACTGCGGGACCGGCGCGTGGACCTCGCCGACCTGTGGGGCGGGGCCGAGGCCCGGCGGCTGACCGCCCGCGTGGACGACGCCGCCGACCCGGCGGCCGCCCTGGAGCTCCTCGCGCACGAGCGCCGAGGCCGCGCCCCGGCGCCCGACCCGCTGCTCGCCCGCGTGGTGGCGCAGCTGAACGCGGGCCGCGGCGTCGCCGAGACGGCCGCCGCCGTGGGGCTCGGCGCCCGGCAGCTGCACCGCCGCGCGCTGCCCGCCTTCGGCTACGGCCCCAAGACGCTGGCCCGCGTGCTGCGCCTCCAGCGGGCGCTCGCGCTGGCCCGCGGCGGCCTCGGCCGGGCCGAGACCGCCGCCGTCGCGGGCTTCGCCGACCAGGCCCATCTGGCGCGCGACGTCAAGGAGTTGACGGGGGTGCCGCTCGGCCTGCTGCTGCGCGCCGACGGGTAGCGGGGGAGTCGGGCGGTGGGGAGCGGGGCGGTGGGGGAGCGCCCGCCCGCGATCACGCGAACAGATCGACCCCGTTCCCGTCCGGGTCGAGCACCACCGCGTACCGCTGCCCCCACGGGGCGTCGAACGGCTTGGCCTCCGAGCGGTACCCGGCGGCCACCAGCTCTTCGTGCACCGCGTCCACGCCCTCGGCCGTGCCGCAGTGGAAGGCGAGCCCGAGCCGCCCGGACCCGGCCGGGGGCCGCCAGTCGGGCAGGAACGACCGGATGGTGGCCTCCGTGTCGAAGGCCACCCGCAGACCGTTCGGCAGGGTGGTCTCCACGTGCGGCGACTCCTCGGAGCCGGGGGCGAAGACGAGGCCGAGGCGGCGGTAGAAGGCGAGCGAGGCCGCCATGTCGGAGGTGACGATGCCGATCAGGTCGAGCCGGGGCGTGACGCGGGGTGTGCTGCTGCTGTCGCTGTTCATATCGGGAGCGTAGGAGGGGCGCCCGCGCCCGGTCTTGAAGGAAACGGACACCTCCTTCAAGGAGGCGGACACCACCTCGAAGGAGGCGGACACACCCTGAGGGGAGCGGACGCCGTCGGGAAGGGCGCCTCTCACCGGACCGGTTTGGCCGCCGAGAAGGTGAGGGCGAACTCCGCGAAGGCCGGGCGCAGTTCGTACTGCGGCAGCACGCCGGGCCCGCACGACTGGCTGCCGATGCCGCGCTGGCCGTGGTCCAGATGGACCCACACCGTGTCGCTGGGCACGAGGTCGGTGCGGTGCGCGGCGGCGTCCAGCTCCTCGGTGGACCACGGGCGCGCCGTGAACCAGAACGCCGGGTCGCCCACGATCCGCACCCCCGGCCCGTCGAAGCCCGTGCGCAGCTCCGCCCAGCGCACGTCCGCGCGGGCCCCGTTCTCCTGCGGCCGCAGATACGGCGTCTGCATCCGCTCCACCGACGAGACCCACCAGCCGAGGCGGGAGGCCGCCCGGGTGTCCGGGTACGCCTCGCCGTCGCCGCCGAACCAGCGGGCGCTGCCGTACCCGGAGGGAAGCCCGAGCCGTACGCCGAGCCGGGGCAGCGGCACCTCCCAGTCGCCCTCCGGCGTCACCGAGACCGTCAGGCGCAGGGCGGTGCCGTCGGAGGTCCAGCGGTAGACGGTGCGCAGCGCGAGGTCGCGGGCGGCGGGCGCCACGCGGGTGCGCACGGTCAGCGCGTCCCGCGTCACGTCGAGGTCGTCGAGCCGGTGCTGCACGCGGTGCAGGCCGAGCGTGCGCCAGAGCGGGCCGTAGCGGGTGTCGGGCTGCCACGGCGCGCCGTCGTCGTTGTCGGTGGGCGCCCGCCACACGTCCAGGCGGGGCGGGGACGTCAGCGTGACGTCGCCGATGCCGCGCAGCTCGCCGGTGCGGACGTCGAAGCGGCCGGGCCCGAGGGTGAGGTCGTAGCCGCGGCGGCGGGGCCGCTCCCCGGTGGCGACCGGCACGGGCGGGCGCGCGGTGACGGGGAAGTCGGCGAACGCCACCGCGTGGTCCAGGGCCGTCCAGTTGGTCTCCTCGCAGACGAGGGCCGACAGGTGCAGCCAGGTCTCGGCGTCCCGCGCGGCGGCGGGCGGATCGGGCAGCTTCAGCTCGACGCTCTCGCCGGGCCCGAGGTCCGGCGGCACGTCCAGCGGCCCGGAGACCGACCGGACCTCGTCGTCCGCGCGGTCGCAGTGGTACGTCCACTCGAAGGACAGCTCGGCCAGGTCCGCGAAGTCGTACAGGTTGGTCACCCGGACCGTGCCGGTGTCCGCGTCGTACGCGAACCGCACCGGCTGGATCACCCGCTTGTACTCGATGAGGCCCGGCGAGGGCCTGCGGTCGGGGAAGCACAGGCCGTCGCAGACGAAGTTCCCGTCGTGCAGCTCCTCGCCGAAGTCACCGCCGTAGGCGTAGCCGAACGCGGGGTGCTTCAGGCCGTGGTCGGCCCACTCCCACACGAACCCGCCCTGCAGCCGCTCGTACGTCTCGAAGAGGCGCTGGTAGTCGCTCAGTCCGCCGGGGCCGTTGCCCATCGCGTGCGCGTACTCGCACAGGATGAAGGGCAGTTCGCGGCGCGCCCCCGGGCCGCCGTCCTCACGGCGGCCGATCCGCTCGACCTCGGCGTGGTCGGCGTACATGCGCGAGTACATGTCGGTGTCCGCGCACGACGGGTCGCCCTCGTAGTGCAGCAGGCGCCCCGGGTCGCGGCCGCGGATCCACTCGGCCATGGCGGTCAGGCCGCGCCCGGTGCCGCACTCGTTGCCGAGCGACCAGATGACGACCGACGGGTGGTTCTTGTCGCGCTCGACGGTGCGGGCCGCGCGGTCCAGGAGCGCCGGGGTCCAGCGCTCGTCGTCGACGGGATTGCCGCGCCACTGCCGCATCGTGAAGCCGTGCGTCTCCAGGTCGCACTCGTCGATGACCCACAGGCCGAGCTCGTCGCACAGGTCGAGGAAGGCGGGGTGCGGCGGGTAGTGGGCGGTGCGGACGGCGTTGATGTTGTGCTGCTTCATCAGCCGGACGTCGGCGCGCATCGTGTCGAGGTCGACGGCGCGGCCGGTCTCCGGGTGGAACTCGTGCCGGTTCACGCCGCGGAACAGCACCGGCCGGCCGTTGACGGTGATCAGCCCGTCCCGGAGGGCGACCGTGCGGAACCCGATGCGCAGCGGCACCCGCTCGCCCGGCGTGGTGAGGACCCCGTCGTACAGGCGCGGCCGCTCCGCCGACCACGGCTCCACGGCCACGGTCACGCTCTCGCCGGTGGCGACGTCGACGCCGAGCTCCGGCACGGTCACGCGCCCCGGCACGTCGGACTCCACGCGGAGCGTGCCCGTCCTGTCGCGGTGGTCGTACGACGCGTGCGTGAAGTGGTCGCGCACGGCGCCCTCGGGCCGGTGCAGCAGCGTCACGTCCCGGAAGACGCCCGGCAGCCACCACTGGTCCTGGTCCTCCAGGTACGACCCCGACGACCACTGGTGCACCCGCACGGCGAGCACGTTGTCGCGGGGCCGCAGCAGGGCCCCCACCGCGAACTCGTGCGGCAGGCGCGACCCCTTGAAGTCGCCGAGGAGCGAGCCGTTGAGCCACACCCGCGCACAGGAGTCGACCCCGTCGAAGCGCAGCGTCACCTCGCCGTCCGCGGGCCAGTCCTCGGGCAGGTCGAAGCCGCGCAGGTGGTCACCCGTCGGATTCTCGGTCGGCACCCGCGGCGGGTCCACGGGAAACGGATACATCTGATTGGTGTAGATCGGCGAGCCGTGGCCCTGCAGCACCCAGTGGCCGGGCACCACGACCTCGTCCCAGGCCGCCGCGTCGAACCCGTCGGCGGCGAACGACTCGTCCTCGTCCGCGGCCCCGGGCGAGAGGCGGAACCGCCAGCTTCCGTTCAGCGAGAGCACGGCGGCGTCCGACCCCGCGTACCACGCACGGGGCGGCAGACCGCCGGTACCGGGGGACACGTCCTCGTGGTAAGGGAGCTCCATCCCCCCATCAGAACGCGCCGGACCGGGCCCACTCAATCATTTCGCCCCGGGCGTTGTTGGATTTCTGCCGGGACGCTTGGACGGGGCGGGGGGTGGTGACGGGTGGGTGGCGGGGTGGGGGCGGGTGGGTGACGGACGGGCCGACGACGGGTGCGGGGGCGAAGCCCGGGTGCGGGCCCGGGGACGAGTGCGCGTGCGAGCCCTGGGACGGCCCGGGGCGGGCGGGAAAAGGGGTGGCGTGGTTTTGGTGGGCGGGGCTAGAGTCCTGAGCGTTCCCCGGCGGCGTGTGTCGCCGCCGTCGGTCGAGTCGTGAGTGGAGGTGTGACCAATGGCTGTCGTTGCGATGGGTGCTGCCCGCGTTCGGACGTTCGTCATCACATCCACCTCCGTGGTCTCCGGCTGACCGATCTCTCTGCGTCTTTCTTCGCGCCGTCGTGCGCGGGCCGGGGCCGCCCTTGTGAAGGGTTCTCCCCTTGTCTTCGTCTTCTTCTTCCTTCTCCTCCGCCTCCTCCTTCCCGGCCGCCGGTGCCCACGCGCTGGCCGCGTACGGCTGGGACGAGGACTGGGAGGCCGCCTTCGCCCCGTACGCGGAGCGCGGGCTGCTGCCCGGCCGGGTGATCCGGGTCGACCGGGGCAGCTGCGACCTGGTCGTCACCGAGGAGGGGGTCGTCCGGGCCGACACCACGTACGTCACGCCGCACGACCCGCTGCGGGTCATCTGCACCGGTGACTGGGCGGCCGTGGACGCGCCCGGCGGCGACCCGCGGTACGTGCGCGACTATCTGCCGCGGCGCACCTCGTTCGTGCGGTCCACCTCGTCCAAGCGGTCCGAGGGGCAGATCCTCGCCGCCAACGTCGACCACGCGGTCATCGCCGTGTCCCTGGCCGCTGAGCTTGACCTCGGGCGCGTCGAGCGGTTCCTCGCGCTCGGCTGGGAGTCCGGCGCGCAGCCCGTCGTCGTGCTCACCAAGGCCGACCTCGTCCCCGACGCGGCATCGCTCGCCCACCTCGTGCAGGACGTGGAGACCGCCGCGCCCGGCGTGCCGGTCCTCGCCGTCAGCGCGGCGCACGGGGACGGCGTCGACGTGCTCGCCGCCGTCGTCTCCGGCGGCACCTCCGTCCTGCTCGGGCAGTCCGGCGCGGGCAAGTCGACCCTCGCCAACGCCCTCGTGGGCGCGGACGTCATGGACGTACAGGCCGTCCGCGACGTCGACGGCAAGGGGCGGCACACCACCACCACCCGCAACCTCATCCCGCTGCCCGGCGGCGGCGTGCTCATCGACACGCCGGGGCTGCGCGGCGTCGGCCTGTGGGAGGCGGGCAGCGGCGTCGGGCAGGTCTTCGCCGAGATCGAGGAGCTGGCCGAGGACTGCCGCTTCCAGGACTGCGCGCACGTCGCGGAGCCCGGCTGCGCGGTGCTCGCCGCCCTGGAGGACGGCTCGCTGCACCAGCGGCGGCTCGACAGCTACCGGAAGCTGCTGCGCGAGAACCAGCGGATCGTCGCGAAGACGGACGCGCGGGTCCGGGCGGAGATGCGGCGGGAGTGGCGGCGGCGCGGGGCCGAGGGCAAGGCCGCGATGGAGGCCAAGCGGGGGCGGTTGCGCTAGCGGCCGCCCGGGCCTGCTCCGGGGTGCCCCTCGGGGGTGCCTCGGAGCGGCCCAGGTCGTCCGGTCGCCCGGCAGCCGGGGCTTCGGCACCCGGGGCCGTGCCCACGGGGCGTGCCCACGGGCCGTGGGCACGGGGGCTCCGTGTCCGATTTCCGCTAGCTGTGGCGCCTGGGGCCACCCACACTGGAGGGGTGAACGATCTCGACACCAGGTACGAAGCCGTCCGCAGCCGCGATGCCCGGTTCGACGGGGAGTTCTTCTTCGCCGTGTCCACGACGGGGATCTACTGCAGGCCGAGCTGTCCCGCCGTGACGCCCAAGCGGCAGAACGTGAAGTTCTATCCGACGGCGGCCGCCGCGCAGAGCCAGGGCTTCCGGGCCTGCCGGCGGTGCCGCCCGGACGCCGTGCCGGGGTCCGCGGAGTGGAACGTGCGCGCGGACGTCGTGGGCCGCGCCATGCGGATGATCGGCGACGGCGTCGTGGACCGCGAGGGCGTCGGCGGGCTCGCGGTGCGACTCGGGTACAGCGCCCGGCAGGTGCAGCGCCAGCTCACCGCCGAGGTGGGCGCGGGCCCCGTCGCGCTCGCCCGGGCGCAGCGCGCGCACACCGCGCGCGTGCTCCTGCAGACCACCGACCTGCCGGTCACGGAGATCGCGTTCGCGGCGGGCTTCGCCAGCGTGCGGCAGTTCAACGACACCATCCGCGCCGTGTACGAGCTGACGCCCACCGCGCTGCGCGCCGCCGCGCCCAAGCGGGGCGGCGGCCGGGCCACGCCCGCCGCGGGCATCCCGCTGCGCCTCGCCTACCGCGGGCCCTACCAGGCCGTCGCCGCCTTCGACCTGCTCGCCGACGAGGCGCTGCCCGGCGTGGAGGACGTACAGGGCGAGCGCGGCACCCGCACCTACCGGCGCACGCTGCGCCTCCCGCACGCCTCGGGCATCGTGGCCGTCGAGGAGCGCGACCCGCGCAGGCGCGGCGACGCCGGGCGGAGCGGCTGGCTGGAGGCCCGGCTGCACCTCACGGACCTGCGGGACCTGACCACGGCCGTCCAGCGGCTGCGCGGCCTGTTCGACCTGGACGCCGATCCGTACGCCGTCGACGACCGCCTCGGCACGCACCCCCGCCTGGCGCCGCTCGTGCGCGCCCGGCCCGGGCTGCGCTCGCCCGGTGCCGCGGACCCCGAGGAGTTCGCGATCCGCGCGGCCGTGGGCCGGGAGGCCGCCGCGCGGCTCGTGACGGAGTACGGCACGCCGCTGCCGTCCCCCTGCGGCGGCCTCACGCACGTCTTCCCCGAGCCCGCGGCCCTGGCCGACCGGCTGCCGCTGGCGGCCGCGCTCGCCGAGGGCGTCGTACGCCTGGACGCGGGCACCGACCGCGACGACGCCGAGCGGCGGCTGCGCGCCGTGGACGGCGTGGACGCGACGGCGGCGGCCGTCATCCGCATGCGGGCCCTCGGCGACCCGGACGTGGCCCTGCCCGGCGAGCGGGTGGACGACGCGTGGCGGCCCTGGCGGTCGTACGCGGTACGGCACCTGCGGGCGCAGGCGCGTGCGGAGTCGTCAGGGTCGCCCGGGTCGTCCGGGTCGTCCGCGCTGTCCGGGCCGTCGGGACCGACCGAGCCGTCGGTCACCGGCTGAGCCGGGTCCGTCCGGCGCGGCGCCGCGCGTACCAGCCCGTCGCGACGAGGGCCGCCGCCAGGGCCGCGGCCGACGTCACCGCCACGCCGGTGGAGGCGAGGCTGCCGCCGGTGGGGGAGGCGGTGCCGGAGCCGCCGACCGAGCCGCTGCCGGATCCGCCGCCCGTCCCGCTTCCGGAACCGGGCCCGGCACCGTTTCCGGATCCGCCGGTGGTCCCGGAGTCCGGGCCGCCGCCGTCCGGTTCGTCACTCGCTTCGTCACTCGGTTCGTCACCTGGGCCGTCGCCCGGTCGCGCGCCCTCGACCGTCAGGGTCGCGGGCTCCGTGTGCGCGGTGCCCGCGTCGCTGGTGAACTCCGCGCGGAAGCGGTGGCCGTCCTGGGCCGCGCGGGCCGTGAAGGTGTACGAGGCCTTCGGGGGACCGGCGGCGTCCGCGGCGGCGCGCCAGGAGCGGCCGCCGTCGGTGCTGCGCTGCCAGCGCGCGACCGGCGCGGGGGAGCCTTCGGCGCGGGCCGTGAGCGTCACCTCGGCGCCGTCCTCCGCCGTGACGTCCTGCGGTGACCGCGTGACGCGCGGCGGAGTCGAGGGGACGATCCGGGTGACGCGGCCCTGGGCGGGGCTGGTGACGAAGACCTCCGCGCCGCCCGGCGCCACCGCGACGGCGGCGGCGCCCAGTTGGGCGACGTTGCCCTGCAGCGGCACCGGCTTCGCCGAGGGCTTCAGGGTGCGGGTGTCGAGGACCGTCAGGGAGCCCCGGCCGTCGTAGTCGGGCGCGTCCGGGTCGCCGACGTCCTGCCGGGCGACGTACGCGCGGCCGCCGTCGAAGGCGACGTCCGTGGCGAGGTCGGTGCCGGTGAGGGTGGTGCGCGGGGTGCCGTCCGCGCCGAACACCATGATCTTGTCCTGGCGTCCCACCCACACCGCGCCCGTGCCAGGGTCGACGGCGGTGAAGCCCTCCACCCCCTCGGTGACGGGGAGTTCGACGGTCCTGGTCACCGTGAAGGAGCCGGTGTCGACGCGGTAGAGGCGGTTGTTCGCCAGGTCCGCCGACCACACCGCCTCGCGGCGCGCGTCGACGGCGAACCTCCCGCCGCCCGCGAGGGTCACCGTCCGCCGGACCGCGCCGGTGGCGGTGTCGACCTCGGTGAGGGCCGTGCCCTGCGCGACCAGCGTCGTACCGGCGGCGACGCCGGGCCCGACGTCCGTCACCTTGGCGCCGGGCAGCCAGACGCCGCGTGCCCGCGGGTCGCCGCCCCTGGCCGTGCCGAGGCCCTTGAGCGGGTAGTGGAAGACGACGCCGTCGCCGGGCAGCGGCCCCGCGATGCGGCGCACGGCCACCGCGCCGAGGGCGCCCGTGGCGCCGGGCGCCTCGGCGGTGCGGCCGCGTACGGTGCCGTCGGCGCGGTCCAGGACGCACAGGCCCGTCTCGTTGACGTCCGCCGTGCCGGTGTCGTCGTCGGAGCCGACGTAGAGCTTGCCGGAGTCGGGGTGGAGCGCGATGTCGAGGGGTTTGCCCGCCGTGGTGAAGTCGGCTGCGCGGTGGTAACCGGGCCCGCCCGCCGGGGGGTTCGCGCCGTCGTCGGCCGGTGCGAACCCCGCGGTGAGCGCGGCGAGGGTCGCCGCCGCCGCGGTCAGGGAAAGGTGGCGTCTCATGGCGGCAGCGGCCCCGGCTACTGGAAGGTGATGGGGATGTGTACGTCGTACTTGCGGTCGCCGGAGTCGGTGTGGTCGGCGCGGGTCACGATCGCGCACTCCACGGTCTCGCCGCAGACCTTGCCGCCGCCGAGGTCGGCCTTCACGTGGACCTTCACCGAGAAGCCGCCGTTCGCGCCGAAGCGGGAGCTGTTGGGCACGGTGCCGCCGCCCGCGTTGGACACCCAGTGCGAGGCGCCGGTGGTGCCGGACTGGTCCTGGCCGCCGAGACAGGGGGTCGGCTTGTTGGCGCCGGGCGCGCCCTCGACGGCGCACAGGCCGACGTAGACGCCCTGCGCGGTGTTGTAACCGGTGCCGGACACGGTGACGTTGACGCCCCCGGCCGCCGCGGTGTTCGGCCCCGTCAGGGCGAGGCGGTAGGTCTTGCCGCCGTCGGTGACGGTTCTTTTCGCGATGACGTCGGCGGCGGACGCCGAGCCCGCGAGGCCGACGGTGAGCGCGGCGGCCATGAGCGGGGCGACGGGCAGGAGGGCACGGGTACGCGTACGCATGGGTGCGGGCACCCTTCTGGGCCGAGCGAAGCCCCGAAGGGCTCGCTAGTTAGGTAAGGCATACCTAAGCTCCCCTGTCCTTCGGTGTCAACGCCGTCACCGCCCGCCTCCACCGCCGCGCCGCCTGTGCCCTCCGCGCCGCGCCGCCCGTCCCCTCCGCGCCGCCCGCCTCCTGGCCCGCCGTCACCCCGCCTCCTCCTCCAGGCCCCAGCTGTGGATGCGCTGCGGGCGGATGCGGATCAGCTCCTCGCTCAGCCCCGGCCCCAGCTCGTGCGGGCCGGTGAGCAGCTCCGCCTCGCCGCGCACGTCCACGCCGCGGACCCGCCACGGGTGTTCGCTCACGATGTCGTCCACGACCAGCGCCACCTTCGGATTGGCCTGGAGGTTGCGCCACTTCTTCGTGGTGCCCATCGCGTAGCCGCCGATGAGGATCGTGCCGTCGTCCTGTGGGAAGAAGCCGACGGGGTTGGCCTGCGGCTGCCCGTTCGGGTCGACGGTGGCGAGCCTGCCCAGACGCTGGGACTTCAGGTACGCGCGCTCGGCCGCGCTGAATTCGGTCATGGGGTGAGGCTGGCACGCGGATCCGGTGCGCGCACCGGTGCGTCGGCCCACGTCACGGGCGCGGGGCCCCGGGGGCTGCCCCCGGGGCCCCGCGCACGGAACCCGCGGCGCTCGGCGGCGCCGCCCCGTCATCCCCTGGCCAGCACCGCGCCCACCCACGCCCCCACGATCAGCAGACACGCGTACAGTTCCACGAACACGTTCCAGCCACCCGCCCGCAGGGCCGTGCGCACCGCCGTCACGGCCTCGCCGTGTCCGCCGAGCCGCAGCCGCTCCGCCAGATACATCCCGCCCACGAACCCGGGCGCGGCGCCGAGCACGGGCAGCAGGCAGAACCCGAGCAGCGCCCCGGCCCCCGCGTACGCGGCCGTGCGGTGGCCCGCCCCGGACTCGCGCAGGCGCCGGGGCGGCAGCTGCCAGCGGACCGCCCGGGACAGCAGGAGCACCAGGGTCGCGCCCACCAGGACGCCCCAGGCCAGGCCGTGCGGGTCCTGGAGCGCCCACCACAGCACCCCGGCCCACACCAGCCACGAGCCGGGCACGCCGGGTACGAGGACGCCGCACAGACCGAGCAGCATCACCACGCCGACCAGCGTGAGCTCCCACGCTCCCATCTGCCCAGGGTGCAGGAGCGGCCGCGAAACCGCAGGTCGCGTTAGTCCCGGCGCCCGCGTCGGCGCCTAGCCGCGGGCCGGTCCCGGGGCGCCCGCCTCCCGGGCCACCCAGCCCCGTTCGTAGGCGTGCCAGCCCAGCTGGAGCCGGGTCGTGACGCCCGTCAGCTCCATCAGCCGCTTGACCCGGCGCTGCACGGTGCGCAGGCCGAGGTCCAGCTGCTTCGCCACGCTCGCGTCCGTCATCCCGGCGAGCAGCAGCGACAGGACCTCCAGGTCCGTGCCGTCGGGGCCGTCCGCGGCCTCGCGCACCGCGCCGCCCTCGCCGAGCCGCAGCGGCAGCGCGCCCCGCCACACCGCCTCGAACAGGCCCGTGAGGGACTCCAGGAGCCCGCTCGCGTGCACCACGAGGGCCGCGGGCTCCGCCGTCCGCGTGGTCAGCGGCACCATCGCGAGCGACCCGTCCGCGATCACCAGCTTCGTCGGCACGCGGTCCACGACCCGCACCCGCTCGGCCCGCCCCATCGCCTCCGCGATCTCGGTCAGGCCCGTCGGCGCGGCGAGGACCGCGCGCTCCACCACCACGCGGTAGGCGACGCCCCGGCTCGCCGCCTGTTCCTCCGCGTCGTTCTCCAGGCCGGTCACCGCGACCGGCCGGCCCGTCACCAGGGCGCACACCTCGCGGCTCGCGCCGAGCTGGAGCTGGAGGAAGCGCTGCGAGACAGCGGCCGCGCCCGTCACCACCTCGACCAGGTCGTGCACGGTGGGCTCGGCCGCCCTGCCCCGGTACTCCTCGGTGAGCAGGGTCGCCGCCAGCTCCGCCTGCTCCAGCTCGTGCCGCCGCTGGGTGAGCAGCGCGCCCAGGGCCACGCCGGGCGGCGCCGCCACCCAGCGCCCGGCCCGGCCCGACGCCTGCGCGGCGAGCCCGTGCCGTTCGAGCCGGCGCAGCGCCCGCTCCGTGTCCGGCTCGGCGAGCGTGAGGCGGCGCGCCAGGTCCGGCACGTCGGCCGCCCCGACCGACACCAGCGCGCGGTACGCCGCCTCGTGCGTCTCGTCCAGACCAATAGCGGCCAGCATGCGGCGGCTCCCTCCCCGATCGTTCCGGCGCGGCCCTGCCGTTCTGCCCGTGGCTGGCGGAAACCGGCCACGGCGTGAACCCGCCGCGAACATCATCACCGCACCACCCGCCGCTCTGCCAGGGTGGCCTCCTCGCCGGGCGGTCCTCCCGTGGGGGGTGGGCCCGCCCGGCACCCCGCGCCACCGCCCGCCGCCCCCGTCGGCCCCGGTGGGAATTTCCGGATGCACCGTTTTCGTACGGCCTGTGCTGTGGACAATAGGGGCATGAGCCAGCAGGGGGAGAGGCGCACCGGTCAGGAGGCCGACTGGTGGGCGCAGTTGTACGACGAGGCGAAGGACGACACGGGGCCCGCGGCCGCGGCCGATTCCCTGGACGACCGGTTCGCCTCGGCGGCGGGGACGGTGGGCGAGGAGGCGGGCGACGGCCCGCCCGCCGCGTCCGGCACCGCGGAGCACCGCGCGGGACCCGGGGGCCCGGCCCTCGGGGGCACGTTCGCGGCGAAGCCCACGGCCGGTTCCCGGGGCGGCCCCTTCGCCCCGGCGGCGGGGGAGCCGCCGCCGAGGGACACCACCGCGTACGCCGCGGGCAGCGCGCCCCGGGTGGGCCCCGACGACGACGCGCCCACGCCGCCGCCCGCCCCCGCGAGGCCGCCCGACGCGGGCGGGGGAGCGAAGCCGTACGACGTTCCCGGGCAACGGGAGGTTCCGGCGGGGGAGTCGCGAGGGGAGCCGTGGGGCGAGCCGCAGGGGGAGTCCCCGCGCGAGTCGCGGAGCGAGCTTCTGCGTGAGCCGCAGAGAGAGCCCCTGCGCGAGCCGCGGGAGGAGCCCCTGCGCGAGCCGCGAGGGGAGTCGCGCCCGCAACCCCAGGCGCCGAGCCCGGGGCCCCCGCCTCCCGCACCCCCCACCACGCCCGGCACCCCGGGCGCCGGGCCCCCGGCCCCCGCCTGGCCCCCCGGCGTCGCACCACCGCGCCGCCCGGCGACTCCCCCCGCCAGCACCCCGGCACCCCGCCGCCCGCCCTCTCCGGCGCCCCCCGCGGCACCTCCGCCCGCTGACAGCCGTACGGACCGCCGTACGGAACCCCGCACGGACCGCCGCACCGATTCCCCCGCGGCGCATCCGCCCACGGACCGCCGTACGGAACCCCGCACCGATCCCCCCGCGGCACCTCCACCCACGCATCCGCCCACGGACCGCCGCACGGATCCCCCCGCGCCCCCCACCTACCGCGTCCCCGCCCCGTGGACGCCCGCCACCCCCTCCGGCCCGGTCACCTTCCCCTCCGCGCCCGAGCGGCCCGTCGCGCCGCCCACGCGGCCCTCCACGGAGAGCAGCGCCGCGACCGCCGCGGCCTCCCACCCCCCGAAGACCCCGGCGGAGCCGGAGGGGCAGGGGCCCGTCGGCGAGGCCCCGGAGCTCCCCGCCAGGGCGTACGTGGGGGACGGGCCCCCGACCTACGAAGCCGAGCCGACCGGGCTGCCCGCCGCCGACCCGGACGACCTCGGCAGCCTCGTCGCCGACACCGTGCTCGACGGCGCCCGGTACGGCGCCAGCACGCTGCGCGCGGCCTCCGTACGCGGGGACTCCGCCCGGTACCGGGCCGAGCCGCGCCGGGACGCGCTGCTCACCGCCCGCTTCGGAACCGGCGAGGACGCCCTCGTCCTAATCGCCATGGCCACCGGCGCCCGCGCCACGGCGGGCGCCCACCGCGCGGCGGCCGACGCCTGCGCCTGGATCGGCCGGGCCGTGGGCCGCAGCCACGCCCGGCTCGCCCAGGACATCAAGGCCGCGCGGCGCGGCGACCTGAAGTCGGGCCTGCACCGGCTCACCGACCGCAGCCTCGGCAAGCTGCGCGCCCGCGCCGCCGACCTCGGGCTCGAACCGGAGGAGTACACGGCGTCCCTGCGCTGTCTGCTGCTGCCCGCCGACCCGAGCTGCCGCACCCGGGTGTTCTTCGGCGTCGGCTCCGGCGGCCTGTTCCGGCTGCGCGGCGGCGAGTGGCAGGACATCGAACCGCGCGTCGCCACCACCACGGGCGCCGCCGTCGTCGGCTTCGGCTCGCCGCCCGCCGAGACCCCCGAGGGCGACCGGCTCACCATGGACCTGGGCATCACCACGCCCCCGAGCCCGTACGAACCGGCGCCCGCGCCGCCCCGCGACCCCTTCCGCTTCCGCGCCTCCGTCGCCCGCCCGGGTGACACGCTGCTGCTGTGCACCGGCGGCCTCGCCGAACCGCTGCGCGGCGAGCCCGAGCTGTCCCGGCACCTCACCCGCCGGTGGGCCGAGGGCGGGCCGCCCGGCCTCGCCGCCTTCCTCGCCGACACCCAAGTACGGGTCAAGGGATACGCCGACGACCGCACGGCCGCAGCCGTTTGGGAGGCGTGAGCGCGTCCCCTGTGAATTCATGGACCCATAGCGACCGAAGGGGTGCATGAACACATGGCCAAGCAGAACGTCGCCGAGCAGTTCGTCGACATCCTCGTCCGCGCCGGGGTCAAGCGGCTCTACGGAGTGGTCGGCGACAGCCTCAATCCCGTCGTGGACGCGATCCGGCGCACCCCGCGGATCGACTGGATCCAGGTGCGGCACGAGGAGACCGCCGCCTTCGCGGCCGGCGCGGAGGCCCAGATCACCGGCACCCTCGCCGGCTGCGCGGGCTCCTGCGGCCCCGGCAACCTCCACCTCATCAACGGCCTCTACGACGCCCACCGCTCCATGGCCCCGGTGCTCGCCCTGGCCTCCCACATCCCCTCCTCCGAGATCGGCCTCGGCTACTTCCAGGAGACCCACCCCGACCAGCTGTTCCGCGAGTGCAGTCACTACAGCGAACTGATCTCCAACCCGCAGCAGATGCCGCGCCTGCTCCAGACCGCCATCCAGCACGCCGTGGGACAGTCCGGCGTCAGCGTCGTCTCGCTGCCCGGCGACATCGCCTCCGAGCCCGCCCCGGACAAGGCCGCCGAGACGGCCCTGGTCACCTCGCGACCCTCGGTGCGCCCCGGCGACGCCGAGATCGACGAGTTCGCCGCGATGATCGACGAGGCGGACAAGGTCACGCTCTTCTGCGGCAGCGGCACCGCGGGGGCGCACGCCGAGGTCATGGCCTTCGCCGAGAAGCTCAAGGCCCCCGTCGGGCACGCCCTGCGCGGCAAGGAGTGGATCCAGTACGACAACCCGTACGACGTGGGCATGAGCGGACTGCTCGGCTACGGCGCCGCGTACGAGGCGACCCACGAGTGCGACCTGCTGATCCTGCTCGGCACCGACTTCCCCTACAACGCCTTCCTGCCCGACGACGTGAAGATCGTCCAGGTCGACGTGCGGCCCGAGAACCTGGGGCGCCGGTCCCGCCTCGACCTCGCGGTCTGGGGCGACGTGCGCGAGACGCTGCGCTGTCTGACGCCGCGCATCTCGCCGAAGACCAACCGCAAGTTCCTCGACAAGATGCTCAAGAAGCACGCCGACGCGCTCGAAGGCGTGATCAAGGCCTACACCCGCAAGGTCGAGAAGCACGTGCCGATCCACCCCGAGTACGTGGCGTCGGTCCTCGACGAGCTGGCGGACGATTCCGCGATCTTCACGGTCGACACCGGCATGTGCAACGTCTGGGCGGCCCGCTACCTCACCCCGAACGGCAAGCGCCGCATCATCGGCTCCTTCAGCCACGGCTCCATGGCGAACGCCCTGCCGCAGGCGATCGGCGCCCAGTTCACCGACCGCACACGGCAGGTGGTCTCCATGTCGGGCGACGGCGGCTTCTCCATGCTGATGGGCGACTTCCTCACGCTCGTGCAGTACGACCTGCCGGTGAAGGTGGTCCTCTTCAACAACTCGTCCCTGGGGATGGTGGAGCTGGAGATGCTCGTCGCGGGCCTGCCCTCGTACGGCACCGCCAACCACAACCCCGACTTCGCCGCCGTGGCCCGGGCGGCCGGGGCCTACGGCGTGCGCGTGGAGAAGCCCAAGCAGCTCGCCGGCGCCCTCAAGGACGCCTTCGCCCACAAGGGGCCCGCCCTCGTCGACATCGTCACCGACCCCAACGCCCTCTCCATCCCCCCGAAGATCAGCTCCGACATGGTCACCGGCTTCGCCCTCTCCGCCAGCAAGATCGTCCTCGACGGCGGGGTGGGCCGCATGGTCCAGATGGCCCGGTCCAACTTGCGCAACATCCCCCGGCCTTGATCGCGCTGGCCCGCTCGTCCTCAAACGCCGGACGGGCTGAATGGTTGCCGGTGCGGACCGAGGACTTTCAGCCCGTCCGGCGTGTGAGGACGAGGCGCGGAGCGCCGACAAACGGGGGTGCAAGGGGGCGGAGCCCCCTTGATCGGGAAGGGGCGGGTGAGGGGCGCCCCGCGAAGGGTCAGCTGCCTGCGAAGTGTTCCGTCACCAAGGCGTGCACCACCGGCAGGTCGCCCGCGATCAGGGCGTCCAGGAGGGTCGTGTGCTCGGCCGCGTCCGCGACGAGGTCGGCGCGGCGGGGGTGGACGGGGCCGGTGACGAGGGGCCACTGGGAGCGCCGGTGCAGGTCGTCGGCGACCTGGACGAGCTGCCCGTTGCCGGAGAGCCCGAGCAGGGCCCGGTGGAAGGCCCGGTCCGCGTCCGCGTAGCGGGCCCGGTCGCCGGCCGCCGCGGCCACCACCGTCGCCTCCGCGAGCGGCCGCAGCGCCTCCCACCGTCCGGCGGGCACGCTGCGGGCGAGCCGCAGCATCACCGGCACCTCTATCAGGGCCCGCACCTCGGCCAGCTCCCCGAGCTCCCGCGCGCCGCGCCGCAGGACCCGGAACCCCCGGTTCGGCACGACCTCGACCGCGCCTTCGAGGGCGAGCTGCTGCATGGCCTCGCGCACGGGCGTCGCGGACACGCCGAAGCGCTCCCCGAGCGCGGGCGCCGAGTACACCCCGCCGGGCGCTAGGTCGCCGTCGACGAGCGCGGCCCGCAGGGCGTCGAGGACCTGCCCGCGCACGGAGCTGCGCCGCACGCCGCCGCGCTCCGGCGGCTCCCCCGGCGCGCCCCGGTCCCCGCTGCCCGTCCCGGCCTGCCCCGGGACCCTCGCGACGGCGCAGTGGGCGGAGGCCCCCGTCGCACGCGCTCCGGCCCGCTCCACTGTTACCTCCCGCTCCCGCGCTCCCGCGGCCCACCCGGCACCTAGGGGATCGCGCCGGACGCGAAACGTACGACCCGAATCACCCGAGAAGCACCTTAGGCGGACCGCACTCCAGTTGAAACCTCGATCATGTTGGGTAAGGTTAGGCTTACCTGCAATCGATCGTGATTCGGCGGTCCCGCATGTCCCTTCCCACCCTGGAGCCCGGCGCCCGGCACTCGGCGCCCCGCCACAGTTCCGTCACGGGCGCCTACGCCCGTCTCACCGAGGTGTACCCCGGGCTGCGGATCCAGGAGCTGGCCGAGGACGAACCCGCACCCCGGGGCGACGGCTGGGTCTCCGTCGCGCGGCTCGCCGCCGCCGGGCCGGAGTTCGAGGAGTTCCTCGCCTGGGACGACGCGCAGGTCCTCAAGGACTACGGCCTGCGCGCCCGGCCCGACGTCGTGGCCAGCTTCGCGCTGCACCGCTACGCCTGGCCCGCCTGTCTGCTGATCACCGTGCCCTGGTTCCTGCACCGCCGCGTGCCGCGCTATCCCGTGGAGCACGTCTCCTTCCAGCGCGCGCTCGGCAAGCTGGCCGTGCGCCCCACCACCTTCGCCTGCCTGCCCGACGACCCGGCGGCGGACCTGCCCGGCGCCACCGTCGTACCGGACGAGGAGGCGCTGCGCGCCGAGGTGCGGGCCGCCGTCGCCGAGCACCTGGGACCGCTGCTCGACGGCTTCGGGCCGCGCATGCGCCGCCGCGGGCGCGCGCTGTGGGCCATGGCGACGGACGAGATCGTCGAGGGCATCTGGTACGTCGCCCATCTCCTCGGCGAGGAGGGGCGCGCCACCACCGAGCTGGAGCGGCTGCTCCCCGGCGCCACCAAGCCGTACGTCGGCACGGCCGCGTTCCGCGAGCTGACCGGGCCGAACGGCGAGAAGCTGCCCACCCGTGACCGCGCGAGCTGCTGCATGTTCTACACGCTGCGGCCCGAGGAGACCTGCGTCACCTGCCCGCGCATGTGCGACGCGGACCGCGCCGCCAAACTGGCCGCCGCGGCCGCTGCCTGACGCGCTCCGGCCCGTCCCGCCGCCCCGGGCGCCCGCCTAATCGAACTCAACTCGCATATTCCTGGCAGTAGTTCGAACGATTTCCGGCGTGGCGCGGTCCTTGCCACCCACTTGGCGTCCTCTTGCCGGAAAACCCCTTGAGCGCCGTCGGGCGTGGGTCACTATGGCGCCCGAAACGCCCTACCGCGACGCAAGGGACCCCAGATGAGACTGACCGACATATCGCTGGACTGGCTGCTGCCCGGCGGCGTCCTGCTCTTGGGCATGGCAGTGGCGGTGGCGGTGCTCGCACGGGGCAAGAAAGCCCAGACGAAGGCGGCCGCCGCCGACGACTCGTGGGAACGCAGCGAGGAGCGCCGCAGGCGCAAGGAAGCCCTCTACGGCACCGCCTCCTACGTCCTCCTCTTCTGCTGCGCGGCCGTCGCCGCGGCCCTCTCCTTCCACGGCCTGGTCGGCTTCGGCCGGCAGAACCTGAACCTGTCGGGCGGCTGGGAGTACCTGGTGCCGTTCGGGCTCGACGGGGCCGCCATGTTCTGCTCCGTGCTCGCGGTGCGCGAGGCCAGCCACGGCGACGCGGCGCTCGGCTCGCGGCTCCTGGTGTGGACGTTCGCGGGGGCCGCCGCCTGGTTCAACTGGGTGCACGCGCCGCGCGGCCTCGGCCACGCGGGCGCGCCCCAGTTCTTCGCCGGGATGTCCCTGTCCGCGGCCGTCCTCTTCGACCGGGCCCTCAAGCAGACCCGCCGTGCCGCCCTGCGCGAGCAGGGTCTCGTGCCGCGGCCGTTGCCGCAGATCCGGATCGTACGGTGGCTGCGGGCGCCCCGGGAGACGTTCGGCGCGTGGTCGCTGATGCTCCTGGAAGGCGTGCGCACGCTCGACGAGGCGGTCGAGGAGGTGCGCGAGGACCGGCGCGAGAAGGAGCAGGCCCGCACGCGCCGACGCGACCAGGAGAAGCTGGAGCGGGCGCAGCTGAAGGCCATCAGCCGGGGCCGTGGCTACCACGGGCGCGGGGGTCGGCGGGTCGACGTCCAGGCCGTGGCGCCTTCGGTGGGGTCCGCGCAGGTCGGCGCGGACCCTGCCATAGCGGCTCCGCCACAGCAGGAGCAGTTGCCCGTACGGTCCCGTCCCTCCCTCCAGGCCGTCAAGGGCGGTCCTGAGACCGTGACCGTCGACCTCACGGCCGAGGACGACACGCAGACGATTCCGCGCCTCGACTCGCTGGAGCGCAAGCTGAAGGATCTCGAGCAGCAGTTCGGCTAACCCCTCGCGGTGCGCCCCGCTGTGCCCATCAGCGCGCTCCGCGCGCGGGCGCCCCTTCCCGAACCATGGGCTGCCGCCCCTGGCACCCCGCCCTTCATCGCGCTGGCGCGCTCGTCCTCAAACGTCGGACGGGCTGGATGGTTGCCGGTGCGGACCGGATGTCGTCCGCGGCCCGCACCGGGAACTTTCAGCCCGTCCGGCGCTTGAGGACGAGGCGCGGAGCGCCGATACGGGGGTCCCAGGGGGCGGAGCCCCATGGTTCGGGAAGGGGTGGGCCTGGGGCGCCGCGTGAGGGCTAGAGGCCGTCCGTGTCCAGTTCGAACCACACCGCCTTGCCCACGCCGTGCGCCCGCACGCCCCACGCGTCCGCGAGGGACTGGACGAGCATCAGGCCGCGCCCGTGCGTCGCGTCGCCCGCCGCGGGCGTCCGCATCCGCGGCCGCCGTCCCACGAAGTCCCGGACCTCGACCCGCAGCCGCCGCGGCCCCACCGTCGCCGTCAGGACGGCGTCCCGGTCGGTGTGCACCAAGGCGTTGGTGACCAGCTCGCTGGTGAGGAGTTCGGCCACGTCGGACGAGCCGGAGCGCCCCCAGCGCCGCAGCAGGTCCCGCAGCGCAGCCCGGGCCTCGGACACCGCCCTGAGGTCGGAACGCCCCAGCCTTCGCCGCAGCTGGAGCCCGCCCTCACCCCTCACGCCGTCGACTTGATGGTCCTCTCGTCTCACCGGAACCGCCCCCCAACCGATGGCGGCACCTCCTTGCCCGTACCTGACCATGACCCCCGCCCACAAGTCCGTCATCGAACATGCTCACGGGATGCATGCCCGCCCCACTTGGGCCCACTCATGTCCATTCGTCAACCAACGAAGCGGATGCGCCGATGGGTTGAGGGGAAGTGAAGCCGAGTACCACTCGGGATCGACCATGTGGAGGAGCCGCCGTGCACGACGACCGACGTCTGGTGGAGGAGCGCCTGGAACGCGCGGTGCGGCAGTTCATCCGCCCCGCCCAGTACGCGGACCGCGTGCCGCTCGCGCTCTCCGTGTGGCACGCGCCGGGCGAGCCGGTGCCCGTCGCCGAGGCGCTCGCGGCGGCCTACGAGCCCTTCGACACCGGCACCGCCTGGGGAAGGCCCTGGTCGACGAGTTGGTTCCGGATGGAAGGGGAGGTGCCGCGGGCGTGGCGCGGGCGGCGGGTGGAGGTGGTCGTCGACCCGGGGTTCACCGGTGAGGGGCCCGGGTTCCAGGCCGAGGGCCTGGTCCACGACGCCTCCGGGGTCCCGCTCAAGGGCATTCACCCGCGCAACCGTCACGTACCCGTCGCGGACCCCGCCGAGGGTGGCGAGCCGGTGCGCCTGTTGCTTGAGGCGGCGGCCAACCCGGCGGTCCTGCACGACTTCGTGCCGACCCGGCTCGGCGACGTCCTGACCGCGGGCGATCGGCCGATGTACCGATTCGCCGCTGCCGACCTGGCCGTACTCGACGAGGCCGTCTGGCATCTGCTCCTGGACATCGAGGTCCTGACGGAGCTGATGGGCGAGCTGGACGCGGCGCGTCCGCGGCGCCACGAGATCCTGCGCGCCCTGGAGGACATGCTCGACGCGCTCGATCTGCACGACGTGCGGGCAACCGCCGCGGCGGCGCGCGAGGAGCTGGCCGAGGTGCTCGCGCGGCCCGCGCACGCCAGCTCCCACCGCGTATCGGCTGCCGGGCACGCGCATATCGACTCGGCGTGGCTGTGGCCGCTGCGCGAGACGGTGCGCAAGGCGTCCCGGACGTTCGCCAATGTGACGGCGCTCGCGCGTGACTATCCGGAGCTGGTCTTCGCCTGCTCGCAGGCGCAGCAGTACGCGTGGGTCAAGGAGCACCAGCCGCACATCTGGGAGCGGATCAAGAAGGCGGTGGCGGCGGGCCAGTGGGCGCCCGTCGGCTCGATGTGGGTGGAGTCGGACGCGAACATGCCGGGCGGGGAGGCCCTGGCCCGGCAGCTCGTGCACGGGAAGCGGTTCTTCCAGGAGGAGTTCGGGGTCGACACCGAGGAGATCTGGCTGCCGGACTCCTTCGGGTACACGGCCGCCTTCCCGCAGCTCGCGCGGCTCGCGGGCGTGCGCTGGTTCCTCACCCAGAAGCTGAGCTGGAACCAGTCCAACAAGATGCCGCACCACACGTTCTGGTGGGAGGGCATCGACGGCACCCGCGTCTTCACGCACTTCCCGCCCGTGGACACGTACAACTCCCAGTTCCTCGGCTCCGAACTGGCCCACGCCGAGCGGAACTTCGCCGAGAAGGGGCGGGCGACCCGCTCCCTGGTGCCGTTCGGCTGGGGCGACGGCGGGGGCGGGCCCACCCGCGAGATGCTGGAGCGGGCCCGCAGGCTGCGCTCCCTGGAGGGCTCGCCCCGGGTCGAGATCGAGCGGCCCTCGGCGTTCTTCGCGGCGGCCGAGGAGGAGTACGGCGAGCGGGCGCCGGTGTGGTCCGGCGAGCTGTATCTGGAGCTGCACCGGGCGACGTACACGACGCAGGCGGCGACCAAGCGCGGCAACCGGCGCAGCGAACACGCCCTGAGGGAAGCCGAGTTGTGGTGCGCGACGGCCGCGCTCAAGGACCCCGCGTACGCCTATCCGTACGATGCCCTCGACCGGCTGTGGAAGACCGTCCTGCTGCACCAGTTCCACGACATCCTGCCGGGTTCGTCCATCGCGTGGGTGCACCGGGAGGCGCGGGACACCTACGCGCGCGTGCTCGCCGAGCTCGACGCCCTCACGGCGGACGCGGTACGGCACCTCGGCGCCGGTGACGTCTGCGTCCTGAACGCGTCGCCGTACGCGCGCAGCGAGGTCGTCGAGCACGACGGCGTGCTCACGCAGGTGCACGTGGGCCCGCTCGGCACCCGCAGCCTCACCGCCGCCGCAGGTCAGGAGCGTGCCCCGGTGGCGGTGACGTCGGCGACGCGGACCGGCGCCGAGATCATCCTGACGAACGAGCACCTGCGCGTCACCATCGGCGCCGACGGGCTGCTCGCCTCCGTGCGGGACCTGGACCACGACCGCGAGGTCCTCGCCCCCGGATCCCGCGGCAACCTCCTCCAGCTGCACCCGGACCACCCCACCCACTACGACGCCTGGGACCTGGACAAGCACTACCGTCACCGGCACGTCGACCTGACGGACGCCGAGTCCGTGGAGCTGGTCGAGGACGGGCCGCTGCGCGCCTCCGTGCGGGTCGTACGCGCCTTCGGGGAGGGCTCGCGGATCACGCAGGAGCTGCGGCTCGCGGCGGGCAGCCGCCGCCTCGACGTGGTCACGGACGTGGACTGGCGCGAGTCGGAGAAGGTGCTCAAGGCCGCCTTCCCGCTGGACGTGCACGCCGAACGGTCCACGGCGGAGATCCAGTTCGGGCACGTGCACCGGCCGACGCACGCCAACACCGGCTGGGACGCGGCCCGGTTCGAGATCTGCGCGCACCGGTGGCTGCGGGTGGGCGAGGACGGGTACGGGGTCGCGGTCCTCAACGACTCGACGTACGGCCACGACGTGACGCGTGCCGAGCACGCCGAGGGGCTCGGCACGACCGTGCGCCTCACGCTGCTCCGGGCGCCGCACAGCCCCGACCCGGACACGGACGTGGGGCCGCACCGGTTCACGTACGCCCTGCTCCCGGGGGCGGAGGTCGGGGACGCCGTGGCCGAGGGCCTCGCGCTGAACCTGCCGGTGCGGGTGGCGGAGGCGGGGGACGTGGCGCCGCTCGTGCGGGTCGACCATCCGGGGGTGACGGTGGAGTCGGTGAAGCTCGCGGAGGATCGGAGCGGAGATGTGGTGGTGCGGTTGTACGAGTCCCGGGGCGGGCGGGCTCGGGCGGTGCTGACCTCGGCGTTCGCTGTCGCCCGCGCGGAGGTCACGGATCTGCTGGAGCGGCCCCTGCGGCCCGCCGCCACCACCGGCGCGGGGCTCTCCCTCTCCTTGCGGCCCTTCCAGATCCTGACGCTCAGGCTCCGACCGGCGTAGCCCTCGCGGTGCGCCCCAGGCCCGCCCCTTCCCGATCCGGGGGCTGCCGCCCCCGTGCCCCCGCCTTTTCGGCGCTTCGCGCCTCGTCCTCAAACGCCGGACGGGCTGGAACTGTCGCCGGTTGCGGCAGAATTTTCAGCCTCTCCGGCGTTTGAGGAGCGGGGGTCTGGGGGCGGAGCCCCCAGGAAGCGGGAAGGGGCGGGCCCGGGGCGCCCCCGCGAGGGCTACGCCGCCGGGGCCGGTGGGGTGAGTTGGGGGGCCAGCCAGGAGGGGACACCGCCCAGGAGGCGGAAGAGGCGGGTGGCTTCGGCGCGGAGGCGGGAGGCCTCGGGCTCGGGCTCGGCGTCGGCGAGGGCGGCGAGGGCCGGGGCCGTGCCGACGAGGAAGCCCAACTCCTCGCGGAGGCGCAGGGATTCGGAGAAGCCGTGCCGGGCCTCGGCCAACTCCCCCTCGCGCAGGGCGAGTCCGGCGAGGTGCCGCCAGGTGAAGGAGAGCAGGAGGGAGTCCTCGTGCGCGGTGGCCCCGGCGTGCGCGCGCCGGTACGCGGCCCGCGCGGCCTGCGGCGAGTCGGCGAGGTGCTCGGCGACCAGGCCGCGGCGGAAGTCGAGCAGGGCCCGCCCGGCGGCCCCGGGCGCGAGCAGCGCGGCGGCGCGGCCGAGCGCGGTACGGGCCTCGTCGGCGCGGTCGCGCACGCCCAACACGGTCGCGGCGTAGGCGAGTTGGCCGCGCTCGCAGGCGGCGGCCCCGCGCGCGTCGTCATCGTCGGCGACGGCCTCCGCCGTCCGCAGGCCGTCCTCGGCCTCGGCCCAGCCCTCCCCGGTGAACAGGCAGCGCTCGACGAGCAGCGAGGTTCTCTGGAGCGCGGCGGCCGCGCCCTGCCGGGGCGCGAGCAGTGCTGCGGCGTCGGTCCAGCAGCCGCGCGAGCGCAGCCGCCATACCGCGGTCTGGAGTGGATCGTGCCCTGAGCCATTTCCCGTACCAGACATGGCGGTATGCGCCACGTTGCCCTCCCCTAGCGCACCATTGAGCTGTTGAGTCGTGGGCGAATCTCAGCACGGATCGGCGCGTTGGGCCAAGGGGGTGGGTGAAGGATTTCACAAAGTTGAGGGAGGCGGATGGTGTGGTTTTGGGCCGGGTCGGCCGGCGCACGCCCGCGCCCGTGGCTCAGCTCATCCGCAATGCCAAGAAGAAATCCAGCTTGTCCTCCAGGCGCGCGAGGTCACGGCCCGTCAACTGCTCGATTCGGCCCACGCGGTAGCGCAGTGTGTTGACGTGCAGGTGCAGCCGGGTCGCGCAGCGCGTCCAGGAGCCGTCGCAGTCGAGGAACGCCTCCAGGGTGGGGATGAGCTCCGCGCGGTGGCGGCGGTCGTACTCCCGCAGCGGATCCAGGAGGCGGGCCGTGAACGCGCGGCGCACGTCGTCGGGCACGAACGGCAGCAGCAGCACGTGGGAGGCCAGCTCCTGGTGGCCCGCGGCGCAGACCCGGCCGGGGCGGGCGGCCGCGACCCGGCGGGCGTGCCGGGCCTCCTCCAGGGCGCCGCGCAGGCCCTCCGCGGAGTGCACGGCCGCGCTGACGCCGAGGGTGAGGCGGCCGTCGTCGGCGAGGCCCGCCGTCAGGGGCTCGCGCACGGCGGCGAGGAGCGCGTCGGCGAGCAGGCCCGCGTCGCCGCCCTCGGCCTCCGGGGACATCGCGGGCAGCGGCACCAGCGCGATGGCCTCGTCACCGGTGTGCGCGACGGCGATCCGGTCGGACGGGTCGGGGCCCGCGGTCGCCGGGTCGACGAGGATCTCCTCCAGGAGCGCCTGGGCGACCGGGCCGCTCTCGATGCCCGCGCGGCGCCCGCCGTCGATCGAGGACCCCGAGGGCTCGCCCGCCCGGCGCCCGCCGGCGTCGGCCGCGGGCCCGCCCTGGACCTCGTCCCACTCCACGCGGGCCACCACGACCTGCCAGTGCGGGGCCGCGCCGAGTCCGGGGAGGAGCACCGGCGCCGCGACCCGCAGGCGGGCGGCGATCTCGGCGGGCGCGGCACCCGTCTGGACCAGTTCGAGGACCTCCTGCGCGAGACGGCGGCGCACCGTGCGGGCCGCGTCCCTGCGGTCCCGCTCGACGGCGATCAGCTGGGTGACGCCCTGGAGCAGGTCGAGCCGCTCCTCGGGCCAGTCGCCCGCGTCGGCCTCGACGGCGAGCAGCCAGTCGGACAGGACGGTCTCGCGCACGTCCCGGGAGGCGCCCGCGCTGCCCCGGCCGCTGGAGCGGATGGGGAACAGCGAGTACGTGACCCCGTCCACGGCCACCCGGTGCGGGCCGCGCCGCCCGGTGCGGGCGGCGGCCAGGTGCTCCCCGGCGAGCCGCGCGCGGACCCGGGCCGACAGGCCGGGCGCGCCCGCGGCCGCCCCGGCGATGGCGCGCCCGGCGGGGGACAGGACCCAGGCGCGCAGGTCCAGGTCGGAGCCGAGCAGGTCGAGCACCACGTCCGGGCCGCCGCCCGCGGGGCCCGAGGTCATCAGGCGCCGGTGCCGGTCCACGACGGCCGCGAGGTCCCCGGCGCGCTCGCCCGAGACCTGGCGCACGACGTGCTCGGTGATCGTCGCGAACGCCACCGACTCGTTGACGGCGAAGAGCGGGAGCCGGTGGCGGGCGCAGGCCTCGACGAGGTCGTCGGGGATGTCGCCCAGCTCGGCCTCGCCCGCCGCGAGCGCCGCGACCCCGGCGGTCGCGAGGATCCGTACGAACGGCTCCGTGTCGGCGGCGTCCCGGCGCCAGGCCAGGCCGGTGAGCACCAGCTCGCCGCCGCCCAGATAGCGGCTGGGGTCGCGCAGGTCCGTGGTCATCACGCCCCGGACGGTGCGGTCGAGCTCGTCCTCGCCGCCGAGCAGCCTGAGGCCTAGGGCGTCGGTGTCAAGGAGTGCGCGCAGCCGCATCGTGTCGTCGCCGCCGATCTGTCTCGATTTCGTGTGTGCCCGGCCGCGCCGGGGGTTCCGGGGACCGCGGGCCGCGGCGTCCTTGCGGTTTCCCGGGGGAAGCCGCGAGGTAACCGGGGCCCGTTCTTCATACGAATCTACAAGACTCACGGCTTGGCCAGCCAACTCCTTCATGGTTTCGGTGACTGACCCCATGGGAGGAGCGGGCGGTGTACTTGCCCCACTCCGCGTTAACAGCACATGAACGAGCAGTCGAGAGGCCGGCGGCCCCCGTGGCCGGATCGATCGCCTCCACTCGGTTGTCGCGCCGCCGCCACCACCCGGAAGGCGGACGGCCGCGTCCCCCGGAAGACCGCGTCCGGCGTTCACGATCAGCAGCAGCGCCACCGGTCACGAAGCATCGCGTACCAGCACGGCGTACCGGCACCGCGTACGCACACCGAGCACGATGACGACGCACGATTACGAAGAGAGAGCCACTCATGGACTTCCTTCGCCCCGCCAGCTGGGAGGAGGCGCTCGCCGCGAAGGCCGAGCACCCCACGGCTGTGCCGATCGCGGGTGGCACCGATGTCATGGTCGAGATCAACTTCGACCACCGGCGTCCGGAGTACCTCCTGGACCTCAACCGCATCGGTGAGCTGCGGGAGTGGGAGGTCGGCGAGGACTCCGTCCGGCTCGGCGCCTCCGTTCCGTACACCCACATCATGGAGCACCTGCGCGCCGAGCTGCCCGGCCTCGCGCTCGCCTCGCACACCGTGGCGTCCCCGCAGATCCGCAACCGCGGCGGCGTCGGCGGCAACCTGGGCACCGCGTCCCCGGCCGGTGACGCCCATCCGGCGCTCCTCGCCGCGGGCGCCGAGGTCGAGGCGGAGTCCGTGCGCGGCACCCGGCTGATCCCGATCGACGACTTCTACACCGGGGTGAAGCGCAACGCGCTCGCCCCCGACGAGCTGATCAGGGCCGTGCACATCAAGAAGGCGGAGGGCCCGCAGCAGTACTCGAAGGTCGGCACCCGCAACGCGATGGTCATCGCCGTGTGCGCCTTCGGCATCGCGCTGCACCCCGCGAGCCGCACCGTGCGCACCGGCATCGGCTCGGCCGCCCCGACCCCGATCCGCGCGAAGGCCGCCGAGGACTTCCTGAACGCGGCGCTCGACGAGGGCGGCTTCTGGGACAGCAAGAAGATCATCACCCCGTCGGTCGCCAAGCAGTTCGCGGACCTGGTCTCCGGCGCCGCCAACCCGATCGACGACGTCCGGGGCACGGCGAGCTACCGCCGCCACGCCGTCGGCATCATGGCCCGCCGCACGCTCGGCTGGACCTGGGAGTCCTACCGCGGCGCGGGCCGCGGCACGGAGGGAGTCGCGTAATGCGTGTCAACTTCACGGTCAACGGCCGTCCGCAGGAAGCCGACGACGTGTGGGAGGGCGAGTCCCTGCTGTACGTGCTGCGCGAGCGGCTCGGTCTGCCCGGTTCGAAGAACGCCTGCGAGCAGGGCGAGTGCGGCTCCTGCACCGTCCGGCTCGACGGGGTGCCGGTGTGCGCCTGCCTGGTCGCGGCCGGACAGGTGGAGGGCCGCGAGGTCGTCACCGTCGAGGGCCTCGCGGACTTCGCCAAGCAGCGTGCGGAGCACGGCGGTTGCGCCACCGGCGCCAGCGGCTCCTGCGGGGTCTCCCTGGACCAGGCCAAGCGCTGGCAGGCCGGGTCCGCCGACTCCCAAGCCGGCGAGGGCGCCGAACTCTCGCCCGTCCAGCAGGCGTTCATCGACGCGGGCGCCGTCCAGTGCGGCTTCTGCACTCCGGGCCTGCTCGTCGCCGCCGACGAGATGCTGGAGCGCAACCCGGACCCGACGGACGCCGACATCCGCGAGGCCCTCTCCGGCAACCTGTGCCGCTGCACGGGCTACGAGAAGATCCTGGACGCGGTCCGCCTCGCCGCCGCGCGCCAGACCCAGGAGGTCTGAGGACATGGCCGACACCCGCACCACGGGCATCCCCGCCGACGTCACCCAGGGCTCGCAGACCAAGGGCGGCATCGGCGAGTCCACGCTCCGCCCGGACGGCATCCTCAAGGTCACCGGTGAGTTCGCGTACTCGTCCGACATGTGGCACGAGGACATGCTGTGGGGCCAGATCCTGCGCTCCCCGGTCGCGCACGCCGAGATCGTCTCCATCGACACCGGCGAGGCCCTGGCGACCGCGGGCGTCTACGCGGTCCTCACCCACGACGACCTGCCGACCGACGTGAAGAACTACGGCCTGGAGATCCAGGACACCCCGGTCCTCGCGCACGGCAAGGTCCGCCACCACGGCGAGCCGGTGGCCCTCGTGGCCGCCGACCACCCCGAGACCGCGCGCCGCGCCGCCGCCAAGATCAAGGTCGAGTACCGCGAGCTGCCCGTGATCACCGACGAGGCGAGCGCGACGGCGCCGGGCGCGGTCCTCGTCCACGAGGGGCGCGACGACCACCACGCGGGCCACGTCCCGCACCCGAACATCGTGCACCGCCAGCCGATCGTCCGCGGCGACGCGGCCGCGGCCGCGCGGCGGGCCGATGTGATCGTCACGGGCGACTACACCTTCGGCATGCAGGACCAGGCCTTCCTCGGCCCCGAGTCCGGCCTGGCCGTGCCCGGCGAGGACGGCGGCGTCGACCTGTACGTGGCCACCCAGTGGCTGCACTCGGACCTCAAGCAGATCGCCCCGGTCCTCGGCCTGCCCGAGGAGAAGGTCCGGATGACGCTCGCCGGGGTCGGCGGCGCGTTCGGCGGCCGCGAGGACCTGTCGATGCAGATCCACGCCTGCCTCCTGGCGCTGCGCACCGGCAAGCCGGTCAAGATCGTCTACAACCGCTTCGAGTCCTTCTTCGGGCACGTCCACCGCCACCCCGCCAAGCTCCACTACGAGCACGGGGCCACCAAGGACGGCAAGCTCACCCACATGAAGTGCCGGATCGTCCTGGACGGCGGCGCGTACGCCTCCGCGTCCCCGGCCGTGGTCGGCAACGCCTCCTCGCTGAGCGTCGGCCCGTACGTGATCGACGACGTGGACATCGAGGCCATCGCGCTCTACACCAACAACCCGCCCTGCGGCGCCATGCGCGGCTTCGGCGCGGTCCAGGCGTGCTTCGCGTACGAGGCACAGATGGACAAGCTGGCCGCGAAGCTCGGCCTGGACCCCGTCGAGTTCCGCAGGATCAACGCCATGGAGCAGGGCACGATCATGCCGACCGGGCAGCCGGTCGACTCGCCCGCCCCGGTGGCCGAACTCCTGCGCCGGGTCAAGGCGATGCCGCTGCCGCCGGAGCGCCAGTGGGAGACCACCGAGGGCGCGGACGTGCGCCAGCTGCCCGGCGGCCTGTCCAACACCACGCACGGCGAGGGCGTCGTCCGCGGCGTCGGCTACGCGGTCGGCATCAAGAACGTCGGCTTCTCCGAGGGCTTCGACGACTACTCGACGGCCCGGGTCCGCATGGAGGTCGTCGCGGGCGAGCCGGTCGTCACCGTGCACACCGCGATGGCCGAGGTCGGCCAGGGCGGCGTCACCGTGCACGCGCAGATCGCCCGCACCGAGCTGGGCGTCACCCAGGTGACCATCCACCCGGCCGACACCCAGGTGGGCAGCGCGGGCTCGACGTCCGCGTCCCGGCAGACGTACGTCACCGGCGGCGCGGTCAAGAACTCCTGCGAGGCCGTGCGCGAGCGAGTCCTTGAGCTGGGCCGCGCCAAGTTCGGCACGTACCACCCGGCGTGGGCCACCGCCGAACTCCTCCTGGAGGGCGGCAAGGTCGTCACCGACGGCGGCGAGGTCCTCGCCGACCTCGTGGACGTCCTGGAGGGCGAGGCCGTCGACGTCGAGCTGGAGTGGCGCCACCGGCCCACCGAGCCCTTCGACCTGCGCACCGGACAAGGCAACGGCCACGTCCAGTACTCCTTCGCCGCGCACCGCGCCGTCGTCGAGGTCGACACCGAGCTCGGCCTCGTCAAGGTCATCGAACTGGCCTGCGCGCAGGACGTCGGCAAGGCGCTCAACCCGCTCTCCGTCCTCGGCCAGATCCAGGGCGGCACCATCCAGGGCATGGGCATCGCGGTGATGGAGGAGATCGTCGTCGACCCCGAGACCGCGAAGGTCAGGAACCCGTCCTTCACGGACTACCTGCTCCCGACCATCCTCGACACGCCGACCATCCCGGTCGACGTGCTCGAACTCGCCGACGAGCACGCCCCGTACGGGCTGCGCGGCATCGGCGAGGCCCCGACCCTGTCGTCGACCCCGGCGGTCCTCGCCGCCATCCGCGACGCGACGGGGCTCGAACTGAACAGGACGCCGGTCCGTCCGGAGCACCTCACCGGAACCTGACCGGCCCCCCGCTCTCCGGGCGGTGTGTGCCTCCCAGGAACGTCACACTTCCCTCAGCCCACACCGCCCGGAGCCCGAAGTGCCGCGCCGCTCGCGGCCCCGCGCCCTTCGCGCGCCCCCGTTCGTCTCGGGCCGTCCCCCGGGTCGTGCAGCCAGTCACCATCCCAAATCCCGCGGTCTCCGCGGGTGCCCCTGTGAACCTTGGGAGTAGGCACCATGACCCAGCAGTCCCTGGAGCCCAAGACCACCGCGGAGGACGCGGGCCGCGGCTCGCGCGTCCCCGCCGGGCGGTCTTGGCTCGACCGGTACTTCCACATATCCCACCGGGGATCGACGGTCGCGCGTGAGGTGCGCGGCGGCATCACGACCTTCATGGCGATGGCGTACATCGTCCTGCTCAACCCGCTGATCCTGTCCGGCAAGGACGCCGCGGGCGACACGATGGGGCAGAAGGCCCTCATCACCGCGACGGCCTTCGCCGCGGCCGTCACCACCCTGCTCATGGGCTTCGTCGGCAAGGTGCCGCTCGCCCTGGCGGCCGGGCTCTCGGTGTCCGGGGTGATCGCCTCCCAGGTGGCGCCCGAGATGACCTGGCCGCAGGCCATGGGCATGTGCGTGATGTACGGCGCCGTGATCATGCTCCTGGTGGTCACCGGGCTCCGCGAGCTGATCATGAACGCGATCCCGCTCGCCCTCAAACACGGCATCACCATGGGCATCGGCCTGTTCATCGCCATCATCGGCCTGGTCAAGAGCGGCTTCGTCCACCAGGGCAAGGCGACCCCGCTCACCCTGGGTCCCACCGGTGAGCTGGCCGGGTGGCCCGTCCTGCTCTTCGCGGGCACGCTGCTGCTGATCTTCATGCTCCAGGCCCGCGAGACGCCCGGCGCGATCCTCATCGGCATCGTGACCGGCACGGTCGTGGCCGTCGCCCTGAACGCGCTGGACGTCATCGACCCGAAGCAGTGGGCCAACGGCGCTCCCGAACTGCACGGCGGCGCCGTCTCCACACCCGACTTCTCGCTCTTCGGGGACGTCGAGTTCGGCGGCTGGGGCGAGGTCGGCGCGATGACGGTCGGCATGATCGTCTTCACCCTGGTCCTCGCGGGCTTCTTCGACGCCATGGCCACGATCATCGGCGTCGGCACCGAGGCCGACCTCGCCGACGACAAGGGCCGCATGCCCGGCCTGTCCAAGGCCCTGTTCATCGACGGCGCGGGCGGCGCGATCGGCGGCGTCGCCGGCGGCTCCGGCCAGACCGTCTTCGTGGAGTCCGCGACGGGCGTGGGAGAGGGCGCCCGCACGGGCCTGGCCTCGGTCGTCACCGGTCTGTTCTTCGCCGCGTGCCTGTTCTTCACGCCGGTGACCGCGATCGTCCCGCAGGAGGTCGCGTCCGCCGCGCTCGTCGTCATCGGGGCGATGATGATGATGAACGCCCGGCACGTCGACTGGGCCGACCGAGCCACCGCGATCCCGGTCTTCCTGACCGTGGTCCTGATGCCCTTCACCTACACCATCACCACCGGTGTGGCCGCGGGCGTCATCAGCTGGGTCGCCATCAAGGTCGCCCAGGGCAAGGCACGGGAGATCGGGGCCTTCATGTGGGGCCTGACCGTGGTCTTCCTCGTGTACTTCGCCCTCAACCCGATAGAGAGCTGGCTGGGCGTCCACTAGGGGCGCACCGGCCCGACGTATGCGAACCCCAAGGAGACCGACATGCTGGACATCGCCGAGGAGCTGCACCGGTGGGTCGAGCAGGGGCGTGACTTCGCGGTGGCCACCGTGGTGGCGACCGGCGGCAGCGCGCCCCGGCAGCCCGGCGCCGCGCTCGCCGTCGACCGTGACGGCACGGCGATCGGCTCGGTCTCCGGCGGCTGTGTCGAAGGCGCCGTCTACGCGCTGTGCCAGCAGGCCCTGGAGGACGGCGAGAGCGTCGTCGAGCGCTTCGGCTACAGCGACGAGGACGCCTTCGCCGTGGGCCTGACCTGTGGCGGCGTCATCGACATCCTGATCACACCGGTCCGGGCGGACGCTCCCGCGCGGCCGGTGTTCGCCGCCGCGCTCGACGCCGCAGCCCGGGGCGGGGCGGCGGCGCTGGCGCGGGTCACCGCGGGCCCCGACGAGCTGCTCGGCCGCGCGCTGCTGGTGCGCGGCGACGACGGGGCCCGCGCCCACGAGGGCGGCCTCGGGGGCCACCCCGAGCTGGACCGGACGGTGGCGGGGGAGGCCCGCGCCCTGCTCGACGCCGGGCGCACGGGCACCGTGGAGATCGGCGCCGACGGCTCCCGCTGCGGGCAGCCCCTCACCGTCCTGGTCGAGTCGTCCGTGCCGCCGCCCCGGATGATCGTCTTCGGCGCGATCGACTTCGCCTCGGCGCTCGTCCGGGTCGGCAAGTTCCTCGGCTACCACGTGACCGTGTGCGACGCGCGGCCCGTCTTCGCGACCCGCGTCCGCTTTCCCGACGCCGACGAGATCGTGGTGCGCTGGCCGCACGAGTACCTCGCGGACACCGAGGTCGACGGCCGCACCGTGCTGTGCGTGCTCACCCACGACGCCAAGTTCGACGTGCCGCTGCTCCGTCTCGCGCTGCGCCTCCCGGTCGCGTACGTCGGCGCGATGGGCTCGCGCCGCACCCACCTGGACCGGGCGGCGCGGCTGCGCGAGGTCGGCGTCACGGACCTGGAGCTGGCCCGGCTGCGCTCCCCGATCGGCCTCGACCTCGGGGCGCGGACGCCCGAGGAGACCGCGCTGTCCATCGCGGCGGAGGTCGTGGCGAACCGCAGGGGAGGCGGCGGCCGCTCCCTGACGGGCGCCCACACCCCGATCCACCACGACGCTCCGCCGCCCCGCGGCATCACCTCGGTGGCGTGAGCCACGGCCCCGCGCGCCCTTCGTCGCGCCCGTGCCGCTCCGGTGGGTTTCGAAGGCCGGTGCTGGGCGTCACCATGGAGGCATGGATCCCCAACAGCACGACCGAGTCGATGAGTTGACGCGCGATCCGTATCCGCTGTACGCGCGCGCCCGGCGTGCGAAGGGGCTCACCTACGTGCCCGAGTTCGGTGCCTGGCTGGTGGCGCGGGACGCCGACGTGCGGGAGGTGCTGCGGCGGCCCGACGTGTTCTCGTCGGCGAACGCGGTCCGCGGAAGCGCCAGGCCCTCCCCGGCGGCGCTCGCGGTCCTCGCCGACGGCGACGGCTTCAGCCCCCGCGGCGGGGTGGTGGTCACCTCGGACGGCCTCGCCCACCAGCGGCTGCGCGCGCCGATCGTGCGCGGTCTCGGTCCGGCCCGGGTGGCGGCCGCGCTGCCCTTCGTGGCCGAGCGCGCCGAGGCCCTCGTCGACGCGTTCGCGGACAAGGGGCGCGTGGAGCTGATGGAGGCGTACGCCACGCGCCTGCCGGGCGAGGTGGTCGGGCACGTGCTCGGCTTCGATCCGGCCCACGTGCCGCTCGTGGTGCGGGCCGGGCACCGCACCGAGGCCCTGCTGTTCCGGCTCCTCAGCGAGGAGGAGCAGCTGGCGGCGGCGCACGACATGGTCGCGGTGAAGCGGCTCCTCGACGGCTATGTGCGCGACCGGTACGCCGCCCCGCGCGACGACCTGACCAGCGAGCTGGTCGCCTCCCTGGTCACGGCCGACGACGCGGAGGAGGGCGAGCCGGGGCTGCTCACGCTCGCCCAGCGCACCGAGCTCGTCGCCCATCTGAACAACTTCCTGCTCGCCGGGCACCTGACCACGACCGCCCTCATCGGCACGGCGTTCCTGCACCTGCTGAGCAACCCCGACCAGTGGCGGATGGTGTGCGAGGAGCCGGAGCGGATGATCCCGGCCGCCATCGAGGAGACGGCCCGCTTCGACACCGCGCTCCAGGCGTTCCGGCGCGTCACCACGCGGCCCGCGACGCTCGCGGGCACCGAGCTGCCCGCGGGCGCCGAGCTCCTGGTCGCGTTCGGCGCGGCCGGGCGCGACGACGCGCGCTATCCCCGCCCCGACGTCTTCGACATCACCCGGCCCGCCGCCGCCCGGCACGTGGCCTTCGGCCTCGGCGCCCACGCCTGCCCCGGGGCCCTGCTGGCCCGGGAGCAGGTGCGGCTGACCCTGGAGCTGTTCACGCGCCGCTTCCCGGGCCTGCGGATCGCCCCCGACGCGCCCGAGGTCACCATGCGGCCCTCGCTCATCCACCGCGCCCCGGAGGCCCTGCACCTCACCTGGTGAGGCGGGCCGTCAGCGGTAGACCTTGCCCGGCTCGGCCTTGCCCGGCGCGA
Source organism: Streptomyces sp. JLYT201 (assembly GCF_059448825.1). Classification (NCBI taxonomy): domain Bacteria; kingdom Bacillati; phylum Actinomycetota; class Actinomycetes; order Kitasatosporales; family Streptomycetaceae; genus Streptomyces; species Streptomyces sp. JLYT201. Next base: position 2,596,662 of record NZ_CM182551.1, on the reverse strand, counting down.
GGAGCTGGGGCACGGTGACGAAGACGTAGCCGCGCTTCTTCAGCTCGGCGATGATGCCGGGCACCGCGGGCACCGTGCCCTTGTAGATGTCGTGCAGCAGGATGATGCCGTCGCGGCCGGACTGTTCGAGCACGCGCTTCTCGATCAGCGCGGAGTCCTCGGTCGTGTAGTCCTTCGCCGTCACCGTCCACAGGATCTCGGCCAGGCCGAGTTCGCGGGAGAGCTTGTTGACGGTGTCGTTCGTGCGGCCCTGCGGGGGCCGCATCAGCGTCGGCTTCTTGCCGATGAGCTTCTCGATCGCCTTGTTCGGGCGCTCCAGCTCGGCCCGCGCCTCCGCGGGCTTGATCTTGGTGAGGATCTTGTGCGACCAGGTGTGGCTCGCGACCTCGTGGCCCTCGGCGTCCATCTGCTTGACCAGCTCGGGGTACTTCTCGATGTGGTTCTTGCCGAGCGTGAAGAAGGTCGCGGGCACCTTCTCCTTCTTGAGGATCTTCAGCAGCCGCGGGGTGTTCTCGCTGGGGCCCGCGTCGAAGGTCAGCGCGATGCACTTGGCCTTGCGGCAGTCCACGGTGCCGAACGCCGCCCGGTCTTTGCCCTTCGCATCCGCAGCGCCCTTGCGGACGGTGCTCGGGGAGACCGTGTCGAGCTTGGTGCAGCCGGTGAGGGCGAGGGTGGCGGCCAGGCCTGCGACGAGCGCGGCACCGCCGAACCTGGTGCGCGGAAGCAACTTCTTCCCTGTCTTCGTCATCTTGCTGGTCGGCATAACTATCGGACGCATGCGCGCACTATACATGCCGTGTATACGTCCCGTTCATAGCGCCTCGGGAGCCCGATGAGCGGGACGTTCGCACCGCGCGTCCACCGTACGCGCCTCGCGCCGCCGGGACGTGCCGCCGGACCGCCCCCGGTCGCACCTGTGAAGGGTGGGACGGCAGGGGCGCCCGGGTCTGCTGTGGATGGCCGGTAGTCGGCGCAATCTCATCTGGCGGCACGGCCGCGTCGCACCGCAGCATGGCGAGTTGCCCGCGACCTCGCCAGGGGGCCGCGGGTGTGCGAAACGGGGGAACCACCATGCCAGGGACAGGACTGTCATCAGCCATGCCCGCACGCGGGCGGGGCACGTCGAAACGGGGGGCGCCCCGCCAGGAGCTCCGGCAGGAACTGCGCCGGGGATGCGGGCCCGACGGGGAGGCGGCGCCACCGCACGACGAAGGAGCATCCCTTCAGCAGGGCAGGGGGGTGCTCGTGGGAGCCTTCGCCCTGCTCGATGCGTTGCGTCGCCGCGGCGGCGAGGCCGGCCTCACCGAACTCGCCCTCGCCTGCGCCCTGCCCAAGGGCAGCGCGCACCGCCTCCTGGACCAGCTCGGCCTGCTCGGCGCCGTGGAACGCAGAGGCAACCGCTACGCCGTCGGGCCGCAGCTCTTCCGGCTCGGCCAGGCCTGGCAGCCCTACCCGGGGCTGCGCGCCGCGTCCCGCATCCCGCTGCACCGGCTGCGCGCCGCCACCGGCGCCAGCGTCGTGCTCACCGTGCTGCGCGACGAGCTCGCCCTGACCGTGGCCTCGGTGCCCGGCCGCGTCGAGGGCCTGGTGCCGGTGCGCAACGGCATGAGCTTCCCGCTGGACACGGCCGCCGGGCGGGTCTTCACCGACGGCCCGCGCGGCCCGCTCCTGGAGCGCGAGGAGGTCCAGGAGGGCGTGTCCTGCGTCGCCGTGCCCGTGCGGGCGCCGGACGGGCACACCGTCGCGGCCCTCGCCGCCGTGGTGCCCGCGCGCCAGCAGCTCGCCCAGGTCGCGGCCGAGACGGCCGCCGCGTCCGCGGCCATCGAGAGCAGGCTGACCCGGATGCCGCCGCGCGAGGCGGCGGCCCGCTCGGCCATGCTCCTGTACTGAATTCCCGCTCCCGCAAACGGGGGCCGCGCGGGTGTTCCGGTGAGCGGAACTCCCGTAGCGCGGCCCCCGTCGCATTCGTCATGGTGAGGTCACCCGGAGGCCGGGGAAAAGCCGACCGCATTCGGGGAAGGGCGCCGCGGGCGGGCCGCCGCCGGACGCCGGACGAACGCCTGCGGAACGAATCTGGGGGAATCCATGGACGGTGTCGAAGGCCCGGAGATCATCATCTGGGACATCACGTACGCGTGTCCGCTGCGCTGCGTCCACTGCTATTCCGAATCCGGCCGAAGGCCCGCACGGCACCTGCGCTCGGCCGCGGAGGGCCTGCGCGTCGCCGACGCGCTCCTCGCCCTGAAGCCCCGCGTGGTGTCCCTCGCCGGCGGCGAGCCGCTGCTCATCAAGAACCTCCTGGACATCGCCGGGAAGCTCGCCGCCGCGTCCGTCTCCACCTGCCTGTACACCAGCGGCTGGCTGTTCGACGAGGCCCTGCCCGACCGGCTCGCCGAGGTCTTCAGCCAGATCACGGTCAGCGTCGACGGGGCCCGCAAGGAGACGCACGACCGGGTGCGCGGGCGCGCCGGATCCTTCGACCGCGCCCTGACGGCACTCGGCCATCTCGACGCGGCGGCCGCGCGCCGTGCCGCCGCCGGCCCCGGACCGCTGAATTTCACTTCCGAATACGTGGTCCTGCGCAGCAACATAGGCGAGCTGGAGGACTTCGTACGCCTCATGGCGCGGCGCTTCCCGCGTCTTGGCAGCATCACCTTCAACGCCGCCGCGCCCGCCGGACTCGGCAGCGGAGTGGAATTCGGCGAGACGGAACTGCTGTTCGACGAGCAGCTGGAACACCTGGTCTCCGCGGAATTCCGCCAGCGCCTCCAGGACATCGCGGGCCCGGACATCCGCGTCTTCACCACCGACAACCTCGGCCTCGTCATGCCGCCCGACCCGCGCCTGCCGCGCGACGGCTCCCACGTGATGCAGGTCGAGCCCGACGGCGAGGTGCGCTGGATGCCCGTGTACGAGGGCTCCGTCGGCAACCTCCTGCACGACGACCCGCACGCGATCTGGGCCCGCGCCAAGGAGCGCTGGGCCGACCCGGACGTCCTCGGCGTCCTGGAGCCGGTGCGCACCGTGCGCGAGTGGGCCCGCGCGGTCCGGCTGCTCAACGACCGGTTCGCCTCGGACGCGGACCGCGAGCGCCTGGAGAAGCGCAAGGCGCCGGTGCCGGTCGCCCTCACGGCCAGGCCCTCGTGAGGGCACAGGGGCCCGCCCCGGCGGCGCCCGCCCCGCCCGCGCCCCCGCCGTCGTGGCCGTCGCCGCCGATGATGACGCCGGAGGACTTCCACCGCTTCTCGCTCGCCGACCCCGACTTCTTCGAACGCCCCGAGCTGCTCGCCGACGACGCCGACCGGTTCGCGGCCGCCCGCCTCGACGCACCGCCCGGCTGGCGGCGGACCGCGTCCGACTGGTGGATCCAGCTGCGGCCCGCACGCCTCACGCTGCCCGCCGAGGGCTGGCTCGTCCACGTCTCCGTCGGCCTCGCGGACCTGGAGAAGGCCGTCGAGATCGTCTGGGGCCACTGCGTGGAGCGCGGTGTCCCCTTCGACTTCGTGCGCGGCACCACCACCGCCCGCGAGGTCAACGGCGACAGCGCCGACCGCTTCGGCTGCGGCAGGCTCATCACCCTCTACGCCGTCGACGACGCCGTCCTCACCGGCACGCTCACCGACCTCGCCGCCTTGCTGCACGGCCTGTCCGGGCCCCGCGTGCTCGGCGCCCTCGCCCACCGCCACGGGCCGCTGCACGTGCGCCACGCCCCGTACGAAGGACCGGCGCGGCCCGGCACCGCCGTCTTCGCGCCGCCCCAGGACCGGCCGCTGCCCCGGATCCTCGCCGACGACCTCGCCGCGCAGCACGCCACCCCCGCCGACGACTTCCCCTACCGGGTGCGCAGCGCCCTGCGGCTCGGCTGCGGCGGCGGCACCTACCTCGCCCGCACCGGCCCGGGCGACGGCCGCACCGTCGTCCTCAAGGAGGCCCGCCCCGGCGCCGGGCTCGACCGCGACGGGGCCGACGCCGTCACCCGCCTCGCCCGCGAACACGCGAACCTGGAACACCTCGCGGGTCTCGACTGCGTCCCGGTGCCGGGGCGCTACCGCACCGCCCAGGGGCACCACTTCCTCGAACGGGAGTACATCGAGGGCACCAACCTGTTCGCCGAGAGCCTCCAACTGCCCCTGGGTGTCGAGGAGTACGCGCGCCGCGAAGCGCCCGGCTACGCCCGCTGGGCCCACGACGTCCTGGAACACCTGGCCCGCGCCCTCGACGCCCTTCGCGAACGGGGCCTGCGCCTGGGCGAGTTGAAGCCCCACAACGTCATCCTGCGGCCGAGCGGCGAGGTCGTCCTGGTCGACCTCGCCTCCGCCACCGCCCTCGACGACGACCGGCCGCCCGCGCACGGCGACCCCGGCCACACCGTGCCCCCGGGACTCACCGCCGCGCAGGCCCACGCGTATCTGCTGAACCGCGTGCGCGTGGCACTGCTGCTGCCCGTCGACCTCGACGACCCGGTCAAGGTCCCCACCGTCGTCGCCGCCCTGTCCCGGCACTATCCGCTGCCGCCCGGCCAGGGCGAGCGGATCCTCGCCGGACTCCTGCCCCAGGGGCGGCCGCAACGGCCCGACACGGCGGGCGAGTTGTTCGCCGCCGAGCCGTTCGACTGGCCCCGCGTCCGGGACGCGCTGGTCCGCGGCATCCACCGCTCGGCCACGCCCGAGCGCGCCGACCGGCTCTTCCCGGGCACACCCACCGGGCCCCGGGCGCTCGGCGGCGCCGCGTTCGGGTACGGCGCGGCCGGGGTGCTCTACGCCCTGCACCGGGCGGGCGCCGAGGTCCCCGACCGCTACGCGCGCTGGCTGACCGACGCCGCGCGCGCCGTCACCGACCCGCCGCCCGGCCTGTACGACGGGCTGCACGGCGTGGCGTACACCCTGGACCTGCTCGGCCGCCGCGACGAGGCGCTCGCCGTGCTCGACCGGTGCGTGACCCCGCCGGGGCCCGATCTGTACGGCGGGCGCGCGGGCGCCGCCCTGAACCTGCTGCACTTCGCCGCCGCCACCGGCGAGCGGCGCTTCGAGGACGAGGCCCTGCGCCTCGCTGAGACGCTCGCCGCCGAGCCGCCCGCGCCCCGGCAGCCCGCCCGGCCCGACCGGTACGAGCCCGTCGGCCTGCTGCACGGCCCGACCGGCGTCGCCGCGCTCTTCTGCCGCCTGCACGAGCACACCGGCGACCCGCGCCACCTCGACCTGGCCGAGCGGCACCTGGCACACGACCTCGCCCGGTGCGTGACCGCGCCCGACGGCGGCGTCCAACTGCGGCACGCCACCACGATGCTGCCCTATCTGCACGGCGGCAGCTGGGGCCTCGCGGCCGTGCTCCCGCATCTGCTGCGCCACCGCCCCGACGACACCCGGGCGGCGCTCCTGAGCGGCGTCCACCGCACCTGCGGCACCGTCTACGTACGGTTCCCCGGGCTGCTCAGGGGCCGGGCGGGCGCGATCGCCACGCTCGCGGCGGCCCACCACGGGGCCCCGGCGCACGACGACGCCGCGGCGCACCGGACCGCCCTGGAGACCCAGATCCGCCTGCTCTCCTGGCACGCCCGCACCTGGCAGGGCGCGCTCGCCTTCCCGGGGCTGCGGATGCCCCGGCTCTCCATGGACTTGGCCACCGGCTCCGCCGGTGTCCTGCTCGCCCTGGCCGCGGCCTTCGAAGGAGCCCTTGTCCTGCCGCACCTCCAGCCGTGGCCGGCCCGCACGACCGGACGTACGAGAGGAGGTGAACCCCATGACCGACATCCTCGAACTCCAGGAGCTTGAGGAGGAGACCCTGTCGCTGTGGCCCTGTAATTCCGGCAGCAGCAAGAGCGGTTTCGCGTTCCTCTGAGCGTCACGGCGCTCCTGAGAGGGTCGAGCGGCCGGCGGTGACGCCCTGGCCGCGGCCGCTCGACTCCCGCCCCGCACGGAAGGATCCGAGCCATGAGCCACCCCGGCGCCGCCCCGCTGTTCGCCGACGGGCTTGAACACTTCGACGACGAGGCGACGTGGTTCGCCCGCACCCGCGCCCCCGCGCCGGACGGCTGGGAGCGCGCCGAGCAGGGCCCCTGGGTCAACCTCCAGGCCGTCGGCACCCGGCTGCCCCGGCAGGGCTGGAAGGTGCACGCGTCGGCGACCCCGGCGGACGCCGAGCGCGTCGTCGACACCGTCGCCGACTACTGCCTCGCCCACGGCATCGCCTTCAAGTTCCTGCGCGGCACCGCGATCCTGCGGCAGGTCAACGGCAAGCCCGCCGCCCGCTCCGCCGGCGGCAAGCTCGTCACCCTCTACCCCGCGACCGACACCGTCCTCGAACTCGCCCTCAAGGAGCTCTCGGCGCTCCTGCACGGCGTCGAGGGCCCCTACGTCCTCAACGACCTGCGCTGGGGCCCCGGCCCGCTGTACCTGCGCTACGGCGGCTTCGAGGAGCGCTACTGCTTCTCGCCCGAGGGCGCGTACGTGGCGGCCGTGGCCCGGCCCGACGGCGTCCTCGTGCCGGACACGCGCGGCGCCTCGTTCAAGGTGCCCCCGTGGGTGGAGGTCCCCGCGTTCGTGCAGGCGCAGATCGACGCCGCGCGGGCGGAGCGCACCGGTGACTTCCCGTACCGCGTGGAGAAGGTGCTCCTGTTCAGCAACGGCGGCGGGGTCTACCGCGCCGTGGAGTCGGCGACGGGCCGCACGGTGGTCCTGCGCGAGGCCCGCCCGCACGCCGGGCTCGACCTGGACGGCACCGACGCGGTGACCCGCCTCGCCCGCGAGCACGCCATGCTGGAACGCCTCGACGACCTGCCCTGCGCCCCGAAGACGTACGGCCGCGTCCGCCACTGGGAACACCACTTCCTGGTGCAGGAGTTCATCGAGGGCGAGCCCCTGCACGAGGCGATCGGCCGCCGCCACCCGCTGCTGCGGCCCGCCCCCACCGAGGACGAGCGCGCCGCCTACGCCGCCTGGGCCGACATCACGTACACGCGCGTCGAGCGGGCCCTGGCCGCGCTGCACGCGCGCGGCATCGTCTTCGGCGACCTGAAGCCCGGCAACATCATGGTCCGCCCCGACGGCTCCGTCTGCCTCGTCGACTTCGAGACCGCCCGGCACATCGGCGACGCCGTGCGCCCGGCCCTGGCCACCGAGGGGTTCAGCGCCCCCTGGGCGCGCTCCGGGTTCGCCGCCGACGACCACGCCCTCGCCTGCGTCCGGCTCGCGCTGCACCTGCCGCTCACCGAACTGCTGCGGTTCGCGCCCGGAGAGCCCGCCAAGCACGAGCAGCTCGTCGCGGCGGCCGAGCGCCGCTTCCCGGTGCCCGCCGACTTCGGCCCCTCGCTGCGCCGCGCGCTCGCGCCCCCCGTGCAGGAGGACGCGCCCCGGCCCGCCTGGCCGCAGGCCCCGCAGGACTGGGACGCCCTCCTCGACGGGATGCGCGACGCGATCGTCGACAGCGCGACACCCGGCCGCGCGGACCGGCTCTTCCCCGGCGACGTACGGCAGTTGGAGCACCAGGGCGCCGCGCTCGCCTTCGGGGCCGCCGGGGTGCTGCACGCGCTGCGCGTCACCGGCCGCGACGACCACCCGGCCTTCGCGGAGCACACCGACTGGCTGGTCGCGGCCGCCCGCCGCGCCCGGTGGCCGCGCCCCGGCCTGTACGACGGCGTGGCGGGCGTCGCCTGCGTCCTCGACGAACTCGGCCTGCGCGAGGAGGCGCTGGCCGCCCTCGACGGCCTGAAGGACGTCGAGCCGCACCGGTGCGGCCCCGGCCTCTTCGGCGGACTCGCCGGCATCGGGCTCACCCTGCTGCGCTTCGGCGCGGACGCGCCCGGCCTCGGCACGAGGACGCGGGGGGCCGGGGGAGCGATGGCGATCGGCCGGGAGCTGGTCCACCGCCTCGGCGCCGACCCCGGCGCGAGAGGCCTGATGCACGGCTGGTCGGGCCCCGCCCTGCTCTTCACCCGCCTGTACGAGGCCACGGGCGACCCCTCCTGGCTGCGGCACGCCGAGACGGCCCTCGCGCGGGACGCCGGCCGCCTCGGCGTGCCGCGCGGGCCCCGCCTCCAGCTCAGGAGCGGCCCGCACTGGGTGACCGGCCTCGAACGCGGCAGCGCGGGCATCGGCCTCGCCCTCGACGTGTATCTGCGGGTCCGCCACGACCCCCACCTGGCCGGGGTCCGCGACCGGATCCGCGACGGCCTGGACACCGAACTCCTCCTGGACGGCGGCCTTCTGACCGGCCAGGCGGGCGTCCTGTACGCCTGCGCCCACCTGGGCGCGCCCACCGCGGCGCACCTCGACGCGCTCGCCCTGCACGCGGTGCGCTTCCGGGGCCGCCCCGCCTTCGCCCTCGACGGCCGGCTGCGCCTGTCGATGGACCTCGCCACCGGCACCGCGGGCGTGCTGCTCGCCGTGCACGCCGCGCGCACCGGTGCGGCGCCGGACGCCCTGCCGTTCCTGGCCCCGGCCCCCGGCCGCCCGTGACCGCCGCCGAGAGCCCGCCCGCCGCGCCCCACCGGCTGCTGCGCAACCGCGACTTCCAGCTGCTGCTGTGGGGGCAGGGCCTGTCCGTCCTCGGCTCCGGCGCCGCCGCCCTCACCCTGCCGCTGCTGGTCCTCGCCGAGACCGGCTCGCCGCTGCGGGTCGGCCTGGTCGAGGCGGTGTGGACCGGCGCCGTCGCCGTGGCGTGCCTGGTGGCGGGCCCCCTCACCGACCGCTACGACCGGCGCGCGGTCATGCTCCGGTGCGAGTACGGCCGCGTCGTGGTCAGCGCCGCCTTCGCCGCCGCCATCGCCCTCGGCCGCGCCCCGCTGCCGGTGCTCCTGGGCGCCGGGGTGCTGCTCGGCCTGTTCACCGCGCCGTTCAGCACGGCCGGGCTCGCCTCCGTGCAGAAGGTCGTCCCGCGGAGCAGACTCGCCGCCGCGCTCACCCTCAGCCGCGTCCGCGGCCAGCTCGCCGGGCTGCTCGGGCCGCTCGCGGGCGGCGCCCTCTTCGCCCTCGACCCGAGCCTGCCGTACTGGCTCAACGCGCTGTCCTTCCTGGTCTCCGCGGCCACCGTGCACGCCCTGCGCACCCCGCTCGACGCCGTGGAACGGGCCGGGCCGCGCTGGTGGCGGGCGTTCGTCGAAGGCGTCCGCTTCCTCTGGCGCGACCGGGTGCTCCGCCGGCTCACCCTGATCGCCTCTGCGCAGAACTTCGCCGTCGACGGCGTCGCCCTCACCGTCGTCGTGGTCAGCGGCCGGCACGGCACGTCCAGCCTCACCATCGGCCTGTTGTACGACTTCTGGGCCGCCGGGGCGCTCGTCGGGGCCCTGCTCGCGCCGCGCCTCGTCGACCGGGTGCCGTACCGGACCGTGCTCCTGGCGTGCGGGGCGGTGTGCTCCCTCGTGGTGCCGCTGATGGCGGTGAGCGCCGCTCCCGCCGCCCTCGCCCCGCTGCTCGCCGCCTGCGCGGCCGCCGTCTCGCTGTCGGGCTCGGTCATGACGTACGCCCAGGTCGTGCGCACCCCCGACACGCTCCAGGGGCGGGTGCACGGCGGCGTCGCGCTGCTCCTGCTCGCGGCGCCGCCGCTCGGCTCCGCGCTCGCGGGCCTGCTCCTCGAACGGTTCCCGGACGAGGTGCCCTATCTGGCCTTCGGCGCGCTGCTCCTGCTCCTCACCGCCGTCACGTCGCAGACGTCCCCGACGTCGACGCTCTCGCCGCGCTCGGCGTAGACCTCGGTGAGCCCGACGACCCGCCCCCGCGGCGTCGCGCAGGTGAGCTGGTACGCCTCCTTCTCGCCGTACGTGGCCGGGAGCGGCGCGGCGAAGTCGACGCGCCCGCTCCAGTCGTCGACGGCGCCCGGGTCGGCCTGCGCGTAGTTGACGAGGACCGCGCGGTACTCACCGGGCGGCGGGTCGAGGAGGACGGCGCGGGCGGACGTCTCGCCGCTGGTGTCCGAGGCGACGGGCCTGCCGGAGGCGTCGTACAGATACAGGTCCCAGTGCGTGCGCGGCGACGTCCAGGACACGCCGACGGTCATCCTGCCGTTGTCCGCCTCGGGAGGCCCGGCGACGCGGAACGTGAAGCTCTCCGCCGCCGGGTCCTCGGGGTAGCGCTCGTTGACCGGGGGCACGCCCGGCGGGTTGGCGGCGGCGACGGCGTCCTGCGGCGGCCCCTGCGGGTCGCGCCCGTACCGTCCGGCGGCGTACGGCCGCGTCGAGGGGTTCACCGCCCACCGGAACCGCCCGCCCGGCGCGGTGAGTTCCGTGGTGAGGTCGTCCCGCACGGACAGCGGCGGCGTCGTCGAACCGTCCGGCTGGAGCACCGGCGAGGTCGGCGTCCGGAACGTCTTGTGCAGCGTCAGGCGGTGACCCGCGGGCGCCCGGCCGGTCAGGGTCGCGTGCGTGGCCGGGTCCGCGGCGTGCGCGAGGACGGTGAGCAGGGCCCCGCGGTTGCCGCCCCTGCCCGCCCCCGCCGCCGGGGGCAGACCCGCGTACTCGGCGACCACGGCCTCGGCGTAGGGGCCGTGGAAGCCGCTGCCCGCCAGCTCGACGGTGAGGCCCCAGCCGCCGGTCGCCCAGTACGACCAGTCCTCGGTGGAGCCGGTGTTGTCGTACAGCTCCCAGCTCGCCCGCGACGGATAGCCGGTGCGGGCGGCGAGGGCGGCGCCGAGCCTGCGGTACGCGGGCTCGTCGAGCGGCGGCCGGGTGGAGACGAGGCCGGGCGGACGCAGCACGAGGGCGGCCGGGGTGTGCAGCGTGGTCAGGTTCGTCACCTGGCGCGCGGACACCAGGGCGCGGACGTTGCGCACCTCGGGCTCGCTGAAGGGTGCGGGGCCGCGGTAGGTGTCGCCGTTCCAGGTGAGCCCGGCGCCGGGGCCGCCCCAGAAGCCGCCGTAGTTGCGGTTGGGGTCGGTGCCCCGCGCGCGGCCCGCCGGGTTGGCGGCGCACGTGCCGGTCGCGTACTCGGGCGGCGAGTCCCGCACGCTGCAGTTCTTGCGCTTGGTCTCGTAGTCGAAGCGGGACTGGTCGCCCCGGGGCACGGCCTCGCGGGACACGGCGAAGCCGTCGGGGCTGACGACGGGCACGACGACGTTGCGCGTGCGCGCGACGAGCCGCCGCACGGCCGCGTCGTGGGCGTAGCCGCCGACCAGGTCGTACGCCCACTCCAGGGCGACCTCCCCGCTCGGCCACTCGCGGGCGTGGTGCACGCCCAGGGTGAGGTTCACGGGCTTGCCGTCGCCGTGGCGCACGTCCGTGCCGATCTCGACGCCGACGACGTCCCGGCCCTCCCACGTCGGTTCGGGGAGCGTGAACGCCCGGACGAGGCGCGGGTGGGCGCGGGCCAGCTCCTTCATCTCGAACTCGTAGTCGTACAGGTGCCGGTAGCCGGTGCGCCCGGAGGGCAGCGGGGAGCGCGCGGTGCGCGCCGCGTACGCCCGGTCCGCGCGGGCGTCCGCGGCCGCCTGCCGGGCGAGGTCGCGCCGGACGACCCGCCAGGTCAGGCCCGCGCGGGTCAGCGCGGCCCGGTCGGCGGCGCCGGCGAGCACGACGTCCAGGCCGTGCGCGTCGCCCCCGCCGGTGACGTCGAGGCCGAGCCGGGCGAGGCGCTCGCGGTCTGCCCGGCCGGGCGTGCGGACGCGGACGAGCCGGGGCGGGGCCGCGGCGGTCGGCCCGGCGCGGCCGCCGTCGAGCGGCGGCACCGGCTGCCCGGCCGCGGGCGTCCCCGGCGGCGTGGCCAGGAAGTCGAGCCCGAGCCGCACCTCGCGTGCGGGGCCGCCGTAGCGGCAGCCCTGCACCACGAGCCGCTGTCCGCGCTCGACGAAGCCCTCGGCCAGCTCGCGGGAGCGCGGGGCCGCCGACGCGGCGACGACCCTGCCCGTGTCCCGGTCGAACACGGCCAGGTCCCAGTCGCCCGCGGGCCGCCCGCCGGGGGTCAGGCGCGCCTGGACGATCCCGGTCACGTCCGCGGTCACCTCGCGCCGGTCGGCGCCCGCGGCCCCGGGCGGCAGCGGCCGCGCGAAACAGGACCGGGCCACGGACCGGTCCGCCCGCAGCGCGTCCGCGGGCGCCGCCCGCGCGGCGCCCCCGGACGGCACGGTGAGGACCGCCGCCACGACCGCGAGCACGGCGGCGCCGACGGCCGCTCTTCCCGAACTCCCCACGCTGTCCCACCCCTTCGGATCGAGGACGACGGCCCTGACCGTGCGCGGCGCCGCCGGCAGGAGCAGGGTCCCACCGCGGGGGAGCGGTCTCCCAGAGGCGGGGAGCGGGTTCCCACGCACGGGGCGGGGGCTGCCCGGATGGTGTTGTTGATCTTGGGTGCGCAGGATGGACGAGCCGGGCTTCCGGCCGCACCAGCCGCTTCTCCCAAGGGAGTTCACCGTGACCGACCGTTCAGCATCCGTCCGTTCCCGCCGCTCAGGGCCCCGTGCGCGGCTGGCGGTGGTGGCTCTGCTGGCCGCCGCCCTGGGCGCCGTGGGCACGCTGCCCGCGTCCGGGGCGCCGTCCCAGGGCCCGCGCGACGCCGTGCGCGAGGACTCCGTAGGCAAGGACTCCGTACGCGAGGACTCTGTGCGAGAGGACGTGGAGCGCCTGGTGCGCGACGCCCGCTTCCCCGCCGCCCTGGTCGCCACGGCCGACCGCGACGGGCGGGCCCGGCACTACACGGCCGGGGTCGCGGACGTGCGCACGCAGCGGAAGGTGCCGGTCGACGGGCTGGTGCGGGCGGGGAGCAACACCAAGACGTTCACCGCGACCGTGGTCCTGCAGCTGGTCGGCGAGGGCAAGGTGGACCTGGACGCCCCCGTCGAGACGTACCTGCCGAACCTGCTGCGCGGCGACGGCATCGACGGCCGGGACATCAAGGTCCGCCAGCTCCTCCAGCACACCAGCGGACTGCCCGAATACACCGTCCACATACTCAAGGACGTCTTCGGCAAGGCCCGCCACACCTACTACGAGCCCCGCGACCTGCTGGACATCGCGCTGAAGCACAAGGCGGAGTTCGAGCCCGGCGACCGCTGGGCGTACAGCAACACCAACTACGTCGTCGCCGGTCTCCTCATCGAGAAGGTCACCGGGCGCCCGCTGGCCGAGCAGCTCACCGAGCGGGTCATCGACCGCATCGGGCTGCGCCACACCTCCTTCCCCGGCGTCGGCGACGAGGGCGTCCGGGGCCCGCACGCCCGCGGTTACGACGCGGCACGGCCCGGGGCGCGGCTGAAGGACGTCACGAGGATCGACCCGTCCTGGGGCTGGGCCGCGGGGCAGCTGATCTCCACCCCGGGCGATCTGAACCGGTTCTTCTCCGCGCTGCTCGGCGGCAAGCTCCTGAAGCCCGCACAGCTCGCCCAGATGCGCACCACCGTCAAGGTGCCCGACGGCTTCAGCCAGGTGAAGGGGGTGCGCTACGGGCTCGGCCTGACCCGCACCCCGTTGAGCTGCGGCGGAGCGATGTGGGGCCACGGCGGGAGCATCCCCGGCTACTACACCTACCCCGGTGTGACCGACCGAGGCCGGGCCGCCACGGTCGCCGTCACCGCCAACAGGGAACCCTCCCGGGACGCCTTCGCGAAGGCGGACGCCGTGGTGGACGCCGCGCTGTGCCGCGGGTGAACGGGCCCGCCCCTACGGCGCGTTGGTGAAGGAGCGGCGGTAGGAGCGGGGCGGCACTCCCCGGCGGCGCACGAACTGTTCGCGCAGCACGGCGGCGCTGCCGTAGCCGACGCGGCGGGCGATCTCCTCGACCGGCAGGTCCGTGGTCTCCAGGAGCTCCTCGGCGCCGCTGAGGCGCAGGTTCCGCAGCCAGGCGTGCGGGGTGGTGCCGGTCGACGCGGTGAAGCGCCGGGCGAAGGAGCGCTTGCTCATCGCGGCGCGCCGGGCGAGCTCCGCGACGGGCAGTGGCTCGTGGAGGTGGGCGCGGGCCCAGGCCAGGACGTCGGCGAGCCGTTCGTCCCGGGCGTCCTCGGGGACGGGCGCGGTCAGGTACTGGGCCTGCCCACCGTCGCGGTGGGAGGGCAGCACCATGTCACGGGCGACGGTGTTGGCGAGCGCCGCGCCGTACTCGCGCCGCAGCAGGTGGAGGCACATGTCGAAGCCCGCGGCCGCCCCCGCGCCCGTGACGATGCTCCCCTCGTCGACGTAGAGGGCGTCGGACTCCACGCTGACGTCGGGGTGGCGGCGGGCGAGGAGTTCGGCGAACCGCCAGTGCGTGGTCGCCCGGCGGCCGTCGAGCAGCCCGGCGGCCGCGAGCGCGAACGCGCCGACGCAGTGGGCCGCGACCAGCGCCCCGCGCGCGTGGGCGCGCCGCAGCGCGTCGAGCACGGCGGGCCCGGGAGCGGTGCGGAACCCCGCCGACGGCAGGGCGATCAGGAGCTCGGCGGAGGCGAGCCGGTCCAGGCCGTGCGCCACGGTGACCGGCACGCCGACGTCGGTGGTGACCGGGCCCGGCCGGTCGGCGCAGAGCGCGAAGTCGAAGGCGGGCAGGTCGGGCCCGTGCGGGGCGAACACCTCGGCGACGACGCCGACGGCGAGCATGCCGACCCCGGGCGGGGCGTAGGCGGCGACGTTGGTGAAGGGCGGCACGCGGGCAGTGTGCCATGTGGCACGAATCCCGCGATCATAGGCATCAATGCCACTCGTACGCCTCTGACCTGCTCGGAAGGATGGAGGCATGACAGACGCACCGCTCGGCCGCAGCGCCGTGTACACGATCCTGACCACCGGCTACGTGGGCTCCACCGGCCCCGGTGTCGCCGCGACCGTCTCCTACGTCGCCGACGCGGGCCGCCACTTCGTCTTCGACCCGGGCATGGTGGCGAGCACCGACGACATCCTCGGGCCGCTCGCGGAGCTCGGGCTCGGCCCCGACGACATCACCGACGTGGTGCTCAGCCACCACCACCCGGACAACGTCATGAACGCGGGCCTGTTCCGCCGGGCCCGGGTCCACGACCACAAGGTGGAGTACCGAGGCGACCAGTGGCGCAACAGGGACGCCGAGGGCCATGAACTCACCCCCTCGCTCCGGCTGATCCGCACCCCGGGGCACAGCCCCGAGGACATCACGCTCCTCGCGGGCACGGCCGACGGCGTGGTGGCCTTCGCCGGTGACCTGTGGTGGCACGCGGCGGGCCCGGCGGACGACCCCGTCGCCCCGGACCGCGACGTCCTGCGTGCCTCCCGGCGCCGGGTGGTGGCCGTGGCGGACCTGATCGTGCCGGGCCACGGGGCCCCGTTCGCACCGGACGGGACAACGCCCCTTTAGCAGGGGCGATATGAGGATGTCAATGCTTCGAGGGCCACGCGAGGCCCGGGGTTTGAGTGGACGTCAGGGCGCGGGGGCGGGTGTCAGGGCGCGGGGGTGGGCGCCAGGGCCCGGAGGGCGGGCGCGGCTCCCGTCCGGGGACTCCCGTCCGTCCCGTCAGCAGGACATTCCGCACCGGCGTTAACGGCGCGTCGGTGCTGGCTCGATATCGCCGAGAAAGGCTTGTAGGGATTCCGTGCCCGGTCTAACGTGACGAACAACCGTGGCCGGTGAACATCATTTTCCCATTCGGGCAACTTCCCATCCGGAGGCAGTAATGCGCTTCTATCGAGTGTGGTCTGCGTCTGCCGAGTTACGGATCCTGGAGCCGCGCGGGGAAATGGGACTACGCTCGGCCGGGAAAAGGAACCAGAACGTTTGACGATACACGCGGTCTGCCTCGATGCGGCGGATCTGCTGACGGAAATTTCCGTTCGTAAAGGGTCCGTCGATCGGTGGAGCGGTCCGTCCCCTGTCGGTCCCGGCACTCTCCTGGTTCCTGCGCGCACGCCGTACGACTGCCGTTCGGAATTCCGGTATCCGCCTTGCGCAGGGGCGCGCCGGCCAACAGGACCGCTCACACCGCACAGAGAGACCAAAAGAAGGGCGCTCCCATGCAGGGTTCAGCAACTAACGAAAAGGAAGCCAGCACAGTGAGTGCAGCGGATGTGGAGCAGTCGGCTCTGAAGTGGCTGCGTGCCGAGCTGGACGATCAGGAGATCAGCGGCTCCGACAACTTCCTCGACATCGGTGGCCACTCGCTGACCTTCTCGAAGCTGAATGTTTTCCTCGGGGACTCGTTCGGCATCTCCCTCGACATGAAGACGACGTACGACGGGACCCTGGCCGCGGCGCTCCTCGCCGCGCAGCCGATCACCACCGAGCCGACCAGTAAGTAAGGGAGTCACCAGACATGACCAGCAGCCCCGTGCGTACGGAGTTCTCGCTGTCGGACGAGGAACTGGCGTTCTTCGAGAAGAACGGCTACATCGGTCCGCTCACCATCTACACGCCCGAGGAGATGGACCAGCTGTGGAAGACCGTCCAGCGCGAGACGCTGGACCGGTCGCACGCCGCGTACCCGGAGGTGGACAAGGGCGTCGGCGCCCCGAACATCTTCAACTACGACCGGCACCTGGACGTCGACCTGCTCGCGCGGCACGTCATGAACCAGCGGATCACCGACCGGGTCGCCTCGATCCTCGGCCCGGACCTGCTGTGCTGGCGTTCGGAGTTCTTCCCGAAGTACCCCGGCGACGAGGGCACCGACTGGCACCAGGCGGACACGTTCGCCAACGCCAGCGGCAAGCCGCAGCTGCTGTGGCCCGGTGAGTCGGAGGAGTCGTTCGGCGCCGGCACGCTCACCGTGTGGACCGCGTTCACCGAGTCCACCCGCGAGAACGGCTGCCTGCAGGTCATCCCCGGCACGCACCACCAGATGAACTACGACGAGACCAAGCAGATGGACTACAACGAGGAGCGCATCAACTCCGAGGTCAAGGACGGCGTTCCGCGCGGCTTCTTCGGTTACGACTACCGGCAGCTGCAGAAGGACCCGAACTGGAAGCCCAACGAGGAGGACGCGGTCGCCTTCGAGATGGAGAAGGGCCAGTGCATCATCTTCTGGTCCACGCTGATGCACGCCTCGCTGCCGAACATCGCCACCGGCAAGAACTACCGCATGGGCTTCGCGACCCGCTACGTGCCCACCTCGGTGCAGATCTACCCCGGCACCGACCACATCGAGGAGTACGGCGGCAACATCTCGCTGGAGAAGTGGTCGGCGGTGCTCGCCCGCGGCCGTGACGAGTTCGGCCACAACAAGATCGCCACGGAGACGCTGCGCGGCACGAAGTACCTGCCCGCGTAAGCCGGGCCGCGCCGCGGATCAGCGGCGCACCGTGACGGGATGACGACCCGCGGCCTGCCCGGCCGCGGGTCGTCACCCTGAGCGCTCCACCGGGGTCGCCGTTCCGGGCCCCCGGGGGCGCCGCACCTTCCATCACCACCTCCGGGGGACAGCAGCACCGTGACCACACCCAGTACGCCGAGACCCGCGGTCGCCTTCATACCGCCTTCCTGCTGCGGAGCGGGCTACTTCCGCCGGCTGCGCCGCGAGCTGGGCGACCGGGTCACCTTCCACGCCCTCGAACTCCCCGGCCACGGCCGCCGCTACCAGGAGACCCCGCTCACCGACGCCACCGAGGCCGTCGCGGACCTCGTCGCCCGCATCGACGCCCCGCTCGACGCCCTGTACGGCGAGAGCCTGGGCGCCTACCTCGCCCTGGGCGTGGCCGACGTGCTCCAGCAGGAGCGGCCCCCGCTGCTGCTCGCCGCGTCCAACTCCCCGCCCTCGGTGCGCGGCCGCATCAGGACCGAGGAACTCGGCACCATCGAGGCCGCGGTCGCCGCGCTGCGCGCGATGGGCGGCGAGATCCCCCCGGAAGTGATCAGCGACCCCGAACTCGCCGAGAGCGCCTACCCGTTGATCCGCGCGGACCTCTTCCTCTCCCAGTCGTGCATCGACCTGGTCCGCGGGAGCGCCGCGGCCGGGGACCTGACCGTTTTCGCGGGCACCGGCGACACCGCGCTCACCCGCCTGGAGGCGTGGTCGGCGCACACCCGGGGGCGCTGCGAGGTGGTGTCCCTCTCCGGCGGGCACCTGCTGTCCGCCACGAACCCCGCGGCCGTCGCCGAGCACGTCCTGGAGGCACTGGCCCGCGCCTGAGGCCGCCCGGCCACAGGCCCGCCCCCCCTCGGGGGCCCGCGGCCGTCCCGCACCCCGCGCCCGTCCCCGCACGTCCCTCCCCGGGCGCCCGTCCCCCGTGATTCCCCCTGGCGCCCGCTCCTTTCGCTCCTCCCCTCGCCGCCCTGCGGCGGCGGCCGTTCAGTCCTTATCCGAAAGGAATCACGATGGTGCTGTCCCAAGCGCCTCTTCCCGCGATCAGCCACCATCAGATGCTGGTCTTCCTGCTCCAGGTCGGACTGCTGCTCGGCGTCGCGATCCTCCTCGGCAGGCTGGCCACCTGGCTCCGCCTGCCCCGTGTGGTCGGCGAACTGTCGGCGGGCGTGCTCCTCGGCCCGTCGGTGTTCGGCAACCTCCTGCCCGACCTGCGCGACTGGCTGCTCCCGCGCGACGTGGCACAGATGCACCTCCTGGCCGCCGTGGGGCAGCTGGGCGTGCTGCTCCTCGTCGGCATCACGGGCGCGCACATCGACGTCGGGCTGCTGCGCCGCAAGAGCCGGGTGATCGGGGTGGTCAGCGCGGCCAGCGTGCTGCTGCCGCTGGCCCTGGGGATCGGCCTCGGATTCCTGATGCCGCAGTCGCTGATGGCCCCCGACGCGGAGCGCGGCACCTTCGCCCTGTTCGTCGGCGTCGCGATCGCGGTCAGCGCGCTGCCGGTGATCGCCAAGACCCTGCTCGACATGGACCTGCTGCACCGCAACGTCGGCCAGCTCATCATCGGCGCGGCCGCGATCAGCGACATCGTCGGCTGGATGCTCCTGTCGATCGTCGCCGCGATGGCCACCCGCGGCCTGCACACCGGCCTGGTCCTGGAGTCCGTCGGCTATCTGCTCCTGGTCCTCGCGTGCACGGCCCTCGTGGCCCGGCCGGTGGCCCGCAAGGTGTTGCAGTACACCGACCGCTCGCCGCAGTCGGACGTCAGCGTCGCCGCCATCGCCGTGATGATCCTGCTGTCCTCCGCCGGCACGCTGGCCCTGGACATGGAGCCGATCCTCGGCGCCTTCCTCTGCGGCATCGTGATCAGCTCCCTCGGCGTCTCCGCCCGCCGTTCGCTGGACTCCATGCGCACCTTCGTGATGTCGACGCTCGCGCCGCTGTTCTTCGCCACCGCCGGGCTCCAGGTGGACCTGGGCGCGCTGACCCGGCCCACGGTGCTCCTCGCCGCGGTGGTCACCCTGCTGGTCGCCACCCTGGCGAAGTTCGCGGGCGGCTACCTCGGCGCCCGCATGAGCCGGCTCGACCACGGGGAGGGCCTCGCCATCGGCGCGGGCCTGAACGCCCGCGGCGTCGTGGAGATCGTCATCGCCACGGTCGGACTCAACCTCGGCGTCCTGACCACCGCCACGTACACCATCGTGGTGCTGATCGCCGTGATCACCTCGATGATGGCCCCGCCGTTCCTGCGCCACGCCACCCGGAGCATGCCGGTCACCACGGCCGAGCACGAGCGGCAACGGGAGCTGGCCGGACAGGCCTCCTGACCGCCGCCGCCCCACCAGGGCGCCGGCAACGCCAGGGCCCCGCCCCCGAGATCCGGGGGCGGGGCCCTGGCGTTGCCGCGTCCCCGGGGCTACACGGAGTCGAGGTGGTCGCAGAGCAGCGCCGGGGTCGGCGCCTGGAACACCGCCCGCACCGGCACCCGCAGGCCGAGCTCCGCGTGCGCCCGCACGCTCAGGCGCACCGCGAGCTGCGACGTGCCGCCGAGGTCGAAGAAGTGGTCGTCGACCCCGACCTCCGCCCGCTGGAGCACATCGGCGAACAGGGCGGCCAGGGCCCCTTCCCGCTCGGTGCGCGGCGTCCTGCCGTGGTCGCCGTCCCCGGCGCCGCCGCTGCCCGCGCCCCGGCGCGGAGCGGGCAGCGCGGCCCGGTCCAGCTTCCCGTTCGGCGCCAGCGGCAGCCGGTCGAGCACCACGAACGCGGACGGAATCATGAAGGTGGGCAGCCGGTCGGCCACATGGCGGCGCAGCACCCGCGCCGTGAGCCCGGCCGCCGCCTCACCGCCCGGCTCGACCGGGACGACGTAGGCGACGAGCGCACCGGCGCCCGAGCCGGCCGCGGGGCGCAGGGCGACCACGGCCTGGGCGATGCCGGGGTGCGTGACCAGGGCCGACTCGATCTCGGCGGGCTCGATGCGGATGCCGCGCAGCTTCATCTGGCCGTCGTCGCGCCCGAGCAGCTCCAACTGCCCGTCGGCGTTCCACCGGGCCACGTCGCCGGTGCGGTACATCCGCTCGCCCGCCGGGCCGAACGGGTCGGCCAGGAACCGCTCCGCGGTCTGCCCCGGCCGGGCGTGGTAGCCGCGGCCCACCGCGCCCGCCACGAACAGCTCGCCCACCACGCCCTGCGGGACCGGGACGAGGCCCGGTCCGAGCACGTAGGTGCGCATGTTGCCCAGCGGCGTCCCGATGGGCACGCCGCCCGCGCCCCGCCAGCCGTCGGGGACGGTGTACGTGGTGGCGTAGAAACTCTCCGTCTGGCCATAGGCGTTGACGAGGGTCGTGTCCGGCAGCGCCGCCCGCACCTTGTCCGCGAGGGCCGCCGTGAGCTTCTCCCCGGCGAACACCGCGGTGTCCACCGTGAGACGGCCCTGGAGCTGTTCGAGCACTTCGGCGAAGACCGAGGGGACCGTGTGCAGGACGGTGCCCGACCACCGCCCGCGCTCGCCGAGCTCAAGGACGTCGCGGACGACCTCGACGGTGGCGCCGGTGCTCAGCGCGGTGAACACCTCGAACACCGACACGTCGAAGTTGATGGAGCTGCTCGCCAGCATCCGCGCGCCGGGCCGCATGTGCACGGTGGCGGCGAGGCGGAGCACGCCGTTGACGATGTTGGCGTGCGAGATGGCCACGCCCTTCGGAGTGCCCGTCGAGCCGGAGGTGTACATCAGATAGGCGAGGTTGTCCGGGCGCAGCGGCGGCCGCGCGGGCCGGGCGCCGGGCTCGTCCCCGGCGGGCCCGTCCAGGCCCAGGGTCTCCATCAGCAGACAGGTGATGGCGTGCTCCGGCAGCGACCGCGCGGTCTCGGCGTCGGTGAGGATCAGGCCGGGGGCGGCGTCCTGGAGCAGATGGCCCAGGCGACGGCTGGGGTAGCGGGGGTCGATCGGCAGATATCCGGCGCCGGACTTCAGGATGCCGAGGAGCGCCACCACCAGGTCGGCGGAGCGGGGCAGGGCCAGGCCCACCACCGACTCAGGGCCGACGCCCGCCGCGAGCAGCGTGCGGGCCAGCCGGTCGGTGCGCTCGTCCAGTTCCCGGTACGTCAGCGACACGTCTCCGCAGACCACGGCGACGGCGTCCGGGGCCGCGGCGAACCGGGGCGCCACCAGCTCCGGGATCGTCACCGGCGGGGTGGGGGCCGCGGTGTCGACGAAGTCCACGAGCAGCCGCCGCCGTTCGGCCTCGTCGAGGACGTCGACCGCGCCCACCCGCACCTCGGGCTCCGCGGTCACGTGCCGCAGCGCGCGCAGGTAGCAGGCCGCCAGGTACTCCGCGCCCGCGGGGTCGAACAGGTCGGTGGCGTAGGTGACCGTGCCGTGGAACTCCGCGCCGTCCGCCGTCGTGTGCAGCCGCAGCGACAGGTCGTAGGGGGTGCTGTCCGGCCCCGCCGCCAGCGCGGTCACCGTCAGGCCGGGCAGCGCGACGGCGGGCCCCGGGTCCTCCCGCAGGTCGAACGCCACCTGGAACAGCGGGTGGTGGGCCAGGGACCGCTGCGGGGCGAGCGCGTCCACCAGGGAGGCGAACGGCAGGTCGCGGTGGGCCCCGGCGGCCAGGGCCTTGCCGCGCAGCTGCTCCAGGAGGTCCGTGAAGGCCGGGTTGCCGCTGAGGTCGGCCCGGAGCACCCAGGGGTCGTCGAAGGGGCCCACGCAGTGCGCCCAGGCCGCGTCGGGGCGCCGCGCGGCGGGGGAGCCGATGGGGATGTCCGCACCGCTGCCCAGCTGGTGGAGCACCACCGCGAGGGCGGCGCGCAGCACCGTGTCGGCGCCCACCCCGCGCTGCTCGGCGAGGACCGCCACCGCCTTGGTGAGGCCCTCGTCCACGACCAGCGGGACCCGGCCCGCGCGGTGGCCGGCCTCCGGCGGGCGCGGCCGGTCGGTGGGCAGCGGCAGGGGAGCGGGCACGCCCGCCAACTCGGCGCGCCAGAAGGCGGTGTCGCGCGCGTGGACGCCGTGCGGGCCGTCCTCCTCCGCGAGGAGTTTCTGCTGCCACAGGGCGAAGTCCGGATAGGGAACCGGCGCGTCCGTCCAGTCGGGCGCGGCCCCTTCCCGGCGGGCGGCATAAGCGACCGCGAGATCCTCGGCCAGCGGCCGGAGCGATTCCTCGTCCGCGGCGATGCCGTGGACCACCACGACCAGGACGTGGTCCTCGGGCGCGCACCGTATGACGGCGGCGCGCACGGGAATGTCCGTGGTCAGATCGAAGCGGTGGGACGCCTGTGCCGCGACGGCATCGGAAATCCGCTCGGGCTCCGATTCCACCAGGGGAATGTCGAGGTCGAGCTCGGACACGGGCACCACGTACCGGCCGGGAACTCCCTCCACGTCCTCGGTGCAGAGCGTGCGCAGGCCTTCGTGACGGGTCACGACATCCCTGACGGCGCGCCCCAGCGCGGCCCTTTCCAGCGGCCCGGTCATGCGCAGTACCAACGGAATGTTGTGCATGGCCGACGGGCCCTGAATTCGATGAATGAGCCACAGTCGGCGCTGCGCGAGCGACAACGGATTCATGCGTGCCTACTCCTTGTTCGTCCAGCGTGGTTCGAGTCTGTCGGGACCGTCCGCGCCGTGCCATAGTTCCGGGTGTTCCTCGGAACAACCGCGTGCGCAGTGCCGGGTCCGACCTCGATGCGCGACGCGTGACGCGTCATTTCGACGCGCGCCATTTCGACAAAGCCCGGCCGCGCCTTTTCGTCTGTCCCGTCGACGGGACCGGCGGAGACGATCGTCGTGGCGGCCGGATCCCTCTCACGGATGAGCCGGAACCGCCCGGAGCCGAACGGAGAAAACGTGCACATCACCGTCGATGAACAGTCCTGTGTCGGGGCGGGCCAGTGCGTCCTGACCGTCCCCGACGTCTTCGACCAGGACGAGATGACCGGCCGGGTCCTCCTCCTGGAGGGGCGGCCGTCCGCGGACCTGGAGGAGGACGTGGTCGAGGCCGCGAGGGCCTGCCCGGCCCAGGCGATCACGGTGACGGAGGCCTGACCCCGTCGCCGCCGCGCACCGCACGAGCCGTGTCCCCCGGCCGCCGGAAGGCGGCCGGGGGACACGGCTCTTTGTGTGTGGGGGGAACGGGGCGCGGGACCGGCCGCGGTGGAGCGGGGGTCCGGCGCCCCTGCGCACCCGCGGGCGAGCGGGGGCGGCGCTGCCCGTGTGCGAGCGCGGGTCAGCTCGTGAGGACCGCCTTCATCACCGATCCGTCGGCGACCGCGGCCAGGGCGTCCGCGTGCCGGTCGAGCGGGAAGGACGTCACCAGGCTCGCCAGGTCGAACCGGGCGGCGAGCGTGGGCAGCAGGCGCACGTACTCGACGAGGTGGGCCCCGGTGAAGGCCCAGGAGCCGATCACGTCGAGCTGGCGGTAGACGATCTGGTGCGGGTTGACCAGCGTGTCACCGGCGTCCGTGTACTGGCCGATGACCAGGTACGTGCCGCCCCTGCGGGCCAGGTACAGCCCCTGGGCGACGGCCTGGGGGACGCCCGCGCACTCGATGACGAGGTCGGCGCCCTGACCGCCGGTGGCCGCGCGCACCTCGTTCAGGATGTCGTCCGGGTCGGCGGCGTCGGCGATGTTCAGGTGGACGTCGCCGATGCCCGCCCGCGCCGCCGCCTCCAGGCGCTCGGCCGGGCCGCCGATGACGATGACCTTGGCGGCCCCGGAGATCTGGGCGAACGCCGCGGCCGCGAGGCCGACCGGGCCGCTGCCCTGGACGACGACGACCTCACCGAGCCGCACGGGGCGGCGCTCGTACAGGGCGTGCACGACGGTGGGGCCCGCGCAGGCCAGCGACATCGCGGCGAGCGGGTCGACGCCCTCGGCCGCCTTGACGACGGTGGTGCCCTCCTGCAGGACGATGTGGTCGGCCCACGAGCCGGACAGCTCGGGCCCGGCCGTGGTGGAGCGGTTCACCCCGTACGTACGACGGTTCTCGCACAGCGTCGGCTCGCGGTGGATCCGGCACGGCGGACAGGTCCCGCAGGCGATGGACGAGGCCCACATGACGGAGTCGCCGGGCTTGAGCTCGGTGCCGAGGGCGTCGTGCGTGAAGCCCTCGCCCAACTCCCGTATGACACCGAGGCCTTCGTGGCCCAGGACCAGCGGGGTCGGGATCGGCAGGTGGCCCTGGTGCAGATGCAGGTCGGTGCCGCAGATGCCGCCGTAGCCACAGGCGACGATCATGCCGCGCTCCGGGGCCGGGGGCAGCGGGTACTCGCGCAGCGCGAGCGGCTTGCCGAACTCCTCCAGGACGACCGCGCGGCCGGTGCGCCCGGTCATACGGCCGCCTCCTCGAAGTCGTCGAGGAAGGAGCCGTCGAGCGGGGCGAGCGGGGCGGAGTCGCGGCACACCACGTAGTCGGGGCGCGGCTCGCCGCTCCAGCTCGGCAGGTTCGAGACGTCGTTGTACGTCGCGATGAGCAGACGGCGGGCGAAGGGGGACATGTTGGGGGCCGAGCCGTGCACGATCTCCGGGGAGAACAGCACCACGGAACCGGCCGGTCCCTTCGGGCTGACCATGCCGTGCCGGTCGACGAGGTCGGCCAGCTGCTCCGGCGAGAGCGAGATGTCGTCCGGGTCCAGGTGCTGCGAGGACTTCCGCTCGGCCTTGCGCCCCTCGTGCACGAGCCCGTCGCGGTGCGAGCCGGGCAGGAAGATGACGGGACCGTTGAACTCGGTGACGTCGTCGAGGAAGACGCCCACGTTCACCTGGAGCGGGGCGGGCAGGGTGTCGGAGATCTGCCAGGCCAGGAAGTCCTGGTGCCAGGCCCACTTGTCGCCGCCGAAGGCCGGCTTGGCATTGATCTTGAACTGGTAGACGTACACGTCGTCGGGGAGCAGCTGCTGGGCGGGGACCAGCACCCGCGGATCACGCATGAGGCGGGCGTATTCGGGCTGCCGGAGGTGGGAGGAGTAGACCGCGCGCACCTCCTCGCCGCCGTCCTCGATGATCCGGTGCGGCCCCTCCGTCTCGCAGTCCTTCTGGAACGCGGTGCGCAGGGCGTCCACCTCGCGCTCGTCCAGCAGGGATTCGAGCAGCAGAAAGCCGTTCTCGTGGTACTGCTCCAACTGCTCCTGAGTCAGACGCATTCTTCTTTCGCTCCTTATGCGAAGGGAATTCACGTAGTGGGCGCGTACGTGAGGTAGCGCCGGGGATTCACCCCATGAAGTGTCCGCCGTCCACGATCAGTTGCTGACCCGTGATGTAGGAGGACCGCGAGGTCACAAGGAATTCGAGAGCGTCGGCGATGTCCTGCGGGGTGCCGATCCGCTGCTGTGGAATGGAGTCGATGACGGCCGCGCGTCGTTCCGGCTCGTCGAGCCGGTAGCGCTCGGTGACTTCTGGGGTGTCGGTAAATCCGGGGAGCAGCGCGTTGACCTGGATGTGCGGAGCCAGTTCAAGGGCCATGCACTTGGTGAGCTGGAGCAGCCCCGCCTTGCTGGCACAGTAGTTGGCGCCGTTCGCCCGCGGGCGGATCGCCGTGGTGGCGCCGATGTTGACGATGGAGCCGCCGCCCGCCTCGATCATGGCGGGTGCGAGGGCCTGGCTGAGGTGGAACGGCCCGGAGAGGTTGGTCGCGACGACCTGGTCCCAGTCCTCCTCGGTGAGGGAGAGGAAGGACCGGTCGCGGTTGACCCCGGCGTTGTTCACCAGGATCCGGGGGGCGCCGTGCTCCTCGACGATCCGCGCGCAGACCTCGCGGACCTCCGCGGGCCGCCCGACGTCGGCCCGGACGGGGACGATGCTTCCCTCGCCCGCCTCGGCCGCCTCCTTGGCCGCGGTCTCGTCGCTCCGGTAGAGGGCCAGCACCCGGTGGCCCAGGGCGCTGAGCCGCAGACTCAGCGTCAGTCCGATGCCCCGGGTGCCGCCGCTGATCACTGCCGTCGCCATGAGAACTCCACAGAGGTGCGTACTGCGGGGCGGTCGGCCGGACGCGGGATCGCCCCGGCGTCGAGCAGCCCGGGCGGATCGCGTACGTCCCTCACCCCGCACGGACGAATGGATCGAAGAACTGGTTCGGATCGGGCCGCCGCCCGCGATGACCGGGCGGGGAATATCCCCGGGCGTAACGCCGCCGGTGAATTCCGCACGCGCCGCCCAGGCCTCCCGGCCCGCTGCCACACCCTCACGCCTGCGGCCTGCCGGGGTCAAGCAGGGAAAGAGTGCCTGACAAGACCGCTTCGCGACATCTCGGATGTCCTGTCCACGGGACACGTGGGGCGTCGTGCGGGCGATGCCCCGGGGAATCACGTGCGGACGGGCCGGGGAATTGCTGGTGTTCGCGCCGCGGAGGTTTCGTGCGCCACGGAGGGGGATAGTAGGGCCCCTTCGCGCGATGCGGAAACGATGGCGAAGCAGTGCGGAACAGGGACAGCGGACAGCGGCAGGCCGCCGCCGCACAAGCCCTTCGCTCTCCTTCGCGGTTGCCCGCGGCACTCCTTCGCGGAAGCCTGTGGCTCCTCTTCGTAGATGTCTGCGGCGCTCCTTCGCGGTTGCCCGCGCGACCCCGTCGCGCAACTCGGAGGAAACGTAGGGGACATGCTCCGCGACATGCCCGGGGATTGCCCTTCCGCGGCTTTCCGTGAACCCTGCTCGGGTCCGTGTCCGCCGTGCTCCCGAGTGGCCTCGCCAGGCGCCATTCGGATGTCCTGTAGACGGGACACGGGGGCCGCCGCGCAACGCCCTGCCAGGGACTCTTCTTTGCTTGACCCCGGCAGGCCGCAGGCATGAGGGTGTGTTCGCAGGCCGGGAGGCTTGGGCGGCGCGTGCGGAATTCACCGGCGGCGGTACGCCCGGGGATATTTCCCCGCCCGGTCACCGCGGGCGGCGGCTTGATCTGAACCACTTCTTCGATCCATTTGTCTGTGTGGGGTGATGGATGTGCATGCTCCGCTGGAGCGAAACCGTCCGCTGACGAGTAGGGACGGTGCGGCCGGACGGATCCTCGACACGACGGTGCTCGAGCTGTTCGCCCAGCAGGCCCGGCTGACTCCGGACGCGACCGCCGTGGTCTGCGGGGACGAGACCCTGACCTACGGCCAGCTCGACACCAGGTCCGCCGCGCTGGCCGCGGGCCTCGCCGGGCGCGGCGTACAGCCGGAGTCCCTCGTCGCGGTCGCGCTGCCGCGGTCCGCGGAGTCCGTCGTGGCCCTCCTCGGCGTGCTCAAGGCAGGCGCCGCCTATCTGCCGCTCGACCCCGACTACCCCGTCGAGCGCGTCGAGTTGATGCTCGGCGACGCGGACCCCGTCCTGCTGCTGAGCGCGGGGGACTCCGCGCCGCGCCTCTCCGGCTCCTGCCCGGCCGTGGACGTGGCGGAGCTGACCGGCGCCACCGGCGCGGCGCCCGCCGTCGCCGCCCACCCGCTGGCGCTCGCGTACGTGATCTACACCTCCGGGTCGACGGGCCGGCCCAAGGGCATCGGCGTCACCCACCGCGACGTGGCGGCCCTGGCCCTGGACGAGCGCTGGCGCGGCGGTGCGCAGGAACGCATGCTGCTGCACTCGCCGTTGGCCTTCGACGCCTCCGTCTACGAGATCTGGGTGCCGCTCCTCAACGGCGGCACGGTCGTCGTCGACCCCTCGCCCGACCTCACGCCCGCCGCGCTCGCCGAGCAGGTGGCGCGGCACGACGTCACCGCCGTCTGGATCACCAGCGCGCTCTTCAACCTCCTGGTGGAGGAGGACGCGCACTGTCTGACCGGGCTCCGCGAGGTGTGGGTGGGCGGCGACCGCGTCTCGCCGCAGGCCGTCGCCCAGGCCATGGCGGCCTGCCCCGACACCGTCTTCGTGAACGGCTACGGCCCGACCGAGACCACGGTCTTCGCCACCAGCCACCGGGTCGACCCCACGCGGGACCCGGACGCCGAGGTGCCGATCGGGCAGCCCCTTGACAGCTTCGCGGGCTATGTGCTCGACGCGGAGCTGCGGCCGGTTGAGCCGGGCGTCCCCGGCGAGCTGTACATCGCGGGCCCCGGCGTGGCCCGCGGCTATCTGCGCAGGCCGGGCCTGACCGCCGAGCGGTTCGTGGCCTGCCCCTTCGGCCCGGCCGGTGAACGGATGTACCGCACCGGCGACCTGGTGATCCGCGACGCGAACGGCGACCTCGTGTACCAGGGGCGCGCCGACCACCAGGTGAAGGTGCGCGGCTTCCGCATCGAGCTCGGCGAGATCGAGGCGGCGCTGCTCGCCCACCCCGCGGTGGCGCACGCCGCGGTGATCGCCCGGGAGGGCCGCGGCGGCGACACGGCCAAGCAGCTCGTCGGCTATGTGGTCCGCACCCAGGACGGCGCGCCCGCGCCCGACGCGGCGGACCTCCCGGCCGAGCTGCGCGAGTTCGTGGCCAAGGGACTTCCGGACTTCATGGTTCCGGCCGCGCTCATGGAGCTCGACCGACTGCCCCTGACCCCGAACGGCAAGCTGGACCGGGCCGCCCTGCCCGAGCCGCACTTCACCAGCACCGCCTACCGCGCGCCGCGCACCGGGACCGAGGAGGTCCTGGCCGGTGTCTTCGCCGAGGTCCTCGGCCAGGCACGCGTCGGCGTCGACGACGACTTCTTCGCCCTCGGCGGCGACAGCATCCAGTCCATCCAGGTGGTGTCGCGGGCCAGGACCCACGGCCTCCTGGTCACGTCCCGGCAGGTGTTCGAGCACCGGACCGTGGCCGAACTGGCCGCCGTCGCCGCCACCGACACCGGCGAGAGCGGCCCCGTCCTTGCCGAACTCGACGGCGGCGGCGTGGGACACCTGCCGCTCATGCCGGTGGCGCACTGGATCCTGGAGAACGGCGCGGGCTTCGACTCCCTGCTCCAGGCCGTGGTCCTGGAACTGCCGCACGACATCGACCGGGAAGGCCTGGCCGCGACCCTGACGGCCGTACTCGACCGGCACGACCTGCTGCGCGCGCGGCTGCTGCCCGACGGGCTGCTCGTCGCCCCGGCAGGCACCGTCGACGTGGACCCGCTGATCCGCACCGTGTCCTGCGACGGACAGTGGTCCGGCGAGTCCTGGCGGACCCTGCTCGTGACCGAACTCCAGGACCTGGCCAAGCGCCTCGACCCGGCGGCCGGCGCCCTCGCGCAGTTCGTGTGGTTCCAGCCGCCCACCGGCCCCGGACGACTCCTGGTCGGCCTGCACCACATGGTCGTCGACGGCGTCTCCTGGCGGATCCTGATGCCCGACCTCGCCACCGCCTGGAAGCAGGTGCGCGACGGCGCCGCCCCGCGCCTCGCGGCCCCCGCGACCTCCGTACGGCGCTGGGCCCACGCCCTGGTGGAGGAGGCGGCCCGGCCCGAGCGGGTGGCCGAGCTCGACCGGTGGACCTCGATCCTCGACGGACCCGACCCGGTCCTCGGCGCCCGGCGCCTCGACCCGGCCAAGGACGTACAGGCCACCGTCGAGAAGGTGCGCGTGGTGCTCCCGAGCGCCGCCACCGAGGCCGTCCTCACCTCCGTGCCCGCGGCCTTCCGCGGCGGGGTCAACGACGTGCTGCTCGCCGCCCTGGCGATGGCGGTGGTCCGCTGGCGCCGCACGCGCGGCGTCGATGAGCCCTCGACGCTGCTGCGCCTCGAAGGGCACGGGCGCGAGGAGGAGTCGGTGCCCGGCGCCGACCTCTCGCGCACCGTGGGCTGGTTCACCAGCGTCTTCCCGGTCCGCCTCAACCTGTCCGGCATCGACGTCGAGGACGCCTTCGCCTCCGGCCGGGCCGCGGGCGCCGTCATCAAGGCGGTCAAGGAGCAGCTGCTCGCCCTGCCCGACAAGGGCCTCGGCTACGGCCTGCTGCGCTACCTCAACCCCGAGACCGCCGAGGTCCTGCGCCCGCGCGGCCTCGGCCAGATCGGCTTCAACTACCTGGGCCGCTTCTCCGCCGGCGACATGCCCGAGGAGCTGCACGGCCTGGGCTTCACCCAGACCGCGGACGCCGCGGAGTTCACCGAGCTGGCCGAGCTGGACGCCGGGCACGACCCGGCCATGCCCGCGCTGTGCGAGGTGGACATCAACGCGATGGTCACCGACACCGCGGCCGGTCCGCGCCTGGGCGCGGTCTTCGGCGCCCCGGCCGGGGTGCTCCCGGCGGCGGACGTCACTGAGCTGGCCGAGCTGTGGCAGTCGGCGCTCGAAGCCCTGGTGCGGCACGCGGCCGCCCCCGGCGCGGGCGGCCTGACGCCGTCGGACGTGCCGCTGGTCAGCGTCTCCCAGGGAGAGCTCGAAACCTGGGAGAAGCGGTACCCGGGCCTGAGCGACGTCTGGCCGCTGACCCCCCTGCAGGCCGGTCTGCTGCACCACACCGAGCTGGCAGGCACCGGCGTGGACATGTACCAGGTGCAGCTGCTCTTCGGCTTCGAAGGCCCGGTGGACGCCGCCCGGATGCGGGCGGCGGGTCAGGCGCTCCTCGACCGGCACGCGAGCCTGCGCACCGCCTACGTGCCCGACGCGGACGGCGACCTCGTGCAGCTCGTCGTCTCGGGCGTGACCCTGCCCTGGCGCGAGGTGACCGTGGCGGAGGACGCGTTCGAGGCCTTCCTCACCGAGGACCGCACCACGACCTTCGACACCACCGAGCCGCCGCTGCTGCGCATGACCCTGGCGCACGTCGGGGACGGCCGCACCGAGGTGATCCTCACCGGCCAGCACGTGCTGTTCGACGGCTGGTCCGAGCCGATCCTGCTGCGCGAACTGCTGTGGCTGTACGCCGACCCGTCCGCGCTGGCCAAGGCGCCGTCCTTCAAGGAGTTCCTCGGCCACCTCCAGCGCCGCGACGAGGAACGGCGCGAGCTTTCGGTACGGGCCCACACGGACGCCCTCGTGGGGATCGACGAGCCGACCCTGCTCGTGCCCGAGGAGGCCGAAGGCGGCGCCAGCGGCTTCGGCGAACTCGACCTCGCCCTGACGCCGGACGAGGCCCGCGCCCTGGTGCGGCGGGCCGCGGAGACGGGCAGCACGCCCAGCAACGTCGTCCAGGCCGCCTGGGCCGTCGTCCTCGGCGAGCTCACCGGCCGCACCGACGTCCTGTTCGGCGCCACGGTCTCCGGCCGCCCGCCGGAGCTGCCGGGCGTGGCCGACACGGTCGGCCTGTTCATCAACACCGTGCCGGTCCGCGCGCGCTGCGCGCCGGGCAAGACCCTCGCCCAGGTGGCGACCGAGCTCCAGGCCTCGCAGGCCGCCCTGCTCGACCACGACGACTGCGGCCTGGCCGACATCCACGAGGCCACCGGCCTGGACACGCTGTTCGACACCCTCGTCCTGGTCCAGTCCCACCCCTTCGACAACGCTGCCATCGCCGACGCCGGCCGAGCGGCCGGTCTGTCCGTGCCGACCTTCCGCAACATCGCGGGCGCGAACTACCCGCTCATCGTGATGGCCGAGCAGGACCCGCTGCTCCGCCTGCGGCTCCAGTACCAGCTCGGCGCGTTCGACCGGGAGCGGGCGGCCGACGTCGCGGAGCGCCTCCTTCGCGTGCTGCGGGCCTTCCTCGCCGACCCCCACAGCAGGGTCGGAGCGGTGGGCGCCCCCGCGTCCGGCGCGCTCGCGGCCGACCAGACCCCGCAGGTGGCCCCGGCCGCGTCCGGCGAGCTGCTGCCGCAGCTCTTCGCGCGCCTGGTGACCGAGGACCCGGACGCCCTGGCCTTCGTCGCCGACGGGGTGATCACCCGGCGCGAGCTGGACGAGCGGGCCGACCGCCTCGCCGGTGAACTCCTGCGGCACGCCGTGGAACCCGACTCCGTGGTGGCCGTCTCCTGCGTCGACCCGGTGGACCGCACGGCCGCTCTGCTCGCCGTCCTGAAGGCGGGCGCCTGCGCCCTGCCCCTGGACGCCGAGGACTCCCCGGAGTGGACCGGCTCCGTCGTCCGGGACACCGCGGTGAGCGCCGTCATCGTCGACAAGGAGACCGACGACCGCGACTGGGGCGCCGCGCCCCGCATCCGGGTGCCCCTGGACGCCCTGGACGCCGCTCCGGCCGTCCCGCAGGTCCACCCGCTCCCCGGCCGCCTGGCCCTGCTGACCCACGCGCCGGACACCACGGCCCGGCCGCGGGCGCTGGCCGTCACCCACGCCGCTCTCCTGCGCGACGTGCCCGGCTTCGCCTCCGACACCGCGGCGTTCCTCGAGGCGGGCCCCACCACGCCCGCCGCCGAGCTCCTGCTCGCGCTCGCCGCCGGCCGCGCCGTCGAGATCCGCGAGGGCGCGCCGGAAGCCCACCCGCTCGCCGCCGACCCCACCCGCGCCCGCGTCCTCAGCCCGTCCCTCGCCCCCACCGCCCCCGGCGGCACCGGCGAGCTGTACCTCACCGGTGAGTACGGGTGCGGCTACCCCAGGCACCGGGCCCGCACCGCCGAGCACTTCGTCGCCGACCCCCACGGTCCGGCCGGGGCCCGCCTCTACCGCACCGGCCTGCGGGCCCGCGTCACCGCCGACGGCGGGTACGAGCCGCTCGGCCGTTCCGCCGAGCAGGCCGAGGGCCAACAGGCCCTGGAGGCCGTGCTTTCGGGCCACGCCGCCGTGGCGGCCGCCGCCGTGGTCAGCGACGACAGCGGCCCCGTCGCCTACGTCGTCACCGCCGAGGGCGCCCGGATCGTGCCCGACGAGCTGCGGGCCCTGGCCGCGCAGCGCCTCCCGCACCGGCTCGTGCCCCGCGCGGTCCTGGTCCTGGACCAGCTGCCCAGGACCGCCACCGGGCGGCTCGACGCCAAGCGGCTGCCCGAAGCCGCGGCGCCGAGCCCGGCCCGGGCGGCGGGCAGCGAGCGCGAGGAGTTCCTGCTGAAGGTCTTCGGCGAGGTGCTCCAGCGGGAGAACCTCAGCGTCGACGACAACTTCTTCGCCATGGGCGGCAATTCGCTGCTCGCGACCAGGCTCATCGGCCGCATTCGCAACGAGCTCGGGGTGGAGCTCACCCTTCGCTCGATATTCCAGCACAAGACCATCGCCGAACTGGCGGCCCACTGGGACGAGATCGTCACAGCGAGCGGCCCCCGACTGCGCAAGATGAGCTAGGGAGAAACCCAGCATGTCCATAGTGAGCCCCGAACTCGCCGGTGAGACCCCCTACATCTGGCGCGCCCGGCAGCCGCAGAGCAGGCACCGGCTCATCTGCTTCCCGCACGCGGGCGCCGGCGCGACGGCCTACGCCGAGTGGGCGGCCCTGCTCCCGCCGGAGATCGAGCTGGTCGCCGTTCAGCTGCCCGGCCGTCAGGACCGCATCGCCGAGGAGCCGTTCAGCGAGGTCGGCCCGCTGGTCAGCGTGCTGACCCACGCGCTGCGGCCCGTGCTCGGCGGTTCGTACTCCTTCTTCGGCCACTCCTGCGGCGCGGCCCTCGCCTTCGAGCTCGCCAAGGCCCTGCGCGCGAAGGGCCAGACCGGGCCCGAACACCTCTTCCTGTCCGCGCAGGCCGCCCCCGGCGCGACCGGGATCCGGCAGCTGCACGACCTGTCCGACGACGAGTTCCGCGACGCGATGCTGACCCTCGGCGGCATCGACGAGGAGATCGCGAACGACGAGTTCGTCATGGACTCCCTGGTGCCCGTGCTGCGCGCCGACTTCAGCCTCTGGGAGCGCCACCGCACGGCCCCCGAGGCGCCGCTCGACTGCCCCATCACCGTCCTCGCGGGGGAGAGCGACCCGCAGGCGCCCAAGGATTCGCTGGACGGCTGGCGCGAGCAGACGAACGCCGAGTTCACCCTCCGCTTCTACGACGGCGGACACTTCTACTTCCTCGATTCGCCCGGCATCGTGGTCTCGGCCATCGCCGAGACGGTGCTGGGCGCGGTGGCAGGGAGGACCGCATGACGAGCCCGGACACCCTCGGCGTACTCGACGACATCACCGGCCGGATCACCGCGGCCGCCCTGACGGTGCCCGGTGTCGGCGACGCCGTCGCCGTGGCCCGCAAGGGCGTGCGGACGGCCTCCGCCCCGCGCCCCGCTGCGGCCCCGTCCGCCGCGCAGGCGCAGGACCTCGGGGACGCCGCGCCCGCCCTCCTGGACGGCGGCCCCCTGCTCATCCCCGACGGCGCCCCGACCACCCTCCAGGAGGCCCTGAGCCAGGCGGCCCGGCTCGCCCCCGACAAGGGCACGGTCTACCTCACCAAGGGACACGACGACGTGTTCCAGAGCTACGCCGAGCTGCTCGCCGACGCCGAGCGGGTCCTCGCCGGACTCCGCGCCGCCGGACTGCGCCCGGGAGACGCGGCGCTGTTCCAGTTCGACGACAACAAGGCCTTCCTGACCGCGTTCTGGGCCTGTGTGCTCGGCGGCTTCGTACCGACCCCGGTCGGCGTGGCCACGACGTACCGGGCGGAGAACGAGACCAACCGCAAGCTGCACAACGCCTGGAAGCTGCTCGCGCGGCCCGTGCTGCTCACCGACGACGCCACCGCCGAGGCGCTCGCCGGGGTGCGCGAGCTGTGGGGCGAGCCCGAGGTGCGCATCAGCACCGTCGCCGAACTCCTGGCCTTCGAGCCCGACAGCGACTGGTTCCCCGCCACCCCCGCGTCCCCGGCGCTCAACCTGCTCACCTCGGGCAGCACCGGGATGCCCAAGTGTGTGCACCACACCCACGCCAGCCTGGTGGCCCGGTCGCTCGCCGTGATCCAGCACTGCGGCCTCACCGGCGACGACATCAGCCTCATCTACATGCCGTTCGACCACGTCACGGTCGCCTTCTACAACGTCCGTGACGTCTTCGCGCGGTGTCTGCACATCAACGCCACGACCGAGCACGCGCTCGGCGACCCGCTGCTCTGGCTCGGCTGGGTCGACCGCTACCGCGTGACGAACACCTGGGCGCCGAACTTCGTCTACGCCCTCGTCAACGAGCACGCCGACGAGGTCCGCACCAACCGCTCCTGGGACCTGTCGTGCCTGCGCGAGATCGTCAACGGCGGTGAGCCGGTCATCGCCTCGACCAGCCACAAGTTCCTCGAACTGCTCGCCCCGCACGGCCTCGCCGCCGACGCCATGCGCCCGGCGTGGGGCATGTCCGAGACCTGCTCCGGCGTGACGTACACCCAGCAGCACCGCGACGACCACGGCGCGGGCACCGTCGCCATCGACCCGGCCTCGCTGACCGGCACCGTCCGCCACGTCGACCCGTCCGACCAGGCCGCGGTCGTCCTCTCGACGGTCGGCAGCCCTCTGCCCGGGGTGCAGCTGCGCATCGTCGACGACACGGGCCGGGAGCTGCCCGAGGACCGCCTCGGCGAGCTGCGCATCCGCGGTCTGACGCTGATGCACGGCTACTTCGCCAACGAGGAGGCCAACCGCGAGGCGTTCGACGAGGACGGCTGGTTCCGCACCGGCGACCTCGCGTTCGTCCACGACGGCGAAGTCGTGATCGCCGGGCGCAAGAAGGACCAGATCATCGTGCGCGGCATCAACTACATGGCGCACGAGGTCGAGAGCGTCGTGGAGCGGGCCGCGGGCGTGAAGGTCACCTTCTCGGCCGCCGTCGGCGTGCGCGAGCCCGGCGCCGACTCCGATCAGCTCGTGGTCTTCTTCGTGCCGGTGCGCTGGGACGCCGACGCGCTCGCCGGGGTCAGCGAGGAGCTGCGCGCCCTGCTGCCCCGCGAGGTCGGCATCGCGCCCGACCTGCTGGTGCCCGTCACCGAGGCCGAGTTCCCGAAGACGGGCAGCGGCAAGGTCCAGCGGGCCGCGCTCGCCGCCGCCTTCCGCGCCGGGACCTTCGCCGACCGCGCCATCGGCGGCGAGACGGCCGAGGAGGTGCCGGACACCTGGCTGTTCCGGCGGCAGTGGACCGAGCTGCCCGACCCCGCAGCGGCGGCGGCCGGGACCGGGGTCCGGCTCGTCATCGCCGACGACGCCGACGCCGCGCGCCTGGGCGCCGAGGGGCCGGTCATCACCGTCGGCCGCGGTACGGGCTTCGCCGAGCAGGCGCCCCTGCGGTTCACGGCGCGGCCGGACGACCGCGAGGACCTGCGGCGGCTGCTCACGGCCGTGACCGAGGCCCACGGCCCGCTCGCCACCGTCGTGCTCGCCCCGCCGCTGTCCGGCGGGGACGACCCGCACGCCCGGCTCACCGCGGCGACGGCGGAACTCTCCGCCCTCGTCGGGGCGCTCGCCGACGGGACGTTCGGCCACCCGACGCTGCTCCTGGTCACCTCCGGCTCGGTGTACGTGCGCGAGGGCGACGCCGTCGACCTCGGCACCTGCGCGCTGCCCGCCCTGGTGCGGACCGCCGTCGCCGAGAACCCCCGCACCGTGATCCGCCAGCTCGACCTGCCCGCCGACCCCGGCGCCTGGCCGGCGGCCGTGCGCGCCGAACTCGCCGACACCACCAGCACGGGC
The DNA here is from genome assembly GCF_059448825.1 of Streptomyces sp. JLYT201. Classification (NCBI taxonomy): domain Bacteria; kingdom Bacillati; phylum Actinomycetota; class Actinomycetes; order Kitasatosporales; family Streptomycetaceae; genus Streptomyces; species Streptomyces sp. JLYT201. Next base: position 2,560,153 of record NZ_CM182551.1, on the reverse strand, counting down.
ACCGTCGCCGTGCGCGCTGGCCGGCGCTTCAAGCCGCAGGTGGCCCCGGTCGCCGACGACGCCGCGCCGGCCGCCGCGCCGCTGGTCGCGGGCGGCCTCTACCTGGTCACCGGTGGCCTCGGCGGCATCGGCCACGAGATCGCGGGCTATCTCGCCGCCGCCTACGGAGCGCGTCTGCTGCTCGTCGGCAGGTCGCCCGCCGAGGGCGAGAAGGCGGCCCGGCTCGCCGAGCTCTCCGCGCTCGGCAGCGTCGTGTACGAGCAGCTCGACATCACCGACGGGGCCGCCCTCGAAGCGGCGGTCGCCGCGGCCGAGGCCCGCTGGGGGCGCCCGCTCGACGGCGCGCTGCACCTGGCGGGGGCCAACCCCACGGGGCAGTGGGCCGACCTCGAACAGCACACCGTGGCCGCCGAGTCGGCGGAGACGTACGCCGCCCAGTACGGGGCCAAGGTCGCGGGCACCCTCGCGGTGGCGCAGGTGCTCCTCACCCGGCCCGACGCCTCGCTCGTGCTCTTCGGCTCCGTGAACGGAGAATTCGGCGGCCATTCCTTCGGCGCGTATTCGGCGGCCAATGGCTTCCTGGTGGGATTTGCGGACCACTGGCACCACGAGCGCCGCCGCACGGTGCATTGCCTGGCCTGGAGCATGTGGTCGGGCATCGGCATGAACCAGAACCAGTCCGATGCGCCCGCGCGCAGCCGGGGTTTCCGTTCCATCAACGCCTCTGACGGTCTGCGGCTGTTCACCGAAAGCATCGTGACACCGCACCACTACCTGATCGTCGGCCTCGACCTGGGGAATCCGGCGATCGTGGACGAACTGGTTCCGGAACAGCTGCGGATCGGTGAGCTGCTCGTCGCCTACACCGCTGACGGCGTGGACGCGGAGGCCGTGCACGCGGCCGTCGCGCCCAGCGTGCAGGACTGCCCGGTGCCGGTGCGCCTGGTGCGCGTGGACCGCGTCCCGAGGGACGCGGCGGGCGCCGTCGACGTGGCCCGGCTGCTCGCCGACACGGCCGCCGACCGGCCCAAGCGCCGCTTCACGGCGCCCGAGACCGACCTGGAGCGGCAGCTCGCCGCCCTGTGGTCGGACGCCCTGAACCAGCCGGAGGTCGGCAGGGACGACTCGTTCTTCGACCTCGGCGGCAACTCGATCCGGGCCACCCGTCTGCTCGCCCTGGTCGACGAGGAGTTCGCCGTCCGGGTGCCGACGCAGGAGCTCTACGAGCACCCCACGGTCGAGGGCATGGCGGCGTTCGTCACCCGGCACACCGCAGGCTGACCGCTCCCGCGCCGCACTCGGCGCCCCGCCGCGGCGGCCGCCCCCGGCCGCCGCGGCCCGGCCGGTGTCCCCGTGTCCTGTCGCCAGGAAAAACGGGGCACCGGCCGCATGCTGCTCCACCTGGAATTCGCTTGACCCCGAGGGGCGCTGCGGGAAAAGTAAGTGTCGCTCCGCCGTCAGCCCGAAGTGCCCGACCGCCGTCATCCCGATGTGAATTGAGCGGCAGGTACGAGACGGACCGATAGACCGGCTCGCCCATTCGAAATTCATGAAACCCACGGACGTCGAGTTCGCGCGCCATACGCGCCCACCTTTGCGCATGCAATTGGCCCGTCTGTGCAGGAAGACCCACCGAGGAGTTAACGCGAAATGATCCCTCTGTCCTTTGCGCAGCGCCGGCTGTGGTTCATCGACCGGCTCGAGGGCCCGTCGGCCACGTACAACATCCCGTTCGTGCTGCAGCTGGACGGAGCGCTGGACGTGGACGCCCTGCGCCTGGCGCTGCGCGACGTCGTGACCCGCCACGAGAGCCTGCGCACGCTGTTCGTCGAGGACGACGAGGGCAGGCCCGTGCAGCAGATCCTGCCTGCCGACGGCCTCCTGACGGACCTGCCGGTCATCGAGGTGGAGCCCGAGGGAGTGGAGGCCGCGACGGCACAGGCCGCGGCCTACCGGTTCGACCTCTCCCACGAGATACCGGTGCAGGCGCGCCTGCTGCGCACCGCGCCGGACGCCCACGTCCTGGTCCTCGTCGTGCACCACGCCGCCGCCGACGGCGAGTCGATCGTGCCGCTGAGCCAGGACCTGGCCACGGCCTACACCGCCCGCGTGGACTCCCGGGAGCCGGGCTGGGCCGAACTGCCCGTCCAGTACAAGGACTACACGCTGTGGCAGCGCGAGTACCTCGGCGATGGCGACACCCCCGGCAGCGTCCTGAACACCCAGCTCGACTACTGGCGCCGCGAGCTCGACGGCGCGCCGCAGCAGCTGCGCCTGCCCACCGACCGGCCGCGCCCCTCGAAGGCCAGCCACCACGGTGACGTGGTCGTCTTCACCGTCGACGCCGACCTCGCCGCCGCCGTCGACGCGGTCGGCAGCCAGCGCGGTCTGACGCGGGCGATGATGATGCAGTCGACGCTCGCCATGCTCCTGAACCACCTCGGCGCCGGCGACGACGTCTCCATCGGCCAGACCGTCGCGGGCCGCACCGACAGCGCCCTCACCGAGCTGGTCGGCTTCTTCGTCAACACCTGGGTGCTGCGCACGGACCTGTCGGGCAACCCGACCCTGGAGCAGGTCCTCGACCGCGTCCAGGACAAGGCCCTCGGCGCCTACGAGAACCAGGACGTGCCCTTCGAGCGGCTCGTCGAAGCGCTGAACCCGGAGCGCTCCACCGCGTACCACCCCTTCTTCCAGGTGATGTTCAGCTGGCAGAGCACCGCCCGCGTCGAGCTGGACCTGCCGGGCCTGAACGTCGAGCTCAAGGCCATCGGCAACGAGACGTCCAAGTTCGACCTGGAGTTCAACTTCTCCTCCGACGAGCAGGGCCGCGTGCACTGCCACCTGGAGTACGCCACCGACCTCTTCGACCGGGACACCGTCGTGGAGATGGGCGAGCGCTTCGTGCGCATCCTGCGGCACCTCGCGGCCGACCCCACCATGCGCCTCGGCGCGGTGGACGTGCTGTCCGACGTCGAGCAGAACGTCCTCGCCGGGCGCAACGAGACCGCGGAGCCGACCCCCGAGGGCACCGTCGCCCAGCTCTTCGAGCGGCGCGCCGAGCTGACCCCGGACGCGATCGCGGTCACCTCCGACGCGCAGGACCTGACCTACCGCGAGCTGGATGAGCGGGCCAACCGCCTGGCGCACGAGCTGATCCGGCGCGGCGCGGGCCCCGAGACGCTCATCGGCCTCGCCGTGCCGCGCACCGCCGACCTGGTGACCGCCCTCCTCGGCATCCTCAAGTCCGGTGCGGCCTACGTGCCCATCGACCCCCGCTACCCCAGCGCCCGCCTCGGCCACATCCTCTCCGAGGCCCGCCCGCAGCTGATCCTGACCGACTCCGCCACCGAGTCGGTGCTGCCCGCCGGCGACGCCCCCCTCCTCCGGCTCGACGAGCTCGACCTGGAGAACGGCGCGGCGGACACCCCCGCGGCCGGGCTGCACCCGCACAACACCGCCTTCGTGATGTACACCTCCGGCTCCACCGGCAAGCCCAAGGGCGTGGCGGTCACGCACATCGGTGTCGTCAACGGCGTGACGCGCCTCGCCGAGGTGGTCGGCCTGGAGTCGGGTTCGCGGACGCTCGCGGGCACCTCCGTGAACTTCGACGTCTCGGTCTTCGAGATCGTCACCACGCTGTCGGTGGGCGGCACCGTCGAGGTGGTCCGTGACGCCCTGGTCGTCGCCGAGCGCGGCGGCTGGTCCGGCAGCGTGATCAGCTCGGTCCCGTCGGTCTTCGCCGAACTCCTGGACCAGGTGGGCGGGAAGATCCAGGCCGACACGGTCGTCTTCGGCGGCGAGGCCCTGTCCGCCGCCCTCGTGGAGCGGGCCCGGGAGGCGATCCCGGGCGTGCGGGTGATCAACCCCTACGGCCAGACCGAGTCGTTCTACGCCACCGCCTTCCACGCCGAGGAGGGCTGGACCGGCACGGCCGGCGCGCCCATCGGCGTGCCGCTCGGCAACATGCGCACCTACGTCCTGGGCGCCGGCCTGAAGCCGGTGCCGCCGGGCGTCGTGGGCGAGCTGTACGTGGCGGGCGAGGTGGCGCGCGGCTACTTCGGCCAGGCCGGACTCACCGCCGAGCGCTTCGTGGCCGACCCCTACGGCCCGGTCGGGCACCGCATGTACCGCACCGGTGACCTCGCCCGCTGGAACGACCACGGGCAGCTGGAGTACGTCGGCCGCGACGACGCGCAGGTCAAGGTGCGCGGCTTCCGCATCGAGCCCGGCGAGGTGGAGGCGGCCCTGACCGCCCACCCGGGCGTCGCGAAGGCCGCCGTGGTCACGCGCCAGCACCAGGGCAGCACCCAGCTGGTGGGCTATGTGGTGGCCACGCAGCTGTGGGAGTCCGAGCCCGGCACGGTGGCGAACGTCGGCGACCTCGACGTCGACCTGACGGCCGCCGTCTCCTCGCGCGAGCTGCGCAAGTTCGTCTCCGACCGGCTGCCGGAGTTCATGGTGCCGTCGGTGTTCGTGATGCTGGACCGGCTCCCGCTGGACCCCAACGGCAAGCTGGACCGCAAGGCCCTGCCCGAGCCGGAGTTCACCGGCAGCGACTACCGCGCGCCGCGCAACGAGGTGGAGGAGATCCTCGCCGGGGTCTACTCCGACGTCCTCGGCCTGGAGCGCGTCGGCATCGACGACGACTTCTTCGCCGTCGGCGGTGACAGCATCCGCTCCATCCAGGTGGTGGCGCGGGCCAGGACCCGGGGCGTGGAGGTCACGCCGCGGCAGATCTTCGAGGCCCGTACGGTCGCCGAGCTGGCCGAGCTGGCCGCCGACGGCGTCCAGGCCGGACCGGTCCTCGAGGAGCTGCCGGGCGGCGGCACCGGCTTCATGCCGCATCTGCCGGTCGGCCACTGGCTCGACGAACTCGGCGCGGGCGTCGACCGGTTCACCATGTCGATGACCGTCGACCTGCCCGTCGGCATGGACGAGGCCGCCCTGGTCGCGACCCTCACGGCGGTCCTCGACCGGCACGACGCGCTGCGCTCGCGCCTGATCACGGGGGAGCGGCCCGGCCTGGAGGCGTCCGCCCCCGGCACCGTCGACGCCGCGTCGCTCATCCACCGGATCGCCTGCGACGGCACCTGGGCGGACGGCTGGCGCGAGCAGGCCGCCGCCGAGCTGGACGCCGCCGCCGACCGCCTGGCCGCCGAGGCCGGGGTCATGGCGCGGTTCGTGTGGTTCGACGCCGGTACCGAGCGTGCCGGACGCCTGATCCTCGTCCTGCACCACCTCGTCGTCGACGGCGTGTCCTGGAGCATCCTGCTGCCCGACCTGGCGGCCGCCTGGAAGGACGTCCGCGAGGGCCGCACCCCGGACCTCGCGCCGGTGGGCACCTCCGCCCGCCGCTGGGCGCACGCCCTGGCCGACGAGGCCGCGTCCGCCGAGCGCGGCGCGGAGCTCGCCCTGTGGCGCTCCATCGTCGCCGGACCCGACCCGGTCCTCGGCAGCCGTCCCCTCGACCCGGCCGTCGACACCATCGCGACGATCGCGTACGTCCGCAAGGACCTGCCCGTGGCGGCCACGGAGGCGCTCCTGACGAGCCTCCCCGCGGCCTACCGGGGCGGCGTCAACGACGGTCTGCTCGCCGCCCTCGCGCTGGCGGTGGCCAAGTGGCGCAAGCAGCGCGGCGTCGACGACTCCGCCGCGTCCTCGCTCCTCCTGCGCATGGAGGGCCACGGCCGCGAGGAGGCCGCCGCGCCCGGCGCCGACCTCTCCCGGACGGTGGGCTGGTTCACCAGCATGTACCCCGTCCGCCTGGACGTCGCGGGCGTCGACCTGGACGAGGCCCTGACCGGCGGCGCCGCCGCGGGCACCGCCGTCAAGGCGGTCAAGGAGCAGCTGCTCGCCGTCCCGGACAAGGGCATCGGCTACGGCCTCCTGCGCTACCTCAACCCGGAGACCGCCGAGGTCCTCAAGCGCTACTCCACCGGCCAGATCTCCTTCAACTACCTGGGCCACTACTCCGGTGCGGCGAACATGCCGGAGAACCTGCGGGGCCTCGGCTTCACCCAGGTCGAGGGCACCACCGAGCTGGTGGCCGAGCTCGACGCCGCCATGCCCGCCCTCGCCGCGCTCAACGTCACCGCGTACGTCGCCGACGGCGAGCAGGGGCCGCGCCTGGCCGCCCGGCTGGACTACCCCTCCGGCCTGTTCACGCAGGCCGAGGTGGAGGAGCTCGCCGAGCTGTGGACCACCGCCCTGGAAGGCCTCGCGCAGCACGCCGCGCAGCCGGCCGCGGGCGGCCTGACCCCCTCCGACGTGCCGCTGGTGAAGGTGGCCCAGGGCGACCTGGACGCGTGGGAGGAGAAGTACGCGGGCCTGACCGACGTGTGGCCGCTGACCGCGATGCAGAGCGGTCTGCTGTTCCACACCGAGCTGGCCGGCGCCTCCTTCGACGCCTACCAGATGCAGTTCGACTTCCACCTCGCCGGTGCCGTCGAGCCGCAGCGGATGCGCGCCGCCGGGCAGGCGCTCCTGGACCGCTACCCCAACCTGCGGGCCGCGTTCACCACCGACAGCGCGGGCGACCGCGTCCAGATCGTCCAGAGCCACGTCGAGCTCCCCTGGCACGAGGAGGACCTGAGCTCCTTCACGGGCACGGAGCGCGAGGAGCAGCTCAAGCGGTTCCTGGCCACCGAGCACGGCACCCGCTTCGACGCGGCCACGGCCCCGCTGGTGCGGATGTCGCTGGTCAAGCTGGACGACGACGCGTGGGAGCTGGTCTTCACCGCCCACCACGCCCTCTTCGACGGCTGGTCGATCCCGCTGCTCATGCAGGACCTGATGCGTCTGTACGGCTCGGCCGGCGACGCCACGGACCTGGGCAAGCCGCGCAACTACCGCGACTTCCTGGCCTGGCTCTCCCGCCAGGACAAGGACGCCACCGCCGCCGCCTGGGCCGAGGAGCTCCGGGGCGTGGACGAGCCCACGCTGCTGCTGCCCGTCGGCTCCGACGAGCAGGGCGAGGCCTCGGGCGCAGGCCAGATCGACGTGCCGCTCACGGCGGAGCAGTCCCGTGCGCTCTCGCGCCGCGCGAGCGAGCTCGGCGTGACGCTGAACACCGTGGTCCAGGGCGCGTGGGCGATGCTCCTCGCGGGTCTGACCGGGCGTCAGGACGTGGTGTTCGGCGCCACGGTCTCGGGCCGTCCGCCGCAGGTGGCGGGCGTGGACGAGATGGTGGGCCTGTTCATCAACACCCTTCCGGTGCGGGTGGACTGCGCGCCCGGCGCCTCCCTCGGCAGCGTCCTGAGCACCCTCCAGGACCGCCAGGGCGCGCTGCTCGACCACCACCACCACGGTCTGCTCGACCTGCACCAGAGCACCGGCCTGCGGGCCCTGTTCGACACCATGGTGGTCTTCGAGTCGTACCCGATCGACAGCGCCGCGCTCAGCGAGGCGTACTCGGCCGCCGGGATCTCGGTGACCGGGATCAGCCCGCTCAGCGGCACCCACTACCCGCTGACGGTCATCGCGGTGGCCGAGCCGCACCTGAAGGTGAGCCTCCAGCACCAGCACCACCTGCTCGACCAGGAGCGTGCGCAGGACATCGCGGTGCGTCTGGGCCGGGTCCTGGCGCAGCTGGCCGAGGACCCGCGGGCCCCCTTCGGCTCGATCGACCTCCTTGAGTCCACCGAGCGCGAGCGGCTGGGCGCCGTCAACGACACGGCCGCCGAGACGCCCGAGCTGACCATCCCCGGCCTCTTCGAGCGGCAGGTCGCGCAGGTGCCGCAGAAGACCGCGGTGACCTTCGACGACGTGGCGTACACCTACGCCGAGCTGGACGCCCGCGCGACCCGGCTCGCCCAGGAGCTGGCCGCGCGCGGGGTGGGCCCGGAGACCGTGGTGGGCCTCGCGCTGCCGCGCTCCGCCGACCTGGTCACCGGCATGCTCGGCATCCTCAAGGCGGGCGGCGCCTATCTGCCGATCGACCCGAAGTACCCGAGCTCGCGCCTGGACCACATCCTGTCCACCGCGCGTCCGCAGCTGGTCCTCACCGACGCCGACACCGTCGGAGTGCTGCCCGACACGGACGTCCCGTCGCTGTTCCTGGGCGACCTGGACCTCGAAGGCCCTGCCGACGGGGCTCAGTTGGCGGCCGCGCGGCCGCACAACGCCGCGTACGTGATGTACACCTCCGGCTCCACCGGCACCCCCAAGGGCGTGGTGATCAGCCACGCGAACGTGGTCAACGGCGTGCTGCGGCTCGCCGAGCGGGTCGGAGTCGGCGCGGACACGCGGATGTTCGCCAACTCCTCGGTCAACTTCGACGTCTCGGTCTTCGAGGTCGTCACCACCCTCGCCAAGGGCGGCACCATCGAGGTGGTCCGCGACGCCCTGGTCCTGGCCGAGCGCCAGGAGGTGACGGCCAGCGTGATCCACACCGTGCCGTCCGTCTTCGCCGAGCTGGGCGACCGGCTGCCCGCCATGACCGGCCTGGAGACCGTCGTCTTCGCCGGTGAGGCGCTGCCCGCCACCCTCGTGCACCGCATCCGCGAGACGCTGCCCGACGTGCGGGTCGTCAACGCCTACGGCCAGACCGAGTCCTTCTACGCCAGCACCTTCGCCCTCGAGGCGGGCACCGCGTGGCAGGCCGCCGACAACACCCCCGTCGGCACCCCGCTGGGCAACATGCGCACCTACATCCTCGGTGCGGGCCTCGCGCCCCTGCCGCCGGGCGTGGTGGGCGAGCTGTACGTCGCCGGGAACATCGCCCGCGGCTACTACGGCCAGGCCGAGCTGACCGCCGAGCGCTTCGTCGCCGACCCCTACGGCCCGGCCGGGTCGCGCATGTACCGCACCGGCGACCTCGGCCGCTGGAACGCCGACGGGCAGATCGAGTACGTCGGCCGCGAGGACGACCAGATCAAGATCCGCGGCGTGCGCGTCGAGCCCGCCGAGATCGAGGCCGCCCTGTCCACGCACCCGGCCGTCGGCCAGGCCGTCGTGGTCCCGCACGAGACCGCGGGCGACAAGCAGCTCATCGCCTACGTGGTCCCCGACCTGGACGGCACCGAGTACATCGAGGAGTCCGCCAAGCAGGTCGACGAGTGGGAGCAGATCTACGACGAGGTCTACTCCGCCACCGGCACCGAGTGGGGCGAGGACTTCACCGGCTGGAACTCCAGCTACACCGGCGAGGAAATCCCGCTGGACGAGATGCGCGACTGGCGCGACGCGGCGGTGGCGCAGATCCTGCGCCAGGGACCGCGCCGCATCCTCGAACTGGGCGTCGGCTCCGGTCTGCTGATGGGCCACCTCCTCAACGACGAGAACATCGAGGAGTACTGGGCCACCGACCTGTCCTCGCAGGTCATCGGCCGACTCGCCGAAGAGGTCGAGCAGGCCGGGTTCGCCGACAAGGTCACCCTGCGCCACCAGACCGCCGACGACACCACCGGTCTGCCCCGCGGTCACTTCGACACCGTCGTCCTGAACTCGGTGATCCAGTACTTCCCGCACGCCGCCTACCTGGACGACGTCCTCGCCAAGGCCCTCGACCTGCTCGCCCCCGGCGGCCGGATCGTGGTCGGCGACGTCCGCAACGCGGGCACGCTGCGGCTCATGCGCACCGGTGTGCAGCGCACCCAGTACCCGAACGAGGCGCCGTCCTCGGCCCACGCGGCCATCGCCCGCTCGATCCTCACCGAGCCCGAACTGGTCCTGGACCCCGAGTGGTTCCACCAGTTCGGCGAGAAGCACGGCGCGGCCGCGGTGGACATCCGCCTCAAGCCCGGCGCCGCGCACAACGAGCTGACCCGGCACCGCTACGAGATCTTCGTGCACAAGGACCCGGTCGACTTCCTCGACGTCAGCGACGCGCCCGCCGTGGACTGGGGCCGTCAGGTCGGCGAGCTGTCCGCCCTCGAAGAGCTGTGCCGCGCCCAGGCCGGTCCCGCGCTGCGCGTCACCGGCATCCTCAACGCCCGCATGCTCGAAGAGGCCGCCTGGGCCGCCGAGGTCAAGATCGCCGAGGCGCCGGCCGCGCCCGAGCAGGCCGTCGACCCGCAGGACCTGCACGAGTGGGCCGCCGCGCGCGGCTGGAGCGTGCTCATGACCTGGTCGTCGGCGGCGGGTGAGAACTTCGACGCGCTCGTCCTGACCGACCCCGAGGCCATCACGCGGCCGGTCAAGGGCGCCTTCGTCCCGTCGGGCCGCAGCGACCTGATGCTCTCCAGCGACCCGGCCGCGGCCACCCAGATCGGTGTCCTGGTCGGCTCCCTGCGCGGCTACCTCCAGGAGCGGCTGCCCGCCCACATGGTGCCCGCCTCCGTGGTCGCCATCGCCTCCGTGCCGCTGGCCGCCAACGGCAAGCTGGACCGCAGGGCCCTGCCCGCTCCCGACCTGTCGGCGCAGTCCGGCGGCCGGGCCCCGCGCACCCTCCAGGAAGAGCTGCTCTGCGACCTGTTCGCCGAGGTCCTCGACCTGGAGCGGGTCAGCGTCGACGACAACTTCTTCGACCTGGGCGGCCACTCGCTGCTCGCCACCAAGCTCATCAGCCGCATCCGCGCCACCCTCGGCGCCGAGGTCGAGCTGCGCACCTTCTTCTCCCACCCGACGGTGGCGGGGATCGTGCCGCACCTGGACGGCAGCGTCCGCACCCAGGCACCCCTGGTCCGCGTCGCCGAGCGGCCCGAGCACCTGCCGCTCTCCTTCGCCCAGCAGCGCCTGTGGTTCGTCGACCAGTTCGAGGGCCCGTCGGCGACGTACAACATGCCGATCGTGCTCCGGCTGAGCGGCGAGCTCGACATCCCGGCCCTGGAGACGGCCCTCAACGACCTCGTGGCCCGCCACGAGACGCTGCGCACGGTCTTCCCCGCAGTCAACGGCAGGCCCGAGCAGCGGATCCACTCCGTCGAGGACGCGCCGGTCACCCTGGCCGTGCACGACGTCGACAGCGAGGACGAGCTCGCCTCGGCCCTCACCGAGGCCGCCCGGTACGCCTTCGCCCTGGAGAGCGAACTGCCGCTGCGCGCCCAGCTGTTCCGCAGCGGCCCGCAGGAGTCCGTGCTGTCCCTGGTGGTCCACCACATCGCGGCCGACGGCTGGTCCTACGCCCCGCTGGCCCTGGACCTGGCCGCCGCCTACACGGCGCGCGTGGGCGGCGCCGCACCCCAGTGGACCGAACTGCCGGTGCAGTACGCCGACTACACCCTGTGGCAGCACGAGCTGCTCGGCGACGAGAGCGACCCCGACAGCCTCTTCAACAAGCAGTACGCCTACTGGGCCGAGCAGCTCGCCGGGCTGCCGGAGAAGGTCACCATCCCGACCGACCGGCCCCGCCCCGCCGTGCTCAAGGGCACCGGCGACCTGCTCCGCTTCACCCTGGACGCCGAGCTGCACCAGGGCATCGCGGAGCTCGCCAAGGCCACCGGCACGACGCCCTTCATGGTGCTGCAGTCCACCATGGCGGCCCTGCTGACCCGTCTGGGCGCGGGCACCGACATCTCGGTGGGCAGTGGCATCGCGGGCCGCACCGACGAGAACCTGAAGGACCTGGTCGGCCTGTTCGTCAACCTGCTGGTGCTGCGCACGGACACCTCCGGCGACCCGACCTTCGCCGAGCTCCTGGCCCAGGTCCGCAAGACCAGCCTGGCCGCCTACTCCCACCAGGACATCCCCTTCGAGTCCCTGGTGGAGAAGCTCAACCCGGAGCGCTCGCCCTCCGTCCACCCGCTGTTCCAGATCGCCCTGGCGCTCCAGAACAACGAGGCGGCCCAGTTCGAGCTGCCCGGCCTGCGCGTGCAGGCCGACGGCTCCGGCACCGGCACCGCCCGCTACGACCTGCTCCTGAGCCTCGACGAGACCTTCGAGGACCGGACCAGGCCCGCGGGCATCTCGATCGCCGCCGAGTACTCCGACGAGCTGTTCGACGCCTCCACCATCGAGACGCTGATCACCCGCTGGAAGCGGCTGCTCACCACCGCGGTCACCAACCCCTCGCACCGCATCAGCTACGCCGACCTGCTCACCCCCGAGGAGCGCAGCCAGCTGCTCGCGGCCGAGCGGGAGCAGCCGGAGCAGGTGGCCGTGCCCGCGACCTTCCCCGAGCTGTTCGCGGCCCGGGTGCAGGCGGCCCCGGACGCCCCGGCCGTGGAGTCGGCCGACGTCACGTGGTCGTACGCGGAGCTCGACGCGCGGGCCAACCGCGTCGCGCACTGGCTCGCCGCGCGCGGCATCGGTCTGGAGCAGCAGGTGGCCGTGGCCATGCCGCGCTCCGCGGAGCAGGTCGCCGTCGCCCTGGGCATCCTGAAGGCGGGCGCCGCCTACATGCCCGTCGACCTGGACTACCCGGCCGACCGCATCACGTACATGGTCGACGACGCCGCCCCCGCCGCCCTCCTGGTGACGCGGGCCGCGATCGAGGACCTGCCGGAGGGCCTGGCCACCGAGGTCGTGGCCGTCGACACCGACGACGTCCAGGAGGCCTGGCGGACGAGCCCGGACACCGCGCCGGACACCGGTCTGACCCTGCACCACCCGGCGTACGTCATCTACACGTCGGGTTCGACGGGCCGGCCCAAGGGCGTCACCGTGACCCACGCGGGCATCGCCTCGCTCAGCCACTCCACCCAGGAGCGGCTCGGCCTCACCCCGGACGCGCGCGTCCTGCAGGTCGCGGCGCCGAGCTTCGACGCCGCCTTCTGGGAGCTGGTGCAGTCCCTGACCACCGGTGCGGCCCTGATCGTCCCGGCCGAGCGGCGCCTGGTCGGCGACGACCTGGTGCGCACCCTCGCCGAGCGCCGCGTCACCCACGTGATGCTGCCGCCCAGCGTCCTCGCCGCGCTGCCCGCCGACACCCCGCGCACCCTGACGGACCTGCGCACGGTGACCGTCGGTGGCGAGGCGTGCCCGCCCGGCCTGGCCTCCGCCTGGTCGCCGGGGCGTCGCTTCGTCAACGCCTACGGCCCCACCGAGACCACCGTCTGCGGCTCCATCTCCACCCCGCTGACCAGCGACCACACCCCGATCGGCACCGCCGTGGCCGACAACCGGGTGCGGGTGCTCGACGAGCAGCTCGCCCCGGTGCCCCCGGGCACGCCCGGTGAGCTGTACGTGGCGGGCCCGAGCCTGGCCCGCGGCTACCTCGGCCGCTCCGCGCTGACCGCCGAGCGCTTCGTCACCGACCCCTACGGACCCGCGGGCTCGCGGATGTACCGCACGGGCGACGTGGTGCGCCAGGGCGCCGACGGACAGCTGGAGTACCTGGGCCGCAGCGACGACCAGGTCAAGCTCCGCGGTCTGCGCATCGAGCCGGGCGAGATCGAGGCGGCGCTCGCCGAGCACCACAACGTGGCCCAGGCCGTCGTCCTCGTCCGCGAGGTGCGCGGCAGCAAGCAGCTCGTCGGCTACGTCGTCCCGGCCGGTGCCCGCGAGATGAAGGCGGAGCACTTCGACATCACCGCGGGCATCTCCGCCAAGGAGCTGCGGCGCTTCGCCGCGGGACGGCTGCCCGAGTTCATGGTGCCCTCGTCCTTCGTCCTCCTGGACGAGCTTCCGCTCACGCCGAACGGCAAGCTGGACAAGGCCGCGCTGCCCGAGCCCGAGGTGCCCGGCGGCGCCTACCAGGCGCCCCGCACGCCCGAGGAGCAGGCCCTGGCCGCCGCGTACGCGGAGGTCCTCGGCCTGGAGCGGGTCGGCATCGACGACGACTTCTTCGCCGTCGGCGGTGACTCCATCCGCTCCATCCAGGTCGTCTCCAAGGCCCGCGTCCACGGCATCGAGATCACGCCGCGCCAGGTCTTCGAGTGCCGTACGGTGGCCGCCCTCGCGGTGGCCGCCGCGACCGGCGGTCCTGCCGTGCCGGTCCGCGAGGAGATGGCGGGCGGCGGCGTCGGCTGGATGCCGCTGCTCCCGATCGCCCGCTACATCACCGAACTGGGCGGCGGTTACGACCGGTTCGTGATGTCCATGGCGGTGAACCTGCCGCGGGGCATCGACGAGAGCGGCCTGGTCGATGCCCTGGCCGCGGTTGTCGACCACCACGACGTGCTCCGCGCCCGTCTGGTCACCGCGGAGGAGACGGGCCTCGAGGTGGCCGAGCCGGGCACCGTCGACGTCGCATCCCTGGTGCGCCGCGTCCCCTCCGCGGGGGACTGGCAGGACGCCGCCTGGCGCGACGAGGCGAAGGCCGCGCTCGACGCCGCCGTACGGGAGATGGACCCCGCGGCCGGCGACGTGGCCCGGTTCGTGTGGTTCGACGCCGGGCCGCAGACCGCGGGCCGACTGATCATCGTGCTGCACCACCTGGTGGTCGACGGCGTGTCCTGGCGGATCCTCGTCCCGGACTTCGCCGAGGCCTGGGAGCAGGTCCGCGAGGGCCGCACGCCCGAGCTCGCCCCGGTGCCCACCTCGATGCGCCACTGGGCCCACGCCCTCACGGAGGAGGCCGCGTCGCCCGGCCGCACGGCCGAACTGGCCCTGTGGCAGAGCGTCGTGGAGGGCCCGGACCCGCTCATCGGCTCCCGGCCGCTGGACCCGGCGGTGGACGTCCGCGCCACCATGGAGTCCGTGGAGGTGCGCCTGGCGTCCGAGGCCACCGAGGCGCTCCTGACCGCGCTGCCCGCCGCCTTCCACGGCGGTCCCAACGACGGTCTGCTGACCGCCCTCGCCCTGGCCCTGACACAGTGGCGCAAGAACCGCGGCGTGGACGAGTCCTCGCTGCTCCTGCGCCTGGAGGGCCACGGCCGTGAGGAGGCGGCGGCGCCCGGCGTCGACCTGTCGCGCACGGTCGGCTGGTTCACCACGATGTTCCCGGTGCGCCTGAGCGTCGAGGGCTTCGACGTCGACGAGGCCGTCGCGGGCGGCCGCTCCGCGGGCCACGCCATCAAGGCCGTCAAGGAGCAGCTCAACGCCATCCCGGACAAGGGCATCGGCTACGGCCTGCTGCGCTACCTCAACCCGGAGACCGCCGAGGTCCTCCAGGCGGGCCACGCCGGGCAGGTCACCTTCAACTACCTGGGCCGGTTCGCCGACGGCGACCAGCCGGGCGGCGGCGGTGGCTGGGCCATCGCCGGGGACATGGAGGGCATCGCCGCCGAGCTGGACGCGGACATGCCCGCCCTGGCCACGGTGGAGGTCAACTCCTACGTCGTGGACTCCGCGCAGGGCCCGCAGTTCAGCGCCTCCCTCAGCTTCCCCGCCGGGCTGCTCGCCCGCGAGGACGCCCAGGAGCTCGCCGACCTGTGGCACACCGCCCTCGAAGGCCTGGCCCGGCACGCCCGCACCCCGGGCGCGGGCGGCCTGACGCCGTCGGACGTCTCGCTGGTGAAGGTGCGCCAGCGCGACCTGGAGGCGTGGGAGGAGCTGTACCCCGGTCTCCAGGACGTGTGGCCGATGACGGACGCGCAGTCCGGTCTGCTCTTCCAGAGCCAGCTGGCCGACACCTCCTTCGACGCCTACCACGTGCAGTTCGCGATGCACCTGGCCGGCGGGGTCGACCCGGAGCGGATGCGCGCGGCCGGGCAGACCCTGCTCGACCGGTACGCCAACTTCCGTACGGCGTACGTGTCCAGCGCCTCCGGCCAGCAGGTCCAGCTGGTCCTCGACCACGTCGAGCTGCCCTGGAAGGTCGTGGACCTGCGGGACCTCGGCGAGAAGGCGCAGGAGGAGGCCTTCGAGAAGCTGCTCGCCGAGGACCAGACGGCGCACTTCGACCCGGCGACGCCGCCGATGCTGCGCATGACCCTGGTGCTGCGGAGCGACGACCTCTCGGAGCTGGTGTTCACCGTCAACCACGTGCTGTTCGACGGCTGGTCCTTCCCGCTCATGCTCCAGGACCTCATCCGCGCCTACGCGGCGGACGGGGACACCTCGACGCTGCCGCGGGTGCGGCCCTACCGCGACTTCCTGGCCTGGCTCGGCAAGCAGGACCAGGAGGAGGCCTACCGGGCCTGGGCGCGGGAGCTCGACGGGGTCGAGGAGCCGACGCTGCTCGCCCCGGCGGCCGCCACCACGGCGGTCCCCGAGGGCCAGGACGCGACGGAGCACGTCGACCTGCCGCTGCCCGCCGGGATGGCGCAGGAACTCCAGCGCCGCGCGGGGGAGTTGGGCATCACGCTCAACATGCTGCTCCAGGGCGCCTGGGGCGTGGTCCTCGGCCATCTGACCGGACGCCAGGACGTGGTCTTCGGCACGACGGTCTCCGGCCGTCCGCCGCAGGTCCCTGGCATCGACGAGATGGTGGGTCTGTTCATCAACGCCCTGCCGGTGCGCGTGCAGTTCACGCCGCGGGACACCCTCGCGGACCTGCTCACCGGACTGCGCGAGCGCCAGGCGGTCCTGATGGACCACCAGAACCTCGGTCTGACCGAGATCCACGACGCCGCCGGTGTCGGCACCCTGTTCGACAGCATGATCATCTTCGAGTCGTTCCCGATCGACCGCGAGGGCATGAGCGAGGCGCACGGCGAGGCCGGCGTCGAGATCACCGGGATGCGCATCCACAGCAGCACCCACTACCCGATCACCCTGGGCGCCGACCCGGAGCTGACCATGGCGGTCGTGGAGTACCGCAAGGACCTCTTCGAGCGCCGCGAGATCGAGCGGATCGCCGCGCTCGTCGGCCGGGTCCTCGAGCAGCTCGCCGCGGACCCGCACACCCCGCTGTCCCGTCTCGACCTCGTGGACGAGGCCGAACAGGACCTGGTGCTGCGGCAGTTCAACGACACGGCCGCCGAGGTGCCCGCGAAGACGGCCATCCGTCTGGTCGAGGAGCAGGTCGCCCGCACTCCGGAGGCCGTCGCGGTCGTCCACGAGGGCGAGCGGGTCACGTACGAGGAGCTGAACGCGCGGGCCAACCGGCTCGCCAGGCACCTCACCGCGCGGGGCATCGGCCCGGACACCCAGGTGGCCGTGGTCCTGCCGCGCACGCCGGAGCTGGTGGTGGCGATCCTCGCGACCCTCAAGTCCGGTGCCGCCTACGTGCCGATCGACCCCGGCTACCCGGGCACCCGTCTGCAGCACATCCTCGACACGGCGGGCCCGCGTCTGATCATCACCGACACCACGGTGGCGGACGTCCTGCCCGAGGGGGTGGACAGCGAGCTGCTGCTGCTCGACGACGCGGACGTGTCGGCGTACTCCGCCGCGGACCTGACCGACAGCGAGCGCACCGGCGTGCTGCTGCCGGACCACCTGCTGTACCAGATCTACACCTCCGGTTCGACGGGCCTGCCCAAGGGCGTGGGTCTGACCCACGCCAACCTGGTCAACGCCCTGTACGGCATGGCGGGCGAGGTCGGTCTCGGGTCGGGCCTGCGGATGCTGGCGAGCACCTCGATCGGCTTCGACGTGGCCAGCTTCGAGCTGTTCTTCACCCTGACCAACGGCGGCAGCGTCGAACTGGTCCGTGACGTGCTGGCCCTGGCCGAGCGCGACAGCTGGGACCTGGACGTGGTCAGCTCGGTGCCCTCGGCCTTCGCCGAGCTGGTCGACCGGCTCGGCGAGCGGGTGCGGCCCAAGGCGCTGCTGTTCGGCGGCGAGGCCCTCACCCCGGCACTGGTGGACCGCATCCGCGCCCAGTGGCCGGACGTGCGGATCGTCAACTGCTACGGACCGAGTGAGGCGTTCTACGTCACCTCGCACGTCCTGGACAGCGAGGCTCCGTACGCCGCGGGGGTGCCCATCGGGCGCCCGCTGAACAACCTGCGCGGCTATGTCCTCACGCCGTCCCTGACCCCGGTCGCCCAGGGCGCCGTCGGCGAGCTCTACCTCGCCGGCGCCGGCGTGGGCCGCGGCTACCACGGGCGTACGGCGCAGACCGCCGAGCGCTTTCTGGCCGACCCGTTCGGCCCGGCGGGCGGGCGCATGTACCGCACCGGTGACCTCGCCCGCTGGACCGCGGACGGACACCTGGAGTACCTCGGCCGTGCCGACTCCCAGGTCAAGATCCGCGGCTTCCGCATCGAGCCCGGCGAGGTCGAGGCGGCGGTGGCGGCCCACCCGCAGGTCGCCCAGGCCGCGGTCGTGGCACGCGCCACGGCGGGCAGCAAGCAGCTGGTCGCCTACGCGGTGCCCGAGGACGGCGCGGAGCTCGAAGCGGCGCAGCTGCGCTCCTTCGTGGCCGAGCGGCTGCCCGAGTACATGGTGCCCGCGGCGTTCGTCACCCTGGAGCGCCTGCCGCTCTCGCCCAACGGCAAGCTGGACCACCGGGCGCTCCCTGCGCCCGACCTGAGCGGCACGGCGGCCTACCGGGCGCCGCGCACGCCTCAGGAAGAGGTCCTGGCGAGCCTGTTCGCCCAGGTCCTCGGGGTGGAGAAGGTCGGCATCGACGACAACTTCTTCGACCTCGGCGGCCACTCCCTGCGCGCCACGCGCCTGGTCAGCCGGATCGCGGCGGTCCTCATGGTCGAGGTGCCGATGCGGACGGTCTTCCAGGCCCCCACGGTCGCGCAGCTGGCCGAGAGCCTCTCGGCGGGCGGCGAGGGCGCCGGGTCGGAGAGCACCGACCCGTACGGCGTCGTCCTGCCGCTGAGGAGCGGCGGGAGCGGCACCCCCGTGTGGTTCATCCACCCCGGTTTCGGCCTCTCCTGGTCGTACTTGGGCATGGCCATGCAGCTCGGGGACCGGCCGGTGTACGGCATCCAGGCCCGCGGCTTCGACGGCTCGCCGATCCCGGAGAGCTTCGAGGCGATGGTCCTGGACTACGTGGAGCAGATCCTGGCGGTGCAGGAGGAGGGGCCGTACCACTTCGTCGGCCACTCCATGGGCGGCACCCTGTCCCACGCCGTCGCCGCCGAGCTCCAGCGCCGCGGTCACGAGGTGCCCTTCGTGGCGCTCCTCGACGCCGCGCCGACGAGCGCCTTCGTCTCCGAGGACGTGGTGCTCGACCGGTCGGTGGGCCGTGACTTCCTCGCCGGCTACCTGCCGGGCGAGGACGAGGACGCCGAGCGCCAGACCCTCGTGGAGAACGGCGCCCAGATCATGTCCGAGCACGTGCGCCTGGCGAAGGAGTTCACCCAGCCCGTCTACCGCGGCACGGTGCTGTTCTTCAACGCGACCCTGAGCCCGGAGGCCCAGGCCTCCTTCTGGGACGCGTACGTCGACGGGGACGTCCGCGTCAGCGACGTCCACGCCACCCACTTCGGCCTGACCGCACCCAAGGTCGCGGCCGAGATCTGCGCCGTCATCAACCGCCACCTCGCGGACTGACGGAGCAGCACGTGGTGCCGGGCCCGGCCCACTCGGCCGGGCCCGGCACCACCCCTCTCCCCTCACCTGCCAGGTGAGGGCCCCCGCAGTCACACCAAGAAGAGAGAGATCCGTGACGGAGCAGATCACCACCCTGAGCAACAAGACCGTGAGCAACCCAGCGGAGTACGAGGCCCTGCGCGACCAGGGCTCCTTCTTCCGGGCCGCCATCGAGGGCCTGGAGTCCCCGGTCTGGTTCGTCGCCGGTTTCGACGACGCCAAGGAGATCCTCCACGACCCGCGCTTCATCCGTGACCAGTCGAAGCTGCCGGGCGCGGAGGGTCCGAGCCTCACCGACGAGATGCTCGAGCAGGTGGGCATGCCGCGGGAGTACTTCAAGTACTTCGGTCTCCTCGGCCTGTCCGACGGCGAGGAGCACACCCGGATGCGCAACGTCGTGGCGCGCGCCTTCACGGCCCGCCGCGTCAACGCGCTGCGTGCGGGTCTGGAGAAGAACGCGGCGGACACCTACGCGGCCCTGGCCGCGAAGAAGGAGGGCGACCTCGTCGCGGAGCTCGGCTACCCGTTCACCGCGGCCGCCATCTGCGAGCTCATGGGCGTCGAGGAGGCCGACCAGCCGAAGCTCATGGGCTGGATCATGGAGTTCGTGTCGTACGACACGGAGCGCCTGGTCTCGGCCATCGGGAGCATCATCGAGTACTACAAGGAGCTCATCGCACGCCGTCGCGCCGAGCCGACCGACGACCTCATCTCCGAGCTGACCAAGCCCGGGGGCCCGGACCAGGACCTGCTGACCGATGACACCATCATCGCCATCTTCCTGCTCCTGACCAGCACGGGCATCGCGCCGCCCGCGCACTTCCTCGCCCAGGCGATCCTCGCGCTGCTGACGCACCCGGAGGAGCTGGCGAAGCTGCGCGCCGAGCCGAAGCTGCTCGCGCGGCGTGCCGTGCCGGAGCTGATCCGCTTCGCCACGTCCGTGCCGACCGGCGGACCGCTCTACGCCGCCGAGGACTTCGAGTTCCGCGGCTGCCCGGTCAAGACCGGTGACGCGGTGATCCCCTCGCTGCTCGGCGTCAACCACGACCCGCGGCAGTTCAAGGAGCCGCTGAAGCTGGACGTCGCCCGTGACATGGGTCCCGGCGTCGGCCACCTCTCGTTCGGCAGTGGCTCGCACTACTGCACCGGCGCGGCGCTGGCTCAGCTGGAGACGGAGATCGTCATCAACACGTTCCTGATCCAGAACCAGGGCATGGAGCTCGCGGTCAAGCCCGAGGAGCTCCAGTACTTCGACGTCCCCGGCAAGGGCACCGCTCTCGGCTCCCTTCCGGTGCGTTTCTGAATCCCCGCTTACGCCGCGAGGAAATCCGCACCAGAGGTCGTCCTGGCTCGTCCCCGGAGGGGCTCGGACGACCTCACCCTTTTCACCGAACGGCGCCAAGGGGCGAGGAAGCAATCAAAAGCGGAAGCCAAGGGGAGGGATCGAAGGGAGGCCGGTGAGGGTCCACCGTTTTCGCCTTCCCGTCTTCACGCAGCGTTCATCCAGCGGCGCGGTGTTTTTGCTAAACACTCTGGCTGGGCTATTTCGTGGTGACCTCTCCCTCAGTCGTCGAGTGCCATATGGAAACCGTACACGCCACGAGTAGATGCCAACACCACGAACCGCGAACCGGAATGCGGAACGGCTGAAACCACGCGCTATCCGGCTCGGACCGGACCCACGGTCGAGCGCCGCCTTCCAACGAGGCCGGCACGTCGTCCGCTTGCCCTTCGAGGCCTTCCCCAAAGGGCAAAAGGCCTTGCCCGAAAGGGCAGCCACGATGACCGCCCCTACCTGTCGAATAAGCGGATCGGCAGGGGCTGGCGAATTCCAGACAGGGAACCGGAGGGCCGCGGTAAAGATCGATCTCCGCCGCCGAGAAGCCAAAAGGCCGAATCGGTGTGCACGGCCGCGCAATTGCGGTCCTGACGAGAAGGCCAGGAGAGGCGGGAAGCCGCCGCCGCGACACGGAGCGCGCAAGGACGCGTGATGTCGTGCGCCCCCGGGTCTGGCCAGCGACGACGGCTCCGCGCCCGGCTCCTCGCGGCTCGCCGCGGGGGCACCGCTCGGCGTCCGGCGAAGTTCCCGGCCGCCCGATGTCACGGCGGCGGAAGCTCCCGGTTGGCTGGAAGTGGAGGCGGGAACCGGGGTGATGGCCGCCGCCCCTCGTGGTCACTCAGCGCATGGCCATGGCGCGATAGTGCCCTTCGGGACCAGGTGTACGCGCTGCCGGAGGACCACGTGACCCGAAGTGCCGCGCCGGACGGGCTCCTGGCCGCGACCGGCGCGCGGGGCCGCTCCCTGCTCGGCAGGCTCGCCGCCGCGGACGCCGGCGTCCCGTGCGACGAACCGCCACCGGCCCCGCGTCCGTCACGCTGAAGGAGTCACACGGTGCACATCACCCTGGTCATCATGCCCTGGGCCTCGATCGACTTCCCTTCCCTGGCCCTGGGAATCCTCAAGCGACGGGTCACGGACGCGTTCCCGGACAGCCGCGTCGACGTCGTGCACGCCCATCTGGACCACCTCGACTGGATCACCGAGCGGGCCGGTCCGACGCGGGACGAGTACACCTTCTGCTGGGACTCCTACTTCACCGGCTGCAGCGAGTGGATCTTCTCCTCCGCGCTGCACGACGATCCGCAGTGGCGCAACGACGAGTTCGCGGACCTCGTGGCGTGGGGGGCGGTGCCGTGGGACATGCTGGCCAAGGGGCGCCACCTGCACGCCCTCGCCCCCGCGTGCATCCCCTCGCTCGTCGGCCGCATTCTCGCCGACCGGCCCGACGTCGTCGGCTTCTCCACGACGTTTGCGCAGAACAGCGCCGCGCTCGCCGCGGCCAGGCTCATCAAGAAGACCACGCCCGAGGTGTGCGTGGTGCTCGGCGGCGGCAACTGCGACGGCCCGCAGGGCGCCGCGCTGCACCGCGGCTTCCCGTTCGTCGACTACGTCAACCGCGGTGAGGGAGAGGTGCCGTTCCCTCGGCTCCTCGCCTGCCTCCGCGACGGGTCGAGCCCCGCGGACATCCCCGGGCTGTGCTGGCGCGACGCGGACGGCACCGCGCGCCAATCCCATGAGCGCGGCCCCGCTGTCGGCGTCGGCGCTGGTCACACCGGACTGCACGGACTACTTCGCGCAGCACGCGGCCTCCCGCGCCGGAGCCATGACCGAGCCCCACCTGGTGGTGGAGAGCTCACGCGGCTGCTGGTGGGGGCAGAAGCACCCCTGCGCCTTCTACGGGCTCAACGGTTCGTTCATGGAGTTCCGCAGCAAGAGCCCGGACCGTTTCGTCGACGAACTCCTCGCGATGACGGAGCGCTACCGCGTGCTCAACGTCGCCGTGGCGGACAACATCCTCGCCATGGCCTATGTCTTCGACGCGGCGCACCGGGGGATCTCCGCCACGCAGGCGGAGCGCCTGGAGAAGGTGATCGAGACCTGGCGCCACGAGTTCCCCCGGGGGCGCCTCACGCAGTGCGACCTCACCGACTCCCTCGTCCTGACCAACACCCGGCCCGGCTTCGCCTGGAGGACCCTGCGGATCGAGGAACCCTGGGAGACGGCCGCGTTCCGGCTTCTGGAACAGCCGTGCGCCGACGGCGTCCTGCTGAAGAAGCTCCGGGCGGACGAGCACGACGTCGACGCGGAGGACGTGGCGGACCTGCTGTCCCGCTGGCGCGCGCTGGGCCTGCTCTTCGAGGACGGCGGCCAGAGCGTG
Organism: Streptomyces sp. JLYT201; assembly: GCF_059448825.1. Taxonomy (NCBI): domain Bacteria; kingdom Bacillati; phylum Actinomycetota; class Actinomycetes; order Kitasatosporales; family Streptomycetaceae; genus Streptomyces; species Streptomyces sp. JLYT201. Next base: position 2,537,234 of record NZ_CM182551.1, on the reverse strand, counting down.
CACGTCGTACCGTACGCCGCCAACCAGGACCTCGTGCGCTGGGTGACCCGCGGCGGCCCGGCGCTGGTGCCCGCACTGCTCGACGGCCCGGCCGGCCCCGGCCCGGAGCCGGGCGCGGCGACGGCGCTCCGGTGCTGGCGGGAACGCGACGAGGAGACGCGCGCGAGGGACGGCATCTTCATGGGCGAGGCGCCGTACGAGGACACCGCTGTGCGCACCGTGGCGGAGCTGGTCGCGCGGGGCACCCAGCACGTCGCCCTCCCCGGGCCCGTGGTCCTCGACGGCGGGAGCGGAAGCGACCGGAGGGCGGTCCGCGGGCTCACCCACGTACGGGAGCTGACGGGACACGGTCTCTCCGTCGACTGGGATCTCGGCCTCGGCGGCGAGAGGGGAGCGTGGCGGCTGTTCAGCCATCTGTACCCGCCGCGTTCGGTGGCCGGTCCCGACGGCGACGCCGTCCTCGACCAGTGGCGCACCACGTTCCACATGAACAAGTGCGGCTACCGGCGTGGCGTGGGCTTCGTCGAAGTCACCGACCTGCGCCACGGAGCACAGCGGCGCGTCCTCATGCGCAAGGTGAACAAGGAGAAGCTGGCGTCACTCCTGGACGGCGCCCTTGCCTGCGACTTCCGGCCACGGGAGATCGAGGCGTTCCTGACATCGGGCCTCGTGCACCGGGTCGGCTCCCTGCTGTGGTGGCTGCCCTCCCGCATCACCCGCCGGCCGGTCGTGGGGTGACAGCGGGCACACCGGACCACCGTACGGAGAGGAACCGAGAACCATGCACCCTGCGAGGCCTTGCCGCCGCGCTCCCTCAACGCGGCCGCATGGGACCGCACGTACGAGGCCGTGGCCGCCCCATGGGACGAGGAGCCGCCGCCCGTGCTCGGTGAACTCCTCGCCCAGCACGCTCCGCCCCCGGCCCGCGTCCTGGACGTCGGCTGCGGGCTCGGCACCACCGCGCGCCGGCTCGCCGCCCGCGGCTATGCCGTGACGGCCTGCGACTTCTCGGCCCGGGCGATGGAGGAGGCCCACCGCCGCACGCCGACAGGTTCGCCGGTGCGCTACGAAGTCCGTGACGTCACGGGCCCCGCGCCGGTGGACCCGTACCCGGTGGTCCTCGACCGTGGTGTGCTGCACACCCGTCCCACGGACCACGAGCGGCGCGCGTTCGCCGCGGCGACGGCACGGACGTGCGGGCCCGGCGGCCTGTGGGTCCACGCCGGGGCCGCCGCGCTCAGCGAGGAGGACGCCCTGGACCAGTCCGGTGGACCGTCCGGGATCACCGAGGAGACCTTCCGCGACGCGGTGGCCCCGTGGTTCGCCGTGCTCGACCTCAGGATCGCCGACTTCGGCCGACAGCCGGGCGTGACGGACTGGCCCGTGCGATACGCCGTGCTGCGGAGGAGCCGGAGCTGAGGCCCTTCCCGCGGGCGCGCGGCCCGGCCCCTGCCGCACACCGGTACGCCGACGCCCTAGACGCGGTCGACGTGCACGTTCGTGGACTTCACCCGGGCGGTGGCCGTCATGCCCACCTCCAGGCCCAGCTCCTCCACGGCCTCCCGCGTCAGCAGCGACACCAGCCGGTGCGGCCCGGCCTGGATCTCGACCTGGGCCGCCACGTCGCCCAGCTTGATCGCGGTGACGATGCCCGGGAAGGCGTTGCGGACCGAGGTGTGGGAAGCCTCCTCCTCGCCGCTGCCGCCCTGGGCGAGCTCCACGGAGAAGGCGGCCAGGTCCTTCCCGTCGATGAGCCGCTTGCCGCCCTCGTCGCGGTGGGTCGCCACCCGGCCCGCGTCCGCCCACCGGCGTGCGGTGTCCGGACTGACGCCGAGCATCCGTGCCGCCTGACCGATCGTGTATGACTGCATGGTCGTCAAGGTTAGGCCCCCGCGCCGCGGCCCTGCCGGGGCCGCGGCGGTCAGGCCCGCGCGGCCTCGACGGCCGTGACCGTGCCCAGCGTCAGCAGCGCGCCGCCCGCGGTGCCCTCCAGGGCCCGGGACACCCGGGGCCTGCGCAACCACGCCACGAGCCGGTTCGCCGCGAGGACGACCAGGAGCAGCCAGCCCGCGGCGATCACCGCGTCGACCAGGCCGTACAGCAGCGTGAGGACGAGCACCGAGTGGCCTTCGGGCAGGAACTGGGGAACGACGGCGACGAAGAAGACGCCCACCTTCGGATTGAGCAGACAGCTCAACAGGCCCTGCCGGAACGCCTGTCGCGACCCGATCGGCGCGCCCCCGGGCGTCGGTGACGCACGCTGCTCCGGGCTCCCCGCGCGCAGGGCCCACAGCGCCTGGGCGCCGAGGAACAGGAGGTAGGCGGCGCCCACGAGCCGTACGACCATGAAGGCGGCGTCCCAGCGGGCGAGTGCCGCCGCGAGCCCGCAGGCCGCCGCGACGGCCCAGGCCAGGGAGCCGATCGCGGCGCCGGTCGCGGTCGCCGCGCCCGCGCGCCGCCCGCCGCGCAGGGTGTTGCGCAGCACGAGCAGCAGGTCGGGCCCCGGGACGACCGTCACGACGAGGGCGAACAGCGCGAAGCCGAGGATCGCCGTGCTCACGCGAGGTCCAGCGCGGTGGTGTTCCCGGGCGTGACGCACGACTGGGCCTGCGCCCCGCGCTCACCTCTGCCCGGCGCCACGGGGCCGCGCTCTTCGGCCGCGTCCTCGTCAACTGCCTGCATCACGTACTCCTCCTACTCGCATCTGCAAGGTATGAACACACTGAGGTCCGGCCGACATCCGAAAAGACCGGACAGACCGGGAAAATCGGGAAGATCGGGCTGAAGGGCGTCAGACGACTCAGACGACTCAGACGGCGGCGGGCGTCGCCGCGGCCAGCCGGGAGATCTCGGCGGCGACGGCCTCCGGCTCCGCGGCGACGGTGACGTGGGCGACGCCGTCCAGGTCGGCGTGGGCACCCACGCGGACCGCGTGCCGGGCGTGGCGCAGCAGGTCGAGGTCGTTGATGTCGTTGCCGAACGCGTTGTACTCGTCGATGCCCAGCGAGGCGAGGGCCTCCCACTTCGTGGTCCGGCCCGGGGCAAGGTCGATGATCGCCTCGTCGAGGTGATGGTTGACGCTCATGCCGAGCGCACGGCACGCCTCGGCCAGGGCCGTCATATCGCTCGCGGTGACGACGAGGAACTTCACGACTTCGGGAAGCTCCGCGAGCTCCACGCCCCGGGCGAGACCGCCCTGGTCGACGCGGCCGCGGATCGGGTGGTCGGCCGGACCGGTGTAGGCGTAGTCCCAGGGCCCGTCGGCGAGATAGCCACCCTGGTGACGCTCGACCTCCACCAACAGCCGCTCAAGCTCCGCACGCCGGAAGGCGGCCCGCGCGGTCACCTGCCCCCCGACCGACACGAGGCTGCCGTTCCCCCCGATCAGCAGAGCGGAGGGAAAGGCCCCACCGAGCACGGGCAGCAGATCGCGCACCGGCCGCGCGGAGGCGAAGACCAGCTGGTGACCCGCGCGTTCACACGCCTCAATGGCGGCCAGAACGCGGTCATCGATGACCCGCCCGTCAAAGCACAGGGTCCCGTCGATGTCGAAAACCGTCGTCCGAGCACAGGGAATGATCATGCCCGCATGCTAACCACCCGCTCCCGCGAGCACCCCACCACCTGGGCTCGCCGCTCCAGCCGGTGCCGCCGCTTGACGGTGAAGTACGGGCTCACATACATCAGCCTGATCGCGAAGGGGGCGTCCAATCCCGCCAGCCTCCGACTCGCCCTGCACCAGGGCCTGCGCAATGCCTGTGACCCAACGCTACGTCTGGTCATGCCCGTAAGGTGCATATGCCACAGAGGGTGATACGCGTGGCCCGGCGGGCTGCGGGTCTGGGCCTTGCCGCCCTGGCTGAGTCCCGCCCTACCTGGGGATTGTCCGGTCTGATGCCATGGATGAAGTGCGGGTTGGGACACCATCGTTGGGGGCGACGTGGGGACATCCACGCGATGGAAGGGACCGAACGGCGGCCAGTGGAGTTCCGCTGCGAGGCGGCTGGCGCGCTGGCGGGAGGACTCGCGCCACGCGGACCAGCGGCTGGAGGAGATCGCCGCAGACCATCTGCGTGCCCTGCACGAGACGCTCCGTGCGGATCGGTCGGCTTTCGGGTTGTACGACACCGCCTGTGCGGCCGGTGAGCGGCTCGCCGGGACGCTGGGCTCCCTGGCCGCCGAGGGAGTGGAGTCGGCGGACGCGCTCGTCGCACGTCTCGTCTCGGAGGTAGGGGGAGACGGGGGCACACTCGCAGATGCCGCGGTGCGCAGAGGGCTGGCCGCTGCGGTAAGCGATGTCCGGGCCAGCCATCCCGAGTTCGATGACGCCATGGGCGTTGGCCACGCGGGCGGCGGCTTCGCCTGGGACATCCTGTGCGATCTCTATCAGGTGTTCTTCGCCGACATGGTGGGGGAGTTCCTCCGGTCTGTCGTCGCCGAACACGTCAAGCTGGCCGTCCCGGTGCTGATCGCGACCGACCCGGAAGGCAGGATCGCCGACTGGGTCGCGGCGAAGGTGGTGCGTCTGGTGCCGAATCCCTGCGAGGAGTCAGCGGAAGCATCGGATCTCGCACAGGCCGGGGACGCCGCGCAGTCGATGGCGGACGCTGCTCAGGATCCGTCGGCCGCGCTGCCCAAGCTCGCTGAAGCGCTCGTACCGCGGGCGGTCGGAAAGGCGCTCGGCCTGATCACTGAGGAGATGGACCGAGAGGAGGGAGCCGCGGCATGACCGGTTCCGACCATCTTCTGTGGTGGCGTGGCCGCCGAGGAGACCGGTCTCGTCATGAGCGTTGGACGGAGATCGGCGAGGAAGCCTTCCAGGAGGATGAGCGCCGCATCACCGGCCGACACCATCTGCCTGGGCGTGTCCCCGACTGGGCCGACGACTTGTTCCGCGTCGCCAGGGCCGCGTTCATCGCGGACAAGTACGTACGTCGGGCCGGCGTACGGGACCGGTGGACCCGCCGCATCGGTCTCGCCGTGCCCGTCACGGAGCACGAGCGGTGGCAGAGCGCAGCCGCCCGTACCCACGTCACCACACTCCTCCAGATCCTCACCGGGGACATCTGGAATGTGGACTTCCGACCTCTCGCCGGTCACTACATCGAGGAGGCGATGGTTTCCCGCGAGGACCCGCGTGCCTCCGAAGTAGCGCTTTTCTCCGGTGGGCTGGACTCCCTCAGCTGGGCCGCCACTCGCTCTTGGGCCGATGACCCCCGACCGCTGCTGCTCGTGATGTTCCGCGAGATCGGCATGCTGCGTCTCCAGCAGCGGGTGTACAAGGCCGTCGAGCGACTAGGCGGCCATCGGCCGGTGATGCTGCTGCCGATGAGTCAGACCCCGGCGGGCGACGGTTCCGGGCTGCGACTGGAAACCTCTTCCCGAACCCGCGGTCTGCTGTACGCGGCGGGCGCGATCCGCGCCGCTGCCGCACACGGAGTGGGCATCGTCCACATCCCCGAGAACGGCCAGCTCGCCTTCAATCCACCGCTGACGCCCGCGCGTTCGGCAGCCTGCTCCACCCGTTCCGTGCACCCGCGGACGCTGGGCAGTCTGAACGCTTTGGTCACTGCCGTGGCTGATGCCGGAAGCCCGGTACAGGTGGTCAACCCCTTGGCGCAGCTCACGAAAGGCGAGGTGTGCAAGGCCGGACGTGATGCGGGCCTTGCCCCGTCCGACCTGGAGTCGACCCTGAGCTGCGGCAAGCCGCCCGCCCGCCGCAGCGGCGGCCCTCCCATCGCCAACTGCGGCGTTTGCTTCCCGTGTCTCGTGCGCCGCTCCGGACTACTCCACGCCAACGGCACCGACGCCACGCGGTACGAGGCATTGCCGTGGGCGGACGACCTACCCCTGGACCGGAGCACAGACTGGCGCGCACTGCAGCGGTGGCTGTTCGGCCGATACACCCTTACGGACGTCCTCACCGATACCCCGCTGCCGCCGGACATGGACCCGGCGGTGGCGTTCGACTTGATCAGGCGCGGGCGGGAGGAACTGGCCCGGCTGCTTCGGGTCGCGGATGCGGCTGAGGCCGCGGATGCGGCGTAGGCAGCGCAAGCAGGACTCAGTTGGCTGTGGGCACGCGCTGCCTGTCGGACGAAGGCCTTTGGGTCCATTTGGCACCGGGCGGCTTCGGCCACCCGGTGCCGTGTGCGGCGGCGTCGAGGACGTCACCGAGCCGTAGCCAAGCGGTGGGACCGGCGTATGAGGCCGGACTGCTGGCGAAGCGGGCCCACGCTTCGTCGCTGTCGCCGAGCGCGGACAGCACGACCGCGGCGACGGCTTTGCGGACATTGCTGTACCGGTCGCCTCCGACCGTCAGGGCCGTCCATGCGGGAAGGGCGCGTATGAGTTCCGGTGTGCAGTCCTGCAACGCCAGCACTTGCCGGGCCCATGTCTCCCGGAGAGGCGGGCCTCCGCCAAGGTGCTTGCGCAGGTTCGTGGTGATCTGGAGGAGCGCTGTCTCCGGCGTGGAATGGCGTGCCAAGACATCCGAGAAGGAGAGCTCCGGCCGGTACGCGTACGAGGCGAAGGAGAGCAGGGCCTTCTCGACGAGGGTGTCATTGCCTGTGTGGCGGTCCAGGTAATCGAGCAGCACTTCTGCGGAAGCGCGGCTCAAGTCAGCAACGGTGACCTGCTCGGGATCTCCGAGCGCCCACTTGCGTGCTGCCGTGGCGGGATCGCCCAGGATCCGTTCGATGGCGGCGTGTATCTCGGTGAGCTGTTCACCGTCACGTTGCTCGGCGAAGTCGTGGAGTTCCCACCGGTCGCGGGGGCGCGGACGGATGTGGCGAACCACGGCCCGGGCTTGGCCTTTGACCTCCTCAGATACGTGCGGAAGGTGCAACAGCATGGCGTGCACCCAGCGCAGGTCCCGGGGGGGTGGGGCGACTCGGCTCCGACTCGGGCTCCCAGAGCCGTAGGGCCTTGACCGCGGTGGCCGCGAAGCGTTGGCCGAGCGAGGCGAGCAACTCGTCCGACGCGAGCCAGGTATGCGGTTCGCCGTAACGAGGCTTCGCTTCCGCAGGGGCCAGGATGTACCGCCAGGTACTGTCCGCTGCCGCTTCAACCCAGGAGACAGCGGCACGGAGACCGTAGTCCAGCTCGTCGGTGGAGTCGTCGAAGATGCTGTCGACGTGTCGACGGTTCTTGGATCCCAGCGCGTCGAGTTCGTCGGCGAAACGGGAGCGCACCTCCTGCTCGGCCACGCCGTCCCTCACCAGCCGACTCATCCGCGTGATCAACTCGCTGGTGGTGAACCTCGCCAGGTCGTCGTCGGCGACCTCCTCCAGCAAGGAGGGCTCGACGTCCCACGGAACGGTGCCGAGCAAGTGCCTACGAATGACACGGCTGGCCATGCCGTCTTCGGCCCACGTGACCAGTTGCCGGTGGCGCCGAGTGTGACGCGTCACCACGTGCTCCCACATGGACTCCCAAGCGTCCCTGGCAGCCATGTACTTGTCGAACCACCCCGTGACGCCGTCCGCTTCGGACCGGTCGATCTGGCTGGGACGCGGACGCTCCGGGAGGAGGTCCAGTGCGGCGAAGAACACGGCATCGTGCAGCTCGGCCTCGCGAAGGATCAGCTGCGCGGCACTGGGCTCCTTCAGGAGCTCCGGCGTCATGGGCTGCCCGTGAGGCCCGCGCCCCTGGAGCTCGGCCACGATCATGCGAGCTAGTACCTCGCTACATCGTTCGCGGCCGAGGATACCGAGCTGCGGTACGGAGCAGCGCCTCAGCGCGTCCTCGCGGAGCATGTCCGTACAGGAGGGGTGCTCGAGCGCCGCAGCGGCCAGACGCATGGAAGGGCCCAGGTATGACGGGGTCTCCTTCTGCAAGTCACCGTCCACAGCGGCCTGGAGCATCCACTCCGGAGCTGAGTCGCTGAGAGCACCAAGCAGCAGCGCCAGCAGAAGATCGTCGCGATCGCTGCCTGCGGGCAACTCCCGCGCCTTTTCTACTGCCATGCGGATGGGAGGAGAGCCCGGGGCGGCCTCCGCAGCGATGACGTGCAGGAACGCGATGGGGAGCCCGGAACGCGCCTCGTCACTGGTCATGGAACCCCCAGCTCGGTGTAGTTGGACTCCCCATGCTGGACCATGCCACTGACACTCGTGGCCCCAGCGCTGATCTATGACGGCGATCGCCTGTTGCACCCCGAGAGCAGACAGCGCGACCGGGAACTGCGCGAAGCGCCGGTTCCGCAGACCTACCCCGTTGCCTCTCGCGGACGACAGAGCATCGCCCTGGTGGGCCTGAGGGACATCTCGGCGAGCGTCCAGCGTGACTACATCGCCACGCTCGAAGCCGAATGCGCACCAAGTCGGTGCGCTGGACCAAGGGGCTGGAGGACCACAGGTACCCGGCTGTTGAGGTCGAATTGGCGTGGGGCGGGCCGGAGCCGGAGCGGGAGAAGCGGACGTTCCCGCTCGCCCTGACGACGACGTACGGCAACGCGCCGCGGGCCAACATCCCTGCCCCGGAAGTCTCGTGGAGATCACTGCACCATGCCCGGCCTGGTGCAGGCTTCGCGCCGACGACCACGGTGCTGATGTGCTTGCGGATCGCTATCACTTCGGCGAGGAGCACCTCGTCGAGCTGAGCCGTCACAACCCGGAGAAGCAGTTCGACGACCGCGTTCTACCTGGCGAGCTCCAGGTGATCCTTGAGCAGGCGCCCTAAATCCGCACGTCACAGGTGACCATCATCAACGAAGATCGCGGTGGAACGTACGGGCGGATGTCCCTTCCTGAGGCCAGGCGGCTCAGGAGGGCCCTCGGCAAATTGATCGCGATGGGGGAGGAGTGTGCGACTCCTGACGCATTGCCCACTCTGGACGCGGTCCTCGCGGACATGAGGGCGAAGGTCGCAGAGGACTCGAACCTCGACTCGCAATCGAGCGGCTACGCCTTGGGCGATGCTGGCGCGGAAGGGTGGGCATGGCTCTGTGTGTCTGCCGATCTCGCCCCTGACCTTCGGGAGGAGACCGTAAGGGACCTGCTGGTGGACGTCTTCGAAAAGCGTTGCAAGGCGCTGTAGGAAGGGGGCTCTCTCTCCCTACGTGATGGGCGACAAGAAGGCTAAGGCCAAAGCCGCGTTGCACGCTGCGGCCTGATGGTGGGAATGATTCCGCAGAAGGACCCAAGAGCGAGCCAGGGGCGGTGCATCTGCTGATGCACTGCCTCGTGGGCTACCTGAACCCACGACCTCTTCGCCCCGAATGAGGTTCGGGCGTGATTGGCACCTGGAAATTTGACATTTATGCAGGTCAGGGGCGTTCTCTCAAGCAGCCTTGCGCGGTGCCGGGCGGGCCCGGGGAGCGGGTCGGCTCCCGAACGGCTCCCGAGACGCCGTCCGTCGATTCGGCCCCACAACCTGGAGCAGGAGACTGCGGAGAACAACGCTGCCGCCGGTGGATTAAGAAGTCAGCCACAACGGCCGATTCCCTTGCCTACGTTCAAGATCACTAGCTAGAGATCATGATGTCATCTCTCCGGCCCGCCCCGGCCTTTAAGCCACATTGCGAAACAACCCGCGACGAACGTTCCAGCCGCACCCAGGGCAACCGGCCCCGCTCCGGCCACGGCGACCAGCACGACGGTAGTGGTCAGCAGCGCCAGGAGGACGAGCGCGTCCAGGGTGGGCCGAGTGGGTCCGCCGCCTCGGGAACCTGAGTGAGGAGCCATAGAAGTCCGTTCGTCGGGGTCCGGTGCCGACCGGACCGTGTGGTGAGGGCTCCGAGTAGGCACCCCCATGTCCCCGCATGGCGATCCGATTTCATCGTCCGCGCCGGACGATGCAGGTGAGCGGACTAAGGTCGGTGGTCCGGACCGGACCGCTCAGGACCACACGGAGCCCTGAACGGGGGCGGGGAGAGGAACGCAAGTGACGCCTGAGCCAGAACCGCGGGAATGGTTCGCTGAGCGGCTGAACGAGCTATTAGGACTGGCCAGGCCGCAACGGCTGGAAGACGTTGCTCATGATGCGGCGCGCCGTATCACTCGGCAGGCAAGAGTGGCTGGCCAGGTTCCCAAGCGGTTACCGGACAAGCGGCGGATCAGTGCGTGGAGGACTGGAAAGAACGTCCCGACGGAATCGGCCTTGTGCACCGCTGTGGTCTCGGTTCTGATCGACATTGCGCGACGGCGGAATGTGAACCCACATACAACAACCGAGGGGTTGTTGGACACGGATACCTGGGAGCGGTGGCGCATGGCCGCCATACAAGCCCCGGGCCTCCGTCAACCGCCGACGCAGCGCATCCCCGTCTCTCCCCGCCGTACGTTGATGGCAGAGGCGGATCTCTTACTGCAACTGGGGGTTCACCGAGGCGTTGAGACGGAACCCGAGTGTCTGCTGGCGCCTCTTGGATCGGCGCTACCGCTCTACGTGCCGCGTGACTACGACCGTACGAAACTGTGGGACGCGTTGGATCCGGAACATCCGGTGAACCGCCTCGTCGTCCTGGTCGGAAAGTCCACGACTGGAAAGACGCGTTCCGCAGCAGAGATGGCCCGTCGGCGATTGGGGGACTGGGAGCTCTTCGCCCCTGCTGACGCGGGCGCACTCCTACGGTGGATCGAGGGGGACCCTAGCCCTCGAACAGTCCTGTGGATCGATGAGCTGCGGAACTTCCTTGAGGGCGGTAACGGACCGGCCGTGGCCGTAGCTCTGCGCCGACTTCTAGCGAGCGAGCATCGGGTCGTAGCCATCGGGACGCTCTGGCCGGAAGACTGGCAGACCCACGCCGGTAACGATGTCGAGCCTCACCAGGGCACACCAGCTGTGCGTGAACTGCTGGTCAGGGCGGTTCGCGTGGACGTACCGCCTCAGTTCTCGGCCATGGAGTGGGACCGTGCCAGGGAACAACGGACGCTTGCCTTGGCCGTGGAATCGTGTTCCAGCACAAGGAAGTTGCCGCAATTCCTGGCAGCAACGCCGCATCTCCTGCGGCGCTATGCCGATGCCGACCCCTACTGCAAGGCACTGCTTACTGCGGCGATGGATGCCCGCAGGCTCGGGTATCGCGCTCTGTTCACGTCCGGGTTCCTGGAGCATGCCGCTGGCGGGTACCTCGACGAGCAATCCAGGGCGAATCCGCCCCGTGACTGGTACGCTGGCGCGCTCCGCTACGCCACGACCGAGGTCAAGGGCGCCGTCGCTCCACTGACCCCACTCCGCACCTCCCCAGGCGTCGGACCTGCCGACGGCTTTCAGCTCGCCGACAGCCTGGAGGAACACGCCCGGTCCGCCCGCTCCCAGGTGATCGTGCCCGTCGAAGTATGGGACGCGCTGCTCGCCGCAGCCGAAGATGCAGACGACCTGGAGCGCCTCGGTATGGCCGCACAAAGTCGCGGCTACTACCGGTACATGCATCTCTTCTGCCGCCCTGCCGCAGCCCAGGGACGCGGCATCGCGTCGTATCTCATCATGCGCAATCTCGAGGATCAGGGCCGCGTCGAGGAGGCCCTCGCCTTTCGTAGCGCGGCAGCTGAGACGGGCGATACCGAGGAGATGGAGCACCTCTCCAGGCACTGGGAGCGGGAGCGCCAGATGGACAAGGCGAAGGAGGTGTGGAGACGGGCCGCAGCAAATGGTGACGCTGCCGCCCAGAACGGCCTGGCCTGTGTGCTGGCCCGTGATGGGGATGTCGCAGCGGCTGAAAGATGGTGGCAGAGGGCAGCAGAGGCGGGCCACCCGCAAGCGATGCGGCATTTAGCGGAGTCATTGGAGACCCGTGGTCTGGGCCGCGACGCCGAGCACTGGTGGCGTAGTGCCGTCGGCGCGGGCGAGTGGTGGGCCGCACATCGGCTTTCTCGCCTGCTAACAGATTCCGGGCGCGCTGATGAGGCAGTTGAGATATGGCGTCCCCGCGCGACCTTGAACGACACGGGAGCCATGGTCGAGCTGGCCCGCGCTCTGGAGGCTGCAGCAGATCCATGTGCAGCTGCGGCGTGGTGGCAGCGAGCGATTGATGCGGGATCGACCAGGGCCGTCTTCGGTCTCCAGAACCTGCTGTTCCGCCACGGCAATACCGAAGACGCATACCGAATCGTCGCACGCGCCATTGCGGCGGGCGACACCGAGGTCATCGAAGAGCTGTGCAAGCGAAACGGAGGAGACATCACCCTGATCAGAGACGTGGAGAGCGGGTTACGGCGAGCCTGCTCCACAGGTAGCCGGGCGGCACGGGAGGTACTCTCCGAGTTCCTGTGCGCCGACGGCCGCACCGACGAAGCTGTGACTCTGTGGCTCCCGGCCGCCGAAGCAGGGGACTTGGCTGCCACGCGCCACCTGATCCGGCTGATGTGGCTGTCCAAGAACCATCGCGAAGTGGAGCGTTGGGAGCACCGCTTGGTCGAAGCAGGCGATGGAGCTGCGATGGCGTCGAGGGCGCAGACCTTCCAGGAAGCCGGTCGCCTGCCAGAAGCCGAGAACTTGGAGCGGCGAGCACTGGAGACGGGCTATTCGGCCAATCCTCCGGTGAACCTGGAGTATCTGCTCAGGATGATGGGGCGGCCCGCCGAGGCCGACCGACTACACGCCTACGGCATCGAACCCGGTGGCCAGACAGCAGCCCCGTGGTGACCTGTGGCGCTGGTGATCGGCCGTCGCACAAGCCGCGATGGCAGCCTGGAGAACGGCGACATCCTGGTCGCGAAGGTAGTTCGGACATGTGAGTCCAGCCTGCTGGCCCCTCAGACACCAAAGCCCCTTGGCTCCGCTCCCAGCGACCGGGTTCAAGAGGCCCATGTGTAGGCCGTGCGGGACTCGAACCCACAACCAATGGATTAAGAGTCCTGGAGGGGACCGTCCGGGTGGGTCCGGACGGTCCTTCACGGTCCGAGGGACGCCTGGTCAGGGAGGGTACTGGCTGGTGCGTGATCCATAAGGAACGGGCCTGTGGGGCGCCGTCCGCTCACGCAGATGGCTGCTTCCAGCGGGCCCTGTGCTGCTGCACATACGTGAGTCTGATGCGGTGATCCGGGTGGATCCTTAGAGGTCCGAGACTGTGTCCGGTGAGGGCGTCGACGACGTGAAGGTCGTCTGTGAGGTACCGAGCGCCTCTGTCGAACTGGATGTGGCAGTTCGGACACAGGCAGAGAACGTTCTCGATCCGGTCGGGTCCGTCGTGGGGAGCGCCGAGGGCTTGGATGTGGGCGGCCTCGCTGTACGAGTACGGCGGCGCAGGCAGTTCGATTCGGGTGCCGCAGATCTGGCAGGTGCTGTCGTACCACTCCTTGACCTGGCGGGTGACCCGGGTGTCCCGGTCCTGGCTCTGCACGACGGCGGTTCTGCGTTGGACCGGCATGTCCGGGACATCGGCCGCCGGCTCTCCGACCGGTTCGGTGTCCGCCTCCTGGTCGGACCGCACGGACGGATCGGACCACACATCTGTGTCTTCGGCGGCATGCAGCGCTGTGTCCACCTTGGCAAACGGCTCCATCAGTCGGCTGGTGTCCGCCGCGTCGAGCTCCCAGCTGTCCAGGATGGAGCGTCGGACCAGGGTCCAAGCCGCCTCGATCATGCCGTGGTGGATGACCGTCGACGCTTCCGCGGCGGCGAGTGCTGCCGCGATACGAAGCGTATGTTCACCCACACGAAGCGAGAAGGCATCCTGCTGGGGGCCGGGCACCCCTTCCAGATCCCACTCCAGGGACCTGACCGCGTGCCACTTCTCTGCCGCGGCGCCGCTCAACTCCACCCGGCGTGGGCTGCCGACGGCCCAGGCGTATGCATCGGTCAGCGCTGCGGGTGGATCTTCCGGCCCGCCCAACGGGAACGGATCAGTCCTTCGGACCTTGAAGGGAAGGAAGCGCGAGTAGAAGGCGTCGCCGCCGGGCATCTGCGGCCGCTGGGTCCAGGCGGTCTTCGAGACACCCCACAGGACACCCACCATGGGCGGTACACGATCGAGTTCCTCCTGGCCCGGGCGCCGCTTTTGCCTCAGCGGCCTCCCTCCCAGGAAGTTGCTGCCGTCCCACGCCACCCGGAGCGCGCAGTCGAGATCGTCCTGAAGTCGGCACTTACCGCCTGTCGTCCAGTGGAACGGTGATCCGTTCAGCCACGTGCTCGGCAGCATGGAAGCCGCGGTGGCATTCCGGCGTGCGGCGTCCACGGCCTGGAAGAGCTCCGTCACGCGAGCGACGCCGTATCCTCCTTCGATGAATGCGTATCTGTCGTTGATCCGCAGAGCTTCCACCACGGTTCGCTCAAGTGGGGCAGCGGGAGACGTGCTGTCGCCGACAAACGCCGTCCAGACGAGTGGCGGCCGTAGCCCGGGCAGATACGACTGGATTTCCAAGCTGGGCGCGATGGCTGTCGACCACAGTGCGATGGTCGCGGCGTAGACCTCTTCCGCTCCCAGGGCGTCCGACGGGCTCAGCTCACGGGCGAGCTTCCCGATAGGGCCGTACAGGGTGACTCCATCGGTCATCGCACTCTTCTCCTCATGTGGCTGGCTTCGTACCCGGCTTCGGTAATAGTGCCGTGCTTCAGGGCCTTGAGACCGGCCGACCCAGGCACCCCTACGCGACCAGCAGACGTTGGACCGCGATGTCGAGGCCGGGGTGGACTTCCCCCTACGCGGCGCCATCCGTCGAGGGACACGTGCGGCCCATCGGTGAGATAGCGGTGAAGAGCGCTGCCGGTGGTGTTGACTAAGTCTTCGGGGATGGCGTCGACATCGACCCAGCTGACTCGGGCGTGCTTGCGGGGTTCGCGGTTCCCGGGCTCGCCGGTCCACTCGTGAGCGGCGAAGACGACCGTGAGGAAGCTGTTGGGCGCTTCGACGCCCCACGCGCCGTGGATGATGTGGGCTACTTTCAGGGACTCCGGCTTCACGGTCAGGCCGGTCTCCTCGTACAGATCGCGGCCCGCGGTCTCGGTGATGGGCCCACCGGGCTTGCTCTTGCCAACCGGCAGGTCTCCCATGCCCTTTGCGAACTTGGCGTCCTGGCTGCGCTGGAGGAGGGCGACCCTGTTGGTGGCCTTGTCATGGACGATGACGGTGGCGACCAGCAAGGTCCTGGACTCGAAGGCTGGCTTGAGGGCTTTCGGCTGGTCGTCAGCAGCCGACTGCGCCACGGTGGTCCCGTCGTCGGCCGGGGTGTTGGGCATGTTAGGCGAGTACCTCGCGTGCGCGGCGGCTGAGTTCGGCGGAGCCAGGAACTCCCCGGCGCTGCTAGACCGCAAGTGTCGAGCGCACTGCACGAGGTCTAGCAGCCAGCTCTCGCCACGGCCAGGGTCATCCCGACGCTGGAGAAGGGGCAGCGCTGGAAGGCATCCCGCAAGGACGGATTCGACGTGCTCCGGCACACCCTCGCCTCGGTCATCCTCGAAGCGGGCGAATCCGTCGCCACGCTGGCCCGCTGGCTCGGCCACTCCAGCCCGACGATCACACTTGACCACTACGCGCACTTCATGCCGGAGGCTGGTGGCAGGGGGCGTACGGCTGTCGACGCACTGCTCGGTTTGGTTCCCGAATACGTGCCGGACAGCCTCGCCAGCGCCTGAGAAAACAGATGTACGGGCCCTGTGACGAGCCGCCGGGTGAAGTTTGAGGCGTCACCGCGTCTGCTGAAGGCGGGGGAACGGCGCTTTGTATGAGGAGACCTTTGCCGAAGCCGTTCCTTGGACCGTGGCGCGTTAGCCTCCCGCCATGGTTGGTAGAGGGATGCACGGTGCTGCCGTTGAGCAGACGTGGTTCGAACCGACGGTTGAGTTTCGGGCCCAGGTGAAGCACGGGTCCGGAGACGATAGATGGTTCTGGAGATCGGCGGAGTTGTTAGTGCCGCCGCTTCGTGAACCTCTTGGGTCGCAGGGGGAACTTCGTGCGACGCTTCACGTCTACGGTCGGTTGGCTGCATCGATCTTGGAAATCAGGAAGCATGTCGTGCGCGCTCGGGTAACAGGTCATTGGCTGCCGGACGGTGGCACTGCCATAGCGCACTACGAGTGGCGACGCTCTGGGGAGACGGGTCGACTGATACCTGCGGAGGAACCAGTCGTCCTGTGGATCGGCTGAACTCTGAGACCTACGGTGACCGCTGTTCACCGGCCTGAAGGGCACGGGTGGGGCAGGCACTGCGTCCACCCGGTGTTGGGTTCGGCTCCGACCGACGTCGGCGAAGGTAACGCCCCCCACTCGCTACTCGTGTGTCGGCGGCTGAGGCGGCTGTCGACTCGGGCAGAGGGCCGGACCATCGGTCGGGTGGACGGGCCCCCTCATGTATGGACCGCGGCCTCGCGGTGTCCGCCATCGTCGACGGAGGGGTGTGTCCTGATGACGTCGAGGAGTGCCTCACATGGGAGGCGAAAGGTCGTACGCACCCGACTCGTTCACCATCGAGCTGTCACTGCGGCTGTTGGACGGGAAGTGCGGCCCTCCTGACGGAGAGGGCGAACCGTGCTGCGCGCAGACGTCTGCAGTGCCCGTTAGGTCATGCTCAGTGACATTTGCTGATGGTGCTCGGTGGAGCCGCGTCGTACCGCAGGTGCGGGAAGTGGGTGAGGAGGCTGATGGCCCGCTCCCCAAGGCCGCGCATTCTCCCTAGATTCTCCCCCGGGCTTCAAGACGGGCTCTCATTGGTATTCGCGGGCACGAAGTTGATCATGTGGTCTGGCTTGGCATCTACAGCCAGTCCCGCCGCTTGAAGATGAAGTACAGGCTCACGCACACCACACCCATCAGGCCGATTGCGAAGGGGTAGCCGAAGGTCCAGCTCAGTTCGGGCATGGTGTCGAAGTTCATGCCGTAGATGGTGCCGACCAGGGTGGGGGCGAAGAGGATGGCGGCCCAGGAGGAGATCTTCTTGATCTCCTCGTTCTGTTCGAAGCCTGCTTCGGCCAGGGCTCGCATTTCTGCGTTCTGTTGTTGGGTGACCAGGGTGGCGTTCACCGTGAGGATGTCTGCCAGGGCCTGGCGGAAGCCGTCCACTCGTTCGCTGGTGTGGGTGACGTGGTCGGCGACGTCGCGGAGGTAGCGCTGGAGTTCCTCGTCGGTGCCGTACTTGGCGAAGCCCGCCATGAGGGCGTGGAGCATGCCGACCAGGGGGCGGGTGGCGCGTTGGAACTCGACCATTTCCCGGGCGAGTTCGTAGATGCGCCGGGAGACCTCGGGGGCGCCGCTGAAGACCTCGGTCTCGATCTCGTCGATGTCGTTCTGGACGCCCGCGACGACCGGCGCGTAGCCGTCGACCACCGCGTCCAGGATGGCGTACAGGACGGCCTCCGGGCCCAGGCGCAGGAGTTCGGGGTCGTCCTCCATGCGGTGGCGCACGGCGGACAGGTCGGGGGCGGCGCCGTGCCGGACGGTGATGAGGAAGTCGGGGCCCACGAAGACGTGCAGCTCGCCGAAGTCGACCTCTTCGGGGGCGTCGAGGTAGCGGGCGGCCCTTAGGACGACGAAGAGGGTGTCGCCGTACCGCTCCAGCTTCGGTCGCTGGTGGGCCTCCATGGCGTCTTCCACGGCGAGCTCGTGCAGGTCGAACTCGGCGGCCAGGGAGAGAAGTTCGGCCTCCGTGGGGCGGGCGAGGCCGATCCACGCCATGCCGTCGGGGCGGGTGCGCAGCTCGCGGTAGGTCTCGGCGAGCGTGGTGGGCGAGGACACGCGGACGCCGTCGCGGTAGAGGGCGGCCTCCACCACGCTCGGTGCCTGGGGCGCGGTGTGCTCGGGTCGGCGGCGGGGCGGGTCGGCGGCCGGTGGTGTCGCGGGCCGCTCGGGCGTGCGGCGCTCCGTCGCGCGCCGCCAGGAGTGCTTGCGGGTCGACTGTGGGCGGTGTGCTCGTCGTCGCTCCGGGGTCACCGGTAGCCCTTCCTGTCGCCGATACGGTCCTCACGCCTGCGGCCGCGAGGACCCTGAGCAGGATATATGCGGCAGATGACGCGAGTGTGACGCCGGTGCGCGGCCGCCCCGGGCCTTGGCGGGCCGCCTTCCGGGCCGCCGTTCCGGGCCGTGGGTGCGGGCCTCCCGGGGCGTGGTGCGCCGCCGCTCCGCGCTGTGCTCCATCACCGCCCTGGGCTGTGCTCCATCCCCGCCCCGGGGTGTGGCACGCTCCCGCCCCAGGTTGTGGCGCGCTGCCGCTGCGGCCGTGGTGTGCGGCCGTCCCGGGCCCCGGCGCGCCGCCCCGCCCCGTGTCGGCCGAGACGCACCGCCGCTCCAGTCCTGGTGCATCGCCGCTCAGGCAGTGGTGTGCCCCTGCCCCGGCGCCAGCCCGCCCCTGGCCCTGCCCCCGGCGCCAGCCCGCCCCCGCCTCTGCCCTCGGCGCCAGCCCGCCCCCGCCTCTGCCCTCGGCGCCAGCCCGCCCCCGCCCCTGGCCCTGGCGCTGGCCCACCTCCGCCCCGGCCCAGGCGCACTCCCGCCCCGGCAACCCCCCACCCCCTCGCGGACCAAACCCGTCCGCAACCCCCGCTAGCGTGCGACCATGACGAAGACCCCCTCGGCCCCGGTGCTGAGCCGCCGCGCGCTGAACCGTGCCACCCTCGCCCGGCAGCTTCTGCTGTGCCGGGGGCGGATGTCCGCCGCGGACGCCCTCACGCACCTCGTGGGCCTCCAGGCGCAGAACGTGAGACCGCCGTACGCCGCGCTCGCCGCCCGCCTCGACGGCTTCGCCCCCGAGGAGCTCTCGGGCCTGATGGGCGAGCGCGCGGCCGTGCGGGCCGTCACCATGCGCTCGACCGTGCACACCCTCACCGCCGACGACCTGCTCCTGCTGCGCCCGCTGACGCAGGCCGCGCTGGACCGCGAGCTGCGGACGTTCCGCGCGGGGCTCGGCGGCGTCGACCTGGACCGGCTCGCCGCGCTCGCCCGCGCGTACGTCGAGGACGAGCCGCGCACCCCCGCCCAGCTCCGCGCCGAGCTGGCCCGCCACTGGCCGCAGGCCGACCCGCCGTCGCTCGGGATCGCCGCCCGCGCCCTCCTGCCGCTGGTCCAGGTCACCCCGCGCGGCCTGTGGCGGCGCAGCGGCCGGGTCGCGCTGACCACGGCCGAGCACTGGCTGGGCCGCCCGCTCGTCCAGGGGGTGGCGCCCGACGCCGTCGTGCCGCGCTACCTCGCCGCCTTCGGGCCCGCCTCCGTACGGGACATGCAGGCCTGGATGGGGCTGACGCGGCTGCGGGACGCCTTCGAGCGGCTGCGGCCCGGACTGCGGACGTTCCGCGACGAGAACGGCGTCGAACTCTTCGACCTGCCGGACGCACCCCGGCCGGACCCGGACACCCCGGCGCCCCCGCGCTTCCTGCCCGAGTACGACAACCTCCTGCTGTCCCACGCCGACCGCTCCCGCGTCGACCCCGACGGGTACAAGGCCCGCACTTGGAAGGTCAACCAGCCCTTCCGCACCTTTCTGGTGGACGGGTCGCTCGCGGGGGTGTGGCGTCTCGACGAGGCCGTCGGCGGGCCGGTCACCGTCGTCGTCGAGCCGTTCGGGGCGCTGACGAAGGCGCAGCGCGCGGACGTCGAGGACGAGGCGGTCCGGACGGCGCGGGTGCTCGCCGAAGGGGCGTCCTCGTACGACGTGCGGTTCGGGGCCGTGGTCGACGGCTGAGCCCGGGGTCCGGGCGGGCGGCGTCGCTGCGTAGGGTCTCCGGCATGGAACTGCGGCAGCTGGGCTACTTCGTGGCGGTCGCCGAGGAACTGCACTTCGGGCGGGCCGCGGAGCGGCTGCACATCGTGCAGTCGGCGGTGAGCCAGCAAGTGCGGCGCCTGGAGCGGGAGCTCGGGGCCGAGCTGTTCGACCGCGCACCGCGCCAGGTGCGGCTCACCGCCGCGGGGGAGCGGCTGCTGCCCGAGGCGCGGGCCGTCCTCGCCGCCGCCGAGCGGGCGCGGGCCGCGGTCGGCGCGCGCCCGCCCGGCCTGCGGCTCGGCACCTGCACGGGGCTCGGCGAACACCTGGAGCGCGTGCTCGCCCACTTCGCCGAGCGGGCGCCCGGGGTACCGGTCGAGCTGGTGTCGGCCGACGCGGGGGAGCGGCTCGCGCGGGTCGCGGACGGGCGCCTCGACGCGGCTTTCGTCCGGGCCGCCGAACCCGTGCCCGGGGTGCGGGTCGTGCCGCTGTGGCGCGACCCCTTGGTGGCGGTCGTACCGGCGGGGCACCCGGTGGCCGCGCGCCCCGAGGCCGCCCTGGCCGACCTGGCGGAGGTGCCCCTCGCGCTCACCGCGCGCCGGGCCAACCCGGCCCTGGTCGACCTCGTCGTCGGCGCCTGTCACCGGGCCGGGTTCACCCCGGTGCGCGGGCCGGCCGGCGGCTCGCTCCAGGACATCCTCGCGACGATCGGCGCGGGGGCCGCGCCGCTGTGGACCGTCGTGTACGCGTCGCACGCACGGCTGCTGCGCGGTCCTCGGGTGGCCTTCGTGCCGTTCGCGGCGGAGCTCGCCCTGGAGACGGGGCTCGCGGTCCCGGACGGGGCACGGCGGGGCGCGGCCGCGCTGGACGGGTTCCTCGCGGCGTGCGCGGCTGCGGCCCGCGATCCCGGCGAGGGCTGACGATTCCGGGCGCGGCCGGTGGTCCCGCTCGTGGCCGACGGTCCCGGTCACGGCCGGCGACCCCGGTCACGGCCGATGCCGCCGGTCGCGGCCGACGATCTCGGTTCGTGATCGCCGCGATCGCGGACTGCTCCTTGGTCGCGGCGCGCCGGTGGGCTGAACTGGTGTCGTCCCGCAGGGGACACCGAGAGATCGGATCACCGGGCCGGTAACTCCGGCCGTACACAAGGGAGTTCAGCATGCCTACCGTCACCGTTCAGCAGGGCCCCCGGGACGTCGTGCTCAAGCGGGAGCTGGTGCGGCGGATCACGGACGCGTTCGTGGACGCGTACGCGATCCCGGCGGAGACCGTCACGGTGTGGATCGAGGAGTACGGGGCGGACAGCTGGGGCGCGGCGGGCAAGCTCACCGCCGACAAGTAGGCCCGGGGCCGCGCCCCTCGGGGCCCGGCGGGGCGGTGGGCGCTACGGCAGCAGCCCCGCCCGCCGTGCCGCCACCACCGCCTCCCACCGCGTGTGGACGCCCAGCTTGCGCATGGCCGAGCGCAGATAGGCCTTCACCGTCTCGGGGCGAAGGCCCAGGCGCTCCGCGGCCGTGGCGTTGGTGGTGCCCAGGGCCACGCAGGTCAGGACGTCGAGTTCGCGCGGGGTCAGGGCGACGACGGGACAGTCGCCCGCGGAGGTCAGCGTGGCGCAGACCGCGAGGAGCTCGCGGCGCAGGGCGAGGTCGCAGGTGCGCGCGGCCAGCGCACGGAGGGCGCCGTGCGCCTCCCGCACCCGCTCCCAGGCGGCCGGGCCGGGCCCGGCCGCCGTGTCCCGCGCCGCCGCCACCAGGGCGCGGGCCTCGTCGCGCACCACGAGGGCCTGTTCGACGTCGCGCGCGGCGGCCACGGCCGCGGCCAGCGCGCGGTCCCCCAGCGGCTGCGCCGTGCGCAGGGCGCCGTACAGCAGGCCGCGCACCCGGCGGCGCACCACGAGCGGCACCGCGAGCACCGAGCGCAGGCCCTCGGCCTCGACGGCGGCGTCGTACTCGTGGCTGATGTGCCGCGAGGAGCTGTAGTCGGTGACGGCGCACGGCCGGGCCAGGGCGAGGGCCTTGCCGCCGAGGCCGTTGCCCAGGCGGATGCCGAGGCCGCGCAGGACGTGCGTGCCGGTGCCGCTGAGCTCCGCGATCCGCAGCTGCGGGACGGCGGCCGGGGGCGTGTCGGTGAGCCCGCCGAACGCCACCGGAAGCCCGGTGGTGCGCCGCAGCCGCACCAGCGCGGCCCGTACGTCCCCCGCCTCACCCGCGCCCGCAGCCGTCACGCGCCCGCCCTTTCACCGCACCGCACCCCCGTCCGGGGGTAGTGAGACCCACATCACGAACTCCACGATGGTACGGATGCGGAGTCGGCCGGGGAACGGCCGCGCGCCGGCCGTGTGGACGGCGGGGACCTAGGGAGAGCGGGGCATGCCGATGACGGTGACGGAGACGGGAGGCGCCACGGAGACGTTCCGGGCGGCCCGGGACTTTCTGCTGCGCCACCGCGAGGACTACGCGGCCGCGTACGAGGGCTTCGCCTGGCCGCGCCCGGAGCGGTTCAACTGGGCGCTCGACTGGTTCGACGTCATCGCCGACGGCAACGACCGCACGGCGCTGCACATCGTCGAGGAGGACGGCTCCGAGGCCCGGCTGACCTTCGCCGAGCTGGCGCGGCGCTCCGCGCGGGCCGCCAACTGGCTGCGCGGGCTCGGCGTCACCGCCGGGGACCGCCTCGTCGTCATGCTCGGCAACCAGGTCGAGCTGTGGGAGGTCGCGCTCGCCGCGATGAAGCTGCGCGCCGTGGTCATCCCGGCGACGCCGCTGCTCGGCCCGGCGGACCTGCGCGACCGGATCGAGCGCGGCCGGGCCCGGCACGTGGTGGTGCGGGCCGAGGACACCGCCAAGTTCGCGGACGTGCCGGGGGAGTACACCCGGATCGTGGTCGGCGCCGGGGCGGCCACACCTGCCGGGGCGGCCACGCCCACCGGGGCGGCCACACCGGCCGGGGCGCCCGCGCCCGCCACGGCCACCGCGCCCGCAGGGCCCGCCGCCCCCGTCTGGATCTCGTACGACGGCGTCGACACCGCTCCCGACGCCTTCACCCCGGACGGCGTCACCCTCGCCACCGACCCGCTGATGCTCTACTTCACCTCCGGCACCACCGCCCGTCCCAAGCTCGTCGAGCACACCCATGTGTCGTACCCGGTCGGGCACTTGGCGACGATGTACTGGATCGGGCTGAAACCCGGCGACGTGCATCTGAACATCTCCTCGCCCGGCTGGGCCAAGCACGCCTGGTCGAACCTGTTCGCGCCGTGGAACGCGGAGGCGACCGTCTTCATCCACAACTACACGCGCTTCGACGCAGGCCGACTGATGCGCGAGATGGACCGCGCGGGCGTCACCAGCTTCTGCGCCCCGCCCACCGTGTGGCGGATGCTCATCCAGGCCGACCTGACCCAGCTCAAGACCCCGCCGCGCGAGGTCGTGGCCGCGGGCGAGCCGCTGAACCCCGAGGTCATCGAGCGGGTGCGGAGCGACTGGGGGGTGACCATCCGCGACGGCTTCGGCCAGACGGAGACCGCCGTACAGGTCGCCAACACGCCCGGCCAGCGCCTCAAGCCCGGCTCCATGGGGCGCCCCACGCCAGGCTTTCGCGTCGTGCTGCTCGACCCGGTGACCGGCGAGCCGGGGGCGGAGGAGGGCGAGGTCGCGCTCGACCTGTCCGCCGCGCCGGTGGGCCTGATGACGGGCTACCACGGCGACCCGGAGCGCACCGCCGAGGCCATGGCGGGCGGCTTCTACCGCACGGGTGACATCGGCGCGCGCGACGCCGAGGGCTATCTGACGTACGTGGGCCGCTCCGACGACGTCTTCAAGGCCTCCGACTACAAGATCTCGCCCTTCGAGCTGGAGAGCGCGCTGCTCGAACACGAGGCGGTCGCGGAGGCCGCCGTCGTGCCCGCGCCCGACCCGGTGCGCCTCGCCGTGCCGAAGGCGTACGTGGTGCTCGCCGAGGGCTACGCGCCGGGGCCCGACACCGCCAAGGCGCTCTTCGCACACTCGCGCGCGGTCCTCGCGCCCTACAAGCGCCTGCGCCGCCTGGAGTTCGGCGCGCTGCCCAAGACGGTGTCCGGCAAGATCCGCCGCATCGAGCTGCGCGAGGCCACGGCCCAGGGGTCCGACGCCGAGTACCGCGAGGAGGACTTCCGGTGAGCGCCTCCGCCGCGGGCGGCGCCGCGGGAGCCGTCGAGGCGCCGCCCGCGCACGAGCCGTCGTACGCGCACGGCACCAGCTCCGTCCCGCTGCTCGGCGACACCATCGGGCAGAACCTCGACCGGGCCGTCGCCGCCTGGCCCGACCGGGAGGCGCTCGTCGACGTGCCGTCCGGGGCGCGCTGGACGTACGCCGAGTTCGGCGCGGCCGTCGAGCGCCTCGCGCGGGCCCTGATGGGGGCCGGGGTCGCGCAGGGCGACCGGGTCGGGATCTGGGCGGTGAACTGCGCCGAGTGGGTCCTCGTCCAGTACGCGAGCGCGCGCGTGGGCGCCATCATGGTGAACATCAACCCGGCCTACCGCTCCCACGAGTTGGCGTACGTCCTGAAGCAGGCGGGCATCGGTCTGCTCGTCGCCTCGCAGACGCACAAGAGCAGCGACTACCGCGCGATGGTCGAGCAGGTCCGCCAGGAGTGTCCGGACCTGCGCCGGGTCGTCTACGTCGCGGACGGCTCGTGGGACGACCTGCTCGCCGCCGCCGACGCGGTCACGCCCGCGGAACTCGCCGCCCGCGAGGCCGGGTTGACCTGCGACGACCCGGTGAACATCCAGTACACGTCGGGTACCACGGGTTTTCCCAAGGGGGCCACCCTCTCCCACCACAACATCCTCAACAACGGCTACTGGGTGGGCCGCACCCTCGGCTACAGCGAGCAGGACCGCATCTGCGTGCCGGTGCCCTTCTACCACTGCTTCGGCATGGTCATGGGCAACCTCGCGGCGACCTCGCACGGGGCGTGCGTCGTCATCCCCGCGCCGTCCTTCGACCCGGTCTCCACCCTGCACGCCGTCGAGCGCGAGCGGTGCACGTCCCTGTACGGCGTGCCGACGATGTTCATCGCGGAGCTGAACCTCGCCGACTTCGCCACGTACGACCTGTCGTCGCTCAGGACCGGGATCATGGCCGGGTCGCCGTGCCCCGTCGAGGTCATGAAGCGGGTCGTCGCCGAGATGCACATGGAGCAGGTCTCCATCTGCTACGGCATGACCGAGACCTCGCCCGTGTCCACGCAGACCCGCGGGGACGACGACCTGGAGCGGCGCACCGCCACCGTCGGGCGCGTCCTGCCGCACATCGAGGTCAAGGTCGTCGACCCGGTCACCGGCGTCACCCTGCCGCGCGGCAGCTCGGGCGAGCTGTGCACCCGCGGCTACAGCGTGATGCTCGGCTACTGGCGCGAGCCCGAGCGCACCGCCGACGTCATCGACTCGGGGCGCTGGATGCACACGGGCGACCTCGCGGTCATGCGGGACGACGGGTACGTCCGGATCGTGGGCCGCATCAAGGACATGGTCATCCGCGGCGGCGAGAACGTCTACCCGCGCGAGATCGAGGAGTTCCTGCACGCCCACCCGAAGATCGCGGACGTCCAGGTGGTCGGGGTGCCGGACGAGCGCTACGGCGAGGTGCCCCTGGCCTGCGTGATCCTCCACGAGGGCGTGGAAGAACTGACCCTCGACGAGGTACGGGCCTTCTGCGAGGGCCGCCTCGCCCACTACAAGGTCCCCGCGGGCCTCCGGATCCTGGACGCCTTCCCGATGACGGTGTCGGGCAAGGTCCGGAAGGTGGAACTGCGCGAGCGCTTCGGCTGACGAGGAAGAGGGAAGCCCGTCCGGCGCTTGAGGATGAGCCCGCAGGGCGTGGACGGCGGTGGCCTCGGCCGACCGGTGACTGGGCCGAGGGGGTGTGCCAAGCCCGTCCGGCGCTTGAGGACGAGCCCGCAGGGCGAAAACCTCCGTGCCCGCTGCCCTGGAAGGGCCTACGTTCCGCGGGCGGCCAGCTCGTCCGCCGCCCCGTTCAGCGCCACGGGCACCCCGTCCAGCTCGATGCGGAACAGCGGCACGCCGAGCTCCGCGGCGCGCTCGCAGGCCTCGGGCGTGAAGTCGGACAGGGCGAAGCACACGCACGTGACCTCGTGGGTGAGCGCGGTGAGCCACGCGCACTCCAGGTCGCGCAGGCACGCGGGCCGCGCCGACGGCTCGACGTGCGCGAGGACGCCCCGCGCGGTGAGCCGCGCCCCGGACGGGGCGCGGCCGCCGGAGCCGGGCTCGGCGTCCCGCACGTCCGCGTAGCCGAGCCAGCGCAGATACAGCGCGGCCGTGGTCACGGCGTCGCGCGCGCTGCGCACCGGGACGGGCCGGAACGCGGGCCGGGGCGCGGGCCGGGGTGCGGGCGGGGCCGCGGACAGCGGCGGCTGGGGCGGAGCGAGGTCGGGCCCGGCCGGTGAGACGGCCTCCGTGAGGACCGGGATCCGCAGCACGGCCCCGCAGGCGCAGCCGACTTCGGGCTGGGGCCAGTCCGCCGCGCGCCCGCAGGCCCGGCACCGCACGGTCACCCAGTCGTCCGCCCAGCTCCGCTCGGTGACGGGGGTGGCGGCGGCGCCGTACGCGACCGGCGGGACGACGGGCGCGCCGCAGGAACAGGGGAACGCGGGGGGAGCGTAGGCCTGCTCGTGACGGCACACCGGGCAGTGCACCGGGACCCCGTCCGTCGTCATCTCCCTCACCGCCTCCCTCTCGTCACCCGTCACCCGTGGCCGCATCAGCCTGGGCCCATGGTCTTACGGAACGCAACTACCCCGATACGCGATTTTGAGCTCCGGGCCGCTCCGGGCCGCTCCGGGACCGGCACTCCCTTGACGGTCCGGCTGCCCCGTCCTACATTGCTTCCACATAACAGAATCTAAATTCCGCAATGTGAAAGACCAGCCCGCGGCCGCGAGGCCGCCCCACCGCAGGACCGGAATTCACAGCTCACCGCGGGGCGCGACGGGAGCCCGAATCCGCCAGCTGGAGCAGGAGAACCCCATGGCTCGTATGACCGCCGCCCGCGCGGCAGTTGAGATCCTCAAGCGCGAGGGCGTCACCGCCGCCTTCGGCGTGCCGGGTGCCGCGATCAACCCCTTCTACAAGGCGCTGCGGGAGGGCGGTGGCATCGACCACACGCTCGCCCGCCACGTGGAGGGCGCCTCGCACATGGCCGAGGGCTACACCCGGACGAAGCCCGGCAACATCGGCGTCTGCATCGGCACGTCGGGCCCGGCGGGCACCGACATGATCACCGGCCTGTACTCGGCCATCGGTGACTCGATCCCGATCCTGTGCATCACGGGCCAGGCGCCCACCGGCGTGATCCACAAAGAGGACTTCCAGGCCGTCGACATCGCCTCCATCGCGAAGCCGGTGACGAAGATGGCCGTGACGGTCCTGGAGGCCGCCCAGGTCCCCGGCGTCTTCCAGCAGGCGTTCCACCTGATGCGCTCGGGGCGGCCCGGGCCCGTCCTGATCGACCTGCCCATCGACGTCCAGCTCACCGAGATCGAGTTCGACCCGGAGACGTACGCGCCGCTGCCCGTCTACAAGCCCGTCGCGACCCGCGCCCAGATCGAGAAGGCCATCGGCTTCCTCCTGGAGTCGCAGCGGCCGCTGATCGTCGCGGGCGGCGGCATCATCAACGCCGACGCCTGCGACCTCCTGGTCGAGTTCGCCGAGCTGACGGGCACTCCGGTGATCCCCACCCTCATGGGCTGGGGCGCCATCCCGGACGACCACGAGCTCAACGCGGGCATGGTGGGCCTGCAGACCTCGCACCGCTACGGCAACGCCACCTTCCTGGAGTCGGACTTCGTCCTCGGCATCGGCAACCGCTGGGCCAACCGCCACACCGGCTACAAGCTGGACGTGTACCGCGAGGGCCGCACGTTCGTGCACGTCGACATCGAGCCCACCCAGATCGGCAAGATCTTCGCCCCCGACTACGGCATCGCCTCCGACGCCAAGGCCGCCCTCGCGCTCTTCGTCGAGGTCGCGCGCGAACTGAAGGCGGCGGGCGGGCTGCCCGACCGCACCGACTGGATCGCCGCCGGGCAGGAGCGCAAGGCCACGCTCCTGCGCCGCACCCACTTCGACGACGTCCCGATCAAGCCGCAGCGCGTGTACGAGGAGATGAACAAGGCCTTCGGCCCCGAGACCCGGTACGTCTCCACGATCGGCCTCTCCCAGATCGCGGGCGCGCAGATTCTGCACGTCTACAAGCCCCGACACTGGATCAACTGCGGCCAGGCGGGCCCGCTCGGCTGGACCATCCCCGCCGCGCTCGGCGTCGCGAAGGCCGACCCGGAGGGCCAGGTCGTCGCGCTCTCCGGCGACTACGACTTCCAGTTCCTCATCGAGGAGCTCGCGGTCGGCGCCCAGCACCGCATCCCGTACGTCCACGTCCTCGTGAACAACTCCTATCTGGGGCTGATCCGGCAGGCCCAGCTGGGCCTGGACATCAACTTCCAGGTCAACCTGGAGTTCGAGAACGTCAACTCCCCGGAGCTCGGCGTCTACGGCGTCGACCACGTCAAGGTCGCCGAGGGCCTCGGCTGCAAGGCGATCCGGGTGACCGACCCCAGCGAGCTCGGGGCGGCCTTCGAGCAGGCCAAGAAGCTGGCCCAGGAGTTCCGGGTGCCGGTGGTGGTGGAGGCGATCCTGGAGCGGATCACGAACATCTCGATGAGCCGTACGGCCGACATCAGCGACGTGACCGAGTTCGAGGAGGTCGCCACCGAGGCCTGGCACGTCCCGAGCGCGATCAAGACGTTCAAGGCCTGACGCGCCCCGCGCTCACGGTGTGACGTCCGCGTCCCCCCGGGCGGAACGCGCGGCCGCCGCACCGGAGTTCGGCTCCGGCGCGGCGGCCGCGGTCCCGAGCCGCGCGCCCCGCAGCGACGGGAACGCCGCCGCCACCGCG
This sequence comes from Streptomyces sp. JLYT201, assembly GCF_059448825.1. Classification (NCBI taxonomy): domain Bacteria; kingdom Bacillati; phylum Actinomycetota; class Actinomycetes; order Kitasatosporales; family Streptomycetaceae; genus Streptomyces; species Streptomyces sp. JLYT201. Next base: position 2,508,718 of record NZ_CM182551.1, on the reverse strand, counting down.
AGCGTGGCCGCCACGCAGACCAGGCCGCCCACCGTCACCGCGGCGGCGGGCCCGGTGAGTTCCGCGAGGAGGCCGACCGCGGCGTTGCCGAGCGCGGGCGACACCGTGGCCTGGGCCATCCACAGGCTGCTGACGCGGCCCCGGAGCCCGTCGGGCGTGCCGTGCTGGAGCAGCGCCGAGCGCAGCGTCTCGGAGATCAGGTCGCCGAATCCGGCGAGCGCGAGCAGCACGAGCGCGAGCGGCAGCCAGGCGCTGAGCCCCACGCCGGTCAGCGCGGCGCCCCACAGCAGGACGGCGCCGATCAGCGCGTGCCCGCCCGCGCGGGCCGTCCAGCCGCTGGTGGCCGCGCCGACGAGCGCGCCGAACGCGGGCGCCGCGTACAGGAGTCCGACGGCCGCGGGCCCGCCGCCGAACCGCTCGTCGGCCAGGGCCGGGTACAGGGCCTGCGGCATCGTGAAGACCATCGCCGCGGCGTCGATGAGGAGCAGGCCGAGGATCGCGCGGTGGCGCCGCACGAAGCGCAGGCCCTCGGCGAGCGAGCCGAACGCCTGCCGCACGCCCTTGCCCCCGGCGGCGGGAGCCGACGGCACGGGCAGCGGTGCGACGAAGAACAGCGCCGCCGTGAACACCAGGAATCCGGCCGCGTCCACCGCGTAGCACGCGGCGAGTCCGGGCCCGGCGATGAGCGCGCCGCCGACGGCGGGTCCGCCGAGCGCGGCGAGCTGGGTGGAGCCGGAGAGCAGGGCGCCCGCCGCGGCGAGGCGTTCGGTGCCCGCGAGGGCCGGGACCGCGGCCAGCATCGCGGGTCCGCCGAGGCCCGCGAGGAGCCCGGTCGCGGCGGTGGCCGCGTAGATCACCCAGAGCCGGGGCTGCGGAGCGAGCGCGTTGGCCGCGAGCGCGGCGGCCACCAGGACCAGCGGCAGCCGCGTGACGATCATCAGTGTCCGGCGGTCGAACCGGTCGGCCAGGACCCCGCCGACGAGGACGCCGACGACCACGGGAAGCGCCCGCGCCAGGCTCACCAGGCCGATGTGGAGGGACGAGCCGGTCAGGTCGTACACCTGCACCGCGACGGCCACCGAGGTCATCAGGGTGCCGGTCATCGCCCCGAGGAAACCGGCGTAGAGCAGCCGGAAGTCGCGGCTTTCGCGCAGCGGTCCCAGGTCCATGGCGAGGCCGGAGAGACGGGGCATCGAGACTCCAAGCAAGGTGAGGCAACCCTTAGGCGCCCTCACCCTGGCGGGTGTGACGCTTAAAGTCAACAGGTGTGAAGTTCAGTGCGCGGGCCGCGTCTCCAGCGGCCCACGCGCCTCCGTTAGCCTCGGGGGATGAGCGGAACGACGCGGCGCAGGCCCACCCACCGCAAGGGCCGGGCCACCCTGACCCGGGAGTCGGTGGGGGAGGCCGCGCTCGCCTATCTGGGGGAGCACGGCGCCGCTGCGCTCACCATGCGCTCGCTCGCCGCCGAGCTCGGGGTGTCCGCCCGCGCCCTGTACAACTACGTGGACGACCGGCGGGACCTGGTCGTGGTCGCCGCCGGGATCTTCCAGGCGGGCTGGCGGCCGCCCCGCCTGGACCCGGCCCCCGGCGCCTGGCGCGCCAGCCTGGGCGCCTTCTGCGCGGACCTGCGCGCCCACTACCGCCGGCACCCCGGCATGACCACGCTCGCCCTCAGCGAGAACGTGACGATGGCCGGCCATCCCGTGATGCTGCGCAACGTGGACGCGCTCATCGGCTTCTACGCGGCCGTCGGACTCACCCCGGCGGACGCCTACCGCGCCTGCATGGAGACCGTGCGCCTGGTCGTCGGCTTCGTGGAGTTCGAGGACGCGCCGCGGGACCGTCCCCCGGCCCATCTGGACCCGGAGGACCTCCAGGCGCACCCGCCGCCGTGGCTCCGTACCGATGCGGACGACGCGCTGCCTCACCTGGCGGCGGTCGCGGAGCTCGCGCCCGACTCGGCGGACACGCGGTTCGCCTTCGCCGTGGAGGTGTTCACGGAAGGCCTCGCCGCCCGGCGGCGCAGCGCGTAGTGCGCGGTGAGCGCCAGGACCAGCGGCCCCCACAGGCCCACGGGCAGGACGCAGATCCGGAACAGCAGGTCCCAGGCCGCGTTGTCGCCCGGGTCGAAGCCGAAGCCGATGCCGAGGGCGCCGAGCGTGAAAGGCCCGAACAGCAGGGTCGCGCCGAGGCCGCCGAGCGTCGCCGGGACCAGGGCCACCGCCGGGTGCAGCCGCCGTCCGCCGACCAGCGGCACCCAGGCCGGCGCCACTTCGCCCCAGCCTCGGATCAGGCCGAAGGACAGCAGCGCGAGCGCCTCGGTGAGCAGGCTCAGGCCGAAGACGTACGGCACGGAGATCCACAGGCTGCCGAGGGAGCCCGTGCCGGTGCCCATGTCGAAGCCGAAGGCGAAGGGGAGTCGCCACAGGCACTGGGGGAGCAGGACGAGCGGGATGAGGTGGGCCACGCGCTCGGCCCAGCGGGGTACGGGGACTGCGGTCGTCGTCATGCCCATGAGCCTTCCGCGCGGCGCCGCGGAGATCGTCACCGCACGAGCCGAACCGCCTCCGCCGCACGGCGGAGGCGGTTCGGCGCCAGGGTGTACGGCCGCTGCGCGGCTCGTCCTCATGTGCCGGACGGGCTCGAAGCGACGTGGTGGCCGGGACCGCGACGGCCGGGCGACGGTCCCCGGCCGCTCCTCCTCTGGTCGAAGGGGCGGCCGGGGCCTTCACCACCGCACTGGCTCGCCCCGAGCCGCCGCGGTCCTCGTCCCCCCGCGTGCCGTGTGCCACCCCTCATCCGGGCGCACGGCCTCGCGGGATCCGCGCTGGGGGACCGACCTCCCGTCAAGTCCCCGGCGCAGTACTTGAAGTGAGGGCGGATCAGTCCTCGCGCAGGGCGCGGACCGCCTCCTCCACGCGCTTGCCGTAGTCGGCGTCGGCGGCGTGGAAGTGGGCGAGGTTCTTCTCGACGACGTCCTCACGGGACACCTGGGACAGACCGCCCGCGATGTTCGCGACCAGGCGGGACTTCTCCTCGTCCGACATCAGCCGGTACAGCTCACCGGCCTGGAAGAAGTCGTCGTCCTTGGTGTGGGCAGGCGCCTCGTGCGTGCCGGTGTGGCCGGTCACGGCCAGCGGCGCGGACAGCGGCCTGCCGGTCTCGGCGGGGCCGTCGTAGGAGTTGGGCTCGTAGTTCTTGCGCTCGCGGCCGTAGGCGTTGGTGGCCATGAGGCCGTCGCGGCCGTAGTTGTCCGCCGTGGTCGCCTTCGGCGCGTTCACCGCGAGCTGGGTGTGGTTCACGCCCAGGCGGTAGCGGTGCGCGTCGGCGTACGCGAACAGGCGGCCCTGGAGCATCTTGTCCGGCGAGGGGCCGATGCCCGGTACGAAGTTGTTCGGCGAGAAGGCGGCCTGCTCGACCTCGGCGAAGACGTTGTCGGGGTTGCGGTCCAGGACCAGGCGGCCCACGCGCTGGAGCGGGTAGTCCCGGTGCGGCCACACCTTGGTGAGGTCGAACGGGTTGAAGCGGTAGTCGGCGGCGTCGGCCGCGGGCATGATCTGGACGTGCAGGGTCCAGGACGGGTTCACCCCGCGCTCGATGGCCTGGAGCAGGTCCGTCTGGTGGGAGTTGGGGTCCTTGCCCGCGATCTCGGCGGCCTGCTCGGAGGACAGGCTGCGGATGCCCTGGTTCGTCTTGAAGTGGTACTTGACGAAGAAAGCCTCGCCCTGGGCGTTGGTCCACTGGTAGGTGTGCGAGCCGTAGCCGTTCATGTGCCGGTACGAGGCCGGGATGCCGCGGTCACCCATCAGCCAGGTCACCTGGTGCGTGGCCTCGGGGGCGTGCGCCCAGAAGTCCCAGACGTTGTCCGGCTCCTGCTTGCCCGTGAACGGGTCGCGCTTCTGCGAGTGGATGAAGTCGGGGAATTTCAGCGGGTCCTTGATGAAGAAGACCGGCGTGTTGTTGCCGACGAGGTCGTAGTTGCCCTCCTCGGTGTAGAACTTCACGGCGAAGCCGCGCGGGTCGCGGACGGCGTCGGCGCCGCCGAGGTTGTCGGCCACGGTCGAGAACCGCAGGAAGACCTCGGTGCGCTTGCCGACCTCGGCGAGGAAGTCGGCGTGGGTGAAGCCGGTGACGTCGTCGGTCACCTCGAAGTAGCCGTACGCGCCCGAGCCGCGGGCGTGCACCACGCGCTCCGGGATGCGCTCGCGGTTGAAGCGGGCGAGCTTCTCCAGGAGGTGCTGGTCCTGGAGGAGGAGCGGGCCGCCGACGCCTGCGGTGGCGGAATGCTGGTTGTCGGCGACAGGGGCGCCGGACTCGGTGGTGAGCACGCGCTTCGGCATGGTGGTAGGTCGGCCTTCCGTGCAGAACTGCATGGGCTGCTGAGGTGACGCGAGCGTAAGGACGCCGGATCCATCACGTCAACAGTTTGTTGAAGTTCGAGGTGGGGTGGGGTTCCGGGCCGTGGCGACGCTTGGGCGCGACAGGACAGGTGTCAGCGCCGCCACGGCCCGGAAGTCTGGGGTCGGTCAGGCGGCCGGGCCGCCGGAGAGCCGCTCGACGGAGCGGAGCAGCGCGGAGTGGTCGAGGCCGCCGTCGCCCTGGGCGCGCAGGCTGGCGACGAGCTGGGCCACCACGGCGCCGACGGGCAGCGCGGCACCGACGTTGCGGGCGGCGTCGGTGACGATGCCCATGTCCTTGTGGTGCAGGTCGATGCGGAAGCCCGGCTTGAAGTCCCGGTTCAGGAAGTTGTCCTTCTTGCGGGTCAGGACGGTCGACCCGGCGAGCCCGCCGCCCAGCACGTCGAGGGCCGCGGCCAGGTCCACGCCGGACTTCTCCAGGAAGACCACGGCCTCGGCGCAGGCCTGGATGTTGACCGCGACGATGAGCTGGTTGGCGGCCTTCACGGTCTGGCCCGAGCCGTGCGGACCGCACCGCACGACGGTCTTGCCGAGGGCGTCGAACAGCGGCTTGGCCGTATCGAAGTCCGCCTGCTCGCCGCCGACCATGATGGACAGGACGGCCTCGATCGCGCCGGCCTCGCCGCCGGAGACCGGGGCGTCCAGCACCCGGATGCCCTTGGCCGCGGCGGCCTGCGCGAGGTCCACGGAGGTCTGCGGGGTTATCGACGACATGTCGATGAGCAGCGCGCCGGACCTGGCGTTCTCCAGGATGCCGTCGGGGCCGTAGGCGATGGCCTCGACCTGCGGCGACGCGGGCACCATCGTCACGATGACGTCGGCGTCGCGCACGGCGTCGGCGATCGAGGCGGCCGCGGTGCCGCCCGCGGCGGCGAGCCGGTCCAGCTTGTCCTGCTCCAGGGTGTAGCCGGTGACGGGGTAACCGGCCTTGATCAGGTTCTCGGACATGGGCGAGCCCATGATCCCGAGTCCGATCCACGCGACCTTGGGGAGCGTGCTGCTCATGAGGGGGACCTCTCTAACGGGCGTCGGTACGTGGTGAGATGGGCCGGGCGTCAGCCGCGGGCCCCGGCGGGCAGCCAGTCGAAGGACTCGTGGCTCGGGCGGTCGCCCGGCTTGTACTCCAGGCCGACCCGGCCCTCGTACCCGGCCTTGCGCAACTGGTCGAGCAGGTCCTCCAGGGGGAGCGACCCGGTGCCGGGGGCGCCGCGCCCCGGGTTGTCGGCGATCTGCACGTGGGCCGTCCTGTCGGCGTACGCGGCGATCACCTGCGGCAGGTCCTCTCCGTTCATGGAGAGGTGGTACAGGTCCATGAGGAACTTCGCGTTGCCGAGCCCGGTCGCCTCGTTGACCCTGTCCACGACCTCGATGGCCCGGGGGGCGCTGACGATCGGGCAGCGCGGCGACTCGGGGGCGTTCAGCGCCTCGACGAGCAGCACCGCGCCCACGCGGTCGGCGGCGCGGGCGGCCAGCACCAGGTTCTCCAGGGCGAGCGCGTCCTGGACGGCCGGGTCGACGCCGTCGACGCGGTTGCCGTACAGGGCGTTGAGCGCCGTGCAGCCGAGGGACTCGGCGAAGTCCGCGGCGACGTCGACGTTCGCGCGGAACTTCTCGCTCTCCTCGCCGGGGATCGACAGGGCGCCCCGGTCGGGGCCCGGCAGCTGCCCGGCGTAGAAGTTCAGGCCCACCAGCTGGACGCCCGCGTCCTCGATCGCCTGCTTCAGGGCGTCGAGCTCGGAGTGCTCGGGGGTGGGGGTCTCGACCCAGGGCCACCACAGCTCGACGGCCTTGAACCCCGCCGCGGCGGCGGCCGCGGGGCGCTCCAGGAGCGGGAGCTCGGTGAAGAGGATCGACAGGTTCACATCGAAGCGCTGGTCGGAGAATCCCATGGGGCTTCCGCGCTCCTTCCGTAGTGCCGTGGCCGGGGCGCGGTGAGGCCCGGAGTGCCGTGGCCGTAGCGCCGTGGGGCTGATTTCGTATTGCGGAAGTTCGTTTCTGCTTGATGGAAGACTGCCTGCGTTCCGCGGAAGCTGTCAAGAGGGGCTGCCGCAGATTCCGGACTCCGAAGTAGGTTGAGCCCGTGCGATTGAGAGTGGAGTTCACGACCGAGCCCTTCGATCTGGACGAGGCGCCCCCGCACGCGGTGGTCGCCCGCGAGGTGGTCCAGGGGGCGGGCCTCGACGCCGTGGACGTCGGCCCGTTCGGCAACACCGCGGAGGGCGACGCGGACGCCGTGCTCGCGGCCGTCGACGCGATGCTGCGCAAGACCCTGGGTGCGGGCGCCACCCGCGTCTCCCTCCAGGTGAACGTCGTCGAGGGCGGCGCCGAGGAGGGTGCGGGATGACCGGTTTCGCGGATGACCCCTTCGCCCTCGCGGTGAAGCCGCTGGTGGACGCGATGGGCGGGCGGATGCTGGCCCCCGAGGAGGCGGGCGAGGACGACGTCGTGCTCGCCTGGGAGGGGCGGGACGTCCTGGCCGTGCGGCTGCCGCAGCTCGCCGACTCCCTGGACCACATCCTGCTCGCCCTGGAGCGCAAGCACGGCAAGCCCCTCGCCGACCTCGACCGCAAGGCCAAGCAGGAGGTCGTCCGGATGCTCGAGGCGCGGGGCGCCTTCGCCGTGCGCCACGGCGTCGAGACGGTCGCCACGGCGATCGGCGTGAGCAGGTTTACGGTCTACAACTACCTGAATCGCTCCACGTAGCCGCCATCGGACGGGCTCTCGCGGGGCCCGCCCCGGCGGGTGCGGACGGCCCGTCCGGTGCGTGCGGACGGGGCGCGAAGCCCCGGTGAAGTCGCGCCCGGGGACCCGGGGTCTTTGTTAACCAAAGTTTTCAACAAAGTGTTGACGTCGACTTTCGGACGGCGTTAGCTATGCGCAGCCCGTCCAGCACAAAGGCCCCGGAGGCCCCCGTGACTTCGAGCACCAAGACGCCGGGCCTGGCCCGGTTCAACGCCCTCGACGAGGCCGCGGCGCGCACCGCACTCCACGAGGCCTGCGCCTCGACCGTCTGGGGCGAGACGATCCTGGCCCGGCGCCCCTTCGCCACCGCCGACGCCCTGTACGCCGCGAGCGACGCCGCCACGGCCGCGCTGACCGCGGCCGACCTGGCCGAGGCGATGGCGGGACACCCGCCGATCGGCCGTCCGAAGCCGGGCGACCCGACCTCGTCCCGCGAGCAGCGGGGCATGGCCGGGGCGTCCGCGGAGCTCAAGGCCGAGATGCTCGAACTCAACCTGGCCTACCAGGACAGGTTCGGCCATGTCTTCCTCATCTGCGCCACCGGCAGGACCGGGGAGCAGATGCGGGACGCGGTCAGGGACCGGATCGGCAACACGCCCGAGCGCGAACGCGAGATCGTCCGCGCCGAGTTGGGCAAGATCAACCGGATCCGCCTCGCCCGACTCGTCGACGCCGTTGAAGAGGACTGACGCAGCATGAGCACAAGCACCACGGCCTCGGTGTCCACGCACATCCTGGACACCTCGGTCGGCCGGCCCGCCGCCGCGGTCGCCGTCCGGCTCTCCGCCCGCGGCGGGGCAGCCGCGGACTGGCGGGAGCTCGGCGGTTCGGTGACCGACGCGGACGGGCGCTGCAAGGACCTCCCGGCCCTGCCGGAGGGCACCACCCATGTGCGCCTCGACTTCGCCGTCGAGCCGTACTTCCTGAGCAAGCAAGCCAAGCAAGCCGAGGCGCAGCAGGACGCCCCCGCGAATCGGGACAGCGGTGCGTTCTTTCCAGAAGTAGGGATCACGTTCGCCGTCAAGCCCGGCGAGCACTACCACGTACCGCTGCTGCTCAACCCGTTCGGCTACTCCGTATATCGAGGGAGCTAGCAGATGGTCGACTCTTCCCGCCCCGCCCGCCCTGTGGTCCTGGGACAGAATCAGTACGGCAAGGCCGAGAACCGGGTCGTCAAGATCACGCGGGACGGCGACACGCACCACATCAAGGACCTGAACGTCTCCGTCGCCCTCTCCGGCGACCTGGACGACGTCCACTACAACGGCTCGAACGCCAACTGCCTGCCGACGGACACCACGAAGAACACCTGCTTCGCCTTCGCCAAGGAACACGGCATCGAGTCCGCCGAGAGCTACGGCATCCACCTCGCCCGGCACTTCGTGGACAGCCAGCCCTCCATCCACCGGGCGCGCATCCGCATCGAGGAGTACTCCTGGGAGCGCATCGCCGCTTCCGACGGCAACTCCCAGTTCATCGGCGCCGACGAGGTCAAGCACTCCTTCGTGCGCAAGGGCCAGGAGACCCGTCTCGCCCAGATCACCTACTCCGCCGAAGGCGACGGGGAGCCGCAGTTCGAGGTGCTCGGCGGTCTGAAGGACCTGACCGTCATGAACACCACCAACTCGGAGTTCTGGGGCTACATCAAGGACAAGTACACGACGCTCAAGGAGGACTACGACCGCATCCTCGCCACGTCCCTGTCGACGTGGTGGCGGTACACCTGGACGGGCGACGACCAGCGCCCGCCGAGCTGGAACAAGTCCTACGAGCAGGCGAAGAAGCACATCCTCCAGGCCTTCGTGGAGACGTACTCCCTCTCGCTCCAGCAGACGCTCTACCAAATGGGCTCGCGGGTCATCAACAACCGCAGCGAGATCGACGAGATCCGCTTCTCCGCGCCCAACAAGCACCACTTCCGCCAGGACCTCTCCTTCTGCGGCCTCGACAACGACGCCAAGGACGGCGCGGTCTACTACGCCGCGGACCGCCCCTACGGCCTCATCGAGGCCACGATCCTGCGCGACGGCGCCGAGGCCAAGATCCCGGTCGACATGACCAACCTCTGACGCGGGACGCGCGCCCCGCCCGCCGCAGGGGCGGGGCGCGCCACACCGGAGGGAACGACAGCTATGGCACAGCCTGCCGAAGGGCCGACCGACGGCCCGTGTTCCACCCCGCCGGACGCATGCCACCCGGTGGATGAGAAGCTCCACGTCTCGCGGCTCGTCCCCGCCGCGCTCCAGCACATCGCCGCCATGTACGCGGGTGTCGTCACCCCTCCGCTCATCATCGGGCAGGCCGTCGGCCTCGACGCCGCCGCGCAGACCCGGCTCATCGCGGCCGGCCTGCTCATCGCCGGACTCGCCACGCTCCTGCAGACGCTCGGCGTCAAGAACGTCGTCGGCAACCGGCTGCCGTTCGTCAACGCCGCCTCCTCCGCGGGCATCGCACCGATGCTCGCCATCGCCGAGAACAGCGCCACCGGCCACCAACTCCCCGCGATCTACGGGGCGGTGATGGTCGCCGGGCTCTTCTGCCTCGCCGTCGGACCGTTCTTCGGGCGGCTCCTTCGGTTCTTCCCGCCGCTGGTCACCGGCGTCGTCATCACGCTCATCGGCGTCACGCTCATGCCGGTGCCCGTCGGCTGGGCGCAGGGCGGCGACAAGGAGGCCGCCGACTTCGGCGACATGCGCTACCTCGCGCTCGCCGCGTTCACGCTCGTGGTGATCCTGCTCTTCCAGCGGTTCGCACGCGGCTTCTTCAAGCAAGTGGCCCTGCTCATGGGCTTGTTGATCGGCACGCTCGCGGCCGTTCCGTTCGGGCTCGCGGACTTCTCCGCGCTGCGGTCCGCGCCGGTCGCGGCGCTGCCCGCGCCCTTCGCGTCCGGGGCGCCCGAGTTCCAGCCGGCCGCGATCCTCTCGCTGTGCATCGTGATGCTCGTCCTCATGACCGAGTCCAGCGCGGGCATGCTCGCGCTCGGCGAGATCTGCGAGCGCAGGACCGACGGCGCCACCATCACCCGGGGCCTGCGCACCGACGGCCTCGCCACCCTCGTCGGGCCCGTCTTCGGGGGCTTCCCGACCTCGGCCTTCGCACAGAACGTCGGCGTGGTCTCGCTGACCCGGGTGCGCAGCCGCTACGTCGTCGCCGTCGCGGGCGGCGCCCTGATCGTGCTCGGCGCCTTCCCCGTGCTCGGCGCGGTCGTCAGCCTCGTGCCGATGCCGGTGCTCGGCGGCGCGGGCATCGTGCTCTTCGGCTCCATCGCGGTCAGCGGCATCCGCACGCTGTCCGAGGCGGGCCTCGACGACAGCTCCAACATCGTCCTGGTCGCGGTGGCGCTCGGCGCGGGCATCATCCCGCTCGCCGCGCCCGCCTTCTACGCCGACTTCCCGGCCTGGGCGCAGACCGTGCTCGGCTCGGGGATCAGCGCGGGCGCGCTGGTCGCCGTCGCGCTGAACCTGTTCTTCCACCATCTCGGCACCCGTGACAGCGCGCGCAGCGAGGTCGCGGCACTCAAATCTCCCTAGGGTCCTGCCGTGCCCTCCCCCAAGCTCGTGAGGAGCAGGGGAACCCCCGCCACCGCCACCCACCCGAGAAGGACGCACCATGGCACCTTCGGCAGCCCCGCAGCGCACCGTCATCGAGAACGTCGCGATCGCGACCGTCGACGCCGAGGACACCGAGTACGCCTCCGGTCACCTCGTCGTCGCCGGCCACCGCATCGAGTCCCTCGGCGCCGGTCAGGCCCCCGAGGGCCTGGAGAACGTCGTACGCCGCGTCGACGGCACCGGACACCTCGCCACGCCCGGCCTGATCAACACGCACCACCACTTCTACCAGTGGATCACCCGCGGCCTCGCCACCGACCACAACCTCTTCGACTGGCTGGTCGCGCTGTACCCGACGTGGGCGCGCATCGACGAGGACATGGTCCGCGCCGCCGCCCGCGGCTCCCTCGCGATGATGGCCCGCGGCGGCGTCACCACCGCCATGGACCACCACTACGTGTACCCGAAGGGCTCCGGCGACCTGTCCGGGGCCATCATCGGGGCGGCCCGCGACATGGGCGTGCGCTTCACCCTCGCCCGCGGCTCCATGGACCGCAGCGAGAAGGACGGCGGCCTGCCGCCGGACTTCGCCGTGGAGAGCCTGGAGGGCGCGCTCGCGGCCACCGAGGAGACCGTGCGGGCGCACCACGACGCGTCCTTCGACGCCATGACGCAGGTCGCCGTCGCACCCTGCTCTCCGTTCTCCGTGTCCACCGAACTCATGGCGCAGGGAGCGGAGTTGGCGCGGCGCCTGGGGGTGCGGCTGCACACGCACGGCAGTGAGACGGTGGAGGAGGAGAAGTTCTGCCACGAGCTGTTCGGCAAGGGGCCCACCGACTACTTCGAGTCCACGGGCTGGCTGGGCGAGGACGTGTGGATGGCGCACTGCGTCCACATGAACGACTCCGACATCGCCGCCTTCGCCAGGACCGGCACGGGCGTGGCCCACTGCCCGTCCTCCAACGCCCGGCTCGCGGCGGGCATCGCCCGCGTCCCCGACCTGCTCGCCGCCGGGGTGCCCGTCGGGCTCGGCGTGGACGGCACCGCCTCCAACGAGTCCGGCGAACTCCACACCGAGCTGCGCAACGCGCTGCTCATCAACCGGCTCGGCGCCCACAAGGAAGCCGCCCTGAACGCCCGTCAGGCCCTGCGCCTGGGTACCTACGGAGGCGCGCAGGTCCTCGGCCGCGCCCGCGAGATCGGCTCCCTGGAGGCGGGCAAGCTCGCCGACCTGGTCCTGTGGAAGATCGACGGCATCGGGCACTCCACGATCGCCGACCCGGTCACCGCACTCGTCTTCGGCGCCGCCGCGCCGGTGACCCTCTCCCTCGTGAACGGCGAGCCGGTGGTCGAGCACGGCCGTCTGCTGACGGCCGACGAGGACGCCGTCGCCCGCACCGCGCGGGACGAGGCCCAGCGACTCGCGCGCATCGCCGTGGAGCGCTGACCGCGTCGGCGAACGCAGATGTCCGGCTGAGGGGGACGGCCCTCAGCCGGCGCCCGTGGACCCGAGCGGGGTCCGCGGACACCGTGGCCGGGGGCGCGCACGCCGTGCGCGCCCCCGGACCCTCACCTCCCACCTGCTCCACGCACCACCTCCCTGACACCCGCGTCACGCGGTGACGCGTAACCGACCGGAGGGTCCGCCGTGGCCAAGCCAAGCTCCCGCAAGGACGCAGCGACTGCCGCTGCGCAGCACCCTGTCGACGAGCGCCTCCCGGCGCTCAAGATGGCCACCACCGGCCTGCAGCACGTCGCCGCGATGTACGCGGGCGTCGTGGCGCCGCCGCTGATCGTCGGCGCGGCGGTGGGCCTGTCCGCCACCGAACTGACCTTCCTCACCGGCGCCTGTCTGTTCACCGCGGGCCTGGCCACGTTCCTGCAGACCCTCGGCGTCTGGAACATCGGCGCCCGCCTGCCGTTCGTCAACGGCGTCACCTTCGCGGGCGTCGCGCCGATGCTCGCGGTGGTGGACTCCACCCAGGACAAGGACGACGCGCTGCCCGTCATCTTCGGCGCGGTGATCGTCGCCGGGCTCCTGGGCTTCGTCGCCGCCCCGTTCTTCTCCAAGGCGGTCCGCTTCTTCCCGCCCGTCGTCACGGGCACGGTCATCACCCTCATCGGCATCTCCCTGATGCCGGTGGCCTTCGGCTGGGCCCAGGGCCCGAACCCGGGGGCCGACGACTACGGTTCGCGCACGTTCCTGGCCCTCGCGGGCATCACGCTGCTGATCGTGCTGCTGCTGCGCCGGTTCACGCGCGGCTTCGTCAAGCAGGTCGCCGTCCTGCTCGGCCTGGTCCTCGGCACGCTGGTGGCCATCCCGTTCGGCGTGACGGACTTCGACCCGGTCACGCAGGCGGACGTGGTCGGCTTCCCGACGCCGTTCCACTTCGGCGCCCCGCAGTTCACGGCCGCCGCGATCGTCTCCCTGTGCGTCGTCATGGTCGTCTCCATGACGGAGTCCACGGCCGACATGCTCGCGCTCGGCGAGATCGTCGGCCGCCCCGCCGACGAGAAGACCATCGCGGCGGGCCTGCGCGCCGACACCCTCGGCTCGGCGGTCAGCCCGCTGTTCAACGGCTTCATGTGCAGCGCCTTCGCGCAGAACATCGGCCTCGTGGCGATGACGAAGATCCGCAGCCGCTACGTCGTGGCGACCGGCGGCGGCTTCCTCGTCCTGATGGGCCTGTGCCCGATGGCGGCCTCGCTGATCGCGGTCGTGCCCCGGCCCGTCCTCGGCGGCGCGGGCGTCGTGCTCTTCGGCTCGGTCGCCGCCAGCGGCATCCAGACCCTCGTCAAGGCGGGCCTGGACAAGGACAACAACGTCCTGATCGTCGCGGTGTCCCTCGCCGTCGGCCTGATCCCGATCTCGGCGCCGGAGTTCTACCACGCGTTCCCGGAGACCGCGAGGATCATCCTGGACTCCGGCATCTCCACCGGCTGCGTCGCCGCGGTGGTCCTCAACCTCCTCTTCAACCACATCGGCAGGGGCAGCGAGGACGACGAGGTCACCGCCCCGATGGAGCCCGGCGACGAGATCTCGGAGTCCCGGGTCCCCAAGCAGGCCACCGCGCACTGACCGCACGGCGCGGGGGCGGCGCCCACGGCCCGCCCCCGCGCCCTCGGCGCCTCAGCGCCCCAGCTCGGCGAGCGCGGCCACCAGCGGCGCGGGATCGAGCGGCCCGATGTGCGAGGCCGCCGCGAAGTTCCGTACGCGGAAGGGGTTGCCGGGCGTCCGCTCGTCCGCGGCGGCGATCATGAGGTCCTGGAGGGCCGGGGTGATGAGGCGGTCCTTGCCGAAGCGCAGATACGTGCGCGGCACCCGGCCCCAGGTCCCGGCCCCGCCGACGGCGCGGTCGGTGGCCACCCGGTCCGACTCGTCGGGCTGGAGCCCGGCGAGCACGTTCCGGAAGGCGGCGTCGGGGTAGTCCGCGCAGACCATCTCCTTGAACAGCGCGAGGTCCTTGGGGTTGCCGGTGCGCAGGTTGAGCCGGATCACCCCCAGGACCGCCGGGTCGCCGATGACCTGCTCCTCGGGCACGATCGCGTCGGCAGCCTCGGGGGTGCCCATGCAGGCGGTGATGGTGGGGAAGGCGGGGGCCGGGCAGTACGCCGCCATGTAGACGAGGTGCTCCAGGAGTTCGGGCACGGCGTCGGCGACCCGGCTGACGGAGACGCCGCCCATGCTGTGCCCGACGAGCACCACCTTGCCGTCGCGAGCGCCGCGGGCGGCCCGGCGCACCACATCGGTGACCCGCCGCTCGAAGTCGTCGAGTCCGATCCGGCCGAGCGGCGTCGGCTCGGTCGCGAACGCCGCCAGGTCCTGTGTCTGGTAGGAGGCGGGAAGATACGCCTCCGCTCCGTGGTAGGGCTGGTCCACCGCGACGACGCGGTGCCCGCGCAGGGTCAGCTCCCGGGCGATGGGGGCCCAGAAGGCGCCCGCGCTGTTGGTGCCGTGCACCAGGACGTAGGTCCGCGCCGTGGTGGGCGCGCCCGCCGCGGGCCCCGCCGCCGTGAGCCCCAGCGCCGCGGCGCCCACGGTCGCGCCGACACCGCCGCGCAGGATGTTCCTCCGGTCAGTCATGGTCGCGAACGTAGACAGTCCGACCGTGTGCCGACAAGAGCCTTTGGGGCAGATGTGGCGCGGGGTGCGCGCGGCCCCCACGGGCCGTGCGCACCCCGCGCCCCCGTGGGGCGCTGCTCAGCGGTCGATGCGGTACGACTCGCCGTAGACCTTCCACGCCAGCGGCGGGTCCAGGTTCAGGTTCTTCTTGTTGAGGAAGACGCGCTGGGCGGTGTCCACGCGGCTGGTGTCCTCGTGGGCCTCCTCCTGCTTCATGGCCCAGACGCGGGCGTCGAGGAAGGCGTTCAGGTACTTGATCTCGTCGCCGCCCTGCGCCGGGGGCTTGGCGGTGCGCAGGGCGCGCTTGCGGATGCCGCTGAAGCTGGTGCTGTCGCCGCCGTCGCCGTGCATGACGATCGCGTCGTAGTACGCGAACTGGCCGAGGGCGCCGATCCCGTCGGCCTTGCCCTGCTTGACGGCCGGGTTGAAGTAGACGCGGTCGCGCTCGTCGTTCTGCGCCTGCTGGAAGGCCGGGTCCTTGGCGGCCTTCTCCCAGTCCTTGGTGTAGTTGGGGTCCAGGCCCGCGTGCGAGTCGGAGCCGTTCACGCGGCGCAGCGCGGGCAGGTACTTCTCCAGGACGTTGCCGGGCTTGCGCTTGGCGTAGAGCTCGACGAGGTCGAGCATGTCGCCGGTGCCGGAACAGAAGCCGATGATCCCCGCGGTGTAGCCGCGCTTGTCACCGATGTCCTCGATGTACTTGTACTGCGCCTTCCAGTCGAGCGAGGAGTTCTCCGCGCTGGAGACCAGCTTCATGGCGATCTCCTTCTTCGCCGGGTCGTCCAGGCCGACGGCTGCGGAGCTCACCGGGGCGGTGGCGCGGGGCGCGGGCGCGGCGCCCGCGGTCTGGGTGGCTATCAGGGGGCTCGCTATCAGAGCGGCGCCCATCAGGCCGATGACGGTGCGCCGCGTGCTGGTGCGGTGGGGGGTGTGGTGGGAGTGCAACGGAACCTCCAGAGGGGGGAGTTCGTGGTGCCGTGCGCGGGCCGTGCTTTGTTAGGAAGGTTTCCTACCAGAAATCGAGGATGACGTATACCCGTCAAGCGCGGTCCGGTGTGCGGCCCGGTGCGCGCCCGGTGTGCCGCCCGGCCCGGTCCGGTTCGCGGCACAGGAGTCACAGCGGTCCCCCGACGCGGCACGAAGGCGTGTCCCAGAGGGCCCACGAGCGTGCTCGTACATGGCCGGTCATCGCCCTAGTCGCTGCTCACGCTGGTCCGTACGATCCCAACACCCTCAGCCTCCGCTCATCGCACGCCGACCGGTCGCCGACCCGTGAGCGGACCGCGTGAGCGGACCCGTGCGATGGCTGAGTCAGTTCCTCCCAGCACACGCTCCATCCCCCACCTCGCGGCGGCACGCCCTGCGTGCGTGCCGCCACGGGCCGAAGCACTCGATGGGAGAACCACGAACATGTCCGCTGCACTGCTCGCGGGTGGCGCCCTCGCCACCCTGCTCGCCGCGGGTCTGCCCGCTCACGACCCGACCGAGTTCAGCGACCCGCCGCCCGACAAGATCGTGATCGAGATCGCGACCGTGAACGGCTCGGGCTGCCCCAGAGGGACGGCAGCCGTCGCCGTCTCCGAGGACAACACGGCGTTCACCGTCACCTACAGCGACTACCTCGCCCAGGCGGGCGGCAACTCCGCCCCCACGGCGTTCCGCAAGAACTGCCAGCTCAGCCTGATCGTGCACGTCCCGCAGGGCTTCACCTACGCGATCGCGAGCGCCGACTACCGGGGCTTCGCGTCGTTGCAGCAGGGCGCCAGGGGCATCGAGAAGGCGTCGTACTACTTCCAGGGCTCCCCGGACACCGGCGCCAAGTCCCACGTCTTCAACGGCCAGATAGCCGACAACTGGCAGGCCACCGACGAGACCGAGGTCACCCAGCTGGTCTGGGCGCCCTGTGGCAAGAAGCGCAACTTCAACATCAACACCGAGCTGCGGGTGGACGTCGGCACCTCGGACCGCACCAAGACCAGCTTCATGACGATGGACTCCACCGACGGGGCCATCAGCACCATCTACCGCGTGAAGTGGAAGGAGTGCCCGCGCTGACCTGGCTCGGCTGAGGTGCTGACCAGCTAGTTCCTGGTGAGGGGGCCGTGCCTCCGGCGGGGCTGACCGCCGTTTCCGGAGGCACGGCGACGACACCGGGCCCCGCGTCAGCGGGACCCGGCGAGCGCGTCGCGCACCTTCTTCGCGATCGCGTACGTGTCTCCGGCGGGGGCCACGGCGAGGCGTCCCGGCTCGCGGATCCACCGGTCCTCCAGGGCGAACCAGTCGAACGCGTCGTCGGGCCCGGGCGCGCGGCCCTCGTCGAGCGCGGCCCGCAGCGCGTCGAAGTACGTCGTCCAGCGCAGCCGGTACAGACCACCGACGAGGCCCGCCCACTCGCGGTTGGCGTAGTCCTTCAAGCCCGCCTCGGCCCCGGCGCGGGTGCCCCACACGGTGACCAACGACAGCTGGTCATAGGCCAGTTGGTCCCGCTCCCGGGCGTCGGCGCCCCACGCGCGGGCGTCCGCCACCCACCGCCCGAGCAGCTGCCCGGCGTCGGTGGCGGCGAGCCGGTCGAGCAGGCCGAGCAGGCGCAGCCAGGTGCGGGTGAGCCGCTCGAAGCGGGCGGTGTCCCGCGCGTCGTAGGCCGCCTTGATCCGGGGCAGCAGCACCCGGCTCCGGTTGGACAGCGCCTGCCGCGCCACGTCGAGCAGGTCGCGTCGATATGCCGCCGAGCCTCGCAACTCCCTTCTGACCAGCAGGAGTTCATCGAGCGCGGGCTCGAAGTCCGTAGCCGCGTAGCGGAGCTCCTTCGGTGACCAGGAGGCGGCGGAGCGCACGGTCAGGCCGGGCCGGGCACCGAAGAGGCCGTCGGCGCCCTCGGCCCACCCGTCGGCACGGGTGGTGCCGTAGCAGGTGCGCCGCAGCACGTCCCAGGCGCGCGCGGCATGCGCGTCGGCGCCGCCGTACCGGCTGGTGGCCCACTGCGCGAACCACTCCTTGAGGTCCAACGCGCCCTGCCGCCAGGCGAGTTCGGAGAACAGCTCGAAGGCGGCCGGGTTGTTGTCGGCGGCCTCCGGCAGCAGCGCGATGCCGCGCAGGGCACTGCCGTCCCTGGTGCGCCACCGCTCGTACAGCTCCGCCCAGTCGGGCGTGTTCGCGCCGAGCGCGCTGTGCCCGCCGAAGTTCCAGATCGAGCCGAAGGCGTACGGCGTACCGCCCCAGTCGGCCTCGCGGTCGGTGACGTGCGGGAAGCGGTCGGACAGGCCGTCGACGACGAGCATGCGGCCCTTGTCGACGGCGTCCGTGAGGGCCTTCGGCGGGTTGCGCTGCCAGCCGAGGATCACCCACAGGGCGTCCGGGCGCGCGGTCCGCAGCGCCCGCTCGACGGCCCGCGCGGCCTCGCCCACCGGCACGTCACAGGGTTTCCCGCCCTCGTGGAGCAGGTCCATCTTGTACATCGTGGACGGTCCGAGGAGCTCGCCCTGGACGCGGTAGAAGGCGGCGGCGACCCGCGCGAAGGGGTCGGTGCGCGGATCCAGCCAGTCGGGCCGCGCGAAGCCCACCCAGTCGCCCTGCGGCACGGTCCGCGCGCCCGGGTTCCGCGCGGCGAAGCCGGGCGGGACGGTGCCGAAGTAGCCGGGGAACACGGGCGTCATGCCGAGCGCCCGGAGCCGGTCCGCGATGCGCCGCCCGAGCCGGGCGCGGTGCTCCAGGAGCCGCCGTGACACCGGGTGCGGGAAGGACGCCATGTTCTGCAGCAGCCACCACGGCTGGTGCGCCGGGCCCGGCACCCAGGCCCGCAGCTCCTCGTCCCCGTACCCGAACTCCTGGAACACCCGGTGGTGGACGGCGTCCGCGCCCGTGTGCACGAGGACCTCGTTGTAGCCGTGCAGCGCGAGCACGTCGATCTCGCGCTCCCAGTAGGCCCAGTCGTGGTAGGCGTTCGTGTAGCCGTCGTTGGTGTCGTTGAGGGCGAAGCGGTGCGGGGTGTTGGCGCGGCCGGTGAGCGGCGCGCCGGGTGCCGGGAGCACCTTGGGCAGGGCGAGTTGGTGCCCCGCCCAGGTGATGTTGGTGTGGCAGACGTGCTTCAGGTAGTGGTACAGGCCCTTGAGCTGGACGGCCGGGGTCGGTCCCGTGACGGTGACGCGGCCGCGCGACCCGAAGACGCGGTAGGTGTCCGGGTCCCCGGACACCTCGAACGCGAGCTGTTCCGCGTGCCGGGGCAGCAGCCGCCGCGCGGCGGCCGCGGCGCCCCCGGGGTCCCCGCTCGGGCCCACGGCCGCCCGGGACGCGCCGTCGGCGGCGTGCCTCCCGGAGCAGGCCGCGGCGGTCCCGGCCGTGCCGGCGAGGGCGGTCAGCAGAGTGCGGCGGGGCAGGGGGGACATCGGGGCTCCCGGGGTCGGGCGGGCGGGGCGGACACCGAGGTGACTCCTGCCCCGGACGCCCCCGGTTCCTAACCACCCGTCAGAGAGCGCGCGGCGCACACCACGCCGGTGAGCAAGGAGATTCATCGGATCGGAAAGACCGGAGGAAGCTGATTGGTGGAAGACGAGGGGAAGTTGGGCCCATTGACATCCGATGTATCCGCTCCTACGTTCCCGAGCGTCCCGTAGTCGAACAGGAGCCGCTCATGCGACGAAGAGTCACCACGCTCGCCCTGCTCCTCACCGCCGCCGCCCTGCCGCTGTCCGCGCTCACGCCCGCGCAGGGCGCCCCGCGGCACCAGCGGGCCGCAGGGCCCGGTACGGACCACGCCGCCGACGACCCCTTCACGGCCGACCGAACCAACTGGTTCCGCCAGGACCGGTTCGGCATGTTCATCCACTTCGGCGCGTACTCCCAACTGGAGGGCGAGTACGCGCGCCCCGACGGCACGGTCTGCCGCAACGCCGAGTGGATCAAGCGCCAGTGCAAGATCCCGACGGCCGAGTACGAGCAGCGGGCGCGGTCGTTCGATCCGGCCGACTTCGACGCCGGGGCCGTCGTGAAGGCGGCGAAGGACGCCGGGATGAAGTACATCGTGATCACGTCCAAGCACCACGAGGGCTACGCGATGTGGCCGACGAAGGTCAACTCCTGGAACCTGCGCGACCATTCGTCGTTCGACAAGAAGCGCGACATCCTCGCCGAGCTGAAGAGCGCCGCCGACGCGGCGGGCATCAAGCTCGGCTTCTACTACTCCATCTGGGACTGGCACGACCCGGACTTCCCCGACCCCGCGACCTTCCCGAGGTACGAGAAGCGCATGTACGCGCAGCTCAAGGAGCTGATCGACCGCTACGACCCGGCGCTGCTCTGGTTCGACGGCGAGTGGGACACCGACGAGCCGCACAACCCGTGGACCGCCCGCGACGGCGAGCGCCTGGAGGCGTATCTGCGCGGCCTGAACCCCGACCTGGTCATCAACAACCGCGTCGGCAAGCGCCGCGTGGTCGACGGCGACTACGGCACGCCCGAGCAGGAGATCCCCGACGCCCCGGTGGACGGCCAGCTCTGGGAGTCCTGCATGACCCTGAACGACCACTGGGGCTTCGCCCGCTACGACCAGAACTGGAAGTCCGGGCAGACGCTGGTGCGCAACCTCCTCGCCACCACCTCACGCAGCGGCAACTACCTCCTGAACGTCGGCCCCGACGCGCGCGGCCGCATCCCGCGGCAGTCCGTGGACCGGCTCAGGGAGATGGGCACCTGGCTGCGCACGGCGGGCCAGGGCGAGGCGGTCTTCGGCGCCCGCTACGGCGGTCTGGTCGAGGAGCCGGACTGGGGCACGGTCAGCCGCAAGGGCGACACCCTGTACGCGGCGGTCACGCGCTGGCCGGGCGCGGGCCGGTCCCTGCACCTGCGGGCGCGTACGGACTTCACCGTCACGTCGGCCCGGGTCCTGGGCAGTTCCCAGCAGGTCACCGTCGCCAAGTCCGGCGACGGCTACGACCTCACGCCGTCCGGCGCGGCCACCAACCCCACCGCCACCGTCATCGAGCTGGGGGTCGACCCCGGCCGCGCGTCCCGCCCCGGCGACGGCAAGGGCCTCAAGCAGGAGGTCTTCGACAACGTGGAGCTGTCCGGCACGCCGAAGGTCACCCGGACCGACCCCACGGTCAACCACGCCTGGAAGTACACGGGTTCACCGCACCCGTCCGTCCCGGCGGACCGGTTCGGGGTGCGCTGGACGGGGTCGGTCGAGCCGCGCCGCTCGGAGACGTACACGCTCACCACGGTCTCCGACGACGTCGTGCGCGTCTGGATCGACGGCAAGCTGGTCATCGACTCCTGGAGCCCGCACGAGCCCAAGGTCGACAAGGCCCGGGTGCGCCTGGAGGCGGGCAGACGGCACGCCCTCCGCGTCGACTACGCGGAGCAGACCGGCGAGGCCCATCTGAAGCTCCTGTGGTCCAGCCCGAACCAGCCGCAGGAGGTCATCCCTTCGACGCAGCTGCGGACCCGCTGACCACGGCGTACTCGGTGAACGTGCCGCAGGCGGCGAAGCCGAGGGCGCGGTAGACGGGCTCGCCCTCGGGGGAGGCCTGGAGCACCGCCGTGCGCGCCCCGGCGGCGCGCGCGGCGTGCAGCGCGGCCCGCGTCACGGCCCCGCCGTAGCCGCGGCGGCGGTCGGTGGCGAGGGTCGAGATGTTGTAGATCCCGGCGACGCCCGCGTGCAGGAACGCCTCGGCGCTGCACACCGGCCGTCCGGCGACGTACCCGACGAGGTAGCGCGAGGGCGACGCGGCGGCGAGCGCCCCCTCGGCGACGGCCGCGTAGAAGGCGCGGACCGTCGCCGCCGGGGGCTCCCAGTTGGCGGCCACGACCGTGGCGTACGCGTCGAGTTCGGCGGGCGTGGTCACGGGGCGGATCTCCAGGCCGTCCGCGTGCGCGGGCGGCGGGGCGGCGTCCAGGCCGAGGCGCATGCCGGTCTCGGTCCCGGACGCGGGCAGACCGGCGGCGGCGAGCCGCGCCCCGAGGTCACCCGGTGTCGAGGTGTCACCCACCCACCACGAGAAGGCGCGCCCGGTGCGGGTCAGCTCCTGCACGGTGGCGGCGATCCGGTCGTCCGCGGTCTCGTCGGTGAACCGTGCCGCCGCGACGATGTTGAAGGTGTCGTCGTCGATGCCGCTGTCCGCGACGACCAGGTCACCGCTGTCGGTGACGGTGGCGCCGGGCAGATGCCGGTGCAGATGCCCGGCGTGCGCGGCGAGGTTCCGCTCGACGGCGTCGAGCGCGTCCTGGCCGGTCACGGTCCCGCTCACAGCCCCTCCAGGACGGTGTCGATGGTGCTCTCCAGGGCCTTCCTGCCGTCCCGTACGCGGGCCAGGACGCGCAGGCCGTAGTACGTGCTCTGCACCAGGCGCGCCACCTCGCGCGGGTCGCGGCCGGGGGAGATCTCGCCGGCGGCCTGCCCGGCCCTGGTCACCGCGCACACCTCGTCCTCGACGCGGTCGAAGCCGCGCCGCACCGCCCGGCGCACGTCACCGTCGAGCCCGGCCCGTTCGATGGCCGCGTTGATGGCGAAGCAGCCCCGGCCGTCGTCCGCGTCCAGGTCGCTCTCCAGGGAGTGCAGCATCATCGCCCGCAGCCGCTCCTTGGCGGAGCCGGGGCCCTGGAGCCGCTCGACCTGCGCGGCGGTGACCGTGTCGTAGTAGCGGTCGAGCGCGCGCAGATACAGCTCGCGCTTGCCGCCGAAGGTGTTGTAGAGGCTCGACGGGCCGAGGCCCGTCGACTCGGACAGGTCGCGCGTCGACGTGCCCTCGTACCCGCGGCGCCAGAAGGTCTCCATGGCCGCGCTGATGACGCGGTCCTCGTCGAACTGTCGTGGCCTGGCCATGGGCGGACCCTACCCGTTTTGGAATACCTTTTCAAAACTGGCCGACGCCGAAGCGGGAGGCGTCTGCGCGGCCCGCCGCTCCAGGAGTCCCGCCCCCACCGCGACCGCGCAGCCGAGCGCCGCGAGCCCGGCCCCGACCCACGCGACGGCCGCGTATCCGTAGCCCGCGTCGATGGCGAGCCCGCCGAGCAGCGGCGCGAGCGTGTTGCCGACGTTGAACGCGGCCGTGTTGGTCGCGCCGACCAGCGTGGGCGCGCCCGGCGCGAGCGTGAACACCCGTGACTGGAGTGCGGGGTTGGTGACGTACCCCGCCGCTCCGAGCAGGAAGACGAGCGCCACCACGACGGCCACCGCCGAGCCCGCCGTCAGCGCGAGCACCGCCGAGATCGCCGCGAGCGCGCCGAGCCCCCACGCCAGCGTGGCGACCGCGTGCGTCCGGGCCGTCCGGCCGCCGATGACCAGGCCGAGCATGCCGCCCGCCCCGAACAGCGCGAGCACCGCGGGCACCCACCCCTCGCCCAGGCCCGTCTCGTCGGTGAGCAGCGCGGCCAGATAGCTGAAGGTCACGATCACCGCGCCGAAGGCGAAGGCCGTGACGGCGTACGAGAGCCACAGCTGCGGGCGCGCCATCCCGCGCAGCTCCGCCCGCACGGACGGCGCCTCGCCCCGCTCGCCGCCCGGCACCGCCGCCACCGTGCACACCAGGCTGACCGCCGTCGCCGCCGCGACCGCCCAGAACGCGGCCCGCCACCCCGCCGACTGGCTCAGTACGGTGCCCGCGGGTACGCCGACGATGGTCGCCAGGGTCAGGCCGCCCGCGACCAGGGCCACCGCCTTGCTCTTCGCCTCGCCCGGCACGAGCGCCACCGCCGTCGCCACGGCCACGCCCCAGAAGCCCGCGTACGCGAGCGCGCTGACGATCCGCGTCGCGAAGAGGAGCCCGTACCCGGGCGCCACCGCGCCCACCACGTGGCCCGCCACGAACACCGCTTGCAGGCTCACCAGGGCCGTCCGGCGCGGCCACCGCAGCGTCGCCACGGCGAGCAGCGGCGCCCCGACGACCATGCCGATCGCGAACGCCGAGATCAGCAGCCCCGCGTCGGGAACGGACACCCCCAAGTCCTCCGCCATGCCCGGCAACAGCCCGGACAGCATGAACTCCGATGTCCCTTGCGTGAAGATGCCGAGCGCCAACACGTAGACCGCGAGCGGCATGGGTGTCCCTCCTTGATGTACGTACGTCGTTTTGGAGCAGGCGCTTCAAAATCAAGGTGGACGGTAGCATGTTCTGAAGCATCCGCTTCAAAACTTGGGCGGGGTGTACGCCCCGTTAGGGGCGCGGGGAACTGCGCGAGCAACCACGATGTACCCGCAGGTGGGCTACTCGGCGGACTCCCAGACGGTAACGTCCAGTTCATCGCCCAAGGCGAGCTTGCCCGTGCGCAGCACGGAGAACTTGGCCCCCAGGGCCACCCCACCCCCCGGCTGCCGCCGATACGCGGCCAACGTACGCAACGGCTCCGG
The DNA here is from genome assembly GCF_059448825.1 of Streptomyces sp. JLYT201. Taxonomy (NCBI): domain Bacteria; kingdom Bacillati; phylum Actinomycetota; class Actinomycetes; order Kitasatosporales; family Streptomycetaceae; genus Streptomyces; species Streptomyces sp. JLYT201. Next base: position 2,484,547 of record NZ_CM182551.1, on the reverse strand, counting down.
CCCGGCCCGCTCACCCGACGCCTGGTCGACCAGGGTGACCGCGCAGCGCAGCGCGAGCTTGGCGAAGCCCAGCTCGGTGTTGCCGATGCCGACGTTCCTGACGGAGTCCTCCGTGTGCGGCGCGTCCCACCCGTCCACGACGACGTTGGGGCGCAGCCTGCTCAGGGTGACCGGGGCGCGCCCCGCCGCCTCGATGCGGGCGTTGAGGTCGTCGTACGAGGCCCGGGACAGCAGGTGCAGCGCGCCGCTGTCGGCGAAGCCGGACGTGCCGGGGTTCAGCCCGTCGGTGACCCGCTGGTGCTCCGGCGGCACCCGCACCAGACGGCAGTCCGTGCCGAGCACGTCCGACAGCCAACGGGCCGCCTCCGCGCCCTGGTCGATGGCCCGGAACGGGGCCCCGAACAGATCCACGTCGCGGCGCGGCGACATGATGTCGACCTCGATCTCCAGCGGCTCCGCGCCCGGGGCCCGCAGCGTCAGGCGCCCGCCGTCCCAGCTCACCTCGGGGCGGATGACCGCGAGCCGGGCGTCCTTGCGCTGCGTGCGGTACACGCCGGAGTCGTCGGTCACCATGAACGCGCGGTCGTGCGCGAGGCCCGCCGAGGTCAGGTCGCTCTCCGTGAGCGCCACTCCGGCACACCCCTTGACCGGATACGTGATGAGGTCCGTGACTACCGCTGTCATGCCGGTCCGATCGCCGCGACGTCGTCCATGAGCTGCCCTTCGGTCGGTCCACAGGTGGATCCACGGGGCGATCTTCCCCGTCCGCCTCAGCATCGTTCGCCGACCCGTACGGCATCAATGCCTTTTGCCCAACGGAAAGGATCACGGTGGGGGAGCACGGGCCTCTGTAACGGTCGGCGTCCGTCCGATCGCCCCGCGTACGGCGGCTCCGCCACAATGGCGGCGCCCTCACCCTTCCCCACCGGAGGCGCGCCATGAGGCTTCGCTCCGCCGTGTCCCAGCTCCTGTGTGCCGTACTCCTCGGCGCACTCGCCCTGGTGGCGGCCCCCGCCGCGAGCGCCACCGCCGCCCCGGCGCAGACGCCGCTGCGCGGCGGCACCATGCTCTTCAGCCCGTCCGGCCGGTGCATGGTCGCCTTCAACGCCACCAACGGCACCCGCTACTACGGGATCATGGCGGGCCACTGCGGCGCCGTGGGCACGCGGTGGTACGCCGACCCGCGCCTCACCGTCCCGGTCGGCGTCACCGACACGGCCGTCTTCCCCGGCCAGGACTACGCGCTGGTGCGCTTCACCAACCCCGACTACACCTACCCGAGCGAGATCGCCGCCGGTGTGCAGGTCATCCGCGTCAACCGCGCCGCGAACCCCGTCGTGGGCCAGTCCGCGTGCCGCGTCGGACCCACGACAGGGACGCACTGCGGCACCGTCCAGGGCGTGAACGTCACCATCACCTACCCCCAGGGCACGGTGAGCGGCCTCTTCCGCACCACCATCTGCGCCGAACCCGGCGACTCCGGAGGCTCCGCCTTCGGCGGCGACGCCGGGCTCGGCCTCCTGGTGGGCGGCAGCGGCAACTGCACCTCCGGCGGGACGACTTACTACCAGCCCTTGGTGCCCGTGCTCAGCGCGCACGGGCTGCGCGTGGGCTACTGAGCGCCGCCCGCGTACGAGACGAAGTCGGCCCACGCCCCCGGGGCAACGGTCAGCTGGGGCCCGGCCCGGTGCTTGGAGTCGCGGATGTGGATGGTGGTGGGGCAGGTGGCTACCTCTATGCAGTCGCCGCTTCCTCCACTGCAATAGCTGGACTTGTGCCAGGAGAGGGCTACTTCTACGCAGTCACCCGAACTGCCGCTGCTGTAGCTGCTCTTGAACCACTCCAGTTCAGGTTCAGTGCTCATAGCGCTCCTCGCAGTCGCTCCAACAGGCCCACGGAGTCCTCGGGGGTGAGGGCCTGTGTGCGCAGTTTGGCATACCGCATCTGAAGAGTGCTGATCACTTTCGGGTCGGAGATGAACTGCCCGCTCTCCTGCCCTTCGCAGTACCCGAACCACCTGTTCTCAGGGGTTTCCAGGAGCTGAATGGGCCCGTCGAGCCCGCAGTGCACGTCCCGCGCCAGCGGCATGATCTGCACCTCGACGTTGCGTGGCGTCGCTGCTTCCAGCACGTGAGTGATGAGTTCGCGCGTCACGCCCACCCCGCCTGTGTGTCGCATGAACGCGTGTTCCTCGATGATGAAGCTGAAGCCGGTGTTGGGTCGCTCGCGTAGCAGGTTCTGGCGCTCCAGGCGCGCCGCTACCTGGTCCTCTAGTTCCTGGTCCGACAGTGCTGGTACTCGGGTGCCGAACAGCCTGCGGACGTACGCCTCCGTCTGCAGCAGCCCCGGAATCAATCGGCATTCGTACGTGCAGAGGTTGAGGGCCTCCTGCTCAAGCTGAGCCCACCGGCGGAACCATGCGGCCAATCCCCGCTGTCGAGAAAGCTGGTTCACCATCAGCCGCAGCGTCCCGAAGGCGTCCAGGGTCGCCTCCGCCTGGTCCACGAAGCGCGGCGGCGGAAAGCGCCTGCCCTGCTCGATGGAGGCGATGAAGTGGGTCGAGTAGCCGATCTCGGGGGCCAGGGTCTCTTGCGTGTACCCGGCCCGTTTGCGGAAGCTCTTCAGTGCGGCGCCGAACGCCTTGAGCCCATCGCTCGGTTCGGGCTCCTGTGAGCCCGGCGTGCTTGACGACATCACGGGTATCCCCTGACGCTCGCTTACCGTCCCCGCCAACGCGCCCATGCTTACGGGGAGTTACCCCCGCTGTCTACGTTTCGCACTCGTACACTTACGGAGCGTACGAGTTTTGTGCCTCCCGAACTGCGCGTTCACACGGTCACCGTGGACCGCATGCCACCCCAGGTACAAACCCCCACACCAGCACATGTGTTCACGCGGCGTATCAACGCCAGTCCGCGAGGAGCGCGCCAGGCGAGAACGCTCGCCCGCGACCAGCTGAACGGCTGGGGAATCCCTTACGACAGCGAACTCTCCGACGCGGCGGCCCAGATCGTCGCCGAGCTGGCGGCCAACGCGGCCACGCACGGGCGGGTCCCCGGGCGCAGCTTCGAACTGAGGCTGTTGCTGCTCGCGGGGACGCTGCGGATCGAGACGTCGGACACCCGGGCGGAGTGCGCGCCGCCGCCGGAGGTGCGGCTGCCGCCGGAGGAGGCGGAGTCGGGCCGCGGCCTGGTCCTCGTGGCGGCGCTCGCCGATGCGTGGGGCGTGGAGAGCCGCGAGATCGGCAAGACCGTGTGGGCGCGCCTCTCGCTCGGCTGAACAGAAGGGGGCCCGGTCACGCGCAGGGGGCGTGACCGGGGCCTGCTGGGTCAGGGACGGCTAGTCGGCGGGGCCGATGAAGTGGAACGACCAGGCCTCATTGGGCGTGTCGTCCTCCTGGGCCAGCTTGACGTGACTGCCGATGTACTCGGCGCGCACGACGAGCCCCTTGTCCGAGGTGATCTGGAGACCGGACGGGGTGGGCTGGATCCGCCAGGGGGTCGGGGATCCCTGGCTGACGAAGACCTCTTCGCCGGTGTAGGTCAGATACTGGTCGGACGGGCCGACGTAGGGGCGTATGTGGTACTGCCCCGGCAGGTCCTCGCTGGCGCGCTCGATGATCCATTCCTGGGCGATCGGGGGGATCAGCTCGGGCGCCGCGATGACGGGCCGGCCGTGCTGGACGGCGTGCGGGGTGGGAGTGAGGACGATCCGGAAGCCGATGTGGGCTCCGATGACGTAGCGGCCGTTGGGAAGATTGACATCGGGCATGGTCTTAGTCCTCCGCTTCTCCGGGCCGGACAGGTGACGGACGTCACCGGCCTGTACACCGGATCACTCTCACGGCACACCCGGCACGACAGGCAGACGAAATGCGGCCATGCGGGGCGATGGCCCTAAATGCCCGTCAGATGGGCGGATACCGCCAACTTCTCCCGTGCAAGAGGAGGGCGAGGGGGCGTGCGGGGCCACGCACCGGCGCACTCGCCCAGCGCCCCGCCGACCACGATCGCCCCGACAACGACCGGAACGGCCGCCGCGAGCGACCTCTTCAAGCCCACGGATCGAATCCGCCTCGGGGGCGCCCTCCAGCCCGTCCGGCGTTTGAGGACGAGGCGCGGAGCGCCGACAAAGCGGCGGTACGGGGGCGGCGGCCTCCGGATCGGGAAGGGGCGGGCCTGGGGCGCACCGCGAGGCCTACCGCCCCCGCACCCGCACCCCCGCCTGGAAGCGAGACGTAGCCCCCACCTCGGCCAGCAGCTCCGCGACCCGCCGCCGGTACGTCCGCAAGGACATCCCGAGCCGCCGGGCCCCGGCCTCGTCGGTCAGCCCGTCGCTCAGGGCGGCCAGCACGCGGCGGGCCTCCTCGTCCAGCGAGGGCACCGGCGTCCGCACCGCGTCGGCCAGCGGCTCGGCCGCCTCCCACGTCGCGTACAGCAGCGACCGCACCCCGTCGACGACTTCGGGGACCCGTACCACCGTGTACGTACGCGGCCCCCGGGCCTCCGAACCGGCGAGGACGGCGATCCGCCGGTCGATGACGATGGCCTCGCGGGCGAGGGGCGCCGACGAGATGCGGACGTCCGCGCCGGACGCGGCGATCGCCGCGAGCCGCCGCTCCGAGTACGGGTCGCCGAGCGCCTGCCGCGTGTACACCTTGCGCATGACGAGGCCGTCGCGCGGCGCGGGCTTCGGCAGGGGCGGCCGCTTGCCGTCGGCGAAGACCGCGTTGACGCCGCCCGACCAGGTGACGAGGTCGGCGGCCCCGCACAGGAACTCCTCGCGCGCGGCGGCGAACAGGTCCCCGGCGCGCAACACCAGCTCCCGCTCCCCGCGCAGGGTGACGACGTCCTCGTAGCCCTCGCTCATCCCGCCCACCTCTCTCCGCGGCCCCTCTCAGGTCGCTCTCCGGCTGGCAACAACCTGCCACCCTCCCGGCCCCGGCCCGCACCGGCTCCAGAATTGTCCCCATGCCGCACGAGAACACCACCCCGTACGAGAACACCGCCCCGCACGAGACCAAGTCACCCGCCGCCCCCGCTGCCGCGGCCGGGCGCTGGCACGTGGGAGGCGACCTGCCGGTGAACCGCATGGGCTTCGGCGCGATGCGGCTGCCCGGCCGCACCTGGGAGGGCCCCGCGGGGGACCCCGAGGCGGCCGTCGCCGTGCTGCGCCGGGCCGTCGAGCTCGGCGTCGACCACATCGACACCGCCGCGTTCTACTTCTACGAGGACCTGTCCGCCAACGCCTTCATCCGGCAGGCCCTGCATCCCTACCCGGACGACCTGGTGATCGCCACGAAGGTCGGACCCGACCGCTCCCCGGGCCACGACTGGCTGGACGCCGCGGGTCCCGAGAAGCTCAAGGCCGACGTGCACCGGAACCTGCGCCAGCTCGGCGTCGACCGCCTCGACCTCGTCTACTTGCGCTTCCTCGCCGCGGACGGCCCCGGCGACGGCCGCTTCGAAGCCCTCGCCGCACTGCGCGAGGAAGGCCTCATCCGGCACCTCGGCGTCAGCAACGCCACCGCCGCGCAGCTCGCCGAGGCCCAGCGGATCGCGCCGGTCGCCGCGGTGCAGAACCGCTACAGCCCGGTGTCCCGCGACGCCGAGGCCGACGCCCTGGTCGAGCTGTGCGCCCGCCAGGGCATCGCCTTCGTGCCGTTCTTCCCCCTCGGCGGCGCGGGCGCGCCGCACGTCGCCGCGCTGCGCCGGGTCGCCGAACGGCACGGCGCGAGCCCCGCGCAGATCGGCCTTGCCTGGTCGCTCTCCGTGTCCCCGGCGGTCCTCGCCATCCCCGGCACGTCGTCGCTCGCGCACCTGGAGGAAAACGTGGCGGCGGCCGCGCTCAGCCTGGACGCGGAGGACCTGGCGGTGCTGGGCGCCGCCTGAGGCCCACCGCCCGCCGCCTGAGGCCTGCCGCCCGCCGCCTGAGGCCTGCCGCCCGCCGCCTACAGGCCGAGGACCCGGGCGTCCGTCGCGAGCGCCCGGAAGTACTCCTTCGGGTCGTCGACCATCCGCCGCTCCTTCAGGTCGAGCAGCCCGCCCACGCCGGTCAGCTCCGCGGCGACCGTGCCGTCCGGCTTGGTGAAGATCTGCTCGATCCTGAAGGTCTTCCGCTCGCCCCACAGGAACCGGCAGGACACGGAGACCTCCTCCCCGGCCCGCAGCTCGCTGCGGTACCGCAGCGTGTTCTCCAGCGCGACGGGCCCGACGCCCTTCCCGATCAGGTCCGCCTGCCGGATCCCCGCCGCCATCAGGATTGACCACCGCGCGTGCTCCGCGTACTGGAGATACACGGCCTGGTTCAGATGCCCCTGCGTGTCCGTCTCGTACCCCCGAACGACAATCCCGACGGAGTACGCCTCCGCCTCCGCCCCCACTCCGGCTTCCGACTGCTGCTGCGCCACGGTGCTCCCTCTTCAGTGCGGTACACGTCGTGCAGGGCGTTCAACTCCCCCCGGCTGCCCGGCATTCCTGGCCGGGCTTCCCGAGCCCGCCCAACCCAGGAGTAGGCCTTTGCGTCGGCGAAGTCAGCTGCCGACTGACACGGACTTTCCAGCCAACCGCGGCTCGCCGCCGCCACGTTGCGATCTGTCGAGGTTCACGAATGCTTCACGACATGTAGCCAGGTAAGACACGGAATTCACACAAGCTCGCGTACGGGCGGATCACTGGCCCTTTCGCGTCAACTGGCTGCGCATGCACCGTTACCCCTTGTTGTGTGCCAGTGGCATCTACCTAAGGTGACCCTCGACGCCCCGCAGGTCTGGACCACCCTGCTTCGCCGGGCGCCGACTGGACCGGCACACCGGGGGGCGTGCCGCGCGCACCCGGCTTGATGCCTCCGTACGCCTTCATGCCTTCCTCCGGTGTGCCTTCACTCCACTTGTGAAGGGATGTTTGTGGGTTCCGTGAGACACCTCTTACCGACTCGGGGGCGGAAGAGACGTACGTACGTCTTCTTGCTTCCCCTGCTCCTGGCCCTGGCTGTTCTGGCGACGCTCGCCGTCCACCCGGATCTGACGACGCGCGACCGTGGCGCTCCCGTGGCGGACTCCTACGACGGGTTCGACCCGAAGGGGGCCGACCAGCTCCGGCAGGACCAGTGCTTGATGGCCGAAGCGCTGCGGATGGGCGGACCGAGCATGTTCGCCACCGCTCAGGAGGCGCTCGGGCAGTCGCCTGATGAGCTGCGTAAGGCTGCGAACCGCGACTACTGGGAGGGCACCCCCCTCAACAAGGCCTTCAAGAAGGACCAATCGGCAGCGGACAAGAAGGCCGACGAACTCGACAAGCGGGCGGACGTCTGGGAGGAGCCCCTCGACGGACTGCCCACACCCGCCGGCTTCACGGAGGCCGGATTCCACTGGGCCCCCGACGGTGAGAAGAGCTTCTTCAACCAGGTCGGCTACCTCTCGTGGATCAGCGAGCAGTTCTGGAAGGACGAAGAGGGCTTCTACGACGACCCGACGCCGAAGGCCGGGAAGGCGGAGGCCGCGAAGGTCCGCGAACTGGGCGGCCCGCTGTACGGGAAGGCCCCGGATTCGTCGCTTCCCACCGAGGAGTGGCGAAAGGCGTACGCCGAGCACGAGGCGTGGGAGGCCCTCACCAAGGACACGTTCCGCCCGCTGTCGGCCGATGACGCCCGGCTGTTCCTGACGACCGGTGGGTTCACGCGCGTTGCCTCCGAAGAGGGCAGCCTGCCGTTCCGGGTGGCGGTGGAGGACCTGAAGACGCGGTTCGGCGCTTGCGCGTGGCAGGGCCCGTTCGACCCGAGCCGCGTGCTGGGCAAGGAGGTTGCCACCGCGACGAAGGAGTGGCAGGAGGAGATCGCCTCCCAGGCCACCCAGCGCGACGACATCCTGAACGCGAACAAGGAGACGACACAGGCACTGTCCACGGGCAGCCAGGCCCTGGGCGAGATGCTGGGCCAGTCCTGGGCGGCCGACCATCTCACCCGCTGGCAGAACTACTGGTCCCTGGGAGGCCCAGGGGCGATCGGCGACAGCCCCATGGTCGTGTACGTGCACGACGCCCAAGGCAAGTGCCTCGACGTCCAAGGGGGAGGCAAGGCCAACGGCACTCCGGTGCAGCTGTACACGTGCAACGGCTCGCCCGCACAGAAGTGGCAGATCGACGGGGAGCGCCTGCGGAACGTCAACTCCGGCAAGTGCCTCGACGTCAAGGGCGCCAGCACGGCCAACGGCGCGCCCGCGCAGATCTGGCGGTGCAACGGCTCGGCGGCGCAGAAGTGGCAGTACTCCACGCGCGGGACGAGCACGCTCAAGAACGTAGGTACTGGAAACTGCCTCGACCTGCCCAAGTACGAGAACGGGTCCAACGCGCGGCTGTGGGACTGCAGCGGCACCGGGCACCAGAAGTTCGACGTCAAGCCGTCCGGGAACAACGGCACCGGCGACCTCGATTACCCCACGAAGCCCCAGTTCGCCCAGGCGAAGAAGGGCATCGCGGACGCCGAGGAAGAGGCCAGGCGCCAGCTTGGCGTGCTCAACGCCCAGTTGGTGATCGCCTCCAAGGCCGCTGCCCGGACCGAGGTGGCGAAGCGCGAGTCCTACAAGATCGCTGACTCCCACGGGGCGCCCCGCGGCCGAGGGCTCATCGTGGGTGAGCAGAAGGCGCAGGTGACCCAGGCGTCCTTCGCTGCCCTGCAGGCGATGGCCGAAGCGGGCAAGACCGCCTACCAGGCCACCAAAGCATCCGCCTCGGACAGCGCGACGATCGCCGACCGGGCCCGCGCCCAAGCGTCCGCGGTCAAGGCCCAGTTCCGCAACGCCGCAGCCAAGGAGGCCGAGCAACAGGCCAAGGCCGCGGCGGAGGGCGCGGCCGAGCAGGAGAAGATCGCCAAGGAGGCGCGGAACACCGCCAGGGCCAAGCTCACGGAGACGGAGGACGCCGAAGCTGACGCGAAGGCCGCGGCGGCTACGGCGCACGCCAAGCGGGTGGCCGCCGAGAAGGAAGAGGCCACGGCGAAGGCGGAGAAGTTGACCGCCGCCGCGAAGCAGGCCGAGGCGTCCAAGCACAAGACCAGCGCGCAAGAGCACGCCACGAAGGCCAAGGACGCCAAGGACAAGGCGGAGTCCGCGGCCTCCACCGCGGCGACCAAGCGCAAGAGTGCCGAAGAGGCGAGCGACAAGGCGCGCGAAGCTCGCGACGACGCGTGGGACGCCGAGCAGAAGGCCGACTCCAAGCGCGCCAAGGCGGACGCGAAGGAAGCGTACGCCCAAGCACACGATGCGTCGGACGACGCCAAGGACGCTCGGGAAGCCGCCGATGCGGCCGACGCGGCAGCCGACAAGGCCGAATCCGAAGCGGGCAAAGCCCGGGCGGACGCGGACGCGGCCACCAAAGCGGCTGCGGAGGCCGACGCGGCCGCCACGCGCTCGGAGGCCGCGGCCAAGCGTGCCCGCTCCGACTCCGACGCGGCCCAGGCCGCGAAGCTGAAGGCCGACGCGGCGGTGAAGACCGCCACGAGTGCCGCCGCCGACGCCATCAGCGCGGCAGGTGTGGCGGCGACGGCGGCCAAGACCGCCGTCGAACTCGCCGACAAGGCCGAGGAGCAGGCCAAGACGGCCAAGAGCAATGCCGACGCGGCGAAGAAGGAGGCGGCCAAAGCCATCTCCGCGTCCGCGGACGCCGCCGGACACGCATACGTCACGGCGCAGGCCGCCGTCGCGGCCGGTCACTCCGCCCAACAGGTCGCCGCCCCGGCCAACGATGCCGTCCAGCTCGGCTCCCCCTACATCACCAGGGATGCCGCGGCCGGCCTCGCCGTACTGACCGGCCAGGCGTCGAAGACGATCGCGGAACAGCAGCGGGACGTCGCCCAGGCGCACGCGGACAACGCGGAGGAGAACGCCAAGCAGGCCGAAAGCCTCGCGAACGCGGCCACGGGCGATGCGAAAGCCGCCTACGTCTGGGCCGCCAAGGCCGCCGGCCACGCCGCGGACGCCCGGAAGTCCGCCAAGAACGCGATCACGTACGCCGCCGAAGCAGCGGAGGCGGCGTCCAAGGCCGCGGCTTCCCTGGCGCGCACCATCGAATACGACCGACAGGCGACCGAGGACGCCGCAGCCGCCGACCGGGCCGCGACGCGCGCCGAGAACCACGCCAAGGACGCCCGCGACTCCGCCGACCAGGCCGCACTGGACGCCGAAGCGGCCCGCGAAGCCGCAGCCCAGGCCGAGGCGGCGGCAAAGGAGGCCCGCCAGGCCGCCGACCGGGCCGCGGAGGACGCCGCAGCAGCCGAACAAGCCGCCAAGGACGCCCAGAAGTACGCGGACGAGGCCCAACAGGCAGCCGAGGAGGCGGCCCGCAAGAAGGCCAACAAACAGGTCAAGGACGGGGCCGGTACCGGCATCGGCAACGCCTTCTACGTCGTCGACGGCATCGAACTGTCCGGTGACCCGAAGCAGCTCAACGACTGCGTCATCGACATCGGACTCGGCGGTTGCTCCGTCGACTTCAAGGTGACCTTCGACGCCACCGTCGACTTCTACCTGTGCGCCAACCCGGAGGTGCCCGCCACCAAGGCAGGCTGCCCGTCGAAGGACACCGCCTTCCTGGGCACGCAGAACTTCAAGAACCTCTCCAAGAAGATCACCCGCAACTTCACCAAGCTGGAGATCCTCGAAGGCATCGCCAAGGTCATCGCGAAGTTCGCGTACGACCTCCTCATCAAGGACTTCGTCGACTGCTGGCACGGCAGCGCCGAAGGCTGCGCCTGGGCCGCGGCGAACTTCATCCCCGGGGAGAAGATCGCCCAAGGGGTGAAGGCGCTCGCCAAGCTGGACGAGGCCCTGAAGTCCGGCGACGACATAGCCGACCTCTGGAAGGGCCTGCGGGGCTCCGGCCTGTCCGACGACGTGGTGGCCGGCATCGGTCAGCGCACTATCGACGCACTCGCTGACTCCTGCCGGGTGCGTGGCGTCCGCACGGCGGCAGTCCGCGCGGCGTCGTGCTGGGTCGAACTCGGCGGGCCGGGTAAGTGGGGCACGGTCAACGAGTCGATGTCAGAAAGAGCCCTGGCCTACCAGATGAAGGTCACGGGGGTGCCGGACGGATTTGGATACTCCCTCAACGGGACCAAGTTCGACGGATACCGCAAGGGCGTTCTTCTCGACGCTAAGGGGCCCGGCTATTCGGCCGGAGTCAAGAACGGTGAATTCCAGCCTTGGTATCGTGGTGCGAAGGAGCTCGAAGAGCAGGCCAAGCGTCAACTCAAGGCCGCAGGGGGCAATACGCCGATCACCTGGCATGTTGCCGAGGAAGAGGTGGCCACCGCAATCCGGAAGATGTTCGCAGACAAGGACATATCCGGTATCAACGTCGTACACACATCGCAGTGAAGGCTGGGGGCACACAATGAGTGACGGGAAGTTGTCGGTCGTCCCGAGCAATCCGCACTGGCAGCCTGACCGGGATGCGGCCGACCGGGCCGCCGCGGTCGTGAGGAGTTTTACCCTTGGGGGCCGTGACACTGTCAAGCCAGAGGTGTCGTGGCACGACACGGCCGTCTTTGTCGACTGCGGTGCGAACCTGGAGGAGATCGAGTGCCCTCACTGTGAGGCTCCCCTCGACATTGGATGGTGGGCTGACCAGATGGGGACGCACGGCGAGAGTTGCTTCGCTGATCTCATGGTCACTGTGCCTTGCTGTGGGGCCCACACGTCTTTGAACGATCTGAACTACGACTGGCCGTGTGGGTTTGCCCAGTTTGAGATCACTGTCCGGAACCCGCAGCGGGACTGGTTCAATGATCGGGAAATTGCCTTGGTCGCAGAGGCGCTGGGGCAGCCTGTGCGCCAAGTCAAGGCGCATGTCTGAGTCTGTGGTTCAGGGCGCTACGTGAATAGCTCCACCGCGTAGGGTCACGGGGCGGCGGGGGTGCATCCCTGCCGCCCCGTTGCAGTGCCTGGCGAGGCCGATGTCAGTGCCGTGCGGCACCATCGGAAGCATGGCCAAGCCGACGACTGCCGGGCAGCGGCGGATCATTGCGGATGCGGATCCCGTGACGGGGCGCCTGCGGGGGACGGAGGCGCAGCTCGCCGCGCTCGTGCGGCTGCGGCTCGCCTTCCGGCACCCCCGCCCGCCGCACGCGTACTTCCTGACGCCTGCGGGCCACCGAGTCCGGGAGGAGCCGGCGGAGGCCGCGGCCCCCGAGACGGCGCCCGTGGAGGTGCCGTCCGGCGTGTTCACGGCGCGCACCGGCGCTGCGCAGGACCCGCCCGTCGAGGACGGCCCCGCGCGAGCGCGCGAGGTGCGGAGCGCCTGGCTCGGCATCGTCGAGATGCGGCGCATGACGAACCCCGGCGGCGACCGGGAGACCCCCTGCGCGTGGGAGCGGACGCACCGGGTGCGGGCCGTGGCGATAGCCCTGGAGGCGGCGGACCGCGTCCCGGCGGGGCCCGGCCGGGAGGGGTATCACGTGGTGGACACGGCACAGCCGGACGCGGTGGAGGTGTGGGAGGCCTCGGGGGAGGGGGTGCGGGCCTGCGGTGCGGTTCTTGAGCGGGCGGGGTGGCTGGTCAGCGAGCATGGCGACGCGCGGACGGGGCGCAGGTATGTTCTGGCGTCCCCGCGCCGCGCCTAGCCCTCGCGGTGGCGCCCCAGACCCGCCCCTTCCCGATCCGGGGGCTGCCGCCCCCGTGCCCCCGCCCTTGTCGGCGCTCCGCGCCTCGTCCTCAAACGCCGGACGGGCTGGAAGACCCCCGGCACGGCCCGGCACCCACCTGCGGACCCATGGACGAACTCCGTTCCGCAGTGGGGATCCGGCCTGCGGTCGGGATCCGGCTGACGGCCGAGGAACGGCGTGCGGTCGAGGAACGATCTGCGGTCGGGATCCGGCCCGCACCGGCACCATCCAGCCCGTCCGGCGTTTGAGGACGAGCGCGCAGCGCGATGGAGGGGCGGGTGGGCGGGGAAGGAGCCTGCCCGGCGATTGAGGGCGAGCCCGAGGGCGAAGAAGGGCGGGTGGGTGGGGAGAGAGCCCCGCGCAGCGGAGGTGAGGGGGCGCTACGCCGAGGGGCGTAGGTTCCAGGTGGCTACTACCGGGCGGCCGTGCTCGAAGCTGAGCCGGCTGACCGTCCCCGTGGCCAGCTGGAAGTGCGCCCCGGCCGAGGCGGGGAGCCCAAGGCGGCGGGCGGCCAGGACGCGGAGGAAGTGCCCGTGGGCCACCAGGAGCACGCTGCCCTCCGTGTTGGCGAGGGCCGCGTCGACCTTGGCCAGCACGCGGTCGGCCCGCGCCCCGACCTGCTCGGGGGACTCGCCCGGATGCTCCGGAGGGCCCGCGGCCACGCCGTCCGTGAAGAGGAACCAGTCGGGCCGCGTCCGGTGGATCTCCACCGTCGTCACGCCCTCGTACGCCCCGTAGTCCCACTCGGCCAGATCGTCGTCCACGCGCGCGTCCGCGAAGCCCGTGAGCGCGGCGGTCTCCCGCGCCCGCGCCCGGGGGCTGGTGAACGCGGCGTCGACCCGGTACTTCCCGACCAGCGGCGCGAGCGACCGCGCCTGCTCGCGGCCGTGGTCGGTGAGGGGAATGTCGGTCCAGCTGGTGTGCTGGCCGGACAGCGACCACGCGGTCTCGCCGTGCCGGACCAGGAGGAGGTCACCCATGCGCGCGTTCCGTTCTGCTCGGTTCTGCCTGGTGCGAACCGTCGCGGCGGTGGCCGTATTCCATGATCCGTCCGGCACCGGGGGAGGCACCGGGGGAGGGGCCCGTCACTTCCGCCGCAGCTCCCGCCCCCCGAACGCCCCCGCGCCGTCCGCCCGCTGCCACCACGCCTCCAGGCCCGCCTGGCCGAGGGAGCGCCAGTCGGGGGTCTCCTGCACGAAGGCGCGGCCCAGGCGCCGCCCCAGGTCGACCATCGTGCGGCCCGCGACGGTCCGGTCGGCGTCGTAGGACTCCAGGGCGTCGGGCCAGGTCACCGCCGTGGTGATGGCGGACTCCAGGACGGTGGCGTCCTGGAGGGCCTTCACCGCGCCCGCGCCCGTGTGCGGCCGGGCCACGGTCGCCGCGTCGCCCGCGAGCAGCACCCGGCCCTGGGTGTAGCGCGGCGCGGTGTAGTCGTACATGGGCTGGAGGAAGAGCTCGGCCGGTGCGGTGGCGCGGACCACCGCGCCCCAGTAGGGCGGCAGGAGCACGTCGGCGACGTACGACAGATGGCTGCTGAGGGTGTCGGTGAGGCCGCCGGGCGGCAGGCTCCGGGGATCGTCGAAGGCCAGGTCCGCGTCCAGGCCGCGCGGCGGTGCCGTGTACAGCACCCAGTTCACGCGGCGCCCGCCCGTCCCGTCGGGGATGCGGTAGAGGATCAGGTGGCCGCCGTCGAACACGGCGTACACGCAGTCCTCGGCGCCCCACAGCTCCGGGTCGGTAAGGCGCTCCTCGGGGTAGGCGCCGCGCCAGGCCAGATAGCCCGCGTACTCGGCCCGCAGGCCGGGGAACGCCGCCTCGCGCACCACCGAGCGGTAGCCGTCCGCGCCGACCACCACGTCGAACCGCTCCGTGCCGTCGTCCGTCTCCACCACGGCCCCGCCCGGGCAGGCCCGCACCCCGGTCACCGCGGTGGCGGTGCGGAACGTGACCGTCTCGGGCACCCGGCGCCGCAACTCGCCCCACAACGGACCCCAGTTGTACGTCCGGAACGGGAAGGGCGTCACCGCGATCGCGTGCCCGCGCGGGTCCGGTGCCGCGTCGTCACGCACGTACCAGCGGCGCCTGACGAGCTGCACCCACTGCATGTCCGCGTCCAGGTAGCCCGCCGACTCCAGCTCCGCGTAGCGGGAGTTGTGGACGGCCAGACCCACGCCCCGGTCGGCGAGGCGGCCCGCCGCCCGCTCGTACACGGTGATCTCGTCCGCGCCGCCCCGGTGCGCGGCCAGTGCGGACGCGCAGCCCGCGACGCTGCCGCCCACCACGGCGACCCTGCCCGAATGCATCATCGCGCCATCCTGGCAGGGCGGGTGACGTCCTGTCATGACCAAAGGTCAGCGCATGGATACACCGCGTCCGGCGAAGAACGGCTCGAACTCCGCGCGCGGGAGCGTGGCCGTGCGCGTGGGCGCGTCGATCCCCGAGGGGTTGTGGAAGTGCAGGCTCCCGTCCGCCGTGCGCGCCGTGACCAGGACCAGATGCCCGCCGCGGCCGGGCGCCGGGCGCCCCGGGCGGCGGATCTCGTAGTGCACGGACGTGATCACCGTGTGCCCGGAGTCGACGAGGTCGGCCACCTCGTCGAGCGTCAGGTGCCGGTGCACCGTCGCCTCGCGGCCGAGCGTGTCGCGCACGTACTCGGCGAACGGCGCGTAGATCAGCCCCTTGATCGTGCCGTCGGCGGGGTCCTCCGTGTACGCGCCGTACTTGAGGGCCCCGTCGCGCAGCTCGAAGAGCGAGGGCGCGCCCTCGCCGAGGGCCATCCGCAGACAGGTGAGGCCGCACAGGTGGCCGCACCAGCGCGCGTAGTCGTCGAGCGTGGCCGCGCCCGACTCCCGCCAGGCGGGGTCGTCGGCGCGGTCGTGGCCCTCGTACACGATCTTCCCGACCAGGTCGGGCGAGGCGAACTGGGTCAGGGACGGGACCCGGCAGGTGGGGCAGTCGGCCACGGGCACGCTCCTCGTCGCGGGGCGGCCCCGGGCCGGGGCCGCGCGGGGCTACTGGCGATAGCCGCTCAGGAAGCGGCCGATGCGGCTGATCGCCGCGTCGAGGTCGTCAGCGTACGGGAGCGTCAGGATGCGGAAGTGGTCCGGGTGCGGCCAGTTGAAGCCGGTGCCCTGGACGACCTGGATCTTCTCCTGGAGCAGCAGGTCGAGGACGAACTTCTCGTCGTCGTGGATGGCGTGCACCTTGGGGTCGAGGCGTGCGAAGGCGTACAGCGCGCCCTTCGGCTTCACACAGCTGACCCCGGGGATCTCGTTGAGCTTCTGCCAGGCGCGGTCGCGCTGCTCGTACAGGCGGCCGCCCGGCGCGGTCAGCTCGTGGATGGACTGCCGGCCGCCGAGCGCCGCCTGGATCGCGAACTGGGCGGGCGCGTTGGCGCACAGCCGCATGGAGGCCAGCATCGTCAGGCCCTCCAGATAGTCCCGCGCGTGCTGCTTCGGGCCCGTCACGACCAGCCAGCCGGAGCGGAAGCCCGCCACGCGGTACGTCTTGGAGAGCCCGCAGAAGGTGAGGACCACCAGGTCGGGGGCCAGCGCGGCGACGCTGTGGTGCACCGCTTCGTCGTACAGGATCTGGTCGTAGATCTCGTCGGCGAACACCATCAGGCCGTGGCGGCGCGCCAGGTCGAGGATGCCTTCGAGGACCTCGCGCGGGTAGACGGCGCCCGTCGGGTTGTTCGGGTTGATGATCACGACGGCCTTGGTGCGGTCGGTGATCTTCGCGGCCATGTCGTCGAGGTCGGGGTACCAGTCGGCCTGCTCGTCGCACAGGTAGTGCACGGCCTTGCCCCCGGAAAGGGTGGTCACGGCCGTCCACAGCGGGAAGTCGGGGGCCGGGATGAGGACTTCGTCGCCGTCCTCCAGGAGTGCCTGCACGGCCATGGTGACCAGCTCCGACACGCCGTTGCCGAGGAAGATGTCGTCCACGGAGACGTCGTCGATCCCCAGCGCCTGGTAGCGCTGCGCCACCGCGCGGCGGGCGGACAGGACGCCCCGCGAGTCCGTGTAGCCGTGGGCGCTCGGGAGCATCCGGATCATGTCCTGGACGATCTCCTCGGGCGCCTCGAAGCCGAACAGGGCGGGGTTGCCGGTGTTCAGGCGCAGCACGCTGTGGCCCGCCTCCTCCAGGGCGTTCGCGTGCTCGATGACCGGGCCCCGGATCTCGTAACAGACCTCGCTGAGCTTGCTGGACTGCCGGAACTCCATGCGGTGTGCCTCCCGTAGCGTGGGTTCCTTGGTTTTACCAAGCTGGAGCTTGGAAAGTCCAACAGCTTGTCTAGACTGCGACGCATGCCATATCGACCGCGCCGTAGCTACGACCAGTTCTGTGCCGCCGCCCGCGCCCTCGACGCCGTCGGTGACCGCTGGACCCTGCTGATCGTCCGCGAACTGCTCCTCGGTCCGCGCCGCTACACCGATCTGCACGCCGACCTGCCCGGCGTCAGCACCGACGTGCTCGCCTCGCGCCTGAAGGACCTGGAGCAGTCGGGCCTCGCCACCCGCCGCAGACTGCCGCCGCCCGCCGCCGCGTACGTGTACGAACTCACCGGGCGCGGCCGGGAGCTGACGCCCGTCCTGCGCGCCCTCGCGGCCTGGGGCGCCCCCGAACTCGCCGAGCGCCGCCCCACCGACGCGGTCCGCGCCCACTGGTTCGCGCTGCCGCTCCTCGACGCCGTCGCCCTGGCCCAGGGCCTGGTGGAGCTGAGCCTGGAGGAAGGCGAGTTCCACGTACGCACGGACGCCGACGGGGTGGTCTCGTACGGGGACGGGCCCGCGCCCGAGCCGCCCGACGCGCGCGTCACCCTGGACGCCGGGACCGCCGTCGAGATCGGGCGGGGCGTGCTGAGCGTGGCCGACGGGGTGCGGGCGGGGCGGATCGCCGTGACCGGGGACGGACCGCTGGCCAAGGCCTTGCGAGAGGGATGAGGGGTCCAGGGGCCGAGCCCCTGGACCCCTCGGCGTGTGCCTCGCCCTCAGACGCCGGACGGGCGCGCGGGAGGCCTGCCGTTGCCGCGCGTCAGGGTGTAACCGCCCACGCCCGCGAGCGCGGCGAGGACGCCGCCGACGCCCGTCCAGACCCAGCGGTCCGTCCACCAGCCCGAGGACCAGCCGTCCTCGGGCTCGGCGGCGGACGGCTTGGAGCCCGGCACCAGCGGGTCGCCCAGGGTGCCGTCCACCGCGGCCGAGCCACCGACGTCCTTCGACGTGGCCTCGACCTCGGCGGTGACCGGCTGGCCCAGGTCGGCGGTGCGCAGGCCGGTCGCCGTCAGGCGCACGTAGTACGTGCCCGGCAGCGGGTCGTTGGCCCACGGCTCCGACCAGGCGCGCACCGTGCGCAGGGTGCAGGCGAGCTCGACGGAGGAGCCCTCGGCCTTGCGCGCCTGCATGCCGTACATGCAGGACTGGCGGCGCCGCAGCCCGTCGTACACGTCGATCCGCCACGTGGCGCCGGACGCCTTGGCGGCGGACCCGGGCAGCTTCACGGTCGCCTTGACCGTGGGCCGCTGGCCGGAGTCCGCGGGGAACGACCAGTACAGGTAGTCGCCGGTGGAGGCGCTCGCCGTGGCCTTGTGGCCCTGCTCGATCTCCGTCGCCGTACGGAAGGAGGTGCCCGCGTCGGTCCGCTCCTTGTCGTCGTCACCGGAGGCCGCGAACGCCGGCCCCGAGGCCAGCAGCGCGCTGAGGCCGAGCAGGCCGGCAGCCGCCAACAGACGTGTCCTACGCATCAGCTGGTCCTCCAGACGGCGACGCGCCAGCGCGAGATCCAGCCCCACAGCACACCGCCCACGAAACCGGTGAGCACGAGCGCGCCGAGCAGCCACCAGCCGCGGCCGAGGCCGAAGGCCGCCACGTCGGACGAGCCGTCGGGCGCGTCCACGACGTCGACGGCCAGTTCGAGGGGCAGACCGGGCTTGCCCTTGGCGGCGGCACCGGCGGCGGCCGAGTAGGAGTGCGACACCTGGAGACAGACGGTCTCCTTCTCGTCGTCCTCGTCGTCGCGCTCGGGCTTCGGATACCGGAGCCCCGTGGAGATCACGTCGGTGCGGCCGTCCCCGGCCTCCGAGCCGCGCACGATCTCGCGGTCGTGCTTCGTGACGGCCCGCAGGAGCACGCCGTAGTCGTTGTTCACGGCCCGGTCGGCGCCCACGCTCACCGAGGCGCGCAGCTCCTTGCCGGGCGCCACGTCCACGCGGTACCAGCGGTGCTCGCCGAACCCGGCGCGGTCGGTGTACAGACCCGGCTTGAGCTCCGGCGCGGCCGAGCAGCTGTCGGCGCCGTCCACGGCCACGGGGTTGACGACCGGATCGGCCGCGCGGTCCACCAGCTGGCCCACCCGGTCGGTGAGTTCGTCGGTGTGCCGGACGGAGGTGTACGTGCCGCCGGTGGCCTCGGCGATGCAGCTCAGCTGCGCGCGCATCTTCGTGTTCGGGACCAGGCCCAGGGTGTCGACGGTCAGGTTGATGCCCTTGGCCGCGATCTCCCGCGCCACCTCGCACGGGTCGAGGGGCTGGCAGGTGTCCTCGCCGTCGCTGATGAGGACGATGCGGCGCGAACCCTCGCCGCCCTTCAGGTCGTCGGCGGCCTTCAGGAGGGCCGGGCCGATCGGGGTCCAGCCGGTCGGCGAGAGCGTGGCCACCGCGGTCTTGGCGTCCGTGCGGTCCAGCGGCCCGACCGGGTAGAGCTGCTCGGTGTCCTTGCAGCCCGTTCTGCGGTCGTCGCCGCGGTAGTTGGCGCCGAGGGTGCGGATGCCGAGCTCGACGTCCTCGGGGGTGGCGTCGAGCACCTCGTTGAAGGCCTGCTTCGCCGCGGCCATCCGGCTCTTGCCGTCGATGTCGCGGGCCCGCATCGAGCCGCTCACGTCGAGGAGGAGCTCGACCTTGGGCTTCGCCCCGCCCTCGCTGTCGTCCGGTTCGTCGGCCGCGTGGGCGACGGTGGGCGCGATGCCCATGCTCAGGGCCGCGAACAGGGCGCAGAACCCCGCCGCGAGCCGTTTTCTGGTGATCATCAGCGGATCCTATGGATCAAGGCGGGTCCGCTCCAAAAAAGCAGTTGAGGGCGCCGGTTAGGGTGGCGGGTGTGCTGCGAGAAGTGACGGCTGTCCGATATCTGGAACCCCTGCGGGCGGGCGGCTCCGTGCCCGGCGTCGTCGAGGCCGACGACCTCGGGACCTACGTCCTGAAGTTCACCGGCTCCGCGCAGGGCCGCAAGGCGCTCGTCGCCGAGATCGTCGTGGGGGAGCTCGCCCGCCGCCTCGGCCTGCGCGTGCCCGAGCTCGTCCTCGCCCACTTCGACCCGGCCCTCGGCGCGCACGAGCCGCACCAGGAGGTCCAGGACCTGCTGCACCGCAGCGCGGGCCTCAACCTGGGCATGGACTATCTGCCCGGGGCACACGACTTCACCCCGGACACCGACCTCGACGTGGACCCCCTGGAGGCGGGCAGGGTGGTCTGGCTCGACGCCCTCACCGCGAACGTCGACCGCACCGTGCACAGCTCGAACCTCATGGTCTGGCCCACGTTCGGCGTCCGCCCGCCGCGGCTGTGGCTCATCGACCACGGCGCCGCCCTCGTCTTCCACCACCGCTGGGACGCCGCGTCGGTCCTCGCCACCGCCGAGAAGGCGTACGACTTCCGCCAGCACGCGCTCGGCCGCTACGGCCCCGACACGCGCGCGGCCGACGCGGAGCTCGCGCCGCTGGTGACCGAGGACCTGCTGCGCGCGATCACGGCGGACGTCCCCGACGCCTGGCTCGCCGACGAGCCGGGCTTCGCGACCCCCGACGCGCTGCGCGAGGCCTACGTCACCTACCTCGCGGCCCGCGCCCGCGCCTCCGCGACCTGGCTCCCCACCGACTTCCCGCCCCGCGCCCAACTGGCCGCCGAGGACGCCCTCCGCGCCCGCGCCACGGAGGCGTCCCGCCCGGCCTGGCTGAAACGGGTCCCGAACCTCCACGGCAAGCCGCAAGTGCGCTGAGCGCCCCGCGGAGGTGCGGGGCGCTCAGCGGCACACGGGCACTGCCCGGCTCAGCGCAGGCGTTCGTACGCGGGGAGGGTGAGGAAGTCCGCGTAGTCGGCGTCCAGGGAGACCTGGAGGAGGAGGTCGTGGGCCTCCTGCCACTTGCCCGCCGCGAAGGCGTCCTCGCCGAGGTCGGCGCGGATCGCGGTCAGCTCGGCGGCGGCGACCTCGCGGGCGAGGTCGGCGGTGGCGGGCTCGCCGTTCTCGAAGACGACGCCCGCGTTGATCCACTGCCAGATCTGGGAGCGGGAGATCTCGGCGGTGGCCGCGTCCTCCATGAGGTTGAAGATGGCGACCGCGCCGAGGCCGCGCAGCCAGGCCTCGATGTAGCGGATGCCGACCTGCACGGCGTTGACCAGGCCCGCGTACGTGGGCCTGGCGTCGAGCGAGTCGATGGCGATCAGGTCACCGGCGGCGACGGACACGTCCTCGCGGAGGCGGTCCTTCTGGTTCGGCTTGGCGCCGAGGACCTTGTCGAAGGACTCCATGGCGATCGGGACGAGGTCGGGGTGGGCGACCCAGGAGCCGTCGAAGCCGTCGCCCGCCTCGCGGTCCTTGTCGGCACGGACCTTCTCGAAGGCGACCTTGTTGACCTCGGCGTCCTTGCGGGACGGGATGAAGGCCGCCATGCCGCCGATGGCGTGCGCGCCGCGCTTGTGGCAGGTGCGGACGAGCAGTTCGGTGTAGGCGCGCATGAACGGGGCCGTCATCGTGACCGCGTTGCGGTCCGGCAGGACGAACTTCTGGCCGCCGTCACGGAAGTTCTTGACGATGGAGAAGAGGTAGTCCCAGCGGCCCGCGTTCAGGCCCGACGCGTGGTCGCGCAGCTCGTAGAGGATCTCCTCCATCTCGTACGCGGCCGTGATCGTCTCGATGAGGACGGTGGCGCGGACGGTGCCCTGGGGGATGCCGACGTGGTCCTGCGCGAAGACGAAGATCTCGTTCCAGAGGCGGGCCTCCAGGTGCGACTCCGTCTTCGGGAGGTAGAAGTACGGGCCCTTGCCGAGGTCGAGCAGGCGCTGGGCGTTGTGGAAGAAGTACAGGCCGAAGTCGACGAGGGCGCCCGGGACCGGTGTGCCGTCCCCGTCCGTGAGGTGCCGCTCGTTCAGGTGCCAGCCGCGCGGCCGCATCACGACCGTGGCGAGCGAGGCCGCGTCCTTCAGGGCGTACGACTTGCCGGTGCGCTCGTCGGTGAAGTCGATGCGGCGCTCATAGGCGTCGGTGAGGTTGAGCTGGCCGAGGATCACGTTCTCCCAGGTGGGGGCGGAGGCGTCCTCGAAGTCGGCGAGCCAGACCCGCGCGCCCGAGTTGAGCGCGTTGATGGTCATCTTGCGGTCGGTGGGGCCGGTGATCTCCACCCGGCGGTCGTTCAGGGCGGCCGGGGCGGGCGCCACCTTCCAGGAGTCGTCCGCGCGGACGGCGGCGGTCTCGGGCAGGAAGTCCAGACAGGACGTGCGGGCGATCTCGGCGCGCCGCTCGGCGCGGCGGGCCAGGAGCTCGTCGCGGCGCGGCGTGAACCGCCGGTGCAGCTCGGCCACGAAGGCAAGGGCCGCCGGGGTGAGGACCTCTTCCTGCCGGGGCAGGGGCTCGGCGTCGACGATGGCCAGCGGGGACGGCGCTGGTGCGGACATGAGCTGTCACTTCCTTCAGCGAGCGTGCTTCACGGGCGGCGCGCCGGTGGGGGCGGGGCGGCCGTCGGCCCGGTCGTGTGGCACCGCGTGCCACGGTGCCGGGAAACGGCCGCGGGCGCCGTCCACCGGGTCAGGCGCTTCTGAACAGTGGATACTAGTTTCCTCATGGTGGAAGTTCAATCGTTTGTTGATGTCGAGATTCTCTTCGTCGACACAACGCGGCGCAGAGTGCCACCGCCGTCACTCCCAGTGGACCAGGGGTCCGGCGGGGCGGCCAGGGGGCGCCGGGTCCCTGGGGCGGTGGCCCCGCGCGGGTCGCGTCGGCGCCCCTTCGGCCGCCCCGGGCGCTTCGGCCGTTCTCCCGGCTTCCGTCACTCCAGCCGCTCCAGGTCCGGGAGCGTGTCGATGTCGTACGGCTCCGCGATGTCACCGCACTCCACGAGCGTGAGCGCGCCCGCGTGCTCCCGCAGATAGGCGCGCGCCCCCTGGTCGCCCGTCGCGGCCGCCGCGATGCCGTCCCAGTGGTCCGCGCCGAACAGGACCGGATGCCCGCGCTCGCCGTCGTACGCGGCCGCCGCGAGGTCCGCGGGGGAGCGGTGCGCGGCCAGGAGCCGGGCCACCGCGGCCGCGCCGATGCCGGGCTGGTCCACGAGCGTCACCAGCGCGGCCCGCGCCCCGGCTCCTGCCAGCGACGCCAGGCCCGCGCGCAGCGAACTCCCCATCCCCTCCCGCCAGTCCGGGTTGTCCACGAGCACGCACCCCGGGAGCGTCGCCTGCTCCCGTACGACGTCGGCGGTGGCCCCGAGGACGATGTGCACGCGGGTGCAGCCGCCCTCGCGCAGGACCCGCGCGGCGCGCTCCACGAACAGCTCCCCGCGGTGTTCGAGCAGGGCCTTCGGGCAGCCGCCCAGGCGCCGCCCGCCGCCCGCGGCGAGCAGCAGGCCGGCGACCTCGGCGGCGGGGGCGGACGGGGCGGGTGACAGCGATTCGGTCATGACCCTTGCTTACCGCATGGCTTCTGGGGACCCTGTTCCGGCCGGGGCGTGGCCGAAAGATGCGGCTGCCGCACAACGACGTGCGAGGGGGAGAGCTGTGTTGCGGAGCGTGGGGCGGAGAGTGGCGACGGGCGGCTACGAGGATCCGCGGGTGACGGAGCTGCGCGCCGCGGTGTCCCGCCTGCGCCGTGAACTGGCCTCCTACCCCGGGGAGTTCCCCGATCGGGCGATCGCCGAGGACGAGCTGGCGGCGCTGGCCGCGATGGCGGCGGCGGGGACGCCCGATCTCCGCCGGCTGCGGAGGTCCCTCTTATTGGTCGCGGGGTCGATCGGCTCGGTCAGTGCCTTGACGGGGGCGTTGGGTGGGGTGCGGGGCGCGGTGGAGCGGTTCCGCGAGCCCCGTGGCTGATCCCTCGCGGGGGCGCCCCGGGCCCGCCCCTTCCCGAACAAGGGGGCTCCGCCCCCTTGGACCCCCTTATCGGCGCTCCGCGCCTCGTCCTCAAACGCCGGACGGGCTATGAATAGCCCCTCCGGCGTTTGAGGAGCGGGGGTCTGGGGGCGGAGCCCCCAGGAATCGGGAAGGGGCGGGATTGGGGACCCCGGTAGGGCTACGCCACCCAGTCGCCCGGCAGGGGTGCGCCCGCAGGGGCCTCCAGGCCGCTCGCGAGGGCGGCGGCCAGGCGGGCGGCCACGTCGTCGCACTGCTGCGGCGGCAGCGCGAAGGGAATCCGCAGCCGGTGCTCGTGCGTCCCGGGATCCGCACCGAACCGCGAGCCCCCCTCGATCCGCACCCCCTGCCCCAGCGCGGCCCGAGCCACCGCGGAGGCGACCGGCGCCCCCAGGTCCACCCACAGGGAGAGTCCCCCGGGCGGCAGCTGCCAGCGCCACTCGGGCACGTGCCGTCCCAGGGCCGCCGCGAGCGCCGCCCGGGAGGCCCGCAGCGAGGCGATCCGCGCGTGCAGCGTCGCGTCCATGCCGTCGAGGAGGTGCAGCGCCACGAGCTGCTCGATCACCGGCGTGGCCATGTCCGACGGCACCCGCGCCATGGCCAGCTCCGTGATCAGGCGGGATCCGGCCCGCACCCATCCGATGCGCAGCCCGCCCCAGTGCGACTTGCTCAACGACCCCACGGTGACGACCTGTTCGGCCGCGCCGTGCGGTGCGAGCGAGGCGAACGGCGCGGGCGGCGGCACGTCGAGGGCGATGTCGGCGATGGTCTCGTCGACGAGCAGCCAGGTGCCCGTGGCACGGGCGGCCTGAAGGATCCGCACCCGCTGCTCCCGGCCCATCAGGGCCCCCGTCGGATTCTGGAAGTCCGGTACGAGGTAGGCGATGCGGGGCGCCGCCTGCCGCAGCGTCGATTCGACCAGGTCGGTGTCCCAGCCCGCGTCGGTGACGGGCACGGGCGTCGCGCGCAGGCCCGCGCGGCGGATCGCGTCGAGCGCGTTGGGGTAGGACGGGTTCTCCACCAGGACCCGGTCGCCGGGGCGCCCGAGCAGCGCGAGCGCGAGTGAGATCGCGTGCTGGGCGCCGGTCGTGATCAGGATCTGGTCCGGCAGCGTCGGCAGGCCCCGGCGCGTGAACCGGTCAGCGACCGCCGCGCGCAACTCCGGTAGTCCGTAGGGGTGGTAGCCCGCCGTCGGCGCGTGCTCCGGCAGCCGGGCGGCGGCCGCCGCGAGCGCCGCGCTCAGCTCCGCCTGGGGCGCGGGCGGCGCGGCCACCGCCAGGTCGATGACCCCGTCCCCGACGGGGAACGCCGCCACGCTGGCCGGGCGGCGGCCCTCCGGCAGCTCCGTCCAGGTGCTCGCGCCCCGGCGGCTGCGCGCGAACCCGCCGTCGCGCAGCAGGTCGTACGCCGCCGTGACCGTGGCCCGGCTGACACCCAGTGCCGTCGCCAGTTCGCGCTCGGCGGGCAGCCGGGTGTGCAGCGGGACGCGGCCGTCGAGCAGCAGGGTGCGGACCGCCTGGGCGAGCGCGCGGTAGCCCGGTCGGCCTCCGGCCAGGTCCGTGACCAGACCGGCGAGCCGCGCCCCGCCGAGCCGCCGGTCCACGGAGTGGACCGCGTGCGCCTCTGCCATGCCAGATCCTCCCGATTGGCCCTGCTGTCCAGGCCAATCAGCCTACACACTCGTGATCAGCCGCTGTTCTGGCCGACGTACTGGCCTGGCAGCGGCAGGAGAGACGTACGAGGAGACGACGTGAACGGCGAGCGGGACGACGTGGCGGCAGGGCCTGGGCGCGTGGTGGTCGGGGTCAGCGGTGACTCGCTTGCGAGCCTCGCCGCGCTGCGGGTCGCCGTGCGGGAGGCGCGGCGGAGTGGGCGGGCGCTGGTCGCGGTGCTCGCGTGGGAGCCGCCGGAGGGGGAGGCGCTGTACCTGCGCCACCCCGACCCGGCGTGGGCCGAGCACTGGCGGGGCGTGGCCCGGGCGCGGCTCGCGGGGGCCTTCGACGAGGCGTTCGGCGGGGGGCCGCCCGGGGTGGTGGTGGAGCGGCGCCCGGTGCGGGACCGGCCGGGGCCCGCCCTGTGCCGGGTGGCCTCTCGGCCCGAGGACCTGTTGGTGGTGGGGGCGCGGGGCGGGTGGTGGCGGGGGCGGGTCCGGCGCTACGCCGAGGCGCACGCGGTCTGTCCCGTCCTGGTCGTGCCCGCGCCGCCGGTGCCGGTCGCCTTGCGGCGGGCGCTGCGGCGGGCCAGGCCGGTGGACTTCGCGGTGCGCCCCTGACCCGCCCCTTCCCGAACAAGGGGGCTCCGCCCCCTTGGACCCCCGTTTTCGGCGCTCCGCGCCTCGTCCTCAAACGCCGGACGGGCTGAAACTGTCGCCGGTTGCGGCAGATCTTTCAGCCTCTCCGGCGTTTGAGGAGCGGGGGTCTGGGGGCGGAGCCTCCAGGAATCGGGAAGGGGCGGGTCTGGGGCGCCACCCGCGAGGGACTATGCCGACGGGCCCGAGCTCGCCAGGGCCGTGGAGAGTTCGGCCGCGACCTGCTGGAGGACGGGGACGATGAGGCGGGTGGCCTCGTCGGTGACGCGGCCCGCGGGGCCCGAGATGGAGATCGCCGCGGCCGTGGGGGAGTCGGGGACGGAGACGGCGAGGCAGCGCACGCCGATCTCCTGTTCGTTGTCGTCGACCGCGTACCCCGCACGGCGGACCTCGTCGAGCGCGTCGAGGAAGCCGTCGGCCGTGGTGATGGTCTTCTCCGTGGCGGCGGGCATCCCCGTCCGCGCGAGCAGCGCCCGCACCTCGTCCGGCGGCGTGTGCGCGAGCAGCGCCTTGCCCACCCCGGTGGAGTGCGGCAGGACCCGCCGCCCCACCTCGGTGAACATCCGCATGGAGTGCTTGGACGGCACCTGCGCCACGTACACGACCTCGTCGCCGTCGAGCAGGGCCATGTTCGCCGTCTCGCCGGTCTCCTCGACGAGGCGGGCGAGGTAGGGGCGCGCCCAGGTGCCGAGCAGCCGGGACGCGGACTCGCCGAGGCGGATCAGACGGGGGCCGAGCGCGTACCGCCGATTGGGCTGCTGGCGGACGTATCCGCAGGCGACGAGCGTGCGCATGAGGCGGTGGATGGTCGGCAGCGGCAGGCCGCTGCTCGCGGACAGCTCGCTGAGGCCGACCTCGCCCCCGGCGTCGGCCATCCGCTCCAGGAGGTCGAAGGCGCGCTCGAGGGACTGGACGCCCCCGCTCGCGGGCGCGGGAGCGGAGGACTTCGCGGCGTCGGTGGTGCTGGCGCTGGACGTCGGCACGGCGCGTTCCTTTCGACTGGCAGGCGGTATGCAGCCTACCGGGCGCCTGCGGGGACGTATCCGGCGCGGGCGGGGCGTCCGTGCCGGTCAGTGCGTGTTTGTCCGGTCTCCCGCGAGGCGGTCGGAGCGCCTTCGACGGTATGCGTCGTAGAGAGCTACGTTCTGAACTACGGAATTGTAGTTCCACTTTGTGGAAACGTATAGACCCTTGACGCGGCTCGCGGCGAAGTGAAAACTCCTTCAACAGATCGTTGAATTCCGCTGGCCGGAAGGCCACCGGAGCCGAGGCCCGCCGGTGGGGGGCCCAGCAGCCCCCGCGCGGGGCCCTACGGAGAGGGGTCGCGGTGTCCGACGTCGAACTGGTGCTGCGCTCGACGCGCGTCATCACCCCCGAGGGGACGCGTGCCGCGTCCGTCGCCGTCAGCGACGGCACGATCGTGGCGGTCCGCCCCCACGACGCGCCCGTGGAGCCCGGCGCCCGCCTGGAGGACGTCGGCGACCACGCGCTGCTGCCCGGGCTCGTCGACACGCACGTCCACGTCAACGACCCCGGCCGCACCGAGTGGGAGGGCTTCTGGACGGCCACGCGCGCGGCCGCGGCCGGCGGCATCACGACGCTCGTCGACATGCCGCTCAACTCCCTGCCGCCGACGACGACCGTCGCCCACCTCCGTACGAAGCAGGACGTCGCCCGGCCCAAGGCGCACATCGACGTCGGCTTCTGGGGCGGCGCGCTGCCCGACAACGTGAAGGACCTCAGGGCCCTGCACGACGCGGGCGTGTACGGCTTCAAGTGCTTCCTCTCGCCCTCGGGCGTGGACGAGTTCCCGGAGCTCGACCAGGACCAACTGGCCTCCTCCATGGGGGAGATCGCCGGGTTCGGCGGACTGCTCATCGTGCACGCCGAGGACCCGCGCGAGCTGGCCGCGGCGCCCGCCCGCGGCGGACCCAAGTACGCGGACTATCTGGCGACCCGCCCGCGCGTCTCCGAGGACACCGCCATCGAGGGCCTCATCGCCCTGGCCAGGCGCATCGGCGCCCGTGTGCACGTGCTGCACCTGTCCTCGTCCGACGCCCTGCCGCTGATCGCCGCCGCCAAGCGCGAAGGCGTCCGGCTGACCGTCGAGACCTGCCCGCACTACCTCACGCTCACCGCCGAGGAAGTCCCGGACGGCGCCAGCGAGTTCAAATGCTGCCCGCCCATCCGCGAGGCCGCCAACCAGGACCTGCTGTGGCAGGCGCTCGCCGACGGCACCATCGACTGCGTCGTCACCGACCACTCCCCGTCCACCGCCGAGCTCAAGACGCCCGACTTCGCCACCGCGTGGGGCGGCATCTCCGGGCTCCAGCTCAGCCTGCCCGCCGTGTGGACGGCGGCCCGCGCGCGCGGCCACGGCCTGGAGGACGTGGTGCGCTGGATGTCCACCCACACCGCGCGCCTGGTCGGCCTGGACCGCAAGGGCGCCATCGAGGCCGGCCGCGACGCCGACTTCGCGGTCCTCGCGCCCGACGAGACCTTCACCGTGGACCCCGCCCGGCTCCAGCACCGCAACCGCGTCACCGCGTACGCGGGCAAGACCCTCACCGGCGTCGTGAAGTCCACCTGGCTGCGGGGCCGACGCATCGTGTCCGAGGGCGAGTTCACCGCCCCCTCGGGCCTCCTACTGGAAAGGAAGAACTGATCACCGTGACGGCGATACCGAGCTTCACCGGCGACGCGAACCCCTACGGCGGCGGCGAGCCCTACGCCGACTACCGCACCGCCGACTTCCCCTTCACCCAGTACGCCAACCTCGCCGACCGGCAGCTCGGCGCCGGCGTCATCGCCGCCAACGACGAGTTCTTCGCGATGCGCGAGAACCTGCTCCTGCCGGGCGCCGCCGAGTTCGACCCCGAGCACTTCGGCCACAAGGGCAAGGTCATGGACGGCTGGGAGACCCGCCGCCGCCGGGGCGTGTCCGCCGAGCGGCCCTGGCCCACCGAGGACGACCACGACTGGGCCCTCGTCCGCCTCGGCGCGCCCGGCGTCGTCCACGGCGTCGTCGTCGACACCGCCCACTTCCGGGGCAACTACCCGCAGGCGGTGTCCGTCGAGGGCACGGCCGTCGAGGGCTCGCCGACGCCCGAGGAACTCCTCGCCGACGACGTCAAGTGGACCGTGCTCGTCCCGCGCACGCCCGTCGGAGGCCACGCCGCGAACGGCTTCGCCGTGGACGCCGCGCAGCGGTTCACCCATCTGCGGGTCAACCAGCACCCCGACGGGGGCATCGCCCGGCTGCGCGTGTACGGCGAGGTCGTCGCCGACCCCGACTGGCTCGCCGCGCTCGGCACCTTCGACGTCGTCGCCCTGGAGAACGGCGGCCGGGTCGAGGACGCGTCCGACCGCTTCTACTCGCCCGCCACCAACACCATCCAGCCCGGGCGTTCGCGCAAGATGGACGACGGGTGGGAGACGCGGCGGCGGCGCGACCAGGGGCACGACTGGATCCGCTACCGGCTCGTGGCGCAGGCCTCCGTGCGGGCCCTGGAGATCGACACGGCGTACCTCAAGGGGAACTCGGCGGGGTGGGCCTCCGTGTCCGTGCGCGACGGCGACGACGGCGAGTGGGTGGAGGTGCTGCCGCGCACCCGGCTGCAACCGGACACGAACCACCGCTTCGTGTTGCCCGAGACCGCCGTCGGCACCCACGCGCGCGTGGACATCTTCCCCGACGGGGGCATCTCCCGGCTCCGCCTCTTCGGCCGTCTGACGGAGGCGGGCGCCACGACGCTCCGGGCCCGCCACCGCGAACTGGGCTGATCCCGCGCGGGGCGCCCCAGGCCCGCCCCTTCCCGCTCCGGGGGCTCCGCCCCCGTGCCCCCGCTTTTCGGCGCTTCGCGCCTCGTCCTCAAACGCCGGACGGGCTGGAACTGTCGCCGGTTGCGGCAGGGTTTTCAGCCTCTCCGGCGTTTGAGGAGCGGGGGTCTGGGGGCGGAGCCCCCAGGAAGCGGGCGCCCCCGCGAGGGCTACGCCGCGTGGCCGCCGTCGACCGACAGCTCCGCCCCCGTGACGTACGCCGCCTCGTCCCCGACGAGGTACGCGACCATCGAGGCCACCTCGGCAGGGCTGCCGTAGCGCCCCAGGGCGGTGTGAGCGGCCTGGGCCGCGGCGTACGGGCCGTCGGCCGGGTTCATGTCGGTGTCGATGGGCCCGGGGTGCACCAGGTTCGCCGTGACGCCCCGCTCGCCCAGCTCCCGCGCCAGCGACTTGGTGAGGCCGATGAGCGCCGCCTTGCTGGTGGCGTACAGCGTTCCGCCGGGGCCCGGCACCAGCTTGGCCATGCAGCTGCCGATGGAGACGACGCGTCCGCCGCGCGGCAGGTGCGCGGCCGCCGCCTGGGAGGCGAGGAACGCCGCCCGGACGTTCACGGACAGGACGCGGTCGACGTCGGCGAGGCTGAGGGACTCCAGCGGGCCGATGACACCGGCGCCCGCGTTGTTGACCAGGATGTCGAGGCCGCCGAGGTCGTCCGCGGCCCGTGCGACGGCGCCCGCGGCGTCCCCGGCGTCGGCCGCGTCGGCCCGGATCGCGAAGCCGCGCCGCCCGGCCGCCTCGATCTTGGCGACGACCTCGCGGGCCGCGTCCTCGCCCTGCACATAGGTGATCGCCACATCGGCGCCGTCCTGGGCCAGGCGCAGCGCTATCGCCGCGCCGATGCCGCGGCTGCCGCCGGTGACCAGGGCCTTCTTACCGGTGAGTGAAGACATGTCCGTACCGCGCTTTCGCATTCGTCCGTAGCGGCCGCCGGTCGCGGCCCCGTGCTTGCGTGCTCCATCAAAGTCCCGGCCGCGCCCCGGAGCTGGCGGGAAACGGACGCCGAGGCGCGGGGTGCCGGACGGCGCTCGCGGGGCGATGAGTTCCGGGCGGTGCGAGGGTCGAAAGGGGTGAGGGCGGGCGCGGACGGCGCCCCGCCGGCCACGCGGCACGAGACAGAAGGCGGTCGCCATGAAGATCACGCTCACGCAGTTCCAGACCCTCGACGGCGTCATCCAGGCCCCGGGCGGCCCCGAGGAGGACACCAGCGACGGCTTCCCGCACGGCGGCTGGTCGGTGCCGTACGGGGACGAGGACTTCGGCCGCTTCGTCGAGGAGGTGTTCGGCCGGGTGGACGCCTTCCTCCTGGGCAGGCGGACGTACGAGATCTTCGCGGGGTACTGGCCGAAGATGACCGACCCCGCCGACCCGATCGCCTCCCGGCTCAACGCGCTGCCCAAGTACGTGGCGAGCCGCACGCTGACCGGCGCCGACTGGGCGGGCACCGAGATCATCGGCCGTGACGACCTGCTGCGGGACGTCGGCGCGCTCAAGGAGCGGCCCGGCCGCGAGCTCCAGCTGCACGGCAGCGCGGGCCTCGCGCGGAGCCTGCTGGCGCACGACCTGATCGACACGCTGCACCTGCTGACGTTCCCGGTGGCCCTCGGCACCGGCAAGCGCCTGTTCGCCGAGGGCGGCCTGCCGACGGCGTTCCGGCACACCGCGTCCCGTACGACGTCCAAGGGCGTCGTGATCAACTCGTACGACCGCGCGGGCCGCCCGGAGTACGGGAGTTACTAGGGCCCGCCCGGCTCATCGGACGGGCGCGTCCGGCTCATCGGACGGCCTGCCCGGCCCCTCGGGCAGGACTCGGTCGGTGGTACGGGTGAGGCCGCGCGTGACCTGCGGTACGGGGGAGGCTGTCCGTGGCGGGCGGCCTCCCCCGGTTAACTCCAGGGAAATTCCTCGGACTTATGTCCCATTGTCATTGACACATCAACCTCTACGCGCGTCACCATGGGCCCATGCGAATCCCCCCACGGATCACCCGTCTCGTCAGTGCGTCCGCCCTCGCCGCCGCGTTCCTCGTCGGCGGTTCCGTCACCGGCGTCGCGAACGCCGCCCCGCAGCCGGGCCCGGCCGTCGTCGGCCCGGCCGGGTTCTCCGTCGCCTCGGTCGGCGACATCTGTTACTCGGCCCTGCCCTCGCAGGCCCACGACACCCTCCGC
Source organism: Streptomyces sp. JLYT201 (assembly GCF_059448825.1). Lineage (NCBI taxonomy): Bacteria > Bacillati > Actinomycetota > Actinomycetes > Kitasatosporales > Streptomycetaceae > Streptomyces > Streptomyces sp. JLYT201. The sequence goes on along the minus strand of NZ_CM182551.1, from coordinate 2,452,473 downwards.
CTGATAGCGAAGAACGGGCCGTTCCCGTACCCGCAGGACGGCACCGTCTTCCAGAACCGGGAGGGCGTCCTGCCGAAGCAGAGCACCGGCTACTACCACGAGTACACCGTCAAGACCCCGGGCTCCTCGACCCGTGGCGCCCGGCGCATCGTCACCGGCGAGCGCAGCCAGGAGGACTACTACACCGCCGACCACTACCGGTCGTTCGACCTGGTCGACCGCAGCTGCTGACCGGCGCCCAGGGGGCTCACCGGGCCTTCTCGGTGCTCTCCGCCGCCGCGAACAGGGCGACCGCGAGCACCACGAGCGCGATGCTCAGATACAGCTCGTAGCCGTCGGCGAAGCCCAGGTGCTGGATCACGCCCCAGCCGCGCAGCCAGCCGGTGAACTCGTGCACCAGCCCCGCGGCCCCCTGGACGAGCAGCAGGAAACCGATCCCTTCGAGAAGCTTCTTCATGGCACCGATCCTCGTCCCGCGCACCCCCCACGGACATCGGCCGCGGGGCGAGGACCGCCGCGCCGGGCGGCCGCATCGGCGCCCGCCGGGATGCGCCCAAAGTCGCTCGCGAGGTGACTTTGGTCGACGATCGCCGCTGGTGGGAAGCCATCCGGCCGGACGGTGCGTAGATTTGTCGCTTGTGAACGACAGCGCTGCCACACGACCGGCCGTCGACGGGGGACGGCCGGCCGGCGTGGACCGTCAAGCCGCACCGGAGCCCCCGGCAGGCGCCGAGCCCGTGCTGCCCAACACCTGGTTCCTGCCCTCGGCCGTCACCGCCGAGCTGGACCCGGACCGGCGCGACGGCGAGGGCGGGCGGGTGCGGCGCACCCTGCGGGACTGGGTCGTCGACTTCGGCTTCTTCCTGGTCGCCGTGGTCATCGGCCTCATCGGCGCGGACGGCGTCGCCAAGAACCCGGCGCTGTCCGACAGCACGGTCGCGATCGACCAGCTCATCGGCGCCGCGTCCTGTGCCGCCGTGTGGCTGCGCAGGCGCTGGCCGGTCGGCCTCGCCGTGGCGATGCTGCTCGTCGGCCTCGTGTCCGACTCCGCGGGCGGCACCACGCTCGTGGCCTACTTCACGCTCGCCGTGCACCGGCCGTTCAAGTACAGCGCGCTGATCGGCGGCCTCGGGGTCGCCACGATCCCGGTGTTCTTCTGGCTGCGGCCCGACGGCGAGACGCCGTACCTGGTGTCGGTCGTGCTGACGTCGATGCTCCTGCTCGTCGTCCTCGCCTGGGGCATGCTCGTCCGCTCCCGGCGCCAGCTCCTGATCGCCCTGCGCGACCGGGCCCGGCGCGCCGAGAACGAGGCCGCGCTCCGCGCCGAGCAGGCCCAGCGGCTCGCCCGCGAGGCCATCGCGCGCGAGATGCACGACGTCCTCGCCCACCGCCTGACGCTGCTCAGCGTGCACGCGGGCGCCCTGGAGTTCCGGCCCGACGCCCCCCAGGCGGAGATCGCCCGTGCCGCGGGCGTCATCCGGGAGAGCGCGCACGAGGCCCTCCAGGACCTGCGCCAGGTCATCGGGGTGCTGCGCGGCGGCGAGGCGGAGACCTCGTCAGGGCGGCCCCAGCCCACCCTCGCGGCCCTGGACACGCTCGTCGCCGAGTCCCGCGAGGCGGGCATGAAGGTGGTCCTCGACCTGCGCGTGGCCGACGCCGAGGCGGTGCCCGCCGCGATCGGCCGCACCGCGTACCGCATCGCCCAGGAGGCCCTGACCAACGCCCGCAAGCACGCGCCGGGCGCCGAGGTCACCGTCGCCGTCGCGGGCGCGCCCGACGAGGGCCTGACCGTGACCGTCCGCAACCCGGCGCCCCCCGGCGAGGTGCCGCCCGTGCCCGGCTCGGGCCAGGGGCTCATCGGGCTCACCGAACGGGCGTCGCTCGCGGGCGGACGGCTCTCCCACGGCGTCCGGCAGGGCGGCGGCTTCGCCGTCGAGGCCTGGCTGCCCTGGGGGTGAGCCGGGTGAGCCCCTGCCCGGATCGCCCCGCTCCGCCCCTCAACTCCGCACTCCCCAGGGCCTGGTGAGGGGGTGTGCTCGCCGCCCGGCTACGATCAGCCGCTGCACAGAAGCAAAGCCCCGCAAGCGGATGCGGACGGCAACGGCACGTGACCGGAGAGGTTAAGGCAGTGACGGGGGAGAGCGCGCCGGACGACACCGGCCGCCCACAAGAGGGCAAACGGTTCATACGCATACGGCAACGCCTCAGGACCCGGCGCGGCGCGCTCGCCGCCACCGCCGTGGTCACGCTGCTCGCCGCGGGCCTCGGCACCTGGGCCACGGACACCTGGCCCTTCGAGGGCCGTGACCGCTACTGCTGGGGCGCCTGGGCGCAGGACAGCGGCCCCGGCATCCTCGGCGACGAGGCCTTCGACGGGGACGACGCCCACCGCCGCACGGCCGAGGAGACCGCGCCCACCCGCGCCAGGCCGCAGGGGCGGTGCGTGCTCGCCGTGCGCTCCGAGCACACCTTCAGCGACGGCGACAAGGGCGTGCAGGACACCCGGGTGACGGTGACGTACGGACCGGCGCCCGAGCGGGCCGCCGCCCGCCTGGAGTGGATCAACACCTTCGTCGGCGGCCGCGCGGTGCCCCTGCCCGAGGGGCTGCCCGGCGCCGTCGACGGCAGCCACGGCCTGCTGGTCCTGCCCAAGCGCTGCGACACCCGCGACGGGCGGCCCACCGCCGTCACCCTGCGCGCCGAGGAGAAGGGGCCGGACGACGTCATCGGCGGCACGGACCTCGGCGGCGCCGACGCCGCCGTCGAACTCCTCCTGGCCGCAGCCGAACAGGGCATGCGGGCCGCGGGCTGCGCCCCCGCAGAGCCGCCGCGCGTCACTTCGCCCCTGCTCAGGCTCCCGGAGAAGGACGACACAAGGCCGTCGAGCGCCGTCTGCCGCATCCCGGGGCTCGACGTCGCGTCCGGCCTCGGCAAGGAGGCGGCCCTGCGGCTCGTCGCCCAGGTCGGCGCGGTCACCCGGGACAGACAGGCCTGCTCCGTACGGATCGGCCGCTCCCTCAGGCTCGGCGAGCGCGAGGACACCCGGATCTTCGACGCCCTGATGATCCGTGAGCCACGGCTCGGCGCGCTGCTCGACGGCGTGACCGGGAGCGCGCCGCCCGCGCCCGGCTGGCGCGGCACCGGCGTCTTCGCCGCCGGGCACCAGGTCGTCCGCGCCCGGTGCGCGGGCCGCCCCACGACGTTCCTGATGCTCGGCTCGTCGGCGCGTGCCACCGAGGGCTACTTCACCACGTTCACCGACGCGGTGACGCGACGCCTGGGGTGCGCGCCCCTCGCGCCGAAGACGCCTGCCGCCACTGCGGGGGAGCACCGATGAGCGAGCACCGCACGACGGCCGCGGCGGACACCGAGGACGGCGGGGGCGACGTGGCGGCCGCCGTCGCGACGGCCGCGCCGCGCCGCCCCTGGTGGCACTGGCGCCGGCTCACCCGCGGCCGTCTGCGGCCCGCCCTCGCCGCCGCCCTCGCCGGGGCGCTGCTCGGCGGCACGGGCGTGGCCTGGCAGGCGCAGGCGGGACCGTTCGCCGCGGAACGGGCCTGCTGGGGCGCGTTCGACGAGGACGACGTGGCCGACCTGTTCCACGGCGAACGGGACATCGAGGCCGCCGACGTGCCCGTCACCACCAGCAGGACCGGCTCCGAAGGGCCGTCCGGGCTGTGCCGGTTGACGTCCCCGCGCGGCGCCCGCGTCACCGCCCGGCTGCACCGGCTCGACGTACGCTTCGGCGGTGCGGGCGACACCTGGGCCGACGAGTACCTGTCCGCGCGCATGACGCCCTTCGGCGGCGGACTGCTCGGCATGGTGTCCGACACGCGCGCGTGGCTCGCGGTCCCCGAAGGCTGCGTCGGCCGCCAGCGCGAGGACGAAGGCCCGCTCGTCGTCGACATGGAGACCGGCTGGACGGTGTACGACGACGAGGTCGACACCGACGAACGGGCCCGGCTCGCCCGCGCCGTGGTCACCCTCGTCAACGACTACATGACGGACCAGGGCTGCACCCGCACCCTCGCCGACCCGACCGGCGGGCTCGGCGCCCCCGCCCGGTTCACCGACGAGAAGCGCGACGCGATCTGCGGCGTCGAGGGCCTGCGCACGCACGACGGGAAGGACGCCGACCACTACCGCCGCCCCCTGGTCACCGCGGGCGACGCCCCCGTGCGCACCTGCGACCGCGACGTCCTCTTCGGCCATCCGTCGCTGCGCCTGATGACGGTCGCGGACCCGCGCCTCGCCGTGCTCTACAAGGACCTCTCGTACGACGGCGGGCAGCGGCGCGTCACGGCCGACGGCGACACCCGCAGGCACTCCCGGGGGCACGGCTTCCTCCGTGACGACATGGCCCTCTACCAGGCCGAGTGCCAGACCGGCGACGTCACCTTCCTGATCCGGGCCGACGACGGGGAGCGCGCCGCCGACATCCGCGCGCTCATGCCCCGTTACGTGGCGGCGGAGGCCGACCGCGTGGGCTGCGGCCCGCTGCGGATCCGGCTGCCCCGGTGACCACCTCCCGCCCCGGGCCCCGGCCGGGGCCGGTGACCGGGCTCGTTACGGTAGGGCGCATGAAACCGATCAGGCTCCTGCTCGTCGACGACGACCCGCTGGTCCGTGCCGGACTCTCCTTCATGCTCGGCGGCGCCGACGACATCGAGATCGTCGGCGAGGCGGGGGACGGCAGCGAAGTCGCCGCGCTGGTCGGTGAGGTGCGCCCGGACGTCGTCCTCATGGACATCCGGATGCCCACCATGGACGGCCTCGCCGCCACCGAACTCCTGCGCAAGCGCCCCGACGCCCCCGAGGTCATCGTCCTCACCACGTTCCACGCCGACGAGCAGGTGCTGCGGGCGCTGCGGGCCGGGGCCGCCGGGTTCGTCCTCAAGGACACCGCGCCCGCCGAGATCGTCGCCGCGGTGCGGGCCGTGGCCGCCGGGGAGCCCGTGCTCTCGCCCACGGTGACGCAGCAGCTCATCTCCCAGGTGACCGGGGGCGGGCCGCAGCTCGACCGGCGCCAACGCGCCCTCGCGCGCCTCGGTGCCCTCGGAGAACGGGAGCGGGAGGTCGCCGTGGCGGTGGGCCGGGGCGCCTCCAACGCGGACATCGCGGCGGAGCTGTTCCTGAGCGTGGCCACGGTGAAGGCCCACGTCTCCCGCATCCTGACGAAGCTCGACCTCAACAACCGGGTGCAGATCGCCCTCTTGGTCCACGACGCGGACCTCCTGGACGGGGCCTGACCCCTGCCGGGGGCCTCCCCGATCCCGCCCCTTCCCGAACCATGGGCCGCCGCCCCTTTCGCGCTGGCGCGCTCGTCCTCAAACGCCGGACGGGCTGGATGGTCGTCGGCCCGCACCGGAGACTTTCAGCCCGTCCGCCGTTTGAGGACGAGGCGCGGAGCGCCGAAAAGGCGGGGGCACGGGGGCGGTAGCCGATGGTTCGGGAAGGGGCGGGTCTGGGGCGCACCGCGAGGGGAACGGCACGGCCGCCCCGTTCGTTCCGCGGACACCAGGTAACCCGCACGAGGGGACGCCCCATGGCAGACGCGATCATCGACCTCGCCTCCTACGAGGACTTCACCGCCAACCCCCACCGGGCGTACGCCGAGTTGAGAGCCCGAGGCCCCGTCCACCGCGTCCGCTTCCCACCCCCGGACCACGACACCGACCACTACTTGGTGGTGGGCTACGAAGCGGCCCGCGCCGCCCTAGCCGACCCCCGCCTCACCAAGTCGAGCACGGGAATCGACCTGGCGTTACCGGACGAGGTGCTGATCGGCCCGCATCTGCTCACCGTCGACCCGCCGCACCACACCCGGCTGCGCTCCCTGATCGCCCGGGAGTTCACCGCCCGCCGGGTCCAGGCGCTGCGCCCGCGGATCCAGGAGATCACGGACGGCCTCCTGGACGGGATGCTCGCCAAGGGAAGCCGCGCCGACCTGGTGGAGGCCCTCGCCTTCCCACTGCCGATGACGGTCATCTGCGAACTGCTCGGCGTCCCCGACCTGGACCGCGAGCGCTTCCGCCAGCTGTCGAACGAGGCCACCTCGCCCACCACCGAGGAGTGGCAGGAGACGGTCTTCGTCGCCCTCGCCGCCTACTTGGACGAGCTGATCGAGGCCAAGCGCGCGGTCCCCGGCGACGACCTGCTCAGCGCCCTCATCCGCACCCGCGCGGAGGACGGCGACCGGCTCTCCCACGAAGAGCTGCGCGGCATGGCGTACCTCCTGCTCATCGCGGGACACGAGACGACGGTCCACCTCATCACCAACACCGTCCACGCCCTGCTCACCCGCCCCGCCCAGCTGGCCGCGCTGCGCGCCGACCCGGGCCTCCTGGACGGCGCGATCGAGGAAGGCCTGCGCCACGAGGGCCCGGTGGAGAACTCCACCTACCGCTTCACCACCGAGCCCACCGAGATGGCGGGCACGCTGATCCCGGCCGGCGCCGTCGTCGTGGTGGGCCTCACCGCGGCCGACCACGACCCGGACAAGTACGGGGCGCCCGACGACTTCGACCTCCACCGCGCCCCGCAGGGCCACGTCGCCTTCGGGCACGGCATCCACTTCTGCCTGGGCGCCCCGCTGGCCCGCGTCGAGGGCCGGATCGCCCTCGCCTCGCTCCTGGAGCGCTGCCCGGACCTCGCCCTGGACGGCCCCGCGACGGACTGGCGCCCGGGCCTGCTGATGCGGGGCCTGCGCCGCCTGGACGTCCGCTGGTAGCACCCGCCCGGGACCTCCGCCCGGCCCCCGCCCCGGCATGTGCAGCAGCGGTTACCGGGTGGTAGAAGTCCTGCCATGACCGAAGCCGTGGAACCGCCCCTGGACCTGACCCTCGCTCAGCAGACCCTCGCTGCCCAGCCGTTCAGCCGCCTCGTAGGAGCCGAGCTGACCGAGTTCGGCGACGGCGCGGCCACCCTGGAGGTCCCCCTGCGCCCCGAGCTGCTCCAGCAGAACGGCTTCGTGCACGGCGGCGTCCTGTCGTACGCGGCGGACAACGGCATCACGTTCGCCGCGGGCACGGTGCTCGGCCCGGCGGTCCTGACCTCGGGCTTCTCCATCCAGTACGTGCGCCCGGCCACCGGCACCCGCCTGCTTGCGCGGGCCACGGTCGCCCAGGCGAGCCGCCGTCAGGCCGTCGTCCGGTGCGACCTGCTGACCGTCGACGGCGAGGGCGTCGAGACGCTCTGCGCCCTGGCCCAGGGCACGGTCCGCACGACGGGCTGAGCCCCGGCCCGCGGAGGGGCGGGCCGGGCCGACCGCGGCTCAGGCCCCGGGGATCTCCGTGAGCCGCACGGGCCGCCGCTCGGCCCGCGACAGCTCGCACGCCTCGGCGATGCGCAGCGCGTGCAGCGCCTCCCGGCCGTCGCAGGGGTTGGCCAGCTCGCCGCGCACGACGTCGACGAACGCGGCGAGCTCCGCCTCGTAGGCGGGGGCGAAGCGCTCGAGGAAGCCGGGCCACGGCTTGTCGGGGCCGCCGGGCGCCTCCGGCTCGGCGGAGGTGAGCGGGGTGCGGGCGGTCACGCCGACCGCGATCTGGTCGGCCTCCCCGGCCAGCTCCATGCGGACGTCGTAGCCCGCGCCGTTGCAGCGGGTCGCGGTCGCCGTGGCCAGGGTGCCGTCGTCGAGGGTGAGCAGGACGGCCGCCGTGTCGACGTCGCCCGCCTCGTGGAACATCGCGGGACCGGCGTCGGACCCCGTCGCGTACACCTCGGTCACCTCGCGCCCCGTCACCCAGCGCAGGATGTCGAAGTCGTGCACGAGGCAGTCCCGGTACAGGCCCCCCGACAGCGGCAGATACGCGGCGGGCGGCGGGGCCGGGTCCGAGGTCATGGCCCGTACGGTGTGCAGCCGCCCGAGCTTCCCGGCGCGCACGGCCGCGCGCGCCGCCGCGTACCCGGCGTCGAAGCGGCGCTGGAAACCGAGCTGAAGGATCGTTCCGGCGGACTCGACCTCGGTGAGCGCGGCGAGGGTGCCCGGCAGGTCGAGCGCGATGGGCTTCTCGCAGAACACCGGCAGGCCCGCCCGCGCCCCCCGGGCGATGAGCTGCGCGTGCGCGGCCGTCGCCGCCGTGATGACCAGCGCGTCCACGCCGGCACCCGAGGAGTCGCCCGGGAACAGCGCGTCCACCGAAGGGGCCGCCGTCGCCCCGAGCCGCGCCGCGAGGTCCGCGGCCCGCGCGCTGTCCACGTCCGCGACGACGAGCGATTCCACCTCCGGACGGCGGACGAGGGCCGCCGCGTGGAAGGTGCCGATACGTCCCGTTCCGATCAGTCCGATGCGCATGGGCCCCACCCTCGCGACGGAACCGCGCTCCTGTCAATGGTTTGTCCTGACAACAGAACTTCCGAACTTCCCGTCATCATCTCCCCGGACTACGCTCGCTCCGTGACCGAACAAGGAGCAGCCAAAGCCGCGAAACCGGCCGTGGACCCCACCGTGGCCCTGCACCTCGGCGTCGACCGCAGCAGCCCGGTCCCGCTCTACTTCCAGCTGTCCCAGCAGTTGGAGGCGGCGATCGAGCGCGGCGCCCTGACGCCCGGAAGCCTGCTCGGCAACGAGATCGAGCTCGCCGGGCGCCTCGGCCTCTCCCGGCCCACCGTCCGCCAGGCCATCCAGTCGCTCGTCGACAAGGGCCTGCTCGTGCGCCGCAGGGGCGTCGGCACCCAGGTCGTGCACAGCCAGGTCAAGCGGCCCCTGGAGCTCAGCAGCCTGTACGACGACCTGGAGGCGGCGGGCCAGCGCCCCGAGACCCGGGTCCTGCGCAACGTGGTCGAACCCGCGTCCGCCGAGACCGCGGCCGCCCTCGGCGTGGCCGAGGGCAGCGACGTCCACCTGGTCGAGCGCCTCCGGCTCGCGCACGGCGAGCCCATGGCCCGGCTGCGCAACCACATCCCGGCCGGGCTGCTCGCCCTCGACACCGAGGCCCTGGAGGCCACCGGCCTGTACCGGCTGATGCGGGCCGCGGGCATCACGCTGCACAGCGCCCGGCAGTCCGTGGGCGCCCGCGCGGCCGAGGGGGAGGAGGCCGGGCTGCTCGCCGAGCCGGAGGGCGCGCCGGTGCTCACCATGCGGCGCACGACCTTCGACGACACGGGCCGTGCGGTCGAGTACGGCTCGCACATCTACCGCGCCTCGCGGTACTCCTTCGAGTTCCAGCTCCTCGTGCGCCCCTGACCTTGCCCGGCACCACAGAAGTAAGAATGTTCTGACAAAGTCATTGACGGTGGGCCGCGCCCCCGGCTACAACTCCCTCCAGCCGCACAGCAGCGGCGGCCGGGAGCAAGCCGGGAGAAGGGTGGCACCACCATGCGTACATCCCGCACGGCAGCAGCCGTCACAGCGGTCGTCGCGCTCGCGGCAGGCCGCGGCGGCTCCGGCGGCGAACCGGTCCCGACCGGGCCCGCCGCGGTGGCCGGGAAGGACGTTCCGCGGCCGCAGAAGTACACCGACCGCGGTACCCGATGACCATGCGCGGCGGCGGCGTGACCGATACTTGGGCGGCTGGGTCCGGTCACCGGGCCCAGCGGCACGAGAGGCTCGGCAGGGCGCGGCACACTGTGCACACCGCGAACACGGCGATCTCAGCAGGCACTGCAAGCACGGCACAGCAAGAAGGGCACGGCGACGTGGCAAGGGTTCGAACGGGAGTACGTGCGGTGGGTGCCGTGCTGGTTGCGGTGCTCGGGGCGTCCCTCGTGGGATGCAGCAGCACCGGCGGCAAGCGCGCCGAGGACGCGCGCAAGGCGGCGCAGGCGTCGGGCAGGGCCGCGGTGGACACGCCGCGCTGGACCTTCGCGATGATCACCCACTCGGGCGACGGCGACACGTTCTGGGACATCGTCCAGAACGGCGCGAAGCAGGCCGCCGTCAAGGACAACATCAAGTTCCTGTACTCGCACCACGACGAGGCGCAGCAGCAGGCCCAGCTCGTGGACGCGGCCATCGACAAGAAGGTCGACGGCATCATCGTCACGCTCGCCAAGCCGGACGCGATGAAGGCCGCCGTGGCCCGCGCCCGCAAGGCGGGCATCCCGGTGGTGACCGTGAACTCGGGCTCGGAGGAGTCCAAGGCGTTCGGCGCCCTGACCCACATCGGCCAGGACGAGACGATCGCGGGCGAGGCCGTCGGCGAGGAGCTCAACAAGCGGGGCAAGAAGAAGGCCCTGTGTGTCCTGCACGAGCAGGGCAACGTGGGCCACGAGCAGCGCTGCGAGGGCGCCAAGAAGACCTTCAAGGGCGAGATGAAGAACCTGTACGTGGAGGGCACCAACATGCCCGACGTGCAGTCCGGCATCGAGGCCAAGCTCCAGGCCGACAAGGACATCGACGCGGTCGTCACGCTCGGCGCCCCGTTCGCCGACACCGCGGTGAAGGCCAAGGAGGGCGCGGGCAGCAAGGCGGAGATCGACACGTTCGACCTGAACGAGAAGGTCGCCGGAGGCCTGAAGTCCGGCACGCTCGGCTTCGCCGTCGACCAGCAGCCCTACCTCCAGGGCTACGAGGCCGTGGACCTGCTGTGGCTCTACAAGTACAACGCCGACGTCCTCGGCGGCGGCAAGCCGGTCCTCACCGGCCCGCAGATCGTCACCAAGGACCAGGCGGGCGAGCTCGAGGACTACGCGAAGCGGGGCACCCGATGAGCGCGACCGCACCGGCACCGCACAAGCCCGCGAAGGCGGCGGACGAGCGCCTCCTGACGACCTCCCCCCTCAAGAAGCTCCTGGGCCGCCCCGAGCTGGGCTCGGTCGTCGGCGCCGTCGCGGTCTTCCTGTTCTTCGCGATCATCGCGGACAGCTTCCTCCAGGCCAACAGCATCGCCACCGTCCTGTACGCGGCCTCCACGATCGGCATCATGGCGGTCCCGGTGGCGCTGCTCATGATCGGCGGCGAGTTCGACCTGTCGGCGGGCGTCATGGTCACGACGTCCGCGCTGATGTCGTCGATGTTCAGCTACCAGATGACCGCGAACGTCTGGGTCGGCGTCGGCGTCTCGCTGCTCGCGACCCTCGCCATCGGCGTGTTCAACGGCGTCATGCTGATCCGCACCGACCCGCCGAGCTTCATCATCACGCTCGGCACCTTCCTGATGCTGACCGGCATGAACCTCGGCTTCACCAAGCTGATCAGCGGCACGGTCTCCACCAAGTCGATCTCCGACATGGAGGGCTTCTCGTCCGCCAAGGACGTCTTCGCCTCGACGATCACCGTCGGCGGCGTCGACTTCAAGATCACGATCGTCTGGTGGCTGGCGATGGTCGCGGTCGCCACCTGGATCCTGCTGCGCACCCGCGCGGGCAACTGGATCTTCGCGGTCGGCGGCGGCGAGCAGGCCGCCCGCGCGGTCGGCGTCCCCGTCGGCAAGACCAAGATCGGCCTCTACATGGGCGTCGCCTTCGGCGCCTGGGTCTCCGGCCAGCACCTGCTGTTCAACTACGACGTCGTCCAGTCCGGCGAGGGCGTCGGCAACGAGCTGATCTACATCATCGCGGCCGTCATCGGCGGCTGTCTGATCACCGGAGGCTACGGCTCGGCGGTCGGTGCCGCGGTCGGCGCGCTGATCTTCGGCATGACCAGCAAGGGCATTGTCTACGCCGAGTGGAACCCGGACTGGTTCAAGTTCTTCCTCGGAGCGATGCTGCTCCTCGCGACCCTGCTGAACGCCTGGGTCCGCAAGCGCGCGGAGGCGACGAAATGACGACTGAGGCCGTATCCAAGGACGCCACGGCCCCCGCGGACGGTACGCCGCTCGTCGAGCTCGACGACGTCAGCAAGTACTACGGCAACATCCGCGCCCTCGAAGGTGTCTCCCTGGAGGTGCACGCGGGGGAGATCTCCTGCGTGCTCGGCGACAACGGCGCGGGCAAGTCGACCCTCATCAAGATCGTCGCGGGCCTGCACCGGCACGACGCGGGCACCTTCCGCGTCGAGGGCGAGGAGACCCGGCTCGCCAGCCCCCGCGAGGCCCTGGACCGCGGCATCGCCACCGTCTACCAGGACCTGGCGGTCGTCCCGCTCATGCCGGTGTGGCGGAACTTCTTCCTCGGCTCCGAGCCCACCAAGGGCACCGGGCCGTTCAAGCGCCTGGACGTGGAGTTCATGCGCAGGACCACCCACGCCGAGCTCCTGCGCATGGGCATCGACCTGCGCGACGTCGACCAGCCGATCGGCACCCTCTCCGGCGGCGAGCGCCAGTGCGTGGCGATCGCCCGCGCCGTCTACTTCGGCGCGAAGGTCCTCGTCCTGGACGAGCCGACGGCGGCGCTCGGCGTGAAGCAGTCCGGCGTCGTCCTGAAGTACGTGGCCGCGGCCCGCGACGCGGGCCTCGGCGTGGTCCTGATCACCCACAACCCGCACCACGCCTACCTGGTCGGCGACCGCTTCGTCCTCCTGAAGCGCGGCCGGATGTCCGGCTCCTATTCGCGAGCCGACGTCACCCTCGACGAGCTGACCCGCCAGATGGCGGGGGGCTCCGAGCTGGAAGACCTCCGTCATGAACTGGAGCGAGGGAGCGCCCCGTAAGGGGCGCGGGGAACTGCGCGACCAGCCAGGTCACAGCCGCAGACGCGTCTGCCGAGCACCGAGCAGACGCGTCTGCGGCTTTTCGCGCGCTGAGCGCGCAGTTCCCCGCGCCCCCAAGGGGCGCTCACCCCGGGCCCGGGCGGGAAGCCCGGGGCGGCCGCGCCCCGGGTCCCCGTTGTGCGCGCCCCCGCGGGCGTGAGGCAGAATCGGCGCGATGAGCACCTACCGCGACCTCACGCACCGCGGCTCCGCCCGAGCCACCGTTCTGCGGACCGTGGGCACGCGTGAGCGCCGTTCGCACCTGACGGCGCCCCGCGTCCCCACGGTCGGCATCGACATCGGCGGCACCAAGGTGATGGCGGGCGTCGTGGACGCCGACGGCAACATCCTGGAGACCCTGCGCACCGAGACGCCGGACAAGTCCAAGAGCCCCAAGGTCGTCGAGGACACCATCGTCGAGCTGGTCCTCGACCTGTCCGACCGGCACGACGTGCACGCCGTCGGCATCGGCGCCGCGGGCTGGGTCGACGCGGACCGCAACCGCGTCCTGTTCGCCCCGCACCTGTCCTGGCGCAACGAACCCCTCCGGGACCGCATCTCCGGGCGTCTCGCGGTGCCCGTCATGGTGGACAACGACGCGAACACCGCCGCCTGGGCCGAGTGGCGCTTCGGCGCCGGCCGCGGCGAGGACCACCTGGTCATGATCACCCTGGGCACCGGCATCGGCGGCGCGATCCTGGAGGACGGCCAGGTCAAGCGCGGCAAGTTCGGGGTCGCGGGCGAGTTCGGCCATATGCAGGTCGTGCCCGGCGGACACCGCTGCCCGTGCGGCAACCGCGGCTGCTGGGAGCAGTACAGCTCCGGCAACGCGCTCGTCCGCGAGGCCCGCGAGCTGGCCGCCGCCGACTCGCCGGTCGCGTACGGGATCATCGAGCGCGTCAAGGGCAACGTGCCCGACATCACCGGGCCCCTCATCACCGAGCTGGCCCGCGAGGGCGACGCCATGTGCGTCGAGCTGCTCCAGGACATCGGCCAGTGGCTCGGCGTCGGCATCGCCAACCTCGCCGCGGCCCTCGACCCGTCCTGCTTCGTCATCGGCGGCGGCGTCAGCGCCGCCGACGACCTGCTCATCGGCCCCGCCCGCGACGCCTTCCGCCGCCACCTCACCGGGCGCGGCTACCGCCCCGAGGCCCGCATCGCCCGCGCCCAGCTCGGCCCCGAGGCCGGCATGGTCGGCGCCGCCGACCTGGCCCGGCTCGTGGCCCGCCGCTTCCGCCGCGCCAACCGCCGCCGCGTCGAGCGCTACGAACGCTACGAGCGCTACGCCGAGGCCCGCCGCGCCAACGACCGCACCGCCCAGGGAAGCCAGTAGATGACCGTTCCCCGCCAGCCCTCGTCCCCGGACCTGCCCGGCCCCGCGGCGCCGGAGCCGCGCCCCGAGGACCGCCGCCACATGCTCCGCCGCCGCTGGCTCACCGCGACGATCATCGTGCTGCTCATCGGCGTGCCCGCGGTCTATCTGCTGATCTCCGCGAACCAGTCCCGCGACAGCGGCCGCGACAAGGAGAAGAAGTACTCCGCGACCGGCCTCACCGCGGGCTGGCCCTCCAAGGTCCAGCGCCGCCTGTACGACGTGTCGGTGCCGCCGTACTCGGCGGAGGTCGCCTACTACGAGACGAACAACTGGCGCACCAGCCGGCTGTACGTCCAGTTCCTCACCAGCAACGAAGGCCTGGAGAAGTTCCTCAAGGAGACCGGCACCAGCGCGAGCAAGCTGAAGAAGGACGACATCACCATCAGCAAGCGCGACCAGAACGTCGTCGGCTGGGAGTTCACGGGCCCCGGCCCCTGGTGGGGCGTGACCCACGACCAGGACAACCCGGCGCCCACCCAGGACATCGTGGTGAGCCGCGCCAACCCGAAGCACCCGATGGTCTACGTGGTCTCCGCGACGACGCCCTAGGACACCTCCGCAGGGAGCAGGAGAAGGAAGAGGCCGTGGCGGGTTCCGCCGCGGCCTCGTAGCATGGCGCCGTGATCCTCGGCCGCGGCAGCTTCGCCCCCGGTGCCCACCGGGCCCGTGCGCTGCCTTGGCGCGGCTGTTGTTGATCCTTCAGCACACCCCCGCCGAGCACGTCCCGTACGCCGTGTGACCTCCGTCCGGCGTACGCGCCGTGCCGCACCCCTCCTGTCACGCCGCCCTGTCACGCCGCGCGGAAGGCCGCCCCCATGACGCTGCCCCACCCCTCCCCGACCGAAGCCGACCACGACCGGCGCAGGCTGCGCCAGTGGCTCGCGGGCGAGGCCCGCGCCGACGGCGTGGCCCGCCGCGACCTGCTGCGCCTCGCGGCCGCCGCGGGCCTCGCGGCCTGTGCGCCGGGCGTCTGGAGCGCCCCGCGCGCCCACGCCGCCACCGTGCCGGGCATCGTCAAGGCGCTGCCCGCCGAGGTGTTCACGCCGCGCGGCACGAACGCCGAGACCCGGTTCGAGGCCCTCGCGGAGACGGGTCACCTCACCCCCGTGTCCCACTTCTTCGTCCGCAACCACACCGCCACGCCCCAACTCGCCGCCGACAGCTGGAAGCTCACCGTGTGGGGTGACGGACTCAGCGGCGGCCCAAGGGAGTTCACCCTCGCCGACCTCCAGCGGCTGCCGTCGACCACCCGCAGCGCGTTCGTCGAGTGCGCGGGCAACGGCCGCAGCCTGTTCACCACCCAGCAGGGCCAGCAGGTCTCCGGCACGGCCTGGACGCTCGGCGCCATCGGCCAGGCGCGCTGGCGCGGCGTGCGCCTGGCCGACGTGCTGCGCGAGGCGGGCCTCGCCCGTCACGCCGTGGACGTCATGCCCCGCGGCCTCGACGGCGACTACGTGACGGCGGACGGCACGAACCTCGGCCGGGTGCGCCGCCCGCTGCCCCTCGCCAAGGCCCTGGACGACGTACTCCTCGCGTACGAGATGAACGGCGAGCCGCTGCCCGCCGACCACGGCCACCCGGTGCGCGTCCTCGTGCCCTCCTGGATCGGCATCGCGTCCATCAAGTGGGTGGGCGACATCGAGGTCTCGGCCACCCCGCTCTACTCGCCCTGGAACACCGCCTTCTACCGCCTGTTCGGCCCCGGCCACCCGCCGGAGGGCTCCGCGCCCCTCACCCGCCAGACCCTCAAGTCCGCCTTCGAGCTGCCCTGGAACGCGCCCCTGGCCGCGGGCGCCCGGCACCGCCTCACCGGCCGCGCCTGGTCCGGCGCGGCGGCCGTCGCCCGCGTCGACGTCAGCACCGACGGCGGCGCCACCTGGCACCCGGCCCGGCTGCGCGACGAGCCGCGCCGCGGCTCCTGGGTGCGCTGGAGCACGACCTGGCGCCCGCGCGCCACGGGCCCGGCCACGCTCCTGGCCCGCGTCACCGACGCGACGGGCCGCACCCAGCCGCCCACGACGCCGCACAACACCCAGGGGTACCTGTTCGACGCCGTCGTCCGGCACCCGGTGACGGTGGTGTGAGGACCGTCAGCCCGGCTGGCCCGCGCCGTGCCTCTCGTACGCCCCCACGGCCACCGCCAGGTCCTGCCACGCCATCCCCGCCGACTTGAACAGGCGCGGCCTGTCCCGCGCGACCTGCACCTCGCCGCGCACCAACGCGCCGAGCGTGCGCAGCCCTTGCGGGTCGAAGGCGCGGGCGGCCACGGCCTGCACGATGTCGCCGCACTCGCGCAGCGCCACGGACCGGGCCTCGACGACGACCGTGGCCCGGCCCACGAGGTGCTCGTCCACCTCGCGCGCGTCGGGCTCGTGCGAGCCGACCGCCGCGACGGCCGCGTGCGGCGCGAGCAGTGCGCTGTCGAACAGCGGCTCGCGCGCCGTCGTGCAGCAGCACACCACGTCGGCGTGCGCGACGTCCTCGGGCGTCGCGGCCGCCGCCGTCAGGCCCGCGCCCCGGCAGCGGTCCACGAACGCCGCGCGCCGCCCCGGATCCCGGCCCACCACGTCCACGTGCGCGAGCCCGGGCCGCACCGCCCGCACCGCCTCCACGTGCCCCCACGCCTGCGGCCCCGTCCCGAACACCAACAGCCGCCGGGCCCCGGGCACGGCCAGGTGCCGCAGCGCCGCTCCCGACACGGCGGGCGTGCGCAGCGACGTCAGCGCGATGCCGTCGAGCAGGGCCAGCGGGGTGTGCGTCACCCCGTCGAGGAGGAGGTAGAGGCCCTGGATGCGCGGCAGCCCGCGCGCGGGGTTGTCCGGCGTGACGGAGGCGACCTTGACGCCCGCGTACGCCGTCGTGGCCGAGGGCATCAGGAGCAGCTGCCCGCCCGGCACCCCGACCACGGCCCGGGCGGGCTCCGCCTCCGGGTCGAGGCCGCCCCCGGCGAGCGCGGCCTCGACGGCGTCGACGGCGACGGCCATGGGAACGAGCCGGGCGACGGCGTCGGCGCCGATGTGAAGGAGAGGATTTCCTGAAGGTTCTGGGGAGACGGGTAGCGGATTCATCCCATGACCCTCACCGATGCCGACGCCCCCGAAACACCGCACCGGGCCGGGCAACAGCCCCCTGAGGGGCGCGGGGAACTGCGCGACCAGCCACAACAGTCCCGCAGACGCGCAAGCACAGCCACCGGGCAGACGAGAGGGCGGCCTCCCACCGGCAAGGAGGACACCGGCGCGGAGGCCCGGTCCAGACGATGCCCCCGTCACTCGACGCCGAAGGCGACTGGCTAGCGTGGAGCGGGTGAGTGAGACGAAGAACCCCGCCCTCCAGTTCCGCTTCGACGGTCCGGACGACGCTCCGGTACTGGTCCTCGGGCCGTCGCTCGGGACGACGTGGCACAGGTGGGCGAAGTCGTCTTCTGGCGTCCATGTGGTCCAGGGCGGGAGCTTTTGACCGAGTTGGGACCCGGCCGTCCAGGTGCGTCAACGCTGTTGGTGACTCGGGCGTGACAGATGTTGACCCCCGTCGGCTTGATCCGGCGGGGGTTCTGTCTGTGAGGCCGATGGCATGGCGCTGGTCGGTATCGGGTTGGGAGGGGATGCTTCCGGTAGGTCGCGGCGGCCCAATAATTCGAACAACCGTAGGCATTGCGGCGCGGGATGGCTACGATCGCAGTCACTCGTCCGCGACCTGATGAGGTTTCCCCGTGATCTTGGATACTTGATCGTTACGCCGCGAGGGCGTGCTGTTGGCGTTGTCTGGTCCCGGCTGGTGTGAGGTAGCCGAGCATCTTGTGTTTGCGCAGGCGGCGGCGGTTGTAGAAGGTCTCGATGAAGGTGAAGACCTCGGCTCGGGCGGTGGCCCGGTCGGGCCAGAGGCGGGTGCCGATCTCTTCTTTGAGCAGGGCCCAGAAACTCTCCGCGGCGGCGTTGTCGAAGCATGATCCGGTGCGTCCACAGCTTCGGCGGATTCCCAACCCGCCTGTTGCGCGGCGGACGTCGGCGGAGGTGTATTCGCTGCCGCGGTCCGAGTGTGCGATGCATCCGGGTTGCAGGGCGGCTCGGCCGTGGGCCATCTCGAGTGCGTCGATGACCAGGCTGGCGCGGTGGTGGTCGGCCATCGCGTAGCCGACGACTTCGCGGGTGGCCAGGTCCAGCCAGCAGGCGAGGTAGAGCCAGCCCTCGGCGGTCGGGAGGTAGGTGATGTCGCCGACCAACTTGGTGCCGGGCGTATCGGCGTGGATGCGAGGAACCCCGTAGGTCTGGCGCGAGGCGACGTGCAGGACTGATCTCGTGCGCAAGGGCATCGTCGGCCGCTCTCCGTGCGATGCGGGCCTTCGCCGCCGAGCGCCAGGCGTAGAACGAGCGGGCCACGTTGAACAACCGGCACAGGAAAGCAACATCGTGGGTGGTCTTCTCCGCCTCGATGAACGTGTATATCCGGTTCACCGATCGCTCTCCTTCGCGAAGAAGACCGCGGCTTTTCGCGGCACCCCGATCGTTTTGGCCTGCTCAGCGTTCAGCTTGCGCAGCCGCTTGAGCTTCTCACGCTCCTCGCTCGCCAACTCGCCGGGCCGCCCCTCGCCACGGTCGATCCGGGCCTGCTTGTACCAGGCCCGCAGCGACTCCGGGCTCACCCCGAGATCCCGTGCCACCTCCGTGATCGTCCTGCCCGTGGAGTCGACCAGCGCGATCGCGTCCCGCTTGAACTCCTCGGTGTACCGCTTGCTGCGGTTGTTCATACTCTGGAACATCACGTCCCAGTCTCCAGGTGTCCACGATCAAGGGGAAGCTTCACAAGGCCCGACGCGAGAGCATCCGCTGCCTCGAACGCTACGCCGCCCGAGAGGTCTTCCACTTCGTCCGGCCCGCACATGCAGGGCTTCCGTCGTAGGCGCATCCGCGGGTGCGACGACCTGTCGGATCGGGGGAGCTCGGGTCTGGATACGCCCTGTGACCTGGGAAGACTCCGGAGCGCTCACGCGTCATCGCGACGCCGGGGTGCGGTGGCGGAGGTCGCGATAGCGAAGCGGGCCGTGCGGGCGCAGGCCGGCTCACCGCTGTGGCTTCCAGGTCAGCCAGTCAATGGCGTTCGGCGGCCTCCCCGCGAAGGTCCAGCAGCCTGGTGAGTGGGCTCCCGAGGCAGTCTCTTGTCACGGGGGCGGTCGGGTGTCATGGAACCGACACGGCCATCCGGCCAATTACCCTGTGGCACGCCCCGACTTGCTCACGCAGGCCACCGCACTGTGCGGACGCGCGCCCGCCGGATACCGCAGACCGCGTGTGGCGGGATGCGCCCCCTGGGCGCGCGTCCGTTCACACAGTCGTGGTTACGTTGCCTCAGCCGGGCCCGGGACGACTCGACGTACGCAGCACCCGTCGTGCTGCGCGACGAGAGGAATCCGCGTATGCCTGAGTTACCGGCCCTCGCAAGCAGACTGCTGGACGTGGCCTCCTGGCTGACCAGCCCGCTCACCCCGGACGACTATCTCGGACTGATCGACCCCCTGCTCGGCGCCCGCTTCCCAGTAGGGCGGGTGACAGGGGTGTGGCCAGAGACTCCGGATGCTGTCACGCTCGCTCTGCGGCCCGGCCGGGGCTGGTCGGGGCACCGCCCTGGGCAGTACCTTCCGGTCGGCGTCGAGATGGACGGCGTATGGCAGTGGCGCACGTACTCCCTCACCTCGGTGCCGGGGCGGCAGGACGGGCTCCTGACGATCACCGTCAAGGTCGCGCCCGAGGGCAGAGTGTCTCCGCAGCTGGCCCGCCGGACTCCACCGGGCACGGTGCTTCGACTCGGTCCGGCGCAAGGCGAGTTCGTCCTTCCGGACCGCCTCCCGTCCCGCATCCTGTTCGTGACCGCCGGCAGCGGCATCACCCCGGTCATGGGCATGCTCTGTACGCTCATGAGCCGTCGGCCCCCACACCCTGATGTCGTATTGGTGCACAGCGCTCCCTGCGCCCGGGACAGCATCTTCGGTCCCGAACTGTGAGCGGCTCGGCGGCGGTTGGACTGGCTGGACTATGTCGAGCACCACACTCGGCCGCACGGCAGGCTCGCCCCGGACGATCTGGCGCGGCTCTGCCCCGACTGGCCCGAGCGGGAGACCTGGGCCTGCGGCCCGGCCGCCCTGCTCGACGCAGTGGAGCGCCACTGGGGCCGGGCGGGACTCGGCGAGCGGCTCCATGTGGAGCGTTTCCAGTTGGATCCGGTCCTGCCGCCGGATCACGATGCCGCTTGCGGTGGCCGGGTGCTGTTCACCCGTACCGGTACTGAGGTCACCGCGGACGCGGTCGCCCCGCTTCTCGTCGTCGGCGAGTCGGCGGGGGTGGTGATGCCGTACGGGTGCCGGCGCGGGATCTGCTTCGGCTGCCTCACCCCGCTGAGGTACGGCCGCGTGCGCGACCTGCGTACCGGCGAAGTCCACGACCGGGCCGGCCAGATGATCCAGACCTGCGTCTCGGTGGCGGCCGGACCGCTGGCCCTCGACGCCTAGCCACCCAAAGGAGACCCCCGTGACTCTGACCCGTCCTGCCGCCATCGAGGCGGCCCTGGGCAAGGAACTCGGTGAGGAGCTCGACCGGGTCCGTGCCGACATCATCGCCGCGCGCGGCACCGACGACGCCCGCTACATCCGTACCGTGATCGCCACCCAGCGCAGCCTGGAGGCGGGAGGGCGGGCCGCTCTGGCCGTCTCGCTGTTCCCACCCGCCTGGGCGGCGGGTACAGCCATGCTCTCCGTGGCCAAGATTCTGGAGAACATGGAGTTGGGCCACAACATCCTGCACGGCCAGTGGGACTGGATGGGCGACCCGGCGATCCACTCGGCCACGTGGGAGTGGGATTTCCTCACGCCTGCCGAGGCGTGGAAGCACACGCACAACCATCTGCATCACACCTGGACCAATGTCGTCGACCGTGACCGGGACCTCGGATACGTCGTGTTCCGGATGAGCGGCGACCAGCGCTGGCGTCCGCGCCATCTCGCTCAGCCGCTCTACAACTTCGTCCTCGCGCCGCTCTTCGAGTGGGGCATCGCGCTGTACGACCTGGAGCCCGATGCCGTCGCCGCCGGCCGCAAGTCGTGGCGTTCCCTCGCAGCCGACCTGACCGGGTTCCTCACCAAGGCCACCCGCCAGCTCGCCAAGGACTACGTGCTCTTCCCGCTCCTCGCCGGGCCCTCCGCCCTGCCCTGCCTGCTGGGAAACCTCACCGCCAACACCGTGCGCAACCTGTGGTCGCACACCATCATTTTCTGCGGCCACTTCCCCGGCGACGTGCAGACCTTCACCGAGGAGCACATCGACGGCGAGACCCGCGGGCAGTGGTATCTGCGGCAGATCCAGGGCTCCGCCAACATCGAGGGCGGCCCGCTCTTCCACGTGCTCAGCGGAAACCTGGGCCACCAGATCGAGCACCACGCCTTCCCCGACCTGCCCAGCAACCGCTACGCCGAGATCGCCCCGCGCGTGCGGGAACTCTGCGAGAAGTATGGCATCCCGTACGTCACCGGACCGTTGTGGCGGCAGTACGGCTCGACCTGGGGACGCATCCTGCGCTTCGCCGTGCCGGGGAAATGAACTCCACAGACGGAATCCAGGTGTTCGCTCGGAGGGTGAGTCCTGGGCCTGTCTGCCTGCACGCCTCGTGGGCTCGGAATGCACTGCCTGGCCTGGCGACGGTTCGGCGTGTGTCGACTAGCTTGCTGGGACATGGCCGAGGAGAGTCCCCGTACGCCGCGCGAGGAGACGACGCTGGAGCGGGCCGACCGCAATTTCGGCGAGCTGCTCCAGGAACTGCGGATCATCCAGACCGGTGTCCAGATCCTGTTCGCGTTCTTGCTGACGCTGGCCTTCACCGCCCGTTTCGCCATGCTCGACACGACGCAGCGCGCGACGTACATCACGACGCTGCTGCTCGCCGTGCTGGCGGCGGCCCTGTTCACCGCGCCGGCCGCGCTGCATCGCGCGCTGTTCCAGCGGGGGGCCAAGCCCGAGATCGTGCGGGTCTCCTCACGGCTGGCGGGGGCGGGCATGAGCGTGTTGATGCTGGCCCTGACGGGGTCTGTGCTGCTCGTCGTCGACGTGGTGCTCGGCCGGGTCGAGGGGGCGATCGCGGGCAGCGCGACGCTGCTGGTGTGCGGCGGACTGTGGGGGCTGTTGCCGCAACTCGTCGGGTGGCGCGCCGCTCGGGCCGAGGCCCGAGTGGCTCTGACGGCGGCTACCGGCTCAGGCCAAGACGCCGCTGGTGGAGGTCCCGTGACTGATCGTTGACGCGATTGCTTCAACAATTGGTTCATGAAAGCGAGTTGTTGCCGGGCCGGTCGGGCGGGGTGGCTGGATTGCGGGTTGTGATGGGGGCGGGGGCGGGTGAGGCTGTCCGCGGCGGTCGAGGGGCAGGTGGAAATGGGGGGGGACCTCATGGCGTTACTGGTGGGCACCGTCACGCTGCAATCGGATGCGGGACTGAATCTGGCGGCGATCGGTTTCGGTCGTAGTGCCATCGCCGCCATGCTTGTTCCGCAGGACGGGCCGCGCGAGCACTGGACCGTGAATGTCTGCGGCGCCGGAGTCCAGTTGGTGAACAAGGCCACCGGCATGCTCCTGGGGGTGCCGGCGGCACGGTTCGGCGCGGTGGTGATGACGATGCCGAGCGGGACGGGCGAGACGATCTGGGCCGCTGTCCCGAGCGGCGACGGTGTGATTTTGCGGCTGTCGGACCATGATCTGAGGATCGAGGTGGAGGAACCCTTGACGCATCCCCCGCAGTTCCTCATCGCGACCACGGTCCAAGAAGGAGCCTCCTGCGGTACCTGCTGGGGCGTGCAACCGGTGGTGCTGCGCGTGTGACAAGCCCGGCCGGCGGGAGATCCTCCGAGACGCGTCCACTACGTCATGCGCGGTGCCGTCCGCTGGGCATCGAGCGGATCGGTCCGGCGCCAGAACACAACCGCCGCTTTCGACCGGTGTGGGCTTGGGCACCGGCTTCGGGCGGCGGCTGTGCTTCCTGCGGGGCGGCAGTTGTACTGCTCGGCGGGCGTTACATGTGCAGCAGCAGCTCTGTGGTCTCCTTGTACTGCCGTAGCGCGAGCCGTAGTTCCTCTGTCTGGGCTTCGGTGTCCTGCCCCTGCCAGCTCGCGCGCAGGACGCGGCGCCGCTGCGCGAGGGTTTCGGTCAGCTGGGTGACGGCTTCGTCGAAGACGCCGTCGGCCTCTTCCACGGCCTGGCGCGGGCTTTCGACGAAGCTGTTGAGGGCCTGCTGGAGCCGCATGGTGAGCTTGTCCCGCTCGCCCTGCGCCAGCAGCGTGGGCCCCGGGGTGCGGACGGGTGCGTCAGGACTGGCAGCCGGCTCACGCGGTGCGCGAGCGGCCTCGGTGCGAGGCGCCTGCCCGGCGTGCTGTTCGACGAGATCGGGCCTTCCCCCCTGGGGCTGTTGGGCGCGTTCCTGGTCGTACATCATCGCGTGCCACTTCCCTTCGCATGGCGCCGGTTCAGTGCCCACGGCGCGTGGCCGCGGGCGTCGGGAGACTGCGGACGGCGCCGGTTCGAGTCGGCCGGCTGCTCGGTGACCAGTGCCTCGAAGAGGCTGCGGGCTCCGATCATGGCCTCCCGCATTTCCTCGGTGCCGCTCTGGCCGCGGGCGGCTGTGTGCATGTTGCTGTAGCCCTGGACGTAGTGGGCGTGGTGGACGGAGAGCGCGGCCAGCTGCTCCTCGAAGTACTCGCCGTCGGGAAAGCCCCGGTCCCTGGCCAGATGCGACAGCAGCGCGTCGGCCTCGATGACGGCGTTTTGCGGGGATTCGACGAACTGCTCCTGAACGGTGGCCCATCGAGACACGTAGTGCTCGCGAGCCTCGGGCGACAGCGGCTGCTCCTTGAGGGAGCCATACCGCTTCACCCGCTCACTGAGCTCCCGGTCGGCGCCCTTGGTGTCGCCGTCGTGTCGGGCGACGGCACGGTCGTACTCGGGCCCGAAGCGCCGCTTCAGCTCACGACCGCCACTGCCGCGGGTACGTCCACGTACGACGAAGAAGAGGGCGGCTGCCGCGATGACGAGCACGGCGATGATGACGATGGTGATCATGGCTGGCCTCTTGGGTTCTTGACCCGTTGGTCGCTCTGCTGCATTTTCATCAATCCCTGTCGGCTCAATCGTGTTGGGGCCGGCCGATTGGTGCCCACGCGACGTGGGCACCAACCGGGGCGTTCGTGGTCAGCGCCGGAAGGCTCCCTTGGCCTTGTCGCCGGACTGCTTCAGATCTCCGGAGATCCGGTCGGTCCTGCCCTGCCTCCGCAGCCGCCTGTTGCCGGTGGTCCTGCCGAAGCGTTCCGTGATCCGGCCCGTGAAAGCCTGTGTCTTGTGCCTGATCGTTCGTCCCACGCTCATGGCTGTCCTCTGCTCGTCCGCTGGATGGGCTCCCGCGCTTGATTGCCGTGCAAGCCGCCCTGTCCGCGGGCAGGGCACGGGGCTGGGGTGGGTCAGCCGTGGCTGCGGCCGAACCGGCGCCTGCCACCGCCGCTGCGCCCGCGCATGACGAAGCCGACGAGCCAGAGGACCAGAAGTACAGCTGCGACGTACCACAGGATCTGCATGGTGAAGCCGAATCCGAAGATCACCAGGATCAGCAGAAGGAGAAGAATCCACAAGAGCATCGCCGGGCCTCCAGATCGCGGAGAGGGTTCCTGAATTCCGCGGGGTCCGGGCGAAGCGGGAAGGTGGAATGCCCCGCCCGAACGATCCGGAGCGGCATGGCCCTACGCCGTGCTGTCAGTCAACGCCCGGCAACTTCCCTTGTCAATGACCCGTGGGGGCGGACGGGTTGGGGGAGCGCAGCCGGGGCCGCAGGGGCAATCGGAGTCTCGGCGGGAGGTTCGGTCGGCTCGGCCGGTGGCAGGATGTGGTCCTCCCACCAGGACAGGCTCATGACAGTGGCGAGCAGGACGAAGGGGGTCGCGGCCGGAACGATCAGCGCGTACATGCGTACCGCCTGGGGGCAGATGCGTGCGATGCGGCGGGCAGCGGATCGGTGCCCGCGTGGAGCGCATCAAGGCCGTGCCGGGATCACGTGGCGGGGTGCGGGAGCGGCCACGCTCGGGACGCGGCGGGTCCGGCAGCGATGCGCACGGTGCACCTCAAGGGGGCGCGAGAGCTGTTGGGCGCTCGCCTGCCGGGGGCTGGGGCGGCACGGCGCACGCTAGCCGCAGAGGTAACCACTGGCCAGATGTCAAGCGCGCATCTACATCCAGCTGTTACGTGGTGACGTGGCGAGGTATCCCCAGACGCTGGGCGGGACTACGCTGTGGGGTGAGGCCCCAGTCCCCGGCAGCGATGCTCATTCCGCTCCGTGGAGGCCCGCCGTGTTCGTGCTCCTGTTCATCCTCCTCGCGGTCCTGTTCGGGCTCGGCTTCCTCAACGCCTTGTGGTGGGTGGCCGCGGGCCTGCTGGTCTTCGCCCTTGTCCACTACGGCAGGGGCGGTACCGGGGGCCGGGGCCACGGGAGTGATTCCGATTACGGGGACTACCGGGACTACCGGGACCGGCAGAATCGCTGGGACCGCCGCTACCGACGCCAGCGCCGAGGGCGCTGGATGCGCCAGGACCGCCGGGACCGTGAGCACCACAGGTGACCTGGA
This sequence comes from Streptomyces sp. JLYT201, assembly GCF_059448825.1. NCBI lineage: Bacteria > Bacillati > Actinomycetota > Actinomycetes > Kitasatosporales > Streptomycetaceae > Streptomyces > Streptomyces sp. JLYT201. The sequence continues at coordinate 2,426,892 of NZ_CM182551.1, read as the reverse complement.
GATCGCCCAGACACTCCGGGGAGTCAGGCCGGCCACGAGGAACTCGGCGAGAGGTACCTGTCATGCAGCGGACGACCACGATCCGAGCGGAGCAGGTGAACTTGGCTGTCGAGGCCACCTGGGGAAGTGTGTCCCCGGGGCGAGATGTCGCCGCCCTGCGCACCCAGAACGATCAGCTGCGCCGGACGATGGCCGGCCGCGCGGTCATCGATCAGGCGTGCGGCATGGTGATGGCCCTGACCCCGTGCCGCCGGTCGGCAGCCCGGGGGCTGCTGGTGGATGTTGCGCGGCAGTGCGATCTCAGGCTGCGAGAGGTTGCTGCGGCCCTGGTCGCCACCACGGAGGACAAGTCTCTTCCCGAGCAGATGCATCGGGCGCTACGCCGTGCGCTGCGGCACCTCCATGCAGCCGACCGGCAATGAGCGGCACGCCAACCAGAACAGCCCTCCGGGAGGGAGACGTCATGATTCACGCAGCCGATGTCCGAGAGTGGCGCGACCTCGCCGTCGTCGACACCGAGACACACAAGATCGGTGTCCTCGAAGCGGTCTATGTGGACACCACCACCGACGAACCGGCCATGGCCACCGTGCGGACCGGACTGCCCACCCGGCGCCGGCTGATGTTCGTCCCCCTCGACGACGCGATTGTCGGCCCGGATTACCTCAAGGTCGCCTATGCCAAAGCACTGGTGAAGACAGCCCCCTCGATCGGCACCGACGACGTCCTGCCCGCCGAGGACGAGGCAGCGATCTTCAAGCACTACGGGCTGCCCTACGAGCCCGGCACGGCGGGCGAGCGGCAACTCGCCCGCCGCTGACCGCCTGCGGTGCCCGTGGGGGCATGCGCGGGCAATGGCTCTCGTTACTGCGTCGTGAGGGAGGCACCATGCATCAGGCGACCACGCCCTACGACGAACTGCGGGTGACGGCTGCGCCTTCGGCAGGGGATGCGGCTCTGGTGGCCGAGGTCATCAAACTGCGCGCGGAGAACCAGCAGTTGGCCAGGGCGTTGTCGAGCCGTGCGGTGATCGACCAGGCGCGCGGCATGCTGATGGCCCTGGCGCCCTGTTCCAGTGAACGGGCCTGGGGACTGCTGGTGGACGTCTCGCAGCACTGCAACGTCAAACTCCGTGACGTGGCCGCGGCCCTGATCGCCACGGCCCGGGGCGAGCTGCTCCCCGAGCGGATCCAACGCGAACTGCATCGCGCGCTGAGGCGCCTCCGTGATCAGCGGTGATGGCTCGTGCGCTACGGGCGACACCGGGAGCTGTGTTCTCAACTCTCCGGTGCCTTCGTCCGGGTCGACCGTCGGGCGCCCCGCTCGGGTAGCCCGCGGTACGGATTCCAAACGAGGGCCCGGCAGCATCTCCGCACGCTCCGCTTCTGCAAACCGAACGCGGCTATTCGGGTCGCTGGGTCCGGGCGTTGTGAGCCAGGCCGTCGGGATGGTCTGCCGTGCGCGCTCCGAGCCGGAGGGCGAGTACGCGTAACGCTGCCGGGGACGGTGGCTGCCGGTGGATCTGCCCGATCTCCTGCCAGCCCCAGGCTTCGAAGGCGGCGAACGCCAAGTGATCGGACTGATCGAGCAAGGTGACGCCGAGGGATGCCTGGTGGTCGGCGAGCAGGCGCTCCTGCAGACGGCGAGCGAGCCCGCGGGCGTCCTTGTGCGGATGGATGAGGGTTTCGCTGATCGCGAAGACGTGTCCGGACGCGGTGAGTTGCTCGAGGTTCTGGGGCATGGGGCCCTCGAACCCCCGCCACCAGGATCCGTCGCGCGCCACGGGAACTCCGTACGCGCAGCCCGCCAGTGCTTCCGCTTCGGCGACCAGCATGTCGAAGCCGGGCCGTTGGACGTCGTGCGCCAGGCGGCGCAGGAACTCCTGTCGGCCGTGGAACTCCTCACCGGATGGAGTCGTGGAGGATTCCACGTACAGGTCTGCGAGGTCCTCTCGCAGGTCCTCGGCCTGCCAGCGGTTCAGCCGGCGCAGACGCACGGCGTCCATGGCGGACGGCTGTGAGCTGTCGGGTTCGTGTGGGTGCTGCGGCGTATGCATGAGGCGCCTCGGCTCAGGAGACCGGTAGACGTGCAGGACAGCAACGTGCCCAACGGGCAGTGCGTGGCCGGGGTCTGGGGCGTCTGCTTCGCAGCATAGCCCCGGACGGGCACCGCATTGCCGTCCGCCGATGGCACCGGATCACGGTGGCGCGGGCAGGTAGACGGTGAGGGCGCGGCTCCTCTTGTCGAGAACGAGGGTGTCGGCGGCGGGGCTCACTTCGCCGTCCCGGGTGTAGTCGCCTGCCTTGTCCATACCGTCGATGCGCAGGCGGGTGGCGGTGGTTTCCTGGTAGACGCGGGAGCGGGCGAGGGTGCCGGTGAGGAAGGCCGCGACGAGGCGGGTGCGGGCGAAGGGATGCTTTCCGTCGACGATGCGCAGGTCGAGGAGTCCGTCGTCGAGGGTGGGGCGGTAGGAGGGGGCAAAACCGGGCGGGTCATAGCGGCTGTTGCCGGCGAACAGCAGCCACAACCGCCGGTGCTGTCCGTCGAGGGTGACGTCGATGGGGGCACCGTCGGCCAGGACGCGGAGCAGGCCGACGGCGAGAGCGGGCCATTTGCCGAGGGATGTCTCGCGGGCTTCGCGGGCCCGGACGAGTTCGGGGTAGACGCCGATGCTGAAGGTGTTGAGGAAGTAGGTGCAGTTGCCGTCGCCGGTGATCCGGCCGAGGTCGACGGTGCCACCGCGGCCCGCCTCCACGGCGTCGGCGGCCTCTTGCAGGGTCGGCAGTCCGAGGTCGGCGGCGAAGTGGTTGAGGGTGCCGCCGGGGAACACCGCGAGCGGCAGCCGGTTGTCGGCGGCCAGTACGGCCGCCGCGTTGGCCGTGCCGTCGCCCCCGACCACGCCCAGTGCGCCGCCGCGCGCCTGTACCTGCGCGGCTGCCTGCCGGAGCACCGTGTGCAGATCCTCACCGGCATCGCAGAGCCGTACGTCCGCCTTGGGCAGCAGGGTGCGCAGTTCGACGTCGGCCGGGACCTCGCCGCCGGCGTCGCTGTTGATGACCACGACCAGCCCCTCGCCGGACGGAAGGGCGGGAACCGGGAGCTTCGGGCGGGCGCTGTCGGCAGGCTTGTCGCGGTGCAGCGGCCACCAGCGGCAGGTTGCCGCGGCGATGCCCACGCCGAACGCGACATCCACCAGAACGCGGCCGGGAGCGTGTGCTCCCGCGCGCAGGCGGGAGACGGCAATGCCCACCGCGACGGGAAGGAGGACGGCTCCCAGTCGGGGCGTCTCCAAGGTGGCGCCGGTCGCAAAGGCGGCCGCACCGGCTGTGCGCTGAGAGGACACCACCTCTTTCGGCGGATGCCGCAGGGGTCGGCGCTTGTCGAGCACCTTGGTGGCGGCCTGGATGGCGGCACAGGCCAGGACCAGCGAGCCGGTGCCGCGCAACGCGGCCCGGCGCGCGCTCCGGTTGCCGATCAGGACCTTCGCGGCCGAGGAGGCGAGCGTCGTGCGTTCGCCGAGCCGCGGTTCGTGGGTTCGCATGCCCGCCGAGTACCCCTGGAGTGGGTGAACAGGCTGCTGCGCGTACGACGCATCACGCCTCCTTACGGGGGCACTCGGTGTCCAGGACGCGCATCGCGCGCCCCATGCTGGGGGAGGGCCTCGTGACGTCGTCTCAAGCACCTCAAGCACAAGGAAAGGGCCGGGGCGCAGGTTCTGCCGCCCACGCCGCCAAGGAGGAGACGCTGACGGCCGCGGGCCGGGCGGGTTTCATGGCGCGTGGTGTCGTGTACGTCCTCATCGGCGCCCTGGCGATCCAGATGGCCCTCGGAAGTGGCGGGGAGTCGGCGGACCGTCAGGGTGCGCTGGACCAGGTCGCGGAGCAGCCCTTCGGGAAGGCGATGCTGTGGACGCTGGCCGTCGGCTTCGGCTGCATGGCGCTGTGGCGCGGCTCCCGCGCGGTGCTCACCAGGGGGCCCGAGCGGAAGGCCGCCTCACGGCTCCTGGACGGCGGGCGGGCGATCTTCTACGCGTCGGTCTGCTGGGCGACCGCCGCTTTCGCCGCAGGCGGTGGTCAGGGTTCCAGCGGTAACGCGAAGTCGAAGGACTGGACGGCATCGGTGCTGAAGCTGTCGTACGGCCAATTCCTTGTGGGGGCCGGGGGCTGCCTCCTGATCGGCATCGGTGTCGTGCTCGCGGTACGGGCGGCGATGCGCAAGTTCCTGAAACAGCTGGACGTGGGTGCGATGAGCCACCGCACGCGGCAGATCGTGACCGGCCTGGGGGTGGGCGGCGGCGTGGCCCGCGGCACGGTGTTCGCGGCGGCCGGCGTCTTCATCCTGATCGCGGCCGTCCAGTTCGACGCGGACGAGGCCAAGGGGGTGGACGCCACGCTCCGCAGCTTCACGCAGACCCCGGTGGGCCCCTGGCTCCTGGTCGCCGTGGCGATCGGGCTGATCCTCTTCGGAGCCTTCTCCTTCGCCTCGGCCCGCTGGCGCCGCCTGTGAAGCAGGGACCACCACAGCGCCCAGATCTGCGACGAGCGTTGCTGGACCCGACCGTCGCATTCAGGGCGCGGCTCGGGACCGCAACCCATGCGGTTGCCCAGTCTCATCAAGTCAGGCGCCATTCTCCTGTGCGGGGTGGATGCTGGATCTGCGCGAGCCCGACCACGGTCGGCCTCCCTTCCGGCACTCGTGGTCGGGCTCACCTCGACCATGGACGCCGACGACGCGGGAGTACATCGGCACCCATGGGAGCCCTCTCTCCCAAGACGTGCCGGTGCGGCGTTCGCTGCAGAATGCCGCACCGGGCCGGGAGATAGATCCATCCACGCCCGGAACCGGCGGCCAGGATCAGCCCGCCGTGGCTCCTTCGGGAGGGCCGGGCCCGGATCCCGCGCTCCCGGCGCAGGGACTCCGCCCGCGCCCGGAGTGTCCATGCGGGGCTGTTCGGCCCAAGACGCGTCAACCAGAACGGTCGTCCGAGAACGCTGGTGATGCCCCAGCGGCGGCCGAAGACCTTCGTGGCACGGGTCAGGACGCCAGACCGGCCAGGGGCTCGGTGTCGTCTATGAGGGCGCGAGCCACGTCGGACAGGCGGCGGTTGTGGGCGCGGGCGTAGCGGCGCAGGGCGGTGAATGCCTGTTCCATGTCGATGCCTTGGCGTTCGGCAAGTTTGCCCTTGGCCTGCTCGATCAGGACGCGGCTGTTCAGCGCGGTCTGCAACTGCTCGTTGAGAATCGTGGAGCGTTGCGTGGACCGTTGTTGGAGGAGGCTGATGGTGGCGACATCGGCCAGGGCCTGCGCGATGGGTGTGCCGAGAGGATCGAAGGGGCCAGGAGTGGTTCGGAAGAGGTTGAGGGCGCCGACGACTTCGTCCCGCAGCCGCATCGGCAGTGCCTGTACCGCGCCGAACCCGTGGAGCTGGGCCTGCGCGGCGAAGCGGGGCCAGCGGGCGGTCGCCGTGAGCAGGTCGGGGACGGTCACCGGAAGACCCGTGCGGTAGCAGTCCAGGCAGGGGCCTTCATCGTTCTGGAGCTGGAAGAGTTCCAGCAGGCGTACTTGTTCGTCGGAGGCGGCCATCACGCGGAGTTCACCGTCCCGGTCCGCGAGCAGCACTCCGGCGGCACTCGCCCCGAGTATCCCCACGCAGCGGTCGGTCAGCAGGCGCAGGAAGTCGATCAGGTCGAAGTCGGCGACCAGATTGTCTGCCAGCTCGACGAAGGTCTTGGCCAGGAGTTGCTCATTCATCGTCAACACCCTCTATAGAAACTAGTCCTGCCGGAATCGCGCGGGAAGTACGACGCAGTGTGCGTTCATCGGATCGAGCGGGAGGGTCAGACATCCTCGTCGGCCTGGGTTGGCTCTGCGTCGGGGGAGAAGCGGAGTCGGCGGGCCACCACGTCGGCGGCCACAAGGGTGAGCCGGCGCCCGTGGGCGTAGGCGTAGGCGCGCAGCCGGACGAAGGCTTCGTCGATACCGACGCCGAGCTGGGCGGTCAGCATGCCGGTGGCCTGGGAGATCTCCGCCCGGTACCCGCCCAGGTCCTCGCTGCGTCCCTGCGCCGCGGTGTCATCGGGTGGTGCGCCCGTCGCGTCGATCCGAGCGTCCAGCAGGACCAGCGTCGCGAAATCGGCGAAGGCCAGTGCGTCGGCCAGTTCTTCCCCGCCCAATCGGACCGGGACTTGGGCGTAGAGGTCCAGAACCCCGGGGCTGATTGCCCCTATCTGCAGGGGGAGCGCGAATACCGCGCGTGCTCCGGCCTCCAGGGCCGCGTCGGCGAACACGGGCCAGCAGTCCTGCAGTTCACCGATCCGCAGGTCGGGCGTCAAGATAGCCGAGCCGTGCGTGAAGGCATCTACGCACGGCCCCTCGCCCAGCGTGAGCTGCAGCTCCTCCAGCTGTTCGCTGATGTCGTCGGTACTGCACAGCGGATGGCTCGCCGCAGTCCGGGACATGGCCGACATTCCGGCTCCACCGACCGGCAGCGAGGCCACCGCTGCGGTGCACACATCCACCACGCCGACCCGGGCACCGCGTCGGGCGGCCTGTTCGGCGACCAGTACGCGGATCCGGGACGACCGGCCGTTGGGTGTCACCCGGGCCACCGGGTCCAGGCGTGATGGGCCAGTTCCTCCAGCCTCTCCACGGTTCGCTCGCCGAGGGGCAGCACCAGCACACAGAACGCCGTGGGGTCGGTCGGCCGCCAGATCTCTCCGATGTCCCGCCAGCCCCAGGACCGGAAGACGCCGAGGGCGGGGTGATCGGCCGGATCCACCAAGGTGGCACCGAGCAATGCCTGATGGTCGACGAGCAGTCGCTCCTGCAGACGGCCGGCCAGGTCCTGGTCCTGCGGGTGGGGGCGGACCAGCATGTTGGTGATCGCGAAGACGCTGTTGGACTCGGTGAGTTGCTGGATACTGCGCGGTAGCGCACCGTCGAAGCCGTGCCACCAGGAGCCGTCGCTGCGTACCGGGAATCCGAAGGCGCAGCCCACCAGGCCGTCGGTCTCCGCGATCACCATGGCGAACCCGGGCCGGCGGATGTCACGGGTGAGACGGCTCAGGAACTCCTCCCGGCTGCGACTGCGGTACTCCTCACTGGGCTCGGTCTCGCAGGAGGCCACGTAGAGATCCGCCAGATCCTCAAGCAAGTCCTCCACCAGCCAACGGTTCACGCGACGCAGCCGCACCCCGGCCATGTCGGACGACGCGTCGCCAGCGGGCGCGCGTGACGGCTCCCGCCGGGGCCAGGCCATCACAGCACACCGCCCGGAACAGCGGGGACAGCCGGAGCGAGCCGGTGCAACGTCTGGAAGCCCGCCATGGGAAGCGGGGCCAGGGCGGTGGTGGGGAGGGCGGCAGGGAGGGAAGCCGGCCCGGGAACGGCCGGAAGCCCCATGAGCAGGAAGCCGCAACCGGTGAGCTCGATCATCCAGGCCAGCACAGGAGGCGGGTAATGCAGGCGCAGCGTCCCGCCGGCAGCGGCGGTGCGCAGGAACGCCTGGGTGAAGGCGTTGAGGCCGCTGCAGTCGCAGAAGGTGACAGGGGTGAGGTCGACGTCGATGGTGCGCACGCCATCGTGCAGGCAGCGTCCGAGGGCTGTGCGTATGAGCGGCACGGTCTCCAGGTCGATCTCGCCGGCCAGGGTGATCAGGGCCCGGGTCCTTCGGTCGTGCCGGTAGACGTTCAACTGCGGTAGGGACATGACGCCTCGTTCCAGAGACTTGCCGGCAGATCCATGCGTTGTGGCCGGACTCCCGGCTCCTGTGGGGGTGCTCCCGGCAAGGGCATACATGCGGTGGAGGCAGGCGAACGGACGGTCCGGCAATCTGTCCACCGGGACAAGGAGGCCGTTCCGTTCCCTCCAGGAGATGCACCGGGTGATCGGACGAAGAGAGCCCGTTCCCCGCGGTCATCTGTGCTGAGTAACAACAGGTCCGCCGGGGTCCAGGACGTCCTTACCTCAGGGTAGCCCTCATTCCGCCCCTGAAGGCGGCCGGGAGCCGCCCAGTCTCAAGGGCTGGACGTCGGCCAGGTTCATCGGTACTGGGATGGCATATCCGTGGTGCCACAAGGTACTTGGAGACTGGTGCGACATGCGGCGGCCGATGGCCGTCCGCGCAGGGAAGTCCGTGAACCCCCAAGGAGGTGGCTTCGCGTGACGGAGCCGATCAGCCAGACCCAGCCCAAGCCCCAACCTGGCGAGCCCCACACTGCCGTCGGTGCGAGGCTGCAGACCGAAGCGAGGGAGCAGGCGGCGACCCGCGGCAAGACGACCATCGCGGACGGAGTGGTGGAGAAGATAGCCGGGATCGCCGCACGTGAGGTGTCCGGAATCCACGCTCTGGGAGGCGGATTCAGCCGCACCATAGGTGCGATGCGCGACCGCGTCCCCGGCGCACGCGCCGGCGCGGGACGCGGTGTCAAGGTCGAGGTCGGCGAGAAGCAGACCGCCGTCGACCTGGAAGTGGTTGTGGAGTACGGCGTGAGCATCACCGAGGTCGCCGCAGACGTACGCGAGAACGTGATCGCGGCGGTGGAACGGATGACAGGTCTCGAAGTCGTCGAAGTGAACATCTCCGTCAACGACGTACACCTGCCCGAGGAGGACGCGCCGGAGTCCGGCGAGGGCCGGGTGCAGTAGCGCCACGCTCAAGCAGGCGCGTGCGACGGTTCGGATTCAGCGGGCGCTTGGCGCGCGGCATGGCGACAACGGTGTCCGGGTCCTCGGCCACAGGTCTGACGGACCGGTCGGAGCCCGAAGACCTGGCTCAGCGCCGGCGTCCGCGACCTCGAGGGGACCATCCGGCCCCCACGCCGCCAGAGTGCACGGCGAGGAGGGCAAGCCCGACGAGCATGAGACTCGTCGGGCTGAAGACCGTCTCGGTCGACGTCTCGGTCGCGTGGATGACGAAGGCGATGACGAAGAGCACGGCCGCCACGAATGCCAGCATCTGTCTTCTCCTGCCGATGAACGGCGAGCCACAGGCGACTCCGGTGGCTACGCCGACAGACGAGTTTCCCACTCAGCCCTGATCACGCGCGCGCAGCGCCAACTTACGATGACGCGGGAAGATTACGCGCGGCTCCGGTTTCCCGTGCCGGGACTACGCCACCAAGAACATCAGGGGTGTCGGAGAAGCGGGCCCGGCCTCGCTGCTGCTGTTCGGCGGAGCCCTTCAGCCAATCCCGATCACCGCCTCTCGGGCGGCGCGTGACCAGATGGCTTGCTGGCGGGCGGTGAACCCCATGCGGTTCCAGTGGAAGGGGATGTGCCGTGCGAGAACCCCGCGTCTCCCGAGGCTGAACTTGCCGCTCTCCGGCGCCTGACCGCCGAATTCCTCAGATGGGGACGGGTCCGCTTCGATGCGGTGTGAGTCCGAAAGCGCGGCACGCGAACAGGGGACGTTGCACACAGCGCCCTGCCTACGTGCCCAGGACAGTACGCTTGCCCTCGGTGCCCATCCCGCGTTGCCTCAAATGCTACGCGGCCCGTGAGGTCTTCCACCTGGTCGGACAGCTACAGTCAGGACCCCGCTCATAGGGGCTGTCGTGACTGATGAGAGGGTCGGGCGGGTGAGTGAGACACCGACGAACACCCTGCAATACCGCGCTGACGGGCCAGAAGACGCCCCGGTCCTGGTCCTGGGTCCCTCACTGGGTACCACATGGCACATGTGGGACCGGCAGGTGCCCGAGCTGAGCAAGCACTGGCGGGTGCTCCGCTTCGACATGCCCGGACACGGCGGCGCCCCCGCGAGCCCCGTGGACTCCGTCGGTGAGCTCGCCGCCCGCGTGCTGGCCACGCTCGACGAGGTGGGCGTGCAGCGCTTCGGCTACGCGGGCTGTTCGCTCGGCGGCGCCATCGGCGCGGAGCTGGCCCTCAGGAACCCGCAGCGGGTCGCCTCGCTCGCGCTGATCGCCACCTCGCCGCGGTTCGGCACCGCCGACGAGTGGCGCCAGCGCGGCGTGATCGTCCGCACCAACGGCCTCGACCCCGTCGCCAGGACCTCGCCCGAGCGCTGGTTCACGGCCGGCTTCGCCGCCGCCCAGCCCGCCATCACCGACTGGGCCGTGCAGATGGTGCGCACCACCGACCCCGGCTGCTACATCGCCGCCTGCGAGGCGCTCGCCGCCTTCGACGTGCGCGGCGAGCTCGGCAGCATAGGAGTGCCCACGCTCGTCCTGGTCGGCTCCGAGGACCAGGTGACCGGCCAGGGCGAAGCCCGCACGCTCGTCGCGGGCATCCCCGACGCCCGCCTTGCCGTGGTGCCCGGCGCCTCCCACCTCGCACCCGTCGAGCAGCCCGCCGCGGTCACCGATCTGCTCGTCCGCCACTTCGGCAGCGCCTGGCAGGCCGCGCCGGACATCGGCGCGACCGGGCAGCACGCGATCGCGGCGCCGCCCGTCAAGCCCGTGCTCGCCCCGCCGCCCGCCGCGCCCCCGGCGGAGATCGCGCCCGTGGAGCGGCCCGAGGAGCAGGCCGCGCGCCCCGACGCGTACGCCACGGGCATGAAGGTGCGCCGCGAGGTCCTCGGGGACGCCCACGTCGACCAGGCCCTGGCCGCGGCCGACGGATTCGCCGAGGACTTCCAGGAGCTCGTCACGCGCTACGCCTGGGGCGAGGTCTGGAGCCGCCCCGGCCTCGACCGCCGCACCCGCAGCTGCGTCACGCTCACGGCCCTCGTCGCGGGCGGCCACCTGGAGGAGCTGGCCTTCCACGTCCGTGCCGCGCTGCGCAACGGCCTGACCCCGCCCGACATCAAGGAGGTGCTGCTCCAGGCCGCCGTGTACTGCGGCGTGCCCGCGGCCAACAGCGCCTTCCGGGTCGCGCAGGCGGTCATCCGCGAGGAAACGACGCCCCAGGAGTAGCGCGGAACCCCGCGGCGAGCAGGATGGGGACCACCGAACGGAGAAGGGGAAGCCATGACGAAGCCCACCGGCAGCAGCGGCATGAAGCTCACCAAGCAGTCCCACGCGTGCGTGCGCCTGGAGAAGGAGGGCCGGACGCTCGTCGTCGACCCCGGGGGGTTCAGCGAGGCCGACGCGGCCGTCGGCGCCGACGCGATCCTCGTCACCCACGAGCACCCCGACCACTTCGACGAGTCCCGCCTGCGCGCCGCCATGGAGGCGAACCCGGCCGCCGAGATCTGGACCCTGGCGGCCGTCGCCGACCGGATCGCGGCGGCCTTCCCCGGACGCGTGCACCGGGTCGGCCACGGCGACACGTTCACGGCCGCCGGGTTCGACGTGCAGGCCCACGGCGAGCTGCACGCCGTGATCCACCCCGACATCCCGCGCATCACCAACGTCGGCTACCTGGTGGACGGCTCCGTGTTCCACCCCGGCGACGCCCTCACGATCCCCGAGCACCCCGTGGACACCCTCCTGGTCCCGGTGATGGCTCCCTGGAACAAGATCTCCGAGGTCATCGAGTACGTCCGCGAGGTCAAGCCGCAGCGCGCGTACGACGTCCACGACGCGCTGCTCACGGATCTGGCGCTGCCCATCTACGAGGGGCACATCGGCAGGCTCGGCGGCACCGAGCACACGCGGCTCGCGCCGGGCGAGTCCGCGCGGGTGTGACGCCCGCCCGGGTGTGACCTCCGCCGGGCCGCCCGCTGTCACACCCGGCAGGTAGGTTGTCCGTCATGCGCATCGCCACCTGGAACGTGAACTCGATCACCGCACGCCTTCCCCGTCTCCTGGCCTGGCTGGAGAAGAGCGGCACGGACGTCCTGTGCGTCCAGGAGACCAAGTGCACCGCGGAGCAGTTCCCCACCGAGGCCCTGCGCGAGCTGGGCTACGAGTCGGCGGTCAACGCCACCGGCCGGTGGAACGGCGTCGCGCTGCTCTCCCGCGTAGGCCTCGAGGACGTCACCACCGGCCTGCCCGGCGGCCCCGACTACGACGGCGCGCAGGAGCCCCGGTCCATCGCGGCCACCTGCGGCCCCCTGCGCGCCTGGTCGGTCTACGTGCCGAACGGCCGCGAGGTCGACCACGCCCACTACGCCTACAAGCTCCAGTGGTTCGAGGCCCTCAAGGCCGCCGTCACCGCCGACGCCGCGGGCCCGCGCCCCTTCGCCGTCCTCGGCGACTACAACGTCGCGCCGACGGACGACGACGTCTGGGACGTCGCCAGGTTCGAGGGCCTCACGCACGTCACCCCCGCCGAGCGCGCCGCCCTCGCCGCCCTCCGCGAGACCGGCCTGACGGACGTCGTCCCGCGCCCCCTCAAGTACGACCACCCCTTCACGTACTGGGACTACCGCGAGCTGGGCTTCCCCAAGAACAAGGGCATGCGCATCGACCTGGTGTACGGCAACGCCCCGTTCGCCAAGGCCGTGAGCGACGCCTATGTGGACCGCGAGGAGCGCAAGGGCAAGGGCGCGTCCGACCACGCCCCGGTGGTCGTGGACCTCGACCTCTAGCCCCGGAGCACCTCCAGGGGCACCGCCCGGGCCAGGGCGGCCAGGCCCGCGTCGCCGGGGTGCAGATGGTCGCCGCTGTCGTACTCCGGCAGCAGGCGCGCGGGGAGCTTCGGGTCGCGGAGCGCCGCGTCGAAGTCGAGCACGGCGTCGAAGCCCGCCCCGTCCCGCCGCAGCGCCGCGTTCACCGCGGCCCGCTCCGCGTCGACGGCCGCCGTGCACCGGGCCTCCCCGGCGCACGGCACCAGCGTTGCCGCGACGACCCGCAGCCCCCGCGCGCGGGCCCGTGCGGCGATCTCCCGCAGACCGCCCAGGACCTCCGCCGCGGGCGCCTGGGCCCGCAGGTCGTTGATGCCCTGGAAGACGACCACGGTGCGCGCGGACGTCTGCGCGAGCACGTCGCGGTCGAGGCGGTGCAGCGCGCTGACGCCCCCGGTGTCGGTGGACACGCCGTCCCCGGGGTAGCGGTCGCCGACGACGCGGTTCGCAGAGACGCCCTGGTTGAGGACGCCGAGGCGCGGCGCCCCCGGCTCCTCCAGGAGCCGCCGCGCGAGCACGTCGGGCCACCGCCGGTTCGTGTCGGGCGTGGAGCCGACCCCGTCCGTGATGGAGTCGCCGAGCAGCACCACGGAGCCCGCCCCGCCCGCCACGTCGACCCCGGTGAGCAGCGGCCACACCCCCACCGTGGAGGTGTACGCGGCCCCCGACCCGTCCGCGGCGTGATCGCCCGGCTCGCTCACGTACGAGGTCTGGAGGGCCTGGCTGTGCACGGGCGCCGCGCTCACCGTCCCCGGCAGATGGAAGCTGACCAGCAGATCCGCGCCCGCGGGCACCGCGAACCGCAGCGGGTCGCTGAACACCCGCGCCCCCGCCGGGATCTCGGCCCCCCGCGCCCCGTCGAACGTCAGCGCCGCGGGCGCGCCCCGCGCCCCCGCCCCCGCGTCCCGCACGGCGACGCTGGCGCTCCCGACGCGCACGGGCGCCCCCGCGAAGGTGTTGTCGAGCCGGATCCGCACCCGGGGCCCGCCCGCACTGGTGTGCACCACGAGCCGCACGGTCCGGTCCGCCCACGGGCCCACGGGCGCGTACCCGGCGGTGGACGCCGACCAGGTCCCCGTCCACCCGGTGGCAAGGGGCCGCACCGACAGGGCGAAGACGTGCAGGTCGGCCGCCCCGGGGTCGCGGGGCAGACGCACCGACGCCACCTCGCGCCCACGTACGAGCGGCACGGTGACGACGTACAGCCGTGCCTTCTCGGCGCGTTGCCCGTCCGGCGTGTTGACGTGCGGCAGGGCGACGGACTTGGTGGCGAGCGGACCGGTGCGCCAGTCGGGGGCGGTCAGCCGGTAGGTGGAGCGCGACCCGTCGCGGTAGCGCACGGTCCCGCTGCCCCGCGCGTCGCCGCCCGTCCCGGCCACCAGGAGGGCGAGGGCGTCGCCGCGCCCGCGCAGCCGCACCCACTGCCCGTCGGCCCGTACGTTGTCCGGCTCGCCCGCCCGGGTGTCCGGCCGGACGAGGCGCGCGCCCTCAACTCCCAGGACGCGCCCGGGAGTCCACCCGGCGGCCGCCAGGTCCGGCGCGGACAGCGAGGCGCCCGAGCCGTCGAAGTCCGCGTCGCCGGGCCGCGCGTCGTCGCTGAGGGCGCGGTTGTCGAAGAGCCGCTCCAGGGGGAGCGGCCCGGATCCGTGCGGCACGGCCCCCACGGCCCCCGCGGGGGCCAGGCCTCCCAGGAGCGCGAGTACGACGGCGGTGCCCCAGACGCGTCGGCGCACGACGGTCCCTTCCCGAGCCTCGGTGTTCCCGGTGTGACGGTGCACGCGCCCTGAAGGGGTGACGGTGGACGCGCCCTGAAGCTAAGGAGCCGTCAGACGCCAGTCAAGACGGCGGCCGTGTCCGTCACCCCGACCGCCGGTCCCCGAACCCCTTTGCCAGGATGGGCCCATGCATCTTTACGATGAGCGTCTGACTGTCCCGGTCGCGTGGTGGTTCCTCGTCGTGCTCGGCGGCGGGCTCCTCGCCGGGCTGCTGCTGCCGTTCGGACCCGTGGCCGCCGCGGCGGGTCTCCTCCTCGTCGTCGCCGTGTTCGGTCCGCTCGTGCACCGGTACGGCTCGGCGCGCATCGTCGTGACGCCGGGCACGCTCGTCGCGGGCGGCCGGGCGATCCCCATCGACGAGCTCGGCCCGACCGAGATCCTGGACGCGGGGGAGGCCTTCGAGTGGCGCACCCGCAAGGCGAACGCGTACGCGCACCTGCTGCTGCGCAGCTATGTGCCGACCGCCCTGCGCGTGGAGCTGCGGGGCCCGCACCACAGCGCGCCCTATCTGTACCTGTCCACGCGCCGTCCGATGAATCTGGCCACGATCCTCGCCTTCACCCGCCGCTGAGCACCCGCGCCGGCGGCGCCGCACACGGCGCCGCCCCGGGCGCGACACGTACGCCGGGTGCACCGAGCGGAGTGATTCGCCTGATTCCGTGATCAACTGCCGCAAGATACATTCCTGGGAATGCGGAGCCGCCGTCCGAACGCTCGGGCGCCCCACGGAGAGGCCGGTCATGAACATTCCGTTCCTGGACAAGTGGCGCAAGCGGCACGCGGGCGGGGCGGGGCTGAAGCTCGCCGCCGCCTTCGAGGCCGACCCGGAGGGGGTGGCCGAGCTGCTCTCGGAGTGCGAGCTGCTGCGCTCCCAGGCGGCGCGCGCCGGGCTCGAACTGGACGACACGCCCGCGTCGTTGGCGGCGCTCGACCAGCTCACGCCGCGCTGGCGGGATGACCCGGAGACCCTGCCCTGGTTCGGCAACGACGCGGGCCTCTACCTCGGCACGGTCATCGTCCGCACCGTCCCCGGCGCCGTGTGGCACGTCCTGCCCGGCGGCACGCCGGTCGTCCGGCTCGTCTCGGGCCGGGAGCTCCAGGTGGTCGCCGCGGGTCTCGACTGGGCCGTCCAGGGCACCCCCGAGCTGTCCCAGATGTACGCCGAGACCTCCGAGACGTAGCCAGGGCGTGACCGGCGCATGACCATCGCATGGCCGGAACACTGCCGGTCCGTGGCCGGACGGCGAACCCCTGGTCTCAAATACGGTTAATGCCCGTAAGTGCGTGTCGTCCCATAAGTCCAGTTTTGCCGTGGATAGTTTGCGCGGACCGACACAGCTGAGAGTGAGCAGGTCTGGGCATGGCCGTCGATCCGTTGATCGAGCTGCGTGATGTGAACAAGTACTACGGCGAGTTGCATGTCCTACAGGACATCGACCTCACCGTCGGCAAGGGGGAGGTGGTCGTGGTCATCGGCCCGTCGGGGTCGGGCAAGTCGACGCTCTGCCGGACGATCAACCGTCTCGAGACCATCCAGTCGGGCACCATCCGCCTCGACGGCCAGCCGCTGCCCGAGGAGGGCAAGGCCCTGGCCCGGCTCCGCGCCGAAGTCGGCATGGTGTTCCAGTCGTTCAACCTCTTCGCGCACAAGACCGTGCTGCAGAACGTCTCCCTGGCCCAGACGAAGGTCAGGGGCCGCAAGAAGGACGAGGCGGACCGGCGCTCCCGCGAGCTCCTGGAGCGGGTCGGGCTCGCCGCGCACGCGCAGAAGTACCCCGCGCAGCTCTCCGGCGGCCAGCAGCAGCGCGTGGCCATCGCCCGCGCGCTCGCCATGGACCCCAAGGTCATGCTCTTCGACGAGCCGACGTCGGCCCTCGACCCCGAGATGATCAACGAGGTCCTCGAAGTCATGCAGTCGCTCGCACGCGAGGGCATGACGATGGTCGTCGTCACCCACGAGATGGGCTTCGCCCGCTCGGCCGCCAACCGCGTGGTCTTCATGGCCGACGGCCGGATCGTCGAGGACCGGGCCCCCGAGGACTTCTTCACCCACCCGGAGAGCGACCGCGCCAAGGACTTCCTCTCCAAGATCCTCAAGCACTGACGGGGGGATGAGTCCCATGCGTACGACACGTCTGCTCGGGCTGCTCACGGCCCTGTCGCTCACCGCGCTCGCCACCGCCGCCTGCGGCAAGGAGGGCAGCCCGCCGAGCAAGGGCCCCGCCGCCGGGAAGCTGCCCGTCTACCGGGTCGCCGAGGGCTTCGAGCTGCCCGGCTCCAGCACCTGGCGCAAGGCGAGGAGCCGCGGCCACTTCGTCGTCGGAGCCAAGGAGGACCAGCCCTACCTCGGCGAGAAGGACCCCGCGACCGGCCGCTACTCGGGCTTCGACATCGAGATCGCCAAGATGGTCTCGGCCTCGCTCGGCCTGGACCCGAAGCGCGTCTCCTTCAAGACCATCGCGTCGGCCAACCGCGAGACGGCCCTGCAGAACGGGCAGATCGACTACTACGTCGGCACCTACACCATCAACGACAACCGCAAGAAGCTCGTCGGGTTCGGCGGCCCCTACTACATGGCGGGCCAGGGACTGCTCGTGCGCCACGACGAGGAGGACATCAAGGGCCCGAAGGACCTCGACGGCAAGCGCGTGTGCTCGGCCGCGGGCTCCACCCCGTACCAGCGCCTCCAGAAGGACTACCCGAAGGCCACGCTCGTCGCGTACGACACGTACTCGGTGTGCGTCGACAACCTGCTGACGTACCAGGTCGACGCGGTCACCACCGACGACGCGATCCTCATCGGCTACGCGGCCAAGGTCCCCGACGAGCTGAAGGTGGTCGGCAAGCCCTTCTCCGAGGAGCCCTACGGCATCGGCGTCCCCCGGGGCGACAACACGCTGCGGTTCGCCATCGACGACGCCCTCGCCGCCCGCGAACGCGACGGCGACTGGAAGAAGGCGTACGACGCGACCCTCGGCCTGTCCGGGGTCCCCGCGCCGCGGCCGCCCGCCATCGACCGCTACCCGGCGAGCTGAGGAGGCGTCGTGGACGTACTGACGGACAACTTCTCCACCTACGGCGAGGGCTTCCTCGGCACGGTCGAACTCACCGTGTACGCCTCCGTCCTCGCGCTCGTGCTCGGCTTCGTCATGGCCTCCTTCCGGGTGGCGCCCGTCGGCTCCTTCCGGGTGTTCGGCGCGGTGTGGGTGGCCGTCCTGCGCAACACCCCGCTGACGCTGCTCTTCTTCGCCGTCCTGCTCGGCCTGCCGCGCTTCGGACTCGTGCTGCCCTTCAAGGTGTTCGCCGTCCTCGCGCTCGGCTGCTACACCTCCGCCTTCATCTGCGAGGCGCTGCGCTCCGGCATCAACACCGTGCCCAGGGGGCAGGGCGAGGCGGCCCGCAGCCTCGGCATGACGTTCGGTCAGACCCTGTCCGTCGTGGTGCTCCCGCAGGCCTTCCGCTCGGTGATCCCGCCCGTGGGCTCCACGCTCATCGCGCTCGCCAAGAACTCGGCGATCGCGGGCGCCTTCAGCGTCACCGAACTGCTCGGCACCTACAAGACGCTCAGCGAGCTCGGCTACAACATCGTCTGGACCTTCCTCTGGATCGCCCTTGGCTATCTGATCATCACCCTCGCCATCAGCGCAGTCTTCCACATCCTCGAAAAGCGCTGGGGAGTCGCCCGATGACCACCACCGCCGCCGAAGCCACCGCCCTCTACGACATCCCGGGGCCGAAGACCCGCAGGAGACACCTGCTGTACGGCGTGCTTTCGACCGCCGTCATCGTCGGGCTCGTCGCCTGGGTCCTGTACCTGCTGTTCGACACCGACCAGTTCACGCGCACCAAGTGGACGCCGTTCGAGTACAAGGGCATCCAGGAGCTGCTCCTGCGCGGGCTCGGCAACACGCTCAAGGCCTTCGCCATCGCCGCCGTGCTCTCCCTTGCGCTCGGCGCGCTGCTGGCCACCGGGCGCCTCTCCGAGCACCGCGTGGTGCGCTGGCTGGCCACGCTGGTCGTGGAGTTCTTCCGGGCCATGCCCGTACTCGTGATGATCTTCTTCGTCTTCGTGGCGCTGAAGGTCCAGCCGCTTCCGGCGCTCGTCGCCGGGCTGACGCTCTACAACGGCTCCGTGCTCGCCGAGGTGTTCCGCTCCGGCGTCAACTCCGTCGAGCGCGGACAGAGGGAGGCCGCCTACGCGCTGGGGATGAGAAAGACTCAGGTCATGTCGTACGTCCTGGTGCCACAGGCCGTGCGGGCCATGCTGCCCGCCATCATCAGCCAGTTGGTCGTGGCCCTGAAGGACACCTCGCTCGGTTATCTGATCACCTATGAGGAGTTCCTGCACGCCGGGAAACTGATCGCGTCGAACCTCGACTACGATTTGCCTTTCATCCCCGTGGTCATGGTGATCTCACCGATCTACATCGGGATGTGCATGCTGCTGTCGTGGTTCGCCTACTGGGTGTCCAAGCGCCAGCGGCGCAGTCCCAAGACAGAGGCCGTGGACGTCGCCCCGGCTGAACCAGGGACGCTGCTGCCGGGAGGGGGTCCCCCCAGGGCCCCCGCCCCCTAGGGGGGAGCAGTAGCTGGAGGGCCAGGCCCGCCCGGCAGCAGCCGGTGATCACTGCTCGCGCAGGGGGATCGACACGTACGACGGGTCGGTCCCGGGCGAGGAGAAGGTCAGCTGCGCGCCGGACGGGTTGTGCTCGATATAGAGCGGGTCGACCGTGTCGACCACCAGGGCGAGCCTGTGTCCTGCCGGGACGTCGTAGGCCGTGGAGAACAGCTCCAGGTCGACGGCGAACGGCTTGCCGGGGGTCTTGCCGTGGAAGGTGTACGGCGCGTTGCTGACCAGCTTGCCGAGGCCGAGCGGGCCCACGTCGTAGAGGTACGCGACGAGGGTTCCGCTCTCCTTGGTGCTGGTGAGCGTGGTGTGCAGCTGCGCGGTGCCGCGCACCCGCTGCGGCCGCTCGGCCCGCTGCCCCTGCCAGACGGCCGCGTAGCGGCGCGGCAGCAGCGGCACCGACGCCATCGGCGGCAGCTTCAGGAACTGGTCGAGGGCGTTGGAGAGCATCACGATGCCGCCGTTGGCGCCCGAGTCGACGTTCGCGCGGATCGTGGTGGTGCCCGCGAGGTCCAGCTTGTGCCGGGTGGCGCCGACCGACTTCCAGTCGGGGTAGCCCTCGTAGCCTCCGGTCGAGCGGGACTTCAGCTGGACGGGCTGCTCCTGGTCGATGCCGTTCCGCTCGCCCTTCAGATAGCGGTCGAACCACCGCCGGGTGTTCGTCCAGGTGTCGTTCGGCAGGCCGAACAGGCCGGTCGCCTCGGCCGTCGCGTGGTCGCCGGGGCGGAACTCCAGGCGCTTGGGGCCCTTGAGCTTCTCGTAGAACGCGGCGTACGCGTTGGGCGGGAAGATGGTGTCCCCCCAGGCGTTGCCGAGCATGACGGCGGCGCCGTTGCTGTTGATCCGGTCCAGATACGTCGCGGGGGAGCGCTCGGCGCCCCACGCGATCATCTCGTCCTCCTGGTCGAGGTCGGAGGCGAGGAAGTCCTTCAGGATCCGCTGGAGCTCGGCGCTCGGGCGGCCGGTGAGATAGCCCGCGCCGCCGAGCAGGGCGCCGGCCTGGACGTGCTGGGTGCGGCCGCTGTAGATGGACTGGACGAGGTCGCTCCAGCCGCTGAGGGCCGCGACCGCCTTGACCCGCTTGTCGTGCCCGGCGGCCAGCAGGCTGATGCCCGCCCCGTAGCTGACGCCCGCCATGCCGACCTTGTCCGGGTCGGCGGGGGTGTTCCGCAGCGTCCAGTCGATGACCCGGGAGGCGTCCGCGACGTCCTCGGGGCCGCCGACCTCGATCTCGCCGCCGGACTGCCAGAAGCCGCGCGAGTTGTAGCTCACCACCACATAGCCGGCGTCGGCGAGCTTCTCGGCCTGCGCGATGTACTCGATCTGCGGCATGGCCCAGCTCGTGGGCAGCACGACGACGGGGTACGAGCGGCCTGCCGCGGAGCCGGCGGGCGTGACGACGTTGGCCTTGAGGACCGTGCCGCCGTCACCGGGGATGTCGACGAAGCGGACGCCCGGGGCGGCCGCGGGGGACGGGGGTGCCGCCTGCGCGGCGGGCACGGCACCGGCGACGAGCGCCGCCGATACCGCACCCAGGGCAGTGGTCCGCACAGCTCTGCGCGTCTTTCCCACGGGTCACTCCTCACACGTGCCGGTGCAAAGTGACCTGACGGTAACCGCGTGGGATTACCTCGGGTAACCCGTCGGTAAGTTACGTACGGGTAACGATAGTTGAGCGGTGGAGTTCCCGCGCCGTCCGTCGCGGGTCTCAGCGCAGCGCGCTCTTGGCCTGCCAGTCCGCCCACGACAGGTTCCACTCGCCGAAGCCGTTGCCCGGGTCCGGCGTGCCCTTGGAGCCGTTGCCCGAGACCTCGAACGGGTCGCCGATCTGGACCTCGCCGTACAGCCATGCGGCGTTGCCCGTGCTCATGCCGACGCAGCCGGAGCTGTGGTTGGTGTTGCCGAAGTACGCCGCGTTCCAGGGGGCCGCGTGGGCGTACATGCCCGACCAGGTCAGGCGCATCGAGTAGTCGACCATCTTGTCGTAGGCGTTGCCCAGGCCGACGGTCTCGGAGCGCATGTTGATCGTGCCCTCCTTGGCCATCAGGACCGACGTGCCGCCCCAGGAGGCCTTCTCGCCGCCGGGCGTGCCCGCGGACATCGGTACCGTCTTGACGGTCTTGCCGTCGCGCGTCAACGTCGCGGTCTTGTTGTCAAGATCGACCTTGACGACCTGGTTCTTGCCGACGGTCATCGCGGTGTCGTAGTCCCGCACGAACCAGCCGCCGTCGGCGCCGGAGTCGACCCCGTTGAGCTGGGCGTCGAGGGCGACCTTGGTGCCGGACTTCCAGTAGTCCTTGGGCCGCCAGTCGACGCGGTCCTTGCCGTCGTAGTTCTTGATCCAGCCCCAGGAGCCGACGGTGTCGTCGGACGTCTTCACCTTGAGGTGCTTCTCGACCTCCGCCTTGTTCTTGACGGGGTGGTCGAAGACGATCGACAGGGGCTGGGCCACGCCGACGGTCTTGATGTTCCGGCCCGGCGTGATGGTGACCTTGTTGACCTTCTCGGGCGCGGCCGTGGTGAACGCCTTGGCGGCCTTGCCGCCCTCCTGCGTGGTGGCGCGCACGGTGTAGCTGGTGCCGGGCGCGGCCACGCGCGCCGAGGTCCAGCCGCGGCCGTCGGCGGAGACCTTGCCGGGCAGCTCGGTGCCCTCGGTGTCGGCGACCTTCACGTCCTTCAGCTTGGCGTCCCCCGCGGCCAGCTTCACGGTGACCGGGACGCCCGCCTTGGCCTGCTTGCCGGTGAGGTTCACCGAGAGCTTCGGCTTCTCGGCCTCGGCGTCGGCACCGGAGCCGCCGCCGGAGCAGGCGGTCAGGGCGGCCGCCAGGGCCGCGGCGCCCGCGACGGCCGCGTACCGGGGGCGTATGGAGCGGCGGCTGGGGCTCAGGGACCTGCGGGACCTCAAGGAAACGTACCTCCGTGCGGATGTTCATGCCTGCCCGGAGTGAGAGGGCGGAGGGTTTCCCGTGGTTGCCTGGTGTCCGGAAAATCCGGACTGCGTCATGGAAGTGTTATACGGGCCTTGCGTTCCGTGAACGTTTGCTCACTTGGCGCGATGTGAGCTGCGCGTGGACTGCGCCGGCAGCGGTTCCCGGGCGGCGTGGGTCATCTCCCCGACCAGCTCGACGACGTCCGGGCCGTACGCCTGGGAGTTCACGACCTTCAGGAGCAGGACGAAGGAGCCGCCGTGCTTGCGCGCCAGGCGCTCGTGGTGGCGGGCGAGATAGCGGGTGGCCGCCTGGTTGGTGATCGCGCGCTGGCCGCAGAAGAGGAACACGGGCCGCGCGTCCTGTCCGGCGGTGAGCCGCGCGAGCAGCACGTACTCCGCGATGCCCGCCTCCATGCGGTAGCGCTCGCCGCCGATCTGGAAGGCGCCGCGGTCCGGGCCCGGCTCCGGGTCGGCGTTCACCCGCACGCCGGGCAGCAGCGAGTGCATGTGCGCGGCCATCCGGCGGTGGATCGCGGGGTTGCCGAGGCAGAACTCGGTGCGCTCGCCGAAGCCCTGCTGGGCGGCGTCGTGGGCGACGAGCCGGGTGTGCGCGCCGCAGTCCTTCACCACGGCGGAGAGTTCGAGCAGGGAGAGCACGTCGTGCCGGGTCACGGTCAGCTCCGGGCCGCCCGCCTCGCGGTTCACGACGAACAGCGCCTCGGAGTGCTCGGGCAGCCCGAAGAACGCCCGCTTGCGCCGCAGCCTGCGCCGCGCCAGGTACGCGCGGGCGTACAGGGCCAGGGCCGCGCTCACGACGGCCGCGCCGGGGCCGAGGACGAGAAGGCGTACGTCGTCAGTCATGGGCGCGCATGCTAGCGGCCGTCCCCGGCCACCTCGGGAGGCGCCGTGGCCCGGGACGGGGCGCGAAGTTACGCTGCGCGGAGGGTTGTTGACCGGAGGTGTTCATGCGGCATGACGTGGTACGGAATCTGACGCTATTGGCGGTGGGCGGGGTATTGGTGACGGTCGGTGCGGCCGCGCCCCCTTCGCCTTCGCGCACAGCGG
This sequence comes from Streptomyces sp. JLYT201, assembly GCF_059448825.1. Classification (NCBI taxonomy): domain Bacteria; kingdom Bacillati; phylum Actinomycetota; class Actinomycetes; order Kitasatosporales; family Streptomycetaceae; genus Streptomyces; species Streptomyces sp. JLYT201. The sequence goes on along the minus strand of NZ_CM182551.1, from coordinate 2,404,027 downwards.
AACCGGGCACTGCGGCCGAAGCGGCCACACATGCCCAAGCGGGCACAAGACCGGATTCGGCCCGTACGGCCGGTGCGTCCGGGACTCCGCAGAAGGTGCCCGAGGCGGTCGGCTACGGCGGGGCCGTCGCGAGCGTCGACGCGGACGCGTCCGCCGCCGGCATCGAGGTCCTGAAGAAGGGCGGCAACGCCGTGGACGCGGCCGTCGCCACGGCCGCCGCGCTCGGTGTCACCGAGCCGTACTCGGCGGGCGTCGGCGGCGGCGGGTACTTCGTGTACTACGACGCGAAGACGCGGAAGGTGCACACGCTCGACGGGCGCGAGACGGCCCCGCGCACCGCGGACGCCGACCTCTTCCTGGAGGACGGCAAGCCCCTGCCGTTCGCGGACGCCCAGACCAGCGGCCTCGGCGTGGGCACGCCCGGCACCCCGGCCACCTGGAAGGCCGCGCTCGACAACTGGGGCAGCGAACGGCTCGGCACGCTCCTGCGGCCCGCCGAGCGCCTCGCCCGCGACGGCTTCACGGTGGACCGGACGTTCCGCGCGCAGACCGAGGCCAACCAGGCGCGCTTCAAGGACTTCCCGGACACGGCGGAGCTGTTCCTGCCGGGCGGCAAGCTGCCGGTCGTCGGCTCCACGTTCAAGAACCCGGACCTCGCGCGCACCTACGCCGAGCTGCGGCGCGAGGGCATCGGCGCGCTGTACCGGGGCGACATCGGCAAGGACTTCGTACGGACGGTCAACAAGCCGCCGGTGGACCCGGCCTCGGGGCGCAACGCGCGCGCCGGTGACCTGTCGATGAAGGACCTGCGCGCCTACGAGGTCAAGGAGCAGGCCCCGTCGAAGACCACGTACCGCGGCCTCGGGGTCTACTCGATGGCCCCGTCGACGTCCGGCGGCACGACGGTCGGCGAGGCCCTCAACATCCTGGAGCGCGGCGACCTCGCGCGCGTGAGCAAGGCGCGCTATCTGCACCGCTTCATCGAGGCGAGCCGGGTGGCGTTCGCCGACCGGGGGCGCTGGGTGGGAGACCCCGACTTCGAGGACGTCCCCACCAAGCAGCTGCTCTCGCAGCGGTTCGCGAACTCCCGCGCCTGCCTCATCAAGGACGACGCGGTGCTCAAGAGCCCCGTGGCGCCCGGTGACCCGCGCGACCCGCAGCCCTGCGCCAGCGGCGGCAAGGCGGCCCCGACGACGTACGAGGGCGAGAACACCACCCATCTGACGGCGGCCGACAAGTGGGGCAACGTCGTCGCCTACACCCTCACCATCGAGTCCACCGGCGGCAGCGGCATCACCGTGCCCGGGCGCGGCTTCCTGCTGAACAACGAGCTGACCGACTTCTCCTTCGCGCCCGCCCGGCCCGGCGTGCACGACCCGAACCTGCCGGGGCCCGGCAAGCGGCCGCGCTCGTCGATCGCGCCGACCATCGTGCTCGACGAGGACCGCGAGCCGGTCGTCGCGCTCGGCTCGCCCGGCGGCGCGACCATCGTGACGACGGTCCTGCAGACCCTGACCGGCTTCCTGGACCGGGGCCTGGAGCTGGTCGACGCGATCGCGGCGCCGCGCGCCAGTCAGCGCAACGCCGCGCAGACGGAGCTGGAGCCCGGCCTGTGGGACAGCCCGCTGCGGCGCGACCTGGAGGCGCTCGGCCACTCCTTCAAGCAGAACCCGGAGATCGGGGCGGCGACCGGCGTCCAGCGGCTGCCCGGCGGCAAGTGGCTCGCCGCGGCGGAGCCGGAGCGCCGGGGCGGCGGATCGGCGATGGTGGTGCGCCCGAGCTCCTAGAGCCGCTCGGCCACCGTGTGCATGGGGCCCGCACCGCTCACTGGGCGGTGCGGGCCCCGTGCTCGTACGCGCCGCTGCCGTGGAGCGGGGTGTGCCCGTACGGCCCCCCCGGGGCCCGTGCGTCGTACGAGTTGCTCAGGCGGGCCGCAGGGGCTCGTGCGGGCGGCGGTCAGAGGGCGGTCAGGATGCGCGGCCCCGCGTCCGTGATGGCCACCGTGTGCTCCGCGTGGGCGGCGCGGCTGCCGTCGTCCGTGCGCAGCGTCCAGCCGTCCGGGGCGGCGTGGAAGCCGTCCTTGCCGCCGCCGATCACCATCGGCTCGATGGCGAGCACCATGCCGTGGCGCAGGGGCATGCCGCGGCCCGGCCGCCCCTCGTTCGGCACGGAGGGGTCCTCGTGCATCTGGCGGCCGATGCCGTGGCCGCCGAAGCCGTCCGGGATGCCGTACCCCGCGGCGCGGCAGACGGTGCCGATGGCGTGGGCGATGTCCCCGATCCTGTTTCCCACCACCGCCGCGTCGATGCCCGCCTGGAGGGCGCGCTCGGCGGTCTCGATCAGGCGGACGTCCGCGGGGCGGGGCGTGCCCACGATGAAGCTGATCGCGGAGTCGCCCGCCCAGCCGCCGAGGTGCGCGCCGAAGTCGGCGGAGAGCAGGTCGCCGTCGCGCAGGCGGTAGTCGTCCGGGATGCCGTGCACGATCGCGTCGTTCACCGAGGCGCAGAGCGTGGCGGGGAAGGGGACCGGGGCGAACTCCGGGTGGTAGTGCAGGAAGGGGGACGTCGCGCCCGCGTCCTTGAGCACCTGGTGCGCCACGTCGTCCAGGTCGCGCAGGCTGACGCCGACGCTCGCCGCGGCCCGCACCGCGGCCAGGGCCCGTGCGACCACGCGCCCCGCTTCCCGCATCGCGTCGATCGATGTGTCTGTCTTGAGTTCCACCATGCCAATTACTATACCGGTATTTGAATGGGGTGCGCGTAGACTGGCGCCATGGTGCGCACTCCTCTGACCCCCGAAGAGCGCGAGCGCGGTGAGCGGCTCGGCCGACTGCTGCGGGAGGCGCGTGGCGCGCGGAGCATGGTGGAGGTCGCCGCGAGCGCCGGCATCTCCGCGGAGACGCTCCGCAAGATCGAGACGGGCCGGGCGCCGACGCCCGCGTTCTTCACGGTCGCGGCGCTCGCGGTGACCCTCGAACTGTCTATGGACGAGGTGGCGCGGGCGTGCGCCCTGGTCCCGGTGTGAGGCCCGCGGGGCGGACCCGCGCCGAGCGGCGGGCCAGGAGGGCCGCGCCGCCCCCCGCCGCGAGCGCGAGCGCCGTCAGCGCGGCGCTGACCCACAGCGGCGAGCGGTAGCCGAGCCCGGCGTCGATCGCCCTGCCCCCGGCCCAGGGCCCCACCGCCGCGCCGATGTTGAGCGCCGCCGTGGCGAAGGCCCCGCCCAGGGTGGGCGCCGCCGTCGCCGCGTACAGCGCGCGGGCGATCAGCGTGGAGCCCACCGCGAACGACAGCGTGCCCTGGACGAAGGCGAACGCCACGGTCGCCGCGGTGTGCTGGGCGGTCAGGGCGAAGGCCGCCCACCCCGCGAGCAGCGCGAGCGAACCGGCCACGAGCAGCGGCAGCGGACGGCTGTCGGCCACGCGCCCGCCGAGCGTGACCCCGGCGAAGGAGCCGAGCCCGAACAGCGCGAGAAGGCCGGGCATCCAGGCGTCCCCGACCCCGGCGACGTGCGTGGCGAGCGGTTCGAGATAGGTGAAGGCGCAGAACGTGGCGCCGTTCACGAGCGTGCCGAGCAGCAGTGTCACCAGCAGGCGCGGGGCGCGCAGGGCGGCCAGCTCCGAGCGCGCGCTCGTCGGTGCGCCGCCGGGGGAGTCCGACGGCACGGAGCGCGCCACCGCGACGACGGCGGGCAGCGTCACCAGGGCCACCGCCCAGAACGCGGCGCGCCACCCCCAGAGCTGGCCGAGCAGCGCGCCACCCGGCACGCCCGCGACGCACGCGAGGGTGGTGCCGCCGAGCAGCACCGACGTCGCCCGGCCCTTGGCGTCCGGCGCGACCAGGCCCGTCGCGGTCGCGAGCGCCACCGCGAGGAACCCGGCGTTGGCGAGCGCGCCGACGACCCGGGTGGCCAGCAGGACGCCGTAGCTCGTGGTGAGCGCGCCCACCACGTGGGCGAGGAGGAAGGCCACCAGGAAGGCGAGGAGCGTGCGGCGGCGCGACCAGCGCAGGCTCAGGACCGCCATCAGTGGCGCCCCGACGACCATTCCCACGGCGAACGCCGAGGTCAGCATGCCTGCGGCGGAAACCGACACGTCCATGTCGGCGGCGATGTCCGACACCAGGCCGGACAGCATGAACTCGGACGTGCCCTGGGCGAACACGGCGAGGGCGAGCAAATAGAGGACCAACGGCACAGCGGGACTCCAGAGCCACGTCAGCCACGGCGTGGGCACGGCGAACGGCCCACGAGGTGGTTGGGGAAAGGGGAAAGGTCCGTGACTGCGGCGCGGTGGTGGTCCCGGGGCATGGCCGCCGCGGAGCCCCGTGCGGGGCTGCTACGCGGTGTCGGCCGACTCGGCTCGGCCGACTCGACTCAGTCGGCTCGGATCAGCCGGCTCGGCTCGGATCAGGGGCGAGGCCACCGGAGCGCGCCGGTGGCCGGCGTCTGTCGGCTTCGGGACTGGACATGTGCGCAGACTAGCCACGCTTCCCGCCGCACGTCCACGTAATTAACGAGGGCTCCGGAAAACCACGTGTAGCCGTCCCGTAACGCGTCTGGTGTTATCTTCCGGACCGGCAGACCCTAGTCTCCCAGGGGACGGTGCCCGACGATGGCAGTGGGACAACTCCCGGAACGAATAAGGGAGTTCGCACGATACTTGAACGACCTCCTGGCGCGCCTCGACCAGAGCGCCGGGTGGTGCGGCGTGTTCTGGTCCCGCGACCCCGACGGCATGCGGGCCTGCCTCGACGGCACCGAGGTGCCGCCCTGGGACGTGGTGCAGGCGCTGCTGCACGACCTCGCGGCCGACGTCGGCGTGGAGGTCGCGCAGGCGGAGACCGGCCGCGCCCGGTCGCTGCACGCGGCGTCCGTGGCGGCGCACGACGACCGCCCCGGCGGCCGTGAACTCCTCAGCGACCGGCTCGACATGATGCTCCAGGAGCAGCGGTTCGCGGTCGAGCGGGAACAGGAGCTCGCCCGCGCCCTCGCCCTCGCCGCGACGCCCGACGAGGTGGACCGCATCCATCTGGACCTGGCCTGGGTGCGCGACGACCACGAGCGCGCCGCGGCGCGCTGCGGCGAGCTGCGCCGACGCATGGAGCGGCTCGACCGGGCGCGGGCGCCGCGCTGGGTGGACTTCGGCGGCGCCCCCTCGGACGGCGGGGACTTCGACGTCAGGGAGTTCCCCGCCGACCCGTCCGGCACCGCGGCCGAGCCCCGCGCCGCCGCCGACCGGGGCGGCGCGTACGACGGTCAGGGCGGCGCGTCCGACGACGGCCGCGCGCTCTCCTCCGGCTACGACGGCGACGGCCGCGCGTTCCCCTCCAACGACGACGGTGACGGCCGCGCGCTCTCCTCCGGCTACCCCTACGACGGCGACGGCCGTGCGGAGGCGTACGACCGTGACGGCCGCGCCGCCGCCTACGGCACGGACGGCCACGACACCGCCTACGGTCACCCCCAGACCCCCGAGGACCCCGGCCCGCCCCGCAGGGACGCCGAGCGCGCGCCCGGCCAGGACGTGGCCCCGCGGGTTCCCGCCCAGCCCGGCCGCTCCCGGCTCGGGGTGCGGCGGCGCCCGCGCGGCGCCCGGTTCGCGGGCCTCGACGGCGCGGGCGACGACACGGCCGGGCCGGTCGCCGCGCCGACCGCGGAGGCCGCCCCGGGCATCCCGCGCGGCGCCCGCTACGTCCAGGCCGTCGACGCGCCGCCGCGGGCGCACCCGGAGCCGTCGGCAGCCCCGGACGGCGCCGCGGCCGACGAGCGCGCCACCGTCGACGCGGTCAAGGCCCTCATCCGGCTGCGCGGCGAGGGCCGCAGCGGCGAGGCGCACGGCGTGCTCGTGGAGGCGGCCGGGTGGCCCGCCGCGCGGCTGCCGCTGTTCGCCGACGAGCTGCACCACGCGGGCCTCGCGGCCGACTGGGCGACCCTGCTGTGGGAGGCCGCCTCGCTGCCGCCCGACCGCCTCGTGGCCGTCGCCGACGCGCTCGCGGGCGCGGGCCGCGCCGACGACTGCCGCAAGCTCCTGCGCCAGGGCGTGGCCCGGCCCGCCCCGGAGATCGCCGAGTCGCTGCTCGCGCTCCTGGACGCCGGGCGCGAACGCGAGGCCCGCGCGCTCCTTGACGCGTACGTGCGCGTGCGCAGCCCCGAGGACGTCGCGGCCTGCGCGCACGCCGACGCGCAGCGGCTCGTCCCGCTGCTCCTGGAGATGGCCAAGGGGGTCTCCGACGCGCACCACTGGGACCTCGTGCACGCGCTGCGCGTCGCGGGCTTCACCACCTGAGCCCCGCCCGCGCGGCGGGCGCGGCCGTCCGTCCCGCACCCGCTCGGGTGATCGGTGGCCCATGAAACAAGATCGACTCCGCCGCGTTGAGGCGATGGTCTTGGCAAGGCCGTCCATGGGGCTTACGTTCGTCTGTCTACGCACCAAGTCTACGGGCGTAGAGGCTCTCTGACGTCCTGTCGAAGGAGCACAGCTCATGGTCAACGTCGTACGCGCCGCACTCGTCCAGGCGACCTGGACCGGCGACACCGAATCCATGATCGCCAAGCATGAGGAGCACGCCCGCGAGGCCGCCAGGCAGGGCGCCAAGGTGATCGGCTTCCAAGAGGTCTTCAACGCGCCGTACTTCTGCCAGGTCCAGGAGAAGGAGCACTACCGCTGGGCGGAGCCGGTGCCCGACGGGCCGACCACGCGCCGGATGCGGGACCTGGCCCGCGAGACCGGCATGGTGATCGTCGTGCCCGTCTTCGAGGTCGAGCAGTCCGGCTTCTACTACAACACCGCGGCCGTGATCGACGCCGACGGCAGCTACCTCGGCAAGTACCGCAAGCACCACATCCCCCAAGTCAAGGGATTCTGGGAGAAGTTCTACTTCCGCCCGGGCAACCTCGGCTGGCCGGTCTTCGACACCGCCGTCGGCCGCGTCGGCGTCTACATCTGCTACGACCGGCACTTCCCCGAGGGCTGGCGGCAGTTGGGCCTGAACGGCGCCCAGCTCGTCTACAACCCGTCGGCCACCTCGCGCGGCCTGTCCGGCTATCTGTGGCAGCTGGAGCAGCCCGCCGCCGCGGTCGCCAACGAGTACTTCGTCGCCGCGATCAACCGCGTCGGCCAGGAGGAGTACGGGGACAACGACTTCTACGGCACGAGTTACTTCGTGGACCCGCGCGGGCAGTTCGTCGGCGAGACGGCGAGCGACAAGACGGAGGAGCTCCTCGTGCGCGACCTGGACTTCGACCTGATCGACGAGGTCCGCGAGCAGTGGGCGTTCTACCGGGACCGCCGCCCGGACGCGTACGAAGGGCTGGTCAAGCCGTGAAGGACCTGCACACCCGGCACAAGGCCGTCCTGCCCGACTGGCTCGCGCTCTACTACGGCGAGCCGATCGAGCTCACCCACGGCGAGGGCCGCCACGTCTGGGACGCCCAGGGGCGGCGCTACCTGGACTTCTTCGGCGGCATCCTCACCACCATGACCGCGCACGCGCTGCCCGAGGTCACCAAGGCCGTCGCCGAGCAGGCGGGCCGCATCATCCACAGCTCGACGCTGTATCTGAACCGCCCGATGGTGGAGCTCGCCGAGCGCGTCGCCGCGCTCTCCGGCATCCCGGACGCGCGCGTGTTCTTCACGACGTCCGGCACGGAGGCGAACGACGCGGCGCTGCTGCTCGCCACCGCCCACCGCGGCTCGAACCAGATCCTGGCGATGCGCAACAGCTACCACGGCCGCTCCTTCTCGGCCGTCGGCATCACCGGCAACCGCTCCTGGTCGCCCACCAGCCTCTCCCCGCTCCAGACGCTCTACGTCCACGGCGGCGTGCGCACCCGCGGCCCCTACGCGGCCCTGAGCGACGCCGAGTTCACCGAGGCGTGCGTGGCGGACCTCAGGGACATGCTCGGCCAGACCCGCGGCGTCGCCGCGCTGATCGCCGAGCCGATCCAGGGCGTCGGCGGCTTCACCTCGCCGCCCGACGGCCTGTACGGGGCCTTCCGCGAGGTGCTGGAGGAACACGGCGCCCTGTGGATCGCCGACGAGGTGCAGACCGGCTGGGGCCGCACCGGCGACCACTTCTGGGGCTGGCAGGCGCACGCCCGCTCGGGCCCGCCGGACCTGCTCACCTTCGCCAAGGGCATCGGCAACGGCATGTCGATCGGCGGCGTCGTCGGCCGCGCCGAGGTCATGAACTGCCTGGACGCCAACTCCATCTCCACCTTCGGCGGCTCCCCGGTGACGATGGCCGCGGGCCTGGCCAACCTCACGTACCTGCTCGAACACGACCTCCAGGGCAACGCGCGCCGGGTCGGCGGGCTGCTCATCGAGCGCCTGCGGGCGATCTGCGCCCAGCTGCCCTGCGTCCGCGAGGTGCGCGGCCGCGGCCTGATGATCGGCGTCGAGCTGGTCAGGCCCGGTACCGACGAGGCCCACCCGGAAGCGGCCACCGCCGTCCTCGAAGCGGCCCGCGAGGGCGGTCTCCTCATCGGCAAGGGCGGTGGCCACAACACCAGCGTGCTGCGGATCGCGCCACCGCTGACCCTCACCGTCGCCGAGGCGGAAGAGGGCGCGGCGATCCTCGAACGGGCCCTTCAGGAGGTCTAGTTCGCACCCGCGCCCGCCCGCCGCCGACGCCCGTCACCCCCGTACGAAAGGGAGCGCACCACCATGAGCACCCGCACCCTGATCCGCGGCGGCCTCGTCGTCACCGCCGCCGAGGAACTCCACGCCGACGTGCTCGTCGAGGACGGCCGGATCGCCGCGCTCGCCGCCCGCGGCACCGAGGCCGCGGCGGCCTGGACCGCGGACCGCGTCATCGACGCGAGCGAGAAGTACGTCATCCCGGGCGGCGTGGACGCCCACACGCACATGGAACTCCCCTTCGGCGGCACCTTCGCGTCGGACTCCTTCGAGACCGGCACCCGCGCCGCCGCCTGGGGCGGCACTACCACCATCGTGGACTTCGCCGTGCAGAGCATGGGCCGGTCCCTGCGCTCGGGCCTGGACGCCTGGTACGCGAAGGCCGACGGCAAGTGCGCGATCGACTACGCCTTCCACATGATCCTCTCCGACGTCAACGAGCGGACCCTGAAGGAGATGGACCTCCTCGTGGAGGAGGGCATCACGTCCTTCAAGCTGTTCATGGCCTACCCGGGGGTCTTCTACAGCGACGACGGACAGATCCTGCGCGCCATGCAGCGCTCCGCGGCCAACGGCGGCCTGATCATGATGCACGCCGAGAACGGCATCGCCATCGACGTCCTGGTCGAACAGGCCCTCCAGCGCGGCGAGACCGACCCCCGCTACCACGGCGAGGTCAGGAAGGTCCTCCTGGAGGCCGAGGCGACGCACCGCGCGATCCAGCTCGCCCGGGTCGCGGGCGCCCCCCTGTACGTCGTGCACGTCTCCGCCGAGGAAGCCGTCGCCGAGCTCGTGACCGCCCGCGACAAGGGCCTGCCCGTCTTCGGCGAGACCTGCCCGCAGTATCTGTTCCTGTCCACCGACAACCTCGCCGAGCCCGGCTTCGAAGGCGCCAAGTACGTGTGCTCGACGCCGCTGCGGCCGCGCGAGCACCAGGCCGCGCTCTGGCGCGGCCTGCGCACCAACGACCTCCAGGTGGTGTCCACCGACCACTGTCCCTTCTGCTTCACCGGCCAGAAGGAGCTGGGCCGCGGCGACTTCTCGAAGATCCCGAACGGCCTGCCGGGCGTCGAGAACCGCATGGACCTGCTCCACCAGGCCGTCGTCGACGGGCACATCAGCCGCCGCCGCTGGATCGAGATCGCCTGCGCCACGCCCGCGCGCATGTTCGGCCTCTATCCGAAGAAGGGCACCATCGCGCCCGGCGCGGACGCCGACGTCGTCGTCTACGACCCGGCCGCCACCCAGGTGCTCTCCGCCGAGACCCACCACATGAACGTCGACTACTCGGCGTACGAGGGGAAGCGGATCACCGGCCGCGTCGAGACGGTCCTGTCGCGCGGCGAACCGGTCATCGACCAGCGCACGTTCACCGGGCGCGCCGGGCACGGCGTCTACACGCCCCGCGCGACCTGTCAGTACCTGAACTAGGAGGCACCCCGTGGATTTCGGACTCGTCCTGCAGACCGACCCGCCCGCGTCCGAGGTCGTCGGCCTGATGCGGCGCGCCGAACAGAACGGCTTCGGCTACGGCTGGACCTTCGACTCGGCCGTCCTGTGGCAGGAACCCTTCGTGATCTACAGCCAGATCCTGGAGCACACCCAGGAGCTGATCGTCGGCCCCATGGTCACCAACCCGGGCACCCGCACCCCGGAAGTCACCGCCTCCACCTTCGCGACGCTCAACGACATGTTCGGCAACCGCACCGTGTGCGGCATCGGCCGCGGTGACTCCGCGATGCGCGTCGCGGGCCGCAAGCCCCACACGCTCGCCCGGCTCGGCGAGGCGATCGAGGTGATCCGCGACCTCGCCGAGGGCCGCGAGGCCGACGTCGGCGGGCAGGCCCTGCGCATCCCGTGGATCAAGAACGGCAAGCTCCCCGTGTGGATGGCCGCGTACGGCCCGAAGGCGCTCGCGCTCACCGGCGAGAAGGCCGACGGGTTCATCCTCCAGCTCGCCGACCCCTATCTGACCGAGTGGATGGTCAAGGCCGTACGGGACGCGGCCGCGGCCGCCGGACGCGACCCTTCGGCCGTCAAGATCTGCGTGGCCGCGCCCGCGTACGTCAGCGCCGACGTGGCGCACGCGCGCGAGCAGTGCCGCTGGTTCGGCGGCATGGTCGGCAACCACGTCGCCGACCTCGTCGCCAAGTACGGCGAGCACTCCGCGAACGTTCCCGAGGCCCTCACCGCGTACATCAAGGAACGCGAGGGCTACGACTACAGCCACCACGGGCGGGCCGGGAACCCCGACACCACCTTCGTGCCCGACGAGATCGTCGACCGCTTCTGCCTGATCGGGCCCGCCGCCGCGCACATCGAGAAGCTGCGCGCCCTCAAGGACCTCGGCGTCGACCAGTTCGCCCTGTACGCCATGCACGACGCCCGCGAGGAGGTCATCGACGCCTATGGCGCGGAGGTCATCCCGGCCCTGACCTGACCCCGCCACGAGCCGCCGTGCGCACGGCGCCGGGCGTGGCATGATCCCGCCATGAGCCGCATATCCCCGGGGCGCGCCGCCGCGCTCGGTGCCGTCGCCGTCGCCCTGCTCGCCTCCGGCTGCGGGCGCCAGGACGGGAGCGGCGGGGACGACGGGCGGGGCGGCGGCCCCGGGGCAGGCGTGCCCTCGCACCCGGTGACCGCCGACTCGCTCGATCCCGATGCCCCGCGCCATGGGGCGGGACCGGCGGAGCGGCCTGCGCAGCCCTCGCGCGACTGCACCGGCAAGACCGGCACCCTGCTCGAACCGGGCCCCGTCGACAGCGCGATGGGCCTGCGGGCCATGACGGTGTGGCTCACCCACTGCGGCACCGGCACCTACCGCCTCGACGGCTACCCGACGCTCCAGGTCCTCGCCGCGGACGGCACCGCCTTCGACGTCCACAGCCTGCGGGGCGCGCAGGCCATCACCACCGGCGTGGAAGACCCCGGGCCGCACCCCGTGACACTGCGGCACGGCGAGTCGGCGACCGCGGGGGTGGTGTGGCGCAACACCTACGCCAACACCACCGAGGACCCCGTCAACGGCGCCCGCCTCCAGGTGCTGCCGGTCCCCGGCAGGCCCGCGCAGACCATCGCCCCGGACGGCGGCATCGACCTCGGCAGCACGGGCCGCATCGGCACGACGGCCTGGCGGAAGGCGGCGGCAGCCGAGTCCGGCGCGGGGCGGCCTACGGGACCCGCGCCGTCCACTCCGGCGAGCTGAACTTCGTCCGCGCGAGCTCCTGCGCGCGGGCCAGCTCCCCTTCGGTGACCTTGCCCGCCGTCAGGCCGTACCGCCCGCGGAAGGAGTCGACCATCCGCTCGATGACGGCCTCACGCGGCAGGCCGGTCTGGCGGCGCAGCGGGTCCACGCGCTTCTTGGCGCTCTTCGTGCCCTTGTCGGAGAGCTTCTCGCGGCCGATGCGCAGGACGTCGAGCATCTTGTCGGCGTCGATGTCGTAGGCCATGGTCACGTGGTGCAGGACCGCCCCCGGGCCGCCCTCGGGGCCGACCATCCGCTTCTGCGCGGCGCCCGCGATCTTCCCGGCGTCCGTGGCGATGTCGTTCAGCGGCTGGTACCAGGCCTTGACGCCCATGTCGCCGAGCGCGCCGAGCACCCAGTCGTCGAGGTAGGCGTAGCTGTCCTGGAACGACAGGCCCTGCACGAGGGCGTCGGGGACGGACAGCGAGTACGTGATGGTGTTGCCCGGCTCCACGAACATCGCGCCGCCGCCGGAGATCCGCCGCACCACGTCGATGCCGTGCCGGGCCGCACCCTCGGGGTCCACCTCGTTGCGCAGCGACTGGAAGCTGCCGATGATCACCGAGGGCGCGCCCCACTCCCACACCCGCAGCGTCGGCGGCCGGCGCCCGGCGGCGACCTCCTCCGTGATGACCTGGTCGAGCGCCATGTGCAGCGCGGGCTGCTGCGGCCCCTCGTGGACGAGCTGCCAGTCGTAGTCCGTCCAGTCCGTGGCATGCGCGAGCGCCCGCCGCACGGCGATCGCGACGCCCTCCGCCGTCAGCCCGTACATGACGGTCCCCGCGGGCACCGCCGCCTCCACCCGCGCGGCGAGCCCGCCGGCGTCCGTGTCCCCCGGAGCCCCCTCCAACGCGGCGTCGATGGCGAGGATCGCCTCATCGGGCTCAAGAAAGAAGTCCCCGGCCACGCGCACGTTCCGGAGGAGTCCGTCCTCGACGTCGAGGTCGACGACCACCAGCTTGCCGCCCGGGACCTTGTATTCGCCGTGCACCGCACACCTTCCCTGCCCCTGGGGCATCCAGCACCAGCCCGTCGTCGGGCTCCGCTCAACGGTAACCGGGGCGAGCCCTCGGTCACCGCGTGGCGGTCAGGTCCCATACGCCGACGTCGTCGGAGAAGCCGCTGTCCATGGCGAACTGGACCTTCTCGGGCCGTGCCGTGCGGGGCAGCTCGAAGGTGACGTACCCCAGCGCGGTGTCTCCGGACGAGAGGGTGACGGAGCCCGGGAAGGACGGTCCGGCGGTGGTCTCGGCGACCCAGCTCGCGTCGAACCGCTGCCCGTCCGTGTCGATGAGCTGCGCGCCGTTGGAGGGGCTGTCCTTGTACGGCCCGTCGCCCGTGTTCTCGAGCCGGAACCGGACGGCGACGAAGCGGTTGCCGGGATCGGGACCGAGGTACGCGTTCGCGCCGGTCGCGGGATCGACCACCTTCAGCGCGGTGACGTCGAGCCGCTCGCCGCTCTGGATTCCGCTGAGCGAGAGCGTGGTGCCGAGGGCTGCGGCCGACGGAGCGGCGAAGGGCCGCTGCACGGGCGCGACCGCGGACGCCGCCGCGACCGGTGGTGCCGCCGAGGCCTCGACCGCGACCGCGCTGCCCGGGACGAGAAACGCGAGTGCGGCCAGTAGTGGGAGAGTTACGGTACGCATGGCCTCCTCCTGGGGTCACGATCCCCCCACGAGCGATCTCTCCTGTCCACGATCCTCCCTTTCGTGGCGATTACCCAGCCCCGGCCCGTGGCGGTCCCCGGGCATCCGGGTTTCAGGGCCTGGTGCCAGGCGGACGGGGCGGCGCTAGCCTGCCGGGCATGTTCACGTCGCGGCCTACTCTTCAGGGCACTTTCGGCATGGTGTCCTCCACGCACTGGCTCGCCTCGCAGTCCGCGATGGCTGTTCTGGAGGACGGGGGGAACGCGTATGACGCGGCTGTGGCCGCGGGGTTCGTGCTGCATGTCGTCGAGCCGCATCTGAACGGGCCCGCGGGGGAGGTGCCGATCATCCTGGCGCCCGCGGGCGGGCCCGTGCGGGTGCTGTGCGGGCAGGGCGTCGCGCCCGCCGGGGCGACCGTCGCGCACTACCGGGACGAGCTGGGCCTGGACCTGGTGCCCGGCACCGGGCCGCTGGCCGCGGCCGTGCCCGGTGCCTTCGACGCGTGGATGCTGCTCCTGCGCGACCACGGCACGAAGCGCCTCGGAGAGGTCCTGACGTACGCCATCGGGTACGCGGAGGACGGGCATCCGCCCGTGGAGGGCGTCGGCCGGACCGTCGAGGCGGTGCGGCGGCTGTTCGAGACGGAGTGGCACTCCTCGGCGGAGGTGTACCTGCCGGGCGGCACCGCGCCCACCCCGGGCGAGCTGTTCCGCAACCCCCGCCTCGCCGCCACCTGGCGGCGCCTGGTCGCCGAGGCCGAGGCGGCGGGCGGCACCGACCGCGTCGCGCAGATCGAGGCCGCCCGCGAGGTGTGGCGCTCCGGCTTCGTCGCCGAGGCCCTGGTGCGCCAGGCCGCGCGCCCCACCCTGGACACCAGCGGCAAGCGGCACCCGGGCACCCTCACGGCCACTGACCTGGCCGGGTGGTCGGCGACGTACGAGGACCCCGTGACGTACGACTGGCGGGGCTGGACGCTGTGCAAGGCGGGCCCGTGGAGCCAGGGCCCGGCCTTCCTCCAGCAGCTCGCCCTGCTGCCCGACGAGCTGCCCGCGTACGGCTCGGCCGACTACGTGCACCTGCTCGTCGAGGGCTGCAAGCTCGCCATGGCGGACCGCGAGGCCTGGTACGGCGACGCCGCCGACGTCCCCCTGGACGCGCTGCTCTCCGCCGCCTACAACGCCGAGCGCCGGGCCCTGATCGGGGCGAAGGCCTCCCGCGAGCTGCGGCCCGGGCACCCGGGCGGGCGGGAGGCGAAACTGGCCTCCCGCGCGCGGGAGGCCGCCTCCGGCGCGTCCCCGTACGACCCGCAGGGCATCCTGGCGGGCACCGGCGCCGCCGCGGGCGCCGGGGAGCCCACCGTCGCCCGGGACGGCGCGACGCGGGGCGACACCTGCCACCTGGACGTCGTCGACCGCTGGGGCAACATGGTCGCGGCCACGCCGTCCGGCGGCTGGCTCCAGGCCAACCCCGTCGTGCCCGAACTCGGCTTCCCGCTCGGCACCCGGCTCCAGATGGCCTGGCTGGAGGAGGGCCTGGCCAACTCGCTCACCCCGGGCCGCCGCCCCCGCACCACCCTGACGCCCTCCCTCGCGCTCAGGGACGGCGTACCGGTCCTGGCCTTCGGCACGCCCGGCGGCGACCAGCAGGACCAGTGGCAGCTGCACTTCTTCCTGGCCGTCGCCCTGCGCGCGACCGTGCGCGGCGGCCTCGACCTCCAGGGCGCCATCGACGCCCCGAACTGGCACAACGACTCCTTCCCCGGCTCCTTCTACCCGCGCGGGATGCGCCCCGGCAGCGTCACCGTGGAGTCCCGCACGGACCCGGCCGTCGTCGAGGAGCTGCGCCTGCGGGGGCACGACGTGACCGTGGGGGAGTCGTGGTCGGAGGGGCGGCTGTGCGCGGTGGCGCGGGACCCGCGCACCGGGGTGCTCTCGGCGGCCGCGAACCCCCGGGGGATGCAGGGGTACGCCGTGGGGCGGTGAGGCCGGATCCCGCCGGGGCCGCCGCCGGTCCGCCGTCGACCGGGATGCGGGTCGGCGTCGGGCGATTTCATCCTGATTCCACCCTTTGTTCACCCCCTCCGCACGGGATGTCAGTGGCGCGTGCTCTCATGGAGGCATGATCGAAACGCAGGAAATCAAGGAAAGCATCGACGACTTTCTCGCACGTCAGGCCGCCGACGTGGAGCGCGTGATCCGCGACGCCGCCGCCGCGGAGATCACTCCGCGGTTCCGGCAGCTCGCCGAGGACGAGGTGGTCCAGAAGAGCGGCCCGCACGACCTGGTGACCGTCGCCGACCGCCTGGCGGAGGAGTTCCTCACCCGCGAGCTCACGGCGCTCCTGCCCGGCTCCGTCGTCGTCGGCGAGGAGGCGGTGCACGCCGACCCGTCGACGTACGAGGCGATAGCCGAGGGCGCCCCGGTGTGGATCGTCGATCCCGTCGACGGGACACGCCAGTTCGTCCGCGGCGACGCCGGCTTCTGCACCCTGGTCGCCCTCGCCCTGGACGGCGTGGTCCTGGCCTCCTGGACGTACGCCCCGGCGCTCGACCAGTGCGCGGTGGCCGTCCGCGGCAGGGGCGCGACGCTGAACGGCGCGCCGCTGCGCGCCGGGACCCCCGAGCCCGGCCGCCCCCTCACCGTCGCCACCTCCCACCCGGACTTCACCACCGACGACCAGAAGCACGCCCTGCTCGGCGTGTTCACCGACGGCTTCGCGGCCCGCCCGTGCGGCTCCGCGGGCCTGGAGTACCTGGCGGTGGCGCGCGGCGAGCTCGACGCCGTCGCGTTCACCTGGGAGCTGGCCTGGGACCACGCGGCGGGCCTGCTCCTGGTCGAGGAGGCGGGCGGCGCCCACCTCACCCGCGAGGGCGTGCCCTTCGCCATCACCGGGGGCAACGCGCTGCCGTTCACGGCCGCCCGGGACGCGGCCACGGCCCGCCGGGTCGCGGACGCGCTGGCGGCCGGGGCCTGACCGCCCCGCCCTGCCGCGAGGGCCCGCGGCCGGGGTCCCGCCGGTCCTCCGGCATATCCTGTGCGGCACTGGCCACCGGCTGACGAAGGAGTCCGAAGGTGCCGTCGATGCTCGATGCCGTCGTCGTGGGAGCGGGTCCGAACGGTCTGACCGCCGCCGTTGAGCTGGCCCGCCGAGGCTGCTCGGTGGCCGTCTTCGAGGCCAGGGGCACCGTCGGCGGCGGCGCCCGCACCGAGGAGCTCACCCTGCCGGGCTTCCGGCACGACCCCTGCTCGGCCGCGCACCCCCTGGGCATCAACTCCCCGGCGTTCCGCGCCCTGCCCCTGGAGCGGTACGGCCTGCGGTGGCTGCACGCACCGCTGCCCATGGCCCACCCGTTCCCCGACGGCAGCGCCGCCGTGCTCGCGCGCTCCGTCGCCGAGACGGCGGCCTCCTTCGGCCCCCGCGACGCCGGCACCTACCGGCGCCTGGTCGAGCCCTTCCTGCCGCACTGGGACACCCTGGTGCGGGACTTCATGTCCCTGCCCCTGACCGCCCTGCCGCGCGACCCCGTGCTGCTCGCCCGGTTCGGGCTCCAGGGGCTCCCGCCGTCGACGTGGCTGCTCCGGCGGTTCCGGGACGACCGGGCGCGCGCGCTGTTCGCCGGGCTCGTCGCCCACGTCATCGCGCCCCTCAACGGCTTCGCGACGACCGCCGTCGGCATGGTCTTCGCCCTCGCCGCCCACGCGCGCGGCTGGCCCGTCGCCCGCGGCGGCTCCCAAGCCATCTCCGACGCGCTCGCCGCCCACCTCAAGGACCTCGGCGGCGGCGTCCACACCGACTACGAGGTCAAGCGCCTCGACGACCTGCCGCCCGCGCGCGCCTACGTCTTCGACACCTCACCCACCGCGCTCGCCCGCATCGCCGGACTCGGCCGCTACTACGACGCGTACCGGTACGGCGCCGGTGTCTTCAAGATCGACTACGCGCTCGACGGCCCCGTGCCCTGGACCGCCGAAGCGCCGCGCCGGGCAGGCACCGTGCAGCTCGGGGCCACGAGCCAGGAGATCGGCACCGCGCTGCGGGCCGCCTCGCGCGAGGGCCGGGCCCCCGACACGCCGTTCCTCATCACCGTCCAGCCCGGCGTCGCCGACCCCACCCGCGCCCCCGAGGGCAAGGAGGTCTTCTGGGCGTACGGGCACGTGCCCAACGGCTGGCAGGGCGACCTCACCGACGCCGTCGAGCGGCAGCTGGAGCGCTTCGCGCCCGGCTTCCGCGACCGCGTCCTGGCCCGCGCCACCGCGGGCCCGCCCCAACTCGCCACGCGCAACGCCAACTACGTGGGCGGCGACATCGCCTGCGGCGCCGCCAGCGGGCTGCAACTCCTGCTCAGGCCCCGGCTCACCGCGTTCCCGTACCGCACCCGGCACCCGGCCGTGTTCCTCTGCTCGTCCGCGACACCCCCGGGACCCGGCGTGCACGGCATGTCCGGGCACAACGCCGCGAAGGCCGTCTGGAAGCGGCTCCGACACCAGGACGCGACCTCATGACCGCCCGCGTCACACTCGTCCAGGGCGACATCACCGAGCAGCACGCCGACGCCGTCGTGAACGCGGCGAACTCCTCGCTCCTCGGCGGAGGCGGCGTCGACGGCGCCATCCACCGCCGGGGCGGCCCCGAGATCCTCGCCGCCTGCCGCCGCCTGCGCGCCGCCCACTACGGCAAGGGCCTCGCGACCGGCGAGGCGGTGGCCACGACGGCGGGGAAGCTGGCCGCCGCGCACGTCATCCACACCGTCGGACCCGTCTGGTCGGCGACCGAGGACCGCTCCGCGCTGCTCGCCTCCTGCTACCGCGCGTCCCTGCGGACCGCGGCCGGACTCGGCGCCCGCACGGTGGCCTTCCCGGCGATCTCGACGGGCGCGTACCGCTGGCCGCTGGCGGATGCCGCCCGCATCGCCGTCCACGCGGTGCGCGAGGCCCTGGCCGCACACCCGGAGGTGAGCGAGGTGCGGTTCGTCCTCTTCGACGCGGCGGCGTACCGGGCCTTCGAGGAAGCGCTGGCCGCCGAAGGCTGATGTCGGATTCCCGCCAGCCCCGGGGGCGGCGATCGCCGATCCTTGAGCCATGCCCACCGTGACGCCCAGCGCATCCGAGCCGCGTACGCCCGCCGAGCCGCGCCCGGCACCGCAGACGCGGGACACCCCGGCGACAGCCGCGCCCACGGGGATGCACGGGGACTTCGACCGCTGCGTGCGGGCCGTGCAGTCCAAGGACGACCGGTTCGACGGATGGTTCTTCACCGCCGTCCTGACCACCCGGATCTACTGCCGCCCCAGCTGCCCCGTCGTGCCGCCCAAGCCCGAGAACATGACGTTCTACCCGAGCGCCGCCGCCTGCCAGCAGGCCGGGTTCCGCGCCTGCAAGCGGTGCCGCCCCGACAGCAGCCCGGGCTCACCCGAGTGGAACCAGCGCGCCGACCTCGTCGCCCGCGCCATGCGCCTCATCGGCGACGGCGTCGTCGACCGCGACGGCGTGCCCGGCCTCGCCGCACGTCTCGGCTACAGCACCCGCCAGGTCGAGCGCCAGCTCCTGGCCGAGCTCGGCGCCGGGCCCCTCGCGCTCGCCCGCGCCCAGCGCGCCCAGACCGCGCGGCTGCTCATCGAGACGACCACGCTGCCCATGGCGCAGATCGCCTTCGCCGCGGGCTTCTCCTCCATCCGCACGTTCAACGACACCGTCCGCGAGGTCTTCGCGCTCGCCCCGGGCGAGCTGCGCACCCGCGCCGCCCGCCGGGGCCGCGGCCCCGGCGGGCAGGTGCCCGCCGCCCACGGCACGCTCTCGCTGCGGCTGCCGTTCCGGTCCCCGCTCAACCCCGACAACCTCTTCGGCCACCTCATCGCGACCGCCGTACCCGGCGTCGAGGAGTGGCACGAGGGCGCGTACCGCCGCACCCTGCGCCTGCCGTACGGGCACGGCGTCGTCGCGCTCACCCCGCACCCCGACCACATCGGCTGCCGCCTCACCCTCACCGACCCGCGCGACCTGACCCTCGCCATCAGCCGCTGCCGCAGGCTCCTCGACCTGGACGCCGACCCCGTCGCCGTGGACGGCCAGCTGCGCGCCGACCCGCTGCTCGCGCCCCTCGTCGACAAGGCGCCGGGGCGGCGCGTGCCGCGCACCGTGGACGAGGCCGAGTTCGCGGTCCGCGCGGTGCTCGGCCAGCAGGTGTCCACGGCCGCCGCCCGCACCCACGCCGCGCGCCTGGTCACCGCGCACGGCGAGCCGGTCGAGGACCCCGAGGGCGGCCTCACCCACCTGTTCCCGGCCCCCGCCGCGCTCGCCGCGCTCGACCCCGACTCCCTCGCGCTGCCCCGCAGCCGCCGCGCCACCCTCATGACCCTCGTACGCCACCTCGCCGACGGCACGCTCCGGCTCGGCGTGGAGAACGACTGGGAGCGGGCCCGCGCCCAGCTCGCCGCGCTGCCGGGCTTCGGCCCCTGGACCACCGAGGTCATCGCGATGCGGGCGCTCGGCGACCCCGACGCCTTCCTGCCGTCCGACCTCGGCGTCCGCCGCGCCGCCCAGTGCCTCGGGCTGCCGTACACGCCCGCCGCGCTCACCGCCCGCGCGGCGGCCTGGCGCCCCTGGCGGGCGTACGCCGTCCAGTACCTGTGGGCGACGGACGACCACGCCATCAACCACATCCCCGTGCCCTGAAGCCCTTCGCGCCCTGCCGAGACCTCTGAGACCGCCAAGACCCCTGAGACCCCTGAGACCCCTGAGACCTGGGATTGACCGCCATGCACCGTACGCACACCGTCATCGACAGCCCCTACGGGCCGCTCACCCTCGTCGCCACCGACGGCACCCTCAGCGGCCTGTACATGACCGAGCAGCGCCACCGTCCCGCCGAGGAGACCTTCGGTGACCGCGACCCCGACGGCTTCGACGCGGCGACCGAGCAGCTCACGGCCTACTTCGCGGGCGAGCTGACCCGGTTCGACCTGCCGCTGCGCCTGGACGGCACGCCGTTCCAGCAGTCCGTCTGGCAGCAGCTCCTGAAGATCCCGTACGGGCAGACCCGTACCTACGGGGAGCTCGCCGACGCCCTGGGCAAGCCCGCCGCGTCCCGCGCCGTCGGCCTGGCCAACGGCAAGAACCCCATCGGCGTCATCGTGCCGTGCCACCGCGTCATCGGCGCGGGCGGCGGCCTGACCGGCTACGGCGGCGGCCTCGACCGCAAGCGGCGGCTCCTGGAGCTGGAGAGCGGGACCGCCCTGTTCTGAACCGCGGCCTCCGGTGCCTCAGTCCGCACCGGCCCCCGCGTCGGCGAGCTCCGCGATCACCTCGGCGTGGCAGGGCTCCGGCACGCACCAGCAGCCGAGGCGGCGCCCCCGCAGCTCGGGCAGCAGCGCGAGCAGGTCCGGGCGGCTGAGCAGATGGTCGCGGTACATGGCCACGACCTCCTCCCGCGTCCCGTCCTTGCCGGGCCTGAAGGGGCTGGCGAGCGGAGAGCCCTTCAGGTGCCAGCCGCCCCGGTGCATGGCCCGGCCCACGTAGACGACGTCGGCGTAGTCAGGGTCCTCCCGGTGCCCCTTGAGGTTGACGACGGTCGTGCGGCTCATGACGCGGCTCCCTCCGGGCGCGGTGCCGCGAAGACCGCGCAGGTCGTCGTGGCGTGGGCGTGCAGCTTGCCGTCGGCGGAGCCGACGACGCGGGCCTCGGCCGTGGCCGTGGTCCTGCCGACGTGCAGGGCCCTCGCGTCACAGCGCAGGCGCGGCGAATCCGCGAACACCGGGCGGACGAAGTTCACGCTGAGCTGGGTCGTGGTGTAGGCCCGGCCCGGCGGCAACAGGGTCGCGACGGCACAGCCCAGGGCGGAGTCGAGCAGCGTGGCCAGGACGCCCCCGTGCACCGTCCCCATGGGGTTCAGGAGGTGCTCGCCCGGGTCGATCTCGAACACCGCCGTGCCCTCGCCGTAGCCGACCAGGTGGTAGTCGAGGGTCGAGCCCAGGGGCGGCTCCGGCAGCTCCCCGGCGAGGATCTTCCGCAGCAGCTCCGGACCGCTCACGTCCCCCGCCTCGGCCCAGGGCACCGGCGGCTCCCAGGTGTGCGTGCGGACGCGTGGCCCGCGCGGCTCCGGCTGCGCTGTCATCGGCATGCTCCGTCCTCGGGCCCGGCACGCACCGTTCGGCTCGCGCCGCTTCTCCCACGGCTCGCGCCGCTTCTCCTACGACTCTCGCTGGCTTCGCCGACGGCCGCGCGCCGAGAGCCGGTGCCCGCGCGGGCCGGTGCGGCCCAGCCGACCCGGTGCGGCCCAGCCAGCCCGGTGCGGCTCAGCCGACCCGGCGCCCGTCCTCCAGCTCCGCCGCGCCGCCGCCCGCCGCCAGCACGTCCAGCGCGACCCGCAGCCGGCGCGCGAGCGGCACCGAGAGGTACGACTCCAGGTCCCCGGGTGCCACCAGGCGCCAGGACAGCAGCTCCTCCTCCTGGATCCGGATGGCCGCGAACCGCTCGTCGGGGAGCACCCCGCCGTCGTACAGGAACGCCACCAGCGGCGGCCGTTCGTCCGTGCCCGGCACCCAGTCGACCACGAGGAGGCCGCCGAGCTCGATGTCCAGGCCGACCTCCTCGGCGGTCTCGCGGCGTGCGCCCTGCCGGGGCGTCTCGCCGTCGGCCGACTCGACCCCGCCGTCCGGAAGCGCCCACTTCTCGCGGTAGTTGGGCTCGACGAGCAGCACGCGGCCCGCCGGGTCGCGGATGACGGCGGCGGCTCCGGCGAGGACACGCGGCAGGCCGGCGATGTAGGCGGCGTAATCGAGAGTCGTCACGGAGGGAAGGGTAGCCTCGCGCGGCGGGCCCCCGAGGGGCCTCGCACCCGGCCCCGGCGCGGCCTCACTCGTCCGACCTGCCCCGGGACCTGGCGATCCGGCGGAGCCTGGGGTGGCGGTCGGTCGACTGCGAGGTCAGGGCGTCGCCGACCATGGCCCGCACCGCGTCCCGCAGGCCGTGCAGCGCGGTGTGCCGGGCGGGCCCCGCCCCCGGGTCCACCCTCAGCTCCTTCAGGAGCGCCCAGCACAGCGCCAGCATGACGACGACGAACGGCAGGGCCACCAGGATCGTCGCGCTCTGCAGGGACTTGAGGCCGCCCGCGACGAGCAGCACGGCGGCCACCGCCGACATCAGCGCGCCCCAGGTGACGACGAGCCAGGTGGGCGGGTGCAGCGAGCCGCGGCTGCTGAGCGAGCCCATCACGAGCGAGGCGGAGTCGGCGCTGGTGATGAAGTACGTCATGACGAGGACCATCGCCACCCACGAGGTGACCGTGGTCAGCGGCAGCCCGTCCAGCATGGCGAACAGGGACGCCTCGGCGCCCTCCTTGGCCTTGGCCGCCATGTCCACCGCCCCGGTCGTGTCGAGCCGGATGCCGGTGCCGCCCATCACGCAGAACCACACGACGGTCGCCCCGCTCGGCACGAGCAGCACGCCGATGAGGAACTCCCGGATCGTCCGGCCGTGGGAGATGCGCGCGATGAACGTGCCGACGAACGGCGCCCACGACAGCCACCACGCCCAGTAGAAGATCGTCCAGGCGCCGAGCCAGGTGCTGTCGGTGAAGGCGCCGGTGCGCGTGGCCATCGGCAGGAGCTGGTGCAGGAAGCCGCCGACGCTCGCCGGGATCGCGTCCAGGATGAACACCGTCGGGCCGAGCACGAAGACGAACAGCATCAGGAGGGCGGCGAGCCCGAGGTTGAGCGTGCTGAGCCACTTCACGCCGCGGTGCACCCCGGAGAAGGCGGACAGCACGAAGGCCGCGCCGAGCGAGGCGATGATGATCAGCTGGAGGGTGGTGCTGTCCTCGGCGCCCGCGGTCAGATGCAGCCCCGTGGAGACCTGGAGCGCGCCCACGCCGAGGCTCGTGGCGGTGCCGAAGACGGTCGCGAAGACGGCGAGCAGATCGATGATCCGGCCGGGCCAGCCCGCCGCCCGCGCCTCGCCGATCAGCGGTACGAAGACCGAACTGAGCCGGTTCCCGCGGCCCTTGCGGAAGCCCGCGTACGCGAGCGCGAGGCCCGCGATGCCGTAGATCGCCCACGGCGTCAGGGTCCAGTGGAAGAAGGAGTACTCGAACGCGACGCGGGCGGCGCCCCCGGTGCGCGCCTCGACGCCGGAGGCGGGCGGCGGATCGAGGTAGTGCGTGAGCGGCTCCCCGACGCCGTAGAACATCAGGCCGATGCCCATGCCCGCGCTGAACATCATCGCGATCCAGGCGAGACTCGTGAACTCCGGCTCGGAGTCGTCGGCGCCGAGCCGGATCCGGCCGAAGCGGCCGAACGCGAGCAGCACGCACAGGACCAGGAAGACATCGGCCGCGATCACGAAGAGCCAGGCGAAGTTGTCCAGGACCCAGGAGAGGGCGGAGCCGGTCGTGTTCTCGAAGGACGTCTTGCCGATGGCCGCCCAGGCGACGACGCCGAGGACGACGAGGGCGCCGATGCCGACGACGCTGAAGTCGGGAGAGCTGTCGGGGGCGGAGCCGGGCGGAGAGGGCGGGTCCGGCGGGCCGCCGGGGGTCCCGTCGGGGAGCGGCTGATCGATCACTTCCGTGCTCATGACGCCCCACTATGGAGCGGTACACACCGCTTTTTCCGGCTGACGCGCCGTCCTTGCGCCCAGCTGACCATGGGCAGGGGGCCCTTCCTGCGGTTATGGTCGCAGCGGCGCGACTGCCTTGCCGCGGGCAAGGCCGGAAGCAAGGGGAACGCAAGGTGGCGGACGCAGGGACGACAGCTCACGACGGGGGCCGTGAGACGGGGCGCGGTCACGACCGCGGACATGTGCTGATCGCCGCGGACAAGTTCAAGGGGTCGCTCACGGCCGTCGAGGTCGCGCAGCGCGTGACGGCGGGCCTGCGCCGCGTCGTGCCCGACCTGTCGGTGCGCGCCCTGCCCGTGGCGGACGGGGGCGACGGCACGGTCGACGCGGCCGTCGCGGCCGGGTTCGAGCGCCGCGAGGCCCGGGTCACCGGGCCGCTCGGCGACGAGGTCACGGCGGCGTACGCGCTGCGCGACGGCACGGCGGTCGTGGAGATGGCCGAGGCGTCGGGCCTGCAGCGACTGCCCGAGGGCGTCTTCGCGCCGCTCACCGCGTCGACGTACGGCACGGGCGAGCTGATCCGCGCCGCCCTGGACGCGGGCGCGCGCACCCTCGTCTTCGGGGTCGGCGGCAGCGCCACCACGGACGGCGGCGCGGGCATGCTGGCCGCGCTCGGCGGCCGGTTCCTGGACGCGGCCGGGCAGCCGGTCGCCCCGGGCGGCGGGCCGCTGCGCGACCTGGAGAGCGCCGATCTGTCCGGGCTCGACCCGCGTCTGAAGGACACCGAGATCGTCCTCGCCAGCGACGTCGACAATCCGCTGACGGGCCCCAAGGGCGCCCCCGCGGTGTACGGCCCGCAGAAGGGGGCGTCCCCCGAGGACGTGGCGGCGCTCGACGCCGCGCTCGCGCACTTCGCACGGGTGCTCGCCCGGTCCGCGGGGCCGGGCCCCGGGCCGCGGGCCCTGGAGCTCGCCGAGGCGCCGGGCGCGGGGGCCGCGGGCGGCATCGGCTTCGGTGCCCTCGTCGGGCTCGGCGCGTCCTTCCGGCCCGGCATCGAGGTCATGCTGGACGTCCTGGGCTTCGCGCCCGCCCTGGCCGGGGCGCAGCTCGTCATCACCGGCGAGGGCTCCCTCGACGAGCAGACCCTCCACGGCAAGGCGCCCGCCGGGGTCGCCGCCGCGGCCCGCGCGGCCGGGGTCGAGGTCATCGCCGTCTGCGGGCGCCTGGCCCTGCCGCCGACCTCCCTCGGCACGGCGGGCATCCGCCGCGCGTACGCCCTGACGGACATCGAGCCGGACGTCGCCCGCTGCGTGGCCGAGGCGGGCCCGCTCCTGGAGCGCCTGGCGGAGGGCATCGCCCGGGACTATCTGCGCTGACCGTCCCGGAGCCCCGGCGTCCCGGCCGGGCCCGTGCGTGCGGGCAGCGAAAAGCCGGGTGGGCCCGAACCACGAGGTTCAGGCCCACCCGGCTCGGGTCGGTCGCGGGAGGCTACGGCAGCTGTGCCGCTCGGGCCTCGCGCCGGTTGTCCCGGAAGTTGTTCACCCGGCGAGCCGTGGCGAAGAGCGGGATCACGGCCCCGAGCACCAGCTGGAGCGCGCAGCCCGTCTGGAGCAGCAGCTGCCCGCCCGGCGCGTCGAAGGCCCACGCCGCGAGCAGCCCCATCGCGGAGACGATCCACGCCAGCATGGCCACCGCCAGGGGACCGCGCGGCTTCGGGTACTCGACGCGGCTGACCATCAGCCACGCCGTACCGATGATCGCGAGGAGCGTGGCCACGAAGGGCAGCTCCAGGAGCACGATCGAGACGACCGTCAGCGCCCCGAAGGGCGAGGGCATCCCCTGGAACACTCCGTCACGGAGCGTCACACACGAGAATCTCGCAAGCCGCAGCACCACCGCCAGGAGCACCACGATCGCGCCCACCGCCGCGACCCGCTGGTGCGCGTCGTCGGCGACCATCCCGTACACGAGCACGAAGTACGCGGGCGCGAGCCCGAAGCTGATCAGGTCCGAGAGGTTGTCCAGCTCCGCGCCCATCGGCGAGGACCGCAGCTTGCGCGCGACGAGGCCGTCGAACAGGTCGAAGACCGCGGCGCAGAGCATCAGGATCACGGCCGTGGCCGCGCTGTGCCGGGCCATGCCCGACTCGTCACTGCCCGTGAGGTGCGGGATGAGGATGCCGGTGGTCGTGAAGTAGACCGCCATGAACCCGCACGTGGCGTTGCCGAGCGTGAGGGTGTCCGCTATTGACAGGCGCAGCGACAGCGGCATGTCCTCGTCGGCGTCGTCCACCGCGTCGACGGCCTCGGGCACCCAGCCGCCCGTCTGCGCCTCTGGATCAGTCACGGTCAATGCGAGTCACCCCAGCCACGGTCTTCTGACCGACCTCGACATCCACCTCGACGCCCTCGGGCAGATAGATGTCGACGCGCGAGCCGAAGCGGATCAGCCCGATCCGCTCACCCTGCTCCACCTTCGTGCCCTGCGGCACGTACGGCACGATGCGCCGGGCCACCGCGCCCGCGATCTGGATCATCTCGATGTCGCCGAGCTCGGTGTCGAAGTGCCAGACAACGCGCTCGTTGTTCTCGCTCTCCTTGTTGAACGCCGGGACGAAACCGCCGGGGATGTGCTCGACGGACGTCACCGTGCCGGCCAGGGGCGCGCGGTTGACGTGCACGTTGAGCGGGCTCATGAAGATCGCGACGCGGGTGCGCCCGTCCTTCCACGGCATGATGCTCTGCACGACGCCGTCGGCCGGGGAGATCACCCTGCCCTGGGTGATCTCGCGCTCGGGGTCGCGGAAGAACCACAGCATGCCCGCGGCGAGTGCGGTGGTCGGTACGGCGAGGGCCGCGGCGCCCTTGGACCGGCGGGACCGGGCCAGGCTGAGTGCCGCGGTGGCGACGGTCGGCAGGAGCCACGGCGATGCTCCGCGCGCGAGGCGTACACCAGCCAGGCTGTCGCGAGGTGCAGAGGTTTGGCTGTGGGGCATGGATGACCTTCGTAGCGGATGATGCCGCACTGCATACGGGGGGACGGCGGCTTTCCCGGGATCGTATCGGTTGCGAGCCACAACTGGGCAAGCCAGGAAGCCGAGTCGGCCGCCCGCGCGTGCTGACTGGGTGTGATCTTCTTCTCGATTAGATCTCGAAGAAACCGCCCCAAACCGGGCATTCAGCCCTGAAGTCGATACTCTTCGAGGAGTCGTCGGCCAATGATCATTTTCTGGATCTCGGCGGTTCCTTCACCGATCAGCAGCATGGGCGCCTCTCGGTACAGGCGCTCGATCTCGTACTCCTTCGAGAAGCCGTAACCGCCGTGGATCCGGAACGCGTCCTCCACGACTTCCTTGCAGTATTCGGACGCCAGGTACTTCGCCATCCCTGCTTCGAGGTCGTTTCGCTCCCCGGAGTCCTTTTTGCGTGCTGCGTTTACCATCATCGCATGGGCGGCCTCGACCTTGGTAGCCATCTCCGCGAGCTTGAACTGAATTGCCTGGTGCTGTGCGATCGGCTTGCCGAAAGTGTGCCGTTGCTGGGCATAGGAGACACCGAGTTCGAAGGCACGCTGAGCGACGCCGCAACCACGCGCCGCCACATTCACACGGCCGACCTCGACGCCGTCCATCATTTGGTAAAACCCCCGGCCGGTGGTCCCGCCGAGTACGCGATTGGCTGGAATGCGCAGGTCATCCATGACCAGCTCGGTGGTATCGACACCCTTGTAGCCCATCTTGTCGATCTTGCCCGGGATGGTCAGGCCGGGGCGCACCTCACCGAACCCCGGCTCCTTCTCCACCAGGAAGGTCGTCATCGACTTGTGCGGGGCCGTGCCCTCGGGGTGGCCTTCGTCACTTCTGACGAGTACGGCCACGAGCGTTGACGTACCGCCGTTCGTCAACCACATCTTCTGACCGTTCAGGACGTACTCGTCGCCGTCCTTGACCGCCTTCGACGTGATCGCCGACACGTCCGAGCCGAGCGCCGGCTCCGACATGGAGAACGCCCCGCGGACCTCGCCGAGCGCCATCCGCGGCAGGAAGTACTCCTTCTGCTCCCGCGTGCCGTGCTGCTTGAGCATGTACGCCACGATGAAGTGGGTGTTGATGATGCCGGACACCGACATCCAGCCGCGCGCTATCTCCTCCACGCACAGCGCGTACGTCAGGAGCGACTCGCCCAGGCCGCCGTACTCCTCGGGAATCATCAGGCCGAACAGGCCCAACTCCTTGAGCCCGTCCACGATCCGCTGCGGATACTCGTCGCGGTGCTCGAGGTCCGTCGCGACCGGGAGGATCTCTTTGTCGACGAAGTCACGGACGGTGGACAGGATTTCCCGCTGGACATCCGTGAGGCCCGCGGTCTGGGCGAGTCGGGACATGGCTACTTCTCCTGGCTCTTCGGCTCCGGGCGGCCGGGCTGCTCGCCGCCGCGCTCCTTGATGTACGTCTCGGTCGGCACCATCACCTTGCGGCGGAACACGCACACCAGGGTGCCGTCCTGCTTGTAGCCCTTGGTCTCCACGTGGACGATGCCGCGGTCCGACTTCGACTTCGACGGCGTCTTGTCGAGGACCGTCGTCTCGCCGTAGATGGTGTCGCCGTGGAAGGTCGGCGCCACGTGCTTGAGCGACTCGACCTCCAGGTTCGCGATCGCCTTGCCCGACACGTCCGGCACGGACATGCCGAGCAGCAGCGAGTAGACGTAGTTGCCCACGACGACGTTCTTCCCGAAGTCCGTCGTCTTCTCCGCGTAGTTGCTGTCCATGTGCAGCGGGTGGTGGTTCATGGTGAGCAGACAGAACAGGTGGTCGTCGTACTCGGTGACCGTCTTGCCGGGCCAGTGCTTGTAGACGGCGCCGACTTCGAACTCTTCGTAGGTACGGCCGAACTGCATGTCCCTCACGCCTCCGGAGCTTCGAACACCGACGTGCGCCGCATCCCCGCCGCACGGCCCTTCCCGGAGATGACGAGCGCCATCTTCCGGCTCGCCTCGTCGATCATCTCGTCGCCGAGCATCGCCGAGCCCTTCTTGCCGCCCGCCTCGGAGGTGTAGTACGCGTACGCGTCGAGGATCAGCTCGGCGTGGTCGTAGTCCTCCTGGGACGGCGAGAACACCTCGTTGGCGGCCTCCACCTGGCCGGGGTGCAGCACCCACTTGCCGTCGAAGCCGAGGGCCGCGGCGCGCCCGGCCACCTCGCGGTAGCCGTCGATGTTCTTGATCTGGAGGAAGGGGCCGTCGATCGCCTGGAGGTCGTGGGTGCGGGCGGCCATCAGGATGCGCATCAGGATGTAGTGGTACGCGTCCGCCGGGTAGCCGGGCGGCTGCATGCCCACGACGAGCGACTTCATGTTGATCGACGCCATGAAGTCGGCAGGGCCGAAGATGATCGTCTCAAGTCGTGACGAGGCACCGGCGATCTCGTCAACATTGACCAGACCCTTCGCGTTCTCGATCTGCGCCTCAATGCCGATGCGCCCGACCTCGAAGCCCATCGTCTTCTCGATCTGCGTGAGCAGCAGGTCAAGGGCCACGACCTGCTGGGCGTCCTGGACCTTGGGCAGCATGATGCAGTCGAGGTTCTGGCCCGCGCCCTCGACGACGGTCACGACGTCGCGGTACGTCCACTCGGTGGTCCAGTCGTTGACGCGCACCACGCGCGTCTTGCCCGTCCAGTCGCCCTCGTTGAGGAACTTGACGATCGTGTGCCGTGCCTCCGGCTTGGCGAGCGGCGCGCAGGCGTCCTCCAGGTCGAGGAAGACCTGGTCGGCGGGGAGGCCCTGGGCCTTCTCCAGGAAGCGGGGGTTGCTCCCGGGCACCGCGAGACAGGAGCGGCGCGGGCGAAGGCGGTTGATCTCGGGAAGGTGCGCGGCGGAGCCGCTCGTGGGAGGGGTGGTGGCGGGCGACGGGCGGGTCATGCGGGGACCTCCAGGGGGTCGAGGTGGTTCGCTGTGCGGATCTCGTCGACGATACGGCCGATGATCTCCGTGATGCCGAAGTCCTTGGGGGTGAAGACGGCGGCCACGCCCGCCGCCCTCAGGTCCTCGGCGTCACTGCTGGGGATGATGCCGCCGGCGATGACGGGGATGTCGTGCGCACCGGCGGCGCGCAGCCTGGTCAGGACGTCCGGCACGAGCTGCGCGTGCGAGCCGGAGAGGATCGACAGGCCCACCGCGTGCACGTCCTCCGCGAGCGCCGCGTCGACGATCTGCTCGGGGGTGAGCCGGATGCCCTGGTACACGACCTCGAAGCCGGCGTCACGGGCGCGGACCGCGATCTGCTCGGCGCCGTTGGAGTGCCCGTCGAGGCCGGGCTTGCCCACCAGGAAGCGGAGCTTGCCGGTGCCCATGTCCGCGGCCGTCTTCTCGACCTTCTCGCGGACCAGGGCGAGCGGCGTGCCCGCCTCCGCGGTGACCGCGAGCGGCGCCCCGGAGACCCCCGTGGGCGCCCGGAACTCGCCGAAGACCTCCCGCAGGGCCCCCGCCCACTCGCCGGTCGTGACACCGGCGCGGGCGCACTCCAGGGTGGCCTCCATGAGGTTGCCGGTGCCCTGCGCGACCTCCTTGAGCCGGTCGATGGTCTGCTGGACGGTCGGGAAGTGGAACGGGTCGCCGCCGCCCTGCCGGTCGGAGGACTCCTGCCGCGTGGCGCGCCAGTCGCGCACCGCGGTCACGACGCGCGCCTCGACCGCCGGGTCGACCGTCATGATCGCCGTGTCCAGGTCGGCCGTGAGCGGGCTCGGCTCCGTCGCCTCGAAGACGTTCACGCCCACGATCTTCTCGTCGCCCGCCTCGATCCGCGCGCGCCGCTCCGCGTGCGAGGACACCAGCTGCGCCTTCAGATAGCCGGACTCGACGGCCGCCATCGCGCCGCCCATCTGCTCGATGCGGTCCATCTCCTCCAGGGACGCCTCGACGAGCGCGTCGACCTTGGCCTCGACGACGTGCGAGCCCGCGAAGATGTCCTCGTACTCCAGGAGGTCCGACTCGTGCGCGAGGACCTGCTGGATGCGCAGTGACCACTGCTGGTCCCAGGGCCGGGGCAGGCCGAGGGCCTCGTTCCAGGCCGGGAGCTGCACGGCCCGCGCGCGGGCGTCCTTGGAGAGCGTGACGGCGAGCATCTCCAGGACGATGCGCTGGACGTTGTTCTCCGGCTGGGCCTCGGTCAGGCCGAGCGAATTCACCTGCACGCCGTAGCGGAAGCGCCGCTGCTTGGGGTTGGTGATGCCGTAGCGCTCGCGCGTGACCTGGTCCCAGATGCGGCCGAACGCGCGCATCTTGCACATCTCCTCGATGAACCGCACGCCCGCGTTCACGAAGAACGAGATGCGCGCGACGACGTCACCGAACTTCTCCTCCGGCACCTGCCCGGAGGCGCGCACCGCGTCGAGGACGGCGATCGCCGTGCTCATCGCGTACGCGACCTCCTGCACCGGCGTGGCCCCCGCCTCCTGGAGGTGATAGCTGCAGATGTTGATCGGGTTCCACTTGGGGATGTGCGCCACGGTGTACGTGATCATGTCGGTGGTGAGCCGCAGGCTCGGTCCCGGCGGGAACACATGGGTGCCGCGCGACAGGTACTCCTTGACGATGTCGTTCTGCGTCGTCCCCTGGAGCGTGGTGATGTCGACGCCCTGCTCCTCCGCGACGACCTGGTAGAGCGCGAGCAGCCACATGGCCGTCGCGTTGATCGTCATGGAGGTGTTCATCTGCTCCAGGGGGATGTCCTGGAACAGCCGCCGCATGTCGCCGAGGTGCGATACGGGGACGCCGACCCGGCCCACCTCCCCGCGCGCGAGGATGTGGTCCGGGTCGTAGCCGGTCTGGGTCGGCAGGTCGAACGCGACCGAGAGGCCCGTCTGGCCCTTGGCCAGGTTGCGCCGGTAGAGCTCGTTCGACGCCTCTGCCGTGGAGTGCCCGGCGTACGTCCGCATGAGCCACGGCCGGTCCTTCTGGCGTTCCGTCATGTGCGTAACCTCGGTGTCCTTGGTGTCCTCAGTGGTCCCGGCGTGCTCGGCGTGCTCGGGGGTCTCGCCGTTCTCAATGACCTCGGCGTCCTCAGACGTTGCGGAAGCGGTTGATGGCGTCGATGTGCCGCGCCCGCGTCTCGGGGTCGCGCACGCCGAGGCCCTCGGCGGGCGCGAGCGCGAGGACGCCGACCTTGCCCTGGTGCAGATTGCGGTGCACGTCGTAGGCGGCCTGCCCGGTCTCCTCCAGGGGGTACACCTTCGAGAGCGTCGGGTGGATCTTGCCCTTGGCGATGAGCCGGTTGGCCTCCCACGCCTCGCGGTAGTTGGCGAAGTGCGAGCCGATGATGCGCTTCAGGGACATCCACAGGTAGCGGTTGTCGTACTCGTGCATGTAGCCCGAGGTGGAGGCGCAGGTGGTGATGGTGCCGCCCTTGCGGGTCACGTAGACGCTGGCGCCGAAGGTCTCCCGGCCGGGGTGCTCGAAGACGATGTCGATGTCCTCGCCACCGGTGAATTCGCGGATGCGCTTGCCGAAGCGCTTCCACTCCTTGGGGTCCTGGGTGCGCTCGTCCTTCCAGAACCGGTAGCCCTCGGCGTTGCGGTCGATGATGGCCTCGGCGCCCATGGCGCGGCAGATCTCCGCCTTCTGGGGGCTGGAGACGACGCAGATGGGGTTGGCGCCCCCGGCGAGCGCGAACTGCGTGGCGTACGACCCGAGTCCGCCGCTCGCGCCCCAGATCAGCACGTTGTCGCCCTGCTTCATGCCCGCGCCGTTGCGCGAGACGAGCTGCCGGTACGCGGTGGAGTTGACCAGACCGGGGGCGGCGGCCTCCTCCCAGCTCAGGTGGTCCGGCTTCGGCATGAGCTGGTTGGACTTCACCAGGGCGATCTCGGCGAGCCCGCCGAAGTTGGTCTCGAAGCCCCAGATGCGCTGCTCCGGGTCGAGCATCGTGTCGTTGTGCCCGTCGCTGGACTCCAGTTCCACGGACAGGCAGTGCGCGACGACCTCGTCGCCGGGGTGCCAGGCGTTGACGCCGGGCCCGGTGCGCAGCACGACGCCCGCCAGGTCGGAGCCGATGACGTGGTACGGCAGGTCATGACGCTTCGTCAGGTCGCTGAGTTTGCCGTACCGCTCCAGGAAGCCGAACGTCGACAGGGGCTCGAAGATCGACGTCCACACGGAGTTGTAGTTCACGCTCGACGCCATCACCGCCACCAGGGCCTCGCCCGGGCCGAGTTCGGGCACCGGGACCTCGTCCAGGTGCAGCGACTTGCGCGGGTCCTTGTCGCGCGTGGCGAGCCCCGCGAACAGCTCGGTCTCGTCCTTGTGCACGGTCACGGCGCGGTACGAATCGGGCAGCGGCAGCGCGGCGAAGTCGGCGGCCGACGTGTCCGGCGATTGGATCGCGTCCAGGATTTCCTGCATGGGTTGCCTCCGGCGAAGGGCACCCCGTGGGGGGCGCTCTGAGGGGTACGTCGGGGTGGTGCGTGGCGTGGTGCCCGGGTGCTTCGAGGGGTGTGGGTGCTCGGTGCTCGACGGGTGCGAGGGGGCCTCGGACCCGGGGGTTACGGGAGGTGCGAAGCGGTGGTGCCGTCGGTTCGGCGGAGGTGGTGCTGCGGCGGCGCCGTGGTGGGGCGCGGGAGGTGCCTGTGACGCAGGCGTCCGGGCGCGCTCGCCGAGGCTTGCGGGGACAGCCGGCGTACGGGTGGTGTCCGTGCGCCGGCCGCCCGGACAACATCAACGTATGACACCGCGTGCCAGTCGGCAAGACACTCAGTGCCAACAATTTCACTCAGTTGTCATTGCCTCGGTTCATCTGAGCGATGATCGATCATTGCAGGTCAGAAGGGGTGCGCCGGGCAGGCGTAACGACGCCCGCCCGCTCCCGGGAGGGGAGCGGGCGGGCGGAAGGGTGGTGCGGGACGAATCAGGGGCGCGTGCGCAGGGCCTTCTCGATGGTGCGCATGATCTCGTCGAGGGGCGCGTCCGTGCGGGCCACGGTCACCAGGACCTCACCTCGGTCCGAGACGGTCGCGGGCGCCCCCGAGGGGGCCGCGTCGCGCCCGGCGCCGATGCCCGTCCCGAAGGTCCGCCGCACGATGCCGAAGGCGTGGTCGAGCTGGCCCTCCACGTCCCCCTGGCCCCCGGCCCGCAGCCACCGCCGCAGCACGTGGTTGTGGGCCGTGACGACGGCGGAGGCCGCGACCTCCGCGAGCAGCGGATCGTCGTTGCCGTCGTGGTGGGCGTGCTCGTCGAAGTGGCCCAGGAGATAGCGCGTGAACAGCCGCTCGTAGCGCGCCACGGAGGCGATCTCGCGCTCCCGCAGCGTCGGGACCTCGCGCGTGAGGCGGTAGCGCTCCACGGAGACGGCGGGCGACGCCGCGTACATCTTCATGACTTCCTTGATGCCGCGGCACACGGTGTCGAGCGGATGCTCGTGCGCGGGCGCCGCGTTGAGCACGGCCTCCGCACGGATCAACGTGTCGTCGTGGTCGGGGAAGATCGCCTCTTCCTTGGAGCGGAAGTGGCGGAAGAAGGTCCGCCGGGCCACCCCGGCCGCGGCCGCGATCTCGTCGACCGTCGTGGCCTCGTACCCCTTGGTCGCGAACAGCTCCATGGCCGCGGCCGCGAGCTCGCGGCGCATCTTGAGCCGCTGTGCGGCGGCACGGCTGCCCGCGGCGCTCTCCGGAGCGTCGGGCGTAGCGGGCGTACGTGAGGACTTGGCGGCCTTGGGCATGACCCGAACGTACTGCATGTGTGCAGCTGAGTGCGCCCGCGGGAGCGGACCGCCCGAGGGTTCGAGCAGCCCTCCCCAGTCCGCCCGCCCGGCGCGCACGACACCGTGCGCGGCGGGCGGGCCCTCCGGGGCCGGGTCAGCGCCGGGCATATTCGCGGAAGCCACGGCCCGTCTTGCGGCCGAGGCAGCCCGCGGCCACCAGATGCTCCAGGAGCGGCGCGGGTGCGAGGCCCGGCTCGCGGAACTCGCGGTGCAGAACCTTCTCGATGGCCAACGACACGTCCAGGCCGACGACGTCCAGGAGCTCGAAGGGGCCCATGGGGTAGCCGCCGCCCAGCTTCATCGCGGCGTCGATGTCGTCGAGCGACGCGTAGTGTTCCTGGACCATCTTGACCGCGTTGTTGAGGTACGGGAACAGCAGGGCGTTCACGATGAACCCGGCCCGGTCCCCGCAGTCCACCGGATGCTTCTTGATCGTCGCGCACAGCTCCCGGGCCGTCGCGTGCACCTCGTCGGTGGTGAGCACCGTCCGCACGACCTCGACGAGCTTCATCGCGGGCGCCGGGTTGAAGAAGTGCAGACCGATCACGTCACCGGGGCGCGAGGTGGCCCGGGCGCAGGCCACGACCGGCAGCGAGGACGTGGTGGTGGCCAGGACGGCACCGGGCTTGCAGATCTTGTCGAGCGTCGCGAACAGCTGCCGCTTGACCTCCAGGTCCTCCGCGACGGCCTCAAGGGCCAGATCGACGTCCGCGAACGCCTCGTACGAGTCGCTCGGCGTGATCCGGTCCAGGGTCTTCGCGGCCGACTCCGCCGTCATCCGGCCCTTGTCGACGGAGCGCGCGAGCGACTTGGCGATGCGGGTCCTGGCCGCGACGGCCTTCTCCTCGCTGCGGGCCGCCAGCACGACGTCGTACCCGGCCTTGGCGAACACCTCCGCGATCCCCGACGCCATGGTGCCGGAGCCGGCCACGCCCACCGAGCGCACCTCGCGCCCCCGCGCCTGCCGCGCGCCCTCGACGGGCGTCAGCGCGTCCCGCACCACCTCGCCGCTGTCCGGCTCGGCGTACGTGTAGAAGCCGCGGCCCGCCTTGCGCCCCGTCAGGCCCGCCTCGCTGAGCTGCTTGAGGATCGGCGCGGGCGCGTGCAGCCGGTCGCGCGACTCGGCGTACATGGCGTCGAGGACGGTGCGGGCGGTGTCGACGCCGATCAGGTCGAGCAGCGCGAGCGGCCCCATCGGCAGGCCGCAGCCGAGCCGCATCGCCGCGTCGATGTCCTCGCGGCTCGCGTACTTCGCCTCGTACATCGCCGCGGCCTGGTTGAGGTAGCCGAAGAGCAGTCCGTCGGCGACGAATCCGGGGCGGTCGCCGACGGCGACGGGCTCCTTGCCGAGCGCGGCGGCGAGTTCGGTGACGGTGGCGACGGCCGCGGGGGCGGTCAGGACGGACGAGACGACCTCGACGAGCTTCATCGCGGGAGCCGGGTTGAAGAAGTGCAGGCCCAACACCCGCTCGGGGCGGGCCGACTCGGCGGCGAGCCGCGTCACGGACAGGGCGTTGGTGCCGGTGGCGAGGATCGCGTCCGGGCGCACGATGCCGTCGAGCGCGCGGAAGATCTGCTGCTTGACCTCGTACGACTCCGGCGCCACCTCGATCACCAGGTCCGCGTCGGCGGCGGCCTGGAGGTCGGTGGAGGTGCGGAAGCGGGCGAGGGCGTCCGCGCGCTCGCCCTCGGTGAGGCGCTCGCGGCGCACGGCGCGCGCCGTCGAGGCCTCCAGGGCGGCGACGGCGTGCGCGGCGGCCTGCTCGCTGATGTCGATGCCGATGACCTCGCGGCCCGCGACGGCGAGGACTTCGGCGATGCCCGCGCCCATCGTGCCGAGGCCGACGACGGCGACGGTGTGCAGCGGCGCGCCGGAGGTGCTGGACGTACGGGACGAACGGGCGGAGGGAGCGTCCATGCGGGGACTCCAGGGAGTGAGTGACGACTGAGAGGGCGCACGCGCGGGGCGCGCGGAGGGGCGCATCGGACACGACGGCGCGCGCGTGGAAGCCACGCGAGCGGCGTGAAGGGGTGTACGGCGCGCGTGAGTTGCGCGAGAAGGGGAGCCGACGGGCCCGGTCCCGGAGCCACGTCGTCCTGCGGTACGTGCGTACCGAACCGACAACACTCTCGACGGCTGCGTCACCAGGCCGTCAGGAGTCGTGGAACTGCTGCGTGGAGCTACTACGGGGAGTGTGCCCCGCTCACTTGAGATTAACCGGTGAGTAACGAGCGCGCCAGCCCCCGGTGCCTGTGACCTCGGTCGCGACTAGGCTCACCGCATGGATGCGGAGTTGCGGACGGTGACGGATCGCTTACGACGCGAGGCGGCCGCGTCGGGAGCGCTGAAGGCGTACGAGAGGCTGCTGGCCGTCAGTGATCCGGACGAGCTGGCGGGGATGCTCCAGGCGGCTGGACAGCCCCTGTGGGCGCGGGAGTTGGCGGCGGTGCGGCTCGGCGTCGCGGGCGACAAGCGCGCCTTCGAGTCGCTCGTGCTGCTGCTCAACCACCGGGACCCGCCGCGCTGCGCGGCCGCCGCGTACGCGCTCGCCCGGCTCGGCGACCCGCGCACGGCGCGCGCGGCGGCCGCGCTCG
The DNA here is from genome assembly GCF_059448825.1 of Streptomyces sp. JLYT201. Taxonomy (NCBI): domain Bacteria; kingdom Bacillati; phylum Actinomycetota; class Actinomycetes; order Kitasatosporales; family Streptomycetaceae; genus Streptomyces; species Streptomyces sp. JLYT201. Next base: position 2,366,606 of record NZ_CM182551.1, on the reverse strand, counting down.
CCACGAACGAGCTGCGGGTGGCCTACGCCCTGCACCCCGTGCGGCTGCTCACCGAGCTGCGCGCCCCGGAGTCGGCGCCCGCGCTGATCACCACGCTGCGCCGCCGCCTCGCGCCCAACGACCCGTACGGCAAGGTGGCGCTGGCCTGTGTGGAGGGCCTGGGCGCGCTGGGGGACGCCCGGGCGATCCCGGTGCTCACGGCCGCCGTCGCCCACCCGCGCCTCGCGGCGGCCGCCTCGGCGGCCCTGGCGCGGGTGTCGGCGTGAGCCGTCCGGGCACCAGGGGCGTGCGTACGGTCGCCGGCGGGCCGGACCGCGCGGCCGGGGCGAGGCCGTGGGGCCGGTGGCGAGGCCCCCGGGCCGGGCTACGCGCCCCCGGATCCGGGGCCGGGCTACGCGCCCGCGGCGGCCTCGTCCGGGACGATCGCCAGGGCTTCTATCTCCATCAGGAACTCGGGCGAGATCAGCGCCGCGACCTGCATCGCCGAGGACGCCGGAAGGCGCGCCGGGTCGAGATGGGCGTCCCGTGCGGCGCGCACCGCGGACATGTGGGACATGTCCGTGACGAAGTACGTCAGCTTGATCACGTCGTCGAAGGTGGCGCCCGCGGCCGCCAGGCAGCGGCGCAGATTCTCGAAGACCCGCATGGCCTGGGCCGCGGCGTCGCCCGCGCCCACCAGCTCGCCCCGCTCGTCCAGGGCGAGCTGGCCGGAGACGGCGACCAGTCGGCCGGTGCCCGTCACGACGTGGGTGTACGCCGTGGCAGGTGCGACTCCGTCAGGGGCGTGGATGTGCGTCAGTCGGCTCATGATCCCCATGGTGGACCATGGGTCTGACAACGCCCCCGGCGGAGTCGCGCGGACGCCGGGCTCGGCTCCGCGGACACCGGGTCCGGCTGCGCGGGCCCGCCGGGCGCGGGATCAGCTGCGGAAGCCGAGCAGCCCGTGCAGTTCGGCGCTCCGCGCCGCCTGGCCGCGCGCCGGTGCCCGTCGCGGCTTCGGGTCCGGCAGCGCCTTGCACACCGCGTCGACCTCGCCGCCGCTGCTCGGCACCCGGCCCTTGTCGAGGTACTTCGCCAAGTACCGGTCCAGGCAGGCGTTCCCGCTCAGGGTGACGCCGTGGTTGCCGCCGCCCCACTCCACCACGAGGCGCGAGCCGCGCAGCTTGCGGTGCATCGTGATCGCGCCTTCGTAGGGGGTCGCCGCGTCGTCCGTCGCCTGGAAGAGGAGCACCGGCGGCAGCGCGGAGTTGCGGACGTCCGTCGGGCGCAGGCCGGTGGTCGGCCAGAACGCGCACGGCGCGTTGTACCAGGCGTTGTTCCAGGTCATGAAGGGCGCCTTCGCGTACACCGCCCAGTTGTCCGCGCGCCACCGGTCCCAGTCGCGCGGCCACGCCGCGTCCCGGCACTGCACGGCCGCGTACACCGAGAAGCCGTTGTCGCCCGCCGCGTCCACGGCGCCCAGGCTCTCGTACGCCTTCACGAGGGGCCCGGTCCGCCGGTGGTTCGCGTAGGCCGCGAACGCGTCGGCGAGCTGGGGCCAGTAGCCGTTGTAGTAGCCGCCCGGCAGATAGGTGTCCTCCAGCTCGGCGGCGCCGACCTTCCTGCCCGCGGGCTTCTCGGCGACGGCCGCGCGCATGGCGTACCACTTGGCCTCGACCTTGTCCGGGTCCTTGCCGAGCTTGTACGTGGTGTGGTGCTTGGCCACCCAGGCGAGGAACGCCTTGTGGCGGGCGTCGAACGCGAAGTCCTGGCTGAGGTTGGCCTCGTACCAGACGGTTGTCGGGTCGACCACGGAGTCGAGCACCATGCGGCGCACGTGGTGGGGGAACAGCCGCGCGTAGACGGCGCCCAGGTAGGTGCCGTACGAGTACCCGAAGTAGGAGATCTTCCGGGCGCCGAGGGCCGCGCGGATGGCGTCGATGTCCTTGGCCGCGCTGACCGTGTCGATGTACGGCAGCACGTCCGCGTACTTCTTCGCGCACGCCTTGGCGAAGGCCTGGACCCGGCGCAGGTTCGCGCTCTCCAGGGCGGGCGTCGCCGGCACCGAGTCGGGCCGGACCGGGGCGGAGTGCCCGGGGCGGCAGGTGAGGGCCGGGGTGCTGCGGCCGACGCCGCGCGGGTCGAAGCCGACGACGTCGTACTGCGCGGCCACCTTCTTCGGCAGGGCCGCGGCGACGGATCCGGCCATCGTCAGGCCGCTGCCGCCGGGGCCGCCGGGGTTGACCAGGAGGGGCCCCTGGTACGTCTTCGCGGTGTGCCGCACGCGCGAGAGGGCGAGCGTGATCTGCTGCCCGTGCCGGTGGTCGTGGTCGAGCGGCACCTTCAGGGACGCGCACTGCAGGCGCGGGTGGTCGGGCGTCGCGCACTTTTTCCACACGAGGGCCTTCGGCGGGTGCGGGGTGCGCGGCGTGGTCCGTGAGTCGGCGCCCGCGGCGGCGGGCACCGCCGCGACGAGACCGGCCATCAGGGCGGCGACACCGCACAGCGAGACGGCGCTTCTTCTCATCGAGCCTCCCGGGACGGAGGGTTCGGGGCCGTGCGGCCCACGACCCCCGCCGCATGGTCCCGGAATCCCTGCCCGGAAGAGGTCGTTCTGACAAGAAATGACCTGAAAGGAGCACGGTCTGAACGGGTGCCCGCCGCCCTTCGGTCAGAGCAGCGTGAGCTGCGTGGCCTCTGGTGCGGACGCGGTCTCCTGGGGTGCCTCCCGGAGTGCGCGGATGCGGCGCGCGCCGCCCGCGCGCGAGGGGCCGATGCCGAACTCCTCGGCCAGCTCGTGCACCTGGCGGGTGACGCGGCGCTGGTACCACTTGGGCGCGTAGGCGCCCTCGGCGTACAGGCGCTCGTAGCGCCGCACCAGATGCGGGTGGTGGTGTCCCAGCCACTCCATGAACCACTCGCGCGCGCCGGGGCGCAGATGCAGGACGAGCGGGGTCACCGACGTGGCCCCGGCCCGGGCGACCGCCCGCACCGTGGCGCGCAGCTGGTCCGGGTGGTCGCCGAGGAAGGGGATCACCGGCGCCATCAGGACGCCGCAGCCGATGCCGTGCTCGGTGAGCGTGCGCACGACCTCCAGGCGGCGCCCGGGCGCGGGCGTGCCCGGCTCGACGGTGCGCCACAGGGCCTCGTCGAGGAAGCCGACGGACACCGAGATGCCGACGTCGGTGACGGCGGCGGCCTGGCGCAGCAGGTCCAGGTCGCGCAGGATCAGCGTGCCCTTGGTGAGGATCGAGAACGGGTTCGCGTGCGCGCGCAGGGCCTCGATGATGCCCGGCATCAGGCGGTAGCGGCCCTCCGCGCGCTGGTAGCAGTCGACGTTCGTGCCCATCGCGATGTGGTCGCCGTGCCAGCGGGGCGAGGCCAGCTCGCGGCGCAGCAGGTCGGGCGCGTTCACCTTCACGACGATCTGGCTGTCGAAGCCGAGCCCGGTGTCGAGGTCCAGATAGCTGTGCGTCTTGCGCGCGAAGCAGTACACGCACGCGTGCGTGCAGCCCCGGTAGGGGTTGACGGTCCACTCGAAGGGCATGCGGGAGGCCCCGGGCACGCGGTTCACGATCGTTCTGGCCCGGACCTCGTGGAAGGTCATCCCACGGAACTCGGGCGTGTCGAAGGTCCGGGTGGTCACCGCGTCCGCGCCGAACAGCGCGGCGTCCGCGGTGCCCCGGCGCGGCCCGTCGGACAGGCTCTCCCAGCGCATGACGCCTCCTCGGTAGCACTGGCCACAGAATAGAACACATGTTCCCTTGATCGTGCGGACGTCACCCCCGACCTGAGGGGGACCCGATTTGGGGCGCCGCCGCACGGGGTGGTTGGGTGACGGTCGAACCTTTGAGACACCAACTGGAGGAAGTGCCATGGCGCAGGTCGAGGCGACCACGGAGCGGATCATCACGGCGCGGCCGGAGGACGTCTTCGATGCGCTCGCCGACTACAGCGGCACGCGCGCGAAGGTCCTGTCCGAGCACTTCAGCGAGTACGAGGTGCGCGAGGGCGGCGACGGCGAGGGCACCCTCGTCCACTGGAAGCTCCAGGCCACCAGCAAGCGCGTCCGCGACTGCCTGCTCGAGGTGAGCGAGCCCACCGACGGCGAGCTGGTCGAGAAGGACCGCAACTCGTCCATGGTCACCACCTGGCGCGTGACCCCCGCGGGTGAGGGCAAGGCGCGCGTGGCCGTCTCCACGGTGTGGAACGGCGCGGGCGGCATCGGCGGCTTCTTCGAGAAGACCTTCGCCCCCAAGGGCCTCGCCCGCATCTACGACGCCGTCCTCGACAAGCTCGCCGCCGAGGTGGAGAAGTAGCCGGAGCCGAGACCGGCCGGGGCGCCGACGGGCAGTCGGGGCCGCCCGGCCTGAGGTGAGGAACGGCGGCGAGAAATCGCCGCACCCGGCAGGGGAGTTGGGGCCGGTGCGACACGGAGCCGTGTCGCACCGGCCCCAACTCCCGTTTAAGCCATCAGGGTTGTTCCCACGCTCACCGTTTCGAGTGGTTTCCGGCGCGGTCCGGTGGTGCGCCGTAGGGCTCCCACCGGCGCTTACGTGCGCCGGTGCACCTCTCGGGGGGACTCGTCGCGCTTGCTCGCAGTTGTCGCGTAATGCGAGAAATGGGCGGCGCAGGCGTGACGAGGGGAGCATCAGGTGGGCGGGACGACGCTGGCGATGAGCGCGGAGCACGACGAACGGGCGGCCACCCGGCCCCCGGCGGCGGACGCGGCCGAGGAACCACCACCCCCGGAGGACCGGGGGCCGACGCCGCGGGAGTTGAGCCCCGGCCGGGTGCGCATGGTGTTCTTCGCCCTCATGCTGGCCCTGCTGCTCGCCGCCCTGGAACAGATGATCGTGGCCACCGCGCTGCCGAAGATCGTCGGCGAACTGCACGGCCTGGACCGGATGTCGTGGGCGATCACCGCGTATCTGCTCACGTCCACCGTGGGCCTGCCCATCTACGGCAAGCTCGGCGACCTCTTCGGGCGCAAGGGCGTCTTCCAGTTCGCGATCGTCGTCTTCGTGCTCGGCTCCGCACTCGCGGGCTGGTCGCGGACCATGGACCAGCTCATCGCCTTCCGCGCCCTCCAGGGCGTCGGCGCGGGCGGCCTGATGATCGGCGTCCAGGCCATCATGGCGGACATCGTGCCCCCACGCGCGCGGGGACGCTACATGGGCGTGATCGGGGCCGCGTTCGGCCTCGCGTCCGTAGCGGGGCCGCTGCTCGGCGGGTTCTTCACCGACCACGTCTCCTGGCGCTGGTGCTTCTACTTCAACGTGCCGTTCGGCCTGGTCACCCTCGCCGTCGTCACGCTCGTGCTCAAGCTGCCCAAGCCCGCCGCCCGAGGGCGGCTCGACGTGCTCGGCGCGCTGCTGCTCACGGCGGCCTCCACCTGTCTGGTGCTCCTGACGAGTTGGGGCGGCACCGAGTACGCGTGGGGCTCGCGCGTCATCCTGGGGCTCGCGGCCGGAGCGGTCGTGGCGAGCGTGCTCTTCCTGGTCGTCGAACGGTTCGCGGCAGAACCGATCATCCCGCTGCGCCTGTTCCGTGATTCGGTCTTCAACATCACGGGTCTTGTAGGGCTCGTCGTGGGAATCGCCCTCTTCGGAGCGGCCAGTTATCTGCCCACGTACCTCCAGATGGTCGACGGCGCGAGCGCCACGGAATCCGGTCTCCTCATGCTGCCGATGATGGGCGGCCTCGTCGGCGCCTCGGTCGTCGCGGGCCAGCTCATCAGCCACACCGGGCACTACCGGATCTACCCCATCATCGGTGGCGTCCTGTCGGTGATCGGCATGTACCTGCTCTCGCGCCTGGAGGCCGACACGCCCCGGCTGCACTACAGCGTCTGGATGGCCGTCCTCGGCGCCGGTGTCGGCCTCGTCATGCCCGTCCTGGTGCTCGCCGTGCAGAACGCCGTGCGGCCCGCCGACCTCGGCACCGCCACCAGCGCCAACAACTACTTCCGGCAGATCGGCGGCAGCGTCGGAGCCGCCGTGTTCGGCACGCTCTTCGCGAACCGGCTCACCGACGCGCTGGCCGACCGGCTGCCCGACACCGCCGGTCTGCCGGATCCCGAATCGATCACCCCGCAGGTCGTCCACGTGATGCCCGCGCACCTGCGCGAGGGCTACATCCAGGCGTACGCCGACGCGATGCCCCGGATCTTCCTCTACCTGGTGCCGGTGCTCGTCCTCGGCCTGCTGTTCGCCTTCTTCCTCAAGGAGACACCCCTGTTGTCCAGTGCCGCGTCCCCCCACGCCTCCCTCGCCGAGCCTCCGGTCATCCCCGAGGCCCGCTCCCCGTACGTCGCCGGTGTCCCCGTCTGCGGCACCGTGCAGCACCCCGACGGCACCGTGGTGCCCCGCGCCGCCCTGACGCTCATCGACGTCGCGGGCCAGCAGATCGGCCGGGGCGCGAGCGGCGACGACGGGCGGTACGCGCTCGCCACCCCCGGGTCCGGGTCGTTCGTGCTGATCGCGGCGGCGGGCGGGCACCAGCCGCAGGCCGTCACCGTCACCGTCGGCGAGCGCCCCGTGGAGCTCGACGTCGTGCTCGGCGGCGCCGGGCGGCTCGCCGGGACCGTGCGCACCGCCGACGGCACGCCCGTACGGGACGCCGCCGTGACCCTCACCGACGTCCGCGGCGACGTCGTCGCCACCGCCCGCAGCGGACGCGAGGGCGGCTATGTGATCACGGAGCTGGTGGCCGGTGAGTACACCCTCGCCGCGAGCGCCCCCGCGTTCCGCCCCGCGGCCCTGCCCGTCAGCGTGCAGGCCTCCCGGGAGACCCGCCAGGACATCGAGCTCGCCGGCGGAGCCGTGCTGCGCGGCACCGTGCGGGCCACCGGCGGGCGGCCCGTCGAGGACGCGCGCGTGACGCTCCTGGACGCCGCGGGCAACGTCGTCGACACGCTCACCACGGGCGTGGACGGCACGTTCCGGTTCGTCGACCTGTCGTCCGGCGAGTACACGGTGATCGCGGCGGGCTACCCGCCGGTCGCCACGGTCCTCCAGGTCGCCGGTGGCGGCCGGACGGAGCGGGACCTCCAGCTGGGCCACGAGGACTGACCGGAACGACCGGGTCCGACAGGCCGAGCGGGACGGGCGGCCCGGCGGACCGAGAGGACCGGACAGTATGGCTCCCCGCGCGGCCAATTCGCGCAAGGCAGCGCGTGACAACCCGTCCCGGCCGTACGGTGGTTGAGGGGCGGTGCAGATCTTGCCGTGCCGTGGGAAGGAGCCTTGGCCATGGAGCGTGGGACCCCGGACGACGGGCCCGTGGCGCACAGCGCCGCGTCCGGCCGCATCCCCTTGGCCGTTGTCGTCATCGACGGCGACGGCCTCGTCTCCCACTGGAGCGCCGGCGCGCGCCGTCTGTTCGGCTACGTCAGGGACGACGCGGTGGGCCGTCCGGCGGGCGATCTGCTGCCCGTCTCCGGAGCGCTGCCGCCGCAGGACGGGACGCGCTACGGAACGTACGACGCCCTGGGGCCCGATCTGGGCAACTCCCTGGACGGGCACATCTCCTACCCGGCCGCGGGCCGGGCCCGGCTGACGCCGTCGGCGAGCGGCGGCGGGCACGGCGAGCGCGTCGACGTGCTGTGGTGGGCCTATCCGCTGGTGGGCCCCGGCCCGGAGCGGATGCTCGTGCTCGCCGCGGACGCGGCCCGCCTGGCCCGGGGCGACGACGTGGACCCCGCCCATGTGGAGCGCATAGCCCCGGGGTTCGCGCTGCACACCGACTTCCCCGGGGCCGACGATCTCGCGGGACGGCTCCCGGACATCCTGCCCAGCATGAGCGTGGCCGAGAGCGCCCGCATCGTGTCGCAGATCCTGGAACTGGGCTATCCGGTCCTGGAGTTCAGCCAGCACGACCGGGTGCCCGTCACGCCCGACTGGGGCGTACCGCGGCGGGCCGAGCGCCAGGCGCGCAAGCAGCGCGCGGCCGAGGCGGCCGCCGCCGGGCTCGCGCCGGACCCACAGGGCGCCGACGACGCCGACGACCTGGAGTACGCGGCGGTCCGCGAGCACCTGGAGTTCCTGAACGAGGTGAGCGCGCGCATCGGCTCCTCGCTCGACCTGGCCCGCACCATCCAGGAGGTCAGCAAGGCGGTCGTGCCGCGCTTCACCGACGTCGCGGGCACGTATCTGCGCGAGCAGGTCGTCGCGGGCGAGGGCTTCCCCGAAGGCGTGCCGGACGAGACCACGCTGTGGCACCGCGTCGCCGTGGAGCACACCGACGAACCGGGCCGCTGGGACGACGTCGTGCCCGTCGGCGAGTCCATGCCGTTCCCCTCGCACACGCCGTTCTTCCAGTGCATGACGTCGGGCGATCCGGTCCTCGTCCCGCGCATCACCGAGGAGATGGGCAACGCCATCGCCTCCCAGTTCGAGAAGCGCGACATCCGTCCGCTCATCAACCACCGCTCGATGCTGGTCGTGCCCCTGAAGGCACGCAACGTGGTGCTCGGCTTCATGATCCTGCTGCGCCACCGGGAGCGGCCCGTCTTCAACGACATGGACCGCGTGACCGGAGCCGAACTGGCCGCCCGCGCGGGCCTCGTCCTGGACAACGCGCGCATGTACACGTACCAGGAGTCGGTCGCCGACACCCTCCAGGACAGCATGCTGCCGCACATAGAGTCCCGGATGTCCGGCTGCGACATCGCCACCCGCTATCTGCCCGGCACCCTGCTCGGCCGGGTCGGCGGCGACTGGTTCGACTCCGTGAAGCTGCCCGGCGCGAGAACGGCGCTCGTCGTCGGCGACGTCATGGGCCACGGCCTGAACTCGGCCGCGATGATGGGCCAGTTGCGCACCGCCGTGCAGACCATGGCCGCGCTCGACCTGCCGCCCGCCCAGCTCCTGCGGAACCTGGACGACCTGGCGCAGCGGCTCGGCGAGCACTACCTGGCGACGTGCCTGTACGCGGTGTACGACCCCATCGCGGGCGATCTGCACCTGGCGAACGCGGGCCACATCCCGCCCGTCCTGGTCCGCGCCCGCTCCGGCCGCAGCGAGCTCCTCGACCTGCCGACCGGGGCGCCCATAGGGGTCGGCGGCGTGCCCTTCGAGTCCGTCCGGGTCCGGGTCGCGCCCGGCGACCGGCTGCTGATGTGCACCGACGGGCTCGTCGAGGTGCGCGGCGAGGACATAGGCGTCGGCCTCGCCACGCTCGTGGAGTCCGCGGCCCACCCCGCCGCGTCCATGGACGCGGCCTGCGACACGATCATCCGCGCGCTCAACACCCGGGGCGGGCGCAAGGACGACGTGGCCCTGCTGATGGCCCGGCTGAACGGCGTCGCCTCCGAGGACGTCGGGCACTGGCGGCTCGCGGCGGACCCCTCCGAGGTCAGCAGGGCCCGCGAGCTCGTGCGCCGCCAACTGCGCGCCTGGGGCCTCGACGACCTGGAGGACACCGCGACCCTGCTGGTCAGCGAGCTCGTCACCAACTCCGTACGGCACACTCGCGGAGGCCGCGTCGGGCTGCGTCTGGTCCGCTCCGGCCGGGTCCTGTGCGAGGTCGAGGACGAGGACCCGACGCTGCCGACGCTCCTGAACGCCGGGCCGGGCGACGAGTTCGGGCGCGGCCTGCGCATCGTGACGCGGCTCGCCAAGGAGTGGGGCACGAGCAGCGGCAGCAAGGGCAAGACGGTGTGGTTCGAACTGGAGGCGCCGCGCCGGTAGATCGAGCCGTGCCGGTGGGCCGAGCCGCGCTGGTAGGCCGGGCCGCGCCGGTGGCCCGTTCCGCGCCGGTGGACCGATCCGGGGCGATGGACCGATCCGGGGCGCGTGCCGCGCCCCGCGCCCCGTCCCGCGCGCCGGTACGCGGGCACACGCCCGGGGAACGCGTATCGAAAGCGCCGTGAAGGTGCGCGCGTGTGGCTTGTCGAGCGCCCCCCTGAGCGGTAGACCGATCTTGTCGTCGCTTTCGGCGGCACCGGTCACACCGGTCACACCCTGGGGAGCTGGGCATGAGCGTCACGAGTCGGTACCGGGAGGCGTGGGAGGGCTTCTGGAGCGAGGCACCCGAGGACGAGGGTGCCGTCTTCTGGGACGCGGAACCCGCCCTGACCGTGGGCCTGCACCTGGCCCTGTTCGAGCCGCACGTGGCCGCGCCCGGCCTGCCGTTCGTCGACGTCGGCTGCGGCAACGGCACCCAGACCCGCTTCCTCGCCGACCGCTTCCCACGCGTCCTCGGCCTCGACCTGGCGGCCGCCGCGATCGAACACGCCCGGCGCGCGGACCCCGCGGGACAGGCCGAGTACCGCCAGCTCGACGTGGCGGAGAAGAGCACGGCCGAGCAACTGCACGCAGAACTCGGCGACGTGAACGTGTACGTGCGGGGCGTCCTCCACCAGTGCGAGCCCGCCGACCGCGGGCCCTTGGCCGAGTCCCTCGCGACGCTCATCGGCGAACGCGGCCGGGCCTTCGTCGTCGAGCCGGCCGAGGCCGCGGGGCCGCTGCTCGCCGGCCTGGCCCGCAGCGCGGGCGGCCCGCCGCCCAAGCTGGCGCCGATCTTCGCCCATGGGCTCACCCCCGCCGAGGTCGCCGACGCGGAACTCCTCGACCACGTCCACGCGGCGGGCCTGACCATCCTGGCCAGTGGGGAAATCCCCCTGTCCACGACCGAATTCACCTCCGACGGCACCCGCATCGAGCTGCCGTCCACCTGGCTGGTGGCGGGCCGCACCGACGTGTCCACAGGCTCCAGTGGTCTGAACCAGTGAGACTTATCCACAGGCCTGGCACGGGGTCGGCGCGACCGCGTACGGTTTCGAGGCGTGGAGACCCTCGTCTCGGCTGTGTGCTCCTGTGGCCTGTCCTGCGGGCGTGCCGGATAGGGACATGTGAGGCCGGTGAATTCCATGCATGCCCACCGCGTCGGCCATCGGCACTGCTGCTGGCCCTGTCTGACAAGGCAGTTCGTAGTCGTTGCCGGTCAGCGCTGACGGTTCTCCCCGTGAGCCGTCGCCTCGCGGTCGTCCTGCTTCCGTGCGACAGACCGATCCGTACGCCTGTGCCGTCTCCGCCGCCGACTGCTATGTCGGCCTGCTCTGACGGCGTCCAACCGCTGGACCGCTGCCCCGTCTGCTGACTCTGCCGTCAATCACCGCGTCACCTCATGCAGAAGCCCCGCCAGGATTCACCTGACGGGGCTTCAAATGTGCAGAAGTGATCTGCTGCGTGACTCTCAGTCTCTGGGCCGCATCGTAGAACTTGGCAAGGAACCTCGCCCGTTCATAGGTCCGTAGTTGCTGGTAAGGGTTGAGGCGTAGTCGTCCGGAACGGCCTGACCCGCGAAGGCCAGCGGGAGATACGACTCCAACGCTCCTGATGCGTCCAGGAAGGGCCCGAACTTCCTGTGCCGTTCATTCTGTGCGACCGTGTTTGGGAAACCTCGGAAAACTGCAACTTCGGGATCCCTCTCGCCCCAGAACCCCCATTTTTCAGAGGGTCCAGTCACGGCAATAACGTTCGCCGAGATCGCGATCGATCCATGATTTTGCCGTCCGGCTCGTATCTGATCGTGGCCCAGTAGTCGTCCATGTCAGCGTCGACGGACAGCGGCATCGCCGGGTACATCCCGTACTCCGGGAAGTAGAACACATCGCCACCCGGCTCAAGAACCATCAGTTCGACATCCCGTCATCGTGCCATCGCGCAGAGCGCCGGCCAGAACTCCGGAGAGGGCGGCGTCGAACTCACAAAACAGCGAGTCCTCTGCACTATTTTTGAAGACCTGGCTGGGCAATCTGGCATCAAGGTCGAAGGTGGCTGCGCCACGGGAGCGAACATCCAGGTAGTCGTTGTGATCAATCAAAATCGAGTTCGCTTCTGCCGTCAGTCCTCACCTGACCAGCGTTGCCGACTAACGCCCGGGAGCCCCCGCCGATGGCCTGCTCGACGGGGGCTCCCCATGCGCGCCCGAATTAACTCGGAAATCCTCAGAAATCTACTTTTCGGTGTGCTGGTGGTGTCGGTGTCTACGACAGGTTGTGCCAGGGGTGGCTGCAACTTCCCCGACACTCTGCTTCTCTTCGTCGGGAGTCAGCCACGGTGAACGTGGACAAGAGAACACGAAAAGACTTCACGTACTCTGCGGGGGGAAGATTTATAATCTTCCCCATTTGTTCGATAATCGGTTCGCGGACGATCAGTACAGCCGGAGTCATGGTTGGCTTGACGCCTGATCGCAGAAGCCCCTCACGTGCGTCGCTCGCTGTCGCATGTGCCTGCATGGCGTAGCGAACAACCTCGTGCAGTGCTGCCTTCTGATCAACTTGTTCCAGTGAAGAGAACCAGGCGACAGCGTCCTCCGGACTCCGGAGCCCTTGGGCGGCTTCGTTGATGATTCGCTCTGATGCTTGCAAAGTGCTCACCTGCTCCGGGGCTCAAATACGACGTAGGGCTTATTTTTGTCCAGCTCTGCATAGTCTGGGCGGTTCGGATTGTAGCTTTGCCAGAAGTCTCTCCCGCGTCCGCTCCCCTCGCCATCTCCCGTTCCTCTCGGCAGTGAATTCTTGACACTGTGACGGTTCCTGGACGGGCCAGACAGGATGTAATCCCAGTCCGATGCCGGGTTGGGTGTTCCGTTTGCGCGACTGCCGACCACAACGATTGGCTGCCCGGCTTTGTCGGCGGCATTCTGAATTCGCTTGGCGTTATTCGGATTGATGCCGGCTTCCGCTGCCGTTCGAAGGCCAGGTCCGCACCACCCATTGGAGTTGTGAACCAGAACTGGCGTCTCGCCTGCCAGCACATAGTACGTGTGCAGGCCCTCGATGGTGAGGTTGTAGGTGCGCTGGTGGTCCCGGTACTGACGGGTGGCGGCCACGGTGACGGTGCGGCCGTCGTCCGTGCGCAGGGTCGTGCCGGGCTTGAGGTCTCTGGCCTCGATCCAGTCCTTCTGGTCGACGGACCAGAAGGGATGCTCATAGGTGGCGGTGAGCTTCTCTGGGCCGTCGGGGGTGGCGATGGTCAGTTCGGTGAACTGCTTGTCGTCGTCGGTGACGATGGTCGCGGTGACTTCGCGTTCGCTGGTCTCCCCGGTTTCCGGGTCAGTGGCCAGAACCTTGTCGCCGAGTTCGACGTCCTCAATGTTCTTGGTCGAGCCGTCGGCCATGAGGACGTCGGTGCCGGCCAGGAAGCACTTGCAGCCGGATGGAATCCCCTTCCTCGCCTTACCTGCTGCTTCCTCCCCCTTCTCTGCCTTCTTGAGGCCCTTGAGCGCACCCTTAAACGGCTTGAGGGCCTTGCCCCATGGAATGAGATCCATGCCGGTCTCGGCGCATTCCACTGTGACGCCGGGGTGCGTACCGCAGGTCTTCCACGAGTTGAGGTCGGGAAGCATGAACTTCGGCACGTCTTTTGCGCCGCCGCTGGAGAAGAAGTTATTCAGCAGGCGAGGGATGCCATGGTTCAGGGAGCCAAGTGCATCGTCGATTCCGAATCCGGCCTGAGACACATGGCCGCCACCACCGCCGGTGTACAGGGCGTTGCTCGTGGATCCGCTGCCGCCCCAGTAGCCGCCGCCGATGTTCCTACTGCCGCCTCCGCCACCACCGAAGCTTCTGCTGGCGTTGCTGTCCGAGTTGAGATAGGAGACAACCTTGTTGGCTGCCCTCTTAAGTGACCTACCGAGACCGCCGATGATGTTGGAGATCGAGAACTGGCCCGTCGCGTCGGAGTACACCAGCGGGCTGTTGTTGCCGTAGGCGTAGCCGTTCATCTGCTGCGGGTCCGTCAGGTCCATGATCGGGTCGACGGAGATGAAGCGGCCGGTGGTGGGGTCGTATTCGCGGGCGCCGAGGTGGATCAGGCCGGTGGAGGCCGTGTCGTCGGTGCCGCCGACGAACGTCTTCGTGCCGGGCCAGGCCTTGGGCTGCTCGCCACGCGGTCCGCCGAAGGGCAGAGTGCGGCGCTGGTTGAGCTTCAGGTCCGCGCCCGCGATGGAGAGCTGGCCGGTGCCCTGGTGGTCGGCGGTGGTGAAGGTGACCGTGCCGTCGTCAGCGGTGACGGCCTCGTGTCCGCCGCCCAGGGGGGTGTAGCGGGTGGCTTTGGCCTTGGAGGCGCCCTTGGGGAGGGTGACTTCGGTGTGGCCGAGGTAGAGGGTGGTCCCCGTCGGGGTGCGGGCGATCAGGCGGTTGCCGTCGGTGTCGTAGAGGTACTCCGTGGTCTTGGCCTTGCGGTTCCCACTGGCATCCGGTTCGGTGACCTTGGCCAGGTGGCCCTCGGCGTCCCAGGTCAGCTTCTGCGTGTCGCCGCGCAGGGTGCGGGTGGTGGTGTTGCCGGTCGCGTCGTAGCCGTAGGAGTCCTTGGTGGCGGTCCCGCCGGGCTGCTGAGTGGTGACCGAGGTCAGGGTGTGCGGCTGCGGGGCACCGGGCTTGGGGTAGTCGTAGCTGCGCTTGGCGTCCTTGGCCTTGTCGCCGGTGGCGCCGCTGGTGTCGTGCAGGGTTTCGGTGAGGCGGTTGCCTGCCTTGTCGTAGGTGTAGGAGTGCCAGTACGGAGCCGGGCCGCCGATCTTGTCACCGGCCGGGGCGGCGCCGCAGGTCTTGTCGCCCTGGGTCCACGCCTCCGTGAGGCGACGCAGGTAGTCGTAGTTGAAGCACTGGGTGTCGGTACCGGTGCGCGAGACGTCCGAGACGGACAGGACGTTGCCCGCGTCGTCGTAGCGGTAGGTGTCGTGCTGGTCGACGCCCGGCTGGTCCTCGCGGTCGACGCGGGAGGTGGCCAGGCGCTGGGTGCCCCACTCGTAGGTGTTGGTGGCCCAGATCTTCTTGCCGCCGGAGGTGCCCAGCGTGTACTGGAGCGGCTTGCCCGTCAGGGAGTAGCTGGTGTCGGCCTTGAGGCCGTCGCCCAGGACGGACAGGGGGCGCAGGGTCTCCTTGTCGTAGGTGGTGTTGTAGCTGCCGCCGGGCAGGGAGCCGGCCTTGGAGTAGCTGATGCCTCCGACGAGTCCCGAGGTCAGGTACTGGGTGCCGGTCTGGTAGGTGCCGGCCAGCGCGCCTTCCTTCTCGGGGATCACCACGGCGGACTTCATCGGCCGGTAGAGGGAGTCGAGCATGGTGACCTTGGACGTGTACGCGGCCCCGTCCACGTAACGCGTGGACTCGGCCAGCTGGCCCTTGGCCCCGTCGATGGTGTCGTAGACCCACTTCGCGCGCAGCTCACCGGTGGGGCTACCCTCACGCAGCTCGGTCGCACGGCCGAGGTTGTCGTAGACGTGAGCCAGGACGGTCTCGCGTGCGTCCTCGGTCTTGGTGACCTGGCCGCGGTCGTCGTACGTGGTGGTCGTCTTGCCCTTGTCCGGGTCGTCGGTGCTTGTCAGACGGCCCATCTGGTCGTAGCCGTAAGACCACGTGTTGCCAGCCGGGTCCGTCACCTTCGTCAGCTCGCCACGCGGAGCGTACGTGTACTTCGTGGTGTCGAACTCTGCGTCGGCGCTGCGCTTGTGGTGCTGGTGCAGCTCTGTGGTCCGGCCGCGCGCGTCGATGAGGGTGGTGGCGGCCGTGTCGCCTTCGGGCGGGATGACCGTGGTGCGGTCGCCGCCGTAGATGGTCTTGGTGGTGGCCAGGACCTTGCCGCCGTCACCGTTGCCAGCGATCTGACGCAGCTCGACCGGACGGCCCAGGCCGTCGTAGGTGGTGCGGGTCTGCGACTCGACGCTCAGGGCGTTGTCCGGCTTGAACAGGTCGCGGTTCGGGTTGCCCTCGGTGTAATAGGGGGCGAACGTCTTGGCGGCCAGGCCGCGTTCGTCGTAGAAGGTGTCGGAGAGGATGCGGCCGCCGTCCGGGCCGACCGCCTGGGTCTGGCGCTCACGCAGGAACCCGTCGTAGATCGTGTACGAGGGGATCTGGCCGCCGTTGTTGTTCAGGGTCTGGGTGCGGACCGCGACCGGCTTGCCTTCGTCGACGAAGTACGTGAACTCGTGGCTCGGGGTCTGGCTGGTGCGGCGGTCGGGCAGCCACACCTTGGACGAGCGGCCGAGCGCGTCGTAGCTCAGCTCGGTGCGCTTGCCGTTGGTGTCCACCGTGGCAGTCGGCTGACCGCGCAGCGGCTCCAGTTCCGTGACCGAAGTCTGCGCCGAGTCCGGATCGGCGGCCTTCGCCGGCGGCGTCGTCTCGGTGATTTTGGCCGCGAAGCCGGTGGCCGGGCTGTAGCTGGTCGTGACGGTGCGGCCGTCCTTGCGCACGCTGCGGACGGGGTCGCCGCTGCCGGTGACCGTGACGTCGGCGGTCAGGTCGGTGGCCGTCAGCTGGCGGCCGTAGTCGTCGAAGGTCGCGCCGGACTCCAGATAGGTGGCCTTGGAACCGTCGTGCTTCTTCAGCGTGGCGGTCGCCGTGGCATCGCCCTTGGTAGGGGCCTCACCATAGGCACCGCCGTCGTAGGCGGTCCGTACATCGGAGACCACGTCCTTGGCGCGATCCGGTTTGTCGGCGCACGCGCCTGTGACCGTCTCCACACGGGACGGCAGCATCAGGATGTTCTTGTCGGCGTTAGTGGCGTACGTGGTGCGGGTGCACTGGTTGTCCGAGGCCGTGGTGCTGTCACCGCGGTCGTCGACCTCCACGGGGCGGCCCGCGACGGTGTCGTACTCCGTCGCTACCGAGGTGGTGCGCCAGTCCTTGCCCGCGCCGTCGTCCAGCGACGTCCAGGTCTTGCTGTGGGAGACACCGGTGAGGTTGGCGGTCACCGTGCCCCAGTCGCGCACCTTCTTCGCCGTCTGATGGTGCCAGGGGCGGTTCACGGTCTTGGACAGCACCTTGCCGCCCGGGCCGGAGTAGGCGACGGTCTTGTACTCGACGCCGGCGGCCGACTCGTGGTCCGTGATCGGGTCGCCCTCGTCGTTGCCGAGCCCGACGTCGACGGACTTGGTGCCGCCGGAGGGTTCCTTGCGGTCGCCGTCCATGCCGCGCAGGAAGTAGGAGTCCTGCTGCGTCTTCAGTGCGTCGCCGCCGCCCTGGCCGCCCGTCTTCACGCGGACGTGTCCGTAGCCGCGCCACTGGGACCAGGTCTTGAACTTCTTCTTCGTCAGACCGTCGTCATCGTCGTAGTGCCAGGCCGCGTCGCCCAGGTAGTCGTACGTCGTGACGGCGTCGGGAGCGCCGCCGGTGCGGTCGGTGGTGGTCGTGGAGGTGACCACGTACTTGTTGAACCACTGCTTCTCGGGGTCGTCCCCCGAGTCTCCGCCGATGTACTGGGGGAAGCAGCGGGTGGTGTTGGACTGCGGGGTGGGCAGGGCGTCCCACTTGCACGCCGGGGCCGAGTAGTTCACGTCGACCTGACCGCCGGACTCGTCGGCGATGGTGGACAGACGGTCCTTGATGAACGGGGCGTATCCGTCGCCGATCTTGTCCAGGCGGTTTTCGAGCTGGGTGTAGGAGAACGTGGTCCGCGGCAGCGTCACCGCGGGCTCGGCGGTGTGGCCGGTGCGCTCGACCGAACCGAGCAGCAGCTGGTAGTCGACGTCCGCCTTGCCCCAGCGGTGGCGCAGCTTCCAGGAGTCGACCTTGCTGTACGTGTCGCCCTTGAGGACCTGGGTCGTCACGCCCGTCAGGCGCTTACGGGTGAAGAAGGACGGGGACAGGCGGCCCTTGTCGCACTTGCTGCCCGCCTTGCAGTTCAGGTCCCACGGCGTGTCGTACCAGTAGAAGGCGTCCTTCTCGATGTCCTTGCAGTCCGTCTTGCTGTCGACGATGCACCGCTCCGACGTGGTGAAGTCGACCTTGGCCAGCGGCTTGCCGCCGTACATGGAGGAGGACTTCAGGCCGTACTCGATGCGCTCCAGGGAGCCACCGCGCGTGTAGGGAGTGTCGTCCGTGGCCTTGAGGTTGCGGCCGTAGGAATTCTTCTCCTCGTCGTAGTAGTAGGCGATGGCGTTGCCGCGCGGATCGACGACGTAGTCGAGGTTCCAGCGCCAGGCCTGCTGGCACCAGGACTCGGCGAAGGAGTCCTTGTGGCAGGGCTCGCCGCTGTCGTTGCCGAAGACCGGCACCGTCCACGCGGAATTGGTGGCAGCCTTGCCGTCCTTCCAGCCGGGCAGACGGTTGTAGCCGAAGTAGTACCGCACGCCCTCGGGGTCGGTCAGGCGCCAGTACTCGCCGTCGTTGTCACCGTTGCCGCGGTTGGTCGACGCGAGCTTCTTGATGCGGCTGCCGTCGTCCTGCTGGAACTTGAACTCGTCGTCCCCGGCCGGGACGAGCTCGCCGCCCTTGCCGTTGAAGGTGATGAACGCGTTGTCGTAGTCCCAGCACTGGTCGCCGGGCTTGTTGCCGTCCGCGTTCTTCTGCCCGTCATCGGCGCACCCCTTGTAGCGGCGCTCGATGTAGCCGGGCCACAGGTCGAAGCCGTCACCGACCCAGGAAGACTGGTTGTTCGTGTTGCCGGTGCGTCCGTCCATCGAGCCCGAGGAGTACGACAGGCCCACGTTCGGCTTCAGATCACCCGGTACCTCCGGTACCGGCATGTCGTACGACCAGGAGAAGTCACCGGTGCGCAGGTCCGTGTCCCACTTCGCCGACGGGGACAGCGAGGTCGCCTTGTAGTCGCTGTTCTTCCCGCCTTCCTCAGCGACCGCTGCCAGCACGGTCGGGCCGGAGGCGCGCAGGGTGACCGCGCTCGCGGTCAGGGTCTGCTTCTCGGTGTCGTTGACCGTGCGGACCGGCTTGCCGGTACGGCACTTGTCCTTCGAGGGCGCGTCGAGGGCGCAGCCGGGCAGCTCGACCAGGGTGAGGCGGGAGGCATAGCCGCCGCCGAAGGCCTCGGCGAAGCTGGAGTAGTCGACCTTCGTCTGGACCGTACCGGCCTTGTCGGCCTTGCGGTCTCCGGATTCGAGGGTGAACAGCAGGCCCTTCACGCCTGCTCGTTCGGCTGCCTTGCGGCTCAGTACGCGGGCCTCGACGTCGCCGCGTGCGGCGGGACCGGGCTTGGTCGCGCTGCGGCTGGCGGAACGGGTGGCAACGGCCTTCGGGGCGCCGACGGACAGGGGCAGCCCCTTGGCCCGCTTGGGTGCGGCAGCGGTCTTCGGCGCGGCATCCGGGACGGTCACCACGGCGGAGCCGGGGCGCGGCCAAGCGGCCTTGGGCTTCCGCGAGGGTGTCGTAGGAGCGTGGTCCGTCTTGCGCGGCTCGGTCTTGGCGCCGTCGCGGCCCGCGACGGGCTTCTCCGCGGAGGGAAGCCCGGGACGTCCGCCGCTGTCTGCGGTCGCCGTGGAAGTGGTGGCTGCTTGCAGCAGCGTGCCCACCATCACAGCGGACACCGCCACTGCCACTCTTCGCCGTAGCCCCTTGTGGCCACGGCGTGGTCTGGATATGCCGTTCATTGAATGATTCAGATCCCTTGTATACCGCCGGTAGAGCGGCATGCCTGACTGCCCGCCGCATGCGGGCAGGGTCGGTGACGTTGAAGAGGAACAGAAATGAAGTACGGGTGGTGGGCCCCGGCACACGGGGCCCACCGTGCGAGCGGTCAGCTCAGTCGTCCGTGGGGACCTCGGTCGGAACGTCCATCGTTCGGCTCTCCATCCGCTGAATCTGGGCGTCGGACAGAGCACCCTGGAAGACCCACACGTCATCGACGGTCCCGGGGAAGTACTCCCCCGATGCGCCGTCGGTCTTGGTGCGGCCGACCTGGAGCGACTTGGTCGCCTTGAAGGCCAGCGTGTCCTCGGACCAGGAGACGAGGTCCTGGCAGCCGGACTCGTCAGCCTCGCCGTCACCGTCGGCATCGCCGCATGCGACTTCCTGCAGCGCTCCGTTCACATACAGGCGGGCTTCCTTGGAGAACCCGTCGTAGACGACCGCCAGGTGATTCCAGAGGCGTGCATCGGTGAACTCGGTGTGGACGATGCTTTTGACCGAGGCGTTGGAGTCGTCCTTGTCCGGGATGGCCAGCTCCCAGCGTCCCAGGCCCCCCGGATCCTTCTTGTCGGGCACGAAGCGCACGGTGAACGCGCTCTGCCGGTTGCCCTCCGCGCTGACCAGCGCGACCTGGCGCTTGGGAAGCGCGGCCGCCCTGGCCCAGGCGGTCACGGTGTAGCTGGTGCTGGTCCCCACCGGTGCGCCGCTGGTCGCGGCGTAGCCGTTGGTGCCGTTCAGGTCCAGGCCGTGATCGTCGACCATTCCCTCGCCGGCCTTGGCGCCGCCGTGCAGGTTCAGCGGCCGGTCCTCGTCGGAGGAGTCCGGTGTGGTGGCCGAGCTCGCGCCGGTCACTGTTTCAAAGTTCCAGCGGCCCTTGACCAGCGGGCGCTGCTTGAACATCTGCCGCACTTCCTCGGCGGAGACGGGCCGGTCCAGCAGACGCACGTCGTCGATGGTGCCCGGGAAGTGGTTCTTGACCTGCCCGTCGTAGGAACCGGCGCCGATGTACATGGACTGGTCGGCGTAGAACGCTCCGGCCAGCTTGGTGGAGCCGGCCTCGGATCCGTTCACGTACAGCGTCAAGGTGTCGGCGACCATGTCGTGCACGCCCACCAGGTGGGCCCATTCACCGACGTAGGCCTGGTCGTCGTCGGCCTGCATGGCCCGGATGGGCTTGGCGTCAGCGGCGTCGGAGGAGTACTGGTTGACCGCCCACCGGTTGTAGGCGGAGGAGTAGTACAGCTCGAAACCGGGCGCCTTCTTTCCTGCCTGCGCGGTGATGATCGCTGCCCCGTCCGGCTTCTTGCTGAGCTTGGCCCAGGCCGAGACGGTGAAGCTGCGCGAGGTGTTCACGTGCGGGCCGCTGTTCTTGCCGATCCGGGCGTAGCCGTCGCTGCCGTTGAACTTGGCCGCCTTGCCCGTCACGCCCTTCACGCCGGTGGTGACGCCGCCCTGGTACGTGGCCGGAAGCACGCCGCCGTAGCCGGTGATCTCCTTCGCGTCCGCCTTCTCGTCCAGATCGAAGACGGCGACCGCGGGACGGCCGGGGTCACCGGCGCTCTCGTGCACGCGCAGCTTGTCGACCTCGTCCTGGGCGAGCGGCTTGTCGAACAGCTGCACCTCGTCGATCGCACCGGGGAAGAAGGCCGACGACGTACCGCTGTAGGAAGCGGCGCCCAGCTGGAAACCGCGGCGCGCCTCCCACGGATCGGCGTAGGCGGTCTGGCCGACCAGCTTGCCGTCCACGTACAGCTCCAGGACGTCACGCGCCGAGTCGTAGGAGCCCACCAGGTGCGTCCACTTGTCCACGCTGACGCCGCCGGGCTTGTCCGCCATGACCCGGGCGATGCCCGCGTCAGGGGTGTCGGTCTTGTACTGGTTGAACGCCCACCGGTCGTACTTCTGCGTGTAGTACAGCTCGAAGCCCGGGCTGTGGTTGCCCGGCTGGGTGGCGATCACCGCAGCGCCCTCGGGCATCTTCGACAACTTGGCCCAGGCCGAGACTGCGAAGCCGCGGCTGGTGTCCACGACAGGTAGGTCACTGGCGGCGTAGCCGTCGGTGCCGTTGAAGGACGCAGCCGAGCCGCGTGCACCGGCGGTCCCGGGCGTGACGCCGCCGTGCAGCTGCACGGTGCGCGGGGGCGTCGATCCCTTGGCCTCACTTGCGCCCTTGTCCTCGTCCAGCTGCCAGGACGCACGGTCGGGCTGGCCTGCCTTGACCCGGAACTCGTACGTATGGATCTCGCTGCCGTTGCCGGCCGCGTCGAAGGACTGCGCGGTGATGAAGTTCGGACCCGCCTCGGCAGGCAGCGCCGACAGCGTTTTGGCCGCACCGCCCGTTGTGGTGATCTTGTTCTTCGAGCTGGGGTTGACATTGATGCCGTACCGGTAGGACGTCACGTCCTTCTCGGCGGCGTTCAGCTCGAACTTCCCGTACTTGCCCACCCCGTCGTACCACGGGTCCTCCGGGTCTTCCGAGTCGGAGGCCGGGTAGTCGCCCGAGGTGATCGAAGGCCCCTTGGGGACCTTGGTGTCGTGGATGAAGTAGCAGGCGGTCGGGTCTCCCGCGTAGGACCATGGCGAGTACTGAGCCCCGTCGTAGACCCGTGCGTACCAGTTGATCTGCTTGTTCTCGGGAATCGAACCGGGCAGGCTGACGGAGAAGCCGGAACCGGACTTCTTGAAGGTGGTGCGGTCAGGCTTCCAGCTGCCGGTCTTGCCGTTGCCGGCATCCCACTTGGCCTGGAACTGCACCGAGACCTTGTCCCCGTCGGGGTCCTTCACGTTCTTGGCCCGGATCTTCCCGAGCGTCCTCACTCGCGGTGCGCTGCCCGGCTTCGCGCAGACGCCTCCGTACTCCATGCGCAGCTGCGACATCTTCAGCTGCGACGGAGGGCGGTTGTACTTCACCCGCAGGAACGCCTTGTCCGAGAACCGCTTCCAGCCGTACGCGTCGGACTCGCTGCCGGCCCGCAGACCGAACGTCATCGTCGACGCCTTGTCGTCGGCCGCGGACTGCAGGGCCGACTTCACCGAGAACTCCGCGTCCTTGGCCGCACAGCCTTCAAATCCGTAGGCGAAGGACTTCGAGGACAGCTCCTTCTTCCAGAACCCTGAAGCGTTCTGGGAGTTCCACGTCGTGGACGAAGAGATGTCCTTGGTCTGCCACAGCTCCACCGAGCGGTCCGAGCAGGAAGCCGACCAGGTGTTCTTCACCACGAACTCTGCCGAGAGGATCGACTTGCCCGCGAACCTCGACACCGGGATGCGGTAGAAGAGCCGCTTGGTGTCATGAGGCTTGCAGTAGTACCAGTTGCAGTACCCCATGCCTGCGTTGTTCTCGCCGTTGAACTTCCACTGCGGCGAGTCCGCCCAGTACTTCGACGCCATCGTCCACGCCGTCGCCTGTGGCGAGTGCCACTGCGGGTCGATGAACACCGGATAGGTCGTGTCCTTGCCCTTCAGTACGTCCGCATCCGGAGTCAGCACCAGCTCCTTGCCGCTCTCGGGGACCTCTACGCCCACCGGCGCGAGCTTGCCGGACTCCGCGGCCGTGGGCTCCGAGCTCTGCTGCTGGGCGGCACTGCGCAGTGCCTTGGCCCGCGCCCCGGTGGTCTTCTGCTTGGCCGGGGCGTCGCCCTGGCTCGAGTCCCACATCATCGGACGCGGGGCCTCGAACACCGCTCCCTGCGCGCCCTCGTCCGACGCCTCGAGCCCGCCCTCGGCGGTCTCCTTCACGTCCATGCCGTCGGCCGCGAGCTTCAGACGCACCGCGGCGAGTTCCGGGCCGGCGGCCGCCTTGGCGGACTTCACGACGAGGAGCTGGGTGAAACCGTCCTCCTGCGCGCCCATCCGCAGATCTACGTCCGGCAGCACGTTCTCGTACGTGGCAGTGCTGCCGTCGAGCGTGGGCTCGGGCAGCTTCCCTGGCCAGGAAAGGGCGAGCTCGCGGCCGGCCTTCGTCATCCGTACCAGCGGTTCGTCCCCGCCGCCGGAGAACTCCAGCCCTACCGTGGTCACCTTCGGTGCCACCGAGCCGTCCGCAGCCTTCACCAGGCCGGTATCGACAGGCTTCCAACCGCCGTCCACCCGGGCCCGTACGGGACGCACATACTCCCGAGCTTCCAGATTCCCGTCGGCCGTGGCGAAGACATCGCTCGACTCGCCGCGCATGGAGGTCACTTCGACCGGCTTGCCGGTGCGCTTTGCCTCGTCCTGAGCGGCTTCTGTCGTCGCCGCCCCGTCAGGTGTTGCTGTACGCGTGGTTCTTGTCGCCGTCTCACCTGGCGCAGCCGGATCCGCTTGCGCGACCGGTGCGGCACCCGCCAACAGGGCTCCGGTCAAGAGCCCTGTCAGCGTCCCTGTAACTCCGCGCGAGCGCGCGCGTCTCCACATACTGAACCCGTTTCAGACACAAAGATGAAGATTCCCTTAATGGGTAATCAGGCGACGACCCTATGCAGCGAAGGCCCACAGTTTGGCTGGGTTGTACGGGCATTAGGGGTTTATCGGGCGGCCTTGATGTGGCATTGATCATGGTTGCCCCCCATGTGGAGGGAGCTTGATAACGTTCGCAAAACGCAAGAATGCTGAATAATGCCCACGCTATGAGCGGTGTGCTCTCCTGGCTTGGACCGGGTCACGGACCTGGGGTCACTGGTAGTCGCTGCAGTCCGTCCGGGTGGCGCGGGGTGGCAAGTGCCCCGGAAGGTCCCAGTGCAGAGATGCCCCCCGAGTCGGTGCCGCTCGTCGTAGCAGGATTTCGCGCCACCCCGTAACGTGGCAGGGCATGAAGATCCCCGTCACTGCCGCACGTTGTCGCGAACTGCTGTCACGGTGTCGACCGAACACTCCTGACCTGCGACGGGACGGCGTGTCATGAAGATCCTCATCAGCGCCGACATGGAGGGCGCCACAGGTGTGACCTGGCCGGCTGACGTGCTGCCGGGTACGCCGCAGTGGGAGCGGTGCCGGTCGATGTTCACCTCGGACGTGAACGCGGCGGTGCTCGGCTTCTTCGACGGTGGCGCCGACGAGGTGCTCGTCAACGAGGCGCACTGGACCATGCGCAACCTCCTGCTCGAAGAGCTGGACGAGCGCGCGCAGATGCTCACCGGCCGCCATAAGGCGCTCTCCATGGTCGAGGGCGTGCAGCACGGCGGCAGCCAGGCCGTCGACGGCATCGCCTTCATCGGCTATCACGCGGGCGCCGGGATGGAGGGCGTCCTCGCGCACACCTATCTCGCCAACCAGATCACCGGTGTGTGGATCAACGGCGTCCGCGCCAGCGAGGGCCTGCTGAACGCGCACGTGGTGGCCGAGTTCGGCGTCCCCGTGGTGCTCGTCACCGGCGACGACCTGGCCTGTGAGGACGCCCTCGGCTATGCGCCCGGCGCGCTGAAGGTCGCCGTCAAGGACCACGTGTCGCGGTACGCGGCGGTGTGCCGCACCCCCGCCCGCACGGCCGCCGACATCCGCGCCGCCGCGAAGGAGGCGGCGGCGCTCGCCGTGCGGCACGAGCCGGTGGCGGGCGGCCCGTTCACCGTGGAGGTCGAGTTCGACGCCGAGCACCTGTCGATGGCCGCGACGGTGGTTCCCGGGGTCCGGCGCGTGGCGGAGCGGAAGGTCGCGTACACGAGCGAGACCATGTACGAAGGCATTCGCACGTTCAAGGCGGTCACCACGATCGCCTCCGCCGCGGTGGAGGAGCAGTATGGCTGAGCAGGTGGACTCATCGGCACTGGACGAGGTCGTCCGGTTCACCTCCGACCTCATCCGCATCGACACCACCAACAGCGGGGACGGCGAGTGCCGCGAGCGCCCCGCCGCGGAGTACGCCGCGGCGCTGCTCGCCGAGACCGGCCTGGAGCCCACGCTCCTGGAGCGCACCCCCGGCCGGACGAACGTGGTCGCCCGCATCGAGGGCACGGACCCGGGCGCCGACGCCCTGCTGGTCCACGGCCACCTCGACGTCGTGCCCGCCGAGGCCGCCGACTGGAGCGTGCCCCCGTTCTCCGGCGAGATCCGCGACGGCGTCGTGTGGGGCCGGGGCGCCATCGACATGAAGAACATGGACGCGATGATCCTGGCCGTGGTGCGCGGCTGGGCGCGCGCCGGAGTGCGGCCCCGGCGCGACATCGTGATCGCGTTCACCGCCGACGAGGAGGCCAGCGCCCGCGACGGCTCCGGCTTCCTCGCCGACGAGCACCCCGGGCTCTTCGAGGGCTGCACCGAGGGGATCAGCGAGTCCGGCGCGTTCACCTTCCACGACGGGCGGGGCAATCAGCTGTATCCGATCGCCGCGGGGGAGCGCGGGACCGGCTGGCTCAAGCTCACCGCGCGCGGCACCGCGGGCCACGGCTCCAAGGTCAACAAGGAGAACGCGGTCAGCAGGCTCGCCGCCGCCATCCACCGCATCGGGGAGTACCGCTGGCCGGTGCGGCTGACCCCCACCGTGCGGGCGGCCCTGGTGGAGCTGGCCGGGATCTACGGCCTGGAGGCCGACCCGGACGCCCCCGGCTTCGACGTCGACGCCTTCATGGAGAAGCTCGGCCCGACCGCGGCCCTGGTCGAGCCCACGGTCCGCAACAGCGCCAACCCCACGATGCTCCGCTCCGGTTACAAGGTGAACGTGGTCCCGGGCGAGGCGACCGCCTATGTGGACGGCAGATTCGTGCCCGGCGGCGAGGAAGAGTTCCGCACCACCCTTGACCGGCTCACGGGACCGGACGTCGACTGGGAGTTCCACCACCGGGAGGTGGCGCTGCAGGCGCCGGTGGACACGCCCACGTTCGCCAAGATGCGCGCGGCCGTGGCCGAGTTCGCCCCCGAGGGCCGCGTCATGCCGTACTGCATGTCGGGCGGCACGGACGCCAAGCAGTTCTCGCGGCTCGGCATCCGGGGCTACGGCTTCTCGCCCCTGCGGACGCCGGAAGGCTTCGACTACCAGGCGCTCTTCCACGGAGTGGACGAACGGGTGCCGGTCGAGGCACTGCACTTCGGCACGCGGGTACTGGACCGGTATCTGCGGACGGCCTGACCGGCCGACGGGCCGCTCGGCGGGCCGACGGGCCGATGGACCACGTGACGGACCAATGGGGGAACGGACTATGGGGGAGATGATCGACATGGCGCAGACCAAGCCGTACGGCTCGTGGCGGTCCCCGATCGACGCCGGGCTCGCCGCGGCGCACGACGGCCGCCCCGCCTTCGCGGGCTTCGTCGGCGGCGAGGCGTGGTGGACCGAGCCGCGCCCGCTGGAGGGCGGTCGGCGCGCGCTGCTGCGCCGCCGCCCCGACGGCCACGAGGAGTCGGTGCTGCCCGCCCCGTGGAACGTCCGCAGCCGGGTCATGGAGTACGGCGGCCTGCCCTGGACCGGCGTCGAGCGCCCCGGGGGCCCGCGCGGCCCGCTCCTCGTGTTCGCGCACTTCGCCGACCAGCGCCTGTACGCCTACGAGCCGGACGCCCCCGGCGCGGAACCAAGACCCCTGACCCCGGTGTCGGACGTGGGCGGCGGGCTGCGCTGGGCGGACCCGCGGATCCACCTGGAGCGGGGCGAGGTGTGGTGCGTCCTGGAGGAGTTCACCGGCGAGGGGCAGACCGACGTGCGGCGCGTGCTCGCCGCCGTGCCCCTGGACGGCTCGGCCGCGGGGGACCGGGCCGCGGTGCGGGAGCTGTCCGACGGACGCCACCGGTTCGTCACCGGGCCGCGCCTGGCACCGGACGGCGCGCACGTCGCCTGGCTCGCCTGGGACCACCCGCGGATGCCCTGGGACGGCACGGAGCTGATGGTCGCCGAGGTCGGCGCGGACGGCACCTTCGCCGCCGCGCGCCGGTTCGCGGGCGGGCCGCGGGAGTCGATCGCGCAGGCCGAGTGGGCGCCGGACGGACGGCTGCTGTTCGCGAGCGACCGCACGGGCTGGTGGAACCTGTACCGCGCTCCGCTCGACGGCGCCCCCGTCGCGCTGTGCCCGCGCGAGGAGGAGTTCGGCGGGCCGCTGTGGCAGCTCGGCCTCAGCTGGTTCGCGCCGCTGGACAGCGGTCTGATCGCGGTCGTGCACGGCACCGGAGCGACCGCCCTCGGCGTGCTCGACCCGGAGACCGGCGAGGTCGTCGACGCGGCCGGGCCCTGGACGGAGTGGTCGGCCTCCGTCGCCGTCAGCGGCACCCGCGTCATCGGCGTCGCCGCGAGCCCGCGCAGCGCGTACGAGGTGGTGGAGCTGGACAACCGCACCGGCCGCGCCCGCGTCATCGGCGCGCCGCACGACGACCCGGTGGACCCCACGTACTACCCCGAGCCGCAGATCCGCACCTTCCTCGGGCCCGACGGCCGGGAGATCCACGCGCACGTGTACCCGCCGCACCACCCGGGTCACCTCGCGCCCGACGACGAGCTGCCGCCGTACGTGGTGTGGGCGCACGGGGGGCCCACCTCGCGCGCGCCGCTCGTCCTCGACCTGGTGATCGCCTACTTCACCTCGCGCGGCATCGGCGTCGCCGAGGTCAACTACGGCGGTTCCACGGGCTACGGCCGGGAGTACCGCAACCGCCTGCGCGAGCAGTGGGGCGTCGTCGACGTCGAGGACTGCGCCGCCGTCGCGCTCGCGCTCGCCGAGGAGGGCACCGCCGACCGCGCGCGCCTCGCGATCCGCGGCGGCAGCGCGGGCGGCTGGACCACGGCGAGCTCCCTGACGACGACGGACGTGTACGCCTGCGGCACGATCATCTACCCCGTCCTCGACCTCACCTCCTGGAGCGACGGGGAGACCCACGACTTCGAGTCGCGCTATCTGGACACGCTCATCGGCCCGCCCGACGAGGTGCCCGGCCGGTACGAGGAGCGCTCGCCCACGCGCCACGCCGACCGGATCACCGCGCCGTTCCTGCTGCTCCAGGGCCTGGACGACGTGATCTGTCCGCCCGCGCAGTGCGAGCGGTTCCTGGCGCGGATGGAGGGGCGCGGGGTGCCGCACGCGTACCTCGCCTTCGAGGGCGAGGGGCACGGCTTCCGGCGGGCCGACACCATGGTCCGGGCCCTGGAGGCCGAGCTGTCGCTGTACGCGCAGGTGTTCCGGATCGACCCGGCGGGCGGTCTGCCGCCGCTGGAGCTGTCCAAGTGAGCGCGGCGGTCGAGCCGTTGACGCGGCCCGCACGGCTCGCCCCCGGCGCCCGGGTCGCGGTCGTCGCGCCCAGCGGGCCCGTCCCCGAGGACCGGCTCGCGGCGGGCCTGGACGTCCTGCGCGGCTGGGACCTGGAGCCCGTGGCCGCCCCCCACGCCCGGGACACGCACCCGCGGTTCGACTACCTCGCGGGCACGGACGAGGACCGCGCGCGGGACCTCCAGAGCGCCTGGTGCGACCCGTCGGTGGCGGCGGTGCTCTGCGCCCGCGGCGGGTACGGGGCGGCGCGGATGGTCGACCTCCTCGACTGGGACGCGATGCGGGCGGCCGGGCCCAAGGTGTTCCTCGGGTTCAGCGACATCACCACGCTGCACGAGGCGTTCGCGAGCCGTCTGGGGCTCGTGACGCTGCACGGCCCGATGGTGGCGGCCGCCGACTTCCTGAAGAACGCGCGGGCGCAGGAGCACCTGCGGGCCACGCTGTTCGACCCGGAGTCCGTGCGGGAGATCGCCTCCGCGGGCCGGCCGCTGGTGGGCGGGCGGGCCCGGGGGGTGACGCTCGGCGGCTGTCTGTCGCTGCTCGCGGCGGACGTGGGCACGGCGGGGGCCCGGACCGGAGCGCGCGGCGGGCTGCTGTTCCTCGAGGACATCGGCGAGGAGGCGTACCGCATCGACCGCTATCTGACGCAGCTGACGCGGGCGGGCTGGCTCGACGGCGTCGCCGGGGTGGCGCTCGGGTCGTGGGTGGACTGCGAGCCGTACGAGCGGCTGCGGCCGCTGCTCGCCGAGCGCCTGGAGGGACTGGGGGTGCCGGTCGTGGAGGAGTTCGGGTTCGGGCACTGTGACGGGGCGCTGACGGTGCCGTTCGGGATACCGGGGCACCTGGACGCGGACGCGGGGACGCTGACGCTGGACATACCCGCGCTCGTCTAGGGCGCGTGTGCTGTCGCGTGTGGCGTACGGCCCGTCCGCTGAATCTCCGTCAAGAATCCAGTGCCACGGGCGTTGCCCCCGCATGACGCGTGCCTCAGCAGGAGCGCGGACCGGTGCCTGCCGGGCGGTGGTCGCCACGCCCACACCGTGGAGGCCCTCTTGTTCCGTCTGTTTCCTCAGCTCCGCCCTGCCGTGCCGCCGTTCCGCACGGCCCCGCCGCGTCCCGGCGCCGCCTCCGCCTCCGCCGGGGGCGGCCGGGCGAGAGCGAGGACGCCGCTCGCGCTGCTCTCCGCCGCCGCGCTCGCCGCGCCCCTGCTCGTCGCCGCGCCCGCGTCCGGCGCGGGGGAGCGGGGCGGCCGGTTCACCGTCACACCGCTCACGTTCACGGTGCGGGCGGGGGAGCGGCGCTGCACCGTCGACGCCGATCTGTACCGCCCGCGGGGGGTGGACCGGGCGCATCCCGCGCCCGCCGTGCTCGCCACCCACGGCTTCGGCGGCAGCAAGGCCGACGGCGCCACGGCCGCCATCGGCAGGACCATGGCCGAGCGCGGATACGTCGGCCTCGTCTACTCCGGGCTCGGCTTCGGCAAGTCCGGCTGTCTGATCTCGCTCGACGACCCCGGGATCGACGGCCGGGCCGCCTCGGGACTCGTGGACTTCCTCGCCGGTGAGCGGGCCGCCGACGACGGCACCCGGGCCGACTACGTCGTCGCGGACGCCCCGGGCGACCCGCGCGTCGGCATGGTCGGCGCGTCGTACGGCGGCGCGATCCAGCTCGCCACGGCGGCCGACGACCACCGCGTGGACGCGTTGGTCCCGCTCATCACCTGGCACGACCTCGGCTACTCCCTCAACCCGAACAACGCCGTCGAGGGGACGGCCGCGGGCCGCGAGGTGCCCGGTGCCGTCAAGTGGCAGTGGATGAACGGCTTCTACCTCATGGGCGAGGGCCAGCCCCTCGCCGCGCCGAACCTCGACCCGTCCCGGATCAACTCCCTGGACTGTCTGCACTTCGTCACCCGGGCCTGCGAGCTCATCCGCACGCTCAACTCCGGCCGCTACCCGGAAGGCAGGACGCGGCGGCTCCTGGCGTACGCCCGCAGCGTGTCACCGGCGTCGTATCTGCACCGGGTCGAGGCACCGACGCTGCTCGTGCAGGGCCAGGCCGACACGCTGTTCAACCTGAACGAGGCGGAGGCGACGTACCGCGCGCTCAAGGAGCGCGGCACCACGGCGAAGATGATCTGGCAGTCCTGGGGGCACAGCGGCGGCATGGGCGGCCCCGCCCCGGGCGAGCTCGACCTGGGCAAGGGCGACCTGGAGTCGACGTACGTCGGCCGTCGCGTCCTGGCGTGGTTCGACCGCTATCTGCGCCACGACGAGAGCGCCGACACCGGGCCCGACTTCGCCTACTACCGCGACTGGATCAAGGACCCGGGCCGCACCTACGCCACCGCGTCGCACGTCCCCGCACCCGGGCGGGAGCTGTACCTCTCCGGTGACGGCAGGCTCGTCGGCGACCGCGCGCGGGTGACGCCCGGCAGCCGGACGTACCGCAACCGGCCGCTGCCCACGAGCCACTCGGAGAGCTCGGCCGCCAGGATGGCGGGCCTGCCCGACCCGGCGCCGTACGACACCAAGGGCACCTACCTCGCCTGGACCACCGGGCCCCTGCGGCGGTCCGTCGACGTGGTGGGGGCGCCCGAGGCGACGCTGAGGGTGGAGTCGCCCCGCGCCGAGCGGGCGCAGGGCTCCGCCGACGCCGCCGACAAGCTGGTGCTGTTCGCGAAGCTGTACGACGTGGCGCCGGACGGCACGCAGACGCTGGTGCACCGCCTGGTGGCGCCGGTGCGGGTGCCGGACGTGCGGGAGACGTTCACGGTCCGGCTGCCGGGCATCGTGCACCGGTACGAGCGGGGGCACCGGCTGCGGTTCGTGATCGCGGCCAGCGACGGGGCGTACGGCGGGAACCGCGGGGTGAAGCCGGTGACGGTGACCAGCGCGCCCGGCGACACCGGAGTGCTGCGGCTGCCCGTGGTGTAAGGCGCGTCCTGCGGGCCGGGCAGGCCCTTGGGCCCGTCCGCTCCTTGCGCCGCGCCGACCGTCGGACACGCCCCGGGCGCCGTCACTCGTTCGGCCCACGGACCCACCCGCCCGCGTCACCCGCCGTGCGCCCGCCGCCGCCGCTGCCCATCCTGACGGGACGGGCAGCGGCCGGCGCTGCGACGGATTACGGAAGGGTCCCGCCATGAGCAGTTCCACGGGCGGCTCCAAGAGTCCCTCGAAGGGCGGCGTGGCCGGGCTGATGACGCCCGGCAGGATCACCGTCGCCGTCATCGCCCTGCTCACCCTCGTCTTCATCTTCGAGAACACCCGCAGCACCAAGATCCGGCTGCTGATCCCCGAAGTGACCATGCCGCTGTGGATGGCGCTGTTCGGCACGGCGGTGATCGGCGCCGTGTGCGGGGCCTACTTCGTCCGCCGCCGCAAGTGAGCGGGCCGTCCCGGTAACGTGGGACGGATGCGCCAGCCGAGCCCCCGCCACCTCGCCGAAGGCCCCCGCACGGGCATACGCCCCTTCACCCCCGCGGACGGGGCCGAGTTCACGGCACGGGCGCGGGAGAGCCAGGAGCTGCACCGGCCCTGGCTGTTCCCGCCCACCACCGAGGAGACCTACGCGGCGTACGCGCGCACGCTCGTCGAGGACCCGGCCAGGGCCGGGTTCCTCGTCTGCGAGCGGGAGTCGGGCGCGATCGCCGGGTTCATCAACATCAACAACATCGTCCGGGGCGGCTTCGGCTGCGGGGCGCTCGGCTACGGCGTGTTCGCGCACGCCGCCGGGCGCGGCCTGATGCGGGAGGCGCTCGGGCTCGTCGTGGACCGCGCGTTCGGCGAGCTGCGCCTGCACCGACTGGAGATCAACGTGCAGCCGGGCAACGCCGCGTCGATCGCGCTCGCCCGCAGGCTGGGCTTCCGTCTGGAGGGCTTCTCGCCGGACTTCCTGTTCATCGACGGGGCCTGGCGCGACCACCAGCGGTGGGCCCTGACCGCCGAGATGCGGGCCGTGTCGCCCGGCGGCCGGGCGGCCGCCACCGGGCCCCGCGAGGAGTGACGGCGGCCACGGACGCGGCCATTGAAGGCGGTGGCCCGCGTCCCGGAGGATGGACCGCATGCGGAACATCGTGGTGATCGACGCCCCCTCCAACCTGGGTCTGCGCCCGCCCGCGCCGGGCACCGTGCCCGGCTGCTACAAACTCGCCGGGGCGCTGCGCGAGCGCGGCATCGTGCGCCGCCTCGGTGCCTCGGAGGGCGGCGTCGTCGTACCGCCGCGCTACGACCGGGGCGACTGGCAGGAGGGCGACGGCGTGTTCAACGCGGCGGCCATCGCCGCGTACACGCCCCGGCTCGCGGACCGCATCGAGCGCCATCTGCGCGCCGGTGACCTGCCCGTCGTCCTCGGCGGCGACTGCTCCATCCAGCTCGGCGCGTCCCTCGCGCTGCGCCGCCTGGGGCGCTACGGCCTGGCGGCGATCGACGCCTCCGCGGACTTCCGGCACCCGGGCAACTCCGACCGGATCGGCGCGGCGGGCGGCGAGGAGCTGGCCCTTGCCACCGGGCGCGGCCAGGCCGACCTCACCGACCTCGAAGGCCTGCGGCCCTATCTGCGGGACGAGGACGTACGGATCTTCGGCATGCGCGACGAGGACGAGGACCGCGCCGAGCTCGGCGAGCTGAAGATCCCGACCGTGACCGTGGGCGAGCTGCGGCAGTGGGGCGCGGCCGACGTGGCCCGCTCGGCCGTCGTCGCCCTGGAGCACGCGTCCCTGGACGGCTTCTGGGTGCACCTGGACGCCGACGTGCTCGACCCGTCCGTGATGCCCGCCGTCGACAGCCCCGACGAGGACGGCCTGCACCCCGACGAACTCCTCGCGCTGCTGCGCCCCTTGGTCCGCTCGCCGCGCTGCGTCGGGCTCAACGTCACCATCTACGACCCGGACCTGGACCCCGAGGGCACGGCGGGCGACGTGCTCACCGACGTCGTGGTGGCCGCCTTCGCCCCGGCGTGATCGCTCCCGGCGCCGACGGACCGGGCAGGGCCCCTGGTGGGGGTGGCGTTCAGCGTGTTCCATGGTCACCGACCCGATGACCTGAGGAGACCGCCGTGGCGACGACCGTGCGACGCGACGTACTGACCCTGCCCGCCGCCGAGTTGGGGCTGGACAACCCGCTGCCGCCGCTGCGGCTGCCGCGCGAGCCGCACCGGGTCGACGACCGCGCGCGGCAGGGCCTGCCGCGCGACATGGCGCGGCAACTCGGGTACGAGCCGCTGCGCTCGGTCCTTCCCGTGCCGCTGCGCGACGGCTACGGCCGCCGGCGCGCGCCCGCCTCCTTCGACGTGCTCGTCCTGGAGAACGAGCGGCTGCGCGCCACCGTCCTGCCCGGCCTCGGCGGCCGTGTGCACTCCCTCGTGCACAAGCCGACCGGACGGGAACTGCTGTACCGGAACCCGGTGTTCCAGCCCGCGTGCTTCGCGCTGAACGGCGCCTGGTACGCGGGCGGCATCGAGTGGAACATCGGCGCCACCGGGCACACCACGCTGTCCTGCGCACCGCTGCACGCCGCCGTCGTGACCGCGCCCGACGGCGGTCCGATGCTGCGCCTGTGGGAGTGGGAGCGGCTGCGCGACGTGCCCTTCCAGGTGGACCTGTGGCTGCCGGAGGACTCCGACTTCCTGCACGTGGGCGTGCGGATCCGCAATCCGCACGAGAAGCCCGTGCCCGTCTACTGGTGGTCCAACACCGCCGTGCCCGAGGAACGCCGGGTGCTCGCGCCCGCCGCCGAGGCCTGGCGCTACGACTACACGCGCGCCCTCGCTCGGGTGCCGGTCCCCGAGCCCCACGGCCCGTACGCCGCCGACTACTTCTACGACGTCCCGGACGGCGCGCGCCGCTGGATCGCGGCGCTCGACGCCGACGGGCACGGGCTCGTGCAGACGTCCACGGCCGCGCTGCGCGGGCGCAAGCTGTTCCGGTGGGGCGCGGGCTCCGGCGGCCGGCGCTGGCAGGAGTGGCTGACGGGCCCGGACTCCGGCGGGTACGCGGAGATCCAGGCGGGGCTCGCGCGCACGCAGCTGGAGCACGTCCGGCTCGACGCGGAGAGCGAGGTCGCGTGGCTGGAGTCGTACGGCCCGCTGTCGCTCCCCGCGGACGTGGCGCACGGGGACGACTGGGCGGCGGCCCGCGCCGCGGCCGAGGAGCGACTCGCCACGGCGCTGCCGCCGTCGGCGGTGGACGCGGCGTACGAGCGGTGGCGGCCGTACGCCGACGACGAGCCGGGGGAGACCCTCGCCGTCGGGTCCGGCTGGGGCGCGCTCGAGGTGCTGCGGGGCGAGTTCAAGCTGCCGGGCACGCCGTTCGCCGAGGCCACGCTCGGGCCCGAGCAGGAGCCGTGGCTCGAACTCCTGCGGTCCGGGGCGGTCCCGGAGCCGTCCGGGGCCGGGGCGCCCGGGCCCACGCTCGTCGCCCGGCACTGGCGGGACATGCTGGAGACGGCGCCCGCGCGGCCGCACGCCGAGTACCACCTCGGGGTGGCGCAGTGGCACGCCGGGGACCGGGCGCAGGCGGTGCGCAGCTGGGAGCGCGGGCTCGAACGGGCCGCGGCCGCGGTGCGCTGGCCGCTGCTGCGGTGCCTGGCGGTGGCCGACCTGGAGGCGGGGCACGGGGAGCGGGCCGCGGACCGCTACGCGGAGGCCTTCGCAGGGCTCGGGGAGTCCGAGGCCCGGGCCGCGCTCGGGCGTGAGGCGATCGAGGCGCTCCTCGCCGTGGGGCGGGCGGAGGCCGCGCGCGACGTCTGGGACCGGCTGAGCCCCGCCGTGCGGGGGCTCGGGCGGTTCCGGCTCCTGGAGGTCAGGCTGCTGCTCGCGGAGGGCGACCCGGCGGGAGCGCGGGCGGTGCTCGACGAGGGGTTCGAGGTGGCGGACCTCCGGGAGGGCGACGAGGGGTTGGGGGAGCTGTGGGCGACGGTGGCGCCGGGGGAGCCGGTGCCACCGTGCTACGACTTCCGCATGACACCCGCCGCGGAGCCCGGCAAGGCCTGAGCGGCCGGGTGCGGCCCGGTGCGGGGCGGCGGTGGGCACGGCCCACCGCCGCGCCACGGACTACGCGTTGCGGTCGACGTACTCGAAGACCGTGCCGTCCGGGTGCATCGCGATCAGGTTGCGGCCCGCGGGGGTGGGGACGGGGCCCGCGACGATGCGGGCGCCGGAGGCGGTGAGGGTGGCGTGGGCCTCGTCGACGTCCTTCACGGCGATCGTCGCCGTGACCTTGCGGAGGATCTCCAGCTCGTGCTCGGGCCCGCTCATCAGCAGGAAGCACCCGACCGACGCGACGGACACGCCGCCGCGTTCGAACCGCATCGCTGTGCTGCCCGTAAGGCGCTCGTAGAAGGAGACGGACGCCTCCAGGTCGTTCACACAGACACGCAGCACGGTTCCCAGGATTTCCATACGAACGAGCCTAGTTGGCCGGGCCGGGACAGGAGATCCGTTCGGCCGACCTCGCGCGGGCGGACGCGCCGGTCCCCGGGGCGGGGGCCGTTACGCGCCGCGGCCGCGGGGTACTCGGCGGCCATGACTGCATCGGACCATCCCCACCAACCTTTCGGCCGTTCCTCGGCGAGCGCTCCGGGGCAGCGGGCCACGGGCCTCGCGTCCCCGGAGACGGCGCTGAGCGACGCGCTGTCGCAGGTCGTCCACGAGGCGGTACGTGCGTCCCTGCGGGAGGCGGTGCGCACGGAGCTGCCGCGCGAACTCGCCGACGCGGCGCGGAAGCAGCGCCGCAGGGCCTCCCTGTACGCGGCGGCCGCAGTCGCCGCGCTGTACGCGGGCGCGGCCGCCGCGCTCACCCTCGGCCTGGCCGTCGCCGTCGGCCTGCCCGGCTGGGCGGCGGGCCTGATCGTCACCGTGCTGCTCGCGGTGGTGGCCGTGGCCTTGCGCAACGCGGCGCGCCCCGGCCGCTCCCGGCCCGGCACGGGCACCCCGGACCGTGAGGCCGCCCGACCCCCGGCCCGTGAGCCCGTCCAGCCCCCCGCGGCGGCCGTGCCCCCGACCCCTCGCGGCGCCCCGGGCACCGCCGACTTCCCCGCGGTCCCGTCGAACGCGCCGGACGCCACCGCACCGCCCGTCGCCCCCGAGTCGCCGAGCGCGGGCCCGCGGTCGCGGTGAGGCACGGCGGCGCGCGCCTACCGGACGGGCGGTTCGACCGCTGCCTCGCGCGGACCGCCTACGGCGCGCCCTCGCCCGCCGCCCCCGGCAGCCAGCCCGTCACCCGTAGGACCGCCAGGGCCACCTCGCCCACCGTGCGGCCGTCCGTCGGCACCCGATGGGTGCCGACGGGGACGTGCGTCTCCAAGTGCCGTGCCATGGACGCGCTGCGGCGCAGCTGACGGGCCAGCTCCGAGCCCTGCTCGCGTGCCGTCAGGCGCCGCGCGGCCGTCTCGTCCGTCGCCGTGAGCAGGACGCGGGTGAGCCGCGGGGAGCCGAGGGCCTCGGTGAAGATCCACTCCTCGCTGCCGAGCACGGCCGCCGTGTTCGTGTAGACGAGCCGACGGCAGCCCAGAGCCGCGTAGTTGGCCCACAGCGCCGCCAGGTTGCGGGTGGTGAGCCGCGAGCGGTCCGGGTCGTCCGGCGGCGCGGGGTGCACCGTGTCCAGTACGTCGCCCTCGACCAGGGCGTGACCGACGTCGGCGGCCCGCAGCCGTGCCGCCACCTCCCAGCCCACGGACGACTTGCCCGCCCCGGAGCGGCCACCGATGAGCAGGACCTCCGGCGGTGTTTCTTCCCGCCGCGACGGTGCTTCCTGCCCCGACTGTGCTTGCCTCAGCGCATCCATGACCGCGAGCGTCGCAACGCTGCCCGGCGCACGCCACCGGATATTCCGTTTCACCGCGGCGGCCACGGGCACCTGGGAGGTCCGTGCGGGAGCACACGCACCGGCGCCCGCACCGGCAGCCCAGAGGCATCCGTGCGCGGACACCGCACGGATGCCGTACCGCACTCCACCGGAGGCGCTACGTGAGCCGTGAATCCCACCGCCAGCACGTCGTGGTCGTCGGTGCCGGCTTCGCCGGGTTCCAGGCCGCGCGGACCCTCGCGCGCCTCGCCCGTCGCCGGGTCGACATCACCCTGCTCAACCCCACCGACTACTTCCTCTATCTGCCCCTGCTGCCCCAGGTGGCCGCGGGCGTCCTCGAACCGCGCCGCGTCACCGTGTCGCTCTCGGGCGCCCTCAAGCACGTCCGGCTCGTCCTCGGCGAGGCCGACGGCATCGACCTGGAGCGCCGGGCCGTGGGCTACACCGGCCCGGAGGGCGAGCGCGGCGAGCTGACCTACGACCGGCTCGTCCTGGCCGTCGGCAGCGTCAACAAGCTGCTGCCCGTCCCCGGCGTCGCCGAGCACGCGCACGGCTTCCGGGGCCTGCCGGAGGCGCTGTACCTGCGCGACCACGTGACCCGGCAGATCGAGCTCGCCGCCGCCGCGCCCGACGCCGCGACGTGCCGGGCGCGCTGCACCTTCGTCGTCGTCGGCGCGGGCTACACCGGCGTCGAGGTCGCCGCGCACGGGCAGCTGTTCACCCGGTCCCTGGTGCGCGGTCAGCCGCTGCGCGCCGGGATCGAACCCCGCTGGCTGCTCCTGGACATCGCGCCGCGCGTCCTGCCGGAGCTGGACCGGCGGCTGTCCACGACCGCCGACCGCGTCCTGCGCGGGCGCGGCGTGGAGGTCCGCACGGGCACCTCCGTGAAGGAGGCCACGCACCGGGGCGTGCTCCTCGACGACGGCGACACGGTCGACACGCGCACCCTCGTGTGGTGCGTCGGCGTGCGCCCCGACCCGCTCGTCGCCGGGATCGGCACGCCGCTGGAGCGCGGGCGGCTCGTCGTCGACCCGTTCCTGAACGTGCCGGGCCACCCCGAGGTGTTCGCCTGCGGCGACGCGGCGGCCGTGCCCGACCTCGCCCAGCCGGGGAAGTTCACGGCCATGACCGCGCAGCACGCCTGGCGGCAGGGCAAGACCGCGGGCCGCAACGCGGCGGCCTCGCTCGGCATCGGCCGCCGCGCCCCCTACCGCCACCACGACCTCGGCTTCACCGTCGACCTCGGCGGCGTCAAGGGTGCCGCCAATCCGCTCGGCGTCCCGCTGTCCGGGCCGCTCGCCGGGGCCGTCACCCGCGGCTACCACCTGGCCGCGATGCCCGGCAACCGCGTGCGCGTCGCCGCCGACTGGCTCCTGGACGCGGTGCTGCCCCGCCAGGGCGTACAGCTCGGCCTCGTCCGGTCGTGGTCGGTGCCGCTCGACACGTCGTCGCCGGAGCTGGCCCGGGTGCCCGGCGGGCCCGGCGGGCGCACCCCCGACCGGGAGAACCAGCCCGGGGCCGAGCCCGAATCCAAGCCCGAGTCCGAGCCCGAGCCCAAGCCCGAGCCCAAGCCCGAGCCCGAATCCAAGCCCGAGTCCGAGCCCGAGGAGTGAGCGACCATGACCGAGACCACCTCGCGCGGCGGGCACGGGCCGGACCACCTCCGGGAGCTCGCCCGGCAGTTGCGCGTCGACTCCGTGCGCGCCGCGGCCGCCGCCGGATCCGGGCACCCCACCTCGTCCCTGTCCGCGGCCGACCTGATGGCGGTGCTCCTCGCCCGCCACCTCCAGTACGACTTCCAGCGCCCCGACCACCCCGGCAACGACCGGTTCATCCTCTCCAAGGGCCACGCGTCGCCGCTCCTGTACGCCGCGTACAAGGCGGCGGGCGCGCTCGGCGACGAGGAACTGCTCACCTTCCGCGCCCAGGGCAGCCGCCTCGAAGGACACCCGACGCCCCGCCGTCTGCCGTGGGTCGAGGTCGCCACCGGCTCGCTGGGGCAGGGGCTCGCCGTCGGCGTCGGCATGGCCCTGTCCGGCAAGCGGCTCGACCGCATCCCCTACCGGGTCTGGGTGCTGTGCGGCGACAGCGAACTGGCCGAGGGCAGCGTGTGGGAGGCCGCGGAGCACGCCGCGTACGAGCACCTGGACAACCTCACCGCGCTCGTCGACGTGAACCGGCTCGGCCAGCGCGGGCCCACCCGGCACGCCTGGGACCTCGACGCGTACGCGCGCCGCTGGAAGGCCTTCGGCTGGCACGTCGTCGCGATCGACGGGCACGACGTCGAGGCGGTCGACCGGGCCCTGCACGAGGCGCGCTCCACCGCGGGCCAGCCCACCGTCGTCCTCGCCCGCACCGTCAAGGGCAAGGGCGTGGCGTCCGCGGAGGACCGCGAGGGCCTGCACGGCAAGCCGCTGCCCGACGCCGAGGCCGCGGTCGCGGAGCTCGGCGGCCCCGGGCGGCTGCGCGTGGACGTCCGGCTGCCCCCGGCGGCCCGGGTGCTGCGCGCCACCCGCAGCGGACACCTGGAGCTGCCCCGGTACGAGCAGGGCGACGAGGTCGCGACCCGGGACGCCTTCGGCCGGGCGCTCGCGGCGCTCGGCACGGCACGCGGCGACGTCGTCGCCCTCGACGGCGAGGTCGGCGACTCCACCCGCGCGGAACTCTTCGCCAAGGAGCACCCCGAGCGGTACTTCGAGTGCTACATCGCCGAGCAGCAGCTCGTCGCCGCCGCCGTGGGCCTCGCCCGGCGCGGCTGGGTGCCCTACGCGTCCACGTTCGCGGCGTTCCTGACCCGCGCCCACGACTTCGTGCGCATGGCGGCCGTCAGCGGCGCCGACCTCAACCTGGTGGGCTCGCACGCGGGCGTCGCCATCGGCGAGGACGGCCCGTCCCAGATGGGCCTGGAGGACCTGGCGATGTTCCGGGCCGTGCCCGGCTCCACCGTCCTGTACCCGTGCGACGCCCCGCAGACGGCGCGCCTGGTCGCCGCCATGGCCGACCTCGACGGCGTGCGCTACCTGCGCACCACGCGCGGTGCGACCCCCGTCCTCTACGGCCCCGGCGAGGAGTTCCCCGTCGGCGGGTCCAAGGTGCTGCGGCGCAGCGACGCCGACCGGCTCACGGTCGTCGCGGCCGGGGTGACCGTCCACGAGGCGCTCGCCGCCGCCGTGCTCCTCGACCGCGAGGGAATCCCGGTGCGCGTCGTCGACCTGTACTCCGTCAAGCCCGTGGACCGGCGCACGCTGCGCGAGGCCGCCGAGCGGACGGGCTGTCTGCTCACCGTCGAGGACCACCGGCAGGAGGGCGGCATCGGCGACGCCGTCCTGGACGCGTTCAGCGACGGCAGCCCGGTGCCGCGCCTGGTGCGCCTCGCGGTGACCGGCGTGCCGGGGTCCGCCTCGCCCGCCGAGCAGCTGCGGGCCGCAGGGATCGACGCGGAGTCGATCGCGGCGGCCGTACGGCTGCTCGTGGAACACGTGGTGGTGCGATGACGGGGGAGCGGGCATGAGCGAGACGCGCACCGTACGGGCGGGCCGCCGCACCGTCGCACTCCACCGGCCCCAGAAGCCGTTCGTCCCCGACGGCACCGGCTCCGCCCTGTACACGAAGGGGGACCTCTTCGACTACTACCGGGCCGTCGCCCCCTTCATCCTTCCGCATCTGCGCGGCCGTCCCCTGATGCTGGAGCGGC
Organism: Streptomyces sp. JLYT201; assembly: GCF_059448825.1. Classification (NCBI taxonomy): domain Bacteria; kingdom Bacillati; phylum Actinomycetota; class Actinomycetes; order Kitasatosporales; family Streptomycetaceae; genus Streptomyces; species Streptomyces sp. JLYT201. The sequence goes on along the minus strand of NZ_CM182551.1, from coordinate 2,325,606 downwards.
ACCCGGACGGGATCACAGGACCCCGCTTCATGCAGAAGGACACACCGGAGCACTACCCGGACTGGATCACCCGCGCCGAGGTGCCCAAGCAGGGCGGCACCGTCACGCACACCGTGTGCGACGACAGCGCCACGCTCCTCTACCTCGCCGACCAGGCCTGCGTCACCCTGCACCGCTGGCAGTCCCGCGTCGGGCGCCTCGACCGGCCCGACCGCATGGTCTTCGACCTGGACCCGGCCGGGGACGGCACGCCGCAGGCCGCGTACGGCCCGGTGCGCGAGGCCGCCGGGCTGCTCGGTGAACTCCTCGACCGAGTGGGCCTGCCGTCCGCCGTGATGACGACCGGCTCGCGCGGCCTGCACGTGGTCGTGCCGGTCAACGGCCGCCACCACGTCGACGACGTCCGCGCGTTCGCCAAGGAGCTCACCGAGGTCCTCGCCGCCGCGCACCCGGACCGGTTGACCACGGCCGTCCGCAAGAAGGACCGGGGCGGGCGGCTCTACCTCGACGTCCAGCGCAACGGATACGCCCAGACCGCCGTCGCGCCCTTCTCGGTACGGGCCCGGCCGGGCGCCCCGGTGGCCGTGCCGCTGGCCTGGGAGCAGCTCGACGCCCCCGGCACCCACGCGGCCCGCTGGACCATCGCCGACGCCGTGGAGCAGGCCCGTGGCGATCCCTGGGCGGGCCTGCTGCGCTCGCCCCGCGCACTCGGCCCGGCACGCCGCAAGCTCCGGGCGCTGCGCGGCGGCTGAACGGCCCGGCGGAGGTTTGCCGCCACGGCACCAGGTCACTCGGGCCAGGAGGTGGCCATGACGCATACGTCCCGCAAGCAGAACAACACGACAGCCGAGTCCGACGCCCTGCCCGGCCCCGTCTCGGTGCTGCGGCACGCGCGCGAGCAGCTCTCGGAACTCACCGGCCTCGCCGCCGAGTCCGTCTCGTCGTTCGAACGCACCGACGACGGCTGGGAGCTGGAGGTCGAGGTCCTCGAACTCGCCCGCGTGCCCGACACCATGAGCCTGCTCGCGACCTACGCCGTGAGCCTGGACCCGGGCGGCGAGCTCACCGCCTACCGCAGGGTGCGCCGCTACGAGCGCGGCCGCGCGGACCCGCACCGCACGGGCACCTGACCGGCACACCCGGCACGAACCGAACACTCCGGGCGTCCCGAACACCCGCGACGCCATCACCCAAGGCAAGGAGGACAGGTCGGCATGACCGTCGTCCCAGCACAGCAGAGCGGCGGCGCAGGCGGCACCAGCGGCCTGTACGACGTCATCGAACTCATCCTCGACCGCGGACTGGTGATCGACGCGTTCGTACGCGTCTCGCTCGTCGGCATCGAGATCCTCAAGATCGACGTGCGCGTCGTCGTCGCCAGCGTCGACACCTATCTGCGCTTCGCCGAGGCCTGCAACCGCCTCGACCTGGAGTCCGGACCGCACAAGAGCCCCGGCCTGCCCGACATGGTCGGCGAGATCACCGAGTCGGGCGCGCGCGGCAAGTCCAAGGGCGCGCTCAGCGGCGCCGCCCAGACCGTGTCGGACGCCTTCAAGCAGGCGCGCGAGGAGGGCCGCTCCGGTGAGGAGGAGGCCGCCCGGCCGCGTCGGCGCAGCACGTCACGGTCCCGGAAGGAGGAGACGGAGTGACCACGTACATCTACGGGATCGCCGGCAGCGGCCACCCGGCGCTGCCGGAGGGCATGGGCGGCATCGGCGAACCGGCCCGCCCGGTGCGGATCCTCAGGCACGGCAAGCTCGCCGCGCTCGTCAGCGACAGCCCCGAAGACCTGCGCCCCAAGCGGCGCGATCTGCTCGCCCACCAGAACGTCCTGGACGAGGCGGGCGCGGGCGGCCCCGTCCTGCCGATGCGCTTCGGCAGCCTCGCGCAGGACGACGCGGCCGTGGTCGAGGTCCTCGACGAGCTGGCCGACCACTACGAGGAGCGGCTGCGCTCCCTGGAGGGCAGGGCCGAGTACAACGTGAAGGCCGCCCACGACGAGCAGGCCGTGCTGCACCAGGTGCTCGCCGAGAACCCGGAACTGCGCGCCCTGGCCGAGGCCAACCGCAAGGCGGGCGGCGGCACCTACGAGCAGAAGCTGCGGCTCGGCGAGCAGCTGACCGCCGCCGTACAGGGCCGCGAGGCCGACGACGGCCTCCAGGTGCGCCGCGCGCTCGAACCGTGCGCGGAGGCCGTCAGCACGGGCCCCGAGGGCACCGGGTGGCTGGCCAACTACTCGTTCCTGGTGCGCCGCGAGTCCGCCGAGGGCTTCGTGGCCGCCGTCGCGGAACTGCGCAAGACCCAGCCGCACCTGGACGTGCGCGTGAACGGCCCGCTGCCCCCCTACAGCTTCGTCGACCCCGGCGCCGCGCAGCCCGCGGACGACGCGGCACGGGCGCGGTGAGGCCCGCACATGGGACTCGTCGGTGAACTGCTCGCGCTGCCCCTGGCCCCGGCCCGGGGCACCCTCTGGGTGATCCGCCAGGTGGTCGCGGAGGCGGAGCGGCAGTACTACGACCCCTCGGCGATCCGCGCCGAACTCGCCCGGCTCACCGAGCTGCTGGAGGCGGGGGAGATCGACGCGGCCGAGTTCGACCGCCGTGAGGACGAGCTGCTGGCGCGGCTCGGCTACGGCGCCCGGCAGGAAGCGGCTCAGGAGACCGTTCCGCGGGCCGCTCCGGAGGAGAACAGGACGGCGACACGATGAACCGTTTGGCAGTGGGCCTCGGCGTAGGCGCGGGGTACCTCCTGGGACGGACCAAGAAGGCCAAGCTGGCCTTCGCCGTGGGCACCATGGTCGCGGGCAGGAGGCTGAAGCTGAACCCCGCGTCCCTGGCCCGCGCGGTGACCGACCAGCTGGAGAAGAACCCGCAGTTCAAGGAGATAGGCGGCCAGCTCAAGGACGATCTGCGGGGCGTCGGCAAGGCCGCCACCGGCTCGCTGCTCGACCGGCGCCTGGAGTCCTTCGCGGACCGGCTGCACGACCGCACCCTGGACGTGCGGGACCGGATGGCGGGGGCGGCGCCCGGGGCCGACGAGGAGCCGGACGAACGCGACGGGTCCGAGGCGCGCGACGGCCGTGACGGATCCGGGGAGCCCGACGGCCGCGACGAGCCCGAGGGACGCGACGAGCCTGAGGGACGCGACGAGCCCCGCGGGAAGACCGACGCGGCGACCAGAAAGGCGCGGTCCGCGGCCAAGAAGGCCCCCAGGCCCACCGGTGGCAAGAGCGGCGGCGGCACGGGGTCCGGGCAGGCCAGGAAGAAGAGCCCGGCGCCCCGCAAGAAGCAGTCCGCGCGCGGCACCCAGAGCCGGGACACCGCCAAGCGCAGCCCGGCGAAGCGGGCCCCCGCGAAGCGCACCGCGGCGCGGAAGTCCGGTGGCGAGAAGGGAGGCGACGATGCCTGACACGCGTGAGCGCATCAGCGACACCGCGGGCGGGGCCACGGGCTCCGGCGACGGCGCGGGGCCCGGGGGCGCGCTGAGCGCCGCCCTGCACGGCCCCGGCGCCGACCGCCTGAAGGACGAGGCGCGGGCCTACCTCATGGCGCAGGCCGAGCGCGCCCTCGTCGGCGTCGGCCGCAAGCTCGGCGACGCCACCGTCAAGCTCAACGACGTGGCCGAGGGCCGCAGTCCGGGCTTCGCCCGCCTCGCCCTGGACGGCGGCCGCAAACTGGCCTCCGGCAAGGGCCCGGTGCGCAGCGCCGTGGAGCTCGGCGGCGGCCGCCTCAAGGAGGCCGTGACCGGCTCGCTCAAGGGGGCCCTGGACAGCGCGCGCGGCAAGGGCGGCAAGGGCGGCAGCGGGCAGAAGCCCACGGTCATCCTGGAGCACGTCGACGTCGGCGTGCCCGTGCGCGAGGCCTACGAGCAGTGGACGCGGTACGAGGAGTTCGCCACGTTCACCAAGGGCGTGCGGGACGCCACCGAGGTGAGCGACACCGAGTCCCACTGGAAGCTCAAGATCTTCTGGTCGAGCAGGAGCTGGACGGCACGCCTCATCGACCAGGTGCCCGAGGAGCGCCTCGCCTGGACGTCGGAGGGCGCCAAGGGCACCACGAAGGGCGTGGTCAGCTTCCATCCGCTCGGCGAGCGCCTGACCCGGGTGGCGCTGGTCATCGAGTACTACCCGAAGGGCCTGTTCGAGCGCACCGGCAACCTCTGGCGCGCCCAGGGCCGCAGGGCCCGGCTCGACCTGAAGCACTTCGCCCGCCATGTGTCGCTGCGCTCGGCCGCGCAGGACGACAGCGACACCGACGCCGATACCGAAGCCGAGGACGTGGAGCCCGAGGAGGACGCCGAGGACACGGCGTACCACGAGGGCGACGACACGTACGCGGACGAGGCCGACAGGACTGACGAGGACGAGGACGAGGCCGACGACGACTACGAGGACTACGCGGACGAGGACGGCGCGTACGAGGAGGAGGACGACGGCGAGCCCGAGGACGCCGCCGACGAGGTCGACGCCGACGCGGAGGACGAGGTCGACGAGGACGAACCCGTGGCGGCCGCCCGGAGCCGCCGATGACGACCGCGAGCCGGCTGCCCGATTCGTACGGCCAGGGCGGCGGCACCAACCTCGCCGACGTCCTGGAGCGCGTCCTGGACAAGGGCGTCGTCATCGCCGGGGACATCCGGATCAACCTGCTCGACATCGAGCTGCTCACCGTGAAGCTGCGGCTCGTCGTCGCCTCGGTGGAGCGCGCCAAGGAGATGGGCATCGACTGGTGGGAGGACGACCCGGCGCTGTCCAGCAAGGCGCGCAGGTCCGAACTCGCCCGGGAGAACGCCGAGTTGAAGCAGCGCCTGGAGCGGCTCGAACTGACGCGGGGTGAGGCCGCGGCCGAGAGTGAAAGTGAGCGTGAACATGACGGCGGAAGTGAACCCGGACGCGAGTGACGACGTGATCGATGGCGTGAGCGACGAACTGCGCTACGTCTACGCGGTGTGCAGGCCCCTGTCCGGTCCGCTGCACGCGGACCTGACCGGGGTCGGTGGCGCGCCGCCCCGGCAGCTGGCCCACGCGGGACTGGTCGCCGTGGTCGGCCCCGTCCCTGCCCGCGACTTCGGCCTGGAGCCGCTGCGCGCGCATCTGGAGGACCTGGACTGGCTGTCGGAGACGGCCCGCGCCCATCAGCACGTCATCGGCGCGCTCACCGCCGTGACCTGCCCGCTGCCGCTGCGGCTCGCGACGGTCTTCCGGGACGACAGCGGCGTGCGCGCCATGCTGGAGGACGAGAACGCGCGCCTGCGCCGGATCCTCGACCGCATCGACGGGCACGTCGAGTGGGGGGTCAAGGTGTGGCTGCACCCCGACGCCGCCGGCCTCGCCTCCGCCGGGTCGTCGCGGCCGCGCGGCGCTCCCGCCTCCGGGCGCGACTATCTGCGCCGGCGCAGGGAGCAGCGCACGGCGAGTGAGGAGACCACCGCGCGGGCCGAGGTGTTCGCGCGGCGGCTGCACGGCGAGCTCGCGCGGTCCGCCGCCGCGTCCCGGCAGCACCCGCCGCAGAGCCCGGCCCTCGCCGCCGCGGGCTCCGGCCTGAACGTCCTCAACGCGGCCTACCTGGTGCCCCGTTCGTACGCCGAAGAGTTCCTGGAGCTGATCGGCCGCACCGAGGGCAGCCAGCCGGGCCTGCGCGTGGAGGTGACGGGTCCCTGGGCGGCGTACTCCTTCACGGACGACGCGGAGGACGCGGGCGACGCGGAGGACGCGGGCGGCATGGGCGGCCGCGGCGCCGACGCCGGGAAGGACGAGATGAACGAGGAGACCAGGACGACCGCCGGGACGACCCGGACGACCCGGAGGGCCGGGACGACGAGGAAGGACACCGAGACCGGATGACGGCGATCGAGCCCCTGTACGGCCGGGAGATCGCGCTGGTCGACCTCCTCGACCGGCTGCTCGCGGGCGGAGTGGTCATCGCGGGTGACCTCACCCTGCGCATCGCGGACGTGGACCTCGTCCGCATCGACCTGAAGGCGCTGATCAGCACGGTCGGCACGGCAGTGCCGTCGCCCTGGCCGGAGTACCCCGAGCGCGGGGCCGCCGTGCGCGAGCCGATCACCGTACGCGAGCCGAGCTGACCGGGAGCCCACCGTGGACCTCGACCCCCAGACCGTGGAGCGCGACCTCGTCGCGCTCGTCCTCACCGTCGTGGAGCTGCTGCGCCAGCTCATGGAGCGCCAGGCGCTGCGCCGCTTCGACACCGGTGAGTTGACGGAGGAGCAGGAGGAGCGCGTCGGGCTCACGCTGATGCTCCTGGAGGAGCGGATGGGCGAGCTGCGCGAGCGCTACGGACTGCGGCCCGAGGACCTGAACCTGGACCTCGGGCCGCTGGGGCCGCTGCTGCCGAGGGAGTGACGGGCCCTCGGGGCGGCCGCTGCCGCCGGGCCGCTACCAGCGGTACCAGTGCGGCCGCGTCCCGGACGCGCCGGGGCCCGTGCCGCGCGGCAGGAAGGCGAGCAACAGCACCAACAGCAGGACCAGAAGAACGAAAGCCATGGCGTACACCTCCTGCCGTCCGGGTATCCCCGACGGGCCCGCGCACACCCCGGGTCACCGGCGGCAGAGCACCTCCCCGTGCAGCACCGCGAACCATCCGTCCGGCGCGCGCCCCCACTCCCGCCAGGCCTCGGCGACGGCCGAGAGCCGCTCGGCGTCGGCGTGCCCGCTCTCCACCGCGCGGTCCGCGTACGAGGACGCCACCGTCCGGTCCGCCCACAGCCCCGACCACCAGGCGCGCTCCTCGGGCGTGCTGTAGCACCAGGTGCTCGCGCCCGCGGTGACGTCGGTGAAGCCGGCCGCGAGGGCCCAGGACTTGAGGGCGCGGCCCGCGTCCGGCTCCCCGCCGTTGGTGCGGGCCACGCGCCGGTACAGGTCGAGCCAGTCGTCCAGGCCGGGGGTGCGCGGGTGCCAGGTCATGGCCGCGTAGTCGCTGTCGCGGGCGGCCACGATGCCGCCGGGCGCGCAGACGCGGCGCATCTCGCGCAGCGCGCGCACCGGGTCGCCCACGTGCTGGAGCACCTGATGGGCGTGGACGACGTCGAAGGAGCCGTCCGGATAGTCCAGGGCGTGGACGTCCCCGACGGCGAACTCCAGGTTCGCCAGGCCCCGTTCGGCCGCCGTCGCCCGCGCCCGGTCCAGGATCTCCGGGGCCCGGTCGAGGCCCGTGACGTGTCCGTCCGGGACGAGTGCCGCGAGGTCGGCGGTGATGGTGCCCGGCCCGCAGCCGATGTCGAGCACCTGCATGTGCGCCCGGAGCGAACCGACGAGGTACGCGGCGGAGTTGGCCGCGGTGCGCCAGGTGTGGGACCGCAGGACCGACTCGTGGTGGCCGTGCGTGTAGACGGCCGCGTCGCGTCGCGGCCCGTCCGCCGGGGCGTGCTGGGGCAGGGGCTGTGTCATGTCCGAACCGTACGCCGCCGTACCGGATCATGAGACCCCCGTATCAGGATGTGGACCGCGCGGGCGCGGGGAGGCGGCCCGCGGGAGTCCTGCTCACGCCAGCGGCGAGGGGCGGTACACCGTCAGCGCCTCCGGCAACTTCTCGATCAGCAACTCGCCCTCGACCGGCGTGATCTCGCCGTCGTACGCGACCATGGTGCCGGGCGCGAGACCCGCCACGCGCAGGGTCCGGCGGCGGATCGCGGTCTGCACGGGGGAGCGCTCCACCGGCGAGGTCAGCGCGGCCGCGAGGAGCCGGGCGCCGGGCTTGCGGCCGCCGTGCACGACGCGCACGTCCAGGAGCCCGTCGGCGAGGTCGAACCGGCGCGCGGGGGCGAGGCCCAGGCGGTTGTACACGCAGTTGCCGGCGAACAGCAGCCACAGCGGCCGCTCGGTGCCCTGGAACTCGGCCCGCAGCGGCTGCCGGTGCGCGCGCAGCACGTGGGCGGCCGCGAGGACCCCGGCGGGCCAGCCGCCGACCTTGGGCGACCACCGCTCGCGCTCGCGCACGAGCTCGGGGTAGACGCCGAGGCTGAAGGTGTTGAGGAAGTAGCCGTCGCCCCGGGCCGCGCTGAACCGGCCCACGTCCACCGCGACCGCCTCCCCCGCCTCGATCGCGGCGGCCACCTCGCGCGGGTCCTCGGCGCCCAGGTCCTGCGCGAAGTGGTTGAGGGTGCCGCCCGGCACCACCACGAGCGGGACGTCGTGCCGCAGGGCGGCGGCCGCCGCCGTGTTGACGGTGCCGTCGCCGCCGCACACGCCGAGCACCCGGGCGCGCTCCGCCGCCTTGTCGAGCTCGGCGGCCACCTCGTCCGGGGAGCACCGCACGACCTCGGCGTGCGGCAGCGCGTCGAGCAGCGGGCGCACCCGGTCGGGGGTCCGCGCGCCCTCGTTCACGACCACCACCAGGCCGCGCCCGCCGGGCAGGGCGGGGGCGTCCACGCGCGGGCGGCCCGGCGGCGGCAGCTGGGACCGGGTCGGCACCAGGCCGCGCACGGCGTAGGCCGCGCCCACGCCCAGGGCGGCGCCCGCGAGCACGTCGCTCGGGAAGTGCACCCCCGTGTACACCCGCGACAGGGCGACGGCACCGGCGAGCGGCGCGACGGCCGCGCCCAGGCCCCGCGACTCCAGGGCCACGCCCGTGGCGAAGGCGGCGGCGGACGCGGCGTGGCCCGAGGGGAACGACGTGGTGATGGGCTGGCGCTTGAGCCGCCGCATCAGGGGCACGTCGTCGAGGAGCGGCCGCGCCCGCCGCACCGAGCGCTTGCCGAGGGTGTTGATGGTCGCGGACGCGAGCGCGAGCGAGGCCGCCCCGCGCACGGCGGCGCGCCGGGCCCGGGGGTGCCGCGTCGCCGCGAGCGCGGCGCCCGTGGCGAACCACAGCACGCCGTGGTTCGCCGCCCGGCTCAGCCGCGGCAGGACCTGGTCGGCCCCCGGCCAGTGCCGGGACGCCACGGCGGTGAAGACCCGGCAGTCCAGGGCGGTGAGACGGGCCTTGGGCCCACGGGCGGGGGGCAGGGGGAGCACGGCGTCAGGACTCATGGAATCCCGGGTACCCGCAGAGCGCCGCGGCCAACGGCCGAGTGATCGACCCCACCTTCGCCCCCGTCCTCGCCCCCGCCCCCGCCCTCGTCCCCGTCTCCGCCCTCGGCCCTTCTGATCTGACCCCCTGAGCCCCGCCCTCGGCCCCTGAGCCCCACCCCTCGGCCCCTCCGCGCGGCAGGCCGCCCCGCACGTGTCCGCCGGTCCGGGCCGTAAATCCGTTTGCCGCCCGCGCGCCCGCCCACGGACAATCGCCCCATGGGACATCTGGAAGCCGCGCACATCGAGTACTACCTCCCGGACGGCCGGGCGCTGCTCGGAGATGTCTCCTTCCGCGTCGCCGAGGGCACGTCGGCCGCGCTCGTCGGGCCGAACGGCGCGGGCAAGACCACCCTCCTCAGGCTCATCGCGGGCGAGCTGCGCCCGCACGGCGGCACGGTCACGGTCAGCGGCGGCCTCGGCGTCATGCCCCAGTTCGTCGGTTCCGTGCGGGACGACACGACGGTGCGCGACCTGCTCGTCTCGGTGGCGCACCCCCGCATCCGCGAGGCCGCCCGAGCCGTCGACAGGGCCGAGCACGCCCTCCTCACCGTCGACGACGAGGCGGCCCAGCTCCAGTACGCGCAGTCGCTCGCCGACTGGGCGGAGGCCCGCGGGTACGAGGCGGAGACGCTCTGGGACATCTGCACCACGGCCGCGCTCGGCGTTCCGTACGAGAAGGCGCAGTGGCGCGAGGTCCGCACGCTCTCCGGCGGTGAGCAGAAGCGCCTGGTCCTGGAGGCGCTGCTGCGCGGCACCGACGAGGTCCTGCTCCTCGACGAGCCGGACAACTACCTGGACGTCCCCGGCAAGCGCTGGCTGGAGGAGCGCCTGAAGGAGACCCGCAAGACCGTCCTGTTCGTCAGCCACGACCGCGAGCTGCTCGCCCGCGCCGCCGACCGGATCGTCAGCGTGGAGCCCAGCCCCGCGGGCTCGGACGTGTGGGTGCACGGCGGCGGCTTCGCCACGTACCACGACGCGCGCCAGGAGCGCTTCGCGCGCTTCGAGGAGCTGCGCCGCCGCTGGGACGAGAAGCACGCGCAGCTCAAGAAGCTCGTGCTCGACATGCAGCAGTACGCCTCGCGCAGCGACGAGATGGCCTCGCGCTACCAGGCGGCCAAGACGCGCCTCAGGAAGTTCGAGGAGGCCGGGCCGCCGCCCGAGCCGCCCCGCAAGCAGGACATCACCATGCGCCTGCACGGCGGCCGCACCGGCGTGCGCGCCGTGACCTGCAAGGACCTTGAGCTCACCGGCCTGATGAACCCCTTCGACCTGGAGGTGTTCTACGGCGAGCGCGTAGCCGTCCTCGGGTCGAACGGCTCGGGCAAGTCCCACTTCCTGCGCCTCCTCGCGGGCGACCCCGACCACCCCGTCGCGCACACCGGCCAGTGGCGGCTCGGCGCCCGCGTCGTACCGGGACACTTCGCGCAGACGCACGCCCACCCCGAGCTGGAGGGCCGCACCCTCCTCGACATCCTGTGGCGCGAGCACGCCAAGGACCGGGGCGCGGCCATGTCCCGCCTGCGCCGCTACGAGCTGACCGGGCAGGCCGAGCAGCGCTTCGAGAAGCTGTCCGGCGGCCAGCAGGCCCGCTTCCAGATCCTCCTCCTCGAACTCCAGGGCTCCACCGCCCTGCTGCTCGACGAGCCCACGGACAACCTGGACCTGGAGTCCGCCGAGGCGCTCCAGGAAGGCCTGGAGGCGTACGAGGGCACGGTGCTCGCGGTCACCCACGACCGCTGGTTCGCCCGCTCCTTCGACCGCTTCCTCGTCTTCGGCTCCGACGGCCGGGTCCGCGAGACCTCCGAGCCCGTCTGGGACGAGCGCCGGGTCGAGCGCGCGCGGTAGCGTGGCCGGCAGCGCAGGGCAATCCGTCGTACGCTGCGCGGTTGGAGACACCGTGTCCGTGAGGACGTCCTTCAGGACGGGCGACGTCGACGAGGCAAGGCAGCTCATCGAGGCCACGTACTACAGCAACTTCATGGACGTGTGCGAAGGCCCGCGGCCCTTCAGCGCGCGGTACGACATCGGGGAGCTGGGTGCGCTCACCGTCGGCGACATGCGCTGCGGGGCCGACGTCCGCATGCGCTTCGGCGAGCTGGGCGCCTACCACGTCAACATCCCGCTCAGCGGACACGTCACCTGGCGGCAGGGGGCCGCGCCCGCCGCCACGGCCGGCGCCGGCAGCGCGGCGGTCTACCAGCCGGTGGGCGACACCGTCCTGGACCGCTGGACCGGCGACTGCCGCCTGCTCGCCGTGAAGGTCGACCGCGCCGCCCTCGAAGGGCGCCTGGGGCAGCTCATCGGCAGGCCGGTACCCTCCCCGGTGACCTTCGGCCCGGTCTTCGACACCCGGCGGGGCGCCGGGCGCGGCTGGGCACGCCTCGTGCGGACCGTGGTGGCGGACCTGCGCGAGGACGACGGCGTCCTGACCCACCCCCTGGTCGCCGAGCCACTCCAGGAGGCCCTCCTCAACGGCCTGCTGCTCGCCGCGGACCACCACTACCGCGACCGGCTCACCGACCCCGTGCACCAGCTGCGCCCCGCCCCCGTCAAACGCGTGACGGAAGCCGTCCAGGCGCGCCCCGAGCACCCGTTCACCACCGCGGCCCTCGCCGACGAGGGCCGCGTCGGCGTGCGCTGGCTCCAGGAGGCCTTCCGCCGCTATGTGGGCATGTCCCCGATGGCGTACGTACGAGACGTGCGCCTGGGGCGGGTCCGCGAGGAGTTGCTCGCGTCGGGTCCCGGCGAGCGGTCCGTGAGCGAGGTCGCCCACCGCTGGGGCTTCACCCACCTCGGCCGGTTCGCCGAGCAGTACCGGGCGCGGTTCGGGGAGCTGCCGTCGCAGACGCTGCGGCGCTGACCGGGGCACTTGCCGGGGCGGCGGCCGGGGCGCGTGCGCTATCCGGACGCGGTGCGCTATCCGGACAGGCCGTGCGCACAGCGGATCGTGGGCTCCGGGGGCCGCGCCTAACGTGGCTCTGTCGCCGGGTGGACCGGTCGCGTCGCGGGGGTCCTAGCCTTCTCCCGGGGCGGACCGAGGACGGAACCCCGGCACTTCCGGCCCGGCTCTGGTGAGCGCCGGGCCGGTCTCGGACCGGCGGGCCCGGTCGTTCCCCCTGGCATTCCCCCGTGTGCCATCGGGCCCGCCACTCCGCACGCCGCCGGGGCCTCTGCGGCCCCCTCCCAGTGGTTCGCGCCGCGCGTCGCCGTCAGACTCGACACCACGCGGTACGCGCACCGACCGACGGGAGACGGCATGAGCACCGACGACGACCAGCGGGTCCTGGAGCGGCACGGCCAGGCCGTCGAGCAGTTCGGCGACCGGGTGCACGCGGTCCGGCAGGACCAGTGGGACGCCCCGACGCCCTGCGCGCGCTGGACGGTCCGCGACCTCGTCAACCACCTCGTGTCCGAGCAGCTGTGGGTGGAGCCGCTCGTCCGTGACCGCGCCACCGTCGAGGAGGTCGGCGACGCCTTCGACGGCGATCTGCTCGGGCCCGACCCCGTCGCCTCCTGGGACACCGCGGCCGCCGCGTCCCGGGCCGCGCTCGGCGCACCGGGCGCGCTCGCGGGCACCGTCCACCTGAGCTACGGTGACACCCCCGCGCGCGCCTACTGCGCCCAGATGACCACCGACCTGGTGGTGCACACCTGGGACCTGGCCCGCGCCATCGGCGCCGACGAGCGCCTGCCCGACGCCCTGGTCGCCGCGGCCGCGCGCGAAGTCGCCCCGTACGCGGCCGACCTGGCGCACAGCGGCCTGTTCGCCGCGCCGGTGGAGCCGCCCCCGGGCGCGGACGCGCAGACCGAGCTGCTGTGCCTGCTCGGCCGCACCCCTTGAACCGCTCCGAACCGCTGGGCCGCGGCGGCCCGCCGAGGCGCGTCCTCACCGGGGCGGGCCCGCGCCGCCGTCGGGCGTGGCGCGGCTGATGTCGGCGAGCGCGGACGCCGGGTCCTGCTCGATCGCCAGGTCGCCGAGGCTCACCATGCCCACCGGGCGCCCGTTCTCCACGACCGGCAGCCTGCGCACCGCGTGGTCGCGCATCAGACCGACCGCCGCCGCCACTTCGTCGTCGGGGCCCACCACCACCGGGTTCGGGGTGCACACGGCCTGCGCGCTGACCGTCAGCGGGTCGGCGCCCTCGGCCACGGCCCGCAGCGTGATGTCCCGGTCGGTGAGCACCCCGACCACCTGGTCGCCGTTGGCCACGACGACGTCGCCGATGTCCTGGGCGCGCATCAGCTGCGCCGCCTCGACCAGCGAGGCGTCGGGCCTGACCGCGACGACTCCCGGTGTCATGACCTGCCTCACGTACTCCGCCATGTCCGCAGAGACCTCCTTCGTCCGTCGGCGATGGGACCCCGCCCGCAGTACCCCTGTGCGGGCCACCCATGCCTCGCCCGGCCCGGCGCTACCGGCGCTTGTCGCCGCCCGGCAGGAAGTCCTGGACCTTCGCCTTCAGGCCCTGCTTCACCACCGCGCCCCGGTCGGCGTCGCCCTTGAGCAGGGCCGTCGTCGTCGACTCCAGCTGCTCCCAGGTGGCGTGCGGCGGAATCGGCGGCACCGCGGGGTCGGTCAGGAACTCGACGACGGCGGGGCCCTCCGCGTCGAGGGCCGCGCGCCAGCCCGCGGTCACGTCCTCGGGCTTGTCCACCCGGATCCCCGTGAGCCCGATCGAGCGCGCGAAGTCCGCGTACGGCACGTCCGGCAGGGACTGCGAGGGCTCGAACGACGGGGCGCCGCCCATGGCCCGCAGCTCCCACGTCACCTGGTTGAGGTCGCGGTTGTTCCACACCCCGACGACGAGCCGCGGATCGTCCCAGCGGTGCCGGTACTTGGCCGCCGTGATCAGCTCGGCCATGCCGTTCATCTGCATCGCGCCGTCCCCGACGAGGGCCACGACCGGCCGGTTCGGGTGCGCGAACTTCGCGCCGATCGCGTACGGCACGCCGCAGCCCATCGTCGCGAGCGTGCCGGACAGCGAGGCCCGCATGTCGCCGCGCAGCGTCAGATGGCGTGCGAACCAGTTGGCCGTGGAGCCCGAGTCGGAGGTGATGATCGCGTCGGTGGGCAGGAGCGGGTCCAGGGCCCGTGCCACGTACTCGGGGTTGACGGGGTCGGCGGCCAGCCGCGCGCGGCGGTCGAGGACGCCGCGCCACCGCTCCACGTTCGCCCGCACCTCGGCGTGCCACTCGCGCCCGGCCGCCGCGCGCTCCGCGGAGACCAGCGGGATCAGCTGCCGCAGGGTGGCGCGCGCGTCGCCCACCAGGTTCACCTCGTAGGGGTAGCGCATGCCGATCATGTGCGGGTCGATGTCGATCTGCACCGCGCGGACCTTGCCGTACTCCGGCAGGAACTGCGCGTAGGGGAAGCTGGAGCCGATCGTCAGGAGCGTGTCGCAGTCGCGCATCAACTCGTACGAGGGGCGGGTGCCGAGCAGCCCGATCGCGCCCGTGACGTACGGCAGTTCGTCGCTGAGGGCGTCCTTGCCGAGCAGCGCCTTGGCGACGCCCGCGCCGAGCAGCTCCGCGAGCTCCTCGACCTCGGCCCGCGCGCCCGCCGCGCCCTGGCCGATCAGGACCGCCGCCCTGGTGCCGGAGTTCAGCACGTCCGCGGCCCGCTCCAGGGCGGTCGGCGAGGGCAGCGCCGTCCAGGCGCTGCGGTCCAGGCTGGAGGGCACCATCTTGAACGCGTGCGGGGGCGGGCGGTAGTCGAGCTCCTGGACGTCACCGGGGACGATCACGGCGGTGGGGCAGCGGCGCGCGTACGCGGTGCGGATGGCGCGGTCCAGGACGTTCGGGAGCTGCTCGGGCACCGTCACGGTCTCCACGAATTCGGAGGCCACGTCCTTGAACAGCGTGTGCAGATCGACCTCCTGCTGGTACGAGCCGCCCATCGCCGAGCGGTGCGTCTGGCCGACCAGGGCGAGCACCGGCACGTGGTCCAGCTTCGCGTCGTACAGGCCGTTGAGGAGGTGGATGGCGCCGGGTCCCGAGGTCGCCACGCACACCCCGAGCCGCCGGCCGAACTTGGCATAGCCGACCGCTTCGAACGCGGCCATCTCCTCGTGCCGGGACTGGAGGAAACGCGGCCGGTCGTCGGCGCGGCCCCAGGCCGCGAGGAGGCCGTTGATGCCGTCCCCGGGATAGCCGAAGACACAGTCGACGTCCCAGGCCCGCAGGCGCTGCAGAATGTGGTCGGCGACCTTCGTGCTCATGGAGGTGTCCTTCCGGTGCCGGGCGCGGAATGCGTCCCGGCCGGGTGTCCGCCGGAGCCCCGGAAAAACCCGCACCCGCCGACGTGGCGTTTGGTGCGCGGAGCGAGGGGCAGGCGGAAGGCAGTGCTTCGGAACGGAGGCACGTCCGTGGGAGAGGCTTCATTCGCCCCGGGTGTGCCCTGACGCGGCACGTGCCCGCACTCCCACGGTGACCGTGCGACCCAAAGCACAGGCAAGGGAGTTGTGACGCACTATGCCAACGGACGCAGCACGTCCCGAGGAAGCCACGGCGGTCCCCGACGGCACCTCGTCGGGCGACACCACGCGCCGCGAGCGCCTGCACCACGGCCGAACCACCCCGCACACCCCGCACGCGCAGCGCGCGGCGGCACCGACGCGCCTGTCCGGGAGGCAGTCCCCGGCGCGGCGGCAGCGCGCCAACCGGCACCCCCACGACGACGCCCCGGACACCGCCGCGGCCTTCGGCAGGCTGTGCGAACTTCCGCACGGGCCCGAGCGGGACGCCCTCAGGGAGGAGATCGTGCGGGCCTGGCTGCCGATGGCCGAACGGCTCGCGGGCCGGTTCCGCAACCGCGGCGAGTCCCTGGAGGACCTGCGCCAGGTCGCCGCCCTCGGCCTGGTGAAGGCCGTCGACCGCTACGACCCCGAGCGCGGCAACGCCTTCGAGAGCTACGCCGTGCCCACCGTCACGGGCGAGATCAAACGCCACTTCCGCGACCACATGTGGACCCTGCACGTGCCCCGGCGCGTCCAGGACCTGCGCAACCGCGTGCGGTTCGCCTGCCAGGACCTCTCCCAGACCGTGTCCGGGCGGGCCCCGACCATCGCCGAGATCGCCGAGCGGGCCGGGATGAGCGAGGAGGACGCGGCCACCGGCCTGGAGGCCCTCGACAGCTTCACCGCGCTGTCCCTGGACGCCGAACTGCCCGGCAGCGACGACGGCTACGCGCTGCGCGACACCCTCGGCGGCCCCGACCCGGCGCTCGACGTCGTCGTGGACCGCGAGGCCGTCAAGCCGCGCCTCGCGGCGCTGCCCGAGCGCGAACGGGCCATCCTCTACATGCGGTTCTTCGGCGACATGACGCAGAGCCGCATCGCCGAGCACCTGGGGATCTCCCAGATGCACGTGTCCCGCCTGATCAGCCGCTGCTGCGGGCGGCTGCGGGACGAGATCACCCGTGATCTGGCGCGGCACCCGGCCCGCCCGCACCCCGTCGCGGCCGGCGAGGTCACCCGGGACGCCGCATAGCCAGAGCGATATGACGGGACATCACATCCACGGCGCGCGCCTCGGCCATCGAGAAGGCGAGGCGCGCGCCGGTCCTGAACAGGCTGAGCACCCCCTCGGGCGGGCCGCCCGCGTCCGCGGTCAGCGCCACGCACAGCAGGGACGTCACCTGCGCCCGTACGAGCACCGGCACGCCGGACGCGTCCCGGCCGAAGCCGTCCTCGGGGTGCGGCCGCACCTGGAGGGCGGGCGCCCCGCAGCGCACCGCCTCCATGACCAGCGGGCAGTCGGCCGGGTCGAGCGCGCGGACGTCCGCCACCGGCCCGCCCGGGGGCCCCAGGACCGTGGTGCGGCGCGGCCGCGCCCCGCCCTCGTCAGTGATCACCCAGTCCGCGAACGTGCCGTGCAGCACCTCGGCGGCGCGCCGCAGCACCTCGGCCGGGTCGCCCGGCGGGACCGTGAGCAGCGCCGCCGTCATCGCGTCCGACAGTTCGAGGAGCTCGGCGTGGCGGGTCGCCTCGGTCAGGTCGGGCACGTGGCCCCGCAGCGGGCCGAAGGAGCCGTGCCCGGCGGAGCGGGGCTCGCCAGCCTCCGCGGGCTGCAGGACGGCGAGGACCACCGTACGGGGCTCCGTGCCGGGCCGCAGCGCGGTCAGCGTCGCCCGCAGCGGCTGCTCGGGGCGCGGCTGGAGGCGCACCGTCAGGCTCCGGTCGCCCTCGCCGCGGGCGACCGCCGCGGCCTGCGAGCGGAACGCGATGCCGTCCGACGGCGTGAGGAACCCCGACAGCGGGCGCCCGGTGGCGTATCCGCCGCGCACCCCCGTCAGGCCCGTCGCCGCGACGTTCATGCGCCGCACCACGGTCTCGCCGTCGACGAGCACCACGGGAAGGGGGAAGCGCTGGAAGACCGCGCGCAGCAGCCGCTGCTCGTCGCGGTCCGAGGAGGCGGCCGCCGCGCCGCCGTCCACCGCGAGCCGCTCGAACCCCGGCCACAACCGCTCGGCCGCGTGGTCCAGTTCGAACAGGGCCGCGTCGAGCATGGTGGCGAGGTCTCCGGCCGGCACGGCACGGGACGCCTTCAACTCCGCGACGCGGCGCACGAAGTCCGCGAGCTCCTCACCGTACTCATCCGTCTGCGCCATGCGTCGAACGTAGCCGCTGCGCCCGTTTTCCGGAGGCTTCCGGGGGAAGCCGCACAGGTGGGAAGCAAGGAGGAGAGCGACATGCCGATGCCGATCGGACCGGAAGGACCGGAATCCGCACTGCCCCAGCGCAGGCTGTCCGAACTCGCCGAACAGGCCGTTCGGTGCACCGCCGCGTGCTGCGGCGCGGGCACCACGGTCACCGACGGCGGCGACGAGCTGCCCACCGCCGTCACCCACCCCGACCTCGCCGGGCTCGTCTCCGTCCAGCTGCGCTCCGGAGAGGGGCCCATCCCGGCCGCGCAGGAGCGCGGCGCGCCGGTGGACGCGGGCGACCTGCTGCGCGACGAACGCTGGCCCGAATACCGTGCCCTCGCCCTCGAATCCGGCGTCCGCGCCAGCGTCACGCTGCCGTTCCGGCGCTCCGGCCTCACGCTCACCCTCAGCCTGTTCAGCTTCCGGCCGCGCAGCCTGGACGACGTGAGCTGCGGCCCCGCGCAGGCGCTCGGCGCCCTCGCGACGACCGGCCTCGTCCGCGACCGCCACTACCGCGCGGCCCTCACCGAGCTGGACCACCTGGGCGAGGCGCTGCGCACCCGGCCCGTCGTCGACCAGGCGCGCGGCATCATCATGCACGTCCTGAGCTGCGACGCGGACCAGGCCTTCGCCCTGCTGCGGCGCATCTCCCAGACCACGAACCGCAAGCTCTCCGAGGTGTCGGCGGCCCTGGTGGACTCCCGCGGCCGCGGCCTGGAACGGGAGCTGACCTCCCTGGCGCGCGTGGCACGCACCGGCTGACGGCCCCTTCCCGGCGCGCCGGGGTTAGCCCGTCCGGCGCGGGAGGACGAGCGCGCGGCGCGGTCAGCGGCTCGAATGAGTGCATGCGCACTTCCGTCCCGCTGACCCTCGCCCTCCCGCTGGCCCTGTACCCCCTGCTCGCCGTCGTGCCGCCCGCCCACGCGGAGGGCGGCACGGCCGCCGAGGTCACCCCGGCGCGCGCCGCGCCCGGCGAGCAGGTCACCGTCTCCGTCGCCTGCCCGGCCACCGGCACCGCGCCCCCGCAGACGATGGAGGCCGCCTCCCGGGCCTTCGAGCAGGGCAGCGCCACGCTCCAGCGCGTACCGGACGACCAGAACCGGAGCCCCGGCGCCGTCGGCTACCAGGGCACCGCCCGCATCGCCCCCACGGCGGGCTCCGGGGACGGCGGCCCGGACGTCGCGGGCCCCGCGTCGGAGTGGTCCGTGGACGGCGTGTGCCCCGACGACGGGCCGTGGCAGGCCACCTTCACCGTCACCCGGGCCGCGCCGGGCCCCTCGCACACCGCGCCCCCTCCCGCCGCGCCGCACGGCGTCCACGCGGGCGGGGGCGGCGCCTTCACCGACTCGCCCGCGGCCCTCGCCGCCGGCGGCCTCCTGGTGGCGGGCGCGTGCGCCGCCGCCGTCCACCGGCTGCGCCGCGACCGCGCCGCGCGCTGACCGCCGTACGGAGTAAACCTGACGGACCACCACCCACCCGACGATCGAGCGGCGCCGCCGTGGGTACGCACAGACCCGACGGCACGCGGACGGTCACACGGGTGGCCAGGCGAGCGCACGGAGGTGCCCATGCGGCGGACGGACCACGCGGGGCGCGGCCGCGTCCGGTCGGGACCGCCCCTGCCGGAGCCGGGGCTGCCGGTCCTGCCGGAGCTCGCCGCCGTCGTCGCGGCCGCGGCGGGCCACAGCCACGCGCCCCCGCCCGGCGGCGGCCCGGCGCTGCGCGCGGCGGCGAGCGGCTACTGGGAGCGCCGCGGGCTGCCGACCGGGCCGGAGCACGTGGCCGCCGCGCCCGGCGCAGGGCCGCTGCTGCTCGCCGTCGCCGCGGCCCTCGGCGGCGACGTCCTGCTGCCCCGGCCGTGCGCCGCCTGGTGGGAGCCCCAGGTGCGGCTCCTCGGCCGCTCCGTCTACCACGTGCCGACACCGGCCGAGTGCGGTGGCGTCCCCGACGCGTACGCCCTCCTGGAGACCGTGCGCCGCGTCCGCGCCGAGGGCGGCGTGCCGCGGCTGCTCGTGCTCTCCGTCGCCGACGACCCGACCGCCACCGTGCCGCCGCCCGACGCGGTCCACGAGGCCGTCGAGGCCGCGGCGGGCGAGGGCCTGCACATCGTGAGCGACGAGACGTGGCGCGACACCCTGCACCACCCGCGCGACACCGTCCTGGTCGGCCCCGCCGCGATGGCCCCCGACCGGGTCACCGTCGTCAGCGACCTCGCCGGGGCCTTCCTGCCGCCCGCGCTGCCCGCCGCCGTCGCCCGCTTCCCCGCGGACGGCGCGGGCGCCGCGCTGCGCGCCCGCGCCCTCGACGTGCTCACGGCCCTGGGTGCGACCCCGGCCGTGCCGGTCGCCGCCGCGGCGACGTACGCGCTCGGCGAGCCCGGCGAGGTCACCGCGCGCCTCGCCGCCGCGAACCGCCTGCACGCGCGCCTCGCCGCCGCGCTGCGCGAGGCCGTCGTCGGCGCGGGCGCGCTCGCCCGGCCGCCCGCCGCGGGGCGGCACGTGTACGCCGACCTCGGCCCGCTGCGCGCCGCGCTCGCCGCCCGCGGCGTCACGGACGCGCAGGAGCTGGAGGACCACCTCCAGGAGCGGCTCGGCCTGCCCGCACCCGGCAGCCACCGCTTCGGCGACGACATCGACGCGCTGCGCGTACGCCTGTCCACCGGACCGCTCCTGGGGCCGGACCCCGCGGAGCGCGGCCGTGCGCTCAGCGCCCCAGAGCCACTGGAATCGCCGTACGTGGAGCGGGAGTTGGCCGGGATCGCCGCGGCCTTCGACGAGCTCCGCGCAGAAGCACAGCGATGGGAGCCTCCTCGGTGACGCAGACACAGCAGCAGCTTCAGGGCACGGAGCGGGCACGACGGACGCGCACGGCGGACGCGACGGACACGACGGACGCGACGGAGGTGATGGGCGTGATGGGCACGACGGACGCGATGGACGCGATGGACGGGCCGGGCGGGGCGGACGCGACGGACAGGCCCGGCGCGGCGGACGCGCCCGGCTCCGGGCCCGCCACGGCCCGCGCGGCGGCCGCGCCCCGCTCCGGACCCGCCACGGTCCGCCCGGCGGCCGCGCCCGCGGCCGGGGCCGCCCCGGCCCGCCCCCGTGACCTCGCCGAGGCGGGGCGCGCGCGGACCGGCCCGTCCGCCCCGGACGCACGCGGTACCGCCACCGCCCGCCGCCCGCCCGCCCCGGTGTCCGTGCCCGGCTCGCCGCGCCTGTGGCCCAGGTCCTTCGCGGACCGGCTCAGCGCGCCGCTGCCGGGCCTGCGCGCCTTCGCGCGGTTCGCCCGCGAGGGCGCGCTGCGGCCCGCCCCCGCGGGCCTCGCCGACATCCCCCGGCTGCCCTTCGCCCCGGGGCCGCTGCCCCGCGTCGACGCCCGTACCGTCGCGGTGACCTGGGCGGGCCACGCCAGCTGGGTCGTCAGGATCGGCGGCCTCACCGTCCTGACCGACCCCGTCTGGTCCCGGCGGATCCTCGGCACCCCCGCCCGGGTCACCCCCGTCGGCGTGGCCTGGAGCGCCCTGCCGCGCGTCGACGCCGTCGTCATCAGTCACAACCACTACGACCACCTCGACGCGCCCACCCTCAAGCGGCTGCCGCGCGACACCCCGCTGTTCGTGCCCGCGGGACTCGGGCGGTGGTTCGCCCGGCGGCGCTTCACGCGCGTCACCGAGCTCGACTGGTGGGAGAGCGCCGAACTCGACGGCGTCCGCCTCGGCTTCGTGCCCGCGCACCACTGGTCCAAGCGCGGCGTGCGGGACACCTGCCGGAGCCTGTGGGGCGGGTGGGTGCTCACCGACGGGGAGGGGCAGCGGGTGTACTTCGCCGGGGACACGGGGTACGGGCACTGGTTCGCGCGCATCGGGGAGCGGTATCCCGGGATCGACCTGGCGCTGCTGCCCATCGGGGCGTACGCGCCCCGGTGGTGGCTGCGGGACGTGCACTGCGACCCGGAGGAGGCGGTGCGGGCGGCGCGCGACGTGGGGGCGCGGCGGATGGCCCCCATGCACTGGGGCACGTTCCTGCTCTCGGCCGAGCCCGTCCTCGAACCCCTGGAGCGGGTGCGCGCCGCCTGGGCCGCGGCGGGCCTCGCGCCCGGCGACCTCTGGGACCTGCCGGTGGGCGGTTCGCGGGTCCTGGGTCCCGGCTAGGAGGCCCGCTCCGACCGGGCGCCGCGCGGCCGCAGGCGGCGCCACAGGGCCGGGGCCGTGCTGATGACGACGGTGAGGCCCACCGCCAGGGCGACGCCCTGCCAGGGCTCCTTGAAGAGCGAGCCGCCGAGGATGCCGATGAGCTGGTAGGTGACCGCCCAGGCGAGGCACGCGGGGAGGTTGCCGCGGGCGAACCGGCGCAGCGGCATCCGGGCCAGGAGGCAGGCCAGCATGACCGGAAGGCGGCCCGCGGGGACGAGCCGGGACAGGACGAGGACCAGGACGCCGTGGTCCTGGAGCTTGTCCTGGGCGCGGGCGAGGCGCTCCTCGGGCGCGCGGTCGCGGATCGCCTCCAGCCAGCGCGACCCGTTCTTCGAGCGCATGCCGCGCTGCCCGAGCCAGTACAGGGCGACGTCACCGGTGAACGCCGCGAGCGAGGCCACGCCGAACACGACGAGCAGCGCGAAGGGCGAGGTGTCGGTCTGGTGGAAGGCGACCACCGCGGCCGAGCTGACCAGCGCCCCCGTCGGCACCACCGGCACCAGCGCGCCGACCACCACCAGCAGGAAGAGCGACGGATAGCCGACCGCCTGCTGGGTGGAGTCCGGCGCCACCTGGGCCGCGGCGGCCAGCATCATCGGGCGGCCTCCGGCCGGACGCTCTCGCCGTGCGCGAGGCGGTGCACCGCCACCTGCGGCGCCCGGCGCGCGGCCTGCCGCACGAACTCGTCGCCCGGCGTGTGGAACTCGTGCGGCCGCACCGCGTCCATGCCGATCGGCCAGTACGTGCCGTAGTGCACCGGCACCGCGCTGCGCGGCGCGATCCGGGCCAGGGCCTCGGCGGCGCGGGCCGGGTCGAGATGACCGTGGCCCAGATAGGGGCCCCAGCCGCCGACCGGCAGGAGCGCCACGTCGACGGGGCCGACCTCGTCGGCCATCGCGTCGAACAGGCCGGTGTCCCCGGCGAAGTACGTCCGGGCCGCGCCCTCGACGACGTACCCGAGGGCGGGGGAGCGGTGCGGGCCCACCGGGAGGCGGCGGCCGTCGTGCAGCGCGGGCACCACCCGCACGACGACGCCCCCGTCGCCGACGGGCACCTCGTCCCCCGGTGCGACCTCCGTGAACCGCAGGTGGGACAGGCGGCGGAGCCCCGGCACCGAACGCGCGGCGCCGCGCGGAACCAGTGCCCGGGTGCCGGGCGCCAGGCGGGCGAGGGAGGGCACGTGCAGATGGTCGGCGTGCAGATGGGACAGCAGCACGACGTCGGCCACCGCCGCCTCGGGCGGCGGGAGGGCTCCCCGGCGGCGGCGCAAGTGCGCGAGCCTGCGCACGAAGAGAGGATCGGTCAGGACCCGCGTCCCGGAATCCTCGACCGTGCAGGTGGCATGGCCCCACCAAGTGACCGTGACGTCCGGCCGCACCCGTTCCTCCTTCGTGTGACTGTCTCCGAGCCTACGGCCAGGAGTAGTGTCGTCGGCTGACGGCAGAGGTGAGGGGCATGCCATGGGAAACACCTGCGGGGGGCCGGCCCGCGCGGTGCGGGTCGCCGCCATCGCCAGCCTGACGCCTCTGGAGGAGCTGGACAGCGACCCGTTCCTCGTCGACTCGCGCAGCCAGCACGCCATGTGCGCGCGCTGGGCCGCCGCCCACGGCTACGTGGTGACCCGGGAGCTCGTCGTGCACGGCCTGCGCGCCGACCACGCCGTCTTCTGGAACGACGTGGACGCGGGCCTGGTGGACCTGTTCGTGGTCCCGTGCCGCCGAGTTCTGGAGCGGGCGCTGCGGTCCGCCGACGAGTTCACCGCGGAGTGCGCGCGGCGCGGCGTCCGCATCGAGACCGCGGGCTTCGAGGAGCCCTGCTACGACTCCCACATGAAGGCCCGCGTGCACCGCCGCCTCTCCATGCCGACGGCGGGCTACGACGGCTGTTGAGCCCCGCCCCGGGCGCCCTGCCGCCTGCGGGACCCCGGCCTGTGACAGGCTGAGGGCAAGGTCAGGACGTGAGGCAGGCGGAGCGCGGTGCGTGGTGGTCGGTGGCGGACGGTGGGGCGCGGCCTCGGGCGGGTGATCGTCGTCTGGGCGGTGAGCACGCTCACGATGCTGGTCCTCGCGGGCATCCTGCCGGACTTCAAGCTCCAGTCCGACGACGGCGACAGCGCCACCCGCATCGCCGTGACGGCGGCCCTCGGCGCGGGCGCCTTCGGTCTGCTGTCCGCCCTGGTGTGGCCGCTGCTCGTACGGGCCCTGCTGCTCGTCCCCGCCCTGGTCATCGGCCTGCTCACCTTCTTCCTGAACGGCTCGCTGCTGCTGCTCGCGCTGCGCCTCATCCCCGACGGGCGCGGCGACGCGAACGCCGAGACCGCCGTGGTCGTCGCGGCCGTGATGTCGGCGGTGGCGTCCGCGACGGGTGGCGCGCTCGCCGTCCGCGACGACGACGCCTACCGGCGGCGCCTGTACCGCCTCGCGGACCGAAGACGCCGCCGCGCCGCGGACCCGCACCGCCCCAGCACCCCGGGCACGGTCTTCCTCCAGCTCGACGGCGTCGGCCACGACGTCCTGTGCCGCGCGGCGCGCAAGGGCGTGACGCCCACGATCGCCCGCTGGCTCGGCGCCGACGAGGGGCCCGCCGCGCGGCCCACGCACCGGCTCACGCCGTGGCGCACCGACTGGTCCAGCCAGACCGGCGCGAGCCAGCTCGGCATCCTGCACGGCAGCAACCACGACGTGCCCGCCTTCCGCTGGTACGAGAAGGACACCGGCGAGGTCATGGTGTCCAACCGGCCCGCGTCCGCCGCGGAGCTCCAGCGGCGCGCGATCGTCCGCACCGGCGACGGCGGACTGCTCACCCACGACGGGGCCAGCCGCGGCAACCTCTTCAGCGGCGGCGCCGGGCAGCTCGCGCTCGTGCTCTCCATGGCCGCGCGGCGCGGCCGCGAGAACCGCTCGCGGGCCGGGTACTTCGCGTACTTCTCCGATCCGGCCAACGCCGTCCGCACCGCCCTGTCCTTCGTCGCCGAGGTCGGCCGCGAGATCGGCGAGTCGACCCGCGCCCGGATCCGCCGGCGCCGCCCGCGGGTGAGCCGGGGCGGCCTGTACCCCTTCATCCGCGCCTTCGCCACCGTCGTGGAGCGCGACGTCGTGGTCGCCGCCGTCATCGGGGACATGCTCGCCGGGCGGGCCGCCGTGTACGCCGACCTCGTGGCGTACGACGAGGTCGCACACCACTCCGGGCCCACGAGCGGCGACGCCGAGCGGGTCCTCAGACGCCTCGACCGGTCCCTCGCGCTGCTCGCCCAGGTCGCCGAGCACGCGCCCCGGCCGTACCGCATCGTGCTCCTCTCCGACCACGGCCAGAGCCCCGGCGAGACCTTCCGCGCCCGCTACGGCCTGACCCTCGGCGACCTGGTGCGCGCGGGCTGCGGCCTGCCCGTCCCGCGCCGGGCCCGCCGCACGCACAGCGACGCCGAGGCCCGCTCGGCCGTCCGCGCCGCCCTGCGCAGGCCCGTGGAGGAGGGCACCGGCGAGCACCGGCCGCGCCGCCTCGCCGAGCCCATCGTGCTCGCCTCGGGGAACCTGGGGCTCGTCTCCTTCCCCGACGTGCCCCACCGCATGACGCGCGAGGAGATCGACCGGCGCCACCCGGCGCTCCTGCCGACGCTCGCCAACCACCCCGGCATCGGCTTCCTGCTGGTGCGCAGCGCGGACCGCGGGCCCCTCGTCCTGGGCGCGCGCGGCGCCGAGGTGTATCTGGACGAGCTGCCCGCCGACGCGGGCCCCACCGCCCTCGGCCCGCTCGCCGACTTCGGGCCCGGCGCCGCCGACGCCGTGCGGCGCACCGACGGCTTCCCGCACACCGCCGACATCATGGTCAACTCCGTGTACGACCCGCTGGACGGCGAAGTCCTCGCGTTCGAGGAGCAGATCGGCTCGCACGGCGGGCTCGGCGGCGCCCAGTCCCGGCCGTTCCTGCTCTCCCCGCTCGTCCTCTCGCCGCCCGTCGCGCAGGGCGCCGAGGGCGCCGACGGCACCGCCGAACTCGTCGGCGCGGAGGCCGTGCACCAGGTCCTGCGGCGCTGGCTGCGCGAGGCGCACGGGCCGGAAGTGCCCCGCGTCACACCCGTGGATGATCGCCTTCCGGACCCTGCGGCACCGACAGCATTTCCCGCCGCCGACCAGGTCGTACAGGACAAAACGCAGTGATTTTGCGGCGTGCCCCCGGTGCCCGACCATGGGCCCGCGCCCGGTGATCCCGGGCCCCGGCACGACGAGAGGCGCACCACCCCATGCACGACACCGGAACCGCACCACCGTCGGCTCCGGCCCCGCAGCAGGACGCGGAGACCGCCGCGCCGCACGACGACGGCAAGCACGCGCGCCGCTTCGGACTCCCCATCGCCACCTGCCTGGTCATGGGCAACATCATCGGCGGCGGCATCTTCCTGCTCCCGGCCTCCGTCGCGCCCTTCGGCACGATCAGCCTCGTCGCCTTCGCCGTCCTGACCGCGGGGGCCATCGCGCTCGCCCTGGTCTTCGGCCGCCTCGCCGAACGGGACCCGCGCACCGGCGGCCCGTACGTCTACGCGCGTGAGGCCTTCGGCGACTTCGCGGGCTTCCTCGCGGCCTGGTCGTACTGGATCACCACCTGGGTGTCGAACGCGGCGCTCGCCGTCGCCGCCGTCGGCTACTTCGACGTCCTGGTGCCCGTGACCGACCACAAGTGGACCGCCTGTCTGGCCGCGCTCGGGCTCCAGCTGCTCCCCGCGCTCGCCAACCTCGCCGGGACCCGGTACGTCGGCGCCGTACAGCTCGTCGCCACCGTGCTCAAGTTCCTGCCGCTGCTGCTCGTCGCCTTCGGCGGGCTCTTCTTCTTCGACCCGGCGAACCTCGGGCCGTTTCGCGCGAGCGACGACGGCGCGCTCGGCGCGGTCTCCGCCTCCGCCGCCATCCTGCTCTTCTCGTACCTGGGCGTGGAGTCCGCCGCCGTCAGCGCCGGCGAGGTGCGCGACCCGCGGCGCAACGTCGGCCGCGCCACCGTCCTCGGCACGCTCGGCGCCGCCCTCGTCTATCTGCTCGGCACCCTCGCCGTCTTCGGCACCGTCGCGCACGACAAGCTCGTCGGTTCCACGGCGCCGTTCACCGACGCCGTGAACGCGATGTTCGGCGGCTCCTGGGGCGGCACGGCCGTCGCCGTCGCCGCGCTCGTGTCCATGGTCGGCGCGCTCAACGGCTGGACGCTCCTGAGCGCCCAGACGCCGTACGCCGCCGCGAAGGACGGCCTGTTCCCGAGCGCCTTCGCCACCAAGCGGCGCGGCGTGCCCACCGTCGGCGTCCTCGTGACCGTGGTCCTCGCCTCGCTCCTGACCGTGTACAACTACACGGCGGGGCCTTCGGGGGTCTTCGAGGTCCTCGTGCTCGTCACGACGTTCACGGCCACCGTGCCCTATCTGCTCGCCACCGCCGCGCAGCTCTACTTCCTGGCCTCGGGGCAGCGCGAGCGGGTGCGCCGCGGGCGTCTGGTGCGCGACGCCGTGCTCGCCTCGGCCGCGTTCGGCTTCTCGATGTGGCTGGTCGCGGGCGCCGGGTACACGGCCGTCTACCAGGGCGTCCTGTTCCTCTTCGCGGGCGTGCCCGTGTACGCGTGGATGGCGGCCCGCAAGAAGCGGGCCGCCGACCGCTCTCCCTCCTAGCCGGTCCTGCCCCGGCGCGTCACCGCGCCAGCGGAGCCATCACCCAGCGCCGGGTCCTGAAGCCGTCCTCGGGGCCGATCTCGATCAGCTTGCGGGCGGCGGGGTACGCCTCGTTGCCCACCACCTCGTAGCCCACGCGGAACGTGCCGGGCACGTCCCTGACCTCGGGCCGCCGCTCCCGCGCGAGGGCCGCGCCGAAGTCGCCGTCGTCGGCCGCGCCCCGCACCGCGAGGTCGGTGAGCAGCCGCTCCTGGGCGAGCGCGAGGGCCTCCCGCGGGTCGCGCGGGGCCGGTGCGTCGGCGGCCCGGGCGCCTTCGCCGGTGGGCGGCGCCACGCGGCTGCTGGGCTCGCGGGCCGTGCCGGTCGCCGTGCGCGTGGACAGCTGGGCCTGGACGACGGTGCCGTCGTTGTCGAGGCCGACCCGGATCACCCCGCGGTCCGGGCTGATGACGGGCACGCCGTCGAAGGCCTGGCGGAAGGTGACGTGCGTCTGCAGGCTCGTCGGGACGCCGATCTCCGAGCCGTCCTTCGTGCCGGAGTTCTGCATCAGGTCGTGCACGCTGTCGACGACCAGCTCGGCGCCCTCCGCGTGCCGCTCGGCGAAGGCCCGCGCCAGCTCCACCGCGCGCTCGGTGGGCAGCGGCGTGGCGTTGCGGTGGTTCGGCTCGGCGAGCCGCACCCAGCGCACCGCGTGCGGACCCGTGGAGACCGTGCGGTCGCCGGACGCGGCGCTCAGCACGCCCTGCCGCTCGACCTGCACCTCTTCGAGGGCCGCCGCCGGGAACTCGGCGATGCGCCCGGCCGCGGTCAGCTCGGCGCTCGGGTCGCGCGGCGCCAGCTGGACGATCTGCGCGCCCTGCGGCGCCTCGGTCGGCTCGCCGGCGAGCGAGGCGCGCGCGTAGTACCAGCGCCACGCGTACCAGTCGTCCGGCACGGCGTCGCGGAAGAAGTTGCGCTCGGTGTTGAGCCGGTTGACGGCCTCGGCCTGGGTGGCGCCGACCGCGCACACGGACGGGGCCTGGCCGTGGTAGATGTCCCAGCTGCCGTTCAGCCACGCGTCGCAGAACGTCTGCCCGGACCGCCACTTCTCCCAGAACTTCCGTCCGTAGTCCGGGTTGTCGATGCTGACGGTCTCGAAGCCGAAGAGCATCCGGAAGCCGAGGTTGGGCCCGCCCCAGGTGCGGATCGGGGAGTGCCCGTCGAGCACCCGGAGCGACAGACAGGTCGACCAGAAGACGTACTTCGCCTTCTCGTTGCCGAGCGCCATCCGGTTCGAGTACGCACGGGTGCGGCCGTCCCAGGCCGCGCCGAGCGGCGCGATGAAGACGCCGCCGCCGTCCATGGTGCCGTGGCCCGAGTGGTACACGGCGCAGACGGCGTCCATGCCGTAGCGGTCCTGCCAGTTGTCGTACGTCTCCTCGTACGCCCACACCTGGACGCCGCCGTCGGCGAACCAGAAGTTGCGGTCGTAGAACTGCTGGAGGTACGCGAGGAAGCCGGTGGCGTCCTCGTGCGTGTACGACAGCGGCGAGGCGTCGGCGAACTTCTCGACGCTGAACGCGCCCCACCAGCCGAACGTGGAGTCCCGGTCCCCGGTCGCGCCCGGCTTCTCCGGCTCCAGCGGAGACGGACCGCGGTCCGCGTAGTTCATGCGCATGGCCTTACCCCCTGGGTTCTCCCCGTCGCGTGGCTGAACCGCACGCGGTCGAGGGGGCCTAAAAGTGTCACTGCCGAAGGGCCTTGCCCAGGTGACATTCCGGCCATAGGGAACACGCCACGGAGGTGCCGCGCCGCCCCTGTGGCCCCGCCGGCCAGGGCGTTCGCCGCCCCGGTGTTCGTATCGGCCGCGCGCACCAGCGCGGCCCCCTCGAACACGGTGAGGGGGCCGCGCGGTTGGCGGAAAACGGAGGCTGTCTACTTGCCGTCTACCGGCCGCGGTAGGCGTCGAGAATCGTCACGCTCGACGCGTTGCCCTGCCGGTCGGTGACCTCGGCGCGGAAGGAGACGCCCTTGCCGCGGGCCGGGTTCGTCACCTCGGCCTTGCCGCCGGTGACCGTCAGGGCGGTCCACGTACGCCCCTTGTCGTAGCTGACGTACGCCTTCAGGGACGCGAGGTTGCCACCGGCCGCATGGCCCTGGACGGTGACCGGGACGGACTGTTTCACGCCTGCGGGGGCGCGGCTGTCCAGACCCACCTTCGGCGTGAACCGCACGGTGGACACGGGCAGTTTCTCCTCCCCGTCCACGTGCCGGGAACGGAACGTCCAGCTCGCCTCCACGCGCGAGGACACCGCCGCGAGCTTCGGGGAGCGGGTCACGGAGGCCGTCAGCCGGTACTCCGCGTCGCCCGCCGGGACCTTGAAGGCCTCGGCGCCCGTCACCGCGCCCTTCTTCTCCGCGACCTTCACGCCGTCGCGGTACAGGACCGACTTCTCGGTGGTGTAGCGCGTCCAGCCGGGGTTGCCCCGGCCGTCGGCGACGACCGGGAGCCGGCCGCGCAGCTCGTCGCCCTTGCGGAAGACACCGGTGCCGGAGTCGAGGCCCGGTCCGAACACGCCGGTGTTGAACGTCCGGGTGGACGTCGTCCCGGCCCGGAAGGCCCGCGGCGCCGTCTCGTAGGAGCCCTCCAGGACGCGGTCGCCCTCGGCGTCCTTGTCGCCGTACTGCTCGAAGCCGACGCCCCACCGCGCGCCGTCGCGCGCGGACACGTACGCCGTGGTCGTGCGCGGCAGCTTCTGCGGCGCCAGGATCGGCGAGATGCCGCCCGCCTCGGGGAGGTATCCGGCGACGGCCAGGGAGCCCCACCGGCCGGGGGCCGACGTACCGGAGCGGATCTTCAGGGTGGCGAAGTCGGCCTTCTGGAGGTGCCGGGTGTAGCCGGTCGCGAACTTGGTGACCTTGCCGCCGAGCATGACGTCGTAGCGCGTGTCCGCGCCCTTGCGCCAGGTCCCGAGCCACTGCTGGCCGAACCCGGCGGGGACCGCGGGGCCGAGGTGCGCGGTGCGCAGGCTGGAGAACTTCGAGATGTTGAGGGCGCCCAGCTCGTTGCCCGCGTACGCGTACCGGGCGTCGAGGAAGACCAGCTTCGCGGTGCGGTCCGCGATGCTGATGTCGACCGGCTTCGCCGCGCGGGCGTCGAGCGTCACGGTCGTCTTCTTGTTTACCACGAGCCGGGGCTGGACCAGCCAGTCCGTCCCCTTGTCGGGGTCGCGGGGGTCGACGTAGACGGCCGTGTCCAGCAGGTACGTCCCCTTTGCCACGCGGAGCCTGACGGTCCCGGAGGCGTCGTCCACCCAGTGGTTCTGGCCCTTGTCGCCGCCGGTGAGGCCCTGGAGCAGGGTCAGGTAGTGCGGCGCGGGCCGCCCGTCGCGGCCGACGGTCTTCAGCGTCACCTCGTGCCGCTCGATCTCGCGCTCCACGACGGCCGCCGTGCGCACGCTCTGCCCGCCGCCGGTCGCGGTGACGTACGCCGCGTACGTGCCGTTGACCGAGCCGCCGGGCCGGGTGTCCGCGATCAGGTCGACCGCGGCGGTGCCGCCCGCGGGGACCGTCAGCTCGCGCTTGCTCAGGGCGAAGAGCCCCTCGGGCGCCGGGCGGCCCTTCGGGTCGGTCGCCGCCACCGCGAGGCCGAGCGTGACGTCCCGGTCCCCGAGGTTGCGGTACGTGAGCTTCTTCGCGACGGGCTTGTCGTCGGTGTGCGGCCACAGCTGCGTGCCGAAGTCGAGCGACGTCGGCCGGGCGATCACCGTCTGGTCGACGGCCTTGTCCACGGCGATCCGGCCCGAGCCCTGCTCGAAGGGGCTGTACGCGCCGCCCCGCGCGGACGCCGTCAGGGCGCCCTTCAGCTCCGCCTGCTTCCAGGTGGGGTGCCGCTGCTTGAGCAGCGCGGCGGCGCCCGCGGCGTGCGGGGCCGCCATGGAGGTGCCGGAGATCGTCAGATAGCCCTCGGGGCCCTGCCCGACCTCCTTCTCGATCCGGCTGCCCGGGGCGGCGGCCGCGGTGATGTCCACGCCCGGCGCCGTCACGTCCGGCTTGATCGTGCCGCCGTCCCCGATCGGGCCCCGGCTGGAGAACTTCGCGAGCTCGTCGGCGTCGTCGACGGCGCCCACGGTCAGCGCGGCCTTCGCGCTGCCCGGGGAGCCGACGGTGCCGGGCCCGAACTCGCCTTCGTTGCCCGCCGAGACGGCGAACAGGACGCCCTTGGCGGCCGACAGCTCGTCGACCGCGGCCTCCAGCGGGTCGGTGCCCTCCGAGTCCCCGCCGCCCAGGCTCAGATTGACCACGTCGGCGCCCTGGGCCGCGGCCCACTCCATGCCCGCGACGATGCCGGAGTCGTCGCCGAAGCCGTCGTCGTCGAGCACCTTGCCGCTCAGGACCTTCGCGCCGGGCGCGACGCCCTTGAGCTTCCCGCCCGACGCGGCGCCCGTGCCCGCCGCGATGGACGCCACGTGCGTGCCGTGCCCGAGGCGGTCCTCGACGTCGGCGGCCGAGCTGAAGTTCTTCTCGGCGACGACCTGGTCCTTGAGGTCGGGGTGCGCGGAGTCCACGCCCGAGTCCAGGACGGCGATCTTCACGCCCTTGCCGTCGTACCCGGACCGCCAGACCTCCGGGGCGCCGATCTGCGGCACGCTCTTGTCCAGGCTCGCCTCGCGGACGCCGTCGAGCCACACCCGGCGCACCCCGGGGGCGTACCCGCGCGCGTCCGTGAGGGTGCGCCACAGCAGGGCCGCGTCCTGGCGCGGGGTGCGGACGGCCTCCGCGTTCAGGGACGGCAGGACGCGGCGGACCGTCGTGTCCCCGGCAGCCCGGACACCGGCCCGGGCGCCGCGTGCCGCGCCCGTGTAGCCGACGATCAGTTTCAGGCCCTTCTTCTGGGCCGTGCGGGTGGCCTTCCGGCTCAGCTCCGTGAGGTCGAACAGCCGCCGGTCGACGCGCCCTTCGGCGATGAGCCGCCGCGCGTCGTACGGCAGGACCAGCGTGTGGCCGCCGACCGTCTGGGTGCGCACGGGTATGTGCTCGCGGCCCTTCGCGGGCACGAAGCCCCGCACGCGGCCCTCGGCGTCGACGGCGACGCGGTCGCCGGTGACGAGGGTGAGCCGGTGCGCGGCCCCGTCCTTCGACGACAGGACCGACGACAGGGCCGACGACAGGGCGGGCCCCGCGGCGCCTCCGGAGGCCGCCCGGCCGCCCTCGGCCGCCGCCGGTCCCGTCAGGCCCGCCGTCAGCGCCGCGGCCACCGCTGTCGCGACGGTGACCGCGCCCGCTCTCGTGGGACGGCTTCTGCGACGGCTTCCCCGGCGACTTCTGTGCTCATTTCGGTGATGGCGCACATTTCCCCAATCGAGTTCAACTTTGTTACGTAGACGATCAGTTGAGGCGCCAGGTTCATTGTGCGACGGTGGTGCGCGCCCTCCGGGCGCCCGCCGGGACCCCCTCCCGGGTGATCCTTCTTACGGCTCCGTACTGACCCCGTACGCCGCGATTTCCCCCGGAGTGTGATCGGATGGGGGTCACGGAACTTCACCGAAGGGATTTGGCATCGTGGCTACCACGCGCTCCGCACACACGGTCTGGGAAGGCAGCCTGACCGAGGGCTCCGGCACGGTGACCTTCGACTCCTCGGGCATCGGGCAGCAGGCCGTGTCCTGGCCGTCCCGCGCCGAGGAGGCGAACGGCAAGACGAGCCCCGAGGAGCTCATCGCCGCCGCGCACTCCAGCTGCTTCTCGATGGCCCTGTCCCACGGCCTGACCGGTGCGGGCACCCCGCCCACCAAGCTCGTCACGTCCGCCGACGTGACCTTCCAGCCGGGCACCGGCATCACCGGCATCCACCTCACCGTCGAGGGCGAGGTGCCGGGTCTCGACGAGGCGGCCTTCACCGCCGCCGCCGAGAACGCCAAGGCCAACTGCCCGGTCAGCCAGGCGCTCACGGGCACGACCATCACGCTGTCGGCGAAGCTGGCCTGACCCGCAGCCCGCACCGCGGCCAAGCCGCCGACCCCGCGCGCCGGGGCGGCGGCTTCGTCGTGTCCGCGGCCCCCGCCGGGCCCGCACGGGCCCGGCCCCGTACGCGGCATTGACAAGAGCCCGCTCAAGTTTTGTGCTGGAGGGCGGAGTGGCACCGCGTCGGAAGGGGTTGTTGGACATGGCACGTGCGGTCGGCATCGATCTCGGCACGACCAACTCCGTGGTCGCCGTCCTGGAGGGCGGCGAGCCCACCGTCATCGCGAACGCGGAGGGAGCCCGCACCACCCCCTCGGTCATCGCCTTCGCCAAGAGCGGCGACGTGCTCGTCGGGGAGGTCGCCAAGCGCCAGGCGGTGACGAACGTGGAGCGCACCGCCCGCTCCGTCAAGCGCCACATGGGCGACCCAGCCTGGAGCTTCCCGCAGAGCGGCACGGTGGACGGCCGCCGGTACACCGCGCAGGAGCTGTCCGCGCGCGTCCTGCAGAAGCTCAAGCGGGACGCCGAGTCCTACCTCGGCGAGGACGTCACCGACGCCGTGGTGACCGTGCCCGCGTACTTCGACGACGCCCAGCGCCAGGCCACCAAGGAGGCGGGCGGGATCGCGGGCCTCAACGTCCTGCGGATCGTCAACGAGCCGACGGCCGCCGCGCTCGCCTACGGCCTCGACAAGGGCGACGACCGGACCGTCCTGGTCTTCGACCTCGGCGGCGGCACCTTCGACGTGTCGCTCCTGGAGATGGGCGAGGGCGTCATCGAGGTCAAGGCCACCAACGGCGACACGCGGCTCGGCGGCGACGACTGGGACCAGCGCATCGTCGAGCACCTCGTCCGGCAGTTCAAGAACGCGTACGGCATCGACCTGGCCCAGGACAAGATGGCGCTGCAACGCCTGCGCGAGGGCGCCGAGAAGGCGAAGATCGAGCTCTCCTCGTCCAGCGAGACCGACATCAACCTGCCCTACATCACGGCCTCCGCGGACGGGCCGCTGCACCTCGCCGAGAAGCTCACCCGGGCCCAGCTCCAGGAGCTCACCGGGGACCTGCTCGACCGCTGCAAGGGCCCCTTCCAGCAGGCGGTCAAGGACGCGGGCGTCCCGCTCTCCGCGATCGACCACGTCATCCTGGTGGGCGGCTCCACCCGCATGCCCGCGGTCACGGACCTGGTCAGGGAGCTGACCGGCAAGGACCCGCACAAGGGCGTCAACCCCGACGAGGTCGTCGCCCTCGGCGCGGCGCTCCAGGCGGGCGTGATCCGCGGCGACGTCAAGGACGTCCTGCTGCTCGACGTGACGCCGCTGTCCCTCGGCATCGAGACCAAGGGCGGCATCATGACCAAGCTCATCGAGCGCAACACGACCATCCCCACGCGCCGTTCGGAGACCTTCTCCACCGCCGAGGACAACCAGCCCTCGGTCGGCATCCAGGTCTTCCAGGGCGAGCGCGAGATCGCCGCGTACAACAAGAAGCTCGGCGTCTTCGACCTGACCGGGCTGCCGCCCGCGCCGCGCGGGGTTCCCAAGATCGAGGTCACCTTCGACATCGACGCCGACGGGATCATGCACGTCTCGGCGAAGGACGAGGCCACCGGGCGCGAGCAGCGCATGACGGTCACGGGCGGCTCGGCGCTGCCCAAGGACGACATCGACCGGATGGTCCGCGAGGCCGAGCAGTACGCCGAGGAGGACCGCAAGCGCCGCGAGGCCGCCGAGACCCGCAACCAGGCCGAGCAGCTCGTCTACCAGACCGAGCGGTTCCTGAGCGAGAACGGCGAGCGGATCCCCGCCGACACCAAGGCCGAAGTGGAGGCGGCCGCCGCCGAGTTGAGGAGCGCCCTCGACGGCGGCGACACCCACGCCGTCCGCGCGGGCACCGAGAGGCTCGCCACGGTCAGCCAGAAGATGGGGCAGGCCATGTACGCGGCCGCGGGCGCCACCGGGAGCACGGCGCCGCCGCGGGACCCCGGCGCCCGGGGCCCCGCCGACGAGGGCGTGGTCGAGGCGGAGATCGTCGACGACGAGGAGGCCGGGAAGGGCGACGACAACGGGGGGAAGGGCGAGCGCGGCCCCGGCGCCTCCTGAACGGTCCCGGCTACCCCCGGTCCTGGAGGTACTCGACCGTCGCCGGGTCGGCGGGCAGCAGGGTCTCGACGGCCAGCTCGGCGACGGTCACGTCCATCGGCGTGTTGAACGTCGAGATCGAGGAGATGAAGGACAGCACCCGGCCCTCGTGCTCGATCCTGAGCGGCAGCGCGAAGTGCGGCACCTGCCCGTCCGCCGCCGTGTCCTCGCCCGGGTCGAGGACCGGGTAGGCCGCCACCTCCTCGTACAGGGCGCGCAGCGCGCCCGACCGCTGGAGCGCGATCTGCCACTCCATCTGGTGCAGCAGATGCCCGCGCCACTCCCGCAGGTTGCGGATCCTCGGGGCGAGACCCTCGGGGTGCAGCACGACCCGCATCGCGTTCAGGGGCGGCGCGAGCAGGTGCTCCGGCAGGCCGTCGAGGAGCGAGGCGATGCCGCGGTTCGCGGCGACCACGTCGTACGTCGCGTCGACGACCAGGGCCGGATACGGCTCGTAGCCCTGGAGCAGCCGCTCCAGGCCCGCGCGCAGCGCGCCCATCGACGGGTCGTCGAGCGGGGTCTGCCGGAAGCGGGGCGCGTAACCGGCCGCGAGCAGCAGCGCGTTGCGCTCGCGCACGGGCACGTCCAGGTGCTCGGCGAGCTTCAGGACGAACTCCTCGCTCGGCTTGGAGCGGCCCGTCTCCACGAAGCTGATGTGCCGCGCCGAGGAGTCCGCGCGCAGCGCCAACTCCAGCTGGCTGACGCGCCGCTCCTGGCGCCAGCCGCGCAGCAGCGCGCCCACCGCGGAGGCCGTGCCCACGTCGGAGGCGGTGCCCGCGCGCCGGGCACCGCCTTTGCCGTTGTGCCTGTCGGGAGCCAGAGTTGTCATACCCCTGACGGTAATCGAGGAGCCCCGCATGGCGAACGCGAAGAAGAGTGGTGCATGACCGGCATGAACGACCCGTGGGACCCGCTGTCGTGGGAGGCCGCCGCCGGCTATCGGGCGCGGGTGCGCGGCTGTCTGCTGGGCGGCGCGGTCGGTGACGCGCTC
The DNA here is from genome assembly GCF_059448825.1 of Streptomyces sp. JLYT201. Lineage (NCBI taxonomy): Bacteria > Bacillati > Actinomycetota > Actinomycetes > Kitasatosporales > Streptomycetaceae > Streptomyces > Streptomyces sp. JLYT201. Next base: position 2,289,021 of record NZ_CM182551.1, on the reverse strand, counting down.
GGCTACGCCGTCGAGTTCGACTCGCTGGCGGCCATCCGTGCCGCCCACGGCCCGCGCGGCGTGACCGGCCCGCTCCCCGACGCCGACGGCGTGTGGCGGATCAGCGACGACACCCAGATGACGCTGTTCACCGTCGAGGCCCTGGAGGCCGCCCACGCGCGCGAGCGCCGCAAGGGCATCGGCGGCGCGGCGCCCCGGCTCGTCCTGGAGGCGTATCTGCGCTGGCTGGACACGCAGCACAGGCCGGGCCCCGCGGCGGACGCGCGCGGCGGCCTCGCCGCCGAGGCCTGGCTCTACGCCCGCCGCGCGCCCGGCAACGCCTGCCTCAGCGGCCTGGCCCACGCGCACGCGCCCGACCCGCGCGCCCCGCTCGGGCCGCCCGGACCGGTCAACCCGGAGTCCAAGGGCTGCGGCACCGTCATGCGTTCCGCGCCCTTCGGGCTCACCCGCGCCCCCGCCGGGCGGGCCTTCGAGCTCGCCGCGCGCTGCGCGCTGATCACGCACGGCCACCCCACCGGCTCCTACGCCGCGGGCGCGCTCGCCGCGATCGTGGCGCACCTGGTCGCGGGGGACTCGCTGGAGGGCGCTGTCCTGCGCACCCTGCGGCTGCTCGCCCGGTACCCCGGGCACGAGGAGACGTCCGCCGCGCTCGCCCGCGCCGTCGACCTGGCCGCCGAGGGGGAGCCGGACGCCGCCCGGGTGGAGTCCCTTGGCGCGGGCTGGATCGCCGAGGAGGCCCTCGCCGTCGCGGTGTACGCGGCCCTGGCCGCGCCCCGGGTCGAGGACGCCCTCACCCTGGCCGTGAACCACTCGGGCGACAGCGACTCGACCGGCTCGGTCTGCGGCAATCTGCTCGGCGCGCTGCACGGCGACCACGGGCTGCCGGGCGACTGGCTCAGGGCCGTCGAGGGCCGGGCGGTGATCGCGGCGCTCGCGGACGACCTCGCGACGGAATGCGCGCGCCGCTGAGTCCCGTGCCCGCAACGTGCTGTGGCAGGCTGACAACGCACCCCCGACACCAAGGAAGGAGCGCGGCCATGCCTCTCGAACCGCTGTCGCAGAAGGAGATCGAGGACCGGCTCGCCGAGCTGCCCGGCTGGTCCGTCACCCAGAGCGCCGAGGGCCCGGGCACCTCCGGGAACGCCGGGGGCACGGGCCCCTCCGGAAGCGTCCTCACCCGCTCCTACCGCCTCGGCTCGCACTACGCGGCCACCGCGTTCGTCGTCCACGTCTCCCAGGTGCAGCAGGAGCTCGACCACCACGCGGAGATCACCCTCGGCTACGACACGGTGGCGCTCGCGGTGTGCACCCACAGCGCGGGCGACGCCCTCACCGAGCGCGACTTCGAACTCGCCCGCAGGGTCGAGGAGCTGGCGCCCGGCCACGGTGCCGCGTGACGGCCGACGGGCCCCGGGGCGTGATGCTCGACTACGGCAAGGAGGCCGTCCGCTACGACGCCTCGCGCGGCGGCGAGCCCCGGGCCGCCGCCGCGGCCGCCGCGGTGCTCTCGCTGCTGGCGCCGGGCACCCGGACCCTGCTCGACGTGGCCTGCGGCACGGGCCTCGTCACCCGGCGGCTCGCCGACCGGCCGGGCCTCGGCGTGACCGGAGTGGACGCGACGTACGCCATGGCCCGCATGGCCGCCGAGCGGGTCCCGGGCGCCGTCGTCCTGGGCGACAGCCGTCGGCTGCCCTTCCCCGACGGCGCGTTCGACGCGGTGGTCACGGTGTGGCTGCTGCACCTGTTCGCGGAGCCCGCGGAGGCCGCGGCCGTGGTGGCGGAGTGCGCCCGCGTCCTCAGGCCCGGCGGCCGCTACGTCACCACCGTCGACAAGGCCGCCTCCCACGACGTGGGCAGCGACATCGACGCCGCCCTGGCGGGCCGCCCCGTCCGTGAGCCCGTGGACGGGGCCGACCGGGTCGAGGGCTACGCCGCGGCGTGCGGGCTGACCCCCGCGGGCCGCGCCCGCTTCACCGGCCACGGCCAGGGCCGCAGCCCGCGCAGCACCGCGGAGGACCTGTTCCGCGGCTGGTTCACCAGCATCCCGACGGACAGCGCGATGGCGCGGGGGTACGCGGAGCGGCTCGCCGGGCTGCCGGACCAGGACGTGCGGCGGCCCGACCCGGAGTTCGCGCTGCGCGCCTTCACCAAGAGCGCCCCTGGGTGACGGCCCCCGAACGCCGTTTGCCGAAACGGCAACAGAAGTGGCCGTTCGGGGGAACGCCGACGCACGCTGGCAGCGTTCGCGAAGACCAGGTGAGAGGGCGGCGGAACGATGACGGCGTACGAGACCAAGGCCGGCGGCCACGACCACGACCACGGTTCCGGCCACGGCTCCGGGCACAGCCACGGCCACGGCGACCACGACATCGACTGGGCCGAGATGGCGCCCGTCCTGGAGCAGAACGCCGAGGTCACGGCCCCGCTGTACCGGCAGGTCGCCGCGTGGCTGCGGGAGCTGCGCGCGGCGGCCGCCGAGCCGTCCCTGATCGTCGACGCGGGCAGCGGCCCGGGCGTCGTCACCAGCCTGCTCGCCCAGGCGTTCCCCGAGGCCGAGGTGGTCGCGGCGGACCCGGAGCGGGCCCTGCTCGACCGGGCCGAGGCGCGCGCAGCCCGGCTCGGCCTGGCGGACCGGGTGCGCGCGCACCGCGCGGAACTCCCCGACGGCCTCGGCGAGCTGCCGCCCGCCGACCTGATCTGGGCGGCGCGGTCCGTGCACCACGTGGGCGACCAGGTCGCCGCGCTCACCGCGCTCGGCGAGCGGCTCGCGCCGGGCGGCGCGCTCGCGGTCCTCGAAGGCGGTCTGCCGCCGCGCAGCCTGCCGCGCGACATCGGCGTGGGCCGCCCCGGCCTCCAGGCCCGTCTCGACGCGGCCAACGAGGAGTGGTTCGCCCGCATGCGCGCGTCCCTGCCCGGCGCCACCGGGGCCACGGAGGACTGGGCCGCGCTGCTCACGGCGGCGGGCCTGCGCCACACGGCGACCCGCACGTTCCTGCTCGACCTGCCCGCGCCCCTGGACGAGCGGGCGCGGGCGCACGTCATCGACACCTTCGAGCGCTACCGCGGCCTCGCGGCCGCCGAGGGGCCCGAGGCGCTCGCGGCCGACGACGTGACGGTCCTGAACCGCCTGCTCGACCCCGAGGACGAGCTGAGCCTGCACCGCCGCCGGGACGTGTTCCTGCTCGTGGCGCACACGGTGCACGTGGCGGTGAAGGAGGGCTGACCCCGGGCCCCGGCCGCCTCGGGCCCCGGCCGCCCCGGGCCCCGCCGCCCTCCCCGCGCCCGCCCTACGACCGCAGCTCGTCGAGCCGCGCCAGCGCGTCCCGCACGGCCTCCCGCTCGTCCTCGCCGAGTCCGCCGAGCCCGATCCCGGCGGCCCGCTCCAGGAGGCGCTCCGCCAGCTCGTCGTCGCCCCGCCGCTGGGCGATGTCCCCGCGCAGCACGAGCAGCCGCAGGTGCTGCGCGGGCGTGGGCCGCTCGTCCTCCAGGGCGAGGGCCCGGTCGATGACCTTGGCGGCGCCCTCCAGGTCCTCCTTGGAGTCGACGAAGAGGTCGGCTATGTGCAGGGCCCGCGCGAAGGTCTCCTTCGGCGCGGGGCGGTGGCTCTGGTCCTCGTCGAGCTGCTGCCCGACGCGGATGCTGTTGCCCGCGGGGTCGGTCATCACGAACTGCCGCACGCCGTACGACATGTCCTTCAGCGGCCCGATCCTGGGCAGCCCCCGCCGCGGCACCTTCCCGTACGCGGCCTTGAGCCCGGCCCGGAACGCCGCGTACAGCGCGTCCACGTCGTCGGTGAGGACGTAGCACCCCGAGTACGACGCGGCGGGGTCGTACTGCTTCATGCCGAAGAACTGGAGCTCCACGGGGCCGCGTTCGACGACGGCGTACGCGTACGGGCTCTTCTGGAGGTAGGTCGTCTCGAAGCCGAGGGCGGTGTAGAAGTCGACGACCGGCTGGACGGACCGGCAGGGGAGCAGAGGGATGGTTTTCTCAGCCATTCCGTCAGTCTAGTCAAACTTGAATACCTGGGGGAGGGGATGCGTATTCGTACGCCGTGGTGGACGTAGATTTCGCCACTCCACTGCTCCGGCGGGCCGGTTGCGTCTACGTTCTGCCGCATGAGGGAGCTGATGCGCTGGGAGTCCGACGACGGGCCCGTCGTCGTGGAGATGGACTCGCGGGACGTGGGCTACCGGTCCGTCTCGCGCCGGGACGACGACGGGGTCCGGGAGGTCGAGGGCCGCTTCGAGTCGGCCCTCGGCAATGTGCGCGGCGCCGCGCTCTCGGCGCTCCGCACGTTCCGGGAGCAGGCGCTCGACCCGGACGGGATCGAGCTGGAGTTCGGCGTGAAGCTGAGCGTCGCCGCGGGTGCCGTCATCGCGAAGACCGCGGCCGAGGGGCATCTGACGGTCAAGCTGACGTGGTCCAAAGGGGGCGCCCCAGGGGGCGCGGAAGGCGCGGCGCGGGGCGAATAATGGCGGACGTGCACTGGCGTGCCCGCATCCACGCGGTCGGCGGCGGCCCGCCGTTGGGGGCGGGCGTGCTGGTCGACGGCGAGCGGGTGATCACCTGCGCCCACGTCGTCGACGGCCACGCCGAGGTCCGCGTGGCGCTGCCCGGGGACGGTGGCGAGGAACCGGCGCGCGTCGTGTGGACGGGCGGCTGGCGCGCCCTCGGCGACCCCGGCGACATCGCGGTGCTCGCGCTCGACCGCCCGGTCCGCGCGGCGCCCTGCGCCCTCGCCCCCCTCGGCGCGCTGCGCCCGGACCGCGGCCGCCCCGCCCACGTGCTGCGCGCCCTCGGCTTCCCCGAGGGCCACGAGCGCGACGGCACGTACGTCACGGTGACCACCAGCGCCGACCGGCAACTGCACGGCGAGTGGCTGGAGCTGGACGTCGACAAGGCCCATCTGCGCCGCCTCGACGAGGGGTTCAGCGGCGCCGGGGTGTACGACCCGGTGAGCGGCGAGGTCGTCGGCATCGTCACCGACGCGGAACTGGAGGGCGAGCGCGGCGGCACCCAGGGCCGCATGCTGCCCCTCGACACCGTGCGCCGCCACTGGGAGGGCCTGGACGACCTGCTGCCCCTCGGCTGGATGGAGCCCGCGCCGCGCCGCGAACTGCGGGCCGCCCTCGGCGGCGGCGAACTGGGCCCCGCCGCCGTGGCGTTGGCGGTGCGCCAGGCCTTCCCGACGTTCCTGCGGGAGCTTCCCGCCTTCCGGTCTGCCTGGCACGCCGTGCGGTACGTCGCCGAGGAGCTGACCGGCGAGGGCCGCGTCGAACGGCTGCTGCGCGAGCTGCGGGACCACGCGCCCGGCGGCGCCGCCGCCCGCCTCGCCGCCTGGATGCGGCGCTGGCAGCCGGACGACGCCGGCCCCGGCCCGGCCGCGGCGGCCGTGCGCACCGGGTCCCTCATGGTCCGGGTGGAGCCGATGACGAAGGCCAAGAGCCTGGACCTGTCCGTGTGCGCCCTCGTCGACGGGGTCCCGGTCGGGCGCGCGGGACCCGTGCGCGTCCGCCCCCAGCAGCTGCGGACGAAGGTCGAGGCGCTGCTCGCCGCGCAGGTCGGCGCCGTCGCCGACTTCGACTGGATCGCGGAGTTCGTCGTGCCGCAGGGGCTCATGGACGAGCCCTTCGAGGAGTGGCTGCTGCACGAGCCCGGCGCGGCCCGGCCCCGGCCGCTGCGGGCCGTGCCCGTCGTGGTCCGCCACACGGAGCGCCTCAAACCCCTCATGGTCTGCCGCTTCACCCGCGAGCGCTGGGAGACCGTGCGGGCCCGCGGCGAGACCCGGCCCAAGCCCGTCGCCTGCTCCCTGACGTGGGACTACCAGGAGTTCTACGACTGGCTCGACGGCCAGGAGCAGCTGTGCGCCCTCGCGTACGCGGCGACCCCCGCCGACGCCTGGCTGTCGGCGGCGCTCGACATCGGCATGCCCATCATGCTGTGGCGGCGGCGCGACTGCGGCGGCGGGGGCCACGCGGACTGCGCGTCCGCCGCCTTCCTCGACCGGCTCACCCGGGCGGTGTCCGGGCTCGACCCCGACCGGCTCCCGTACGAGGTCATGAAGTTGCGCAAGGAGGCCCGCTCCCCGGAGCGGGGCGGCGACGGCCACTGCGGACACCGCCTCGCGCTGTTCTGGGACGACCCCGCGCGCAGGCCCGACCCGCCGCTGGCCATGGGGAACAAGGAGAGGAGCTGAGATGACCGCACACCCGTCGCGCGCCTGGCACGTCTACACCGGCAGCCGCACCCCGCACGACCGCGTCGACCAGCTGCCCGAGCCGCCGCCCTGGCGGCGCTTCACCGGCGGCCCGCCGCTGCCCACCCCGCCCGGCGACACCGGCAACCGGCACGCGGCCGTCAGCTATCGCCCCGGCGCCGACGCCGTCCGCCAGGTCAACGCCGCCCTCTATCTGCGCAGGCCGCTCCTGGTCACCGGCGCCCCCGGCACCGGCAAGTCGTCCCTCGCCTACGCCGTCGCCCACGAACTCGGCCTCGGCAAGGTCCTGCACTGGCCCATCACCAGCCGCGTCACCCTGCGCGACGGGCTGTACGCGTACGACCCGCTGACGCGCCTGTACGCCGCCGGGCGCGCCCGCGACGGGGCGGCGGGCCCCGAGCGGGCCGACGACATCGGCGACTACCTGCGCCTCGGCCCGCTCGGCACCGCCCTGCTGCCCTACGCCCGCCCCCGCGTGCTGCTCATCGACGAGATCGACAAGAGCGACATCGACCTGCCGAACGACCTCCTCACCATCTTCGAGAAGGGGTCGTACGAACTCGTCGAGCTGGCCCGGCGCGCCGAGCCCACCGCCGAGGTGATGACGGCCGACAGCACCACGGAGCGGGTGGAGATCCGCGACGGCACCGTCACCTGCCGGGCCTTCCCCTTCGTGGTCATGACCAGCAACGGCGAGCGCGAGTTCCCGCCCGCGTTCCTGCGCCGCTGCGTGACCGTCGACCTGAAGCAGCCCGCCACGGTCGAGGAGCTGACCGCGATCGTCGGCGAACACCTCGGCGGTGTCGTCGGCGACGCCTCGGGCGCCCTGCCCGAGGGCGCCCACGACGTCATCCGGCGCTTCTTCGACCGGCGGGGCGGCGGCCTGCTCGCCAACGACCAGCTCCTGAACGCCGTCTACATGTGCCACCACGCGGCCCTCAGCGAACCGCCCGGGAACGTGGCCGAGCTGGCCGAGCAGGTCGCCCCGTACCTGAGCAGCGAGGCGACGGACCCCGATGACGCTTGACCGGCTGCGCGCCACGCTGGAGGCCCTCGGCCCGCCGGTCACGCCCCTGGAACTCGCGGAGATGCTGTGGCTCGCCCGCACGCTGCCCGAGGCACCCGAGGGCCCCGGGAGCACGGACGGCCCCCGGCCGCCGCAGGGCGGGCCCCGCCTGCCGCCGGACGCGCTCGCGGGGGAGCGGGCGCGGACGCCGCTCCCGGGGCCGGAGCCCCCCGAGGAGCAGGCCGCGGGCGACCCGGCGGCGGCCGCGGAGCCCGGCGGGCGGCCCCTGCACCTGCCCCGCGGCGCAGCCCGGCCCGGCACCGACGCCGACGACGTGCTCGTGCCCGCCCCGCAGGCGCTGCGCCACGAACTCGCCATCCAGCGCGCCCTGCGCCCCCTCAAGCGGCGCGGGCCCGACCCCCGCCGCCGCGTCCTGGACGAGGACGCCACCGCCGAGCGCGCCGCCGAGCGCGCCACCACCGCCGGGTACGCCGAACGCGGCCCCTGGGCACCCGTCCTGGTGCCCGCCGCCTGCCGTCCGCTGCGCCTGGCCCTCGTCGTCGACACCGGCTCCGCGATGGCCGTGTGGCGGCCGCTCGCCGGGGAGCTGCGGGCCGCGCTCCAGCGCACGGGCGCCTTCCGCGACGTCCGCCTCTGGTACGTCGCCGACCTCGGCACCCGCGTCGGACTGCGGCCCGCGCCCGGCCGCCCGGCCGTGCCCCCCGCCGCCGCGGCCGACCCCACGGGCCGTCAGCTCACCCTGGTCCTCAGCGACTGCTCCGGCCCGCACTGGTGGGCCGGGCGCGCCGGACGGGCCCTGCACACCTGGGCGCGGCGCGGGCCCACCGCCGTCCTCCAGCCGCTGCCCGAACGCCTCTGGCGGCGCACCGCCGCGCCCACCGCGCCCGGCAGGGCGACCGCCGCGCGGGCCCACGCCCCGAACACCGCGCTCCGCTTCACCCCGCACCACGGCCGCGCCCACCGCCCCGCCGGGGCCCTGCCCGTGCCCGTGCTCGAACTCGCGCCGGAGTGGCTCGCCGACTGGGCCGCCCTGGTCGCGGCGGCGGGCGACCGCCCCCGCGACACCGCCGTCACCTACGTCGGCGCCGCCCCGCCCGCCCGCGCCGAGCCCCTCGCGGACGAGGGCGATCTGCCGATCGCCGAGCGCGTCCTGCGCTTCCAGCTCGCCGCGTCCCGCACGGCCGCCGACCTCGCCGCGCACGTGGCCCTCTCGGTGCCCGCGCTCCCCGTGATGCGCCTCATCCAGCAGCGCGTCACCCCCGGCTCCCGGCCGAGCGACCTCGCCGAGGTCCTGCTCAGCGGCCTCCTGGAACCCGTCGACCTGGAGCGCGGCCGCTACGACTTCGCCCCCGGCGCCCGCGCCGCCCTCATCGAGACCCTGCCGCGCCCCGAGTCCCTGGCCGTCACCGACCTCCTCACCCGCCTCGGCGAGGAGATCGAGTCCCGCGCGGGCTCGGCCGCCCGCTCCTTCCGCGCGGCGGTCCCCGTGGCGGACGGCGGGGGCACCCGTCAACTGGGCGCGGCGGGGCAGCCGTTCGCGCTGGTCAGCGAGGAGGCGCTGGAGGTGCTGCGGGGGGCGGCGATCCGGGTGGCCCAGCGGCCGGCGGCAGGGGCCCCGGTCATGAGCGTGCGCACCACGTCGCTGGAGATCTTCGACGAGGAAGTGGCCGAGCGGTTCCTCGCGTCCGGCGAGGTGTCGGCTCCGCCGGGCCTGACGAATCTTCGTCCCGCGAAGCCGTTCGTGGGCCGGGCCGTGGCCCTCCAGCGCCTGGACGAGGACCTGTTGGCTCCCCGCACGCGGACGGACGGCCCGCGCGCGGTCGTCGTACGCGGAACCGGAGGAGCGGGCAAGTCGGCGCTGGCAGCGCGGTGGGGAGCGAGCGACGCCGTCCGCGCGTCGCTGAACCCGGTGTGGTGGCTGCGCGCGTCCTCCCCGGCCGAGGGACTCGCGGAGCTGGCCCACGCCCTGCGGCCCGCGTCCTCGGACGTGACGCGGCAGGCGGCGAGCGAGTGGGCCGTCGGCTGGCTGGCCGCACACGGCGACTGGCTGCTGGTCCTCGACGACGCGGAGAACCCGGCCGACGTCTGCGCGCTCCTGGAGCGCCTGGGCACGGGCGGCCGGGTCCTGGTCACCAGCAGGCGGGCCGATGGCTGGGAAGGCGTGGGGCCGGTCCTGGAACTGGGCGCGATGGAGCCCGCCGAGGCCGTCCACCTGCTCCGCGCCCGCCTGGACGCGGACATCCTGGAGGGCGACGCGCACAGCCTCGCCGAAGCGCTCGGACGTCTGCCGCTCGCCCTGTCGGTGGCGGCCGGGCGCATGGTGCGGGAGAGGATGTCCCCCGCCCAGTACCTGATGCGCCTCGAACGCGACCGGGCCCGGCGGGGCGGGGACCGGTACGGCGTCCGCGAAGCCGTCCGCATGTCCCTGCGCCGCGTGGACGACCCGTCGGCGTACCGCATCATGAACGTCCTTGCCTGGCTGGCCCCGGAGCCGGTCCCGCTGGCTCTGCTGTCCGCCATCGACGGCGTCGGCGCTCTTGAGGCACTGGAGGAGCTCGGCCTCATCAGCGGCGACAGCGCCACAGTGCGGATACACCCCTTGGTGCACGAGTTCCTCAACGAGCCGGGCGGGGACGACCCGTGGCGTGACCCGGCGGCCAGGCAGGCCGCGCGACGCGAGGCCACGGCCTGCCTCGACGGCGCGCTGCCGGGAGACGCCGAGGATCCCGCGACCTGGCCGCGCTGGCAGGCCCTGCTGCCGCACATCGACCACCTGGCCGAGTCGGTCGCGCCCGAGGACGACGACGCGGACTTCGTCCACGTCCTGGAGGCGGCGGCGGAGTTCGTCATCGGGCAGGGCCGGACGGAGCGTGCCGTCGCCCTGCTGGAGCGCGCGGAAGCGGGCAGGGAGCGCGGTCCCGGGCTCGGTTCCCCGGAGAGCCTGCGGACGACCCGGCTGCTGGTGAACGCGCTGCGGCGGGCGGGCCGCCTGCCGGAAGCGGTGCGGCGGTGTGAGACCGCGCGCTGGCTGCCCGTCCCGAACGACCCCCAAGCCCTCCTCGACGTCCTCCTGCTGCGGGTCGAACTCGCCTCGCTGAAGCACCAGTTGGGAGACGTCAATGCGGCGAGCGAGCAGTTCGCGAAGTTGCGCGAGTCCGCGTTCCGGGCCCTCGATAGGCAGGCGTCCCCCCAGCTGGTCCCGCCCTGCGCGGCCATCGCGGACCTGGCCCTGGCCCTGGGGAGGTCGCACACGGCGGTGGAGCTGTACGAGGCGACCCTGGCCGCCGCGCGCCGGGAGCTGGGAGAGGACCACCCGGACACCCTCGCCGTCCGGGGCCGCCTCGCGGCCGCTCTGTACGCGGCGGGGGAGCGGGGGCGGGCGTCACGCGAGGGCACGCGGGTCCTCGTCGACCTCACCCGCGTCTTCGGCGCGGACCACCCCCGGGTGATCAGCGCCCTCAGCGATGTGGCCCACGCCCTGGAGGGCGACGACGAGACGCTCCCCGACGCCGTCAACGCGTACGGCGAGGCCCTGCGGCGCAGCCGGACGGCGCGCGGTGAGACGCACCCCGAGACCCAGCGCCTGTGGAGCCACCTGGTCGACGTCGAGGTGCGGGTGGGGAACCCGGAGAGCGCGGTCGAGGTCGCGAAGGAGTGGCGGTCCGCGGTGGACGAGGCGCTGGGCCCGCGGCACCCCGCCACCCTGCGCGCGTCCGCGCGCCTGGCCCGCGCGTACGGGGAGAACGGCGCGTGGAGCCTGGCCATTCCGCTGTACGAGCGCACGCTGCACCTCCAGCGCGAGGTGCTCGGCGAGGACTCCCCGGAAACGTGGGAGTCCTACGACCGCCTCGCCGAATTCTTCGCGGGGGTGGGCGACGTGGCCCGGGCGCTGCCCCTGTACGAACGAGCGCTGCTCGTACGGCGGGAGAGCCTGGGGGAGGAGCACGAGGAGAGCCTGGCCGCGCTCGACCGCACGGCGATCGCGCTGCTCGGCGCCGGACGCCACGACAGGGCCGTCGCCCTGCTCGACCAGGTCCTTGCCCTGCGCCGCCGGGTGCTCGGTGACGGGCACGCCGACGTGCTCAAGACGTACAGCTATCTGGGATACGCGCACCTGGAGGCGGGGGACCCCGCGCGGGCCGTCGTGACGTATCGGACCGCGCTCCAAGGGTGCGTCGAGCTGTTCGGCGACGCGGACCCCCGCACCGTGGCGATGACCAGGAACCTCGTCCACGCGCAGCTCTCCGGGGGCGACCGCCTCGGGGCCGTCGAGGTCCTGGAGCACGCGGTGGCCGCCCTCGCGCCCGCGCTCGGCGCGGACCACCGCGACGTCCTGGCCCTCAAGGACGAACTGGCCCGTCTGCGCCCCCGGGGAAGAGGGGGCGCGGACGGGCCGTGACGGGGCTCGCGCGCGTCACACGACGTGGAAGTCCGCCGGGTCGGGGCCGAGCCGCCGGTCCTCGTTCAGGGCGCTGATCGCCGCCATGTCCTCCGGGTCGAGCTCGAAGTCGAACACCGCGATGTTCTCGGCGATGCGGGACGGGGTCACCGACTTGGGAATGACCACGTTGCCCAGCTGGAGGTGCCAGCGCAGGACGACCTGGGCCGGGGTGCGGCCGTGCTTCTGGGCGATCGCGACGATCGCCGGGACCTCCAGGAGGCCCTTGCCCTGGCCGAGCGGCGACCAGGCCTCGGTGGCGATGCCCTGCTCCGCGTGGTACTCGCGGGCGGCGCGCTGCTGGAGGTGCGGGTGCAGCTCGATCTGGTTCACGGCCGGGATCACCGACGTGGCGTCGATGAGGCGCTCCAGGTGCTCCGGCAGGAAGTTGGAGACGCCGATCGACTTGGCGCGGCCGTCCGCGTGGATCTTCTCGAAGGCCTTGTACGTGTCGATGTATGTGTCCTTGTCCGGCATCGGCCAGTGGATCAGATACAGATCCACGTAGTCGAGGCCGAGCTTCTCCAGGGACGCGTCGAACGCGCGGAGCGTCGCGTCGTAGCCCTGCGCGCTGTTCCAGAGCTTCGTCGTGACGAAGAGCTCCTCGCGGGCGATGCCGGAGGCCGCGACGGCCTTGCCGGTGCCCGTCTCGTTCTCGTAGACGGCCGCCGTGTCGATGCTGCGGTACCCGGACTCCAGGGCCGTCGCGACCGCCCGCTCCGCCTCGTCGTCCGGCACCTGCCAGACGCCGAAGCCCAGCTGGGGCATCTCGATGCCGTTGTTCAGGATGATCGGGGGGACCTTGCTCACGGGCTCTCGATCCTTATGCGTCGTCGGGTGGTACGTCCATGGTCAACGATCAGAGGCCGTGCCGCATTCCTGGCGGGGGACCCGGGATGCGCCGCGGCGGGCACGGGGCGTGGCGGCCCTCGGAGAATGGCCGGATATAGCTCCGACCTCATCGGTCCGAACCATTGACCGCGTCCCGTCATGCCGCGACTCTGTTGCACGTCACTGAACGCAGGCCATCCATGTGAACACCCTACGCACACCGGTGGTGGTGTATCCCAGTGGCTCCTGAACCCCCCACTTCTTCAGGAAAGGCAGGACGCGCCCATGAACAGCCACGACACGCAGACATCGGAGCTTCCCCCGGGCCCGGCCGACCGCACGGCCTGGCAGACCCCCGAGTACACGGTCGTCGAGACCTCGCTCGAGGTCACCGCGTACCGCCTCGCCGACCGGTAAGCACGGACCGTGCTGCTCCAGGTGCTCGGCACCGCGGCGGGCGGCGGGCTGCCCCAGTGGAACTGCGCGTGCCCCGGCTGTGCCGGGGCCCGCGCCCACCCCGAGCGCCGCCGCCGCCACGCGTCGCTCGCCGTCCGCGCGGGCCCGGGCCGCTGGTACCTCGTCAACGCCACCCCCGACATCGGCGAGCAGATCGAAGGGTGCCCCGAGCTGCTGCCCGACCCCGCGGCCGACGTCCGCCGCTCCCCGCTCGCCGGAGTCCTGCTCACCGATGCGGAGCTCGACCACACCCTCGGCATCGCCCGGCTGCGGGAGGCCCGCGACGGCGTGGCCGTGTGCGCCACCGCGCCGGTGCGCCACGCCGTCCGCGAGCGGCTCGGCCTCGACGCCGTGCTCGGCCCCTACACCACCGTCCGCTGGCGCGAGCTGACCGCCGCTGCCGTGCCCCTGGAGGAGGGGGCCGAGGTCGCCGTGAGCGCGGTGCCCGTTTCGGCCAAGCGCCCGCGCTACGCGGCCGACGCCACCGGGCCCGGGGCCGAGGGGGACGCCTGGTCGGTCGCCCTGCTCCTGCGGGACACCGCGACGGGCGCCACCGCCCTGTACGCACCGGCCCTCGCCGCCTGGACCGACGCCTTCGAGGAGGCCGCCCGCGCGGCCGACCTCGTCCTCGTCGACGGCACCTTCTGGGACGACGAGGAGCCGCTGCGGGCCGGGTTCTCCCGCACCACCGCCACCGGGATGGGCCATCTGCCGATCACCGGTCCGGGTGGCACCGCGCACCGGCTCGCACGCCTGCCGGGCCGCTGTCTGTACACGCATCTGAACAATACGAACCCCCTCGGGGACCCCGGCGCCGAGCAGCACAAGCAGCTCGCGGAGCGGGGACTCGACGTCGCGGCGGAGCGGATGGTGATCGAACTGTGAGGACGGCCACCCAGGACGGCACGAGGCCGGACGGACCGAGGCCGGACGGCGCGGTGCCCGACGGCACGCGACCGGACGGCGCGCTGCCCGACGCCACGCGGCCCGGTGAGCACGAGCCGTGGACGCCCGACGAGCTCACCGAGCGGCTGCGGGCGGTCTCCGCCGAGCGCTACCACGACCACCACCCCTTCAACGTCCGGATGCACGACGGCGACCTCAGCCCCGGCGAGCTGCGCCGCTGGATCGCCAACCGGTTCCACTACCAGCGCCACATCCCCGTCAAGGACGCCCTGATCCTGGCCAAGTTCGACGACCCGTCCGTGCGCCGCGGCTGGCTGCGCCGGATCCGGGACCACGACGGCGAGCGCCCCGGCGACGGCGGCATCGAGCGCTGGCTGCGGCTCGGCGAGGCGGCGGGTCTCGGGCGCGACGAGCTTCAGGACGCGTCGCGGGTCCTTCCGGGGGTGCGGCTCGCCGTCGAGGGATACGTCAACTTCTGCCGCCTGCGGCCCGCGCTCGACGCCGTGGCCGCCTCGCTCACCGAGCTGTCCGCGCCGGACCTGATGCGCACCCGGATCGCCGCGTTCGAGAAGCACTACCCGTGGATCGACGCCGACGGCCTCGCCTACTTCCGCGGCCGGGTGGAACAGGGCGGCCGCGACGGGCAGGAGGCGCTCGGCCTGGTCCGCGCGTGGGCACGCACCCGGGAACAGCAGGAGCGGGCCGTGGCCGCGCTCGCCTTCAAGTGCGACGTGCTGTGGTCGCTGCTCGACGCCGTCGACCGCGGCCCCGCCGGGGCCCACGCGAAGGAGTGAGCCGCCGTGACCGATCTCGTACGACTCGACTGGCGGCCCGTGCTCGCCCGCTCGGTGATGCTCCGCCACGACCGGGTGCGCGGCGTCGACCTGCTCGTCCTGCCCGAGCGGGTGGTGGTCCTGCGCGGCGCCGCCGGGAGCATCGTGGCGCTGTGCGACGGGGAGCGCGACGTGGAGGCGATCGTCGCGGAGCTGGCGCGGCGCCACCCGGCGGCGCCGGTCGCCGCCGAAGTGCCGGTCTTCCTCGAACAGTTGCGGGACGAGGGGTGGCTGCGGTGACGGCCGCCGCGCCGCAGCCCGCCGCCGCGCCGCAGCCCGCCCCCGGGCCGCCCTCCGCCCCCGAACCGCCCCCCGCTCCCGGGCCGCGCCCGGACTCCCCACCGCCCCCGCCCCCGGATCCCCCTTGGGCCCTGCTCGCCGAGCTCACGCACGGCTGTCCGCTGCGCTGCTCCTACTGCTCCAACCCGGCCAAACTGGTTGGTCGGTCAGCCGAGCTGTCCGGTGCCGAGTGGGCCGACGTCTTCCGTCAGGCCGGTGACCTGGGCGTCGTCCAGACCCATCTGTCCGGCGGCGAGCCGCTGTTGCGCCGCGATCTGCCGGGCATCGTGGCCGCCGCCGACGGCGCGGGGATCCACACCCAGCTCGTCACGAGCGGCGTCGGTCTGCACGAGGCCCGGCTCGCCGCCCTCGTGGCCGCGGGCCTGCGCAGCGTGCAGCTGTCCGTGCAGCACACCGACCCGCGCGCCGCCCAGCGCATCGCCGGGGCGCGGGCGTCCGCCGCCAAGGAGCGGGCGGCCCGCGTCGTCCGCGACGCCGGACTGCCGCTCGGCCTGAACGTGGTCCTGCACCGCGCCAACCTGGACGCGCTCGACGCCCTCGTCGAACTCGGCCTGGCCTGGGGCGCGGAGCGCGTCGAGCTCGCCAACACCCAGTTCTACGGCTGGGCCCTGCGCAACCGCGACGCGCTCCTGCCGCACCCCGAGCAGGTGGCCCGCGCCCGCCGCACCGTCGAGCGGTGGCGGGCCGACCTCGCCGGGCGCATGGAACTGGTGTGGGTGGCCCCCGACTACGTCGACGCCACCGCCAAGCCCTGCATGGGCGGCTGGGGCGCGGTGTCCCTGACGGTCGCGCCCGACGGCACGGTCCTGCCCTGCCCGGCCGCCGCCGAGCTGCTCGGCGCGGCCGCCCCCAGCGTGCGGGAGCGGCGGCTCGACTGGATCTGGCGGTCCTCGCCCGCCTTCACGCGCTACCGGGGCGAGGCCTGGATGCCCGAGCCCTGCCGCTCCTGCGAGCTGCGGACCGTCGACTTCGGCGGCTGCCGCTGCCAGGCGTACGCCCTGACGGGCGACGCCGCCCGCACGGACCCCGCCTGCCGGCACGCGCCCGACCACGGGATCGTCCGGGCCCTCGTCGACGCCGCGCGCAGGCCCGCGCGGGCCGACGGCGGCTACGCCTACCGCGAAGGAGGATCATGAAACGTCCCGCCCTGTCCGTGGCGGCGTGCGCCCTCGCCCTGGCGGGCCTCGTGGGGACCGCCCCCGCGACCCCGGCCGCCGCTCCCCGGACACCCACCGCCGACGACTGGTCCGTGGCCCTCGTGGAGTCCACCATGGCCCGCCACACGCCGACGTCCATCGGCGGCTGGTCGTACCCCGTCGGGCTCTACCTCTACGGCCAGTACCGCACGTACCTGCGCACCGGCGACGCGCGCTACCTGGCGTACGTGAAGGCGTACGTCGACCGGTTCGTCGACCAGGACGGGAACACCGCGCAGAAGTTCACCAGCCTCGACAGCATGCAGGCGGGGCGGCTCCTGGTGATCCTGCACCACGAGACGGGCGAGGACCGCTACCGGATCGCCGCGCGCAGGATCCGGGAGCGCCTGACGTCCTACCCGCGCACGTCCGACGGCGGCTTCTGGCACGCCG
This sequence comes from Streptomyces sp. JLYT201, assembly GCF_059448825.1. Taxonomy (NCBI): domain Bacteria; kingdom Bacillati; phylum Actinomycetota; class Actinomycetes; order Kitasatosporales; family Streptomycetaceae; genus Streptomyces; species Streptomyces sp. JLYT201. Next base: position 2,272,421 of record NZ_CM182551.1, on the reverse strand, counting down.
ACACCGCGAGCCGCGCGCACCAGCTCTGGTCGGACGGCGTCTACATGGTGACGCCGTTCCTCGTCGAGTACGGCGCGGAGTTCGACGACGAGGCGTACACCGACCGCGAGGCCGTCGAGCAGCTGAACACCTACGCCCGCCACCTCCAGGCGGACAACGGCCTGTTCCAGCACGCCTTCGACGAGTCGCGCACCGCCGCCTGGGCCGACAAGGAGACGGGGCGCGCCCCCGAGCAGTGGTGCCGGGCCATCGGCTGGTACGCGATGGCCGCCGTCAACGTCCTCGACGCCACGCCCCAGGACGGGCCGGGCCGCGAGGAGCTCCTGCGCACCGTGCGGAAGCTCGCCGCGGGCATCGCGCGCACCCAGGACCCGGCCACCGGCCGCTGGTTCCAGGTCGCCGACAAGGGCGGCCGGGAGGGGAACTGGACCGAGACGTCCTGCTCCAGCATGTTCACCTACGCCCTCTCGCGGGCCGCGGAGAAGGGCTACGTCTCCGCGTCGTACCGCGAGGTCGCCCGGCGCGGCTACCGGGGCGTCCTGGAGAAGATCTCGCGCGGCACCGACGGACTGACCCATCTGACCGACATCTCCATCGGCACGAACGTCGGCGACTACGCCTTCTACGTCGCCCGGCCCCGCCGGACCGACGACTTCCACGGGCTCGGCGCCTTCCTGCTGATGAACGAGCAACTGCGGAAGCAGAGGTGAGCCGGGCATGACCCCCTCACGAAGGGCCGTGCTGGGCGCGGCACTCGGCGCCGGAGCGGGCGCCGCCGCCACGGCCGCCGGAGCACCGCCCGCCGGAGCACGACCTGCCGGGGCGGCGACCTCCGATGCGGCGGGCCCCGCGGCCGCATGGCAGCTGCGCTGGGCGCCGTCCGTCCGCGAGGTCGGGACCCGCGCCTTCGAGACCCTGGAGGACGACCGCGCCGGCTCGCACCCCGAGGCCGCGCCGCACATCTCCGCCGAGGGCGACACCATCCGCTTCGCCATCCACACCGTCGACCGCGACACCAGCGCCGACCGCCAGCGCCAGGAGGTCACCGGCTGCCGCACCGGCGACACTTGTCTGAAGTGGCGGCGGGGCGAGACCTGGCGGGTCACCTACCGCATGTTCCTGCCGAGTTCGCTGCGGGCGACCACGACGTTCACGCACATCATGCAGATGAAACAGCCCGGCACGGGCAGCGCGCCGCTCGTCGTGCAGTCGCTGCGCCGCTCGGGCGGCGAGCAGACCATCGAGCTGAAGGTCTTCGGGCAGGACGTCCTCGTCGGCCGCACGGATCTGGAGCCGCTGCACGACCGGTGGACCGACGTCGACTTCCGGATCACGATCGGCGACGGTGCGGCGGGCTCCGTGCGCTGGATCCTCACGAGCGGCGGTACGACGGTCGTCGACCGGGAGGCATCCGGCGTGGACACCTTCCTCGCCGACCGGGTGCGGCCCAAGTGGGGCATCTACCGCTCCCTCGGCGACACCTCCGGCGCGATCCGGGACACCTATCTGCTCCTGTCCGACCCGCGCGCCTACCAGCTCGTCTGACGCGTCGCACCGGCATCTCCCACCCCCCGGCCCACAGGAGGCACCCATGCACGGCACCAGCAGGCCGACCGCCCGGAGCGTGGCCCTGGCGGCCACCGCCGTCCTCACCGCGGGACTCGTGACCCACGTCCCCTCGGCGGTGGCCGCGCCGCCCGCCCCGGCCGGTGAGCCCACCGGCGTCAGGACCGTCTCCAGCGGCTGGACCATACCGTGGGGCACCTCCTGGCTCCCCGACGGCAAGTCCGCGCTCGTCACCGAGCGGGACGACTTCCGCGTCTGGTCGGTGTCGGCCGACGGCGCCACGAAGAAGCAGCTCGGCACGGTGCCGGAGGCGCAGACCACCGGCGGCGAGGGCGGCCTCATGGGCGTCGCCGTCGACCCGCAGTGGGCGTCCAACCACTACGTGTACGTCATGCACACCGCGGCCGAGGGCAACCGCGTCGCCCGCATGACCTACGACGGCTCCTCGCTCGGCGGCTACACGGTCCTGGTCAAGGGCATCAAGAAGGCCAAGTACCACAACGGCGGCCGCCTCGCCTTCGGCCCCGACGGCTTCCTGTACGCGACCACGGGCGACGCCCAGGACCGCAAGCTCGCCCAGGACAAGAGCTCCCTCAACGGCAAGATCCTGCGCCTGACCCGGGACGGCGAGCCCGCCCCCGGCAACCCCTTCGGCACGCTCGTCTACAGCCTGGGCCACCGCAATCCGCAGGGCATCGCCTTCGACCCGCAGGGCCGCCTGTGGGAGGCCGAGCTCGGCGACGCCACCAGGGACGAGCTGAACCTCATCAAGCCCGGCAAGAACTACGGCTGGCCCACCTGCGAGGGCACCTGCAACGTGTCCGGGATGACCAACCCCAAGCAGACCTGGGGCGTCGCCGAGGCCTCGCCGAGCGGCGTCGCCGTCGTGGACGGCGCGGTCTACATGGCGGCCCTCAAGGGCGAGCGCCTGTGGCGCATCCCCATCAACGCCGACAACGAGAACGTCGGCTCCGCCAAGGCGTTCTACGTCGGCCGGTACGGCCGCCTGCGGGCGGTGACGGCGGTGCCCGGCGCGAAGGCGCTGTGGGTGTCCACGACCAACGCCGACAACAACGGCGGCGAGCCGGACGGCGCGGACGAGATCCTGCGCGTCTCGATCGGCTAGCCCGCGAGCACCGGCCGGGCCGTCAGGGGCACACCGGTCCCTCAGGGGCACACCGGTCCCTCAGGGGTACAGCGCCGCGACCTCGTTCGCGTACGCCTGCTCGATGGCCTTGCGCTTCAGCTTGAGGGAGGGCGTGAGCAGGCCGTGCTCCTCGGTGAACTGGTGCGCCAGGATCCGGAAGGTCCGGATCGACTCGGCCTGCGAGACCAGGGTGTTGGCGGCGACCACCGCGCGCCGCACCTCGGTCTCCAGGTCCGGTTCGCGCACCAGGTCGGCCAGGGCGAGCGGGGGCTTGTCGCGCAGCGCGAGCCAGTGGTCGACGGCCTCCGCGTCCAGGGTGACGAGCGCCGCGACGTACGGGCGGTCGTTGCCGACGACGATGCACTGCGCGACCAGCGGATGGTCGCGCACCCGCTCCTCCAGCTGGGCGGGGGACACGCTCTTGCCGCCGGAGGTCACCAGGATCTCCTTCTTGCGGCCGGTGATCGTGAGGTAGCCGTCCTCGTCGAGGGCGCCCAGGTCTCCGGTGGCGAGCCAGCCGTCGTGCAGGGCCGCGTCGGTGGCCTTGGGGTCGTTGAGGTAGCCCTGGAAGAGGTGGGGGCCGCGCAGCCACACCTCGCCGTCGTCCGCGATGTGCACGGTCGTGCCCGGGAGGGCCTGGCCGACCGTGCCGTAGCGGGTGCGCTCGGGCGGGTTGGCGGTTGCGGCGGCCGAGGACTCGGTGAGGCCGTAGCCCTCGAAGACGGTGACGCCCGCGCCCGCGAAGAACAGGCCGAGGCGCCGGTCCATGCCCGAGCCGCCGGACATCGCGTGCCGCACCCGGCCGCCCATCGCCTCGCGCACCTTGGCGTACACCAGTTTGTCGAAGAGCTGGTGCTGCATCCGCAGGCCCGCCGAGGGTCCGGGCCCGGTGCCGAAGGCCTTGGCCTCCATCGCGTCGGCGTACTTCACGGCCACCTCGACGGCCTTGTCGAACGGGCCCGCCCTGCCCTCCCGTTCGGCCTTGCGCCGGGCCGCGTTGAAGACCTTCTCGAAGACGTACGGCACGGCGAGGAAGAAGGTGGGCCGGAACGCGGCCAGGTCCGGGAGCAGCGCCGCCGCGGTCAGGCTCGGCTGGTGCCCGAGCTTGACCCGGCCGCGCACCGCCGCCACCTGCACCATGCGCCCGAAGACGTGCGCGAGCGGCAGGAACAGCAGCGTGGACGGCTCGTCACCGCGCTTGGAGTGGAACACCGGCTCCCAGCGCCGGATGACCGTGTCCACCTCGAACATGAAGTTCGCGTGGGTGAGCACACAGCCCTTGGGTCGGCCCGTGGTGCCGGAGGTGTAGATCACGGTGGCGACGGAGTCGGGCGTGACCGCGCGGCGGTGGCGGTGCACCACCTCGTCGTCCAGGTCGCGGCCCGCCTCGCCGAGCTCGCGCACCGCGTCCTCGTCGAGCTGCCACAGACAGCGGAGCAGCGGAAGGCGGTCCACGACCGAGCCGATCGTCATGGCGTGGTCCTCGTGCTCGACCATGGCCGCGGTGACCTGCGCGTCGTGCAGCATCCAGAAGACCTGCTCGGCCGACGACGTCGGGTAGACGGGCACGACCTGGGCGCCGACCGTCCACAGGGCGAAGTCGAAAAGGGTCCACTCGTAGCGGGTGCGGCACATGATGGCGACCCGGTCCCCGAAGCGCACGCCCCGGGCGAGCAGGCCCTTGGCGAGCGCGAGGACCTCGTCGCGGAACCGTGCCGAGGTCACGTCCCGCCAGACGCCGTCGGGGCCCTTGCGCCCGAGCACGACGCGGACCGGATCCTCCAGGGCATGGTCGAAGACGGCGTCGGCAAGGCCGCCCACCTTGGGAGCCGACGCCAGGGGAGGGTTCGTGAACTCGCGCAATGGTGCTCCTTGTGGCGCTCCGCACAGCGCCGGTGACGGTACCCCACCCCCGTCCCTTCCGGGAGGGGGGTGGGGAACGGGCCCATGGGCACGATCGTCACAGGTCAGCTGGTGAAATGCGGCCACAAGGGGAAGGGCCGGACAGTTTCCTGACGGATGAGTAAGTTTCGGTGGCGTGATCTCCACCGAATCTGTACGCGGAAGTTACGCCTGGAGCTGCTTCGCGGGCGTGCCCTCGACCATGCGTTCGGCTCCGGCGGCCCCCCGGTCCGCGTCGGCCGTCCGCTTGGTCCGGACCATCACGAGGACCACGACCCCCGCCACGAGGCCGGTGATCCCCGCCACGAGCGAGGCGCCGTTGAGCCCGGATGCGAACGCCGCGCGCACGCTGTGCTCGGAGAACGCGCCCCGGACCGCCGCCGCCCCGCCGCCCGCCACGGTGTGCGCCGCGTCGTGGCCGAGCGCGTCCTGCATCCGCGACGTCAGGACCGTGCCGAAGACGGCGACGCCCAGGGCGTAGCCGAGCTGGCGGAAGGTGTTCACCGCGCCGCCCGCCATGCCCGCGTCGCGCGGTGGCACCGCGGCGAGCGCGGCCCCCGCGAGCCCCGGCGAGACCAGGCCGATGCCGACGCCCGCGAGCACCAGGCCCGGCACGAGCGCACCCCAGGACGAGCCCGCGTCGAGCACCGCCATCGCCAGGCCGCCCGCGCCGATCAGGAGCAGCCCGACGCCGATGACGTACCGCCCCGGCACCCCGTGCAGCAGGCGCCCGCCGATCGCCGCCACCACGAACGACGTGGCCGACAGCGGCACCAGGACCAGGCTGCCGCGCACCGGGCTCATGCCGAGCACGGTCTGCAGCCAGATCGAGAGGTAGGGGATCACGCCGAACGCGGCCGCGTTGTAGCCGATCGCGCCGATCAGGACCCCGGTGAACGCGGGCTTGCGCAGCAGCCGCAGATCGAGCAGCGGATGCGCGGCGCGGCGCTCCACCACGACGAAGGCGAGCAGCGCGAGCGCCGCCACCGCGAGCGTCACACCGGTGCGGGCCGAGGCCCAGCCGACCGTCGACGCCCGCACCACGCCGAACGTGAGCGCGCCCGCGAACAGCGCGAACGTCGCCGTGCCCGCCCAGTCCACGCGCCGCTCCGCGCGCCCGCGCGACGGCGGCACCGCGCGCAGCGTCAGCCACACCGAGGCCACGCTCACCGGCAGGTTGACGAAGAAGATCCAGCGCCAGCCGGGCCCCTCGGTGAGCAGCCCGCCGGCGATCGGCCCCAGCGCGGCGGCGGCACCGCTCACCGCCCCCCACAGGCCGAGCGCCACCGAGCGCTCCTTGCCCTGGTACGCGGCGCCGAGCAGCGGCAGCGTCGTGGCGAACATCGCGGCGGCCCCGAGCCCCTGCACGGCCCGCGCCGCCACGAGCAGCTCCGCGTTCGCCGCGAGCCCGCAGCCGAGCGAGGCCAGCGCGAAGACGACGGTGCCCGCGAGCTGGACCCGCCGGTGGCCCACCACGTCGGCGGCGGCGCCGATGCCGAGCAGCAGCGCGGCGAGCGCGAGCGCGTACCCGTCGATGACCCACTGCAGATCGCTGAGCGAGGCGTCGAGCGCCCGCGCCATGTCGGGCAGCGCCACGACCACGATCGTCACGTCGAGCAGCAGCATGAACGTGCCCAGGCACACCGCCGTCAACGGCCCCCATGAGCGCATGGTCTTACTCCCGTTCCCTGGTTCCCTGCGCCACCGATCGGTGGCTCCGATGCCGTACGATCCGTGGCGGCCGGACGATCGTGACGGTCATGGGCCGCACTGCGGCGGAATTCGACATCTCGGGGGAGGTCGGCGATGGAATCCTCCATGCTGGACGCTTTGGACCAGAAGTTGCTCCAGGCCCTGGAGACCGACGGGCGCGCGCCGTTCAGCAAGATCGCGGCGGTGCTCGGCGTCTCGGACCAGACGATCGCGCGCCGCTTCCGCCGGCTCACCGCCGAGGCCGGACTCCGGGTCGTGGTGCTGCGCAACGCCGAGCGGCTCGGCCAGGACCACTGGATGCTCCGGCTGCGCTGCGCCCCGGACGCCGCGCAGACCATCGCACACGCCCTGGCCCGCCGCCCCGACACGTTCTGGGTGGGCCTGGCCGCCGGGGGCACGGAGGTCCTGTGCATGACCAAGCCCCGCACCCCCGACGACCACGACCTGCTGCTCGGCAAGCTGCCCCGCACCCCGCACATCGTGGACATCCGCGCCCACCAGCTCCTGCACACCTTCTTCGGCGGGCCCCGCGGCTGGCTCGGCAAGCTCGCCCCGCTGAGCGCCGCACAGCTCGCGGCGCTGACCCCGCGGCTTCCCGCGCCGCCCGCGGCCCCGGCCCGCATCTCCCCGGAGGACGAGCCCCTGGTGGCCGCGCTGGAGGCGGACGGCCGCGCCGGATACCCCGAACTCCAGCGCCTCACCGGACTCTCGGAGTCCACGGTCAAGCGCCGCCTGGCCGCGCTCCTGGAGTCCCGGGCGATCTACGTCGACATCGAGTACAGCGCCGAGGCCCTCGGCTACCGCTGCGGCGCCACCCTGTGGATCACCACGGCCCCCGCCGCCCTGCACTCCGTCGGCCAGGCGCTCGCCGAGCACGACCAGATCGCCTACGTCGCCGCGACGGCGGGCCCCTCCAATCTGGTGGCGACGGTCGTCACCCGGGACACCGCGGGCCTGTACGCCTACCTCAGCGGGGAGATCGGCGGCCTGGAAGGCGTGCAGCACGTGGAGACCACGCCGTATCTGCGCCGCGTCAAGCAACTCATCTACCGGCCCACGCGCTAGCGCCCGCCCGGCGTCACGGGCGCCCGCGCTGCAACCGGTCCCCGCCCGCCAGGATCGCCGCCGCCAGGGCGTCCGCCGCCGCGTGGGCGCCCGGTGCGGCCGGGCGCCGCTCGCCGTGCCGCAGGACGAAGTCCACCGCGCCGAGCTCCGGCAGGCCGAGCCGGTCGGAGACCCGCACCAGGCCGGGCGGGACCAGGCCGCGCGAGTGCGCCATCACGCCGAGCCCGGCGCGCGCGGCGGCCACCAGGCCGTTCAGGCTCCCGCTGGTGCAGGCGATCCGCCAGGGGCGGCCGCTGCCCTCCAGGGCCCGCAGCGCGAGCGCCCGGGTGATGCCCGGCGGCGGATAGACGATGAGCGGCACCGGGCGGCCCGGGTCCAGGCGCAGCCGCGGCGCGCCGATCCACACCAGGTCGTCGTGCCAGACCAGTTCGCCGCGCGGGTCCTTCGGGCGCCGCTTGGCGAGGACGAGGTCGAGCTTGCCCGCGTCCAGGCGCTCGTGCAGCGTGCCGGACAGCTCGACCGTCAGCTCCAGGTCGACCTCCGGGTGCTCGCGCCGGAAGGACTGCAGGATGTCGGTGAGGCGGGTCAGGACGAAGTCCTCGGACGCGCCGAAGCGCAGCCGCCCGCCGAGCCGGGCGCCTGTGAAGTGCGCCGTGGCCTGCTCGTGCACCTCCAGGATGCGGCGCGCGAAGCCGAGCATCGCCTCGCCGTCCTCGGTCAGCTCCACGCGGTGCGTGTCCCGCGCGAACAGCGGCCGCCCGGTCGCGTCCTCCAGGCGCCGCACGTGCTGGCTGACCGTCGACTGGCGCAGGCCGAGCCGCCGCGCGGCCTGCGTGAAGCTCAAGGTCTGGGCCACCGCGAGGAACGTACGCAGCTGAGCGGGGTCGTACACCCCGCCAGGTTATCGCGGTACGTGATGACAGTCAGAGCGGTGTACGGGATTCCCGATCGCGTGGAAGAGGAGGACCATGGAGAGGGCACGTACCGGGTCCGGCCCGTGGACGGGCCCGAGGAACCGAGACCCCGAGACCCCGAGAGCACGGAGCCCTGTGAAACGCCCGTCCTGGCCGTCGTGGATGCCGGTCGACCCCTTCATCGCGGTGCTGCTCGGCACCGTCGGCCTCGCCGCGCTCCTGCCCGCCCGGGACACCGCGGCCGACGTCGCGTCCGGGGCCTCCACCACGGCCGTCGCGCTGCTGTTCTTCCTCTACGGCGCCCGCCTCTCGACCCGGGAGGCGCTGGACGGGCTGCGGCACTGGCGGCTGCACCTCACCGTGCTGCTGTGCACGTTCCTGGTGTTCCCGCTGCTCGGCCTCGCCGCCAAGGGGCTCGTGCCGCACCTCCTGACGCCCGCGCTCTACAGCGGCTTCCTGTTCCTGACCCTGGTGCCCTCCACGATCCAGTCGTCGATCGCCTTCACCTCGCTGGCGCGCGGCAACGTGCCCGCGGCGATCTGCGCGGGCACGTTCTCCTCGCTCGCCGGGGTGGTGCTCACCCCGCTGCTCGTGGCCTGGCTGCTCGCCGACACCGGCGGCGGCTTCTCCGCCGACGCGTTCGTGAAGATCGTGCTCCAGCTGCTCGTGCCGTTCCTCGCGGGGCAGGTGCTGCGGCGCTGGATCGGGGGATTCGTCACGCGGCACAAGAAAGTGCTGAGCCTGATCGACCGGTGCTCGATCCTGCTCGTCGTCTACACCGCGTTCAGCCAGGGCATGGTGCGCGGCATCTGGAGCCAGGTCACCCCGGCCCGGCTCGCCGCGCTGCTCGGCGTCGAGGCGGTGCTGCTCGCGCTGATGCTCAGCCTCACCTGGTACGGCGCGAAGCGGCTCGGCTTCGACCGCGCCGACCGGGTCGCGATCCAGTTCGCGGGGTCGAAGAAGTCCCTGGCGGCCGGGCTGCCCATGGCCAGCGTCCTGTTCGGCGCGCAGGCCTCGCTCGCGGTCCTGCCCCTGATGCTCTTCCACCAGATGCAGCTGATGGTCTGCGCGGTGATCGCCAAGCGCCGCTCCCACGACCTGGAGGAGTTCACTCCGGCCGGGACAGGCGCAGCGTCACGAACCGCGGCCGGTACAGCTCCACGTTCCGGTTGACGTTCGCCTGCCCCGCCGCCGTCGCCGTGGCGTCCGGCGCGTTCACGTCGTAGCTCAGCACGAGGCGGCCGCCGCCGCTCAGGGCGGGGTGCGCCTGCGGGTTGTACGCGGCCGAGTCCGCGGGCAGCGGCGGCGCGAAGCCCTTGGCGGGGCCGTGCCAGGGCCCGCTCGGCGAGCACGCCCAGTACGACGTGACGGTGGTCAGGCCCCGCGCGCCCGCCGCCATCGTGAACAGCACGTACGTGCCGCCGTCCCGGACCACGGTGAACGCGCTGCCGACCCCCTTCTGGTCGTCGTCGCCGAGCACCGAGCGCGGCTTCGCCCCGGCGCGCGACCAGGCGCGGCCGTCCCAGTAGCGCCAGGCCGAGGGGTCGCCGAGGCCGCCGTGCGGGACGCGGGCGGCATAGGCGCGCGAGGAGGGGCGCGAGGCGGTCTGCGCGTCGTTGCCGCCGAAGACGTACGTCCACTCGCCGTCCTCGACCGTGGTGGTGCCGTACAGCACCCGCCGCTCGGGGTCGGCGACGCCGCGCTGGTCGGAGATCTGCGTGATGCCTTCGAGGGCGAGGTCGGGCAGGGTGAGCGTGGCGACCTCGGTGGCGGCGGGCACCCCGAAGATCCACGGCGCGGGGCCCGCGGCCCGGGTCCACAGCAGGACGCGCACGACCTGCTCGCCGCCGCCCGGCGTGCGCGGCTCGACCTTCGCGGCGACCGGCCAGCGCCACTGCCCGGGCGCGGGGTCGGCGAACAGGGGCGTGGGCAGGGTCCGCTCCAGGGTCCCGGAGGGGGACGCCACCACGCCGGAGTTGCGGACCATCGGGGCGCCGCCGTCGCGCCACTTGTGCGGCTTGCCCTGCTGGTTGGGCGGCGGGTGCACCCGGCCCAGGAAGGTGTCGGAGAACAGCCACAGGACGCGCCCGTCGGGCAGCTTCACCGAGTGGGTGCCGTCGCCGCCGCTCCAGTCGTCGTCGCGCGCAGCGTCGTCGCCGTACGCGGCGAACGCGTCGGTCAGGCCGGTCTCGGGGCGCCAGGAGTCCACGCCGCGGGCCGTGCACGCCGCCGGGCCCTTCCGGTCGTCCTCGTCGTCCGGAAGGGCCGTCAGGAGCACGGCCGCGCAGGCGAGCACCACCAGCAGGGCGACCCACAGCACGGGTGAACCGGGGCCGCCCCGCTGCCGGTTCGCCGCCGCCGGACCGGTGAGCTGGCGTGTGGCTTGGGACACGCCCGGGACGCTAGTTCCTCGGGCGCACGCGGTCCATGGGCAGCCAGGCGACGGTGTCCGGTGTCACAGCGGAGCGGCCGGCCCGCCGCCCGTCGGAGCCGGCCACCGAGGCGAGCTCGTCCACCTCCGCGTCGGTCAGGGCGCGCTTGAAGACCCGTACCTCGTCGATGGCTCCGGCGAAGTGGGCCCGGCTGTCGACGCGCTGCCCGATGTGCACGCCGAACGGCGAGTTGCGGCTGACCGTGCCCGGCACGTCGGGCCGGGACAGCTCGGTGTCGTCCACGAACAGCGTGAGCTCCCCGTCGCCGCGCCGCAGCACGGCGTGGTGCCACGCGCCGTCGTTGTACGCGCCCTGGGTGCTCAGGGAGGCCGAGCGGGGCGGCGTACCGCCCTCACGGGTGGTGATCAGGCCGGTGACGCGGCCCGCCGCGGGTTCGCCGCGCAGCCACACCTGGGGTTGGTTCGTGCCGACGCCGCCCATCCACAGCAGCGGCTGCTCCCCGCTGGTGGCGGAGTAGCGGAACCACAGGGACAGGGTGAAGTCGCCCGATCCCAGCGGCAGTTGGGGGCGGAAGCGCAGGCGTACCGCGTCATCGGTGCCGTCGAAGGCGAGCGCGTCGCCCGTGACGCCGTCGGTGGGGCGCGCGCCGCCGAGCACCGCGGCGCCGGGCGCGCCGGGAGCCCAGTCGCTCGTGTGCGGGTCGGGGCCGCGCCGCGGCTTCAGCCAGTCCTCGGTGAAGCGCGCGAAGCGGATCTCGTCGCGGGCGTCGACCGGGCCGCCCTCGTACATCAGGCCCACGTGGTCGGCGTCGGCGTGCACCATGTCCGAGTAGCCGGACCAGTCGGTGGTGACGACGGTGCCGCGGTCGAAGCTGTCCCAGGTGCGCCCGCCGTCGTAGGAGGACCGGACGGTCATGGTGCGGCGCCGGTCCGGGTCGCCCGGGCAGGCGAGCAGGAGCCGGCTGCCGAGCCGCAGCGTCGAGCCCTGCACCTGGGGCGTGTACAGGTCGGGCTGGGGGCGGAAGGGCGCGATGAAGCTGTCGCCGCCGTCGCGGCTGACGGTGTGGGAGCGGTGCCCGAGGTCGGTGCCGTCCTGTTCGCGCCCGCTGACGTAGATGGAGCCGTCCTGGCGCTCGGTGACGGTCATCTCCGACGGCTTCTGCCGGAACGTGCCGTCGGCGGCGTCGACGGGATACGAGTCGGTGGCGCCGATGCGCCACCGCTCGCCGCCGTCGTCGCTGACGATGAGCGCGGCGTGGTTGGCGGTGACCCGGCTGCCGTTCCACGTCTCGGCGTTCACGGCGAAGACGAGGCGGCCCTTGTGGCGGCCGCGGGTCAGCTGGAGGCCGTGCACGGGCCCGGTCGCGTACCAGGAGTTCCAGCTGGCGGGCAGGATCTCCTTGCTCAGGTCTCGCGGCGCCGACCAGGTCACGCCGTCGTCGTCGCTGTACTGGAGGTGCGGGGTGCGGTCGCACGGCACCTCGCAGTTCTTGCCGTCCGTGCGTCCCGTGTTGTACGTCTCCGCGAGCACGATGCGGCCCGTGTCGCGGTCCACGATCGGCGTCGGGTTGCCGTGGGTGTTCCCGGCGCCCTCGTTGATGACCTGCATGGGCCCCCAGGTGCGGCCGCCGTCGTGGGACCGCTTGAGGACGAGGTCGATGTCGCCCGCGTCGCTGCAGTCGTTGACACGGCCCTCGGCGAAGGCGAGCAGCGTGCCCTTCACCGTCTTCACGACGGCCGGTATACGGAAGCAGGTGTACCCGGGATCCTGGGAAGCCTTGAAGAGGACCTGCTGCTCGAAGGACGGCAGCGCCCGGTCACCGGCCGCGGCCGAGCCGCTCAGCGCCGACGGCAGGGCGAGCGCGGTGAGGGTGGCCGTGGTCAGCGCGGCGACGGTGCGCCGGGGCGGACGGGGGCGGGCAGGGGGTGCGACGAGGTCGAGCCGGGCAGGTCTGGGGCGTGCGCGGTGTCTCAGGGGCATACGGCGGCCCTTCGTAGTGACCATATCGACCGGACATATGGACATCCCATGTCCAAGGTGCGGGGCGCCGACGCTACTTGGGCCGCTGGGGCCGCACAAGAACCGTGCGTGTAGCTGAAGCCATACGGGCGAGCGGGTCCGGAATCAACCCTCCCAACGGGTGAGAATGCCGCCGTAGCGACCACCCCGATGGCCGCTACGGGACGAGGACGACCTTGCCGAGATTGGCGCGCGACTCGATGGCCTCGTGCGCCTTCGCCGCCTCCTCCAAGGGGAACGCGGCGTGCACGGCGGGCCGCAGCGCGCCCGCCGCGAACAGCCGCCACAGCTCCCGGCGCCACGCCTCGTAGGTGTCCGGGCGGCCCCGGGCGATGAGTGCCATCTGAAATCCCGTCACGGACTTGGCGCCGACGAGCAGGTCGTACGCCCGCACGGTGCCGCCGCCCGAGCTGTAGGCGACGAGGCGGCCGAAGGGGGCGAGCGCGGCCAGGGCCGGGGCGAGCAGTTCGCCGCCCACCGCGTCCAGGCAGTAGTCGACGGGCTCGCCCCAGCCCTCCCGGTCGTACGTGACCACCTCGGTGGCGCCCAGGGAGCGCACGAAGCCGGCCTTGGCGGGGTCCGACACGGCGCCCACGACCCGCCCGGCGCCGCCGAGCGCGGCCAGCTGCACCGCCAGATGGCCCACGCCGCTGGCCGCCCCCGTGATCAGCGCGGCCTCGCCGGGCGCGGGGCGCGCCGCCTGGAGCGCGCCGTAGGCGACCAGGCCGCTGCGGACCAGGGCCACCGCGTCGGTCGCGCTCGCGCCCTCCGGCACGGGGGAGGCCATGGCGGTGTGCAGCAGGGCGTAGTCGGCGTAGCCGTGCCCGAAGGTCAGGCCGGTGACGCGGTCGCCGGGCGCGAAGCCGGTGACGCCCGGGCCGAGCCCGGCCACCTCGCCCGCGATCTCGCCGCCGAGCGGTATCGGCTCGGGGGACTCGCGCACCTTGCGCACGACGGGCAGCGTCACGCCGGCCGCCGCGACGCGCACGAGCAGCTCGCCGGGTCCCGGTGCGGGCACGGGGGCCTCTTCGAGCCGCAGGACCTCCGGGCCTCCGCTGTGGTCGTACCGAACGCGACGCATGCGTGCCTCCTCGGGGCAGAACCGTTGGTGGTCCCAACGATAGCCCTCTTTTCGTTGGGAAGTCCAACGGTTCTTCGGTACGCTCCTCCCATGCCCGAGACCCCGCCCGCCCCCTCCACCATCCGCACCCTGCCCAGCTGGCTGCTCGGCCGCGCCGCCGCCCGCGGCCGCGCCCTGGTCGCCGACGCCCTCGCGGCCGAGGGCCTGCGGATGTGGCACCACGTGGTCCTGTCCGCCGTCGCCGACCTCGGCCCCGTCGCCCAGGCGCAGCTGGGCCGCAGCGTGTCGCTCGACCCCAAGGACATGGTCGGCGTCCTCAACGACCTCCAGGACGCGGGTCTGGTCGACCGCACGCCCGACCCCAAGGACCGCCGCAAGAACGCCGTGACGATCACGGACGAGGGTCGCCGCATGGTCCAGCGCTGCGCCCGCGCGGCCCGGCGGGCCAACGCCGACCTCCTGGCGCCCTTGTCGGAGGAGGAGCGCGCGCGCTTCACGGAGATGCTGACGCGGGTGGCAGCGGTGGACGCGCCGGATGCGTGAGGCGTGAGGGTGGGCGCGAACCGGCAGGTATCAAGCCCGTCCGGCGTTTGAGGACGAGCCGCGAAGCGGCAATGGGTCAAGCCGGTCCGGCGCTTGAGGACGAGCGCGCAGCGCGACGGCCCCGCCGCGAGCGGGGCGAGGCCGGGGGGGCGGCCCGGGCCCCGCCTAGCCCTGGTCGGCCATGGCCTGCAAGGCCACCCGGTGCTCGCCCGCGTACACGTTCATGGAGGTGCCGCGCAGGAAGCCCACCAGCGTGAGCCCCGTCTCGGCCGCGAGGTCGACGGCGAGCGCCGAGGGTGCCGAGACGGCCGCGAGCACCGGGATGCCCGCCATCACGGCCTTCTGCGCCAGCTCGAAGGAGGCGCGGCCCGACACGAGCAGGACCGCGCGGGACAGTGGCAGGCGGCCGTTCTGCAGGGCCCGCCCCACCAGCTTGTCGACGGCGTTGTGGCGCCCCACGTCCTCGCGTATGTCGAGCAGCTCGCCGTCCTCGGAGAACAGCGCGGCCGCGTGCAGGCCGCCGGTCCGGTCGAAGACGCGCTGGGCCGCGCGCAGCCGTTCGGGAAGGTCCGCGAGCAGCGCGGGGGTGAGCCGCAGCGGGTCGGGGCCGTCGTCGACGGCCCAGCGGGCCGTCGTGCGGACCGCGTCCAGGCTGGCCTTGCCGCAGAGGCCGCACGACGAGGTCGTGTACACGTTCCGTTCGAGGGTGATGTCCGGGATGACGACGCCGGGCGCGGTCGACACGTCCACCACGTTGTACGTGTTGGAGCCGTCCTGGGTGGCGCCCGCGCAGTACACGATGTTCCGCAGCTCGTCCGCCGTGCCGAGGACGCCCTCGCTGACCAGGAAGCCCGCGGCGAGCGCGAAGTCGTCGCCCGGCGTGCGCATGGTGATGGCGAGCGGCCTGCCGTTGAGGCGGATCTCCATCGGCTCCTCGGCGACGAGCGTGTCGGGCCGCTCGCTGACCGCGCCGTCGCGGATGCGGAGGACGCGGCGGCGCTCCGTGACTCGTCCCATGTCGATCAGTCCCGGTTCTGTCCGTGCTGGTGGCCGGAGCGGCCCTTGAGGCAGAGGCTGCCGTGGGTCACCGGGCCGCCGTGCGGCGAGGTGACCTTCACGATCTCATTGTCCTGCACGCGCGGCGTGCGGCGGTCCGCTCGACGCCGGACGCGCGGTGCGGCGCGGCTCCGGCGCGGGCGCCGAACGCTCCGGCGCCCGGGACTGCGGCTCTCACGAGGGGCGCTCCGTTCGGTCGCATCGTTCCGGCGGGCCTGTCGCGATGGCCTCGGCGGCACGCGAGAGGGGACGGAATATTGTCTACAGTATGGAAGTTGGGGCGGCAAGGGGCGCACGTGACATCGCATACCGTCGACGAATCCCGGCCCGCCCCCTTCCCAACGACCCGCCGGATTCCTACCGTTCGGGATCATGAGGCCCCCCGTCGCACCTCCCGGCTGGAGCCGGTGGCTCGTGCCGCCCGCCGCCCTGTCGGTGCACCTCTCCATCGGCCAGGCCTACGCCTGGAGCGTCTTCAAGCCGCCCCTGGAGTCCGCCCTCGACCTCAGCGGCACCCAGAGCGCGCTGCCCTTCCAGCTCGGCATCGTCATGCTGGGCCTGTCCGCCGCGTTCGGCGGCACGCTCGTGGAGCGCAACGGCCCGCGCTGGGCGATGTCCGTCGCGCTCGTCTGCTTTTCCTCCGGCTTCCTGCTCGCCGCGCTCGGCGCCGCGACGCGCCAGTACTGGCTCGTCGTCCTCGGCTACGGCTTCGTCGGCGGCATCGGGCTCGGCATCGGCTACATCTCCCCGGTGTCCACCCTGCTCAAGTGGTTCCCCGACCGGCCCGGCACGGCCACCGGCATCGCGATCATGGGGTTCGGCGGCGGTGCGCTCATCGCCTCGCCGTGGTCCGCGCGGATGCTGGACTCGTTCGGCACGGACTCCTCCGGCATCGCGCTCGCCTTCCTGGTGCACGGCCTGACGTACGCGGTCTTCATGGCGCTCGGTGTGCTCCTGGTGCGGGTCCCGGCGCCGCGGGACGCCCGCGGCCAGGCCGCCGCGGGCGCCTCCGGAGGACCCCAGGTGTCGGCCCGCGAGGCCGTGCGCACCCCGCAGTTCTGGTGCCTGTGGGTCGTCCTGTGCATGAACGTGACCGCCGGGATCGGCATCCTGGAGAAGGCCGCGCCGATGATCACGGACTTCTTCGCGGACTCCGCGACGCCGGTCTCCGCGTCGGCGGCCGCCGGGTTCGTCGCCCTGCTCTCGGCCGCGAACATGGCGGGCCGCATCGGCTGGTCGTCCGCGTCCGACCTGCTCGGACGCAAGAACGTGTACCGGGTCTACCTGGGCGCCGTCGCGCTGATGTACCTGCTCATCGCCCGCTTCGGCGATGACTCCAAGCCGCTGTTCGTCTGCTGCGCGCTGGTCATCCTCTCCTTCTACGGCGGCGGCTTCGCGACCGTCCCCGCGTATCTGAGGGACCTCTTCGGCACCTACCAGGTGGGCGCCATCCACGGCCGCCTCCTGACGGCCTGGTCGCTCGCCGGGGTCCTCGGCCCGCTGATCGTGAACTGGGTGGCCGACCGGCAGGAGGACGCGGGCAAGGAGGGCGCGGCCCTGTACGGGCTCTCCTTCTCGATCATGATCGGTCTGCTGGTCGTCGGCTTCGTCGCCAACGAACTGGTCCGCCCCGTCCACCCGCGCCACCACCTCGCCGCGCCGAAGGAGGCCGCCGATGACGACACCGCCGAGCCCGCCGCCCGCTGACGGGGGCGCACCCGCGCCGCCGCCGCGCCGCCGCGCGCTGATCCTGGGCTCCTGGCTGTGGGTGACCGTGCCGCTGGCATACGGCCTCTACGAACTCGTACACAAGGCCAGACAGCTCTTCACCGGGTGACGCGATGATGAGAAGCATCCAAACGAGCGGTCCCAATCCTGTCGCATTACGTCACCTGCTACCCGTGAGTCGCTCAGCAGACTGGACGGTCCCGTACATCCGGCACCACGAGGGGACCCGCCCATGCCCGGCTCACGCATCGCCGCCGTCGGCCACTACCAGCCTGCCAAGGTGCTGACCAACGACGACCTGGCGGGCATGGTGGACACCAGCGACGAGTGGATCCGCTCCCGGGTCGGCATCCGCACCCGGCACATCGCGGGCCCCGAGGAGCCCGTCGACGAGCTCGCCGCGCATGCCGCCGCCAAGGCCCTCGCGGCGGCGGGCCGGGCCCCGGCGTCCGTGGACCTGGTCGTCGTCGCCACCTCCACGGCGGTCGACCGCTCGCCGAACATGGCCGCCCGCGTCGCCGCCCGGCTCGGCCTGCCCTCGCCCGCCGCGCTGGACGTCAACGTGGTCTGCGCGGGCTTCACGCACGCGCTCGCCACCGCCGACCACGCCGTGCGGGCCGGGGCCGCGAGCCGGGCCGTGGTCATCGGGGCCGACAAGATGTCCGAGATCACGGACTGGACGGACCGCACCACGTGCGTCCTGGTCGGCGACGGCGCGGGCGCGGCCGTCGTCGAGGCCTGCGGGGAGGACGAGGAGCCCGGCATCAGCCCCGTGCTGTGGGGCTCCGTGCCGGAGATGGGGCACGCGGTGCGGATCGAGGGCCAGCCCGCGCGGTTCGCCCAGGAGGGCCAGAGCGTGTACCGCTGGGCCACGACGCAGCTGCCGCCGCTGGCCCGCGCGACCTGCGAGCGGGCCGGGCTCACCCCCGCCGACCTCGCGGCGGTCGTCCTGCACCAGGCCAATCTGCGCATCGTCGAACCGCTCGCCGAGCGCATCGGCGCCGTGAACGCGGTGGTCGCCCGCGACGTGGTCGACTCGGGCAACACCTCGGCCGCGTCCGTGCCGCTCGCGCTCTCCAAGCTGGTCGAGCGCGGCGAGATCGTCACCGGCGACCCGGTGCTGCTCTTCGGCTTCGGCGGCAACCTGTCGTACGCGGGGCAGGTCGTGCGCTGCCCGTGACGCGGGCCGCGGCGGGCCCAACTCCCTCTGGTCCTGGCCGCGGTGCTCGGTAAACTGTAGACAAAAGCCCATGCCGAGGGGGCGCAGGAGGGGGACGGGATGTTGTCCGCAGGACTGCCGCAGGGGACGGTGCCCAAGCTGGAGCGGCCCGGCCCGCTGCGCGAGCGCGTCTACGAGGCGCTGCTCGAACTCATCACCACCCGCGCCCTGAGGCCCGGCCAGCACCTCGTCGAGAGCGAGCTGGCCGGGCACCTCGGCGTCTCCCGGCAGCCCGTGCGCGAGGCCCTCCAGCGGCTCAACACCGAGGGCTGGGTGGACCTCAGGCCCGCACAGGGCGCGTTCGTCCACGAGCCGACCGAGGAGGAGGCGGACCAACTGCTCACGGTCCGTACGCTCCTGGAGGCGGAGGCGGCCCGCCTGGCCGCGGCGAACGCGGGCTCCGCGGGCATCGCCGCCCTCGAAGAGCTCTGCGCCCGGGGGGAGTCGGCCGTCGCCGACGGGGACGTCGACCTCGTCGTCGCCACGAACGCGGCGTTCCACGCCAAGGTCATGGAGCTCGCGGGCAACGTGGTCCTCGCCGAGCTCGCGGGCCGGGTGGACGGCCGGGTCCGCTGGTACTACACGCCGGTGGCGCGGCAGCGGGGCATCCGCTCCTGGGTCGAGCACCGGGAGCTGATCGCGGCGATCGCCGCGCGGGACGAGGCTCGGGCGGTGGCCGTGATGCGGGCCCACACGGAGCACACCCGCCGCACCTACCACGACCGCACCCCGGCCTGACGGGACGCTCCCCTCCCACCCGCCCGCCCTCTCGCCGCCCTCCGGGCTCGCCCTCAATCGCCGGACGGGCTGATCAGTGCCCCGCACCGGCGACTTTCAGCCCGTCCGGCGTTTGAGGACGAGGCGCGGAGCGCCGAAAAGAACGGGGGCACGGGGGCGGAGCCCCCGGATCGGGAAGGGGCGGGTCTGGGGCGCGCCGCGAGGCCCAGCTTTGTCCTGCCACAGGAGAAAGTAGAGAGCAATCCCCGCGCAAGTTCTTCCCAGCCCCGGCACCCACTGCTACGTTCCCCTCGAAAGCCCACCACGCAAGAGGGACAAGGCCGATGAGGCGGGAGGGGCGCGTGAGACGCATGACGGCAAGGCCCGCCAACGCGCACCAGGCGCGCCTGCTGCGCCTGCTGCGCGACGGCGGCCCCAACTCCCGCGCCCAGCTGGGCGACCAGGTGGACCTGTCGAGGTCCAAGCTGGCCGTGGAGGTGGACCGCCTCCTGGAGACGGGACTCGTGGTGGCCGACGGCCTCGCCGCGTCCCGCGGCGGCCGCCGCTCCCACAACATCCGCCTCGCCCCGAACCTCCGCTTCCTCGGCGTCGACATCGGCGCCACCTCGGTCGACGTCGCCGTCACCAACGCCGAGCTGGAGGTGCTCGGCCACCTCAACCAGCCCATGGACGTGCGCGAAGGCCCGGTCGCGGTCTTCGAGCAGGTCCTCGCCATGGCCGCGAAGCTGCGGGCGTCGGGCCTCGCGGAGGGCTTCGACGGCGCGGGCATCGGCGTGCCGGGCCCCGTCCGCTTCCCCGAGGGCGTGCCCGTGGCCCCGCCGATCATGCCCGGCTGGGACGGCTTCCCCGTGAGGGAGGCGCTCAGCCAGGAGCTCGGCTGCCCGGTCATGGTCGACAACGACGTGAACCTGATGGCGATGGGGGAGCAGCACGCGGGCGTGGCCCGCTCCGTGGGCGACTTCCTCTGCGTCAAGATCGGCACCGGCATCGGCTGCGGCATCGTCGTCGGCGGCCAGGTGTACCGGGGCACGACCGGCAGCGCGGGCGACATAGGCCACATCCAGGTGGAACCCGAGGGCCGCCCCTGCGCCTGCGGCAACAAGGGCTGCCTGGAAGCCCACTTCAGCGGTGCCGCGCTCGCCCGTGACGCCCAGGAGGCCGCCCACCAGGGCCGTTCGCCGGAGCTCGCCGCCCGCCTGGAGGCTGCGGGCGCGCTCACGGCCGCCGACGTCGCCGCGGCGGCCGCCGCGGGCGACCCCACCGCGCTCGACCTGATCCGCGCCGGCGGCAACCGCACGGGCCAGGTCATCGCGGGCCTCGTCAGCTTCTTCAACCCGGGTCTCGTGGTGATCGGCGGCGGTGTCACGGGACTCGGCCACACCCTGCTCGCCGCGATCCGCACCCAGGTCTACCGCCAGTCGCTGCCCCTCGCGACCGGCAACCTCCCCATCGTCCTCGGCGAGCTCGGCCCCGCCGCCGGAGTCACCGGCGGCGCCCGGCTCATCAGCGACCACCTGTTCTCACCGGCCTGACCCGCCCCGCGGACACGGCGGCGGCCCGCCCCCGCGCGCACGTCACCTCGGCACGCCCCAGTACAGCGCTCACCCTGCTCTGCCCTGAAACCGGCCACACCCGTACGAGGGAACCGTCATGGCACCAGAACCACCGCTGCTCCGCATGTCCGGCATCACCAAGTCGTTCCCCGGCGTCCGTGCGCTCGACGGCGTCGACCTGCACGTACAGGCCGGTGAGGTGCACTGCCTGCTCGGTCAGAACGGCGCGGGCAAGTCCACGCTCATCAAGGTCCTCGCGGGCGCCCACCAGCCCGACGGCGGCACCATCGCCTGGCGCGGCGACCCGGTCACCCCGCGCTCGCCGATCGCCGCCATGCGGCTCGGCATCGCCACCATCTACCAGGAACTCGACCTGGTCGAGCACCTGTCCGTGGCCGAGAACGTCTTCCTCGGGCACGAGCCGACGGCCGCCGGGTTCGTCGTCCGCAGGGGCGCGGCCCAGGCGTCGACCGCCGCTCTGCTCAAGCGACTCGGTCACGCCGAGATCAGCCCCGCCCGCCTCGTGGGGGAACTGTCCGCCGCCCAGCAGCAGATCGTGTCGATGGCCCGCGCGCTCTCGCACGACGTACGTCTCATCGTCATGGACGAGCCGTCCGCCGCACTCGACCCCGGCGAGGTCGACAACCTCTTCCGCATCGTCGGCGACCTCACCGCCGACGGCGTCGCGGTCGTGTACATCTCGCACCGGCTCGAGGAGATCCGCCGCATCGGCGACCGCGTCACCGTCCTGAAGGACGGCCGGGCCGTCGCGGTCGGGCTGCCCGCGCGGCGGACGCCGACGCGCGAGATCGTCGCGCTGATGACGGGCCGCAGCGTCGAGTACGTCTTCCCGCCGCGGCCTGAGGCCGATCGGCAGCCCTCGCCCGAACCCCTCCTCACCGTCCACGGCCTGGCCAGGGAGGGCGAGTTCGCGCCCCTGGACCTCGCACTGCGGCCCGGGGAGATCGTCGGGCTCGCCGGGCTCGTCGGCTCCGGCCGGTCCGAGATCCTGGAGACCATCTACGGCGCGCGCAGGCCGACCGCGGGCCACGTCCGCGTGCACGGCAGGGCCCTGCGCCCCGGCAGCGTCCGCGCGGCCGTGCGCGCCGGGCTCGGCCTCGCCCCCGAGGAGCGCAAGGCGCAGGCCCTGCTGATGCTGGAGTCCGTCACGCGCAACGTGTCGGTGTCCTCCATGTCCCGCTTCTCGCGCGGCGGCTGGCTGGACCGGGGCAAGGAGCGCGAGGCCGCCCGCGCCGCGACGCGGGAGCTGTCGCTCAGGCCCGACAACCCCTCGGCGCCCGTCCGCACGCTGTCCGGCGGCAACCAGCAGAAGGCCGTCCTCGCCCGGTGGCTGCTGCGCGGCTGCCGGGTCCTGCTGCTCGACGAGCCGACGCGCGGCGTCGACGTCGGCGCCCGCGCCGAGCTGTACGCCGTGGTGCGGCGGCTCGCCGACGAGGGCCTGGCCGTGCTGCTCGTGTCCAGCGAGGTGCCCGAGGTCCTGGGCCTCGCCGACCGCGTCCTGGTGCTCCGCGAGGGCCGGGTGGTGCACACGGCGCCCGCGCGCGAGCTGGACGAGCACCGCGTACTGGACCTGGTCCTGGCGTCCGGCACGGCCCGCCCGGGAGGCCCCGAAGACGGGGCGGGACCTGAAGACGGGGCGGGCCGCGAAGACCGGGCGGGACCTGACGACCGGGCGGGGCCCCAAGACCGGGCGGGGCCCGAAGACCGTCAAGGCCCGGAAGACACCGTCACCACGGAAGGGAGCCCGGCGTCATGACGCAGCCCGCATCGCCCGCCCGGCCCGTCACCGAGAAGAGCCCCCCGACCGACAGCGAACGCGGCCCTCTGTGGGCCCTCGCCGCCCGCGTCGACCTGCGGACCCTGTCGCTGCTCGGCGTCCTCGCCGTGCTGATCCTGATCGGCGGCGTCACCCAGCCCGACGCGTTCCTCGACACCGACAACGTCCAGCTGATCCTCACCCAGGCGTCCGTCATCGGCGTCGTCACCGTCGGCATGACCTTCGTCATCATCTCCGGCGGCATCGACCTGTCCGTCGGCGCGATCGTCGCGCTCGCCTCGGTGTGGGCCACGACCGTCGCCACCCAGGAGTACGGCTTCGCGGGGATCCTCTTCACGGCCGTCGTCGTCGGCCTCGGCTGCGGGCTCGTCAACGGGCTGCTCATCGCGTACGGCGGCCTGGTGCCGTTCATCGCCACGCTCGCCATGCTGGCCTCCGGGCGCGGCCTGGCCCTGGAGATCACCGACGGCAAGACCCAGATGGTCACCGTGGACGGCGTCCTGAAGCTGGGCGAGCGCGACGCGTACGTGCTCGGCATCCCGCCGCTCGTGCTCGTCTTCGCGGGGGTGACCCTCCTCGGCTGGCTGCTCCTGAACCGCACCACGTTCGGGCGCCGCTCGGTCGCGGTGGGCGGCAACGCGGAGGCCGCGCGTCTGGCGGGCATCGACGTACGGCGGCAGCGGCTCTACCTCTACCTCCTCTCGGGCCTGTGCTGCGGCATCGCGGCCTTCCTCCTGATCGTCCTGTCGGGCTCGGGCCAGAACACCAACGGCAACCTGTACGAACTCGACGCCATCGCCGCAGCGATCATCGGCGGCACCCTGCTCAGCGGCGGGCGCGGCACCATCACCGGCTCCGTGCTCGGCGTGCTGATCTTCACCACGATCACCAACATCTTCGCGCTCAACAACCTGGAGACCGCCGTCCAGCAGATCGCCAAGGGGGCGATCATCGTCGCCGCCGTCCTGGTGCAGCGCCGTACGGCCACCACCTGACCACCATCCGAAGGGGTCACCGCCATGCCACACAGCACGAGCCGCAGAGGGCTGCTCTTCGGGGCGGCCGCCGTGTCCGCGGGGGCCGTCCTGACGGGCTGCACCAGCAACGAGTCGAAGGACTCCGACGGCGACGCCGCACCCGCGGGCGACAACCGGCCCGCCGACGACAAGCCCGGCAAGGAGGTCACCATCGGCTTCGCCGGGCCGCAGGCCGACCACGGCTGGCTGAACGCCATCAACGACAACGCCAAGGAGCGGGCGGAGAAGTACAAGGACGTCACCCTGGAGGCCACCGAGGGCTCCAACGACACCGCCGCCCAGATCGGCCAGGTCGAGACCCTCATCAACAAGAAGGTCGACGTCCTCGTCATCCTGCCCGCCGACGGCAAGGCCCTCACCCGGGTCGGCCTGAAGGCCATGAAGGCGGGGATCCCCGTGGTCAACCTCGACCGGATCTTCGCCTCCGCGCAGGCCTACCGCTGCTGGATCGGCGGCGACAACTACGGCATGGGCCTCAACGCCGGGCACTACATCGGCGAGAAGCTCAAGGGCACGAAGAACGCCCGCGTCGTGGAGCTCGCCGGGCTGGACAACCTGGAGCTGACCAAGCAGCGCACCAAGGGCTTCGACGACGCCCTGAAGAACTACCCCAACATCGAGAAGGTCGCCCGGCAGGCCGCCGAGTTCACCGTCGAGTCCGGCCAGGCGAAGATGTCGCAGCTGCTCCAGGCGCAGAAGAACATCGACGCCCTGTGGAACCACGACGACGACCAGGGAGTCGGCGCCCTGCGCGCCATCAAGCAGGCCGGACGCGACGACTTCCTGATGGTCGGCGGCGCGGGCGCCCTCTCCGCGTTCCAGGAGATCAAGGCCGACCGGGGCGTGCTGAAGGCCACCGTCCTGTACCCGCCGACGATGGCGGCGTCCGCGATCGACCTCGCCCGCGCGCTCGGGCAGGGCAAGGGCATCGGCGGCATGGCCGAGTACGAGATCCCGGCCTCCATCACGCTCTACTCGGCCGTCGTCGACAAGGACAACGTCGACCAGTACATGTCCACCGGCTTCAAGTGAGGTGCCCCCAGCCCGCGCATGACCCGCGAACCAGGCGTCGACGCGCCGACCAGGAGGAGTTACCGCATGAGTGAGACGGAGCACGAGGCCGCTTCGGGGGCCGCCGCTTCCGGGGCCGTCGCTTCCGGGGCCGGGCCGGCGCCGGGTCCGGCGGCCGCGCGGCGCCGCCTCGGCGTCGGGATGGTCGGCTACGCCTTCATGGGCGCCGCCCACTCCCAGGGCTGGCGGACCGTGGGGCGCGTCTTCGACCTGCCGGTCGAGGTGCGGCTCGCCGCGGTCTGCGGCCGCGACGGCGCGGCCGTGCGCGCCGCCGCCGACCGGCTCGGCTGGGCCGCCGCCGAGACCGACTGGCGCGCGCTCATCGCCCGGGACGACGTCGACCTCGTCGACGTCTGCACCCCCGGCGACAGCCATGCGGAGATCGCCATCGCCGCCCTGGAGGCGGGCAAGCACGTGTTGTGCGAGAAGCCGCTCGCCAACACCGTGGAGGAGGCGGAGGCCATGGTCGCCGCCGCCGAACGGGCCCGCACCCGGGGGCAGATGGCGATGGTCGGCTTCAACTACCGGCGCGTGCCCGCCCTCGCCCTCGCCCGCGAGCTGGTCGCCGCGGGCCGCCTCGGGACGCTGCGCCACGTACGCCTCACCTACCTCCAGGACTGGCTGGTCGACCCCGGCTTCCCGCTGACGTGGCGGCTGCGCAGGGACCGGGCGGGCTCGGGGGCCCTCGGCGACCTCGGCGCGCACATCGTGGACCTCGCGCAGTACCTGACGGGCGAGGCCGTCGCGGGGGTGTCGGCCCTGACGGAGACGTTCGTACGGGAACGGCCCCTCCTGGAGGGCGCGTCGAGCGGGCTCGCGGCGGGCGGGCTCGCGGCGGGCGGCGCGGGGGCGGACGGTGCCGGGGCTGGGGGCGGCGGCGCGGACGGTGCCGGGGCGGGTGGCGGCGGCGCGGACGGTGCCGGGGCGGGTGGCGGCGGTGCGAGCGGTGCCGGGGCGGGTGGCGGCAGGGCGGGCCAGGTCGCGGTCGGGCAGGTCACGGTCGACGACGCCGCCGTCTTCACGGCCCGCTTCCCCTCCGGCGCCCTCGCCACCTTCGAGGCCACGCGGTTCGCGGCGGGCCGCAAGAACGCGCTGCGCCTCGAACTCAACGGCTCCGACGGCTCGTTGGCCTTCGATCTGGAGCGCCTGAACGAGCTCTCCTTCCACGACCACACCGAACCCGCCGCGTCGGCCGGGTTCCGCCGCATCCTCGTCACCGAGTCCACCCACCCCTATCTGGCGGCCTGGTGGCCGCCCGGCCACGGCCTCGGCTACGAGCACACCTTCGTGCACCAGGCCCGCGACCTGCTGCACGCCATCGCCACCGGCACCGCTCCCGAGCCGTCCTTCGCCGACGGGCTCGCCGTGCAGCGGGTGCTCGCCGCGGTGGAGGAGAGCGCGCAGAAGAACTCCGTGTACACGCCGGTCGCGGCCGCGCCGACGGCGACCTGAGTACGACCTGAGCCCCGCGAAAGCCCGTGACGTCCGACGTCGGGAAAGGAACCGGTCATGCCCCGCTCGTTCACCCTCTTCACCGGCCAGTGGGCGGATCTGCCCCTGGAGGAGGTCTGCTCGCTGGCCCGCGACTTCGGCTACGACGGCCTCGAACTCGCCTGCTGGGGCGACCACTTCGAGGTCGACAAGGCCCTCGCCGACCCGTCGTACGCGGACGGCCGCCGCGCGCTGCTCGACAAGTACGGCCTGAAGTGCTGGGCCGTCTCCAACCACCTCGTCGGGCAGGCGGTGTGCGACGCCATCATCGACGAGCGCCACCGCGCGATCCTGCCCCGCCGGATCTGGGGCGACGGCGACGCGGAGGGCGTGCGGCGCAGGGCCGCCGCCGAGATGGCCGACACGGCGCGCGCGGCCGCGGCCTTCGGCGTGCGGACGGTGGTCGGCTTCACCGGCTCCGCGATCTGGCACCTCGTGGCGATGTTCCCGCCCGCGCCCGAGTCGATGATCGAGCGCGGCTACGAGGACTTCGCGGAGCGCTGGAACCCGATCCTGGACGTGTTCGACGCGGAGGGCGTCCGCTTCGCCCACGAGGTCCACCCGAGCGAGATCGCGTACGACTACTGGACCACGCAGAAGGCCCTGGACGCCGTCGGCCACCGTCCCGCCTTCGGCCTCAACTTCGACCCGTCGCACTTCGTGTGGCAGGACCTCGACCCGGTGTCGTTCCTCTGGGACTTCCGCGAGCGCGTCTACCACGTCGACTGCAAGGAGGCCCGGCGCCGGCTCGACGGCCGCAACGGCCGCCTCGGCTCCCATCTGCCGTGGGGCGACCCGCGCCGCGGCTGGGACTTCGTCTCGGCGGGCCACGGGGACGTCCCCTGGGAGGACGTCTTCCGCATGCTGCGCGCCATCTCCTACGACGGCCCGATCTCGGTCGAGTGGGAGGACGCGGGCATGGACCGCCTCCAGGGCGCCCCCGAGGCCCTCCGCCACCTCAGGTCGTACGACTACGAGCCCCCGACAGCTTCCTTCGACGCGGCCTTCGCGAAGTAGCCCCTCGTCCGCGGCCCGAACCGGCGACAGATGCGGCCCGTCCGGCGTCTGAGGACGAGGCGCGGAGCGCCGTTCTCGGGGGATACGGGGGCGGAGCCCTCCGGTTCGGGAAGGGGCGGGTCCGGGGCGCACCCGCGAGGGCTCCCACTTTGTCCCGCCCAAGGAAGAAGCCGAACACCCTTGCCGCGCAAGGGCTTTCCGCCACGGACAAACGCGGCTACCGTCGCTGAGGTGTACAGGACATAACTCCCGGGGTGACGGCGCACCCCGGGCGCCAGGCAGCAGCCAGCCCCACACGGCCCCCGACCGGAGGACCCCGTGCACAGACCGCGCCCCACCCCCCGCAAGGCCCTCGCCCTGCTCACCGGCACCCTCCTCACCGCCGCAACCCTCACCGTCGCCGCCCCCCACAGCACGGCCCAAGCGCCGTCGCAACCGCGCGCGGAGGACTTCCAGCAGGTCACCCTCGCCAAGGGCGAGCCGGAGATGGGCGAGCCCATGACCCTCGCCGTGCTCCCCGACCGCTCGGTCCTGCACACGTCCCGCGACGGCACGGTGCGCCTGACGGACGCCAGGGGAGAGACGAAGGTCGCCGGGAGGATACCGGTGTACTCGCACGACGAGGAAGGCCTGCAAGGCGTCGGCATCGACCCGAACTTCCGCAAGAACAGGGCGGTCTACCTCTACTACGCCCCGCCCCTGAGCACCCCCGCGGGCGACGCGCCCAACGACGGCACCGCGGCGGACTTCAAGAAGTTCGACGGCGTGAACCGGCTGTCCCGCTTCGTGCTCAAGCCCGACGGCACCCTGGACCTGGCCGGGGAGAAGAAGGTCATCGACGTCCCCGCGAGCCGCGGCATCTGCTGCCACGTCGGCGGCGACATCGACTTCGACCGGCAGGGCAACCTCTATCTGTCGACCGGCGACGACTCCAATCCCTTCGCCTCCGACGGCTACACCCCCATCGACGAGCGCGCCGGCCGCAACCCCGCCTACGACGCCCAGCGCACCGCCGCCAACACCAACGACCTGCGCGGCAAGATCCTCCGTATCAAGGTCAGGAACGACGGCTCGTACACCGTCCCGCGCGGCAACCTCTTCGCCAAGGGCACTGCGAAGACCCGCCCCGAGATCTACGCGATGGGCTTCCGCAACCCCTTCCGGATGAGCGTCGACAAGCCCACCGGCATCGTCTACCTCGGCGACTACGGCCCCGACGCGGGCAAGGCCGACCCGAAGCGCGGCCCGGCCGGACAGGTCGAGTTCACCCGTGTGACGAAGCCCGGCAACTACGGCTGGCCCTACTGCACCGGCAAGAACGACGCCTACGTCGACTACGACTTCGCCACCGGCGCCTCCGGCGCGGCCTTCGACTGCGCCGCCCCGCGCAACACCTCGCCGCGCAACACCGGCCTGACCCAGCTGCCGCCCGCGCAGCCCGCGTGGATCCCGTACGACGGCGGCTCGGTCCCGGAGTTCGGCACCGGCTCGGAGTCGCCGATGGGCGGCCCGGTCTACCGCTACGACGCGAACCTCGCATCGCCGGTCAAGTTCCCGCAGGCCTACGACGGGAACTACTTCGCGGGCGAGTTCGGACGCCGCTGGATCAAGCGCATCGACCAGGGCGCGGACGGCACCGTGAAGTCCATCAACGCCTTCCCCTGGAAGGGCACCCAGGTGATGGACATGGAGTTCGGCCCGGACGGGGCGCTGTACGTCCTCGACTACGGCACCGGCTACTTCAACGGCGACCAGAACTCCGCCCTGTACCGCATCGAGAACGCCACCGGCGGCCACTCGCCGGTCGTCGAGGCCGCAGCCTCGGTCACCAGCGGCCAGATCCCCCTGAAGACCCAGTTCACGGCCAGGGCCACGGACGCCGACGGCGACGCCCTCACCTACGCGTGGGACTTCGGCGACGGCGGCACGTCCACCGAGCAGAACCCCTCGCACACGTACGACAAGAACGGCGTCTACACCGCGACCGTCACCGCCAAGGACCCCGGCGGCCGCACCGGCACCGCGAGCGCGCACATCACCGTCGGCAACACCGCGCCCGCCGTGAAGCTGGAACTCCCCGGCGACGGCCAGCTGTTCACCTTCGGCGACAAGGTGCCCTTCAAGGTGACGGTGACCGATCCGGAGGACGGGGCCGTCGACTGCTCCAAGGTCAAGGTCACCCACATCCTCGGCCACGACAGCCACGGCCACCCGGTCACCTCCGCGAACGGCTGCGAAGGCACCCTCCAGACGTCCGCGGACAGCGAGCACGACCCGAACGCGAACATCTTCGGCGTCTTCGACGCCGAGTACACCGACAAGGGCGCGAACGGCCAGCCCCCGCTGACCACCCACGACCAGAGCGTCACCCAGACCCGGCACCGCCAGGCCGAGCACTACGGCGCCTCCCAGGGCGTGAGCGTCATCAGCCACACCCCCGCCCACGGCGGCAAGACGGTCGGCGACATCCACAACGGCGACTGGATCTCCTTCAAGCCCTACCGGCTGGGCAACGCCACGAAACTGACGGCGCGCGTGGCCTCCGCGGGCTCCGGCGGCACCCTGGAGATCCGCGCGGGCACGGCCGACGGCACGCTGCTCGGCAGCGCCAAGGTCGACCCGACCGGGTCGTGGGAGACGTACACCGACGTCAGCACGGCCATCACGGGCGCGCCCACGGGGACGACCACGCTCTATCTGGTCTTCAAGGGCGCGGGCACGGGCGCCCTGTACGACGTCGACGACTTCACCTTCACCACGAGCTGAGAGGGAGGCACCGCGATGCGCGCACGCGCGCGGCTCGTCGTCGCCACGGCGGCCGCCACCCTGCTGATCGGGTGCGTCTCGGGTCCCGCCCAGTCCAGGCCGGACCCCGACGACGGCGGGCACACGGGCGGCAAGGACGGCGAACGGGTCCTGGTCTTCTCCAAGACCGCCGGTTTCCGCCACGACTCGATCCCGGACGGCATCGCCGCCGTCCGGGACCTGGGCGCCGCCCACGGCTTCTCCGTCGACGCGACGGACGACGCCCGCGCCTTCACCCCCAAGAACCTGTCCCGCTACGACGCCGTCGTCTGGCTCTCCACCACCGGCGACGTCCTCAACTCCGCCCAGCAGAACGCCTTCGAACGCTACGTCCGCGCGGGCGGCGGCTACGCTGGTGTCCACGCGGCCGCCGACACCGAGTACGACTGGCCCTTCTACGGCGCCCTCGTCGGCGCCCACTTCCAGTCGCACCCGGCCGTCCAGCCCGCGAAGATCAAGGTCGAGGACCGCACCCACCCGGCGACGGCCCACCTCGGCGCCGGCTGGGACCGCACCGACGAGTGGTACAACTACCGCTCCAATCCCCGCACCCGGGCCCGGGTCCTGGCCTCCCTCGACGAGTCCTCCTACAGCGGCGGCTCGATGGGCGGCGACCACCCCATCGCCTGGTGCCAGAGCTCCGTCGACGGCGGCGCCGGGCGCTCCTTCTACACCGGCGGCGGCCACACCAAGCAGTCCTACGCCGACCCTGCCTTCCGCCGTCACCTCCTCGGCGGCATCCAGTACGCCACGGGCGCCGCGCGGGCAGACTGCCGCCCCGAGCAGGGCTACACCTCCTTGTTCGACGGCACCACCGCCTCCCTCACCCGGTGGAAACAGGCCGGGCCCGGCTCCTTCGCCCTGGCCGACGACGGCACCCTCACCTCCGTCGGCGGCATGGGCCTCCTCTGGTACGCCCACCGCTCCTTCGCCTCCTACTCCCTCAAGCTCGACTGGAAGATGACCGGGGCCGACAAGGACGACAACTCCGGTGTCTTCGTGGGCTTCCCGCCCTCCGACGACCCGTGGTCGGCCGTCAACAACGGCTACGAGATCCAGATCGACGCCACCGACGTGCCGGAGAAGACCACCGGCTCCGTGTACGGCTTCAAGTCCGCCGACCTGGCCGCCCGCGACCGCGCCCTGAACCCGCCGGGCCAGTGGAACACCTACGAACTCCGCGTCGAGGGCGAGCGCCTGCGGATCTGGCTCAACGGCACCCTGATCAACGACTTCACCAACACCGACCCCGCCCGCAGCCTGCGCGACGGCCACATCGGCATCCAGAACCACGGTGCCGACGACCAGGTCGCCTTCCGCGACATCCGCGTGAAGGACCTGGCCGCGGCCCGCGCCACCGACGCGTCCGCCACCGCCCCCGAGGCCCGGGGAGCGGGCGCCCGATAGACGGCGGTGGGCGGAGGACGCCGGACCTCCGCCCACCGTCCCAACGTCTTGTCGCCGTCTTGCCTCCTCGTGAGGCACGTGTGATGACTGAGCGCATGCGCACCGACCGCGTGCCGAGACAGGAGGCAGCCGTGTCCACTACCGCTACCGAGGAACCCACGGGGGTGTGGCTGATCGGGGCCCGTGGGTCCGTCGCGACCACGGCCGTCGCGGGCTGCGCGGCGATGACGGCAGGACTGCACCCACCGACCGGCCTGGTCACGGAGACCCCGCCCTTCGCCCGCGCCGGGCTGCCCGCCCTGTTCACCCTCGTCTTCGGCGGCCACGACACCGTGGAGTGCCCCCTGCCCAAACGCGCCGAACAACTGGCCGCCCAGGGCGTCCTGCCGCACGGCCTGCCCACGGCGGTCCGCGCCGAACTCGTCGCCGCCGACGCCGAGATCCGCACTGGTGGCCCCCTGCCCGGCGACACCCGCACCGACGAGGAACTCATCTCTGCCTTCACCTCCGAAATCTCCGACTTCCTGCACCGCCACGGCCTCGCCCGCGCGGTCGTCATCAACGTGGCCTCCACGGAACCGACCCGGCTCGCGGGGGCGGCCGGGCTCGCCGGGGCAGCCGGGGCTGCTGGGGCTGCTGGGGCTGCCGCGAGGAGTGGGTCCCTCCGGGCGGCCAGGCCCGCCGGGGCACCCGGGTCTGTCGAGGCCATGGGGCCTGCTGGCTCTGCCGAGGCCACAGGGTCCGCCGGGCCACCCGGGCCACCCGGGCCACCCGGGTCTGCCGAGGCCACGGGGTGCGCCGGGTCTGCCGAGGTCACCGGGCACGCCGGGCCCACCGAACTGCCGCCCGGCACGGGGACGCCCCCCGGCCGCCGCCTGCCGGCCAGCTCCCTCTACGCGACAGCGGCCCTCCGCGCGGGCTGCCCCTACGTGAACTTCACCCCCTCCACCGGCCTGCACCACCCCGCCCTCGCCGACCTCGCCGCGTCCAGCGGACTCCCGTACGCGGGCCGCGACGGCAAGACGGGCCAGACCCTGCTGCGCTCCGTGCTCGGCCCGATGTTCGCCCAGCGGGCCCTGGCCGTCCGCGCCTGGTCCGGCACGAACCTCCTCGGCGGCGGTGACGGCGCCGCCCTCGCCGACCCTGACGCGGCCGCCGCCAAGAACGCGGGCAAGGAGCGCGTCCTCGCCGACACCCTCGGCGCCGTCCCCCAGGGCGAGGTCCACATCGACGACGTCCCCGCCCTCGGCGACTGGAAGACCGCCTGGGACCACATCGCCTTCGACGGCTTCCTCGGCACCCGCATGATCCTCCAGACCACCTGGCAGGGCTGCGACTCCGCCCTCGCCGCCCCCTTGATCCTCGATCTGGCCCGCCTCCTCTCCGCCGCCCACGCCCACGGCCTCTCCGGCCCCCGCCCCGAACTCGCCTTCTACTTCAAGGACCCCGACCCCGGCGCGCCCGCGGCCCTCGGGGACCAGTACGCCGCGCTCACCGCCTTCGCCGCCCGCCTCCAGGGACGGGGTGAGTAGCTGTGCCCTCCTTCCGGGCCCACGCCCGCGCCTGGGCCGAACTCCTGCGGCTCCCCGCCCTGTTCACCGTCCCCGGCGACGCCCTCGCGGGCGCCGCCGCCACCGGCCTGCGCCCCGGCCGGGGCACTGCCCTCGCCCTCACCTCCTCCCTCTGCCTCTACGAGGCGGGCATGGCCCTCAACGACTGGGCCGACCGCGCCGAGGACGCCGTGGACCGTCCGCACCGCCCCATCCCCTCCGGCCGCGTCCACCCCACCGCCGCCCTCACGGCCGCCGCCGCCCTCACCGCGGCGGGCCTGGCCCTGGCCGCCCGAGCGGGCCGCCCCGCCCTGACCGTGGCCACCGCCCTGGCCGGTACCGTCTGGGCCTACGACCTGACCCTCAAACACACCAAGGCGGGTCCCACCGCCATGGCCACGGCCCGCGCCTTGGACCTCCTCCTCGGCGCGACGGCGACGGCGACGGCCTCGGCTACGGCAACGGCTTCGGAATCTGTTGAGGGGCGCGTGGGGGCGGGGCGGGGGCGGGGTGCCCGCGGGGCAACCGCAGGCGGCAGTGTGGCCGGGGCTACCGGGGCCCGGGAAGGCGTGAGCCGGGTGAGCTCCGCGCTTCCCGCCGCCCTGGCGCTCGGCGCACACACCCTCGCGGTCACCTCCGTCTCCCGCCATGAGACCCAAGGCGGCACCACCGCGGCCCCGTTGGGCGCTCTCGCCACGACCCTCGCGCTGGCCCACGCGGTGGCCCGGCCCCGGCGGGCGGCGGTCGGCCCCCTTGCGCACCGGCGGGCGGTACACGGACCTCCTTCGCTCCCGCAGCAGACGGATGGTCCTCCTTCGCTCCCGCTGTCGACCGATGGTCCGCCTTCGCTCCCGGCAGGCCGACGGCCAGCAGTCAGGCTCGGCCTACCGGGCACCACTCGACCGGCCCGCCCGGCCGAAGACACCGCTGCCCTCACCCGGACCGCCCTCGCCCTGGCCTACACCGCGACCGCCGGTCGGCCCTTCCTCCACGCGGCCCTGAACCCCTCACCCCCCTTGACCCAGCGCGCCGTCGGCGGCGGCATCCGCGCCCTCATCCCGCTACAGGCCGCGCTCGCCGCGCGGTCCGGAGCCCTCGGCAGCGCCCTCGTCGCCGCGAGCCTGGCCCCGGCGGCCCGCCGCTTCGCCCGCAGGGTGAGCGTCACATGACTGCCCCGAACGAGCCCCCACCCGCGCGCGGTGCCTCGCGCCACGACGGCCCCCGCGCCGGAGCCCCGACTGCCCAGGAGGCCCCGGCCGCAGGACTCCCCGCTGAAGGCACCCCCGCCCACCTCCGCTTCGGCTACGGCACCAACGGCCTCACCGACCTCCGTCTCGACGACGCCCTCGGCCTCCTCGCCGACCTCGGCTACGCCGGTGTCGGCCTCACGCTCGACCACATGCACCTCGACCCCCTCGCCCCCGACCTGGCCGCCCGCACCCAGAGGGTGGCCCGGCGCCTGGATCGGCTGGGGCTGACGGTCACGGTGGAGACGGGCGCCCGCTATGTGCTCGACCCACGCCGCAAGCACGGGCCCTCCCTGCTGGACCCCGATCCGCAGGGCCGTGCCGAACGGGTCCGCCTCCTCGTCCGCGCCGTGCAGGTCGCCACGGACCTCGGCGCTCACGCCGTGCACTGCTTCAGCGGCAGCACACCGGACGGCACCTCCGTGGACACCGCCTGGTCGCGGCTCACCGACGCGCTCCAGCCCGTCCTGGACGCTGCGTCCGAGGCCCGCCTGCCGCTGGCCATCGAACCCGAGCCCGGCCATCTCCTCGCCACCCTCGCCGACTTCCACCACCTCCGTCATCTCCTCGGCGACCCCGAACTCCTGGGCCTGACCCTCGACATCGGCCACTGCCAGTGCCTCGAACCGCAGTCACCCGCCGACTGCGTCCGCGCCGCCGCCCCCTGGCTTCGGCACGTCCAGATCGAGGACATGCGCCGGGGCGTCCACGAACACCTCCCCTTCGGCGACGGCGAGATCGACTTCCCGCCCGTGCTGCGCGCCCTCGCCGACACCGGCTACCAAGGCCTGACCGTCGTCGAGCTGCCCCGCCACTCCCACGCAGGCCCACAACTCGCCTCCCAGTCAATGGACTTCCTCCGCCGTGCCGCGACCGTCGCACGGCCACAGACCGAGACCTGCGGCACTCGCACCTCCCCTCGCGCTCCCTCCCGTCCCGTCACCGTCCCGCTGCCGCTCCGCGAGGCCTCACCCCCAGGAGGAACCCCGTGACCGACACGTCCACCGTCGCCGACCTCCGCTCCCGCCTCGACGCCACCCTCGGTGGCGCCGCCCGCGCCTGGCTCGACCAGGCCGTCGCCGAAGCCACCGCGCACCCCACCGCCGACGACCGGGCCGCCCACCCCACCTGGGAACTGCGGTTCGCCGAAGCCGGTCGCCGCTGCGGGTCCGAGCACGCCGACGCCGCCCGCCTGCTGCTGCTCCACGCCGCCCGTGCTGACACCGCCACCCTCACCCGCCTCTACGACCAGGGCACCGCTGCCGAACGCCGCGCCGTCCTGCGCTCCCTCCCCCTCCTGGTGTCGGGCCCCGTCGCGCTGCCGCTGGTCGACGACGCCCTGCGTACCAACGACACCCGGCTCCTCGCCGCTGCCCTCGGCCCCTACGCCGCCGCTCACCTCCCCTCGCACGCCTGGCGGCACGCCGTCCTCAAGTGCCTGTTCACCGGCGTGCCCGTGGACGCCGTCGCCGACCTGGAGCGCCGGGCCCACGCCGACGCCGAACTGGCCCGGATGCTCGCCGACTACGCGGACGAACGCACCGCCGCCGGCCGCCCCGTCCCCGGCGAGCTGCGTCGCGTCCTGGCTCTGGCCGCCCCACCGGACCCTTCGGACCTCCCGGACCCGGTGGCTTCCGTGACCGTCACGGCCCCATCGACCCCGATCGGCGAGGAGCAGGAGTCCTGATGCGCATCTTCGACCCCCACATCCACATGAGCTCCCGCACCACCGACGACTACCAGGCCATGCACGCCGCAGGGGTGCGCGCCGTCGTCGAACCCGCTTTCTGGCTGGGGCAGCCCCGCACCTCGCCGGCCTCCTTCGTCGACTATTTCGACTCCCTCCTCGGCTGGGAGCCCTTCCGTGCCGCCCAATACGGCATAGCCCACCACTGCACGATCGCGCTCAACCCCAAGGAGGCGAACGACGCGCGCTGCACCCCCGTCCTCGACCTGCTGCCTCGCTATCTGATGAAGGACAACGTCGTCGCCGTCGGTGAGATCGGCTACGACTCCATGACACCCGCCGAGGACACCGCCCTCGCGGCCCAATTGCAGCTCGCCGCCGACCACGAGCTGCCCGCGCTCGTGCACACCCCGCACCGCGACAAACTCGCGGGACTGCGCCGCACCCTGGACGTCGTCGCGGAGTCCGCGGTGCCCCCGGACCGCGTCCTGATCGACCACCTCAACGAGACCACCGTCAAGGAAGCCAAGGACGCGGGCTGCTGGCTCGGCTTCTCTATCTATCCCGACACCAAGATGGACGAGGAGCGGATGGTCGCGATCCTGCGCCAGTACGGCCCGGAGCACGTCCTCGTGAACTCGGCAGCCGACTGGGGCAGGAGCGATCCCCTCAAGACGCGCAAGGTCGCAGACACGATGCTGGACGCCGGATTCACCGCGGACGAGGTCGACCGCGTGCTGTGGCGCAACCCCGTCGCCTTCTACGGGCTCAGCGGCCGCCTCGCCCTGGATGTCGCGGACACCGACGCCACCCACGAGGGCAACTCCATCCTCCGCGGCGGGGCGTGAGCCATGCGCTTCCGCCACCCCGACGGCTCCACCGTCCACCTCGCCTACTGCACGAACGTCCACCCCGCCGAGACCCTCGACGGCGTCCTCACGCAGCTCCGCGACCACTGCGAACCCGTCCGCAAACGGCTCGG
Organism: Streptomyces sp. JLYT201; assembly: GCF_059448825.1. Taxonomy (NCBI): domain Bacteria; kingdom Bacillati; phylum Actinomycetota; class Actinomycetes; order Kitasatosporales; family Streptomycetaceae; genus Streptomyces; species Streptomyces sp. JLYT201. Next base: position 2,235,692 of record NZ_CM182551.1, on the reverse strand, counting down.
CCGGGACCGCATCGGCATCGGGCTGTGGCTCGCCAAGGACGCCGCCCACGCCCTCGTCACGGACCCCGCCGCGCTGCGCGGCCTGCGCACCGAACTCGACCGACGCGGCCTGGAAGTGGTCACCCTCAACGGCTTCCCCTATGAGGGCTTCGGCTCCGCCGAGGTCAAGTACCGCGTCTACAAGCCGGACTGGGCCGACCCCGAGCGCCTGGAGCACACCTCCTCCCTGGCCCGTATCCTCGCTCAGCTGCTGCCCGACGACGTCACCGAAGGCTCCATCTCCACCCTGCCGCTGGCCTGGCGCACCGCCTCCGGCCCGGCCCGTGCCCAGGCCGCCCGCACCGCCCTCGGCTCGCTCGCCGCGCGCCTCGACGCCCTCGCCGAACTCACCGGCCGGTCCATCCGCATCGGCCTCGAACCTGAACCCGGTTGCATCGTGGAGACCACCGGTGACGCCATCGAGCCCCTCACCGAGGTCGGCCACCACCGCATCGGCGTCTGTGTCGACACCTGTCACCTCGCCACCTCCTTCGAAGACCCGCACACCGCCCTCGGCGCCCTCACCGCCGCGGGCATCCCCGTCGTCAAAGCCCAGCTCTCCGCCGCCCTGCACGCCGAACACCCCCACCTCCCCGAAGTACGCGCGGCCCTCGCCGCCTTCGACGAACCCCGCTTCCTGCACCAGACCCGCACCGTGCCGCACGGCCCCGCCCGCCCGGACACGACGGGAACCCCGGGCACCGCCCTGCGCGGCACCGACGACCTCGGCGAGGCCCTCACCCCCGGCGCCCTGCCCGACACGGCACCCTGGCGCTCCCACTTCCACGTACCGCTGCACGCGGCCCCCGCGCCGCCGCTCACCTCCACGCTCTCCGTCCTCAAGGACACGCTCGCCCTGCTCGTCGGCGGACCGCACCCGCGCACCCGCCACCTCGAGGTCGAGACCTACACCTGGCAGGCACTCCCGCCCGAGCTGCGCCCGCGCGCCCGCCCCCAGCTGGTCGACGGCATCGCCGCCGAACTCACCCTCGCCCGCGACCTCCTGACGGACCTCGGCCTGAAGGAACTGCCATGACACCTCCCGCCCCAGGACGGCCGAACCCGCTCCTCGTCCTCGACGTCGTCGGCCTCACTCCCCATCTGCTCGCCCATATGCCGCACCTCGCGGCCCTCGGCGCATCCGGCTCCCGAGCACCCCTCGGCACCGTCCTGCCCGCCGTCACCTGCGCCGCCCAGTCGACGTTCCTCACCGGCACCACCCCCGCCGAGCACGGCATCGTCGGCAACGGCTGGTACTTCCGCGAGCTCGGCGACGTCCTGCTGTGGCGCCAGCACAACGGCCTCGTCGCGGGTGACAAGCTGTGGGACGCCGCCCGCCGCGCCCACCCCGGCTACACCGTCGCCAACATCTGCTGGTGGTACGCCATGGGCGCCGACACCGACATCACTGTCACCCCCCGCCCCGTGTACTACGCCGACGGCCGCAAGGAGCCCGACTGCTACACCCGGCCCCCCGCCTTGCACAACGAACTCACCGAGAAATGCGGCACGTTCCCCCTCTTCCACTTCTGGGGCCCCGGCGCGGACATCGTCTCCAGCCGGTGGATCGTGGACGCCACCCGCCACATCATCGACACCCGTCACCCCGACCTCGCCCTGTGCTACCTCCCTCATCTCGACTACGACCTGCAGCGGTTCGGCCCCGACGACCCGCGTGCCCACCGGGCCGCCGCTGACCTGGACGCGGTGATCGCCCCGCTCCTCGCCGACGCGAAGGCCGAGGGCCGCACGGTCGTCGCCCTGTCCGAGTACGGCATCACACGGGTGAGCCGCCCCGTCGACATCAACCGCGCGCTGCGCCGCGCCGGGCTCCTGGAAGTGCACACCCAGGACGGCATGGAGTACCTCGACCCGATGGCCTCCCGGGCCTTCGCCGTTGCGGACCACCAGATCGCCCACGTGTATGTGCGACGCCCGGAGGACCTGGAGGCCACCCGCGCGGCCCTCGACGGTCTGGACGGCATCGACCAACTCCTCGACGACGAGGGCAAGAAGGCCCACCACCTGGACCATCCCCGCTCGGGTGAGCTGGTCGCCGTCGCCGAGGCCGACGCCTGGTTCACGTACTACTACTGGCTCGACGACGCCCGCGCGCCCGACTTCGCGCCGCTCGTCGAGATCCACCGCAAACCCGGCTACGACCCGGTCGAACTGTTCATGGACCCCGAAGATCCCTACGTCCGGCTGAAGGCCGCGGGTGCGCTCGCGCGCAAGAAGCTCGGCATGCGCTACCGCATGGCGGTGGTGCCCCTGGACCCGTCGCCTATTCGCGGCAGCCACGGCCGCCTCCCGACGAGCGAGGATTCCGATTCCGGACCGCTCATTCTGTGCTCCACCCCCCGCGTTGTCACCGGCCGCGTCGCGGCCACCGATGTGAAGTCCCTGCTGCTCCAGCTCGCCGGCCTTGACTGAAAGCCCGTGAGCGCTCACGCGGACGCGGCGCCGTCAGCGCCCCGCTCGGCGGTGGCGTCGTCCACGCCGCCCCGTCCGCGTGGTTTCCACTGAACCAGAGAGCGCGGGCGCTGCCATCAGGGTTCGCCCCTGACCCGACCCCGAGGCGTTCTTCGAACCCATCCCTGACACCACCCTGACCCCCTCCTGGGAGGCCCGCATGAGCCGCAAGCCGACGCCCGACGACCTCGAGCTCGCCCACCGACTGAGCAGGCGCGGCATGCTGGGCGTCGCCGCGGGCGCCACCGCGGCCGCGCTCGCCGGTACTGCTGCCGCCGCAGGCCCGGCCTCGGCCGCCACCGCCCCGACCGCGGCCTCCGCCCAGCCGTCGAGCAAGGGGCGCGGCCGACCCGTCCTGCCGCCCGGCCGTCTCGGCGTCCAGCTCTACAGCCTCCGCGACAAGGTGTCGTCCCTCGGGTTCGCCGCTGTCTTCGCCGAACTGGCGAGGTACGGATACGACGAGATCGAGTTCGCCGGGTACACCCAGGGCTCCGCGGGCGCCATCACGCTCGCCCAGCTCAGGAGACTGGTCCGCGACCACGGGCTCACCGCCATTGGCAGTCACGTCGGCTACTACTCCGACGGTGACCCGAACGCGTACACGTTCGCGCAGAACCTCACCAAGGTCCTGGACGACGCCGAGGCCCTCGGGCTGAAGTACATCGGTACCGCGTCGGGACCCTTCCGCTACGGCACGACCGTCGATGCCTGGAAGCGCGCAGCCGAGGACTTCAACACGTACGGCGAGGCGGCCCGGGCGCGGGGCATGAAGTTCTACCAGCACAACCACGCCGAGGAGTTCTCCTTCGCCACCGACAAGCCGAGCGTGCGCCTCTACGACGTGCTCCTTGCCGAGACCGACCCCGATCTGGTCTACCTGGAGATGGACATCTACTGGGCGCACAGCGCGCAGTTCCGCTTCGGGAAGCAGGTGGACGGCACCCCCAGGCCCTTCGACCCGATCGACTACGTCCTGCGGCGGCCGCACCGCTATCCGCTGTTCCACGTCAAGGACGGGATCCGTGACGACTCCACCCGCGACGGGTACCGCATGGTCGATGTCGGGGACGGCGACATCGACTACAAGAAGTTCCTGTCCAAGGTGACCGCCCGCACGCATGGAGGGCGCCGCTACCACCACTGGCAGGTGGAGCACGACTCCCCGTCCGACTCCTTCACCTTCGCGCGCAAGTCCAGCGCCCACCTGCACGCGCTGAGAGAGCGCTGCGGGGACTGACCGGGACCGGAAGGACGGACCGGCCCCAGGGCCCGTACGTGGGGGGCGGCTGACGCCATGGGCAAGCCGACCCCTGCCAGGGGCCCCGGCCGCCGCGCAGGCGGCCGGGGCCCTCCCTCTGACCGAACCCCGAACCCCGAACGCCGGGCGCCGAACGCCGGGCGCCGAGCGGCTCAGCCCGACCGCGCCACCTCGCCACGCGCGCGTGGCGAGCCCGGCTGACGCAGCAGCAAGGAGAGGCCTGCCGCGAGCAGTGACACCACTCCTGCCGTCGTATAGGCGCCGATGTAGCCCCAGGAGTGCACGACCATCGCGCCGAGGCCCCCGCCGAACAGGCCGCTGACCAGCTTCGCGCTGTAGACCATGCCGTAGTTGGAGGCGTTGTTGTTCTCCCCGAAGTAGTCCGGGACCAGAGCGGCGAACAGCGGATAGAACGCACCGCCCGCGAAGCCCGACAGGAAGGCGAAGACGAGGAACAGCGGCTCGTTGCGGATTTCACCCGCCCACAGGACGCCGAACTGCGCCACCGACAGGGCCAGGCACACGTACGTCAGTGTGGGACGCCGTCCCAGCAGGTCCGAGAGCCAGCCCACCACGCCGCGCCCCGTGCCGTTGATCACCGACATGACGCCCATGGACGACGCGGCGATCATCGGCCCGAACCCCATCTCCTTGGCGAACGGCACCTGGAACGAGATCCCGAAGATGGACACTCCCGCGCAGCAGAGCATGCACATCCACATCAGCGGCACGACGCCGGTGCGTAACGCCTCTCCTGGGGTGAACTGCGCGACGGCAGGAGGGTTCTTGGCGAGCGCGACGGCGGTGCGGGTGCCCGTCACGGACCGCAGGGGATCGACGCTCTCGGGCCACCAGTTCTTCGGCGGGTCCTTGAAGAACAGGCCCGCCACCAGGGTCACGGCGAGCACATAGAAGCCGACGAGGTCGAGCACGGTGCGGTAGTTGGAGGTGTCGAAGCCGTAGGAGAACAGGAAGATGAAAGGCACCGCTCCGTAGGCGAACCCTCCGTTGACGAAGCCCGTCTTGCCGCCGCGCCGCTCCGGATACCACTTGCCGACCATGTTGACGCTCGTCGAGTAGATGAGCCCGGAGCCGACGCCGCCGAGCAGTCCGAAGCCGACCATCGCCGCCAGGACGTTGGGCGCGTGGCTGAGGCTGACGAAGCCGAGCAGCGACAGGACGGAGCCCGTGAGCATCGCGGCCCGGCTGGTCAGGATGCCCTTCTCGCGCAGCTTCCCGGCCGGGAAGGAGACACCCGCCTGGAAGAAGATCCACACGCTCAGCACCCAGAAGGTGTTGGACGACGTCCAGTGGTGCGCGTCCGACAGGGTGTCCTCGGCCGCTCCGTAGGCGTACTCGAAGACGCTGATGGCGATCATGGCCACCCAGGGGAGGGCGACCATCGTCCAGCGGGGGCGGCCCAGGATCTGCAGGTCGCTCTCGCCGACCCGGTAGACGCGCCCTCGCGCGTCCGTGAGCTCTCGGTAAGGCCGGTCCGGCGCGTCCCGGCCATGAGCGTCGGGACCGGGGGTCTCGGGTCCGTGGTCGTCCGGCCCGGGGGAGCCGGGCCCGTGCGTATCGGGCTCCGGGGTGTCCGGTCCCCGGGTGCCCGAGCCGTGCGCGTCCGCACGGCCGGACGCGGGGTGTTCGGCGAAGGGCTCCGCCGTCATATCAAGCCATCTCCTCACCTAAGGGGTGCGGGTTGGGTACGACGCGCCGGGCACATGGCCTGCCCGGTGCCTTCAGGAACAGCGCGAGCGCGGCCGAGCAGATGCCGATGCAGCCGGCGATGACGAACGCGCCTTCGTAGTCCCACGCGTCCACGACGACGGCCCCCATGCCGGAGCCGACGAGTCCGGAGATCAGCTTCGAGCTGTAGACCACGCCGTAGTTGGTGGCGTTGTTGTTCTCGCCGAAGTAGTCGGCCGTCATCGCGGCGAACAGTGGGAAGATCGCGCCGCCGCCGAAACCGGAGACCATGGAGCAGAACAGGAAGAAGGGCATGTTGCCCAGGGAGCCCGACGCCAGGACGCCGAACTGGGCGGCGCCGAGGACGAGACAGACGATGACGAGGGTGTGGCGTCGTCCGTAGCGGTCCGAGATCCAGCCGATCACGCCCCGCCCCGTGCCGTTGACAATGGCCTTCAGGGACATAGCGGTGGCGACGACACCACCCGCGAAGCCCATGTCCTTGCCGAACGGCACCTGGAAGGCGATCCCGAAGATGTTGATCCCGGCCGTGCACAGCAGACAGAACCACATCATCCACAGCACGGGGGTATGGGCGGCCTCCCTGGGGCTGTACTGCTTGACGGCGGGCGGGTTCTTCTCCAGGGCCCGCCGGACGCGCGGGTCGGCCGACACCTTCAGGGGGTCGACGTGCGGCGGCCACCAGCCCTTGGGCGGGTCCTTGAGGAACCATCCGGCGAACGCCACGACGGACGCGCAGACGACGCCCACACAGATCAGGACGCCGTGGTAGTTGCTCACGTCCATGTACGACGTGAAGAGGAAGACGAACGGGACGGAGCCGTAGGCGAAGCCGCCGTTCACCAGGCCGGTCTTGCCTCCCTTGCGTTCCGGGTACCACTTGCCGACCATGTTCACGCAGGTCGCGTAGACCAGGCCGGCGCCGATGCCGCTGAACACGCCGAAGCCGACGTAGGCGACCGTCACGTGCGGCGCGTACGCGAGCGAGAGATGGCCGCAGACCGTGCCGAAGGCGCCGAGGAGCATCGCGTAGCGCGCGGGAAGCCTGCCGCTCTCGCGCAGCCGTCCGGCCGGGAAGGCGACGGCCGCCTGGAAGAACACCCAGACGTCCATCAGCCAGAAGACGTGCCCGCTGCTCCACAGGTGCGCGTCGCGCAGCGTGTCCTCGGCGGAGGTGAACGCGTATTCCGATGAGCTGATGCCCAGCATGCCCATCCAGGGGAAGAGCACCATGGTCCAGCGCGGTCGCCCCATGATGTCGACGTCTGTTTCGCCGATGCGGTAGAGGCGGCCGTGGCGGTCCGTCACCTTCCTGAAGGGGACGGGAGTCGTGGGGTCGGTGGTGGTCATGGTCGAGTCGCACCCCTTGCGTCGAAAGAGCTGGCCAGCGCCCCCTGTCCGGTCCCTCGCGCGCGTACGGGTCCTGGGGTGGCCGACGCGCGCCGCCGTCCGCCCCGAGCACGGTCACCTCATCGACCGCCTCCCAGCAGCCCCGCCGCGCGGGCCCACCGGTACTTCGCCCCGAGGACCTCGACCGGCCTCTCCGTGGTGTACGGGTAGGCCACGACTCCCCGTTCGAAGAGGTACTGGCTGGCCTCCTCCACCTCGACGTCGCCCGCAAGGGAGGCCACGACGGGCTTGTCGATGCCGCGCGCGCGGAACTCGGCGACCACGCGGGCCGTCAGCTCGGCGAACACCAGGGGAGGGGTGACGATGGTGTGCCAGTAGCCGAGGACGAGCGCGTGGACGCGCGGATCCTCCAGGCCGAGCCGGATCGTCGCCTCGTACGTCGAGGGGGGCTCGCCGCCGGTGATGTCCACCGGATTGCCCGCGGCGCCGAACGGCGGGATGAAGGCGCGGAACGCCGCGTCCAGGTCGGGCGGGATCTCCATGAGCCGCAGGCCGTTGTCGGTCACGGCGTCGGAGAGCAGCACCCCGGAACCGCCCGCACCCGTGATGATGACGACGTTGTCACCCCGGGGCGTGGGGAGGACGGGCAGCGCCCGCGCGTACTCCAGCATCTCGTTGAGGCCCGGCGCGCGGATCACGCCCGCCTGCCGGAGAACGTCGTCGTAGACGGCGTCGTCGCCGGCCAGCGCGCCCGTGTGGGACCCGGCGGCCCGGGCGCCCGCCGCGGTGCGGCCCGCCTTGAGGACCACGACCGGCTTCTTCGGCACGGTGGCACGCGCGGCCTCCACGAACGCCCTGCCGTCCTTGAGGTCCTCCAGGTGCATGGCGATGCACTGGGTGTGGGGATCCTCGCCGAACCAGGTGAGCAGGTCGTCCTCGTCGACGTCCGACTTGTTGCCGAGCCCCACGATCGCCGAGACGCCGGTCTTCGTGGCGCGCGCGAAGCCGAGGATGGCCATCCCGATGCCACCCGACTGCGAGGTGAGTGCCACCCCGCCCTTCACGTCGTACGGCGTGCAGAACGTCGCGCACAGGTCCTGCCACGTCGAGTAGTAGCCGTAGATGTTCGGCCCGAGCAGCCGCACTCCGTGCCGTCGCCCGATGGCCACGATCTGGTCCTGGAGGGCCTGTTCGCCGGTCTCGGCGAACCCGGAGGGGATCAGGATGGCGTTCGGGATCCCCTTGCGGCCGACGTCCTCCAGGGCCTTCGCGACGAACGCGGCGGGGATCGCGAAGACCGCCACATCCACCTCACCGGGAACGTCCGTGACGCTCTTGTACGCCTTGCGGCCCAAGATGTCGTCGGCCCTGGGGTTCACGGGGTGGATCTCACCCGCGAAGCCGCCGTCGATGAGGTTGCGCATCACCGAGTTGCCGATCTTCCCGGGCTCGTTGGAGGCGCCGATGACGGCGACGGAGCGGGGCTGCATCAGTCGTCGCATTGAAGCGAGCATCTCCGCGCGCGTGTAGGTGTGCCGTTCCTCGGCTGCCCCGTCGCCGAGGATGACGCGGACGTCCGCGGCGAGCGCACCCCGGGGAGTGGCGATCACGGGGTTGAGGTCGACCTCGGCGATCTCGGGGAAGTCCGTGACCAATTGGGAGACGCGGCGGATCTGCTCCGCCAGCGCTCCGCGGTCCACGGGCTGCGCGCCGCGGACGCCGCGCAGGAGCTCGGCCGCGGCGATCGAGTCGAGCATCGAGGCGGCCTCGTCGACGTCGACGGGCGCGAGGCGGAACGTGATGTCCTTGAGGACCTCCACGAGCACACCACCCAGCCCGAAGGCGACGACCTTGCCGAACGTCGGGTCGGTGACCGCCCCGACGATCACCTCCCGCGCGTCCGCGCCGGACGGCAGCAACTCCTGGACCTGTACGCCGTCGATCCGCGCGGTCGGCGCGTACGCGCGTGCGTTGTCGACGATCCGGTGGAAGGCCGCGCGGACGTCCTCGGCGCCCTCCACGCCCACGACCACACCACCGGCCTCGGTCTTGTGGAGGATGTCCGGTGACACGATCTTCAGGACGACGGGCCCGTCGAAGCGCGCCGCGTGCGCCACCGCCTCGTCGACGTCCCGGGCCAGCTCCTCACCGGGAACGGCGATGCCATAGGCGTCGGCGAGGACCTTGCCCTCCGGCGCCGTCAGCGAGGTGCGCCCCTCGGCGCGGACGGAGTCCAGCAGGGCGCGCACGCGCTCCGAACGGTCGTCGGCCGGCAATCAGATCACTCCGTTCGACTTGAGGAGGCGCAGTTCCTCTTCCTCCAGGCCGAGTTCGCTGACGAACACCTCTGCGTTGTGCTCGCCGAGCAGCGGTGAGGCGACGACGTCCACGGGGGAGTCGGAGAGCTTCAGCGGGGAGCCGACGGTGGTGAACGTGCCGCGCTCGGGGTGGGTGACCTCGACGATCATCTCGTTGGCGACGAGCGAGGAGTCCTCGATGATCTCCTTGGTCGACAGGATCGGTCCGCACGGGATGTTGTGGGCGTTCAGCCGCTCCAGGACCTCCCACTTGGGCAGGGTGGCCGACCACTCCTCGATCATCTGGAACATCTTGGCCAGCTGCGGGAGACGGGCTTCCGGCGTGGCCCACTCGGGGTCGTCCGCGAGTTCGGGGCGGCCGATCAGCTCGGTGATGGGCCGCCAGCCGACGGGCTGCACGATGACGTACACGTAGTCGTTGGGGCCGCCCGGCGCGCACCTGACCGCCCAGCCGGGCTGGCCGCCGCCGGAGGCATTGCCGGACCGGGGAACTTCGTCGCCGAAGTCGTCGTTGGGATATTCAGCGAGCGGGCCATGGGCCAGGCGCTGCTGATCGCGCAGCTTCACCCGGCAGAGGTTGAGCACGGCATGCTGCATGGCCACGTTGACCCGCTGACCGCGCCCCGTGCTCTCGCGCTGGAACAGCGCCGCGAGGATCCCCGCCACCACGTGGATGCCCGTGCCCGAGTCCCCGATCTGGGCTCCCGTCGCCAGCGGCGGCCCGTCCTCGAAGCCGGTGGTCGCCATGGACCCGCCCATGGCCTGAGCCACGACCTCGTACGCCTTGAAGCCGGTGTACGGACCGTCCCCGAAACCTTTGATGGAGGCATAGACGATACGTGGATTGATCTCCTGGATGCGTTCCCAGGTGAAGCCCATGCGGTCGACCGCGCCGGGGCCGAAGTTCTCGACCAGGACGTCCGAGCGCCGGATCAGCTCGGTGAGGAGCTCCTTGCCGCGCGCGGTCTTGGTGTTGAGGGTGATGCTCCGCTTGTTGCAGTTGAGCATCGTGAAATACAGCGAGTCCACGTCGGGGAGATCGCGCAGCTGCTTGCGCGTGATGTCACCGGTCGGGGCCTCCAGCTTCACCACGTCCGCGCCGAGCCAGGCGAGGAGCTGGGTGGCGGAGGGGCCGGACTGGACGTGCGTCATGTCCAGGACGCGGATTCCGTCGAGGGCCTTGGCCGCCGCCCGGGCGGCAGGGGCGGTATGCGTCTCGTGAGCCATGGCAGGGACACCTCACTTGTACATGGTCTGGTTCATGGTTCCGGGGGCGTAGGCGTCCGGGTCGACCCACACGTTGATCAGCGAGGGCTTGCCGGACTCCCGGGCGCGGCGCAGCGCGGGGCCGATGTCGGCGGGGTCGCGGACCTCTTCGCCGTGGCCGCCGAGCATGCGCGCGAACTGGTCGTAGGGGACGTCGCCGAGGGTGTTGCCGACGCGCTCGCGCTCGGCGCCGTACTTGGCCCGCTGGCCGTAGCGGATCTGGTTCATGGAGGAGTTGTTGCCGACGATGCCGACGAAGGGGAGGTTGTAGCGCACGAGGGTCTCGAAGTCCCAGCCGGTGAGGCTGAAGGCGCCGTCACCGAAGAGGGCCACGACCTCCTTGTCGGGCCGGGCCTGCTTGGCGGCGAGCACGAAGGGGATGCCGACGCCGAGCGTGCCGAGCGGCCCCGGGTCCATCCAGTGCCCGGGTGCCTTGGGCTGGACCACTTGGCCGGAGAAGGTGACGATGTCGCCGCCGTCGCCGATGTACAGGGAGTCCTCGGTGAGGAAGTCGTTGATCTCGCTGACCAGCCGGTAGGGGTGGATGGGCGAGGCGTCGGAGCGCAGCTGCGGCAGCCGCTTCTCGACGGCGATCTGCTCGGCCGCCCGCAGTTCGTCCAGCCACTCCTTGCGCCGGGACGCACCGCCGTTGAGGCGCCCGGAGGCCGCCTCGGTGACGGACTTCAGGACGAGTCCCGCGTCGCCCACGATGCCCAGGTCGATGTCGCGGTTCTTGCCGACGGTGCGGTAGTCGAGGTCGATCTGGACGACCGTGGCGTCCGGAGAGAGGCGTTTGCCATAGCCCATGCGGAAGTCGAAGGGGGTGCCGACGATCACGATGAGGTCGGCGTTGGAGAAGGCGTAGCGCCGTGAGAGCTGGAAGTGGTGGGGGTCGCCCGGCGGCAGGGTGCCTCGGCCGGCGCCGTTCATATAGGCGGGGACGTTGAGGGTCCGGACCAGTTCGACGGCCGCCTGGGTGCCGCGTGTGGTCCACACCTGGCTGCCCAGGAGGATCGCGGGCTTCTCGGCGTGCACCAGAAGGTCGGCGAGCTTCTTCACCGCCTCGGGGTCCCCGGTCGACCGGGTGGAGGCGCGGTAGTGCCCCGCGCGCGGGACGCGTGCCTTCTCCAGGGGCACCTTGGCGTCGAGCACGTCGCGGGGGATCTCCAGGAAGGACGGGCCGGGGGCGCCGTGGAAGCACTCGCGGAAGGCCATGGACACCATGTCGGCCGCGCGCGTGGTGTCCGGCACGGTCGCGGCGAACTTGGTGATGGGCGTCATCATGTCGACGTGCGGCAGGTCCTGGAGGGAGCCCATCTTGTGCTGGGTGTGGGCCCCTTGGCCGCCGATCAGGAGCATCGGGGACTCGGCGCGGAAGGCATTCGCGACGCCGGTGACGGCGTCGGTCGTGCCGGGCCCGGCCGTCACCACGGCACAGCCCGGTTTGCCGGTCACCCGCGCGTAGCCGTCGGCGGCGTGGGCGGCGACCTGTTCGTGGCGTACGTCGACGACGTCGATGCCTTCGTCGACGCACCCGTCGTAGATGTCGATGATGTGGCCGCCGCACAGGGTGTAGATGACGTCGACACCCTCCGCCTTGAGTGCTTTGGCGACCAGATGACCTCCGGAGATGAGGGTGCTGCTCGTGTCGCTGCTGTCGTCGGGCATGTCGAAGTCCTGTCCCTTCGTAGGGGAGTTGGAGCGCACTCGCACGGGGCGCGGGACGCCCTCGCAGTACATTGCATACAGTCGACGAATACTGTATGAAGCTCGTTATCCCGTATCCAGCGCAGGCTGTCCAGGGGGCATGCGGCACTTTCAGACAGGAGCGGGCATGGACCTGTGCGAGCGCCTGGCGAGGGAACTCTGCGCGGAACACGGCATCTTGGTGCCGCGCGCCGAGGCCGCCGCGTCGACCAAGGAGGCCCGCGTGTGCGCCCAGCGCCTCGGTGGCCCCGCCGTCGTGAAAGCGCAGGTGAAGACCGGCGGCCGGGGCAAGGCGGGTGGTGCGCGGCGGGCCGCGGACCCCGCCGCCGCAGAGCGGGCGGCACGCCGGATCCTCGGCATGGACATCAAGGGCCACGCCGTGCGCGCGGTGATGCTGGCCGAACCGGTGGTGGGCGAGGGCGAGTTCTACGTCTCGTACGCACTGGACCGAGCTGCGGTGAGGTTCCTCGCGATCGTTTCCGCCCGAGGTGGCATGGGCATCGAGGAGGTCGCCGCGACTCGCCCCGAGGCGGTGGCGCGCGTGCTCGTCGACCCCGCCGAGGGCGTGACCCGAAGCAAGGCCGACGAGCTTGCCGCCTCGGCGGGCCTCCCCGTCGAGGCGGCTGACGTCCTGGTCGTACTATGGAACGTTCCGACCTGCGAGGACGCGCTGCTCGTCGAGGTCAATCCCCTCGTTCGCACACCTCAGGGGCAGTTGATCGCACTTGACGCGAAAGTGACCCTCGATGACAACGCGCGCTTCCGGCAGGCCCGCTGGGGCGCGCAAGACGCGACGTACGACGAGGTGCGCGAGGCGGCCGCGGTGGCCAAGGGGCTCACCTAGTGAAGCTCGACGGCGAGGTCGGGGTCATCGGCAACGGCGCGGGCCTCGTCATGGCGACGCTCGACGCCGTCGCGGGGCGCGGCGCCCGGCCCGCGAACTCCTCGACATCGGCGGCGGCGCCTCCGCGCAGGTCATGGCGGACGGCCTGGCCGTCGTCCTCGGAGCCCCGTCCGTCACCTGCGTCCTGGTGAACGTCTTCGGCGGGATCGCCGCGTGCGACGCCATGGCCGACGGCATCGTGCGGGCGCTGGAGAGCGTGCGACTCACCGAGCCGCTCGTCCTCCGGCTCGACGGCACCAACGCGGTGCACGGGCGGGCCGTCCTCGACGCACGCGCCCATCCGCTCGTCGAGCAGGCCACGACCATGGGTGGCGCCGCCTGCCGCGCCGCCGAACTCGCCCGCACCGCACCCGTCGTCTGACGAGCCGGACATGGCGATTCATCTGACCAAGGAGAGCAAGGTCCTCGTCCAGGGCATGACGGGAGCCGAGGGCATGAAGCACACCCTCCGCATGCTCGCCGCCGGTACGGACGTCGTCGGCGGCGTCAACCCGCGCAAGGCGGGCCGCACCGTCGACTTCGGCGACCGGGCCGTGCCCGTCTTCGGCTCGGTCCGCGACGCGCGCGAGGCGACGGGAGCGGACGTCAGCGTCCTCTTCGTGCCGCCCGCCGTCGGCAAGGCCGCCGTCGTGGAGGCGGCCGACGCCCGAAATCCCGCTCGCGTCGTCATCACCGAAGGCATCCCCGTGCACGACGCCGTCGCCTTCCACGCGCACGCACGGCGCCGCGGCACCCGGATCATCGGACCCAACTGCCCCGGCCTCATCACCCCCGGGCAGTCCAACGCGGGGATCACCCCCGCCGACGTCACCAAACCCGGCCGCGTCGGCCTGGTCTCCAAGTCCGGCACCCTCACGTACCAACTCATGTACGAGCTGCGCGACATCGGCTTCTCCACCTGCGTCGGCATCGGCGGCGCCCCCGTCGTCGGCACCACCCACATCGACTGCCTGACCGCCTTCGAAGCCGACCCCGAGACCGACCTGATCGTCCTCGTCGGCGAGATCGGCGGCGACGCGGAGGAGCGGGCGGCGGCGTCCATCGCCGGGCGCGTGACCAAACCCGTCGTCGCCTGCATCGCCGGATTCACCGCCCCCGAGGGCAGGGCCATGGGCCACGCCGGAGCCATCGTCTCCGGTACGTCCGGCACGGCACGGGCCAAGAGGGCGGCCCTGGAGGCGGTCGGCGTACGCGTGGGGGAGACGCCGAGCGCGACCGCGCGCCTGGTGCGCGACTGCCTGGCGCCGACGGGCGACCGGTCCCGCGCCGACGGGTGACCGTCCCGCGCCGACGGGTGACCGTCCCGCGCCGATGGGTGGGTGGCTCGCGCCGATGGACGGCCGTCCCACACCGACCCGTGACCCCCTCGGACCCGAAAGCGGTCGTCCCGCACCCGAGGGCTCGGGCCAGAAGCGGGGCGGGTGAGCCCAGGACCTCCACCCCGCCGACCCTCATGCGCAAGGCCGGTGCGGCCCCGCCCCCGCTCAGCCGATCCCCTGGCGGTCCGGCAGCAGGGCGAACTCGCGGTCGGCGGTCTCGGGCACCACCCGCTCCACCGCCTGCTCGAGGAGGGCCCGGTGGCGCAGGAGCGGTGTTCTGCGGTCCTCGGGGGCGAGGAGCAGCAGGTCGTCGATGCCGGCCAGCATGCGCCGGGTGACCTGAGGGTTGCCGGGAGCGCAGCCGCGGATCTCGGTCAGACCGAGGTCCACCAGGTCCGTCCAGTCGGGCACGGGCTGGATGAGCCGCACCGCGCCGCGCCGGTCGCGGTGGCGCAGCGCACCCAGCGGATGGGGGGCCAGGACCGCGAGGAACTGCACGATGCGGTCCAGGGCCTGCACGGCGGTGGTCGGGTCGTTCACGGCCGGGGACAGGGCTCGCAGCGCGATGTCGGACAGCTGCCGCAGACCGAAGCCCAGGTCCTGGTGGAAGGTGCGCTCCACCCCGACGTACACGGTGTACCGCAGGGCGCGGCGTCCCGGCGGCGGGCCGTCGTGCACCGCGAAGACGGGGGTGCCCGGCACCACGAAGTCCCCGGTGCGCGGCAACAGCCGCAGGACGGCGCCCTGACGGCGCGCGGCCCGTACCACCCGGGCGATGTGCACGTCCCGCAGGACCCCGGCCTGGCCCTCGTGGGTGATCCGCGCGGTCTCCGGGCCGAGGCCCTCGTCGTCGACCTGCCCCTCCGCCGGGTGCTTCGCGGCCACGCGGAACGCCTCCCGGGCGATCCGGTCGATCACGAAGCCGATCCGCATCATCCGCAGGGTGCCGTTCACATAGGCCACGAAGAGCAGCAGGCTCAGGAGGACCATGAGGAGGGCGAGCAGCCCCTCGACGAGGGGCACGTTCGTCACGAGCCGCGGGTCCTTCTCGCTGTCGAACGACGTCAGCGTCATCAGGGAGAACAGGAACGTCGCGAGGAAGACCGTCAGCGTGGCCTTGGTGATCCGCGAGCGGACGTAGAGCCGCACCACGCGCGGGCTGAACTGGCCGCTCGCCATCTGTACGGCGACCAGCGAGATGCTGAAGACCACACCGATGAAGGTCATCATCGCCGAGCCGATGGTGCTGATCACCACCTTCGTGTCCTCGGCGAGCTGGTTCATGTCCTTGATCGCGTCGTACTCCCCGTGGTCCTGGAGGAAGCGCACCCACTGCGCGTCCACCTCGGAGGTGACCCACCACAGCAGCAGGGAGCCCACGAGGCCCGCCGTCGGCGCGAACCACATCGTGTCCCGCAGATGCTCGCGCAGGGGAGACAGCACCCGCGGCCGCCGGACCCGTACGTCACCCAGCGCACCCGTAAGCAAACCGTCACTCATGGTGAAACTCTAGGCGCAGGGGCGTGCGCCGGGGCGTGGCGCGCGGCGGTACGGCGTACCCGGTGGATACGCAGGTGAAAGGCACTCCGAAACCTTGGTATTGTTGTCCTCGTCGCCGCGGGAAACACCGCAAAGGCGGCAGACACCTAGTCCGGGTGGCGGAATGGCAGACGCGCTAGCTTGAGGTGCTAGTGCCCTTTATCGGGCGTGGGGGTTCAAGTCCCCCCTCGGACACCAGCAAGAAGGCCCCTCTCGAGGGGCCTTCTTCGTATCTGGGCAGGGGCGTGGCCCACCGCGTGCCTGGCGGGCCGGTGAGTTCCCCGGTCAGGCCAGGGGGGACAGGCCGACCGGGGCCGCGGGGGCGTAGGACCGGCCCGTGAGCAGTTCCGCTACGGCTATGCCCGAGACGCGGGTCGCGCCGTGGGTGATCAGGTGGACGGCGCCGAGGGGAACGCCCGTCGGTACGCCCATCTCCACCACGAGCGCGTCGGGGCGGGTGCGCAGCAGGCGGGCCAGGGCCTCGGTCATCCAGCGGTGGCGGGCCGCGTCGCGGACGACCACCACCAGTGCGCGGCCGTCCGCCGGGGTGAGCGCGGCCCGGTCCAGGACGTCGTCGAAACCGTCGAGCTCGCGTTCCGTCAGCCGCACGGACGTCGTGTCGGGCCGCAGCGCACGCAGCGGATCGGCCACGCCCCAGGGCGTGCCGCCGTCGACAGTCGGGTTCATCACGGGGGACAGCTCCACGACGTGCGGCGCGATGGTGAGGGGGAGGAGGGGGTTCGCCGGGGCCCCCGGGACGCCGCCCGCCGTACCTGCGCCGGCCGCCGTGCCCGCCCAGTCCGTGGTGCCCGTGCTTCCCGTGGCGTTCGTCGCGCTCGCCGTGACCAGCGTCCCCGGAGCGCTCGCCGCGCCCCCGCTCCCGGAAGATCCCGTGGCAGCCGTGGCAGCCGTGGCGCGGGGCGTATCCGTGGCGCGGGGCGTATCCGTGGTGCCCGTGGTCCGTGGGAAGCCGGTGGCGTGCAGGGCCCCGGCGGAGTCCGCGCGGGCCGTCGCCACCTCAGGGACCGTCACCGCCTCCTCATCCCGCCGCGGCCGCACCCGTACCGCGCGTCGCGCCGCGATCAGGCCGATGTCCGAGCGGGGGCCGGTGGCCGTGGCGGCTCGGGAGCGGGCTCCTGACCAGGCGGCGAAGTCCCGTACGCGGGTGCTGGCCTCGGTGAGGCGGTCCTCGGGGAGGGTGCCGTCGCGTACCGCCCGTACCAGTGCGTCCGTGAGGAGGTCGACCGTCGACTCCTCGGCGCGCTCGCCGCCGACGCACACCGCGTCGACGCCGCCGGCGACGGCGCGGACCGTGGCGCCGTCGATGCCGTAGCGGTCGGTGACCGCGCCCATCTCGATGCCGTCGGTGACGACCATGCCGTCGAAGCCGAGCTCGCCGCGGAGCAGGTCGTTCAGGATGCGCGGGCTGAGCGTCGCGGGCAGCGCGGGGTCGTACGCGGGTACGAGCAGGTGCGCCGTCATGACGGCCCGTACGCCCGACTCCATCGCGGCGATGAACGGCGGGAGCGCGGTGCGGGCGATCTCCTCGGCGCCGCCGGTGACGCGGGGCAGGCCGAAGTGCGGGTCCACGGACGTGTCGCCGTGGCCGGGAAAGTGCTTGGCGCAGGCGGCGACCCCGGCGGACTGGAGCCCCCGGATCCAGGCGGCGGTGTGCCGGGAAACGATGTCAGTGCGGGCGCCGAAGGAGCGCACGCCGATGACCGGGTTGAGCGGGTTGGAGTTCACGTCGGCGCTCGGCGCGTAGTTGAGGGAGACGCCCGCCGCGTGCAGTTCGCGCCCGATGTCGCGGGCGACGCGCTCGGTGAGGTCGATGTCGTCCACGGCGCCGAGCGCGAGGTTGCCGGGCCGGGACGCGCCCGTCCAGGCCTCCATGCGCGTCACGTCGCCCGCTTCCTCGTCGATGGCGACGATGAGGTCGGGGTTCTCGGCGCGCAGGGCGGCGGTGAGGCCCGCGACCTGCTCCGGGTCGACGATGTTGCGGCCGAAGAGAACCACGCCCCCGAGCCCGGCGGCGATCCTGCGGCGCAGCCAGTCGGGGACCTCGGTGGTGCCGACGAAGCCCGGTTGCAGCACGGAGTTGGCGAGCTGCGCCAGTCTCGGGGGACTGCTCGAAACCATGCCGGGACCTCCGATGAGACAGGGGAGCGGGGGGGTGGGAGAGCGGGCCGACACCGTGCTGCGCGACTTGGTACAGGCCAATCGGATGTTGGCTCAGGCCATTTGGGACTGTCAAGGCATACGAACCGCCAGGAAACGGAAGGTGAACCAGCACATGGCACAGCGGCCTGACCTCGGCCGAAGCGCACCTCGACGCCCCGGCTGAAGCGCACTCCGACGCCTCGGCTGAAGCGCACCCCGCCGCCCCGGCTGAAGCGCACCCCGCCGCCCCGGCCGAAGCGCACCCGGATGCCTCGGCCCCACCCCGCCCCGGCACCCACGCCGAAGCGCACCCCACCCCCACCCGCCCCCCGTCGCCCCCCGCCCCCAGAGGCCACCTTGTAGGACTCGCGTTCCCGCGATGGAATTCGTGTACGAGCCAGGGGCCGGACTCCCGCCGCAGCGCGGCGCCCCGCCCCGGGCCCGAACGCGGCCGAGCTGAGGAGGAACCCCTTGCGGCGGTACGAACTTGTCGGACGGCGTGACATCAGACTGGTCACCGACGCGCCGGTGCCGGAGCCAGGACCGGGCCAGGTGCTCGTCCGCGTCCGCGCGTGCAGCGTCTGCAACCGCAGCGACCTCGCGTACTACCACTACTACGGTCTCCGGGAGCACTGCGCGACGGGCTGTTACGGCCATGAGATCGCCGGGGTCGTCGAGGCCGTCGGACCCGGTGTCTCCCGCGTCGCGCCGGGGCAGCGCGTCTTCGTGCGCACCCCGCTGACGTCGGGCTACGCGGAGTTCGCCCTCGCGCGGGAGATAGCCGTCGGCGCGCTCCCCGACTCCGTGCCCTTCGAGCAGGGCTCGATGCTCCAGCTGCTGCCGCTCGCCGTGCACGCCACGCGCGGGGTGCGGTTGGGGGACCGGGTCGTCATCATCGGGCAGGGGCCGGTCGGCCAGATGGCGCTGCGGATGGCGGCGCGCCGCGGCGCCGCCCACCTCACCGCCGTCGACCTCGACGCATGGCGCCTGGAGCGGTCGAGCCGGGCGGGCGCCGACGCGGTGCGCCACGTCGACGGCAGCGCCTCCCGACTGGCCGCCCTCAAGGAGGAGTTCGCCGCGCAGGGGGAGGAGTACGACGTCGCGATCGACGCCGTCGGCACCCCCACCACCCTCAACGCCTGCGTCGACCTGGTCAGGCAGAACGGCCTCGTCGTGATGCTCGGCACCCACCACGTCGACACGCACGTCACCGTCGACCTCGTGACGTGGGAGCGCAAGGGCCTGCGGGTGCACAGCTCCGCCGAGCCGGTGGACACCGCGCGCGCCGAGGCGCTGGCCGTCGCCGAACGCCTCGTCCACCGCGACGCCGGGCGGCTGCGCCTGCCCGACCTGCACACCCACACGTACGCCCTCGACGAACTCCCCAAGGCCATGGAGCAGTTGTCCGCCAGCAGGTCGCTGCACCCCGACGCCGAACGCGCCCCGTACGACGGGCCGCCGCCCGAGACCCTGAAGGTCGTCATCGTCCCGTGACGGCGGCCGGACGGTGAGGTGGGCGGTCGCCGGATACGGCGACGTCGTGGAGCGCCGGGTCCTGCCCGCCCTGCGGGCGCTCGGCGAGGAACCGGTGTACCTGTGGGGACGCGACCCGGACCGGGCGGCGCGCGTCGCCGCCCGGCACGGCGTGCGGGACTCCGGCAGCGACGAGCGCGGGCTGCTGGGCGACGAGGTCGACGCGGTGTACGTCGCCACGCCCGTGGCGCGCCACGTCCCGCTGGCGCGCGCGGCGCTGGCGGCCGGGCGCCCGGTGCTCGTGGAGAAGCCGCTCGCCGGGGGCCTGGACCAGGACGTGGGCACGGCCGCGGACCTGGAGGGCGGGCCGACCGCCGCGGTCGCGTACTACCGCAGGCTCGCCCCGGCCGTGCGTCGCCTGCGCGCGGAGCTGGCGGGCTGGACGCCCGCGCGCGTGGACGTGCGGTTCCGCTGCGCCTTCGCCCCGGGCCCTGACCATCCGATGCGCTGGCGCACCGACCCGGCGGTGGCGGGCGGCGGGGTGCTCGCGGACGCGGGCAGCCACCGGCTCGACCTGCTCGTCATGCTGTTCGGCCGCCCGGACGAGGTGCGCGGCCGGCTCACGGACCGCTTCCCCGCGGGCGCGGAGCGGCGGGCCGAGGTGGAGCTGGCCTGGGCGTCCGGCGTACGGGCGCACGTCGTCGCGGAGTGGGGCGACGCGCCGCCCGTGGACCGGTTCGAGGTCGTGGGCGACGGCCGCACCCTGACGCTCGACCCGCTCGACTCGGGCCGCCTGCGCGTGCGCACGGCCCACGGATCACGGGAGGTGACGCTGCCGCCGGTGTCCAACCCCCACCGGCCGCTGATCGCCGACTTCGTCGCGGCGGTCGCGACCGGTCGGCCGCCGGCGTGCCCGGTGCCGGACGCCCGGATCGTCGACGAGATCATCGCCGCGGCGGGGCGTCCGTGTTCCACCGGGTCCAGCTGAACGTTCCTGCAAGGTCCGACCGGGTGCCTCAGGCCCCGTCGTCCGCCGACCACGGCCGCAGCCAGCGCGGGTCTGGCGTGTCGCCCGCGCGGATGAACCGGGTGTCGATGGAGAGCCGCATCGCGTCCGTCGTCGTGTCCAGGGACGCGTGGATGACGCTCGGCACGTGCACCATCAGGTCCCCGGCGGCGAAGTCCGCGTGCAGCCAGCGGCGGTCCAGGGCGCGCGCGGTGAACTCCAGGTCGTGGCAGATCTGCCGCCGGTCGTCCGGCCGGTCCGTGGTGTCGCGCAGCGGCTCGTACTCCTCGGGGGACAGCGTGTGCGAGCCCTCCAGGTACACCAGCGCGCCCGACCGCGGCGGGCAGTCGCCGACCGGGATCCACATCGTGACGACCCGGGGCGAGCCCTCGTCCATGTAGTCCAGGTCGACGTGGGCGCGCGAGGCGCGGGCGGTGCCCCGGTGGAAGTGGCGCAGGATGCGGCGCGGCAGCATCCGGGCGTCGCCCTCCAGCAGGTCGGCGGCCAGCTTGGCGAGCTGGGGGTTGTCGAGGAAGCGGTCGAAGGTCTCGGAGCGCACGAAGTCGTGTGCCGGATGCCCGGCCACGCCGTGCTCGGGCAGCTCCTTCGGCACCCGGCCGGAGAACACGCCCTCGCGCGGGGTGGTGCCCGGCGCGAAGTAGCCGCGCGGCAGCAGCGAGAAGTACGCGGAGCGCAGCCGGAGCACCTCCTCCGGGTCGAGGAACCCCGGCAGATACAGATAGCCGTCGGCACGCAGCCGCTCCCGCAGCACGGCGGGGTCCGGCAGGGGCTCCGTGCCGGTGGGGCGCAGCGGGCCGAAGAGCTCGGGCGAAAAGGGTATGGGTACGCCGTTCGACGAGAGGTTCACGACGGAGTCCTTACGTCAGGGTCGACAGAGCAGTCCTTACGACAAGGGCCGAAGAGAGCAGGAGGGAGGGGCGGCGGCGCCGGGCCGGAGGGCTCGGAGCGCAGCCGGAGAAGCGGAACTGATGGCCAGTCGGAAAGGGGCGCGGGGCCGCGTCAGTAGACGCCCTCGACCGCCTCCTCGGTGCCCGCGAGGCCGTCGCGGTGGGGCCGGACCGCGGCCACGCCGTCCCAGGGGAACCACGGATGCGGCCCGGTCCTGATGGCGCTGTCCCGTTCGAGGAGGTTGGGCAGGAAGAGGTCTTCGAGGAGGGTGGTGACGCGCACCCGGCCGCGCTCGCCCTCGGCCACCTCGCGCCACGGATCCTCCGGGTCGACGACCTGGAGCACCGCGAAGGGCGGTGGCAGGTGGTAGGAGTGGCCGGTGCCCTCGGGCAGCCGTGGCGCGCCCGGCACCGCGTCGGCCTGGAGCGCGTGGCCCGCCAGCGTGTTGCCGTACGTGTCGATCCACTGCACGCCGTCCAGGTGTTCCTGGCGCAGGAACGCGGCCTCGGCGGCGCTGCACGTGGTGCCGCCGGTGCACACCGCGCGGATGCCGTACGTGTGCAGGGGGCGCGGCAGGCGCATCGCGAGTTCGAGCAGCAGCCGCGAGGTGGTGAACAGCAGCGCCGGGCGCTCGGCGGTCAGCAGGGTGAGGGTCTGCTCCACCAGGTGGGAGGTGTACGCGTCGGCCTCGCCGCCCGCGCGCAGCGACGCCTTCACCCAGCGCGGGTCGAAGTCGATGGCGAACACCGCGCCGTGCCAGCTGTCCGCGAGGCCCTCCACGAAGTGCCCGTACGCGTGCGGGCCGCTCGGCGTCATCGCGAGCACGTCACCGCCCGCGACGCCGCGTGCCTCCAGGACCGTGCGGTAGACCTCGACGTCGTACGCGAGCCGTGTGACGTTGACGATCCGGCAGGGCGCGCCGGTGGTGCCGCCCGTCTCGAACACCCGGAACGGGCGGTCGTGATAGCCGCGCGGGCGCAGGTCCAGGGCGCTCGCGGCCCGCAGCTCGCCCTTGTCGAACAGGCCGAACAGTTCGAGGGCGGCGAAGGAGTCGACGTCCTTGAGCGGGTCGAAGCCGAGCCGGGGCAGCCGGGCCACCCAGAAGGGGGAGCCCGTCTCGGGCGAGAAGTGCCAGCGCATCATGCGCCGCGTCCACGCGTCGAGATCCACGGCGAGCTCGGGCACGCGCCCACGCAGCGTGTCGTACAGGGTGGCGAAGGTGACCTGCGGGGTGTGCCCGTCGCGGGCCGTGGTCGTCATGGGCCTCCTCCTAGGAGTGCGGGGTCGGTGGCCGGTGGACGAAGAGGGAGCCGTCGGCGATCGCGCGGCCGGCCTCGGCGGTGGCGCCGAGCACGGCGGCGAACGGGAAGGGCACCTCGTGCCCGACGAGCGGATGCGCGACGTCGGAGGGCACGGCGAAGCGGCCGTCGAGCAGGACGAGATGAGGGCGGACGAAGACGTCGCTGCCCGCGCTTTCGACGACCGGTGGCTCGCGGGTGAGCAGCCGGTCACCGGCGCGCAGGCAGGCGCGGACGTGGGCGGTGGCGCGCTCGGCCTCGCCGGGGTCGCGGAAGGCGGTCAGCGGCCAGTCGGGGGCGGCCGGGTCGGGGGCGGGCCCCGGGTGCAGCCCGTCGAGGGCAGTGGCCAGGGCCTTCGCCACCGGCTCGGGGTCGGCGTCGAGGCAGACCACCGTGCGGACGTTGCGGCAGAACCGGCCGGAGTCGGCGGCGACCAGCGGCAGCAGCCAGGCCACCGCGTCGTCCACCGGCAGGCCGGGCGGCACCAGGGCGCAGCCGCGGCCCGGCCCGTGCAGGGTGAGGGTGGGCGCGTCCCGCATCGAGGCGGCGAGCCCGGCGCCGCCGTACACGACGTGCCGGTCGG
Organism: Streptomyces sp. JLYT201; assembly: GCF_059448825.1. Lineage (NCBI taxonomy): Bacteria > Bacillati > Actinomycetota > Actinomycetes > Kitasatosporales > Streptomycetaceae > Streptomyces > Streptomyces sp. JLYT201. The sequence continues at coordinate 2,212,381 of NZ_CM182551.1, read as the reverse complement.
TGAGCTTCACCAGGCCGTGCAGATCGCGCTGCCCGGTCGGGTACAGGCCGATGCGTTCCGCCGGCCAGTCCGCCGCGAGCAGCGCGGCGACCAGGCGGGCCGCCGAGAGCGGTTCGCGGCGGCTCGGCCGCACCCACACCGCCGCCGAGCGCTCGGCCTGGTCGAGCACGGAGTCCAGGCAGGTGAAGGTGTTGCCGGGCAGTGCGACCAGGGCGAGCGCGTCGTCGGCGTCCGGGAGTTCGCGGTGGGCCATGCCGTCGGCGAGCAGCGCGCACCAGCGCTCGACCAGCGGGCCGGGCAGGCCCGCGCTCTCCCACAGCGCGCCGCGGAAGGCCGCCGCGCTCTGCGGGCCGAGGCCGCCCACGGTCACGGTGCCGTGCGCGAACAGGTCGAGGGCCGTGCGGATGCGGGCACGGCGGTCGGTCAGCGGCGGCAGCGCCGCCTGGGCCGACCGCCACCAGCGGCGGTCGGCGTGCGCCACGATCTCCGGCACGAGCGCGAGGCGCCGCGCGGGGGAGCCCGGCAGGGCCGCGGTGTCCAGGGACTCCTGCCACGCGCCCCGGCGGAAGGCGGAGACGACGGGCGGGTGCTCCGGCGCGGCGGTCACGACAGCTCCTCCCGCAAGGCGGCGACTACCCGCGTCTGCTCGGCGCGGGTGAGCGTCGGGTACAGCGGCAGGGCGATGTGGTGGCGCGCGAACCAGCGCGCCTGCTCGTACGGGCCCTCGGCGTCCGCGGGCGGTGCCGTGTCCGCGAAGTACGGCTGGTCGCACAGCAGATGGTCGTAGACCTCGCCCGCCAGGGCCACGCCGTGCCGCTCGCGCAGCCGCTTCTTCAGGAGCGGCCGGTCGACGGGCCCCTCCGGGTAGGCGAGGTACTTGTAGTAGTTGCTGCGCGCCTCGGCCGGCACCGCGTGGGCCCGCAGGCCCGGGACGTCGGCGAGCAGCTCGTCGTATGCGAGGGCGAGGTCGCGGCGGGCCGCCAGGGTCCCCTCGAAGCGCTCCAGGTCGACCGTGCCGACGGCGGCGTGCAGCTCGCTCATGCGCCAGTTGCCGCCGGGCCGGTCGTGCAGCGTGGAGCCCTGTGCGCTCTTGCCGTGGTCGCGCCAGCGCCGCACCTGCTCGGCGTCGGCGGCCGCGTCACCGGGGGCGTCGGGCCGCGCGCAGGTGACCAGGCCGCCCTCGCCGCTGACCGCGACCTTCGTGGGGAAGAAGGAGAACGCACCGAACCGGCCGAAGGAGCCCGCGAACCGGCCGTTCAAGGTGGACCCGAGCGCGTGCGCGGCGTCCTCCACGACCGGTACGCCCCGCTCCGCGCAGAGCGCGAGCACCTCGGTCAGGGACGGGGGAACGATGCCGCCGATGTGGACGGGCAGGACCGCCGCCGTGTCCGGGTGGCGGTCGAGCGCGGCCCGCAGCGCGTCCGGGTCCAGGCCGAGGCCGTCGAGCTCGATGTCCACGAACCGCACGGCCGCGCCCGCCCGCACGGCGGCCGCCGCCGTGGCGAAGAACGTGTTCACCGGCACGAGCACGGTGCGGTTCGCCACGCCGATGACCCGCAGGGCGATCTCCAGGGCCGCGGCGCCGGACGCCACGGCCACGCCCTCGGCGCCCGTCCAGGTCCGCGAGAGCGCCTCGAAGCGGGCCAGTTCGGGGCCCTGGGTGAGATGGCCCGTGGCGAGCGCCGCGTCCACCCGGTCGAGGACCGCGCGCCGGTCCGCGACCTCGAAGTGGATGCGCTGCGCGGGGACGTCGGCGGGCGCGGCCGGGGGCCCCGACAGGGTCCGCGTGAAGAAGGCGGCGGCGTGGCCCACGTGGGTGCCGTGGCCCATCGCCAGCTCGTGGACCTCCAGATCGCCCCCGGCCGACGCGTAGGCGCGGCGCACGGCGTCGGCCGCGGCGCGCGCGTCGGCCGGCTCCAGGAAGGAGTCGGCGGTGCCGTACTGGAGCTGGAGCGGGGCCGGGGCGAGCGCGCCGTACAGGTCGGCCAGGTCCGCGTACTCCAGGATGCCCGGCAGGACGGCGCCTTCGTAGCCGGTGAGCAGTCGGGCGAACAGGGCCGGGTAGCTGCCCAGATGGCTGGCCGCGCAGACCGGCAGCGGCCGCGGCGCGAGCAGCGCGGAGTGCAGGGCGACCGCCGCGCCCAGGCTGTGCCCGAACACACCGACGCGGCCGGGGTCGGCCCACGGATGCGCGGCGAGGACGTCCAGGGCGCCGAGCGCGTCGCCGACGAGGGCGCCGAGCAGCGAGCGGCCCGTCAGGGCGAAGGCGTGCGCGAGGAGGGCGCCCTCGTCCCGCCCCGCGCGGCGCTCCTCGTCGAGGCCGCCGCCGATGCCGTGCTCGAAGGACAGCGTGACGAACCCGGCGCGGGCGAGGTGCTCGGCGACGTTCCGGTCGGGAAAGTCCGGAGGCGTCTCGCCGGTGAGCTGTTCCATCCGGGCGTTCTTCCCGCCGAGGACGAGGACCGCGGGGAGGGGCGGACCCGCGTCCGCGGGGGCGGTGACGGTGCCGTGGAAGGTGCCGCGCAAGGGGGAGGCGAAGGCCAGCCGCTCGCGGCGCAGGCCGTCCGCGGTGGTCGTGGCGGTGGTGGTCGTGGTCAGGGGGGTGCGCTCCACGCGGGCCAGGCGCTGCACGACGGCGCGGAGTCGGCGGGACCAGGGGGTGTGGGGCGGGGCGAAGCGCAGGGCCGGCCCGGCGGTGAGCAGGTGGTGCAGGTGGGTGGTCTGCATGCGGGTTTCGTTCGCTCCAGTGGGTGCGGGTGGTGGGCCTTCGCGGGGCGCCCCCGGGCCCGCCCCTTCTCCGAAACCAGGGGGCCCCGCTCCCTGGACCCCCGTTGATCGGCCTTCGGCCTCGTCCGCACGCGCCGGACGGGCTGGGGGCCTCGGGCGAGGCCGAAGGGTGCGAAGGGGCGGGCGGGTGGGAGGAGGACGGCTCAGACGAAGTCGGCGTGCAAGGTCTCGGGGACCTCGACCGCGTACGCGTCCAGCGCCTCGTCCAGCTTGATCTGCCCTCGCTTGAGCAGTTCGAGCAGCTCGTTCTGCGGCCGGTAGAAGCAGGACTTGCACAGGTCCGTGCGGCGGGGGTTGGAGGCCTCCCACTCGGCGCGCGGGCCGCCCTCCAGGACCTGGGGGTACCCGAGGTCGACGACGTCGCCGATGCGGTAGCGGCTGTTGAGGTGCACCTGCGGGCACGGGTACAGATGGCCGTCGGCTCCGACGGCGGTCACGAAGCGGCTGTAGTGGCAGCGCTCGAAGTCGCCCTCGACGTCCTCGACCTGGTCCATCGGGCCGCGGTCGAGCTTGGGCACCGACACCTCGAAGGCGTCCGTGGACAGCGCGGCGGCCGCGACGAGGGAGTCGGAGATCTCCGCCATGACGGTCTCGATGGTCTCGTGCCCCATCGCGCTGTAGAACTCGGGCTCGAAGCGGACGTAGTGCGCCCCGGACTCGTGGGCGATGCGGGCCGCCGAGACGATCTCGCGGTAGTTCTGCATCGTGATCACGTAGTTGAACCCGATGCGGAAGTCCGGTGCGACGGCGTTCTCGCGCAGGTGGCCGATGTTGTCGATGAACTTCGAGAACGTCTGCTCACGGTCGCGCGTGATGTCGTTGAACGTGGCCTCCGTGCCCGCGTTCATGCCGACCCGCACCCAGGTGTGGGTGTTGATGACGGTGTCGGCGACCTTCGGGCGGCCGAGCCGGGAGCCGTTGGTGATCAGGCCGATGTGCAGGCCCACGTCGTGCCCGGCGTTGCAGATGTCCGCGTAGCCCGGGTGGATGGTGCACTCGCCGCTGCCGCAGAAGGTCACGGCGCGGCCGTCGTTCTCGGCGAACTCCTTGAGGAGGTTGATCGCCTTGTCGGTGGTGATGGAGTCCTTGAACGAGAACAGGTCGTAGAACTGCTCCTCGTTCGGCGAATGGAAGTTGCAGAAATTGCAACGCATATTGCAGGCACCCATGATGCCGATCCGCATGTGGACCGGTTTGATCTCCTCGTCCGCGACGAATCGGCGGAGCAGATCGCCGTGGGCCAGGACTTTCTGCGGGGAGTGTGCTTGATCGAGACTGACCTCGGGGAGGCCCTCGCCGTTCCGGGGCGCGGCCATTGCGATATCGCGGGCACCTTCAGTGCTGTTCACGAACTCCTCCACACGCTTTTGGCGGTGTTTAGCGTTGTCCGAGCGACCTTGGTGACGGTAGGAGAGCGCTTCCAGAAGTGTCAATGGGTCTAGACAACCAGGAAGTTGAGTAAACATCTACCGTGCCGCCGGTTCCGGCCAACTGTGCTGAGCACGTGTTCTTGTCATGTGCCAATGAAAGAAGGGCTGGTGGGACAAGGTCACTTAGGCGGGCCTCAGTGTGATGGATGAGCCGTGAACTTCACGGACAGGGGTACGTGTACGTGCCCTCGAAAGTCCGGTACGTCGTCCCCGGCCCGCCGCGCCCTTGCGCCGGGTGCTCGATCGCCGGTATGGGCGTGCGGATCGGCCACTGATCCTTCTCGGGCATCTGCGCGCAGGCTTCCGTATCCGCCGAGGCCTGACGGAAGTTGGTGCACAGCGGGCGCCCGGAGCCTGTGTCCCGTCGTTGCTCCCGGCCTTCTCGTTTGCTTCGGAGTACGAGCTGTCATGCGCGTGGGGCAGTAGCGTGAACGCGGCGTGGTGCATGATCGCGTAACCGTCGTCGAGGGGCTTCTCGCCGATGTTTCGCGAGTGCGGACAGGTCCGGGCCGCGGCCCGTGAAGAACTCCGTGTCGGATTCGGGGAGGCGGGCCTTCTGGGCGGCGGACTGGAATCGCTGCGGGATGCCGACGGCGGGGCCGGTCGGGCCGGGGTAAGTGGCCGAGCGTCGGCGGGGCCCGTAAGTCTTGCCGAATTTTTTCCGGAGCGGCCGGTGGAGATTGCGCGCGTACACGTCGTCCGGACGGTTGCCGTATACAAGGAACCTTTTCCGGTCGCCCGGGTTCCGCTTCAGGGGGTGACCGAGCGCGGCTGCGAACATGCCGTTGTCCGGTGAGGTCTTGAAGGAGGGTGCGGCGTTCAAGTCGGCGGAGGCTGTCGGCCTTGGGCCGGGCGGTGTGCGCGCCCGCCAGGGCGCGGCGGATCACCGCCGCCGCCATGGGGCTCGCCTCGTCCGAGGCGAAGGGCACCACCGGTGCTGAAGGTGCGGCGGTGACCGGGGAGGAGCAGGAAGCGGCCGAGCCGCACCGGCCGCTCGCCGAACCCTTCCGGGTCCCCGGCCCGCTGTCCCGGCCGGGCTAGGGGAGATCCAGCCCCTTCGGTTAGCCTCACTTGGTGACGACATCTGCAGCACCACGGAGGGCACCGAGGCTGTTCGCCATCAGTGACCTGCACGTGGCGTATCCCGAGAACAGGAAGTTCGTCGACGAGCTCTGGCCGGAACACGAGGGCGACTGGCTGATAGTCGCCGGTGATGTCGCGGAGATGGCGGCCGACATCGAGTGGTCGCTGCGCACCCTCGCCGAGCGCTTCGACACCGTGATCTGGTCGCCGGGCAACCACGAGCTGTGGACGCCCCGGGACGACCCCAACCAGCTGCGCGGCGAGCCCCGCTACCGCCACCTGGTCGAGCTCTGCCGCGAGCTGGGCGTGCTGACCCCGGAGGATCCCTTCCCGGTCTGGCGCGGCGAGGGCGGCCCGGTGACCATCGCACCGCTCTTCCTCCTCTACGACTACACGTTCCGGCCCGAGGGGACGTACGCGAAGCGCGACGCGCTGGAGTACGCGTACGAGACGGGGGTCGTCTGCACGGACGAGGTGCTGCTGCACCCGGACCCCTACCCCAGCCGCGAGGACTGGTGCCGGGCCCGGGTCGCGATCACCAAGGAGCGGCTCGACGCGGTCGACCCGGGCCTGCCGACGGTCCTGATCAACCACTGGCCGGTCGTGCGCGAGCCCACCCGGATCCTGCGCTACCCCGAGTTCGCCCTGTGGTGCGGCACGGAGGCCACTGCCGACTGGCCGGTGCGCTACCGCGCCGCGGCGGTGGTCTACGGACATCTGCACGTGCCCCGCACCACCTGGCACGACGGGATCCGGCACGAGGAGGTGTCGGTGGGCTACCCGCGCGAGTGGAAGCGCGACTGGCACCCGTCGCCGAAGCTGCGGCAGATCCTGCCGGCGCCCGCCCGCTCCGCGCGGTGACGGGCCGGCCGGGGGCGGCTCAGGAGCCGACGCGGATCAGCTCCTTCTCATAGGCGAAGATCACCGCGTGCACGCGGTTGCGGAGCCCCAGCTTCTCCATGATCCGCTGGATGTGGAACTTCACGGTGCTCTCGCTGAGCGTCAGCTCCCGGGAGATCTCCGCGTTGCTGAAGCCGCGCGCGACCAGCTTGAAGACCTCGGTCTCCCGGTCGGTGAGGCGGCGCAGCGGCGCCGCGCCGACGCCGGGCGCCCGCGCGGGCCCGCCCGCGGGGCGCCCGGCCGCCGTCGCGCGCACGGCGGCGGCCAGCTCGCCCGAGCCGCTCGCGCTGGACAGCAGACCGCGCACGCCGACCCGAAGGACCTGCCCGGCCGCCGCGTCCACGTTGTCGAGCAGCACCAGGACGTTCGCGGGCCGCGGCGGGGCGGGGCGGGACAGGGCGCACACGCAGGAGAGCGCCTCCGCCGCGCCGGTGTGCGAGTTGACCACGACGACGTCGGGGCGCAGCTCGCGGAAGCGGACCGCGGCGCCCGGGCCGTCCTCGGCGACCGCGACCACGTCGAGGTCGGGACAGGCGTCGAGGATGGTGCGGAGCCCCGTCAGTGAGATGGGATGCGAATCGACCAGGAGGACCCTGGTGCACGCCAAGCCTGACATCAATTCCCCCGGTTGCTTGGAGCGTTCGGCCCGTCCCGCCCCCCGGCGACTGTTCCCCGGCGGCGCGGAACAGTACTCCAGGATAGGACGGGCCGTGCGGTTCACACCGGCGTCCCGCACCCCGCGCGGCGCCGCGCCGCCGTTCGCGCGCCCGCGCGGGGTACCGTGCCAGCGAACGACGTGGCCCGCTGCCGCCGGAGGGGACGACCGCCCTCCGCGGAAGAGGACGACGGAAGGGGACGACCTCGCCATGCACGCAAGCGCCCGCTTCACCGACCGGGTGGCCGTCGTCACCGGCGCCGCCTCCGGCATCGGCGCCGCCACCGCCGTGCGCCTCGCCGCGGAGGGCGCCGCCGTGGTCGTCGCCGACGTGGCCGCCGAGCGCGGCACGGCCGTCGCCGAGGGCATCCGGGCCGAGGGCGGCCGGGCGGCCTTCGTGCGCGCCGACGTCGCCGACGCCGCCGACTGGGAGCGCGTCCTCGCCGCCGCCCACGGCTTCGGCCCGGTCGGCGTCCTCGTCAGCAACGCCTACGCCTCCGAGATCGCCCCCGCGCACGCGATGACCCGGGCGTCCTTCGAGCACCAGCTCGCCGTGAACGTGACCGGCGCCTTCCTCGGCGTCAAGGCGGTCCTGGACGATCTGCGCGCGCACCGCGGCGCGGTCGTCGTCACCTCCTCCGTGCACGCCACCCACGGCATCCCCGGCCACCCCGGGTACGCGGCCAGCAAGGGCGCCCTGGTCTCCCTGTGCGGGCAGCTCGCCGTCGAGTACGGGCCCGAGGTGCGGGTCAACGCGGTGCTGCCGGGGCCGATCCTGACGCCCGCCTGGGACCGGATGACCGAGGAGGACCGGGAGCGGAGCGTCGTGGGCACCGCCGCGCGCAGGTTCGGCTCGCCCGCGGAGGTGGCGGCGGCCATCGCGTTCCTCGCCGCGGACGAGGCCTCGTACGTCACCGGCACGAGCCTGGTCGTGGACGGCGGCTGGAGCGTGGTGAAGGACTCGGCCTGACCCCGCGGAAGGCGACCCGCCCGAGAACCCGCCCAGAAGAGACACCGAAGGAGCGGCAGTTGAAGATCACCCGGGTGGAAACCTTCCTCGTCCCGCCGCGCTGGCTGTTCTGCCGCGTGGAGACCGACGACGGCGTGGTCGGCTGGGGCGAACCCGTCGTCGAGGGCCGCGCCGAGGTCGTGCGCGCCGCCGTCGACGTCCTCGCGGAGCATCTGCTCGGCAAGGACCCCGCCCACATCCAGGACCACTGGCAGGTGCTCAGCAAGGGCGGCTTCTACCGCGGCGGCCCGGTGCTCTCCAGCGCCGTCGCGGGCCTGGACCAGGCGCTGTGGGACATCGCGGGCAAGACGTACGGGGCGCCCGTGCACGCGCTGCTCGGCGGGCCCGTGCGGGAGCGGGCGCGCGTGTACGCCTGGGTGGGCGGCGACGAGCCGAGCGCGCTCGCCGAACAGGTCGCCGCGCAGGTCGACGCGGGCTTCACGGCGGTCAAGATGAACGCGGCGGGGGTGACGTCGCCCCTCACCACCCCCGCCGAGACAACGGCGGTCGTCGAGCGGGTCGCCGTCGCCCGCGAGGTGCTCGGCGCGCACCGCGACGTCGCCGTCGACTTCCACGGCCGCCTCACCCCCGCGAGCGCCCGCCGCGTCCTGCCCGAACTCGCCCCACTGCACCCGCTGTTCGCCGAGGAGCCGCTCCTTCCCGACCAGGCGCATCTGCTTCCCGCCCTGGTCGCCGCGAGCCCCGTGCCCCTCGCCACCGGTGAACGGCTCTACTCCCGCGCCGACTTCCTGCCCGCGCTCACCGCGGGCATCGCCGTCGCCCAGCCCGACCTCAGCCACGCGGGCGGCATCACGGAGGTGCTGCGCATCGCCGCCCTCGCCGAGACCTACGGCGCGCTGCTCGCCCCGCACTGCCCGCTCGGCCCGATCGCCCTGGCCGCGAGCCTCCAGGTCGCCTGGGTCACGCCCCACTTCCTCATCCAGGAGCAGAGCCGGGGCATCCACTACAACAGGAGGGACGCCGACCTGCTGTCGTACGTCGTGGACACCGAGCCGTTCCGCTTCACCGAAGGGCACGCGCACCGCACGGACCTGCCGGGCCTCGGCGTCGAGATCGACGAGGCCGCGGTGCGGGCCGCGGACCGGCGCGGGCACGCCTGGCGCAACCCGGTGTGGCGGCAGCCGGACGGCTCGTTCGCGGAGTGGTGACCTCCGGCCGCCCCAACGCGCGGGCGCGCACGCACTGTTGGCCCCGCCCGGGCACGCGCCTACGCTGGTAGCCGCCCGAGGGGGGAGCCGCATGAGCGAACGCACCCAGGACCACGGTCAGGACGGACGCCCCACCCCGCCCGCCAAGGGCGAGCGCCTCGCCGACTGGGCCGACGGCCGCCTCGGCATCCACACCCTCGGCAAGTCGCAGCTGCGCAAGGTCTTCCCGGACCACTGGTCGTTCATGTTCGGCGAGATCTGCCTCTACAGCTTTCTGATCCTCATCCTCACCGGCGTCTGGCTGACCCTGTTCTTCGAGCCGAGCGGCATGGAGGTCGAGTACAACGGCACGTACGAACCGCTGAAGGGCGTCCTGGTGACGCGCGCCTACGAGTCGACCGTCGACATCAGCATGGAGGTGCGCGGCGGCCTGCTCATCCGGCAGATCCACCACTGGGCGGCGCTCGTGTTCGTCGCGGGCATGCTGGTGCACATGATGCGGGTGTTCTTCACCGGCGCCTTCCGCAAGCCGCGCGAGCTCAACTGGCTGTTCGGCTGGACCCTGCTGATGCTCGGCCTGATCACCGGCCTGACCGGCTACTCGCTCCCCGACGACCTGCTGTCCGGCACCGGCGTGCGGTTCGCGCAGGGCGCCATCCTGTCGATCCCCGTCGTGGGGACCTACCTATCCTTCTTCCTCTTCGGCGGGGAGTTCCCGGGGCACGACATCATTCCGCGCCTGTTCGCGGTGCACGTGCTGTTGCTGCCGGGGATCATGCTGGGCCTGGTCGTGGCCCATCTGATCCTGGTCTTCTACCACAAGCACACCCAGTTCGCGGGGCCCGGCCGCAGCGAGCGGAACGTCATCGGGGCGCCCCTCTTCCCCGTCTACGTCGCCAAGGCGGGCGGCTTCTTCTTCCTCGTCTTCGGCGTCCTCGCCCTCATGGGCGCGGTCGCCACCATCAACCCCGTGTGGGCGCTCGGCCCCTACCGGCCCGACATGGTCGGCACCGGCGCCCAGCCCGACTGGTACCTCGGGTTCTCCGAAGGGCTGATCCGGGTGATGCCGAGCTGGGAGATCGACGCCTGGGGGCACACGCTCGAACTGGGCGTCTTCATCCCGTTCGCGCTGTTCCCGCTGATCATGGTGGCGATCGCGGTGTACCCGTTCGCGGAGGCCTGGGTCACCAAGGACCGGCGCGAGCACCACATCGCGGACCGGCCGCGCAACGCGCCCGCGCGCACCTCGTTCGGCGTCGCCTGGCTGTCCCTGTACGGGGTGCTCATGGTCGGCGGCGGCAACGACATCTGGGCGACGCACTTCCACCTGTCCATCAACGCCATCACGTGGTTCGTGCGGATCGCGTTCTTCGTCGTGCCGCCGCTCGCCTACGCCGTCACGTACCGGGTCTGTCTCGGCCTCCAGCGGCGCGACCGCGCCAAGGTGCTGCACGGCCGGGAGAGCGGCATCATCAAGCGCCTCCCGCACGGCGAGTACGTGGAGGTCCACCAGCCGCTCAGCCAGGCCGAGCGGTACACGCTCACCGCCCACGAGCAGCCCGTGCCGTTCGAGGTCGGGCCGCTCGTCGACGCGAACGGCGTGGCCCGCAAGGTCCCCCGCGCCGACCGCCTGCGGGCCCGGCTCTCCCGCGCCATGTACGGCCCCGGCACCCAGGTGCCCAAGCCGACGGCGCAGGAGTACCGCCAGGTCCACAGCGGCGACGGCCACCCCTGAGGGCGGCGCCCTCAGGCCGGCAGGGGCCGGGGGGTGGCGGCGAGCTCCCGCAGCCAGGCGGGGCGCACGACCTCCATGCCGAGCCCCGTCGGCACCGGCAGCGGCCCGCGCGTGAGGTGCTCCTCGCGGTAGCGGCCGCAGTCGCGGTGCCAGCGGAGGATGCCCGCCATCCAGTTCTCCAGGTGCCGCACATGGCCGTCGAGGGCGCTCCGCGTCCGCGCGTCCAGGCCGAGGTCCGCGCACAGGACCGGCAGTTCGTGCGCCACCACGTGCTGGAACTGCCGCATGCGGGAGCGCATCAGGTCGTCGACGATGTGCAGCGCCGTGGGGTAGTCGCAGTCGAAGAAGCTCTGCACGACGAGCACGGCGTTGTGCAGCTCCCCCTCGTACTCGATCTCCTTCTGGTACGAGAAGACGTCGTTCATCAGGGCCGCGTAGTCGGCGGCGGCGTTCTCCAGGGTGCGCAGCGGACCGCTGTCGAGGACCTCGCGCGGGATCAGCCCGCCGTGGGCCAGGCGGCTCAGGTTCAACGTGAACTCGGAGCCGAAGGTGTGGCGGCGCATCTCGATGTAGTCGACCGGCTCCGGGACGCGGTGCTGCGCCTGGTTGGCCAGCTCCCACAGCCAGCTGTCCGTCATCTCCACCAGGGACCGGCGCAGCGCGGCCCGGCACTCCGCGTCCATCGGGGCGGTCGCGCGCGCCCACAGGTCCGCGAGGCCCCGCTCCAGCGCGTTGGCCGGGGGCGGGGGAGGGGAGCCGTCGAGCGGCATGAACAGCGTGAGGCGGTCCGTGCACACCTTCGCGCCGAGCAGATCCCGGGACCTGCCGAACACCGCCGGGTAGTAGTCGTCCGCGTACGTCCCCCACGCCAGCCAGCAGGAGTCCAGGTCCAGCTGCTCGGCGGTCGCGTCCGGGTGGATGCCCGCGGCGCACAGCGCGAAGTCGAACCGGGCGAGCTTGTGCGCGTCCCAGATGTGCGAGGCCGGCACGCCCGGCTGCGGCTGGAGCAGGCCCATCCGCAGACACCAGTCGACGACCTCGCGCCGGGAGTGCTCCAGGTGCGGGGAGAGCGTCGTCGTGAACGGCAGGTCGAAGTCCGGGATCCGGGAGGGGCCCACGCGCTGGAACGGCACGTGCGTGAAGCGCCGCCGACGCTGCGCACCGGTCGCGGACAGCAGCTCCTTGACGCCCGCCGCGGCGGTGCCGATGCCCGAGGGACCGGTCAGCGGCGAGGCCGTGGCGGTGGCGCCCTCGTTCATGTAGCGGCTGGAGCGCAGGTGCCACTCGTGGCCGCCCGACTGCCAGTCCTGGAGCCCCTTGGCGTACGCGAGGACGTCCGCGCACTGGCCGGGCGGCAGCGCCTTCTCGGCGAACAGCGGCGCCAGCTCCGTGAACAGCGTGTCCTCGAACTGCTGCATGCGCGCCGTGAGGAGCTCGTTCACGGAGTCCGCCGCCTCCTGCGTCGTACAGCCGAGGAAGGTCTCCAGGACCAGGACGCCGTTGCTCAGCTCGCCCTCGTCCTCGACCTCGCGCTGGTACGAGAACAGGTCGTTGCGCAGGTGCACCGCGTCGGCGAACGTGTCCCTGAGGACCCGCAGCGGGCGCGCGTCCGCCACGGCGGCCGGCACCTCGGCGCCCGTCGCGTACTCGATCAGCCCCGCCGACCAGGGCGCGCCGCCCACCTTGCGGCGCATCTCGATGTACTCCACGGGGTTGGCGACCCGGTGGGCGTTGATGTTGGACAGCTCCCACAGCGACTCGTTCAGGAGGTTGCGGGTGCTCTCCGCGAAGCGGGCGCGCCAGTCGGGGGACATGTGGGGCACCGTGCGCCGCCAGAGGTCCGCGAGGCCCGCCTCCACCGGGTTGGTGGGCTTCGGCACCGGCGTCGCCAGGTCCATCGGCATGAACGCGGGCAGCCGGTCGAGATAGGCCTTGCCGCCCTCGCGGTCCTGGGTGCGCTTGAACAGCTCCAGGAAGTGGTCGTCGAAGAAGAAGACCCACACGTACCAGTCCGTGACCAGCGAGAGCGCGCGGCCGTCGCAGTCCGGGTGGGTGTACGCGCACAGCAGCGGATAGTCGTGCGCGTCCAGGTCCGCCTGCTCCCAGACGCCCGAGCCCTCCAGCATGCCCATCCCGCGCGCCCACCGCAGGGAGTGCGAACGCGCCTCTTCCACATGGGGATTGAGGCGTGCCGGATGCACCATGTAGAAGTCCGGCAGTTCGAAGGGGCGTGTCGGCCGCGGCATACGGAGGTCTCCTCAAAAAAGGGGGCGTACGGCAGCCAGGCACTACCCCCGGCGCGCCGCTCGAAGCGGCGCGGGGCCCGCGGTCACACCATCGCGTGATACGCCGATGCGAAAGTGTGGTGCGCCCCAAACGTCCGTGCGAACTGCCGCGCGCCGGAGCGAACCGTGAGGAGAGCGCATGACCGGGGAAGTCCGGCACGACCTGCCGCTGTACCGGCGGGTCGTGCCGCCCGAGTGGATCGACCACGACGGGCATCTGAGCGAGGCCCACTACTCCGTGGCGTTCGGCTCCGCCACGGACAGCCTGACGGAGGCGACGGGGCTGCACGCCGACTACCGCGCCGCCACGGGTGCCACCCTCTGGACCGTCGAGGCCCATGTGCGGCTCCTGCGCCAGGTCGCCGAGGGCGCCCACCTGGTGATCCGCAGCCGCGTCCTCGGCTCCTTCGCGCGCCGGCTGCACTTCGCCCACGAGATGTACGTCGTCGAGGGGCCCGGGGCAGTACCCGCGCCGGACGCCGAGCCCGTCGCGACCTGCGAGCTGCTCGCGCTGCACGTCGACCGGGAGCGGGGCCGTTCGGTGCCGTTCCCCGAGCCGGTGCGGGAGCGGCACGAGGGCCTCGTCGAGCAGGTGCCGCCGTGGGCGGGCAGGGCGGTCGGCGCGCCGCCCCGCTGAAGTGGTAGGAGTTCAGGGGAGCGCCCTGTGAGGCGCAGGGCGACTGGAGGGCAAGGTGGCGCAGACGTGAGGCTGACGATTCTCGGCGGCGGCGGGTTCCGCGTACCGCTGGTGTACCGGGCGCTGCTCGACGACCACGAGGAGGGCCGCGTCACCGACGTCGTCCTGTACGACGTGGACGCCGCGCGGCTCGGCGCGATCGCGCGGGTGCTCGCCGAGCAGGCCGAGGGCGTGCCGGACGCCCCGCCGGTGCGGATCACCACCGACCTCGACGAGGCGCTGCGCGGCACCGACTTCGTGTTCTCCGCGATCCGCGTCGGCGGTCTGGAGGGCCGCGCCGCCGACGAGCGGGTCGCCCTCGCCGAGGGCGTGCTCGGGCAGGAGACCGTGGGCGCGGGCGGCATCGCGTACGGCCTGCGGACCGTGCCCGTCGCCCTCGACATCGCCCGGCGCGTGGCGCGGCTCGCGCCCGACGCCTGGGTCATCAACTTCACCAACCCCGCCGGGCTCGTCACCGAGGCCATGTCCCGGCACCTCGGCGACCGGGTCATCGGCATCTGCGACTCGCCGGTGGGTCTGGCCCGCCGCGTCGCGCGCCTCCTCGGGATCGCGCCGGACCGTGCCTGGGCCGACTACGTGGGCCTCAACCACCTGGGCTGGCTGCGCGGCCTGTGGGTCGACGGCCACGACGAGCTGCCGCGCCTGCTCGCCGACCGGGACCTCTTGGAGTCCTTCGAGGAGGGCAAGCTCTTCGGCGCCGACTGGCTCCAGTCCCTGGGCGCGATCCCCAACGAGTACCTGCACTACTACTACTTCACCCGTGAGGCCGTCGCCGCCTACCAGCGGGCCGAGCGGACGCGCGGGGCCTTCCTGCGCGACCAGCAGGCGCGGTTCTACGACGCCCTCGGCGGCCCCGCGGTGCCCGCCCTGGAGACCTGGGACGCCACCCGCGCCGAACGCGAGGCGACGTACATGGCGGCGAGCCGGGAGGCGGCGGGGGCCGGGGAGCGGGCCGCGGAGGACCTGGAGTCCGGCGGCTACGAGCACGTCGCCCTGGCCCTGATGCGGGCCGTCGCCCGCGACGAGCGGACCACGCTGATCCTCAACGTCCGCAACCGCACGACGCTGCCGGTGCTCGACGCGGACGCCGTGGTGGAGGCGCCCTGCCTCGTCGACGCGAGCGGGGCGCACCCGGTGTCCGTGGATCCGCTGCCGGGGCACGCGGTGGGGCTCGTCTGCGCGGTGAAGGCCGTGGAGCGCGAGGTGCTCACGGCGGTGGAGAGCCGCTCCCGCGCGGCGGCGGTCAAGGCGTTCGCCCTGCACCCCCTGGTCGACTCGGTCACGGTGGCGCGCCGCCTGACCGCCGCCTACCAGCAGGCCCACCCCGCCCTGGCGTATCTGACGTGACTAGGCGGTCGCGCTGACCTGGTCCAGGAAGCCGTGGAGGTTGCGGAGCGTCCGCTCGTTCTGCTCCTGCGGGCTCAGGCTCTCCTCGAACCGCCGGGCCAGGGCCGACGTCTTCCTGCCCCGTACGTACAGCGAGCAGGCGAGGTCGGCGCAGATGTAGAGCCCCACCGAATTCCCCTGGCGCCCCGCCTCGCCCGCGCGGGGCGCCACGAACAGGGTGATCCCCGACCCGGCCTGCGGGGTCACGCACACCGAACAGATGCTGGACTTGAGCAGGCTCCGGCGCGCCCCGGCGGACGCCCGCAGCGCCACCCCGACGAGCTCGCCCGCCCCGCTCTGCCGCCGCGCGACCACATAGCCGCGCTCGGGCGCCTTGGGGTCGCGCCAGCCGAGGAAGTCAAGGTCGTCCCAGGGGGTCTCGGCGAACCCCGGGGGCAGCGCGAGGCGCCGCGCCTCGCCCTTGGAGCAGTTCACGAAGGACGCGCGGATCTCTTTCTCGCCGAGTGGTTCCATGATCCGGAAGTTATCAACCGGAACGGACGGTCGTCCTCCCATTTTCCGCCGCCGAGTCCGCAGCCGTGCCTGCCGCCGCAGCCACCGCCACCGTCGCCCGCAGCGGCGGCCGCGCCGCCCGGAACGCGAGGGAGCGCCGCAGCTCGAAGCCGAGGGCCTCGTACAGGCGGATCGCCCCGGTGTTCCGCGCCGAGGTGTGCAGGAAGGGCGTGTCACCGCGCTCCCGGATGCCGTGGGCGACGGCGCGCACGAGCCGCGCGGCGAGCCCGCGCCCCCGGTACGCCGGGTCGGTGCACACCGCGCTGATCTCGGTGAACCCCGGCGGCCGCAGCCGCTCGCCGGCCATCGCGACGAGCGCGCCCCCCTCCCGCAGGCCCAGATACGTGCCGAGTTCGACGGTGCGGGGCAGGAAGGGACCCGGCTGGGTGCGCGCGACGAGGTCGAGCATCTCGGGCACGTCGGCGGGCCCGAGCCGCACCGCGGCGGCGTCGGGCGCGGCCGCCACGCCCCCGTCGACGAGCTGCACGCCCGGCACGTCGAAGGTGAGCTCCCAGCCCGCGGGCACCCGCGCGCCGACGCCGGGCAGCGGCACCGACCCGTCGGCCCCGGCGAAGGCCGCCAGGTCAGCCCAGTCCGCCGCGTCCGGCTCGGCGGGGAGGCCGAGCCAGGGCGAGACGTCCACGGGGTAGCGCACCACGCGCCCGCGCCGCTCGGCGAACCGGGCGTGCGGGCCGGTCAGGGAGGCGAGCCCGGGGTTGTCCAGGGGGTGCGCGCCGCTGTCCCGGGGGTGCGCGCGGCTGTCCGGGGGGTGCGTTCCGCCCGTCACTGCCCGACCTCGATCACGACCTTGCCGCGCGCGTGCCCCGACTCGACGGACCGCAGGGCCTCGCCCGCCCGTGCGAGCGGGTACACCGCCGTGATGTGCGGACGCAGCACGTCCGCCGCGGCGAGCGCGGCCACCGCGTCCAGGACCTCGGCGGTGCGGGCCCGGGCGACGGGGGAGCCGCCCAGTTCGCCGACGATCCCCTTGCCGCCCGCGGTGATCAGCTTCGTGCGGTCCGCCACGAGCTCGGCGACGGTCCGCAGGTGCTCGCCGCCGACCAGGTCGAAGACGCCGTCGACGCCGTCCGGCGCCAGGGCCCGGATCCGCTCCACGAGGTCGGGCCCCGGCGCGACGTGGGTGACGCCGAGCGACTCGACGTACTCCTTCTTGCCGTCGCTCGCGGTGCCGATGACGCGCAGCCCCTCGTGGCGGGCGAGCCGCGCCACGAAGCCGCCGACCCCGCCGCCGACGCCCGTGACCAGGAGCGTGGCCCCGGCGGGCAGGGCGAGCTGGCGGACGCCGTCGTACGCGGTCGCGGCGGCCACGGGCAGGGCCGCCGCCTCGGCGAACGAAAGCCCCTGCGGCTTGTGCGCGGCGACCGCCACCGGAAGCAGCGTGTACTCGGCGTACCCGCCGGTCAGCGTGGACCCGAACACCGGGTCCCCGACGGCGAACCCGGTGACGTCCGGGCCCACCTCCGCCACGACGCCCGCCGCCTCGCTGCCCAGGACCTCCGGCAGTTCGGCGGGAGCCTGGCCCGGCCTGCGGTAGCCGCCGCGCAGCTTGTGGTCGACGGGGTTGACGCCCGCGGCCCGTACGGCCACGAGCAGTTGTCCCGGGCCCGGCCGTGGCGGCTCCCGGTCGATGAGGGCCTCCACCTCGGGTCCGCCGTGCCGGGTGTACACATACGCCTTGGCCATGCGCTCCTCGCTTCCTCCGCGAACGGGTCGGGCGGCGCCGGGCACCGTCGGGCACCGCACCAACGATCACAAGGCCGGGCCGCCGTGCGGGCATTCCCCGGCCGCGGAGTGTTCACGGGGCCGCAACGTTGGCCGTCCGGTCACGCGGGGGTCATCGCACCGCCCACCTCTTCCGTCAGCCTGACTCCCTTGGCACACTGCATCCGCCCACGCCCCCCACTTCACGTGAGGTCCCTTCCCCATGCCCGAACTCAACCGGCGCCGGTTCCTGCAGCTCGCCGGCGGCACCGCCGCGTTCTCCGCCCTCTCCGAGAGCATCGGCCGCGCCGCGTCCCTGCCCGCCCGGCGCCGCTCCGGCTCCATCGAGGACGTCGAGCACATCGTCGTCCTGATGCAGGAGAACCGTTCCTTCGACCACTACTTCGGCACCCTCAAGGGCGTGCGCGGCTTCGGCGACCCCCGCCCGGTGACGCTGCCCGGCGGCAAGCCGGTGTGGCACCAGAGGAGCGGCACCAAGGAGGTCCTCCCGTTCCACCCGGACGCGGACGACCTGGGCATGCAGTTCATCGCCGGGCTCGACCACGACTGGGCGGGCGGCCACCGGGCCTTCAACCACGGCGCGTACGACCAGTGGATCCCCGCCAAGTCCGAGCGGACCATGGCGTACCTCACGCGCGGGGACATCCCCTTCCACTACGCGCTCGCCGACGCCTTCACCATCTGCGACGCCTACCACTGCTCGTTCATGGGGGCCACCGACCCCAACCGCTACTACATGCTCACCGGACACGTGGGCAACGACGGCACCGGCGGCGGCCCCGTCCTCGGCAACCAGGAGGCGGGCTACGGCTGGACCACGTACGCCGAGCGCCTGGAGAAGGCCGGGATCTCCTGGAAGGTCTACCAGGACATCGGCGACGGCCTGGACGCGGCGGGCAAATGGGGCTGGATCCCCGACGCCTACCGCGGCAACTACGGCGACAACTCCCTGCTCTACTTCAACGCCTTCCGCGGCGCCAAGCCCGGCGACCCCCTCTACGACAAGGCCCGCACCGGCACCGACGTCAAGGCGGGCGACGGCTACTTCGACATCCTGAAGGCCGACGTCAAGGCGGACCGGCTGCCGCAGATCTCCTGGATCGCCGCCCCGGAGGCGTTCAGCGAACACCCCAACTGGCCCGTGAACTACGGCGCCTGGTACATCGCGCAGATCCTGGACGCGCTCACCGCCAACCCCGAGGTGTGGGCGAAGACCGCCCTGTTCCTCACGTACGACGAGAACGACGGGTACTTCGACCACGTCGTGCCGCCCTACGTCCCCTCCTCGGCGAACCAGGGCCTGTCCACCGTCGCCACCGCGCTCGACCACTTCCCCGGCAACGCCCAGTACGCCGCCGGGCACTACGGCCTCGGCCAGCGCGTGCCGATGGTCGTCGTCTCGCCGTGGAGCACCGGCGGGTTCGTCTGCTCACAGGTGTTCGACCACACGTCGATCATCCGCTTCATGGAGCGCCGCTTCGGCGTGCGCGAGCCCAACATCTCGCCGTGGCGCCGGGCCGTCTGCGGCGACCTGACCGCCGCCTTCGACTTCACGGGCAGGGACACCGCCCCGGCCGCGCTGCCCGACACCTCCGGCTACCGGCCGCCGGACCACGCGCGCCACCCCGACTACTTCCCCAAGGCGCCCGCGAGCCCGGCCCTGCCGAAGCAGGAGCCCGGCTCCCGGCGCACCCGCCCGCTGCCGTACGCGCCGCTCGTCGACGCCGCGGCCACGCCCGCCGACGGCAAGCTCCGGCTCACCTTCGGCGGCGGGGACGCGGCGGGCGTCTGCTTCCACGTCCGCTCCGGCAACCGCGGCGACGGGCCCTGGACGTACACCACCGAGGCCGGGAAGACGATCTCCGACGCCTGGAACTCGGCGTACTCGGGCGGCAGCCACGACCTGTCCGTCCACGGCCCCAACGGGTTCCTGCGCACCTTCAGGGGCCCCGGCAAGAAGGCGGGCCCCGAGGTCACAGCCCGCCACGACCGCGCCACCGGCAACATCCGGCTGACCTTCACCAACGCCGGGCCCGTGACCTGCGCCCTCACGGTGACGAACGCCTACGGAGGCCGCAAGGACACCGTCCGGGTCGCGCCCGGGGCGACCGTCCACCACACGGTCGACCTGCGCGCCGGCAAGCGCTGGTACGACCTGACGGTGCTCGCCGACACCGACCCCGGCTTCCTGCGCCGCCTCGCAGGCCACGTGGAGACCGGCACCCCCGGCATCAGCGACCCGGGCCTCACGACGGCCTGATCCCCGAGCGATCCACCGCTGTCGCGCCGACCGTTCTTCCCCTCACCCGCCCTGCCCGGGGGCGGGTGGGGACGGTGGCGGTGCGTGAAGCTGACGGGGAGTTGTGCGTGGAGGTGCTGCTCGCGGCGTTCCGCTGAGCGGAACGCGGGGCTGGCGGAGCCCATAGGGGAGCGGGGTAGTGTGCCCGGGTGACAACGCAATCGAACACTCCTGCAGGCTGGTACCCGGATCCCCAGGGCGCCTCCCAGCTGCTCCGCTGGTGGGACGGCGCGCAGTGGACCGACCACACCACGGCGGCCCAGCAGGGCACGCCCGGCCAGCAGGTCCCCTCCCAGGCGGGACCGGCGGCCCCCGCCCAGGCCGTCGCCGAGCAGGCGCCCTTCGCCGCGCCGCAGCAGGCGGCCCCGGCGGCCGACCCGGCGAAGGTCCAGCGCCAGGTCCAGCAGCAGGCGGGCATCACGCCGACCGCGCAGGGCGGCGGCACCCTGTTCACCGAGCCGGTCCTGGTGGTGAACCAGAAGGCCAAGCTCATCGAGCTGACCAACGAGTACAAGGTCATGGACCAGGCGGGCAACCAGCTCGGCTCGGTCACCCAGGTCGACCAGAGCGCGCTCAAGAAGGTCGCCCGCTTCGTCTCCAGCCTCGACCAGTTCATGACGCACACGCTGGAGATCCGCGACGTCCACGGCCAGCCGCAGCTGCGCCTGACCCGCCCCCGCAAGTTCATGAAGTCGCGGGTCGTCGTGGAGCGCCCGGACGGCCAGCAGGTCGGCGAGATCGTCCAGCAGAACGTCTTCGGGAAGATCAACTTCGCGATGATGGCCAACGGCCAGCAGGTCGGCGCCATCAAGGCGGAGAACTGGCGCGCCTGGAACTTCTCGATCGTCGACCACACCGACAACGAGGTGGCCCGGATCACCAAGACCTGGGAAGGCCTCGCCAAGACGATGTTCACGACGGCGGACAACTACGTCCTCCAGATCCACTTCCAGCTCCCGGAACCGCTCCTGAGCCTGGTGGTGGCGACGGCCCTGACCGTCGACACGGCCCTCAAGCAGGACTCGCGCGGCCTCGGCTGACGCGCACCGTCCACGGACACACGGAAGCGGCCGCACTCCCCTGGAGGGAGCGCGGCCGCTTCCGTGCGTACCGGAGGAGTTAGCCGCGACGGACGGACAGCGCCTCCGCGGGCTCCGGCTGGCCCGGGATCGACGGCAGCGACCCGGCGACGGGCGCGGGGGACCGTGGCGACCGGGTCAAGAGCACCACCCCGTACGCGGCGAGCGCCGCGCCCGCCGCCGCGAGGACGACCCCGCCCGCGCCGCCCCGCAGCCGCTCGCCGAGCAGCGCGACGCCGATCGCGGACGCGGCCACCGGATTGGCCAGCGTGACCACGGCGAGCGGCGCGCCCAGGCCGCCCCGGTAGGCCGTCTGCGACAGGAAGAGACCGCCCACGGCGAACGCCGCGACGAGCAGCGCCACGACCACCACCCGCGCGCTGAACAGCGGCCCGGAGGTGTCGGTCGCCGCGACCGTCACGGTCTGCGTGAGCGCGGAGGCGACCCCCGAGGCGAAGCCGGACGCTGTCGCGTGCCGCAGCCCGGAGCGGGCGCCGCGCCGGGAGAGCATCCCGATGACGGCGGCCGTCACCGCGGCGACCGTCACGGCCTCCGGCAGGGTCAGGGTGTCGTCGGGCGCCGGGCCCGAAGCGGTGAGCAGCAGCGCGCCCAGGCCGATCAGGGTGAGCCCCGTGCCGCGCCACTCCAGGCGGGTGACGCGCCGCCCGGCCAGGCGCGCCCCCAGCGGCACGGCGGCGACCAGGGTGAGCGCACCGAGCGGCTGCACCAGCGTGAGGGGCCCGTACTTCAGGGCCGCGACGTGCAGCAGCGCGGCGGACGCGTTGAGTCCGACGGACGCCCACCACGCCCCGCTGCCGAGCAGCCGGAGCACCCGGGGCCCGCTGTCCGTGAGGCGCGCGGCCAGGCGCTCCTGGGCCACGGCCGCGGCGGCGTACGCGACGGCCGACACCAGAGAGAGCGCGACGGCCAGCAGGGTGGCGCTCACCGCCCGGCTCCGGAGCCGGCGGGAACGGGAACGGGGACGGGGACCGGATCGGGGGCGGGGGCCGGTGCGGGCACGGAGCGGCGGACCACCCGTGAACGCGCCGGGCGCGGCGGCCGGACGACGGCCAGCGCGATCCCAAGCAGCGCGGCGGCCGCGAGCGCGTCGAGCCAGTAGTGGTTGGCGGTCCCGACGATCACCAGGAGCGTGACGAGCGGGTGCAGCAGCCACAGCCAGCGCCAGCGGGAGCCGGTCGCCACGATCAGGCCGATCGCCAGCATCAGGGCCCAGCCGAAGTGCAGCGACGGCATGGCCGCGAACTGGTTGGCCATGGTGTCGGCCGCGGGCTTCGCCGCGTACACGGAAGGGCCGTACACCTGCGCGGTGTCCACGAGGTGGGCCGCGGGCAGCAGCCGGGGCGGCGCGAGCGGGAAGCCGAGGTGCAGCGCGAGCGCGGCGGCGGTGAGCACGGCGAGGACGCGCCGCGCCCACACGTAGTGCCGGGGCCGGCGCAGATACAGCCACACCAGGAAGAGCAGCGTCGCCGGGAAGTGCACGGCCGCGTAGTAGGTGTTCGCCACCTGTACGAGGCCGTCGCCGTGCAGCAGCGCGTCCTGGACGAGGCCCTCGCCGGGCAGCCGCAGGGTCCGCTCGGCGTCCCAGACGCGGTGCGCGTTGCGGAGCGCCTCGCCGGTGTGGCCGTTCGCGAGCTGCCTGCCGAACTTGTAGACGAGGAAGAGCCCCACGACGAGGAGGAGCTCGCGGACGAGGGGCGGCCGGGCGGCGGTGCGCCCGGCCGCCGCGACCGGCGGTGCGGCGGCTGCCCCCGGCGGCCCCGGGGGTATCCCGGGCTCCCCTGCGGCGGCCTCGGTGCGGGATTCGCGGGCTTCCATGCCCCGGCCCCTTTACGTGACGACTGGGTGGTGCGGTGATGTGGGCACCCCTGAACGCACACATCGATACGCCAGTGTACCGATACGGAGGCGTACCGGTACACTGGCGTATCGATAAGGTGGCCACGGCGGGCCGCCCCCACCGAGGAGTGAAGAGCCATGACGTCGCGGGAACCGGTACGGGAGCACGGGTGCGGCCAGGCGTCCGCCTCGCGCCGCTCCAAGCTCACGCCCGAGCGCGAGCAGGAGTTCTACGACGCCGTCCTGGAGCAGCTCCGCGAGTGCGGCTACGAGGCCGTGACCATGGAGGGCGTCGCCGCCGCCACCCGGTGCAGCAAGTCCACGCTCTACCGCCAGTGGAAGACGAAGCCCCAGTTCGTGGCCGCCGCGCTGCGCGCCAACCGCTGTGTGCGGTTCGCGGGCATCGACACCGGCTCGGTCGCCGGTGACCTGCGGGAGGCGGCGCGCTCGGCCGCGGCCTGGAGCGAGCGCGACACGATGCTGGTGCAGGCGCTCAGCCACGCCGTCCAGCAGGACGAGGACCTCCAGCGGGCGCTGCGCGAGGCGCTCGTGGAGCCGGAGGTGCAGGCGATCGACGCCATCGTCCGGCGGGGCGTCGACCGCGGCGAGCTGCCCGCGGACCATCCGGCGACGGAGTTCGTGGCCGCGCAGCTCTTCGGCGTGCTGCGGGTGCGCCCGATGCTGGAGGGCAAGAACGCGGACGCGGAGTATCTGACGCGGTTCGTGGACGCGGTGCTGCTGCCCGTCCTCGGACTCGCGGGCGGCGCCGCCGCCGACTGAAGCGTGGGCCCGGGGCCGGAGGATGACCGGACCGGGGCCCGCCCGCGCCGCACCGTGGGGACGGGGGCGGCGCGCCACCACCGCCGGGCGGGCCGATCGTGATCGGCCCGCCCGGCGGTGGTTCCGGCCACCGGCGCGCCCGCGAGGGCTTGCGCCGTCGGTCCCTCGGCGGGGCGGTTCCTACCGCTCCCGGCCGCTCGCGGGGGCCTGGACCTGCTGTCCGTCGCCGCCCCCGCCGCCGCGGGCCTTCTTGATGCCCTTGGTGATCTCGTCCATGGACGACAGGGGCGGTGCGTCGTCGTGGATGTCGATGCCGAAGCGGACGAGGACCATCGTCATCCCGTCGGCCGGGGACTTGAACGCGAGCGACTGGACGTAGCCGTCGGGGCCCTTGCGCGCGTCGACCTTCCAGCGGACCAGATAGCCCTTCTGCCCGGCCACCGTGACCGCCTTCGAGGCGAGCTGGTCGTGCGACTTCGGGGCGCCGCCGTAGATCGCGCCGCCGTAGGACTCCGCGGCGTTCTTCTTGATGTCGGCCTTGGCGGCGGCCTCCGGCGTCGACGCGGTTATCTTCATGCGGACCGCGGGCGAGGAGAAGGCGCCGCCGCGCACGCACTGCTTGGCGGAGTCGCCGGGGCAGGGGTACTTGCCGGTCGTCACGCCCGCGCCGACGCCGCTGGACTGGCCCTCCCAGCCGTCGGGGACGGGCATGCTGATGCCGCTCGCGCCGTCGGTGGCGTACCCCTCCTCGGTCCGGGGGCCTTCGGACGGTCCGGACGGTCCTGGCGACGGCGACTCCTCGGGCCCCTCGCTCTTGCCGTCGTCCTTCGGGCCGGGCTTCGAGGACGCCGACGGGGCCGGGGCCTTGGCGCCGTCCTTGTCGTCGTCGCCGTCGGCGGTCAGCGCGTAGATCCCGCCTCCGATGCCCGCGAGCACCGCGAGGGCGACGACCACGCCTATCGCCGTACGTACGCGGCGCCGGGGCGGGCCCGGCGGCTGCTGGGGGTAGCCGGGGGCCGGCGGGCCGGGGACGGAGTAGCCGGGGGTGGGGAAGCCGCCCCCGCCCGGCGCACGGACGTGATCCGTCCACGTGTTCCCGTCCCACCACCGCTCGGACGGCGGGGCGCCAGGGGTCTGCCCGGGGTCCGGATACCAGCCGGGAGGAGTCGCGTGCGTCATGGGCGTCAGCGTATGGGCCCCGCCTGAAAGCCCGATGAGAGGGGGTCCACCGGATCAGGCCAACTCCGGCCGGGCGACGGGGATTCGCCCCTGTCGCACGCATATGCCCGGGCCGGGCGGGAGACGGTGGCCGGAGTGCTTCCCTTTGGCGGCGCGGTGCTTGGCGGTGCCGTGCCGTGCGAGGCGGTGGCCGGGGCTACCGGGCCGGTGTGCGAGCGGCTGCCGCCGGTCCCTGTCCGCTACGGGCCGCTGCCCGCTGCCGGTCTCCGCCCCTGCGCGTCGCCGCGCTTGCCGCGTGCCTCCGTCCGTCGCGCGTTGCTGTCCTTCGCCGGTCTCCGCCACGGTGCGGTGGCTGGGTTCCCGGGGATGTGGTGCGAGCGCCCGTTGCGGGTGCCCGGCCGCCAGGGGGCCCTGCCCGCTGCCGGTCTCCGCCCCTGCGCGTCGCCGCGCCTGCCGCGTGCCTCTGTCCGTCGCGGGTTGCTGCCCGGCGCCGGGCTCGGCCGCGGTGCGGCAGGCGGGGCTCTGGGCGATGGCGTACGAGGGGCCGCCGCAGGTCTCTGCCCACCGCCCGGCCCCGGCCCGCGCGTGCCCGGCCGCTCAGTGCGCGTGTCCGTTCACCACGAGCCGTGTGGGTGCGCCCGCCTCCGTGGGGGTCGGCAGGCGGAAGCCCGCGCGGCCCGGGGTGAGGGAGCCGAGCACGCTCGGGTGTCGGGCTCCGGTGCTCGCCGCCACCGTGCCGGGCAGGCCGTGGGCCGTCAGGAAGCCCAGGACGGCGAAGGCGTACGCCTCCTTGGCCGCCGAGGGGAGACCGAGGTCGTCGGAGCCGCGGACCGGCACGGCCGTGCCCAGCTCGGACCGCAGCATCGCCATGAGCGTGGGGTTGCGGACCCCGCCGCCGGAGGCGATGACCTCCGTGGCCCCGGTCGTGCGCACCGCGTCGGCGACCGTCACGGCCGTGAGCCGCGTCAGCGTCGCCACCACGTCCTCGGCGCCCAGCGGTCCGAGGCCCGCCAGGGCCTCGCGCAGATACGCCGGATGGAACAGCTCCTTGCCCGTCGTCTTGGGCGCGGGCAGCGCGTAGTACGGCTCGGCGAGCAGCCGGGCGAGCAGGCCTTCGTGCACGGTGCCGCGCGCGGCCAGCTCCCCGTCCCTGTCGAACGGCAGATGGGCCGCGCGGCCCTGCGGCGTGAGCTCCCGCACCGCCGCGTCGATCAGCGCGTTGGCCGGGCCCGTGTCGAAGGCGGTGCCGTCGGGGGCGGTGATGTTGGCGATGCCGCCCAGGTTCAGTGCCACGGGCGTGCCCGGCCTGCCGCGCAGCCACATCTGGTCGACCAGGCTCACCAGGGGAGCGCCCTGGCCGCCCGCGGCCACGTCGCGCGGGCGGAAGTCCGCGACCACGCAGAGCCCCGTGGCCTCCGCGATCCACGCGGGCTGCCCGATCTGCAGGGTGCCGCGCACCTGGCCGTCCGCCACCCAGTGGTAGACGGTCTGGCCGTGCGAGGCCACCAACTCGGCGCGGCCGTCGCACAGTTCCCGGTCCGCCTCCACGGCCGCCGCGGCGAAGGCCTGCCCGATGAGCGTGTCGAGGCGGCAGACGTCGGCCAGGCTGGTGGTCGCCGGGGGCAGGGCGGTGGCCAGGGCCGAGCGGAGCGCGTCGTCGTAGCCGCGGCTGATGAGGCCCAGGGGGGTCATGACGAGGCGGTCGCCGTCGAGGGTGAGGTCGACGGCGCCGGCGTCGATGGCGTCGTAGGAGGTGCCGGACATCAGGCCGATCACACGCACGCGAAGTCTCCTCTTTCCGGTTCGGCCAGCCCGTGCGCCGGGCCCGGGTCCCTCCCACTATGCCC
Source organism: Streptomyces sp. JLYT201 (assembly GCF_059448825.1). Taxonomy (NCBI): domain Bacteria; kingdom Bacillati; phylum Actinomycetota; class Actinomycetes; order Kitasatosporales; family Streptomycetaceae; genus Streptomyces; species Streptomyces sp. JLYT201. The sequence goes on along the minus strand of NZ_CM182551.1, from coordinate 2,185,948 downwards.
GCACCTCACCGGGCCCCATCCAGCCGCCCTGGCCCGCCAGGCTCAATTCCCCCCACTCACCCGCCCTTTCCGCCCGCCTCTGTGCCCGCGCACAACCTCAGGGCAGCCATGCCTTCCCTGACCGCCCGCCCGTTCCGCGGCGCCGCCGCGACCGCCCCGCCGCGGCGCCGACGCACGCGTCCCGCGTCGCCGGACCGGCTTGAATTCCCCCGCGCGTCAGGGACCGCCCCGCGCCGCCGCGTGCCCCCTTTCGCCGCGCCGGTGCGCCTGTCGGAGGCCGCGAGGGGTCAGGGCGGCGGGGGCACCACCCGGGCGCGCCACTGGCCCGGGCCTCCCCAGGCGCCCCGCAGGGCGCGGGCCTTGAGGAGCCAGAGGGATATGTCGTACTCGGCGGTGTACCCGATGGCGCCGTGCAGTTGGAGCGCGGCCCGCGCCGAGCGGTACGCGGACTCGGCCGCGCAGACCTTGGCGGCGGCCACGTCCCCCCAGGCCTCCTCCGCGCCGAGCGACACCGCCGCGCCGAACACCAGGGGCCGCGCGAACTCGAGCCCCACGAGCACCTCCGCGAGGCGGTGCTTGACGGCCTGGAAGGACCCGACCGGCACCCCGAACTGCGTCCGCTGCCGCACATGCGCCACCGTGCGGTCGAGCAGCGCCTGCCCCACACCGAGGCACTGCGCCGCGGTGGTGAGCGCCGCCCAGCGCAGGGCCCACCGCGCCGCCGCCACCACCGCGGGCCCGGACGCGAGCACCTCCCCGCCGGGCAGCGGCCGCGCGAGCCGCCGCGCCGGGTCGAGGGAGGCCCGCACGCGCGCGTGGCCGGGGGCGAGCCGCAGCCGCCCGGCGTCGACGGCCAGGACGAGACCGGCGGCGTCCGCGTCGAGGACGTACGGCCCGGTGTCGGCGAGGGCGAGGGTCGCCCGCGCCTCGCCCGTCACCAGGGGTGGCAGCAGCCGCTTCGCGGGCCCCGGCACGCCCAGCTCGGCGAGGCGGGAAAGGAGCGCGGCCGCGGCCACGGTCTCGACCAGCGGCCCGGGGACGGCGTGCCGCCCCAGCTCCACGAAGGCGACGGCGGTGTCGACGGGCAACTGCCCCACGCCCTCGAACTCCTCGGCCGCCGCGAGGGCGAACACCCCCGCGTCCGCGAGGCGTCGCCACACCGCAGCCCCGGGCGCGTGGTCCCCCGCGGCCCAGGCCCTTGCCACCGCCGGGGTGTCCGCGGCCTTCAGCACGCCGTCAAGCGTCCGGGCGAACGCCCGCTGCTCGTCGTCCAGAAGGAACCTCATCAGCGCCGCCCCTTGGGGAGGCCGAGCAGGCGCTCGGCGATGATGTCGCGCTGGATCTCGTTCGTCCCCGCGTAGATGGGGCCGGCGAGGGAGAAGACGTACCCCTCCGTCCAGGGCGCGGGGTCCGGGGCGGCCGGATCCGCGGCGGCTGGGTCCGGGGCGGCCGGGTCGGAGCCGGGGGGCTCGCCGGTGTCCGTCAACTCCCCGTCCGCGCCGAGGAGGTCGAGGGCCGCCTCGTGCACCGCGATGTCGTACTCCGACCAGAAGACCTTGTTCAGGCTGGAGTGGGCGCCGAGCTTCTCGCCCGCTTCCGCCCGCGCGGCGTGGGCCCAGGTGAAGAGCTGGTACGCGCGGGCGCCGATGACCGCGTCCGCCACCCGGTCGCGCAGCGCGGTGTCGGCGGGGTCGCCGTGGGCGTGCCAGAGCCGGACGAGGCGGTCGGCGGTGGCGAGGAAGCGGCCGGGGGAGCGCAGGGCCAGACCGCGCTCGTCGCCGGTGGCCGCCATGGCGATGCGCCAGCCGTCGCCGGGGGCGCCGATCACGTCCTCTTCGGGGATGAACACGTCGTCCAGGAAGACCTCGGCGAAGGCGGGCTTGCCGTCGAGGCGGCCGATGGGGCGGATGGTGACGCCGGGCGCGTCGAGCGGGAACATGACGTAGGTGAGCCCCTGGTGCGGCCGCTCCGCGCGCGGGTCGCTGCGGAACAGGCCGAAGGCACGGTCGGCGAACGCGGCCCGCGACGACCACGTCTTCTGCCCGCTCAGGCGCCAGCCGCCGGGCGCGGGCCGGGCCGTGGAGCGCAGCGCCGCGAGGTCCGACCCGGCCTCCGGCTCCGACCAGGCCTGGGCCCAGATGACCTCGCCGCGCGCCATCGGCGGCAGGACCCGGGCGCGCTGCTGAGGGGTGCCGTGGTCGAAGAGGGTGGGGGCCAGGAGGCTGATGCCGTTCTGCGAGACGCGGCCGGGGGCGCCCGCCGCGTAGTACTCCTCCTCGAAGAGGAGCCACTTGACGAGGTCGGCCCCCTGCCCGCCGAACTCCTCGGGCCAGGACACCACCGACCAGCGGCCCGCCGCCAGCGTGCCCTCCCAGGCGCGGTGGGCGGCGAAGCCCTCCGCGGTCTCCAGGGACGGCAGCGGAGCGCGGGGGACGTGCGCGGCGAGCCAGGCGCGGGCCCGCAGTCTGAACTCCTCTTCCTCCGGGGTGAAGTCGAGGTCCATCGCCCTGCTCCCGTCTCTGGCCCACCCGTCCGCTCTTCCCTAACAAGTGTTTGGTAGATTATCGTGGGAGCGGTCAGCCGTCGAGCACTCGATCGGGGGAATCGCCCATGGCAGCGCCGCCGTACGTGCCGGGGCACGGTCTGCTCACCGGCCGCTCCGCCGTCGTCACCGCGGCGGCCGGCGCGGGCATCGGCGCGGCCACCGCACGCCGCTTCCTGGAGGAGGGGGCCCGCGTCGTCATCGGCGACGCGCACGCCCGCCGCACCGAGGAGGCGACGGCCGCGCTCGCGGACGAGTTCGGCCCCGACCGCGTCGACGGCGTCCGCTGCGACGTGACCGACGAGTCCGACGTGACCGCCCTCCTCGACCTCGCCGAGCGGCGCCACGGAGCCCTGGACATCGTGGTGAACAACGCGGGCCTGGGGGGCACCGCCACCCTCACGGACATGACCGACGACATGTGGCACAAGGTCGTCGACACCACACTGACCGGCACGTTCCGCTGCATCCGTGCCACCCTGCGCCGCCTGCGCGCCACCGGCACGGGCGGCGTCGTGGTGAACAACGCATCGGTGCTCGGCTGGCGCGCCCAGGAGGGCCAGGCGCACTACGCCGCGGCCAAGGCGGGCGTCATGGCCCTCACCCGCTGCGCGGCCCTGGAAGCCGCCCCGCACGGCATCCGGGTCAACGCGGTCGCGCCGAGCCTCGCCCTGCACCCCCACCTCGCCAAGGTCACCACCGCCGACGTGCTCGACGAGCTCACCGCGCGCGAGGCCTTCGGGCGGGCCGCCGAGCCCTGGGAGATAGCCAACGTCATCGTCTTCCTCGCCAGCGGCTACTCCTCGTACATGACGGGCGAGACGGTCTCCGTCAGCAGCCAGCACCCCTAGGCGGAGAATGAGCCCGTGCCGACCCAGAAACAGCCGACCAAGAGCCCCGTCGCGTCCCCCGCGGCCCGCAAGCCGAAGAAGCCCCCGGTGCCGCCCTCGCCCGAGCGCCGCGCCGAACTCCTCGGCATCGCCGCGGAGGTCTTCGCCGAGCAGGGGTACAACGCCACGACCGTCCGCAAGATCGCGGACGCCGCGGGCATGCTCGCGGGCAGCCTCTACTACCACTTCGACTCCAAGGAGTCGATGCTCGAAGAGATCCTGCGGACGTTCCTGACGGAGCTGTGGGACGGGTACGACGCGGTCCTGGCCGCGCCGCTCGGCCCGCGCGAGACCCTGGAGGCCCTCGTCACCGAGTCCTTCCGGGAGATCGACCGGCACCGCGCGGCCGTCGCGATCTACCAGAAGGAGTCCCGCCACCTGGTCACCCAGACCCGCTTCGAGTACCTCCTGGAGTCCCAGCGGCGCTTCGAGAAGACCTGGCTCACCACGCTCGAACGGGGCGTCGCCGACGGCGCCTTCCGCGCCGACCTGGACGTCCGCCTCACCTACCGGTTCGTGCGCGACACCGTCTGGGTCGCCGCGTCCTGGTACCGGCCGGGCGGCGGCCACAGCCCCGAGGAGATCGCCCGCCAGTACCTGTCGATGGTCCTGGACGGCATCGCCGTCCGCGCCTAGCCCCGCGCCGCCGCGCGGCGCCCGTCACGCGAGGAGTACGCAGCCATGGCCGAGGCCTTCATCGTCGAGGCGGTCCGCACGCCCGTCGGCAAGCGCGGCGGCGGCCTCGCCGCCGCGCACCCCGCCGACCTCGGCGCCCATGTGCTCACCGCGCTCATGGAGCGCAGCGGCGTCGACCCCGCCGCCGTCGACGACGTCGTCTTCGGTTGTCTCGACGCGGTCGGGCCGCAGGCCGGGGACATCGCCCGCACCAGCTGGCTCGCGGCCGGGCTCCCCGAGGAGGTGCCCGGAGTGACCGTCGACCGGCAGTGCGGATCGTCCCAGCAGGCCCTGCACTTCGCCGCGCAGGCCGTCCTCTCCGGCACCCAGGACCTCGTCGTCGCGGGCGGCACGCAGAACATGTCGATGATCCCCATCGCCTTCGCCTCCCGGCAGGCGGCCGAGCCCCTCGGGCTCACCGAGGGCCCCTTCGCGGGCAGCGAGGGCTGGCGCGCCCGCTACGGGAACCGGCCCGTCAACCAGTTCCACGGCGCCCAGCTGATCGCCGACAAGTGGGGCATATCCCGCAGGGACATGGAGGAGTTCGCGCTCCGCTCCCACCGGCGCGCCCTGCGCGCCCTCGACGAAGGCCGCTTCGACCGCGAGACCGCGGCCTATGGAGACGTCGTCGCCGACGAGGGCCCGCGCCGCGACACGACCCCGGAGAAGATGGCGGCCCTCGCCCCCGTCATGGAGGGCGGCAGCATCACCGCCGCCTGCTCCTCCCAGGTCTCCGACGGGGCCGCCGCCCTGCTCATCGCCGGTGAACGGGCGGTGCGGGACCACGGGTTGACCCCCCGCGCCCGCGTCCACCACCTCTCCGTGCGCGGCGAGGACCCGATCCGCATGCTCTCCGCCCCCATTCCGGCCACCGCGCACGCCCTGAAGAAGACCGGCATGACGCTCGACGCCATCGATCTCGTCGAGATCAACGAGGCGTTCGCACCCGTCGTGCTCGCCTGGCTGCGGGAGACCGGCGCCGACCCGGAGAGGGTCAACGTCAACGGCGGTGCCATCGCCCTGGGTCACCCCCTCGGTGCCACCGGTGCCCGCCTGATGACGACGCTCCTGCACGAACTGGAGCGCACCGGCGGCCGGTTCGGCCTCCAGACGATGTGCGAAGGAGGTGGCCAGGCCAACGTCACCGTCATCGAACGGCTGTGACCGCGCGGCCCGCCGACGCGCGCCGTCCCGGGTGCCGCCCCGGCGCGCCGCACCCGTACCCGGCAGGTGGCCTGGCATATGACCGTCTGTCACCCGTGCGGGAGGAGCTGGCCGGACCTCGCTCCGCGGCGGCCCCGGCCCGGCTAGTCTCAAGTTCTGTACGTCGATTGAGCGACCCCGGGAGGTAGCGCGATGACGCAGGGACGGCCCGGAGGTGGCACCTGGGCCCCGCTGTGGGAGCGCGACGAGGAAATCGGCGCGGCCGAGCGGGCCGTGTCCGGACTGTGCTCGGACATGACGACCGAGGGCGGCCTGCTCGTCTTCAGCGGTGAAGCCGGACTCGGCAAGACCGCGCTCATGGCCGAAGTCCGTCGCATCGCCCACGGCCGGGCCACCGTATGGGCGGCACGCGGCGGCCCGACCCTCAAAACCGTGCCCTTCAACGTCGTACGACAGCTCCTCCAGCCCGCCCTCGTGGCCCTCACCCCCGACGAGGCCCGTGAGTACCTCGGCGACTGGTACGAGATCGCGGGCCCCGCCCTCGGCATAGCCGAGCCCGGTGGCGGCAGGCCCGAGCCGCAAGCCGTGTGCGACGGCCTGATCGCGGTGGTCTCCCGCCTCGCCCATCTCCACTGGCCGCTGGTGCTGCTCGTCGACGACGCGCACTGGGCGGACCAGGAGACGCTGCACTGGCTCGCCGCGTTCGCCGAGCGCCTGGACGACCTGCCGGTGCTCGTCGTGGTCGCCTACCGCCCCGGCGAGGCCGAGGGCGACAGCGTCCACCACCTCGCGCGCATCGGCGCCGCCGCCCGCCCGGCGACCCAGCTGCGCAAGCTCACCCCGGACGCCACGGCCGGGCTCACCCGCGCCACGCTCGGCGAGCACGCGGACGGCCCGTTCTGCCGCGAGGTCTGGGCCGTCACCGACGGCAACCCGTACGAGTCCGTGGAGCTCCTCGCCAAGGTGCAGGACTGCGAGCTCGAACCGGTGGAGAGCTCGGCCGCCGAACTGCGCGCCCTGAACCGCTCCGCCCGCGGCCGCGGCCTCGTCGCCCGCCTCGAAGAGCTCGGCACCGACGTCACCCGCTTTGCCTGGGCCGCCGCCATCCTCGGCTCCGCGATCTCCGTCGACCTCGCCGCGTCCCTCGCCGGACTGCGCAGGGACACGGCCGAGCGGTGCGCCGAGCGGCTGCGCACCGCCCGGATCGTGACCGGTGGCGAAGAGGGCCTGGAGTTCGTGCACCCGCTGATCGCCCACGCCGTGTACCACTCCATCCCGCCTGCCACCCGCACCGCGATGCACGGCCAGGCCGCCTGGGCGGTCACCCGCTCCGGGCGCGGCGCCGCAGCGGCCTCCCGGCACCTGCTCGAAGTCATCCCGGACGACGATCCCGAGCTCGTCGAGCAGCTGCGCGAGGCCGCCACCGAGCACCTCGCGGTCGGCGCGCCCGACGCCGCCCGGCGCTGTCTGGAGCGGGCCCTGCGCGAGCCGCCCCGGCCCGACGTACACGCCCGCGTGCTCTACGAACTCGGCTGCGCCACCCTGCTCACCTCGCCCGTCACCACCATCGGGCATCTGCGCGAGGCCCTGTCGATGAGCGGCCTGAGCCAGGAGCTGCGCGTCGACGCCGTGTGCCGCCTCTCGCAGGCCCTCGTGCACAACGACCAGCTCGGCGACGGCCTGCGCGCCATCACCGAGGAGGCCGCGCGGCTGCCCGCGGGCACCGACCGGCTCCGCCTCCAGGCCGTGCACTTCATGTGGGAGGGCATCCACGCGGGCGAGGAGGACGCACCGGGGCGCTCGCGCAGGCTCGCCGCCCTCGCCGGACCCCTCGCCGGGCGCGACAACGCCGAGCGCGCCCTGCTCATCCTGCGCGCCTTCGACGCGATGACCCGCGGTGAGAACGCCGAAGAGGTCGTCGAGCTCTGCGACCGCGCCCTCGTCAACGGCCGCCTCGCACCCGGGCTCGGCTGGACCGACGCCGAGTGGAGCTTCGAACTGCGCCTGATGCTCGGCGGTTCGTACGCCTTCGCCGACCGGCTCGACCGCGCCGAGAGCCTGTTCACCGAGGCCGTCAAGGCGTACGAGACGGCGGGCTGGAGCGGCGGCCACCTCGCCCTCGCGCATGCCTTCCTCGGCTATGTGTACCGCAGGCGCGGGCGGCTCAGGGACGCCGAGAAGTCGCTGCGCGAGAGCCTGCGGCTCGCCGACCGCGTGGGCCAGGGCGGGCTCCCGATGCACTGGGAGGCGGCCAGCATGCTCATCGACACGCTGCTCGCTCGCGGCCACGCCGAGCAGGCCAGCGCGGTGGCCGACCGCTACGGCTTCGCGCCGCCCAACGCCTCCACGATCTACGTCCCCGACGCGATGTCCGTCCGCGGCAGGCTCCTGCTCGCCCTCGGCCGCCGCGAGGAGGGCCTCAACGAACTGGAGGCCACCGCCAAGGCGCTGACCGCGCGCGGCCAGTACAACACGGTGCTCGCGCCGTGGGCGTACGACCTGGCGCGGGCCCTGGCCGACGAGGACCCGCGGCGCGCCGCCGACCTGGTCGCCGACGCGCGCGTGCAGGCCGAGCGGTTCGGCACGGACACGGCGATCGGCGAGGCGCTCCGGTGCGAGGCCGCGCTGGCGTCGGGACCGCGCTCCGTGGCGCTCTACGCGAAGGCCGTGGCGTATCTGGAGGCCTCGCCCTGCGCGTACGAACACGCGGTCGCGCGCGTGGAGTACGGGGTCGCCTCGGGCAGCGTGGCGGAGCTGGAGCACGGGCTCGCGCTGGCGCGCAGCTGTGGGGCCGACGGGCTGGCCGACAAGGCCGAGCGGTTCCTCGCGACGGTCTAGCGTTTCGCGGGGCCGGGGCCGGGGCCGGGGCCGGGTCTGGGTCTGGGTTCGGGTTCGGGGTCGGGGCCGATCGCCCTCCGGCCTCGTCCGCGAACGCCGGACGGACGTGACGGACGCGACGGGCTTGACGGATGTGACGGGCGTGACGGTCTGGAATCCGCCCCTGCCGTACGGCACGGCGGCTAAGGCCCTTCCAGGCGCTTCAGCGTCTCCTCGGCCTCCCCCATGATTCTCCCGATCAGCTCCTCGCAGGTCGGGACGTCGTCCAGGACGCCCGCCACCTGGCCCGCGGCCATGACGCCGCGGTCCGGGTCGCCGTCCACCATGGCCGACTTGAGGAGCATGGGGGTGTTCGCGGCGAGCAGGGCTTGGGGCCAGGTCAGTCGCTTGGCGCGCTTCAGGGCCCGGCCGTCGCGGGCCAGGGCGGGCCAGCTCAGGCCCGACATCCGGCGGAACGCCGCCGCGTGGCGCAGCGCGCGCAGCAGGGTCACGGTGCGGCCGGAGCGCTCCAGGGACGTCACCAGGTCCGTGCGGAGCATCCGGTGCGGGAGGCCGTCCACGCGCGAGGTCAGCGTGACGTCCCTGACCGTGGCCGCCAGATAGCGGGCCTTCACGGCGTCCGGGACGGGGGACTCCGCCGTGAGGAGGAAGCGGGTGCCCATGGCCACGCCCGCCGCGCCGAAGGCCAGGGCGGCGACCAGGCCCCGGCCGTCGTGGAAGCCGCCCGCCGCCACGACGGGGATGTCGACGGCGTCCACGACCTGCGGCAGGAGCACGGTCGTGGCCACGTCACCGGTGTGCCCGCCGCCCTCGCCGCCCTGGACGACGACCGCGTCCGCGCCCCACGCCGCCACCTTCTCGGCGTGTCTGCGGGCGCCCACGGACGGCATCACGACGACTCCGGCCGCCTTCAGCTCCCCGATGAGGGCCTCGGACGGGGCCAGGGCGAAGGACGCGACCCGTACGCCCTCGGCGATGAGGAGCCGGACGCGGTCGCGCGCGTCGGCCGCGTCCGCACGGAGGTTCACGCCGAACGGGGCGGACGTGCGGGACCTCACCTCCCGTATCGCCGAACGCAGTTGATCCAGGGACATCGTGGCGGAGGCCAGGACGCCGAGCGCGCCCGCGTCCGCCGCCGCCGTGACCAGCCGGGGGCCCGCGACCCAGCCCATGCCGGTCTGCACGATCGGGTACCGGACGCCGACGAGCCGCGTCAGCGGTGTCTCCAGGAGCGGCGCCGCCGTCATGGGCGGACCTCGCGCTCGCGCAGCCGCCCGGGGTCCAGGACGTCGCGGATCAGCCGCAGTTCGGCCGGTGCGGGCTCACGGGTGCGGGGCGGCTCGTCGGGGACGGGCAGCGCGAAGGACGTCGCCTCGCGGACCTCCGCCGCCGGCACGCCCGGGTGGACGGACACCAGGCGCATCGAGCGGTCGGGCGTGGCGAAGTCGAACACGCCCAGGTTCGACACGACGCGGCGCAGGTCGTGGTAGCGGGTCGCGGAAGGGCCCGCCGCGGCGGCGCGGTCGTGGCCGACGCCGCTGACCATGTCGACCTTCTCGACGAACACGCGCCGCGCGTGCTTCGGTATCCAGTAACTGACCGGGTTGTTCAGCGTGTTCACGGGGGCTCCGCGGACTCCGAGGAGCTGCCGGGTGGGGCGGTGCCAGTCGCCGACACAGGAGATGTTCTGGTTGCCGAAGCGGTCGATCTGGCTCGCGCCCATCATCACGTGCCGCCGCCCGCCCATCACCATCGTCAGATGGCGGCGGAACGGCAGCCAGCCCTCCGTCACCGCCGAGCGCTCCCCGAGCGCGGGCACGTCCCCGATGAGCAGGGCCTCGCCGTCCGTGAGCAGCAGGTCCGGGGCGAACGTCAGCTTCGCGAGCCGGGCCGCGAGCGTGGGGACGGTGCCCATGGGCGCGGCCAGGACCTCGCCGTCGCCGCGCCACGCCTCGGCGCAGGCGATCACGCAGTACTCGGCGCGGGTGACGGCGGTCGTGGTGTGCGTCATGGCTGCTCCTTGTGCCAGGTCCGGACGGCCTGTCGGTAGTCCTCCTCGTCGCCGGACAGGAAGCGGTCGTGGAACTCCGCCCAGGCGTCGGGGGCGGCCGCCGCCGTGGCGTACGCCTGCTGGAAGGGCTCGTCACGGCCGTAGTCCGGCACGCACGAGGTGAAGTGCGCGCCCCCTGGGGTCTCGGTCACGCCCGTCACGCTGTGCCGCGAGACGAGCAGGGTCTGGGGTGCCGCCTGATGCGCCGGCCCGGGGGAGGCAGCCGTCAGCCCCGGGGAGGCAGCGGAGGCGCCGGAGGCGGGGGAGGCCGTGGCGGGGGCCGGAGCGGCGCCGTCCGCAGGCGCACCGAAGTCGACCAGGCGCTCGCACGACACGTACGCCGCGTCGGCCGCCTCGCAGAACAGGTCGTCGACGTACGGATCGGGGCCCAGATACTGGCCGTTGCCCAGGCGGTCCGCGCGGTTCAGGTGCACCAGGGCCGCGTCCAGGCGCAGGGCCGGGACGGCGACGAGCTCCTCCCCGTCCTCGTACGGCGACGTGACCGTGCGCAGCTTGGGGTTGACCCGCAGGACGTCCGAGCCGAGACCCGCGCGCACGGGCAGGAACGGCAGGCGCTGGGCGGCGGCGGTGAGCCCTTGCAGGAACATCGCCTCGTCCAGCTCGACCAGGTCGAGGCCGCCCCGCTCGCGGGCCGCCCGGAAGTGCGGCTCCAAGGGGATCGAGTCGAGCGTCACGAAGGCAGTGACCAGCTTGCGGACCTTCCCCGCGGCGAGGAGCAGGCCGACGTCCGGGCCGCCGTACGCCACGACGGTCAGGTCCGTGACGTCCGAGCGCAGCAGGGCGCGGACCAGCGCCATCGGCTTGCGGCGCGAGCCCCAGCCGCCGATGCCGAGCGTCATCCCGCTCTCCAGGCGCCGCACGACGTCCTCGGGCGTCATGGTCTTGTCCCGGCCGCGCCGGGCCTGAGGGGTGTCCGCTGGATCGCTCATGCCGTGTCCTCCCCGGCCGGTACGGAACTCTCGGACGGCGCGGCGGGCGCGCCGAAGCCGTCGCCGACGCTGCCGTCGCGGACGCGGGCGGCCACGCCGCTCAGGCTCGCCTCGAAGGTGAAGCCCTGCTCGAAGCGGTAGCTGCGGCGCACGTCCACCGGGTCGATGCCGTTGATCGCGGCCTTGGCCAGGCGCAGCAGCGTGCCGTCCTTGCGGGCGATCTCGCGCGCGAGGGCGAGGGCCGCCGCGCGCAGGTCGGCGCGCGGCACGACCCGCCACACCGAGCCGTGCGCGTGCAGCTCGGCCGCGGTGGCCGTGCGCGAGGTGTAGAACAGCGCGCGCATCAGGTGCTGGGGGACCAGACGGGCCAGGTGCGTGGCGGCGCCGAGCGCGCCGCGGTCCAGCTCCGGGAGGCCGAACGTGGCGTCGTCGCTCGCCACGATCGCGTCCGCGTTGCCCACGAGGCCGATGCCGCCGCCCAGGCAGAAGCCCTGGACGGCCGCGACGACCGGGACCGCGCAGTCGTACACCGCCGCGAAGGCCTCCGCGCAGCCGCGGTTGACGCCGAGCAGCGCGCCGTGGCCGGGGTCGCGGCGCAGCTCCTTGATGTCCACGCCCGCGTTGAACCCCCGGCCCTCGGCGGCGAGCAGCACGCAGCGCACCTCGGGGTCGCGGCCCGCGGCGCGCACCGCGTCCGCCAGGGCGAACCACCCGTGCACCGGAAGGGCGTTGACCGGTGCGTAGTCGACGGTGACGACGGCCACGCCCTCCTCGGGGGGCGAAGTGGAGACAGGCATCAGAGGATCCGCTACCTTTCAACCAGCGCCTTCAACCAAACATTTGTTAGTTGCTCAGGAAGGTAGCAGCGATGACTGACAATCGACAGGTGGTCGTGGTCACCGGCGGCACCCGCGGCGTCGGGGCCGGGATCGCCCGTGGCTTCCTGGCCGCCGGCGCGCACGTCGTCATCTGCGCCCGCAAGCCGCCCGAGCGGCCGGTCGAAGTGCCCGGCGCCACCGCGGAGTTCCGCCCGGCGGACCTGCGGGACGCCGAGGCGGCGCACGCCCTGATCACCGGGGTCGCCGCCGACCACGGACGGCTCGACGTCCTGGTGAACAACGCGGGCGGCACACCCTTCGGCCTCCTCGCCGGGACCACCGCCGCCCGGCAGACGAAGATCGTCCAGCTCAATCTGCTCGCGCCGCTGTACGCCTCCCTCGCCGCCCACGAGGTGATGAGCCGTCAGGGGACCGGCGGCGCCGTCATCATGATCGGCAGCGTCAGCGGCACCCGCCCCTCGCCCGGCTCGGGGGCCTACGGCGCCGCCAAGGCGGGCCTGGCGAACCTGGCCCGCACCATGGCCGTCGAATGGGCCCCGCACGTGCGCGTGAACACCGTGGTGCTCGGCCTGGTCCGCACCGAGAGCACCCATCTGCACTACGGCGACGAGGAGGGGGTCGCCGCGGTGGCCCGCACGATCCCGCTCGGCCGCCTCGCCGACCCCGCGGACGCCGCCGACGCCTGCGTGTTCCTCGCCTCCGCCGCCGCGCGGTACATCAGCGGTGCGGCCCTCCAGGTGGACGGCGGCGGCGAGCGGCCCGCGTTCCTGGACGCCGCGACGGTGAACCACTGACCCCCGTGCCGCCCGCCCGGCGCGCCGAACACCCCGCCCGTACGAAGGAGTTCCGTATGACCGCAGCCGTCGATTCCGGGATCTGCGCGGGCCGCGTCGTGATCGTCACGGGCGCGGGCCGGGGCCTCGGCCGGGCGCACGCGCACGCGTACGCGGCCGAGGGCGCGCGGGTCGTCGTCAACGACCTCGGGGCGGGCCTCGACGGCTCCGGCGTCTCCGGAGGCCCCGCGCAGGACGTCGTCGAGGAGATCCGCGCGGCGGGCGGCGACGCCGTCGCGCACTGCGGCGACATCGCGACACCCGAGGGCGCCGCATCGCTCGTCCAAGCCGCCCTGGAGACCTACGGCCGCCTGGACACCCTCGTGAACAATGCGGGCTTCCTGCGCGACCGCATGCTGGTCAACCTCGACGAGGACGACTGGGACGCCGTGCTCCGCGTGCACCTCAAGGGGCACTTCCTGCCCCTGAAGCACGCGGGCGCGCACTGGCGTGCCGAGGCCAAGGCCGGGCGCGCCCCACACGCGTGCGTGGTCAACACCAGCTCCGGAGCGGGCCTCCTCGGCAGCGTGGGGCAGGGCAACTACAGCGCGGCCAAGGCGGGCGTCCTCGGCCTCACGCTGGTCGCCGCCGCCGAACTCGCGGCCTACGGAGTGCGCGTGAACGCCCTCGCGCCCGCCGCCCGCACCCGCATGACCCAGCAGACCTTCGCCGACACCATGGCCGCCCCCCAGGAGGGCGCCTTCGACGCCATGGCCCCGGAGAACGTGTCCCCGCTGGTCGTCTGGCTCGGCTCCACCGCGTCGGCCGGGGTCACGGGCCGCGTCTTCGAGGCCGAGGGCGGCCGCATCACGGTCATGGAGGGCTGGCGGCCAGGACCCAGCGCCGACAAGGGCGCCCGCTGGAGCCCGGCCGAGGCGGGCGAGGCGGCCCTGAAGCTGCTCTCCCGCGCCGAGCCGCCGCAGCCGGTGTACGGGGCGCGCTGACCGCGCGCCCGCCGCCCGGCCGACGCGGTCACCCGAACGACAGGAACACCGTCTCGTCGTCCCCTTGGAGGTGGATGTCGAACCGGTACGTGCCGTGCGGGCCCGGGCGCGCGAGCAGCGTCGCGCGCCGGTCGGGGGCCAGCGAGCGGAGCAGGGCGTCGTCCGGGTCGTCCGTCAGGTACGCGCGCGTGTACAGATGGTCCAGGAGCCCGCGCGCGAACACCGCCAGGCAGACGTACGGGACGCCGCCCGGCCTGAGGGTGCGTACCGCCCAGTGCCCGTCCGGGTCCGTCGGCACCCGGCCGAAGCCCGTGAACGTGACGCCGTCGCGCCCCCGCGGCACCCTGCTGACCGCATCCTGGCGCAGCGACCCTGGAGCGCCCGCGCGCGAGCCGTCCGGAGCGGCCTGCCACGTTTCCACGAGGCCGTCGTCCACGGGCACGCCCTTGCCGTCGTACACGTATCCGTGGAGCGTGACGGCGTCCGGACGGCCCGTGGGCGCGATCTCGCCGCCGCGCGGGAACGGCAGCGCGTAGCCGTGGAAAGGGCCGATGGTCTGCGAGGGCGTCGGCGCGTGCGGCGGCACGGGGCTCATGCGGCACCGTCCTCGAAGCGAGTGGCGGACGGGCCGTCCAGGACGATGTCCCAGCGGTAGCCGAGCGCCCACTCCGGCACCGTCAGACCGTGGTCGTACGCGGCCACCAGACGGGCCCGCGCCGCCTCGTCGGGGATCGACAGGAAGACGGGGTCGTAGGCGAGCAGCGGATCGGCAGGGAAGTACATCTGTGTCACCAGGCGCTGCGCGAACGCCCTGCCGAACAGCGAGAAGTGCAGATGGGCGGGGCGCCAGGCGTTGTCGTGGTTGCGCCAGGGGTAGGCGCCGGGCCGGATCGTGGTGAAGGAGTACGCGCCGTCGTCGTCGGTCAGACAGCGGCCGAAGCCGGTGAAGTTCGGGTCGAGCGGCGCCGCGTGCCGATCGCGCCGGTGGACGTATCTGCCGGACGCGTTGGCCTGCCACATCTCGACCAACTGGCCTCGCAGCGGACGTCCGTGACGGTCTGTCAGGCGACCTGAGACGACGATGCGCTCGCCCAGGGGTTCGCCCGTGTGCTGGCGGGTCAGATCGCGCTCGAAGTCGGTGACGTCCGCGACGCCGAAGACCGGCCCGGACAGCTCCACGGCCTCCGGGTCGCGGACGGGCACGGCGGAGTGGCGGGGATGGCGCAGCAGGGCCCCGCGGTAGGGCGGGACGCCGTGGGGCGTGCCGGGCAGCGGGGGCGCGGCGGCGCCCGGCCCGGCGCCCCTCCGGCGGGCGCTCAGGTCCTCGTACGGGGGATGGGGGGTCATGGCGGCTGCCGCTCCCTTCCGGACCGGTCGGGGCCGGTCCTCACGCGCCGGGGACGCGCACCTTCGCCGCCGTCCGCGCGACGATCTCGGTGACGCCGACTCCCGGCGCGCACTCGGTCAACTGAAGTCCGTCCTCGGTGACGTCGAAGACCCCGAGGTCCGTGATGACGCGGTGCACGCACCGCCTGCCGGTGAGCGGCAGGTCGCACTCCTGCACGAGCTTGGGCGAGCCGTCCTTGGCGGTGTGGGCCATCGTCACGATCACCCGGCGGGCGCCGTGCACCAGGTCCATCGCCCCGCCGATCCCCGTCACGAGCCGCCCGGGGACCGCCCAGTTGGCGAGGTCCCCGCGCGCGGAGACCTGCATCGCGCCCAGGACCGCCACGTCGAGGTGGCCGCCGCGGATCATCCCGAACGACAGCGCCGAGTCGAAGTACGCCGCCCCGGGCAGCGCCGTCACGGTCTCCTTGCCCGCGTTGATCAGGTCCGGGTCGACCGCGTCCGCCGCGGGGTAGGGGCCGACGCCCAGGACGCCGTTCTCGGACTGCACGACGACCTCCACGCCCGGCGGCAGGAAGCCCGGGATCAGCGTCGGCAGGCCGATGCCCAGATTGACGTACTGGCCGTCCCGCAGCTCGCCCGCCGCCCGGGCCGCCACCTGCTCGCGGGTCCACGCCATCAGCCGCTCACCGTCCGCTTCTCGACGCGCTTGGCGGCGGCCTCGCGCGGGCCGAGGGCGACGACGCGGTGCACGAAGACGCCCGGCAGGTGCACCCCGTCCGGGTCGATGGCGCCGGGCTCCACCAGCTCCTCCACCTCCGCGACGGTGACCCGTCCCGCCATCGCGGCCAGCGGGTTGAAGTTGCGGCTCGCCTTGGCGAACACCAGGTTGCCGTGCCGGTCGCCGCGGGCCGCCCGCACCAGGGCGAAGTCGGTGCGGATGCCGTGCTCCAGGACGTGCGGCACGCCGTCGAACTCCCGCGTCTCCTTGGGCGGCGAGGCCACCGCGACCCCGCCCGCGGCGTCGTACCGCCAGGGGATCCCGCCGTCGGCGACCTGCGTGCCCACTCCGGCCGGGGTGTAGAAGGCGGGGATGCCGCAGCCTCCCGCGCGCAGGCGCTCCGCGAGGGTGCCCTGCGGGATCAGCTCCACCTCCAGTTCGCCCGCCAGGTACTGGCGCGCGAACTCTGCGTTGCCGCCGATGTACGAGGCCGTCACGCGCGCGATGCGGTGCGCCGCGAGCAGCGCGGCCAGGCCCGTGCCGAGCGCGCCGCAGTTGTTCGACACCACGCGCAGGTCCGTGGTCCCGCGCCGGTGCAGCGCCTCGATCAGGACGTTCGGCACGCCGCTGAGCCCGAAGCCGCCGACCGCGAGGGACGCGCCGTCCCGCACGTCGGCCACCGCCGCCGCGGCCGTGGCGACCACCTTGTCCATCCGGGCAGCCTCATCTCCCTGCGATCGTCAGCACACTGACTACTGCCATCTGCCGTCCCCTGAACTCAAGTTCACGCTGCCACCGACCCGTAGGGCCGTCAAGGCTGCCTCAGGTCGGCTATCGTTCAGTGCACGAACTGTCGCGTCAGGGAGGGGGCCGCCATGGCCGCGGTGGATCTGACCAGCCATCCGGGGCACCTCGCCCGCCGCCTCCAGCAGGCCCACCACCTGCTGTGGACCACGATGGTCTCGGAGGAGACCACGTCCTCCCAGTTCGCGGTCCTCAACAGCCTGGTCGCCGAGCCCGGCCTCGATCAGCGCGGCGTCGGCGAGCGCGTGGGCCTGGACCGGTCGACCGTCGCCGAGGTCATCAGCAGGCTCAGCCGCCGCGGCCTCGTCGACAAGGTCCGCGACCCGCAGGACGGCCGCCGCGCCCTGCTGCGGCTCACCCCCGAAGGGCGGAGCGTCCACCGCAAGCTGACGGTGCGCACGGCCCGGATGAACCAGATCTTCCTCGCCCCGCTGAACGACGAGGAGCGCAGGCTGTTCCTCGGCCTGGCCCAGCGGGTCGCGGACGCCGCCGAGCACCTGCGGTCGGCGCCCCTGACGCCCTCCTGAGCGCCACCGCGCTCACGCCTGGGTGAACACCACCCACACCGGCCCCTTCGCGAACGCGAGCGGCTTGCCGTCGCGGGTCGTGAACGTGGTGCCGTCCTGTGCCGCGTCCCGGCGCCAGCGCGCCTCGTACGCGCGCCCGTCCCGCAGCACCCGCGCGCTGCCCGAGCCGACCGTGCGGCTGAACGGCGACGCGCTGCCCGAGCGGTCGTGGAAGCGCGAGTCGCGGATGTCGACGCGCTGCTCGACCACCGTGGCGGCGCCGAGCGCGGCCCCCGACGCGGTACGGGCGGGCGTGCCGTCCATCGCGATGTGCCAGCGCCCCTCGTACTCGACCCAGGTGAAGGCGAAGCGCGCGGAGGGAAAGCGCAGCGTGAGCCGGTTCGTGGGCGTGCCGCCCGCCGGGCGCGGCCCGAACCGGAAGCCCGTGCTCTCCAGGCCCTCGGCCGACACCCGGGCGCCCAGCGCGTCCGGGCGGACGTAGAGGTTGTGCGGCGCGGGCTTCGCGCCGCCCCGGTAGTAGGCCCGGCCGGGCGCCCCGTCCGGGGGCAGGGCGCGCAGCGGGGCCGCGTCGATCAACGGGAGCAGCTTCGACTGCGCCCCGGAGAACGCGAGCGCCGGGTCGTCGAACTGGCGCAGCAGCTCCAGGTCCGTCTCCCGGGCGCTGCGCACCGGCCCCACCACGGGCGGCAGCCGGCGCGCGTAGAGGGCCATCAGGCGGCTCAGCCCGGCCTCCACCCGCTCCACGTACACGACGTCCGCCGCCTCCAGGCCGGTCTGCGGGCGCGCGGGGCCCACGTTGTCGACCTTCACGGCGAGCACCCGGCCGCCCTCGTCCCGGCCGCTCGGCCGCCCGTCCGTGCCCGCCCTGTCGAGGGTGCAGGCGGGCGCGAGCGCGGCGAGCGCCAGTGCGGCGACCGCCGCACGCCATCCCCGCGCGCCTCGCGCCGTCGTGTGCCCCACGCGTGTTCGCCGTTCCATGCCCGGGACGTACCCGCATCCGGCCGTGGTCAGCCCAGGTCGAAGGCGTTCCGCAGACCGAGGCGGTAGCGGGTGCGGTCGGCGCGCTTGAGCCCTTCGAGCTCCGGAGGGCGGTAGCGGGACGTCACCGTGCACCGCCGCGCGCTGGAACCCACCCGGTCCAGGAGGGCGTTGACGGCCTGGCGTGCGGCCGCGTTGGCGCCCTCCATGGTGGCCAGGTCGATGTCCACGGCCACGTAGTCGCCCGCCAGGAAGAAGTTGGGGATCTTCGTCGCGGCCGACGGGCGGTTGTGCAGCGTGCCCACCGGGTGGATCAGGAGCTCGTCGTCGTTGCGCGGATTCGGGCCGCCGGTGCCGTCGACGCCCGGGTCCAGGTGCCAGGAGTGCAGCTTGCCGTCGGTCAGGACCTGCTTGCCGGTGTCGTTGAGATGGGCCTTCAGCTGGGCCCACACCTCGCGTGCGATCTCCTCGCGCGTGCAGTTCTTCGCCGTCTTGCCGTACAGGATCCCCGGCTTGTCCCACTCGGAGACGTCCACCGACAGACAGTCCACCGCGACGCCGTCGCCGTAATCGGCGGGGAAGTCACGGCCCTTCCAGTGGGCGGCCTGGGCGATGCCCGTGAGCGACCAGGGCGAGTCGATGCAGTTGAAGTGCCCGTCGACGACTTTCGGCCGCTCGGTCAGATAGAACTGGATGCCCGTCATCCAGTCCGTGCGCAGCTTGTCGCAGCGGGCCAGCTGCGGATCCGCCGCGCGCAGCGCGGCGCCCCACGTCCTGCGGGCGTGCTCCACCGGCATGGCCTGCACGTAGTGGTCGGCGGTGACGTCCTGACGGACGCCTTGGCCGTCCTCGATCACCGCCTTGGTCACCCGGCCGTCGCCGTACGCGACCTCGCGCACGGTCCAGCCGACGCGGAACTCCACGCCGAGGGACTTCAGATGCGCCACCCACGGGTCGATCCACGCCTCGTTGGTCGGCGCGTTCAGGATGCGGTCGGGCGGGCCGTCCGCGCCCCGGCCCAGGGCGTTGAACACGAAGGCCTCGCCGAGCGTCCCGACGGTACGGGTGCTCGCGACCTCCGCCTTCGTCGCGACGATGTTGCGCGTCACGCCGATCGCGAGGATGCGCTGGTAGTCGTACGACATGTCCTTGGCGCGCACGAAGTCCCACCAGGGCTTGGCCTCCCACTGGTCGTCGCGGCGCTCGTCGCAGCTGGTGAGGAAGACCAGGGCGCGGTTGACGAAGTACGCGATCTCGTGCGCGGGGATGTGGAAGGCGGTGTCGAGGAACGCGGTGAGGGCGCGGGCGATGTCGTCGGGCGTCAGGTCGGCGGGCTCGCCGTCGCGGCCGGGGATGGGCAGCCGGATGTCCTCGCGGCCGCCCGCGCGGGTGAAGCTCATCTCCGGCGGCGCGATCAGGTTGTCCCAGACGCCGTTGCGGTTCCCGGGGAAGGGGATGCGGCGCAGCGTGTCCGGCAGGTTGTGGTAGATCCCCGGGATGAAGCGGAAGCCGTGCTCGCCCGGGAGCGGCTTGCGGGTGCCCCTCGCGCTGTCCGGCACGCCGAAGCTGCGGGCCTTGCCGCCCAGGGCGCGGCGCTCGTAGACCGTGACGGCGAAGCCGCGCTCGGCGAGTTCGTGGGCGGCGGTCAGGCCTGCGACGCCGCCGCCGAGCACGGCCACGGCCTGTCTGGCGCGCGGGGCCGCGCTCGCGGGGCCGGGTGGCCCGGCGAGGCCGAGGGCGGCCGCGCCGCCCGCTGTCGCCGCGCCCTTGACGAAGGTCCGGCGTGTGCTTCCCGATGCCTGCGGCCGCCCCATCGAGCCCTCCCCTTACCGTTGGTAACGCCTGTGTCAGGCGCGGAGCCTACGGCTGTGCTCTGCGGGGTGGAAGCGGGCGGGTGGGGTTGGCCGGAAAACGTCTGCGGGCGGGTGGGCGCCGCCGCTGCCGCGGCGGGCTTCTCCCACCGCCCGTCCCTTCAGGCGGGCGCCGAGCCAAGCACCTCCGCCAGGTCGTATCCGGCCGGCTCCTCCAGTTGGGCGTACGTGCACGACTCCGGGTCCCGGTCGGGGCGCCACGTGCGGAACTGGGCCGTGTGGCGGAAGCGGGCCCCGTTCTCCATGTGGTCGTAGGCCACCTCGCACACCCGCTCGGGCCGCAACGGCACCCAGGTCAGGTCCTTCTTGCCCGACCACCGGTTCACCGCCCCGGGCAGCCGCGCGCTCTCGTGGGCCGCCTCGTCCGCCCAGGCCGCCCACGGATGGCCCGCGACGGAGTCCATCCGCAGCGGCGCGAGCTCCTCCATGAGCTGCTCGCGCCGCTTCATGGAGAACGCGGCGCACACCCCGACGTGCTGGAGCGCGCCCGCGTCGTCGTACAGGCCGAGCAGGAGCGAGCCCACGACGGGCCCGCTCTTGTGCGGGCGCAGGCCCGCGACCACGCAGTCCGCCGTCCGCTCGTGCTTGATCTTGTACATCAGGCGTTCGTTCTGGCGGTACCTGAGGTCGAGGGGCTTGGCGATCACCCCGTCGAGCCCCGCCCCCTCGTACCGCTCGAACCACTCCCGCGCCACCTGTTCGTCGAGGGTCGCGGGCGCCAGGTGCACCGGCGCGGTGACGTCTTCGAGCGCCTTGGCGAGCAGCCGGCGCCGGTCGCGCAGCGGGAGGTCCCCCAGGGGCTCGTCGAACAGGGCGAGCACGTCGAAGGCGACGTACGACGCCGGGGTCCGCTCGGCGAGCAGCCGCACCCGCGAGTCCGCCGGGTGGATCCGCTCGGTGAGGGCGTCGAAGTCCAGGCGCCCGCCGCGCGCGAGCACGATCTCCCCGTCCAGGACGCAGCGCTGCGGCAGCCGCTCCCGCAGGGCCTCGACCAGTTCGGGGAAGTAGCGGGTCAGGGACTTCGTGCCCCGGCTGCCGATCTCCACCTCGGGGCCGTCCCGGAAGACGATCGCGCGGAAGCCGTCCCACTTGGCCTCGTACTGCATGCCCGGCGGGATCTTCGCCACGGACTTGGCGAGCATGGGCTTCACGGGAGGCATCACCGGCAGGTCCATGATCCCGATTCTGCTCCGGGACGGGGGGAATCGCCCGATATGCGGGGTCGTGCGCGGGCGTCTAGCGTGGCTCGCATGGGTGGCGCGGGCGCGGCGGTGGAGCTGACGGCGGGAGAGCGGACGGTACGGCTCTCCAGCCCCGACCGGGTGCTGTTCCCCGAGCGCGGCTTCACCAAGCGGGACCTCGCCGCGTACTTCATCGCGGTCGGCGACGGGATCCTGCGGGCCCTGCGCGACCGGCCCACCACCCTGGAGCGCTACCCCGAAGGCGTCGGCGGCGAGTCCTTCTACCAGAAGCGGGCGCCCAAGAACCTGCCCGACTGGATCCCGACCGCCACCATCACCTTCCCCAGCGGCCGCACCGCCGACGAGATCTGCCCGACCGAGGTCGCCGCCGTCGTCTGGGCCGCCCAGTACGGCACGCTCACCTTCCACCCCTGGCCGGTGCGGAGCGCCGCGCCCGACCACCCCGACGAACTGCGTCTGGACCTCGACCCGCAGCCCGGCACCGACTACGCCGACGCCGTCCGCGCGGCCCACGAACTGCGCGCGGTGCTCGACGGGTTCGGGCTGCGCGGCTGGCCGAAGACCTCCGGCGGACGCGGCCTGCACGTCTTCGTGCCCATCGAGCCGCGCTGGACCTTCGTGCAGGTGCGGCGGGCCGCCATCGCCTGCGGGCGCGAACTGGAGCGGCGCATGCCGGACGCCGTGACGACCGCCTGGTGGAAGGAGGAGCGCGGCGAGCGGATCTTCGTGGACTTCAACCAGACGGCCCGCGACCGCACCATCGCCTCCGCCTACTCGGTGCGCGCCCGCCCGCACGCGCCCGTCTCCGCGCCCCTGCGCTGGGAGGAGCTGGACGACGCGGTGCCCCGCGACTTCGACCTCGCCACCATGCCCGGGCGCTTCGCAGAGGTCGGTGACGTGCACCGGGACATGGACGAGCACGCCTTCTCGCTGGAGGGCCTGCTCGAACAGGCGGACCGCGACGAGCGCGACCACGGCCTCGGCGACCTGCCCTATCCGCCCGAGTACCCGAAGATGCCGGGCGAGCCGAAGCGGGTCCAGCCGAGCCGCGCGAAGCACGACGACGGCTGAACCCGCCCCGGGGGAAGGCGCCTAAAGCTCCTTGATCCGGATGTCCCGGTACGACACCACGTCGGTGACCCCGTGGACCTGGAGGCCCACGTAACCGGACGCGAAGCGGCGCCCGTCCGTGCCCGGGTCGTCGCCGCGCGGCGGCTCGAAGACCTGGCCCCCGGTGTTGTCGAACTCGTTGATCAGGACGCCGTTGCGGTAGACCGCGTAGTGCTGGTCGACCACGCGGATCTCGTAGTCGTTCCAGGTGCCCTTGGGCGTCACGCCCGCGCCCGCGAGGCCGACCCGGTCGAAGCCGTACACCGACCCGGTCTTGTACATGTCTCCGTCGGGCCGGTCGAGGACCTGGATCTCATGGCCGTACTTGATGGCCACCCACTCCGGACGCGACTCCTCCGGGTGGTCGTACACCTGCGGGAAGCGCACGAAGACACCGGAGTTGGCGTTGCCGGAGCCGGGCGCGTCGTCCCGCCACTGGAGCTTCAGCGAGAAGTCGCCGTACTTGCGCTCGGGGAACCACAGCATGCCGAGCCCGCTCTTCGTGGTGCCCGAGGTCATCGAGCCGTCGGCGTTCAGGCCGAACGAACCGCCGCCCACCTGGCTCCACTTGGCGAAGGACTTCTGCGTGCCGTCGAAGAGGGGGCGGTAGCCCTCGGTCTGGCCGGGCTTGCCGATGCCGGAGTCCTTCGCCGCCTTGTTGATCTTGTCGTACTCGCGCAGATCGATCTCGCCCGCCCGCTTCAGGCGGTCCGTGACCGTCTTGACGTGCTTGAGGAACAGCGCGTGCGACGACCAGTCCTTCTCGTCCTCGATCAGCTCGCCGACGCGGCAGCGGTTGTTGGTGACCCGGTTCGGGATGCCCGTGTCGACCGTGCCCACGAACACCGTCAACCGCTCGTCGTACTCCGGGCAGTTGGGGCCCGGGACCCCGCCGCCCTCGTCGACGGTGAACGACACCGACTTCGCGGGCGCGGTGTTGCCCGCCTTGTCGCTCGCCCGGTACGCCACCGTGTGCCGCCCGACGCGGTCGGCCACCACCGGACCGGTGTAGGTCACATAGGGGCCGCCGTCGAGGGAGTACTCGACCTTGTCCACGCCCGAGCCCGCGTCGGTCGCGGTCACCGTGACCTTCGCCCGGCCGATGTAGGCGCCGTCGGAGTTCTTGTCGCCCTCGACCTTCGCCGAGGTCTCGGGCGGGGTCCTGTCCTCCTGCGGCGACGTGACCACCGTGAACTCGACCGCCTTCTCCGCGGCCGTGTTCCCCGCCTTGTCGGACGCGCGGTAGCGCACCCTGTGGGTGCCCACCGCGTGCACCATCACCGGTGCGGTGTAGGTCGTCCAGGCGCCGTCACCGAGCGCGTACTCGACCTTGTTCAGGCCCGAGCCCGCGTCGGACGCCGTCACGGTGACCGTCGCCATGCCCAGGTACTGGCCCTGGCCGTTCTGCTCGCCGCTGACCGTCGCCGAGGTCTCGGGCGGCGTCCTGTCGTCGGTCGGCGGCGCCACGACCCGGAAGTCGACCGCCTTCTCGGCCGCCACGTTGCCCGCCCTGTCGCTCGCGCGATAGCGGATCGTGTGGGTGCCGACCGTGTTCACCACGACCGGCGCGGTGTACGGCTGCCAGGCGCCGGCCCCGACGGCGTACTCGACCTTGTCGACGCCCGAGCCCTCATCGGTGGCCGTCACCGTCACGGTCGCCGAACCGACGTACGCGCCCTCGGAGTTGGTCGCCCCGTCGACCTTCGCCCCGGTCTCGGGGGCCGTCGTGTCCGCGCCCCCGCCGTCGGTCACCACGAGGACGCCCCGCATCGCCCCGTGCCCCGGGATCGTGCAGTAGTAGCGGTAGCGGCCGGGCTTGAGCGTCACCTCGGCGGTCCACTTTCCGCCCTTCTCGTCGTTCGGATTGGCGAGGAGGTTCAACGGGACGTCGTTGTTGTACTCCGGGTCCGAGACGTCGAACGTCAGCGTGTGCGGCATGCCGGTGGTGTTGCCGGTCGCCACGCTGTTCTCGAAGACGATCGTGGCCTTGCCCGCGACCGCCGTCGTCGGCGCCGACGTGTACTTGCTGATGTCGTTGTCCGCGGTCCAGGTCAGGGTCTGCTGCTGCGCGCGCGGCCCGCCCGGGCGCGCCGCCGCCACCGAGGTCAGGCCGAGCACCAGGGCGAACGCGGCGAGCACCGCCGCCCAGGCGCTCACGGGCCGCGCCCGCCTGCGCGCGGGCCCCGTCGTCCCGCCGTGCGCTCTCATCGTCCCGCCTTCCGTGCCAGGTCACCGGCGGCCGGGGTCGCCCCGCCGCCGGTGTAGGTCACGCGCCACAGCGCGGACTTGGCGTCCGAGGTGAAGAAGCCGCGCCCGTAGTCGAGGACGTACAGCGAGCCGTCGGGGGCGAACTTCCAGTCCATGAGGTTCTTGATGCGGTCGTTGCCCACCGGAATGATCTTGCGGAGGGACTCGGCGTGCACCGGCAGACCGCCCGTGCCGGCCGTCCTCGGGTCGGTGAGCACCGCGTGCCGCGGCTGGTCGCCGTCGTAGAAGTCGCCGACGAACCACTTGCCGTCCCAGTACGCGGGCCACTTGTCCGCGCTGGTGCTCGCCGGGTCGTAGCGGTAGACCGGGCCGTTCATCGTCGCCTGGCCGCCGCCCTTGAGCCACGGCAGGAGCTGCTGCTGCTCCGCCGTCCGGTAGCTCGGGACGCCGTTCGCGTCGCGCGGGTAGTCGATGCCGCCGCCCTGCGGGGAGTACCAGATGGTGTTGGGCTCGGCGGGCGGGATCTTCACCAGGCCGTCGTTGTTCGGCGACTCGTTGCGCAGGTTCTTGCAGTCGTACCAGCCCAGCGGCTTGCTCGGGTCGGGCAGATTGCGGTCGCGGTAGGGCTGGTTGTTGCCCATGCAGTACGGCCAGCCTCGGTTGGAGGCGTGGGTGATCGCGGCGAACGTGTCGTACTTGGCCGGGCCCCACGTGGTCGACGGCTCGCCCGCGTCGGGGCCGACCCAGCCCGCGTACAGGGTGTCGGTCTTCTTGTCGACGGAGATGCGGGCCGGGTTCCTGACGCCCATCACATAGATCTCGCCGCGCGTCTTGCCGCCGCCCTCGTCCGGCTCCTTGCCGGTGAAGAGGTTGCCCTCGGGGAGCGTGTACGTGCCGTCGGGCTCGGGATGGATGCGCAGGATCTTGCCGTTGAGGTTGTTGGTGTTGCCCGCCGTGCGCCGGGCGTCGGCGAAGGAGACGCCCTTGAAGTTCGGCTGCGGGTTGTTGCCGGAGTAGCCGTCGCTGAAGCCGGACGAGTTGTTGTCACCCGTGGCGATGTACAGATTGCCCTGGGAGTCCCAGGCCATCCCGCCGCCCGCGTGACAGCAACTGTGGATCTGCACGGGCCACTTGAGGAGCACCTTCTCGCTGTCCATGGCGAGCTTGCCGGACGCCTTGTCGTAGGTGAAGCGGGAGACGTAGCGCTCGCCCATGTGCGTCTCGCGGTTGATCCGGGCGTGCGGGGTGTAGTGGAGATACACCCATCCGTTGGACTCGAACCGCGGGTCCAGTTCGATGCCGAGCAGGCCTTCCTCGTTCTTGGTCAGCTCACCGCCGCCGCCCTTGTTGCCGAAGACGCTCACGGCGCCCGCGAGCGTCACCTGCTTCGTCCGCGGGTCGTAGACGTGGATCTCGCCGCGGCCCTTGCCGACGTCGGGATCGTTCCAGTCGGTGATCACCGGCCGGGAGGAGTCGGCGCCGCCGCGGCCGATGGAGAAGACCGTTCCGTCGGGGGCGGTCACCAGGCCGTGCGGCTCGCCGATCTGGTCGTTCTGGCCGGGCTTGTTGGGCTGGGTGAGGCGCTCGGCCCGGTAGTTGTCGGTGATGGCCGCCTTGCAGTCGGCGCGCACCAGACGGGTCGTCCACAGCAGGGCCCCGCGCAGATGCGTCCGGAAGTCCGTCTCGTCGTACGCGTCGGCCGTGCCGCCCATGCCGGTGTAGAAGGATCGGCCGCCGTCGTAGTCGCGGCACCAGGAGATGGGGTGGTCCCAGCCGTTCGCGCCCGCGCCCGGCTTGTACGTCGTCTCGCGCACCCGCGCCACGGTGTGGACGGCGCC
This sequence comes from Streptomyces sp. JLYT201, assembly GCF_059448825.1. NCBI lineage: Bacteria > Bacillati > Actinomycetota > Actinomycetes > Kitasatosporales > Streptomycetaceae > Streptomyces > Streptomyces sp. JLYT201. The sequence goes on along the minus strand of NZ_CM182551.1, from coordinate 2,159,617 downwards.
CGACGGGTTGGTCTCCCAGTTGAGCCACTTGTCGGGGCGCTTCCACTCCAGGGGCAGGTCCTTGGTGGCCGGGCTCTGCCGGTCGCCGACCTCGACGGTCGCGCGCTGCACGGCCGCGGGGCTCTCGTCCTTCGGGCGGGCCCCGACCAGGCCCGTGAACCAGCTGGAGTACGGCTCGGCGCGGGCCGCGTCGTGCAGGCCGAGGAAGCCGCCGCCCGCCTCCATATAGGCCTCCAGGCCCGCTTCCTGCTCGGGGTCGAGCACGTCGCCCCCGCCGGTCACGAACGCGACCGCGTTGAACCTGCCGAGCCGCCCGGCGTCGGTGAACACCGCCGGGTCGTCGGTCGCCGTGACGGTGAACCGCTGGGCGGTGGGGCCCGACCCGCCGATCTTCTCGATCGCGGCGATGGCGGCGTCGACGACCGGTGACTCGTCCCCGGGGGCCGCTGATCCGTAGAAGGCGAGGACCCGCACGTTCGCGCCACCGGGGGGCGCGGGCAAGGCCCGTGACATCGTTGTCTTCATGGCTTCGGCGTCGCTGAGCGGTTCGGGGAAGGGGCGCGCGGACGCGGCGGGCCCGGTCAGGACCCCGGCCGCGAGCGCTCCCGCGGCCACGGCCGCCGCCCAGGCGCGACGGGTGGCTCTGTACCTGGATCTGCCGAACTCTCGTGTGGCTAAGGGTTGTTGGCGCGGTGTGAGCCGCATGAGAACACCGACCCCTCGTTGGTCACGACTGCGGCGACTACAACAACAGCGCGGTTGAAGCTAGCCCTCTTTCGACGGCTAGCCAAGAGCTATGACGTCACTTCACCCGAACTTTGTCCTGCCTGTGGAGAAACGGGTGGGCTGCCGCTAGCGTGTGGCCGAATCCGGTGCCTCGCGCGCCACGACCGTGCCTGACGCAGTGTCAGTTTCCATTCCACAGTGGGGGAGTTCGGCATGGACAGACGGAGCTTCAACCGACGGGTGCTGGTGGGCGGAGCGGTCGCGGCGACCGGGGTGACATCGATGTCGGCCATGGCGCCCGAGGCGGTGCCGGCCGAGAAGCCGCCCAGGAGGGCCCCGGCGGGCGGCGAGGTGCGCCGCGTCACGATGTACGCCGAGAAGCTTCCCGACGGGCAGCTGGGCTACGGCCTGGAGCGCGGCAAGGCGTCCGTGCCCGGCCCGCTGATCGAGCTCAACGAGGGCGACACGCTGCACGTCGACTTCGAGAACGCCACGGACGTCGCCGTCAGCCTGCACGTCCACGGCATGGACTACGAGATCTCCAGTGACGGCACCAAGCACACCAGGTCCGACGTGGCGCCGGGAAGGAAGCGCACGTACACCTGGCGCACGCACGTGCCCGGGCGCCGCAAGGACGGCACCTGGCGGCCCGGCACCGCCGGGTACTGGCACTACCACGACCACGTGGTCGGCACGGACCACGGCACCGGCGGCCTGCGCAAGGGCCTGTACGGGGCGGTGATCGTGCGCCGCGAGGGCGACGTCCTGCCCGACAAGACCTGCGTGATCGTGTTCAACGACATGACGATCAACAACAAGCCCGCCCACTCGGGCCCGGACTTCGAGGCCACCGTGGGCGACCGGGTCGAGTTCGTGTCGATCACGCACGGCGAGTACTACCACACCTTCCACCTCCACGGTCACCGCTGGGCGGACAACCGCACCGGCATGCTGACCGGGCCCGACGACCCCAGCCAGATCCTCGACGACAAGATCACCGGACCGGGGGACTCGTTCGGCTTCCAGGTGATCGCGGGAGAGGGGGTCGGAGCGGGGGCGTGGATGTACCACTGCCACGTGCAGAGCCACTCCGACATGGGGATGGTGGGGCTGTTCCTGGTGAAGAAGCCGGATGGCTCGATTCCGGAATACGAGCCGCATCATCCCCATGCCGGGGCCGGGGCCGGGGCCGGTGCCGGTGCCGGTGCCGAGCCGGGCGGGGCCCATCACTAGGTGCCGCGCCCCTTCGGGGCGCCCCGTGACGGCCGCTGTCAGCGCAGGAGGCTCCACTTGTACCGGGCGTCCTTGGGGTCCAGGTCGTGGCGGACCGTCACATAGGACGTGCCCTCGCGGTACGGCGTGCTCAGGAGCTTGCCGTCGTCGTGCGACACCCAGAACAGGTCGCCGGCCTGGTTGCCGTTGAAGTGCCAGAACTGGTCGACGTCGTTCGCGTCGCACCTGCCGAGCCAGGCGAGGCCCCAACCGGCCACGTCCGCCAGGCACGTGCCGGTGCTGACGGAGACGATCTGCCACGCGGGCTGGTCGGCCGGCTTCAGGTTCCAGCGCTGCCGAGGGTCGCCGAGGTCGCAGGGCGCGAAGGTGGCGGTGCCCTGGAAGGCGTTGGCCGGGTCGGCGGCGGTGGACATGCACAGGCCGTTGCCCGTGTTGCGGAACAGGCTCCCGGGGTCGGGCTCGGCGGCGCCCGCGGGCGCCGCCCCCGTGAGGAGGGCGCCGCTCACGGCCGTGACCAGGGCCGCGACCAGAGCGGTGAGCCGGCGTGAGACCTTCATCAGGGGGTCCTTCCGGTGGCGGTGGTGATCCCGATGCTGGGGCACGGCGCCGCGCTGCACCATCGCCGAAACGGGGGACAACGGGGGGCGCGAACCAGCCTGCGGGCCTGTTCCGGCGCGCTCCGGGCGCCGCCGCCGCGGCTATTCTGATCGGCAACCGCCGATGAGGAGTTCCGAGGTGAGCGAGGCAGGGGCGCGTCCCACCCTGGAGGCAGTGGCCGCGCGGGCCGGCGTTTCGCGCGCGACGGTGTCCCGGGTCGTGAACGGCGAGGCAGGGGTACGGGAAGTCCTCGCCGCGAAGGTCAGACGGGCCGTGGACGAACTCGGCTACGTGCCCAACCGCGCCGCCCGCAGCCTCGTCACCCGGCGCTACGACGCCGTCGCCGTGGTCATCGCCGAGCCGGAGACCCGGGTCTTCGCCGATCCGTTCTTCGCGCTCCAACTGCGCGGCATCAGCAAGGAACTGACGGCCCATGACGTCCAGCTCGTCCTGCTCCTCACCGAGGGGCGCGCCGACCACGCGCGCGTGGGCCGCTATCTGTCCGGCGGCCACGTCGACGGCGCCCTCGTCTTCTCGCTGCACCTGGACGACCCGCTGCCGGTCATCATCAACAGCGCGGGCGTGCCCACGGTGTTCGGCGGGCGCCCCGGCTGGACGGGCGGCGAGGACAGCGTGCGGTACGTCGACTGCGACAACCGCGGCGGCGCGCGCACGGCCGTGCGCCACCTCGCCGGGCTCGGCCGCACCCGCATCGCGCACATCACCGGGGCCCTCGACCAGACGTCGGCGGCCGACCGCCTCGACGGCTTCCGGGACGTGCTTCCCGCCGGGGACGCGCGGCTCGTCGCCGAGGGCGACTTCACGCCCGCGGGCGGCGAGCGCGCCATGCGGCACCTGCTCGACCGGTGCCCGGACGTCGACGCCGTGTTCGCTGCGAACGACCTGTCGGCCGCCGGTGCGCTGCGGGTCCTGCGCGCGGCCGGGCGGCGCGTGCCGGACGACGTGGCGGTCGTCGGCTTCGACGACATGCTGCCCGTGGCCGAGCAGGCCGACCCGCCGCTGACCACGGTGCGTCAGGACATCGAGGAGATGGGCCGTCTGATGGCGGCCATGCTGCTCCGCGGCCAGGACCGGTGCCAGGCCCGGGACGAGAGCTGCGTACGCCCGCGGGAACGGCCGCGGGGCGCCGACGACGTCGGGCACGCGGCGAGCGTGGTCCTGCCGACGGAGCTGGTGCGACGGGAGTCGGCGTAGCCGCAGGGGCGCGGCGGAACCGGCGTGGTCGAGGGGCGGGGCGGACCGGGAGCGGGCGCGGCGGGGACGCCGGAGAGCGGCGTTCCGCGGCGCCTGCCGAAAGTCTTCCGCGCATCCGGTCCGAAAGTTTTCCGCGCATCCGGTCACACTTCTCTCCCGCCAGGGGTCATAGCGATGACTCCGCCGATACGGCGGCAGCGCCCGGGAGCCCCTCCCGGACCCCACGAGCGAGGAGTAGTCATGGCGGCATCGATCCTGGTCACGGGTGGTACGGGCACGCTCGGGCGGCTCGTCGTGCCGCTCCTGCGGACGGCCGGGCACGAGGTGCGGGTGCTCAGCAGGCACGCCCACGCGCCGGGTGACGGCGTCACGTACGTCGCCGGTGACCTGGTCAAGGGCGAGGGCGTGGCGGAGGCCGTGGCCGGGGTCGACACCGTGCTGCACCTGGCGGGCGGACCCAAGGGCGACGCCGAGGCGGCCGGGCACCTGGTGCGGGCGGCCCGGGCGGCGGGGGTGCGCCACCTGGTGTACATCTCGGTCATCGGGGCGGACCGGGTGCCGCTCGGATGGTTCCGCTCGAAGCTCCAGGCCGAGCGGGCCGTGGCGGAGTCGGGCATTCCGTGGACCACGCTGCGCGCCGCCCAGTTCCACGACCTGGTGCTCACCATGGCCGAGAAGATGGCGAAGCTGCCGGTGCTCCCGGTCCCCGGCGGACTGCGCTTCCAGCCGGTCGACGCCCGGGAGGTGGCCGCCAGGCTCGCCGAGTTGACCCTCGGCGAACCGGCGGGCCTGGTGGCCGACCTGGCCGGGCCGAAGGTGTACGGCATGGGCGAGCTGAACCGCGGCTATCTGAAGGCGCGCGGCAAGCACCGCCTCCTGATGCCGGTCCGCATGCCCGGCAAGGCGGGCCGGGCCTACCGCGCGGGCGAGAACCTCACGCTGGAGGGCGCGTCGGTCGGCGAGCGCACCTGGGAGGAATTCCTCGCCGAACGCGTGCGGTAGCCGGTCCCGGCCCGCGTCCCGCGGGCGGTGCACCGGTGCACGGCATTCCGGATTCCTCCGGAGCCCGCGCGGTGAACTCGGCCGTCGGGACGGCGGTGTGGTGAACCCTTCTTCCGCTTCCGTGCCCTCCGTACTGTCGGCGGTACACGGGCCAGGAAAACGGCGGTACCGGGGACAGCGAAAAGGCCGGGAAATCTTGCGGCGGGGATCTTCAACCGTCAGCCTCTATGGACGACTTGAGGATCTCGGGTGACCTGCTCGGCGGGGGCCGCTCGCGGTTCGGCACGCGCGGGCCCGGCGGGCCCGCCACGGGCACGCGGTGCCCGACGGGGCAGCAGCAACCGGAGGATTTCCCATGACCACAGAGGCCGTACGTCCAAAACTGTCCAGACTTCCCTCCTTGAGCGGGATGCGATTCATCGCGGCACTGCCGGTATTCGCATTCCACGGGACCTCGGGGATGAATTTCCTGCGCGGTGACACCGGTGAGTTCTTCACCGACCTCTTCAAGGACGCGGGCACGCCGAGCGTGAGTTTCTTCTTCGTGCTGAGCGGCTTCATCCTGACCTGGTCGGCACGGCCGCGCGACACGGTGCCGGGCTTCTGGCGACGCCGGATGATCAAGGTCTATCCGAACCATCTGATCGCCTTCGCGGCCACCGTCGTGATCATGCTGCTCGCGTCCGACCCGTTCGAGGCGAAGAAGTTCTTCACCAGCCTCTTCCTCGTCCAGTCCTGGGTGCCGGAGCTGCCGGTGCTCACCGGTATGAACCCGGTGGCCTGGTCGCTGTCGTGCGAGGTCCTCTTCTATCTGAGCTTCCCGCTGCTCCTTCCGCTGGTGCGGCGCCTGTCGGTGCGCGGCCTGTGGGTGGCGGCCGGGGTGCTCGTCGCCGTCCCCTGGCTCGCGGTGCTGTTCGCCCAGAACGTCATCGACGGCACCCCGCTGGTGCCGGGCCAGCCGCTCACCCACGAGCAGCTGTGGTTCGTGTACTTCTTCCCGGTGACGCGCATGGCCGAGTTCGTCCTCGGCATCGTGGTCGCGCGCCTGGTCCTCGGCGGGTTCGTGCCGCGCGTCGGCCTGGTCCCGGCCGCGCTGTTCGCGCTCGGCGGCTACCTCCTCAACGCCCAGGTGCCGTACCTCTACAGCGTCGGCGGCACGGCGGCCTTCTGGGTCGCGCCGCTCGTCGTCGCCGGTGCGACGGCCGACGTGCGCGGGACCCGCTCGGCGATGCGCGGGCGCGTGATGGTCAAGCTCGGCGAGCTGTCGTTCGCCTTCTACCTGGTGCACGTGATGTTCCTGGTGTCGGCCCAGCGCTGGCTGGTCCAGGACATGTCGGACGGCGCCGCCCTCGCGACGTTCGTCGGCTGCTTCGCGGGGAGCCTCGCCGTGGCCTACGCCCTCTTCACCTGGGTGGAGTCGCCCCTGGTCCGCAAGTTCGGCAGCGCTCCGCGCCCGAAGCCGGCCCCGGCACCCGCCCCCACCGCGGAACCCCTCACCGCCGCGCAGGACTAGGCGGCCCACAGCGCGCGTGCCCCGGCCCTCCCCCATGGGGCCGGGGCACGCGTCGTGCGGGAGGGCGCTACGCCCCGACCGACACCGTGAAGCGGCGGGGGTTGCCGTCGTGGGCCGCGCCCGATACGTCCGGCTGGCCGTCCGGGCGTACGTCGTCGTACGGGAAGGCGTAGCCGATGGGGGAGCGGGCGTGCACCACGCGGGCCCAGTGGTTGGTGACGGGGCCGCGGTAGTAGTCGGCGGCGGTCGTGCCGTTCGGCTGGGTGGGGTGGGTCAGCATGAGGCCGCGGTTGAAGCCGGCGGCCAGCCGGGCGAGCAGGGCCTTCTTGTCGTCGGGGTCGGCGGGGTGGTTGGCGAACGGGCCGTGGTTGCAGGTGAAGACGTCCTTCGAGGACGGCTTGGCGAAGGTGTGGCCGCCCGTGAAGGTGAGCGTGCCGCCCGTGACCCGGCCCGTGCGGACGCCCCGGCCGCCCTGGAGGTCGATCCGCAGGTCGGTCGAGCGGTACTTCTCCCAGACCTGGTCGACGTAGGCCGTGAACAGGTCGCGGAACGGCATCTGGTCGGGGCGGTCGAAGTACGGCGCCATGACGTTCTGCGGCGAGACCACGCGCAGGACGCGCCCGCCGCCGCGGACGACCAGCCTGTCCCAGGGCTGCCCGTCCCGGCCCGCCTGCGCCACCAGGTCGGCGGCGATCCTGTCGACGGCCCCGTCGGGCAGCGGCGCCACGGTGTGCGTGGCGTCGCCCTCCAGGGTCAGGCCGATGGGCAGGGCGGTGACCAGGTCGACGTAGCTGATGTTCGCGTACAGCTGGGTGCTGTTGAAGGTGAACTCGCAGAACGACCAGGTGCGGCCGTAGTGGGGGTCGGCCGGGTCGGCGAAGGCGGGCTCGACGAGCGCGGGGCCCGGGTTGAGGAGGAAGTCCAGCTTGTCGTCGCGCACGAAGTAGACCCGGGCCCCATACATCTGAGGGAGCGTCAGAATCCGGGGCGCGGATCCGGCCGCGCCCAGCGGGACGGCGCAGTCGACGGCCAGCGGCGTCCGCGGGGCCGGGGGCGACTCCGGGCGGTGGACGCCGCCGTCCGGCCGCAGAAGCAGCCAGCGGCCGGTGCCGGGCTCGTGGCCGGTGACGTAGGCGCGGACCTGGCCCGGCAGGGACTTGTTCCGCAGGACGAGCTCACAGGTGGCGGGGGCCGCCTCGGCGCGCGGGCTGAGCGCGCCGCCCCGGGCGGGGTAGGTGAGGGCGCCCGCGGTGGCGGCGGATGACGTCAGGAACACTCTGCGCGAGATCACGGCATCTCTCTCCTGGCTGAAACGTGGGGGGAGTGGTGCAGGAGCGCGGCCCGGGTGCGCGGTGGTGCGTCGTGTGCCCGAGGTGCTGTGAGCGCCTCCGGGGGACCTCAAGGCGACTCAAGGTGCTCTTCACTGTCCCGGCCCCGAAATCGCGGCGTCAAGAGATGTGACTGAGAGCGCTCTCAGAATCTTCTCCGGCTTCACAAGGTGAGGGCGCGCTCGGCGGAGGGTGACGGGAATCCGACCCCGCGCGGTCATGGGCGGGCCGCCCTCAGGTTCTTGAAGCGACGCGGCGCGACGCGCCCGGTGCGCGCAAAGGTGCGACGGGGCCTTGCGCGGGCCCGTACGGTGGGTCATGCCGAACGGTCGGTCGCCCCTTGCCCCGGGGGCCCGTGCGCCGCGTTGATCGAACGTTGATCGGTTGTTTCGCGCTTTCGTCCACGATCGTCGCATGCACATTGACACCACGGTGACCGAAGCCGAACTGGCCTGGCAGGAGCAGGCGCTGTGCGCGCAGACCGGACCCGACTTCTTCTTCCCCGACCCCGGCAGCTCGGTGCGTGAGGCGAAGCGCATCTGCCGCCTGTGCGACATGCGCTCCGCCTGCCTCGCGTACGCGCTGGACAACGACGAGCGGTTCGGCGTCTGGGGCGGGCTCTCCGAGAAGGAACGGCAGAGCCTGCGGCGCGAGAGGGTCTCGCGCACCGCATGAGCGCCCGGCCGCGGCCCGCCCCGCCGCGGCCGCGGCTCGTCAGCCGTACGTGACCGTGAACCGCGCCGTTCCCGCGGGCACGTGCACGTCGTCGCCCGCGACCGGCAGGGCGCGCCCGTCCGCCGTGGCCGCCCGCACCGGGCCGAACCGGCACGGATAGACGTACCGCACGCCCTGCGGCGCTTCGGTGACGTCCACGGTCACCGTGCGCTCGCCCGCGTCGTGCGCGAGCCGGTAGCCGAAGGGGGCGCCGAACAGCGTCGGCGCCGCCTCGACCGCCACCGCCGCGCCGTCCGGCACCCAGTGCGGGCGCACGCCCGGCGCCACGTACACATGCGGGTCGCGGTCCTCGTCCGCCTCGAAGAAGAGGATGTCGCGGACGAGGAGCAGATACTCCGCCGCCGCCCAGCCGTGCGGGATGTCGCCCATGTACCAGTGGCGGTACGGCACCTCGCCGTAGTCGGAGGCGATGGGGAAGGCGTGCTGCTCGTTCCAGGCGCCGAGCGCCACCGCCCGGCCCTCGGCGCGCGGCGAGGCGGCGGCCACGGCCCAGCCGAGCAGCGCGTCCATCCGCGCCGGATCCCCGGCGAGCAGACAGGCGTGTGCCAGCTGCATCGTCAGATACGGCCCGTACGCGTTCCACGCCGCCTCGTGCCGGAAGCCGCCGGTGACGAAGCGCGCGTACATCGTGTCGAGGGTCCAGCGCGCCGCCCGGTCGACGTCGCCGCCCAGCTTGTCGCCCATGTGCAGCCGCAGCGGATGGAAGTACGCCGCCGCGCCGATCATCGTCGAGTCGAGCCGCCCCACGTCACCCGGCCCGGTCGGGATGTACGTCTCCCAGTCGCCGCGGCGCCGCTGCTCGGCCAGGACCCAGCGGATCGAGGCCGCCGTGGCCTGCTTCAGGTCGTCGAACGCGGCCCACAGCTCGGCCACCTCGGGAGTGCCGAGGCGCTCGGCGAGCCGGGCCGCCTCGTAGAGGCCCGCCAGGCCCCACAGGTCGTCCCAGTAGTGCGGCTTGTCCCGCTCGCCGAGGTGCTCGGCGCTCCAGCCGCTGTGCAGCAGGCCGTACGGGTCCCGGTTGTCGCGCAGCCAGCGCGCGGCGTCGACGACGTACGGCGCGTACAGCTTCGCGCCGAACGCGGCGTCGCGGCCGCGCGTGCGGTCGAAGCGGCCGATCGCCCACAGCGCCTGGCCGTTGCTGTCCCACTCGCGGTCGTCCTTCTCGTGCGGGCCGCCGTAGAAGCCGTACTCGGCGCACGGCCCGATCCGGCCCGTGCCGCGGTTGAACCGCAGCGGGTAGTGCGTGCCCAGCTGGTGCTCCGCCAGGGCCGTGTCGCCCACCAGCGAGCACGCCGTGGCCTCCACCGACGAGTCGCGGATCCAGAACGAGTCGTACACCGTCGGGCCGGGATGGATCTCCCCGTGGTCGGAGAGCACGAGCAGCTGCGCCCGGCACTGCCGGAACCGGTCCGCCAGATGCGCCACGGGCTCCGGCAGCTCGGGCCGCACGCCCTGGCCGAGGAGCTTCGCCGTCCAGAACGCCCGGTTCGCCTCCTCCAGGTCCGCGGCGGGCGTCGCGCGCAGCTCCGCCAGGTCGTCCGCGCCGCTGTACAGATCGACCGGAAGCCGCACGTCAAGGGTGAACGCCTCGTCGTCCGCGACCCGGAACGGCCACGCGAACGCCGCGCTGCACAACCCCGCCACCTGGTCCTGCGCCTGGAGGGCCGCGTTGAGCTTGCCGCCGGTGACCAGGTCGTGGAAGGGGCTGCGGACCAGATAGGCCCCGGGGTCGGTCGTGAAGTCGGGGTTGCCGTACACGCCGTAGTGCTCCGGCGGGGCGTCGAACACCGGGCCCCAGCCGCTGTTGGTCTCCACCCGTGCCTCGTCCGGCAGGTACCGCAGGAACGTCAGGCGCCGGTCGGTGAGCTGCTCGCCGCGCCGGTCGTGCCGCTGGAAGCCGCTCGGCCCCGCGGGCAGCACCGCCGCGCACAGCCAGCCCTCGCGGGGGCGCCCGTCCGGGCTGCGCACCGCGAGCCGGGTCACCGCCAGGTCCCGCTGCCGCGCGCCGACCGCGGTGGCGAACGTCCGCTGCTCGTACGCGACGCCGTCCGCCGAGCGGAACGCCGTCACCACCACGGGCAGGTGCGGCGCCTCGACGCGCTGCTCCACCGTGCCGCCCCCGGCCAGCTGCGGCAGCCGCACGGTGCCCGCCGCCGGGTCGTACAGGAAGAAGGCCAGACAGTACTTGTCGTAGACCGGCTCGATCTCGCCCGCCTGGCCGACCAGGGACTCCTGGCGGTGGTCCTTCACCCCCACCATGTGCCAGTAGCGGTACAGGGCGTTGGAGGCGAAGGCGGCCTCCTTCGACGCGTACGTGCCCTGGTCGAAGTCGTCGCTCCAGCGCCGGAACGCGGCCTGCGCCCACCACGGCACGGGGTGGGGCACCCGCGCCCGGTCCGCCCACCCGCGCCACATGACCTCGTAGAACATCCACTCGTGCGTCTGTGCCACGCCTTTCCACCCCCAGGGGCCGACGATGTGCCCAAGCGCTCCGCTGGAGTCACCGCGACGGGCCTGGGCCGTCTCTCGCCCCCGGATCCACCGTGGCGGTCGCGCGGTTCCCAGGGCCGCCGCTCAGGGTCTGTCCGCCCACCATGGCACCGCTTCCGCGGGTCGTAAATCGGTACGTTCGGCCGGGCCCGGCGGGCAGAATCGGCGCATGGCTCGCTCCGATCCGGGCGCTGCGGCCGCCCGTCTGCTCGCCGACCTCGACCCGCTGCCGTACCCGGAACGGATGCGGCTTCTCGCCCGCGTCGGGCAGGAGCGCCGCGGCGAGGTCCGGGAGTTGCTCCCGGTGCTCGACGGCGGCGCGGACGCGCCCGGCTCCGGCCGCCGCTGGGGCCGCGCCCGGCGGGAGCGCGAGAGCGCGGGCCGGTTCGTGCCCGGCCGCGCCCACGAACGCGGCGTCGCGGTGCTGCTCGCCGCCGTCACCGAGGACACCGCGTGGATCGCGGCCCGCCTCGCCGACCCCGACGCGTTCGTCCGCGGCCACGCCCTGCGCGCCGCCGACGCCGTGGGCGTGCCCGACGCCGCCTTCGAGGCCGCGCTCGCCGACGCGCCCCAGGCCGTGCGCCGCTCCCTGCTGCGCACGCTCGCCGCCGGGCGCCGCACCGCCCTCGCCGACCGGCTCGTCGACGGCGTCCGGCGGGACTGGGGCGACGCCGAGGCGGCCCGGTTGCTGCCCGGCTGCTCCGACGACGCGGTGGCCCGCCTGCTGCCCGAAGTCCTGTACGCCGTACGCGCCTTGGGCGCCCTCGCCAAGCGGCACCACGGCGTCCTGCTCGACGTCGTCACGCGCGAGCTCGCCGCCGCGCCCGACGCCCTGCGCGACGCCTGCTGGGAGCGGTGCGGGGCCGCCCTGGCAGCGGGCGCGGAGCACGACCCGCTGCGCGCCCTCGACCTCCTGGAGCGGTACGCGCCGACCCGCTTCCCCAGCCAACTCCTGCCCCGCTTCGGGGCGTTCGCCGCCGTCGCGCCCGACCGGGTGCTGCGCCTCCTCACCGGCGAGTGGGGTGCGGCGCTGCGCCGCAGCGGCCGGCTGACCCGGTCCGTGCTGCGCCGCCTCGCCCGGCACGGCAGCCCCCGCCTCACCGCCTACGCCCGCTCCGTCGCCGACGACTCCGCCGCCCTCACCCTGCTGCTCGCCGCGCTCCCGCCCGCCGCCCGGCCGGCGCTGTTCGCGGCCGCCGTCGAGGGCCGCGGGCCCGGGACCGCCACCGTCGACAGCGCCCTGTGGGACGTCCTGCCGCGCCGCGCCGCCGCCGACGAGGCCCGCCGGGTCGCCGCCCGGGCCCGCGCGGAGGGCGCGTACTGGACCACCGTGCTCGCCGCCGAGTCCCATCTGCCGTGCGCGGAGGTCCGCGAGCGCCTCGTCGCCGCAACCCGCCGTCCCGTCGCCGACGACCGCGCCGAGGCCTGGCCGTTCCTCGTCCGCAACGCGGCCCGCTCCCGCGACGCGGCCGAAGTCGTTCTGGTCGTACGGGACATGGCCGAGCGCCTCGCCAACGAGCAGGACCCGGTGCGCTCCGAGGCCCTGTACGCGCTCTCCGCCGTGCGGCCCGCGCTGCTCGATCCCGGTGCCGTGGAGCAGCTGGACCGGATCGCCGCCGACGCCGTGGCCGCGCGCGACTGCTCGTACGACACCAGGGACGCGCTCGGCTCCCTCGCGCTCGCCGTGCTCCGCGAGCGCGCCGCCGACCCCCGCACCGAGCTGGTGGGGTGGGGCCTGCGCACCCTCACCCTCCTCACCGGCAGCACCGGCCGCGCCGACTTCGGGCGGCTCGACCGGGTGCTGCGGCGCGGCCAGGAACACACGGTGTACGAAGCGCTGCGGCCCTGGATCGAGGCGGGCGCGGAGAAGGCCGACTACGGCCTGGCGTTCGCCCTCGCCCGTGCCGTGGGGCGCCGTGCGCGCGGCATGGCCGCGCTCCAGGACCTGCTGTGGCGGGCGGTCCGGTGCGGCGACAACCCCACGGCGGCCACGGCGATCGGCCTGTGGCTCGATGCCGCGCCGACCCCGGCCGAGCGCGACGACCGCGTGGCGCGCGTCCTCGCCCGGGAGCCCTCGGCGGCCGCCCTCGACCCCGTGCGCACCGTCCTCACCCACCGCCGCACCGACCTGCTCGACCCGCTGCTCGGCACGCGGCCGCCGTATGGCCGCTTCCTCGCCCCGGGGTCCGCCTGGACGCTGCCCGCCGCGCCGCGGGCGGTGCGGCGCTGGACGGCCCGGCAACAGGAGGCGTGGGCAAGGCAGTTGGGGGCCGCCGTGGCCGACGAGAAGCTGCCGCTCGCGGAGCGCGCCGCCGCCCTCGCCCGCTGCGCGGCCGTGCCCGGCGCCGGGGCGGACCTCGCCCGGCACTGGAGCGCGGCCGCCGACGTACGCCTCGGTGAGGCGGGCCTCGCCGCGCTCGCCCACACGGACCGGCCCGGCGACGCCGTGCCCGCGCTGCTCGCGCACGCGGGCGACGAGCGGGCGCGGGTCGCGGTGTACGCGGCGGGCCGGGCCTCCCGGTTCGCGGCGCCTTCGCTGCTCGCCGGGCCGCTGCGCGAGGTCCTCACCGGGCCCGGGGCCAAGGTCACCAGCCGTAAGGAGGCCGCCCGGCTCGCGGCCGCCCGCCTGCCCGCGGCGACGGCGGCCGGGCTGCTGCGCGAGGCGTACCGGGCGCCGGGCGCCCACCCGGACGTGCGGGCCGCGTGCGTGGCGTCCTGCGGCGGGCTGCTCGGCGAGGCGCCCGTGGGGGAACTGCTCGCCGACGCCGCGCGGGGCGACCTGGTGTCACGGTTGGCCCTCCTGCGGATGGCGCCCCTGGACGTCGCGCCCGCGCACCGGGAGCGGTACGCGCGCCTCGTGTGCGACGTGGGCGCGGCCGACGACGCCGAGACGGCGGTCCTCGCCTTCGGCGTGCTGCCCCGGTGGGCTCCCTGGTCGGCCCAGGCAGCGGAGGTGCTCGGCGCGGCCTGCGCGGACCTGGCGCGGGGCCGGGCCGTGTGGCAGGCGGCCGCGGACGGCCTGGTCGCGGCGGCGGTCACGGCCGTCCGCGGCGACGAGGCCCTGTGCGGGGCGCTCGCCTCGCTGGCCGCCGTGCCCGGGGAGGCGGGGCTCGGGGCCCGGCGGCGGGTCGAGCACGTGGTCGCGCGGCTCGTGGTGCGGCAGGGGGCGGCGGGGCGGTCGGTGGCCCGGCGCGCGGGGGAACTCCTCGCCTCCTACGAGGACTTCAGGCCGCAGGCCGTGCGGCTGCTGGTGGCCGCGGTGGAGGTCGGCGAGGCACGGGTGGGGCGGGACCTGGAGCGGGTCGCGGAGCTGCACGAGGGCAGGCCCGTCCTCGCCGGGGCGACCGCGCGGGCCCTGGCGGAGCGCCTGGCCGGGGTGGACGCCTCCGTCGCCGGGGCGGCCCTGCTGCCCGTGGCCCGGGCCCTCGCCGAGGGGCCCGGCCCCGCCAGGCCCCTCTTCGCCGTCTCCCTCGCCCGGACCCTGGGCTCCCGCGCGGGCTGGCCCGCACCGTGGCGCGACCTCCTCGCGGCCCTGCGCCACCACGCCCTCCCCGACACCAGGGACGCGGCGCTGGCGGTGGCCTTGCCGTAGCCGCGCCGTGGGCCCGGCGCGGCTGGGGCGGTACGGGTGGCCGGGCTCAGGCCTTGGCCCTGGCATCGATGCGTGCCTGGCGGGCCGCGAGGCGCTCGTCGAAGCGCCGCGCCTCCCCGTCGAGCCCGTCGAGGAAGAGCCCGAGCTCCTCCTGGGCCCGCGCCCCCTCCGGGCCGAGCCCGGGGATGCTCATGATCTTGAGGAAGCGCAGGACGGGCTGGAGCACGTCGTCGTGGTGGATGCGGAGGTTGTACACCCCGCCGATGGCCATCTTCGCGGCGGCCCGCTCGAAGCCGGGAATGCCGTGCCCGGGCATGCGGAAGCCGACGACCACGTCCCGTACGGCCATCATCGTGGCGTCCGGCGCGAGGTCGAAGGCGGCCCTGAGGAGGTTGCGGTAGAAGACCATGTGCAGGTTCTCGTCGGTGGCGATGCGCGCCAGCATCCGGTCGCAGACCGGGTCGCCCGACTGGTGCCCGGTGTTGCGGTGGGAGATGCGGGTGGCCAGCTCCTGGAAGGCCACGTACGCGACCGAGTGAAGCATCGAGTGCCGGTTGTCGGACTCGAACCCTTCGCTCATGTGTGCCATACGGAAACGTTCCAGCTCGTCCGGGTCCACCGCGCGGGAGGCTAGGAGGTAGTCCCGCATCACGATGCCGTGGCGGCCCTCCTCGGCTGTCCAGCGGTGCACCCAGGTGCCCCAGGCCCCGTCCCGCCCGAAGAGCGTGGCGATCTCGTGGTGGTAGCTCGGAAGGTTGTCCTCGGTGAGGAGGTTGACGACGAGGGCGATGCGCCCGACGTCGGTGACGGGCGACTGTCCGAGCGCCCAGGCCTCGCCGTCCTCGAACTGGCCGGGGAAGTTCCGCGCGTCGGAGAACGGCACGTACTCGTGCGGCATCCAGTCCTTGGCGACCTTCAGATGGCGGTTGAGCTCCTGCTCGACCACTTCCTCCAGCGCGTACAGCAACCGGGCGTCGGTCCAGGTGTCCGGGCTGCCGAGGTGGGGAGAGGTCAGCGTCACGGGTGCTCCAGGGGGGAGGGGGAGGGGGACGGAAGGGGGCGGCACGGGGTGCCGCGAGGGAGGTTACCTACGGCATCGTAGGTTACGTTCCCGTAGGTTAAGCCCGCGGTAAAGAGTGACGGTGGTCTCAGCGCACCGCCAGGTGCCGGGTGACGGCCGCGCTGAGGACCCGCACGCCCCGGGTCGAGCCCGGCGCGAGACCGGTGAGGTCCCGTACCCGGCGCAGCCGGTAGTCGAGGGTGCGGGGGTGCACGTTCAGGGCGGCCGCCGTGGCTCCCCGGTCCATGTCGTGGTGGTAGTAGGCGTCGAGAGTGAGTACGAGGTCCGGTCCGGGTTCCAGGTGCCGGGCCACTGTAGCGAGCCAGGAGTCGACGAACGGCACGTCCACGACAGCGAGTTCGACGAAGACGTCCGCCGCGGTGTGCGGCCGCAGCCGGGCGGGCGCCCGGCGCAGGGGCGTCGCCCGGCTGATCCGCCGGGCCCCTTCCAGGGCGTCGGCGAGCTCGGTGAGCGGCGCGGTGGCGGTGCCCGCGGCGCAGGGACGGCCGACGGCTCCGGCGAAGTCCCGCACGAGGTCGAGGGCGAGGCCGGGCACGGGGTCGAACACGAGCCCGGGGAGGTGATCGGGTGCGCGGTCGGTCACGGTGCGTGCTCGCGGCGGCGCGTCGGCGTCGGCGTCGGTGCCCGCGTCGGCGTCGGAGTTGGTGTCCGCGTCGGTGTCGTCGTCGGCGTCGGGGATCAGCGCGATCAGCTCGCCGCCGCCGTCGCCCGCCGGGCACCACACCATCGGCACCCGGTGTGCTCTCACCAGCGCCTCGACCTCGCGCTCCGGGCCGTGGTGGCCGCCGGTCCCGCCCGGCACCCGGATCACCGTCACCGCGAAGGACCCGGGCAGCTCCATGCCCACGGCCGGGGCGAGCTCCGCCGCCAGGGGGTCGTGGGCGAGGAGCGTCCTGGCGAGCAGGGCGACCTGCTCGACGTACGGCAGCCGGCGGCTGAGGGCGGTCACGAAGCCCTGGCAGTAGGCGGCGATGCCGCGCTCGCCCTGCGGGGCGAACCAGCTCATCATCCGCAGGAGTTCCTGGGCGCCGCCGCCGCGCTGCGCTTCGACGGCCTCGTTGATCTCGCGCAGCATCAGTGCGGTGTGCAGGCGCAGGACCTCCTGCCGCGACTCCAGGGACATGCCCGAGCCGCCCCGCACCTCGCCCATCGAGGCGATGTCGGCCAGGTCGCTCGCCGTCAACGCGGTGTTGTCCGGCGACAGTTCGAGCGTCCGGCGGCGCAGCCACACCGCGTACTCCAGCGTCTGGGCCCGCGCGCGGGTGTCGGCGTCCAGGGAGGCGAACTCCGGGATCTCGCGCGCGTACGTCTCTACCTCCCGGCGCGCGCTGTTCGCCGCTTGCCGGGCCAGCTCGGCGAAGAGGCTCCCCATGGCCGCGAGCATGCCACCGCGCGCGAGCGGCCCGACAGGGGGAATCCGGTCGGCGTTCACACCTCGCACACATTCCGGCCGGGGCGGCGGGCGGCCGTTTGTCACCGTGCGCAAAGTTCCGCGAACGGGGCCTCCTTGTCCCTGCAAGCGCTTGTCGGACCCCGGTGACCTGGGCTTAATGGGAACCGCGCACCCGCCCGTGGGGGGAACACCGTGGCGATCGGGACACCTCGCATGTGCCCCATGACGTATTCAAGGAACAACGGGAGGGAACCACTGATGAAGATACGAAGCAGAACGCACGGCAGAAGGAGATTCGCGGCGGCGGTCGCACTCCTCACCGCCTCGACAGCGCTCGTGATGGGCGCCCCCGGCACCGGTTCGGCGGCGCCCACCGCCACCCCGAGCCTCCAGGCGTTCGGGATCAGCGGCGACGGCCTCCTGATGGCCGCGTTCAAGACCGACAATCCGCGGCAGCTGGACTGGGTGCGGGAGATCACCGGCCTCAAGGGTGACCAGAAGGTGGTCGGCATCGACTTCCGGGTCCAGGACGGCCAGTTGTACGGGGTCGGTGACAAGGGCGGGATCTACACGTTCAAGTGGCCGCCCGAGGTCCCGGAGCCGACCGCCACCAAGGTCTCTCAACTCCAGTTCGACCTGCTCGGCACCAACTTCGGCGTCGACTTCAACCCGGCGGCCGACCGGCTCCGGGTGATCAGCGACGGCGCGCAGAACCTGCGGCACAACCTGAACACCCACACCACGGATGAGGACGTCGCCCTCACTACCCCGCCCATCACCGGGTGGACCAGGGGCGTCAGCGCGGCCGGCTACACGAACAACGACCTGAACGGGACCACCGCCACCCTCCTGTTCGACATCGACACCAAGACGGACCAACTGCTTGTCCAGGCCCCGGCCAACAACGGCACCCTGTCGCCGATCGGCTCCCTGGGCGTCGACGCGGGCCCCAACGCGGGCCTCGACATCTACAGCACCCTCTCGGGCGGCAAGACCGTCTCGAACGCGGGCTTCGCCATCCTCGGCCCCGCGTCCGGCACCGGCAATCCGAGCCTCTACAACGTCAACCTGTTCACCGGCGCGACCGACGTCATCGGCCGGTTCCCCGTGAACATCACGGACATCGCCATCTACCCCAGCAAGTGAGCCCGCGCCGCGGCCCGGCGACCGCCGGGCCGCGGTAAGGCCTACGCGGCCACCGAGCGCCGCAGGTGTTCCGCCGTGAACGACCCCTCGGCGGCCAGCAGTTCGCGCGGCGTCCCCTCGAAGACGACGCGGCCGCCGTGCTTGCCGCCGTCCGGGCCGAGGTCGATGATCCAGTCGGCGTGTTGGACGACGTCCAGGTTGTGCTCGACGACCAGGACGGTGTTCCCGGCGTCGACGAGCCGGTCGAGCAGGGCGAGGAGCCCGCCGACGTCCGCCATGTGCAGACCGGTCGTCGGCTCGTCCAGGACGTACGTCGTCCCGGTGCGGTGCAGCTGGGTGGCCAGCTTGAGGCGCTGGCGCTCGCCGCCCGAGAGGGTGCTCAGCGGCTGCCCCAGGGTGAGATAGGTGAGACCGACGTCCCGCAGGGCGCCGAGGCGGCGGCGCACCGCCGGGTCGGGGAAGTCCGCCAGGAACGCGAGGGCCTGCTCGGCGGTCATGTCCAGGACGTCCGCGATCGAGCGGCCGCCCACGGTCAGCCGGAGCACCTCCTGCTTGAACCGCCGCCCGGCGCACTCCTCGCAGGTCGTCGTCACCGGGTCCATGAACGCCAGGTCGCTGTAGCTGATGCCGCGGCCCTGGCAACGCTCGCACGCACCGCTGGAGTTGAAGCTGAACAGGCCGGGCTCCGTGCCCGTGTGCCGGGCGAACAGGGCCCGTACGCGGTCCATGACGCCCAGATAGGTAGCCGGGGTCGACCGGCCCGAGATGCCGATGGCCGACTGGTCGACGACCACGGCGTCCGGGTGCTGCGCGGTGAACGCCCCGGCGACGAGGGTGCTCTTGCCCGAGCCCGCGACGCCGGTGACCACCGTGAGCACGCCGAGGGGCACACGGACGCTGACGTCCTTGAGGTTGTGCAGGTCCGCGCCCTTGATCCAGGCGCCGCCGACGGGCTCGCGCGGATGCTCCCGCACGCCCGCGGGGCGCCGCAGGGCGCGGCCCGTCAGGGTGTCGGCGGCGCGCAGCTCCTCCGGGGTGCCCTCGAAGACGACCCGGCCGCCGTGAGTGCCCGCGCCCGGGCCCATGTCGACGACGTGGTCGGCGATCGCGATGACGTCCGGGTCGTGCTCGACGACCAGGACGGTGTTGCCCTTGTCGCGCAGGCGCAGCAGCAGATCGCCCAGGCGCCCCACGTCCCGCGGGTGCAGACCGACGCTCGGCTCGTCGAAGATGTACGTCATCCCGGTGAGGCTGGAGCCGAGGTGCCGGACCATCTTCAGGCGCTGGCCCTCGCCGCCGGAGAGCGTGGAGGTCTCGCGGTCGAGGCTGAGGTAGCCGAGGCCGATCGCCTCGACGCGTTCGAGCGCGGCGACGGCGGCCCGGGCGACGGGGCCCGCGACCGGGCCGCGGACGCGGCCGAGCTCCGCGATGAGGTCGGTGACCTCCATGCGGGCGCAGTCGGCGATGTTCAGGCCGTTGATGCGGCTGGCCAGCGCCGCCGGATTGAGCCGCGCGCCCGCGCAGGCGGGGCAGCGGTCCTCGACGAGGAAGCCCTGCACCAGGTCGCGGGTCTTCTGGGACAGCGCCGACAGGTCGCGGTGGAGGTAGAGGCGTTCGAAGCGGTCGGCGAGGCCCTCGAAGTCGATGGCGCGGGCGCCGCCGGTGTTGTCGACGCTGACCTTCCCGCTGCCGGGGTGTCCGCGCAGCAGGAAGTGCCGCTCCTCGGCGGTGAAGTCGCCGAGCGGCTTGTGCGGGTCGAGGTCGGGGGAGTTGGTGTAGGTCTGGCCCTGCCAGGTCCCGGCGGCGAACGGCGGGAACAGGACCGCGCCGTCCGCCAGGGACCTGGCCGGATCCAGGATGCGGTCGTAGTCGGGCCGCACGGTGCGGCCGAGCCCGGAGCACTCGGGGCACATGCCGCTCGGGTCGTTGAAGGAGTACGCGGTGGCCGGGCCCGCGCTCGGGGTGCCGTGCCGCGAGAACAGGACCCGCATCACCGAGTAGATGTCCGTCATCGTGCCGACGGTGGACCGGGAGTGGCCGCCGATCGGCTTCTGGTCGACGACGATCGCGGGCGCCAGGTCCTCGATGGCGTCCGCCTGCGGTCGCTCGTACTTCGGCAGGCGGTTGCGGACGAACCAGGTGAAGGTCTCGTTGAGCTGGCGCTGCGACTCGACGGCGACGGTGTCGAAGACGACCGACGACTTGCCCGAGCCGGAGACGCCGGTGAAGACGGTGAGCCTGCCCTTCGGGATGCGCAGGCTCACCTCCTTCAGATTGTTCTCGCGGGCACCGGTGAGGGTGATGTGGCCATGGTCGGCTGCTGCGTGCATACCGCCGAAGCTATGCGGGATACCCGACAGCCTCTGTCCGGTTTTCCATGTTCTCCCGGTGCTTTCCCGTGATCTCCTTGATCTCGCCGTCCAGCAGCAGCCAGCGCGTGATGCCGATCGACTCCAGGAACGGCACGTCGTGGCTGGCCACGATCAGCGCGCCCTCGTACGCCTCCAGGGCCGAGGACAGCTGCCGTACGCTCGCCATGTCGAGGTTGTTCGTCGGCTCGTCGAGCAGGAGCAGCTGGGGTGCCGGCTCGGCCAGCATGAGCGCCGCGAGCGCCGCCCGGAACCGCTCGCCGCCCGACAGGGTCGCCGCCCGCTGGTCGGCCTTGGCGCCCCGGAACAGGAAGCGGGCCAGGCGGGCCCGGACCCGGTTGTTGGTCGCGTCCGGGGCCTGCCGCGCCACGTTCTCGGCGACGGTCAGGTCGTCGTCGAGCACGTCGAGGCGCTGCGGCAGGAAGCGCAGCGGCACCTGGGCGAGCGCCTCGCCGCCGACCGGTGCGAGGTCCCCGCCGATGGTCCGCAGGAGCGTGGTCTTGCCCGCGCCGTTGCGGCCCACGAGCGCGACCCGCTCCGGGCCCCGCAGCTCGAACTCGCCCCGTACGCGCGCCCCGTAACGCAGCGTCAGATTGCTCAGGGTGAGGACGGTGCGGCCCGGCGGCACCGCCGTGTGGGGCAGGTCGACGCGGATGTCGTCGTCGTCCCGCACGGCCTCCACCGCGTCGTCGAGGCGCTCCTTGGCCTCGGCGAGCTTCTCCTCGTGCAGGATGCGGTGCTTGCCCGCGGACTCCTGGGCGGCCCGCTTGCGGTTGCCCATGACGACCTTCGGCTCGCGCTTCTGGTCCCACATCTTCTGGCCGTACCGCTTGCGCCTGGCCAATTTGACCTGGGCGTCGGCCAGTTCGCGCTTCTGCTTGCGCAGATCGGCCTCGGCGACGCGCACCATGCGCTCCGCCGCCTCCTGCTCGACGGCCAGCGCCTGTTCGTACGCGGAGAAGTTCCCGCCGTACCAGGTGAGCTCGCCCTCGTGCAGATCGGCGATGTGGTCGACGCGGTCCAGGAGTTCGCGGTCGTGGCTGACCACCACGAGCACGCCGGACCAGGCGTCGACGGCCGCGTACAGACGGCGCCGGGCGTACAGGTCCAGGTTGTTGGTGGGTTCGTCGAGCAGCAGGACGCCGGGCCTGCGCAGCAGCAGCGCGGCCAGGCGGAGCAGCACCGACTCGCCGCCGGACACCTCGCCCGTGGTGCGGTCGAGGCCGATGCGGCCGAGCCCGAGCTGGTCGAGCGTCGCCCGGGCGCGCTCCTCGACGTCCCAGTCGTCGCCGACGGCGGTGAAGTGCTCCTCGCGCACGTCGCCCCCCTCGATGGCGTGCAGGGCGGCGCGCGTCCCGGCGATGCCGAGGACCTCGTCGACACGCAGCGCGGTGTCGAGGGTGACGTGCTGCGGCAGGTAGCCGACGTCGTCGGCGGTGCGCACGGTGCCCTCGGCCGGGGCGAGTTCGCCCGCCACGAGTTTGAGGAGCGTGGACTTGCCGGAGCCGTTGCGGCCGATGAGCCCGGTCCTGCCGGGGCCGAACGCGGCTTGGAGGCCGTCGAAGACGCAGGTGCCGTCGGGCCAGGCGAAGGACAGCGACGTACAGGTGATGGACGGGGTGGGGAGGGTGGACATACGGCCTCGCGGTTGCTCGGTGGGGTGAACGGGGGGCAACGCGTGTGAGACACCGCGGGGGCCGGGCGTGGCGGGCCTGAGGGGCCGGACACGGAAGGAGGGCCCTGTGCCGGGGCGGGACGGCTCGAACGCCGAGGTCGCACGCGACGCACACAGCGGTGGAACGGCTGTGTGACGCGGTGTCTCAAGACCTCAGACGAGCAACGTCCTTCTCCAATCGGCGGCAACAGAAGCGGTACCACCGTAAGAAGCGCCTGGAAGCGCTGTCAACGCAATTTCCCTCCGCCCCGGGCGCGGGTGCGCCGTGTGCGACGGCCGTGTCGGATTCCTGCCAGACCCGGTGCGGTGGAGGCTGGTTGAGTGCTGCGCATGACGCATGTGAACGACCTCGCGACCGCCTTCCGTGACCTGCACGTCCCCGGGTCCCCGCTGGTCCTGCCCAACGCCTGGGACGCCGCCAGTGCCCGGCTCGTCGAGACGGCGGGAGCGGCCGCCGTCGCCACCACCAGCGCCGGGCTCGCCTGGGCCCTCGGCGCCGGTGACGGCGACCGGCTCACCCGCGACCAGGCGCTCGGCGCCCTGGCCCGGATCGTGGACACGGTGTCCGTGCCCGTCACCGCCGACATCGAGAGCGGCTACGCCGAGGACGCCGCGGGCGTCGCCGACACCGTCCGGGCGGTCCTCGCCGCGGGCGCGGTCGGCGTGAACATCGAGGACGGCCGCCACGGCGGGAGCGACCCGCTGCGGCCGCTCGCCGAGCAGGCCGAACGGATCGCGGCCGCGCGCGGTGCCGCCGACGCGGCGGGCGTGCCCCTGTTCGTGAACGCGCGCGTCGACACCTATCTGCGCGGCGCGGGGGAGGGGCCGGAGGAACGGCTCGCGCTGACCCTGGAGCGGGCCGCCGCGTTCCTCGACGCCGGGGCCGACGGCGTCTTCGTCCCCGGGGTGGTGGACCCGGAGACCGTCGAGGCCCTGGTCGCAAAGGTCGACGGTCCTGTCAACGTGATGGCCGGGCCGGGGGCACCGCCGGTGGCGCGGCTCGCCGCCCTCGGCGTGGCGCGCGTCAGCGTCGGCTCGGGCATCGCCCAGGCGGCGCACGCACTGGTGCGCGGGGCGGCGCGGGAACTGCTCACCGAGGGAACGTACGGATCACTGACGGGCGGGCTCGACTTCGGCGAGGCCGACGGCCTCTTCAGCCGCTGACGGCCGGGCGCGGCGGCCCGAGCGGGGACGGCGGCCCGACGGGACGGGCGCGGCGGCCCGGTGGGACGGGGGCGGCGGCCCGGTGGGACGGGGGCGGCCGCGCCTCAGCAGGCGTCGCGCATCAGATCGGCCAGGTCCTGGTCCAGGTCCACGTGCCGGTGCTCCTGGCCCGCGGGGACGAGGACCATCGTGCGGTGCAGGAAGCGGCGCAGGTCGCCGGTGCGGACGTGCACGATGGCGGTGCCCTCGGGGGCGTGGAACTCCAGGACCGTGCGCTCGTAGCCGTACGGGCGCACCCGGACGTCGCCGTCGCCCACCGTGTTCTCCACACCTTGGCTGAGTAGGTCGCGGGCGAAGGTCCAGTGCACCTCGACGCCCTCCAGGGTCGCCGGGGCCGGGAAGCTCATGCGCACCGCGAAGGGGTCGCGCTGGTCGTAGTGGAGCGTGGCGGGGATGGTCGGCATCCGGGGTGCGGCGGCGACCAGGCGGGCCTCGACGGCCTGCTCGATGACAGTGGACAAGGCCTGCTCCCTTGACTCTGGCGACTGGACGACCTGGGTGTGCACGACGGTGGTCGGGCACTTGAATAGACGTGGGAATCGGGGAATCCGTGCATGCGAGGCCCGGTCGGGCCGAGTGACCTCTGTCACCGCGACACCGTGAACCGCGGCGCGGTTCCGGCCGTCGGCCTCACGAGTGCCCCGGTTCGGCCATCTGGACGCCACTCGCGCCGTGGGCTAGCTTCGCCCGCCAGGAGAGAGGCACGGGGCAGTTGAGGCATGCGGACGTCAGGGGGCGTGTGGTGCGTACGGGACGGGTGACGCGACGCGGGGCGAGCGGTCTGGGAGTGGCGCTGGGCGCGGTGGCGCTCGCGGCGGCGTCCCTGGTCGCGCCGGGAGCGGCCGGGGCGGCGGACCGGGCCGGAGCCGGAGCCGGGGCCGGAGAGGCGGCCGAGGCCCGGGGCGGTGCGGCCGCGGAGGCCGGTGGCGCCGGGGCCGCCGGGCACCGGGGCGGGTCCCCGCGCTGGGACCTCAAGCCCACCGGCACCGACGCCCGCTTCCGCGGCCTCGCCGCCGTGAGCCGGAGCACCGCCTGGGCGGCCGGTTCGAAGGGCACCGTGCTGCGCACCGCGGACGGCGGCGCGCACTGGCGGAACGTCTCGCCGCCCGGGGCGGCCGGCCTGGAGTTCCGCGACGTCGAGGCCTTCGACGCACGCCGGGCCGTGGCCCTCGCGATCGGCGAGGGCGAGGCCTCGCGGCTCTACCGCACCACCGACGGCGGCAAGACCTGGACGGAGGCCTTCCGCAACGCGGAGCCCAAGGCCTTCTACGACTGCATGACCTTCTTCGACCGCCGCCACGGGCTCGCCATGAGCGACCCGGTGGACGGCACGTACCGCATCCTGTCCACCGCGGACGGCGGCCGTTCCTGGAAGGTCCTTCCGGCCACGGGCATGCCCGCCGCCCAGGAGGGCGAGAGCGCCTTCGCCGCGAGCGGCCAGTGCCTGGTGAGCGCGGGCCCGCGCGACGTGTGGCTGGCCACGGGGGGCGCCGCCCGCGCCCGGGTCCTGCACTCGGCCGACCGGGGTCTGACCTGGACGGCCGCCGACGCGCCGATCCCGGCGGGCGACCCGGCGCGCGGGGTCTTCGGCCTCGCCTTCCGCGACCGCACGCACGGGCTCGCCGTCGGCGGCGACTACCGCGCCGGGGAGGCGTCGCCCCGGGCCGCCGCCGTGACCCGCGACGGCGGGCGCACCTGGCGGCCGGCCGCGCGTCCCGTGCCCGCCTACCGCTCGGGCGTCGCCTGGCTTCCGTACAGCCGCACCACGGCCCTCGCCGTCGGGCCCACCGGCACCGACCTCACGACGGACGCGGGGCGCTCCTGGCGCACGGTCGACGACGGGTCGTACGACACCGTGGACTGCGCGCCGGACCTCGGCTGCTGGGCGGCGGGCGAGAAGGGCCGCGTGGCGCGCCTCGAACGGCCCTAGGCGGGCAGCTGCTGCCGGTACTCGGCCAGGGCGGGCGCCGTCTTCGTGGCCACGAACTCGGTGATCCGGTACTCGCACACCCCGCCGGTGACGAACGGGTCGAGCGCCGCCACCCGCTCGATCTCCTCCCGGCTGTCCCCGACGGCCAGGATCACCCCGCCGTCACGCGGGTTCTTCCGCCCCGAGGCGAGGAACACCCCGGCGGCGTACTGCGCGTCGAGCCAGGCGACGTGCTCGGCGAGCAGGGCGTCGACGCGGTCGACCGGGGCGGTGTAGGTGAGCTCCATGACGAACATGGGCCGAGGCTACTCCGCCCCGGGGCGAGCGATCAGACGCGGTCGGCGCCGCCGGTCCCGGGCATCGCCGACACATGGTGGCCGACGGGTGCGGAAGACGGCACGGACGTCCCTACCAGGGAGGGGATGCATATGGCGGTTACGAGGGCGACCGCCAAGACCACTCGCCGCATGAACTTGTTTTTCATGTGCTTGAACATGACCTCTCAGTAGAACCACACGGTAAATGAGGCACCCCCGTCGCCTCGATCGCAGAGTCTTGAGCAACGGACCTGGATGAGGCAAGGCCTCTGCGGAAAGTGGTCCCGAAACGTGGATGGTGTGTGACCGAGGCGCGTTTCCTCTGCTATTGCAGGGGATTTCCGTGGGCGCGTTCACCGCTGCGGCCGTCCGCCGCCGTGCGGGTGTGCGGATCGCGCGGACGGGTGTGCAGTTCGCGCAGAATCGCGCGGGCGCGGTCCGCCTCGTGGGCCATTCCCGAGCGCTCCGCCACCTCGATGGCCGCCTCTAGGTGCCCCGCCGCTGCCGCTGGTTGTCCGGTCTGCTCCTCGGCGGCGCCGAGGCCGAGCAGCGCCTGGACCTCCTCATGGGCGGCGCCGATGCTGCGGGCCAGATCGAGGGCGCGCCGATGCTGGTCGGCCGCCTCGTGGGCGTGGTGAGCCGCGCTCAGCGCGAGACCCATGTCGTGCAGCGTGATGGAGGCGTTGCGGCGGTCGCCGATGCGCCGGAACGTATTCAGGGAATCGCGATAGAGATCCAGCATCGCATCGAGCTCGGCGGGCGAGTTCATGGTGTGTGCGAGATTCACCTGGGTGATGGCGTGCTCTGACGGGCTACCCGATTCCTCCAGCAATTCGAGGGCGCGGCACAGGAAATCCCGGGCGGACTTCTGATTGCCGAGGTTCCCTTGGAGGTCGGACAGGTTGTTGAGTACATGTGCCTTTTCCCGGTCGTCCCCGGACGCATGGAATCCGGAGAGTGCGGCGTTGAAGTGTTCCTCGGCGCGCCGGACATCGCCCAAATACAAGCGGGTGATCCCGAGGTTGTTCTGGGAGCGGGCGATCTGCCAGAGGTCGCCGGTGGGCAGCCGCAGCGCGAGGGCGGCGTTCTGGTGGGCGAGGGCGTCCGGGAGGCGGCCGAGGTTCCAGTGCAGCACACCCAGCTGATGGCGCACCTCGGCCCTCAGCGCGGTGTCGCCGAGCCGGTCCGCGACGGCCCGCGCGCGCCGCAGCGTGGTGCTCGCCTGGTCGTAGCGGGCGCAGCGGGACTGCGCGGTGGCGAGCTTCAGCAGGGCGTGCGCCTCCGTGTGCGGCTCCTCCACCGCACGCCAGTGCGTCGCCGCGGCCGCGAGCATGCGCTGGGCCTCCGCCGAGTACCCCTCCTCGTCCAGGAAGTTCGCCAGCGCCGCCGCGAGCAGTGCCGCGTCCTCGGAGGCGTTCTCGGCGCGGCAGTGGCGTTCCGCGGCGACGAGGCCCGCGCGTTCGGCGGTGAGCCAGCGGCGGGCCGCGTCGGGACTCGGCCAGGCGGGCAGGGTGCGGCCGCGGTCGGGGCGGGGCGCGTCGGGGCGGGCCCGGCGGGGATAGACCAGACGGTCCGCGGCGTCGCATGCCTGTACGTAGAAATCGATCAGCCCGCGCAGCGCCCCGGCGCGCACGTCGGCTGGATCTTCGGACAGTGAAAGCGTGCGTGCATATTCACCCAGCAGATCGTGGAAAACGTAGCGTTCCGGCTTCGGCTCCTGAATGAGATGCGCGTCCAGGAGGGACTCCAGGACGCGCTCCGCCCGGTGCGCGGGAAGCCCCGTGAGCGCGGCTGTCGTGAACGTCTCGAAATCCGGCCCGAGTTGGAGCCCGAGCTTCCGGAAAACGGCCCGTTCTTCGGCGGTCAAGGTCATGTACGAGACTTCAAACGCGCGCACCATTTCGCGGCTCCCGTCGCGGATCTCCGCGAGGCGCCCGTGCCCGTGGGTGAGCCGGTGCAGCAGGTTCGCGGTGGTCCAGGCGGGCCGTGAGGCGAGGCGTCCGGCGGCCAGTTCGATCGCGAGCGGGAGGTACCCGGAGAGCCGCACGATGTCCGCGACCTCGTGGGCGCGCCCCGTGCGCTCCGGCCCGGCCAGGCGCCGGAAGAGCGCGACGGCGTCGTCCGGCGGCAGTACGTCGAGCAGGACGGGCCGCACCCCGGGGAGCCCGGTGATCCGGCGGCGGCTCGTGATGATCACGAGCGAGGGGGAGGCGCCGGGAAGGAGTGGACGCAGCTGCTCGGGGCCCGCCGCGTCGTCGAGGACGATGACCGCGCGCCGGGCGCTGAGCAGCGTGCGCCACAGGCTGACGAGTTCGTCGAGGCTGTCGGGGACGGCGCGGGCCGGTACGCCGAGGACCCGCAGGAGCGCCATCAGCGCGGCCTCGGGGGTCAGGGGCTGCTGGCCGGGGGAGTGCGCCCGCAGGTCGAGATGGATCTGGCCGTCGGGGTAGCGGCCGCCCAGGCGCCGCGCCGCGTGCAGGGCGAGCAGGGACTTGCCGACCCCGGCCATGCCGGAGATGGCTTGCAGCGCGATGACGGCGCCGGGCTCGGACCGTGCGGGCGCCGCGCTCAGAATGGTGTCCAACTCGTGGGTGCGGCCGACCAGTTCGGGGTGGCTCGGCAGGGTGCGGGGCGCGGCCACGGCGGGCTCGGGCGGCGGCAGGAGCTCGTGCAGGGGCGCGCCGTTCAGGACGAGCCGGTGCAGCCGGGTGAGGGCGTCGCCCGGGTCGGTGCCGAGCTGTTCGCGCAGTCTTCGGCGGACGGTGTCGTACACGCGCAGGGCGTCGGACTGCCGCCCGCAGCCGTAGGCGGCGGTCATCAGCTGGCAGGCGAGCGTCTCGTCGCTCGGGTACTGCTCCAGGAGCGCGCCCACCTCGGGCACCAGCTCGGCGAAGCGGCCCCGGCGCAGCTCGATGCCGAAGCGGGTCAGCTGCGCGGCGAGGTGCTTCTCCTCCAGGCCCGCGCGCACCCGCGCGGCCCAGAGCCCCGGCAGCCCGGCCAGCGGCTCGCCGCGCCACAGCTCCTCCGCCTCGCGCAGCAGGCCGAGGGCCTCGGCGTCGCCGCCGCCGTCGGTCAGGGACCGGGCCCGGTCGGCGAGTTCGGCGAAGCGGTGGCAGTCGACCTGGCACGGGCGCAGGGCGAGCGTGTACGTGTGCGCCTGCTGGAGGAGCAGCTCGCCGTCGCACACGGCCCGGAGCCGGCGGCGGATGCGCGCCGCGTACGCGTGCACGCTGGCGCGCGGCTTGGCGGGCGGGGCGTCCTCCCACAGCCGGTGGATGAGGGTGTCCAGGGAGACCGGGCGGCCCGCGTCGAGCGCGAGGGCGGCGAGGACGAGGCGCTCCTTCGCCGACCCGAGGCGGTCGCCGTGCCCGGCGCGGCGCAGCTCGACGGGGCCGAGGACGCGAATGCCCAAGTCCACCAGTGCCTCCCGGTGCTCCGCGGGTCGGTTCGCACTCTGGTTGGGCGTTAAAGAATCGCACGCGGTCCATATCGTTCACATGGGGAGGGTGCGCGACTTCTTTTATTGGCTTGATTTGCTTTGTCGTTCGGATTGCTTAGTTATTCGATCAGATACGGGCGGGTACAACGCTGGAACGGTAACGCGCACGGCCACGGTGAAGCGGGGAAAGGGCGGCGGGATGGAGCAGGTGACGGCCGTCGCGCTGATGGCCGCCCTGCCGCGGGCCGCCGCCCTGTCGCGCCACCGCGACGCCCTGCGCGCGCTCGCCCGGACGTCCGCCGCGCCCGCCACGGCCGCCCTGGTGCGCGCCTGGGCGGCCACGGAGGCGGGACGCCGGGACCCGGAGGCCGTGCGCTCCGTCGCCGACGCCCTCGCGGCGGACGCGCGGGAGAGACCACAGCTGGCGCGCGCCCTGACGGCCTGGCTCACCGAACTGACCGACGCCGAAGGGGATGTGACCCCACCTCAGGACCCGGGCGACCGGCCCCAGGGATCGACAGCTCAGAATCCGGGCGACCGGCCCCAGGGATCGAGACCTCAGGTTCCGGGCAGCCGACCCCAGGGATCGAGCCTCCCTCCGGGCGCGGAGCGAAGACCGGACCCCGCCACCGCCAACACCATCGGCCCCGGCGCCCATGTCACCGGCCCCGTCCTCCAGGCCCACGGCATCCACGGCGACGTGCACATCCACCCCGCGGCCCGGCCCCCGTCGGCCCCGGCCCCGCGCCAGCTCCCGCCGGTGCCCGCCCACTTCACCAACCGCCACACCGAACTCGCCGCCCTCGACCGGCTCGTGGGCGCCGCCCGGCACGCCTCGCGGATCGTCGTCATCAGCGGCCCCGCCGGTGTCGGCAAGACCGCCCTGGCGCGCCGGTGGCTGCTCGCCCACGCCGACGCCTTCCCCGACGGCCAGCTCTACGCCGATCTGCGCGGCCACGCCGACGACGGCCCGGCCCGGCCCAACGAGCTGCTCGGCGAGTTCCTGCGCGCCCTCGGCCACGAGCGGCCGCCCGCGGAACTGCGCGAACGCGCGGCCCTGTGGCGCACGGCCACCGCCGGATCACGGATCGCGGTCCTGCTCGACAACGCCCTGAGCGCCGCCCAGGTCCGCCCCCTGCTGCCCGCCGCCCAGGGCGCGCTCACCGTCGTCACCAGCAGGGGGCGCCTCACCGGCCTCGGCATGGACGGCGCGGCCTTCCAGCCCCTGGACGTGCTCGCCGCCAAGGACGCCGTACGGCTGCTCAGCCGCCGGGTGGGCGCCGACCGCGTGCACCGCGAGCCCGAGGCGGCCCTCAAGGTCGCCACGGCCTGCGCGGGCCTGCCGCTCGCCGTGTGCGTGGCCGCCGCCCGCCTCGCGGCCCGGCCCCGCCAGCCCCTCGCCGCGATGGCGGGCGCGCTCGGCCGGGGCGCCGCCCCCGCCCTGGACGCGCTGCGCATCGAGGGCGAGTACGCCGTGCGCGGCGCCCTCGACGCCTCGTACCGCCATCTGGAGCCCGAACTCGCCCGCTGCTACCACTGCCTGGGCCTGGCCCCGGTCGCCGTGCTCACCCCGCCGGTCGCGGCGGCCGCCTGCCGTCTCGGCCCTGGCGCCGACGCCGTGGAGGTCCTGGACGAACTCGCCGAGGTCAACCTCCTGGAGGACCTCGGCCCCGACCCGCGCACCGGCCTCGGCCGATACCGGTTCCACGACCTGGTCCGGGCGCACGCGCAGCGCCTGGCCGAGGCCGAGGAGACGGCCGCGGAAGCGGCCGCCGCGGTGCGGCGCGTCGTGGACTACCACCTCGCCGTCGCGACCGCCGCCGAAGCCCTGCTCAGCCCGAGCCACCGCACCCTGCGCCGCGACTACGCCGAACCCCTCGCCCAGGAGCCGCCGTTCGCCGACGCCCCCGGCGCGCTGCGCTGGCTCGACGCCGAACGCACCCAGCTGATGGCCGTGCTGCGCACCGCGGAGGCCAAGGGCATGTACGCCGCCGTGTGGCAGCTCGCCGACGCCCTGTGGCCCATGTTCCTGCGGCTGCGCCCCTACGACCTGTGGATCGAGGCGCACGAGCGGGGCCTCGCGGCGGCGCGCCGGGCTGGCGACCGCGAGGGCGAGAGCCGCATGCTCACCTCCGGCGGCACCGGGCTGCGCAACGTGGGCCGCCACGACGAGGCGATCGCCTGGTTCACCCAGGCGCTGCGCGCGGCCCGCGACGAGGTGGCCCGGCTGACCGGGCACCCCGACGGCGGCGGCCCCGCCCTGGCGGCGGCGCACCGCGCCGAGGCCCAGGCCCTGCACGGCATCGGCCAGTCGTGCCGGCTCGCCGGGCGGCTCGCGGAGGCCGCCGACCACTTCGAGCGGGCCCTCGCCCTGCGCGAGGCGGCCGGCCACCGGCGCGGCACCGCCCTGACGCGGATCTGCCTCGGCGACGTCGCCCTGGCCGCGGGCCGCCCGGACGACGCCCTGGAGCCCCTCGCGCGCGCCCGCGTCGACCTGCTCGCCGAGGACGACCCCTACGACGCCGCCCGCGCCCTGGCCTTCATCGGCCACTGCCGCACCCTCATCGGCGGCGGCGAGCGGGCCGCCGGTGAGGAGCAACTGCGCGCCGCCCTCGCCGAGTTCGAGGCCACGGGCGCGGCGCACTGGCAGGGCCGGGTCCTGGAGATGCTCGGCGAGAGCGCCGAGAGCCGCGGGGACCCGGCCGCGGCCCTCCAGTGGTACGAGGACTCCCTGGCCCGCTACACGTCGGCCGGGGCCCCTGACACCGACCGGCTGGCCCGCCGCATCCGGCAGCTCCCGCCGACGGACCCCGCGGCCCCGCCCGGACCCTCCTGAACCAGGCGCCCGTACGCCGCGACGGCGAAGGCCAGGAGCCCGCCGACACCCCCGCCCCCGCCTCCGTCCCCGGCACGCCCGTGCCGCGCACCGCCGCGGCTCACCGCGACGCGGCCCCCGCCCCGCACCCGCAACGCCACCAGGGCGCACCCCGGATACCGCCGGAGCAGCCGCCCGGCCACCACCGGCACCTCGGCGGCGGCGTACGGGCGGCTGCCGTACAGCACGTCCGCGCACTCCCGCCAGGCCTCGCCCGTGCCGCCGGGGCACCCCGAGTCGAAGCACACGAGGACGGGCCCGGTCACGCGGGCACCTCGTCCCGGTGGGCGCGCGACCGGCGCCGGGGCACCGGGAGCGGTGGCAGGGCGGGCGCGTACGCGGGCTCGCCGAGGCCGAGGACGCGGTACAGCAGGCGCCGGGCGTTGCGCCCGAAGCGGCCCGGCTCGGAGGAGATGCGGCGGCCGATGCGGGCGTACCGCTCGCCCGGGTACTCGGCGCGCGCGTACGCGAGCTGTTCGGGCAGCGGGCGCGCGAACGACAGGGCCGGGGCGACCCTGGCCAGCTCGGCCCCCGGCGACGCCGGGTCGACGTCGGCCTCGGGGAAGCGCGCGAGGAGCACGGCGGCCCGGGTCAGCGTCGCGTACAGGGTCACCGAGCCGTGGTCGCCGATCACCCAGTCCGCGGCGATCAGCGGCGCCCGCCAGTCGGCCTCCGGCGGCAGGACGGCGATGCCCTGCCGCCGCGCCGCGGACAGCCAGGAGCGCACCTGCCAGTCCCCGTGCCCGGCCCACACGTTGGGGTGCACCAGGACGGCCACCTGGA
The DNA here is from genome assembly GCF_059448825.1 of Streptomyces sp. JLYT201. Lineage (NCBI taxonomy): Bacteria > Bacillati > Actinomycetota > Actinomycetes > Kitasatosporales > Streptomycetaceae > Streptomyces > Streptomyces sp. JLYT201. The sequence goes on along the minus strand of NZ_CM182551.1, from coordinate 2,126,954 downwards.
ACTCCTCCCGGGGCAGCTCCGTGAGCAGCCGGGGAAGCAGCGCGTCGAGCCGGCTGAAGGACGAGCCGGGCCCCCACGTCGAGCAGACCAGGAGCAGCTTGCGGCCGCCGCGCAGACCGAGGGCCGCCCGGTAGCGGCGCCGCAGCGGCAGGCTCGCCACGATCCGGTCGTACGTCGCGTCGCCCACCACCTCGGCGACGGGCAGCGCGGCGGGGCAGCTGCGCCCCAGCGTCGTCAGGTCCTCCTCGTGCGCGAGGGCGAGCGCGGCCGGGACGACCCGCCCGTTGCGCGTCAGATACTGCGGGCCGAGCCCGCCGACCGTGCGCGGCGCCCCCGGATCCCGGTCGTCCAGGGGCCTGGACAGCTTGATGTGGCCCGCGCCGTGCGGCAGCCGCACCAGCGGGCCGCGCAGCCGGTCCACGCCCTGCGACCCGGCGGCCAGCACCAGGTCGAAGTCGCTGCGCAGCGCGGCGCGCCAGGGCAGGACGGGTGTGCCGAGCGCCCTGAGCGAGCGCAGCGCGCCCGCGTTGAAGGCGTGCGGTGCCACCGTGAAGTCGACCTGGAGCCGCAGGTCGGACTCTAGGAGCGGCAGCACGTCCCCCAGGCGCTGCCCGTACACCTCGGTGTGCACGACGACGAGGACGCGTTTGCAGCCGGGCAGCGTCAGCCACTGCGTACGTTCCACGGGATCCCCCCGGTGTGGTGTGAGACGGACTCTGCGACGGACATGCCCGGCGCCGCGGACAGAAGCCTTGCCCGGGGCTTGCCGAAACCTTGCAGAACGCCGGGACCGGCGCGGCGCGGTGGTACGCACCGCCGCCGCACGGCATACGGTGAGCCGCACGGCACACGCCGAGGTGTCACGACGGCAAAGGACCCGTGCGGAGGACGAGTTGGGCGACCATGAGGCACCCGTCGGGGGCAACGACCTGTCAGGGACCGTGCACGGCCACAGCGTTCAGGCCGGTCACGTCGCGGGCGACGTGACCCTCAACGTGCTGCCGTCCCCGGCGCGGCAGCACGTGATCCCGTACGAAGTGCCGCCCCTCAGCGCCCGGTTCTTCAACCAGGTCGACGTGCTCGCGCGCCTGGACGCCCTCGCGGCGCCGGGGCGGGACGTTCCCGTGGGCGTCGCGGTGCTCCAGGGGCTGCCCGGCGTCGGCACCACGGCGGTGATCAGGCACTGGGCGGAGCGCAGGCGCGCCCTGTTCCGTGGCGGGCAGCTCTACCACGACTTCGCCGCCCTGCGGGAGGGACGGGAGGGCGCGGACGTCTCCGAGGCCGCCGGACAGTTCCTGCGGTCCCTCGGCGTCGACGAGCCCCTCATCCCCGACTCCCTCCCCGAGCGCGCCGCCCGCTTCCGCTCCCGCACCGCCGGACAGCCGCTGCTCGTCGTCCTGGAGAACGTCAGCCGCGCCGCGCAGGTGCGCGCCCTGCTGCCCCGCGGGCCCGGCAGCGTCGTCCTCGTCACCTTCGGCGGCGACAGCGGCGAGCTGGGCGAACTCTCCGTCGACGCCCAGCTGGTGTACGTCGACCCGCTGGACGCGGCCAGCGCGCTGCGGCTGCTCACGGACCGGTGTGCGGAAGCCGTCGCCGCCGACCCGGCGGCCGCCGCCCGTGTCGTCGAGCTGTGCGGGCGCCTTCCGCTCGCCCTCGACATCGTGGCCGGGCGGCTGCGGACGGCCCGCAGCCTCACCCTGGCCCGCCTCGCCGACGAACTCGCCGACGCCACCCACCGCCTGTCGGGCCTGTCCGTGGGAAGGAGCCGTTCCATGACCGCCGCCCTCGACCTCGCCTACGGTGCGCTGCCGCCCGCGACGGCCCGGCTCTACCGGCTCATCGGCTCGCTGCCCCTCACCGCCCTCGACGAGCCGGTCGTCGCGGCGGCCGCCGACGTGGACCTCGCGCAGGCCCGCGCCCAGCTGCGCGAACTGGAGGCGCTGAGCCTCCTGGAGGCCACCGGCGACGGCCGCCACCGCGTCCACGACCTCGTCCGGCTGCACGCCCGCGAGCGCGCGGAGCAGGAGGACGCGCCCGCGAGCGGCCGCGCCGCGCTCGCCCGCGTCCTCGGCCACTACCTCCGGCTCACCGCCCTCGCCGACCGCGCCGTGCGGCAGGACAGGCTGCGCGTCGCCGACCTCGCCGACGTGCTGCGCGACGCCCCCGACCCCTTCGCGGCCCCCGGCGGGCCCGCCCCGCTGACCTGGCTCGAAGCCGAGTACCCCAACATCCTCGGCGTGCTGCGCGCCGCCGCCCGCGTGCCCGGACTCCAGGTGCCGCTCTGGCAGACCGCGGAGGCGCTCACCGTCCTGTTCCTGCACCACCGGCACCTCGGGCCCTGGCTGGAGTCGCTCGCGCTCGGCGCCGCGGCCGCCGCCGAGGCCGTCGACTCCGCGGCCGAGGCCCGCCTGCGCAGCCTGCGCTCGCGGCCCCTGCTCGACCTCGGCGCACACGACGAGGCCCGCGCCGAACTGGCCGCGGCCGTCGCCTGCGCCGAGGTCTCGGGCCACACCGTCCTGCGCGCTTCCGTCCAGGAGTTCCTCGGCCGCTGTCTCGAACACCACGACCTGGACGCGGCCATGGCCGCCTACCGCTCCTCCCTCGCGCTCAACACGGCCGCGGGGGAGGAGCGCGGCGCCGCCCTCGCCGCGTACTTCCTCGGCCGTGCCGAGGACGCGGCCGGGCGGCCCCGCGCGGCCCTCGCCACCCTGCGCGACGCCCGCGCCCGCCTGGCCGCCCGCGCCGACCACCGCATGGCCGCCCGCGCCACCCTGGCCGTCGGCCTCGCCCACGACCACCTGGGCGAGACCGACGCCGCCGCACGGGCCCTCACCACGGCGGCCGAGGCCCTGCACACGACCGAGGCGTACGCCTACGAGGCCGACGCGCGCGCTGCCCTGGCCGATCTCCTCAGCCGCACGGGAAGCGGCCCGGACGCCGTACGGCCCCTGCTGACCAGGGCACTCGAGGTGTACGAGGCCTACGGCAGCCCCCGCGCGGACGCGGTGCGCGCCCGGCTCGCGGAGCTCGGCCCGGCCTGAGCCGCTAGGCGCGGCGCAGCGTCACCCGCCGCTCGGGGAGCCCGCCCACGCGCAGCGTCACCGCCGCCTCCAGCGGCAGCCCGGCCCGCAGGCACGTGTACACGACGGCCGCCGCGAGGCCGGGCGCGGTGTCCTCGCGCGTGACCGCCACCACCGCCCGGCCGTCGCGCAGGCTCGCCACGACCTCGCCGTCCGCCCCGGCCGACGCGGCGAGCAGCGCACCGGGGAAGCGGTCCAGCGCGCCCTCGGCCCACCGCCGCGCCGCCGCGGCCGACGGCGCGGGCCGCGTGGCGGTCAGGACCGACGCGCTCTCGGTGAGGCGGCGGTCCCGCTCGGCCGCGTCGCAGGCGAGATGGGCGTACGTACGGGAGGTGTCACCGGCCGCGCCGGACACGGCGGCGGGCCTGCGCCGCACGTCGACCACGGGCCCGTCCCCGGGCCGCGCGCCGTCCGTGAGGGACGTGGTCACCGCCCAGGAGGTGACGTCCCGCGACTCGGCCCGGGGCGGCGGCAGGACCAGCGCGGACGGTGCCTCGCCCGCGGGTTCGGGCAGCCCGAGCAGCCGGTAGAGGGCGGTGCGCAGGCGGGGCAGCGCGAGGCCGGGCTCGGCGAACGCCAGACGGGCCACGGCGGCCGGGGCCGCCGCCGAGGGCCCGCGCAGCGCGGCCGCGACCTGCGCGCGCACGTCGCCGTCGAGGTCGAGTCGGGGCGCGGTGCGGGCGAGGTGGGCCCCGGCGGTGCCGGGCACCGCGTCGCTGCCGTACGCGCCGAGCAGCACGGGCTTGCCGAGGGCCGCGCCGTACAGGGTCACCGAGCCGTGGTCGCCGACCACGGCGTCGGCGGCGACGAGCGCGGACCGCCAGGCGTGCACCGGCGGCACGAGCAGCAGCCCGGCGTCGAGCGCGGCGGCCTGCACGGTGCGGATCTGCCAGGGCCCGTGCGCGGACCACACGTTGGGGTGCAGGACGGCGGCCACCCGGTACTCGTCGCACGGCAGCGCGGCGAGCAGCCGCGCGGGCAGCTCCGGAGCCCGGCCGAGCAGCGACGTGGGGCCCCAGGTGGAGCTGAGGAGGACGAGCCGCTGCCCGGCCGCCACGCCGAGGGCGGCCTTGTAGGCGTCGGCGTGCTCCCGGCTCGCGAGGAGTTCGTCGAAGCAGGGGTCGCCGACGAGCAGGGTGCGCCCGGCCGCCTTGGGGTGGGCGGCGAGCAACTGCCGCTCCTGGTCGGGGTGCGAGGTGGCGAGCCAGGCGCGGCCGGTGTCCAGGAGCGCGTCCGGCACGGCTCCGGAGAGCCTGCTGCGCGGGGTCCGCGAGTCGGGGACGAGCTTCTGGAAGCCGATGCCGTGCGGCAGCACGAGGACGGGGTAGTCGCCGTCCGGCACGTCGATGTTCTCGCTGGCGGAGAGCACGAGGTCCGGCGCGATGTCGCCGAGCCGGTCCCACGGCAGGACCCGGCAGCCCGCGTCGTGCAGCACGTCCGCGACGCCTTCGCCGAACGCCGAGGTCGGGTCGTGGGCGAAGACGACGGTCACCCGGGCGTCGCCGCGCAGCAGCGCGGGCAGGCACTCCAGGATCCGTACCGTCGAGGTGACCGTGCGCGCGGCCACGACCAGGGTCCTGCTGCCCTGGAACGTCGACCAGCGCCAGGCGTCGCCCCCGACCAGGGCCCGCAGCGGCTCGGGGCTACCGCCCACGCGGGCCTCCGGCTATGCGCTCCGGCCCGCCCGGCGCCCGGCGCCCAGCACCCGGTTCGCGGTTCGCGGTTCGCGGTTCGCGGTTCGCGGTTCGCGGTTCGCGGTTCGCGGTTCGCGGTTCGCGGTTCGCGGTTCGCGGTTCGCGGTTCGCGGTTCGCGGTTCGCGGTTCGCGGTTCGCGGTTCGCGGTTCGCGGTTCGCGGTTCGCGGTGAGGTTGCGCGCTACCAGATATCACGTCCTGTGCCAATCCCTCCCGGCCCCGCGCGATGCGCCCGCCCTGGACGACGGAGACCCGAGAACGGTACCGGAGCCCCCTCCCCGGGAGGCCCTAGGCTGAGATCACCATGAACACGCCCACCGTGACGATCCCGCCCCTGCCCGCCGACTGGCCCGTGGACGAGACGGCGGCCCGCGCCGTCCAGGACGCCCTGCGCACCCGCGTGGTGCGCGACGAGCCGGGCCCGCCGCCCGGCACCGGCCGTGTGACGGGCGTGGACGTGGCGTACGACGACGAGCGGGACGTGGTCGCCGCGGCGGTCGTGGTCCTGGACGCGGCGAGCCTCGCCGTCGTCGAGGAGGCCACGGCGGTGGGCACCGTCGCGTTCCCGTACGTGCCGGGCCTGTTGGCCTTCCGGGAGCTGCCCGCGGTGCTCGCCGCCCTGGACGCGCTCACCGTCGACCCGGGCCTGGTCGTCTGCGACGGCTACGGCGTCGCGCACCCGCGCCGCTTCGGCCTCGCGAGCCACCTCGGCGTGGTCACCGGGCTCCCCACGATCGGCGTCGCCAAGAACCCCTTCACCTTCGCGTACGAGGACCCGGACGCCGCGCGCGGCAGCACGGCGCCGCTCCTCGACGGCGCGGAGGAGGTCGGCGTCGCACTGCGCACGCGCGCGGGCGTGAAGCCGGTGTTCGTGTCGGTCGGCCACCGGGTGGACCTCGCGCACGCGCGGGCCCACACCCTGCACCTCACCCCCCGCTACCGGCTGCCGGAGACCACCCGCAGGGCGGACGCCCTGTGCCGCGCGGCGCTGCGGGACGCCACGCGCTGAACCGGCCGGTACCGCGGGGCGTCAGCGCACCGCGGCCACCCGGAACCCGATGCCCGCCGCCGTGAGGCGCGCGATGAGCGGCTCGGCCATGGCGATGGCCGTCGTCACCTGGCCCGAGGTCTCGGGCAGGTCGTCGAGCGCCAGGCACAGCGCCGCCTCCGCGAGGATCTTCGCGGTCTCGCCGTACCCGGGGTCGCCGCCGCTCACCTCGGTGTACACGCGCTGCCCGCCGCCCTCGCCGACGTACCGCAGGGAGAACCAGCTCGCGGCCCGGCGTGCGGCGTCCGGCCCCTCGCCCGGCTTGACCAGGCCGGAGAGCCAGCGCCGCGCCGGGGGCACCTGCGCGGCGGCGAGCAGCGTGCCGACCGCCGCGACGCCGCCCACGGCCACGGGGAGCGAGCGCACGGCGGCGTAGTGCCGGTAGCGGAAGTCGGGGCCGTAGCGCGGCAGCGCCCGCGCGGAGTGCTGAACGACCTGCGGGTCGATCGTCGGCAGCGGCAGCGCCCACGCGCCCACCTCCCCGGCGTAGCGGGGCGGGCCCGGCGGCGCGTAGGCGGTGCGGCCCACCAGGCGCGGCTCGTGCCGCCGCCGCTCGCGGGCGGCGGCCACCAGCTGGCGCCCGCGCGCGAACTGCTGGAGGGCGGAGGCGAACGTACCGCCGGAGAAGCGCGCGTGGGTGCGCACGAACCCGTCGACGCGCAGCGGCACGTCCTCGGGCAGCTGCTGCACCGTGTAGTACACACCGAGGTCGTGCGGGACCGAGTCGAAGCCACAGGCGTGCAGCAGGCGCGCGCCTGTCTCCCGCGCGCGGGCGTCGTGCCGTACGTACATCCGGTCCACGAACTCCGGCTCGCCGGACAGGTCCAGATAGTCCGTGCCCGCGTCGGCGCAGGCCGCCACCAGGTCCTGGCCGTACGCGAGGTACGGGCCGACGGTGGTGGCCACCACGCGCGCGTGGGCGGCCAGTTCGCGCAGCGACGCGGGGTCGCCCGCGTCCGCCCGGAGCAGGGGCAGCTCCGCGCACGCGGGGTGGTCCTCGGCGAGGCGCTCCCGCAGCCGCTCCAGCTTCGCGGTGTCGCGCCCGGCGATCGCCCAGCGCAGCCCGGCGGGGGCGTGGGCGGCGAGGTACCCGGCGGTGAGCATCCCCACGAAACTGGTCGCTCCGAAGAGCGCGATGTCGTACGGACGGTCCTTGTCGTGACTGGTCATGGCACCTCTCTGCCGTGTCCCGCGCCGTTGTCGGGGGCTGAGGCTAGCGTGCCCGGACACCGTGCGGCGGGCCGCCGCGGGGCGCCCGGGCGCCGCCACCCGGCTAAGCGCTTGCTCGTTCGGGGTCGTCAAGGGCTTGTGCCCAGTGGAACACGTTCTTAGCATCACTGGTGTTACATCAGTTGTGTCATAGCGGCGGCAGAGCGCTGGGGGCTCAATGACAGTGCCGGACAAGGGCGTTCACGGACCGCTCGCCGGAGTGCGCGTAGTGGAGCTCGCGGGCATCGGCCCCGGCCCGTTCGCCGCCATGCTCCTGGCCGACCTCGGGGCGGACGTCGTGCGCGTCGACCGGCCCGGCGGCGCCGGGCTCGCCGTCGACCCCGCGTACGACCTCACCAACCGCAACAAGCGCAGCGTGCTGGTCGATCTGAAGGCCCCGGGCGGCGCGGCCCGCGTGCTCGACCTCGTCGAGCGCGCCGACGTGCTCATCGAGGGCTACCGCCCCGGCGTCGCCGAGCGCCTCGGGGTCGGCCCCGAGGACTGCCACGCCCGCAACCCGGGGCTCGTCTACGGCCGCATGACCGGCTGGGGACAGCAGGGCCCGCTCGCGCCGCGCGCCGGGCACGACATCGCGTACATCGCCGTCACCGGCACCCTCGGCATGATCGGCGCGGCCGACGAGCCGCCCGCCGTCCCGGCGAACCTCGTCGGGGACTACGCGGGCGGCTCGCTGTACCTCGTCGTCGGGGTGCTCGCCGCGCTGCGGCACGCCCGGGAGCACGGCACCGGGCAGGTCGTGGACGCCGCGATCGTGGACGGCGCCGCGCATCTGGCCACGATGATCCACGGCATGCTCGCGGCGGGCGGCTGGCAGGACCGCAGGGGCGCCAACCTCCTGGACGGCGGCTGCCCGTTCTACGGCACGTACGAGACGGCGGACGGCGGCCACATGGCCGTCGGCGCCCTGGAACAGCGCTTCTACGACGAGTTCGTCGAGCTGATGGGCCTGAAGGACGTCGCCGGCGCGCGCGGGGACCTGGCCCGCTGGGGCGAGCTGCGCGCGGCCGTCGCCGCCCGCTTCAAGACCCGTACGCGCGCCGAGTGGACGGCCGTGTTCGAGGGCTCGGACGCCTGCGTGGCGCCGGTGCTCTCGTTGCGCGAGGCCCCCGGCCACCCGCACCTGGCCGCCCGCGGCACCTTCACCGAGCACGGCGGCCTCACCCAGCCCGCGCCCGCGCCCCGGTTCTCGGCGACGCCCACGGCGGTGCGCTCCGGGCCCGCGCGCCCCGGCGCCGACACCGAGGACGTCGCCCGCGACTGGGACGTACCGGCGCTGCGCGACACCGCGCCGCACTCCTGAGGACACCGCGCACGCACCGCCCGCCACCACCCCCGACGACGGAACGGAAGACCATGGAACGGCAGATCTTCGACGCCGAGCACGACGCGTTCCGCGAGACCGTGCGCACCTTCCTCGCCAAGGAGGTCCTGCCGCACTACGAGCAGTGGGAGAGCGACGGCATCGTCTCCCGCGACGCCTGGCGCGCGGCGGGCAAGCAGGGCCTGCTCGGCATCGCCGTGCCCGAGGAGCACGGGGGCGGCGGCAACGCCGACTTCCGCTACGCCGCCGTACTGGCCGAGGAGTTCACCCGGGCGGGTGCCGCGGGCCTCGCCATCGGCCTGCACAACGACATCATCGGCCCGTATCTGACCGGCCTCGCCACCGCGGAGCAGCGGCGGCGCTGGCTGCCCGGCTTCTGCGACGGCTCGCTGATCACCGCCATCGCCATGACCGAGCCGGGCGCGGGCTCCGACCTCCAGGGCATCCGCACGACCGCCGAGGACCGCGGCGACCACTGGCTGCTCAACGGCTCCAAGACGTTCATCTCCAACGGCATCCTCGCCGACCTCGTCATCGTCGTCGCCAAGACCACGCCCGAGGGCGGCGCGCACGGCCTGTCGCTGCTCGTCGTCGAGCGCGGCATGCCCGGCTTCGAGCGCGGCCGCAACCTCGACAAGATCGGCCAGAAGGCCCAGGACACCGCCGAACTCTTCTTCCACGACGTGCGCGTGCCCAAGGAGAACCTCCTGGGCGAGCTGAACGGCGCGTTCGTCCATCTGATGACGAACCTCGCGCAGGAGCGCATGGGCATCGCCGTCGCCGGGATCGCCGCCGCCGAGCACCTCCTGGAGATCACCAAGGCCTACGTCAAGGAGCGCGAGGCCTTCGGCCGCCCGCTCGCCAAGCTCCAGCACATCCGGTTCGAGATCGCCGAGATGGCCACCGAGTGCGCCGTCACCCGCACGTTCCTGGACCGCTGCATCGTGGATCACTCGAACGGGCAGCTCGACGCGGTGCACGCGTCGATGGCCAAGTGGTGGGCCACGGAGCTGCAGAAGCGGGTCGCCGACCGCTGTCTGCAACTGCACGGGGGATACGGCTACATGACGGAGTACCGCGTCGCGAAGGCGTTCACGGACGGCCGCATCCAGACCATCTACGGCGGCACGACCGAGATCATGAAGGAGATCATCGGCCGCGCCCTTCTCGACTGATCCGCGTCTTCCTCGACTGACCGCCGCCCTCCCCGACCGACCCCCGCCGGACGCCCCCGCCCGCCCCGGGACCCCGCGGCCGACCCGCCGGGCCCGCCCCGACCGACCCTCCCCCGAAAGGCTTCCCAGTGAGCTCCGAAGCGTACGTATACGACGCGATCCGCACCCCGCGCGGCCGCGGCAAGGCGAACGGCGCCCTGCACGGCACCAAGCCGATCGACCTCGTCACCGGCCTGATGCGGGAGGTCACCCGCCGCCTTCCGGGCCTCGACCCGGCGGCCGTCGACGACGTCGTCCTCGGTGTCGTCGGGCCGGTCGGCGACCAGGGCTCCGACATCGCGCGGATCGCCGCCATCGCGGCCGGCCTGCCGGACACGGTCGCGGGCGTCCAGGAGAACCGCTTCTGTGCCTCGGGCCTGGAGGCCGTCAACATGGCGGCGATGAAGGTCCGTTCGGGCTGGGAGGACCTGGTCCTCGCCGGGGGCGTCGAGTCCATGTCACGGGTGCCGATGGCCTCCGACGGCGGCGCCTGGTTCAACGACCCGATGACCAACATCGACACCGGCTTCGTCCCGCAGGGCATCGGCGCCGACCTGATCGCCACCCTGGAGGGCTACACGCGCCGCGACGTCGACGAGTACGCCGCCCTCTCGCAGGAGCGCGCGGCCACCGCCTGGAAGGAGGGCCGCTTCGAGAAGTCCGTCGTGCCGGTGAAGGACCGCAGCGGCCTGACCGTCCTCGACCACGACGAGCACCTGCGGCCCGGCACCACCGCCGACACGCTCGCGAAGCTCAAGCCGTCCTTCAAGGACATCGGCGACCTGGGCGGCTTCGACGCCGTCGCGCTGCAGAAGTACCACTGGGTGGAGAAGATCGACCACGTCCACCACGCGGGCAACTCCTCCGGCATCGTCGACGGCGCCGCCCTCGTCGCCATCGGCAACAAGGAGATCGGCGAGCGCTACGGCCTCACCCCGCGCGCCCGCATCGTCTCCGTGGCCGTCTCCGGGTCCGAGCCCACCATCATGCTCACCGGGCCCGCCCCCGCCACCCGCAAGGCCCTCGCCAAGGCGGGCCTGAGCATCGACGACATCGACCTGGTCGAGATCAACGAAGCCTTCGCCGCGGTCGTCCTGCGCTTCGTCAAGGACATGGGCCTGAGCCTGGACAAGGTCAACGTCAACGGCGGCGCGATCGCCCTCGGCCACCCCCTCGGCGCCACCGGCGCGATGATCCTCGGCACCCTCGTCGACGAACTGGAGCGCCAGGACAAGCGCTACGGCCTCGCCACGCTGTGCGTCGGCGGCGGCATGGGCATCGCGACGATCGTGGAACGTGTGTAACCCCCAGCGGCTCGGACTGCCTTCCAAGACTTCTACGGAGACCACCACATGACCACCGAGAGCACCACCATCCGCTGGGAACAGGACGACACCGGCGTCGTCACCCTCGTCCTCGACGACCCGAACCAGTCCGCGAACACGATGAACCAGGCGTTCAAGGACTCCATCGCCGCGATCGCCGACCGGGCCGAGGCCGAGAAGGACGCCATCCGCGGCATCGTCTACACCTCCGCCAAGAAGACCTTCTTCGCGGGCGGCGACCTCAAGGAAATGATCCGGATCGGCCCCGAGAGCGCCCAGGTCGCCTTCGAGACCGGCACCGCGATCAAGAACTCGCTGCGCCGCATCGAGACCCTCGGCAAGCCCGTCGTCGCCGCCATCAACGGCGCGGCCCTCGGCGGCGGCTACGAGATCGCCCTCGCCAGCCACCACCGGATCGCCCTCGACGCCCCCGGCTCCAAGATCGGACTGCCCGAGGTCACGCTCGGCCTGCTCCCCGCGGGCGGCGGCGTCACCCGCACCGTCCGCCTCATGGGCATCGCCGACGCCCTCCTGAAGGTGCTCCTCCAGGGCACCCAGTACAGCCCGCAGCGGGCCCTGGAGAACGGCCTCGTGCACGAGGTGGCCGCCACCCCCGAGGAGATGCTGGCCAAGGCCCGCGCCTTCATCGACGCCCACCCCGAGTCCCAGCAGCCCTGGGACGTGCCCGGCTACCGCATCCCCGGCGGCACCCCGGCGCACCCGAAGTTCGCCGCGAACCTCCCGGCCTTCCCGGCCAACCTCAAGAAGCAGCTGAACGGCGCCCCCTACCCGGCCCCGCGCAACATCCTCGCGGCCGCCGTCGAGGGCTCCCAGGTCGACTTCGAGACCGCCCTGACCATCGAGGCCCGGTACTTCACGGAGCTGGTCACCGGGCAGACCTCGAAGAACATGATCCAGGCCTTCTTCTTCGACCTCCAGGCCGTCAACTCCGGCGCCAACCGCCCCCGGGGCATCGAGCCGCGCCAGGTCCGCAAGGCCGCCGTGCTCGGCGCCGGGATGATGGGCGCGGGCATCGCCTACTCCTGCGCCCGCGCGGGCATCGAGGTCGTCCTCAAGGACGTCTCCGCCGAGGCCGCGGCCAAGGGCAAGGCCTACTCCCAGAAGCTGTGCGAGAAGGCCGTCGCGCGCGGCCGCACCACCCGGGAGAAGGCGGACGCGCTGCTCGCCCGCATCACGCCGTCCGCCGACGCGGCCGACCTCGCGGGCTGCGACGCGGTCATCGAGGCGGTCTTCGAGAACCCGGAGCTCAAGCACAAGGTGTTCCAGGAGGTCCAGGACGTCGTCGCGCCGGACGCGCTCCTGTGCTCCAACACCTCCACGCTGCCGATCACCCTGCTCGCCGAGGGCGTCGCCCGGCCGGCGGACTTCATCGGCCTGCACTTCTTCTCGCCCGTCGACAAGATGCCGCTGGTGGAGATCATCAAGGGCGAGCGCACCGGCGAGGAGGCCCTGGCCCGCGCCTTCGACCTCGTCCGCCAGATCAACAAGACCCCCATCGTCGTCAACGACTCGCGCGGCTTCTTCACCTCCCGCGTCATCGGCCACTTCATCAACGAGGGCGTCGCGATGGTCGGCGAGGGCATCGAGCCCGCGTCCGTCGAACAGGCCGCGGCGCAGGCGGGCTACCCGGCGAAGGTCCTGTCCCTGATGGACGAGCTGACGCTGACGCTGCCCCGCAAGATCCGCAACGAGTCCAAGCGCGCCGTCGAGGAGGCGGGCGGCACCTGGCCCACCCACCCCGCCGAGGCCGTCATCGACCGCATGGTCGACGAGTTCGACCGGCCGGGCCGCAGCGGCGGCAGGGGCTTCTACGACTACGGCGACGACGGCAGGCGCACGGCCCTGTGGCCGGGCCTGCGCGAGCACTTCACCAAACCCGGCCACAGCATCCCCTTCCGGGACATGCAGGAGCGGATGCTGTTCTCCGAGGCGCTCGACACCGTGCGCCTCCTGGAGGAGGGCGTCCTCACCTCGGTCGCCGACGCCAACATCGGCTCCATCTTCGGCATCGGCTTCCCGGGCTGGACCGGCGGCGTCCTGCAGTACATCAACGGCTACGAAGGGGGCCTGCCCGGCTTCGTGGCCCGCGCGCGCGAGCTCGCCGAGCGCTACGGCGAGCGGTTCGCGCCGCCCGCGCTGCTCGTGGCGAAGGCGGACAGCGGCGAGAGGTTCAGCGACGCCTGAGCCGGCGGCCGCGCGGGGGAGTGGCTCACCTCCTTGCTCACGTCTCCGTGAGCCACTCCCTCAGCTCCTCCTTGAGCGACCGCTGGAACGCCGTGACCAGGGCCTGCACCACCAGCGGCTGCATATGGGCCGAGAGCGACCTCATCGCGGCCACGTGCTCGGGCTCCGACGCGTGCTCGCGGTAGGGGCCCGACACCTGGTCGCGGAAGAGCCGCGACAGCTCGTGCGCCGCCGAGCGCGTGTGCTCCATCAGGACCGTGCGCGCCGCCAGGATCGTCTCGTGCGGAATCGGTACGTCGAGCAGCCGCAGGCCGAGCCGCAGCAGCCCCGGGTCCACCCGGCAGCGGTCGGCCTCCTCGTCGTAGGCGACGACGCCCATCGCGGCGAGGCGCCGCACGTCCTCCGCCGAGAGCGCCCGGCCCGCCCGGCGCTCCAGACCGGCGCGGGAGGTCTCCTCCGCGCCCTCCGGCGCCCACGAGGCCACCACCGCGCGGTGGATGGCCAGGTCGTGCGCGCTCAGGTCAGGCGGCAGCTGCTCCAGATACCGCTCGATCGCCGCGAGGGTCATGCCCTGGTGCTGCAACTCCTCGATGAGGGCGAGCCGGGAGAGGTGCCCGGGGCCGTAGTGGCCCACGCGGCGCGGGCCGATCACGGGCGGCGGCAGCAGGCCCTTGGTGCTGTAGAAGCGGATGGTGCGCACGGTGACGCCCGCGCGCGCGGCGAGTTCGTCGACCGTGTAGCTCGACTCCTGCGGAGCCGTCGGCCCCTGCGGGTCCCCCGCCGACTCGTGGGTGCCCGTCACCGACTCCTCCGTGCCCGTCGCCATGCGGTGCGTCGCCTCCCAGGTCGTGCGGCAATGCGGTGCAACAGTATTGCTGTACCACCGCCGCTGTGAAAGCCTCCGGGGCAGTCACGCCCCGTAGCCCCTGCCGCACCTTTGGTGAGATGTGTACGCCGCCCTTCGTCTGCGGGTCCGTCGGGGCTGGTCGCGCAGTTCCCCGCGCCCCCTACGGGGCGCAACACCGTGAGGAGGGGTTCATGAGCACAAGCCCGCGACTTCCCGGACACGCCGCCGACCTGACCTTCCCCGCTCTGCTCCTGCGCAACGCCGAGGACCACCCCGACCTGCCCGCCCTGTCCTGGCGCGCGGGACCGGGCTGGGCGACGCTCACCTGGGCCGAGGTGCGGCGCGAGGTCGCGGTCCTCGCCGCCGGGTACGCCGCCCTCGGCGTCCGCAGGGGCGAGCACGTCCTGATGATGATGGCCAACCGCCCCGAGCACTGGCTGAGCGATCTGGCCCTGACCCACCTCGGCGCCGTCCCGGTCACCGTGTACGGCACCTCGGCGCCCGAGCAGATCGCCCACATCGCCCGGCACAGCCGCGCCCGCCTCGCCGTCGTCGAGGGCGCGCGCGAGCTCGCCCGCTGGGAGCCCGCCCTCGCGGACGCCGAGGTGCCCCTGGAGCGGCTCGTGGTCGTCGAGGAGGCCGCGGCGGGGGAGCACGGCACGTACGCGGCGCTGCGCGAGAGCGGCACCCGGGCGTACCGGGCCGACGCCTTCGACAAGGCCTGGCGCGAGGTCCGCCCCACCGATCCGCTGACCGTCGTCTACACCTCGGGCACCACCGGCGCTCCCAAGGGCGTGCGCCTGACCCATCGCGGGGTCGTCCTGAACGGCCTCGCCCTGGACGAGGCCATCGGCTTCCCGCCGGGCGCGGACCACCTCTGCTACCTGCCCTTCGCACACATAGCGGAGCGCGCCCTCGGCATCTACCTGCCGCAGCTCCGCGTCGCGCCCGTGCACCTGTGCGCGGACCCCGCCCAGGTCGCCGCCACCGTGGCCGAGCTGCGGCCCCAGCAGTTCTTCGGCGTCCCGCGGGTGTGGGAGAAGTTCGCCGCGGCGTTCCGGGCGGGCCTCGCCGCCCTGCCCGAGGAGCGGCGGCGCGCCGTCGAGGCGGCGAACGAGACGGCCCGCGCGCACGTGGCCTGCCGCGAGCGCGGCGAGCGCCCGCCCGCCGACCTCGACGCCGCCTTCCGCACGGCCAAGGCGGAGGTCCTCGACCCGCTGCTCGCCCGCGCCGGACTCGACCGGCTGCTGTGGGCGGCGAGCGCGGCGGCCCCGATGCCGGTGGCCGTGGCCCGGTTCTGGGCGGGCTTCGGCCTGGTGGTCGTGGACGCCTGGGGCCTGACCGAGACCAGCGGCGTGGTCACGACCAACGGCCCCGAGGACTTCCGGCTCGGCTCGGTGGGCAAGCCGCTGCGCGGCATGGAGGTCCGTACGGCCGACGACGGCGAGATCCTGGTGCGCGGCCCCTATGTGTGCGAGGGCTATCTGCGGGCCGACGGCGGCGTCGACGACGTCTGCGACGCCGAGGGCTGGTTCGCCACCGGTGACGTCGGACGGCTCGACGAGGACGGCTATCTGTGGGTGACCGACCGCAAGAAGGAGCTGATCGTCACCTCGACCGGCAAGAACGTGGCGCCCGCCCTCGTCGAGAACGCGCTCAAGGAGCACCCGCTCATCGGCCAGGCCCTGGTCCACGGCGACGGCCGCTCGTACCTGGTGGCGCTCCTGGTCCTGGACCCCGACGCGGCCGCCGCCTGGGCGGCCGCGCGCGGCATCGAGGGCGACCCGGCGGCCGCCGCCGAGGTCCGGCGGGAGGTCGCCCGCGCCGTCGAGGAGGCGAACGCGCGCCTCAGCCGCACCGAGCAGGTCAAGCGCCATCTGCTGCTCACCGAGGAGTGGGGCCCCGAGACCGGCGAGCTGACGCCGTCGCTCAAGCTGCGCCGCCGGGTCATCAGGGAGAAGTACCGGAACCTCATCGAGAGCCTGTACACCGGGTGACGCACGCCTGTACACACGGCTCTCAGCATGTGAGAAGTACCGCTATGTGACGTGCGCCACCGCATTATCGGCATTGCGTAAGGGAAGGTGTCGGGTCGGTCCGTGGTGCGTCAGGGGTGCCACGGGCCGGAGCACATCCGGACCCCGGGAGCTCTTTCCGGGCACCACAGAGTGGACCTTCCACGTGAGCAACGACGCCGTAGACACGGCCGCCGTGGACGCAGCGCGCGCCGCTGAGTCCCAGGCCCCCGCTGACGCGGGCGACGCCGGTTACAGCAAGGACCTCAAGGCCCGCCACGTCAACATGATCGCCATTGGTGGCGCGATCGGCACCGGTCTCTTCCTCGGGGCGGGCGGCCGCCTCCACTCGGCGGGCCCCGCGCTCGCCCTCGCCTACCTCGTGTGCGGCGTCATCGCGTTCTTCGTCGTACGGGCCCTGGGCGAGATGGTCCTCTACCGGCCCTCGTCCGGCTCCTTCGTCAGCTACGCGCGTGAGTTCCTCGGCGAGAAGGGCGCCTACATCGCCGGCTGGATGTACTTCCTCAACTGGTCGACGACGTGCATCGCGGACATCACCGCGATCGCGCTGTACACGCACTACTGGAGCTTCTTCACCGACATCCCGCAGTGGGTGCTCGCGCTCGTCGCCCTCGCGGTGGTGCTCTCGGTGAACCTGATCTCGGTGAAGTACTTCGGCGAGATGGAGTTCTGGTTCGCGATCGTCAAGGTCGCCGCGCTCGTGGCCTTCATGTTCGTCGGCATCTTCCTGGTGTCCACCCAGCACGACGTCGGCGGCGAGACGCCCGGTCTGAACATGATCACCGACCACGGCGGCTTCCTGCCGAACGGCCTGATGCCGGTCGTGATCGTCCTCCAGGGCGTCGTCTTCGCGTACGCCTCCCTGGAGCTGGTCGGCGTCGCGGCGGGCGAGACCAAGGACCCGCACAAGGTCGTGCCGCGCGCCGTGAACTCGATCATGTGGCGCGTGGGCCTGTTCTACGTCGGCTCGGTCGTGCTCCTCGCGCTGCTCCTGCCCGGCTCGGTGTACTCGGCCGACGAGAGCCCCTTCGTCACGGTCCTCTCCAAGATCGGCGTCTCCGGCGCGGGCGACGTGATGAACTTCGTCGTCCTCACCGCGGCCATGTCCTCGCTGAACTCCGGCCTGTACTCCACCGGCCGCATCCTGCGTTCGATGGCGATGGCGGGCTCGGCCCCCAAGTTCACCGCGAAGATGAACCGCAACCAGGTCCCCTACGGCGGCATCCTGCTCACCGCGAGCATCGGTGTCCTCGGCGTCGGCCTGAACAGCGTGGTCCCGGACAAGGCGTTCGAGATCGTCCTGAACGTCGCCTCGCTCGGGATCATCGGCACCTGGATCAGCATCATGGTCTGTCACCTGGCGTTCGTGAAGCGCGCCAAGGAGGGCCTGATCACGCGGCCGAACTTCCGGCTGCCCGGCAGCGGCGTCACCGAGTACGTCACGATCGCCTTCCTGCTCGCCGTGCTCGGCCTGATGTGGAAGGACGCGGAGGTCGGGCGCAAGACGCTCTTCCTGATCCCGGTCGTCGCCGCCGCGCTCGTCGCGGGCTGGTACGGGATCAAGCGCAAGGCCGCGCGGGAGACCGACCGCGAGGCGGCCGGGCTCACCGAGTAGGCACCTGCGACAGCGACAGCAACGGCGGGCGGCACCCCTCAGGGGGCGCCGCCCGCCGCCGTGTGTGTCAGTTGTGGTCGTGCAGCGAGTTCGTCGCGGCGATCTTCTTCCAGGACTTCGGCTTGGCCGGCGCGCCCTTGGCCGCCGAGCGGACCAGGCCCGCCTTCTTCGCGGCCGGGGCGGCGGGCTTGCCGGGCTTGTACAGCCACGTGTCGAAGAGCGCCGACAGCGGCTTGTCGCTGATCTTCTCCGCGTACGCCACGAAGTCGCCCACGCTCGCGTTGCCGTACTGGCGCTCCGTCGGCCAGCCCTTCAGGATCTTGAAGAAGGTCTTGTCGCCGACCTTGTTCCGCAGCGCCTGCAGGGCCAGCGCGCCACGGTCGTACACGGCACCGTGGAACTGGTTGTCCGGGCCCGGGTCACCCGGCTTGACCTGCCAGAACGGGTCCTCGGCGGGACGCGAGGCATAGGTGTAGTCGGCGAGCTCCTGCGCCGTGCCCTCGCCCTCCTTCTCCGACCACAGCCACTGGCTGTAGCGGGCGAAGCCCTCGTTGACCCAGATGTCCTTCCAGTTCTCCACGGAGACGCTGTCGCCGTACCACTGGTGGGCCAGCTCGTGCACCACGATGGAGACGTTGGAGCCGTTCGCGAAGGCCTTCGGGCTGTAGAACGGCCGCGTCTGGGTCTCCAGGGCGAAGCTGGTCGGCACGTTGGGCACGTAGCCGCCGAGCGCGTTGAAGGGGTACTTGCCGAAGACCTCCTCCAGCCACTCCGCGACCTCGGTGGTCCGCTCGATGCTGGCGCGCGAGGCCCCCGCGTTGTCGCCGAGGTCCTTGCTGTAGGCGTTGAGGACGGGCAGACCGCTCTCGGTCTTGTCCGTCGTGATGTCGAACTTGCCGACGGCGAGCGTCGCGAGGTACGGCGCCTGCGGCTTGTTGGAGCGCCAGTCGAAGCGGGTCCAGCCCAGGCGCGAGCTCTGCCGCTGGAGCACGCCGTTGGAGATGGCCTGGGTGCCGTCGGGGACGGACACCGACACGTCGAAGGTCGCCTTGTCGCGCGGGTGGTCGTTGGCGGGGAACCACCAGGCGGCCGACTCCGGCTCCTGGGCCGCGACCCCTCCGTCGGGCGTGCGCTGCCAGGCGGTGAAGCCGTGGATCTTCACCTCGGAGGGCTTGCCCGCGTACCGCACGACGATCGTCACGGCGCTGCCCTTGGGCAGGCCGGACTTCGGCGTGACCTCCAGCTCCTGCTCGCCCGAGCGCGCGAACGCCGCCTTCTTGCCGTTGACGCGCACCTCGCTCACCTTGAGGCCGAAGTCGAGGTTGAAGCGCGACAGGTCCTGCGTGGTGGTGGCGTTGATGGTCGCCGTGCCCTCCAGCAGGTCCGTCTTCGGCTGGTACTTCAGCCGCAGGTCGTAGTGCGAGACGTCGTAGCCGCCGTTGCCCGCGTCGGGGTAGTAGGAGTCGCCCGCGCCGGGCGCCCCGGGCGTGAAGTCGGCGGCCGTCGCCGGGATCGCAAGGAGGAGCGAGGCGGCGAGCGCGCCCGGGGCGATGAGTCTGCTGCGGTGCACGTAAGTCTCCAAGTGATAGGCGGTGCGGGTGGTATCGCACCGGGCGAAGCGGCCCCGCGCCACGAGGCGGCGAGCGGGGACGCGCCGTCCGGCGCCGTACAACTCACGATGCGATCGACCCTATTGAGCCCCGTGACCCCCAGTCATGTCCATGGCCGCATATGTCACACGATCGCCATTCGGCTGACATGTGCCAAGACGTCCCACGCACCTTTCACCACCCCCTGCGGCCCTCTTTCCGGCCGCAGTTGACGCGTGTACCTTCCGGCCATGCCGATACGCGCGCGCATGCGCCTGCCGATGTGGAGAACGCTTCTGACGGCGGCACTGGCCGCCCTGCTCGCCACCCTCCTCGCCCCGGGCGCCGCGCACCCCGCGCCGCGCACCCCGGCGGCACCGGGGGCGGCGAAGGAGAGCAGACCCGTCTACTCCTACGCGGACGCGATACGCGAGTCCGTGTGGGTCGACACCCGGGTCGACGGCGACGAGGACGGCAGGACCGACCGCGTGGCCGTGGACATAGTCCGCCCCCGCGAACCCGCCCAGCACGGCCGCGAGATACCCGTGATCATGGACGCGAGCCCCTACTACGCCTGCTGCGGACGGGGCAACGAGAGCCAGAAGAAGACCTACGACGCCGACGGCAGACCGGTGCAGTTCCCGCTGTACTACGACAACTACTTCGTGCCCCGGGGCTACGCCTACGTCGCCGTCGACCTCACCGGAACGAACCGCTCCGACGGCTGTGTCGACATCGGCGGCCGCTCCGACATCCAGTCCGCCAAGGCCGTCGTCGACTGGTTGAACGGCCGCGCCCGCGCCTACACCTCGCGCACCGGCGCCGAACGCGCCCGGGCCGACTGGACCAACGGCCGCACCGGCATGATCGGCAAGAGCTACGACGGCACCATCGCCAACGGCGTCGCCGCGACCGGCGTCGAGGGCCTGAAGACCATCGTGCCGATCGGCGCCATCTCCTCCTGGTACGACTACTACTTCGCCAAGGGCGCCCCGCTGTTCAACAGCGGCCCCGACGGCCTGTCCAACGGCATCGAGAGCCCCGAGGCCCGCGCCCGCTGCGGCCGCGTGCAGGAGCGCCTCGTCGAGGGCGCGCCGCGCAGCGGCGACTGGACCCCGCTGTGGACAGCGCGCGACTACGTCCCGGACGCCGACGAGGTGCGGGCCAGCGTGTTCGCCGTGCACGGCCTCCAGGACCTGAACGTGCGCATGAAGCACTTCGGCCAGTGGTGGGACGCCCTCGGCGACGCGGGCGTCGAGCGCAAGTTGTGGCTCAGCCAGGCCGGGCACGTCGACCCCTTCGACTTCCGCCGGGAGGACTGGGTGCGCACCCTGCACCGCTGGTTCGACCACGAGCTCCTCGGCTACCGCAACGGGATCGACCGCGAGCCCATGGCCGACATCGAGCGCGCCCCCGACCGGTGGACCACCGACCGCGTCTGGCCGCCCCGCGCCACCGACACCGTGACGCTCCGCCCCGCCAAGGGCACCGCCCCGGGCGTCGGCACGCTCGGCACCCGGCGCGGCAAGGGCACCGAGACCTTCACCGACGACCGGCGCCTCGGCGAGACCGACTGGGCCTCCGCCATCGACACCCCCACCCCCGCCAAGGCGGGCTTCACCACCCGGCCGCTCGCCCGCGACCTGCGCCTGTCCGGCTCCTCGAAGGTCACCGTCACCGTCACGCCGTCGGCCCGCACCGCGCACCTGAGCGCCGTGCTCGTCGACGTCGGGCCCGCCACCATCCGTGACTACGCGGCCAGTGGCGAAGGCATCACGACCCTGCCCACGCGCAGCTGCTGGGGCGCGAGCACCGACGGCGACAGCGCCTGCTTCAAGGACACCGAGGCCCGCACCAAGGCCGTCGACTACACCGTCTTCAGCCGCGGCTGGGCCGACCTCGGCAACCACGCGGACGACCACCACGGCCGCCCCCTCACCCCGGGCGAGCCCGTCACCATCACCCTCGACCTGGCCGCGAGCGACCACGTCGTGCCCGCGGGACACCGGCTCGCGCTGATCGTCGGCGGCACCGACCGGAACCTCATCACCGCCCCCGCCGACACCCCGGCCCTCACCGTGGACCTCGCCCGCACATTCGCCCGGGTGCCGCTCGTCGGCGGCGCCAAGGCCCTCGCGACCGCCCCGCACGCTACCGTTCCGCGCGAGTCCCGCCTGGACGGCGTGGCCCCCGCGCGTCCGCTGACCCCCCGACCGGGAGGCCGTACTTCATGACGTCCCGCATCCGCGTCCTGGCCCTGGCCTGCGCCTGCGCCGCGCTCACCGCCCCGCTCGTGACGGCGCCCGCGCAGGCCGCCACCTTGCCGCGCACCGGCTTCGAACAGAGTGGCGGGGCCCGCTGGACCAGCCAGCCGGAGGAGCAGCAGCTCCTCGCCGCCGTCGACAAGGCGAGCGCACGGGTCTCCGTCTCCCGCATCGGCACCACCGACCAGGGCAGGCCGCTCCAGCTCGTCCGCGTCGGCGAGCGCCGCACCGCGTCCACCGTGCTCCTCGTGTGCAGCCAGCACGGTGACGAGCCGTCGGGCCGCGAGGCCTGTCTGAGCACGGTCCGCGACCTCGCGTACGCCAAGGACAAGGAGACGCAGCGGTTCCTGTCCCGCACCACGCTGCTCGTGGTGCCCACCGCCAACCCGGACGGCCGCGCCGCGAACACCCGCGGCAACTCCGACGGCGTCGACATCAACCGCGACCACATCGCCCTCAAGACCGCCGAGACCCGCGCGCTCGCCGCCGTCATCCGCGACCGCGCCCCCGACGCCGTCTACGACCTGCACGAGTACGGCGCCACGCCGAAGTACTACGACAAGGACCTGTTCGACCTGTGGCCGCGCAACCTCAACACCGATGACGCGGTGCACCGGGAGGCCGAGCAGCTCTCCCGCGACTACGTCCGGCCCGCCGCCACCGCCGACGGCTACACCACCGGCACCTACGGCATCTGGACCGACCCCGTCACCGGCGAGCCCGTCAAACAGGTCGCGGGCGACGGCCAGGAACGCATCCTGCGCAACGTCTCCGGCATCAAACACGCCGCGGGCCTGCTCATCGAGAGCCGTGTCGACCCCCTCACCGAACAGGAGAAGAACGACCCGGCCCACAACAACCGCCGCCGCGTCCACTCCCAACTCTCCGCCCTGAAGGGCCTGTTCAGCTACGCGGACCAGCACAGGTGGCGCCTGGAGGCCGCCACCACCGCGTCCCGCCTCAAGGGCCTGCGCGACCGCGGCCCCGTCTACCTCGGCGGCGCCGACAACGACCCGGCCGAGCCCGCCGAGATCATCCAGGACCCGCCCTGCGGCTACCGCCTGACCCCGGAGCAGTACGCCGAGGTCAAGGACGAGCTCGACCTGCACGGCGTGAGCGCGCGCCGCGACGGCCACGGCGGCGCCCTGGTCCCGCTGCGCCAGCCCGCCCGCGCCCTGGTGCCGCTGCTGCTCGACGCCCGGGCCGCCTACCACCTCGTCACGGGACAGCCCGACACCGACTGTTGAGCGCAGTACGGGTACGTCACATGTGGTAGGGGGTTAGCGGAGAGAAGAACAACCGACGAACCGTCAGTCGTGATCACTCCGCGAAAGGTGCACACGTGACGCAGGAACCCCGGAAGCCGGTCGCCGGAGGAGGCCCGCCCCTGTCCGTGGGGGGCCACTCCGGCGACCGCTCCCCCCAGACCGACCGGGTGGTGTTCGGCGTCACCGCCGTCCTCACCCTCGCCTTCGTGGTGTGGGGCGCCACCGCCACGGACACCCTCGAAGACGTCTCGTCGCACCTGCTCGAGGGCCTGATCCACAACGGCGGCTGGGCCTTCATGCTGGCCGCGTCCGGCTTCGTGGTCTTCGCCCTGTGGCTCGCCATCAGCCGTTACGGGAAGATCACACTGGGCCGGGAGGGCGAGGAGCCCGAGTTCCGCACCGTGTCCTGGGTCGCGATGATGTTCAGCGCGGGCATGGGCATCGGCCTGATGTTCTACGGAGTGAGCGAGCCGCTGGCCCACTTCACCGAGCCGCCGCCCGGCACCCACCCCGACGACCCGGCCGCCGCCGTGGAGACCTCCCTGGCGACGACGCTCTTCCACTGGACGCTGCACCCCTGGGCGATCTACGCCGTCGTCGGCCTCGCCATCGCGTACAGCACGTTCCGGCGCGGCAGGCGCCAGACCATCAGCTCCGTCTTCGTCCCGCTCATCGGCGAGAAGCACGCCCACGGCGCGTGGGGCCGCGTCATCGACATCCTCGCCATCTTCGCCACCCTCTTCGGCTCCGCCGCCTCCCTCGGCCTCGGTGCGCTACAGATCGGCAGCGGCTTCGAAGAGCTGGACTGGATGGACAACGCGAGCACCGGTCTGCTCGTCGCCATCATCGCCGTCCTGACCGTCGCGTTCGTGGCCTCGGCGGTCTCCGGCGTCGAGAAGGGCATCCAGTGGCTCTCGAACATCAACATGGTGCTCGCGCTGCTCCTGGTCGTCTTCGTGTTCGTCGCGGGCCCCACCGTCATCATCCTGGACCTGCTGCCCACCTCCATCGGCGCCTACCTGGGCGACCTGCCGCAGCTCGTCGGGCGCACCGAGGCCTCCAGCGGCGAGCACGTCTCCGACTGGCTGGGCAGCTGGACGGTCTTCTACTGGGCTTGGTGGATCTCCTGGACGCCCTTCGTCGGCATGTTCATCGCCCGCATCAGCCGGGGCCGTACGATCCGGCAGTTCGTGGGCGGCGTGATCCTCGTGCCGAGCACGGTCAGCCTGCTGTGGTTCGCCGTCTTCGGCGGCAGCGCGATGACCGTCAGGGAGCGCGGCGGCCTGGAGGGCGACACCACGCCCGAGGCGCAGCTGTTCGGGCTGCTGCACGAGTACCCGATCGCCACCGCCACCAGCCTGCTCGTGATGATCCTCGTCGGCATCTTCTTCGTGTCCGGGGCGGACGCCGCATCCATCGTCATGGGCACGCTCTCCCAGAAGGGCTCTCTCGAACCCGGCCGCCTGGTCGTCATCTTCTGGGGCGTGGTCACGGGCGCGGTCGCCGCCATCATGCTGCTCATCGGCGACGGCAAGGACAACGCGCTCACCGGGTTGCAGAACCTGACGATCCTGGTGGCCGCGCCCTTCGTCCTGGTGATGATCGGAATGTGCGTGGCGCTGATGAAGGACCTGCGCCACGACCCGCTGATCGTGCGCGGCGAACACGGCACGGACGCCGTGGAGCGGGCCGTCCTCGCCGGTCACGCGCAGTACGACGGGGACTTCGAGCTCCAGATCGGCCCGAGCGACAGCACGGACGCCGAGACCGGCGGCGACAGCCCGTCGGCGCGGCCCGACCCCGCCCGCTGAAGCGACCGCCACCCTGGGCCCGCGCTGGCGTGACCCGCCCCGGAGACCCTGACCTCCGGACCCTCCGGGCCGGGCTCACCCGAGGGCGGGCCCGGCCGAGGCGATGGCCCCGGCCAGCCCACCGCGGCCCCGCCCCGCTCGGCCTGTGGCGCCTCTCAGCGCTTCGCTGGAATCGCCGCGATGGGCCGTCGATCGACTGCGGGGCCCTCGTGGCTGGTCGCGCAGTTCCCCGCGCCCCTTCGGGGCGCTGCCCGCTCGGCCTACTCCGCCCGCGCCGCCTGTTCCGTCTCCTCCGTCAGGAGCTCCGCCGCCGCCCGCGCGCAGCCCCACGCCACCGTGACGCCCGCCCCGCCGTGCCCGTAGTTGTGCACGAGGACCCGCCCGTCGTGCGTGCGCTCGCGCTCCAGGCGCACGGAGGGCCGCGCGGGCCGCAGCCCCACCCGGTGACCGATGATCCGCGCCCCGCCGATCTCCGGACGCACCCGGGCACAGCGCGCCACGATGGCCTCCGCCACCGCCGGATCCGGTTCGAGGGACCACGAGCCGTCCTCGGCGGTCCCGCCGAGCACGAGGCCGCGGGGCTGCGGCAGGAAGTACGTCGTCTCGTGCGAGGCGCTGTCCGCGGCCGTGAACCACGTCCGGATCCCCGGGTTCTCCACCAGGACCAGCTGCCCGCGCACCGGGCGCACCGACGCGTCCGGCACCAGGCTCCGGGCGCCCAGGCCCGAGCAGTTGACGACGTGCCGCGCCTCGGCCAGCGGCTCGGCGAGCGACGCGGCCGCCCTGACCTCCACGGACCCGCCCGTCGCGCGCAGGCGGCCGTGCAGCCACGCCAGATGCGCCGGCATGTCGATCAGCGGAAGGCGCGCCCACAGGCCGACGCCCGCGTACTCCTCGGCCGTCGTCGCCCGCAGCCCCGGTACCCGCTTCGCCCACGGGCCGAGCGTGTCCAGGCCCGTCTCGGCGTGTACGCCCTCGACCACGCGTACGCCCGTGCGCTCCGGGTCCGCCGCCAACTCCTGGTAGCGCTCCAGGGACACGAGCGACCAGTCGCCGACCAGACCCTGTGGCTCGATGCGGTACGGCCACCACAGACCGCCCGCAACAGCCGAGGTCGTGCGCTCCGCGGGCTCCCGCGTCCACACCCGCACCCGGCGTCCGCGCTCCGCGAGCACCACCGCGGTGGTGAGCCCCGCGACGCCGCCTCCCACCACGATCACATCCGTGTCATCGCCATGCGTCATCCCCGAAACGTAGCGGAACCCCGCAAGGGGCGCGCAGACGCCCCCACGGGTGGGGATACTCACACCATGCTTGCCGAGTACGCGACCTTCGGCCTGGCCCCGGCGATGCGCGCCGGTGGAGTTCTCGCGAGCGGTGCCTACCAAGTGCACCGCGACTTCGTCGACTTCGTGGTGAACGGCCGCCCGCTGCTGTTCCAGCTCGCCGACCTCGACGCCGTCTCCCCGCTCGCGTCCGACATCCCCCCGGCGATCTTCACCACGCATGTGCGCAGGCTCCTCCTGGAGGCGGACCCGCCGCTGCTCGACGGCCGGTACGTCATCTACGGCTGTCCCGAGTGCGAGGGCCTGGAGTGCGGCGCGGTCACGGCCGTCATCGAGCGCGCCGACGACGACTACGTGTGGCGGGACTTCGCCTGGCAGACCTCCGACCACGCCGACCTGGAGCTGAACGGCTACCGCGGCATAGGCCCGTTCCGCTTCCACGGCGGGGAGTACCGCGAGCAGCTCGGCCGCCTGCTCACCGGCGACGACCCGGGTGCCGTGCGGCGCCGGGTGCTCCTCGTCGGGGCGCGCGTCGCGCTGCTCGCGAAGCTCGCGGCGGCCCTGCGCACCATCGGCATCGGCGCGGAGATCGCCGCGGACGCGGCGGGCGTACCGGCGGAGGAGCTGCGCACGTACGGGGCCGTGGCCTTCGGGCAGGCCGTGCCCGAGGCGGTGCGGGGCTCCGTGCGCGAGGCGTTCGAGCGGGCCGGGGTCGACGTCGCGTACGTCGACGGGCTCGCGCCGATCGTGCCGCTGCTCGTGGCGCAGATCGAGTACGCCCTGGACCCGGGGCCCGCGGCGCGGCGTCTTGCGCGGCTCGCGGTCACCGACAGCGAGGTGGTCACCGAGGTCACGTCGCCGTGCCGGGTGCGGCTCACGGCCTACCGGGTGGGGCGGCTGCGCCGGGCCCGCGTCCACGAGGTGTTCGACGAGGTCCTGGAGCCCGGGGAGCACCGGGTGGCCCTCCCGGGCGGGGCGCCGTACGTGGTGGCGCGCAGCTCCGACGCGGTCCTGGTGGCGGCCGCCGCCACGGGCTGACCGCCCCCGTCGCCGTCCCCGCCGGGAGGCAGCGGGCCCGGCCAGGGGCGGAACGGGCCGGGGCACGGCCCCACGACGGCGGGCACCCGGGGCACCCCGGGGCAGCGGTTAGGCTCGACCCCTGATGAATGGAACCCTCGTCGCCAAGCAACTCGCCGCCGGCCACGGCGACCGCTCCCTCTTCGAGGGACTCGACCTCGTCGTCGCCCCCGGCGACGTCATCGGCCTCGTCGGCGCGAACGGCGCCGGCAAGTCCACCCTGCTGCGCCTGCTCGCGGGCGTCGACGCCCCGGAGTCCGGCCGGATCAGCCTGTCGCCGCCGACGGCGATCGTCGGACACCTGCCGCAGGAGCCGGACCGTCGCCCCGGCGAGACGATCCGCGCGTTCCTCTCCCGCCGCACCGGCGTCACCGCCGCCCAGCAGGCCATGGACGAGGCCACCGAGGGGCTCGTCGCGGGCACGCCCGGCGCCGACGACGCCTACGCGGCGAGCCTGGAGCGCTGGCTGGCCCTCGGCGGCGCCGACCTGGACGAGCGCGCCGAGGACGTCGCCCGGTCCCTCGGCCTCGGCGTGGACCTCGACCAGGAGATGACGTCGCTGTCCGGCGGCCAGGCCGCCCGCGCGGGCCTGGCCTCGCTGCTGCTCTCCCGCTACGACGTCTTCCTCCTCGACGAGCCCACCAACGACCTGGACCTCGCGGGCCTGGAGCGCCTGGAGGAGTTCGTGCGCGGTCTGCGCGCGGGCACCGTGGTCGTCAGCCACGACCGCGAGTTCCTGTCCCGCACGGTCACCAAGGTCCTCGAACTCGACCTGGCGCAGCAGCAGATCAACCTCTACGGCGGCGGTTACGACGCCTATCTGGAGGAGCGCGAGGTCGCCCGCCGCCACGCCCGCGAGGACTACGAGGAGTACGCCGACAAGAAGGCCGCCCTCCAGGACCGGGCCCAGATGCAGCGGACCTGGATGGACAAGGGTGTGAAGAACGCCCGCCGCAAGGCCACCGACAGCGACAAGCTGGGCCGCAAGTTCCGCAGCGAGGCCAGTGAGAAGCAGGCCGCGAAGGCCCGCCAGACGCAGCGGATGCTGGAGCGGCTCGACGTCGTCGAGGAGCCGCGCAAGGAGTGGGAGCTGCGCATGGAGATCGCCGCGGCCCCGCGCTCGGGCGCCGTGGTCGCCACCCTGCGCGACGCGGTGGTGCGCCGCGGCCCCTTCACGCTCGGCCCGGTGCACCTCCAGCTCGACTGGGCCGATCGCGTCGCCATCACCGGCGCGAACGGCTCGGGCAAGACGACGCTGCTGCGCGCCCTGCTCGGCCGCACCCCCGTGGACGAGGGGCACGCCGCGCTCGGCTCGGGCGTCGTGGTGGGCGAGGTCGACCAGGCGCGGGCCCTCTTCCACGGCGAGGAGACGCTGCTCGACGCCTTCCGCGCGGCCGTGCCCGACACCGAACCGGCCGAGATCCGCACGCTCCTCGCCAAGTTCGGCCTGAAGGCCGAGCACGTGCTGCGCTCCGCGGCGACGCTCTCCCCGGGCGAGCGCACCCGCGCCGCGCTCGCGCTGCTCCAGGGCCGGGGCGTGAACCTGCTGGTCCTCGACGAGCCGACGAACCACCTCGACCTGCCCGCCATCGAACAGCTGGAGTCCGCTCTCGACTCCTACGCGGGCACGCTGCTGCTCGTCACGCACGACCGCCGCATGCTCGACGCCGTGCACGTCACCCGCCGCCTGGAGGTGGCGGACGGCAAGGTGACCGAACGGTCCCCCTGACCTCCCCAAGGGGGCGCCCCGTACTGGGGTGCCCCCTCAGGGGCGCGGGGAACTGCGCGCTCAGCCGGAACGAGTCCGCACCCGCCCGACGGCCTGGCGCGGCAGCCCCGGTGGAGCGCTCAACGCCGCTTGGGGTCGACCAGACCGGCGCGGCGCAGAGCCTCCGCCATGGCGTCGTTGGCAGGGGGCGGCCCCTGCCGCTGCCCCCCGCCCTTGGCGGCACGGTTGCCCCGGTTCTGCTGGCCCCCGCGGCCCTGCTGCTGGCGCTGCTGCGGCGGCCGCCCGCCGCGCTCCCTGCGGCCCTCACCCGGGGCGGAGCCCTTGGCGGCCTCGTCGTCCAGACGCAGCGTCAGCGAGATCCGCTTGCGCGGCACGTCGACGTCCAGGACCTTCACCTTCACGATGTCGCCCGGCTTCACCACGTCCCGCGGGTCCTTGACGAAGGTCTTGGACATCGCGGAGACGTGCACCAGGCCGTCCTGGTGGACACCGACGTCGACGAACGCGCCGAACGCCGCGACGTTCGTGACCACGCCCTCGAGCACCATCCCCGACGTCAGGTCGCCGATCTTCTCGACGCCCTCCTTGAACGTGGCGGTCTTGAAGGCGGGCCGCGGGTCGCGACCGGGCTTCTCCAGCTCCTTGAGGATGTCCGTGACGGTCGGCAGGCCGAAGACGTCGTCCACGAAGGCGGCGGGCTTCAGGGCGCGCAGCGTCGCCGTGCTGCCGATGAGGGACGGCACGTCGACGCCCGCCTCCTTCACCATCCGCCGCACCACCGGGTACGCCTCGGGGTGCACGCTGGAGGCGTCCAGCGGGTCGTCGCCGCCGCGGATGCGCAGGAAGCCCGCGCACTGCTCGTACGCCTTCGGGCCGAGGCGCGCGACGTCCTTGAGGGCCTTGCGGTTGCGGAAGGGGCCGTTCGCGTCGCGGTGCGCCACGATGTTCTCGGCGAGGCCGGAGCCGATGCCGGAGACGCGGGCGAGCAGCGGGGCGGAGGCCGTGTTGACGTCCACGCCCACGCCGTTCACACAGTCCTCGACGACCGCGTCGAGGGAGCGGGAGAGCTTCACCTCGGACAGGTCGTGCTGGTACTGGCCGACGCCGATGGACTTCGGGTCGATCTTCACCAGCTCGGCGAGCGGGTCCTGGAGGCGGCGCGCGATCGAGACGGCGCCGCGCAGCGACACGTCCAGGTCGGGCAGCTCCTGGGAGGCGAAGGCGGAGGCGGAGTACACCGAGGCGCCCGCCTCGGAGACCATCACCTTGGTGAGCTTCAGCTCGGGGTGCCTGCCGATCAGGTCGGCCGCGAGCTTGTCGGTCTCGCGCGAGGCCGTGCCGTTGCCGATCGCGATCAGCTCGACCGCGTGCTCCTGGGCGAGCCGTGCGAGCTTGGCGAGGGACTCGTCCCACTTGTTCGCCGGCACGTGCGGGTAGATCGTGTCGGTCGCCACGACCTTGCCGGTCGCGTCCACGACGGCGACCTTCACACCCGTACGGAAACCCGGGTCGAGGCCGAGCGTCGCGCGCGTGCCCGCGGGGGCGGCGAGCAGCAGGTCGCGCAGGTTCGACGCGAAGACGCGCACGGCCTCGTCCTCGGCCGCGGTGCGCAGCCGCAGCCGCAGGTCGATGCCCAGGTGCACCAGGATGCGGGTGCGCCAGGCCCAGCGGACCGTGTCCGTCAGCCACTTGTCGCCGGGGCGGCCGCGGTCGGCGATGCCGAAGCGCTGGGCCACCGTGCCTTCGAACGAGCTCGGGCCTTCCGTGGCCTCCTCCGGCTCCAGGACGAGGTCCAGGACGTCTTCCTTCTCGCCGCGCAGCAGGGCGAGGATCCGGTGCGAGGGCAGCTCCGTGAACGGCTCGGCGAAGTCGAAGTAGTCGGCGAACTTCGCGCCCGCCTCCTCCTTGCCCTCGCGCACCTTGGCGGCGAGCCGCCCGCGCACCCACATGCGCTCGCGCAGCTCGCCGATCAGGTCGGCGTCCTCGGAGAACCGCTCCGTGAGGATGGCCCGGGCGCCGTCGAGCGCGGCCTGCGCGTCCGCGACGCCCTTGTCGGCGTCGACGAACGCGGCGGCGGCCGCGAGCGGCTCCACGCCCGGGTCCCCGAGCAGGCCCTCGGCCAGCGGCTCCAGACCCGCCTCGCGGGCGATCTGCGCCTTGGTGCGCCGCTTGGGCTTGTACGGCAGATAGATGTCCTCGAGGCGGGCCTTGGTGTCGGCCTCGCGGATGCGCGCCTCCAGGTCGTCGGTGAGCTTGCCCTGCTCGCGCACCGATTCGAGGATGGCGGCGCGCCGCTCCTCCAGCTCGCGCAGATAGCGCAGGCGCTCCTCGAGCGTGCGCAGCTGCGCGTCGTCGAGCGACTCGGTCGCCTCCTTGCGGTAGCGCGCGATGAAGGGCACCGTCGACCCGCCGTCGAGCAGGTCGACGGCGGCCTTGACCTGCCGCTCCCGCACGCCGAGTTCCTCGGCGATCCTGCTTTCGATGGACGCTGGAGTGGACGTCTGCAAAGGTGCCACGTTCCGGTACCGCCTTCTCACTGAGGTTGCCCGGCAATTGTGGCAGGTGGCACGGACAGCGGGGCAGTCAGACCCGGCGGGTCCGCCCTGATCCTCGCGTGCGCCCGGCGCCGCGGCGCCCGGAACGAGAGGCTCCGCCGAAGAGCCGGGCCAGCGCCCGGAACGGCAGCGTCACCACCGTCGCGATGGCGGCCCCGATCTGTCGCAGCACGTCCGCGATCGCACGGAACACGTGGGTCTCCTTTCGGCACGCGGCCCGCGACGGTCGGCGGGCCGGGACCGGACGAGTACCGCGGAAATCGCGTGCCATGCCCCGGCCCCGGGCCCGCCCGGTGGCGCTACGCCTTGCCGAACAGGTCCGCGGGGAACGCCCCCGCGGCCAGCGCCGCCCCGGCGAAGGCGCCGCCCAGCTCGGTGAGCCGCTCGACCCCGGCCTCGCCCAGGTGCGC
Organism: Streptomyces sp. JLYT201; assembly: GCF_059448825.1. Taxonomy (NCBI): domain Bacteria; kingdom Bacillati; phylum Actinomycetota; class Actinomycetes; order Kitasatosporales; family Streptomycetaceae; genus Streptomyces; species Streptomyces sp. JLYT201. Next base: position 2,095,350 of record NZ_CM182551.1, on the reverse strand, counting down.
GTACGGGGCCCGGTCGAGACGGTCGGTGCGCTCCTCGACGGTCTGCCGCAGCTCCACGCCCGCCTGCGTCAACTCGCCTTCGGCGTCCAGGAGTCCGCGCTCCCGCAGCCGCTCCACGGCCCCGTCCCAGTCCTCCTGGGTCCAGCCGCGCGTGCGCAGGTTCCGCCCCGGTGTCATGCCCTTGCCGGTGGCGGTGTGGCTCACCAGGGCCTCCACGGCGTCGAGTTCGGCGTCCAGGAGGGCGGCCAGGTGCCCGTCGCCCCGGTGTTCGCGCAGCAGCGTCGCGGCGTGCCAGTACGCCAGGTGCGGCGCGTCGGGCACCGGCAGGTCGGCGTGGGCCGCGTACAGCGGGCGCGCGCTGCGCACGCAGGCCTCCGTGGCGCGCAGCGCGAGCTCCGCGGCCTCGGCCATCTCCGGTGACGCGACGGCCTCGTCGCCGAGCAGCCGCCGCAGCGTGGCGTCGACGGCCCGCAGCCGCGCCGCGAGGACGTCCTCGGGCGCGGCGGTGCGCCACACCGCGGGGACGTGCGCGGCGACGGCCTCCGGCTTGTAGTTGAAGAAGGCCGCCGTCACCGTCCCGGCGCCGACGGCGCCCATCGCCGCCGCGCGCGCGGCGAAGTTGACGGCCCTGGGGTGGGTGATCCCCAGGGCGCCCAGCTCCCGCCCGAGGTCGGGGGAGAAGTAGTGGGTGGCGTGCAGGGCGTTGAGCACGCTGTGACAGCGCCGTCCCGCGCGCGGGTGGAGGGCCGCACCGGTCGCGGACGGGCCCGTGGAGGAGGCCGTGGGGCCCGTGGGAGAGGCCGTGGGAGAGGTCATGCCCGTACGCTACCGACTGGTTGGTATGACGTGAAGGGCGGGGCCGCGGCACCCCGTGCCCGGCGGACCGGCCGGGCCCGCGTGGCAGGAATGGTGGGACACCCGTCATTGCAGCCACCCCGCGCTGCCCCAAGAATCGAGGGCATGGCGCAGCGAACCGTCCTGGTCGTCCTCTTCGAAGGCGTACAGAGTCTCGACGTCACCGGCCCCGTGGAGGTCTTCGGCGGGGCCACCGGGCCCGCGGGCGACCCCGCGTACCGGGTGTGCACCGCCTCCCTGGACGGCGCGCCCGTGCGCACGTCCAGCGGCCTCACCCTGGTCCCGGACCACACCCTCGCGGACGCCCCCGCGCCGCACACCCTGCTCGTGCCCGGCGGCATCGGCACCCGCCCGGACGGCCCGGACCTGGTCGACTGGGTGCGCACCCACGGCCCCCGCGCCCAGCGGCTCGTCTCGGTGTGCACCGGAGCGATCGTGCTCGCCCGCGCGGGCCTGCTCGACGGCCGCCGCGCGACGACCCACTGGGCGTACTGCGACAAGCTCGCCCGCGACCACCCGGCCGTCCGCGTGGAGCCCGACCCCATTTACGTGCGCGACGGACACGTGGCGACCTCGGCGGGCGTCACGGCGGGCATCGACCTGGCGCTCGCCCTGGTCGAGGAGGACCTGGGCCGGGACATGGCGCTCACCATCGCCCGCCACCTGGTCGTGTTCCTGCGCAGGCCCGGCAACCAGGCACAGTTCAGCGCCCAGCTCGCCGCGCAGACCGCCCGCCGCGAGCCGCTGCGCGAGGTCCAGCAGTGGATCACCGAACACCCCGACGACGACCTCTGCGTCGAGAGGCTGGCCGAGCGCGCCCGGCTCTCGCCGCGCCACTTCGCCCGCGCCTTCCAGGCGGAGACCGGCACGACGCCCGGCAAGTACGTCGACCGCGTCCGCGTCGAGCACGCGCGCCGGCTCCTGGAAGACACCTCGCACGGCGTCGAGGAGGTCTCCCGCGCCTGCGGCTACGGCACTCCGGAGGCGATGCGCCGCGCCTTCCTCAAGGCGCTCGGCACCTCTCCCGCCGAGTACCGCCGCCGCTTCCACGCACCCCTGCCCGAGGCACACCCCATCACCCTTCAGGAGTCCCCATGCAGATAGCCATCGCCCTGTACGAGCGCTTCACCGCCCTGGACGCGATCGGCCCCTACCAGACGCTCAGCGGCATCCCGGACGCCCAGGTCGTCTTCGTGGCCGAGCGCACGGGCCCGGTGCGCGACGACAGCAGGCAGCTCGCCCTCGCCGCCGACAAGACCTTCGCCGAGGTCCCGAGCCCGGACGTGCTCGTCGTGCCGGGCGGCCCCGGCCAGAGCGACCAGATGGACAACGCACCGCTCCTCGACTGGCTGCGCACCGCGGACACCACCAGCACCTGGACGACGTCCGTGTGCACCGGCTCCCTCGCGCTCGCCGCCGCCGGACTCCTCGAAGGCCGCACCGCGACCTCCCACTGGCTGGCCCTGGGCGAACTGGCGAAGCTCGGCGTCACCCCCTCCGAGGAGCGGGTCGTCTTCGACGGCAAGTACGTGACGGCCGCCGGTGTCTCCTCCGGCATCGACATGGGCCTCGCGCTCGTCGGCAGGATCGCCGGGGACGAGCGCGCCCAGGCCGTCCAGCTCATCACCGAGTACGACCCGCAGCCGCCCTACGACGCGGGGTCGCCGAAGAAGGCGCCCGCCCACCTCGTCGCGATGTTCCGCGAGCAGAGCCGGTTCAAGGACGCCCCGGCGTAGCCGCGCCGTCCGGCACGGTCCAGGTGAAGCGCGGCTGCCTGCGCTCCAGGAAGGCGGCGACGCCCTCGGCGGTGTCGCCGCTGCCGCGCGCCTGGTCCGCCCAGTGGGCGTCCCGGTCGGCGCGGCCCGCCGCGAACTCCTTGGCCGCCGCCTGCGTCAGGAGCGAGCGGGAGGCGAGGACCCGCGTGAACTCCTTCACGCGCGCGTCCAGTTCGCCGACCGGCAGGACCTCGTCCACCAGGCCCGTCCGCAGCGCCCGCGCCGCGCCGATCGACTCGCCCGAGAACAGCAGGTACTTCGCCGTGGCCGGGCCCACCAGCGTGGCCAGACGCCGCGTCGACGAGGCCGGGTAGACGATGCCCAGCTTCGCGGGAGTGACCGCGAAGGAGGCGCCCTCGTCCGCGAACCGCAGGTCGCAGGCCGCCGCGAGCTGGCAGCCGCCGCCCACGCAGTACCCGCGCACCGCCGCGAGCGTCGGCTTCGCGAAGGCCGCCAGGGCCTCCTCGGCGAGGACCGCGAGCTCCTGCGGGCGGCCGGGTTCGGCGCGCAGCGAGGAGATGTCGGCGCCCGCGCAGAAGGTGTCGCCCGCACCGGTGAGGACGAGCGCGCGCACCGCGGGGTCGGCGGCCAGCGCGTCGAGCAGCGGCGGCAGCGCGCGCCACATGTCCGCCGTCATGGCGTTGCGTTTGGCCGGATGGTCGATGACGACGGTGGCGACGCCGTCCGCGACGGCGTGCCTCAGCTGCGGCTCCATGCGCCGGATGCTATCCGCACCGTACGAACGTACGATCAAGAAGGGGCGGCTTCGCACAGCGGACGGAGGCGCTCATGTTCGGACGCGACAAGGCGCGCGCCACGGCGCGCGACACGACTGGTGACCCGGAGGGAACCGGCGGCGCGGACCCCCGGTCCCTCAGCCGCAGCTTCGGCTGGCTGGCGCTGCTCGGCGCCGTCCTGGCCGTCGGCGGGCTCGTCGGCCTGGTCTACGCCGGTGTCGCCACGCTCACCTCGATGCTCCTGTTCGGCTGGCTGCTGCTCGTCGGCGGCATCGTGGCGCTGTTGCACGCGGTGCAGTCGCGGGGCACCAGCTTCTTCTGGCTCGGCGTGGTGGTCGCCGCGCTGAACCTCGCGGCGGGCTTCGTCGTCATCCGCAGGCCGGACGTGGCCGCCGAGGCACTGACGATGTTCGCGGCGCTGCTGTTCCTCACCGGCGGTGTGTTCCGCCTGGTGGGCAGCCTGGTGGTGCGCGGCCCGCAGATGGCGGTGACGCTGCTGCAAGGCGCCTTCGGCGTCCTGCTCGGCGTGCTCGTGCTCGCCGGGTGGCCGAGCAGCAGCCAGTACGTCATCGGCACCTTCTTCTCGCTCGCGCTGCTCTTCGACGGCCTCGGCCTCCTCGCCACGGGCGTCGGCGCCCGGCGCATCATCAGCCTGGTGTCGGACCGGGTGGGCGCCGACGGGAGCGGGACCCGGGAAGCCGTACAACCTGAAGAACCTGTGAAGGCAGCACAAGAAGGGCAGGACCAGTCGCACAACTGACGCCGCCATGCGGCCCCGGTCAAATCCCGTCGATACTCGCTGACTTCTGGTCAGTAGTGCGGTCCGGACCAGTGCGTTCCCAACACTCGACGTGTGGTGACAATCGAGCGCGAGGGCGGCGACCGGGCGATGGGGAACGACGGGAGGGGGCCGGGCCCGCTCCCGCGGGGCAGCGGGCCCGTGCCGTACGAAGGGGTGTGGCGGTTCACCGCGCCCGCCGTCGACGCGTCCGTGCCCCAGGCGCGGCACGCGGTGCGCGACCTGCTCGCGCGCCAAGGCGTACCGGCCCCCGACGACCTGGTGCAGGGCCTGCTGTTGATCGTCTCCGAGCTGGTCACCAACGCGGTGCGGCACGCGGCGCTCCTGTCGCCGACGCTCGCCGTGGAGGTCGCGGTCGGCGCCGAGTGGGTGCGGGTGTCCGTCGAGGACAACCACCCCTACCGCCCGACCGCCCTGGTGGCCGACCACGGCCAGACGGGCGGGCGCGGCCTGCTCCTGGTGCGGGAGATCACCCGCGAGGCGGGCGGCGCCTGCGACGTCGAGCACACGGCGAGCGGGGGCAAGGTCATCTGGGCGGCCCTGCCCCTGAAGCCGAACGGCGCCTAGCGGCGCGGGCGCGGCGCCCTACCAGCCCGCGCCCGGGCCCGTCAGCTCCTTGATGGCGGGCCGCGCCGCGTCCAGGACCGTCATGAACCACGCGGAGAACGGGCCCTTCGCGTGCCGCTCGGCCAGCTCGCCGGCCGTCACGAACACCGTCTCGCCCACCTCGGACGGGTCGGGGCGCAGCTCGGCCTGCACCATGCCGACGAACAGGTGGTTGTACTCCTGCTCCACCAGGCCGGACTCCGGATCCGGGTGGTTGTAGCGCACGGTGCCCGCCTCGGCGAGCAGCGACGGCGAGACGCCGAGTTCCTCGAAGGTGCGCCGGGCCGCCGCCGCGAACGGCGCCTCGCCGGGGTAGGGATGGCCGCAGCAGGTGTTGGACCACACGCCGGGGGAGTGGTACTTGCCGAGCGCCCGCTGCTGGAGCAGCAGGCGGCCCTGCTCGTCGAAGAGGAAGACGGAGAACGCCCGGTGCAGCTGACCGGGTGCCTGGTGCGCGGCCAGCTTCTCCGCCGTGCCGATGGTCCTGCCGTCCTCGTCGACGAGCTCGAGCATGATTGTCTCCTCGGTGCCGTTCGACGAGCTGTGCGCCGCGGTGGCAGGTGTGATCGGCATACCCATCCTTCGCTTCGGTCTCGGAGCTCAAGTCTGCCGTACGACACCGGTGCGCCCGGCACTCCGGGGGCCCCGCATGTCCCGTCCGCAACGCTGCGAACGGGGCGCGCGGGAACGGCGCGATCAGACGCCGAACGCCGCCGGACAGCTGATCGTCCCGCGCGGGACGCCCGCCCGACCGGCCTGTTCGCGGGGCCCGTCGAGGACCAGCGCCGTCATCGCCTCGTGCGGCACCTCGAAACTTGGCTTGATCCCGTACCGCGACGCCGGAGCGAAGCCGAACCGCGGGCAGCGGTCGGGCTGGCCGAGGACGAGGACCGGATGCTCGACCCGGGGCGCGCACGGCGCTCAGGGAGGCGCGCACCACCGCACTACCGGCGCCCGCGCGCTGGTGGGAGCGGCACCGTCAGTGGCAGAGCTTCGGCTCGTGCTCCGCGTGACCGCTCGGCTCCAGCTGGAACGTGCAGTGCTCGACGTCGAAGTGGTCGCCCAGGCAGCCCTGGAGGTCGTGCAGCATCTTCTCGTGGCCGACCGCACTGAGCGTCTCGGGACTCACCACGACGTGCGCGGAGAGCACCGGCATGCCCGAGGTGATGGTCCAGGCGTGCAGGTCGTGGACGTCCTCGACACCGGGCAGGGCCAGCATGTGGGCCCGCACCTCGGCCATGTCCACGCCCTTGGGGGCCGCTTCGAGCAGGACGTTCAGGGTGTCCCGCAGCAGCTTCCAGGTGCGCGGCACGATCATGAGGCCGATCACGAGGGAGGCGATCGGGTCGGCCGCCTGCCAGCCGGTCAGCAGGATGACGGCGGCGGACACCAGGACCGCCACCGAGCCGAGCGCGTCCGCGAGGACCTCCAGGAAGGCGCCGCGCACATTGAGGCTGTCCTTCTGGCCGCGCATCAGCAGGAGCAGCGAGACGAGGTTCGCCGCCAGGCCGATGAGGCCGAAGACGATGGTGAGACCGCCCTCGGTCTCCGACGGCGTGACGAACCGCTGGATCGCCTCGTACAGCACATAGCCGCCGACGCCGAGCAGGAGCAGACAGTTGGCGAGCGCGGCGAGGATCTCCGCGCGGGCGTAGCCGAAGGTGCGGCTCTCGCTCGCGGGGCGGCCCGCGAAGTGGATCGCGAGCAGCGCCATGCCGAGCCCGAGGGCGTCGGTGGCCATGTGCGTCGCATCCGCGATCAGCGCGAGCGAATCCGCGACGAGGCCGCCGACGATCTCCACCACCATGACGGTGACCGTGAGGGACAGCGCGATCCGCAGCCGCCCCTTGTACGCGGCCGTCACGGTGCCGTTCGCCGGCGGCGCGTGGCCGTGTCCAGCCCCCATCGCGTGGTCCTCCCGGATCCGTAGTGGGATCGCCGTCCGCGGCGACGATCACAGTGAACTACGGGTGGGGGGTATCCGGCAACGCGATCGTGAACACCGTTGTCATATGCGCTGGCCTGCGGAAACGGTCAGCTGTCCGGGGAAGGGGCCTACGGAAAGGGCCCGTGTCAGACAGACCGGGCGCCCCCGGCCTCCGGATGGCGCAGACACCAGCCCGCCCAGGCCGAAGCCACCATCTCGCGCACCCCGAGCCCCGCCCTGAAGCCCAGCTCCCGCGCCGCGAGGCCGACGTCCGCCACCGCGCTGGGGGCGTCCCCCGCCCGGCGCGGCTCCACCACCGGCGCGCGCGTGTCCCCGGTGACCTCGCCGATGACGGTCAAAAGTTCGCGTACGGAAACGCCTTCGCCGCGGCCGATGTTCACCGTCAGATCGGTGCCGGGGGCGGCGGACCTGCGGGCGGCCGCGAGGTGCGCCCCGGCCAGGTCGGTCACGTGCACGTAGTCGCGCACGCAGGTGCCGTCCGGGGTGGGGTGGTCGGTGCCGAAGATGCGTGGGGCCTCGCCGCGCGTGAGCCGGTCGAAGACCATCGGGACCACGTTGAAGACCCCGGTGTCCGCGAGCTCGGGCGCCGCGGCCCCCGCCACGTTGAAGTACCGCAGACAGGTCGTGGTGATCCCGTGGGCCCGCCCGGCGGCCCGGACCAGCCACTCCCCGGCCAGCTTCGTCTCGCCGTAGGGGCTGACCGGCGCGCACGGGGTGTCCTCGGTGATCAGCCCGGCCGCCGGGGGCTCGCCGTACACCGCGGCCGACGAGGAGAAGACGAACCGCCCGACCCCGGCCGCGGCGACCGCCTCCAGGAGCGTCACCAGGCCCCCGACGTTCTCCCGGTAGTAACGCAGCGGCTGCTCCACGGACTCGCCGACCTGCTTGCGCGCCGCCAGATGCACCACACCCGTCACCGCGTGCTCCGCGAGCACCCGCTCGACGAGCGCGCCGTCGAGCGACGAGCCCCGTACGAGCGGAATGCCGGCGGGCAGTCGCTCCGGCACTCCGGACGACACGTCGTCGAGAGCGAGCACCCGCTCCCCGGCGGCGGCCATGACCCGCGCCACATGTGCCCCGATATATCCCGCCCCGCCTGTGATCAGCCATGTCATGGGCGTCCACCTTAGGCGGGCTTGCGTGGTTCGGTCCCACGCGGTTTGTGGCCGCGGCCCGCCATCGACGATGATGATCGCGGCGATCAAGGGCGGCGCAGCCCGTGCCGACCCCTGCAGATCGGGCTGATCGGGGCGTGAACGGGCGGTGAACGCCCGCTTCCCGGCATCCGATAGCCTCTGCCGACATGCCGCCCGGCCGCATCCCGGCGAGGGCGCCCCCCCGTCACGCATGTGCCCGCGCGCGCCGCGCGCGGGAGTCAAGGAGTGAGTTCGTCCTGTCGACCGCCATCCTCACCGGCCAGCCGGTGCCCGGCTCGCCCCTCGAAGGCGATCTGCGGTCCCTGGGCTTCGACGTGCGGACCGCCCGGGACGCGGCCGACGCCGAGACGCTCGTGCGGACCGTCCCCGCGGACCAGCGCGTCGCCGTCGTCGACACCCGCTTCGTCGGTCACGTCCACGCCCTGCGCCTCGGCCTGACCGACCCGCGCTTCGCCGCGGCCGCCGTGCCCGGTGCCGTCACCGTCAAGCCCGAGGCCCGCGGCGCGCTCACGAACGCGCTGCGCACAGCCGTCGGCGCGGGCGGCGCCGGAGCCGTCACGGTGGTGCCGGACGCCGTGCCCGACCGGCTCGCCGAGGCCCTCGAAGCGGCCGCCGTCGACGTGTACCGGCCCGAGCTCGGCACCCTCGTCGCGGCCGTGCCCGCCGACCCCGAGGCCCGCAACACCGCCCGCCAGGCCGTCGCCGCCGTCGACGACGAGGCCGTACGCCTGCGCAGCGCGGTCAAGGCCCGGGACGGCTTCTTCACCACGTACTGCATCAGCCCGTACTCCCGCTACCTCGCGCGCTGGTGCGCCCGGCGCGGCCTCACCCCGAACCAGGTCACCACCGCCTCGCTGCTCGTCGCCCTGATCGCGGCGGGCTGCGCGGCCACCGGCACCCGCGGCGGCTTCGTCGCCGCCGGTCTCCTGCTGCTCTTCTCCTTCGTCCTGGACTGCACGGACGGCCAGCTCGCGCGCTACTCCCTGCAGTACTCCACGCTCGGCGCCTGGCTGGACGCGACCTTCGACCGGGCCAAGGAGTACGCGTACTACGCGGGCCTCGCCCTCGGCGCGGCCCGCGGCGGTGGCAGTGACGACGTCTGGGCCCTCGCGCTCGGCGCGATGATCCTGCAGACCTGCCGCCACGTCGTGGACTTCTCGTTCAACGAGGCCAACCACGACGCGACCGCCAACACCAGCCCCACCGCCGCGCTCTCGGACAAGCTCGACAGCCGCGGCTGGACGGTGTGGGCGCGCCGGATGATCGTCCTGCCCATCGGGGAGCGCTGGGCCCTGATCGCCGTCCTGACCGCGCTCACCACCCCGCGCGTCACCTTCGTCGTGCTCCTGATCGGCTGCGGCCTCGCCGCCTGCTACACCACCGCGGGCCGCGTCCTGCGCTCCCTGACCCGCAAGGCCAGGCGCACCGACCGGGCCGCCACGGCCCTGGCCGACCTCGCCGACACCGGGCCCTTCGCGGGCGCGCTCGCCACGCTCCGGGGCCTGCCGGGGCTGGCCCCGGCCCTCGCCCTGGCAGGCGGCGCGGCCGTCGTCGTCACCTCGGCCCTCACCTCCTTCGGCAGCCCCTGGCCGGTCATCGCCGCCGCCGGGTACGTGATCACCTCGGGCCTCGCCGTCGCACGGCCCCTCAAGGGCGCCCTCGACTGGCTGGTCCCGCCCTTCCTGCGCGCCGCCGAATACGGCACCGTCCTGGTGCTGGCGGCCAAAGCGGACGTGAACGGAGCCCTTCCCGCGGCTTTCGGCCTGGTGGCCGCGGTCGCCTACCATCACTACGACACCGTGTACCGCATTCGCGGTGTCGTCGCGCCGCCGCGCTGGCTGGTGCGGGTGATCGGCGGGCACGAGGGCAGGACCTTCGCGGTCACCGTCGCCGCCGCCCTGCTGACAACCACAGATTTCACCGTCGCGCTCACGGCGCTCGCCGTGGCCGTGGCACTCGTGGTGCTCGTCGAGAGCATCCACTTCTGGGTGACCGCGCACAACCGCGGCGCACCCGCCGTACACGATGAAGGAGAACCCGCATGATCGGCCTCGTCCTGGCCGCCGGCGCCGGCCGGCGTCTGCGCCCCTACACCGAAACGCTGCCCAAGGCGCTGGTGCCCGTGGTGGGCGAGGGTACCGAGAATGAGCTGGCCGTCCTCGACCTCACCCTGAAGAACTTCGCCGAGATCGGCCTGACCGACGTCGCGATCATCGTCGGCTACCGCAAGGAAGCCGTCTACGACCGCAAGGAGGCCCTTGAGGCGAAGTACAACCTCAAGCTCACCCTCATCGACAACGACAAGGCCGAGGAGTGGAACAACGCCTACTCCCTGTGGTGCGGCCGTGACGCCCTCAAGCACAGCGTGATCCTCGCCAACGGCGACACCGTGCACCCGGTCTCCGTCGAGAAGACGCTGCTCGCCGCCCGCGGCGACGGCAAGAAGATCATCCTCGCCCTCGACACGGTGAAGAACCTCGCCGACGAGGAGATGAAGGTCATCGTGGACCCCGAGAAGGGCGTCCAGAAGATCACCAAGCTGATGGACCCGGCGACGGCCACCGGTGAGTACATCGGCGTCACCCTCATCGAGGGCGAGGCCGCCGAGGAGCTGGCCGACGCCCTGAAGGCCACCTTCGAGCGCGACCCCGACCTCTACTACGAGGACGGCTACCAGGAGCTCGTCAACCGCGGCTTCAAGATCGATGTCGCGCCGATCGGCGACGTCTCGTGGGTCGAGATCGACAACCACGACGACCTCGCCAAGGGACGTGAGATCGCGTGCCAGTACTGACGAGGCTCATCCCCTCGCCGGTCGTCGTGGACATCCGGCCGGGGGCGTTGAACGACCTGGCCGGTGTCCTCGCCGACCAGAGGATCTGCTCGTCGACCGGCAAGCTCGCCATCGCGATCAGCGGCGGCTCCGGCGCGGTCCTGCGGGGGCGGCTCTCCCCGTCGCTGCCGGGTGCCGAGTGGTTCGAGGTGGGCGGCGGCACGCTCGACGACGCCATCAAGCTCGCCGACGCCATGAAGAAGGGCCGCTACGACGCGGTCGTCGGCCTCGGCGGCGGCAAGATCATCGACTGCGCCAAGTTCGCCGCGGCGCGCGTCGGCCTGCCGCTGGTCGCCGTCGCCACGAACCTGTCGCACGACGGCCTCTGCTCGCCCGTCGCGACCCTCGACAACGACGCGGGCCGCGGCTCGTACGGCGTGCCGAACCCGATCGCGGTCGTCATCGACCTCGACGTCATCCGCGAGGCCCCGGTCCGCTTCGTGCGCTCCGGCATCGGTGACGCCCTGTCCAACATCTCCGCGATCCGGGACTGGGAACTCGCCGCCCGCGAGCGCGGCGAGGACATCGACGGCCTCGCCGCCGCGATGGCGCGCCAGGCCGGCGAGGCGGTCCTGCGCCACCCCGGCGGCGTCGGCGACGACGGCTTCCTCCAGGTGCTCGCCGAGGGCCTCGTCCTCACCGGCATCGCGATGTCCGTCTCGGGCGACTCCCGCCCGGCCTCGGGCGCCTGCCACGAGATCAACCACGCCTTCGACCTGCTGTTCCCGAAGCGCGCGGCGAGCCACGGCGAGCAGTGCGGCCTCGGCGCCGCCTTCGCGATGCACCTGCGCGGTGCCCGCGACGAGGCGGCGTTCATGGCCGAGGTCCTGCGCCGCCACGGCCTGCCGGTCCTGCCGGAGGAGATCGGCTTCACCGTGGACGAGTTCGTCCAGGTCGTGGAGTACGCGCCGCAGACCCGGCCGGGCCGCTACACGATCCTCGAGCACCTCAATCTGAACACCGACCAGATCAAGGACGCATACGCCGACTATGCCAAGGCCATCGGTAGCTGAACTCCGGCCCGTCGTTCACCCCGCGGGGGTGAAGGACCGGCGCAGCGGTGAGCACTGGGCGGGACGCCTGTACATGCGAGAGATCTCGCTGCGCTGCGACCGGTACCTGGTGAACACCAGGATCACGCCCAATCAGCTGACCTACCTGATGACCGTCGCGGGCGTGCTCGCGGCCCCGGCCCTCCTCGTGCCGGGCATCACGGGCGCCGTGCTCGGCGTCGTCGCGGTGCAGCTCTATCTGCTGCTCGACTGCGTCGACGGCGAGATCGCCCGCTGGCGCAAGCAGTACTCGATGTCCGGCGTGTACCTGGACCGGGTCGGCGCCTATCTGTGCGACGCCGCGGTCCTGGTCGGCTTCGGCCTGCGCGCCGCCGACCTGTGGGGCTCGGGGCGCATCGACTGGCTGTGGGCCTTCCTCGGCACCCTCGCCGCGCTCGGCGCCATCCTGATCAAGGCCGAGACCGACCTCGTGGGCGTCGCCCGGCACCAGCAGGGGCTGCCGCCCGTGCAGGAGTCGGCCGCCGTGCCGCGCGCCTCCGGCGTGGCGCTCGCCCGCAAGGCCGCCGCCGCGCTCAAGTTCCACCGGCTGATCCTCGGCATCGAGGCGTCCCTGCTGATCCTGGTCCTGGCGATCGTGGACTCGGCCCGGGGCGACCTCTTCTTCTCCCGCCTCGGCGTCGCCGTGCTGGCCGGGATCGCGCTCCTGCAGACGCTGCTGCACCTGGTGTCCATCCTCGCCTCGAGCAGGCTGAAGTGAGCACTCCGGCACAGCCGCCGAAGGTCGGCGCGGTCATCATCACCATGGGCAACCGCCCGCAGGAGCTGCGGGCGCTGCTCGACTCGGTCGCCAAGCAGGACGGCGACCCGGTCGAGGTGGTGGTCGTCGGCAACGGCGCCCCCGTGCCCGACGTCCCGCCGGGCGTCCGCACCATAGAACTGCCCGAGAACCTGGGCATCCCCGGCGGGCGCAACGTCGGCATCGAGGCCTTCGGGCCCGGTGGCACCGACGTCGACATCCTGCTGTTCCTCGACGACGACGGCCTCCTGGCGCACACCGACACCGCTCGGCTGTGCCGCGAGGCCTTCGCCGCCGACCCGGCTCTCGGGATCATCAGCTTCCGCATCGCCGACCCGGACACGGGCGTCACCCAGCGCCGGCACGTGCCGCGCCTGCGCGCGTCCGACCCGATGCGCTCCTCGCGCGTGACGACGTTCCTCGGCGGCGCCAACGCCGTCCGCACCAAGGTCCTGGAACAGGTCGGCGGCCTGCCCGACGAGTTCTTCTACGCCCACGAGGAGACCGACCTGGCCTGGCGGGCGCTGAACGCGGGCTGGATGATCGACTACCGCGCCGACATGGTCCTGTACCACCCGACCACGGCGCCCTCGCGGCACGCGGTCTACCACCGCATGGTGGCCCGCAACCGCGTCTGGCTCGCCCGCCGCAACCTGCCCGCGCTCCTGGTCCCCGTGTATTTGGGCGTATGGCTGCTCCTGACCCTGGCCCGGCGCCCCTCGCGGCCCGCCCTGAAGGCCTGGTTCGGCGGCTTCAAGGAGGGCTGGACCAGCCCGTGCGGACCCCGCAGGCCCATGAGCTGGCGCACGGTGTGGCGCCTGACCCGACTGGGCCGACCTCCTGTCATCTGACAAGCTCTGGTCTGAGAACATTCGGGCCGTATCCCGGTCCCTGGCCCGGCCCCTGCCCGACCTGGCCCGCGCCTACGCCCGACCGGCCGCGCATCTGAAGACGAAAGTTTCCACTCGTGAGTGAGACAACGCAGGACGGTGGAGTCGCGGTGACCGCGCCACCGTCGCCCGACGACGGGCTTTCCCCGGCCGAGCTCGCCGCCAAGTACGGGCTGTCCGTCAGCGGTGCCCGTCCGGGCCTGGTGGAGTACGTCCGCCAGCTCTGGGGGCGGCGCCACTTCATCCTCGCCTTCTCGCAGGCGAAGCTGACCGCCCAGTACAGCCAGGCCAAGCTCGGCCAGCTCTGGCAGGTCGCGACGCCGCTGCTCAACGCGCTCGTCTACTTCCTCATCTTCGGCCTGATCCTCAAGGCCGACCGCGGCATGTCGCGGGAGGTGTACATCCCGTTCCTGGTCACCGGCGTGTTCGTGTTCACCTTCACGCAGAGCTCGGTGATGGCGGGCGTACGGGCGATCTCGGGCAACCTCGGCCTGGTGCGCGCGCTGCACTTCCCGCGCGCCTCGCTGCCCATCTCGTTCTCGCTCCAGCAGCTCCAGCAGCTGCTGTTCTCGATGCTCGTGCTGTTCGTCGTGGCGATCGGCTTCGGCAGCTACCCGCGGCTGTCCTGGCTCCTGATCGTCCCGGTCCTGGCCCTGCAGTTCCTGTTCAACACGGGACTCGCCCTGGTCATGGCCCGGCTCGGCAGCAAGACGCCGGACCTGGCCCAGCTGATGCCCTTCGTGATGCGCACGTGGATGTACGCGTCCGGCGTGATGTTCTCCATCCCGGTGATGCTGAAGGACAAGCCGGCCTGGATCGCCGACGTCCTCCAGTGGAACCCGGCGGCCATCTTCATGGACCTGATGCGCTTCGCCCTCATCGACGGCTACGGCTCGGAGAACCTGCCCCCGCACGTGTGGGCGGTCGCGCTCGGCTGGTCCGTGCTCGTCGCCGTGGGCGGCTTCGTCTACTTCTGGAAGGCAGAGGAGCGGTACGGCCGTGGCTGACGACAAGGACGCAGGGGCGCGCCGCCCCACGGTGATCGCGGACGAGTTGCACATCGTGTACCGGGTGAACGGTGGGAAGACGGGCCGGGGAAGTGCGACGGCGGCGTTGAGCCGGATCGTGCGGCGGGGTGAGTCGCCGGGGGTGCGCAAGGTGCATGCGGTGCGGGGGGTGAGTTTCACGGCGTACCGGGGTGAGGCGATCGGTCTGATCGGGTCGAACGGGTCGGGCAAGTCGACGCTGCTGCGGGCGGTGGCGGGGCTGCTGCCGGCCGAGCGCGGCCGGGTCTACACCGATGGCCAGCCCTCGCTGCTGGGGGTGAACGCGGCGCTGATGAACGATCTGACCGGTGAGCGCAATGTGATCCTGGGCGGTCTGGCGATGGGGATGAGCCGGGAGCAGATCAAGGAGCGTTACCAGCAGATCGTGGACTTCTCGGGGATCAATGAGAAGGGTGACTTCATCACGCTGCCGATGCGGACGTACTCCTCGGGGATGGCGGCGCGGCTGCGGTTCTCCATCGCGGCGGCCAAGGACCACGACGTGCTGATGATCGACGAGGCGCTCGCGACGGGGGACCGCAAGTTCCAGAAGCGCTCGGAGGCCCGCATCCGCGAGCTGCGCAAGGAGGCGGGCACGGTGTTCCTGGTCAGCCACAACAACAAGTCGATCCGTGACACCTGCGACCGGGTCCTGTGGCTGGAGCGCGGTGAGCTGCGCATGGACGGGCCCACCGACGAGGTCATCAAGGAGTACGAGAAGTTCACCGGTAAGTAGCCGGAAGGCCGCCGTCTGGTCGCGGCCGAATGGAGCAGGGCCCCGCCGGGCACCCCGGCCGGGCCCTGACTCGTTTTCAGACATCAGGCTTCTCCCAAGTCACAGGAGTTCAGGGAAGATTGAAGCCAATCGGTGCGTTCTTGTGATGTGCGGAACACCCCGACGAAGGGCCGTCCGTTGTACAACGTAAGCTGTACCGGTGCTGATTCGCGGCAAGTGGGGCGATATCGCTCCCTGGATGGGCGCGGGGCGCGCTGCGCCGCTGGGCGGCCTTGGCGGCGTGTCCGAAATAGGATGTATTGGGTCGGCAGTGTAGAACGGGAGATGTGACGGCAATGGCTACGGACGATCTCCAGCTCCGCGATGCGTCCGCCGTCCTCGCCAAAGCCGCGGACGAGAACTTCCCCGTGGCCCCGTTCTTCCTCCCGCGCGCCTGGCGCGAGGACCTCATGGCCGTGTACGGCTTCGCCCGCCTGGTCGACGACATCGGCGACTCCGACCTGGCCAGTGGCGCCGCCCACGCCCGCTACCTGGGCGCGGACCCCGAGGCCGCGGGCGACCCGCTCGCCCTCCTGGACGCCTTCGAGGCCGATCTGCGCAAGGTCTTCACCGCGGGCCCCGAGCCGGGCCACCCCCTGCTGCGCGCCCTCGGGCCCACCGTGCGCCGCCGCGGCCTCACCCCCGAGCCGTTCCTCGGCCTGATCGCCGCCAACCGCCAGGACCAGCTCGTCAAGCGCTACGAGACGTACGACGACCTCGTCGCCTACTGCGAACTGTCGGCGAACCCGGTCGGGCGCCTCGTGCTCGCCATCACCGGCACCGCGACACCCGAGCGGATCCGGCTCTCGGACTCCGTCTGCACCGCGCTCCAGATCGTGGAGCACCTCCAGGACGTGCGCGAGGACCTCGAGCGCGACCGGATCTATCTGCCCGCCCAGGACATGAAGCGCTTTCACGTCCAGGAACGGGATCTGGCCGCTCCTACCGCAGGCGCGTCGGTGCGCGCCCTGGTTGCGTTTGAAGCGGAACGCGCCCACCGCCTCCTGAATGAAGGCACCCCCCTGGTGGGTAGCGTCCACGGCAGGCTGAAGCTGCTGCTGGCAGGGTTCGTGGCAGGGGGGAGGGCGGCCGTCTCGGCGATCGCCGCCGCCGGATACGACGTACTTCCAAGGCCGCCGAAGCCCACGAAACCGCGTTTGCTGCGCGAGGTGGGTGCGGTTCTGCGAGGAGAGGGGTGAGCCGGACCGTGGAGTCAGAACCTCGCGTGTCCGCACCGGTACTCGCCGCATACAGCTATTGCGAGGCCGTGACCGGGCAGCAGGCACGAAATTTCGCGTACGGCATCAGGTTGCTGCCGACGCCGAAGCGGCGCGCGATGTCGGCGCTCTACGCGTTCTCACGGCGCGTGGACGACATCGGGGACGGCGCGCTCGCGCCGGACGTCAAGCAGACCCGTCTCGACGAGACGCGGAGCCTGCTCGGCCGCATCCACGACGGCTCGGTGGAGGAGGACGACACCGACCCCGTGGCCGTGGCGCTCAGCCATGCCGCGCGGCACTTCCCGATCCCGCTCGGCGGGCTCGACGAGCTGATCGACGGCGTCCTGATGGACGTGCGCGGCGAGACGTACGAGACCTGGGACGACCTCAAGGTCTACTGCCGGTGCGTGGCCGGGGCCATCGGGCGGCTCTCGCTCGGCGTGTTCGGCACGGAGCCGGGGGCGCCGCACGCGGAGCGCGCGCCGGAGTACGCCGACACGCTCGGGCTCGCGCTGCAACTCACCAACATCCTCAGGGACGTTCGCGAGGACGCCCTGGAGGGCCGGACCTACCTGCCGGCCGACGACCTGGCCAAATTCGGCTGCTCCGCCGGGTTCGCACGGCCCGAGCCGCCCGCCGGGTCCGACTTCGCGGGCCTCGTCCACTTCGAAGTGCGCCGCGCCCGCGCGCTGTTCGCCGAGGGGTACCGCCTCCTGCCCCTGCTCGACCGGCGCAGCGGTGCCTGCGTGGCCGCGATGGCGGGCATCTACCGCCGTCTGCTCGACCGCATCGAGCGCGAGCCGGAAGCGGTCCTGCGGGGCCGCGTCTCCCTCCCGGGGCGCGAGAAGGCGTATGTCGCCGTGCGTGGTCTCTCCGGCCTCGACGCGCGCAATGTCGCACGTCAGGCCGTCAGGAGGCGCACGTGACGCGCGACCGCGGCACCGGCGGCTCCCACCGCCGCAACCGGCGGGCAACCCTCCGCATGACCTTGGCGTCCCAGACTGCAACCGCCGAAAGGGAGGACGCATGAGGCAGGACGACAGCCGGCCCGAACCAGGCGGTGACACGGACGCGGACCATCCGGGCGGAGCGCGCGGCGGGCGGCCCGCGACCTCCGCCGTCGTCGTCGGCGGCGGACTCGCCGGGATCACCAGCGCCCTCGCCCTCGCCGACGCCGGGCTCGACGTCACGCTCCTCGAAGGGCGCCCCCGGCTCGGCGGGCTCGCCTTCTCCTTCCAGCGCGGCGAGCTGACCGTCGACAACGGCCAGCACGTCTATCTGCGCTGCTGCACCGCCTACCGCTGGTTCCTCGACCGCGTCGAGGGCGCGCACCTGGCGCCGCTGCAGGAGCGCCTCGACGTGCCCGTGCTCGACGCCGAGCGCAATCGCCTCGGACGGCTGCGACGCACCGCGCTGCCCGTGCCGCTGCACCTGGCCGCGAGCCTCGCCACCTATCCGCATCTGTCGCTCGCCGAGCGCGCCCAGGTGGGCCGCGCGGCGCTCGCCCTCAAGGGGCTCGACCCGGCCGACCCGGCGCTCGACAGCCAGAACTTCGGCAGCTGGCTGGCCGCGCACGGTCAGTCGACGCGTGCCATCGAGGCCCTGTGGGACCTCGTCGGCGTCGCCACTTTGAACGCCGTCGCGGGCGATGCCTCGCTCGGCCTCGCCGCGATGGTCTTCAAGACCGGGCTGCTCTCGGACCCGGGCGCCGCCGACATCGGCTGGGCGCGGGTGCCCCTCGGTGAACTCCATGACCGCCTGGCGCGCAAGGCGCTCGACTCCGCGGGCGTCCGTACCGAAGTGCGAACACGTGTCACCTCCATCTCGCCTACTAAGAACGGCGGTTGGCGCGTCGAGGTTCCCGGCGAGCGCATCGAGGCCGATACCGTCGTCCTCGCGGTGCCCCAGACCGAGACGCACGACCTGCTCCCGGAGGGCGCCCTCGACGACCCGGACCGGCTGCTCGGCATCGACACCGCGCCGATCCTCAACGTCCACGTGGTCTACGACCGCAAGGTCCTCAAGCGGCCCTTCTTCGCCGCGCTCGGCACCCCCGTCCAGTGGGTCTTCGACCGGACCGAGGCCTCCGGGCTGCGGTCGGGCCAGTACCTCGCGGTGTCCCAGTCGGCCGCCCAGGACGAGATCGACGCCCCCGTGGCGGCGCTCAGGGAGCGCTATTTGCCCGAGCTCGAGCGCCTGCTGCCCGCCGCGCACGGCGCACAGGTCCTGGACTTCTTCGTGACCCGGGAGCGCACGGCGACGTTCGCGCCGACACCGGGCGTCGGCCGCCTGCGACCGGGCGCGCACACCAAGGCGCGCGGGCTCTACCTGGCCGGCGCGTGGACCGCCACCGGCTGGCCCGCGACGATGGAAAGTGCTGTTCGCAGCGGTATCAGTGCCGCGAGGGCGGCGCTGACCGCGCTCGACCGCCCGCGCGACCACCTCTTCGAGGAGGCGGCGTGACGCTCGACCTTCTGGGGCCGTCCCAGAACCCCCGCACCGGAACTAGAGGAGAGACTGTGCCGACTGTGCCCTCGGCCCAACCGGCCGCTGTGGACGTGACCGCGCTGTTGGAGCGGGGCCGGACACTGGCCACCCCGGTGCTGCGGACCGCCGTGGACCGCCTCGCGCCCCCCATGGACACCGTCGCCGCCTACCACTTCGGCTGGATCGACGCCGCGGGCAATCCGGCCGACGGCGACGGCGGCAAGGCCGTGCGCCCCGCGCTCGCGCTCCTGTCCGCCGAGGCCGCGGGCGCACTGCCGGAGGTCGGCGTGCCCGGCGCGGTGGCCGTCGAACTGGTCCACAACTTCTCGCTCCTGCACGACGACCTGATGGACGGCGACGAACAGCGCCGCCACCGCGACACCGTGTGGAAGGTGCACGGCCCCGCCCAGGCGATCCTCGTCGGCGACGCCCTCTTCGCCCTCGCCAACGAGGTCCTCCTGGAGATCGGCACCGTCGAGGCGGGCCGCGCCACGCGCCGCCTGACCACCGCGACGCGCGCCCTCATCGACGGCCAGGCGCAGGACATCTCCTACGAGCACCGCGAGCGGGTCACCGTCGAGGAGTGCCTGGAGATGGAGGGCAACAAGACGGGCGCCCTGCTCGCCTGCGCGGTCTCCATCGGCGCGGTCCTCGGCGGCGCGGACGACGCCACCGCCGACACCCTGGAGAGGTACGGCTACCACCTCGGGCTCGCCTTCCAGGCCGTCGACGACCTGCTCGGCATCTGGGGCGACCCGGAGGCCACCGGCAAGCAGACCTGGAGCGACCTGCGCCAGCGCAAGAAGTCGCTGCCGGTCGTCGCCGCGCTCGCCGCGGGCGGCCCCGCCTCCGAGCAGCTCGGCGAGCTGCTCGCCGCCGACGCCAAGAGCAATGACTTCGACAGCTTCTCCGAGGCGGAGTTCGCCGCGCGCGCCGCGCTCATCGAGCAGGCGGGCGGCCGCGAGTGGACCGCCGAGGAGGCGCGACGGCAGCACGCCGTCGCCATCGAGGCCCTGGACGCGGTCCAGATGCCGGACCTGGTGCGGGCGCAGCTCACCGCGCTCGCCGACTTCGTCGTCGTACGGAAGAGATGATCACTATCGGGCACACCTGACTCGCAGTCGCCGAACACCGCCCCGGTGCGGGCGGTGTCCGACGGCGGACCCAGCAGAGAGAAGCACTGCGTCGAAGGGGAAGCCATGACAGCGACGACCGACGGTTCCACCGGAGCGGTGACGCCCCGCGCGGCCTCGGCCACCGAAACACCTGACACGAACCCCGGGGCGGCCGGGGCACCGGAAGCCGCCAAGCGTGCCGTGGAGCGCTCCACGGAGTTCCTCCTCTCCCGCCAGGACGCCCAGGGCTGGTGGAAGGGCGACCTGGAGACGAACGTGTCCATGGACGCCGAGGACCTGCTGCTCCGCCAGTTCCTCGGCATCAGGGACGAGGCCACCACCCGCGCCGCCGCGCTCTTCATCCGCGGCGAGCAGCGCGACGACGGCACCTGGGCCACCTTCTACGGCGGCCCCGGCGAGCTCTCCGCCACCATCGAGGCCTATGTGGCCCTGCGCCTCGCCGGGGACGCTCCGGACGCGCCGCACATGGCGAGAGCCTCCGCCTGGATCCGCGAGCATGGCGGCATCGCCGCGGCCCGGGTCTTCACCCGGATCTGGCTCGCCCTCTTCGGCTGGTGGAAGTGGGACGACCTGCCCGAACTCCCGCCGGAGCTCCTCTACTTCCCGAAGTGGTTCCCGCTCAACATCTATGACTTCGGCTGCTGGGCGCGGCAGACCATCGTGCCGCTGACCATCGTCTCCGCGAAGCGCCCGGTGCGCCCCGCGCCCTTCCCGCTCGACGAGCTGCACACCGACCCGGCCGTGCCGAACCCGCCCAGGCCCCTTGCCCCGGTGGCGAGTTGGGACGGCGTCTTCCAGCGCCTCGACAAGGCGCTGCACGTCTACCACAAGGTCGCGCCGCGCGGTCTGCGCAAGGCCGCGATGAACAGCGCCGCGCGCTGGATCATCGAGCGGCAGGAGAACGACGGCTGCTGGGGCGGCATCCAGCCCCCCGCCGTGTACTCGATCATCGCGCTGCACCTGCTCGGCTACGACCTCGACCACCCCGTGCTCAAGGCGGGCATCGAGTCGCTGGACCGGTTCGCGGTGTGGCGCGAGGACGGCGCGCGGATGATCGAGGCCTGTCAGTCCCCGGTGTGGGACACCTGTCTGGCCACGATCGCCCTCGCCGACGCCGGGGTGCCCGCCGACCACCCGCAGCTGGTGAAGGCCGCGGACTGGATGCTGGGCGAGCAGATCGTCAGGCCGGGCGACTGGTCGGTGCGCAAGCCCCGGCTCACGCCGGGCGGCTGGGCGTTCGAGTTCCACAACGACAACTACCCCGACATCGACGACACCGCCGAGGTCGTCCTCGCGCTGCGCCGCGTCGCCCACCCGGACCGGAGCCGGATGGACAGCGCCATCGCCCGGGGCGTGGAGTGGAACCTCGGCATGCAGTCCAGGAACGGCGCCTGGGCCGCCTTCGACGTCGACAACACCAGCCCGCTGCCGAACAAGCTGCCGTTCTGCGACTTCGGCGAGGTCATCGACCCGCCGTCCGCCGACGTCACCGCGCACGTCGTGGAGATGCTCGCCTACGAGGGCAAGTCCCACGACCCGCGCACCCGCCGCGGCATCGAGTGGCTCCTCGCCGAACAGGAGGCGAACGGCGCCTGGTTCGGCCGCTGGGGCGTCAACTACGTCTACGGCACGGGCTCCGTGGTCCCCGCCCTCGTCGCGGCCGGTCTGCCCGCCGCGCACGGGGCGATCCGCCGCGCGGTCGCCTGGCTGGAGTCGGTGCAGAACGACGACGGCGGCTGGGGCGAGGACCTGCGCTCGTACCGCGACGAGCAGTGGATCGGGCACGGCGCGTCCACCGCTTCGCAGACCGCGTGGGCGCTGATCGCGCTGCTCGCCGCGGGGGAGCGGGACTCCAAGGCCGTCGAGCGGGGCGTCGTCTGGCTGGCCGAGAGCCAGCGCGAGGACGGCTCCTGGGACGAGCCGTACTTCACCGGCACCGGCTTCCCCTGGGACTTCTCGATCAACTACCACCTGTACCGGCAGGTCTTCCCGCTGACCGCCCTCGGCCGGTACGTGCACGGCGAGCCGTCCGTCGGCGGCCCGGGCAAGGGGAGCTGATGAGCACGGACCCGGCGCGCCCGGGGCCCGCTCCGCTGCTCGTCGCCTGTGCGCTGGGCATCGAGCGCCTCGCCCTGCGCACCGCCGACCGCGGCGGTGCCCGGGGCCCCGTGACCGTGCTGCGCACGGGCATGGGGCCCAAGGCCGCCGAGCGTGCCGTCACCCGGGCGCTCGGCAAGGACTCCCTGCGCGACGCGGCCGTCGTGGCGACCGGGTTCTGCGCCGGGCTCGCCCCCGGCATGCACCCCGGTGACCTCGTCGTCGCCGAGGAGACCCGGCACGACGGCGGCCGCACGCCGTGTGTGGGCACCGCGCTCCTGGTCGAGGAGCTGGTGCGGGCCGTGCCGGGCCGCACCGTGCACACCGGCCCGCTCACGGGCTCCGACCACGTCGTCCGCGGCCACGAACGCGGCGATCTGCTCGCCACCGGCGCGATCGCGGTCGACATGGAGTCCGCCGTCACGCTGCGCAGTGCCGTCACGGCCGGACCCCGGCCGGTTGCGGCCGTCCGGGTGGTCGTCGACGCCCCCCAGCACGAACTCGTCCGCATCGGCACGGTCCGCGGTGGAATATCGGCCTTCCGCGTGCTCCGCGCCGTGCTTCCCGCTTTTTTCGAATGGCACCGATCTTCGCCGCTCCCCCGGAGGTGAGCCAGATGGCTATGCCGCTGCGTCAGTCAATCAAGGTCGCTACCTATCTCTTTGAACAGAAGCTGCGCAAGCGTGACAAGTTTCCTTTGATCGTCGAGTTGGAGCCGCTGTTCGCGTGCAATTTGAAGTGCGAGGGCTGCGGCAAGATCCAGCACCCGGCCGGTGTGCTCAAGCAGCGCATGCCGGTGGCCCAGGCCGTGGGGGCCGTCCTTGAGTCCGGCGCGCCGATGGTGTCCATCGCGGGCGGCGAGCCGCTGATGCACCCTCAGATCGATGAGATCGTGCGCCAGTTGGTGGCGAGGAAGAAGTTCGTCTTCCTGTGCACGAACGCCATGCTGTTGCGCAAGAAGATGGACAAGTTCACGCCGTCGCCGTACTTCGCGTTCGCCGTGCACATCGACGGCATGCGCGAGCGCCACGACGAGTCCGTGGCGAAGGAAGGCGTGTTCGACGAGGCCGTGGCCGCCATCAAGGAGGCCCAGCGCCGCGGCTTCCGGGTGACCACCAACTCGACCTTCTTCAACACGGACACCCCGCAGACCATCATCGAGGTCCTGAACTTCCTCAACGACGACCTGAAGGTCGACGAGATGATGCTCTCGCCCGCCTACGCCTACGAGAAGGCGCCGGACCAGGAGCACTTCCTCGGCGTCGAGCAGACCCGCGAGCTGTTCAAGAAGGCCTTCGCGGGCGGCAACCGGCTCCGCTGGCGCCTGAACCACTCGCCGCTGTTCCTCGACTTCCTGGAGGGCAAGGTCGACTTCCAGTGCACGGCGTGGGCCATCCCGAACTACTCGCTCTTCGGCTGGCAGCGCCCCTGCTATCTGATGAGCGACGGCTACGTACCGACGTACCGGGAGCTGATCGAGGAGACGGACTGGAGCAAGTACGGCCGCGGCAAGGACGACCGGTGTGCCAACTGCATGGCGCACTGCGGGTACGAGCCGACGGCCGTGCTCGCCACGATGGGGTCGCTGAAGGAGTCGCTGCGCGCCATGCGCGAGACCGTCTCCGGGAACCGGTGACGTCATGACCCCTTCAGGCCCCGTCTCCCTGGGCCTGCCCGAGCCACCGGCCCGGCCGATAGCGGAGCGCCGCACCGCGCGGCGCATCCAGGTCGGGTCGGTGGCCGTCGGGGGCGGCGCTCCGGTGTCGGTGCAGTCGATGACGACGACGCGTACGTCGGACATCGCGGCGACGTTGCAGCAGATCGCGGAGCTGACGGCGTCGGGTTGTCAGATCGTGCGGGTGGCGTGTCCTACGCAGGATGACGCGGACGCGCTGGCGGTCATCGCGCGCAAGTCGCAGATTCCGGTGATCGCGGACATTCACTTCCAGCCGAAGTACGTGTTCGCGGCGATCGACGCGGGGTGTGCGGCGGTGCGGGTGAACCCGGGGAACATCAAGCAGTTCGACGACAAGGTCAAGGAGATCGCGCGGGCGGCGTCCGCCGCCGCGGTCCCGATCCGCATCGGGGTGAACGCCGGGTCGCTCGACCGGCGCCTGCTCGCGAAGTACGGCAAGGCCACGCCGGAGGCGTTGGTGGAGTCGGCGTTGTGGGAGGCCTCGCTGTTCGAGGAGCACGGTTTCCGGGACATCAAGATCTCGGTGAAGCACAACGATCCGGTGGTGATGGTCAATGCCTACCGGCAGTTGGCGGCCGCCTGCGACTATCCGCTGCATCTGGGTGTGACGGAGGCGGGTCCGGCGTTCCAGGGGACGATCAAGTCGGCGGTGGCGTTCGGTGCGCTGCTGGCGGAGGGGATCGGTGACACGATCCGGGTGTCGTTGTCGGCTCCTCCGGCGGAGGAGGTCAAGGTCGGCATTCAGATTCTGGAGTCGTTGAATCTGCGGCAGCGGCGTCTGGAGATCGTGTCGTGTCCGTCGTGCGGGCGGGCGCAGGTGGATGTGTACAAGCTGGCGGACGAGGTGACCGCGGGGCTTGAGGGCATGGAGGTGCCGCTGCGGGTGGCGGTGATGGGCTGTGTCGTCAATGGTCCGGGTGAGGCGCGGGAGGCCGATCTCGGGGTGGCGTCCGGCAATGGCAAGGGGCAGATCTTCGTCAAGGGTGAGGTGATCAAGACGGTGCCCGAGTCGAAGATCGTGGAGACCTTGATCGAAGAGGCGATGAAGATCGCCGCAGGGATGGAGGCCGCCGGAGTCCCGTCCGGGGAGCCCGACGTCACGGTGAGCTGAGGACAACCAGTTAGGGGGCCTGAGCATGACCATCCTGGAAACCATCCGAGGGCCGCGCGACCTGAAGGCGCTGACCGAGTCCGAACTGGCCGAACTGGCCGAAGAGATCCGGGAGTTCCTGGTGCACGCGGTCGCGCGGACCGGCGGACACCTCGGGCCCAACCTGGGGGTGGTCGAGCTGACCATCGCCCTGCACCGGGTCTTCGAGTCGCCCGTGGACCGCCTGGTGTGGGACACCGGCCACCAGAGCTATGTGCACAAGCTCCTGACCGGGCGTCAAGACTTCTCGAAGCTGCGCGGCAAGGGCGGCCTGTCCGGCTACCCCTCGCGCGAGGAGTCCGCGCACGACATCGTCGAGAACAGCCACGCCTCCACCGCGCTCGGCTGGGCCGACGGCCTCGCCAAGGCCCGCGGGGTCCAGGGGGAGCGGGGCCACGTCGTCGCCGTCATCGGCGACGGCGCCCTCACCGGCGGCATGGCCTGGGAGGCGCTCAACAACATCGCGGCAGCCAAGGACCAGCCGCTGATCGTCGTCGTCAACGACAACGAGCGCTCCTACGCCCCCACCATCGGCGGCCTCGCCAACCACCTCGCGACCCTGCGCACCACCGACAGCTACGAGAAGGTCCTCGCCTGGGGCAAGGACGTCCTCCAGCGCACCCCCGTGGTGGGCCGGACGCTGTACGAGTCCCTGCACGGCGCCAAGAAGGGCTTCAAGGACGCCTTCGCGCCCCAGGGCATGTTCGAGGACCTCGGCCTGAAGTACGTCGGCCCCATCGACGGCCACGACATCAAGGCCGTCGAGTCCGCGCTGCGCCGCGCGAAGCGCTTCCACGGCCCCGTCCTCATCCACTGCCTCACCGAGAAGGGCCGCGGCTACGAACCCGCGCTCGCCGACGAGGCCGACCGCTTCCACACCGTCGGCGTCATGGACCCCCTCACCTGCGAGCCGCTCGCCCCGTCCAACGGCCCCTCCTGGACCTCCGTGTTCGGCGACGAGATCGTCCGCATCGGGGCCGAGCGCGAGGACGTCGTGGCCCTCACGGCCGCCATGCTGCACCCCGTGGGGCTCACCCAGTTCGCGGCGGCCTACCCCGACCGCGTCTGGGACGTCGGCATCGCCGAGCAGCACGCCGCCGTGGCCGCCGCCGGACTGGCCACCGGAGGCCTCCACCCCGTCGTCGCCGTCTACGCCACCTTCCTCAACCGCGCCTTCGACCAGCTCCTGATGGACGTGGCGCTGCACCGCTGCGGCGTCACCTTCGTGCTCGACAGGGCCGGGGTCACCGGCGCCGACGGGCCCTCGCACAACGGCATGTGGGACATGTCCGTCCTCCAGGTCGTGCCGGGCCTCAGGATCGCCGCGCCCCGCGACGCCGACCAGCTCCGCGTCCAGCTGCGCGAGGCCGTGAACGTCGACGACGCGCCGACCCTGCTGCGCTTCCCCAAGGAGTCGGTGGGGCCCGCGATCCCGGCCGTGGACCGGGTGGGCGCCATGGACGTCCTGCGCCAGGACCCCGACCCGGACGTGCTGTTCGTCGCCGTCGGCGTGATGGCACCGGTGTGCCTCCAGGCCGCCGACCTCCTCGCCGAGCGGGGCGTCGGCTGCACCGTCGTCGACCCGCGCTGGGTCAAGCCCGTCGACGCCGCCCTGGCGCCGCTCGCCGCGTGCCACCGGCTCGTCGCGGTCGTGGAGGACAACAGCCGCGCGGGCGGCGTCGGCTCGGCCGTGGCCCTCGCCCTCGACGACGCCGAGGTGGACGTCCCCGTACGGCGCTTCGGCATTCCGGAGCAGTTCCTCGCGCACGCCAAGCGCGGCGAGGTCCTCGCGGACGTCGGCCTCACCCCGGTGGAGATCGCGGGCCGCGTCGGCGCGACGATGGCCCGCCAGGACGCGGCCCGGGCCGGCGCCCGCGAGACGGCCGGGGTGCCCGGCCCGCAGGAGGCCGGGGAGTCCGGCCCGAAGACAGCCGGGACACCCGGCGAGGAGAACCGAGCATGACAAGCACCGGCAAGGAGTTCGACCTCGGCAGACTGCTCGCCGAGCGCGGCGGCGAGCGGTACGAGCTGCACACCCGGCACCTCAACCACCAGCTGCCGCGCATGCTGCACACCATCGGCTTCGACAAGGTCTACGAACGCGCGGAGGGCGCCTACTTCTGGGACGCCGAGGGGCAGGACTACCTGGACATGCTCGCCGGGTTCGGCGTCATGGGCCTCGGCCGCCACCACCCGGTCGTCCGCAAGGCCCTGCACGACGTGCTCGACGCCTCCCTCGCCGATCTGACCCGCTTCGACTGCCAGCCGCTGCCCGGGCTGCTCGCCGAGCGGCTGCTCGCGCACAGCCCGTACCTGGACCGGGTCTTCTTCGGCAACAGCGGCACCGAGGCCGTCGAGACCGCCCTGAAGTTCGCCCGCTACGCCACCGGCAGGCCGCGGATCCTGTACTGCGCGCACGCCTTCCACGGCCTGACCACCGGCTCCCTGTCCGTGAACGGCGAGACCGGCTTCCGCGACGGCTTCGCCCCGCTCCTGCCGGACACGGCCGTGCCCCTCGGCGACCTCGACGCGCTGCGCCGGGAGCTCAAGCGCGGGGACGTGGCCGCCCTGATCGTCGAGCCGGTCCAGGGCAAGGGCGTGCACGAGCCCCCGCCCGGCTATCTGCGCGCCGCCCAGGAACTGCTCCACCAGCACAAGGCGCTCCTGATCGCCGACGAGGTGCAGACGGGGCTCGGCAGGACCGGCGCCTTCTACGCCCACCAGCACGAGGAGGGCGTGGAGCCCGACCTGGTCTGCGTGGCCAAGGCGCTGTCCGGCGGCTACGTCCCGGTCGGCGCGACCCTCGGCAAGGACTGGATCTTCAAGAAGGTCTACTCGTCCATGGACCGGGTCCTGGTCCACTCCGCGAGCTTCGGGTCCAACGCGCAGGCCATGGCGGCCGGGCTCGCGGTCCTCGCCGTGATGGACGACGAGCAGACCGTCGCGAACGCGCGCGCGACGGGCGAGCTGCTCAAGGAGCGGCTCGCGGCACTCGTCGACACGTACGAGCTGCTCAGCGACGTCCGCGGCCGCGGCCTGATGATCGGCATCGAGTTCGGCAGACCGAAGTCCCTGAAGCTGCGCAGCCGCTGGACCATGCTCCAGGCCGCCCGCAAGGGCCTGTTCGCGCAGATGGTGGTCGTACCGCTGCTCCAGAAGCACCGCATCCTCACCCAGGTCTCCGGCGACCACCTGGAGGTCATCAAGCTCATCCCGCCGCTGATCATCGGCGAGAAGGAGGTCGACCGCTTCGTCGCGGCCTTCACCGACGTCATGGACGAGGCGCACGGGGGCGGCGGGCTGATCTGGGACTTCGGCAAGACACTGGTGAAGCAGGCGGTGGCGAACCGGTAGCCGGGCGGCTCGGCGGGCCGACGGTTCTTGCCTCTGAGGCAAGAAAATTGCCTCTCGGGTAAGGCTCTGGCTCAATCGAGGGTATGAGCCCTGCCACCCCGGACGCCGGTGAGGCGGCCGACGCGCTGCCCGCCGTCGCCCCGCAACTGCGTGAGCTGCGCCGCCGCGCCGCGCTGACCCTGGAGGCCGCCGCCCGCGCGGCCGGGCTCTCGCCCGCGCACCTGTCCCGCCTGGAGACGGGGCAGCGCCAGCCGTCCCTGCCGATGCTGCTCGCGCTCGCTCGTACCTACGGTACGACGGTCTCCGAGCTGCTCGGCGAGACGCCCGCCGACCGGGACGCCGTCGTCCGCGCCCCGGACATGGAGCCCACCGCCGCCGGCGGCTGGACGTACTGGCAGGCGGGCTCCCCGGGCCGCGGCATGCAGGCGCTGCGCGTGCACGTGCCGCACGGCGCGCAGGGCGACATCGTGCGCGTGCACCCGGGGGAGGAGTGGCTGTACGTCCTCCAGGGCCGCCTGCGGCTGCGCCTCGGCGACACCTCGTACACCCTCGCGCCCGGCGACAGCGCGCACTTCGACTCGCTGACGCCGCACCGGATCGCCGCCGTGGACCACGGCGGCGCCGACCTCCTCTTCGTCCACACCTTGCTGCAGAGCCCCGCCGCCGCGCTCTGTCTCGGCGGCCCCACCGAGGGAGACCGACATGACGGAATCTGAACCGCAGCAGCCCGCGCGCCGCATGTCCATGGAGGAGAAGTTCCCCCGCGCCCTGTGGGTCCGCCTGATCGTCTACGTCGCCGTGGGCCACCTGTTCGCGGGCTTCATCTATCTGCTGTTCGTCCTCGGCGGACAGAACCAGTAACGCTTCCCGGACCGCTCAGTCGAGGAGCCGCTCGCGCAGGCGCTCGCGCGTCGTGGGCGCGAGGCCGAGCCCCTCGGTCAGGTAGGTGTCGGTGTCGCCCCAGGTCTGCTCGATGGTGGCGAAGGCCGCCGCCAGATACTCGGCGCGGGCGTCGAAGAGGGGGCTCAGTAGCTCCATGACCTCGGGCGACATCGCGTCCGGCGAGGTCGCGCTGCGGTGCACCTTGTAGCGGCGGTGCGCCGCGTTCGACTCCAGGTAGTCCGCCTCGATCGCCTCGCGCTCCACGCCGACGGCCAGCAGCGTCACGGCGATCGACAGGCCCGCGCGGTCCTTGCCCGCGGCGCAGTGCATCAGCGCGGGCACGCTGTCCTCGGCCAGCGCGTGCAGCACCCGGCTGTGCTCGGCCGTCCGCTCCCTGATGATCGTGCGGTACGAGGACGCCATGCGCTCGGCGGCCTTGCCGTCGGACAGGGCCGCGCGCAGCTGGTCCAGGTCGCCGTCGCGCACCATCTTCCAGAATTCGGCGCCGTCGGCGGGGTCGGTCAGCGGCAGGTTCACGTTGCGCACGCCCGGCAGCTCCACGTCCGGGCCTTCGAGACGCTGGTCCGCGGCGTTGCGGAAGTCGAAGACCGTGTGCAGGCCGAGCGAGGAGAGGAACGCGGCGTCGGCGGCGGTGGCGTGCGCGAGGTGGCCGCTGCGGAAGAGGACGCCGTGGCGGACCCGGCGGCCGTCGACGGTCGAGAGTCCGCCCACATCACGGAAGTTGCGCACACCGGCGAGCTCGGGTTCGGTCGACGGAACCTGCTGCGTCACGGGCTCTCCTCTGGGTCGGGACTGGTCGGCGCTCGTCGGACCGGCCGGGAGCGGGGCACCGCGCGGCTCGCCGCGGCCTGACGCCGGCGGTCGGTGGTTGCGCCTTCGACGATACGACACGGGTTCCTCAGGCAATCAGTCGCGGCGGAGCGCGCACGGGCGTTGCCCCGGTGGTCGCACGGGCTCGAAGATGTGCGTACGCCCGCGCGGCTGTTGAGATCTGTCAGAGGACCTGTGGGGGTTTGATGATCGAGGTCGGCGAGGACGGTCGTACGTGGCTCCTGTCGGGGCCCACCAGCAGCTACGCGCTCCGCCTCACCGGCCGTGACGAGCTGCTGCACCTGCACTGGGGCCCGCGGATCGCCCTGGCCGACGCCGAGGCCCTGGCCGCCGCGCCGCTGCCGCCCGAGCGGCCCTTCGAGTCCCGCATCGACGGGCACGAGGAGTATCCCGTCGAGGGTGGCCCCCGCTTCGTACGGCCCGCGTTCTCGGTGCGCGGCGGCGGGGTGCGGGGCACGGAGTGGCGGTTCGCCAGTGCCTGGCACGACGAGGACGAGCTCCAGCTGAACTTCACCGACCCCGTGCACCACCTGGCGGTGCTGCTCGACTACCGGCTGCGCGGCGACGTGGTCGAGCGGTACGTGGTCGTCATGCACCAGGGGCCCGCCGGGTCCCCGGAGGTGGAGCTGCTGCGCGCCGACTCCGCGACCTGGACCCTGCCGCGCCGCGACCACTGGCGTCTGTCCCAGCTGCACGGCCGCTGGGCGGCGGAGTCGCGCCTCGTGCGCTCCGGCCTCACGTACGGGGAGCGGATCATCGGCAGCCGTCGCGGGCACACCGGGCATCAGCACCTGCCCTGGGTGGCGCTCGACGCCGACGGCGCCACCGAGGAGCACGGCGAGGTCTACGGCTGCGCGCTCGCCTGGTCCGGGTCGTGGCGCGTGGCGGTGCACCAGCTCCCGGACGGCGCCGTGCAGATCACGGGCGGCTCCGGCCACGACGACGCGGGCCACGAGGTGCTCGGGCCCGGCACGGCGGTCGTCACGCCCGTCTTCGCGGGTCTGTGGAGCGACGGCGGCTTCGGCGGGGCGAGCCGGGCCTGGCACGCCTACCAGCGTGCGCACGTCATCCCGGACGCCGACGAGGTGCGGCCCGTGCTCTACAACTCCTGGGAGGCCACCGGCTTCGACATCGGTGAGGACCAGCAGCGCGACCTCGCGGAGCGGGCCGCCGAGATGGGCGTCGAGCTGTTCGTCGTCGACGACGCGTGGTTCGGCCGACGCGTCAGCGACCGGTCCGGGCTCGGCGACTGGACGCCGAACCCGGAGCGGTTCCCGGGCGGTCTGAAGCCGCTCGCGGACCACGTGCGCGGCCTGGGCATGGGGTTCGGGATCTGGGTGGAGCCGGAGATGGTGAACGCGGACAGCGACCTGTACCGCGCGCACCCCGACTGGGTGCAGCACCAGCCGGGCCGCACCCGCACGGAGTTCCGCAACCAGCTCGTCCTCAACGTCGCGCGCGAGGACGTGCGGGAGTACCTGTGGGAGCAGCTGGACGCGCTCCTGTCCGGCGCCCCGATCGACTATGTGAAGTGGGACTTCAACCGCTGCTTCACGGACCCCGGCTGGCCCGGCGACGCCCATCCCGAACGCCTCTGGTCGGCCCATGTGCACGCCGTCTACGACCTCATCGACCGGCTGCGGGCCGCGCATCCGTCCGTCGCCTTCGAGTCCTGCTCGGGCGGCGGCGGCCGGGTCGACCTCGGCATCCTCGCCCGTACGGACCAGGTGTGGACCTCGGACAACACCGACCCGGCGGACCGCCTCGCCATCCAGCACGGCTTCAGCCAGGTGCACCCCGCGCGCGTGATGGCCGCCTGGGTCACCGACAGCCCCAACACCCAGCTCAACGGGCGCGTCAGCTCCCTGCGGTTCCGGTTCGTCAGCGCCATGGCCGGGGTGCTCGGCGTGGGCGGCGACCTCACGCGGTGGAGCGCGGCGGAACGGGCCGAGGCGCGCGGCTGGGTGGAGCTGTACAAGGAGATCAGGCCGATCGTGCAGCTCGGCGAGCTGTACCGCCTGCGGGCACCCGGCGAGGGGCTCAGCGCGGTGCAGTACGTGCGGGGCGACGAGGCCGTGGTGCTCGCCTGGCTGCGGGCCCAGGCGTACGGCGAGGAGCCCGCCCCGGTGCGGCTGCGCGGGCTCGACCCGGCGGCGGCGTACGTGTGCCGGGACACCGGCGCGGTGCACCGGGGCGCGGTCCTGCTCCACCACGGCCTGCGCACGGGCCTCAGCGGCGATCTGGACGCGGCGGTCTTCCGCCTGAGCCGGGTCGCGGGCGCCCCGTCGAGGCCGTAGGCCTGGGTATTCCGGGTTGGCGCAATCTTGACCAATGGCTTATCTCACGCCACGTCAACCCCATATTACGGTGGCGTAGGTCACTTGACGGAAGGAAAGATGGGACGACGTGACAGCAGAGTCGACACCTTTCGTCAAAAACGTACCCACAGAGACCATCACCTCCTACGCAGCGGTCGGCGACAGCTTCACCGAGGGCGTGGGGGACCCCGGGCCCGACGGGACCTTCGTCGGCTGGGCCGACCGGCTCGCCGTCCTGCTCGACGACCTGGCACCGGAGCACACCTTCCGCTACGCGAACCTCGCGGTGCGCGGCAAGCTGCTCGACCAGATCGTCGCGGACCAGGTGCCGCGGGCCAAGGAGCTGGCCCCGGACCTGGTGACGTTCGCCGCGGGCGGCAACGACATCATCCGGCCCGGCACCGATCCGGACGACGTGGCCGAGCGCTTCGAGCGGGCCGTCGCCGACCTCTCGTCGGCCGTCGGCACCGTCGTGGTCACCACCGGCTTCGACACCCGCGGCGTGGCCCTCCTCAAGCATCTGCGCGGCAAGATCGCCACGTACAACGGCCACGTCCGCGCGGTCGCCGACCGCTACGGCTGCCCGGTGCTCGACCTGTGGTCGCTGAAGACCGTCCAGGACCGGCGGGCCTGGGACGCCGACCGGCTGCACCTGTCGCCCGACGGGCACACGCGCGTGGCGCTGCGCGCGGCCCAGGTGCTCGGCATCCCCGTGCCCGCCGACCCCGACCAGGCGTGGCCGCCGCTGCCGCCGCGCGGCACCCTCGAGGTGCGCCGCGACGACATCCACTGGGCGCGTGAGCACCTGGTCCCGTGGATCGGGCGGCGGCTGCGGGGCGAGTCGTCGGGCGACCACGTGGCGGCGAAGCGGCCCGACCTGATGCCGCTGACCTGAGGCCAGCGACCTGGCGGGGCTGTTCTGATGTCGCCGTCCTGATACGGCTGTAGGCGCCCACCCGGTCCGCGACGGGGGTGGTCCGGTGGGGTGACAGGGCGGGCGTGGCGTCCCCGCGCGCGCGTGCGCGCGTGCTGGGATGGCCGCCAGCCGTCCCCGTGCGGCCCCGGCCGTCCCTCTGCGGGGCGGCGGGTCGCACGCGCGGGGCGGACGACCGGCAGACCGGAAGGACTCCCGCCCATGCCGCCACGCTCGTACGCGCCCGCACGTCCGCTCGCCACCGCCCTGCTCGCCCTCGCCGCGCTCGGGGTCGGGGCCGCGCCCGCGGGGGCCGTGGCGCCGGTCGCCGAGGCGCCCGCCGCCGTCTCCGCGCGGCAACCCGCCACCGTGACGGTCACCGGCACCGGCTCCGCCAGCGCGGCGCCGGACCTCGCCGTGATCAGCATGGGCGTCGAGGTGACCGCGCCGACGGCCAAGAAGGCGCTCGCCGGGCAGAACACCGCGGCGCGGGCGCTGCTCGCCGCCGCGCGCGAGCAGGGCGTCGCCGAGCGCGACGCCCGCACGGTCGGCCTGTCGCTGTCCGCCGTGTACAAGGACGAGGACGGCGCGTCCAAGCTGACCGGGTACCGGGCGTCCCAGTCGTTCTCGCTCACCGTGCGCGACCTGCCCGCCACGGGCCGGGTCCTCCAGGCCGCGATGGACGCCGCCGGTGACGCGGGCCGCGTCGACGGCGTGGCCTTCGACGTCGCCGACAAGCGGGGGCTGCGGGCCGAGGCCCGCGCGGCCGCCCACGACGACGCGCGCGCCAAGGCGGAGCAGTACGCGCAGCTGACCGGCCGCCCCCTCGGCCGCCTCGTCTCGCTCAGCGAGAGCGACGGCGGCGGCCCGCGACCGCTGGCGGTGCCCGTGGAGGCCCTCGCCAAGGACCAGGGGGTCCCCGTCGCGCCCGGCGAGATCGAGGACCAGGTGACGCTCACCGCCGTGTACGAGCTGGACTAGCCCCGGCGGTCCGGGCCCTCAGGCCCGCAGGTCCGCCACGGCCAGGCCCAGCTCCCGGGCCAGCGCCTCGTCGGCCCAGCCGCGGGCACGGGCCCGGGACACCGCGCCGTACGCCGTGAGCTGGACGGCCAGGCCGTCGAGCAGCGCCGTGAGCCGCAGGGCCGTGCCCATCGGGTCGGGGCAGCGGAACTCGCCCGCGGCCACGCCCTCCGCGACGACCTCGGCGAGCGCCGCCTTCCAGCGCCGGTCGAGGTCGCGCGCCACCTCCCGCAGGGCGGGCTCGCGCCCGGCCGCCGCCCAGCCCTCGATCCACAGCCGCCAGCCCTTGGCCTGCCCCGTCGGCGCGTACCAGCGCACGGCGGCCCGCAGCCGGCGCCGCGCGGTCGTACGGCGGCGCAGCAGCTTGTCGAGGCGGGCGAGGTCGCCCTCGGCGGCGTGCGCGAACGCGGCGGCGACCAGCTCGTCCTTGGTGGAGAAGTGGTACAGCACGAGCGCGTTGCTCACCCCGAGGGCGGCCGCGACGTCGGCGATGCGCACGGCAGCCACGCCCCGCTCCTCGATCTGCCCGACGGTGGCGGTCAGCAGCTCCACCCGCCGCTCCGCCACGCTCAGCCGCACCCTCGCCACGCTCCGCACCCTACCGACCGACGCGCTCGGCGATCCGCGGCAGGCGGTCGGCCACCAGGGCGTGGGCGGCGGCACGGGGCGTGGTGCCGTCCCGCTCCGCGCGCGCGAGCAGCTCCGCGACCAGTGCGCGCAGGGCCCGGCGCGTGTACGCGAAGGCCTCACCCGCCTTGTCGGGGGCCTCGCCGATGTCGCCGAACAGGGTCCACCACCACCAGGCGTTCGTACCGGAGTTCACGACGACGTCCGGCAGGACCGTGGTGCCGCGCGCGGCGAGGAGCCGCTCCGCCTCCGGGAGCACCGGCATGTTCGCCGCCTCGGCGATCCAGCGCGCCGTGATCCGCTCCTGGTTCGCCGCGTCGATCGCGTACGACACGGCGGCGGGCACCAGGACCTCCACGTCGGCGGCGAGCCAGGCGTCGCCCGGCAGCTCGCGGTCGCCGGGGCGCAGCGCGGCGCGGTCGACGGTGCCGTACGCGTCGCGCGCGGCGAGCAGCGCCTCCACGTCGAGGCCCTCGGGGTTGGCGATGGTGCCCTTGATGTCGGCGACGGCCACCACCGTGAGTCCCGCGCGCGTGAGGAAGCGCGCGGTGGCGGCGCCCATCGTGCCGAGGCCCTGCACCGCCACGCGCGCGTGGCCGCGGTCCGCGCCCGCCGCGTCCAGGGCGGTGAGGACGGACTCGGCGACGCCGCAGCCGCCGACGAGCGCGTCCAGGCCGATCCCGTCGACCTCCACGGCGAAGGCGTCCGCGAGCCGCCGCCGGGCCGCGGCCGCGTCGTCGAGCAGCGGGTAGACGGCCTGCACGGTGGAGGTCAGGCCCGCTTCGGCGGCCGCCCGGTCGACGACGTCCTGGGTCAGGCCGAGGTCCTCGCCGGTGTTCCAGAAGGCCTCGACGTACGGCCGCACCGCCCGCAGATAGCGCACGAGCAGGCCGTACGCCTCGGGGGAGCGCGGATCGCAGTCGATGCCGCCCTTGGCGCCGCCGAGCGGGACGTACCGCGCCGCCGGGTCGTAGTGCAGGGCCTCCTTCATGGTCATGCCGCGGGCGAGCCCGGTGACCTCCTGGAGCGTGCAGCCCGGCCGCATCCGCAGGCCGCCGCTGCACACGCCGCGCACCAGACGGTCGACGACGAGGAAGCCCTGGCGGCCGGTGACGTGATCGGTCCACGTCAGCGAGATGAGGGGCGCGGACGGCACGGGCATGCGGACTCCTGTACGTGCTACTGACCGATCATTCAGTAGCAAGTACAGCACGCCGCGCGGTGGGGTCGGCGTCCTTCGCGGAACGTCGGCGTCCTTCGCGGAACGGGGGCGCGGGGGTGTGCGGGGGCGGTGGTCCGTGCGGGCCCCGCGGACGGCCCCCGGCGGTCGTTGTCAGCGGTGGCGCACATAATGGGGAGGCTTGAGCAGCCCTGTTTCTGGAGGTGCGCCGTGTCCCGGTCCCTGAGCCCCTTGCTCCGCTCCCTGCGGACGCCCGCGTTCGGTGCGGATCCGGCCGGTGACCGGCTCGCGCGCATCCACAGATCGCCGAACTTCGCCGACGGCTCGTTCCAGAACCCGGTGGGCGCGCGCACCAGGCCCTCCGGGTCCGCCCTGGAGTTCGCGAAGGTCTACTTCCGCCGCGAGGAGCGCTCCCGGCGCGTCCCGGCGGGCCATGTGCCGGTGCACGCCACGACCCTCGCGGACCTCGCCAAGCCCCCGGCGAGCGGCCTCCGGCTCACCTGGATGGGCCACTCCAGCGTCCTCGCCGAGATCGACGGGCGCCGGGTGCTCTTCGACCCCGTGTGGGGCGAGCGCTGCTCGCCCTTCGCCTTCGCCGGACCCAAGCGCCTGCACCCCGTGCCGCTGCCGCTCGCGGCGCTCGGCCCGGTCGACGCCGTCGTCATCTCGCACGACCACTACGACCATCTGGACCTGCCCAGCATCAAGGCCCTGGCGGGCACGGACACGGTGTTCGCGGTGCCGCTCGGCGTCGGCGCGCACCTGGAGCACTGGGGCGTCCCCGCGGACCGGCTCCGCGAGCTCGACTGGCACGAGTCCACGGACGTCGCGGGCCTGACCCTGACGGCGACGCCCGCCCGGCACTTCTGCGGCCGCGGGCTGCGCAACCAGCAGCACACGCTGTGGGCGTCCTGGAGCGTCGCGGGCCCCGAGCACCGCGTCTTCCACAGCGGCGACACCGGGTACTTCCCGGGCTTCGCGGAGATCGGCGCCGCCCACGGCCCGTTCGACGCCACGATGATCCAGATCGGCGCCTACTCGGAGTTCTGGCCGGACATCCACATGAGGCCCGAGGAAGGCGTGCGGGCCCACCTCGACCTCCAGGGCGGACGGCCGCACGGCGTGCTCCTGCCGATCCACTGGGGCACGTTCAACCTCGCGCCGCACGCCTGGTCGGAGCCCGCCGAGGGCACGCTCGCCGCCGCGCGCGCCGCGGGCGCCCCGGTGGCGCTGCCCATCCCCGGCGAGCCGTTCGAGCCGGCGTCCGAGGCGGTGCCCGACGCCCCGTGGTGGCGCGAGATCGCCGTCGCGCCGGCGGGCGGCTGGAGCGACCACGCCCCGGGCCCCGCGCTGGGCGCGGCCGACCAGGAGACCGCGCCCGTCGGCTGACGCCGGGCGGCGGACGACAGGAGCGGGCGCCCGGGGCGGGCGACTCCCTGAGGCGGCGCGCCCTTGGTCCGCCGCGCCCGGGGAACGGGTGTCCCTCGTACGCCCTGTGCGGCGCACACCGCCGCGCTCGTGCTGACGTACGACATATTTCGTCCTCTCGTGCGACGCGTCATACCAGAGCGGGACGCTGTCCGCCGGACTTTGTCAACTGCCCACCGCACGTGAGGTCGCGACGACTACCGTGAGTGGCCGTCGGGCGACGCAGGGATGGCATCACGGCCTGCCGGCCGGCACCGCGATGCCATCGACGAGGTGCCGCAGTGGACCGCTGCGGCACGCGTCGCTACGTACCGAGGACGCTGATGTCTCACCTTCGCGCACCGGCAGCACGCGCAGACCGCCGTGAGGGCGGACGGCACGGACGCTCCGGGAGCCGCGCCGCGCCGCCCCCTCCCGAGACGCGCATACGGCTCCAGCTGATGCGCATCGCCGTACTGCCCGCCGTCGCCGTCGGCCTGTGCGGCTGTGCCGCCGTGCTCTTCATGGCCCGGGCCGCCGGGGCGCGGCCGCAGCCGCCGCTGCTCGCCCTGCTCGGCGCCGCCGCCGGGCTCGGCGTCCTCGGCATCGTCGTCGCCGCGGTGGCCGCCGACCGGACCGCGCGGGCCGTGCGCGACCGTGTCGTCGCGCTGCGCCGCGCCACCGCGCGCGGCCAGGCCGACCTGCGCGAACTCCTGGAACGGCTGCGCCAGGGCGAGACCCCCGCGGTGCGCGAGCCCGGCGCGGGCCCCGCCCCGGCCCAGGACGAGTTCGGCCTGCTCGCCGACGAGCTGGCCCGCGCCCACGAGGGCGCCCTCAGCGCCGTCGTGCAGGCCTCCCGCCTGTCCGGACGGGCGGGCAACGAGCAGAAGGTCGAGGTCTTCGTGAACCTCGCCCGGCGCTTGCAGTCCCTGGTGCACCGCGAGATCTCGCTCCTGGACGAGCTGGAGAACTCCGTCGAGGATCCCGAACTCCTCAAGGGCCTCTTCCACATCGACCACCTGGCCACCCGCATCCGGCGGCACGCCGAGAACCTCGCCGTGCTCGGCGGCGCCGTGTCGCGGCGCCAGTGGAGCAGGCCCGTGTCGATGACGGAGGTGCTCCGCTCCTCCATCGCCGAGGTCGAGCAGTACTCGCGGGTCAAGCTGGTGCCGCCCGTCGACGGCACCCTGCGCGGCCACGCCGTCGCCGACGTCATCCACCTGCTCGCCGAACTCGTCGAGAACGCCACGGTGTTCTCCGCTCCGCACACCCAGGTCCTGCTGCGCGCGGGCCGGGTGACGTCCGGGCTCGCCGTCGAGGTCGAGGACCGCGGCCTCGGCATGCCCGTCGTCGAGCAGACCAGGATGAACCAACTCCTCGCCGACCCCGACCAGGTCAACGTCGCGAGCCTCCTCCAGGACGGCCGCATCGGCCTGTTCGTCGTCGCCGCCCTCGCCCGCCGCCACGGCATCGCGGTGCGCCTGCAGACCAACATCTACGGCGGTGTCCAGGCCGTCCTGATCCTGCCCCAGGGACTGCTCGGCGCCGACCAGGACGCCCCGGCCGCCCCCCGCGGAGCCACCCCCGCCGCACACCGGGCCGCACCCACGGCCACCCCCGCCTCGGCCCACACCTCCGCCCCCACCTCCCCGCAGTCCGCCGCGCCGCCCGCCTCCGGCGCCGCGCGCGCGACCGCCGCGCGCGAAGCGGCCGCCGCGCCCACCCCGCACCCGGCCGCCGCCCCCCACGAGCAGCCGCCCCACCCGCCCTACCGGAACGGCACCCCGGCCCACCGGCCCGCCGCCCCGCACCCCCCGGCGGCCACCGCCACCCCGCCCGCCCCGCTCCCCGTCCGCGGCCCGCGCGGCGACCGGCCCACCCCCGCCGAAGCCCTGCCCGGCATCCGCCCCGAGGACCGGAGCGTCACCGCCGAGCACACCGCGGCCCCGCCCGTGCCCCGCAA
Source organism: Streptomyces sp. JLYT201 (assembly GCF_059448825.1). NCBI lineage: Bacteria > Bacillati > Actinomycetota > Actinomycetes > Kitasatosporales > Streptomycetaceae > Streptomyces > Streptomyces sp. JLYT201. Next base: position 2,055,818 of record NZ_CM182551.1, on the reverse strand, counting down.
CGGCGCCGTGCGCGGCCGGGTCGGCAAACCCCAGCTGCCCCGCCGCCGGGCCCAGGAACACCTCGCGCCGCAGCTGCGCGACGCCCGCGCCCCGCGCCCGGCCGACGACCAGCTCGTCGGCCACGACCCGGGCCTGATGGCCGCCTTCCAGCGCGGCATCGGCCTCGCCCAGGCCGCCCAGGCCAGGGACGCCCTGCCCGACCACGACGTCAGCGTGCCCCCGACACCCGGCGACAGAGCCGACCGCACCGGCCCCGTCGGCCGCAGCGACCAGGGCGGCTGACCGCACCACCCCCCACCCCGTCTGCCCCGCAGACGTCGAGAACCCTCTCGAACCCGTACTTCCCAAGGAGTCGATCCACCATGGTGAGCGATGCGCCGACCGGCCAGGTATCCGATCTCGACTGGCTGATGAGCGGCCTCGTACAGCGCGTGCCGCACACCCACAGCGCCGTCCTGCTCTCCTGCGACGGACTCGTGAAGTCGGTCCATGGCCTCGACCCGGACAGCGCCGACCACATGGCCGCGCTCGCCTCAGGGCTCTACTCCCTCGGGCGCAGCGCGGGCGTCCGCTTCGGCGACGGGGGCGACGTGCGCCAGGTGGTCGTGGAGCTGGACTCCACCCTGCTCTTCGTGTCCACCGCCGGTTCCGGCACCTGTCTCGCCGTGCTCGCCGGGCGTGAGGCGGACGCCGCGGTGCTCGGGTACGAGATGGCGATGCTGGTCAAGAGCGTGCGCCCGTACCTGGTCACAGCGCCGCGCCAGCACGCCGGTGAGCCCGCGTCGATGAGGCGCTGAGCGTGGGGGCCCCGCACGACGGGCCATGGCTCGACGACGCCGCAGGGCGGCTCATCCGCCCGTACACGGTCAGCAACGGACGCACCAGACCGACCACGCGGCTCGACCTGCTGTCCCAGGTGAGGGCGACCGGCACCACCCCCGCCGGCTACCTCGGCCCGGAGCACGCCCTCGCCCTCGGCATGTGCGAGGCACCCACGTCGGTGGCGGAGATCGCCGCCCAGCTGAAGCTGCCCGTGGCGGTGACCAAGGTGCTCCTGTCCGACCTCGTCGACTGCGGGGCGATCACCACCAGAGCCCCGGACTTCTACCACAACCCGACCGACCGGTCCCTGTTGGAGGCAGTGCTCGATGGACTACGACGACAGCTCTGACGCCTTCCCCACCGCGCTGAAGATCCTCGTGGCGGGCGGGTTCGGGGTCGGCAAGACGACCTTCGTGGGCGCGGTCAGCGAGATCGCGCCGCTCAGCACGGAGGAGTTGCTCACGACGGTCAGCGAAGCCACCGACGACCTGTCGGGCGTGGAGAACAAGACCACGACGACCGTCGCCATGGACTTCGGAAGGATCACGCTCGACCCCGACCACGTCCTGTACCTGTTCGGCACACCCGGACAGGAACGGTTCTGGTTCATGTGGGACGAGCTGTCCGAAGGGGCGCTCGGCGCGGTGGTGCTCGCCGACACCCGGCGCCTGGAGGACTGTTTCGCTGCCGTCGACTTCTTCGAGCAGCGCGGCATGGGATTCATCGTCGCCGTCAACGAGTTCGACGGCGCCTACCGCTACGAGCCCGACGAGGTCCGCACCGCCATCGACCTGGACCCGCAGGTGCCGGTCGTGCGCTGTGACGCGCGGATCTCCAGCTCCGGCATCCAGACGCTGCTCACGCTCGTCCGCCATCTGCTCGCCCACGCCCCCGCCACGCCCACGTCGGGGGCCCACACATGACCCATGGAGCACACGCATGATGTACGAAGCGACCGGCCGCCTGCTGGTGACCCCGGTGGACAAGGGGGCGGCCGCACGGGTGCGCAGGCTGCGGGAGCTGGACCTCGGCGAGCGGCCCGAACCCGGGCTCGACACGTTCGCCGACCGCCTCGCCCGGGTCATGGACGCCCCGTACGCCATGGTCAACTTCGTCGGCGAGGAAGGGCAGTTCTTCGCCGGGCTGCACCGGACCGAGGGCGGGCCCGCCGAGCCCGGGGCGCTCGGGCTCGCGGTGAACGGGATGGGCGAGGAGGCGGACGAGCCCGTGGTGCGGCCGTTCGCCGAGCGCCGCCTCGCGCGGGACCGCGGCTACTGCCCGCACGTGGTGGTGCGGGGCAAGGCGCTGGTCCTGGAGGACGTCCGCGACTACCCGCGGTTCGCGGGCAACCCGGTCGTCGACGAGTTCGGGGTCCGGTCCTATCTGGGCGCGCCCCTGATCGACCGGACCGGGATCGCGCTCGGCGCGGTGTGCGTCCTCGACGTGGAGCCCCGGCCGTGGGGCCGGGCCGGGCTCGACACGATCAAGTCGATGGCGGCGGAGCTGACCGACCGGATCCACCTGCGCGAGGCCGAGGGGGAGTCGGGCGCGCCCCTGTGACGCCCTCCGGCGCCGCGCCGGGAGGGCCGAACCGGGAGATCGGTCGCCCGCGGCCTCGGCGTGGCCGGTCGCGCCCGCGCGGCGGAGCCGCATGTCGGCACGGCCCCGCGCCCGTTCGGGACGCTGCCCGCCCGTCAAGTCTGCTTCCAGGGCGGTACGTTGACGATACAAGGACATGGCTCTACGGTGCGAGGCCCCTGACGGAGACCCCCGCCGCCCGCGCGGGGCCCCACCGAAAGGCACACCGCATGAGCGACCTCCGGCTCGGCGTCCTCGGCTACGGACTGCGCGGCCCGCTCGCCCGCACCGCCCACCGCCCCGGCGCGGGCGCCCGCGTCACCGCGCTCGCCGACCCCGACGAGGCCGCGCGGACCCGCGCGGCCCGCGACTTCCCGGGCCTGCGCACGACCGCGGACCCGCGCGAGGTCATCACGGCCCCGGACGTGGACGCCGTCCTCGTCCTCACCCCCGACCACACCCACGCGTCCCTCACCCGCGCGGTGCTGCACCAGGGCAAGCCGGTCTTCGTCGAGAAGCCCCTGGACGTGACCGTCGAGGCGAGCGACGCCATCCTGCGGACCGCGTACGAGACCGGTACGCGCCTGTACGTGGGGCACAACATGCGCCACATGCCGGTCGTGCGGCTGATGCGGGACATCGTCGCGCGCGGCGAGATCGGGACCGTCAAGACGGTCTGGGTGCGGCACTTCGTGGGCTTCGGAGGCGACTGGTACTTCAAGGACTGGCACGCCGAACGGCAGTACACCACAGGCCTGTTGCTCCAGAAGGCCGCCCACGACCTCGACGTCGTGCACTGGATCGCGGGCGGCTACACCCGGCAGGTCCAAGCGCTCGGCGACCTCATGGTCTACGGCGACATCCCGCACCGCCGCGCGCCGGGCGAGCCCAAGCCGGACGGCGGCCCCGTCGAGGACGGCGCCTGGCCGCCGGGCGCCCAGCGGGACCTGAACCCGGTGATCGACGTGGAGGACGTGTCCCTGGTCAACCTGCGCCTCGACAACGGCGTCCTCGCCGCCTACCAGCAGTGCCACTTCACCCCCGACTACTGGCGCAACTACACGGTCATCGGCGACGCGGGCCGCCTGGAGAACTTCGGCGACGGCCCCGGCGGCGTGGTCCGGGTGTGGAACGGCGGGCGCTCGCTCCACCGCGGCGAGGGCGACGCCGAGTACCCGATCGGGGGCGCTGTCGACGAGTCCGGGCACGGCGGCGCCGACCCGCTGATCATCGACGAGTTCCTGCGCTTCGCCCGCGAGGGCGGGCGCACCGACACTTCGCCGGTGGCCGCGCGCATGGCCGTCGCCGCGGGGGTGGGTGCCACCCGGTCGCTGCGGGACGGCGGTGGCCCGCGGGAGGTGCCGCCGCTCGACGCGGAGCTGATCGCGTACTTCGAACGGGGGCAGATCCGCTAGCGGACGCGCGCCCCGGGACCGGCGGGGGGCTCGGTGCGCCCGGGGTCTGAAGGAAAGCTGCGGCCGCGGTTAAGAAATCCTCGATGGACCCGTGCCGTGACGTACGGAAGATTGCTGTGCGGATGTGGCCGGTGGGATGCCGGTCAGCCACTTCCCTAGGTCGCATGACAGGAGCCGTCGCGTGAAGGCGCTGGTCAAGGAGAAAGCGGAGCCCGGGCTCCGTCTCATGGAGGTACCGGAGCCGGTCATCGGGCCCGGCGACGTCCTGATCAAGGTGCTGCGCACCGGGATCTGCGGGACCGACCTGCACATCCGGGCCTGGGACGGCTGGGCGCAGCAGGCGATCTCGGCGCCCCTGATCGTCGGGCACGAGTTCGTCGGCGAGGTCGTCGAGACCGGCCGGGACGTGGCGGACGTCAAGACGGGCGACCTCGTCAGCGGCGAGGGCCACCTGGTGTGCGGCAAGTGCCGCAACTGTCTGGCCGGGCGGCGCCATCTGTGCCGGGCCACGGTCGGCCTCGGCGTGGGGCGCGACGGCGCGTTCGCGGAGTACGTCGCGCTGCCCGCGGGCAACGTCTGGGTGCACCGGGTGCCGGTGGACCTCGACATCGCGGCGATCTTCGACCCGTTCGGCAACGCCGTGCACACCGCCCTGTCGTTCCCGCTGGTCGGCGAGGACGTGCTGATCACGGGGGCCGGGCCGATCGGACTGATGGCCGCCGCCGTCGCACGCCACGCGGGCGCCCGCAACGTCGTGGTCACCGACGTCAGCGAGGAGCGCCTGGTGCTCGCCCGCAAGGTCGGCGTCAGCCTCGCCCTCAACGTCGCCGACGCCACCATCGCCGACGGCCAGCGCGAGCTGGGCCTGCGCGAGGGCTTCGACGTGGGCCTGGAGATGTCCGGCAACCCGCGCGCGATGCGCGACATGGTCGCCAACATGACCCACGGCGGCAAGATCGCCATGCTGGGCCTGCCCTCCGAGGAGTTCGCGGTCGACTGGGCGCGGATCGTCACCTCGATGATCACGATCAAGGGCATCTACGGCCGCGAGATGTTCGAGACGTGGTACGCGATGTCGGTGCTCCTCGAGGGCGGCCTCGACCTCACGCCCGTCATCACCGGCCGCTACGGCCACCGCGACTTCCAGGAAGCCTTCGACGACGCGGCGAGCGGCCGCGGCGGCAAGGTCATCCTCGACTGGACCGTCTGACCCGGGCTCCGTCCGCCCACCTCCTCCGAACTCCCCAAGGACTCCTCGATGTTCGACTCCGTACGCGACGACCTCGCCGCCACCCTCGACGAGATCCGCGCCGCAGGCCTGCACAAGCCCGAGCGGGTCATCGGCACCCCGCAGTCGGCCACCGTCGCCGTCACCGCCGGGGGCCGCCCCGGCGAGGTGCTGAACTTCTGCGCGAACAACTACCTCGGCCTCGCCGACCACCCCGAGGTGATCGCCGCCGCTCACGAGGCGCTCGACCGCTGGGGCTACGGCATGGCCTCCGTGCGCTTCATCTGCGGCACCCAGGAGGTCCACAAGGAGCTGGAGGCGCGCCTGTCCGCGTTCCTCGGCCAGGAGGACACGATCCTGTACTCCTCCTGCTTCGACGCCAACGGCGGTGTCTTCGAGACGCTGCTCGGGCCCGAGGACGCGGTGATCTCCGACGCCCTCAACCACGCCTCGATCATCGACGGCATCCGGCTCTCCAAGGCCCGCCGCTTCCGCTACGCCAACCGCGACCTGGCCGACCTGGAGAAGCAGCTCAAGGAGGCCACCGAGGCCGGCGCCCGGCGCAAGCTCGTCGTCACCGACGGCGTCTTCTCCATGGACGGCTACGTCGCCCCGCTGGCGGACATCTGCGACCTCGCCGAGCGCTACGACGCCATGGTCATGGTCGACGACTCGCACGCCGTCGGCTTCGTCGGCCCCGGCGGCCGGGGCACCCCCGAGCTGCACGGCGTCATGGACCGCGTCGACATCATCACGGGCACCCTCGGCAAGGCCCTCGGCGGTGCCTCCGGCGGCTACGTCGCCGCGCGCGCCGAGATCGTCGCGCTGCTGCGCCAGCGCTCGCGCCCCTATCTGTTCTCCAACACGCTCGCCCCGGTGATCGCCGCGGCCTCGCTGAAGGTCCTCGACCTCCTTGAGGCAGCCGGTGACCTGCGCGAACGCCTGGCGGCGAACACCCAGCTCTTCCGCTCCCGGATGACCGCCGAGGGCTTCGACGTGCTGCCCGGCGACCACGCCATCGCGCCCGTCATGATCGGGGACGCGGCGAAGGCCGGGCGCATGGCCGAGCTGCTCCTGGAGCGCGGCGTGTACGTCATCGGCTTCTCCTACCCGGTGGTGCCGCAGGGGCAGGCCCGGATCCGGGTGCAGCTGTCCGCGGCGCACTCCACGGCTGATGTGGACCGGGCCGTCGACGCGTTCGTCGCTGCGCGCGCCGAACTGGAGTCGGCCGGGGCCTAGCGCCCCCGGGGCCCGGGCGGGGGGCTTGTTCTCCCCGCCCGCCCGGCCCCCTTCCATCGCGCTGCGCGCTCGTCCTCACACGCCGGACGGGCTTGATTGGTGCCCTGGCGCGTTCGTCGTCGCGTGACGGGTCGCGTGTCCGCGAGCGCTGCCGTGTGTGTCGTCGTGGGGCGGGCGGGTGGGAGAATCGGGGCATGATCGAAGCCCGGCGGTTGCACATCCTGCGCGCGGTGGCCGACCACGGCACCGTCACCGCCGCGGCCGCCGCCCTCTACCTCACCCCGTCCGCCGTGTCGCAGCAGCTCACCGCGCTCGAACAGGAGACGGGGCACCGGCTCGTGGACCGCTCGGCCCGGGGGGTGCGGCTCACCCCCGCGGGCGAGATCCTGCTGACGCACACCAACGCCGTGCTCGCCCAGCTGGAGCGGGCCGAGGCCGAGTTGGCCGCGTACAGCTCGGGCGCGGCGGGGACGGTGACGCTCGCGGCGTTCGCGACGGGCATCGGCCTGGTCGTGGCGCCCGCCCTGACCCGGCTCGCCGAGACCGCGCCCGGCATCCGGGTGCGCGTCCAGGACGCCGAGGGCGACGCCAGCCTGCCGATGGTGCTCGACCGGCAGGTGGACGTGGCGGTGGCCGTGGAGTACCGCGGCGCGCCCGGTGCCGACGACCCGCGCCTGACGCGCGTACCGCTGTACGCCGAGCCCTTCGACGCGGTGCTCCCCGTGACGCACCGGCTCGCCGACGGCGGCCGGGTGCCGCTCGCCGACCTCGCCAAGGACGCGTGGATCGGCCCCTTCCCCGGCAACCCCTGCCACGACGTGGTGGTCCTCGCCTGTGAGCAGGCCGGGTTCCAGCCGGTCATGGAGCATTCATCGGATGACTTCCGCGCGGTCGTCGCGCTGGCGTCGGCGGGGGCCGGGGTGGCCCTCGTGCCCCGCTCCGCCCTGCGGGGCATGGACGTGACGGGGGTGGCGGTCCGGCCCGTGGACGGGATCGCGCCCACGCGGCGGGTGTTCGCCGCCGTGCGCTGCGGGGCGGAGGCGCACCCGCTGATCGCGCCGGTCCTCGGCGCCCTGAAGGACGCGGCCGCCGAGGACTGAGGCGGCGACGCGCGGCCGTGCGGCTGCCGACCGCCGACACCACGACCACGTTTCCCATATCTGGGATATGGTCCCGTATATGGGAAACGATGACATGGGGGCCGCCGATGTCGACGCCCGCCTCGCCGCCCGCCTCGCCGAGCTGCGCTCCGAACACGGCTGGTCCCTGGGGGAACTCGCGGACCGCAGCGGGGTGAGCCGCTCGACCCTCTCGCGCGTCGAGCGCGCGGAGATCAGCCCGACCGCGGCCCTCCTGAACCGGCTGTGCGCCGTCCACGGCCGCACCATGTCGCAGCTCCTCAGCGAGGTCGAGGCGGCCCCCGCCCAGCTGGTCCGCGCCGCCGACCAGGCGGTGTGGACGGACCCCGCGTCCGGCTTCACGCGCCGGTCCGTCTCGCCGCCGCAGGCCGGGCTGCGCGGCGAGGTCGTCGACGCCACCCTCGCGCCGGGCGCCGACCTCGCCTACGACCGGCCGCCCGTGCCCGGCCTCGAACAGCACCTCTGGGTCCTGGAGGGCGGCCTCGCCGTCACCGTGCGGGAGGTCACGCACACCCTCGCGGCGGGGGACTGCCTGCGCTTTCGCGTGTGGGGCGGCACGCGCTTCCGCTGCCTCGGCGAACGGCCCGTACGGTACGCGCTCCTGGTGGTGGCGCCGTGACCACCGAGCTCGCCCCGGAGCGGCTGACGCCCGAGCGACTGGACGCGCTCGCCGAGGAGTTGGCCGACCTGCTCGTCGACGCCGTGGAGGGCGGCGCCTCCGTCGGCTTCCTCGCCGGGCTCGACCCGCAGGAGGCCGCCCGTTGGTGGCGCGGCCGGGCCCCGGAGCTGGCCGCGGGCCGCCTGGAGACCTGGGTGGTCCACGACGGCCGACGGCTCACCGGCACGGTCGGCCTCGTCCTCGCCGACAAGCCCAACGCCCGCCACCGCGCCGAGCTCGTCAAGCTCCTCGTGCACCGCGACGCCCGGGGCAGGGGCCTCGGCCGGGCCCTGCTCGCCCTCGCCGAGCGGGAGGCCGCCCGCTCGGGCGTGACGCTGCTGCTCCTGGACACCCAGGCGGACAGCCCCGCCGAGTCCCTGTACGCCTCGTCCGGCTGGACCCGGCTCGGCGTCGTGCCGGACCACGCGGCCGACCCGCGGGGCGCGCTGAGCCCGACCACGTTCTTCTACAAACTCCTCGCCACGGACGGGTAGTTCGCAGCCGCCTTCCCCGGGGTGGCGAAGGGTTGGCGCCCCGCGAGCGGGGGGAGACGTGGGCAGGACGCAGTCGCAGCCTGACAGGGAGCTCCTCGATGCCGGACCACGACCACGCGCGCGTGACACCCGTGACCTACACCGCGGGGCTGCTGACCGCGCCGGACGGCGTACCCGTCGCCACGTACACGTGGCAGCCCCGCGACGGCAGGCCCCGCGCCTTCGTCCAGATCGCCCACGGCGCCGCCGAACACGCCCTGCGCTACGACCGGTTCGCCCGCCACCTCACCGCGCACGGCTACGGCGTGGTGGCCTCCGACCACCGGGGGCACGGGGCGACGGCCCAGGCCACGGGCGGCTACGGGGTCGCGGAGGCGGACCCCGGCGGCGCGGTGGCGGGGGAGACATCCGATGACGGGCCCGACGCCTGGCGGGCGATCGTGGACGACCTCAAGGCCGTCGGCGACCAGGTCCGCAGCCTCCACCCCGGCACCCCCGTGGTGCTGTTCGGGCACAGCCTCGGCTCGATGCTCGCCCGGGACCACGCCCAGGAGTACCCCGACGGGCTCGCCGGCCTCATCCTGTCCGGCACGTTCCGCTCGCTGCCCGGCGCGGAGACCGAGTCGGCGCTCGCGCGGCTGCGGGCCGAGGTCGCCGCCGGCGGGCGGGCGGCCCGCTCGTCCTTCGTCCCGGAGCTGTTCGCCGCGTTCAACGACGCCCACCCGCACCGCACCGGCTTCGAGTGGCTCTCGCGGGACACCGCCGAGGTCGACGCGTACGTCGCCGACGAGCGCTGCGGCTTCCCGTTCTCGGCGGGGCTCTCGCTGGACTGGGTGCGCGCCGTCCGCAAGATCAACGACCCGCGGCAGCTCGCCCGCATCCCCGCGGACCTGCCCGTCCACGTCGCCGTCGGCACGGAGGACCCCTGCAACCAGGGCATGACGCTCGTGTACGAGCTCCTGGAGGACCTCCGCTACGCGGGCGTGCGCGACCTCGGCTGGAGGGCGTACGAGGGCGCGCGGCACGAGATCCTGAACGAGACCGACCGGGACGAGGTGCAGCGGGACCTCACGGACTGGCTGGACGCGCGCGTGGGGTGAGGGCGGCCTCGGCGGGTGGCTGTCAGTGGCGTTGGCTACCGTTCGGTCCATGGTCAACGCCGACGACGTACGCCGCACCGCCCTCGCTCTGCCGGACACGACGGAGAAGATCGCCTGGAGCATGCCGACCTTCCGGGTCGCGGGCAAGATGTTCGCCACGCTCCCCGAGGACGAGACGTCCATCGCCGTGCGCTGCCCGAAGGTGGAGCGGGACGAGCTGGTGCTCGCGGAGCCCGAGAAGTTCTGGATCGCCGAGCACGAGGCGTCCTTCGCGTGGGTGCGGGTGCGGCTCGCCGCGCTCGACGCGCCGGAGCTGGGGGACATCCTCGCCGACTCCTGGCGCCAGGCCGCCCCCACGCGCCTCCTGGAGGCGCACCCGGGGCTGGGCGTGCCTGCCGAGTAGCCCCTGCCGGGAGTCCCCAGGCCCGCCCCTTCCCGATTCCTGGGGGCTCCGCCCCCAGACCCCCGCTCCTCGAACGCCGGAGGGGCTGGAAGATCCGCCGCGACCGGCGACAGTTCCAGCCCGTCCGGCGTTTGAGGACGAGGCGCGAAGCGCCGAAAGGCGGGGGCACGGGGGCGGCAGTCCCCGGATCGGGGAGGGGCGGGTCTGGGGCGCCCCGCGAGGGTTCAGGCCGGGGCCCCCGCGCGGAGGAAGCCGGTGACGCGGTCGCGCAGGGACGCCGGGTCCAGGCCGTGGGCGCGCAGGTGCTCCTCCTGGCGGCCGTAGCGCCGCAGCTCCGCCCGGCCGACGCCGAGCCCCAGGACCCGGTGCGGCACGTCGACGAGCGCGTCGTTCGCGGCGGCCGTGGACGTCCCGGCGAGGTACGGCTCGACGAGGACCACATCGGCCGCGGTGCCCGCCCCGACGGCCCGGCGCAGCGCCTCCCCGTCGAAGGGCCGCACCGTCGTCGCGTACAGGACGGTGACGTCGAGGCCCTCCGTCGCCGCGAGGACGTGGTCGAGCAGTGGGCCGACGGCGACGACGACGCCCCCGCGCCCCTCGCGCACGGTGAGGAAGCGCCTGCCGTCCACGGGCATCGGCGCCGCGTTGGACTGCGTGGACAGCCGTACGTAGGCCTTGTCGTCCGCGGGCGCCGCCCCGGCCCCGGGGCCCACGGCGTGCCGCAGGAGCACCTCGGCCTCGTCCGGGTGGCCCGGGACGTGCACGGCCCAGCCGTCCAGGGTGTCGAGGACCCCGACGTCGCCCGGCGCCATGTGCGTGAAGCCGCCCTCGGGCCAGTCGAAGGACGCCGCCGCGCTGACGAGCACCCCGCCCACGCCCTGGTGCCCGAAGTCGAGTTTGATCTGTTCGAAGGGCCGCTCCACGAGGAAGCTCGCGAAGGTGTGCACGACGGGCCTGAGGCCCGCGAGCGCCAGGCCCGCGCCGGCGCCCACGAGCAGCTGTTCGCGGATCCCGACGTTGATCACCCGGTCCGGGTGCGCGCGCATCGCGTCCTTGAAGGCGTCGACGCCGATCTCGGCGAGGACGACGGCGACGCGCGGGTCCTCGTCGAGCAGCCGGGACATGACGGGGGCGAAGCGGTCTCGCATGGTGTCCATGGGGGAGAGGTCCTTCCGGGAGGGGGCGGGTGCGGGACGGCGGCGCGGGGGTCAGGCGGACGGGGGCTCGCCGGCGAACTCCTTGGGCTCGACGCGGGCCACCACCACGTGCGGGCGCCCCGGGTGCGGCGCGGTGAAGGCCGCGTACAGGGCGTCGTGGTCACGGCCGTCGACGGTCAGGGCGGACCAGCCCGCGGCCTCGAAGCGTGCGGCGATGCCGCCGGGGCGCGCGTACGAGGCGGAGGCGTTGTCGATCACGAGCGTGTGCAGCCGCTCCAGGCCCGCGGGCCCGGCGTAGGCGATGGCCTCGTGGTTGCTGCCCTCGTCCAGCTCCGCGTCCCCGACGAGCACCCACACGTGCGGGTCGGTGAGCCCGCGCGCCGTGAGGCCGAGGGCGGTGCCGACCGCCAGGGGCAGGCCGTGCCCCAGGGAGCCGCTGCCGATCTCGGCGCCCGGCACGAGCAACCGGTCCGGGTGGTGCCCGAGCGGCGAGTCGTACGCGCCGAAGCCCTCCAGCCAGTCCACGGGGAGGAAGCCCTTGGCGGCGAGGACCGCGTAGTAGGCCATGGGTCCGTGCCCCTTGGACAGCAGGAACCGGTCGCGCCTCGGATCGTCCACGCCCTCGGGTGTGACCCGCAGCACACGGTCGTAGAGGACCCAGAGCGCGTCGAGCGTGGACGTCGCCGCGGGGCCGTGCTTCTCGTCGCCCGTCATCAGGCCCATCAGGCCGGGGAGGTCCGCGTACGTGAAGGTGCGTGCCGTTGTGGTCGTCATGCCGACGAGCCTGCAACCTCAAGCCCACTTGAGGTCAAGGGGGAAAGGCGGGAGCGATCACCGGCCGGAGTGCGGTATGGTTTCGGTGCGCGTTCGGCCAGGGGAAACCCCAGGTCAGCGGGTAACGGGACGTGGCGCAGCTTGGTAGCGCACTTGACTGGGGGTCAAGGGGTCGCAGGTTCAAATCCTGTCGTCCCGACCAGCTTCACAGCGGGTCGAAGGCCGTTTTCGCAGCGATGCGGAAGCGGCCTTTTGTCGCGCCCGCGGCCCCCGTGCCGGGGGCCGCGGGGACAGTCGTCCCCCGACCCGGCGCCGTGCGTGGCGCGCGTCACGTCAGCTTCGGCATCTCGCCCTCGGTCGTCGCCAGGTCGATCACGGAGAACGCCGCGCCCTGCGGATCGGCCACCGTCGCGAAACGCCCGAACGGCGAGGACATCGGCCCGAAGAACAGCTTGCCCCCGCTGCGCTTCACCAGTTCCACGGCCGCGTCGCAGTCGTCGACGCCGAAGTACACGTTCACGTGCGGCGGCACCTCGGCCGGCACCTCCGGCGGCATCTTCATGCGTCCCGCGACCGGCCGGCCGTCGAGCTGCCAGACGTGGAAGTCGACGTGCTCGTCCTCCATGCGCTTGACCTCGAAGGGGAACACCGCGGGGAAGAAGGCGTCCGCCTTCTCCGCCTCCCGCGTCGTCACCTCCGCCCAGCAGAACGCGCCCGGGGCGCCCACGAGCTCGAAGCCCCGGTGGCTGCCCGGCTGCCACACGCTGAAGTACACGCCGCTCGGGTCCTGCGCCGTGGTCATGGTGCCGAAGTCGCCCACCGGCATCGGCTCCATCACGAGCGTGCCGCCGTGCGCGCGGATCCTGCCCGCGGCGGCGGCGATGTCCGGCGTCTCGAAGTACAGGTTCCAGGCGGGCGGCTGCCCGGCCATGTCCGGCATCTGCGGCATCACCGCCGCCGCGGCCTTGCCGTCCTTGTACGCCTGCGTATAGCCGCCGAACTCGGCCGACCCCTCCGCGAAGGTCCAGCCGAACAGTTCGCCGTAGAAGTCCTTGGCCGCCCCGATGTCGGGGAACATGGCGTCCGCCCAGCACGGTGAGCCCTCAGGGTTCGTGGACATGGTGCTCCGACCTCCCGCCCCCCTGCGATGGGACAGCGCGCGGCGGTGCGCCCCGCGCCCGGGGTCCGCGCTCCCTTCCACGCTAGGCCCAGGAGCGACAACCAGCCAACGGCCGACGCATGCGTGTGCCCTGCACACGGCCGGGGGCGGGCCACCGGTGACACCCCGGGCAGCGGCCGCCTCCCCGGTGCAATGAATCGAAAGCTTGCGCGTGGTGCCACAATGGTGCGACGATGGCGCCATGGAACTCACGCGGTACGTCGACCATTTGCGGCAGGAGCTCGCCGCAGCGGTCGAGGCGGGCGACGAGGAGACGCGCGACCTCGCGGGACGGCTGGTCGCGCCGCTGGGTTCCGCCGTACGGCTCACGCTTCTCGATGCCTTGTCGACCGCCGTGGACGAGATCACCCGGGACATGGCGCCGGGGTCGGTCGAGATCCGCCTGCGCGGCCTCGATCCGACCTTCGTGGTCAAGCTCCCCCCGCAGGACCGTTTCTTCGGTGGGGAGGACGACCGGGACCACGACCGCGGGCACGCGGGCGTGGTGCCATCCTTGGTGTCACTGGCGCCATCGACGGCGAACGGGGACGAGGGGGCGACCTCACGCATCAACTTCCGGCCGCCGGAGCACCTCAAGGCCAGGATCGAGGAGGCCGCGGGCCGGGAACAGCTGTCGGTCAACGCCTGGCTGGTCCGGGCGGTGTCCGCGACGCTGGAGTACGACGACCGCGGCCGTCGGGCCGACCAGCGCGTCCCGCACGGCGCTCCGGCGGGCGCTCAGCGCTACACGGGCTGGGTGAACTGACCCGGTGACGCGCGGCCGAGCGGCATCGTGCCGGGCTCGACCCCGGCACGGGCCGCGTCCTTAGAGCTTCGGCCCGCTGTGCTGCCGCGCAGCGGACCGATCCAGCGGCCCTGGAGACCGACCTCCCCCGGCGGTTTCCAGGGCCGCACCCTTCCGGCGCGGGCCGGTGCACTGATTATGCACGCCGTTCCTGTGAACTCGACCGCGCGGCGCCCCCGTTGGGAAATTGGCCGGGCGGTCCCGCGGCATCGCGGAGTGGCTTCCCCGTGAACCGCCGACGCCATGCTCGCATTTCGGCCAGGCCTCGCACCGAGGCATATCCATTGAGGCGCGATGTATGCCGCTTCTTTGTGCCGAGTTTGGTGTTCGGCGTGCGCGCATATGCCCTAGCGCGGGGCTTCAATTGCGTTGCGGAACACGGGGGCAGAGGGGCAACGCTGTCAACGTGGCCACCGGGAAATTCCACTTAACGAACGGAAACGGGAAGGCGGCGGGCGGGCCGCCGGAAGGGCTAGCGCTCCGCCAGGTGCAACCGTTCCCGGCCGTTCTGCGGCAGGGGCGTCGGACAGCACGAAAGGTGCCGCGGGGCGGGCCGATGTGTCAGCCGCTGATACGTGTACGCGGCTGAAACCAAGGTCATGTGGTGGTACCAGCCGGGGAACGAACGGCCCTCGAAGTCGAGGAGGCCGAAATGCCGCTCCATGCCCGCGACGGCCGCGGTGGTGCCGTGGCGACGGGTGGCCAGTGAGGCAACGTTGTCGAGACGGCGGTGCGTGAGACTGGTGAGCCACATGACGCCTTGGCCGCCCTCGGGGAGCACTTCGGTGAAGAGCCTGTAGGGGTACTCCGGAGTGGCCCCGGCTCGCGCGCCCGGCATCCGCACCAGGATCGACTGGACCATCAGCTCCTGCTGGCGGCCGTCCGGGGCGGTCACCAGGACGGTCTCGGTGTTGCCCTGCGCGACATGGGTCCGCGCGCTGACCGGCTCCGGACCGCTGGGGGTGCGCTCGCCGACCGGCAGGACCTTCAGGTGCGGGGGGACGGCGACGACGAAGTCACGGGCGCGCAGGCTGAGGCCGCGCAGGAAGAGCGCGACGTCGGGGTCGTCGCTCATGTCGGCGACGACCGGCGCGGTCGTCGGCTCCGTCCTGGCCTCCAGGGTGTCGACCAGGTCCAGGGCCTGTGCCCACAGCGGGCGGTGGCTCACCTCGTCGGGGATCCGCGCGCGACGGCGCAACTGTGGGTCCTCGGTCCAGGGTGCGGGCAGCAGCAGTCGCCATTCGACCGGGACCTGGAGGGCCCCGATGCAGAGGAACGCGCCGAGGCCGAGCTGGCAGTTGAGGGTGCGGCCGGTGGCCGGGTCGAAGTAGCGGTGCACGCCCACGGAGCGGTCGCCGCGCTTGGGCAGCACCGCACGGCCGATCGCCCAGGTGGGAGCGGGTCCGTGGCCCTCGGCCCAGCGGGTCAGCTCGTGCATCACCGGCTCCCAGTCCCAGGGGCTGAGGCTCACGAACTGGCGCAGGGACTGCACCGCGGTGGGGGAGGCCGAGACGGCTCCGGCGAGGCGGCGCACCGACTTCTTGCCGGGAGTGATGAGCAGCCCCGCCAGATAGGCGCCGGCCCAGCGGCGCTGGTCCGCGCGGCGCAGGTTCTGGAAGACCTGGTCGGTGAAGTCGCTGAAAGGTGAGGCGAGATGGGGGTCGGGTACCTCGCTGACCGGAGTCGATATTGGCAATGCGCAGGGCACAACCATGCTGCAATCCCTCCCGGACATCCCTGAGCGGCGGCTGCCGAGCGTTGAGTCTAGGATCCGAGAGCGCCGCGCACCATCTTGCTGCGGGCGTGACAGATGTGACAACCACGGCTGCAAATTGGGGCGTAGACGCCCCTTCGGGGCACTCGGCACGTCGGCGGACCGCCCGCACCCGAGCCCTCCGCCGCGGTGTCGCGCGGTCGACGGCCGCCCCGGTCACGAGCCGGGCGGAATGTCGCTTACCGATTCCATCGGGCCGGGCCACCCTCGCCCGCACTGCGGAATTCATGATTCCGACATCGGGCGACCGCCTCGGCGTCTCCGCCGCGCACCGCTTCCCCCCTTTTCACCTCCCAGGTCATCGGAGGGTGCGAACTCCGCATGAGCCTTCCCGTAGTTCCTCTCGGGGAGGGCTGGTGGCGCAGTGGCTCCAGGGGTCGCGTTAAGGGCGTTAAGAATCCGTATGGATAATGCTAGTGTTCCCTGACGAGCCCGAGAATCCGCTAAGGCGTCCGCGTGGTGAGGGTCAGCACTGTTTGCCATGGCGGTGCCAGCAAACTTGAGGACTCGCCCCGTCCTCCCGTGTGCCCCCTTCTCGTATGCAACTGTTTGCCCGTCGCGGATTTGGCTCAATTCTTGCCTTGACTGGCGGAAGACAATCGCCAATACGGTTCCCCTGGGTGCCGCGGAGAGATCCACGCCACCCATGACAGGGATAGCGAAGTTGGGCTAGCTTGTTCGAACTTCGAAAAGTCGCGACGAGCGACGGCCTCTTCCTTGAATCTCCAACAGGTGCCGGGTTCTACTCGGGTAGGCCTTTGGAAGAGACCACTGCGAATCCGGGGCGTCGGGACCGACGGGGGACACGTCGGGACCGACGGGATGGAACGGAGTGGTCCAGGCGAACGGGGCGAGTAGTTGAACGGGGCGAGTAGTTGATGTACGTATCCACACACATGCCGACTGAATGCCTTCCGCGCAGCCTTGAAGGGTGCGCCGAACGGCCGGACCTGCCCGTGCTCAGCGCCGGAGGCCGCCTCGGCTAGAGGCTGCCTGACGGCGGGATGCGCGCGTGGCCACTCCGACAGGTCCATCCGTCAGTCGACGGAACGATGACGACCTGATGCGGAGAGCGGCTCGAACGAGCTTTCATCCGGCCGATCGGCTGTGATCGATTGGCATGCCTGTGCCTCGCGTGAAGCGACGGCGACCGATCCCGAGGGGATCTTGGACACGGCTGCCAAGCCCGCATGGCTTTTTCCCGATCGAACGCGGTCCGTTATGCCCGCGTTCGTTCGAAGTTCATTCACATGGAGGCATGATGACGAACCAGGTCAGCGACCTCGAGGGCTCGAAGGTTGTGCTGTTCCGTAGAAACGCGAATTCCGTCCCGCGGCAGCGCCGAGTGGACGAGCGTCGTGGCCAGGTACTGACGACGAAGGTGGGCCTCCAAATGCCCGCCGGGCTGACCTTCGAGGACTGGGAGCGGGCCGGACGCCAGCTCTCCGGAATTGTGAACTCCTCTTCCTGGTGGCTGGGGGACTGGCTGGTATACGGCAAGGACCACTACACCGACCGCTATCAGCGTGGAATTCGCGCGGCGGGCCTGCAGTACCAGACGCTGCGCAACTACGCGTGGGTGTCGCGGCGTTTCGACTTCAGCCGCCGGCGCGCGGCGCTGAGTTTCCAGCACCACGCCGAACTGGCGTCCCTGCCGGTCGACGAGCAGGAGCTGTGGCTCGACCGCGCGGAGCAGCTGCAGTGGACCACCAAGCAGCTGCGCAGCGCGATCCGCATGGCGCGCGAGGACGAGGTGCGCGACGGCACGCCGACCCCTGAGACGATGCGGCGCCTCGCGGTGCCGGGCAGTCGGCTCCAGTGGTGGCACAAGGCCGCCGAGCAGTCGGGCATCGACTTCGAACAGTGGGTGCTCGCGACGCTCGACAACGCCGCCGAGCGCGCCCTGGAGGAGGAAGAGGAGCAGGAGAAGGCGGGCATCAGCGCCTGATCCGACGCACCACACGCGCAGGGCCCGCACCCGGAAGGGGGCGGGTCCTACGCGTGTGTGCCGACGCTGTCAGAGCGGTCGGCCGTGGTGCCACGGCCGACCGCGCCGACAACGGCCGCGCACCTCTCGCGTGCACGGCCCACGTGCACGTTTTCGGGTGTACGTCCCGCGTCACGCGCACGTCCGTGGGTGCCGACGGTACGGGCCCGTGGGGCCCGTGAGTGTGGCGGGCGGTGCCCGTACCGTCGGCCGTATCGGGGGTGCGGACCTCAGGGCAGCTTGCTCATGAGGCTCGCCGTCGCCTGGTGCCGGGTGCACTCGCGCCCGCCGAACGAACGGCGCACCCGCTCCTGCACCTCGTCCGGCTGTTCCTGGCTGAGCTTGAACATGCCCTCGGCGCTGGTCACCCGGAATTGGAAGGCGCCCACGGCGGGCACGATCTTCCGGAAGTACTCCAACGATTCGGACATGTCCCAACCGTCGCCGAAGGCGCCTTCATAGGCCTGCACCGTCGCCTTCACGACGTCCAGGGTGTTCTCAATGCCCTCGATCTTCTCGACGACGCCGTGCACATGGACGGAGGTGAAGTTCCATGTCGGCGCGGCCGGCGTCACGTCGTAGACCGTCGGGGAAACATAGCCGTGCGGTCCGGTGAACGTCAGCAGGTTCACGGTGCCCGACTCGAGCGCCTTCCAGTGCGGGTTCGCCCGGTTCATATGGCCCAGCAGGCGACCGCCCGAGAGGTCCTCGGACCATTCCCCGTTCCACTCCGGATCCCGGATTACCGGCAGATGCGTGGCAAACGGACCCGCTTCCGCGGTGCCGTTGCTCACGAACAGCGCCAGGGGATTGCCGTGGATCAGGTCGACCATCCATGAACTGTCCGGTTGGCGGTACTGGCTCGGAACAAACATCCGGAGCTCACCCTTTCGTTGAAATCACTCACGGCGCGGCGCGCCAAGTCGCCGACGTTACCCACGCTTCGCGTGGCACGACCCGAATTGGGGACGAGCGGCTCGGCTGTCCTGTCGACGGGACAGCGGTGCCTGGCCAGCCGCGGCTGCCGAGGCCTCTTGAAAGGTCCGCCCGGCCCCTCTAAGTTGGCGTGGCGGTGTTCTCCAGCGCAATACTCAATGCGTGTTCTTCCGGACCACCGGTCGAGATGTTCGAGACCATCAGCCGCACTTCAGAAACGACAGTTGACAGCATTTCCGGCCGAGGTCCTCTCGGGCAACCGCAGCACTGAAACCTCAGCGATTACGCGGAAGTCCCTGTCGAAGCTACACCAGCGGGAGATTATCTATGGGTACTCGTGAACACGAGATATACGACATCGTTGGCATCGGGTTCGGCCCGTCCAACCTGTCCCTGGCCATCGCCCTGGAGGAACACCAGAACAACGCGTCGGGCCGGCCGGTCAAGGCCGCTTTCTTCGAGCGCCAGGCGGCCTTCGGCTGGCACCGCAACATGCTGCTTCCCCAGGCGACGATGCAGATTTCGTTCCTGAAGGACCTGGCCACCTTCCGCAATCCCGTGTCGCGGTACAGCTTCGTGTCGTACCTGCACGCTTCGGACCGTCTCGTGCAGTTCGTGAACAACCAGGACTTCTTCCCGACCCGCCAGGAGTTCCACCAGTACCTGGAATGGGCCGAGTCGAACTTCAGCGACCGCGTCACCTACAACTCGGAAGTGACCGACATCCGGCTTCCCGAGGACGCGGGGACGGGCCCGGAGCAGTATCTCGAAATCACGGTCCGGGACACCGTGAGCGGTGCGGCCCGCGTCGTGCGGGCCCACAACGTCGCCGTCTCGACGGGCCTCGTGCCGCGCATGCCCGAGGGCATGGAGCGCGACGAACGCGTCTGGCACAGCTCGGAGTTCCTGGCGAAGTACGGCCGGATGGACCCGCAGGAGCTGCGGAACGTGGCGGTGGTCGGCGCCGGGCAGAGCGCCGCCGAGATCACCAAGTACCTGCACGACATGCTGCCGCACGCGCAGGTGTCGGCGATCCTCCCGTCGTACGGCTACTCCGTGGCCGACGACACGCCCTTCGCCAACCAGGTGTTCGACCCGGACGCGGTCGACCACTACTACTTCGGCAGCGAGACGACGCGCGACGCGTTCTGGCGCTACCACAAGAACACGAACTACTCCGTCGTCGACGACGACGTGATCCGTGAGCTGTTCCGGCGCTCCTACGAGGAAGAGGTCGCGGGCGAGAAGCGCCTGCACTTCCTGAACCTGACCCGGGTCAAGGAAGTGAAGCGCTCCGGCGGCGACACCCGTGTCGTGCTGCACTCGCTGCTGGGCGGCGAGGCCCAGCAGGAGATCGACGTCGACGCGCTCGTCTTCGCCACCGGCTACGACGGCATGGACGCCACGGATCTGCTCGGCGACCTCGACCGCTTCTGCCGCCGCGACGCACAGGGCCGCCACCAGGTGGAGCGCGACTACCGCGTGGTCACCGAGCCCGGTCTGTCCTGCGGCATCTACCTCCAGGGCGGCACCGAGCACACGCACGGCCTGACCTCGTCGCTCCTTTCGAACATCGCCATCCGCAGCGGTGAGATCGCCGACTCCATCGTCGAGCGCCGCGCCGAGCCGGCCCGGGCCGGCAGCGAGGCCTAGGCGACCGCCGGACCTCCGCGCACCCGCTCCGCACCGCGGCCCGTCAGCCCTCCGGCTGACGGGCCGCACCCGTACGGGTACGGGTGCGGGGGACATCGGGGGGTGGGGCCTGGTGCCCGGCACCAGTCAGGACGGTGCTTCGGTCCGGTGCGGACCCGCTCAGGACGGTGCCTAGGCCCCGTGTGAACCGGTCCGGACGGTGTCTCGTCCGGTGCGGACCCGGTCGGGACAGACGAGAGGGCCCCGGCACCGTTCCCGGCGTCGGGGCCCTCAGGGGTGCGCGGAGCGCGTCACGCAGCCTTGTCCGCCGCCATGGCGTCGCGGAGGCTCTTGGGACGCAGGTCGGTCCAGTTCTGCTCCACGTAGTCCAGGCACTCCTGGCGGCTCGCCTCACCGAACGTGACCCGCCAGCCGGCGGGCACCTCGGCGAAGGACGGCCACAGCGAGTGCTGCTCCTCGTCGTTCACCAGGATGTAGAACCGGCCGTCCGCGTCGTCGAACGGGTTGCTGCTCATAGTCACTCCAATTCGAAAGGTCTGGTCACCGGCCGGACAGGTCCTCGGGCGCCGCGGAATCCGTCTGCCGCGGTGCACCGGCGAAGGAGAAACCCCCCGGCGGGCCGGGGGCCCGCCGCCGCGGCCAAGCCGTCCGCGGGCCGGGTACCGGCTCCGCCATTGTCGTTCGATGCGGCCCCGGCGTCCAGATCCGCCCGTCTCCGGGGAATTGCCGGGGACCGTCCCGGGACGATACTGCGCCGACGGGAAATCCGTATCGACGCCGGGGTGAAAAGTCAGGTGCGAATCCGGACCGCCCCCGGCCCCACCACTGCGGAGACCGGCGGGACCGCCGCCGCTATGGTGCCCGCCGCCCGCCGCACGTCCTGTGGACAGGACAACGCACCGGTGCCGCGCGCCGGAATCGCGGGTAGTTTGTTGCGAGCTGCCGGTCGGTCCCGCCCGACGCTCCGCGCACTTCCCCGAAGCCCATCGGCGAGCTGTGCGACCAGTCGGGAGGCGGGCAACGCAAAGGAACCGGCAGCACGTTGTTGAGTTTCGACGCCGAGCCGTCGGAGTCGTCAGAATCGAGGAATGGGGCGGCGTCGGCCAGGCAAAGTCAGGGCCGTGGCCGACGCCCTTGCCAATGGCCCCCCTCGGCCTTCCCGGGAAGCCGGGAACTTCCGCTTGAGGAGAAGCAGAGCCATGAGCGTCACGGCACCACGAGGTTTTTCGGCCGCAGGCGTCGCGGCCGGAATCAAAAGCAATGGAAATCCTGATCTGGCCCTCGTCGTGAACAACGGCCCACGCCGGGCCGCAGCCGGTGTCTTCACCGCGAACCGGGTGAAGGCCGCCCCCGTGGTGTGGAGCGAACAGGTCATCAGGGGCGGCACCGTGAGCGCCGTCGTCCTCAATTCCGGCGGGGCCAACGCCTGCACGGGCGCACCCGGATTCCAGGACACGCGGGCCACGGCCGAGCGGGTCGCCGAGGTCCTCGAAGGGCACCGCGCCGGAGAGGTCGCGGTGGCGTCCACCGGGCTCATCGGCACCCGGCTTCCGATGGACCGGCTCCTGCCGGGCGTCGACACCGCGGCGGCCGCCCTCTCGCAGGACGGCGGCGAGCAGGCCGCCATCGCCATCAAGACGACCGACAGCGTGCACAAGACGGCCGTCTTCCAGGGCGAGGGCTGGACCGTCGGCGGCATGGCCAAGGGCGCGGGCATGCTCGCCCCCGGCCTCGCGACCATGCTGGTCGTCCTCACCACGGACGCCGACCTGGAGCGCAGGACCCTGGACCGGGCGCTGCGCGAGGCGACCCGGCTCACCTTCGACCGGGTCGACTCCGACGGCTGCATGTCCACCAACGACACCGTGCTGCTGCTCGCGTCGGGCGCCTCCGGGAAGACCCCCGGCTACGCCCCGTTCGCCGAGGCGGTCCGCACGGTCTGCGAGGACCTGGCCCGGCAGCTCATCGGCGATGCCGAGGGCGCCAGCAAGGACATCCGCATCGACGTGGTCAACGCGGCCACCGAGGACGACGCGGTGGAGGCCGGGCGCTCCATCGCCCGCAACAACCTCCTCAAGTGCGCCATCCACGGCGAGGACCCCAACTGGGGCCGCGTCCTGTCGGCCATCGGCACCACCGGCGCCGCCTTCGAGCCCGACCGGCTGAACGTCGCCATCAACGGCGTGTGGGTCTGCAAGGACGGTTCGATCGGCGCCGACCGCGACGGCGTGGACATGAGCGGCCGCGAGGTCGTCATCACCGCGGACCTCGCGGCCGGCACCGAGGGGGCCACCCTGTGGGCGAACGACCTGACGGCCGAGTACGTCCACGAGAACAGCGCGTACTCGTCATGAGGAGCGCCACCCACTCGCACCCCGCACTGGTGAAGGCGCAGTCCGTGATGGACGCGCTGCCCTGGCTGAACCGCCACCAAGGCAAGATCTGCGTCATCAAGTTCGGCGGCAACGCCATGATCGACGACGAGCTGAAGGCCGCCTTCGCCCATGACGTCGTCTTCCTGCGGCACGCCGGGCTCAAGCCCGTCGTCGTCCACGGCGGCGGCCCCCAGATCAGCGCCGCGCTGCGCCTGCACGACATCCCGAGCGAGTTCAAGGAGGGCCTGCGGGTCACCTCGCCGGAGGCCATGGACGTCGTCCGCATGGTCCTCGCCGGACAGGTGCAGCGCGAGCTCGTCGGGCTCATCAACCAGCACGGACCGCTCGCCGTCGGCCTGACCGGCGAGGACGCCGACACCATCACGGCGACCAAGCACCGGCCGAAGAACGAGGACGGCGAGCGCGTCGACATCGGCCGGGTCGGCGAGATCGTCGGGGTGAACCCCGGCGCGGTCGAGGCGCTCCTCGACGACGGCCGCATCCCGGTGATCTCGCCCATCGCCCGCAGCGTCGACGACGAGTACGTCTACAACGTGAACGCCGACACCGCCGCCGCCGGGGTCGCCGCCGCCCTCAACGCGCACACGCTGGTGTTCCTCACCGACGTCGAGGGCCTGTACCGGGACTGGCCGGACAGCGACGAGGTCATCAGCAGGCTCAGCGCGAGCGAGCTGGAGAAGGTCCTGCCCGATCTGCACGACGGCATGGTGCCGAAGATGGCCGGGTGCCTGCACGCGGTCCGCAACGGCGTGGGCAGCGCGCGCGTGATCGACGGCCGCGTCCAGCACTCGGTGCTCCTGGAGATGTTCACGCGTGAGGAGATCGGCACCCTCGTGATGCCGGACATCGAGGAGGGCTTGCGATGATCGGGTCCGATGGACGACGGCGACCCGCCCCCGCGACCCGGGGCGACGGGCGCCGGCGCACGAGGGCCGCGACGGGCGCGGCCGTGGAAGAGGGGACGCGATGAGCGAGGACATAAGCGACGCCGGACGCGCGGCCGGGACCGGCACGGGCGGGCAGTCGGCGGCGCTCACCGAGCGCTGGCAGGCGTCGTTGATGGACAACTACGGCACGCCGCGGGTGCCGTTGGTGCGCGGCGAGGGCGCCGCGTTCTGGGACGCGGACGGCAAGAAGTACCTGGACTTCCTCGGCGGCATCGCCGTGAACTCGCTGGGCACCGCGCACCCGGCCGTGGTCCGTGCCGTCAGTGAGCAGATCGCCCGGCTCGGCCATGTGTCGAACCTGTTCATCGCCGAGCCGCCGGTGCGGCTCGCCGAGCGGCTGTTGCGCCTCACCGGGCGCACCGGCCGGGTGTTCTTCTCGAACTCCGGCGCCGAGGCCAACGAGGCGGCCTTCAAGATCGGCAGGCTCACCGGCCGCCGCCGGATGGTCGCCACCGAGGGCGGCTTCCACGGCCGCACCATGGGCGCGCTCGCGCTGACCGGGCAGCCCGCCAAGCGCACCGCCTTCGAGCCGCTGCCCGGCGAGGTCACCCATGTGCCCTTCGGCGACGCCGAGGCGCTGCGCGCCGCCGTCGACGCCGACACCGCGCTCGTCGTCATCGAGCCGATCCAGGGCGAGAACGGCGTCGTCGTGCCGCCGCCCGGCTATCTCGCGGCGGCCCGCGAGATCACCCGCGCCGCCGGGGCGCTGCTCGTCCTCGACGAGGTGCAGACCGGCATCGGCCGCACCGGGCACTGGTTCGAGTACCAGGCGCAGGGCATCGAGCCGGACGTCCTCACGCTCGCCAAGGGGCTCGGCGGGGGGCTGCCGATCGGTGCGACGCTCGCCTTCG
Organism: Streptomyces sp. JLYT201; assembly: GCF_059448825.1. Taxonomy (NCBI): domain Bacteria; kingdom Bacillati; phylum Actinomycetota; class Actinomycetes; order Kitasatosporales; family Streptomycetaceae; genus Streptomyces; species Streptomyces sp. JLYT201. The sequence goes on along the minus strand of NZ_CM182551.1, from coordinate 2,031,302 downwards.
GCCCGGCCGCGGACCTGCTGTCGCCCGGCGCGCACGGCACCACGTTCGGCGGCAACCCCGTCGCGTGCGCCGCCGCGCTCGCCGTCCTCGACACGATCCACGGCGACGGCCTCCTCGACCACGTCAAGCGCCAGGGCGAGGCGCTGCGCCAGGGCATCGAGGCGCTCGGCGACCCGCTGGTGGACCGGGTCCGCGGGGCCGGGCTGCTGCTCGGCATCGTGCTGACCGAGCCGCTCGCCGCCCAGGTGCAGCAGGCGGCCCAGGACGCGGGCCTCCTGGTGAACGCCGTCGGGGCCGGCACGATCCGGCTGGCCCCGCCGCTGATCGTGGGCGAGGACGAGGTGACCGCGTTCCTGCGCGCCCTGCCCGGCGTCCTTGAGCGCGCGCGGCGCGACGCCACGCGCTGACCCGGGCGCGAGCCGACTCCAGGGCCGCTCGTCATCGGCGGGCGGCCTTCCGGCGATCCGGAACGGCCCTCTCACACCCACTGGCGCCTGTCAGGCGTCGGCGCGCGCCAGTCTCGGCTTGCAGTGGCGCCACAGTGATGCCATCATGGCGTCGCGGAGCGCGTGCCGCCTGTCGGCACACCGCCTCCCCTCGCCGTCCCACCGGGGACGCCCGGCAGAACCCATGAGGACGGGGCAGCCATGCCAGCCTTCGACACCCCCGAGCCGATCTCGGTCTCGTTGCAGCTCAACGCCGGGGTCCTGCGCTTCACCGCGGGCGCGGGCACCCGCACCGTCGTCGAGGTGAGCCCGAGCAGCGGCTTCAGCCAGGCGGACCGCAGCGCCGCCGAGCAGACCCGGGTCGAGTTCGCCCATGGGCGGCTCCTGATCAGGGCGCCCAAGAGGCGCAGCCTCTTCGGCTCCGGCGGCTCCGTCGACGTGACCGTCGAGCTGCCCGCGGGCTCCGACGTGACGGGCGACGCCATCGTGGCCGACCTGTACGTCGAGGGCGAGCTGGGGGAGTGCGCGTTCAAGACGGAGGTCGGCAAGATCCATCTGGAGCGCGCCGGGCGCCTCCAGCTCAACACCGGATACGGCGACGTCAGGATCGGCAGCGCCATCGGCGAGGCCGACATCCGCGTCGCCTCCGGTGACATCTCCGTCGGCCGCATCGACGGCCCGCTCACCCTCAGGAACTCCAGCGGGGACTCGGACATCGAAGAGGTCACGGGCCCGCTGCGGGTGACCGTGAACCGCGGCGACATCAGCATCGGCCGTGTCCACGGCGCCGTCGCGGCGCGCTCCGTGACCGGTGACGTCCGGCTCGGTGAGGTCTCCCGCGGCCGCGTCGAACTCCGGGCCGCGACGGGGCAGTTGGAGATAGGAGTCAAGAGCGGGACGGCCGCCTGGCTCGACATCCACACCAAGGTCGGCCACATACGCAACTCCCTGGGTGCGTCGGACGCCCCGGAGGAGCCCGGCAAGGCCGTGGAGATACACGCCGTCACCAGCCGCGGCGACATCGTCATACGCCGCGTCTGAGCACCCGCGCCGGGCCCCCGGCCGCGGCACTCGCCCGGGCGGCCCCGCCGCCGGTGGGCCCACGCCCCGGGGCGCCCGCGCGCGGCACCCGCGACGGTGACGCCCCTGCGCCCCGCACGGTGACGGCGGTCTCCGCCGTGTCCGCCCGGCCCGTCCCCTCGGCCTCGTCGGCCTGAGGCTTCGCGAGTCATCGCCCCCCTCATCTCCCGTCATCGCCACCCCTCATGCCCCGCGGTGCCCGACCGCGCCCCGTGCCTCCGCGCGCTCCGGACCGCGCGCGATCTGAAACAGGTGATTTTTCATGACGTATCACTCAACGTGCTCCTCGCCGCTCGCCCTGCTCGTCGACGAGTGGAAAGCGCACCCCCTGCACTTCTGGCTGCGCGGGCAGGAGCCCGCGCGGGCCGTGGAGTTCGACGAGCGGCTCGGCGTCTGGAACGTCTACGGCCACCGGGAGGCCGTCGACGTCTTCGCCGACCCCGGTGCCTACTCGTCCGACGTCGTACGCCACTTCGCGCCCGACGCGCCGGAGTACGAGCGCGGCGGCATGCTCACGCAGCTGGACCCGCCCGAGCACCGCAAGCTGCGCAGGATCGTCAGCCGCGCCTTCACGCCCCGGCTCGTGGCCGGGCTCGGGCCGCGGATCGGCGCCCTCACCCACGAGCTGCTCGACCGGGTCGGGGGCGGCCCGGCGATGGACCTCGTCGCGGACCTCGCCCACCCGCTGCCGGTGACCGTCATCGCCGAGCTCCTCGGGGTGCCGGGCGAGGACCGGGAGCTGTTCCGGCAGTGGGCCGAGGAGCTGCTCGCCCGCACCGAGGTGGCGGCGGCCGGCGGCACGGCGGAGACCGAAGACATGGTCAGGGCGGTCCTCGACCTGTCGGCGCGCATGAGCGCGTACTTCGGTACGCACGCCGAGGAGCGCAGGCGGCGCCCGCAGGACGACCTGCTGACCGCGCTCGTGCAGGCCGAGGTGGACGGGGAGCGGCTGAGTGCGGCGGCCCTCGGCAACTTCGCCCAACTGCTGCTCGTCGCCGGGCACATCACGACGACGATACTGCTGGGCAACGCGGTGCTCTGCCTGGACGCCCACCGGGGGGTCAAGGAGCGGGTGCGGGCGGACCGGTCCCTCGTCCCCGGGGTGATCGAGGAGGCGATGCGGCTGCTGCCGCCCTTCTCGATCTTCTACCGGGCGACCACGCGCGCGGTGGAGCTCGGCGGGCGGCGGCTGCCCGCGGGGCAGGTCGTCGCGCTGTGGCTCGGCGCGGCGAACCGGGACGCGCGCGTCTTCGCCGACCCGCACGGCTTCCGGCCGGAGCGCGACCCCAACCCGCACTTGGGCTTCGGCCGCGGCATCCACTTCTGTCTGGGCGCGCCGCTGGCCCGGTTCGAGGCGCGGATCGCCCTGGAGATCCTGCTGGAACGCTTCCCCGGGCTGCGCACCGACCCGCGCCGCCCGCCGGTCTTCCAGACGACGCCGGAGGTGGTGGGGCCACGGACGCTGCCGCTGCTCACGACGGGCTGAGCGCGGCGCCGGAGCTAGCGGCCCGGATCCTCGGGGTCCAGGAAGGTGGAGGCGACCTCACCGAGGCCGGGCGTGTGCACCGTGATCGCGGTGATCTCGATGCCCGCCTCGTCGAGCACGCCCAGGACGGCGCGCAGCGTGGCCGCGGTGCCGTCGCCGGGCACTTGGAGGGCGAGCACCTCGTGGTCGGGCACGGCGCAGTCGAACAGGGCGGCGGCCGCGTCCAGGTCGCCGGGGCTGGAGAGCTGGAGGCGGATGTAGCCGCCGGAGAGGGCCGCGCTGAGCAGGCCGAGGGGGATCCCGCGGGGCGGCGTGCCCGGCGGCGGTTCGGACGGGCGGTGGTGCCAGGCGAGGTCCTCGGCGTGCGGCGCGGGCGAGTCCGGTGCCGTACGGCGCTTTCCGCCGGGGGTCCACCCTCCTTCCCCGCCCGCGTCCGCTGCGAAGACGAACCCGTGCCGAAAATCATCGACGTATGGCGTGAAGTTCATGATGCCATGATGGCACAGGAGTGGCGCCATTCAAGTGGTGTCCCGGCCGGGACCCTCTGGGGTGGCTGATTCCGAACGCTGTCCTCCGCTTCATTTCCGACAAAAGGGCATCATCAGGGCGGAGTCGTGCCTGCTGTTTCCGTTCTCGGTGCGGGGCTTCCCGATGCGGCCTGGGGCGGCGACGTGCTCCGCGGGTGTTCTGTTCGCCGTCCTTACTGCCTGCCTTGAGCGGTGGAGGGGCGGGTTGGCGCGAACGTGGCACCGCCCGTGCGCCAGTTCGGTTTGTGATGGCGTCAGCATGGCGCCAACGACCTGTCGGGGAGGGGTGCGCGCGGAGGGGAGTGTGAGCGGCTCCTGCTGTCGAGTGCCCGGCCGCAGCGCCCCCGGTAGCGCGCCCGGAGTCAAGTCGCCCATTCCTTTGCCCCGTTGAGTCGATGTGATCCGGGGGTGCGGGACGCGCCGACGCGATCTTGTCCTGGTGGCCGGGACAGCGGTGTCCGGCATGCGGCCCCGGCGTCGGCGCGGGGCGTCCACTGCCGGAACGAAGATGGCGCCACGGTGGCTCGTCGTGGCGCCACGGTCGTAGCATGATGCCGGTATGCGTCCGCAGCCCCTACGCCCGCCGAGCAGGTCGGCGACCTCAAGGGCCCGCCCCTCCCGGCCGGGGCGAGGGAGGGCGCCGCGCGGCGGCCCGGCGGCCCGCCGCGCGCGGCGAACGACCGTGAAGCACCGAAGGGAACGAGCAGGGGCACCATGACCGCCACCATCCGAACGACCGGGCAGCCCCAGGGCATCACGGCTCAAGGGCTGCGCAAGGCGTACGGCGGCAAGGTCGTGCTCGACGGGATCGACCTGGACGTCATGCCCGGCACGATCTTCGCGCTGCTCGGTCCGAACGGTGCGGGCAAGACGACCACCGTGCGCATCCTCTCCACCCTGACCTGCGCCGACGGGGGCCGGGCCACGGTCGCCGGACACTCCCTGCGGCGGGCCCCGCACGCGGTGCGCGCCGAGATCGGTGTGACGGATCAGTACGCGGCGGTGGACCGGCTCCTGACGGCGGAGGAGAACCTGCTCCTCATGGCGGACCTGCTGCACCTGGACCGGGCCGAGGGCAAACGCCGTACCGCCGAACTCCTGGAGCGCTTCGGTCTGTCGGAGGTCCGGCGCACGCGCGCGGCGTCGCTGTGCGGCCGGACGCGCCGCAAGCTGAACCTGGCGATGACGCTGGTCGGCCGCCCGAGCGTGGTCTTCCTCGACGAGCCCACGACCGGCCTCGACCCGCGCGGCCGCCGCGTGCTGTGGGACCTGATCCGCGATCTGGCCGCGGGCGGCACCACCGTCTTCCTGACGACGCAGTACCTGGAAGAGGCCGATCAGCTGGCCGACCGCATCGCGGTGCTCGACGGCGGGAAGATCGTCGCGGAGGGCACGGCCGAAGAGCTCAAGCGCCGCATCCCCGGTGGGCACATCCGGCTGCGCTTCACCGACATCCGGCAGCTGGACGCCGCCACCGACCGGCTCGCGCTGAGCACGGTCACGCGGGACGACGACGAGCTCACGCTCCAGGTGTCGAGCGACGGCCGGATTCCCGTGCTGCGCGCGGTCCTGGACGTCCTGGAGGGTTCCGGCATCCAGGCGGAGGCGCTCACCGTGCACACCCCCGACCTGGACGACGTCTTCCTGTCCCTGACCGGCCACGGCCGCTAGAGCGTCGCGGCGTACGGTCAGCGGCGCACCGGGCGTCCCGGCAGCGCGTCCGGCAGGAGTTCGCCGTGCCGGACGACGGGGGTGCCGCCGACCAGGACGTGGGCGTGGCCCGTCGACGGCCGGGTGCTGTCGGCGTACGTCGCCCGGTCGCTGACCGCGTCGGGGTCGAAGACGACGAGGTCGGCGTCGCACCCGGCCCGGACCCGGCCCTTCCTGCGCAGCGCGGGCACCCCCGCCTCCAGGACGCGCGCGGGCAGCAGGCTCGCCCGGGCGACGGCGTCCGGCAGGCTCAGGGCCCCGAGGTCGCGCACGTACCGGCGCAGCATTTTGGAGAAGGTGCCCGCGGTGCGCGGATGTGTGATCGCGGCGCCGGGCGGCAGCGGCCACACCAGCGGGTCGGCCGCCGGGTCCGTCCAGGTCAGCGGCATCGCGTCGGAGCCGACCACCGTGTGCGGATCCAGCAGGGCCCGGTCGAGGAACGCCCGGTCGCGGGCGTCGGACTCGTCCAGGAAGTGCAGGAAGACCAGCGCCCCGGGGTCGGCGGCCCGCAGCTCCCGGAGCCGGTCGAGGTCGCGCACGCGCTCGCCGGTGGCGGCGTGCACGATGTCCGCCACCTCGCGCCCGGAGGCGGCGACCGCGCCCGGGTCGAGGAACGCGGCGCCGATGGCCGTCATGCCCGCGCCGTACGGATAGGCCTCCGTGGACACGCGCGCGCCCTCGGCCCTGGCGCGCTCCAGGACGGCGAGGACGCGGTCCGCGTGCCGGTGCGAGGTGGACGGCACATGGCAGTAGTGGGCGTGCACACCCGTCTCGCCCGCCGCGCGGGCGATCTCCTCGGCGCCGTCGACGGGCGTCAGCGGATCCGTCTCCACGAGGCCGCGCGCGTGCGTGTACGTGGGCACCCCGGCGGCCGCGGCGAGCCGGGACACCGCCAGGTACTCCTCGGGCCGCACACGCGGCGCGTACCCCACGATGAGGCCGATGCCAAGTGCTCCGTCGGCCAGATCGCGCTCCAACAGGCCGAGCAGCGCGTCCTCCTGGGCCCGGGTCGCCTGGCGCTGCCAGGCCGCGGCGCCCAGGTGCGCGAGGGCCGCCAGGGCGCCGCCGCCGTGCGGGAGGCCGCCCACGGCCGCCATGCGGGCCTGCGCCCAGGACGCGGAGAAGCCGTAGTTGAGAGGCCGCCCCTCGGTCGCTGCCAGGCGGTAGGCTTCGCCGACGGGCGAGAGCCCGAGTTCGAGCTCCAGGGCGGTGGTCACCCCGTCGAGCGCCTGGAGGCGGTGGCCCGCGACGGTGTGCGAGTGGCTGTGCAGATCGATGAAGCCGGGCGCCACGACGAGGCCCGCCACGTCGAGGACCTGATGCCCCGTCAGCGGTTCGGTGGAGACGGCGGAGATCGACCGTCCCGTCACCCCGACGTCGGCCACGGCGTCGAAGCCGCTCTCCGGGTCCAGGACGCGGCCGCGGCGCAGCACCAGATCGTGCACGGGAACGGGCGGTGGGGTGGCTGAAGTCATGGACCTACGCTAGGCACCGGACGACAAGGGGGAGCGGCATATGCCAGGTGTGGCCGGAACCGTGAGCGTGCGGCAGTGCGCAGGGGGTACTGAGCGTTCATGCGAGTGAGCGTGCTGGATGTGGGGTCGCGCACGGCGCGGCTCGTGGTCGTGGACACGGGCAGCGGTGCGCCGCTGCCCGTGCACACAGCCAAGTGGAAGCTGCGCCTCGGCGAGGAGGTGGAGCCCGGCGGGCCGCTCGGCGACGAGAGCGTACGGAGACTGGCCAGGGCCGTGACGGCCGCGTCCGCGACCGCCGAACGGTGGGGCGCCGGGCGCCCCCTGGCCTTCGCGACGGCCGTCGTGCGCGACGCGCCGAACCGCCGCGAGGTGCTGCGGACCGTCGGTACGCGCACCGGCGTGTGGCTGCGCACGCTGCCAGGGGAGCTGGAGGCCGAGCTGACGTTCCTCGGCGCCCGGCGCTGGCTGGGCTGGCGGGCCGGTCCCCTCGTGCTCATCGACATCGGCGGCGGCTCCCTCGAAGTGGCCTTCGGCCGGGGGCGCCTGCCGGACTTCGCGGTGTCGGTGCCGCTCGGCGCGCTCCGGCTCACCCACGAGTTCTTCCCCGCCGACGCACCGCCGACCGAGGAGGCCGTCAAGGCACTGCGGCGCCGGGTGCGCCACCAGCTGCGAGACGTGGCGGCCCGGGTCCGCTGGGAGGGCCCGCACACCGCCGTGGCCACGTCGCGGACGTTCCAGCAGCTGGCCCGGCTGACCGGCGAGGCCCCCGGGCGGCACGGCCCGTTCGTGAGCAGGACGCTGTACCGCTCGCGCCTGCGCCAGGCGCGGGACCGCCTCGCCCTGCTGCCCGCCGCCGAGCGGGCGCAGCTGCCCGGCATCTCGGCGCCGCGGGCCGGGCAGAGCCTGGCCGGCGCGGTGGTCGGGCACACGGCGATGAAGCTCATGGGCCTCAAGTCGGCCGCCGTGTGCCCCTGGGCGCTGCGCGAGGGCGTCCTGCTGCGCCACATCGAGGACGGCCCGCAGTGGTGGGACGACCTCGGCGAGGACGGCGAGCAGGCCCCCGCCGACGTGGCGCCGCTGCGGGTGGCGACGTCGTGACACTGGGCCCCGGGGCGCACGCCGCGCCGGGGCGCCGGGCGCGCGCCCGGGTCAGGGCGCGCTCTCGCTGACGCCTCCCGCGCGGGCCGCCGCCTTCTTCGGCCGCGCGGCCGCCGGGGTCTGCCCGGGGGAGCTCCCGTTCGTGGCGGAGGTCCCGTTCGCGGGGGAGGCCCCGTTCGTGGCGGAGGTCCCGTGCGCAGGGGAGGTCGCGTTGCCGCCCGCCGTCGGGGCGGGCGCCGCCGGGTCCGCGGCGGCCTCCCGGGCCCGCTGTGCCGCCCGTGCCTCCGCGTCCGCGCGGGCCTCCGCCTTCAGCCGGTCCCGCATCTGGAGGTACTTGGCGTTCATCTCGTCCGGCGCGATGAGCTTGTTGACGCCGCGCTCGCTGACCTTCGGCTCCTGGCGCGCCATGATGTCGTTGTCCTGCTGGTCCTGGACGTACTTCTCCATCTGGAGCGAGGCCTTGAGGATCAGCGGCCGCAGCGCCTTGACCGGCACCATCCGCTTGAGCAGCGGATACTCCCACAGGCGCATGATGGCCTGGGTGTTCTCCTCGTCGATGGGCGTGAGCCAGGTGGTGACCTCCAACAGGCCCTGGCGGACGTGGGTCATACAGGGCGCCTGGTAGATGAGGTCGAAGTGCCAGATGTTGGAGGGGTTGCCCTCCTCGCACTGGTCGAAGGTGGACCGGATGATCGTGCCCTCCACGTCCACGCGATGGTTCACGATCTTGTTGGCGGCGATGTAGCGCTCGCGTCCGTCGGTCCAGAGCTTGCGCCAACTGCCGTACATGAACGTGTAGTCGATGATGTTCGCCCAGTGGTCCCGGTGCACGAACGTCACGTGGTAGAACTCCAGCAGGCTCTCGATGTAGCGGGTGTAGTGGACCGGCCTGCTCCAGGTGATCGTCTCGTACGGCCTGGGGTGCTCGGCGAGTTCGTGCGGCAGCTCGATGTCCGGCAGCTCCTCGCGCTTCTCGCCCCACCACAGCCACACCAGGCCGTACTTCTCGCGCACCTCGTAGGTGTCGATCCGCAGGGACGCCGGGATGCGGCCCTCCGTGCCGAGGGCCGGGATGAGCCGGCAGGCGCCGCCCGCGTCGTAGCGGAAGCCGTGGTAGGGGCAGGCGAGGGAGTTGCCGACGACGCGACCGTCGGACAGGTTCGCCCCCTTGTGCGGGCAGCGCGCCGACTGGCACACCAGCGTGCCGCTGAGGTCGCGCCAGAGCACGAGCTCCTCGCCCAGGCGCTTCACACCCGTCGGGGCGTCGCGCTTGACGTCCTTGGTCCGCAGGATCGGATACCACTGGTTCGGGATCATCTGGTCGCCTCTCGCTTTCCTCTCTGGTTGCGCGCGGGCCGTCGTCCGCGCGGAGCCGGTGGGCGCTCGGCCCGCTCAGCCCTCGACGATCTCGACGACCCCGGTGTCGCCGTCGACCATGACCATGTCGCCGGTGTTGATCACTTGTGTGGCGTGCTTGGTGTTGACCACCGAGGGCACGTTGAACTCGCGGGACACGATGGAGCTGTGCGAGAGCATCGATCCGATGTCGGTGACCACGCCGCCCGCGATGGCGAACAGCGGCGTCCAGGACGCGTCGGTGTGCCGGGTCACGAGGATCTCGCCCGCCTGGAACTCGTCGGCCTGCCACACCAGGTCCTCCACGATCCGGGCCCGGCCCACGATCCGCCCCGGCGACGAGCCGAGCCCCGTGAGGCGCGCCCCGTCCTTCACCGGGCGCGCCGCGCGCGTGCTGTCGTACTCGCCGACGAACGTCAGCGGCGGCTCCGGCAGCCGGTTGTGGTACTCGTGCACGCGCCGCCGCTCCTCGACGGCCTCCCGCGAGAACGCCTCGTGCTGCGACAACTCGCCCGCCACGTACCGGCGCACGTCCTCGAAGTCCAGGTGCGCGACCTCGTCGAGACAGTGCAGCACGCCCTCGTCGACGAGCCGCCGCCCCACCTCGTACACCACGTTCCTGACCAGCCAGATCGAGGTGATCATCGACATGCGGGTGGTCTCGCGCAGCTCGCTGCAGAGCGCGTACATCGAGATCAGGCCCTCAAGCGTCTTGCGCTGCGGCAGCGGCAGGTCGCCCAGCACCGCACGGACGTCGCCCTCCTGGCGTGCCCGGCTGCGGCCCATGATGTCGTCGGCCGTGAACCCGTCGGCGGCGTAGCGGCGGATCATCTGGAAGAGGTACGAGGGGTCGTCGATCCAGCGCTGGTGGGTCAGCTCCATCTCCTGCCGGCCCCGGGTGCCGTTGGCGCGCAGGAACGGCTCCATCTGCGTCTCCCAGAACACCCGCCCCTCGGCGTCCGCGCGCAGCCGGTCCGCGACCTCCTCCAGGGGCGCGCCCTCGATGATCTCCATGACGCGCGGCCTGGCCTTGGCGGCCTGCGCCACGCCCCAGATCTCCTGCGCCGACGCCACCGTGCGCAGGCTCGACATATCGGTCTTGATGCGGTTCTGGAGGTTGTCGCCCGCCGCGCCGAGCCACTTCGCGCACAGCTCGGTGAGGATGCCGTAGAACCCGAACGCGTTGATGTAGTACGGCATGTAGCCGACGTGCGCGTCGTGGAAGTAGTCCAGGTAGCGGGTGAGTTCGGCGTGCAGCTCGCGGCGGGACATCCGGGTCAGGTCCAGGCGCCGGGCGCGGTCGAACTCGTACAGGCGCGTGTCCACCATCGCACGGGCGCGGCCCTTCATCACCACCATCTCGCGCGCCGTCTCGCGCAGCCAGTGCACGGTCGAAAGGAGGTCCTCCATGCCGCCGGGGAAGGTCCCGAAGGGGTTGGCGTACGTCGCGAGGTCGACCTCCTCGCTGACGAAGCGGCGGGTGAAGTGGCGCTGGTCGCGCGTCGGCACGGCCTGGCCGAGCAGATACGCGGTGTAGGAGATGTTCAGATACACATGGCCCTGGAAGTAGCCCATGTGCAGGCCGACGTCGCCGACGTCGCGCACGCCGAGGGCCCGCGCGCAGTCGCCGTGCACATGGTCCTGGTAGTAGCGGGCGAAGCTCAGGCCGAGCGGCGACATCAGGCCCACGAAGATCTCGCCGATGTCCATGCGCGACCACAGCGTGCCCTGCCGGACCTCCGCCGACTGCTCCCGCCAGTGCCGCGGCAGATACGGGCTGCGGGCGCCCTCGGCCGCGTCGGGCCGCGCCCGGGTGGTGATCGGCCGGGCCTGGAGCAGCCGCAGGGTGCCGTCGCGCAGCGCCCACTCGATGTCCTGCTCGCTGCCGTAGTGCTCGCGCACCTCCAGGGCGAGCCGGGCCAGGGCGGTCAGCTGCTCGTGGGTCAGACAGGGCGCGTCCCGCTCGGCGGCGTCCACCTTCGTCATGCCGATGCGGCCCGGTGCGAGGGGGGCGCACTTGGTGACCTTGTAGCGCACCCGTTCCTCGACGACGTCCAGGCTGCGGTCGTCCACCACGAAGAAGTCGCTGGAGACCCGCCCCGACACCAGGCCCTCGCCGAGCCCGCAACAGGCCTCCACCACCAGGCGGTTGGGCCTGCCGCCGATCGGGTCGACGGTGAAGAGCACGCCGCTGACGTCCGCGTTCACCATCTCCTGGACGACCACGGCGATCGAGCCGACAGGACCCGGACCCGAGCGGTAGGCCGCCGCGCGGTCCGACCACAGCGAGGCCCAGCAGACCTTGACGGCGTCGAGCAGCGCCGCGTCGCCCGCCACGTCGAGGACCGTGTCGTGCTGGCCCGCGAAGGACCGCGTGGCGGAGTCCTCGCGCACCGCCGACGAACGCACCGCGACGCGCGGGCGGCCGAGCGCGTCGTACGCGGCCACGATGGTGCGCGCGAGGGACTCAGGGATGTCCCGGGCGAGCACCGACTCCCGCAAGCGGGCGGGGGGTTCGCCCCTGGCCTCGGCGGCGCGCAGCTCGGCACCGAGGCCGCTCTCGCGCAGGAACAGGTCGAACAGGCCGGTGGTGAGGCAGAACGCGGGCGGCACCGGCAGACCCGCCCGGGTCAGCTCGTCGAGCCGGGCGCCCTTGCCGCCGAGGTCCTGCGGGGCCGCGGTGTGCGGGCCGCCGATGACGGCGACGAGGCCGGCGGCCGCCTCCTGGGGCGGCACCGCCGACGCCTCGGCCGTCTCGCGCGCGTCGTGCGTGGCCTTCGTGGTCATGACGTGGCCTCCTCGGCGGTCGACGGGAGCGGGGCGGGGGAGGCCGGGCGGGCGCCGGCCGGGCCCGGGCGCGCGTTGACGCCGGTGAACACGCGGAACGGCTGGCCGGGCAGCACACCCGTGGCCCGCACGTCGTCGAACCCGGCGTCGCGCAGCTGGCCGAGCAGCTCGTCCTCGCGCGGCAGCGGCCCGCCGAACGAGGCGTACTCGAACCACAGGTTGAGCACCTCGATGCCGAGCGTGCGGCCGCCCCGGCAGGACGAGGTGAGCAGCAGCGTGCCGCCCGGGGCCAGGAAGGAGCGGACCCGGGCGAGGACCTCGGCACGCTCCTCGGCCGGGAAGTAGTAGATGTTGTTGTGCAGGGTCACCACGTCGAACTGCGGCTGGAGGTCGAGGGTGCGCACATCGCCCTGGCGGGTCTCGACGCGGTCGGCGAGGCCCCACTGCGCCATGTTCTTCGCGGCCCGCTCGGCGACCTCGCCCTGGAGGTCGACCGCGAGCGCGGTGAGGCGCGGGTTGAGCCCGGCCGCGTGGCGGACGTACGCGCCGCTGCCGCAGCCCACTTCGAGCAGGCGCACCGGAGTGGTGCGCGGCAGCGTGCGGGTGACGGCCTCCTCGACGAAGCCGCGCACCACGAGCGAGGAGCGGGCGATGACCAGGCCGTCCTGGTCGGACAGGGTGAAGCGGCCGCCGTCCGCGAGCATGCGCGGGGCGTCGCGCAGGGCGGGCACGTGGAAGCGCAGGAGCTCCTCAAGGGCCGCCGCCACGGGGTCGTTGGCGACCTGTGCGAGGGCCTTGGCGGTGCGGCTGCGCAGCAGGTAGCAGCCCTCCTTCGTGCGCAGCTCGCCGAGGCGCACGCCGATCTCCAGCCACGCGCGCAGCCGCTGCCGGTCCTCGGGCTCCGGGCCGCAGCCGACGCGCTCGGCGATGCTCTCCAGGTCGCAGGGGCGCACCGCGAGGCACTGGAGCACGCCCGAGCCCGCGGCCGCCGCGAGGAACGACGCCCGGTACAGCGGCGTGAACAGCGTGCGGTTGAGCACGAGCAGCAGCGGCACGCGGGGGTCCGTGACGATCCGCGCCGCCGCGAGCACGTCCGTGAGGGGCTCCTGCGCCCGGTCTTTGACGGCCTTGGCCAGGCTCAGTAGGTCCATGGGGGTTCCATCTCCTCGGTGGTGCGGGTGAGTTCGGCGCGCAGGTCGCGCAGGAGGGGGCGGCGTCCGGGGCCGTTGAGGAAGAAGTGGCCGCCCGCCACGTGCCGGCGCAGCAGCGAGGCACGGGTGTACGGGCGCCACGCCTCGACGTGCGGCGCGGGCGCGAGCGCGTCGCCGACGGCGGAGTACGCGGTCATCGGGCAGCCGAGGGGGCGGCGCGGCCGCCACCGGTAGCGCTCGCAGGCCGTGAGGTCGGCGCGCAGGACCGGGAGCCTGCGCTCCAGATAGGCGCCCGCGACCCGGTCCCCGGGCGCGAGCGCGCCCAGGTCGTGGACGAGCCTGCGCAGGTCCTCGTCGCCGAGGGCGTGGTCGGCGCGGTCGGCGTACAGGTGCGGGGCCCGGCTGCCGGACACGAACAGGTGGCGCGGCCCGGGTGCGCCGCGCTCGCGCAGCGCGCACGCCACCTCGTACGCGACGAGGGCCCCCATGCTGTGCCCGAACAGCACGTAGTCGCGCACGAGTCCGGCCGTGAGCAGCGCCTCCGTCACGTCGGACACCAGCGCGTCCAGGTCCGCGTACGGCGGCTCGCGCAGCCGCAGACCGCGCCCGGGCGGCTGCACCGCCACCACGGGCGCCCCCAGCAGCGCGGGCCAGTCGCGGTACGCGGAGGCCGTGCCGCCCGCGTACGGGAAGCAGATCAGCCGCGGCGCCCCGGCGGCCGGGGCGGGGCCGGGCCCGGGGAACCAGTCACGGGCCGCGTGCCGCTCGGTCAGATGCACGGGAACGGGGTCCTCTCGCACAGCGGTGGTCAACGGGTGACGTGGGCGCGGCCCTCGGGCGAGTCGAGCCAGGCGAGCGTGAGCCGCACGCCCTCCTCGAAGCCCACCTCGCTCTTGAAGCCGAAGTCGTCGCGGGCGCGGTCGATGGCGTACGACTGGTCGCGGTCGAAGAGGTGCACCGCGTGCCGGGTGAGCACCGGCCGCGCCTTCAGCCGCAGCGCCCCGTACACCCCCTCCGACAGGGCCGCGACGCCCCGCGCCACCGGCGCGGGCAGGCTCAGCGCGGGCGGCTTGACGCCGAGGCCGCGCGCGAGGGCCTCGATGTAGGCGCGCCACGTGGTGCGGTCGGGGTCGCGCAGGTTGTACGTCCGCCCCGCGGCGGCGTCGGCGGCGCAGGCGGCGATCATCGCGTCGGCGGCGTTGCCCACGTACAACAGGCCCGCCGGGACGTCGCCGCCGCGGATGTAGACCATCTGGCGGCTCAGGAGCAGCGTCGCGATCTCCACGACGAAGTCCTTGCTGCGCGGCCCGTACACGCTGACCGGCCGTACCACGGTCAGCGGCAGCAGGGCGCGCGCCGCGGCCTCGCGCACGGCCTGCTCGCCGAGCAGCTTGCTGCGGTTGTACGGCAGGCCGATGTCGCGCGGCGGCGTGCTCTCGTCGCCGGGCCGCACCGGGTAGCCGTACACGTCGGTGGTGCTGACGTGCAGGAACCGCTCGACGGTGCCCGCGTGCGCGGCGGCCTCCACGAGGTTGCGGCTGCCGTCGACGTTGACCCGTTGGAAGTGCGCCCACGGCCCCCAGTCCGCCGACAGGCCCGTGCAGTTGTAGACGTGCCGGACCCCGGCGGCCGCGCGGCGCAGGCTGTCCGGGTCGGTGAGGTCGCCGGTGACCACCTCGACCGACTCGGCGTCCGCGTCGGCGAACCCGGAGCGGTCGCTGCCCTCGCGGACCAGGGCCCGGACCCGGTGGCCGCGCTCGACGAGGCGGCGCGTGAGGTGCCCGCCGATGAATCCGCTCGCTCCGGCGACGAGCACGTCGGGGGGTGCGGCCGGGCCCGGCGCGGCCGGGCTCCCGACAGCGGGGGACGCCGCCGGAGAGGCCGGTTCCGACGACGTCCCCGATGCCGCTCCCGCACCGGTGCGGGAGGTCTTCTGAGGGTGCTGCTGCTCTGCCATGGCTCGTCCCAACAGGTCGAGGGCGCGGTCGAGTTCGCCTTGGGTGTGGTCGGCGTTGATGAAGAAGCGCAGACGGCAGGCGTCGCGCGGGACGGCCGGATGGCCGATCGGCATGACGTTCACGCCGAGGCGGAGCAGCGCGTTGGAGAGCGCCATGGTCTCCTCCCAGCCGCCGATGACGACCGGCACCACCGCCGAGGCGCGCGACACGCCGATGTCGAGGCCGCGGGCGCGCGCCGAGTCCCGGAAGTGCTCGGCGAGCCCCCGCAGGCGGGCCACGCGCTCCGGCTCGGCCCGGATGACGCGGATCGCCTCCAGGGCGGCGGCCGTGCTGGCGGGCGAGATGCCGGTGCTGAAGATGTGCAGCGGGGCCGTGAACTTCAGGTACTCCACCAGCGGGTGCCGCGCCGCCACATAGCCGCCGAGGCTGCCGATCGCCTTGCTGAGGGTGCCCATCCACAGGTCGACGTCGGCGCGGTCCACGCCGAAGTACTCGCCGATGCCCCGGCCGGTGCGGCCGAGCACGCCGATCGAGTGGGCCTCGTCGACCATCAGGAGGGCGCCGTGCCGCCGCTTGACGTCGATGAACTTCGGCAGGTCCGGCAGGTCGCCGTCCTGGCTGTAGGCACCTTCGACCAGGACCAGGGCGCGCCGGGCCCGGCCGCGCGCCGCGCCGAGCGCGCGGTCCAGGGCGCGCCAGTCGTTGTGCGGGAAGGGCCTGCGCCGCGCGCCGGACAGGACGCTGCCGCGCACCGCGCTGTCGTGGATCCACTCGTCGTGCAGGATCAGGTCCTCGGGGCCGAGGAGGTGCCCGATCGTCGCCACGTTCGTGGCGTGCCCGCCCGCGAAGACGACGGCCGCCTCGGTGCCGAGGAACGAGGCGATCTCGGCGTCGAGCGCGTGGTGCAGCGGCGTCTCGCCGAACAGCAGCGGCGTCGCCGAGCACGACGTGCCGTAGCGGTCGACGGCGGCCTTCGCGGCGGCGCGGACGCGCGGATGGTGGGACAGGGCGAGGTAGTTGAAGGCGGAGAAGTTCAGGACGGACTCGCCGTGCACGCGCGCCCGGCCGCCGTTGAACCCCTCGTGCGTACGGCCGTACGGGTTCGCCCCGTCGGCCGTGGCCTGCCGCAGTCTGCCCTGGAGTTCGGCGTACTCGGGCCACTCCTCGAAGACGCGCTCCTGGCGGACGGGTGCGGGGGCGGGGGCTTCGTCGGGCACGGCTTCTTCGGGTACGCCCTCCTCGGGCACGGCCGGGTCGGGAGCGGCCTGGGCGGCGGGGGCGAGCGGCTGGGCGGCGGGCCCCGGCGCGGCGGGCGTCGGCGCGGCCCCGTCGAGCAGGTCCACCAGCTGGCCGACGGTCGGGTCGTCGGGGAGCCGCTCGCGGTTGCCGTTGAGCCGGTCGGGGAACCGCCGCGCGAGCGCGCGCTCCAGCTCCTGGCGCATCAGCGAGTCGAAGCCGAGGTCCGTGCCGAGCCGCGCGTCACTGGGGATCCGGCGGGCGTCGTACCCGCAGACGCGGGCCACGTGCGCGACGACCTCGTGCCGGGTGGAGGACGGGGCGTGCGGGAGGGACGGTGCGCGCCGGGGTGTGGGGAGGGGAGCTGTCTCCGCTCCGGGCGCGGCTGCCGTCGCCGAGCGGGATGGCGGCACCGGCTCGGGCGTCGGCACCGGCTCGGGCGTCGCGGTCCCGGATGCTTCGGACGCTTCGGATGCCTTGGACGCTTCGGTCGCTTCGGTCGCGTCGGGTGTCGAGGGTGCCCCGGGCGCGGCCACCGGTGGCGTGAACCAGTACGGCTCCCGCTCCAGGACCGCGTGCGGCACCGGCACCCGGGGCCCGCGGTAGCCCTCGTCGAGCGCCGCCCAGTCCACCGCGCCGCCCGCGCAGTGCAGTCGGCCGAGGGACTGGAGCAGGGTCTCCCAGTCGCCCGAGGCCGAGCCCGAGGCCGGTTCCGAAGCTGGGCCCGAAGCCGAATCCGAAGCCGAGCCCGTCGCCGTCCCGGAGGCGGGGCGGCGCAGCGACGGCAGCCACAGCGGGGGCCGCTCGGCGTCGGCGGGGGCCGCGGGCGCCGTGGCCCGGGCCAGGCCGAGCAGCGCCGGATGCGGGCCGACCTCCACGAAGGCGGTGCAGCCGAGGCCGCGCAGCGTCGCGCAGCCGTCGGCGAACCGCACGGTGCCCAGGAGGTGTTCCACCAGGGCGTCGGCGTCGACCCGCCCCACGAGCCGGCCGGTGGCGTCCGACACCCAGGGGATGGCGGGCTCGGCGAACCGCACCGCCCGCGCGGCCGTCCGCAGCGGCTCCGCGGCGCCCGCCATCAGCGGCGAGTGGAAGGCGTGCGACACGGCGAGCGGCCTGACCGTGACCGACCGCTCCCGCAGGGCCGCGCCCGCCCGCTCGATCTGCTCGCGATCGCCGGAAAGAACCAGGTGGGTGGGGGAGTTGACGGCGGCCACCGCCACGGAGCCCAGGCCGTCGGCCACCGCCCGGACCGTGTCCGCGTCCCCGACACAGGCGATCATCGCGCCGTCCCCGGGCTGCTCGGCCATCAGGCGTCCGCGCACCGCGGCGAGCATGAGGGCGTCCTCGAAGGAGAGCGCGCCGGACACGCAGGCGGCGGCGTACGCGCCGACGCTGTGCCCGAGGACGGCGGCGGGCCGCACGCCGACCGACATCCACAGCTCGGCGAGCGCCACCTCCAGGGCCACCAGGGCGGGCTGGCAGTACCGTGTGGACCGCAGCCGCTCGGCCGGGTCCACGACGGCGTCGCAGGTGACGTCCGAGGCGGTCCCCCGGGCCATGCCCGTGGCCGAGGCGATCCCCGAGGCCGTGCCCGTGGCGGTGTCCGGGGCCACCCCCGAGGCGGCCTCCGCGGCGGTGTCGAACAGCAACTCCTGGAGCGGCACGCCCAGTTCGGGCCGCAGCACGCGGTCCGCGCGGTCGATGGCGCGGGCGAAGGCGGCGTGCGTGTCGTAGAGGCCCCTGCCCATGCCCGGGTACTGCGTGCCCTGCCCGGTGAACAGGAACGCGACCTTGGGTGCCGGGCCGTGCGGGGCCGTCCCGCGCACCACGCCCCGCGCCGCCTCGCCCCGCGCCAGGGCGTCGAGGCCGGAGTCGAGGGCCGCGGCGGAGCCGCCGAGGACGACCGCGCGGTGCGCGAGCTGTGCGCGGCCGGTGTGCGCCGCCCGGCACAGGTCGCCCACCGGTGTGTCGGGGTGGGCGGCGAGATGGGTGCGCCACGCCCGGGCCAGCGCCGTCAGGGCGCTCGGCGTGTGGCCGGACAGACACAGGGCGTGCACCGGCCGCGCGGGCGGCGTCCGCACGGCCGGGGCGGGCTCGGGCGGCGACTCCAGGACGACGTGCGCGTTCGCGCCGCCGAACCCGAAGGAGCTGACCGCGGCCCGCACCGGACCCCGGGCCGCGAGGGGCGTCCGGCGCGTCGGCACGTGCAGCCCCGCCCCCGCCCGGTCCAGGTGCCGGTTCGGCGTGCGCAGGTGCAGCGTCGGCGGCACCTCGCGGTCGCGCACCACGAGCACCGCCTTGATCAGGCCCGCGATGCCCGCGGCCGCCTCCAGGTGCCCGATGTTGGTCTTCACCGAGCCGACCAGGCAGCGCGCGCCGTCCGGGCGGCCCATGCCGTACGCGCCCGCGAGGCCCTCCCACTCCACGGGGTCGCCGAGCGGGGTGCCGGTGCCGTGCGCCTCGACGTAGTCGACCTCCTTGCCGCTCAGCCCGGCGCGGGCCAGGGCCTGTTCGATCACCGCGCGCTGCGCCGAGCCCCTGGGCGCGGTCAGGCCGTTGCTGCGGCCGCCGTGCCCGGTCGCCGAGCCCTTGATCACCGCGTACACGCGGTCGCCGTCCGCGAGGGCGGCGGACAGCGGTTTGAGCAGCACCAGGCCCGCGCCCTCGCCGCGCACGTAGCCGTCCGCCGCGTCGTCGAAGGTGCGGCAGCGGCCGTCGGCGGCGAGCATGCCGCCGTCCGCGAACGCCACCGAGAGGCCGGGCGTGAGCATCAGGTTCACGCCGCCCGCGAGCGCCAGGGAGCACTCGCCCCTGCGCAGGCTGTCGCAGGCCAGGTGCACCGCCGTCAGGGACGACGAGCACGCGGTGTCCAGGGCGAGGCTCGGGCCGCGCAGATCGAGGACGTACGACAGGCGGTTGGCGGCGACGGCGTGCGCGTTGCCGGTGGCGCCGTGCACGTCGACGGTGTCCAGGCGGCCCATCTGGAGCTCGCTGTAGTCGTGGCTGCTGAGGCCCGCGAACACGCCGGTGGCGCTGCCCGCGAGGGACGTCGGGTCCAGGCCCGCGTCCTCCAGGGTCTGCCAGGCCACTTCGAGCAGGAGCCGCTGCTGGGGGTCCATGCGGACCGCCTCGCGCGCCGACACGCCGAAGAAGCGCGCGTCGAACTCCGCCACGCCGTCCAGGAACCCGCCGAACCCCGGCGCGGCGACCCGCTCGGCGTCCCAGCGGTCCCGCGGCACCTCGGTGACGGCGTCCCGGCCGTCGCGCAGGAGCCGCCCGAAGCTGTCCGGGTCGGGGGCGCCGGGGAAGCGGCAGCCGATGCCGACGACCGCCACGGGCTCGTGCGCGGCCCGGTCCTCGGGCGTGCCGCCGTCGACCGCGGCCGTGGCCCGGGTGGCCGCGAGGTGGGCCGCGATCGCGCGGATCGTCGGATGGTCGAAGACCACGGACGCGGGGATCTCCCGGCCGGTGCGCGCGCCGAGCTCGGCGAGGACGGCCACGGCCTGCCGGGAGTCCAGGCCGAGCGAGGCGAGGGGCCGCGTGGGGTCCACCGCGCCCGCCGCGAGCCCGAGACGCTCGGCGACCCGCGCGGTCAGCCACGCCTCGACCGCGTCGGACGCCCAGGCCTCGTCCGGGCGCGCCGCGTCCGCGAGCAGCTCGACGAGCGTGCCGACCCGGGGCCGGGCGAGCAGCTCCCCGACGGGCAGCACGGTGTCGTACCGCGCCTCCAAGGCCCGTACGGCGTCGAGGAGTCGGAGGTAGTCGAGCCCCGCCTCGGCGAACCCGCGCTCCGTGGCGCCGGACGTGTCGGCGCCGTGGCCGTGCAGGACCTCCAGGACGTGCTGGACCGTCCGCGGCCCGCGGGGCCGTGGCGTCCCGGCACGCCTTTCCCCGTGCTCCTTCGGGCGCGCCTCGCGAGCCACGCTCGCCGCCACGACCTTCAGGCCGAGCCCGAGGAAGTCCCGCCGGCACGCCTGCCGCTGGATCTTCCCGCTGGTGGTCTTGGGCACGGTCGACCGCTTGAGCAGCAGCACCGCGTGCGGCGCGACCTCGTGCTCCTCGGCGATCGCGGTGCGCAGCCGGGCGAGCAGCCCCGGCGCGTCCGCGGCGCGCCTGCCGTCGATCTCGTACGCGACCACGAGCTGCTCGGCGCCGTCGACCTCCACGGCGAACGCGGCGCCGCAGCCCGCGCGGATCGCCGGGTCGGCCCGCTCCACGGTGAGTTCGACGTCGTGCGGGTAGTGGTTGCGGCCCTGCACGATGACCACGTCCTTGGTGCGGCCGACCACGTGCAGCTGCCCGGCGGACGTGAAGCCGAGGTCGCCGGTGCGCAGATACGGCGTGTCGCCCTCGTCCGCGAGGCGCGCCCGGAACGTCTCCTCGGTCGCCTCCGGGCGCCGCCAGTAGCCCCGGGCCACGCTGCCGCCCGCGATCCAGATCTCGCCGACGGTGCCGTCGGTCGTGATCCGGCGCCGCGTCGCGGCGTCCACGACCGCCACGTCCAGTCCGTCGACGGCGGGGCCGCACCCGACGACCCGGGTGACGCGGCCGCCGTCCGCGGGGACGGCGGTGCCCGCGCCGAGCGCCGCCGCGTCGAACGTGCCGACGGCGGGCGGCTCGTGGGCGCGCACGCCGGTCACCATCAACGTGGCCTCGGCGAGCCCGTAGCAGGGCAGCAGCGCGGCGCGCCGGAACCCGCACGGCGCGAACCGCTCGGCGAAGCGGTCGAGGGTGTCGGCGCGCACCGGCTCCGCCCCGTTCAGGGCAAGGCGCCAGTGGCTCAGGTCGAGCCCGGCGCGCTCCTCGTCGGTGACGCGGCGGACGCACGCCTCGAAGCCGAAGTTGGGGGCGACGCTGGTGGACGCCCGGGTGTCGGAGAGCGTCCGCAGCCAGAGCAGCGGCTTGCGCACGAAGGACATCGGCGCCATCAGATGCGCGGGGAAGCCGCCGTACAGCGGCGACAGGATGCCGCCGATCAGGCCCATGTCGTGGTACGGCGGCAGCCAGGACACCATCGCCGAGTGCTCGTCGTGCTCCAGCCTGCGGTGGATGGCGTCGAGGTTGTGAAGGAGATTGCCGTGGCTGACCATCACGCCCTTGGGCGCGGACGTCGACCCGGAGGTGTACTGGAGGAACGCCAGCGAGTCACTGCCGAGTCCGGGCTCGCGCCAGTCGTCCGCGCCGGGCGCCCCGCCGGTGCCGTCCGCCGTGCCGGGCCCGCCCGTGGCCAGCCAGCGCAGCCCGCCGAGCCCGAGTCCGGCCAGCTCGGCCCTGCGCTCGTCCGCGAGGCGCGCGAGGTCGCCCGTGGTCAGCGCGTGCGTGGCCCGCGCATCCCGCGCGATGGCCGCGAGCCGGGCCGTGGTCTGGCCGAAGCGGCGCGTGTCCGGGGGATAGGCGGGCACGGCGTAGGCCCCCGCGTACAGACAGCCGAGGAACCCCGCGAGATAGCCGAGGCCGGGCGGGTGGAGCAGCAGCACCGGCGCGCCGGTGAGGCCCTCGGCCTGGAGCAGGGCGGCGACGCGGCGGGCACGCAGGTCGAGTTCGCGGTACGTCCACGCCGTCGCGGTGGCGTCGGCGCCCTCGACGAAGCGGTAGGCGAGCGCGTCCGGCCGGCGGGCGGCGTGGTCGCGCACCAGCGCCACCAGGTGCCGGGGCGCCCGTGCCGCGCCGCCGTGCCGGGGAGTCTCGGTCGGGCCTTGGGTCATGTACGTCTCCGTCGGTCGCCGGTCAGGTGCCGGGCTCGGCCCGCCGGGCGGGGGCGGGCGCGGGCGTGGCGCCGCCCAGGCGGTGGTAGTCGGTCTTGCCGTTGGCGTTGCGCGGCAGCTCGTCGAGACAGGTGGCGGTGCGCGGCAGCATGTAGCGGGGCAGGTGCTCGGCGCAGTGCCGCTTCAGCTCGATGAGGCCGGGACGCGGGGTGTCGCCGGTGAGCGTGAAGTACAGGGCGACACCGGTCTCGCCGGCGCGGGTCTCGGCGACGACGGCGGCCTGGGCGACGCCGGGGTGGCGCAGCACCGCGGCCTCGATCTCGCCCAGCTCCACGCGGTAGCCGGCGAGCTTGACCATGCGGTCCTTGCGGCCGCGGTAGACGAGGCTCGCGCCGTCGTAGCTGACCAGGTCGCCGGTGGCGTGGCGGCCCCCGCGGTGCTCGGCGGCGGCGGGCTCGGACTCGCGGCGCCAGTAGCCGGGCGTGACGCAGTCGCCCTCGACGATCAGTTCGCCGACCGCGTCCGGGCCGGTCACGGGGTGCCCGTCGGCGTCGACGACGGACACCGCAGCGCCGGGCAGCGGGGTGCCGATGGGCACGGGCTCCTGCCGGGACAGATCGCCCGGGCGCACGCGGTGGCGGGTGCAGACGTTCGTCTCCGTCGGCCCGTACAGGTTGTAGAGCACGGCCTCGCCGGGCAACAGCGCGGCAAGGGCCCGCAGTTGGGCGATGGGGAACACCTCGCCCGCGAACAGGACGTACCGCAGGCTCCGTACGGTCTCCGGGGTGAGCGCGCCCGACACCGTGAGGAGGTGCAGGACCGACGGCACCGAGTACCACACGGTGACGCCGTGCTCGCGGATGCCCGCCGCGAGCGCGCCCACGTCACGGGTCTGCCCGTCCGGCACGATCCACACGGCCGCGCCCACGGACAGGGCCGTGAACAGGTCGAACGTGGACAGGTCGAAGTTGAACGAGGCGTGGCCCGCGAAGACGTCCCCGGGGCCGACGGCCAGCTCCTCGCGGGCCCAGCGGATGAAGGCCGCCAGGTTCCGGTAGCTGATCCGCACCCCCTTGGGCGTGCCGGTCGAGCCGGAGGTGTAGAGGAGCGCGGCGAGGTCGTCGCGCTCCAGCGGCGGCAGCAGCACGACGTGCCCGGCGGCGGACGCGGTGAAGGCGGCCCAGGTGTGTGCGGAGCCCTCGCCCGCCCCTTCCGCCAGAGTGTCCTCCTCCTCGTCGGCGAGGACGATCACCCGTACCGAGGACGGAAGCCGGCCCTCGCCCAGGGCGGCCAGGCGGCGGCGGTCCGTGAAGAGGGCCACCGGCTCGGCGTCCGCGAGGATCGTCGCCACGCGGGCCACCGGCTGCCCGCCGTCGAGCGGCACGTACGCGCAGCCCGCGTGCAGCGCGCCGAGGATGGCCTCCGCGTAGCGCGGCTGTTTGTCCAGCCAGATCGCCACCCGGTCGCCGACCGCCGCGCCGAGGCCGAGCAGGCCCGAGGCGACGGCCGCGACGTGCGCCGCGAACGCGCCGTAGGTACGCGGCCGGGCGCCCACGAAGGCGGGCCGCGCGGCCCGCTCGGCGTCCAGCGGCCACGGCTTGCGGATCAGGGCGACGTCACCGAGCGCGCCGTCGCCCCTCGGCGGGGGCTCGGCGGTGTGCGCGGCCCGGGTCCCGGTCGGCATCGCGCTCACCCCGCCGACGGCAGCACGCCGACCTCGCGGGCGGCCTCGACGAAGATGTCCGCCGCGGCCCGGAGGTCCTCGCGCGTGTGCTCGCAGGTGACGCTGATCCGCAGCCGGGCGTCGCCGAGCGGCACCCCGGGGAAGACCACCGTCTGGCAGAACAGGCCGCGCGCCCGCACCGCGCGGCCCATCTCCATGGCCGTGCGCTCGTCGCCGATGACCAGCGGCAGGATCGCGCTCCCGGTGTTCTCCAGGTCGAAGCCCGCCTCGACGAGCCGCCGGTGCAGAAAGCGGATGTTGGACCACAGCAGCTCCACGCGCCCCGGCTCGGCCTCGATGACGTCGAGCGCGGCGATGAGCCCGGCGGCGACGCCCGCGGGGATGTTGGCGGCGAACACGTAGGAGTGGGAGTAGTACCGCAGGTACTCGATGACCTCGTGCTCACCGACGACGAAGCCGCCCATGCCCGCGAGGGCCTTGCTCATCGTGCCGAGCTCCAGGTCGACCTCGCCCTTGAGGCCGAAGTGCTCGGCGGTGCCGGTGCCGCGCGCGCCGAGCACGCCCGTCGCGTGCGCGTCGTCGACCATGACGCGGGCGCCGTACTCCTGGCCCAGACGCACGATCTGCGGCAGGTCACAGATGTCGCCGTGCATGCTGAACACGCCGTCGGCGACGATGAGCGCGCCGCCCGAGCGGTCGTCGCGCCGCTTGAGGATGCGCTCCAGGTCCGCCATGTCGTTGTGCTGGTAGATCTTGCGGACACCGCCGGAGAGCCGGGCGCCGTCGACGATGCTCATGTGGTTGAGCTTGTCGACGACCAGCGTGTCGTAGCTCTTCACCAGCGCCGAGATGGCGCCGAGGTTCGCGGCGTACCCGCCGGGATAGACGATGCACGCCGGGCGGCCCTTGAACGCGGCGAGGCGTCGCTCCAGCTCCTTGTGGAGCATGTTCGTGCCGCCGATGAAGCGCGATCCGGTGTGGGTCGCGCCGAAGGTGCGGGTGGCGTCGCACACCGCCTCGACGACCTGCGGGTGGTTGGCGAGCCCCAGGTAGTTGTTGGAGGCGAACATCAGGAACTCGCGCTTGCGCCCGGTGAGTTCGTCCAGGATGAGCGCCCGGTTGCCGCAGCGGGAGTGCAGCGGCATCCCGTACCAGTAGAGCTGCTCGGCCTCGCGGCCGCGCAGGTAGGAGCGGAAGCTGCGGGCCTTGGCGAACAGGTCGGGGTCGCGCTCCTCCACGAAGTCCTTCATGGAGCGCTCGTCCCACTGGGGAGAACGTTCGTCACGGTCGCCGGTCCGTTCGCCGCCCGCCGCCTGTTCGCCGCCCGCCCCCGCCGCCTCTTCGTGGGCCGCCGCCGCGCCGTCGAGGAAGGGCCGCAGCTCGGCGATCAGGGCGCGCAGCGAGGGCGCCGTGACCGTGCCCGCCAGGTGGTCGGGCAGGCCCAGGTCGCGGGCGCTGTCCGCGACGACGGACGCGAGCACCACCGAGTCGATGCCCAGCTCGCCCTCGAAGTCGGCGTCCAGGGGCAGCTGTTCCCGGCTGTACTGGGTGTGGCGCATGGCGGCGCCCACGACGGCCTCGGTGAGCGGGTCGCCGGTGGCGTCGGCCGGGGGCGGCGCGGCGGGCGGCGCCGCGCCCGCGAGCGCCTCCTCGACGGCCTGCACGAGCTCCCGGATGGTCGCGAGCCCGGTGGGCAGCTCCGCGGCGAGGGCGAAGCGCTCCCGCACCGCCGCGAGGATCGACTCGAAGAGGACGGAGTCGATGCCGAGTTCGGCCTCGAAGTGGCTCTCGGGCAGCAGGTACGACGGGTCGTACAACGTCCGCGAGGCCACGATGTCCACGATCTGCCGGTGCACGCCGCTCATCGCACGGCCTCCCCCTCGGGCCTGGCCGTCTCCCGCAGCCGGTCGACGAGTGCGGCGATCGCGTCGACGGTACGGAAGTTCGCCGGGGAGATCTCCCGCAGCGGCACGGTGATGCGGAAGTCGGTCTGGAGGTAGTGCACGAGCTCGAAGATCCCGGCCGAGTCGATGATGTTCAGCTCGGCGATGGGGAGCTGCGCGTCGAGCCCCTCGGCGTCGCCGTCGAGCCAGACGTCGGCGATGTAGTTGATGATCGACTGCTGGGTGCTCATGGCCGTCCTAGGCTCGCTCTGCGGTGGTCGCCGACGCCGCGGGGGCGCTCGCGCGCGCGATCAGACCGGCGACCGCGGCGATCGTGTCGCCCGGCGACGCCGCGTCCTCCGCGATGTCGGCCTTGAACTCGGACTGGATCACCAGGAGCAGCTCGACCAGGAACAGCGAGTCCATGTCGAGGTCCTCGAACTTGGTGTCGGGACCGATCTCCGCGCGGTCCACCTCGAAACGGTCGACCAGGAGGTCGACCAGCCTGTCGTACGTCGCGCTCATGCGGTTCTCCCTCTGTGTTCACGTGCCCGGGCCGTGCGTGCGCGGGCCCCGGGCCGTCAGGCGCGGTCGAGCCGCGGCCAGGTCAGTACCGTCGAGCCCCAGGTGAGCCCGCCGCCGAAGGCGGTCAGCAGGACCCGTCCGCCCGCCGTCAGGGCGCCGTCCGCGTGCGCCTGGTCCAGGGCCAGCGGAATGGAGGCGGCGGCCGTGTTGCCGACCTCGGCGATGTTGCTGAAGCAGCGCTGCCGGGGGATGCCGACCTCGTCGGCCACGTGGTTGGTGATGCGCAGGTTGGCCTGGTGGCCGACCAGGTGGTCCACGTCCTCGGGCCGCAGTCCGGCCCGGTCGAGGACGGCGCGCGCGGACGCGGACATCCGCCGCACCGCGTGCCGGAACACCTCCTTGCCGTCCATCGCGAAGTAGTGCTCGCGCGCCGCGGGCGCCACCCCGGACAGGCGCTGGCGCGAGCCGCCCGCGGGCACCGTGATCAGGTCCTCGCGGCCGCCGTCGCTGCCCAGGTCGAAGGGGCCGAGCGCGCCCGGCTCCGCGGCCTCGCCCGCGCGCAGGAGCACCGCGCCCGCGCCGTCGCCGAAGATGACGGCCGTGGACCGGTCGGCCGGGTCGAGCAGTGTGGAGAACGTCTCCGCGCCGATCACCAGGACCCGGTCGGCCGCGCCCGCCGCGATCAGGCCCGCCGCGCTCGCCAGGGCGTAGACGAAGCCCGTGCAGACCGCCGACACGTCGAAGGCGGCGACCCCGGTCAGGCCGAGCCGCGCCGCCACCACCGGCGCCGTCGCCGGACACGGCCGGTCCGGGGTGGTGGTGGCGAGCAGCACGGCGTCGGCGTCGGGGTGCCCCGAGGACTTGAGGGCCTTGGCGCCCGCGCCGACCGCGAGGTCGGAGGTGGCGGTGCCGGCCGGGGCGAAGTAGCGCTGCCGGATGCCCGTGCGCGAGCGGATCCACGCGTCCGAGCTGTCGAGGCGCTCGGCGAGCTCGTCGTTCGTGACGGCGGTCGGCGGCAGACAGCCGCCCACTCCGGCGAGGACCGCGGCCCGGTGCGGCGGCGGGTGGCTCGGTGGCGGTGCGGTCACGCGTGCTCCTCGGTCTCGTCTGGTACGCCCACGGCGGGGACGGCTCGTCCGGTACGCCCACGGCGGGACGGCTCGTCCGGTGCGCCGACGGCAGGACGCTGAAGCTGACGTCGAGTCTCGCGGGGCGGGCTGACGGGGCGGGGCCACCCGTGCTGACGGCCCGCTGACCGCTCGCTGATCGGCCCCGCCCGGGGCGCGCCGCCGCGGTCGCGTGCCCGCGCGGTCAGCGGCCCGTCAGCGCCGTACGCGGTCCCCGGTCAGCCACGGCCCGCAGACTCGACCCCAAGCGACCGAGAGGTGGGGCGCATCCGATGGGCACCACG
This sequence comes from Streptomyces sp. JLYT201, assembly GCF_059448825.1. Classification (NCBI taxonomy): domain Bacteria; kingdom Bacillati; phylum Actinomycetota; class Actinomycetes; order Kitasatosporales; family Streptomycetaceae; genus Streptomyces; species Streptomyces sp. JLYT201. The sequence continues at coordinate 2,003,784 of NZ_CM182551.1, read as the reverse complement.
CACGCAGGACCGGCCATCCGGCCCGACGGACAGGACGGACACGACGGGGCCGACGGGTACGACAGGGCCCACGAGTACGAGGCCGCCGGGGTGCCGCGGTGACGGCGGCCGCGCGCGGGGAGGGCGGCCCCGCACCGGCCGGGCCCGCGCGCCCGCTGCCCGGCGCCCCCGTCGAGCACCCCACCCCGCGTCTCGCCACCGGCGCCGCGGCCCCCGAGGGCGACGCCGTGGTGGTGACCGGGGTGGGGCTCGTCACCGCCGCCGGGATCGGGACGGCCGCCACCTGGGCGGGGGTGTGCGCGGGCGAGTCCGCGGCGGCCCGCGACCCGGCGCTCGCGGGCCTGCCCGTCGACATCTCCTGCACCGTGCCCGGGTTCTCGCCCCGGCGCCACGTGGGCAGGCGCAGCGCCCTGACACAGGACCGGTTCAGCCAGCTGTCCGTCGCGGCGGCGCGCGAGGCCGTCGCGGACAGCGGGCTCTCCCCGGCGACCTGGGACGGCGCCCGCGTGGGGGTCGTCGTCGGCTGCGGCCTCGGCGGCGTCGCCACCTGGGAGGCACAGCACCGGCGCCTCCTCGACGACGGGCCCAAGGCCGTGTCGGCGCTGCTCGTCCCCATGCTCGTACCGAACATGGCGGCCGGGCACCTGGCGATGGACCTGCGGGCCACCGGGCCCAACTTCGTCACCGCGACGGCCTGCGCGTCCGGCGCCACCGCGATCGGCACCGCGCTCCAGCTGCTGCGCGACGGCAGCTGCGACGTGGTGGTCGCCGGGGGCGGCGAGGCCGGGGTGTCCCCGCTGATGGTGACGGGCTTCGCGCAGATGGGCGCCCTGTCCCGGCGCGTCGGCGAACCCGCGGCCGCCTCCCGTCCCTTCGACCGGGACCGGGACGGCTTCGTCATCGGCGAGGGCAGCGGCATGCTCGTCCTGGAGCGCGCCGCCGACGCCCGCGCGCGCGGCGCGGCCGTGCGGGCCCGCCTCGCCGGGTACGGCGCCTCGGCCGACGCGTACCACCTGACCGCCCCCGACCCGCAGGGCACCGGCGTCCTGCTCGCCCTGCGCACGGCCCTCGCGCGCGCGGGCGTGATGCCCGACGAGGTCGACCACGTCAACGCGCACGGCACGTCCACGCCCCTGAACGACGCCGCCGAGGCCGCCGTGCTGCGCAAGTTCCTCGGCACGGGCCCCGCCGTCACCTCCGCCAAGGGCGTCCTCGGCCACACCCTCGGCGCGGCCGGGGCGATCGAGGCCGTGCTCACCGTCCTCGCCGTGCAGCACGGCACGGTCCCGCCGACCGCCAACCTCCGCCACCAGGACCCCGACATCGACCTGGACGTCGTCACCGGCGCCCCGCGCGAGCGCCCCGTCCAGGTCGCCGTCAGCAACTCCTTCGGCTTCGGCGGCCAGAACGCGGTCCTGGTGGTGACGGCGGCATGAGCCCGGCCGCCCGCGAAGGCCGGAAAGGGGCGGGCCGTCCGGCCGCGGCCGGAGGAGACTCACCCTCGTGTCCGGCCGGAACCTGCTGCTCCAGCGCCTCCTCGGCGTCCTCTACGTCCTCGCGGGACTCGCCAAGTTCGTCCCGGGGATCGAGTCGGTCGAAGACCGCCTCGACGCCGCCGCCGACGCCAACGAAGGACTCGCCGTCCTCGGGCCGCTCAGCGACCGCCTCGCCGCGCACCCGACCGCCGTCGCCGCCCTCGTCGGCGTGGCGATGGCCGCGAGCGGCGCCGTCCTCGTGGCCGACCGCGACCGGCACCTGGTCGTCGCGGCCCTGTGGGCCCAACTGGCGCTCCTGGCCTGCTTCGTGGCGGTCCTCGTCACCAGCGTCCCGCAGATCCTTCTCTTCGACGCCGCCTTCGTCGCCGCGGGCGCGCGGCTCCTCCTGGTCCACGCGCGCGTCCACACCCGCAGGACACCCGAGTGAGGGCACCCCATGACCCTTCGGCACCCCCCGGCCTTCCCGCTGCCGCACGCCGGGCTCGACGACCTGGAGCGGCGGGTCCGGCACGCGCTGCGCACCGCCGACGACAGCGCGCTCGACGTGCTCGGCCACGGCGAGGTCACCCTCGTGCTGCGGCTGCGCACCGACGCGGGCTCCTTCGCCTGCAAGCGCCTGCCCGCCTTCCCCGACCGGGCCCGCTTCGACCGCTACCGGGAGGGCCTCGACGCGTATCTGCGCCGCCTCGCCGACCGAGGGCTCACCGTCGCGCCCACCGAGGTGTGGCACACCCCCGGCCCCGGCGGACGGATCGTCGCGTACTGCGTCCAGCGCGAACTGCCGCCCGAGCGGCTGTGCTCCCGCCTGCTGCACACCGAGGACGAGGCCTGGGCGAAGAACTTCTTCGCCCGCTTCCTCGACCGCGTCGACGCCGCCGTCGGCCCCACCACGGGCCTGGACGCGCAGGCCTCCAACTGGATCGACACCGACGGCGAACTGACCTACCTGGACGTCACCACGCCCCTCATGCGCGACGCGCGGGGGCGCGAGGAGCTCGACGTACGCCTGTTCTTCACCTCGCTGCCGTGGATCCTGCGCGACGCCGTCCGCCTGGCCATGGCCAAGTCGATCTTCGACAAGTTCTACGAGACCCGCGGGGTGCTCCTGGACTTCCTCGGCAACCTCCACAAGGAACGCCTGGGCGCGCTCGTCCCCGCCTTCCTGGAGCAGGCCAACGCCCGTCTGGCCACGCCGCTCACCGCCGACGAGGTCGCCGCCTACTACCGCGACGACGCCCGCATGTGGGAGCTGATCCAGCGGCTGCGCCGCGCCGACCGGTTCTGGCACCGCAAGGTCCGGCGCCGGACGTACCCGTTCCTGCTGCCGCCGCCCGTGGACCGCTGACCCTCGCCGCCGAGGAGACCTGGGGAGACCCGAGGAGTGCGACACCCATGACCGCTGACCGGACCCGAGCGCCCCGCACGGCCGCCCACGCCGCGCCCGCACAGCCGGGCTTCGAGGCCGCCCTCGACGAGGCCGTGCGCGTCGCCGCGCTCAGCCCCTCCTCCCACAACTGCCAGCCCTGGGGCGTGGCCTGGGCCAGAGGGGGCGACGCCCGCGCCGCCGCCGCACGGGCCGCGGGCGGTTCGGCGACGGCCGACGGCCAGTACCTCGTCCTCGCCCTGGACCGCGAGCGCCGGCTGCGCGCGCTGCCCGCCCTGCACGTGGAGATGCTGGTCAGCTGTGGCGCGTACGCACAGCTCCTGCTCCGGGCCCTCGGCGCGCGGGGGTGGGCCGTGGACGTCCTGCGGTACGCGCCCGGCACCCTGGCGGGTCCCCTGGCCGCCGACTGGCCGTGGGCGCGGCCGGGCCCCGCCGCCTGGCCGCGGACCTGGGCGCCGCTGTGCGTGGCCAGGCTGCGCCACGAGGCCGGGGGAGCGGCCGAGGACCCGCGGGCCCTGCGGGCCGCCGCCGCGGCGCGGCGCACCCACCGCGCCCCCTACCGCCGCGAGCCCGTCGCGCCCGAGGTCCTGGACCGCCTGGCGGCGCCGACGGGCACCGCCGTCGCCCGGGACGCGGACGTCGCCGTGCGCCATCTGACGTCGGACGCCGAGCGCGCCGCACTCGCCGCCTTCGTGGCCCGGCACGCGGGGCGGGACTTCAGCCACGGTCCCGCCTGGCGCGAGACGCACTCCTACCTGCGGTCCAGCGCCGCCGACGCGGCCGCGCACGGGGACGGCTTCACGCTCGAGGAGCTGTTCGGGCCGCTGCCCCGGCCGCACGAGCGGGCGCGGCGGCTCGCGCTCGCGCCCACGACGATGCGCCTGCTGCGGCACGTCGGCTACCCCGGTCTGCTCGCCCGGCAGCTCGCGCGCCTCGTGCGCCCCACGCCCGCCCTCACCGTCCTGAGCCTCGCCGGTACGCGGCCGCCGACGCTCGCGGACGGCGTCAAGGGCGGCGCACGAGTGGCCGATTACTGGCTGGCCGCCACCGGCGCCGGACTCGCCTTGCACCCCATCAGCGCCGTCCTTCAGCACGACGACCTGCGGCGCGCCCTGGAGGATCAGTTCCGCATTCCGGGACAGGCGATATTCCTCAGCAGGCTGGGCCGCCCCACCACGGGTGTATCGGCCTTCCCGCGCTCGCACCGCCGCCCCGCACACGCGCCCCTGCGGACGATCTGAGTTTTCCCCCGCGAGGTTTCGAGCCATTTTCATGCTTCTTCCAATAAAGCTCCCACGGATGCCAGTTGCGCGCACATACTGTTGCAGTGCGGACGGAATATTCCGCGTCCACGTGCCTGCACCGATTCCGGAGAGGAGACGCGGCGGCCCGGGGTGAAGCGCACCATCGAAGAGCAGCCGGGTCCGATAGCGCGCAGCAGCGACGAGGGGTACCCGAAGGCACATGGTCGTGTCATTCAAAAGGGGGCGGCGAGATGGGCTACTGCTGCAGGGGGCACCTGCCGGACGCGGGCACGAGGCCGGTGCGGCCGGCCCGCGCGGGCGTGATGCCGTGACATGTGACGCCGTGACACGTGACACCGCGACGAGGGGTGCGGCCCGGCCCGCCCGGCGCCGCGGCCCGCGCCCGGACGAGATGCGGTGAGGCGGCGAGGCATGAAGATCCGCGTCCTGGTGTGCTGCGATGAGTCGATCATGTCCGCCGCGATGCGCGCGCTGCTCGACCAGCAGCCCGACATCGAGGTCATGGGCTTCACCACCGGCCGTGAATCCGCCGCGGCCGTCGCCGAACTGGCGCCCCACGTCATGATCGTGGTGGCTCCCGCGCTCGGCCTCGAGGACAAGGGCGAGCTGGCGGAGCTGGCCGCCCTGACCAAGATCATATTGATCACCAAGGCCGAGTCCGCGCACCGCTCCGTCGAGGCCCTGTGCATCGGCGTACGCGCGGTCCTCGCCCCGGACTCCTCGGCGGACGACCTGATCCACGTGCTGCGGACGGTCAGCGCGGGCGCCACGATGGTGATGCCCGCCGCCGCCCGGCGCACCCTGGAGCGCCTGCCGCAGCAGGGGATGTCCCGGCGCTCGGCGCGCATGGCGGCGGACCTCACCCCCCGCGAGTCCGAGGTGATGGTGCTCCTCGCCCAGGGCAAGTCGAACGCCGAGGTCGCCGAGAAGCTCTCGGTGTCCATGGCGACCGTCAGATCCCATGTCCACCACGTGCTCCGAAAGCTGGGTGTCGGCACACGCGCCCAAGCCGTTGCCATCGCTTATGAAACCGGATTGATGGCGGCAATTGGGCGGACCGCTGAATTCCGCGGCCAAGAAGGATGAACGGGCCGGGCGCTCGCGTCCGGAAGCTCCGGATGCGGCCGTCGTGGATCCGGGAGTCGAGCGGTATTCACCGGAGGTTGCTTTTCCGGTTCCCGGATCCCCTGCCACGGGCCCGCTAAATCATTCGGCCCGGTATCCTGCGCCCACCCGTTCCCCGGACCACTCCTCGACCACGGCGGCCATCTTCTCGAAATCGGCGACAAGCCGGCGGAATGGTTCCGATCGCACATCCCGTTCGAACTCCGCCGCGCTGGTCACCTCGATGATCTCGAAGTACTCGACGGCGCCGTCGCCCTCGCCGAAGGCGCGGCGCTGCACGCCGAACGCGCGGACAGCGGGCAGATCCGGACAGGTCGCGTAGTCCACGTCCCGCACCCAGGACTCGAAGCGCTCCGGCGCCACGCCGTCGTGCAGCCGGATGCGGTGAACGATGACCGCCATGGTGAGGCGTCCTCTCTCGACGTCCCGGGACCGGGGTGTCCTGGGAACAGGGTGCTTACGGATCACGGCCCTTGCGGATCAAGGTGTTGGGGGATCACGGTGCTTGGGGATCGCGGTGCTCGGGGTCGGGTGTCCCGGATCGGGGTGTCCCGGCTCAGCGGCGGGTGCCCGCGCGGCGGCCGCCGCCCAGGCCGAGCGCCCGCGCGATGTTGTTCTTCTGGATCTCATTGGTGCCGGAGAAGATGCGCGAGGGCAGCGCGTCCCGCAGCAGCGTCTCCGCCTCCCCGCTCAACACGCCGAGCGCGCCCCGCAGTTGGACGGCGTCCAGGCCGACGCGCACCGCCGCCTCGCTCACCGCGAGCTTCGCGAGCGCGGGCGCCACCTCGTCCTCGCTGCCCCGCGCCAGCCCCCACGCCGCCTTGTACAGCAGGAGCCGCGCCGACTCCACCGCGAGCGTCATGTCGACGACGCGGTGGCTCACCGCCTGGAAGCCGCCGATCGGCACCCCGAACTGCTCGCGCTGACCCGCGTACGCGACGGTGGACTCCAGGACCCGCCGCATCGCGCCGAGGTAGGCCGCGAACAGACAGGTGCGCTCCCACTTCATGGAGCCCGCGAACACGCTGGCGCCCGCGCCCTCGGCGCCGAGCACGGCGCTCGCGGGCACCACGCAGCCGTCCAGGCGCACATCGGCGGTCGGCGAGCCGCACAGGCCCACCTTGTCGTACGGCGGCCCCACCGTGAGACCCGGAGTGTCCGCCTCCACGACGAAGGCGGTGAGGCCGAAGTACCCGCCGCCCGGCGCGGTCGCCGCCTGCACCACGAAGACATCGGCGACCGGCGCGTTCGTCGTGAACGCCTTCGCCCCGTCGAGCACGTACGCGTCGCCGTCGCGCACCGCGCGGGTGCGCAGCGCGAGGGTGTCCGAACCGGCCTCCGGCTCGGTGATGCCGTGCGCCGCGATCCGCTCGCCCGAGCACAGCGCGGGCAGCAGGGCCCGCTTCTGCTCCTCGGTGCCGAACTCGACCACCGGCATCACCGCCGCGAACAGGTGCGCCGCCACGGAGAAGGCGAAGCCCGTGTCCGGGCAGCCGTAGCCGAGTGCCTCCATCACCGCGGCCGCCGCCACCGCGTCGAGGCCGCTGCCCCCGTAGCGCTCCGGTACTACGCTGCCGACCAGGCCCTGCTTGCCCGCGAGCTGCCAGCGCCGCCGGAACTCCGCCGGGTCCGGGGCCCCGGCCGCGGGCGGCGGCCCGCCCAGCTCGCGGCGCGCGAACCGCTCGACGGCCTCGCGCATCTCCTCGGTGTCGTCGTCGAAGGCGAAGTTCATCGCGGTCCGGACCCCTTCTCGTGGCGTGCCTGGTCCTCCTCGACGAGGACGTGGTAGTTGATGCCGCCGGTGCCGAAGGAGCTGACGGCCGCGCGCCGCGGCCTGCCCGGCGGGCGCGGCCACGGCTCGGCCCGGGTGGCGATCTCGGCCGGGATGGCGGCGAGCCCGAGCGCCGGATTCAGCGTGCGCAACAGGGTGTTGGGCGGCAGCGTGCCCGCCCGCAGCGCGAGCAGCGTGCGCAGCAGGCCCGCGCTGCCCGCCGCCGCGAAGGTGTGCCCGAAGAACGACTTCGCCGAGCCGATGCGCAGCGCGCCCGCGCGCGGGCCGCCCGCGTAGAGCCGGGCCGCGGCGGCGATCTCGACCCGGTCGCCCACCTTGGTGCCGGTGCCGTGCGCCTCCAGGTAGTCCACGGTGCAGGGCTCGAAGTCCACCTGGGCGAAGGCGCGCTGCATGGCCCGCACCTGGCCCGCGACGTCCGGGGCGATCAGCGACTTGGCGTCGTTCGACGCGCCGACGGCGCGGATCACCCCGTGCACGGTGTCCCCGTCGCGCCGCGCGTCCTCGTACCGCTTCAGCAGGAAGAGCCCGCAGCCGTCGCCCGGTGTGAACCCGTCGGCGGCCGCGTCGAACGGCGCGTTCCTGCTGTGCGAGAGCAGCCCGAGCGCGGAGCACAGGACCATGTCCCGCGTGGTGCAGGCCAGTTCGACGCCGCCCGCGACGGCGAAGTCGGCGGTGCCCGAGCGCAGCGCGCCCACGGCGACGTCGAGGGCGGCCAGGGAGGACGCGCAGGCCGCCTCCACCGCGAGCGGCACCGCGCCGAGGCCGTACTCGTTGGCCAGCAGCGCGGCCACCCCGCTGGCCAGGCAGCCGTCGAGCAGGGCGGGCGACGGCTCGGCCGCGCCGCCCTCGGCCCGCTCGCGCAGCCGCTCCAGGAGCTTCTTCTTGCGCAGGGCCGACAGCCCGTCGAGCGCGGGCAGGGCCGCGACGGTGTCCTCCAGCCCGGCCAGGAACAGGTCGGTGTGGGCGCGCCGCTCCTTCGTCAGGCCCAGCGTGGTGCCGACGGCGACCACGCCGCGCCCGGTGAGGGCGCGCCGCCCGGCGAACAGCTCCGCCGCGACGTCGAGGGCGAGCCGCTGCGCGCCGTCCATCGCCGCGTACCGCAGCGGCAGGACCGCCAGGTCGTCCGGCGGCTCGTCGGGCACCGGCACGTGTCCGCCCTGGTCGGTGTACGAGTGGGTCAGGCTGAGCGAGCCCGGGCAGTGGTAGAGGTCCCGGTCGAGGACGTGGTCCGGCACCGGCCCGATGCGCGTCCGGCCCGAGCCGACGACCCGCCAGAACGCGGCGGCGTCGGGTGCCCCCGCGAACCGGCCGCCGAGCCCGACCACCGCGACCGGCACCGCCCGCGGCCCGCTCCGGGAACGGGCACGGGGCCCGGCCGCGGCGGGGCCGCGGTGCTCTTCGAGGACGAGATGGCAGAAGGTCCCCGTCAGGGAGGCCCCGTGCACGACGGCCCGGCGCGGGGTCCCGGGGCGCGCGACCCACGCCTCACCCGCCCGCGCCCGCCGGAAGGGCGCCCCCACCGGCTCGGCGTCCTCCACCGGCGACCCCGGGTACCGCCCCTCCCGCAGCCCCCGGGCGACCCGGATCACCGACGCGAGCCCCGCGTGGGCGAAGGCCCGGCCGTCGCCCGAGCCGAGCACCACCGTCCCCGGCGCGCGTGCCGCGTGCAGCCGGGCGAGGGCCTCCTGCTCGGCGGCGGCCTCCCGGGGGACCGAGGAGCCCGCGCGGACGACGTACTGGACGGTGTCGGGCTCCGCGCCCGCGGCCCGCAGCGAGTCGGCGGCCGCCTCCTGCCGCAGCGCGACGGAGTGCGAGTGCCGGAAGGTGCCGGGGCGCGGGTCGTGCCGCAGCGTGCAGTCCAGGACGGTGGCGTAGACGCGGTCCCCGTCGCGTACGGCCGTGGAGAGCCGCTTCAGGAGCACGGCACCGACGCCCTCGGCCACGGGGTGGTCGGATGTCTCGCCGGGACGCGGTGCTGCGCCCGAACGCGGCACGTCGGCCGCTCCCCGTCCTCCGTCCGGCTCCGCCGCGGCCGCGCGACCGCCGCCGGGGCCGTACATCCCCTTCGCCGCGAGCGCCCCGGCGACGAAGGGGCTCTCGCGCCGCTGTCCGGCCAGGACGAGCACCGCGTCCGACGCCTCGGCGCGCAGCTGGTCCACCGCGTGCGCGAGCGCCACGAACGACGTCGCCTCGGCGGACTCCACCGCGAGCGTGCGGCCGCGCAGCTTGAAGGCGGCGGCGATCCGGGCCGGGATGGTGCTCGCCATCTCGCCCACGCGGTCGTGCGGCGAACCGCCGAGGCGCGGCGCGAGCCGCTCGCGCAGCTCGGCGGCGGCCCGCGCGGCCCGGTCCGGCGACGCCCCTGCCGCGCGGGCGGCACGCTCCAACTCGGCCGCGTACCTGGGGAGTTCGATCCGTACGGCGTTGGCGTGCTGGCGGTCGAGGGCGAAGCAGAGGCCCGTGACGACGTCGGTGCGCTCGGCGGGCAGCGGCCGCGCGGGGTGGCCCGCGTCCGCCAGACAGAGCCGGGCGGCCTCCAGCATCAGCAGCTGCATCCGGTTCATGGACCTGGCCTGCATCGGGGGGATGCCGAACCGGGCGACGTCGACCACCACGTCGTCGAGCCCGTCGGGGTCGAGTTCCGCGAGCCCCACGATCGCGAGGGGCTCGCCGGGCCGCGCGGGAGTGGCCCGGCGGGCTTGCCAATCGGACGTCATGTCGCGGCTGCTCCTGCGGTTGTCGGGATGTTGCGGAAGAGCGGGAAGAAATGCGCGGCCGCATACGGGCGATACGGGCGCGCACCGCGTGTCCCAGCGGGGAAGGCCGCGACGGTGTGGCCGCCGTGACGGGTGAGGCGTCAAAGGCGCAAGGGAAAGGGCGGGAATGCGCGCGCGAAGGTACGGCGTGTCTTTATGAGGCGGCGGGGACGGTGGTCAGGGAAAGGGCGGGGTCCTGCGACAGGATTTCCGTGTGGCGGCGCTGGAGCACGATTCCGGGCTGTACGCCCAGTTCCTCGTCGAGCCGCCGGCGCGTGGCGTGGAACAGCTCCAGGGCCTCCGCCTGCCGCCCGGTGCGGTACAGGGCGAGCATGAGGAGCTCGCAGAAGCGTTCGCGCAGCGGGTGCTGGGCGACCAGGCGGCGCAGCTCGGCCACCGCCCGCGAGGCGTCGCCGACGGCGAGGCGGGCGCGGATCAGGTCCTCCCGGACCGTGAGCCGCCGTTCGTCGAAGAGCGCGGCGGCGCCCCGGCAGCGCAGCCCGTCGCCGGCGTCGAGCAGCGCGGGCCCCTGCCACAGGTCGAGCCCGGCCTTGAGCAGCTCGATCGCCCGCTCGGGGCGCGCCTTCAGTGCCGCGGCACCGCGTGAGGCCAGGTCGAGGAAGGTGTTGCCGTCGACGCAGCCCGGCGGCACGTCGAGCAGATAGCCGCCGCGCACCGCGCGCAGCACGGTCGTGCCCCGGAGCCGTTCCTCGTGGCCGTCGAGCACCTTGCGCAGCCGGGTGGCGTGCGCCTGGAGCGCGTTGCGGGTGTTGCCGAGGGGCCGGCCCGCCCACAGTTCGTCCGCGAGGTCCGCGTGCGAGACGGCCCGGCCTGCGTCGAGGGCGAGGACGGCGAGCATCGCCCGCACCTTGTTGGCCTGGATTCCGTGGCGTTTTCCCCCCGTGGCCACGGAAACCGGTCCCAGAACAGTGATGTGCATGTCGTTCCTCCCCCGATGAACAGCGAAAGGTGCAAGGAGACAGCAGAAGGCGCGGACGGGCGGCGAAAGGCGGCACGGCGGAAGAAGGCTCAGGGGCACCACCGGCCCCGCTCCTTTTCGGTCGCGTACGAGTTTCCCAGGGCCGGGAAGGCGGTGCCATCGGCCGCCTGACGGGTTTCCCGGCGGAATGCCGCGTCGAATTTCGGAGTGCCGGATCGGTCATCCGTTGATACGGGCCGGGGCCATCTCAACGGATGGCCACCGGAGGCGGAGGCTCCGGCTCCCTGGACAAGCCATTGAACGAGTGTTTAGTCTGCTGTACATGCGTTCAATGCCCGATGACCGCACGACCCGGGCGGTCATCCGAGACGAGGCCCTGAGGCTCTTCGCCGCACAGGGCCCCGACGCCGTCACCATCCGCCAGATCGCCACGGCGGCGGGGGTCTCCCCGGGGCTCGTCGTCCACCACTTCCGCTCCAAGGACGGCCTGCGGCAGGAGGTCGACCAATACGTCCTCACCGTCTTCGAGCAGCTGCTCGGCGAGTTGACGGGGGACGAGGGACCGGAGCTGTTCGAGGAGTCGGCGTCCGCCGCGGCGAGCTCGCTCGGCGAGGTCTTCCTGCGCCATCTGCCCGTCGGCTCACCGCTGCCCGGCTATCTGCGCAGGCTGCTGCTGTCGGACACGGAGGCGGGCCGCGGCCTGTTCCACCGGCTGTACGCGATGAGCAGGGAGACCCTGGACGGCCTCGCCGAGTCCGGCGCCGCGTCGCGGGGCAAGGACCCGCAGGTCCGTGCCGCGCTGCTGCTCGTCAACGACCTCTCGGTGTTCCTGCTGCGGGAGCAGCTCACGGCGGTCCTCGGCGTCGACCCGCTGTCGGCGATGGGCCTGGCCCGCTGGGGGCCCGAGCTCCTGAGCATCTACGCGGGCGGGCTGAACGCGGAGCCCACAGCACCGGAAGCAGAAGGAGGCCAGGCATGACCAGCAGGCCAAAGCCCGCACTCACCGCCCGGAACATCCACAAGGCGTTCGGCAAGCACCAGGTCCTGCGCGGCGCCGACCTCACGGTCGAACCGGGCCAACTGGTCGCCGTGGTCGGCGAGAACGGCTCGGGCAAGTCCACCTTCCTCAAGGCCATCGCGGGCACCCTGCACGTCGACCGGGGCGAGGTCCGGCTCGGCGGCGAGCTCGGCTACTGCCCGCAGGACCCCGTGCTCAACGCCAACCTCACCGTGGACCAGCACTTACGGTACTTCGCTGCCGCCCACCGCCTGAGCGGCCTGGGCCGCGCCGACGAACTGGTGGAGCTCCTCGGCTTCGAGAAGTACCGCGGCACACCCGCAGGCGATCTGTCCGGCGGCACCCGGCAGAAGCTCAACCTCACCCTGGCCCTGCTCCACGACCCCGACGTCCTGCTCCTCGACGAGCCGTACCAGGGCTTCGACTGGGAGACGTATCTGCGCTTCTGGGACCTGGTCGACACGCTGCACGAGCGCGACAAGGCCGTCGTCGTGATCACCCATCTGGTCTTCGAGCAGGAGCGGTTCGACGTCCTCGCCGACCTCGTGGACGGCCGTCTCGCGCCGCGCACGTCCGAGGGGGAGAGGGGGCGCCGCCATGCCGCAGCTTGACGTCTTCACGGACCGGCCGCTGTACGGGCAGTTCCCGACCGCCCTGCGGTTCTCGGTGCGCGAGCAGAGCCGCAACCGCCTCGCGGCCCTGCTCCTCGTGCTCTTCGTGCCCGTCTGGTACCTGCTGATGACCTCGATCGCCGGGGACAAGTCCCTGGACTTCAAGCTGTACGCGACGGGCGAGGTGCTGCACGTCACCGGCCGGCACATCACGTTGATCACCGCGGGCCTCAACTCGCTCACGATGATCTCCGGCTTCGTCGTCTTCGACGCGGTGCGCAAGGCCCTCGCCTTCGACCGGCGCCTGGCCTTCGCCGGATACCGCCAGTCCACCCTGATCGGCGCCAAGATGCTGGCCATCGCCATCGTCGCGGGCACCATCGCCCTCTACACCGCACTCGCCCTGCTGCTCTACTGGCGCCCCGGCTTCACCGGCTGGGCCACGATCCTCGCCGGCTTCCTGGCCATGACCCTCACCTACGGCTCGCTCGGCCTGCTCCTCGGCGTCCTGGTCAGGAACGACCTGGAGGGGTTCTTCCTCATCATCATGGGCGGGCTCACCGACACGTTCCTGCAGAACCCGCTCGGCAACCCGGCCGCCAACAAGCCGGTCCTGCAGTACTTCCCGTCGTTCGGGCCGATGCAGTTCTCCGCGGGCGGCGCGCTCGGCGACACCGTCCTGTGGCGCTACCTCGGGCTCGGTCTCGCCTGGGCGGCGTTCTTCGCCCTCGTCGGTCTGGTCGTGTTCCACTTCAGGACCCGCAGCCGCCGCCCCACGCGGTGACGGCGGCCCGGGCCCCGGGCGTCGCCGCGCCGCTCAGGCCCCGGCCTGCATCCGGCGCAGGGACGCCACCAACTGGTCCACCTCGTCGGAGGTGTTGTAGAGCGCGAACGAGGCGCGGGCGGCGGACTCCAGGCCGTAGTGCGCCAGCGCGGGCTGCGCGCAGTGGTGGCCCGCGCGCACGGCGATCCCGTCCCGGTCGAGCCAGTCCGCGACCGAGGCCGGGTCGTGGCCCGCGAGCGTGAAGGTGAGCACCGCGATCCGCTCGGCCGCGGAGCCGATCACCTCAAGGCCGGGGACCGTCGCCATGGCCTGCGCCGCGTACGTCATGAGCGCGTTCTCGTACGCGGCGACGGCCTCCCGGTCGAAGGAGCGCAGCCAGTCGATCGCCGCCAGGAGCCCGACCACGCCGGAGATGTGGCCGGTGCCCGCCTCCAGGAGGTGCGGCATCGGCGCGAACGTCGTCCGCTCGAAGCTCACCGACTCGATCATGTTGCCGCCGCCCTGCCACGGGCGCATCGTCTCCGTCATCCCGGGCGCCGTGTACAGGGCGCCGATGCCCGTCGGGGCGAACAGCTTGTGCCCGGAGAACACGTAGAAGTCCGCGCCCAACCGCTGGACGTCCACCGGCATGTGGGCCACCGCCTGCGCGCCGTCCACGAGGACCCGCGCGTCATAGCGGTGGGCGAGCGCAGCCATCTCCGCGACCGGCGGCACGGTGCCGAGGACGTTCGACGCCTGGCTGACCACCACGAGCTGGGTGCGCGCGGAGAGCAGGTCGGCGTACGCCCTCTGGTCGATCTCCCCCTCGGGCGTGAGCGGCACCGGGACCACGCGCGCGTGGGTCTCCTTCGCCAGGAGCTGCCAGGGGACGATGTTGGAGTGGTGCTCCAGGACCGGTACGAGGATCTCGTCGCCCGGTTGCAGCACGGAGCGGCCCCAGCTCTGCGCCACCAGGTTGATGCCCTCGGTGGTGCCCCGGACGAAGGCGATGTTCTCCGGCGACGGCGCGCCGAGGAACTCCGCGACCGCCGTGCGGCCCGCCTCGTACAGCTCGGTGGCCTCGCGCGCCATGGTGTGCGCGCCCCGGTGGATGTTGGAGTTGGCCGCGCCGTAGTACGCGGAGAGGGCCTCGATGACCTGGCGGGGCTTCTGGGTGGTGGCCCCGTTGTCGAGCCAGACCAGGGGGTGCCCGTTCACCGTCCGGTGCAGGATCGGGACGTCCTTGCGGGCCTGCTCGGGGCTGAAGCCGCCGGGCGCGGTGGTGGGCAGGGCCGCGAGGGCGTCCTCGGGGGACGCCGTGGGCACCGGGGCCGGGGCGGCGGGCGTCTGCGCGGGCACCACGGCCGGAACGCCGGGTACTGCGGCCGGAACGCCGGGTACCGCGGCCGGAGCTCCGGACAGCTGCGCCGGGGCGGTGGGCATCCCGGGCATCCCGGGCGTCGTGGGCGTCCCGGGCGCCGTGACGGCGGGCACGTCGGCCGGAACCGGTGTCGGCACCGCCGCGGGCACCTGTGCGGGCGTCTGCGCGGGTGCCCGCAGCAGGGCCCTGAGGTCGGGAACGTCAGGAGTAGTCATGGTAGTTGTTCACCTCGACGTTCTGGAGCACGGCGATGGCGTCCTCGACCAGGACCGCCGTGTTGAAGTACGCCGTCATCAGGTACGAGGTGATGCCCTTCTGGTCGGTGCCCATGTTCCGCATCGACAGACCGGGCTCGACCTCGTCGGAGACCTCGGCGGGGCGCAGGCCCACGACGCCGCGGTCGGCCTCGCCCAGGCGCATCAGGAGGATCTCCGTGGTGCCGACGGCCGCGGCCGAGCCGCCGGCGCCGTCCGTCCGTACGCCGTTGCTGAAGGGCACCTTGTCGGAGGGGATCAGCGGCACCCCGCGCCAGGTCAGCAGCGGGCTGCCGAACCTGTTGTCGGTGACCGGGGGCACGCCCCGCCGCGTACACTCGCGCCCGAACGCGGCTATGGCCTTGGGGTGCGCGAGGAAGTAGCCGGGCTGCTTCCACACCCGGGCGAGCAGCTCGTCGAGGTCGTCGGGCGTGGGCGAGCCGGTGCGGGTCTGCACGCGCTGGCCCGGCGCCACGTTGTGGAAGAGGCCGAACTCGGGGTGGTTGAGCAGCGCCGCCTCCTGCCGCTCGCGCAGCGCCTCGATGGTGAGCAGCGCCTGCTGGCGGGTCTGGTCGAAGTCGCCGCTGTACACGTCGTGGACGCGGGTGTGCACGCGCAGGATCGTCTGCGCGAGCGTCATGTGGTACTCGCGCGGGGTGTCCTCGTAGTCGACGTACGTGGCGGGCAGGTCGGGCTCGCCGACGTGGCCCGACGTGAGGTCGACGGGCACCTCGGAGCCGGGCCGCAGGCCGTTGCCGGAGGCGTAGGCGGCCAGGGAGCCGCATACGTTCGCGTCGCGGTCGGCGAGGGCGGCGAGGGCGCGGCGCTCGGCGCACAGGGCGAGGCCGGGGGTGAGGGCCTGCACGCGGTAGGGCGTGGCCTCCTCGCGGGTCCAGGCGCCGAGGTCGAAGAACTGGCCGTCACCGATCACGTCGATGAGCTGCTCCTCGCCGTAACGCCCGGTCACGCGCTTCTCGGCGCGGCCCTGCACGATGATCCACAGGCGGTCGGCGGGGTCGCCCTCCTGCGCGAGGACCTGTCCGGGCTCGAAGCGCACCTCGGTGAACGCGTCGGCGAGTTCGGTCAGCAGGGACTCGTCGGCCTCGCGCAGATAGGGCAGTTCGCGCAGGTCGCCGGGGACGACGCGGGGGGAGCCGCCGTCGGTGTGGGTGGCTATGCGGTCGTCGCCCAGCACGAAGGTGCGGCGCCGGTTGACGCGGTACACACCGGACTTGAGGTCCACCCACGGCAGCGCGCGCAGCAGATAGCGCGGGGTGGTGCCGAGCATCTGCGGTGCCGTCTTGGTCGCGGTCGCGAGCTGCCGTGCCGCATCCGGTGCGAGCGAAAGGCGGTCGTTCACGGGGACCTCCCAGGAGGGAAACGAAGAGCGGAATCGGACAGGGCCGATCGTCTTCTCGTGACCCCATGACCACAAGGTGTGACTTTTCAATCACTTTTGGTGTTCGGCTGGAAAAAGTCGCACTTGGGAGCCGGTGGCGGGTCGGTCCGGCCCGGTACGGCGGCAAAGCCCTGCCCCGCTCGACCGGCCGGACACCTTCACTCGGCATATGCGGCCGAATATGCCCCCTTGCTAACGTTTTGCGACCCCTAAAGCGCCGCTTATGCAAGGGCTTTCGACAAATCCGATCAGCTCCGCTGATGGGGGATCGTCACCGGCAGCTCGCCCTGGCGGACGGTCACGGTCCGCGTCGGCGCGGGGACCGGGATGCCCTCGGCCCGGTAGCGGCGGTGCAGCCGCTTGATGAACTCGTGCTTGATCCGGTACTGGTCGCTGAACTCGCCCACGCCCAGGATCACCGTGAAGCCGATCCGGGAGTCGCCGAAGGTGTGGAAGCGGATCGCGGCCTCGTGGTGCGGCAGGGCACCGGTGATCTCGGTCATCACCTCGTCGACGACCTCGATGGTGACGCGCTCGACCTGGTCCAGGTCGCTCTCGTAGCCGACGCCCGCCTGCACCAGGATCGACAGCTCCTGCTCCGGCTGGCTGTAGTTGGTCATGTTGGTGCCGGCGAGCTTGCCGTTGGGGATGATCACGAGGTTGTTGGAGAGGTTGCGCACCACCGTGTTGCGCCAGTTGATGTCGACGACATAGCCCTCCTCGCCGCTGGTCAGCCGGATGTAGTCACCGGGCTGCACGGTCTTCGCGGCGAGGATGTGCACGCCCGCGAAGAGGTTGGCGAGGGTGTCCTGGAGCGCGAGCGCCACCGCGAGGCCGCCGACGCCCAGGGCGGTGAGCAGCGGCGCGATGGACACGCCGAGGGTCTGCAGGACGACGAGGAAGCCGATCGCGAGCACCACGACGCGCGTGATGTTGACGAATATGGTCGCCGAGCCCGCCACGCCCGAGCGCGACTGTGCCAGGGACTTGACGAGCCCCGCCACGATCCGCGCCGCGGTGACCGTGGCGGCGAGGATCAGCAGCGCCGTCAGGACGAGCGTGACGTTGCGTCCGGTGCGCGGCGTCAGCGGCAGCGCGGCGGCCGCCGCGGCCAGGCCCGCGACGATCGCGGCGCACGGCACGATGGCGCGCGCGGCGTCGACCATCACGTCGTCGCCGCTCCACCGGGTGCGGGTGGCGCGCACGCCGAGCCAGCGCAGCGTCGTCCGCGAGAGCAGCGCGGCCGCGATGCCGCAGACCACGGCGATCCCGGCGAACATCAGGTCGTGCAGGGTGAGGGCTCGGTCCATCAATGGGCTCCCGTGGTCGGCCGGTTCGCTCCGTGCCGGTGGCGCGCACGTCTGCGCGCGGTGACACGGCCGCCCATCCTGCCCTACCCGTACGACCCCTCCGCACCGGGCCCCACCTGCGATCTTCCCGCCGGCCCCGCCCTCACAGGACCAGGCGCAGCGCCCCCTGGGCCACCCCCACCCGCACGCTCTGCCCCCAGCCGAGCTCCAGCGCGTCGTTCTCCATGCCGTCGCCGAAGACGACCAGGCGGTCCGACTCGGCGGTGAGCCACAGGCGCTGACCGGCCGCCAGTTCGCCGTGCACCAGGGTGGTGCCGGTCGTGGGCGAGGGCCAGGCCTCGCGCACGCACCACAGCAGGCGGGGGTCGGTCGGGCCCGGCGGCCGCGGGCCGCCGTCCGGGTGCGGCCACAGCGACCGCAGCCAGCCGCTGGCCCCGGTGCCGGTGCCGATGACCACGCCGGACGAGGCCTGGGTCTCCGGGGCCGCCGGGCCCGCCGCGGAGCCGATGCGGTAGCGGGCGGTCTGGTGCCCGGCGGACCCGACGTAGATCTCGTTGAGGGCACGCAGGCGCCGGCCGTCGTCGGTGACCGCCTCGGCCAGGGTGAGCTCCGCGGCCCCGGGGGCGCCCGCCGCCGCGTGCGGGAGCAGCTTCGCCGTGTCACGGGCCCGGTGCCGCACGAGGACGCCCGCGTTGCGCCCCGGCTCGGCGTCGACGCCGATGACGGGCTGGCCCGTCAGGTACTTGGCCGCGTTGGCGACGAGCCCGTCCTGCCCGACCACGACCACCACGTCCTCGGGCGCGAACAGGAACCGGTCGAGGTCCGCGCGCTCCACCCGGGTCTGCCGCCAGCGCAGCGGCACCGCGGCCGCCGTGTCGGCGAGGGCGCGCCGGGTGCGCCGGTGCCGCTCGGCCACCTCCTCGACGGCGCGCCCGCGCGAGGACAGGAAGAACGCGGCCTGCCCGTGCGTGCCGTGCCGGGCGATCAGCTCCTCGTACTCGGTGCGCCGGTGCACGAGGACGGCGCGTGGCGCGAGGCTCACGACCCGGTGCCCTCGCCCGCGCCGCTCCCGGAGTCCCGGCCCAGCTTCGCGAGCAGCCCCGTGAGGACGTCGGGCGACAGCGTGAGGCTCTCGATGCGCGGCACGTTCTCCGCGAGGCGGGTGGCGGCCAGGGCGTGCAGGGTGGCCGCGTCGGCGCTCGCGTGCGCGGCGAGCCAGGCGGTCTGCGCCGCCGCGCGGGCCTCGCCGACGGCGCGGGCCGCCGCCGCGTCGGCCCGCGCGATGCGCACCGTGCGGGCGGCCTCCGCCTCGGCGCGCACGGCGTCGGCGGCGGCGTTCTCCTCGGCCTCGCGGCGCGCGTTGGTGCCGCGCTGCTCCACCAGGCGCTCCTCCTGGCGGGCGAGTTCGATGCGGCTCGCCAGCTCGTTCTCGGCGATGGCGCGCTCGCGCTCGACGGCCACCGCCCGGCGCTCGTACGTGGCCCGGTCCGCGTCCTGCTGCACGCGCTCGCGCGCCGGGGTGCGCAGGGCCCGCTCCACCTCGGGCTCGGGCCGGATCGCGACGACGCGTACGGCGACGACGTCGAGGCCCGTCGCGGGCAGCCGGGGCTCGGCCGCGAGGCCCTCGGCGACGCGCTCGCGGACCGCCGTGACCCCGTCGGCGAGCGCGGCCGCGAGCGGCGTGCGGGCGAGGAGGTCCAGGGCGTGCTGCTGCGCCGACTCGGTGAGCAGCGTGGACAGTTGCTCCAGGGGAGCGGACCGCCAGGCGCCGGTGTCCGGGTCCACGGAGAAGTCGAGGCGGGCGGCGGCGAGCGCCGGGTCGCTGATCCGGTACGTCACGGTGGCCTGCACGGTGACGTCCTGGAAGTCGGCGGTGCGGGCGTGGAAGAGGACCGCCAACTCGCGGTCGTCGACCGGCACTTCGGACAGGGCGGCGCTCAGCGGCCGGAACCAGAAGCTGAGCCCCGTCCCGTCGTGGCGCAGCCGGCCGCCCTGGTGGTGGCGGATGTGGGCGGTGGGCGCGGAGCGCAGATGGCGCAGGCCGAGGCGCCGGGTGATGTCGGCCATGGTGGGACCTCCCCGTTTTTCGTCACCTCGACGATATTGGGCCCCCTTCTTATCGTCAAGGTGACCCGAACCTCACTCCTTCCGCCCCACCCCCGCGTACAACGGCACCCGCGTCCCGTCCCTGGCCTCGCCGACGCCCAGTTCGGGCCGCCAGTCCGGGGGCTGCACCAGGCCCGGCGCGAGGAGCGCGCACCCGGTGAAGAAGCGCTCCGTCTCCGCGCGCGTGCGCGGCACGAGCGTGACCCCGCCCGTCGTGTACTGGTCCACGGCCTCGCCGACCCACGCGGTCTCCTGGTCGCCCGACAGCTGGGAGAGCACCAGGTGGCTGCCGGGCGCGAGCGCGTCGAGGAGGCGGGCGACGATCGCGTGGGCCCCGTCGTCGTCGGTGAGGAAGTGCGTCACGGCGACGAGCGAGAGCGCGACGGGGCGCGCGAGGTCCAGGACCTCCGCGGCGCGTTCGAGGATCAGCCCGGGGTCGCGCGCGTCCGCCTCGACGAACGCCGTGGCCCCGGCCCGGGTCCCGCGGAGGAGCCCCGCCGCGTGCACGCGGACCAGCGGGTCGTGGTCCACGTACACGACCCGCGCCTCGGGGGCGAGGTCCTGCGCGACGCGGTGGAGGTTCGGCTCCGTCGGGATGCCGCTGCCGATGTCGAGGAACTGGCGCACTCCGGCCGGGCCCGCGAGGTGGCGCGTCGCGCGCTGCATGAACCAGCGGTTGTGCCGCGCGCCGTACCGGGCGGTCGCGTCGAGCTCCACGATGCGCGAACCGAACTCCGCGTCCGCCGGGTAGTGATGGGTGCCGCCCAGGAACCAGTCGTAGACGCGGGCGGGATGGGGCCTCCCGGTGTCGGTGTCGGTGTCGATGGCGGTACCGGGGTCGGTGCCGTCGGCGTCGGGGGCATCGAAGGGCGCTGCTGCCATGCGGTAACTCCTCAGGGATGCGGGGACGTTCGGGGCACTGGCGGATGAGGGCCCCGTACGCAAGGGTTCGTACACGAGGTCCGTACACGAGGTCCGTACACGAGGTCCGTACACGAAATCTGTACGGGAAGTCCGTACGGGAAGTCCGTGCGCCGCGAGTCCACCCGCGAAGGCCCGTGCGCGAAAGTCCGCGCGCGGGGTCTTCCCGGCGCTCGCTCTTTCTGCAACTCTCCTACCAAATCCCGGCGGCGACGGGCTCCCACCCGCCAGCGGGGCTCCTCCACCACGACTTCCGGGGTGCAGAAGTGATGCGAAAACGGACGCGCGGACACGACCTGGCCGGTCTGCGCCGTCTGAACACCACCGTCATCCTCCGCGCCCTGCACCGCCGCAGCCCCCAGACCCTCGCCGAACTCGCCGCGGGCACCGGCCTGTCCCGGCCCACCGTCGAGGCCGTCCTGGAGGACCTCGTCGCGCGGGCCTGGGTCACGGAGGCGGCGGCGGGGGAGCGCGTGCGGGGCCGTCCCGCGCGGCGGTTCCGCTTCCGGAGCGAGGCCGGCTACGTCCTCGGCGCCGACATAGGGCTGCACAAGATGGTGCTGCTCCTCGCCGACCTCGGCGGCACCGTCCTCGCCGCCGAACGCGCGGACATCGACCCGCAGCTGGGCGGCGGCCCCCGGCTCGATCTGCTCCAGCGCGCCATGGACGCCTTCCTGGACGCGCACGCCGTGCGCCGCGACACCCTCCTCGCGCGCTGCGTCGGCGTGCCCGGCGTCGTCGACGCGGGCGGCTACCTCACCTCCTTCGTCGTGCCCGAATGGTCCGGCGTCGACCTGCGGCGGCTGCTCTCCGACGGCGAGCCGGGCCACACGCTCGTGGAGAACGACGTGAACCTCGCCGTCCTCGCCGAGCGCTGGCAGGGCGCCGCGACGCTCGCGGGCGACGTCGTGTGCGTCCTCACCGGGCACCGCGTCTCCTGCGCCCTGACCATCGGCGGGCAACTGCACCGCGGCGGCCGGGGCGGCGCGGGGGAGCTCGGCCTGCTGCCGCTGCTCGGCCTCGACACCGCGCAGGAGGCCCTGGCCTGGCCGGGCCCGCGGCGCCCCGGCGAGTCCGAGGTGGCCGCGCTCGCCCGCGCCGCGGACGCCGCGGAACCGCGCGCCCTCGCCGCCATCGGGGACTTCGCCGAGCGGCTCACGCCCGGCGTCGCCGCCCTCGCGCTCGCCGTCGACCCCGAGCTGATCGTGCTCACCGGCGGTGCGACCCCGCTCGGCACGCACCTCGTGCCGCTCCTGGAGACGCGCCTGCGTCCGCTGACGCTGCACGTGCCGAGGATCGCGGTCAGCTCCCTCGGCGAGCGCGGCGTGGCCCTCGGCGCGGTGCGCAAGGCCCTCGACCTCGTGGAGGAGGAACTGCTCGCGGACACGGCCGACTAGGCGACGCCCGGCGGCCCCCAACCCACCCCCGAAGCGGAGGCACGTATGCGCAGGAGGACCCTCCTCTGCTCTGGCCTTGCGGCGGCGTCGGCGCCCGCGCTCGCCGCCTGCGCGGACCAGGGCGGCGGCGGCAGCGAAGGCGGCGGCCGCGGCACGCTCTCGTACGGCATGTGGGACCCGGCGCAGGTGCCGGGCATGAAGCGGATCATCGCGGCCTTCCAGCGGCGCAACCCCGGGATATCCGTGCGCATCGAGCTCACCCCGTGGGCCAGCTACTGGACCACCCTGAAGACCTCGATGCGCGGCGGCACCGCCCCCGACGTGTTCTGGATGAACGCCGTCAACTTCCAGCTGTACGCGGCCCACGGCGTCCTGGAGCCCCTCTCCGAGCGCATCGCACGCGACGCCACCCCGCTGGACCGCCACCCGGCGCAGCTGGTCCGGCTCTACGCCTACGACGGAACTCAGTACGGCATCCCGAAGGACTTCGACACCATCGGGCTCTGGTACAACAAGGCCCTCTTCGACAAGGCGCGCGTCCCCTACCCCGACTCCACCTGGACGTGGAACGATCTGCGCGCCGCGGCCGCCGAGCTGACCGACCCGCACCAGCGCGTGCACGGCTTCGCCGCCGAGATGCAGCGCCAGATCGTCATCTACCCCTGCGTGTACGGAGCGGGCGGCTACGTCCTGCGCGACGGGCACTCCGGCTTCGGCGACGACCGGACCGTCGAGGGCCTCCGCTTCCTCACCGACATGATCGACCGGGGCTGGTCGCCGCCGCAGAGCGCGATGGTGGAGAACATCGGCCGGGTCCGCTTCTGGTCGGAGAAGACCGCCATGGTGTACGACCTGTCGGCGATGGCCGGGCAGATGTACGCCGTGCCCGCCCTCAAGGACCACGCGGGCGTCACGGTCCTGCCCAAGGGCCGCGAGCGCGCCACCGTCATCCACGGCCTGGCGAACGTGGTCTCCGCCAAGAGCGACAACAAGGCTGCCGCCTGGAAGTTCGTGCACTTCATGGCGGGCCGCGAGGCCGCCGAGATCCAGGCGGGTTCGGGGGTGACGATCTCCAGTCACGCCGGCACCCAGGACGCCTGGATCCGCTCGATGCCGGAGTTCGACCTGCGGAACTTCATCGCCATGAAGAAGTACGCCGTGCCCTACCCCAGCTCGAAGAACACCGCCGTCTGGGAGAACCTCCAATATCCGCTCCTCGGAGCCGCGTTCAGCGGCAAGGGCGGGATCGAGTCCGCCGCGCGCACCCTGGGCGAGCAGATGGACCGGGCCCTGAAGGAGGAGCGCGACCGATGAGCGTCTTCCCCGCGACCGCCGCCGCGAAGGCGGCCGACCGGCGCGCCGCCCGGGCCGGGGGCACCGGCCCCGCGAGCCGGAACCAGCGCGCCGCGTACCTGTTCGTCGCGCCCCTCGGCCTCGGCTTCGCCCTCTTCTACTTCTGGCCGATGATCCAGACCTTCTACTTCAGCTTCACCGAGTTCGGCCCCTTCGGCGGGCACACCTGGATCGGCGGGGACAACTACGCGCGCGTCGTCAAGGACGTCACGGTCTGGCAGGCGCTCGGCAACACCCTCGTCTACTGCGGCATCGGCCTGACCGCGCTGCCCCTCGCCCTCGTCGTCGCCTCGCTGCTCAACCGCCGCGGGCTGCGCGCCGTCCCGCTCTACCGCGCCCTGTACTTCGTGCCGTTCGTGACCCTGCCCGTGGCCGTCGGCCTGGTCTGGAACTGGCTCTACAACGGCGACTTCGGGCTCCTCAACGAGATCCTCGGCTGGTTCGGCGTGGACCGCCACTACTGGGTATCCGACCCCTCGACGGCCGTCTTCGCCATCGGCGCCGTCATGGTCTGGTCGACCACCGGCTACTACTTGATCATCTTCATGGCGGGCATCAAGGGCATCCCCCGGGACTACTACGAGGCCGCCGAGCTGGACGGCGCGGGCGCGGTGCGGCGCTTCTTCACCATCACGCTGCCGCTGCTCAGCCCCACGATCTTCTTCGCGTCCGTGATCTGCATGATCCAGTCGCTCCAGGTCTTCGACCTGATCTACATCATGATGGGCGAGAAGAACCCCGCGGTCGGCGACACCCAGTCCGTCGTGGGCCTCTTCTACAAGTGGGCGTTCACCGAGAACGCCCAGGGCGCCGCGGCCGCCCTCGCCTTCCTCCTGATGCTGCTCATCGCGGCCCTCACATATCTCCAGTTCCGGCTCCAGAGGAGGTGGGTGCACTATGGGTGACACGACTGCCACACGCCCAACAGGCCCTGTGGGCCCAGAAAGTGATGTGACGTCAGGTGCCGGGCGTTCCCGTCGCCCCCGGTTCCTGCCGGGGTCGGTCGCGACCCACCTCGCGCTCGGGCTCGGCGCGCTGGTGATGGTCTTCCCGTTCTGCTGGCAGCTCCTCACCGCCCTGAAGTCGCTCGCCGAGGTCTCCCGCGTCCCGCCGACGTTCCTGCCCGACGACTGGAGGTGGGCGAGCTTCGACGAGGTGTTCACGGCGCTGCCGTTCCGCGAGATGCTCACCAACAGCGCCCTGAACACCCTGGGCCGCACGGCGGGCCAGCTCGTGTTCTGCTCCCTGGCCGCCTACGCGTTCGCGCGGATGCGCTTCCGCGGCCGCGACGCGCTGTTCGGGCTCTTCCTCTCCGTCCTGATGGTGCCCAGCTCCCT
Source organism: Streptomyces sp. JLYT201 (assembly GCF_059448825.1). Classification (NCBI taxonomy): domain Bacteria; kingdom Bacillati; phylum Actinomycetota; class Actinomycetes; order Kitasatosporales; family Streptomycetaceae; genus Streptomyces; species Streptomyces sp. JLYT201. The sequence continues at coordinate 1,979,176 of NZ_CM182551.1, read as the reverse complement.
GCTCGTCCTGCCGCAGTACGACATCATCCAGAGCCTCGGGCTCCTGAACTCGGCGCCCGCGCTCTTCCTGCCCGGCATGTTCAGCGCCTTCGGCACCTTCCTGCTGCGCCAGGCCTTCCTCGCGCTGCCCAGGGAGCTGGAGGAGGCCGCCCGCATCGACGGCGCGGGCTCCTTCCGCATCTTCTGGTCCGTCATGCTGCCGCTGATCCGGCCCGCCCTCGCCGCGCTCGCCGTCATCACCGCCATGGCGGCCTGGAACGACCTGCTGTGGCCGCTGATCGTCAACACCGACCCCGAAGCCATGCCCATCAGCGCGGGACTGACCTCCCTGGAAGGCCAGTACGAGACCAACTACCCGGTGATGATGGCCGGTTCCCTGATCGCGAGCCTGCCCATGCTGCTCGTCTACGTCGTCCTCCAGCGGCACTTCGTCCAGAGCGTCGCCGCCTCCGGAGTGAAGGGATGACGGTGCCGCGGAGTTGACGTGATGCCCACCCCGTCGCCGCACGGGAACCACACCGCAGTCGTCCAGAGAGGGGCCACCGCCCTGATGTCACCGCTTTCCATCGGTCTGCTCGGCGCGGGCGGCATCGCCCGCGCCCATCTGCCCGGCTGGCTGGACCTCGGCGCCACCGTCGTCGTCCACACCCAGGACGGCTCGGGCGAGAAGCTCGCCGCCGAGTACGCCGGGCGCGGCCACCCCGTCACCGCCGTGCCCACCCTCGACGCGCTCCTGGAGCGCTCCCGCGCCGTCGACGTCTGCACCCCCACGCCCACCCACAGAGAGCTCGTGCTCGCCGCGATCGCCGCGGGACGGCACGTCGTGTGCGAGAAGCCGCTCGCCCTGACGGCCGCCGACGCCGAGCGGATGGCGGCGGCCGCCGCCACCGCGGGCGTCCGGCTGCACCCCGCGCACGTCGTGCGGTACTTCCCGGCGTACGCCGCCCTGCGCGACGCCGTCGTCCGCGGTGACCTCGGCCGGGTCGCCGTCCTTCGCTTCACCCGGGCCGCCGCGCGCCCGCAGTGGGCGCCCTGGTTCGGGGACCCCGCGCAGTCCGGCGGGGTCCTGATGGACCTGATGGTGCACGACATCGACATCGCCCGCTGGATCGCGGGCGACGTCGTCCGCGTGCACGCCCGCACGCGCGGCACCGAGCTGGCCACCGGCACCCCCGCCGAGGTCGTCACCGCCACCGCGGTCCTCACCCACGCCTCCGGCGCGATCAGCCAGGTGGACGGGTTGTGGGGGCTGCCGGACCAGCCGTTCCGCACGACGTTCCGGGTCGCCGGGTCCGACGGGCTGCTGCACCACGACTCGGCGGCCGTGCCCGGCTTCCGCATCACCGCGCAGGGCGTGCGCGCCCCGAACGAGGGCATCCCGTCGACCCCCATGAACGAGAGCCCCTACCTCACCCAGCTGCGCGAGTTCGCCGCGTCCTGGGACGATCCCGGGCTCGTGCCCCGGGTGCGCGCCGACGACGGCGTGGCGGCGGTGCGCGTCGCGCGGGCCGCCATCGAGTCGAGCCGCACCGGGCGGGCCGTGGAGCTGGAGGAGTACACCCGATGAAGGTCGCCGTCCTGTCGTTCGCCCACGTCCACGCGGTCGCGTATCTGCGGCTGCTGCGGGACATGCCGGGCGTGGAGGTGCTCGGCAGCGACCCGGACGCCGCGTCCGCCGCGCCCGGCGAGGTGCGCGGCCGCGCGTGCGCCGCGTCCCTCGACGTCCCGTACGCCGACACGTACGAGGAGGCCTTCGCCCGGCGGCCCGACGCCGTGGTGGTCTGCTCGGAGAACGCGCGCCACCGCCCGCTCGTGGAGCTGGCCGCCGCACACGGCGTCGACGTGCTGTGCGAGAAGCCGCTCGCGGCCACCGTGGCCGACGGCGAGGCGATGGTCGCCGCGTGCCGCGCCGCCGGGGTGCGCCTCGCGGTCGCGCACCCGGTGCGCTTCAGCCCGGCGTACGCGGCCGTCAAACGCGCCGTGGCCGCGGGCGACACGGGCCGGGTGCTCGCCGTGTCCGGTGCGAACAACGGGCACATGCCCACCCGCGCCCGCCGCTGGTTCGCCGACCCCTCGCTCGCGGGCGGCGGCGCCCTGATGGACCACACCGTCCACATCGCCGACCTGCTCGACGACCTGTTCGGGGCCCGTGCCGTGGAGGTGTACGCGCAGACCAACAACCTCCTCCACGCGGACGAGGTCCCCGTCGAGACCAGCGGCCTGGTCACCGTCACCTACGACAACGGCGCCGTCGCCACCATCGACTGCAGCTGGTCCCACCCGCGCTCCCACCCTTCCTGGGGCGGCCTGGAACTCACGGTCGTCGGCGAGCGCGCGACCCTGGAGATGGACGCCTTCGACCAGAAGGTGCACGGCTTCAGCGAACGCCTCGGCCGCGGTGTCGAACTGCCCTACGGCGTGGACCTGGACGCGCGCATGCTCCGCGCGTTCCTCTTCGGCCCCGACCAGGACGGCGTCACCGTCCCCGACGGCGAAGCGGCCCTGCGCACCCTGCGGATCGTGACGGCGGGGTACGCCTCGGCACGCGAGGGGGTACCCGTCCCGGTCTAGACCCCGGTCGAGGCCGCCGAAGGGTGCGCGGCACCGCACGGTCAGCCCCCGAACAACTGCGTCCAGTACGTGCCCGCCGAGCCCCCGCCCGCGAAGCCGACGCCGAGGTGCGTGAACGAGGGCTTGAGGATGTTCGCCCGGTGTCCCGGGCTGTTCATCCAGCCCTCGACGACCTCGGCGGGCGAACGCTGGCCGCAGGCGATGTTCTCCCCGACCGCGCGGTGGCGGCTGCCCGCCGCCGCGGCGCGGTGCCAGGGCTCGCTGCCGTCCGGGGCGGTGTGGGCGTAGAAGGCGCGGGCGATCATGTCCGCGCTGTGGGCCTGCGCCGCCGCGGTGAGGCAGGGGTCCGGCGTGAGGGGCCGCAGCCCGGCGGCCGCGCGGTGGCCGTTGGTGAGCGCGAGCACCTCGGCCGTGCACCGGGCGAGGCCCTGCGGGGTGAACGGCTCGGCCCACAGCGCCGTCCAGAACACGTCACCGGAGCGCGGGTCCGGCACCTGCCCCAGGCCGACGTGGGTGTAGGCCCGGTCCAGGACCGTGTGCCGGGAGCGGCCGTCGCCGAGGCAGTAGTCGAGGAGGTCGGCCGGGGTGGGCGGCCCGGACACGAGGTGCTCGCCGATCGTGAGATACGCATAGCCTTCGGCCGCCGCGCGCTGGTACAGCGAGGTGCCGTCCGCGCTCTCGGAGCCGAGCGCCCCGCACGCCGCCATGCCCGCCGCGTGCGCACGGGCGGCCTCGGCGAGGCGGGCGTCCCACCGCACGGGCGGGGCACCGGCGGCCCCGCGCGCGGAGTTCACCCGGGTGACGAAGTCCTGGAGCGGGCCCGGGGGCGCCGAGCCGCCGCCGGACGCGGGTGCGTGCGCCGGAGGCGGTGGGGCGGTGGGCGCCGTCGTGGCGCGGGGCCGGGGCATGACGACGGTGACGGCCTCGCTCGCGGGGCCGCGCCCGCCCGCCGCGGCGCCCGCCGGGCCGGCCCCGTCCACCGCGGCGGGCTCCTCCGTCACCTCCAGGCCGAAGTCCCGCGCCACCCCCGCGAGCCCCTCCGCATAGCCCTGGCCTATCGCGCGCAGCTTCCACGCGGTGCCGCGGCGGTAGATCTCGGCGAGCAGCAGCACGGTCTCCTGGCGCGGACGCGGCGGCGCGAAGCGCGCGACCGGCTCCCCGCGCGGGCCGCCGACCTGGAGCGCGATCGAGGGCAGCCGCCCCAGGGGCGTGTCGGGCTCGGCCGGGCTGACCACCAGGGTGACGCGGCTCGCGCCGGGGCGAAGGCGGTGCGCCTGGACCGTCAGCGTGTCCCCGGCGATGCGGGCGCCCGGGGCCGCGGGCTGGTTGTAGAACACGAAGTCGGCGTCGCCCGCCACCTTGCCGCCGTCGTCGGTGATCAGGGCGGACAGGTCGAAGGGGCCGGGCACGCGCAGCGTCAGGGTGCCGTCGGGCAGGGGCGTATTGCCTCCCGGGACCAGCTCGATCATGGGCGCCGCCTGGGGGTCGGGTCGGGGTGCCCGTCTCGGCCGGGCGCTGACGGGAGAACGCGCGGGCCCGCCGCCCGGGTTCCCGCGGCACGGGCCCGCTGCCGGAGCGCGGTGGCGCGCCCGGCGCCGAGCCCTCTCCCGCGCGCGGCCCGGACGCCTCCGGGCGCCCGGGACCGGAGCCGGATTCGATGCGGAGCGCGCCGGTATTAGCGTGGACCCCGTGCACGGCGATCCCGTACACACCGCAAAAACCGGCAAAACAGGCTGAACCCGTCAAACAAGTCAAGCCCCGACAGGATCCGAGGTGCCCGCCCCATGCCCAGGCGTACGGAGTTGATCGAAGGACTCATGCAGCGGCATCCGCTGGTGCCGCGCGAGGCCGTGATCAAGGAGGACCTGCTGCGCGGTGGCGTCGCCTTCGACGAGTCGGCGCTCAGCGACAGCGCGAACGAGGCCTCCGGCGACGTCAAGCCGAAGTCGTACTTCATCTTCTCCTTCGACCACGGCACCCTGCCCGAGCTGGGCGCCGCCGCGCTGCGCCGCCCGCCGGAGGAGATCGTCCTCACCGGCGGCCCCTACGAGCTGCGCCGCACCGTGGTCTCGGTGCGCGTCAACCCGTCGTCCCCGTACCGCGTGGCCGCCGACGAGGACGGCGTGCTCGGCCTCTACCTGGACGGTCAGCGCATCTCCGACGTCGGCGTGCCGCCGATGCCGGAGTACTACCGGCACAAGCTCGCGAACGGCAAGTCGGTCATGGAGGTCGCGCCCACCATCCAGTGGGGCTACCTGATCTACCTCACGGTCTTCCGGGTCTGCCAGTACTTCGGCGCCAAGGAGGAGTGCCAGTACTGCGACATCAACCACAACTGGCGCCAGCACAAGGCGGCGGGCCGCCCCTACACGGGCGTCAAGCCCGTCGAGGAGGTCCTGGAGGCGCTGGAGATCATCGACAAGTACGACACCGCGAAGGCCTCCACGGCGTACACGCTCACCGGTGGCGCCGTCACCTCGCAGATCGGCGGCAAGGACGAGGCCGACTTCTACGGCCAGTACGCCAAGGCCATCGAGGAGCGCTTCCCCGGCCGCTGGATCGGCAAGGTCGTCGCCCAGGCGCTGCCCAAGGAGGACGTCCAGCGCTTCCACGACTACGGCGTGCGCATCTACCACCCGAACTACGAGGTGTGGGACCGCCGCCTCTTCGAGCTGTACTGCCCCGGCAAGGAGCGCTACGTCGGCCGCGACGAGTGGCACCGCCGCATCCTCGACTCCGCCGAGGTCTTCGGGGCGCGCAACGTCATCCCGAACTTCGTCGCGGGGGTCGAGATGGCCGAGCCGTTCGGCTTCAAGACGGTGAACGAGGCCATCGACTCCACCGTCGAGGGCCTGCGCTACTTCATGGCGCACGGCATCACGCCCCGCTTCACCACCTGGTGCCCGGAGCCCACGACGCCGCTCGGCAAGGCCAACCCGCTGGGCGCGCCGCTGGAGTACCATGTGCGGCTCCTCCAGGAGTACCGCGCGACGATGGCCGAGTTCGGGCTCTCCTCGCCGCCCGGATACGGCCCCGCGGGCCCCGGCAACGCGGTGTTCTCGGTGAGCTCCTTCATGGACAGCCTCCCGGCCGAACAGGCGGCGCCCGAGGCACCCGAGAAGGTGTAGCGCGCCCCGCGCCCCGCGCGCCTCGCGTCCCGCGTCCCGCGCCCCGTGCGGGATCGATTCAGCGGCCTCTTCCGGGTGACGGGGCGGATACCGGGACAACCCGGCGGGCAGCCCTGCGGAGATCACCCGTCTCGTCCGCAGAAAGGCTGTTCATGCGCCGTATCGCTGCCCTCGCCGTCGGAACGCTCGCTGTCCTCGGGGCCCTCGCCGCGCCCGCGAGTGCCGTCCCGGACCCGGTGGCCACCGTCGACTGCGCCGTCCAGGAGGTGACGGGCCTCGTGGACCTCGCCGGTCCCGGCGTCCCGGCCGAGGTGCCGGCCACGGGGTGCCTCGCCCCGTGAGCCGAGCGGGCGGGCGAGCGGGCCCCTTCTCCCGCTCGTCCGCCCGCGACCCCGGGGTCGCACGGCTGTGCCTACACTGCGGCGACAAGATCCCGGACGGTCGGAGGCACCCGTGAACGTGACGGTCATCACCGGCGGCAGCCGCGGCATCGGCGCCGCCGTCGCCCTGCGGCTCGCCCAGGACGGGCACGACATAGCCATCGGCTACCGCTCGGACGCCGAGGCCGCAGGGAAGGCCGCGGCGGCCGTCCGCGCGGCCGGCCGCCGCTGCGTCACCGTCGCCCTCGACACGGCGGACGAGCGCGACGTGGACCGGCTCTTCGACACCGCAGCCGCCGAACTCGGCCCGGTCACGGGCCTGGTGAACAACGCGGGCGTCAGCGGCCCCAACGGCCCCCTCGCCGACGCCGACGCGCAGGGCATGCGCCGCGCCCTCGACGTGAACGTCCTCGGCTATCTGCTCTGCGCCCGCCGCGCCGTGCGCGACATGACCCGCACCGGCGGCGGCGCGATCGTGAACGTCTCCTCGGCCGCCGCCACCCTCGGCAGCCCCGGCCAGTACGTCCACTACGCCGCCACGAAGGCCGCCACGGACGCCATGACCGTCGGCCTCGCCAAGGAGGTCGCGGGCCTCGGCATCCGCGTCAACTGCGTGGCCCCGGGCATCATCTGGACCGAGTTCCACGAGGACCCGCAGCGCCCGGCGAAGCTCGCCGACCTCATCCCCATGGGCCGCTCCGGCCGCCCCGAGGAGATCACGGGCGCCGTGTCGTGGCTCCTGTCGGACGACGCCTCGTACACGACGGGCGCGGTGCTCCGCGTCGCGGGCGGGATGTGACGGGAGCGATGGCGGGCGAGGGGGAACAGGGGGAACACACCGTGGAACTGCGCACCGTCCGGCTCACCGACGACATCGTCCTGCGCCCGTCGACCACGGCGGACGCCGAGGCCCTCGCCCGCGCCCACGACCGCAGCCGCGCGCACCTCGGCCCGTGGGACCCGCGGCGCCCGCCCGAGTTCTTCACGACGGCCGGGCAGCTCGCGCTCCTGCGCGCGTACGAGCAGGAGCGCGCGGAGGGGCAGCGGGCGCGCTGGCTGCTGTGGGACGAGTCCGGGGCGGGCGCGGGCGATGCCCCCGTCGTCGCCGGGGGCATCGCCCTCTCCCAGATCGTCCGCGGCCCGCTCCACAGCGCCAACCTCGGCTACTGGACCGACGTGGGCTACGCCGGGCGCGGCCTGGCCACCGCCGCCGTGACCGCGGTGTGCGCGGCCGCCGACGCCGATCTGCGGCTGCACCGCCTGGAGGCGGGCACCCTCCTGCACAACGCGGCCTCGCAGCGGGTGCTCGCCAAGTGCGGCTTCACGGAGTACGGCCTCGCCCCCGCCTATCTGCACATCAACGGCGCCTGGCAGGACCACCGGCTGTTCCAGCGCATCCTCAACGACCGCGAGCCGTAGGGCAGTCCGCGGGTGCCCCGGTTTGTCACCCGCGTACCTAGACCCCGCCCCTCGTGACGGCCCACTGTGGTCCCTTCCGTCCGCCCGGCCCGTGGGGAGGGGACCAGTCGTGAGACGAAGGCGATTCGTGTCAGGGACGCTCGGTGCGCTGTCGGGGATCGCGCTCGGCCCGGCCGCGGCGCGCGCCGCCGCGCCGGCGCCGCGCGCCGGGGGCTGGCAGGCGGTGCCCGCGCCCGGCAGCACCCCGGCCGCGCAGCTGCGCCGGATCGCCGCCGCCGGGCCCGGCCTCGCCTGGGCCGTGGGCGAGGAGGCCCAGGGCACCTCGTCGCCCGCGCGGGCCCTCGCCATGGTCTGGAACGGCAGCGCCTGGGCCAGGACCGACCTGTCCCACCTGGCCTACGCGGGGCGCCTGAGCGACGTCGCCGGGGTCTGCGCCGACGCGGCGTGGAGCGTGGGCGCGCCCACCGGCAGCGCCAGCCCGCTGCTCCGCTGGGACCGGACCACCTGGCGGGAAGCCGCGTTCCCCGGCAAGGGCGAGCCGGACGTGCGGCTGAGCGCGGTGGCCGTCGGCCCCGACCGGCGGGTGTGGATCAGCGGCACCCGGGGCGGCTCGGCCCGGCTGCTGCTCGGGGACGGGCAGCGGTGGCGCTGGCTCGACCCGCTGCCCGCGGCGGGCGTGAACCTGTACCGGGTGGTGGTGCGCGCGCCGGACGAGGTCTGGGTGTGCGGAGACCAGGCGGCGGGCGGCGGCTGGGCGGGTTTCGTGGCCCGCTGGAACGGCTCGTGGACGGTGCTGCCGCCGCTGGCCGGGCTCCGGCAGACCATCGCCGACGTGCACGCGGTCGCCGCGGACGACGTCTGGGCGGTGGGCAACGAGTTCGGCGTCGGCGGACCGCCGGGCCGTCCCGGCAACCCCATCCTGCGGCACTGGGACGGCTCCGCCTGGAACCCGGTCGAGGCGGGCTTCACGCTCGGCTCGCTGTCCTCGATCGCGGGCGACGCCCAGGGCCGCCCGGCGTGGATCTCGGCCTGGAACTACCAGGACCAGAGCCGCAGTACGTATCTGCGCCACGACGCGGGGACCTGGACCGTCGTGCGCGGCCCCGCGGGCCCCGCCCCTTCGCCGTACGTCAACGACGTCGCGCGCGTCCCGGGCACCTCGAGCTTCTGGTCGGCGGGGATGACCAGGTCGTCGCCCTACCCGCCGACCGAGGCGTACACGGAGCGCTTCGACGACTGAATTCGCTGGTCACGCCCGCTGCCCGGCCCTTAGCCTCGGCCCCGTGAACCAACGCAAGCGAAAGAAGTACTCCCGTCGTCTCTTCGAGGCCATCAGGGCGGGCGACGCCTCTCGGGCCAGGGCGCTGCTGCGGTCCGGGGCCGACCCGGGGCGCCCCGACAGCGAGGGCACCACCCCGCTGTACGAGGCTTCCGTGAACGGCAGGACGGGGGTCGCCCGGGTGCTCCTGAGGGCGGGGGCCGCCCCGGACGCCGAGAGCGCCGGGCTCGGCGCGGAGGGCACGCCCCTGTGCGCGGCGGCCTGTTGGGGGCACACCGCGACCGTGCGCGAACTGCTGGCGCACGGCGCGGACCCGAACCTCCGCGAGGACGGCGGCACGGGCTGGTCCCCGCTGGACTGGGCGCGGGCGGGCTCCCACGCCGCGACGGCGGACCTCCTCGTCGCGGCGGGCGCGGCGGCGCGCGGGGGAGCCGCCGGGCCTCAGCCGCCGAGCAGCGCGTCGCCCTCCGCGCTCCTGCGGTAGAGGACCACGTTCCGGTCGCGCTCGCGCAGGACCAGGCCCGAGCGGTGCAGCACGCCCAGGTGGTAGGAGACCGTGGCGGGCGCGAGCCGGTGCCGGGCGGCGAGTTCGCCCGTGGTGCGGGGCGCGGAGAGATCGCCGAGCAGCGCGGCCCGGCTCCTGCCGAGGAGCCGGGACACGGCCGGGCGCCGGGGCCGGTCGGCGGCTGCGCCGATGCCCGTCGCCGGGTATCCGAGCACCGCGTTGCCCGGCGCGCCCACCTGCACGCTGACCCGGGGCCAGGACGCCGCCATGGGGGCCAGGACCAACTCGGCGCCCTGGAAGCGGACGGTCTCTTCGTAGTTCTTGCGGACCGTCAGACAGCCGTCGGCCCAGGTGACGTCGGAGTGCAGGGACCTGAGCACGTGGCCGACGCCGTGCGTGGCCAACTCCGCGGCGCGGGCGGCCAGATCGGCGTCGAGCACCGACTTCAGGCCGCACCAGCCGTCGGCGACGGCGTCCTGCCAGAACTCGCGCAGGCCGTTGGCCGCCCGCTCCGCGAAGGTGCCCGACTCCACCGCGTCCAGCACGTCCCCGGGCACGGGCCCGTTCAGGAAGCGCATCTCGCACACCTGGAACGCGGCCTCCTCCGGCGGGGTGCCGCCGATGGCCTGCACCTGCTCGGCGAACGCCCGACGGGCGGGCCCCACGGCGGGTTTGGGCGTCAGGAGGTCCGGCATGTACGTGGGCCCGCCCGGCACGGACAGACACTGGGCGACCAGGCGCACGTCGGGGCGGCGCAGCGCCCAGCGGGCCGCGGCCCCCGGGTCGCCGAACACCGGGTGCCGCCCGCCGCTCACGGCGTACCGCAGCCACCAGACGGCCTCGTTCACCGGGGATATCGCGAGCCGGATCCGGCCGACGGACTCCGCGTCCAGATGCGCGTGGATCACGTCACCGGATGCTAGGCGCCGCCCGTGGCGCGCGCGACGCGGAACCCGGCCAATTCGAACGTGGTCGAATTCCTCACTCCGCGCCGGCGTACGCCAGTTGACTGGAGCGAGGGCAGGGGCGGAGCGGGACGGGGCCCGGACGGGGGTCGGGCCCCGCCCCGCGCGGCAGGAGCGCTAGATGATGCCCTCGGCGATCTCCGCCTGCTCCTTGTCCGTGCCGTACGCGGCCGGGGTGTTGTAGGTGCGGCGGGCGACGAACCACCAGATGGTGGCGAGGACCAGGACCACGGCGAGCGCGATGGACGCGTAGTTCATGGTGTCGACGTTCACCGGCGAGGACTGCGGGAGGCAGAAAAGGACCGTCACGAAGGCGACCCAGCACACCGCGATCCAGCCCACGGGCCTGCTCCAGCGGCCCAGGTTCCACGGCCCCGGCCGGAACCGGTCGCCCGCCTTCAGGCGCAGCAGGATCGGGATGGCGTAGGCGGGCGTGATGCCGATGACGTTGATGGCGGTGACGGCGCCGTACGCGGTCTCCGAGTACAGCGACGGCAGCGCGATGACGCCCGCGAGGCCGACCGAGAGCCACACGGCGGGCACCGGCACCTGCGTCTTGGGGCTCACCTTGCGCCACACCGCGGAGCCCGGCAGGGCGTTGTCGCGGCTGAAGGCGAAGACCATGCGGCTGGCAGCGGCCGTCTCGGCGTTGCCGCAGAACAGCTGGGCCACGATCACGATGAGCAGCAGCGCGGTGGCGCCGGAGGTGCCGAGCCCGTCGATGAAGATCTGCGCGGGCGGTACGCCGGTCGCGCTCTCCTGGGTGCCGACGTAGTCCTGGATGGCGAAGGTGAGCCCGGCGAGCAGCACGAACCCGGCGACCCAGGAGACCCAGATGGCGCGCACGATGCCGCGCGCGGCGGTCACGGAGGCGTTGGAGGTCTCCTCCGACAGGTGCGCGGAGGCGTCGTAGCCGGAGAACGTGTACTGGGCGAGCAGCAGGCCGATCATGCACACGTACAGCGGGCTCGACCAGCCGGTGTCGTTCACGAACTCGCCGAACACGAACGACGGCGACTGGTGCGAGTCGGGGACGATCGCGAGGACGCCGACGATCACCGCGACGCCCGCCAGGTGCCACCACACGGAGATGGAGTTCAGGAGGCTGACGAGCCGGACGTTGAACAGGTTCAGGAGCGCGTGCGCGAACAGGATGCCCAGGAAGATCACGAAGGTGGATCCCGCCGTCGGCGTGAAGTCGGTGTGCATGCTCAGCAGGGCGCCGCTGAACAGCGCCGCCCCGTAGTCGATGCCCGCGATCGCGCCGAGGAGGCCCAGGAGGTTGAGCCAGCCCGTGTACCAGCCCCAGCGCCTGCCGCCGAGCCGGTCCGCCATGTAGTAGAGCGCGCCGGAGGTCGGATAGGCGCTGGTGACCTCGGCCAGGGCCAGGCCCACGAACAGGACCATCAGGCCGACTCCGGCCCAGCCCCACATCATCACCGCGGGCCCGCCGGTGCCGAGGCCGAAGCCGTACAGCGTCATGCAGCCGGACAGGATGGAGATGACGGAGAAGCTGATGGCGAAGTTGCCGAAGCCGCCCATGCGGCGGGCCAGGACGGGCTGGTAGCCGAGTTCCCTGAGCCGCTGCTCCTCATCGGGGAGCGGTGGTATCGCGGCAGAACTCGACACGGTGGTGCGGGACACGGATCAACCTCCGGGGAGAGCGGGGGTGCGGGGGTGTGAGGGGTGTGTCACGGGGGTGACGAAGGGTGGTGCCGGGGGTGCGGGGGGACAGAGGTGGGTCAGCCGCGCGGGCCGGGGCCCCGCGCGGCGTGGTAGCAGCGCGCCCGGGCCTGCACGAAGGACTCGGCGGCGGCCTCCGCGTCGCCCGGTGACGTGGTGCGGTACGTCCACGGCACGACGGCGTAGAAGGGGTCGAGGGCCTCGAACACCCGCACCGCGTCGTGGAAGTGGTGCGCGCCCCACAGCGCGTGCGCCAGGTAGTTGAGGTCGAGCAGCGAGGCCGCTTCGGGCTGCGTGTGGTCGAACCACAGCTGGAGCGCCCGCAGCGCGCCGCGCGTCGCGTCCTCCGCGATCCAGTGCAGGTCGAGCGCCCGCTCGCTGCCGCCCTCGCGGCGGTAGCGCTCCACGCGCACGTACAGCGGGAGCACGTGCAGGGGCGAGCCCGCGGGCGCCGCGGCGGACGCCCAGTGCACGAAGTTGACCGCCTCGGTCAGCGGCGCGCCCGGCCTGCGGTGGTAGGCGAACTGGAGCATGCGGTGGTACGCCTCGCGGTTGCCGGGGTCGCGCTTGTCGGCCTCGGCGAGGATCTGCCACGGGCCGGGGAACAGCATCGGCTCCGGCGCCGCGACCCGGTGCTCGTCCCACCGCTGGCCCTCGTCGAGCTGGGCGAGCGCCAGCAGGCAGATCCACGGCACGGGGTCCTCGGGGGAGGTCTGCGAGGCGATGCGGCAGGCGGTGTTCGCCTCGCGCCACAGGTCGTTGGTGTGGCGGTGGCCCGCCCGGTGCGCGCGCAGGGCGCGCTCCACCGCGACCCGGGTGTGCAGGACCGTGGCGGCGACGCTGCGCGGCTCCTCGGCGAGCCAGGCCCGCACCACGTCGGAGCCGGCGACGGCGGCCGCGAGGACCTGGGTGCGCTGGGTCCACAGGCCCCAGTCGGGGGTCTCGGTGAGCAGGTTCCTCGTCGACACCCAGCGGCCTGCCTTGAGGTCCTGGAGCACGGCGCGCAGCGGCGCGTCGTGACCGGCCGGGTGATACACCGGGCGCGCTAGGGGCATCGGGGGTCCTCTGGGCTCTGACGGCGGAGCGGACCGGCCCGCACTCCGGGTGCGGTCCGGTCCGGGTGCGCCGCGGTCCGTGTGGGTCTGCGGTCTTTCCGTGGGGCGGTGGGCTGGGGCAGGAGGCTGTGGGCTGCGGGTTCCGTGAGTGATGAACTGATGTGCGAGAGGGTGTTGTTGTTCGGCGGTCAGTGTAGAGCGGAGACTTCCGATTACTGGGCAGTCCTCGGATCTTTCTTGACCAACTTGTGTCAACGCGGCACGCCGTTGCGCACTTTGGTTTCTCACTTGTTCAACAGCGGCCCCTATTGCGCGCTTTGGGCGATCCGCGTCCCTTGACGACCCCCTGCCCCCTGTAGCAGGCTGCCGCAGTGATCACGACTTACAGCGCGGCCCGTGTTGCCGGGCGGGGACGAGGCCGCGGATGACGGGCGGCGGCCCGGTACTGGCCGTTGACCAGGGCACCTCCGGCACCAAGGCCCTCGTCGTCTGTCCCGAGCGCGGAGTGATCGCCTCCGGCAGCGCGCCCGTCCGCCCCCGCCATCTGCCCGGCGGCCGGGTCGAGGTCGGCCCCGACGAACTGCTCGCCTCCGTGCTCGACGCCGGACGCGAGGCCCTGGACCGCGCGGGCGAGCCGGTCGCCGCCGTGGGCCTCGCCAACCAGGGCGAGACCGTCCTCGCCTGGGACCCGGCGACCGGCGAGCCGCTCACCGACGCCCTGGTCTGGCAGGACCGCCGCGCCGAACCCCTGTGCGCGGAACTCGCCGAGCACGCCGACGAGCTGAAGGACCTCACCGGGCTGCCGCTCGACCCGTACTTCGCCGCCCCCAAGATGGCGTGGATACGCCGCCACCTCACCCGCGGCGGCGTGGTCACCACCAGCGACGCCTGGCTGGTCCACCGGCTCACCGGCGCCTTCGTGACGGACGCCGCCACCGCGGGCCGCACCCAGCTCCTCGACCTGGACTCCGTCACCTGGTCCGAGCGCGCCCTCACCCTCTTCGGCCTCGACGGCGAGCAGCTGCCCCGGGTCGTGGACGCCGCCGAACAGGTCGGCACCACCCGGGCCTTCGGCGGCGAGCTGCCGCTGACCGGCCTCCTCGTCGACCAGCAGGCCGCGCTCCTCGCCCAGGACGTCACCGCACCCGGCACCGCCAAGTGCACCTACGGCACCGGCGCGTTCCTGCTCGCGCAGACCGGTGCCCGGCCGCGCCGGGGCGCCTCGGGCCTGGTCGCCTGCGTCGCCTGGCGCCTCGCGGGCCGCAGCAGCTACTGCCTGGACGGCCAGGTCTACACGGCCGCGTCCGCCGTGCGCTGGCTCACCGACCTCGGCGTGATCAAGGGCGCGCGCGACCTCGACCCGGTCGGCTCGGCCGTGCCGGACAGCGGCGGCGTCACCTTCGTCCCCGCCCTCGCCGGGCTCGCCGCCCCCTGGTGGCGCGGCGACGTGCGCGGCTCCCTGACCGGGCTCGGCCTCGACACCGCCCCCGGGCACCTGGTGCGCGCCCTGTGCGAGGGCCTCGCCGCCCAGGTCGCCGAGCTCGCCGACGCCGCGGCCGCCGACCTCGGCGAGCCCCTGCGGAGCCTGCGCGTCGACGGCGGCCTGACCCGCTCGGCGCTGCTCATGCAGACCCAGGCCGATCTGCTCCAGCGGCCCGTCGAGGTCTCCGCCCTGCCCGACGTCACGGCGCTCGGCGTGGGCGCGGTGGCACGCCTCGGCCTCGACCCGGGGCTCGGCCTGGACGACGTCGTCCCCGCGTGGCGGCCCGTCGCCGTCTACGAGCCGCGCATCGGCCCGGACGAGGCCGCGTCGCGCCGCGCCGCCTTCCGTGCCGAGGTCGCGGCACTCCTGGAGCGCACGCCCCCGTCCTGACCTTCGCGCGCCGGGCCCCGCCTCCTGAGCGGAGGGCCGCGCGCGCCACGAACGGACCGCCCCTACGCCCTCCGACGCACGAGACCGGACCCCATGAGCACCGAGCGACACGACCGCACGACCGCCGCGCGGCAGGGCCGCGTCACCCGCTCCGGCGCGCTCCCGGACGACCCGTACGACGTGACCGTCGTCGGCGCGGGCGTCGTCGGCACGGCCATCGCCCGCGAACTGGCCCGGTACCCGCTGCGGATCGCGGTGGTCGAGTCCTCCGACGACGTGGGCGAGGGCACGTCCAAGGCCAACACGGCGATCCTGCACACCGGCTTCGACGCCGCGCCGGGCTCCCTGGAGGCCCGGCTCGTCCGCACGGGGCAGCGGCTGCTCGCCGCCTACGCGGCCGAGGCCGGCATCCCCGTGGAGCCGGTCGGCGCGCTCCTGGTCGCCTGGGACGCGGAACAGCTCGCCGCGCTGCCCGGACTCCTCGACAAGGCCGTGCGCAACGGCTACCACGAGGCCCGGCTGCTGGACGCCGCCGCCGTGCGGGCCCGCGAGCCCCACCTCGGCCCCGGGGCGCTCGGCGCCCTCGACGTGCCCGGCGAGAGCGTCATCTGCCCCTGGACGACGCCGCTCGCCTACGCGACGCAGGCTGTGCGCTCCGGCGCGGACCTGCACCTCCGCTGCCGCGTGACGGCGGTCGCCACGGACGGGGACGGCCACGTCCTCACCACCGGACGCGGCCCCCTGCGCACCCGCTACCTCGTCAACGCGGCGGGCCTGCACGCCGACACCGTGGACCGCATGCTGGGCCAGGACACCTTCACCGTCACCCCCCGGCGCGGCCAGCTCATCGTCTTCGACAAGCTCGCCCGCGACCTGGTGCGCCACATCCTGCTGCCCGTGCCGACGGCGCTCGGCAAGGGCGTCCTCGTCGCGCCGACGGTGTACGGCAACGTCCTGCTCGGCCCCACCGCGGAGGACCTCGACGACAAACGGGCCACCGGCTCCACCGCCGAGGGGCTCGCCGGGCTGCGCCGCCAGGGCGCCCGCGTCCTGCCGCCGCTCCTCGACGAGGAGGTCACCGCCGTCTACGCGGGGCTGCGCGCGGCCACCGATGACGACGACTACCGCATCGACGCCTGGCCGCGGCAGCGCTACGTGACCGTCGGCGGCATCCGTTCCACCGGCCTGACGGCATCCCTGGCGATCGCTGCGCACGTCACGGAGCTGCTCGCCGGGGCGGGTCTTGCCCTGGGCGGGGCCCGCGCGCTCGCGCCGGTGCGGATGCCGAACCTGGGCGAGGCCTTCCCGCGCCCCTACGAGAGCGCGGAGCTGATCGCCGCCGATCCCGCGTACGGCACCATCGTCTGCCACTGCGAACGCGTCACCCTCGGGGAGATCCGCGACGCCCTGCGCAGCACGGTCCCGCCGGTCACCGTCGACGGGCTCCGCCGCCGCACGCGGGCGCGCGGCGGCCGGTGCCAGGGGTTCTCCTGCGGAGCGGCCGTACGCGCGCTCCTCGACGGACACGACAGGCAGGCGCGGCGATGAGCGACGAGACGAGCGACCGGACGAGCGGCGAGACGGGCGACGAGCGGCGGGAGGCCCCGATGCGGCGCGAACGCGCGGTCGACGTCCTCGTCGTGGGCGCGGGACCCGCGGGCCTCGCCACCGCGGCGGGGCTCGCCGCCGCGGGAGCGGGCCGTGTCGAGGTCCTGGAGCGGGAGCGGCAGGCGGGCGGCGTCCCGCGCCACTGCCACCACGGCGGGTTCGGCGACCGCGCGGTCGCGGGCCTGGCCGTCCCCGGGACGAGCGGGCCCCGCTACGCGCGGCGGTGCGTCGAGGCGGCCGTGCGCGCGGGCGCCACCGTGCGCACCGGCGTCACGGCCACCGCCTGGGCGGGCCCCCGCACCCTCGACACGACCTCGCCCCTGGGCCTGGAGCGGCTCACCGCGCGGGCCGTCGTGCTCGCCACCGGGGCCCGCGAACGGCCGCGCGCCGCGCGCCTGGTGCCCGGCAGCAGACCCGCGGGCGTCTACACCACCGGCGAACTCCAGCAGGCCGTCCACCTCTTCGGGCAGCACGTCGGCACCCGGGCGGTCGTGGTCGGCGGCGCGGCAGTGGCGTACGCGGCCCTGGACACGCTGCGGCGCGCGGGCGTCGACACCGTCGCCCACGTGACGTCCTCGGCCCGCACCGACGCCCCGGCCCCGCGCGCCGCCGTGGCCCGGCTGTGGCACGGGATCCCCCTGCTCACGGAGACGGACGTGGTCGAACTCGTGGGCGGGGGACGCCTTTCGGGCGTGCGCCTGCGCCACCGCACCGGCCGGAGCGCCCACCTCGCCTGCGACACCGTGGTGTTCACCGGCGACTTCGTCCCCGAGCACGAGCTCGCACGGCGCGGCGGTGTGCCGCTCGCGCCCGGCACCCGCTTCCCCGATGTCGACGTCGCTTTCCGTACGGGCCTTCCCGGGGTGTTCGCGGTCGGGAACGTGGCCCATGCCGTCACCCCCGCACGGGTGGTGACGGCGGAGGGGCGGCGCGCGGCGGAGTCCGTCCGGCGCTTTCTGGCGTCCGGGGAGTGGCCGCCGACGGCGTCCGCCCGCTAGCGAAAAATTGACGCCAAAAATGAACCGTCAACCACAGGCGCCTCCGGGCGCACACCGGCGCAGTGCCGGGCGCACGGCAATGGGGTGGCGGATTCTCCCCTTTCCCAGGGAGGATCGGCCACTCCGCGCCTCGTTTAGGGCAGGCCTTCTCCCGGGGTAGTCGCTTATTCGACGAGCGGGTTCCGGAGGGCGTGGGGCTGGCTTGAATTGCCTGATCGTTTCACCGGGACCGGGGAAGGGGTGAACAATGCAATCTCGTCACCTCAGGGCACGTGCTCGCGGTCCCTTGCGTTTCTCCGGTCCTCTTCTCGCCCCAGGCCTGCCCTGACGGGAGGGAAGTCGAGATCTTCGACAGGATTACGCAACTTCCCAATGTATCTCAGGCGAAACTGCTGAAGAACCCTCAGTTTTACGCCATGGCGGCGCATCAGCGAGGGACGTGCTCTCTCAGGAACCTGCCCTAGAGTAACGCGCGGTCATGTGGGGAACGCTTCCCCCTCTTTACTCATGCAGTGCGCAGCGAAAAGTACAGGAGCAGGTCGGCCAGGATCCTTGACCGCCGGTGCCGACACCGTATCGATCTTCGCGAGGGGGAAACCGGGTGGTTATGGGGAACGGGTGGCACCAGGGGGAAAACGTAATGACTGTGAATGCTGTGAAAGCTGTTACGCAATTTCCCGCGGTGTTACCGAGTGATCTGTCCTTCAACATTCTTGGGCCGCTGTCGGTGTGGTCGGCCGAAGGGCCCCTGCCGCTGGGCCCCGCGCGGCAGCGCGCGGTCCTCTCGGCCCTGTTGCTCGCACCGGGGCAGGTGATCGGCACCGAGCGGCTCACGGAGGCCATCTGGCCCGCGGGCCCGCCCGGCAACGTGGTCGCGAGCCTGCACAGCTATGTGTCCCATCTGCGCCGCCAGTTGGAGCCGGACGGCCCGCCCCGGGGCCGCAACCGCGTCCTGCGCAGGGAGCCGCAGGGCTATCTGCTCGCGGTGGAGTCGGAGCGGGTGGACGCCTGTCGCTTCGAGGGCCAGCTGCGCGCCGGACGGCGGCTGCTGCGGGCGGGCCGCTACCCGGAGGCGTGCCGGGCCCTGGAGGCGTCCCTCGCCCTGTGGCGCGGCGCGCCGTACGCGGAGCTCGGCGACTACGAACCCGCCGTGCGCGAGGCCACGCGCCTGGAGGAGCTGCGGCTCATGACCTGGGAGGCCCTGTGGGAGGCCGAACTGGCCTGGGGCAGGGACAACGGCAGCGTGGTGGCAGAGCTGGCCGCGCTCAGCGCCCGGTACCCCACGCGCGAGCGGCTCGGCTGGCTCCTGATGGTCGCGCTGTGCGAGGTGGGCCGGCAGGCGGAGGCGGTCCGCGTCTACCACCGGATACGCCGGGCCCTCGCGCAGGAGCTGGGGGTGGACCCGGGACGCGAACTGCGTGCGCTCTTCGGCCGGATCCTGCGCGACGAGTTCGTCGGGCGGGTGTGCGTGCTGCACTGACGCGGGCGTCCGCCGGGGGCCCCTCGCGCCGGGGCGGCGCCCCGCCCCCGGCGCGCCGGGGGCGCCTCAGTGGATGCGCCGGTCCTCGTGCGCCCAGTAGGGCTCGCGGAGCCGGCTCTTCTGCACCTTGCCGTTGCTCGTGCGCGGCAGGGCGTCCCGGAAGTCCACGGACGTGGGCGCCTTGTACCGGGCCAGGCGCTGCTTGCAGTACGCGATGATCTCCGCCGCGCGTGCCTCGGCGCCCGCGGCGGGCACCACCACCGCCTTCACGGTCTCGCCCCAGCGCTCGTCCGGCACGCCGATGACGGCCACCTCCGCGACGGCCGGATGGCCCAGCAGGCAGTCCTCGACCTCCACCGACGACACGCTCTCGCCGCCGGTGACGATGACGTCCTTGAGCCGGTCGAAGAGCAGCAGGTGCCCCTCGTCGTCGAAGGAGCCCGCGTCACCGGTGTGGAACCACCCCTCGCGCAGCGCCTCCCCGTCGGCCCGCTCGTCCTGCCAGTAGCCGTCGAGGACCATGTTCGAGCGGGCGAGGACCTCGCCGCGCTCACCGGTCCGCATCCGTACGCCCAGGGCGGGCGCGCCCGCACGCGTCAGACCGCCGCTGCCGGGCGCCCCGGGAAGGCGCCGGTTGAAGGTGAGCAGGGTCGTCTCGGTCAGGCCGTACACCTGGAGGAACTCCCAGCCCAGCGTCTCCTCGACCCGGGCGACGAGCCGCTCGTCGACGGGCGCACCCGCGCACACCACCCGGGTCCTGCCGCGCCCGGGCACCTCGCCCGGCCAGTCGCGGGCCGCCCGGATCACCGCGTCCCACACGGCGGGCGCGCCGAACGCCAGGGTCACGCCGTGCTCCTGGACCCGGCGCAGGATCTCCGTGCCGTCGATCCGGCGCAGCAGCACCTGGCGCGCCCCGAGCCCGGCGAGCAGGAACGGCACGCCCCAGCCGTTGCAGTGGAACGTGGGCAGGGTGTGCAGATAGACGTCCCCCTCCCAGATCCGCCCGTGCACGCCGAACGTCATCGCGTTCAGCCAGATGCTCCGGTGCGTCAGGGCGACGCCCTTGGGGCGCGCGGAGGTGCCCGAGGTGTAGTTGAGGGTCGCCACCGCGTTCTCGTCCGGCCGCTCCCAGGGGCGCGGCTCGACGTCGAAGCGCATGACCTCCGCCTCGGTCTGCTCCCCGAGGACGAAACGCTTCGGCACGTCGACCGAGCCGAGGACCGCCTCGACGTCGGGGTCGACGAACACCACCGAGGCGTCGCACTGGCGCAGGACGTACGCGATCTCCTCGGGCGTGAGCCGGTAGTTCACCGGCACGCAGATCCGTCCGCTCGCCGTGACGGCGTACAACAGCTCAAGCAGGCGCGAGCAGTTGGGGCTGACGACGGCCACCCGCTCGCCCGCGCCGACCCCCAGCGCGTCCAGCCCCGCCTGCCAGGCCCGTATGCGGCGCAGCAGCGATCCGTACGTCGTCGTCGGCACCGGCAGAGCCGGCTGCCCCGGCTCGTCGACGAGTGCCGTGCGCCCTGCGGCGGCCGCCTCGGCGCGGTCGAGGAAGTCGGCCGTGGTGAGCGGAACGAGCATGATGCGTCCTCACAGTGGTGTGCCGGAGACAACGGAGAAGCGAGGGAGCGAACACAGCGGCCGGGAGCGAGCCGCGGCGGCCTCGCACGAGGCCGGAACGCGGCGGGTGCGGACAAGGAGCGCGAAGAACCGGAAAGCGCGGTCGGCGCCCGGGCGGGGCCGAAGGGGAACGACGGCGGTGGTGCTCACTCCTGGCGGTGCACGCGCCGGGGCCACACACCCGCGTCACCGCGCCTCGACCTCATCCTGACATCCCCGATCCGCATCCAGAAAGCCTCGGTCGGCCCGCGCCAAGTCGCCTCCAAGAAACCGCCAAGAGCGGCCGGTGACGATGCAGCGGCACCACGGGCCACGGGTGCGAAGGCGGGGAGGACCGATGCGATACGAGGAGTCGGGCGTGCCGGGTGGGCTGACCACCTGGGCCGCCCGGGGCTGGGCCGAGGAGAACGGCATCGGCAGCGCGACGCTGCGCCGCCTGGTGCGGGCCTGGCCGCGCCGGGCGGCGGTCACCACCAGGCCCGAGGTCATGGAGGAGAGCGCCGCCTACGACCCGGCGCTGCCGGACTACCCGCTGGAGATCGTGCCGTTCGCGGAGCACCCCCGCTTCCTCGCGGCCCGCCCCGACCAGCGGCGGCAGGTCCTCACCGGCCTGTGGATCGGCTACAACGAACGCGTCATCGCCACCGAACACCTCATCGCCGAGCCCGCCTTCGACCTCGTCATGTGCGGCGTCTTCCCGGGCGGTGACGACCCGCTGATACGCCAGAGCGTGCAGCAGGCCGTCGTGGACGAGAGCTTCCACACCTATATGCACATGCTCGCCATCGCCCGCACCCGGGAGCTGCGCGACGTCCGCACCCGGCCGGAGCAGCCCCCGCTCGTCACCTACCGGCGGCTGTGCGCGCTCCTCACCACGATGCCCGAGGAGTGGGAGCGCCACGTCGCCGTGCTCGTCTGGGGCGCGGTGGCCGAGACCTGCATCAACTCCCTGCTGGCCCTGCTCGCCAGGGACGAGTCGATCCAGCCCGCGCACTCCCTGATCACCACCCTGCACCTGCGGGACGAGACGGCACACGGCTCGGTCGTCACCGAGGTCGTCAGAGAGCTGTACGCGCGCATGAACGCCGCGCAGCGCCGCACCCTGGTGCGCTGTCTGCCGCTGGCCCTGGAGGCGTTCGCCGAGCAGGACCTGTCCACGCTGCGCCTCGAACTGGCCACCGCGGGCGTCCACGGCGCCGACGAGATCGTCGGCGACCTGCGCGCGACGTCCACCGGGCGGCGGCTCGTCCGCGACTTCTCCGGCGCGCAGCGGATGGTCGAACAGCTGGGCCTGGCGGGCGAGGTCGACTTCGACTTCCCCGAGCGGCCCGCGTGGTCACCCGGCGCGGCGACGCCCCGCTGAAGGCCGCGTCCGGCGAGCGCCGGCACCGGGGCGGGGGCGGGCCCGCGCCCGGCCGCTCACCGAGGGCCGCCGCAAGCCCCGCACCGAGGGCCGCCGAAGGCCCCGCACGGCCCGTCAACGGCCGCCCGCACGGCCGACCTCCGACAGCCGCAGAAAGGTGACCCGATGATCGTTGCCCGCCTCCGCCCCCATGTGCCGATCGACGAGCAGACTCGGCTGACCTCCGCGTGGCGGCACGACGGACACCGGTCGTTCCACTGCCGGGCCGGCCGCCACACCCTCGTCACGTTCCCCGACCTCGCCCCGGCCTCGCCCGCGGGCGAGGAGTTCGTGGCCCTGCTGCGCGCCACGGCCGCCGTCGAGGCCGTCGTCGACAGCGCGCAGGTGCCGCCCCTGGGCAGCTTCGCCGCCACGGGCGAGCCGAGCGCCGTCCGTGTGGCCGACGCCGTGAGCGTGGGCGGCGGCTCCTTCACCTGGATAGCCGGGCCCTGCGCCGTGGAGAGCGCGGACCAGCTGATGGCCGTGGCACGGGGCGTACGGGCCCGGGGCGCGCACCTGTTGCGGGGCGGCGCCTTCAAGCCCCGTACGTCCCCCTACGCGTTCCAGGGGCTCGGCGTCGACGGGCTCGCGCTGCTGCGCGACGCGGCCGCCGCGACCGGGCTCGGCGTCGTCACGGAGGTCGTCGACGTCGCCCACGTGGAGGCCGTGGCCGAGGTGGCCGAGGTGCTCCAGATCGGCACGCGCAACGCCCAGAACTACCCGCTGCTGCGCGAGGCGGCGCTGACCGGCCGCCCCGTGCTGCTCAAGCGGGGCTTCGGCTGCACCGTCCAGGAGTGGCTGCACAGCGCCGAGTACCTGCTCGCGGCGGGCAACGGCCGGGTGCTGCTGTGCGAGCGCGGCGTGCGCACCTTCGAGGACGCGAGCCGCTTCACCCTGGACATCACCGCCGTGCCGCTGGTGAAGCGGCTCAGCCATCTGCCGGTGATCGTCGACCCCAGCCACGCCTGCGGGCACGGCGACCTGGTGGCCCCGCTGGCCGCGGCTGCCGCCGTCGCCGGTGCCGACGGCGTGATGGTCGACGTCAACGAGGCGGGCCGCACCGCCCTGTGCGACGGCAAACAGGCGATCACCCCGGACGAGTTCGGCGCCCTGGTGGCGCGCACCGGCCGGATCCTGCACAGCGCGGAGCCGATGGAGCCCGTCGCCGACCACGCGATGGTGAGCCGATGACCGAGGAGGCGACGGTGGAGCGGAACGAGGGACGCGACCGGGCACTGCGCCGACGCCTCGCGGACGCCGGGGACGTCGAGCGGCACCGGCTGCTGCTCGACCTGATCCGCACGCACGCGGCGGCCGCCCTGGAGCGGACGGACCCGGCGCCGCTGGACGCCGCCCGGGCGTTCGGCGCGCAGGGCGTGCGCGGACGGGCCGCCGCGCGGCTGCGCGAGCGCCTCGGCGAGGCCACGGGCGTCGCCCTGTCCGCGACGGCCCTCTTCGACTACCCGACGCCGGAGGGGCTCGCCGCCCACCTGTGCTCACGGGTGCTCGGCGAGCCCGCCACCGGCGACGCCGACGCCGCCGCCTCCGGCGTGGCCGTCGACGAGCCGATCGCGATCGTGGGCATGGGCTGCCGCCTGCCCGGCGAGGTGCGCTCGCCGGACGACCTGTGGCGCCTGGTGCGCTCCGGGACCGACGCGATCTCCGAGTTCCCCCGCGACCGGGGCTGGACCGTCGCCCACGACCCGGACCCGGACCACGTGGGCACCACCGTCACCCGGCACGCCGGATTCCTGTACGACGCGGCCGACTTCGACGCCGACTTCTTCGGGATCAGCCCCGGCGAGGCCGTGACGATCGACCCCCAGCACCGCCTCCTCATGGAGACCGCGTGGGAGGCCGTCGAACGGGCCAGGATCGACCCGACCTCGCTGCGCGGCAGCAGCACCGGCGTGTTCGTCGGCATCATGTACAGCGAGTACGGCGCCCGGATCCGGCACGTGCCGCCGAGCGCCGAGGGCTACCGCGTGGTGGGCAGCATGCCGAGCGTGGCCTCGGGGCGCCTCGCCTACGCCCTCGGACTCGAAGGGCCCGCCGTCACCGTCGACACCGCCTGCTCGTCCTCCCTGGTGTCCCTGCACCTGGCCGCCCAGTCGCTGCGCAAGGGCGAGTGCCGGCTCGCGCTCGCGGGCGGCGTCACCGTGATGGCCACGCCCTGGGGGTACGTCGAGTTCAGCAGGCAGCGCGGGCTCGCGCCGGACGGGCGGTGCCGCTCGTTCTCCGCCGACGCGGCGGGCAGCAGCTGGTCGGAAGGCGTGGGCGTGCTCCTCCTGGAACGCCTTTCCGACGCGGTCAGGAACGGGCACCGCGTCCTCGCCGTGGTCCGCGGCTCCGCCGTCAACCAGGACGGCGCTTCCAACGGCCTGACCGCGCCGAACGGCCCCGCCCAGCAGCGCGTGATCCGCCAGGCCCTCGCCCACGCGGGCCTCACCACGGCGGACGTGGACTGCGTGGACGCCCACGGCGCCGGAACCCAGCTCGGCGACCCCATCGAGGCGCAGGCGCTGCTCGCCACCTACGGCCGCGGCCGCCCCGCCGAACAGCCCCTGTGGCTCGGCTCGTTGAAGTCCAACATCGGCCACACCCAGGCTGCCGCCGGGGTCTCGGGCGTCATCAAGATGGTGATGGCGATGAGGCACGGGGTGCTGCCCCGCAGCCTGCACATCACCGAGCCCACCCCGCACGTCGACTGGTCGTCGGGCGCGGTCCGGCTCCTCGCCGGGGCCGAGCCCTGGCCCGACACCGGGCGGCCGCGCCGCGCGGGCGTCTCCTCCTTCGGCGTGGGCGGGACCAACGCCCATGTCATCGTGGAGGAGGCGGACCGCGAACCCGACGGCACGGCCCCGCGCACCACCGACGGCGCGGACACCCCCGGGTGCCCCCTGCCCTGGCTCGTCTCGGGGAACGGCGCGCCCGGCCTCCGGGCCCAGGCGCGGCGCCTCGCGGAGTTCCTCACCCCGGGGCCCGACGTGCCCGACGCCGACCTGGCGTACTCCCTCGCGACGACGCGGGCCGCGCTCGCGGACCGGGCCGTCGTCGTGGCCGCCGACCGCGCCGAGGCCCGCACGCGCCTCGCGGCCCTCGCCGACGCGACCGACGCCACCGCCGGTGCCTACGGCGGCCCCGGCGAGTCCACCGCGCTCGGCACCGCGACCGCGCGCGACCGCGTCACCTTCGTCTTCCCCGGCCAGGGCTCCCAGTGGCCGGGCATGGCGGCCGAGCTGATGAGCACCTCACCGGTGTTCCGCGCGTCCATCGAGGCCTGCGCCGCGAGCCTCGCCCCGCACGTCGACTGGTCCCTGACCAAGGTGTTGCGCGGCGAGTCGGGCGCACCCACCCTGGAGCGCGTAGACGTCGTCCAGCCCGCGCTGTTCGCGGTGATGGTCTCCCTCGCGGCCCTGTGGCGGTCCTACGGCGTGGAGCCCGCCGCCGTCATCGGGCACTCGCAGGGCGAGATCGCCGCGGCCCACGTCGCGGGCGCGCTCTGCCTGGACGACGCCGCCCGCGTCGTCGCCGTGCGCAGCCGCGCCCTGCGGGTCCTGTCGGGGCGCGGCGGCATGGTCTCCGTCGTGGCCCCCGTCGACCGGGTGCGGCGCGGCCTCGCGCCGTGGTCCGGCGCGGTGTCCGTCGCGGCGGTCAACGGGCCCCGCTCCGTGGTGATCTCCGGCGACCCCACCGCCCTCGACGCGGCCATGGCGGCCTTCGAGCGCGACGGCGTGCGCGTGCGCCGCATCCCCGTGGACTACGCCTCGCACTCGGCGCAGGTCGAGGAGATCCGCGACACGCTCGTCGAGGCGCTGGCCGGCATCCGGCCGCGCCCGGCCGCCGTGCCCTTCCACTCGACGGTGACCGGCGAGCCGCTCGACACCACGGCCCTGGACGCCACGTACTGGGTGAACAACCTGCGCGACACCGTCCAGTTCCACCGCACCGTGACGCGGCTGCTCGCCGCGGGTCACACCACGTACGTCGAGATGAGCCCGCACCCCGTGCTCACCATCGGCATCCAGGAGACCGCCGACGAGGCGGGCGCCCACGACGCGCTGACCGTCGAGTCGCTGCGGCGCAACGAGGGCGGCCCCGCCCGGTTCCTGACCGCGGTCGCCGAGGCCCACGCGCACGGGGTCGCCGTCGACTGGACGGAGGCCTTCCGGCACGCCGCGCCGCGCCCGACGGACCTGCCGACGTACGCCTTCCAGCGGCGCCGCTACTGGCTGGAGGACGCGGCCCCGCCCGTGGCGGACGTGGCGGCGGCCGGGCTCGACGGCGTCGACCACCCGCTGCTCGGCGCCGCGGTGCCGCTGGCGGACGGCAGCGGCACCACGCTCTTCACCGGCAGCCTCTCCGCCCGCACCCACCCGTGGCTCGCCGACCACGCCGTCGCGGACGTCCTCGTCGTCCCCGGCACGGCGCTCGTGGAGGCCGCCCTGCACGCCGGTGCCCAGACGGGCTGCGACACCCTGGAGGAACTGGTCCTCGAAGCACCGCTGACCCTGCCCGAACAGGGCGTCGTCCGCGTCCAGGTGAGCGTCGCCGGGCCCGACGCGGCCGGGCGGCGCGCCGTCACCCTGTACTCCCGGGCGCAGGACGCGGGCGTCGAGGAGCCGTGGACCCGGCACGCGGGCGGCACCCTGACGCGCGTCGCCCGCCCGGCCGCCGCGCCGCCCGCCACCTGGCCGCCCGCCGGGGCCGAAGAGGCCGAACTCGACGACTGCTACCGCGAGCTGGCCAAGACCGGGCTCCACTACGGCGCCGCCCTCCAGGGCCTGCGGCGCTGCTGGCGCCACGGCGACGACCTCTACGTGGAGGCCGAACTCCCCGAGGCCGCGGGCGGCACCGACCGCTACGGCCTGCACCCGGCCCTGTTCGACGCCGCCCTGCACGCGGCGGCCCTGCCCGGCGGGCCCGGCGCGGGCGGCGACGCCGCGACCCGGCTGCCGTTCTCCTGGACCGGCGTCACCCTGCACGCCACCGGCGCCGCCCGGCTGCGGGCCCACGTCCGGCGCACCGGTCCCGACGCGCTGTCCCTCACCGCCACCGACCCCGCGGGGCGCCCGGTCGTCAGCGTCGAGGCCCTCGGGATGCGCCCGGTGACCGCCGAGGCGCTGCGCCGGGCCGCGGCCCTGTCCGACGCCTCGCTGCTGCGCCTGGAGTGGCGGCCGGAACCGCTGCCCGCGCCGAGCGGGCCCGGCGCCGCGCGCTGGGCCTGGATCGGGCCGTACGACGCCGCCGCGGACGACGCGCTCGCCGCGCGGGGCATCGCCCGCACCGCCCACCCGGACGTCGCCGCCCTGAGCGCCGGCCTGGCCGCGGGCGACGCCCCGCCCGACGTCGTGGTCCTCGCGGAGCCCGCGACGGAACCCGGCACCGACCTGGCCGCGGCCGCGCACCGGGCCGTGCACCGCGCCCTGGCCGCCGTGCGGGACTGGGCGGCCGACGACCGGCTCGCGCACACCCGGCTGGCCGTGCTCACCCAGGACGCGGTCGCGGCCGTCCCCGAGGCGTCGCCCGACCCCGCCCTCGCCGCCGTCTGGGGCCTGGTGCGGTCGGCGCAGGCCGAGTACCCGGACCGGATCGCCCTGCTCGACCTGGACGGCACGGCCGCGTCCCTGGCCGCGCTGCCCGCCGCCGTGGACAGCGCCGAGGCCCAGCTCGCCGTGCGCGCCGGGACCCCGCTGACCCCGCACCTCGCCCGCGTGCCCGCCCCGGCCCGGCCCGGCGACGCACCGGCCTGGCGCACCGACGGCACCGTCCTCGTCACGGGCGGCCTCGGCACGCTCGGCCGCATCCTGGTCCGGCACCTGGTCGAGACGCACGGCGTGCGCCGGCTGACGGTCGTGGCGCGCTCGGGCACCGCGGGCGCGGGCGCCGCCGAGTTCGTGGCGGACCTGCGCGCGGCGGGCGCCGAGCTGCACGTGGTGGCGGGCGACGCGGGCGACCGCGAGGTCCTGGCGGGCGCCCTGGCGACGCTCCCCGACGACGCCCCGCTGACGGCCGTCGTGCACCTGGCGGGCGTCCTGGACGACGGCGTCGTCGCCGCGCAGACGCCGGAGCGCGTCGACCGCGTGCTGCGGCCCAAGGCGGACGCGGCCTGGCACCTGCACGAGCTGACGGCGGGATCCGGCGTGCCGCTGGTGGCGTTCTCGTCCGTGTCGAGCGCCCTCGGCCCGGCCGGGCAGGCCGGATACGCGGCGGCGAACGCGTTCGTGGACGCCCTGGCCGCCCGGCGCCACGCCGGGGGCGCGCCGGGGCTCGCCCTCGGCTGGGGCCTGTGGGGCGAGCGCTCCGGCCTCACCGGCGACCTCGCGGACGCCGACGTACGCCGCATCGCCCGCTCCGGCGTCAAGCCGCTCTCCAGCGACCAGGGGCTCGCCCTGTTCGACCTGGCCCGCGCCACCGGCGAACCGGTCGTCTTCCCCCTGCGCCTGGACCCGGCCGGGCTGCGCGGCGACACCGCTGACGAAGTGTCACCGCTGCTGCGCGGACTCGCCCGCACCCCGGTGCGGCACGCCGCCGCCGACGCCGGGGCGGCACCCGCCGAGGAGTCCCTGGCCGACCGGCTCGGCCGCCTCGCCGCCCCCGAGCAGCACGAGCTCCTGCTCGACCTGGTCCGCGGCCACGTCGCGGCCGTCCTCGGCTACGACGACCCGAGGACCGTCGGCGAGCGCCGCCCCTTCACCGACATCGGCTTCGACTCGCTGCGCGCGCTCCAACTGCGCAACCGGCTCGGCGGCGCCACCGGCCTGCGCCTGACGGCCACGCTCGTCTTCGACTACCCCACGCCGCTCGCGCTCGGGCGGCACCTGCGCACGCTGCTGGTACCGGACGCGGACGACGGGCCGGAGCCCGCCCCGCGGCCCGCCGCGGACAGCGAGCGGCCTGGCGCCGACGAAGCGGTCCTTGCCCAGCTCGGCTCGGCCTCCCGGGAAGAGGTCTTCGACCTCATCGACGACATGCTCGCCGAATAGGCCCCGCGCCCCGTCCGCCACGATCCGGTCCCGCGGGAACCGGGGAAGGAAGCCCGATGCGCGCGCTGTTGATCGACAACTACGACTCCTACACCTACAACCTGTTCCAGCTCCTCGCCCAGGTGTACGGCAAGGAACCGACGGTCCTCGTCAACGACGACCCGGCGTGGGCCAAGTGCGACCCGGCGGCGTTCGACTGCGTGGTGATCTCCCCGGGGCCCGGCCGCCCCCAGCGCCCCACCGACCTCGGCTTCGTACAGGAGGTCCTGGACCGCTGGCAGGACGTGCCGGTGCTCGGGGTGTGCCTGGGGCACCAGGCGATCGCCCACCACTACGGCGGACGCGTCGAGCCCGGCACGCCCCGGCACGGCCATCTGACCCGGGTCCGGCACGGCGGCGAGGACCTGTTCGACGGCCTGCCCCAGCAGTTCACCGCGGTGCGCTACCACTCGCTGCGGGTCACCGAGCCGCTGCCCGAGGCGCTGCGGGCCACGGCCTGGGCGGAGGACGGCACCGTGATGGCCCTGCGGCACCGCACCCTGCCGCGCTGGGGCCTGCAGTTCCACCCGGAGTCCGTGGCGAGCGAGTGGGGCGCCCAGCTCCTGCGCAACTTCGCGGAGCTCATCGGCGGCCACTACGCCGCGGCCCCGCCGGAGCGCGCCCACTGGTCCCCGCCCCTCGGCGGCACCCCCAGCACCCACCTGGAGGCCGTGGTCGAGACCGTGGACCGGGCGGTCGACACCGAGGCCCTGTTCACCGCGCGCTACGCGGACAGCGCGTACGCCTTCTGGCTCGACAGCAGCGCGCCCGGCGTCGGCCCCGCCCGGTTCTCCTTCCTCGGCGACGACAGGGGCCCGCTCGCCGAGACGCTCACCTACCGCACCGGCGACACCTCGGTGACGGTCCGCGACGCCACCGGCGAACGCACCGAGCCCGGCACCATATTCGAGGTGCTCCAGGGCCGGCTGCGCGCCCGCGGCCTCACCGCGCCGGACCTGCCCTTCGACCTCAACGGCGGCTACGTCGGCTACTTCGGCTACGAACTCAAGGGCGAGTGCGGCAGCCCGAACGTCCACAGCGCCGAGACCCCCGACGCCGCCTGGCTGTTCGCCGACCGCCTCGTCGCCGTGGACCACCTTCAGGACACCACCTACGTCCTGGCCCTGAGCACCCCCGCGGCGGGCGACCTCGACGCCGCCCGCGCCTGGGTGCGGGACACGGCCCGGGAGGTGCGGGCGCTGCCCGACGCCGCGCCCGCCCCCGCCCCGGCCCCGGTGGCCGCGGCGCCGTCGGAGGGGGCCGTCCTCAGCCGCGACCGCGCCGCGTACGTCGACGACATCGAGGACTGCCTCGACCAGCTGCGCAGCGGCGAGAGCTACGAGATCTGCCTGACCAACCGGGTCCGCCTGCCGCCCCTGAAGGACCCGCTCGCCTACCACCTGAAGCTCCGCGGCCTCAACCCGGCGCCCTACGCCGCCTATCTGCGCCTCGGCGGGGTCAGCGTCGTCTGCTCGTCCCCGGAGCGGTTCCTGCGCGTCGAACGCGACGGCACGGTGGAGAGCAAGCCCATCAAGGGCACGGCCCCCCGGGGCGCGGACCCGGTCAGCGACGAGGCGCTGCGCCGCTCCCTGGCCGCGTCGGCGAAGACCAGGGCCGAGAACCTCATGATCGTCGACCTGCTCCGCAACGACCTCGGCCGGGTCTGCGAGGTGGGCTCCGTCGGCGTCCCCGCGTACATGGTCACCGAGTCGTACGCGACGGTCCACCAGCTCGTCACCACGGTCCGCGGGCGGCTGCGGCACGACGTGGACCCCGTCGCCTGCGTCCGGGCGTGCTTCCCCGGCGGCTCGATGACCGGCGCCCCGAAGCTGCGGACGATGGCCATCATCGACCGCCTCGAACAGGAGGCCCGGGGCATCTACTCCGGCACCATCGGCTACTTCGGGCTGTGCGGCGGCGCCGACCTCAACATCGTGATCCGCACGGCGGTGACCTCCGCCGCGGGCACGGTCATCGGCGCGGGCGGCGCGATCGTCCTCGACTCGGACCCGGACGACGAGTTCGACGAGGTGCTCCTCAAGGGCCAGGCCCTGGTGCGGGCGCACGCCCAGCTCGACGCGGCGGGCGACCCCGAGCGGAGCACCCCGTGACGGCCCCGCACACCCCCGCCCCGGCCGCCGCGCCCCGGGCCCCCGTGGCCGTCACCCGCCTCGACGGCAGCCCCGCGACCCCCGGCGACCTGGCGGGCCTCGCCCTGTACAACTACGGCCACTTCACCACCCTGCGCGTCGAACGGGGCGGCGTCCGCGGCCTCGGGCTGCACCTGCGCCGCCTCGCCGACGACTGCCGCACGCTCTTCGGCACGGACCCGGACACCGTCACCGGGCTCACCGACGGCGTCCGCGCGGCGCTGCGTCGCGTCGCCCGCGCGCACGAGGCGCCCGTGACGGTCCGCGTGACCGTGTGCGCGCCGGACACCACCCTCGACGGCCCCGGCACGGCCACCCCGACCGCGCTGCTCAGCACCCGGCCCGCGCCCGCCGCGCAGGCGCCGCCGCTGCGGCTGACGACCGCCGCGTACGTACGGGAGCTGCCGGAGGTGAAGCACACCGGACTCCTCGGCACGCTGCGCCTTCGCGCGGACGTCCGGCGGCGCGGCTTCGACGACGCCCTGCTGCTCGACCACGAGGGCCACGTCCTGGAGGGCACCACCTGGAACATCTGCTTCTGGGACGGGGCCCGGCTGCTGTGGCCGCGGGGGCGCTGTCTGCCCGGCGTGACCGCGCGCCTGCTGCGGGACGCGGCCGCCGCGGCGGGCGTGACGGTCGGCGACGCGAGCGTCACCCGGGCCGGACTCGGCGCGCTGCGCGGCGCGTTCGCGACCAACGCGGCCTTCGGCGTCCGGCCCGTCGCCTCCGTCGACGAGGTGGCCTTCGCCCCGGACCCGGACGTCGCCGCCCTGACCGCCACGCTCACCGCCCGCTACGCCGACGTGCCCGCCGACCTCCCGTGAACGGCGCCCCCACCAAGATCCAAGCCGGTTCCAAGAAGGCGCCAAGAGCCCCTGAACAGAATGCGGTGCGGCAGCGCACCCCCCCTCCCGAGCAGCACCCCCTTCCCGAGCAGCACCCGCCTCCCGACCAGCACCCGCCTCCCCGATCCGCGAGAAGAGGACCGAGCATGACGACCGTCGAAGAGACCGAGACAGCCTGGGAGAACCTGCCGTTCCTGGACATCACCGACCCGGCGTTCGTGTGGGACTCCGCCGAGGTCGCCGAGGCAAGGGAGCGGTCCTGGATCGCGGGCACCCCCCTCGGCCTGCTCGTGCTGCGCTACGCCGAGGCGCACAGCCTCTCCCGTGACCCGCGCCTGGTCTCCGGCTTCCGCGAGGTCGTGGACCTCGTCGGGCCCGCCGAAGGCCTGGTGCGCGAGTTCATGCGCGACTTCATGCAGAGCCTGGAGGGGCCCGACCACCGCCGGCTGCGCGGCCTGGTCACGCACGGGTTCACCTCTCGCCGCATCAACGCCCTGAAGCCGTTCATCCGCGCCACCGCCGAGCGCCTCGCCGACGAGCTGGTGGCGGCCGGGGGCGCGTGCGAGTTCGTGTCCGCCTACGCCGACCCGCTGCCCGCCGCCGTGGTGTGCGAGATGCTCGGCTTCCCGCCGGAGGACCACGCCGTCGTCGGCCGCTGGTGCAAGAACACCAACCTGGTCCTCGCCCTCGGCCCCGACCAGAGCCGCGTCTCCGAGGTGGAGGAGGGCCTCGCGGGCATGTACGGCTACTTCGAGAAGGTCGTGCAGAAGCTCAAGGAGAACCCCGGCGACGACCTGTTCTCCGACATCCTGCGCGCCCAGCAGGAGGACGACGCGCTCGACGACCGCGAACTGCGCACCCTCATCGCGACCCTGCTCGTCGCCGGGTACCAGACGACGAGCCACCAGCTCGGCCACGCCATGGTGGCGTTCTCCCAGTACCCCGAGCAGTGGGCTCTGCTGCGCGAGCGGCCCGAACTCGCGCCCCAGGCCGTCGAGGAGGTGCTGCGCTGGTGCCCGACCACGACCGTGGTCGCCACCAAGGCGGCGGCCGAGACCTTCACCTTCAACGACCTGCTCATCCCCGCCGGGACCCCGGTGTGGCTGTGCGCCCACTCCGCGCAGCGCGACCCCCTGGTGTTCGAGGACGGCGACCGCTTCGACATCACCGTCAAGCGCGACGCGGGCACCCTGGCCTTCGGCGGCGGCACGCACTTCTGCCTGGGCGCGGCCCTCGCCCGCCTCGAACTCGCCGAGGCCCTCCAGGTGTTGTCGGCCCGGCTCGACGCGCCCCAGGTCACCGGGCCGATCACCTGGCGGCCCTCCACCGGCGTGTCCGGCCCCGACGTCCTGCCGCTGCGCTTCGGCGGGGCCTGACCGGAGGGGTCCCCGCGGTGACCGGTGCCGCGGTCGCCGCGACGGGCCCCCGCCCACGAGGTCCGACATCTTCCCGGGAAGGGCAGCACCTTCGACATGACCGATGACGACAGGACGCTCGACTACCTCAAGCGCCTCACCGCCGAGCTGGGCCAGACCCGCGAGCGGCTGCGGGCCGCCCGGGCGGCGGGCCGGGAGCCGATCGCCGTGGTGTCGATGGCCTGCCGCTTCCCGGGCGGCGTGACGTCCCCCGAGGAGCTGTGGCGACTCGTCGGCTCGGGCACGGACGGGATCGCCGCGCTCCCCACCGACCGGGGCTGGGACACCGAGGGGCTCTACGACCCCGACCCGGACCGGCCGGGCACCACCTACGCGCGCGAGGGCGGGTTCCTCGCCGACGTCACGTCCTTCGACGCGGGCCTGTTCGGGATCAGCCCGCGCGAGGCCCTCCTGATGGACCCCCAGCAGCGGCTGCTGCTCGAAGTCTCCTGGGAGACCTTCGAGCGCGCCGGGCTCACCCCCGACGCGCTGCGCGGCAGCCGCACCGGGGTCTTCACCGGGATGATGGGCCAGGACTACACGGCACGGCTCCCCGGCACCCTCACGGAGTACGAGGGGCAGCTGGAGACCGGGCGCGCGGCGAGCGTCGCCTCCGGCCGCGTCGCCTACACCTTCGGCCTCGAAGGCCCGGCCGTCACCCTGGACACGGCCTGCTCCTCCTCGCTCGTGGCCCTGCACCTGGCCGTGCAGGCGCTGCGGAACAACGAGTGCGACCTCGCCCTCGCCGGCGGCGTCACGGTGATGTCGAGCCCGGCCACGCTCCTGGAGTTCAGCCGCCAGCGCGTGCTCGCCCCCGACGGCCGGTGCAAGGCGTTCGCCTCGGGCGCCGACGGCACGGGGCTCGCCGAGGGCGTCGGCATCCTCCTGGTGGAGCGGCTGTCCGACGCGCGGCGCCACGACCACCCCGTGCTCGCCGTCGTCACCGGCAGCGCCGTCAACCAGGACGGCGCCTCGAACGGCCTCACCGCGCCGAACGGCCCGTCCCAGCAGCGGGTCATCCGCGCCGCCCTGGCGAACGCCGGACTCACCGGCGCCGACGTCGACGCCGTGGAGGCGCACGGCACGGGCACCAGCCTCGGCGACCCCATCGAGGCCCAGGCCCTGCTCGCCACGTACGGACAACAGCGGGACCCGGAAAGGCCGTTGTGGCTGGGATCGCTGAAGTCGAACATCGGCCACTCCCAGGCCGCCGCGGGTGTCGCGGGCGTCATCAAGACGGTCATGGCGCTGCGCGCGGGCACGCTGCCCCGGACCCTGCACGCCGACGAGCCGAGCCCGCACGTGGACTGGTCCCAGGGCGCCGTGCGGCTCCTGACCGAGGCCAGGCCCTGGCCCCGCGACGACCGGCCGCGCCGGGCGGGCGTGTCCTCCTTCGGCATCAGCGGCACCAACGCCCACGTGATCGTCGAGGAGGCCGCGCAGGAGCCCGTACCCGGCGCCACGGGCCTCACGGACATCGCGGACGCCGGGCACGGGACGGACGGCGGGGACACCGGGAGCACCGCCCCGCCCCCCGTCCCCTGGGTGCTCTCCGCCCGCACCCCCGAGGCACTGCGCGCCCAGGCGGCCCGGCTCCGCGACCACCTGCGGGACCGCCCCGGCCTGCGCCCCCTCGACGTGGCGTACGCGCTGGCGACCACGCGCGCGCCCCTGGCCCACCGGGCCGTCGTCGTGGGCCGCCACGGCGACGAACTGCTGCGCGGCACCGCCGCGCTCGCCGCCGGGGAGCCGCGGCCCGACCTGGCCGAGTCCGTGGCGCGGGACCTCGGCAAGACCGTCTTCGTCTTCCCCGGCCAGGGCTCGCAGTGGCCGGGCATGGCCGTGGAACTCATGGACGCCTCCGCCGTCTTCCGCGAGCGGATGCTCGCCTGCGCGGCCGCGCTCGGACCGTACGTCGACTGGTCGCTGCGCGACGTGGTGTCCGGCACCGCCGACGCCGAGGCCACCGACCGCGTCGACGTGGTCCAGCCGGTGCTGTGGGCGGTCCTCGTGTCACTGGCCGAGCTGTGGCGCGCCCACGGCGTGGAGCCCGCGGCCGTGATCGGGCACTCGCAGGGCGAGATCGCGGCGGCCTGCGTGGCGGGCGCGCTCTCCCTGGACGACGGCGCCCGCGTCGTGGCCCTGCGGTCCCGCCTGATCGCCGGGAAGCTGGCCGGTGCGGGCGGCATGGTCTCCGTGGCGGCCCCGGCCGCCGACGCCCGCGCCCGCCTGGAGCGGTGGGGCGACCGCGTCGCCCTCGCCGCCGTCAACGGCCCCTCGTCCGTGGTCGTCTCCGGCGACCCCGCGGCGCTCGACGAGCTGATGGCCGACTGCGAGCGCGACGGCGTGCGCACCCGGCGCGTCGCCGTGGACTACGCCTCGCACTCCCCGCAGGTCGAGCTGTTGCGCGACGACCTGCTCGCCCAGCTCGCGCCGCTGCGCCCGCGCGCCGGGAAGCTCCCCCTGTACTCGACGGTCACCGGCGACGTCCTGGCGGGCGAGGAGCTGACCGCCGACTACTGGTTCCGCAACCTGCGCCGGACGGTACGGCTCTCCGACGCCGTCGAGCGCCTCGCCGCCACCGGACACGGGGCGTTCGTCGAGTGCAGCCCCCACCCCGTCCTCGCCCTCGGCCTCACCGAGACGCTCGGCGAGCTCGGCGGGGACGCCCTCGTCACGGGCACGCTCCAGCGGGACGAGGGCGGCCCCGACCGCTTCCTGCGCTCCCTCGGCGCCCTCCACGCCGGTGGCCGGTCCCCCGACTGGGAGCGCCTCTTCGCGGGCACCGGCGCCCGCCGCGTGGACCTGCCGACGTACGCCTTCGACCGGCAGCGCTACTGGCTGGACGCCGCCCCCGCGGCCGGGGACGCCACGGCCGTCGGACTGAGCCCCCTCGACCACCCCTGGTGGGGCGCGGCCACCGAACTGCCCGACTCCGGCGGCACCTTGCTCACCGGGCGCGTGTCCCGCGACACCGGGCCCTGGCTCGGCGACCACGCGGTCGGCGAGGCCGTGCTGCTGCCCGGCACGGCGTTCCTGGAACTGGCCGTCCGGGCCGCCGAGCAGGTCGGCTGCGACCGCGTGGCGGAACTGACCCTCCAGGCGCCGCTGGTGCTCCCGCCGCGCGGCGGGGTCCAGCTGCGCGCCCTGATCGCCCCCGCCGACGCGCACGGCGCCCGCGCGCTCACCCTGCACGCCCGCCCCGAGGACGCCCCGGACACGCCGTGGACCACCCACGCGGCGGGCTCCCTCACCCCCGCCGAACAGGGCGGCGGCCGGACCCTGGCGGCCTGGCCGCCGCCGGGCGCCGCCCCCGTCGCGGTGGAGCGGGCGTACGCGGACCTGGCCGAGCTCTCCCTGCGCTACGGCCCCGCCTTCCAGGGGCTGCGGGCCGCCTGGCGCCTCGGCGACGAGCTCTACGCCGAGGTCGCGCTGGCCGACGACGCGGAGCCGGAGGGCTTCGCGGTCCATCCCGCCCTGCTGGACGCCGCGCTGCACGCGGTGGCCCTCGACGACGCCGGGGCGCCCGCGGACGCGGGCCCGCGCCTGCCGTTCTCCTGGTCCGGCGTCGAGGTCCACGCGGTCGCCGCCACCGGGCTGCGCGTGCGGATCACCCGGCTCGGGCCGGACGCCGTCGCCCTGGACGCGGCCGACGCGACCGGCGCCCCCGTCGTGTCCGTGGAGTCCCTCGCCGTACGGCCCGTACCCCTGGACGACCTGCGCCCGGCCGCGGGGAAGCCCACGGACGCGCTGTTCGCCGTCGACTGGGCCCCGGCACCCGGCAGCGCCGCCGCGCCGCCCCGGTCGTGGGCGGTCCTCGACGGCCTCGACGCGCTCGCCCCGGCCCTTGCGGCCACCGGCGCCGCCGTGCGCCGCGAGCCGGACCTCGCGGCCGTGGCCGCCGGACCGGACGACGTCCCCGACGCGGTGCTCGCTCCCTTGCCGACCTGCTCCGGCGACCTGCCCACGGCCGCCCGGGAGACCACCGGCGCAACCCTGACGCTCCTTCAGGAGTGGCTCGGCGACGACCGGTTCGCCACCGCCCGGCTCGTCCTGGTGAGCCGGGGAGCCGTCGCCACGGACGACGACGGGACGGCCGACCCCGCCCTCGCGGCGGCCTGGGGGCTGGTGCGCTCGGCCCAGGCGGAGCACCCCGACCGGTTCGTCCTCGTCGACTGGGACGGCCGGGAGCCCCCGGCCGACGCGCTGCCCGCCGCCGGTCGCGGCGACGAGCCGCAACTGGCCCTGCGGGCCGGTGAGGTGCGCGTCCCCCGGCTCCGCAGGGTCCCCGTGGCCGAGGCTCCCGCCGCGGCCGAGGCGACCGGCCCCTTCGACGGCGACGGCACGGTCCTGGTGACCGGCGCGTCGGGCGTGCTCGGCCGGGCCGTGGCACACCACCTCGTCACCGCGCACGGCGTGCGGCACCTGCTCCTGGTGAGCCGCCGCGGCGCCGCCGCGCCCGAAGCCGCCGAACTGACCGCCGGGCTCACGGAGTCGGGCGCCCGCGTGCGCTGGGCCGCCTGCGACCTCGCCGACCGCGCGGCCCTCGCCGCCGTCCTCGCCGACGTACCGCACGACCGGCCGCTGCGCGGGATCGTCCACGCCGGCGGCGTCCTCGACGACGGCGTCGTGTCGGCCCTGACCGGGCAGCGGCTCGACACCGTGTTCCGGCCCAAGGTCGACGCGGTGGTCCACCTGCACGAACTGACCGAAGGTGCGGACCTCACGGCGTTCGTCGTGTGCTCGTCGGCGGCCGGTACGTTCGGCACCGCGGGCCAGGGCGGCTACGCGGCCGCCAACGCCTTCCTCGACGCGTTCGCCCGCGCCCGGCGGGCCCGCGGCCTCCCCGCGCTGTCCCTAGCCTGGGGCCTGTGGGAGCAGGCCAGCGCGCTGACGGCCCGGATGTCGGACACCGACCGCGACCGGCTGCGCCGCTCCGGCGCCACCTCCCTGACCACCGAGGACGGCCTCGCCCTGCTCGACGCGGGCCTCAGCTGCGGCCTGCCCGCCGTCGTCCCCACCCGCCTCGACCTGTCCGCCGTGCGCGCCCGGGCCGCCGCCGACGGCGTGCCCCCGCTGCTGCGCGGCCTGGTGCGGCCCCCGGCCCGGCGTGCCGCCGCGGGCGCCGCCGACGACTCCGCCCTGACGCGCGACCTCGCCGCGCTCGCGCCGGGGGACCGGGCTGCGAAGGTCCTCGACGTCGTCCGCGCCCAGGTCGCCGCCGTCCTCGGCTACGCGGGGCCGACCGCCGTCGAACCGGGCCTGGCGTTCAAGGAGCTGGGCTTCGACTCGCTCACCGCGGTCGAGCTGCGCAACCGCCTCGCCCGGGTGACGGGGCTCCGCCTGCCCGCCACCCTCGTCTTCGACCGGCCGACGCCGCAGGCCCTCGCCGAGCACCTCATCGACCGCCTCACCGGACAGGGCGCCCCGGCCCGGACGCCGGTGCCGCGACCGGTCGCCGTCCCGGCCGACGAGCCGATCGCCGTCGTCGGCATGGCCTGCCGGTTCCCGGGCGGCGTCGGCTCGCCCGAGGACCTGTGGGACCTGGTGGACCGGGGCGGCGACGCCATCTCCGCCTTCCCCACCGACCGGGGCTGGGACCCCGGCTCCGCCGCGCACGCCGCGCAGGGCGGATTCCTGCACGACGCCGCGGGCTTCGACCCCGAGTTCTTCGGCATCAGCCCGCGCGAGGCGGTGGCGATGGACCCGCAGCAGCGCCTCCTCCTGGAGGTCTCCTGGGAGGCCCTGGAACGCGCGGGCCTCGACCCCACCACCCTCCGGGGCAGCCGCACCGGCGTGTTCGCGGGCCTGATGTACCACGACTACACGACGCGGCACGCGACCGTGCCGGACGACGCGGGCGGCTACCTCGGCACCGGCGGGTCCGGCAGCGTCGCCACCGGCAGGATCGCGTACACCTTCGGCTTCGAGGGCCCGGCCGTCACGGTGGACACGGCCTGCTCGTCGTCGCTCGTGGCACTGCACCTGGCCGTGCAGGCGGTGCGCGGCGGCGACTGCGACCGCGCCCTCGCGGGCGGCGTCACCGTGATGTGCACGCCGCACGCCTTCACCGAGTTCAGCAGGCAGGGCGCGCTCGCCGCCGACGCCCGCTGCAAGCCGTTCGCGGCCGCCGCCGACGGCACGGTCTGGGGCGAGGGCGCCGGTGTCCTCCTCGTCGAGCGCCTGTCGGACGCGGTCCGCGCCGGGCGCCGCGTCCTCGCAGTGGTCCGCGGCTCCGCCGTCAACCAGGACGGCGCGAGCAACGGCCTCACCGCCCCGAACGGCCCCTCCCAGGAACGCGTGATCCGCCAGGCCCTGGCCGCCGCCCGGCTCGCGGCGGCCGACGTCGACGCCGTCGAGGCGCACGGCACCGGCACCACCCTCGGCGACCCCATCGAGGCCCAGGCGCTCCTCGCGACCTACGGCCAACAACGCCCCGCGGAGCGGCCCTTGTGGCTGGGCTCGGTCAAGTCGAACCTGGGGCACCCGCAGGCCGCCGCGGGCGTCGCCGGGGTCATCAAGACCGTCATGGCGCTGCGCCGGGGCGTGCTGCCCCGCACCCTGCACGTGGACGCGCCCTCGCCGCACGTCGACTGGGCGTCGGGCGCGGTGGAACTCCTCGCCGAGGCCCGCCCCTGGCCGGAGACGGGCCGCCCGCGCCGGGCCGCGGTCTCCTCCTTCGGCATCAGCGGCACCAACGCGCACGTCGTACTGGAGCAGGCGCCCGCCGCGGCGGACGGCGAAGCCCCGGCGGCTCCCCGTGGCGGCGGCGGGCCCGCCGAGGCCTCCGCGGGGCCCGTCCCGCTGACGGTGTCCGCCCGGAGCGAGCCCGCGCTGCGCGCCCAGGCGGCCCGGCTTCGCGCACGCGTCGCCGCCGACCCGCGGCTCGACCCCGTCGACGTCGCGCACTCCCTCCTGACCACGCGGGCCGCCCTCGCCCACCGGGCGGTGGTCCTGGGCGGCGACCGGGACGCCCTCCTCGCGGGCCTCGCCGCCGTGGCCCAGGGGCACGAGGCGCCCGGCGCCGTCGAGGGGCTCGCCGGTGACCCGGGCAGGACGGTGTTCGTCTTCCCCGGCCAGGGCGCGCAGTGGGCGGGCATGGCCGCCGGTCTGTGGGACGGCGCACCGGTCTTCCGCGAGCGCCTGACCGCGTGCGCCGACGCCCTCGCCCCGTACGTCGACTGGCCCCTGCTGGACGTCGTACGGGGTGTGCCGACCGGTGTCGACCCGGACCGGGTCGACGTCGTCCAGCCCGCGCTGTGGGCGGTCATGGTGTCGCTCGCCGAGCTGTGGCGCTCCTACGGCGTGGAACCCGCCGCCGTGGTGGGCCACTCGCAGGGCGAGATCGCCGCGGCCTGCGTCGCGGGCGGTCTCTCCCTGGCCGACGGGGCCCGCGTGGTCGCCCTGCGCAGCCGCGCCCTGACCGCCATCGCGGGGCGCGGCGGCATGGTCTCCCTCGCGCTGTCCGCCGCCGACGCCGAGAAGCTGGTCGCCGCCCAGGACGGGCGCCTCTCGCTCGCGGCGGTCAACGGCCCCGCGTCGGTGGTGGTCTCGGGCGACACGGCGGCCCTCGACGCACTCCTTCGCCACTGCGCGGAGACCGGTG
This sequence comes from Streptomyces sp. JLYT201, assembly GCF_059448825.1. Lineage (NCBI taxonomy): Bacteria > Bacillati > Actinomycetota > Actinomycetes > Kitasatosporales > Streptomycetaceae > Streptomyces > Streptomyces sp. JLYT201. The sequence goes on along the minus strand of NZ_CM182551.1, from coordinate 1,938,166 downwards.
CGTGGGCGCGCCGGATCCCCGTGGACTACGCCTCGCACTCGCCGCACGTCGAAGCGGTGCGCGAGCGGATCGGCCACGACCTGGCGGAGCTGCACCCGCGCACGGGCGACGTCGCGTTCTTCTCCACGGTGACGGGCGGCTTCCAGGACACCGCCGGGCTCGACGGCGCCTACTGGTACCGCAACCTGCGCGAGCCGGTGCGGTTCGAGCCCGCCGTGCGGGAGCTGTTCGACCGCGGCTACGGCGCCTTCGTCGAGGCGAGCCCGCACCCGATGCTCACCGTGGGCGTGGCCGAGACCCTCGCCGAGCAGCCCGAGCGGACGGGCGTGGCCGTCGGCTCCCTGCGGCGCGACCAGGGCGGCCTCGAGCGCTTCTCGGCCTCCGTCGCCGAGGCGTACACCCGCGGTGTCGCCGTCGACTGGGCGGCCGCGTGGGCGGGCCGCGCGCCGCACGTCGTGGACCTGCCGACGTACGCCTTCCAGCGGCGCCGGTTCTGGCTGGACACGCCCGCGGGCTCCGGCGACGTCACCGCGGCGGGCCTGGGCAGCGCGGCGCACCCGTTGCTCGGCGCCCGCGTCGAGCTCGCGGGCTCGGCGGAGACCGTCCTCACCGCGCGCTGGTCCCTGGACACGCACCCGTGGCTCGCCGACCACGCCGTGGGCGACACCGTGGTCGTGCCGGGCACCGCCTTCCTCGAACTGGCCGCCCTGGCCGGGGCCGAGGCCGGGTGCCCGCGCGTCGCGGAGCTCCTCCAGGAGGCGCCGCTGGTCCTCGGCGAACGCGGCGCGGTGCGGATCCAGGTCCGCGTCGCGGCCCCCGACGGCGACGGGACCCGGGCGCTCGGCGTGCACGCGCGCCGCGAGGACGCGCCCCCGGAGGACCCCTGGACGTGCCACGCCCGCGGCGTGCTCACCGAGGAGGGCCCCGAGGCGCCCCCCGCCCTCGACGGCGTCTGGCCGCCACCGGGGGCCGAGCCCGTGGACCTCACGGAGTTCTACGACCGCATGGACGACATCGGCCTGTCGTACGGGCCGACGTTCCGCGGCCTGCACACCGCCTGGCGCCTGGGCGACGAGGTCCTCGCCGAGGCGGCGCTGCCCGCCGAGGACCACGCGGGCGCGGACCGCTACCGCGCCCACCCGGCGCTGCTCGACGCGGGCCTGCACGCCTGTCTGCTGCGCACCCCGGACACCGGCGGCGCGGCCATGCCGTTCGCCTGGAACGACGTGGACTTCCACGGGCCGTGCGGACCCGCCGTGCGCGTCCGCGTCTCGCCCGGCGCGGCCCAGGACGTGTCGGTCCTGGTCACGGACGCCGACGGCACGCCCGCGGTGAGCGTGCGCTCCCTGGCCGCGCGTCCCGTCCCGCCCGAGCAGCTCCGGGCCGCCGGCGGCGCCGGGGACTGCCTCTACCGGCTCGCCCTGGTGCCCGCCCCCGCCCCGGCGCCCGCACCGCCCCGAGCGTGGGCCGTGCTCGGCGGCGAGACCACGGAACTGCCCGCCCCGGCAGGCGAGTTCCCGGACCTGGCCGCGTACCGCACGGCCCTCGCCGCCGGCGCCCCCGCCCCCGACGCGGTCCTCGTACCGCTGCCCACGGCGGCGGACCCGGACGACGACGCCGCCCGGGCGCGGACCCTGACCTGCCGGACCCTCGACCTGCTCCAGGGCTGGCTCGCCGAGGGCGGGGCGGGCGACGCGGACCCGGCCGCAGGCCCCGCCGCGCCCCGCCCGGCGGGCCCCGCACCCGCGCCCCCGGCCCGGCTCGTCCTCGTCACGCGCGGCGCCCCGGCCGCGCCCGACTCCGACGACGAGGCCCTCGCGGACCCCGCCGTCGCGGCCGTCCAGGGCCTGGTGCGCTCGGCGCAGGCGGAGCACCCCGGCCGGTTCGTGCTCGTCGAGACCGACGGCCACCCGGAGTCCACCGCCGCCCTCGCCGCCGCGCTGGCCACGGACGAGCCCCACCTCGTGCTCCGGGCGGGCCGGATCCTCGTGCCCCGGCTGGAGCGCGCCCCCGCCCCGCACGGGGGAGAGGCGCCCTGGGACGCCGACGGCACCGTGCTCGTCACCGGCGCCTCCGGCACCCTGGGCCGCGCGGTCGCCCGGCACCTGGTCACCGCGCACGGCGTGCGGCACCTGCTGTTGCTGAGCCGTCGCGGCGGCGAGGCCGAAGGGGCCGCGCCGCTCGGTGCCGAACTGGCGGACCACGGCGCGGAGGTGACCTGGGCGGCGTGCGACGCCGCCGACCGGGCCGCGCTCGCCGAGGTGCTCGGCGCGGTGCCCGCCGCACACCCCTTGACCGCCGTCGTGCACGCCGCGGGCGTCCTGGACGACGGGGTGATCCCGGCACTGACCCCGGACCGCATCGACCGGGTGTTCCGGCCCAAGGCGGACGCCGCGCTCCACCTCGACGAGCTGACCCGCACGGCACGGCCCGTGGCGTTCGTCGCGTTCTCCTCCGCCGCCGCCACCCTGGGCAGCGCGGGCCAGGGGAACTACGCGGCGGCCAACGCCTTCCTGGACGCCCTCGTCCTGCGCCGCCGCCGACAGGGCCTGCCCGCCTGGTCGTTGGGCTGGGGCCTGTGGGCCGACACCAGCGCCATGACGGCCGGGCTCGACCGGGCGGGCCGGGCCCGCCTGGCGCGCTCGGGCCTGAAGGAGCTGGCCACCGACGAGGGGCTGGCCCTCCTCGACGCGGCCCTGGCGGGCACCGAGGCGCTGCCGCTGCCCCTGCGCCTGGACACGGCCGCGCTGCGGGCGCGCGGCGACGCCCTGCCACCGGTCCTGCGCGGCCTCGTCCGGGCCACGGACCGGCGCGGCGGCGCGACCCGGGCCGCGGGGGCCGCGGCGCTGCGCCGCCGCCTGGCCGCGCTGCCCCCGGCGGAGCGCGACCTGCACCTGATCGACCTGGTGCGGGCCGAGACCGCCACCGTGCTCGGCCACCCGTCGCCGGAGGCGGTGGGGCGCGACCGGGCCTTCAAGGACCTCGGGTTCGACTCCCTGACCGCCGTGGAGCTGCGCAACCGGCTCACCGCGGCGACCGGCCTGCGGCTGCCCGCCACGCTGGTCTTCGACCACCCCACGCCCGCCGCGCTCGCCGCGCGCCTGGCCGCCGAACTCGCCCCACCGGACGGCGCGGACGAGGCCCGGCGCGACACCGAGGCCGCGGTGCGCGCGGCCCTGGCCGCGATCCCGCTGCCCCGGCTGCGCGACGCGGGCCTCCTCGACGCCCTCCTGGAGCTCGCGGGCCGCCCGGCCGGGCCCGCGGAGCCGCCGCGGGAACCGGACGAGCCGGGCTCGATCGACCACTTGGACTCGGAGGGGCTCCTCGCCATGGCCCTGGACAACGGAGCGCACGCGAACACGGAGGACCACGATGCCCCCTGGTGACGAGCGGTTCGTCGAGGCGCTGCGGGCCTCCCTCAAGGAGGTCGAGACGCTGCGCGCCCGCAACCGGGAACTGGCCGCCGCGGCCCGGGAGCCGATCGCCGTCGTGGCGATGGGCTGCCGTTACCCGGGCGGCGTCCGCTCCCCGGAGGACCTGTGGCGCCTGGTGGAGTCCGGCACCGACGCCATGTCGCCCTTCCCCGCCGACCGGGGCTGGGACACCGACGCGCTGTACGACCCCGACCCCGACCGGCCCGGCCGGACGTACGCCCTCGAAGGCGGCTTCGTCGACGGCGCCGGTGACTTCGACGCGGACCTGTTCGGCATCAGTCCGCGCGAGGCCGCCGCCATGGACCCCCAGCAGCGGCTCCTCCTGGAGACCGCGTGGGAGACCTTCGAACGGGCGGGCATCAGCCCCGGCGCGCTGCGCGGCGAGCCCGTCGGCACGTTCGTCGGCTCGGTCCTGATGACCGTCGGCAACGGCGCCCCGGCCACCGAGGGCAGCGAGGGGCACCAGGTCACCGGCGGCGCCGCCAGCGTCCTCTCGGGGCGCCTGGCCTACGCGTTCGGCCTCGAAGGCCCGGCCATGACCGTCGACACCGCCTGCTCGGCCTCGCTCGCGGCGGTCCACCTGGCGGCCCAGTCGCTGCGCCAGCGCGAGTGCGACCTGGCCCTGGCCGGGGGAGCCGCCGTGCTGACGACCCCGGGCATCTTCGTGGAGTTCAGCAGGCAGCGGGGTCTTGCGCCGGACGGGCGGTGCAAGGCGTTCGCGGCGGCGGCGGACGGTACCGGCTGGGGCGAGGGCGTGGGCCTGGTCCTTCTGGAGCGGCTGTCGGAGGCCCGGCGCAACGGTCATCCGGTGCTCGCTGTCGTACGGGGTTCCGCCGTGAACCAGGACGGTGCCTCCAACGGTCTGACCGCGCCCAACGGCCCCTCCCAGCAACGCGTCATCCGCCGCGCCCTGGCCACGGCCCGCCTCTCCGCCGACTTCGTGGACGCCGTCGAGGGACACGGCACCGGCACCACCCTGGGCGACCCCATCGAGGCGCAGTCGCTCATCGCCACGTACGGCCGGGAGCGCGAGGCGGGACGGCCCCTGTGGCTGGGCTCCGTCAAGTCGAACCTGGGTCACACCCAGGGCGCCGCGGGCATCGCCGGGCTGATCAAGATGGTCATGGCGATGCGGCACGGCGTGCTCCCCAGGACCCTGCACGTGGACGCGCCCACCCCGCACGTCGACTGGTCGGCGGGCACGGTGCGGCTGCTCACCGAGAACCGCGCCTGGCCCGAGACCGGGCGCCCGCGCCGCGCGGGCGTCTCCTCCTTCGGCATCAGCGGCACCAACGCCCACGTCATCCTGGAACAGGCCCCCCAGGACGCCGCAGCGGAACCCGCGCGGACAACGACCCCGGCCCCCGGCACCGACGAGGCGGCCCCGGCTCCCACCACGGACGACGCGGCCACGCCCCCCGCCGGACCCGTGCCGCTGGTGGTCTCCGCCCGGGGCGATCAGGCCCTGCGGGACCAGGCCGAACGCCTCGCCGCACACGTGCGCGCCAGGACCGAGGTCCGGCCCGTGGACCTCGGCCTTTCCCTGGCGACCACCCGCGCCGCCCTCGACCAGCGGGCCGTGGTGTGGGCCGCCGACCGGGAAGAGCTGCTCACCGCGCTCGCGGCCCTGGCCGAGGACCGGCCCGCGCCGGGCCTGGTGCGGGGCACCGCGGCCGACGGCGAGACGGCGTTCCTCTTCTCCGGCCAGGGCAGCCAGCGCCCGGGCATGGGCCGCGAACTGGCCGCCGCCTTCCCGGAGTTCGCCCGGGCGCTCGACGAGGTGGCGGAGCAGCTGGATCCGCACCTCGAACGGCCGCTGCGGGACGTCCTGTTCGCCGCCGAGGGCACCCCGGAGGCCGCGCTCCTCGAACGGACCGCGTACACCCAGCCCGCCCTGTTCGCGTACGAAGTGGCGCTGTACCGGCTGCTCACGCACGGGGGCCTCACCCCCGGCCTGCTGCTCGGCCACTCGATCGGCGAGCTGGCCGCCGCACACGTCAGCGGGGTCCTCTCCCTGGAGGACGCGTGCACCCTCGTCGCCGCGCGCGGCAGGCTGATGCAGGACCTGCCCGGCACCGGCGCGATGGTCGCGGTGCGGGCCACCGAGGCCGAGATCGCGCCGTGGCTCGCGGACCACCCGCACGACCTGGCCCTCGCCGCCGTCAACGGACCGTCGTCGGTGGTCGTGTCCGGCACCGAGAGCGCCGTGCTCGCCCTCGCCGGGCACTTCGAGGGCGAGGGCCGCAGAACGCGCAGGCTGCGCGTCAGCCACGCCTTCCACTCGCCCCAGATGGACGCGATGCTCGACGAGTTCGGGCAGGTCGCGCGGAAGCTCACCTTCCATCCGCCGGGCATCCCCGTCGTCTCGGACGTCACCGGCGACATCGCGGGCGCGGACCAGCTGTGCTCGCCCGAGTACTGGGTGCGCCACGCCCGGGAGGCCGTGCGCTTCGACGACGGGATGCGCCGGCTCGTGGCGGCGGGCGCCCGCACCTTCGTGGAGGTGGGCCCCTCCGCGACGCTCACCGCCATGGCCCAGGACTGCCTCGCCGGGCAGCCCGCGGCCACCGGCGCCGTGGTGATCCCCACGGCCCGCTCCCGCAGGCCCGAGCCCGACACCGTGCGCACGGCCCTCGCCACGGCCTACGCGCACGGCGCACGGGTCGACTGGACCCGGTTCCTCACCGGGGCCCGCACCGTGGACCTGCCCACCTACCCCTTCCAGCGCCGGAGCTTCCCCTGGACCGGTTCCGGCCCCTCCGCCGACGTGACCGCGGCCGGGCTCACCGGGCTCGAACACCCGCTGCTCGGCGCCTCCTTGGAGCTCGCCGACGCCCAGGGCCTCGTCCTCACCGGCACCGTGTCCCGGCGTACGGAGCCCTGGCTCGCCGACCACGTCATGCTGGGCTCCGTGCTCGTCCCCGGCACCGCCGTCGTCGAGATGGCCCTGCGCGCCGGGGCCGAGGCGGGCTGCCACCGCCTGGCCGAGCTGACGCAGGAGGCCCCGCTGGTCCTGCCCGAGCGGGGCGCCGTCCACCTCCAGGTGCGCGTCGGCGCGCAGGGCGAGCGGGGCCGCCGTACGGTCGGTGTGTACGGGCGGCCCGAGGACGCCGCGCCGGACGAACCCTGGGTGTGCCACGCGCGCGGCGGCCTCGCCCCCGACGCCGCCCCCGCGCCGCCGGGCCCCGGGCGGACCTGGCCGCCCGCCGGAGCCGAACCCGTCGCGCTCGACGGCTTCTACGACGGCCTGGCCGACGCGGGCTTCGCGTACGGCCCCGCCTTCCGCGGCCTCGCGCGGGCCTGGCGCAAGGACGACGAGCTGTACGCGGAGATCGCGCTCCCCGCCGGTGCGCGGCCCGCCACCGGCGGGTACGGCCTCCACCCGGCCCAGCTCGACGCCGCACTCCACGCGGCCCTCGTCCGCGACGGCGCGGCGGGGCCGAGCGGCCGCGTCCGGGTGCCGTTCTCCTGGCAGGAGGTGTCCTTCCACGGCCCGGGCGCACCGACCCTGCGGGCGCGTCTCGCCCCGGCGGGCACCGACACGGTGAGCCTGTCCCTGTGGGACGAGCGGGGCACCCCGGTGGCGTCGGTCGGCGCCCTGGTCACCCGGACCGTCTCCGCCGAGGAACTGCGCGCGACCCGCACCCACGACACCCTCTTCCACGTCGGCTGGCTCCCGACGCCGGACGCCACGGCCGAACCGGCCCCGCACTGCGTCGTCCTGGGCGACGACCGGCTCGCCGCCGGACTCGGCGTGCCCGCGCACGCCGACGCCGCGGCGCTCCTGGCCGCGCTCGACGCCGGCGCGCAGGCCCCGGACCTGGTGCTCCTGCCGAGCCACGGCGGGACCCCCGGAGGCGCGCAAGCCTCCGGGACCGGCGACCAGTCGGGCGCCGCCCGCGCCCTCGCCTCGTCCGTGCTCGCCGTGCTCCGCACCTGGGTGACCGAGCCCCGGCTCGCGTCCGCCCGCCTCGCCGTCGTGACCCGCGGCGCCGTGGCGGCCACGGCCGACGAACGCGTCACCGACCTGGCCGCCGCCGCGCTCTGGGGCCTGGTGCGCTCCGCGCGGGCGGAGCACCCCGGACGGTTCGCCCTGGCCGACGTGGACGGGACGCCCGCGTCGACCGAGGCGCTGCGCACCGCGCTCGCCGGGGACGAACCGGACGTCGCGCTCCGGGCGGGCCGGACGCTCGTGCCGCGCCTCGCCCGCGGCGTACCGGCGGGCACCCTCGTGCCCCCGCCCGGCGCACCGCAGTGGCGCGTCGACCTCACCGAGGGGGGCGCGGCCGACGACCTGGCCCTCGCCCCGAGCCCGGCGGCCGCCGCGCCCCTCGCGCCGGGCCAGGTCCGGGTCGCGGTGCGCGCGGCCGGACTCAACTTCCGCGACGTCGTCATGGCCCTGGGCATGGTCGCCGACCAGCGGGCCCTGGGCGGCGAGATCGCGGGCGTCGTCAGCGAAGTGGGCTCCGACGTCACGGACTTCGCCCCCGGCGACCCGGTGTTCGGGCTCGCCGACGGCTGTCTCGGCCCGGCGGCCGTCGTCGACCGCCGTCTGATCGCCCGGATGCCCCGCGGCTGGTCGTTCACCGAGGCCGCGGCCGTGCCCGTCGCGTTCCTCACCGCCTACGAGGGCCTGGTGGACCTCGCGGACGTACGGCCGGGGGAGAAGGTGCTCGTGCACGCCGCGGCGGGCGGCGTCGGCATGGCCGCCGTGCAGCTCGCCCGGCACCTCGGCGCCGAGGTGTACGCGACGGCGAGCCCCGCCAAGTGGGACGCCGTGCGCGCCCTCGGCGTCGACGACGCGCACCTCGCCTCCTCCCGCACCGACGCGTTCGAGGAGCGCTTCGCCACGGCGAGCGGCGGCGGCGTGGACGTCGTCCTCAACTCCCTGGCGCGCGACCTCCTCGACGCGTCGCTGCGCCTGGTGCGGCCCGGCGGCCGGTTCGTCGAGATGGGCAAGACCGACGTCCGCGACCCCGCCGAGGTCGCCGAGCGCCACGAGGGCGTCGCCTACCGCGCGTTCGACCTGATGGACGCCGGGATCGAGCGGGTCGGCGCGATGCTCGCCGCGATCGTCGAGCTGTTCGGCGACGGCAGCCTGCGCCACCTCCCGGTGACCACCTGGGACGTGCGCGAAGCGCCCGCGGCCTTCCGCTTCCTCGCCCAGGCCCGGCACGTGGGCAAGATCGTCCTCACCCTGCCCGCCGCCTGGGACCCCGAGGGCACCGTCCTGGTCACCGGCGCGTCCGGCGCGCTCGGCGGCGCGGTCGCCCGCCACCTGGTCCACGCCCACGGCGCCCGGCACCTGCTGCTCGCGGGCCGCCGGGGAGCCGACGCGGACGGCATGGCGGACCTCGTGGCCGAGCTGACCGGCTCCGCCCCGGCGGGCGCGACGACCGTCCGGGCCGTCGCCTGCGACGTGGCCGACCGGGACGCGGTGGCACGGATGCTCGCGACGGTGCCGGACGAGCATCCGCTGACCGCCGTCGTGCACGCCGCGGGCGTGGTCGACGACGGCGTCCTTCAGTCCCTGACGCCCGAGCGCCTCGGCACGGTGTTCGCACCCAAGGCCGACGGCGCCTGGCACCTGCACGAGCTCACGCGGGACGCCGACCTGGCCGCGTTCGTCCTCTTCTCGTCCGCGACGGCCACCGTCGGCACCCGCGGCCAGGCCAACTACGCCGCGGCCAACGCCTTCCTCGACGCCCTCGCCCGGCACCGCCACGACACCGGCCTGCCGGGCACGTCCCTGGCCTGGGGCCCGTGGGCGGGCGGCGGCATGGCGGCCGCCCTGGCGCAGCGGGACCGGGACCGCACGGGCCGCTCCGGCGTCGGCGAGCTGTCCACCGAGGACGGCCTCGCGCTGCTCGACCTCGCGCTCGCCACCGGCGCGGCGGGCCTCGTCCCGGTACGGCTCGACACCGCGGCCCTGGGCACCGCCGCCGCGGCCGGGGACCTGCCCGCGGCGCTGCGCGGCCTGGCCCGCGCCCCCGCCGCGCTCCCGGAGGCGGGCGCCGGGGACGCGCTGCGGGAACGCCTCGGGCCGCTCGCGCCCGAGGAGCGCAGCGCGGCCGTCCTCGACCTGGTGCGCGCCCAGATCGCCCTGGTCCTCGGGCATCTGACCCCCGAGAGCGTGGATCCGCAACGCCCCTTCCAGGACCTCGGGTTCGACTCGCTCACCGCCGTGGAGCTGCGCAACCGCCTGGGCGCCGCGACCGGCCTGACCCTGCCGACCACGCTCGTCTTCGACCATCCGACCCCGGCCGCCCTGGGCGACCACATCGGGGCCGAGCTGCTGCCCGGCCTCGGCTCGCGGGTCGACTCCCTCCTGTCCCGGCTCGACGACTGGGCGGCGTCCCTCGACGGCGACGGGCTCGACGACGACGAGCGGGAGCGGGTCGCGGCACGCCTGCGGGCCCTCGCCCGGCGCTGGGGCGAGGGGGCGCGCGACAGGGCCGAGGAGCCCGGTCGCACGGCCGTCGCGGCCGGCCTGGACCAAGCGAGCGACGACGAAGTCATCGACTTCATCAGCAAGGAGCTCGGCATCTCCTGACGGCGGACACGGCCCTGGCGGACACCGCGGCGCGTCCCGGGCGCGAGCGGACATCGGTGACGTCTCGACGAGGTGGGTTTCAGATGGTGACGGAAGACAAGATCCGGTACTTCCTCAAGCGGGTGACCGCCGATCTGCACGAGACGCGGGAGCGCCTGCGCGACGTCGAGGAGGCGGCGGGGGAGCCGATCGCCGTCGTGGCGATGGGCTGCCGCTACCCGGGCGGCGTCCGCTCCCCGGAGGACCTGTGGGACCTGGTCGCCACCGGGCGGGACGCGGTCGCGCCCTTCCCCGACGACCGCGGCTGGGACGTCGAGGGGCTCTACGACCCGGACCCGGACCGGTTCGGCACGAGCGTCGCGCGCGAGGGCGGCTTCCTCGACGACGTTGCGTCCTTCGACGCGGGCCTGTTCGGCGTGACCCCGCGCGAGGCCCTCACCCTCGACCCCCAGCAGCGCCTCCTCCTGGAGGTGGCCTGGGAGACCTTCGAGCGCGCGGGCATCACCCCGGCCGCCCTGCGGGGCAGCAGGACCGGCGTCTTCGTCGGCACCAGCAGCCAGGAGTACGCGATGCTGCTCCAGGGCGCCGAGGAGAACTTCGAGGGCTACTCGACGGGGTTCCTCGCCAGCGTCCTCTCGGGGCGCCTGGCCTATACGTTCGGCCTCGAAGGCCCGGCGATCACCGTGGACACCGCGTGCTCCGCCTCGCTGGTGGCCCTGCACCTGGCCGTGCAGTCGCTGCGGCAGCGCGAGTGCGCCACCGCGCTGGTGGGCGGCGCGGCGGTGATGCCGACGCCGAGCATGTTCGTGGAGTTCAGCAGGCAGCGGGGTCTTGCGCCGGACGGGCGGTGCAAGGCGTTCGCGGCGGCGGCGGACGGTACCGGCTGGGGCGAGGGCGTGGGCCTGGTCCTTCTGGAGCGGCTGTCGGAGGCCCGGCGCAACGGTCATCCGGTGCTCGCTGTCGTACGGGGTTCCGCCGTGAACCAGGACGGTGCCTCCAACGGTCTGACCGCGCCCAACGGCCCCTCCCAGCAGCGCGTCATCCGTGCGGCCCTCGCCAACGCCCGGCTCTCCCTGTCCGACGTGGACGCCGTCGAGGCGCACGGCACCGGCACCGCGCTCGGCGACCCCATCGAGGCCCAGGCCCTCCTCGCCACGTACGGGCAGGAACGGGACCGGGAACGGCCCCTGTGGCTCGGGTCGTTGAAGTCGAACATCGGCCACACCCAGGCCGCGGCGGGCGTCGGCGGCGTCATCAAGACGGTGATGGCGCTGCGCCGGGGCGTCCTGCCGCCCACCCTGCACGTCGACGAGCCGACCCCGCACGTCGACTGGTCCCCGGGCACGGTACGCGTCCTCACCGAGGGCCGCGCCTGGCCCGAGACCGGGCGCCCGCGCCGCGCGGGCGTCTCCTCCTTCGGCATCAGCGGCACCAACGCCCACGTCATCCTGGAGCAGGCGGACCACGACGGCTTCCCGGCCCCGGCGGCGGACCCCGCGGACCCGGCGGCGGCCGACGCGACCGCCGGAGCCCAGGGCCCCCTGCCCTGGCTGGTCAGCGCGCGCAGCGAGCGGGGCCTGCGGGAGCAGGCGGCCCTGCTGCGCGACCACGTACGGGAGCGCCCCGAGCCGGCCCCGGCCGACGTCGGCCACGCGCTCCTCGCCTCGCGCACCGCCTTCGACCACCGCGCGATCGTGCTGGCCGACGACCGCGACGGCTACCTCGCCGGGCTCGACGCCGTGGCCGAGGGCCGCAGCGCGCCCGACGTGGTGGCGGGCGTCGCCCGGGAGCCGGGGAAGCCGGTGTTCGTCTTCCCCGGCCAGGGCGCCCAGTGGGAGGGCATGGCCGCGGACCTGTACCGCGACTCCCCGGTCTTCCGCGACCGGCTGCACGCGTGCGCCGCCGCCGTCGCCCCGCACGTCGACTTCTCGCTCGTCGACGTCGTGTGCGGGGCCGAGGGCGCCGCCCCGCTCGACCGCGTGGACGTGGTGCAGCCCGCGCTGTGGGCCATGATGGTCTCCCTGGCCGAGCTGTGGCGCTCCCACGGCGTCGAGCCGGGCGCCGTGGTGGGCCACTCCCAGGGCGAGATCGCCGCCGCGTGCGTGGCGGGCGCGCTGACCCTTCAGGACGGGGCGAGGATCGTCGCGCTGCGGTCCCGCCTCGTCGCCGAACGCCTGGCGGGCAGCGGGGGCATGGCGTTCCTCGCGCTGCCGCAGGACCGGGCGCGCGAGCGGCTCGCCGCGTGGGGCACGCGCCTCGCCGTCGCCGCGGCCAACAGCCCCTCCTCCGTGGTGGTGTCGGGCGACGCCGAGGCCCTCGACGAACTCCTGGCGGCCGCCGAGCAGGAGGGCGTACGGGCGATCCGCGTCGCCGTGGACTACGCGTCGCACTCGGCGCAGGTCGAGACCCTGGAGGCCGAACTCCTCGCCGTGCTCGCCGGCATCACGCCCCGCCCGGCCGCGATCCCGTTCTTCTCGACGGTCACCGGCGGCCTCCTCGACACCGAAGGGCTCGACCCCGCCTACTGGTACCGGAACCTGCGGCGGACGGTCCGCTTCGACGCGACCGTACGCGGCCTCCTCGCGGCGGGCCACCGCACGTACGTGGAGGTGAGCCCGCACCCGGTGCTCGCGGTCTCCGTGCACGAGATCCTTGAGAGCGCCGCCGCCGAAGGCACCGTCCTCACCTCGCTGCGGCGCGGCGAGGGCGACGCCCGGCGCGTGGCCACCTCCCTGGCCGAGGCGCACGTCCAGGGCGTACGCGTGGACTGGTCGGGCCGCATCGGGCCAAGGGCGCGCCTGGTGGACCTGCCGACGCACGCCTTCCAGCGCCGCCGCTACTGGCCGGACGGGGCACAGGCCGCCGTGCGGGCCCGGGAAGGCGACGACAGCGCGGCCGCCGGTTTCCGTCGGCGCCTGGCCGAACTGCCCGACGGCGCCGGGGAACGCCTCGTCCTGGAGACGGTGTGCGAGCACGCCGCCGCCGTGCTCCACCAGGACCCGGCGGACCTCGACCCCACCCGGGCCTTCACCGACCTCGGCTTCGTCTCCATGACGGCCATGGAGCTGCGCAACCGGCTCGCCACCGCGACCGGCGTCCGCGTCTCCCCGGCGGCCGTCTTCGACCACCCCACGGCCGAGCGGCTCGCCGCCCACCTCCGTACGCTCCTGACGGGCGGTCAAGAAGGTGCCGCGGCCCCGGTGCCGGCCGGGCCCGTCGCCGACGAGCCGGTCGCGATCGTCGCCATGGGCTGCCGGTTCCCCGGTGACGTGGCGTCACCCGACCAGCTGTGGGAGCTGGTCGCCTCGGGGCGGGACGCGACCTCGTCGTTCCCCGCCCACCGCGGCTGGGACGTCGCGGACCTGTACGACCCCACTCCGGGCACGCCGGGGCGCACCTACGTCCGCCGCGGCGGCTTCCTGCACGACGCCGACCGGTTCGACCCGCTCCTGTTCGGGATCAGCCCCCGCGAGGCCCTGGCCATGGACCCGCAGCAGCGCCTCCTCCTGGAGGTGGCGTGGGAGACGTTCGAGCGGGCGAAGCTGGCGCCCGACGCGGTGCGCGGCAGCCGCACCGGCGTGTTCGTGGGCCTCAGCGGCCAGGACTATCTGCCGCTGCTCACCGCCGACCCCGACGAGAGCGCGGGGCACCTGATGACCGGCACGTCGACGAGCGTCGCCTCGGGGCGGCTCGCCTACACCTTCGGTCTCGAAGGGCCCGCCGTCACCGTGGACACCGCGTGCTCGTCGTCCCTGGTCGCCCTCCACCTGGCGGTGCAGGCGCTGCGGCAGGGCGACTGCACGGCCGCCCTGGTGGCGGGCGTCACGGTCCTGTCCACGCCGGGCGCCTTCGTGGAGTTCAGCGCGCAGGGCGCGCTGGCCCCCGACGGCCGGTGCAAGGCGTTCGCCGCGGCGGCCGACGGCACCGGCTGGGGCGAGGGCGTCGGCGTGCTCCTGGTGGAGCCCCTGTCGAAGGCCCGGCGCGAGGGCCACGAGGTCCTCGCCGTGATCCGCGGCTCCGCGATCAACCAGGACGGGGCCAGCAACGGCCTGTCCGCGCCCAACGGCCTCGCCCAGCAGCGCGTGATCCGCCAGGCCCTGGCGCAGGCGGGGCTGGAGCCCCGGGACGTCGACGCCGTCGAGGCGCACGGGACCGGCACCACCCTCGGCGACCCCATCGAGGCGGAGGCCCTCCTGGCCACGTACGGCCAGGGGCGGCCCGCCCGGTCGCCCCTGTGGCTGGGGTCGCTGAAGTCCAACGTCGGGCACACGGCGGGCGCGGCGGGCGTGGGCGGCGTCATCAAGACGGTGATGGCGCTGCGCCGGGGCGTCCTGCCGCCCACCCTGCACGTGGACGACCCCACCCGGCACGTGGACTGGTCGTCGGGCGCCGTGGAGCTGCTGACGGAGGCCAGGCCGTGGCCGGACACGGGCCGGGCGCGGCGCGCGGGCGTCTCGTCGTTCGGGATCAGCGGCACCAACGCGCACGTGATCCTGGAGCAGGCGCCCACGGAGCCCCACACGCCCACGCAGCCCCGGACGCCCACCGAGCCCCGCACGCCCGCCGAGGGCCTCGCGCCCGCCGAGGGCCTCGCGCCCACCGAGGACCTCGCGCTCGCCGAGGTGCCGCGGCCGGTCGCCGCGCTGCCCGCCCTGCCCTGGATCCTCTCCGGCAAGACGGAGCAGGCCGTACGCCAACAGGCCGAGCGGCTGCGGCAGTTCACGGCCGAGCGCCCCGACCTCGCCCCGGCCGACGTCGCGCGCTCCCTGGCGAGCACCCGGGCCGCCCTGGACCACCGGGCCGTCGTCCTCGGCGAGGACCGCGCGTCGCTCCTGGCGGGCCTCGCACTGCTCGCGGAGGGCGGGCAGGACGCGGAGGCCGGGGAGAGCGGGCCGGACGCCCGACGCGTTCTCCGGGGCGCGGCCCGCGCCCGCGGCAGGCTGGCCCTCCACTTCTCCGGCGGGGACACGCACATGAGCGGGGCCGCCCCCTCAGCCGGGGCCGCCCCCTCAGCCGGAGCCACCCCCTCCGGCGAGGCCGCCGCCCCGACCCGCCCCGCCGACCCGGCCTACGCGCACCTCCCGGTCCACGCGGCCGCCCTGGCGGAGGTCGCCGCCGCGTGCGCCGCGCACCCCGACGCACCCGCGCCCGGCGCGTCCCGGGCCCTGGCCCGCTTCGCCGAGGGCGTCGCGCTGTTCCGCCTCCTTGAACACTGGGGCGTCACCCCCGACCACCTCCTCGGCCACGCGGCCGGCGAGGTGACGGCGGCGCACTGCGCGGGCGCCCTGTCCCTGGCCGACGCGGTGGCGCTCGCCCTCGCCCTCGACCAGGAGGCCGACGGCGTCCACCGCGTCGCCAAGGAGCTGACGTTCCGCCCGCCGGTGATCCCCGTCGTCTCCGGCCGGACCGGCCGCCCGGTCCCGTACGAGGAGCTCTCCACCCCGGAGCACTGGTCCCGCCTCTCCCGCGAGACGGGCACGGCCGACGAGGCGGTGCGGTGGCTCGACGCCCAGGGCGTGCGCGACCACGTGGAGGCGGACCGTGACGGCGCCACGGTGAGCGCGCTCCTGGCCGCCCTGGCCCGGCTGCACGTCGGCGGCGCGGCCGTGGACTGGGACACGATGCTCTCCGACGTCGGCGCGACCCTCGTGGAGCTGCCCACGTACGCGTTCCAGCACGAGCGGTACTGGCCCGAGCCGGCCGGCTCGCCGCTCGGCGCCTCCGGCCCCGGGCGCGGCTCCGAACGCGCCGAGCGGGGGCGGGAGTTCCGTGCGCTCCTGGCCGCCGCGGCCACCGAGGACGAGCGGCGGGAGCTGCTCGCCGACCTCGTCCGCACCCAGGTCGCGGCCGTGCTCAAGCTGGCCGACGCGGCCGGGGTCGCCGACGACAGGAACCTGCCGGAGCTGGGCTTCGACTCGCTGACCGCGGTGGACCTGCGCAACCGGCTCGGCGCGGCCACCGGGCTCCGCCTGCCGCCCGCCCTGGTCTTCCAGCACCCGACCGTCCCCGACGTGGCCCGCTTCCTGGCGGAGCAGGCGGAGACGGCGGGCCCCGAGGGCGCGGCCGACGCGGCGCCCGCCGCCGGGGCGCGGTTCACCCTGGGCCCGCTGCTCGCCCGCGCGGGCGAGCTCGGCCGCACCGACGAGTTCCACGAACTGGTGCGCGGCGTCGCCCGGTTCCGCCCCACCTTCGACGCGCCCGACGAGCGGCTGCGCCCGGCGCGCGTCCGCCTCGCACGCGGCTCCGCCACCGCGGGACCGGACCTGGTCTGCTTCCCGACGTTCGCCGTCGGCGCGGGCGCGCCCCAGTACGCGCGCCTCGCCGCGGCGGCCGAGGGCGAGCACGACGTATGGGCCCAGCCCGTCCCGGGCTTCGACTGGCGGGAGCCGCTGCCCGCGTCCGTGGACGTCCTGGCGCACCTCCTGGCCGACGGGGTCGGCGCTCGCGCCGACGGCGGCCCGGCCGTGCTGCTCGGGTACTCGGCGGGCGGCTGGATCGCCCACGCCACCGCCGCCGTCCTCGAGGAGCGCGGGGCGGGCCCGGCCGCCGTGGTCCTCCTGGACAGCTACTGGCCCGGCAGCCCGATGATCCCGCGGCTGCACGCCCGGATCGACCGGGCCCGCGCCACCGGTGCGCCGGGCGTGCTGTGGACGGAGGACACCGGGGACGACGCGTATCTCACCGCCCTGGCGCACTACGCACAGCTCTTCGAGACGTGGCGCCCGCGCGAGATCGACGCCCCCACCCTGCTCGTCCGCGCCGTGGAACCGGCCTTCGACGCACCGGCCACGGACGGCCAGGCCCCCGCCGAGGCCCCCGACGACTGGCGGCCGCGCTGGCACCTGCCGCACACCGCCGTCGACACGCCGGGCACCCACTTCTCGATCATCCGCGAGCACAGCGAGCCCGCCCTGCGCGCGGTGCGGGACTGGCTCGGCGGCCTTCACTGAGGCACGGCACCCGACCACCCTAGGAGCATGATGACGTCCCACGGCACCGGCGGCAGCAAGCCCATCGACGACCTCGACCAGGCCGTCATCGACGGGCAGTCGGGGTATTCGAAGCCGTTCCTCAACCTCTACGACCTCACGGTCTACCGGGGCACCGCCCCCCTCCTGTGGCGGTGCCCGCCCGCGGTCTCCCGGAAGCTGTACGACACCGAGGTCGGCGCGCGCCACATGGACATCGGCGTGGGCAGCGGCTATCTGCTGCACCACGCCCGGTTCCCCGTGCCCGACCCCCGGATCACCCTGGTCGACCTCAACCCCAACTCCCTCGCGCACACCGCCAACCGGCTGCGGCGCTACGAGGTCTCCACGGTCCGCGCCAACGTCCTGGAGCCCCTGCCCGTGCCGGAGCGGTCCCACGACTCGGTCGGCATGAGCTATCTGCTGCACTGCGTCCCGGGGAGCCTGCGCGAGAAGGGGATCGCCCTCGCGCACGCCGGGGCCGTCGTCCGCCCCGGAGGGGTCGTCTTCGGCACCACGGTGCTCACCGGCGGCGTCCCGGTGACCCGCGCCGCCCGCCGGGCCCTGCGGACGCTGAACAAGCGGGGCGCCTTCCACAACGAGGACGACCACCTCGACGACCTGCGCGCGCAGCTCGACGAGCACTTCGACCACTTCGACCTGACCGTGCGGGGGTGCGTCGGCATCTTCCGCGCCTGGACGCCCGCCTGAGGCCGGTGGCGCGGCGGGACCGGCTTCCGGGGGTCGCCCGCGCGGGCCCCGGGGGAGCGGCCGTGCCGGGACGGCCGTCCGCGCTTCCCCCGGACCCGGGTGCCACGTACACTCCGAAACTAGCAGCGCTAATTAACCGCTTGTCGGCCGTACACGCTCCGGAGTCGCCGTGCGCACCGTTCACTTCGCCGCCGCCCGCCGCACCCCCATCGGGAGGCTCCGCGGGGCCTTGTCCTCCGTCCGCCCCGACGACCTCGCCGCCACCGTCGTGCGCGGCCTGCTCGACGGCGTGCCGGACCTCGACCCGGCCCGCGTCGACGACGTCTACTGGGGCGCCGCCAACCAGGCGGGCGAGGACAACCGCAACGTGGCCCGCATGGCCGCGCTGCTCGCGGGCCTGCCGGAGTCCGTGCCCGGAGCCACCGTGAACCGGCTGTGCGCCTCGGGCCTGGAAGCCGTCACGACGGCGGCCCGCGCCATCGCCGCCGGTGAGGCGGACGTCGTCGTCGCGGGCGGCTCGGAGTCCATGAGCCGTGCCCCGTTCGTCCTCCCGCGCCCCGACGAGGCGCTGCCGCACCGCATGGAGGCCGTCGACACCCGCCTCGGCTGGCGCCTGGTCAACCCGCGGATGTGGGAGCTGCACGGCCTGCTGTCCATGGGGGAGACCGCGGAGGAGGTGGCCGAGCGCCACGGGGTCTCCCGCGAGCGCCAGGACGCCTTCGCGCTGCGCAGCCACCAGCGCGCCGCGGCCGCCCGCAAGGACGGCCGCTTCGACGCCGAGCTGCTGCCCGTCACCACCCCGGACGGCACGGTCGTCGACGCCGACGAGGGCATCCGCGAGGACACCTCGTACGAGAAGCTCAGCAAGCTGCGCCCGGTGTTCCGCGACGGCGGCAGCGTCACCGCGGGCAACGCGTCGCCGATGAACGACGGCGCCGCGGGGCTGCTGCTCGTCAGCGAGGAGGCGCTGCGCGACCTCGGCCTCACCTCGCTCGGCCGGTACGCGGCCGGGGCCAGCGCGGGCGTGCACCCGGACGTGATGGGCATCGGCCCCGTGCCCGCGACGCGCAAGGCCCTGGCGCGGCTCGGCTGGTCCGTCGCGGACGTGCAGGAGGCCGAGGTCAACGAGGCCTTCGCGGCCCAGGCGATCGCCTCCGTGGACACGCTCGGCATCGACCCGGACCTGGTCAACCCGGACGGCGGCGCCATCGCCCTGGGCCACCCCCTGGGCTGCTCCGGCGCCCGCATCCTCACCACGCTCCTGCACCGCATGGGCCGCACGGGCGCCACCCGCGGCCTCGCCACGATGTGCGTCGGCGTGGGGCAGGGCAGCGCCGTGCTCGTCGAGCGCGACTGACCCCGGGCCGCGTCCGCACCGCTACATGAGCGTGACGGCCACGGTGAGCGCCAGCGCCAGACAGGCGAGGCCCACCGCCGTCACGCCCCACGGCCGTGCGGGGCGGGCCGGGGCGCAACAACAGCACCGCGGATGCCGGAGGTAGGGGGAGTCGAGCCAGTACGCCCCGACGAGCCGGGCGTGTACCTGGTGGATTGCGCCGTCGGTCTCCATGCCCACCCAACGCTCCGCCCCGCGCCGTGGCCACGGCGGGGTCAATCAGGCCGTTCTGATACCACGGATAAGGCGGACGCCCCGCGCGGAAACGTTTGGCGTGAGCGATGTGCGGGAAGGGTTCTTCGGTTGTCCGCGGCTTCGTCGCGGCCGGGCGCGCCCCGCGCCTACGGGGTGCTCAGGTCCTCCGCGAGCAGCCGCTTGGCGATCGCGTCGACCGCCGCCATCAGCCGGGCGTCGTCCTCGACCGCACCGCTCTCGGGGCGCCTGCCGTCCTTCTCCAGCTCCTCGGCGAGCCAGCGCGCCCACTCCTTGCCGATGACCCCGGCCTCCCGCTCGCCCGCGGGAGTGTGCTGGAACAGGGTGCCGCTGCGGCTGAGGTAGCCCTCCTCGACCATGCGGTCGAAGACCGGCACCAGGACCTCGGGGGGCAGCCGCCGCCGGGCCGCGATGAGGTTCAGGTTCGCGTGTCCCACCAGACGGGTGAAGAGCGCCACCTGCATCACCGCCCAGGCGCCCGCCGGATCGAGGCGCGTGTCGGACCGGCTGATGACGGTGCGCGCGGTGCCGACGCCCTTGCGGCGCAGGATGTTCCCCACGGCCAGCTCCAGGAGCCGGGCCGAGTCGCCCGCGGACGACGGCGAGGCGAACCCCTCGCCCATGTCGTTGGAGCTCATCCGCGCGCTGTCGCGCAGCTCCACCTGCTTGAGGAACAGCGCCACGACGAACCCGACGGCGGCGACCGGCACCGTCCACAGGAACACCGTCTGGAGCGTGTCCGCGTACGCCTCGACGAGCGGCGCCGCCGCCGCGCCCGGCAGCTCGTGCAGCCCCTCCGGGCTCTGCGACGCCTTCGCGATCGCCTCCTGCGGCGCGGCCCCGGTCCGCGCCGCCTCGGCGATGCCGTCCCGGAGGTTCGGGGCCAGCGTGTTGGCGTAGATGGTGCCGAACACGGCCGTGCCGAAGGAGCTGCCGAGCGTGCGGAAGAACGTGACGCCGGACGTCGCGGTGCCCAGGTCCGCGTAGGCGACGGTGTTCTGCACGGCGATGGTGAGGACCTGCATGCACAGGCCGATGCCGACGCCGAGCACGAACATGTACAGCGACTCCAGCCACGCGCTGGTCGCGCTGCCCATCAGGGACATCAGGAACAGACCGAGCGCCATCACCAGGGCGCCCACGATCGGGAAGATCCGGTACGTGCCCGTCCTGCTGACCACGTTGCCGCTGAAGATCGAGGCGATGAGGAGGCCGACGACCATGGGCAGGGTCCGCACGCCGGAGATCGTGGCCGAGTCCCCGTCGACGTACTGGAGGTACGTCGGCAGGAACGTCATCGCGCCGAGCATCGCGAAGCCCACGATGAAGCTGAGGACCGAGCAGACCGTGAACACCGGGTTGGCGAACAGGCGCATCGGCAGCATCGGCTCGGCCGCGCGCGTCTCCGCCCAGCAGAAGCCCGCGAGCGCGGCGAGCCCGCCCGCGAACAGGCCGATGATGACGCCCGAACCCCACGCGTACTCGTTGCCGCCCCAGCTGGTCGCGAGGATCAGCGCGCTGGAGCCGATCGCGACGAGCGCGATGCCCAGGTAGTCGATGACGGGCCGCGCCGCCGACTTCACCGACGGAATGGTGCGGGCGGCGGCCACGACGACCAGGACCGCGATGGGCACGTTGACGTAGAAGGCCCAGCGCCAGCTCAGATGGTCGGTGAACAGACCGCCGAGCAGCGGGCCGATGACCGTGGAGACGCCGAAGACGGCACCGATCGCGCCCTGGTACTTGCCGCGCTCCCGCAGCGGGATCACATCGGCGATCAGCGCCATCGACGTGACCATCAGACCGCCCGCGCCGATGCCCTGCATCGCCCGCCAGGCGATGAGCAGCGACATGTTCGTGGCGAGGCCGCACAGGAACGAGCCGGTGATGAAGACGACCGCCGACACCTGGAAGACGACCTTGCGGCCGAACAGGTCGCCGAACTTGCCGACGAGGACCGTCGCGACGGTCTCCGCGAGCAGGTACGACGTCACCACCCACGACATGTGCGCGGCGCCGCCCAGGTCCGACACGATCGTCGGCAGGGCCGTGCCGACGATCGTCTGGTCGAGGGCGGCGAGCAGGACGCCCAGCATGATCGTGACGAAGACGACATTGCGGCGGCGCCGGTCCAGGACCGGCGGGCCCTGCTCCGGTACCCGCGCGGCCTCGGCGTGCTCGGTGACGGTCACAGGCACACCCTCACACCGGTACCGGGCGTGTGCATGCCGGGCCGTCCGGTCCGGTGACGGCCCGTCCGGCGGCGGGCTCAGTCCCGCGGGCGCCGCCGCAGCAGATATGTGTCCATGATCCAGCCCTTGCGCGCGCGGGCCTCGGCCCGCAGCCGCGCGATCCGCCCGGCCGCCTCGGGCAGCGCCCCGGAGACGAGGATCTCGTCGGGCGTGCCGAGGTAGGCGCCCCAGTAGATGTCGAGGTCGTCCCGGTCGGCGTACCGCTGGAAGGCCTGCCGGGCGTCCAGCATCACCACCACGTCGTCCACGCCCTCGGGGAAGCCCTCGTCGGTCAGGCGGCGGCCCGTGGTGACCTGGAAGGGGCGCCCCACGCGGTTCAGGCCCACCCGGTGCCGGGCGGCCAGCGCCGACACGCTGCTGACCCCGGGCACCACGTCGTAGGAGAAGGCGACGGCGCCGCGCCCGACGACCTCCTCCAGGATCGCGATCGTGCTGTCGTACAGGGCGGGGTCGCCCCACACCAGGAAGGCGCCGGTGTCCTGCGCGCCCAGCTCCTCGGCGATCAGACGCTCGTAGAGGTCGGCGCGGCGGCCGCGCCAGTCGTCGACCGCGCCGGCGTAGGCGACGCGGTCCGCCTCCTGCGCGCGCCGCGGATCGCGGGCCTCGACGACGCGGTACGCCCCGTCCGGGCGGTGCGCGTCGAGCATGCCCCGGCGCAGCGCGATGAGGTCCTCCTTGCCCTCGCCCTTGTCGAGGACGAAGAACACGTCGGTGTCCTCCATCGCCTTGACGGCCCGCAGGGTGAGCTGGTCCGGGTCGCCCGCGCCGATCCCGATGACATGAATCCTTCGCACGTCAGGAGTCTGTCACCCGTCCCCGCGCGGCGTTCCGGGGGCCAGCGTCGGCGCGGCCGCCGCCGCGTCCAGGGGCACCTCGCCCTCCTCGACCCGCGCGGCCAACCCCCGCGCCCACGTCACCAGTTCCGCCACGCCGATCCCGTACGGCCGCTCGCGCCCCGGCCCGGCAGCGCTCCACTCCGCGACGGCGCCCGCGCCCCTGCGCAGCAGCTGCGCCCCGCCCGTCGCGTTGCCGCGCGCCGCGTGGGTCAGGCCGACGGCGAGCTGCGCGAGCCCCTGCCACAGGCCGCGCTCCCGCTCGGGCCCCGACTTCCAGGCGTCCTCGAAGACCTCGTGCGCGTGGAAGGGACGCCCGGCGTCGAGCAGCGCCTGCGCCTCGGCGAGGGTCCGGGCGGGCGTGCGGGTCACGCCCTCCGGCTGGCGCGCCACGCCCTCGGCCCCGTACGGCAGCGGCCGCCCCAGCCCGTCGCGCGGCCGCGCGCTGCGCGCCCGGCCCTCCGTGTCCCGGTCCCGGCCACCTGGTCCAAGTGCGCTCGTCATGCGGCGATTCTCCCGCCCCGGGCCCGCACCCCGCCGCCGGGCGGTGACCTGCGACGGGGGCGGCCAGGACCACCCCCGTACGTGGGGTAGAGTTCTACCTGCGTGATCACGCGGAACACCCACCGCGAGGAACGCACCGGGACGTGGCGCAGCTTGGTAGCGCACTTGACTGGGGGTCAAGGGGTCGCAGGTTCAAATCCTGTCGTCCCGACTTTGCGAAGTCGCGAGTCGAGGGGCCGTTTCAGAGAGATCTGGAACGGCCCCTCGGTCGTTCGCGCACGCTGGTTATGCTGCCGCCGTGCGAAGCGCTCAGGGAAAGCGCTCAAACGAACGGCCGTGGCGAGGGGGCAGCAGCATGCGCGAACCGGTGGACCTCAGGCGGCAGCGGATCCTCGCCGCGGTGCGGTCGCGCGGTGCGACCCGGGTCAGCGATCTCGCGGCGGAGCTCGCGGTGTCGGTCGTGACCCTCAGGCGCGACGTGGAGGAGCTCGCCCGCGAGGGCAAGCTGCGCCGCGGCCACGGGGTGGCCCGGCCGGTCACGGACGAGGCCGAGCGGCCCGCGCCCGCCGGGCCCGCGGGTGACGGCGGCCCGGTCGCGGTCGTCGTGCCCGAGCGCCACTCGTATCTGCACGAGACGCTGCACGGCGCCCGTGCCGCCTTCGAGGAGGCGGGCGTCCGCATCGCGCTGCACATCGCCCCGGCCGCACCGGGCGCCGAACAGCCGCTGGTGGAGGGGGCGTTGGCGGACGGAGCGCGAGGCCTGCTGATCGCGCCGCGCTGGCGCGACCGGGCCACCGAGGAGGCCGACTACGCCTGGCTCGCGCGCGTGCCCGTACCGCTGGTCGTGATGGAGCGCAGGCCCCGTCGCGGCAGCGCGCTGCACGCCGTCGACGCGGTGTGCACGGACCACTGGTACGGCGTCCACCTCGCCGTCGAGCACCTCACGGGGCTCGGGCACCGGCGCATCGTGCTCGCCGCGCGCGACGACAGCCCGACGGCCCGCGCCCTGCGCTCGGCGTTCACCGAGATCGCGGCGGACCACCCGGGCGTGCAGGAGTGGGCGCTCGCCCTCAGCTCCCCCGGAGCGGTGCCCGACCCGGCGGCGCCGAGTGCCGAGCAGCCGGTCGACCTGCCGGGGCTGCTCCGCGGGACGGGCGCGACCGCCGCCGTCCTGCACGGCGACGTGGACGCGCTGATGCTGGTGCAGGCGCTGCGCGACAGCGGGGTGCGGGTGCCCGAGGACTGCTCCGTGATCGCGTACGACGACGTGGTCGCGGCGCTCGGCAGCACCCCCCTCACGGCCGTGTCCCCGCCCAAGACGGACATCGGCCGGGCGGCGGCCGAGCTGCTGCTGCGCCGCCTCGCGCGGGGCGCCGAGCCCGTGCGGCGCCTTGAGCTGCTGCCCGAGCTGAAGGTCCGTGGCTCGACCCGACCGCTGCGCGGGGCTTGAGCCGTTCGTGGGGACTGCCGTGGCGGGCTGTCCTTCGGCTGCGGGTGCGCTGTTGCTGGTCGCGCCCGCGCGGCGGAGCCGCAGATGGGCACAGCCCCGCGCCCCTTCGGGGGCGCTGCCGGACTCAGAAGCTTCAACTGCCGCACCATGATGAGCGTTTGATCGGTTCATCTTCTTCTGAGCGATCTATTGACCAGGTCCGCTCAGCCGATCAGTATTCCCGTGACTCGGACACGCAGGAGCCTCGGGAGGCGCCCATGCCTGGTCGACACAGCCGCCCCAGCCGTCGGGGAGTACTCGCCGCGGCCACCGCGCTGCCGCTCACCGGTGCCCTCGGTGCCTGCGGCGGGGGCGAGCCGCGGGCCGAAGGAGCCAAGGGCGCCAAGGGCGTCAAGGGCGTCACCACCCTCACCTTCTGGTCCGCGCTGCGCGGCAGCCAGGAGGTGGTGGACGCGTTCAACCGGACGCACGACCACATCCAGGTCGACTTCGAGCAGGTGCCGTCCGGCAACCACGGCGGCTACGCGAAGCTGAGCAACGCGGCACGCGCGGGCAACGCCCCCGACGTCGCCACGATCGAGTACCCCCAGGTGCCGGGCTTCGCGATAGACGGGGTCGCCCGAGACATCACGCCGCTGCTCGGCGCCGGACTGCGGGCCAAGCTGCTGCCCCAGGCGCTCGGCCTGACCACGTTCGAGCGGCGCACGTACAGCGTGCCGCTCGACGTCGAGCCGATGGTGCTGCACTACCGCCAGGACCTCTTCGAGAAGTACGGCTTCGACGTCCCCGCCACCTGGGAGGAGTTCGCCGAGCTCGCCCGGAGGGTGCCCGGCCGCGGCGAGGGCCGCAGGGCGGCGGTCTTCGCCACGGACGGCGCGATGCACTTCGCGGCCTGGGCCTGGCAGGCGGGCGCCCAGTGGTTCGACACCTCCGAGGGCGCCTGGAACGTGTCCCTCGCGGACGCCCCGACCCGGCGCGTCGCGGCGTACTGGCAGCGGCTCATCGACGAGGACCTCGTCCACGTCAACGCCGTCGAGAGCCGCCTCTTCGACGCCCAAGTCGCGGGCGGCCAGGTCCTGACCCGGTTCAGCGGTGCCTGGGAAGCGGGCGCGCAGATGAACGCGCGCCCGGCGCAGAAGGGCCTGTGGCGCATCGCGCCGCTGCCCCAGTGGGACCCCGACCGGCCCGCCATCGGCACCCACGGCGGCTCCACGTTCGCCGTGACGAAGGACGCGAGGAACCCCGAGGCCGCCATGGAGTTCATCGAGTGGCAGGTCTCCCACCCCGACGCCCTCAAGGCCCGGCTCGCCAGCGGCGCGAGCAGCCAGTACCCGGCCGCCACCGGCCTGGTGGCGGTCGGCCGCGCGGCCTTCGACCGCGGCTACTACGGCGGACAGGACGTCTACGCGCTCTTCGACGAGGAGGCCCGCAAGATCCGCGACGGCTGGGTGTGGGGCCCCCGGATGACCGCCACCAGCAAGGTCATGCAGGACGCCTTCGCCCGCGCCGGAGGCGGCTCCGGCACCGTCCTGTCATCCGTGCGCGCCGCGCAGGACGGCACGATGCCCGACCTCAAGGCCCTCGGCCTGGCCACCACCCAGCACTCCACGTGAACGCCCCCATCCCGCTCCACGAACGCCCGCACCCTCCTGCACGTGACCCTCCTGCACGTGAACGCCCGCACCCCCCTCCACGTGCACGCCCGCACCCCGAAAGGCAGGTGACACCCATGACCGCGACAGCCCACGCCCCCGCCGCGACCGCCCCGCAGCGGGCCGCCGAACGGCCCGGGCAGAAGGCGCGGCGCGTGGCCGCGCGCCGCAGACGCACCGCGGCGGGCGTCCTGATGGCGCCCTTCTTCCTCCTGCTCGCCGTCGTCTTCCTCGTCCCCGTCGGGACCGCGGTGTGGCTGAGCTTCTTCAGCGACGACCAGCCGGGCCTGGGCTTCGGCCCCGAGCGCACGGTCTTCGTGGGCGCGCGTTCCTACGCCGCCGTGCTCGGCGACCCGACGTTCCTGTCCGGGCTCGCCACGGTCGCGCTGTACTGCCTGCTCTACATCCCGCTGATGGTGCTCGGCTCGCTCGCCCTCGCGCTGCTCCTCGACTCCGGCGTCGTACGGCTGCGCGCCTGGGCCCAGCTCGGCCTGTTCCTGCCGCACGCGGTGCCCGGCATCATCGCCGCCCTGATCTGGCTGTACCTGTACACGCCCGGCATCAGCCCGGTCATCGCCGTCCTCGACAAGGCCGACATCACGGTGGACTTCCTCGGTCTGCACACCACGCTGCCGTCGATCGTGAACATCGCCCTGTGGAGCAACCTCGGCTACAACATGGTCGTCTTCTACGCCGCCCTGCAGGCGGTCCCGCGCGAGGTCGTCGAGGCGTCGGTCGTGGACGGGGCGGGGCCCGTGCGCACCGCGCTCCAGGTGAAGACGCCGCTCGTGCGCTCCTCGATCGTGGTGGTCGCGATGTTCACGCTGATCTGGGCGCTCCAGCTGTTCACCGAGCCGATGCTGCTCAGCCAGTCCTCACAGATGATCAACTCCCGCTTCTCGCCCAGCATGTACATCTACGACGCCGCCTTCACCCGCAACAACTACTCCCTCGCGGCCGCCGCCTCGGTGATCCTCCTCGCCCTCACCGTCGCCGTGTCCTACGGCGTCACCCGCTGGACGAGCCGGACCGACCGGACCGGCCGGACCGACCGGACCGAGGGGGCCGCCCGATGAACGCGTCGCCCTCCGTCCCGTCGCCCTCCGTCCCGCCGCGCCCGCGCCTGCTCGGCCGGGCGACGGTCAACGCGGTCGTCGGGCTCTTCGTCCTCTACACGCTCCTGCCCGTCCTGTGGCTGGTGCTCGCCGCGACGAAGACCCGCGACGCCCTGTTCAGCAGCAGCCTGCTGTCCTTCGGCGACTTCTCCCCGGCCCGGAACGTCAAGGACGTGTTCGCGATGGACGGCGGCCTGTACGGGCGCTGGTACGGCAACAGCCTGCTCTACGCCGTCCTGGGCGCGGCCCTCGGCGCGCTGATCAGCGTGGCCTGCGGATACGCCTTCGACAAGTACCGCTTCCGGCACAAGGAGAAGCTGTTCGGCCTGGTCCTCGCGGCGGTCATGGTGCCGCAGACGGTCCTCGCCCTGCCGCTGTACCTGCTGGCGTCCGAGGCCGGTCTGGTGAACACCTTCTGGGCGGTCTTCATCCCCGTCCTCTTCAACCCGTTCGGCGTGTACCTGGGGCGGATCTTCAGCCAGGGCTATGTGCCCGACGAGGTCCTGGAGGCGGCGCGCGTCGACGGCGCGGGCGAGCTGACGACGTACGTCCGCGTCTCGCTGCGCATGCTCGGCCCCGGCCTCGTCACGGTGTTCCTCTTCCAGCTCACCGCGATCTGGAACAACTTCTTCCTGCCCATGGTGATGCTGTCGGACCAGGACCTGTACCCGGTGAGCCTCGGCCTCTACCAGTGGAACAGCCAGGCCACCGTCTCGCCCGAGTACTACCCGGTGGTGATCACCGGCTCGCTGCTCGCGGTCGTCCCGCTCGTCCTCGCCTTCGCCCTCCTCCAGCGGTTCTGGCGCTCGGGGCTCACGGCGGGGGCGGTCAAGTGACCGGGCCGCGCACCGCGCTCGCCATGTCGTCGCGGGCCGCGGCGGCCGTCTTCGCCCCGCGCGCGCTCGCCGCGCTCGCCGAGGTGTGCGACCTGGCGCCGCCGCCCGCGCTCGACGACCTGACGACCGCCCGCGCCCGGGCCGTGCTCGCCGACGTCGAGGTCCTGGTGACCGGCTGGGGCTGCCCGCCGCTCGACGCCGACGTGCTCGCGGCGGCGCCGCGCCTCAAGGCGGTGGTGCACGCCGCGGGTTCGGTGCGCGGGCACGTCACCGACGCCTGCTGGGAACGGGGCCTCGCGGTGTCGTCGGCCGCCGCCGTCAACGCGCTGCCGGTCGCCGAGTACACCCTCGCGATGATCCTGCTGCACGGCAAGCACGTCCTGGAGCGGGCCCGCGACTACCGCCGCGCCCGCGAGCGCGGCGACTGGCTGCTCACCCCCCACCACGTCGGCAACTACCGCCGCACCGTGGGCATCCTGTCCGCCTCCCTGATCGGCCGCCGGGTCATCGAGCTGCTGCGCCCCTTCGACTTCGAGGTGCTCCTGCACGACCCGTACGTCACCGCGGCGCAGGCCGCCGAGCTGGGCGCGGAGCGGGTGACCCTGCCCGCCCTCTTCGCGCGCGGCGACCTGGTGAGCGTGCACACGCCGCTGCTGCCCGCGACACGCGGTCTGGTCGGCCGGGAACTGCTCGGCTCGATGCGGCAGGGAGCCACCCTGATCAACACCTCGCGCGGCGCCGTCGTCGACCAGGACGCGCTCACCGACGTGGTGCGGGCGGGCCGGATCCGGGCGGTGCTCGACGTGACGGACCCCGAAGTCCTGCCCGCCGCCCACCCGTTGTGGGACTGCCCGAACGCCCTGATCACCCCGCACCTCGCGGGGTCCCAGGGCAGCGAGTGGCAGCGCCTCGCCGACACCGCCGTCGGCGAGGTGGCCCGCTGGGCCGCGGGCGAGGGCCTCGCCCATCCCGTACGACGCGAAAGGCTGGCGTATCTGGCATGAGCATCCCCTTCGAGCTGCCCGCGGAGGACCGGGGCGTGAGCCCGCACACCGGGTACACCCGCGCGCACTGGGAAGCCGTCGCCGACGGGCTGCTCGCCGCCGCGTGGCGCTGGGCCACCCCGCAAGGCGCCCTGCTCGGCCTGCCGGGCCGCCCCTCCGCGTCCGGCGTCCGCTCGGACGGCCTGGAGGGCTACGCCCGTACGTTCCTCGCGGCGGGCTTCCGGGTCGCGGGAGCGGGCGGCGCGGACCCGCACGGCTGGCTGGACCGGTACGCGCGGGGCCTCGCCGCGGGCACCCGCGCGCCCGGCCGGGACGACACCGAGTCGTGGCCCCTGATCCTCGACCACCACGTGCGGGGCCAGCCCATGGTCGAGTCGGCGTCCGTCGCGCTCGGCCTCGCGCTGACCCGGCCGTGGCTGTGGGACCGCCTCGAAGGCGACGTGCAGGACCGCGCGGAGCGCTGGCTGCGCGCCGCGCTCACCCATGTGCCCGCGCCCAACAACTGGTACCTGTTCCCCTTCATGGTGGCGTCCTTCCTGGAGTCCGTCGGCCGGGGCGACGCGGCGACCGCCCGCGCCACGGAGCGCGCGCTCGGGCTCCTGGAGACGTGGTACCGGGGCGACGGCTGGTACGCCGACGGCGACGGGCGGGCCTTCGACCACTACAACGGCTGGGCCCTGCACCTGTATCCGCTGCTGCACGCGCACCTGACGGGCGACACGGGCCTCGCCGACCGGCTCGGGCCCCGGCTGCGCACGCATCTGGAGGGCTACGCGCTCCTCTTCGGCGGCGACGGCGCGCCGGTCCACTTCGGGCGCTCCCTCACCTACCGTTTTGCGGCCGCAGCGGCCGTCGGCATGGGCGCGGTCACCGGCCACACCCCGCTCGCGCCGGGCACCTCGCGCCGCATCGCCAGCGGGGCCCTGCGCCACTTCCTCGACCGCGGCGCGCTCACCGCCGACGGGCTGCTGAGCCTCGGCTGGCACGGGCCGCACCCCGCCACGCTCCAGCCCTACTCGGGCCCGGCGTCCCCGTACTGGGCGGCGAAGGCCTTCGTGGCGCTGCTCGCCCCCGCCGACGCCCCGCTGTGGACGGCGCCAGAGGAGCCCGCGCCGAGCGAGGTCGCGGACCGGGTGCTCGCGCTGCCCGCGCCGGGCCTCCTCGTGCAGTCGACCCGCGCGGACGGGATCGTGCGGCTGCACAACCACGGCAGCGACCACGTCCGGCCGCACGAGGGCGAGGCCGCCGCCGAGGACGACCCGCACTACGGGCGGCTCGCCTACTCCACGCACACCGGCCCCACCGCGCCCGCCGACGCCGCCGACAACCACCTGGCGGTGGTGGTCGACGGCGTCGCCAGCGTGCGGCGCCGCATCCGGCCGCTGGGCGCGGGGCACGGCGACGGATGGGGCTGGGCCGCCTCCTGGCACCGGCCGGTGTTCGGGTCCGGGCCGCCGATGGTGCCCGGACTGCGCGTCGAGAGCGTGACCGTGGCACGCGGGCGGTACGAGCTGCGCGTGCACCGGGTGGTCGGTGCGCCGCCCGGAGCGCGGGTGACGCTCACCGGCTGGGCCACGGGGGCGCTGCGCTCGCAGCTCGTCGGGCTGTACGGCTGGGGCGGGCCGGACTCCGCGGACGGCCCGGACGAGGTCCTGGCTCCCGCGGGCACGGCCTACGAGCCGTGTGTGCGGATGCCCCGGCTCTCGGCCGCCGCCGAGGGCACCCGGGTGTTCGTGGCCCTGGCCGCGCTGGGCGCGGAGCCGCTGCCGCTCGCTTCCGCCGTAGGTGAGGTCGTCCTTTCCGGGAGTGAGGTGCTCGTGGGGTGGGCGGAGGGGGAGTGGACCCAGGTCGGCTTCGATCCGCCGCGGGTGCGCCACGGCGGATCGGCGGTCGATCGGCCTTCGGCCTCGTCCTCAAACGCCGGACGTGCTTGATCATCGCGCTGCGCGCTCGTCCTCAGGCGCCGGACGGGCTGATGGGTGTGCTGCGACTCGTTCTCCGGGTGTCGCGCCGGTTCGTGGTCGTCGCGCTGCGCCCTCGTCCTCAAACGCCGGACGGGCTGGGTGTGAGGACCTCGCGGAGCTTCGTGGCGAAGGCCTCGGGCTCGCCGTGCTGGCCGTACTCGCCGCCCAGGAAGCCCCCGTGGTGGCTGGGGAAGACCTCGGGAGAGGTGCCGAGGCGCTCGGCGATCGCGACGCCCGCGCGGGACGCCAGCTCGCCCTCCGACTCCTTGCCGACCGCGATGACGATCCGCGTCGGCGCGGCGGCGAGGGCGTCGAAGTCCGGCCGGTAGCCGCAGCAGCCGAGGAGGTTCTGCCCCAGGAGGGCGTCGTCGCGGGAGCCGTCGTCCTCGGTCGGGAGGCCGAAGTCGGCCGGGTCGGGGCCCGGCGCGTCCGCGTAGCCGTCCGGCAGCGGCCCCTTCTGCATCGTCAGCGCGATGAACTTGGCCATCGCGGGCCCCATGCCCTGGCTCTGGTACGTCCGGTGGATGCCCTGGACGGCGGCCCACGCCTGCTCGTGGTCCGGCACGGTCCGCACCGCCGGCGGCTCGTGCGCCACGAGCGTGCGCACCAGGCCGGGGTGGCGGGCCACCAGCGCCAGGGCGTTCACCGCGCCGCCGCTGCTGGCGAACACGTCCACCGCCCCGACGCCGAGCGCCTCGATCAGCTGCCGCAGGTCCTCGGCGTGCCGGTCCGGCGTCAGCTCCCCCTCGGCCCCCTCGGCCCCCTCGGCCCCCTCGGCCCCCTCGGCATCGGTCCGCACGCTGCGCCCGGTCCCGCGCGGGTCGTAGGTGACGACGACCCGGTCGGTGAGGTACGAGGCGAGCGTCGTGAACCCGACGGCGTCCATCGGCGAACCGATCAGGAGCAGGACGGGGCGGCCTTCGTCCGCGTCCCGCAGCTCGCCCCGCACGTCGTACGCGAGGGTCGCGCCGGGCGCGTCCAGGGTGTGGCTCTCGGGCTTCGTGGTCATGGTGTCTCCTCGGGTCTCTGCGGCCGGCTCGGCCGCTCTCCCCATAAGACGGCCGGACCCGGCGAATCTCATCGCGGACGGAGCGTGAACTTGACGGGGCGGGCGGGGGACCGGCCGGTGACCGGGGCCTCCCGGCCGCCCCGGTGTGACGCGATGCGTGCGCCGGAACCCCGAAGCGTGGATGAAAGCACGGCATGTGTCACCCCCAACAGCAGCGTTTGTCGCGGGATTTCGGGACAGCCGGGCGGGCCGAAATGGCCAGGGTGTGGAAATCCCGTCGGTACGTCACCAGCGCGCTGGCCGCGCCGGGCCGGGGCTGCTTAGGATCGCCGACGCGGGCCAGTAGGCGCGGTGCGCACACCGCGTGCCGCGCCGGTCGGCACCCGGGAAACACCCCGGCGAATGCCGGCGCCATCGACATATGCGCGACCGGTAAGCGCCCCGGCCGCGCGAAACGGCACGGCATACGCAGGGGAGCCGCACGGGCTCTGCGCGGGGGAAATTCAGGAAACCCAGGAGAGTGGAATGATGACGGGGGAACAGACATGCGTCGACACGCTCCCGGCGGCGTCGATCGGCGACATCCGCTATCTGCACACGCTCGGCCCGGCCGGCACCAATCTGGAGTCGGCGGCCCATCTCTGGTTCCAGCGCCACGGACTTGAGGACGAGGGGCGGGTCGTCCTGCACCCCTCCCTGGAGGACGCCATGGCGAGCGTGCCGAGGACCGGCGCCCACGCCCTGGTGGCCTGCGCCGTCTACCCCGAGCTGCACACGCTCGTCTTCGGCAACCTCCACACCTGCCGCATGGTCGACTGCTTCCTGTGGCCCACCTACGAGATGGTGCTCGCCGCCGCGCCCGGCACGCACGGCGAGCCCCGCACCGTGGCCACCCACCCGGCCCCGGCCGGGCTCGTGGCGCCCGTCAGCGACCGGCAGCTGGTGACCAGCAACGCCCAGGCGGCCATCGACTGCGCCGACGGCAAGGCCGAGGGGTGCGTCACCACCGTCGTCGCGGCGCGGGCCCACGGCCTGCGGATCGTCCGCAGCTTCGGCGAGGTCCCGATGGTCTACACCGTCCACCAGGTGCGGGAGGCCGCCCGGTGAGCGGTGTGCCGAACGGGGTGCTCGGCCCGGCGAGCGGCACCCACCACCTCCACGACGAGCTCCTGGGGGAGGCCGCGCGGCTCGGCAGCGACCTCCTGCCGCGCGTCAACGCCTTCCGACGCCGTCAGCGCGACGACGGCACCGTGCCCGCCCCGGACGCCGCGGACCGCCGCGCCCTGCTCGCCGTCAAGGACGAGGCCACCCGCTTCTTCGCCGGGCACGGCAGGGCCGCGCAGGCCGACGCCCTGGCCGCCGACGTCGAGGACTGGCTGGCCGCCGGGCTCGACACGCCGCCGCACTTCGCCCGCAGCCGCGACGCGCTCACCGCCCCGGCCGACGGGGACTGGGCAGCGTTCCTCGCCCCCGTCCAGACGACCAACAGCGTCCCGCCCGTCGGCAAGCGCCTGGAGTTCTTCCTCGTCCGCCGCAAAGAGCCCGACGCGCTGCCCGGCCTCGCCGAGCACTATCCGCACCCGAAGAACAACTGCCAGGCCACCGTGCTCGTCGCGGGCAGCGAAGGAGTGGCCGACGGCAACTGCATCGTGTTCTTCCCGGAGAACGTCGCGGCCCGCGACAAGGTCGTCGAACAGGCCTACGCGATCTTCTTCTTCAGCAAGTTCCGCCGGATTCACGAGACGTACGCCGTGCCGTCCGCACGCGCTGTCCTCACCCCCGGGTCCGTGCCCCGCGCCTCCACCGGAATGGACCCCGAAGCCTGCTACCAGGCCCGGGCCGTGTGGGGATATCTGCACGACTACTTCCACCACCAGGGGCGGTGGCCGCTCGACCAGCACATCAAACTCAAGATGAACTGGTTCGTCGGCCTCCTGGAGGAGCTGAAGGTCGACGCCAGGACCGCGCTCGCCTGTCACGCCGATCCCGCGGTGCCGTACGCCGACGAGCAGATCGCCATGATCCTCCTGGAGCGGATGTTCCGGTACCCGCTGGACGCCCACGCCGTGCGCAACTTCGACGCGGGCACCGGCGTGTTCCTCTACTCCTGGCTGCGCGAGCGCCGCGCCCTCGCCACCGGCCGCGCGGGGCTCCTCCACCTGGACCACGACCGGGTGATCGAGGGGCTGCGGGAGTTGGTCGACGCCATCGAGGGTATGGAAGCGGCCGTCAGCACCCCCGCGGAGTACCGCGCGGCCGCCAAGGCGCTCGTACGGACCCGGCTGCGCGAGGGCGCCGAGGGCGACCGGTACGCCTTCACCGACGACCAGCGGGCGCTCCTGCGGGCGCGGGAGCGGCTCGCCGCGCTGCCGCCCCTGCGCTTCGCGCCGGCCGCGCTGTGAACGGGACGAGCCGAGCCACGAAAGGGCGTACCGCCATGGGGAACCTGGACCGGGCCGCGATGGAGGCCGCGGTGCGGCAGTACTTCGAGGCGTGCAACAAGGTCGACCGCGACCTGTTCGCCGCGTGTCTGTCCGAGGACGTCGTGCACTATCTGGCCCACGGCATGGCGGGGCCCGTGCACGGCATCGACCCGATCGTGGAGCGCTGGGGCGCCGACGTGCGGGCCAACGACTCGCACTGGGCCGTCGACGCCGTCTACGCCGACGAGCACACCCGCACGGCCGTCTGCGAGTGGACCGCCTTCAAACCGCGCCTCGGCAAGGTCCTGCGCGGCGCGGAGGTCTACCGCTTCGACGACTCCGGCCTGATCGACGAGGTCCGCATCTACTACGCCTCGGCGCGCGACGACACCCGGGCCGCGAACGAGCTGGAGGGGTTCCCCTACGCCGACCGCGGGTTCGCCACGTGACCGGCGCCGCCCCGCCGCTCGACGACCGGGACGGCGTCCTCTGGGTCGACGGCGCCCTCGTGCCCTGGCGCGCGGCCCGCCTCCACGTCCTCAGCCACGGCCTGCACTACGGCGGCAGCGTCTTCGAGGGCGAACGGGTCTACGACGGCCGGGTCTTCGCGCTCCACGACCACAGCGCCCGGCTCGTCGCCTCCGCCCGGCACCTGGGCTACGAACTGCCCTGGACGGCCGACGAGATCGACGCCGTCACGCGCGAGGTCGTCGCCGCCGCCGGCCTCACCGACGGCTATGTGCGCCCCGTCGCCTGGCGGGGCGCCGACACCCTGCGCCTGGTCGCCCGGGACAACCGCGTCCACCTCGCCGTCGCCGCCTGGCCCTGGCCGCGGATCTTCACCGACGGGCCGCGCGGCATCCGCCTCGGCACCTCGCGCTGGCGGCGCCCCGCACCCGACACCGCGCCGATCCGCGCCAAGGCGGCCGCCCTGTACGCCGTCGGCGCCCTGGCCGGGCAGGAGGCGGAGGCGGCGGGCTTCGACGACGCGCTGCTCCTGGACCACCGGGGCCGCCTCGCCGAGTCCACCGGCGCCAACCTCTTCCTGGTGCGCGGCGGGCAGCTGCACACCCCGCCGCCCGAGTGCGTCCTGGACGGCATCACCCGGCGCACCGTCATCGGCCTCGCCCGCGGCCTCGGCCTCCCGGTCGTCGAGCGCCACCTGGACCCGGCCGAACTCGACCGCGCCGAGGAGGTGTTCCTGACCGGCACGGCGTACGAGGTCCAGCCGGTGACCGGCATCGACGACAGGACCTTCCCGCTCGGCGAGGTCGGCAGGGCCCTCACCGAGGCGTACGCGCGCGCCGTCCGGGCCGGGGCGGGCGACCGGGCGCCGCGCCCGGACCCGGCGGCCGTGCCGAGCGACACCGGATGACCGGTTCCGGTTCCACCGGGTCCCCCCGGCCCGCCCGCGACCCCGGCACGGCCGGCGGGCGGCGGGCCGCCTGGGCCGAGGGGGCACGGGCCGCCGTGCCCTTCACCGTGGCGATCTTCGCCTTCGGCGTGTCCTTCGGGGTCCTCGCCAAGGGCGCGGGCTTCTCCGCGCTCGCCGCGACCTCGATGTCCGGCCTCGTCTTCGTGGGCTCCTCGCAGTTCGCGGCGGTCTCCGTGATCGTCAACGGCGGCGGCTGGGCGGCCGCGGCCGTCGCGGGGACGCTCCTGAACCTGCGGTACCTGGTGATGGGCTTCGCGATCCTGCCCGCCCTGCGCGGCGGCCGGGCGCGCCGCGCCGTCGAGTCCCAGCTGGTGATCGAGGAGTCCTGGGCCATCGCCAGCGACGCCGACGGACGGTTCGACCGGGTGCGGCTGCTGTCCTCCGGCGTGGTGCTCTGGCTCGGCTGGGTCCTGGGCACCCTGGCGGGCGCCATCGGGCCCTTCCGGGCGGTGGACGTCCTCAACTACGGCCTGGACGCGGTGTCCCCGGTCCTCTTCTTCCTGCTGCTCGCCCCCCATCTGGGCACCGCCCGCAAGCGGTCGGCGGCCGCGACGGCGGCGGTGGCCGCCGCCGTCCTCACCGCCGTCGCGGTGCCCGACTCCGCCATCGCCGTGGCCTGCCTCGTCGCCGTCGGGTGGACCTGGCGGGCCGGGAGGAAGCCGTGAGCAACGACCCGTGGATCGTCGTGGGCGCCCTGGTGGTGACCACGTTCCTCATCAAGGGAGCCGGTTCCCTGGTCCTCGGCGACCGCGAACTGCCCGCCTGGTTCCCGCGGTTCGTGGAGTACCTCACGCCCGCGCTGCTCGCCGTCCTGGTGGTCACCCAGCTCGTGGGCTCGGCGGGCGCGCACGGCATGACCTTCGACGCCCGCCTCGCCGGGTTCGCCGGAGCCCTGGTGGCCTGGCGGCTCAAGGCGCCCGTACCGCTCGTCGTCCTGGTGGCCGCCGCGGTCACGGCGGGCGTACGCGCGCTCGGGTGAGGCTCTGCGGGGCCGTGGCGCCCCCGGGCTCGCGCTCAGCCCGCTCCGGCCTCCGGGGGGTCCGCCGCCGCAGCCCCGGCGCGCTCCACGGCCGCGGCGACCTCCAGGGCCTCGGCGAGACCGGCCCTGTACCCGGTGGCCCGGTGCAGGCGCGCGGAGCGTTCGACGGCCCGGGCGGCCTTGGTGTGCTGGCCGAGGGCCAGGTGGACACGTGCGAGCTCGGTGAGGGCCGCGCCCTCGGCGAGCCCGAGCCCCGCCTGCCGGGCCGTGCTCAGCGCCCGCCTGGTGCACGCCAGGGCCTCGCGGCTCTCGCCCAGCTGCCGGTGCACGGCGGCGAGGCCCAGGCACGCCTCGGCCTCGGCCCTGCGGCAGCACGCCGCGCGGGCCGCGTCCAGGGCGCGCCGGTGGTGGTCGAGGGCGCTGGGCACGTCGTCCAGGCGCAGCAGCACCGTGCCGATCGTGTTGAGGGCGTCCGGCTCGACCAGGCGGCGGCGGGTGCGGTGGGTGACGCCGAGCGCGTCGATGGCGTACTTGAGCGCGAGCCGCGGGTCGCCGAGGTCGCGGCAGACCACCGCGAGCGCGTTGAGGGCGCCCTCCGCCGCGTACGTGGCGAGCAGCCTGCCGTCCACCGCGAGCGCCCGGGTGAGCAGGC
This sequence comes from Streptomyces sp. JLYT201, assembly GCF_059448825.1. Classification (NCBI taxonomy): domain Bacteria; kingdom Bacillati; phylum Actinomycetota; class Actinomycetes; order Kitasatosporales; family Streptomycetaceae; genus Streptomyces; species Streptomyces sp. JLYT201. The sequence continues at coordinate 1,900,783 of NZ_CM182551.1, read as the reverse complement.
GCTGCGCCTCCTCCAGGGAGCCGAGCGCGTGCTGCACGCTCGCGCGGCCCCACAGCGACAGCATGACGGTGTGCTGGTCCGCGGAGGCCTCGGCGCACGCCCCGGCCTCGGCGAAGTGCCCGCGCGCGGCGTCCAGGCGGCCCTGGTCGAGCCGGGCGCAGCCGAGCAGGAACAGGGCCCAGGCCTCCCCGGCGGGCTGGGCGCCCTCGCGGTAGAGGGCCAGGGCCCGTTCGGCGTCGCGGACCGCCTGCTCCAGGGCGCCCCGCTCGCGGTGGGACGCGGCGAGCCCGAGGACCGCGCCCGCCCGCTCCACGGGCTGCCCGGCCCGCGCGAACAGCTCGTCCGCGGCGGCGCTGTGCTCCAGCGCCTCCTCGTGCCGGGCCAGCTCCCACAGGACGTAGCACAGGCTCCAGTGCATCACCGCCCGCGCGTGGTCGTCGTGCTCGGCCTCGGCCGCCTTGAGGCCCGCGTGCGCGGCCCGCAGCCAGTCGGTGCGTCTGCCGTGCTCCATCAGGTGCCCGTGCACGGCCAGGGCGGACTTCCAGGCGAACGGGCGGGGCCCGTGGCGCACCGCGTGCTGCGCGCAGGCGAGCAGCGCGGGCCGCTCGTCGTCGAGCCAGGCCCGGGCCGCGGCGTCGCTCCTGAAGGCCAGGGGCGCGGTGGGGGAGCCGTCGGGCTCCGGCGGCCGGGCGGCGTACCAGGAGTAGAAGGTGCCGTACAGGCGGCAGGCGGCCTGCTCGGCGGTGCCCAGGTACCAGGTGAGCAGGCGGCCCACGGCGTCGTCGCGCACGGCCGGGGCGTCCTCGGCGGCGGCCCGCTCCCCGGCGAACAGGCGCACCAGGGCGTGCAGATGGAACCGGCCGGGCCGGTGCGTCTCCAGCAGGCTGCGGGCGGTCAGCTGGTCGAGGAGACGGGTGGTCGCGGGCACCGCCGTGCCGGTCAGGGCGGCCGCCGCGGGGACGGACACCTCGGGGCCCGGGGCGAGCGCGAGCAGCCGCAGGGCCTCGCGCTCCGGGGCGGGCAGGGAGCGGTAGGACAGCGCGAGGACGCTGCGCACACCGGTGTGCCGCTCCTGGTCGAGGGCGAGTTCGCCCAGGCGGTCGGCGCGCAGCTGGCCGACGATCCGGGCGATCGGCAGGTGCCGGTCGCCGATGAGGTGGGCCGCGACGATCCGTACGGCCAGCGGCAGCAGGCCGCAGAGCCGGACGGCCTCGGCGGCGGCCTCCGGCTCGCCCCGCACCCGGTCCGCGCCGATGACGCGGCCGAGCAGCGCGAGCGCCTCGTCCTCGGCGAAGACCGCGAGGCTCACCCGGTGGGCGTCGTGGAAGGCGGTCAGGCCCCGCAGGTCGTTGCGGCTGGTGACGACGACGAAGCAGGTCGGCGAGCCGGGCAGCAGCGGCCGCACCTGTTCGAGCCCCGCCGCGTCGTCGAGCAGGATCAGGACGCGCTTGCCCGCCAGGAGCGAGCGGTACAGCGCGGCCTTCTCGTCGGTGCTCTCCGGCAGGTGCCCGGTGCCGACGCCGAGCGCGCGCAGGAGCTGGCCGAGGGCCTCGTCGGCCGTGGTCGGGGGTTCGGCGGCGTGGCCGCGCAGGTTCGCGTAGAGCTGGCCGTCGGGGAAGCGGTCGGCCACCCGGTGCATCCAGTGCACGGCCAGGGCGGTCTTGCCGACGCCGGCCATGCCGGAGACGGAGGAGATCACCAGGGTCTGCCCCGGGCCCGTGTCGTAGCGCGCGAGCAGGGTGTCGAGCTCCCGCAGCTGGTCGGCGCGGCCGGTGAAGCTGGCCACGTCGGGCGGCAGCTGGCGGGGGACCGGACGTGCGGGGGGCGGGGCGGCGGGGGCCGGGGAGCGCTCGGGGGCGAGGGCGGGGTCGCCGACGAGGACGCGCTGGTGCAGCTCCTTGAGCTGGCGGCCCGGTTCGATGCCCACCTCGTCGTCGAGGAGCTGGTAGAACTCCCGGTACGCGGCGAGGGCGTCGGCCTGGCGGCCCGAGCGGTACAGGGCCAGCATCAGCTGGCGGCGCAGCCGCTCGCGCAGCGGGAACTCCCGGACGAGCGGGGTCAGTTCGGCCATCGACGCCTCGTAGCGGCCGAGTTCGATGAGCGCGTCGACGCGGTCCTCGCGGGCCACCAGGCGCAGCTCTTCGAGGCGGTCGGTCTCGGCGAGGGCGAAGCTGCGGTCGCTGACCCCTTCGAGCGCGGGCCCCGTCCACAGGCCCAGGGCCTCGTCGAGGAGGGCGACCACGGCGGCGGCGTCGCCGTCGGCCGCCGCCTTGCGGGCCCGGTCGGTGAGGTGGACGAAGCGCAGCGCGTCGACCTGTTCGTCGGCCACCTGGAGCGTGTAGCTGGTGTTGCTGCGGGCGCCCGCGCTGACCAGGACCTCGAAGCCGGAGGTGGCCCGCCGGCCGGGCTCCAGGATGCGGCGCAGGTGCAGGACGTGGGTGCGCAGCGAACTGACCGCGCCGTCGGGGATCTCGCCCTCCCACAGCAGCTCGGCCAGGCGCGAGGTGCTGACCGGGCCGCGGGCGAGCGCCAGGGCCGCGAGGAGGGCGCGCTGCTGTGGTCCGAGGCCCACGTGGCGGCCCTGGACCTCCACGCTCACCGGGCCCAGGAGCCGGATGCGCACCGACTCCTTCGGCGCCTGCGCCTCCTGGGGCTCCGAGATGCGGCTCACTCGACTCCCTCTGCTTCCCGGTTGGCGGTCCCTGCTCTTGTGGTCGCTTTTCCGCCCCCGTCCGGTTGCCGCCGCGGCCCTGATCGTGTTCCGGCTCAACCGGATCCGGACTCGTCGGGGCCGGTGACGAAGCGCCGGATCACGCCGTCCGACACCGTGAACTCCCAGGCGGTGTCGATGTCGTTCCAGATGTCGTTGTGGAAGCGGGCGCTCACGGACAGGCCGTCGGGCGACTCGCGCACGACCTCCATCCGCGCGTGCGAGGAGAACAGCTCCCGCTCCACCCACGCGTGGAGGTCGCGCTCGGTGCCGACGTCGATCACGGTGGCGTCCTCGGCGAGGACGGTCCAGAGGGCTTGCTGGTCCTGGGCGTTGACCGCGTCGACGAAGGCGCGTACCGCCGGGTGGGAAGGCCTGCCGCTGGAGGAGGTCATCTCCGGTGCTCTCCTGGTGGTTCCTGGTGGTGCCCGACCGGGTCCTGCCGTGGTGCCGCGGGGTGGCCGGTCAGCCGTCGGTGACGGCCCGGTGCAGGGCGTGGGTGTCCTCGAACAGGTGGTAGCGCGCGACCCGGCCGTCGACGACCGTGAGGTGCGCGGCGAACGGCGTGGTCAGCGGCTTGCCGGTGGCTTTGACGGTGTCCCGCAGATGGCCGATGATCACGCCGTGCTCGCCGTCGACGAGGATGTGCGTGACGGTGAACTCCTCCGGTTGCAAATACTCGTGGAGCGTGGTGAAGAAGTGCGTCACGCCCTTGTGTCCGGTGTGGTGCCCCGACCACGGCACCGCGGGGGAGCCGGGGGCGAGGAACTCCGCCGACTCGGCGAACAGCCGCACCGCACCGTCCAGGTCCCGGTCCGCGAGCCGGGCCAGATAGGCGTCGATCACTTCTCTGGTGGCCCGTGCGGACGGCTCGGGGGAGTGCGTCGACATCTCACCAACTCCTCGTCTGTCGCTGACGGCAGGACCGGCCGCACGGCCGGCCCCGCTGCTGGTCGTGGAGTCCCAGTGTGGTGCGCCTGTGGCGGGGAGCGTAAGGCAGTCGCCGGTTTCGCGCCATGAGTTGGCGGTGCACCGTGGGTGGCCCCGCGTGTCAGCAGGTGACGGAGGGGGCCGGGGGCAGGGGGGTACCCCCGTCCGGGGGTGCCGCGCCGGGCGGTCGGCGGGGCCCGCCCGGCGCGCGGCCGACGGGCCGCCGCACCGGCGGACGGGCTGACGGGGATCGCGGGCGCGACGCCCTAGCCTGTGGTCCCGACCTCGCACCGGCCCCCGCACCGGCCCTCGTACCGACCTTGGAGCGCACCCTGCCATGCAGCCCGTACCGGACCTTCCGTTCCCCGACGCCCACCGACCGGACGACGCCCCCGCGCCGCACCCGCTGCTCGCGCCCGTGACGGAGCTGCTCGGCACCTGGCACGGCCTGGGCGACGGCGGATACCCCACGCTCGACGGGGACTTCGCGTACGCGCAGGAAGTCACCTTCCGCCACGACGGCCGGCCCTTCCTGCGCTACGAGGCCCGGGCCTGGATCCTCGACGCCGACGGGGCGCCGCTGCGCCCTGCGGCCCGGGAGAGCGGCTGGTGGCGGCTCCAGGCCGACGGCCACGTCGAGGCGGTCATCTCCCAGCCCACCGGCATCGTGGAGATCGCGACCGGCGTCGCGGCCGACCGCACCGTCGACGTCTCCACCCATCAGGTGGCCCTCACGCCCACCGCCAAACGGGTCGACGCCACCCGCCGCCGCTACGCCCTGGCCGACGACGGCGCGCTCACGTTCACCCACGACCTCGCGGCGGTCGGCCAGCCGCTCCAGCACCACCTCTCGGCCACGCTGCGCCGCGCCCGCTAGCCGCCGAGGACACGGCGGCCACCGTGGACCGGACGGCCGGCGGCGGCCGACGGCGGCCCGGGAGGCGGTGGCCGCCGCTGTCCTGGCCGACGAGACGCCGTGCTCGGAGCGGTGGTGGGGGCGTGCGCGCGGTGTGCGCGCGGTCGTGCCGCGCGCGGGCGGATTCGAGGTTTCAAGCCAACTCCCGTGTCGCATAGCTCAGATGCCGACGCAGCCATTCGGCCATCAGGTCGCAAGGCCCGCGCGGTGCGGACGACCCCTGGCCGTCAGGTCAGGGGCCGTCAATGAGCAGGCGGCACCGCGCGCTCGGGGCGCGGTGCCGTGGCACGCCCCCCACAAGAGGCCCGCCACGGGCCCGCACAGAGGAGGACCCCCCATGCGTCGTCGACTTGCCACCCTGGCCGTGAGCGCCGCCGCCCTCACGCTGGGGGCGGGCCTCGCGGCCGCCCCCGCCTCCGCCGTCCCGGCGGACAAGGCGCAGGTGCTCAGCAGCTGGACACAGACCGACGCGGGCAGCTACAACGCCTGGGCCGCGGCCCGCGCCAACCAGGGCGCGTGGAGCGCCTACCAGTTCAACTGGTCCACGGACTACTGCTCCTCGTCCCCGGACAACCCCTTCGGCTTCCCCTTCCAGACGTCCTGTGCCCGGCACGACTTCGGCTACCGCAACTACAAGGAGATGGGCACCTTCAGCGCCAACAAGGCACGGATCGACAGCGCCTTCTACGCCGACCTGAAGAGAGTCTGCGCGAACTACAGCGGCGCGAAGAAGACCACCTGCGACGCGACGGCCTGGACGTACTACCAGGCCGTCGACAAGCTCGGCAGCGTCGCGCCGACGCACACCAAGTCGGCCGCCTGACCCGCGGGTGAGGGGCGGGGGCCGCGAGATCGGCCCCCGCCCCGGGCGGGCGGCCCCCGCCCCGCCCCCTAGGGCCGGTGGAACCGCACCTCGGGGAAGCGGGCCGAGGGCCCGGCGAGCAGGGGTGCGTCCCGCCCCCGCAGGTGGGTGTCGACGAACGCGGTGACGTACGCGCGCGTGACGGCGTCGGCGCGGTCGCCGTCCAGGCGCTGCTGCGGCAGGCCGAGCCGCTCGCCCAGCGGCGCCAGGTCGGTGAACGAGAGGTGCTCGGTGCCGTCCACGGTCAACCAGCGCTTCCAGCCGGTGAGTTCGGTCCAGGTCTCGTCCCAGGTCCGGTCCGGGCCGCCGGGGACGCGGCTCGGCTTGCCCAGCATCAGCAGCGGCCGGTCGAGGGGCGTGTCGTTGGGGAAGTGGAAGGAGCCGTCCATGTCGACCGCGGCCCGTACGCGGGCGTCGCGCAGCATGGCGGGAACCGTGCTGAAGCCGCCCGCCGAGTGCCCGACCATGGCGACGCGGCCGGGGTCCAGGCGCGGGCCGCCGCGCCACGCCGGGCGCCCGCCGGTGAGTTCGTCGAGGACGAAGGAGACGTCGGCGGCCCGCACCGCGCCCACCTTGGGGTAGTCCCGGTGCGCGCACGCCACGCAGGTCGTCGTGGGCCCGTCTGGGAAGGAGATGCCGTCGGCCTCGTAGTTGTGCCCGATCGCGGCGACGGCGTAGCCGCGGCTCGCCAGCTCCTCGGCGAGGCCCGTCAGGGTGGCCCGGGGCATGCCGAAGCCCGGCGAGAGCACGACCAGGGGCAGACCGCCGCGCGCCCGCACCGGCGCGGCCCGGACGCCGGCATGGGTCACCACCGTGCTCAGGACGTCCCTCGGCACCTGGGGCGGAAGGTCCTCCGCGCCGGCTTCGAGGTACGTCCTCGACTCGTCGGCCGTCATGTACGGGGCGCGCGTGCCCGAGGGCTTCGCGGCCGGGTACCAGACGGAGACCATCAGCTCCCGTCGCTGCCCGGGCACCCACGGGTCCGCCCGGTCCGCGTCCTTGAGGTGCACCGCGGCCATCCCGACCGGCAGCTTTCCCGTGGGCGCGGGCAGCTCCGGCGCGGCCGCGCGCGGCGGTGGCGCCGGGGCTTCGGCGCGGGCCGCCGCCGCGGGGACGGAGACGGTGAGCGCGGCGGCGAGGACCGCGCAGGCGGCGAGGAGCATGCGTCTCATGGAGGACCTTTCGACCGGTGTCCCTTCGCGACAGGAGCGTCGTGAAGCGCTGCCCTCACGCTAGGCACGGGCGGGCGAGCGGCCATCGGCCCCCGGCGGACACTCCCGGTGCCCGGGTACACCCGTGGGGCTACAGCCGGGGGTGACGCCCCGCGGTTCGGGCCCCGACCCCCTGCCCGACCCCTAGGTGGCTCGATCGGCACGGTGACAGGTGCGTAACCCCCTAGAGCCGATGACAAGCCTGGTGACCGCGTGTTTGGGTGGGCCGCCCGTGCACCACAGGCCCCGCGATCCGGGGCGGAGAAGGGGGTTCCATGAAGTTCGCCAAGGTGTCCGCGCGCGTCCTCGCGCCGTCGGCCGGAGCCGCGCTCGCGGCCGTGACCCTGGTGTCGCCCGCGGCGGCCGCGCCCGAGCACTGGGTGGCGGGGGAGGTCCAGTACGCCAACTCCCGGCAGGTGATCACCCCGAACTACGGCACCGAGGGCGCGCGGATCGTGGCCCGCGTGGACTGGGAGGCGGGCAAGGGCGCCGTCTACGGCAACCTGTGGGACATCATGCGGGACGGCAACGACTCCCGCATCGAGGCCGGTTACTCCGTCCTGAGCGGCGGCACCTGGAAGCCGGTCGTCCGCACCCTCAACAGCGTCAAGGACACGAGCGACAGCGGGGTGCACACGAATCTGCACACCGACCCGCGCGTGAAGATCAAGGACCTCAAGATCAGGGCGTGTTCCGTCAACAGCGCGGGCGCCTACGTGTGGTGCGGCGACTGGAAGTAGCCCGGCCGGGGCCCGCGGTGATCCGCGGGCCCCGCCCCCCCCGTCAGCGGATGCCCGCGCCGTACGCGGTGAGGGCCTCGGTGACGGGCTGGAAGTACATCGGCCCCTTGCGGCCGCCGCCGCACCCTATGGTGCCGCCCGAGGTCAGGCCGAGCGCGGTGTCGCCCGCGAACATCGAGCCGCCGCTGTCGCCCCGGTCCGCGCAGACCGCGGCCTTGATGAGGCCCTTGACCGTGCCCTGCTGGAAGTTCACGGTGGCGTCGAGCGCCGTCACCTCGCCGTCGCGCAGCCGCGTGGTCCTGCCGCTGCGCTGGATCTTCTGGCCGACGATCGCCTCGCCCGCCTTGGTGATGGGCTGGGCGGTGCCGTTGTAGAGGTTGACCTCGCTGGGGTGGGCGGTGTTCGCGGTGTAGCGCACCAGGGCGAAGTCGTCGCCGGGGAAGCGCGAGTCCTCCATGGTGCCCACGGCCGAACCGCTCGTCGGGGACCAGGTGGAGCCCGCCCTGCCGCAGTGGCCCGCGGTGAGGAAGTACGGCTTGCCGTCCTTGACGACGTTGAAGCCGAGCGAGCAGCCGCCGCCGCTGCGCCGGATGCCGTCCCCGCCCGCGAGGCTCGGCGCGAGCTCGCCCGGAACGCGGCGCAGCGAGGCCCGGTCGCCGAGCCCGTCCACCACGGCGCGGAGGCGGGCGAGCGCGGCGCCCCTGACCGTGCGGTCGGCGACGACCTCGACCCGGTTGCTCCGGGGGTCGATCGACCACGCGGTGCCCGCGATCGTGGCCCGCCGCTCCAAAACGCGCCGGGCGGCGCCCAGTTCCCGCAGCGAGTGGCGCACGACGCGGGCCCGGGCGCCGTGCTCCTCGGCCTGCCGGGCGGCCGCCCGGTCGAGGACGTCGACGACGAGGGCGCGGTGCGCGGCGTCGTAGTAGCTGCCCGCCGAGCGCGGACCGAGTTCGTCCCGCAGGGCCCCGGCGAGTTCCGCGGCCGCCGGGGCGGCGAGCCGCCGAGGCGCGTTCGCGCCCGCCCGCGGCGAGGCCGTCGCGTGCGGCACCGCCATCGCGGTGCCGAGCAGGGCGGCGGCGCCGAACCCGGCGATCACCGCGCGCCGGAACGGTCGAATAGATCTGAACATGACAATCCTCCGCGTGGGGGTGGGAGTGGCAGGGCAAGGACGGTGGGGGACTGAGGGGTCAGCCGGTGGCCGGGGTCGGGGACGAGCCCGCGGCGAGCCGGCGCGGGCGGCCGGAGCCGTCGGCGGGAACGGTGAAGAGCGTGGGCGTGCCGTCGACCGGACGCGCATAGGCGAGGGTGGCGTCGTCCAGCCACGCGGGCTGGTCGTCCACGTGCGCGGTCTCCGCGAGCGCGACGTCCTCGCGCACGCCCGGGCCGTCCCCGGACCCGCGCGCGGCCGCGCCGCCGCCGAGCCGGAGCACGTGCAGACGCCAACGCCCGTCCTTCGTGCGCTTCTTGTACGCGATGCGTCGGCCGTCCGGCGAGAGGGACGGGCACTCGACGTTGCGGCGGACCGCGGTCAGGGTGCGCCGGACGAGGTCGCCCCGCATCAGCCAGGTGCGGCCCTGGGAGGCCATCGTCGCGTAGAAGGTGCGGTCGTCGGCGGCGAAGGTGACGCCCCAGAAGTTGACGTCCTGCTCCCGGTAGCGCTCGCCGTCGACGAACGGCTCGAAGTCCTCCAGGGAGCCGTAGTGGTGGCCGTCGCGCAGGTCGTAGATGCCCGCCGTGGTGGAGAACCGGCCGGGCACGGCGTACGAGTCGCCGGTGCGGAACACGGTCCAGGTCACCAGCTGCCCGGACGGCGAGACGCGGGCCCTGCTCGGGGCGCCCCACACGGGCAGCGTGACCTCGGGCCCGCGCGCGCCGCCGGTGTACACGCGGACCTGCGCGGACTGCGCGGACAGCGGCCCGGGCCGGGTGCGCACGCAGATCAGGGTGGACCGGGCGGTGGCCGCGCGCTGGCAGGTGGGGCCGTCGCCGACCGCCGCGCCGCGCGGCGTCAGCTGCCGGACCCGGTCGCGGTCGACGTACACCACGGTCCCGTGGCGGTCCAGGCGCAGGCGCAGCCCGTCCGGAGCGGCCGCCCCCTCGCCGCGCCGCCCCAGGACGTACGCGGTGGCCGTCACCAGCAGCACGCCGGTGAGCAGGAAGCCGAGCACGGTCCGTGCGCGCGTCATCACGTCCTCCTTCCGGGCAGGGCCACGGCCACCGCCACGACGACCAGCAGGGATACCGCGAAGGCGGCGAAGGCTGCGGACAGGCCCGCGGTCGCCGCCACCGCCCCGAAGGCCACCGCGCCGCCCGCCCGCGCGAGCGCCTGGGAGGTCTGGACGACCGCGAGCCCGGTCGTCCGCGTCCGCGCCGGGAGCCGGGGCCCGACGTGCGCGATCAGCACGCCGTCGGTGGCGGCGTAGAACAGCCCGTACAAGGCGAGGACCACGACGGCCGTCGCCGCGGCGGCCGGTGCCGCGGCCACGCATCCATAGGCGACGAGCAGCCCCCCGTGCCCGGCGAGGAAGAGCCGCCGACGGCCGACGCGGTCGGCGAGCCGCCCCAGCGGCACCGCCGCCACCGTGAACACCAGCGCCGTCGCCACCGGAAGCAGCGGCAGCGCCCGCGCGGGCAGGTCCATCCGCTGCTGGAGGGCGACATACAGGAACATGTCACCGGCGGTCAGCAGGCCCAGGAGCCCCGAGGTGAGGACCGCCCCGCGGACGTCCCGGGCGCCGAGCGCCGTCAGGCACGCGCGCGTGACCCGTGCCCTGTCCGGAGCGGACGGCACGCGGTCGGGCCGCACGCAGACGCCCAGGAGCACCACCCCGGCCAGGGCGAGGAAGAAGCCCACCACGAAGACCGCGTCGTAGTCGCCGGGGACGGCGAGCAGCACGGCGAAGGCGAGGAGCGGGCCGAGGAGGGCACCCGTCGCGTCCATCGCCCGGTGCGCGCCGAACGCGCGGCCCAGGTGCTCCTCGGGCGTGGCGCCGGTGATGAGCGCGTCACGGGGCGCGGTCCGCAGGCCCTTGCCGGTGCGGTCGGCGGCGAGCAGCAGCCCGACGCCGCCCGCCGACGTGCCGAGCCAGGGCAGGCCGAGCTTGGTGAGGGCGGACAGGCCGTAGCCGACGGCGGCGACGGCCTTGGGACGGCCGAGCCGGTCCGCCGCGTAGCCGCCGACGAGCCGGAGCAGGGCGGTGGCGCCGGTGTAGAGCCCGTCCAGGGCGCCGAGTTGGAGATAGCCGACGCCGATGCCGTACATCAGGTACAGCGGCAGGACCGCGGTGACCATCTCGGCCGACGCGTCGGTGACGAGGCTGACCGCGCCGAGCGTGAGCACGGTGGGGGGCACCCGGGCCCGCGCGCCGTGCGCCCGCGGCAGGTCGGCCCGGGGGCGGGCGCCGTCGGCCGCCCGTGTCTGTGCGAGATACATGGACACACTCCTCACACTCCGCACACGCCAAGAGCTCGGGGGAGCGGAGGGGCGCGGTGGCGTGGGGGTGACCGCGCCCCTCGGCAGGGCGGACCGGAGCCGCCGGATCCGCCCGGTCGGGGACGGCGACGTCAGCGCGCCGCTCCCGACGGTCCCTTGGGGTGGCACGTGCCGGACACGGAGTCGGTGAAGGTGCGCCCGTCGACGGGGCGGAAGGTGAAGGTGTAGCCGGTCGCCGACAGGTCGAACTGCCCCACGCCGAAGGTGCGGTTGTGGAAGACCTCGGAGGGGCCCTTCGACGTGCTGGTCTTCGCGTACAGGGCGCGGCCGCCGGTGCCGATGACGAACTGGCGCAGGCCGTTCGCCTCGTCCTTCCTGCCGTCGGCCATCGCGGGCGCGAACCGCTCGTAGTGGTGGTCGTGCCCGTTCACCACCACGTCCGCCCGGTGGTCCGTGAGGATCTTGTAGTGGCTCGACATCCGGCTCTGGTCGCCGTGGTCGCCGGAGGAGAACCGGGGGTGGTGCCAGTAGGCCAGCGTGCACGGCTTGGTGGAGGCGGACAGGTCCCTGTCCAGCCACTGGCGCTGGGCGGTGTCGGCGGACGAGCCGAGGTTGGAGTTGAGCGCGACCAGGTGCCAGTCGCCGACGTCGAAGCTGTAGTAGCCCTTGCCGCGCTCGCCGACCGTGACGCCGTTGCCGCTGAAGTAGTCGAAGTAGCCCTTGGCGCCACTGGTCTTGTACTCGTGGTTGCCGGGCGACGGGTGCACGATCGCGTTGAACCCGCCCCAGTAGGGGGCGTAGCGCTGGCGGTAGTCCGAGGCCGATCCGGCGTCGTACGCGTTGTCGCCCGCGGTCAGCAGCGCCCGCGGGTTCATCTTCGTGATCAGCGGTGCGGTCTGGTCGCAGGCGGAGCCGCAGATGTCGCCCGCCACCGCGACGGTGACGGCGCCGGACGTCTCGCGCCCCGCGCCCTCGCCGTCGGGGTGGAGCGGGGCCGAGACGGCGAGGCCGCCGCCGAGCCCGGCCACCGCGACGACGCCGAACACGGTGCTCCAGACGGCTCTGCTGCCGGGTTTCACGTGGTTCATCAGAGGTCCCTCCGTGGGGGATGCGCGGGCTCGCTGCGCCGATGACGCCCGCGAGGAAGCTCGGGACAGGTGGGGGAAGAGGCTCCGGAAGAAGCCGCTGCCCGGTAAGGAACCACGGCCGCCGGAAAGCGCCCAGGAATATCCCGCACCGGACTGGATAACTCCGGACGGGCCGGGGATAGCATGCGGCGCCATGGAATTCAGCCGGACTCTCGGGAATGCCCTCGCCGCGCGCGGGCTTAGTCTGGACCAGCTCGCCAGGGAATTGCGGACGCGGGGAACACCGGTCAGCACCAGCACGCTCAGCGCGTGGCAGACCGGGCAGAGCCGCCCCGAAAGGGCCGCCTCGCTCGCCGCCGTCACGGTCCTGGAAGAGGTCCTCGCCCTGCCGCCCGGGCGGCTGCGCGCCGCGCTGCCCCCGCGCAGGCCGCGCGGGCGGCCCCCGGTGGCGGCCGAGACGGCGGCCGCCCTGCGCGGCCAGTGGGGCGACCAGGCCGACGCCGTGCTGCGCGCCCTGACCAAGCTCGACGCCGACTGGATCGACCTGGCCGTGCCCCGGCCGCTGTCGTACCGCGTCCGCACGCACATCGGGGCCGAGGGCCAGGAGCTGGTGATGCACGTCAGTCGCGTCCTGGCCGGGGGCTCCGCGGGCGCGACCCGGATGATCTACGTGACGCGCTACGCCCGGCTGCCGCAGGCCCCGCGCGTCCGGCTGACCCGGGGCTGTCGCCTGGGCCGGTTCCGCGGGGACCCGGAGTCGGGCGTGAGCGCCTTCGAGTTCCTGCTCGACCCGCCGCTGCGCGCGGGGGGCCTGGCCCTGACGGAGTTCGGCATCGCCTTTCCACCGCGGCAGACGGACCGATTCACCAAGATTCGCGCCCATCGGGGTACGCGGGACGTGGTCCTGGAGGCCGTCTTCGACGACGGATACCGACCGGCGCGCTGCCGGGCCTTCTTCCAGGAATCCGAGAGCTCCGCGCAGAAGATCCTGCGCGAGCTGTCCGGCGGCGAGGCCCAGGGGCACTTCCAGTACATCGAATTCAATCCGACGCCGGGAATCTACGGAATTCTCTGGGAATAGCGGAACGCGCCGTAGGGGGGGTTCTCCCTACCTCATGTCGGCCGGGTGGCCCGAGCCCGCGGGGACCCGGTGGCCCGACCCGATATGGGCCCGCTGGCCGGATGGATCAGTTCCACTTGATCGCGGAGGCTGAGCACGTCGCACTGTTCGACCGAACGCCGCGGCATCTCGACCGCAGTTCGTGATGTTCGACCACTAGGAGACCCTGTGTTCAGCCTCAAGTCCTCGCGCCGCACCGTGGCGCGCACCGCAGCGGTGGCCCTGGCCGGAGCGGCGTGCGCCGCCATGATGTCCGGCAGCGCCGAAGCCATCGTCAACGGCAAGGACTCCACCCAGCGTTACCCGGCCATGGTGTCGATCCCGGTGACGGGCGTGGACGACCCCACCTTCAAGGGCGTCTGCGGGGGATCCCTGATCGACTCGAAGTGGGTGCTCACGGCCGCCCACTGCGTGGACCCGACGCTGGTGACCCTGGACGGCACCGTCCGGGTCGGCAGCGAGTGGAAGAAGTCCGGAGGCACGGTCCGCAACGTCGTGAAGACGGTGTCCCACCCGGGCTACAAGAACGGCGAGGGCGCGGGGCCCAACCGCAACGACGTCGCCCTGATCCGCCTGGACCGCTCGGTCGCGGAGAAGCCGATCCGCATCGCCGACAAGCCGGGGAAGCCCGGTACCCCGACGCGGCTCCTGGGCTTCGGCACCGTCGTCGAATCCCCCGACCCCACCAAGTGGGTCTTCCCGAACCGGCTCCAGGAGCTCGACACGCGCCGGGGAGCGGTCTCCGAGTGCGCGCCGGGTTACGCGGACAAGACCCGTCTGTGCACGATCAGCCAGGTGCCGAAGGCCATGGCGTGCAACGGCGACTCCGGCGGCCCGCAGCTCCAGCGGGACCGCAAGGGACGCTGGGAGCTCATCGGCGTCACCTCGGGCCCCGGCGCCCCGGGCGTGCCGTGCAGCGAGGGCCCGGGGCTCTACACCAGCGCACCCGCCTACGCGGGCTGGATCCACAAGGCGATGGGCCGCAACGGCTGATCCGCAACGGCTGATCCACGAGAGCTGATCGGTCACCGCTGATCCGCCACGGCTGCTCCGGAACGGCTGATCCGGGGCAGCCGACGCGGCGCGCGACGGGATCCGGCGCCCGCCGCGGCCCGTCACACGGCGAAGACCTGCGCGTCGTCCGCGAACGCCTTGAACTCCAGGGCGTTCCCGGCCGGGTCCAGCAGGAACATCGTCCACTGCTCGCCCTTCTGCCCCGCGAAGCGGACGTAGGGCTCGACCACGAAGTCGGTGCCCGCCGCGCGCAGCCGCTCGGCCAGCGCGTGGAACGCCGGGACGCTCAGGAGCAGGCCGAAGTGCGGCACCGGCACGGCGTGGCCGTCGACCGGGTTGTGTATGCGCGGCGCGCGCTCCGGCGCGAGGTGCGTGACGAACTGGTGCCCGTGCAGGTTCCAGTCGACCCAGGTGTCCGAGCTGCGGCCCTGCTCCAGACCGAGCACGCCGCCGTAGAAGCGCCTGGCGGCCTCCAAGTCGTCGACCGGCATGGCCAGGTGGAACCGCGGGACGGGGGAGTCGAGGTCGGTCATGGGGCTGCCCTTCAGGAGTGTTCCGGTGTTACGGGGCTGACGCTGGGACACTTCCTTCCCAGGAGCGCGCCTGCGAACCCCCCGCCGAGCGTGCCTGCGCCCGCGCCGAGTGCGCCTGCGCCCCCCGCCGAGCATGCCCCCCGCCGAGCGCGTCTGCGCCCCCCGGCCGAGCGCGCCTGCGAACCCCCGCCCCGTGCCGACCTCCACCCCACCCCCGCGCCAACCCCCACCCACCGCGCACGAGTTGTGGTCCCGCGCCCCATGGGCCGGGCCCCCTCCCGCTCCTACAGTCCGCGCGTATGACCGAGACCCGAGCCGCACCGCACGACCGCCGCAGGGCCGCCGCAGCCGCCCTGACCGCCGCCCTCCTCCTCGTCCTGGCCCTGCTGCCGGGTGTCCCACCCGCCGTCGCCGCGCCGCAGCGCAGCGGTGCCGCGGCCCTCAAGGAAGTCACCGGGTTCGGCACCAACCCGGGCCTGTTGCGGATGTTCCGCTACGTCCCCGACGGGCTGCCCGCAGGACGGCCCGTGGTCGTCGTGCTGCACGGGTGCACCCAGAACGCCGCCGGGTACGGCACCGGCAGCGGCTGGACCGAGCTCGCCGACCGGTGGGGGTTCTCCCTCGTGCTGCCGCAGCAGCAGCCCGTGAACAACCTCTCCTCGTGCTTCAACTGGTTCCAGGCCCCCGACATCGCGCGCGGCCAGGGCGAGGCCGCGTCCGTCGCGCAGATGGTCGACCGGCACCTCGCCGACGTCGCGGGCGACTCCCGGCGCGTGTACGTCACCGGGCTCTCCGCGGGCGGCGCGATGACCGCGGTGATGATGGCCGCGTACCCGGAGCGGTTCGCGGCGGGCGGCGTCGTCGCGGGTCTCCCCTACGGCTGCGCCCAGGCCGCCGCCTCGCCCTGGGTGTGCATGAGCTCCGGCGGCGGGCTCGGCCCGAAGCAGTGGGGCGACCGCGTACGGGCCGCGCGGCCCGGCTACGGCGGCCCCTGGCCCGCGCTCACCGTGCTGCACGGCACCGCCGACCAGAAGGTGAACGCCGTCAACATGACCGACCTCGTGGAGCAGTGGACCGACGTGCACGGGGCCGACCGGACGGCCGACGTCAGCGACACCGTCGCGGGCTATCCGCACCAGGTCTTCCGCGGGCCGGACGGCGCCCCCGCCGTGGAGACGTACAGCATCACCGGCATGGGGCACGGCCAGCCCGTCGACCCCGGCACGGGCAGCGAGCAGTGCGGCACGGCCGGGGCCAACCTCCTGGACGTCGGCCTCTGCGCGGCCCACCGCCTCGGCCGCGCCTGGGGCCTCGACACCTGACCCGGTCCCCGCGGCCGCGGGCGGAGTCATGGGGTCAGCCACCACAGGGCCGGTGGGGACTGTGGTGGTCGACCCCATGGGCGAGCCTCCGCGCCGACCCTAGGTTTCCGGCTATGAACAGCGGACCTCACCCAGACTCCGCCGCCCGCCGGGCCGCTTCGGCGGCCGTGGACCTGCGCGGCCGCACCGCCCTGGTCACCGGCGGCGGCAGCGGCATCGGCCGCGCCTGCGCGACGGCCCTCGCGGCGGCGGGCGCCGACACGCACGTCGTGGACATCGACGCGGCGGCCGCGAAGGCCGTCGCCGACGCCGTCGGCGGCCACGCGCACACCGCGGACCTCGCCGACGCGGAGGCGATCGCGGCGCTGCCCACCGCCGTGGACATCCTCGTGAACAGCGCCGGGCTCCAGCACGTCGCCCCGCTCACCGAGTTCCCGCCCGCGCGGTTCACGCTCGTCCAACAGGTCATGGTCACCGCCCCGTTCCTGCTCCTGCGGCAGACCCTGCCGCACATGTACGCGCGGCGCTGGGGCCGCGCCGTCCACATCTCCAGCGTCCACGGCCGGCGCGCGAGCGCCTTCAAGAGCGCCTACGTCGCCGCCAAGCACGGCCTCGAAGGCCTCAGCAAGGTCGCCGCCGTCGAGGGCGCCCCGTACGGCGTCACCAGCAACTGCGTCAGCCCCGGCTACGTCCGCACCCCCCTCGTCGAGGGCCAGATCCAGGACCAGGCCGCCGCCCACCGCGTCAGCGACGACGCCGTGGTCAGCGACGTGCTCCTGGCCCGCTCCCCGATGAAGCGGCTCATCGAGCCCGAGGAGGTCGCCGCGGCCGTCCTGTGGCTGTGCGGCCCGCACTCCGGCTTCGTCACCGGGACCTCCCTGCCGCTGGACGGCGGCTGGACCGCGACCTGACCGAACGCCCCGCACTCCGCGGGCTCCCCGCACCCCAGCGCCCCGCACGACCCACCCGGACACGTCCCCGTCGCACACCTGGAAGTGGCGCCATGGCCTCCCTGCCCAGCACCCCGCCCCCGCGCACGAGCCTGCCCCGCGTCGTCGCCGCGAGCCTGGTCGGCACCACCATCGAGTGGTACGACTTCTTCCTCTACGGCTCCGCCGCCGCGCTCGTGTTCAACGACCTGTTCTTTCCCACCACCGACCCGCTCACCGGCACCCTCCTCGCCTTCATCACGTACGCCATCGGCTTCCTCGCCCGGCCGCTCGGCGGCGTCGTGTTCGGGCACTTCGGCGACAAGGTGGGGCGCAAGAAGCTGCTCGTCCTGAGCCTGCTCCTGATGGGCGGCGCCACCTTCGCCATGGGCCTGCTGCCCACGTACTCGGCCATCGGGGTCGGCGCCCCCGTCCTGCTCACCGTGTTGCGGCTCGTCCAGGGCTTCGCGCTCGGCGGCGAGTGGGGCGGCGCCGTCCTGCTCGTCTCCGAGCACGGGGGCGCCGCGCACCGCGGGTTCTGGGCGGCCTGGCCGCAGTCGGGCGCCCCCGGCGGCAATCTGCTCGCCACCGGGGTGCTCGCGCTGCTCGCCGCCGTGCAGTCCGAGGCCGCCTTCACCTCCTGGGGCTGGCGCATCCCGTTCCTGCTGTCGGGCGTCCTGGTGATGGTCGGCCTGTGGATCCGGATCTCCGTCAGCGAGTCACCGCTGTTCCTCGAAGCGCGCGCCAAGGCCGAGGCCGCCGCCGCGCGCGGGGCCAAGGAGGACACGCCCGTCGTCGAGGTGTTCCGCACCAACTGGCGGCAGGTCCTCACCGCCATCGGCACCCGCTTCGGCGAGAACATCTCGTACTACGTCCTCACCTCCTTCGTGCTCGTCTACGTCACCAAGCACCTGGACCTGCCCAAGTCCACCGCCCTGAACGCCGTCCTCATCGGCTCCGCCGTGCACTTCGCCGCCATCCCCGCCTGGGGCGCGCTGTCCGACCGGATCGGGCGGCGGCCGGTGACGCTCATCGGGTCGGTGGGCATGGCGCTGTGGGCCTTCGCCTTCTTCGCGCTCGTCGACTCCGCGTCGTTCGCCGTGATCGCGGCGGCCGTGACCGTGGGGCTGCTCCTGCACGGCGCCATGTACGGGCCGCAGGCCGCGTTCATCTCCGAGATGTTCGACACCAGGGTGCGCTACTCCGGCGCCTCGATGGGCTCGCAGCTCGCCTCCATCGTCGCGGGCGCGCTCGCGCCGATCATCGCGGTGGAACTCCTGAAGGAGTACGACTCGTCGGCGCCCGTCGCGCTGTACCTGTGCCTGGCCGCCGTGGTCACCACCGTGACGGTGGCCCTCGCCCGCGAGACCCGGGGACGGGACCTCGGCCGCGCGGAGACGGACGCGCAGGCGGAGCCGGACGTACGAGGAGGGCCGGATGTACGAGGCGAGGCGGACGTACGAGGCGAGGCGGACGGGCAAGGAGAGCCGGACCGGCAAGGAGAGCCGGACGGACCGGGAGAGTCGAAGGCGCCGGGAGAGCCGGACGGGTCCGGGCGGCCGGGCGCGCGGGCGGAGCCGGACGCGCGCGGGCAGGCCGCGGGCGCCCCCACGCCGGTACGCTCCGGCGACCCCTCCTGAAGCGACCCGCCGCCGAGGTCGTGGAGACCCACCGCACGTCGGAAGGCAGCCGCCCCATGGCATCCGCCCACGCCCGCCCCGGCACCCGCACCGCCCCCGCCCCGGACGCCGCCGCGGCCCTGCGGGAACTCATCGACCTGCTCGGCCGGCACGCCCCGGCCGAGCAGTTCGCCCGCCCGGCGGCCGCGGCCCGGGCGGCCGGGGCGGACCGGGCGCAGCTCGCCCTGATCGAGGAGGCCGCCGACGCGGCCCTCGCCGTCCGCCGCACCCTCGACCAGCACCGCCGCCGCGAGGCCGAGCTGTCCGCGCTCTTCGACACCGCGGGCGACCTGGCCGCCCTCACCGACCTGGACGCGGTGCTCCGCGCCATCGTGCGCAGGGCCCGGCTGCTGCTGGGCACCGACGTCGCGTATCTGACCCTCAACGACCCCGCCGCGGGCGACACGTTCATGCGCGTCACCGACGGCTGCGCCTCCGCGACCTTCCAGCAGCTGCGGCTCGGCATGGGCGAGGGCCTCGGCGGGCTCGTCGCCCAGACCGCCCGGCCCTACGCCAGCGCCGACTACCGCGTCGACACCCGCTTCCAGCACACCCGCGCCATCGACACGGGCGTCGGCGAGGAGGGCCTGCGCGGCATCCTCGGCGTGCCGCTGCGCGTGGGCAGCCGCGTCATCGGCGTCCTGTACGCCGCCGACCGCAGCCCCCGCGACTTCGCCCCCGACCAGATCGCGCTGCTCGCCTCGCTCGCCGACCACGCCGCCGTGGCCATCGACGGCGCCCGCCTCCTGGAGGAGACCCGCGCCGCGCTCGTGGAGCTGAACACCGCGACGGCCACCGCGCACGCGCAGAGCGAGGCGCTGCGCCGCGCCGCCGAGACCCACGACCGGCTCACCGACATCGTGCTGCGCGGCGGCGACGTGGCCGACGTCGCCGAAGAGATCGCCGCGCTCCTCGACGG
Source organism: Streptomyces sp. JLYT201 (assembly GCF_059448825.1). Lineage (NCBI taxonomy): Bacteria > Bacillati > Actinomycetota > Actinomycetes > Kitasatosporales > Streptomycetaceae > Streptomyces > Streptomyces sp. JLYT201. The sequence continues at coordinate 1,881,377 of NZ_CM182551.1, read as the reverse complement.
CGGCCTGGTCATCCAGGACGCCGACGGCACCGAACTGGCCCGCGTGGGCGCCGACGCGCCGTGCCCGCCCGGGCGCGGCGTCGCCGCGTCCCGCTCCGGCGGCCGGGCCGTGCACGTCGACGGGGTCTGGGTCTCCGCCGTGCTCGCCGGGCCCGAACTCCTCGGCAGCATCGCGCTCGGCGGCCGCCCCGACCTGACCGACAGCGACCGGCGCCTGTTCGAGCGCGCCAGCCTCGACACGGCGCTGCTGCTCCTGCTGCGCCGCACGGTGGCCGAGGCCGAGGACCGGGTGCGCGGCGAACTCCTCGACGACCTGCTCACCGCCGCGCACACCAGTGACCCGCGCCGCGCCGAACGGCTCGCCCTGCGCGCCCGCCGCCTCGGCGTGGACCTCACCGAGCCCACCGCCGTGCTCGTCCTGCGCGGCGAACCGGACCTGCGCGGCCGCCTGGCCGCCCGCGCGATACGCCACGCCCGCGCCCTGCGCGGCCTCGCGGGCCCGCAGGGCGGTCACGTCGTGCTGCTCGCCCCCACCGCCGCGCCGGGCCCGCTCGCCGAGCGCCTCGCCGCCGAACTCGGCGAGGCGCTCGGCGCCCCGGTGACCGTCGGCGCCGCGGGCCCCGCCACCGGACCCGCGCAGCTGCCCGCCGCCCACGCGGAGGCCCGGCGCTGTCTGCGGGCCCTGACCGTCCTCGGCCGCGCGGGCGAGGGCGCGAGCCTGCCGGACCTCGGCTTCGTCGGGGTGCTGCTCGGCGACCGTACGGACGTCGCCGGATACGTGGAGCGCGTCCTCGGGCCCGTCCTCGCCTACGACGCCCGGCGCGGCACCGACCTCGTCCGCACCCTGGAGGCCTACTTCGACCAGGGCGGGAGCCCGGCCCGCGCCAAGGACGTGCTGCACGTCCACGTGAACACCGTCGTGCAGCGCCTGGAGCGCACCGCCCGGCTCCTCGGCGCCGACTGGAACACCCCCGCCCGCGCCCTGGAGCTCCAACTCGCCCTGCGCCTCAACCGCCTGAGCCGCTAGCCGGGGCCCCGTCCGGCCTGGCCGCGCGGTCCCTGCGCGGCTGCGCGGGCACGCCGTCCAGGGTGCCCGCGGGCAGCGGTTCCTCCGGGCACCCCGGGCCGGTGCCGACGGGGTCCGTGCGGTACTGGTGCGACTGGAGCTCGAACAGCCGCCGGAAGACGCCCGGCCCCTCGGTGGCCATGAGCGTGGCGAAGTCGCCGTGCTCGACGAGTCTGCCCTCGGCCAGGACGAAGATGACGTCGGCCTCTTTGACGCTGTGCAGCCGGTGCGTGACCAGGACGATCGTCTGGTCCGCCGAGGCCAGGGCGCGGATCTTGTCGAACGCGTCGATCTCCGCGGCCGGGTCCATGCTGCTGGTGGGCTCGTCGCAGATGAGGACGGCCGCGTCCCGGAAGTAGGCGCGGGCCAGGGCGATGCGCTGCCACTGCCCGCCGGAGAGGTCGACGCCGCCCTCGTAGCCCTTCTCGCACAAGGTGTCCCAGCCGTGCGGGAGTTCGTCGAGGACGCGGTGCGCGTCGGCGTACGCGGCCGCCGCGTCCAGGCGGCCGGAGTCGTGGAACTCGGCCGGGCGGCTGATCGCCACGTTCGCGCGGGCCGTGAACGGCCACCGCTGGAAGTCCTGCGGCACCAGCGCCACGTGCCCGAACACGTCGTCGCGCGCCAGTGCGCGCAGATCGGTGCCGTCCCACGAGACGGTGCCCGCGGACGGCAGGTACAGGCCCGCGAGGAGCTTGCTCAGGGTCGTCTTGCCGGAGCCGTTCGCCCCGACCAGGGCGATCACCTGGCCCCTGCGGACGGTGAGGGACACGCCGTCGAGGGCGTTCCGCTCACGGCCGGGGTAGCGGAACGTCACCCGGTCGAAGGTGATCTCGGCGGGCGGCTCGGGCACCGCGGCGCCCGTGGCCGGGATGGCCCGCCGCCTGGCCTCCTCGCGGGCCCGGATGAGGTCCGTCATGAACAGGCTCTGCTCGTAGAGGTGATGGATGTTCGTCACCAGGCGCCGCAGCCCCGCCGTGCCGCTGGTCAGCGCGAGCACGGCCGTCGCCCCCGAGGCGAGGGGCATGTGGCCGTGCGTCAGGAGCCAGGCGAGCAGGGCGTACGTCGTCGCCGCCGTCAGTCCGGACAGGGCCGACGTGCCGAGGTCGGTCCTGGCCTCCAGCTGCGCCAGGCGCGTCTGCTCGTCCGAGGCCTGGGCCGCCATCTGGTCGAACTGGTCGAGGAGGAAGGGCCCCGCGCCGTGCACCCGGAGCTCGGGCGCCGCGTCCTGCGAGATCAGCAGCCTGCGCAGGGCGCCCAGTTGCCGCACGTGCTCCAGCCACACCTGCACCGACTCGTACGTCCGGCGCGCCGCCCGGACCGTGCCCCACGCCTTCGGCACGACCACGGCGACGAGCAGCGGAAGCAGCGCCGGGTGCAGCACGGCGAGGACTCCGCTGACGGCGAGGAGCGCCATCGCGGCCTCGACGATGCCGAGGGTGTGCTCGATGAGGCGGCGCGCCGCGGTCTGGCCGTGCTGCCCGGAGTCGAGGGCCGCGTGGAAGTCGGCGCGCTCCATGTGCTCCATCTCGACCCGGATGACGTGCTTGAGCATGGACAGGGCCGCGATGCGCTCCACCTTGGGCCCGAGTCTGCCCGAGGCCGCGAAGGACACGGCCCGCAGCGTCGCCGCGAGGGCGCTGGCGGCGGCGACCCCCAGCAGGGACGGCAGCGCGTCCTGCACCCGGTCGGCCGTCGGGCCCGCCGCGAACAGGGACACCAGGACGCGGTTGGTGGCCAGCAGGCCGAACGCGGTGGCGGCGGCCTGGCCCAGCTGTGCCACCGCGACCACCACCAGGGCGAGCGGATCGGCCCGCCAGCCGAGGACGGCGGTGTGCCCGATGAGCGTGGGGATCTGCCGCAGGATGGTGAAGAACGACGTCCTCAGCTGCGCACCCTCGTGCACGGTCCATCCCCACGCACTGCGCAACCGCCCCCCGAAGAGGAGCTGTTCGGGCGGTGCGTGCGCGGGCGGCGGGGTGAGGCCCTCGCCCTCCCGGCCGCGCCGCCGCTTCCGTGCGCGGGCTCGCGCTGGATGGTGCTGCCGCACATTGCCTCCCCGGTGTCCGTGGTCCCGTTGGGTGCTGGGACCACCTTCCCCGGGGAGCGGCCCCGGCGGGGTACTGCGGGCGCAATCTGCGCGGGATGGGGTGAAATCGGCCTGGAATGGCGGTGGTGGGGCCCGAAGTGCGCTCGTGCGGCGGTCATGTGCCGGAGGCATCGCCCCGCGGCACGGCCGCGTCCGGGACCAGGACGACCTTGCCGGTGACGGTGCCGGACTCGGCCAGGCGCAGGGCGTCGGCCGCCCGGGACAGCGGCACGCGCGCGGCGACCTGGGCGGTCAGGCTGCCGTCGGCAAGGAGTGCGAAGACCTGCTCCAGGTCCGTGCGCAGGCGCGCGCGGAAGGCTTCGGCGCGGCGCCGCCCGGCCCAGATGTTGTAGAAGTGCGCGCGGCGGGAGTTCGGCAGCGCCTGCCACAGCGCGAGGCGCGCGAACAGCTTCAGGACCGGGGCCTTGGACGACCCCGCCACGTCACGGGTGGACGCCGTGCCGTACGACACGAGGGTGCCGCCGGGCGCGAGCAGCCGGAACGACTCCACGATCCCCTCGCCGCCCACGTGGTCGAAGACCGCCCGCACCCCGTCCGGCGCGAGCGCGCGCAGGCGTTCGTACAGCTCGGGGTCGCGGTAGTCGACGGGCGTGACGCCGAGCCGGCGCAGCGCGTCGTGGTGGCGGGGCGAGGCGGTGCCGAGGACGCGGGCGCCCGCGATCCGGGCGAGCTGCGCGAGCGTGGAGCCGACGCCGCCGTTCGCGCCGAGCACCACGACGGTGTCGCCCGCCCGGACCTTCGCGGTGCGGTGCAGCATCTGCCAGGCGGTGACGCCGTTCACCACGAGCGTCTCGGCGTCCGCGGACGCGACGGACTCCGGTACGGGCACGAGGTCGGCGGCGGCCACCGCGACGTGGCTCGCCCAGCCGCCGGTCTTGGTCAGCGCCGCGACCCGGTCCCCGACGAGCGCCGGGTCGACGCCGGGCCCGGTGGCCACCACCCGCCCCACCAGGTCGTAGCCCGGCACGAAGGGGAACGGCGGCTGGTCGAAGTACTTGCCGCGGCGCATCTGCTGCTCGGCGAAGGAGACGCCGGTGGCCTCCATCGCGAGCAGCGCCTGGCCCGGTCCCGGGGCCGGGGCGGGCCGGTGGCGCACGGTGAGCCCGTCGGGCTCGACGACGCCGGGGAGGACGACCTCGGTGGCCGTGGCCACGGCGGTGGCGGTGGGTGCGGTGGTCTTGACCATGAGTGAGCCTCTTCTGAAGGGGTGGCGTTCACGCTGTAGTTATAAGCTCTAACGTAAGCATGCACCTCTATCTGGAAGTCCGTCAAGGAGGGCGACGCCCACCGGGCTGATCCGCGGGGTCCGCGCGGGGCAGGATGGGAGAGCTGCGCGCACGCGTACCGCGTGCGACCCGTCCAAGGAAGGTGCGGCGATGGAGAACCCGGCCCCCGGTCAGCTCACCCCCGAACGGCACGCCCCCGGCCGGCTCGCGCTCGCCACCGCCACGCCCGACGACTGGCGCGTCGTCACCGGCTGGGCGGCGGACGAGGGCTGGAACCCCGGGCTGCGGGACGCCGAGTCCTTCTTCGCCCAGGACCCGGAGGGCTTCTTCATCGGCCGCGTCGACGGCGAGCCGGTGTCGGCCATCTCCGTGGTCAACTACGGCCCGGCGTACGCGTTCCTCGGCTTCTACCTCGTCCGCCCCGACGCCCGCGGCCAGGGGCACGGCATCGCCACCTGGCGCGCCGCGCTCGCGCACGCCGGGGAGCGCACGATCGGCCTGGACGGCGTACCGGCGCAGCAGGACAACTACCGCCGCTCCGGCTTCGCACACCGCCACGACACCCTGCGCTACGTCGGCCCGGCGGCGGCCGGAGGACCGGTGCCCGCACGCGTGCGCCCCGCCGCCGAGGTCGGGCACGAGGCCCTGCTGGCGTACGACAGCTCCTGCTGCCCCGCGGACCGGCCGAGGTTCCTCGCCTCCTGGCTGGGCACGCCCGGACACCGCGCGCTCGCCCGCGTCGACGGCGGCCGCGTCACCGGGTACGGGGTGGCGCGCCCGGCGCGTGACGGCGTGCGGATCGGGCCGCTGTTCGCCGACAGCCGCGCGGACGCCGAAGCGCTCCTGGACGCGCTGACCGCCGGTCTCGACGGGGCGCTCGTCTCGATCGACGTGCCCGAGTCCCACGCGCCCGCGGTCGCCCTCGCCGAGGCCCGCGGCATGAGGCCGACGTTCGCGACGGCCCGCATGTACACCGGTCCGGTACGGGAGTTCGCGCGGGAGAAGGTGTTCGGGATCACCACCCTGGAGCTGGGCTGACGGGCGCGGGGCTCAGGTCACCGTGAGTCGGCGCTTGGCGTCGGCCGTGGAGCTGTTGCCCACGTGGACGTCGAACGCGCCCCGCTCGACGAGGAATTCGCCGCGCGGGTCGTTCGTCCAGAATCCCAGGTCGCGGGCGCCGAGCCGGAAGCGCACGGTCCGTGACGCGCCCGCGGCGAGCGTCACCCGGCGAAAGCCCCGCAGCCTGCGCACCGGCTGCGCGATGCTCGCCGCGAGGTCGTGGACGTACAGCTGCACCACCTCGTCGCCCTCGCGCGCCCCGGTGTTGGTGACCGTGACGGACACCTCGACGGTGTCGCCCGCGGCCAGCGCGCGGGCCGGCACGTCGGCGCGGCTGAGCCGCGGCTCGCCGATCGCGAAGGTCGTGTAGCTCAGCCCGTGGCCGAACGCGAACTGCGGGCCCGGCGGCAGGTCCAGGTACGTGGAGGTGTACTTGTTGTCGGCGGCGTACGGACGGCCCGTCGACTCGTGGTTGTAGTGGACCGGGATCTGTCCGACCGCGCGGGGGAACGAGACGGGCAGCTTGCCGCCCGGATTGACCTTCCCGAACAGGACGTCGGCGATGGCGTTCCCCGCCTCCAGGCCCGGATGCCAGGCCTCCAGGACGGCGGGCGCGCTCTGCAGCCAGCCGCCGACGGTCAGCGGGCGGCCGTTCACGAGCACCACCACGAACGGCTTGCCCGTCGCCGCCACGGCCTCGATCAGCTTCTCCTGGGCGCCGGGCAGAGAGATGTCGGCGCGCGCCGCGGCCTCCCCGCTCAGGGCGGGCGGCTCGCCCACGACGACGACCGTCACGTCGGCGCCCCGCGCGGCCGCGACCGCCGCCGGGATGCCGCCGGTGTCCTCACCCTCGGCGTCGACCCCGAGGGCGTACGTCACCTTCGCGCCGGGCGCCGCCCGCCGGAGTGCGTCGAGGACCCTCACCGACGGGTACTTCTTCGCCGCTGCCGGGACCGCCCAGGTGCCGAGCAGGTCGCCGGAGTCGGCGAACGGCCCGACCACGGCCAGGGACGTCACCGAGCTCTTCAGCGGCAGCGTCGCCCCGTCGTTCTTCAGGAGCACCAGGCAGCGGGCGGCCGTCGCCCGCGCCGCCTCGCGCGTCGCGGGGGTCGGCCCGGCGGCGGCCGCGCCCTCGGCTTCGTCGACGTAAGGGTCGTCGAAGAGGCCGAGGGCGAACTTCAGGCGCAGGACGCGCGCCACCGCGTCGTCCAGGCGCTGTTCACTGATCCCGCCCTCGCGCAGCAGCTGCCTGCCGTGCTCGCGCAGGGTGGTGCTGACCATCTCCATGTCGACGCCCGCGGTGAGCGCGAGCCGGGCCGCCGCCGCGCCGTCCTCGGCGAAGCCGTGCGCGATCAGCTCCTGCACGCCGGTCCAGTCGCTGACGACGAACCCGGCGAAGCCCCACTCCTTCCTGAGCACGTCCGTGAGCGTGTGCGCGTTGCCGTGCGCGGGGACGCCCCCGACGGTGTTGAAGGAGGCCATGACGGTGGCCACGCCCGCGTCCAGGGCGGCCTTGAACGGCGGCAGATACAGATTGCGCAGCCGCGACTCGGACACGTCCACCGTGTTGTAGTCGCGGCCGCCCTCGGCGCCGCCGTACGCGACGAAGTGCTTGGCGCAGGCGGCGAGCCGGTCCTTCGCCGCGTAGTCGCGGCCCTGGTAGCCCCTCACCTTGGCGGCGGCGAACTCGGCCGTGAGGTGGGGGTCCTCGCCGCAGCTCTCGGCGATGCGGCCCCACCGCGGCTCGTGCGTGACGTCCATCATCGGCGAGAACGTCCAGTGCACGCCGTTCGAACGGGCCTCCCGGGCGGAGACCTCCGCGTCGGTGCGCGCCACCGAGGGGTCGAAGCTCGCCGCCTGCGCCAGCGGGATCGGGAACGTCGTCCAGAAGCCGTGGATGACGTCGAGCCCGAAGAGCAGCGGAACGCCGAGCCGGGACTCCTCGACGGCGATGCGCTGCAACGCGTTGGTGGTCTTCGCGCCGAAGACGGAGAGGACGGACCCCAGGCGGCCCGCGCGCGCCGCGTCCTCGACGTCCTTGGTCGCGCCGCCGCCGGGCCCGGTGTCCCAGGCCCACGCGAGCTGCTGGAGCTGCCCCAGCTTCTCTTCGACCGTCATACGGCCGAGCAGCTCCTCGACCTCGCGGCCGCGGCGGCCGGGCCGGGGCACCGCTTCGGCGACCGTGCCGCTCAGGGCCCCACCCGCGACGGCCGCACCACTCACCACGGACAGTCCGGACAGCAGCGTGCGCCTTCGTAGCTCTCGCATGTGTTCGCCTTCTCACGTCGCGGTGGGGGCAAGCGGGGGAGTGGCCACAAGAATTGAAGCGAAAGTACGTGGCGGGTACAGGAGGGTCAAGGGAGGCAGCTGGGGCAGTCGAGTGCTTCCGCACGCCCTTGACCTCAATATTGGTTGAGGTCCTACGGTTTCTCCCATGAGCATGGAAACCACGGCGTGGACGCAGATGTACAGCGTCATGAACGCCCAGCAGGAACGCCGCCCCTTCGCTCGCGCGACACTGCGCCGCATCGCCGCCTTCGCCCGCCCGCACCGCCGCCGCATCACGCAGTTCGTGCTCCTGAGCGTCGTCACCGCGGTGCTCGCCGTGGCGACTCCGATCCTCGCCGGGCACGTCGTGGACGCCATCGTCTCCGGCGCCGACTCCTCGCTCGTCGTCCGGTACGCCCTGTTCATCGCCGCGATCGCGATCGCCGAGGCGGCCCTCGGCATCCTCAGCCGCTGGCTGTCGGCGACGCTCGGCGAGGGCCTGATCCTCGACCTGCGCACGGCCGTCTTCGACCACGTGCAGCGCATGCCGGTCGCGTTCTTCACCCGGACCCGGACCGGGGCGCTCGTCAGCCGCCTCAACAACGACGTGATCGGGGCGCAACGCGCCTTCAGCAACACTCTTTCGGGTGTCGTCGCCAACGTCGTCACGCTGCTGCTGACCCTCGGCGTGATGCTCGCCCTCTCCTGGCAGATCACACTGCTCGCCCTCGTCCTGCTGCCGGTGTTCGTCCTGCCCGCGCGGCGCATGGGCACCCGCATGGCCCGGCTCCAGCGCGAGGCCGCCCACCACAACGCCGCCATGGGCACCCGGATGACCGAGCGCTTCTCGGCGCCCGGCGCCACCCTCATCAAGCTCTTCGGGCGGCCCGCCGACGAGTCCGCGGAGTTCGCCGAGCGGGCCGCCCGGGTGCGCGACATCGGGGTGCGCACGGCCATGGCCCAGTCGGCGTTCATCACCGCCCTCACCCTGGTGTCGGCCCTCGCGCTCGCCCTCGTCTACGGCCTCGGCGGGTACTTCGCGCTCGAAGGCTCCCTGGAGGCGGGCGCCGTCGTCGCGCTCGCCCTGCTCCTGACCCGGCTGTACGCGCCGCTGACGGCCCTGGCGGGCGCCCGCGTCGAGGTGATGAGCGCCCTCGTCAGCTTCGAGCGCGTCTTCGAAGTGCTCGACCTGAAACCGCTCATCGCCGAGAAGCCGGACCCGGAGCGGGTGCCCGAGGGGCCCGTCGCCGTCGAGTTCGACGACGTCCGCTTCGGCTACCCCGCCGCCGACAAGGTCTCCCTCGCCTCCCTCGAGGAGGTCGCGTCCCTCGACGGGCGCGGCGGCGCCGAGGTCCTGCACGGCCTGTCCTTCCGCGCCGAGCCCGGCCGGACGGTCGCGCTCGTCGGCTCCTCCGGCGCGGGCAAGTCCACGATCGCGCAGCTCCTGCCGCGCCTGTACGACGCCGACGCGGGCACCGTGCGCGTCGGGGGCGTGGACGTGCGCGACCTGTCCGCCGACTCGCTGCGCGACACCATCGGCATGGTCACCCAGGACGGCCACCTCTTCCACGAGTCCGTCCGCGCGAACCTGCTGCTCGCGCGGCCCGGCGCCACCGAGGACGACCTGTGGGACGTGCTGCGGCGGGCCCGCCTCGACGACCTCGTGCGGTCGCTGCCCGACGGGCTCGACACCGTCGTCGGCGAGCGCGGCTACCGGCTCTCGGGCGGCGAGCGGCAGCGCATGACCATCGCGCGCCTGCTGCTCGCCCGGCAGCGGGTCGTCATCCTCGACGAGGCGACCGCGCACCTGGACAACACCTCCGAGGCGGCCGTCCAGGAGGCCCTCGCCGAGGCCCTGTCCGGGCGCACCGCCGTGGTCATCGCCCACCGCCTGTCGACCATCCGCTCGGCCGACCAGATCCTCGTGGTCGAGGAGGGGCGGATCGTGGAGCGGGGCACGCACGAGGAGCTGCTCGCGGTGGACGGCCGCTACGCGGAGCTGTACCGGACGCAGTTCCTCGCCGGGGACGACATGGGCGTGCCGGCATAGCCCCCGCCACCTCCACGAACCCCGCGGACCCGCCCCTCTCGGGAGCGGGTCCGCGGGGTTCGTGAAGGTAGGGGACTACGCGGTCTTCTTCTCGTACGTCAGGAACACGGTGCCGCTGTCCAGGGCGTCCACCTCGGTGCGCTCCCACAGGGCGGGGTCGAAGGCGGCCTTCTCGCCGAACAGGGGGATGCCCGTGCCCACCGTGAGGGGGGCGAGCTTGAGGACGAGGCGGTCGATCTCGGCGTACAGGGCGCCCGCGAGTTCGCCGCCGCCCACGAGCCACAGGCCCTTGCCGGGCTCGCGCTTGAGGGCGCGGACCCGCTCGGCCGGGTCGGTGGCGACCAGCTCGACGTTCGGGTCGGGGCTCTCGGTGAGGGTCCGGCTGAAGACGAGGTGCCGCAGGTGCGGATAGCAGTCGGTGAATCCGGCGTCCAGGCCGTTCTGATACGTGTGGCGGCCCTCGAGCATCGTGTCGAAGTGGGAGCCCTCGGCGGTGATGCCGAGCGCTGCCCTGGCGTGGACGGGAAGCGTCTCGGGGTACTTCCCGGCGAGCAGCCGCACGTAGTCCTCGCCCACGGGCCAGAATCCGTCGGGCCCGGTGGGGTCGGAGCCGTCGGGTCCGGCGATGTGGCCGTCGAGGGACATCGCGATGAAGTAGGTGAGCTTGCGCATACGGGCTCCGGAGGTGTGAAGGGGTCGTTGGCCACGACCTCGGACGGACTGCGGACGGCCCCGGGTGGAGCGCACGCGATGCACCCAAAGCACATCGAGTGATGTACTCTGCTTGCAGTGGTTAGAACATAGTACTTCACTTGAAGTGGTGTCAAGGGAATCGAGAAGACGTCATGAGGCAGAACCCCGCCCGCCGTACCGCCCTCCTGGACGCCGCGATCGAGGTGCTCGCGCGCGAAGGCTCCCGCGGCCTCACACTGCGCGCGCTCGACGCGGAGGCGGAGGTCCCCAAGGGCACCGCGAGCAACTACTTCACCGACCGCGCGCAGCTCCTCGCCCAGGCCATGCGGCGCATCCAGGAGCGCCTGCTGCCCGCGGAGGACGCGCTCGCCGACACGATGCGCGAGCAGCCGTCCACGGAGCTGGTGAGCACGCTCCTCAAGCAGCTCGTCGAGCGGATGCGGGCCGACCGCAGCAGCCATCTGGCCCTGCTCGAAATGCGCCTGGAAGCCACCCGCCGCCCCGAACTGCACGCCGAGCTCAGCCGGTTCATGGCCGACCAGCTGGAGGGCAACATCGGCTTCCACCTGGACGCGGGCCTGCCCGGCGACCGCACCGGCGTCGTCCTGCTCTACCTCGCCGTGCTCGGCCTGATCGTCGACGACCTGACGGTGCCCGAGCTGCTCACGCCGTTCTCGGTCGACACGCTCCTCGAGGAGCTGCCCCGACGGCTGCTGCGCTGACCGCGTGCGAGGGGCCCTGGTAAGGGGCGGCTAGGGGTACTCGGGCGCCGGTGCGCCGCCCTACTGTGGCAAGCGGAAGAGCCGCTTGCCGTGCCGCGGGGCTCTTTCGGCCGGAGCCGGTTCCCGGAGCGGCGACTCCTTGCATTTCCCCCATGGAAGGACCCGTCGCTCCGGGCCGGTGTGCCGCCCGTCCGCCGCTCAGCCCCCGGGGCGCAGCGTGATCGCGGTGAGGACCAGGCCGTCGCACGCCAGCCAGCGGCCCATGAGCTCCTGGGGAAAGCCGACGTCCCCTGCGGGCGGCAGGATCCGCGCGGTGAACTCGCCCGCCCCCGGCTCCGCGGACCGGTGGAAGGTGACGTCGGCCTCCTCGAACCCCAGCGGCCTGCGCGTGAGCGGATACCAGGTCTTGTAGATGCTCTCCTTGGCGCTGAACAGGACCCGGTCCCAGCGCACCGCGGGCCACCGCGCCAGATGCGCCCGTACGCGCGCCTGTTCCGCGGGCAGCGCCACGGCCTCCAGGACCCCCTCGGGCAGCGGCTCGCCGGGCGTCGCGTCGATGCCGACCGAGCGGACGCGCGCGGCCGCGGCGACGGCGGCGCCGCGGTAGCCCGCGCAGTGCGTGATGCTGCCGACGACACCGGCGGGCCAGCGCGGCGAGCCCTTGACGTCGGGCAGGATGGCCGCGGCGGGCCGCCCCAGGTCCCGGAGCGCGCGGTGCGCGCAGTGGCGGCCCGTGGTGAACTCCCGCCGCCGTGCCTCCACCGACCGTGCGATCAGGGCCTCTTCGTCGGGGTGCAGGACCACGCCTTCAGGGTCATGAGTGCACTCGCGGCAGAGGACGTCCTCGGGGACGATCCGCGCGAGGAGCGGCAGCGGCGCCCCGGGCCCAGCGGTGTCCTGCGCACGGCCGTGGCCCGTACCGGCCCGTGGTGCGCCGGCGTTCACGGCGTGCCTTCCTTCTCGCGGTCCTGGTCTTCCCGGCCCTCCCTCTCCTCCTGGGCGGGCGAGCTGTCCGGCTGCTTGGTCCGGCCGCGTGCGGGCAGGTAGACGAGCAGTTCGGTGGCGACGAAGCGCACGACGAACGTCGTCAGGAGGGCGATCGCGGTGGCGGGCAGGACCGCCATGTCCGCGCCGTCGACGAGCAGCGCGATGAGGGGGATGCGCAGCAGCAGGTCGGCGTTGGCGAGCAGCGCGAAGCGGCCGAGGCGGTCGGCCCAGTGGCGGTGCTCGCGGCGGCCGCGGAAGAGCAGCAGGTCGATGAGGACGAAGTTCCACAGCACGCCGAACTGGTTGGCCACGATCTCGGCCGGGAGGTAGTGCAGCCCCATCGCGGTGAGCCCGGCGAGGCCGAGGAGGTTGGGCACGAAGCCGGTCAGGCCGATGGCGCCGAAGGCGACGATGCGGGCCACGGGGGTCGCGGTGCGCAGGGACACCAGGTGGTTCAGGAAGCGCAGGCCCTCGCGCACGGTCGACTTCGACTCGCCCGCGTACCGCTCCTGGAAGGAGAACGGCACCTCGGCGACCGTGCGCGGGCGGCAGCGGATCGCCAGCTCCAGCAGGATCTTGTAGCCCAGCGGCTTGAGGATGTCGGCCTGGGCGTGCACGGTGGCGCGGCGGATCGCGAAGAACCCGCTCATCGGGTCGCTGATGCCGCGCAGCGCGGAGGGGAAGAGGGACTTGGTCACCAGGGTCGAGGTGCGCGAGACCGCGACGCGGTAGCGGCCGGAGAGCCCGGCGTGGCTGCCGCCGCCCGCGTACCGGCTGGCGACGACGAGTTCGGCCCCCGTGCGGCGCCCCGTCTCGACCAGTTCGGGCATCAGCGACGGCGGGTGCTGGAGGTCGGCGTCCATGACCACGAGCCACTCCGAAGCGGCGGCCTTCATGCCTTCCACCACGGCCCCGCTCAGGCCGCCCGTCGGGGTTTCCCTGTGGATGACGTTCACGGGGAACGGGCAGGTGAGGGCGGCGCGCTCGATCGCGGCCGGGGTGTCGTCGGTGCTGTCGTCGACGAACAGGGCCTCGCAGTCCAGGTGCCCGGGCAGGGCGGCCGCGAGCCGCGTCAGCAACTCCTCGACGTTGTCGGCCTCGTTGAACGTCGGGATGATCACGGTGACGGTGGTCCGCACCCCGTCCGGAGCGAGGTGACCGAGGCCTTCGGACACCGCCGCGTCGGCGGCTCGTTCGGCGTCGGAGCCGGGGCAGGCGCCGGGCGCGGTCATCGGGGCACGCTCCCGGGTCGGAGCGCGCTCGGTGTCTGCTTCTTCGCCATCGTCGTCCTCTACGGGTCTGCGCGCGTGCGTCCCACGCGAGCGCGTCACATCGGCGTGCCCTGGCCGGCAGGCGTTTCCGGGAGGATCACGGGTGACCGCCCGTGGGGTCGTGGCTCTGCGGGGCACGTCGGGCCCGGGGAGGGCGGGGCCGCCGACGACCGCCGGCGCCACTGTCGTACCGGTGATTCCTCCCGCCGGAGGCTAGCCGTGGCCCGTGGTGCCCTCCACCCCTATCCGTCCCCTAGCGGCGGGCCCGGCGCGCGCGGCGGTGAAGCCGGGAGTGTGGCCCAGCGCACAGAAAATGCTTTGTGGCGGCGGCCGGGGCGTTCGGCCGAGTTCGCATGTGCCGGGGGCGAGTTGCCCCTCCCGTTCGCGCCGCCAAAGCGTGCGGCGGTCCGGAAACGTGGGCGTAACAATGGGGCGCGGCCGGCCCGCCGGTGCGCCGACGCTCCCGGCCGCGCCGCGGGGCTTCCGCCGGTAACTCGGCCGCGACGTCGGGCGGGCCGGTCGCGTCCCGGGAATTTTCACAGGGAATTTTGCCGTCGGATTGCCGCAGGATTGTTTTTGGTTTCCATTCGGGAGGGGTCCCGTTGGCGCGCCCGCGGACTCGTTTGCCTAACGCGTTCTTAACGCCTGCCGCGGCGGGCGCGCGGATGGCCGACCGCCGATGGGCCGTCAAATCTGTGTGTGCCGCCGCTCTTTGGGTAGCCGGGGCAGCGGGGGATCACGGGGCGGCAGCCTGCGGACTGAAGCCCCCGGGGGGTAGTGCCGGGTCTGCCGGGCTTGTCGGGATCGGATCCCCATGTGGGCTGTGGCCAGGCATGTTTCCGGACAGCGTGGCGCGATGGGCGCTGGGTCATGGTGTCATGGCCAGTTGAGCCTTCTCCTTTCTCACAATTGGAGTTTGGTGTTCCGCATGTGTCGGGCCGATCGTCCGGGCCTATATCACAGACATGGTCGGAGTGGGGAGGGCTGAACGTTGCGAGTCATCGTGGATTTGGGGGGTGGGCTCACTTCTTTCGGGGCTACCTCGCCGTCAAGTTTCAGTCATAGTTGTGTTGTTGACTGAGTGCCCCGAGAGCCCCGGCGGAGATATTTGGAATATGCCCTGGTATCCTGCTTCAGGCTCCTGAGGCAACTTGATGAGTGCGATATGCGAATAAGGCGCCCAGTGCAGTTTGCGATAATTTCTTACGGGGAGGAAACCGCACTATGAGCCTGGTCGAGCGAGTCGATGAGTGGGCTCTCTTGGAGGACGTTCTGGCGAACAGCGCGGAGCGGCCTTCCCGTGTTGTGTTGATAAGAGGGCCGGTGGCCACCGGCAAGAGCGAGTTGCTGAACAGCGTCGCCGACGAGGCGGAGGCGCGAGGCCTGACCGTGCTCAAGGCGACGGGTTTACGAGCCGAGCGCACCACGCCCATGGCGGTCTTCGGGCAACTGCTCCTCCACGCCGACCAGGTGGCGGAGCAGGACGCCGGAGCGACCGCGCGCGTGGCGCGGCTGCTCGACGACGCCAAGTTCACCGCCATGCTCCGCGATCCCGACAGCGAGCGCGAGGAGCACGTACGCGCCCATGTGATGCGGTCCCTGACCATGGCCCTGCGGTCCCTGGCCCGCGGCGGACCGCTGGCCGTCCTCGTGGATGACGTCCAGTACGCCGACATCCCGTCCCTCCAGTGCCTGCAGTACGCCATGCGGGAGCTGCGGGCCAAGCCCGTCGTGATCGTCCTCGGCCTGCGGACCGGGCCGCACGCCGAACGGCCCATGTTCAGCGCGGAACTGCTGCGCCACCCCCGCCTGACCCAGCTGCGGCTCACCACCCTCGGCGAGTCCGGCACGGCGGAGCTGGTGCGCGCGCACCTCGACGAGGCCGCGGCACACGGCCTCGCGCCCGACGTCCACCGGCTCAGCGGCGGCAACCCCCTCCTGGTGCGGGCCCTGAT
Source organism: Streptomyces sp. JLYT201 (assembly GCF_059448825.1). Classification (NCBI taxonomy): domain Bacteria; kingdom Bacillati; phylum Actinomycetota; class Actinomycetes; order Kitasatosporales; family Streptomycetaceae; genus Streptomyces; species Streptomyces sp. JLYT201. Next base: position 1,865,973 of record NZ_CM182551.1, on the reverse strand, counting down.
CCACGACCTGCTCGCCCACGGGCCGCTCGACCACGACCAGCGGGCCACCGGGTCCGGCGCCGACAACGCCCTGCCCACCGGGCGCACCGTGCCCGCGGGCGACGCCTACCGGCAGTCCGTGCTCAGCTGCCTGCACCGGGGCGAGGACGCCGTCCTCGCCGTCGCCCGCGGCCTCGCGGTCCTGGACGACGCCGCGTCCGAGGCGACGCTCGCCGACCTGCTCGACCTCGACCGCGAGACCGTCGCGCGCAGCCTGCGCACGCTCGCGGCGGCCGGGCTCACCGACGAGGGCGCCTTCCGCCACCCCCTGGCACGGACCGCCGTGCTCGACGACCTGGCGCGCGAGGACCGCATCGGGCTGCACCGGCGCGCGGCCGTGCTGCTGCGCCGCCACGGCGCCGAACCGCCCGTCGTGGCCCGGCACATCGTCGCCACCGGCGAGGTCGAGGGCGCCGAGTCCCTCGACGTGCTGTGGGAGACGGCCACCCGCGCCCGGCGCGACGAGGACGTCTCGCTCGCCATCGCCTGCCTCCACCTGGCCGACGAGAGCTGCCCGCGCGGGGAGCGGCGCAGCGAGATCCTCGCCGAACTGGCCCGCCTCGCCTGGCGGGTGCGCCCCTCGACCCTCGGGCCGCACCTGGGCGCGCTGCGCGCCGCCTTCGACGAGGGCTGGCTCGCCGAGCAGGCCGTGCCCGTGCTCATCTCGGGCCTGCTGTGGCAGGGCAGGTTCGACGAGGCCGCCGAGGTCGCCCGCAAGGGCCAGGTCGCCTACGAGGGCGCATCCGCCGTCAGCGGCTACCTGGCGTCCGGCGCGGTGCGCACCACCTACCCGACGCTGCGCGAGCGCATCGGCGCCGACAACTGGCCCGCGCCGCACAGCACCTGGGACGTCCTGACGACACCGGGCTGCGACGCCCGCGGCCGCGTCGGCGCCGCCCTGAACGCTGTCCTGTCCCGCGGCGTGGACCCGCACGCCGCCGACCTCGCCGAGACCGTCCTGCAGGGCACCCGGCTGAGCGACGCCACTTTGGAGACGCTCACCGCCGCCCTGTCGGTCCTCATCTACTGCGACCGTCTCGGCCGGGCCGCGCACTGGTGCGACGCGCTCCTTCGCGAGGCCACCCGGCTCGGCGGGCCGGGCTGGCAGGCGCCGCTGTCCGCGATCAGGGCGACCATCGCCCTGCGCCAGGGCAGCGCGCCGGACGCCGTGCGGTACGCGCTCACCGCCCTGTCGTGGATCTCGCCCCAGGGCTGGGGCGTCGGCATCGGCTCGATCCTGGCCACCCTGGTCTCGGCGCACACCGCGATGGGCCAGTACGAGCAGGCCATGGCCTATCTGGACCACCACATCCCGGAGGGCCTCCCGGAGACCCGCTACGGCCTGGAGCTCAGCTACGCGCGCGGCCAGCTCTACGCCGCCATGGGGCGGGTGCGTCCGGCCCTCGACGACTTCCTCACCTGCGGCGAGCTGATGACCCGCTGGGGCATCGACCAGCCGGCGCTGGTGCCGTGGCGGTCGGCGGCCGCGGAGATGCACCTGCGCACGGGCGGCGAGGCCGAGGCCGACCGGCTCGTCAGGGAGCAGCTGGCCAAGTGCGGCCCGGGGCAGTCCCGCACCCGCGCCCAGACGCTGCGCGTGCTCGCCGAGGTGTCGGGCCTGCGGCGGCACCACCACGCGCTGCACGAGGCGATCGAGGAACTGGAGAAGTGCGAGGACCGGCTCGAACTGGTCCGGGCCCTGGGGGCGCTGAGCCGTTCCCATCACGCCCTGGGCGACCTGGGTCAGGCGCGGATGATGGCGCGGCGGGCGTGGCGCATCGCGCGCGACGCGCGGGCGGAGACGCTGTGCGAACAGCTGCTGCCGTACGGCGACGGCGAGGCGGGCGCGGCGGAGCGCCCGGCGCGGGGCGACGAGGCCTGCCCGGCGGAGGAACTGACCGACGCGGAGCGGCGCGTGGCGTCCCTGGCGTCGTTCGGGCACAGCAACCGCGAGATAGCGCGCAAGCTGTTCATCACCGTCAGTACGGTCGAACAGCATCTGACGCGGGTCTACCGGAAGTTGAACGTCTCCCGCCGCAAGGATCTCCCGCACGATCTGCTGGCGGACACGGCGTGCTGAGCCGTCCGTGGCGTTCTGACAACGTTGTGCTGACCGCTGATGACCACCAGTGGGGGGTGGCGGCCGCGGTCGTCGCCCCTGCGGGCGCGAGGGTGCGGAGCTCCGTCAGCGGGCGGTCGGCAGACAGCCGCAGCGCACCTGCCCGTCGCAGACCATGAACAGACGGTCCGTCATGCGCCGGGCCACCTCCCTGGAACCGGAGGAGAACACCACGGTCCCGGTCGACGCCGCGTAGCGACGCAGCACCCGGTGGAGGATCGTCTCCGACACCTCGTCCACGTCGTCCAGCGGGCGGCACAGCAACAGCAGCTTCGGCACGTGCAGCAGCGCGCAGCCGACAGCGGTGCGCGCGCGCTGGCCCGGCGTGAGCCGGGCCACCGGCGTGCGCTCCACGGCCCGCAGGCCCAGGGCTTGTGCTAAGTCCGTGGCGCGCCCGGCGGCGGTCTCCGGGGGCAGACCTCGGCGCAGACCGGCGGCCATCAGGGCATCGTGGACGGGCACTTCGGGCAACGGCATGCCCGCGGGGACCACCCCGACGAGGTGTCGCAGGGCATCGGGATCGGTCCGGGCGTCCACGCCGTGCACGGTGACGCGGCGGTCCGGACCGCCGTCGTCGAGCAGCCGGTCCAGGAAACGGTCCGCCGAGCCGTCGTCCGAGACGACCGCGAGGCACGCGTGGCGCTCGACGCGCAGCAGGCTCTCGTGGCCGGGCGCCCCTTCGTGCGAGGGTGTCCCGGCGCCGTCCGCGCGCCGCACCTCCAGGGCCATCGGCTCCAGCCGGGCTCCATCGGGCGCGGCGCCCGGACGGTGGTCGTGCACCGCGAACCTTCGGCTGTCCGGCCCTGGATGCATGAGGCCTCCTCTGGATAGTGATTGTTGAACAATTCGGCACGCGGGAACTGATCCGGTCGTGTGGTGCGGCCACCATAGATCATTTCAAGGCAGCTCCTGAGTTTCGTACAGTCTTCAGGATCGAAGCCGCGCTACTAAAGTACTCATTGCGTCCCGTGCAACATTTCGTGCCCCTTGAGAACCCCCGTTCGGGAGCGCGTTACTGTGCTCCGGGAGTGAACGCAACAGTGACCGTGTGCGGTTCCGGGTGTGCCGACCACGTGCCTCTAGGAGCCGTAAGGGGATGTTGAGGGGTTTCTCCGTCCCCCGAAGGCACCGAGATAATCAAGGGCACCGTCAGACGTGCCGTGTATCGGAGGCGATTCGCGGGCCCGACCGGCCCCCGTGGGGCAGGGTCACGGGCCGTGCTGATCGCGGACCTTCCTCCTGCTGCCGCAGCCCGGCTCCCCCCGCGGCCGTCTGGAACGTCCGCCGGGCCGGCCTCCACCACGGTCAGAGGAGTATCCGTTGGTTGCCCTCAACGGTAGTTCGTGTCTCGGAACAGCAGATTCCCTCACCATGCTGGGCCCGGACTTTCCCTTCGCGTACGACGAATGGCTGGCGAGTCCGCACGGCCTCGGCGAAATTCCGGCAGCGGAGTTCGGCACGCCCGTCGCTGTGATCGGGGCGGGGATATCGGGCCTCGTCACCGCGTACGAGCTGATGCGTCTCGGGCTGAGGCCCGTCGTCCACGAGGCGGGCCCGGTCGGCGGGCGCATGCGCTCCGCCGCCTTCGAGAGCCGCCCGGACGCCGTGGCCGAACTCGGCGCCATGCGCTTCCCCGCGTCGGCGACCGCCCTGCGCCACTACATGGACCTCGTCGGCCTGCGCACCCGGCCCTTCCCCAACCCGCTCACCGAAGCCAGCGGGTCCACCGTCGTCGCCCTCGGCGACGACCGGCACTACGCGCGGCACGCGGGCGAGCTCCCCGACGTCTACCAGGAAGTCGGCATGGCCTGGGACAAGGCCCTTCAGGAGCACGCCGAGCTGTTCGCCATGGACGACGCGATCCGCCGCCGTGACACCGCCGCCATCAAAGCCATCTGGAACCCGCTGGTACGCGCCCTGGACGACGAGTCCTTCTACGGCTTCATCGCCCGCTCGCCCGCTTTCCAGTCCTTCAAGTACCGCGAGATATTCGGTCAGGTCGGCTTCGGCGCGGGCGGCTGGGACACCGACTTCCCCAACTCCATCCTGGAGATCCTGCGCGTCGTCTACACCGGCGCGGAGGACGACCACCAGCTCGTCGTCGGCGGCTCCCAGCAGCTGCCGCTGCGCCTGTGGTCGCACGCCCCCGACGACCTCGCGCACTGGCCGGCCGGCACCTCCCTGGAGTCCCTGCACCGCGGCGGCCCCCGCGGCGGCGTGGCCCGCCTGGAGCGCGGCCCGCGCGGTATCACCGTCCACGGGCACGACGGCTCCGCCCACACCTTCCCGGCGGCCGTCTTCACCCCGCAGAAGCGGACCCTGGTCACCAACGTCCGCTGTGACCCCGCGCTGCTGCCCACCCCCGTGTGGACGGCCGTGGAGCGCAGCCACTACATGGGCTCGTCCAAGCTCTTCGTCCTCGTCGACCGCCCCTTCTGGCGCGAGCGCGACCCGCGCACCGGCCGCGAGGTGATGAGCACGACCCTCACCGACCGCATGCCCCGGGGCGTCTACCTCTTCGACGAGGGACCCGAGCGCCCCGGCGTCATGTGCCTGTCGTACACCTGGAACGACGACTCCCTGAAGATGGCCCCGCTGACCGCCGAGGAGCGCCTGGAGGGCGTCCTGGACGCCCTCGCCGCCATCTATCCGGACGTCGACATCCGCTCCCGCGTCATCGCGCCGCCCCGCACGGTGACCTGGGAGACCGACCCCCACTTCCAGGGCGCCTTCAAGGCGAACCTGCCGGGCCACTACCGCTACCAGCGGCGCCTGTTCACCCACTTCATGCAGGACGGCCTCGCCCGGGACCAGCGCGGCTTCTTCCTCGCGGGCGACGACGTCTCCTGGACCGCGGGCTTCGCCGAGGGCGCCGTCACGACCGGCCTCAACGCCTACTGGGGCGTCCTTCGCCACCTCGGCGGCGCCACCCAGCCGCTCAACCCCGGCCCCGGCGACCTGTTCGCCTCGCTCGCGCCGATCGACCTGCCCGAGGACTGACGGCCGCGGCCGGCACGGCACGCGAAGGGCCCCGGAGCAGGTGCTCCGGGGCCCTTCCGCTGGGTGTGCTCAAGCCGTTTCGCTCAAGGGCGTTCTGCTCGGGGCGTTCCGCTCATGACTGCGCGCGTCGCAGGAAGCCGCGGATGCCGATCGCCGCGAACAACGCGATCGAGCCGACGAGCACGATCAGCGTGATCGGCAGCGGCACGTGCTCCACGTTCGGCGACGTCACCGCCCGCATGCCCTCACTGGCGTACGACAGCGGGTTGGCGCCGCAGATCACCTGGAACCAGCGGACCTCGTCGAGCGCCACGAGCGGGAACTGCGTCGAGCCCGTGAACAGCAGCGGCATCAGGACGAGCGTGAACATCACGTCCACCTTGTCGCTGTTCACGGACGTCCCCAGGCACAGGCCGATCGACGCCCCGGCGAGCGCGCCGAGCGCGGCGATCCCGAGGGCGGGCACCGTCCGGCTGATCGGCCACGACAGATCAAGGAGCACCATGCCGACCGGCGTCATCATCAGCGACGCCACGAATCCGTACAGCGCACCGAAAAGGATCTTCTCCACGGCCACCAGGCGCAACGAGATGGGCGAAAGGAGCCGGTCCTCGATCTCACGCGTGTACGAGAAGTCCACGACGAGCGGCAGCGCCGTGTTCTGCATGCCGCCGAGGAATCCGTTCAGGGCGAGGACGCCGGGCAGCAGCACGGAGCTGTAGTCGCCGTCCACATACCCCGCGTCGCTCAGCAGCACGCCGAACACGAACAGCGTGAAGAACGGCTGGATGATGGCCTGGCCGATGAACGTGGGGAACTGGCGCAGGGCGACGAACACATCGCGCCACATGATGGCGCGGAAGGTGTGTATCTGGCGCGAGGGCCGCGAAGCCTGAGTCGCCGAAGCTGTCGCAGTCGTCGCAGTCATCGCAGATTCTTTCCGGTGAGGTGGAGGAAAACGTCTTCCAGGGAGACCTTTCCGATGCCGACATCCGTGACCCGGTAGTCCCGTTCGGTGAGCGCGGCGAGCGCCGGCTGCAGCGCCTCGACCGGCTCGGTGTCGGTGTAGATGCGGAACCGGCAGGCGTCCGCGGGCGGTGCCTCCGGGTCGACCTCGTCGACCTGGCGCACCCCCGGCAGATCGGCGAGCAGCTTGGCCACCGGCGCCGGGCCCTGCGCGGAGCGCACCGTCAGGGCGAGCGTCGAGTGCGCGGGCAGCAGCGTGCCCAGGCCCTCGGGGGTGTCGAGGGCGAGCAGGGTGCCCCGGTCCACGATGCCGACGCGGTCGCAGAGCTTCGCGGCCTCGTCCATGTCGTGGGTGGTGACGACCACCGTCACGCCGCGCTCGGCGAGTTCGGCGACCCGCTCGTGCACGAACAGGCGCGCCTGCGGGTCGAGTCCGGTCGCGGGCTCGTCCAGGAACAGCACGCTCGGCCGGTGGATCAGCGCCCGCGCGATCATCACGCGCTGCACCTGTCCGCCGGACATGTCGTCGACCTTCGACTTGCGGTAGTCGGCGAGGCCCATCTGCTCCAGGAGCTCATCGGCCCTGCGCCGCCGCTCGGCCCGCGGGATGCCGTGGTAGGTGGCGTGGAAGAGCAGGTTCTGCCGCACCGAGAGCGAGCGGTCGAGGTTGTTGCGCTGCGGCACCACCGCGAGCACCCGCTTCGCCTCTCTCGGCCGTGCGACGACGTCCACGCCGTCGATCAGGACCTCGCCCGACGTGGGCCGCACCCGGGTGGTCATCATGCCCACCGTCGTGCTCTTGCCCGCGCCGTTGGGACCGAGCAGGCCGAAGACCTCACCCCGGTGCACCTCGAAGCTCAGACCGTCGACCACGCGGCGTGCGTTGGCCGCGTACTGTTTCACCAGATTCTCAACCCGGACAGCGTATTCCACGCTGCTGACCCTAGAGGCGGGCGGGAATCCCGAACACCCCTGTATCTGCCCGGCCCCACGGCCCGGTAGGGGGTTATTAGGGGTGGGGCTCGCGGATGCGCGCTGTTACCGTGCAACGGTATTGTGGGCAAATTTATCTGAAGTACGGTCAGGAATACGGAGATTCATTTCCTGAGCGCACTCCTCGAATTTTCCCCGAGTACACGGCCGGGGGTATGCCCCGGCCTACAGTCAGGCAATTCTGAAAGCCATCACGGCCGGTGCTACGGAGTGGAACAATGAGCGACTTCGAGGAAATCGCAGCCCATTCTCACCCGGAGGCCCGGCCGCACCCGGAAGGCGCTTCCCGCGCGGCGGCCCCCGCCGCGGACGACGGCCCCCACCCTTCGGCCTCTGACCCTTCGGCCTCTGACCCGGCGGCCCCCGCCCCGGCAACGGATCTGCGCGCCGCCCTCGAAGGCCGCCCGCGCGCGGAGCAGGAGCGGCGGCTGCGCGCCGTCGTCACCGGCGAGGTCGCGGCGGTCCTCGGCGGCGCCGACGGCGATCGCCTCTCCGGCGATCTGTCCCGCCCCTTCCTCGACCTGGGCCTCGACTCGCTGACCGCGGTGGAGCTGCACCGCCGCCTCCAGCGGGCCACCGGCCTCAAGCTGCCCGTCACCGCCGTCTTCGACTACCCCACCGCCGACGCGCTCGCCCGCCATCTGCGCGCCGAGCTGTTCGACAGCGCCGACGACAGCTACGTCCCCGCGGCCCGCCGCGCCGACGACGAGCCCATCGCCATCGTCGCCATGAGCTGCCGCCTGCCCGGCGGCGTCGAGACCCCCGAAGAGCTCTGGCAGCTCGTCGCCGACGAGGTGGACGCCATCTCCGGCTTCCCCGCCGACCGCGGCTGGGACCTCTCCGCCCTGTACGACACCGACCCCGACCGGCCCGGCACGTCGTACGTCCGCGAGGGCGGCTTCCTGCACGACGCGGGCGAGTTCGACGCCGACTTCTTCGGCCTCTCGCCCCGCGAGGCCCTCGCCACGGACCCGCAGCAGCGCCTGCTGCTCGAAGCGTCCTGGGAGGCCCTGGAGCGCGCGGGCATCGACCCCGCGTCGCTGCGCGACTCCGGCACCGGCGTGTTCGTCGGCGCCGAGACCCAGGAGTACGGGCCTCGCCTCAGCGACGCCGGTGACGGCCTGGAGGGCTATCTCGTCACCGGCACCGCCGCCAGCGTCGCCTCCGGCCGCATCGCCTACACCCTCGGCCTCCAGGGCCCGACCATGACGGTCGACACCGCCTGCTCCTCCTCCCTGGTCGCGCTGCACCTGGCCGTCCAGGCGCTGCGCCAGGGCGAGTGCGCGCTCGCCCTGGCGGGCGGCGTCGTGGTCATGGCGTCGCCCGGCTCCTTCCTGGCCTTCAGCCGCCAGCGCGGCCTGGCGCCCGACGGCCGCTGCAAGCCGTTCGCCCAGGGCGCGGACGGCACGGCGTGGGGCGAGGGCGTCGGCATGCTCGTCCTGGAGCGGCTCTCGGACGCGCGCCGCAACGGCCACAAGGTCCTGGCCGTCGTCCGTGGTTCCGCCGTGAACCAGGACGGCGCGAGCAACGGCCTGACCGCCCCCAACGGGCCCGCGCAGCAGCGCGTCATCCGTGCCGCCCTCGCCGACGCGGGCCTCGCGGCCGCCGACGTGGACGCGGTCGAGGCCCACGGCACGGGCACCACCCTGGGCGATCCCATCGAGGCCCAGGCCCTCATCGCCACGTACGGCAAGGACCGGCCGCAGGACCGGCCGCTGTGGCTGGGCTCGCTGAAGTCCAACGTGGGCCACACGCAGGCCGCCGCCGGTGTCGCCGGAGTCATCAAGATGGTGCAGGCCATGCACCAGGGCGTCCTGCCGAAGACCCTGCACGTCGACGAGCCGAGCAGCCACGTGGACTGGTCGGCGGGCGCCGTCGAACTCCTCACCGAGGCCCGGGAGTGGCCCGAGCGCGCGGACGGGCCGCGGCGCGCGGGCGTCTCGTCGTTCGGCATGAGCGGCACGAACGCGCACCTGATCCTGGAGCAGGCGCCGTCGTCCGCCGAGGCGGGCTGCCGGCTGGACGGGCCCGGCGGGCCGGGCGCGGCCGTCCTGTCGGACGTGACCGCCCAGGAGGAGGTGTCCGGTCGCCCGGACGGGGCGGGGCGGCCGGATGCGGCCGGTGAGCCGGGAGCGCTCGGCCGGGCGGACGGGACCGGCCAGCCGGATGCGTTCGGGCGGCTGGACGGGGCTGGTACGGCTGGCGGGTCCGGTCTGCCGGACGGGGTGGGCCCGTCGGACGGGGTGGGCCCCTCGGGCGGGTTCGGCCAGCTGGACGGGGTCGGTCCGTCTGACGGCTTCGGCCTGTCGGACGGGCTCGGGCAGCTGGGCGGGTCCGGTCTGCCGGACGAGGTCGGCGCGTCGGGCGGGACCGGTCCGGTCGGGGGCTCCGGTCTGCCTTCGGTGATATCCGGCCGCGTGCCGCTGGCCCTGTCGGCGAAGTCCGAGGACGCGCTGCGGGCGCAGGCGGCCCGGCTGCGCGAGCGCCTGCTCGTGCGGCCCGGCCTCGAACCGCTCGACGTGGCCTGGTCCCTCGCCGTCACCCGCTCGCGGTTCGAGCGCCGCGGCGTCGTGCTCGGACGCGACCGCGACGAGCTCCTCGCGGGGCTCGAACGCCTTGCGGACGGGGACCTCGTGGCCGGGGGCGCGGTCACCGGCCGCACTGTCCCCGGGGCGGCACGTCCCGTGTTCGTCTTCCCCGGGCAGGGCTCCCAGTGGGCCGGCATGGCCCGTGAACTCCTCGACGAATCACCGGTGTTCGCCGCGCGCATGCAGGAGTGCGCCGACGCCCTGGGCCCGTTCGTGGACTGGGACCTCTTCGACGAGCTGGACGGCGGCAACTTCGACCGCGTCGACGTCGTCCAGCCCGTCCTGTTCGCCGTGATGGTGTCCCTCGCCGCCGTGTGGCGTGCGGCGGGGGTCGAGCCCGCCGCCGTGGTCGGCCACAGCCAGGGCGAGATCGCCGCCGCGTGCGTCGCGGGCGCGCTGTCCCTGGAGGACGCGGCCTGGGTGGTGGCCCTGCGCAGCCAGGCCATCGTCGAACTCTCCGGCCTCGGCGGCATGGTCTCCGTACCGCTGCCCGAGCCGCGGGTGCGCGAGATCCTCACCCAGTGGGGCGACGACCTGTCCGTGGCGGCGGTCAACGGTCCCGCGCACGTCGTGGTCTCCGGTGCCGCGGCGGCCCTGGAGGAGCTGGTCGCGCAGTGCGTGGCCCGCGACATCCGCGCCCGCACCATCCCCGTCGACTACGCCTCGCACTCCGCACACGTCGAAGCCATCGAGGAGCACCTGGAGCGGGTCCTCGCCCCGGTCGCGCCCCGCACGCCCGACGTGCCGCTGTACTCCACCCTCACCGGTGGCTGGCTGACCGACGACACCCTGATGGACGCGGGCTACTGGTACCGCAACCTGCGTCAGACCGTTCTCTTCGAGCACGCCACCCGAGGTCTCCTCGCCGAGGGGCACGGCCTGTTCCTGGAGATGAGCCCCCACCCGGTGCTCACCGTCCCCGTGCAGGCCACCATCGACGCGACCGACAGCCAGGCCGCCACCCTCGGCTCTCTCCGACGCGACGAGGGCGGCGCCGACCGCCTCGCCGCCTCGCTCGCCGAAGCCCACGTCCATGGCGCCGAACTCGACTGGCAGGCCCTCCTGCCCGGCGAGCGCACCGTCGTGGACCTGCCCACGTACCCCTTCCAGCGCCGCCACTACTGGCTGACCGAGGAGCGGACCGACGGCGGCACGCCGCTCGCCGCCGCCACGGACGAGGCCGAGGCCCTCTTCTGGGAGGCCGTCGAGCGCGAGGACGTCGACGAACTGTCCTCCACCCTCGGCGACGTGGCGCAGGGCGCCCTCAGCGAGGTCCTGCCCGGCCTCTCCGCATGGCGGCGCAGGCGCCGCGAACGCTCCACCATCGACGCCTGGCGCTACCGCGCCACCTGGCAGCCCCTGCCAGGCGCCACCCTGCCGCCCGCCCGCCTGACCGGGCCCTGGCTCGTCGTCCTGCCCGACAGCGCCCGCGCGCACCCCTGGGCGACCGGCGTCACCGAGGCGCTGACGGCGGCCGGCGCCGAACCCGTCGTCCTGAGCCTGGACACCGGCGAGGCGACGCGCGCACACCTGGCGGAGCGGCTGCGCCGGGCGGCGGACAGCGGCGCGGCCGAACCCGCCGGTGTCGTCTCGCTGCTCGGCCTGGACGAGTCCCCCCTCGACGGGCACGAGGCCGTACCCGCCGGTGTCGCGGGCACCCTCGCCCTGGTGCAGGCCCTCGGCGACACCGGCGCCACGGCCCGGCTGTGGGCCCTGACGCGGGGAGCCGTCTCGACGGGGCGCAGCGACCGCCTCGACCACCCCCTCCAGGCCCACCTGTGGGGCCTCGGCCGCGTCGTCGCCCTGGAGCACCCCGACCGCTGGGGCGGGCTCATCGACCTGCCCCGCGACCACGACGCGCGGGCGGGCACCCGACTCGCCGCGATCCTCGCCGCCGCCCGCGACGGAGGTGAGGAGGACCAGCTCGCCGTGCGCGGCTCCGGGGTCTTCGCACGCCGCCTCGTCAGGGGCGAGGCGACCGGCGCCGACCTCACCCGCGACATCCGCTGGACGCCGCGCGGCACCGTCCTCGTCACCGGCGGCACGGGCGCCCTGGGCGGCCACGTGGCGCGCTGGCTCGCCCGCGAGGGTGCCGACCACCTCGTCCTCACCAGCCGTCGCGGCCCCGACGCGCCCGGCGCCGCCGAACTGAGCGCCGAAATCGAGGAGTTGGGCGCCCGCGTCACCGTCGTGGCCTGCGACGTCGCCGACCGCGACGCGCTCGCCCGGCTCCTGGACGGCATACCCGCCGACACCCCCCTCACGGCCGTGATCCACACGGCGGGCGTCCTCGACGACGGCGTCGTCGACGCCCTCACCCCCGAGCGCCTCGACGGCGTACTGCGCCCCAAGTCCCCGGCGGCCACCGCCCTGCACGACCTCACCCGCGACCTGGACCTGGACGCGTTCGTCCTCTACTCCTCGGCGTCCGGAGCCCTCGGCAACGCGGGCCAGGCCAACTACGCGGCCGCCAACGCCTACCTCGACGCGCTCGCCGAGCAGCGCCGCGCCGACGGCCTGCCCGCCACCTCCGTCGCCTGGGGCACCTGGGACGGCGCCGGGCTCGCCGACACGACCGTGCGCGCCGACCGCTCGCGCCGCGACGGCATGCCGCCGATGCCGCCCGCACCGGCCGTCGCCGCCCTGCGGGACGCGGTCGAACGCGGCGACGCCTCCGTCCTCGTCGCCGCCGTCGACTGGGACACCTTCCTGCCCGGCTTCCTCGCGGCCCGCCCCAACCGGCTCTTCGACACCCTCCCCGAGGTGCGCCGGCGGTCCGCCGACCCCGCTTCCGCGGAGGCGAGCGCGGACCACGCCCTCACGGGCCCCGACTGGATGCGGCGGCTCGCCCCGCTCCCCGGCGCCGAGCGCGGCACCGCCCTCCTCGCCTTCGTGCGCACCCAGGCCGCCGCCGTCCTCGGCCACTCCTCACCCGAGGCCGTCGACCCGGGCCGCGCCTTCCGCGAGCTCGGCTTCGACTCGCTCACCGCCGTCGAGCTGCGCAACCGCGTCCAGGCCGCCACCGGCCTGCGACTGCCCGCCTCGCTGGTCTTCGACTACCCCAACTCCACCTCCCTCGCCGCCTACTTGGGTGAGGAGGCCTTCGGGGCCGCGCCGGAGGCCGGTGGCGCGCCCGCGCCGGTGGCCACCGCCGCCGACACGGACGGCGACCCCATCGCGATCGTCTCGATGAGCTGCCGCTTCCCCGGCGAAGTCCGCTCGCCCGAGGACCTGTGGCGGCTCGTCGCCGACGGCCGCGACGCCATGGGCGAGTTCCCCGCCGACCGGGGCTGGGACCTCGCGGAACTCTACGACCCCGACCCCGACCGGGCGGGCAAGAGCTACGTCCGCGAGGGCGGATTCCTGCCGGACGCGGGCGAGTTCGACGCGGACTTCTTCGGCATCTCCCCACGCGAGGCCCTCGCCATGGACCCGCAGCAGCGCCAGCTCCTGGAGACCTCCTGGGAACTGTTCGAGCGCGCGGGCATCGACCCGACGACGCTGCGCGGCACCCGCGCGGGCGTCTTCGTCGGCTCCAACGGCGACGACTACATCTCCCGCATGGCCGCCGTCCCCCAGGACATCGAGAGCCACGTCCTCACCGGCAACGCCGTCAGCGTCATGTCGGGCCGTCTGTCGTACGCGTTCGGGCTCGAAGGCCCGGCCGTCACGGTCGACACGGCCTGCTCGGCCTCCCTGGTCGCGCTGCACCTGGCCGCGCAGGCCCTGCGCCAGGGCGAGTGCGACATGGCCCTCGCGGGCGGCGTCACGGTGATGGCGTCACCGGACACCTTCGTCCAGTTCAGCCGTCAGCGCGGCCTGGCCGCGGACGGCCGCTGCAAGGCGTTCGCGGAGGCGGCGGACGGCACCGGCTGGGGCGAGGGCGTCGGCCTGCTGCTCCTGGAGCGCCTCTCCGACGCCCAGCGCAACGGCCACGAGATCCTTGCTGTCGTACGCGGCTCCGCCGTGAACCAGGACGGCGCGAGCAACGGCCTGACCGCCCCCAACGGCCCTTCGCAGCAGCGGGTGATCCGCGCGGCCCTCGCCAACGCCGGGCTGTCCGCCGGTGACGTGGACGCGGTCGAGGCCCACGGCACAGGCACCACTCTCGGTGACCCGATCGAGGCGCAGGCCCTCCTCGCCACCTACGGGCGGGAGCGCCCCGAGGACCGACCGCTGTGGCTGGGCTCGGTGAAGTCCAACATCGGTCACACCCAGGCGGCCGCCGGTGTCGCGGGCGTCATCAAGATGGTCATGGCCATGCGCGAGGGTGTCCTTCCGCCGACCCTGCACGTGGACCGGCCGAGCACACATGTGGACTGGTCGGCGGGTGCTGTCGAGCTGTTGACGGAGGCTCGTGAGTGGGCCGGGCGCGGGGACGCGCCGCGCCGCGCGGGTGTGTCGTCCTTCGGCGTGAGCGGTACGAACGCGCACGTGATCGTGGAGCAGGCGCCCGTCGCGGAGCCCGCTGAGATCGTCGAGCCGGTCGCGCCCGTCACGGCCGTGCCGTGGCTGGTGTCCGGTCGCAGCGCGGAGGCCCTGCGGGCGCAGGCCGAGCGCCTCCGGGACCACGTCCTGGCCGACGAAGGCCTCGACCCGGTCGATGTCGGCTGGTCGCTGCTCTCGGCCCGAGCCGTGCACGAGCACCGGGCAGTCGTCCTGGGGCTCGGCCGGGAGGAACTCCTCACCGGCCTCGATGCGGTGACGTCCGGCGGGCGCGGGGCCGTCACGGGCGCGGTGGCCGAGGGCCGCCTCGGTGTGGTGTTCACCGGTCAGGGCAGTCAGCGCATCGGGATGGGCAAGGAGCTGTACGAGGCCTTCCCGGTCTTCGCGGATGCGTTGGACGAGGTGTGTGCCCATATTGATCCGTGGATAGAACGTTCGCTCCAGAGCGTGATGTTCGGTGCGGATGCCGAGCTGCTTGAGCAGACCGGTTACGCGCAGCCCGCGTTGTTCGCCGTCGAGGTGGCGCTGTACCGCCTGGCGGAGTCCTTCGGGGTCCGTCCGGAGATCGTGGGCGGGCATTCGATCGGTGAGCTGGCGGCCGCGTATGTGGCGGGGCTGTGGTCCCTCGAAGATGCCGCTCAACTGGTGGCGGCGCGTGGCCGGTTGATGCAGGCGCTGCCCGAGGGCGGTGCGATGCTGGCGGTGCAGGCTGCGGAAGCGGACGTGCTGTCGCTGCTCGACGGCCTGTCGGACCGTGTGGGTGTGGCGGCTGTGAACGGTCCCGCGCAGCTGGTGCTCTCCGGTGATCGGGCGGCGCTCGAAGGCCTGGAGCAGGCCCTGCGTGACCAGGGCCGGAAGGTGAAGTGGCTGAAGGTCTCGCACGCCTTCCACTCGCCCCTGATGGACCCCGTCCTGGATGACTTCCGGCGTGTGGCACAGCAGTTGACGTATCAGGACCCGACGTTGCCGGTGGTCTCCAACCTCACGGGTGAGCTGGCGGATCCTGCCGAGCTGAAGGACCCGGAGTACTGGGTGCGGCACGTCCGTGAGGCGGTGCGCTTCCTCGACGGTCTGAAGGCACTGACGGGGCAGGGTGTCTCGACGCTCCTGGAGCTGGGCCCCGACGCGGTGCTCACCGCGATGGCCCACGACACGCTCACCGAGCCCGCCGCCCAGGCGGGCCTGGTCGCCGCCGTCCGCAAGGACCGCGCGGAGCCCGACACCTTCCTGACGGCCCTGGCGCAGCTGCACGTACGCGGCATCGCCGTCGACTGGACCCCGGTGTACGCCCCGGTCGAGTCCCGGCGCCGTGTCGAGTTGCCCACCTACGCCTTCCAGCGCGATCACTACTGGCTGGACCTCACGGAGTTCGCGGCCACTGGCGCCGGAACGGGCGGGGCCGCCGCTGACGAGGTGGAGGCGCGGTTCTGGGAGGCCGTGGAGGCCGAGGACCTGGAGTCGTTGAGCGCCGAGCTGGGCGGTGGTGCCGACGGCGGTGCCCTTGGTGAGGTGCTTCCGGTCCTGTCGTCGTGGCGGCGGCAGCGCCGCGAGACCTCCACGGTCGCACGGTGGCGGTACCAGGAGGCGTGGAAGCCGGTGGCGGGCCTCGCCCCGGCAGCCTTCGACGGCGCGTGGTGGGTGGTCGTGCCCGCCGACGAGGACGCGTACCCCTGGGTGGCGGCGGCGGTCGCCGGTCTGGAGGAGCGCGGCGCGCGCGTGACCCGCGTCGCGGTCGCCCCGGACGAGGCCGACCGTGAGGCGCTGGCCCACAAGCTGCGTGAACTCCTCGGCGGGCAGGGTGAGTCGACGCAGCCGCGGGGCGTCCTGTCGCTGCTCGCCCTCGACGACAGCGAGGGTTCCGCCCACCCGACCGTCTCCGTCGGGCTCGAAGGGGTGCTCGCCCTGCTCCAGGCCCTGGGCGACGCCGACGTGGCGGCACCGCTGTGGGCCGCCACGTGCGGCGCGGTGGCCACCGGCCGCTCGGACCGGCTGACGGCGCCGCGCCAGGCGCCCGTGTGGGGCATGGGCCGGGTCGCCGCACTTGAGCAGCCGCAGCGCTGGGGCGGTCTGGTCGACCTGCCGCCGCACCCCGACGAGCGGACGCGGCTGCGGCTCGCCGACGCCGTCGGCGCGGCGACGGGCGAGGACCAGCTCGCGGTGCGCGGCTCGGGAGTGTTCGTGCGCCGCCTCGTGCGCACGGTGGCCGGTGAGGCCCCGGCGGGGGAGTGGACGCCGGGCGGCACGGCCCTCATCACCGGTGGCACGGGTGCCATCGGCGGTCACGTGGCGCGCTGGCTGGCGCGCGCGGGTGCCCGGCACCTCGTCCTGACGAGCCGTCGGGGCGCGGACGCGCCCGGCGCGGCCGAATTGCGGGCGGAACTTGAGGAATTGGGTGCCGAGGTCACGATCGCGGCCTGTGATGTGGCTGATCGTGACGCGTTGGCGCGGCTTCTCGCGGAGATTCCGGAGAGCGTGCCGCTGACCGGTGTGTTCCACACGGCGGGTGTCCTCGATGACGGCGTGCTCGATGGTCTGACGGCGGAGCGGTTCGCGACGGTCTTCCGGCCGAAGGTCCAGGCGGCCCTGAACCTGCACGAGCTGACGCGCGACAGCGAACACCTCACGGCCTTCGTCCTGTTCGCGTCCGTCGCGGGCTCGATGGGCATCGGCGGACAGGGCAACTACGCGGCGGCCAACGCGTTCCTGGACGCCTTCGCCGCGCACCGCCGCGAGCTCGGCCTGCCCGCCCTGTCCCTGGCCTGGGGCCCGTGGGCGGGCGGCGGCATGGCGGCCGACGGCGGAGTGGTCGAGCAGCGCGTACGCGACAGCGGCATGCCCGCGATGGAGCCCGGCCTCGCCGTCGCCGCCATGGCCGCGGCGCTCGCGGACGCGGCGGCGCCGGGCGGCGCCGCGGCGGTCACCCTCGCCGACGTCGTCTGGGAGCAGTACGCGCCCGGCTACGCGACGGCGCGCCCCTGCCACCTGTTCGACCAACTCCTTCCCGCCGAAACGGCCGACCCGGCCGACCCGTCCGGGAAGCGGGCGGCAGGGCCGGAGCGGGCCGGTGACCCGTCCACAGCCCCGCTCGCGGAGCGGCTCGCGGCCCTCCCCGCGGCGGAGCGGGAGCGGGCGGTCCTCGACCTCGTGCGCGACCGCGTGGCCACCGTCCTCGGCTACCCGGCGGGCAAGACCGTGGACGCCGCCCGCCCCTTCAAGGACCTGGGCTTCGACTCGCTCACGGCGGTCGAACTGCGCAACCTCGTCGGCGCCGCCAGCGGACTGCACCTCCCGGCGACGCTCATCTTCGACCACCCGACCCCGGCCGCCCTCGCCCAGTACCTGCGCGGCGAACTCCTCGGCGGCCTCGCGCCCGCGGACGCCGAGCGCCCGGCCGCCGCCCCGGCGGGAACGGGCACCCCGGACGACGGGGACCCGATCGTGATCGTGTCGATGAGCTGCCGCTTCCCCGGTGGCGTCCGCAACCCCGAGGACCTGTGGCGCCTGCTGCGCGACGGCGTGGACGCCATGGGGGACATGCCCGACGACCGCGGCTGGAACGTGGGGGAGCTCTACCACCCCGACCCCGACCACCCCGGAACCAGCTACGTCCGCGAGGGCGGCTTCCTCCACGACATGGCCGAGTTCGACGCGGACTTCTTCGGCATCTCCCCGCGCGAGGCGCTCACCATGGACCCGCAGCAGCGGCTCCTCCTGGAGACCGCGTGGGAGGCGTTCGAGCGGGCGGGCATCGACCCGGCGACCCTGCGCGGCAGCCGCACCGGCGTCTTCTCCGGCACCAACGGCCAGGACTACGAGCACGTCCTGCGCGCCGCCCCCGACGGCGGCGAGGGCTATCTCGGCACCGGCAACGCGGCGAGCGTCGTCTCCGGCCGTCTGTCGTACGCGTTCGGGCTCGAAGGCCCGGCGGTCACGGTCGACACGGCGTGCTCGTCCTCCCTGGTCGCCATGCACCTTGCGGCGCAGGCGCTGCGCCAGGGCGAGTGCGACCTGGCTCTGGCGGGCGGCGTCACGGTCATGTCGACGCCTGACACGTTCATCGAGTTCAGCCGTCAGCGCGGCCTGGCGACCGACGGCCGTTGCAAGGCGTTCGCGGAGGCGGCGGACGGCACCGGCTGGGGTGAAGGCGTGGGCCTGCTGCTCCTTGAGCGCCTGTCGGACGCACGCCGCAAGGGCCACCAGGTCCTCGCGGTCTTCCGTGGCTCCGCCGTGAACCAGGACGGCGCCTCCAACGGCCTGACTGCCCCCAACGGGCCTTCGCAGCAGCGGGTGATCCGCGCGGCCCTCGCCAATGCCGGGCTGTCCGCGGGTGATGTGGACGCGGTCGAGGCCCACGGCACGGGCACCACTCTCGGCGACCCGATCGAGGCGCAGGCCCTGCTCGCCACGTACGGCCAGGACCGCTCGGCCGAGCGGCCGCTGTGGCTGGGCTCCATCAAGTCCAACATCGGCCACACCCAGGCCGCCGCCGGCGTCGCGGGCGTCATCAAGATGGTGCTCGCCCTGCGCGAGGGCGTCCTGCCGCAGACGCTCCACGTCGACCGCCCCAGCTCGCACGTGGACTGGTCGGCGGGTGCCGTCGAGCTTCTGACGGAGGCCCGTGAGTGGGCCGGGCGCGGGGACGCGCCGCGCCGCGCGGGTGTGTCGTCCTTCGGCGTGAGCGGCACCAACGCGCACGTGATCGTGGAGCAGGCGCCCGTCGAGGAGTCGGCGGAGCCCGTGGAGCCGGTCGCGCCCGTCACGGCCGTGCCGTGGCTGGTGTCCGGTCGCAGCGCGGAGGCGCTGCGGGCGCAGGCCGAGCGCCTCCGGGACCACGTCGCGGGCGACGAAGGCCTCGACCCGGTCGACGTGGGCTGGTCGCTCCTGTCGGGGCGTACCGTGCACGAGCACCGGGCGGTGGTCTTCGGCCGGGACCGGGACGAGTTCCTGACCGGCCTCGAAGCGCTCGTACCCGGCTCGGTCGTCGAGGGCCGCCTCGGTGTGGTCTTCACCGGCCAGGGCAGCCAGCGCATCGGCATGGGCAAGGAGCTGTACGAGACGTTCCCGGTGTTCGCGGATGCGTTGGACGAGGTGTGCGCTCATATTGATCAGTGGATAGAACGTTCGCTCCAGAGCGTGATGTTCGGTACGGACGCCGACCTCCTTGAGCAGACCGCTTACGCGCAGCCCGCGCTGTTCGCCGTCGAGGTGGCGCTCTATCGCCTGGCCGAGTCCTTCGGCGTACGCCCGGAGATTGTCGGCGGCCACTCGATCGGTGAGCTGGCGGCCGTGTATGTGGCCGGACTGTGGTCCCTCGAAGATGCCGCTCAACTGGTCGCGGCCCGGGGGCGTTTGATGCAGGCCCTGCCCGAGGGCGGCGCGATGCTGGCCGTGCAGGCTGCGGAAGCGGACATCCTGCCGCTGCTCGACGGCCTGTCGGACCGCGTCGGCGTGGCCGCCGTGAACGGCCCCTCCCAGATCGTGCTGTCCGGCGAGCGCGGTGCCCTCGAAGGCCTGGAGGAGATCCTGCGCGGTGAGGGCCGGAAGGTGAAGTGGCTGAAGGTCTCGCACGCCTTCCACTCGCCCCTGATGGACCCGGCCCTCGACGGTTTCCGTGAGGTCGCGGCCAAGCTGACGTACCAGGAGCCGACTCTCCCTGTCGTCTCCAACCTCACCGGTGAACTGGCGGATCCCGCAGAGCTGAAGGACCCCGAGTACTGGGTCCGTCACATCCGCGAGGCGGTGCGCTTCCACGACGGCGTGAAGGCATTGACCGGGCAAGGCGTCTCGACGCTCCTGGAGCTGGGCCCCGATGCGGTGCTCACGGCCATGGCGCACGACACCGTCACCGAGCCGGAGGATCAGGCCGGGCTCGTCGCGGCCGTCCGCAAGGGCCGCGCGGAGCCGGACACGTTCCTGGCCGCCCTGGCGCAGCTGCACGTGCGCGGCGTCGAGGTCGACTGGGCGCCGCTGTACGCCCCGGCCGGGGCGCGCCGCCGGGTCGCCCTGCCGACGTACGCCTTCCAGCGCCGGACGTACTGGCCGCGCGCGGCCGTCGGCGTGCCGGGGGACATGGCGGCGACCGGCCTGGTCGCGGCGGGGCACCCGCTCCTGGGGGCGGCGGTGCCGCTGGCCGAGGGGGACGGGTACCTGCTGGCCGGGCGGCTTTCGCTGGCGACGCATCCGTGGCTCGCGGATCACGCGGTGGCGGGCCGGGTGCTGTTGCCCGGTACGGCGTTCGTGGAGCTGGCCGTGCGGGCCGGTGACGAGGTCGGGTGCGGGGTCCTCGAAGAGTTGACGCTGGCGGCCCCCCTGGTGCTGCCGGAGCGTGGTGCCGTACAGCTCCAGGTCAGTGTGGGCGCCGCGGACGCCGACGGGTGCTTCCCGGTGAGCGTGCACTCCCGCGACGCGCAGGACCCCGAAGGGCCCTGGACCCGGCACGCGTCCGGCTTCCTGGCCGCCACGGACGGCGCGGCGGAGCCCGAGGGCCTCACCGTCTGGCCGCCGCGCGACGCGGAGCCGATCGACGACGCGGCCTCCCTCTACGACCGGCTCGCCGGGACGGGGTACGGCTACGGGCCGGTGTTCCAGGGGCTGCGTGCCGCCTGGCGGCGCGGCGACGAGGTGTTCGCCGAGGTCGCGCTCCCGCAGGAGCAGGCGGCGGACGCCACGGCGTTCGGCCTGCACCCCGCCGTCCTCGACGCCGCCCTGCACTCCACCCTGCTGCTCGACGAGGAGCGCCAGGGCCTCGGCCTGCCGTTCGCCTGGAGCGGGGTGCGGCTGCACCGGGCGGGCGCCGCCACGGTCCGCGTCCGGCTGGCCGCGGCGGGCACGGACGCCGTGTCCCTGACCCTCGCGGACCAGAGCGGCCAGGTGGTCGCCACCGTCGACTCGCTGGTGTCGCGCCCGGTCTCGGCCGAGCAGCTCGGCGGCGGGGCGGTGAGCGACTCGATGTTCCACGTGGAGTGGAAGCCGCAGATCCCGACGCCGTCCGCTGCCCCCGTCCCGTACGTCTCGTACGAGGCGGTGGCCGCCGGTGGTGACGTGCCGGAGGCGGTGGTGTGGCACGGCGGTGTCCCCGCTGGTCAGCCGCGGCCCGAGGCGGTGTCGGCGCGGTTGGCCGAGGCGCTGGGCGTGGTGCAGGACTGGCTGGCGGACGAGCGGTACGAGTCCGCGCGGCTCGTCGTCGTGACGCGGGGCGCGGTCCCCGCCGACGGCACCGAGGAGGTCCCCGACCCCTCGGGCGCGGCCGTGTGGGGTCTCGTGCGGTCCGCCCAGGTCGAACACCCGGGGCGCTTCGTCCTGGTGGACACCGACAGCGACACCGAAGGGGGAGTCGACGCGGCCACGCTCGGTGCCGTACTGGCGTCGGGCGAACCGGAAGCAGCGGTCAGGGGCGGCTCGGTACGGGTGCCCCGGCTGGCGAGGACCACCACCGCCCCGGCCACTGCCGACACCGCGCCGTGGGGCGAGGGCTCCGTCCTGGTGACGGGCGCCTTCGGCGGCCTCGGCCGCCTCGTGGCCCGGCACCTGGCCGAACACCACGGCGTACGTGACCTGCTCCTGGTCTCCCGCAGGGGAGAGACGGCGGCCGGTGCCGGTGAACTGCGCGACGAACTCCAGGCCCTCGGCACGAAGGTCACGGTCGCCGCGTGCGACGTGGCCGACCGGGGCGCCGTGGCCGCGCTGCTCGACGAGCACGGCGCGGACCTGTCGGCCGTCGTGCACGTGGCGGGCGTCCTGGACGACGGCGTGGTCACCGCCCTGACGCCCGAGCGCGTGGACGCCGTGCTGCGGCCGAAGGCGGACGCGGCGCTGCACCTGCACGAGCTGACCGCGGGCCTGGACCTGAGCGCCTTCGTCCTGTTCTCCTCCGCCGCCGGGGTCCTCGGCAGCCCGGGCCAGGCCAACTACGCGGCCGCCAACTGCTTCCTCGACGCCCTGGCCGTCGCACGCCGCGCCCAGGGCCTCCCGGCGACCTCACTCGCCTGGGGCGTATGGGCGCAGGAGAGCGAGATGACGGAGGGCCTCGGCGACGCGGACCTCCGGCGCATGGCACGCGGCGGCGTCGCCCCCCTGTCCACGCGCCAGGGCCTGGCGCTCCTGGACACCGCCGTCACCCTGACCGGGCCCGACGCACCCGCCGTGCTCGTGCCGCTGCACCTGGACACCGCGTCCCTGCGCGCCTCCGCGGGCCCCGACGGCGTACAGCCCGTGTTCTCCGACCTCGTCCGCACCCCGGCCCGCCGGGCCGGCAGGGCGCTCGCCCGCTCCGGCGGCACGGCGGAGGCGAACGGCACCGGGCCCGCGCTCGTCAGGGAATTGGCGGGACTTTCCGGAGCGGACCGGGAGCGGGCCCTGCTCGACGCGGTACGCGGTAATGTGGCGACAGTGCTCGGGCATTCCGGGCCCGAGGCAATAGGTGCCACCCGTGGATTCCTTGAACTGGGGGTCGACTCGCTCACCGCGGTGGAACTCCGGAATAGGCTGAACTCCCTTTCCGGACTGCGGCTCCCGGCGACGCTCATCTTCGACTACCCGTCGCCCGCGGCGCTCGCCGCCCACCTGGACGAGACCCTGCCCCGCGACGGCGGCACGGCGGACGGGGCCGAGGGGCCGCGCGCCGGCGGGCTCGCCGCCGAGCTCGCGGGCCTGGAAGCGGCCCTGGCAGCGGGCCCGCTGGCGGACGACCAGCGGACGGAGGTGCGCGGCAGGCTCCGGGCCCTGCTCGGCAAGCTGGACGCCGGGGAGCCGGGCGAGGCCGCCGCGGCCGGCATCGCGGAGAAGCTGGAGGACGCCGACGACGATGACATGTTCGACTTCATCGACAATGAACTCGGCGTTTCCTGACCGCGCTTCGCGGTAATGCGCGGCAATTCGTAAAGGGGTCCGTAGGGGGAGGGTAGGGGTTGTTGCCCTACCCTCCCCCGGATGTGATGGGTTCGGCCCTCTGCGTTGAAGGAGTCGCACCGAAATGGCGAACGAGCAGAAACTCCGCGAGTACCTCAAGCGAGTTACCGCGGATCTGCACCAGACCCGGCAGCGTCTACAGGACGCCGAGTCCGTGAGCCGGGAGCCCATCGCCATCGTGGCGATGAGCTGCCGCTACCCCGGCGGCGTAGCCGGCCCGGAAGACCTGTGGCAGCTCGTCGCCGAGGGCGGGGACGCGATCTCCTCCTTCCCCGACGACCGGGGCTGGGACGCGGACCTGCACGACCCCGACCCCAGCCGCCCCGGCAAGAGCTATGCGCGCGAAGGCGGGTTCCTGCACGAGGCCGCCGAGTTCGACCCGGCGTTCTTCGGCATCTCGCCGCGCGAGGCGCTCGCCATCGATCCGCAGCAGCGGCTCCTCCTCGAAGCCACGTGGGAGGCGTTCGAGCGGGCGGGCGTCGACCCGCTGACGGTGCGCGGCTCCCGCACCGGCGTCTTCGTCGGCGTCATGTACGGCGACTACGGCAACCGCATCCTCAGCAACCCGCGGGGCCTCGAAGAGTTCGAGGGCTACCTCGGCAACGGCAGCGCGGGCAGCATCGCGTCCGGCCGCGTCTCCTACACCTTCGGCCTCGAAGGCCCCGCCGTCACCATCGACACGGCCTGCTCGTCCTCGCTCGTCGCCCTGCACCTCGCGGCGCAGGCCCTGCGGCAGGGCGAGTGCTCCCTCGCGCTCGCGGGCGGCGTGACCGTGATGTCGACGCCGGACACCTTCGTGGAGTTCAGCCGTCAGCGCGGCCTGGCCGCCGACGGCCGCTGCAAGGCGTTCGCGGAGGCGGCGGACGGCACCGGCTGGGGCGAGGGCGTGGGCCTGCTGCTTCTGGAGCGCCTCTCCGACGCCCAGCGCAACGGCCACGAGATCCTTGCTGTCGTACGTGGCTCCGCCGTGAACCAGGACGGCGCGAGCAGCGGCCTGACCGCCCCCAACGGGCCCGCCCAGCAGCGCGTCATCCGCGCCGCCCTCGCCAACGCCGGTCTCGCACCCGCCGACGTGGACGCCGTCGAGGCCCACGGCACCGGCACCACCCTGGGCGATCCCATCGAAGCGCAGGCCCTGCTCGCCACCTACGGCCAGGACCGGCCGGAGGGCCGGCCCCTGTGGCTGGGTTCGGTGAAGTCCAACATCGGTCACACCCAGGCCGCCGCCGGTGTCGCGGGCGTCATCAAGATGGTCATGGCCATGCGCGAGGGGACCCTCCCGCGCACGCTGCACGTCGACCGGCCGAACTCCCTCGTGGACTGGGAAGCCGGAGCCGTCGAACTGCTCACCGACGAGCGGACCTGGCCCGAGGCCGACCGGCTGCGCCGCGCGGGCGTCTCCTCCTTCGGCGTCAGCGGCACCAACGCCCATGTGATCGTGGAGCAGGCGCCGGTCGAGGAGCCCGCCGAGATCGTGGAGCCGGTCGCTCCGGTCACGGCCGTGCCGTGGCTGGTGTCCGGTCGCACTGAGGAAGCCCTGCGGGCGCAGGCCGAGCGGCTGCACGCGCACGTGACCGCGCGCGGCGGACTCGACCCGGTCGACGTCGGCTGGTCCCTGCTGTCGAGCCGTACCGCGCACGAACACCGGGCCGTGCTGTTCGGCCGGGACCGTTCGCAGTTCCTCGCGGGCCTGGAGTCGCTGGCCACCGGCGGCCCGGCCGCCGTCACGGGCTCGGTCGTCGAGGGCCGCCTCGGCGTCGTCTTCACCGGTCAGGGCAGCCAGCGGATCGGGATGGGCCGTGAGCTGTACGAGGCGTTCCCGGTGTTCGCGGACGCGTTGGACGAGGTGTGTGCCCATATCGATCCGTGGATGGAACGTTCGCTCCAGAGCGTGATGTTCGGTGCGGATGCCGAGCTGCTTGAGCAGACCGGCTATGCGCAGCCCGCCCTGTTCGCTGTGGAGGTCGCCCTGTTCCGGCTGGCCGAGTCCTTCGGGGTCCGTCCGGAGATCGTGGGCGGGCATTCGATCGGTGAACTGGCTGCGGCGTATGTGGCGGGGCTGTGGTCTTTGGAGGATGCGGCTCAACTGGTTGCTGCGCGTGGCCGGTTGATGCAGGCGCTGCCCGAGGGTGGCGCGATGCTGGCGGTGCAGGCTGCGGAAGCGGACGTGCTGTCGCTGCTCGACGGCCTGTCGGGCCGTGTGGGTGTGGCTGCCGTGAACGGTCCCGCGCAGCTGGTGCTCTCCGGTGATCGGGCGGCTCTCGAAGGCCTGGAGCAGATCCTGCGTGACCAGGGCCGGAAGGTGAAGTGGCTGAAGGTCAGCCACGCCTTCCACTCGCCCCTGATGGACCCGGCCCTGGACGATTTCCGTGAGGTCGCGGCCAAGCTGACGTACCAGGAGCCGACCCTGCCCGTCGTCTCCAACCTCACCGGCGCGCTCGCGAAGGCCGCCGAGCTGAAGGACCCCGAGTACTGGGTTCGCCACATCCGTGAAGCCGTCCGCTTCCACGACGGCCTCAACGCCCTCACCGGCTTCGGTGCCGCCACGCTGCTTGAACTCGGCCCGGACTCCGTCCTGACCGCGATGGCGCACGACACGGTCACGGAACCGGCCGCGCAGGCGGGCCTGGTCGCCGCCCTGCGCAAGGACCGCCCCGAGGCCGACACGTTCCTCGCTGCCCTCGCGCAGCTGCACGTACGCGGGACCGCCGTCGACTGGGCGCCGCTGTACGCCCCGGTCGAGTCCCGGCGCCGCGTCGACCTGCCGACGTACGCCTTCCAGCACCAGACGCTCTGGCTCAACCCGCTGACGGAGGGCCCCGTCGAAGCGGCCGACCCTGTGGACGCGGGCTTCTGGGAGGCCGTGGAGGCCGAGGATCTGCGGGCGCTGACGGGAGCGCTGGAGGTCGACGAGGAGGCACCGTTCCGGTCGGTGCTGCCCGCGCTCACGGCGTGGCGGCGGCAGCGGCAGGAGCGGTCCGAGCTGGACCGCTGGCGCTACCGGACCGCGTGGAAGCCGCTCGGCAGGACGGCACCGGGCCGCCTGACGGGCACCTGGCTCGTCGTCGCCGGTGCCGGAGCGCCCGAGGAGACCTGGGTCGACGGGGCCGTACGGGCCCTGGAACTGGGCGGGGCCCGTGCCCGCGTGCTGCGCGTGGGGGCACGGGACGCCGACCGCGACACGCTGCGGGAACTGCTCAGCCACGCCCTCACCGACCCCGGCGAGGGCGAAGGGCGGGGCGAGCCGGTCGCCGGGGTGCTGTCCCTGCTGGCCTGCGCACCCGTGGCGGCCGGGGCGCCGACGGCCGGGGACGTCCCGGCCGGTGTCCTGCTGACGCTCGCCCTCGTCCAGGCCCTGGGCGACGAGCGCGTGGACGCGCCGCTGTGGGTGGCGACGCGGGGTGCGGTCCGCGTGGGCGCCTCCGATCGCACGGCCGACGCCGACGCCGCGGCGGTGTGGGGCCTCGGCCGGGTCGCGGCCCTCGAACTCCCGGAGCGCTGGGGCGGTCTCGTCGACCTCCCCGAGGGCGCGGACACGCGCGCCGTGGCTCGCCTCGCCCAGGTCCTCGCGGCCTCGGCGGGCGAGGACCAGGTGGCCGTGCGCGGCTCCGGGGTGTTCGCGCGCCGCCTGGAGCGGGCACCGCTCGACGCCGTCGCGGCGGGGGAGTGGACGCCCGAGGGCAGCGTTCTCGTGACCGGTGGCACGGGTGCCATCGGCGGTCACGTGGCGCGCTGGCTGGCGCGCGCGGGCGCCCGGCACCTCGTCCTGACGAGCCGTCGGGGCGCGGACGCCCCGGGCGCGGCCGAATTGCGGGCGGAGCTTGAGGGGTTGGGTGCCGAGGTCACGATCGCCGCGTGTGATGTGGCTGATCGTGACGCGTTGGCGCGGCTGCTCGCGGAGATTCCGGAGAGTGTGCCGCTGACCGGTGTGTTCCACACGGCGGGTGTTCTTGATGACGGTGTTCTGGACGGTCTGACGGCGGAGCGGTTCGCGACGGTCTTCCGGCCGAAGGTCCAGGCGGCCCTGAACCTGCACGAGCTGACGCGCGACAGCGAACACCTCACGGCCTTCGTCCTGTTCGCGTCCCTCACCGGTACGGTGGGCGGGCCCGGCCAGGGCAACTACGCCGCCGCGAACGCCTTCCTCGACGCGCTCGCCGAGCGGCGCCGCGCGGCGGGCCTGCCCGCGGTGTCGCTCGCCTGGGGACCGTGGGCCGGCAGCGGCATGGCCGCCGACGACGGCTCCGAGGAGCGCATGCGCCAGGCGGGCCTGCCCGTCATGGACCCGGCGCGGGCCACCGAGGCCCTGCGCCTGGCGACCGCCCACGGCGGACAGGCCGCGCTCGTCGTGGCCGACGTGGTGTGGGACCGGTTCCTCGACGGGTTCACGGCCGCCCGGCACAGCGCGCTCTTCGACGACCTGCCGGAGGTGGCCGCCCTGCGCGCGGCCCGCCCCGCCGGGCCGACCGATGCGGAACAGCCCGATCTGAAGGGCCAGTTGGCCGCCCTGCCGCGTCCTGACGCCGAGCGGGCGCTGCTCGACCTCGTACGGACCCACGCCGCCACGGTGCTCGGGCACGGCGGGGTGGACGCGGTGCCCTCGGACGGCGCGTTCAAGGGGCTCGGGTTCGACTCGCTCACCTCGGTGGAGTTCCGCAATCGCCTGGGTGCCGCGACCGGTCTGACCCTCCCGGCGACCCTCGTCTTCGACCACCCCTCGCCGCACGCCGTCGCCGACTACCTGTCCGGCCTCCTCATCGGCGGCGACCCCTCCGCCGCCGCGACGGAGCCCGCGCCGGCCGTCCGCGCGGCCGACGAGCCCATCGCCATCGTGTCGATGAGCTGCCGCTTCCCCGGCGGCGTACGCGGCCCGGAAGACCTGTGGCGGCTCGTCGCCGACGGCGTCGACGCACTGGGCGAGTTCCCGGCGGGCCGCGGCTGGGACACGGCGTCCCTGTACGACCCGGACCCGGCCACCCCCGGCTCCACCTACGCCCGCCAGGGCGGATTCCTGCCGGACGCGGGCGAGTTCGACGCGGACTTCTTCGGGATCTCGCCGCGCGAGGCCCTCGCCATGGACCCGCAGCAGCGGCTGCTCCTGGAGACCTCCTGGGAGCTGTTCGAGCGGGCGGGCATCGACGCGGCGGCCCTGCGCGGCAGCCGTACCGGTGTCTTCGCGGGCACCAATGGTCAGGACTACCTCGACCTCCTCAAGGACGCGCCCGACGGCGCCGAGGGCTATGTCGGCACCGGCAACGCCGCGAGCGTCGTCTCCGGCCGCCTGTCGTACGCCTTCGGCTTCGAAGGCCCCGCCCTGACCGTCGACACGGCCTGTTCCTCGGCCCTCGTGGCCCTGCACCTGGCGGCGCAGGCCCTGCGCCAGGGCGAGTGCGACCTGGCCCTGGCGGGCGGCGTCACGGTGATGTCCACGCCGAGCGCCTTCATCGAGTTCAGCCGTCAGCGCGGCCTGGCGGCGGACGGTCGCTGCAAGGCGTTCGCGGAAGCGGCGGACGGCACGGGCTGGGGCGAGGGCGTCGGCCTGCTCCTCCTGGAGCGGCTGTCCGACGCGCGCCGCAACGGCCACGAAGTCCTCGCGGTGGTCAAGGGTTCCGCCGTGAACCAGGACGGCGCCTCCAACGGCCTGACCGCCCCCAACGGCCCCGCCCAGCAGCGCGTCATCCGCGCGGCCCTGGCGAACGCGGGCCTCAAGCCGGGCGACGTCGACGCCGTCGAGGCCCACGGCACCGGCACGGCCCTCGGCGACCCCATCGAAGCGCAGGCCCTGCTCGCCACCTACGGCCAGGACCGCCCGGCCGAGCGGCCGCTGTGGCTGGGCTCCATCAAGTCCAACATCGGCCACACCCAGGCCGCCGCCGGTGTCGCGGGCGTCATCAAGATGGTGATGGCCCTGCGGGAGGGCGTCCTGCCGCCGACGCTGCACGTGGACCGGCCGAGCACGCACGTCGACTGGGCTTCCGGCGCCGTGGAGCTGCTCACGGCGGCGCGCGCGTGGCCCGAGCGGGACGCGGAGCCGCGCCGGGGAGGCGTGTCCTCGTTCGGCATCAGCGGCACCAACGCCCACGTGATCGTCGAGCAGCCCCCGCTGCCCGACCGCGAGGAGTCCGCGGGGACGGCGGAGCCGGTCACGCCGATCACGGCCGTGCCGTGGCTCGTGTCGGCCCGGAGCCCGGAGGCCCTGCGCGCCCAGGCCGAGCGCCTGCGCGCGCACGTGGCCGACCGCGACGCGCTCGACCCGGTCGACGTGGGCTGGTCGCTCCTGTCGGGGCGTGCCGTGCACGAGCACCGGGCGGTGGTCTTCGGCCGGGAGCGGGACGAGTTCCTGACCGGCCTCGACGCGCTGGCGACCGGCGGTCCGGGCGTGGTGTCCGGTGCCGCGACGGGCGGCCGCCTCGGCATCGTCTTCACCGGCCAGGGCAGCCAGCGCCCCGGCATGGGCCGCGAACTGTACGAGAACTTCGTCGTCTTCGCGGACGCCCTGGACGAGGTGTGTGTCCATATAGATCCGTGGATAGAACGTTCGCTCCAGAGCGTGATGTTCGGTACGGACGCCGACCTCCTTGAGCAGACGGGCTACGCGCAGCCCGCGCTGTTCGCGATGGAAGTCGCCCTGTACCGGCTGGCGGAGTCCTTCGGCATCCGTCCGGAGATCGTGGGCGGTCATTCGATCGGTGAGCTGGCTGCGGCGTACGTGGCGGGGCTGTGGTCCTTGGAGGACGCGGCTCAACTGGTCGCTGCGCGCGGCCGGTTGATGCAGGCCCTGCCCGAGGGTGGCGCCATGCTGGCGGTGCAGGCTGCGGAAGCGGACGTGCTGCCCCTCCTGGCGGACCTGTCGGACCGTGTGGGTGTGGCGGCCGTGAACGGCCCCGCGCAGCTGGTGCTCTCCGGCGAGCGCGCGGCGCTCGAAGCCCTGGAGCAGACCCTGCGCGACCAGGGCCGGAAGGTGAAGTGGTTGCAGGTCAGCCACGCCTTCCACTCGCCCCTGATGGAGCCCGCCCTCGCGGACTTCCGCAAGGTCGCGGAGAGCCTGGAGTACCGGGAGCCGAGCCTGCCGGTCGTCTCCAACCTCACCGGAGCACTGGCCGATCCCGCCGAGCTGCAGGACCCCGAGTACTGGGTCCGCCACATCCGCGAGGCGGTCCGCTTCCACGACGGCCTCAACGCCCTCACCGGGCAGGGCGTCTCGACGCTCCTTGAGCTGGGTCCGGACGCCGTCCTGACGGCCATGGCCCACGACACGCTCACCGAGCCCGCCGCGCAGGCGGGCCTGGTCGCCGCCGTCCGCAAGGACCGCTCCGAGCCCGACACGCTCCTGACGGCCCTGGCGCAGCTGCACGTACGCGGCACCGAGGTCGACTGGACGCTGCTGTACGCCCCCGTCGAGTCCCGGCGCCGCGTCGGCTTGCCGACGTACGCCTTCCAGCGCCGGACGTACTGGCCGCGGCCGACGGACACCGGTGTGCCGGAGGCGGAGGCCGGGGCCGTGGACGCCGAGTTCTGGGACGTCGTACGACGGGAGGACCTGGACGGGCTCGCAGGGGCGCTGGACCTCGACCAGGAGGCCCCGCTGAAGTCGGTGCTCCCGGCCTTGGTCGGCTGGCACCGGCGGCAGCAGGAGCGGCACGAGGTGGACGCCCTGCGGTACGGCGTCACGTGGACGCCGCTCGCCGCCGCGGCCGGGCCGGGCACCGGAACGGGCCTCCATGGCACGTGGGCGCTCCTCGTCCCGGCCGACGCGGCCGGACACCCCTGGCGCGCGGCCGCCGAGGAGGCGCTCGCCCAGGCCGGTGCGCAGGTCCGGTCCGTCGTCGTCGGCGACGAGGCGGCCGACCGTACGGCGATGGCGCGGATCCTGCGGGAGACCGGCGAGCCGACCGACGTCACGGGCGTGCTGTCGCTGCTCGCCCTGGACGAGCGACCGTACCGCCACCCGGAGACCGACACCCCTGACCCCGCTCTGACCTGGGGCATGGCCGCGACCCTCGCGCTCACGCAGGCGGTCGTGGACACCGGGACCGGCGGGCGGCTGTGGGTCGCGACGTCCGGCGCGGTGTCCGTCGGAGCCACCGACCCGCTGCACGCCGCGGCCCAGTCGCAGGTGTGGGGCTTCGGCCGGGTCGTGGCCCTGGAGCACCCGGAGGTGTGGGGCGGCCTCATCGACCTGCCCGAGGCCACCGAGGCCAACCAGGCCGTCGAAGGACCGGGTTCCGTGCGGGCCCGCCTCGCCGCGCTCCTCTCCCGAGCGGGCGCCGAGGACTTCACCGAGGACCAGCTCGCCCTCCGCGCGTCCGGCGTCCTCGTACGCCGTCTCACGCGGGCCCCCGGCGGCCCCGCGGGCGGTGCGGGCTGGCAGCCGCGCGGCACCGTGCTCGTCACCGGCGGCACCGGCGCCCTCGGCGCGCACGTGGCCCGGTGGCTCGCGGGCCACGGCGCCGCCCACCTCGTCCTGACGAGCCGACGCGGCCCCGACGCGCCCGGCGCCGCCGAACTCCGCGCCGAACTGGCGGAGTTGGGGGCCCAGGTCACCGTCGCCGCCTGCGACGTGGCCGACCGGGACGCGGTCGCCCGGCTCCTCGACGCGATCCCCGCGGACGCGCCGCTGAGCGCCGTCGTGCACGCGGCGGGCGTGGGCCAGGACCTGATGATCGCCGAGACCGGACCCCGGGACTTCGCCGCCGTCGTGACGGCCAAGGCCGCGGGCGCGGCACACCTGGACGACCTGCTCGGCGACACGCCGCTGGACGCCTTCGTGCTCTTCTCGTCCATCGCCGGAGTGTGGGGCAGCGGCGGCCAGGCCGCCTACGCCGCCGCCAACGCCTTCCTCGACGGCCTCGCCGAGCGGCGCGCGGCCCGCGGACGGCCCGTGACGTCGATCGCCTGGGGCCCGTGGGCGGGCTCCGGCATGGCCGGGGACGACGAGGCGGCCGCGCACCTGCGCAAGCGGGGCCTGCCCGTCATGCGGCCCGACGTGGCCGTCGCCGCCCTGCGGCACGCGCTCGACGGGCCCGGGCCGCAGGTGACCGTCGCCGACGTCGACTGGGAGCGGTTCGCCCCGGCCTTCACCGTGCGCCGCCCGAGCCCGCTGCTCGACGACCTGCCGGAGGTGCGCCGCGCGCTCACCGCCGCGCCGGACGCCACCGGCGGCGGGGCAGCCGAGGGCGACGCCGCGACCGCGCTGCGCGACCGGCTCGCCGCCGCGCCGCCCGCCGACCGCGAGCGGATCGTCCTGGAACTGGTGCGCACCGAGGTCGCCGCCGTCCTCGGACACACCGGCACGGCAGCGGTGCGCGAGGACCGCGCGTTCAAGGAGTTCGGCTTCGACTCGCTGACCGCCGTCGAGCTGCGCACCCGGCTGAACACCGCGACCGGTCTGAGCCTGCCCAGCACGCTCGTCTTCGACCACCCGACCCCCGGGGAGCTCGCCCGCGAACTCCTCGCCGAACTCCTGCCGGACGCCGCACCCGGCGACGCGGACGACGCCTACGCCGTCCACGCCGCCGACGGCGCGGCGGACCACCCCGCGGACGCCGAAGTCCGCAGGGCCCTGGCGGCCGTCCCGGTCGCCCGCATCCGCGAGGCGGGCCTGCTCGACGCCCTGCTGCGGCTCGCCGCACCGGACCCGGCGGCGGCCCCGGCCGGCGCCGCGCCGGACGACGACGCGGATGCCTCGATCGACGCCATGGACGTGGCCAACCTCATCCAGATGGCCTTGGACAACAGTGATTCCTGATGCAGCGATTCCTGACGCAGCACGAAATGTGGAGCCGGACATGACGAGGCCTTCGGACACGGTCGTCGATGCGCTGCGCGCGTCTCTGAAGGAGACCGAGCGGCTGCGACGGCAGAACCAGCAGCTGGCGGCGGCTTCCCGGGAGCCGATCGCGATCGTCGGCATGAGCTGCCGCTTCCCCGGCGGCGTGGCGAGCCCCGAGGACCTGTGGCGGCTCGTCGCCGACGGCGCCGACGCCATCGGCGACCTGCCCGACGACCGGGGCTGGGACGTCGACGCGCTCTACGACCCCGACCCCGACAAGCGCGGCACCTTCTACGCCCGCCAGGGCGGATTCCTGCGCGACGCCGGGGAGTTCGACGCCGCGTTCTTCGGCATCTCGCCGCGCGAGGCCCTCGCGATGGACCCGCAGCAGCGGCTCCTCCTGGAGACGGCGTGGGAGGCCTTCGAGCGCGCCGGGATCGACCCGGCCACGCTGCGCGGCACCCGCGCCGGGGTGTTCGTCGGCTCCGGTTACCAGGGCTACGGCGAAGGCGTCCGGCAGGCCCCCGAAGGCGTCGAGGGCCACCTGCTGACCGGCAACACCACCAGCGTCATGTCCGGTCGCCTCTCCTACGTCCTCGGCCTCCAGGGCCCGGCGGTCACGGTCGACACGGCGTGCTCGTCGTCGCTCGTGGCCCTGCACCTGGCGGCGCAGGCGCTGCGCCAGGGCGAGTGCACCATGGCCCTGGCGGGCGGTGTGACCGTCATGTCGTCCCCCGAGACGTTCGTGGAGTTCAGCCGTCAGCGCGGCCTCGCGGTGGACGGCCGCTGCAAGGCGTTCGCCGACGGCGCGGACGGCACGGGCTGGGGCGAGGGCGTCGGCATGCTCCTCGTCGAGCGCCTGTCCGACGCGCGCCGCAACGGCCACAAGGTCCTGGCCGTCGTCCGGGGCTCCGCCGTGAACCAGGACGGCGCGAGCAACGGCCTCACCGCCCCCAACGGCCCGTCCCAGCGCCGCGTCATCCGCGCCGCCCTCGCCAACGCGGGCGTGACCGCCGCCGACGTGGACGTCGTGGAGGCCCACGGCACCGGCACCACGCTGGGCGACCCGATCGAGGCGCAGGCGCTGCTCGCCACGTACGGCAAGGAGCACTCGGCCGAGCGGCCGCTGTGGCTGGGCTCGCTGAAGTCCAACATCGGCCACACCCAGGCCGCCGCCGGCGTCGCGGGCGTCATCAAGACGGTCATGGCGCTGCGCCACGGCGTCCTGCCCAAGACGCTGCACGTGGACGCCCCGACCTCCGAAGTCGACTGGTCGACCGGGAGCGTCGAGCTCCTGACCGAGGCCCGCGACTGGGCCGAGCGGGACGGCGGCGGCCCGCGCCGCGCGGGCGTCTCCTCCTTCGGCATGAGCGGCACCAACGCCCACGTCATCGTCGAGCAGGCGCCGCCCGCGGAGGAGCCGACGGCCGAGGAGGCCTCCGCGACGCCCGTCGTCCCGGGTGTGGTGCCCCTCGCCCTGTCCGGAAAGACGCCCGACGCCCTGCGGGCCCAGGCCGCCCGGCTGCACGCGCACCTGCTGGCGAACACCCAGGTGGGCGCGGACGACCTGGCCTGGACGCTCGCCACGGCCCGTTCGCGGTTCGAGCACCGGGGCGTCGTCCTCGGCCGCGACCGTGACGGCCTCCTCGCCGGGCTCGAACACCTCGCCGGGGGCGAGGGCGCCGCTCAGGGTGTGGTCACGGGCCGCGTACTGGGCGGGACGGTCCGTCCGGTGTTCGTGTTCCCGGGGCAGGGGTCGCAGTGGGCCGGGATGGCGCGCGAACTGCTCGACGAGTCCCCGGTGTTCGCGGAGCGGATGCGCGAGTGCGCGGACGCGCTCGCTGAGTTCGTGGACTGGGACGTGCTTGAGGAGTTGAGCGGCGACCGGTTCGACCGGGTCGATGTGGTTCAGCCGGTGTTGTTCGCGGTGATGGTGTCGTTGGCTGCGGTGTGGCGTGCGGCGGGTGTGGAGCCTGCGGCTGTGGTGGGTCACAGTCAGGGTGAGATCGCTGCCGCGTGCGTTGCGGGAGCTCTCTCGCTGCGGGATGCGGCTCGTGTGGTGGCCTTGCGGAGCCTGGCGATTCGTGAGCTGTCGGGTAAGGGTGGCATGGTGTCGGTGCCGCTGCCCGAGGCCGAGGTCCGGGAGCTGGTTGCGGGTTGGGAGGGCCGGATCGAGGTCGCGGCTGTCAACGGCCCGGCTCAGGTGGTGGTTTCCGGTGAGCCGGAGGCGTTGGAGGAGCTGGTCGCGCAGTGCGTGGCCCGTGACGTCCGTGCTCGTACGATCCCGGTGGACTACGCGTCGCACTCCTCGTACGTGGAGGAGATCGAGGCGCAGATCCTGGAGGCTCTTGAGGGTGTGAGCCCACAGGCCGCTGGGGTCCCGGTGTACTCGACGCTGACGGGCTCGTGGCTGGACGGGACGCCGATGGACGCGGGCTACTGGTACCGCAACCTGCGTCAGACGGTCCTGTTCGAGCACGCCACGCGCGGGCTCCTCGCCGAGGGGCACGGCCTGTTCCTGGAGATGAGCCCGCACCCGGTGCTCACCGTCCCGGTGCAGGCGACGATCGACGCGACCGACAGCCAGGCCGCCACGCTCGGCTCCCTCCGTCGTGACGAGGGCGGCGCCGATCGCCTCGCGGCCTCGCTCGCCGAAGCCCACGTGCACGGTGCCGAGCTGGACTGGAAGGCCCTCTTCCCCGGCGCGCGCAAGACCGTCGACCTGCCCACGTACGCCTTCCAGCGGCAGCACTACTGGCTGCGCGGCGACTCCGGCGCCGGTGACGTCACCGCGGCGGGGCTCGATGATGCGGGGCACCCGCTGCTGGGTGCGGCGGTGCCGCTGGCCGACGGCGACGGGCATCTGCTCACCGGGCGGCTCTCGCTGCGCACGCACCCCTGGCTGGCCGACCACGCCGTGGCGGGAGCCGTGCTGCTGCCCGCGACGGCGTTCGTGGAGCTGGCGACGCGCGCGGGTGACCAGGTCGGCTGCGACCTGGTCGAAGAACTCACCATGGAGACACCGCTCGTCGTCCCCGGAACGGGCGGCGTACAGCTCCAGTTGACCGTGGGCTCCGCCGACGCCTCCGGGCGGCGGTCGCTGGCCTTCCACTCGCGGCCCGAGGCCAGGTCCGACGCGGGCGGCGCGGAGGCCGAGCCGTGGGCCCGGCACGCCACCGGCGTACTGGCCGTCAGCACGGCGGACGCGGCACCCGGCACATCCGACCTGGCCCAGTGGCCGCCGCACGGCGCGGAGGCCGTCGGCGTCGAGGGCCTCTACGAGGAGTTCGCCGCGGCGGACGTCCAGTACGGCCCCGCCTTCCAGGGGCTGCGCGGCGCCTGGCGGCGCGGCGACGAGGTGTTCGCCGAGGTGAGCGTCCCCGAGGACCGGCGCGACGAGGCGGGCCGCTTCGGCCTGCACCCCGTGCTCCTCGACGCGGCCCTCCAGGCGGCACACCTGGCACAGGGCGGCTCGGACGGGCCGGACGGTGACGAAGGCGCCGCGCCCCGGCTGCCGTTCTCCTGGAGCGACGTCTCCCTGTACGCGACCGGGGCGAAGTCCCTGCGCGTACGCCTGACCCGCTCCGGAAGCGACGGCGACACCGTCTCCGTGCTGCTGGCCGACGCATCCGGCGCGCCCGTCGCACGGATCGGGGCGCTGGTGTCCCGTGCCGTCGACGCGCGCCGGAGCCTCGCCGCGCAGCGCACCCGCGCACCGCACCTGTACCGCGTCAACTGGGTGGCCGCGCAGGCCCGCGGCGCGGTCCGGGCCGACGCGTGGGCCGTCTTCGGCGCGGGCGCCGAGCGTGTGGCCCGCGCCCTGAGCGAGGACGGCGCCGACGTCACCGCGTACCCGGCCCTCGCCGACCTGGCCGCGGCGGTCGCCGACGACACCGCGCCCGCGCCCGGCGTCGTGGTCGCGGCCCCGGACCTCACGGCGACCGCCGACGACACCGTGGCCCCGGGCGCCCCCACGGCCGCCGACGACATCGCGGCCGCCGTGCACGCCACCACCGGCGACGCGCTGGCCCTCGTCCAGGCGTGGCTCGCCGACGCACACCTCGCCGACGCGCGCCTGGTCGTCCTGACGCGCGGCGCCGCCGCCGTCACCCCCGACGAGCCGGTGCCCGGCCTCGCCCACACCGCCGTGCTCGGTCTGCTGCGCTCCGCGCAGTCCGAGGAGCCCGGCAGGTTCGTCCTCGCCGACGTGGACGACGCGCCCGAGTCGCTGCGGGCGCTGCCCGCCGCGGTCGCGCACGGCGAGCCGGAGTGCGCCGTGCGCGCCGGTGCCGTGCTCGTCCCCCGGCTCACCCGCGACCTCGGCGAACCCGCCGACGACCACGCCGCCTTGAACCCGTCCGGCACCGCCCTGGTCACCGGCGCCCCCGGCGGTCTCGGCGGCCTCGTCGCCCGGCACCTCGCCGCCGTGCACGGCGTACGGCACCTGCTGTTCCTCGGGCGCCGTGGCCCCGAAGCCCCTGGCGCCGCCGAACTCGCCGCGCACCTGGCGGAGTCGGGCGTCGGCATCGACATCGTCGCCTGCGACGCCGCGGACCGGGACGCCCTCGCGGCGGCCCTGGCCCGCGTACCGGACGAGCACCCGCTCACCGCGGTCGTCCACACCGCGGGCGTCTTCGACGACGGCATCACCTCCTCGCTCACCGCCGAGCAGCTGGACCGCGTCCTGCGGCCCAAGGTCGACGCCGCCGTCAACCTGCGGGCGCTCACCGCGGCCGCCGACCTCGACGCGTTCGTCCTCTTCTCCTCCGTCGCCGGCGTCCTCGGCGGCGCGGGACAGGGCAACTACGCGGCGGGCAACACCTTCCTCGACGCCTACGCGCACGCCCTGCGCGGCCAGGGCGTGCCCGCGACCTCCCTCGCCTGGGGCCTGTGGGCCGAACGCGGCGGCATGGCCGGGCAGATCACCGCCGACGACCTGGACCGGATGACCCGCTCCGGCATCGCCCCGCTCGCCACCGAGCAGGGCCTCGGCCTGTTGGACGCCGCGCTCGGGCTCCGCGCCGCCGCCCTCGTGCCGGTGCGCCTCGACACCGCCGCGCTGCGCACCGCGCACGGCCCGCACCTGCCGCCGCTGCTCGGCGGCCTCGTCCACGGCCCCGCCCGGCGCGCCGTCGCCGACCGGGGCGGCGCGGACGGCGACACGCCCGCCCTGGTCCGCGGCCTGCGCGGCCTCGCGGCGGACGAGCGCGAGCGCGCGCTCCTCGACCACGTGCGCGGCCAGGCCGCCGCCGTCCTCGGCTACGCCTCCGGCGACGACGTGGACGCCGAGCGCGCCTTCCGCGACCTGGGCTTCGACTCCCTGACGGCCGTGGAGCTGCGCAACCGCCTGAAGGAGACGAGCGGCCTGCGGCTGCCCGCGACCCTCGTCTTCGACTACGCCAACCCCCTGGCCCTCGCCCGCCACCTCGCCTCCGAACTGACCGACGGCGAGGCCTCGGCCACCACGACGACGGGCGCGGCGCTGCCCGCGCCCACCCAGGGGCACACCGACGAACCCATCGCCATCGTCGCGATGAGCTGCCGCTTCCCCGGCGGCGTGGCGAACCCCGAGGACCTGTGGCGGCTCGTCGGCGCGGGCGCCGACGCCACCTCCGGACTGCCCGAGGGCCGCGGCTGGGACACCGCCAACCTGTACGACCCCGATCCCGACCACCAGGGCACCACGTACTCGCGCGGCGGCGGATTCCTGCACGAGGCGGGCGAGTTCGACGCCGCGTTCTTCGGGATCTCCCCGCGCGAGGCCCTGGCGATGGACCCGCAGCAGCGGCTCCTCCTGGAGACCGCGTGGGAGGCGTTCGAGCGTGCCGGGATCGACCCGGCGACCCTGCGCGGCAGCGCGGGCGGCGTCTTCGTCGGCGCCTCGTCGCAGGGCTACGGCGAAAGCCTCCGGGAGGTCCCCGACGGCCTCGAAGGCCACCTGATGACCGGCAACTCCACCAGCGTCATCTCCGGCCGCCTCGCCTACTCCTTCGGCCTCGAAGGCCCGGCCGTCACCGTCGACACGGCCTGCTCGTCGTCGCTCGTGGCCCTGCACCTCGCGGCGCAGGCGCTGCGCCAGGGCGAGTGCTCACTGGCCCTCGCGGGCGGCGCCACGGTCATGTCGACACCTGACACCCTCGTCGCGTTCAGCCGCCAGCGCGGCCTGGCCGCGGACGGCCGCTGCAAGCCGTTCGCCGAGGGCGCCGACGGCTTCGGCGTCGGCGAGGGCGTCGGCATGCTCGTCCTGGAGCGCTTGTCGGACGCGCGCCGCAACGGCCACGAAGTGCTCGCGGTCGTTCGCGGCTCCGCCATCAACCAGGACGGCGCCAGCAACGGCCTCACCGCCCCCAACGGGCCCTCCCAGCAGCGCGTCATCCGCGCCGCCCTCACCAACGCCCGGCTCGGCGCGGCCGACGTGGACGCGGTCGAGGCCCACGGCACGGGCACGTCGCTCGGCGACCCCATCGAGGCCCAGGCCCTCATGGCCACGTACGGAAAGGACCGGCCGGGCGACCGGGAGCCCCTGTGGCTCGGCTCCGTCAAGTCCAACATCGGGCACGCCCAGGCGGCCGCGGGCGTCGCGGGCGTCATCAAGATGGTCATGGCGATGCGGCACGGCATCCTGCCGAAGACGCTGCACGCCGAGACGCCGACGACCGAGGTCGACTGGTCCGAAGGGGCCGTCGAGCTGTTGACCGAGGAGCGCGAGTGGACCGCGCCGGAGACGGGACGGCCGCGGCGCGCGGGCGTCTCCTCCTTCGGCATGAGCGGCACCAACGCGCACGTGATCGTGGAGCAGGCACCGGTGGAGGAAGCACTTCCCGCCGACGCCGGCGACGGGCCCGCACCGACCCCCGCACCGTCGGTGGTCCCCGGCCTCGTCCCGCTGGCCCTGTCGGCGAAGAGCGAGAACGCTCTGCGCTCACAAGCGGACCGCCTCCGGGAGCGCCTGCTCGCCGAAGCGGACCACGACGACACCGAGAAGATCGGCCTGACGGACCTCGGCTGGTCCCTGACGATGACCCGCTCCCGGTTCGAGCACCGGGGTGTCGTCCTGGGCCGTGACCGCGAGGAGCTCCTCGCGGCCCTTGAGCGGCTTGCTGAGGGCGATGCCGCGGCGGGTGGTGTGGTCACGGGTCGTGCGGTGAGTGGTGCGGGTCGTGCGGTGTTCGTGTTCCCGGGGCAGGGTTCGCAGTGGGCCGGGATGGCGGTGGACCTGCTGGAGTCCAGCCCTGTCTTCGCGGAGCGGATGCGTGAATGCGCGGACGCTCTCGCCGAGTTCGTGGACTGGGACTTGCTGGAGGAGCTGGGCGGCGACCGGTTCGACCGGGTGGATGTGGTTCAGCCGGTGTTGTTCGCGGTGATGGTGTCGTTGGCTGCGGTGTGGCAGGCGGCGGGTGTGGAGCCTGCGGCTGTGGTGGGTCACAGTCAGGGTGAGATCGCTGCCGCGTGTGTGGCGGGTGCGCTCTCGCTGCGGGATGCGGCTCGTGTGGTGGCCTTGCGGAGCCTGGCGATTCGTGAGCTGTCGGGTAAGGGCGGCATGGTGTCGGTGCCGCTGCCCGAGGCTGAGGTTCGTGAGTTGATCGTGGGCTGGGAGGGCCGGATCGAGGTCGCGGCTGTCAACGGCCCGGCTCAGGTGGTGGTTTCCGGCGAGCCGGAGGCTTTGGAGGAGCTGGTCGCGCAGTGCGTGGCCCGTGACGTCCGTGCTCGTACGATTCCGGTGGACTACGCGTCGCATTCGTCGTACGTGGAGCAGATCGAGGCGCAGATCCTGGAGGCGCTTGAGGGTGTGAGCCCGCAGGAGGCTCAGGTCCCGGTGTTCTCCACGCTGACCGGCGCTTGGCTGGACGTCCCCATGGACGGCGGCTACTGGTACCGCAACCTGCGTCAGACGGTCCTGTTCGAGCACGCCACCCGTGGCCTGCTCGCTGAGGGCCATGGTCTGTTCCTGGAGATGAGCCCGCACCCGGTCCTGACGGTCCCCGTGCAGGCCACCATCGAGGCCGCCGGGCGCGAAGGGGCGGCCGTCGCCCTCGGGTCGCTGCGGCGCGACGAAGGCGGGGCGGCACGGCTGCTCGCCTCGGTCGCCGAGGCGCACGCGCGCGGTGCCGAGCTGGACTGGAAGGCGTTCTACCCGGGCGCAGGAACCGTCGTCGACCTGCCCACGTACGCCTTCCAGCGCCAGCACTACTGGCTGACCGAGGACGAGGTGCCCGGCGCGGCGCACGTACGCGCCGTGGACGAGGTCGAGGCGCGCTTCTGGGAAGCCGTGGAGCGCGAGGACCTGGCGGAGCTGACGGCGGAGCTGGAGATCGCGGAGGACTCGGCCGCGGGGCTCGGCTCCGTGCTGCCCGCCCTGTCGTCGTGGCGGCGGCAGCGGCGCGAGCGGTCGGCCCTGGACGCCCTGCGCTACCGCGTGACCTGGAAGCCGCTG
This sequence comes from Streptomyces sp. JLYT201, assembly GCF_059448825.1. Lineage (NCBI taxonomy): Bacteria > Bacillati > Actinomycetota > Actinomycetes > Kitasatosporales > Streptomycetaceae > Streptomyces > Streptomyces sp. JLYT201. The sequence goes on along the minus strand of NZ_CM182551.1, from coordinate 1,824,709 downwards.
GCGAGCAGCGCCCTGCCGACGTCCGGGCTCACCGGCCGGTGGCTGGTGGTGCTGCCCGAGAACGCCGCGCAGCACCCGTGGGCCGCGGGCTCCGTCGCGGCTCTGACACGGGCCGGTGCGGAGGTGGCCGAACTGTGGCTCACCCCCGCCCAGTTGACGCGCGAGGCGCTGGCCGAGCGGCTGCGTGACCTTCCCGGTGGGGACCTCCCCGGTGGGGACCTCCCTGGTGGGGACCTCGCCGGTGTGGTCTCGCTCCTCGGTCTCGACGAGACCGTCGTCGACGGGCACGAGGCCGTGTTCACCGGGCTCGCGGGGACCGTCGCACTGGTGCAGGCCCTCGGCGACGCCGGGATCGGCGCGCGCCTGTGGACGGTGTCGCACGGCGCCGTCGCCACCGGCCGCGGCGACCGTGCCGTCAGCCCCGACCAGGCGCAGCTGTGGGGCCTCGGCCGGGTCGTGGCCCTGGAACACCCGGACCGCTGGGGCGGTCTGGTCGACCTCCCGCCGTCGTACGACACCCGTACGGGCGCGCGCTTCGCCGCCGCGCTCGCGGGGCCCGGCGGCGAGGACCAGCTCGCGGTGCGCGGCACGGGCGTCTTCGTGCGCCGCTTCGCGCACGCCCCGCTGCCCGAGGACCGGGGCGCGGAGCCCCAGTGGTCGCCGCGCGGCACCGCCCTGATCACCGGCGGCACGGGTGCGATCGGCGGGCACGTGGCGCGCTGGCTGGCCCGCGAGGGCGTCGAGCACCTCGTCCTGACGAGCCGCCGCGGCCTCCGGGCGCCGGGCGCGGCCGAACTGAAGGCCGAACTGGAGGAGCTGGGTGCCGAGGTCACCGTCGCGGCCTGCGACGTGGCCGACTGGGACGCGGTCGCGGGACTCCTCGACGAGCTGGCCGCGGACGGGCGCACCCTGCGCTCCGTCTTCCACGCGGCGGGCGCCGGTCAGGAGCAGTCGCTGCACACGATGACCACGGCGGACATCGCCGCCGTCCTGGAGGCGAAGGTCGCGGGCGCCGCCCACCTCGACGAGCTCCTCGACACCGGTTCGCTGGACGCGTTCGTGCTGTTCTCCTCCAACGCCGGGGTGTGGGGCAGCGGCAGCCAGGGCGCCTACGCGGCCGCCAACGCCCACCTCGACGCCCTCGCCGAGCAGCGCCGCGCCCGCGGCCTGACCGCGACCTCCGTGGCGTGGGGCCTGTGGGGCGGCGGCAGCGGCATGGCTGGTGCCGAGGCCGAGGAAGCGCTGCGGCGCGTCGGCGTCACTGCCATGGAGCCGGGGCTCGCGGTCGCCGCGCTCGCCCAGGCGGTGGCGTACGACGAGACGTTCGTGGCCGTCGCGGACGTGGACTGGGAGCGGTTCGCGCCCGCCTTCACGTCCGTGCGGCCCAGCCCGTTCCTCGCCGAACTGCCCGAGGTGCGGCGCGCCCTCGAAGGACCGGAGACGGCCGCCGCGCCCGCCGCGGCGCACGCGGCCGCGGGTTCCGAGTGGGCCGAGCGGCTCGCCGACCTGCCGGTGCCGGAGCGCGAGCGGGTGGCCCTCGACCTGGTACGGGCACACGCCGCGGCCGTGCTCGGCTACGCGGGCGCGGAGGCCGTCGAACCCGACCGCGCCTTCCGCGAGCTCGGCTTCGACTCCCTGACGGCCGTCGAGGTCCGCAACCGGCTCACCGCCGCGACCGGCCTCAAGCTGCCCACGACCCTCGTCTTCGACTACCCCAACGCCCGGCTGCTCGCCGCCCATCTGCGCCGCGAGGCGCTCGGTGACGCGCCGGGCACCACCGGCACGCGGGCCGTCGCGCCCGCGCCCGCCGACGACCCGATCGCCATCGTGTCGATGAGCTGCCGCTACCCGGGCGGCGCCACCAGCCCGGACGCGCTGTGGCGGCTCGTGTCCGAGGGCACGGACGCGATCTCGGTGTTCCCCGCCGACCGGGGCTGGGAGACCACCGGCGCGGCGGCATACCGCGCGGAGGGCGGCTTCCTCTACGACGCCGCCGAGTTCGACGCCGCGTTCTTCGGCATCTCGCCGCGCGAGGCCCTCTCCATCGACCCCCAGCAGCGCCTCCTCCTGGAGGCGTCGTGGGAGCTGTTCGAGCGCGCGGGCATCGCCCCCGCCTCCGTACGCGGCCACCAGACCGGCGTCTTCATCGGCTCCGGCTACCAGGGCTACGGCGAGGGCGTCCAGGACCTGCCCGAGGGTGTCGAGGGCTACCTGCTCACCGGCAGCGCGGGAGCGGTGGTCTCCGGCCGTCTGTCGTACGCGTTCGGGCTCGAAGGCCCGGCGGTCACGGTCGACACCGCCTGCTCGTCCTCGCTCGTGGCCCTGCACCTGGCGGCGCAGGCGCTGCGCCAGGGCGAGTGCGACATGGCCCTCGCGGGCGGCGTCACCGTGATGTCGACGCCCACCGCCTTCGACGAGTTCAGCAAGCAGCAGGGCCTCGCCGCCGACGGCCGGTGCAAGCCGTTCGCCGAGGCCGCGGACGGCACCGGCTGGGGTGAAGGCGTCGGCCTGCTCCTCCTGGAGCGGCTGTCCGACGCGCGCCGCAACGGCCACGAGGTCCTCGCGGTGGTCAAGGGTTCCGCCGTGAACCAGGACGGCGCCTCCAACGGCCTGACCGCTCCCAACGGGCCCTCGCAGCAGCGGGTGATCCGCGCGGCCCTCGCCAACGCCGGGCTGTCCGCGGGTGATGTGGACGCGGTCGAGGCCCACGGCACGGGCACCACTCTCGGTGACCCGATCGAGGCGCAGGCCCTGCTCGCCACGTACGGCCAGGACCGGCCGGTGGACCAGCCGCTGTGGCTGGGCTCGGTGAAGTCCAACATCGGCCACACCCAGGCCGCTTCAGGCGTCGCCGGTGTCATCAAGATGGTGCTCGCCATGCGGGAGGGCGTCCTGCCGCAGACGCTCCACGTGGATCAGCCGAGCACGCATGTGGACTGGTCGGCGGGTGCCGTCGAGCTGCTGACGGAGGCCCGTGAGTGGGCCGAGCGCGGGGACGCGCCGCGCCGCGCGGGTGTCTCGTCCTTCGGCGTGAGCGGCACCAATGCCCACGTGATCGTGGAGCAGGCGCCGGTCGAGGAGTCGGCGGAGCCCGGGGAGCCGGTCGCACCGGTGACGAACGTGCCGTGGCTGGTGTCGGCGCGGAGCGCGGAGGCGCTGCGGGCGCAGGCCGAGCGCCTCCGGGACCACATCACGGACGACAGCACCCTGGACGCCGTGGACCTGGGCTGGTCCCTCCTGTCGGGCCGGTCGCCGCTGGAGCACCGGGCCGTGGTCCTGGGCCGGAGCAGGGAGGAGCTCCTGGCGGGCCTCGAGACCCTGGCGTCCGGCGGGCGCGGGGCCGTCACGGGCTCGGTCGTCGAGGGCCGCCTCGGCATCGTCTTCACCGGTCAGGGCAGCCAGCGGATCGGGATGGGCCGTGAGCTGTACGAGGCGTTCCCGGTGTTCGCGGACGCGTTGGACGAGGTGTGTGCCCATATCGATCCATGGATAGAACGTTCGCTCCAGAGCGTGATGTTCGGTGCGGACGCCGAGCTGCTTGAGCAGACCGGCTATGCGCAGCCCGCCCTGTTCGCCGTCGAGGTGGCGCTGTACCGCCTGGCCGAGTCCTTCGGGGTCCGTCCGGAGATCGTGGGCGGGCATTCGATCGGTGAGCTGGCTGCGGCGTATGTGGCGGGGCTGTGGTCGCTTGAGGATGCGGCTCAACTGGTGGCTGCGCGTGGCCGGTTGATGCAGGCGCTGCCCGAGGGTGGCGCGATGCTGGCGGTGCAGGCTGCGGAAGCCGATGTGCTGTCGCTGCTCGACGGCCTGTCGGACCGCGTCGGCGTGGCCGCCGTGAACGGCCCGTCCCAGATCGTGCTGTCCGGCGAGCGCGGTGCCCTCGAAGGCCTGGAGGAGATCCTGCGCGGTGACGACCGGAAGGTGAAGTGGCTGAAGGTCTCGCACGCCTTCCACTCGCCCCTGATGGATCCGGCCCTCGATGCCTTCCGCGAGGTCGCGGCCAAGCTGACGTACCAGGATCCGACTCTCCCTGTCGTCTCCAACCTCACCGGTGAACTGGCGGATCCTGCCGAGCTGAAGGACCCCGAGTACTGGGTTCGCCACATCCGCGAGGCGGTGCGCTTCCACGACGGCCTCAACGCACTGACGGGGCAGGGCGTCTCGACCCTCCTGGAGCTGGGGCCGGACGCCGTCCTGACGGCCATGGCCCATGACACGCTCACGGAACCGACCGCGCAGACGGGCCTGGTCGGCGCGGTGCGCAAGGACCGCCCCGAGCCCGACGCGTTCCTCGCTGCCCTGGCGCAGCTGCACGTGCGCGGCGTCGAGGTCGACTGGGCGCCGCTGTACGCACCGGTCGAGTCCCGGCGCCGCGTGGAGCTGCCCACCTACGCCTTCCAGCACGACCGCTACTGGCTGACATCGGGCCCGGCCGCCGCCCGTTCCGGCGGGGTCGCCGCTGATGAGGTGGAGGCGCGGTTCTGGGAGGCCGTGGAGGCCGGGGACCTGGAGTCGTTGAGCGCCGAGCTGGGCGGTGGTGCCGACGGCGGTGCCCTTGGTGAGGTGCTTCCGGTCCTGTCGTCGTGGCGGCGGCAGCGGCGTACGGCGTCGACGCTGGACGCCCTGCGCTACCGCGTGGCGTGGAAGCCGCTGGGCCACGCGCCCGCCACGCGGCTCGACGGGACGTGGCTGCTCGTCCTGCCGGACGGCGGCGCGGACGTCGCCGACTGGGCGGCCTCGGTCGAGAACGCGCTCGGCGGACTCGGTGCCGAGGTGCGCACGGTCGTCGTACCGGACGCCGAAGGGGCCGACCGCGACGAACTCGCGGAGCGGCTGCGCAAGGAGGCGGCGGCCGGCGACGGCGCGCTGTCCGGCGTGCTCTCGCTGCTGGCCTCGGACGAGGAGCCGCACGCCGTGCGCGGCGGGGTCAGCCGCGGGCTCGCGGCGACCGTGACCCTGGTGCGGGCCCTGCACGCCGCGGACCTGGGCGCCCCGCTCTGGCTCGCCAGCCGGTCCGCGCTGACCGTCGGCGGCGCGGACCCCGCGCCCCGGCACGCGCAGGCGGCCCTGTGGGGCCTGGGCCGCGTGGTGGCCGTGGAGTACCCGCGGCTGTGGGGCGGCCTGGTCGACCTGCCGGAGACGGCCGACGAGCGGGCCATCGCCGGGCTCGCCGGTGTCGTCGGCGGCGCCTGGGCCGGTGAGGACCAGGTGGCCGTACGCGGCTCCGGAGTGTTCGCGCGCCGCCTGGAGCGGGCACCGCTCGACACCGCCGCGGCGGGGGAGTGGACGCCGGACGGCACCGTCCTGGTGACCGGCGGCACGGGTGCCATCGGCGGCCACGTCGCGCGCTGGCTCGCCGAACAGGGCGCCCGGCACCTCGTCCTGACGAGCCGCCGGGGCGCGGACGCCCCGGGCGCCGCCGAACTCCGGGAGGAGCTGGAGGAGTTGGGGGCCGAGGTGACGATCGCCGCCTGCGACGTGGCCGACCGCGACGCGCTGGCGGACCTGCTCGACGCGCTTCCCGACACCGCCCCGCTGACCGCCGTCTTCCACACGGCGGGCGTCCTGGACGACGGCGTGCTCGACGGAGTGACGGCCGAGCGGATCGCCACCGTCTTCCGGGCGAAGGTGGAGTCGGCACGCCACCTGGACGAGCTGACGTCCCCCCTCGACCTGTCGGCGTTCGTGCTCTTCTCGTCCTTCGCCGGGCTCTCCGGCGGCACCGGGCAGGGGAGCTACGCCGCCGCCAACGCCGCGCTCGACGCGCTCGCCGAACACCGCAGGGCCCGCGGCCTCCCGGCGACCTCCGTCGCCTGGGGCGCGTGGGGCGGCGGCGGCATGGCCGCCGACCGGGCGCGGGGCGGCGCCGTGCCGCCCATGGAGCCGGGGCTCGCGGTCGCCGCGCTCGGCGGGGCCCTCGGCCAGGACCTGGCCGTCACGGTCATCGCCGACGTCGACTGGGAGCAGTACCTGGCAGGCGGCCCGGCGCTCGCGCCCAACCCGCTCTTCGCCGACCTGCCCGAGGCCCGCGCCCTCCAGGAGCGCACGGCCCGCACGGACCGCGGGGCGGCCGACGGCACGGAACCCGACCTCGCGCGGCAGCTCGCGGCGCTCTCCGGGCCCGAGCGGGACCGGCTCCTGGAAGACCTGGTCCGTACGCACGCGGCGGACGTCCTCGGCTACCCGGGGCCGGAGCGGGTCGAACCCGGCCGGGCCTTCCGGGAGCTGGGCTTCGACTCCCTCACCGCCGTCGAACTGCGCAACGCCCTCGGCACGGCCACCGGCCTGCCCCTGCCCACCACCCTCGTCTTCGACCACCCCACGCCCGTGGCGCTCGCCGCCTACCTCAAGGCCGAACTGGCCCCGGGTGACGGCGAGTCGGCGGCGCTCCTGTCCCAGCTCGACACGCTGGAGCTGGGGCTCGCCGAGAGCGCGCCGTCCGACGACGAGCTGGCCACGATCGCCGAGCGGCTGCGGGTGCTGCTCGACCGGTGCACCCGTGGCGCGGACGACGACGAGGACGCGCAGGTCGCGGAGGAACTGGAGTCCGCGTCGGACGACGAGATGTTCGACTTCATCAGCAAGGAGTTCGGGATCTCCTGACGTGCCGCCCCGCCACCCCCTGACGCGGCGCCCCGCAATCCCCAGATGTGCCGCCCCCGCCCCCGCCTCGGCGCGGGGGCGGCGCACCGCACTCTCCCCCCTTGTCTCTAGGAGCTAGGCCAGATGGTGAACGACGACAAAATCCGCCGCCTTCTCAAGCAGGTGACGGCGGATCTGCACACGACTCGTCGGAGAGTGCGCGAACTCGAGTCGAAGGACGCGGAGCCGGTCGCGATCATCGCGATGAGCTGCCGCTTCCCCGGCGGCGCGAGCACTCCCGAAGCGCTGTGGGAGCTGGTGCGCGACGGTGTGGACACCGTGTCCGCGTTCCCCGGCAACCGCGGCTGGGACGTGGCCGGTCTCTACCACCCCGACCCCGACCACCAGGGCACCACGTACACCCGCGAGGGCGCGTTCGTGTACGACGCCGACGCGTTCGACGCGGGCTTCTTCGGGATCTCGCCGCGCGAGGCGCGCGCCATGGACCCGCAGCAGCGGCTGCTCCTGGAGACCGCGTGGGAGGCCGTCGAGCGCGCGGGCATCGACCCGCAGAGCCTGCGCGGCAGCCGCACCGGCGTGTTCACCGGCACCAACGGCCAGGACTACACGGCCGTCGTCGCCGAGGCCGCCGACAGCGTCGAGGGCTACTCGGGCACCGGCAACACCGCGGCCGTCGTCTCCGGCCGCCTCTCCTACACCCTGGGCCTGGAGGGCCCAGCGGTCACCGTCGACACGGCCTGCTCGTCGTCGCTCGTCGCGCTGCACCTGGCGGCGCAGGCGCTGCGGCAGGGCGAGTGCGGTCTCGCCCTCGCGGGCGGCGTGTCCCTGATGTCGACGCCCACCGCGTTCGTGGAGTTCAGCCGCCAGCGCGGCATGGCCGCCGACGGCCGCTGCAAGGCCTTCGCGGAGGCCGCCGACGGCACCGGCTGGGGCGAGGGCGTCGGCCTGCTCCTCCTTGAACGCCTGTCGGACGCGCGGCGCAACGGCCACGAGGTCCTCGCGGTCCTCCGGGGCTCCGCCGTCAACCAGGACGGCGCCAGCAACGGCCTGACCGCCCCCAACGGCCCCGCCCAGCAGCGCGTCATCCGTGCCGCCCTCGCCAACGCCCGCCTGACGGCCGCCGACGTGGACGCGGTCGAAGCCCACGGCACCGGCACCACCCTGGGCGACCCGATCGAGGCGCAGGCCCTCCTCGCTACGTACGGGCAGGGGCGGCCGCGCACCCGGCCGCTGTGGCTCGGCTCCGTCAAGTCGAACATCGGGCACACCCAGGCCGCCGCGGGCGCGGCAGGCGTCATCAAGATGGTCATGGCCATGCGCGACGGGGTCCTGCCGCGGACGCTGCACGTGGACCGGCCGAGCACGCACGTGGACTGGTCCGCGGGCGCCGTCGAACTGCTCACCGAGCGCCGTGCCTGGCCGGAGCAGGAGGACGCGCCGCGCCGCGCGGGCGTCTCCTCCTTCGGCGTCAGCGGCACCAACGCCCACGTGATCATCGAGGAGGCCCCCGCCGCCGAGCCGCAGGGCCGGGCCGACGAAGGCCCCGCCCCCGCCGCCGAAGCGGACACCGACGCGGCCCCCGCCCGGACCGAGGGTGCCCCGGACACGCGCACCGTCGTCGGTCCCACGGTCTGGCCGCTGTCCGGCCGCACCGCGAAGGCCCTGCGCGCCCAGGCCGCCCGGCTGCGCGAGCGGCTCCTCGACGACCCCGCCCTCGCCGCCGACGCCGACGCGCGCGCCGACCTCGGCTGGTCCCTGGCCACCGGCCGCTCCGCCTTCGAGCACCGGGCCGTGCTCATCGGCGAGGACCGCGACCGGCTCCTCACCGCCCTGGAGTCCCTCGCCGCCGAAGGGCCCGCTGCCCCCGGCACGGTGACCGGCTCGGTCGCCGAGGGCCGCCTCGGCGTCGTCTTCACCGGCCAGGGCAGCCAGCGGGTCGGGATGGGCCGTGAGCTGTACGAGGCCTTCCCCGTTTTCGCGGCCGCGCTCGACGAGGTGTGTGCCCATATCGATCCATGGATAGAACGTTCGCTCCAGAGCGTCATGTTCGGTACGGACGCCGACCTCCTCGAGCAGACCGGCTACACACAGCCCGCCCTGTTCGCCATCGAAGTGGCGCTCTTCCGGCTCGCCGAGTCCTTCGGCGTGCGCCCCGAGGTCGTCGGCGGCCACTCGATCGGCGAGCTGGCCGCCGCCCACGTGGCGGGCCTGTGGTCGCTACAGGACGCGGCCCGCCTGGTCGCCGCCCGCGGCCGGCTGATGCAGGCCCTGCCCCGCGGCGGCGCCATGCTCGCCGTGCAGGCCGCGGAGGCCGACGTCGCCCCGCTCCTGGAGGAGGTCGCCGAGTGGGCGGGCCTCGCCGCCGTCAACGGCCCCGCCCAGGTGGTGCTCTCCGGCGACCGCGGCGTCCTGGAGGACCTCGCGGCGCAGTTGCGCGCCGAGGGCCGCAAGACCCGCTGGCTCAAGGTCAGCCACGCCTTCCACTCGCCCCTGATGGCGCCCATGCTCGACGAGTTCCGGCAGGTCGCGCAGGGGCTGACGTACCAGGACCCGACGCTGCCCGTCGTCTCCAACGTCACCGGAGCGCTCGCCGCGGCGGACGAGCTGAAGGACCCCGAGTACTGGGTGCGGCACGTGCGCGAGGCCGTCCGCTTCCACGACGGCCTCGGCGCCCTCACCGGCTTCGGCGCGACCACCCTCCTCGAACTGGGCCCCGACGCGATCCTCACCGCGATGGCCCACGACACCCTCACCGGCCCCGAGGCCCAGGCCGGACTCGTCCCTGCGCTGCGCCGCGACCGACCCGAGCCCGACACCTTCCTGACCGCGCTCGCCCGCCTGCACGTGCGCGGCGCCACCGTCGACTGGACCCCGCGGTACGCGCCCCTCGGCGCGCGCCGCCGCGTCGCGCTGCCCACGTACGCCTTCCAGCACCAGAACTACTGGCTGGACACCGCCGCCCCCGCCACCCCGGGGCAGACCGTGGGCGCGGCCCCCGCCGACAGCGCCGAGGCGCGCTTCTGGGAGGCCGTGGAGCACGAGGACCTCGGCGAGCTCACCGGCGCCCTCGACGTGCCGGACGACGCCCCGCTCAGCGACGTCCTGCCCGCCCTGACGGCCTGGCGGCGCAAGCAGCGCACCACCTCCGCGCTCGACTCCTGGCGCTACCGCGTCACCTGGAACCCGCTGCCGCCGCAGGCCTCGACGTACGGCCCCGCGCTGACCGGCACCTGGGCGCTGCTCGTCCCCGACGGCCTCGCCGACCGGCCCTGGAGCGCCGCCGCCGAGCGCGCCCTCGCCGCGGGCGGCGCCCGCGTCGTCGTGGTGTGCGTACCGGAGGGCGCGAGCACCGACCGCGCCGCCGCCACCGCACTGCTGCGGCAGCAGGAGGCGGACCAGTGGAACGGCGTCCTGTCGCTCCTCGCCCTGACCGCGCCCGAGCGGTCCGACGCCACCGGGGAGACGCCGCTCGCCGCGCTGCGCACCGCCGTGGTCCTGCAGGCCCTCGGCGACGCGGGCAGCACCGCCACCGTCTGGGCCGCGACCCGCGGCGCGGTGTCGACCACGCCCGCCGAGGCACCCGCCGACCCGGCGCAGGCCGCCGTGTGGGGGCTCGGCCGCGTGGCCGCGCTGGAGTACCCGCAGACCTGGGGCGGCCTCGTCGACCTGCCCGAGGCCGCCGACGCCGCTGCCGTCACCGGACTCACCCAGGCCCTCGGCGCCTTGGAGGGCGAGGACCAGGTCGCCGTGCGCGGCTCCGGCGTGCTCGTCCGCCGCCTCGTGCGGGCCTCCCTCGACACCCGCCCGGCGGAGCAGTGGACGCCGCGCGGCACCGCCCTGATCACCGGTGGCACCGGGGCGCTCGGCGCGCACGTGGCGCGCTGGCTGGCCCGTGAGGGCGCCGAGCACCTGGTGCTCACCAGCCGCCGCGGCCCGGACGCGCCCGGCGCCGCCGAACTGAAGGCGGAGCTGGAGGACTTGGGCGCGGCCGTCACCGTCGCCGCCTGCGACGTCGCCGACCGGGACGCGCTGGCGCGGCTCCTCGCGGAGATCCCGGAGGGCACGCCGCTGACCGGTGTGTTCCACACCGCGGGCGTCCTCGACGACGGCGTGCTCGACGGCCTCACCGAGGACCGCGTCGCGGGCGTCTTCCGGGCGAAGGTGGACTCGGCCCGCCACCTGGACGAGCTGACGTCCCCCCTCGACCTGTCGGCGTTCGTGCTCTTCGCGTCGTTCGCCGGTGTCGTCGGCGGCTCGGGCCAGGGCACGTACGCCGCCGCCAACGCCGCCCTGGACGCCCTCGCCGAGACCCGGCGCGCCGCCGGGCGCGCCGCGACGTCCGTCGCCTGGGGCCCCTGGGGCGGCACCGGCATGGCCGCCGAGGGCGCGGCCGCCGAACGCCTCAAGCACGGCGTGATGCCGCCCATGGACCCCGACCTCGCGATCGCCGCGCTGCACCAGGCGCTGAGCCACGACCAGACGCTGACCTCCGTCGTGGACATCGACTGGGCGCAGTACGCGCCCGGCTTCACCGCGACGCGGCCCAGCCGCCTCTTCGCGGACGTCCCGGAGGCGCGCGCGGCCCTCACGCCGCCCGCCGAGCCCACCGGCACCCCGGGCGCGGCGACGGGCGCCGCGCCCGCGAACGCGCTCGCCGACCGGCTCGCCGCCCTCGCCCCCGAGGACCGCGAAGCCGCCGTCCTGGACCTGGTGCGCCAGCGGGCCGCCGACGTCCTGGGCTATCCGAGCGTGGACGACATCCAGGTCAACCGCGCCTTCCGCGAGCTGGGCTTCGACTCCCTCACGGCGGTCGAACTGCGCAACCTCATCGGCGCGGCCACCGGCCTCAAGCTGCCCACCACGCTGGTCTTCGACTACCCCACACCGGCCGCGCTCGCCGCCCACCTGCGGACCGAGCTGCTGGGCGACGAGACCGCGACCGCCCTGCCCGCCCCCGTCACCGGCGGCGCGGCCACCGACGAGCCCCTCGCGATCGTCGGCATGAGCTGCCGCTTCCCCGGCGGCGTCCGCAGCCCCGAGGACCTGTGGCGGCTGGTCGCCGACGGCGTCGACGCGATCGCCGAGTTCCCCGCCGACCGGGGCTGGGACACCGGCGCGCTGTACGACGCGGACGCCGACCAGGCCGGCACCTCGTACGTCCGCCAGGGCGGATTCCTCTACGACGCCGGACAGTTCGACGCCAAGTTCTTCGGCGTCAACCCGCGCGAGGCGCTCGCCATGGACCCGCAGCAGCGGCTCCTCCTGGAGACGGCGTGGGAGGCCTTCGAGCGCGCCGGGATCGACCCGGCCGGGCTCGGCGGCAGCCAGATCGGCGTGTTCGCGGGCACCAACGGCCAGGACTACACCGCGGGCGTCGACCACGTACCGGACGAGGTCGAGGGCTACCTCGGCATCGGCAACGCCGCGAGCGTCGCCTCCGGCCGCATCTCGTACACCTTCGGCCTCGAAGGCCCCGCGGTCACCGTCGACACGGCCTGCTCTTCCTCCCTGGTCGCCCTGCACCTGGCCGCGCAGGCGCTGCGCCAGGGCGAGTGCACGATGGCCCTCGCGGGCGGCGTCTCGGTGATGTCGACCCCGGCGACGTTCGTGGAGTTCAGCCGTCAGCGCGGCCTGGCCACCGACGGCCGCTGCAAGGCGTTCGCCGAGGCGGCGGACGGCACGGGCTGGGGCGAGGGCGTCGGCCTCCTCCTGGTCGAGCGCCTGTCCGACGCGCGCCGCAACGGCCACAAGGTCCTGGCGGTCGTCCGGGGCTCCGCCGTGAATCAGGACGGCGCGAGCAACGGCCTGACCGCCCCCAACGGGCCCTCGCAGCGCCGCGTCATCCGCGCGGCCCTCGCCAACGCGGGCCTCAAGCCGGGCGACGTCGACGCCGTCGAGGCCCACGGCACCGGCACCACCCTCGGCGACCCCATCGAGGCCCAGGCCCTGCTCGCCACCTACGGCCAGGAGCGCGCGACGGCCGAGCCGCTGTGGCTGGGCTCCATCAAGTCGAACATCGGGCACACGCAGGCCGCGGCCGGTGTCGCCGGTGTCATGAAGATGGTCATGGCGATGCGCCACGGCGTCCTGCCCAAGACGCTGCACGTGGACGCCCCCACCACCGAGGTGGACTGGTCGGCGGGCGCGGTCGAGCTCCTCACCGGCGCCCGCGACTGGCCCGAGCACGGCGACGGCACGCCCCGCCGCGCGGGCGTCTCCGCGTTCGGCGTGAGCGGCACCAACGCCCACGTCATCGTCGAGCAGGCACCGGCCGGTGAGCCGGAGCCCACGGCGGACGGCGGCGTCGCGCCCATGTCCGTGCTGCCCCTCGCCCTGTCGGCCAAGTCCCCGCAGGCCCTGCGCGAGCAGGCGGAGCGGCTCCTGGCCCGGCTGCGGGCGGACTTCGGCGCCGCGCCCGCGGACGTCGGCCTGTCCCTCGCCACGACCCGCTCGCGTTTCGAGCACCGCGGCGTGGTGCTCGGCCGGGACCGCGAGGAACTGCTCGCCGGGCTCCAGGAACTGGCCGCCGGGACCACCACGGCCGCGCGGGCCGTGTCCGGCCGCGCACCGGACGGCCCGGTCCGACCGGTGTTCGTCTTCCCCGGCGAGTTCCCCGGCGAGGCCGCCGAGTGGACCGACACCGTACGGGAACTCCTCGACGAATCCCCGGTGTTCGCCGCCCGCATGCGCGCCTGCGCGGACGCGCTCGCCGAGTTCGTGGACGGAGACCCGCTCGACGAGCTGGACGCAGACCGGCTGCTCGACCGGGCGGACGCGGCCGGACCGCTGCGCTTCGCCGTCCTCGTGTCGCTGGCCGCCGTGTGGCGGGCGGCCGGTGTCGAGCCCGCCGCCGTGGTCGGCCACGGCGCGGGCGAGATCGCCGCGGCCTGCGTGGCCGGTGCCCTGACCCTGCGCGACGCGGCCCGCGTCGCGGCCCTGCGGGAGCGGCCCGACGAGGACGCGGACGCCGCGCTCGCCGCCCTCGCCCCGCGCCCCGCCGACGTACCCCTGTACTCCACGACCACGGGGGAGTGGCTGACCGACAGCACCCCCATGGACGCCGGGTACTGGCGCCGCAACCAGCGGCAGGAGCCCCTCTTCGAGCAGGCCGTCACCGGTCTGCTCGCCGCGGGCCACGGCCTGTTCGCCGAGGTCGGCCCGCACCCGGTCCTCGGCGACGCGCTGCGCGGGGCCGTCGGGGCCGACGGCCCGGCGGTCGTGCTCGGCGCGCCCCGCGGCACCGGGGGCGGCACGCACCGCCTCGCGGCCGCGATCGCCGAGGCGCACGTCCACGGCGTCGAGCTGGACTGGGCGGCCCTCTTCCCCGGCGCCCGCGCCGACGTCGACCTGCCCACGTACGCCTTCCAGCACGAGCACTTCTGGCTCGTCGACGGGCGCGCACCGGGCGGTGCGGCCCAGCCCGCCGCCGACGACACGGACGCCCGCTTCTGGGAGGCCGTGGAGCGCGAGGACCTGGAGCAGCTCACCGCCGAGCTGGAGGTGGCGCACGGCTCCGCCGCCGAACTCGGTGCCGTCCTGCCCGTCCTGTCGTCGTGGCGGCGGCAGCGCCGCGAGCGCTCCACCGTGGACGCCTGGCGCTACCGCGTCACCTGGAAGCCCCTGACCGGCGGCCTGCCCGCCCCGGCCCTCACCGGCCGCTGGCTGGTCGTCGTGCCCGAGGGCGCGGCCGCGCACCCGTGGACGCAGGGCGTCACCGACGCCCTGACCCGCGCCGGAGTCGAATCCGTCGAACTCCGGGTCACTGAAGCAGAGTTGACCACCGACGCTCTCGCCGAACGGCTGCGCGCGCACACGCGGGACGGGGACGAGCCCGCAGGCGTCGTCTCCCTGCTCGCCCTCGACGAGACTCCTCTCGCGGACCACCCCGCCGTGCCCGCCGGGCTCGCGGGCACCGTCGCGCTGGTGCGCGCCCTCGAGGACACCGGCATCGAGGCGCGCCTGTGGGCCGTCTCGCACGGCGCCGTCTCCACCGGCCGCAGCGACCGCCTGACGAGCACCGCCCAGGCCCAGCTGTGGGGCCTCGGCCGCGTCGTCGCCCTGGAGCACCCCGAGCGCTGGGGCGGCCTCGTCGACCTGCCGCAGGCCCCTGACGCCCGCGCCGGGGCCCGGCTCACCGCCGTCCTCGCGGGCATCCCCGCGACCGACGGCGACTCCGGCACCGAGGACCAGCTCGCCGTGCGCGGCTCAGGCGTCTTCGCCCGCCGCCTCGCCCACGCGCCCCTCGACGCCCGCCCGGCGGAGCAGTGGACGCCGCGCGGCACCGCCCTGATCACCGGCGGCACCGGGGCGCTCGGCGCGCACGTGGCGCGCTGGCTGGCCCGCGAGGGCGCCGAACACCTGGTGCTCACCAGCCGCCGCGGCCCGGACGCGCCCGGCGCCGCCGAACTGAAGGCGGAACTGGAGGACTTGGGTACGACCGTCACCGTCGCCGCCTGCGACGTGGCGGAGCGCGAAGCCGTCGCAGCACTCCTCGACGGCCTCGCGGCCGACGGACACACCGTCCGCTCCGTCTTCCACGCCGCGGGCGTCAGCCCGGCGCTCGCCCTCACCGACACCACCCCCGCCGACCTGCACGTGGCGCTGGCCGCCAAGGCAGCGGGCGCCGCCCACCTCGACGCGCTCCTCGCCGACGCGGAGCTCGACGCCTTCGTGCTCTTCTCGTCCATCGCTGCCGTCTGGGGCAGCGGCGGCCAGGCCGGATACGGCGCCGCCAACACCTTCCTCGACGCCGTCGCCGAGCGGCGCCGCGCCCGCGGCCAGAGCGCGACCTCGCTCGCCTGGGGCGCCTGGGGCGGCACCGGCATGGCCGCCACCGCCGAGGCGGAGGAGCACCTGCGCCGCCGCGGCGTGGGCCTGCTCGTGCCGGACCTCGCCGTCGGCGCGCTCGCCCAGGCCCTCGCCCTCGACGAGACCTGCCTGACGGTGGCGGACGTGGACTGGGAGCGCTTCGCGCCCGCGTTCACCGCCGCCAGGCCGAGCCCGCTCCTCGGCGCCCTGCCCGAACTCCGCCCCCGGCCGACCGGCCGCGCCACGGCCGCCGCGGCGGGCGACGCCGCGCCCCTGTCGGCGTGGGCCGCCGAGCTCGCGGGCCACCCGGAGGCCGAGCGGCAGCGCCTCGTGCTCGACCTGGTGCGGACCGAGGCGGCCGCCGCGCTCGGCTACGCCGGCGCCGAAGCCGTCGAACCCACCCGCGCCTTCCGCGAGCTGGGCTTCGACTCGCTCACGGCGGTCGAGCTGCGCAACCGGCTCACCGCGGCCACCGAGGTCCAGCTGCCCGCCACCGCGGTCTTCGACCACCCGTCGCCGGACGTCCTCGCCCGGCACCTGCTGGGCGAACTCACCGGCGGCGCCACCGCCGCCACGGCGGCCCCGGCCCCGCTGGCACAGCCCGCCGACGTCGCCGACGACCCGATCGCCATCGTCTCGATGAGCTGCCGCTTCCCCGGCGGCGCAAACACCCCCGAGGCCCTGTGGCAGCTCCTCGTCGACGGCACGGACGCCATCTCCGTCTTCCCCGCCGACCGCGGCTGGGACCTCGACGGCGCCGCCCGCTACAAGCCCGAGGGCGGCTTCGTCTACGACGCCTCCGAGTTCGACGCCGGACTCTTCGGGATCTCCCCGCGCGAGGCCCTGGCGATGGACCCGCAGCAGCGGCTCCTCCTGGAGACCGGCTGGGAGCTGTTCGAACGCATCGGCATCGCTCCCAAGTCCCTGCGCTCCAGCTCCACCGGCGTGTTCATCGGCTCGGGCTTCCAGGGGTACGCGACCGGGCTCGACAGCGTCCCCGAAGGCGTCGAGGGACACCTGATGACCGGCACGTCCGGGAGCGTCATCTCCGGCCGCCTCGCCTACTCCTTCGGCCTGGAGGGCCCGGCCGTCACCGTCGACACGGCCTGCTCCTCGTCCCTGGTCGCCCTGCACCTGGCGGCGCAGGCGCTGCGCCAGGGCGAGTGCGACCTCGCCCTCGCGGGCGGCGTCACCGTCATGGCGACCGCGGGCGCCTTCGACGAGTTCTCCCGCCAGGGCGGCCTCGCGGGCGACGGCCGCTGCAAGCCGTACGCCGACGCCGCCGACGGCACCGGCTGGGGCGAGGGAGCGGGCCTGCTGCTCCTGGAGCGCCTGTCCGACGCGCGCCGCAACGGCCACGAAGTGCTCGCGGTCGTCCGGGGTTCCGCCGTGAACCAGGACGGCGCCAGCAACGGCCTCACCGCCCCCAACGGCCCCTCCCAGCAACGCGTGATCACCCAGGCCCTCGCCAACGCCCGTCTCGCGTCCGAGCAGATCGACGCCGTCGAGGGCCACGGCACGGGCACCGCGCTCGGCGACCCCATCGAGGCCCAGGCCCTCATCGCCACCTACGGCCAGGACCGGCCCGCCGGCCAGCCGCTGCTCCTCGGCTCGGTGAAGTCCAACATCGGCCACACCCAGGCCGCCGCCGGTGTCGCCGGTGTCATCAAGATGGTCATGGCCATGCGCCACGGCGTCCTGCCCAGGACGCTCCACGTCGACCGGCCGAGCACCCACGTCGACTGGTCGGCCGGAGCCGTCGAACTGCTCACCCAGGCCCGCGACTGGCCCGACCGGGGCGGCCCGCGCCGCGCGGGCGTCTCCTCCTTCGGCGTCAGCGGCACCAACGCGCACGTCGTCGTCGAGCAGGCGCCCCGCCGCGCCAAGGCAGCCGCCGAGCCGTCGCGGCCCGCGGGCACCGGCCCGGTGCCGTGGCAGGTCTCGGCGCGCAGCGCGGACGCCCTGCGCGCCCAGGCCGGGCGGCTGCGGGAGCGCCTCGTCGCCGACCCCGCCCTCGCCGCGGACCCGGCGGCCCTCGCCGACGTGGGCTGGTCCCTCGCCACGGGCCGCTCGCTCCTCGAACACCGGGCCGTCGTCCTCGGCCGCGAGCGGGCGGACTTCCTGAGCGGCCTCGACGCACTGGCCTCCGGCACGCCCTCGGGCGCCGTCGCGGGCACGGTCACCGAGGGCCGCCTCGCCGTCCTGTTCACCGGTCAGGGCAGCCAGCGCATCGGGATGGGCAAGGAGCTGTACGAGACCTTCCCGGTCTTCGCGGACGCACTGGACGAGGTCTGCGCCCATACTGATCAGTGGATAGAGCGTTCGCTCCAGAGCGTGATGTTCGGCACGGACGCCGACCTCCTTGAGCAGACGGGCTACGCGCAGCCCGCGCTGTTCGCGATGGAAGTCGCCCTGTACCGGCTGGCCGAGTCCTTCGGCGTCCGCCCCGAGGTCGTCGGCGGTCACTCCATCGGCGAGCTGGCTGCCGCGTACGTGGCCGGACTGTGGTCCCTCGAAGATGCGGCCCAACTGGTCGCGGCGCGGGGCCGGTTGATGCAGGCCCTGCCCGACGGCGGCGCGATGCTGGCCGTCCAGGCCGCCGAGGCCGACGTGCTGCCGCTCCTCGCCGACGTGGCGGACCGCGTGGGCGTGGCCGCCGTCAACGGACCCGCGCAGCTGGTGCTCTCCGGCGACCGGGCCGCCCTCGAAGGCCTGGCAGAGACCCTGCGTGGTGACGGCCGGAAGGTGAAGTGGCTGAAGGTCAGCCACGCCTTCCACTCGCCCCTGATGGACCCGGCCCTGGAGGACTTCCGCAAGGTCGCCGAAGACCTGACGTACGCGGACCCCGTCCTGCCGGTCGTCTCCCACCTCACCGGTGAACTGGCGGATCCCGCCGAGCTGAAGGACCCCGAGTACTGGGTCCGCCACATCCGCGAGGCGGTCCGCTTCCACGACGGCCTCAACGCCCTCACCGGGCAGGGCGTCTCGACCTTCCTCGAACTCGGCCCGGACGCCGTCCTCACCGCGATGGCCCACGACACGGTCACGGACCCCGCCGCGCAGGCGGGCCTGGTCGCCGCCGTCCGCAAGGACCGCCCCGAGCCCGACACCTTCCTGACGGCCCTGGCGCAGCTGCACGTACGCGGCGCCGACGTCGACTGGACCCCGCTGTACGCACCGGCCGACGCACGGCGCCGCGTCGAGCTGCCCACGTACGCCTTCCAGCACGAGCACTACTGGCTGGAGACGGCGGACGCGGCGGCGGACACGGACCGCCCCGTGGCGGCGGACGAGGTGGAGTCGCGGTTCTGGGAGACCGTGGAGAGCGAGGACCTCACCGAGCTCGCCAAGACCCTGGCCGTGCCGGACGACGCCCCGCTGACCGACGTCCTGCCCGCCCTCACGGCCTGGCGCAGGCAGCGGCGCGAGAGCTCCGCGCTCGACAGGTGGAGCTACCGCGAGTCCTGGACCCCGCTCACCGAGACGGCGGCCGGTGACCTCACGGGCAGCTGGCTCCTCGTCGTGCCGGAAGGCCGCGCGGACGCGCCGTGGAGCACGGCCGTCGCCGCGCTGGCGGCCGAGCGCGGCGTGCGCCTGGTCACCGTGGAGGTGCCCGGCCACGCCACCGACCGCCACACCGTCGCGGAACTCCTGCGCGCGGCGGCCGGAGACACCGCCCAGGACTTCCACGGCGTACTGTCGCTGCTCGCGGCCGACGCACCCACCGACGGGGCGGTCGACGGCGACGCCGCGCTCACCCTCGCGCTGATCCAGGCCCTCGGCGACACGGGCGTCGACGCACCCCTGTGGTGCGCGACGCGCGACGCCGTCGCCGTGGGCGCCGCCGACGGCCACACCGCTCCCGAGCGGGCCGCGCTGTGGGGCCTCGGCCGCGTCGCCGCCCTGGAGCACCCCGAGCGCTGGGGCGGCCTCGTCGACCTGCCCGAGGCGGCGGACACCGCGGCGGCGGCCCGGCTCGCCCGCGTCCTCGGCGGCGCCCACGCGGACGAGGACCAGGTGGCGGTGCGCGGCTCCGGCGCGTTCGCACGCCGCGTGGTGCGCGCGCCCCTCGACGACGCGCACGCCACCGGCTGGACCCCGCGCGGCACCGTGCTCGTCACCGGCGGCACGGGAGCCCTGGGCGGGCACGTGGCACGCTGGCTGGCCCGTGAGGGCGCCGAGCACCTGGTGCTCACCAGCCGACGCGGCGCCGAGGCGCCCGGCGCCGGGGAACTCCGGGCCGAACTGGAGGAGTCGGGCGTCCGCGTGACCCTCGCGGCCTGCGACGCCGCCGACCGCGACGCGCTCGCCCGCGTCCTCGACGCCGTCCCCGCCGACGCGCCGCTCACCGCCGTGTTCCACGCGGCGGGCGTCCTCGACGACGGCGTGCTCGACGGGATGACCGCCGAACGGTTCGCCACCGTCTTCCGCGCCAAGGCCACCTCGGCCCGGAACCTGGACGAGCTGACCGCGGGCCTCGACCTGTCGGCGTTCGTGCTCTTCTCGTCCTTCGCCGGAGTCGCCGGCGGCCCCGGACAGGGCAGCTACGCCGCCGCCAACGCCTTCCTCGACGGGCTCGCGCACGCCCGCAGGGCCCGGGGCCTGACCGCCACCTCCGTGGCGTGGGGCCCGTGGGCGGGCAGCGGCATGGCCGCCGAGGGCGTCGCCGCCGAGCGGCTGCGCGGCGGGATGATCCCGCCGCTCGACCCGGACCGGGCGATCGCCGCCCTGCACCGGCTCCTCGCCCACGACCGCACGGCCGCGCTGGTCGCCGACATCGACTGGCCGCAGTACGCACCCGCGTTCACCACGGTCCGGCCCAGCAGGCTCTACGCCGAACTGCCGGAGGTGCGGCGCCTCGCCGGTGCCGCCACCGAAGGCGGCGCCGGGCAGGCGGCAGGGGCCCCGGACCTGGCGGCGCGGCTCGCCGCCCTGGGCAGGCCCGAGCAGGAGCGGCTGCTGCTCGACCTGGTGTGCGAGCAGGTCGCGGCCGTGCTCGGCTACAGCGGTGCGGCCGCCGTCGAACCCACCCGCGCCTTCCGCGAGCTGGGCTTCGACTCCCTCACCGCCGTCGAACTGCGCAACCGCGTCAACGCCCTCACCGGCCTCGTCCTGCCCGCCACGGTGGTCTTCGACCACCCGACGCCCACGGCCCTCGCCGACTGCCTGCGCACCGAACTCGCCCCCGACGCCGCCGACCCCGCGACCCTGCTGCTCGGCGACCTGGACCGGCTCGAAGGCAGCCTCGCCGCCGTCGGATCGGCCGACGAGATCACCCGTACGAAGGTGGCGGTGCGGCTCCAGGCGGCGCTCGACCGCTGGAAGAACGGCGATGCGCGGCCCTCCGGCGCGGCCGACGAGAGCGGCGCCGGCGGCGACGTCAGCGAGCAACTGGCCTCCGCGAGCGACGACGAGATGCTCGAATTCATCAAGAAGCAACTCGGCAGGGGTTGAAACGACCGGTAGCTTTGGGTAACGGTAGTTAATTGAACTGACAGCCCCTATCCGCCCCCTTTATCGCACCCGCCCTCCGGCCGCATTTCGCGGAAATCCGGTAGGGGCGGGTAGGGGGAGGGTAGGGGTTGTTGGTCTTATAGCGCCCTCATAGCGTCATCGAGAAAACGGCTGCGGACAGGTCCGTTGTATGCCAGCAGGTGCGGCACACGTCCTGAACAGGTGACATTTGATGGCGAATGAAGAGACGCTGCGCGACTATCTCAAGTGGGTTTCGGCGGACCTGCATCAGACGCAGCAACGTCTGAAGGACGTCGAGGCCGCTGCGCAGGAGCCCATCGCGATAACCGCGATGAGCTGCCGCTTCCCCGGCGGTGTGGGCGGCCCGGAAGATCTGTGGCGACTGCTCGCCGAGGGGCGCGACGCCATTTCGGGGCTGCCCACCGACCGCAACTGGGACCTGGAGTCGCTCTACGACCCGGATGCCGCCGGAAAGCAGGGCACCAGCTCCACGGCCCACGGCGGATTCCTCGACCGGGTCGCGGAATTCGACGCGGCATTCTTCGGCATATCCCCGCGCGAGGCCCTGGCGATGGACCCGCAGCAGCGGCTCCTCCTGGAGACCGCGTGGGAGGCGTTCGAGCGCGCGGGCATCGACCCCGCGACGGTCCGCGGCAGCCGCACCGGCGTGTTCGTCGGCACCAACGGCCAGGACTACGCCCCGCTCCTCTTCGAAGCCGAGGAGGACGTCGAGGGCTATGTGAGCACCGGCAACGCGGCCGCCGTCGAGTCCGGCCGCATCGCCTACACCCTCGGCCTCGAAGGCCCCGCCCTCACCGTCGACACGGCCTGCTCCTCGTCCCTGGTCGCCCTGCACCTCGCCGTGCAGGCACTGCGCCAGGGCGAGTGCGGCATGGCCCTCGTGGCGGGCGTCACCGTCATCTCCACGCCCGGCGTGTTCACCGAGTTCAGCCGCCAGCAGGGCCTGGCCGCCGACGGCCGCTGCAAGGCGTTCGCGGCCGCCGCCGACGGCACCGGCTGGGGCGAGGGCGTCGGCATGCTCCTCGTCGAGCGCCTCTCCGACGCGCGCCGCGCGGGCCGCCCCGTCCTCGCGGTCGTCCGGGGCTCCGCCATCAACCAGGACGGCGCGAGCAACGGCCTCACCGCCCCCAACGGCCCGTCCCAGCAGCGCGTCATCATGCAGGCCCTCGCCAACGCCCGCCTCACGCCCGCCGACGTCGACGCGGTCGAGGCCCACGGCACCGGAACCACCCTGGGCGATCCCATCGAGGCGCAGGCCCTGCTCGCCACGTACGGCCAGGAGCGGCCCGAGGGCGGACAGCCCCTGTGGCTGGGGTCCATCAAGTCCAACATCGGCCACACCCAGGCCGCCGCCGGCGTCGCGGGCCTCATGAAGATGGTCCTGGCCATGCGCCACGGCGTCCTGCCGCAGACCCTGCACGTGGACGAGCCCTCGCCCGAGGTGAACTGGACGGCGGGCGCCGTCGAACTCCTCACGGGGCCCCGGGAGTGGGCCGAGCGCGAGGACGGCGGCCCGCGCCGCGCGGGCATCTCCTCCTTCGGCGTCAGCGGCACCAACGCCCACGTCATCGTCGAGCAGGCGCCGCCCGTCGAGGAGCCGACGGCCGAAGAGCCCTCCGCGACGCCCGTCCTCCCGGGCGTGGTGCCCCTCGCCCTCTCCGCGAAGACCCCCGAGGCGCTCCACGCCCAGGCGGCCCGCCTGCGCGCCCACCTCCAGACCCACCCCGAGTCCGGCACCGACGACCTGGCCCGGACGCTCGCCGTGGCCCGTGCGCGGTTCGAGCACCGGGGTGTCGTCCTGGGCCGTGACCGCGAGGAGCTCCTCGCGGGCCTTGAGCGGCTTGCTGAGGGCGATGCCGCGGCGGGTGGTGTGGTCACGGGTCGTGCGGTGAGTGGTGCGGGTCGTGCGGTGTTCGTGTTCCCGGGGCAGGGTTCGCAGTGGGCCGGGATGGCGCGTGAACTGCTCGACGATTCGCCGGTGTTCGCGGAGCGGATGCGGGAGTGTGCGGAGGCGCTCGGCGAGTTCGTGGACTGGGACTTGCTTGAGGAGTTGAGCGGCGACCGGTTCGACCGTGTCGATGTGGTTCAGCCGGTGTTGTTCGCGGTGATGGTGTCGCTGGCTGCTGTCTGGCAGGCGGCCGGGGTGGAGCCTGCGGCTGTCGTCGGTCACAGTCAGGGTGAGATCGCTGCCGCGTGCGTCGCGGGCGTGCTCTCGCTGCGGGATGCGGCTCGTGTGGTGGCGCTGCGGAGCCTGGCGATTCGTGAGCTGTCGGGTAAGGGCGGCATGGTGTCGGTGCCGCTGCCCGAGGCCGAGGTCCGTGAGCTGGTTGCGGGTTGGGAGGGCCGGATCGAGGTCGCGGCTGTCAATGGCCCGGCTCAGGTGGTGGTTTCCGGTGAGCCGGAGGCGTTGGAGGAGCTGGTCGCGCAGTGCGTCGGGCAGGACATCCGTGCCCGTACGATCCCCGTGGACTACGCGTCGCACTCCTCGTACGTGGAGGAGATCGAGGCGCAGATCCTGGAGGCGCTTGAGGGTGTGAGCCCGCAGGAGGCTCAGGTCCCGCTGTTCTCCACGCTGACCGGTTCGTGGCTGGACGGGACGCCGATGGACGGCGGCTACTGGTACCGCAACCTGCGTCAGACCGTGCTCTTCGAGCACGCCACCCGAGGCCTGCTCGCCGAGGGCCATGGTCTGTTCCTGGAGATGAGCCCGCACCCGGTGCTCACCGTCCCGGTGCAGGCGACGATCGACGCGACCGACAGCCAGGCCGCCACCCTCGGCTCCCTCCGACGCGACGACGGGGGCGCCGACCGCTTCGCCGCCTCCCTCGCCGAAGCCCACGCGCACGGTGCCGAGCTGGACTGGAAGGCCCTCCTCCCCGGCACGCGCACGACCGTCGACCTGCCCACGTACCCCTTCCAGCGCGAGCGCTACTGGCCGAAGGCCGCCCCGGCGGGCGCCGGTGACGTGGTGTTCGCGGGCCTGCGCGCCGCCGGGCACCCGCTGCTCGGGGCCGCCGTGTCGCTCGCGGGTGCGGAGGGGCACCTCTTCACGGGGCGGCTCTCGACGCAGACCCACCCCTGGCTCGTCGACCACGCGGTGGACGGCGCGATCCTGCTGCCCGGCACGGCCTACGTCGAACTCGCCCTGCGCGCGGGCGACGAGGTCGGCTGCGGCCACCTCGAAGAGCTGACCCTGGAAGCCCCCCTCGTCGTTCCGGAGCAGGGCGCCGTCCAGCTCCAGATCTCCGTCGGCGGCCCCGACGGCTCCGGGCGGCGCGAGCTGAGCCTGTTCGCGCGCCCGCAGGACGACAGCGACGACACTCCCTGGACGCGGCACTTCACCGGCAGCCTGCTGCCCGCCGCTCCCGCGGAGCCGTCCGCGGAGGCCGGAGAGCTGTCCGCGTGGCCGCCCGCCCGGGCCGAGCGCCTCGACGTGACCGACCTGTACGAGCGCCTCACCGTCAACGGCCACGGCTACGGCCCGCTCTTCCAGGGCCTGCGCGCCGCCTGGCGCCGGGGCGACGACGTCTATGCGGAGGTCGAACTCCCGCAGGAGGCACACGCCGACACGGAGGCCTTCGGGCTGCACCCGGCGCTCTTCGACGCCGCGCTGCACGCGATCGGCCTCGGTGACTTCATCGAGCGCACCGACCGCGCACACCTGCCCTTCGTCTGGTCGGACGTCACCCTGCACGCCACCGGCGCGACCACCCTGCGGGTGCGCGTGACGTCGGCGGGCACCGACACCGTGGCCGTGCTGGCCGCCGACGCCACCGGTCAGCCCGTGGTCTCCGTCGGGTCCCTCGCGCTGCGCGCCCTGTCCGAGGAGCAGCTGACCGGCGGGCCCCGCCTCGACGCGCTCTTCCAGGTGGAGTGGACGCCCGTCGACGCCCCGGCGACGACGGACGAGCAGCTCGCCTCCGTGGCCCTCCTGGGCGACGCCGCCTCCGGCGCGCCGCTCTCCGCCCGGCGGACGTACGCCGACCTGGACGCCCTCACCGCCGCGCTCGACGCGGGCGCCGACCTGCCCGCGACCGTGCTCCTGCCGCTGTTCCCGGAGACTCCGTCCGCCGACGGGCCGGGCGGCACGGTCGAACTCGACGCCGTACGGCCCCTGCTGGAGCGCGCGCTCGACGCCGTGCAGGGCTGGCTCGGTGACGAGCGGTTCGAGGCGTCCCGCCTCGCCGTGGTGACGCGCGGCGCCGTAGCGGCCGGCGCCGACGCGCCGGACCCCGTGGCCGCCGCCGTCTGGGGCCTGCTGCGCTCCGCGCAGTCCGAGCATCCGGACCGCTTCGCCCTGCTCGACCTCGACCCGGCCGGGACCGACGGCGCCCCGGTGGCCGCCGCGCTCGCCGCCGACGAGCCCGAACTCGCGGTCCGCGAGGGCGCGCTGCGCGCCCCGCGCCTGACCCGCGTACCGCTCCCGGAGACCACCGGAAACAGCGAGACCGGTGACGGCTCGTGGGGTGACGGCACCGTCCTGATCACCGGCGGTACGGGCACCCTGGGCGGCCTGGTGGCCCGCCACCTCGTGACCCGGCACGGCGTACGGGACCTGCTCCTCGTCTCGCGCCGGGGCGAGGCCGCGCCCGGCGCCGCCGAACTCCGCGCGGAGCTCGCGGAGTCGGGCGCCCGCGTGCGGCTCGCCGCCTGCGACACGGCCGACCGGGCCGCGCTCGCCGCCCTCCTGGACGAGACCGGCGCCGGGCTCTCGGCGGTCGTGCACGTGGCCGGTGCCCTGGACGACGGCGTGGTCACCGCCCTGACGCCCGAGCGCCTGGACACCGTCCTGCGGCCCAAGGCCGACGCGGCGCTGCACCTGCACGAGCTGACCGCGGGCCTGGACCTCTCCGCCTTCGTCCTGTTCTCCTCGGCCGCCGGTGTCTTCGGCACCCCCGGCCAGGCCAACTACGCGGCCGCCAACGCCTTCCTCGACGCCCTCGCCCACCACCGCAGGTCCCAGGGCCTGCCCGCGACGTCCCTCGCCTGGGGCCTGTGGGCCCAGGCCAGCGAGATGACGGCCCACCTGGGCGCGGGTGAGCTGGACCGCAGGACGCGCGCCGGAGCGGCCCCCCTCACCAGCGCCGAGGGCCTCGCCCTCTTCGACGCCGCCCACGCCGCGGGCCACCCGCTGACCGTGCCGGTCCGCCTGGACCTCGCGGGCCTGCGCGCCCGCGCCGCGTCCGACGGCGTGCCGCCGCTCCTGCGCACCCTGGTCCGCGCGCCCCAGCGGCGCACCGCGGCCGCCGCCGGGCAGCAGGAGGGCTCCGCCCTCGCCCAGCACATCGCGGCCCTGCCGGAGGCGGACCGCGAGGAGGAGGTCCTCACGCTGGTGCGCGGCCACGCCGCCGCCGTCCTCGGCTACCCGTCCGCCGACGCCATCGCGCCCGACCGCGCCTTCCGCGAGGTCGGCTTCGACTCGCTCACCGCCGTCGAACTGCGCAACCGCCTCACCGCCGCGACGGGCCTGCGCCTGCCCGCGACGCTCGCCTTCGACTACCCGGCCGCCACCGTCCTCGCCCGGCACGTCCTCGAAGAGCTCCTGGGCACGGACGCGGCGACCCTGCCGAAGGGCACGGCCCGGACGACCGCGGGCACGGCTCCCGAGGACGACGACCCCATCGTGATCGTCTCCATGAGCTGCCGCTACCCGGGCGGCGTCACCACCCCCGAGGACCTCTGGCGCCTGGCCGCCGACGGCGTCGACGCCATCGGCGACCTGCCCGCCGACCGCGGGTGGGACGTCGACGCGCTCTACGACCCCGACCCGGACAGCGCCGGTTCCTTCTACACGCGCGAGGGCGGCTTCCTCTACGACGCCGCCGACTTCGACCCGGCCTTCTTCGGCATCTCGCCGCGCGAGGGCCTGTCCATCGACCCCCAGCAGCGGCTCCTTCTTGAGACCACCTGGGAGGCGTTCGAACGCGCGGGCATCGACCCGGCGACGGCACGCGGCAGCGCGACCGGCGTGTTCGTCGGCGTCATGTACAACGACTACGCCACCCACCTCCTGAGCGCCCCCGGCGGCCTCGACGACCTGGAGGGCTACGTCGGCAACGGCAGCGCCGCGAGCGTCGCCTCCGGCCGCATCTCGTACACCTTCGGCCTCGAAGGCCCGGCGGTGACCGTCGACACGGCCTGCTCCTCGTCGCTCGTGGCCCTGCACCTGGCGGCGCAGGCACTGCGGCAGGGCGAGTGCGACATGGCCCTCGCGGGCGGCGTCGCCGTCATGTCGACCCCCGGTACGTTCATCGAGTTCAGCCGCCAGCGAGGGCTCGCCGCCGACGGCCGCTGCAAGTCCTTCGCGGCCGCCGCCGACGGCACCGGCTGGGGCGAAGGCGTCGGCCTGCTGCTCCTGGAGCGCCTCTCCGACGCCCGCCGCAAGGGCCACCGGGTCCTGGCGGTCGTCCGGGGCTCCGCCGTCAACCAGGACGGCGCGAGCAACGGCCTGACCGCCCCCAACGGGCCCTCGCAGCAGCGCGTGATCCGCGCCGCCCTCGCCAGCGCCGGGCTCTCCACGGAGGACGTCGACGCCGTCGAGGCCCACGGCACCGGCACCACCCTCGGCGACCCGATCGAGGCGCAGGCCCTCATCGCGACGTACGGCAAGGAGCGTGCGGCCGACCGCCCGCTGTGGCTCGGCTCCCTGAAGTCGAACATCGGCCACACCCAGGCCGCGGCCGGTGTCGCCGGTGTCATCAAGATGGTCATGGCGATGCGGAACGGAGTGCTCCCGCAGACCCTGCACGTGGACGAGCCGACCCCGCAGGTGGACTGGTCCGAGGGCGCCGTCGAGCTCCTCACCGAGGCCCGCGAGTGGGCCGAGCGGGACGGCGGCGGCCCGCGCCGCGCGGGCGTCTCCTCCTTCGGCGTGAGCGGCACCAACGCCCACGTCATCGTGGAGCAGGCACCGACGGCCGACGAGCCGGTCCGCGAGGACGAGGCGACCGGAGGCCCCGCGCCCCTGGCGTCCGTGGTGCCCCTCGCCCTCTCCGCGAAGACGCCCGAGGCGCTGCGGGCCCAGGCGGCCCGGCTGCGTGCCCACCTCCTCGCGGACACCGAGCCGGTCCTCCGCGACCTGGCCTGGACGCTCACCGCGGCCCGTTCGCGGTTCGAGCACCGGGGCGTCGTCCTCGGCTGCGACCGCGAGGACCTCCTCGCCGGGCTCGAACACCTCGCCGGGGGCGAGGGCGCCGCTCAGGGTGTGGTCACGGGCCGCGTACTGGGCGGGACGGTCCGTCCGGTGTTCGTGTTCCCGGGGCAGGGTTCGCAGTGGGTCGGGATGGCGGTGGAACTGCTGGAGTCCAGCCCTGTCTTCGCCGAGCGGATGCGGGAGTGCGCTGAGGCGCTCGGTGAGTTCGTGGACTGGGACTTGCTGGAGGAGCTGGGCGGCGAGCACTTCGACCGGGTGGATGTGGTTCAGCCGGTGTTGTTCGCGGTGATGGTGTCGTTGGCTGCGGTGTGGCAGGCGGCCGGGGTGAAGCCTGCGGCTGTCGTCGGTCACAGTCAGGGTGAGATCGCTGCTGCGTGCGTCGCGGGGGCTCTGTCCCTGCGGGATGCGGCTCGTGTGGTGGCGCTGCGGAGCCTGGCGATTCGTGAGCTGTCGGGTAAGGGCGGCATGGTGTCGGTGCCGCTGCCCGAGGCCGAGGTACGGGAGCTGCTGACGGCGTGGGGTGACCGCATCTCGGTCGCGGCCGTCAACGGGCCTGCCCAGGTCGTGGTCTCCGGTGAGCCGGAGGCGCTGGAGGAGCTGGTCGCGCAGTGCGTCGGCCAGGACATCCGCGCCCGTACGATCCCCGTGGACTACGCCTCGCACTCCGCGTACGTGGAGGAGATCGAGGCGCAGATCGGTGAGGCACTGGCGGAGGTGGCTCCGCAGGCCGCTGAGGTCCCGCTGTTCTCCACGCTGACCGGTTCGTGGCTGGACGTCTCCATGGACGGCGGCTACTGGTACCGCAACTTGCGTCAGACGGTCCTCTTCGAGCACGCCACCCGTGGCCTGCTCGCTGAGGGCCACGGCCTCTTCTTGGAGATGAGCCCGCACCCGGTCCTGACGGTCCCGGTGCAGGCCACCATCGACGCGACCGACAGCCAGGCCGCCACCCTCGGCTCCCTCCGGCGCGACGAGGGCGGCGCCGACCGCCTCATGGCTTCCCTGGCCGAAGCCCACACGCACGGCGCCGAGCTGGACTGGAAGGCCCTCCTCCCCGGCGCCCGCATCGTCGCCGACCTGCCCACCTACGCCTTCCAGCGGCAGCACTACTGGCCCGAGTTCGCGGACGCGGACCCCGGCGGACCGCTCGCCGTGGACGAGGTGGAGTCCAGGTTCTGGGAGGCCGTCGAGCGCGAGGACCTGGAACAGCTCGCCGCCGAGCTGGAGGTGGCGGACGGCTCCGCCGCCGAACTCGGCGCCGTCCTCCCGCTGCTTTCCTCCTGGCGGCGGCAGCGCCGCGAGCGGTCCGAGATCGACGCCTGGCGCTACGCCGTGACCTGGAAGCCGCTCGCGAACAGTTCCCTGGCGACGTCCGCCCTGTCCGGGCGGTGGCTGCTCGTCCTGCCGGAGAGCGCAGGGGACCACCCGTGGACGGCGGGCGTCAGCGAAGCCCTGGCGCGCTCTGGCGCGCACGCGGTGGAACTGCGGCTCACGGCAGCGGAGTTGACGCGTGAGGCGCTGGCCTTCCGGCTGCGGGAGTTCGCCGGTGCGGAGTTCGCCGGTGTGGTGTCGCTGCTCGGCTTCGAGGAGTCGGCGCACGCGGAGCACGCGGGCGTGCCTGCCGGTCTGGCGGGAACCGTGGCTCTGGTGCAGGCCCTCGGCGACGCGGGCGTCGGCGCCCGGCTGTGGGCGGTGACCCGGGGCGCGGTGTCGACCGGTCGCAGCGACCGCGTCGAGAGTCCGGCGCAGGCCCAGCTGTGGGGCCTCGGCCGGGTCGTGGCCCTTGAGTACCCGGACCGCTGGGGCGGTCTCATCGATCTGTCGGCGTCGTACGACACCCGGGCGGGCGCGCGCTTCACCGCCGCCCTCGCGGGGATCGAGGACGAGGACCAGCTCGCCGTGCGCGGCTCCGGCGTCGCCGTGCGCCGCCTCGTGCGGTCCGAGACCGCCGAGCAGGCCGGGCCGTGGGCGCCGCGCGGCACCGCGTTGATCACCGGTGGTACGGGGGCGATCGGCGGGCACGTGGCGCGCTGGCTGGCCCGTGAGGGCGTCGAGCACCTGGTGCTCACCAGTCGCCGCGGCCTCGACGCGCCCGGCGCGTCCGAACTCCAGGCGGAGCTTGAGGAGTTGGGTGCCGAGGTCACCGTCGCGGCCTGCGATGTGGCCGACCGGGAGGCCGTCGTGCGCCTCCTCGACGAACTGGCCGCCGAGGGACACACTCTGCGGTCCGTCTTCCACACGGCGGGCGTCGGGCAGACGCAGCCGCTGGACGGCATGTCCGCCGCCGACATCGCCGAGGTGTTCGGCGCGAAGACTGCGGGCGCCGCGCACCTCGACGAACTCCTCGACTCCGAGGGCATCGACGCGTTCGTGCTCTTCTCGTCGAACTCCGGTGTGTGGGGCGGCGGTGGCCAGGGCGCCTACGCGGCCGCCAACGCCTACCTCGACGCGCTCGCCGAGGCGCGCCGGGCCCGCGGCCTGCACGCCACCTCCATCGCCTGGGGTCTGTGGGCCGGCGGCGGCATGGCCGGGGACGAGGGCACGGAGCACCTGCGCCGCCGCGGCCTCGCGGCGATGGCGCCGGAGCGGGCGGTCGCCGCACTCGCCGGGGCCGTCGCGCACGACGAGACGTTCGTGGCCGTGGCCGACGTGGACTGGGAGCGGTTCGCGCCCTCGTTCACGTCGGTGCGGCCCAGCGCTCTCATCGGCGACCTGCCGGAGGTGCGGCGCGCGCTCGCCGACCCCGACGACGCCCGGCCCGGCGCGGCCGAGCGGGGCGCCCCGGGCTCCGAGTGGGCCGAACGGCTCGCCGGTCTCGCGGCGCCGGAGCAGGAGCGGCAACTCCTCGACCTGGTACGCGGGCAGGCGGCCGCTGTGCTCGGCTACGCGGGCGCCGAGGCGGTCGAGCCGACGCGCGCCTTCCGCGAGCTGGGCTTCGACTCCCTGACCGCGGTGGAGGTCCGCAACCGGCTCGCCGCGGCCACCGGCCTGAAGCTGCCCACGACCCTCGTCTTCGACTACCCGACGTCGGCTGTCCTCGCGGGATACCTGCGCACGCAGCTCGTCGGGGAGGCCGAGGCCGCCCCGGTCGTGGCCCGGCGCGTTGCGGACGTCGACGACGACCCCATCGCCATCGTGTCCATGAGCTGCCGCTACCCGGGCGGGGTCACCAGCCCCGAGGCCCTGTGGCACCTGCTCGCCGAGGGCGCGGACGCGATGTCCGACTTCCCCGGCGGACGCGGCTGGGACCTCGAAGCCCTCTACGACGCCGACCCCGCGAACCGCGGCACCAGCTACGCCCGGCAGGGCGGATTCCTCTACGACGCCGACCAGTTCGACCCCGTCTTCTTCGGCATCTCGCCGCGCGAGGCCCTCGCCATGGACCCGCAGCAGCGGCTCCTCCTGGAGACCTCCTGGGAGCTGTTCGAGCGCGCGGGCATCGACCCGGCGGCCCTGCACGGAAGCCAGGCGGGCGTGTTCGTGGGCGCCTCCTCGCAGGGCTACGGCTCCGGCCTGCGCGAGACCCCCGAAGGCGTCGAGGGCTATCTGCTGGCGGGCGGCGCCACGAGCGTCGTCTCCGGCCGTCTGTCGTACGCGTTCGGGCTCGAAGGCCCGGCCGTCACGGTCGACACGGCCTGCTCGTCCTCGCTCGTCGCCATGCACCTGGCCGCGCAGGCCCTGCGCCAGGGCGAGTGCGACCTCGCGCTCGCCGGTGGCGTGACCGTCATGTCCAACCCCGGTGCCTTCATCGAGTTCAGCCGCCAGCGCGGCCTGGCCGCCGACGGCCGTTGCAAGGCGTTCGCGGAGGCGGCGGACGGCACCGGCTGGGGTGAGGGCGTGGGCCTGCTGCTCCTGGAGCGCCTGTCGGACGCACGCCGCAAGGGCCACCAGGTCCTCGCGGTCCTCCGGGGCTCCGCTGTCAACCAGGACGGCGCCTCCAACGGCCTGACCGCCCCCAACGGCCCTTCCCAGCAGCGCGTCATCCGTGCCGCCCTGGCCAACGCGGGTCTCACGGCCGCCGATGTCGACGCCGTCGAGGCCCACGGCACGGGCACCACTCTCGGTGACCCGATCGAGGCGCAGGCCCTCCTCGCCACCTACGGCCAGGAGCGCCCGGCCGAGCGGCCGCTGTGGCTGGGCTCGGTGAAGTCCAACATCGGCCACACGCAGTCCGCCGCCGGTGTCGCCGGTGTCATCAAGATGGTGCTCGCCATGCGGGAGGGCGTGCTGCCGCAGACGCTCCACGTCGACCGGCCGAGCACGCATGTGGACTGGTCGGCGGGTGCTGTCGAGCTGTTGACGGAGGCTCGTGAGTGGGCCGGGCGCGGGGACGCGCCGCGCCGCGCGGGTGTGTCGTCCTTCGGCGTGAGCGGTACGAACGCGCACGTGATCGTGGAGCAGGCGCCGGTCGAGGAGTCGGCGGAGCCCGTGGAGCCGGTCGCACCGGTCACGGCCGTGCCGTGGCTGGTGTCGGCACGCAGCGCGGACGCGCTCCGCGCGCAGGCCGAACGGCTGCGCGAGCACGTCGCGGGCGACGAAGGTCTTGACCCGGTCGACGTGGGCTGGTCGCTCCTGTCGGGGCGCGCCGTGCACGAGCACCGGGCGGTGCTCTTCGGCCGGGAGCGGAACGAGTTCCTGACCGGCCTCGAAGCGCTCTTCTCCGACGGCCTGGGCGTGGTGTCCGGTGCGGTGGTTGAGGGCCGCCTCGGCGTGGCCTTCACGGGCCAGGGCAGCCAGCGGATCGGGATGGGCCGCGAGTTGTACGAGACCTTCCCGGTCTTCGCGGACGCGTTGGACGAGGTGTGTGCCCATATTGATCCGTGGATGGAACGTTCGCTCCAGAGCGTGATGTTCGGTGCGGATGCCGAGCTGCTTGAGCAGACCGGCTATGCGCAGCCCGCCCTGTTCGCTGTGGAGGTCGCCCTGTTCCGGCTGGCCGAGTCCTTCGGGGTCCGTCCGGAGATCGTGGGCGGGCATTCGATCGGTGAGCTGGCGGCCGCGTATGTGGCGGGGCTGTGGTCCCTCGAAGATGCAGCCCAACTGGTGGCTGCGCGTGGCCGGTTGATGCAGGCGCTGCCCGAGGGTGGCGCGATGCTGGCGGTGCAGGCTGCGGAAGCGGACGTGCTGCCGCTGCTCGACGGCCTGTCGGACCGCGTCGGCGTGGCCGCCGTGAACGGCCCGTCCCAGATCGTGCTGTCCGGCGAGCGCGGTGCCCTCGAAGGCCTGGAGCAGATCCTGCGTGACCAGGGCCGGAAGGTGAAGTGGCTGAAGGTCAGCCACGCCTTCCACTCGCCCCTGATGGACCCGGCCCTGGACGATTTCCGTGAGGTCGCGGCCAAGCTGACGTACCAGGATCCGACGCTTCCCGTCGTCTCGAACCTCACCGGTGAGCTGGCGGAGCCTGCCGAGCTGAAGGACCCGGAGTACTGGGTGCGGCACGTCCGTGAGGCGGTCCGCTTCCACGACGGCCTCAACGCACTGGCCGGGCAGGGTGTCTCGACGCTCCTGGAGCTGGGCCCCGACGCGGTGCTCACCGCGATGGCCCACGACACGCTCACCGAGCCCGCCGCCCAGGCGGGCCTGGTCGCCGCAGTCCGCAAGGACCGCCCCGAAACCGACACCTTCCTCGCTGCCCTCGCGCAGCTGCACGTACGCGGCATCGCCGTCGACTGGACCCCGGTGTACGCCCCGGTCGAGTCCCGGCGCCGTGTCGAGCTGCCCACCTACGCCTTCCAGCACCAGAGCTACTGGCTCCGGCAGAGCGCGGGTGCGGCCGACGTCGAGTCCGCCGGGCTCGTGTCGGCGGGGCACCCGCTCCTCGGCGCCGGGATGCCGCTGGCGGACTCGGACGGCTACCTCTTCACCGGGCGCCTGTCCCTGGCCGCCCAGCCGTGGCTGGCCGACCACGCGGTGGCGGGACGCGTCCTGCTGCCGGGCACGGCCTTCGTGGAGCTGGCCACGTACGCGGGCGGTCAGATCGGCCACGGCGTGCTCGACGAGCTGACGCTCGGCGCGCCGCTGGTGCTGCCCGAGCGCGGCAGCATCCAGGTGCAGCTGCGCGTCGAGGCCCCCGACAGCACCGGGCGCAGGGCCCTCAGCCTGCACTCGCGCCCGGAGCCGGGCGACGGCGCCGAAGGCCTGTCGGCCGACGCCTGGACCAAGAACGCCAGCGGCACCCTGACCGAGTCCGCCGCGGACGCGCCCGCCGCGTCCGACGACCTGACGTCCTGGCCGCCGCGCGACGCGGAGCCGCTCGCGGTCGACGGGCTCTACGAGGAACTGTCCACGGCGGGCTACGACTACGGGCCGGTGTTCCAGGGGCTGCGTGCCGCCTGGCGGCGCGGCGACGAGGTGTTCGCCGAGGTCGCGCTGCCGGAGGACGAGCACACGGAAGCCGGTTCCTTCGGCCTGCACCCGGCGATCCTCGACGCCGCCCTGCACGCCCGGGCCGCCGGTGCGGCGGCGCCGACGGAGCCCGGTGCGGAACAGGCCGCCGGCGGGCTGCCCTTCACCTGGACCGGGGTCACCGTGCACGCCACGGGGGCCGCCACGGTCCGCGTCCGGCTCGCGCCGAACGGCACGGACGGCGTCTCCCTGGACGTCGCGGACGCCACGGGCACGCCGGTCGCCTCGGTCGACGCGCTGG
This sequence comes from Streptomyces sp. JLYT201, assembly GCF_059448825.1. Classification (NCBI taxonomy): domain Bacteria; kingdom Bacillati; phylum Actinomycetota; class Actinomycetes; order Kitasatosporales; family Streptomycetaceae; genus Streptomyces; species Streptomyces sp. JLYT201. The sequence continues at coordinate 1,790,003 of NZ_CM182551.1, read as the reverse complement.
TCTTCCGGCCCATGTCGAAGGACCTCATCGAGCGGATGAGCAGCCAGAACCCGCACGCCGACTCCGTCTTCCACGTCGAGTGGAAGCCGCAGCCCCTGACGGCGGCCGAGCCGGTCGCCTTCACCTCGTACGAGGAGCCGGACGCCGGTGGTGAGGAGACGGCGGCCGTGGTGTGGCACGCCGGTGCATCGGGCGGCGAGCTGCGGCCCGAGGCCGTGTCGGCGCGCCTCGCCGAGGCGCTGGCCGTCGTACAGGGCTGGCTGGCCGACGAACGGTCGGCGTCCTCGCCCCTCGTCGTCGTGACGCGCGGCGCGGTGGCGGCCGACGCGACGGTGCCGGATCCGGTGGCCGCCGCCGTGTGGGGCCTGCTGCGCTCGGCCCGCTCGGAACACCCGGGCCGCTTCGTCCTCGTGGACACCGACGCCGACAGCGACATCGTCACCGACGCCGAGGGGGGAATCGACGCGACCGTGCTCGGCGCCGTCCTGGCGTCGGGCGAACCGGAAGCGGCCCTCCGGGGCGGCTCGCTCTGGGTCCCCAGGCTCTCCCGGGTCGCGCCCCCGGCCACCGACGGCGTCCCGTGGGGCCAGGGATCCGTCCTGGTGACGGGCGCGTTCGGCGGCCTGGGGCGGGTCGTGGCACGGCACCTGGCCGAGCGCCACGGCGTCCGCGACCTGCTGCTCGTCTCGCGGCGCGGCCCGGAGGCCACCGGAGCCGCCGCGCTGCGCGACGAACTCCAGGCGCTCGGCACCCGGGTGACGGTCGCCGCGTGCGACATGTCCGACCGGGACGCCGTCGCCGCGCTCCTCGACGAGCACGGCGCGGACCTCTCGGCGGTCGTCCACGTGGCGGGCGTCCTGGACGACGGCGTGGTCACGTCCCTCACCCCGGAGCGCGTGCGGTCGGTGCTGCGGCCGAAGGCGGACGCGGCCCTGCACCTGCACGAGCTGACCGCGGGCCTCGACCTGTCGGCGTTCGTCCTGTTCTCCTCGGCGTCCGGCGTCTTCGGCGGGCCGGGGCAGGCCAACTACGCGGCGGCCAACAGCTTCCTCGACGCCCTCGCCGCCACCCGGCGCGCCCAGGGGCTCCCGGCGACCGCCCTGGCCTGGGGCCTGTGGGCCCAGGACAGCGCCATGACGGGCACCCTGGCCGACGCCGATCTCCAGCGCATGGCGCGCGGCGGAGTCCTCGCGCTCGACACGGACGAGGCCCTGGCCCTGCTCGACCTCGCCCCGGCGAGCGAGCACCCGGCGCTCGTCCCGATCCGCATCGACACCGCCGCGCTGCGCACCCAGCCGCAGGAGACGCTGTCCGCGCTCTTCCGGGGCCTGGTCCGGCCCGCCGTCCGCCGCGCCCGCGGCGCCGACGCGGACGCCGCGGCCGCGCCCGCCGACCGTACGGACTCCCTGGCGGCGCGCCTGGCGGGCCGCTCCGGCGCCGAGCGCGACCGGATCCTGCTCGACCTCGTCCGTACGCACGTGGCGGGAGTGCTCGGCTACGCGTCGCCGAACGCCGTCGAGCTGAGCCGGGGCTTCCTGGAGCTCGGCTTCGACTCCCTGACGGCCGTGGAGCTGCGCAACCGCCTCAACGCCGAGACCGAGCTGCGGCTGCCCAGCACGCTGATCTTCGACTACCCGAACCCGGCCGCGCTGGCCGAGCACCTGGCGGAGGAACTGCCCACGACCGTCGGCACCACCGACGCCGCCCCGGTCGCCCCCGGCGACCTGGACACGGAGCTCGACCGCCTGGAGAGCGTCCTCAAGGCCGTCGGCGGCGACACCGACGGCACCGAACGCGACCGCGTCGCGGGCCGCCTCCGGTCGCTGCTCACCGCCTGGGACACCACACGCGACACCGCCGCCGCCCCGGCCACGGAGCAGCGGCAGGAGCTCGAGGACATCGAAGGCGCGACCGCCGACGAACTCTTCGACCTGCTCGACAACGAGCTCCACACCCCCGCAGAGACAAGCCCGAACACCAGCACAGACACCGGCTCGGACACAGACCGGCCCGACCGCTTCGAGGAGGCGCTGTAAATGGCGAACGAGGAGAAGTACCTCGACTACCTGAAGCGGGCGACGGCCGACCTGCGCGACGCCCGCCGCCGGGTGCGGGAACTGGAGGACGCCCGCCAGGAGCCCATCGCGATCGTCGGCATGAGCTGCCGCTACCCCGGCGGCGTGAACACGCCCGAGGACCTGTGGCGGCTCGTCGCCGACGGCACCGACGCGATCTCCGCGTTCCCCACCGACCGCGGCTGGGACACGGACGACCTGTTCGACCCGGACCCCGACAAGCAGGGCACCAGCTACACCGCGGAGGGCGGCTTCCTCTACGACGCCCCGCAGTTCGACGCCTCGTTCTTCGGCGTCTCCCCGCGCGAGGCCCTGGCGATGGACCCGCAGCAGCGGCTCCTCCTGGAGACCGCCTGGGAGGCCATCGAGCGCGCCGGCATCGACCCGGTCTCGCTGCGCCGCAGCCGCACCGGCGTCTTCGCGGGCGTCATGTACTACGACTACGCGACCCGACTGCACGCCCTGCCGGAAGGCGTCGAGGGCTACATCGGCACCGGCAACGCGGGCTCCGTCGTCTCCGGCCGCGTCGCCTACACCCTCGGCCTCGAAGGCCCCGCCGTCACCGTCGACACGGCCTGCTCCTCCTCCCTGGTGGCCCTGCACCTGGCGGCGCAGGCGCTGCGGCAGGGCGAGTGCTCCCTCGCGCTCGCGGGCGGCGTGACCGTGATGCCCACGGCGGGCACCTTCATCGACTTCAGCCGCCAGCGCGGCCTGTCGACCGACGGCCGCTGCAAGTCCTTCGCCGCCTCGGCTGACGGCACCGGCTGGGGCGAGGGAGCGGGCCTGCTCCTCCTGGAGCGCCTGTCCGACGCCCGCCGCAACGGCCACAAGGTCCTCGCGGTCGTACGGGGCTCCGCCGTGAACCAGGACGGCGCGAGCAGCGGCCTGACCGCCCCCAACGGCCCCTCGCAACAGCGCGTCATCCGCGACGCCCTGGCCAGCGCGGGCCTGAAGCCGGGCGACGTCGACGCCGTCGAGGCCCACGGCACGGGCACCACCCTCGGCGACCCCATCGAGGCCCAGGCCGTCATCGCGACGTACGGCAAGGAACACTCCGCGGACCGCCCGCTGTGGCTGGGCTCGCTGAAGTCCAACATCGGCCACACGCAGGCCGCGGCCGGTGTCGCCGGTGTCATCAAGATGGTCATGGCGATGCGCGAAGGCGTCCTGCCGCAGACCCTGCACGTCAACGAGCCGACCCCGCAGGTGGACTGGTCGGCGGGGACCGTCGAGCTCCTCACCGAGGCCCGCGAGTGGGCCGAGCGGGACGGCGGCGGCCCGCGCCGCGCGGGCGTCTCCTCCTTCGGCGTGAGCGGCACCAACGCCCACGTCATCGTGGAGCAGGTACGCGAACCCGAGGAGCCCGAGACCGCCGACGACGGCCAGGACGCCGCGCCCTCGGTGGTGCCCGGCGTGATCCCGCTGGCCCTCTCGGGCCGCACCCCGGAGGCCCTGCGCGCCCAGGCGGCCCGGCTGCACGCGCACCTGCTCGCCGACACCGGCATCGAACCGGCCGACGCGGCCTGGTCCCTGGCGGTGGCCCGCTCCCGCTTCGAGCACCGGGGCGTCGTCCTCGGCCGCGACCGGGACGACCTCCTCGCCGGGCTCCAGCGCCTTGCCGACGGCGACGCCCTCACGGGCCGCGCCCTCGGCAGCATGGTCCGTCCGGTGTTCGTGTTCCCGGGGCAGGGGTCGCAGTGGGCCGGGATGGCGCGCGAACTGCTCGACGAGTCGCCGGTGTTCGCGGAGCGGATGAGGGAGTGTGCGGAGGCGCTCGGCGAGTTCGTGGACTGGGACTTGCTTGAGGAGTTGAGCGGCGACCGGTTCGACCGTGTCGATGTGGTTCAGCCCGTCTTGTTCGCGGTGATGGTGTCGCTGGCTGCTGTCTGGCAGGCGGCCGGGGTGAAGCCCGCCGCCGTGGTGGGTCACAGTCAGGGTGAGATCGCGGCCGCGTGCGTCGCGGGGGCCCTGTCCCTGCGGGACGCCGCTCGCGTGGTGGCGCTGCGGAGCTTGGCGATCCGTGAGCTGTCGGGTAAGGGCGGCATGGTGTCGGTGCCGCTGCCCGAGGCCGAGGTCCGTGAGCTGATCGCGGGCTGGGAGGGTCGCATCGAGGTCGCGGCCGTCAATGGCCCGGCTCAGGTGGTGGTTTCGGGTGAGCCGGAGGCTTTGGAGGAGCTGGTCGCGCAGTGCGTGGCCCGCGACGTCCGTGCTCGTACGATCCCGGTGGACTACGCGTCGCATTCGTCGTACGTGGAGGAGATCGAGGCGCAGATCCTGGAGGCGCTTGAGGGTGTGAGCCCGCAGGAGGCTCAGGTCCCGGTGTTCTCCACGCTGACCGGTGCTTGGCTGGACGCGACGCCGATGGACGGCGGCTACTGGTACCGCAACCTGCGTCAGACGGTCCTGTTCGAGCACGCCACCCGTGGCCTGCTCGCCGAGGGCCATGGTCTGTTCCTGGAGATGAGCCCGCACCCGGTGCTCACCGTCCCGGTGCAGGCGACGATCGACGCGACGGACAGCCAGGCCGCCACCCTCGGCTCGCTCCGGCGCGACGAGGGCGGCGCCGACCGCCTCATGGCTTCCCTGGCCGAAGCCCACGTCCACGGTGCCGAGCTGGACTGGAAGGCCCTTCTCCCCGGCGCGCGTACGACCGTCGACCTGCCCACGTACGCCTTCCAGCGCGATCACTACTGGATGCTCGCCCCGGACCAGGACGCGGACGGTGACGCCGCGCTGTCCGTGGACGAGGCGGAGTCCCGGTTCTGGGAGGCCGTGGAGCGCGAGGACCTGGCGCAGTTGACGTCCACGCTCGTGGACGTCGACGAGTCGTCGCTGAGCGCGGTCCTTCCGGGCCTCGCGTCCTGGCGGCGGCAGCGGCGCGAGCGGTCGACGATCGACGGATGGCGCTACCGCGTGACCTGGAAGCCGCAGGCGGGCGGCCTGCCCGTGCCCGCGCTTCTGGGCCGCTGGCTGGTCGTCGTACCGGAGAGCGCGGAGGACCACACCTGGACGCCCGGCGTCGTCGAGGCGCTGACGCGGGCCGGTGCGGAGGTCGAGGAACTGCGCGTCGCGGCGCAGGAGTTGACGCGTGAGGCGCTGGCCTTCCGGCTGCGGGAAGCCGTCGGCGCGGAGTTCGCCGGTGTGGTGTCGCTGCTCGGCTTCGAGGAGTCGGCGCACGCGGAGCACGCGGGCGTGCCTGCCGGTCTGGCGGGAACCGTGGCCCTGGTGCAGGCCCTCGGTGACGCGGGCGTCGGCGCCCGGCTGTGGGCGGTGACCCGGGGAGCGGTGTCGACCGGCCGCAGCGACCGCGTCGAGAGCCCGGAGCAGGCCCAGCTGTGGGGCCTCGGCCGGGTCGTGGCCCTGGAACACCCGGACCGCTGGGGCGGCTTGATCGACCTGCCGCCGTCGTACGACGCGCGCGGCGCGTCCCGGTTCACGTCGATCCTCACGGGGCTCGGCGACGAGGACCAGCTCGCGGTGCGCGACACGGGCGTGTTCGTGCGCCGCTTCGCGCACGCGCCGCTCGACGGCCCGGCGGTGGAGTGGGCGCCGCGCGGCACCGCGTTGATCACCGGTGGTACGGGTGCGATCGGCGGGCACGTGGCGCGCTGGCTGGCCCGTGAGGGCGTCGAGCACTTGGTGCTCACCAGTCGCCGCGGCCTCGACGCGCCCGGCGCGTCCGAACTCCAGGCGGAGCTTGAGGAGTTGGGTGCCGAGGTCACCGTCGCGGCCTGCGATGTGGCCGACCGGGAGGCCGTCGTGCGCCTCCTCGACGAACTGGCCGCCGAGGGACACACCGTCCGCTCCGTCTTCCACGCCGCCGGTGTGAGCCCCTCCTGCCCCCTCGCGGACATGTCCGCCGCCGACATCGCCGAGGTGTTCGGCGCGAAGACTGCGGGCGCCGCGCACCTCGACGAACTCCTCGACTCCGAGGGCATCGACGCGTTCGTGCTCTTCTCGTCGAACTCCGGTGTGTGGGGCGGCGGTGGCCAGGGCGCCTACGCGGCCGCCAACGCCTACCTCGACGCGCTCGCCGAATCCCGCCGGGCCCGCGGCCTGCCCGCCACCTCCGTCGCCTGGGGCGCCTGGGGCGGCAGCGGCATGGCCGCCGAGGAACAGGCCGAGGAGCACCTGCGGCGCCGGGGCGTGACCGCGATGGCGCCGGAGCGCGCGGTGGCGGCGCTGGCCCAGGCCGTGGCGCACGGCGAGACGTTCCTGGCCGTCGCGGACGTGGACTGGGAGCGGTTCGCGCCCTCGTTCACATCGGTGCGGCCCAGCCCCTTCATCGGCGACCTGCCGGAGGTGCGGCGCGCGCTCGCCGAGCCCGAGACGGCCGCCCCGGCCGGCGCCAAGGGCGCTGGCTCCGAGTGGGCCGAGCGGCTCGCGGGCCTCGCGGAGCGCGAGCAGGAGCGCCAGCTCCTCGACCTCGTACGCGGCCACGCCGCGGCCGTGCTCGGCTACGCGGGCCCGGAAGCCGTCGAACCCGGCCGGGCGTTCCGCGAGCTGGGCTTCGACTCCCTGACCGCGGTCGAGGTGCGCAACCGCATCGCGACGGCCACCGGCCTGAAGCTGCCCACGACCCTCGTCTTCGACTACCCCACGTCCGCGGTCCTCGCGGGATACCTGCGCACGCAGCTCGTCGGGGAGGCCGAGGCCGCCCCGGTCGTGGCCCGGCCCGTGGCGGACGTCGACGACGACCCCATCGCCATCGTGTCCATGAGCTGCCGCTACCCGGGCGGCGCCACCAGCCCCGAGGCCCTGTGGCACCTCGTCGCCGAGGGCACCGACGCGATCTCCGTCTTCCCCACCGACCGCGGCTGGGGCCCCGACGGGCTCTTCCAGCCGCAGCCGAGCGGCTCCGACGACCCGAGCTTCGCCGCGCAGGGCGGCTTCCTCTACGACGTGTCCGAGTTCGACGCCGGTCTCTTCGGGATCTCGCCGCGCGAGGCCCTCGCCATGGACCCGCAGCAGCGGCTCCTCCTGGAGACCTCCTGGGAGCTGTTCGAGCGCGCGGGCATCGCGCCCTCGGCCCTGCACGGCAGCAGCACCGGCGTGTTCGTCGGCGCCTGCTCCCAGGGCTGGTCGGCGGGTCTGGCCCACGCCCCGGAGGGCGTCGAGGGCTACCTGATGACGGGCGACGCGACGAGCGTCATCTCCGGCCGCCTCTCGTACAGCTTCGGGCTCGAAGGCCCGGCCGTCACGGTCGACACGGCCTGCTCGTCCTCGCTCGTCGCGCTGCACCTGGCGGCGCAGGCGCTGCGCCAGGGCGAGTGCGACATGGCCCTCGCGGGCGGCGTCACCGTCATGGTGAGCCCCGCCGCCTTCCTGGAGTTCAGCCGCCAGCGCGGTCTCGCGGGCGACGGCCGCTGCAAGCCGTTCGCCGAGGCGGCGGACGGCACGGGCTGGGGTGAGGGCGTGGGCCTGCTGCTCCTGGAGCGCCTGTCCGACGCGCGCCGCAACGGCCACGAGGTTCTCGGCGTCGTACGGGGCTCCGCCATCAACCAGGACGGCGCCTCCAACGGCCTGACCGCCCCCAACGGCCCTTCCCAGCAGCGCGTCATCCGCGCCGCCCTGGCCAACGCTGGCCTCGTAGCCGCCGATGTCGACGCCGTCGAGGCCCACGGCACGGGCACCACCCTGGGCGACCCGATCGAGGCCCAGGCCCTCCTCGCCACCTACGGCCAGGACCGGCCGGAGGACCAGCCGCTGTGGCTGGGCTCCATCAAGTCCAACATCGGCCACACCCAGTCCGCCGCCGGTGTCGCCGGTGTCATCAAGATGGTCATGGCGATGCGTGAGGGGGTCCTGCCGCCGACCCTGCACGTGGACCGGCCGAGCACGCACGTCGACTGGTCGGCGGGCGCCGTCGAACTCCTCGCCGAGTCGCGCGCGTGGTCCGCTCGCCACGACGGCGGGCCGCGCCGCGCGGGCGTTTCGTCCTTCGGCGTGAGCGGCACCAACGCCCACGTCATCGTGGAGGCCTCGCCGGTGGCGGAGCCCGCGGAGCCGGTCGGGCCCGCCGAGCCCGCCGGGCCCGTGACGACGGCGGTGCCGTGGCTGGTGTCCGGCCGCAGCGCGGAGGCCCTGCGGGCGCAGGCCGACCGGCTGCGCGAGCACGTGGTGACGCACACCGGCCTGGACCCGGTGGCCGTCGGCCGGTCGCTGCTCTCGGGCCGCTCCGCGCTCGAACACCGGGCCGTGGTCCTGGGCCGCAGCAACGACGAACTCCTCGTCGGCCTCGAAGCACTGGCGTCCGGCGGCCCCGGCGTGGTGTCCGGCTCGGTCGTCGAGGGCCGCCTCGGTGTGATGTTCACCGGTCAGGGCAGCCAGCGGATCGGGATGGGCCGCGAGTTGTACGAGACCTTCCCGGTGTTCGCGGACGCACTGGACGAGGTGTGTGCCCATATTGATCCGTGGATAGAACGTTCGCTCCAGAGCGTGATGTTCGGTGCGGATGCCGAGCTGCTTGAGCAGACCGGTTACGCGCAGCCCGCGTTGTTCGCCGTCAAGGTGGCGCTGTACCGCCTGGCGGAGTCCTTCGGGGTCCGTCCGGAGATCGTGGGCGGGCATTCGATCGGTGAGCTGGCGGCCGCGTATGTGGCGGGGCTGTGGTCCCTCGAAGATGCCGCTCAACTGGTGGCGGCGCGTGGCCGGTTGATGCAGGCGCTGCCCGAGGGCGGTGCGATGCTGGCCGTGCAGGCTGCGGAAGCGGACGTGCTGTCGCTGCTCGACGGCCTGTCGGACCGGGTGGGTGTGGCGGCTGTGAACGGTCCCGCGCAGCTGGTGCTCTCCGGTGACCGCGGTGCCCTCGAAGGCCTGGAGCAGACGCTGCGTGACCAGGGCCGGAAGGTGAAGTGGCTGAAGGTCTCGCACGCCTTCCACTCGCCCCTGATGGACCCGGCCCTGGACGATTTCCGTGAGGTCGCGGCCAAGCTGACGTACCAGGATCCGACGCTGCCCGTCGTTTCCAACCTCACCGGTGAGCTGGCGGATCCTGCCGAGCTGAAGGACCCGGAGTACTGGGTGCGGCACGTCCGTGAGGCGGTGCGCTTCCACGACGGTCTGAAGGCACTGGCCGGGCAGGGTGTCTCGACGCTCTTGGAGCTGGGCCCCGACGCGGTGCTCACCGCGATGGCCCACGACACGCTCACCGAGCCCGCCGCCCAGGCGGGCCTGGTCGCCGCCGTCCGCAAGGACCGAGCGGAGCCCGGCACGTTCCTGGCGGCCCTGGCGCAGCTGTACGTGCGCGGCGTCGAGGTCGACTGGGCGCCGCTGTACGCGGGCGCGGAGGCGCGCGGCCGGGTCGAGCTGCCCACGTACGCCTTCCAGCGGAGGCGCTACTGGCCGAGCGCGGCCACCGGCGCGGGCGGTGACGTGTCCGCCACCGGTCTGGTCGCGGCGGGGCACCCGCTCCTGGGCGCCGCGGTGCCGCTGGCGGACTCGGACGGCCACCTCTTCACCGGGCGGCTTTCGCTGGCGACGCATCCGTGGCTCGCGGATCACGCGGTGGCGGGCCGGGTGCTGTTGCCCGGTACGGCGTTCGTGGAGCTGGCCGTGCGGGCCGGTGACGAGGTCGGCTGCGGGGTCCTTGAGGAGCTGACGCTCGCCGCTCCGCTGGTGCTGCTGGACCGTGGTGCCGTACAGCTCCAGGTCAGTGTGGGCGCCGCGGACGCCGACGGGCGGCGCGCGGTCGTCCTCCACTCCCGTGAGGAGCGCGAGGACCACGCGGCCGACGGCGGCTGGACCGCGCACGCCACCGGTGTGCTCGCCGACGGCGGGCTGCGGCAGCCGGAGTTCCGGCTCGCCGAGTGGCCGCCGCGCGACGCCGCCGAGGTCGATGTCGAGGGCCTCTACCAGCACCTGACGGAACTCGGCTTCTCCTACGGGGAGGCGTTCCAGGGGCTGCGTGCCGCCTGGCGGCGCGGCGACGAGGTGTTCGCCGAGGTCGCGCTCCCGCAGGAGCAGGCCGACAGCGCGCAGGCCTTCCGGCTGCACCCGGCCCTCCTCGACGCGGCCCTGCACGTGCTCGGCCTCGGCGTGCTCCGGGACGCGGGGGTCGAGGGCGAAGGGGCGCGGCTGCCGTTCGCCTGGAGCGGTGTCTCGCTGCACGCGACCGGGGCGTCCACGCTGCGCGTCCGGCTCGCCCCGGCGGGCGGCGACGGCGTGTCCCTCGCCGTCGCGGACGGGCTCGGCGACCCGGTCGCCACGGTCGACTCGCTGGTCTTCCGGCCCGTCGCGGTGGACCGGCTCGGCGGCGGTGCGGCCGACGACTCGATGTTCCACGTGGAGTGGCGGCCGCAGTCCGTGGCCTCCGCCGCGGGTGTCGCGCTGGCCTCGTACGAGGAGCTGGCCGCGAGCAAGGAACTGCCGGACGCCGTGGTGTGGCGGACCGGTGGAGCCGAGGGCGCGGTGAGCCCGGAGGCCGTGTCGGCACGCCTCGCCGAGGCGCTGGGCGTGGTGCAGGACTGGCTGGCCGACGAGCGGTATGCGGCGCTGCCGCTGGTGGTGGTGACGTGCGGTGCCGTCGCCACCGGTGACAGCGCCGTGGATCCGGTGGGCGCGGCCGTGTGGGGCCTGGTGCGCTCGGCCCGCTCCGAGCACCCGGGCCGGTTCGTCCTCGTGGACACCGACACCGGCACCGGCACCGAGACCGGCATCGGCGCGGGCTTCGGCAGCGGCTCCCACACCGGTTCCGTCTCCGGTTCCGTCTCCGGTTCCCTCTCCGGTGCCGGTTCCGTCTCCGGTGTGGACGAGTCGGTGCTCGCCGCCGTGCTCGCGTCCGGCGAGCCCGAGGTCGCGGTGCGCGACGGCGCGGTCTTCGTGCCGCGCCTGTCCCGCGTCCCGGCCACCGGCGGCGCCGACGCGCCCTGGGGTGCGGGCTCCGTCCTCGTCACGGGCGCGTTCGGCGGCCTGGGCCGCGAAGTGGTGCGCCACCTCGCCGGGCACCACGGCGTGCGCGACCTGCTCCTCGTCTCGCGCCGCGGCGCGGAGGCCGCGGGGGCGGCCGAACTCCTCGACGAACTCGCCGGGTTCGACGCCGAGGTGACGGTCGCCGCCTGTGACGTGGCCGACCGCGACGCCCTGGCCGCGCTCCTCGACGACAAGGGCGCCGACCTCACGGCGGTCGTGCACGTGGCGGGCGTCCTCGACGACGGCGTCGTCACGTCCCTCACCCCGGAGCGCGTCGACACCGTGCTGCGCGCCAAGGTGAACGCGGCGCTCAACCTGCACGAACTCACCGCGGGACGCGACCTGAGCGCCTTCGTCCTGTTCTCCTCCGCCGCCGGAGTCCTCGGCGGCGCGGGCCAGGCGAACTACGCCGCGGCCAACAGCTTCCTGGACGCCCTCGCGGCCTCCCGCCGCGCCCAGGGCCTCCCCGCGACCTCGCTGGCCTGGGGCATGTGGGCCCAGGACAGCGCGATGACCGGCGGCCTCGCCGACGCCGACCTCCAGCGCATGACCCGCGGCGGCGTCGCCCCGCTGTCGACCCAGGAGGGCCTGGCCCTCCTGGACGCGGCGGTCGGCGCGGCCTACGCGCCCGCCGCCCTCGTGCCCCTCCGCCTGGACCTGGCGTCCCTGCGGGCCGCGGCGGACGCGGACGCCGACGGCGTACCGGCGCTGCTGCGCGGCCTGGTCCGCACCCCGGCCCGGCGCGCCGCGGCCGGCGCGACCACGGCCGAGCCGGCGGGCCAGGCCCCCTTGATCGCCCGCCTCACGGGGCTCGACGCGGCCGGGCGCGACAAGGTGCTCACCGAACTGGTCTGCACCCACGTGGCGGCCGTCCTCGGCTACGAGTCCGCGGCCGCCGTGGAGGCCCACCGGGCCTTCCGGGAGCTCGGCTTCGACTCGCTCACCGCCGTCGAGCTGCGCAACGCCGTGAACGGGGCCACCGGCCTCCGGCTGCCCGCCACGCTGATCTTCGACTACCCGACCCCGGCCGCCCTGGCGGCCCACCTCGCCACCGCGCTGCCGCTCGGCGGCGCGGCGGACGGCGGCGGCCTGTCCGTGCTCGACGAGCTGGACCGCCTGGAGTCGGCCCTCCTCGCGATGGAGGCGGACAGCATCGCGCAGTCGAAGATCACCATCCGGCTCCAGACCCTCCTGTCGCGCTGGAGCGCACCCCAAGGACAGACGGCGGGGTCCGCAGGCGCCGCGGACGAGGACGACCTGGACCTGGACGCGGTCTCGGACGAGGAACTCTTCGACGCGCTCGACGACGAACTCGGCCTCACCTGACGTGCCCGCAGCATCCGAAAGACCCGAAGTGAACCGTACGACCAGCGCGACCAGCGCGGCCTTTATCAACACCACGAGGAGCTGACCAGAGATGTCGAACGAGGAGAAGCTTCGGGATTACCTCAAGCGGACGACATCCGACTTGCGTCAAGCTCGTCGCCGTCTGCGCGAGGTGGAGGAGCGGGACCAGGAGCCCATCGCGATCGTCGCGATGAGCTGCCGCTACCCCGGCGGCGTCCGCACCCCCGAGGAGCTGTGGCGGCTCGTCGCGCAGGGCACCGACGCCCTGACGCCGTTCCCCACCAACCGCGGCTGGGACGCCGACGCGCTCTACGACCCGGACCCCGACAACTCCGGTACGTCCTACGCCCGCGAGGGCGGCTTCCTGCACGAGGCCGACGAGTTCGACGCCTCGTTCTTCGGGATCTCGCCGCGCGAGGCGCTGGCCACCGACCCGCAGCAGCGGCTGCTCCTGGAGACCTCCTGGGAGGTGTTCGAGCGCGCGGGCATCGACCCGGCCTCGCTGCGCGGCAGCCGCACCGGCGTCTTCGCGGGCGTCATGTACCACGATTACGCCTCGCGTCTGCACTCCGTGCCCGAGGACGTCGAGGGCTACCTCGGCACCGGCGCGTCCAGCAGCATCGTCTCCGGCCGGGTCGCCTACACCTTCGGCCTGGAGGGCCCCGCCGTCACCATCGACACGGCGTGCTCCTCCTCGCTCGTGGCCCTGCACCTGGCCGTCCAGGCGCTGCGCCAGGGCGAGTGCTCGCTCGCCCTGGCGGGCGGCGTGACCGTGATGTTCACGCCCGGCACCTTCGTCGACTTCAGCAAGCAGCGCGGCCTCGCCCTCGACGGCCGCTGCAAGCCGTACGCCGACGCTGCCGACGGCACCGGCTGGGGCGAGGGCGTCGGCCTGCTCCTCCTGGAGCGCCTGTCCGACGCGCGCCGCAACGGCCACGAGGTCCTGGCGGTCGTCCGTGGTTCCGCCGTGAACCAGGACGGCGCGAGCAACGGCCTGACCGCCCCCAACGGCCCGTCCCAGCAGCGCGTCATCCTCCAGGCCCTCGCCAACGCCCACCTCGCGCCCGAGCAGATCGACGCCGTCGAGGGCCACGGCACGGGCACCACCCTGGGCGACCCGATCGAGGCTCAGGCCCTGCTCGCCACCTACGGCCAGGAGCGGCCGGAGGGCCAGCCCCTGTGGCTGGGCTCCATCAAGTCGAACATCGGTCACACGCAGGCCGCCGCCGGTGTCGCGGGCATCATGAAGATGGTCATGGCGATGCGTGAGGGCGTCCTGCCGCAGACGCTGCACGTGGACCGCCCGAGCACCCACGTCGACTGGTCCGCCGGTGCGGTGGAACTGCTCACCGAGTCGCGGCCGTGGGCCGAGCGCGAGGACGGCGTGCCGCGCCGCGCGGGTGTCTCCTCCTTCGGCGTCAGCGGCACCAACGCCCATGTGATCGTGGAGCAGGCGCCGGTCGAGGAGCCCGCCGAGATCGTGGAGCCGGTCGCTCCGGTCACGGCCGTGCCGTGGCTGGTGTCGGCGCGCAGCGCGGAGGCGCTGCGGGAGCAGGCCGAGCGGCTGCGCGACCACGTCGCGGGCGACCCCGGCCAGGACCCCGTCGAGGTCGGCTGGTCACTGCTGTCCGGCCGTGCCCTGCACGAGCACCGGGCGGTCGTCCTCGGCCGCACCCGCGAGGAGTTCCTGACCGGCCTGGAGTCGCTGGCCACCGGCGGCCCGGCCGCCGTCACGGGCGCGGTGGCCGAGGGCCGCCTCGGCATCGTCTTCACCGGCCAGGGCAGCCAGCGGATCGGGATGGGCCGTGAGCTGTACGAGGCGTTCCCGGTGTTCGCGGACGCGCTGGACGAGGTGTGTGCCCATATCGATCCGTGGATAGAACGTTCGCTCCAGAGCGTGATGTTCGGCGCGGACGCCGACCTCCTTGACCAGACCGGCTACGCCCAGCCCGCCCTGTTCGCCGTGGAGGTCGCCCTCTTCCGTCTCGCCGAGTCCTTCGGGGTACGCCCGGAGATCGTCGGCGGTCACTCCATCGGTGAGCTGGCTGCGGCGTACGTGGCCGGACTGTGGTCCCTCGAAGATGCAGCCGAACTGGTCGCGGCGCGTGGCCGGTTGATGCAGGCCCTCCCGGAGGGCGGCGCGATGCTGGCCGTGCAGGCTGCGGAAGCGGACGTGCTGCCGCTGCTCGACGGCCTGTCGGACCGGGTGGGTGTGGCGGCCGTGAACGGTCCCGCGCAGCTGGTGCTCTCCGGTGACCGCGGTGCCCTCGAAGGCCTGGAGCAGACTCTGCGTGACCAGGGCCGGAAGGTGAAGTGGCTGAAGGTCTCGCACGCCTTCCACTCGCCCCTGATGGACCCGGCGCTCGACGCCTTCCGTGAGGTCGCGGCCAAGCTGACGTACCAGGAGCCGACGCTTCCCGTCGTCTCGAACCTCACCGGTGAACTGGCGAAGGCCGCCGAGCTGAAGGACCCCGAGTACTGGGTCCGCCACATCCGTGAGGCAGTGCGCTTCCACGACGGCCTGAACGCCCTCACCGGCTTCGGTGTCGGCACCCTCCTCGAACTCGGCCCGGACTCCGTCCTGACCGCGATGGCGCATGACACGCTCACCGAGCCCGAGAGCCAGTCGGGGCTCGTCGCGGCCACGCGCAAGGACCGCCCCGAGGCCGACGCGTTCCTCACGGCGCTCGCGCAGCTGCAGGTACGCGGCATCGCCGTCGACTGGGCGCCGCTGTACGCCCCGGTCGAGTCGCGGCGCCGCGTGGCCCTGCCCACCTACGCCTTCCAGCGGCAGAGTTACTGGCTGCACGCCCCGGCCCTCACCGGCGACGTGACCTCGGCCGGGCTGGCCGCCGCCGACCACCCGCTGCTCGGCGCGGCCGTCGAGGTGGCCGGGAGCGAGGCACGCCTGTTCACGAGCCTGCTCTCGGTCGACGCGCACCCCTGGCTCGGCGACCACGTCGTCGCCGGGCGGACGCTGCTGCCCGGCACGGCCTTCGTCGAGCTGGCCGTGCGGGCCGGTGACGAGGTCGGCTGCGACCTGCTCGAAGAGCTGATCCTGGAAGCCCCGCTCGTCCTGCCCGAGGACGGCGGCGTACAGCTCCAGCTGTGGGTGGAGGAGCCGGACGAGTCCGGCCGCCGCACCTTCACGCTGCACTCGCGGCGCCAGAACGACGTACCGGACGAGCCGTGGATCCGGCACGCGGCGGGCGTCCTCGCCGTCGGCGATGCCGGTCACGCCGCGCGGCAGGACGCCGACCTCGCGCAGTGGCCGCCGACCGGTGCCACCGCCGTGGACACCGGGGAGCTCTACGCGGGCTTCGCCACCGCGGGCCTCGGCTACGGGCCGGTCTTCCAGGGCGTACGAGCGGCCTGGCGGCGTGGCGACGAGGTCTTCACGGAGGTCACCCTTCCGGAGGCCGAGCGCGACGAGGCCGGTGCGTACGGCCTGCACCCGGCGCTCCTCGACGCGAGCCTCCACGGCCTCGCCTTCAGCACGGTCGGCGCGGACGGTGCGGGCGCGCGGCTGCCGTTCTCCTGGACCGGTGTGTCGCTGTACGCGAGCGGCGCCGCGACGCTGCGGGTCCGCCTGACGCCCGCCGAGTCCGGAGCGGTGACCCTGCTCGCCGCGGACGAGACCGGCCGACCGGTCGCCACCGTGGACTCCCTCGTCCTGCGGGCCCTCGCGGCCGGTGAACTGGACGCCGCGTCCGCCGACGACGACTCGCTGTTCCGGGTCGACTGGAGCGTGGTGTCCGCGCCCGCCGTGACGGCCGGAGCCGCGTACGCGGTGCTGGGCGCGGACGAGCTGGGCCTGCGGGGCGCTCTGGAGGGCGCCGGTGCGACGGTGGCGGCGTACGCGGATGTCGCGGCGCTCGCGGAGGCGGTCGGGGGCGGCGCTGCCGTGCCGGAGTCCGTCTTCGTCGCCTGCGTCGGCGGACAGCGCGCGGGCGGTACGGCCGCCGCGGTGCGCGCCTCCCTGAACAGCACGCTCGGCGTCGTGGGGGAGTGGCTGTCCTTCGAGGGCGGTGCGGACTCCCGTCTGGTCGTGGTGACGTCCGGCGCGGTGGGCGTGGGCGCCGGTGACGTGGTGTCGGCGGAGGGTCTGGTGGACGCTCCGGTGTGGGGTCTGCTGCGGTCCGCGCAGTCGGAGAACCCGGGCCGTATCGTCCTGGCCGACGTCGATGGCACGGAGGCCGCTCTCGCGCTGCTGCCGGGCGCCCTGGACCTCGACGAGCCGCAGGTCGCGGTGCGCGGCGACGTGGTGTGGGCGCCCCGCCTGATGCGTGCCGCCACGGGCGTCGCGACCCTCGCGGCCCCGGCCGGGCAGTCCTGGCAGCTCGGCGTCACGGACCGGGGCACGCTGGAGAACCTGGCGCTGCTGCCCGTCGCCGAGGACGCCCCGGAGTGGGCCGGACGACCGCTGGGCGCGGGCGAGGTGCGCGTCGAGGTGCGCGCGGCGGGCGTCAACTTCCGTGACGCGCTGATCGCCCTGGGCATGTACCCGGGCGACGCGGTCATGGGCACCGAAGGCGCCGGTGTCGTCGTGGAGGTGGGCCCCGAGGTGAGCGGCCTCGCCGTCGGCGACCGCGTCCTGGGCCTCATCGACGGCGGCTTCGGCCCGCTCGCCGTGGCCGACGAGCGCATGGTGGCGTCGATCCCCGAAGGCTGGTCCTTCGCACAGGCCGCGTCCATCCCGACGGTGTTCCTGACCGCCTACTACGCGCTGCGTGACCTGGCCGACCTCCAGGAGGGCCAGTCCCTCCTGGTGCACGCGGCCGCCGGTGGCGTGGGCATGGCCGCGGTGCAGCTGGCGCGGCACTTCGGTGCCGAGGTGTACGGCACCGCGAGCGCGGGGAAGTGGGACGTCCTGCGGGACCTCGGCGTCGAGGACTCGCACATCGCCTCTTCGCGGACCCTGGACTTCGAGGCCTCGGTCACCGAAGGCACCGCGGGCCGTGGCGTGGACGTGGTCCTCAACTCCCTGGCCAGGGAGTTCGTGGACGCCTCGCTGCGGCTCCTGCCGCGCGGCGGGCGCTTCGTGGAGATGGGCAAGACCGACCTCCGCGACCCCGAGGCCGTCGCTGCCGCCCACCCGGGCGTGGCGTACCAGAGCTTCGACCTCGCCGAGATGTCGCCCGACCGCATCCGGGAGATGCTGACCGAGGTCCTCGGCCTGTTCGAGCGGGGGGTGCTCAGGCCTCTGCCGGTGAAGGCGTGGGACGTGCGCCGGGCTCCGGAGGCGTTCCGCTACCTCAGCCAGGCCCGGCACGTCGGCAAGGTCGTGCTCACTCTGCCGCCCCGCTTCGAGCCCGCAGGCACGGTCCTGGTGACGGGTGCGCTGGGTGGTCTGGGCCGGGTCGTGGCCCGGCACCTGGCCGGTGAGCACGGCGTACGGGACCTGCTGCTGGTCTCCCGGCGCGGTGAGGACGCGCCCGGTGCGGGCGAAGTCCGTGCCGAACTGGAGGAGTTGGGCGCCCGGGTGCGGATCGCGGCGTGTGACGTCGCCGACCGCGAGGCCCTGTCCGGTCTCCTGGAGGGCGTGCGGTCCGAGCTGAGCGCGGTCGTCCACGTGGCCGGTGTCGTCGACGACGGCATTCTCACCTCGCTCACCCCGGAGCGTCTGGACAGGGTGTTGCGTCCGAAGGTGGACGCGGCGGTCAACCTGCATGAGCTGACGGCCGGTCTGGATCTGTCGGCGTTCGTGCTGTTCTCCTCCGCCGCCGGTGTGCTTGGCAGTGCGGGGCAGGCCAACTACGCGGCCGCCAACGCGTTCCTGGACGCCCTCGCTCAGCACCGGCGCGCACAGGGTCTGCCCGCGACCTCGCTGGCCTGGGGCCTGTGGGCCGACCAGGGCGGCATGGCCGGAGCCCTCGCCGACGACGACCTGGAGCGCATGAGCAGGGCCGGTGTCGCGGCCCTCTCCGCCGAGGAGGGCCTCGCCCTGCTCGACGCCTCCCTCACCCAGGCCGACGCGGCCCTCGTGCCGATGAAGCTGCGCACCGACGTCCTGCGCCGGCAGTTCGGCGGCGACGTGCCGCCGCTGTTCCGCGGCCTCATCCGCGGCGGCGCCCGCACCCGGCGCGTCGTCGAGGCCGGACCCGCCGCGGCGGGCACCTCGCTCGCCGACCAGCTGGCCGCGCTGCCCCCGGAGAACCGCGAGCGCGCCCTGCTCGACCTCGTCCGCACCCAGGTGGCCGCCGTCCTCGGCTACGCGTCCGGCGAGGACGTCGCGCCCACCAAGGCGTTCAAGGAGCTCGGCTTCGACTCCCTGACCTCCGTCGAGCTGCGCAACCGCCTGAGCGGCGCCACTGGGCTGCGCCTGCCCGCCAGCCTCGTCTTCGACTACCCCACGCCCAAGGTCCTCGCCCAGTACCTGGGCGGCGAACTCCTCGGCGGCATCGGGGAGTACGCGGCAGCGGGCAGCACGGCACCGGCGGCCGTGGCCGCCGCCCAGGACGAACCGATCGCCATCGTCGCCATGAGCTGCCGCTTCCCCGGCGGCGTGGGCAGCCCCGAAGACCTGTGGCGGCTCCTCACCGACGGTGAGGAAGCCATCAGCGAATTCCCGGAGGGCCGGGGCTGGGACACCGCGTCCCTGTACGACCCCGACCCCGACCAGGTCGGCACCACGTACGCCCGCGAGGGCGGCTTCCTGCACGACGCGGGCAACTTCGACGCGGCTTTCTTCGGCATCTCGCCGCGCGAGGCCCTCGCCATGGACCCGCAGCAGCGCCTCCTCCTGGAAGCCTCCTGGGAGGCGTTCGAGCGCGCGGGCATCGACCCGGCGACCCTGCACGGCAGCCCCACGGGCGTCTTCGCCGGGCTCATCTACCACGAGTACGGCTCCCAGCTCAGCAGCGTCCCCGAGGACCTCGGCGGCTACCTCGGCACCGGCAGCTCGGGCGCCATCGCCTCGGGCCGCATCTCGTACTCCTTCGGCCTCGAAGGCCCGGCGGTGACCGTCGACACGGCCTGCTCGTCGTCGCTCGTGGCCCTGCACCTGGCCGCGCAGGCACTGCGGCAGGGCGAGTGCACCATGGCGCTCGCGGGCGGTGTGACGGTCATGCCCACGGCGGGCACCTTCCTGGAGTTCAGCCGCCAGCGCGGCCTGGCCCCCGACGGCCGCTGCAAGCCGTTCGCAGCCGCCGCCGACGGCACCAGCTGGGGCGAAGGCGTCGGCATGCTCGTCCTGGAGCGGCTCTCCGACGCTCGCCGCAACGGCCACCCGGTGCTCGCGGTCGTCCGGGGCTCCGCCGTGAACCAGGACGGCGCGAGCAACGGCCTGACCGCCCCCAACGGGCCCTCGCAGCAGCGCGTGATCACCCAGGCCCTCGCCAACGCCCGCCTCACGCCCGCCGACGTCGACGCGGTCGAGGCCCACGGCACCGGCACGCCCCTGGGCGACCCGATCGAGGCCCAGGCGCTCATCGCCACCTACGGCAAGCAGCGCCCCGCCGAGCGACCGCTCCTGCTCGGCTCGGTGAAGTCCAACATCGGCCACACCCAGGCCGCCGCCGGTGTCGCCGGCGTCATCAAGATGGTCATGGCCATGCGCCACGGCGTCCTGCCGCGGACCCTGAACTTCGACGCGCCGACCCCCGAAGTGGACTGGTCGGCCGGGACCGTGGAGCTCCTCGCGGAGGCCCGCGCATGGCCCGACCGGGACGGCGCGCCGCGCCGCGCGGGCGTCTCCTCGTTCGGCGTCAGCGGCACCAACGCCCACGTGATCATCGAGGCGCCGGTCCAGCCCGAGCGGCCCGCGGCCGCCGAGGCCCCCGCGCCGTCGGTGGTCTCCGGCGTGATCCCGCTGGCCCTCTCGGGCAAGACGCCCGAGGCGCTGCGGGCCCAGGCCGGACGGCTGCGCGAGCACCTCATCGCCCACACGGGCCTCGCGCCCGCCGACGTGGCCTGGTCGCTGACCGCCGCGCGGTCGCGGTTCGAGCACCGGGGCGTCGTCCTCGGCCGGGACCGCGAAGAGCTGCTCGCCGCCCTGGCGGGCCTGGAGCGGGACGACGCGGCCGCGCAGGGCGTGGTCGTGGGCCGCGCCCAGGGCGACACCGTCCGGCCCGTGTTCGTCTTCCCCGGCCAGGGTTCGCAGTGGGCCGGGATGGCGCGTGAACTGCTCGACGAGTCGCCGGTGTTCGCGGAGCGGATGCGCGAGTGCGCGGACGCGCTGTCGGAGTTCGTGGACTGGGACCTGCTTGAGGAGCTGGACGGCGACCGGTTCGACCGCGTCGATGTGGTTCAGCCCGTCTTGTTCGCGGTGATGGTGTCGCTGGCCGCTGTCTGGCAGGCGGCCGGGGTGAAGCCCGCCGCTGTCGTCGGTCACAGTCAGGGTGAGATCGCGGCCGCGTGCGTCGCGGGCGCGCTCTCGCTGCGGGACGCCGCCCGCGTAGTGGCGCTGCGGAGCCTGGCGATCCGGGAGCTGTCGGGCAAGGGCGGCATGGTGTCCGTGCCGCTGCCCGAGGCCGAGGTGCGCGAGCTGATCACCGCGTGGGGCGACCGCGTGTCGGTCGCGGCTGTCAACGGGCCCGCCCAGGTCGTGGTTTCCGGTGAGCCGGAGGCGTTGGAGGAGCTGGTCGCGCAGTGCGTGGGCCAGGACATTCGCGCTCGTACGATCCCGGTGGACTACGCGTCGCACTCCTCGTACGTGGAGGAGATCGAGGCGCAGATCCTGGAGGCGCTTGAGGGTGTGAGCCCGCAGGAGGCTCAGGTCCCGGTGTACTCGACGCTGACCGGCGCTTGGCTGGACGGGACGCCGATGGACGCGGGCTACTGGTACCGCAACCTGCGTCAGACGGTCCTGTTCGAGCACGCCACGCGCGGTCTCCTGGCCGAGGGGCACGGCCTGTTCCTGGAGATGAGCCCCCACCCGGTCCTCACCGTCCCCGTGCAGGCCACCATCGAGGCCGCCGGGCGCGAAGGGGCGGCCGTCGCCCTCGGGTCGCTGCGCCGCGACGAAGGCGGCGCCGAGCGGCTCATGGCCTCGGTCGGCGAGGCCTACGCGCAGGGCGCGGACCTCGACTGGCGGGCCCTCGTGCCCGGCACCCTCGTCGACCTGCCCACGTACGCCTTCCAGCACCAGCACTACTGGCTGGTGTCCCCGGAGGCCGAGCCGGGCACCGAGCCCGCCGCCGTGGACGAGGTCGAGGCGCGCTTCTGGGAGGCCGTGGAGCGCGAGGACCTGGAGCAGCTCGCCGCCGAGCTGGAGGTGGCGGACGGCTCCGCCGCCGAACTCGGTGCCGTCCTGCCCGTCCTGTCGTCGTGGAGGCGGCAGCGCCGCGAGCGGTCCACGATCGACAGCTGGCGCTACGCCGTGAACTGGAAGCCCCTCGCGGGCAGCCTCCCGGGCCCGGTCCTCACGGGCCGGTGGCTGGTCGTCGTACCCGAGGAGGCGGCCGCGCACCCGTGGACCGCGGGCGCCCTGGAGGCGCTGGCGCAGGCCGGAGCCGAAGCCGTCGAACTCCACGTCACCGGCGCCGAGTTGACGCGTGAGGTGCTGGCCGCGCGGCTGCGCGACCACGTCGCGGACGCCGCCGGGCTCGCGGGCGTCGTCTCCCTGCTCGCCCTCGCCGAAGAGCCCCACCCGGCGCACCCCGTGCTGCCCGCCGGGCTCGCCGGTACCGTCGCGCTGGTGCAGGCCCTCGGCGACGCGGGCGTAGAGGCCCGCCTGTGGGCCCTCTCCAGCGGCGCCGTGTCCACCGGCCGGGGCGACCGGGTGGAGAGCCCCGCCCAGGCGCAGACCTGGGGCCTCGGCCGCGTCGTCGCCCTGGAGCACCCCGACCGCTGGGGCGGTCTCGTCGACCTGCCGCCGACCCCCGACAGCCGTACGGGGGCCCGCCTCGCCGGGATCCTCGCGGGCGCCGGCGACGAGGACCAGCTCGCCGTGCGCGGCTCCGGCGTCCTCGTGCGCCGCCTCGTCCGGGCCGAGCCCGCGGCCCCGGCCCGGGGCACCGGTTCCGGGTGGACGCCGCGCGGCACCGTCCTGGTCACCGGCGGCACCGGAGCCCTCGGCCCGCACATCGCCCGCTGGCTGGCCCGCGAGGGTGCCGAGCACCTCGTGCTCACCAGCCGCCGCGGCCCGGACGCGCCCGGCGCGGCCGAACTCCGCGCGGAACTGGAGGAGATGGGCGTTCAGGTGACCATCGCGTCCTGCGACGTCGCCGACCGCGACGCCGTCGCGGCGCTCCTGGGCCGGCTCGCCGCCGACGGGCACACCCTGCGCGCCGTCATCCACGCGGCCGCGCTCATCGAGCTGGCGCCGATCGCCACCACCACCCTGGAGGAGTTCGCCGACATCGTCGCGGCGAAGGTCGCGGGCGCCGTCGTCCTGGACGAGCTCCTGGACGGCGAAGCGGCCGCGGAACTCGACGCGTTCGTGCTGTTCTCCTCCATCGCGGGCGTCTGGGGCAGCGGCGACCACGCCGCCTACGCCGCGGCCAACGCCCACCTCGACGCCCTCGCCGAGCACCGCAGGGCACGCGGCCTGACCGCCACCTCGATCGCCTGGGGCGTGTGGAACGTCGTCAACCCCCACCTCAGCGGCAGCGCGCCCGTCGACGTCGACCCCGAGCAGCTGCGCCGCCAGGGCCTGCCGTTCCTCGACCCCGGCCTGGCCTTCGCGGGCATGCGTCAGATCCTGGACGACGACGAGACGTTCCTCGCCCTCGCCGACGTGGACTGGGACCAGTTCGTGCCCGTGTTCACCTCGCGCCGCGCCCGCCCGCTGCTCGCGGACCTGCCCGACGCCCAGCGCGTCCTCGCCGCCCAGGGCGGAACCGGGGACGACGCCGCCGACGCCGGGACCTCGACCAAGGCGTCCGCGCTGCGCGAGCGCCTGACCGGCCTCACCGGGCCCGAGCGGGACCGCGTCCTGGTCGACCTCGTGCTCACGCACGCCGCCGCGGTCCTCGGCTACGAGTCCGCGGGGGCCCTCGACCCGGAGCGGGCCTTCCGCGAGTTCGGCTTCGACTCGCTCACCGCCGTCGACCTGCGCAACCGCCTCGGTGCCGCCACCGGTCTGAAGCTGCCCACCACGGTCGTCTTCGACCACCCCAACGGCACCGCCCTGGCCGCCTATCTGCGCACCCAGGTCCTCGGCGCCGACACGGCCGCCGCCCCCGCAGCCGTCGCGCCCGTCGCGGCGGCCACCGACGAGCCCATCGCCATCGTCGCCATGAGCTGCCGCTACCCCGGCGGCATCAGCAGCCCCGAGCAGATGTGGCAGGTCCTCCAGGACCGCACCGACGTCGTCGGCGGCTACCCGGCGGGCCGCGGCTGGGACACCGCCCACCTCTACGACCCGGACCCGGAGACCCCCGGCACCACCACGACCAGGGGCGGCGGCTTCCTGCACGACGCGGGCGCCTTCGACCCGGCCTTCTTCGGCATCTCGCCGCGCGAGGCCCTGGCCATGGACCCGCAGCAGCGGCTCCTCCTGGAAACCTCCTGGGAGGCGTTCGAACGCGCCGGGATCGACCCCAAGGCCGTACGCGGCGAGACCGCCGGGGTCTTCGTCGGCACCAACTACCAGGACTACGGCACCGCGCCCGGCCAGGTCTCCGCGGGCGCCGAGGGCCACATCCTCACCGGCAGCGCGCCCAGCGTCATCTCCGGCCGCATCGCCTACACCTTCGGCCTCGAAGGCCCGGCGGTCACCGTCGACACGGCCTGCTCCTCGTCGCTCGTCGCGATGCACCTGGCCGCGCAGGCGCTGCGCCAGGGCGAGTGCTCGCTCGCCCTCGCGGGCGGCGTCGCCGTGATGTCGTCGCCCGGCGCCCTGATCGCCTTCAGCCAGCAGCGCGGCCTCGCCGACGACGGCCGGTGCAAGGCCTTCGCGGCCGCCGCCGACGGCATGGGCATGGCCGAAGGCGTCGGCCTGGTGCTCCTGGAGCGCCTGTCGGACGCGCGCCGCAACGGCCACAAGGTCCTCGCGGTCGTCCGCGGCTCCGCCATCAACCAGGACGGCGCGAGCAACGGCCTCACCGCCCCCAACGGCCCGTCCCAGCAGCGCGTCATCCGTGCCGCGCTCGCCAACGCCCGCCTGACGGCGGCCGACGTGGACGCGGTCGAGGCGCACGGCACGGGCACCACCCTCGGCGACCCGATCGAGGCGCAGGCGCTGCTCGCCACATACGGCCAGGAGCGGCCCGAGGGCGGACAGCCCCTGTGGCTGGGGTCCATCAAGTCCAACATCGGGCACAGCCAGGCCGCTTCCGGCGTGGCGGGCGTGATGAAGATGGTCCTCGCCATGCAGCACGGCGTCCTGCCGCAGACCCTGCACATCGACGAGCCGACGCCCGAGGTCGACTGGACCGAAGGCGCCGTCGAGCTCCTCACCGAGGCCCGCGACTGGCCCGAGCGCGCGGACGGGCCCCGCCGCGCGGGCGTCTCCTCCTTCGGCATGAGCGGCACCAACGCCCATGTGATCCTGGAGCAGCCGCCCCTGGCCGCCGAGCCCGCCGCCGAGGAGGAGGCCGGGGCCCCGGCGCCCGTCGTCGCCGGAGTGCTGCCGCTCGCCCTCTCCGCCAAGGGCGAGCCCGCCCTGCGCGCCCAGGCGGCCCGGCTGCGCGAGCACCTGCTCGCCCGCCCCGACCTCGAACCGGCCGACGTCGCCTGGTCCCTCACGGCGGCCCGCTCCCGGTTCGAGCACCGGGGCGTCGTCCTCGGCCGCGACCGCGAGGAACTCCTCGCCGCCCTGGAGCGCCTGGCACAGGACGAGGCGACACCCCAGGTGGTGTCCGGCCGCACCCTCGGCGGCGTGGTCCGTCCGGTGTTCGTGTTCCCGGGGCAGGGTTCGCAGTGGGCCGGGATGGCCGTGGACCTGCTGGAGTCCAGCCCGGTGTTCGCGGAGCGGATGCGGGAGTGTGCGGAGGCGCTCGGTGAGTTCGTGGACTGGGACTTGCTTGAGGAGTTGAGCGGCGACCGGTTCGACCGGGTGGATGTGGTTCAGCCGGTGTTGTTCGCGGTGATGGTGTCGTTGGCTGCGGTGTGGCGTGCGGCGGGTGTGGAGCCTGCGGCTGTCGTCGGTCACAGTCAGGGTGAGATCGCTGCCGCGTGTGTGGCGGGAGCTCTCTCGCTGCGGGATGCGGCTCGTGTGGTGGCCTTGCGGAGCCTGGCGATTCGTGAGCTGTCGGGTAAGGGCGGCATGGTGTCGGTGCCGCTGCTCGAGGCCGAGGTTCGTGAGCTGATCGCGGGCTGGGAGGGCCGGATCGAGGTCGCGGCTGTCAACGGCCCGGCTCAGGTGGTGGTTTCCGGTGAGCCGGAGGCGTTGGAGGAGCTGGTCGCGCAGTGCGTGGCCCGTGACGTCCGTGCTCGTACGATCCCGGTGGACTACGCGTCGCATTCGTCGTACGTGGAGGAGATCGAGGCGCAGATCCTGGAGGCTCTTGAGGGTGTGAGCCCACAGGCCGCTGGGGTCCCGGTGTACTCGACGCTGACGGGCTCGTGGCTGGACGGGACGCCGATGGACGCGGGCTACTGGTACCGCAACCTGCGTCAGACGGTCCTGTTCGAGCACGCCACGCGCGGGCTCCTCGCCGAGGGCCATGGTCTGTTCCTGGAGATGAGCCCGCACCCGGTGCTCACCGTCCCGGTGCAGGCGACGATCGACGCGACCGACAGCCAGGCCGCCACGCTCGGCTCCCTCCGTCGTGACGAGGGCGGCGCCGATCGCCTCGCGGCCTCGCTCGCCGAAGCCCACGTGCACGGTGCCGAGCTGGACTGGAAGGCCCTCTTCCCCGGCGCGCGTACGACCGTCGACCTGCCCACGTACGCCTTCCAGCGCGAGCACTACTGGCTGCTCGCCCCGCAGGAGGAGCTGCCCGACGCGGCGCCGCAGGCCACGGACGAGGTCGAGTCCCGGTTCTGGGACGCGGTGGAGCGCGAGGACCTGGAGCAGCTGGCCGTGGAGCTCGCGGTGGAGGACTCCTGCGCCGCGGACCTCGGCGCCGTGCTCCCGGTGCTCTCGTCCTGGCGGCGGCAGCGGCGCGAGCGGTCGACCGTCGACAGCTGGCGCTACCAGGTGGACTGGCAGCCCCTCGCGGGTGCCCTGTCGGCCACCGGCCTCACGGGCCGCTGGCTGCTCGTCGCGCCCGAGGGCGAGGAGGCCACGGAGGTCGTCGAGGCCCTGGCGCAGGCCGGGGCCCACGTGGACGAACTCCGCGTCACTGCGGGGGAGATGACCCGCGAGACCCTGACCGCGCGCCTCTTCGAGCACGCCTTGACGGCGGACGGGGAGCCGAGCGGCGTGCTCAGCCTTCTCGCCCTCGACGAGTCCGCTCTCGCGGACCACCCGGGCGTCTCCGCCGGGCTCGCGGGGACCGTCGCGCTGGTGCAGGCCCTCGGCGACGCCGGGATCGGCGCCCGCCTGTGGGCCGTGACGCGCGGTGCCGTCGCCACCGGCCGCGGCGACGCCCCGGCCCGGCCCGGGCAGGCGCAGGCGTGGGGCCTCGGCCGCGTCGCCGCGCTCGAGTACCCGGACCGCTGGGGCGGCCTCGTCGACCTGCCGGAGACCGTCGACGCCCGGGCCGCGGCCCAGCTCGCCGGGATCCTCGCGGGCGCCGGGGACGAGGACCAGCTCGCGGTGCGCCAGGCGGGCGTCCTCGTACGCCGGTTCGTCCGGGCCCCGCTCGACGCCGGAGCGGCGCGCGAGTGGGCGCCGCGCGGCACCGCCCTGATCACCGGCGGCACGGGTGCGATCGGCGGCCATGTGGCGCGCTGGCTGGCCCGCGAGGGCGCCGAGCACCTGGTGCTCACCAGCCGCCGCGGCCCCGAAGCCCCCGGCGCCGAGGAACTCCAGGCCGAACTGGAGGAGCTGGGTACCAAGGTGACCGTCGCGGCCTGCGACGTGGCCGACCGCGAGGCCGTCGCCGGGCTGCTCGACCGGCTCACCGAGGACGGGCACACGCTGCGCTCCGTCTTCCACGCGGCGGGCGTCGGCCAGGGCCAGCCCCTCGCGGACATGTCCGCGGCCGACATCGCCGCCGTGCTGGAGGCGAAGGTCGCGGGCGCCGCGCACCTCGACGAGCTCCTCGACACCGGTTCGCTGGACGCGTTCGTGCTGTTCTCCTCCAACGCCGGGGTGTGGGGCAGCGGCAGCCAGGGCGCCTACGCGGCCGCCAACGCCCACCTCGACGCCCTCGCCGAGCAGCGCCGCGCCCGCGGCCTGACCGCCACCTCGGTGGCCTGGGGCCTGTGGGCCGGGGGCGGCATGGCGGGGGACGAGGGCGAGGAGCAGTTCCGCCGCCGCGGCCTGCGCCCCATGGCGCCGGACCTCGCGGTCGCGGCCCTCGCCCAGGCGGTCGCGCACGACGAGACCTTCCTCGCCGTCGCCGACCTGGACTGGGAGCGGTTCGCGCCCGCCTTCACCTCGGCCCGGACCAGCCCGTTCATCGGTGACATCCCCGAGGTGCGCCGGTACGAGCGGTCCGTGGCGGCCGAGACGGCGACGGAGGCCGACACCGGCGACGACGCGGCGGCCGAGCTGCGCCGCCGGCTGACTCCGCTCACCGAGCCCGAGCGGGAGATGATCCTGCTCGACCTGGTGCGCACGCACGCGGCCGCCGTGCTCGGCTACGGCGACGCGGAGTCGATAGACGCCCACCTGGCCTTCCGCGAGCTGGGCTTCGACTCGCTGACGGCCGTGGAGGTCCGCAACCGCCTGAACAAGGCCACGGGCCTGCGGCTGCCCGCCACCCTCGTGTTCGACCACCCGACGTCCGCCGTCCTGTCCCAGTACCTGCGCGGGGAACTGCTCCAGGACGACGCCGACGGCGTGGACTCCACGCTGCGCGAGCTGGACCGCCTGGAGGCGGGCCTCGGCACCATCGCGCCCGACGACGGCGACCGCATGCGCATCACGATGCGGCTCGAAGCGCTGATGGCGAAGTGGAAGGGCACCGACGCCGAGGCGCCCGCCGACGGCGAGAAGGTCTCCTCGCAGCTGGAGTCGGCGTCCGCCGACGAGGTCTTCGACTTCATCGACAAGGAGTTCGGCGTGTCCTGACCGAAACCGGCCGGCCGGTCCGGTGCCGCGCCCGACCCGGGCCGTGGCACCGGACCGGCCGCCCCCCTCAGCGCGGTTCTTCCGTTACTGCGCGCTTTCTCGACTGCGCGATTTTTCTGTGACTACGCGAACAGGTGAGTTTCCGATGGCGGACCAGCAAAAGCTCCTCGACTACCTCAAGCGGGTGACCGCCGACCTCCATGAGACGCGCCAGCGGCTGCGCGAAGTGGAGTCGGAGGAGCCCGAGCCCATCGCCATCGTCGGAATGAGCTGCCGCTACCCCGGCGGCGTACGCGGCCCCGAGGACCTGTGGCAGCTCGTGGCCGACGGGCGGGACGCGCTCTCCGCCTTCCCCACCGACCGGGGCTGGGACGTCGACGCGCTCGCCGGGCGCACCGGCGCCGAGGCGCCCGAGGGCCCGGAGCGCGGCGGCGGCTTCGTCTACGACGCGGGCGACTTCGACGCCGCCTTCTTCGGGATCTCCCCGCGCGAGGCCATGGCCATGGACCCGCAGCAGCGGCTCCTCCTGGAGGCCACGTGGGAGACCTTCGAGCGGGCCGGGATCCCGCCCGCCTCGCTGCGCGGCAGCCGTACCGGCGTGTTCGTCGGCGCCACCGCCCAGGGCTACGGACCCGCCCTCATGGCCTCGCCGGACAACGTCGAGGGCTATCTGCTCACCGGTGACGTCTCCAGCGTCATCTCCGGCCGCCTGTCGTACGTGTTCGGCCTCGAAGGCCCGGCGGTCACGGTCGACACGGCCTGCTCGTCCTCGCTCGTGGCCCTGCACCTGGCGGCGCAGGCGCTGCGCCAGGGCGAGTGCGACCTCGCCCTCGCCGGTGGCGTCGCCATCATGGTCACCTCCGGCGCGTTCGCCGAGTTCTCCCGCCAGGGCGGCCTCGCGGGCGACGGCCGCTGCAAGCCGTACGCCGACGCCGCCGACGGCACCGGCTGGGGCGAGGGCGTCGGCGTCCTCGCCCTGGAGCGGCTGTCCGACGCCCGCCGCAACGGCCACGAGGTCCTGGCCGTCGTCCGGGGCTCCGCCGTGAACCAGGACGGCGCCTCCAACGGCCTGACCGCGCCCAACGGCCCCTCCCAGCAGCTCGTCATCCGCCAGGCCCTCGCCGCCGCCCGCCTCGCCACCAGCGACATCGACGCCGTCGAGGGCCACGGCACCGGCACGGTCCTCGGCGACCCCATCGAGGCGCAGGCGCTGCTCGCCACCTACGGCCAGGACCGCCCCGCGGACCAGCCGCTGCTCCTCGGCTCGGTGAAGTCCAACATCGGCCACACCCAGGCCGCTTCGGGCGTCGCGGGCGTCATCAAGATGGTCATGGCGATGCGCCACGGCGTCCTGCCCGAGAACCTGCACACGGACCGCCCGAGCACGCACGTCGACTGGTCCGCCGGTGCCGTGGAGCTCCTGACGGAGTCCCGGGAGTGGGCCGCGCGCGAGGACGGCGGCCCGCGCCGCGCGGGCGTCTCCTCCTTCGGCGTCAGCGGCACCAACGCGCACGTCATCGTGGAGCAGGCACCCGTCGAGGAGCAGGCGGAGGCCGTCGCGCCGGTCGCTCCGGTCACGGCCGTGCCGTGGCTGGTGTCGGCGCGCAGCGCGGAGGCGCTGCGGGAGCAGGCCGAGCGGCTCCGCGACCACGTCGCGGGCGACCCCGGCCAGGACGCCGTGGACGTCGGCTGGTCGCTCCTGTCGGGCCGGTCCGCGCTGGAGCACCGCGCGGTGGTGTTCGGCCGCGAACGCGCCGACCTCCTCGCGGGCCTGGAGTCGCTGGCGTCCGGCGGCCCCGGAGCCCTCACGGGCTCGGTCGTCGAGGGCCGCCTCGGCATCGTCTTCACCGGCCAGGGCAGCCAGCGGATCGGGATGGGCCGTGAGCTGTACGAGACGTTCCCCGTCTTCGCGGCCGCGCTGGACGAGGTGTGTGCCCATATTGATCCGTGGATGGAACGTTCGCTCCAGAGCGTGATGTTCGGTGCCGATGCGGATCTCCTTGAGCAGACGGGCTACGCGCAGCCCGCGCTGTTCGCGATGGAAGTCGCCCTGTACCGGCTGGCGGAGTCCTTCGGTGTCCGTCCCGAGGTGGTCGGCGGTCACTCGATCGGTGAGCTGGCTGCCGCGTACGTGGCCGGGCTCTGGTCGCTGGAGGACGCCGCTCAACTGGTCGCGGCGCGCGGCCGGTTGATGCAGGCGCTGCCCGAGGGCGGCGCCATGCTGGCCGCCCAGATCGCGGAGGCCGACGTGCTGCCGCTGCTCGCGGACGCGGGCGACCGCGTCGGCGTGGCGGCGGTGAACGGCCCCGCCCAGATCGTGCTCTCCGGCGAGCGCGGTGCCCTCGAAGGCCTGGAGCAGACCCTGCGCGACCAGGGCCGGAAGGTGAAGTGGCTGAAGGTCAGCCATGCCTTCCACTCGCCCCTGATGGACCCGGCCCTCGACGCCTTCCGCGAGGTCGCGGCCAAGCTGACGTACCAGGATCCGACCCTGCCCGTCGTCTCCAACCTCACCGGCGCGCTCGCGAAGGCCGCCGAGCTGAAGGACCCCGAGTACTGGGTCCGCCACATCCGCGAGGCGGTCCGCTTCCACGACGGCCTCAATGCCCTCACCGACTTCGGCGTGTCGACGCTCCTGGAGCTCGGCCCCGACTCGGTGCTCACGGCGATGGCGCACGACACCCTCACCGACCCGGCCGCGCAGGCGGGCCTGGTCGGCGCGGTGCGCAAGGACCGCCCCGAGCCCGACGCGTTTCTGACCGCCCTCGCCAAGGCGCACGTACGCGGCGTCACCGTCGACTGGGCGCCGCTGTACGCCCCGGTCGAGTCGCGGCGCCGCGTGGCCCTGCCCACCTACGCCTTCCAGCACCGGCGCTACTGGCCGCGCCCCGCCGTCGGCGGCGTCGGCGACGCGCGTGCCACCGGCCTGAACCCGGCGGACCACCCGCTGTTCGGCGCCGCCGTCGCCCTCGCCGACATGGACGGCTACCTCTTCACGGGCAGGCTTTCGCTCGCCTCCCACCCGTGGCTCGCGGGACACGCCCTGGCGGGCACCGTCCTGCTGCCCGCCACGGCCTACGTCGAGCTCGCCCTGCACGCCGGACACCGCGTCGGCTGCGCGCACCTGGAGGAGCTGACGCTCCAGGCGCCCCTGGTCCTGCCCGAGCGCGGCGGCGTGCAGATGCAGCTCGCCGTGGGCGCCGCCGACGCCTTCGGCCGCCGCCCGGTGAACCTCTACTCGCGGCCCCAGCACGTGTCCGCCGACGACCTGTGGTCCGACGAGCCGTGGCTGCGCCACGCCACCGGCACGCTCGCCCCCGCCCCGGCCGCCCGCCCCGCCGACGCCGAGCTCACGCAGTGGCCGCCCGCCGGCGCCGAGTCGGCCGACACCGAGGCGCTGTACGAGAGCCTGGCCGCCGCCGGGTTCCGCTACGGCTCGGCCTTCCTGGGCCTGCGGTCCGTCTGGCGGCGCGGCGACGAACTCTTCGCCGAGGTCGCGCTGCCGCAGGAGGACCGGGAGGAGGCCGGTGCGTACGGCCTGCACCCGGCGCTCCTCGACGCCGCGCTGCACCCGCTGGGCCTCGGCACCTTCGTGTCCGACACCGAGCAGGGCCGCATGCCCTTCTCCTGGACCGGCGTGTCCCTGCACGCGACCGGCGCGTCCGCGCTGCGCGTGCGCCTGACCGCCGCGGGAACGGACGGCGTGGCCCTCGCCGTCGCCGACACCGACGGGCAGCCGGTCGCCGCCGTGGACTCCCTCGTCCTGCGGCCCATCGCCGCGCCGGACGCGGGCGCCGAACAGAGCGGCCGCAGCGACTCCTTGTTCCGGGTCGACTGGAGCGTGGTGTCCGCGCCCGCCGTGACCACCGGTGGCGCGTACGCGGTGCTGGGCGCGGACGAGCTGGGCCTGCGGGGCGCTCTGGAGGGCGCCGGTGCGACGGTGGCGGCGTACGCGGATGTCGCGGCGCTCGCGGAGGCGGTCGGGGGCGGCGCTGCCGTGCCGGAGTCCGTCT
This sequence comes from Streptomyces sp. JLYT201, assembly GCF_059448825.1. Classification (NCBI taxonomy): domain Bacteria; kingdom Bacillati; phylum Actinomycetota; class Actinomycetes; order Kitasatosporales; family Streptomycetaceae; genus Streptomyces; species Streptomyces sp. JLYT201. Next base: position 1,757,652 of record NZ_CM182551.1, on the reverse strand, counting down.
TCGTCGCCTGCGTCGGCGGAGAGCGCGCGGGCGGTACGGCCGCCGCGGTGCGCGCCTCCCTGAACAGCACGCTCGGCGTCGTGGGGGAGTGGCTGTCCTTCGAGGGCGGTGCGGACTCCCGTCTGGTCGTGGTGACGTCCGGCGCGGTGGGCGTGGGCGCCGGTGACGTGGTGTCGGCGGAGGGTCTGGTGGACGCTCCGGTGTGGGGTCTGCTGCGGTCCGCGCAGTCGGAGAACCCGGGCCGTATCGTCCTGGCCGACGTCGATGGCACGGAGGCCGCTCTCGCGCTGCTGCCGGGCGCCCTGGACCTCGACGAGCCGCAGGTCGCGGTGCGCGGCGACGTGGTGTGGGCGCCCCGCCTGATGCGTGCGGGCGGTGGCGCCCTCGCGGCCCCGGCCGGTGCGGACTGGCAGCTCGGCGTGACCGGACGGGGCACCCTGGAGAACCTGGCGCTGCTGCCCGTCGCCGAGGACGCCGAGGTGTCCGGCAGCAGGCCGCTGGGCGCCGGTGAGGTGCGCGTCGAGGTGCGCGCGGCGGGCGTCAACTTCCGTGACCCGCTGATCGCCCTAGGCATGTACCCGGGCGACGCGGTCATGGGCACCGAAGGCGCGGGCGTGGTCGTGGAGGTCGGCCCGGACGTCACGGACCTCGCCGTCGGCGACCGGGTCCTCGGCCTCTTGGAGGGCGCCTTCGGCCCGCTGTCGGTCGCCGACCGGCGCATGGTGGCGCGGATCCCCGAAGGCTGGTCGTTCGCGCAGGCCGCGTCGGTGCCGACGGTGTTCCTCACGGCGTACTACGCGCTGCGGGACCTGGCCGGTGTGGAAGCGGGCGAGTCGGTCCTCGTGCACGCGGCCGCCGGTGGCGTGGGCATGGCCGCGGTGCAGCTGGCGCGGCACTTCGGTGCCGAGGTGTACGGGACCGCGAGCGCGGGGAAGTGGGACGTCCTGCGGGACCTCGGCGTCGAGGACTCGCACATCGCCTCCTCGCGGACCCTGGACTTCGAGGCCTCGGTCACCGAAGGCACCGCGGGCCGTGGCGTGGACGTGGTCCTCAACTCCCTGGCCAGGGAGTTCGTGGACGCCTCGCTGCGGCTCCTGCCGCGCGGCGGGCGCTTCGTGGAGATGGGCAAGACCGACCTCCGCGACCCCGAGGCCATCGCCGCGGAGCACGCCGGAGTCACGTACCGCAGCTTCGACCTGATCGACGCCGGACACGACCGCATCCGGGAGATGCTCGCGGACATCCTCGGCCTGTTCGAGCGGGGGGTGCTCAAGCCTCTGCCGGTGAAGGCGTGGGACGTGCGCCGGGCTCCGGAGGCGTTCCGCTACCTCAGCCAGGCCCGGCACGTCGGCAAGGTCGTGCTCACTCTGCCGCCCCGCTTCGAGCCCGCAGGCACGGTCCTGGTGACGGGTGCGCTGGGTGGTCTGGGCCGGGTCGTGGCCCGGCACCTGGCCGGTGAGCACGGCGTACGGGACCTGTTGCTGGTCTCCCGGCGCGGTGAGGACGCGCCCGGTGCGGGCGAAGTCCGTGCCGAGCTGGAGGAGTTGGGTGCGCGGGTGCGGATCGCGGCGTGTGACGTCGCCGACCGCGAGGCCCTGTCCGGTCTCCTGGAGGGCGTGCGGTCCGAGCTGAGCGCGGTCGTCCACGTGGCCGGTGTCGTCGACGACGGCATTCTCACCTCGCTCACCCCGGAGCGTCTGGACAGGGTGTTGCGTCCGAAGGTGGACGCGGCGGTGAACCTGCATGAGCTGACGGCCGGTCTGGATCTGTCGGCGTTCGTGCTGTTCTCCTCCGCCGCTGGTGTGCTTGGCAGTGCGGGGCAGGCCAACTACGCGGCCGCCAACGCGTTCCTGGACGCCCTCGCTCAGCATCGGCGCGCACAGGGTCTGCCCGCGACCTCGCTGGCCTGGGGCCTGTGGGCCGACCAGGGCGGCATGGCCGGAGCCCTCGCCGACGGTGACATCGACCGGATGAACCGCGCGGGCGTGGCGGCCCTCTCCGCCGACGAAGGCCTCGCCCTGCTCGACGCCTCCCTCACCCAGCCCGACGGCGCCCTCGTGCCGATGAAGCTGGAACTCGACGTCCTGCGCGGCCAGTTCGGTGCCGACGTGCCCCCGCTGTTCCGCGGCCTCGTCCGCGCCCAGGTCCGCAGGGCCGCCACCGCCCAGGCGGGCCCGGCGGCCGACGCACAGGAGTCGCTGGCCGAGCGCCTCGCCGGGCTCGGCGCGGAGGAGCGCGAGCAGGCCCTCGTCGACGTCGTCCGGGACAACGTCGCCGCCGTCCTCGGCTACCCGTCGCTCGAATCTGTCGACGCCGCCAAGGCGTTCAAGGAGCTCGGCTTCGACTCCCTGACCTCCGTCGAGCTGCGCAACCGCCTGGGCGGTGCCACTGGGCTGCGCCTGCCCGCCAGCCTCGTCTTCGACTACCCCACGCCGGTCGCCCTCGCCGCCCACCTGGGCGCGGAGCTGCTCGGCTCGCTCCCCGATGCCGCGGCCCCGGCCGCCGCGCGCCCCGCCGCGACCGTCAGCGGCGTGGACGACGAGCCCGTCGCCATCGTCGCCATGAGCTGCCGCTACCCCGGCGGCGTCCGCTCGCCCGAGGACCTGTGGCGCATGGTGGCCGCGGGCGAGGACGGCCTCACCGGCTTCCCCGTGAACCGCGGCTGGGACGTCACCGCCCCGGCGGACCTCGACGGCGGCGACGGCGACGAGGGCCTCACCTACGTCACCACCGGAGCCTTCCTCCACGACGCCGACGAGTTCGACTCCGAGTTCTTCGGCATCAACCCGCGCGAAGCCCTCGCCATGGACCCCCAGCAGCGCCTCCTGCTGGAGACGTCCTGGGAGGCCTTCGAGCGCGCGGGCATCGTCCCCGCCACGGTGCGCGGCAGCGAGACCGGGGTGTTCGTCGGCCTGTCCACCCAGGGCTACTCGACCACGCTGCACGGCGCCGAAGGCGTCGAGGGCTACGTCATGACCGGCGACGCGGCCAGCGTCGCGTCGGGCCGCCTCTCGTACTCCTTCGGCTTCGAGGGCCCGGCCGTGACCGTGGACACCGCCTGCTCGTCCTCGCTCGTCGCGCTGCACCTGGCGGTGCGCGCGCTGCGGCAGGGCGAGTGCGCGATGGCGCTCGCGGGCGGCGCCGCCGTCATGCCGACACCCACCTCCTTCGCGGAGTTCAGCCGCCAGCGAGGCCTGGCCCCCGACGGCCGCTGCAAGTCGTTCGCCGCGGCGGCCGACGGCACCGGCTGGGGCGAAGGCGTCGGGATGCTCGTCCTGGAGCGCCTGTCCGACGCCCGCCGCAACGGCCACCCGGTGCTCGCGGTGGTCCGCGGCTCGGCCATCAACCAGGACGGCGCCAGCAACGGCCTGACCGCCCCCAACGGGCCCTCCCAGCAGCGCGTGATCCGCGCCGCCCTCACCGACGCGCGCCTCACGCCCGCCGACGTCGACGCGGTCGAGGCCCACGGCACGGGCACCACCCTGGGCGATCCCATCGAGGCCCAGGCCCTCATCGCCACGTACGGCAAGGCGCACTCCGACGAGCGGCCGCTGTGGCTGGGCTCGCTCAAGTCGAACATCGCCCACACCCAGGCCGCCGCCGGCGTCGGCGGCGTCATCAAGACGGTGATGGCGATGCGCAACAACGTGCTGCCGAAGACCCTGTACGTGGACGCGCCCACCCCCGAGGTCGACTGGACCGGCGGGGGAGTGGAGCTCCTCACCGAGAGCCGGGACTGGCCCGGCCGCGCGGACGGCGCGCCGCGCCGCGCGGGCATCTCCTCCTTCGGCATCAGCGGCACCAACGCCCACGTGATCGTCGAAGAGGCCCCCCAGGCCCCGCAGGGCGCCGCGCCCGCAGCCGCCGCCCCGGCGGTCGTCCCCGGCCTGGTGCCGCTCGCCCTGTCCGGCAAGACCCCGCAGGCGCTGCGGGCCCAGGCACGACGGCTGCGGGAGCACCTGCTCGCGCACCCCGGCGCCGAACCCGCCGACGTGGGCCTGTCCCTGGCCGTGGCTCGCTCCCGGTTCGAGCACCGCGCGGTGGTCCACGGGCGCGGCCGGGCGGACCTCCTCGCCGCCCTCGACGGACTGGCGCAGGGCGACACACAGGCCCGCGCCGTCGTCACGGGCCGCGCCCCCGGCGGCACGGTCCGCCCGGTGTTCGTCTTCCCCGGCCAGGGCGCGCAGTGGGCGGGCATGGCCCGTGAACTCCTCGACGGGTCGCCGGTGTTCGCCGCGCGGATGCGGGAGTGCGCCGACGCCCTGTCCGCGTTCGTGGACTGGGACCTCACCGAGGAGCTGGACGGCGGCAACTTCGACCGCGTCGACGTCGTCCAGCCCGTCCTGTTCGCCGTGATGGTCTCGCTCGCCGCCGTCTGGCAGGCCGCCGGAGTGCGGCCCGCCGCCGTCGTCGGCCACAGCCAGGGCGAGATCGCCGCCGCCTGCGTCGCGGGCGTCCTGCCGTTGCGCGACGCCGCCCGCGTCGTCGCGCTGCGCAGCCGGGCGATCCGCGATCTTTCCGGCAAGGGCGGCATGGTCTCCCTCGTCCTGCCGCAGGACGAGGCCGAGACGCTCCTCGCCGCCTGGGCCGGACGCGTCGAGATCGCCGTCGTCAACGGCCCCTCCCAGGTCGTCGTCGCGGGCGACCCCGATGCCCTCGAAGAGCTGCTCGCCCACTGCGCCGAGCAGGGCGTGCGGGCGCGCACCCTCCCGGTGGACTACGCGTCGCACTCCTCGTACGTGGAGCAGATCGAGGCCCGCATCGAGGAGGCCCTGACCGGGCTGAGCCCGCGCGCCGCCGAGATCCCGCTGTACTCGACCCTCACCGGCACGTGGCTCGGCGCCGAGACGCCCATGGACGCGGGCTACTGGTACCGCAACCTGCGCCACACCGTCCTCTTCGAGCAGGCCACGCGCGGCCTGCTCGCCGAAGGGCACGGCCTGTTCCTGGAGATGAGCCCGCACCCGGTGCTCACCGTCCCGGTGCAGGAGACCATCGACACTTCCGCCGCCACCAGCGCCGTGGCGCTCGGTACCCTGCGCCGCGACGAGGGCGGCCCCGAGCGGCTCCTCACCGCGCTCGCCGCGGCCCACGCGCACGGCGCCGAACTCGACTGGGCGGCACTGTTCCCCGGCGCCGCGACCACCCTCGACCTGCCCACGTACGCGTTCCAGCGCGAGCGCTACTGGCCCGAGCCCGCCGTCGCGGGCACGGGCGACGTGGCCTCCGTCGGCATCGAGGCCGCCGGACACCCGCTGCTCGGCGCCCGCGTGGAGCTGGCCGACGCCGACCAGTACGTGCTCACCGGGCGGCTCTCCCGGCGCACCCACCCCTGGCTCGCCGACCACGCCGTCGGTCAGACCGTGCTCCTGCCCGGCACCGCGTACGTGGAGATGGCGCTGCGCGCGGGCGACGAGGTCGGCTGCGGGCTCGTCGAGGAACTCACCCTCCAGGCGCCGCTGGTCGTCGCCGCCGACGACACCCTCACCCTCCAGGTGTGGGTCGGCGCCCCCGACACCGCCGGACGCCGCCCGCTGACCGTCTCCTCCCGGGCCCAGGGCGCCACCGACGCTCCCTGGGTCCGGCACGCCACCGGCACCCTCGCCGCCGACGCGTACGAGGAGCGGGACCCGGCCCTGACCGCCTGGCCGCCCGAGGGCGCAGAAGCCGTGCCCCTCGACGGGTTCTACGAGCGCCTCGCCGAGGGCGGGCTCGCCTACGGCCCGGCGTTCCAGGGGCTGCGCGCCGCCTGGCGCGACCCGGCGGGCGAGGCCGTCTACGCCGAGGTGCGGCTGCCCGAGAGCGCCCACCGCGACGCCCGCTCCTTCGGCGTGCACCCCGCGCTCCTGGACGCCGCCCTGCACAGCGTGGCCCTCGCCCCCTTCGCGGAGGCGGACGGCGTGCGGCTGCCGTTCGCCTGGACCGGCGTCTCGCTGGCCGCGCAGGGCGCGACCGTGCTGCGGGTCCGCGTGCGCCCCGCCGCGTCCGGCGGCGTGGCCCTGCTGTTCGCCGACGACACCGGCGCCCCCGTGGCCCGCGCCGACTCCCTGGAACTGCGCCCGGTCGCCCCCGAGCAGCTGCGCGCGGCCTCCGGCGGCGGACACCGCGACGCGCTGTTCGGCGTGGAGTGGACGCCGCTGCCCTCCGGCACGGCCGACGCGAAGGACCTCACCTGGGCCACGGTCGGTCCCGACGAGCTGAAAGTGGGCGCCGAACTCACCGCGTCCGGCGCCCGCGTGGACGCCTACGCCGACACCGACGCCCTCGCCGCCGCCCTCGACGCCGGGGCGGCGGTGCCCGACGCGCTGCTCGTCACCTTCGCGCCGGGCCCCGACCCCGACGCCGCCGCCGACGCCACCGCCGCCCGGGCCCGCGCCGCCCTGCACCGGGCGCTCGGCCTGCTCCAGACCTGGCAGGCGGAGCCGCGCCTGGGCGCCGCCCGTCTGGTCCTGGTGACCCGGGGCGCGGTGGCCACCGACGGCGGCGACGTGCCCGACCTGGCGCACGCCGCGGTGTGGGGCCTGGCCCGCTCCGCCCAGTCCGAGCAGGCGGGCGGCCCGGACGGCGGCGGGTGCGTGCTGCTCGACCTGGGCGCCACCGACGACAGCGCCGACGGCCGGACCGCCGCCGCGCTGCTCGCCCACGGCCTGGCCCTGGACGAGCCGCAGCTCGCCGTCCGCGACGGGGCGCTGCTCGCGCCGCGCCTGGTGCCCGCGACGGCCCCCGCGGCCGTGCCGGACACCCAGGACCCCCAGAACCGCACCCCCGACCCCGAGGGCACGGTCCTGATCACCGGCGCCACCGGTACCCTCGGCGCCCTCGTCGCCCGCCACCTGGTGGCCGAGCACGGCGCCCGGCGGCTGCTCCTGACCAGCCGCAGGGGCCCGGACGCGCCGGGGGCCGCCGCCCTCGTGGCCGAGCTCGAAGCCCTCGGCGCCGAGGCCCGCGTGGTCGCCTGCGACGCGGCGGACCGCGACGCCCTGGCCGAGACCCTGGCCACCGTCCCGGCGGCGCACCCGCTCACCGCCGTGGTGCACACCGCGGGAGTCCTGGACGACGCCCTGGTGGCGTCCCTGACACCGGAGCGCGTGGACGCGGTCCTGCGGCCCAAGCTGGACGCGGCCCTCCACCTCGCGGAGCTGACGGCCGGGCACGACCTGGCGGAGTTCGTCCTGTTCTCCTCCGCGGCCGCCACCTTCGGCAGCCCCGGCCAGGGCAACTACGCGGCGGCCAACGCCTTCCTCGACGCGCTCGCGCACCACCTGCGCGCCCGGGGCGTGCCCGCCACCTCCCTCGCCTGGGGCCTGTGGGCCGAGAGCAGCGAGATGACGGGGCACCTCGACGAGGCCCGCCGCACCCGCATCTCGCGCGGCGGCGTCCTGCCGCTGTCCTCGGCGGAAGGCGTCGAACTCCTCGACGCCGCCCGCTCCCTCGGCGCGCCGCTGCTGCTGCCCGTACGCCTGGACACGGCGGCGCTGCGGGCGGGCGCGCGCCGGGGCGACGCCGTGCCGCCGCTGCTGCGGCGCCTGGTGCGGGTGCCCGCCCGGCGCACCGCCGCCGGCGCCGCCGCGTCCGAGGCGGAGGCGTTCGCGCGCCGCCTCGCCGCGGCCGCCGGTGCCGAGCGCGCCGAACTGCTCGCCGCGCTGGTCCGCGACCAGGCGGCGGCCGTACTCGGCCACGCGTCCGCCGACCGCGTCGAGGACGAACGCGGCTTCCTGGAGCTCGGCTTCGACTCCCTCACCGGCGTCGAGCTGCGCAACCGCCTCGCGGCCGCCACCGGCCTGCGCCTGCCCGCGACGCTGGTCTTCCAGAACCGCACCCCGAGGGACCTCGCCGAGCGCCTCGCGCACGACCTGGAGCAGGCCCTGCCCCCGGCGGCCGACGCCCCGGCACGGCCCGGGAGCGACGCCGGGCAGGAGGACACGCGTGCGCGGCGGGCCGAGGAAGCGCCGCGACAGCCCGCCGTAGCGCCCGAGCCGCCCGCGCACCCGGCCGCGCCCCGGCCCGCGACCGGCCTCGCCGAGCTGTACGACGAGGCCGCGCGGCAGGGCCGGGCCGATGACCTGATCCCGCTCCTGCGGACCATGGCGCAGTTCCGTGCCTCGTTCACCGATGAGACCGAACTCGGCGGCCCGCGCGCCCCGTTCACCCTCGCGCGCGGCCCGGAGGAGACCGCCCTGGTCCTGTTCACCTCGTACGTCGGACGGTCCAGCGCGTACGACTACGCCCGCTTCGGCGCGTACTTCCGCGACCGGCGCGACGTCAGCGTCATCACGCACCCCGGCTTCCTGGAGGGCGAGCTGCTGCCCGCCGACAAGGACGCGCTGGTGCGGCTGCACGCCGACACCGTGCAGCGCCACGTCGGTGACAAGCCGTACGTCCTGTCCGGGCACTCCTCCGGCGGCCTGGTCGCCCACGCCGTGGCGCGGGAGCTGGAGCGCCGGGGCGCGGGCCCCGCGGGCGTGGTCCTCGTCGACACCTACGTCGACGAGAAGGCGCTCGGCGACATGGCGGCCGCGATGGGCGAACAGCTCAGCGACCGCTACGGCTCCGGGCACGGAACGGGGGACGCCGAAGCCGACGACTGGGGTGACGCCTGGGTGACCGCCATGGCCCGCTACATGTTCCTCGGCCTGCTGCCCGAGGAGGTGCGGGCGCCCACGCTCCTGGTCCGGGCTCAGGAGCCGCTCATGGAGTGGACGAAGGACTACGACTGGCGCCCCTCCTGGAAGCTGGAGCACTCCACCGCGGACGTGCCCGGCACCCACTTCACGGTGATGGAGGAGCACTCCCGCACCACGGCACGCGCCGTGGAGGAGTGGCTGGAGCAGCTCTGACCCACCCAGCACGACGGCCCCGTCCCCACCTTCCGGTGGGGGCGGGGCCGTCCGCGTGCGCGGTGCCGGAGCGCGGTCAGGACAGGTGGCCGTAGTCCTTCCAGATCTCCGACCACGGCTTGTTCCGGCCGTCGAGCACCCACACCGGGACGCCGTCGACGAAGCTCTCGCCGGGGCCGCCCGCCGCCTTCGCGGCCTTCTTCACCGACGAGAAGTACGGCTTCAGCTTCGCGACGTCGCTCCCCACGTACAGGACCGGGCCCGAGGAGTCCGACGGCGCGCCGAAGTACCAGTAGCCGCGGTGGCCGCTGTAGGCGGACGGCAGACCGCGGTCGGCACCCAGGTGGTCGACGGCGCCCGCCTCCTCGTAGTACTGCGTGACGACGACGGCCCGCTTGCGCGCGTCGGCGGGCAGCGTCTCGTACGCCTTCTCGACGGCGTCGATCAGGTGCGGCCAGCGCAGCGTCTCGGCGGTCATCGGGTTGTTGTCGGGCTGCTCGGTCTTCGTCACCTGCGACACCGGATACACCGGAAGCGACAGGGCCACGCACACCAGGGCCGTCAGGGCGACCACCGGCCAGGCGGCCACCCACCGCCACCAGCGGGCGCCCTCGCCGCGGCCCAGCGCGACCGCGCCCGCCGCCCACAGCGGCGCGAACGCGCCCACCACGTACGCGGGACGGCCGCCGGTGACCAGGAACACGGCCGTGAGGCCGAGGAACGTCCAGGCCAGGAACCGGTACGGCGCGAGCTCCGGCGAGCGCAGGAGCCGCACCAGGCCGTAGACCAGGACGACGGTGAACACCCCGCCGGACAGGACGATCAGATACGGCAGGAAGCCCGCGCGGCCGCCCAGGATGCCCTCGTCGGCGAGGACCTTGGACATCTCCAGCTGCGGCCAGTCGTGCCGCGCCTGCCAGATCAGACCCGGCAGCGACGTGACGACGGAGACCGCGGCGCCGATCCACAGCTCCCTGCGGCGCAGCAGCTCGCGCGGGCCGACGACGAACACGGCGACCGCGAGGACGAGCCAGTAGCCGACGATCAGATACTTGCCCTGGAGGGCGAGGGCCGTCGCCAGGCCCGTCCACAGCAGCAGCCGGTCCTCGCGGGTGCGCACCCAGCGCACCAGGAGCCAGTTCACCAGCGTCCACAGGAACAGGTCGACCGCCATCGTCGACAGCGCGTGCCCGCTGATCAGGACCGCGGGGGCGAAGCCGTAGGCGGCCGCCGTGAGCAGCTGCGCCCGCCGCGCCCCGCCGAACTCGCGCGCGATGAGCGCCGCGACGAGCACGCCCGCCACGGTGAGGAGCGCGGGCAGCAGCCGCAGCGCGAACAGCGAGCCGCCGGACAGCGCGTCGATCGCCCGGGCGAGCAGCGGAAGGAGCACCGGCTGGTCCGCGTACCCCCAGTCCAGATGCTGCCCGGCCCCCAGGAAGTACAGCTCGTCGCCCTGGAATCCGTACCGCGTGCTGACGAGGAGCAGCGCGAGGCCGGACGCGCCCGCGACCGCCCCCGCCCAGCGGCCGGCGAACTCCGGCAGTCCCGCGGCATTTTGCCGCGTCGCCCCTTCCTTTCCTTCCTTTTCCTCCGGCAGGATCGCGGATGTCTCCTGCCGTTCTTTATCCTGGTCCTCGACCGGTCCCTGACCGGCCTTCGTCCGAACTCCCACCGGGGCCTCCGCGGCTGATGAAGTAGATGGCCTGAAACACGGTCGAAGGTAGTCGCTCGCACGGCCCGTCAGCTTGCCCCTGTGAGCGGCAAGTTGGCTGCTCAGGGGGTGCTAGGGGGAGGATAGGGGTTCTGCGGCGCCCGGGTGCCGCCTAGCTTTTACGCTAGCTCCCCGGCGACTGGACCGGGGCGGGAGAATTGCTCGACCTTTTCGTGCCCGTTGATTCTCAGAACCGGGAAAGGGGGCGGCTTTGATGACACCGAACATCTTCACGGGAGATTCGGCGCGGACCTTCGCTGAATTCGAGCAGGACACCTTGCGGGTCGCGATGGTCCTGCGCGCGGAAGGCGTCAGGCCGGGCGACCGGGTGCTGCTCAAGGCCGGAAACTCGGCGGCCTGGCTGAACGCGTTCTTCGCGCTGATGCACGTCGGCGCCTCCATCGTCCTCGTCGACCAGCAGGAGCACGCCCGCGAGACCGCGCGCATCGTCGAGCGCACGCGCGCCCGCCTGTGCCTGTACGACGACGACGCTCCCATGCCCGCGGAGACGCGCGACGCCGTCTATCTGTACAAGCTCCTCGTGGAGGCCTCGGGCCTGGTCCCGACCGAGCCCGCACTCGACTTCGACGCGTGGTGCGCCCTGCCGGACGGCCTGATCATGTGGTCCTCCGGCTCCACCGGCACCCCCAAGGGCGTGGTCAAGAACGGCGGCCGCTTCCTGGAGAACCTGCGGCGCAACGCCGACCACATGGGCCACGGCCCCGGCGACGTCCTCCTTCCGCTGCTGCCCTTCGCGCACCAGTACGGCCTGTCCATGGTGCTCATCGCCTGGCTCGCCGAGTGCTCCCTCGTCGTCGCGCCGCACCGGCGCCTCGACCGGTCGCTCCTCATGGGCGGCCAGTGCGGGGTGACCGTCATCGACGCCACCCCGGCCACCTACCGCAGCATGCTCAACCTCGCCCGCAGCAAGGCGGACGTGCGCGCCGCCCTCGGCGGCGTCCGCATGTTCTGCAGCGGCGCCGCCCCGCTCGACCCGGCGCTCTCGGACGCGTACGTCGACGCCTTCGACCGGCCGCTGCTCGACAGCTACGGCAGCACCGAACTCGGCAACATCGCGTTCGCCACCATCGACAACCCCGTCGCCTGCGGCCAGGTCATGAAGGGCCTGGAGATGACGGTCCAGGACGACGACGGCAACGTCCTCCCCGCCGGGGAGATGGGCGAGCTCGTCGTCAACACCCCCGACATGATGGCCGGTTACCTCGCTGAGGACGGCCGCCTCGACCCCGTCGAGCAGGGCTGGTACCGCACCGGCGACCTCGGCCACCTCGACGCGGACGGCAACCTGTTCGTGGCGGGCCGCAAACTCGCCGTGCACCGCATGGGGTACACGCTCTACCCGGAGATCATCGAGCGGCGGGCCGCCGTCGCGGGCTGCACCGTCAAGGTGATCGCCCTCCCCGACGACGCGCGCGGCGCCGAGCTGGTCTTCTTCGTCGAGGACCCCACGGGCCAGGACGTCGCCGAGTGGCGCCGCCGCATCAAGGACGCGCTGCCCTCGTACGAACACCCCAACCGGGTCGTCGTCATCGACAGCTTCCCGCTGAACCGCAACGGCAAGCCCGACCGGCGGGCCCTCGAACAGCGGGCGGCGGAGCGGACCACGGCGGAATTCGCCGCTTCCGTCTGAGCCGCCCTCGGCCAGCACCCCGTACAGACCGCACGACCAGCACAGGACAGACAGAGCGGACACGATGACGACCGACCAGGCACGCAGCGCCGTGGTGTTTCCGGGCATGGGGCCCTCGCGCTTCACCGACGTGGGCAAGTTCATGATGATCGACCCCTTCGTGCGGGGGCGCCTCGCCGCCGCCGACGAGGCGCTCGGCCGGTCGGTCCTCGACGGCTTCCGCACCCAGGCGGTGGACTTCGGCGAGTTCGCCCAGGTCGCCTTCTTCATCAACTCGGTGGCCCTCGCGGACCGCGCCATCGAGACCCAGGGCCTCGAGCCGGACCTCTGCGTGGGCTTCAGCTTCGGCCAGAAGGCCGCGACCGCGTACAGCGGCGCCCTGTCCTTCGCCGAGGCGACCCGCCTGACCTACGAACTCGCCCTGTGCGAGCAGCGGTTCTTCGAGCAGGAGCACCGGGACCTGGTGACGCTCACCATCACCCGCGTGGCCGAGGCGGCGCTCACCGAGGTCCTCGGGGAGCTGGCCGAGCGCGGCGAGTTCCACGAGGTCTCCGGCCGCCTCGACGAGGGCATGCACATGGTCACCCTGCGCGAGCAGGTCCTGGAGTCCTTCCAGCGGCGCATCAGCGCCGCCGGCGGCTACTCGCTGTACTCGATGAAACCGCCCGCGCACTGCCGGATCCTCACGGGCCTGCGCGCCCGCGTCGAGGAAGAGGTCCTCGCCAAGTTCGACCTCGCCGACCCCCAGCTGCCGGTGGTCGCCGACCACGACGGCTCCCTGGTCACGAGCGCCGAGCAGATGCGCACCCTCCTCCTCGACACCTTCGACCACCCCGTGCGCTGGCACCCCGTCGTGGACACCCTGCGCGCCCAGGGCGTGGGCACGGTCCACGTCACCGGGCCCGACCGGCTCATCCACCGCCTCGACGTCACCACCCGCCACTTCGACGTGGTGGCCCTCGGGCCGGAGCAGGCCCTCAGGCCCACCCGGACCGCCTCGCGCAAGGAGCAGTGATGACCACGCTCATGGACAGCAAGTCGGCCGGATTCAAGTTCAGCGCCAAGCTCGGCGTGACCCGCGCGATCCTGCGCGCCTTCGGCCTCTTCGGCGACCCCTTCACCCATCTGCTCCAGGGCAAGGAGGACCCCTACCCGCTGTATGCGAAGGTCCGCCAGCGCGGCCCCATCCACCGCAGCCACCTGGGCAGTTGGGTCACCGGAAGCCATGAGCTCGGCAGCAAGATCCTGCGCGACCGCACGCTGTTCCTGAACCGCGAGCAGGGCGGCGTACCCGGGCACGAGATGATGGCCGACATCCCCTGGAACAGCTCCATCCTCGGCCTCGACCCGCCCGACCACACCCGCCTGCGGCGGCTCGCCCAGCCCGCCTTCGGCCCCAAGATGATCAGCAAGTACCGGATCTCCGTGGAGAAGCTCTGCCACGGCCTGCTCGACCAGGCCGCGGGACGCGACTTCGACCTCATCGAGGACTTCGCCGGGCCCCTGCCGCTGCTCGTGATCGGCGAGCTCCTCGGCGTCCCCGAGGAGTACCACGAGCGGTTCGTGCGGGCCGGGCGCAAGGTCGGGCCCGTCATCGACGGCGTCAAGTCCCTGAAGATGGCACGGGACTTCCGCGCCGCCGTCGACGACCTCGACCAGGTCTTCACCGAACTGATCGCGCTGCGCGCCGAGGACCCGGGCGACGACCTCATCAGCCGCCTCACCACGGCCCGGGGCGACGGCAAGCTCAGCACCGAGGAACTCCTCGCCTTCTGCACCGTCCTCGCCGTCACCGGCTTCGAGACCACCACCAACCTCATCGGCAACGCCGTCCTCGCGATGACCGGCGACCGCACGCAGTGGAACCTGCTGCGCGACGACCCCGACCTCGCGCCGCGCGCCGTCGAGGAGACCCTGCGCTACGACTCGCCGGCCCTCCAGGCCCAGCGCGTCCCGCACCAGGACATCGCCCTCGCCGGCCACCACATCCGGGCCGACAGCTCCGTCGTCGTCCTCATCGGCGCCGCCAACCGCGACCCCGAGGTGTACGACGAGCCGGACCGCTTCGACCTCACCCGTGAGGACCCCGCCGAGCACCTGTCGTTCTCCGGCGGCATCCACTACTGCATCGGCGCCCCCCTGGCCCGCATGGAGGGCGAGACGGCGCTGCGCGTCCTGGTGGAGCGCCTGCCCGAGCTGCGCGTCGCCGGTCCGGTGCGGCGCCGCAGCTCGCCCGTGATCAGCGGCTGCACCCGGCTGCCCGTCAGCGGCACGGCCCGGTAGCACCGCGAGCCCCCCAGACGGCCCGCGCCCTCTTCGGGGCGCGGTGCCGTCGCGTTCCACCCCGTATCCGAGGAGACAGATGAGCGAGACACCCGAGTCCGAGGCCTGGCGGCGGGAGGTCGATCGCTCCACCTTCCCGCGGCGCGAGCCCGGCCCCATCGACCTGCGCCGCTACTACGTCCAGCCGTCCTACTCGGGCGTGCCCACCTTCATGGGCGTCCCCCTCGCCCTCACCCAGGAGGACCTGCGGGCGGGGGAGGTGGACGTGGCCGTGGTCGGCTGCCCCGTGGACGTCTCCAGCGGGCACCGCGGCGCCGCCTACGGGCCGCGTGCCATCCGCGCCGACGAGCGCTATCTGTACGCCACGCCGGAGGGCTTCGTGCACTCCGCGACCCGGGTCAACCCCTTCAACATCCTGAAGGTCGTCGACTACGGCGACGCGGCCGTCGACCCCTTCGACATCACCCGGTCCATGGAGCCCATCCGCGGCCTGGTCCGCGAGATCGCCGAGGTCGGGGCCCGGCCCGTCGTCCTCGGTGGCGACCACTCGCTGCTGTGGCCCAGCGTGGGCGCCCTGTCGGAGGTGCACGGGCGCGGCTCCATCGCCGTGATCCACTTCGACGCGCACCCGGACTGCCACGAGGAGCTGTTCGGGCACCGCGCCACCCACACCACGCCGATCCGGCGCCTGATCGACGAGGAGATGGTGCCGGGACCCAACGTCATCCAGGTCGGCATCCGCACCATCTCGGGCCCCGACGACCAGCTGTTCAACTGGATGCGCCGGGCCGGGATGCGCTCGCACTTCATGGCCGAGATCGAGCGGATCGGCTTCGCCGCGGTCATCGACAAGGTCATCGAGGAGGCCCGCGCGGTCGCCGACCACGTCTATCTGTCCCTGGACATCGACGTCCTGGACCCGGCGTTCGCGCCCGGCACCGGCACCCCCGAGCCCGCCGGGCTCACCACCCGCGAGCTGTTCACCGCGCTGCGCCGCATCGCCCACGAGACGAACCTGGTCGGCATGGACGTGGTCGAGGTCGCCCCGCACCTGGACGCGGGCTACTCCACCGCCATGAACGCCCGCAGGGCCGTCTTCGAGGCCCTCACCGGCCTCGCCCTGAACCGCATCAAGATCTCCAGCAAGAACTACGCGAACCCGATCGTGGCCGGGGAAGTGCGCTTCCCGCTCAAGTGAGTTGGGGTGCATGCTGTGCACGTGCGTACGGCACGCTCGTGCGCACGCCGTCGAAGGCGGGCTGAGGCCCGCCTTCGGTCTGTCTGCCGCCCTTTCGACCCGTACCGACGCCACCGACGACCTTGGATGGAAACCGTCATGACGACCGCCGCCGACCTGTGGGTCCGCAGCTACCACCCCGCCCCCGACGCCCGCCGCCGTCTTGTCTGCTTCCCGCACGCGGGCGGCTCCGCCAGCTTCTACTTCCCGGTGTCGGCCGCCCTGAGCCAGGTCGCCGACGTGATCGCCCTGCAGTACCCGGGGCGTCAGGACCGCCACACCGAGAAGGGCATCGAGACCATCGCCGAGATGGCGGACCGCATCGCCGAGGCGCTGCGCGGCCACACCACGCTGCCGCTGACCTTCTTCGGGCACAGCATGGGGGCCGTCCTCGCCTTCGAGGTGGCCCGGCGCCTGGAGAAGGACGGCCAGGCCCCCGTGCACGTCTTCGCCTCCGGCCGCCGCGCGCCCTCCCGGTTCCGGCCCGAGAACGTCCACCAGCGCGACGACGAGGGCATCATCGCCGAGATGCGCAAGCTCAGCGGCACGGACCCGCGGGTGCTCGGCGACGAGGAGGTGCTGCGCATGGTCCTGCCGGCCATCCGCAGCGACTACACCGCCATCGAGACCTACCGCGCCGAGGCCGGCGCGCAGATCGGCAGCCCCATCACGGTCCTGGTCGGCGACGACGACCCGCGCACGACGCTCGACGAGGCGCGCGCGTGGGAGCCGCACACCCTGGGCTCCTTCGACATGAAGGTGTTCTCCGGCGGCCACTTCTATCTCACGGACCACGCGGCGGACGTGATCGCCGTCCTGAAGGCGCACCTCACGTCGTGAAACGCCACTGGGCGGGGCGGTCACCACGCGTGTGCGACGTGGTGACCGCCCCGCCCAGTCGTGCGAGCGGCCCCAAAAGGACCCGGTGGCCAGTTACGGGGGAGAACCGGCCACCGGGAGTCTATGAAATTCAGCTGTGCACGGACTTGCGGGACCGTGAACTCACGCAGAACGCGAGGACGATCAGACCGACAATTCCGATCGCCAGGCTCACCCACGAGGGAGTGTCTTCCGGCAGCAATGCCGTGACACCGAATTTTGTGTCCCAGATGCGCTCAGTCAGGAATGAACCGATTCCCTGAACCGCCAGGACGATGCCGACCCACAGCATGCCGCTCCTCAATTGTTCTGTACGGGTGAGCACTCTCGTGCTTGTCGCTCCGCTTCCCGGTGTTCCCGCCGGGCTGCCAACAAGACTTATTCAATCGCTTCCGGTACCCGGCGGGGCAGAGGGAAACGTTGGTACCACTACCGACGAAAGTTGTGACCGGATGACGCGTTCCCCCTCTCGTGGACCTGGTGTGCGCCGGGTCGGGGATGCACGGCCCCGCTGCCGCGCCCTGGGGGCCGAGGGCTCAAAAGGCGCTAAGAGGGCGTTAAAGCCGCAGGTCAGGAGGGTGGCTGCGGCCTCCGGGCAGCACGCATTAAGCTCTCCACGACCCACACAGCGCGAAGCCGACATGTACGGGGGTGGGCTTGTCGTGCAGCACGTCAGGACGGCCGGAGCACAGCGGACCAAGACGTTCCGTCCAGTGGCGTCCGACCTCATTCTTCTCACCGCTCTGATCGTGGCCAACGTCCTGGTCGCCATCGGCAATGTGGACAACGGCCATCCGCGGTTTGGGCCGTGGGCGGGGTTGGGGTTGCAGGTGGTTGTGGTGGTGGTGTTGGTGGTGCGGCGGGTGTGGCCGTTGTTGGTGTTGGGTGTGGCGACGGTGTCGGCGGTGTTGATGTCGTTGTCGGTGTGGTTGGCGCCGGGGTTGTTGGTGACGTCGGTGGATGGGTCGGGGGTGTGGGTGCCGTTGGCGGCGCCGTTCGCGGCGTATTCGGCGGTGGTGTATTCGTCGCGGCCGCGGGGTGCGTGGGTGTTGACGGGTGTGTTGACGGTGGTGGCGACGCGGTTGTGGGAGTTGTCGTTCGCGGTGGCGGCGTCGGGGGTGTTGTTGACGGCGGTGCCGGCGTTGTTGGGGATGTATGTGGCGGCGCGGCGGGGGTTGATCGCGGCGTTGACGGAGCGGGCGGAGCGGGCGGAGCGGGAGCAGTTTTTGTTGGCGGAGCGGGCGCGGGCGGAGGAGCGGGTGCGTCTTGCGGGGGAGATGCATGATGTGGTGACGCATCGGGTGTCGTTGATGGTGTTGCAGGCGGGGGCGTTGCGGGTGGTGGCGACGGATGAGCGGGTGCGGGCGGAGGCGGAGGGGTTGCGGGCTGCGGGGTGTCAGGCGTTGGAGGAGTTGCGGGATTTGGTGGGGGTGTTGAGGTCGCCGGAGAGTGCGGCGGGTGTGGTGGGTGGGGTGGGGGATTCTGGTGGGGTGTCGGGTGGGGTGGGTGTGGGTGATTTGGGGTTGTCGGTGTTGGTGGAGGAGTCGCGGGCTGTGGGGATGGAGGTGGAGTTGAGTGAGGTGGGGGATCGTTCGGTGTCGTCGCCGGTGGTGGCGCGGACGGCGTATCGGATTGTGCAGGAGGGGTTGACGAATGTGCGGAAGCACGCGCCGGGGTGTGGGGTGTGGGTGGAGGTGCGGTATGAGGCGGATCGGGTGCGGTTGAGGGTGCGGAACACGGCGCCGACGGGTGCGGTGGACCGGGAGTTGGCGTCGAGTGGGTCGGGGAGCGGGTTGAAGGGGTTGCGGCAGCGGGTGGAGCTGGTCGGGGGGACCTTCGAGTTCGGGCCGCGTCCCGACGGCGGCTTCCACATCGAATCCGTACTGCCTCTGGATGCGGCCCATGGATAGACTGGTGGGCATGGGTCATGAAGTCGTAAAGGTGCTGGTCGTCGATGACGAACCCATGGTCTGCGCACATTTGAGAACGATCCTGGGATCTGCCGAGGATATCGACGTCGTCGACGCCGCCCACGACGGAGCCGCCGCGGTGGAGGCCGTGATGCGGCATCGCCCCGATCTCGTCCTCATGGATTTGCGGATGCCGGGCGTGGATGGCCTCACGGCTATCGAATGCATCATGAAACTGGACCAGCCACCGAAGGTCGTGGCACTCACCACATTCGACGCCGATCAGTATGTGATGCGGGCGCTGCGCAGTGGCGCCAGCGGATTTCTGGTGAAGTCGACGCCGCCCGAGGACCTGATCGGCCTCGTCCGGGTGGCCGCCGACGGGCACACGGTGCTCTCGCCCGTGGCGATGCGCCGCATCGTGGCCGCCTCGTCCGACGAGGACGCGGCGCGGGAGCGGGCCAAGGCCCTCGTCGGCAAGCTCACCGAGCGGGAGACGGACGTGCTCACCTGCCTCGGCGAGGGCCTGTCGAACGCCCAGATCGCCACGAAGCTCTTCCTGAGCGAGGCGACCGTCAAGGGCTATGTCTCCCGCATGCTCGTCAAGCTGGAGTGCACCAACAGGACCCAGGCGGGCCTGCTCGCGTACGACGCGGGGCTCGTCAGCCGCTGAGCGCCTCGGGTCGTCGGCCCGCCGCGGGTCCGCCGTGGCCGGCCGCGCCCGCACGGCGTCTGCCGCGTCCGGGTAGGGCCCCGCGCCCCTTGCGGGCGTTCCCCGCTCCCGCCGTACGCGGGAAGCCGCGCCCAACCGGCACCAGGAAGCCCGCGACCCACCGGAACCAAGACCGGAACCAACAAGAAGGCCGGAGCCCGAGGGCTCCGGCCTTCTTGTTGGTTCCGCCTGGCCCGGCCCCCGGCCGACCGCTGCTCAGCGGCTCGCCCCGGCCGCCGCTGCCGGGGCGAGCCGTGCGGGTCCCGTCAGCCCTGGCCGACCGTGCGCGGGCGGCGGGGGCGGATCCAGCTGCGGGTCGTGGGGACGTAGATCGGAAGCTCGGATTCGATGTGGAAGCCGCCGTCGGGACGCGGCCCGAACTCGAAGGTCCCCCCGACCAGCTCCACCCGCTGCCGCAACCCCTTCAACCCGCTCCCCGACCCACTCGACGCCAACTCCCGGTCCACCGCACCCGTCGGCGCCGTGTTCCGCACCCTCAACCGCACCCGATCCGCCTCATACCGCACCTCCACCCACACCCCACACCCCGGCGCGTGCTTCCGCACATTCGTCAACCCCTCCTGCACAATCCGATACGCCGTCCGCGCCACCACCGGCGACGACACCGAACGATCCCCCACCTCACTCAACTCCACCTCCATCCCCACAGCCCGCGACTCCTCCACCAACACCGACAACCCCAAATCACCCACACCCACCCCACCCGACACCCCACCAGAATCCCCCACCCCACCCACCACACCCGCCGCACTCTCCGGCGACCTCAACACCCCCACCAAATCCCGCAACTCCTCCAACGCCTGACACCCCGCAGCCCGCAACCCCTCCGCCTCCGCCCGCACCCGCTCATCCGTCGCCACCACCCGCAACGCCCCCGCCTGCAACACCATCAACGACACCCGATGCGTCACCACATCATGCATCTCCCCCGCAAGACGCACCCGCTCCTCCGCCCGCGCCCGCTCCGCCAACAAAAACTGCTCCCGCTCCGCCCGCTCCGCCCGCTCCGTCAACGCCGCGATCAACCCCCGCCGCGCCGCCACATACATCCCCAACAACGCCGGCACCGCCGTCAACAACACCCCCGACGCCGCCACCGCGAACGACAACTCCCACAACCGCGTCGCCACCACCGTCAACACACCCGTCAACACCCACGCACCCCGCGGCCGCGACGAATACACCACCGCCGAATACGCCGCGAACGGCGCCGCCAACGGCACCCACACCCCCGACCCATCCACCGACGTCACCAACAACCCCGGCGCCAACCACACCGACAACGACATCAACACCGCCGACACCGTCGCCACACCCAACACCAACAACGGCCACACCCGCCGCACCACCAACACCACCACCACAACCACCTGCAACCCCAACCCCGCCCACGGCCCAAACCGCGGATGATCCTCCCGGGGAAAGCCGCTCCCAAAAGCGACGAAGACGTTGAGTGCGATGAGTGCGGCGACGAGGATGGTGTCCTGAACGGCGCTGCGGCCCAACCATCGAATCGGCCCTATCACGCGGTCACCCTAACGGCGCCCCCGCGCCGCACACGCACATGTGGTCCATAGGACACATGGGAGCGTACGAAAGTGGGTAGCGCGCCGCCGAAGTTGCAACCTTGGTCGCTTCCACTCCACACGAACCGCTCTGCCTGCTCCGCCGCCCCGCTTGTTTGGCTGGTGTCATCAGGACAGCCGACCGGGCGGAGGAGCAGTGCCACACGAGACGCGGCAGCCGGTGCCGGCGCCGGACGGGCCGCAGGCGCTGGGCGCGCCGCGGCCGGGCCGCCGCCTGGACCGCCGCGCCGTCTACTGGTGGACGACGCAGAACGTGCTGGTCGTCGTGCCGGTGCTCGCCGCCCTCGCGGCCCTGGCGCTGCTCCCCGACGCGCCGTCGTGGCTGTGGCCCGTCTTCGCGGCCGTGTGCCCCCTCGGCGTCGGCTACGCGCTGCTCACCCCCTGGTACCGCTACCGCGTGCACCGCTGGGAGGCCAACGGCGCCGCGGTGTGCGCCGCGTCGGGCTGGCTCGTGCGGGAGTGGCGCGTCGTGCCGTTCACCCGCATCCAGACCCTGGACACCAAGCGCGGCCCGCTGATGCAGCTGTTCGGCCTGTCCGCGGTGACCGTGACGACCGCCTCGGCGGCGGGCCCGGTCACCATCGCGGGCCTGGACGACACGCTCGCGACCGCCATGGTCCGCGACCTCACCGAGCGCGTCCGCGCCCTGCACGAGGACGGCACGTGACGACGGCGACGAAGGGGCCCGACGTGCCGAGCCCGCCCCGCACCCCCGTGGCACAGCCGCCGTGGCAGCGCCTGCACCCGCGCATGGTCGTCGTGAGCGTCAGCTGGCTCGCGGGCCCGGCCGCCGCCCTGCTCGGCACCATGTTCCTGGCCCGTGACCTGCTCAACACGCACGGCTGGATCGTGCTCGGCTCGTACATCGTGGTCGCCGCCGTGCAGGCGGGACACGAGTGGGTCCGCTACCGGACCACCCGCTTCCGCATCACCGACGGCGAGGTCGAACTCCACTCCGGCCTGCTGTTCCGCACCGACAAGTCGATACCGCGCGACCGCGTCCGCAGCGCCGACCTGACCGCCAACCCCGTGCACCGCCTCTTCGGCCTCGCGGCCGTCAAGGTCGGCACGGGGCAGCACACCGGCAAGAGCGAGGACGACGAACTGGTCCTCGACGGCATCTCGCGCGCCCAGGCCGTGGAGTTCCGGGCGCTGCTCCTGAACCGCGGCGGGCCGGGCGGCGGCACCGAAGCGGCCCCCGCGCTGCCGGTGCCGCTCGCGAGGCTGAGCTGGTCCTGGGCCCGCTACGCGCCGCTCACCGTCACCAGCCTGGCCGGAGTCCTGGCCGTGGTCACCGGCGGATCCAAGCTCCTGGACACCCTCGGGCTCGACCTCACCGACAGCCGCCTCGCACGGGACACCTGGGACCGGCTCGACGCGCTGCCGGTCGCGGTGGCCGTCGCCGCCGTGGCGGCCGTGCTCCTGGCCATCGGGGTCGCGGGCTCCCTCGTGTCCTTCGCCGAGGCGTGGTACGGCCACCGCATCGAGCGGGAGCCGGAAGGCTCCCTGCACCTCATGCGGGGCCTGCTCACCTCCCGCTCGGTGTCCGTGGCCGAGCGGCGCGTCTGCGGCGTGGAGCTCAGCCAGCCGCTGCCACTGCGCGCGGTCTCCGCCGCCCGGCTCACCCTCCTGGCCACCGGTCTCGGCGGGCCCGCGAACCGCTTCTCCAACCCGGCGCAGCTCCTGCCGCCCGCGCCCCTGGACTCCGCGCACCGGGTGACGGCCGACGTCCTGAACGAAGCGGCGTCGCCGATCGCCGAAGCGGAGCTGCGCGGTCACCCCCGGCCCGCGCTGCGCCGCCGTCTGGTGCGCGGCTGTCTGCTGGCTCCGGCCGCGGCGGCCGCCGCGGCCGGAGCCGGGACGGCCGCCGGAGTCCTGCCCTGGTGGAGCGGTGCCGCGGCCGCGCTGCTCACCGCGGCCTTCGGCTGCCTGCTGGCGCGGGACGCCTACCGCGGCCTCGGCCACGCCCTCAGCGGCGACTACATCGTCGTACGGCACGGCACGTTCGTGCGCCGCACGGTGGCGCTGCGGCGCGACCGGATCGTCGGCTTCACGGGCAGACAGACGTACGGCCAGCGCCGAGCCGGACTGTTCACGCTGACCGCCACGACGGCCGCCGGGAAGGGCGCGGTCCGGATCCGTGACGTGGACGTGCGCGACGGGCTGTCCTTCGCGGAGGCGGCGCTGCCCGGCCTCGTCGCGCCCTTCCGCGCGCCCGAGCCGTCGCCCGCCGGGTGACCCCACAAGCCCCCCTGGAAGAGCAGAAGACCGAGTACTCCGGAGTGATCCGGAGTGGAGGAAGGAACCGTGTTCAAAGCCCTAGGACGTTTCGTCGTCGGCCACCGGTGGCTGGTGATCATCACCTGGCTCATCGCCGGGGCGGCCGTGATCGGCTTCGCGCCGTCGCTGACCACCACATCCGACCAAGCAGAGTTCCTTCCCAAGCACTACGAGTCGATCCAGGCCCAGAAGATCCAGGAGAAGGCGTTCCCCAAGGGCTTCAGCCCCTCGGCGATCGTGGTGTTCACGCGTGCGGACGGCAAGGCGCTGACCGCCGCGGACTCCGCGAAGGTCGACGAGGTCGGCAAGGCCCTGAAGGCCAAGAAGTACGAGAAGGTGGAGCAGGTCATCACCGCGCCGCCGTCGCCGCACAAGAAGGTGCAGACGGTGATGGTGTCGATGGCCGACGTGAAGGCCGGTGACAAGGGCCAGCAGCACGCGGTCGAGGACATGCGGGACGACCTGAAGCCGCTGGTCGCCGACTCGGGTCTGAAGGCGGGCGTCACCGGTGACGCCGCCACCCAGCTGGACAACGAGGAAGCCTCCAAGGAGGCCGACTCGCTGATCTTCCTCGGCACCATCGGCCTGATCATCGTCCTGATGACGATCATCTTCCGCAGCCCGACGATCACCATCCTCACCATCGTCGGGATCACGCTGGTCTCCCAGGTCGCCAACGGCCTCATCGCCACCTGCGCCAAGGTGTTCCACCTCAAGGCCGACAGTTCGGTGTCGTCGCTGCTCATCGTGGTGCTCTTCGGCGTGGGAACCGACTACATCCTGTTCCTGATGTTCCGCTACCGGGAGCGGCTGCGGCTCGGTGAGGACCCGAAGACCGCCATGATCTCGGCCGTCGGCCGCGTCGGCGAGGCCATCGCGTCGGCCGCGGGCGCCGTCATCGTCTGCTTCCTCGCGCTCCTCCTGTCCTCGCTCAGCTTCCTCGTCTCGATGGGCCCGGCGCTCGCCATCGCCATCGGCGTGACCCTGATCGCCTGTCTGACGCTGATCCCTGCGGTCATCTCCCTCATGGGCACCAAGGTGTTCTGGCCGTCCAAGTCCTGGCAGCGGGAGCCGCGCGCGGCCCGGTTCGGCGCCCTCGGCCGGTCCGTGGCCCGCCGTCCCGGCCGGTTCGTGGTCGGCTCCGGGCTCCTCATGGTCGTCCTCGCCCTCGGCGCCCTCGGCTACAAGCCGACGTTCGCCAGCCAGGAGGACGAGAACTCCAAGAAGGAGTCGCAGGTCGCCCTGCACGCCATGAGCAAGGACCTGCCCGCGGGCAGCACCAACCCCAGCACCGTCCTGATGCGCTCCACGAACGGACAGAAGCTCCAGGAGGCCGACATGAAGGCCTTCGTCACCCAGCTCAAGCAGGTCAAGGGCGTCGGCGACGCCTCCCGCTCCCAGCTCAGCAAGGACGGCAGGACCGCCGAGTTCAACGCCGTCCTGACGATGGACCCCAACGGCCGCGAGGCGATGGACATCGTGCGCGGCCCGCTGCGCACCACGGCCCACGAACAGGCCCCGCCCGGCACCGAGACCAAGGTGGGCGGCGTCACCTCGGTGTTCGTCGACATCAACAAGGCGGTCAACCGGGACTTCTCGGTGGTCTTCCCGACCGCGGCCGCGCTCATCATGCTGATCCTCGGCCTGCTGCTGCGCAGCGTCGTCGCCCCGATCTATCTGATGGTCTCGGTCGCGCTCGGCTTCGGCGCCACGCTCGGCGCGAGCGTGATCCTCTTCCAGCAGATCGAGGGCCAGTCGGGCCTGACCTTCTTCCTGCCGGTCATCATGTACTTGTTCGTCGTCGCCATCGGCACCGACTACAACATCCTGATGGTCGCGCGGCTGCGGGAAGAGGCGAAGGAAGGCCTCGGTCCGCGGGAGGCCACCGCCAAGAGCATCCAGCACGCGGGCCCGACGGTGGCCGCGGCCGGTGTGATCCTCGCGGGCACGTTCGCCTCCATGCTGCTGGCCAGTGACGTCTCGCTCGCCCAGATCGGCTTCGCGGTCGCCTTCGGCATCATGATCTCGGCCTTCGTGATGGCGATGTTCTTCACGCCCGCCCTCACCGCCCTGTTCGGCCGGGCCGCCTGGTGGCCGCGCCGGATCACCCCGGACGCCCCGCACCGGAACGAGCCCCCGCACGACGGCTACCAGCAGCCGGTGCCCGCCCAGGGCGGCTCGCCGTACGCGCAGTACCCGCCGCACGGCCGCCGCGACTGACCTCTCACGCCCCACGGAAATCGGGCCCCACCGCCTCGGCGGTGGGGCCCGATTTCCGTGGGGGATCAGGCGGACGGGCCCGGATTACTCCGCGATTTTCGTGCGGCCCACCCAGCGCAGTTTCCGGGGCCCGGAATCCCCGTCGTACGCCGGAGAATTCACCCGGGACCCGCCCGACGCGGCCGGAGCGTCGATGAACTCGTAGTGCTCATAGCCGTTTCCGTGCCGAATCTTGACCTTCTCGGCGGAGCAGATCACATCGGGGAACTCGGCGAGGACGACGGTTCCGGAAAGGGTGCTCGGGCCGCCTTCGAGGTGGACGGGGTTCACTGTGATGGCGGAGATGCTGTGGTCGATTCCTCGCATGGGTCACCTCTCGTCTTGGCACCTCGGATTGGCACCTCGGACTCGGAGTGATTGTTCTGCGGCCACGCGGTCCGCGGAAAGACCTCCGGCACCCCTCAATGACCCCTATGCGCCCGGGTGGTGGGCCTCAAGGGTTCACGACCGCACAGTGACCGGGACCGGCTCCGGGTGCAGCCGCCGTCCGTTCAGCTCCGGCCGCGGCGCCTGCCCGTCGGGGGCGGGGACGGTGGCGGCCGCGAGCTCGGTGAA
This sequence comes from Streptomyces sp. JLYT201, assembly GCF_059448825.1. Lineage (NCBI taxonomy): Bacteria > Bacillati > Actinomycetota > Actinomycetes > Kitasatosporales > Streptomycetaceae > Streptomyces > Streptomyces sp. JLYT201. Next base: position 1,731,710 of record NZ_CM182551.1, on the reverse strand, counting down.
CTTCTCACCCAGCGGCTGGATGACGTTCTTCTCGACCTCGTAGTAGTTCGTGAGCGCCGACAGGGGGACGCGGCGCAGGTGCCAGCGGCCCGTGAGGTTGCAGCCGACCTCGGGGTGGGGCGTGAAGTGGCCGGTCAGCCAGCCGTGGTGCTCGCCGTCGAGGGTGTGCTCCAGACGGAAGTAGTTGAACAGGCTCTGCGCCGTGGTGCGGACCGTCTCGTGCGGGTCCTGCGGCCGGGGGTCCGCCACGCCGAACCAACACTCGGGCTCCCCGGCGTCCTTGACGTACGCGTCGTTGAAGCCGAGCCACGGCCAGACGAAGGCGATGTGGCGCGCGTGCGCGGTGCTCACGTCGTCGGCGCGCCCGCCGTCCGCGATCCGGTCGGCGTCGATGTAGAAGCGCCCGAGCCAGCTGGGCAGCCACAGGTAGTACGGATAGGAGCTGTCGTCGGAGAGCAGATAGCTGTTGGCGTTCGAGAACAGTTCGTTCCCGGCTATGGGCCGAAGGCGCACACCGTACTCCGGCAGGCTGAACCGCACGCTGAGGACTTCGAAGAACGACCGTACGTCCTGGAAGTAGGCGGACAACGTGTCGTAGGCGTGCGCGGTTTCGGCGGCGACTTCTTTACGGAAGATCATGGGTACCTCTCCAACGCTGAGGCGGTGCTTTCGGGTTCGCGGGACACCGGGTAACCCGAATGTGCTAAGACGTCTGCGTGAGCGCGACTGTAGATCACCAGCAGAGTGCGGTAAACCATGCAAGGGCAAACACGGTGACGCCCGCTCAAGAGCCGTCGCCCGCCCTTCCGTTACTCGACATCGCGATAGTCGGAGCCGGAATCGGCGGCTGCTATCTGGCCGAAAGGATCGTCCACCGAAAGGAATCGGCCAGACATTCCGGGAGCGGCCCCGTGGCCCTCTTCGAGCGCACGCACCGGGTGGGCGGACGGCTGTGGACGGTGCGCATGGGGCAGGGGAGCGAAGCCCCGGTCGCCGACCTCGGCGCGATGCGCCTGCACCGCGGTCTGCGGCGGGTCCTCGACGTCGTGGCCCGGGCCGGACTCGCGGGCGACCTCGTGCCCTTCGACTTCGGACGCCCCGAGAACCCCGTCCACGTCCGCGGAGTGACACTGCGTCAGCACCAGCTCGCCGATCCCACGCGGATCCCGTACGACCTGCGGGAGCGGGAGCGCGGACTCGACCCCGGGGACCTCGTGCGGCACGCGGCCGAGGCCCTCGTGCCCGGCTTCGCCGAGCTGCGCCGCACCCACCACGAGGCGCTCGGACAGGGCGACGCGCACCGGGCCGCGCGCACGGCAGCCGCGTTCCGCGCCCGGCGGGACACGGCGACCGCCGGCGGCCTCCCGCTGCGGCACACGACCTACGCCGACGCCCTGCGCACGGTCCTCGGCGCGGAAGCCGTGGCGCTCCTGCACGACACCGGCGGCTACGACGTGGGCACCAGCGGCGAGAGCGCCGCCGAACAGCTCGGCCTGCTGTTCCGCACCCCGCCCGACGCCGAGTACGTGACGCTGCGGCACGGCATGCAGCGCCTGCCCCTCGCCCTGTGCGACCGCTTCACGGCGGCCGGCGGCAGCCTGCGCCTGGGGCACCGGCTCCTGCGCGTCGACCGCGCGGAGCCGGACGCGGCCCGCGCGGCCACCGGGCGCGGCGAGCCCCCGCCCCGTTATCGGCTCACGTTCGCCCTGGAGGACCCCCGGGGACGCGTCACCGGGGAGCGGCTGCGCGTCCACGCGCGCACCGTCCTGCTCGCCCTGCCGCCGGGGCCGCTGCTCCGCCTCGCCCAGGACGGGCTGCCCTTCACACCCCGGCTCCGTGCGGACCTCGCGGCGGTCGAGGCCGTGCCCGCGCACAAGCTGTTCCTGCTGTACGAGACGGCGTGGTGGCGCCGCCTGGGCATGACGCGCGGCCGCGCCACCACGGACCTGCCGCTGCGCCAGCTCTGGTACGGCGGCACCTGCCCGCCGCCCGCGGCCTCGCGCGACGACGGCCCGGGGCTGCTCCTCGCCGCGTATCCCAGCGGGCCCGCCACCGCCTCGTGGACCGCCGCCGCGGGGATCGCCGCCGGGGCCGCCGAGGGGGCGGCCGTGGGGACCGCTGGGGGAGCCCCCGACCCCGCCGCCCCCGTCCCCGGCGCGGCCACGGTCGAGCGGGCCCACCGCCTCGTCGCGCGCATGCACGGCCTGCCCGGGCTCGCGGCCCCGCTGCTCGCCCGCTGGCAGGACTGGAACCGGCCGCCGCACGACGGGGCCTGGCACGTGTGGCGCCCCGGACACGACCCCGACACCGTGGCCCCGCGGGTGCGCCGCCCCCTGCCCGGCGAGGCGGTGCACCTCGTCAGCGACTGCTGGACGCCCGACCCCGGCTCGATCGAAGGGGTCGTCTGCTGCGCGGACGCGGTGCTGCGCGAGCTGGCCGGGGAACGGGGCGACCGCTGAGCGGCGGGGGGCGGCCTGGGCGGCCGGGCACCGGGCACGGTAGGTTCCCGGTGAAGATTCGGTCATCGGTGAGGCCCGCACAGGGGTGGGTGCCTCCCGTGCGGTTGTGGCGAGGTGTGGTGGCATGGGTGTGCTGACGGTGGGGAAGGTCCTGCGGTTCGACGAGGTCCGCGGCTATGGATTCATCGCGCCCGACACGGGCGACGAGGACGTCTTCATGCACGCGAACGACCTCGTGGGCGAGAAGTACCTCTACCAGGAGGGCAGCGTCGTCGAGTTCTTCATGGAGATGGGGGACAAGGGGCCCAAGGCGTCGAACATCCGCCTGGTCCACCAGTCCACCTCCCACCAGCTCCCGCGCGGCGGCCTCGCGGCCCGGACCGCCGCCGCGCCCGGCGACGGGGAGCTCTCCCCGGCCGACGAGTTCACCCAGGAGCTGACGGAGGCGCTGCTCGACTCCGTCGGCTCGCTGACCGGCGACCAGATCAAGCGGGTGCGGGCCTGCGTCCTCGAGCTGGCGCGGGACCACGGCTGGGTCGCCTCCTAGCACGCCGAGGGCGGTGGGGTGCGCACCCCACCGCCCTCGTCACGTCACCGGAGCCCCGCGGCGGGACCACCGGTCACGGCTGATGGTCAGATGGCCTCCCACAGGGCGGGAACGTTCGGCGGCTCCCAGCCCGGGTAGGCGGTGTGACCCTGGATGCAGCGGTAGCGGACACCTTCGTAGGTGACGATGTCCCCGGCCGCGTAGGTGGCTCCCACCTGCCAGGTGGTCTCGCCGCCACCGGGCACGGTGAGGGTGTACGTGGTGGTGTGGCTGACCTGCCCGGCGCCCGTGAAGGTCAGGTTGTACGTGCCGGCGACCGTGCCCGCCGCGACCTCGACGGTGGCGGTGGCGGACTCACCCGAGGTGACCGACTCCGGGCTGAAGGTGACAGTCACCCCTGCCGGGGCGCCCGAGGCCGAGAGCTTCACCTGCTGGGCGTTTCCGCTGGTCGTGGCCGTGGCGACGGTGACCTTCGCGGAGGATCCTGGCTCGACCGTGCCCGCGCCCGGGTTGGCGGAGATGGAGAAGTCGTCCGTGGGGGCGGGCTTGTCGCCCACGGAGGTCTTCCAGATCGTGTAGGCCACGCCGTCCGAGCTGCGGTCGAGGGCGGTCGCGGCGATGTTGGCGGTGGTGTCACAGCTGGAGTGGTAGCAGGGGTCGTAGGCGCGGCCCGCGGTGCCGCCCCACTTCGCGGCCTCGGCTGCGGACTTCGTGGCCGATGCGCCGGTGGCGTAGCCGGAGGTGGCGATGCCGACCTGCTGGAAGGAGGAGTCGTCCGACCGGCCCTGTCCCTCGACGTTCTCCTGCGGGGCGAGGTTGAGGGAGGTCCAGTACTCCTTCATCGGGGCCGAGGCCGCCGAGTTCAGGTTGTTGATGAAGTACCCGGCGTTGACCGAGCCGATCATGTCGAAGTTGTAGTACGCCTTGATCTTGGCGCGCTCGGTGCCGTTGAGGGACCTGGCGTAGTAGTCGGAGCCGTTGAGGCCCTGCTCCTCGTCGGTCCACCAGGCGAAGCGGACGCGGTTCTTCATGGCGGGGTTGTTCTGCGCCAGGGCGAGGGCCGCCTCCAGGATCGCGGCGGAGCCGGAGCCGTTGTCGTTGATCCCGGGCCCGGCGGCCACGCTGTCGAGGTGCGCGCCGAACATGTAGACGTTGTCCGCGTTGCCCTGCGGCCACTCGGCGATCAGGTTGTTGCCCGCGCCCGCGGAGCAGCCGGAGGCGCAGGTCTGCTCGGTGACCTGGTACCCGGCGGCCTCCAGCTTGCCCTTGACGTAGGCGAGGGAGGCGCGGTAACCGGCGCCGGTGGAACGGCGGTTGCCGCCGTTCTGCGAGGCGATGGTGTTGAGCTGCGTCAGGTGCGCCTGCACCTTGGCGACGTCGATGTCCGGCGGAGGCGTCGGATTGCCGCCGCCGCCCACCGTCAGCGTGTACTGGGCGGTGTGCGTCTTGGTGCCCGCGGTGCCCGTGACGGTGATCGGGTAGGTGCCGGCCGCGGCGGACGACGTGGTGGCGATCTTCAGGGTGGAGTTGGACCCCGAGGTGACGGTGGCCGGGTCGAACGAGACGCTCACGCCCGTCGGCGCGCCGGTGGCGGTCAGCGAGATCTGCTGGGCGCTGCCGGTGACGGTCGAGGTGTTGACCGTGGCGGTGGTCGAGGCGCCGGGATCGACCTTCCCCGAGGCCGGGTTGAGGCCGAGGGAGAAGTCGTTCTGCTGGCCCTCGCAGGTCGGGTCACCGGTCTGGGTCGGGATGCTGATGGCGTCCCAGGCGGCCTTGGTGGCGTTGAACAGGTCGCAGCTGGAGTCCAGGGCCTTCGCCGAGGTCAGCGTGGCCGTGCGGTAGCGCTTGTACGTCATGCCGCTGGTCTTGAGCAGCATGGCGTTGTAGAAGATCTTGCCCGCGTTCTTGAAGCCCACGCCGGTCACCTGCTTGCTGTTGCAGGTGGGGCTGGTGGGCTTGCCGCCGCCGGGGTTCGAGCCCTCGGCGAGCAGGTAGAACCAGTGGTTCAGCGGCCCGGCGGCCTTGTGCTCCTCGGTGTTGGGGATCGACGCGGAGTAGCAGTTGGGGTCGTTGTTGATCCGGCTCGGGTCGTACATGTTCCGGATCGGCCCGCGGCCCTGGAGGTTGACCATTTCCCCGACGGTGTAGTCGGGGGTGTCGTAGGGGGCGGGCTCGTTGACGTACGCCTCGGTCAGGGCGCCCATGATGTCGCCGGTGGCCTCGCCGAGGCCGCTCTCGTGGTTCGCCCCGCCCGGGGTGTTGGAGTCCAGGCCGTGGCCGAACTCGTGGGCGACGACGTCCATGCCGGCGATCCACTCGTTGGCGCTGTTGTGGCCGATGGTGACGGAGGAGCCGTCCCAGTAGGCGTTGAGCTCGTTGAGGCCCACGCGCACCGGCCAGCTGCGGCCGTTGCCGTCGTGGCCGTTGCGGCCGAACCACTCCTTGAACATGTTCCACTGCTTCTGCGCGGCGAACATGACGTCGACGCACCCGGTCTCCCGGCTGGTGGGGTTGCCGGTGCCCCAGTCGTCGGTGGCCTTGGTGAACAGACCGCCGCTGTAGTCCGAACACTGCAGGCCGGGACGTGTGGTGTCGCGCAGCACGTAGTTGTTGCCGGAGCGGGAGGTGTCGATGGTCAGCGGGTTGGGGCCGTTCCACTTGCTGCGGCCGGTGCCCGCGTGCACGTCGTCGTAGGTATCGACGACCTTGCCGGTGAGCGCGTTGACGAAGACGTGCAGCCGGCTGGGGTCGCCCGCCTTGGTCCTGCCGGTCAGCACGGTCTCCCAGGCGAGCGCGGGCGTGTCCTTCCTGACCCGGACCACCAGGCGCTTGGACTCGACCTTCTTGACCGACGCCAGCTCAGCACGGCTGGTCCTGACCGCCCGCGCGGCCTTCACCTTGGCCTTGGTGGTGACCGAGATCCTCGCGTCGGTGGCGGAGTGCACGGACCGGACCTTGCCCTTGCCGTCGGCGAGGACCACCGCGTCACCGCCGACCACCGGCAGACCGCGGTAGGTGCGCTCGTACGCGACGGAGTACAGGCCCTTGCCCCAGGGGACGACCTGGTGTCGGTCGTACTGCTCCTCGGGCCCCTTCGCCAGCGAGTCGAGGCCGCTCCGTGTCGCCTGGTCGGCGGCGGCGACGGCCTTCGCGCGCGGGTCGGGCTTGCCCGCGGGCGGCGCGGCCGAGGCGAAGGACGCCGGTGCCACCACCCCCGCGAGTGCCATGGCCAGGGTTATCCCGGCCGCTGCGGATCTTCTGAGCATCACGGCTCCTTGTGAGAGGTGTTGAGGCTCCGCTGGGCCAGGGGGGCATGTCAGCGCCGGTTCTCGCGGTCCTGCCCGCTGCTCCGCTTTTGAACTGACACTGACATGACACCCCCATGGCTGGCGGAACCCTCACACCGGCCCGGGCCGCGGTCAATGGATTTCGGGCGCCCGGCACACCCTGTCAAAACCTGGCAAGCGCGCCGGGCCCACCGCCGCCTCACTCCGACACGCTCCGCAGCCGCTCGCGGTACTCCCGGACTTCCGGCAGGTCCCCCCAGCGCCCGGCCAGCCGGCTGTGCAGTCCGCGCAACTCGGCGGTGATCATCAACTCCCGCGCGCACACCGCCTCTTTCAGGACGGGCCGGGCCAGGGCGACCGCCGCGAGGGGATCACCGGCGCACGCCCAGCTGTCCGCGAGCCGCAGGGTGAGCAGCAGGCGCGTGGTGTGCATCATGGGCGGAAGCAGCGCGTACGACCGGGCGGTGGCCTCGATCGCACGCCGGGCCACCGCCCGGTCGTCCGTCATCACCGCGAGGTCGCGCAGCGCGCCGCCGATCGCCGACTCCAGGCGCACCACCCCTTCGGCGCCCGAGAGCCAGGGCGCCTCCAGGCGGTCCCGGTCGTCGAGGCGGGCGAATCTGCGCCGGGCCATCGAGATGTGCCGCCGGCACGCCTCGGAGTCGTGGCTCAGCGCGTACGCCCGCGCCTGGTAGAGGTCCGCCAGGGTCGCCATCCAGCGCCGCTTGGCGTCCACCGCGCCGATGGCCTCCGCGTACACGAGCATCGAGGCGGCGTCCCCGTCCAGCCGGACGAGGGTGCACATGTCGCTGAGGAGGGTCGCCCGGGCCTCGGCGTCCTGGACCGCGTCCGCCCAGCGCAGGCCGTGCCCGAACCAGGCCATGGCGACACCGCTCTGCCCCCGCTCCATCCGCAGCCGCCCCGAGACCTGGGCGTACTGCGCGGCGAGCCGCAGCTGGCCGTACGGAAGGCGGCCCGTGGAGTTGACCGCTTCGGCCCAGCGGGCCACGCCGCGGAGCAGCCGCTCCACCGTGGTCACGCACGCGTCGGTGACCTGCGCGAACGCCTCGCGGATCAGACAGGCGAGCACGGCGGTGAGGCCGTGCAGCAGCTCCACCTCCGCGGCGGCCGCCTCGCCCGCGCGGCCGTAGGGCCCGGTCAGCCCGTTCAGGAGGTCCGTCACCGAACTGCGGTCGGGCGTCGCGCAGCCCACCGTCCCGTGCAGCGGACAGGCCAGGCCCTCGGCGGGCAGCCGCTCGGGCCAGTGCTGCGCGGTCAGGGGGACCTCGGCACCGGGGGTGTCCGCCCCCGGGATCGGCGAGAACAGCGTGGGCGCCGTCAGGAACCGGCCCGGCACGCACAGCGACTGGCGCGGCGACGCGATGGCCGTGGCGAGCTGCCCACCGGTCTCCAGAACCGCGTCGAGCCTGCTCACCAGGTCGAAGGGCGGCTCCCGCAGCCCGCTCTCCAGCCTGCTGATGAAGCTGTGGTGGTAGCCCACCCTCCGGCCGAGCTGCAACTGCGTGAGTCCGGCCCGACGGCGGTGGAACCGCAACTGCCGCCCGAACTCCGCCCACCCCGGGTCAACCGCCTCTGACACACCGACGGACATGGCCCCTCCCCGACCGGGCTCCCCCCTGGGGTCAGTGTGACAGGTGAGGTTGATTCTTCCAACACCCTTATGGACCAGTGGATTTGGTACCTTCGGCGGCCGTGGCGGCACGGTGGACGTGCGCCGCGGCATCGGGCCTGCCACGGTCAGGCCCCCACGGTTCGTCGTGGGTCGCCGCACACCGACCTTGGGGGAGCGAATGGCACGTCTGCCTGATCCGCGAGGCTCACAGGCCGTTCTGATCGGATGCGGTCACTACACGGAGCTCACCCCCCTCCCGGCGATCGACAACAACCTGGCGGACCTGCGGGAAGTCCTGTGGGAATCCGGAGGGTTCCGGCCGGAAGGGGTCACGGTCATGAGCGACCCCCGGCACGCGTCCGAGGTCGGCCTCGCGCTGCGGGAGCTGTCGGAGCGGGCCACCGACGTGCTCGTCGTGTACTACGCCGGCCACGGACTCGTCGGCGACGACGGAGAGCTGTACCTCGCGCTGCGCGACACCGCGGAGCGCGAACCGGCCATGACCTCCCTGTCGTTCGAGAGCCTGCGCGTCACCCTGAGGCGCAGTCCGGCACGCACCAGGGTTCTGATCCTCGACTGCTGCTTCAGCGGCCGCGCCCTCAGCGGCCTCATGGGCGTTCCCTCGTCCGGCCTCGCCCCACTGAGCGAGGTCTCGGGGACCTTCACCCTGGTGTCGTCCACGGCCACCGCCCTGTCCATCGCCCGGCCCGACGAGCCGTACACCGCGTTCACCGGAGAACTGATCAGGCTGCTCAAGCACGGCGTTCCCGGTGCGGACGAGCTCTTGACCCTCCAGGTCATCGCGGCCGAACTGCGGCGCATCATGGGTGCCTTGGGGTATCCGGAACCCCAGACGCGGGACGAGAACGGCGTCGGCGCGCTCCTGGGCCTGGCCCCCAATCCCGCGTACGACCCGACGGCCACGTCGGGCGTCCCCGCGCCCACGAGGGGCGAGAGCGGCACGGCTCCCGGTGGTGCGGAGGCCGACGACGTCGAGGACGTGGAATGGGCCCCCGACGCGCCCGCCACGAAGGACCTGCTGCAGCGCGGGCCCACGGCGAAGGTGCTCGCGCTGCGCCTGGTCGAGACCCAGCTGACGCAGCCCGACACCTCCTTCCTCGTGCATCTCGACGGCCCGTGGGGCAGTGGCAAGAGCAGTCTGCTGAACCTCCTGGAGGCCCAGGTCGACGACCACTTCCTCGTGGTGCGGTTCGACGCCTGGCAGCAGTCGCGGCTCGCACCTGCCTGGTGGTCCCTGCTCACGTGCCTGCGCCAACGGGTGGCGCGTGCGCGGCCCCGGTGGCTGCGTCCTTTCGTCCGGCTCCGGGAGTCCGTCGCGCGGGCCCGAAGGACCGGTGCGCCCTATGCCGTGGCCTTCGTCCTCGTCGCCCTGGTCGCGGCCGTACTCGGGTATCTCATCTGGCCGGAGAAGCCCGGCCTGCTCGGCTGGGAGAAGCAGGTCAAGGCGGCCACCGCGCTCCTTGCCGCGCTGGGGACCCTGGGCGCGGGGGCCATGCTGGCCGCCCGCCTCCTCCTGTGGGACTCGGTGCGCGGGGCCAGGCTCTTCGAGCAGACCCAGGCCAATCCGATGGCGGACATCGCCGCCCACTTCCAGTGGCTGCTCAGACGTGCCGAGAAGCCCGTCGTCCTCTTCATCGACGATCTCGACCGCTGCGACCAGGCCTACGTCGTCGAATTCCTGGACATGATCCAGACCCTGGTGCGTGCCATGGGGAGCCCGCGCGGAGGCCGGACGCAATGCGCGGCCCATGTGGTCGTGGCGGCGGACGGCGCCTGGCTCCGACGCAGCTACGAAGTCGCCCACGCCTCCTTCGCCGACTGCGTCGCCGAGCCCGGAAGGCCCCTCGGCCATCTCTTCCTGGACAAGCTCTTCCAGCTGTCCTTGCCGATCCCGGCGCTCTCCGCCCCGACCCGGACGGCGTTCCTGGACGAGATGCTCAGGGTCGTGGACGCACGCCCGGAGGAGGAAGTCCCTCCCTCGCGGGAACCGGCCCGGCCGCGTGTCGACGGCGACGTGGTGGAGCGCCTGCGGCGCTTCGAGGAAGGGCGGGCGCAGGCGGTGTACGCGGCGATGCAGCGCGTCAGCGAGCGCCGCAGGGCCGAGCACACCCTGCGGAAGTTCGTGCCCGTACTCGGCGACAATCCGCGCGCGGTGAAGAAGTTCCTCAACACCTACAGCGTCCTGCGCCCCATCCGCTTCCTGGAGGGCATCCACGTGGATCCGGACGCCCTCGCCCTGTGGAGCCTGATCTGCGTGCGCTGGCCCGACGTCGCGGACCATCTGGCCGCCTGCCCGGAGGCGGTGGAGGGCATCGCCAGGCCCCTGTGGGTCAGCGACCACTTCCCCGGACCCCTGCGTCCCGCCGCGGAGTCACCCGAGCTCCGGGCCGTCGTGACCTCGTCGGACGGCGGACCGCTGACGCCGGAGCTCATCCGCCAGTGCCGCGGTGCCCACCGGGGCCCGGCCGGACACCGGAGCGGCCGTCCGTGACGGGCTGGCGGTAAGGTGCGCACACAGCCCTTGACCTGCACCAGCAGGCAGGGAGCCCGTACCCCAGGAGTACCCCGATGCTGCGCACCATGTTCAAGTCCAAGATCCACCGCGCCACCGTGACCCAGGCCGACCTGCACTACGTCGGCTCCGTCACCATCGACGCCGACCTCCTGGAGGCGGCCGACCTGCTGCCCGGGGAGCTCGTGCACATCGTCGACGTCACCAATGGCGCCCGCCTGGAGACGTACACCATCGAGGGCGAGCGCGGCAGCGGTGTCATCGGGATCAACGGCGCGGCCGCGCACCTCGTGCACCCCGGCGATAAGGTGATCATCATCAGCTACGCCCAGGTCGACGACGCCGAGGCCCGTGAGCTGCGGCCGCGGGTCGTGCACGTCGACGAGGGCAACCGCGTCGTGGCCCTCGGTGACGACGCCGCCGCACCGGTGCCGGGCGCCGCCGACATGGCGCGCTCTCCGCAGGCGGTGGCGCGCGCCTAGCGGCGGCACGCGCGACGGCGGCACGGCCTATGGCGCCCGGCCGGGCGCGGCGAGGAGCAGCGGCGATGAGCGACACCGAGGCGGCCGGGCGGCCGTTCGGGATCCGGGACGACCGGGCGCGCGGCGTCCTGCTCGCCGAGGAGGACGGGCGGACGGTCGGACAGATCGTCTACTTCACCCTGGCCGAACCCGAGCCCGAACCCGAGCCCGAACCCGAGCCCGCGCTCGTGCCCGTGCACACCGAGGTGCCGCCCGCCCACGAGGGCCGCGGCATCGCGGGCGCCCTGGCCACGGAGCTGTACGCGCTCGCGGCCCGCGAGGGCCGCGCGGTCGTGCCGCTGTGCCCGTACGTCGCCCGGTGGGCGGAGCGCCATCAGGTCCCGGCGCCCGCCGCCGCGCTCGTCGAGGCCGCGCTCGCCAAGGTCGAGGAGGACCCGTCGACGTGGTGACCCTCGCGCTGCTGCACACCTCGCCCGTCCACGTGCCGGTCTTCGACGCGCTGCGGGACGAGGACCACCCGGGCCTCGCGCTGCGCCACCTCGTGCACGAGGGGCTGCTCGACCGCGCCCGCCAGGAGGGTCCCGAGGCCGTCGCGGACCGGCTCGGAGCGGTCCTGGAGCGGGCCGTCGCCGACGGCGCGGGCGCCGTGCTGTGCACCTGCTCCACGATCGGCGGCGTCGCCGAGGCCCGCGCCGCCGCGCTCGGCGTGCCCGTGCTGCGCGTCGACCGGCCCATGGCGGCCGCCGCCGTCACGGCGGGCCCGGCGGTCACGGTCCTCGCCACGGTCGCCAGCACGCTGGCGCCCACCGTCGCCCTCCTGGAGGAGGAGGCCGCGCGGGCCGCGCGCCCCGTCGACGTACGCACCGTCGTGGTGGACGGCGCGTGGGAGCGCTTCGCGGCGGGTGACCAGGACGGGTACGTGAGCCTGATCGCCGCTGCCGTCGAGCGGGCGGCCGTCGACGGCGCGGATGTCGTCGTGCTCGCCCAGGCGTCGATGGCGGACGCCGCCGCGCGCTGTGCCGTGCGGGTGCCGGTCCTCGCGAGCCCCCGCCCCGGGCTGAGGGCGGCCGCCGCGCTGTGCGGGCGGCCGGGCACCTAGGGGACGAGCCCGCCGCCGGGACGCGTGGACTCGGCGCGCGGGGGCACGCGAGGCGGGAGAGAGTGGAAGCGGCCGACGCGCCTTCGCACCGCGGGGGCCGGCCGCCCCGCGCTCGCACGAGACGTACGGGAGGAACCATGACCAGCCCGTTCCCCGACCCCGTTCCGCCGGGGCCCACGCCCGGTCCGCGCCCGGACCCGGTGCCCGCGCCGCCGCCCGACCCCGGGCCCGCCCCGGGGCCGGTGCCCGTGCCGCAGCCCCCGCCGTCCCCGGTGCCGAAGCCGCCGGGCCCGGACCCCGTGCCGGAGCCGGACCCGACGCCCGAGCCGATGAGCCGGACGCACCGGTAGGCGCTACGCCTCGACCTCCGAGCGGTCGCCGCCCCACAGCGTGTGGAACGAGCCCTCGCGGTCCGTCCTGCGGTAGGTGTGCGCGCCGAAGTAGTCCCGCTGGCCCTGCGTGAGCGCGGCGGGCAGCCGCTCCGCGCGCAGCGCGTCGTAGTAGGCGAGGGCCGCGGCGAAGCCCGGCGCGGGCACGCCCTGCGTGGTCGCGGCGACGAGCACGGCGCGCCAGTCGTCCTGCGCCGCACCGATCTCGCGTGCGAAGCCCTCGTCGGCGAGGAGGCTCGGCAGGTCGGCGCGCGCGTCGTACGCGGCGCGGATGCGGTCGAGGAACGCCGCCCGGATGATGCAGCCGCCGCGCCAGATCGAGGCGACCGCGCCCAGGTCGATGTCCCAGCCGTACTCCGCGCTGCCCGCCGCGATCTCGTGGAAGCCCTGCGTGTACGACACGATCTTCGAGGCGTACAGCGCCTGCTCGACGCGGTCGGCGAAGGCCGCCGCCTCCTCCTTGGACAGCGGTTCGGCGGCCGGGCCCGCGAGGCCGCGGGAGGCGGCGCGCAGGTCCGTGTGCCCCGACACGGAGCGGGCGAACACCGCCTCCGCGATGCCGGACACCGGTACGCCCAGGTCGAGCGCGATCTGCACGGTCCAGCGGCCGGTGCCCTTCTGCTCCGCCTGGTCCGCCACGACGTCCACGAACGGCTTGCCCGTCGCGGCGTCCACGTGCGCCAGGACCTCGGCGGTGATCTCGATCAGATAGGAGTCGAGCCGCCCCCGGTTCCAGGTGCGGAAGATGTCGGCGATCTCGGCGGGGGAGTAGCCCGCGACCTCGCGGAGCAGCTGGTACGCCTCGGCGATCAGCTGCATGTCCGCGTACTCGATGCCGTTGTGCACCATCTTCACGAAGTGGCCGGCGCCGTCCGGGCCGATGTGCGCCGTGCAGGGGCTGCCGTCGGCGGCCTTCGCGGAGATCTTCTCCAGCATCGGGCCGAGCGCCGCGTACGACTCCGCGGAGCCGCCGGGCATGATGCTCGGGCCGTTGAGCGCGCCCTCCTCGCCGCCGGAGACGCCGGTGCCGACGAAGTGGATGCCGAGCTCACGCAGTTCGCGCTCGCGGCGGCGGGTGTCCGCGAAGTGCGCGTTGCCGCCGTCCACGATCATGTCGCCCGGTTCGAGCAGCGGCGCGAACTCCTTGATGACGGCGTCCGTCGGCTCGCCCGCCTTCACCATGACGACGAGGCGGCGGGGGCGTTCGAGCGCCGCGACGAAGTCCTTCGCGGTCTCCGTGCAGACGAACTCCCCCTCGTCGCCGAACTCGTCGACGAGCGCGCGGGCCTTGGCCGCGGTGCGGTTGTGCACGGCGACCGTGAAGCCGTTGCGGGCGAAGTTCCGGGCGAGGTTGCGCCCCATCACCGCGAGACCCGTGACGCCGATCTGCGCTGAACTGCTCATGTGCTAGCTCCTGGGTTCCTGGAAATCCGAAGTGCCGCGACCGCCCGGCGCACCGCCTGACCTGCCGGGCACGTCATGGGTGACGCATGTGTCGTAGGTAACGCGTCCGCCCGTCAGTATCACTCCGCGGCGTACCGTGACCTTGGACACCGTGCCCGAAGGAGGAGCCGCCCGTGCCGCATTTCGACCTGCCGCTCGACCAACTGCGCCAGTACCGCCCGGACCTGCCGGAACCCGAGGACTTCGACGCCTTCTGGGAGAAGACCCTCACGACCGCCCGGGAACACGACCTGGACGCCCGCTTCGAGCCCGTGGACACACCGCTCGCCTCGGTCGACGTCTTCGACGTGACCTTCGCGGGCTTCGGCGGACACCCCGTGAAGGGCTGGCTGCTCCTGCCGGCCGGGGCACGCGAGCCGCTGCCCGCCGTGGTCGAGTACATCGGGTACGGCGGCGGGCGCGGCCTGCCGCACGAGCGGCTGCTGTGGTCGGCGGCCGGGTTCGCGCACTTCATCATGGACACGCGCGGCCAGGGCAGCGGCGGCTCGGTGGGCGACACCCCCGACCCCGTGGGGAGTGCCCCGGCGTATCCGGGCTTCCTGACGCGCGGGGTCGAGGACCCGCACGCGTACTACTACCGCCGGGTCTTCACCGATGCGGTACGCGCCGTCGAGGCGGTGCGCGCGCATCCGCTGGTGGACGCCGCGCGCGTGGCCGCGGTCGGCGACAGCCAGGGCGGCGGCATCACGCTGGCCGTCGGCGGGCTCGTGCCGGACCTCGCGGCGATCTCCCCGAACGTGCCGTTCCTGTGCGACTTCCCGCGCGCGGCGACGCTGACCGCCCGGCCCCCCTACCGGGAGATCGGCCTCTATCTGCGGGCGCACCGGGGGAGCGAGGACCAGGTGTTCCGCACGCTCGCGTACTTCGACGGCGTGCACTTCGCGGCGCGCGGCCGGGCGCCCGCGCTGTTCTCGGCCGCCCTGGAGGACGAGACGTGCCCGCCGTCGACGGTCTTCGCCGCCTTCAACGCCTACACGGGCAGCGAGCGGTCGATGGAGGTCTACCGCTTCAACGACCACGAGGGCGGGGGCGTCTTCTTCCACGATGTGCAACTCCGTTGGCTTCCGGGGCATATGAGGAACTGACCAGTTCAACGCCCTCTCAGCGCCGCACTCTTGTCACACCGTCGGCGGACCGGCTAGCTTGCGCCCTGTCCTGTGGCTGACGTGTGACCTTGCGTACAACGCGTGTCTGAGGGGGCTTCCATGGCCTTACGAGGCCGGCACCGCCGGTACCAGCCGAGCCGGATCAACCGTGCCTCGCTCACCGTCACGGCCAGCGGCGCGGGCATCGCCCTGCCCCTGGTGACCGCCGGTACGGGCCACGCGGCGGACGTCGACACCTGGAACAAGGTCGCCGCCTGCGAGTCCACGAACAACTGGAGCATCAACACCGGCAACGGCTTCTACGGCGGCCTGCAGTTCACCCAGTCCACCTGGGAGGCCTACGGCGGCACGGCCTACGCGCCGCGCGCCGACCTCGCCACCAGGGGCCAGCAGATCGCCGTGGCCGAGAAGGTCCTCGACGGGCAGGGCCCCGGCGCCTGGCCCGTGTGCTCGGTGCGGGCGGGCCTGACCCGGGGCGGCGACACCCCGGACGTCAAGCCCGCCACGGCGCCCGAGAAGCGCACGAGCACGGCGAACGACGCCAAGACCGACGGCGGGCGCACCGCGCCGAGGCCGCCCCGGCGCACCGTCAAGGACGTCAAGCCCGAGGTGACCCCGCAGTCCGCGGCGGGCACCGCCCGGATGTACACGGTCGTGCACGGCGACACCCTCTCCGGCATCGCGGGCGAGCGCCACGTCCGCGGCGGCTGGCCGCAGCTGTACCAGAACAACCGCCGCACCATCGGCGACGATCCGGACCTCATCACACCGGGCCAGCGGCTCTCGCTGCGCGGCGCGGACGGCAAGGAGAAGCGGCCCGCGCGCCCGCCCGAGCGCAGGAAGCCGCCGGAGGGCAAGGAACGGCCCGCGCGCGCCCCCGAGAAGCAGCGCGCGCACCCGCAGCCCAAGCCCCCCAAACAGCAGGAGCGGAAGCAGGCCAGGCCCGCGCCGAAGCGGGACACGGCACCGGCGCCGCGGCAGAAGGCCAAACCGGCCACCTCGGCGCAGTCGGGGGCCACAGTGCCCGTCGCCGCGTCGATCGGCACGCCCTACCGCGCGTCCGGCAGCTCCTGGTCGAAGGGCTACCACACGGGTGTCGACTTCCCCGTGCCCACGGGCACGTCGGTGCAGGCCGTCGCCGCGGGCACGGTCGTCGAGTCCGGCTGGGGCGGCTCCTACGGCTACCAGGTCGTCATCCGCCACACCGACGGCAAGTACTCGCAGTACGGCCACATGTCGGCGCTCTCGGTGAAGGCCGGGCAGCGGGTCGTGCCGGGACAGCGCATCGGCCGCTCCGGCTCGACCGGCAACAGCTCGGGCCCGCATCTGCACTTCGAGATCCGCACGGGCCCCGGTTTCGGTTCGGACGTCGACCCGCTGGCGTATCTGCGGGCGCGCGGCGTCCGCATCTGAAGCCTGCCACGGGACGAACGCGTGCGGGCCCCGGGCTCTCTGAGGAGACCCGCGGCCCGCACGCGTGGTCGTTACGCGTGCCCCGCTCTGGCGTCCGCGCGCGGGAACGTCTGCAGCATGGGCTGCAAGGGCAGGCCCGCGAGCCCGGTGAGGCCCTCGGGCAGGAACGACTGCTCCGGCGCGGCCTGTTCGCCCGGCCGGGGCCGTGTGCCCGCGTCGGCCCCGGGGCGCTCGTCGTGGCCCGGCACGCGCTGCTCGGTGACCGTGGTGGTCTGGTCCGGTGGCACGGTCGCGGGGAGGGCACGTGTCATCGGCCCGGTGGACAGCTCGGTGCGGGGTGCGGCCGGTGCGGCGTCGTCGCGCGCCGAGGCCGACGCGTCGCCCGCCGCGGCCGGCGAGGAGCCCGCGGCCGTCGTGGCCTCGGCCCCGATGCGCTCCGTGGTCAGCAGGATCAGCCCGCCCGCGGCGACGACACCGCAGGTCAGCGCCACCGCCGTGCCGACGGCTCCGTAGCGGAAGGATTCTCCGAACAGGGTGAGGCCGACCGCGGCCGCTATCACCGGGTTCACCACCGTCACCGTGGACAGCGGCGCCGCGAGGCCCGCGCCCCGGTAGGAGGCCTGCGACAGGAGCAGTCCGGCCACCGCGAGCACCGCGATCACCGCGAGGCTGGGCACCTGCCGGGTCAGCGGCTCGTGGGCGTCCCAGTCCACCGCGACCGTCTTCGTGAACACCGAGGAGATGCCGAAGGCGATGCCCGCCGCCGTGGCGAGCAGGACGCTGCGCACTGCCGGGTGCCGGTGCACCGCGTGCGCGAGCAGCATCAGGCAGACCACGGCCCCGCCGGTGCCGAGCGCCAGGACGACGCGCTCCGCGTCGGCCAGGGACCGGGAGTCGGCGGCCTGCGTCAGCGAGAGCAGGCCCGCGAGGCCCAGCGTCGCCATGAGCGCGCCGCGCCAGGCGGTGGCCCCGGCCCTGCGCCGCACGAACAGCGCCGCCATCGGCAGGGCGAACACGATCGTCAGGGCGCCCAGGGGCTGCACCAGACTGAGCGGCCCGTAGGCGAGGGCCACGACGTGCAGCAGCCCGCCGAGGCCGTTCAGGACCACCGCGACCCACCACGCGCCGCGGCGCAGCGGCGCGTACTCGTGCTGCGAGGCCTTCGCGGCCACCCGCTCCTGGAGGATCGCCCCGCCCGCGTACGCCACGGCGGAGACGAGGGAGAGCAGGACGGACAGCGCGAGGGCACTCATGAGGCGCTCCGCGGGGGAAGGCAGCGCCGGTCGTTCCGGTACGTCTCGTGCCCTGACGTCCGGTGCGTCCGGTGCTGCGTGCGGTCGGCTTCCATGTTCACCACAATGTCGCGCGGAGCGCGGCAAGTCGTCGTCCCTGAGCAGTCAATCCGTCCTACTACCGATGGAGTACGACCTCCCGTATGTCCTCCCCAGGTCTGGTTACCCACGGGGCCGGGGGCTTCTGATGTACTGCTGCGGTGACAGCTCGCAGCCCTGACATCGCCTGGGACGTGGTCGGATCCGTCGGCGGCTTCTTCGCCCTGCGGACGGGGGAGCCGCCGGAGCGGACACTCCCCATGGTCGCACGCGTGTACGAGATCGGCGAGGTCGGCAGGAGCGTCACGGAGGGTGACCCGCTGTCCTTCCGCGTCACCAAGGTCGCCGCCCGGCTCGCCGCTCCCGAACCCCGCGTCGCGGCCTCCATCGCCCACCTCGGCCTCGCCGCCCGCCTGTGGTCCCTCGCACTCGGCCCGGCCGCCCTGTACGGGCGCGTGCCCGACCTCGACCCGCGACGGCTGCGCTGGGACGCCGACGGCAGCTCCCCGGACGACCTGTGGCTCAGCGGCGACCGTACGTTCCCGGCCGACGCCGCGCGCCTGCGGGAGGTCGTGGTCGACGGCCACCTCACGCCGCTCGCGGACGCCCTGCGCGCCCGCTACCGGATCTCCCCGGCGCTCCTGCGCGGCAACGCGGGCTCGGCCCTCGCGGGCGCGGCCCGCGAGCTGCACGCCTGGGCGGAGCGCACCGGCCGCCCCGACGCGGGGCGGCGCGCGCTCGCCCTGGCCGCCGAACTCTTCGCCGAACCGGAGTTGCGCGCCACCGGCACCCTGGACGGCACCGCGTTCCGGCGCCGCAGCTGCTGTCTGTACTACCGCTGCCCGAACGGCGGCCTGTGCGGCGACTGCTGCTTCGACCGGCCGCCGCAGCGGTCTTCCCTCGGGGCGCCCGCTGGGTGACCATGAGGGGGCCGGCCGACGACGGGGGGCTCCGCTCGTGAAAGTGGGACTGCTCACCCGCGAGTACCCGCCGGACGTCTACGGCGGCGCGGGTGTCCACGTCGAGTTCCTCGCCCGTGAGCTGCGCGCCCTGACCGACCTCGACGTCCACTGCTGGGGCACGGACGCCGACCACAGCGCCGAAGAGGCCGTGCGCCACCGCGCGTGGAGCGCCCTCGACACCGCCAACGACGCGCTGCGCACCCTCTCCGTCGACCTCACCATGGCGGCCGCGCTCGGCGGCCGCGACCTCGTCCACACCCACACCTGGTACGCCAACCTCGCCGGTCACGTCGGCAAGCTCCTGCACGGCATCCCGCACGTGCTGACCTCGCACTCGCTGGAGCCGCTGCGCCCCTGGAAGGCCGAGCAACTGGGCGGCGGGTACGCCGTGTCGAGCTGGGCGGAGCGCACCGCCGTCGAGGCCGCCGACGCCGTCATCGCCGTCTCCGGCGCCATGCGCGAGGACATCCTGGCCTGCTACCCCGCCGTCGACCCCGCGAAGGTGCGCGTCGTCCACAACGGCATCGACACCGAGCTGTACCGCCCCGACCCGGGCACCAGCGCCCTCGTCCGGCACGGCGTCGACCCCGGCCGCCCGTACGTCCTGTTCGTCGGCCGCATCACGCGCCAGAAGGGCGTGCCCCATCTGCTGCGCGCGGCCCGGCAGCTGGAGCCCGGCGTCCAGCTGGTGCTGTGCGCGGGCGCGCCCGACACTCCGGAGATCGACCGGGAGTTCCGCACCCTCTTCGAGGAGCTGAGCCGCGCCCGCGACGGCGTCCACTGGATCCCGCGCATGCTGCCGCGCCCCGAGGTCGTCCAACTCCTCAGCCACGCGGCGGTGTTCGTGTGCCCCTCGGTGTACGAACCGCTCGGCATCGTCAATCTGGAAGCCATGGCCTGCGGCACGGCCGTCGTCGCCTCGCGCGTCGGCGGCATCCCGGAGGTCGTCGCGGACGGCACGACCGGGCTCCTCGTGCCCTACGACCGGCACGACGAGGAGCGCTTCGAGCACGACCTCGGCCTGCTCCTGAACCACCTGTCCGCCGACCCGCGCCGCGCGGCGGCCATGGGCGCGGCCGGACGCTACCGGGCCCGCCGCGAGTTCGGCTGGGACGCGGTGGCGCGGCGCACGGTCGAGGTGTACGAGGACGTACTCGGCGTACTCAAGGCAACGTAGCGGGGCACACGGACGCCAGGGGGGCGCACCCGCGCCCCCGCGGAGCGGCGGTCCGGACCCACAGGGCGGCAGAGGGGGCGGCGATGCGCGGCGGGTCTTCGGTGCTTGGAATCGTCCTCGCGGGCGGCGCGGGCAAGCGGTTGATGCCGCTCACCGCCGACCGCGCGAAACCGGCGGTGACCTTCGGGGGCACGTACCGCCTCGTCGACTTCGTGCTCTCCAACCTCGTCAACGGCGACATCCTGCGCATCTGCGTCCTCACGCAGTACAAGTCGCACTCCCTGGACCGGCACGTGTCCACCACCTGGCGCATGTCGAGCCTGCTCGGCAACTACGTCACACCCGTCCCCGCCCAGCAGCGCCTCGGACCCCGCTGGTACCTGGGCAGCGCGGACGCGATCCTGCAGTCCCTGAACCTCGTCCACGACGAACAGCCCCAGTACGTCGCGGTGTTCGGCGCCGACCACGTGTACCGCATGGACCCCCGGCAGATGCTGGAGCAGCACGTCGAGTCCGGCGCGGGCGTCACCGTCGCCGGGATCCGGGTGCCGCGCGCGGAGGCCCGGCAGTTCGGCGTCATCACCCCGGCGCGCGACGGCACGCTCGTGGAGCGCTTCCTGGAGAAGCCGCAGGACCCGCCGGGGCTCCCGGGCGCCCCGCACCAGGTGTACGCCTCCATGGGCAACTACGTCTTCACCACCAAGGCCCTCGTGGACGCCCTGCGGCAGGACGCCGAGGACGAGGACTCCGCTCATGACATGGGCGGCTCCATCCTGCCCATGCTCACCGAGCGCGGCCTCGCCCAGGTGTACGACTTCGACGGCAACCACGTGCCGGGGGAGACCGCCCGGGACCACGGCTACTGGCGCGACGTCGGCACCCTCGACGCCTACTACGAGGCGCACATGGACCTGATCTCCGACCAGCCCGTCTTCAACCTCGACAACCGCTGCTGGCCCATCTACACCCACCCCGGGCAGCTCCCGCCCGCCAAGTTCTGCGCGGGCGGCATCGCGGGGGAGTCCGTCGTCAGCCCCGGCTGCGTCATCCGCGGCCAGGTCACCCGGTCCGTCCTTTCACCCGGCGTCACCGTCGAGGAGGGCGCGGTCGTCCAGGGCTCGGTCCTGCACGACAACGTCCGCGTCGGCCGGGGCGCGGTGGTGCGCGGCGCCGTCCTGGACAAGAACGTGGACGTCCCGCCCGGCGCCACCATCGGCGTGAACCCCGAGCGGGACGCGGAGCTGTACACGGTCTCGCGGGCCGGGGTCATCGCCCTCGGCAAGGGGCAGTACGTACCGGAGTGAGCGGACGGCCCGGTTCCGCAGCCGATCCCGGTGAAGGTGCCGCCCTCGTCCAGGGCGCCGCCCGAGAGTTCGAGGGCGGGAGCGCCGTCTCGCTGTGGGGCGCGTTCACCTGCGCGTAGCCCTCGGCCGGTCAGGCGTTGATCGCGGTCATCGACGAAGTCCTCTCTCTGGAGAGGGAGTCGATCCGTAAATATATAGCGTGTCGTTGCAGGCGTCGGGACACTGTCTTGGTGTCCCGTGCCGCATTGCCTCAACCGCTTCGGCCTCGCGCCTTGGAGCGCGGAGACCTCGTCGTCATCGCGTCGCTGTCCGGGCCGCTCGATGTCAGGTACGTCCCCGATCTGGAGCGGGCGGTAGCCGTGCTCGAGCGGATGGGATTCCGCGTGCGTCTCGCGCCGCTGCTCGAAGCCGGGCGGCGCCATCGGTGGAGCGCGGCCCGGCCGGTGGAGATCGCCGAGGAGCTCAACGCTCTTCTGCGTGATCCTGAGGTGCGCGCGGTCATCGCGCATGACGGCGGCGCGACGGTGCTCGGTTACCTCGACCTGATCGACGTTGAGGCGATCACGGCCGATCCCAAGCCGATCCTCGGCTACAGCGACATCTCGCTGCTGCATCTGGTGCTCTACGCGCGCACGGGCCTGGTCGGATTCCACGCCGATCTGGCCACCCCTGGACTGGGCGGGCACTGGCAGGCCGCGCCCGCAACGCGCCAAGCGGAGCTTGAGAAGCTCTACTCGACGCTGCTGAGCGGCCCTGAGGCGATCGGTGCGCTGCCTGCCAGTGCGTCGTGGGAGTGCTGGCGTGCCGGCCGCACCGAAGGCCGGCTGATCGGGGGGCTGATCAATCGCATCGTGCTGGCCCAGGCGACGCGTTACGCCCTGCCGCTCGACTGGTTCGACGGCGCGGTGCTCTTCTGGGAGGAGATGGGCGGCCACGCGTCGCATGTGTGGAGCTATCTACAGGTGCTGCGGCACAGCGGCATCCTCGACCGAATCTCCGGCATGGTCGTGGGTGTTCCGCGCGAGATCGAAGGACTCGGAGGGCCTGAGGCGCCCCCGACCCTGCCCGAGATCGTCCTCGACGTCCTCGGCGACCGTGACATCCCGGTCCTGGGCAACGTCGAGTTCGGGCATGCCGGCCCGAATCTGCCGATGCCGGTCGGCATCCGCGTCGCCCTCGACGCGCAGCAACGGACGCTGTCGCTGCTCGAACCGGCAGTACGGGCCGCTCACGGCGACGGACGGGTCGGCTGAGCAACGCGGATCAGTGAGGATTCCACCTCCTCAGGCTGAAGCGGTCAGTTCCACGGTGAGAACCGCCTTGACCAGGTCGGTGACGTCGGTGGTGTCGAACGCGTCCAGTAGGCCGTGGGCGCGGGCGGCCAGGACGTCCACGGCCTCGGTGACGTAGCGGTGGGCAGTGGTCGGCCCGACCCTGAGACCGCCCGCGAGCGGGGCGCATGTGTGTCCGCGACGCAGGTGGACCAGGGCCATCAGAGCGTGGCGGCCGGGAGAAATTCCATCCGCGCCCCACATGGAACACATGCTCTTTCCGGTGCGCTGCTCCGCCCTCAGCCGGGTGCCTTCTTGAGGTGGAATGTCATGGTGTGGCCGGAGATAGAGAGGCGCTCAACGACTTGGGAGTTCGTGAATCCCTGGCTCACCATGTCGGCCACGGCCACTTCCGCATAGGTCAGGGAGCCGATCTTCACGCTGTCGTGGGTGGTTGGCGCACTGGCTGGGGCGGTGGATGGTCTGCCCCATCACCGCGTGCGCCTCGGGCGGCAGAGGGGCGGCGATTTTCCCGGGGTGCAGCTTTCCCGCGGCCTGCTTCTTGCCGTGGCATGGTGCGGTGGCGCCCGGCGGCCCGGTGGCCGCCGGGAGAGCGCGCCCCCCACCGACGGCGCAGACGGCGCCGATGGCGCCCACGCCGGGGCACCTGCCGTGTCGTGGGTGCCAACTGCCCCATATATCCCGCCAGTCCGCTCACGCAAAATCCAAGCCGGAAGAACAGCCACCGTTTCGGAGCAATAGCAGCCGGGTAGGTCTTCAGGTCGGATCAATAGGGGGCGGGTAGTCCAGAGCGCGGCAAGAAGGGTCGGGCAGGTCAACGGCAATTCAGGAGGGAAGCGTTTTGGGAAATCCATCCACACGCGTTCTGCTGGTCAGCAATGATGCGCGTCTGAGCGCTGCCCTGCACCACCCACCGCTCCCCGCGAAGTACTTCGTCAGCTCGGTGCCGACCGGCGCGCAGGCCCTTGCGAGCTTCAGCGATTTCGATCTGTTGCTGCTCGACTCCTCCACCCCCGGCATGGACAGCCGCGAGGTGTGCAAAAGGATCCGCAAACAGACGTCCGTGCCCATCATCATTGTCGGTGCCTGTGCCAACGAGATCGACCGGGTGCTCGCTCTGAACGCCGGAGCGGATTACTGCGCGGTGAAATCCGAATCGCTCCACGAGTTGCAGGCGAGCATGGATGCCGTCATGCGGCGTTCCTCTTCCTGTCCGGTCGGCCAGAATGCTCCCGGGCCGTCCGCCCCGACGGGCGAGATGCTGGTCGCGGGGCCGCTGCGGCTGAATCCGCGGAATCGGGACGTGACCTTGGACGGGCGCCCGGTCAGGCTGACCCCCAAGGAGTTCGACCTGCTCGCCATGCTGATGGAGGATCCCGATGTCCTGCACACGCGCAAGGCCATCATCGCGCGGGTGTGGAACGAGCATTGGTTCGGCTCGACGCGGACACTGGACGTCCATATCGGGGCGCTGCGTCAGAAGCTCGGATCCTACGACTGGATCGAGACCAGGCGAGGCATCGGATTCCGGCTCGGCTCCGTGCCGTCGGCCGGGGCGCACGACTCGCCGTAACCCTGGGATCCGCCAGGGCCCGACCCCGCCCACCTCGCCGTTCAGCCGCTGAGGGCTCCGCGGGGCGGTCGCGGTGAGATGCAAGAGGGCTTGGGCGGCCAGGCGGTGGCCGACGGCCCCCAGGCCGACCACGACACCGCTCGCCAGCGGTGCGATCACCGATTCGTGGCGGAATTGCTGGCGGCCCACACATGGCCGAGACGCACCTCGACCCACGGCGACGCATAGCTCGCGAGGGCGTCGCGCAGACTCCATCCCGCAATCATGAGGGCACCCGGATTGACGACGGCCCCGACCGTGCCCGGGCCGTGCCCGTGAATCGCCCCGACGAGATCGCCGTCCGAGTCATGCTGGAGGGAAAGGACCTCCCAGCACCTGACGCGACTTCCGCAGCGACTGCCGTCTCGATGTCCGCGAGCGTATCCGTTCCGTATATCTCGGGCTCGCGTCGGCCCAGCACACCCGGATTGGGCCCGTTGAGGGGGAGGACGACACTCCAGGCGGCGCCTCGCTATTTTTCGGGACGCGGACGACCGGTGAACCGTGGGCCGCCTCCGCCACCACGAATCCCCGTGCGGCACGCCCTCATCAGAATGGACAGTTGCGGGGGCGCGCGAGAGCGCGTGCGCGCCCTACCCTGCACGAGGAGCGACGGGTCTACTAGCTTTGGTGGACCTGATATCGAGGCCGGATATGGACGCCGGTACCTATACCGCTGCCCGTACGCTCCGCGTACGCTGGGCGGCAGTTCCTGGAAGGAGCGGGGGTGAGGGATGGCTGTGGGCCGAGCGATCCGGAGTGACGGGCTGCGTGGGTACGCCTTCGTCGCACAGGAGTGCGGCGGGGAAGACGTCTTCCCGCAGGTGAATGATCTCCGTATTCCGGAGCCGTCCGCGCGCTCGCGACCGGCGGCCGAATTCGAGGCCGGAAATGGTGAACGCGGGCCGAATGCGCAGGAGAGACCGCACGTCGGCCCTGCCGCGCCACTGAGCTGACGGGCCGGCAGATCACGCCGACGCGCGACCGCTCGACGTGACCGCTCGACGTGACCGCTCCCCACAGACCAGGGCCGGGTGCGCCCCCCGTCGCACCCGGCCCTCCACCGAACCGTTCACGGCCCTCGCCGCCCGCGCGCGAGCAGATCGCCGCGGGCCCACCCCGCGCAACCACAGTCCTGGAACCACAAGTTCAGCGCGACAACCGGTACCGCTAGCCCGGAAGGTGAGGATGAGCATGGTCGACAAAGGCACTCCCAACGTTTTCCTGAGCGGCGGCTCTCGCTCGTTGATCACGGACGAGGACCGACTGCACTATCTGCCGGACCTCGGCGTGGACAAGGTCAAGGTGCTGTGCGGCAACCGCTACGAACACTTCGAGGCGAGCTCCGAGACGACCCGGGTCGACGACCGCGAGCTGCGCGTCTTCGTGTGGACCCAGCGCACGTACGTCGCGGAGTGAGGCGGCGGACCCTCCCTCCCCGGCCTTCTTTCCGGACGGGGGCCGGGGGGAGGGCCCGTCGCCTGCCGCGTGCGCTTGTCCGGGCGGTTGTCGGTGTGTCAGATTTCGGTGGCGCGTACGCGCGCATCCTGTGACCGACCTGTGCACATCAGACAGAGCGAAGGGACGTAATGAGCACCGAGACGCTGGAGTTCCAGGCAGAAGCGCGGCAGCTCCTCCAGTTGATGGTCCACTCGATCTATTCGAACAAGGACATCTTCCTGCGCGAGCTCATCTCCAACGCCTCAGACGCCCTCGACAAACGGCGTCTCGCGGGCCTCACCGACGACGCGCTGCGGGCCGACGACCTGCACATCGAGATCGAGGCGGACGGCGAGGCCCGCACCCTGACCGTGCGGGACAACGGCATCGGCATGTCCCGCGAGGACGTGGTGGGGCTGATCGGCACCATCGCCAGGTCCGGCACGGCCGAGACCCTGCGCCGCCTCAAGGAGAACAAGGAGTCGGCCGAGCTGATCGGCCAGTTCGGCGTCGGCTTCTACTCCGTGTTCATGGTCGCGGACAAGGTCAGCCTCCTCACGCGCGCGGCCGGTGCGCAGGACGGCGTCCGCTGGGAGTCGGACGGCGGCGGCACGTACACCATCGAGACCGTCGAGGACGCGCCGGAAGGCACCGCGGTCACCGTCCACCTGCGTCCCGCCGACGAAGAGGACGCGCTGTACGACTACGCCGACGAGCGGAAGATCCGGGAGATCGTCAAGCGGTACTCGGACTTCATCTCGTTCCCCATCCGGATGGGCGACGAGACCCTCAACTCGATGAAGGCGCTCTGGGCGCGCCCGCGCTCCGAGGTCAAGGACGAGGAGTACCGGGAGTTCTACCGGCACGTCAGCCACGACTGGGCGGACCCGCTCGACGTCATCCAGATGCGGGCGGAGGGCACCTTCGAGTACGAGGCTCTGCTCTTCATCCCATCGCGCGCCCCGCACGACCTGTTCCAGCGCGACGCCCGGCACGGCGTCCAGCTGTACGTCAAGCGCGTGTTCATCATGGACGACACCCGCGAGCTGCTGCCCGACCACCTCCGCTTCGTCAAGGGCGTCGTGGACGCGGCCGACCTGTCCCTGAACATCTCGCGCGAGATCCTCCAGCAGGACCGGCACATCCAGCTGATCCGCCGCCGGCTGGCGAAGAAGGTCCTGTCCACCGTCAAGGACCTCATGAAGAACGACGCGGAGAAGTACCGCACGTTCTGGCGGGAGTTCGGCCCCGCCGTCAAGGAGGGCCTGCTCGACGGGTCCGAGGACCACAAGGCGATCCTGGACATCGCGTCCTTCTCCTCCACCGCGGGCGAGGAGCCCACCACCCTGGCCGACTACATCGCCCGGATGAAGGACGGCCAGGACAAGATCTACTTCATGACCGGCGAGAGCCGCGCACAGGTCGAGAACTCCCCGCACCTGGAGGCCTTCCGGGCCAAGGAGTACGAGGTCCTGCTGCTCACCGACCCGGTGGACGAGATCTGGGTCGAGGGAGTGCGGGAGTACGACGGCAAGGAGTTCCAGTCCGTCACGCGGGGCGCGGTCGACCTGCCCGCCGACGAGGAGCTGTCGGAGGAGGAGTCCGGGACCTACGCGCCGCTGCTCGGCTGGCTCAAGGAGACCCTCGACGACGTGAAGGACGTCCGGCTGACCACCCGCCTCACCAGCTCGCCCGCGTGCCTGGTCAGTGACGCCGAGGGGCTCACGCCGACGCTGGAGAAGATGTACAAGGCGATGGGCCAGGAGATCCCGCCGGTCAAGCGCATCCTGGAGCTGAACCCCGAGCACCCGCTGGTCACCGGGCTCAGGGCGGCGCACGAACAGCACGCCGACGCCCCCGAGCTGACCGAGACGGCCGAGCTCCTCTACGGCACCGCACTGCTCGCCGAAGGGGGCGACCTGGCGGACCCGGCGCGCTTCGCCAAGCTGCTCGCGGACCGCCTCGCCAGGACCGTGTGAGCCACCCCTGGGAGACGAGGGGTGCGGGCTTCACGAGCCGTTAACTGTACGTAGCTAGATCGTACTTGACCGTAATTGTCGGACGGTGATTGGCTGCTTGCTCCCCGTCATCGACGCGAGAGCAAGCCATGACCTCTGAGAGCTCAGACCTGCTCGCACCCCTCGATCTCGCCTTCTGGAGCATCGAGTCCGCCGCACACCCCATGCACCTGGGGGCCCTGGGCGTCTTCGCGGCCGACTCGCCGTCGGCCGCCGCGCACGCCGCCGAGCTGCTCGCCGCGCGCGCCGCCGCCGTACCGGGCCTGCGCCTGCGCATCCGGCAGGTGCTGCTGCCCCTCGGCGGCGCCGCGCGGCACCCCGCGCCCGGCTTCGACCCGTTGGACCACGTGCGGCTCGCCGCGCCCGTACGGGACTTCCACGCGGCGGCGGGCGCGCTGCTCCAGCGGCCCCTCGACCGGGACCGGCCGCCGTGGGAGGCGCATGTGCTGCCCGGCGCGGACGGCCGGTCCTTCGCCGTGCTCTTCAAGTTCCACCACGCGCTCGCGGACGGGCTGCGGGCCCTCACGCTCGCGGCCGCGGTCATGGACCCGGCCGCGCGCGCCGAGCCCCCGGCCGCCCCCGCCGCGCGCCCCGCGCCGCGCCCGCCGTGGTGGCGCGCCCTCGATCCGCGCGCGCTGCCCGGCCTGGCCGCCGCCGTACCGGGCCTCGCGGCCGCCGTACCGGGCCGGGCCGCCGGGGCCTTGCGGTCCGCCGCCGGATCTGTGCGCTCCGCTGCCGGTGACGTCGGCCGGGCGCTCGGCGTCGGCGCGTCGGTCGCCCGCGCGACCTGGGGGACGCGCTCCTGCGCCGCCCTCACGTCCCGGCCCACCGGCACGCGCCGCACCGCGGGCGTGCGGCTCGACCTCGACGACGTACACCGCGTACGCAAGACCGCGGGCGGCACCGTCAACGACGTCCTGATCGCCGTCGTCGCCGGAGCCCTGCGGCGCTGGCTGGACGAGCGCGGCGACGGCAGCGCGGGCGTCGCGCCGCGCGCCCTCGTCCCCGTGTCGCGCCGCCGCCCGCGCACCGCCCACCCCCAGGGCAACCGCCTCTCCGGCTATCTGGTCCGGCTGCCCGTGGACGACCCCGCCCCGCTGGCGCGCCTGGCCGCCGTGCGCGCCGCCATGGACCGCAACAAGGACGCGGGGCCCCTGCGCGGCGCCGGTGCCGTCGCGCTGCTCGCCGACCACGTGCCCTCGCTCGGGCACCGCGTCGGCGGCCCGGCCGTCGCCCACGCCGCCCGGCTGCTCTTCGACGTCCTGGTCACCAGCGTCCCCCTGCCGAGCCCCGGCCTCGCCCTGGGCGGCTGCCCGCTCACCGAGGTCTACCCCTTCGCCCCGCTCGCGCGCGGCCAGGCCCTGGCCGTCGCGGTCTCCACCTACCGGGGCCACGCGCACTACGGCCTCGTCGCCGACGCGGCGGCCGTGCCGGACCTGGAGCGGCTCGCGGCCTGCGTCCGCGCGGAGCTCGCCGGGCTCGTGGCCGCCTGCGACGACCGAACGAGTTTGGTACCGGGCCCCCGCGCTACGTAAAGTTCCGCTTTTGGAGCATCCGCGGTCGACCCCAGACGGGCCGCGGCACGAGCGCGATGAGGAACGACAGCGGCGATGACGGTCACAGACGAGAGCCAGCAGGAAGGCACCGGCGCCGTCGCCGGGGCCGACGCGTACGGTCCGGGCATCGACCCCGAGCGTCTCGCCGTCTGCCTCAGCGTGCTCGAGGAGCTCGACAAGCTGGAGGTCGACCACCCCGACGCGATCACCGTGCGCCGTGCCACGGCCGGGATCTACCGCACCGTGAAGCAGCGCCGCCGCCAGGAGCGCCGGGCCGCGAAGACCGCCCACGACAAGGCCGTCACCGAAGCCACCGCCACCGGCTCCGCGCAGCGCATCGACGACGAGACCGAGGGCATCCTGCCGTCGTCGGTCACCGAGGCGGGCAAGATCGCGGGGATACTCCAGCGCCCCCGCTCCTGCTACACCTGCAAGGCGCGGTACGTCGAGGTCGACTACTTCTACCACCAGCTCTGTCCCGAGTGCGCCACCCTGAACCGCGCCAAGCGCGACGCCAGTGCCGACCTCACGGGCAAGAGCGCGCTGCTCACCGGCGGCCGCGCCAAGATCGGCATGTACATCGCGCTGCGGCTGCTGCGTGACGGTGCCCACACCACGATCACCACGCGGTTCCCCAAGGACGCCATCCGCCGCTTCAAGGCCATGGAGGACTCGGCGGACTGGATCGACCGCCTGGAGGTCGTCGGCATCGACCTGCGCGACCCGGCCCAGGCCGTGGCCCTGGCCGAGCAGGTCGCCGAGCGGGGCCCGCTGGACATCCTGATCAACAACGCCACGCAGACCGTGCGCCGGCTGCCCTCCGCCTACGCCGCGCTCGTCGAGGGCGAGAGCGCCCCGCTGCCCGCCGGTGAGCTCCCCGCCCACCACGTGATCGGCGCCTTCAACTCCGGCGCGGTGGACGGCCTCGCCGCGCTGCCCGCCGGGGTCACGGGGCTCGACGCGCAGAAGGTCGCCGACCTGGCCCTGGTCGCGGGCAACGCCAGCGTCGAGCGGCACCGCGACGGCAGCGCCATCGACGCGGGCGGCCTGGTGCCGGACGTCGTGGACAGCAACACCTGGGTGCAGTCCATCGAGCAGATCTCCCCCGTGGAGCTCCTCGAGACGCAGCTGTGCAACTACACGGCGCCGTTCATCCTCATCAGCAAGCTGCGCGCGGTGATGGCCGAGGCGGCGCGCAAGGCGCCGAGCAAGCGCGCGTACGTCGTCAACGTCTCCGCGATGGAGGGCGTGTTCGGCCGCGGCTACAAGGGCGCGGGCCACCCCAACACCAACGCCGCGAAGGCCGCCATGAACATGGTGACGCGGACCAGCGCCCAGGAGATGTTCCAGAGCGACGGCATCCTCATGACCTCCGTCGACACCGGCTGGATCACCGACGAGCGCCCCCACTACGACAAGCTGCGCCTGGCCGAGGAGGGCTTCCACGCCCCGCTCGACCTGGTCGACGGCGCGGCCCGCGTCTACGACCCGGTCGTGCGCGGTGAGGCGGGCGAGGACGTGTACGGCGTCTTCCTGAAGGACTACGCGCCCGGCAAGTGGTGACCACGCGCCACGCACCGCGCGCCCACCGCAGCACGCACCGGGCGCCCACCGCGTGACGCACCGCGCGCCCGCCCGCGCGTCACGGGCGGCGCGCGCCTCCTTGGGCTGACGGCGCGTCTCCTCGCAGGGAGATGTCCGGAAGTCACCCCTTAGGTCTAGCGCTATCGAGCAGACAGCCGCTCATTTGGTTAATCTGGTGCGAACGGACGGCTGGAAGGCATCCACCACCGCCTCGCTGCCGTCCCGGGACAGGCTCGCCACCACGGCCGCGATCCCGCCCGAACCCGGCGCCACCGCGACCGCGAAGACAGCGAAAGCAATGAGGCATCGTTTGTCCGCTACGCGACACAGAGGAGTGCGCGGTGACACCAGATCTGACGAAGCAGGAGAAGCGGCAGGCAGAGACCGGCGGTGAGCGGGCGGGCCGCCCGAAGCAGCTCCGCAACCTGGAGGCCTGGGCCAAGGCGGCCCCGATCCGTCTCGCCGGTTACGAGGACGACCTCGCCGAGCCGCACATCCTGCCGGGTATCGACTGACGGTATCCGCTCGCACGTCACACGCACCCCGCACCGACCCCATGGCGCGGGGTGCGCGTCGTCGTGCGCCGTGCGTTCCCGGTCTTCCTGCCCTCCGGCCCTCCCGGTCCGCCCCACGCCCTCCTGGCCGGTCCGCGTCCTTCTGGCTGGTCCGCACCCCTCAAGATTTCCCCAAGGAAATTCTGCAAAAACTATTTTGGAAAGTGTGGTCGGCGGCCTAGCCTCCTCGTATGGCTGATGAACACCGGATCCTGGACCCCGAGCGGGACGCCGCCGCCCTCAAGGCCCTCACCCACCCCCTGCGCATCAGGCTGCTCGGCCTGCTCCGCGCGGACGGCCCCGCCACCGCGAGCGAGCTCGCCGTCAAGACCGGCGAGTCGTCCGCCTCCACCAGCTACCACCTGCGGGTCCTGGCGAAGTACGGCTTCGTGGCCGAGGCCGAGCACCGCGACGGGCGCGAGCGGCGCTGGCAGTCGGTCCACGCCGTCACCAGCTGGAACAACGCGGACATGGACGCCTCGCCCCAGGGCCGCGCCTTCCGGAGCAGCATGGCCCGGCGCCAGATCGACCATCTGACCCGGTCCCTGGCCCGGCACGAGCGGGACCTGGACGCCGGGCGCTTCGGGCCAGAGTGGCGCGAGCACGCCGGGATCACCGACCTCATGCCGCGCCTGACCGCCGACTCCCTGGCCGAGCTGTGGCAGGCCTTCGAGGACAAGCTCGCGGAACTGACCGCTCGGGACGCCGCGGCCCCGGGCGCGGAGCAGGTCGTGGTCTTCGCCGCGACCCTGCCGGTGGCGACGCCGGCACCCGCCGAGGACGGCGAACCCGGCCCGCCGGAGGACGGCGCCGCTGCCCCGGGCGCGCCCGCCGGACCCGACGGCCCCGGCGCGCACGCACCGGACGGCCCCCGCGCCGAGAACCCGGGCGACCCTTGCGCCGACGAGCCGGACAGCCCCGACGAGCCCGACGGCCCCGGCGGGCGGGGTGGCTCCGGCACGCACCGCAACGTCAGCTGGGGCGCCTCGTGACGGTCCGGCAGCCCCTCGACCCCCGCGGCGCCCGGCGCAGATACGTGATCGCCTGCGGCCTCTTCTGGCTGCCGCTGGGCCTCGCCATCGCCCCGATGGTGCCGCTGATGACCGAGCGGGGCCTCGCCCTCGCGGCGGTCGCGGGCTGCGTCGCCGCGCACTCGCTGACCGCCGCGCTGCTCGAACTGCCCACCGGCGGACTCGCGGACGTCCTCGGCCGCAGGGCCGTGCTCGCCGCCGCGGGCGTGCTCGACGTGGTGGCGCTCACCCTGCACGCGCTCGGCACCACCGCCTGGGTGCTCGCCCTCGCCATGGCCTTCAAGGGTGCGGGCCGCGCCCTGTCCAGCGGCCCCGCCGAGGCCTGGTACGTCGACACCGTGCAGGCGAGCGCGGGGCCCGACGCCGAGCTGCGCACCGGCCTGGCGCGCGGCGCCACCGCGTCCTCCGTCGCGCTGGCGGCCGGCACGCTCGTCGGCGGCTCGCTGCCCTGGCTCCTGGGGCTCGGTCCCGACCTCGGCGCCCGCCTCGACGGGGCCACGTCGGGGCTCGTCCTGCCGCTGTCCGTACCGGCGCTGCTCGGCGTGGTCGTCGCCTTCGCCTTCATCGTGTACGTCCTGACCGCGCTGCCCGAGCCGCCACGGCCCCGCGCCACCCTGCGCGGCGTGCTGCGCGGCGTCCCCGGCACCATCGTCACCGGGGTGCGCCTGGGCGGCAGCGACACCTTGGTGCGCCGGGTCGTGCTCAGCGCGGGCGCGGCGGGCAGCGCCCTGGTCACCGTCGAACTGCTCACGCCGGGCCGCGCCGCGGACCTGACCGGCGCACCGGAGTCGGGCGCGGTGGTGTTCGCGGGGCTCGCCTGCGCCGGATACCTGTGCTCGGCCCTCGGCAGCCAACTGGCCCCGCCCGTCGCCCGCCTCGCCGGTGGCGGGGAGCGCGCCGTCCTCCTGTGCCTCGGCGCCGCCGGGGGCGGGCTGCTGCTGCTCGCGGTCACGGCGACCGCCACCGGACCGGCCCCGGTGCTGCTCGCGGTGGGCGGATACGCGCTCGTGTACCTGGGTCTCGGCGCGGCGGGCCCCAGTCAGAACGAGCTGCTGCACCGCCGCGTGCCGAGCGAGGGCCGGGCCACCGCGCTCTCCGTCCAGTCCCTCGCGCTGCAACTGGTCGGCGCGCTCACGGGGTTGATCGCCGGTTTCCTGCCTGCCGGACCCGCGCGCTGGCTCCTCGGCGCCGCCGTCCTGCTCGCGGGCGCCGCGCTGTGGGCGCGCCGCACGGAACCGGCGGCCGGTCCCGGCGCGCCCACCGATCGGTTCCCGCTGGTCAACTCCGAGTCCGCGGCAGAACGTTGACGTGGCGCCGTGGAACCGTGACGCCGCGCACCGCGTTTCCTGGGGGGTGAGGTGACGGACGGCGTGAGGGGGACGCGGTGCTGGGGCTGACCATGCTGGTGACGTGGGCCGGGTCGATGCGCGACCGGTTCGGACCGCAGCCGCCGGGGGCGCAGGAGGCGCCGGGCCCGCACCCGGCCGACCGGGCGACGGCCGGGGAGCGGCTGCGCGCCCTCGCGGCGCTCCCGCTCGCGGCCCGCCGGGACGAGGTGGCACAGCGCTCGGCCGACGCGACGACGAGCCTGCTCGCGGACCTCTTCGGGTACGGGGCGACCTGCGAGGACCCCCGGCGCGTGCACGAGGACGCCGGGCTCCTGGCCGACGTGCTCGAAGGGATCGGCGCCGCGCTGATGGTCGGTCAGGACCCCCGCAGGAACGACGTGCGCCGCATGACGCAGATGCTGACCGCGCAGACCCATCTGGTGCGCGGCATCGCCGCCGACGCGGCCGGGCACCGGGCCGAGGCACACCGTCACTTCTCCCTCGCCGCGCACCCGGGCGCCGCCCGGGTCGACGGCGTCGCCTTCGCGCTCGGCACGGCCGGAGCCGCCCTCACCGAAGAGGAGACCGACCGGGCCTCCCTCGCCGACGTCCCGGCACCCGCGCGGGACATGCTCGGCCCGTTGGAGGAGATGTGCGGCCGCGAACTCACCGGGCTCCGGCGGGCGTTGACGGTGCGCTGCGCGGCGTACGACGTGGTGGCGACGGTCGCCGGGGACGGCGACCACGCGGAGGGAAGCCGGGAAGCCGTCCTGAAGCGCTGGCTGGAGCAGTGGGGTCCCGGCGCGGAGGTCGAGCTGTGGATCGCCTGGACGGGCGAGTTCGTCCGCAGGGCGGCCGCGGCCGCCTCTGCGAACGGCGACGGCGACGGTGACGGCAAGGGGGATGGGGACGGGGGTGGCAAGGGGGCCGCGGGCCCAGGCCGGAGCGAGGAAGCCGACGAGGCGCTCCTGGAGTGGGCGATGCTCGGGGACCGGGTGCTCGCGGACTGCCCGGAGCCCCCGCGGTTCCGCTGGACGCTGGCCCGCCAGCTGCGCGCCCAGGGCGCGACGGCCCGCGAGATCCGTGTCCTGACGGCCCTGGTGGACGACGATCCGGCGGACGTCCAGGCGGTCAGGTCACTCGCCAACGCCTACGCCGGATCCGACCGCCTGGACGAGGCCGTCGCCCTGCTGCGCTCCCGGATCTCGGACCCGCCGGTGCCGGACGACGAGCCCTTCGTCGAGCTGATCGTGCTGCTCCTCGCCACCAGGCTGCGCCCGGAGGCAGCACAGTGGGACGAGGAGCTGGCCCGCATCACCGGCGGCCGCCGCATCACCGACGTCCTGCCCACGACGGGCAACGCCCCCGCCCCCGCCGCGCGGCCACCCGTGCACGCGGTCTTCCAGGACGGCAAACTGCTGATCGACCGCGACAGCGCCGGCGTGCCGCCGGGCGAGGTCGCCGCCCAGTTCTTGGCGGCGGTGATCGCGGGCAGCCCCGACGGCGCGGACCAGCTGAAGCGTCTCGGCGAGGAGGAGCCGGGCCTCGCGGCGAAGGTGGCGAAGCTGCTCGGCGTGCCGCTCGTGACCCGCGCCCAGCGCGAGGCGTCCGAGCTGATCGGCCGCGGCGAGCACCACTTCCACCGCGGCGAGTACGCCGACGCCGCGACGTACTACCAACGCGCCCTGGACGCCGACCCGGAGAGCTCGCTCGCCCTGCTGATGCTCGGCGACGTGCACTTCGTACGCCGCGAGATGGGGCTCGCCCGGGTCTACTTCCAGGAGTCGCTCGCCGTCGAGGAGACGCCGATGGCCTGGCGCTTCCTCGGCGACACCTTCCGCGACGCGCTCGACGGCACGGACGAGGCCCGGCGCTGCTACGAACGCGCCCTGGCCCTCGACCCCGGCTACGGCGGGGCCCGGCAGGCCCTCGAAGCGCTGCCGCCCCCGACCGCGGCGCCCGCCCCGGCACCGGCCACCGGTGCAGCAGCGGCGGAACCCCCGACGGCCGCCCCCTCGACGGCCGAAACCACGGAGTCCGAAGCCGCAGAGCCCGAAACCACGGAGCCCGAGGCCCGGGAGACCGACCCCTCGAAGGCGCCGCCCCGGGCCGCCGAACCCCACGCGCCCGCGCGTTTCGGCGCCCCCTACGGCGGCCCCATCGGCCTCCCCGTCTCCGGACCCGCCACCGGCACCGGCATCAAGGCCACGCTGCCCGCCGAGCTCGAAGCCGCCGTGCGGGACCGCGAGCCCGTGCTCGGCGAGCTGCTCGCCGCGGCCGGGGACGACGACCGCTTCGAGGCCTGGCTGCGCGCCGAAGGGGCGGACCACTGGGCGGGCGCCCTCGACACGCTGCGGATGACGGTGTTCCAGTGGGCCGCCAAGGCGGGCGACTTCGAACGCTCCCTGCTGCTGGCCCGGCGCGGCGTGCAGATCGCCGAGCACCTCGACCGGCAGTGGCCCACCGGCGACCCCGAGGAGCCGGGCCGCGCGCGGCTCCTCGCGGACGCCCTGAAGCAGGCCGCGGGCGTCCTCGACGCCATGGGGCGCTACAGCGAGGCGTACGACCTGCTGCGCCAGACGGAGCGGTGGCTGGTGACCGACGAGCACGAGCGGGAGCGCACGGGCCGCGACCCGTGGCTCGACTACGGACAGTTCAGCAGCCTCGACCACTGGGCCGAGCTGTACCGCGACCTCGCGCGGGTGGCGCGCCGCTGCGGCGACGCGGCCGCGGCGGAGGAGTACCAGGCGCGGCTCGACGAGATCACCGCCGACGTCCCGGACAGCGACCACGAGCGGATCGTGTCGCTCGTCGAACTCGCCGTGGCCTGGCACGAGCTGGGGGAGCGGGAGCGCGCCCTGAGCTGGTTCCACGAGGCCCTGCCGCTCGCCGAGCGGGAGGCGCTGCGCTCCCCGGTGCCGGTCGCGCTCGCCACCGTCCACCACTACCTGGGCGTCGTCCTCGGCGAACAGGGCTTCCCGCGCATGGCCCTGCACCACCTCGCCGAGGCCCGGGAGCGCAACTCCGGCAACGCCGACCGGCTCGCCCAGGACTGGCTCGCCACCGCCGCCGTGCTGCGCCGCTGGCCCGACCTCGGGCACGCCGTGCTCGCCTACGAGCAGGTGCTGCACCTGTCGGGCGTGCCGGGGCAGCGGGGCGACCCGCTGTTCTGGGCCCCCCGGGGCGAGCCCACCGCGACGCGCGGCCACCGCGTCCTGTCCGCCGAGCGCGCCTGGCCCGCGATCCTGCCCATGGCCCACGCCGCCTGGGAGTACGGCGAGCAGGACACGGCCACGGACGTCCTCGAACTCGGCGTGGAACTGGCCGACCTGGTCCGCGCGGCCGAACCGAACCCCCAGCGGCGCGGCCACCTCCAGGAGGGCCGGGCCGAGGCGTACGAACTGCTGACCCGCTACCGCCTCCAGCGCGCGCAGAGCGAGGCCCGGCGCGCGGCCGAACCGGCAGCGGACGGCCCCGCCCGCCCGGAACCCCCCGGCCGCCCGCGGCAGAGCCCCGGCGACCACATCGCGGCGGCCTTCACCGCGTCCGAGCGGCTGCGCGCCCGCTCCCTGCTCGACGCCAGGAGCGCCGCCCAGCTCCGTGCGCCCGACGGCGTACCGCCCGCGCTCCTTGCCGACGAGGCCGCCCTCATCGCCGAGCGCGCGGCCGTCGCGGCGGCGCCCGCCGTGGACTGGAAGCGCCACTACGACCTCACCGCGCGCCTCGACGCCCTGTGGCGGCGCCTCGCCGGATACGGCCCGCCCGCCGAGGAGTACGTCGGGGTCCGCCGCGCCACCGTCATGGACCCCGGCGCCGTCTCCCGCGAACTCGCCGGACAGCGCACGGTGGTGGCCTCGTACGCGCTGCTCGACACCGGTGAGATCGCCCTGTTCACCCTGGGCGGCGACGGCGAGGCGGACCCGGTGGGCGTGACCTCGATCGACGCCGACGGCGCGGCGGTGCTGCGCTTCGTCGGGGACAACCTGGGCAGCGCGGGGCGCGTCCGCGAGATGGCCGAGGACATGCCCGGGCTCTTCCACCGCGTCCTCGATCCGCTGGTGGCGCCGCTGGCCGCGCTCACCCGCCCCGAGGACACCGTCGTCATCTGCCCCACCGGGGCCCTGCACCACGTGCCCTTCCACGCGCTGAGCCCCGACGGCTCCGGGGCGCTGATCGACCGCAACGCCGTCGCGTATCTGCCGACCGTGTCGCTCCTGCGCACGCTCACCCTTCCCCAAGCTCTCGGCTCCGCTCGAGCAGGGGAGACCCCATTCGCGCCCGCCGCGGGCGGCGGCGCCCTCGTCCTCGGCGACCCCGGTGGCGACCTGCCGCACGCGCGCGACGAGGCGCTGGCCCTG
Organism: Streptomyces sp. JLYT201; assembly: GCF_059448825.1. Classification (NCBI taxonomy): domain Bacteria; kingdom Bacillati; phylum Actinomycetota; class Actinomycetes; order Kitasatosporales; family Streptomycetaceae; genus Streptomyces; species Streptomyces sp. JLYT201. The sequence goes on along the minus strand of NZ_CM182551.1, from coordinate 1,693,751 downwards.
GGCGCGCGCCTCGGCTGCGTCCCGCTGCTCGGCGCGGGGGCGACCCGGGAGCGGGTGCTGCGCGGCCTGCCCGGCGCGGAGGTGTTCCACGCCGCCTGCCACGCCTCCTTCGACGCCGCGGACCCGCTGTCCTCCGGGCTCGTCCTCGCCGACGGCGTCCTGACGGCCCGCGACATCCTGCGGCAGGACTGGCACGGCGTTCGCCTCGCCGTCCTGTCCGCCTGCGAGACCGGCCTCGGCCGCACCAGCCGCACCGACGAGACCCTCGGCCTGAGCTGGTCCCTGCTCTACGCGGGCGTGCGGTCCCTGGTGATGAGCCTGTGGCGGGTGCCGGACGCCACCACGGCCGCCCTCATGGGCGACTTCCACGACCTGACCGCCGCGGGCGAGGCACCCGGCGCCGCCCTGCGCACCGCCATGCTCGCCGCCCGCGACCGCCCCGGCGGCGGCCGCCTGGAGAGCTGGGCGGCCTTCTGTCTGCTCGGCGACTGGCGCGCCCCGCGCCCCGACCCCCGTACCGCGACCCGAGGGAGCACCCCATGCTGACCGCCACCGGCCTGCCCGCCGGGTACGAGCTGATCGGCCTCGTCACCCCCGCCGTCGACGAGGACGACCTCGACCGCGCCCCCGCTCCCGTCGGCGAGACCACGGTCACCCTGCTGCGGCGCGAGACCCGGATCGGGCTCGCCCGGGGCGCGGTGCGGCGCGTGCCCGGCGCGGAGCCGGGCCGCACCGGCTACGACATCCCGCTGATCTGCGTGGTCCAGACGCACCCGGAGACCGATGTGCGCTGGTCGCGCCTGGTCATCGACCTGTCCCTGTCGCCCGGCGTGGTCGTGGCGGACATGTCGCCCACGCTGGTGGACGGCGAGAGCCCCATCGAGCTGGAGACGACGCTGGGTGCGGGCCTCAGCTTCAGCGTGGCCGCCTCCGCGCTCGGCGCGCAGCTGTCCCCGCAGGTCACCCGGCGCAAGACGGTGTACTGCCCGCGCATCACGTCCTCCGGCGTCGGATTCACCACCGCCTACTGGGACTTCAGGACGTCCGACCGCGCCTTCCTGCACGTCAACGAGGAACTGCGGCTGCTCGTCTCGGCCCCGGCGAACACCCCCGTGGACGCCGCGGTGACCCTGCGCGCCCGCATCGTCCCCAAGGGCCTCGGCCGGGTGCTCCGGCTCACGGGCAAGCTGGGCGGCGTCGAGGCGCGCTGCCGCCTCGCGTGACCGCGCGGGCGGCTCACCGGGCCGCGCGCACCGCCCCCGTGCTCTCCCGCTCGATCAGCGTGGGCAGCGGCACCTGCACCGTCTCCGCGGGGCCGTCGTCGAGCAGGCCGAGGAGCTCGCGCGCGGCCGTCCGCCCGAACGACACCGTGTCCCGGGACAGGGCGGTCAGCCACGGGTGCACCATGCGGCACAGGGCCGAGTCCTCCCAGGCCACCACCGACACGTCGGCGGGCACGGCGAAGCCGAGGGACGCCGCGGCCGCCACCCCGGCGACGGCCATCACGTCGTTGTCGTAGACGAGCGCCGTCGGCGGGCTCGCCGCGCGCAGCACCCGGCGGGTCACGGCGGCGCCCTCCGCGTCCGAGTAGTCGGTGGTGACCGACCGCACCCCGCGCAGGCCCCGGCGCTCGGCCTCGGCGCGCAGCGTGCGCACGCGGCGCTCGGTGTGCGCGAGGCCGGGGAGCCCGGCGATGTGCACGATGCGGCGGTGCCCGAGCGCGTGCAGATGGCCGACGACGGCCGCCATCGCGCCCGCGTCGTCGGCCCACACGGTGGAGAGCCCGGCGCGCGGCGGCCGCTCGGGGTCGGGCACGCCACCGGTGACCACCGCGGGCAGCCCGAGCTCCTCCAGGAGCGCGGGCCGCGGGTCGTCGGTGCGCGGGTCCACGACGAGGACGCCGTCGACGCGGTGCTCGGCCCACCACCGCCGGTACGCCGCGCACTCCGCCTCGACGTCCTCCACCACCTGGAAGAGCAGCCCCAGTTGGCGCTCGGCCAGGACCTCCTGGATGCCCGAGATCAGCTGCAGGAAGAACGAGTCGACGCCGAGCGTGGCGGCGGGCCTGGCCACCACCAGGCCGACCGTGGCCGCGCCCTCGCCGGACAGGGCGCGCGCCGCCGTGCTGGGCCGCCAGCCCAGCTGCTCGGCGACCCTGCGGACCCGGTCGCGGGTCACCTCGGAGACCCCGGGTCTGTCGTTGAGCGCGAAGGAGACGGCGCTCTCGGAGACGCCTGCGCGCCGGGCGATGTCCTTCATGGTCGGCCGGCGTGCCGGTGACCGCTTGCCTTGCACCCGTTGCCCCTTTCCGCGTGCGGAGCGCCCGATGCGCTCCGGCCGCGCAGGTACTAATGCGCTTGAGCTAGCACACCCTAAAGCGCATTAGCTGTTGGTGACAAGGCTTTCAACCAACGGCTCTGACCTGCGAGTTAGTGGGAGTGGACGGCCTCGTAGGAGACGAATCAGCACCAATCCATTGACTTTTCACCGGAACTCCATGCAGGGTCTGCCTCGGTGCGAATCCGCGATTCCACGCGGATCGCCACCGCTGCCGGTGGCCCGTGCCGCCATGCGCCGGGCCGAGCAAAGGAGCCGTTCACGTGCGTCATTCCCGGATATTCCGCAGCCCCCGCCGGGCGGTCCCCGCTGCCGCCGCCGTCGCCTCCCTGCTCGCCCTGAGCGCCTGCGGCGGCAATGACGACGGCGGCTCGACCGACGCCTCCGGCAAGGTCGAGGGCAAGATCACCTTCCAGACCTGGAACCTGAAGGCGAACTTCAAGTCCTACTTCGAGGGCCTGATCGACGACTTCGAGGACAAGTACCCGGGCACCGAGGTCAAGTGGGTCGACCAGCCCGGCGAGGGCTACGCCGACAAGATCAGCGCGGACGCCGCCGGGGGCACCCTGCCCGACGTCGTGAACGTCTCGCCCGACCTGGTGGCGCCGCTGGCCAAGGCGGGCATCGCCCTCGACCTCGACCAGGCGGCGGGCAAGTACGAGAAGGAGTACCTGCCGGGCGCCTGGAAGAGCCACCAGGTCCCCGGAGTGCAGGGCACGTACGCCTTCCCCTGGTATCTGAACACCGGCCCGCTGTTCTACAACAAGCGGCTCTTCAAGGAGGCGGGCCTGGACGCGGCCAAGCCGCCGAAGACCTACGACCAGCTCTTCGACGACGCCCTGAAGATCGCGGACAAGAGCGACGGCGACATCGCCACGCTCGCCAACGTCCCCACCATCGAGGACTTCGGCCGCTACGGCGTCCCGCTGATGAACAAGGAAGGCACCGGCTTCACCTTCAACGACGCCAAGGGCGTCCAGCTCCTCACCCAGTACAAGAAGCTCTACGACGCCAAGGCCCTGGACGGCCAGGCGCTGACCGCGACGCCCGAGTCGACCGGCAAGAAGTTCCTCACCGAGGCCGTCGCGATGAACCCGGGCAGCGCGCTCGACCTGGAGAAGTTCAAGAAGGACGCCCCGGGCCTCTACAAGAACATCGGCATCACGCCGCAGATCAGCTCCACCGGCAAGGACAACATGTACGTGATGGGCGTGATGGTGAACAAGCGCACCAAGCAGACGCCCGCCGCCGTCGCCTTCGCGCACTTCGTCACCGACGCGCAGCGCCAGATGTCCTTCGCCAAGAAGGTCGCGATCTTCCCGAGCACCAAGGGCTCCCTGGACGACCCGTACTTCACCAAGGAGGACGGCACGGACGAGACGCGCGTGCGCGTCGCCGCCGCCAAGTCCCTGAAGACCGCGGTGAACTACACGCCCGTGCTGTTCAGCGAGCAGATGAAGGTCGCCCTCCGCAACTCCGTCGCCAAGGCGCTGCAGGGCAAGGAGAGCCCCGAAGAAGCGCTTGACAACGCTGTCAAGCAGTGTGACCGGCTGCTCCAGCAGAGCTGATCCACCGACCAGGGAACCTCAGCCATGAAGAGTTCAAGCCCCGCCGCCTCCCCGGTGCGGCCCGCCGGAGCCGCCCCCTCGGCCGCCCGGCGGACCGCCGCCGGGGAGGCGGGCGCCCGCCGCCGCGTGCGGCGCCAACTGCCCACCAGCCCCTGGCTGTTCGCCGCCCCCGGCCTCGTGATCGTCGGCTGGTTCATCCTCTACCCCTTCGTCAGTACGGTGATCAACGCGTTCACCGACAAACGGCAGCTGGTCGAGGGCAAGTACGTGGGCCTCGCCAACTTCCGCGAGCTGCTGCACGACGAGATGTTCTGGATCGGCCTGCGCAACAGCACCCTGTACGTCCTCGTGGTCGTGCCCGCGCTCGTCATCCTGCCGCTGCTGCTCGCGATGCTCGTCCAGAAGCAGATCCCCGGCATCACGTTCTTCCGGTCCGCCTTCTACACGCCGGTGGTCGCCTCCATCGTCGTCGTCGGCCTGATCTGGGTGTGGATGCTCGACGAGCGGGGCCTGGTGAACGCCGTCCTGGAGGCGGTGGGGGCGGGCAAGGTCGGCTTCCTCAGCGACCAGTGGCTGCTGCTGTTCTCCGCCATGGCCGTCACGGTCTGGAAGGGCCTCGGCTACTACATGATCATTTATCTGGCGGCGCTCGCGAACGTCCCCCGCGAACTGCACGAGGCCGCCGCCGTCGACGGGGCCGGACCGATCCGCCGCTTCGTCAGCGTCACCGTGCCCGCCGTGCGCTCCACCATGGTCCTGGTCGCCGCGCTGTCCTCGGTCGCCGCGTTCAAGGTGTTCTCCGAGGTGTATCTGATGGCGGGGCCAGCCGGCGGGCCCGCGGGCGAGGACACCACGCTCGTGATGCTCGTGCAGCGCACCGGCACCGGTCTGACCGGCCGCGTCGGCTACGCCTCCGCGATCTCCGTCGTCATCTTCGTCGTCACCGTCGCGCTGATGCTGCTCGTGCTGCGCGCGGACCGGAAGGAGAACCGATGACGACCCCGGACACCGAAGCGGTCCGCGCGGCGCGCGCCGAGGCCCCCAGGCCGCACAAGCGGCGGTTCACGGACGAGAACGGGCGCCGCATGCGGGTGTGGGAGCTCGCCCTGCGCTACTTCCTGCTGCTGCTCGTCCTGGCCCTGATGATCGGCCCGTTCCTGTGGCAGCTGTCGACGTCCCTGAAGGGACCGCACGAGAACATCTTCAGCTCGCCGCCCAAGTTCCTGCCGTCCGACCCGACCCTGCACAACTACGAACGCGTCGCCGACACCATCCCCGTGTGGGACTACGCGTTCAACTCCCTGAAGGTCGCCGCGGCGAACGTCGTCACCAACTGCGTGGGCGCGGCCCTCGCCGGATACGCCCTGGCGCGCCTGCGCTACCGCGGCCGCAAGGCGGCCACGCTCGTGTTCATCCTGGCGATGCTCGTGCCCGTCGAGGGCATCATCATCGCCCAGTTCACCACGATGCGGGACCTCGGCCTCAACAACACCCTCATCGGCGTCCTGCTGCCCGGCTGCGTCTCGGCGCTCAACGTGCTGCTGATGCGCAACGCCTTCCTCAACGTCCCGTACGAGATCGAGGAGGCCGCGTTCGTCGACGGGGCGAACGTGTGGCAGCGGTTCTTCCGCATCGCGCTGCCCGCCGTGAAGGGCACCCTCGCCGTCGTCGCCATCTTCGCCTTCATGGGCGCCTGGGACGACTTCCTGTGGCCCCTGATCGTCCTGAGCGACCCCGACAAGTTCACCCTGACCATCGGCCTCAACTACCTGCACGGCACCTTCGCCAACGACGAACGCCTCGTCGCCGCGGGCACGGTGATCGCCGTGCTGCCGCTGATCGTGCTCTTCGCCTGCCTCCAGCGGTACTTCTTCCGCGGGGTCGGGGAGGGCGCCGTCAAGGGCTGAGGCCCGCCCCACCCGCCCCTCTCCTTGAGAACCAGGATCCGCCTTGACGTCAGACGACCTGCCCGGCCCGGCCGCCGCCCCCGCGGGCCCGCCCCGCTTCGGCGCCAACTACACCCCCAGCGAAGGGTGGTTCCACCACTGGCTCGACTTCGACCTGGACTCCGTGCGCCGTGACCTCGACGCCATCGCCTCGCTCGGACTCGACCACATCCGGGTGTTCCCGATCTGGCCGTACTTCCAGCCCAACCGCACCCTGATCCGGCCGCGCGCCGTCGAGCAGCTCGTCGCGCTCGCCGACGCCGCCGCCGAGCGCGGGCTCGACGTCAACGTCGACGGCCTCCAGGGCCATCTGTCCAGCTTCGACTTCCTGCCCGCGTGGACGCAGACCTGGCACCGGCGCAACCTCTTCACCGACCCCGACGTGATCTCCGGCCAGCGGGAGTATCTGCGCACCCTCGCCGCGGCCCTCGCCGACCGGCCCAACTTCATCGGCATGACCATCGGCAACGAGATCAACCAGTTCGCCGCCGGGCCGCATCCCGACCCCGACCGCATCACCCAGGAGCAGGCCGGGGCCTGGCTTGAGCAGGTCCTCGCCGCCTGCGAGGAGGGGGCGCCCGGACGCCTCCACCTGCACGCCGAGTACGACGCCGCCTGGTACCAGGACGACCAGCCCTTCACCCCCGCCCAGGCCGCGCGGCTCGGGTCCGTGACGGCCGTGCACTCGTGGGTGTTCAACGGCACCGCGCAGCGGCACGGGCGCGACGGGGTCGCCACCGGGCAGCACGCGGCCTACCTCATCGAGCTGTCCAAGGCCTGGGCCCTGGACCCGCACCGGCCCGTGTGGCTCCAGGAGGTCGGCGCGCCCGCCCCGCTCATCCCCGCGGCGGACGCGGCCGCGTTCACCGAGACGACCGTGGCCGCGGCGCTCGACTGCGCCGACGTGTGGGGCGTGACGTGGTGGTGCTCCCACGACGTGTCGCGCTCCCTCGCGGACTTCCCCGAGCTGGAGTACAGCCTGGGGCTGCTCACCAACGAGGGCCGGGTCAAGCCCGCGGGGGCCGCCCTCGCCCGGCTCGCCAAGGAGCGGTGGGAGGTGCCCGCGGCGCGCGGCACGGCCGTCGTCGTCGACGTCGGGCCCGACGCGGGGCGCCGGGCCCGGTGCGGGCCCGGCGGGGACGTGTTCGAGGCCTACGCGCGGCTGGCCGGGCAGGGGGTGCGGCCCGCGCTGGTTCTCGCCGAACGGGCGGCGGACGCCGGGTACCTCGCGGAGCGAGGCATCACGGAGGTGGTCCTCCCGTCCGACGTCCTCTGACCGTTCCCGCCGCCCGCGTGGGACGCCCCTGACCCGCCCCTTCCCGATCCGGGGGCTGCCGCCCCCGTGCCCCCGCCTTTTCGGCGCTTCGCGCCTCGTCCTCAAACGCCGGACGGGCTGGATCTGTCGCCGGTCGTGGCAGATCTTTCAGCCTCTCCGGCGTTTGAGGAGCGGGGGCCCGGGGGCGGAGCCCCCAGTTTCGGGAAGGGGCGGGCTTGGGGAGCCCCCGGCAGGGCCACCACCTCAGCCATGCACGTGCGACGACCTAGGGAGACCCCTCATGCACGACGACCGCAAGCTCGTAGAAGGCCGGCTCAAGCGCGTTCTGGACGAGCGCATACGGCCCGCCGTCTACCCCGAGTCCGTTCCCCTGACGGTGGCCGTCTGGAACGCCCCGGGCGAACCGGTACCCGTGGCCGAAGGCCTCGCCGCCACCCCCGAGCCCATCGAGGCGGGGGCCCGCTGGGGCGCCCCCTGGGGCACCAGCTGGTTCCACGTGACCGGGACCGTCCCGGCCGCCTGGGCGGGCCGCACGGTGGAGGCGATCCTCGACCTCGGCTTCGACGAGAACATGCCCGGGTTCCAGTGCGAGGGCCTCGTCTACCGGCCCGACGGCACCCCGGTGAAGGGCCTCAACCCCCGCAACCAGTGGGTGCGGATCGCCTCCCCGGCCGAGGGCGGCGAGACCGTGGACCTGCGCGTCGAGGCCGCGTCCAACCCGGTCATCCTCGACTACCACCCCTTCCTGCCCACCCAGCTGGGCGACAAGGACACCGCGGGCAGCGAGCCGCAGTACCGCCTGGAGCGCATGGACCTCGCGGTGTTCGACGAGACGGTGTGGGGGCTCGTCATGGACCTGGAGGTCCTGGGTGAGCTGATGCAGGAGCTGCCCGAGGACTCGGGGCGCCGCCACGAGGTCCTGCGGGCGGTCGACCGCGCGCTCGACGCCGTGGACCTCCAGGACGTGAACGGCACGGCGGCCGCCGCCCGATCCCGCCTGGAGGGCGTCCTCGCCGCGCCCGCGCACGACTCCGCGCACCGCATCAGCGCCGTCGGCCACGCCCACATCGACTCGGCGTGGCTGTGGCCGCTGCGCGAGACCGTGCGGAAGGTGGCGCGGACCACCTCCAACATGACGGGCCTGCTCGACGACGACCCGGACTTCGTCTTCTCCATGTCGCAGGCGCAGCAGTGGGCGTGGGTGAAGGAGCACCGGCCCGAGGTGTGGGCGCGGGTGAAGAAGGCGGTCGCCGACGGCCGGTTCGTACCGGCGGGCGGCATGTGGGTGGAGTCCGACACGAACATGCCGGGCTCGGAGGCGATGGCCCGGCAGTTCGTGCACGGCAAGCGCTTCTTCATCGAGGAGTTCGGGGTCGAGAACGACGAGGCGTGGCTGCCGGACACCTTCGGCTTCGCCGCGGGCCTCCCGCAGATCATCAAGGCCGCCGGGTCGAAGTGGCTGCTCACCCAGAAGATCTCCTGGTCACAGACCAACAAGTTCCCGCACCACACCTTCCAGTGGGAGGGCATCGACGGCACCCGGATCTTCACGCACTTCCCGCCCGTCGACACCTACAACTGCGCGGTCAAGGGCAGCGAGATCGCGCACGCCGCGCGGAACTTCAAGGACAAGGGCGTGGCCCGGCACTCCCTCGCCCCGGTCGGCTGGGGCGACGGGGGCGGCGGCACGACCCGCGAGATGATCGCGAAGGTGGCCCGGCTGCGGAACCTGGAGGGCTCGCCGACCGTGCGCTGGGAGACCCCGGCGGAGTTCTTCGAGAAGGCCGAGGCGGAGTATCCGAACGCACCGGTGTGGGTCGGCGAGCTCTATCTGGAGCTGCACCGCGCGACGCTCACCAGCCAGGCAGGCACCAAGCAGGGCAACCGCCGCAGCGAGCACCTCCTGCGGGAGGCCGAGCTGTGGGCGGCGACGGCCGCGGTGCGCGCCGGATTCCCGTATCCGTACGAGGAGTTGGACCGCATCTGGAAGACGGTGCTGCTCCACCAGTTCCACGACATCCTGCCCGGCTCGTCGATCGCCTGGGTGCACCGCGAGGCCCGGGCGACGTACGCGGCCGTGGCGGACGACCTGAACGCGATCATCGACGCGGCGCAGCGGGCACTCGCGGGCGAGGGCGGGCGCACCCTCGTGTTCAACTCGGCGCCGCACGCCCGCGCCGGTGTCCCCGCGGGCGGTGCCCACGCCCCGGTGGCCGACGGCCAGTCGGGGATCGCCGCCCGCGCCGACGGCGGCTACGTCCTGGACAACGGCCTGCTGCGGGTCGAGGTCGACGGGCGCGGGCTCGTGGTCTCCGCCTACGACCTGGTGTCGGGGCGGGAGACGGTCGCGCCGGGGCAGGCCCTGAACCTGCCGCAGCTGCACGCCGACTTCCCGAACATGTGGGACGCGTGGGACGTCGACGAGTTCTACCGCCACACCGTCACCGACCTCACCGAGGCCGAGGCCGTCACGCCCGGAGACGGCGCGTCCGTGCGGGTCGAGCGCCGCTTCGGTGACTCGCGGATGACGCAGGTCCTGACCCTCGCCCCCGGGCAGCGGCGCCTCGACATCGACACCGAGGTGGACTGGCACGAGACGGAGAAGTTCCTCAAGCTGGCCTTCCCGCTGGACGTGCACGCCGAGCGGTACGCCTCCGAGACGCAGTTCGGGCACTTCCACCGGCCGACCCACACCAACACCAGCTGGGAGGCCGCGAAGTTCGAGGCCTGCAACCACCGCTTCGTGCACGTGGAGGAGCCCGGCTGGGGCGTCGCCCTCGTCAACGACTCCACGTACGGCCACGACGTGACCCGTACCGTGCGGGACGCCGACGCCGGGACGACCACCACGGTGCGGGTGTCGCTGCTGCGCGCGCCCCGCTTCCCCGACCCCGAGACCGACCAGGGCGTCCACCGCTTCCGGCACGCGCTCGCACCCGGCGCGGACATCGTCGACGCGGTGCGCGAGGGCTACCGGATCAACCTGCCGGAGCGGCGGGTCACCGGGGGTGCGGCGGACGTCGCGCCGCTGGTGAGCGTCGACGACGACGCCGTGGTCGTCACGGCCGTCAAGCTCGCCGACGACGGCAGCGGTGACGTCGTGATCCGCTTCCACGAGGCGCGGGGCGGCCGGGCCCGCACCACGCTGCGCCTCGGCTTCGACGCGGCGGCCGTGGACGTGACCGACCTCCTGGAGCGGCCCCTGACCGACGCGGACGCGCCGGAGCACGACGGGGGCGCGGTCGCCGTGTCGCTGCGGCCGTTCGAGCTGGTGACGCTGCGGGTGCGGCGGGCCTGACGGGCCACGCGCCGCACCGCGTGTGCGGGCCGCCGCTCGCGCCCCGGACGGGGAGAAGGGGCGCGGGCGGCGGCGGTCAGCGCGCCGCCGCGAGGAAGTCGCGCAGCAGCTCGTCGAAGGCCTCCGGCCGCTCCATGTTCGGGTAGTGCGCGGTGTCCGCGATCGTCGCCGTGCGGCCGTGGCGCATGGAGTGGGCCAGGCGGTGGGCCATGGCGATGTTGTCGCAGGTGTCGAGGTCGCCGGTGACGGCCAGGAGCGGCAGTGACAGGTCCGCGGCCCGTGCCCAGGTGTCGGTGACGGGCGTGAGCAGCGAGGCTTCGGCGCCGCTGTGCTTGGCGACGGTGTGCTGCGTCATCTCCCGCAGGCGGCGTACGACGTCCTGGTCGACGTCGTCGAGCGACCGGTGCGGGCCCGCTGCGAACAGCATGGTCGCGTCGACGAAGGCCGCGGCGTCCTCGGCGGCCGCGGCGCGCGCCCACTCGGCCTGGACGGCCAGGACCCAGGGGTGGTGGAACTCCGGCTCGCTGGTGCCCGCGCCGCAGACCACGAGGGCGCTGACCAGGTCCGGGTGTTCGAGCGCGGTGTCGACCGCGATGCCCGCGCCCATCGAAAGACCGACGACGACCGCGGGGCCGACGCCGAGGTGGCGCAGCAGCGCGGCCAGGTCGTCGGTCTGGCGGAACGGCACGGTCGCGTTCGAGGACCGGCCGTGGCCGCGCGCGTCCGGCGCGATGACCCGGTGGTGCCGGGCGAAGGCGTCGATCTGGGCGGCCCACATGCGGTGGTCGAGGAAGCCCCCGTGGAGCAGGACCAGCGGGTCGCCGGAGCCGGTGTCGCGGTAGGCGAGCGTGCCGTCGTCGGTGGTGAACGCGTGCAGGCCGGAGCCGTCCGCCTCGGGCAGAGCAGAAGCGTCAGTCATGACAACCAAGGTGTCATGTGGGCGGCAAGATGGCAACCAAGGTGTCATGATGCGGGGGTGAGTGATGAGCAGCGCAGCCCCGGCGAGCCCCTCGACCCCGACGCCCTCGCCGGCCGGCTCACCGAAGTGTTCGACCTGGTGGGCCCGTTGTACCGGCGTACGCAGCGCAAGGTGGAGCAGGCCGAGCCGATCGAGGGTCTGTCCGTCGGCGTGCGCGCGGTCCTGGACCTGCTGCGCAGGAACGGCCCCATGACCGTGCCGCAGATGGGGCGCGCCCAGTCGCTGAGCCGTCAGTTCGTCCAGCGCACGGTGAACGACGCGGCCGCGCGCGGCCTGGTCGAGGTCACCGCGAACCCCGCGCACCGCAGGTCGTCCCTGATCCGGCTCACGGGGCAGGGGGAGTCGGCGATCGCGGCCGCGGTGGCGCGCGAGCGCGCCGTGCTGCGGCAGGTGCGCGGCGGCATCACCGACGCCGACGTGACGGCGTGCGTGCGCGTCCTCGCGCGGATGCTGGAGCTGTTCGACGACGTCGACGTGGACTGAGCCCGCGGTCGCCGGGCGCTCAACTCCCGGCTGCGGAGCGGGTGTTCTGCTGCCGCCCGAACTGCCCGCGCAGCCACGCCTCCACCTCTCCCACGTGAGCGGCCGCCGCCGCCCGTGCCGCCTCCGGGTCGCGGGCCACCAGGGCCCGGTGGATGCGGTCGTGCTCGCGCCGGGTGCGCTCGAAGGCGCCCTCTTCCTGGTAGCCGCGCCACACCCGGGCCCGGAAGGTGCGCGAGGACAGGCCTTCGAGGATCGCGGCCATCGTGTCGTTGCCCGCCGCCAGGGCGATCGCGCGGTGGAAGGCCAGGTCGTGGGAGAGGATCTCCTCGGGGTCGTCGGTGGCGTTCATGGCCGCCAAGTGCTCCTCCACCTCGGCCAGCCGGTCCGGCGTGATGCGCGCGGCCGCCAGGGCCGTGGCCGTGGACTCCAGGACGCGGCGCACTTCGAGGAGCTCCACCAGGCGCGGCCCGCGGGACAGGTCCGCGACCACGCCGAAGGTCTCCAGGAGGTCACCGGCCTCCAACTGCGTGACGTAGATGCCCGATCCGTGCCGCGCCTCCAGGACGCCGAGCACCGTCAGGGCCCGGATGGCCTCCCGCATGGAGCTGCGCGAGATGCCCAGCTGGGCGGCCAGGTCCCGCTCGGTGGGCAGGCGCTGGCCCGGCTCCAGGAGCCCTTCCGCGATCATCGCCTTGATCTGCTCGATGGCCCGCTGCGTCACGGTGCCCTTCTGTGCGGGAACGGCGCTCTGCGGGGCCTGGTTCACGTGACGCTCCTTCATCCACTGGCCGGGTGCCGGGCAGTGTAGCGAGCAATGTGGTCCGACCACTACGGCCGGAATACGGGAAACATTGGCGACGAGGGGTGTTGTGCCGCCCAAGTGGTCTGATAAGTATGTCGCCCATCCGCCGCTGAACCGCGGCCCGGTACCACTCGATCCCGCCCGATGAGGAGCCGTCAGATGGTCGGCAGCACAGTGCGGAACACCACCGGCAGGCCCCGGCGGCCGCGGGCGCTCGGCGCCACCGCGGCGGCCGCCTGCGCCGCCCTCGCCCTCGCGGCCTGCGGCAGCACCAAGGACACCGGGGGAGCGGGCGGCGGGGGAGAGGGCAAGGTGGGTGTCGTCCTGCCGCTGCTCACCTCGCCGTTCTGGCAGTCGTACAACGACTACGTGCCGAGGATGGCGAAGTCCGAGGGCGTCGACGCGCTCAAGACCGTGAACTCCAACAGCGACCCCTCCCAGCAGATCACCGACATCAACAACCAGCTCAACCAGGGTGTGAAGGGCCTCGTCGTGGCCCCGCTCGACAGCGCCGCGGTCTCCGCCGGGCTCGACCAGGCCGAGCGCAAGGGCGTGCCCGTCGTCGCCGTGGACGTCGCCCCGGAGAAGGGCAGGGTCGCGATGGTCGTCCGCGCCGACAACGTCGCGTACGGCCGCAAGGCCTGCGACTACCTGGGCCGGCGGATCCGCAGCGGCAAGGTCGCGCAGATCATGGGCGACCTCGCGTCCGTCAACGGACGCGACCGCTCCGAGGCGTTCCGCGACTGCGTCAAGGAGAAGTACCCCCGGCTGAAGGTCCTGGAGATCCCCGCGAAGTGGGAGTCGGACACCGCCGCGTCCAAGCTGGACACCCTGCTGAACTCCCACCCCGACCTCAAGGGCGTCTACCTCCAGGCGGGCGGCGTCTACCTCGCGCCCACGCTCCAGACCCTCAAGTCCAAGGGCATGCTGAAGAAGGCGGGCGAGAAGGGCCACATCACCGTCGTGTCGAACGACGGGATCCCGCAGGAGTTCGACGCGATCCGCAAGGGGCAGATCGACGCCACCGTCTCGCAGCCCGCCGACGCGTACGCGAAGTACGGCATGTACTACATCAAGGCCGCGATGAACGGCAAGAAGTTCTCGCCCGGCCCCACCGACCACGGCTCGACCATCGTGAAGCTGCCCGGCGGCAATCTGGAGGACCAGCTGCCCGCGCCGCTCGTCACGCGGAAGAACGTCGACGACGCCGAGCTGTGGGGCAACGCGAGCCGATGAGCACGCAGAACGCGCAGAGCCCACCGCGCCCGTGCGGCGCCCCGCCCCTCGTCGAGGCGCGCGGCGTCGTCAAGCGCTACGGACCCACCGTGGCCCTCCAGGACGGCCGGCTCACCGTCCGGGCCGGGGAGTCCCACGCCCTCGTCGGCCGCAACGGCGCGGGCAAGTCCACCCTCGTCTCCGTCCTCACCGGCCTCCAGGCCCCGGACGCGGGCAGCGTCACCTTCGACGGCGAGCCCGCGCCGCCGCTCGCCGACCGCGACGCGTGGCGTCGCAAGGTGGCCTGCGTCTACCAGAAGCCCACCGTCGTCCCCGAACTGACCGTCGCCGAGAACCTCTTCATCAACCGGCAGCCGCGGGGCCGCGGCGGACTCATCAGCTGGCGCCGCCTGCGGGCCGAGGCCGCCGAGGTGCTGCACACCTGGGACGTGCGCGTCGACCCCGGGACCCGCACCGCCGACCTGAAGGTCGAGGACCGGCAGATGGTCGAGATCGCCCGCGCCCTGAGCTTCGGGGCGCGGTTCATCGTCCTCGACGAGCCGACCGCGCAGCTCGACAACCGCGAGATCGAGCGGCTCTTCACCCGCATGCGCGCGCTCCAGGAGGCGGGCGTCACCTTCCTGTTCATCTCGCACCACCTGCAAGAGGTGTACGAGGTGTGCCAGGCCGTCACCGTGCTGCGCGACGCCCGCTGGATCACCACCGCGCCCGTCGCCGACCTGCCGCGCGCCGCCCTCGTGGAGGCCATGGCGGGCGAGGCGCTCCCCGAGAGCGGGCGCCGGGCCGCGCCCGGGGTCCCCGACGAGGCGCCCGTGCTGCTCGACGTGCGCGGCCTCACCAGCCCCGCGTACGCCGAGGTCGACCTCACCGTGCGCCGCGGCGAGGTCGTCGGGCTCGCCGGGTCCAGCGGCAGCGGGAAGATCAGCCTGGCCGAGTCCTTCGCGGGCCTGCACACCCCGACCGGCGGCAGCGCCACCCTCGACGGCGCTCCGCTGCCCTTCGGCGACGTGCCCGCCGCGCTGCGCGCCGGGGTCGGCTGCGTGCCCCGCGACCGGCACGGCGAGGGCCTCGTCTTCTCCCTGTCGATCGGCGACAACGCCACCCTGAGCGTCCTCGGCCGCCTCGGCCGCCTCGGCTTCGTCTCCACCGACCGCAAGCGCGGCGTCGCCCGCGAGCTCATCGAGCGGCTCGACATCCACGCCGAGGGCCCCGACCAGCCCGTCTCCGACCTCTCCGGCGGCAACGCGCAGAAGGTCGTCATGGCCAGGGCCCTGGCCTCCGAGCCGCGGCTGCTCGTCCTCATCAACCCCACCGCGGGCGTCGACGTGAAGTCCAAGGAGTCCCTGCTCGCCCGCGTCGACCGGGCCCGCGACGACGGCACCGCCGTGCTCGTCGTCTCCGACGAACTCGACGACCTGCGCCGCTGCGACCGCGTCCTCGTCCTCTTCCACGGCCGCGTCGCGGCCGAGCACCCGGCGGGCTGGCACGACCACGAGCTGATCGCCTCCATCGAAGGAGTGGCCCGTGACCAACACGGCTGACACCCCCGTGAGCAACACAGCTGACACCTCCGAGAGCAGCACAGCTGACACCCGCGTGACCGACACGGCTGACACCCCCGTGACCGACACGGCTGACACCTCCGTGACCGGCGCGGCCGACGCCGAGACGTCCGCGCCCGCTTCCCCGCGGGCCGCGGAGCCCCGCGCCGCCAGGGCCGCCCTGCTGCGCCGCGCCCGCGAACTCGCGCTGCTGCCCGCCCTGGTGCTGCTCATGGTGCTCGGCGCCTTCGTCAACGACTCGTTCCTGACCGAGCGGAACCTGATCTCCGTCCTCGGTGCCTCCGCGGCCCTCGCAATGGTCGTCCTGGCCGAGTCCCTCGTCCTCATCACCGGCAAGTTCGACCTCTCCCTGGAGTCGGTCGTCGGCATCGCGCCCGCCGTGGGCGCGCTGCTCGTCCTGCCCGCCGCCCAGGCCGGTTTCGGCACCGAACTGCCCGCCGCCGTCGGGCTGCTCGCGATCGTCCTGGTGGGCGCGGTGATCGGCGCCTTCAACGGCCTCCTCGTGGTGAAACTGAAGCTCAACGCCTTCATCGTGACCCTGGCCATGCTGATCGTGCTGCGCGGCGTGCTCGTCGGTGCCACCGAGGGCAAGACGCTCTTCGGCCTGCCGGAGCCCTTCTTCACCCTCGCCACCTCCACCTTCCTGACCGTGCCGGTCTCCGTGTGGTGCGCGGCGGCCGCGTTCGGCGCCACCGGGCTCGTCCTGAAGTACCACCGGGTCGGCCGCGCCCTGTACGCGATCGGCGGCAACGCGGACGCGGCCCGCGCCGCGGGCATCCGCGTGGAGCGCGTCATGCTCGGCGTGTTCGTCGTCGCCGGGACGCTCGCCGCCGTCGGCGGCCTGATGCAGACCGGCTACGTCGGCGCCATCAACGCCAACCAGGGCCAGAACATGATCTTCACGGTGTTCGCCGCCGCGGTCATCGGCGGCATCGGCCTGGACGGCGGCAAGGGCACCATGTTCGGCGCGCTCACCGGCGTCCTGCTGCTCGGCGTCGTCCAGAACCTGCTGACGCTCGCCCAGGTGCCGTCCTTCTGGATCCAGGCCATCTACGGCGGGATCATCCTCGTCGCCCTGATGATCGCCCGCGTCACCACGGGCCGCGCACAGGACTGAGCCGCCGCCTCCCCGCCTCCCTTCCGGAAAGGCCTTCTGTGTCCCCGACTCCCCGCCGCGTCACGGCGGTCGACACGTACGACATACGGTTTCCCACCTCGCGGGAGCTCGACGGGTCCGACGCGATGAACCCGGACCCCGACTACTCGGCCGCCTACGTCGTCCTGCGCACCGACGCCGAGGACGGCCACGAAGGACACGGCTTCACCTTCACCATCGGACGCGGCAACGACGTCCAGGTCGCCGCCGTCGACGCCCTGCGCGGCCATGTCGTCGGGCGCCCCCTGGACACGCTCTGCGCCGACCCCGGCACCCTCCACCGCGACCTGGTCGGGGACAGCCAACTGCGCTGGCTCGGCCCCGAGAAGGGCGTGATGCACATGGCCATCGGCGCCGTCGTCAACGCCGTCTGGGACCTGGCCGCCAAACGCGCCGCCAAGCCGCTGTGGAAGCTGCTCGCCGACGCGGACCCGGCCTGGCTCGTCTCCCAGGTCGACTTCCGCTACATCGCCGACGCGCTCACGCCCGAGGACGCCCTCGCGCTCCTGCGCACGGGCCGCGACGGCGCGCGGCGGCGCGAGGCCCTGCTGCGCGAGCACGGCTACCCCGGCTACACCACCTCGCCCGGCTGGCTCGGCTACAGCGACGAGAAGCTCACCCGGCTCGCCCGCCAGGCCGTCGCCGACGGCTTCACCCAGATCAAGCTCAAGGTCGGCGCCGACCTCGCCGACGACGTCCGCCGCTGCCGCGCCGCCCGCGCCGCCATCGGCCCCGGCATCCGCCTCGCCATCGACGCCAACCAGCGCTGGAACCGCGACGAGGCGGTGCGCTGGACCCGCGCCCTCGCCGAGTTCGACCCGTACTGGGTGGAGGAGCCCACCAGCCCCGACGACGTCCTCGCGCACGCCGCGATCCGCGACGCCGTCGCGCCCGTGAAGGTCGCCACCGGCGAACACGTGCAGAACCGCATCGTGTTCAAGCAGCTGCTCCAGGCGGGCGCCGTCGACGTCCTCCAGATCGACGCGGCCCGCGTCGGCGGCGTCAACGAGAACCTCGCCATCCTGCTGCTCGCCGCCCGCTTCGGCGTGCCGGTGTGCCCGCACGCGGGCGGCGTAGGACTGTGCGAACTCGTCCAGCACCTGTCGATGTTCGACTACGTGGCCCTGTCCGGCACCACCGAGAACCGCGTCATCGAGTACGTCGACCACCTCCACGAGCACTTCACCGACCCCGTGGAGGTACGCGCCGGACACTACGCCGCGCCCACCGCCCCCGGCTTCTCGGCGACGATGCGTGCCGAGTCCATCGCCCGCTACACCTACCCCGACGGAGCGTTCTGGGCCGCCGACCGCGCCCGGCGAAAGGGAGCAGCCGCATGACGGACTTCGAGGGCCTCAGCGCCCTGGTCACCGGAGGCGCCTCCGGCATCGGGCGGGCCACCGCCGAGCTCCTCGCCGCGCGCGGCGCCCGCGTCGCCGTGCTCGACCGGGACCCGGACGGCGTGCCCGAGCCGCTGCGCGCGTACACCGCCGACGTCACCGACGACACGGCGGTACGGGCCGCGGTCGCGGCGGCCGCCGCCGACCTCGGCGGCCTGGACGTCCTCGTCAACAACGCGGGCATCGGCGCACAGGGCACCGTGGCCGACCACGACGACGCACAGTGGCACGCCGTCCTCGACGTCAACGTCCTCGGCCTGGTCCGCACGACCCGCGCCGCCCTGCCGCACCTGCGCCGCTCCGCGCACGCGGCGATCGTCAACACCTGCTCCATCGCCGCGACCGCGGGGCTTCCGCAGCGCGCCCTGTACTCGGCGTCCAAGGGCGCCGTGCTGTCCCTCACGCTCGCCATGGCCGCCGACCACGTCCGCGAGGGCATCCGCGTGAACTGCGTCAACCCGGGCACCGTCGACACCCCGTGGGTCGCCCGGCTCCTGGACGCCGCCCCCGACCCGGCCGCCGAGCGCGCCGCCCTGGCCGCGCGCCAGCCCACCGGCCGCCTGGTGCGCGCCGAGGAGGTCGCGGCGGCCATCGCCCACCTCGCGAGCCCCCTGTCCGGCGCCACCACCGGCACGGCCCTCGCCGTGGACGGCGGCATGCAGGGCCTGCGGCTCAGGCCGGCGGCCCCCCGGTGAACGGCCTGCGCACCCGGCGCCTGGGCCGCGGCCCGGTCGCCGTCGGCGAGCTGTCCCTCGGCGGCGCGGGCCTCGGCAACCTCTACGCGCCGGTCGGCGACGAGACCGCCGCCCGCGCCCTGGAGGCGGCCTGGGACGCGGGCCTGCGCTCCTTCGACACGGCCCCGCACTACGGCCTCGGCCTGTCCGAACGGCGGCTCGGCGCGGCCCTGCGCGGGCGCCCCCGGGACGCGTACACCCTCTCCACCAAGGTGGGGCGGATCCTGGAGCCGGTCACCGGACCCGTCCACGGCGACGACCTGGCCGACGGCGGCTTCGCCGTGCCCGCCGCGCACCGCCGCCGCTGGGACTTCAGCGCGGACGGGGTGCGCCGCTCCCTGGAGTCGAGCCTGGCCCGGCTCGGCCTCGACCGGGTGGACGTCGTCTACCTCCACGACCCCGACGACCACGGCGAACAGGCCTTCCGCGAGGGCTATCCGGCCCTGGAGCGGCTGCGCGCCGAAGGCGTCGTGGGCGCGATCGGCGCGGGCATGAACCAGGCCGCGATGCTCACGCGCTTCGTGTGCGACACGGACGTCGACGCCGTGCTGTGCGCGGGCCGCTACACCCTCCTGGACCACACGGCGCTGCCCGCGCTGCTGCCCGCCGCGCACGAGCGCGGCGTGTCCGTCGTCATCGGCGGCGTCTTCAACTCCGGCCTCCTCGCCGACCCCCGGGACGGGGCCCGCTTCGACTACGCGCAGGCGCCGCCCGCGCTGCTCCACCGCGCCCGGCGGCTGCGGGAGGTCGCCGCACGGCACGGCGTCGGGCTGCGCGCCGCGGCCCTGGCCTTCCCGTTCGGGCACCCGGCCGTGACGAGCGTGCTCGTCGGCGTCCACGGCCCGGACCAGGTCCGCGACGCCGTCGCACAGTTCGCCGTCGACGTGCCCGCCGCCTTCTGGGCCCAGGCGCGGGCCGAGGGCCTGCTGCCGCCGCACGTGCCCGTACCGGGGGAGGAGCTGCCGTGACGAGCCGGACCGAAGGGCCGACCACCGCTCCGGAGGCGGTCGTCGACGCCCATCACCACGTGTGGGACCTCGCCGTGCGCGATCAGGACTGGATCACCGGGCCCGCGCTGGCCCCGCTGCGGCGCGACTTCACGCTCGCGGACCTCGCGCCGCACGCCCGCGCGCACGGCGTCACCGCCACCGTCCTCGTGCAGACCGTCACCGTGCCCGAGGAGACCCCGGAGCTCCTGGCCCTCGCGGCGGACGACGACCTGGTCGCCGGGGTGGTCGGCTGGACCGACCTCACCCGGCCCGGCGTCGCCGACACCTTGGCCGCGCTCCGCGAACTGCCCGGCGGGCGGCGCCTGGTGGGCATCCGCCACCAGGTGCAGAGCGAACCCGACCCCGAGTGGCTGCTGCGCGCGGACACGCGGCGCGGCCTCGCCGCCGTGGCGGACGCGGGGCTCGCGTACGACCTCGTGGTGCGCCCGGACCAGCTGCCGCGGTGCGCCGAGGCGGCCGCACGCCTGCCCCACCTCACCTTCGTCCTCGACCACTTGGGCAAACCGCCCGTGGCCTCCGGCGCCCTCGAACCCTGGGCGTCGTCGCTGCGTGCCCTCGCGGCCCTGCCGAACACCGTGTGCAAGCTGTCCGGCCTGGTCACCGAAGCCGACTGGACGGCCTGGACGGTGGCCGACCTCAGGCCCTATGCGGACACCGTCCTCGACGCCTTCGGGCCCGGCCGCCTGATGTTCGGCTCGGACTGGCCGGTGTGCGGGCTCGCCGCCTCGTACGCCCAAGTCGTCGACGCCGCACGGGCGGTGACGGCGGACCTGAGCGCCGCCGAGCGCGCGCAGGTGTTCGCGGACACGGCCCGGCGCGCGTACGGCCTGCCGGAGCCGGGCCGGGCCGGCGCGGGCGGCCTCAGCTCTCCGGGTCCTGCGGCTCCGCAGGGACCGCCGGGGTGACCCCGGCCGGGCCCTCCGGCGGCAGCGCCTCCTCCTCGGGGCAGTCCTCGGCCTTGGGGCCGTGACAGCCGCGCGGCGGCCCCGCCCAGATCCCCAGGTCGTCGAATTCGTCCGGGCCTTCCAGGCCCTCGGGTGCGTCCGGCTCGACGGACACGCGGTCCGCGTCACGGGAGGGAACGTCAGGACGGGTCATCGCTGTCTCCTCGGGTCCGGCGCCGTGGTTCGTAGATCTCCACGAGGTCCAGGTCGGTCGCTCGTACGTACAGGCCGCCCGTGCCGGGCAGCCGCGGCCCGAACGCGCCGTCGGCCTCCATGCGGTACTGGGACTCCAGGAAGAGGTCGCCGGGCTGGGGATAGGCGGAGGCGCGCGAGCGCGTGCCGTACCAGCCTCCCGCCCAGCCGCCGTTCTTGAGCCGCACCCGGACGAAACACGCCCCCCGGTCCTGGAACAGGGCGTCCCACGCCGTGGGCGTGCGCTCGTGCAGGGCCGCGCGCCGCCGCCGCGTCCAGCGGGCCTCCACCCGGGCGAGCAGGGCGGGCACGGCGACGGCGAGCAGCAGCAGACACAGGCCGAACGCGCGCGGACGGTTCGCCACACCGGCGAGGGCCGTCGTCCCGCCGCCCCGCAGCAGCCGGACGAGCTGCGGCCCCGCGGCCATCAGATACACCGTGTCGAGCAGCACGCCCACGCCCAGGGCCCGCAGGATCCGGTTGCCGCTCTCCTGCTCGGCCTCCCGGATGCCGAGGAACCCCTCCCTGGCGAAGAGGTACGTGGTCCCGGGCAGTACGAGGAGCACCACGATCGCCAGCTGCTGGACCGTGCCCGGGGTCATTCACGTGCCTTTCGCCGTGTCCGGCGGCCGCGCCTGCCGCCCCCGCCACCGGACGTGTCGCCCCGCCGGGCCTCCCAGGCCACACCTTGCGCCAGTTTCCGCAGATCGTCCAGGTCGCCGAGGTGCGCGCGCAGCTTCACCCAGTCGCCCCGCGCACGGCCGATCCGCGTCAGCTCCTGCCCGGCCCGGCCGAGCAGTTCGGCCGCGGCCGCCTCGTCGTCCCGGGCCCAGGCCAGGCGGCCGAGCACCAGCAGGAGGAAGGCGGCGAGCATGTGCTGCGGCTCCCGAGTGCGCCGCTCGAGGAGGAGCAGCGCGCGCGAGAAGCAGGTCGCCGCGCGGTCGAGCCGGTCACGGCCCAGGCTCTCCACCCCGTCGACGACGAGGGCGCACACCTGCGACAGCACGCCGGGGCCGAGGGCCGGTGCGCCCGGCAGGCCGGCGAGCGACCGGTCCGCCTCCTGAAGGAGCCGCACGGTCTCGCGCCGCTGCGGGCGGGCCCCGCCCATCGACTCGGTGAGGACCAGGACGTGGTCCAGTACGCCGACGGCGTCCGCCGCCCGCTCCCGGGCGAGGAGGGCCGCGCCGAGCAGCAGACAGGCGCGCGCCGTCTGCGGCCGCAGGCCCGCCGCGGCGAAGACGGAGCGGCAGTCCTGGAGGAAGGCCAGCTCGCGCTCGCCCGTGGGCTGCCCGGACTCCAGGGCGAGCAGGGCGTTGCTCCCTGCCTTGACCAGCGTCTCGCGGGCGCCGGCCCGGCGGCAGTGCGTCCAGCTCTCCAGATACGAGGCGAGCCCGCGCGCGAGGTCACCGGAGCGGCTGTGGGCCACGCCCAGGTTGAGGCGCACGTGGCCGAGGAGGGCGTCGTCGGCCGCGGCCTGCTCGGTGACGATCCGCAGGGCCCGCTCTCCGGTGCTGATCGCCTCGTCGTAGCGCTCCTCGTCCGCGTAGGCCAGACAGAGGCAGCCGAGCAGATAGCCCAGGGTGTCGGGGGAGGTGGTGCGCCGGAGCTGGGGCAGTTCGACGAGCTGGAGGTGTGCGATCCGCGCGTACGCGGGCATCCGCTCCAGCTCCGCGAAGTCCCGGGCGGGCGGGGGCGGCTTCACGTGCCCACCAGCGCGAAGGGCGCCCACAAATAGGGGTGGGCGAAGGGCTGTTCGGGCACGCCGTCGTGCGTGAGACGGTGCCGGACCCCGTCGGGAAGCCAGTCCAGGGCGAGCAGCGCCGACAGGCGCGCGGACCGCAGCCACAGCTGGGCCGCCCGCAGGGCCCGCGCGGGCGTGGGCGGTCCGGGCGGCGGCGCGGGCCCCGGGCCCGGCTCGGCGTCGAGGCCGAGCAGCCGCCGGTAGCAGGCGAGCATCAGCAGGACGGCCGCGCTGTCGCGGGCTTCCCACTGCGTGCAGACGACCCCGGCTCCGCCCGCGAGCATGATGCCCGTGGGCAGGCCGATGGCCTCGTCGGGCAGCCGGGTGTCGACCAGACCCGACTCGCAGGCGGACAGCGTCACGAGCCGGGCGCGCTCCAGCGGCCGGGGCCGGGCGTCCAGCAGGTCGGCCAGGGTGACGCGGCCGCCGTCCAGGTCGAGCCCGGAGGCCAGCGGATCGCCGGGGTCGTAGGCGCCGTGGCAGGCCAGGTGCACATGGGTGGCGCGGGCCAGGCCGGTCAGCAGGTCCCGGGTCACGTGGTGGCCCTCGCCGACGGTGGCGAAGAGACGGGTGAGCGCCGCCGCCTCCTGCGCGGCCAGGAGGCCGCTGTCCGCACCGGAGTCGGCGGCCGCCACGAGGACCGGGACGGACGGCGTGCCCGCGGCCCGCCGCCGGGCCGCGCGCAGCAGCCGCACCGACGGGGCGTAGGCCACGGAGTGCGTGGCGAGGAGCGGTTCGCCGGTCGCGGGCAGCGTCGCGGCGTGCAGTGGAAGGTGGGCCAGGGGGCCGCAGGCCACCACGGTCGCGCCCGCCGCCGCGGGGCCGAGGGCGGCGGCGAGCGGCGCGACCAGACGGCTGCCGAGCCGGGCCAGCAGGGGCCGCATCCCGCGCCCGTCGGCACGCGCGGCCCCGGCGACCTCCCGGGCCAGGCCGGTGGCCTCCTCGGTGGTGAGCGGTGACCACACGGCTTCGAGGCCGGGCCCGGGGTCACTCCCGTGCCGGACGATCAGGGACACGCTCCCGGCCGGGGCGCAGGCGACGTAGCACAGCGGCTCCCCGGGGCGGGCCGCGGCACGGACGTCGGCCCACGTCGTGTGCCGGAGGAAGGTCTCCATGCCGGGCAGTTCCCGGATCCGCGCGACGGCGGCCGCCAGCGCGGCACGGGCCTCCCCGAGGAGCTCGCCCACCTCGTACTCGGCGGCCTCGACCTGCCGACCGTCGCCCGTGGCGGAACGCGGCCTGCCCAGCTCGCGGTTGCGGGACTCCAGGGCCTGCACGGCCTCGGCGGCCCGCGCGTACGCGGCGTGCGCCCGCGGGTCCGTCCGGGACACCTCCGTGAGCTGGGCCCGGTCCGGCGAGAGCGCCAGGTGGAAGGTGCGCGTGCGGCCCCGCTCCAGGCACAGCACCGCGTCCTGGAGCCGCCCCGCACGGGCGAGCGCGTAGGCGGCCCGCTGGTGCAGGTCCCCCGCCGACCTGAGGTGCCGCTCCCGCGACAGGCTCACCAGGCAGGACCGGAACAGCTCGTCGTCGGCCGCCACGGCCTGCCCGTACGCGGCGCTCGCCCGGGGCCAGTCGGCCCGCTCGGCGACGGCGTTCCCGAGGTCCGTCGCCACCTCGCGCAGCACCTCCGGGCGGTCGTGCGCCCGGTCCACCGCAGCTTCCAGGGACGACAGCTCAAGGGCCCGCAGCTCGCTCTCCCGGGCCGGGTCGAGGGCCCGGCAGAGGCGGGCGGCGTCCGCCACCTGACCGTGCGCGAGGGCGAGTTCCACCCGGGTCGGCAGCCCCTCATAGGCGTCGACGGCCTCCCGCACATGGCGCAGGCCCTGCCGGGCCGTGGCCACCGGATCGTCGGTCGCGCCCCGCTCCGCCTGCCGGAGCAGGGCGAAGCCGAGCTTGGTGGTGGAGCGGGCCCACAGCTGCGGAGCGGCGTCCTTGGGCCGGTCCGCGAGGGCGGCCCGGTGCAGCCGCACCTCCTCGTCGTACGCACCGAGGGCGTGGGCGATGAGGGCCAGCTTGTCGCGGGTGCTGGACGCCTCGGCGCGGTCCCCGACGCGCTCGTAGATCCGCAGTGCGCGCAGGGCGTGCTCACGGGCCCGGAGGTGGTTGTCCCGGCGGTCCCCGCGGACCCGCTTGCACAGCGACACCGCCAGCCTGGCCTGGGTGTTGGCCCACTGCTCGGGGTCGGTCTCCTCCGACTCGACCTCGTTGAGCCGCTCGTAGAGGCGGATCACCTGCTCCTGGTTCACGGCCGGGTCGCCCTGCTGCCGCACGTTGTACGCCCCCGCGAGGAGGCTCTGCGCGTCGCACCACAGGTACTTGGCGGTGGCGGGGTCGAGCCGTTCGACGACCGGCCTCAGGAGGCCGATGGCCTCCTCGATCTCCTCGGGGCCCGACTGGGTGCCCCGCTCGATGAGCACGACGGCCAGTTCGGTGCGGGCCCGCGCCCACGTCTCCGCGGCCGTCTCGGGCGTCACCGCCGCCAGGGCCGTGCGCAGATGGCGCATCGCGTACTCCTGGTTGGCGCGGAAGTCGCCGATGGCCCGCCGGCCGTAGGTGCGCCCCACTTCGAGGTGGGCTACGGCCCGGGCCGTGGCGTCCTCCTCGCCGGCGAGGCCGCGGGCCGCGCGGAGCAGCAGCCCGATGCCGCGTTCGACGTCGATCACGTCGCCTTCGCGGCGCATGGCGCACAGGGCCTGGCCCAGGCACATCCGGAGGGCGGCGCGCAGGCCGGGGTGGGCGTCGCCGTCGCCGAGCAGGTCGAGACCCTGCTCGGCCAGGCGCACGAGCTCGTCGACGAGCGGCCCGTGGGTGACGGACCGGCCGAGGCCGGGCGGCCACGTCGCGGCGATCCGCTCCAGGATCTCCAGCACCCGCGCCGGTGGCGGCCCGTCCCCGGACTTGACGGGGAAGGAGCCCGACTCCTCGGCCGGGAGGTCGTCCGACACGTAGGAGCGCAGGAAGAGGGACGCCGCCTCGAAGGGCAGGCGGAGACTGCCGAACTCCTCCGCCTCCTCGGCGCTGACCGGGCCGAGCCGGTCCAGGAGGGCGTCCACATAGGTCTTCCGGTTCGCCTCGTCGGCCGTGGCCGAGGAGTCCGGCGGGCAGAAGAAGAACAGCTGCGGCACGGAGCGGCTGCCGTACACGAGCAGCGGAACGCCCCGGCGGGTCCTGGTCGCGCAGACCGGGCACGTGACCGCCGGGACCTCCCCGGCGATCACCTTCTCGACCAGATCCGGTCGCGCGTCGGCGTCGACGGCCATGTACGTCTCGTCGTCCGCCGACGCACCGCAGTCCTCGCAGTTCCAGCGGAACCGCAGGACGGACGAATAGTCCATCGTTCCCCCCGAGAGCGCCCGCCCCACCCCCTGGCGCGAGCCCGTCCCTTCCCCTGGGGAGGAACGGTAGAGCCGGGCCCCGAGCGTGTCCAAGGCATGCGACAGGACGGGCATGCCGGAGTACTATCCGCCCTCCCGCCGCCGCGCCGCTTCGAGCCGGGTCGGCGGCAGGAACTCCCGTACGTACGTGCGCTCCCAGCACGCGCCCGTCGCGCGCAGCTCGCGCCAGGTGGTGTACCGGTAGCGGTACAGACGGGCCCGCACGTACCGCGGCGGCCGGTCGGGGAAGGGGCAGTGGCGCAGCAGCCGCAGGGTGTCGCGGTCGCCCTCCAGGAGCCGCTCCACCAGCGGCCCGAACCAGGCGCGCGCGTACGCGGGGGAGAGCCCGGCGAACCACATCAGCCAGTCGAGCCGCAGATGGTACGGGGCGAACTGGCGCGGCCAGCGGCGCGGGTCGCCCGGCTTGCCCCTGAACGCGTACTCCCGCCACGCGGAGTCCCGCCGGGGCACCTCGTCCGCCGTGCCCTCGACGACCACCTCCTGGCGCACCCGGCTGACGCTGCCGAACGCGCCGTAGGCGTTGACCAGGTGCAGCGGATCGAAGGACGTGTTCATGATCTGCCGCCGCGACAGCATGTTGCGCGCCGGGCGGTGGCTCAGGGCGAGCAGCGCGACGGTGACGGCGATGACGAGGACCTCGTACCAGAGCGGGGGAGCGGCGAGGCGCGCCGGCGGGTCCGCCGCGTCGCCGAGGAAGAGGCGGAAGTCGACGGCGGACAGGGCGAGCGCGACCGTCAGCCAGTTCAGCCAGGAGAAGTTGCCGGAGAGCACCAGCCACAGCTGGGTGACGGCCATCAGACAGGCCGCGACCGTCGCCACCGGCTGCGGGGCGAAGAGGAGGAAGGGGACGACGAGTTGGGTGACGTGGTTGGCCGCGGCCTCCGCGCGGTGCAGCGGGCGCGGCAGGTGGTGGAAGAACCAGCTCAGCGGCCCCGGCATCGGCTGGGTCTCGTGGTGGAAGTACAGACAGGTGAGCCGCCGCCAGCAGGCGTCCCCGCGCATCTTGATCAGGCCCGCCCCGAACTCGACGCGGAACAGGACCCAGCGCAGCAGGAACAGCACGAGGACCGGCGGCCCGACGTCGTCCCCCGCCAGGAACACGGCGAGGAAGCCGACTTCGAGGAGCAGCGACTCCCAGCCGAACGCGTACCAGGTCTGCCCCACGTTCACGACGGACAGGTACAGGACCCACGGCAGCAGCCAGAGCGCCATCGCGGCCCCGAGCGGCAGCCGCCCGTCCACGCCCGCGAGGAGCGCGGCGGAGACCGCGCAGCCCGCCCAGGCGCAGCCCGCGAAGAACCGGTCCGAGTAGTGCAGCTGGAACAGGCTGGGCGCGGCCCGGAACGGCACCCGCGCGACGTACCGGGGCACCGGCAGCATCCCGCGCTCGCCGATGAGGGCGCGGAACTGCAGCGCCGCGCCGAGGAAGGCGACGAGGTAGACCGCGGCGAGCACCCGCTGGAAGACCAGCCGGCTCAGCCAGTACCCGTCAGCCGTGAACCACTCCACCCCACCATTGTGACGCTGGGTGAGCCACCGGTCCCGTCGGCCCGATCGGCGCGCGGCGGCCCCTAGGGCGTCACGAGCCCCGCCTCGTACGCGATGATCACCAGGTGCACCCGGTCGCGCGCCCCCAGCTTGGCGAGCAGCCGGGTCACATACGTCTTCGCCGTGGCCACGCTGATGCACAGGCGCTCGGCTATCTCGGTGTTGGACAGGCCGCCGCCGACGAGCGTGAGCACCTCGCGCTCCCGCTCGGTGATGCCGGTGACCTCCCGGGCCGGGGCGGCCACGGCCTGCGGGCGGACCGCGAACTCCTTGATGAGGCGGCCGGTGACGCTCGGCGCGATCAGGCCGTCCCCGGCCGCGACGACCCGCACCGCGCCCAGGATGTCGTCGAGCGCCATGTCCTTGACCAGGAAGCCCGACGCCCCGGCGCGCAGCGCCCCGTACACGTACTCGTCGTCGTCGAACGTCGTCAGGACGACGACCCTGGTGGCGCTCCCGGCCGCGGTGATCCGGGCGGTGGCCTCGATGCCGTCCACGCCGGGCATGCGGATGTCCATCACCACGACGTCGGGTGCGAGTTCCCCGGCGAGCCGGACGGCCTCGGCGCCGTCCCCGGCCTCGCCGACGACGTCGAGCCCCTCGGCCTCGGCGATGACCATGCTGAGGGCCGTGCGCACCAGGGGCTGGTCGTCGACGAGCAGCACGCGGACCGTCATCGCGCACCCGCCGGGACCGGGAGACGGGCCGCGACCCGGAAGCCGCCGCCGGGGCAGGGCCGCGCGGAGAAGTCGCCGTGCAGCAGGCTCACCCGCTCCCGCATGCCGAGCAGTCCGTAGCCGGAGCCCTGGCCGTCCCCGGCGCCGGTGCCCCTGCCTTCGTCGACCACTTCGATCCGCAGCTCCTTGCGGTGCCGCTCCACGGTCACCCGGCAGGACGCGGTGCCCGCGTGCCGCACCACGTTGGTGACCGCCTCCTGGATGATCCGGTACGCCGACACGTCGACCTCCGGCGGCAGCGGCCGGGGCGCCCCCAGCCAGCGCACGTCGACGCGGACCCCGGCGGCGGTCGTCCGGGCGGCGAGCCGGTTGACGTCCGCGAGACCCGGGCTCGGGTCGAGCGGCGCCGCGTCGGCGGTCCCGCCCGGTTCGGCCTGCCGCAGCGCGCCGAGCATCCGGCGCAGGCCCGACAGCGTGTCGCGGCTCGCGGTCTCCACCGCGCCGAGGGCGTCCCGCGCGAGCTCGGGCCTGGTGTCGATGACGCGCCGGGCGGCCCCGGCCTGGAGGGCGACGATGCCGATGGTGTGCGCGACCATGTCGTGCAGTTCGCGCGCGATCCGCAGCCGTTCGGCGGTGACCGCCTGCGCGGCCGCCTGGGCGCGCACCTGCTCGGCGTGCGCGCGGGACTCGTGCGTGGCCCGGCCGAGGAGCCAGGCGATGACGGCGGTGAGCGCGACGGTCAGCTCGGCGGAGGTGCCGACGACCCAGCCGCTCAGGAGCCGTACGGCGAGATAGGCGGCCAGGGTGCCGAGCGCCATGGCGAGGGCCACGACCCCGGTCCTGCGCGGCCGGAACGCGGCGACGAAGTACAGGGCGACGTCGACCGCGAGGAACTGCAGCAGCGGGATCTCGCCCACGCTCAGCGGCATCGCCCCCAGGGCGGAACCGGCGAGGAGCAGCGTGAGGCCCCGCAGCGGCCGGCGTTCTACGCGGACGCAGCCCGCCAGGGTGACGGCGGTGGCGAGCGCGAGGGTCACCAGGCCGTCCCACCGGAAGAGCAGCACGCCCGGCCAGACGGACGGCTGTGACTCGCCGGGAAGCCGGAACCGGAAGAGGAAGGTGAGCGCCGAGCCCGCGCCCCAGGCGAGCGCCATCCAGGTGGCCGGGGAACGGCGCTTGAGCAGGGGCGGAGCCGATGTCGCGGACATGCCCGGCATCGTAACCAGATGATCGACAACGGGCATCGGACCAGAGATGTACACCCACGGTCGACACCCGGGCCCCGCCAAGTGTCAGCCCCGGTCCGATGCCGAACGGCCCCCGTCGGCGGCACCGTTGTCCCCATGATCGAAGTCATGGAGCTGACGAAGCGGTACGGCCCCACCACGGCCGTCGACGACCTGACGTTCAGCGTGCGCCCCGGCCGCGTCACCGGGTTCCTCGGGCCGAACGGGGCGGGCAAGTCCACCACCCTGCGGATGATCCTCGGCCTGAACGACCCGACGTCGGGCTCCGTCACCGTCGGCGGCCGCGCCTTCCGCGAACGGCCGCGGGGCCTGCGCCACGTGGGCGCGCTGCTCGACGCGGGGGACGTGCACGGCGGCCGCACCGCCGCCGCGCACCTGACGGTCCTCGCCCGTTCCAACCGCATTCCGCGCCGCCGCGTCGAGGAGGTCCTCGCCGACGTCGGCCTCACCGCGGCGGCCGGGCGCCGCATCGGCGGCTTCTCGCTCGGCATGAAGCAGCGCGTGGGCATCGCCGCCGCGCTGCTCGGCGACCCGCCGGTGCTGCTGTTCGACGAGCCGCTCAACGGCCTCGACCCGGAAGGCGTGCTGTGGGTGCGCGGCCTGTTCCGGCGCCTGGCCGACGAGGGCCGCACCGTCTTCGTCTCCAGCCATCTGATGTCCGAGATGGAGCACACGGCCGACGACCTCGTCGTCATCGGCCGCGGGCGGCTCATCGCGGCGGAGGGTCTGGAGCGGTTCGCGGCCCGCGGCAGCGGAGCGGGCGTGCGGGTGCGCACGCCCCGCGCGGCCGACCTCGCGCAGGTGCTGACCGCGCAGGGCGCGACGGTGCGGCGGGACGGGCCGCGCCTGACCGTGACCGGTCTGGACGCGGGCCGGGTCGGCGACCTGGCCTGCCGCCACGCCCTGCCGCTGCACGAACTGGTGGCCCACCAGTCCTCCTTGGAGGAGGCCTTCATGGAACTCACCGCGGACAGCGCGGAGTTCCGCACCGGCGACGCCTCGACCGGCCCCGGCGCCCCCCAGTCCGGCATCGGCGCTCCCCTGTCCGGCCCCGGCGCCCTCACCGGCCCCGGCGAAGTCCCGCTCCGCACTGGTGAGGCCCTGGCCCGCCCCGGCGGGGACCTGCCCCGCACTGGTGAAGTCCTGGCCCGCCCCGGTGAGGGCCCGCCCCGCACCCGTGAAGCCCCAGCCCCTGTCGGCGGCCCCCTCACCCGCACCGGAGAGACTCGATGACCGCGCACCTCACCCTGCCCCGTGACGCCGCCGCCGAGGCGCCCGCCGAGCCCCGCGCCCGCTTCCGCGACCTGCTCGCCGCCGAGTGGCTGAAGCTGTGGTCGCTGCGCTCCACCCCGTGGACGTACGCGGTCGTCCTCCTCGCCGTCGTGGGCTTCAACGCGGGTACGGCCTACGACACCTACCGCTACTGGACGGCCCGCGACGCGCGGAGCCGGGCCGACTTCATCCAGGACGGCATCGCGCTCCAGGAGGCCTTCACCGGCAACGCCGCCACGATCCTCGTGCTCGCGGCCGGAGCCGTCGGCGCCATCACCGTGACCGGTGAGTACGGCACCGGGCTCATCCGCACGACGTTCGCGGCCGTCCCGGCGCGCCGGTCCGTGATGGCGGCCAAGGCGGCCGTCCTCGCCGCGGTCACGACCGTGCTCGGCGCGCTCATCGCGGTGGCGTCCTTCGCCAGCACCCAGGCGATCCTGTCCGGCCGCGACCTCGGCGTCCCCTTCGACCACCCCGGCGCCCTCCGCGTCATCACGGCCTCGGCGCTGCTGCTGCCCGTGGGCGCGCTCACGGGCATGGCGATCGGCACGCTGGTGCGGCACATGGGCACGACGATCGTCCTGAGCGTCGTCACGCTCCTCGTCCTGCCCGTGGTCTTCTCCTCCGACCGGTACTGGTCCGCGGTGGTGTCGCACACGATGCCGCTGGACGCCTGGCAGCGCCTGACGCAGCCGCACACCTTCGTGACCCCGTTCCCGTGGTCGACGGGCGGCGCGTGGACGGTGTACGCGGTCTGGACCGCGGCGGCGGTGCTGATCACGGTGGCGGGGGTGCACCGCAGGGACCAGTGACCGGGGCCGGTGCCCGTGAGCCGTGAGCCGTGAGCCGTGAGCGGGAGCGGCAGCGCGGGGCGGCGCCCGCGGGGGCCCGGCCTGGCCCGCGCCTTCCGTCCGGCTCGGGCCCCGGCCAGTCCGCGCTTCCCGCCCGGCTCGGGCCCCGCTTCTCCCGGGCGCCCGGCCCGTCCCGGACTCCCGCTCGGCCTGCCCCCTCCGGGCACCTGCCGGTCCTGCGCGGAGTCCGGCCCCGCTGCTCGCCCGTCCTGCCGGGCGGGCCGGGGCCCCTGCCCGGCGCGCGCAAGGGGCCTGCTCGGGGCCCCGCCCCGTGCTGCTGCCCCCTCCCGCCCCGGGACCCCGTCCCGCCCCGGGACCCCGCTCCGCTTGCGGGCCGACCGGTCCCGGTCCAGACAATAGGGGGCAATCTGCCCGGCGACAGGCGGGAGACACCCGTGGGCGCGACGCTCCGCACGTACGCGACGACCTTCGCGATAGCCGTGGCCCTGGCGGCCTCCGGCTGCTCCGGAGGCGACGGCGACACCACCACCAAGGACACCGCCGAGAGCGGGCGCGAGCTGTTCCTCCAGCCCGTCGCCGCCCAGGGCCCCGACCCGTTCACCGCGTCCACCGCCAGGGCCGCCGCGAGCCCCCCGCCCGTCACCCGTTCGCCGCAGCCCTCGCCCACCGGCTCCGCCTCGCCCACCGACCAGGGCCTGCGCTCCCTCGCGGGCGGCACACCGGGCCTGTACGGCGGCACGCACCGGCTCGGCAGCTGCGACGTCGGCCGGCAGATCGACTTCCTCACCGCCGACCGGGCCAAGGCCGCCGCCTTCGCCGAGGCGTCGGGCATCGCGCGGACCGGCATCCCCGCGTATCTGCGCGGCCTCACACCCGTCGTGCTGCGCGCCGACACCCGGATCACCAACCACGGCTACCGCGACGGGCACGCCAACAGCTTCCAGGCCGTGCTCCAGGCGGGCACCGCCGTCCTCGTCGACGACCGGGGCCTGCCCCGGGTGCGCTGCGCCTGCGGCAACCCGCTGAAGCCGCCCGTCGCCTTCCGCCAGGCCCCGCGCCACAGCGGCGAGCCCTGGAGCGGCTACCGGCCCACCCAGGTGATCATCGTGACCCCGGCGCCCCGCCCGATCACCCACATCACGATCGTCAACATCGTCAACAACACCTGGATCGAGCGGCGCACCGGCGACGAGGACGGCGGCGACGACCGCCCCGTACCGCCCCCGGACCCGACCCCCACCGGCCCCACGGACCCGACCTCGCCCGACGGGACGACACCGCAGGAGACCTCGCCCGACGCGACGACGCCCGACGAGAGCAGCGAGGAGCCCGACCCCACCGGCTCCGACGGCAGCCCGGAGCCCGACGGCACCGAGGAGGGCACAGGACCCGGCGAGGACACCACGTCCACGGACTGCCCCACGCCCGGCACCGGCACCCCCGAGGACGCCGTCCCGTCCCCGGTCCCGCCCGGCTGCCCCTCGCCCTCCGACCCGCTCCTGGAGCCGGACACCGCGACGCCGCCCGACGGCACCGGCGTGGTGCCGCCGCCCGGCCAGGACACCGGGCCCGGCGTCGGCGGGGAGACGGTGCCGGACGACCCCGGCCTGCCGGACGGCCCCACGGGCCCCGACGCCTTCGCCGGATGACCCGCGACGACCGCCGTCGGCAGGGGCGACGCCGTGCACATGCGGCCGCCCCCGCGGACGCCTAGCGTTGGCCCATGGACGCGGGCACGGAAGGTGTCGAGGCGGCCATGCGGCGCTGCTGCGACGGCTCCGCATCCGCCGCCACCCGCTGTTTCCTCGCCAAATACGGGCCCGGACTCGGCATGGGCAGCTTCGACTGGGACCTGGGCAGCAGGCTGCTGTTCCTGGACGAGGAGGCCCTCGCCCTGTTCGACCTGCGCCCCGAGGAGTTCGACAACCGGCCCGAGAGCCTCGCCGGACGGGTGCTGCCCGTCGAGGCCCACCGCCTCGACAGCCAGGTCTCGCAGGCCATGAAGGACGGCAGCCTCAACTACGGCGCGTACTTCCGCGTCCGCCGCCGCGACGGCACCCTGAACTGGACCCACACCCAGGGCCACATCCTGCGCGACGCCACCGGCCGCCCGCTGCGCATCGTCGGCATCGTGCGCGACGCCACCCGCGAGCTCAGCGAGCGGACGGCCCACCGCGAACGCGTCGAGGCCGAGGCGGACCGGCGCCGCCGTACGAGCATCGTGCGGAACACCACGGCGGCCCTCGCCCACGCCCGGACCGTCGCCGACGTCATCGACGTCCTCAGGGACCGGCACGGCCTGGCCAACCTCGGCGCGTCGAACATCGTCATGGGCCTCGTCGAGTCCGGGCGGATCCGCCTCGTCGCCGAGGGCCCGTCCGGCAGTTACGTGCCCGGCACCCGCGTCACCCGCGTCGACGAGCCGTACCCGATGAGCGAGACCGTGCGCACGCTCTCCCCGCGCTTCATCGAGTCGCCGGCCGACTTCGCGTCCTCGTACCCGATCCTGTGGCCGCACATCGAGCACCTGGGCATCACGGCCGCCGCCTATCTGCCGCTGATCGCGCAGGCCCGGCCCATCGGCGCGCTCGGCCTGCTCTACCAGGACAGGACCGGCTTCACCGACGAGGAGCGCAACGTCATCGTGGCGCTCGGCAGCAGCATCGCGCAGAGCCTCCAGCGGGCCATGTTCTACGAACAGGAGAAGGACCTCGCACAGGGCCTCCAGCAGGCCATGCTGCCGCGCACCGTCCCCGGCGTGCCCGGTGCCGACATCGCCGTGCGCTACCGCAGCGCGGCGCTCGGCCGCGACGTCGGCGGCGACTGGTACGACGTCATCCCGCTGCCCGGCGGCCGCGTCGGTGCCGTCATCGGCGACGTCCAGGGCCACGACACGCACGCCGCCGCCGTCATGGGCCAACTGCGCATCGTGCTGCGCGCGTACGCCGCCGAGGGCCACACCCCCGCCACCGTCGTGGCCCGCGCCTCCGGCTTCCTGCACGAGCTGGACACCGACCGCTTCGCCACCTGTCTGTACGCCGAGGCCGACCTGTCCACCGGCGTGGTCCAGCTGGTGCGCGCCGGGCACATCGACCCGCTGCTCCAGCTCACCGACGGCACCTGCCGCCGGGTGCCCGTCGACGGCGGCCTGCCGCTCGGCCTCTCCGCCGAGTTCGGGCGGCTCGACTACCCCGTCACGACCCTCGAACTCGACCCCGGCCAGACCCTGTTGCTCTACACCGACGGCCTCGTCGAGGAGCCCGGAGCCGATCTCGACGACGGCACCCGGGCCCTGGCCGAACTCGTCAGCACCGGCCCGCGCGACCTGGAACACCTCGCCGACCTGCTGTGCGGCAGCGTCGACGACGGCCGGGGCGACGACGACACGGCCCTGCTCCTGCTGCGCCGCGTCGCGGTGGACGCGCCGCGCTCCGGCGGACGGCTCCAGCAGCACGTCGCGCCCGGCGACCCCGACGGCCTCGCCGAGGCCCGGCACATGATCCGCGCGGCCGTCCGCGCCTGGGGCGCGCGGGACCGGGCCGACGAGATCGAACTCGCCGCCGACGAGCTGATCACCAACGCCCTCATGCACACCGACGGGCCCGCCGTCGTCACCCTGCGCGTCGTCAGCGGCGCCGACCGGCGGCTCCGCGTCGACGTCGAGGACTCCTCCAGCGCTCTGCCGCGCCTGCGCGAGGCCTCCGACGACGGCGTCTCCGGGCGCGGTCTGCTGCTCGTGGACCGGCTCGCGGACGTGTGGGGCGTGGACTCGCGGGGGAGCGGCAAGTGCGTGTGGTGCGAGTTCGTCGTCCCGGCCCGGGGCGCGGCCTGACCGGGCGTGAAGGAGATCACAGCCCCCGGCCGTCACGCTTTCTTTGCGCGGCGTGTCTCGATGGGCGGCCGGGGAACGAGCCCCGTGGCCGGTCGAGGAAGGGAGCCGCGTGGCCGAGGACGCCTTCACCGCACACCGCCCGCTGCTGTTCACCATCGCCTACGAGATGCTCGGCAGCGCCGACGACGCCGAGGACGTCCTCCAGGAGAGCTATCTGCGCTGGAGCGCGGTCGACCCTGCGGACGTCGAGCACCCGCGCGCCTATCTGGTCCGCGTGGTGACCCGGCAGGCCCTCAACCACCTGCGCTCGGTCCGGGCGCGCCGCGAGGACTACGTCGGCCCCTGGCTGCCCGAGCCGATCCGCACCGCGCCCGAGGTCAGCGACGACGCGATCCTGGCCGAGTCGGTGTCGATGGCCATGATGCTGGTCCTGGAGACCCTGAACCCCACCGAGCGCGCGGTCTTCGTGCTGCACGACGTGTTCGGCTACCCGCACGGCGAGATCGCCGCCTCGATCGGCAAGTCCGAGGTCACCGTGCGGCAGATCGCCCACCGCGCCCGCCGCCACGTGCACGCGCGGCGCCGCCGCTTCGAGCCCGGCTCCGCCACGACCCGCGATGTCGTACGGCGCTTCCTGCTCGCCACCGCGGGCGGCGAGGTCCAGCCGCTGATGGACCTCCTCGCGCCCGACGTCGTGGTGCTCTCCGACGGCGGCGGCAAGGCCGTCGCCGCCCGCCGCCCGATCACGGGCCGCGAGGACGCCGCCCGGTTCGCCCTCGGCGTGGCCCGCGCGGGCACCGACACGACCCGCTTCGAGCACGCCACCTACAACGGCATGCCCGCGGCCCGGTTCGTCGTCGACGGCGCGCTCGACTGGCTGCTCGCCTTCGAGATCCACGACGGCCGGATCACCGGCCTGTACGGCATGCGCAACCCCGACAAGCTGCACCGCGCCGGGACGGTGCGCGCCCTGGACCGGGGTGAGCGGAACCGCCCCGCGGATGCGGCGCGCGCCCCACGGCGTGAGGATGCCGAAAGGGGCACGCGGCTTGACGAGAGGTGAGCGATGCCGGAACTGCCGGAGGTCGAGGCGCTGCGGGAGTTCCTCGACGGCGAGCTGACCGGCCATGAGATCGTCCGCGTGCTGCCCGTCGCGGTGAGCGTCCTGAAGACGTACGACCCCCCGGTGACGGCGCTCGAAGGCCGGACCGTCACCGGGGTGGCCCGCCACGGCAAGTTCCTGGCCGTCGACGCGGACGGGCTGTGGCTCGTCACGCATCTGGCGCGGGCGGGCTGGCTGCGCTGGCAGGACCCGCTGCCGAGCGGCGCGCCCCGGCCCGGCCGGGGCCCGCTCGCGCTGCGCGTGGCCCTGGAGACCGGCGCGGGCTTCGACCTGACGGAGGCGGGGACGCAGAAGCGCCTCGCGGTGTACGTGACGGACGCGCCCACCGCCCTCCCCGGCATCGCCCGCCTGGGCCCCGACCCGCTGGCCGCCGACTTCACCGAGGAGCGCCTCGCGCACCTCCTGGCCTCCGAGCGGCGGCAGCTCAAGGGCGCGCTGCGGGACCAGAGCCTGATCGCGGGCATCGGCAACGCCTACAGCGACGAGATCCTGCACGCGGCCCGCATGTCCCCCTTCAAGCACGCGGACCGGCTCACCGCCGAGGAGACGAGCCGCCTGTACGCCGCCCTGCGCGCCACCCTCACCGCGGCCGTGGCGCGCGCCCACGGTCTGGCCGCCGCCCGGCTGAAGGCGGAGAAGAAGTCGGGCCTGCGCGTGCACGGCCGCACCGGCGAGCCGTGCCCGGTCTGCGGCGACACCATCCGCGAGGTGTCCTTCGCGGACTCGTCCCTCCAGTACTGCCCGACGTGCCAGACGGGCGGCAAGCCCCTCGCCGACCGGCGCACCTCGCGGTTCCTGAAGTAGCCCGCGCGCGGCGGCCCGCGCCCGGCGCGGCTCGGGTGGCGGAGAGGCAACCCCGGTCCCCTGTGCCGGGGTTGCCCCACGTCAGTGGGGGCGGAGGGTGAGCAGCCCGGCGCCGTCCGCGGCCCGTACTTCGAAGCGTTCGATGCGGTCGGGGCCGAGCCCCGTACCGCCGTGGATCGTCACGGCCCGCCCCGGGCCCCGCCACGTCATCACGGTCTCCTCGGCGCCGTCGCGCCCGACGGCGACGAGCGCGCAGACCCGCCGCCCCGCCGTGTCCCGCACCCGCAGGTCGACGGCGGTGCCCCCGGCGGAGGCGCGCGCGGTCAGCGCGGCGGCCAGCTCACCGCGCGCGTCGGTCGCCGCGGCGCGCAGCGGAGCGGGGCCGTCCGAGGTGAGCACGGCCGCCGCGGGGACGGCGAGGGCGAGCGCCAGACCGGCCGCGAGGGCCCCGAGCCACCGCCTGCGCCGGGCCCGGCGGCAGCGCGCGGCCTCCCCGATGAGCCGGTCGAGCAGCAGCGGGCCGGGCACGGGCGGCAGCGCGCGGCCGTGGGCGCGCAGCATCCGGGCGGGCAGGGCGATGTCGTCGAGGACTGCCCGGCAGCGCGGGCAGTCCGCGAGGTGGTCCTCGAAGCGGAAGGCGTCCGCCGGGTCGAGGACGCCGAGCGCGTAGGCTCCGGCGTCGCGGTGCCGCTCCAGGGACCTCATGGCGTTCCTTGTCGGTGGGGGTGCTCCGTGCTGCCCTTGGGTACGGAATCGGCCACCACATCGCTCAACGGACCCGCCGACCCACCGGTCGCCCGCGTGCGGCACGGCACCGGGGCGGCCGCGCACGGCCCCGCGGGTGCCCGCGCACGGCCCCGCCGGTGCCCGCCGCGGGCCGGTCAGAACAGCTGGATCGCCAGGTGGCCGAGCGGCAGGCCCAGCTGCCACGCCGGGGTCCACACCTTCGGCACGTCGTCCTCGCCGGGCCCGGGAGCGCCGCCGGGCACCGCGTCCAGGTCCGGTGCGAGGAGTTCGGTCTCCTCCAGCCAGCGCCACGCGGCCTCGGCGAGCACGAGGTCGGGGGCGGGCCCGCGCGCGGCCATCGCGTCGGCGGTGACCCCGTCCATGCGCTCGCGCACCCACTCCTGCCACGCCGTGTCGTGGGCCGTCAGGGACAGCCAGGTCTCCAGCTGCGAGACCACGCGGATGCCGGACAGCTCGCCGCGCGTGT
Organism: Streptomyces sp. JLYT201; assembly: GCF_059448825.1. NCBI lineage: Bacteria > Bacillati > Actinomycetota > Actinomycetes > Kitasatosporales > Streptomycetaceae > Streptomyces > Streptomyces sp. JLYT201. The sequence goes on along the minus strand of NZ_CM182551.1, from coordinate 1,655,164 downwards.
CCGACAGGAAGATGGTGAGGGCGAGCGCGTCGCGCCCCGCCCTGTACTCGAACGACGTGGGCGGCATCAGGTCACCGGTGCGCAGCAGTTCGTCCGCGATGTACTCGGCGTACAGCCACGCCATCGGCACCGTCAGCTCGTCTCCGCTGGGGCCTCCGGTGCCGCCCGTGCTCTCGTGCAGCATCACGCTCCGCCTTCCTAGCTTTCGAGGCTCCGTGTGTGCGTCACCGGCTGCTGGCCCCCCAACCCGGAACACGGATGAGCCAAGACGATTACCCAACGGGGGTGCTGAGCAAGGCGCTTTACCCATCCTTGACCATGCGTGCGGTTTCGTCGCAGGTCGGCGGCCCTGTGTTTTTCCCCTCAGATCACGACGTGTTGAGGTCCGTTTCAGTGATATGAGCGGCATTGGTCCTTGACCGGACCCTTCCGCACGCTCTGTGTCTGTTTATCTGATTTCCCCTCATATGTTCCTCTCCCAGGGAAGACAGGCCGATGACACAGCGCACCCGGGCCGCCGCCCCCCATCCGCGGCCCGCCCACCGGGCCCTGGCCCTCCTCGCGGTCGCGGTGGCCGCCGCCACCACGGCCTGCGGCACCTCCGCGGCGCCGGACCACGACGAGCGGCGGGCGTCCCGGCAGGGGCCAGCGCCCGCCCTGTCCGCGGCGGGCGGCAGCACGGGCGGGGCCCGTCCCTTCACGCTCATCGCCTCCGGCGACGTCCTGCCGCACTCCTCGATCATCCGCACGGCCCGCGCGGACGCGGGCGGCGAGGGCTACGACTTCGCGCCGATGCTCGCGGGCGCCCGGCCCGTCGTCTCCCGCGCGGACCTGGCGATCTGTCACATGGAGACGGTGTACGGCGCCAACGGCGACTACACCGGCTACCCCACCTTCAAGTCCCCGCCCCAGGTGGCCACCGGCCTCAAGGCGACCGGCTACGACGCCTGCTCCACCGCCTCCAACCACACCCTGGACGCCGGGACCCCCGGCATCCACCGCACTCTCGCGGCACTCGACAAGGCCGGGATCAAACACGCCGGGTCGGGCCGCACCGCCACCGAGGGCCGCTCGCCCGCCTGGCTGCGCGCGGGCGGCGCGAAGGTCGCCCAGCTGTCCTACACGTACGGCACGAACGACATCCCGCTGCCCCAGGGCAGGCCCTGGTCGGTGAACCTCATCGACCGCGCGCGCATCGTCGCCGACGCGCGCGCAGCCCGGACGGCGGGCGCCGACGTGGTCGTCGTCTCGCTGCACTGGGGCACCGAGTGGCAGGACGCCCCCGATGGCCAACAGCTGCGCCTGAGCCGCCAGTTGACGGCCTCGCGCACGGCGGGCCGCCCCGACGTCGACCTGATCCTCGGCACCCACGCCCACGTCCCGCAGGCGTACCAGAAGGTCAACGGCACCTGGGTGATCTACGGCATGGGCGACCAGATCGCGGGCGACATGATCAACCACGAGGGCGCCCACGACCCGCGCGGCAACCAGGGCACGATCGGCCGCTTCACCTTCGCCCCGCCCACCGCGCCCGGCAGGCGCTGGGAGGTGACGAAGGCCGAGTTCGTCCCGCACTGGTTCGACACGGAAGCCGGACGCGTCGTCAACCTCAACGCCGCCCTGGACCGGGGAGCCGACGTACGGGACGTGCGCGACCGCATCCGCCGCGTCGTGCTCAGCCGGGGCGCCGCCGCGGACGGCCTGGTGATGGGGAAGTGAGGGCCGCCTCCTGAGGCCGCCGGGGCGCGGGCCTCGGCCACGCGTCCCACGATTCCGGCCCCGGGGTGGCTTTTCCCCGTCAATCACGGGTAAAGCGGCCACCTCGGCGCCCGGTGGTGGCTATCCAGGAAGGGTGGGGGGGACGTCCGGCGCCGCGCCGGGGCCACACCTGACGGGAGGCCTGCCGGGTGAGCATGTCGATCAACGTGGCGTTCCTGCTGGCCGTCGTCATCGTGCTGCGCCTGCGCGGCCACGCGCTGACCGGCGGCCGGCCGGGGGACCTGCTGATGGCGGGCGTGGTGCTGCTGTTCGTGGTGCTCGTCGTCCCGACCGACCTCGGGCAGTGGGTGATGGACTTCGTGAGCACCGTCGTCGGGGGGCTCGCGGGCGCCGTGGCGGACCTGCTCACCCCCTGACGGCGCTCACGCGACCGGGCCGGACCCCCGCGGCTCGCCCCGCTCGCTCCTGGCCAGCTCCGACTTGCGGTACGAGTACCCGAAGTACACCCCCAGGCCCACCACGAACCACACCGCGAAGCGGACCCAGGTCTGCCACTCCAGGAACGTGATGAGCCAGATCGAGAAGACCACGCCGATCGCGGGCACCACCGGCATGCCCGGGCAGCGGAACGTGCGCGGCAGGTCGGGCTGCTTGTAGCGCAGCACGATCACCGCGACGCACACCACGACGAAGGCCAGCAGGATGCCGATGTTGGTCAGCTCCGCCGCCTCGCCGATCGGCAGGAAACCGGCGATCGCGGCCGAGGCGAACCCGACGATCCACGTCACGCGCGTGGGCACGTGCCGCGTCGGGTGCGTCTTGGCGAACCACTTCGGAAGCAGCCCGTCGCGGCTCATCGAGAACCACACGCGCGTGCAGCCCAGCATGAACGTGAACATCACCGTGAGGATGCCGATGATCGCGCCCACCGCGATCACGTCCGCGAGTCCGCTCAGGCCCACCGCCTTGAACGCCGAGGAGAAGCCGCTCTCGGGGTCGATGTCCTTGTAGTCCTGCATGCCCGTCAGGACCAGGCAGGCCAGGACGTACAGGACCATCGAGATCGCCAGCGAGTACAGGATGGCCTTCGGCATGTGGCGCTGCGCGTCCTTGGACTCCTCGGCGGCCGTGCTCATCGCGTCGTACCCGAAGACCGCGAAGAACACCGTGGCCGCGCCGGTGAACGCCCCGCTGACACCGAACGGGAAGAACGGCGAGTAGTTGCCGGTCTCGACGTGGAAGAAGCCCACGCCGATGACGAGCAGGACCACGAGGACCTTCAGGACCACCACGATCATCTCGAAGCGTGCCGCGTTCTTGATCCCGAGGGTGAGCATGTACGCGATGAACAGACACAGGACCGCGGCGAACAGGTCGACCTTGTGGCCGTCGCCGGTGCCGGGCGCGCCCAGCATCCAGTCGGGCAGGTCCGCGCCCATCTCGTTCAGCAGGAAGTTGAAGTAGCCGGAGATGCCGATCGCGACCACCGCCACGATCGCCGTGTACTCCAGGAGCAGGTCCCAGCCGATGAACCAGCCGGTGATCTCGCCGAGCACCGCGTAGCCGTAGGTGTAGGCCGAGCCCGCCTTGGGGATCAGGCCCGCGAACTCCGCGTAGGAGAACGCCGCGGCGGCGCTGGCGACGCCCGCGATGAGGAACGAGATGAGGACCGCGGGCCCGGCCTTCTCGTTGGCGACGGTGCCGGCGAGCGTGAAGATCCCGGCGCCGATGATGCCGCCCACGCCGATCGCGGTGAGCTGCCACAGGCCGAGGGAGCGGGTGAGCTGGGTACCCCCGCCGCCCGCCTCGGTGTCCTCGATGTGCTCGATGGGCTTGCGCCGCAGGACGCCCTGCCCCATCCGTAGTCCGGCCATGAGCCTCACCTCTTCGCTGGCGGCGGTCGGCTGCTGGCGGATCATCCTGGCTCAGGCGCACCCGGCGCGGAAGACACCACGGACCACGCGTCGGCGCGCCCCCTTCGCACGGGCGAGGTTCCCCCGGTCGGCCCTACGGCACCACGGTGACCGGCCAGCGCCCCGCCTTCACCAGGCGCACGGCGACCGAGCCGACGATGCGGTGGCCCGCCTGCTCGGACGCGCCGACCACGACGGCGTCGGCCTTGAGCTCGTCGGCGGCCGTGACCAGGCCGTTGTACGGGTCGCCGCGGAAGGTGTGGAACTCCCAGCGCACGTCGAATATGCCCTTCACGCGCTCCGTGGCGTCGCGGATCTCGGCGATCAGGCCCTCGGCGATCTCGTCGGTGGTCTCCGCGACCGGGGCCCCGAGGGCCGCGCCCGCCGCGAGCACCGGCTGGACGTACACCACGGCGAGCAGCGCCCGCTGCCGCCGGGCCAGGCCACCGGCATATGCCGCGGCGCGGAGCGAGGAATCCGAGCCGTCGACCCCGACGACGATCACCTTGGGGCCGTCGGTGCCCCGCTCGAACTGCTGGGACGGTTGCTGCGTGGGCTCTTCGGTCACGCTTCCGAGGCTATCGGAGGACCCGGTTCCGGGGATCGGCGGCCTCTTCGGGCTCCGGCGGCCCCCGGCGTTCGACGGGCGCGGCGCCCCGCCCTTTCCTACAGTCGTGACCATGAGTGCCACCGTCCAGGAGCCGGGCCCCGCGGGCGGCACGCGCCCCGGCGGCTTCCGCGTCAGCGGCCTCAACCGCGTGCCCGAGGTGTTCGCGGCCTTCTTCGGCACCCTCGGCCTGTGCTGCGCGGTGCTCGCCGTGATCGCGCCGCTGCGGCGCCTGCTGCGGCCCGTGATCCGCTTCCTCGACCAGCTCACCGTGCCGGTCAGCCCGAACCTCGCCTACGCCGTCTTCCTCTTCCTGCTCGCCGCGGCCACCGCGGCCCGCAAGAAGGTCGCGTGGTGGCTCGTGGTGGTCTACCTGGGCCTCCTCGTCGCCTTCGACGTCCTCGGCTTCGCCCTCGGCTACTGGGGCGAGTCGCTGCCGTCCTTCGTCGTCTGCGGCGTGGCCCTCGTCGTGCTGATCCTGGCGCGCGCCGAGTTCTCCGCCGACTCGCGCCGCGGCGCCCTGTGGCGGGCCGTCGCCGTGCTCGCCGCCGGGCTCGGCCTCGCGGTGCTCGTCGGCTGGGGCCTCGTCGAGCTCTTCCCCGGCACGCTGCCGCGCGGCGAGCGGCTGCTGTGGGCGGCCAACCGCGTCTGCGGCGGCCTCCTCCAGGGCCACGACTACTTCGACGGCTCACCGCCGCGCCCGCTGTACTTCTTCCTCGGCCTCTTCGGCGCCCTCGCGCTGCTCAACGCCGCCGCCACCCTGTTCCGCTCCCAGCGCATGGAAGCCGCCCTGCACGGCGACGAGGAACCCCGCATCCGCGCCCTCCTCGGCGTCTACGGAGACCAGGACTCGCTCGGCTACTTCGCCACCCGGCGCGACAAGGCCGTCGTCTTCTCACCCAGCGGCAAGGCCGCCGTGACCTACCGCGTCGAGGCGGGCGTCTGCCTGGCGAGCGGCGACCCCGTCGGCGACCGCGAGGCCTGGCCGCACGCCATCGGCGCCTGGCTCGACGTGGCCCGGCGGTACGCCTGGGCGCCCGCCGTGATGGGCGCCTCCGAGGACGGCGCCACGGCCTTCGCCCGCGCCGGACTCGGCGCCCTCCAGCTCGGCGACGAGGCCATCCTGCACGTGGCGGACTTCGACCTGGACGGCCGCGACATGCGCGTCACGCGCCAGGCCGTGAACCGGGTCCGGCGCACCGGAGCCACCGCCCGCGTCCGCCGCCACGCCACCCTCAGCGACGAGGAGATGGAGGCGATCATCGACAGGGCGGACGCCTGGCGGGACACCGAGACCGAGCGCGGCTTCTCCATGGCCCTCGACCGGCTCGGCGACCCCGAGGACGGCGACTGCCTGCTCGTCGAGGCCCTCGACCCCGACGGCAAGCTCCTCGCCCTGCTGTCCTTCGTGCCCTGGGGCAGGGACGGCATCTCGCTCGACGTGATGCGCCGCGACCGCAGCGCGCCCAACGGCGTCATGGAGTTCATGGTCGCCGAGCTGTGCGCCGTGGCGCCGAAGCTCGGGGTGCGGCGGATCTCGCTGAACTTCGCGGTGTTCCGCTCCGTCTTCGAGGAGGGCGCCCGCATCGGCGCGGGCCCCGTCCTGCGCCTGTGGCGCAAGCTGCTGCTCTTCTTCTCCAAGTGGTGGCAGCTGGAGGCCCTCTACCGCTCCAACGCCAAGTACCACCCCGAGTGGTACCCGCGCTTCCTCTGCTACGGCGACGCGGGCTCCCTCGCCCGCATCGGCCTGGCCTCCGGCATCGCCGAGGGCTTCGTCTCCGTGCCCTCGCTGCGCCAGCTGTGGGGCAAGGGCCACAAGCCCCGGGGCGTCACCAAGCCCGCCACCACCGAGGGCCTGCCGTCCATCGCCGCGCTCGGTCTCGGCGGCGGCGCCGACGCCGGGCTCGACCCCGTCGAGGCGCTGCCCGAGCAGATCCGCATCCGCCACCGGGCCCTGGAGCGGCTGCGTGCCGAAGGCGTCGACCCCTACCCGGTGGGCCTCCCGCCGCGCACCCACGAACTGGCCGCGATCCGCCCCGACCTGGCGGGGGAGCGGGTCACCGTCGCGGGCCGCGTGATGCTGGTGCGCGACTTCGGCGGCGTCGTCTTCGCCGTGCTCCGCGACTGGTCGGGCGACCTCCAGCTCGCCCTCACCCGCGACCGCTCGGGCCCCGGCGTCCTGGACGCCTTCACGCGCCGCACCGACATCGGCGACCACGTCACCGCCACCGGCGAGGTCGGCTCCAGCGACCGGGGCGAGCTGACCGTCTTCGTCACCTCCTGGCAGCTCACCGGCAAGTGCCTGCGCCCGCTGCCCGACAAGCGCCGCGGCCTCACCGACCCCGAGGCCAAGGTCCGCCGCCGCTATCTCGACCTGGTCGCGAGCCCGGCCGCCCGCGACGTCGTGCGGGCCCGCTCCACCGCCGTCCAGGCGCTGCGCCAGGGCCTGCTCGACCGCGGCTACCTGGAGGTCGAGACGCCGATGCTCCAGCAGATCCACGGCGGCGCCAACGCCCGGCCCTTCACCACCCACATCAACGCCTACGACCTCGACCTGTATCTGCGCATCGCCCCCGAGCTGTACCTCAAACGGCTGTGCGTGGGCGGCCTGGAGAAGGTCTTCGAGATGGGCCGCACCTTCCGCAACGAAGGCGTCTCGTACAAGCACAACCCCGAGTTCACGATGCTGGAGGCCTACCAGGCCTTCGCCGACTACGACGTGATGCTCGACCTCACCCGCGAGCTCATCCAGGGCGCCGCCACCGCCGCCTTCGGCACACCCGTCGCCCGCAAGGACGGCCGGGAGTACGACATCTCCGGGCCCTGGCCCGTCAAGACCGTGTACGGCGCGCTGTCCGAGGCCCTGGGCGAGGAGGTCGACGCCGACACGCCGCTGGAGCGCCTGCACCGCCTGTGCGACCGCGCCCACGTGCCGTACACCGTCGACGACGGGCGCGGCGACGTGGTCCTGGAGATGTACGAGCGGCTCGTCGAGGAGCGGACCGAGCTGCCCACCTTCTACAAGGACTTCCCGACCGAGGTCTCCCCGCTGACCCGCCAGCACCGCGCGGACCCGCGCCTGGCCGAGCGCTGGGACCTCGTCGCCTTCGGTACCGAACTGGGCACCGCCTACTCGGAGTTGACCGACCCCGTCGAGCAGCGCCGCCGCCTCACCGCGCAGTCGCTGCTCGCCGCCGGGGGAGACCCGGAGGCGATGGAGCTGGACGAGGACTTCCTCGACGCCCTGGAGTACGCGATGCCGCCCACCGGCGGCCTCGGCATCGGCGTCGACCGGCTCGTCATGTTCCTCACCGGCCTGACCATCCGCGAGACGCTGCCGTTCCCGCTGGTCCGCCGCCGGTGACGCTGCGCTGGCACTGCCGCGCTGGGCCGTCGCTCGTGTGCCGGTCCGCTGCGGCTGGTCGCGCCCACGCGGCGGAGCCGCACATTGACTCAGCCTCGCGCCCCTTCGGGGCGCTGTCCTGGCTGCCTCGCGTCGCCTTGAGCCCGCGCTGGTCCCATCGGGTGCTTTCGCGTGCCCCCGCAGTGTTGCTGAGACCGCCGGGCCTTCGGCCATGCGAGGCATTAGTCATGAAAGACGATCAGATGCCTCCGGGGCGTCGCGCGCTGCTGCGCGGCGCCGCCGTCCTCGGCCTGGCCGCCGCCACCGGCTGCTCCGCCGCCGGGCGCGCGCCCGCCCCGGAGCGGGCCGCCGCCTCCGGCGCCCCCGCCGCGGGACCGCAGGCCCCGCGCGCCCGCAAGCCCTCCGCGTACCGGCTGCGGCCCATGACCGGACACGGGCCGCAGCGCGCCGCGCCCGCCCGCCCCGCCGTGCGCCGCGCGCCCATCCTGCGACTTCCGGGCCGCACCCGCGCCATGGCCCTGACCTTCGACGACGGACCCGACCCGCGCTACACCCCGGCCATCCTGCGCACCCTGCGGCGGTACGGCGTCCGCGCGATGTTCTTCGTGTGCGGCGAGATGGCGGTGGACAACGGGGACCTGCTGCGGCAGATGGCCGACGACGGGCACGTGATCGGCAACCACACCTGGAGCCATCCCCTGCTTCCCTCCCTCGGGCGGTCCGCGATCCACGAGCAGATGGAGCGCACCTGCGAGGTGGTGGAGCGCACCGTGGGCACACCGCCCCTGTGGTTCCGCGCCCCGTACGGCGCCTGGAACCGCGCGGCCTTCGAACTCGGCGCCGAGCTCGGCATGGAGCCCCTCGCCTGGACCGTCGACACCCTCGACTGGCGCACCCCCGGCACCGGCACCATCGTCCAGCGCGTCCTGAGCGGCGCGGGCCCCGGTGTCGTCGTCCTGTCGCACGACGCGGGCGGCGACCGCACCCAGAGCGTGCACGCCCTGGACACCTATCTGCCCGAGCTCCTGGACGCCGGATTCCACCTCACCGTGCCGAGCCGCTACCGCGTGTGAGGGCCGCGCCCCCGCCCGCCGCGGGGGCGCGGACACGACGGGGCCCGCGGGGCACGCACGCCCGGGCCGCGCGTCAGCGCACGTCGACCAGGCGGGCGAACACCACCACGTTCCCGTCGTAGCCGCTCTGCTTCGAGAAGCCCCCGCCGCAGGTGATGACCCGCAGCTCGGGCGCGCCCGTGTCGCCGTACACGCGTCGGCCGGGGAAGTCGCTCTTGGCAAACACCTCGATGCCGTAGATCTCGAAGACGGCCGTGCGCCGGTCCTGGCGCAGCACCTCGACGCGGTTGCCCTTCTTGAGCGAGCCGAGGCCGTAGAAGACCGCGGGCCCCTGCTGGTTGTCCACGTGCCCGACCAGGACGGACGTGCCCTTCTCGCCCGGCGACACCGCGCCCGTGAACCAGCCCGCGAGATTCGGGTCGTCCGGCGGCGGCGCGTCCACCCAGCCCTCCGCGTCCAGGCCCACCGCCATCACGGGGGCGTCCACGCGGATCGCCTTGATGCGCACGCGGTCGGCGGCCGAGAACGTCAGCGGCGCGGGGGCGCCCGGCTTGGCGGGCGCGCGGTCCGCCGCCGCGGCCGACGCGGGCTGCGGCGGGCCCACGTCGAACTCGCCGGAGCCGTTGCGGATCAGCGCGAGCCCGGTGAGCAGCACCAGCGCCATCGCACCCCACGGCGCGCGCTTGCGCGGCCGCTCCTCCTCGCACTCCTCGAACGCGTCGGCGTCGGAAGGCTGCTTCGCGGGCTCGAACGGCTGGGACGAAGACATTCCCTATCCCCTCTCGACACGGTGTTTCCCGCCGTGTCCGTGGCGCGTACGAAAACGCTAAGTGCAGCGCGCGCGGCGTGCGAAAGGGCGGGCGCGAACGGGTGGCGGGCCACCGCGGCCTGCGCCATCCGAGTCGCCGCCCCACAGGTTTTTTCTGACGGTCCGTGACCTGCGGTGATGACCACGCCTGCGGACGCCTCCCGGCGTGTCCCTCACCAGGACGGACGATCCCCGAAATGCGGCTGTACGCACGCCGTCTGAGGGTCTGTCTGAGGGCGCTCTCGCCGAACGACCGGGGAATGGTTTCCCCGGGGTGCCTCTCGCGGAGGAATTCCATGCGTAACTCTCGAGCACTCGCGGCCGTCGTCGCCGCAGGTGCCGTCGTCGGGCTCGCCGCGCCGACGGCGGCCGCCTGGGCGGGCCCCAGCAACATCGTCGCCATGCCCAGCGTGATCGCGCGGGGCGGTCAGCTCACGGTCACCGTCGACGGCTGCGACCACCCCGGCAGCGTCGAGTCGCCCGCCTTCCCGAAGACGGACCTCAAGCAGATCCCGGGCGGCACCACCTCCAGCGCGACCGTCACCGTGCACCACCACGCCGAACCCGGCGCCTACGACATCACCGCGCTCTGCCACGGCAAGCAGCCGCTCACCCGCCCGCACGCCTTCACCGTCATCCACGGCGCCGCCCGCGGCGGCCTCGGCGGCAGCTCGACGTCGGGGGCGACCAGCACCGACATCGCGATCGGCGGGGCCCTGGTGGCCGCCGCGGTGGTCGGCGGCGGCGTGTTCTGGATGCGGCGCCGGGCCGAGAACAGGGCGTGACCAGACACGACCGGCCCGGCGCGTCCCCTTCCGCGCCGGGCCGGTCGGCCGTGCGTGCCCGTCCGTGCCCCGGAGCTCCGGGGCCGGTGTGACCCGAGGGGTCAGGAGTGATCGGCGTCCGTACGGCGGCGCGTCCAGTGGTACGCCGTGCCGAGCACACCCGCGATCAGCGCGCCGCCCAGGGCCAGCTGGCCCCCGTCGAACCCGCCGACGCTGCCGCCGACGCCCGCGCGGACGCCCCTGCTGTGGTGCGTGCCGGGGCTGGAGTGACCGCCGCCGGTGGCGATGGTGAGGTCGGTCCTGCCCGACTCCTGGCCGCAGGTGAACGTCACCTCGTACAGGGCGCCGGGCTTGGCGTCCCAGAAGACGTGCGCGGTGGCCGACGACTGGCCCTTGGGGATGGTGACGTCGTCGAACACTCCGGAGGTCACCTTGGTGGTGGTGTCGCAGCCGTCGACGGTCAGCGTGACCTGCCCGCCCGCGGCGATCGTGGAGGGCGTGACGCGGAAGCCGAACGAGGTGATGTTCTCGTCGCCCGCGACGGCCGCGCCCGCGGTGGGTGCGGCCAGGGCCAGGGCGGCGGTGGTGAACAGGGCGGCCGAGGCGACGCGTATCGCGCGCATGGCGAATCCTCCGGGTCCCCGAGGAGCGGCCGCGGACCTTCTTCCGCCGGCGCCTGGTGCGCACCTCGATGCGTCGAACGCTAGGGAGGACGGGGGTGCGCCGCGATCGCTGTCGTGCGAACGGGGCATTCCTGTGGGCCGGACAGGGGAACGGGCGCGTGTCGCGCTGTGCCCGACAGCGGAAACCGCCCGGCGCCGGACCCTCGTGGGAGAGCCGCGGCCGCCGGGCGGCAGGTCGTTCAGCGGACCGGAATCAGCGGAACAGGAGCATCAGCGGGGGCGGTGCGCCCTACTGGGTGACGACCTGGCCCTCCGGGCTCAGCGCGTCGAAGGTGACCGGGAGCGCGGCCGCGGCCTTCTCGGCGACCTCGTCCGTGCTGAGGCCCTGGATGGCGGCTATGCGGGCGATGCTGTCGCCGAGGGCCTTGGACAGCTCGTCGGCGGTGAGGGGCTGGTTCTCACCGGTGCTGATCCACGAGTCGACCTTGTCGCCGAGGCCGGCCGCGCGCAGCTCCTCCACCGCCGGGGCGATGTGGCCGCCGTCGAAGAGGGTGGTGATGAGGAACAGCTCCAGGGGGGTGGCGGGGGCGTCGATGGCAGCCATGTCTATCTCCTTGCAAGAAGCGATAACCGAATCGGTGGTTCTGAGGCGCGGCGGCGGATTCCTCGCCTCCGCGTTGCCCTCGTGGGACCAGACGTGGCGTGGGTGTTCGAGGGTTGCCCGGTGAGGTGAAGGCATGCTGAACGCGCCACGGCCCAGGGCGATTTGACCCACCGGGCACCGCTTTTCCAGCCTCTTTTCCGTCACGGCGTCAGGCCCGTGCGGGAGGCGAGCCAGCCCAGGTGCTTCCGGAGCCCCGGGCGCCACACCTGCCAGCTGTGGCCGCCGGGCAGCTCGACCAGTTCGGCCTTCATGCCCGCCTTCTTCGCGGCCGCGTACGCCTTGAGCGCCTGCGGCCGGTACGTGGAGTCGTCCTTCCCCGCGACGAACACGGCCGAGGTGTCCGGGAAGCGTTCGCGCGCGAGCACGTCCAGCGGGTTGACCTTCTCGAACGCCGCCTCGTCACCGCCGAAGGCCGCGTCGACGGTCTTCTTGCGGCTGCCGAGCGTCGGCTCGTCCTGCCCGGAGATGTCGACGAAGGAACCGAAGCGGCCGGGCGCGTTCACCGCCAGCTGGAGCGAGCAGGTCCCGCCGTTGGACAGCCCGGACACCGCCCAGTGCGCGCGTCCGGAGGCGACCTGGAGGTGCTCGGCCGCCCAGCGCGGCACGTCCTCGGCGAGATACGTCTGGACGTCGCCGAGCCGGGAGTTCATGCACAGCGGATTGTCGAACGAACCCCCGAGCGGGTCCACGACGAGCACGACGGGTGCGAGACCCGCGTGCTCCGCGGCGAAGTCGTCCATCATGTCCGGCAGTTGGCCCGAGGTGATCCAGTCCTCCGGCGCGCCGGGCTGCCCCGCCATCAGGACGAGCACGGGCAGCGGCGGCCGCGGGGACGCCTGGTAGGCGGGCGGCAGATAGACGTACGCGTCCCGGGCGGCGAAGTGCGACCGCTTCCCCGGGACGGGGGTCTTCGACACCGTGCCCTTGGCGGGCAGCCCGGCGGGGGCCCGCCAGACCTCGGACACCGCCCTGCCCGGCGGCACCTCGACGAGCGGCTCCTTGCCGCCCGCGGCCTGCCGGAGGCCGACGGTGTCCTGCGGGCCGAGCAGGGTGCGCGGGGTCGGGTAATTGTCGTAGTGGATGTTGACCTCGCAGAGGCCGAACAGCACCACGAAGACCCCGGCGACCACCGCCCCGGCCCGGCCGCGCGGGCGCAGCGTCGGCAGCCGGAAGAGGGCGAGGCACACGCCGAGGAGCGCCACCCCGATCCACACCACCACGTCGGTCGGCAGCGCGTCGGGGAACGGCTGCCACCAGTCGTCCACCACCACCGGCACCAGGAACGCGAGCAGCGCGGCGAGGACGAGCGCGGCGGGCAGCAGCCGCGTCCACCACCGGCGCTCCCGCGACCACAGCAGCACCGCGAGACCCAGCGCGCCGAGCACCCGCAGCAGGACCGGCACGGTTCCGGCCACCAGCGACCAGTCCAGCGGCCCCGCGGCCGTCACCACCCGCTCCACACGCGCTCGCCTTCCTCCCGCTGCCCCGCTCCAGGGCCTGCTTCCCCCAGAGTGCGCTGGTCAGGGCCGGGCCGCAGCGCGGGTGCGGCGGGGGCGTGAAGGGGAGCGCGGGCGAGGGCGTGCGGCGGGCGCGCGGGCGGGACGCGCCCGGCGGCGGCGCCCGGGTCACACGCCGTGTGCTCGCCGCACCCGAACCGGCGCGGCGCACACACTCCCCGGACGGCCCCGCGAGGGGGTTTCATGACGCATATGCCGCGCGGATGGGGCACGACGGGGGACGGCGGGGGCATCCGTGCGGCGGGGCCACCGGTACTTCCCTGCGACGCGCCGGTGGCCCGCCGGGCGGCCGGGCAGGGCCGGCGTTCACGCCTCCCGAACGGACGGTCCCGGCCCGGCGCGCCCACCCCCGCGACGGCCGCATCGGGATGCCGATATGGCTGATTCGCCCTCGTTGATCTTCGGTGCGAAGACGCCGAGGCTTGGCCGCGGGGGCCCGCGAAGGGGCCCCGGGCCGACCGGCGAGAGGTGGCAAGCGGCTATGGGCAGTGACGTGACCGCATCGGGCACGGGCGAGGACGCGACGCGCCGTTACTACGAGACCAGTGACGTCGACGCGTTCTACGACATCGTGTGGGGCGGCGAGGACATCCACACGGGCATCTACGCCCACGAGCGGGAGCCCATCGCGGACGCCTCCCGGCGTACCGTCCAGGAGCTCGCGGACCGGCTCCAGGGCACCCTCGGCCCGGAGCGGACCGTGCTCGACCTCGGCTCCGGCTACGGCGGGACCGCCCGCTACCTGGCCGACCGCTTCGGCTGCCGGGTCGTTGCGCTCAACCTCAGCGAGGCCCAGAACGAGCGGCACCGCGCGGCCAACGCCTCGCGCGGCCTCGGCGACCTCATCGAGGTCGTCACCGGCTCCTTCCACGACGTGCCCTACGCGGACGGCCACTTCGACGCCGTGTGCTCCCTGGAGGCCTTCTGCCACAGCGGCGACCGGAACCGCGTCCTGAGCGAGGCGGTCCGGGTGCTCACCCCCGGCGGGGTCCTCGCCTTCACGGATCTGATGGCCGACGAGGAGGTGCCCGCCGAGGTGCTGCACACGGCCGTGTCCCGCCTCGGCGTGGACGCGCTCGCCACGCCCACGTTCTATCTGCGCCTCCTCGGCGAACTCGGCCTGGGCTCGGTCGACTTCGCCGACCACAGCGACCAGGTGGAGCGCCACTACGTCCGCCTCACCGACGAGACGCGCGCCAAGGAGGCCGACCTGCGCGCCGTCATCAGCCCCGGCTACGTCGACGGGCTGCTCGCCAATCTGCCGCTGTGGGTGGACGCGGCCGGCGCCGACCGTCTGCGCTGGGGCATCTTCAGCGGTCGGCGCCCCGGGGCGTAGGGCCGGGGGCGGGCCGCGCGACCCGTGTCCGGGCCGCGCGACCCGTGGCGACGGGGCGTCGTGCGCGTCCCGTCAGCCGCCGATGCCGGGGAAGAGCGCCGTGAAGGGCTCCGCCGTGGCCGCGATGCCGCGGCTGTAGGGGGCGTCGAAGTCCCAGATCAGGAAGAGCAGGAAGGCGATCAGGGCGGAGAAGAGACCGGCGAGGACGAGTTCGCGGCCGGTGCGGCGGATCTGGAAGGCGAAGATGAGGCCCACGGTCACGAGTCCGCCGGTGATCAGCCCGAACCAGACGACCCCGGGCATGGTGGCCTCGGCGCTGTCGCCGCGGGCGCCGCGCGCGTCGTCGGCGAGGGCGACCTGGTCGACGAGGGGCTGGTAGGCCTGCGCCTCGAAGTCCGACTTGGGTTCGTAGTCGGTGACGTCGTGGCGGAGCGTGGCGAGCAGGGCGGTGCCGCGCGCGCTGAGCTCACCGTTGTCGGCCATCTGGTCCCACTCCTTCTTCACCACATGGCCGACATACGCCCTTACGTCGCTGCGAATGCGGTCACGGACCTCGGCGGGGTAGACACGGACCCGCTCGTGCACCTCGTGCAGCGCCTGGGCCTCGTTGCGGACGTGGTCCTGGGCGGCGCTGCGGGCCTCCCAGACGCCTGCGATGGCCAGGCCGAGGACGATCGCGTAGACCACGCCGATCATCATCGTCATGTACTCCATGACGTCCGGAGTCTCCGATACGTCAGCGTCCGCGGAGCTTCGCCAGTGCCGCAGCACGACGATGAGGAGCACGACGGCGCACGCGGCAGCCATCGCGAGGGTGAGAACAAGCCATTCCGACAAGGAGTCCTCCGGCGGTCAGCGCGGCCGCAGCGCGGCGACGGCGAGCACCGCGGGTGCGGTGATGAGCAGGGTGAGTTGGACGAGGGAGGCCCCGCCGCGCGGCGGGCTCTTGCGCGCGGGCGCGCGGTACGCGGGGTAGTGCACGGGCTCCGGCGCGCGCTGGGAGTGCCGGGGCGAGGGCGTGGGCCGGGGCGCGGGGGGCTTGGGCGGTGGGGGCGGTGGCTCGACCGACGGCGCGGGGGGCGCCGGGGCGATCCGGGGCGAGGGCGGCGGGGGAGGCGGCGGCGCGGGCTTCGGCGGGGGCACCGGCCGCGGCGGCGCGGGCGGGGTCGGCTTGGGAGGCGTGGGCTTCGGCGGCGTGGGTTTCGGGGGTGTCGGCTTGGGGGGAGTGGGCTTCGGCGGCGTGGGCGTGGGCTTGGGGGGCGTGGGCTTGGGAGGCGTGGGTGTGGGCTTGGGAGGCGTGGGTGTGGGCTTCGGCGGCGTCGGCTTGGGGGGCTTCGTGGGCGGCGGAGGGCACTTTCCGCTGCCCGCGTACGCCGTGGCCGTTCCGCCCGGGCCCGTCGAGGCGTACGCGCAGGCGTCGGCCACGACGACGGCCGAGCCCGCCGGGAGGCCCACGAGAAGGGCCAGCGCGAGCAGCGCGAACACACGTGTGACGGGAGCGAGAAAGCCTCTGGAGGATCCGGGCACGACGCAGATGATGAGGGGCGCGCGCCCCGCTCGCGCGCGATGTTGCGATGAATCTACCGAAGGAGGGAGCGGTCGCACGTGAGTTCACGCCGGGTGCGGCGCGGGAGCGCCGCTCCGTGCGCCGTGCGGGTCCCGCGGTCACCGGCCGTGTCACCGGCCGTCTCGCCGGTCCCGCAAAGAATCTTGAACCCGTCTTGAACGCTCTCCCCCGCCCCACCCGTACCTAGGGCCATGTGTGACGCGAGCGGTCGTCGCACCACCCGAGCGAACAGCGGGAGTGAGTGAGAGATGAAGACCTGGCGGAGCGCCTCGCTCGTAGCGACAGCTGCGGCCGTGCTGGCGCTGACGACGGCGTGCGGTCAGGACAAGGGGGAGCAGTCCCCCAAGGGCCAGAACGTGGGCAACGAAGCACCCGCGGACGACGGCTACGGCTCGGACGACGGCTACGGCTCGGACTCCGGCAGCGCCACGGGCGCCAAGGGTGGGGCGAAGACCGCCGGGCAGCTGGCCGTCTGGGACAGCAAGAAGCTCGGCAAGGTCGTCACGGACAGCGCGGGCTTCACGCTGTACCGCTTCGACAAGGACTCCGCCGAGCCGCCCCAGTCGAACTGCGACGGCGCCTGTGCGAAGGCCTGGCCCGTGGTGCCCGCGAAGGGCGCGAAGGCCCCGCCCGGCGTCGACGCGTCCCTGATCGGCGAGGTCACCCGGTCCGACGGTGGCAAGCAGCTGACCATCGACGGCTGGCCGATGTACCGGTTCGCCAAGGACGCCAAGCCCGGCGACGCCAAGGGGCAGGGCGTGGGAGGCACCTGGTTCGCCGCGGCCCCCGACGGCAAGAAGGCCAAGCCCGCGGCCCCCGGCGGCGGGGCGGGCGCCGCGCGGCCCGCCGACCCGGCCGGGCTCTCCACCCGCGACGACCCCGAGCTCGGCAAGATCGTCGTCGACAGGAACGGCATGACGGTCTACCGCTTCACCAAGGACTCCGCCTGGCCCATGAAGTCCGCCTGCACCGGCGCCTGCCTCAAGAAGTGGCCGGTGGTGGCGCCCGTGGCGAAGAACGACACCAAGGGCGTCCTGAAGAAGGGGTTCGTCACCTTCAACCGCCCCGACGGCCTCAAGCAGCAGGCGCTCGACTGCTGGCCGCTGTACACCTTCGCCGGGGACACCAAGCCCGGCGACACCAACGGTCAGGGCGTGGGCGGCACCTGGTTCGCCGCGGCCCCGGACGGCAAGCCGGTGCGCGCCGCGCAGTAGGTCCCTGCCGCCGCCGCGGCGCCCGGCCCGTCCGGCGCCCCACCCCGTAGCCCGGACAGGCCCCGCCGCGCCCGGCCGACCGGCCCGTTCCTTCCGTACCGAGACGGAGGGAATGGGCCGGTTCTTCGTCGTTTCTCAGGATGCGTACGGCATGTGCCACCGGCAGTGCCCCAGGCAGTGACCGAGAACGGACGGCCAATTTCCGGTTTGACTCGCTCCCTTGGCTGGCGATCAGTAGCCTCACCTTCGAACACCGGCTCGCCTCAGCCTGATGCCTATGCCTTGGAGTGTTGATGGAGCGTCCCGCCTGGGCCCCGCCCGGCATCGACATCGCGATGCCGAGCGCGGCCCGGATCAACGACTGCTACCTGGGCGGTTCGTACAACTTCGAGGCGGACCGGGACGCCGCCCGCCGGGCCATGGAGTTCCTGCCCGGCTTCCCCAAGATCGCTCAGGCGAATCGTGCCTTCACCCGCCGTGCCGTGCGCTTCGCCGCCGAGGCGGGCATCGACCAGTTCCTCGACATCGGCTGCGGCATCCCCTCCTTCGGCGCGGTCCACGAGACGGTCCGGACCGCGGCCCCGGGGGCGCGCGTGGTGTACGTGGATCACGACCCCGTCGCCGTCGCGCACGCCCGGGCGGTCGTGGACGGCGAGCCCCAGGCCGACGCGGTCTTCGCCGATCTGCGCAAACCCCGTGACATCCTGGGCAGTTGCGAGGTCAGGGCACTGATCGACTTGGACAAGCCGACTGCGCTTCTCCTGGCGGCCATACTCCACTTCGTCGAGGACGCGTACGATCCCTACGCGGCGGTCGGAGAACTGCGGGACGCGACGGCGTCCGGCAGCCTCCTCGCCGTCACCCACATTTCGTACGAAGGGATACCGGTTCCGCAGGAGCAGGCCGCCGGCGCCGTCGGCGTGTACAAGGACATCCGCAATCCATTGATCATGCGATCGCGTGCCGAGATCGCGCGGTTCTTCGAGGGATACGACATGGTGGAACCCGGCCTCGTGCCGATGCCGCAGTGGCGGGCCGACACGGAGCTCGGCGAGCACGACGAGTGTGAGGCCGAGGACCCCTGGGCCTTCTCCGGGTTCGCCGGCGTGGGACGCAAGCGTTGAGCGCGGAGCCGGACGGGCCGGAGGACAGACTGCGCAGATTCGCCACGATCTGGAGTCGCGCGCTCTTCCCGGTGACCGCCACCTCGCTGACCCGGCCCGAGTTCGAGCAGCAACTGCGGCCGCTCGCCCGGTGGTTGCGCGACGCCCTTCAGGAGCGGCCGTTCCGCGCCGCCACCGGTGAGGCGGTCGGCGCGGCCCTGGTCGAGGCGCACTGCACCGAGCCCGAGGCGCTCAGCCGCACGCTGAACGTGGTGGACGCCTATCTGGTCCTGTACTGCGGCGCCGAGGGCGAGCGCGAGGAGCTGCGGGCCCGCTGCGCCCGCATCCAGCACGCGGTCGCCGCGGGCTTCGCGCGGGCCCTGCGCGCCCGCACCCTCGCCGAGCAGGAGGCCATATCCCGGGCGGCGCTCGACGCGCGGGGCACCGTCGCCGAGGCCCTGCACGCGAGCGAGGCCCGCTTCCGCGCGGTGTTCCACGGCGCCGCGGTCGGCATCGGCATCGCCGACCTCGAAGGCACCGTCCTGGAGGTCAACGACGCCCTCGTGCGGATGTTCGGCGGCCTGGAGCACCAGCTGCGCGGGCGCAACGTGGGCAGCTGGACGCACCCCGACGACTCCCCGCACGTGTGGAAGCTGTACGAGGAGCTGGTGCACGGCGAGCGCGAGCACTACCGCGTCGAGAAGGCCTTCTACCGCCCCGACGGCACCGTCCTGTGGACCAATCTGACGGTCTCTCTGCTGCGCGACGCCGACGGGGTGCCGCAGTACCAGCTGGCGCTCGTCGAGGACACCACCGAGCGCCGCCTGCTGAATCTGCGCCTGCGCTACGAGGCGACGCACGACGCGCTCACCGGACTGCCCAACCGCACGCTGTTCTTCGAACGCCTGGAGAAGGCGCTCGCGGCCGGCGAGAGCGCCCGCTTCGGGCTCTGCTACCTGGACCTCGACGGCTTCAAGACGGTGAACGACAGCCTGGGGCACGCGGCGGGCGACCGGCTGCTCGTCGAGGTCGCCGACCGCCTCCAGGCCTGCGCGACCGCGCCCGGCGAGATGGTGGCCCGCCTCGGCGGCGACGAGTTCGTGGCGCTGACCACGGGGCCCGACACGGAGCGGGAGGTCGACGAGCTGGCCGGGCGCATCATGAACGCGCTCGCGACGCCGATCAGCGTCGACGGCCGTGAGCTGACCGTGCGCGGCTCGATCGGCATCGTCGAGGGCCCGGCCGCCGAGCGCGGCGCGGCCGAGGTGCTGCGCAGCGCCGACATCACGATGTACCGCGCGAAGCACGCGGGCGGCAACCGCTACGAGCTGGCCGACCCCGAGGCCGACGCCCGCGCCATCACCCGGCACGGCCTGACGACGGCGCTGCCGGTGGCCCTGGAGCGCGGCGAGTTCTTCATCGAGTACCAGCCGCTCGTGCACCTGGAGGACGGCAGCGTGCGCGGCGCCGAGGCGCTGGTGCGCTGGCTGCACCCGCAGCACGGCGTCATCGGCCCGGACCGCTTCATTCCGCTCGCCGAGCACACCGGGCTCATCGTGCCGCTCGGCCGCTGGGTCCTGGAGGAGTCCGTGCGCCAGGCGCGCACCTGGGAGGCCCGGCACGAGAACTCGGGCCCGCTGCGCGTGAACGTGAACCTCTCGCCCTGCCAGCTCACCCACCCCGGCCTCGTCTCCGACACCGTGGAGATCCTGGAGCGGACGGGGCTCGCGCCGGGCGCGCTGTGCCTGGAGGTCACCGAGTCCGCGCTGATCGGTGCCGACGAGGACCTGCTCAAGCCGCTGCGGCGGCTCGCCGAGATGGGCGTCGACATCGCGCTCGACGACTTCGGCACGGGGTACTCGAACCTGGCGAACCTCCGGCGCCTGCCGGTCAGCGTCCTCAAGCTCGACCGGGCCTTCACCCAGGGCATGCAGCACTACCCCGTCGACCCGGTCGACCTGAAGATCGTCGAGGGCATCGTCTCGCTCGCCCACAGCCTGGACCTGGCCGTGACGGTCGAGGGCGTCGAGACGGGGGCGCAGGCCGACCAGCTCCGGGAGCTGGGGTGCGACACCGGGCAGGGCTGGTACTACGCCCGGCCCGGCCCGCCGGACCAGCTGCACGAACTGGCGCTCGCGGACGTGTCCTGACGGGGGCGCCCCGCGTCAGGGCCCTTCGGGCGGCGCCGTCGTGGTGGAGTGGGACGGGCTGGGGGTCTCCACCGGGGCCGTGACGTTGTTCGCCCAGGTGGTCGCCAGGACCGTGGCCACCGCGGCCACGGCCGCCACCAGGACCGCACTCACCGGGGTGGCCAGGGACGACAGCCGGCGGAAGTTGCGGACGTGGCCCCACAGGAGGTCGGCCCTGCGGACCAGGCGCATCTCCCAGTACAGCGCGAGGCCCAGGGCCATGACGGTGCTCTGCGCCAGGATCAGGAAGACCGAGAGCGCGGTCGGCCCCTGGGGCACGCGCAGGCGCGGGACCAGCAGCAGGAGCTGGACCGCCGACATCACCGCCCACAGCCAGCCCGCCTTGCCGACGGGCGTGTTGCCGCGCAGCCACGGATACAGATAGCCGTACGTGAAGCCGTGCGCCAGCCAGACGCAGGTGGGCGCGCCCGCCACGGTCACCGACTCCGGCAGGCCGCTGTATCCCTCGGCCTGCCACGCGGTCCACGCCGTCCACGGCAGGGTGAGCAGCGCGGTGGCCGTCGCGGCGGCGACGCCGTTCGACCAGGCGGTGCGGCCCGCCGAGCCGCCGAGCGCGACGGCCTTGAGCTTCGCCGTCTCGCGGGCCGCGTCCGCGGCGGTGGGCTGCCGCAGGCTCTGCCACTTCTCCTCCCAGCTGTCGGCGGGCAGGGAGGTGTCGGCGAGGGTGCCTCGTGACGAGGTCAGGAAGCGGTGCCGTCCCTCGGCGAAGAGCAGGGCGCGGGCCAGGGAGTTGAGCAGCCGGGCGTGCGCGGCGCCGGACAGCGCGTGCAGCCGCCCGGCGCGCTCCGCACGGGCGGACGGCAGCAGGAGGTGGGCGCCCGCCCAGGCGACGAGGAGCGCGGCGGCGGTCGTCCAGTACGGCAGCCAGCTGTCCGGGGCGCCGACGACGGTCGCCGCGGCGGCGCACAGCAGCAGGGCGAGGCAGTTCCGGCGCGCTCCGGAGCCCCAGCGGCCCTTCTGCCCGCCGGTGGCGTAGAGCTGGGCCAGCAGGACGGCGACGGCCACGCACCACATCACCTGTACGCCGGGCGCGACGGTGCGGACGCCGTAGACGAGGCTGTCGCCCGGCCACTCCCCGGCGAGCTGGGCGAACAGGTCGCTGGTCGCGGGGCGGTCCGTGGAGTTCATGGTGGTCCACCACGGGAGCAGCGCCGGGACGAGCACGGCCGCGAGCGCCAGGCGCCCCTTCCAGCCGGTGCGGGCCGCGGGCGGCAGGAGCGGCACGACGATCAGCAGCAGCGCGGTCACCCAGGGCGTGAGCAGGGTGAACAGGAGCGGCCAGGAGGCCCCGGCGCTCCGCCCGGTGAAGAGCCACTGCCCGGTGAACGGCGTCGCCAGCTCGAACTCCCAGGGCAGCACCTGGAGGACGACGCAGGAGACCGCCGCGGTCCAGGTGGCCAGGGCGAGCGGCACCGCCCACGGGCGCGCCGCGCCGCCGCACAGCCGCAGGCGCAGGCCCGCGTACACGACGACGGCCGCGAGCGAGGCGGTGACGAGGCAGGTGACGACGGCCCGCGTCCACGTGCCGCCGCCCATGAGCCAGGCCAGCAGGACGAGGGCGGCGGTGGGCGCGGCGAGGACACCCGCCTCGACGACGGCCGGGCAGGGGGCGCCGCGCCGCCGGTGGGTGACGACGACGGTCAGCACCGGAAGGACGAACAGGACGGTGCCGAGCAGCACGCCCTGAGTGCGCGACTCCATCGGCAGCGGCTCCGAGAGCAGGCCGTCATGGCCGTACAGGACGGCTCCCCACAGCCAGGAGAGGACCTTCCAGTTGGTGGAGTAGGAGTCGAGCAGGAGCGCGCCGACGGCGACGGCGAGACCCGCGACGGCGAGCGGCACGAGGGACGCCGGGCGCGGGGCACCCCCCGCCGCCGTGCGGTAGCCCGCCAGTGCGGCACAGGCCACGACGGCCAGGACGGCGAGGGACAGCAGGGCCTCGGGGCTGCTGCCCGGCGGGTTCTTGGGGGCGGGGGAGTCCGACACGGGGAAGGCCGTCTCCCGGGAGCTCAGGAGGCTCGCCGTCACCGTGCCGGGGATGGTCTCCCTGTCGGTGTCCTTGAACACGAACTCGACCGTGCGGGCCCGCTGCCGGGTCGGCGTGCCGGTGACCGCGAGGCCCCAGCCGCGCGGCACCTCGATGCTCCAGGCCCAGTGGCCGGGCAGGCGGACGCGGGGGACCAGTTCGCCTTTCTCGTCCTTGAACGAGGAGGTGATGGAGTACGTCAAGTCGTTCGTGGTCATCGCGGTGGACAAGGTGACGCGGTGCTCGGCGGTGACCGTCACGCTGTCGCGCGCCGACGCCTGGCTGACCGTGCACCAACTGGGGTAGCCGGGCTGCCGCGCGCCGCCGTGCAGGGCGACGCTGGTGGCGTACCCGCCGGGCAGCCTGCTGGAGACCTTGGCGAACCGCTCCGGCTGCGCTCTGAGCCGGTTCGCCAGGGGGTCCGCCGCGCGCAGCCGCAGCCGGTAGCGGACCAGGGCCCGCCAGGTCTTCTTGGGCGTGCGCTCGACGCGCACCGCGATCTCACCGCGGCTGCCCCGGCCCGGGGTGTCCGCCACCGTGCCCGTCGGGATGCGGCCGGACGCCGCCTCCGCCTTCTCCGTCCCGTCCTCCGTCCACCACGGCTTCGGCGGCCGCGGCTTGGCGAGTTCGGCCCGCTGCGCCAGGACCTGGCCGCGGGCGGTGTCTCCCCACTCGTCCGACGCCCACGTCACACACGCCGCGACCAGGCCGCACAGCAGCAGCGCGGCCGTCGCCCGAGCGGCTCTGGCGACCCCGCGCCGCACGCCCCGCGCAGCCCCCATGCGCGCCCCCTCCCGCATTCGAAGAGCCAGGGTAGGGCCGGGTGCAGGGTGGCCGGGAGGCTTCGGATGGCGGGAAATCTCCTACGTACATGCCGTTCTGGAGGGCGCGTGGGAGCGAGCTCGGGGCGCGTGCCTTTCGGTGCGCGGCGGGAGCGTGCGCCGTACTGTGCAGGGTCGCGCCGGACCGCACGGCGTGGCTCCGGGTCTCACCGGGCGAGGAGCATCCGCTGGAGTTCCCGGGCCGCCCGCGGTGGTGCCACGTCGCTGCGGTGGGCGAGTGCGATCGTGCGGCGGAGGCGGGGCCGGGCGAGCGGTGTCATCCGCAGGTCGCCGCCCGCGCGTTCGGCGACCATGCGGGGGACGACGGCGACGCCGAGGCCCGCGCGCACGAAGCCGAGCACCGCGTCCATCTCGCCGCCCTCGACGGCGAACTCGGGCTCGAAGCCCTCGGCCCGGCAGGCCGCGACCGTCAGCTCCCGCAGGTCGTAGCCGTGCCGGAACATCACAAGGCGCTCGCCCTGGAGATCCGCGACGCGGGCCGTGGCGCCGAGGCCCGGCGCGTCCGGCGACGACACCACGACCAGGTCCTCGCGCAGCAGCTCCACCGTGGTCAGGGCGGGCGAGGGGCTCGGCAGGGGCAGTACCACGAGGGCCAGGTCGAGGGCGCCGCGCGCGAGGTGGCGGACGAGGTCGTGGCTGCCGCCCTCCTCGATGAGGAGCTGGATGCCGGGGTGCCGGTCGTGGAAGTCGCGCAGGACCTGGGGAAGCAGACCGGTGCAGACGCTCGGGGTCGCGCCGAGGCGCACCCGGCCGCGGCGCAGCTGCGCCAGCTCCTGCACCTCGATGCGGGCGGTGTCGGCGTCGGCCAGGATGCGCCGGGCCAGCGGAAGCAGCGCCTCGCCCGCGTCGGTGAGCGTGATGTTGCCGCGCGCCCGGCTGAACAGCTCGGCGCCCAGCTCCTTCTCCAGGGCGCGCACCTGCTGCGAGAGCGACGGCTGCGAGACGTGCACCCGCTCGGCGGCCCGGGTGAAGTGCCGGGTCTCGGCGACGGCGACGAAGTAAAGGAGCTGCTGGAATTGCATGCTCACACCCTAGACTTTCCATAGTCTCCCGCTATGGAGATGAGCGCCATCATCTCTTGGACTGATCGGGACCTTCGCCCGTAGCGTGGATGACATGGCTCTGGCAACGCGGACGGACCGACGGCCGTCACTTCCGCGATCGGTGTGGGACTCCACCGTCGGCAAGAAGACCGTGATGGCGGTGAGCGGTCTGATCATGCTGCTCTACCTGGTCGCCCACATGATCGGAAACCTGAAGATCTTCTTCGGTCCCGGCGACTTCAACCACTACGCGCACTGGCTGCGCACGCTCGGCGAGCCCGTGATGCGCTGGGAGTGGACCCTGTGGGTCATCCGCGTCGTGCTCGTCGTCTCCGTCGTCGCGCACGCCGTGTCCGCGTACCAGCTGAGCAAGCGCGACATCAAGGCGCGTCCCACGAAGTACGTGCACAAGAAGCCGCGCAGCAGCTATGCGACGCGCACCATGCGCTGGGGCGGCGTCATCGTCGGCCTGTTCATCGTCTGGCACATCCTGGACCTGACGACGGGCACGGCGCACCCCGGCGAGTACCAGCACCTGCACCCGTACCAGAACGTCATCGACACCTTCTCGACCTGGTACGGCAACGTCGTCTACATCGTCGCCGTGGTCGCCGTCGGCTTCCACGTGCGGCACGGCTTCTGGAGCGCCGCACAGACCCTCGGCGTGGGCAGCGCGACCCGCGACCGCGTCCTGAAGACCTGCGCCAACGGCCTCGCGCTCCTGCTGACCGCTGGCTTCGTCTCCGTACCCGTCGGCGTCATGACCGGAGTGGTGAGCTGACCGATGAATTCCTTTGCCGAGTACGTCACCGGAGAGCCGGTCGTCGACACCAAGGCGCCGCGGGGGCCGGTCAACGAGCGCTGGGACACCCGCCGCTTCGAGGCCAAGCTGGTCAACCCCGCCAACCGCCGCAAGCACACCGTGATCGTGGTGGGCACCGGGCTCGCGGGCGGCTCTGCCGGGGCCACGCTCGCCGAACAGGGCTACCACGTCGTGCAGTTCTGCTACCAGGACTCGCCGCGCCGCGCCCACTCGATCGCCGCGCAGGGCGGCATCAACGCCGCCAAGAACTACCGCAACGACGGCGACTCCGTGCACCGCCTGTTCTACGACACCGTCAAGGGCGGCGACTTCCGCGCCCGCGAGTCCAACGTGCACCGGCTCGCGCAGATCTCGGTGGAGATCATCGATCAGTGCGTGGCCCAGGGCGTGCCCTTCGCGCGCGAGTACGGCGGACTGCTCGACACCCGCTCCTTCGGCGGCGTGCAGGTGTCCCGCACGTTCTACGCCCGCGGCCAGACCGGCCAGCAGCTCCTGCTCGGCGCGTACCAGGCGCTCAGCCGCCAGATCGCGGCCGGGAACGTGGAGATGCATCCGCGCACCGAGATGCTCGACCTGATCGTCGTGGACGGCCGGGCGCGCGGCATCGTCGCCCGCGACCTGGTCACCGGCAAGATCGACACCTACTTCGCGGACGCCGTCGTCCTCGCCTCCGGCGGCTACGGCAACGTCTTCTACCTGTCGACCAACGCCATGAACTCCAACGCCACCGCCGTGTGGCGGGCCCACCGGCGCGGCGCCTACTTCGGCAACCCGTGCTTCACCCAGATCCACCCCACCTGCATCCCGCGCACCGGCGACCACCAGTCGAAGCTGACGCTGATGAGCGAGTCGCTGCGCAACGACGGCCGCATCTGGGTGCCGAAGGCCAAGGGCGACACGCGCCCGGCGAACGAGATCCCCGAGGACGAGCGCGACTACTACCTGGAGCGCATCTACCCCTCCTTCGGCAACCTCGTCCCGCGCGACATCGCCTCGCGCGCCGCGAAGAACGTCTGCGACGAGGGCAGGGGAGTGGGCCCCGGCGGCCAGGGTGTCTACCTGGACTTCGCCGACGCCATCGCGCGCATGGGCCGGGCGGCCGTCGAGGCCAAGTACGGCAACCTCTTCGACATGTACCAGCGGATCACCGACGAGGACCCGTACCGGGTGCCGATGCGGATCTACCCCGCCGTGCACTACACGATGGGCGGCCTGTGGGTCGACTACGACCTGCAGACCACCGTCCCCGGCCTGTTCGCCATCGGCGAGGCCAACTTCTCCGACCACGGCGCGAACCGGCTCGGCGCCTCCGCCCTGATGCAGGGCCTCGCCGACGGCTACTTCGTCCTGCCGTCCACCATCAACGACTACCTCGCGCGGAACCCGCACCAGGAGGAGGTCACCGACCGGCACCCCGCGGTGCGCGAGGTGATCACCGAGACCGAGGAGCGGATCGCGCGCCTGCTGGCCGTCGACGGCGACCGCACGCCCGACTCCTTCCACCGCGAACTCGGCGAACTCATGTGGGAGTTCTGCGGCATGGCCCGCACCGAGACGGGCCTGCGCAAGGCACTGGAGCGCATCCCGCAGATCCGCGAGGAGTTCTGGCGGCGCCTCAAGGTGCCCGGCACCGGCGAGGAGTTCAACCAGTCCCTGGAGAAGGCCAACCGCATCGTCGACTACCTGGAGCTCGCCGAGCTGATGTGCCTCGACGCGCTGCACCGCGCCGAGTCCTGCGGCGGCCACTTCCGCGAGGAGTCCCAGACCCCCGACGGCGAGGCCGCCCGCAGGGACGAGGAGTTCTCCTACGCGGCCGCCTGGGAGTTCACCGCCACCGGCACCGCCCCCGTCCTGCACAAGGAAGACCTGGTCTTCGAGTACGTCCACCCCACTCAGCGGAGCTACGCATGAAGCTCACCCTGCGCGTCTGGCGCCAGCAGAACGCCGACGCCGAAGGTGCCATGTCCACGTACGACGTGGACGGGATCTCGCCGGACATGTCCTTCCTGGAGATGCTCGACACCCTCAACGAAGAGCTCATCGTCAAGGGCGAGGAGCCGGTCGCCTTCGACCACGACTGCCGCGAGGGCATCTGCGGCGCCTGTTCGCTCGTCATCAACGGCGACGCGCACGGGCCCGAGCGCACCACCACCTGCCAGCTGCACATGCGGTCCTTCAAGGACGGCGACACCATCGACGTGGAGCCGTGGCGCGCGGCCGCCTTCCCGGTCATCAAGGACCTGGTCGTCGACCGCTCCGCCTTCGACCGCATCATCCAGGCGGGCGGCTACATCAGCGTCCCGACCGGCTCCGCGCCCGAGGCACACGCCACGCCCGTGCCGAAGCCGGACGCCGACTACGCCTTCGAGCACGCCGAGTGCATCGGCTGCGGCGCCTGCGTGGCCGCCTGCCCCAACGGCTCGGCGATGCTGTTCACCTCGGCCAAGGTCAACCACCTGAGCGTCCTGCCGCAGGGCGCGCCCGAGCGCGAGACCCGCGTCCTCGACATGGTCACGCAGATGGACTCCGAGGGCTTCGGCGGCTGCACCCTGACCGGCGAGTGCGCCACGGCCTGCCCGAAGGGCATCCCGCTGCCGTCCATCGCGGCGATGAACAAGGAGTGGCTGCGGGCCACCCGCAAGGCGCCCCGCTAGGGCGCTAGCGCCGGGGCCGCAGGTCGGCTCCGTACACCGTCCTGTAGTCCGGCACCACGTACCGGGCATCGGGGCTGACCGCACGGGCCTGGGCGAGGAAGTCGTCCAGGCCCGTGCCGTCCTTGCGGGGCGGCAGGCTCAGGGGCCTCTCGAAGTCGTCCCAGTGCACGGGTACGAGTACGTCGGGGTGGCCGAGGGCGTCGAGCAGCCGCGGCACATAGCGGTGCGTCGAGGCGCTCGACGCCACCGCGACCATCGCGATGTCCGGCGCAAGGCCCCGGAAGGAGCGCTCGTCGAAGTCGCTCGCCCCCATGAAGAGCGCCGAGGGCGCGCCGTCCGGCGTCACCTTGAACGCCAGCGTGTCGCCCTCCGGCAGGTCGGAGACCGTCCGGGGCGCGGCCGCGGGCGGGGCGTGCAGGGTGCCGGGCGCGAAGTAGGAGTACGAGCCGCCTCGGCTGTGCCGCGAGCTCGCCACCTCGATCACGTACCCGTCGAAGTCGAGCACCTCGCCGCCCTTCACCACGGAGATCTGCCCCGCGTCCACGCCGAAGGAGCGCAGCACGTGGTACGTCGTCTCGGTGCCGATGACCCGGGCCCCCGTCGAACGGGCCAGGTGGGGAACGTCGTTGAGGTGGTCCCAGTGGGTGTGCGTGACGCAGATGACCTCGGGCGTGCCCGCGTGCTCGCGCACCAGCGCCTCGTCGGTGCGCAGCCGCGTGCCGGGGTCGAAGGAGCCGCGGAACAGACCGGTGTCGAAGCGGGTGACGTACGGATCGACGAGGACGGTCTTGTTCTGCGCCCGCAGGTCGATCCGCCAGCCCGAGGTGCCGAGCCAGCGGTACGAGACGGGCGCGGAGGAACGGCGGCGGGCCGGGGCGCGCCCCTCGGCGGACGCGGTGGCGGGGACCAGCGGGACGGCCGCGCCGAGGGCGGCACCGCGCAGGAGGGTGCGACGGCCGGGGCTGAGGTGGCGTGCGGGGGTGTTCATGGCGGCAGCAGATCAGGAGGCGGCAGCCGCCGTCCAAGATCAAAAGTCCGCGAGCTGGATATCCGATCCGATATGACACCAGCTCAGAGCGGTAGCCGCGGGCGGTCGGCCCCGGTGCGCAAACTGTCGACGGCGATCCTGGCGGCGGTGCCGATCGCGGCGTCCACCCGGGTGAGGTCGGCGGCCATCGCCTGACTCCTGGCGAACACGGCCACCGCGTACGCGTCGCCCTCCGGCCAGCGCACCACGCCCGCCTCGATGTGCAGCCCCGGCAGCGTGCCGGTCTTCGCGGCGATCCGCACGCCGTCGGGGAACCCCGAGGTGAGCCGGTGGCGGAACACCTGGCGCCCCATCAGCGCCCGCACCCGCGCACACGCCTCGGGCGGTCCCGCCGCGTCCCGCCAGATCAGGTCGAGCAGGCGGGTGACCTCACGCGGCGTGCTGGCGTTGGCCCGCTCCGGGTCGAGGACGCTCAGGCGCCGCTTCCCCTCGTCCGGAAGGGCCCGGTACCGCGAGGCGAACTCCTCCGCCGTGCGCGCCCCGACGTCGCCCAGCATCGACGCGAGGGCCTCGCGCGGCCCGCCCACGATCCGGGTCCGCGCGAGACCCAGCTCCCGCGCCAGCAGACCCACCGTGTCGAGGCCGACGCGGGAGAGCAGGACGTCGGCCGCGGAGTTGTCACTGACGGTCAGCGCGAAGTACGCCAGGTCGCGCAGCGAGACCTCCACGTCGTCCACGCACCCCGCGATCCCCCAGCCCCCCAGCCGCTGCCCGTCCGTCACCAGGACCCGCTCCCGCGGATCGAGCTGCCCCGCGGCGACCTGGCGCGCGAACTCCAGGACGAGCAGCACCTTGAAGACGGAGGAGATGGCGACGGGGGTGTCGGCGGCGAGGCAGACGCCGTGGCTCGCGCTGCGGGGGTGAGCGACCGCTGGTCCCGGGTGGTCGGGTGGGGCAGCTGCACGTCCCGGGCCGTCGGGTGAGGCGGCCGACGGTCGCGGGCTGCCGGGTGGGGCGGTTGCCGGTCCCGGGCCGTCGGGCGGGGCGGTCGCCGGGCCGGCTGCTCCGTCGGCGTCGATGCGCATCGCGTGCAGCGCGCCCTCCGCGCCCGCCCGGGCGAAGACCTCCCCTATGCGTTCCTCGACCCGCATCCCGCCCCTCACTTCCTCTCGCCTACGCTCGTCGCGTGGATCTCTTGCGGCACCTGCGTATTTTCCTCGTCACCGCGGAGGAGCTGCACTTCAGCAGGGCCGCCGAGCTGCTCGGCATGGCGCAGCCGCCGCTCAGCCAGGCCGTCCGCCGCCTGGAGAAGGAGCTCGGCGCCGAACTCTTCGACCGGAGCAACCGGCAGGTCCGGCTCACCGCCGCCGGGTCCGTCCTGTACGACGAGGCCCGCGAGCTCCTCGTGCGGGAGGAGCGCTTGCGCTCCCTGGTGCGCCGCGCCGTCGACGGCGACGTCGGAACGCTGCGCGCGGGCGTGCCCGAGGACACCGCCGCGCCCGTGCTGCACGCGCTCCTGGCCGCCTGCGCGGAGCACGCGCCGGGCCTGCGCGTCGACCTCCAGGAGGTGTCCACGCAGGAGCAGCTGCGCCTGCTCGCGTCCGGCGGCCTGGACGTCGGCCTGCTGCATCTGCCGGTGGACGCCACCGGCCTCGTCCTCGGCCCCGAAGTCGCCGTCGAGCTGGGCGTGGTGCTGCCCCGTACGTCCCCGCTGGCCCGGCTCGCGGAGGTCGGCCTCGCGGATCTGTCCGGGCACGACCTGGTGCTGAGCCCGCGGGACGCCGCGCCGGGCTGGTACGACACCACGCTCGACGTCTGCCGCGGGGGCGGCTTCGTGCCCGGCCGCGTCCGGCACGCCCGCAACCCCGAGTTCCTGCTCGGCCTCGTGGCGGCGGGGCAGGGCGTGGCCTTCGAACGGGGCACCGCCGCGCGCAAGGAGCCGAGGGTGGTCTGGCGCCCTCTCGCCGGACGGCCCCTCGCCCAGCGGGTCGCCGGGGCGTGGCCTGCGCAGGGGGCGCACGCGGGGGCCCGCCGGTTCGCGGACCTCGCGGCGCGGGTCCTCTGCCGGGACGGCACGGCCGTACCGCGGCCCCTGTCGCCGCCGGACCCGGGCCCGCGCCCCTGGGCGGTGGTGTACGAGCCCTCGTGACCCCGGCGAGCCCCCGTGCCCCCCGGGCCGAGAGCCGCCAGGCCGGGGCCCGTCAGGCCGGGGAGGGCAGGGCCGCGGCCAGGTAGGGCGCCGTGCGGCTGAGCGCGGCGCGGGCGACCTGCTGAGGCGGGCCGCAGGCCACGACGCGGCCACCCCCGGCCCCGCCCCCGGGCCCCAGGTCCACCACCCAGTCCGCCCCGGCCACCACGGCCATGTCGTGCTCGGCGACCACCACGGAGTGCCCCGCGTCGACGAGCTCGTGCAGCCGCCCCACGAGGAGCTCCACATCGGCGGGGTGCAGCCCGGTGGTGGGCTCGTCCAGGAGGTAGAGGGTGTGCCCGCGCCGCGCCCGCTGGAGCTCACTGGCGAGCTTGATGCGCTGCGCCTCGCCCCCGGAGAGCTCCGTGGCGGGCTGGCCGAGGCGCAGATAGCCGAGGCCCACATCGATGAGGGTGGCCAGGCTGCGCTGCACGGCGGGCGTGTCGGCGAAGAAGTCGGCGGCGGCCTCGACGGTGAGGTCGAGGACCTCGGCGATGGTGCGGCCGTTGTGGGTGACCTGGAGGGTCTCGGGGTTGTAGCGGGCGCCTCCGCAGTCGGGGCAGGGCGCGTACGTACTGGGCAGGAAGAGGAGCTCCACGCTCACGAAACCCTCGCCCTGGCAGGTCTCGCACCGCCCGCCCGCCACGTTGAAGGAGAACCGCCCGGCCCCGTACCCGCGTGCGCGGGCCGCGTCGGTCGCCGCGAAGACCTTGCGTACGACGTCGAAGAGGCCGGTGTAGGTGGCCAGGTTGGAGCGGGGGGTGCGGCCGATGGGCTTCTGGTCTACGCGGACCAGGCGCCCGACGCCGTCGAGTTCCTCGGTGAGCTCGCCGAGGAGCGTGGACTTGCCGGAGCCGGAGACGCCGGTGACCGCGGTGAACGCGCCGAGGGGGAACTCCACCGTCACGTCCCGCAGGTTGTGCCGGGTCACCGGGCCCGCCTTCAGCCAGCCGCGCGGCGCGCGGACCTCGCGTACGGGAGCCGGGGCGCGGCCGAAGAGGTAGCGGGCCGTGGCCGACCCGGCGACGCCGGCCAGGTCGGCCACGGGGCCGCTGTGCAGGACCTCGCCGCCGTGCTCGCCCGCGCGCGGGCCCACGTCCACGAGCCAGTCGGCGTGGCGCATCACGTCGAGGTGGTGCTCCACGACGAACACCGAGTTGCCCGCCGCCTTGAGCCGGTCGAGCACCGTGAGGAGGGACTCGGTGTCCGCCGGGTGCAGCCCGGCCGACGGCTCGTCCAGGACGTACACGACGCCGAAGAGCCCGGAGCGCAGCTGGGTCGCCAGGCGCAGGCGCTGGAGTTCGCCGGGGGAGAGCGTCGGCGTGGCGCGGTCGGGGGAGAGGTAGCCGAGGCCCAGCTCGGTGATGGTGTCGATGCGGGAGAGCAGGTCGGCGGTGAGGACGCGCGCGGTCTGGGAGCCGCCGGTGTCCCGCAGGCACGCGGCGAGGTCGCTCAGCGGCAGCGCGGCGAGCTCCGCGATCGTGCGGCCCGCGAACGTCACCGCGAGCGCCTCGGGCCGCAGCCTGCTGCCGCCGCACGCCGGGCACGGCTCGCTGGTCAGGAAGCGCTCGGCCTTGGCGCGCAGGGTCGGGCTCTTGGAGTCGGCGAACGTCTTCATGACGTAGCGCCGGGCGCTCATGTACGTGCCCTGGTAGGGGCGTTGGATGCGGCCCGCCTCGCGGACGGGGTGGACCGTCACCACCGGCTGCTCGTCGGTGAACAGGATCCACTCCCGCTCGTCCTGCGGCAGTTCGCGCCAGGGCCGGTCCACGTCGTGGCCGAGCGTGTCCAGGACGTCGCGGAGGTTCTTGCCCTGCCAGGCGCCGGGCCAGGCCGCGATCGCGCCGTCGCGGATGGACAGGGACGGGTCGGGGACCAGGAGTTCCTCGGTGGTGCGGTGCACCCGGCCGAGGCCGTGGCAGTCGGGGCACGCGCCGGCGGCCGTGTTCGGCGAGAACGCGTCCGAATCGAGCGGCTCGGCGCCCGCGGGATACGTACCGGCGCGCGAGAACAGCATCCGCAGCGAGTTGGACAGCGTCGTGACGGTCCCCACCGAGGAGCGGGAGGTGGGCGCGGCCCGGCGCTGCTGGAGCGAGACCGCGGGCGGCAGGCCCGTGATCTCGCCGACCTTGGGCGCCCCGACCTGGTGGATGAGGCGGCGCGCGTACGGGGCGACCGACTCGAAGTAGCGCCGCTGGGCCTCCGCGTAGATCGTCCCGAAGGCCAGCGAGGACTTCCCGGAGCCGGAGACACCGGTGAACACGGCGATCACGTCGCGCGGGACGTCCACGTCGACGCCGCACAGATTGTGCTCGCGGGCGCCCCGGACGCGGACGAACGGGTCGTGGTCGTGGGCGCGGGGGCTGGGCATGGGGCGGGCTCCGAACGCGGCGATGGGGCAAACCCCACGATTCTAGGCCGGGGCCGTTCGCGCACCTCGGGCGGTCACGCCCCGGTGGCCTCCGGGGCCCCGGCGAGGCCCGCGACGCGCGCCAGGCGCCGGTAGGAGTCGAGCAGGCCGACGCGGTCGTGCGTACTGGTGGTCACCAGGACCTCCTGGGCGCCGCTGTCCTTGAGCAGCGCCTCCAGGGCGTCGGCGACCTGCTCCTCGGTGCCGTGGATGTGGCCCCGGAGCCCGGACTCGTACAGCTCGCGCTCCTTGGCGGCCATGCCGCCCGTCGCCGCGAGCTCCTCGACGCGCCCGGCGGGCGGCAGCGGCGGGAACGTGCCGTGCGTGCGGGAGTACGCCATCGACCAGGCCTCGGGCACGAGGAGGCGGCGGGCCGCCTCCTCGGTCTCCGCGACGGCGACCGAGCCGGAGACGATCACGTACGGCTCCGGTGCCCAGGGCGAGGGCGTGAAGGCCGCGCGGTAGCCGTCGACGGCGCGCAGCATCCGGTCGCGGCCCCGCAGGTCGCCGATGACCAGCGGCAGGCCCGCGGCCGCTGCGACGGCGGCGCCCTCGCCGGTGGCCAGGACGTACGCCGGGACCCGGACGCCGTCGGCGGGGTAGGCGCGCACACCGGTGTCCGAGGCGCCGCGGAACCAGTCGAGCAGCTCGGTGAGCTGTGCCGCGAAGTCCTCGGCGGCGTGCTTGTCGCGGCCGAGCGCCTTGCGTACGCCGTCCGTGAACCCGACCGAGCGGCCGAGCCCCATGTCGATCCGGCCGGGGAACAGCGCCTCCAGGACCCCGAACTGCTCGGCGACCACGAGCGGCTGATGGTTCGGCAGCATCACGCCGCCCGTCCCGACCCGGATCGTACGGGTGGCTCCGGCGACGGCCGCGGCGAGCACCGTCGGCGCGGAACCTGCGACTCCGGGCACGCCGTGGTGCTCGGACACCCAGAAGCGGTGGTACCCGAGCGCCTCCAGGTCCTGCGCGAGGCGGACCGTGTCCCGCAGCGCCTCGGGGCCCTCGTGCCCCTCGCGGACGCGCGAGCGGTCGAGGACGGAGAAGCGGGTGGAATGGATCACTGTGCTCACAGACGTGTTCAACGCTCGTCGCGGCTGAGGATTCCCGCTCCCGCCACGGTGTCGCGCACTTCATGAGGTGCGTCGCGTTCCCCGCGCCGATGCCGTGTCCTTACGCTGATCACGTGACGGACGACACCAGACCCCTGGCCGTGTTCGACCTCGACGGCACGCTCGCCGACACCGCGCACCGCCAGCGGTTCCTGGAGCGCAGGCCGCGCGACTGGGACGCGTTCTTCGCGGCGGCGCCGTACGATCCGCCGCTTGCGCGCGGCGTCGCGCTCGCGCGGGAGAGCGCGGGGGAGTGCGAGGTCGTGTACCTGACGGGGCGGCCGGAGCGCTGCCGTGCCGACACCGAGGCGTGGCTCGCCGCGCAGGGGCTGCCCGAGGGGCGGATCTGGATGCGGCGCGACCACGACCGGCGGCCCGCGCGCCGCACCAAGCTGGAGGTCCTGCGGCGGCTCGCGCGGGGCCGCGAGGTGCGCGTGCTCGTGGACGACGACGAGCTGGTGTGCGACGACGCGGAGCGGGCCGGGTTCACGGTGGTGCGGGCGCGCTGGGCGCGGACGTCGGCGGCGCTCAAGGACGGGCAGGAGCGCGAGGGGCGCACCTGAGGCCGGAGGGGCGTACCTGAAGGCCGCGGGAGACGTTGTTTGAGGTCGGGGGCGGCCCCGAGGCTGCGGGGTACGTGCCTGAGGCCGCGAGGGGCGTGCCTGCGGCGGTGGGGGGCGTACCGGCGGCGGCGCGGGACGCGGCTGTGGCCGTGCCGGGCGGTCAGCCCGCTTCCTCCAGGCGGAAGCCGAGCTTCAGGCCCACCTGGTAGTGCCGGATCTCCCCGTCCTCGATGTGGCCGCGCACCTGCGTGACCTCGAACCAGTCCAGGCCGCGCAGCGTCTGCGAGGCGCGGCTGACGCCGTTGCGGATGGCCTGGTCGATGCCTTCGTGGGACGTACCGACGATCTCGGTGACCCGGTAGGTGTGCTCGGACATGGGGGTGCATCTCCTCTCCGCGGCGGTGCGGCTGCCCTCCACGGTAGTGCCGGGCGGTGACGCGGGCCTGTTGGCGGCGGTGCGGGGGTGGAGCGATGTGATCGATTGATGGAGGTGCCGTGAGAGACCGATGGGCCCATGCCCCTTGACCCGATGTTGAGGTCCGTACCAAAATCCCACACACCCGTTCGAGCACCGCTCTTCCCCACGTCGGGCCCCTCCCCCCGTGCTGTCCCCCCGCAGAAAGTGACCGACGTGAACGCGCGCCACAGACGCATCTCGCTCTCCCTCGCCCTGACCTTCGCCGCCACCGCCCTGCTGCCCGGCTGCGGCATCCTGACCGGTTCGGACGACGACAAGAGCTCCGTCACGGTCTGGCTGATGCGGGGCAGCGCGTCGGACGGGTTCGTCAAGCGGTTCACCGAGGACTTCGAGAAGCAGCACGACGACATCGACCTGGACATCCGCATCCACGAATGGACCGGCATCGGCCCCAAGGTGCAGAAGGCCCTCAAGAAGGACGACGGGCCCGACGTCATCGAGGTCGGCAACACCCAGGTCTCCCAGTACGTCGACGGGGGCGGCCTGGAGGACCTCACCCTGGAGTCCGCGCGCGACCTCGGCATGGACGACTGGCTGCCCGGCCTCGCCGAGCCCGGCCGCTACCGGGGCGCCCAGTACGGCGTGCCGTGGTACGCAGCCAACCGCGTCGTCCTCTACAACAAGGACCTGTTCGCCCGGGCCGGGATCAAGCAGCCGCCCAAGACCCGGCAGCAGTGGCTGGACGCGACGGCGCGCCTCGACTCCGGTGCCGACCAGGGGATCTACCTCGCCGGACAGGACTGGTACACGCTGGCCGGGTTCATCTGGGACGAGGGCGGCGACCTCGCCAAGGAGAAGAGCGGCGTCTGGAAGGGCACGCTGAACTCCCCCGCCGCGCTGCGCGGCATGGACTTCTACAAGCAGCTCCAGGCCCTCGGCGACGGCCCCCAGGACGCCGACGAGGAACACCCGCCGCAGGCCGGGGTGTTCGCCAAGGGTGACGTCGCGCAGATCATCGCGGTGCCCGGCAGCGCCCGCGCCATCGAGGCGAAGAACCCCGCCCTGAAGGGGAAGATCGGCTACTTCCCGATCCCCGGCAAGACCGCGGGCAAGCCCGGCGCCGTCTTCACCGGCGGCTCCGACCTCGTGGTGCGCGAGGGCACGAAGGAGCGCAAGGCGGCCGTCGAGGTCGTCAAGGCGCTCGCGGGCGAGAAGTGGCAGAAGGAGCTCGCCCGCACCATGGACTACGTGCCGAACAAGACGACGCTCGCCCCCACCGTGTCGGGCGATGCCGGAGTGGCCGCGATGGCGGCCGGGGCCGCGCGCGGCCGGGCGACCCCCAACTCGCCGCGCTGGGCCCTGGTCGAGGCCAAGAACCCGATCAAGACGTACATGTCGAAGGTCCTCGCGGGCGGCGACGCGGCCGCCGAGGCCAAGGCGGCCTCGGGCCGGATCACCGAGGCCCTGGAGGACAACGCGCACTGAGCCCGGCCCGTGGGGCCCGCCGCCGACGGCGCCGGGCCCCCGGACCCGGGTCTCAGGACGCCGTGCTCAGGGACAGCGCGAAGCGCCCGCGCTCGTCCGTCCACCAGTGCGTCAGCTCCAGGCCCGCCGCGGCCAGTTCCGACCGGACGCCGTCCTCGCGGAACTTCGCGGAGACCTCGGTGCGCAGGTCCTCGCCCCGCTCGAAGTCGACCGCGAGGTCCAGGGCGGGGATCTTCACCGTCTGCGAGAGCCGGGACCGCAGCCGCATCTCGATCCACTCCCGGTCGCGGTCCCACACGGCCACGTGGCTGAACGCCTCGGGGTCGAAGTCCGCGCCCAGCTCGCGGTTCACGACGTGCAGCACATTCTTGTTGAACGCGGCGGTCACACCCGCCCCGTCGTCGTACGCCGACACCAGGACCGACTCGTCCTTGACCAGGTCCGTGCCGAGGAGCAGCGCGTCTCCGGGGGACAGCAGGCCGCGCACCGAGGCGAGGAACGCGGCGCGCTCGGCGGGCAGCAGATTGCCGACGGTGCCGCCCAGGAACGCCACCAGGCGCGGCCCCGGCGTGCCGGGCAGCGCGAGGCCCTGGGTGAAGTCGGCGATGAGCGCGTGCACGCTCAGGGAGGGCCGCTCCGCGAGGAGCGTGTTCGCCGCGCCGGTGAGCGCGGACTCGCTGACGTCGACGGGCACGTACGTGTCCAGGTCCGTCAGGGCGTCGATGAGGTGCCGGGTCTTGTCGGAGGACCCCGAGCCGAGCTCTATCAGCGTGCGGGCCCCGGTGACCTCGGCGATCCGTGCCGACCTGGCGACCAGGATCTCGCGCTCGGCACGCGTCGGGTAGTACTCGGGCAGGGTGGTGATCTCGTCGAACAGGACGCTGCCGCGCGCGTCGTAGAACCACTTGGGCGGCAGGGTCTTCGGGGTGCGCGACAGGCCGTGCAGGACGTCGGCGCGCAGGGCCGCGTCCGTGGCGTCCTCGGGCAGGGTGCGGGTCAGCAGGAACGGGCTCACGCAGGTGGCTCCTTGAGCGGGGTGAGAAGGACGTCGGTGCGGCTCGCGTGGAGCAGCGTGTGGTCGGGGACCTCGCGCCAGCGCGGGTCGTCGTCGTACGGCTCGGACGCGGCGACGGTGCCGCGCCCGGGCACGGCCAGGTACCACAGGGTGTCGCCCCAGGCCGTCGCGGCGATCGTCGCGCCATCGGTGACCAGCAGGTTCAGCCGTGATCCCGGGGCCGCTTCCGCGACCTCCACGACCGTGTCGGCGAGCGCCTGCGGCAGCGGCTCGCCGCGCCGCAGCCGGGCCTGGACGAGCGCCCAGACCAGCGCCGAGTCGCAGCGCGCCTCCAGGGACAGGAGATCGGCGGCCGGGAGCCCGGCGGCGAGCGGTGCGAGCGAACCGGGCCAGCCGGACACCGCGCCGTTGTGGCTGAACAGCAGGCGGTCCGCGGCGAAGGGCGCCGCGGCGGCCTCCCCGTCCGCCCCGGCCACGGTGGCGTCGCGCACGGCGGCGAGTACCGCCCCGGAGCGCACCACGCGCGCGAGGTCCGCGAACGACTGGTCGCCCCAGATCGGCCCGGCCCGCCGGTAGCGCGCGGGCACCGGGTCGCCGTCGGCGTACCAGCCCACGCCGAAGCCGTCGGCGTTGACCGTGCCGTGCCGCTGGTGCCGGGGCGCCCAGGACTGCCGGAAGAGGCCGTGCTCCGGCGCGACGAGCAGCGCGCCCAGGTGCTCGGGCGCGCCGACGTAGGCGAGGTGACGGCACATCAGCCGAGCTCCGCGGCCAGCTCGGCGGCCGTGGCGTCGCGGGCCGTGCGGAAGCCGGAGAAGATCTGCCGCCGCACCGGGTGGTCCCAGTTGCGGAAGGTGCCCCGGCAGGCCACGGCGTCCACGGAGAAGGCGCCGCCGCGCAGGACCTTGTAGTCGCCGCCGAAGAACACCTCCGAGTACTCGCGGTAGGGGTAGGCGACGAAGCCCGGGTAGGGCAGGAAGTCGCTCGCCGTCCACTCCCACACGTCGCCCATCAACTGCCGTATGCCGAGCGGCGACTCGCCCTCCGGGTAGCTGCCTGCGGGCGCCGGACGCAGATGGCGCTGGCCCAGGTTGGCGTGCCGGGGCGCGGGGTCCTCGTCCCCCCACGGATAGCGCGCCGAGCGGCCCTCGTCGGGCCGGTGGCGGGCCGCCTTCTCCCACTCGGCCTCGGTGGGCAGGCGCCGCCCCGCCCAGCGCGCGTACGCGTCCGCCTCGTACCAGCTGACGTGGACCACCGGCTCCTCGGCGGGCACCGGCTCCACGTGGCCGAAGCGGCGGCGCAGCCACTGCCCGCCCTCGCGGCGCCAGAACAGCGGCGCGGTGAGGCCGTTCTTGCGGACCGTCTCCCAGCCGCGCTCGTGCCACCAGCGCGGCTCCTCGTACCCGCCGTCGTCGATGAAGCGCTGGTACGCGGCGTTCGTCACCGGCGTGGTGTCGAGGAAGAAGGGCGGTACGAGCCGCTGGTGGGCGGGGCGTTCGTTGTCGAGCGCCCAGGGCTCGGTGGAGGTGCCCATGGTGAACGTGCCGCCGGGCACCAGGACTTCGTCCGGGCCGCCGAAGGCCGGAGCGGGCTCCGGGTCGGGGGCGGTGAGCGCCGGGGCGCCCGCCCGCAGCTGATGGGTGATCAGCATGGTCTCGTCGTGCTGCTGTTCGTGCTGCGCGATCATGCCGAAGGCGAAGCCCGCGTCGGTGAGGCCGCGCACCGCCTGCGCGCCGCCCGCGGCGGGCGGGGCGTCCGGCGCGAACGGGGTGCCTTCCGTGAACGGGGTGCTCTCCAGGACGTCGAGCGCCCGGCCGCGCACGTCGGCGGCGTAGCGGCGGGCCTCGTCGGGCGCGAGCAGCGGCAGCGAGGGACGGGCCGCGCGCGGATGCTCGAAGGCGTCGTACAGGGAGTCGATCTCGGGCCGCAGGGCGTCGCGGCCGCCGACCGCGCGCAGCAGCCACTGCTCCTCCTGGTTGCCTATGTGGGCGAGGTCCCACACCAGCGGCGACATCAACGGCGAGTGCTGCGCGGTCAGTTCGGAGTCCTCGACGCAGGAGGTGAGCAGCGCGGTCCGCTCGCGCGCGGCCCGGAGCGCGCCGAGCGCGCGCTCCCGCAGCTCCTCGGGCCCGACGGGCACGCCGTGCGGGGCTCCGGTCGTGGAACCGGTCATCGCGGTACGTCCTTCCCGGGGGCGAGCGCCCCTTGTGCGTCGAGTTCGTCGAGCAGGTCGTCCGCGGGGCAGCGGCCCCGGGCGACGTACCGATCGGAGTACGCCGCGACGGCGGCGAGCACCTCGGGGCCGGCGCCCAGCCGGGGCAGCGCCTCCAGGGCCGCGGCGAAGCAGGCCGTCGCCGCCTCGCGCAGCTCCGGGTCCGCCAGGCCGTCGCGCGCCGCGTCCAGCCACAGCGGGCTGTGCGGCGCGGGCGTCACCCCGGCCCGCTCGGCCAGCGGCTTCACGGTGCGGTAGGCCGTCTCGGCGGCCTGCGCGTCGTCGAAGAGCGCCATGGTCACGGCGAGCGGCACCACCCAGCCGTCCGCGCCCGGCTGCGCGTCGACCATGCGCAGCTCCAGGTGCCCGCGCGGTCTGACCGGCGGGAACAGCGTGGTGAGGTGGTAGTCGAGGTCCCCGCGCGTGGGCGGCCGCGGCAGCCCCGAGCGCACCCAGGACCGGAAGCTCAGGCCCTGGGGGACCAGCCACGGCACCCCGTCCCCGGCCCCGGAGCGCCCGGTGTCCGCCGAGTCCGCGGTGTCCGCCGTGCTCGCCGTGTCCGCTGTGCGTACGCACATCACCGGCGCGTCCAGGGCGTGCCGCGCCCAGGCCGCCCGCGGCTCCTCGTCGAGCGCGGGCGCGCCCGACCGGCCGGGGTCGATGCCCGCCCACACGGCCTGCCGCGTGGACCGCCAGCCCGTGGCCCGGCCGTCCTGCACCGGCGAGTTGGCGAACGCCGCCACCAGGACCGGGCCGAGCAGGTGCGCGAGCCGCCAGCGCCGGGCGAAGCCGAGCGGCCCCGGCTCCGCGTACCCGGCGTCCAGGCAGATCTGCACGGACGCCGTGGAGCACATCATGCGGCGGCCCGCCTCGCCCGCGCGGTCGAGCCAGCACTCCATGGCGTCGTAGCGCGGCTCCCGCAGCAGCCGCGTCGGGGCGCGCCACGGGTCGGCGCCGAGGCCGGTGAGCGTGAGGTCCAGGGGGCGGAGCGTGTCACGGACGACGGTGAGATCGGCCGTCACGGCCGATACGCACTCCATGAGCGAGGCGGCGGGCAGCGAGCTGAGCTCCAGCTGACCGCCGGGTTCCACGGTGACCGCCGAGTGCAGGGATTGGGTCCGCAGGGCCGCGCGGGCGGTCTCGACGCGGGCGGACGTGACGGGAAGGCGCGGTGAGTGCCGGTCGTGGACGAGCCATTCCAACTCGACGCCGACGGTGGCGGGCGGTCCGTTCTTGAAGCAGATGCCGCGCACCAGGGCCTCGACCTCCGCCTCGGTCACGGCGTCCCGAGGACGCACGCGACGGTTCGTACAGTCTCCTTCTGGCATGCCGGGGGTCCTCCTGTTCCGGGCGGCCCGGACGTCGCGTCCGGGCAGCGCTCGTAACACCCAAGACCTTGAAGCTATTTCGCACAAGACGGCCCCGGGTGGCCGGGAAGTGCCGTTGTGGTGAACGACGGCCGCGCCACGCCGTCCGTTCACGCACCACACGAGGGGTTTCTTCCAATAGACCACGCGCGTGCCGTTCCCGCACGGGATGGCCGAAACGGCACGTCCGCCCCTGGAGGAGCGCCGGTCAGCCGCGGGGCGCGGGGTGCTCGACGCGGTACTGCTCCGCGAGTTCGTCGAAGACGTCGCTGGTCGGCCCGCCCAGGACGGCCGGGTGGGCGCCGCCCACGAAGGACCGCACCCGGTCCGTCACCTCCACCGCCTTCGCGGCGCTCGCGTAGATGCCGAGCACCAGGGAGCCGTCACCCGCGGTGAAGCCCCAGGGCACCTCGCAGGGCCCGGCGTGGTCCTCGACGGGACACAGCAGGCGGGCGAGGGGTTCCTGGAGCGCGAGCGCCGCTTCTGTGTCGGCGAAACCGTGGATGTGGATCTCGTAGAGCTGCACGGGCCAGACGGTAGACGGCGCAGTCATGAGACGCACGGCATTTTCGGGCGCCGCCAAAGGCTTCGGCGCGCCCTCTCAGGGCGCCGTACGCGTGCCCGCGAGCTCCGGCCAGTGCGCGTGCCAGCGCCGGTCCGCCTCCAGCTGGGCCGCCAGGGAGATGAGCAGCGGCTCGCTGCCCGCGGGGCCGAGGAGCTGGGCGCCCACCGGGAGGCCGCCCGCGACCCGGCCCGCGGGGACGTTCACCCCCGGCCAGCCGAGCACGTTCCACGGCCACGCGTACGGGCACGCCGCGATCATCGCCTGGTCCGTGCGCCAACCGCTGAGCCCCGCGAGGGCCCCGACGGGCGGCGGCGGGGTGGCCGTCGTGGGCGCGAGGACCACGTCGTACCTGGCGAAGACGGCGCCGACCCGGCGCTGCAGGGTCGCCTCCGCCCGCCGGGAGAGCCGCAGCGGCGCACCGCCGAGCAGCCGCCCGAGCCGGGCGGCCTCCTTGGTGCGCGGGTCGAGCAGGGCGGGGTCGGGCACCTCGCGCACCCAGTCGGCGACGCCCGCCGTGGCCCGGGGCACGAAGGCCAGGCCGATCTGGCCGTAGCGCGGGTCGGCCTCCTCCACGTCGTGCCCGAGCGCGGCCAGGCGGTCGGCGAGCTCCACGACCTTGGCGCGCACGAGGGGGTGCAGCCGCTTGGGCGTGGCCGTGAACGGGGTGCGCAGGGAGAGCGCGACGCGCAGCCTGCCCGGCTCGCGCGCGGCGGCCTCGGCGGCGCGGATCGCGGACGGCTGGTGCGGATCGTCCCGGTGGTTGCCGCTCGCCGCGTCCAGGAGCAGCGCGGCGTCGGCCACGGTGCGCGCGAGCGGGCCGTTGACGGTGATCCCGTTGAACGCCTCGGGCCACGGCCACGTCGAGATGCGTCCGCGCTGCGGCTTGACCCCCACGAGATGGGTCCACGCGGCCGGGATCCGCACCGAGCCCGCGCCGTCCGAGCCGAGCGCCACCGGGACCAGGCCCGCCGCGACCGCCGCGGCCGAGCCGCCCGACGAACCGCCCGGCGTGTGACCGGTGTTCCACGGATTGCGGGTGGCGCCGAAGGCGGGACCTTCCGTGAACGGCCACTGCCCCAGCTCGCACGTGTTGGTCTTGCCGACGATGACCGCGCCCGCGGCCCGCAGCCTGCGCACCGCCTCCGCGTCCCGCGCCTTGGGCGGGAAGTCGCCGGGGCAGCCGAACGCCGTCGGCTCGCCCGCCACGTCCGTGTCGTCCTTCACCGCGAGCGGCACCCCGAGCAGCGGGGCACGGGCGCCGCTCGCCAACTGCCGGTCGGCGGCGTCCGCTTCGGCGAGCGCGGCCTCGGCGCGCACCACGCGGAAGGCGTTGAGCGTGGGCTGCGTCGCCAGGATCCGGTTCAGCGTCCGCTCGGTGAGTTCGCGTGCGGACACCTCGCCCGCGCTGAGCGCGCGGACGGTCTCCGCGAGGCCTTCGGAACGGTCGCTGCTCATGTCGGGGCACCTTCGGTCGGGCGGCGCGGCCGCGGTTGCTTACCGCACGGTAGCTTCCGGCGGGCCAACGCGGTATCGGGGCGGCGGAGTTCACCCCCGTCCGCCGCGCGCGCTGCGCCGGGC
Organism: Streptomyces sp. JLYT201; assembly: GCF_059448825.1. Classification (NCBI taxonomy): domain Bacteria; kingdom Bacillati; phylum Actinomycetota; class Actinomycetes; order Kitasatosporales; family Streptomycetaceae; genus Streptomyces; species Streptomyces sp. JLYT201. The sequence goes on along the minus strand of NZ_CM182551.1, from coordinate 1,611,375 downwards.
CGCGGCGCGCGTGAGCGGCGTGTGCCGCCCCGGCCGAGCCGCGTGTGCGCGGGCAGCGGCGTGCGTGACCTCCCGCGCTACCAGCCACGATGGCGTGCGCGCCCGTGCCCCGTCGACTGCCCGGCAGCGCCCCCGCGCCCGCCTGGGTGCGCCCCGGGGCCGTCTGGAAGGATTGCCTTCGTCATGGTGCAGATACCGAAGCAGCAGGCCGCGCCGGACCCGGCGCCGACCGCGCCGAGCCCGCCACCCGACCCCGAGCCGCAGGACGCCGAGCAGCGCGTGCCGCACTCCGTTCCGACCAGCGCCGACGTCGCCCGCCTCGCGGGCGTCTCGCGCGCCACCGTGAGCTACGTCCTGAACAACACCAGTGCCGTGCGCATCAGCGAGCCCACCCGCCGCCGCGTCCGCGAGGCCGCCAAGGAGCTCGGCTACGTTCCGCACGCGGCCGCCCGCAGCCTGCGCGCCGGGCACACCCGCATGGTCCTCATGCCCACGCCCCAGATCCCCGTGGGCCCGCTCTTCAGCGAGTTCTTCAGCGAACTCCAGTGGGCGCTCAGCCGGTTCGACTACACCGTCGTGCAGTACGGCAGCCTCGGCCTCACCGGCGAGGAGGCCGCCCGCGCCTGGGCCGAGCTGCGCCCGGTCGCGGTGCTCGCCCCCGACGCGACCGCGCTCGGCGCCCGCGGCGTCTCCGTCCTCAAGCGCTCGGGCGCCAAGGCGGTGTTCACGCTCGGCCCGCAGCGCGCCGAGGGGGCGCACGCGCTGCTCATGGACCAGCGCCTGGTCGGCCGCAGCGCCGCCGAGCACCTGCTCGCCCGCGGCCGCCGCCGCATAGGCGTCGTGGTCCCCGAGGAGCCCGGGCTCGAACCCTTCTCGCGGCCGCGCCTCGACGGCGTGCGGGCCGCCGTGCGCGGCGCGGGCGACGGCGGGGTGACCGAGCTGCCGCTGGGCTACGGCGAGGACTCCGCGGCCCGGCTCGCGGGCCGCTGGCGCGGGCTCGGCCTCGACGCCGTCTTCGCGTACAACGACGAGTACGCGATGCTCCTCATGCGCGCCCTCCAGGACGAGAGCATACGCGTCCCGGACGACGCGGCCGTCGTGGGCGCCGACGACCTGATGCTCGGGCGGCTCCTCCGCCCGCGCCTGAGCAGCGTCCGCATCGAGCTGCCGTCGGGCCGCGGCCTGGCCGAGCTGGTCGACCGGGTGGTGCGGGAGCCCGGGGCGCGGCCGGAGGTCCACGACGTCCTCGGTGCGAGCGTGGTGCACCGCGAGTCGAGCTGAGCCCCGGCCCGGCGCCCCGGAGCAGGTGTTACGCCTCCTGCTCCTTGGCCTGCTGCTCCGCGACCGACTTGCGGACCTCGTCCATGTCGAGCCGCCGGGCCTGCCCGATCACGTCCTCCAGGGCGGACTCCGGCAGCGCGCCCGGCTGCGCGAACACCGCGACCTGGTCCCGGACGATCATCAGGGTGGGAATCGACTGGATGCCGAAGGCAGCGGCGAGCTCCGGCTGTGCCTCCGTGTCGACCTTGCCGAAGATCAGGTCCGGGTTGGCCTCAGCGGCCTTCTCGTAGACCGGAGCGAACTGGCGGCAGGGCCCGCACCAGGACGCCCAGAAGTCGATCAGTACGAAGTCGTTCTCCGTCATCGTCTGGTCGAAGTTTTCCTTCGTGAGCTCCACGGTCGTGCTCATGATGAGTCTCTCTTCCTGGTGGGGGCGAAGCCGTCGTGCACAACGGCCGCGGCGGCGGCCGTATTCCGCGCGCGTACCCGTGTGGCCACGCCGCACACCTGGCACCAGACTGGCCCCATGACGCAATCCACGGACGCCACGGGCGCAGCAGCGGACAACACGTACGACGTAGTGGTCATCGGGGCCGGACCAGTGGGGGAGAACGTCGCCGACCGGGCGCGCGCGGCGGGCCTCAGCGCGGCGATCGTGGAGAGCGAGCTGGTCGGCGGCGAGTGCTCGTACTGGGCCTGCATGCCCAGCAAGGCGCTGCTGCGGCCCGTCGTGGCCCGCGCGGACGCGCGCCGCGTGCCGGGCCTGCGCCACCTCGTCGAGGGCGCCCTCGACGCGTCCGCCGTCCTCGCCCACCGGGACGCGTACGCCTCCCACTGGAAGGACGACGGCCAGGTCGGCTGGCTGGACTCGATCGGCGTGGACCTGTTCCGCGGCCACGGCCGGCTCGCGGGCGCGCGCCGGGTGAGCGTGACCGCCGCCGACGGGACCGTCACGCACCTGGCGGCCCGGCACGCCGTCGCGGTGTGCACCGGCAGCCGGGCCGTGGTCCCCGACCTGCCCGGCGCCGCCGACGCCAAGCCGTGGACCAGCCGCGAGGCGACCAGCGCCGACCACGTGCCCGGCCGCCTGGTCGTGGTCGGCGGCGGCGTGGTCGGCGTGGAGATGGCCACGGTCTGGCAGGCGCTCGGCTCCCGGGTGACCCTGCTGGTGCGCGGCGAGGGCCTGCTGCCCAAGATGGAGCCGTTCGCCGGGGAGCTCGTCGCGGAGGCGCTGCGCGAGGCGGGCACGGACGTGCGGACGGACACCTCGGTGAAGGCGGTGCGCCGGGACGGCGCCGCGGTCACCGTCGAGCTCGACGGCGGCGACCGGATCGAGGCCGACGAGGTCCTCTTCGCCACCGGCCGCGCCCCGCGCACCGACGACCTCGGCCTGGACACGGTCGGCCTGGAGCCCGGCGCGTGGCTGTCCGTCGACGACAGCTGCCAGGTCGCGGGCAGCGACTGGCTGTACGCCGTGGGCGATGTGAACCACCGGGCGCTGCTGACCCACCAGGGCAAGTACCAGGCACGGATCGCGGGCGCGGCGATCGCCGCCCGCGCCCGGCGGGTGCCGATCCTGGAGACCGACCGGTGGGGCGCCCACAGCGCGACCGCCGACCACGACGCCGTCCCGCAGGTCGTCTTCACCGACCCGGAGGCGGCGTCGGCGGGCCTCACCCTCGCCGCCGCCGAGGAGGCGGGCCACCGCGTGCGCGCCGTCGACTACGACCTCGCGTCCGTCGCCGGGTCGGGCCTGTACGCCGACGGGTACCGGGGCCGCGCCCGCATGGTCGTCGACCTGGACCGCGAGGTCGTCCTCGGCGTCACCTTCGTCGGCCCCGGCGTCGGCGAGCTCATCCACTCCGCCACGGTCGCCATCGCGGGCGAGGTGCCCATCGACCGCCTGTGGCATGCGGTCCCGGCGTACCCGACGATCAGCGAGGTGTGGCTGCGGCTCCTGGAGACGTACCGGGGCTGACGGGCTCCCCGGCGGCGGTGGCCGGCCGGGAGCCGCCCCGTCAGCGGGGCACGGCCGGCCGGCGGCCGTGCCCCTACGCCCGCCTCCGCGCGGCCCGGGAGGGCCGCAGCGCCGCGAGCTCGTCCTCGCCCTTGCCGCCCCAGACCCCCGACGTCTGGCCGGAGCTCAGCGCGTACGTGAGGCACTCACGCGCCACCGTGCAGTGCGCGCAGATGCGTTTGGCCTCCTCCTGTTCCTGCTCGGCCGGTCCGGAGGTGCCGACGGGGAAGAACAGCTCGGGGTCCTCATCAGCACACGCGGCCCGGTGGATCCAGTCCTGTCGCAGGGGCACCGTTTCCATGCGGCGGCGGGTTCCCAGGAGCGAAGGGGACGAAACGGCCTCGTCCGGTCAGCCGTCCGCGAGGATCGCCTCCAGATGCCGGAGCGCCGTCGTCACACGCGCCGGGTCCTGCTGGAAGAACGGGTCGTCGGGGACCGGCAGCGACCCGGCGAGCGCGATGCCCCGCCCGCGCGCCCACGTCGCGTCGTCGGCGCCGACCGCCGCCCGGAACGCGGCGCGGGCCTTCGCGGGCAGGAACATCCACGCCGGGATCAGATCGCACGCCGGGTCGCCCACGGCCAGCGTCCCGAAGTCGATGACGGCGCTGAGCCGCCCCTCGACCGCCAGCAGGTTGCCGGTCGCCAGGTCGCCGTGCAGCCACACCGGCGGACCGTCCCAGGCGGGCGCGGCGAGGGCCTGCTCCCACACCGCCGTGACCGCGTCGGTGTCGACCGTGCCGTCCAGCTTCGCGATCTTCGCCCGCACCGTGGAGTCGGCGGCCAGCTGCGGGCACTCGGTGCCCACGCGCGTGCCCCGGAAGGCATTGCTCCACTGCGGCGGCGGCCCGTCCGTCGCGTCGATCCGCTGCAACGCCCTGATGAAATCGGCGAGTTGCACCGCGGCTTCCTGCGGATCCGCCAGGCCGTCCGTCGTCGCGGGCTCCCCCGGAAGCCAGCGGCAGACCGACCACGGGAACGGATACCCCTCGCCCGGCTCGCCCTGCGCCAGCGGCTGCGAGACCGCGAGCGGCAACTGCGGAGCCAGCCAGGGCAGCCAGCGCTGCTCCCGCTCGACCTGGCCGGTCCAGCGGGCGTAGCGGGGCAGCCGCAGCGCCATGTCGTCGCCCAGGCGGAAGGTCGCGTTGTCCATGCCGGAACGCGGCACCGGGGTCACGGGCAGGTGGGCCCAGCGCGGGAACTGCGCCGCGAGGAGGCGCCGTACCAGCGGCTCGTCGATGGTGACCGCGACCTCGTCGTCGTCCAGGGCGTCCGGGACGTCGTGCTCGCCGCTGCCCTGCTCGCTGATGTCCTGCTCGTCGGTGGCGCGCTGGTCGATGTCCTGCTTGACGATGTCCTGCTTGTCGTACGTCTCGTCGGTACCGCTCGATGACACGGGAACTCCTCGGCCGGGCCGTGTGCCCGGCGCCTTCGTCGACCTGGTGGAAGGTGCCCCATCCCACCCGTCGGCCGGATCCGCTGTCCACCGAGTTTCCGCGCGCCCCGTGCGGCCCGTCAGCGCCGCGGCGCCGAGGACACCTCGGAGCCCCACCGCCACGGAGCCGCCCGGCCGCTTCAGTTGGTGCCGGCGGTGACCGGTGTCCGGCTCTCGCGCACCGCCCGGTCCGGCCCCGCGGAGCCTTCCGCGGACGGCGCCGGGACCGCGGCACCGCCCCCGCCCGGCCCCCGCAGCCGCCGCAGCGCGCGCCGCGCCCGCGCGGGCAGGAGCCGCCGCCAGGCCCGTCGGCGGCGGGTGGAGCGCAGCTCGGCGAAGAGGCGTTCGTGCCGGGCCGCGATCGGCTCCGGGTCGTATCTGCGGGCGCTCTCCAGGGCGGCGGCGCCCATCGCGCGCCGCCGCGGCGCGTCCTCGATGAGTTCGAGCAGCGCCTTGGCGAGCGCGCCCTCGTCACCCGTCGGCACCAGGCGGCCGTCGTGGCCGTCGCTGACGATCTCGGCGGGGCCGAGCGGGCAGTCGGTGCTCACCACCGGCACGCCGCACCGCATGGCCTCCACCAGCGTCATGCCGAACGACTCGGCGTCGGAGGCGGACGCGACCACGGAGGCCCGCGCGAACTCCGGCTCGATCGGCGAGCGCACCCCCATCAGCTCCACCTGCCCGCCAAGGCCCAGCTCCTCGACCGCGCGCTCCAGCGGCTCCTTCTGCCCGCCGCCGCCGTAGATCCGCAGCCGCCAGTCGGGGTGCCGCTCCGCGACCGTGGCGAACGCCGACACCAGCAGGTCGAACCGCTTGCCGGGCACGAGCCGCCCCGCCGCGGCGACGACCTTGGCGGTGCCGTCCGAGGGCGGGACCTGGGGCCTGGGCACCATGTTCGGGATGCTCAGGATCCGCACCCCCGGCAGCGGCATCCGCCTGCGGTAGACGTCCGCGTCGGCCTCCGTGGTCGTCACCAGGGCGTCGAGACGGCGGTAGTGGCGCGCGAGTTGGGCGCGCAGCCGCTTGCTGTGCGCGTCGTGCCGCAGGTGCTCCTGACCGACGAGCAGCGCGCGGCGCGGGCCGAACCGCGCGAGGTACACATTGATGCCCGGCCGCGTACCGACGATCACGTCCGCGTCGCAGCGCCGCAGATACGCGGCGACGCGCGCGTCGTGCAGGCGCGTGTACTGGTGGTGGCGCCGCTCCGCCGAAGGGAACGCCTCGGCGGGCTCGGCGAACAGCGGATCGAGCGTGTCCGCGCTCCCTGCCCGGACGTCCACCAGCGGTACGAGCCGCACCCGCGGGTCGACCTCGAAGCGCGGCCGCTCGCGGTGGCGCATCAGCGAGACGATGGTGACGTCGTGGCGCTCGGACAACGCGGACGCGAGGTTGAGGGTGGTGCGGATGGTGCCCCCCACTCCGTACGCGTTGTGCAGCAGGAACACGACCTTCAGAGCCTTCATGCGGAGCTTTCCCCTCGGCGGTGCTCGACAGATCCGCGCGTGGGTCGGGACGCGCGGCCCAATGACACGGCGCAAACGCAGGCCACTTTCCCGCGCCCGGGTAAGCCGGGATTCCGGCCACGGTGAGAGGACGGTAAGAACGCGGCCGCGCGCCGGTGGAACAGGGGCGGTTGGCAGACTAACGGGATGCCGCACACCGAGCCGTTCAGCAACACGCCGACGCCCGGCGGTCCACCGCACACCGTGCTGCTCGCCGAGGACGACCGCGCCATCCGCAACGCCCTGGAGCGCGCCCTGACCTTGGAGGGCTACCGCGTCACGGCCGTCGCCGACGGCGTCCAGGCGCTCGCGGCCGTGCACCGGCAACCGCCGGACCTGCTCGTCCTGGACGTGATGATGCCCGGCATCGACGGCCTCCAGGTGTGCCGGGTGCTGCGTGCCGAAGGCAGCAGGACGCCCGTCCTGATGCTCACCGCCCGGGTGGAGACCGCCGACCGCGTGGCCGGGCTCGACGCGGGCGCCGACGACTACGTGGCCAAGCCCTTCGAGGTCGACGAGGTCTTCGCCCGGCTGCGCGCGCTGCTGCGCCGGGCGGACGGAGCGGCCCTGCCCGGCGGGGGCGTGGGCGAGGAGCCGGACGGCGTCGTCACGGCGGGCGACCTGCGCCTCGACCCCGGGGCCCGCCGCGTCTGGCGCGGCCCGCGCGAAGTGGGGCTCACCCGCACCGAGTTCGACCTCCTGCACCTGCTGGCCCGCAACGAGGGCCTCGTCCTAGACCACGCCACGATCTACGACCGCATCTGGGGCTACGACTTCGGGCCGAGCTCCAAGAACCTCGCCGTGTACGTGGGCTATCTACGCCGCAAGCTCGACGTGCCCGGGGCGCCGCCGCTCATCCACACCCTGCGGGGCGTCGGCTACGTCCTGCGGGCGTCGTGAGCGGCGGCGGCCGCGGCACACCGGACGCCGCCGACGGGGCCCGCCGGGCGCGCGCCCGGATCGGGGTCAGCCTCGGCACGCGGCTCGCCGCCTCCTTCGCCGCGGTCGCCGTCGTCGTGACCCTGCTGGTGGGCTTCCTCAGCTACGACGCCGCGGCCCGCCTCATCCGCCGCGACCAGCACGCCGCCTTCAACGAGGTCGTCGAGGACCTGCGCCAGCAGGTGCGCAGACACCGTACGGGCATCACCGTCGTCTCCGACCTCGACGGCGACGGCATACGCGACGACCTGCTGCGGCCCACCCGCTCCGACGCCCAGGTCCTCGGCCCGCGCGGCGGGGTCACCGAGCGCGGCAGACGCCGCCTGCCGGTGGGCGACGAGGAACGCGCGACGGCCGCCGAGGAGCGGGCGGGCGTGGTGACGCGCCGCGACGTCGAACTCGCCCGCGGGGACTACTGGCTCGTCACCGTCTCCCTCGGCGAAGGCCAGGGCGCCGTCCAGGTGGCACGGCAGTTCAGCGACACCGAGGACCTGCTGCACAGCCTCCAGCGGCGCACGCTGCTGCTCGCCACGCTCGTGGTGCTCGCCGCCGCGGTGGCGGGGTGGTGGCTGGCCCGCCGGATCACCCGGCGTCTGGTGCGGCTCGCCCACGCGGCCGAGGACGTGGCGCAGACCGGCCGCGTCGACCGGCAGGTGCCGGTGGCGGGCAGCGACGAGGTGGGGCGGCTCGGCCGCTCCTTCGACCGCATGCTGGGCCGTCTCGCGCAGGCCGAGGACGACCAGCGGCGGCTCGTCCAGGACGCGGGGCACGAGCTGCGCACGCCGCTCACCTCGCTGCGGACGAACATCGCGCTGCTGCGCCGCATCGACGAACTGCCGCCGCCCGTGCGGGCGGAGCTGGTCGGCGACCTGGCCGACGAGTCGCGTGAACTCACCGACCTCGTCAACGAACTCGTCGCCATCGCGGCGGGCCGCCACGACGACGAACCGCCCGTCGACGTCGTCCTTGCCGAGGTCGCCGAAGAGGCCGCGGCGGTGGCGCGCCGCCGCACCGGCCGTGAGATCGCGGTCCACGCCCGGGACGAGGAGCCCGTACGGGCCCGCCCCGCCGCGGTCAAGGGCGCCATCACCAACCTCTTGGAGAACGCCGCCAAGTTCGACCGCGACGGCACCGCCCCCATCGAGCTGTGGGTCTCCACCGGCCGCGTCGAGGTCCACGACCGGGGCCCCGGCATCGCGCCCACCGACCTCGCCCGCGTCTTCGACCGCTTCTACCGCGCCCCGGCCGCGCGCAGCCTCCCCGGCTCGGGCCTCGGCCTGTCCATCGTCCGGGACGTGGCGGGCGTCCACGGCGGCACGGTGTTCGCCAGGGCGAGGCCCGGGGGAGGGGCGGTGGTGGGCTTCACCCTGGGCGAGCCGTGAGGCCGGGGCGGGCCCGGGCCGCACGGCTCGTGGCCCCGGCCTCCGGGCTGCTCGTGGCCCCGGCCCCCCGGCTGCCCGTGGCCCCGGCCTCCCGGCTACAGAACCAGCTCGCCGTCCAGCGCGGCGGCCATCCGCAGGTGCGGTACGGCCTCCGCGTCCCGGCCCTGCCGTTCGAGGGTGCGGCCCAGCATCAGCCGGGCGTAGCTCTCGACGGGGTCGAGCTCCAGGACCGCGCGCAGCTCGGTCTCGGCGCGGCGCAGCTGGGCCGAGTGGTAGTAGGCGCGGGCGAGCAGCAGCCGCGGCGCGACCTGCTCGGGCACCTCGTCGGCCAGCGGGGCGAGGATGCGCGCCGCCGTCGCGTACTCCTTGGCGTCGAAGAACTGCCCCGCCCGCTCCCAGCGCTCGGCGGCGGTGCCGTGGTCGTAGTAGGTGATGTTCACTGTTTGCCTCCTCGACGGCACACAACAGCACTAGGTAATTGAATATTCCACTACGTGTGGGTGGCGGAGGGCGGCGGTACGGGGGCGGGGCCCGCATCGGCGCCGGACGGCACGAAAGCGGATGCTGACGCTCCGGCCCCGTCGGGGCTAGGTTGGGCGGCATGAGCAATCTTGATCGCGAGGCGGTGCCGGCCCAGTGCGGCGGCCGCGGGTTCGTCGTCGCGGAACCGGTGCGGGAACTCCTCAGTCCTCGACGCGTGCAGCTCGGCGAGTCCACCGAGGTGCGCCGACTCCTGCCGAACCTGGGGCGGCGCATGGTGGGCGCCTGGTGCTTCGTCGATCACTACGGCCCCGACGACATCGCCGACGAGCCCGGCATGCAGGTGCCACCGCACCCCCACATGGGCCTGCAGACCGTGTCCTGGCTGCACGAGGGCGAGGTCCTGCACCGCGACAGCACCGGCAGCCTGCAGACGGTCCGCCCCCGCGAGCTGGGCCTGATGACGTCGGGCCGGGCCATCTCCCACTCCGAGGAGAGCCCCAAGGCCCACGCCCGCCTCCTGCACGGCGCGCAGCTCTGGGTGGCGCTGCCGGACGCCCACCGGCACACCGAGCCGCACTTCGAGCACCACCCCGACCTGCCGGTCGTCACCGCGCCGGGCCTGAGCGCGAAGCTCCTGCTCGGCTCCCTCGACGGCGCCACGTCGCCCGGTACGACGTACACCCCCATCGTCGGTGCGGACCTGACCCTCACCCAGGGCGCCGACCTGCGCCTCCCCCTCGAAACCGACTTCGAGTACGCCGTCCTGTCCATGTCCGGCGAGGCCCACGTGGACGGCGTCCCGCTACTCCCCGGCTCCATGCTCTACCTGGGCTGCGGCCGCACCGAACTCCCCGTACGCGCCGCGTCCGACACCAGCCTCATGCTCCTCGGCGGCGAGCCGTTCGAGGAGGAGCTCATCATGTGGTGGAACTTCATCGGCCGCACCCAGGCCGACATCGAACAGGCCCGCGCCGACTGGATGACGGGCTCCCGCTTCGGCGAGGTGAAGGGCTACGACGGAGCCCCGCTCCCGGCCCCGGAGCTGCCGCCGGTGGCGTTGAAGCCTCGGGGGAGGGTGCGCTGACCTGCGGGAACGCGCGTAGGTGGCGGTTCGGTGCGGCAGGCGAGCGCGACCGGTGAAGGGGGCGTCGGACCCGCAGAGTGAGGGCCTTCGGCCGCCCGATCGTGACCTTGACGGCATCGAGCGTGATTCCAGGCTGTGGGCGCGTGTGGTCAGCTTCAGTCGGACTCTTGCTGACCTAATGCTGACTTTGCTGATGGTGCGTCAGGTTCTGTTTCGGACTCGTTCCGGCTGGTCGCAGGCGCACGGGGCGTGCAGGGACGGGGTCAGGGATTGGACTCGTGCTGACTTGGTGGCGTGAGGCGTGCGAGTGCTCGCAGTGAGAGTTGCCGAGTTGTAGTAGGTCGACAACCTGGTTGAAGTGGGAGTGGCTCGGCCGGTCCTGCTGTGTGTTGATGCCATGTCGGCAGATTCTTGGTCTGCTGGTGGTACCTGCACGCCCCTGCCTCTGACAGCGGAGAAGGACGGAATTGGCTGGTGCGGAGCTGAGTTGGTCCGCGCCTGGTCCGGATCTTGGTGAGTGGTCTGTGGCGCTGGCGAGCGGGCACCGCAGTACCGCACGGCACATGTCCTAGAAGCTGTCTTCAGGTGTCCATATGGTCCGAGCCCACGGCCCCGGGCCCCTGGCCACAGGTCCCGCGATCACTCGAACGAATCACGGCCCGCTTCACGCGGCCCTCGAAAAGGCAGAGCAGGTACGGAGGACCGCTGCCGCTGCGTCCTCGCTCGCGATGATCTGGGAGAGCCTGGTGCAGCGATCACGGTACTGCTGGTCGTGCAGCGTCGCGCGCAGGGCGGCAGTGAGCTGGTCCGCTGTCAGGCGGCGGGCGTTGAGGTAGGTCGGGGACAGCCGCAGGGCGGTCAGGCGGCGGGCCCAGAAGGGCTGGTCGTATGCGAGGGGTACGGGCACGGCGGGAACCCCGGCCTTCAGGCCGGCACCCACGGTGCCGGGGCCGGCGTGGTGGACCAGCGCGGCCATGCGGGGGAAGAGCCAGTCGTGGGGGCACTCTGCGATGGTGAGGATGTCATCGCCGCAGACGTCCAGGCCCTGCCAGCCCGCCTGTACCACCGCGCGCACGCCGAGCCTGCGGACGGTCTTCTTGATCGTGTCGCCGAGTTGCCCTGCGTTCCCGGGCGAGACGCTCCCGAACCCGAAGTACACGGGGGCGGGCCCCGAGGTGAGGAAATCGGTGAGCTGCCCGTCGGGGCGCCAAGCGTCGTCCCGGACCGGCCACCAGTACCCCGCGCAAGCGTGCCCGTCCGGCAGGACGCGTTGCTTCGGCAGCAGAGCGGCGCTGTACCCGTGCAGAACACGCTGCCCGGGCAGGACACTGCCGAGGGTCCGGGCCTTCGGCCCCCGCAACCCCAGTTCCCTCCCGAGCCAGGACAGCGCGGGCCTGTACATGGGATCCATCGCGGCCCACACCAGCCGCTCGGCGGCCCGGTACCCGCGAGCTGGAGCCGCCCGCCCGGCACTCAGTCGCGGCACAACCATCCCATGGGACGCCGTGTAGACCCCGACACAGAGCAGGCCCGTGCCTTCGGCGATCACCGCGCACACGGGGTGGAGCAGGGGGTGGGAAAGGATCACATCCACGCCGTCCGCAACGGCTTCGAGGACTCCCCGGGCCATCACCTGGGCCATGGCCTGGGCGTTGCGCAGTCTGCGCCGGAGACGGGCAGGGCTCTGCCACCGGTCGAACCGGTCGGCAGACAGGGCGGATTGCTCGTGCCGGGCGAGTGGCAGCACGTGGACGGGCATACCGTGGAGGCGGAAGCGTGATGCGTGGCGTTCGGAAGTGGCGGTCACCACCTCATGGCCGGCGGCCTTCAGCCGTGCGCCCAGCCCGGCGTAGGGGAGCACGTCCCCGGTCGAGCCCCAGGTCACCAAGAGGATCCGCATGCGGCCGAGTATGAGCACACCAACCCGGGTGATCATGCTGCGGAACGCCTTCCACCGCCCGGAGGGGCGGCCCCGGTGCGAAGAGTTGACGCCCGTACGGAGGAAGCGGTCGGGAAACCACCCCCCCAGGGCGTGGATCTACCGGTATGCAGACGGGGTGTCTCACAACAGCGCCACTGAAGTGACAGACAGAGAACTGGACTACCGCGGATTCCGGTTCCTGGCCCGCGCGGCCGCCCCGGGGCCCTCCTCGACCGAACCCCTGATCATTCTCGGCGGATCCTCGCAGGACCGGTTCTCCTGGCTGCGCTATGAGCGATGGCTTCTGCCGCACGCCACCGTGCTGACGCTCGAACTGCCCGGCTACGGGGACGCGGACCCCCTGCCCGTCGAGTACGGCATGGACTTCCTCGCCGACACCGTCCGCCACGCCACCGAGGCCCTGTCCCTCGGGCGAGTCAACGTGTTCGGGGCCTGCTTCGGAGCCTCCATCGCCCTCCGCTTCGCCCAGCGGCACCCGGACCGCATCGCGCGTCTGATGCTGGGAGGAACCGCCACCGAGATCTCACCCGAGTACACGGCCGCAGCAAAGCGATGGCGCCGCATGGTCGACGAGGGACAGTTCGACGACCTGGCCCAGAACATGGTCGAGCAGTTCATGGCCCCACCCGACCACGGCATCGTACGGCGGCGGGCCGCCGTCGCACGCCTCATGCGCCAGAGGTTCGCGACCCTCACCGAGCGCGAACTCGCGATGGACATCACCCACCACGAACGCCTCCTGACCCACCCCTGGAGCCTGCCCGAGCCGGCACTCACCGCGCCTGTGCTCGTCTTCACCGGCGAACACGACACCATCACCCCACCTCCGGTGGGACGACGCGTCGCTGACAACCTTGGCGCCCGGTTCACCACCATCAAAGAGGCCGACCACCTCGTCCAGATCGAACGCGACACCGACCTGGCCGACCTGATGGCCCGCTTCTTCACCGACCAACCGCTCGACGCCGCCTACCTCAACCCCGTCGAAGACTTCCGCAGCCCATGAACTCGGTCCTGCTCATCGACTCCATGACGCGCCGAGGGCGCCGCGCGGGCCACAGACCGCTACACCGCGGCCCTGGAGGAGGTCATCCAGGCCAAGTCGGAAGGTAAGCAGCCACCGCGGGCGGAGCCGGAGGAAGCCCCGGCGGACGACGTCGTCGACCTGATGGCCGCGCTGGAGCAGTCCGTGCAGCGCGCCCGCACCTCACGGGGCGAAGCCGACGTCCACGAGCTCAAGCCGAAACGGCCCGCGAAGAAGACCTTCGCCAAGAAGACCGCGGCGAAGACGTGAAGAAGGCCGTCCGGCACGGTGACGAGGACCGGGCCGCGTAGGTGCCGCGTCGAGCCTGGCGATGCCGCGGCCGTGGGCTCCACCGGTGGGCCGTGTACCTGGCTCCGGCCCACCGGGTCGTGGCTCTGCCGGACGGACGGGGCGTGCGGTCCAAGAGGGTTCTCGCGGTGCTGGCCGCGAGGCGGCCGCCGACGCCGGGCTCCACCGGCCGCACGTAATCTGGAACCCCCTGCTTCCACACCTCCCTTCGGCCCGCACTCACGCCGCAGCACGCCCGTGTCGGGGCTGGGCCTGATGCCGCGCCCGCTGTGGTCAGCGGGCGCGGCCAGGCGGCACGTTTCATGTGCTCGGGTCGGGGGCTTACCGTCTCTTGATCGCGAAGATGACTCCCATCAGGAACGCGGCGCTGTAGGGCCGGAGCTGCCCGCCGTGCTGGCCGTCGAGGTGGAAGCTTCTGCGCTCCCTGTCCCAGTCGCCATCGGCCATGGCGGCCCTGATTTCGGCACCCATCTGGTTCCACTTCTTTATGGCATCGGCGTGGGCCCCCACCTGCCACTCGCCGTTGGCGCGCAGTGCGTTGAACACCTCTTCGAGGATGAGCCGGTTGCGGGCGGTTTCGGCGAACGTGACCGCTATGAGTTCCATCGCGTGGTGAATAGGGCCGGTCCTGCCCACGTTATCGCCCCGCCTCAGGGCGTCGACCGCTCCGACGATATTGCCCTGATTGACGGTGATGCCAGCCAGGTCACTGTAGTTCGGATCGAAGCCGAACCTCACCGTGTTAGGCGTGCCGGGGATCAGGCCTGCGGGCAGGTCAACATCTGGGAAGACGTAGATCGTATTGTTCGCGGGCCGGTAGAAGCCTTGGATGTACACGTCGTCGGGGTCAACGATCAGCTGCACAGCGTCTTCGGGTTCGTCGATGAGCCTGCCGATGCCGATGAGTCTCCAGTTCCGGGTGGGCCCGGTGGTCGCATCTCCTCGGCCGAGAAGTCGGTGGGTCATGCGGCCGTGACCGATCGGAGTCCGTTCGGTGATCTCGTAGCGGATCCGGCCGATCAGCCTCATGACCTCGTTGGCGAATTCCGTCGGCAGCTCATTACCGGCCTTCGAAACGCTCCCGCCCTGCACGGTCCGCGAAGCGGGCTGTGCACCTGTGGCCACGGCGGGGGTGGAGTACACCAGTGAGGCAGCAAGCACCACAACGGTGATCCGGGCCGCGGTGTGCATCCGCCAGCCGGCCTTCTTCACCAGGGCGCTCATGCGACGAACTCCACCTGGGCGCCCACCGTGCCCCAGCTGATCCGGCCGGCGTCGATGCGGTACTTGATCGTGTACTTCTTGCCGGGCGTCAGGGCGCCGGAGTTGACGAAGGTCGCTCCATTGCCGCCATCACACCGGGTCGACGTCTGGGGACACACCCATTCCCACGCCACCCGGGTGTCACCGTCGAGGACCTCGATCAAGTCCCATGTCTTGTACGGGTTGCGCTTGGAATCGCCCACCCAGTGCACGCTCACACCGGTCATTCCGCTGGCCTGGGCGGGCGCGGCGTCGACGATGAGGTAGTCGGTGTTGACCGAGTCCGCCGCGGCGCGTACACGCTTCGGAGCTCCCGCCGCGGCGGGTTGGCGCTTGGCCGTGCGGGCCCGCGCCGGGCTCTGGCCCGCCTCGAGGCTTCGGGCCACCTCGCCCCGGATCCCCTTCTCGGCGGTGGGGCCGCTCTTGGGCCCGGCGGACTCCAGGCACCACAGCTGGGCGCGGTCGTCACCGCATTCCTTGACCGTCACCTGGTCGCCCTCGGCGGCCCCGGCCGTCAGGCAGCCGCCCGCGCCGTTGCGGACCTGGAACCAGCCGCCGCCGACCGCATCGAAGCGCCAGCGCTGCTTGCCCTCACCATTGGCCCCGGTCATCTTCCACAGGTTGGCCGTGTTGTCGTTCGCATCGGCGTTGAGGACCTTGTCATCGCCGTCGGGCACGGTGGTTTCGAGGAGATGGCCGCCGTCCCCGGCGTCCCAGAACCGCCAGATCTGGGCGGGCGACTCGTTGCGTTCCCATGTCTGGACCTTCGAGCCGTCGGCGGTCTGGCTGTGATCGAGGTCGAGGGCTTCGTACCGCTCGGAGACGATGCGGTACCGGCCCCCCTGAGCGATCTCATCGCTGGAGTCGACGGCGGCCTTGGCGGCCGCCTTCGGGGCATCGGGCTTGCCCGCGGGCTGCGCCGCGGACGAACTGAGACCCAGAGAGACGGTCGCCGCGACCGCGATGGCGACAGCGGAGCCTGTCGTGAGCGCACGTCGGATGTTCGGACTCATCATGTCCTTCCTTGTGTGGGGGAGTGAAGGTGCTGAAAGGGACGGGCCGGTCGCGGGGATGCGCCGTCCTCACCCGCGGTGGGCCCAGTGGCGCACCGCAGGCCCGGACCAGCCCACCCATCGCTGAACGTTCGCGGCACAGCAGGGCCCCGCGACCTGCGGCCACCAAGCTGGCCCAGGCCAATCAACAACCGCTCAACACACGCATGTTGTGGCCGGAATCCGCCTGCAACGGAGACCCCTCCCGGCCGAGCGCGCACGCTGGCCACAGGCACCCGCACGGGTGAGCTGAACGCGGTATCCCACCCCGCCCCGACCGCAGGCCGCTACGACCTCTTGTGTGATCAAGAACCTGCTGCGGCGCGGTCTTCCCGCGCTCGCCCTCGCCGCCCTGCCCCTGCTCGCCGCCATGCCCGCCGCGCACGCCCGCACCGCGTCCACCCGTTCGTCCGTGGAGCCGGTGGCGCTGCCGTTGTTCGCGGCGGTCGATCAGCTGCCGGTCGCCGATGAGCAGCGTGAGGGCTATCAGCGCAGCCTGTACAAACACTGGACCAGGGGTCTGAACCTCACTGACGGCTGTGACACCCGCAAGGAGGTCATCCTCGCCGAGGCCGTCCTGGCCCCGACGGTCACGCCGCGCAGTGCCTGTTCACCAGGTCGGCCGTCGCGACCGTGCAGCGTCTCGCAGGCCTCGGTCACCTGGACCTCGGCTACGCCCCGTGGGGGCAGACATGAGCGGCAGCGAGGTGTCCGGAGCCGACCCGAGTCAAGCTACGGTCCGCGAGGGAGGCCGCCAAGCAGCGCGAGCAGAGCGAGGCCCGCGCCCCGCGGCGCCGCCGGGCCCGGATCGCGCGGCGCGACGGCCAGGAGCCGTCCGGGTTCGCCGCCGTGCTCCAGGGTCTGATGGCCGAGCGGGCCTGGGACCTCCCGGCCGTCGGCGGCAGCGTGCTGGAGCCCTGGCCGGACATCGCGGCAGCCATCGTCCCGCAACCGCCCGACCATGTGCAGGCGGTCGCCTTCCACCTGGAGACCGGCCAGTTGGACCTGCGCCCTGCCTCCCCGGCCTACGCCACCCAACTGCGGCTGATCGCCGCCCGCATCGTCGCCGCGGCCAACGAAGCGGTCGGTACCGACCCGGTGCGCGCCGTACAGGGCCTGCGCGGCGGTGGACGACGCCTGGGTTCGCTGGTGGGACATCAGCCCTGAGCTCTCCTCGGTCGGGCTGACCAGGGCGTATCAGCGTGCCGCCGTGAGCGAGCAAGTCGAGGCAGGCTCCGCCACCCGCTGAGGAGAAGGGTCACTCACCCCATGAGTAGACACTGTCTACGAGCGCACGGTAGACAGTGTCTATGACTGATGAGAGCTCCCTCCGGGAGCGGTTGATCGATGTCGGGGTCGACCTTGTGCTGGCCGAGGGCTCCGCGTCCGTGGGTCTGCGGGAAATCGCCCGTCGGGCGGGGGTGTCGCACGGGGCGCCGCGTCGGTACTTCCCCACGCACCACGCGCTGCTCTCGGCTATCGGCCGTCGCGGCTTCGAGGATCTCGCAGCCATGTTCGAGGCAGCCGTCGTCGGTACGACCACACCGCGCGGCCAGTTGGAGGCTCTCGCGCGGGCGTACGTCGGGTACGCGCTGGAACGCCGCGGCATGTTCGAACTCATGTGGCGGCATGACCTGCTCGACGGCGCGGCGCAGGCATCGGACCAGCCGAGGCTGCGCGAGTCGACCCTCCCGCTGTTCGGGCACTTCACCGGACTCGTCGCCCGATGCCGATCGGAGTCGGATGCCGCGCGACGTGCCGACGGGCCGAATGAGGCCGGACCGCCGCCTGCGGTGACTGCCGCCGCTCTGTGGTCAAACCTGCACGGCATGGCTCAGCTGTGGGCCTGGGGCAGCCTGCCACTCGCTCTTGGCGCCCCACCGCTGGACGGCGACCCCGGCGACAATCAACGCGACCGGCTCATCGCGGCAGTTCTGGACGCCCATCTCGGCCCGGTGACCTCATGACCGCACCCGTACAGCGGCAGATTGCACTTCTGGTCAGCGTGGTCGGCGCGGTGATCGTCGCGCTGGACGGAACCATCCTGCTCATGGCGCAGCCCGGCATGCAGCGTGATCTCGGCGCGAGCGTGGCGCAGATCCAGTGGACGAGCACCGGCTATCTGGTCGCCGTGGCCGCGTTACTCGTGATCGCCGGGCGCCTCGGGGACCGGTACGGGCACCCGCGCCTGCTGTTCGTCGGCGTTCTCGGTTTCGGGGCTGCCTCGGCCGGGATCGCGCTCGCGCCGGCCGTCGGCTGGGTGATCGTCCTGCGCGCGGTGCAGGGCGGGTTCGCCGCGTTCCTGCAACCTGCGACGCTCGCCCTGCTACGGCTGGCGTATCCCGCGGACCGGCTCGGCACGCCGATCGCCATCCGCACCAGTGCGATCGCGGTGGCGGCAGGGTCCGGCCCGCTCCTGGGCGGTGTTCTCGTGGCTCATCTGGGATGGCGCGCCGTCTTCTGGGTCAACGTGCCCCTCGCGTTCGTCATCGCCGCCCTCGCCCTCGCCGTACGGACGCCGGCACCTCAACGTGCCGACTCGCCACGGCCCAACCTCACCAGCGCGGGCCTACTGGCCCTCGTGCTCGCCCTCCTGGTCCACGCCTTGGCCGACGTACCCGCGCGGGGGTGGACCGCCGTGCCGACGCTGCTCGAATTCCTCGCCGTCATCGGCGTCACCACGGTGCTCACCTGCCACGAACGCCGCACCACACACCCGCTCATTCCGCCGGCCGTAGCGCGGTCCGTACCGGTGACCGCGTCGATGGCGATCCTGCTGGTCACCACCGCCGGCGTGTTCGGCGCGCTGTTCAAGGCCACCTTCTACCTCCAGGACGTACTTCGACTCGACCCACTCGACAGCGGTCTGCGCGTACTCCCGCTGACCGTGCTCATGGTCCTCGGCTCACCCGCCGCGGTCGCCGCGCTGCGCCGGTACGGTGCGCGCCGCACCGCGATCGCCGGTACGGTCCTCGTCGTGGTCGGCATCGCGGGACTGTCCCGGCTCGGTCCCGCCAGCCCATGGACGGCCATGGCTGCAGCCTTTGCCGCCATCGGTGCCGGGTTCGCCACCGTGATGGTCACCGCCACCGGGACCGTCGTCGGTGACGCCCCGCCCGGGTACGCCGGAGTCGTCAGCGGACTCAAGCAGACCGCCATGAACACCGGGCCGACCCTCGGCATCGCCGTCGCGGCCAGCGCAACCGGCACCGCTGCGTCAACCATGAGCTCCACTCTGCTGATCCTGGCCGCACTCGCCGCTCTCGGCCTGCTGCCCGCGTCGCAGCTGCCCCGGCGCCCGGCCCGCCACGAAGGAGACGACACGACCGCCTCACACCCGGCACAAGCACCCCCACCACAGGCAGCACCCGCTCGGCACACAAACAGTTGAGCAACCGCCGAACACACCCAGCCCGATCCGGTCATGTATCAGACCGATCTTCAGCGTCGGCAGACGACGGCGGCTGCGACAACGTCCGCCCCCCCCCGGCGAGCGGCGCGAAGGCGTCCAGGCCGAAGCTCGACCTCGCGCCTCAGCTGTCGCGTGACGGCCACACGTTGGAGGCACCCGGCTCGGCCGGCTCTCCCGCTCCGTCCTCCACCCGGTGACGCTCGGCTCTGACCTGCGCGAGCGCGGCATCAGGCCGCACGTGATCGAGCGCAGAGCGCGCCGACCAAGACTCCGCGCGTGCGACGACGGCCGCCGCTGTGGCGCTGGGGGGCTTGCTGTCAGGCGGCGTGGCCGAGGACGAGGGCGGCCACGACCGGGGCGAGGTAGAGGACCGGGAAGGCGACGGTCTTGTAGGAGCGGGCCCGCAGTACGGTGATGACCGCGCCGGTGAAGTAGAGGATGAGGCCGATCGCGGCCGCCACCCCGATCGCGGGCACCGCGAAGCCCATCAGCAGGCCGATGGCCCCGGCGGCCTTGGCCAGGCCGAGCAGGGTCCACCACGCCTGCGGGACGCCGTACTGGGTCAGCGGCTCGGTGACGAAGGCGGCCTTGCGCAGCAGCGAGAAGCCGGAGAAGCCGACCCAGGCGGCGGTGAGCACGGTGACGACGGTGGCGGTGGTGGACACGGGAGACTCCTCGGGGAACTGCTGAGCGGATCGGTGCTTGCTGCGGCTTCCCAGCGTTGCTGGCCTTGCCGTCATGGGTCTGACGCGGCTGCGCCGGAGAATGTGACAGGTCCAAGCCGGGACACGCCTGCGGCCCTTGTGGGGCGCGCGCTCCCGGGACTGGCCCGACGTTCTCGGACGTGGTTCCCCCAGAGGGGCCCTGCCCTCCTCCCACCTCCTGGCCGCACAAAGCGGAGGGCACCTGACCGAACGCGAGGTCAGCGACATGCTCCGCGGCGACCACACCGCCACCTGGCCCCAGGTCCGCCACCTCGCCCTCGACGGCGTACCAGACTTCTTCAGACCCCTATGGGAGCAAGCCCACCGCGACGCCCACACCGGCCCCCGGCCCGCCGACGCCCCCGCCCACCGTGTCAACCGCCTCCTCACCGCCTTCGGAGACACCCTCACCTCCACCGACAGCGCCCTCACCCCAACGCCCGCCTGCGACGCCGCACCCGCGCCGAACACATCCGCGCCCGCATCGCCCTGACCCGCACCCCCTGACCCGCACCTCCAACCCTCAGCCCTCAAGGGCGCGTGGCTCTTCCCCCTCCAGCACCTGGGGGGAAGAGCCACGCTTCGCGGAGCACCCCTGCAGCGCGCGGCCACCGCCTCGCACGGCCCTCGAGGCCGCCCCGCCCTACGCGGTCGGCCGGGTGTCGTCCGCCGTGGTGTCGAGGCGTCCGCGCTCCCAGCTCACGAGCACGCGAGTGCGGCCGCCGCTCGCCGCGGTGACGCGGATGACGACGGCCGGGTCGCTGCCGTAGAGGCCGATCCAGGAGGTGAAGGCGGCGCGGGCGGTCTGCTCCCTGCTCCACTCGCCGGTGACGGCTGGGCCGCCCGCGGTGAACTGCAAGCTGGCCCTGAACGTGGTGGCCGGGCGCGTGCTGGGCTGCGGGCCGGTGCCGGGCGGCGTTCGGCCGGAGGCCGCCCACGGGTGCCCGCGCTCCGCTCCGGGGCGGGGGCTGCTGGGCTAGGCATCGGGCTTGGCCGGTCTGAGGGTGACCTCGGTGCAGCCTTCGGCTTCCAGTTCCTTCTTGCGGGCCTTGGAAGTCCCGTGAAGATGTTGGGCGGTTCCGGGGCATGGGGTTCGGGGCCAGGCTGATGGGCATGATGGGGCAGCCGCCCGAGCAGTCGGTGTCTGAAGTGTTCTACGCATGCCGGGAGTTGAGTGCCGCGGGGAGCTTGTCCCCCGGGCGGTTCCAGGGGCGGCACTGCCGCAGCAGCGAGTACCTGCCCTTCGGCGTCGGCGCACGCTACTGCCTGGGGCAGCGCTGGCCCAAAGGACTGCACATCGCCTTCGCCGTGGTAGCAGGCTAGAGCGACCTGCACGTCACGGCCCCCGACGGCGTGATCAGCCCCGTCGCGAAGGGGCGGGCGAGCAGTTCGAGGCCCTGGTGGATCGGTCGGTGGAGCTGGTCCGGGTGATGACGGGGTGCTACTGAGGATTTCGTTTTGGGGTGACACGGGACCTGCGGGTGCTGGCTTGCTCTGTTGCCGCCGGCATGAGCTGATCGGTCCATGCCTCAGGGCCGGTTGGCCTCTGCCGGACTGTGCCGGGGCGGCGGGATCCTCCCCTTGTTGTTGAACGGTACGCAACGGGTCTCATTCGGTGATCCCCCTGGGGCAGCGAGTCGGGGGACCGCGATGTGGATCGCTGGTGAGGAGGGCGTACCGGGCTCAGCGGGCCGCCGCTTGACGCGAGGTCATCGGGTACGGCGGGCCGCGAGCCGCGGCGTCGTGCCGCGCCAAGTCGGTCCGGAGGTGGGTCGCCGGGGCAGGACGCCACCCCGGGAAGGGGGACACTCCTCATGCTGCGTCTCCGCACCCGCTCCACTGGCAGCCGGAAGCGTCGTGGCCTGCGCACGCTACGCGGCCGGATCGCCGCGCTGGGCGCCGGGGCCCTGTTCGCGACGGCCGGCCTGCTGACCCTGTCGGCCCCCGCCGCGCACGCCACCGGAGGCGTGACCGTCACTTCTGTCAGTCCCAACCAGGGCCCCGACACCGGCGGCACCTCGGTCACGATCACGGGCACCGGATTCCTGCTCAACTACTGCGGCGGCTCCCCGGCCAGCTACGTCTACTTCGGCTCCACCCCGGCGTCCTTCACCATCAACGACGACACCAGCCTCACCGCGACCGCACCGGCCCACGCCGCCGGAACCGTCGACGTCGTCGTCGAGGACGCCAGCCACAACTGCCACAGCGACATCACTGCGGCCGACCAGTACACCTACGTGCAGTCCGGACCCACCTACGACTTCTCCGGGTTCTTCCAGCCGGTCGACAACCCGCCGACGGTGAACACGATGAAGGCCGGGCGGGCGGTGCCGGTCAAGTTCAGCCTGAACGGTGACCAGGGCCTGAACATCCTCGCGACCGGCTCGCCGACCTCGCAGAACGTCACCTGTGACACCGGTGCCCCCATCGACCCGGTCGAGGAGACCAGCGGTGCCGGGCAGTCCAGTCTCTCCTACGACGCGGGCACAGACACGTACACCTACGTGTGGAAGACCGACAGCGCGTGGAAGGACACCTGCCGCACCTTCGACCTCAAACTCGCCGACAACAGCGACCACCTGGCGAACTTCAAGTTCAACTGACGCACACCGAAGGTAATCTCGTGGTGCCCGGCCCCTGGGCCGGGCACCCGCCTGTGCCCGCTCGCCGGGCGGCGTATCCCTGATGCATGCGGTATGCGGACGGGGGCGGGCTGACCGCCCGGCAGCTGCGTATCTCCCGCAGGTCGGCCTGCGCCTGGCACACCCGCTGGAAGGACGGCGGCACGCAGGCCCTGTGCTCCAAGGGCCCGCCCGGACGCCGCTCGCGGATGAAGCCCGCCTGGCGGACCTGGCTGGCCGCCGCCCTGGAGCAGGGACCGGCCGCGCACGGCTGGGCCCAGGACCAACGCTGGACCCTGGGCCGCATCACCACCCTCATCGCGCGGCGCTTCCACGTCCGCTTCAGCCGCGCGCAGACCTGGCGGATCCTGCGGCAGATGGGCTTCACCGTCCAGGTCCCCGTGCGCCGCGCCGCCGAACGCGACGAGGACGCGATCGCCACCTGGCGTGCGGAGACCTGGCCGCGGGTGCAGCAGACCGTGCGGGAGCAGGATGCCTGGCTGTGTTTCGCCGATGAGGCGGGCCAGCTGCTGCGCCCGCCCAAGGCGCGGACCTGGTCCCGGCGCGGGCACCCGCCCCGCATCACCGTCCGCGCCGTCGGCTCCGGCCGGATCTCCCTGGCGGGCCTCCTCTGCCGCCGCCCCGGCCACCGCACCCGCCTCATCTTCCGGATCCTGGTACACCACCGCAGCCGCAAGGGCGAGGCGAGGGGGTTCCGGGAGAAGGACTTCGCCCGCCTGCTGGACGCCGCCCATCAGCAGCTCGGCGGCAACATCGTCCTGCTGTGGGACAACTACACGCACCATGTCGACGCCGCCATGCGCGAGTTGAACGACAAGCGGGCCTGGCTGACCGTGTTCAACTTCCCCACCTACACCCCGGACCTCAACCCCGCCGAAGGCATCTGGGCGCACCTGAAGGCAAGCCTGGGCAACCTGGCCCCGTGCGGCATCGACGAACTCGCCCAACTCACCCGCACCCGCCTCGAGCGAATGCAGTACCGGCCCGGCCTGCTCAACGGGTTCATCACGGAAACCGGGCTGATCACGACACCACCGTGACGTCACCCCGAAGTGAAACCCTCAGTGGCGCGTTAAGGGACATCGCGCCGGAGATAGGCCCGCTGCGTTCCCGTGACGGGGCATTCTCCCCAGGTCGTGAACCCGTGGGACGCCCCGCTCAGCGGCTGGGCCGGTGCGCGGGGCGCCGTGTTGCGTTGGTACGGCTGTGGGTGGGTTCAGCAGCTGGTGGTGGTGTCGCCGGGGTCGGTGGTGCAGGTGTCGTCGCCGTTGCCGCCGTCCGCGGTGTCGCCGGCGATGGTGTCCTGGACGTCGATGTGGTCGTCGCCGTTGTTGCCGTTCAGGGTGTCGGTGCCGCTGTGGTCGGTGAGGGTGTCGGTGCCGTTACCGCCGTTGGCGGTGTCGTTGCCGGGGCCGGGGTAGATGGTGTCGTTGCCGTTGTCCCCGTTGATGGTGTCGTTGCCGCCCAGACCGCAGATGGTGTCGTCACCGGCGGTGCCGGTCAGGTTGTCGTCACCCGCGGTACCGGTGATCGTGCAACCCGGAGGCGTGGACTCGGTGATCGTGGTCGTGGTGCTGTCGCTGCCGCCGACGTTGAAGAAGTTGACGAAAGCGGCGGCTGTCACGGTGCCTGTCTCAGTGGGCAGGACGGTCGCGGTGACGGTGTAGCCGGGGGCGACGGGAGGGCTGGCGTTGCACTGGACGTGAGTGCCGGAGAATGTGCAGTTCATGTTTGCGCCGGCGGTGTGGGTGACGCCGGTGAAGGTGGCCGCGGCACCGGAGAGGTCGATCGTCAGGTCAGTGGTGGTGTCCCCCGCGCTGGACGGCACGGTGAGGGTGTAGCTGTAGGAGGTGTTGACCTCGACGGGGTCGGCGGAGTCGGTGAGCTGGGCCCTGGCATCGGCCTGGGCGATGCCGGGCATGGCCAGCAGGCCCGCGAACGCGAGGGCGATCGCGGAGATCACGGCGGCCAGACGGCCACGCAGGGACGGCCGTTGCCTGGCGGGGATGGTTGAGGACATGGCAGGTCCTCCTTCACGGACGGGCGCCACGCCATGACCTGGCCCCTGGGCAGGGGCGGGCAGGGGCGAGGGCATCGCGCCGCTGTGGCCCGCCCTGGGCAGCGGGCTCAGGTGTCCTCCCCGTGACGGGCCCGCGCGCCGGGCCGCAACGGGGTCTGGGCCGCGGGGGCGTCACGGGAATGTGGTCCGCCGGTTGAGAACGGGGCTTACCGTCCCACCACCCGCGCGCGGCGGGGTATCACCCACATGGGGCACTGGCATAGGACAGATGGGCCTGCCGCAGGCCACTGCCCGGCCACACGAGCACGGCCTCCTACGCCGCGCGGTCCCCCCTCACCGGCCGGTGAACGGCGTAGCGCACGGCGAGCACAACGCGCCTGCGAGAAGCTTCAGTTCAGCAAGACGGGCTGCCGGTATCCGGCTTCAGGGCGCTGCCAGAGGCAACCACCCCGCGTGGGCGCGGGGTGGTGAGGGGAGGCAGCAGACGGGCGTCCGGTGGGGAGGCCGGACGCCCGTGCTTCGGTGCTGGCCTGGTCAGTGGAAGCTGAAGTTGGCAGTGTGATCGCTGTTGTCGGCGAGGGTGACGTGCAGGGCGCGGCAGGTGTTCGCCCATGCGGGGTCGGTGGCCCAGGTGTAGGTGTAGCGGTCCGTACCTGCGTTGTAGGACAGGGCGGTTGTGGCGGTGGTCGGCTCCAGCGGTCCGACCGGGCTGCCGCTTTGGCAGTTGACCTGCTGCGAGGCCGGTGAGCCGTCCGTGAAGATGTCCAGGCCCTGGTCGCCGTTGAGGCTGAATTTCACCGGGACCGAGGACCCGGCGTTCTTGGAGTTCACGGCCGGCGGGTTGTCGACGGGCGCGAAGAACCCGGAGAAGTCGTAGCGCGGGCCGGACTGGCTGTAGGTGTACTGGTCGGCCGCGGTGACGTTGCTGTGGCAGTTGGCGTCGGTGGCCTCGACGATCACGTCGACGGTTCCGGCGGCATGCGGTGGAGCGGTCGCGGTGAGGCTGGCGTCGTCGTTGATCGTGAACGTCGCGGAGGTGGAGCCGAAGTGGACGGTGCTGGCCGGGTCCCCGCAGTCGTTGGCCGTGAAGCCGGTGCCGGTGATGGTGACCAGGGTGCCGCCGGTGTCGGGGCGCTGGTTGGGGCTGACCGAGGTGACGCTGGAGGGTGTCGAAGTTGTGCCGGGGCGGCGGGCAGGAGGTCGCCCACTCCAGGGAGCGGCCGAAGCCCCAGGGGTCGTCGACGTCGATCTTCTCGCCGTGCCTGGCGGTCTTCCACACGTTGTACAAGAAGGGCAGGGTGGACAGGCCGAGGAGGAACGCTCCGATGGAGGAGAGGGTGTTGAGGGCGGTGAAGCCGTCGGCGTCCAGATAGTCGGCGTACCGGCGGGGCATGCCCTCCGCGCCCAGCCAGTGCTGGACCAGGAACGTGGTGGGGAAGCCCACGAACAGCGTCCAGAAGTGAATCCTCTCCAGGCGCGGATCGAGCATGGTGCCCGTCATCTTCGGTCACCAGAGCTGAATCCGGCGAACATCGCGAAGACGATGGTTCCGAAGAGCACGTAGTGGCAGTGCGCCACCACGAAATAGGTGTCGTGGACGTGGAAGTCCAGCGGGGGAGAGGCCAGGATGACGCCGGTCAGGCCGCCGAACAGAAAGGTCACGAGGAACCCGGTCGCCCACAGCATCGGCGGTTCGAACGAGTTCGAGCCCCTCCACATCGTGCCGATCCAGTTGAAGAACTTCACCCCGGTCGGCACGGCGATCAGAAAGCTCATGAAGAAGAACGGCAGGGCGATGATGTAGACCTCGGGGTGGCCGAAGAACCAGAAGAGGTGCTGCCACAGAATGGCGCCGCCGTTCTCCGGAGCGAACACCTGCGCCCCGAAGCGCCGGTCCGCCTCCAAGGCCAGGAGCGCCGCGGCCAGCACGGGGAAGGCGAGCAGCACGAGCACCGACGTGAACAACACGTTCCAGGTGAAGATCGGCATCCGGAACATCGTCATGCCCGGAGCGCGCATGCAGATGATCGTGGTGAGGAAGTTGACCGCGCCGAGGATCGTGCCGAACCCGGACAGCGCGAGCCCCATGATCCACATGTCGGCGCCGACACTGGGACTGCGCTCCTCCCGGCTGAGCGGGGTGTAGGAGGTCCAGCCGAAGTCGGCGGTGCCGTGGCTGGTGAGCATGCCGCCCACGACGATGAGACCACCGAAGAGGAACAGCCAGTACGACAGACAGCATGTTCAGGCGAGGGAAGGCGGCATCGGGGGAGCCGATCTGCAGCGGCATGATCGCGTTGGCGAACCCGGCGAAGGTCGGGGTGGCGAACAGCAGCAGCATCACGGTGCCGTGCATGGTGAACGTCTGGTCGTACTGCTCGTTGGAGAGGATCTGTGTGCCCGGGCGGGCCAGTTCCGCACGCAGCAGCAGCGCCAGCGCACCGCCGAGGAGGAAGAAGCAGAACGACGTGATCAGGTAGAGGTGGCCGATCTTCTTGTGGTCGGTGGTGGTCAGCCAGGAGACGGCCACCTGCCCCTTGCCGCGACGCTCCACGGCCGGGGGCGGAGCCGCGCGCGCTGTGCCGGTAGACGTCGAAGCCCGGCCTCTCCTTGCGCCCTACGGGCAGGGGAGCGCGCACGGTCAGTGCGGCGAACGCACGCCACGACCGGCCTGGGGTCCCGGCGCACAGGTCGAAGACCAGGGTCTCCCCGGCCAGCGCCGCACGCAGACTCCCCGGATCGCCACGCACCGGAGCCTGCCGGGAACGGTGCGGGAAGGCGGCCAGAACGCGGCGACGGCCGTTGACCCAGTAGGGCAGCAGGCTGGAGTACGGACCGCTCAGCGCGTCGGCGCGCGGCAGCGGCAGGTGCCGGGCGACCCGGCACCTGCCGCTGCGGGTGAGGAGCAGGTCGAGGGGGTGCCCGGGGCCGTCCGCCCGGGCCACGCGCACGGCGAGCCCCAGCGCGTCGGGCAGCCGCGGCGGCAGGCCGACGGCGCGGGAGAGGCGGATGGTGGCGTCGTAGTGTCCGGGCGCGTCCAGCCAGGGCACGCCCCAGCGCCCGCCCCTGTCGTCCACGACGTCCAGATCGCCCGTGCACGTCAGCCCTCGCGGGTGCAACCCCGGAGCACCGCGCAGCCGGGCCGCCCGGCGGAATCCCGCTTCGACCACGGTGACGGACCAGAGCCTCGACGACCGCCGGGCCGGGTGCCCCGGGGCCGCAGCGGGCTCGTCACGCCCGCGCGGCGACACGCCCGTCCTCATGTCCCGCACTGACCGCTGTCCGGCTCCTCACCCTCCGCCTGTGAAGGCGTCGTGCGGGGTACGTCTCGGCGCTCGGCCGTCTCCTCCTCGCCGTCCTGCGAGGTCTCGTGCCGCTCGCCTTCCGCCTGGGACGGAGTCTGCTCACTCATGAGGGGCCCTTCTTCGGGGACTGTGGGGTCCTTCAGAGGGATCGCGGTGTCCGACGCGAGGTGTGCAGCGCGGCCACGGCTCGCCCGCGACATCGCGGGCGCCCTGCTCGAGCATCACCGCCTCGACGGGCACCCGAGCGTTCGACCTGCCCATACGTCCTTGGTCCGGGGCGCGGTACGCCGGGCGGCCGGGTACCCCGGGACTGAGACCCCAGTCCGGGCCGAGCGTCCGGGCGGCGGCGCAGGGGGCGCGATCCGACGTCTGAGACCGCTCGGCCGCACCCAAGGGCCGTACAAGCACTGCCTGTTGGGTCCTGGAGGCCCGACCGCTGGACGGATGTGTGAGAGGGGCGTGGAACGATCGGGACACACAGTGAGGAGAGGATTCGCACGACGGTCGCGGAGGTCGGCCAGCACACCGTGGTGGAAGCCGGGATCGTCCAAGAACCCCGAGTCGAGGTCAGAGTTCGCAGCGTGCCAGGCCTCCGGCTTTGCTGGCGGAGTCTGCGTCATGCGCTGCGACGGTGATACGTCGGCCCGTGGCAGTCGTCAGCCTCCGCACGGCAGGGGCCTCACGAGCGCGGTTCGGTGAAGGCGCTTCGTGCAGCGGAAGCGGGGCCAGTGACCTCCGGCGGGGCCTGGGCGCGGCGACGGGCGTCCTCGCGTGCCGCCTGCTCGGGGTGACGCTGTCGCCAGTACGGGTTGTCGTGGGGGAGGCTGCCGGACACACGTCCGTACATGCCGAAGGTCAGGATGAGCAGCCCCATGACGAAGCTGAAGACGACGTTGGTCATGCCGAAGTCGAGCACGTTGGCCGACCGGTCGAGGATGAAGAGGTGGACGAAACCGCTCAGCAGGAACAGCGTGCCCACGGTCATGTTGAGCGTGGACGCCAGGTTGCCGCCGATGACGGCGCCGGTGATGAGGACGGCTCCGCAGAGCACTGAGATCACGCTGAGCACGCCGTTGGTGCTCAGTCCGGCCAGCGTGGTCCCCTCGGTGTTGAAAGGGCTGAGCCGATCGGCGAAGCCGAGGCAGCCGAAAGCGACCAGCGCCGCACCGCAGAAGGCCGCTCCGTACCGGTAGACAGTGGCGAGCCTGTGGTCGGTGGGCAGTTCGTCTCTGAGCTTCATGATTTCCTCCAGGGTGAGGGGCCGATGCACCAACGGGACCCCGCGTGTGCGGCATCTCTTCTCACCCTCAGCCACCCAACCTCCTCACGCCTCTCGCATCGGTTGCGCATCGAAGCGGGGAGTAATCCCGGGATGCGCGGTGCCCCGGCAGTGCGTTCTCGCGGCGCGACGGCGCCGCCCTCCTCCCCCTGGCGGCGCAGCTGGGCAGGACCATGCCGAGCGACCATGGCTGCGGCTGGGCGCCGAGCCGGGCCCCATGCGCCGGGCGCAGCAGTAACGCCGAGATCCCGGAGCGGGTCCGCTCAAGCCTCATTCTCAGGCGGTATGGACGTAAGCAAGAAGCACGCAGCGTTTGCGCATCGTATGCTGCTGTCGTGGCTGATTCACCGCGTACGGATCCAGACATACGTGATGGAGCCGCCGTGACGACGGGGGCCCTGGCACGTCGGATCGGTGTGTCTCCGACCACCTTGCGGTCTTGGGACCGGCGCTACGGCCTGGGGCCGGCGGTCCGTCCGGACGGTCGGCATCGCCGGTGGAGCAGCCAGGACGTCGCCATGGTCGAGCACATGTGCCGGCTGACCGCCACGGGCATCCCTCCGGCGGAGGCGGCTCGCCTGGCCAAGGCGTCCATGCGTGCCGCGACGCAAGGGCCGGGGACGGCGGTGACCGTCTCTGGTCCCTCGCGCGAGAACCAGCCCGGCGGCGGACTTCCGCTCGGCGCCGCGCGTCAGGAGTGCCGGGGTCTGGCCCGGGCCGCGGTGCGTCTGGACGCGTCGAAAGTCCAGCGTCAGCTCAACGCCTGGGTCAGCGAGTACGGGCTCGTCGTCACCTGGGAAGAGATCATGGTTCCCACCTTGCGGGCCGTGGGACGCAAGTGGGAGTCCGCCGGCGACCGTTACGTCGAGGTGGAGCACCTGCTGTCCTGGCACGTCTCGACCACTCTGCGCAGCGTCCCCTTGCTCACCCCCCGTCCCGCTGTCGTCGTCGACAGTCCTCCCGTGGTGCTGGCGTGCCTTCCGGCCGAGCAGCACACCCTGTCGCTGGAAGCGTTGCACGCGGCCCTGGGACAGCGGGGAGTGCCCACGCTCATGCTGGGCGGCACCGTTCCCGCGGAGGCACTGCTGGCGTCCGTCCACCGTGCGGGCCCCATGGCGGTGGTGTTGTGGTCCCAGTCGTCCTCCACGGCCGACGTTCCGCTCGCTCAGCGCATCGCCCGGATGGAGTGGGGCGTGAAAGGGGCACGGCGGCACGCCATGGTGCTGCCGGCGGGGCCCGGCTGGACGGGACAGGCCGTGCCGGGCCTCGCGCGCTGTCACGGCCTGCGGGACGCGGTGGCCCTGCTCCACGCGGGGTGCGGTGGGAGCGCGGGGATTCCGCCGTTCTGAGCTGTGGGCGTCCGGCCTTGCTGCGCGGCCCCCTTTCCGTCCGGGCCGCCCCGCATCCATCTGGGCCGCGTCGGGGGAAGACGGGGCGAAGATGCCCCGCACGTTCCAGGGATGGAGGTGTTTGCCTTGAGCAGGGCCAGCACACCTGTTGTGGTGGTCGTCGGCGCGGGCCTCGCCGGGCTCGCGTGTGCCCGCGACCTCATGGCTCACGGCCTCGACGTGAAGGTGATGGAGGCGTCCGACGCCGTGGGCGGCCGGATGCGCTCGGACTCGGTCGAAGGGTTCGTGGTCGACAGAGGCTTCCAGGTCTTCAACACCTCCTACCCCCAGGCCAGGCGGCGCCTGACGCTGCGGGACCTGCGCCTACGCCCCTTCACCCCTGGCGTACTGGTCCACACCGGCAGCGGACGCAAGCGGTTCACCGATCCCACCCGGGGCGGGCACCACGTCGTCGAGGCCGTGCGCAGCGGTGTGGCAGGACCACGGGACCTCACCGCCCTGGCCCTGCTGACGGCACAAGACGCCCTGCTGCCCGCGGCCGCCCTGAAGCGACGCCGGGACACCAGCACCCGTGACGCGCTCGCCTCGGCCGGGTTCACCGAGGCCTTCGTCGAGCGGTTCTTCCGCCCGTTCTTGGCCGGAGTGTTCCTCGAAGAGGACCTGGAGACGTCGAGCCGCTTCTTCCACCTCGTGTGGCGCAGCATGGTGCGCGGCACCCTCTGCCTGCCCGTAGCAGGCATCCGCGCCGTGCCGCACCAGCTTGCCGACGCGCTTCCCCGCGAAGCGCTGCACCTGGAGCAGCCGGTCGACGTCCTCAGCGACGACGGCGTGCTCCTTGCCGCCGGTCAGGAGGTGGCCGCAGACGCAGTCGTCGTGGCGACCGGCCCCGGCCCCGCCGCCCGGCTGCTGCCCGGCATCGACCCGGGTCCCTACCGGAGCGTGACGACGTACTACCACGTCAGCACGCGCACCCCGCTGCACGAGCCGACTCTGATGACCGACAGCCGCCGGTGCTTCCTCAACACCTGCGTGCTCAGCGCGGTGGTGCCCGAGTACGCGCCCCCAGGCTATGCACTGATCGCGACGTCCGTCCTCGGCCCGGACCGCCCGGGGCGCGAGCGCACCGTGCGCGCCGCGCTCGCCGAGGCCTACGGCACGGACACCGCCGATTGGGACGTGCTGACCACGCGCACGGTGCCCGAGGCGCTGCCGGCTATGCTGCCCGGCCGCCCGCTCAGCCGCTCCAGCCGTCTGGGGCACCGCCGTTACGTGTGCGGCGACCACCGGGCCACGGGTTCCGTGCAGGGCGCCCTGGCCTCGGGAGCCCGTGCCGCCCGGCAAGTGATCACCGACTTCACGCGCGAACCGGCCGCGACGGACGCGGTGCGTGCTGGCAACCCCGCTCTACCCGCCCGGAAGGACGAGCCGTGAGCACGATCGGGACCACCCGCCGTGCCGAGCGGCGACGGGACACCGCCGGGCACCCCTCCCGTCGCGTCCTTGCCCTGCTTCGCCCTGGAGGTGGGCGCCGCGGCACACCGATCCGCATCTGCTGATCATGAGCACGCTGCGGGAGGAACCTGTCATCCATGAGGCGTGCCTCTTTGTCCTCGCACTACTGCCCGGCCTGCCCGGCTCACAACGGCGGCCGACGGATGTTGAGTTGGGGGCTCGGCTGGTCCTTCGCCTGTGACCCGAGACAGTGCGAGGAGTCTTCCGGCTTGGCCGCGATGCTCGGCAGCAACGCCACATCCCTTCACCGCCATCGAGGGCACACCAGGAGTGGCGGACGCTCGGCTGGTGTCAGGACTCGTCACGGACGGGCAGGTGAAGCGCGCGAGCCAGGCCCTGGATGCTCTCGTCGACACGTTGCAGGTGCCGCAGGACCCGGCGGGTCGTGTTGATGTGCTCGGCACGCGCCCCACCCTCGCTCGCTGCTGGCTGGGTGGGAAATCCGGGGCCGCGCACGAGCGTGGTGCTGTCCCCGCCGTGGATGGCTATCCGGCTGATGAGGGAAGCGAGGTTGCGGTCCATCCGGCGGCCTTCGTCCACGAGGCTCGGATCGGCGCCGACGCGGAGGCCAGATGGCACCAGTTCGGCGGTGGCAGCCAGACTACGGGCGTGGAAGGCCGCCGTCTCCAGCAGCCCCAGCACACAGAGCGCGGTGCGCCGCCGGGACCGTGCTGGGCTGAGCGGGGTGATCAGCGGCTGCGCCGCCAGACGCAGGCTCTCCAGGGCCGTATCCAGCGCGCGGGCCGAAGCGAGCAGGTCTCCGCCGGACTCTCCGCCCAACCGGGCCCATGACTGGGAGAGCACCGTGCGCAGCCGTTCCAGCGCGTCGCGCAGCAACTGGTCCGTGCGCTCCCCGGTGCGCACTGGCAACACGAGCAGAGCGGCGATCAGCCCGCACGCGATGCCCAGCGCGGTCTCTTCGATCCGCACGACCAGTACGTCCGGGGTGAGGGTGTGGAGCAGCGCGTACAGCATGCCGATCATCGTGGTGACGAAGAAGGACATCAGCGTGTAGGACACCGCGAGCGTGTAGTACATCCCGAACACGCTGAGGCCCGCCAGGGCGAAGGCCGGCCAGGGGGTGTCACCTATGAGGGCGGCCAGGGCGAGCCCGGCGGCGACACCCGCGACCGTGCCGATCAGGCGCCGGTATCCCCTGACCAGGATCTCGCCGGTGGAGGAGGTGCTGATGAACACCACCCAGCAGGTGAACACGGCCCAGTACCAGCGCTGCGGCGAGATCAGTTCACCGCCGATGACAGCCAGCGCCGATCCGGTCGCGACCTGGAGTGCGGTCCTGGTGGTGGGGCGGACGCGGGGACCCCGTCGCTGCGGTACGGGCTCCTTTGCCAGGCCGGAGTCCTCTGCCCTGGGCTCCTCGCGCGCCCGTGCCGTCTCCGGGGCGTCCCGAACCGCCGGGGTCGGCCCGCCGGTTGCCAGGTGCAGCCCGATCAGGGCGCGGGTGAAGTCCCCGGCAGAGCGGAAGACATCCTGCATCGCCGGGGACGCGTCGGGCAGTTGCTCGTCACCGCGGTAGCCGAGCAGCCGATCGCGCACCGCGGTGGGATCGGTGCCCGCCGACCGCTGCGGACCCGTGCCGATCGCTGCACGCAGCGCACGCAGTTCCGAGACCAGCACGGGCAGCGTCGCCGCATCAAGAGCGCTGATGGCGGATCCGGCGGGGCGTGCCCGGGCCCGGTGCCGGGACAGGGTGTCGACGTCCGCGCCGGGCCGCAGGGTCCGCAGCACGAGGACGGCCAGCCGTTCCACGGCCGTCTCCGCTTCCGCCACGCGGCGCTGGATCGAGGAGGCGGCGCGCGTGTCGTGCGTACCGGTGCCCAGGTGGTTCTGGATCATCAATGCGGCCGTGTGCAGGCGTGCGGTGGACCGGAGCAGGTCACGCACCGGCCGCTCGGCGTGCGGCGCCTGCGGTCCGCCCACGGCCACTTCGATCAGCGCGTCGAGCACCATCGCCAGATGCAGCCCGAAGGCCCGCCGCAGCCGTGCCAGCGTCTGCTCCGGCGGTGACGGCAGGACGGCGAACCGGACCAGCGCCGAGCTGCCGAAGGCCACGAGTACGGCCAGCGACAACTGCGGCAACTGTTCCACACGGGTCTCGACGAACTGCGTGACGAAGAAGAGCTGGAAGGCGAAAACACCCAGCGTGGTCGCGCGCGGTCCAAAGCGCCGGATGTAAATGGCGGTGAAGATCAGCAGTACGAACACCACGTCCGCCGCCACCCGGTACGGCGCCAGGGCGCTGCCGACCGCCACGACCGCCAGGGCGGTCGGCACCCCCGCCGCGAGCGTGAGCGCCTGGTCGCGTGCTCGGGATTCGGTGACCGCGGCCGTGCTGACCATCGCCGTGAGAGCGCCCGTCACCAGGATCGGGACCGGGGCATCGAGCGCCGCAAGGACGCCGAGCGTCAGCCCGAGCGCGCAGACCGTGCTGAGCGCGGACCGCATCCGCAGCAGTCCGGGATCGGACGCCAGGAACCGGCCGTAGGCGTCCGCCAACCGCGTTCGCTCCCGCTGCATGCTCCGCTGCTCTCCTCGCCGGATCGGTGATGAAGGTGTTACGCCTTCAGCTCGTCGAGCGCGGCCAGGAAGTCGCCGACGCCGGTCACGTTGTGGGAGACCATGGTCAGCCCGCGCATCATCGCCTGGTAGGTGACCAGGCCGCCGGGGGCGGCTATCGCGTCGGTGAACGCCGTGACGTGGTAGCCGCGCTCCATCGCGGTGCGGGCCGTCGACTCCACGGCCATGATCCCGGAGACTCCGGCGATCGCCAGGTAGTCGACGTTGCGCTGCCGCAGCTGGAACTCGAGGTCGGTGTGCTGCAGAACGTCGAGGCCCTTGTGCGGCGCGAGGATCACCTCACCCGGCTGCGGTGCCAGCTCCTCGTGGAACTCGGTGCTCCAGGTTTCGGCCTCGAACATCCGCTTGTCGAACATCTGCCGATGGATCCCGGAGACGTGCCTCCACGTCGCGTAGTCCTCGTCGGTGAAGGCAGTCGTCGAGTAGAAGACGGGGACATCCTTGTGCTGCCGCACCCCGGCGATGAGCTTCTTCAGGCTGTCGATCGTGCCCAGGCGTTCGTATTCCGGCGCGTAGATGGGATAGCCCTTGCCGTCCTTCGAGAAGTTCTCGTTGACGAGGTCAACGAGCAGCAGGCCCACTCGACCGCGTTCGTAGTCACTTGCCATGGTCGTCCTCCAGGTGGAAGTCGTCAGCGGTGGCCCCACAGGGGTCAATCGTTACAGTCAATGACTGTAACGTAATTGGCGCGTGAGTGCGAGCCCGCGTGTGAGTGCGAGCCCGGTCGGCCGCCCCGGCCGGACCGGCACCGCCGTCCGGCTTCACCGCCCCGAGCCTGCGGGAGCGCGCCGGATGGGGGTGAAGTGGTCGACGCAGAGGGCGCCGTTGATGTGGTCGACCTCGCGCTGGAAGCGGCGGGCGAGCCGGCCCTGACCCTCGAGGGTCAGGGCGTTGCCGTCCTCGCCCTTGCCGCGAGCGGGGTCCTTCTTGACGGCCGCATGGGTCAATGGTGAAGGGCCGGGCATCGTGGGTAACATTACAATTAATTAGCGTAACTTAACTTGGAGTGCCGCAGATCCCAGAGGCCCACTACTGTGAACCCGACAAGGAGGAACCGCTGTGAGCAGCAGGAACGAGACGGCCGTCAGCCGCACGCGCCGCCCGCGGGGCCGCGCGCAGGCGGACGAGGCGACGGCCGAGCAGCAGACCGCACCGCATCCCGGTGGCAGGCCCCGCGACCCCGCGATCGAGGAGGCGATCCTCAAGGCCACCCGCGCGCGCCTGGCCGCCGATGGCTACTCGCGCATGACGATCGGTGACATCGTTGCGGACGCGGGTGTCACCCGCCCCACCCTCTACCGCCGCTGGCCGGGCAAGTACGAACTCACCGTTGATGCCCTCCTCTACGGCCTGCGCACACAACGCGAGGCCTACCAGCCTCTCGCTCCGGACACCATGACGCCGCTCGAGGCGTTCACCGAGGCCGTCCGCCGGGTCGACCCCCGCTACAGCAATCCGCGCGCCATGTCCCTGCACGGCAACTTCATGGCGGAAGCCGAACGCGAACCCGATCTGTTCACCTTGATCCGCGAGCACGCCACCAAGCCGCGCTGTGACGAACTCCTGGAGACCCTGCGCCACCTCCAGGACATCGGGGCCGTCCGCCCGGACGCCGACCTCGACGCCGCCGTCACCCTCTGCCTCGGCAGCTACTTCGGTGACTACCTGCTCACCGGTCGGGACACCCCCGACGACCTCGCCGACCGAACCGTCGCCCTTCTGTGGCCCGTTCTGCGGGCGGACGGCAGCGCGTAGACGCCACCGGCCGCGTGAAGGCGGACAGGCCCGGGGGAGTGCCCAACGGCCCCCGGCCAGTGCGGTCTTGGCCACCTCCCGGGCGCCCTGCCCGCGTGCAGCCCGGACTGGGCGCCTGTGCCGGAACTCGGCTATCGGTGGCATGGAGCGGCGGGCAGCCGCCCGCCGGTCAGCGGGACCGGTTGGCGGCGATCGTCGCCTGACCCGTCCACCGGCGCAGCGACTCGAACATTTCATGATGGGAGTGACGGAGCGTGGGGTGCTGCATCCACGCGTCGATGACAGGCATCCGCTTCCCTCTCTGCTGGCACCTCTGGCCGTACTGCACCGAAGTCGGCTGAGCGAACGCTTACCGTGACCCTAGCCGGGGCGTACGGCCCCCAACCACCCCTGCTTCGCAGGCCAAAGGGGGGGCGGCGGGGCCTCAGCCGGACAGCCTCGCGCGCTTCCGGTTCTGCGGTGCCCCGCCCGGGCGGGAGCTTCAGGTCATGCCGTGTTGCCAGGCAAGGGCGGCGATTTCGACGCGGTTGCGGGCGCCGAGTTTGCGCTGGACGTTGCCGAGGTGCGTCTTCACGGTGGACAGGGTGACGTAGAGGGCCGCAGCGACTTCCTCGTTGGTCAGGCCTTTGGCGACCATGGCGACGACGTCCTGCTCGCGGGGAGTGAGCGGCTCGCTCAACGGGCTCAGGGGGGTTGCCGGTTGCTTTTGCTGCGGTGCGGGCGACGTGTGGGCCATGTGCTGGAGAAGGCGGACGGTGATGGAGGGCGAGATGAGGCAGTCGCCTGCGGCGGCTGCGCGGACGGCTTCGATGAGCAGGGCCGGTGAGCAGTCCTTGAGGACGAACCCGCACGCTCCGTTGTGCAGGGCGCTGTAGACGTATGCGTCGAGGTCGAACGTGGTGGCCATGACCACCTTGAGGGGCTGTTCGGCCTCCGGGCCGGCCAGGAGGCGGGCGGCTTCGAGGCCGTCCATGCCGGGCATGCGGATGTCGAGCAGGCAGACATCGGGGCGCAGCAGGCGGGCCTGGGCCACGGCTGCTGTTCCGTCCGCCGCTTCGCCGACGACTTCCATATCCGGCTGCGAGTCGAGGATCATCCGGTACGCGGCACGCACGGTGGCCTGGTCGTCGGCGAGGAGGATACGGATCATGGCGCCCATCGTGCCAGGCGTCAGGACGGGTGCCCGTGCCCGGTACGCGTCAGGGGGATGCGGGCGGCGACCTGCCAGCCGCCGACCGGCCCCGGTGCCGCCGTCAGATCACCGCCCAGGGCGTGGACGCGCTCGCGCAGCCCGACGAGGCCGAAGCCGGTCCGGCCCTGCTGCGAGGAGGTGTCGGCAGCGGCCGCGGGGGCGTTGTCGGTGACGCACACGGTGAGCAGGCCGGGTTCGGTGGCCGACTCGCGCACGTCGACGGCCACGCGGTCGGCGTGCGCGGCGTGCTTGCGGATGTTGGTCAGCGCCTCCCGGACGATGCCGTGGACGGCGGACGCTATGTGGTCCGCCGGAGGTGCCGCCACCAGCCGGGGATCGAGGGTGAGGCAGACGTCGGGGCCCGATGCGCGCAGGGAGTCGGCCAGGTCGTGCAGGCTGCGCAGGCCTTGGGGAGCGTGCAGGGGAGCTGAGCGGTCCGGCTGGCGCAGCAGGCCGACCATGGCCCGCATGGAGTCGGTGGCCTGGAGGGCGGCGTCCTCGATGTTCGCCAGCGCCTCGTCCAGGGCCTGGGGGGTGGGCGGGTGTCCGGCGGCCGTGGTGAAGCGCACGGCTTTGACCTGCGCGGTGATGGCGGTGACGTGGTGGCCGACGAAATCGTGCAGTTCGCGGGCGTACTCCAGGCGCTGGGCGTTCAGGCGGGCGTTCTTCTCCCGCTCGCGCGTGGCGTCGAGCAGACGCAGGTACAGGCCGAGGACGATCACCACGGGGGCGGCGAGCAAG
The DNA here is from genome assembly GCF_059448825.1 of Streptomyces sp. JLYT201. Classification (NCBI taxonomy): domain Bacteria; kingdom Bacillati; phylum Actinomycetota; class Actinomycetes; order Kitasatosporales; family Streptomycetaceae; genus Streptomyces; species Streptomyces sp. JLYT201. The sequence continues at coordinate 1,573,153 of NZ_CM182551.1, read as the reverse complement.
AGGAACGGCACGCCGTACTTGGCAGCCCGGACATGCTCGGTACCGGGCAGGCGCAGCAGCACCAGCGGGGCGGCGAGCCAAGCGGCGGCGACGAGCGGGATCATCCGCCCCAGGGGTTTATGGCGCACCGCGCGGGTGACGATCAGCAGCAGCATGCCGATCTCCGCCATGCCGGGGGTGTGCTCCGGCCGGTACGGCAACTGGGCGGTGACCAGGGACAGGACCGCGGAGGCGGTGACCGCACTCCACCCCGTGCGCGTCAGGTGCTCGGGCGGCGCGAGCAGCGCGGCCAGGCACAGCAGGCCGACGACGATGGTGGCGACAGTCGTGGGCACGAAGCCGGTGTCCAGGGCCTCGGCGGTGATCGCTGCCAGGGCGAGTGTGGCGACGCCGATGACCAGGCCACGGCGGGCGGGGGCCCAGGAGGCGAGGACGGCGCGGGCCGGGATGGCGGTCATGGCGGCCCACCGTACGCCGACTCGCCGCTGGTCAGCCTCCTCCGTTTGACCGAGCGCCTGCACGGGCCGCCCGGCAGCCCTCGGTCATCTGGTCGATCCGCGCAGCCGGACAGCCTCGCAAGGATCGTCGGGGGCGGACGTGGACGAGCTGGAGCAGCCCATGGCCCCGTCCGTGCAAACCGGGTGAACGATCTCGACACCCGGCGGCCACGCTGACCCTCTTTCCCCGCTTCTCCGAGGCGACCGTCGAGGCCGCCGTTGTCACACCAGGACTCCGCTCATGCTTCGTACCGCGTGGCGCAACGTACGCGCCCACACCTCTTGCGTGGCGCTGACCGCGCTGGCCGTCACGGTGGGCGTCGCCTTCCTCACCGGGATCCTGCTGTTCACCGCCACGGTCTCCGACGCGCTCACCGGGGCCCACCGGCAGACGTTCGCCCACACCGATGTGGTGATCCGCCCCGATGACAGCAGTGCCGCCACGGCCTCCGGCAAGCGTTCTGCGTCCCTGTCCGAGGCCGATCTGCGGCGGGTCGAAGGCCTTCCCGGGGCGGGGCGCGTCCTTGCCGTCGCCTCCGGCTCCACGGCTCTCGGCTGCCCGGACGGCCGTTCGGCCGACCGCGGTGGCCCCACCCAGGGAAGCAATTACGGCGGGTCGGCCGGGAACGGCACCGTGGACCCGCGCTACCGCTTCACCCAGGGCCGTCCGCCCGCCCGAGGCGGTGAGATCGCCATCGATCAGGCCAGCGCCGCGCGGTGCGGCTACCAGCCAGGGGACACCGCCCGGATCTCGGTGGACGGGCCCGGTCTCACCGCCCGCGTCAGCGGCGTCTTCACCACCTGGGCCGAACCGGCCGTCACCGGGGGCGGCAGCCTGGTGCTGTTCGACACCGCGACGGCACAGCGGTACTTCACCGGACGCGGCCACTTCAGCGAGCTCCAGGTGACGGCCGCGCCCGGCGTGTCGGCCGAGCGGCTGCAGCAGGCCGTCGAGAAGACGCTCCCGGGCACACGCACGCTGACGGCGGCCCTCCTCGCCCATGACCAGGCGCTGGCCGGGGAGAGCGCGGTGGCGGGGCTGCGGGCCACGCTGCTGTCCTTCGCCGCCGTCGCGTTGTTCATCTCCTGCTTCCTGATCACGAACACCTTCAGCATGCTCGTCGCGCGACGGACCCGGGAGATCGGGCTGCTGCGGGCGGTCGGTGCCACCCGCCGCCAAGTCACCCGCCTGGTCCTGGCCGAGGCGTTCCTGGTCGCACTCGTCGCCTCCCTGGCGGGCGTCGCGGTCGGCATCGGTGTGGCCGAAGGCCTGCGGCCCCTCTCCAGCGGCCTGGGCAAGAGCGGTCCGTTGCCTTCCGGCGGGGCGCTGAGCCTGCCCGCGTACGCGCTGCTCCTTCCGCTGTTGGCCGGAGTGGTGACCACGCTGGTCGCTGCCTGGCTGCCCGCGCGGCGGGCGGCCCGGATCGCGCCGCTGGCGGCCCTGCGCACCGCCCACGTCCCGGCACACGAGCGCGCGAGCAGGCAGCGCGTGGCCATCGGCCTCCTCCTGGCCGGCGGCGGCGCGACCGCCCTGCTGGCCGGTACCCGAACCACCCGCCTCCAGGACGGCGCGCCAGTCCTGGCGCTGGGAGCCGTCCTCACGGCCGGAGGCCTCCTGGCTCTCCTGCCGACGCTGGTCCAACCGGCGCTCGCCCTGGCCCGCCCGCTCCTGGCCAGAAGCGGGGTCAGCGCACAGCTCGCGACGCGCAACAGCGCCCGCAGCCCGCGCCGCACCGCCGCCGCGGCCGCCTCCCTGGTCATCGGCGTCAGCCTCGTGAGCGCCCTCACCATGATCGCGGCAGGCGGCCTCGCCGCGGCCGACGCCCAGAGCGCGCACGTACTCAAGGCGGACTACGTCGTCTCCATGCGGGACCTCGGCCACCTGTCCCCCACGGTCGAACGACGCCTGGCCGCCAGCCCCGACGTCACCGCCGCCGCAGCGATGCGGGAGGCGGAACTGACCATCGACCAGACCCCGCAGAGCGCCCTGGCGCTGCCCGCCACCGCCATACCCGGCATGCTGCGCCTGCACCTCACCAGCGGATCGGCCGACACCTTCGGCGGCCGCAACGTCCTGGTGACCACAGACGACGCCCGCGCCCACGGGTGGCGGCCAGGGAGCCGACTGCCCACCAAGCTCCCCGGAAGGCAGCCCGTCCAGCTGACGGTGACGGGCGTGTACGAGCCCAACACCCTGTTGACCGGCATCCTCATCGACACCGCCACTCTGCCCGTCTCCACCGGCGCCGTCGAAAAGGTCTTCCTCACCACCCGCGACCATCCCGGCCCCGCACTGCGGCGCACCCTCACCCACACCCTCGGCGACAGCCCCGCCCTGCACATCGACAGCAGCGACGACCTGGCCCACGCAGCCGCAGACAGCACCAACCGCATGCTGAACCTCCTCTACGCCCTGCTCGCGCTGTCCCTCGCCGTGGCCTTCCTGGGGATCATCAACACCCTGGCCCTGTCCGTCGCCGAACGGCAGCGCGAGCTCGGCATGCTGCGGGCGATCGGTCTCACCCGGGCGGGAGTGCGCGGCATGATCCGCGCCGAATCCCTCGTCATCGCCGTGTTCGGCGGCGTGCTCGGCGCTGCCCTGGGCATCCTCCTGGGCCGGACCGCCGGCGAACTGATCGCACAGCACCTCCCCGGCTACCACCACAGCGTGCCAGCCCTACGCCTCGCAGTCCTGCTCGCCCTGGCCGCATGCGCGGGCCTGCTGGCCTCCCTGTGGCCGGCCCGCCGCGCCGCATGCACCCCCGTCCTCACAGCCATCGGGACCGAATAGCGCAGCAGCCAAAGGGGCCGCTGTCCGGCGGGCGCGGGACCGATGAGGCTCTATGTCTGACGTGACCGGAAGCCGCCCGGCCCGGCGCGCCCCGTGGCGCCGCCAGGAAGGGCAACGTCGTCACCCGGAGCTGACGCGCACACCGCACACTGCGCGGACACTTCGGTCCGTCTCCCGATGCGCACCTGACTCGGGAGACGGGCCGAGGCACGTGTGCGGATACCTGGCTGCGGGGACCGGCGACCCGAACTCCTGGGCGTTCGTCCATAGCGGAGACGTGTCAGAAGGGCCCCGGGGCATTTCGCTGTACTGTCGCCGGGACGCAACCCGTCCGCGCATATGGGAGTTGCCGGGGGAATCGAGCGGGAGCTGTACCCGTAGCGGTGGCTGAGCTAGGTTCTTCGCTACCTTCACGTGGCATCGACTTCCGCCCACCGTTCGGACGGGCGGGGAGTTCCGGAATGGGGGATTCGGATCCGGGGCTCATCCTGAGCGGCCCGGCCGCGGGGAACATGCGCTGAAGGTACGGGGGGTGGCCCCTCGCCTGTGCAATCCCGCAAAGGGATTTCGTGGGGGTGGGTCGAGCGGCATTGGTTCCTCTTTCCCTGTCTCGAACCCGTTGATGTCTTTCTTCTATTGACGTGCAGTGACGAGGGAGTTGGATGCGTTGCGGTCCTTCAGCGTTTCGGAAGCGCAGAAGAGCCTGTGGTTGGCTCAGAAAATCACGCCGGAGATGCCCATCATCCCGGCCTCTCGATGGCTCATCGAGGGGGAGGTCGACGGCGAGCTGCTGCGTACCGCGCTGCGGATCGTCTTCCGCGAGAACAGCGCGGCACGGGTGAACTTCCGGCAGCTGGACGACGAGCTGCGGCAAGTGGTCCGGGAGGACGACGACGCCTGGGCGCCCTTCTTCCACGACGTGAGCGATGACGACGATCCCGAGGCATCGGGCCGGGCCAGGGCCGACGCCATCGAGCGGGAGCCGTTCGACCTGGAGCACGACCTCCTGTTCCGGGCCGGGGTCATCCGCCTCTCCGCGTCGCGCCACCTGCTGATCCTCGCCGCTCACCACATCGTCGCCGACGGCTACACACTGGGTCAGCTCCTGCCGCTGCGGACGGCGGAGTGCTACCGGGCCCTGCGGCAGGGCACGGCGATACCGGAACGCCCGGAGAGCGGCCCGGAGGAGATCCACCTCGAAGACCTCCGCTATCGGAACTCCCCGCAATTCACCGAGGACGCCGCGTTCTGGCGGTCCTATCTCACGGACGCGCCCGACGCCCTGCGCATTCCGGGGGAACGGAGTTCGGAACGCCCCGGCGCGCTCCACCGCACCGTGGCGGTTCCCGCAGCGGAAGCGAGCGTGTGGTTCAAGGCCGCCGCTTCCGTCAACGTGCGCATGCCGGCCTTTCTGACCGCGGCGGCCACCGTCTTCTTCCGGCACCTCGGCGGCCGCCAGGACTTCACCTTCTCCATGACGGGTCTTGGCCGCACCGAAGCAGCGAGATCCTTCTACGGCTCTCAGGCGACCCTTCTGCCCGTGCGCGCGCACGCGCCGTTGTCGACGCGGTTCCACGACTTGGCGCACGCGCTCTCCGACGAACTGAAGCGCGTACGGGAGCATTCCACTCACCAGGTCTCCGATATCCGTCTCGGTGCCGGGGCGGCGCTCGAGAAGGAGTCGGTCGCCAGTCCTTTCGGCGCCACCCTGAACATTCTTCCCTTCGTCAGGCCGGTCGACTTCGACGGCGCCAGGGCGTCCCTGCAACCCGGCTCGTCCTGGGGAGCCATCGACGACCTGCACTTCGGCATCTACTACGACGGCCGCGCCAGGAGCGACCTGTACGTCCGCGTGGACGCCAGCAGCACCCTGTACGGCCCGGACGACGTGGACCGCCTCGCCGCCACCCTCGTCGCCTTCATCAGCGGCGTGGCGCGCGATCCGCAGGCCCCGATCGGCTCCGTCGACGTACTGGGGGCGCAGGAGCGCGAGCGGGTGCTCGGCGCGGTGAACGACACGGCTGTCGAGACGCCCGAGCTGACCGTCCCCGAGCTGGTGGCGCGGCGGGCCGCTACGGCTCCGGACGCGGTGGCGGTGGTCTTCGAGGACCAGCACCTCAGCTACGCCGAGCTGGAGGCCCGCGCCGACCGGCTCGCCCGGGAACTCATCGACCGCGGAGTGCGCCCCGAGACGCTCGTGGGCCTCGCGCTGCCCCGCTCGACCGACCTCGTCGCGGCCATGCTGGGCATCCTCAAGGCCGGTGGCGCCTACCTGCCGATCGACCCGAAGTACCCCAGCACACGCCTCGACCGGATCCTCGACGACGCCCGGCCCGCGCTCGTCCTCACCGACGCCGGGACCGCCGACGCCCTCTCCCTCGCGGGCACCCCGCGACTGCTGCTCGACGACGTCGACTTCGAGAGCCCGGGTCCGGACGTGCGGCCCGCTCGGACGCGTCCCGCGCAGGCCGCGTACGTGATGTACACCTCCGGCTCGACCGGCACGCCCAAGGGCGTGACCGTCACCCACCGCGAGGTCGTCAACGGCGTGCTGCGCCTGGCCGGGACCGTCGGCATCGACGCGAACACGCGCACCCTCGCCGCCACTTCGGTGAACTTCGACGTCTCCGTCTTCGAGACGATCACGACCCTGGCCGTGGGCGGCACCGTCGAGGTGGTGCCCGACATCCTGGCCGTCGCCGAGCACGGCGGCTGGCAGGGCGGCGTCATCAGCACCGTCCCCTCCGCGCTCGCGGCGCTCCTCGACCGATGCGGCGGGGACCTCCGGGCCGACGCCGTCGTGCTCGCGGGCGAGGCGCTCCCCGCCGCCCTCGTGCAGCGCGTGCGCGAGGCCGTTCCCGGCGTACGCGTGATCAACGCCTACGGCCAGACCGAGTCCTTCTACGCCACCGCCCACTCCGCCTCCGCCTCCACGTCGGCCTCCGTCGACGCGAGCCGGGGCGGCACCTCCAGCGCCCCGATCGGTACTCCCCTCGGGAACATGCGCGCCTACGTCCTGGGGCCGGGCCTGAGCCCCGTACCGCAGGGTGCGCCGGGCGAGCTGTATGTGGCGGGCCCTCTGGCGCGCGGCTACTTCGGGCGCCCGGGCCTGACGGCCGAGCGCTTCGTGCCCGACCCCTACGGGCCGCCCGGAGCCCGCATGTACCGCACGGGTGACCTCGCCCGGTGGAACACCGAAGGGCAGCTCGACTACCTCGGCCGTGCCGACACCCAGATCAAGATCCGCGGCATCCGCGTCGAACCCGGCGAGGTCGAGGCCGTCCTCGCCGCCCACCCGGGCGTCGCCCAGGCCGTCGTCACCGCCCCCGAGGCGCACGGCACACGGCAGTTGGTCGCCTACGTCGTACCGCTCGACGGCGACGGCGGGGCGGCCCTCGCGGAGCTGCGCGCCTTCACCGCCGAGCGGCTGCCCGCGTACATGGTGCCCGCGCGGTTCGTCGGCCTCGAACGCCTGCCGCTGACCCCCAACGGCAAGCTCGACCACAAGGCGCTTCCAGCCGTCGAAGCGAGCGGCCACACCGCCCGCCGGGCTCCGCGCACCCCGCAGGAGGAGGTGCTGACCGGCCTGTTCGCCGATGTCCTCGGCGCCGACGAGGTCGGCATCGACGACGACTTCTTCGACCTGGGCGGGCACTCCCTGCTGGCGATGCGGCTCGCGGGACGCATCCGCGCCGTGCTGGGCGCCGAGGTGGCGATCCGTGACGTGTTCGACTTCCCCACGGTGGCGCGCCTCGTCACCCGGGTGCGGGAGGGCGGGCGGGAGCGCACGGCGCTGCGCCGACGCGACGACCGCCCGGACCGGGTCCCGCTGTCGTACGGCCAGGAGCGCCTGTGGTTCATCGACCGCTTCGAGGGCCCTTCGGCGACGTACAACATCCCCATGAGCCTGCGGCTGCGCGGCGCGCTCGACACCGGTGCCCTGGCCGCGGCGGTGGCGGACGTGGTCGTGCGCCACGAGATCCTGCGCACGGTCTACGGACAGGACGCGAAGGGCGTGCCGTTCCAGCGGGTCCTGGACGCGGCGGAGGCCCGCACGCGCCTGGACGTCCCCGTCGAGGACACGGCCGCCGCCGACGTGGACGAAGCGGTGGCGCGGGCGGCCCAGTACCGGTTCGACCTGGCCGTGGACCTGCCGGTGCGGGTGCGGATCCTGCGCTGCGCGCCCGAGACGCACGTCCTGTCCCTGGTGGTCCACCACATCGCCGGGGACGGCCAGTCGTTCGCGCCGCTGTTCCGTGACGTCTCCACGGCCTACGCCGCACGGGTCAAGGGCGAGGAGCCCCACTGGCACGACCAGCCGTTGCAGTACGCCGACTACGCGCTGTGGCAGCGCGACGAACTGGGCGACCCCGACGACCCGGACGCTCTCCTGGCCCGCCAGGCCGGGTACTGGCAGCAGGAGCTGGACGGGGTGCCGCAGCCCCTCGCGCTGCCCGCCGACCGGCCCCGGCCCTCCCGCCCCAGCCACCGGGGCGACCGCGTCGAGTTCACCATCGACACCCACCTGCTCGGCGAGGCCGAGGCGCTGGCCCGCAGCCGAGGCGTCACGGTCTCGATGGTGATGCAGACGGCCCTCGCGGCACTGCTGCACCAACTGGGCGCCGGCCACGACATCCCGATCGGCTCACCGATCGCGGGCCGCACCGACGACGCCGCCGACGGCATGGTCGGGTTCTTCGCCAACACCTGGGTGCTCCGCGCGGACCTCTCCGGCAGCCCGTCCTTCGAGGACCTCCTCGCCCAGGTCCAGCGCAAGGCCCTGGCCGCCTACGACCACCAGGACGCGCCGTTCGAGCGCCTGGTGGACATCCTCAACCCCGAGCGCTCCACCGCCTACCACCCGCTCTTCCAAGTCATGCTCGGCTGGCAGAACACCGACCGCGCCGAACTCGACCTGCCGGGCATCGACCAGACCGAGGTGATCTGGGCCAGGACCGGCACGGCGCGCTTCGACCTGTACGTCCACCTCGTCCAGACCGACACGGAGCGGGGCTCCGAGGTCCGGGGCGCCATCGAGTACGCCACCGACCTGTTCGACGCCCCCACGGTGCGCCGCCTCACCGACGGGCTGGTGCGCGTCCTGCGCCACATGGTCGACGCGCCCGCGGCCCACGCGGCCACGACCGACCTCCTGGCACCGGAAGAGCGGCAGGCGGTCCTCGGCGCGGTGCACGACACGGCCGTCGAGACGCCCGAGCTGACCGTTCCGGAACTGGTGGCACGCCGTGCGGCAGCCGCTCCCGAAGCAGTGGCAGTGGTCTTCGAGGACCAGCACCTCACCTACGCCGAGCTGGAGGCCCGCGCCGACCGGCTCGCCCGTGAGCTCACCGACCGCGGCGTACGCCAGGAAACCGTCGTCGGCCTCGCGCTGCCCCGCACGGCCGACCTGGTCGTGGCCATGCTGGGCATCCTCAAGGCGGGCGGCGCCTACGTGCCGATCGACCCGCGGTTCCCCAGCTCCCGACTGGACTTCATCCTCGACGACGCCCGGCCCGCCCTCGTCCTCACCGAGCAGGGCACCGCCGACGTCCTGCCGGAGACCGGTGTCCCGCGCCTGTTGTTCGGGGACGTGGACTTCGCGAGCCCGGGTCCGGACGTGCGGCCCGCTCGGACGCGTCCCGCGCAGGCCGCGTACGTGATGTACACCTCCGGCTCGACGGGCACGCCCAAGGGCGTGGTCATCACGCACCGCGAGGTCGTCAACGGCGTCCTGGGCCTGGCCGACGTCATCGGCATCGACGCGGGCACCCGCACCCTCGCCGGTACTTCCGTCAACTTCGACGTCTCCGTCTTCGAGACGATCACGACCCTGGCCGTGGGCGGCACCGTCGAGGTGGTGCCCGACATCCTGGCCGTCGCCGAGCGCGGCGGCTGGCACGGCGGCCTCATCAGCGCCGTTCCCTCCGTCCTCGCCGCGTTCCTCGACCGGTGCGGTACGCACGTCCGCGCCGACGCCGTCGTCACGGGCGGCGAGGCGCTCCCGGCCGCCCTCGTGCGCCGCGTGCGCGAGGCCATCCCCGGTGTACGCGTCGTCAACGCCTACGGCCAGACCGAGTCCTTCTACGCCACCGCCCACCCCACCGCGACCGACGCGCCGGAAGCGGCGAACGCGCCGATCGGCAGGCCCCTGGGCAACATGCGCACCTACGTGCTCGGCCCCGGCCTGAGCCCCGTACCGCAGGGTGTGACAGGCGAGCTGTATGTGGCGGGCCCCTTGGCGCGCGGCTACTTCGGGCGCCCGGGCCTGACCGCTGAGCGCTTCGTGCCCGACCCTTACGGGTCGCCCGGAGCCCGCATGTACCGCACGGGTGACCTCGCCCGGTGGAACACCGAAGGGCAGCTCGACTACCTCGGCCGCGCCGACACCCAGATCAAGATCCGCGGCATCCGCATCGAACCCGGCGAGGTCGAGGCCGCCCTCGCCGCCCACCCGGGCGTCGCCCAGGCCGTCGTCACCGTCAGCAAGGACCGGGCCGGTGACCCGCGTCTGGTGGGCTACGTGGTGCCGGCCGACACCGGCACCGCCGACATCGGCGGCGTGGAAAGCCTCGGCGAGATGGACGTGGACCTGGCGGGCACGGTGTCCGCGCGCGAACTGCGCAGGTTCGCGGCCGCCAGACTGCCGGAATTCATGGTGCCGTCCGTGTTCGTCCTGCTCGACCGGTTCCCCCTGACCCCGACCGGCAAGGTCGACGCCAAGGCGTTGCCCGCGCCGGAGTTCGCCGCCGGTGCCTACCGCGCCCCGAGCACCCCCGTCCAGGAGATCCTGGCCGCCGCGTACGCGGAGGTGCTCGGCCGGGAACGGATCGGCGTCGACGACGACTTCTTCGCCGTCGGCGGCGACAGCATCCGCTCGATCCAGGTCGTCTCCCGCGCCAAGGCGCGGGGCGTCGAGGTCACACCGCGGCAGATCTTCGAATGCCGCACCGTGGCCGCCCTGGCCGAGGCGGCCGACCACGGGCAGGGAACGTCCGCCCTCGAAGAGCTCGACGGCGGCGGCGTGGGCTTCATGCCCCTCCTTCCGGCGGGCCGCCATCTGCTGGAACTCGGCGGCGGACACGACCGGTTCGCCATGGCGTCGACGGTGGACCTGCCCGTCGGCATCGACGAGGCAGGCCTGGTCGCGACCGTCGCCGCGGTCCTCGACCGGCACGACGTCCTGCGCTCGACCCTGGTGCCCGGCGACGAGGCGGGCATCGAGGTGGCCGCGCCCGGCACGGTCGACGCGGCCGCCCTCATCCACCGCGTGCCCTGCGACGGCGTGTGGGACGAGACCTGGCACGCCCGCGCGCGCAGCGAAGCGGACGCCGCCGCCGGACGGCTGGCCCCGACGGCCGGTACGATGGTCCAGCTCGTGTGGTTCGACGCGGGCCCGCACACCGCGGGCCGCCTCACCCTCGTCCTCCAGCACCTGGTCGTCGACGGCGTCTCCTGGCGCATCCTGCTCCCGGACCTGGCCGCCGCCTGGCGCGAGGTCCGCGACGGCCGCACCCCGAGCCTCCCCGAGGTCGCCACCTCGGTGCGCCGGTGGGCGCACGCCCTGACCGAAGAGGCGGCCGCGCCCTGGCGCACCGGCGAACTCGCCCTGTGGCGCCGGATCCTCGCCGATCCCGACCCCGCCCTGGGGCCGCGCCCCTTCGACCCGGCCGTCGACGTCACGGCCACGGTCCGGCACGTGCACCTGGACCTGCCCACGCCCCTCACCCGGGCGCTGCTCACCACCCTGCCGACCGCGTTCCGCAGCGGCGTCAACGACGGCCTGCTCACCGCCCTCGCCCTGGCCGTGGCCCGGTGGCGCGCACGGCGCGGCACCGGCGAGGCCTCGCTCCTGCTGAGCCTCGAAGGCCACGGCCGTGAGGAGGAGGCCGTCCCCGGCGCCGACCTGTCCCGCACCGTGGGCTGGTTCACCAGCATGTTCCCGGTCCGCCTCGACGTGCGCGGCATCGACCTGGACGAGGCCTTCGCGGGCGGCGCCGCCGCCGGCGACGCCGTCAAGGCCGTCAAGGAACAGCTCGCGGCGATCCCGGACAAGGGCATCGGCTACGGCCTGCTCCGCCACCTCAACCCCGACACCGCCGAGGTCCTGCGGCGTTACCCCACCGGGCAGATCTCCTTCAACTACCTGGGCCACCTCACCGCGGCCGCCAACATGCCCGACGAGCTCCACGGCCTGGGCTTCACCACCAGCCCGGGCACCACGGGCCTCATCCCGGAGCCGGACGCGGACCTGCCCGCCTTCGCCGCCCTGGAGATCAACGCCTACGTCAGCGACACGCCCCAAGGCCCCCGCCTCAAGGCCCGCCTCGGCTTCCCCGAACACCTGCTCTCCCACGACGACGTCGCGGAGCTCACCGACCTGTGGCACCGGGCCCTCGCAGCCCTCGCCGAACACAGCGCCCGCCCCGAGGCAGGCGGGCTCACCCCGTCCGACACCACCCTCGTCGACATCGACCAGAACGAACTCGACACGTGGGAACGGCGCTACCGCGGGCTCGCGGACGTGTGGCCGCTGACCCCGATGCAGTCCGGACTGCTCTTCCACAGCCTGCTCACCGGCACCTCGTCCTTCGACGCCTACCACATGCAGCTGACCTTCCACCTGTCCGGAGCGGTCGACCCCGAGCGCATGCGCGCCGCAGGACAGGCCCTGCTCGACCGCCACCCGAACCTCGGCGTGGCCTTCGCCCAGAACGAGGCGGGGGAGTGGCGCCAACTCGTCCCCCGAGACGTGCCGTTGCCCTGGCGGCTCGTCGACCTGAGCGCGCTGGACGCGCCGCGGCGCGACGAGGAGCTGAAGCGCTTCCTGGCCGCCGACCACGCCGCGCACTTCGACCCGGCCGTGCCCCCGCTGCTGCGCCTCACCCTGGTCAAGCTGGAGGCGGAGCGCTGGGAACTGGTCCTGACCGCCCATCACGTACTGTTCGACGGCTGGTCGATGCCGCTCCTGATGCAGGAGCTGCCGCGTCTGTACGCCGCGGCGGGCGACGGCACGGCCCTGCCTCCCGCGCGCGGCTACCGCGACTTCCTGACCTGGCTCGCGGGCCAGGACCAGCAGGCGGCCGCCCGCGCCTGGGCCGAGGAACTCGCCGGGCTCCGGGAACCCACCCTGCTGGCGCCCGACGCGCCCGCGGACGGCCACAGCGCGGGCATCGGAATGATCGAAGTGCCCTTGTCCCCGCAGACGGCACGTGCCCTCGCCCGGGCGGCGACCGAGTCGGGCGTCACGGTCAGCACCGTGTTGCAGGGCGCCTGGGCGGTGCTCCTCGCGGGCCTGACGGGACGCCGGGACGCGGTGTTCGGCACCTCCGTCTCCGGCCGCCCGCCCGAGCTCTCCGGCGCCGACTCGATGGTGGGCCTGTTCATCAACACCCTGCCCGTGTACGTCGACTGCGCCCCCGGGCGGACCCTGCGCGAGGTCCTCACCGCACTGCACCGGCGGCAGGGCGTCCTGCTCGACCACCAGCACCACGGCCTCCTCGACATCCAGCAGTCGCTCGGCCTCAGCACCCTCTTCGACACCATGGTGGTCCTGGAGTCGTACCCCGTCGACGCCGCGGGCATCACCGAGGCGACCTCGGCCGCCGGGGTGCGGATCACCGGGCTCAGCCCGCTCAGCGGGACCCACTACCCGATGATGGTCGTCGCCCTCGCCGAACCCCACCTGAAGGTGGGCCTCCAGTACCAGCACCACCTCTTCGAGCGCGACCGGGCGAGCGACATCGCCACCGCGTACGCGGCGGTGCTCAGCCGCCTCGCCACCGACCCCGACACCCCGGTCGGCGCCGTCGACGTCCTCGCGGGAACGGCCCGGGACCGGCCCCTGACCACCTGGAACGACACCGCGACGGCGCTGCCCGACCGCACCCTGGACGAGCTGCTCGCCGAGCGGGCCACCACGTCACCGGAGGCCGTCGCGGTGGCCTTCGGCGCACGGCGGCTGACCTACGCGGAGCTGGAGACCCGCGCCAACCGGCTCGCGCACGTCCTCGCCGCACGCGGGGTGGGACGGGACGCGCCGGTCGGCCTCGCGCTGCCGCCCTCGGAACACCTGGTCGTCGCCGTGCTCGCGATCCTGAAGGCCGGCGGCGCCTGCGTGCCGCTCGACCCGGACCACCCGGCGGAGCAGCGCGCCTCCGCGCTGCGCGGCACCGGCCCCGTCCTCGTGCTCACCGACGCGGCAGGCGCGGCCGGACTCCCGCGGGACGTCTGTCCGTTCCTCGTCCTCGACGAGCCCGCCGCGGCGGCTGAGGTCGCGCGGGCCGCCGACCGGGCACCGAGCCGGCGACGACACCCGGACCAGCTCGCCGCCGTGCTGTGGACGTCCGGCCCCACCGGCACGCCCGAGGCCGTCGGCACCACCCACCGCGCCCTCGTGAGCCGCGCCCTGGACCGCCGTGACGACGGCGGCGCCCACGAGCGGGTCCTGTCGGCCCCGGGGCAGGACCCCACCGCCTTTGCCTACGAGCTGTGGATCCCGCTGCTGCGGGGCGGCACCGTCGTCGTCGCCCCGCCCGGCCGCCCGGACCCCGCCGCGCTCGCCGGCCTCGTCGCGGCGCACCGCCTGACGGCGGTGTTCCTCACGGCGGCGCAGTTCTCCACGCTGGCCGAGAGCGCGCCGGAGAGCCTCGCGGGCCTGCGCGCGGTCCGCACCGGCGGCGCCGCGGTGCAGGCCGCCGCCGTGGCACGCGTCCTCGCCGCCTGCCCGGACCTCCGGATCGTCAACGGCTACGGACCCACCGAGGCCACCGCCTTCGCCACCGCCCACGCCGTCACGGGCGCCACGGGCGTGCCCGACCCGCTGCCGATCGGGCAGCCGACGGACAACACCCGCGCCTATGTCCTGGACGCGGCCCTGCGGCCCGTGCTGCCCGGAGTGCCCGGCGAGCTGTACCTGGCGGGCACGGGCCTGGCCCGCGGCTACCTCGGCCGCCCGGCCCCGACCGCCGGGCACTTCGTCGCCGACCCGTTCGGACCGGCCGGTACGCGCATGTACCGCACCGGGGACATCGCCCGCTGGACCGCCGATGGTCAGCTCGACCACCTCGGCCGCGCCCGCGCCCGCGCCCGCGCCCGGGCCGAGCGCCGCGGCGCCCGCGTCGCACCCGGAGCGGCCGGGACCTCCCGTTCCGGCGGCGCCCCGGCAGCCCCCGGACGGGACCCGCGCACCCCGCAGGAAGAGCTGCTCTGCGGCCTGTTCGCCGAGGTGCTCGGCCTGGACCGGGTCACCGTCGACGACGACTTCTTCGACCTGGGAGGCCACTCCCTGCTCGCCACCCGCCTCGCGGGCCGGGTGCGTTCGGTCCTCGGCGTGGAGGTGCCGCTGCGCGTCCTGTTCGCCGCGCCCACGGTCGCCGAACTCGCCGGGCACCTGCCCGAGGGAGCCCGTGCCCGGCCCGCGCTGCGGCGCGCCGCCCGGCGCCCGGAGACGGTTCCGCTGTCCTTCGCGCAGCGACGGCTCTGGTTCCTGGACAAGTTCGAGGAGGACAAGACCACGTACCACGCGCCGTTCCCGCTGCGCCTGACCGGCACGGTGGACGTGGCCGCCCTCGCCGCGGCCCTGCGCGACGTGGTGGTGCGCCACGAGAGCCTGCGCACCGTGTTCCCCGAGGACGCCGCGGGCGAGCCCCGCCAGCACGTCCTGGACGCCGGGCCGCTCACCATCGACCTGCCCGTCGTCGACGTCACGCCGCAGGGCCTGGACGAGGCCCTGGCCGCGACGGTCGCGCGGCCCTTCGACCTGGCCGCCGAGATCCCGCTCCGCGCCACGCTCCTGCGCCTGGCCGAGCAGGACCACGTCCTGCTGCTGATGGCCCATCACATCGCCGCCGACGGAGAGTCGTTCGCGCCGCTCGTGCGGGACCTGTCCGCCGCCTACACCGCGCGGCTTCGCGGCGAGCCGCCGCGCTGGCGGGAACTTCCCGTCCAGTACGTCGACTACACCCTGTGGCAGCACGAGCTGCTCGGCTCCGAGAACGACCCCGACAGCCTCCTCGCCGCCCAGACCGACTACTGGAAGGAGGAGCTGGAAGGCCTCCAGCAGCCCCTCCAGCTGCCCACCGACCGCCCGCGGCCCCGCGTCGCGAGCCACCGGGGCGACGTGGTGGAGTTCACGCTCGACCCGCGCACGGCGGCCGCCGTGGAGGAGCTGGCCCGCAGCCGCTCCGCCACCGCGTCCATGGTGCTCCAGTCCGCGCTCGCCGTGCTCCTGCACGCGCACGGCGCCGGTGACGACATCGCCATCGGTTCCCCCATCGCCAACCGCACCGACGACAACCTCACCGAGCTCATCGGCTTCTTCGTCAACACCTGGGTCCTGCGTGCCAGGATGGCGGGCAACCCCGCCTTCCTGGACCTGCTCGACCAGGTCCGCGCCTCGTCACTGGGCGCGTACGACCACCAGGACGTGCCGTTCGAACGACTGGTGGACGTCGTCAGCGCCGAGCGGTCCACGGCCTACGCGCCGCTGACCCAGGCGGTGCTCGCCTGGCAGAACTTCGCCCGCGAGGACTTCGCGCTGCCCGGTCTGCGGGTGGGCCTGGAGCCGCTGCGCGGCCGCACCGCCAAGTTCGACCTGTTCTTCAACCTGGCGGCGCTGCCGGGACAGGGCATCGTCGGCCACCTCGAATACGCCACGGACCTCTTCGACCGCAGCACGGCCGAGCGCCTCGCCGACCGCTTCGTGCGGGTCGTGGAACAGCTCGTGGCCGACCCCGCGCAGCGCATCGGCGCGGTGGACGTCCTGGCGGAAGAGGAAAGGCGGCACCTGCGGGACTGGTCCCGCGCGGGCGGCCCCGGCGCCCCCGTCCCCGACCTGACGGTGCACCAGGTCTTCGAGGCGACGGCGGCCGCCCACCCCGGCCGGCCCGCCGTCACCGCGGACGCGGTCACGCTCGACTACGCGGCGCTCAACGCGGCCGCCAACCGCCTCGCCCGCCTGCTGCGCCGGCACGGCGCCCGCCCCGGCACGATGCTGGCCGTCGCGCTGCCCCGCTCCACCGACCTGGTCGTCACGATCCTCGCGATCCTGAAGACCGGAGCCGCGTACGTGCCGGTCGACCCGGGCCACCCGGCCGACCGCATCGCGTACACGCTCGGCGACGCCCGTCCCGAACTCGTCGTCACCGACGCCGCGTTCGCCGACCGGCTGCTGGACGGGCCGCGCCTGGTCCTCGGCACGCCCGACACCGCCGCGGCCCTCGCCGCGCTGCCCGCCCACGACCTGGACGCGGGCGAGCGCGGCGCCCAACGCCCCGACGACGCGGCCTACGTCATCTACACCTCGGGCTCCACGGGCCGGCCCAAGGGCGTCCTGGTCACCCACCGCAACGTGCTCAGCCTGATGACCCGCACGCGGGACCTGTTCGCCTTCGGCGCCGACGACGTGTGGACGATGTTCCACTCGCCCGCCTTCGACTTCTCGGTGTGGGAGCTGTGGGGGCCGCTGTTGCACGGCGGCCGCCTCGTGACCGTCCCGTACGAGGTCGGCCGGTCGCCGGAGGACTTCCTCGCGCTGCTCGTACGCGAGCGGGTGACCGTCCTCAACCAGACCCCGTCGGCCTTCTACCAGCTGATCCGCGCGGACCGCGAGAACCCCGAAACGGGCCGCCGCCTCGCGCTGCGCACCGTCGTGTTCGGCGGTGAGGCACTGGACCTGCCACGCCTCACCGAGTGGTACGAGCGGCACGCCGCCGACGCCCCGCGCCTGGTGAACATGTACGGCATCACGGAGACCACCGTGCACGTCACCCACGGCCCCCTCGGCCCGGACCTGGTGCGCGACGCGACGGGCTCCGCGATCGGCGTCGGCCTGCCCGGCCTCGACGTGCGCCTCCTCGACGGCGCGCTGCGGCCCGTGCCCGCCGGAGTCGTGGGCGAGATGTACGTGGGCGGGGACCAGGTCGCGCGCGGATACCTCAACCGCCCGGACCTGACGGCGGCGCGGTTCGTCGCCGACCCGTCCGGGCCGCCGGGCAGCCGCCTGTACCGCTCCGGCGACCTGGCCCGGTGGACGCCGCGGGGGCAGCTGGAGTACGCCGGACGCTCGGACGACCAGATCAAACTCCGGGGCTTCCGGATCGAGCCCGGCGAGGTCGAGGCGGCGCTGCTCGCGCGCGCCGACGTCGCCGACGCCCGGGTCGTCGTCCGGGTCGACACCGCAGGGGACAAGGCCCTCACGGCCTACGCGGTCCCGGCGGGGCCCGAGGGACTGCCCGAGCCCGCCGTGCTCCGCGCCGAACTGCGTGCCGTCCTGCCCGACTACATGGTTCCCGCGGCCTTCGTGGCGCTCGACGCGATCCCGCTGACCGGCAACGGCAAACTCGACCGCGCGGCCCTGCCCGCGCCCGGGCGCACCGCGTCGGGCCCCGCGGCCGCGCGGCCCAGCGGCGCCCTGGAGCTCCACGTCGTCCGTGCCTGGGGGCAGGTCCTGGACAGGGACCCGGACGGCGTCGGCGTCGACGACGACTTCTTCGACGCCGGGGGAGACTCGTTCAAGGCGGTGACCCTGGCCCGCGCCATCGGCCGCGGACTGCCCGTGGTGGAGGTCTTCAAGAACCCCACCCCACGGCAACTGGCCGCACGCCTCGCCTCGCTGGAGGCGACGCGGGGCACGCCCGCACTGCTGCACCGGCTGACCCCGGGGCGCGCCGCCGACAGCGCCCCCGGACACACCGTGGTCTGCATCCCCTACGGCGGCGGCAACGCCACCGCCTACCAGCCCCTCGCCGGGCACCTCCCCGCCCACGTCGACCTGTGGGCCGCCGAGCTGCCGGGGCACGACCCGGTGCGCCCCGACGAGCGCCTTGAGCCCTGGGCCGAGACCGCCGAGAGGGTCGCGAAGGAGATCACGGAGCGGGTCCCCGGCGAGTTCACGCTGTACGGGCACTGCGCCGGCACGTTCTTCGCCGTCCTCGTCGCCCGCCTCCTGGAGGACCGGGGCGCCGCCCCGTCGCGGATCGTCCTGGGCGCCGCCTACCCGCAGGACGCGCCGAGCGACGACCAGCTCACCGAGCGGACCGGCGACGAGGAGCTCTTCTCCGGCCTGAGTGCCATCGGCGGCTTCTCCGGCGCCCTGGACGACGGAGACCGGCGCCGCGTTCTGGCCGTCGTCCGCCACGACATGCTGGAGGGCTCCCGGTTCCACCGCGAGGCCGCCGACGGCTGGGAGCGGCTGCGCACCCCGGTGCGCGTGGTGATCGGCGGCGCCGACCCGCTCACCGACGGCTACGCGACCGGCTACCGGGCCTGGGAGCACTACGCCCACGACGTGTCCCTCGACGTGATCGAGGGCGGCGGGCACTACTTCGTCAAGGACCGCGCGCAGGAGGTGTCCCGCCTGGTCGTCGACGAGTGACACGTCGGCCGCCGGGGCGCCCGCGCCCCGGCGGCCGAGCTCGGCCCCTCCGAGGCGACCCGGTGCGTACGCCGGAGGGAGCCGATGCCCGCATCTGTGCGATACCTGGCCCTACGGCCACGGCCGCAGGCCGACCGCGTTGCCAGGGTGGACGGTGCCGCGCAAAGCGTCCGCCCCGAGGACGGCGTCGCCCCCAAGCCCGAGACCGCCTCCGGCACCGTGAAGGCCGACGTCCTCGCCCGCTACGTCCCCGGTTCCGGCGCGGCGACTTCGTGCCGACGATCCTCGACGACCCCGAACTCGTCGGCCTCACCTGCGACCTGGCGGCCCCTGTCCGCCGGGTCGCGGCGGTCTGCTCCGGTGCGTTCCTCCGCCTCGCACCGACCGGCGTCCACCACCCGGTGGTCCGCGGGGCGATGGACGCTCTCGGGGCCGATCCGCGCACCGGTTCCGATCTCGTCGAGCTCGCGCGCGCCGCAGGCGTGAGCCCCCGGCACCTGTCCCGCCTCTTCCGTGCGGAGACCGGGATCAGCACGCCCTGAACATCGTGCCGACCGACTGCCGCGCCCGCTCCCGGACCACGCGAACCGCCGGATGAGGCGCCCTGAGCACGGGCGACAGTCCGCCTTCCCCGGCGGCGCGCCCCGGAGGCCGTGCGGTCAGCGGGCTGCCAGTTCGGTGATGGCCCGGTGGGTGTGGACGCGGGTACCCGGTGCGGCTGTGGCGAGGGAGGCGACCATGGCGGCCGCGAGGCGGTCGGCGGTCACCGGGCGGTACGGGCGCAGAGGGCCGGCCAGGAGGGGCGTGACCAGCGGCGCGAGCGCCGTCATGGCGCGCTCACCGGGACGCTTCTCGGCACGGGGGCCGAGAAGCAGAGAAGGGCGGAAGATCTCTGCCTGCTCGTAGCCGAGGGAGGCGATCTCGCGTTCGGTGTCGCCTTTGACGCGGAGGTAGAAGGTCCTGGCGGCGGGATCGGCGCCGACGGCGGAGCACAGGGCGACGCGCCGGGCTCCGGCCCGGTGGGCGCTGCGGGCGACGGCCACCGTGTAGTGCTGGTCGACGGTGCGGAAGGCGTCCTGGGATCCGGCCTTCTTGATGGTGGTGCCGAGGGTGCAGTAGAAGTCGTCACTCGCGGGCACACCGGCGTCGTCCAGGTGGGCGAAGTCGACGTGACGGATGTCGAGTTGGGCGTGGGTGAGCGTGAGGGGCCGGCGGGTGAGCACGGTGACGCGGGTGTAGCGCGGGTCGGCGAGCAGACGGGTGAGCAGGTGGCTGCCGACGAGGCCGGTGGCTCCGGCCAGCACAGCGGTACGGGTGGACATGCGATGGGCCTCTCGCGGGGGAGTGGTGCGGACTGGACGAGGAGCCGGTCCTTCGCCGCCGTCGCGGACCGGGATCAGGTGCTCGTCGGCTCCGGCGGCTGCGCCGACGCGGTCCACGCGGGCCTCGACGGGGGAGCCCGTGACATGCCCGCACCCTAACCCAGCAGGAAACCAGGCAGACACGGGCACATCACGGACGCCTGCCGTGCGGGTCACCGCCGCTTGCCGCAGTACCCCTTCTGGAAAGCGGCCCAAAAGGGTTCGTCGGTCCCCGCGTCGAACGGATTCCAGTTGGTGTGCGCCACGACCTGGCTCCGCCCGTCGCGGCTGTTGAGGGCGTAGGTCAGATATCCGGCGGCGCTGCCTCCGTGGCCGTACGCGGGGCCGCAGTCCGTGGCGTACACGTACATCCCCAGGCCGTAGCCGACGGCGGGCCGTGGCGCGTGCGTCGTGGGGACGGTGTCGTCGAGCATCCGGCGCAGGACGGCCGGGGGCAGCAGCCGCCCGCGCAGCAGGGCCCGGTAGAAGCGCGCGGTGTCGGCCGCGGTGGTCACGAGGGTGCCCGACGCCCCGGCCTCGGACGGGCCGAAGGAGGTGCGGTCGGCGAGCTCCTGCAGAGCCGGATCACGAGAGGCGCGGTGGTCGGCGCGCGTCCGACCGGAATCGGCCGGGTCGGCCGCGGCCACGCCGGACGGCGGCAGGAAGGCGAGCGCAAGTACCGTTCCCAGTAAGCGGGTTGAGCGGCTCCGGAGCATCGTAGGCCTCCGTTCGTGAGTCATATACGCATACGGCTATAAGGGCTGAGCCGCGATGCCGACGCACACACGTGCCGGGCGTGGGCCCCGTGCCCCTGGGGCGCTGAGCACGTCCCGCTTGATGTCCCCCGTCCTCGTCGGCACTGCGCCCTCGTTTGACGCCGGCCCCGGCGGGGACCCGGCTGCCCATGAGCCTCACGCCACGCCGCTGGACGCGGCAGAACCGGGCCCAGGGGCCGCGCGGCCGACGGGAACGGGAGCCGCGGGCGGACGCGGTGACCGACGTGCTCCGGGCAGGGATACGGTCCCTGCCGCCGGGATGCGGCCGGGACCTGCTGCACGGCACACGGTTCGGGCACGCCACGCACCCGCTGCCGGTGCGGGTGCCCGTCGGAAGCAGGCCGTCCGCCGCCGTTACGGACCCGCGTCCCGGCCTCAACCGTCAGGCGGACCTGCTGGTCGGCCTCGGTCCGGCCGCGGCCGCGCCCGCGACGCCTGCCGAGCTGCGCGGTCACCCCGTGGGCCCGCTGTCCGGAGGCACGCTCGACGACGGATGCGTCCGGTGCCCCAGGCACGGCAGCGTCATCGAGTGCCGCGTGGGGCCGGGCCGGTGCCGAGACGACGGATCAGGACCACCGGCGAAGGGCCGGGATGCCGACCGGCGACACCCCGGGACGGAAGCGGGGGCGGCTCATGGCCACCGCGGCTGACGCTCGCCTCCGACAACGAGTGCGCGCCGTCCTGCGACGCACCGAACGAGGCTACGCGGGTGCGCGGGAGCGGCCGTTGGGGGGCTACCTCGCGGCCATGGCGGGCTTCGGGGCGTACACGGCTCTCTGGGTGGCAGCGGTGCGGCGCCGCGGGCGGCTGCTGCCGGTCCGGCCCGAGCCGTGGGACGTGTTCCTGACCTCGTTGGCCGCGTTCCGGCTGAGCAGGCTGCTCAGCAAGGCGGCGGTGACCAGTCCGCTGCGGGCGCCCTTCACCCGGTACGTCGGCCCCGAGGGGCCGGCCGAGCTGCGCGAGGAGGCGCGGTCCGACGCCGGTGAGGCCGGCGAGGACACCGTGGGCGAGCTGCTGACCTGCCCGTTCTGCATGGGTGTCTGGGTGGTCTCGACCCTGACCGCCGGCCAGTTGCTGTGGCCGCGCGCGACCCGCACCGCGACGGGTGCGCTGGCCGCGTTGGCCGGAGCGGACGCGTTGCAGTTGGCGTACGCCGCGCTGGTGGACAAGGTGACCGGTGACTGAGCCTCGCCCCCGGTGAGGGCTCCTCAGGAGGTTCCTCGGGGCCGTTCGTCTTTTCGTGGCCGCTCGCGTCCACGGCGTCGCGCTTGCCGGTGTGGTGGTGCTGGTCCAGTCGTACCACTGCGGGGTGGTGCAGGTCGAAGGCGGGGGATTCGGAGCGGATGCGGGGGAGGGCGACGAAGTTGTGCCGTGATGGCCGTGGCGAGGCCGGTGCCGCCCCAGGTCGCCATCAGCAGAAGGGCGGACAGCGCCAGACGTGATCCTCTCTTGCGTCGCACAGGGGACCCCTTCGTCGTTTCCCAACGGGGTGGGGGTGGACCCGGGTTGCTGAGAGCGCCGGTGACCTGGAGGGCGGGGTTGAGGAGGTGTCCGATGCGGCGGGTGCGCTCGTCGTCGGGGCAGTCGTGGACTAACGGGCTTAGGTCGATGCCTATTTGGTTGGCGGCAGGGCCCACGCCCCCTATCACGTGCATCGTGAAGAACATGTCTTTGAGCAGGCGCGATAGGTGCGGGAGTCTTTCCTGTCGATGACGAACGGCGCCTTTCCGTGGCGTACCGAGGCGTCAGCGGTCGCGTTCTTGAGGGTGTTCACCCAGGTGTCGGCGACGAACTCGCGCGCGTTGCCGATGACGTCGTACAGGCCGAAGGCGTTGGGCCGGAACGAGGCGACGGGAGCCGTGTGCGTGTAACCGTCATGGACGCCCGTGACGTGGTCCCACTGCGCGCTGCCGGCGCGGAAGCCGTTGGCGGCGAAGGAATCCTCGTCGTAGGTGTTGGCGTAGGTCCCGGCCCGCTCGATGTCGTCGCCCCAGAAGAACGCCGAGGTGGAACCGGCGCGGGCGAGGTACTCCCACTCGCCTTCGGTGGGCAGCCGGTAGGTGTGGCCGGTGCGTCATGACATCCACGCGGCGAAGGCTTCGCCGTCGTTCACGAATCGCTTGGACTGGCCGACGGTCACCTCGGTCTGTCCGGCCGTGATCGGCCGCTGAACGCTCACGGAGCGCTGCGGACGTTCGAAGCCGCGGCGCCCTTCGGGGACGATCCACCGCTGCTGTTCCTCCTTGGTGGCTCCGGCCGTGTAGCTGCCGCGCGGCACGACGACCATGTTCATCGCGTGGCGCTCGCGGACATCGGCGAAGACGGTGCCGGGTCGGGTACCGGAGTTCACCGGTGTCTGGCTCGGCGCAGCGGGCCGGGCCGGGCGGAGCGTGTCGCGCTCGCGCAGGTGGAGGCGGAACTCTCCCGTACCCGGTAACCGGTCTCGGCGGCGAGGCGGCTGAGCTGCTCGCCGAACGTACCCCCGGTCGCCGACCCAGTGGCCGGACGCGCTGGAACTGCTGCCACGCTGTCGCGGCCCACCGTGCCAACGCCCTGACAGGTGGCGGTGCGCGGTGTCTTGTGCCCCGCCTTCGGCGTGACCTCCCCGCCCTCGCAGCCAGCGCTGACGGCACCCCGGCTTCGATCACCACTGGCTGCTTCCTGACAGTCGCCGTGGCACCGGAAGCCGGGCGGGCCGTTCTCTTGGTCGCAGCTCTCTCAAGCAATTCCCAGCAGGCGTGCCGATTTGATGGAGAGCGTGGCTGGATGCTCGCCTGCTCTCCCACCGGCTCTGGCTCAGGTGCGCGGCACACGTGATTCCGCTGCGCGAGCCCGCCGTTCTTCGCGGCGCAGCACGATCCAGTACGGCACGCACGAGGCGAGAAGTACGACACGGGTGAACCAGCGTTGTGATGATTTATGCAGCATGTTGACGTCCTTGTCCTTAGTGGTAGGCCGCTGAGAGCACTTGTCTGCCGGCGGCACACTTCCGCAGCAGCCCCGCCGTCGCTGAGCGGGTGGGCGCTGTGAGGTCGTAGCGTTCGACTTCTGCGTCGATGCGGCCGCGGCAGCCGTAGGTCCGGCGGGCGCCGCGGGCCCGGAGAGTGGTCATGGGCTTGGAGTCCTTCCGGGTCGAGGGGCGGGTGGCTGTCGCGTGGGTCAGTCGATGGAGCGGCCCATCGAGATGGGGCGGGTGCTGGGCGAGCCCCGATGCCCGACGAGCCCATCGCGATCGCGGCGATGGCAGCAGGTGACATTCTTGTCCGGGGTTCGGCTGTGCTCGCTTTCAGGTCCGGCGCCGCTGCGACGGCCGCGGGGAGGTAACGGGCTGGAGCCCCGTCGGCGAGCGCGGTGCGTGCCGTAGGGGGGCGTAGGGGTCACGGTAGGTACCCCGAGCCGCCGTGTTCCTCCTCTGTTCGGCCGAGAGGCGGCCGGGGGCTTCGGTCATCCGGCTGATTCGTGCAGCGGGCGCCGGCCGGAAGGATCGGTGCGTGTCGGGCTGCTCCGGCGCGGGCATCGCCGTACTTGTCCGGCGGCGCCGATACAGGGTCGGGCGTGTGCCCCCGGCGTCGTCGACCACGTCACCCCTCGTCATCCGGGTGCACCCCTCCGCCGGCCAGGCGCACATGCGTGGCCTCCTCGATCGCCAGGTCGCGGGGGCGGCCACCGGGACGCCGGGACCCGCTCCGGTGCGCCGGCGTCGCTTTCCCGCGGCGTCGCGGTCGGCCCGCGCAGTCGGTGGCGGGGGCTGATTCCTTGCTGCTCACGGTGTGTTCCCTCCCGCCTTGCCGGGTGTGCGCGTCCCACCCCGACCCAGATAAGTTTCAATCCTTGACTGTAACGAAACTTGTGATGCATGGTTGTCCCCGCCGGACAGCCCACCACCGGGTGCGGCGGACAGCCGCCCCCACCCCCGCTGGAAGCGCGACGTACCGCGCCCGGCGCTTCACCCGCGGCACGGTCCGCATCTTTCACGAAGGAATCTCATGAGCACTTTCAAGCACCACGGTCGTACCGCCGCAGTCGTCGGGTCGGCCGCGGCCGTGATCTCCGGCCTTGTGCCGGCGGCACACGCGGACGAGCAGAGCGCGGAGTCCACCAGACCCAAGCCGACGGTCGTGCTGGTGCACGGTGCGTTCGCCGACGCCTCGGGCTGGGAGCAGACCGCCTCCCGGCTGCGGCACCAGGGCTTCCCCGTGCAGGCGGTGTCCAACCCCCTGCGCGGCCTGGACTACGACAGCGCCTACCTGGCGGGCCTGCTCAAGGGCGTCAAGGGCCCGAAGATCCTCGTCGGCCACTCCTATGCCGGTGCCGTCATCACCAATGCCGCCACCGAGATCCCCGACGTCAGGGCCCTGGTCTACGTCGCCGCGTTCGCTCCCGACAAGGGCGAGTCGCTCGGCGGCCTGCTGGAGCAGCACCACGACTCCTCGGTGCCGCCGCTGCCGCAGCAGGCCTTCCAGTTCACCCGGCCCGACGGCAGCACCGGCACCGAAGTCTCGCTGGACCCGGCCAAGTTCGCCGCCGCGTTCGCCGCCGACGTCCCGGCCAAGGAGGCCGCGTTCATGGCTGCCTCCCAGCGGCCCATCGCCGCCGAAGCGTTCGGCGAGGCCACGAAGCAGGCCGCCTGGAAGGAGATCCCCTCCTGGGCCCTGATCGCGAAGAAGGACAAGGCCATCGCCCCGAGCCTGGAGCGCTTCATGGCCAAGCGCGCCGAGGCTCACATCACCGAGGTCAACAGCTCCCACGCCGTCATGGTCAGTCACCCCGATGTCGTGACCGACGTCATCCGGCAGGCGTACCGCGCCACGCGCTGACCGAAGGACGCGCGGCAGTCACCCTCCCCTCCGGCCGCCGCGAGGACGGCTGCCCGCCCGGTGTCACCCCCGGGCCATCGGGCGGGTGAGCCTCCGCTCCCAGCCCATTCACACCACCACGCACCACGCGTACCGCCCCTTGGGGCGGGCAGAAGAAGATCCGAGGAAGTCATGACCCTGTTCGACCCCGCCCTCTGGTCCGGAAAGATCAACATCGACGGCTGGCAGGACGCCTCCGGCGGCAAGACGGCCGTCGTCAACCCCTCCACCGGTGACACCCTGGAGCACATCGGCTCCGCCGACGCGAGCGACATCGCCCGCGCCGCCGCCCGCGCCGCCGAGGTCCAGCGCGCCTGGGCCGCCACCCCGAACACCGAACGCGCCGCGATACTGCGCCGGGCCGGGGAGCTGTTCGCCGCCCACGCTCCTCAGATCCAGGACTGGCTGATCCGCGAGAGCGGCAGCACCCGGGCCCGGGCCGTCTTCGAGACGGACCAGGCGGAGCAGGAGTGCTACGAGGCGGCCGTGCTGTGCTCGCACCCGATCGGTGAGGTCATGCCGTCCACCGAGCCGCGCCTGAGCATGACCCGCCGGATGCCCGCCGGAGTCGTCGGCGTCATCTCGCCGTTCAACGTGCCGCTGATCCTGGCGATCCGGTCCGTCGCCCCGGCCCTGGCGCTCGGCAACACCGTGGTCCTCAAGCCGGACCCGCGCACCGCGGTCAGCGGCGGCGTCACCATCATGCGGATCTTCGAGGAAGCGGGCCTGCCCCAGGGCATGCTCACCCTGGTCCCCGGCGACGGTGCGGCGGGCGCGGCGCTGGTCGACGACCCGCACGTGCGCGTCATCTCCTTCACCGGATCCACCGGGGCCGGACGCAAGGTCGGCGAGGCGGCGGCCCGCGGCGTCAAGCGCGCCCACCTCGAACTGGGCGGCAACAACCCGATGATCGTGCTGGCCGACGCCGACCTGGACCGTGCCGTCTCCACGGTCGCCTGGGGGTCCTTCTTCAACCAGGGCCAGGTCTGCATGGCCACCGGGCGCATCCTCGTCCACGCCGACATCGCCGAGGAGTTCACCGCGCGCCTGGTCGCCAAAGCGGAGCAGCTCGCCGTCGGCGATCCCGCCGCCGCCGACGTCGACCTCGGCCCGCTCATCAACGCCCACCAGCGGGACACCATCCACGCCCAGGTCACCGCCAGCATCGCCGCCGGCGCCCGGCTGCTGGCCGGCGGCACCTACGACGACCTCTTCTACCGGCCCACCGTCCTGGCCGACGTCCCCGACGACGCGCCCGCCTACGCGGAGGAGGTCTTCGGCCCCGTCGTGCCCGTGCGCACGTTCACCACTCTGGACGAGGCCGCGCAGCTGGCCGCCGACGACCCGTACGGTCTCTCGCTGGGCATCCTCACCCGGGACGTCATGACCGGCCTGGAACTGGCCGAGCGCATCCCCAGCGGCCTGGTGCACATCAACGACCAGACCATCAACGACGACGCCCGCATCCCCTTCGGCGGCGTCGGCTGGTCCGGCACCGGCGCCCGCTTCGGCGGCGAGGCCAACATCGACGCCTTCACCGAGACCCGCTGGATCACCGTCCGCAGCTCCCAGCCGGTCTACCCGATCTAACAGCGGCCCCCTCGGTCCGCGCGGGCGCCCGCTGCCCTGCGGGCGTACGCCGCCGTGCCCGGCCGGTCCGGCACCGCCTCGGTGCCGGACCGGGACCGCCGCCCTTTCCCCCGCTCCGCCCCTGCCTCCTTCGAAGGGCCCTCCGCGATGTCCGACCTGACCTTCCTCGCGATCTCCGGCAGTCTGCGCCGCGCCTCCCACAACACCGGCCTGCTGCGCGCCGTGCGGAACCTCGCGCCCAACGGTGTCACCATCGACCTCTACGAGGGGCTGGGTCGGCTTCCCTTCTTCAACGAGGACCTCGAGGAAGGACCCGAGCCCGCCGCCGTCGCCGACCTGCGCCGACGTGTGCGGGAGGCGGACGGCGTCCTCATCGCCACCCCGGAGTACAACTCGGCCGTCCCCGGCGTGCTCACGAACGCCCTCGACTGGCTCTCGCGTCCCACTGGCCGGCACGCCCTGCGCCACAAGCCCGTCGCCGTCCTGGGCGCCTCACCGTCCCAGTTCGGCACCGCCCGCGGCCAGCTGGTCCTGCGCCAGATCCTGCACCGCATCCAGGCCCCGGTCGTGGCCCACCCCGAGGTCACCGTCTTCCAGTCGCACCAGCGCTTCGATGCCGACGGCACCTTCACCGGCGACGACATCACCGAGAGCCTGCTGTGCGCCCTGCTGGCCGAACTGGCCGTCCTGGCCGACCTCCACGCCCCGGCCCACGCCCTCTGACACCGCCCGGCCCCCGGGCCGTGCCCGGGCCGAACAACCCACCCAGGAGGATGTGATGACCGGAACCAGCACGCACCTCACGTTCCCGGGATCCCAGGGCGCATCGCTGGCGGCCACCCTTGACCGCCCGGCCCAGGCCCCGGCCGCGTATGCCGTGTTCGCGCACTGCTTCACCTGTGGCAAGGACAGCCACGCCGCGGCCCGCATCGCCAAAGCCCTGACCGCCCACCGCATCGCTGTGCTCCGCTTCGACTTCACCGGCCTGGGCCAGTCAGGCGGGGACTTCGCCAGCAGCACCTTCAGCTCCAACGTCTCGGACCTCGTGCGCGCCGCCGACCACCTGCGCGACCACTACACGGCACCGTCCCTCCTCATCGGGCACTCGCTCGGTGGCGCTGCCGTGCTCGCCGCCGCCCACTGCATCCCCGAGGTCCGGGCCGTCGCGACGATCGCCGCTCCGGCCGCGCCCGATCACGTCGTGCACCAATTCGCCCACCACCGGCAGGAGATCGCCCAGCACGGCGAAGCCGACGTCACCCTGGCGGGCCGGTCGTTCAGCATCCGGCAGCGGTTCGTCGACGACCTCCTCGCCCAGCCCCAGGCGATGCGGATCCGCACCCTGGACGCGGCGCTGCTGGTCCTGCACGCCCCGACCGACCGGGTCGTCGACGTCGACAACGCACGGCAGATCTTCGAAACCGCCCGCCACCCCAAGTCCTACGTCAGCCTGCCCGGCGCCGACCACCTGCTCAGCAACCGCGCGGACGCCCAGTACGCGGCTGCGGTCCTGGCCGCGTGGGCCAGCCGCTACACCCCCGCCCCGGCCGACGCGCCCCGGACCCAGCCCGGGCATTGACGCCACGGCGCGCCGCCGCACCGACACCGTGCGGCACCACGGGACCGTACACCACCGCCGTATCGATCCCACCGACCTCAGGAGTACCGACATGCCGGAACAGCACACCACCCTTGAGCAGGCGAAGGCCTCCGGGGCGGGCCCCGGAGGCCTGGACGACGGTCTCGTCACGGTCAGCGAGAACGGAACCGGCCCCTACGGGCAGCTGGTGCGGGCAGGACACCACGTGCTGGCGGCCGACGAGCCGGAGCCGGTCGGCGCGGACAGCGGACCGGGTCCCTACGACCTGCTGCTCGCCGCGCTCGGTGCCTGCACCTCCATGACGGTCCGCATGTACGCCGACCGCAAGGGCTGGCCCCTCGAGAAGGTCACCGTCTCCCTGCGCCACCAGCGCGCCCACGCCGCAGGCCGCGCCGGACGTGAGAACGGGCACAAGAGGGCCGACCGGATTGCCCGGGAGATCCGTCTCGATGGCGCACTCGACGCCGACCAACGCCAAAGACTCATGGAGATCGCGGAGAAGTGCCCGGTGCACCGCACCCTCACCGAGGGCGCGGTCATCACTACCACCCCAGCCCCGGCACAGCCGTGAGCGGGACCGCTCCGGCGCCCACCTGCACGGCAGACACCTGCGCCACGCGTCGATAGGACCGACGTGGGCGAGGCCACGGCCGGATCGATGGCATCCCCTGTGCCTGGGACCGTCGGGGTCTCTACCGTGGAACGAGCACGATGGTGAACAGCCTTGTCCGGGGGTGGAGTTGATGGCGGGCGAGGCGGGAGAACCCGGTACTGCTGGCGGGCAGACTCCTCTGGACGGGCGTGGAGGTCCTCTCGGGCGGTGGCGGGGTCGGCAAGACCCAGCTCGCCGCCGCCCTCGCCCACGATGCCGCACATGACCGTGTCGACCTCGTCCTGTGGGCTGATGCCACCCGGCTTGACCAGGTGCTGGGCACCTATGCGAACGCCGCGGCCCTCGTCCGGGCACCCGGCGCGGCCGGACAGGACGTGGAGGCCGACGTGCGGGCGTTTGTGAACTGGGCGGCCACGACCAGCAGGTCGTGGCTGATGATCTTCGACGACGTGACCGAACCCGCCGAACTGCGCGGCTGGTGGCCGCCCGTCGGGGCTCAGGTTGATGGCGGCGGGCAAGCGTCGGGTGGGCCCGGTGAACGCGGAGTGCGGCATCGGGCGGTGATCACCACCCGGCTGAAAGGCGCCGACATCAGCGGAGGCGGACGCCGCGACCTCGACGTCAGCACCTGCACGCCCGCCGAATCGGCGGCGTTCCTGCACGAACGGCTCGCCCTCGCAGACACCGAGCACCTCCTCGACGAAGCAGTCGACGAGGTCGGGGCCGTGCTGGGGCATATGCCGCTGGCGCTCGGGTACGCGGCCGCGTGGATGATCAACCAAGACCGGCCGTGCACCGCGTACGTCGCGCACTTCCACGACCAGAAGCAGAAGCTCGACCTTGGCAGTGGCCATCCCGACACCCTGCGCGCCCGCGCCCACCTCGCCGCCAGCTATCGGCATACCGGACGCATCGATGCCATCACGATCGCCGAACAAGTCCTGGCCGACAGCGAACACGTCCTCGGACTGCAGCACCCCGACACCCTCACCGCCCGCAGCAGCCTCGCCCACAGCTACTGGACCGCCGGACGCACCCAGGAAGCCATGGCTCTGGAGGAACAGGTACTGGCCGACCGCGAACGCATCCTCGGACCACAGCACCTCCACACCCTCACCGCTCGCAACAACCTCGCCATCAGCTACCGGACCGCGGGGCGTCGGGACGAGGCCATCGAGCAGATGGAGCGGACTACCGAGCTCTCCCAGCAGTTCCTGGGCAGCGAGCACCCCCACACGAGGGACCGAAGAGAGACGTTGCGGCGCTGGCAGGAAGAGGACAGGTCCCTGCCGCAGCCACCGGAGAGGCAGTAACGGCCCGAACGCGCCCTCCCCAAGAACCCAGGAAGTAGGCAGCGGACAGCCGACTCCGCCGACGCCCGGCCCGGAATCGCGGGATGACTTCCCCCGCCCCACTGTGCGCGCCGGTCTCTCGGCACCGGCCCGCAGGCCCGCACCGACATCGATCGGGGTGGCCTGCGGCCGGCCGCAGGAGCGGCTGGCGGAGTCGACTGGACCGGGCCGTCCTCCCCGCTCAGGTCCACGGCCAGACGGGCCGGTGTCCGCGCTCGCCCGGTGTACCCGATGGCGAGTGCGTCCTGCGGCAGCGTGGGGCGGACCTTCAGCCACCCGCGCCGGCCTGCGGGGTAGTGCTGCGACCACGGCTTGCAGAGCACCCCTCCAATGCCCTGCGCGGACAGCTCCTCGTCCTCCAGCCACGACAGGGCCCGCCCGCGTCCCGGGTCATCTCGACGAGCTGAAGCGGATCGCCATGCCTCGCGACGATGTCCTCCAAACGGTCCCTGCGCCGGTGATACGGCCATGACCGAAGAACACGACCGCCGTCGGCCAGGACGTTGAAGCACGAGACCCGGCCCGCCACCCGGCTGATGCGCGTTATGCGCGCGCCCACAGCTTTGAAGGCCCCAACGCCTACGCCGCCGACCGGGCCGCCCAGGTCCTGGACCGCATGTCCGCCCCGCTCTACCTCTGCCCGGTTGGAAGCACCTCCGCCCGCCGCAGCCCCCTCACCCGCGCGAACCGCAGAGCGAACCCCCTGCACGACGACGCCCTGAACACCCCGCCGCGCAAACAGCCGTTCACCGCGGGACCTGCATGGGAGGGTGCGCGTTCACCGGACATGCGAAAGATCATCACTTGCGGCCTGCTGGCCGCCGCGGCCCTCTCCCTCACCACGCCCGCCTCCGCCGACAACGACAGCGACTTCGGCGGCGGGGTCAACGGCGCGAACAACTGGAACTTCACCGCCGCCGCCACATGCCTCCAGGAGGTCGCCGTGGTGCCCGTTCTGGGCGACTGGGTGGGCGACCACGCGAACAACTGCTCCAACGGCAATGTCATCGACCACACCGCCGGCGCGCTGCTGTCCGCTCCCTGACGGATCCCGCCGACCATCGTCCCGCCCCGTCACCGCGTCACTTGACCCAGTACTGGGCGAGCGCTCCCTCGCGGTACGGGGCGGGGCTGACGTCGAGGTCGCCGGCGAAGGGGCGGTCCAGGACGACGACCAGTAGCAGGCTGAAGCCGACGAGCGCGGCGACCGAGGCGACGAACAGCATCTGGACCCGCAGTTTGCGAAGGCCGTAGAGGAAGGTCAGCGGGACCAGGACGAGTGCGCCGCCGAACGCCAATACCTGAAGCAGCACGGGGAGTTCCTGGCGCGCCATCGTGATGCGGGCGCGCCGCTGCGTGGCGATGTCGTCGAGATGACCGACGGCCTGTTCGTAGAAGACCTGCTCCCGGTCGGTTGTCGGGTCGTACGCCTGGAGGGCCTCGTAAGCGGCCCGCAGATGTGTTTCAGTCGCCCCGTAGCTGGGGTTGCCCTCGCGCATCCGGGGCCACTGGTCCTCGACGACTGCGTGGACGTAGCCGCTCATCGCTGAGTCGAGGCGGGTGTGCACCGGCGGCGGGAAGGCGGCGGCGTCGCGGGCGATGAGGGCCGCGTCGGTGGCTTCGGTGGCGACGATGGTCTGGGTGTCCTCCACCTGCGTCCACAGGGTGACGATCACGAACGCGAGGATGATCCCGTAGATCGCGCCGAACATCCCGAGGGTCACACCGACCATGTCGTTGTGCTCCCCTTGGGTCAGCGAGGGGTATCTGCGCCGCAGCAGCACACTGCCGCCGACGGCCAGGAGAACGGTTCCGCCCACGGTGATGACGGCTAGCGTGAAGGTGCTGAAGTGGTTGAGCAGCCAGAGCGACATGAGCGCGGAGTCTAGGCCGGGAACGATGGCTCAAAACCACATGGATACAGGCAACTACGGGCATACGGGTAGAAGTTCACCCCGCCGAGTGAGGAGCCAGAGCCCGAGACCGGGAGGCGTCTGGGCAGACCCAAAACTGCGCGAGACCTGGCAGCCCGCTACCTGACCGACCTGTTCGAGCAGACCTGAGAGGCTCTTGTGTCCGATCCTGCACCTGATTTGGTGAGGCGTAGTGGTCGTGCGGCGACGCCGCGCTCAGGCGATGGCGATGGGGGTGAGACGGGTGGTGTGCGGCTGCTGGGCCGGGAGGCGGATCGGCTTGGGCTTGACGACGGCGTCGGGCTGTTCAATGGTGCGGAGACCAGCTGAAGTGGTGGGCCACCTGAGGAATACCGCTTCCGGAGGTTCCGGGGGAGCCTGGTGAAATGACCGCCGCGGCCTGATGCAGCTCACCGGCTTCGCCCAGGGGATGGGGACGGTTGGTGGCGGTGCCGCCACCGGAGCGGGGCCTTGTGGGGTGCGCGGCGTCGGCTTGTCGGTGGCAGCCGGGTGTATGAGCACTCCTAGGGCATGTCCGACAGGTCGGCGCCCGGCCGGGGTGGCCGGGCGCCCGGTGCTGCTCAGGGCTTGTCCCCGTTGATGGTGTCGTTGCCGCCCAGGCCGCAGATGGTGTCGTCGCCGTTGGTGCCGGTCAGGCTGTCGTCCCCGGCGGTTCCGGTGATGGTGCAGCCGGGAGGCGTGTCGTCGATGTAGGTGTACTCATCGGCCGGGGTGGGCTCGCTGAAACAGTCCTCGAAGAAGTCCACGAGGGTGATGCGCACGGTCCCGGCCTCGTGGGCCGGGGCGATCGCGGTGATGCTGGTGTCGCTGTTGATGGTGAAGGACGCCGAGTTGGGCCCGAAGGACACGGACCCGACCCGGTTGCAGTCGCCGCCCAGGAAGCCGAAGCCGGTGATCTCGACGGAGGTGCCACCGCTGGTGGGGCCTTCGTGGGGGCTGATCGCCGTGATGGCCTGGGTGGGAGCTGCGTGCCTCCCCCAGGAGGTCGCTCGACCCGTCGGAGACGGCCTTGGGGCCTGTCCGGACCGGTGGTGTGGCGGGGCGGAGGACGGCTTGGGAGCGGGCCAGGTTGCGGGGCGGGGTGCGTCGGGTGCATCAGTGCTGCCCGGCGCTCCGTCGGTTTCCCCGGAAAGGGGCCTTCCTCTTCACGGGTTCTGCGCGACGCTGGCAATGCGACCGTTCCGCGTGGAATCGGTGCCGCGTCGGGGCGGGCAGGCTGCTGTGGTGCCGGTATGCCTGCACGGGCCCCACCACGGGGCGCCGCCTCCCTCTGCGGCGGGGCCCGTTCCTCCATCAAGCACCCGGGAGTACGCGGGAGAATTCCCGTTGGACGGCGCTTGAGAGGCCTTTGGCATGAGTGCCCCGTGTTCGGTACGGCTACCGTGCCCCGACCGCGTGCGAGCGCACGGCCAGCTTGAGCTGTTCTGCTTGTTCCTGAAGCTCCCGTACCTGGTCGGCGACGGGCGCGGGCGCGTGGGGAGCGGTGGCGAGCACGGCGGGCCTCCGATCAGCTGGTGGGACGGCTGGGTTCTGAGGTTCTCTTGCCCTTTCGAAGACAGGCCATACGTGGCTCTCCCGCTCAAGTACGAGTCTGCCGCGGCTCGTTCATCTCATGGCCAACTGCGGCGCGGCCTGGCGGCGCCGGGGGATCGGGCTCCGCGGGCGAGGGGGTGCCCTCAGGGCGGAGCCCGACGCAGGCCCGGGGCGGTGGGCGGGCCTGCCCGCCCGGATAGTGAGGGAGGTCTGCCTTGAGGGAAGACCGAGCGGACCCGTCGGGAGTGGTCACTTGGCGAGGAACGCGAGGATCCGCCGGTTGACCTCCTGGGGGGCCTCGACCATCGGGAAGTGGCCCACGCCGGGGAGCAGGGCGCCGTCCGAGCCCTCGGGCAGGGCGGCGACGATGTCGGCGAGGATCTCCTCGTCCACGACGGGGTCCTCGGCGCCGTGCAGGTACAGGGTCGGCTGCGTGGGCAGCCCGGCCAGCAGGCGGCCCATGTCCCACGCCGGGGTGCCGAACTGGTCGGCGGGGAAGTTCTGGCGGTAGAGCCCCAGGCCCGCCTGGAGGTTGGCGGGCTCGCGCAGGGCGTCCTTGCCCGCCTGCCGGTCCTGGGCGGAGTCGAATCCGGGAACGTTGCCGCTCCAGTGCTCCCACAGCCAGTCGAGGTAGGCGAAGTCGTTCACGGGCACCAGCTGGTCGGCGACGGACATCTGGAAGAAGTAGAAGTGGCTGTTCTTGTGGATCTGCTCGGGGACCGCGGCTTTGCGTTCGTAGAACCGCACCGGTGGGACGTCGGCCACGACCACCTTCGACCAGCGCTCCGGGGCGAGGGCGGCGGCGCCCCAGGTGGTGAAGCCGCCCCAGTCGTGCCCGACGATGACGGCGTCGCCGTCGCCGCCCAGCGCCTCGTGCAGCGCGTTGGCGTCCGCGATCAGATCCTTCATCAGCATGCTGCCGTCCGGCGGCACTTGGCTGGGCGCGAAGCCTCTCATGTACGGGGCCACGACGCGGTACCCGGCGTTCGCGAGCTCGGGCATCAGGTGCCGGTACATGCCCGGCGTCTCCGGGAATCCGTGCAGGAGCAGGGCCAGCGGGCCCTCGCCCTGCTCGACGTAGGCCAGGTCCAGGCCGTTGACGGTGATGTGCTTGATGTCCACGGGGCATCCCAATGTTGACAGGCGTCCCACAGCGCAGCGCAGCGCGGAGCGGTGTGGAGCGGCGACTAAAACGAACGTTCTAACTAGACCGTAGCATCATTAGAACGATCGCTCTAGCGGGGGATGGTGCGCGGCCCGCCGCGCCCCGGTCCCGGCAGGCCGCGGCGGGTTGGACATATGGCCGTCGTGGCGCGCGGTCTACAGGCTGCGGCCCGTACTTGCGGGCCGAGACCTTCAGTTGAGGCCGCTGTCGGCGCCCACGCGCAAGCTGTGGGCGCGCACCGGCAGACCGCTGACGACCGCCCTGCCGTTGGCGTTGAGCACCGGCAGCAGGTCCTTCAGGAGTGAAGGCGCGCGTCGGCGGGTGCGGCCTGGGGCAGGTCCGGGTGGGGTGGTCCGGTGCGGCAGGGCCGTCAGCTCTCAGTCGCCTCTGTTGTAGACGAGACGTTCGACCTGGCCCGGGGGGAAGTCGTTCGGGATCTCCTTGCCGTTGACGACGAGCTGGAGGGCGGAGGCGTCGCCGAGGACCAGCTCGATGCGGCGTTTGTCGGTGAACGTCTTGGTCTCGCCGCTTTCCAGTGTTCCGTCGAACAGGCTCTGCCCGTCGTGGCCCTTCGCCGAGAGCCAACTTCCCTCGCTGCTGGCGGTCACCACGACAGTGACCCGGTCCTTGGGGGCCGCGCCCGGCCGGGGCGAGGGGGACTTGGACGGCGGGGCGGAAGCCTGCGGGGTGGTCCGCCGGGAATCCGAGGCGGTGGCAGGAGGGCTGCCGGTCTTCTTGTCGTCCCCTTGCCGGGTGAGGGCCAGCAGGCCGCCCGCAAGCGCGCTCGCCACGGCTGCGGCCACGATCAGCAGGGTGATCACGCGGCGCTTGCGCGCCGGGGCGGGCCGGAGCGGTTCGTCGACGCGGCCGGGAACGTCGGGCGGCACTGCCGGTACCGGCGGCGCGGCGCGCGGCCGGTCAGGGGCGGTGAGCGCCAGGGTGTTCGTGGCCGGTACGGGGTCCGGGGCCGGCCCGAGCGAGGACAGGAGCGTCTGGGGCGTGGGACGGTCGGCCGGATCCTTGGCCAGACAGGCGCCGACCAGCGCCCGCAGCTCTCCCGGCAGGGCGGAGAGGTCCGCCGGCTCGTGCACCGCCCGGTACATCAACCCCACGGGCGTACCGACCCCGAACGCACTGCCTCCGGCCGCCGCGACGAGGACGGCCCCGAACGCGAACACGTCGGCGGCACCGGTGACGTGCTCACCCCGGGCCTGCTCGGGCGCGAGATATCCGGGCGTGCCGAAGGCCGCCCCGGTGGCGGTCAGCCGGGTGGCCTCCACGGCCCGCGCGATGCCGAAGTCGAGGACGCGCGGGCCGTCGCCCGCCATGATGATGTTGCCCGGTTTCAGGTCCCGGTGTACGAGCCCACAGGCGTGGACGGCTTGGAGCGCCTCGGCCAGGGCCGCTCCGAGAGACCTCAACCGCTCTTCGTCCAAGGGCCCTTGCCGCTCGACCAGTTCGGCGAGCGTGGGCCCGGGGACGTACGCGGTGGCCAGCCAGGGGGAGTCCGCTTCAGGGTCGGCGTCCACGACCGGAGCCGTGTGGAAACCGCCGACCCTGCGGGCGGCCTCGACCTCCGCGCGGAACCGTGCACGGAAGTGCGGGTCGGCCGCCAGCTCGGGGCGTACCACCTTCACCGCGACGGCCCGACCACCCGGTGAGCGGGCGAGGTAGACCCTGCCCATGCCGCCCGCGCCGAGCTCTCGCTCGACGGCGTAGACACCGATCCGCCGCGGCAGGTCCGCGCCGTTCTCCATCGCCTGCACGCCTCCCCCTGCGCACGGTCGCCCGTACGCGACGCCGTCCGGTGCACCCCGGCCGGACTCCGGTCCCGCGTATCCGACCAGCAGCGTAGACGAACTCATGGCCCGGCAGTCCGGGAAGCCGGACCCGGTCGCCGCCGCGCCGTGAGCGGGTCGGCCAGGGCGCGACCGCCGTCGGCTGCCGGTCGTGGCCGTGGGCCGCCTCCCCTCGCCCGTAAGTCTACAGCTGTATACTTACGTGTCGGACACCTCGCAGCACCACAGCGCGGGGCCACGCAAGCGGGCCCCTGAGAGGGAACACGGATGAACCTCAACCTCACCGGTAAGCGCGCGCTCGTCACGGGTTCGAGCGCGGGTCTTGGCAGGGAGACCGCGAAGCTGCTGGCGGCCGAAGGGGCCGCCGTCGTGGTCCACGGCCGGGACGGGGACCGGACGGAGAAGGTCGCGCGGCAGATCCAAGAGGCCGGCGGGACGGCCGACGCGGTGGTCGGTGACCTCGCCGACGACCGCGCCGCCGCCGACGTCGCCCGCGCCGCCACTGCGGGCGGTCCCGTCGACATCCTCGTCAACAACGCCGGTTTCTACCGGCACTTGTCCTGGGCCGAAGCCACCCCCGACGAGTGGCGCGACACCTACAACGTCAACGTCGTCTCAGGTGTCCGGATGATCCAGCAGCTGGTCCCCGCCATGCGCGAACGCGGCTGGGGCCGTGTCGTCACCATCGGCGGCGGGCTCGCCTCACAGCCGATGAACACCCACCCTCAGTACAACGCCACCCTGGCCGCACGGCACAACCTCGCCGTCTCCCTCGCCCGCGAACTCAAGGGCACCGGCGTCACGTCCAACGTCGTCTCTCCCGGAGCGATCCTCGTCGAGGCCACCAGGGACCTCGTCACCGGCATCGGGCCCGCCCGCGGCTGGGGCCGGACCTGGGACGAGATCCAGCCCAACGCCGTCCAGGCCCTCATCCCCAACGACCAGGAACGCTTCGGCGAACCCGAGGAGGTCGCCGCGGCCGTCGCCTACCTCTGCGGCGACTACGCCCAGTACATCAGCGGAGCCACGATCCGCGTCGACGGCGGGCTCATCCGCTCCGCCTTCTGAGCACGCACCCCGCCGTCCCGTACGCCGACGACGGACGGTCAGCCGTCGGCGCCGTCGAGGCCGGGTCCGGACGCGGATGTGCCACCCGCCTCGTGGATCGCCGGATGGATCACCGGTTCGAGCATGCCGGTGAGGAGGGCGGTGAGGCGGGCCTCGTCGGCCGTGGCGAGCGCGCTGGTACCGACGACGCTGCGCAGCAGCCACGTTCCGGCGACCAGCGCGAGGGCGAGCTGCGCGCGCACGTCGGCGTCCGAGCCGTCGAGCAGCCCTGCCAGCCGGGCGCCCACGTTGGCTTCCACGCCCTGCCGGACGATTCCCGCCGCCTCGGGGTCCGGTGCCGAGCGCAACAGCAGCAGGAACGGATCGAGCTGCTCCGCGCCGGAGGCGGTGCGCTCGGTGAGCGTGTGGGCGATCGCGCCCGCCAAGCCGGCGCGTTCGTCGCCGACGATGGTCGGCGGTGCGAAGGAACGAGCGACGGCCTGGGCGAACAGGCCCTCCTTCGAGCCGAAGTAGCGGTTGATCATCATCGCCGTCACACCCGCCCGCTCGGCGATCTGACGCACCCCGGCCCCGGCGTACCCGTGCTCGGTGAACTCCACGACCGCGGCGGCGAGGATCGCCTCGCGCGTCGCGGCGGCGTCACGCCTGCGGGCAGGAGGTGCAGTGCTCATGGCCAGGAGCATACGGGGCGCCACCGCACGGATCGCGGGACGGTGGAGCCGCGAAGGTGCGGCGTGGGCAGAGCCCGAGCCGCCGGTGGCCCGGGCACGCGGCGCCACAGCCCGTCGCGGAGCCCGGCCCCCGCCGCCGCGGATATCGATGCCGCCGTGGATGTCGATGACACTCCCGCGATCGGGGCGCCGCTCCAGCGTGCGGCGCCGCGACGCGATGTCCAGGGCCCGCTGGACGCACTCGGCCGCGCCCTCCGCGACATCCGCGATGTGCCGCTCCTCCCGCTCCGGCAGCGCCGTGAACGGACCCGCCGCGCGCGTGATCCGGGCGAGGAGCCACAGCGCGGCGTACGGCGCCGTCCTGCACCCGGTGGACCGCCATCGTCGCAGGTCGTGGGCGTCCGCACGCGCGAGCCGGTCGCGACGGACCCGGTCGGCGGCCGACCACGACCGCGGTGCGTACGGCATCGGCAAGCGCTGCACGATGGCTGCGGTCCGGTCGGCGCAGTCGACGAGGGCGTCCTCGACGGCGCGCATGGTGTCGAGGACGACCAGGCGGGCGGGGGCGGGGT
Source organism: Streptomyces sp. JLYT201 (assembly GCF_059448825.1). Taxonomy (NCBI): domain Bacteria; kingdom Bacillati; phylum Actinomycetota; class Actinomycetes; order Kitasatosporales; family Streptomycetaceae; genus Streptomyces; species Streptomyces sp. JLYT201. The sequence continues at coordinate 1,533,602 of NZ_CM182551.1, read as the reverse complement.
GTTCACCGCTCTGGTCGGGGCCGCGTTCGAGGGTGCGGAGGTGGGCGGCCTGGTGGCGCTCGTACTCCAGCTCAAGCTGTTCGGAATCGAGGTGGTCGAGGTGGGCGCGGTAGTCGCTGGGGCCGACGCCGAACGCTGCGGCGGTCGTGGGGGCGCCGACGGCTTCGTGGAGGTCGGCCCAGCGCAGGGCGACGGTGCGGAGGTGCGTGGCGGTCGTGGTCATCGTCGGTGCTCCTGTGGTGCGCGGGACGGTGCGGGGACTGGCCTGGTGGCGTGGTGGCCGGGCACTCGATCGCGGCGGCGTACGGCGCAGGTGTGTCCGTCGGGGGTGAGGCGTCCGTCGACTTCCGCGGCGGTGGTGCGGCGGGTCATGGGCGGCGCCTCCTGCGCGCGAGCCCGTACGGGGATTGCCGGGCGGGTCGGTTGGGACGGCGGCGGGCCCGGAACGCCCGGCCTGCCCGGCCCAGGGCTGAGCGGGCGGCCTTCGCGGAGGCGCGCATGACCACGGTCATGGCGTCGTGGACTGTGTGGATCCGGTCTGCGACGGCACGGGCGAGCGACGGCTTCTCGTAGAACCCGAGGTCCGTGCCACCGTGGAGGGGCAGCCATTCGCCGTCGTCGTCCAGGAACTCGATGCGGATGGGCTTCACGGCTGCTCCTCGGCCGGGCCGGTGGGCCGTGTGAGGGTGCCGTTGGCGTGGCGGCCCGTGTGTCCGGCGATCAGGCCGGACTGCTCAGTGCCGAGCGCCTTGGGGGCGTTGCTCCGCGCGTCACACGGCGCACCGGCGAGGGCGACACGGATGCGCTGCCGCCAGCCGAGGGCACCCGGGTTGCGGAGGGCGGCTCGAACGCGCTCGATCACGGCGCGCTGCTCGGTGTTGGACTCGATGAGGCGGGCGCGCTGCCGGACAAGCTCTGCGTTCTCGGCGAGCAGCTCGTCGACGCGGGCGATGGCCGCTGTGTCCCTGCGGACGTTCTCCGCGGGACGGCTCTCCAGGTGCTGCCCGCGGGTGCGCGTGCTGAGGAGTTTGCCGTGCGGGAGGAGGACGTCGAGGACGGCTGTGGTGAGGGCGTCGAGGACGTGCTCGTGCTCGTCGACGCGGGGGTGCTCGGGGTGTTCGGGGTGCTTGTCTAGAAACGGGCCGATGGCTGCCGCGAGTTGGTCGCGGAGCGGGAGCCCACGTTCCGGGGCTCGGAGCGTGGCCGTGAGGTCGGCGGCCATGGCGCGGGCGAGCGGGTCGGGTGCCTCGCCCCAGACGTCGCGGAGCGTCTCCACGCGGGCGACGGCGTCCTCAGCGGCGGCGAGGCGCTCGCGCAGCCTGTCGAGCGCGTCGTCGGTGAGGTCGTCGAGGCGGATGCGCCCGGTCATGCGGCCGGGTCCTTCCTCGTGCAGCGCGTGGTGTCGTGTTCGGCGCCGCGGGACTCCCATGACCGAAGGCAGCAGGCGGTGTTGAGGTCGGCCCAGCCGCGGTCGGCGTCGATGGCGAGGGCGTGGCCGAGGGCGCAGTCGGCACCGTGGTCGCTGCTGACGGGCAGGGGCCCGAGGGGGCGGCAGGGGGTGAGCGGGGGCGGCGGCGCGGGCCGGGCGGCGAGGCGTTCGCGCTGCGCGTCGCCGCGGCCCCGGCGGTCGGCGACGGCCTCGCAGCGGCCGCACCAGGCGAGGGCCAGGGCTCCGCCCATCGTGCCCAACGCGGCGGGCCAGTACGGGCTGGTGGCGGCGGCCGTGGTCGCGCCGAAGAGGGCGCTGGCGCGGAAGGCGACGGCGTCATGACGGTGGGGCATGTGGGGGGCCTCGTCAGTGTCGGGGCGGATGCGGCGGGCGCCGGGCTGAACTAGGGCGTTGGTGGGGGTGCTGCCGGGCGAGCCTGGTGGGGTGGGCGGGCTGCCCGCCGGTTGGGGGTGGCCGCGGCCCGTCGTGAACTGGGCGGGGGCGGGTTCGTAGGTCGTGCTGGCGGGGCACGGCGCCGATGAAGTCGAACGGGGGCTGGTCTTGGAGGGCTTGTCCCGCGAGCAGGTGCGGGACTGGCGCGTGCTTGCTGCGCGTGACCACAGGGTGGTGTTCGATCACATCGCCCGGTGCGGCGAGGCGTCGGCCAACCACCTGTTCACGTGGGCGTGTGTCGCCAGGGTGCAGTGTCTGTCCGGCCTGGGGCATCTGGACCTTGGTTTCGCTCTGTGGGGGGGGCGGGCGTGAGCGGTGGCGAGATGTTCGGTATCGATGTATCGATGTGGCCCGCCTCGCGCTGCGGGCAAATGGGGGGATCTGCTTGTGGTGGGGGGCTCCGGACGGGGTTTCGCCTGGGCATGGCGCGTTCCGCAGGAGGGGTATTCGTGGTGGTACTTGTGGGTGGGCTCGCAGGGGCATGAGCGATACGACGATGAAGGTCGACTCCGCGACGTGGGATCGGTACCAGCTCGAGCTGAACCGGGCCACGCTGGTGTGCCGCGAGGTCACTGGGGAGCCTGGCATCGCCGAGGTCCTCGATGCGGCGTTCGATGCGATGCTCCCCGAGGGTGCGCCGACCTCCCGGGACTCTGCGGGGCGGGCGTCGGGGACGGGCAGGTGGTGCTGCGCGTGCCGGACGTGGTCGCCGCCGTCACCCTCGTGGGGTTGGGCCCGGACGAGTGGTTGCACACAGTCGACGTCCAAGGCCGACAGACGGGCATCGGCGGCACGACGCTGTGCCCTCACGACGCACTAGCCCTGATGGGGGTGCCCGGCGGTGGGGGTGCTCACGGCGATGCCGGACTCCCCGCTGCAGCGGAACAGAAGTACCCGGAGGAGGTGAGGGGCGTCATGGAGAGCGTGGCCCCCGCAGCGCGGCTCGGTTCCGGCGGCTTCGGGTGGAGTTCCAGATGAACACGAGGCACGCCGTCTTCCCGCCGCTCTTCCGGCGTCGGACCAGCTCGGGGGGCACAGGGACGACCAAATCGAGTACCGCCCCTCGTTGTTGAAGACGACCTTGTAGTGGGCGCGGGGCCGGTTTCGGTCGGCACGGCGGGTTCCTCTCGTGAGCGTACGAGCATCAGATGTGGGGGAGGCCAGGTCCGGACGGCCGAGGAGTCGGTCTTCACGGGCTCCTGCCTCGTGCCAACCGTCGTTCTGTCCTCAACGGTGCTCCCTGCCGGGCGGGTTGCTGCCTTGGCTTCCGGTTGTTTCTCGCTGACGGCGGCTTCCGGTAGGGGCACAGCAACTCCCAGCGCACGCAAAACGCTTCCCACGAGGGCTTCTTGACGGCCTGACGGTTCATGCTTGGACGTTTTGATCTTTCCCAGATCCAGGCCTGACCGGCTGCGGCCGAAGGTCCCTCCCCTGCGGACCTTGGTCCTGAACCAGCACAGACGGGTGTGTGCTCTCCGGCAGGCATGGCCCCTGCGGCGCTGTCGGGCATCGAGGTCCGGACCTCCCGACCCGGACGGCGCCCGCGAGTGCCGTCGCCTGGAGAAAGCGGCGCTGGCCCGCGACGCCGACGCCGCGGTCGAGGTAGTGGCTCGACACCTCGCCCAGACCGCGGCCGGACTGACCGGCCCCCCGCCGCAGCGAACCCGCGAAGGGAGCCTGATGTGCCTCGCCGGTCCGGCCGGACGTCTGCGCCTGATCACGGCACGGAGCTGTGGGCGTCGCTGACGCTGTGGCCTGTCCGAGGGGTCCGGCACCCGGAATCGGCCGGACGGGCCGCAGCGCCCAGCCCGGGGCGGCCGCCCAGCCCGGGACGCCCAGCGGCCGAGGCCCTGCCCAGCCGGATGGTGGCGCTGCTGTGGTCCGTGTTGCCGTCCAGCCGGGTCCACATCACCGTGCCACTGTGCGCACCCGGCGGCTGGTGAGCGTCACGGCCGTGCCTGCGCGGCCTGGGCGCGGGCCTGTTCCTTGAGCGCGACGCGGGCGGCGGGGGTGCCGTGCGGAGTCTGCCAGTAGGGGTGGGCTGCGATCAGACGGGACAGCTGTAGTAGTCGGCGCCGGTGCGCGGCCGCGCCGCTCGCCGGCACGTCGGCCAGGTGCTGGTAGGTGACGTACCAGGCTTCCTGGGCCTTCAAGAGGTCAGTGGGAAAGGTGTGCCGGTCCATGCATGTAATTAGATCGCATGTTCGAATTTGGATGCAAAGGCAGCCTCCGGCTCTCCGACCGCATCTGTGGTGTGTCCCGCGCCACTGGACCTTGACCGTTTGCCATCGGACTTTGAAGTGCGCGAGTTTGTGTCATCGGAGTTTGATCACGGCAGGTCGGCGACTCAGCGCACCGAAGGCGCGCTGAGTCGCCGACCTGCACTTATGTGCAGTTCCTCGTAAACGTGCAGGTCAGAGCCTTGCGATCGTCACGCAGGCTGCTCGATGTGTGGGGAGGGGGTCAGGAAGGCTTGACCGCCGAGACCGGGGTGGCGGTCACCTTGTTGTCGCACTCGGCCCACCACCCGTCGTTCAGGGCGACCTGGTGCTTCCCGGAGTGCGGCAGCCCGATGACCATCGTCGGAAACGCAGCCGGGGTCTTGCCCGACACGCAGTAGCCGTCGCCTTCCCCCTGGACCTGGACGAAGGTCAGTTTCACCCACGCCTTGCCGTGCGGCCGGACCGTCACGGTGGCCGCCCTGCCGGTGGGGGTGACCTTGAGCGGGGTGTTGTGGGCGGGGGAGCCGTTGCCGGCGCCCGCGACCGTCGGATGGCCCTTCAGGACGCACGTCTTCCGGGAGACGTTGGTGAACTGCACGACCGCCGCCCCGGTCCCGGTCCCGACGGGCGGGTGCGCGGCCTGCCAGGCGCTGACCTGGAGGGCGGAGGTCGAGCAGGCGGGCGGCGGAGTGGAGGTGGTGGTGCTCACCGCCATGGCGGTGCCGGGCAGGACACCGGTCACCGCCGCCGCGACGGCCGTGACCGCCGTCGTCGCCAGAGCCGCCCTGCGAATGCCGTTGCTGTGACGCATGCTGTCGTCCCCCTGAGTCGTCTCGTCCGCGGGTTTCGGCCGTTGGCTGTTGCCCCGCGGTACGTGTGGTCGTGCTGCGTGAGTGCAGATAGGCGGGAGGGCGGCAGGGTTCCGTGCGGCGACTACTTGTGACGGAACGGTGACGACAGGCTGCACTCGTGCAGATGGCCGTCAGGGCAGACAGAAGCACCTCCAGCGCGCCACGGGTTTTACCCCTCCCCGGTGCGCACCGAAGGCGCCCTGAGTCGCTGACCTGCGGTGATCAAACTCCGATGACACAAACTCGCGTCTGTCAATGTCCGATGGCAAACGCTCAAGATCCACAGGTATTGGCGCTGGCCCTCTACCGGGACGGTCCGGTACAGGCCCATCCGGGCCCGAGGGTGGTGCACCTCGAAAGGGCGGCGCCCTGACCGGACGACACGTGCAGCGGCAGGTCCCACGGTGCCGTGCGCGAGACGTAGACGCTGTGCCCGTGCTCAAGGAAGCGGAGGAAGGCGACGAGCTCGGTGGACGGGCCGACGTCACGCAGGCGCGTGGAGCGGCGGGTGCTCGAGCACCCGGGGCTTGTACTCGACCAGTTGGATGCGGCCGTCGAAGGTGCGGTGCTCGGTCATCTCGAGGGCAACGTCCGGATAGCCGTCGTAGATGCGTTCCTCGCCCGTGGCCCCGGTGATCACCGGGAACATCATGACCCGGAAGCGGTCGACGAGTCCGGCCCGCAGCAGGGACCGGCACAGGCTGAGGCTGCCGATCGTGCTGAGGAGCCCCGAGCCACTCGACTTCATGGCGCGGACCGCCTCGACGGCGTCGCCTCGGACGAGCGTCGAGTTGGCCCACGTCAGTGGCTCCTCGAGTGAGGAGGAGAACACCACCTTGGACGCTTGCGTGAGCTCGTCGACGGACGCCTCTTCTTCGGGCCGGAACTCGTCCTGGCCGTTTGGCACCTCGCCTGCGGCGAAGCCCGACATGAGGCGGTAGGTGTTCGCTCCCATCAGGTACGTGGCCTCGGGCTGTTTGCCGAGCCATGCGAGGTACTCCGGGCCTTCGAGGCCCCAGAACCCGGGCCATCCCTCTCCCGACGCGTGACCGTCGAGGGAGGTGATGAAGTCGACGAGAAGCTCCGACATGGCGGTGTCCTTTCCTGGGGTGTCACGAGCTTGGACCGGCCGGGAGCCACAAACTCATCGGCCGCGCTGTGCAGCGCGGTAGATCGCCGAGGACGGCGGCGCAGCGAGCCGAGCTGCTTGACCCCTCGCCCCGGGCCGGCCCTCAGCATCAGGGACCTCGACGCAGGAACAGGGGATCGACGCGGGCCGCGCCGTGCACGCGAGGCTGGTTGCTTGCGAAAGAGTGAGAGCCTCGCCCAGGACGAGCGATCCGTAGCTCTCCGCCGGCGGTTTTGGTGCCGAACCGGCCTGCCCCGGCTGGTGGTGGCTGTACGGAGGGTGCGCGGGCAAGGTAGGGGCGTGACTCATGGCCGGAGATCCTGGAGGGATATCTCCTGTCGAAGGCGAATGGTCAAGGCTGCTCGGGCAACAGCACGGGAATCGTGACCGGGAGTGGCTTCGGGCCAGAAAGCCATCGCCTCGCCGATGATGCCGGGCAGGCGATGGCCTCCCGGCCGTGCCAGCCGACGGACCGAGTACAGGTTCGGTCTCGCCCTGGAGCCAGGAACCCGCAGTGCCGTCGGGCGACTGGAAAGAAACCGTGTGCGCGTCTCGTGCGCCGGGCGCCCAGAAGTTGCTGAGCGGGTCCGGTGGCAGCCCAACGAAAGCGTCGAACGATACGTATCCGCCCGGTAGGGATGGCGGGGCGATGAACCCTGGCCAGAGGGGGCCATCTTCGAGATCTTCCTGAAAATGTCAAGGAGGCGATGGGGTGATGAAAGGGCCACCCTCTCCCTGTATCGGAATTTCCGTGTGGACCTTGGATTGGGAATTCACCTAGGCTCAGGTGGTGACGGGAAGCCTTCCGTCAGGGGCCCGTCAATTGATCCGGAAGAAGGGTGAAATCGAGTGCAGCTCAACCGAAGGATCGCGATTCCCTTTGCCGCCGCCATAGGTGCAGTCAGCATTGCGCTGAGCGCGCCTTCGGCCCATGCACACCTGCACGCGCCCGGTGGCGCCGAGGTGGCTGCGAAGGCGAAGACTGAGCCCTGCAAGGGAAAGCAGCCCAGCAGTAAAATCGCTTACACGTTCCATCGCGGGCCTTCCAGGGTCCCGCTGCGCTGCGGAAACAGCAAGTGGGGATTCAGGCACATAGCTGCCCACGGCAGGTGGAGCAAGTATTTCAAGAGCAAGATAAGCAGTACGCTCTGGAACGGCCACGAGGTGGTCCCTGGCGTCGTCCTCCGGTACAAGCCCGGTGTGGGTTGCACCGCAAAGCCAAAGAAGAACTTCAAGGTGGTCTACAATAAGGGCCCCCTTGGAGGGAAGCCGGGTGGAATCACTCCACAGGGGATCATCACGGCTTCTGTGCACTACACCGCAAGTGTCACCAAGGGGCCATGTTAGGAGGGTTACCTATGGCCACTTCTGAGCAAGTAGAAGAAGTGCTTGGCAAGGAGATCCTGGGAATTCACCAGGAATATCCTGGCTTCTCCATCGAAGTTCTGGAAATGCGTGTAATTGACGTATATCCACGCCTTTCGGTGCGACTCCGGATTCGGGTTCTAGGGGAGCTGTGGGAAGTATCCTTTGACTACAAGGGGACGGAAGCGAGTCTGGTCAGCGGCGACCTCGACCCTGATCGCGTGAAGTACCTCGGGTTCCTGATGCGCACTCATCTCTTTGAGTGGTGGGACACGAAGGACACGGAGAAGGCGTCCAAGCGAATGGGTAAGAGGCTCAACTGAGTGACGAGCACGTCCCCCTGGGATCCCGAGGGGCGGCAGGCGGTGACCATCCGGCATCCGGCGGATCGCTGCCGAGAGCGGCTACAGCGTGCCCGTGATCTACCAGCACTCTCCGAGCAGGGACGCCGTACGGCGCGCGCTGCTTGAGCGGGTCAACGGCGAGCTGGCGCAGCGGATGCGGGCCGCGGTGGCCGGTGAACCGGCGTCACGGGGGCCGTACTTGGCGGCAGCCGCCTACCTGGAGTTCGCCTGGTCGCGGCCCGGCCTGTACCAGCTCGTGTCGGGCGCACCCGGCACGGACGCCGACGCCGCCACCCGCCGCGCGGCCGCCGACGACGCGATCGCCTTCACCGGGCAGCTGAAGGCCGCCCGCAAGCCGGACCGGAGCCCGTCCACGGCGCTGACTGACCGACACAGCGGGCGGCAGGTCAGGGGCGCGACCGCCGGTGGTGGCATTCCATGACGGTCACCGGCAGTCGCGTCCCGATTCACGACGGCGGATGTGGTCCCTCAAGGCTTCGCGTCGACCACCCTGCCGCTGCGCGTGGGTGCGATCCCGGCGAGCCGCGGCCGCACCCACGCGGGTGGGTCAGTAGCGGGTCCACACCTGGGGCGCGGCACCCGTGCAGACCGTCTGGCGCACCTCACGGCGGCTGCCGGAGGGCGCCGCGCCGTCGTCGAGGCACAGGCCGCTCGCCACGTTCTTGATGGTGACCTTGTTGTTGCCCAGTTCGATGAACTCCCAGCGCTGACCGGAGACGTTGTCGCAGGGACGCTGGAGCACGTTGGTGCCGGGCGTGGTGCTGAACACCTGCATGCACTTGTTGGAGTGGGCGGCTCTCATCAGGGACGTGGGGTTGTCCACCTCGAAGCTCAGCGAGAACCGCTGGTGGGCCTTGCCGTTACAGCTGAACTGCTGAAGGACGGTGTTGTCCGCCGACGAACCGGCCTGCACGTCGAGGCACTTGCCGGTGCCCGCGTTCTGGAACGAGTACTGGCCGGAGACCCCGGCGTGGGCCGGGCCCGCGAGCACGGCGGTCGCCGCGAGGGCGGCGCTCGCGGCGATCCCGGCACGGACGGTGAACGAGCTGCTGAGCTTCATGCGAGGTCATCTCCCTGACATCAGGTGCGGATGCTGGCCGGGGAGCGTCCGGCACCGCGCGGCGGGCCGGGGCGCTTCCCCGTTCGCGGCCGAGTCTCGCGGTGGCCCCACCCGCTCCTCAAAGCCCTTCGAGGCACATCGAAACCAGACATCGACACGGCCGCGAGAAGGCCCCGGGAGCGGGCCCGGAGAGCTACTTCTTCCAGCCCACCGTCTCCGGGAGCGGGCTGGCGAACATGGTCGCGCCCACGTTCGCCAGGTCCTTCTTGACGCTGTACGTCGACGGGCCGCTGAACAGCGGGAGCAAGGCGTGGTTCCGGAGGGCCTTCCGCTCGACCTCGTTCGCGGCGGCTCCCTGCTCGGCCAGGTCGGGGATGTCCGCCGTGGCGCGGATCTCCTTGTCCAGGGCCGGGGACCCGGCGCCGGTGAGGTTGGATTCGCGGTCCGAGCAGTAGAGCTCGCACAGGGAACGGGCCCCGAACGGGTCCATGGAGCGGTTGCCCGAGACGATCAGGTCGAACTTCCGCTCGTTGAGGACGCCGGCGAAGTCCGAGTCGGCGGCCTTCTTGATGACCAGGCGTATGCCGACCGGCTTCAGCATCGCGGTGAGGGCGCCTGCGGTGGCCTTGGCCAGCGCCTCGTCGCCCAGGAGCGTGTAGTTGAACTCGAGCTTCTTGCCGCCCTTCTCCCGGACACCGTCGCTCCCGGGCTTCCAGCCCGCCGCGTCGAGTTCCTTCTTCGCCCGGTCGGGGCTGTACTTGAGGACGGCCGAGACGTTGTCCTCGTAGCCCTTCTGGAAGCTGTAGAACAAGACCGAGCCGGGCAGCGGTTCCTTGTAGTCCAGGCCCTGGAACTGGATCTTCGCGATCTGTGTGCGGTCGATGCTCTCCTGGATCGCCTTGCGCACCGTCTTGTCCCCGAGGACCGACGACTTGGTGTTGATGCGGAGCGAGTACACGAACGGGCTGCCGCCGCTGCGGATCTCGGTGCCCTTGAGCCCCTTCAGCTGCTTCAGGCTCTCGGCGTCGCCCGGGGAGACGTAGTCGAGCTGACCGTTCTTGAAGGCGTTGACCGCCGCGGTCGGCTCCAGGTTCACGTAGGTGCGCTTGTCGAGCTTGCCCTTCCTGCCCCACCACTTCGCGTTGCGGACGAAGGTGATGTTGCCCGAGTGGGTGTCCCACTTGCCGACGGTGTACGGGCCCGCGCCCCACTCGGGGTGCGCCTTCTTCACGTACGCCTTGTTGAAGTTGTCGACCTTCGCCGCCTTCGGGTGCAGGAACGTGGAGAAGAGAGTCGGCCAGGAGGCGTAGACGCCCTTGAAGGTGATGACGGCCTGCTTGGCGTCCTTGCCGCGCGTGACCTTGGTGATCTGTTCGTAGCCCTCCGTCGTCGCGGCCGCGTAGGCCTTGTCGGAACCGTTGTTGGCCTTCCACGTGGCCTTGATCGCGGTCCAGTCGATCGGTGTGCCGTCGTTGAAGGTGGCCTTCTTGTTGAGGGTGAGCGTGACCTTCTGGTCGCCGCCCTTGACGGACACCTTCACATCGCTGAAGTAGTCCGGGTTGTACTGCACGTCACCGGTCGGCGAGAACGTGATCGCGTTCGCGTTGTACCAGCTCCACACCCGGCTCGCCGCCAGCGTGGAATTGACGTTGAACGGGTTGCCCTGGTCGTCGAACGTGCCCGCCGTCGTGTAGGTCCCGCCGTCCCTGAGCTTGTCGTACGCCGTCGGGTTGTAGTCGGCGGCGCCCGAGGCTGCGGAGGGGGTGTTCTTCGCGTCCGAGCCCGCGGCGCCGTCACCGGACGAGGACTGGCACGCGGTGGCGGTGACGGAGATGGCGGCTATCAGGGCGATGGGCAGGGCCAGTTTGGCACGCATGGGGGTGGTTCCTTGAGGTGGTGGTGTGTCGTGGAGTGGAGGTGGGACGTCGGCCGTCCGGGGCCGAAGAGAGGGCCGAGAGAGGGCCGGAGAGCCGGACAGGGGGCCGGTGAAGGGGGTGCCCTACGCGGCGTGGCAGGCGTACGCGTGACCCGGCTGCCCCGGCACCGGCCGGACGGCGGGGCGTTCCGTGCGGCAGCGCTCCTGGACGTCGTCGCCTGCGAGGCGGTACACGGGGCAGCGGTCGATGAACACACAGCCGCGCGGCAGGTCCGTCGCGCTCGGCTGCTCGCCCCGCAGAACGATGCGTTCGCGGGTGCGTTCGCGCTGCGGGTCGGGTACGGGGACCGCCGAGAGGAGCGCCCGGGTGTAGGGGTGCTTGGGGTCGGAGAAGAGGGTCTCCGTATCGGCGGTCTCGACGATGTGGCCGAGGTACATGACCGCGATGCGGTCGCAGACGTAGCGGACCACGGCGAGATCGTGCGCGACCATGAGGTAGGCGAGTCCCAGCTCGCCCTTGAGCCGGTTCAGCAGGTTGATGACGCCCGCCTGCACCGATACGTCGAGGGCGGAGAGCGGCTCGTCGAGGGCGAGCAGCTTCGGGTCCGTGGCCAGGGCGCGGGCGATGCCGATGCGCTGGCGCTGGCCTCCCGAGAGCGCGGCCGGGAAGCGGTCGCTCACCGAGGCGTCGAGGCCGACGAGCGTCAGCAGTTCGTGGACGCGGGCGCGGATCGCGTCCCGGTCGCGGCCGACGGCCCGCAGGGGTTCGGCGAGCAGCTGGTGGACGGGCAGGCGCGGGTCCAGGGCGCCCAGCGGGTCCTGCATGACGATCTGCACGTCGTGCCGCAGGGTGCGCCCGCGCCCCCCGGAGCGGGCCGCGGTCGTGTCGACCGCGGTGCCGGCACGGGTGCCCGTCGCCGCCTCCATCGCGGTGCCGGCACGGGTGCCCGCCGTCGCCCCGACCTCCCTCCCCGCGATCTCGATGCGGCCGCCCTCCGGCCGCCTGAGCCGCAGGATCTCCATCAGCGTGGTCGTCTTGCCGCTGCCCGACTCCCCGACCAGGCCCAGCGTCTCTCCGGTACGCAGCTCGAAACTGACCTGGTTGACCGCGTGCAGCGTGCCCACCCGGCGTTTGATGAACGCGCCCTTGGTGACGGGAAAGGTCTTGACGAGGTCCTCTACGCGCAGCACCACGTCGCCGCTCCCGGCGGCGCGCCCGGTGTCCGCCCGCTGGTCGACGGAGCCTGCGCCCCCGGTGGGGTCCAGCGTGCCCTCGGCTATCTCGGCCGCGCGCAGACAGGCCACGTCCCCGTGCCCCGTGACGGAGCGCAGCTCCGGCTCCTCGGAGGCGCACGCGTCGAGCGCGACGGCGCACCGGCTCGCGAAGGGGCAGCCGTCCGGCAGGCCCGACAGGACGGGCGGCTCTCCGCCGATCGGGACCAGGGGCCGACGGACCCCGCTGTCCACGGTCGGCACCGCGGCCAGGAGCCGTGCGGTGTAGGGCATCGTCGGCCGGCGGAACAGCGCGTGCACGTCCGTCTTCTCCACGAGGCGGCCCGCGTACATGACGGCGACGTCGTCCGCGTGACCGGCCACGACGCCGAGGTCATGGGTGATCAGGACGAGCCCGGCGCCGGTCTCCCGTTGCGCGAGGCGCAGGACGTCGAGGATCTGCGCCTGCACGGTGACGTCGAGCGCGGTGGTGGGTTCGTCGGCCACGAGCACGCGCGGCCGGTTGGCGATCGCCAGGGCGATGACGACGCGCTGGCGCATGCCGCCGGAGAACTCGTGGGGGAAGGCCGAGGCTCGCCTGCGGGGGTCGGGAATGCCGACGAGGTCGAGCAGTTCCACGGCCTGCTCCCAGGCCGCCTTCCTGGACAGGTCCTGGTGGACCCGCAGCGCGTCGGAGAGCAGCCTGCCCACGGAGAAGATGGGGGTGAGCGCGGACAGGGGGTCCTGGAAGACCATGCCGATGGAGTTGCCCCGTATCCGTGACAGCGCCCGGTCGTCGAGGCCGATCAGGTCCTGGCCGCCGAGCAGGACCTGGCCGCGCAGGTCGGCGGTGGGCGGGAGCAGGCCCATGATGCCCATCGCGGTGGCCGACTTGCCCGAGCCGGACTCGCCGACGATGCCGAGGGTGCGGCCCGGCAGCAGATCGAAGCTGACGCCGCGCACCGCTTCGACGCGCCCGGCCTCGGAGGGGAAGGAGATCCGCAGGTCCCGTACGGAGAGCACGGGGGTGGCGTCGGCGGCGGAGACGCCGTCGCGCAGGGGGGTGGTGAGGGTCATCGTCGGCCTCCCGCCGCACCGGTCACGGACGTGGGGTCGAGGGCGTCGCGAAGGCCGTCGCCGATGAACGTCATCGACACGGTGAGCAGGACGACGAGGCCCGCGGGAAAGGCGAAGAGCCAGGGGGCGCTGGTGACGGTGGTCGCCCCGTCGGCGAGCATCGTGCCGAGGGAGACGTCCGGGGTCTGCACACCGAAGCCGAGGAACGACAGCGAGGTCTCGCTGAGTACGGTCGACACGACGCCGAGCGTCAGATTGACGATGAGCAGGGAGCCGAGGTTGGGGACGATGTGGCGCAGGATGATGCGCAGCGGACGCACGCCCATGAACTCCGCCGCCGTCACGTAGTCCCGTTCGCGCAGCGAGGTCGAGACGGACCAGATGACCCGGGCGGTGGACATCCAGCCGAAGACGGTGAGCACCACGATGAGGGCGCGCCAGTCACCGGCCAGCCGGTGGGACACACCAGGGCGAGGATGAGGAACGAGGGGACGATCAGCAGGAAGTGGATGGCGCCGAGCGTCAGCCGCTCCACCCGGCCGCCGAAGTACGCGGCGCTCGAACCGATGACCGCGGCGACGACGATCGTCAGGACGGACACGCTCACGGCGATCACCAACGAGCGCCGCAGCCCGTGCACCGCACAGGCGTAGATGTCGTTGCCGCCCTGGTTGGTGCCGAACCAGTGCAGGTCGCTCGGCGGCTGGGTGAGGGCGGTGAAGTCGGCGTCGGTGTGGGCGTAGGACGTGAACAGGTCGCCGAAGGCGCTGAACAGCACGAGCAGCGCGAAGATCACGACGCCGGCGACGGCGAGGCGGTTGCGCAGGAAGCGCCGCAGATAGAGCCGGCCGCGGCCGAGGTCGCCGCGCGGCTCGGCGGTGAGGGTGTGGGGTGCTGTCGTCATGTCAGTTCACCCGGACCCGCGGGTCGAGGAAGACCGTGGCGATGTCCGCGAGGATCGCTCCGACCGCGGTGAGCACCGCGGCGAACGCGGCCGTCGCGACCGTGCCGTGTACGTCGTTCTTGCTGAGGGTCTCGATGAGGTAGCGGCCCATGCCGTTCCAGCCGAAGACCGTCTCGGTGATGACGGCTCCGGTGAAGACGGCGGGCACGCTGAACGCCACGGAGGCCGCCGTCGGGATCAGCGAGGCTCGCAGCGCGTGCCTGCGGACGGCCTGGCCGCGGGTGAGTCCGGTGGCCTGCGCCGTGCGCACGAAGTCGGCGTTGATCGTGTCGAGCAGCAGCGAACGCTGCGTCAGGTGGTGGCCCACGTAACCCATCAGCGTCAGGGTGAGCGTCGGCAGGATCAGATGCAGGAGGCGGTCACCGATCGTCGGCAGCAGTCCCTCGACGTCGGGCGAGCTCTCCCCGGCGACGTAGAGGAAGTCGAACCCCGCGTGCTGGTTGAGCCAGATGGCGACGAAGACGACGGCGAGGGCGGCCACGGACGCCGGGATGTTGAACACCGCGATGGACAGGGCCTGCGAGATCCGGTCGGCCGCACCGTACTGGCGGGCGGCGGTGTGGACGGCCAGCGCGACTCCGATCACGACGGACAGGACGGTCGCCGTGATGACCAACTCGGCGCTGACGAGGGCGCGGTAGCCCACCTCGCCGTTGACGGAGACACCGGTGGGTGAGGTGCCCCAGTCGAAGTCGAGGATCACCGAGGTGAGCCAGTTCCACCACCGCTGCACCAGCGGCATTCCGGGGTCGAGGTTGTACGGGGCGAGGGCACGGGAGATCTGCCCCTCGCTGGGGGCCGGGCGTACGTCCTTGTAGTTCGATCGCGGGTCCAGGAACCAACTGGCCAGGAAGTACGTGGCGTTGGTCGCCACCACGATCATCAAGAGCCAGCCGCCCGCCTTGCGCATCACATAGCGCACGGTGCGGACCGCCCCCTCACCACACGCGTGGGACGCGCCGGGACGGCGCCGGGGACACAGGTCGAGTACATGTGCGGTGGAGCTTTCTCTGGGCGTGCAGGTGATGTGCCACCAAGGGGGCGGATGCCAGCTTGATGTGCCGTGGGTGGCTACGCCAGGTTTCGGCCGGTTCCGCCATGAGGCCGCAATGTTGCCGTACGGGATGCAATGTCGCTGTAGCAAAATGATCTCGCGTAAGGCGCAAAACGTCCCAACATGGACGTTCAGTTCACTGGCGCTTCCTCGGCCGGGTCCCGCTCCTGATGGAGGTGCGTCTCCACCGATGGGGCCCTTTCGCCATTCATGCCGCCCTGCTCGGTGTAGGCCGCAAGAAGCGCTGACGGAAAGCCGCAGGGATTCAGCTGCGGCCGGGGTCCGCTGAAGGTGCGGCGCGAGGTGATAAAGGAATGTCCGATGTGGCGAGAGGGGGACCCTTTCGCCCCTCCAACGGCCGATGGATTCGGCGGCCTATGATGAGCGCCGGAGGTAGTTCGCCATGCGCATGGAACAGTTGGAGTACCTGGCAGCAGTCACACGGCTGGGTTCTTTACGTCGTGCCGCAGAGGAACTGCACTTGTCGCAGCCGGCGCTGAGCGAGACACTCCGCAACCTGGAGCGGGAATTAGGAGTGGAGCTCCTGGAACGCAGGCGTTCCGGGGCAAGGATCAGCGACGAGGGACGCGAACTGCTGCCGCACATCACCGAGGTGCTCAACGCGGTCGACCGGCTGCGCCAGGCGGCCGACAGCCAGCACCAGGTCAGCCGCAGACTGCGCCTCGGCACGGTCAGCGCGGCCACGGCCACGCTCCTCGCCCCGGCCATCCGTGAGTTCGGCGCCACCCATCCTTCGACACAGGTGGAAGTGATCGCGGATCGGCAGGCCGGCATCCAGCAGCACCTCACGGAGGGCAGCTTCGACCTCGGGGTGATCAGCTACCTCCGGGACGACGACCCGCCACCCGGCCTGCACACCACCGAGCTGCTGCGCGGCCGCCCGGTCGTCTGCGTCCGCCGGGACAGCCCGCTGGCGGCGCTCAACGCGGTCACCGTCGCCGACCTCCTGGCCCAGCCGCTGATCCTGATGCGGTCCGGCTATGCCATGCACCGCTACGTCCACCGGCTCCTCGGGGGCAGCACCCCCTCCTTGTCGTACGCGACCGACGGCGCCGAGATGTGCAAGCTGATGGTGGCCGAGGGCCTCGGCGCCACCGTGCTGCCCGACTACAGCGTGCTCGACGACCCCCTGGAACGCAGCGGCACGATCACGTGCCGTCCGCTGGCGGACGACTCCACCGAGCTCCGCGTCATGATCCACCGACGCCGCGCACGCGCGGTGCCCACGGCGGAACGGGACCTGCACGCCATACTCGTCCGCCGCGCCGCGGAACAGCGCGGGAGCCGACCCGCCGGTTGAGTCGCACGGGAATGCACTGCCGGATATTCGGGCGCCCGCCGCCAAGAGCCGCCCCATGTCGGCCGATTCGGGACCAAGGTCCTCGGAAGGAGGGACCTACGGCGACAGTTGATCAGGTTGCATTCGGGCAGGAGCGGATTGCTTGACGTCCAATAGTCATGGCGCCAAAGGGCTCTGGGGGAAGTGCTTTGGGGCATCGCTGGGAGGTTGTTATGCCTTTACCGAAACCCGAAGCCACCGAGAAGCAGCCGGAATTCGGGAGAGGAAGCCGCCCGGGGGAGACGACCGCGGAATCCGGAAGGACCGCCGGTGCGGGTGACGAGTCCCCGACGAACACCGACTTCGTCGTGCGGAAGTACCACGAAACGATTCCCATGGACCTCCTCTTCCGGGACGCCGAACCGGCGAAACGGCCACCGCCGCGGCCCCGTCACGCCGCGGCCCCCGCACCGGCCGACACTGCCAGGACCCGGCGGCTCGTGCCCCCTCCCCGGCTGGAGAAGGACCTCTTCGAGCGGTGCGGGTCCGCTTGCTCCGGGTGGTGGGCGGTACTCGCCGTGCTCCTCGCGGCGGCCGGGGCGGGCGTGCTGGTCTGGTCCGGCGGGCTCGTGCCCGCACGGCTGACCGAGCTGCTGCACCTGCCCGAGCGGTCCGCGGACGGGCTCGCCCTCTGGCAGTGGGGTGCCGTCGGCGGCTGCGGGGCCCTCGCGCTGCTCGCTCTCGGCGGGCTCACCCGGGGCCGGGTCGGCTCCGCCTGGGTGCTGTCGCTGTTCGGCCGCTACCGGGGTACCGTCCGGCGCACCGGCCTGGTGTGGATCAGCCCGCTGATGCCGCGCCGCCGCGTGGACGTACGGCTGCGGCACTGGCGCAGCGAACCGATGGCCGCGGCCGACGCGCGGGGTGTGGAACTGCGGGTCGTGGTGTTCGTGGTGTGGCGCGTCACGGACACCGCGCGGGCGCTGTTCGCCGTCGACGACCACGTGGCGTACCTGCGCGAGCAGGTCGAGGCGGTGACCGCGCGGGTCCTCTCGCAGCTGCCCGCCGACGCGTTCGGCGACCTCGGCGCCGACACCGACTCGTTCGGCGGGCCCCACGCCGCCGCCGAGACCCTCCGGGACGCCGAGGCGGTCGGTGAGACGCTCAGCCGGACCCTGGCGGCCGAGTGCCGGGCGGTCGGCATCGAGGTGTTCTCGGCACGCCCGACACGGATCGAGTACGCGCCCGAGATCGCGGCCGCCATGCAGCGCCGGCAGATCGCCGCGATCGACGCCCAGCACCGCGACAGCGTGATCACGTCGGTGCTCGACGCCGTCGACGACACCGTCAGCCGACTCACCCAGCGGGGCCTGGTCGCACTCGACGACTACGAACGCAAGGCCCTGGTCAAGGACTTGACGGTGGCCTTCTACACGGCACGCGGCAACACCGTGGACACTCACTGAAAGGAACCTCCGTGCAGACACCCGAATTCGCCGACGAGAAGCCCGTCGACTGCGCCTGCGCGGCCTGTGCGGGAACTGCCGCGCTCTCGCGTGCCGACCGGCGCTGCACCGTGCGCGGAGCCGTCGTGGCCGCCGTCGGCGCTGCGGTCCTGGTCGGTGCCGCCTCCGGCACCGCCTCGGCCGAACCCGCCCCGAGCCGTGCCGGCTGGGACGGCTCCAAGTACTGGTACAAGGACGCCACGGGCTGGTGGCGCTGGACGTCCCACTACGACAAGTACGCCGAGCACGTCGCGGACTCCGGCAGCTCCGGGAAGTCCCGTAAGACAGGGGGGAGTTCACCATCCGGCCGGACCTCCTCCTCCGAGCCCACGTTCCGGGGGCGCGCCGGATTCGACGCCGCCGACGGGGTGTACTGGTTCCGCAAGGGCGGCCACTGGCACTGGACCCGCCACAAGAGCAAGTACGAGCAGTGCACCGGTGGTTCGTCCTCGGGCGTGTCCTCGCCCTCGCCCTCGCTCTCGCGGGGCAAGGGGCGGCACTCCACCCATCCCACCTTCCGCGGCCGCGCGGGCTGGGACGCCGTCGACCGCGTGTACTGGTACCAGCGCGACGGCGGCTGGTGGTGGACCAGCCACCAGAGCAAGTACCAGCGGTACGCGGGCACATCGAGCACCACGGGCGGCGCCCCCTCCGGCACTTCCCCCGGCTCCGGCACTCCCCGTCGGCACGGCACCGAGGCCGCCATCGCCTTCGCCGCGGCCCACCTCGGCGACGCCTACGTCTGGGGCGGCAACGGCCCGCACGGCTGGGACTGCTCCGGCCTGGTGATGGCCGCCTACCGCACCGCCGGGATCTCCCTGCCCCGGGTGGCCGACGCCCAGTACCGCGCCACCACCCCGGTCTCCCGCGGCGACCTGCGCCGCGGAGACCTCGTCTTCTGGAGCAGCAACGGCAGCGCGACCGGCATCCACCACGTCGCCATCTACCTGGGCGGCGGCCAGTACCTGGAGGCCCCGCGCCCCGGCAAACAGGTCCGGATCTCGTCCTTCGACCGATACGAACCGAACATGTACGGCCGGGTGCGTTAGGCCGTCTCCCGCGGATCGTCTGACCGCGGGGCGATGCGGGGCCCGGGCCGGTGCCGCCCGGGCGGAGTCTCTCACCGCCTTCCTCGTCCAGGCCGCTGCCGAAGGCGGTCTGGACGAGGAAGGCTCCGCGATCGTCCGCGCTCGTCGGCCCGCCGCACGGGGGCCGGGCCCCGGCTCTGCCGGTCGCTGCGGACCACGTACCGGATCTTGAGACCACGAGCAACCCATGGCAGGCTCATGCCGCATGATCGATGAGTTCGCGAAGGACAACCTGCACCGCAGGCTGCGGCGGGACCGCACGGCGCTGCTGTGGAAGCTCGACGGATTGTCCGAATACGACGTCCGCCGGCCTCTGACGGCGACCGGGACCAACCTCCTCGGCCTGGTCAAGCACGTGGCAAGCGTCGAGGCCCGGTACTTCGGCGAGGTCTTCGACCGTCCTTCCCCGGAAGGGCTGGTGCCGTGGCAGGAGCACGACGGCAGCGATCTGTGGGCGGCCGAGGACGAGACCCGCGAACAGATCACCGGGTTCTACCGGCGCACGTGGGAACACTCGGACGCGACGATCAACGAGCTTCCCCTCGACGCTCCCGGCCACGTGCCGTGGTGGGCGGATCCCAGCCCCAACACGAACCTGTTCGCCGTCATGGTCCATGTCCTCGGCGAGACCAACCGGCATGCCGGGCACGCCGACATCCTGCGCGAGGGCCTCGACGGCCGGACCGGGATGCGCCCCGAACACGAGACGCAGATCGACGAGGAAGCCCGTGCGGCCCACCGCGCGAAGGTCGAGCAGGCCGCCAGGTCGGCCGCGCCCGGCAAGGCCCAGAGGTCGTCTCACGTGACCTGACGTATCGCGGGCGTATCAAGAAACGCATACGCCCCCGCAACAGAGCTGCGTCTTCAGTGGAGTCGTGAGGGCGGCCCCCATCAGGCGAGGCCGGACGACCCGGCCGGGGCCGTCGTGGCCGTCCGTGGGGACAGGGCCTCACGACGAGCGCGTTCGCGAAGAGGAGCAGGCATGGCCGAGCGTGGGACATGGGACCGGCGTTCGCTGTTGCGGGGAGCCGCCGTCCTGACCGGTGCCGCCGCGGCCGCGCCGCTGCTGGACAGGGCGGCCACGGCGCTGGCAGGCAGCGCCGACGCCGACGCGCTGTTCAAGGCCGGGAAGTTCGAGCAGGCCGGACGCGCCTACGAGGAGATCCTGAGAGCGGACCCCGAGAACCTGCACGCGGCCCGCCGCCGCGGCCATGTCGCGCTGCTGGCCAACAAGTTCCCCGAGGCCGAGAAGTACCTCAAGAAGGCCGTCCAGTTGGCGCCCGACGACAAGGACGCCCACCTCTTCCTGGCCGACTGCTACCTCCGGCAGGACGAACTCGCCCTGTCCGCACCCCACTGGCGAGCGGGTGGCGAAGAGGCCTACGCCAAGTGGTTCGCGGCGATCCACGGCGAGCCGTACCAGGTCCACGGCGACACCGCGCGGCTCGCGTGGCAGCAGATGGACCCGAACCCGCTGGTGGAGGCCTCCGTCAACGGGGGACCGCCGAAGCCCTTCGCGTTCTACACCGGTGCCTCGAATCTGAGTCTGACCGCGACGGTGGCCAAGGAGGCCGGGCTGAGCCCCCTCGCCAGTCAGAAGATCGACTTCGAGGGCCGGTCCCTCTGGGCGCACTACGGAGTACTGGATTCCTTCCGGCTGGGCGACATCGAACTGCGGAACGTCCCCGTCGGCTGGTCGGCGACGGAGTCGGGCGGTGACGTCGACCCCCACGCCGACGGGGGCGGCGGCATGATCGGCACGTGGGTCTTCGCGCACCTGCTGACCACCTTCGACTACGCGGGCCGGCAGCTGATCCTGCGCCGCCGCACCCCCGAAGCGGCCGGGAAGGCACGCGCCGCCGCCGCGCGAGCGGGCGCCGAGCCCCAGCCGCTGTGGCTGGCCGAGCAGTATCTGCACACCCGGGGCGGCATCTCCGGCGACGGCGGCTCCCGCGCAGGCGTGGTGGGCGTGAACTTCGGCGGGAGCGGGGGCGAGAGCGCCGCGGTCGTGTTCGGGGACACTGCCGAGCAGCTGAAGATCCGCGCCGACTACGAGCGCCCGATCGGGACGTTCGCCCACAGCCACCCGGCCGTGACCTACCCCTGCTACCCGAGGGAGATCCGCCTCGGCGACGCCACCGCCGAGGACATCTACTGCGAGACGCACCCCCGGGCCGCCCTCGCCCCCTATGGGTTCGACGTGCGAGCGGCCTTCTTCCACAGCTTCCACAAGCCGTACACCATGACCCTCGACTTAACGGACATGAAGCTCTACATCGTGCGGGGCAAGGCCACTTGACCAGGGCGGCCGTACGGGGGCCGGGGCGCCGTCGTCGCTCTCACGCGTCGGCTGAGGTCAGTTGGAAAGATGGACGGGCTGGCGTAGGTTGCCCTGGGGGACATTGACCACACGCATACGCCCGCTCCGGTCCACTCGGCCGGACGGCGTCGCCTACGCAACGGGGGCCTCATGCTCTTCATGGTGTCGACTTCGGCGGTACTCGCGGCAGTGATCGGGGTGTGCTTCGTCGTCCTTCGGCGCCGCGGTGGCTCCGGAGAACCCGGTGCGCTGGAGCGCGGCGCCGCGAGCCAGGGACTCGCGGGGGCGCTCGGCACGTCGAACGCCTCGCGACAGAACTCGGCCACTCCCTGAGTCCGATCACCACCCGCCCCACCACCTTGCACAGGCCACCCGTAGGAACGTGCGTCATGGGCACACCTCTAGGTGAAGGATCACTGGGAGAGGGAGGGCCACGCATGACAGGGCAGACGACCGGCCTACGCACCGGACAGCCGGTGTACGGGTGCATGGGGCTCGGCGGTACCTGGGACGGCGTGCCGTACACCGCCACGGACATCGCGCACGCCGAAGCCGCCGTGGCGGCCGCGCTCGACGCCGGCATGACGGTGTTCGACCACGCCGACATCTACCGGCGCGGCAAGGCCGAAGCAGTCTTCGGTGAGTTGCTCGACAGAGCGTCCGGGCTGCGGGAGCGCATCGTCCTGCAGACCAAGTGCGGCATCCGGCAGGCCGACGGCGTGCACCCCGGCATGTACGACCTGCGGAGCTCGCACATCGTCCGCAGCGTCGAGGAGAGCCTCACCCGGCTGCGCACCGACGTGATCGACGTCCTGCTGCTGCACCGGCCCGACCCGCTGGCCGACCCGCAGGACATCGCGAAGGCCTTCGCCTCCTTGCACGGGCAGGGTCTGGTGCGCCACTTCGGCGTGTCGAACATGAGCGCCGCGCAGATCACCCACCTCCAGAGCCACCTCGATGTCCCGCTGGTCGCCAACCAGTTGGAGATGAGCCTGGGCAGCCGGGACTGGGTCGAGGCGGGCGTCCTCGTGAACACCCCGGCCGCGGCCGAGAAGGGCTTCCCGCACGGGACCGTCGAGTACTGCCAGGCCCGCGAGATCCAGCTCCAGGCCTGGGGCGCCCTCGCCCAGGGTCGCTACACCGACGGCAGTGACTCACCCACCGCACAGCTCCTCGCCGACCTGGCCGCACGCAAGGGGACGACACCGGAGACGATCCTGTTGTGGTGGCTGCAACGCCACCCGGCCCGCATCGCCCCGGTCATCGGCACCAGCCGACCCGAACGCATCCGGGCCTGCCGCGACGCGGTCAGCCGCGAGCCGGACCTCACCCACGAGGAGTGGTACGACCTTTGGATCACTGCCCGGGGCGAGCCCCTGCCGTGAGCTCGCCGCTGGGCCTTCGCCCGTCCACCGGCCGGGTAGTGGCTTCGTGACCTGCTAGTTCTTCGGGCGTGCCCTGGAGGGTGGGACCGCAGCCCGCGGGGGCGTTGAGCCACTACGGCGATGGCCTCTTCCGCTGTGGCTGCCGGTCCCCCCTGCCCGGGCTCGGGGGGCGGAGGCCCAGAACCCTTCTCTTGCCCCGGGCGACAGGTTTCGGACCCATCGGGTGACCGGACGCACCACCTCGGCGGCACGAATCGCCAACTGGCCCGCCACCGCCGACCACGTCGGCCCCCTGGAGCCAGCAGGGCCACACCGCCTCGGCCCCAACTCCCCAACGTGGCTTGATTCGTTCGCTCTTCTGTGTGACCACAGAAATACATGGACGCTTCATTGATTGAAAGCCGTCCCATCGGGCACAGTTGTCTAGACCACATCGCCGTCATCTGAGATGGGAATCCGCATGCCCACAAGAGACCGGCTCCACCGAATCCTGCTGCCCGCAGGGATCGCCCTCATCGTCGGCGCCACGATCGGCGCCACCCCTTCCACCGGCGCGACGGCCGGGACGAAGGCCGAGACCCCCGAGGCGTACGACCTCGTCATCCGGGGCGGCCACGTCATCGACCCGAAGAGCAACCTCGATGCCGTGCGCGACGTCGCCGTGAAGGACGGCAAGATCGCCAAGGTGGCCGCGAACATAGACACGTCGGCCACGAAGCAGACCGTCGACGCCGGGGGCAACTTCGTCACGCCGGGCCTGATCGACCTGCACGCCCACCTCTTCAACGGTCCGGAGGACGCGTACGCCAACGGCAAGAACGGCGTCGCTCCCGACGGGTTCACCTTCCGCTCCGGTGTCACCACCGCGGTGGACGCGGGATCCGCCGGCGCCTCCAACTTCGACCTCTTCAAGAAGAACACCATCGACCGTTCCAAGACCCGTGTGCTCGCCTTCCTGAACATCGTCGGCAAGGGCATGGCGGGCAACCCCGCCGAGCAGGACCTGAGCGACATGAAGCCGGGTCCGGCCGCCGCGAAGGCCCTCCAGTACCCGGACACCATCGTCGGCATCAAGACGGCGCACTACGAGGGACCGGAGTGGACGCCGGTCGACAACTCCATCCAGGCGGGCAAGGACGCCAAGATCCCGGTCCTCGTCGACTTCGGCGAGCCCCGCCCCGAGCGCCCCCTGAAGACGCTGCTCACCGAGAAGCTGCGCCCGGGCGACATCTACTCGCACGCCTACTCCGGAAACCGCGGCGAGCTGGGTCCGGACGGCAAGCTCAACCCGGCGATGCAGCAGGGCCGTGACCGCGGCGTCCTCTACGACGTCGGCCACGGCGGCGGCAGCTTCGGCTGGAGGGTCGCGGTCCCGGCGCTGAAGGAGGGGTTCACCCCCGACGCCATCTCCACCGACCTGCACATCACCAGCATGAACTCGGGCATGAAGGACATGACCAACGTGATGTCCAAGTTCCTCGCCCTCAACATGCCGCTGAAGGACGTCATCAGCGCGTCGACGTGGAAGCCCGCCCAGTCGATCAAGCGCCCCGACCTGGGGAACCTCTCGGTGGGCGCGCCCGCCGACATCGCGGTGTTCACCCGCGAGCAGGGCAACTTCGGGTACGTGGACAGCTTCGGCTTCCGCGTGGACGGCACCCAGAAGCTGTCCACGGAGCTCACCGTCCGCGGCGGCCAGGTGGTCTGGGACCTCAACGGCAAGACCGCGAAGAAGTGGACGCCGAGCGCGAAGCCGGCGGACGGGCCGATCGGGCACTGAGCGGCTTCCGTTCCACACCGTCGCCCAGTGCCGGACACCGCCCCGACGGGGCGTTCGGCACCGGGTGAGCGGGGGAGGCGCCGCGCCGAGGCCCTTACCAGGGCTTCGGCGTCGGCGTCACCGCGTTTACTAGCCAATGCGCACCACCCTTCCCCGCACCTGGTGCCGCATTGACCCCGCAGCGCCATCGTGCTTCCACGCTTGTGGTCCCTAGTGGGGAGCTGGGAGAGAGGTCGTGTCCTGGCTGGGGGGAAATGAGGGGAAACACGGGCCGAAGCACCACCAGACGTCTGCGGACCGCACTGAGCGCGGCGGTCGTGATCTGCGCGATCACGGCGGCGCTGCCCGCAGCCGCCTCGGCCGAGCCCGCCGCGGCGGGCGCCACGGGCGACCGCGGAGCCGGTGTCCAGAGGATCAGCGTCGCGCCCGACGGCACTCGGGCCGACGGCGACTCCGCCGGTGCCTCGATCACGCCCGACGGCCGCACCATCGTCTACTCGTCGTCGGCGACGAACCTCACGCCCGACGCCCCGCCGGGAGACGCCACCGTGTTCGTCCGCGACCAGCGGACCGGACAGACCAAGCGGACGGGCAACCTGGCCGCGCTCCAGGCCCCGGTGATCAGCGGCGACGGCCGCTTCGTCGCCTACCAGGACGCCCAGGCGCAGGACGTCTTCGTACGGGACCGGACCGGCGCCATCGCCGCCGTCCCGATCGAGGGCCCGTCCAGGGCGGCGACGCTCGTCCAGCTCAGCGACGACGGCAGCAAGGTGGTCTACCTCTCGGGCTCCGACACCTACGTCCACGACGTGTCCTCCGGCACCGCCCGGCTGGTGCCGGACGTGCGGGGCCTGGCCATCGACCCCACCGGCCGCTACCTGCTGTACGCCCCGCACGACACGGGCGGACCGTCGCTCGTGCTGCGCGACCTGCGGACAGGAACCGACGAGACCGTCTCGAACCAGCCCGCCTCCGCCGGGACCGACGCGGTCAGCGCCGACGGGCGCGACGTGGTCTTCCTGTCCGGGGCCGACGACCTCGTGCCCGGCGACACCAACGGCAAGGCGGACCTCTTCGTCCGTACCTTCCACTGACCGCCCGGACGCACCCGCCACCGAGAGCCCGGCCCGGCCCCCGCACTGCCGCTCGGGAGGCCCGGCCGGGCGCCGCGTGCTAGCGTTGAGCGTTTGCAGCGTCGCTGTGTCGGAGCTCCGTTCGGTGCCCCGTGCCGGTGGCCGCGTCCCCGCCGCGCCTTCCTCGGTACGGTCCCTTCGGAGGAAGGCTCTCTGTGAGCGCATCAGCACGTACCGACGCCCGGCAGCAGGACCAGGCGCCGGAAGCCCCCGCGGCGGCGTCCTTCGCGGAGCTCGGGCTGCCCGCCGCGGTGCTGCGGGTGCTCGACGAGCACGGTGTGACGGTGCCCTTCCCCGTCCAGGCGGCGACGCTGCCGAACGCGCTCGCGGGACGGGACGTCCTGGGCCGGGGCCGCACCGGGTCCGGCAAGACGCTCGCCTTCGGCCTGGGGATGCTCGCCCGGACGGCCGGGCGGCGCGCGCAGCCCAAGGAGCCACTGGCCCTCGTCCTGGTGCCCACCAGGGAGCTGGCGCAGCAGGTCGGTGAGGCGCTCACCCCGTACGCCGAGGCGCTGCGGCTTCGGCTCGCGACCGTGGTGGGCGGCGTGTCCATCGGGCGGCAGGCCGCCGCGCTGCGGGACGGCGCCGAGATCGTCGTCGCCACCCCCGGTCGGCTGCACGACCTCATCGCACGCAAGGGCTGCCGCCTCGGGCGCGTGCGCATCGCGGTCCTGGACGAGGCCGACCAGATGTGTGACATGGGGTTCCTGCCGCAGGTCACCGAGATCCTGGACCAGGTGCGCCCCGACGGACAGCGGATGCTGTTCTCGGCCACCCTCGACCGCGACGTCGACCAGCTGGTGCAGAACTACCTGCGCGACCCCGCCGTCCACTCCGTGGACCCCCCGTCCGGCGCGGTCCCCACGATCGAACACCACGTCCTCGTCGTCCACGGCCCGGACCGGTACGCCGTGACCACGGAGATCGCCGCCCGGGACGGCCGCGTCCTGCTGTTCCTCGACACCAAGCACGGCGTCGACCAGCTCACCCGGCACCTGCGGGCCAACGGCGTGGCCGCCGCCGGCCTGCACAGCGGGAAGGCCCAGCCGCAGCGCACCCGGACCCTGGCCCAGTTCAAGAACGGCGAGGTCACCGCGCTGGTGGCGACGAACGTCGCCGCCCGCGGCCTGCACGTCGACGACCTCGACCTCGTGGTCAACGTCGACCCGGCCACCGACCCCAAGGACTATCTGCACCGCGCGGGCCGTACGGCCCGGGCCGGCCGCTCCGGCACCGTCGTGACGCTCGTCCTGTCGGGGCAGCGCCGCGAGACGAGCCAGGTCATGGCGGACGCCGACGTCACCCCCAAGGTCACCAAGGTGCGCTCCGGCGAGGCGGAGCTGAGCCGCATCACCGGCGCCAGGGCCCCCTCCGGCAAGCCCCTCGACGCCGGGTCCGCGGCCTCGCGCCCCAAGAACCACAACGCCCCCTTCCGCGGCCTGGGCAGCACCAAGGACACGAAGGGCGGCTCCGGCTCCGGCACCAGGTCGTCCCGCAAGACCAGCGAGGCCCGCAAGCTCGCGGAGGCCCGCCAGGCGGCCCGGGTGCGGCGCGGCGGCTGAGCCCGGCTTCCCGGACCGCCCGGCGGCGCTTTGGGACGGCCGCGCGGGGCGGGGGCGTACCGCTTGAGGAAACAGTTGGCGCGGCGACCACGAGGGTTGTGCACACGTCTGTCGGCCGTTACCCGGGGCGTGCACAATCGGCCGCATGACGATCACCGCGGGCGCGCCGCCCACGCACCACACGCCCGCAGGACTCGCCCGGGGCTTCCTGACGGGTGGTGTGATCGGGGCGTCGCTCACCGCCTTCATCGGCGGGTGCGTCGTCGAGAAGGTGACGCTGATCGTCACGGGACTGGCGCTGCCCGCGGTCTACGGTCTGGTCTTCTCCCTCCTCACCCTGCCGCGCCGCGCCCGTGAGGCCGCCGTCGCACCGCGCACGGCGCTCGCGATGATCGAGAGCCTGGAGGCCGTAGGGGGCGAGACCAGCGACGTACCGGTGCGGTTCGACCTGACCGTCGCGCCGGACGACGCGCCCGCCTACCGCGTCGAGATCCGGCAGGACGTCAACCTCGTCGAGCTGTCCGACTACCGGCCCCGCCGCGTCGTGGTGGTCGCCTACCCGCCGGACCGGCCGTGGAAGGCGCGGATCGTGAAACGGCCCACGCCGGAGTGGGAGGAGCGGGCGGCCACGGAGCTCTTGGACTCGGCGCCCGGCCCCGCCATGAAGAGCGAGAACGCGGAGGGACTCGCCGGCGGTCTCCTCACGCTTCTCGGCCTGCTGCTCGGCACGGCCGCCGTGCTCCTGCTGTTCCGCGCCGACCTGTTCGGCTCCGACGGGAGCGGCGCGTCGCGGGGTCCGTCCTCCTCCTCGTCCTCCTCCTCGTCCTCCTCGTCGTCGACGACCACCGTGACGTCGGCGACCGGTACGGTCACTCTCGGCCCCGGGCAGTCAATGCTCGACCGGGGCGAACTGCGCAGGGCCGTCGAGTCGTTGACGCGGGGCGAGGGAAGGCGCCGAGCGCTCACCGTCGTCGTGCAGGACCGCATGCTGACGGTCGCGTTCTCTCCCACCGGTGTGAAGGGCGCCGGGTTCGACCCGCGTTCCCTGCCCTACGATCGTGTGCCCGCGCTGGTCGAGAAGGCCCGGGCCACCCTCCGCGCCGACTCGCCGCGGAGCTGGCAGCTGACCGCCGACGGCGTCAGCGGCTCGCTCACCCTCAGGGTCGTGGTGACCGGTGCGGGAGGCACGGGGACGCTGGAGGCGGACGGGCGGGGCAAAGTGCTGCGGCGCGGCGGCAGTTGACCGGGTCGGCAGGAGGAGGGGCGCATGGGGTGGGACGAGGTCCTGGTGCTGTGGTGTGCGGTGTGGGGCGCGGCGGCGGTGGTCGGGTACGGCATGTCGCTGGCCGGGGTGACCAAGGCGCAGCGGACGGTCCGGCTCACGGGGCGGATCGAGCGGGTGCGGGAGCCCCGTCACGGCGGGTCCCGGGTGGGCGGGATATCGGTGGTGGTCTCGTACCGCGATCCGGCCTCCGGGCAGGAGGTGACGGTGACGAACGACGGTGAGCGCGGCGAGGTGATCACCGCGGCGTGGGAGGGCCGGGAGGTCGGGGTCAGCCACCCGCGGGGCAGACCGCACGCCTACCGGTTCTCCACGGACCCCGAGCAGGCCAGTAGGGGGCTGGGCGGGCCGAATTGCGCGCTCTTCCTCGTCTACGCCGGGCTGGTGGCCCTCGCCGCGGTCGACTGGGGGTGGCCGTGGGCGCTGATCGGCTCCGGTGGGCCGCTGGCGGTCTTCGCGGCCGTCCACCTGCCCGGGACGGTACGTGCCAAGCACGACCGCATCGCCAGGCTGGCCGCGATGGAGGCCGCGCGGGGGCGGATCGTCGCGGTCCTGAAGGACGTCACCGTCGACCAGGACGACGGCCACACCTCGACCACCATCACCCCGGTCGTCTCGTTCACCACCCGCGAGGGCACGGCCGTCACCGCCCACTGCACGGCACACCTGCCTGACCCCGCCCGCGCGTACGGCCGTGACGTCACGGTCCACCACACGCCCGCCGATCCGTCCGATTTCACGCTGGACCGCGCGGCCGAGCAGCGCGCGCAGAACCTGGACGTGGTGGTCACCGCCCTGGCGATCGCGGTGCTCACGGCGACGGCTGTGGTGGGAGCGGCACTGCTCTGAGGCCCGGCCGCCCGGGGCGCGGCCCCACGAGCCAGGCCTCGGATCCGTCGTGGCCCGGCGCCTTCCCGGGCTGTCGCGCCGGTCACAGACCGAGGATGCTGAGCGTTTCGGGCCGGTGGCCGGTGTCCTCGTCGGTCTCGGCCTCCGTGGCGGCCGCCTCCGTCGTGACGAGGCTGATGACGGTGCCGCTCTCCTCGAACAGGACCTTGCGGTCGGCCAGTTCGGCCAGTCGTTCCCGCACCTGTTCGATGGGGATGCCCAGGTCGGACGCCAGCTTGGCGGGGCGGGCGGGGGACGTGAGCCGTCGCAGCATCGCCTCGGTCGCGGGTTCGAGCGGGATCCACCGGCGCGTGCCGAACCGGGTGTCGAGCACGCCGGGGTCTCCGGTGCCGTCGGCCGTGAGTACCAGGCGGGGCGGGGTGTCCTGCTGCCAGGCGGCGTGCCAGGCGTCGGTCAGCTCACGCAGCTTCGTGATCCACTCGATGGACTGGAGCTGATACGGCGCCAGGTTCTCGTCGACGAAGAAGTAGGCGAGGTCGTGGAGCTGCTCGTCCGGCACCACGGGATAGGCGAGCCGGTAGAACTCCAGGGGCTGCAGGGCGAGTTCGTACTCGTCCCGCTTGGTGAAGTACGGGCTGTACCGGTCGAAGCGGACCAGGAAGGTCCCGTCGGGCGGCGGCAGGTGGACCAGGTTCGGCAGGTCCGTCGCGTACTTCCGGTAGACGTCCTCCTCCTCGCCGGGGAAGCCGATGAGCAGGTTCCACACCGGAACGATGTCGTACCGCAGGCACTTCTGGAGGAACTGGAGGTTGAGGAACGACGTGGTGCCCTTGGCCATCAGTTTCAGGGTCGAGGTCGCGAGGGCCTCGATGCCGGGCTGCACCTCGCGCACCCCGGCCTGCGCCATGGTGCGGAAATCGCGGTCCGAGATGGGCACCTTGACCTCGTAGAACAGGCGCGCTCCGGGCGGTGTCTTGAGGTGCGGGAAGACGTCACGCAGGTAGTTGCGCGGCATGATGTTGTCGGTGCCGTGAAACGCGGTGCACCAGGGGTGGTATTCGAAGAGCCAGTGGAGCTGCGCCAGCGCCTTCTCGGGGGCCATGGCGCGATATCCCATGCCCAAGCCGTTGAGACCGCAGAACGTGCAGTGCGAGCGCTCTCCCCACCAGCAGCCGCGGGACGTCTCGAAGTAGAGCGTGGGTTCGTCCGCGCCGCCGCTCGCGCGCAGGGCTTCCTGCGAATCCTTGAACTTGTCGACGAAGCTCTGGTACTCCGGCTGAACGTAGTCGTCGATGTCGCAGTCCCGGCCGATGGCGCGGCGGAATCGGTCGACGCTCACATTGTGCCTGGTCATCACTCCGGGGATGGCCTCGGCCCGTTCGGGCTCGCCGTCGAGCAGGCGCCGGACGAACTCGGGAAAGGTGTGCAGGGCGGGCCCGGAGAAAATGAAGTCGAGGGCGGGGATCCGCTCGGCGAGGACCGCGCCCATGGGGGCTTCGCAGTTGGCTCCGCCCATGATCGTGGTGACCTCGGGATTCCGCTGCTTGATCAGCTGCGCGAGGGCGATGCTGGGGATGCTCTGGGAGAACATGGAGGTGAACCCGACGATGTCGGCTGTCGCGAGACCGTAGTCGTCGATCACGCCTTCGCAGAAATCGCCCAGACGGTTTCGTATGCGCAGCAGATGGGACCGGAATTCGCCCGACCGTTCGTCGGCGAAGTAGCGCTGGAAGTAGTCGGACGTGTTGTCGTCGGAGTCCGGGAAGGCCAGGTTGCGGAAGAGCCACTCGCCGATTCCGGTGGTCAGGTTGCCGTATTCGTTGGCGAGCCGGTTGTATTCACCGGCGCCGAACGAGAGCGCGAAGTCGATGTTGACGTAGCAGATGTCGGTCCGCACCGAATCGCCGAACTCGCGCTCGGTGTGCGCGGCGAGCTGACTCAACGCCACCGATGGGCGGTACCAGTCGGCGAACGGCATGTTGACCAGGGCGATCCGCATGGTGCTCTCCTTCTCCGTGCTGGGTCGGAGCGTCCTGCCGGGCGCTCGGGCCGTCACGCCCGTGTCGCGGCGCGCCTCGCCGAAGACCGCGCCCTCCAGGCGGAGGCGCGGCGATGCGATCGGGGGCGACGGGTGACAGGGGAAGGGCGAACGACGCGGCCGGATCATGGGACAGCAGGTGGCCATGCGAGGCTTGCAGATGCCTTATCCGGGTGCAAGGAGTGCGCAGGGATGGGCGGGGAATGCCTGGCTGACGCGTTCTCACGGTATGCCTTCGCCCTGCCGCGCGCCGTAATCCGGTGTTGTGGAGCGAAGGGAATCGACGGGCCTTGAGCCGGGGCGCGGATCAGTGTTCGCGGGGTGCGATCACGGTGCCCGTCCGCTCGTCCCGTACGAGGATTGCCTCCACCGGACAACTCTCGCTCGCTTCGAGTACGAGATCGTTCTGCGCGACGCGGGGGTGGGTCGGCTGTGCGCGGTTGTCGACCAGCTGGAAATAGTCGGGTGCGATGCCCTCGCACATGCCGGAACCCATGCAGAGGGAGGTGTCGACTTTTACGCACCATGGTTCCTTGTGCGGCGCTGTCATGGGGGCCCTCCTCCGGTTCGTGACACCCTGTGCCGCCGGTGCCGTGGGAGCTGTTTCACCGTCATGACGGCCTTGCCCGGGCATCGTCCGCATTACGTGAATGCCAGCATGACGGGCCATCCAGCATAGAGATGTCCTGGTGCCAGGACATTAATCGGAACGTGGTGGGGAGTTCGGCCCAGGTACGGCGCTTGACCTCATAGTGCCGAGGTTGGACAGTGGGATGCCTGAGGGCCGGGTGGCCGGATGAACGGCTGCCGCCCTTTTCGACTCCGGAAGGCTTCGGCTGCCGGAGATTTTCTTTGCGGACGGCCCCGGACAGGGGTGCCTTTTCGGTTCGGCGAGACCGCGTTCGGCCGTGCCTCGATATGAATCATTCTCTGGTGCATTTCCTGTGGTGGGGTGATGGACGTGCGAGAACCGGTGGGCCTGGAGCGGTCGCCGAGCGGGGCCGTCGAGCCGACCGCACCCGACCTGGACGTGACGGCCCCGGCCCTGGTCGACCGCTGGGCCGAACACACCCCCGAGGCCGTGGCCGTGGCGTGCGGTGACGTCCGCCTGACCTATCGGGACCTCGTCGACCGGGCGGGCCGGCTCGCGCGGGCGCTGACCGGGCGCGGCGTGGGGCCGGAGTCGGTCGTGGCCGTGGTGCTGCCCGCGTCGGCCGACCTGATGGTGGTCCTGCTGGGAGTGCTGAAGGCCGGTGCCGCATACCTGCCGATCGACCCGGCCTATCCCGCTGAGCGGGTCGCGTTCATGCTCGGCGACGCGCGGCCGGTCCTGGTGGTGACCACGGAACAAGCGTCGGCCCGGCTGCCGCGGACCTGCCCCCATGTGACGCTCGACGGCCTCGATGACGTGGCCGACCTCCATGACCACGATGACGACGCGGCCGACCTCACCGACCAGGCCGCCGCGGACCGGGCCGACCCCGCGTCGTCCGCGCATCCCTCTCGCGGGACGGCGTCCTGCCACCCCGATCAACTCGTCTACGTCATCTACACGTCCGGGTCGAGCGGTGTGCCCAAGGGAGTCGCCGTCACCCACCGGGCCCTGGTGGCCTTCGCGAGCGACCGCGTCTGGCGCACGGGAACCCAGGAACGCGTACTCCTGCACTTGCCCCTGGCCTTTGACGCCTCGGTGTATCCCCTGTGGGTGCCGCTGCTCAACGGAGGCCGACTCGTCGTCAGTACCGCGCGGGAGCTGACGCCTGCCACGCTGGCGGCGATGGTGGCCGACCACGGAGTCACCGCGGCCATGGTGATCAGCTCGGTGTTCAACCTGCTGGTCGAGGAGGACGCGCGCTGCCTCGCGGGCCTCCGTGAGGTGGTCATCGGTGGGGAACGCGTGTCGCCGCCCTTCGTCCGGCGTGCCCGGTCCGCCTGCCCGGACACCGTCTTCGCGAACCTGTACGGACCGACCGAGACGACGGTGTTCGCCACCGCCCACGTGGTGGCGCCCGCGGCGCGCTCGGGCACACCGGTGGAGGAAGACATACCGCCCAAAGCGCGTATACGGGCTGAAGTGGGCTCGTCGGCCGATGCGGAGTCCGCAGTCGAGATCGCTGGGCAGGTCCCCGTCGAGATCGCCGGGGAGGTCCCCGTCGGGCACCCCTTCGAGCGCATGCGTGCCCTGGTGCTCGACGAGCGGCTGCGGCCGACGCCTCCGGGGACGCCCGGTGAGATCTACCTCGCGGGCGTCCAACTGGCGCGCGGCTACCTGAACAGGGCCGGGCTCACTGCCGAGCGGTTCGTCGCCTGTCCGTACGGGCCCGCAGGGGCACGCATGTACCGCACGGGCGACCTGGGGTTCAGCACGCCGGACGGCACGCTGGTCTGCCAAGGCCGGGCCGACGGCCAGGTGAAGGTGCGGGGGTTCCGCATCGAGCTGGGCGAGATCGAGACGACCCTCCTCGCCCACCCGGCGGTAGCACACGCGGCGGCGGCCGTCCACGGCGACGACGGCCTGGGCAAGCACCTGGTGGGTTACGTGGTGCCCGCCGACGACCCGACCGCGCCGGGCGGTGCCGAGGCGGAGCGGCTCAGGGAGTTCCTCGCGCGGCGCCTTCCGGGATACATGGTGCCCTCGGTCTTCGTGACCCTGGACCGGCTGCCGCTCACCCCGAACGGAAAGCTGGACCGGGCCGCCCTGCCCGCGCCGGAGTTCGGCACCGGGGCCTACCGCGCTCCCGACACCGCGCACGAGCAGGTCGTCGCGGAGGTGTTCGCCGAGGTGCTCGGTCTGGAGCGCGTGGGGGCCGACGACGACTTCGTCGCCCTGGGCGGCGACAGCATCCAGTCGATCCAGGTGGCGGCCCGCGCCCGCGCCCGGGGCCTCACGCTCGACGTGCGGGAGATCCTCCAGCGGCGCACGGTCAGCACCCTGGCGACGGCGGCGTCCACCGCCGGGCGCGGCGAGGCCGGCAGGAAGCTGGAGGAGCTCGAAGGCGGCGGAGTGGGGTGGATGCCGCTGCTGCCCGCGGCACGGTGGATCAAGGACAGGGGCGCCGGGTTCGAGCGGCTGACGCAGGCCGTCGTCCTGGAACTTCCCGAGGGAATCGACCGGGACGGTCTCGTCGCCACGGTGGCCGCCGTCGTCGACCGGCACGACCTGCTGCGAGCCCGCCTCGTACCGGACGGAGCGGTCGTCGAGCCGCCGGGCCGGGTGGACGTCGGCCGCCTGGTCCGGCGGGTCGCGTGCGACGGGCGCTGGGACGAGGAGAGCTGGCACCCCCTGCTCACGTCCCGACTCGGCGCGGCAGCGGGGGAGATGGACCCCACCCGGGGCCTGCTGGCCGCCTGCGTGTGGTTCGACCCCCCGGCGGGGCCGGGCCGCCTGCTGATGGTGGTGCACCACCTGGCCGCCGACGGGGTGACCTGGCGGATCCTGATGCCGGACTTCGCCGCGGCCTGGAAGCGGATACGGGCCGGGCAGCGGCCCGCGCTGCCGCCGGTGGCCACCTCGGCGCGACGCTGGGCGCACGCGCTGGCGGACGCCGCGTACGCCGAGGCGCGCGTGGCCGAACTGCCCTACTGGCGCTCCGTCCTGGAGGGGCCGGACCCGGAGTTGGGAGCGCGGCGCCTCGACCCGGCCGTCGACACCACGGACACCGTGCGGCAGGTGCGGGTCTCGCTGCCGCCCCACGTCACGCGGACGCTGCTGACCGCCGTGCCCTCGGCCTTCCACGGCAACGTCCAGGACGGCCTGCTGACCGGGCTCGCCCTGGCCCTCGCGCACTGGCGCCGACGACGCGGCACGGACGAGCGGTCCCTGCTGCTCCGCCTCGAAGGCCACGGGCGGGAGGAGGAGATCGCACCGGGCGCGGACCTGTCCCGCACCGCGGGCTGGCTCTCCAGCGTCTTCCCCGTCCGCCTCGACCTGGACGGGACCGACGTGGCGGAGGCCTTCGCCGGGGGGCCTGCCGCAAGCACGGCCCTCAAGCTGGTCAAGGAGCAGTCGCGAGCCGTCCCGGGCAAGGGCATGGGGTACGGGCTGCTGCGCTACCTGAACGGCCGGACCGCCCCGGCGCTCGCGCCCTACCCGCTCGGCCAGGTCGGGTTCAACTACCTGGGCCGCTTCTCCGCCGCCGACCTCCCCGACGAGCTGCGCGGCCTCGGCTGGACACGCACCGGTGACCGCGCCGAGCTGGAGACCCTCGCGGCGCTCGACGCCGGGCACAACCCCCTCATGCCCGCGCCCTGCGAGCTGGCCGTCAACGCCACGGTGGCCGACGACGCCGACGGGCCGCATCTCGCGGCCACGTTCGCCGCGCCGCGGGGCGTGCTGTCCCGTGCCGAGGTGCGCGAGCTGGCCGACCTGTGGTGCGCCGCCCTGGAGGGCCTGGCCCGGCACGCGCGCGCACCGGGCGCCGGCGGCCTGACCCCCTCGGACGTGCCGTTGGTCGCCGTGACGCAGAGCGAACTCGACACGTGGGGCAAGGAACACCCGGGCCTCGCGGACGTATGGCCGCTGACGCCCCTGCAAGCCGGGATGGTGCACCACACGACGCTCGCGGACCCGGACTCCGGTACCTACCACGTACAGCTCGTGATCGGGGTCCGCGGCGCGGTCGACGCCCCGCGGATGCGCGCGGCGGCCCGCTCCCTGATCGACCGGCACGCGGCGCTGCGCACCGCCTTCGTGACGACGGCGGCGGGGGCCTGGGTCCAGCTGGTCGTCGCGCGCGCCGAGGCCCCGTGGCGCGAGGTCACGCTGCCCGACGACACCGCGTTCGAGGCCTTCCTGGCCGAGGAGCGCCGCGAGCCCTTCGACCTGGCGGGCCCGCCACTGCTGCGGTGGACCCTCGCCCGCGTCGGCCCGGGCCGCGCCGAGCTGGTCCTCACCGCCCACCACGCCCTGTTCGACGGCTGGTCGGAACCGATCCTGGCGCGCGACCTGCTGCGCTCGTACGGCGGGGACGGCGCCGTCGCGGACCCCCGTCCCTTCAAGGACTTCCTGGGCTGGCTCGCGCGGCGGGACCGGGAGCGGTCGGCGCGGGCGCACGCGCAGGCGCTCGCCGGGCTGAGCGGGCCCACGCTGGTGGCCCCCGCCCGCGCACCCGGCCCGGCCACCGCCCCACCCGCGACCACCGGTTCCACCGGCCCCGGCGAACTCGACGTACCCCTGAGCGACCGTGACGCGGACACGCTCGCCCGGCGCGCCGTCGAACTCGGCTGCACCCTCAACAACGTCGTGCAGGCGGCCTGGGGGATCGTGCTCGGCCGGCTCACCGCGAGCACCGACGTGGTGTTCGGCGGCGCGGTGTCCGCCCGGCCGCCGGAGGTGGACGGCGTCGAGTCGATGGTGGGGCTGTTCCTCAACACCGTGCCGGTGCGGGCGAGGTGCGGGCCCTGGCAGACGCTCGCCGAGGTGGCGGCGGGGGTGCGCGCCACCCAGAACGGCCTCCTCGACCACCACCACTGCGCCCTCCTCGACGTGCACGAGGCCGTGGGTCTCGACGTCCTCTTCGACACCCTCGTCGCCTTCCAGTCCCATCCGCCCCGGCACCCGGAGATCGCCGCGGCGGGCGCCACGGGAGGACTGGACGTCACGGCGTGCCGGTCCGTCGGCGCCTCGCACTATCCGCTGGTCGTGTACGCGCACCAGGACCACCGGCTGCGACTGCGGCTCCAGTACCGGCGCGACGCCTTCGACCGGACCGCGGCCACGCGGGTCGCGGACGCGTTCGGGCGCGTGCTGCGCGCGTTCGCGGACGATCCCGGCCGCTCGGTCGCCTCCGTGACCGTGACGGAGCCCGGCATGACGGAGCCCGGCGTGACGGCCCCGGACGCCCCGGGCCCGGCACGGCCGGCCGCCCGCACGCGCCGGGTCTCGGCTGCGGACCTCTGCGCCCGGCGCGCCGCCACGGACCCCGAAGCGGCAGCCCTGGTCGCCGACGGCTCCGCGCCGACCTGGCGGGACCTGAACGACAGGGCGGACCGCCTCGCGCGGCGGCTGCGCCGACGCGGCCTGGGACCCGAAGCCGTGGTGGCCGCCTGCTGCTCCGACCCGGCGGACCGGGCCGTGGCCCTGCTCGCCGTGGTGAAGAGCGGCGCCTGCCTGCTGCCGATCGACTCCGGTGATCCGCGAGCGTGGACCGCCGCCGTCCTGGCGGACGCCCGCCCGCACGCGCTCGTCGCGGACCCGGCCGCCGCCGCCCTGACCTGGCCCGGCCTGACGCCGATACCGGTCGACGCCCCCGGCGACGACGGCACGGACCCCGCGCCTCCGCCGGGCGACCCGACCCCGACGCCGGCCCCGGTCCCGGCCGGGACCCGTCCCGTCAGGCCGGAGCACCTCGCCTACCTCCGCTACGGTCCGGACGCGGCAGCGCGGCCGTACGCAATGGCCCTCACCCACGCCGCCCTGGCCGACGGCGCGCCCGCGACCGGTCCCGGGGCGAGTGTCTGGGACCCGCTGCTCGGCCTGTGCCTCGGCCGTGCCGTCGACGTGCGGCGCGACGCACCGCCGCCGGACGCCCTTTGCGCGGCGCCCCCGGAGCCCGCGCACGTCCGTTTGCTCGGCCCCACCCTCGCCCCGGCCGGGCCGGGCGCCGTGGGCGAGCTGTACCTCGCCGGGGAGTTCGCCCGCGGCCTGCACCGGCGTCCCGGGCTCAGCGCCGGGCACTTCGTGGCCGACCCCTACGGGCCGCCCGGCGCCCGCATGCTCCGTACCGGAGTGCGCGCCCGGCGCGGCGCCGACCACCGGATCGAGTCCGTGGGCGACCGGGCGCGGACCGAGGCCACGGCGGTGGAGACCGTGCTGCTGTCCCACCCCGAGGTGGCCGAGGCGCTCGTGGTCACCGACGGACCCGGGACGACCGGGTCCACCGCGTACGTCGTCACAGTCGACGGACGTCCCGTGTCCACGCACGAGGTGCTCGACCTCGTCGTCCAGCGGCTGCCCGCCCGGGTGGTCCCCCTCGCCGTGACGCGGGTCGAACGGCTGCCGTCCGGCGCGGCCGGGGCGGCCCGCCGCCCGCGGCGGAGCGCGGCCGGCCGCAGAGCGCCGCGCGACGAGCGGGAGACCACGCTGGTCAAGCTGTTCACCGAGGCGCTCGGGCACGACGGGCTCGGCATCGACGACGACTTCTTCGCCTGCGGCGGCAACTCCCTGCGGGCGACCAGGCTGATCAACCGCATGCGCACCGAGCTGGGGGCGCAGGTGTCGATCCGGACCGTCTTCGCGTACCCGACCGTCGCCGAGCTGGCCGCGCGGTGGACGACCGTCGCCACGGTCGGCCGCCCCGGGCTGCGCCGGGTCACCGAGATCCCTGAGGAGTAGCCGCGCATGAGTGTCGACATCGAGGAGCTGGTCCCGGAGAGCCCCTACGTCTGGCGGGCGCGCAGGCCGGGGCACCGGCGGCGGCTGATCTGCTTCCCGCACGCGGGCGCCGGCGCCGCCGCCTACACGGCCTGGGCCGAGCGGCTTCCCGCGGACGTCGAACTGGTCGCGGTGCAGCTGCCCGGCCGTCAGAACCGGATCACCGAGGAGCCCTTCACCGAGGTCGGCCCGCTGGTCCGGGTCCTGGTCCACGCCCTGCGCACCGTCCTGGACGGCCCGGTCGCCTTCTTCGGCCACTCCTGCGGGGCCGCGCTGGCCTACGAACTCGCCCAGGCACTGCGCGCGCGGGGCCACCGGGGCCCCGAGCAGCTCTTCCTGTCCGCGCAACCGGCGCCGGGGCGAACGGGCGTACGGCAGCTCCACGAACTGCCGGACGACGAGTTCCGCGCCGAGATTATCCGGCTCGGCGGGATCGAGGCCGAGATCCTCGCCGACGAGGACGTGATGGGCTCCCTCCTGACCGTCCTGCGCGCGGACTTCGCGCTGTGGGAACGACACCGTCTGACCGCGGGGCCGCCGCTGGAGTGCCCCGTCACCGTGCTCGCGGGCACGGCCGACCCCCGGTCACCCGTGGACACCCTGAGCGCGTGGTCGGCGTGCACCACCAAGGACGTCACCACCCGGCTGTACGAGGGCGGCCACTTCTACTTCCTGGACCAGCTGGCCGACGTGGTCGCGTTCATCGGCGAGCGGACACTGGCCCCGGCGACGGATGGGGGAACGAGATGACGCACGTCGACGGGCCCGGCCGGCGCGACCGGGCCGACCGGCCTTCCCCGTCCGACCGGTTCGGCCCGTTCGGCGCGTCCGGGCAGCTCGACGAGGAGGCCCTCGACCGCGTCGCCGACGCGGCCCGGCGGCTCCCCTGCGTCGCCGACGCGGCCGCGGTCGCCCGCAGGACGGCCGGCCCGGCCGCGCCGCCCGCGTCCGCCGCCCCCGCCCCGCCGCCCGCGTCCGCCGCCGACGGCCCGCTCGCCGACCTCGACGGCGGGCCCCTGACCCTTCCCGACGGCGCGCCCGCCACGCTGCAAGCGGCCCTCCGCACGGCGGCCGCGTACGCCCCCGACCGCGGCACGCGCTTCATCAGGCGCGACCACGACGACGACGTCCAGACGTACCCGGAGCTGCTCGCCGAGGCCGAGCGCGCCCTCGGCGGTCTGCGCGCGGCGGGACTGCGCCCCGGCGACTCCGCCCTCTTCGTGTTCGCCGACAACCGCGCCTATCTCACGGCCTTCTGGGCGTGCGTGCTCGGCGGGTTCGTACCGGCGCCCGTCGCCGTCGCCCCGACGTACCGGACGCGCAACGAACCCAACCGCAAGCTGCACAACGCGTGGGAACTGCTCGGCCGGCCGGTGCTGCTCACCGACACGGCCACCGCCAGGGCGCTGGCCGGAGTGCGCGCGCTGTGGGGCGAGCCCGACGTGCGCGTCCTCACCACCCACGACCTCCTCCAGGCGCCACCGGACCACGACTGGTTCCCCGCGACGCCCGATGACCCCGTGCTCGACCTGCTCACCTCCGGCAGCACCGGCGTGCCCAAGTGCGTACGGCACACCCACGCCTCAGTGGCGGCCCGTACGTACGCCGTCGCCGCGCACTGCGGACTGACCGAGCACGACGTCAGCCTCATCTGGATGCCGCTGGACCACGTGACCGTCGCGATGTACAACGTGCGCGACGTGTTCGTCAGGTGCTGGCACGTCAACGCGAGGACCGACCACTTCCTCGTCGACCCGCTGCTCTGGCTCGACTGGATGGACCGGTACCGGGTGACCAATACCTG
This sequence comes from Streptomyces sp. JLYT201, assembly GCF_059448825.1. Lineage (NCBI taxonomy): Bacteria > Bacillati > Actinomycetota > Actinomycetes > Kitasatosporales > Streptomycetaceae > Streptomyces > Streptomyces sp. JLYT201. The sequence goes on along the minus strand of NZ_CM182551.1, from coordinate 1,493,130 downwards.
GGCGCCCAACTTCGCCTTCTCCATGGTCAACGAGCGGGGCGCGGAGATCCGCCGGCGGTCCTGGGACCTGTCCCGCGTCCGCGAGCTGGTCAACGCGGGGGAGCCCGTCGTCGCCTCGACCAGCCACCGTTTCCTCGACCTGCTCGCGCCGCACGGGCTGCGCGCCGACGCGATGGTGCCGTGCTGGGGCATGTCGGAGACGTGCTCGGGGGTCACCTACACCCGGCAGAGCCGTGCCGAGCCCGCCGCCGGCACCGTCGCGGTGGACCCCGCGTCCCTGAGCGGCGCCGTCCGCAGGCTGCCGCCCGGCGACCGGCGCGCGGCGGTGCTCTCCACCGTGGGACGGCCGATCCCCGGAGTCCGGCTGCGCGTCACGGCCGACGACGGGTCCGTCCTGCCGGAGCACAGGGTGGGTGAACTCCGCGTCCAGGGCGCCACGATGATGCGCGGCTACTTCCGCAACGAGGAGGCCGAGCGTGCCGCGTACGACGAGCACCACTGGTTCCGCACCGGTGACCTCGCCTTCGTCAGCGACGGCGAGGTCGTCATCGCCGGGCGCGCCAAGGACCAGATCATCGTGCGCGGCATCAACTACCTGGCGCACGAACTGGAGAGCGTCGTCGAGCGGGTCGACGGCGTACGGCCCACGTTCGTGGCCGCGGCGGGGGTGCGCGAACCCGCCGCCACGTCCGACCGCCTCGCCGTCTTCTTCGTGCCCGAGGTCCCGCCCGGGCACGACGAGGCCACGGCGCTCACCCGGATCGCCGAGGACACGCGCCTGGCCCTGGGGCGGGAGGCCGGGCTCGCCCCGGACCTCCTTGTGCCCCTGAGGGAGGCCGAGTTCCCCAAGACCAGCAGCGGGAAGATCCAGCGGTCCGCGCTGGCCGACCGGCTGCGCGCCGGAGCGTTCGACGACCGCCTCCTCACGACCACCGGGGAGACGGAACGACGCGGAGTCGCCCGGCGCCAGTGGGTGCCCCTGCCCGGGCCCGCCCCCCGGGGCGAGGACGGCGTGCGGCTGCTGCTCGCCGACAAGGAGGTGCTCAGGCGGCTGCGCCCCGACGGCCCGCTGGTCGTGGCGGCCCGGGGCGAGGGGTTCGTCGAGGAGGTACCGGACCGGTACCGCGTACGGCCGGACGACCGGGCGCGGCTACGGGACCTGCTGCGGTCGGTGACCGGTCGGCACGGCGCGATCTCCACCGTCGTGTTCGCCCTTCCGCTGTCGTGCGACGGCGACCCCCTCACGAAGCTGACCGCGACGACGGCCGAACTGACCGCGCTGATCGGCGCGCTCGCCGAGGAGGAGTTCGGCAGCCCCCTCGTGCTCGTCCTCACCGCGGGAGCGCTGCACGTCCGCGACGGCGACCGGGTCGACCTCGGCACCTGCGCGGTGCCCGGCCTGGTCAGGACCGCGGTCGGCGAGTCCACCACACCGCGGATCCGGCACCTCGACCTGCCCGCCGACCACCGGCGGTGGGAACAGGCGCTGCGCACGGAACTGACCGACCGGGAGCGCACCGGCGTCGTCGCCGCACGGGACCAGCAGCGCTGGCGGCCGGTCCTGGTACCCGTCCCCGAGGACAGCGGCACGGACGGCGCCGCACCGCCGGTGATCACGGGCGGCCGGTACCTGATCACCGGCGGCCTCGGCGGCATCGCCCTGGACATCGCCGGACACCTGCTGGCCGCGTACGGGGCCAGGCTGCTGCTCGTGGGGCGCTCGCCCGCCGAGGGGGAGAAGGCCGCCCGCCTCGCCGAACTGGCCGAGCTGGGCGACGTCCGACACCACCGGGCCGACGTCGCCGACGCCTTCGCCCTCGAAGCCGCGCTCGCCTCGGCCGAGGAGGCCTGGGGCGCGCCCGTGGACGGGGTGCTGCACCTGGCCGCCGCCGACCCGACCGGGCAGTGGGCGGCCCTCGAACGGCACACCCTCGCCCGGGAGACCGCGGCGACCTTCGCCGAGCAGTACCACGCCAAGGTGGCCGGAACGCTCGCCGTGGCGCGGGTGCTCCACCGCCGCCCGGACGCCACGCTCGTCCTCTTCGGCTCCGTGAACGGCGAGTTCGGCGGCCATGCGTTCGGCGCCTACGCCGCGGCCAACGCCTTCCTCGTGGGCTTCGCGGACCACTGGCGGCACGAACGCGGCCGTTCCGTACGGTGCCTGGCCTGGAGCATGTGGAGCGGCGTCGGCATGAACCGGGACCAGCCGAGCGAGCCCGCGCGGCGCCGCGGGTTCCTGGCCGTCGACCCCGACGAGGGCCTGAAGCTGCTCCTGAGCGCCCTGACCTCACCCCACCACTATCTGCTCCTCGGCCTCGACCTCGCGCATCCGCGGATCGTCGAGGAACTGGCCCCGCAAGGGCTGCGCGTCAGCGAACTCGTGGTTGCCTACACCCGGCGGGACGCCCCCTCCACCCCGCGGGCCCCCGCTGCGGACGCCCACCCCGAGGCCGTGCGCGCCGCCCTGGAGCCCCAGGTCCGCGCCTGCCCGGTGCCGGTGCGCCTCGTGGAGCTGCCGCGCATCCCCCGGCACGCCGACGGCACCGTCGACGCGCCCCGGCTCCTGCTCGACGCCGCCCCTCGCCGGGCCGCCCGCGCCCACACCCCGCCGGCCACCGCGCTCGAACGGCGCCTGGCCCGCCTCTGGTCCGACGCCCTCGACCGCCCACGGGTGGGCAGGGACGACTCGTTCTTCGAACTCGGCGGCGACTCCCTGCGCGCCGCCCGGCTGCTCGGCCTGGTCGACGACCGGATCGCGGTCCGCATGACCACCCAGGAGTTCTACGAGGACCCGACGGTCGCGGGCATGGCCGCGGCCGTCGAACGACTCCGCACGCCCCCGGCAGAAGTCACCCCCCTCGCACCCCCCTCCGAATCCCGCCTTCCGAGGCCTCCCTTCTGAAGAGCGTGCGCTGTCGAACGGCCCTGGCTCGCGTGGCAAGAACGATCGAGGAGCGGACGTAGTGATCCCTATCTCCTTCGCACAACGGCGGCTGTGGTTCATCGACCGGCTCGAAGGGCCCTCGGCGGTCTACAACGTGCCCTTCGAGGTGAGTCTCCACGGCGAGCTGGACGTCACCGCGCTGCGCGCGGCCCTGCGGGACGTCGTCGTCCGCCACGAGTCCCTGCGCACGGTGTTCATCGAGGACGAGGACGGCGTGCCCACGCAGAAGATCGTCCCGGTGGACCGCCTTGTGCTGCCCGTGCCGGTGACGGTCGTCCCGCCCGACGACCTGGAGGCCGCGGTGGCGGAGGAGGCGGCCCACCGCTTCGACCTGTCCACCGACATCCCCGTACGGGCGTGTCTGCTGCGGTCCGGGCCGGACCGGCACGCGCTGGTCCTGGTGGTCCACCACGTCGCCGTCGACGGAGAGTCGACGGAGCTGCTCGCCCGCGACCTGACCACCGCCTACCGGGCCCGCGTCACCGGGCAGGAGCCGAAGTGGCCGGACCTGCCGGTGCAGTACCGGGACTACGCCGTGTGGCAGCGGGAGATCCTGGGGGACGAGCACGACCCCGACAGCCTGCTCGCCACCCAGCTCAGGTACTGGAAGGCCGAACTGGCCGGCGCCCCCGCACAGTTGCGGCTGCCCACCGACCGGCCGCGGCCCCCGCGGCCGAGCCGCCGCGGTGACCTCGTGACCGTCGCGATCGAGCCCGGCCTGGTGGCCGCCGTCGAGGACCTGGCGGCGGCCAGGGGCGTCACCACGGCCATGGTGCTGCAATCCGCCCTCGCCGTCCTGCTGCACCACTTGGGCGCGGGCGAGGACATCACGATGGGCGCCACCGTCGCGGGCCGCAACGACGACGCCATGGCCGACCTCATCGGGTTCTTCGTCAACAGCTGGGTGCTGCGGGCCGACCTCAGCGGCAACCCGACGCTCGGGACGGTGCTCGACCGCGTACGGGACAAGGCCCTGAGCGCGTACGACAACCAGGACGCCCCCTTCGAGCGGCTCGTCGAGGCCCTCAACCCCGAGCGCTCCACCGCCTACCACCCGCTGTTCCAGGTGATGTTCAGCTGGCAGAACAACCAGCGCATGGACCTGGACCTGCCCGGCCTGCGGGCGTCGATGCGGACCGTGGCGACACCGACGGCCAAGTTCGACCTCGAGTTCAACTTCGCCGACGCCGCCCCGGGGATGGTGTGCCACCTGGAGTACGCCACCGACCTGTTCGACCGGGACACCGTCGTGCGCGTCGGGGAACGCCTGGTGCGGGTGCTGCGCCGGCTCACCGCGGACGTCGACGCGCCGATCAGCGCGGTGGACGTGCTGACCCCGGCCGAGCACGCGCTGCTGACGCGGTGGAACGACACCGCGGCCCCGACGCCGCGGGCGACCGTCCCCGAGCTCTTCGAGCGCCAGGCCGAGGCGACGCCCGACGCGGTGGCGCTGGTCCACGACGGGCGCGAGCTGACCTACCGGGAGGTGGACGAGCACGCGACCCGTGTCGCCCGCGCCCTGGTCCGCGAGGGCGCGGCCCCCGAGACGCTGGTCGCCCTCGCGCTGCCGCGGTCGGCGGACCTGGTGGTCGCCCTCCTTGCGATCCTGAAGTCCGGCGCCGCGTACCTGCCCGTCGACCCCCGCTATCCGAGCACCCGCCTGGAGCACGTCCTCGCCGAGGCCCGCCCGGTGTTCGTGCTCACCGAGGCGGGTACGGCCGGCGCGCTGCCGACGGGGGACCTCCCCGTGGTGTGCCTGGAGGACCTGAGGGCCCAGGACACGGGCCCGGACGTCACGGTGGCCGCGCCGCACCCGGACGGCCTGGCCTACGTCCTGTACACCTCCGGCTCCACGGGCACGCCCAAGGGCGCCGCGATCACCCACCGCGGCGTGGTCAACGGCGTGACCCGGCTCGCGGCCACGCTCGGGCTGCGGCCGGGCGCCCGGATGCTGGCGGGCACGTCGATCGGCTTCGACGTGTCCGTCTTCGAGATCGTCACCACGCTGGCCACCGGCGGCACCGTCGAGGTCGTGCGGGACGTGCTGGAACTGGGGGAGCGGGGCGGCTGGTCCGGCAGCGTGATCAGCTCCGTGCCCTCGGTCTTCGCCGAACTCGTCGACCAGATCGCCCCGCACACCCGGGTCGACAGCCTGGTCTTCGCCGGTGAGGCGCTGCCCACGTCACTGGTGCGCCAGGTGCAGCGGGCGTTCCCCGGGGTCCGCGTGGTCAACGGGTACGGCCAGAGCGAGAGCTTCTACGCGACCGCCCACGTCATCCAGGACCCGCCCCCGCCGGACGCGTCGAGCAGCGCACCCATCGGCACCCCCCTCGGCAACATGCGCACCTACGTCCTGGGCCCGGGACTCGCACCCGTGGCCCCGGGAGTCGTCGGGGAGCTGTACGTCGCCGGCGAGGTGGGCCGCGGCTACCACGGCCGTGCCGCGCTGACCGCCGAACGCTTCGTGGCCGACCCCTTCGGGCCCCCCGGGCAGCGCATGTACCGCACCGGCGACCTCGTCCGCCAGGACACCGACGGCCGGCTGGAGTTCGTCGGGCGCGACGACAGCCAGATGAAGGTCCGCGGCTTCCGGATCGAACCCGCCGAGATCGAGGCCGCGCTGACCGCGCACCCCGGCGTGACCCACGCCGTGGTGACCACGCACGACCTGCCCACCGGCCGCCACCTCGTGGGCTACGTGGTCCCGACCGGGCGCACCGCGCGCGACACCGGCAGCGGCGGCCGCCACCAGAACGTCGACCTGTCCGCCGGACTCTCGATCGCCGAGCTGCGCGCCTTCGTCGTGAAGCGCCTGCCGGAGTTCATGGTGCCGGCCGCCTTCGTGGTCCTCGACCAGCTGCCGCTGACCCCGACCGGCAAGCTGGACCGCGCGGCGCTGCCCGCCCCCGAGTTCACCGGCGGCGCGTACCGCGCCCCGAGCACCCCCGAGGAGGAGGTCCTCGTCGCGGTGTACGCCGGAGTCCTCGGCGTGGACCGGGTCGGCGTCGACGACGACTTCTTCACCCGGGGCGGCGACAGCATCCGCTCGATCCAGGTCGTCGCCCGGGCCCGGGCCCACGGCATCGAGCTGACCTCCCGCGAGGTCTTCCAGTGCCGCACGGTGGCGCGCCTCGCGGAGCTGGCCTGCTCGCGCTCGGGCACCGACGAACACCTGGCGGAGCTGGCCGGAGGCGGCGTGGGGTTCCTGCCGCTGCCGCCCGTGGCCCGGTTCATGCGGGAGCTGGGCGGCGGATACGACCGCTTCTCCATGTCCATGGTGCTCGACCTTCCCGAGGGCATCGACGAGGCCGGTCTCGTGGCGACCCTGGCCGCCGTACTCGACCGGCACGACGTGCTCCGGTCCCGCCTCGACGCCGACGGCCTGCGGATCCTGCCGCCCGGCTCGGTGGACGCCCGCGCGCTGCTGCGCCGCGTGACCTGGGACGGGCCGTGGGAGGACCTGGCCCGCGCGGAACTGGACGCGGCCACCGGCCGCCTCGACCCCGCGGCCGGAGTCATGGCGCAGTACGTGTGGTGCGACCCGGGGCGGCTCCTGATGGTGCTGCACCACCTCGTGGTGGACGCCGTCTCCTGGCGGATCCTGCTCCCGGACCTCGCGGCGGCGTGGGAGCAGGTGCGCGAGAACCGGACGCCGACCCTCCCCGACGTGGGCACCTCGCTGCGCCGCTGGACGCACGCGCTGGCGGAGGAGGCGCCGCGCCGGGACGCCGAGCTGCCCCTGTGGCGCTCCGTGCTCCAGGGCCCGGACCCGGTGCTCGGCGCCCGGCGCCCGGACCCCGCCGTGGACGTCATGTCCACCGTCGAGCACCTGTGGGTGCGGGTGCCCGCCCAGGTCACCGAGGCGGTGCTGACGGACGTGCCCCGGACGTTCCACGGCGGCGTCAACGACGGCCTGCTGGCCGCCCTGGCCCTCGCGGTCCGGCGGTGGCGGCGGGCACGGGGCGTCGACGAGAGTTCGCTGCTCGTCCGCCTGGAGGGCCACGGCCGCGAGGAGGACGTGGTGCCGGGCGCGGACCTGTCCCGCACGGTGGGCTGGTTCACCAGCATGTTCCCCGTACGCCTGGACGTCGCCGACGCGGACGACGGCGCCGCACCGGACGACGGGACGCCGGAGGGCGCCTTCGCCTCGGGCCCGGCCGTGGGCCGCGCCGTCAAGGCGGTCAAGGAGCAACTGCTCCGCATCCCGGACAAGGGGCTCGGCTACGGCCTGCTGCGCTACCTGAACGAGGACACCGAGGCCGAGCTGGCGGGGCTGCCCTCCGGCCAGATCGCGTTCAACTACGTCGGCCGCTACTCCGAGGCCGACATGCCGGAGAACCTGCGCGGCCTCGGCTGGAACCGCGCCCCCGGCACCGCCGAACTCCTCGCCGACCTCGACCCCGACATGCCCGCCCTGTCCGCGCTCGACGTCAACGCGCTGGTCACCGACACCGAGGAGGGGCCCGTGCTCTCGGCCAGGTTCAGCTTCCCCCGCGGGGTGCTGACCGCGCCGGAGGTGCGCGAGCTGGCCGACCTGTGGCGCGCCGCGCTGACGGCCCTCGCGCGGCACGTCGCCGAGCCGGGCGCCGGGGGCCTGACGCCCTCGGACGTGCCGCTGGTGACGGTGCGCCAGGCCCAGATCGAGGAGTGGGAGCGCCGCTACCCGGCGGTGGCCGACATCTGGCCGCTGACACCCCTGCAGTCCGGGCTGCTGTTCCACGCGATGCTGGCGGGTTCGGGCTTCGACCCTTACCACGTACAGCTCGTCCTGCACCTGTCCGGCCGGGTCGACCCGGACCGGATGCGAGCGGCCGGACAGAGCCTGCTCGATCGCTACGCGAACCTGCGCGCCGCCTTCGTACCGAACGGCGACGGCGATCACGTACAGGTCATATCGGACCGGATCGAGCTGCCCTGGCGCCACCTCGACCTCAGCGGCCGGGAGGGCAACGCCGACCGGGGCGCGGAGCTGGAACGGTTCCTGGCGGACGACCGCAGCACCCACTTCAACCTGGCGTCGCCGCCGCTGCTGCGCCTGTCCCTGGTGACCACGGGCGCGGACACCGCAGAACTGGTCTTCACCGCCCACCACGTCCTGTTCGACGGTTGGTCGGTTCCGCTGCTGCTGCGGGACCTGCTGAAGCTGTACGGCACGGGCGGCGACGCCTCGGCGCTGCCCCGCGCGCGCGGCTACCGGGAGTTCCTCCAGTGGCGTGCGGAGCAGGACCACGAGGCGGCCGCGCGCGCCTGGGCGGCGGAGCTGGACGAGGTGGCAGGGCCCACCCTGCTGGCCCCGGGCGCCTCCGCGGTCGGCGCCGCCGACGTGGGCCAGGTGGCCGTCCCGCTGCCCCCCGCCCTGGCCCGCGACCTGTCCCGGCGCGCGGCCGAGCTGGGCATCACCCTCAACACGCTGGTCCAGGGCACCTGGGCGATCCTCCTCGGCCGGCTGACCGGCCGCTCGGACGTCGTGTTCGGCGCCACCGTCTCGGGCCGCCCGCCCGCCCTCCCTGACGTGGACTCCATGGTGGGCGTGTTCATCAACACGCTGCCTGTGCGGGTGAGCTGCCCAGCCGACGACACCCTCGCCGAGCTGCTGACCCGCCAGCAGGACCGCCAGGCGGCGCTGCTCGACCACCATCACCGCGGCCTGGCCGACATCCAGCGGGCCGCGGGCCTGACCCCGCTGTTCGACACCTTCGTGGTCTTCGAGTCGTACCCCATCGACCACGTCGGCCTCAGCGAGGCCTACGCGGGCACCGGGGTGACCGTCACGGGCCTGACGCCCTACGGCGGTTCCCACTACCCGCTCGCGGTCGTGGCGGACGCCGACCCGCAGCTGCGGCTCGTCCTCCAGTACCAGCGGCACGTCTTCGACCACGAAGTGGTCACCGGCATCGCCGACCGCTTCCAGTGGATCCTGCGGCAGTTCGCCGAGGACCCGCGGACACCGGTCGGCCGCGTCACCCTGCTCGACCCGGCCGAGCGCGAGCTGGTGGTCACCCGGTGGAACGACACCGCCCACGCGGTGCCCTCCGTCACCCTCACCGAACTGATCGAGGAACAGCTCGCCCGGACACCGGCGGCCATCGCGGTGCGCTACGAGGACGAGGCCGTCACCTGCGCCGAACTCACGGAGCGCGCCGACCGGCTCGCGCGCCGCCTCGCGGCCCGCGGCGCGGGGCCGGAGACCGTGGTGGCGGTGATGCTGACCCGCTCGGTGGAGATGGTCGTCGCCCTCCTGGCGACCCTGAAGACCGGCGCCGCCTACGTGCCGGTCGACCCGGACCACCCCGCCGACCGGATCGCCCACGTCCACGCCGACGCCCGGCCGGTGCTCACCCTCACCACGCCGGACGCGCCGCTCCCTAGCGGGGCCACTCGCGTCACCGTGGACGAGCCGGACCGCCCTGTCGACGCCGATGCCGATGCCGATGCCGACGCCGTGGCCGCTCCCGCGAGTGCCGGGCGCGGCACCCGCGCGACCCCCGCGAACCTGGCGTACGTCCTGCACACCTCGGGCTCGACCGGCCGGCCGAAGGGCGTGGCGGTCGAACACGCCGCCATCGTGAACCGGCTGCTGTGGATGCGCGACCACTACGCGGTGACCGCCCGGGACCGCGTCCTGCACAAGACGCCCCTGACCTTCGACGTCTCGGTGTGGGAGCTGTTCCTGCCCCTGCTGTCCGGCGCCACGCTGGTGGTGGCGAGGCCGGACGGACACCGGGACCCGGCGTACCTCGCCGCCCTGATCCAGCGGGCCCAGGTCACGCTCGCCCACTTCGTCCCCTCGATGCTCCAGGACTTCGTCCAGAACCCCGCGGCGGCCGGGTGCACCAGCCTGCGCGAGGTCATCTGCAGCGGCGAAGCGCTGCCCCCGGCCCTGCGGGACCAGTACCACACCGTCCTCGGCGCCCGCCTGAACAACCTCTACGGACCCACCGAGGCCGCGGTCGACGTCACCGCCGCGCCGTGTCCGGCAGGGCCGGGCCCGGTCACCCTCGGCCGGCCCGTGTGGAACACCCGGCTCTACGTCCTGGACGAGCGCCTGGCCCCCGTCGCCCCCGGCATGGCGGGGGAGCTCTACCTCGCGGGCGACCAGCTCGCCCGCGGCTACGTCCACCGGCCGGGGATGACGGCCGACCGGTTCGTCGCCGACCCCTTCGGCGCGCCGGGCACGCGCATGTACCGCACGGGCGACCTGGTCCGCTGGGACAGCCAGGGACAGGTCACTTACCTCGGCAGGACCGACGACCAGGTCAAGATCCGGGGCTGGCGCGTCGAACCCGGCGAGATCGAGAGCGTGCTCACCGCTCACCCCGGCGTCGAGCGGGCCGTCGTCCTCGCCCGCGAGAGCGGCGCCGGGCCCCTCCTGGTGGCCTACGTGGTGCCGGACCCGGGCACGGCGTCGGCCGTGGCCAACCTGTGCCGCCTGCGCCGCGAGGGACGGCTCGACGGAAAGGAGCTGCACGAGCTGCCCAACGGCATGACCGTGCACGCCCGCAACCCCTCGAGCACCGCGTTCCTGTACGACGAGATCTTCGCGCACAACGCCTACCTCCAGGCCGGGATCACCCTGCCGCCGGGCGCCCGGGTGGTCGACGTCGGCGGCCACGTCGGCCTGTTCTCGCTGTTCGTCAGCCGGCAGTGGCCCGACGCCCGGATCCACGCGTTCGAACCGATGCCCGAACTCGCCGGGATGTTCCGGCTCAACGCCGAACTGCACGGCATCGACGCCGTGGTGACCAACTGCGGCATCGGCAGCGCGCCCGGCACCGCCGAGTTCACCTACTACCCCGACCTGTCCCTGCTCTCCGGGCGCTTCGCCGACGAGGGCGAGGAGCGCCGCATGCTGGAGCTGGTCCTCGGCGACGACGGCGAGCGGGCCGGGCTCGACGAGGCGGAACTCGCCGAACTGCTGACGGAGCGACTGCACAGCGAGCGGCTCGACATCGAGATGCGCACGCTCTCGCAGGTGATACGCGACCACGACCTCCCGGTGATCGACCTGCTGAAGATCGACGCGGAGAAGAGCGAGCTGGACGTCCTGCGGGGCATCGAGGCCGAGCACTGGTCGCTCATCCGCCAGCTGGCCGTCGAGGTCCACGACATCGAAGGACGTCTCGCCCACATCTGCGGCCTGCTGCGCGAGCACGGCTTCGACGTCACCGTGCGGCAGGAGGACCAACTGGCCGGCACGGACATGCACTCCGTCTACGCCGTCCGCCCCGGGGCCGCGGTTCCGCCGGCCACCCCCGCACCCGCCGAGCAGCGCTGGTTCAACCCCCGCCAGCTCGGCGAGGACCTGCGCGCCCACGCGGCGGACCGCCTGCCCGCCCACCTGGTGCCCACGACCGTCGTGGCCCTCGACGCCTGGCCGCTGACCAGCAGCGGCAAGCTGGACAGGGCCGCGCTGCCCGCCCCCGACCTCGGCGCGGGCGCGGGGCGCGGACGGGCCCCGCGCACCCGGCGCGAAGAGCTGCTGTGCCTGCTCTTCGCCGAGGTCCTCGGCTTGGAGAAGGTCGGCATCGACGACGACTTCTCGGCCCTTGGCGGCCACTCGCTGCTCGCCACCCGGCTGGTCAGCCGGATCCGGGTGGCCCTGGGCGTGGACGTGCCCATCCGCGCGGTCTTCGACGCGCCCACCGTCGCCGAACTGGTCGAGCACCTGCCCACCGGGCCGTCGGAACGCCCCGTGCTGCGCCGCGCCGAGCCGCGGCCCGACCACGTGCCGCTGTCACCCGCCCAGCACCGCGTCTGGTTCGCCCACCGCTTCGACGGGGCGTCCGCGACCTACAACGTCCCCATCGTGCTGCGCCTGGACGGAGCCCTGGACGTGGCCGCCCTGCGCAGGGCGCTGCGGGACGTGGTGGCGCGCCACGAGAGCCTGCGCACGCTGGTGGCGCAGGACGACGACGCCGTGCCCTTCCAACGGATCCTGCCGATCGGCCAGGTGCCCCTGGACGTCCCCGTCGTCCAGGTCGACCCCGCGGCCCTCGACGACGCCGTCGCCGATGCCGCGGTCCACCTCATCGACCTGGCGACCGAACCCCCGGTGTGCGGCCGCCTCTTCCGGTGCGGCCCCCAGGAGCACGTACTGCTGCTGCTCATCCACCACATCGCGGGCGACGGCGAGTCGATCGCCCCCCTGATGCGCGACCTGAGCACGGCGTACGCCGCCCGGCTGCGCGGCGCCGCGCCGCAGTGGCGGGAACTGCCCGTGCAGTACGTCGACTACACCCTGTGGCAGCGGCAACTGCTGGGCGACGAGGACGACCCCGCGAGCGTGCTCGCCACCCAGGCCGACTACTGGCGGGCCGAACTCGACGGCGTCCCCCAGCCGTTGCGCCTGCCGACCGACCGGCCCCGGCCCGCCGTCATGAGCCACCGCGGCGACCTCGTCACCTTCCCGCTGGACCCCGGCCTGATGGCCGCCGTGGAGGAACTGGCCGCCGCCCGCGGCGCGACGACGTCCATGGTCCTCCAGGCCGCCCTGGCGGCCCTCCTGCGCGACCTGGGCTGCGGCGACGACCTCACCATCGGGTCCCCGATCGCGGGCCGCACCGAGGAGGCGCTGACGGACCTGGTCGGGTTCTTCGTCAACACCTGGGTGCTGCGCGTCCGGACACCGCGGAACCCCACGTTCGCCGAGATCCTCGACGAGGTGCGGCACCGCGCCCTGGCCGCCTACGACCACCAGGACGTCCCCTTCGAAAGGCTGGTGGAGCTGCTCAACCCGGAACGGTCCACCGCCTACCACCCGCTGTTCCAGGTCATGTTCTCCTGGCAGAACGTCACCGACGGCGACTTCGAGCTGAGCGGGCTCCGGACGGCCCTGGACACCGTTGACACCGCCACGGCCAAGCTCGAACTGTCCTTCATCATGGTCGACGTCCCCGGACGCGGCGTGAGGGGCTACGTCGAGTACGCGACCGACCTGTTCGACCGCGCCACCGTCGAGGACCTGGCGCACCGGTTCGTCGAGCTGCTGCGCGGCGCCGTGGCCGACCCCCGCGCCCCGCTCGGCGTGGTCGGCGCCCCGGCCCCGGCCGCCGCGAAGCGGACCGCGCCCACCGTCGCGTACCGGGCGCCGCGCACGGCGACGGAAGCGGCGCTCGCCGCCGTCGTCGTCGACGTCCTCGGCATCGAGAGGGTCGGCGTCCACGACGACTACTTCCTGGCCGGGGGCGACAGCATCCGGTCCATCCAGGTGGTCTCGCGGGCCAAGGCGCGCGGTGTCGAGATCACCCCGCGGGAGATGTTCGAGCTGCGGACGGTGGCCAAGCTCGCGGCGCGGGCCGACGAACGGGCCGCCCCCGCGCACACCCCGGTGGAGCCGGGCGACAGCGGCCTCGGCGCCCTGCCGCTGCCGCCCATGGGGGCGTACCTGCTGGAGCACGGGACGATCGACCGCTTCGCCATGGCCACCGTGCTCGACCTGCCGGCCGGCATCGACGAGGCGGGGCTCGCCGCCACGCTGACCGCGGTCGTCGACCACCACGACATGCTGCGCTCCCGCCTCGTGGACGGCGCGCTGCGGGTCGAGCCGCCGGGCTCGGTGGACGTCCGTACCCTCGTCACCCGGGTCGAGCGCGGCGACGGCGACGGCACGGCCGGCCTCCAGCGCGCGCTGGACGCCGCCCTCGGCCTGCTCGACCCGGCGGCAGGCGTGATGGCGCGCTTCGTGTGGGCCGACCCGGGACTGCTCGTCGTCGCCCTGCACCACCTGGTCGTGGACGCGGTGTCCTGGCGCGTCCTGCTGCCCGACCTCGCCGCCGCATGGGACCGCGTCAGGGCCGGTGACGCGCCGCGGCTCCCGGCGGTCGGCACCTCCTTCCGGCACTGGGCGCGCACGCTCGCCCACCTGGCGTCGACGGACGAGCTGACGGCGGAGCTGCCGCTGTGGCGGTCCGTCCTGGACGGCCCCGACCCGCTCCTCGGCGAGCGGGCCCTCGACCCGGCCGTCGACGTCCAGGCCACGGCCGACAGCCTGGACGTGGAGGTGCCGCCCGACCTGACGACGGCACTGCTCACGACGGTGCCCGCCGCCTTCCGCTGCGGGCCGAGCGAGGGGCTCCTCGCCGCGCTCGCGCTCGCCCTCGGCCGGTGGCGCCGGGCGCGCGGCGTGACCGAGCCCTCGACGCTGCTGCGCGTGGAAGGCCACGGCCGGGAGGAGACCATCGCCTCGGGGGCCGACCTGTCCCGCACGGTGGGCTGGTTCACCAGCCTCTTCCCGCTCCGCGTCGAGCTGCCGGGGGCGGCGCTGCGACCGGCCGCCGACGACGCCGATCCGGCCCTCGTGGACGCGGCCGTCGGCGACGTGGTCAAGGCCGTCCGCACCCAACTGCTCCGGATGCCGCACAAGGGCCTCGGCCACGGGATGCTGCGCCACCTGAACGAGGAGACCGCCGCCGAGCTGGCGCGGTACCCCTCCGGCCAGGTGACCTTCAACTACCTCGGGCGCTTCGCGGCGACGGACCTGCCCGAACACCTGCGCTCCCTGGGCTGGACCGAGGCCCCCTGCGCCGCCGACCTGACCGTGCGGTGCGACCCGGACATGTCCCTGATGTCCACGCTGGACGTGAACGCGTACGTCACCGAGACCCCGGACGGGCCCCGCCTCACCGCCCGGTTCGGCTTCGCCGGCCGGGTGCTGACCCGGGACGAGGTGAGCGACCTCGCCGAGCTGTGGCGCACCGCCCTCGCCCAACTGGCGCGCCACGCCCGGCGGCCCGGCGCGGGCGGGCTCGTCCCGGCCGACGTGCCCCTGGTGGCGGTGCGGCAGGCGCAGCTCGACACCTGGCGGCAGCGCCATCCCGCGCTCGCGGACGTCTGGCCGCTCACGGCCCTGCAGTCCGGCCTGCTCTTCCAGTCCCTGCTCTCCGGCACCGGCTACGACCCCTACCACGTACAACTGGTGCACGACCTGGCCGGGACGGTGGATCCGGCCCGCCTGCGCGGCGCGGGGCAGGCCCTCCTTGACCGGCACCCCAACCTGCGTGTCGCCTTCGCGGGCGACTTCGCGGGCGAGTGGGTCCAACTGGTCCTGGACGGCGTCACGTTGCCCTGGCGGGAAGCGGACCTGCGCGACCTCGCCGAGCCGGAGCGCAACCGGGCGCTGCGGCGGCTCCTCGCCGACGACGCGGCCACCCGCTTCGACCCGGCGGTGCCGCCGCTGATCCGGCTCACCCTGGTCCTGACGGGAGCCGAGTCGGCCGTCCTGGTGCTCACCGCCCACCACGTCCTGCTCGACGGGTGGTCGGTGCCGCTGCTCATGCGCGAACTGCTGCGGCTGTACGCGGCCGGCGGCGACGCCTCGGCGCTGCCGCCGCCGCCCGCCTACCGGGACTTCCTCACCTGGCTGGGCGGACAGGACCGGGAGGCGTCCGCCCGCGCCTGGGCGCAGGAGTTGGACGGCGTCGAGGAACCCACCCTGCTGGCCCCCTCCCGGCAGCCGCGGCCGACGGCGCCCGAGAGCACCGCCCGGCGCCTGGAGGTCCCGCTGCCCGAAGGCGCCGCGGCCCAACTGCCGCGCCGGGCAGCCGAGATGGGCGTCACCCTCAGCACCCTGGTGCACGGAGTGTGGGGGATCGTCCTCGCGGGCCTGACCGGACGGCAGGACGTGCTGTTCGGCACCACGGTCTCAGGACGTCCCCCCGCCGTGGCGGACGTGGAGTCGATGGTCGGCCTGTTCATCAACACCGTCCCGGTCCGGCTCACCTGCACGCCCTGGACCACCCTCCAGGACGTCCTGACCGACCTCCAGCGGCGGCAGACCGCGCTGCTCGACCACCACCACCATCCGCTGACCGACATCCGGCGGCAGACGGGCCTGCCCGACCTCTTCGACACCGTCGCCGTCTTCGAGGCCGCTCCCTCCAAAGCCTTCGACCCCTCCCGTCCGCTGCCGGACGACGAGCCGAAGGACACCGGCGGCATCACGATCACCAAAGTCACCTCACCCAACGGCACGCACTACCCCCTCGGCGTCGCGGCGTCCGCCGACCCCGCCCTGCGCGTCGTCGTCGAGTACCAACAAGCCCTGTTCGCCCCCGAGACCGCCGCGGAGATCGTCAACCGGCTGGCCGCGGTCCTGCGCACCCTGGCCGAGGCCCCGGACACGCCGATCGGCGCGATCGCCACCGAGGACGCCCCCGCGCTCCGGCGGCCGCCCGAGCCCGTCCCCGGCACGCTCACGGAACTCTTCGCCTCCCAGGTCACCGCGAGCCCCGACGCGACCGCCGTGGCTCACGGGCCGCACGCGCTGACCTACAAGGACCTCGACGCCCGCTCCGACCGGGTCGCCGGGGCACTGCTCCAGCACGGAGTGGGCCCGGAGTCGGTGGTGGCGGTCTCCTCCCGGCGCTCACCCGAGCTGATCGTGGCACTCCTTGCCGTGGCCAAGGCGGGCGGCGCCTACCTCCCCGTCGACGCCGGCTACCCGGACCAGCGCATCGCCTACATGATGGCCGACTCGGGGGCGTGCCTGACCCTGGCGGACGCCACCACCGCCGAGGCGCTGTCCCGGTTCCCCGTACCGGTGCTGCGCCTCGACCATCCGCTGCCCGAGGGCGAGGAGGTGACCGTCCCCGGCACCACCGACCCCGACGGCCTCGCGTACGTGCTCTACACCTCGGGGTCCACGGGGCGGCCCAAGAGCGTCGCGGTCTCGCACCGGGGCATCGCCGCCCTCGTCGCGGCGCACGCCGAGAGACTGGAGGTGACGTCCGGCAGCCGCATGCTCCAGTTGCTGTCGCCGAGCTTCGACGTCTCGCTGTGCGAGATCTACACGACGCTGCTGTCGGGGGCGACCCTCGTGGTGGCCGACGAGGCGGAGCTGACAGCCGGGCCGGTGCTCGCCGCCACCGTCGCGAAGAACCGCGTGACGCACCTGATGTGCCCGATCGGGTCGCTCGCACAGCTGCCGCCGGGAGCCCTGTCCACCGTCACCTCGCTCGCGACCGGCGGCGAGCTGATCCCGCCCGACCTGGTGAGCAGGTGGGCACCGGGACGGCGCATGGTCAACATCTACGGCCTCACCGAGACCACCGCGGCCAGCCTCATGACCGCCCCGCTCACCGGGGACGAGGGCATCCCACCGATCGGCCGCCCCATCCCCGGCACCCAGGTGTACGTGCTCGACGCCGCGCTGCGGCCGCTTCCCGCCGGGGTCCCGGGGGAGCTGTACATCGCCGGTGCCGGAGTGGCGCGGGGATATCTCGGCCGCCGGGCGCTCACCGCACAGCGCTTCGTGGCCTGCCCGTTCGGGCCCGCGGGCGAGCGGATGTACCGCACCGGCGACGTCGTCGCGTGGACCGCGGACGGCGAACTGGCCTTCCGCGGACGCGAGGACGACCAGATCAAACTCCGCGGACTGCGCATCGAGCTGGGCGAGGTCGAGGCGGCCCTCCTTGAGCACCCGGCGGTCGACCGGGCCGTGGTCGTCGTCGACGCGCCCGGCGGCGACGAGCGCCTGGTCGGATACGTCACGCTCACCGACCGGGCCGGCGCGACCTCACCGGCCGAGCTGAGGGCCCACCTGCGGGAGCGCCTGCCGGAGCACGCCGTACCCGCCGTCGTCATGGTCGTCGACGAGATCCCGCTGACGGCGAGCGCGAAGCCGGACAAGCGCGCCCTGCCCGCCCCGGACTACGCCCGGTCCTCGACCGGCAGGCCCCCGCGCACCCTGCGGGAACGCCTGCTGTGCGACCTGTTCGCCGAGACGCTGGGGCTCGACCGGGTCGGCCTCGACGACGGCTTCTTCGCCCTGGGCGGGCACTCCCTCTCGGCGGCGCGCCTGGTCAACCGGATCCGCGTCGTGATCGGCGCCGACGTACCGCTCGCCACCGTGTTCCAGCACCCGACCGTCGCCGAACTCGCCGAAGCCGTGGCGGCGGGCGACGCCCCGGCCGGACCCACGGACCCGCTGGCCCCCGTCCTGCCCCTCAGGACCTGGGGGGACCGCGAACCCCTGTGGTGGATCCACCCCGGCGGCGGGATCTGCTGGCCCTACCTGGGGCTCGCCGCGCTGCTCCCGCGGGACCGGCCGGCGTACGGGATCCAGGCCAAGGGGCTCGACGGGTCGGCCGCGCTGCCCCGGTCCGTCGAGGAGATGGTGGCGGACTACGCCGACGAGATCCTGGCCGTCCAGCCGCGGGGCCCGTTCCACCTGCTGGGCCACTCGGTCGGCGGAACGCTCGCCCACGCGGTGGCCGCGGAACTACAGCGCCGCGGCCACGAGGTGGGCCTTCTCGCCCTGCTCGACAGCGCGCCCGGCGAGCACCTGGCAGCCCAGGCACCGCCCACCGAGGCCGCCGTGCGGGACTACTTCGCCGAACACCTCACCGGCGGGGCCGACGCGTCGTTCGTGGACACCGCGGTCGCCGCGATCGTCAACTACACCGGTCTGATGGGGGACTTCGCCTCACCCGTGTACCGGGGCGACGCCCTGCTCTTCAACGCGGTGCCGCGGCCCGGGGGCGGCTTCGCCGGGCACTGGCGCCCGTACGTCCACGGCTCCCTGCACCAGTACGACGTGCCCGGCGCACACGAGGACCTGTATCTGCCCGGCCCCGCCACCGAGATCTGCCAGGTCATCGCCCGTCATCTCGCCGGAGAACGACGGTGAACGAGGGCGCGCGCCGGTGGCCGCCGGCGGGCGACGACGGCGGCCGCCGGCCGATGCCGGTGGAAGAAGACGAAGGGACTTCCCCGTGGACATGAAAGGACCGGACACCTACGACGTCGTGGGCATCGGCTTCGGACCCGCCAACCTCTCCCTCGCCATCGCGCTGGAGGAGCACCCCGAGCCGTTCACCTCCGCGTTCTTCGAACAGCGGGCCTCGCTGAGCTGGCACCGCGGCATGCTGCTGCCGTCGGCGAAGATGCAGGTCTCGTTCCTCAAGGACCTGGCCACCTTCCGCAACCCCACCTCGCCCTACAGCTTCGTCGCCTACCTGCACGCGTCGGGCCGCCTCGCGAGGTTCGTCAACAACCAGGACTTCTATCCGACCCGCAAGGAGTTCCACGACTACCTGGAGTGGGCGGAGGCCAGGCTGCGCCCGCGCGTCCACTACGGCTCGCGGGTCACCGCCCTGCGCACACCGGCCGGGGCCCGCACGCCGCTGGACCACGCCCTGCTCACGGTGTGCGACACGGCCCCCGGCGGCGCCACCCGCCTGGTGAAGGCGCGCAACGTCGTCATCGCCACCGGGCTCGTGCCGAGGATGCCGGCCGGGGTGGAGGCCGACGCGTCCGTGTGGCACAGCTCGGAGTTCCTCGACCGGTTCCGGCGGCACCACCGCCCGCTGCGGCGCGTGGCCGTCGCCGGGGCGGGGCAGAGCGCCGCCGAGATCGTCGGGTTCCTCCACGACGCCCTGCCGGACGCGGAGATCTACGCGATCGTCCCGGCGTACGGCTACTCGATCGCGGACAACACGCCGTTCGCCAACCAGGTCTTCGACCCGGACGCGATCGACGACTACTTCCACGGGACGCGGCGCTCGCGCGACGCCTTCTGGCACTACCACAAGAACACCAACTACTCGGTGGTCGACAGCGAGGTCATCAAGGACCTCTACCGGCGGGCCTACGACGACGACCTCGCGGGCACGGAGCGGCTGCGCTTCCTCAACCTGACGCGGGTGGCGGGCGTGAAGTCCGTCCAGAACGACGTCCGGGTCACGCTGCACTCGACGGCCCGCGAGGAGTCCTACGACATGGACCTCGACGTGCTGGTCTGCGCCACCGGGTACGAGCCCATGGACCCCGCGGCGGTCCTGGGCGACCTCGCCCCCTGGTGCCTGCGCGACGCCGAGGGACGGCTCCACGTCGACCGGGACTTCCGGCTCGTCACCGCGCCCGGCCTGCACTGCGGGATCTATCTGCAGGGCGGCACCGAGCACACCCACGGACTGTCCTCGTCGCTGCTGTCGAACCTGGCCACGCGCAGCGGCGAGATCACCGTGTCGATCGCGAACAGGCTGGCCGGTGCGAGCGCCGGCGGAGACAAGGGAGTCCGTCCATGAGCGCCAACCCCTTCGACGCGGCGGACGGGGACTTCCTCGTCCTGGTCAACGACGAGGACCAGCACACGCTGTGGCCGTCGTTCGCTCCGGTTCCCCAGGGCTGGCGCGTGGTCTTCGGCGCCGCGCGGCGGGACGCGTGCCTGGCGTACGTCGAGGAGCACTGGACCGATCTGCGGCCCCGGAGCCTGCGCGCGGCCATGGCCGCACCGGCCGACGGGCCGAGGGCGGGTGCGGAGCGATGACCTCCCTTGCCGAACGGTGGGGCATCCACCCCGATCAGTTCTGGTTGTACGGCCGCCCGCCGGAGCGGCCCGTGCGGTACGACGAGGCCATGGACGCCTGGAACGTCTACGGTCACGCGGAGGTGCTCGAGGCCCTCGGCCTGCCCGGGGCCTTCTCGTCGGCGGAGACGGCGCGGCTCATGCCCGACAACGCCGGTGACTCCTTCACCGAGGGCGATCTGCTCCAGATGGACCCGCCCGACCACCGCTGGCTGCGCGACGTGGTGCGGCACGCCTTCACGCCGAAGGTCGTGGCCGAGCTGGAGCCCCAGATCACCCGGCTCGCCCGCCAACTCCTCGACGCCGTCCGGGACGAGGACGAGTTCGACCTGATGACGTCGATCGCCTACCCCCTGCCGGTGACGGTGGTGGCCGAGCTGCTCGGCATCCCGGTCGGGGACCGCCATCTGTTCGAGGCGTGGATGACCGGAGTGGTCGGCGAGATGGGCGACACGTCTCTCGCCGACAGCGCCGAGGAACAGGAACGCGCCTTCGGGGCCGCGATGGAGTACATGCGCGCGATGCTCGGCTACTTGAGAGAGCACATCGCGCGGTGCCGCCGCAGCCCCCGGGACGACCTGCTGGGCGGGCTGCTCGCGGCCGAGCTGAACGGGCGGCGGCTCGGTGACGAGCACATCGTCGGCTTCGCCAAGATGCTGCTCATCGCCGGGTACCTGTCGACCACGATGCTGCTCGGCAACACGGTGCTGTGCCTGGATCACTTTCCCGGCCAGCTGGCACGCGTCCGGGCGGACCGCACGCTCGTGCCGGGTCTGATCGAGGAGTCCCTGCGCTATCTGAGCCCGGTCGCGGCGACCTACCGGGCCACCGCCACCGACGTGGAGCTGGCCGGGCAGCGGCTGCCCGCCGGGAAGATGGTCCTGCTGTGGTTCGGCGCGGCGAACCGAGACGAGCGCATCTTCGCCGACCCGATGGCGTTCGACCCGGGCCGCACGCCCAACCCGCAGCTCGGCTTCGGCCGGGGCATCCACTTCTGTCTGGGCGCCGCCCTGGCGCGGATGGAGGGCCGGGTCACGTTGAACATGCTCCTTGACCGCTACGCGGAGCTGCGCACCGATCCTGACAAGCCCCCCACCTTCATGCAGGCGCCCGACACCATGGGCGTCTCGTCGCTGCCGATCCGCGTCCGCGCCGGCTGAGCCGCGCGGGAGTCACGGGCGGGCGGGGCACGAGCCACGCGGAAAGGCCCGGCGCCGTCCCGCGACCCACGGGGTCGGGGGCGGCACCGGGCGGCGGGGCGTGCGCCGTCATTCCACGGCGACGGCCGCTTCGTCGAGCACTTTGGCCATCCAGTCCTGGAGCGGCATGCCGACCGTGTCCGCGGCGTGCGTCCACAGGTCCTTTCGGCCGGCGTCCAGGCTCATGACGAACTTTATGGATTTCTCGGTCAGTGCTTCGTCCGCCGTTCCCTGGGTCTGGCGCAGTTCCTTACGCAGTCGCCGGGTCGACCATTTCTCTCTTTCCGCCTGTTTCAGCCAGCGGTCCTGGTCCGCTTTCGGCAGGGCGGCCACCTCGGCGTGGTGCTGGAGGCTCAGTGCGTCGCGCCGCCGGGAGGGCGGGAACCTCCGGGCCACCCAGGCGTAATTCCGCAGGGTCTTGTAGTCGAGCGTTGTCTCGTCGAGAACGACGCGATATCGCTCGGGGAACCTGTTCTCCCCGTACACCAGCCAGTCGCCGAGCCACCAACCGGAAGAGTTGGAGATCATGGTCAGGTTGCATCCGATGTGCCGCCAGGATTCGAAGGTCAGGCCCGCGGGGATGCGAAGCTCGGCACGGCGCGTCTGGATGCCGACATCGTTGCCGAGGCCTGCCGTGACGAACATTCTGTCCCTGTTCCCCGCCGCCGTGGGTCGCGTCGTATGCGAGCCACGCGTGCCACCGGACCGGTTTCCGGCCCTCGGTTCGGTCAGTGCCAGGTCCATGTTTCTCTCCACTGGTTGGAACCCGGATAAATGAGTAATCGTCCCTCCGTTTTGTGGTGCGCGCATATGAACGTGCGTAGGGGAATTGCGACTGGGCACAGTATGCACGAGTCAATCGCGTGTACGCCATTGCAAACTTCATGCGTTGGTCGTGAAATTCTCACGGGAAAAGCGTGAATTGGTCCCGGCGTGCGGACGATGATCGTCCAGTCCCGGTGGGGTCGCGGTCGGGGCGCGGCCCGTGGTCCGGCTCCCCGCTGAGCAACCTGACTTGACAAGCTTCGGTAGTCAACCTAGGTTGCTTACATGGCGAGTGTGAGTGAGAGGGCCGTGTCACAGGACCCCGCCGAGCAGCTGGCGGCGGTGGTGGCGCTGCGGCGACTGGCCGATCAGATGGAGGACGCCGCCGTGGAGAAGGCCATGCGGACGGGCTGGAGCTGGATGGAAGTCGCCGAGGCGCTCGGCGTGACACGCCAAGCGGTCCACAAGAAGCACGCCCGGCGTCTGATCGATGTCGGGGTCGAGTTGAAGAGGAGGATGAAGTGAAGCGACAGCTCTTCGACGACTACGCCGGAGCCATCCTGGAAGCCGGCGCGCGCGAGGCCCAGCAGGCGGGCTCCGTGACCATCGAAGCGGAGCATCTGCTCCTGTCGATCGCCGCCGAGCGCGAGAGCGCGGCGGGGCAGGCGCTCGGCTCGGCCGGGCTCGACCCCGGCACGATCCGCGAGGCGCTGCGGCAGGAGTTCCGGGCGAGCCTGGAGGTGGCGGGCGTGTCGATCGCCGAGCGCGACCTGCCCGCGCCGCAGGCGTCCACCGCGCCGCCCTCGAAGATGGGGCAGTCCGCCAAGCTGGCCCTGGAGCGCGGCGTGACGGCCGTCCAGAACAAGAAGGACCTGCGGCCCGGGCACCTGCTCCTCGGCATCCTGCGGCTGGAGCACGGCACCGTCCCCCGCGCCCTGTCCGTCGCGGGAGTCGACCGCGGCGCCCTGAGGCAGCGCGTCGAGCAGTCGCTGCGCGACGACCAGGCCTAGCCGAGCGGTCCGGGGCGGCCCGGGCCGAGACGTACCCGCACGGCGGTCGGAGCTCCCGCCCCCACGGCGGCTTCGGCGCCGAACGGCTGGGCCCGTCCAGCGAATCGACCACGAGCCGGCTCCGGCGCCGGGTCCACGCGCCGGCCGCCGCCACCGTGCTCGCGGCGGTCTTCCCCGCCCCCCGCTCGCGGCGGCCTTCCCCGCCGCCCGGCGGCGCCGCGTGCCGCGTGGGGGAGCGCCGCACCTCACCGCCGGTCGACCCGCGGCGGCACCCCCTGAAGCCCGCGCTCCTCGCGGGCCCTCCTCGCTCTCCCCGAAACCGTCGTCACGTCACGACACGCCACGCCGACGGCTCGCGGCCGCGCGCCCTCTCCGCCCGGACGGAGACCGCCCGCCCCGCACACCCCGTACGCCCCACCCGTGTTCCGGTCGAGCGGCGACGACGTCGGCCACCGATACGACACACCTTCCTCAAGGGACGGCCCCGATGGACGACTTACACCACGACACGAGAGGCAAGCCGATGAAACCGAGCGACGAAGTCGCCCTGAAGGTGGACGGGCTGCGCATGCGCTACGGCACCAACGACGTCCTCAAAGGCGTGAACTTCCAGGCGCGCAAGGGCGAGGTGCTGGTCATGCTCGGCCCCAACGGAGCCGGCAAGACCACCACCATCGAGATTCTGGAAGGCTTCCGGAAGCGGTCGGCCGGGCAGGTCGACGTCCTCGGGGTCGACCCGGAGCGCGGTGACGAGGCCTGGTGGGCCCGCGTGGGTATCGTCCTGCAGTCCTGGCGGGACCACGCGAAGTGGCGGGTGCGCGAACTCCTCGCCCACATGGGCACCTACTACGCCGCCTACGCCACCCCGGACGTCCAACGCCCCTGGGACACGACGGAGTTGATCGACCACGTCGGCCTGACGGAGCACGCCGACAAACAGGTCAGGATGCTCTCCGGCGGACAACGCCGACGCCTCGACGTGGCGATCGGCCTGGTCGGCCGCCCCGAGGTCCTGTTCCTCGACGAGCCCACCGCCGGCTTCGACCCGGAGGCGCGGCGCACGTTCCACGACCTCATCCTGGACGTCGTCGCGACGCAGGAGACCACGATCATGCTCACCACGCACGATCTGGCCGAGGCGGAGAAGCTCGCCGACCGCATCATCATCCTCAACGAGGGCCGGATCGTCGCCGACGGCACGGCCGGCGAACTCGCCGAGCGGTTCGTCGGCGAGGACGAGGTGCGCTGGTCCATCGAGGGCCAGCGGTACGTGCGGTCGGTGAGCGACTCCACGCGGTTCGTCCGCGAGCTGTTCGAGCGGCACGGAGGGGCCGTCGCCGACCTCGAAGTCCACCGGTCCTCCCTGGAGGACACCTATCTGTTCCTGGTGCGCCGGGCCGAATCCGGCCGATCCGAGACCCGCACCGACGAGGTGAAGGTGCCGACGCCATGAATCCCGCCACGACACCGATGCGCTCCGGGCTCTCCCGCGGCCTGATCGAGCTGCGCCAGGCATTCGACCGCTCCGAGCTGATCAACCAGCTGCTGTGGCCCGTGCTGACCCTCACCGCCGTCTTCTTCCTGCGCAGCAAGGAGTTCCAGGACAGCGGATTCAAGCTGGGCACCCTCGTGATGCCCAGTGTCCTCGGCATGTTCATCGCCCTGGGAATGCTCCTCATGATCCAGTACCTCACCGTGGAGCGCGAGGACGGCACCCTGCTGCGCGCCAAGGCGCTGCCGCACGGCATCCGCGCCTACTTCCTGGGCAAACTCGTGACCACGTCCGGGTCGATCGTGGTGTACCTCGCGATCCTGCTGATCCCCGGGACGTTCATCGTCGACGGGCTGAGGCTCGACGCGGTGAGCGCCTGGCTCACCCTGGCCTGGGTGCTGGCTCTGGGACTCGTGGCCACGCAGTCCATCGGGGCCGTGCTCGGCGCCCTGGTGTCCAACCCGCGGGCGGCGGGCGCCATGTCGGTCCCGGTCATGGGCCTGATCGGCATCTCCGGGATCTTCTACCCGATCACCTCGATGCCGGACTGGCTCCAGTGGGTCGCCCAGATCTTCCCGGTGTACTGGCTGGGCCTGGGCATGCGGTCCGCGCTGTTGCCCGAGGACATGGTCGTGGTCGAGATCAACGACTCCTGGCGGCATGTGGAGACCCTCGGCGTCCTCAGCGCGTGGGCGGCCCTGGGGCTGATCCTCGCTCCGCTCGTCCTGGGCCGGATGGCGCGGCGCCAGTCGGGCGCCCGCGTCGCGGAGTACCGCGAGAAGGCCCTGCAACGCACCGGCTAGGACCGGGCGAACGCGACCGCTCACCACGGTCGGGGCGGCCGGGACACCGGCCGCCCCGACCGTCGTGCGCCCGGCCCGCGCGGCCTGTGGCCGGAACGGATCTGGCGGCGCGCGGCCGCAGAAACATGCGTCGTGAACGAAATTGTGGGGCTGCTGATACGACGTCACCGGGCGGCAATGAGCCACATGCCGCACCAGAATTCCCGGGGGGCATCGAGCTTCCCCGAAGACATCGGCCGTGGCATGATGGGCAGTCACCTGGAGCCCTTTCACGGTACATCGAGGTACGGGTAGTGAAACCTCGACCGCCGAGGGGCTCCATGCTCGTTCCCGGTCCGGTGTCGTGCTCGTGTGACCGGCGCCCGCTGCTCACTCCGGGCATGACGTCCCGCTCGTTCGGATCACGTTCGCTGATATCGCCCCGGCACGGAGATTCTGAGAAGAGGGGAGTTGCACACATAGTGATCAGCCTGACTGCCGCTCGCACCGGCATCGGCCGCGGTGGAGCCGCTGCGAGGATCCCGTGCACGCCGACCACTCGGATTTCCGCCCCACAGCGATCGGTCCGTCCCGAGACCAGTTCGAGGGCCACGGCTTTCGGACGCCCTTTTGATCACACGGGGAAAATCTGATGACGACACCGAATCGAGTCGTGATCCTCTCTCTCGAAAGAGCCGCCGACGCGTATCGGGACAGCGCCTCTTCCTCACGCCGCACCGCCTCTCGCCGGACACGCCGACCGGCGTGGTCCGGTTGACGTACGCACCGATCAAGCGGCAGAGCGTTCAACAGTGGGCCTGCGAAGGTCCAGCAGACACCCACGGCCCATCCCGCTCCGGCAGGATTTCCTGACTGCGGTGGCGGTTCCCGGTATGTCCTGTTGAGGCAAGAGGTGAACCATGCGGGTGCTGAAAGTGCTGGTCGCCGACGAGCAACACATGGTTCGTGGGGCGCTGGTGAATTTACTGGAGACGGAACGTGACCTTCAAGTGGTGGCCAGCATCGGCCGCGGCGAACTCGTCATTCCGGCCGCCCTGGAATGTCATCCCGATGTCGCGATCATCGACCTCGACATCGCCCGGCTCGACGGCCTGACCCTGGCGGAGACGATGCACGAGGCCCTGCCGACCTGCCGGACGGTGATTCTCTCCGGCCTCGCGCGACCGGGCGTGCTGCTGCGGGCGCGCACGGCCCACGTGGCCGGCCTGTTGCTCAAGACGGCCCCGTCCGAACGGCTCGCGGAGGCCGTGCGCGAGGTGGCGTCCGGCCACCGCCTCGTCGATCCCCAACTGGCCACGCTCATGTGGGACGTCGGGGAGAATCCGCTGTCGGAACGGGAGGCCGAGGTGCTGCGGTATGTCGCGCAGGGGGCCGAACCCATAGAGATCGCCACCGCCCTTCAGTTGTCGGTCGGCACGATTCGCAATTACCTGACGGCGGTGGTTGCGAAACTGAATGCGCGCAACAGGGTCGACGCCGTCCGCATCGCGACGGAGACCGGCTGGCTACCTTGACCGGCGCCCCCGCGCTCGTCCGCGAAATGATCCTGGTAATGGCGCGCATTCGTCTGTACGGTAACCACGCTCAGGCCCCGTGGAACAGATCCGGGTGCCCCGGGAGACCGGCAGGCAAAGACCGTGATCTCCGCACTCGATTCGGGGCCATTCGACGGAGCGGCCCTCGATGTCCCGGCAGCAGGACATCGCCCGGTCTCACCTCACCTGAAGCCCGATCGACCCGGCTGTGGAGACCGACTCGGCAGCGAGAGCGGAAGGAGCGTTCCGTGTTCGTTCCTCGTGTCTACCGCGAGCCCGAGGAGTCCTGGAAAATAGATCTTGTACGTGGGAACCCCCTGGGCCAATTGATGAGCAATGGAGCGGAAGGAGAGGCCCCGTGGGTGACTCATGTGCCGATCATCATTGACCCCCGGGTGACCGAGCCGGTGACCTCGCTGTCCGGCGCCACCTTGTGGGGACACATGAACATTGGGAATCCCCATTGGCGTGCTCTGGGACCGGCCACACCCGTGGCCGTGACGTTCAGCGGCCCGCACGCCTATGTGTCACCGACGGTGTACGAGACCCGGCCCGCGGCACCCACCTGGAACTTCACGGCTGTCCATATCGCGGGCGTACTGCGTAAGGTTGATTCCACCGCCGAGACGCTGGCGACGGTGCAGGAGACGGTCCGGGCATACGAGCGTGAATTCGGGGCCGGCTGGTCCATGACGGAATCCGTCGAATACTTTCGCCGGATTCTGCCCGGCGTAGGAGCCTTCCGGATCGCCATCTCCCTCGCGGACGGCATGTTCAAGCTCAGCCAGGAGCAACCCCCGCACGTGCGCGAGCGCGTCCGGGCCTCATTCGCGTGCGAAGCGTCCACCGCCCATCGTGATGTCGCGGCGTTGATGGGCCGACTCGGCACGGAGGACCGCGAAACCGTCTCGGCGCGACCGGCCGCGGCGCGACCACCGTCCATGGGTACGCCTTAGCGAGGAAATCATGACTGCAGTGTCCTTCCCGCTGGTCTGCCTCCCCTTCGCCGGGAGCGGCGCGGGCTTCTACCGCGCCTGGAGCAAGAGACAGGACCACGGCGTCATGGTGCTGCCCGTGCAACTGCCGGGCCGCGAGGAGCTGTTCTGCGAGGAACCGTTCACCGACGTCGTCGAGGCCGCCGCCGCGCTCGCCCCGCAGGTGGCCGAACTCGTCGCTGGAGTACCCCGGTTCGGCCTCTTCGGGCACAGCCTCGGCGCCGTGCTCTCGTACGAGATCGCCCGCGAACTCGGCAGACTCGGCAGAGCCGGCCTCGCCCACCTCTACGTCAGTGGCTCTCCCGGGCCCTGGACCGGACGCGACGACCGGGCGACGGGCCTGGACGACGACCAGTTCCTCGCCCGTGTCCAGGACTTCGCCGGATACCGGCACGCGGCGTTCGACGACCCGGACCTGCGCGACCTGCTGCTGCCCCCGCTCCGCGCCGACGTGGCCATGCACGAGAACTACAAGCCCTCGTCGAACGAACCGCTCGACGTGCCGGTGACCGCACTGCGCGGTGCCGAGGACGCGCTCGTCACGAGGGAGCACGCGCGGCAGTGGCGCGAGGTCACCAGGGGCCCGTTCAGCTATCGCGAATTCCCCGGCGGGCACATGTACGTGACCGACGGGCCCGACGCCCTGCTGCGGGCCCTCGGCCGCGACTGAACCGGGCGCGGGCATGGGCAGTTCACTCGAAGGCAAGGTCGTCGTGATCACGGGAGCCGCGCGCGGCATCGGCCGTGCGTGCGCCGTCCGGTTCGCCCGCGAGGGCGCCGACCTGGCGCTCCTCGACATCGCCGCGGACCTGCCGGGCGTCGGCTACCCCCTCGGCGGCCCCGAGCAGCTCGGCCACACCGCGACCCTGTGCGAGCGGGAAGGCGGCGCGGTCCTCACCGCGGCGGTCGACGTGCGTGATCCGCGGGCCGTCCAGGCGGCGGTCGCCGAGGCCCTCGACCGGTTCGGTTCGCTCGACGGGCTGGTCAACAACGCGGGCATCGCGGCACCGGCCGGCGTCCCGGTCCATGAGATCGCCGAGTCCGACTGGGCGCTCATGCTCGACGTCAACCTCTCCGGCGCCTGGCGCATGATCAAAGCCGTCGCCCCGGCGATGGTGGAGCGGGGGACCGGCAGCATCGTCAACGTCTCCTCGACCGCGGGCCTCGTCGGCTACCGCGACTTCGGCGGATACGTCACCGCCAAGCACGGCCTCGTCGGCCTGACCAAGGCGGCGGCGCTGGACTACGCGCCCCACCGGGTACGGGTCAACGCGCTGTGCCCCGGGTCCGTACGCGACGATCCGCTGGTCGAGGGGCGGATGCTCCGGGAGATCGGGCACGCGCTGCGGCTGCCCGACGACGAGCACGAGCAGCTCTTCCTGCGGGACCAGCCCATGAACGCCCTCGTCGAGCCCGCCGACGTCGCCGCCGCCGCGCTGTGGCTGACCGGGGACGAATCCCCCCGGGTGACGGGCACCGTGCTCACCGTCGACGCGGGTTTCACCAGCAGGTGAGCGGCCGAGACCACTCCGACACGGCAGGGGGCCGGGCATGGCCACGACGACCGGGACACCGCCGCGCGCGGCCGGGGGAGCGAGGCCCTCGGCCGCACTCCACGACCTGCCGCCCTTCCGGCACGCCCGGCCCGAACAGGGCCGCGCCTGCCACGCGGTGATCGTACGGCTGCCCCGTGCGGTCCGGCCGGCGCAGGTCCACCAGCGGTGGGACGCGGCCCTGCGGCACTGGCCCGCGCTGCACGACTCGCGGCTGTGGGAGACCGCCGTTCCGGCGCCGCCCGAGGCGCCCCGTGCCCGCGAGCGGACGCGCCGCGAGGCACTCCGCCCGGTGCGCGAGGCCGCACCGCCCCTGCGCGCGGTCCTGCTGCGGTACGCCGACGACAGTGCCGGCCTCGTGCTCGCGGCGAGGCGCTCCCGCGTCCCTCGTGCCGTACTCGACCAGGTCGCCGACCTCCTGGTCACCGGCTCGGCACCCGGCCCGCCCCCGACCCTGCCTGACGGGTCGGAGCCCCCGCCGCCGCGGTGCGCCGGCCTCCCCTGGGGGCTGCCCGACCCTGGACGCGCCGGTACCGTCCGGGTGCGCCCGCTGACCCTGCCCGAGCCCGTCACAGGAGGCGGCGGACGGCTGGTCATCGGTGCCGTGGCGCTCGCCCTGGCGCGCTACTCCGGCGCCACGACGGCCGAGGTGGGCCGGCTCGACCCGGGCCTCGGCCCGGGCCCCGGCGTGACCGTCACCGTGGAAGGGATCGACGAGGACCGGAGCCTGGCCGACTATCTCACCCAGGTCGACGCCGCGCTCGGCGCCGCCCCCGACGCGACGGCACGCACCGAACGGCCCGGCGTGGGCATCGTGTTCTCCCCGGGGCGGGACGACCCGGGGCGGGACGACCGGATCCATCTGCCGTTCCAGGCGCCCCCCTTCCCCTGCACGCTCCAGGTCATGGAGCGGGCCGACGGCTCGGTGGAGTCGTTCTGCTGGTTCGACGAAGGGGCGCTCTGCCCCTCCGTCGCGGCCGCGTTCTGCGCCGGCGTCGAGCGGTTGGCCGGATGCCTCGCCGAGGGCGCGGGGGAGGGCGAGGCCACCGCGGGCCCGGGAGCCGTGCCGTTGTCGGCGCTCCCCTTCCTGGACGCGGACGAGACGGCCCACGTCCTGCGGCTCGGCGGTGGCGGCCGCCCGCGCCCCGGCGTCGGCGACGTGCGGATCGAGCAGCGCTTCGAGGAGGTGGCACGGGCGCGGCCGGACGCGGTGGCCGTCACGGGCGACGGCTCGGAGCTGACCTACCGCCGGCTCGACGAGCGCGCCGACGCCGTAGCCGCGGGCCTGCGCGCCCTGGACCTGCCCCCGGCCGGCAAGGTCGGCGTCTGCCTGGACCGCGACGCGCCCCTCGTGATCGCCCTGCTCGGCGTCCTCAAAGCGGGATACGCTTACGTGCCCATGGACCGCGGCTACCCGCCGGAGCGGCTGCGGTACATCGCCGAGAACGCCCAGGTCCCCGTGGTCATCACCGACCACGCCTCGTTCCCGGCGAGCGCCGGCGTGCGCACGGTCGGACTCGACGACCTGGCCACGGCGACGGCTACGCCCACGGCCACGGCCACGCCTACGGCCACGGATCGCGGTCATCGGTCGCCGCCGCCCCGCTCCGCCGACGACCCCGCGTACGTCATCTACACCTCCGGATCGACGGGCCGCCCCAAAGGAGTGGTCGTCCCCCACCACAATGTCCTCTCCCTCCTCTCCGCCACCGCCCCGGAATTCTCACTCGGCCCCGAAGACGTCTGGACGCTTTTCCATTCCGCCGCGTTCGACTTCTCGGTCTGGGAGATCTGGGGCTGCCTGCTGACCGGCGGACGGCTCGTCGTCGTGCCCTATTGGACGGCACGGGACGCCGAGGGATTCCGCGCGCTTCTGCTGGCGCAACGCGTCACCGTGCTCAATCAGACTCCCTCGGCGTTCTCCGCACTGGCCCAGGCGGACCGCGGGGCGCGGGGCGACCTTCTCGTACGGCTCCTGATATTCGGGGGCGAGCCGCTCGACGTGCGTCTGCTCGCCCCCTGGTTCGCCCGCTATTCCCCCGCACGCTGCCGCGTGGTGAACATGTTCGGAATCACGGAGACCACTGTCCACGTCACCGCGCATTCCGTCACTCCGGCCGATGTGACCGGAGAATCCCGTTCGGTCGGCCGCCCGCTGCCGGGCTGGTCGGTCTCCGTACGCGATCCCCGCGGCCGGGTGCTCCCCCCGGGGGCGGCAGGGGAGATCCACGTCGGCGGCGCGGGCGTCGCCCACGGCTATCTGGGCAACCCCGAGCTGACGCGGCAGCGCTTCGTCCTGGACGACGTCTCGGGCGAACGGCTCTATCGCAGCGGCGACAGGGGCAGGCTGCGCCCCGACGGGCGACTCGACCACCTGGGCCGCCTCGACGACCAGGTCAAGATCCGCGGTCACCGCATCGAACCGGGCGAGATCCGGTCCGTCCTGACGGCCGACCCCCGGGTGGGCGCGGCCGTCGTCACGGTCACCCAGGCCTCCGCGGCCGACCCCGCGAGCAGCCGGATCGACGCCTACGTGGTGCTCGTCGAGCCGTGCGACCCCCGGCAGATCCTCGCCGACGCCCGCCGGGTCCTGCCGGACTACATGACCCCGACGACCCTCACCGCGGTCCCCTCGATCCCGCTCACCACGAACGGCAAGCCGGACCTGGCCCGGCTCCCGGCGCCCGCCACCCGCGCCGGACAGCACTCCGGCGCGGTACGGGACCCGGACCCCGGCCGCGACGACGTGGCGGGGCGGGTCCTCGCCGTCTGGAGCCACTGCCTGGACACCGACGCGACCGCCGACGACAACTTCTTCGAACTCGGCGGCAACTCGCTGTTGATCCTGCGCGTCATCACCGCCATGCGGGAAAGGGGACTTCCTCGGGTCGCCCCCCGCGACTTCTACGTCAACTCGACCGCGAGCCGATTCATCAAGCTGGTGGAAGAGCGCTGCGCCGACCAGAGTTGAAGCGATTCCTTGACAGCCGCAAGACCATCTTGAACGATGGGCTGGCCTGCATTTTCAGAGACTCCCCGGAAGGACGTGTTCGGAAATGCACGTTGACGAATGGGACGTCCACCCGAAGCATTTATGGCTGCATGGCCGACGCCCGGGAAAGATCGTTGATTATGACGAGACCCTGAAAATGTGGAACGTCTACGGCTATCCGGAGGCCGTCGAAATCCTCACCCAGCCCTCGATATTCTCGAACAACTGCGGACGACTTGACGTCGGCGAGCTGCCCGAGGACATCTGCGCGGGCGACTTCTCCCAGATGGACCCGCCCGAGCACCGCACGGTGCGCGGCCTGGTCGAGTTCGCCTTCACACCGAAACTGGTGGCCGACCTGGAGACCCGCGTCGAGGCCCTCGTCCACGAGATGCTGGACGACCAGGCAGGCAAGGACGGCTTCGACCTGGTGGCCGAGGTGGCGACACCGCTGCCGCTGACCGTGATCTGCGAACTCCTCGGAGTGCCGCGCGAGGACCGCGCCCGGATCCACCACTGGTCCCAGAAGATGGTCGACGACTCCGGGGACTTCGAGTCGCCCGAGGCCGCCCAGGAGGACGTGCACGCGCTCCAGCGCGCCTTCGACCTGCTCCGCGAGATGCGCGAGTACTGGACCGGCCTCGCCGAGGTGCGGCGGCGCGAGCCGAGCGAGGACCTGCTCAGCCACCTCGTGCACGCGGAGGTCGAGGGCGAGAAGCTGAGCGAGACGGAGGTGTTCAACATCGCCAACCGGCTGGTGATCAACGGCCACCACAGCACGTCGATGCTCCTCAGCAACACCATGCTGATCCTGGACGCCTTCCCCGACCAGGCGGCCCGGGTCCGCGCGGACCGCTCCCTCGTGCCCACCACGATCGAGGAGTCGCTGCGGTACATCTCGCCCATCTCGGCGGTCGGCAAGGCCACCAACACCGACGTCGTGGTGGCCGGGACCCGCATCCCCAAGGACCAGGTGGTCATGGTGTGGACGGGCGCCGCCAACCGCGACGAGCGCGTCTTCACCGACCCGCACACCTTCGACCCGGCGCGCACCCCCAACCCCCATCTGGGCTTCGGCCGCGGCGTCCACTTCTGCGTGGGCAGGCGCCTGGGACGCATGGTCGCCAAGACCGCGGTGAACGTGCTCCTGGACCGGTGCCCGGCCCTGCGCACCGACCCGGACCGTCCCCCCTCGTTCATCCAGATCGCCGACGCCGGAGGCATGGACAGCCTGCCCGTCCTGGTCAACTGACCCACCCAGCGCAGGGAGAGCCCACCATGACCACGGTCGTCGACCGGTGGAACATCCACCCCGAGCACCGCTGGCTGCGCGGCGAACGAGCCGACCCGGCCATCCAGTTCGACGAGACCCAGAACCTGTGGAACGTCTACGGACACGCCGCGTGCCGGGAGATGCTCAGCGACTACCGGACCTTCTCCTCCGGCACGGCCCGCCTGCTGCCCGTCAGCGTGGACGCCTCCCTCATGGAGGGCGACCTCTCCCAGATGGACCCGCCGGACCACCGCAAGTACCGCAAACTGCTCACCCCGGCCTTCGCGCCCAGCCGCATCGCCGCGATGGAGCCGCGGATCGCCGCGATCACCGACGAACTGCTCGACGCCGTCACGGGCAAGCCCGACATCGACCTCGTCGCCGACCTGGCCTATCCGCTGCCGGTCATCGTCGTCGCCGAACTCCTCGGGGTCCCGGCGAGCGACCGCGCCCTGTTCAAGGGCTGGGCGGACAACGTCATCGAGAGCTTCAGCGGGTTCACCTCCCTGGACACCGAACAGGGGCCCGAGGACATCCGCGAGGGCACGCGGCAGCTGCAACCGCTCCTGGAGTACCTGGGCGGGCACATCGCCGAACGCCGCCGCCGGCCCCGCGAGGACCTGCTGACCGTGCTCGCCACCGCCGAGATCGACGGCGAACGCCTCACCGACAACGAGGCGGTCAACATCGCCAACATCATGCTGATCACCGGGCACATCACCACCTCGATGGTGCTCGGCAACACCGTGCTCTGCCTGGACGCCTACCCCGAGCAGGGCCGGCGCGTCCGCGCGGAACGGTCCCTGGTCCCCGGCGCCATCGAGGACGCACTGCGGCTGCTGCCGCCCGCGACCGTGCTCACCCGCGCCACCGAGACCGAGGCCGAGGTCTGCGGCCTGCGCGTCCCGAAGGACCAGTTGATGTTCCTGTGGCTGGGCGCGGGCAACCGCGACCCCCTGGAGTTCCAGGACCCCGACCGCTTCGACCCCACCAGGGACCCCAACCCGCACTTCGGGTTCGGCGGGGGCATCCACTTCTGCATCGGCGCCGGCCTTGCCCGCCTCGAAGGACGCATCGCGCTGAACGCGCTCCTCGACCGCTTCCCCGTGCTGCGCACCGACCCGGACACCCCGCCCAGCTTCTTCGACACGCCCGACATGATCGGGGTCAACAAGCTTCCCCTCCACACCGTCTGACGAGGGAGCCACCACGATGCAGTCCCCCCTTCCCGCCATGGTGTCGGGCTACGTGTCCTCGCAGATCGTCCACGCGATGGCGGAACTGGGCCTCGCCGACGCACTCGCGGACACCCCGCGCGGATACACCGAGTTGGCCGAGCGCACCGGGACCGACCCGGCCGCCCTGCGCCGCCTGCTGCGCGCCCTGGTCGGCCTCGGCCTCGTGGAACAGCTCGACGCCGACCGGTTCGCCCTCACCCCGCTCGGCGGCCGGCTGCGCACCGGGACGCCGGACTCGCTCCGCGACGACGTCCTGCTGTCCGTCACGCCGGAGCTGTGGCAGGCGTGGGGCGCGCTCACCCACGCCGTCCGCACCGGTGAGCCCTGGCGGCACCCCGGCACCGGGCTCACGGCCCACGAGTCGGCGCTGCGCGACCCGCGGACGGCGGCGCTGTACCGCGAGGCCAAGGCGCGCAGCTCGCAGGAGTTCACGCCCGGCCTCGCCGAGGTGTACGACTTCTCCCGCTTCCGTACGGTCGTCGACTTCGGCGGCGACGACGGCGCCCTCATGGCCGCGGTCCTGTCGTCCGCCCCCGAACTGCACGGCGTCCTGTACGACCTGCCCACCGCGCTCGACGGCGTCAGGGCCACCCTCGACGCGGCGGGGGTCGGCAAGCGCTGCGACGTCGTCGAGGGCGACGTCACGGGCCGGATCCGCACCGACGCCGACGCCTACCTGCTCAACCACCTGGTCCGGGACGTCGGCGACGACGCGGCGGTCGCCCTGCTCGCCCGGTGCCGGGCCGCCATGCCCCCCACCGCCCGAGTGCTCCTGTTCGAGACCGTGATGCCGCCGCTGCTCACCTCCGCCGACTCCGCGAGCTTCGGGCTCACCGACCTCAACAACCTCATCTACACAGGTGGCCGCGAACGCACGGCGGAGGAGTACCGGGCACTCCTGGAAGCGGCGGGATGCACGTTCGTCGCGGCCACCGCCGTACCGGCCGCCGACGGGCTGCCCGACTACCACGTCATCGAAGCCGCGCCCACGCCCGCCGAAGGCGCCACGACAGGGCCGGGGGAGAGGTGAGCGATGCGGTACGGGAGTCCAGGACCCGCCTCAGGAGTGTGGCCAGACGCTGTAGCGGCGCAGCCCGTACAGCAGCGGACGGCAGCGCGAACCGTTGGTCACCCCGTAGACCTCGCCGAACACGATGACGTGATCGCCCACGGGCTGCGGCGTACGGGTCCAGCAGTCGGCGACCGCGTGCGCGTCCTGCCGCAGGTGCGGACCGGCGCAGTCGCCGTCGAGGTGCCAGGGCACGCGGTCGAACCGGTCCTGGGCGCCCGAAGCGAACAGCTCGGCGGTCGTCTGGGCCTCGGCGTGCAGCAGGTTCACCGCGAATTCCCCCCGGTCCACCACGGCCGCCAGCGTCGGGCTCTTTCCGCGCAGGCACACCAGCAGGGTCGGCGGATCGAGCGTGACACTGCATAACGACGAGCAGGTCATCCCCCACGGACGGTCGTCGAGATCGAGCGCGGTGACCACGGCCACTCCCGTCGGGAAACCACGCATCATCGCGCGGAATCCCTCGCCCCTTGTTGCCGCCCTGTCCCTGTGTTCGATCGACTCTGTCATTCCTGCCCTCTTTCTGCCGGCATCGAGCCAACGGTCGCATGCCACACCCATGAAGGAATCATCAACGGACGTGACGCGGGAGGATTTCGACTGACGGGAACGGAGCATCGCGAAGGGGCCAAGCGGTGGCCCGAACGGATCACCGTGGCGCAGCGCCCCGGGCACTGAAGCACAGCGAACGTATCACTGGCCGCCCGGCTCCGAAACCTTCGGATTCCAGCGAGTTCTCTCACACCGCGACCACGACAAGGAGTGCCCCATGGACGACAACCGCATACGGAACCTCGTCATTCTGGGCGGTGGTACCGCGGGATGGATGTCGGCGTGCTATCTCGGCAAGGCTCTCGGCCCCCAGGTGAACATCACGCTCCTGGAAGCGCCCGCGATCCCGAGAATCGGCGTGGGCGAGGCGACCATCCCGAACCTGCACAAAGTCTTCTTCGACTTCCTCGGCCTCGCCGAAGAGGAGTGGATGCGCGAGTGCAACGCCAGTTTCAAAGCGGGGATCAGGTTCATCAACTGGCGCACGCCCGGCGCGGGCGAGAGCGCGGCGCGGCCCGCGGCCGACGGCCGCGGGGACCACTTCGACCACCTCTTCGGGCTGCTCCCCGACCACGAGAACCTGCCGCTGTCGCACTACTGGACGCACCGCAGGGCGTCCGGCGCGACCGACGAGTCCTTCGACCGCGCCTGCTACGTACAGCCCCCGGTCCTCGACCACAACCTCGCGCCGCGCCACCTCGACGGCACCAGGTGGACGAACTACGCCTGGCACTTCGACGCGAACCTGGTCGCCGACTACCTGCGCCGCTTCGCCACCGGGAAGCTGGGCGTGACCCACGTCAAGGACCGCTACACACACGCCGAGATGGACCACCGCGGGTTCGTCACGGCCATCAACACCGAGACCGGCAACCGACTGGAGGCCGACCTCTTCGTGGACTGCTCCGGCTTCCGCAGCCTGCTGATGAACCAGGTGATGCGCGAGCCGTTCCTGGACATGAGCGACTACCTGCTCAACGACAGCGCGGTCGCCACCGCGGTCCCGAACGACGACGAGAAGGACGGCATCGAGCCCTACACCTCCGCCATCGCGATGTCCTCCGGCTGGACCTGGAAGATTCCCATGCTCGGCAGGTTCGGCACCGGCTACGTCTACTCCAGCCGCTTCCAGTCCGTGGATTCGGCGACGACTGAATTCTGCCGGATGTGGAACCTCGACCCGGAGACGCAGCCGCTCAACCAGATCAAATTCCGGGTGGGCCGCAACCGGCGGGCCTGGGTGCGCAACTGCGTCGGCATCGGCCTCTCCTCCTGCTTCGTCGAACCACTGGAGTCCACCGGCATCTACTTCATCTACGCTTCCCTCTACCAGCTGGTGAAGCACTTCCCGGACAAACACTTCGAGCCGATCCTGGTGAAGCGGTTCAACACCGAAGTGGAGAAGATGTTCGACGACACCCGGGACTTCATCCAAGGGCACTTCGGCTTCGCGCCCCGCAATGACACACCGTTCTGGCGGGCCTGCAAGGAACTCGAATTCTCCGACGACTTCGTCGAGAAGGTGAACATGTACAAGGCGGGCCTCTCCGTGGAGACACCGGTCGTCGACGAGAGCAACTACTACGGCAACTTCGAGGCGGA
Organism: Streptomyces sp. JLYT201; assembly: GCF_059448825.1. Taxonomy (NCBI): domain Bacteria; kingdom Bacillati; phylum Actinomycetota; class Actinomycetes; order Kitasatosporales; family Streptomycetaceae; genus Streptomyces; species Streptomyces sp. JLYT201. The sequence goes on along the minus strand of NZ_CM182551.1, from coordinate 1,454,803 downwards.
GTTCCGCAACTTCTGGAACAACTCCAGCTACTACTGCATCTTCACGGGGCTCGGCATGCTCCCGGACCACCCGCTGCCGTCGCTGTCCCTGCGGCGGGAGGCCGTGGAGGCGTCGGGCGCCGTCTTCGCCGACATCAAACGCCGACAGGCCGAACTCGTCGACACGCTGCCGTCGACCTACGAGTACCTGCGCAGGCTGCACCACGGGCAGTAGCGTTTTGCCGGACCGCGAACGGAGAGCCGGACAGTGAGTACACACGTCGTCGCGGCCGGGTCCTCCTCCGCGAGCACGGCGAGCCTGCTGAGCGCGCTGGCCCTCGTGCTCGCCGCCGCCTTCCTCTTCGCCAGGCTCGCCAAGGGCGCCCGGCAGCCCGCGGTCGTCGGTGAGATCGTCGCCGGCATCGCCCTGGGGCCCAGCGTGCTGGGCCTGCTGCCGGGCGACCCGGTCGAGACGCTGTTCCCCGCGGACATCAGGCCCGTCCTCCACGCGCTGTCCCAACTCGGGCTCGTCCTCTTCATGTTCGGCGTCGGCTATCAGTTCCACATCTCGCACCTGCGGCGACACGGCCGCCGCATCACGGCCGTGTCGCTCAGCTCCGTCGCCCTGCCGTTCGCCCTGGGGGCCGCTCTCGCCGTGGCCCTGGCCCCTTGGTTCCAGCGGTCGGACATGAAGACGGACGGCCTGCTGGTGCCAGCGCTGTTCCTCGGGGCCGCGATGTCCATCACCGCGTTCCCGGTGCTCGCCCGCATCATCAGTGAACGCGGCCTCCAGAAGGACCCCATGGGGGCCGTCGCCGTCGCGTGCGCGGCCGTCCAGGACGTCCTCGCCTGGATCATCCTCGCGCTGGTCGTCGCGCTCGCGGAGAGCTCCGGCCCCTGGCCGCTCGCCCGGATGGGGCTCGCCTCGGCCGCGCTGCTCGCCGGCCTGGTCTGGCTGGTGCGGCCCGCGCTGACCTGGGCGCTGGCCCCGGCACGCCCGTGGTCCGGCGCCCTGGTCACCCACGCCGTCCTCGTCGTGGGGCTGCTCCTGAGCGCCTGGGCGACCGAGGTCATCGGGCTGCACGCGGTGTTCGGGGCCTTCGCCTTCGGGGCCGTCGCGCCCCGGGCCGAGGTCGACGCGAGCGCTCCCGAGATCCCGGAGCGGATCGAGCAGACCAGCCTGCTCCTGCTGCCGGTCTTCTTCGTCGTCACGGGCCTCGCGGTCGACCTCGGCGGACTCGGCGGAAAGGGCGTGGTGATCCTGTTGGCCGTGCTCGTGGTGGCGTGCGCCGGGAAGTTCCTCGGTGCCGCGGGCGCGGCACGGCTCACGGGGGCGACCGGGCGGGAGGCGGCCGTCCTCGGCACGCTGATGAACGCGCGCGGCCTGACGGAACTCATCATCCTCAACGTCGGCCTCGGCATCGGGGCCCTGGACGGCCAGATGTTCACCGCGATGGTGATGATGGCCGTCGTGACCACCGTCATCACCGGCCCGCTGCTGGACCGCTTCCAGCGCCCGACGAGCCGGCGCGGCACACCCGGAGGCGCGAGCAGGACCGCCGTGCGCCTCCCGGCCGCCTCTCCGGACGAGGCTCGCTGACCGGTGGCGGACGGCGGCCTCGCCCGGCAGGCCCGGCCCGACCGGCGGCGCCGTCGTCGGTCGCCCTCGGTCGTCGCCGGGTCGTCGTCAGGACATCGTCAGGCCGTCGGCTCCTCGGCGGTGGAGCCCGGTGCGGCGATCGCCTGTTCCGCGGCGCGGCTGACGTCCTCCCACGCCGCCCAGGTGTCCATGCGGCTGCGCGTCAGGTCGAAGGCGAGGTCGTAGACCATGCTGCCCAACAGGAGCCGCAGCGGGGGTCTTTCGCTGTCCACGAGCTTGAGGAGGGCCTGTGCGGCGAGCCGCGGGTCGCTGTCGACGGAGCCCTCCGCGAACTGCTTCTCCAGCTCCGCCCGCAGGGGGGCGTACGCCTCCTGCGGCTCCGTGCTGCCCATGCGCGCGTAGAGGTCGGTCCAGTAGCCGCCCGGCTGGACGATGCTCACCTTGATCCCGAAGCCGGCCACCTCCATGGCGAGGGACTCGCTGAGGCCTTCGAGGGCGAACTTGCCGGCGCTGTAGAGACCGGTGCTCGGGAAGCCGCCCAGGGCGCTGATGCTGGAGATCTGCACGATGTGCCCGGAGCCCTGCGCGCGCAGGGTGGGCAGCACGGCCTGGCTCACCCAGAGCGCGCCGAAGAAGTTGAGGTCCATCAGGGCCCGCGCCTCGGCCTCGGTGAACTCCTCGACCATCCCCATCGACAGCGCACCGGCGTTGTTGACGACGACGTCCAGTCGGCCGAAGTGCCCCACCGCCTCGGCGACGGCCGCGAACACGGCGTCCCGGTCGGTCACGTCGACACCCAGCGTCAGGACGCGCCCGGGGTGGGCCGCCGCCATCTCCTCCAGCGGCCCGGTGGTGCGTGCGGCGACGGCCACGCGGTCTCCCGCGGCCAGCGCCGCCTCGGCGAAGGCGCGGCCGAGCCCGCGGCTGGCGCCGGTGATGAACCAGACGCGGTCGGCGCGGTGTGCTGTGGTCGACATGGGTCGTGCTCCCTGGGGACGGATGAACAGGCGAGACGATACGCATCGTCATGATCAAATATCCCTCATCCGGCGCCGCCGCGGTAGGGGCTTCCTCCGGGCCTTCGGCCGGGCACCTGTCTGGGACTTCGACCGGTTGTCGGACCCCTCCGCTAGCCTCCCCGCATGTCTCTCACCGTTGATCAGCTGACCGGATACGTGGAGCGGGACCTCGACGCCGATCTGGCGCGCTGGTTCCCCGGCGGGCCGCGGGTCGACGTGCCCGCGTCGACCCGCCCGGTCGCACCGTTCCTCGCCAGGCTCCCGCGCGACGCCGCGACCGCGCTGGCCGGCTTCGACCGCCGGGTCCGGTCGGGAACCCTGCCGGGGGTCCTGGACATAGCGGACTGGTCGTACGGCTTCGACTTCGCGGCCAACGACTGCCGGATCCTCGACTCCGACTACGAGACGGAGCTCTGCGACGACGACGTGTGGTCCGTCGGCGCCGACGGCGGAGGCAACTACTACGTCGTGCTCACCAGCGGCCGTGTCGCGGTGTGGTTCCACGAGGAGGAAGTCATCGAGGCCCGGACGCAGTACGACAGCCTCGACGTCTTCGTGTGGTCGGTCGTCCGGTACCACGCCGTGCGCGCAGGAGTCCTCGACCTGGCGGCCGTCGAGGCCGACTTCCGCGCCCTCGGGCAGCCCGGAGTGCTGGAACCGGAACATGGGCTTCTCGCCTCGCTGTCCTGAGACGGGTGCCCGCACGACCCCGTCCGCCCACGCGGCCCCGAGGAGCGAACTTCCGGGGGCGTACCGAAGAGAAGAAGGGAGAGCCCCATGACCGGACCGGTCACCGGGACGCTCCACCACGTCGAGATCTGGGTGCCCGACCTCGCCCGCGCCGTCACCTCCTTCGGCTGGCTCCTCGAGGCCCTCGGCCACACGGAGTTCCAGCGCTGGAACACGGGCCGCAGCTGGCGGCTCGGGGCGACGTACCTGGTCCTGGAGGAGTCCCCCGCCCTCACCTCGGACCGGCACGACCGGTGTCGGCCCGGCCTGAACCACCTGGCGTTCCACGTCCAGGACGCCCACGCCGTGGAGGCGCTGGCCGCCGAGGCGCCGCGGCACGGCTGGAGCCTGATGTTCCCCGACCGCCACCCGCACGCCGGGGGTGAACAGACCTACGCCGCCTACTTGGAGAACACCGACGGCTTCGAGGTCGAACTCGTCGCCGCGCCCCGCACCTGAGCAGTCGCATCCGGGGATCACCCGAATCCGCGTGCATGGAACAGCGAACGGCGGGCAGACGCACGTCACATCCCCCTCGGGGGAGGGGAGAGCCAGTGACGTCGAGAGAAGGGTGGAAGGTGTGGCTGCCGCGACAGGTGCAGTGTCCGAGGTCCAGGTGCCCGCAACGCACAGCGGCGCGGACGGTGAACTGCCACTGATCGAAGCGCCGCTGTCCGTCGAACCGCGCGACGCCCGGGTGCTGTCCAAGCAGTTCTTCGCCCGCCTCGCCGTGCTGGAGGAGGGCACCCATGAATACCAGTACGTCCGCAACACGCTGATCGAGCTGAACCTCTCCCTCGTCCGCTACGCGGCCAGTCGCTACCGCAACCGCGGCGACGAACGGGAGGACATCGTCCAGGTCGGCACGATCGGTCTGATCAAGGCCATCGACCGCTTCGACCTCACGCGCGAAGTGGAGTTCACCACGTTCGCCGTCCCCTACATCGTCGGCGAGATCAAGCGCTTCTTCCGCGACACCAGCTGGGCCGTGCACGTGCCGCGCCGCCTTCAGGAGGCGCGCATCGAGCTGGTCAAGGCGACCGAGGAGCTGTCCAGCCGCCTCGACCGCGACCCCACCACCGCCGAGCTGGCCGAGCTGATGTCCCTGCCCGAGGAAGAGGTCGTCGAGGCCCGCAAGGCGGCCAACGCCTATACGTCCTCGTCCCTCGACACCACGCTGCTCACCGGCGCCGGAGGGGACGAGAGCGAGGCCGTCCTCGCCGACTTCATCGGCGCGGAGGACGCCGGATACGAACTGGTGGAGGACCTGAACAGCCTGGCACCCCTGATCGGCGAACTGTCCGAGCGGGACCGGGAGATCGTCCACATGCGGTTCGTGGAGGAGCTGACGCAGGCGGAGATCGGCGAGCGGATCGGGGTGTCGCAGATGCAGGTGTCCCGCCTGCTGAACCGCATCCTCGGCCGGCTGCGCGCGGGCCTGCTGCCCGAAGGAGCCTGAACCTCACCGGCCACGGGTCGACCGGACAACTGCAATCGGTGCGCGGCGTCCCCACGCCGCCGCACGACAGGAACGCGGCGGGGCCGATACGCGGCCCCGCCGCGCTCGTCTGGGTTCCCCCGCCCCCGTCCGCGCCCGCTCGTGTGTTCCCGGATCACCCGTAAGTGCTGTGGTTCGTACGGGACAGAGGGGTACACGGAGTCGGACGAGCACGACCACCCCGCTCCGCCGCCGCGCGGAACCCGCCGGTAGCGGCGGCAACGGGGTCGATAACATGTGCCGGGCAGCGGGCGGAACCGGCCGGGTGAGCCGTACCCCGCCCAACTCCCGGTCAGCAGCAAAAGGATGACGCCCCGACGGGCGGATCCGGAAGGTGAGAGGTTGGGCTGTGACTGGCAGCGACACCGCCGTACGTGAACGCGTCACCGAGGTCCTGCGCGCGAACGCCGACGACATCGCGGACCGCTGGGTGCGGCTCCAGCGCGAGCAGGCCGTGCTCGGCAGCGACCTGACCGAGGGCGAACTGCACGAGGAGGCCGACGCCCTGGTGGGCGCCCTGACCGGGGCCCTGGCAGGCCCGGGTCACGCGCACGGCCTCGTCCACACCCACGAGGACCTCAACAGGAGCGTCACCGACCTCGCCCTGCGCCGGGCCCGCGCCGGCGCGTCGCCGACCGTGGCCTCGCTCGCCGTGCAGGCCCTCAAACAGGCACTGCTCGAAGCCGTGCGCCGCGGCACGCACGAGAGCGACGAGATCCTCGCGGCCGCGCTGCTCATCAACCAGCTCCTGGACAGCGCCGGGGCCCTGTCGTTCGAGGTCTACGTCGAAGGCCGCGAGGAGATCATCCGCCGCCAGAGCCGCCAGCTCCTGGAGATGTCCACACCCGTCGTACGCCTGTGGCGCCAGGTCCTCGCGGTGCCGCTGATCGGCACCCTGGACACCGCCCGCACCCAGATCGTCATGGAGAACCTCCTCCAGGCCATCCAGGACGACCAGGCGCTGGTCGCCATCATCGACATCACGGGTGTGCCCACCGTCGACACCGCCGTCGCCCAGCACCTCATGCAGACCGTGAAGGCGGTACGGCTCATGGGCGCCGACTGCGTCATCAGCGGGATCCGGCCGCCGATCGCCCAGACCATCGCCCAGCTCGGCATCGACCTGTCGACCATCCTGACCCGCGCCACGCTCGCGGACGCGCTCGCCGCCGCCATCAAGCTCGCCGACACCCCCGGCCCCGACGGGACGGACGGCCGGTGACCGAGCGCCCCACCGCGGGAGTGCCCATCCTGCGCCTCGGTGACGTCCTGGTCAGCGGGCTCCTCAACGAGCTCGACGACAAGTCGGCCCTGGCCTTCACCGAGGAACTCACCGAGACGATCGTGGCCAGCGGCGCGCGCGGCGTCCTCATCGACATCTCCCGCCTGGAGCTCGTTGACTCCTTCGTCGCCCGCATGCTCATGGACCTCAGCACCATGGCGCGGCTGCTGGGCGCCCGCGTCATCGTGGCCGGGATGCGCCCGCCGGTCGCCATCACCCTCGTCGAGCTCGGCATCGAGCTGGCGGGCGTCGAGACGGCGCTCAGCGCCGAACAGGGCCTGACCGCCCTGGGCTGGCGGAAGGGCACGCCTCCGCGGGAGAGGGCGGAGCCATGACGCGAGCCGACGCGGGCACCGCCGCCGCACCCCGCACCGAGGGGGCGCCCCGGGTCCGCCCGCAGGAGTCCACCACCCACACCGTGTACAGCGAGGAGGACCTGCTGCACGTCCGGCACGCCGTGCGGGCCGCCACCGTGCTCGCGGGCTTCGGCATCGTCGACCAGACCCGGGTGGTCACCGCCGCCAGCGAACTGGCCCGCAACGCCTACGTGCACGGCGGTGGCGGCACCCTCACCGTCGAGATCGTCCGCAGGCTCGGCACCACGGGCCTGCGCCTGACCGTCAAGGACGACGGGCCGGGCATCGCCGACGTGGAGGCCGCCCTCACCGACGGCTTCACCACCGGCGCGGGCCTCGGCCACGGCCTCGGCGGCGCCCGTCGGCTCATGGACGACTTCACGCTGCACACCGAGGCCGGGCGGGGCACGGTCGTCACGGCCGTCCGGTGGCACAAGAGGCGCGCGTGACCCCTGGCCCCGGCGGTGGACCCGGCGCCGCGCGGCCCGTCCTCGCGGAGCCCACCCGCGCCGTCCCCATCGACCACTTCAGCGCCGTGCACCTGGCCGCCGCCACCGCCCGCACCCTGGCCCGGCGGTGCGGGCTGCCCGGCGCCCTGCCCGACCGCGCGGCCGTCGTCGCGTCGGAGCTGGCCAGCAACATCGCCAAGCACGCCAGCGGCGGCAGCCTCTACCTCCAACGCCTCGCGCACGGCGAGGGCCTGGAGATCATCGCCGCCGACCGCGGGCCCGGCATGCGCGAGCTGGAGCGCTGTCTGACCGACGGCTACACCACCACCAACACCCTCGGCGCGGGGCTCGGCGCGATCCGCCGCATCGCCACCACCCTGACCATCCGGACCCGGGCGGGCACCGGCACCCTGGTCTGCGCCCGCCTCGCGCCCCCGCACCGCACCACGGACGCCGAACGGCCCGTGGGAGCCCTGTGCCTGCCCGCCGAGGGAGAGCGGCACTGCGGCGACGCCGCGGCCGTGGCCTGCACCGACCGCGGCCTGACCGCCCTCGCCGTCGACGGGCTCGGCCACGGAGCGGAGGCGGAGGAGGCCGCCCGCGCCGCCGTGCGCTGCTTCCACCGGATGCCCGACGCCGATCTGCCCGACCTGTTCGCCGCGGCGCACCGCGCCCTGCGCCACTCCCGCGGCGCCGCCATCGGCGTACTGCGCCTGCGGGACGACACCGTCGACTACTGCGGCGTCGGCAACGTACGCGTCGCGCTCCTGTCTCCCGACGACGTCGTCCGCAGGCTCAGCGGCCAGCCCGGCGTCGTCGGCTGGAACATGCCCCCGCCACAGGTCCGCCGCCTCGGCGTGCCCGCGGGCACGACGGCCGTGCTCCACACCGACGGCGTCGACCAGCGGTGGTCCCGGGACCCGGAGCCGTTCCTGCTGCGCCTTCCGCCGCCGCTGCTCGCCGCCGCCCTCGTCCACGGCTTCCGCCGCAGCCGCGACGACGCGACCGTCGTCACCGCCAAGAGCCCTCAGCCCCGGGCACCCCAGGCGCCCCAGCCCAAGACTCCTCGGATCGAGACCCCTCAGAGGCCCCGATGACCGCCACCGACCTGCGTTCCCTCCCGGCGCTCAGGCACGCCGTCCGCTCGCTCGCCGACACCCACCGCCTCGGCGTGGAGGCACGCGCCCGCCTCGCGCTCGCCGTCACCCGCGTGGCCGCGCCGGTCGTGGAGGCGGACCACCCGGTCACCCTGACCGCCACCCGGGCGGACGCCGTCGAGGACGGGGCGCCGCTGCTCGTCGTGACCCTCGACCACGGCGCACGCCGCGTCGACGTACCCGACGACGAGCTGCCCCTCGCCGCGCACAGCACCACGCCGTCCACCGTGACCTGGCACATCGCCCTCGACCTCGACACGGCCGGGGCGACGACGGAGCCGCAGGGCGCGGGCGAACTGCCGCACGGCGAGACCGAGGTGCTCCTCAAGGAACTCGGCGCCGCCCTGGCCCAGGTCGACGCCCTCAAGGCCGAACACCGCCTCCTCAAGCACGAACTGGCCGAGACCAACAGCGGTGTGCTCGCCCTGTACGTCCAGCTCGACGAGCGCGACCAGCAGGTGCGCCGCGCCCACGGCCGCGTCCTGCGCGAACTGGAGGACGCCCTGCGCCCGCCCGTCCTGGACGTGCCCGGCCTCGAACTGGGCGTGCACTACGCCCCGGCCGACTCCGAGGCACCCACGGGAGGCGACCTGTACGACTGGTTCGTACTGCCGGACGGCACCGTGCACATCACCGTCGTGGACGCGCTCGGCCACGGCGTCCGCTCCACCCGCACGGCCCTCAACGTCACGCACGCCGTCCGCACCCTGGCCCTCGAAGGCCACCCCTTGGAGTCGATCGTGGCCCGTACGAACGAGGTTCTCGCGCCCTTCGACCCCGCCCTGATGGCCACCGTCCTGCTGGCCCGGCTGCGCCCGGAGTCCGGCGAGCTCCACCTCGCGGGCGGCAGCCATCCGCCCGCGCTGCTCATGCGCCGGGACGGCGGCACCGAGTACCTCGAAACCCCCGGCCGGGGCATCGGCTTCCCGCTGCCCGGCAGCGAGGAGGTCCGCCGCACCCGGATGCGCCCCGGCGACCTGCTGCTGCTCTACACCGACGGCCTCACCGAGAGCCGCAAGGACCCCGAGGAGGGCGAGGCACGCCTCGCCCGCGCGGTCCGCGACCACGCCCACCGCCCCACCGCGCACCTCCCCAGGGCGCTCGCCAAGGAGATGCACGCGGTGATACTCCACGCCGACGACACCCTCGCCCTCGCGGTGCGCCTCGGCGCGGGGCCGACGGGGCCGGGCCGGGAGCCGGAACGGCGGGAGTAGGGCGGGGTCAGGAGCGCGGCGGCGACGCGTCGCCCACGCGGTCCTCCGCGGCGGGGCCCACGGCGTCCCCCGCGGTGTCGTCCACCACGTCGTCCACGGTGTCGTCCACGATGTGGAACACCCGCTCCGTGTGCGTCAGGCGCAGCAGATGGCGGACGCTGGCGGAGGGCCGCGCGAGCAGCAGCCGGGCACCCGAGTCCGCCGCCCGCTGCCTCAGGTTCAGCAGGGTGTTGAGCCCGCTGGAGTCGCAGAACGTGACGCCGTGGCAGTCCAGGACGAGGGTCCGCGACCCGTCCCCGAGCAGCGGTCCCGCGGCTTCGGCGAGCGACGGGGCGCCTTCCAGATCCAGCTCGCCGCGGAGCCGCAACACGGCCCGCGCTCCCGTGCGTTCGCCCTCGTGGCCGATCGCTTCCTCGTCCTCGCGGCCGAGCCAGAAGCGGTTGTCCATGGCTGCGCACCTCTCCCGGGCCGTCACCGCCCGACTCGCTGCTGACGTGCGTTCGTGGAGCTGACCTGTACCCCGACTCGACGTCCTTACCTGCTGGTCGATCATCGGAGCACATGTCGCCTTGCTCACACGCGGCACGCGTGGCACGCCTGCGGGAGACGAACCGGCCCGGGCCACCGCCGCAGTTCACGGCAGCGGCACGGTGGCGCGCACTCTCTTGCCGCCCGGACACCACTCGACGTCGAGGCGTCCGGCGAGGTCCCGCACCAGGTGGAGCCCGAAGCCGCCCGGACGCGCCGGGTCGAGGGGCAGGGTGCGTGGCGGCTCGTCGGCGGCGTCGTACACGGACACGGTCAGGCCCAGGTCGCTGTGGTCGAGCCGGAGGGCGGTCACGCCGCGGGCGTGCCGCAGCGCGTTCGTCACCAGCTCCGACACGACCAGGAGCACCGCCTCCGCCTGCCGTTCGTCCTCGTATCCCACCGACGCCATGAAGTCACGCGCCGCCGCGCGTGCCTCGGCCGCCGACACCGCCCCGTTACGCTCCCACTCGCGCACCACTCGCTGCTCCTTCGGAGGGTGCATCACGACAACCTCCCGTCGTTCCGCGGTTCACACCGATCGTTTGCCCCGATCCCCGCGGACTACGCGGAGGTTCTGGAGCGGTACGCGGACGCGGTGGACGCGGCGGCCGGGCGGGCGGGGAGCCGACGGGCGGGGCGGGCCGCGGGTGTCGATGCCGCCGGTGGACTCACCGGCGCGCCGCCTTGCTTTCCCGGTGTCCTCGGGGGAGTGCGCGCGGGGGAAAACAGACCCGCTGGAATGGAAAGGGCGGCGGGCGGCTCGAATGCGGCCGGGCAGCCGATGTTAACTCGCCGGTATAACTTACGAGTAGTTTATGGGGTGCGACGGCGTCAACAGCGCGAGCGGGCAGCGCAAAGCCAGCACATTCCCGTAGAAGTGGTGTAGACCATACTCCTGGCGCGGCACTCAGTCAACGTCTTGTCTTTCCATTCGGGGCGCGGGTAGATTCCCCGGCCATGCACCGCCTGGAATTAGCCGCCGTTGCACATGGTGAAATCCCTGGCGTTGCACATGTTGAAATGGTCTCAGATGGCAGGACAAGGATGGTGGAACCGAAGCTTCCTGTGCTTCTCTGAGCCCGAGCCGACCGACATCCGGGCACCGTACGGACCACCCCGTGCGCGCTTCCGTTTTCCTTTTCTTTTCTTGGCGGGGAGGGTCAGTGATTGCTGTGCACACGCATGGGCGGCGCCCGCACGTCACCCGCTCCTCCCGTGCGGCCTGCACCCGGTGTCGGAGGCCCGTGGTGAAACGGGACGCCCAGCGGCGCGACGAGCGCCTGCTGCGGACGGCCTTCATCATTTCCAGCACCGGGGACTGGGTATTCCGCTTCGCCTTGCCCGTGCTCGTGCTCCAGCTGACCGGTTCGGCTGTCTCGACGGCGCTGACCTACGCGATCGAATTCGTGCCCTTCGTGGTCATCGGACTCTTCAGCGGAGTTGTCGCCGACCGGGCCGACCGACGGCAATTGATGATTGCCTGCGACGTCGTCTCCGCGGCGATCGTCGCCGGGATCGGCGTGCTCTGTCTGATCGATCCGCCGACGGTCCTGGTGATGGCGGCGGCCTTTCTGCTGGGGTGCGTACGGCCGTTCTCGTTCCCGGCCTTCCAGGGGTTCATCACCGAGCGGGTCGCCGCACACCGGCGGGCCTCGATGAACGCCTGGGTCCAGGGGGCGGACGGCACCCTCGGCATGCTGGGCCCGGTCGCGGGCGTCGCGGTGGTCACGCTGCTCGGGCCGACCGCGGCGAGCTTCGTGAACGCGGCGTCGTTCGCCGTCTCCGCCCTGCTGATCGCGGCCACCGCCGTCGTCACGGCGGGGCGGCGGCTACGGGCCTCGTTCGGGGCGGCGTGCCGCTCGCTCGTGCCGGACGCCCTCGCGGCGCTGCGCATGGTGATGACGCAGAGCGCCCTCCTGTGGGCCACGGTCCTGCTGACCCTGGCGAACTTCACCTTCCCCGCCGCGGCCGCCAACCTGGTCTACATCGTGGCCGGGCCCAGCGGGGACGTCCCCGCCTCCCTCGCGGTGATCGCCGCGGCCCAGGGGCTCGGCGCCGTCCTGGGCGCCGCCGCGTCCCCCGTGCTCCTTCGGAGGTTCTCCGCGGGCGCGCTCATGGCGGCGGCCATGGCGGTGAAGGTCCTCGCCCTGACGCTGCCCGCGCTGTGGCCCGGCATCGGCGCGCTGACCGTGTGCTGGTTCGTCGTCGGCACGACGACCTCCACGTTCATCGTGCCGTGGCGCACCTATCGGCAGGGCGCGGTCGACCCGGAATTCCTCGGCAGGGTGGTGGGACTGCAGCGGGCCATTCCGTTCGCGGCCGTTCCGGTCAGTTCGCTGCTCGGCAGCTGGCTGGTCGTCGAGTTCGGGGTGGCCACCTTGTTCACGGCCATCGCGGTCATTCAGTTCTTCGTCTGGCTCGGTACTCGTTTCTCGCCATTGGGGAGATCCGGCTCGTCGAGTGTCGAAGTGGCAGGTCCGTCCGTAATTCCGGCGGCACAGCCGAGTCGCACCGGTGGGAATTGAGCCGACAACGGTTGTTCGAGCCGGTCGCACTGATAACATCCACAATTCACTGCGTCATTCCTGGTCACAGAAAGGTGTGGGGTAGATGCCATTATCCTTTGAAGGCAGTGAGACGCTGTCGGCGCAGCGGGAGCACTTCGCGGACTCGGGCTATCTGGTCCTGCCCGGCCTGCTGCCGGCGGCGCTGCGGGACCGGCTCGTCCCGGAAGTGGACCGCTGGGTCGACGAGGGGCTGCGCTCCCGCTCGATAGCCGCCTGTCTCGACCCGGGGCCCGACGGCGATCCACCGCCCGTGATGGAGCTGGAACTCTCCGCGCACGGTGAACTCCTCACCTACGACCCGCTGCTGCGGATCATCGCGGACCTCCTGGGCGCGCCGTTCGTCTTCCACCATCTGCACAGCGACCGGCACAACCCGGGAGCGCCCGGCAAGTCGTGGCACCACGACCACGAACCCAACGACCTGGGCGACCGCGACCTGGTGATGGTGCACGCGCTGCACTACCTCGGCGGCCTCGACGGCACGGTCGGCACCCTGACCGTGGTGCCCGGCTCCCACCGAGACCCCTGGAGCAAGTCGGCGCTCGCCCACCTCGGCACCACCGAACTGCCCGACGAAGTGGTCATCGACGACCTGCCGCCCGGCTCGACCGTGCTCATCAACTCGGCGCTGCTGCACGCCCGCAGGCCCGCGCCCAGCCCGCCGGGCACCCTACCCCGTTACTTCGTCGACGCCTCATACTGCCAGACCGGGGCGCGCTGGCGGCCCGTGAAGCCGTACTGGCGACACATGCTGGCCACGGCCCGCGCCCGCGACCTCGACGGCGGGCGCTGGCCGGAGCTGTTCGCGGAACGGCACTTCACCGAGTACGCCCGGTCGGCGTGAGAAGGGAACAGCACGGATGCACATCATCGGCCCCACCACCTTCGACGAGGTGCGCGCCCGCTTCCACCGGGACCATCCCGTCGGCCGCGCCCACGAGGTCAACACCAACGAGGACGCGGACAGCGCGCTGCGCCTGGCCGACGCGACCTTCGGCACCTGGTCGACGATCAGGCTGTCCCGCACCGACGTCCGGTCGGTGCTGCTGCCCTGGCACCTCGGCTGCGGCGGCGGCCGCGAACTGGTGCCCCGCACCGGCCTCACCGTCGGCCAGGCAGCGGACCTGCTGCGCGCGCACGAGGCGGAGTTCACGGCGGCCAACCCCGTCTGCACCGGCAAGATCGCCCTGTTCCGCGGCTCCGCCTTCAGCTCCATCTACCTCACCACCCGGCCGATCCCGCACGACCACTACGCGGACCTGCCCACCGACGACGGCCTGGTCCACCTCGACGGCCTGCACCGCCTGCTCGCCTGGGAGCTGGCCGAACGCCTCTCGACGAGCGAGGAGTTGACCGCGTACATCGCCGGTGACCTCACCCCGCTCGCCCCGGCCGTCGGCGGCGCGGACGCACCGAACGCCACCACCGGAGGTCTGCGCCCATGACGCGAGCGATGCGACCCACCGCCTCGCTGCCCGACGCCACGCTGCCCGGCCTGCTCGAACTCAACGCCCGGACCCACCCGGACCGGCCCGCCCTCAGCGACGGGACCCGCACCCTCGACCACCGGCAACTCGACACCGCCGCCGGGCACATAGCCGCCCGCCTCCTCGGCCTCGGCACCGACCGCGGTGACCGCGTCGCCCTGTTCGGCCCCCGGGACGCCCGCATGTGCGCGCTGCTGTACGGCGTCCTGCGCGCGGGCGCCGCCGCCATCCTGGTCGACCCGGGGTGGAGCCCGCGCGACGTGCACCGGCGCCTCGACGCGGTCAAGGTGCGCCACGCCCTGACCACCGTGCCTCAGCTGCGCGCGCCCGAGCCGTACCGCACCGAGGTCGTCGACGTCGACGCGCTCGCCGCGAGCGCGCCCGCCGCACCCGCCGCCGCGCCGCCCTGCGCGCCGGACGACCTGGCGTACCTGTCCTTCACCTCCGGATCCAGCGGGGAGCCGAAGGCCGTCGCGGTCACCCACGCCAACGCGGCCCACTACGCGCTCGCCCTGCGCGACCGGCTCGGCCTCACCGACGCCGACGCGCCCCGCGTCGCCCACGTCACCACCCTGGCCGCCGACCTCGGGCACACCTCCTGGCTGCTCGCCCTCGCGACCGCGGGGTCGGTGCACGTCGTGCCCGACACGGCCACGCGGGACCCCGAGGCGTTCTGGGCCGCGATGCGCGAGGCCGGGGTCTCGGTCCTCAAGACGACGCCGTCCCACCTGACCGCGCTGCTCGCCGGGCGGCCGTCCGACGCGCCCGCCCTGGACACCGTCCTGCTCGGCGGCGAGGCGCTGCCCCGGTCGCTCGCCGCGCGCCTGCTCGACGAGGGGGTCGCCGCACGGGTCGCCAACCACTACGGTCCGACCGAGACCACCGTCGGCGCCACCTGCTTCCTCGCCGCCGCCGTGGCCGACCTGCCCGCCGACGAACCCACCGTGCCCATCGGCACCGCCATCGGCGAGGCCGAACTGCGGCTCGTGCCCGACACCCGCGCGCCCGAAACGCCGGAGCCCGCCGCGGCGGAGGGCGAGCTGTACATCGGCGGGCGCGGCGTGAGCGCCGGATACTTCGGACGCCCCTACGAGACGGCACGCCGCTTCCTCGCCCACGAGGGCCTGCGCATGTACCGGACGGGCGACGTGTGCCGCCGCAGGCCGGACGGCAACCTCGTCTTCGTCGGCCGCTCGGACCGCCAGGTCAAGGTCCGCGGCTTCCGCGTCGACCCCGCCGAGATCGAGCGGGCCATGGAGGAGTTCCCCGGCGTCGGCCAGGGTGCGGTGATCGTGCGCGCGACCCCGGCGGGCAACCAACTCCTGGCCGCCGTACGCCTCAGCGCCGGGCGCGACGAGGCCGAGACCCTCGCCGCGCTCCGCTCCCACCTGCACGACCGGCTGCCCGGCTACTCCGTGCCGCAGCCGGTCCTCGCCCTCGCGGAGTTCCCCTTCGGCGCCAACGGCAAGCTCGACCGCGCCCGCCTCGGCGACACCGTGTCCGGCCTCATCGAGTCCCGGGCCCGGACCGCGCGGCCGGAGCCGACCGCCGCCGGGCGGCCCGCCGACCGCTCCGCCGCCTCGCTCGCGCACGCCCTGTGCGAGCTGTGGGCGGACGCGCTCGGCCTGCCCGTGGTCGACCCGCACGCGGACGTGCTCGGCCTGGGCGGCGACTCGATCCTCGCCATGCGCACCATCGCCTTCCTGCGCCGCCGCGGCCACCGCGTCGCGTTCGAGGACTTCTACGATCACCCGACGCCCACCCGGCTCGCGGCGGTCGCCGCCTCCTCGCGGCCGCGCCCCCAGCCGCGCGCCGAGAGCCTGGCCGCCGAGCCGCGCCGGCTGGCCCCCGCCCAGCGGTGGCTGTTCCGCCAGCCCGTCGACGAGCCCCGGCACTGGAACCAGTCCGTGCTGCTGCGCTGCCGGGAGCGCGTGGACCCCGCGGCCCTGGCGCGGGCCGTCGAGGCCGTGCTGCACCGGCACTCCGCGCTGCGCAGGCCGGTCGGCCCCGGCGGCCTCGGCCCGCTGCGCCCCGCGGGCGACCTGGACGCGGTGAGCCACTCGCGGCTGCGGCCCGGGGACGCGCTGCCCGAGGCGATCGGCGCGCTCTGTACCGAGCTGCACCGCAGCCTCGACCCGGAGGCCGGACGCTTACTGAGGGTGCATCTGTTCTCCGGCGGCCAGGGCGTCGACGACCGGCTCGCGCTCATCGCGCACCACCTCGTCGTCGACGGGCTCTCCTGGCGCATCCTGCTCGACGACCTCGCCGCCGCCTACCGGGCCGCCCGCTCCGGGCAGCCGGCCGAGCTGTCGCCGACGGCCGACTTCTACGCCTGGGCCGCCACCACGCCCCGCACCGCGCCCGCGCACCCGGCGGTCGCGCCCCGGCTCCCGGTGGACGACGCCACGTCCAGCACCGAACCCGCGACCCTCGTGTGGAGCCTCGACGAGGAGGCGACCGGCCGGCTCCTGGAGCGCCACGGGGGCGCCCAGCGCCTGGAGGCGGTCCTGCTCGCGGCGTTCGCCGACGCCACGCTGGCGTGGAGCGGGCAGCGGAGCCTCGGCGTGGAGGTGGAGACCCACGGCCGGGGGACCGACGGCGACGACGGCCAGTACCTGGACACCGTGGGCTGGTTCACCGCCGTCAAGTGGCTGGCCGTCAAGGCCGCGGAGTCGGCCGGAGGGGCCGCGCGCACGGCAGAGGTCGAGGACCTCGTGCGCGGCGCGCCCCAGCTGCCGATGGACGTCGAAGGAGCGCGCCCCGAGGCCGCGTTCAACTTCCTCGGCACCTTCCGGCTGCCCGACGAGCCGTCCCTCCAGTGGACGGTGGCGGACGAGCAGGCCGGGGCGGCCCGCTGCGCCACCGGGGACTCGCTGTACCGGCTGCGGCTCACCGCCCGGATCGTCGCGGGACGCCTGGTGACCGACCTGGTCTACGCCTGGCCGCGGCTGTCGCACGAGAGCGCGGAGCGGATCGTCGCCTCCTTCTCGGCCGCGGTGGCCGCCGCCGCGGACGCCGACCCGCCCGCGTACGTGAAGACGGCGGTCTCCACGTCCGGCCAGCTGGTGCACACCGCCGTCGCGCCCGCGCGCGGGCACTGGACGGTGGTGCGCGAGCCGGTGCCCGTGCTCCTCACCGGGGCGACCGGCTATCTCGGCGGGCACGTGCTCACCGAACTGGCCGCGCGTGGCGCCCGCGTGACCTGCCTGGTACGCGGCGACAACGATGCCGAGGCGGCCCGGCGGCTCGGCGGCGCGGACGCGATCGCCGGTGACATCACCGCCGACGGCCTCGGCCTGACCCCGGCCGGACTCGCCCGCGCCCGCGCGGCCCGGGTCGTCGTCCACGCGGCGGCGGACGTCCGTCTGGTCGCCTCGCCCGCGGAACTGGAGCGGACCAACCACACCGCGGTGCGGCGGCTGCTCCAGTGGATCGACGCCCACACCCCCGGCGCCCGCTTCCACCACGTCTCCACGCTGGCCGTCTCGGGCGAGGTGGAGGGGCCCGCGCGCCGCTTCAGCGAGGCCGACCTGCGCATCGGGCAGACCTTCCGCACCCCGTACGAGAAGGTGAAGTTCCACGCCGAGGAGACCGTGCGGGCCTGGGCGGCCAGTGGCCGGCCGGCCTACGTCCACCGCAGCGGCCACATCGCGGCGCACAGCAGGACGGGAGCCTTCCAGCGCAACGTCGCCGACAACCGCATCTACCAGACCGTGCGCGGCTACGTCCTGGCCGGGGCGGCGCCGCGCAGGCCCTCGACGACGTTCGAGTTCTCCCACGTGGACACGGTGGCGGCGGGCATCGCGGCGCTCGCGGTCCATCCGCACGCGGCGCCCGGCGTCTACCACGAGGAGTCGCCGCACACCGTCGCCCACGACACGCTCGTGGCGTGGATGGTCCGGCACGGCTATCCGATCCGGCTGACCGACGACGCCACGTTCGCCGCGGCGCTCGCCCGCGCCGAGCAGCACCATCCGACCATGGCCCGGCTCGCCTCGACCTGGTCCCAGCTCGGCGACCGCAACGTCGTCGTGGACAGCGCGTGGACCCAGTCCGTGCTCGACCGGCTCGGCGTGCGGTTCGCCGAGCCGACCGCGCAGTGGTGGTCGGCCGCGCTGTCCTGGGCGGCCGACGTCGGCTTCCTGCCGCACCGCTCGCCGGTCCCGGCCGACCCGGGCCGCTGATCCTCACCCCATGCGGCCCACCCGGCCGAGCTCCCCTGGTCCCGCCCGCCGGGCGGGCCACCGAACCCCTAGGAAGTGACGCGATGCCCCAGCTCTCCCCGGTGCTCCAGCAGGCCACGCCCGTGGTCGCCACCCGCGGCGAGGGGATGTACCTGTACGACGCCGACGACCGTCGCTACCTCGACTTCACCGCCGGCGTCGGCGTGACCAACACCGGCCACTGCCACCCCCGGGTGGTCGAGGCCGTGCGCGAGCAGGCGGGCCGGCTCATCCACGGCCAGTACACGACCGTGCTGCACGACCAGCTGCTCACGCTGACCGAGCGCCTGGGCGACGTCCTGCCCGAGGGCCTGGACGCGCTGTTCTACCTGAACTCCGGCAGCGAGGCCGTGGAGGCCGCGCTGCGGCTCGCCCGGCAGGCCACCGGACGGCAGAACGTGATCGTGTTCGACGGCTCCTTCCACGGCCGCACCATGGGCGCGGCGGCGATGAGCACCGCGGGCACCCGGTTCCGCGCCGCGAGCGGCCCGCTGATGCCCGGCGTCGCGGTGGCGCCCTTCCCGCACGCCTTCCGGCTCGGCCTGAGCGAGGAGGCGGCCGTCGCGCAGGCGCTGCGCGGCCTCGACCACGTCCTGGCCACCGTGAGCGCGCCCGAGGAGACCGCCGCGATCTTCGTCGAACCCGTCCTGGGCGAGGGCGGTTACGTGCCCGCGCCCGCGGCCTTCCTCGCGGGCCTGCGGGAACGCGCGGACCGGCACGGCATCCTGCTGGTCCTCGACGAGATCCAGACCGGCTTCGGCCGCACCGGACGGTTCTGGGCCCACCAGCACGCCGCCGGTGTCGCACCGGACGTGTTGATCACCGCCAAGGGCCTGGCCAGCGGCTTCCCGCTGTCGGCCATCGCCGCGTCCGTGGAGCTGATGGGCAAGGCCCGGCCGGGTTCGCAGGGCGGCACCTACGGCGGCAACGCCGTGGCCTGCGCCGCCGCGCTCGCCACCCTCGACGTCATCCGCGACGAGGGCTTGGTGGCCAACGCCGCCGTACAGGGCCGCCGCCTCGCGGACGGGCTGCGCAAGGTGGCCGCCCAGGTCCCGGCGATCGCCGACGTGCGCGGCACGGGCCTGATGCTGGCCAGCGAGTTCCAGGGCCCCGACGGTTCCCCCGACACGGCCCTGGCCCGCGGTGTGCAGCAGGCCGCCGCCGAGCGGGGCCTGCTGCTGCTGACCTGCGGGGTGCACGGCAACGTCGTACGGATGATCCCGGCGCTCGTCGTCACCGCCGAGCAGATCGACGAGGCGCTGACGCTGTGGTCCGACGCCGTCGCCGCGGCCGTGCGGTGACCGCCCGCCGCCGCACCGGCACCCCGCCCGTACGCCTTCGAAAGGACTGATGACGCCATGACCGGAACCACCATCGACGACATCGGCTGGACCAGCGACTACCTGGAGTCGGCGCGCGACGTGTGGTCGCTGTCGGTCTCCGACGACGACCGGCGGCTGCTGTGGTCGGACGCCCTCACCGGGAGCTGGGGCGCGGGCGAGGCCGCGTACACCGCCGTGCGCTCCTTCATCAGCAGCAGCCTGGACGCCGTCGGCTTCGTGAACGTGCGCAACGTGATGTC
Organism: Streptomyces sp. JLYT201; assembly: GCF_059448825.1. Lineage (NCBI taxonomy): Bacteria > Bacillati > Actinomycetota > Actinomycetes > Kitasatosporales > Streptomycetaceae > Streptomyces > Streptomyces sp. JLYT201. Next base: position 1,435,133 of record NZ_CM182551.1, on the reverse strand, counting down.
CCCGGACGCGTCCGACGCCGACCTCATCACCGGTCTGTCCCGCGTCCTCGACGAGATCGGCGGGGCCATTCCGCAGAACGCGCAGGGCGACCTGTGGACCGTCCTGCGCGACCGCGACGGCGACGGTGCCACCGAGCTCGGCTTCCACTGCGACACCTGCGACCTGCTCGTGCTGCTCTGTCTGCGGCCCGCGGCGGACGGCGGCGGCACCACCAAGCTGGCCAGCGCCCGGCACGTGTACGACATCATCGAGCGCGAACGCCCCGACGTGCTGGCCCTGCTGCAGCAGGAGTGGCGCTTCGACCGCAGCGGCCGCGCGGGCCAGCAGATCGTCGTCACCCCGATCCTGTTCACCCAGGACGACGGGACGATCGGCTGCTACTACCAGACCCGTACGGTACGGGCGTCCGCGGAGCTCGACGCGCGGCGCCTGGAGGCCCTCGACTACCTGGACGAGGTGCTGTACCGCCCGGAGATCGCCTTCGGCCTCCAGCTCGGCGCGGGCGACCTGCTGATGATCCGCAACAGCCGGGTGCTGCACGGCCGTTCCCCGTACGTGGACGCCCCGGGCCCGCAGGCCCGCCGGATCCTGCGCGCCTGGATGAACGAGCGATGAGCGGACACGGCAGGATCGGTGTCGTCACCGGCGGCGGCAGCGGCCTCGGCCGCGCCGCCGCGCTCGCCCTGCTCGACCAGGGCTGGTCGCTCGCGCTCGCGGGGCGGCGCAAGGAGACCCTGGAGGAGACCGCGGCCCTGTCGGGCGCCGGTGCGGACCGGGTGCTCGCGGTGCCCGCCGACATCAGCGACCCGGACCAGGTCGCGGCGCTGTTCCGCACGGTCGTCGACCACTTCGGCCGCCTCGACCTGCTGTTCAACAACGCGGGCGCGGTGGTGCCCCGCAAGCCGGTCGGGGAGGTGGCCGTCGAGGACTGGAACACGATCATGGCCACCACGGTCACCGGCACCTTCCTCTGCTCCCAGGAGGCGTTCCGGGTGATGCGCGACCAGTCCCCGCAGGGCGGCCGCATCATCAACAACGGCGCGCCGTCCGCCTACGCGCCGCGCCCCCACGCCATCGCCTACACCACGGCCAAGCACGCGGTGCTCGGCATCACCCGGGGTCTGTCCCTGGACGGCCGCCCCTACCGCATCGCCTGCGGCCAGATCGACGTGGGCAACGTGACGCCGGTGGACGGCAGTCCCCAGCCGCCCTCCATGCAGGGCGACGGCACGATGGCCGTCGAGGCGACCATCCCGGTGGAGCGCTTCACCGCGGCCCTGGTGCTGATGGCGTCGATGCCGCTGGACACCAACGTGCAGTCCCTGACGGTGCTGCCCACGACGATGCCCTACATCGGCAGGGGGTGACGCGATGCTGGTCAGTGCCCGCTCCCTGGACGAGTACCGGGCGATGTTCGCGCTCACGGACGACGACCTCGGCCTGCGGATCCTCGACTGCCCCGGCGGCGCCGCGAGTTTCGTGGCCGAGGCCGGGGCCCGGGGCACCGACGCGGTCGCCGTCGATCCGCAGTACGGCCAGGGCCGCGACCTCCTCGGCACGCTCGCGCTGCGCGAGATCGAGCACAAGCACGCGGACGTGGCCGGCCACGCGGAGCGCTACGTGTGGGACTGGTTCGGCGGCCCCGAGCGCTACACCCGCCTCAGGGCGGCGTCGGCGCGCGCCTTCGGCGCCGACCTGGCGGCCCGCCCGGACCGCTACGTCGCGGGCTCGCTGCCGCACCTGCCCTTCGAGGACCGCTCCTTCGACCTCGTGCTCAGCTCGCACCTGCTGTTCTCCTACGGGGCGCAGCTGAGCGAGGAGTTCCATCTGAGCGCGCTGATCGAGCTGGTGCGGGTGGCGCGCCGCGAAGTGCGGCTCTTCCCGGTGGTCCTGCACACCAGCGACCGCCGCTACGAGGCCCTGGAACGGCTGCGCGCCGCCCTGGACGCCCTGGGCGTGGCGTCCCGGCTCGACCGGGTCGACTACGCGTTCCAGCCGGGCGGCGACGAGGCGCTCGTCCTCGACGCCAGGTCCCACGGTCCGCTGCCCACCGCAAGGCCCGGCGCGGACGACCACGACCCGGTGCGCTGGCGGCACTTGGGGACGGAGGGCCCCGTCGTCCTGGGGGCGGGCCGGGGGTGAGCGGCCCGGAGGCCGCGCCCGCGCGTTGACGGGGCCGGTGGCGATGTGCCGCCACCGGCCCCGTCAAGGGGAAGGCACCACAGAGGCTCTCGTGCGCACGCCCTGGAGGGGAGGGGGTGCTCAGTCGATGTGGACCGGGTTCTTCGTGCCGGGCCCGAAGCCGCACATCGAGGGTGCCATCACGTGCTGCGGGCTGGTCCAGCCCGCGCACTGGTAGCCGGAGTGGTTGTACCAGTCGTGCCCGAACTCGTGCGCGGCCAGCAGCGTCTGGTCGCGGACGCCGCCCATGTAGAGGGCGATGCGCTGCCCGCGTCCCCAGTTGCAGCCGACGATCCTGCCACCTCCTCCGCAGTCGGTGATGTAGCTGTTGCGGCACTCCACCGGGGTGTCGCGGTTGGTGGTCTCGTCCAGGTTCGCCCACGCGGCCGCGCCCTGCCGGATGGTCGCGGCGTACTGCTGGCAGGAGGGCGTGAGGCGGTAGCTGCGGTCGGAGGGGACCGGCCAGCCGCCCGGCGGGGGCTGGAGCGCTCCCGGGCCCGCCGCCGCGAGCGCCGTCAGCTCGTCGGCCGTGATGCCGTGGCCCTTCGCCGGGGTGTCCGTCGTCGCGGCGGGCCGCCCTTGGGGGGAGGGCGCGGCCTGGGCCCCGGAGCCCAGCAGGCCGATGGCCACCGTGACCACGACCGCGACGACGGATCTCAGGAGCAGGGTCCTTCGCATGGTGCTCCTCCTGCTGTGGGGGGGGGTGCGTTGTGGGGGGAGTTCCGTGGGGGGAGGCTTTCTGTGGGGTGTGGGGGGCGGGTGTGGGGGGTGGCGCTTTGGGGGCGGGGGTGCCTCGTCGGTGCGGGGGAGCGCCGGCGAAGGCTCGCCGACCGGTACGCCGTTTGGTCTGGGCCAACGGCGGTGTGCAGTCCCAGAGTTGGCGGAAGTCCTGGTGAGAACAATCCGGGTATCGATAGGTAGGGGTACGCAGAAAACCGGGGCGCGTCGCGTGGTCCAGACCTCTTGACCGGATTGGTACATGCCAATAGCCTCCGAGCGAGCCACTGCGGTGCCGCGGCCAACGGGCTCATGAGCGACGGGCGGCAGTGTCCGGACGCGCCGTCCGCACCACCCATCCGGAACCGACACTCGAGGGAGTCCCCTTGAGATCCCCCACGCGCAGACGCTTCCCCCGACGGGTCACCACGGCGCTCGTCAGCCTGGTCGTCCCGTTCGCCGCCCTGGCCGCTCCGGCGCGGGCGGCCGACGCCCCCGCCGCGGACGCGGGGCGCGCGCCCTTCGTCCAGGCCGCGCCCTACCTCTACCTGGGCTGGGGCAACCCGCCCAGCGCCACCGACGTGATGCGGGCCACCGGCATCAAGTGGTACACCATGGCCTTCATCCTCGCCCGCGGCGGCTGCAACCCCGCCTGGGACAGCCAGCGCCCCCTCACCGGCGGCGTCGACGAGACCACCATCAAGTCGATCCGCGCGGCCGGCGGGGACATCGTCCCCTCCATCGGCGGCTGGAGCGGCAACAAGCTCGGCCCCAACTGCTCCACCCCGCAGGCCCTGGCGGGCGCGTACCAGAAGGTCATCGACGCCTACCGGCTCAAGGCGGTCGACGTCGACATCGAGAACACCGACGAATTCGAGAGCCCGGCGGTCCAGGACCGGATCCTGGGCGCCCTGAAGATCGTCAAGCAGAACAACCCGGGCCTCAGGACGATCCTCACCTTCCCGACGCTCAACACCGGACCCAACTCCTGGGGCAACCGCCTCATCGAGCGGTCCAAGGCCCTCCAGGCGGACGTCGACAACTTCACGATCATGCCGTTCAACTTCGGCGGCCAGGCCGACATGTACGGCAACACCGTCAAGGCCACCGAGGGCCTGAAGACCAAGCTCAAGGCCGTGTACGGCTGGTCCGACGCGGAGGCCTACGCCCACATCGGCATCTCGGGCATGAACGGCAGCAGCGACACGGGCGAGGTCACCACGCCCCAGATCTGGACCCAGATCCGCGACTGGTCCAACGCCCACCACATCGGCCGGTTCGCCTTCTGGGCGGTCAACCGGGACCGGCCCTCGTGGCAGTTCACCTCCATCACCGCGGGCTTCACCGGCTGACCACCGGTCCTGCCCCGACGGCGCGTCGGTTCTCCCGGACGCCTCCGGGAGAACCGGCGCACCCGTCAGGGCGCGAGCGCGCGCCCCTGCCGGTGGACCTCGGCCCGTGAGCTGACGCCCAGCTTGCGCAGCACCTTCGCGACGTGCTGCTCGACGGTGCGCGGGGACAGGAACAGCACGTCGGCGATCTCCCGGTTGGTGTGTCCGAGCGCGACGAGCCGGGCGACCTCCCGCTCCCGGGGCGAGAGCTCGTCGCCGTAGCCCCGGCGGCCGCGCCGGGACGGCAGCGGCACGTTGTGGCCGCGCAGCACCCGGCGGCAGCGGGCCGTGTCACGGGTGGCACCGAGACCGGTGAACCGCTCGGCCATCGCCGCCAGTTGGTCCGCGGCCCGGCTGTCGCCCGCGGCCAGGCGGCAGCGCGCCGCCGCCTCGCCCGCGCGGGCCGCCGCATAGGGCAGGGGCAGGACGGCGTACGCGGTCCGGGCTCGGTCGAAGGCCGCCGCGGCCTCCTCGGGGCGGCCGCGGCCGAGAGCCAGGGTGCCGCGACAGGCCAGGAGCGCGGCGGCGGCCAGGGGGGCGTCCCGGCCCGTGATGCCGTCGGCCAGCTCGGCGGTGACCCGCTCCGCGTCCGGAAGGCGGCCGCCGCGCACCAGCGCCGCCACCGCCGTCGGCGCCAGGTCGCCCGCCCAGGACCAGATGCCCTTGCGACGGATCCTGGCGATCCCGCGCTCGGCCTCGATCCGCGCCTCCGCGCCGTCGCCACGGGCCTGGAGCAGCCGGGTCAGCGCGCCGGACGCGGTGGCGAGGACCGGCCCCGGGGCGTTGTGCGGGGCATCGAGCCCGGCGGCCCCCAGCTCCGCCGCGGCCTCGTCCCACTCGCCGCGCGCGGAGGCCAGGAGGCCGAGGACGAGGTGGGCGTCGGCCGCGATGCCCGAGACGCCCGGCATCACGTCCAGGACGTGCCGGGCCCGTTCGGCGAGGCCCTGCCAGCGGCCCTCGTACCAGTCGAGGCGCAGCGCCGTGCCCTCCACGATGCCCGAAAGGAACGCGGCACCGCACTCGGAGGCCAGGCGCCGCCCCAGCCTGCGGAAGCGGTGGGCCGCGCGGAAGTGGCCCAGACAGGTCGCGGCGTCCGCGAAGTTGCCGCAGGCGCGGGCGACCTGGCGGCGGTCACCCCCGGGCCCGGCCGCGTCGATGAGGCGCTCCGCGTGCTCCCAGACCGCCGGGTCGCCCACGTACATGGCGAGGGCGAGCCGGTTGGCCCGCACGGCGGTGGACGCCGAAGGGCCCGGCTCCCGGGCCGCGAGGTGCTCGGCCTGCTCGATCCAGCGCTCGTAGACGTGGTACGGGTGGTCGCCCCAGGCCGGCATGGCCAGGGCGGCCATGCCGCGCGCCGCGAGGGCGGGACGGCGGCGCAGCTCCCTGATCGCCCACTCGGTGTTGATCCGGCCCTCCTCGTGCCGCCCCGCCTGGTTGTAGAGCAACAGGCCCAGATGGAGCCGGATCTCGCCGCGCAGGTCCTCGGGCAGGTGCTGGTCGCGCACGATGCGGCACAGCAGCGCCGTCGCCCTGCGGTGGGTGAGCCCCACCACCGCGTCCCGGCTGAGGTCCACCGCGATGCGGGCGCATGCCATCCGGCCCAGGCGGCCGTCGGAGAGGAGCTCCTCCAGGAGCTCCACGGCCAGGGCCAGGTCGCCCATCTCGCGCGCCGAGGCCGCCGCGGCCTCGCCGTAGTGCTGCCAGTGCGCGAGCTCCCCGGCCCTGCGGGCGTGGTACGCGAGCTGGACCAGGGGCTGCGGGTCCAGCGCCGCCAGGGCGCGCACCGCCCGGCGGTGCAGCCGGTGCCGGTCGGGCCCCGGCAGGCTCGCGTAGACGGCCTGCTGGGCGAGGGCGTGCCGCAGCCCGTACTGGTCGTCACCCCACTCGTGCAGCACACCGGCGAGCAGCGCCTCCCGTACGCCCGCCGCGTCCTCGGCCGCGGCGGGCTGCCCGGCCGTGCCGCGCACGACGTTCGCGATCAGTTCCTCGCCCGCGGGGACGCGCAGCACACAGGCAGCGTGCACGGCGGCACTCGCCGCGGGGGAGAGCACGCTCATCCGGTCGGCGATGGCCTCCTGCAACGGCGTCGGCACCGTCAGCCCGTCCAGCACCTCACGCCCCGCGCGCGGCGCGTGCCGCACGGTCTCCGGCAGCGCGCGCACGACCTCCTCCACCACGAACGGGATGCCCGCGGTCCGCCGGTGCAGTTCGGCGGCCAGGGCCGCGGAGGCGTCCTCCGTGCCGGTGAGGGCCGCGCACATGGCGCGCACGGCGGCCACGTCCAGGGGCCGCAGCGGGACGACGACCGCCGTGGTGCCCGGCGGGTGGCGATAGGCGCGTCCCAACGGCAGCCGCGCGCCCGGCAGTTCCTCGCGGCGGTAGCTGAGGACCACCGAGAGGGCGTCCGGCGGGTCGTCCACCAGGAACCGCAGCAGCTCCCGGGTGCCGTCGTCGGCCCAGTGCAGGTCCTCCACGACCAGGACGGCCGGGCCGAGGGCGGCCAGCAGCGCCCGCACGGCCCTGAAGAGCCGGTGCCGGTGGGCCCGCGGCTCGGGCAGCGGCTCGGGGGCGGGCGGCAGCCGCCCGGCGAGTTCCGGCAGGTACGGACGCAGCGCGCCGCAGACCGGGTCGAGCGCGGCGGGCAGCCCGCCGTCGGCCAGCGGGCGCAGCAGGTCGAAGACCGGCCCGTACGGGAAGGGCTCGCGCAGCGGGCGGCAACTGCCCGTCAGGACGCGGCGGCCGCGCCCGCCGCGCCGGCGCAGGGCCTCGCGGATCAGCCGGGTCTTGCCGATCCCGGCCTCCCCCTCGACCAGGGCCACCGACGGCGGGCGCGCCACCGCACCCGTCAGCGCGCGCAGCTCCGCCGCCCGGCCGACCAGAACGGGCGCTTCCGGGGTGCGCAGGAGGGAGGCGGTCATGGGGCGGCTCCGGCCTGTGGGACCGTGGCGCACAGGAGGGTGACGGGCGCGACACCACGGTGACAGCGTGAAGTTATGCCGGGAGGCGTGCGCCTAGCAAGAGCGCGCTCACCACCGCGCGACCCCTGGGGCGCCCGCGGACCGCTGAGGCGGACGACGCGAACGCCGCCGCGCCCGGCGCGAGCGCCGACGCCGAGGGCGCGCCGCGTCAGCCGAGCCGCTCGCCGTACACGTGGCTGACCGGCATCGTCATCAGGACCCTGCGGTCGGCGACCATCGCCGCGCGGTACTCGTCCCAGTCCGGGTGCTCGCCCGCCGCCGCGCGGTAGTAGCGGACCAGGGCCTCGACCTCGGGGCCGTACGGGTCGGTGCCGGGACCGGTGAGGGTCACGGTGCCCTCGGCGGTGGCCCAGGACCGGCCGTCGGGGCTGGTGACCTCAAGGGCGGCGCGCGGATCCCGGCGCAGGTTGGCCGTCTTGGCCCGCCCCTCGGTCATCGACACGTGGACGACGTCGGCCTCCTGGTCGTAGTAGGGCATGACGGGGGAGAGCTGGGGGCGGCCGTCCGACTTGATCGTGGCGAGGACGCCGAGCCGGCTCTCCGCGAGCAGCGTGCGCGGGGCGAAGGGGGTGTCAGTCATGTCTGAAGCCAAGGCGCGGGAGGGGGTCCGCTATTCCTGCCGGGGGTGGTCCATGAGCCGGGCGGCGGGGGCACCACGGTCCTCCGGAGCGCCACGCGCGTGACGCCGTGTGCTTCCGTGCGCTCCCCGCCCGGTCTTGATCGCCCCGGGACGTACGGGATGGAGTGTCAGCGCAGCCGCCCCGAGAGGAACGGACCCCGCCATGGCCGAGAACACGCGCAGCCCGTCGTCCGACACCAGCTGGGGCCGGGCCGTCGTCGTCGGCGGCGGGCACGCCGGTCTGGTCACCGCGCGGGTCCTGGCCGACCACTTCGACGAGGTGCTCGTCCTGGAGCGCGACGCGCTGCGGCCGGACAGCGGGGTGCACCCCGGCGTCCCGCAGGGCTACCACGCGCACGCGCTCCTCGCCCGGGGCGGCGAGGTCCTGGAGGAGCTGTTCCCCGGCCTGCGGGCCGAACTCGCCGACCTGGGCGCGCCCGTCTTCGACTACGGCGAGCGGATCAGCTTCCTGCTGCCGACGGGCTACGCGCCGCCCGACCCGGTCGGCGTGTCCATCCAGACCTTCACCCGTGACGAGCTGGAGCGGCGGCTGCGCCAGCGCGTTGCGGGGCTCCCCGCCGTGCGGCTGCTCGCCGCGACGACCTGCGAGACGGTGACGGGCAGCGCCCCGGACCGCCTCGACCGGGTCCGCTACCGCGCCCGCGGCGCCGACGCGTCCACCGAGGTCGCCGCCGACCTGGTCGTGGACGCCTCGGGCCGCTCCACGTCGGTCGACCGCTGGCTCACCGAGGCGGGCCTCCCGGTGTCCGGCAGGACCGTCGTCAAGGCGAAGATCACCTACACGTCCGCGTGCTACGCCCGCCCGCCGGGGGACGAGCAGGACTTCGACGTCGCGTACCAGATGGCCTTCGCGCCCGGCGTGCCGCGCGGCGGCGTGGTGCTCGCCGTGGAGCACCACCGCTGGATGTGCTCGCTGTTCGGCGTCGACCGGCACGTGCCGCCCACCGACGACGAGGGCTACCTCGACTTCGCCCGCTCCCTGGGCAACCCGCGCCTGGCCGAGCAGATCAAGTGCGGCACCCGGGAGGGCGAGATCCACCGCTACACCAATCCCGGCAACGAGTGGCGCCTGCACCACAAGAACCCCCGCTGGCCCGAGCGCCTCATCGCCGTCGGGGACGCGGTCTGCGTGTTCAACCCGGTGTACGGCCAGGGCCTCACGGTCGCCGCGCTCGAAGCGGAGCTCCTGGGCCGCCTGCTGCGCCACCGCCGCACGCACGCGTCCGGGCTCGACGGACTCAGCCGCGCCTACCAGCGCGCCGCGGCCCGGGTCATCCAGGTCCCCTGGACCATGGCCAGCAGCTCCGACCTGATGTGGGCCCCCGGCAAGCAGCCGCTGCCCGCGCGCCTCGCCCACTGGTACAACCAGCGCGTCTTCGCCCTCGCCGTCCACGACCGGGGCGTGTGGGCCCGGTTCGTCCGCGTCCTGAACATGACGGCGCCGCCCTCCCTGCTGTTCCACCCCGCGGTCCTGGCCAAGGTGGCACGCCACGCGCTCACGCGGCGGGGGCGCGCGGGCTAGCTCTCCGGCTCGGGTCCGGCGGCGGGGCGTGCCTCGCTCTCCTCGGCCGCCGGGGCCGGGGCCCTCGCCGGGGCCGCCGCCTCCAGGTCGATCAGGGGCTGGTCGAGGTGGAGGTCGTCGACCCAGGCGCCGCCCGCCCGGGAGACGAGCACGGCCTTCTGGGTGCCGTCGAAACCAGGAGGGGTGCGGTTGTCGACGATGACTCCGGTCAGCTCGGGACGGCTCTTGAGATGGTCGACGACAAGGCGCTCGACGTCCGGGAACACGATGGGCGGATCATTCACACGCACACTCCTTGCGTGGTCCGGGACGGTCATTGTGGCGGGGGAGCGAAGGGGGTGCAATGTGTTGGCACATGAGGAGCGGTGACTGTGTATCAGAATGTGATGCTCCGTCAACTGAGGTGTTATGAGAGGTGGTTCGCCAGGGAAGTGGAGCAAGTGATGTCACTTCCGGCGCACTCGGACAGCGGCCGGATACCAGGCTCCCTCCCCGTCCGCCGGGCTTTCGCGCGATCCCTCCCGGCCGGTCGGCGGCGCGCGCCAGAATGTCCGTACGGCTGGCTGAGCCAGGGGCGACAAGGGGCGGGGGCGGGGTGTGACGGTCTCGGCGAGGGCGCCCTACACATGGCGCTGCGGGACGTGCGACCGGGAGCGCGACGCCCCCGTGTGGCGCGTGGTCGACGCCCGCGAGCGCGCCGACGTCCTTGAGGGGCCCGGTCCCGGCGTGGCCTGGGTGGACTGTCCGGGCTGCGGGGCGAGGGCGTCCGTCGACGCGCCGCTCCTCGTCCTGCGCCCCGGTGCGACGGCACCGCTGCTGTACGCGACCTCCCTGGCGGAGCTCCGGGGCGGGCCCCCGCAGTTCGCTCTCGTGCTCCTTGAGGAGGCCGCGCGGGCCGGGGCGTTCCGCGACGACGTCTTCGCCGGGCAGGCCATCCCCGTGCCGCGCGGGCTGCTCCCCTTCGTGCTGACCCGCGACGTCGAGCGGGACCTGGGCGACCCCGGGGCGGCCTGCCGCGACCTGGAGCCGCAGGGGCCGCCGACGGTCGCCCACTACGAGGTCTTCCTGCGCCTGCTCGCCGAGGAGCGGGACGAGGCCCGGGTGGGGGAGCTGCTGCGCGCGGTCCTGACGAGCCCGCCGGACGCCCTGGCCGAACTCCTGCGCGCCCACCCGGAGCTGACCGAGGACACCCGGGTGCGGGACGCCGCCCGCGAGGAGCTGCGCGCGGCGGCCGGAACGCCGCTGGAGTCGGTGCTCCAGCGGCGGCAGGAGCTGCTCGACGGCCTGTGCGACGACCGCACGCCCACGCACGTGGCGGTCGAGCGCTACTTCGCGTCCCTGAGCCGCTTCGGCGGCGATCTGCGCACCCGGCTGCACCAGCTGTACGACGAGGCCCGCGACACCCCGGGCCCCGAGAGCGTCCCCCTGGTCCGCGAGGCCCTGGCGCTCGCGGCCGACCTCGGCGAACGGGAGACGGAGGCCGCGCTCGCCACCCTGCTCGGCGAACGCCTGATGGGCGCCGTCCACGCCGGACTCGACGCCGAGCTCTCCGAGGCGTACGAAGCCCTCGAACGCGCCCTCGCGATGCTGCCCGAGGGCGGTCTCGCCTGGGTGCGGGTGGCGAACAACCTCGCCAGCGCGCACTACGCGCGCGACGACGGCGACCGCCACGAGGTCTGGGAGACCGCCCGCGCCCTGCTGGAGCGCGCGAGCGCACTCGACCGCGCCGAGCACCCCGAGTTCTGGGCGCGGATCCAGACCAACTACGGCCTGCTGCTCGCGGAACGGCCGGGCGGCACCGCCGCCGACCTCACGCTCGGCATCGAGCACATCAGGGCCGGCCTCACCGAGCGGTCCCCCGAGCGCTCCGCGGTGAACTGGGCCTACTCCATGATCAACCTCGGTCTGGTGCTGTCCCGCCGCGCCGAGCCGGACGACCTGCCCGAGGCGGAGCGCTGCTACCGCGACGCGCTGCGCCACCTGAGCCCCGACGACGATCCCGTGCTGTGGTCCCAGCTGCAGTGCAACCTCGCCCATCTGCTGCTGACCCGCGACCCCGCCGACGCCGAGGGCGCCCGGGCGGCGGCGACCGCGGCACGCGACCTCTCCGTGACGCGCCCCGGCCTGCTCAACACCAGCCGCATCGCCTGGCTCCTCGCCCAGGCCGGGGACCTGCTCGACGGGCCCGGCAGCGCCGCGAGCACCCGCCTTCGCCATGAGGCCCTCGCGGCCGCGCCGCCCACGATCGCGCCCTCCCTGCACCTCAACATCGCCAGGGAGCTCCTCACCACCCACGCCTCCGCCCAGCGCTGGACCGAGGCCGCCGACGTCGCCTCGGACATGCTGACCGCCGTGAGCGCGCTCTACGACGCCCAGGTCACGGTCGCCAGCCGCCGCGGCGTCCTCGTCCAAGTGGACCGGCTCGCCCGTTGGACGGCCTTCCTGCTGGCGCGGGCGGGCCGCCCCGAGCACGCCGTGACCGCGCTCGAACGCGGCCTCGCCTGCGAGCTGTCCGTGGTGGCCGGACGGGGCGCCGCCGACCTGGAGGAGCTGGAGCGCGTCGACCCCGTCCTGGCCCGCCGCTACCGGCAGGCCCGCGCCCGCTACCGGTCCACGGTCGCGGCGCCCTCCCCGATGACCCCCGACGGGGCGGCGCCCGCGAGCCGGGAACAGGCCGCGGCCGAACGCGACCTGCGCGCGGTCGTCCGGGACGTCCGGGCGATCCCGGGCTTCGAGGACTTCCTGCGCACCACCGAACTGCGGGACGTCGTCCGGGCCGCGGGCGGCAGACCACTGGCGTATCTGGTGAACTCGCCCTGGGGCAGCTACGTCCTCGCGGTCGTCGGCACGCGGCCGACCGTGCGCGCCGTGCTCGTGCCGGAGGTCACCAGCATCACCCTGGCCCGTCTCCTGCTCCTGGACCTGGACGACCCGGACTCCGACACCGTGGGCCTGTGGCTGGTGCAGCAGTCCCCCACCTCGACGTACCGGCGGCTGCTCCCGGCGGCCCTGGACCGCCTGACCGCGCTCGAACCGCTCGTCCGCCCCCTCGCCGCGCTCCTGACGGAGGACGCCCGGCACGAGGCGGTCCTGGTGCCCACGGGCCTGCTCGGCCTGGTGCCCCTGCACGCGCTGCCGGTGGCCCCGGGGGCGGACGACGTGCTCGACGACGTGGGCACCCTGATCCTGTCGCCGTCCGCCGCCGTCCACGAGGCCTCGCGCTCCCGGGCCGCCCGGCCGCCGCAGTCGCCGCCGCGCCTGGTGGCCGTCGCCGACCCCGACGGTTCGCTGCCCGGCAGCCGCAGCGAACTCGCCGAGATCCTCGACCTGTTCGCGGGCCGGTGCGACACGGCCCACGCGGTGGGGTCCGAGGCGACCGTGGCCTGGGTGCTCGACCGGCTCGCCACGGCGTCGTACCTGCACCTCAGCTGTCACGGCAGCGCCGGGTTCGACAGCCGGGGCGGATCGCTGGCGCTCGCCGACGGCCACGTGGACATGGACACCCTCGTGCACCACCAACTGCCCGTGTGCCGCTTGACGGTGGCCAGCGCCTGCCAGTCGGGGCACTACGGCATCATGGAGGCCCCCGACGAGTTCCTCGGCCTCCCGGCCGCCTTCCTCCAGGCGGGCGCGGCCTGCGCGGTCAGCAGCCTGTGGCTGGTGGACGACATGGCCACGGCCGTCCTCATGACGCGCTTCTACGAACTGCTCTCCCAGACCCACGACCCCGTACCGGCCCTGCGCCGCTCGCGCCGATGGCTGCGCCGGCTCACCTGGGACGAGCTCGCGCGGTTCACGGAGACGCACCGCCACCTGGCCGCCCTCAGCGACGGCTACGCCGCCCGCGCGCGGACCAGGAGGGAGCGCCCCTTCGACTCTCCCGTCCACTGGGGCGCGTTCACGGCGTGGGGCGTGTGAGGAGGAGCCCACCGGGCGCGAAGCGGCGAGCGCCCGCGGCGGAGCCTTCCGTCGCGTGCCGTCAGTCGCCTGCCGTCGGCCCGTTCTCGTCGAGCGTGTGGTCCACGACCCGGTCGCCCGGCGACAGCGGGGCCCGGATCCGCAGGGACGTATACCGTCCTGCGGTCAGACCGGTGAGGATCACCGTCGCCGGGTACTGCGCTTCCCTGCCGGTCGCGCAGTCGGGTGCGCAGACGACGTGCCAGCCACGGTTCGGGCGCGTCGGCATCGGCGTCGATCACCGCCGAGGTGAAGACGCCCGAGACCTTCCGGGAGGCGTCCACCTCGCGGCGGAAGCGGGCCCGGAAGCCGTCGTCCTCGACGAACTGCGTGCGCACCTGCTTCAGCGCGACGAGCCGTCCGTCCGGAGCGCTGCCCAGGAAGACCCGCCCCATGCCGCCGCGGCCCAGCTCCGCGATCGTCCGGTACCGCCCGACCTCCTCCGGGTCGGTCGCCGCCAGTCGTTCCACCGTGCCGCCCGCCTCCGGCCGACCGCGCGCCGGGCCCGGCGGCGTGGGGGCGCCCCCCGGGCCCGGCGACCTGTGGACGTACAGAGTCTGAGCGCCCCGCTGACACGTGACAAGACGTCGCCCGGCCGAGCACGGCCGGGAGCGGGGCGGCGGCCACCGCTGCGCGGGCACGAAGAAGTCCGGGCCGGTCCCGCACGGGACCGGCCCGGACTTCGGGTCGCGGGACGACCGGGAGGCTACGGCGGACTAGACCAGGTCGAACCGGTCCAGGTCCGTGACCTTGGCCCACGCCGCGACGAAGTCCTTCACGAACTTCTCCTTGGCGTCGTCGCTCGCGTACACCTCCGCGACCGCGCGCAGCTCGGAGTTCGAGCCGAAGACCAGGTCGGCGCGGGTGCCGGTCCACTTGACCGCGCCGCTCGCGTCACGGGCCTCGAAGGTGTCCTGCGCCTCGGACGTCGACTTCCACGTCGTGCCCAGGTCGAGCAGGTTGACGAAGAAGTCGTTGGTGAGCGTGCCGGGGCGGTCGGTGAGGACGCCGTGCTTCGACCCGCCGTGGTTCGCGCCGAGCACGCGCAGACCGCCGACGAGGACCGTCAGCTCGGGCGCGCTGAGGGTCAGCAGGTTGGCCCTGTCGATGAGCAGGTACTCGGCGGGCAGGCGGTTGCCCTTGCCCACGTAGTTGCGGAAGCCGTCGGCCGCGGGCTCGAGCGCCGCGAACGACTCGACGTCCGTCTGCTCCTGCGCCGCGTCCACCCGGCCGGGCGAGAAGGGCACCTCGACCTCGACGCCCCCGTCCTTGGCGGCCTGCTCGACCGCCGCGTTGCCCGCGAGGACGATCAGGTCGGCGAGGGAGACCTGCTTGCCGCCGGACTGGGCGGAGTTGAAGGACTCCTGGATGCCCTCGAGCGTGCGCAGCACCTGCGCGAGGCTGTCCGGGTCGTTGACCTCCCAGTTGCGCTGCGGCTCCAGGCGGACGCGGGCGCCGTTGGCACCGCCGCGCTTGTCGCTGCCGCGGAAGGAGGCCGCCGACGCCCAGGCGGCGGAGACGAGCTGCGCGACGGTGAGGTCGGTGGCGAGGATCCGCTCCTTGAGGGCGGCGGCGTCCGCGGCGTCGATGGTCTCGCCGGTGCGCTCCGGCAGCGGGTCCTGCCACAGCAGCACCTCGGAGGGGACCTCCGGGCCGAGATAGCGGACGACCGGGCCCATGTCACGGTGCGTCAGCTTGTACCAGGCGCGGGCGAAGGCGTCCGCGAACTGGTCCGGGTTCTCGTAGAAGCGGCGCGAGATCGGCTCGTAGACCGGGTCGAAGCGCAGCGAGAGGTCGGTGGTGAGCATCGTCGGGCGGCGCTTCTTCGCGGGGTCGAAGGCGTCCGGGATGATCTCCGGGGCGTCCTTGGCGACCCACTGGTGGGCGCCCGCCGGGCTCTTCGAGAGCTCGTACTCGTACTCGAAGAGGTTCTTGAAGAACAGGTTGCTCCACTGCGTGGGCGTCTCGGTCCAGGTGACCTCCAGGCCCGAGGTGATGGCGTCCTTGCCCACGCCCGTGTTGTACGTGCTCTTCCAGCCGAGGCCGAGCTGCTCCATGGGGGCGGCCTCGGGGTCGTTGCCGACGTGGTCCGCGGGGCCCGCGCCGTGGGTCTTGCCGAAGGTGTGGCCACCGGCGATGAGGGCGACGGTCTCCTCGTCGTTCATCGCCATGCGGCGGAACGTCTCGCGGATGTCGCGGGCCGCGGCGACCGGGTCCGGGTTGCCGTTGGGGCCCTCGGGGTTGACGTAGATCAGGCCCATCTGGACCGCGCCGAGCGGGTTCTCCAGCTCGCGGTCGCCGGTGTAGCGCTCGTCGTCGAGCCAGGTGGTCTCGGGGCCCCAGTAGACGTCCTCCTCGGGCTCCCACACGTCCTCGCGGCCGCCCGCGAAGCCGAAGGTCTTGAAGCCCATCGTCTCCAGGGCCACGTTGCCGGTGAGGACCATGAGGTCGGCCCAGGAGATGTTCTTGCCGTACTTCTTCTTGACCGGCCACAGGAGGCGGCGGGCCTTGTCGAGGCTGGCGTTGTCCGGCCAGCTGTTGAGGGGGGCGAACCGCTGCTGACCGGCGCCGGCGCCGCCGCGGCCGTCGCTGATGCGGTAGGTGCCCGCGCTGTGCCAGGCCATGCGGATCATCAGCGGGCCGTAGTTGCCGAAGTCGGCGGGCCACCAGTCCTGCGAGGTGGTCAGGACCTCGGCGATGTCCCGCTTCACGGCGGGCAGGTCGAGGGAGCCGAACGCGGCGGCGTAGTCGAAGTCCTCGCCCATCGGGTTCGCCACGGCCGGGTTCTTGGCGAGGATCTTCAGGTTCAGCCGGTCGGGCCACCACTGGCGGTTCCCGCCGCCCTGCGTCGGGTGCGGGGCGCGCCCGTGCGCGACCGGGCAGCCGCCTGTCTCCTCCGTCTTCGGGTCGGTGACGATTGCGTCGGGGTTCTCAGCCATGGGAATCCTTCCGGATCGGTCTAGGCGAAACGTGGAGCTCGAAGAACAGCAGGCGGTGGAAGGGGCCGCACCGACCGCGTGATCGACGTCAGGAACGACTCCGTACGACTTGTGGTGGTTGTCCCTGACGCGTCCTTGGGACAGGGGCGAGGCTGCCCTTGGCCATCGTCGGGAACCGATCCTACGATGGACGGGATCCAGGTCAAGAAGCTCACCTGATCCATATTCATTCGGAGCAAGTAGCGCTGCCGTAAACTCCGGGTACTCCACCGAACCGAGTAGGTGAACCGACACATGAGCGACCTGCTGGAGCGACTGCGCGGGCGTGGCTGGCGGGTGACCTCCCAGCGACGCGTCGTCGCCGAGGTCCTCGACGGCGACCACGTGCACCTCACGGCCGACGAGGTGCACGCGCGCGCGGCCGAGAGACTGCCAGAGATCTCCCGCGCGACCGTCTACAACACGCTGGGCGAGATGGTCTCCCTCGGTGAGGTCATGGAGGTTTCCACCGACGGCCGCGCCAAGCGCTACGACCCCAACGCGCACCACCCGCACCAGCATTTGGTCTGCTCCCGCTGCGGCACCATCCGCGACGTCCACCCGACGGGCGACCCGCTGTCCGCCCTTCCGCAGGAGGAGCGGTTCGGTTTCGCGGTCTCCGGTGCCGAGGTCACCTACCGGGGGCTCTGCCCGGCCTGCGCCGTCTGATCACGTCCCGGCGACGGAGAGCACGATCTTGCCGGTCGTACGGCCCCGCTCGCCCAACGCGTGGGCCCGGGCGGCCTCTTCGAGCGGCAGGACCGTGTCGACGACCACGCGCAGCCGGCCCTCCTCGACCAGCGAGGCGATCGCGCGCAGGCCGCCGTGGTCGGGCTCGACGAGCATGAACACCGCCCGCACCCCGGCCGCCTCGGCCTCCCGCGCGGGGAAGGCGTCGTCCGGCGGCAGGAGCGAGACCAGCGTGCCGCCGGGCCGCAGCGTGCGCAGGGACCGGGCCCAGTGCGGGCCGCCGATGCCGTCCACGACGACGTCGACGTCCCGGAGCAGCGCGGCGAAGTCCTGGGTGCGGTGGTCGATCAGCTCGTCGGCGCCGAGCGAGCGCAGCAGCTCGTGCTTGGCGGCACTGGCCGTGCCGATGACGTGCGCGCCGCGGGCCTTGGCGATCTGCACGGCCAGGTGGCCGACCCCGCCCGCGGCGGCGTGGACCAGGACGCGCTGCCCCGGACGGACGTCCGCGGTGTCCACGAGCGCCTGCCACGCGGTCAGCGCGGCCAGCGGCAGGGCGCCCGCCTGGACGTGGGTCAGGCCCGCGGGACGCGGCGCGAAGTGCCGGGCCGGGGCGGTGACGTACTCGGCGTAGGCGCCCGCCGGGTGCGGGAAGCGCGGCATGCCGAACACCGCGTCGCCAGGACGGAAGAGCGCCACGCCGTCGCCGACCGCCTCCACCACGCCGGACACGTCGAAGCCGAGGGTGAAGGGCGGCGTCGTACCGTCGGCGAACACGCCCCGCGCGCGGGTCTTCCAGTCGGCGGGGTTCACGCCCGCCGCGTGCACCCGGACCAGGATCTCGCCCCGCCCCGGCTCCGGTCGCCGCACCGTGACGACCTTGAGGACGTCCGGCGCTCCGGCGGCGTCCTGGGAGACGGCGCGCATGGTGGTGGGGGTGGTGGTGCGGTGCATGGTGTCGTGCCCTCTTCGGCGGTCGTTCCTGCGGATGGTCCGGTGGCGCGCGCCGGGTGCTGCCCGGGGCGCGTCCTCAGCGTGCCGGGGCGAAGGGGGCTCCAGTAGGGGCCTGCTGGTCAGGGAGCGACAGGATCGGGTCACGCGGTACGGGGGCCGCGCGGACCCGGGTCACGTCGTCCCGGCTGCCCCGGTCGTCCCAGTGGCTCCGGTCGTTTCGGTCCCTTCGGTCGCGAGGATCTCGTGGACGAGCGTCACCAGGTCCGGGACGGCCGGGTGGCCGAGGCCCTCGCGCCAGGCGAGGACGAGCGGGACGGGCGGGGCGTCCGCGAGCGGGCGGTAGACCAGCGCGGGATGCGCGTAGTTGCTCGGCGTGGCCGACGTGGTGACGCCCACGGCGCGGCCCGCGGCGATGGCGATGAGCCACTCGTCGGTGTTCGTCACCTCCAGGGTCGCGGCGGGCCGGGCGGCCGACGGCCACAGCTCCGCCGTGGTGGTGCCGGAGACGGTGTTGAGGGCGATCGGGCGGTCCGTCAGATCCGCCAGGGTGAGCCGGGGGAGGGCCGCCAGAGGGCTGTCCTCGGGCATGACCACCACCCGCTCCTCCATCCGCAGGAGTTCGGTGCGCAGCCCGGGCGCGGTGACCGCGCCGCGCAGCAGGGCCGCGTCGACCGTGCCCCGGGTGAGGCCCGCGGTGCGGTCGTCGACGCGCAGCAGCTCCAGGGGGACGCCGGGGCGCGTCTCGTCCCAGCGGCGCAGCAGCGCGACGGTGTGGTCCCCGAGCGCCGCCCAGGTGTGGCCCAGGCGCAGCGGCCGGCTCGTGAGCCCCGCCGGATCGAGGGCGGTCTCGACGGCGGCGAGCGCGGCGGTGGCCTTGTCGCGGAACGTACGGCCCTCGGCGGTCAGCTCCAGGTGGTGCGTGGAGCGGTCGGCGAGGCGGGCACCGAGGTGGTCCTCCAGCTGGCGCAGGGTGCGGGAGAGCGCGGGCTGGCCCACGTGGAGGCGGGCGGCGGCGCGGGTGACGTTGCCTTCCTCGGCGATGACGAGGAAGGCACGCAGATGCCGCAGCTCAATGGTCATGCTTCCAGAGCATAACCACGGTGAAATAGGCATTTCACGCGGCGCGTACGGCTCCCTAGCGTGAAGCGCATGACACCTACGACAGCGACGACGCCTACGACAGCGACGACGACTACGCCTACGACCGGGGCGACGGCCGCGCACCCCCCGCCCCCGGCCGCGGCGACGGCGACGGCCACGTCCGCCGGGCCCCCCGCCCCCGCCGTCCTCCGGCGAGCCGCTGGCCGCGGCCCCCTCGGCGGGGTCGGCCTGGTGCTCGCCGGGGCGGTGACCGTGCAGTTCGGGTCGGCCGTTGCGGCGCTCCTCTTCCCCCGGGCGGGGGCGCTCGGCACGGTCGCGCTGCGGGTGACGTTCGCCGCGGTGCTGCTGCTGGTCGTCACGCGGCCCCGGCTGCGCGGTCACACGCGTACCGACTGGGCGGTGGCGGGCGGCTACGGCCTCGCGCTCGGCGGCATGAACGTCCTCTTCTACCAGGCGATCGACCGGATCCCGCTGGGCGCGGCGGTCACCCTCGAAGTGCTCGGCCCGCTGCTGCTCTCGGTCGTCGCCGCGCGCCGCGCCGCCAGCCTGCTGTGGGCGGGTCTCGCACTGACCGGGGTGTTCCTGCTGGGCCAGGGCGGGTTCGGCCGTCTCGACGCGGTGGGCGTGGCGTTCGCGCTGGGGGCCGGGGCGATGTGGGCGGCGTACATCGTCTTCAGCGCCCGCACGGGGGCCCGCTTCCCGCGCCTGGACGCGCTGGCGCTCGCGATGGCCGTCGCGATGCTGGTCAGCCTGCCGCTCGGCATCGGGGCCGCGGGCGCGACGCTGCTCGAACCTGGTGTGCTCGCGCTCGGCCTGGTGATCGCGGTGATGTCCTCGGGCATCCCGTACGCCCTGGAGCTCCTGGCCCTGCGCCGACTGCCCGCGGCGACCTTCGCGGTCCTGACGAGCCTGTCACCCGCCCTGGCCGCGCTCGCCGGATACCTGGTCCTCGGCCAGGGCCTCTCGCCGGTCCAGTGCGCGGCGATCGCGCTGGTGGTGGCGGCGAGCGTGGGCGCGGTCCGCACGGGCGGGCGCTGAGTCCGGGCGGACGCCGTCGACACCCGGGCCGGCCCCCCTCGAAGGCGGTCGGTCGAAGGTGGTCAGTTTTCGAGAAGCGACGCGCGCCGACGGCTGCCTACCGTGGTCGTCATGGACATCAAATTGCAGGTGAACGCCATCATGCTGGGCGTCGAGGACGTCGCACGCGCCAAGAAGTTCTACGCCGAGGGGCTCGGCTGCGAGGTCGAGCAGGACCACCCCGGGTTCGTCAGGTGCGGCCTGGGCGAGGGCTCCGCGTCCCTCGTGCTCTACCCGCGGGAGGCGGCGGCGCGGGACGCCGGGGTCCCGGCCGGGGGATCCGGGTTCCGCGGCTGCTCGTTCCACTTCGTCACCGGCTCGCGCGAGGAGGTGGACGAGGTCATGCGTGCCGCGGTGGCCGCGGGCGGCACCGCGGTCAAGGAGGCGACCGCGGCCGAGTGGGGCGGCTACGACGGCTACTTCAGCGACCCCGACGGCCATCTGTGGAAGGTCGCCACCGCGGCCTGAGCGTGCCGCGTGCCGCGGAGGGCCGGGAACCCCCGGCCCTCCGCGCCGTCGCGTGGTCAGCCGGTGTACGTGAAGCCGATCGACGCGGTCAGGGAGTTGCCGCGAGCCGTGGCGAACTGGACGGGGCCCGCCTGGGGGTAGGCGGGCGCGGTGAAGGTGACCTTGGTGTCGTCGACGACGCGCACGTTCGTGGCCGCGACCCCGCGGAAGCCGCCCGCCGTCGGCGTGCCCGCGAGGACCTGGGTGGTGCCGGTGAGCCCGCCGCCGGTGAGGGTGACGGTGAAGCCGCCCTTGACGGATCCCGTGGCGGGGCTGACGGCGGTGAGCGCGGCCGGGACGGGGCTGAGCGGCGCGCCGGCCTTGACGAACTTCACGGTCACGAAGTGGTCGCTGTCCATGGTGACGCTCAGGGAGGCCGCGCGGGTCGGCTGGACCTTCCCGTCGACGGTCCAGCGGTCGACCTTGTGGCCGGAGTCCGGGGTCGCGGTGACCGTGACCTGGTCACCGGTGGCGAACAGGCCCGTGGAGGGCGTGCTGACCGTGCCGCCCGTACCGTCCTGGGGCACCGCGGTGAGGGCGTGGCGCCTTGCCTCGGTACGGTCGGCGGCCGCGCGGTAGTTGGCGAGCACCGGGCCCGTGAGGTTCATGACACGGGTGGAGTCGGCGGGCTCCTTCGACCCGAGCGCCACGCCGCGCGGCGCGCCGTCGTACTCCTGACGGGGGTTGGAGAACCACATCTTGTTCTCGCACTTGTCCTCGTCGGCGCAGCTCATGTTGTAGCCCATGATGTCGACCCAGGTGCGGTCCTTGGGCAGGAAGCCGTGGTTGTCCGGGTAGTAGGGGTTGAAGTTGCCCGGCCGGTAGTTGTCCTCGTCCGGGTCGACGGGGTCGGTGACGTAGTCGTGGTTGAGGCCGAAGTTGTGGCCGATCTCGTGGGCGAGGTGGTGGGTGCCGAAGGTGTCGGCCTGCTGTGCGCCGAACCCGGTGTCGTCGGTGCTGTACGTGGCGTTGTCGCCCGGCATGAGGCGCGGCAGGGAGGGGGTCATCCCGGTGCCTGCCGTGTAGAGGCCCTCGGGGGGCGTGAACTTCGACAGGACGTGGACGAGGTCGGCGCCCTTGGCGTCCCGGGTGGCGCGGACGCCGGTGGCCCAGTCGTCGGAGTAGCGCGGGTCCTCCGGGTTGGCCAGGGCGTTGGTCATGCCGTCCATGTCGCTGGCGGCGCCGCTCCACCTCGGGGTCTCGAATGTGCCGAGCAGCCGGAGCCGCGTCTTGACCTGGCTGTCGGCGTACGCCTGGTTGGTGCCCTCGACGGCGGCCTTGGCCTGGAGCGCGAGGGCGTCCGCTCCGCCCTCGGTGTCCGTGGCCGTCTCCGGGGTGTAGCCGATCAGCACGTCGATGACCGGGTCCTGGGGCTCGGCGCGCCGACTGGGTGGCGCGGCGGGCCGTGCGGGTGCGGCCAGGCGCAGCGCGTCGCGCACGAGCGGGGTCTGGCGCACGGTGTCGAACGAGCGGACGCGCGACATCCCGGGCCGTACGGCGTCCAGGGCGTGCCGCACCCGCCCCTCGTGGATCTCCCCGGCGACCCGGGGCCTGCCCTTGCCGCAGGCGCCCTCGACCGCGAGGGTGACCGGCCGGTCCGGGTGCCCGGCCAGGTGCCCGCTCCACAGCAGGGTGCCCGTGCGGTCACGCGAGACCTTCAGGGCCCGGGCGGTGACGGACCTGCCCCCGGGGAGCGGCAGGACGCGCAGGTCGGGCGCCGTGACGGGCCCGCGCCGGCACAGGGCGCGGAAGGTGCCCCCGGGCCACTCGACCTCGCCCGTGCGCAGCAGGCCCGGGAGGCCGGGGGCGGGCGGCGCGGCGGCGGGGCTCGGGGTCGCGGGCAGGGCGGTGGCGAGCGCGGCGGCGGCTCCGACGACGGCGAACCTGACGGGGATCATGGGGCTCCTTCGTATGCGCGGACGAACGGCTCGGACACGAGAACGATCACTCGGCGCGCGGACGGGCGCGGCGGGAGCGGGGCCGAATGGCCGCCCGGGAGGGGTGAGCGCGGAGCGCGCCGGGCGCGGCCGGGGCGAGGCGAACGGCGCGCGGGCCACGGTCGGGGGATGACGGGGGAGGTTGACCGGGCTCGGGGGAGGCTGACCGCGCTCGGGGGAAGTGGACCGCGTCGATCTCATTGACGTGCGCTTGTCAGCTGCCTAGCGTGCTGTCGATTCCAGGGCGATCCGGGCCGGGCCCGGTCGATGAGGGGTCGATCGCAGGTCGATTCCGCGTAGGCGCCGGTCCAGGAGCGGTCAGCTTGAGTCTCATCGAACAGGAACAGCCCCTGCTCGACGCGTTGCGGCCGCGGGACCGGGCGGCCCTGCTCGCCCTGGGCACCCCGCGCGGCTACGCGTCCGGCGAGGTGCTCGTGCCCGAGCGCGCCACCACCTCCTACGTCGTCGCGATCCTCGGCGGCTGGGCGGTGGTCTCCGTGGCGACCGAGCGCGGTCAGCGGCTCATCCTCGCGCTGCGCGGCGCCGGGGAACTGGTCGGCGAGCTCGCGGCCGTGGACCGGCGGCCGCGCAGCGCCACGGTGACGGCGCTCGGCCGCGTCGACGCCGTCGTGATCCCCGGGGACCGGTTCCGCGGCTTCCTCGGCGCCAGCCCCGCGGTCAGCGCCCTCGTGCTCCGGCAGCTCAGCTCCCGGCTGCGCAGCTCCGACGGCGAACGCCGCTCGCTGGCCTCGGAGAACGTGCTCCAGCGGCTCGCGGCGCGCCTGGTCGAGCTGGCCCGACGCGCCGGGCGCCACCACCCCGACGGCAGCGTCACCATCGATCTGCCGCTGCCGCAGCACGACCTCGCCGCCTCGGTGGGCTCCACCCGGGAGGCCGTCGCCAAGGCGCTGCGGCTGCTGCGCGAGCAGGGCGTCGTCCGCACCGCCACCAGGCGCCTGGTCGTCACCGACGTCGAACTGCTGCGGCTGCTCGCGGGCGAGGGGCCGTCAGGAGCGGGGCCGGTTGTGTAAACGGCTACATACACCGCGGTCGGCCGCGCTCATTCTGGTGGTGCCGGACCGTCGTCGAGGGGGATGCAGTGAGCAGTCACGAGGCCGTCCACCGGCTGGTGGTGAGCGCGGACGTCAAGGGGTCCGGGCGCCTCGGCCACCAGGCCAAACTCCGGTCGCGCCGGGCGATGTACGAGGTCTTCGAGGCCGCCTTCGCCGCCGTGGGCGTGGGCGGTCAGGTCCATGTGGAGGACCGGGGCGACGGCGTGCTCGCCGCCCTCGCCCCGCAGGTGCCGCCCACGGCCATGGTGGGGCTGTGGCTCGAAGAGGTCCACCAGGGGCTGCGCGAGCACAACCGGGGCGCGAGCGAGCCGCTGCGGCTGCGGATCGCGATGCACGGCGGCCCCGTCAGCCACGACGGCCGGGGCCTGGTGGGCCGGGCGGTCGACCTGACGTGCCGGCTGTGCGACAGCGAACCGGCCAGGGCGATCCTGGCCGCGGACGACGGCGTCGACGTGGTCTTCGTCGTGTCCGACGTCCTCTACCGCTCGGTGGTCGCCGAGGGCGGCAGATTCGTGGAGCCCGAGCACTACCGCCCGCTGCCGGTGCGGGCCAAGGAGACCGACGAGGTCGCCTGGTTCCACGTGCCCCGCAGGACCCAGCCGCCCCTGCCCGCGGCCGGGCCCGCGGCGCCACCCGCCCCCGAGACCGGCTCGCCGCGGGCCGACCGGGCCGGAGCCGACGGGGCGCGGTGGCCGACGAAGTACTGGATCAACGTCAACGGACACAACCAGATCGTGGACGGCGCGGAGGTCCACGGCGACATCGTCGGCGTGCGCGTCACGCCGGAGGACGACAGCGCGGAAGGAGCCGGGCCGACGTGAGCGACAACGGGGGAGGAGCCGGGGGAGGCGCCGGGCCGCAAGGCGGCGGAGGCAAGGCGGGCGGCGGCGGACCGGCGCCCGGCGGTGGCGGTGGTGACAAGGCGGGCGGCGGGCCGGGGCGCGGGGCCGGTACCGGTGCGGCGGGAGCCGACGAAGGCCGCAGGCACGGCGCGGCCCGCTCCGGGCTCCTCGGGGACCTGCCCGCGGCGGGCGCGGGCGACGCCGTGCGTCAGGCGCGCGCCAACTTCGTCGACGTCAACGGGCGCAGCGCGATCCTCGACGGCACCCAGGGCGATGTGCACCTGGGCGACCACCACCACTACCACGACGCCCGGGCCGGGGCGCCCCGCCTGGTGTCCGGCCCCGTGCCCCGCGACGAACTGCGGCGCCTGCGCCGCGTCTTCGAGGAGCCGCCCGGCTACGCGGACCTGGGCGGACTCCTGAAGCGGCAGCGGCTGATCGCCCTGTGCGGCGACCCGGGCAGCGGGCGCGGCTACACGGCCCTCTCCCTGCTCGACGAGGTCACGCACGGGCGCGTCGCGCGCCTGGACCCGCGTACGGAACTGGACCGGATCGGCGAGGCGGACCTGGAGGAGGGCTGCGGCTACGTCGTGGAGCTCACCGGGGAGGAGGCGGTCACCGCCCCGCGGCGCCCCGGGCGCGCCGCGCGGGACGCACCCGGGCGGCGGCGCGGGCGGGAGCCCGAACACCCCGCCGAACTGCACCTGGACCGGCTCAGCACCCTCCTCGACCGGCGCGGGGCGTACGCCGTCCTCGTCGTCGGGGCGGGCGGCTTCGCCGACGAGCTGCTGCGCGGCCGCTACGGACGCCTGTTCCGCCCCCCGGCGGCCGACGGCATGCTCCGCAAGCACCTCGTGGCCCTCCTCGGCCACACCGAGAGCGACCGCGTCGAGCAGGCCCTCGCCCTCGCGCGCGAACCCCGCGTGGTGCGGGCCGTGGGGCTCGACCCGCTGCGCCCCCACGAAGTGGAGTCCCTCGCCCGGCTCCTGGTCGGCCGGCTCAAGGAGGAGACCGACGAGGACGAGCTCCTCGGCGAGCTGCGGGCCTTCGCCCACCGGCAGGCCGGGGCGTGGTTCGCCGCCACCGGCCGGGCCGCGCCGCGCCACCGGGGCGCGGTGTCCGCGGCGCTGCGGCAAGCGGCCTTCCGCACGGCGGTGGCCGTCTACAACGGCTCGCCCCACAGCGTGGCCGCCGAGGCGGCGGAGCAACTGGCCTGGGAGTGGGCACAGTCCATGGACCCCGAGGGGGAGCCGGGCCGGCCCCTGTTCGGCGACCACCGCCCGGCCCGGCTCGCGGCCGCGCGGGCCGAACTCTTCACCGGCCGTGTCACGTACGACGGCCGGAGCCTGGAGACCCGCAAGGTGCGACTCCAGGGCAGCGCGCTCGCGCGGGCGGTCCTGGCCCACGTGTGGGAGGACCACCACAACGCGCGCAGGCCGCTGTGCCTGTGGCTGCGCACCCAGTGCGACGACGCCAGACCGGCCGTGTGGGTGCCCGCGGCCATCACCGCCGGGGCACTGTGCGCGCTGGAGTACTTCTACGCGCTGGAGGAGATCGTCTTCCCGATGGCCTCCAGCGACTCCGTCCAGCAGCGCCTCGCGGCCGCCACCGCGCTCGCCCAGGCGGCGGCCCTCAGCGAGTCGGTGCGCCCGGTCGTACGGGACACCGTGCGCGGGTGGGCGCGCGCCGACGACGAGGCGCGGCTCAGCACGGCGGCCCTGGTGCACGGTTTCGGCACCGTGGAGCGGTCCGTCCCGGCCGCCCTTGACGAACTGGGCCGCCTGGCGAGCCGGGAGGACTGGGACCTGCTGGTGCACGCCTCCTTCAGCGTGGGCCGACTGCTCGCCGGCGCAGAACCGGAGACGGTGCTGCGGCGGCTCGGCGCCTGGATGGGCGACCGGCGCACCAACCGCAGGGACCTGGCGCTGCTCACCGTGGACCGCCTCATCTGGCAGCGCGCGGCGCACCTGTGGGGCCTGGAGGAGACGCCCGCGCTCAGGGAGAACACGAACTGGCCGCTCGCCGCTGCCCTCCTGACCGCCTGCCCCCGGTACGCCGGGATGCTGGCGGACCTGGTCTGGTCGGGTCTGGACACCGCCCGCTGGCGACCCGACGTGCAGTGGTCCCTGTGCGAGTGGATACGGCGCGGCGAGGAGGACCCCCCGCTCCTCGACGTCCTGTGCGACTTCCTGCCCGCCCTCGTGAGCGGCGAGGCCGACGCCGAGCGGCTGCGGAACCTGGTCCGGGGCCTGGAGCGGGACCCCGACGAATCCGTGGCACCCGCCACCGTACGCAGGCTGCGCGCCGCCATCGACGGACAGCCGCACGTGGTCGTGCAGGTGGCCACGCCCAGCCCGCAAGCCGAGGAGACGGAGTGAGATGAACACCCAGAACCCGCCGCACGCCCGTCCGCCCGCCCCTCTGGCGCGGCCCGAGGCGCCGTCGCGCGTCGGTGGCGCCCCGACACCGGTGGCGTCGACGCCCCTGCCGCGCTCCCCGGACCCGGGCACGTGGCGCTCACCCGCCGAACGCCCGGCGGCCACCCAGGAGTTGGCCGGCCCCTTCCTGCGCGAGTACCGCCCGGACTGGCCCTATCGGCACCGCAGCGCACAGGTCGCGGTCGTGCTCTACTACCGCGGGCGGCCTCCCCGGGCGGTGGGGCCCGAGGGCGAGGAGGGGTTCCTGCTGCGCTGGTTCGCCCGCCCCTACACCGCGTTCGAGCTGCAACTGGGCTGGCACACGGTCTCGTTCAAGGTCGAGCTGCCCGCGGCGGAGCACGGCAGGTCCTTCCCCGCCGAGGTGCGGGTGCGCTGGCGGGTGGGCGACCCCTGCCTCGTGGCCAGGAGCCAGGTCACCGACGTCGCCGCGCTGCTGGTCCCGGAGCTGGAGCAGCGGCTGCGCGACGTGTCCCGTGGCTACTCCATCAACCGGGCGGAGGAGGTCCGCGACGCGGTGCACGAGGCGCTGGCCGGGCAGCACCTGGGCGGCCAGTTCGGCCTGGAGACGGACGTCTTCGTGACCATCTCCTGGGACACGCTCATCCAGGACCACGGCAGGAGCCTGGGCCGGGTGCTGCACCAGACCGACCTGGAGCGGCTCAACCAGGAGCTGCGCCAGCTCAGGGACGACAACAAGCGGGAGCTCATCCGGCAGTGGGCCGCCGACTTCCAGCGCGCCATCGAGCGCGGCGACCACGCCGTGATGGCGCAGATGATGGCGCGCAACCCCCAGGACCTGGGCGAGATCCGGCAGCTGTTCCGCAAGGAGCAGCGCGAGGAGCGCCAGGACGGCATGGAGCTGATGTCCCGCCTGATCGAGGGCGGCCTCCTGGAGCGCTGGGAACTCGGCGACCAGGCCATGGTGGTCGTGGAATTCCTGAGGTCCAGCGCGCGCCACGTCCTGACCGATCAGGCGGCGGGCGGTGGCGAGGCGCGGCGCACCCCCTTCTGGAAGCGGGCGGACGACACCGGGGGCGTCGACTCCGCGGACGCGCGCGGCGACGGCTCCGACGGGCGGGCACCCCGGTGACCGAGGGGGCGCGGACACCGCCGGGCAGGGGCACCGGCACCCGCTCCGGCACGGGCACCACGCCCCGGCGCGGCACCCCGGTGTCGCCGCTGTCGGAGCCGGGCTGCCGGTACGTCGCGGAGCGGCTCCTCACCACCGTGCGCGAGGAGGTCACGCGGGCCGACACCAAGGCCTCGATCCTGCTCTCGGGCGCGGTGGCCCTGCCCGCGCTCGTCGTGTCGGCCGACGGCGGCGGGCTCGGCCCGGACCCGCTGGGCCGGGCGGGGGCCGTGCTGTGGCTGGTCGGGATCGTGCTGCTGACCCTGGTGATCATGCCGCGGACCGGTCCGGACGGCAGGCCCGGTACGGCCGCCCAGGGACGGGGCCCTTCGGTGGTGTCGCTCCACCGGGGGGCCGATCCGGGCGAGGTGGCGGCGGAGGTGCTCACCGCGGGCCGCGACCCCGGCCACTGGCTCCTGGAGCAGTCGTGCGCGCTGGGAGCCATCCTGGCGGTCAAGTACCGGTGGCTGCGGTGGGCCGTGGGCTGTCTGGTGGTGGGGGGAACGGCCGTGGCGGCGGCCGCGCTCGGCTGAGCGGCCGCCCGCGCCCGAACCCGCGGGGCGTCCGGCATAAGCCCAGGTCGGAGACGCTTCAGTGAATCCGGGGCGTGGTGTGCGCAACACCCCATGGAGGCTCGAATGAACGTGGGGTTAGCATATGAGCGCCGCCTAGCTCGAAAGATATTCCTGTGACTGTCAATGACGACTCGTTCACCAATTGGAAGCACCGCGAGGAAACCGCGGAGTCGATGATCCCGCTCATCGGGAAGCTGCACCGCGAGCGGGACGTCACGGTCCTGCTGCACAGCCGCTCCCTGGTGAACAAGTCGGTGGTCAGCATCCTCAAGACCCACCGATTCGCCCGCCAGATAGCCGGCGACGAGCTCTCGGTCACCGAGACGCTGCCGTTCCTGCGGGCCCTCACCACGCTCGACCTCGGCCCCTCCCAGATCGACATCGGCATGCTCGCCGCGACGTACAAGGCCGACGAGCGCGGTCTGTCGGTGGAGGAGTTCACCGCCGAGGCCGTCGCCGGTGCCACGGGCGCCAACAAGATCGAGTGCCGCCAGGGCCGCGACGTCGTCCTGTACGGCTTCGGCCGCATCGGCCGCCTCGTGGCCCGGCTCCTCATCGAGAAGGCGGGGTCCGGCAACGGCCTGCGGCTGCGCGCCATCGTCGTCCGCCGCGGCGGCGAGCAGGACATCGTCAAGCGCGCCTCGCTGCTGCGGCGCGACTCCATCCACGGCCAGTTCCAGGGCACGATCACCGTCGACGAGGCGAACAGCACGATCATCGCCAACGGCAACGAGATCAAGGTGATCTACGCGGGCGACCCGTCGGAGGTGGACTACACGGCGTACGGCATCAAGGACGCCATCCTCATCGACAACACCGGCAAGTGGCGCGACCGCGAGGGCCTGTCGCAGCACCTGCGGCCGGGTATCGACAAGGTCGTCCTGACGGCGCCCGGCAAGGGCGACGTGCCGAACATCGTGCACGGCGTCAACCACGACACGATCAAGCCGGATGAGCGGGTCCTGTCCTGCGCCTCCTGCACCACCAACGCGATCGTGCCGCCGCTGAAGGCGATGGCCGACGAGTACGGCGTGCTGCGCGGCCACGTGGAGACCGTCCACTCGTTCACCAACGACCAGAACCTCCTGGACAACTACCACAAGGCCGACCGCCGCGGCCGCTCCGCGCCGCTCAACATGGTCATCACCGAGACCGGCGCCGCCTCGGCCGTCGCCAAGGCGCTGCCCGACCTCAAGGCGCCCATCACCGGCAGCTCGATCCGCGTCCCCGTGCCGGACGTCTCGATCGCGATCCTCAGCCTGCGGCTCGGCCGCGAGACCACCCGCGAGGAGGTCCTCGACCACCTCCGCGAGGTGTCGCTGACCTCGCCGCTGCGCCGCCAGATCGACTTCACGAGCGCCCCCGACGCGGTCTCCAACGACTTCATCGGCTCCCGGCACGCCTCGATCGTCGACGCCGGCGCCACCAAGGTCGACGGCGACAACGCGATCCTCTACCTCTGGTACGACAACGAGTTCGGCTACTCCTGCCAGGTCATCCGCGTCGTCCAGCACGTCTCCGGAGTGGAGTACCCGACCTACCCGGCTCCGGCGGCCTGACCGGGCGGAGCACGAGAAGGCCCCGCCGCGACGGGGGAGCGCGGCGGGGCCCACACGTCTGGTACCCGGTGGCGACGGGGCCATGCAAACGGATTGCGCCCTTCCTGGAACAGGTTCCACTCCTCCTTATCCGGAGTGGGCTGATCCGCATCTGGAGTGAGCCGCTCCGCCCGCCGCCGCGCGGGATCCGGCCGCCCACGGCTCGCCCGCGTGCCGTGCCACGGCATGCCGGTGCACCGGGGGCAGGCCGGGCAGGAGGCCCGGCCACACCGTGTCCAGGACGTGCGCGCTCGGGGTGAACAGGGCCGCGCCGAGCCGCGGCAGCGCGGTCACCTCGTGCCACTCCCAGCGGCGCATGAGCTGGGGCTCGGTCACGGTGGGCACGCCGGTGGCGCGGGTGACCTGGACGGCCGCCGTCAGACGCGGCATGCCGTGGGCGGCGTCCATGAGGACCGCGAGCACCCGCGCGTCGGACGGTTCCGCCCTCAGGCCCGTCTCCTCCAGGAGTTCGCGGACGGCGGCCTCCTCGAACGACTCGCCCGCGTCGGGCTTGCCGCCGGGCAGCTCCCAGGCGCCGCGGCGCGAGTGGCCGAGCAGCACCCGCCCCCGCTCGTCGGTGACGACGACGCCCGCGCCGACGAGCGCGTGCGCGGTGGGGCGGCGGTTGTCGGCGAAGGTGAGCGGCGGATGCCCGGGGGCGTGGCCGTCGCCCGGCTCGTGCCGCTGTGTGTGTCCCACCTGTGTTCCTTCCGGTTTCTCTGTTCCCGGCCGGTTGCTTGAGCCGGTTCCGCGCGCCGGGACCGTGCGCTGACCTTGGAGCCGGTTCCTGAGCCGGTTCCTGAGCCGGTTCCTGAGCCGGTTCTTGTGTCAGTTCTTGTGCCGGTTCCCTTGAGTCGATCATCCCGGCCGGGGCCGCCGTGACCAAGGGGCCGTGGATGTCCGGTTATGGCTCTAGGAGAAGCTGTGAAGGAAGTGAAGAATCCTCGATCGACCGGCATCTCAAGGGTCCTGCTCCCCAGGAGCCGTGCGCCACACCAGCCATGAGGAGAAGCCTTGCGTTCGATCAAGACGTCCGTACGCTCCCTCTGCCTCGCCGCGGCCGCCGTCGCGATCGCGGCGGGCACCGTGACCCCGGCGGCCGCCGCGCCGTCCGACACCCGGAACACCAAGGCCATGACCTGGACCTTCCTCGGCGACGGGCCTGACGGCACCGTGCGCGTGGGCGGGGGCCCGCTGAGCAACCCGTACCAGGGCGACACCGCCACCAGCACGGCGCTGCCCGTGCTCTGTATCAAGGTCGCCGGCAGCCCCGTGCCCGCGGGGATCACCCCCGACTTCTACGCGGGCTGGGCCAAGGGCACCGTCGCGGCCAGCAACCCCATCCGCGGCACCCGTCTGACCAGCCTCGCGGCCGCCGACGGCCTGTGCGCCAACACCTTCGGCGCGGGCTGGCGCATGGCCGAGTTCCACGACGGCAAGTACGGCCCGAACCTCGACAGTTCGGGCGGTTGGAGCTTCTGGGCGTACGGCGACGTCCCCATCGGCACCCGCTTCTGGACGTACATCAACGACCAGCCCGCCAACCCCTGGAGCTGAGCGGCCCCGCGCACGACGGAGCGGGCGGCCCCCCCACCGGGGAGCCGCCCGCCCTGACCGTCGCGGTGCGTGTGCCTAGCCGGCGTCACGCACCCGGCCGGTGAACACCGGACCCCGGTGCTCGTCCCAGTTCTCGTCGTACGTGTAGAGCCGCAGCCGCACCGACTCCTGGCCCTCGCGGACCCGGTCCTTCACGGTGGGGACGCTCAGGTCGGCGCTGCGCTTGCCCGCCTTGACCAGGACCGACAGATACGGCTCCCGCGTCGCCTTGGACAGCGGGCGGGCCGGGTTCGGCTTGGCGTCGAACTGCCGCTTCAGCCAGGCCTTGTCGACGTCCTTGGTGGACAGCTCCTTGCCGCCGCTGACGCGCTCGACGCGGAACGCGACGTACGTCTCGACGTCGGCGGCCTCGGACAGCTGGACGCGCCACTTCAGCGGCTTGCCCTCGGTGACCTTGGCCGCGACCGGCTTCACGCTGACCTTGGGCATCGGGTCGTCCTCACGGACGAAGACCCCGCCGTGGTGGGAGCCGACGACCGCGCCGCTGACCGCCTTGGCGAGGACGGGGTGCGTGCTCGAACCGCCGTAGCGCTTGTTGCCCTTGACCTTGAAGGGCACGCCGATGGAGGTGTCGCCGGGGCGTACGGTGACCGTCTTGGTGGCGAACTCGTCCGTGCCCGTCTTCGGGACGAACAGCCGCACCTTGCCGGTGCCGTCACCGGTCACGCGGACCGGGGCGCGGTACGTACGGACGCCGGAGTCGCCCTCGTCGACCTGGAGCCGTCCGACGTCGACGCGCGCGAGCTTCGAGGGGCGCGCCTCGGCGGTGCCGGGGCGCCAGCCCCAGGCGTCCATCAGCCACGCCTGCCCGGAGGCGGTGCGCGAGGTCAGCTCCAGGGACTGGATCTTCTTCAGGTCGAGTCCGGCGCGCCCGGCGGCCGCGAGCGGAACCCGCAGCTCCTGGCCCCAGTACGAGGCCATGTACGCGCTGCCCGGCAGCCCGTCGGCGCGGACCTGGCCGAGCTTCGCCCGGTGGCCCGAGGCGTCGACGGCCGTCACGTCCAGCTTGGTGCCCTTGGTGTTCGGCGGCACGATCACCCGCAGGGCGAGCGCATCGGAGCCTTCCAGGGAGACCGGGCGGGCGTTCTTGAGGGACATCGTGGAGCCCGTGCGGGACCAGCCCATGGCGAGGGCGTACCGACCGGGGTCGGGGGACACCTCGAAGCTCGCGAAGTGCGGGGACTGGCCCTTGGTGCCGCGCTTGAAGCAGGTGTTGGCCCCGCTGGACGCGGTCTGGTCGCACAGCTTGCCGCCGGTCACCGCGAGCGAGCGGCCCGGGACGACGGCGGGCGTGCGCTGTCCGCCGACGGCG
Source organism: Streptomyces sp. JLYT201 (assembly GCF_059448825.1). Taxonomy (NCBI): domain Bacteria; kingdom Bacillati; phylum Actinomycetota; class Actinomycetes; order Kitasatosporales; family Streptomycetaceae; genus Streptomyces; species Streptomyces sp. JLYT201. The sequence continues at coordinate 1,401,921 of NZ_CM182551.1, read as the reverse complement.
TGGGTGAGCACACGGGCCGGGTTCGCCGAGGGCGCGCCCTTGCCGGAGCCGTCGAGGAGCGGACGCACCTCGTCGTCACCGTCGACGAAGAGCCGGGCGGCGGCCGCGATGTAGGTGGAGCCCGCCTTCTGCTGCTGCTTGGCCTTCAGCCGGGGGCCGTGGCCCGGCGAGCACACCGGGTCGGGGCGCGGCCCGGAGGAGAAGTCGTCGTCGGCGGGCGCCTGCGCCTGGCCCGGCGTCCACTCCGTGTTGAAGAAGTTGTGGTTGGCGCCGACCACGTACACCGAGCTGTGCAGCGCGGAACCGTTGCCCACGCCCCGGGTGTTGTCCAGGTAGAGCTGACCCTGGAGGTCGGAGACGTCGCCGTCGCAGCCCGGCAGGACCGTCATCGAGGGCACGTCCGGGTCCGGGTTGTGCCCGAAGATCGTGGGGCCGATGAGGACCGTGCCGCGGATCTGCCAGCGCGCCTTCTGGGGATAGCCGTCCTCGTCGGCGGGCGGCTGGTAACGGCTGTCGAAGGCCGCGCGGTTGACGCCCTCGCCGCCGCGCGAGTGCCCCACGAGCAGGACGCGGGACAGGTCGACCGGCGCGGTCCCGCGGACGGCGTCGGGCGCCTTCGTCGGGTCGGCGGCCCAGTCGGCGAAGCGGCCCAGGTGCTGGCGCACCAGGGACGAGCGGGCCTGCGCGCCGCCGTCGGGGGCGCGGTCGTCCTGGCCGTTGATGCCGTTGGCGGAGATCGAGACCGTCACATAGCCCTGGGAGGCCAGGAGCTTCTGGTCGTGCAGATAGCCCTGGTAGCTGGGGATCGGCTTCCAGCCGGCCTTGCAGGGCCAGCCGCCGTCGGTGTCCTGGCTCTTGTAGCAGGTGCCGTGGCGGCCGTGCAGGAACAGGGCCAGGGGCCGCTTGCCCGGCGCGTCGACGGGGCCCACCACCGTGGCCCGCATCTCCACCTTCTCGGGGAAGTCCGGCAGCTTGACCGACTTCAGGTCGTACTCGCCCTTCACGGTGCGGTACTTGCCCGGCTTGCCGGGGTCGACCTCGCCCGCGGGCAGCGGGGCCGGGGCGGGCGCCGGGGCGCTGTGCGGCGCGGCCTGCTCGGGCTTGTCGAGACGACGGCCGCCCGCGAGCGCCTGGAGGTCGCCCAGGGCGTCCTTCGCGCCGACGCCGTCGTCGTCGAGCTTCAGCCGGAACGTCCGCTGGTCGTCGGTGGCCGTGGGGCGGCCGAGCAGCCGGTCGCCCGCGTAGAACTCGACACGGGCGTTCCCCATGGGCACCGGCTTCGGCGCGCGCCACACCAGATGCTGGTCGGCGCCGTCGCCGGTGAGCTCCCAGCCCGGCGGGAGCCGGTCCCCGGATCGGTCCGCCTGGCCGGGCGATATGAGGTCGTCGGAGCGCTGCGCACGCGGCTGGTCCGGCGACGCGTGCGCGAGCTCCGGCAAGCCCACCGCCAGTGCGAGTGCCGTGACTGCGGCAGTCGCCAAGCGCGGGACACGGATCAAGACAGTCCTCCTAGTCACTTGCTCCCCCGAGAGCCCTCATGTCACAGGGCTCCTCCGGACCTGGAGAGGGCTGCGGAGGCCGTCGGGTTGCTTCGTCAGTGCCGCGATTCGCTCGGCAATTCCCTCAACGGGGAGTGAATTGCGGGTAGATATCGGTCAGAGAGTGGACAAAGATGGTCAAGTTGTGGAACCCGTCGGCTCATCCAGCAGCCTCGGCTCGTCCGCGGGCGCCGACTCGCCTCCGGGCGCCGACTCGGCCGCCGCCCCGTCCGCCGCCGACGCCGCCGGAGTCCAGTCGATCCGCAGCGCGCAGCACGACACGAGCAGGGCCGAGGCCGCGACCGCCGCCATGCCCCAGACCAGGCTGCTGCCGCTGGCGACGAAGCCGATGACCGGGGGACCGGCGAGCAGCCCCGTCGTGCCCATCGCGGCGACCAGGGCGAGGGCCCGCGCGCCCTGCCGGGCGGCGGCGACGTACACGCACGGGGTGACGGCCGCGAGCCCCAGTCCCATGCAGGCGAAGCCGAGCAGGGCCGGGACGACGCCGCCCAGGAGCAGGGCGGCGGCGAGTCCGGCGGCGGCGAGGACGCTGCCCGCGCGCACGACGCGGCCGTCGCCCCAGCGGGTGCGCCAGCCGTCGGCGAAGAGGCGCGCGAGCACCATCATCACGGACACCACGGCGATGCCGAGCGGCGCCACCCGCGACGAGGCGTCGGCGACGTCCTTGAGGTAGAGCGCCGACCAATCGTTCATCGCGCCTTCCGCGACGGTGCCGAAGACCATGGCGAACCCCAGCCAGAGCGTGAGGGCGGCGGGCAGGGCGAAGCCGCGGCGCCGCTTCTCCGCGGGCGCGGCGGCGGGCTGATCGTCCGTCAGGAGCGCCGGGTCGGCGTACATCGCGAGCAGGATGACGAGGAGCGCGGCCACCCCGAAGTGCGCGGCCACGGACGACGTCAGCGCGCTCATGCCGGACGCGAGCAGGGCCGCGCCGAGCGAACCGGCGCTGAACGTGGCGTGCAGCTTGGCCATGGCGGTGCGCCGGTAGCGGGATTCGAGCGCGGCGCCCTGCGCGTTCATGGCGACGTTGAGACAGCCCACGCCCACGCCGTCGGCGCACATGATCAGCAGGGCCACCGGATAGTTCGGCGCCACGGCGAGCGCGAGCAGGAGCAGGCCGAGGAAGACGGCGGAGACGAACGCCAGGCGCCGCGACCCCCACCGCCGGGTGAGCACGGCGACCAGCGGGAAGGAGGCCGCGGCGCCGACCCCGCAGGCCATCAGGAGCAGGCCGAGTTCGGCCTCGCTCAGTTCGAGCCGGGACTTGAGCGCGGGCAGCCGCGCGGCCCACGTGGCGTACTGGAAGCCGAGGGCGCAGAACAGCGCCGCGATGGCGATCTGTGTCCGGCGAAAACCATCGCGAACACGCAACATGTGCATCAGCCTCTTTGTCTTTCCGATGGGGCCTGGGGAGCGGTGACCGGCAGCGCCGTCGACATGTAGAGGGCGCCGTCGCCGTAGCTGTCCGGGAGCGGGACCTCCGGGTGGGCGGCGAAGCCCCGCGCCGACCAGAAGGTGTCGCTGCCGCCGACGGCGACCAGGGAGATCCGCTCGTGCCCCCGCGAGCGCGCGGTCGCGCAGAGATGGCGCAGCAGCCGTCGCGCGAGCCCCCGGCCGCGGAACGCCTCGGCGACGACCAGGTCGTGCAGGTGGAGATTGCCGGAGGGGAACGCGGTGTCCTCCCCGTGGGAGAGGTCGGGACACTGGAACAGCGGGTAGGGCAGGGCCAGTACGTAGCCCACCGCGATCCGCCCCCCGTCCAGGACGAAGCAGGTGTCGGGCGAGGCCCGCGCCCGCGACTCCAGGGCGGCCCGGCCCTCGCTGAGGCCGAGGCGGGTGTACGCCTCGGCCTCCAGGGCCGCGACGGCGTCCCAGTCGCCCCGGGCGAGGGGGCGGATCCGGATGCCGGGGGGTGCCCCGGCCGCCACAGCGGTGCCGTCGGTCATCTAGCGCGTCCCTCCCGGAGCGGCGCCCGCCAGGGCGTCGCGCTCGCCGCGGATCCAGGTGTGCGGCAGCGGCCGGAACCCGTTGAAGCCCTGCGTGGTGTAACTGGTGGCGTACGCGCCGGTGGAGAGCACCCAGACGGGGTCGCCCGACGCGGCCCGGCGCGGCACCTGGACCAGCCCGCGCTCGTGGCCGTACGCGTCGTCGCTGTCGCAGGTGGGTCCCGCGATCACGGCGGGCACGCGGTCCGCGCCCCGGTGCGTGGGGAAGACGAGGGCGTACTGGAGCGCGTCCATCTCGTACAGGCCGTTGAACTTGCCGCAGCTGAGATACAGCCAGTGCCGGCGTTCCCCCGTGGCCTGCTGCCGGGTGGAGAGCCGGGACACGTGGGCCCGCACCGCGCCGTGGTCGGCGACCAGATGGCGGCCCGGCTCGATGACGAAGTCCAGGGGCGTGGGCGACACGGCCCGCAGCCGCCGCATGCCCTCCCGGATCACGGCGAAGATCTTGTCGAGGGGCGGTCGGAGGGGCGTGCCGTGCCGGTCGCGGTAGCCGAGCGCGGGCAGGCCGCCGCCCAGGTTGACGTGGTCCAGGTGGATGCCCCGCGGCCGCAGGGCCGCGATCACGCCGGCCATGCGCTCCAGGGCGTCGCGCCAGGCCCCGGCCGTCATCTGCTGGGAGCCGACGTGCACGGACAGGCCCGCCGGGGTCAGGCCCGTCTCCCGCGCCGTCTCCAGGACGCGCAGCGCGTCGGCGGGCGAGCAGCCGAACTTGTGGCTCAGGCCCCACAGCGCGCCCCCGCCGTCGGTGGCCAGGCGGCAGAAGACGCGGGCGCCGGGGGCGAGCGCCGCTATCGCGAGGACGTCCTCCACGCTGTCGGTGGCGAAGTCCCTGATGCCCAGGCGGTGGGCCTCGGCGATGTTCCGGTCGGACTTGACGGTGTTGCCGTAGTGGACCCGCTCGGCGGGCACGCCGGTCGCGAGGGCCTGCGCGATCTCGTGCGGGCTGGCCGCGTCGAAGCCCGCGCCGCGCCGGGCCAGGCCGGTGAGGACCTCGTCCAGCGGGCAGGCCTTCATCGCGAACCGGACGGCCACGCCCGGGAGTGCGCGCAGCAGCGCGTCGTACCGCTCCTCGATGCCCGGCAGGTCGAAGACGAGCCGGTCCTCGGTCGCGGCCTCCAGGGCGGCGCGCAGCCGTGGGGTGACGTACGTGGCGTTCATGTGGATGCTCAGTCCCTCGCTAGCGGTCCAGCTCGGGGGCGTGCCCGTCGAGGCGGGGGACGCCCGTCGACGCGCTCGCCCGCACCAGGGCGGCCCAGTTCTCGATGAGCAGGGCGAAGTCCTCCATGTCCTGGCGCGCCTCGTCGATCAGCCGCGCGCGGCGCGGGGGCAGCGTGGCGGCGAACTCGGCGTACCGGCCGCCGAGCCCGCGGTACGCGTGCTCGATGACGTCGAGGCGGGCCTCGTTCTCGGCCGGGTCCAGAAGGGTGCTGGCCCGCACGAGTTCGGCGACGCGCCGGGCCCGGACGCCGTGGCGGCGGTCGAGGAGCGCGGCCCCTTCCCGGGCAAGGCCCGCGTAGACGTGGTGGAGGTGGAGCATGGACAGGAAGAACTTCGTGAACCGCGTCTGGTACGCGGCGAAGCCGCGGTCGGTGCGCCGCTCGCCGGTGTGGAAGTTCACGATGTTGCGGTTGTGCAGGACGCCGGGCAGCGTGCCGTTGTACACGACGTGCAGGAGGAAGTAGTCGCTGCCGATGGTGTTGGTGGCGGGCGGCAGCGGCACGCGCTCGTGCACCTGGTGGAAGCTGACGTTGCACATGTCGACGCGCATGGGGTCGACGAGGGCGAGGACCGCGTGGTCCTCGGTGAACGGCGCGGTGCCCGCGCCCGTGAAGGACTCCTCGACGAGAGCGCGCTTGTCGTCCTGGGACCAGTCGGCGGGGGCCCAGAGACTGACGACGTCGTGGTAGGCGTCGGGGTCGAGGTCGCGGATCTCGCTGATGTCGACGGACAGTTCGCCGATGAAGGAGCTGCCCACGAGGACCACCGGCTTGTCCGCGTGCGCCGGGCCGAGGGTCGTCTCCGTGACGCCGGAGACGGCGTCCCCCGCGCGCTTGCCGAGCGAGGTGAGTTCCTGGTGGATGGGGAACACGGTCGTGCCGTCGCGCACTTGGTAGCGGCTGTCGGAGTCCCTGCGGTGCACCGACGTGCAGCCCAGGGCGCTCGCGATCAGGAAGGCCCGGTTGGTGCAGGCCCCGTAGGACGGTTCGGCGGGCAGCATGAGGTCGAGCAGCAGCTCGGGCTTCGGCAGGCCGGAGCGCTGGATCACCTGCCGCAGGAAGACGCGCTGGGCGGCCTCGCCGAGGTGGTGGACGACGACGCGCGGGGTGCCGATGGCGGCGCGCGCGGCCCGGGCGTGCTCCGCGAAGGCGGTCGGTTCGGCGGAGTCGAGGATCAGCAGGTGCACCTCGACGTCGAAGTGCGCGACGGCGTGGGCGGCCTCTTGGCCGAGCGCCGTCACCATGGGCACGCAGGCCCGGTCGGTGGGCAGGGCGAGGCAGATCTTGCGCATGTCGGCTCCCCGCCTCACCGGTCGGCGTCGGCGGAGTGCCAGGGCGTGAGCCCCAGGAGCCTCTCGCCCAGGCCGGTGAGGGTGGCGGTGCCGTAGCGCTCGGCCTCGGGCAGCCGGGCGTCGCCGAGCAGGGTCGTGTTCCAGTCCGGGGTGCTCAGGTGCCGCCAGGACTCGACCCGGGACGTGCGCAGGGCGTGGTGTTCCTCCAGGGCGGGCATCATCGACAGGTACTGCACCGCCCGGACCCCGTCGGCGGAGGTGTTGGGCGCCACGCCGTGGGCCAGCATGCCGTTCCAGATCAGCAGGTCGCCCGCCTTGAGCTCGGGCCGGACCACGGGGAACCGGGCGGGGTCGGCGTTCGGCCGCACCGGGTCGCGGTCCGCGGGCTGGTCGAGCCGCCAGCGGTCGAAGTGGCGGAACAGCTCGGGCGAGCACTGGAAGCCGCCGAGCTCGGCCTCGGTGTCGTGGAGCGCGATGATGCCCTGGACGCGCTGCGGCAGCACGCTCAGCGTGGAGTCGACGTCCCAGTGCAGCTCGATGTCGAAGCCCTCGTCCGTGGGCGCGATCAGCGAGCGGGAGCGGTTCTTGACGTTGGGCGGATTGAGGTTCAGCCGGTCGAGGGTGACCCAGAGCTCCTCGCAGTCCCACACGTCGACGAACGCGTCGTAGACGCGCCGGGTCTGGCGGCTGTCCCAGAGCAGCTGGTGGTGGTAGGCCTCGACGAAGCCGTAGACGTACAGGTCCCGGTCGAGGTCGGTGCGGAACTCCCGCTCCTCGTACCAGGTCTCGGGCCGGTCCGGGTCGAGGCCCTGGAACTCCCAGGTGAAGTCGAGGAGCCGGCGCGCCGCCCGGGCGGATATCGCCTCCTCGACCACGACGTAGCCGTACGTCTGCCAGAAGGCGTACTCCTCCTCGGTCAGGACGCGCAGCGGGCGGGACTTGCGGATGTCCTTCAGGGGCGTCTGCGCGAGGTAGGTCTCGCCGTCGGCGCTGAAGTACGGGGTCGGGGACGCGGCTCGGTGCAGAGGGGCGGCGGGTGCGGGCATGCACGTACTCCTGGCGTGGTGAGGGGTGTCGAGCGGGCAGGAGCGACCGCGGCTTCGTGGTTCCGGGCGTGGGGGAGCCTCGGGCGGAGGCGGACGGAAGCGGTGGAAGCGCTGTCGCCGACGCGGCCGGGGGAACAGCGGTGTTCCCCCGGCCGGAAGGTGAGGGCCGGGCGCGGCGCGCCCCGGCGGGTCGGTTCGAGCGACGGTGGTGGCGAGTGCGGGACGGCGGCCCGACGGGGCCGCAAAGGACTAGACCAGCTCTTGGGTGCTCCAAAGATGGACTAGGCCATCGGTGGAGTCAAGCCCCGTCCTGACGAGCTGTGTTGGTGTGTCCGGCTGCTCACCTGACGCCCGCATTGGCGGCGTCTGTACTGGTCAGCGGCGTGCGGGAGAGGTCCCGCACGCCGCTGTCGAACTGCGCGGGCGCCGCTGCGCGGACGCCGTTGAGTGGGTCGTATCGCCAGGGGTGAGTACGCCGTCGAAGCGGCGGAACTACGCTCACGCGGCTCCGGCGAGCACCTCCGCGACGGCGATCCCGGACACGCGCGTGGCGCCGTACGTGGTCAGGTGGACGGCGCCGACCCGGTCGCCCGCGGGCACGCCCATCTCGACGACGAGGGCGTCGGGGCGGCTGTTCACCAGGCCCGTGAGCGCCTTCGACATCCAGGGGTGGCGGGCCGCGTCCCGGACCACCACGACCAGCTCGCGGCCGCTGGCGGGGGCGAGGGCGACGCGGTCGAGGAGTTCGGCGTCGCGGGTGAGTTCGGCCTCGCCGACGCGCACGGACGTGGTGCCGGGGCGCAGCGCGCGCAGCGGCTCGGCGACGCCCCAGGGGGTCGCGCCGTCGACGGCGAGGCTCATCGTCGGGGACAGCTCGACGACGTGCGGATCGGCGGTCAGGGGGAGCTTGGCGCCGGATTCGCCGTGCACGCGCACCGCCCGCCGCGCGGCGACCAGGCCGATGTCGGAGGCGTCCGCCGCCGGGGCGGCCTGTCGGCCCAGACCGGCCGACCAGGCGGCGAACTCCCCGACCCGGCCCGCCGCCTCGGCCAGGCGCTCCTCGGGCAGCGTGCCGTCGAGCACCGCCCGCACCAGGGCGTCGCGCAGCTCGTCGGCGGTGGACTGCTCGGCGCTCTCGCCGCCGACGCACACCGCGTCCACGCCCGCGGTGACCGCGCGGACGGTGGCACCGGCGATGCCGTAGGGCCCGGACACGGCGCTCATCTCGATGCCGTCGGTGACGACGAGGCCGGTGAAGCCCAACTGGCCGCGGAGCACGTCACCGAGGATCGCGGGGCTGAGCGTCGCGGGCAGCTCCGCGTCGTACGCGGGCACGAGCATGTGCGCGGTCATGACGGCGCGTACGCCCGACTCCATCGCGGCGGTGAACGGCGGGAGCGCGGTGCGGGCGATCTCCTCGGCGTCGGCGGTGAACCGCGGCAGGCCGTGGTGGGAGTCGACGGCTGTGTCGCCGTGGCCGGGGAAGTGCTTGGCGCAGGCGGCGACCCCGGCGGACTGCAGGCCCCGGATCCAGGCGGCGGTGTGGCGCGAGACGACGTCGGTGCGGGCGCCGAAGGAGCGCACGCCGATGACGGGGTTCATCGGGTTGGAATTGACGTCGGCGCTCGGCGCGAAGTCGAGGGACACGCCGATCTCGCGGAGCTGGCGGCCGATGTCCCGCGCGACGCGCTCGGTGAGGTCGGGGTCGTCGATGGCGCCGAGGGCGAGGTTGCCGGGCCAGGAGGCGCCGGTACGCGCGGCGATGCGGGTGACGTCGCCCGCCTCCTCGTCGATGGCCACGATCAGATCGGGGTTCTCGGCGCGCAGCTCGGCGGTGAGCGCGGCGACCTGCTCCGGGCTCTCGATGTTGCGCCCGAACAGCACCACGGAGGCGAGCCCGTCGGCGATCCTGCGCCGCACCCAGTCCGGCGCGGTCGTGCCCACGAACCCCGGCTGGAGGACGGAGTTGGCAAGGCGGGTGAGGTGCGGGTGGCTGGTGCTTGCCATGGGAGACCTCCACAGGGGCGCGCGACGGGCAGTGCGGTCGGAATCGGTTGACCGCGGCGAAGCGGGCGACCGTGCCGGATGTTGGCCTATACCAATCCGGGGTGTCAAGGAGTCCCGTTGCGGCGGTACAGCCTTAAATGTCCTGGGTGCAGGGCGAGTTCGTGCCACCTGGCGTGGTTCACCCCGTCGGGCGGGGATTCGCAAAGGCGTACGCGGGGGACCGGGCACGGGCCCCGGCGGCCCGCGCCGCCCCGCGCGCCCTCACCCCCGGGCGCGCCGCCACTTGCGCAGGCTCACCAGCTCGCGCGGCGGCGTGAGCCCGCTGCCCACCTCGACGTAGGACACCTCCGCCACGTACACGCTGCCCTCGGAGTCCACGGCCACGCTGTGCGGCCAGTTGAACTGCTCCGGGGCCTCCCCGGGCAGGTCGGCGCCGAACGAGGTGACGCGGCGGCCGTCCCGGTCGTACACCCGCACCTTGTGGCCGAGCCCGGGCACGCCGTACTGGACCGGCGGCGGCCCCTGCTCGGCGACGTACACATGGGTGTCCGCGCCTTTGCCCGCGCAGACGGCGACCGCCTTGTGGGCGTGCCAGGAGGCGCGGAAATCGCCGTCCAGGGAGAACACCTGCACGCGGTGGTTCTCGCGGTCGCACACGATCACCGCGTCGTCGCCGAGCAGGGCGATGTTGTGCGGGAGGCTGAACTGCCCGTCGTCGCTTCCGGGCGCGCCCCAGGACAGCAGATGGCGGCCGCGCGCGTCGAAGCGGTGCACGCGGGAGTTGCCGTACCCGTCCGTCACGAAGACGTCGCCCGTCAGCGGGGAAATCGCCACGTCGGTAGGGCGGTTGAAGGGCTCGCCGCTCTGGAAGCCGCTCGGGCTTCCGGTGCCGAGCACGAGCAGGGTGTTTCCCGCGCGGTCCGTCTTGGTGATCTTGTTGCCGATGTCGTCGACGAGCCAGAGGTGGTCCTCGTGGTCGACGGTGACGGCGTGCGGATGCAGGAAGCGGCAGCCCTTCCAGCGCGGGGTCAGCGCACCGTACGGGTTCTCGATCAGCTCCGTGCCGGTGAACGGCGTGTCGTTGCCCCACATGTCGACGACGTCGCCCTCCCGGTCGAGGACCAGGACCGGCATGTTGCCGCGGTTGAAGACGTAGACCCGGTCGTCCGAGTCGACGGCGACGGACGTGGCTTCCTGGAGCCAGATCCCGTGCGGGATCCTGGCCCAATAGGGCACCGGTTCGTAGACGGTCTCGCTGGTCGCGGGTCCGACAGTCAACAGTCCTCCCTGGACGCACCGGCCCGGAAGCATAGGGCCCACGGCCGCCCTGCCGACAGGGGGCGGCCCCCGTACGGTCCAGCAAGACGCGCCGCGGCGCGCCGCCGCCGGTGGAATGGACGGGTGACGCCCCCGGACGACTGCCTGGCCCGCAACGAGTGGATCTGCGGCGAGTATCTGAGCACCCGCCGCCGGATCCTCCTCGACGCCGTCCTCCAGCACCTGGAGCTGACCGCCGTCTCCGTCCTCATCGGGCTCGCCGTCGCGCTGCCCCTGGCCGTGCTCGCCCGCCGCTGGGGCCTCGCCGCCGGACCCGTCCTCGCTGTCACCACCGTGCTGTACACGATCCCGTCGCTCGCGATGTTCTCGCTGCTGCTGCCCGTGTACGGCCTGTCCGCCTCGCTCGTCGTGGCCGGGCTCGTCCTGTACTCGCTGACGCTCCTTGTCCGGAACATCCTCGCCGGGCTCCGCGCCGTGCCCGAGGACACCCGGCAGGCCGCCCGCGGCATGGGCTACGGACCGATCCGGCTGCTGCTGACCGTGGAGCTGCCGCTCGCGCTGCCCGCCGCCATGGCGGGCCTGCGCATCGCCACCGTCTCCGCCGTCTCGCTCGTCACCGTCGGCGCCATCGTCGGCTTCGGGGGCCTCGGCAACCTGATCTACGCGGGCATGAACACCTACTTCAAGGCGCAGGTCCTCACCGCCTCGGTCCTGTGCGTGGTCATCGCCGTCGCCGCCGACGTGGCGCTGCTCGGCGTCCAGCGCCTGCTCACCCCCTGGACGAGGGCGGGGCGCGCGTGAAGACCCTCGGCGACGCCTGGGACTGGCTCAGCACCTCCGCGCACTGGACGGGCGACGGCGGCATCTGGCACCGCCTCGTCCAGCACCTGGTCCTGACGGTGGTGTGCCTGCTGATCAGCTGTCTCATCGCGCTGCCCGTCGCGCTCGTGCTCGGCCACCTCGGCAGGGGCGGGGCGCTCGCCGTCAACATCTCCAACGTCGGCCGGGCCGTGCCGACCTTCGCGGTCCTCGTCCTGCTGCTGCTCACCCCGGTCGGCAAGTGGGGCGAGGGGCCCACCGTGGTCGCGCTCGTGCTGTTCGCCGTGCCGCCGCTGCTCACCAACGCGTACGTCGGGATGCGCGAGGTCGACCGGGGCGTCGTCCAGGCCGCGCGCGGCATGGGCATGACGGGGTGGCAGATGCTGTGGCGGGTCGAGGCACCGCTCGCGCTCCCGCTGATCATGAGCGGGGTGCGCATCGCCGCCGTGCAGCTCGTCGCCACGGCCACCATCGCGGCGCTCGCGGGCGGCGGCGGGCTCGGCCGGATCATCACCGCGGGCTTCAACCTCGCCAGCACTCCGCAGGTCGTGGCGGGCGCGGTCCTCGTGGCCGTCTTCGCCCTGGCCGTCGAGGCGTGCTTCGAGGCGGCGGAGCGGCTCGCGCCCGGCCGGTCCCGCCCGGCGCGCGGAAGGAGAGTCCCATGACACGGCGCGTCCGCTCCGCCCGAGGCCCCCGCCGCGGGCGGCCCGCCGCGACCTCATGGCGCACCCGCCTGCTGGGCGGCGTGCTCCTCGCGGCCGCCGTCCTCGCCTCCGGCTGCGACTCGGGCCCGGCCCTGGAGGACCGGGGCGAGGCCGGCCTGCCGCCGGGCGACAGCAAGCACCTGGTCGTCGGCTCCGCGGGCTTCACCGAGAGCGATCTGCTCGCGCACATGTACGCGCAGCTCCTGAAGAAGGCCGGATACGGCACCGAGTTCCTGTCCGTCGCCAACCGCGAGCTGTACGAACCCGCCCTGGAGTCCGGCCAGATCGACGTCGTGCCCGAGTACGCGGCGACCTTCGCGGACTGGCTGAACGCCAAGGTCAACGGCGCGGACGCCGAGCCCGTCGGCTCACCCGACCTCGACACCACCATGAAGGCCCTGCGCGCCCTCGCGGCCCCGCGCGGCCTGACCGTCCTCGACCCCGGCAGGGCCGTCGACCAGAACGCCTTCGCGGTCGCGGCCGCCTACGCCCGCGAGCACCGCCTCAAGACCCTCACCGATCTGGGGGCATCGGGTCTCAAGGTGCGCCTCGCCGCGGGCGACGAGTGCGTCCGGCGCCCGTACTGCGAACCCGGCCTGAAGAAGGTGTACGGCATCGACGTCACCGCCGTCGACCCCAAGGGCGTCGGCACCACCCAGGCCAAGAAGGCGGTGCAGAGCGGCCAGGACCAGATGGTGCTCACCACGTCCACCGACGCCACCCTCGACGAGTTCGGCCTCGTCCTGCTCGCCGACGACAAGCACCTCCAGAACGCCGACTACGTCGTCCCCGTCGTCAACCGCTCCCGCGCGGGCAGCGAGGGCGTCGCCCGCGCCCTGGGCCGCCTCAACACCGTCCTGACCACGGACGACCTGGCCGACATGAACCGCCAGGTCGACAGCTGGCGCAGACTGCCCGAGGACGTCGCGAAGAAGTACCTCAAGGACAAGGGCCTGCTGTAGGGCCGCGACACCGCACCTGCCATGCTGGCCCGCATGTCTGATCACGGGGACCACGCAGCAGTCCGGCGCAGCTACGACACGGTCGCCGAGGAGTACGCGACCAGGCTGGACGACGAACTCGACGCCAAGCCGCTCGACCGGGCGCTCCTGGCCTGTCTCGTGGAGCGGACGGAGCCCGGCGCCCCGATCGCCGACCTCGGCTGCGGCCCCGGCCACGTGGCATCCCACCTCGTCGGCCTCGGCGCCCGTGCCGTCGGCATCGACCTGTCCCCGGGGATGGTCGCCGAGGCCCGCCGGCGCCACCCCGGCGTGGAGTTCCGCGAGGGCGACCTGCTGTCGCTGCCCGCCGGGAACGGCGAGTTCGGCTCGGCCGCCGCCCTCTACACGGTCATCCACCTGACCCCGGACGAACTCCTGCCCGCCTTCGTGGAGGCTCACCGGGTGCTGCGCCCCTCCGGCCTCCTGCTGGTGTCCTTCCACATCGGCACGGAGGTCCGCCACCTGGACGAGTGGTGGGGCCACGACGTGAACCTGGACTTCCGCTTCCTTGCGACCGACGACGTGACCGCGCTCCTGGAGCAGGCGGGCTTCACCATCGACATGCGCATGGAACGCGCCCCGGTCCCCGACGAAGCACAGACACACAGGGCATACATACTGGCCCGCCGCGCCTGAAGACCGCCCTGACGGGGGACCGCCCCCAAAGGGGCGCGGGGAACTGCGCGAGCAACCACACACGGCCCGCAGCCGAAATGCGGCCGCACCCACACCGGCCCCGCCCGAGCACCGCACAGCGCAGCGTCACGCGTCGGCGACCGAGTCGAACTCCACCTCGTCCCTGCCCACCCCCTGGGCATCGGCGTCCACCGACCGCCGCAGCGCCTCGTGCAGCTTCGCCGGGGTGAGGACCCCCACGAAGCGGGCGCCGTCCACCACGGCGACCCACCCGGCGTCGTGCTGGAGCATCACCCCGAAGGCCTGCTTCAGGGAGGCCCCCACGGGCAGCCAGGCGTTCATGCGGTGGGCCAGGTCGCCGACCGCGGCGCCGTCCCCGGCGAGCGCGACCTCGTCGACGCCGACCCAGCCGTGCAGATCGCCTGAGGCGTTCAGGACCATCGCCCAGCGCGCGCCGTCGGCCCGCAGCCGGGCCGCGGCCTGCGCCGCCGGCTCCTCCAGGCGGGCGACCGGCGGCTGCTCCAGGTCGTCCGCCTCGATCACGGTCACCGAGAGCCGCTTGAGGCCCCGGTCGGCGCCCACGAACTCGGCGACGTACGGGGTGGCGGGCGTGCCGAGCACCGCGCCCGGCGTGTCGAACTGCTCGATGCGGCCCTGCCCGTACACGGCGACCCGGTCGCCGAGCCGCACCGCCTCCTCGATGTCGTGCGTGACCATCAGGACGGTCTTGCGCACGGTGCGCTGGAGGCTCAGGAACTCGTTCTGCAGGCGTTCGCGCACCACCGGGTCCACGGCGCCGAACGGCTCGTCCATCAGGAGCACCGGCGGATCGGCGGCCAGCGCGCGGGCCACGCCGACGCGCTGGCGCTGCCCGCCCGAGAGCTGCTCCGGGTAGCGCGACCCGTACGTCTTCGGGTCGAGGCCCACCAGGTCGAGGAGTTCGGCGGCGCGGGCCCGCGCCCTGGCCCGTTTCCAGCCGACGAGCGCGGGCACGGTCGCCGTGTTGTCGAGGACCGTGCGGTGCGGGAAGAGGCCGACCTGCTGGATGACGTAGCCGATGCGGCGGCGCAGCCGCACGGGGTCGACGCCCGCGATGTCCGCGCCGTCCACGAAGATGCGTCCCGACGTCGGCTCGATCAGCCGGTTCACCATCATCATCGTGGTCGTCTTGCCGCAGCCGGACGGGCCGACGAGCGTGACCAGCTCGCCCTCGGCGACCTCGAAGGAGAGGTCGTCCACGGCCGTCGTGCCGTCCGGGTAGCGCTTGGTCACCTGCTCGAACCGGATCATCCCCTCACGCTAGCCGCGCCGGTCACGCCCCGCTCACCAGCACCACCTCAAGGGTGCGCGGCCCGTGCACGCCCTCGACCCGGTCCAGCTCGATGTCGCTGGTCGCGGAGGGGCCGGAGATCCAGGTGAGCGGGCGGCGCGGATCGAGCCGTTCGAGGGCGAGCGGCACCGACGCGACGACCTGTTCGGGAACGCGGACGACGCAGACGTGGTGGTCGGGGACCAGCGTGATCCGGCGGCGGCCCTGGTCGGGGGAGCCGTCGAGGACGATCGTGCCGGTCTCGGCGACGGCGACCGCGCAGCCCGTCACGACGCTGTCGACGCGGTCAAGCTCCTGCGGCGTGTGCGCCGCCCGGTCGTGGACGCGGACGGGGCCGGCGGCCGTCAGCCACCCCGGCGGCAGGCCGGGCGGGACGAGCACCGTCCGCGCGCCCCGCGCGGCGAGCAGCCGCGCGAGGAGCTCCGGGAGGCCGTCCGCGTCGACGCGGTGCACGACCGCCCGGTAGTCGGCGAGGTTCTCGGCGAGCAGGTCGACGGTGGCGGCCCCGGTGCGCGTCCCGTGCTCGCGCGGATAGTCACGCGGCACGGCCGCGTCGTAGACGGCGTGCGGGTCGTGGGCGTCGTCCGGCGCCGGGCCGAGGGCGCGCCTGATCCGGCCGAGGACCACGTCCCTGCCGCTCACGTCCCGCTCCCTTCGCCGTGCGTACGCCGCCACCAGTCGCGGAACGGCTCGGCGGGCACCGGCGGCAGGTCCCGCGTGGCGCTCCACGCCCGGCCGGGCCCCGGCAGCGTCCGGGGGTGCGCGGCCCGGGTGCGCGAGGCCAGGCGCTGGCCCGCGCGCAGGGCGCCGGGGTGGCGGAAGACCCACCGCGCGGCCCGCATCGCCGCCCGCTCCGCCGCGTGCCCCTTGGCGGGCCGCAGCCGCACCCGCACCCCGCGGCGGGTCACCTCGCCGCCCTCGACGACCCGCTCCCGCAGGTGCACCAGGACCTCGGGGATGTCGATGGCCACCGGGCACACCTCGTAGCAGGCGCCGCACAGCGACGACGCGTACGGCAGCGACGCGTCGACCTCGCTCGCCGTGCCCCGCAGCTGCGGGCTGAGGATCGCGCCGATCGGCCCCGGGTACACCGAGCCGTAGGCGTGCCCGCCCGCACGCTCGTACACCGGGCACACGTTGAGGCAGGCCGAACAGCGGATGCAGCGCAGCGCCTGGCGGCCGACCTCGTCGGCGAGGGCGTCGGTGCGGCCGTTGTCGAGCAGGACCAGGTGGAAGGCCCGGGGGCCGTCGGAGTCCGTGGTGCCCGTCCACGTCGACGTGTACGGGTTCATGCGCTCGGCCGTCGAGGAGCGCGGCAGGGTCTGCAGGAACACCTCCAGGTCCCGCCACGTCGGCACGACCTTCTCGATGCCGACGACGGAGATCAGGGTCTCCGGGAGCGTCAGGCACATGCGGCCGTTGCCCTCGGACTCGACGACGACCAGCGTGCCGGTCTCGGCGACCATGAAGTTGGCGCCGGAGACGGCGACCTTGGCGCGCAGGAACTTCTCCCGCAGGTGCAGCCGCGCCGCCTCGGCGAGCTCGGCGGGCGCGTCGCTGAGCCCGTCCGGGGCGGGGCGGCCCCAACGCCCCATCTCCGCGCGGAAGATGTCGCGGATCTCGCCGCGGTTGCGGTGG
This sequence comes from Streptomyces sp. JLYT201, assembly GCF_059448825.1. Taxonomy (NCBI): domain Bacteria; kingdom Bacillati; phylum Actinomycetota; class Actinomycetes; order Kitasatosporales; family Streptomycetaceae; genus Streptomyces; species Streptomyces sp. JLYT201. The sequence goes on along the minus strand of NZ_CM182551.1, from coordinate 1,385,391 downwards.
ATGGCGGGCACCAGGATGTGCGAGGGGCGGTCCCGGCCGAGCTGCACGATCAGCTCGGCCAGGTCGGTCTCGTAGGCACGGACGCCCGCCGCCTCCAGGGCTTCGTTGAGGCCGATCTCCTGGGTGGCCATCGACTTGACCTTGACGACCTCGCGCTCACCGGTCGCCACGACGAGCCGGGTCACGATGCGGTTGGCCTCGGCCGCGTCGGCGGCCCAGTGCACGGTGCCGCCCGCCGCCGTCACCGCCTCCTCCAGGCGCAGCAGATAGTGGTCGAGGTGGCGCAGCGTGTGGTCCTTGATGCGTTTGCCCGCCTCGCGCAGGTGCGCCCAGTCGTCGAGTTCGGCGACGGCGCGGGCCCGCTTGTCGCGGATGGTGCGGGTGGCGTGCCGCAGATTGGCGCGCAGCGTGGCGTCGCCGACGGCGGCGCGCGCCGCCTCGGGGAACGCGGGCATGCCCACGAAGGTGCCGCTCATGCCAGGGGCTCCTCTTCCGTGCTCGCCAGGATCTCGGCGATGTGGACGGGCCGCATGCCGGTCCGCAGCCGGGACATCGTGCCGCCGATGTGCATCAGACAGGAGTTGTCCGCCGCGCACAGCACCCCGGCGCCGGTCGACTCCGCGTTGCGCACCTTGTCGGCGCCCATCGCGGCCGACACGTCGGGGTTCTTCACGGCGAAGGTGCCGCCGAAGCCGCAGCACTCCTCGGCGCCCGGCAGCTCCACGAGGTCCAGCCCCCGCACCGCGCCGAGCAGCCTCGTCGGCCGGCCGCCGAGCCCGAGCGAGCGCAGGCCGTGACACGTCGGGTGGTACGTCACCGTGTGCGGGTAGTACGCGCCGACGTCCGTGACGCCCAGGACGTCCACCAGGAACTCGGTGAGCTCGAACGTCCGGGGCACCACCGGCGCCACGGCCGCCGCGAGCTGTCCGCCGCGGCCCTCGGTCCTGGCCCGCTCGCCGAGGCGCGGATACAGCTCGCGCACCATCGCCCCGCACGAGCCGGACGGCGTCACGATCGCCTCGTACCCCGCGAAGACATCGGAGAAGTGCCGGGCGAGCGGCTCCGCCTGGTGGCGGTAGCCGGTGTTGTAGTGCGCCTGTCCGCAGCAGGTCTGGGCCTCCGGGAAGTCCACCTCGACGCCCAGCCTGGTCAGGAGTTTCACGGTGGCGCGGCCGGTGCGCGGATAGAGCGTGTCGTTGACACACGTCAGGAAGAGTGCGACACGCATGGTGCGTTCCTCCTCGTCGATCATCGGATGGCCCGAGCGTACTGGCGCGGACGGCGGCGCACGAGCCCCGGTGGGCGGTGTGCTCCACTAGGACGGTTCCGCTTCCGCGCACTGCTGAGGAGATGCCTTGAGCCCCACCTACCGTCAGCCCGGAGTCGTGCTCACCGACCGCCGGTTCAGCGTCCCGCTCGACCACGCGGACCCGGCGGGGGAGCGGATAGAGCTGTTCGCGCGGGAGTGCGTGGCGGCGGCGCGGCAGGGCGCGGAGCTGCCCTGGCTGGTGTACCTCCAGGGCGGCCCCGGCTTCGGGTCCGACCGCTTCGTCGGCAAGCAGGCCTGGCTCGGCCGCGCCCTGCGCGACCACCGCGTGCTGCTGCTCGACCAGCGCGGCACCGCCGCGTCGACGCCCGCCAACCGCCAGACCCTGCCGCTGCGCGGCGGCCCCCGCGAACAGGCCGACTACCTGGGCCACTTCCGCGCCGACGCGATCGTGCGCGACTGCGAGGCGATCCGGCACGAGGTCACCGGCGGCGCCCCCTGGACGGTCCTCGGCCAGAGCTTCGGCGGCTTCTGCGCCACGCACTACCTCTGCGCCGCCCCCGAGGGCCTGGCGGCCGCGCTGATCACCGGAGGGCTCCCGACGCTCGACGGACACGCGGACGACGTGTACCGCGCCGCGTATCCGCGGATGGAGCGCAAGTCCCTCGCCCACTACGCGCGTTACCCGCAGGACGTCGAGCGGGCCCGGCGCGTCGCCGAGTACGCCGCCGAGCACGAGCCGGTCCTGAACGGCGGCTACCGCTTCACCGTCGAGGCCTTCCAGGCGCTTGGCATCCTCCTCGGCACCGGCGACGGCAGCCACCGCCTGCACTACCTCCTGGAGGACGCCTTCGTGCGCACCCCCGGCGGGCACGCGCTGTCGGACGCCTTCCAGGAGAAGGCCCAGGCGCTCCTGTCGTACGCGGGACACCCGCTGTACGCCCTGCTGCACGAGGCCTGTTACGCCCAAGGCGGGCGGCCCACCGCGTGGTCGGCCGAGCGGGTGCGCGGCGAGTTCCCCGCGTTCGACGCGGGCAAGAGCCTCGCGGGCGGCGAACCGGTCCTGTTCACCGGGGAGGCCGTGCAGCGCTGGATGTTCGACTGCGACCCGGCGCTGCGCCCGCTGCGCGAGACCGCGGACCTGCTCGCCGAACGCGCCGACTGGGCCCCGCTGTACGACGCCGAGCGCCTGGCCGCGAACGAGGTGCCGGTCGCCGCGGCCGTCTACCACGACGACCTGTACGTCGACACCGCCGACGCGCTGCGCACCGCCCGCACGATCGGGGGCCTGCGCACCTGGGTCACCGACGAGTACGAGCACGACGGCCTGCGCGCGAGCGGCGACCGGGTCCTCGGCCGGCTCCTCGACCTGGTGCGGGGCGAGATCTGACACCGACTGAGCGGGCACGACGAAGTCCGCGTACCCGCGGGCGAACGACGGCACGGCACAGCGCTTAGGCTGCGCGCATGACCGAGCCGCAGAACACCAGCACGACAGCGCCCGAACAACTGGCCCCCCTGCCCGAGGACTGGCAGCGGGCCCTCGCCGTCGTCGCCCACCCGGACGACCTGGAGTACGGCTGCGCGGGCGCCGTGGCCTCCTGGACCGACGCGGGCCGCGAGGTGGCGTACCTCCTCGCGACCCGCGGCGAGGCGGGCATCGACACCCTGGCGCCCGCGGAGGCCGGCCCGGTGCGCGAGCGGGAGCAGCGCGCGAGCGCGGCCGTCGTCGGCGTGGACACCGTCGAGTTCCTCGACCACAAGGACGGCGTGATCGAGTACGGCACGGCGCTGCGCCGCGACATCGCCGCCGCGATCCGCAGGCACCGGCCCGAGCTGGTCGTCACGCTCAACTACCAGGACACGTGGGGCGGCGTCGCCTGGAACACCCCGGACCACGTCGCCGTCGGCCGCGCCACCCTGGACGCGGTGGCCGACGCGGGCAACCGCTGGATCTTCCCGGAGCTGACCGAGCAGGGCCTGGAGCCGTGGAACGGGGTGCGCTGGGTCGCCGTGGCCGGGACGGACCGGCCCACGCACGCGGTCGACGCGCGGCCGGGCCTGGAGCGCTCCGTCCGCTCCCTGCTCGAACACCGCGCCTATCTGGAGGCCCTTACCGACGAGGACCCGGAGAAGTACTGCCGGTCGTTCCTCGGCGGCATCGCCGAACAGCTCGCGCCGCGCTTCGGCGGGATCCCCGCGGTGGCGTTCCAGGTCTTCGGCCGCTGACGCCTTCGGGCGGGGGCCGATGACGCGGGGATGATGCGGGTTTGACAGCACGCGTTGCCGATTCTGCAATGGGCGCATGGCACGCGAAGAGAGTCACACCCCCGAGGGGGACGACGGCGCGACCGACCCGGTCCTCACCGCCGTCGGCCCCCGCCTCCGCAAGATCCGCAAGGAGCGCGGCGCCACGCTCGCCGGGCTCTCCGCCGCCACCGGCATCTCCGTCAGCACCCTCTCCCGCCTCGAGTCGGGCGGGCGCAAGCCGAGCCTGGAACTGCTCCTGCCCATCGCCCGCGCCCACCAGGTGCCCCTGGACGAGCTGGTCGGCGCCCCGCCCGTCGGCGACCCCCGGGTGCGCGCCAAGCCGATCGTCCGCCACGGCCGCACGATGGTGCCGCTGACCCGCCAGCCCGGCGGACTCCAGGCGTACAAGGTCATCGAGCCCCAGCGCGCGGCCGAGCCCGAGCCGCGGACGCACGAGGGCTACGAGTGGCTGTACGTCCTGTCCGGGCGGCTGCGCCTGGTCCTCGGCGAGCACGACGTGGTGCTGACCGCGGGGGAGGCCGCCGAGTTCGACACCCGGGTGCCGCACTGGTTCGGCTCCACCGGTGAGGGACCCGCCGAGTTCCTGAGCCTGTTCGGGCCGCAGGGCGAGCGCATGCACGTGCGGGCCCAGCCCAAGAAGCGGTCCGCGGCGGCGGGCTGACCCTGTTCCCTTGGGGCAAGCGACCGCTTAGTATGCGCGGGAGCACGGTCCACCGACGCCCCGTGGAGGCCTCGCATGCACGCATGGCACGTACCCCGCAACGGCGAGCCGGGCGAGGTGATGCGGCTCGAAGAGACGGCCACGCCGGTGCCCGGCGACGGTCAGGTGCTGATCGAGGTCCGCGCCGCGAACGTCAACTTCCCGGACGCGCTGCTCTGCCGCGGCGAGTACCAGATCACCCCGCCGCTGCCGTTCACGCCCGGCGTGGAGGTCTGCGGCACGACGCCGGACGGGCGGCGCGTCATCGCCAACCCCGCGCTGCCGCACGGCGGCTTCGCCCAGTACGCCGTCGCGGACGCCGCGGCGCTGCTGCCCGCCCCGGACGCCCTCGACGACGCCGAGGCCGCGGCCCTGCACATCGGCTACCAGACGGGCTGGTTCGGGCTGCACCGGCGGGCCCGGCTCCAGGCGGGCGAGACGCTCCTGGTGCACGCGGCCGCGGGCGGCGTCGGCAGCGCGGCCGTGCAGCTCGGCAAGGCGGCGGGCGCGCGCGTCATCGGTGTCGTCGGCGGCGCCGAGAAGGCCCGGGTCGCCCGTGAACTCGGCTGCGACGTGGTCGTGGACCGGCACGCGGACGACGTCGTCGCGGCCGTGAAGGACGCCACCGGCGGGCGCGGCGCCGACGTGGCCTACGACCCCGTGGGCGGCGCCGCGTACACCCAGTCCGCCAAGTGCCTGGCCTTCGAGGGCCGCCTCCTGGTCGTCGGCTTCGCCAGCGGCACCATCCCGGCGCCCGCCCTGAACCACGCCCTGGTGAAGAACTACTCGATCGTCGGCCTGCACTGGGGTCTTTACGCCACGAAGGACCCGCGGGCCGTCCTCGACTGCCACGAACAGCTGACCGCGCTCGCCGCCAAGGGCGCGGTCAAACCGCTGGTGAGCGAGCGGGTGCCGCTGGCCGGCGCGGCGGCGGCCGTGCAGCGCGTCGCCGACGGGGCCACCACCGGGCGCGTCGTCGTGCTGCCCGGGCTCGCGGACGGAGCGGCCGCGTGACCGCCGCGACGGACGTGCCCGGCGCCGTCGAACTGCGGCACCGCACGCGGGAGTTCCTCGCCGCCCACCCGCCGGGCACGACGGAGCGCGCCGCGTTCCTGAAGGCCCGCTTCGACGCCGGGCTCGCCTGGGTGCACTACCCCGAGGGCCTCGGCGGCCTCGGCGCGCCCCGCCCGCTGCAGAGCGTCGTGGACGCCGAGCTGGAGGCCGCGGGCGCCCCCGACAACGACCCGCGCCGCATCGGCATCGGCCTCGGCATGGCGGCGCCGACGATCCTCGGCTTCGGCACCGAGGAGCAGAAGCGCCGCTTCCTCAGGCCCCTGTGGGTCGGCGACGAGGTGTGGTGCCAGCTGTTCAGCGAGCCCGGCGCGGGCTCCGACCTCGCGGCGCTCGGCACCCGCGCGGTGCGCGAGGGCGACACCTGGGTGGTGAACGGGCAGAAGGTGTGGACCTCCAGCGCGCACCTCGCCCGCTGGGCCATCCTCATCGCCCGCACCGACCCGGACGTGCCCAAGCACCGCGGCATCACGTACTTCGTGTGCGACATGACCGACCCGGGCGTCGAGGTGCGGCCGCTGCGGCAGATCACCGGCGAGGCCGAGTTCAACGAGGTCTTCCTCACCGACGTCCGCATCCCCGACGGCCACCGGCTCGGCGCGGTCGGCGACGGCTGGCGGGTCGCGCAGACCACGCTCATGAACGAGCGCGTGTCCATCGGCGGCACGCGCCTGCCGCGCGAGGGCGGCATGATCGAGCCCCTCGCCCGGACCTGGCGCGAGCGCCCCGAGCTGCGCACCCACGACCTGCACCAGCGCCTGCTCACCCTCTGGGTGGAGGCCGAGGTCGCCCGGCTCACCGGCGAACGCCTGCGCCAGCAGCTCGCGGCGGGCCAGCCGGGCCCCGAGGGCTCCGCCGCCAAGCTCGGCTTCGCCCGCCTCAACCAGGCCATCAGCGGCCTGGAGGTCGAACTCCTCGGCCAGGAAGGGCTGCTGTACGACGACTGGACGATGCGGCGGCCCGAGGGGGTCGACTTCTTCGGGCGCGGGGCGGGCTACCGCTATCTGCGCGCCAAGGGCAACAGCATCGAGGGCGGCACGAGCGAGGTCCTGCTGAACATCGTCGCCGAGCGCGTCCTCGGCCTGCCGCCGGAACCGCGCACCGACAAGGACGTCGCCTGGAAGGACCTGACCCGATGACCCCGCCGAGCCATCTGCTCCACACGGAGGAAGAGGAGGCGGTCCGCGCCGCCGTGCGCGCCCTCCTCACCGACCGCTGCGACCCGGCCACCGTCCTCGCCCGCACCGATGCGGACGCCCCGTACGACCGCGAGCTGTGGAAGGCCCTCACCGAGGGCATGGGCCTGGCCGGACTCCTGGTGCCCGAGGACCGGGGCGGCCAGGGCGCCACGCACCGTGAGGCCGCCGTGGTCCTGGAGGAGCTCGGCCGCGCGGTGGCCCCGGTGCCGTATCTGACGAGCGCCGTCATCGCCACCGAGGCGCTGCTCGTCTGCGGCGGGGCGGCCGCCGACCTGCTCGCCGCGCTCGCTTCGGGCCGTACGGTGGGCGCGCTCGCCGTGCCGTTCGCCACCGCCCCCGGGGACGCGTACCCGCTCGTGCGGTACGCGGACGGCGTCGTGCGCGGCGAGGTGACCGGCGTCGCGGACGCGGGCGCCGCCGACGTGCTGCTCGTTCCGTCCGACGGCGGCCTGTGCGCCGTCGACACCGACCGGGGCGGCGTCACCGTCACCCCGCTGACCTCGCTGGACCGCACCCGCCCGCTCGCCACGGTCACCTTCGACGCGGCCCCGGCGCGCCCGCTCGCCCCCGACGCGGCGCCGCCGGTGGCCCTCGGTCTGCGCGCCGGGGCGGGGCTGCTCGCCTCGGAGCAGCTCGGCCTCGCCGAGTGGTGCCTGGCGCAGACCGTGCGGCACGCGAAGGAGCGCCATCAGTTCAACCGCCCCGTCGGCTCCTTCCAGGCCCTCAAGCACCGCCTCGCCCAGGTCTGGCTCGACGTGGTGAACCTGCGCGCCGCCGCCCGCAACGCCGCCGACGCCCTGGCCACCGGCAGCGACGAGCCGGACCTCGCGACGGCCCTCGCGCAGGCCTTCGCGTCCCCCGTCGCCGTGCGCGCCGCCGAGGAGGCACTACAGCTGCACGGCGGCATCGGCATGACCTGGGAACACCCCGTCCACCTCGCCCTCAAGCGCGCCAAGGCCGACTCCCTGGCCCTCGGCACGGCGGGACGGCACAAGGAGGCCCTGGCCGGACTTGTCGCCCTGCCACCGCCCTGACCTGCGCGTAGTCCGAAAGCCGTAGGGGACCCGTGCCTTACACACCCATTACTTGAGGCATAATTGCGAGCTGTTCGCAATAAGGATTGATCTTCGGTAGGGGTGTGGAGCATGAGGGCCCGATCCATACGGACCACGGGCGCGGTCGCGGCGACCGCCGCACTGGCGGTCGCCGCCTCGGCCTGTTCGTCGCCGGACGACGGCAAGGGCTCGGGCGGCGCCAAGGACTCCGCCGTCGTCGGCATCGCGTACGAGCCCGAGACGCTCAGCCCGCTCCTCGGCTACGGCAAGGACGGCAACTCCAAGATCTTCGACGGTCTGCTCACGCACGACGCCGACATGAAGCTGCGGCCCGCGCTCGCCGCGAAGCTCCCGAAGGTCAGCGACGACGGCAAGACCTACACCTTCACGCTGCGCGAAGGCGTCAAGTTCAGCGACGGCAAGCCCTTCTCGGCCAAGGACGTCGTCTTCACGTACGAGACGATCCTCGACAAGAAGACGAACAACGCCTCCAAGACCGAGCTCGACGCCCTCAAGAGCGTCGAGGCCAAGGGCGACGACGCCGTCGTCTTCCACCTCAAGTACCCCTACGCGCCGTTCGCCGAGCGCACGGTCCTGCCCATCGCCCCCGAGCACATCGCGGGCAAGCAGGACGTCAACAAGGGCGACTTCTCCACCGAGCCCGTCGGTACCGGCCCCTACGAGCTGGTGAAGTGGTCCAAGGGCGAGAAGCTCGTCTTCAAGGCCAACCCCGGCTACTGGGGCGGCGCGCCGAAGATCAAGAACTTCACGATGGCGATCATCAAGGACGACGACGTGCGCGCCACCCGGCTGCGCACCGGCGACCTCGACGGCGCCATCCTGCCGCCGAACCTCGCCGAGACCTTCGCCTCCGACGGCGCCAAGAAGACGTACGCCGCCAAGACCTTCGACTACCGCGTCGTGACCCTGCCGACCGGCAACAAGGTCGCGGGCGACACGGCCGTGCGGCGCGCCCTCGACATCGGCGTGGACCGCAAGGCCATGGTCGACTCCATCCTCGAAGGCGCGGGCAAGGAGGCCTACGGCCCCGTCCCGACGGACAGCCCCTGGTTCACCAAGGGCACCGAGCGGAAGTTCGACGCCGCCAAGGCCAAGAAGATCCTCGACGCGGCGGGCTGGAAGCCCGGCAAGGGCGGCATCCGCGAGAAGGACGGCGTCCAGGCGTCGTTCCCGCTCTGGTACCTCACCGGCGACAAGCTCCGCCAGGACCACGCCCTCGCCTACGCCTCCGACGCCAAGAAGCTCGGCATCAAGGTCGAGGTGCAGTCCGGCACCTGGGAGGTCATCGAGCCCCGCATGGCCAAGGACGCGGTCCTCGCGGGCGGCGGCTCCCCGGCCGACCCGGACTTCGACCAGTACACGCTCCTGAAGTCCTCGCTCGCCGGTGACGGCTTCAACAACATGGCGCACTACGACAACGCCACCGTCGACAAGGCCCTGGAGGACGCCCGCAAGAGCGGCGACCGGGACAAGCGCGCAGCCGCGTACGACACCATCCAGCGGGAGCTGGTGAAGAACCCCGGCTACACCTTCCTCACGCACATCGACCACCTGTACGTGGTGAACAAGTCCTTCGGCGACCTCACCACCCAGGTCGAGCCGCACGACCACGGCCTGGCCTCCGGCCCGTGGTGGAACGTCGAGGACTGGCAGCCGAAGAAGTGACCTCCGCGCCCGACAAGCGGCGCGACCGGGGGACCCGGACCCGCCGGGTCCCCTGGGGGCCCATGGCACGGCTCGCCGCCCGGCGAGCCGTGTTCGCCGTCCCGGTCCTGCTCGTCGTGACCTTCGGCGTCTTCGCCGTCGCCGAGGCCTCGCCCTTCGACCCCGTCAAGGCGTACGCGGGCACGGCCGGACTCACCGCGTCCCAGGAGAACCTCGACCAGCTGCGCGCCAACCTCGGCGTCGACAAGCCGCTGGTGAGCCGCTGGTGGGACTGGCTCACCTCGGCACTGACGGGCGACCTCGGCGACTCCAGCACGCTGCGCCAGCCCGTCGCCGACGCCATCGGCGAGCGCATCGGCTGGTCGGTGCTGCTCGCCGCCACCGCCTTCCTCCTCGCGATCCTGCTCGGCTCGGCCCTCGGCGTCCTCGCCGCGCGCCGCCCCGGCGGCTGGCTCGACCGGGGCATCACCTCGCTCGCCTACACCCTGGAAGCCGCCCCGCCGTTCTGGCTCGGCCTCCTCGTGATGTGGCTGTTCGCCCTCAAGCTGGACGTGCTCCCCGCGGGCGGGCTCACCGACACCGCCCGTACGACGGTGACGTTCGACCAGGTCACCAGCCATCTGATCCTGCCCGCCGCCGTCCTCGCGATCTCCCAGCTGCCGTGGTTCGTCCTGTACGTGCGGCAGAGCGTCGGCGACGCGCTCGCCGACGACCCCGTGCGCGGTGCCCGCGCCCGCGGCCTCGCCGAACGCACCGTCCTGCTGAAGCACGCCTTCCGCTCGGGCATGCTGCCGGTGCTCACCCTCGTCGGCTCCCGCGTGCCCGAACTCATCACCGGCGCCCTGCTCGTGGAGACCGTCTTCAGCTGGCCCGGCATCGCCGCGGCCACCGTGGGCGCCGCCACCTCCGTGGACTTCCCGCTGCTCGCCGCGCTCACCGCGCTCGCGACGGCCGCCGTCCTGCTCGGCAACCTCCTCGCGGACCTGCTGTACGGGCTCGCCGACCCCAGGGTGGGATTCGATGGCTGAGACCACCTGGCGCCCGGCCTCCGCGCGCGCCGCGCGCACCTCGGCCACGGCCACGCGCGCGTGGCGGGTGTGGGGCTCCGCCGCGATCGTCGCGGCCGTCGTGCTCGCCGTCCTGATCGTGCCGCCGGTCGTCGACCTCGACGAGCAGGCCGTGCACCTCGCGGACAAGCTCCTGCCGCCCTCCCTCGCCCACCCCTTCGGCACCGACGACGTGGGCCGCGACCTGCTGGTGCGCTGTGTGTACGGGCTGCGCGTGTCGCTGCTCGTCGGCGTCGTCGCCGCCGTGGTGGCCACCGTCGTCGGCACCGCGGTGGGCGCGCTCGCCGCCGCCTGCGGCGGCTGGGTGGACCGGATCGTGATGCGCGTCGTCGACGTCTTCGCCTCGGTCCCGCACCTGCTGCTCGGCATTTTCGTCGTCGCGATGTTCCGTCCCGGCGTCTGGCCCGTGGTGATCTCCGTGGGGCTCACGCACTGGCTGTCCACCGCCCGCATCGTGCGCGCCGAGGTCCTGTCGCTGCGCTCGCGCCCCTATGTCGACGCGGCGATCTCCGGCGGCGCCTCGCGGTGGCGCGTGACCGTGCGCCACCTGCTGCCCGGGGTCCTGCCGCAGGCCGGGCTCGCCGCCGTCCTGATGGTGCCGCACGCCATCTGGCACGAGTCCGCGCTCTCCTTCCTCGGCCTCGGCCTGCCCACGCACCAGGCGAGCCTCGGCACGCTCGTGCAGGGCGCCCGCAGCTCGCTGCTCGCGGGCGACTGGTGGCCCACGCTCTTCCCCGGCCTGTTCATCATCGTGCCCACCCTGGCGATCGCGGGCCTCGCGGGTGCCTGGCGCGAGCGGATCAACCCGCGCCGCCGATCGGAGCTGATGCTGTGACCGCGCCCGGCCCCGCCCAGGGTCCCGTCCTGTCCGGCCCCGCCCAGGGTCCCGTCCTGTCCGTCCGCGGCCTGTCCGTGCGCTTCCGCATGCGCGGCGGCGGTCACGTGGCCGCCGTCACCGACGCCCGCTTCGACCTCGCGCCGGGCGAATGCCTCGCCCTGGTCGGAGAGAGCGGCTGCGGCAAGTCCGTGCTCGCCTCCGCCCTGCTCGGCCTCCTGCCGGGCAACGCCGAGACCGCGGGGTCCGCGCTGCTCGGCGGCCTCGACCTGCTCACCGCCGACGAGCGCACCCTGGCCCGCACCGTGCGCGGCCGGCGCGTGGGCCTCGTCCCGCAGAGCCCCGCCGCGCACCTCACGCCCGTACGCACCGTGCGCTCCCAGCTGGAGGAGACCCTGCGGGAGCTCACGGGGGTGCGCCGCCCCGCGCTGCGCGCGGCCGCGGAGACGGCGGCCGAGCGCGCCTCCTTCCCCGTCGGCCACCTCGACCGCTACCCGCACCAGCTCTCCGGCGGCCTCGCCCAGCGCGCCGCCACCGCGCTCGCCCTGATCGGCGACGCGCCGCTGCTGCTGGCCGACGAGCCCACCACGGGCCTGGACCGCGACCTCGTCGACCGCACCGTCGACGAACTGCGCCGCCACGTCGGCGACGACCGCGCGCTGCTCCTGATCACCCACGACCTGGCCGCCGCCCGGCGCATCGCCGACCGCGTCGCCGTCATGTACGCGAGCCGCGTCGTCGAGATCGCCGACGCCGAGGCGTTCTTCGGCGAGCCCGGACCGCGTCACCCGTACGCGCGCGGCCTCCTGGAGGCCCTGCCCGAGCGGGAGTTCACCCCGATCCCCGGCATGCCGCCCGAGCTGTCCGCGCTCCCGGAGGGCTGCGCCTTCGCGGCCCGTTGCGCGCGGGCCGACGAGAGCTGCGCGACCCGGCCCGCGCTCACGGCGGGCGTCGCCTGCCACCACCCGGTCACCGCCGCGCTGGAGGCCCCCCGTGCTTGAACTGCGCTCCCTGACCGCCGGATACGACCGCCGCGACCCCGTCGTACGGGACGTCAGCCTCACTCTCGCGCCCGGCGAGTCCGTGGGCCTGCTCGGCCCCAGCGGCTGCGGCAAGTCGACGCTCGCCCGGGTCGCGGCCCTGCTGCACCGGCCGGACGCGGGCCGGGTCGTCATCGACGGCGAGGCGGCGCGCGGCTGGCGCCACCGGGCCCCGCGCGCCCAGCGCACCGCGTTCGGCGTGGTCTTCCAGCAGCCCCGGCTCTCCGCCGATCCGCGCCTGACCCTCACCCAGCTGATCGCGGAGCCCCTCCGGGCCACCGGCCGCGCCGCCGGGGCCGCCGACCGCGTGGCGGATCTCGCCCGCACCGTCGGCCTGGGCGCCGACCTGCTCGGCCGCCGCCCGCACGAGGTCAGCGACGGCCAGCTCCAGCGGGCCTGTCTGGCCCGCGCCCTGGTCCTGCGGCCCCGCTGGCTGATCTGCGACGAGATGACGGCGATGCTCGACGCGTCCACGACGGCCGCCCTGGTCGCCGCCGTGGAGGAGTACCGGGCCGACGCCGGGGCCGGGCTGCTGGCCGTGGGGCACGACAAGGTGCTCCTGGAGCGGTGGTGCGACCGGACGGTGCACTGGGACGAGCTGACCGGCGGGTCGGCGCCCTAGTGCCGCATCAGGCGACGTTCGGGCTGCCGACGAGCCCTGTTCAGTCTCCTCTCGTGGCCGACGATGAGTTTCCCCGCTTGCCTCCGTCTCACCTTGTGCATACCAAGGAAGCGGAGGCATGGGATGAGCAGGACCACTCACATCACACAGGTGGCCACGGTCGGGATGCGCGTCACCGACCAGCAGAAGGCAATCGAGTTCTACGTCGATGAGCTCGGCTTCGAAGTGCGCCGGGACGTCCCCTTCGGCGACGGGCGCTGGATCGAGGTGGCGCCGCCCGGGGCGGCGACGACTGTCGCGCTCGTTCCCGAAGGGATCCCGGCCGGGATCCGTCTGACGACCCGGGACGCCGACGCCGATCACGCGGACCTGCGCGCACGCGGCGTCGATGCGGATGCGGAGGTCCTGCGGACGGGGCCCGCGGCGCCGCCCATGTTCGCTGTGCGTGACCCGGACGGAAACGACCTCATCCTCGTCGAAGGCTCCTGAACAGGTGGTATCCGTGATGGACAAGCAGTTCACCGCAACCCTGCGGAAGAGTCCGGACAAGGGCGGCTGGACCTACGTCGTGTGGCCCGAGTCGGCCGCGTTCTTCGGCACCCGCGGCCTGGTGAAGGTCCGGGGCACGATCGACGGCCATCCGTTCCGGAGTTCGTTCATGGCCCTGGGGGACGGGACGCACAAGCTGCCGGTGAAGGCGGAGGTGCGCAAGGCGATCGGCAAGGAGGAAGGGGACACCGTGACCGTCCACCTGCAAGAGCGACTCAACGCCTGACATCAGGAACGATCACTCCGTACCGGGCCCTCCCCGACGCTGCGAGGCGGGCCCATCCGGATGCCGGTTGTTCGCGTCGGGCCACCACGGAGACGCGGGCAACCTCACCCACGAGCCTCCCGACGAGCCGGACCCCGTGCCCCCATCCCGCGCCTCAGACCGTGACCAGCGTGACCTCGGTCGCCTTCACGCTCGTGTAGACCGGGGTGCCGTCGGCGAGGCCCAGCTCGGCCGCCGCCTGCGGGGTGATCTCGGCGACGAGGTCCGGTGCCTTCTCGGCGGTGACCAGGACCCGCAGCCTGCTGCCGACCGCGGTGATCTCCCGGACCGTGCCGTGCCAGACGTTGCGCGGGCTGCCCTCGGGGTGCTCCAGGTGCAACGACACCGCCTCGGGCGGAATGACCGCGAGGGCCCGCGCGCCTTCGCCGAGCGGATCGGCGGCCACCAGGCGCCCGCCGTCGGCGAGCAGCAGCGTGCCGTCCCCGGTGCCCGTCCCGGCCAGGGCGTTGCTCCCCAGCATGCGGGCCACCCAGGGGGAGCGGGGGCGCCGGGTGACCTCGGCGGGCGAGGCATCCTGGAGGGCCCGCCCGTCCTCCAGGACCAGGACCCGGTCGGCCAGCGAGACGGCCTCGACCGGATCGTGGGTGACGAGCAGACAGACCCCGCCGAAGCCCGCCAGATGCGTGCGCAAGGTGTGGCGGACGTGCGCCCGCGTCGTCTGGTCCAGCGCGGCCAGCGGCTCGTCGAGCAGCAGCAGCCGCGGGTGCGGCGCCAGGGCCCGGGCGAGGGCGACGCGCTGGGCCTGGCCGCCGGAGAGCTGCGCGGGCCTGCGGTGCGCGAGGTGCCCGACGCCGAGCCGGTCGAGCCAGAGCCGCGCCCTGCGGCGGGCCTCGGCGCGCGGCACCCCTTGGGCGCGCAGGCCGTAGGCGGTGTTGGACAGGGCGCTCAGGTGCGGGAAGAGCGCGCCGTCCTGGGGCACCCAGGCGACGCCGCGCCGGTGCGGCGCCAGCGCGGTGACGTCCGTCGCGCCGAGGCGCAGCCGGGCGTGGGCGCGGGGGGTGAGCCCGAGCAGGGCACGCAGGAGTGTGGTCTTGCCCGCCCCGTTCGGCCCGACGACGGCGATGGTGGTGCCGGGCTCGGCCGTCAGCGTGAGCTCGGTGAAGCCGGTGACGTCCGCGTGCAGGGGCCAGCGCTCCGGCGCCGCCTCGGCCACGCCGGACCCGGTCGCTTCCGGCCCGTTTGTGGGCTCGTCGGCCGGGGGCGCGGAGTGGCCGCGGGGGCGCGCCGCGCGGTCGGTCGTCCCGCCCGTCCAGCGCCCGCGCAGCGCGACGAGGACGGCCATGGCGATCATGAGCAGCAGCAGCGACACGGAGGTCGCGGCCTCGGGCTGGTCCTGGAGGAGCAGATACACCTGGAGCGGCAGGGTCTGCGTGGTGCCCGGCAGGTTCCCCGCGAAGGTGATGGTCGCGCCGAACTCGCCGAGCGCCCGCGCCCAGGTGAGCGCGGCCCCGGCGGCGAGCCCGGGCGCGACCATCGGCAGCGTGACGGTGAAGAACACCCGCACCGGCGAGGCGCCCAGGGAGCCCGCGGTCTCTTCGTACGACAGGCGCATGCCCGCGAGGGTGCCTTCGAGGCTGATGATCAGGAACGGCATGGCCACGAAGGTGGCGGCCACGACGGCCCCCGACGTGTGGAACGGCAGGACGATCCCGAAGGTGTCCTCCAGCCACGGCCCGAGCAGGCCGCGCCGCCCGAAGCCGAGCAGCAGCGCGACCCCGCCGACGGTGGGCGGAAGCACCATGGGCAGCAGCACGAGCGAGCGCACCAGCGCCTTGCCGGGGAAGGCCACGCGGGCGAGCAGCCAGGCCAGCGGCACCCCGAGGACCAGGGACAGGCCGAGCGCCCAGAAGGACACGTACAGCGAGAGCTTGAGCGCCTCGGTCACTCCGGGGCTCGTCAGATGCGTCCCGAGGTCGCCCCACGCGGTCCTGCTGAGGATGCCGACGAGCGGGAGCAGCAGGAACGCGACGGCGAGGAGCGCGGGCACGGCCAGAGTGAGCGGCGGGCGCGCACCGGCTCCGCGGCGTGGTCTCATCGGGGATTCCCAGGTCGGTGCGCGGGGGCTACGGCTTCTGGAAGCCCGCGTCCCGCAGGATCTTCTGTGCCTCGGCGGAGTTCAGCCACTTCACGAACGCGGCCGCGGCGGCGGAGTGCTCGGACGTCTTGAGGGTAGCGGCCGGGTACGCGGCGATCGCGTTCTGGCCGTCGGGGATGTCGACGCCCTCCGCCTTGCCGTCCGCGGCCTGGACGTCCGTCTTGTAGACGAGACCGGCGTCGGCCTCGCCGAGCTCGACCTTGGACAGGACGGCGCGGACGTTGGGCTCCTGGGAGACCGGCTTCACGTCGACCTTCTGCCGGTCCAGGATCTGCTCGCTGTAGCGGCCGACCGGGACCTCGGGCGCGGCGAGGACCACCTTCAGATCCTTGTCGGCGAGGTCCTTGAGCTGCTCGACCTTCTTCGGGTTGCCCTTGCCGGTGGCGATGACCAGGCGGTTCTTGGCGATCACGGTCGGCTTGCCGGTGTCGGACCCGAGCGCGTCCATCGTCTTGGTGTCGGCGGTGACCAGCGCGTCGGCCGGAGCGCCCTGGCGGACCTTGGCGGCCAGCTCCTGGGAGCCCTCGAAGGAGAAGGTGATCTTCGTGCCCGGGTGCGCGTCCTCGTAGGCGGCGCCCGCGGTCTTGAACACGTCGGTGAGGGAGGCGGCGGCGAGGACGGTGAGGTCGGCCTGCTGCCGGGTGCCGCCGTCCTTCTTGCCGCCCTCGTCCTTCGTGTCGTCGTCGCTGCCGCACGCCGTCAGCGGCAGGAGCAGGGCGGCGGTGACGAGCGCGGCGGCGGCACGCCGCTTGGTGATCGCGGTGTTCATGCGGGGGAACTCCTCTTGCTGCGGACGGCGCGGGGCCGCCCGGGAGAACGGAACGACGCGGTGACCGGGGACGGGCGGTGCCGCTGGGGACGGAGGGTCAGACGCGGCCGACGTGCACGCCGGTCGACTGCACACGGGCGGTGGCCCGCATGCGGAGCTCCTCACCGATGCCGCCTTGGGCGACCTCGGGGGAGGAGGCGGCCGGGCCCCGGCCCTCGATGAGGCGGCGCCCGCTCCGGTCGCGGTGGGCCGCGACCCGGCCGGCGTCCGCCCAGCGGTGCGCGGTGTCGGGGCCGACGCCGGGCAGACGCGCGGCCTGGCCGGTGGTGTAGGACTGCATGTGCGACAAGATAGCTGCCTTCATCTTGCATTTACAGACATTGGGGCGATTTCACATGGCAGATGCCAGGCGGCTGGAGGAAGACCCAAAGCGGCCGTCCGGCCTCGTCGCGCCCCGGCCCCTGAGGCGCCGGATCGTCGCGGCCGGGGCGGGCCGCCGTCGGCTCGGCGCACCGCCGACGCGCCGCGCGCACCCGAAGGCGGCGCCCGGCCGCCGGTCGAGGAGTGCGGGGTGGGGCCGCGCACGCGGTGAACTGAAGGCGTCGATCACGCCAACTCCCAGGCCAGAAGGGTTCTTCGGGGCAGCCGGAGGCCATACTCACTGCGGCCGGAGGCCACACTCGCTGAGGCTCCGGCCGATTCCCGTCCCCACTCCGCCCTTTCGGGAGGTACCCCATGGCCCTCGTCACCCGTCGCAGAGCCCTGACCACCCTCGGCGCGGCCGTCGCGACGGCCGTCGCCGCGCCCGGAGTCGCCCACGCGGCCGACCCCGCACCGGGCACCCGCCCGCTCGCGCGCGGCCACCACCCCCGCACGCGCCCCCTCGCGCAGGCCCACGCGCACAACGACTACGAGCACGCCCGGCCCCTCCTGGACGCCCTCGACCACCGCTTCACCAGCGTCGAGGCCGACATCTTCCTCGTCGGCGGCCAGCTCCTCGTCGCCCACGACCCGGCGGACCTCGACCCGAGCCGCACCCTGGAGTCGCTGTACCTGGAGCCCCTCGCCGCCCGCGTCCGCGCCCACCACGGCTCCGTGTACCGCCACTGGCACGGCCAGTTCCAGCTCCTGATCGACATCAAGACCGAGGGCGCGTCGACGTACCGGGAGCTGGACCGCCATCTGCGGCGCTACCGGCGCCTGTTCACCACGTACGCGCACGGCAAGGTCCGCCGCTCCGCGGTCACCGCCGTGGTCTCCGGCGACCGCGCGGCCCGCCCGGTGATGGAGGCGCAGCCGGTGCGCCGCGCCTTCTACGACGGCCGCCTCGCCGACCTCGGCGGCCCGGCGCCCGCCTCCTTCGCGCCGCTCATCAGCGACAACTGGTCCCTGAACTTCACCTGGAACGGCGTCGGCCCGATCCCGCCCGCCGAGCGCGCCAAGCTGCGGGGCATCGTCGCCACCGCCCACAAGCGCGGGCAGCGCGTCCGCTTCTGGGCCACGCCCGACCTGCCGGGCCCGGCCCGCGACGCGGTCTGGACCGAACTCCTCGACGCCGGCGTCGACCACCTCAACACCGACGACCTCGCGGGCCTCCAGACGTTCCTCGACGCCCGCCGCGGGTAACGGCCCTCACGGCCAGGCCCCCGCACACCACTCGTCCGGCGGACACGCCGCTCACCCGGACAAACCCTCCGCTACGCCACACTTGCCGCCGAAAGCCACGGTGCCGGCGTGGCGGAGGAGGTCCGTGATGTTCCTTTCGATCTCGGTGGGGCTGCTGCTCCTGATCATCGCGGTGGTGCTGCTGCGCAGCGGGGGCATGAAGGCCTCGCACGCCGTGGTCTGCGGTCTGCTCGGCTTCTACCTCGCGGGCACGAGCGTGGCGCCGACCATCCACGACGGCCTGACGGCCACGGCCGACATCGTCAGCGGCATCCGGCCGTGACCGCGCCGGAGCCCGGGGCCGAGTGATCGTTGCGGCCCCGTGAACAACTCCCGCACGCGCATGGACACTTCACGGGGCCGGTCCTAGCGTCGGCGCATGCCTCGTCTGACCCGTACGCTCCGACCCCGTGTGCTCGTGGGCCGCGTCCTCGCCCTGGCCCTCGGGGCCACGGCCCTGACCGTGCCCGCCGCGCACGCGGACGAGATCCCCAAGGCCCCGGGGCACCGGCTCGTCGCCCCGTACGTCGGGGCGCCCGCCACCGCCGCGCCCGTCCCCGGCGACCCGCCGCCCCAGCACCCCCACCTCGCCCCGAACGGGCGCAGCGGCATGCAC
Organism: Streptomyces sp. JLYT201; assembly: GCF_059448825.1. Lineage (NCBI taxonomy): Bacteria > Bacillati > Actinomycetota > Actinomycetes > Kitasatosporales > Streptomycetaceae > Streptomyces > Streptomyces sp. JLYT201. Next base: position 1,366,598 of record NZ_CM182551.1, on the reverse strand, counting down.
GCCGACGCGGCGGGCAGCGGAACGTACCCGTGGAACGGCCCGTTCGGCCGCGCGCCCGAGGTCAGCAGCGAGAAGATGGCCGCGCTCGGCGGCGAGTGCGCCACCGTCACCTTCGACCGCGACGGCCGGATCGTCACCGTGTGCGGCACCTTCTCCGGCTTCCTGGTCAAGCTGCTCGACCCGCGCACGCTGCGGACGCTCGCCGAGTACGAGCTGCCGCAGCGCCCCTCCACCGTCGAGGCGATCACGCGCCTCGACTTCTCCCGGATCTTCAAGGACACCTCCGGCGGCGCGTACTCCTACCTCGACGACGAGGACCGGCTCGTGCTCGCCGACTCGCGCCAGCACGTCGTACGGCTCGCGCACGAACGCACCGCCGACGGCGGGTGGCGCTTCGTCGTCGACAAGGACTGGGACCTCACGGCGCACGTCCCGCACGACTGCGTGAGCTGGACGAACCTCCACCCCACCGGCGAGTGCGACCCGGTCACCTCCGTGCTGCCCGACTGGGACGGGCGCATCTGGTGGGTGACCCGGCAGGGCCGCGTCGGCACCGTCGACCCGAAGATCGGCGCCATACGATCGACGAGGCTGCGCGGCGAGGAGATCCAGAACTCGTTCTCGGTCGCCGAGGACGGCGTGTCGATCGTCTCCGACCACGCCCTGTACGGCTTCGAGGCCGCCGCCGACGGCACGCCGAAGGTCACCTGGCGCCGTACCTACGACCGCGGCACGGGCACCAAACCCGGCTCCGTGAACCAGGGTTCGGGCACCACCCCCGACCTGTTCGGCACGGCGGAGAAGTACGTCGCCATCACCGACAACGCCGACGACCGCATGCACGTCCTCGTCTACCGGCGCGGCGCCGACGTCCCCGAGGACCGCCGCCTGGTCTGCGCGGTCCCCGTCTTCGGGTCCGGCGCGTCCACCACCGACAACTCGCTGATCAGCTACGGCAACAGCCTCGTCGTCGAGAACAACTACGGCTACGAGAACATCACCTCGCTCACCCTCGGCCGCAGCGTCGTCGGCGGCGTCACCCGCGTCGACGTCCGCGCTGACGGCAGCGGCTGCGACACGGTGTGGCAGAGCCAGGAGCGCTCCCCGTCCACCGTGCCGAAGCTGTCCACCACCAACGGACTGCTCTACCTCTACACCAAGGACCCCCACCCCCTGGGCGTCGACGCCTGGTACCTGACGGCCGTCGACTTCCGCACCGGCCAGACCCGTTGGAAGCGGCTCGCCGGGACCGGCGTCGGATACGACAACAACTGGGCACCCGTGACGCTCGGGCCCGACGGCACCGCGTACGTGGGTGTCTTCAACGGCCTGGTGGCCGTGCGGGACGCGGGGGAGTGAGGAGGCTCCCGGGAGGGTGGCCCACTAGGGGCGGGAGAAGACCCCGATGCCGTTGGGCACCGGGCGCTCCGCGCCGCCGCTCGGATGGTTGCGCACGGAGACGGCGGGTGCGCCCGGCTCCCGGGCGGCCAGCGTGCTGGAGCCGCCGCCGTCGAGGCTGAAGCCGTCCTCGGCACCCAACTCCCGCAAGGACGAGGCCACTTCGGCGATCGTCAGGCCGCCGCGGAACTCGGGCGCGCCGTCGAGCGCCAGCAGGAACAGACGGCGGCCCCCCTCGTCGATCCCGGCGGCCGTGCGCACGGCGGACGTCCGGTCGTCGAGGCCCGGCAGCGGCGCCCCGTCACGCAGCAGCGGATAGCCGCCGATGGCGAAGCGGTACGGGGTCTCCGTCGCCGACGGCACGAGCCGGTGACGCACGTGCACCGGATCGCCGATCGCCAGCTTGCGCAGCTGCTGCGCGCCCGCCTCCCGGCCCACGAGCACCGTGGTCCCCGGAGCGATGGCGCCCCGGCCCGGTGTGTCGGCCACGGCGGCGACCCGCCCGCCGCGCACCGTCACCTCGTAGGTGTCCGTGCTGCACGGCGCGCCCCGGTCGGCGTCGGTGCCGCAGGTCGCCCGCACGCGCGAGGTGACGCCCCAGTCGCTGGTGAACGCGCCCACCGAACCCGCCGGCAGCGCGTACTGGTTGAGCCCGCCGAGCGGAAGCCGCGCCTCGCCGGTGCGCACGCTGCCGTCGAGCGTCAGGCGGTCCAGGCGGGCCCTGCGGTCGACGCCCACGCCGATGACGTCCTCGGTGGTGGTGCCGGGCGGCAGGGCCGGGCCGAAGCGCTGGCCGTTCGGGACGGCGGCCTTGAGGGTGCGCCCGGCGGCGACGGCGGGACCGACGGGCGCACCGGTCGCCTCGACGCCGGGGTGCTGCGTCTCGGTGATGTTGAAGAAGTCACCGTTGACGCCGGCGACCGCGCCCGCCCGGTCGGCCAGCGCGGACACGGGCTGCCGGGCGCCGACCGCGCCCGGGTACAGCAGCCCGACGCGGACGTCCGGGTGGCGCAGGTCCACGTCGAGGACGTGCGCGTGCGCGGTGCCGCGCGGCGTCGGGATGTCGTAGTCCCGGTACTCCACGCCCGGCGCGATCTCGGTGACCGCGGGCGCGGCCCCCGGAACACCACTGGCCGGTGCCGCCCCGAGGAGGGCGGCACCGGCCAGGGTGCCGAGGGTCGTGAGCGCGGCGAACGCGCCGCGCACCGCTCTGAAGCGTCTGCTGCCTTGCCCGCGTCGTGTCACGGATCCCCCTCGGGTCGGCTGGGCCGTCCAACTGTCCCAGCAGTGAGGGGAGTCCACCAGACGGCGACGGAGCAGGTCTAGGCGCCCACGAGCCGCGAACGGATGAGGAAGCGGACGCCCTCGGGGGCCTCCAGCGAGAAGCCGCTGCCGCGCCCCTCGACGACGTCGACGATGAGACGGGTGTGACTCCACACCTCGTACTGGCTCTTGGACATCCAGAACCGTACCGGCTCCGCCACGCCGTCCACGGCCAGCGACGCGAGCAGCACGTCGGAGTCACCCGTGCGGAACTCCCCCTCCGGGTAGCACATGGGCGCGCTGCCGTCGCAGCAGCCGCCGGACTGGTGGAACATCAGCGGTCCGTGGGCCGACCGCAGCCGCCGCAGCAGATCGGCGGCCGCGGGGGTCAGCTCCACGCGCGGGGTGTCGGCCATGGCCGGTCGGCCTCCTCCGGGTCGCGGGTCACCGGGCCGCGGCGGCCCGGCCGGGCCAGTCAACACCGCCGGAGGTTGCGAGGAGGTTGCAGCCGGGGCCCCGCCCGTTGCAGCCGGGGCCCCGCCCCGCCCCCTGCTCCACTGCCCGCCCCACCGGCCCTACGTCCGGCCGGGGCCGCCGCTGCCGAAGGCGCCGCTGGAGCCGGGGGTCCAGCGCCTGGGTTCCTGGTCGTCGCTCGGCTTGCTGCCGACCGTGCCCCCGCCCTTGAGCTGGTGGGGCGTCAGGCTCCCGCCGTCCTGCGGGACCTCGTCGGGTTCGCGGCGCTCCCGGACCTCGCGGACCGGACCGTCGTCCGGAAGGCGGGGCTGCTCCTCGGGGCGCGGCCGGTCCGGCTCCCTCCTGCGCACCCGGATGCCGAGCCAGACCGCCCACGTCAGCGCGGCGACGATGAGCAGGCCGAGCCCGAAGGCCAGGAAGGCGCTCGCGGAGGGCGAGGCCGCGAGCGGGGAGCCGCCCGGAGCGGCCAGTGCGATCGGTGCGTTCTGCGTCGTCATGCGCGCCGGGTACCCGGGAACGCGCCGCGTACCCGGAACGCGTCAGCGGGTGCGCAGCGCGAACGTGTGCCCGGCCGGGTCGGAGTAGAGCCGCACCTCGCGCGCGCCGTCGCGCTGGGTGTCCACCGGCCGGGCGCCGCCCGTGATGGCCGCGCGCTCGGCCGCGTCCATCTCGCCCTCGGCGACGAGCAGTTCCAGATGGGTCTGGTGGGCGTCGTCCGGCCGAGGCCAGCTCGGCGGCGTGAAGCCGGTGTCGCGCCGGAAGCCCATGCGCGTACCGGACGCCCCGGTGGTCTCGAACCGGTCGGCCTGGGGGTTGTACGTCACGTCCTCGCCCAGGAGACCGGCGTAGAACTCGGCCAGTTGCTCCGGTTCGCCGCTGTCGAGCACAAGGATCGCCGTTTCCACTGTGGCCATGGTGCCCCTCGTTTCGCGGTGGATGGTCGGTGGGCGGCGGATCCGGGTTTGCCGGTGGCCCGCCGGGGGACTCGCAGCCCCGGCTGGGAAGCCACGGGGAGTGAGGAACCTTGGGCGCGGGGTACGGGCCCCCGCCCAAGGCTCCCGAGGCCCCGGCGGGCTTCCGCCGGGAGGCCGTCCGCCGCACGGCCCGCACCACTGCCCCACTCCGCGAACAGCCGGACCCGCAGGGTCGCGGGTGCCCTGACGGCCGGGGCGGAAACGTCCACGGCGGCGCCCGGCCGCCGAACGCCGCCACGACTGCCGGGCCCGTTCCAGGGAACCCGGAGACGCGGAACGGACTTCAGCCGAAGGAAAGCGGAGCTATGGAGATCTCAGGGCTCATCAGTGCGATCGTGATCGGCGCCGTCATCGGGATCCTGGGGCGGCTCGTCGTCCCCGGGCGGCAGCGCATCGGCGTTTTGTGGACCATCGTCGTCGGCATCATCGCGGCGCTCATCGGCACCGCCATCGCCTCGGGCCTGGACGTCGCCGACACCAAGGGCGTCGACTGGACGGAGTGGCTCATCCAGATCGGCCTCGCCGCGCTCGGCGTGGCGGCGCTCTCGCGGGTCAAGCTGCGGCGCTGACCGGCCCGGCACGCCCGCGGCCCCTGTGCGGCCGGGCCGCCCGGTGCCGACTATCCTGGGCGGCACGGCCGCCCCGTACGCGGGGCACGGCCGTACGGCGGTGGGGCCCGCCGTACCCCAACCGCGGTGACGGCGCCGACGACGGTCCCTGCTTGTGAGGACACGCGCCCGCACACTTCCGGGCGGCGCACGAGTGGGAGACGTACGACCGGATGACAGCACCGCGCGACCGGACCGCCGAGCCCGAACCCATCGACCCGGACCTCGACGTCCCGGCGCCCGCCGGGCACGCGGGACGGGCACCCGGCCAGGCACCCGTGCTCGCCGCGGTGGCGGCGGGCGGCGCGGCGGGCGCGGCGGCCCGCTACGGCGCGGGACTGCTGTGGCCCACCCCGGCGGACGCCTTCCCCTGGACCACGATGGTCGTGAACGCGCTCGGCTGCGCGGTGATCGGCGTGTTCCTGGTCCTGGTCACGGAGGCGTGGAGCGCCCACCGCCTGGTGCGGCCCTTCTTCGGCACGGGCGTCCTCGGCGGCTTCACCACGTTCTCCACGTACGCCGTCGACATCCAGCGGCTGCTCGGGGACGGCCACGCCCGGATCGCGCTCGCCTATCTGGCCGCCACCCCGGCGGTGGCGCTCGTGGCGGTGTGGACGGCCGCGACCACGACCCGCCGCGTGCTCTCCGGGAGGCCTCGATGAACTGGGTGCTCGTGCTCACCGGGGCCGCCGTCGGCGCGCCCCTGCGCTATCTGACGGACCGGGCCGTGCAGGGCCGCCACGACTCCGTCTTCCCCTGGGGCACCTTCACGGTCAACGTCGTGGGCTGTCTGGTGCTGGGCGTCCTCACCGGCGCCGTCACCTACGGCGCCGCCTCGCACTCCGCCCAGCTGCTCGTCGGCACCGGCCTGTGCGGGGCGCTGACCACGTACTCCACCTTCTCGTACGAGACGCTGCGCCTGGCCGAGACCGGTGCGCGCTTCCTGGCCGCGGCCAACGCGGCGGCCAGTGTCGCGGCGGGGCTCGGCGCCGCGGTCACCGGGGCGGCGGTGGCCCGGGCGGTCTGGGGCTGACGCGCGCGGGGCCGGGCGGGGCGCCCCCCTGTGAGCGCCCCGCCGGTGGCCCGTGTCAGCAGGTACGGCCCACGTAGTGAGCGCCCTGGATCTTGTCGGCGGAGCCCAGCCAGGTCGTGCCGGGCGCGACGCACCGCTCGTAGTCCGGGGCGAGGGCGACCCTCACCTGGATCACCACCCGGGAGCCGTCCGACGTGCAGTGCTGGTAGTAGGCGTCGGAACTCGTCTCGTAGAAGCCGCACGGATCGGCGGCCGCCGGGCTCGCGGAGACGGTCACCACCCCGAACGACGTCAGCGCGAGAGCGGCCGAACCGAGGGCGCCGAGCACCTTGCGACGGATACGCACCAGAGAACTCCTCAAGAGGAAAGGGCCGGAAGGGGCCGGAAGGAGGGAGCCGGACCGGCCGCGTGAGCGGCCGCCGGACCCCGGTCGTCGGCCCCGAGGATCGCCGCCGCGCCCCGCGCCGGACGCGTGAACGCGAGGGGTCTCACCTGGCGGATCGTTTCCGCATGGGCCGTTCGGGTGATCGATGAGGGAACGTCATCGTCCGCAAGGATCAGGCCATTCGGTGGTGGGCGTCACAACTCACTGCCCTGGCGCGGCCGGTGGCGGCGGGCCTACGATGCGTGTGCTCCGGCCGTGACGGAAACGTGCGGCTGAGGGCACACGGACAACTGAATGCGTACGCGACTGGGGAAAGCCGGTGAGACTCCGGCACTGACCTGCAACCGTGTGCGGCACGCCTGTGCGTGACCGCGAGTCGGGCTGCCCAGCGTGGCACGTGCACTGCTTCTCACTGTCATGGTCTGCAGCGTGGAGCCCAGAGCCCGTCACCGGTTCTACGGCCCCCTGCCGCTTCCTTCCTGGAACGCGCGTAGGGGTTTTTCGTGCGGCACCGGCGGCCGTGGCGCGGGGTCCTCGTGCGACCCCAACCGAAGGGCTCCTCGACATGGCCGGTGCGCTCCGCGCGTCCGCCGCCGGGCTCGGACTGTTGCTCGCGTCGGCCGTACTCGGCGTCGGCCCCGGCCCGGCGACGCCCGCCGCCGCCGTGGACACCGGGCGCGGCCACAGCGGCTTCTGCAAGGCGGGCGAAGGCGTCACCGTCGTCGTGGACTTCCGGGAGCTCGGCGGGACCACGCTCGTGCGGTGCGCCGTCGGCTCCCAGCGGACCGGCCTCGCCGCGCTCAAGGACGCGGGCATCCGGGTCACCGGCACCAACCGCTGGGGCGAGTCCTTCGTCTGCCGCCTGGAGGGCAAGCCGGGCGCCGACCGCGAGCCCTGCGTCGACACCCCGCCCGCGAAGGCCTACTGGTCGTACTGGCACGCCTCCAACGGCGGCCGCTGGACCTACAGCCAGTACGGGGCCACCTACCGCACCCCGCCGAAGGGCAGCTTCGAAGGCTGGTCGTTCTCCCTCGGCCGGGACCAGGGCGAGGCCCCCGCGCCGCGCGTGGCACCCCGGCGCCCCGCCGCCCCCGGCAGCGGTGGCGGTGCGGGCGGCGGCCACACCGGCGGCGGCAAGCCCGGCGGCGGAGCACCGGACCGCCGCACCACGCCCGAGACCCCGGGCCCCAAGGCCCCGCCCGCCAAAGGCACTTCCGGCGGCGGCAACGGCGCCCGACCGCCCGCCGACGGCGGTGGCCTGGCACTGCCGCCCGGCCACCAGGGCGAGAAGGACGGCGGGAAGGGCACCGAGGACAGCAAGGGCACGAGGACCACGGGCCCCGGGAAGAGCGAGAAGGGTGGCAAGGAGAGCGCGGAGCCGACGCCCTCCACCCGTACGGGCCCCGCGCCCACGCCGAGCGAGGCCGCCGACTGGACCGGCGGCGAGGACACCCGGACCGTGTCGGCGAGCAAGGACCAAGGGGTGCCCACCGGCACCGTCGTCGCCGCGGCCGCCGCCGTGGCCCTCGCCGTCGCCGGGGGAGTGACGGCCCTGCGCCGTCGCGGGCGCGCCCCGGGCGGTGCGCCGTGACCCGTCTCGCCCGGTCGGTCCACCCGGGTGCCTGGTGGCTGTGGGCGCTCGGCATGGCCGCCGCGGCGAGCCGCACCGCCAACCCGGTGCTGCTCGTGCTGATCCTGGCCGCGGTCGGCTTCGTGGTCGCCCAGCGGCGCGACGACGCGCCGTGGGCGCTCGCGTTCCGGATGTATCTGAGCCTCGGCGCGTTCATCGTCGTGATGCGCGTCGGCTTCCGGATCGTCTTCGGCGGCGGCCAGGGCGACACCGTCCTCGTCACGCTGCCGGAGGTGCCGCTGCCCCAATGGGCCGCCGGAATCCGCCTGTTCGGACCCGTGGCCGCCGAGCAGCTGCTCGGCGGCCTGTACGACGGGCTGCGGCTCGCCACCATGGTGGTGTGCGTCGGCGCGGCCAACGCCCTCGCCAACCCGAAGCGGATGCTCAAGGCGCTGCCCGGCGCGCTCCACGAGATCGGCACCTCCGTCGTCGTCACGCTCACCGTGGCGCCGCAGCTGGTCGAGAGCGTGCAGCGGGTGCGCAGGGCCCGGCTGCTGCGCGGCGGCACGGTCAAGAAGGGCTACCGCGGCATCGGCGCGCTGCGCGGCATCGTCGTCCCCGTCCTGGAGGACGCCATGAACCGCTCCCTGGCCCTCGCCGCCGCGATGGCCTCGCACGGCTACGGCCGCACCGGGCGCGCCGACCCGCGCACCCGGCTGCTCACCGGCGCGCTGGTCATCGCCGGGCTGCTCGGCGTGTGCGGCGGCCTGTACGGCGCGCTGGGCGCGAGCACGCCGCCCTACCTCGGCACGCCGCTGCTGCTCGCCGGACTCGCCCTGGCGGTGGCCGGATTCGTGCTCGGCGGGCGCCGCGTCACGCGCAGCGCCTACCGGCCCGACCCGTGGCGGGGCGCCGAGTGGGCCGTGGCCGCGTCCGGGCTCGCCGCGGGCGCGCTGATGTACGTCGCCTCCCGCACGGACGCGGCCTCCCTCTACCCCTCGCTCTCGCCGCTCGCCTGGCCCGAGGTGACCGCGCTGCCCGCGCTCGCCGCCCTGGCCGGGGTCCTGCCCGCCCGGCTCGCGCCCGCACCGCCGCGCGTCGTGCCCCGACCGGGGGAGGCCGCCGCGTGATCCGCTTCGAGCACGTCACCCTCACCTACGCGGGCGCTGCCGAGCCTGCCCTGCGCGACGTCGACCTGACCATCGGCGAGGGCGAGCTGTGCCTGGTCACCGGGCGGACCGGAGTCGGCAAGTCGACCCTGCTCGGCGCCGTCAACGGGCTCGTGCCGCACTTCACCGGCGGCCACCTCCAGGGCCGCGTCAGCGTGGGCGGCCTCTGCACGGCCGAGGCGCCGCCGCAGGAGTTCGCACACGTCGTGGGCGTGGTCGGGCAGGACCCGCTCGCCTCCTTCGTGACCGACACCGTCGAGGAGGAACTGGCGTACGGCATGGAGCAGTTGGCCGTCCCCGCCGCCGTCATGCGCAAGCGCGTCGAGGAGACCCTCGACCTGCTCGGCATCGCCGAGCTGCGCCGGCGTGCGCTGCGCACCCTCTCCGGCGGGCAGCAGCAGCGCGTCGCCATCGGCTCCGTCCTCACCGCGCACCCCAAGGTCCTGGTCCTGGACGAACCGACGTCCGCGCTCGACCCCACCGCCGCCGAGGACGTGCTCGCCGCCGTCACCCGGCTCGTCCACGACCTCGGCACCACCGTCCTGGTCGCGGAGCACCGCGTGGAACGCGTGCTCCAGTACGCCGACCGGCTCGTGCACCTGACCGGCGACGGCCGGGTCCGCGAGGGCGACCCGGCCGAGCTGATGCGCGACAGCGACGTCGCGCCGCCCGTCGTGCGCCTGGGGCGGCTCGCCGGGTGGGAGCCGCTGCCGCTGTCGGTGCGCGACGCGCGCCGCAGGGCCGCCGTGCTGCGCACCCGGCTCACCGGGCACACCCCGGCCGCCGCCCCCGCGCCCCGGGGCGAACCCGCCCTGACCGCGCGGCGGGTCACCGTCGCGTACGCCGACACCGTCGCCGTCCGCGAGCTGGACCTGGACCTGGCGGGCGGCGAGGTCACCGCCCTCATGGGCCGCAACGGCTCCGGCAAGTCCTCGCTCCTGTGGGCGCTCCAGGGCTCGGGACCCCGCCACGCGGGGACGGTCGACGTCGGCGGCACCGACCCGGGGAAGGTCGCCGCCCGCACGGCCCGCGCGCTCGTCGGGCTCGTCCCGCAGACCGCGAGCGACCTGCTCTATCTGCACACCGTGGACGCCGAGTGCGCGCAGGCCGACCGGGAGTCGGACGCCGCCGACGGCACCTGCCGGGAACTGCTCGACGCGCTCGCGCCCGGCATCCCGGGCGACCGGCACCCGCGCGACCTGTCGGAGGGGCAGCAACTCGCCCTCGTCCTCGCCGTCCAGCTCGCCGCCGCACCCGGCGTCGTCCTCCTCGACGAGCCGACGCGCGGCCTCGACTACCACGCCAAGGAGGCCTTCACCGGCGTCATCCGGCGCCTCGCCGCCGAGGGGCGGGCGGTCGTGGTCGCCACGCACGACGTGGAGTTCACCGCGCGGGCCGCCGACCGCGTCGTCGTCATGGCCGAGGGCGAGATCGTCGCCGACGGCCCGACGGCCGACGTGGTCGTCTCCTCACCCGCGTTCGCACCGCAGGTCGCCAAGGTGCTGAGCCCGCAGGAGTGGCTGACGGTGGAGCAGGTGCGGACCGCCCTGGAGGCCGTATGAGCACCGGGAGACCGTCCGTGACGGGCCGTCAGGGGCGGGGTGCCCGGCGGCTCCGCGTGCCCGTGCTGCCCCTCGGCGCGCGCACCGCCACCGTGCTCGCCCTCGCGAGCCTCGCGGGGCTCGCCATGTTCTTCTGGCCGCTGTTCGCCGCGCCCCGGCCCGAGGGAGTCGCGCACACCGCCGACGCGCCCCTCGTCTTCCTCCTGACGATGCCGGTGCTCCTCGCCGTCGTCCTCGCCGAGATGTCCTCCGGCGGCATCGACACCAAGGCCGTGGCCATGCTGGGCGTGCTCTCCGCGGTCAACGCCGGGCTGCGGCCGCTCGGCGCGGGCACGGCGGGCATCGAGACCGTGTTCTTCCTGCTGGTCCTCGCGGGCCGGGTGTTCGGGCCGGGCTTCGGGTTCGTGCTCGGCTGCACCTCGCTGTTCGCCTCGGCACTGCTCACCGCGGGCGTCGGGCCCTGGCTGCCGTTCCAGATGATCGCCTCCGGGTGGATCGGCCTCGGCGCGGGACTGCTGCCCCGGCGGGTGGCCGGGCGAGCGGAGGTCGCGATGCTCGCCGCCTACGGCGTCGTCGTCGCCTACCTCTTCGGCTTCCTCCTGAACATGTGGTTCTGGCCGTTCACGGCGGGCCCCGACACCGACCTGTCCTTCGTGCCCGGCGCGCCGGTCGGCGAGAACCTGCACCGCTTCGCCGTCTTCACGCTCGTCACCTCCACCTTCGGCTGGGACACCGGCCGCGCGCTCACCAACCTCGTCGCCATCGTCACGCTCGGCCCCGCGGTCCTCGCCGTCCTGCGCCGGGCCGCGCGCCGGGCCGCCTTCGGGGCGCCGGTGACCCTTTCGGTACCCGGCCCCGCGCCGCTTCCGGACACCGGAGCCGCACCCTCCGCCGGGTTCTCCTCCCCGCCCTTCCTCCGCAAGCACAAGGAGCTTCACCATGCCTCTGTCCGTACGGTCGAGAACGGCGGTGGGGATACCGGTGGCCGCGCTGGCCGCGGTGCTCCTTCCGGTCACCGCCCACGCTGAGCCCGCACCACCGGCTGCGGGGGCGGCGCCCGTCCCCAAGGCACCGGCGAGCGCCGCCGCCACCTGGATGGCCTCGAAGCTGACCGACGGCACCCACGCCAAGGGCGACCAGGGGCTGACCGCCGACGTGGTCATGGGCCTGGCGTCGGCCGACACCGGCGGCGCCGTGCAGAAGAAGGCCACGGACTGGCTGGAGGCCAACGCCGGGGCCTACATCGAGAGCAAGGGCGGACCCGGCACCGTCTTCGCGGGCGGCCTCGCCAAGCTCACCCTCGTCGCCGCCGTCGAGCACCGCGACCCGAAGGACTTCGGCGGCCGTGACCTGGTGAAGACCCTCACCGAAAGCATGCAGGAGAACGGCCGGTTCACCGACAAGAACCCCACCGGGGACGGCTCCCAGCAGTTCACCCAGTCCCTGGCGGTCCTGGCGCTCCAGCGCACCGGCGGGGCACCGGTGAAGGCCGTCGACTTCATCGCCCGGTCCCGCTGCCCGGACGGCGGCTTCCCGCTGGGCCTCGGCGCCGCCCCCGACGCGTGCAAGTCCCATATGGACAGCACCGGTCTGGCCGTGCAGGCCCTGCTCGGGTCGGGCCGCACGGCCGCCGTGAAGCCCGCGCTCGACTGGCTGGTGAAGCACCAGCTGCCCGACGGCGGCTTCCCCGACAACTCCATGGGCTCCGGCGCGAAGGCAAACTCCAACAGCACCGCCCTCGCCGTCCAGGCCCTCGCGGCAGGCGGGCGCACCGAAGCCGCCGCCAAGGGCGTGGCCTGGCTCAGGTCCCGGCAGGTGAACTGCTCGGCCCCGGCGAAGGACCGGGGCGCGGTCGGCTTCCTGGAGCCGAAGGCCGACGGCATGGCCCTGCGGGCCACCGCCCAGGTCGTGCCCGCCCTCGCGGGCAGGTCCCTGGCCCAGGTGGACGCCGCCGACTCCGCCCCGGACCTCGAAAGGATCACCTGCGTACCGGGTGGCGGCACCCCGGGCGACGACGGCGGCACCTCCGGCGGCAACGGTGACGACGGCGGCACGGACGGCGGCGGAAACGGCGACGACGACGGCGGCACCGGCGGCACCGGCGGCACCGGCGGTGGCGACACCGGCTCGGACGGCGGCACCGGCTCCGGCGGCGGCACCGGCTCCGGCGGCGGCGACACCACGACCGGCGGCCCGGACGACGACGCGACGGGCGGCGGCGGCAACACGCCCGCCCCGCAGACCGGCGGCACCTCCGGCGGCAGCGGCGACATCGGCGGCTCCGGGGTACAGCCCGTGGGCAACCCCGGCGGCAGCCTCGCCTCCACCGGCACCGCCACCCTGCCGATGACGGCCACCGCGGGCGGCCTGCTCGCCGTCGGCGCGACGGCCGTCCTGGTGGCCCGGCGCCGCCGGGCCACCCCCTGAACCCCCCTCCCCAGCACCAGCAACTCCGCACCCACGCAAGGAGAACCATGAACCACACCTCGACGCTGTCGCCCGTCAGACGAGCCGCCCTCGTCGTCGGTGCCCTGGGCCTGGCCCTCGCCGTCACCCCGGTCGCCGAGGCGGTGCCCGCGCAGGCGACCGCCAACACGGCGGTCAAGGTGACCGTCACCGTGAAGGGTCCCAACAGCACCCTCTTCAACGGCAGCGTCACCACCAAGGGCCACTCCGTGACCACGGCCACGGGCGGCACCCACAAGTGCGACGGCACCAACAACGAGGCCAACACCTCCGCCGGGCCCACCCCGACGGCCGCTCTCGACGACGCCGCCAAGAAGCAGGGCTTCACCTGGGACGGCACCTGGTACCCGTCCTTCGACGACTACTTCGTCACCACCATCGGCGGCCACAACGGCGGCAACGCGTACTACTGGAACATCGCCGTCAACGGCGTGGCCACCCAGGTCGGCGGCTGCCAGCTGCACATCAAGGCGGGCGACAAGGTCGCCTTCACCTGGACCAAGGTCAACCCGGCCCGCTGACCGCACGGCGGCGGGCGTGGCGGCGGCGGGCACGGTCCCGCAGGCCGCCGCCCGCCCGGCGCGGTCCCGGCGCAGCGCACCGCGCCGGGACCGCGCCCGTCCCTCACAACAGCGCCTCCTCGTCGAGCAGGCTCAGCAGATAGCGCCCGTACCCGCTCTTGAGCAGGGGACCGCTCAGCGCGCGCAGGCGCGCGTCGTCGATGTAGCCGCAGCGCCACGCGACCTCCTCCACGCAGCCGATCTTCAGGCCCTGGCGCTCCTCGATGACGCGCACGTACTCCGACGCCTGGACCATCGCCGTGAACGTGCCGGTGTCGAGCCAGGCGGTGCCCCGGTCCAGGACCGTCACGGACAGCGCGCCGCGGCGCAGGTACGCCTCGTTGACCCCGGTGATCTCCAGCTCGCCGCGCTCGCTCGGGCGCAGGCCAGCGGCGATGTCGACGACGCGGTTGTCGTAGAAGTACAGACCGACGGCGGCGTAGCGGGACTTGGGCTTGGCGGGCTTCTCCTCGATGGACAGGGCCGTGCCGTGCTCGTCGATCTCGACGACGCCGTAGGCCGTGGGGTCGGCCACGGGGTAGGCGAAGATGCGGCCGCCGTCGGGGGCGGTGTGCTCGCGCAGCTGCACGCCGAAGCTGCGGCCGTGGAAGATGTTGTCCCCGAGGATCAGGGCCACGGGCTCGCCGCCGATGAAGTCCGCGCCGATCAGGAAGGCCTCCGCGATGCCACCGGGGCGGTCCTGCGTCCGGTAGGTCAGGCTCAGGCCGAGGTGCGAGCCGTCGCCGAGCAGCCGCCGGAAGTCGTCCTCGTCCTCGCGCGTGGTGATGATGAGGATCTCGCGGATTCCGGCCAGCATCAGCGTGGACAGCGGGTAATAGACCATGGGTTTGTCGAAGACCGGCATCAGCTGTTTGGAAACGGCCTGGGTGACCGGCCACAGACGGGATCCCGTGCCACCTGCAAGTATGATTCCGCGCATTGCTGACGGCGGGCCGGACGTTCTTACGGACCGGCCCTTTCCTCCCTTCCTGTTCGGGGTCCCTACCGCGGTACCCCCGTCCGTGTGTATCTTTTCTCCATGCGGATTATTGTGACGGGCGGTGCCGGTTTCATCGGGTCCGAATTTGTCCGGTCCATGTTGTTGGCGCCGGGCGCGGCGCGCGACATCCGTATCACGGTCCTGGACAAGCTGACGTATGCCGGAGTGCGGGAAAACCTGGACCCGGTCGCGGGCCATCCCCGCCACACCTTCGTGCACGGGGACATATGCGACGGCGCGTTCCTGGACGAGGTGGTGCCGGGGCACGACGCGGTGGTGCACTTCGCCGCCGAGACCCATGTGGACCGGTCCATCACGGGCTCCGCCCCGTTCGTGACGACGAACGTCCTCGGCACGCAGCTGCTGCTCGACGCGGCGCGCCGGCACGGCGTCGGCCGGTTCCTGCACGTGTCGACCGACGAGGTCTACGGCTCGATCCCGGTCGGCTCCTGGTCCGAGGAGAGCCCGCTCGCTCCCAACTCGCCGTACGCGGCCACCAAGGCGGGCTCCGAGCTGCTCGCGCTCGCCTGCCACCGCACGCACGGCATGGACGTGGTGGTGACCCGCTGCTCGAACAACTACGGGCCGTACCAGTTCCCCGAGAAGGTCATCCCGCTGTTCATCACCCGCCTCCTCGACGGCGGCAAGGTGCCGCTGTACGGCGACGGACAGCACGTCCGCGACTGGCTGCACGTGTCCGACCACTGCCGGGGCATCGAGCTGGCGCTGCGCCACGGCAGGGCCGGGGAGGTCTACCACATCGGCGGCGGCACGGAGCTGACGAACGAGCAGCTGACCGGGCATCTGCTCGCCGCGACCGGCTGCGGCTGGGAGCGGGTCGAGCGCGTCCCCGACCGCAAGGGCCACGACGCGCGGTACTCCCTGGACTGCACCAAGGCCGCCACGGAGCTGGGCTACGCGCCGCTCGTCGGCTTCGAGCGCGGCCTCGCCGAGACCGTCGCCTGGTACGCGGACCACCGTTCCTGGTGGGAGCCGCTGAAGCGGCGAGCGGCCCTGCGGACGCCGGCGTAACCACCGCGAGGACGCCCCTGCCCGCCCGGTCACGACGGCATCCGGGCGGGCGCCCCCGCCGCGGCCAGCGTGCCCGTGAGCCCGTCCACGAGGCCGATCCGGGCCCTCCAGCCGATCTCCTGCCGGGCGGCCGTCACGTCCAGCCACACGTCCGCCCGGTCGAAGCTCCGGGCGGGCTCGCGCCGTACGTCGAGGGCGCGGCCCGCCGCCCGCTCGAAGTGCCGGTGCAGCTCGTCGAGCGAGGTCGGCACGCCGGAGCCGATGTTCAGGGTCGTCGGCCCGGGCCCGGCCCGCAGCCGGTCGGCCCGCCGGTGCACCGCGAGCAGGGCGGCGCACACGTCGGCGACGTGCACGTAGTCCCGCCGGGCCCGGCCGATCAGCGTCAGGGCCCGGCCCGCGCGCACGGCGGCGGCCCAGTGCGGGACCACCCCGAACCCCGCGCCCGCGGGCTGCCCGGGGCCGTAGACGTTGGCGAGCCGGAGGGTCACCGGCGCCACCCACTCAGCGCTGACCAGGGCCCGCTCCTGGGCGAGCTTCACCCTGCCGTACGCCGTGACGGGCCGGGTCGGGGCGTCCTCCCGGTACGGCGCCCCGGCGTCGGGGTCGTACACGGTCCCGCCCGAGCTCGCGAGGACCACCAGCGGCCGGTGGGCGGTGCCGCGCAGCCCCCACAGGAGCAGTTGCAGGTTCCAGTAGTCCTGCGCGGCGAGCCGGGGCTCCCGCTCCGCCCGCGCCGGTGTCACGCCGCCCGCCACGTAGAAGACCGTGTGCGACCGCAGCAGGGCGCGGTGCACCCGGTCGCCCTGCATGAAGGGGCGCTGCCGGGTGAAGGAGCACGTCCGCACGCCCGCCGCGTCGAGCGCCGCGCGGAGGTTCCTGCCGATGAACCCGCAACCGCCGACCACGGCGACCCGTGCGGCCGCGGGCGATCCGGCCGCACCGCCTCGGCTCGATGTCATGACGTGGCCCCCACATTCCTCGAAAACCGCTTCCTGATATGTATTTCCGGGCGTGCCTGATAAACGGCTCCGGGGAATTCTCGGGAGCCGAAAATGGCTTCTCTTTAATTCTGGCCGCAGGTTGACAGTACGTCGTGCGGCGCTTAAAAATTGTGCACGCATCCCCCTTTCTCGCGTGCTTTCCACGCGTCCGGCAGCCGTATTGACGAAGGAGGTCCGCCATGCGCGGAGCCATCATTGGATTCGGCACCATCGCCATGGGGCACATGGTCGGCTATTCGCGGGTGCAGGATTTATCCATTGCCGCGGTCGTCGATGTGTCGAAGGAACGGCGAAGCCATGCGGAGGAATCGTTCGGACTCCCCGCCTACAGCGACTTCGCCAAGCTGGTCGCGAACGAGACCCTGGACTTCATCGACATCTGCACACCGCCGAGCAGCCACGCCGAGTACTCGGCGCTCGGCCTCGCCCACGGACTGCACGTCCTGTGCGAGAAGCCGGTCTTCCTGCCCGACGGGGACGGCTACGCGGGCCAGTTGAGCCGGATCCGCGCCAGCGACCGCGTCTACTACCCGTGCCACGTCTACAAGTACGCGCCCGTGCTCGCGGCGATGAAGGAGCGCATCGCCGCACCCGGCTTCGGCAAGGTCGTCGGCGCCCACTTCCGCACCCTGCGCGCCGGACATGCCAAGGGCGTGCCCGACTGGCGGCCGCACTGGCGGCGCGAGCCCGGCACGTCGCACGGCGGCAT
This sequence comes from Streptomyces sp. JLYT201, assembly GCF_059448825.1. Lineage (NCBI taxonomy): Bacteria > Bacillati > Actinomycetota > Actinomycetes > Kitasatosporales > Streptomycetaceae > Streptomyces > Streptomyces sp. JLYT201. The sequence goes on along the minus strand of NZ_CM182551.1, from coordinate 1,349,394 downwards.
CCTGCGCGACCACGGCCCGCACAGCGTGTACCTGGCCATGAACCTGACAGGTCTGACCCCGGTGTCGGTGTCCTGCCTCACGGGGCGGCTGCGGGACGGCGCCGCGTACGCCGACACCGAGGACACCGCCCTGATGCGGCTGCGGTGCGAGGACGGCGTCGAGATCGCGCTGCACCTGTCGTGGGCCGCCGGTCATCGCAGCACCGGATACTCGATCATGGGGACCTCCGGTTCCGTGGTCGTCGACGGTGACGACCTCACCTACGCGGCGGACGGCGACGTGGTCCGCACGTCCATCGAGTCCGGCTTCGACGACCCGTCCCACCAGGAGTGGTTCGAGCGGATGCTGCTCGACTTCACGGCGGTGGTCGCCGCGCCCGAGCGGGGCCGTGACCTCATCCGCGAGGCGCTGACCACCTCGTTCGTGATCGACGGCGCCTACGCCTCGGCGGCCGACGGCGGCCGGTGGGTCGACTGCCGCGTGCCCGAGGCGCTCCTGACCCCCGCCTGACGGATCGTCAGGGCCACGGGCGGGGACGTGCGGTGGTCCCGTGCCGGAGCACGGGACCACCCGCTAGCCCGCGCGGCGGGCGGCGAACATCGCCCGCACATGCTGTTCGAGCCCCCGGTCCAGCTCGAAGCCGAGCCACCGCCGGCGCAGCCGCTCGGCGGCGAAGCAGGTCGCCCCGCTGCCCGCGAACGGATCGAGGACCAGATCGCCCGGCTCGGTCAGGAGCTCCACGAACAACTCCGGCACCACCGTGGGCCAACGGTCCACATAGGGGTGCAGTGACGTTTCCGCCAGGACCTTCTCGTAGGCCTGGTCGTAGACGCCCGACGTGTCGAACTCCAGCAGATTGCCCCGGACGAAGGGCTGTCGCGCCGGGTGCCGCAGCGCCACGACGTCGTAGTGCACGTCGTGCGTGCGCGCCATGACCCAGATGGGCGTGATGGAGTCCGGGGCCCGCGCCGCGCCGTCCGGCTCCGGGTTGAGCAACTGCGGGTTGTAGTAGTAGAAGTCCTGCACCAGGCGCCAGCCCGCCGCGGCCAGGGCGTGCACGGCACCGGCGTGCTGCACCGCCTTGCCCGGCGCGTCGGAGAGCCAGATGCCGCCCAGCTCGAACGCGACACAGCCGTCCGGGCGCAGCACCCGGTCGAACTGTTCGAAGAACGGCAGGATCCAGTCGAGGAACTCCGCGCCCGTGCGGTCCTCGTCGGCGATGAGCCGCGGGCCCTCGAAGGGCGGCGAACAGACCACCGCGCGCACGCTGCCGTCGGGCACCCCCTCCATCAGCGCGAGGCTGTCCCCCCAGTAGTAGGAGCCGTGTTCGGCCCCCAGAGCGCAGCGGTCTCCCGCCACCGTCGTCGACTCGGTCACCACGAAACCCTCTCCCTTCCCTGTCGTCGTTGCGTACCGCGGTTGTCGGAGCGGCTCACTCCGAGGCCCAGGCGATCGCGCCCCGCTCTTCGGGGGCGACGGTCTCGCCGCTGTTGGAGTAGCCGCCCAGGTAGTAGCGGAGCGTCGCGCGCCCCGTGCACACCATCGGCTCCGCGCGCTGCACGAGGCGGTAGTAGAGCTTGTCGTCCTCGCTGACCAGGCCGTCCGCGTCGGCCGCCGAGAACTCCTCCTCGAAGGGCACGTCGATCAGCAGCTCCCGGGCCAGCAGCCAGGCGCTGGTGTCCACGGGCACCTCGAACGACCCCGGCCGGTCCTTGATGACGTTGGAGCCCGGCACACAGATGCCCTTGGCCACGTAGTCCGCGTACATCCGCTCCGCCTCGGCGACGCTGTTCGCCCACGGCCAGCGCGGTTCGAGGTACGGGGCGCCGTCCTTGTCGAGGAGGCCGACCTCGCTGTACACGGCGCGCGCCGCGTGCGCGCGGGCCTGGTCGAGCAGGGACTGGAGGTGGTCGGGTGTCCATTCGTTGTCGTCGTCGAGGAAGGCGATCCAGGAGGAGCCGGCGAGCCGCACCCCCAGGTTGCGCAGGCGTGAGGACCGGCCCGGGCCCGACTTCTCGTGCGGCTCGCGCGGCACGTAGCGGATCTCGCAGCGCGGGAACGCGTCCGTCACCTCGCGCAGCGCGGTGAGCGTCTCCTCGCTGTCGTCGATGAGGACGAGGTGGCGCACCGGCACGTCGGTCACCTGGGCGCGGACGCTGCGCATGGCCCGCTGCACGAGCACCGGCCGGTAGCGGGTGAGGGTGACGACGGTGATGCTCTCGCCGCCCTCCCGCGGTGCCGCCCCGCCGGTCGGGTTCTCGTTCGCCGTCATGTCAGGCACCTCCCACCGGCGCCGACAGGGACCGCTCCACGCAGCCGTCGTCGGCGGTGATGTCGTCCTTGCAGACCTCGAGGAACGGGTAGTCGACCAGCTCCTCCAGCTGCTCGGTCACCTGCCACCCCGCGCGCGGGCGCTCCCGGTGCGGATGCAGCTTGCCGACGCTGCCCAGGCAGTTCCGGCAGGCCCGCAGCGGATCGGCACCGGTGAGGAAGCGGTGCAGGCGCTCCAGGAAGTCCGGTCCTTCCTCGATCCGCAGGCCGTCGACGTGCGGGTCCCAGCCGCCGTCGCGCAGTTGGCGGGGCATGAACACGCTCTGCGGGCAGCGGTAGAGCCAGCCGTCGTAGACCGTGTGCGAGTTCCAGAAGTGGGCGAGTTTGCAGGTGTCGAAGACGTCCCGCACCAGGCCCGGCGCGTCCGTGCCCGACTCCGAGTACACCGCGCGGAAGTGCCCGTAGTAGTTGACGAGCAGGGAGACCCCGTGGTCCCGGGCCAGCGCGCGGTACCGCTCGACCTCCTCGGGCGGGATCATCCGGCTCGGGTAGACGGAGATCTCCAGGGAGTCCACGGCCTCCCAGAAGCGCTCCGGGGCGCGGTGCAGGAGCGTGCCGTTGGTGGCCACGAGGATGGTGTCGGAGATCCCGGTGGCCCGCACCGCCTCGATCAGGCCGACGACGTCCGGGTGCAGCAGCGGCTCACCGCCCATGATCTTGGCGTACGAGGCGTGGTAGTTCCTGGCGAGGACAGCGAGGGTGTCGTGGATCTCCGCGGGGTCGGCGTTCTCGCGGCGGTACAGCGGCGAGAGGTGGGCGCAGGACTGGCAGCGCATGTTGCACTGGAGGCTGGCGTTGACCTCGATGCCCTCCGGGTTGACCACCTTGCCGTCGGCCAGGCGCACGCTCATGCCCGGCCCCTCTCCGCCCCGTCCCCGAGCTCGTCGAGGTGGGTGACGACCTTCTCGACGGCGGTCGCGATCGCCGCCACGTCCCGCTCGGTGCCGAGCAGCGCCTGGTGGAGGAAGGCGAAGCAGGTGCGGTACGCGGCCGTCGCCGCGGGCAGGTCGAACCGGGCGGGGTCCAGGCCCCGCCGCGCGTCGTCCGAGCCGGGGGTGCGCGGGGACTTGAGCGGCACGTACAGCGGGTTGGCGTTCAGCGGTGCGTCGAGGGTCTCGAAGAACATGTTCAGCTCGGCGGACATGGCGTCCACGACGCGGCCGACGGGCACCGGGCCGAGCAGCTCCGCGTCCAGGCGGATGACGAAGTCGTAGTAGGTGCGCCGGGTCAGACCGGGCGGCGCGGGCAGCGTGGACACGCCCGGGATCTGGGCGAGCAGTTCGGTGAGGGCGGCGGCGTTGCGCTCCCGGCGCACGCTCTGCTCCTCCAGGAACTCCAGCTGGCTGAGGGCGACCGCCGCGTGGAACTCGGACATGGAGTGGTTGTGGCCCTCGACCGCGCCGACGTCCTCCAGTTCGAGCTGGCCCGCGACCGGCCGGGCGGTGTAGCGCCGCCCGTTGGCGCGGTACTGCTGGAGCCGGTCGTGCAGCTCGGCCGACGTGGTGAGGACGACGCCGCCCTCGCCGCAGGTGAGCACCTTGGTCTGCTGGAGGCTGAACACCCCGATCGTGCCGAAGGTGCCCACCTTGCGCCCGTGCCACTCCGCGCCGTGCGCCTGGGAGCAGTCCTCGATGAGGGGGATGCCGGTGCTCTGCGAGAGCTCCTGGAACGCGTCGACGTCGGCGGCCGAGCAGTAGGCGTGCACGACGAGGATCGCCCGGGTCCGGTCGGTGACCGCGGCCTTCGCCGCGTCGGCCGAGATGCTCAGGCTGTGCGGGTCCACGTCCACCAGGACCGGCGTGGCGCCGAGCGCGTGCGCGGCCGACGCACACGCCACCCAGGTCAGGCCCGGCACGATGACCTCCGTGCCGGGGCCGACGCCGAGGGCCTCCATGGCGATGGTGAGCGCGGCCGAGCCGTTCGTGGTGGGCACCGCGTAGGGCGTCACACCGGGGGCCGCGTGGTAGGCGGCGAACGCTTCGGAGAAGCGCCGCTCGAAGCTCGGGGTGCCGGTGTAGACGCCGCTGACCGCCCAACGCCCCGACGTGGCGGCCGCGTTGAGCAGGGTCAGGGTGGACTCGGGCGCCTGCGGCCAGGCCGGCCAGGCGCCGTCGTGGACCGGGGTGCCGCCGAGCAGGGCGAGGGGTGAACTGCGTACCGCTGACATGTGTGTCCCCTTGGTCGTCAGGAACGGGAGATACGGGTAGGGCGGTCGGGCGGTCGGGTTCGCGCCGTGGACGGGGCGGTCAGGCCCGCGCCGCGGACGGGGCCGCGAGGAGCTCCCTGCGGGCCGCCTCCACCTCCTGAAGGAGCTCCTGCGCGCGCGACGGCTCCCGCAAGAAGGACACGAACGCCGCCATGCCGGTGTCCGAGAGCTCCCAGGTGGTGTCGAGGTCGTAGAACTGCCCCAGGTGGTCGGCGCCCCGGACGATCTCCATGCCCTTGGTGACGTGCCGCCCGCCCCGGGCCACGTCCACGTCGGTGCGGGTGGGCAGCGTGGTGAGCCGCTCGATCGTCAGCTGCTGCACCTCGCGCGACCCGAGGTGCGCGAGGAAGGCGGTGGCCTCGGCGGGCGCCTCGCTGGTCCCGGTCACGAAGTAGCCGTCGACCGGGGTGTCCTCGCCGACGGGCAGGCCCGGATCGATCAGGGGGAAGCGGAAGAAGTCGATGTCCGGCTCGCCGGGCGGGGTGTACTCGTCGGTCGCGTAGGCGCCCACGAGCGTCATGCCCGCCTCGCCGCGCAGCACCGCGGCGACGGCCTCCTCCTCGTCGTACGCCGCCGGGTCGCCGAGGAACCAGCCGCTCTCGACCAGGCGCTGCCAGAAGGCGAACACCTTGGTCACGCGCGCGTCGGTGTACGGCACGCGCAGCGCCATCAGGTCCTGGTGGAACGCGGGCCCGTTCAGCCGCATGTCGAGGTAGTCGAACCAGGCGGCGGCCGGGCAGCGGTGCCGGGCCCCGAGGGAGAACGGGGTGAGGCCCGCGCGGCGCAGCACGGCGCACGCGTCCGTGAGGTCCTGCCACGTCTCGACCGGCGTGCGGATGCCGAGCTCGGCGAAGACCGAGGGGCGGTAGTACACCGCCCACCAGTAGTGCGAGGTCGGCAGGAAGCGCGACGGGCCCATGCCGCCGGTCATGGAACTGAACCTCGGCAGGTACACATCGGCGAAGCCCTCCGCCCGCCACATCGCGGAGATGTCGAGCATCAGCCCCTGGTCCACCAGGGCGCGCATGCGGTTGCCCGCGAACCAGGTCATGACGTCCGGCGGGCGCTCACCGGTGAGCCCGGCGTGCAGCAGGGCGCGCAACTCCTCGTGGTCCTGCACCGTCAGCTCGACCGGGGAACCGGGCCGCCGCTCGTTCCAGCGGGCGACGACCTCGTCCGCGAAGCCGCGCATGAGGGGGGAGGTGTGGTCGGTGAGGAAGCTCAGGGGCATACGGACTCCTCGGGCCGGGGACCGGACGCGGCGGCGAGGACGCGGCGGAAGACGTCGACCGCGGCGGACGCCTCGCGCCCGAAGTCGCCGAACTCGTCCTCGATGGTGAGCCCGCCCCGGTGCCCCGCGGCGAGCAGGGCCGCCACGAACTCCTGCTGCGCGCCCTCGTGGAAGTCACCGCTGCCGCGCGGCACGGACGAGGTGTGCGCGTGCCCGATGGCCGCACCCGCGGCGGCCACCTCCTCGGCGATGGGCAGCTGCTCGCTCAGGATGTGGAAGCAGTCGGTGGTGATCCGCACGTCCGCCCCGGTGAGGCCGTCGACGACCTCCCGCGCCTCGGCGCAGGAGTTCACGAAGTTGGTCTCCGTGCGGTTCAGGGGTTCGAGGGCGAGCGTCATGCCGCGGCGGTCGCACTCCTGGTGCGCCCGGGCCAGGAACTCCCTGAACTGCCGCAGGGCCCGGTCGGCGGAGAAGCCGGGCGGGATGCCGCGCGCCTGCCCGCTGCCGAGCACGACCGTGCGCACGCCGAGCGCCGCACCCCGGTCGCAGAGGTCGCGGAACACCTCCAGGGCCGCCGTGTGATCGGCCTCCGGGCCCACGACCCGGCACCGGTAGCGGCGCGGCAGCGGGGACGTCATGGCCCTGAAGGGCAGGCCCGCCGCGCTCAGCCGGGCGCACAGGGCGGTGAACTCATCGCCATCGACACACAGCATGTCTCCTTTGATCTCCAGGTAGTCCAGCGGCAGCCGGGCGGCCTGCTCGGCCTCCGGGGCGCTGCGCACCACGCACCCGAGTTCCATGGCGCTCCTCACTTCTGCGTCCGTTGCTGCGTCCGTTGCTGCATTCGCTGCTGCGTCATTGCCGCGTCATTGCTGCGTCGAGCGGAGTGACCGCATCGACCGGAAGACCGACTCGAAGGCCGCGAGCCCCTCGTCGAGGTGGTCCTCCGGGATGCTCAGCGGGGGGTAGATCCGGATCCGGCTGTCGTACGCCATGGCCAGGACGCCCTCGGCGAGGAGGTCCTGGAAGACCCGGCGGGTGACGTCCTTGGGCAGCGGCCGCCGGGTGCCGGGCTCCACGAGCTCCACGCCGACCATGAGGCCCACGTTCGCCGCGTTGCCCACGAACGGGAACTCCTCGGTCCAGGAGGCGAGGCGGCGCGCCACCGACTCCCCGAGCGCGCGGGCCCGTTCGGGCAGGCCCTCGTCGAGCAGGATCCCCAGGGTGGCCAGGGCGGCGGCGCTGGCCAGCGGGTTGCCGCCGAAGGTGGACGCGGCCGCGCTCGGCTGGCCGAAGGAGGTGCCCTCGACCAGCTCCGAACGGCTGACGATCGCGCTTGCGGGGACCCCCGACGCCATCGCCTTGCCGAGCACGACGACGTCCGGGCGGACCTCGGGGTCGTGCTCGAAGGCGAACAGCGCACCGGTCCTGCCGAAGCCGGTGATGACCTCGTCCAGGATCAGCAGGGCCCCGTGCCGGTCCGCGAGGCGGCGCACGGCCCGCAGATATCCGGCGGGCGGGATGATGTTGCCGTTCGTGCCCTGCACCGGCTCCACGATGATCGCGGCGATGTCCCCGACGGAGCCGTTCTCGATGGACTGCTCGGCGAGGTCCACGCAAGCCTGGCCGCAACTGCTGTGCTCCAGCTGGAGCGGGCAGCGGTAGCAGTAGGCGTACGGCACCTGGTGGGAGCCCGGCGGGAACGGTCCGGAGCGGTGTTTGCGGGGCCCGCCGTGCAGGCTCAGGGCGCCCTGGGTCTTGCCGTGGAAGCCGCCCCAGAAGCTGACGACCTCGTGCTTGCCGGTGGCGGCGCGGGCGAGCTTCACGGCGGCCTCGACCGCCTCGCTGCCGGTCGAGAACATGTGTATCTTGCCGAGCCGCTCCGGGAGTTGGGCGGCGAGCAGCTCGTAGTAGCGGGAGCGCGCGTCGGTGTAGAACGTGCCGACGGCGCACGCGCTCAGCTGCTCCCCGACCTCGGCCAGGAACCTGGGGTGGGCGTGGCCGATGTTGCACACGCCGACGCCGGTGAAGAAGTCGATGTACCGCTTGCCGTCCTTGTCCCACACCTCGGCGTTGCGCGCGCGGTCCACGACGAGACCGGACAGGTCCGTCATGGACTGTCCGCCCGGCAGCCGGTGGCTCCGCTCCAGTGCGATGGTGTGGTGGGTCGACGACGCGGGCACGGCGGTGGGACTCATGCTTCCTTGGGCCTTTCTGCCACGTTTGCGTCCGCTGCGCATTGCCTCTCGCGCTATCGCTTTACATTCCCTTGAAGTTCGGTGCGACTGGTTCCGGGCCGTGCCTCAGCGGCTCTTGCCCGCTTCGCCGCCGAGCCCTTCGGGCGCACACCGGGCGAAGACCCGCTGGAGGACGGCGATGTCCTCCCGGGCGTCCCGCACATCGGTGAGCGGCTGCGTGCCGTCGACGACACAGGAATGGAAAGCCTGCAGTTCCTCGCGGAACGCCTCGTCGTAAGAGACCTGGATCCGTCTTTCCACGAGTGCGCCGTCCTCCATGTGCTGGGCGACGACGGGAGTCGGCCAGTGCTTGAGGAAAGGCGAGGGGAACTGAATGCGCACCCGCTGGGCCGGGGAAAGCACCGCTATCTCTTCGAAGTAGTCGCGGACGTCGTCCAGATAGGTCCAGGTGTAGCTGGTGCGCAGTCCGCCCGGATGGGAGAGCACCGTCGTCACGGACGGGTAGCGGGAGTCCCGCGGCCAGATCTCCGTGAACAGCACGCCGTCCGGCTCTCCCACCAGGGCCCGCAGCGCGTTGACGTCGTGCACCATGCTGCCCAGGAACACGTCGTGGTAGACGAAGCGCAGGGCGTCGGGGACCGCGCCGACCGCCTCGTCGAGCAGCTCCTCCTGGGCCCGGTGCGCCCGCTCGGCGACCTGGCGCGGCACGTCGTCGAAGCGGCGCACGCCGTGCATGGAGATGTACTGGTCCTCGCTGGGGTGCAGGGTGTTGATCTGCGCGTACCGAGGCTCTTCGATGGCGCTGACCAGCTGTTTCCCATACAGGAAGCCGGGGTCGTACCGCTTCATGTAGGCGACCATGAGCCGCACCCCGGCCCGGTCGGCGGCCGCCTCGATCTCGTCGGCCTCGCGGAGCGTGAAGCACAGCGGCTTCTCCACCAGGACGTGCTTGCCCGCCTCGACGGCGGCCAGGACCTGCGGCGCGTGGCTGCCGCCGCTGAGCACGAGGACGGCGTCCACGTCGGTGTCCAGGAGCGCGCGGTGATCCGTGAAGCGGCGCCCGGGCGGCACCCCGTACCGCTCGCCGAGGGCGTCGAGGAGGCCGGGGGAGAGGTCGCTGAGCGCGGTGATCTCGAACTGGTCGGAGAGGCTCCGCAGATAGGGCAGATGCATGATCTGGGCGACGGTTCCGCAACCGATGACGCCCACGCGGACACGTTCTTTCTGCACGGCACCAACTTCTCTCGACAGGAGTGGAGGGGAGCGGCGGAACAGGGAAACAGGGCAGCACGAAAAGGCAGCACCTGCTGTCCCGAAACGGGGTGAACCCCACGGTGCACGGCGCCCGGAGGGAAAGAGGTGATGACGACTGCTGGCTTACGTCACCGATGCTGCTGGGCGGAATTCCACAAAGGTCTCCTCTGTGCCCGGACATCGTTCGGCTAACGAATCTGACTCAAATCCCCCGTGCTTGGGACGGCACCAAGGCACGTACACGGCAGGCGAGTTCCTGCGTGCCGAGAAGTACTCGGCACGGCTCACACCCTTGGAACGACTTGGTGTTACCTTTACATAGTCGCGTGTACACCACAAGGGGGTTACCCATGTCTTTGGCACATGCCGAGGGCGGTGCCGCTTTACTCGAACTCGCCGTCAGGGCCGCGCGGACGGCCGGTGACCTGCTGCGCGAGGGGGCCGCGTCGGGACCGCCCGAGGTACGGACCAAGTCGTCCCCCACGGACCTGGTGACCGCCTTCGACCGCGCGAGCGAGGAGCGCGTCGTCGAGGTCCTCACCGCGGCCCGCCCCGACGACGGCATCCTGGGGGAGGAGGGCGGCGAACGCCCGGGCCGCTCCGGGGTGCGCTGGGTGATCGACCCCCTGGACGGCACCGCGAACTTCGTCAGCGGATACCCGGCGTACGTCGTGTCCGTCGCCGCCGAGCGCGACGGCCGCACCGAGGTGGGCGTCGTGCACGACCCGTCCCGCCGTGAGACGTTCACCGCGATCCGCGGCCACGGCGCCGCCCGCGACGGCCGGCCGCTGTCCGTGTCCGGCCCCGACCGGCTCGAACAGGCCCTGGTCTCCACGGGGTTCAGCAGTGACCCGGCGGCGCGGGCCCGGCAGGCCGCCCTCGCCGCCCACGTGGTGCGCCACGTCCGGGACATCCGCAGCAGCGGCTCCGCCGCCCTCGACCTGTGCTGGGTGGCGGCGGGCCGCCTGGGCGCGTACTACGAATCCGGTACGCGCCTGTGGGACCGCGCGGCCGGAGTGCTGATCGCCGAGGAGGCCGGGGCCTGGGTCGGCGGCGGCGCGGCCGGGGAGCCGCCCGGCGACGCGATGACGATCGCGTCCGCCCCGCAGGTGGCTCACGCACTGCGCGCCCTGGTGGGTCATGCCTGACCCGGTGGAGTCCCCTGCCTCCGGCGTGCTGACGGCACCGGACCCGGGTGCCGAGCGGGCCGTGCGGCACGGGTTCCGGCTGCTCGTCGGCTCCCACGTGCTCAACGAGACCGGGGCGGCGGCGACGCTCGTCGTCCTGCCGCTGACCGCCGTCCTGGCCCTGGATGCCTCGGCCTGGCAGACGGCCTTGATCGAAACCGCCTACTTCACCGCCTACTTGGTGCTCGGGCTGCCTGCGGGCGCCCTGGTCGAGCGGGCGCGCCCGCGCCGCGTCATGATCGGCGCCGACCTGGTCCGCTGTCTGGCCCTCGCGTCGCTGCCCCTCGCCTGGGCGGCCGACGCGCTGTCCCTGCCGATGGTCTACGCGGTGGCGCTGCTGCTCGGCTGCGCGCAGCTGTTCGGCGACATCGCCGACCACAGCTACCTGCCGCGCCTGGTGCGCGACGAGCAGCTCGTCCAGGGCAACAGCACGCTCCAACTGGTGCGCTCCGGAGCCGAGTTGGGAGGACCCGGGCTCGGCGGGCTCTCCGTGCAGTGGCTCGGCGCGTACTGGGCGCTCGCGGCGAACGCCCTCGGCTCGGCCGTCTCCGCGGTGCTGCTGTGGCGCATCAAGGTGCCCGAGCCCGAGCCGCCCGCACTCGCGCACGGCCTGGCCCGCCAGACCTGGGAGGGCCTGCGCTTCGTGCGCCGCCAGCCGGTCCTGCGCATGATCGCGCTCTCCGCGGGCCTCAACAACCTCGTCTTCTCCGCCGCCTTCGCGCTCGACGTGGTGTTCCTCAGCAAGGTCGTCGGGATCTCGCCGGGGCTCGTGGGCGTGCTGCTCGCCTCGGGCGCGGTGGGCGCGCTCGCCGGGGCCTGGCTGACGCCGCGCCTCGCCCGGCGCTTCGGCGACGCCCGCACCGTGGTCCTCGCGGTGCCCGTCGCCGCCCCCTTCCTGCTGCTCGCGCCGCTGGCCCAGGACGACTGGCGGGTCCTGTTCTTCGCCCTCGCCCACATCGCCATCAGCGTTGGCGTCACCGTCTTCAACATCCTCCAAGTCACCTACCGGCAGCGGGTGTGCCCGCCGGGCATGCTCAGCCGGGTGTCGGCGATCTTCCGCTGCGCGGTGTGGGGCGCCGCGCCCCTGGGGGCGCTCACGGGCGGCGCCCTCGCCACCCACCTCGGCGTCCGCCCCGCCCTGTGGACCCTCGCGGTCGCGCTGCTCGTCGTGGCGCCGCTCCTGCTCTGCTCACCGCTGCGCCGGACACGGGACTTCGACGTCAACTTCCCCACCACACCCTCCAGTTGCTAGCGTGGAGCAATGCAGAATCTTCCTGAAAAGTTTGATGAAACACTCCTATGGGAAGCTTTGCGGGGATTCGGGGTGTCTCCGTCGCGGGTCACCTACGCCCCGGTCGGATTCGGGGACTACCACTGGACGGTGACCGACGACGACGGCCGGCCGTGGTTCGCCACCGTCTCCGACCTGGAGCACAAGGAGCACTGCGGGCAGGGCGCGGTGGCCGCGCTCAAGGGCCTGCGCCAGGCCATGGACACGGCACTGACCCTCCGGGAGCGCGACGGACTGCGCTTCGTCGTGGCACCGGTGGCCGCCGCCGGCGGCGGTCCGGTCCTGCCCCTGGACGACCGGTATGCCCTCACGGTGTTCCCGCACGTCCCGGGCCGCGCGGGGGAGTTCGGGCAGCGCCTGTCCGAAGCCGAGCGGGACCAGGTGCTCGACCTGCTCGCGGAGCTGCACGGCCGGACGCCGCCGGAGACCACGCCGCCCGCCGCGGTGGAGCCCCCCGGCCTCGACGGCGTCCTCGCGGCCCTCGACGAGTCGGAAGGGCCCTGGTCGGGCGGACCGTTCGCCGAGCCCGCGCGGAAGCTCCTGCGCGAGCACGAGGCGACGCTCCGCGAGCGCCTGGCCGCCTTCGAGACGCTCGTCGCGCGCGTGCGGGGCCGGGGCGCGCCGCTGGTCGTCACCCACGGCGAGCCGCATCCGGGCAACCTCATCCTCGGCGACGAGGGCTATCTCCTGGTCGACTGGGACACGGTGGGCCTCGCCCTTCCCGAGCGCGACCTCTCCCTGCTCTCGGACGACCCCGCGGCCCTCACCCGCTACACCGAGCTGACCGGGCGCACCCCGGACCCGGACGCCCTCGCGCTCCACCGGCTGCGCTGGAGCCTCCTGGACGTGGCCGAGTTCGTGGAGTGGTTCCGCGGCGAGCACCAGCGCACGGAGGATACCGAGTCCGCGTGGAAGGGCTTCACGGACACCCTGGAGCACCTGGCGGCGGCGAGCGGCTGACCTCCCGGCCGCTTTCCCCCGCGCTCGCCCCGACCTCACCGGCCGCGCCGCTGGTCAGGCCCCGTGAGAAGGTGTACGGACGGCCGGTGACCGGGCCGTGGGAACGGACGGAACAGGAGACAGGCAGATGAGTCGCATACCGGGCGCCCCGGAACCGGCACGGGCGGCGGAGACGACGGAGGCGTTCGACCGGTTCGTCGCCCGGCTCGCGGCCGGCCCCACCGGGCCGGAGGACTCGGAGGCCCCGGACGGCTCCGGAGCCGAGCTGCCGTCGTGGCTGGTCCAGCTGGCCGCCGCCCTGTTCCACGGCCAGGACGACCGGACGGCGCGGCGCTGGGCGCAGGGCGTGCACACCGCCCTCGGCCGCCTCGAAGGGCCGGTGCCCTTCGCCGTCGTCCACGACTGGCACGCCCACGCCGTGGCGCCGCTCCTGGCCGAGGTGAGCACCCGGCGCGGCGGCGACGGCACCGCCCTGGAGTCCGTACGCCGCCTGCACGAGCGGGCCCTGGCCGGGGAGCGGGTGACGCGGCAGGAGTGGACCGAGGCGCTCGGCCCCGCCCTCACCCAGGTCTACGGCTACGCCTACGCGTACGCCGACGCCTACGCCACGGCCTCCCTCAACGCCCGCGAGTACGCGATGGACAACGACTACGGCGAGGAGAAGGCCGCCGAGTTCGCCGCCATGTACGCGAAGCTCAACACCGACGCCAACGCCCGCTCCTATGCCGACGCCAACGCCCTGGCGAACACCCGGGCGCTGGCCGCCGCCTTCGCCGCGGCCGACGGGCGGGCGTTCGCGCAGGCGTATCCGTTCGCGTACGTCCACGCCTACGCGCTCGCCGACGCGGAGCGCGCGGAGCAGACCGGACGCGAGGAGCGCTACCGGGCGGCGTGCGCGCGGCTCGCGGACGGGCTCGCCGCCGCCCTGGACCGCGCCGCGGGCCGAGCCCGTGAGGCCGCGTGACGCGCAAGGACGCGTAAGGACGATCAGGACGCCTACGGGTCCGTGAGGAACGGACGAGGGGGCGGAGGCCGCAGTGGCCTCCGCCCCCTCGCGTCGGGCGTCAGGCCGTGGGCCGGTGACCCGCGATCGCGACGCGCTGGGCGTAGCGCGAGTACGGGAAGTAGTCCCAGATCGCGTGGTGCTGCACACAGCGGTTGTCCCAGAACACCAACGTGTTCGGGGTCCAGCGGACGCGGCAGCTCAGCAGCGCGGTGTTGGTGATCTGCTTGACGATCATGTCGATGATCGCCCGGCTCTCGCCCTTGGAGAGCTGCTCGATGTGCGAGACGTAGATGCCGTTGATGAAGAGCAGCTTGCGGCCGGTGTCGGGGTGGCGGGCCACCACCGGGTGCGTGTTCACCGGCACGTCGTACTCGGGCGGCGGGGTGGCGCCCTCCCAGGCGAGCAGGCCGTTGTGCACGGCGGTCATCGGGTCCAGGAGCGCCTTCATCGCGGGCGACAGCATCTCGTAGGCGAGGTGCATGTTGGCGAACATGGTGTCGCCGCCGCTGCCGACCTCCGGGGTGCGCGTGACGTACAGCATCGAGCCGAGCGACGGCCGCAGGTCGGCGGTGCCGTCGGCGTGCCAGCCGTGCCCGGCGACGTTCCGCGACTCCGCGTCGGCGCTGATCTCCAGGATGTGCGGGTCGGAGCCCTCGGGGGCGAGCGCCACCGGGTGCAGCTCGCCGAAGTGCCGGGCGAAGCGCTTGTGCTGCTCGCCGTCGATCTCCTGGTCGCGGAAGACGAGGACGTGGTGGCGCAGGAACGCCCGCTTGACCTCGGCGGCCTGCTCCTCGGTGAGCTCCTTGGACAGGTCGAGTCCGGACACCTCGGCGCCGATCACCGGGGTCAGCGCGTCGACCGTGATGTGGTCGTAGACCTCGGGCGGCCGGGTGGTGATGGCCTCGATGGCATCGAGCGCGAACTGTTCCATGGTGGTGTTCCTCCTGCGGATCGGATGGGTGGGCGGGGCCGCTGTCGGCCCGCGCGGTGCGGCCGTGCGGGGGGTCAGAGGCCGAGGTCGAGCAGCTCCGCCAGGATCAGGCGGCCGAAGGCGAGACTGCCGTGGATCGCGTCGGTGGCCTCGCTGAACTCCGGGCGCTGGACGCCCGCCCCGTCGGTGACGCGGGCGCGCAGGTCCACGACCTCGACGCCGAGCTCCAGGAGCGCGCGGCGCACGACGTCCTGGGCCGCCATGAAGACCACCGGGTCGGACATGCCGGGCACCCGCTGCGGCGGCATCACGGAGACGACACGGAGCCCCAGGTCACGGGCGTGGCCGTAGAAGGCCAGGGCGTCGCGGACCGTGGCGCGGACGAGGTCGTCGAAGAGGCGGCTCTCCAGGAAGCCCGGGACGAACGCGCCGCCGACGCGGTAGACGTCCCAGTTCGCCGTCGTCGCGACGAAGTGCGCGCTGAAGCCGAACGTGCACACCAGCGGCACGGTGAGCTCGTCGAGCCCGTCGACGCCGATCTCCTTGAGGAAGCCCCGGTAGAGCGAGTCGGTCTCGGGCTTGCGGAAGGCGACGTCGTCGCCGCGCCGGTCGAAGAACTCCGCGTTGAACTCCCGCCCCGCGCCCACGGGACCGCCGCTGAAGGCGATGCCCGCGGCCTTGGCCGCACGGCCGATCACCCCCGCGTGCGAGTCGCCGAGCAGCAGGAAGCGGGCCGCGGCCGTGTCAGTGGGAGTTGTAGTAGTCGAGTACGGCGTCATCGCACCAGAAGTCCTCTCCGGCGTTCGGGGTGGTGGGACGGCCGGCGGGCCGCCGCTGCTCGGCCGGGCGCCCTGCCCCGGCGAGGCCGTCGAAGAACCGGCCCATGACGAAGGCGACGCCCTCCGGCGTGACCGTGCGCAGGTTCGGCTCGAAGAACCCGGCCCGGAACGGCGCGCCGGTCACGATCTCGTACGACGGGAAGTAGTCGACGTGGTCGAGCTCCTGCGCGAGCTGCCCGGCCACCGCGCGCAGGACGGACTTGGAGTACGTGGTGGCGGTGAGTGCGTGACCGCCCGTCGCGGTCGCCGTCAGCGGGACCGGGGACACGGTCAGGAGCACCCGCAGCCCCGGGTTGACGGTCCGGGCTAGCTCGACGGCCGCGGACAGGTCCCGGTACACCTCGGCGAAGGTGAAGTTGTGGAAGGCGTGCCGCTCGGCGTCGTAGGTGCCGCGCACGGTGCCCGGGCAGACCGGGTGGACCGTGCCGTCGACGCGGTCCAGCCACGCCTCCGTCAGGCCGAGCGTGAAGACGAGACAGCTCGCCTCGGCGACCGCCCCCCGGATCGCCGCCAGGGTGTGCTCCCGCGCCCGCGCCACCTCCTCGGGCGAGGCGTGGCCCGCGGGCTCCACGGACGGGCGGAAGGGGTCGAAGAAGCGGCCCTCGTCCTGCCACACCTGCGCGGGCGGGGCGCTCTCGCCGAACGCCCACGACAGCCACTGCCGCAGCGTGGCGGCCGTGTAGATGTTGCCGGTGCGGAACGAGAACGCGCCGTAGTGGCGGGCCTCGCGCTCGGCCGCGGTCAGGCCCGGCGGGGCCGGTTCTGCGTCGCGCCAGTTCATGCCGCGCTCCAGCAGGGCGCGGCCGATGTGCCGGGCGAAGCACGACCCGGCGGTGAGGATCACGTCGTCCTGCCCGACGGCGAACTTGGGCGTCCACAGCTCCGCGATGTCACGCGGGTCCGGCTCGGCCACGGCGGTGCGCCAGAAGGAGCGCGGCGGCAGCGATTGATAGGGGTTCATGTGGGTCCTTCGATGGTACGTCGGGCGGTGTCAGCAGGCCCCGGGGACCGGTGCCGACGTGGCGTTGACGATGTCGGCCACCGCCCGTACCCGAGGTGCCCGGACGATGTCGTAGTGCGTGGTGTCGAGGGGGTGGCACTCCCGCAGGGCGGGCAACCGCTCCTGCCACAGCCGCTGTTGACGCTCGGGCGCACCGAGCGCGGGCAGCCCCGCCACCGGCCGCGTCGCGAGCCACAGCCAGGCGGGCGTCGCCGCGAGCACGGGCGGCTCGTGCTCCGCCATGCCCGCGATGTTGGCCCGGCAGCAGCGCGCGAGGCGCTCCGCGTAGGCCGTCGCCCCGGCGCTCGCCTGCCCGGCGCCGCCCTGGTTCAGCTCGTGCGCGAAGACCGCCTCCAGGCGCGTGTCGTCGTAGGCCCGGAAGTGCGGCCCGGCGTCCGGCGGCGGCGGGTCGAGCAGATAGAGCCCGGCGGCCGGGCGCCCGGCCGCCTCGGCCTCGGCGGCCATGGCCTGGGCCACCCAGGCGCCGAAGGACCAGCCCGCGAGCCGCCACCGCCACGTGCCGTGCGGGAAGCGCGCCTGCAGCGCGGCGTGGTACTGGCGGGCCCGCTCGGCGAGGGACCAGGAGGGCGGGTCGCCGGCCCGGAGCGCCGGGTCGGCGATCAGACAGACCGTCAGGCGGGGGTCGAGGGCCGACACCAGCGCGCGGTACGCCTGGATGTCGCCGCCGACCGGGTGCACCAGGCACACCACCTCGCGGCCCGTGCCCTCCTGCCAGACCTCCAGGGTGACCGGCTCCGTGGTGGCGGGCGCGACCTCGCCGAGGTGCGTGAGCACCTCGTTGAGGCTCACCCGGTGGCTGAGCCGGGACAGCTCGATGTCGACGCCGAAGCGCTCGTCCACCTCGGCGATCAGGTCGATGAGCGTGAGCGAGTCCGCGCCGTGGTCGTACAGCGAGGCGTCCGGGTCGAGCTCGTCGAGGCCGAGCGCGTCCCGGAGCCACCCGGCGAGTTCACCGGCCTCGCCGCCTGCGCTCGCCGCCGCGTCCCGCTCCGCGAGGGGCGGCGCGTCCTGGCGCCCGTCCAGGGGCGCGTCGTCCGGCGGCGCGTAGAAGTCCCGCACCCGCTCGATGTCCGTCGTGGAGACGAGGAGCTGCGGCAGCTGGAGGTGCAGCGCCCGCTCGAACAGCCGCTGCCCCTCCTTGACCGCGAGGCCGAACGCGAGGTGGGCCTGGTGCCGGGCGTCCGAGCGCAGCGCGTCGCGCGCCATGCCGACCTCGCTCCAGATGTCCCAGTCGATGCCGATGCGCAGCGTGGCCTCGTCCGCGCCGGACCGGAACCGGGCGAAACCGTCGAGGAGGCCCGCGGACGCGGCGTAGTCGAACTGGCCGATGCCGCCGAACAGGGCCGCCATGGACGAGCAGTACACGGCGAAGTCCGGCCGGTGCCGCTCGATCAGGCGCTCCACGAGCAGCGCGCCGCCCAGCTTGGCCGCCGTCACCCACCGCATCGCGGCGCCGTCGCGGCGGGCGATCAGACCGCCGCCCGCCGCACCGGCGGCGTGCACCACGCCGTCGACCCGGCCGGTGTGCCGCTCGATCCGGGCCAGGACGTCGTCGGCCGTGTCCTCGGCCAGGTCCGCCGCGACCAGGTCCACCCGGTCCGCCCACTGGGCCAGGTCGGCAGGAAGGCGTCCGCTCCGGGACAGCAGGACCACGCGGCAGTCGGCGTGGGCGAGCAGCAGGGCCGCGAGGGCGCAGCCGATGCCGCCCGTGCCCCCGAGGACCACATAGGTGCCGCCGGGCGTCACGGACAGGGCGGCGGGCGCCGCGAGCGCGGGCGCGGCCACCGGCAGCAGCGCCTGGCGCCACCAGTAGCCCTGCCGCAGCGCGAGCCGCCGCGGCAGGTCGGCCGTGGCGTCCGCGCCGGTCAGCAGGCCCGCGACGGCGAGCGCCCAGTCGGCGGGCGCGGCGCCGGGCAGGTCGAGCCAGCGGCCGTCGACGCCGGACTCCTGCGGCACGACCTCACCGGCGCCCGCGAGGAGCCCCAGCTCGGGCCGGTCCACGTCGCCCACGACGGGCTGGGCGCCGTACGACAGCCACCAGGGCCGCAGCCGGAGCGGACCGGCCGCCTGGACGAGCGCGGCCGGAGTGTCCAGACAGGCCCACCGGGCACGCTCCAGGCTCGCCCCGCCGACCGGTCCTTCGACGGCGAGCGGCAGCGCGTGCAGCCAGTCGACCCCGGCCCGGGTCGCGTCGCCCAGGGCGGCGAACAGCTCCCGCAGCGAGTCCGCGTCGGCGGGATCCACCTCGTACACGTCGTCGGCGACGCGGGCGAAGGCGGCGGCCGCGTCGACCCGCACGACCCGCTCGTACGCCGCCTCGAAGACGCGCAGCGCCTCGGCGGGCAGCGGCCCGGTCGTCATGACCACGAGGAGGCCGGGCGCGGTGGGGCCGCTGGTGCGGGCGGCGCGGGCGAGGCGCACCCAGTGCGGCTGGTGCAGCCAGTCGGCCTCGGGCAGCCGCTGCGGTTCCGCGACGGACTCGCGGGGTGCGGCGGCGCGCTCGAAGGCGTACGGGGTGAGGCGGAAGGCCGGCGGCGGGAAGTCCCACGGCGCCGGTGCGGGGCCCTCGGGCCAGCGCACGGCCCGGCCGGACAGCCAGGCCTCGGCGAGCTCGGCGGCCGTGCGGCCCTCGGCGCGGTACGGCTCGTCGTCCGCGGCGGTCTCGGCGGCCTCGGCGGTCACCTCGACACCGGACACCGTGCGCAGCCACGCGACCGCCGCGGCGGCGTCGGCGCACACGGCCGCGGCCCGCCGGCGGCGCGGCGTGCGGCCCGCCTGGAGGTGGCGCAGCACCTGCGCGTACGCCTCGGGCCGGGCCTCCAGGTAGGAGGCCACGAGGGCGGCGTCGGCGCGCAGGCCCTCCGCGCTGCTGCTGGAGAGCACCAGGCAGGGGACGGCCGGGTGCGCGGCGGCGGCCTCGTGCGCGGCGGCGGCCTCGAGCACCAGGTGCGCGTTCGTGCCGCCGATGCCGAAGCTGCTCACCGCCGCGACCCGGGGGCGGTCCTCGGGCCAGGGCAGCTCCCGCGTCGGCACGTAGAAGGGCGCGATGTCGGGGCCGAGCTTCGGGTTGAGCTGGTGGAAGTCGACGTTGGGCGGGATCACCCCGTGGTGCACCGCGAGCGCGGCCCGCACCAGGCCGACCACGCCCGCGGCGGCGCCCAGATGGCCGATCTGGCTCTTCACCGACGTCAGGGCGCACCGGTCGGACCCGTCCAGGGCGAAGGCCTGGCGCAGCGCGCCGACCTCGACCGGGTCGCCGAGCTGGGTGCCGGTGCCGTGCGCCTCGACATAGCCGAGGTCGGCGCTGGTGCGGCCGCTGCGGCGCAGCGCCGAGCGGATCACCTCGCGCTGGCCCGGCAGCGAGGGCGCGCTGTAACTCAGCTTGCCCGAGCCGTCGTTGTTGAGCGCCGAACCGGTGATCACCGCGTACACGGTGTCGCCGTCGCGCCGCGCGAGGCTCAGCGGCTTGAGCACGACCACGCCGACGCCGCTGGCGCCGATGGTGCCGCTGGCGTCGTCGCTGAACGGCCGGCAGTGGCCGTCCTTGGAGAAGATGTGCTGCGGGCGGTAGCGGTAGCCGTCCGTGAGGAGCGTGTCGACGAGCACACCGCCCGCCAGCATCACGTCGGCGTCGCCCTGGCGCAGCAGCCCGGCCGCCACGTGCACGGCCACCAGCGAACTGGCGCACGCCGCCTGGACGGTGAAGGCCGGTCCCGTCAGGTCGAGGTGGTAGGCGACCTTGGTGGTGAGGAAGTCCTTCTCGTGGTGGAGGGCCATCTGGAAGCTGTCGGGCAGCCGCTCGGGGTCGGCCTCGCGCATCAGGGACTGCTGGTAGGTGTTCTCGCCGCACCCGGCGACGATGCCGACGCGCCGCCCCGCGGGGTCCGCGATCCCGGCGTGCGCCAGGGCCTGGACGGAGCTCATCAGGAGGTGGCGCTGCTGCGGGTCCATCAGCCGCGCCTCCTGGCGGCTGAGGCCGAAGTGCTCCGGGTCGAAGCCGAGGAGGCCGGACATCTGGCTGCGGGCGCCCACCAGGCCTTCGGCGGCCTCGAAGTGCTCCATGCCGCGGCCCCCGGACCGCACCAGGTCCCAGAACGCGGCCAGGTCGTCGGCGCCGGGCAGCCGCACGGCCATGCCGATCACGGCGATCGGCTCGTCGGCCAGGCCCTCGGTCCCGGACTCCCCGCGCGCGGGCGCGGTGCTCGCGTCCGCCTCGGCCGCCCCCTGGTCGAGGAAGCGGGCCAGGCTGCGGATCGTCACGTGCTCGAACAGGTCGGGGATGGTGAAGTCGAGGCCGGGCTCGGCGCCGCAGCGCAGATGGAAGCGCATCAGGTCGAGGCTGGTGGCCCCGGCGTCGAAGAAGCGCTGCTCGGGCCCGACGGGACGGCCGAGCACCGCCTCGAACAGCTCGGTGAGCCGGGCCTCGCGCGCCGAGAGGACCGGAGCGGCCCCGCCCCGCGGCCGCAGCTCCTCACCGGGCGCGGTCAGCACCCCGCGGCGGTCCAGCTTGCCGCTCGGCGCGAGCGGAAGGCGTGCGAGCCGCCGGAAGCGGTCGATGCGTACGTACGCCGGAAGCAGCGGCGCCAGATGGCGCGCCAGGTCCTCCGGCGACGGGACGTTCCCGGGGCACTCCAGGCACGCCACGAGCCGGGCGTCCTCGTCGCGGGCCACCACCGCGTTGGCGACGTCGGGGTGGCGCAGGAGCGCCGCCTCGACCTGGCCCAGTTCGAGCCGGTGGCCGCTCAGCTTGATCTGCTGGTCGTCGCGGCCCAGATAGTGCAGCAGGCCGTCGTGGTCGAAGCGGGCCACGTCGCCGCTGCGGTAGAAGGTGCCGAGCCCGGGCAGCTCGACGAAGCGCTCCGCGTTCAGGGCCGGGGAGTCGAGGTAGCAGGGGGTCGCCATCGGCCCGCCGATGAGCAGCCGGCCGGGGCAGCCCGGCGGCACCGGCTCGTCGGCCTCGTCGACCACCCGCAGCCAGGAGCCCGACACGGGCACGCCGATCGCCGGGCGCTCCGGCCAGTCGGCCGGGTCGCCCTCCAGGCACAGGGCGCTCACCACGTGCGTCTCGCTCGGCCCGTAGTGGTTGAACAGGCGCGCGCCCGGCAGCCCGGCGAACCAGGCGCGGATCGCGTCGGTGCACAGCAACTGCTCGCCCGCCGTGATCACTTCGCGGAGGCGCGCGGGGAAGCGGCCGAGCCGCACCGCGTGCTCGGCGAGGACCTGGAGCGCCACGTACGGCAGGAAGAGCCGCTCGATTCCCGCGGATTCGAGCTGGTCGAGGAGCGCGGGCGCGTCCTGGCGCCAGGCGGGCCGCACCAGGTGCAGGGTGCCGCCGCCGCACAGCGTGCTGTAGATCTCCTGGAAGGAGACGTCGAACGACAGCATGGAGAACTGCTGGGTGGCGGCGGGCGCCGTGAGGCCGCCGGACGTGCGCTGCCACTGAAGCAGGTTCGCCATCGTCCGGTCGGGCACCTGGACGCCCTTGGGGGTGCCGGTGGAGCCGGAGGTGAACAGGGTGTAGAGCGGTCGCGCGCCGTCGTGCGGCGGGGACTGCACCGCCGCGCCCGCGGCCGCCGGGCCCAGGACGACCTCGTGGCGCGGCAGTCCGTCCGGGGCGAGCGCGGCGAGCGCCGCCTCGTCGCCGGGCGTGAGGAGCACGCACAGCGGCTCCACCTGCTCCAGGATCTGTCGCAGCAGTCCCGGCGGGTACGCCGGGTCGAGCGGCACCGCGGTCAGGTTGAGCCGGGCGAGCGCCAGGAGCGCCACCACGTGCTCGACCGACGGCTGGAAGTACAGCGCGACGTGGCACCGGCCCCGCGGCGGCAGCGGGTGCCGCTCGCTCAGCTCGGCCGCGAGCGCCGCGGCGTGCGCGTCGAGTTCGGCGTACGTCACCGTGCGGTCCCCGGTGGTGAGCGCCGGGGCGTCGGGCGTGCGCCGGGCCTGCTGGGCGAAGCCCTCGGCGACGGTGGTGAAGGGCAGGTCGGCGGCGCTGGAGCGGCCCGGCTCGGGCAGGGCGCGCCGGTAGGGCGCGACCAGCTCGGCCAGGGTGGTGTCGGCGCCGTCGGCGAGCCGGTCCAGGGCGCGCCGGAACAGCTCGTCGAGGGCTGCCGCCTGGGCGGCGTCGAAGTGGCCGGCGTCGTACTCCCACAGGCAGTCGAAGCCGGTGCCGCGCTCGATGACCGACAGGGTCAGCGGGCACTTCGCCCGGTCCGGTACCGGCCACTCGGGGCGGGTCGCGCAGCCGGGCAGCGCGAACGCGTCGAAGTCGGTGTTCTCCAGGACGAAGAGGAAGTCGAACGGCGCGTCGCCCGCGCCCGCGCCCCGGTCCGCCAGGGCGTCGGCCAGGGCCACGTCCTGCCGGTCGAGGACCGCGCGCGCCGCGGCGCCGTGCTGGAGCAGCTGGGTGCGGAGCGGCTCGCCCGGGGACAGGTCCAGGGGCAGGAGCACGGTGTTGGCGAACATGCCGACGCTGGCCTCGAAGTCCTGCACCGGCCGGTTGGCCACCGGCCCCGCGATCCGGGGCCGGGCGCGGCCCGTCACCCCGTACAGGCTCCAGGCGTACACCCCGAGCAGGAGCTGGAAGCGGGTGAGGCCGAGCTCGGCGCAGAGCCGGTCGAGCGCGGCGCGGCGGTCCGCGTCGAGCGTGGTGTGCAGCAGTCCCGCGCGCTCGCTCGCGCGGACCGGCTCCAGCGGCGCGCTGTCCGGCGCGGCGTCGGCCGACTCGGCGTAGTGCGCGCGCAGTTCGGCGCGCAGCGCCCGGTAGGCGTCGCGGGAGAACCACTCGCTCTGCCAGGTGGCGTAGTCGAGCGGCGTCGGCGCGGGCCGCGCCGGTGGGGCCGGGTCCGCGCCGTCGCGCGCGTACTCGGCCGAGAGCTCCCGGAAGAGCACGTTGAGGGACCAGCCGTCGACCGCGATGTGGTGCAGGAGCAGCAGCAGTTCGCCGCCGCCGGGCCGGGGCAGCCAGCAGGCCCGCACCAGCCGGGGCAGCGCCAGGTCGAAGGGGGCGGCGAGAAACCGCTCGGTGAAGGCGCGGCGGCCGTCCTCGTCGCGCAGCGCCCGGGCGTCGGGCTCGGCCCACGGGTCGTAGGGCTCGGCCACCACCTGCCGCACCCCCTCGGGCGTGGCCTCGAAGGCGGTGCGCAGCGCCGGATGGCGTTCGACGAGACGCCGCAGCGCGCGCCGCAGCGCCTCGGTGTCGACGTCGCCGTCCACGCGGAAGACCATCGGGACGTGGTACGCACGGGACGCGGGGTCGCGCTGGTGGAGCAGCCACAGCCGCTGCTGCTCGGAGGTCGCGGGGGCGGAGCGCGCACCGGCCGGTGCGGGTGCCGCCGGGTAGGGCGAGCCGCCGGTGCCGTCCCCGCCGCCCGCCTCGACGGCGGCGGCCAGCCCGGCGAAGTCCCCGTGCAGGACCAGCGCCTGGGGCAGCTCGCAGCCCCAGCGGCGGCGCGCTTCGAAGCGCAGCCGCAGCGCCTTCAGGGAGTCGCCGCCGCAGGCGATCCAGCGGTCGGCGAGGCGCAGGCCCGTCAGGCCGAGGACCTCGCCCGCCAGGTCGAGCACCTCGCGCTCCAGGGCGGTGACGGCCTCGGCCGCACCGGGCTCGTCGGCGCGCCGCCAGGGCGCGTCGGGGCGCCGCAGCAGCGCCGCCTTGTCGACCTTGCCGTTCGCGTTGAGCGGCAGCGAGTCCACCAGGTAGGCGCGGTGCGGCCGCATGTACGCGGGCAGGCTCGCCGCCAGGTGCGCGTCGAAGTCGTCGTACGCGAGGTCGGCGCCGAGGACCAGATAGGCAAGGAGTTCGTTGACGCCGTTCGCGTCGCGGCGGGTGCACACATAGGCCTGGCGCACCGCCGGGTGCGCCACGATCTGCCGCTCCAGCTCGCCCGGTTCGACGCGGAAGCCGCGGACCTTGACCTGGCGGTCGGCGCGCTCCACGTACGCGATGTGGCCGTCGGCGTCCAGGCGTACCAGGTCGCCGGTGCGGTAGTGGCGCGTGGATCCGTCCTCGTGCCAGGGCAGCGTCACGAAGCGGCGTCCGGTCTCCTCGGGGAGGTTGCGGTAGCCCGCGGCGAGCGCCTCGCCCGACAGATACAGCTCGGCCACCTCGCCGGGGGCGGCCGCCCGGCTGCCGTCGGCCGCCACGAGCAGCGTCCCGGTGCCCGGCAGGGCGCGCCCGATCGGCACCACGTCGCCGTCGAAGTCACGCGGGATGGGGTGGCACAGCGCGAACGTGGTGGCCTCGGTCGGGCCGTACACGTTGTGCAGACGGGTGCCGCTGTCGGCGTTGTCGCGGTACCAGCGGCGGATCAGCCGGGCGTTGAGCTGCTCGCCGCCGGTCAGGAGCTGGCCGACGGAGGAGAAGCAGTGCGGCACCTTGTCCACGACGGCGTTGAACAGCGCCACCGTGATGAACACGATGTCGACGCGCAGCCGCTCCAGGGCGGCCGCGAGGACCTCGGGGTCCTGGACCGTGGCGTCACCGAGGATCACGCAGCGGCCGCCGGTGAGCAGCGGCACCCACACCTCGAAGCTGATCGCGTCGAAGGCGGGGTTGGACATGCAGGCGAAGCCGGCGCCCTCGTGGGTCTCGACGTAGCCGGGCCGGGCCAGGCGCAGGACGCCCGCGTCCCGCACCTCGACGCCCTTGGGCTGCCCGGTGGTGCCGGAGGTGTAGAAGACGAACGACACCGGTGCGGCGGGCGCGAGCTCGGGCGACGCGTCCTGGCCGCCGTCGAGCAGCGCGGCCACCGGCAGCGGCCGCACGCCGTCGGGCAGCGCGTCGGGCGCGGCGGCACCGTGGATCACCGCCACGCTCGCGGAGTCGGTCAGGATGTGGGCGCGCCGGTCGGCCGGGCTCTGGGCGTCGAGCGGTACGACCACCGCGCCCGCGCGCAGCGCGCCGAGCAGGGCGCAGACCAGTTCCCAGGAGCGCGGCAGACAGACCGCGACCGCCTGGCCCGGGCGCAGGCCGTGGTGGCGCAGCGCGGCGGCGACGGCGGCACTCGCCGTGTCGAGCTCGCCGTAGGTGTAGGACCGCTCCCCTTCGACGACCGCGACGGCGTCGGGGTGGCGGCGGGCCCGGTCGAGCACCGACCGGGCGAGCGTGGGGGCCGGGGACGGCACCGGTGCGGCGATGGTCATTCCGCCTCCCGCGCCGGAGCGGACTCGGCGAGCCGCGGCTGTCCGGTCCCGGCGAGGCGGGCCAGTTCCGACTCGATCCGCGCGGCGACCCTGAGGATTTCGGCGGACTCCAGCATGCCCCAGTGGTCGCAGGCGATCGGCTCCACCTCGAAGTCGCCGTCGGCGCGCTCGCGCCAGAAGTCCCGTACGTCCGCGAGGAATTGGTCCGTCGCGCCCTCGATCGCCTGGAGGTAGACGGTGCGGGCCGCGGTCGGCCGCGGGGCGTAGGCCACCGCGGTGGTGCGGTTGTGGTTGTAGATGTGGAAGTACTGCTCGATCTGTCGGTCGTCGATGCCCGGGTACATGCCGTTGAACTTGACCAGCTTGTCGCGGAACTCGGCCATGTCGACGGTGGGGACGTTGGCGCGCTGCTCCGCGTCGCCCGCGCCCTGGGCGTCGAGCAGCACCACGCTGACGTCCTCGTGGCCCGCGGCGGCCAGGAGGCGGCCCATCTCGTGGGCCACGAGACCGCCGTAGGACAGACCGGTGAGGATCAGCGGCCCGCCGGACAGCGGCTCGATGAGCTTCAGATAGGCCTCGGCCATGGCCTCGACCGTGGGCAGGAAGGTCTCCCCGGGGTTCACGCCGGGGGACTGGATGCCGTGGACGCCGATGTGCTCCGGCAGGGCCTTGGCCAGCGAGAGGTAGCAGAAGGCGGTGCCGCCCGCCGGGTGGACGCAGACGACGTGCGCGTCGCCGTCGCCCGCGCGGAACCGCAGGAGGTTGCTCGGCGGCGCCCCCGACGCGCCCCGGCGCAGCCGTCCGCCCATCTCCTCGATGGTCGGGTGCAGCATGACGTCGCGGACCGACAGGGTCTCGCCGAAGGCCTCGCGCACGGCGTGCACGAGCTTGATGGCGGAGACGGAGGTGCCGCCGATGTCGAAGAAGCTGTCGCGGATGCCGATGTCCGGCTGCAGCAGCAGGCGCCGCCATATCTGATACAGCGTCAGTTCTATGTGGTCGCGCGGGCTCGCCAGATTGACCTGGGCGGGCCGGTCGGCGCGGGCCCGCTCCAGGAGCGCCGCGCGGTCGAGCTTGCCGTTCTGGGTCTGCGGAAGCCGCGGCACCTCGACGAAGACGCCCGGGATCATATGGGCCGGGAGCCGCCGGGCCAGGGCCGCGCGCCACTCGGCGGCCGGGCGCGGCGTCGCGTCGCCCACGCCGACGGCCGCCACCAGCTGCGGCTCGCCCGCGCCGTCGCGGTCGGCGATGACCGCGGCCTCGGACACGCCGGGCTGGTCGAGCAGCGTCGCCTCGATCTCGCCCAGCTCGATGCGGAAGCCGCGCAGCTTGATCTGGTGGTCGCGGCGGCCCGCGTACAGGAGGTTGCCGTCGGGCAGCCAGCGGACCAGGTCGCCGCTGCGGTACATGCGCGCGCCCGGCACGAACGGGTCGGCCACGAACCGCTCGGAGGTCAGGCCGGGGCGGCCCAGATAGCCGCGCGCCATGCCCGCCCCCGCGATGTACAGCTCGCCCACCACGCCGACCGGCACCGGCCTGAGGCGCTCGTCGAGCACGTACGTACGGGTGTTGGCCACCGGCGGGCCGATCGGGGCCTGGCGCTCCAGGTCCCGGGGCGTGAGGTACGCGGTGCAGTACAGGGCGGTCTCGGTCGGGCCGTAGCCGTTGAGGACGTGCAGGCCCGGCAGGGCCCGGGTCATGCGGTGCAGGCTGTCCTCGGGCAGGGGTTCGAGGCCTGTGCGGATGCAGCGCAGGGACAGGCCCGCGAGGCGCTCCTCGGGCGCCTCGCAGATCCACTTGACGTAGGCGGGCGGAAGGAGCGCGTCCACGATGCGGTGCTCACGCATCCAGGCGATGAGCGCCTCGGGGTCGTCGCGCACCTCCTTCGGCACCAGCTGGAGGACGCCGCCCGCGGTCAGCGGGAGCAGCAGCTCCTGCACCGAGGCGTCGAAGGCGAAGCTCGGCCACATCGCCGAGGCCTCGCCCGGCGTCGCGTCGAACTGCCCCAGCCAGTAGTCGAGGAGGTTGAGGATGCCGCGGTGCGTCGCGGCCACGCCCTTGGGGCGGCCGGTGGAGCCGGAGGTGTAGATCACGTACGCCAGGTCGTCCGGGCGGAAGCCGCGGCCGGGCGCGCCGTCCCGCGCCCCCTCGGCCTCGACCGCGGTGAGCGGCAGCCAGGCGTCGTCCGGCGGCGCGGCGTCGTTGCTCAGGACGAGCGCGGCACCGGCGTCCGCCACCATGCCCGTGAGCCGCTCGGCAGGCAGCGCCGGGTCGAGCGGCAGATACGCGCCGCCCGCCTTCAGGACGCCCAGGATGCCCACGAGCAGGTCCACCGACAGATGCGTGTGCAGGCCGACGACGCGGTCGGTGCCGATGCCGCGCGCGATCAGGGCGTGGGCGAGCCGGTTGGCGCGCCGCTCCAGGGTGGCGTAGTCGAGCGCGTCGCCCCCGTGGACCACGGCCGTCTGTCCGGGCCGCTCCCGCACCTGGGCCTCGAAGCGCTCCACCAGACCGGCGGGCGAGCCCGCGCGGGCGGTGTCGTTGAAGTCCACGAGCACCTGGCGGCGGGCGTCCTCGTCGAGCACGGTCAGCTCGGCGACCGGCGTGCCGGGCCCGGCGGCCAGCTGCCGGAGGACGTGCCGCAGCTGACGGACGTACCGCTCGGCCGTCTCGGCGTCGAACAGGGCGGCGGCGTAGTCCAGCGTGCCCGTGAGCCCGCCGTCCTCCTCCGCCAGGGTCAGGGTCAGGTCGAACCTGGCGACCGGGAGCGGCGCCGCGAGCGGCGTCGCGTCGAGGCCCGGCAGCGCCCACGTGCCCTCCTCGGTGCCGTCCCGCCAGGCGAACAGGACCTGGAACAGCGGGGTGTGCGCGAGGCTGCGAGCGGGCTTGACGGCCTCGACGACCTGCTCGAAGGGCAGATCCTGGTGGCGCTGTGCTGACAACGTTGCCGCGCGGACGCGCTCGATGAGCCCGCCCACCGTCAGGTCGTCGGACACCGCGATCCGCAGCGCCAGGGTGTCGGCGAAGCAGCCGATGAGCCCTTCGAGTTCGGGGCGGCTCCGGTGGGCGGTGGGAGTGCCGATCACCACGTCGGACTGGCCCGCGGCGCGCGCGAGCACCAGGGACCACGCGGCCAGGACCGTCGCGGACAGCGTCGCGTCGCCGCCGGCCTCCTTGAGCGCGGCCGTCAGCTCCGCGTCGACGTCGAGCCGCACCTGTCCGCCGCGGTAGTCCTGCTCGGCCGGGCGCGGCCGGTCGGTTGGCAGCTCCAGGAGCGCCGGGGCGTCCGCGAGGGCCTGGCGCCAGTAGGCGCTCTGCCGGGCCGGGGCCCCGTCGGGTGCCGTGTCGGCCAGCCACTGCCGCTGCCGGGCGGCGTAGTCGGCGTACTGCGCCGGCAGCGGCGGCAGCGGGTCGGGCGCGCCCTCGCGGAAGGCCGCGTACAGGGCGCCCACCTCCCGGGTCAGGACGCCCACGGACCAGTCGTCGGCCACGACGTGGTGCACCGTGAGCATCAGGACGTGCCGGTCGGCGCCGAGCGTCACCAGACGGCCGCGGATCAGGGGGCCGCGCGCCAGGTCGAACGGGGCCGCGGCCTCCTCCCGCCGCAGACGCGCGAGTTCGGCCTCGGCGTCGGCCCTGCCGGTCAGGTCGTCGACCGTAAGGGGCAGGCCCCCGCCGGGCGGGTCGATCTGCTGTACCGCCGCGCCCCCGTCGGCCACGAGGCGCGTGCGCAGCACCTCGTGGCGGTCGACGAGCGCGTCCAGGGCCCGGCTCAGCGCCGCCCGGTCCAGGGCGCCCCGCAGCCGAACCGCCGTGGGCGTGTGGTGCGCTTCGCTCGCGCCCGGCATTTGCGACAGGAACCACAGCCGCTGCTGTGCGGAGGACGCCGCCAAGGGGGCGGCGCGGTCCGCGGTCGGGAGGGTCATGGAAAGGGGGACGTCGCTGTTCGCGGACAAAGCTAACTCTTCCACTCTGCGGGTGGCTTATTCACGGTGGTGCGGGGAGTGGTGACGGAAAGGCGCGGAGTTATCACTCAGCGAGGTCGGACGAGTATCCCGACAGTTCCGAATTTGCAATCGGATCCATAATGCGTCGGGCTTTTGGGCCCAAGGGGCGCCGATCGTGAGCGAATTCGTTGCCGTGCGGTCCGACGTGCCGTCTGACCTGCTGTGCGGCCTGGATACCTCCGGACACGTGGGGAGCCGTCAACGGGATGATCGATCAGTCCTTGAGGGTCTGTCAATATGGCTGCGCCTGTCCTGCCCCGCCGCAAACGAGCGGTATGGGAAAGGTCATAGAGTTAGGCTCGGGTATTGCCTGGAGGGGTCGGTTCCGGGCAGATTGGGCCAACCGCTGCGTGCTGGGGCCACCGACTGCTCCGTGCCGTGGCCGCCCGCTGGCGCGCGCCGGGGCCGCCGCGCCCCCGGACCCGCGAGGGCCAACCCCGCCGACAGGCCCCGCTCTTCGACGCCCGGCCGCTCAGCTGTCGCCGGACCCCGCCCCCGGTGCGCCGGGCGGCGGCGCCTCGGTCGACGCCGCACGCCGCAGATGCTCGGCGAGGGCGACCGCGGCGGGCGCCGCGGCCCCGTCCCCGACGCCCCACGCCAGCAGGAGCCGCCGCCGCGACCAGCCGTCCTGGAGCGCGCACACGTCGAGCGGCCGGTGCGGGTCCAGGGCGCGGCGCGGCACGACCGCGAGCCCGACCCCGGCGGCCACGAGCGAGACGAGGGTGCTCAGCCCGGCGACGCTCGTGCGGTAGCGCACCACCGGCGCGTGCGGGCCGAGGTGCTGCTCGATCCAGCGGCGCAGCGAGGAATCGGCGTCGAGCCCCACGAGCGGGTGCTCCGCGACCTCGCTGTACGTCAGGGCGGTGCGCCCGGCGAGGATTCCGCCCGCCTGGCCGATCACCACGAGGGAGTCGTCGCCGAGGGGCTCCAGGACGAGCCCGCTGTCGTGGGCCTCGTCGTCGACGACGACCCCGAGGTCGGCCTCGCCGTCGGCGAGCATCCGCACGGTCCGCGGGGTCCGGCTCTCGGACACCGTCACGTCGGTGTCCGGGTGCGCGCGCAGGAACGACACCAGCGCCCGCGGCACGAGCCCGTGCATCGCCGAGCCGCCGCTCAACAGGGTCAGGGGCGCGGCGGGGGAGCGGGTGTAGCTGGCGACGGCGCTCTCCAGGCGCGCCGTGTGCGTGAGCACGTCCCGGGCGTGCCGGGCGAGGGCGGTGCCCGCCGGTGTCGGCCGCACCCCGCGCCGCCCCCGGATCAGCAGCGCCACCCCGGCGTGCCGCTCCAGGGAGCGCACCCGGGCGCTGGCCGACGGCAGGCTCAGGTGCATCCGCCGCGCACCCGCCGTGATCGACCCCTCCGCCACGATGTGCAGAAAGAGCCGGAGGTCGTCCAAGTCGTAACGCACCCCCGGGAGCCTATGGCACAGGCTGAGGCACAGTGTGTCGATTACGCATTGTGGGCCCGCCCCCGACCGCGTGATGCTCGGCGGGTGTCCGAGATCCTGTTGGCCCTCATCGCCGGCCTCGCCGCCGGCACGCTGAACGCCCTCGGCGGCGGAGGCACGTTCGTGGCGCTGCCCGCGCTCGTCGCGGTCGGCGTGCCGCCCGTGACGGCGAACGCCTCGTCGACCGTCGCCCTCCTGCCCGGCACCATGGCCAGCGCCTGGGTGTACCGCCGCGACGTCACCCCGGTGGGCGAGACGTCCACGACGGCGCTGACCTCGGTCAGCGCGGTCGGCGGCGGCCTCGGCGCGGGACTGCTCCTGGCCCTGCCCGCGGCCTCCTTCGACGCGGCCGTGCCGTGGCTGCTCGCCTTCGCCACCGTGGTCCTGGCCTTCGGCCGCCGTCTGGCGCGGGCGCTGGGCGACGCCACGGGGCGCCCGTTCGGCATCGGCTCCACGGCCGTGCTCGGCGGGCAGTTCCTGCTCGCCCTGTACGGCGGATACTTCGGCGGAGCCGTAGGCATCATGATGATGGCCCTGTGGAGCGTCGGCCTCGGCCTCGACACCGCGGTCAGCAACCCCATGCGGACCGTCCAGATCGCGGCCATCTACGTCACCGCGGCCGTCCTCTTCCTCCTCTGCTCGGACGCCCTGGACACCCCCTGGCTCCTCGCCGCCATGCTCACCGGCGCGGTGACCGGCGGCTTCACGGGCGCCCACGTCGCCCGCCGCCTGTCCGCGCGCGTGCTGCGGGGCGTCATCCTGACCACCGCCGTCACCATGACCGTCCTGTACTTCGTCCGCAGCTGGGGCTGACCGAGGTGACCGACACGACCGGAGGCGCCGGGGACGAAGGCGACGGCGAAGGCGAGGGCACCCCCGCAGCCGCCACGCCGTACCCGGACCGCTACCCGGAGGCGGCGCGCGCCCGGCTGCTCCTCGCGTACGAGGCGTACGAACTCTCCGAACTCGCCCGCACCGCCGTGCCGGTCGGCCCCCACGAGCTGCGCCGCGACGGCACGCCCAGGACGCCGGGCGCCGCGCTGGCCGACGCCGCCCACGTGCTCGCGGCCGCACGAAGGCTGCTCGAAGCGGCCGTCGTGTACGAACGCCTCGGCGGCGCCGCCTGGCAGCTCGTCGGTGACGTGCTCGACGTACCGGCACACAGCGTGAGCGAGCGGTACGCACCCGCCGAGGCCCGGTTTCGCGCGGGCGCCCCCGAGGCCCCGGACCGCTGGTGGCGCGCCCACGTGCGGCGGGCCCCGGGCGAGGCCGCCCGCGACCTCGACGACTGGGTCCTGCGCCACGCCGACGGCGACGCGGACCCGGGCCCCGCCCCGGTCTCCGGCGGTCTGCCCTAACGCCCCCGGCGGGCCCGGGCCGTCAGCCCCCGCCGGCCGCCGCGCAGCGCCAGTGCGTGGTTGACGCGGAAGACCGGCCGGGCCATCGGCATCCAGCGCCGGAGCGCGGCCTTGCGGACCGTGACGTGCTGGGTGAGCGTGGCGACGCAGCCATGGGGTCCGTCGGGGGCCACGGTCCAGCGGACGCTGCCCGAGAGGTCCCCGTCGCGCGCCGCTTCGAGGACGCGCGCGGCCGGGTCCTCCGCCACGGCCGTCAGGGTGGCCCGCAGCGCGTACGGGAGCGCCGACCTGATGACGACCTCGCACTCCCGCTCGCCGGTCCGCCGCACGGAGCGGAAGGCGGGCCACCACGTCGGGTAGGACGCCACGTCGGCGAGGAGCGCGTAGACGGTGTCCGGCGCGAGCGGGGTGCGCCAGGTGCCCGAGAGGCGGATGTCGTGGCGGTTCACGCGGGTCTCCCGGTCGGCAGCGGGGCGGAGGGCGGGGGCAGGTGGTCGCGGGTCCTGGCGAAGAACGCGCCCGTGCCGAGCGGCCACGTGGCGAGGAACCAGGCGGGGCCGAGCAGCAGATGGCCGTACGGAGTGACGCCGGGCGTGAAGGCCGCGGCGGCCGAGACCTGGGTGGGGCCGTATTCGGGCAGGAGCTGGAGCCGTCCTTGTCGGCACCCGCGGTGCTCATCGACGGGCGCCGCCCCGCGCCGCAGGAGCTCCTCGCCGTCCGCCCCGGAGGCGGCCGCGCGCGACGGGCCGGTGTCGTACAGCGACGTGTCTGTCATGGATCCTCGCCCGCCCGTCGGCCCCGCACCGGTTCTCGGCCCCTCCGGTCGCCTAACGACGACGGCGATCACTGGTTGTGACCGTTCGCGCTACGGAGTGACGGTCCGGCGGCAGCGGGCCCGACGGCGGGCGTACAGGGCGACGGTTGGCGTAGGCGGAGCGTAGACGCACGGGCCGCGCGGAGCGCTCCGCGCGCCAAAGGGCGGACCGCCCCCCACGGTCGCGACGGCGGAATCGGATGCGAACGGGGCCCGGCTCCACGGTGGGTCTCGGCCGGGGGCTCGCGGCCTGCGGGACGCGCTTCGCGGCACGGCACGCGGTCCGGGCGCGCGGGGACCGCTGGGCACGCGGCCGGACGGGTGCGCGTGCGGCGGGAGCGGGTGGCCCGAAGTGTGCGCCGCGGCAGCCGGAATCGCTCGAATGATCCCGTCCCGTGCGGCTCCGGAGCGCCTGGTTTTTCCCAACATCCTGTCGGCTCGTTCGCGCCGCGCGGGGGTTTCCGCCGCCCCCGCGGGCCCCGAGACTGTGCGCCCGGCGCTTGCCATCGGCAGGCGCAGCGGCGTCGGAAGGACGGCGGACGAGGTCATGGTCGGAGATCTGAGGTCCCTCGCGGGCGAGCCCGGTGCGGTCCCCGCCCGGCGCGCACCGGACGGCGAGCCGACGCGGAAGCGGATCCTCATCGAGCTCACCGGCGAGCAACGGGAAGCCCTGCGCGCCCAGTTGGAGCTGTACGGCGACGAGGTGAGCGAACTCGTCCTGCTCGCGGGCGGGCTCGAACTCGGCACGTTCGACGTGCGGGTCGAGCCCCGCCCCTACTGACGCGGAACCCGCAGCCCAGCACCACACCCCCGTACATCGCCCGTGCGCCCCCTCGGGAGGAACCGTGAGTGTGCTGTCCGTGCCGCGCCTCTTCTTCAAGGGGAGGGCGTCGTGGAATCCGGCCACCGGGAACAACAACGACCAGTGGCCGCTCTACGACTTCACCCGCGCCGAGCTGAACTGGGCGTTCCTCAACGACCCGGCGCAGGAGCCGCCCATCGGCATCACGCCGGACAACGTCCGCGAGGCGTTCCCCGCCTGGGCCCGCACCCTGCGGTGGTACCAGCCGGTGGACGACCAGGGGCAGCCGCAGCCGGGCTGGTGGCAGAACCCCGGCGAGTGGGGCTACTTCGGCGGCATGGAGTGGTGTCTGCACGACACCGCCCGGCCCGACGACCCCGGACCCGGCGCGTCGACGGACACCCGGTTCACCGGCGGCCAGCTGGAGCCGGGCGGCCCCGTGATCACCTCCGACCCGCTGGTCCACCACCCCGAGGACCCGGACAGCGGCGGGATCATCGACGTCGTCGGGGACACCTTCCCGCACAGCACCTTCAACACCCCGGGCCGCGTGGTCGACAACAACCCGGACGCCTGGTGGGGCAGCTCCTTCTACCTCAAGCGCTTCCAGATCGGCTCGCGCATCGCACCGCAGTGCCACCTCAGCGGGGACGTCGCACCGGGCTCGTCGATGAACTCCCGGTGGCTGAGCCTGGCCCGCAACCTCAACGCCGACGGGCAGCTCCAGATCGCGGGCGTGGGCGGCGCGGTGCTCCAGGCCTGCGTCCCGGGCGATCCGAAGACGCTGCGGATCGCGTCCGGCGCCTCGGCCCTCCTCGACGCGCTCCGTGCGGCCCTCGCCCAGCGGGGCGTCCAGGGCCTCATGGTGCGCCTCACCGCGTACCGCACGCTGTACTTCACGGCCGCCGAGTTCGAGCACTGCGACAGCATCAGCGACCCCCGGGAACGGACGACGGCCCAGTACCGGCGGCTCACCGAGCTGTGGGACCGCGAGCTGAGGGAAGGGCGGACGCCGTCCCAGAACCCGTGCGTGTCCACGGTCCTGGGGACCGTCGGCCTCTGGCACGACGGCGAGAAGCCGACCAGCGCGCCCGGCGGCCGGTGCCTGCTGCCGTCACGGATGTTCCAGTGCGCGTACGAGAGCAGGCAGGACAGGCGCGGGACGACTCCCCGAGCGACGGCCCTCCAAGGGTGGTGTGCCCCGGCGGTGGCGGAGACCCGGCACACGCACGACGCGGTGTACGTGAGCCTCGACCTCGGCAACACCCTGCCGGAGGTCGACTCCCGGGGAGAGAAGGCGGACCTCGGCGAGCTGCGGCTCGTCGTGCGCGACGGAAACGGCGTCGTGCACGCCGTCGGTGACCTCCCCTTCGACGCCTACCGCACCGCGGCGTACGAGACGACCGCGGGCATCGTCGACGTCAAGGCGGCCGCGGAGGCCGTGCCGCTCCTCGACACGGGCACCCTGGAACTCCACTACGCGCCGGGCGGCGACCCGGTGGCGCTGCTCACGGAGAGCACCGTCACCGCCGAGACCGACCAGCGCAGCGTCTACCTGGACCAGGGCGAGCCAGGAACGATCACCGTGCAGGTACGGGAGCGCGGTGCCCTACCCCGGCGGGACGTGGAGCTCGTGGTCCAGCAGTACGTCCCCGACCCGCCGCAGCCCTGCGCGGAGGGCGGAGCCTGGCGCAAGCCGGACGGCGGCGCGTACCAGCAGGTGCTCGACCTCACGACGGAGACCGTCACGGTGGCGGCGGGGACCGGTGAGGCCACCGTCTCCTTCCGGCCCGTGCGCTCCGGCTGCGCCACCGTCGCGTTCTTCCCCGTCGAGCGCTACGGCCCCGGGACGCCGCCCGCCGCCATCGGCCCCGCGCCCGGCACGGACGACGGCTCGGGGGTGCCCTACGGCATCTCGTGGGCCTCCTACGCCTGTGTGCGCGTGCTGCCGTTCCACGACGACCTGCCCCGGCAGTTCGCCGACTGCTGGAACGCGGGGTTCTCACCGCAGGACGCCTGGGACTTCCTCTACCGGAAGGTCCTCTACGTACACGACGTGGTGTACCCGGTGATGAAGCACTACGCCCACCTCGACCTGGGCGACAAGGAGTCCGTGGACCGCAACATCGACCAGATCGTGGCCCTCGCCGAGCGGGAGCTGTTGCACTCCACCCTCTACATGCCCGTGACGCGCGAGCTCTCCGAGGGGCAGCGGCGCGTACTGAAGACGTACCAGGGTCTGGTCGGCAAGGGCTGGCCGGCGGAGAGGCTGGGGGAGTGGCGATGACGGGAACGAGCGCGGGCACCAGGGTGGGCGAGGTCGCGGCGTCGGAGGTCGTCGCCGCCTCGGTGGAGCGCGGCCGCTCGGTGCTGCGGCGGCGGGACGCCTTCGTGCGGCAGTTGAGCCCCTTCGACCGCCAGGCGCGGCTGTGTCTGCGCGCCGACGTGCTCGACGTGACGGTCGAGGGCTACCTCGACTACGTGGGCAACCAGGCCCTCGGCTGGACGGACGACGAGCTGGCCGCCCTGACCCGCATCGTCGAGGAGATCGACGGGCTCTTCGCGCCCTGGTCCTTCCAACTGCCCCCGACCGTCCTGCTGGTGAAGACCTCCGGCCAAGAGGAGGGGCGCGCGGCCTACACCCGGGGCGAGGACACCATCGTGGTCCCCGCGGGCAAGGTGGAGACGCTGCACCTGCCGTCCCCCGACAGCGACCCGCTGTTCGCCGCGCAGAACACCAAGAGCCTGCGGGACCTGCTCGTGCACGAGTTCTTCCACCTGGTGAGCAAGAACAACCGGGAGCTGCGCGCACGGCTGTACGACCTGGTCGGATACACCCTCATGGCCGCGCCGGTCCAACTGCCGTCCGTGCCCTGGCCGGAGGGGGCCTCTCCCACCACCATGCCGGAACTGAAGATCACCAACCCGGACACCCCGCTCCTCGACGTCCGGATCCGGCTGAACGTGCCCAAGGGGCCCTACGACGGTCCGGCGCAGGACCTGGTCCCGCGCGACCTGGTGCCGGTCCTGATGGCCGAAGGGCCGTACGCGGGCGGCAGCTTCTTCGGCTATCTGCGGTGGTACTTCCTGGCGGTCGAGGACCAAGGAGGGGGGCGGTGGGCGCCCGTCACTGGGGACGACGGGCGCCCCCTGACGTACCTCATGCCGGACAGGCCCGAGGACAACAGGACCCTGTGGGACCAGTACCTGGAGAAGGTGGGGCGCAACACCTCCTCGGAGCTCTTCCACCCGGACGAGGTCATCGCCCAGAACGTCGTCTTCGCCGCGCTGCTGCCGACCCCCGGCCTGCTCGCCGGGGTCGGCGACGTGCTCAGCAGCTAGCCGCCGCACCCCGCCGGAGGGAGACCCCGACATGGCCCGGACCGATCCGCCGCCGATCCACACCATCGAGGCGCTGCGCGCGGAGCTCCAGGACGCCCTGGCCCTGGAGTTCACCACCGTTCCCGCCTACCTCTACGGGTTGCTCTGCATCAAGGACCGGCGGTCGAAGTTCCCCGACGTCACCCGGATCGTCCAGAGCATCGTGATCTCCGAGATGCGGCACATGGCCATCGCCGCGAACGTGCTCACCGCCGTGGGCGGCCGGCCGGAGGTCATGAAGGCGGCGCCGGTGTACCCCTGCCAGATCCCGGACTTCACCCGGGCGGGCCTGGTGCGGCTGCTCCCCTGCGGCGCCGGCCTCTGGCAGCTCGGCCTCTTCATCGAGCAGCCCGACCCCCTGCCCACGGACACCCGGGAGCGGATCCGCGGCGCGATCGACCTGGAGTCGCCGCGGTTGCGCACCGGCGGCGGACTCGACCTGATCAAGGCCCTGCCGAGCCCCGTCCCGCTGCGCTTCGAGTCCATCGGGGACTTCTACAACGCCCTCATCGACGGCATCACCTACCTGGTGGAGCAGGGGAAGGAGGAGGACGTCCTCCACCCGGAGACCATCACGCGGCAGTACACGCACTTCGGGGGTCAGGACAACATCGGCGTACGCACCTCCCAGGAGGCCGTCGCCCTGCTGACCGACATCATCCACGAGGGCGAGGGCGACCCGCACCGCATGTGGGACGACAACGGCGAGCTGTCCCACTACTACAAGTTCGACGAGCTGGCGCAGGGCCGCCGCTATCTGCCGCAGGACAAGCCCTGCCACCCCACGGGCCCGCGCCTCACCCTGCCCGTGGACACCGACATCGTGCACGTCCTGCCCGATCCGCAGATGTGCAAGTACCGCAAGGGCTCACCGGAGTGGCGGGCGGCGGACGACTTCAACCGCTTCTACGAGCGCCTCGTGGCGAACCTGGAGACCGGCCTCACGGGCCATCCGCAGCAGGTCGACAGCGCCGTGGGGCAGATGCACCAGCTGGAGGTCCTCGCCGACGAGGTCCTCGCGTGCCGGATCGCCGAGGGCGAGTACGCGGGGTACTACGCCGCGCCCACCTTCGAGTGCAGGCCCTACACCGACCGACCCGTCCGGATCCCCGCGCTGGAGGTGTGAGGAGGCCGCGTCGGCGGCCCACCGGATCCGCCCTCGCGCGGTTCCCGCCATTCACCCCGTCGTACGGCGCGGCGACTACCGGACAGCTCCGGTGCGCGC
Organism: Streptomyces sp. JLYT201; assembly: GCF_059448825.1. Lineage (NCBI taxonomy): Bacteria > Bacillati > Actinomycetota > Actinomycetes > Kitasatosporales > Streptomycetaceae > Streptomyces > Streptomyces sp. JLYT201. Next base: position 1,310,766 of record NZ_CM182551.1, on the reverse strand, counting down.
GGACCCGGTGGCGCGCGTCCGGCATCGGCAGACGCGGGACGCAAGGGCGGGAAGCACGCTCCTTGACGGGAGGCGGGGCAACACGTGGATGAGACAGGGGCCCTCCCGCACGTCTGAGGGAGGGCAGACGGCCCGTGGGCACGCTCGTACTCTCCACCCCCATGCGAATCACACACCTGCGGCGTTTCGGCCTCGCCGCGTTCCTCGCCTTCTGTCTCGCGCTGCTGGGCCTCGGGCAGACCGCCCGGGCCAGTGGCGCGGCCGCCGCCGACGTCACGTTCAGCACCGACCAGGCCACGGTCACTCCGGGGTCGACGGTCAATCTCACGATGACCTTCACGAACAACCAGACGACCGACATCTGGTTCGTCTACCAGACGATGCAGCCCACCTGGGCCACCACCCAGCGCCCCGACCTGAAGTACGCCTTCGGCGCCTGCACCGGCACCGGCGTCACCTGCAGCGGCACCGGCACCAACCAGTTGGGCTTCAGCTACTCCGTCCCCGTGCCGCCCGGCCAGGCCCGCACCGTCACGCTGCCGGTCCAGATCGCCGCGGACTCGGGCTGCAACGGCAACATCGCCTTCGACTCGTACGTCTACTACGAGTACAACGACGGCCAGGGCAAGAAGGACGGCATCTTCACCACGCCCACCACCCGCGTGCAGTGCGCCACCCCGCCCGGCGCCTGATCCCGCGCGCAGGCGCCTGACGGGGCACGACCCGGTCAGGCGCCTCTTCCCCGCGAGCGGGCCCCACCTACCGGTCCGCCACCCAGCTGCCGTGGAAGCCGAGCGGCACCCGGCCGGGCAGCCGGACACGGGCCAGCGGGCGGCCGGTGAAGTCCTGGGCCGCGAGGACCACCAGGTCGGTCGCGCCCCGGTCGGGGTCGTTCACATAGGTCAGGACGTAGCCGTCGTCCTCGTCCCGCGCGCCCCGGCGCGGCACGAACACCGGCTCGCTCGCCGCCGCGCCCTTCGGGAGGCGGTGCGTCTGCTTCGTGCCGCGCAGCATGTCGTGCTTGACCAGGTGGTCGGTCAACTTCCCCGCCGGGGGCACGCCGTCGACCGTCAGGTAGGCGCGCCACATCTCCGCCGCGCTCACCGTGTATCCGAAGCGGTGCCTTCGCGAGACCAGGGACTCGTTGACGCGGGGGAACTCCTGCGGCAGGTCGTCGACGCGGGTGCCGTGGACCCGGCCGCCGCGCAGGTCGATCCGCCAGCGGTCGAGCGTCGGCGTCCCGGTCGCGCCGGGCCCGCCGCTGCCCCGGCCCGCCGCGTGGAAGGGGGCGGGCATGGAGGTGAAGTCCACCACCACCTCGTCGCCCTGGTCGTAGGCGTTGAGGGTGTGCGAGAAGTAGACCGGGTCGACCTCGAACCAGCGCGTGGTGCCTCCGGCGCGCGGCATGACGCCCACGCGCGGGGGGTGGCGCTCGTTCCAGACGTACGGCACCAGTGCTCCCGCCTCGGCGGCCGCCGCGTCGAACGTGATCGGCACGTCCATGATCACCACGTAGTTCCGGGTGAGGGCGAAGTCGTGCATCATCGGCGCGTCCGCCACCGGGATCCTGGTGGTCCGCGCCACCCGCCCGGTGCTGTCGATCACCAGGTGCCGCACGTGGTCCCAGGTGGGGTAGTACGTGACCGCGTGCAGCTCGTCGGCCGCCGCGTCGTACTTCGTGTGCGCGGTGAACGAGCCCTTCAGGGTGCGGCGGAAGTCGTACGGGCCCGCCGTGCCCAGCTCCCCGTCCAGCTCGTACGGCAGCGGCCCGCCCTCCTGGAGCGCCAGGATCCGCCCCTTGTACGGGATCACGTGCGTGTTGCACGCGAAGTCGTCCGGCGGCACCGGGCCCGGGTACGGCTCGCCGAGCTTCTTCGCGACCCCCGAGGAGCGCACCCAGCGGTTGCGGTACCACTCGGCACGGCCGTCGCGCAGCCGCACCCCGTGCACCATGCCGTCGCCCAGCATCCAGTGGTGCGCCCGCGGGTCCTCCAGGCCGAGCGCGTTCGGGCCGGTGCGCAGATAGCGGCCGTCCAGGTCGCGCGGCAACCGGCCGGTCACCTCCAGGTCGAACGCCGTCAGCTCCTCCGTGACCGGCGCCAAGGCGCCCTCCAGGAAGGGCAGGTGTCCGCCCTTGGCCGCGCGGCCCGTCGTCGTCTGTGCCGCCGCCGCGTAGTGGCCGCCTCCATAGCCGCCGACCACGCTGCCCGCCGCCGCGAGTGCCGCCCCCTGAAGGACCCTCCGCCGCGTGTGACTGGCCATCATGTCTCCCTGTCGCTCGTCGAACCGCTCGCCTGTGACAGGGACAAGCCTCCGCCGATGGAGGCGCCGGGTCAGTCGGCCCAGGGCCCGGAACGGGGGTGGTGTTGAGACCACCCCGTTCCGGGGGGCGGGACCGCGGAGGCCGCCCCGGTGCCGCCTCGGTGTTGGAGCGCGTGCGGAGGCGGAGCGGGCGGAAAACACTCACGCGCGTGCGTTCCCTCTACGTGTGGCTTGCTGCACGCTCTCCCCACGCACGGCTCGTACCGCTCGCACGGCTCACGCCGCTGCCACGGCCGCACGTCCCAGGGGGCATCGCCATGGACCGCAGACGCTTCGTCGGCGGCGCGTTGGGCGCGGCGGCCGGAGCCGCCCTGCTGCGCGTGCCGGAGGCCGGGGCCGCCGCGCGGGCCGACGGCTGGCAGCAGGTCCCGGTGCCCGGCGCGCCGGAGATGGCGGGCCTGCGCTCCGTGGCCGCCGCGGGGCCGCGCCTGGCCTGGGCCGTGGGCACGGAGGGCCTCGACCGCGGCACGTACGGCAGGCCGCTCTCCTACCTCTGGAACGGCACCGACTGGACCCGCACGGACACGGCGGGCCTGCACTTCAACGGCTTCCTCATGGACGTCGCGGCCAACGCATCGGGCGACGCGTGGGCCGTCGGACTCGACCGCGAGAACAGCCTGTGGCACCTGTACGCCTGGGACGGCGACGGCTGGGAGCGCGTTCCCTTCCCCGGCGACGGCACCCCGGGCACCACCGTCCACGCCCTCACGGTCGCCCCCGACGGGGACGCCTGGGCCGTCGGCTCGTACGAGAACGGGTCACGGACGATGCACTGGAACGGGCGGCGCTGGCGCTGGCTCCGTCCGCTGCCCAGCGGCAACAGCAGCCCCGCGGTCAGGGTGCGGCGCACCCGCCGCGGGGACGTCTGGATCCACGGCAACGGAGTGTGCGCCCGCTGGGACGGCACCTGGCACGAGATCCCGGTCGAGGGCCACCCGACCTACGTCACCGGTCAGCTCCCGGTCGCCGCGGACGACATCTGGGTGTGCGGCTACGACTGGATCCTCACCGGCGGCCGCCCTCCCGGCGCGCGGCTGCGCCACTACGACGGCACCGCGTGGCACCACGTCGAGCTGCCCTTCGCCGCCGGGGAGCTCGTCGGCGTGGTCGGGGACGGCCGGGACCGACCGGACCGCATCGCGGGCTGGGAGTACCCGAACTGGAACCAGGCGCACTACCTCCGCTGGGAGAACGGCGGCTGGGTGAGCGAGCGGGGACCGGCGTCCCCGTCTCCGGTGCTGATGAACGGGATCGCGCGCGTGCCCGGGACGCACACGTACTGGGCGGTGGGGTCGACGTCCTTCTTCCCGTACCCGCCCGGGCAGGCGCGGGTCGAGCGACTGTGCGTGCCCGGCCCGACGGGGACGTCCGCGCGGAGCTGACCGGTGCGATGCGGTGCGGTGGGACGTGGGGCGATGCTGAGCTGCGTGGCGCGGTGCGACGTGGGGCGAATGCTGAGCGGCGTGGCGTGGTGCCGGGCGGCACAGAGCGGTGCGGCGGCGGAAATTCACTACCCCGCGGGCCGGAAACAGCGGAGACTCGCCGCATGTCTGACATGGAGGCGTTCCGTGAAGCGGTCGTCGCGTGGGCGGCGGGAGGGCCCGGCGACCTCGCGCGCGAGCTGGCCGAGCAGCTGCCCGTACGGGCGGTCGTCCTGCTCGAAGGACCGAGCGACGTCGCCGCGGTCGACGCGCTCGCCGCGAGCCGCGGCCGGGACCTGGCGGCCGAAGGCGTCTGCGTTCTGGCCATCGGCGGCGCCATGAGCGTGGGGCGCTTCGCCCGGCTCCTCGGCCCCCGCGGACTCGGCCTCCGCCTCACCGGGCTGTGCGACGAGGCGGAGCGGCGCTACTACGCCCGCGGCTGGGAGCGCGCCAGCGCGGCACCGCGGGACTTCTTCGTCTGCGCGGCGGACCTGGAGGACGAGCTCATCCGCGCCCTGGGCGTGCCGCGCGTCGAGGAGCTGGTCCGGGCGGAGGGCGACCTGCGCGCCCTGGAGACCTTCCTGCGCCAGCCCGCGCAGCGGGACCGCACCGCGCACGAGCAGCTGCGGCGCTTCCTCGGCACGAAGAAGGGCCGCAAGATCCGCTACGGCCGCGTCCTCGTCGAGGGACTCGCGCCCGACCGCGTGCCCGCACCGCTCGACGGGCTGCTCGCCAGCCTCTGACCGCTGGCGGGCTGCTCACCGGGCTCCGACCGTCGGCGGGCTGCTCACCGGGCTCCGACCGGCCGGGGCGGCCCCGCGGGCATCACCCGGCCGACCGGCCGGAGGCGGCCACTGCACGAACGACCGGCATACCGGAGGTGGCCGGAACCTCGCCCGTCGTGCGGCAGGAGTGTCGAAGTTGTGGACGGGGTAGCGCTTCCTCCGACGGAATCACCGACCATACTGGTCATGCCCTGACCACCCACAGAACGAGTCCATGGCCGAGAACAGCACCTCCGCGACCACCGCCCCCGACACCGCGTGGCTGGGGCGCGGGCGCCACCTCGGGCCCGAACCCGAGCAGGACGTCCGGCGCAACCTGATCGCCCTCAAGGCGGCCGGGGTGCTCGACGACTTCCTGGACCTCGACCCCGCCGACGCCGCCCGCTCCAGCGTCCTGCACCCGCGGGACGAGGCCGCCGACCCCGGCCCCTCGGCCCGCCGTCTCTTCGAGGCCCGCTGGCGCGTGGCCGACGACGTCACGGTGCGCGCGCAGCTGACCACGTACGACCCCGAAGGCCGCCGCAAGGACGGCGCGGGCGTCGTCTGGGTCCTCGCCGCCGAGGCGGACCGGGTGTGGGACGCGCACTGGCCCTCGCCCGCCACCATGTTCTGGCCCGACAGCGACCGCGTCGCCTGGGACCACGACACGGTGGGGGAGCTGCGCCTGCGGACGACCAACCACCTGCCGAAGGACGACGACGAGCTGCGCCGCAGGCTGCGGGAGAGCATCCGGCAGAGCTGGTTCATCCACGTCGTCGTGCACGAGGCGATGACGCCCGACGCGACCGGGCAGCAGCCCGTCTCGGCGTTCCTGCCGCCGGGCCTGCGGCACCGGGTGGTCGAGCACCGGGGCACGCCGGAGCAGGCGCAGATCGCCGACTTCGCGATGAAGCGCGAGCTGGGCGTCCGGATGCCGCGCGGCGGTGCCGTCATCCTGCCCGTGGAGCCGCGGAGCCCGGACTACGACGCGGAGCGCTTCACCGTGCGCAGCGTCTTCCTCGACGGCTCGGAGCCCACCGAACTCCTCGACAGGATCACGGAGTTCGCCGCGCTGCCGCGGCCGCTGCCGGACGAGGCCGAGCGGGCCCTGACCCGGCTGCGCCAGGGCTGGCACCTGCTCACCCCGGACGAGGAGCTGGCTCACGCCCAGCACATGGTCACCAAGTACGCCGAGGCGCTCGACGCCATGACGAAGTCGCGCGACCTGTACCGGGAGGCGGCCGAGGCGGCTCAGGCCGCGCTGGCCGACGCGTCCGGCGGCGGTGGCGCGCCGCTGCTGTCCGGGTCGGGCTCCGCCAAGGCGGAAGGCTCGCCGCTGAGCGCCCTCACACGGGCGTTCGGCCGCTTCCGCAGGGACCCCGACAAGGACCGGAGCAAGGGGCCGAGCGCGGAGCCGGCCGGGGAGCGGGGCGAGGGCCCGGCCCCCGACGAGGACCCCGGCAAGTAGAGCCGCGCCGACAGCACGTGCGTGCCCGGCGTCCCCGGCCCGCCCACGAGCGCACCGGCCGGGGGCGGGGGCCGGGCCCCCGCCGACACATCTGCTCAGTTTCGATCGCACCCGATCACACTTGACCAACAAGCGAGCGGCCCGCTCGCCCCGACGGAATGCGATCATTTGGCTAATGGCGATCAATTCGCTATCCGTCGCATCTGAGATCAATAGCAAATTGCGCCCGGACGGTATTTACTGTTGCGCCATCGCCGAACGTCCGAGTAGGCTGACGCCCCATCGCGGGATTTGAACGGCTCTTGGACGCGACGCCCCAGCAATCGCCAGCCGATTCAAGATCGTCTGAATGATCAACTGGCGTGGACAAAAGATCGCGTGCAATGAGATTCAGGCGGGGGAATGAATTGACATCTCATCCTGCACATGATGCTGTGCGCATCCCATCGGTATTGCCCGAGGTTCCGGCCCCAAGTGATCGGCCGGGGTCATGCGTACCCGAGTACTGGTACAACTTCTTGGGTGACTTGCCTGCCCCTTTACCTCGAATACGGGACTCCGGTAGCCCCTCGGCGGCAGCAGTGGCCGCACAGGTCCGACCGCGAGCTCTCGTCGCACAGAACAATCCGTCCGACCGCTGGGTACCCGTACCCGAGCAGGTCGGCGAGCGGCTGCGGCAGTGCGGACGCCCGACTCCGCTGCACCGCGCCCACCAGCTGGAGAAACACCTCGGCACGGCCGCGCGCATCTATCTGAAGCGCGAGGACGTCCTGCCCACGGGCAGCTTCAAGCTGAACACCGCGATAGCGCAGGCGTTCTATGCGGCGCAGGAGGGGCGCACCTCTCTCGTCACCGAGACGGGCGCCGGGCAATGGGGCATGAGCGTCGCCCTCGCGGCAAAGATGTTCGGCCTCGAAGCCGAGATTTTCATGGTCAGGTGCTCGCTGGAGCAAAAGCCCTACCGGCGCCACTACATGGAGCTCCTCGGGGCCCAAGTGCACCCATCGCCATCTCCCAGGACCGAGATAGGCCGCCGGATCCTGGAACGCAATCCGGATCACCCGGGGAGCCTCGGAACCGCGATCAGCGACGCGATTCAACACGCACTCGACAAGCCTTCCGCGGCCTATCTCTCCGGAAGCGGAATGACGCACATCTATCTCCATCAAACGCTCCTCGGACTCGAAGTCGAGGCGCAACTCAGAGAAATACACGGAGAGGCCATCGGAGTCGCCGGACGCGGTGACCACCTCATCGCGTGCTCCGGAGGCGGCAGCAATCTCTGCGGTCTGATCGGCCCCTATCTGCGCGCCCGCGCCGACGGCGCCGACCTCCGCCTCCTCGCCGCGGAATCCACCGCCGCTCCCCGTCTCACGGCGGGCACCTACACCTACGGCCGCGCCGACCTCGGCGGATTCACACCGGAGGTCCTCGGCTACTCGATGGGGGAGGACTTCGTCCCGCCCCCCGTCCACGTCGGCGGCCTGCGCAACCACCACAGCTCCGCCGTCGTCAGCCTGCTGCGCCGCGAAGGCGTCCTGGACGCCGTCGCGTTCGAGCAGAGGACAGCGCTCGAAGCGGGCAGGCTGCTGCTCCAGACCGAGGGCCTGCTGCTCGCCCCCGAGGCGAGCCACGCGGTCGCCGCCGCCCTCGAAGTCGTCGCCAAGGCCGACGCGCAGCACCTCGAACCGGTCGTCGTGGTGCTCGCCAGCGGCTCCGGGCACCTCGATCTGCAGGGCTATCACGAAGTCCTGCGCGACGCGTGAACCGACGACCACCGCTCGACGCGTGAACCAACCACTGCTCGACGCGTGAACCGACCACTCCCTACCGCACCCTGACACCTCGCGCCCAGGAGGTTCCATGCGCTTGGAGGCCTTTCAGCCGCAGGTCGGCGTGCACTGTGAAACCACGACGCTGCGCAACATGCTCCACCACGCCGGCGCGCGCCTTTCGGAACCCCTTCTCTTCGGACTCGGCCAGGGAATCGACTTCCAGTACTGGGACGCGCCGGTTCCCGGGCACGGCGCGCCCATGCTCACCGGCCGCGTCGGCCCCGGCGAGATAGCGCACCGGGCGTGCGTCGCACTCGGCGCGACACTGTGCCGAGAGCGGCCGCCCGACCCCGACGCCGCGCGCACGCGAACCGCCGAACTGCTCGCCGCGGGCCACGTGGTGGGCGTGACCGTCGACATCTACCACCTCGACTACTTCTCGTCGCGGAGCCACTTCGCCGCGCACTGCATCGCGGTGTACGGACTCGACGACGACCTCGCGCACGTCGTCGACACCGAACAGCAAGGCGGGGCGCAGACGCTCCCGGGCGAGTCGCTGCGCAAGGCGCGGAACTCCCGCGAGGGATTCCTGCCGTCGCCGAACCTCCAGATGCACATCGGCGGCCTGCCGCACCGACTCACCACCGACCGCGCGGCCGTACCGCGCGAGCAGATCTGGCACGCCGTCCGCGCCACCGCGGAGCGGATGCTCACCGACCGCGGCCCCCGGCGCGGCCTCAGCGCGCTGCGGAGGGCCGCGGCGGAGGTCTCCGGGTGGCACGACACCCTGACGCCCAGCGAGGAGCTGGTGCCCGCCACAGGGCGCTTCTGGCGGTACGCGGGCACCGGCGGAGCGAACTTCCGGGCGCTGTACCGCGACTTCCTCCACGAAGCGCGCCACCGCACCGGCGAGCCCGGTCTGGACCGCGCGGCCGACGCCTTCGAGGGCGTGCGGCAGCAGTGGGACGAGGCGATCGACCTCCTGCTCGGCTACGGCGAAGCGGCCGACCCCGGCGGGCGGCTCAAAGCCGTCGAAGCCCTCCTGCACGCGGCCGCGGACGCCGAACAGTCGGCCTTCGAGCGCCTGCACCGCCTCGCCGGAGAACGGGTGGGTGAGTCGCCGTGACCACGCGTGACGTCGACCGGCCCCGCACGACCCGGGTGAAGACCATCTGCCGCATGTGCCACGGCGGTTGCGGCGCCATCGTCGATCTGGTCGAAGGCGTCCCGACCGCCATCCACGGTGACCCCGACAACCCCACGAGCGAGGGCTACTTCTGCATCAAGGGCAAGGCGGCACTCGACCTCGTGCACAGCCCCGACCGGCTCACCACCCCGCTGATGCGTACAGGACCGCGCGGCTCCGGGACGTTCCACCAGGTCAGCTGGGACGCCGCCCTGGAGCGCATCGTCGGCGAACTCACCGCGAACATCGAGCGGTACGGACCCGAGTCGATCGTCCTGGGCCAGGGAACCGACCGCAACTACCAGGAGTGGGTGTTCCGGCTCGCGAACGCGATCGGCACGCCCAACGTGGTCGGCCCGGCCCACGTGTGCTTCTACCCCCGCGTCATGGCCTCCGTGCTGACGTACGGCGGGTTCACCTTCTGCGACTACGACGGCGACCCCCACGTCATCCTGCTCTGGGGGAGCAACAAGCCGAACACCCACTCCGACGGCGTCATCGGCATCAAGCTCCTGCGCGCCGTCGAGCGCGGCAGCCGCGTCATCGCCATCGACCCGCGCCGGACGCAGACGGCGGCCCGGTCGAGCCTCCACCTCGCCGTCCGGCCGGGCACCGACGGCGCCCTCGCCCTCGGCATGATCAAGATCGTCGTCGACGAGGGCTGGTACGACCGCGACTTCGTGGCCGCGCACACCACGGGCTTCGACGAACTCGCCGACCACGTCCGCGCCTACGACCTCGACACGGTGTCCCGCATCACCGGCCTCGCCCCGGAGCTGATCCTGGAGGCGACGCGCGCCTACGCCCTCGCGCCGCGGGCGTGCATCGAGGCGGGAACCGGCGTCTCGCAGAACGAGAACTGCTTCGACACCTACCGGTCCATCGCCATCCTCTCCGCGATCTGCGGAAACCTCGACGCCCCCGGCGGCGACCTCATCTGGGACCCGATGCCGATCGAGGGCCGCCGCGCCTTCCCGCGCACGGACCTCCTCGGCGACGACCAGGCGAGGAAGCGCATCGGCGGGGACAGGCACAAGGTCCTGTCGATGTCCGGCTGGGTCGCCCCCGGAGACCTGCACGAGGCCGTCCTCAGCGGCTCCCCGTACCGCATCAGCTCGCTGGTGCTCTTCGGCAGCAACGTCCTGGCCTCGTACGAGAACACCGAGGCGGTCCTCAAGGCCCTGGCGAAGCTCGATCTGATCGTCGTCTGCGACCTGTTCATGACGCCGACGGCCAGGTTCGCCGACGTCGTGCTGCCCGCGTCGAGCTGGCTGGAGCGGGACCAGATCGTCGAGTTCAACTCCTACCTCGCGGCCAGGAGGAAGGTGACGCACGTCGACGGCTGCCGGTCGGACGAGGAGATCATCCTGGAACTCGCCGCCCGGCTCGGCCTCGGCCGGCACTTCTTCCCGTCCGTGGAAGCGGCGCTCGACGCCAAGCTGGCGGGCATCGGACTCACCTGGGAGCAGTTCAAAGAAGTCGGCTACATCCGGAATGAAAAGCGCTACTTCAAATACCGGGCCGACGGCTTCCGCACCCGGTCGAAGCGGGTCGACCTCGTCAACAACGCCTTGCGCGGCATGGGTTACCGGGAACTGCCGGTATTCAAGATGCCACCGGCCCCGAGCCCCGAACTCCCGTACCTCATGACGAGTGCCCACGCGCGCGAGTTCTACAACAGCGAGTACCACCAGCTGCCGACCACGGCCCGCGGCCGGGCCGTGCCGCGGCTGACCGTGCACCCGCGGGCGGCGGCGCGAGAAGGACTCAAGGACGGCGACGAGGCGGAACTGTTCACACGGCCCGGAGGGCGCGGGGTGCGCATGGCGGTCAAGCTCTCCGAGGACGTCGAACCGCACGTCGTAGTGGCGGACGCCTGTTGGTGGTATCCCGACGAATCCTCGGTCGCCGCCTCCCTGACGTCCTCCGTCAATCTCGTGACAAGCAACGATCGGACCGACGAGCACATGGGGAGCGCGACGATGAGAGGCGTACCCGTAGGAATTCGGCGAGCCGGTGCACCGTCCGGCCCGGTGACACGAGCCGACCATGCATAGCGCGCGTGGCAGCGTCGCCGGCCGGATCCCGGAGACCGACGAAGGCCTGCAAGGCGACGAACTGGCGCTCAAGTACGACGAGATGCAGCGCCACATCCGCGATCAGGGCTGGCTGCAGGAGAAGGTCGACGACATCCTGGCGGCGGACATCACCTCCGGGACCGTCCTGGAGGTCGGCTGCGGGCCGGGCTACCTCGGTCTGGAGTGGATCAAACAGGTCACCGGGACCGTCAGCCTCACCGGCGTCGACATCTCCGAGGCCATGGTCCGCCGCGCGCGCGGGAACGCGGAGGCGTACGGCGTGGCCGGACAGTGCGCCTACGAATGCGGGGACGTCCTGGCGCTGCCGTACGAGGACGGCAGGTTCGAGCACGCGTTCAGCGCCAGTTCCCTGCACGAATGGGCGGACCCGGTGCGGGCCCTGTCGGAGATCCACCGCGTCCTGCGGCCCGGTGGCCGGTACTGCGTCATGGACCTGCGCAGAGACATCGACCGGACGACCTTCCAATTCATGAAGGCGAACATCGCGGCCGACATGCGGCCGGGTTTTCGCTCCTCGATCCGCTCCTCCTACATCAGGAGCGAGGTCGAACAGGTACTGCGCGACGCGGCGCTCACGACGGCCGCCGTGACGGAAGTCCAGATGGGCATCGTCATCGCCGGAAGGAAGGAAGCGTGATGGGCTCGATCACGGAGGGCTGGCCGACCATCGCCGCCAGCCGCGACGGACGCTTCCCCAAGCGTCCGAGCTTCGACACGGCCTGGGAACAGATCCTCGAAACCTCCGACACCTGGCGGAACGCGGACTGCGCGGAATACATCCGCGGCTGGTGCGGCACCGCCCCCGACCACATCGTCGACCACGTCGCGGGTGTCAACCACGTCGGCATCTACATGGGCGACTACGAACGCGACGAGGAAATCCTCACCTGGAACGCCTACCTGCGGGACCTGCAGAAGTCCGCGCACATCGCGACCGTCGAGATGGGCCCTTCGTACATCTCGCCCCGGCAGTACGGCACTCCGGGCTGGTGGAACGCGCTCGTCCTCCCGGACGGCCGGGCCATCGAAACGTTCGCCTGCATGGAGTTCGGCCCGTGGGCGGACCGCGCCGTGGACGAGCGCCGCCGCCTCATGTCCCACGTCGCCATCGACACCCGGACCGAGGACGGCGTCCGCTTCGTCCTGGACGCCCTCGAACGGGACGTCGACAGCCTCGAAGTCATCGCGTTCACCGAAGCGGACGAACTCGGCCACACCTACGGCCACGTGCGGAACAACGCCGACATGTCCGTGCTCGAAATCGTGTACCAGGCGCCGCGGGACGAGAGTGAACAGCCCCATGGGAGTCATTGACATCACGCCGTTCTCCGGCGACCACTGCGAATCCACCGCTCTGGTGAACATGCTGCGCAACCGCGGCATCGACCTCAGCGAGCCCATGGTCTTCGGCCTGGGACAGGGCCTGTCCTTCCTCTACTGGCACTCGAAGCAGATGCCCGCCCCGTTCCTCGCCGGGCGCGTCAAGCCGGACCAGCTCATGCGCAACGCGGCCCGGGCCCTCGGCCTCGACCTGCGCGAGCAGCGGACCGCGTCCCGGACGAAGGCCGAGTCGAGCCTCGTCGAGGCCCTCGACAACGGCGACGTGGTGGGCCTGAAACTGGACCGCTACCACCTCGACTACGCCCAGGAGGACCACCACTTCGCCGCGCATTACGTCGCCTGCATCGGCTACGAGGACGAACGGTTCGTCGTCGTGGAGACCTCCTCGCTCGGGGTCCGGTCGACGTCCCGGCAGAGCATGGCCGAGGCCCGCGCCGCCAAGGGGCCCATGAGCTCGCGCAACCTCTCGTTCGTGATCAGGGCCGCCGGATACGACCCGACGGCGCCGGCCGAGGCCTGCCGGGCCTCGATCCGGGCCACCGCCCGGGAGTTCCTGCGCCCGCCCATCGCGAACCTGGGCTTCAAGGGCATCGCGAAGACCAGCGCGGTGATGCGCAAGGGATGGGGCCGCCTGGAGGACCCCGGCCGCGTCCTCGGGCTCGTCGGCACCAGCATGGAGGAGGGCGGCACCGGCGGCGGGCTCTTCCGGACGCTGTGGGCCCGCTTCCTCGAAGAGGCCCACGGCCTCACCGGCATCGCGGCGTACGAGCGCGGCGCGACCGAGTACCACCGCGTCTCCGAGCGGTGGACGGCGGTGGCGAACCTCCTGCGCGAAGCCGACGACTCCACCGCGCACGCGGCCCTCGACGAGGCCGCGGCGATCGTCGGCGAGCTCGCGACCGAGGAGCAGAAGGCGATGGCCGAGCTGGAGGAGGCGTCCCGATGACCACGCTGGCCAGGCCCGCGGGGCCCGACGCGCCCGACAGGCTCCGCGACGTGCTGCTCGCCCGCGTCGACGTCGCCCGCCACGTGGCGGAGGTGACCTCCTTCGACCGGCGGGCCCTGGACTCCTGGGTGCGCCAGGCGCTCGCGGCGACGGTGCAACACGCCTGCGGCAACTCCCCGTTCTACGCCGACTTCGTCCCGGCCCACCTGGCCCGGGCCGCCGCGGACGGCGAGCCCGGGGCGTTCGGCGCGCTGCCCTTCACGACGCGCGAGCACCTCTCCGCCGCCTACCCCCTCGGCATGCTGGCCGTCCCGCGCAGGGACGTCATCCGGTTCGACGAGAGCTCGGGCACGGGCAACGGACGGCCCATCGCGGCGTTCTTCACGCGCAGGGACTGGCTGGAGAACAACCTCACGGTCGCCGCCCTGCTCTCCCGCGTGCTGGACGAGCGGGACGTCGCGGCCATCGCCGTCCCCTACGAACTCGCCGGTGTGGGGCAGGACCTCGACCGCGCCATCGAGGTCCTGGGGTGCACCATCGTCCCGCTGGGCGCCGCCTCGCCCTCCTGCACGCCCGAGCGCATGGTCGACGCCCTGCACCGCTCGGGCGCCACCACGCTCGTGTGCTCGGGAACGCGCGCGCTCTACCTCGGCGAGATCGCCCGGCGCAGGGGCCTGGACCCGCGCACCGACCTCAAGGTCTCCAAGATCCTCATGGCCGGTGAAGGAGCGTCACCGGCCAAGAAGCGGCGCCTCGCCGACCAGTGGGGCGCGACCGCGTACTCGATGTTCGGGATGACCGAGACCAACACGCTCGCCATGTTCTGCGCGCACCGCGAACTGCACCTCGTGGAGACGCGCACGTACTTCGAGATCGTGGATCCGGCGTCGGGCGAGCCCCTGCCCGACGGCGGCGTCGGCGAGCTCGCCCTGACGACGCTCGCGAGCCGGGCGATGCCCCTGCTGCGCTACCGGACCGGGGACGTCTGCCAGATCGAGGCCGCGCCCTGCGCGTGCGGATCGCCGCTGCGCAGGCTGCGCCACCGCGGCCGCATCGGCGACCGGATCCGGATCGGCGAGCGGGGGACGTCGCAGCTGGAGATCGAGGACATCGTCCTCGGGGCCCTGACCCGGCCGCCGTACTACTTCGCCTTCCACGTCGACGGCGGCGTGCTGGAGATCGCCCTGCCTCCCCGGAGCGCCGACGACGACGCGACGAGGACGGCGGTCGCCGACGGCGTCCGCGACCGCCTCGGTGTGCCGACCCGGCTGCGCCGCCTCGACGTCTCCCGGTTCGAAACCGCGCTGCGCACCTCGGCCAAGCCGACCATGCGCAACTTCAGCGCGTACCAGGAAGGGAGCTGAGGCGTGCCGACCGAACTGCCGCTTCCCACCCGCCTCCCGCTCGCGGGGCGGTTCGCGATCGATCAGACCTGCATCGACTGCCGCCTCTGCCAGGACCTCGCACCACAGAACTTCGAGTGCGACGTCGACAACGACGTCCACTACGTCTGCAAACAGCCCGAAACGATGGATGAGCTCGAATGTGTCATCGACGCGCTGGACTCCTGCCCGACCGAATCGATCCGGTATCTGGCTGCGTCTACGGAGGAGTGATGGCGGAATGTCAAGCCTAGAACATCCGGGGCGAGCCGAAGCGGGTGCTGAACGCGCCGCCGACGGGCGGCGGACGACCGAACTCGGCCCGGTGGCCGAGAGCTACGACCAACTGCACCGCATCGACCTCCTCGCCCTGGCGCGGGAGTCGCGGGGGGTGCCCCCGGCGTCCTACGACTCGTTGGTGTGCGCCGTCTTCCAGGCCGCGGAAGTGTGCCTGCTCAACCTGGTGCGGATGGCGGCCCGGACGCAGGCGTGCGTCGAGGCCGAGGACATCGCGGGCGCGTCCCGCCACATCCAGTGGAGCAACGGATTCCATCGGCTGCTGCGCAAGCTCGGCTCGGTGATGTTCGACTTCCGCAGCATCTTCGGGGCCAGCAGCACCGCCGGATCCACGAGCATCAGCATCGCCGACTCCGCGGGGTACGCGGCGTACGCCGACGCGCTGCGCGGCCTCGAAGAGACCGTGAAGGAGTCGCTGCTGCTCGGCGCGCCGGACGTGGCTCGCGCGACGATCGCGTCGAAGAGCATCGACGACGCGCTGTACCGCGTGCTGCACGGCATCAGGATCGGCTGTCACGACGCGACGAAGTGGGAGGGCGACCTCACCGGGGTGCCCGTGGAGACCCACAGCGGCGTGGACGAGCTCCTCTCCACCGAGATCCTCGCGCGGGCGGTCGCCGCCACCGAGCTGAACGCGGCGACGCTGCACGGCGAGTTCGTCGCCCTGCACCAGATCCCGGAGATCCTGTGCGCCGAGGCCAATGACCACCTCGAAGTCGCCATCCGGCACCTGCGCTCGTCGTCCCTGAGCGAGGCGGCGCAGCACCTCGCGGCCTGCCGCACGATGCTGGAGCCGATCGTCGAGGCGCAGCGCGTGATGGCCGAACACCTGGCGACCGGCGAGTACCACGCCTTCCGTACGAACCTCGGCCCGGCGAGCGGTACGCACTCGCTGGCGATCAAACAGCACATGTTCAAGGACCTGTTCAAACACCTGTGGAACGACATGGAGGCGTGGCTGGGCTCGCTGGGGGAGCCCTCCCTCGACGAAGCCGTGCGGCACATCGACGAGCGCCGGCACCAGGACGCGGCGGCATGGCTGCGGCACAGCGTGGTCGACCAGGCCTTCCAGCTGCACTTCGCCCACCAGGAGTGGCGGCACGAGCATCTGCACATGCCGCGCAACTGCCTGGGCAGCGGCGGGACGAAGTCGATGATCGGCATCCCCGACGGGCCCCAGGCGGTCTACAAGATGCGCGAGGCGGCGAACTGCCAGAGCGCGCTCGCCGCGGTGCACCGGGCCCGGCGCGTGAGCCTCGCGAACTCCGCGCCGGACTCACCGCTCGCCAAGCTCATCGCGGACCCGGCGTCGGTGGACTCCGAGCTGATGCGCGTGGTGGGCGAGGCGACGCGCGAGTACTTCCCGCAGGTGCAGGAGCAGAGCTACCAGCCGTTCCGCTCGGGTGCGGCCGAGCGAAACCCCTAGGAGTGCTGACGGTGACGACAGCAGAACCGAAGGCCTCCGACACCGCGGGGCCGAGCAACGACATCGAGATCCTGCCGGGCTCCCCCGGCGGCGCGTGGCGCGGGCAGGAGTACACGGCCAGCCTCCGCGACAAGCGAGAGGTCTGGTCCGACGGCCGCCGGATCGACGTGACCGGCGAGCCGAGGTTCCAGCCGATGCTGACCACCCTGGCCGGCCTCTACGACGACCAGCACGCACCGGACCGCGCGGACGAGATGCTCTACCGGTCACCCACCACGGGCCGGCTCGTCAGCCGCTCCTACCTCGCGCCGTCGAACAGGGAGGAGCTCAGCCTGAAGTGGCGGAACTCCCGCCGCTGGGCGGAGAGTTCGGGCGGCCAGCTCTCCCGGGTGCCCGACTTCATGGCGAACGTCGTCGTCGGGCTCTACGACTACCGCTTCGAGCTGGCGAAGGTGGATCCGGAGTTCGGCCGCAACGCGGAGAACTACTACCACTACTGCCGCGAGAACGACATCTCGCTCACGCACGGCCTGGGCGACCCCCAGATCGACCGTTCGTCGAGCCCCCTTGAGCGCCCCGAACTCGGGCTGCGCGTGGTGCGCCGCGACGCGGAGGGCATCGTCGTACGGGGCGCCAAACAGATCGCGACCCTGGCCCCCTACGCCCACGACGTGCTCATCTACCTCTCCCCGGCGAACTACCTCCGCGAGGACCCGGCCTACGTCTGCTGGTTCGGCATCCCCATCGCCACCCCGGGGCTGCGCGTCCTGTGCCGGAAGTCGTACGTCGACGAGTCCGGTGGCCTGGCCTCGCGGTTCGACGAGCAGGACGCCATGCTCGTGTTCGACGACGTGTTCGTGCCGATGTCGCGGGTGTTCCTGCTCGACGACTCCGGCGTGGCCGCCCGGGGGTTCCACGAGCTCAACAAGTGGTCGCTCTACACCGGCCAGCTGCGCTTCTACTACCGGCTGCGGACCATGCTCGGCGTGGCCTCGCTCCTCGCCCAGTCGATCGGCGTCGACAAGTTCCGCGAGGTCGCCGCCATGCTCGGCGAGTTGACCTCGTACGTCGAGATCGTGCGCCTCGGTCTCGCCGCGGTGGACGCCGAGTGCGTGCCGACCGCCTCCGGCCTGCTCGCCCCGGGCTCCACGGCCGCGCTCGACGCCGTCGCCGGGGGCTTCTCGGCCAGGGCGTCGGCCATCATCCGGCAGATCGGCGCCTCGGGTCTGATCATGCAGCCCACGCACGGCGATCTGGGTGCGGCCGAGCTGCGCGACGTCCTGGACACCTATATGTGCGGGCGGGACGTCGGCGTGGACGAGAAGGCCCGGATCTTCGCGCTCGCCGCGGACCTCGTCGTCGACCGCTTCGGGATGCGCCAGGAGCTCTACGAGTCCTGGAACCGCGGTGACCCGGCACGGGTCCGCTCGATGCTGTACGCCACGTATCCGGACCTGGAACGGTGCGAGAGCCAGGTCCGCGAGCTGCTCGCAGGACGGAACGGCAGTCATGGTTCTTGACAGCATCGTTCTCGAGGGAGTGGCCACCCACAATTTGAAGTCCGTCGACGTCTCGTTTCCCAAGGGAAAGCTGGTCGTCGCCGTCGGGGTCTCGGGGTCGGGCAAGTCGTCCCTCGTCATCGACACCCTGTTCGAGCATTCCAAGTCGCTGTACCTGGGCGCCCTGTCGAGCAAGTCCCTCGACATGGGGGACGCCGACTACCAATTCGACCGCATCGCGGGCACACAGCCGCCCGTGGCGCTGCGTCAGCGCGACGGCGGCCTGTCGAATCCGCGCTCGACCGTCGGCACCCTCACCGGTCTCGACGGGCTCTACCGCCTGCTGTTCGGGGCGGGCTCCAGGCCCGTCTGTCCGGCCTGTCTTGGGCCGACGAAGCCGGATCTGTTCTGCGACGACTGCGGCTGTTTCGCCGAACCGCACACGGCCCGGCACTTCAGCCCCAACAGGAAGGAGGGCAAGTGCCTGCACTGCGACGGCGTCGGCGAGATCGTCGATTTCTCGCTGGAGAAAATCATTCCCGACCCGTCGAAGACGCTGCGGGAAATCTGGGACAACGCCGATCCGGGCACGTTCGCGATTCCCAATGTGCGCAAGGTCTTCGAAGCGATGGCAGCGGACACGGGTCTGGACCTCGACACCCCCTATGAATCGTTGAGTCCGGAACAACGCGAGCGGGTACTCCACGGCTCGGACACGGTGTACACGATCAAGGTCCGCAAGGTCACCAACGACTTCCGCTTCGAAGGAATTCTGGGATTCCTCCAGCGCTCGTACAAGAACACCTCGTCCGCGTCGCGGCGCAACGCGTTCACGAACTACCTGGGAAAGGAGCCGTGTTCCGCGTGCGCGGGCGGACGGCTCAGGCCCGAGTCGCTCAGGGCGACGGTCGCCGGGCACACCTTCCACGACTTCCAGAGCGACGAGCTGACGCACGCCATCGCCCGGCTGCGGGAAGGCCTGTCGTCGGGCGGTCTGCCGCCGCAGGTCCGCGAGCTCGCGACGGCCATCGTCAAACAGAGTGCAAACATCGTGGAGGTCGGCCTGGGCCATCTGCACCTGCAACGCCCCGTGGCGACGCTGTCCGGCGGCGAACTCCAGCGGCTGCTCCTCGCCCAGCACCTCGCGAGCGATCTGACCGGAGTCATGTACGTCCTGGACGAGCCCACCGCCGGCCTCCACGAGAGCGACACGGGCAAGCTCCTCACCTCGCTGCGCCGGCTCAGGGACCTCGGGAACACCGTCATCGTCATCGAGCACGACGAGACCGTGATCAGGGCCGCCGACTGGATCGTCGAGCTGGGCCCGGGCGCGGGGTCGCGCGGCGGCGAGGTCGTCTTCCAGGGCCGCTTCGCCGACCTCCTGCACGCCGCCCAGTCGCCGACGGCGGCCGCCCTGCTGTCCTCCGCGCCGAACCGCACCAAGCCCGACCTGAGCGACAGGGAGTGGCTCGAGGTGCGCGACATCTCGCGCAACAACGTCGTACGGCAGACCGCGAGGTTCCCGATCGGCGGGCTCACCTGCGTCTCCGGCGTGTCGGGGGCGGGCAAGAGCTCGCTGG
Organism: Streptomyces sp. JLYT201; assembly: GCF_059448825.1. Taxonomy (NCBI): domain Bacteria; kingdom Bacillati; phylum Actinomycetota; class Actinomycetes; order Kitasatosporales; family Streptomycetaceae; genus Streptomyces; species Streptomyces sp. JLYT201. The sequence continues at coordinate 1,291,260 of NZ_CM182551.1, read as the reverse complement.
TGGCGGGCGTCCACGACGCCGTGTCGCGGGCCATCGCCCGGCGCGTGGCGGGCGTGGCGGACGACAGCGCCGACGTCGCGGGCGCGGACGCCCTGGACGAGGTCATCCACGTCGAGCAACGCGCCATCGGCCGGTCGAGCCGCAGCACGCTCGTCACCTACATCGGCATCAGCGACCACATCCGGGACGCCTTCGCGGCCAGCGCCGACGCGGCCGACCGAGGCCTCAACCGGGCGCAGTTCAGCCCGAACGTGCCCGGTGGCCGCTGCGAGGCGTGCAAGGGGCTCGGCCTCTCCGAGATCGAGATGACGCTCTTCAAGAGCGAATTCATCGTGTGCCCGGAGTGCGAAGGCCACAAGTTCCAGGAGCACGTGCTCGACGTGCGCCTGCGCGGCAGCAACATCCACGACGTCCTGTCGATGACCGTCGAGGACGCCCTCGACTGGTTCGAGCCGGACAGCCATCCGAAGGTCGCCCAGGCCCTCACCGTCCTGAACGAGTTCGGCCTGGGATATCTGCAACTGGGGTGCGCGACGACCACCCTCTCCGGCGGCGAGGCACAGCGGCTCAACCTCGCGAGCGAGCTGCTCAAACAGCGCCGCAGCCGTACGCTGTTCATCTTCGACGAGCCGACGCGCGGCCTCCACGCCGCCGACATCCGCCATCTCCTGACGCTGTTCGAGCGGCTACTGTCCACGGGCAACACCATCGTCGTCATCGAGCACCACACGAAGGTCATCTCGATCGCGGACTGGGTGGTCGACCTCGGCCCCGGCGCGGGCGGCGACGGCGGCCGCGTCATCCACTGCGGCACCCCCGAGGACCTCGCCGACAACCCGGACAGCAGCACGGGACAGTACGTGCGCGCGCTCCGGGACGGTGTCGGCCCGCCGGTGCACCAACCGGAGGCGGCCGAGGCCTCCGGGGCCGTGGAACACGCGCGGCCGGGCGGGGCGCCCGATCTGCGGGGCCTCGCGAAGCTGCTGCCGCTGGCCATCACGGTGGTCGCCGGGACGAAGCGGCACGCCGAACAGAACGGGGGGACGCCCTACGGGCTCGTGATCGGCTCCCTCACCGTCGTCTCCGAGGAACTCGCGCTGATCGGCTTCCTGGTGCGCTCGCGCAGCACGAGCTGGTCGGCCATCGCGGGCGAGGGCCGGTTCTGTGTCAACGTCCTCGACGAACAGCAGACGGACGTGGCCGCCGCGCTCTCGCAGGGCAGGCCGGACAGCCGCTTCGAGGACCTGTCCTGGACCCCGTCGGCGAACGGCTGCCCCCGGCTCTCCGGCGCCTTCGGGACCATCGACTGCAGCCTGGAGTCGGCGTACCAGCTCGGCGATCACGAATTCGTCCTGGCGAAGGCCGTGAGCGTCGACATGAACCCCCAGCAGGACCGGCGGCCACTGCTGCGCACGGGCCCGCCCGACAGCGCCCTCGACGCCTACGGATGGCGCCGCTACGACGACGAGGCGGGGGTGAGGTGACGATGTCCGAGCCCACATCGAGGCTGTACGAGCGCTTCCTGGAGCTCCTTTCGCCGGGGCCCGGCCCCGCCGAGCCGCCCCCGCCGGGCGGTGGCCGGGAACCGGCCCGCGCGCGCTACGGCGAGCGGACCGACGGCGCGGGCCGCTCGCACGCCGTCCTCATCACCCGGGACGAGTGGATCCTCGACCAGATCGACCTGGCCCGGTCCTTCGACCAGCTCCTGACGGCGGACGACGTCGTCGTGGTGGCGGTCCCGTACGAACTGTCCTTCACCGGTGCCGGAGTCGACCGCGCCATCGAGCTGGTCGGCGCGTCCGTGATCTCCGTCGGCACCAGCAACACCATCTGCCCCATGCCCCGGCTGCTCGCGCTGATCAAGGAGTACGAGGCGACGGCCCTGGTCTGCTCGCCGAGCCTGGCCACGGAACTGGCCGGCCTCGCGCTCGCGTCGGAGCAGCCGCTCGACCACTCGACCGTCCGCTCCGTGATCTGCGTGGGGGAGGCCTGCTCGCGCAAGCGCCTCGACCGGATCGGCGCCGCGTGGGGCGCGCGGGCCCACGCGCTCTACGGGACCGCGTCGACGCCCACCGTGGCCGTTCCGTGCGCGTACGGCGCGCTGCACGTGTGCGACCACCGGCTGCGGGCGTCCGTCCGGGACGTGCCGAGCGGCCGGGCCGCCCCCGACGGGGCCCGTGTGCGGGGCGCCGTCACCCGCGGCGAACTGCTGCTCGCCGCCGCGGACACCGGCTCGCCGGACGGCGAGAGCCGTGCGACCGGTGAGCTGGTCGAGCTGGGGCCCGCGGACCGTGGGTGCGCCTGCGGTGCGGGGAGCGCCGTCCTGACTCCGCTCGGCCCCGTGAGCGAGGCGGTCGCCGCCCGCCGCGGGCCGGTCTCCGCGGTCGACGTGGAGCGCGTCGTCTTCGACCGCGCCGAGCTGGCGCCGCACTTCGCCTGCGCCGTCCGGGAGGGCGGATTCGACGTGACGTGCGCGGTCACGGACGGGGAGGCGGTCCGCGACGGAGAGGCGAAACGGTCACTGGAGAAGCGGATCCGCGCGGAGCTGGACGTCGAGGCCGACGTCCGGATCGTCGCCGTGCACGACTGGAACACCCCCGAGTCCTGACCTTCTCCCGGCCGCGGCGAAGCCCTCGCCGCGGTCGAACCACCGGTGGCATCTCGAGGAGACGAGACGTATGAGGGTAGCGGTAGTACAGACCCGCTGGGCCGACGATCACCACGAAGGCCTGCAGAGCGCGTACAAGGCGATCGAGGAGGTCTGCGGCGGCGGCGACATCGACATGGTCTGCTTCCCCGAGTTCCTGCTCGGCCCGCCGTGGTACATGCCCGGCCAGGACGGCTTGCGGGGGCGCACCGACACACCCGTCCCCGGGCCCGTCGTCGACGGCTTCCAGTCCCTGGCCCGCAAGGTCGACACGAACATCCTCCTGGGCTCGATCGTGGAGGACCTCCAGGACGGCATGTACAGGAACACCTCGCTCCTCATCGGCCGCCAGGGAGCCATCACCGACCGCGCCATCAAGGCGCACGCGTTCGGCAACGAGATGGTCGTGTGCCGCCAGGCCGAGTCGCTCGGCGTCATGCGGACCGAGTTCGGCCTGATCGGCGTGGCCGTGTGCTCGGACTTCTGGATCCCGGAAGTCATCCGGCTGCTCGCCCTCGCCGGGGCGCGCACGATCTTCGTACCCGGCGGAACGCTCCGCCAGAACCAGGCCCTGATGGTGAACGCGCTGCGCACCGCGGCGTACCTGAACGACGTCACCCTCGTCTACGCCAGCTCGGTCGGCGTCGTCAGGGGCGTGCGCGGGGACCGCCTCGTCGAGATCCACTTCGCCGGTACGAGCCTGGTCACCACGCCGGGCGGCATCGTTGCCCAGGCGGGCAGCGACGAGCCGGAGGTACTGGTCGTCGACCTGCCGTCCACGGCCGACGGCGACGGGCCCGCGGGCGGCGACGGCCGGCGCTGGCAGGAGCTGCGCAGGCCCGGCGCGTACGGGGCGCTCCTGAACGGCTACGTCGGAGCGCGCCGCGACCTCGCCGCCGAACTCCGGTCGAGCATGGCCGAGGCGGGCGGCGCAGCGGACCGAGGTCGCCCGGTCGCGGCGACCCCAGGGAGTGAGGGGACGGGTTCGTGACCATCTTCGTGGCACAGCACGCGCGGCGGCCGAGCGCCGAGGCGACGGCCGAAGTCGTCCTGGACGACCTCGACAGCTGGGTGAGCGCCGAGGCCAAGTTCGTCGTCCTGCCGGAGAACGCGTTCGCCGGCCGCGACGGCTCCGTGGTCCTCCCGCTCGACCTGCGGGAACGGTGCCTGGAGCGCCTGACGAGGCTGGCGCGCAGGCGCGGCACCTACGTCCTCACCGGATCGTGGGCCGAGGAGCGCTCCGGCGGCGACTCGGTGCAGGTGACCCGCCTGCTCGACCCGAGCGGTGCGGTCCGCGCGCAGGTGGAGCGGCCGCTCCTGCCCGACGGGACGACGGGCACCGGGGACGACTTCCCCGTCGTCGAGACCGAGTTCGGCCACGTCGGCGTGTTGCTCGGCCCCGACTTCTGGCTGGTCGAGCCGCCGCGCATCGAGTGCCTCGGCGGCGCGGAGCTGCTCCTCGTGGCGGGCTCGCTCGACGGCAGGGAGCAGGCCGCGCAGCGGGCCGCCGTCTGGGGCATCGCGACCCTCAACACCGTCGCGGTGGCCTTCGCGAGCTCGCTCAGCGACCGCTCCGGCGGGGGCAGCGCCGTGGCGATGCCCGAGGGGTTCGCCGCCGAGGGGGACACGCACGAGACCGTCCTCGAAGCGCCCTGGGACCTCGAACGCGTCCGCTACCTCAGGGAGCCCGACCTGCGCTTCCAGCAGACCCTGTGGTTCGGCCTGTGGGCACGCCGACCCGATCTGTACGCGGCGCTCGTGGACGGCCACGAGGCGGCCGGGCACCCGAGCCGGGCGCAGGTGGGCTGAGATGCGAAGCGACGGCATTCCCGCGTCCGTCGTCCGGCGCCGGATCGCGGCCGAGATGGACGACGACGTTCCGTGGAACCGCGTGCTCAACTCCATCTGCACCGAACCGCACCCCCTCGGCGTGGAGACGGCCGCGGCCGCGGCACACACCAACCTGGGCGACGTCCGCATCTTCCGCGGGACCAAGCGGATCGAGCGCAAGGCCGTCCAGCTGCTCCTCTCCCTGCTCGCCAACCCCGAAGGCTCCGGGAACCTGGTGTCCGGCGGGACCGAGGCCAACCTCATCGCGATGCTGGTGGCCCGCGAGTCGGCCCGCGCCCGGGGGCGGCTCACGGACCGCCCCGAGGTCGTCGTCAGCAGCACCGTGCACTTCTCGTTCACCAAGGTCTTCGGGCTGCTCGGCCTGACACCGGTCGTCGTCCCCGTCGACGCGGCGCTGCGCCTGCCCGCCGACGAGGTGGCCCGGCGCCTCAACGAGCACACCATCGCGGTCGTCGCCACCGCGGGCAGCAGCGAGTTCGGCGTGGTCGACGCGGTCGACGCGATCGCCCGCGCCGTGTCCGCGCACGAGGTCCATCTGCACGTCGACGCGGCCACGGGCGGCTTCATCATCCCCTTCGCCCGCGAACTCGGCCACGACCTGCCGCAGTTCGACTTCTCGGTCGACGGCGTCGACTCGATCACCATCGACCCGCACAAATACGGGCTCGTGAGCGTCCCCGCCGGCGCGATTCTCTTCCGGGGCGCGGAGGACGCCGCGACATTCGCCTTCGACTCCTTCTTCATCGACACACCGACCCACCACACGTTCCTCGGCACACGCCCCGGGGGCGCCGCCGTCGCGACCTACGCCGTTCTCGAACACCTGGGACATTCGGGATTCCTCTCGATCACGCGCACCAACTACGAGGTGACCGCTCATCTCGTGGCCGGGCTGCGAGCGGCCGGGTACACCTTGTTCATCGAACCGGAGCTGAACATCGTCGTCGTCAGAATGCCGCACGCCTCGAAGATTTCGGAGCGGCTCGAATCATGGGGCTGGATCGTCTCCACGTCGAAGCGGTTCGTCGAGACCCTGCGCCTCGTTGTCGCCCGGCACGTCACCCGGGAAATGGTCGACGAATTCATTCCCGTGCTCGACCGGGCCCGCAAGGAAATAGAGGCCGAGGTGGCGGCAGCGTGATGTCAGCGAGCCATACGGCAGCCGAGCGGACGGGAGCCGTGCGATGAGCCTGTTCCGCGGCCCCGCCACGCGACTCGCCGCGATCCAGATGTGGATCGAGCCCGGAATGCGGCAGGAGAACCAGGCGCGCGCGGCCAAGATGCTCGCGGTCGCGGCCGAACGGAAGGCGGATCTGGTGTGTCTGCCGGGCGCGTTCGCGACCGGGGTCAATTTCCCGACGTTGCGCGCGGACGCGACCGCGAGCGACGGCCCCGTGGTGGAATTCCTCGCGGACCAGGCCCGCGGTCTGGGAATCCACATCGCCGCGGGCGTCCTCGTGGCCGACGGCCGTGACGTCTACGACGCGGCCGTGCTCGTCGGGCCCTCGGGGGACACGCTCGGCTGGTACCACCGCGCGTGCGTCTGGGCGGGGGAGGCGGAGTACGTGACCGCCGGGGCGCCGGGCACCGCCATCGACACGCCCGTCGGGCGGATCGGGCTCCTCGTCGGCTACGACATCCGCTTCCCGGAGGCCGCCAGGCCGTACCTGCTCCAGGGCGCCGACGTCGTCCTCTGCGCGGCGAACCTGTTCGCGCCCTACTCGCACCCGGTGCGGTCGATCTGCCGCGCCCGGGCCGCGGACAACGAGTGCGCGCTCGTCCTGGCCAGCGCCATCGGCGAGAACCGGTTCGCGATGATGCCCTACCTCGGCCGCAGCCTGATCGTCGACGGCCTCGTGCAGGACGCCCGCGAGGACCCGGAGGCGGACGTCCTCGCCGAGGCGGGCGCGGGCACGCGCGACACCGTGATCGACGCGGCCGTGCACCTGCGGCAGCGGCGCAAGCTGCGCGCGGGGCTGCCGTTCCACGACGACGCCCGCTCGACCTGGGCCACCGCCCACAGGGGGCGTGAGCGATGAGGACAGGCCGTATGCGACCGGACCGCGCCCGGTCGGAGCGCTCCGGCTGGCTCGCGGACGTGAGCGGGCTCGTCGCCATGGACCTCCGGCAGTTCCTGGACAACCGCCTGTTCGCGGTGTCGACCCTCCTGACGTCCGTGTCGATGGTGCTCGCGTTCGGCGCGGCGACCGACCAGATGGTGAGCCCTTCGGACTCGGCCACCAACTACTTCGGATTCGTCTTCCCGGGCATCGTCGCCTCAGGAATCATGTTCAGCTGCACCTACACCGTCGGCTACACGATGATCATCGATCGGAATCGAAGAACGATCGAGGATCTCATCCTGTCTCCGCTTTCGTACTCGGGATTCCTGCTCGCCAGGCTCATCGGCGTGGTGTTGAAGTGCCTCTTCCAGTTCGTCCTCGTCCTCATTCTCGGAGTCTGGGTCTTCGACGCGCGGATCGAATCGATGCCGCTCTTCGTCCTCGGCTTCCTGGCGACCTGTATGGCCTTCGCGGGACTCGGGATCCTGGTCGCGACGTACACGAACGAGATCTCGTTCCCGGGGGTCGTGAACATCATCGTGATCCCCCTCATGTATTTCGCGGGCATCTTCTTTCCCCTGCGGAACCTCGGAACGCTGGGGTCCGTCTTCGAAAGGCTGCCGCTCGCGGTGCACGTCGAGATCTTCCGGGCGGCCACCGGGGAAGGGCCTTCGGTATCGGCCTTGTCGCTGGTTCTCGCCGTCGCCTATGCTCTGCTCGCGGTCGGTATCGCCTCGTTCGCATTCCGCTGGAGGATCGGCCATGGCTGATACGGCAAGGGGCGCCGCGCCGCCCGTGCTTTCGGTAGCGAAGCTCGAATACCGCGTCAGTCCGGGCTTCGCGCTCCGCCGAATAGAATTCTCCGTCGCCGCCGGTGAAGGCGTCGCCGTCATCGGCACGAACGGCTCCGGAAAAACCACGCTGATCCGGCTCATCGCGGGCCTGCTGCGCCCGGGCGACGGCACCGTGGAGATCTGCGGAACGCCGCCGCGCCGCTGGGGCCAGGTCAGCCGGCACATCGGCTACGTCCAGCAGACGAAGGAACTGCCCGACGGCGTCTCGGTCGAGACGTACGTCAAGCACCAACTCAAGCTCCGGCGGGCCGACGCGGGCCGCTACGAGGAACTCATCGCCCTGGCCGACCTCGGACGCCACCACGACCAGTACGTCCGCACCCTCTCCGGGGGAAGCCAGCGCAAGCTGCACGTCATCTGCGCGGTCGCGCACCGCCCCGACCTCCTGATCCTCGACGAACCGACGACGGGGCTCGACCCGACCGCGCGCGAGACCCTGCTCGAGCTGCTGCGGAGCCTGAAGCGGGACGGCGTCGGCGTGGTCTTCGCCAGCCATCACCGGGACGAACTCGTCGCGCTCGCCGACTCCGTCGTGGTGCTCCACGAGGGGCGCCAGCTCAAGGACGCCTCACTGGCGGCCGTCACGCGGTCGGGCGAGCGGTCGAGCCTGGTCCTGGAGGCGTTCGCCGAACCGCAACGCGCGCAGCTGCGGTCCTGGGCGGCGCGCCAGGTGATGACGAGCGGTCTGATCCGGTCCGCCCACGACGTCGACAACGGCGTGAGGATCGCACTGAGCGCGGGCGACCACCGGAACTCACTGGCGGAGGTGGTGGCCCGCGCGCATGCCGAGGGCATCGCGCTCCGCTCCGTTTCCTACTTCGAGCCCACTCTGGCGGACGTCGTCCGAGCCATCGTCGAGCAAGCCGAATTGGAGCAACTGGTATGAGCATCACCACGACCAGCATGCCGTTCTGGAAAGAGTATCCCGAGCGCGACAACGAGTGGGTGCGCCAGTACCCGACGAAGCACGTGCCGGTCGCCGAGGAAGAGGTCTTCGCCCGCAAGCCCATGGGGGCGTACGTCCACATCCCGTTCTGCAACCGCCTGTGCTTCAGCTGCCCCTACATCAAGCACCAGACCGACCGCGATCTGACCCGGACCTATCTGGACGCCCTGAAGGCGGAGATCACCAACTACGCCGACCGCCCCTACGTCCAGGACCACGAGATCACCCTGGGCTACATCGGCGGGGGAACGCCGACCGCGCTCACCGCACCCCAGCTCGACGACCTGCTCGGACACCTCTTCGGCAGCCTGCACATGGCCGAGGACGCGGACTTCTCCATCGAGACGACGCCCGTCGACATCACCGAGCGCAAGGCCCGGGTCCTGCTCGACAAGGGCGTGCGGCGCATCAGCCTGGGCGTGCAGACCTTCGTGGCGGAGGAGCTGAAGAACCTGGGCAGGCCCAACGACCCGGAGATGCTGAAGAACAGCATCCGCCTGCTCCGCGAGTGCGGCTTCGAGAACATCAACATCGACCTGATGCACGGCATCAACGGGCAGACGATGGAGAGCTGGGAGCACAGCCTCGACGTCGCCATCGAACTCGGCGTGACCTGTGTGTCCTTCTACACCTACATGGAGTTCGCACAGGTCTCCACCAAGCGGCGCAAGCTGCCGCCCGTGCCCGACCGGGCGGTCGTCGACGACATGTTCCTCTTCGCCGCCGACAAACTCACCCGGCACGGCTTCCTGGGCTACTACGGCGACTGCTTCGCCAAGCCCGGGTACCAGCCGAAGTACGGCGAGACGTCGTGGAGCGAGGACGTGCCGATCATCCCGCTCGGCCCGACCGCCACCGGCCACCTGCGCGACTACTGGTACTTCAACGAGCCCGACATCGGCCGCTACATCCAGACCGTGCGGGACGGCCGCCTGCCCATCGCCATGGGCAAGCACATCACCAAGTCCGAGGCGATCCGGCGCTCCATGGTCCTCGGGGTCAAGGCCGGACGCGTCGACCGGGAGACCTTCCGCAGGCTGCACGGCGTCGACTTCGTCGAGATGTTCCGCGCGGAGATCGACGACCTGGTCGACAAGGGACTGGTCACCGTCGACGAGAAGGGCATCGAGGTCACCGGACCCAAGGGCTGGTACTACCTCGACAACATCTCGAAGGCGTTCTACTCGCAGGAGTACCGGCGCTACCCCCAGCACCTGGGCGCCGACATCTCCAGTTTCATCTCGTCGCGTTCGCTGCCCCTGGAGATCGTCACCAGGCCGTCGGCCGAGGAGGCCTGCCATGACCACTGACACACGGCTCCTCGACCTGGAAGCCCGGGTGCCGCAGACGGCCCCGTACGCCGACATCGAGGGCGTGCGCGCCTACGACCTCGGCATGCGCCGCTCCGCGCTGATGGCGTACAAGCGCCCCACCGACCGCATCATGGCCAACGTCCGGGACGGCATGACCGACCTCGTCGAAGTGGGCTTCAACACCGGCCTGCTGTCGCTGCACGTCGCCGGGAAGCTGCCGCACCTGGCGGTGTCCGGGGTGGAGGAGAACCAGAACCTGGTCGACGTCGCCGAGGACAACCTGACGCTCGCCGTGTGGGCGAACACCGAGGGCGACGTCGAGTTCGAACTCGCCAAGCTGAGCCGACTGCCGTTCCCCGACGACTCGGCGGACATCGTGTTCTCGTTCTCCTCCCTGCACCGCTGGCGCAGGCCCGTCGAGACGCTCAAGGAGTGCGCCCGGATCTGCAAGCCCGACGGACTCGTGATCATCGAGGACATCAACCGGCACGCGGAGGAAGGGCACATCACCTTCATCCTCCAGTTCGTGAAGGAGGGCGGCGACGAGTTCATGAGGTCGCTGCAGTCGGCGTACTGCCGCGAGGAAGTGGTCGAACTGCTCGGCCAGGCCGGTCTTGAGGACTGGCACGTGGTTGAGGAGGACCTCGGCCTCGTCATCTCCTCGCGCCCCATCGAGCCCGTGAGCACGTGATGTCGGCCGTCACGATCGCAGTCGTCCAGATGGAGTCGAAGCTCGGACGGCACACGGCGAACATGCGGCGCGCCGAGCGGTACGTCGCGGAGGCAGTCGGGCGCGGAGCGACCCTCGTCTGCCTGCCCGAGGCCTTTCTGACGTCGGGCAACATCCTCGAGGTCGCGGACGTGGCGGTCCCGATACCGGGCCCGGAGACCGACCGCCTCGGCAAGCTGGCCCAGGACGCGAACATCCACCTCGTCGCCGGTCTCCTGGAGCGCGGCGACGACGGCAAGTACTACAGCACCTCGATCCTGTTCGGGCCGGACGGGACCCTCATCGGCCGCTACCGGCGCGTGCACTGCCACGAACTGGAGAGCCGGTACCTGTCCAGCGGCTCGGACTACCCCGTCTTCGACGTCGAGTTCGGACGCGTCGGACTCCTCCAGGGCTACGACATCAACTTCCCCGAGGCCGCGCGGGAGTACTACCGCCGCGGAGTGGACATGCTGGTGTGCTCGGCCCTGGTCCCCGAGATGTTCGGGTACGTGGCGAACCTCCGGCTCCTCGCGCGGGCCGTGGACACCGAGTGCATCATCGCGTTCGCCTCCGGCATCGGTACCAACCTGTACGCGGGCTTCGGCTACATGGGGTGCAGCCAGGTCGTGGCGGACCCCCTGTTCCTGGAGGCGGAGCAGTTCGACTTCGTCGACGGCGACGAACGCATGGTCTTCCTGGAGAGCGGGGAAGGCGTGGGCGTCGTCGAGGTCGACATGGAGCGCATGCGCCGCTACCGGAAGTCGGCCACCTTGCGCGCGGATCTCCAGCCTGCGACGTACTGGCGGTCCTTCGAGGTCGCGGGCGCTCCTCACGCGGGCGAACGGAAGTGATGGCCCCATGCGAGTTCTCCTCATCTCCACCAACAAGATTCGGGTGCCGCGGCCAGCGCTGCCGATCGGCATGGCCTACATCAGCGCCGCGGCGAAGCGGGCCGGACACGAGGTCGACGTCCTGGACCTGCTGTGGGAGTCCAGGGAGCTGAAGGCGGTCAGGGAGCGCCTCACCGCCAAGACGTACGACGTCGTCGGCATCGCGGTGCGCAACCTGGACAACCTGACGTTCATCGACCCCATCTTCTTCGGCCCGATGACCGAGAAGATCGTCCGGTGCGTGCGCAAGTACACCTCGGCCAAGGTCGTGCTCGGCGGCTCGGGCTTCTCCGTCGAGCCGCTGTCGTTCTTCGAGTACGCACAGCCGGACTTCGGGATCGCGGGCGAGGGCGAGGCGGGGATCGTCCAGCTCCTGGAGTACCTGGAGGTCGGCGGTTCCCTGAACGACGTCTCGGGCCTGTGCTACCTCGACGACAACGGCTGGTTCTGCCAGAACCCCTCGAACTCCGCCTTCGACCTGGGCGCCCTGGTGCCCGACCGGTCCGTGTACGACCCGCGGTACTTCGAGGAGGGCGTCTCGGCGGCCTCCGACCTCACCCGGGACACCCAGCCCGCGATCGAGACGCTGCAGACGAAGCGCGGCTGCAAGCTGTACTGCTCGTACTGCATCATCCGCAAGACCGAGGGCAAGGGGAACCGGTTCAAGGAACCGGCCGAAGTCGTCGCGGAGATCCAGCGGGCCATGCGGGAGAACCCCGCCGTCCGGGAGTTCGAGATCGTGGACGCGACCTTCAACTATCCGCTGGAATACGCGGTCGAAGTGTGCGAGGAGATGGTCCGCGCCAAGCTGGACGTGCCCTGGTACTGCCAGCTCACCCCGAACGCGGTCACGCCCGAGTTCGTGGAACTGCTGGCCGCGGCCGGCTGCATCCGGGTCGACCTGGGCACCGACGCGCTCACCGACGAGGCGCTCCAGGACCTCATGAAGGGCTTCGACATGGCCCGGGTCCTGGAGATCGACCGCCTCTTCACGGCCAGCCCGATCGAGCACACGCACTGCGTCTTCCTGGGCGGTCCCGGGGAGACGCCCGCGGCTCTGAGGGAGTCGATCCGCTTCACCGAGCGGTTCCTGAACCCGGCCCAGATCTACGCGAACCTCGGCATCCGCGTCCTGAGCGCCACCAAACTGGAGAAGCAGGCCGTCAAGGCCGGGATCATGAAGGAGGGGCAAGGGACGTTCGTCCCCGCGTTCTACGTCGAGCCGGACATCCTCGCCAGCCGGGAGACCCTCGACTTCGTCCGCGACTCCTATCTGAGCCACAAGAACTGGTACCTGTGGTGGGGCCTCGGCGGCCAGAACCTCACGGACCGGTCGACCGACGCGATGCAGACCGTGGTTGAGATGCAGCGGGAGTACGAGTACGTGATGCGGGACAAGCCGCGGCTGCAGCGGGCCCCGAAGCCGACCGGCCCCCAGCCGGTCTCCCTGACCCTCGGATCGGCGTAGTGCACGTGAGCGACACCGCCGACGACGAGCTGGACCGACAGACTCGAACGTCCTTGACGGCCCCGCGCCAGGGAGGGAGACCGGTGAACTCGGCAGGCCGCTACGTCCATCGGCGAGGGATCCACTGCGAATCGGCCTGCCAGTGCGGCATCCTCGCCGCGGGTGGCTTCGACGTGGCCGAGGAGGTGGTGTTCGGCCTGGACGGGGGCTTCGGCTTCTCGTTCTTCCCCGCGAATGGCAACGCGCCGGACATCGTGGTCGGCAAGCAGGAGATCATGCCGCTGCGCGCCGCCCGGCTGATGGGCGTCGAGGTGGGCCTGCACACGCCCAGGTCCAGCGCCGCCCTCGCGAAGCTGCTCGCCTCGACGCCCGCCGTCATGACCCGGGTGGACCTCGGACTCCTGCCGCACTGGGGGCTCGGGGGCCGCTCGTCCTTCGGCGGGTACTTCGTCAACGTGACGCGTGGCGTCGGCGGCGAGGCGTTCGAGGTGTCGGACCCGGCCTTCGACGCGCCCGTCGTCGTCGGCGCGGCGGATCTGGACGCGGCCCGCGCCAGCAGGAGCTCGCCGCCGGTGAACCCGGACCGCAAGGTGTACGTCTTCGGGCCGCGGCGCACCACCCCGCGGCTGCGCCTGGTCGGCCCCGTGGCCGTCCGCACCCTCTGCCGCGACGTGCTCAGACCGGGGAGCCGGAGCCTCGGCATCCCCGGCATGAAGCGCCTGATCACGGCGGCCGCGTCGTGGCCGCGGTCGAAGCGGGGCGAGGTCGAGGACGTGGACCTGGAAGGCCGGGTGATCCGCACCGACGCGCTGGCCCGGCAGCTGCTGCACGTCGGCAGACAGATCGAGTCGTTCGGCACGGGCGGCGGGCTCTTCCGCCCGCTGCTGGGCCGCTTCCTGACGCAGGTGGCGGCGGCCACGGACGACCCCCGCTACGCCGAGTCGGCCGAGCTGTTCTTCGAGAGCGGCCGCCTCTGGCAGACCCTGGGATCCACGCTCCTGGAGCGAGGTGCGAGCGACTCGCGCCAGGACCTCACGTCGCTCGTGGACGGCGTGACGGACACGGTCCGGTCCGCGATGGACGTCGAGAAGCGTGCGCTCGGCGCGCTGACCGCTCTGTAGGCGCGAGGTGGAGACATGCCGACGGTGGACGAATCCGTACTGATGCAGGGCCCCGACCGGTGGAACGAACACGCGCGTCGCCGCCGGGCCGAGGGCCCGTTCCGCCCCGACCTGCGGGCCGCCCGGCTGCACGGCGCCGACCTGCGCGGGGTCGACCTCGTGGACGCGGACCTCACGGGGGCCGTGCTGAGCGAGTCGTACCTGATGACGGCCGACCTGCGCGGCGCGATCCTCGACGGCGCGGACCTGTGCGAGGCGTATCTGATCCAGGCGGACCTGATGAACTGCCGCCTCGTGGGAGCGAATCTGGAAGGCGCGGACCTCAGCGGCGCGGACCTCACCGGCGCCGTCCTCGATCCGGACTTCCGGCGGTCGGCGGTGATCTCGGACTACCTCACGATCTGGGCATAGAGGAGCAGGTCCCACAGGGCCTGGCGGGTGCGTCGGAAGGAGGCCCCGGTGACGACCACTGCGCTTGCTGACGAATGGGGCGTGAAACAGCTCGACCTCGACACCTACTTGAAGCGGATCGGCAGGCCCGATCTGAGCCGCGCGCGACCGTGCGGGCAGACGCTGCGACTGCTGCACCGCGCCCACGTGGAGACGATTCCGTTCGAGAACATCGACATCGTGCTGGAGCGCGGCGTCTCCACGGCGATCGCGGACGTCCAGCAGAAGCTGGTGGCCTCGGGGCGCGGCGGCTACTGCCACGAGCACAGCCTGCTGTTCGGGGCGGTCCTCGACCAGCTCGGCTACCGCGTGGACCGGCTGCTCGCCCGGCCCAGGGAGCGTCCCGGACGGCCCTGGCCCCGTACGCACCTGACCCTGCGCGTCCGCGGATCGGACGGCGAGTGGCTGGCCGACGCCGGGTTCGGCTCCGGTCTGCTCGAACCGCTGCCGCTCGCCGAGGGCGCGTGGTGCGCCCAAGGGGGCTGGTCGTTCCGCCTCGCGCGGCACGACGAGGGGTGGCAGCTCCTGGAGCGCGCCGGGACGGGGGAGAACCCCCTGTACGCGTTCGGCGGCCGCGGGCAGCGCGCCGCCGACGTCGACGCGGCGAACTACTACACGTCCACCCACCCCGAATCGCCCTTCACCGGACAGCTCGTCGTGATGCAGCGGCTCGGCGGCGAACTGCGGCGCCTGCTCAACCGGGAGTTCTCCCGCGTGCTGCCCGACGGAACCTGCGAGAAGACGTCACACCTCGACGACACGGACCTGGCGAAGGTCCTCACGGAGGAGTTCCGACTGACCCTGAACGCGCACGAGACGCGCGAACTGCTGGCGCGCGTCGCCGACGTCCGGTCGAGCCTCGCGCCGCCGCCCGTCACCACGCCGGCGGCCGGGGGCGGGTGACGCGCCCGGCCGCCGTCACGCGTGACCCGCCACGATGTCCCGCAGGCGGGCGAGGTCCCGCTCGCCGACGCCGCTCGGCCGCAGGACGGCGTTCCACCCGTCGACGTACGCGGCCCGGTACCGGTGGCCGTGGCCGTCGGGCACCCCGGTGGCGAACGGCAGGTCGGCGGTGACCTGCCAGAACGTCACGAACGGCACCCAGAACATGCTCGGGAGCACATCGTCCCCGGGGGCCTCGCCGATCCAGTCCGGCTGGTCGAGCATCAGGTGGGGCCCCCACCAGACGATCGGGTCGGAGGCGTGCAGGAGGTACAGCACGCGGGTGCCCTCCCACGGCGCGTCCGACGGCGGGATGTCCGCCGCGGCGTCGTCGGCGAACCGCACGGTGCGCCCGTCCTTGTAGACGGGCTGGACCTCCGGGCTGCCGGCGTCGCGGTCGTCGGTGAACCGCCGGAACAGGGTGTTGAAGTTCGGCGGCCCCGCGAACAGCGTGCCCGCCGTGCGGTTGCGGAGGTCGTACTCCCCGCTGAACGCGGTCTCGCCGCCGAACGACCCCAGGCTCTCGCCCGCGACGTACAGGCGGGGCCGGTCGTCGGCGGGAAGCTTCGACCAGACGTCGTAGACCGCGTCGAAGAGCTCGCGGCCCGCCTCACGGGCCTTGGACTGGTCGACGAGGTACGACATCCACGACGGCAGGTACGAGTACTGCAGGGCCACGCTCGCGCTGTCGCCACCGGTCAGGTACTCGAAGCTGTCCACCGCGGCGGGGTCGACCCAGCCGCTGCCCGTCGTCGTCACGACGAGGAGGCTCCGGCGCCGGAAGCCCCCGGCGCGCTCCAGGTCGGCGACCGCGCGGGCGGCCCGGGACTCGGTGTCGTCCGCGGTGTCGAGCCCCGCGTACGCGCGGACGGGCGTCGGCGCCCGGCGGCCGGTGAACCGCGCGATGGCGTCGGCCGAGGGGCCGCCGGACACGAAGGTGCGCCCGTTCCTGCCGAGCGAGTCCCAGGGGATGGTGGAACCCGGGCCGCCCGAGCGCAGGGCGGTGGCGGGGCGCCGCACTCCTTCCTCGGTCCGCGTGTCGCGCAGCGAGAAGGCCTGGTTCGCCGCGGCGACCAGGCCGTCGACCAGCACACCGCTGAGGAGCAGGGCGGACGCGGTGGCCACGAGGATCCCGCCGACCGCCTGCGCCGCCCGCGCGCCGATCCAGCGCCGCAGCAGTCCGGCCACCCGGCGGTAGGCCCCGCGGACCCCGCGGGCCGCCAGCAGGAGGAGGCCGAAGAGCAGGAACGCGATCGGCAGCGAGGCGATCGTCTGGAGGAGGCTGTACTCCGGCACGTCCAGGAGCCTGCGGATCTGGTGCTGCCAGTACTGGCCGAGCCCGAACGCGGTGCCGAGCAGGGCGGTCCCGGCCACGAGGAAGACCCGCCAGGACGCCCGCCGCGCGGGCCGCGGCCCGCGGTCGGCGAAGGCCCGCCAGATCCACGCGGCGACCGTTCCGAGCCCGTATCCGATCGCGGCGAGGATCCCGGAGATCACCCCTTGGAGGAGGCCGCCGCGGGGGAGGAGCGAGGGGGTGAAGGAGAGGCAGACGAGCAGCAGCGCGCCCCAGGCGCCGGGGAGCGTCGCGTGCCGCGCGCGGCGCGTGTCCGGCGCCGCCGGCGACCTCGGGCTCATGGCTCCTCCCGCCTCACCTGCACTGCCGCCCGGACCGGGGAGGGGCGCATCTCAACCGCTGTGGCGGTCCGCGAGGACGCGCACGACCGCGAGGGAGACCGCCGCGGCGCCGAGGCCGAGGACCGCGCCGGCCGCGACGTCGCCGGGGTAGTGCACGCCCGTGTGGACGCGGGAGTAGCCGACGGCGACCGCGAGCGCCCCGAGCGGCACCGCCGCCGCGGGCAGGACGACGCCCACGGCGGTGGCGAAGGCGGCCGCCGACGCCGTGTGACCGGAGGGGAAGGACGCCGACTGGGGCATCGGCACGTGCCGGTCCACGACGACGCGGGCCTGTTCCCGGTCGGGCCGCCTCCGGCGGACCATGCGCTTGCCGAACAGGTTCGCCGCCACCGACGCGAGCGCCACCGCTCCGGTCCCGGCCAGCGCCGCGCGCCGGGGGCGTCCCGGCACCAGCGCCAGGCCCGACGCGACCGCGAACGAGATCTTCGAGTGGTCGGCCGCGTGCGACAGGCGCCGCAGCGCTCGGTCGAGCGTGGGCGTGGGGGTGGCGGCCACGGCGGCGTACAGCGCCCCGTCGATCGCGCGCAGGTCCCCGAGCACGGCCGCCGCCGTCGACCGGGGCCGTTCCGTGGCGGTGTCGTCGTCAGCCATGGCTCTCCCGTCGCGAGGTCCGCCCCGGCCCGCCGAAGGCGAGGTCGATGAGGCGCCGCCAGTTCACCGGCGGCGCGGGCACCACGGCGCCCGGACGGTCGCGCGGCACCAGGACCCGCAGCGCGCCGGGGCGCAGCGTGCACACCACCGGCGTGGGCATGCGCAGCGCCTCGCCGTCCACCGCCACGGGGATCTCGTCGGCGTCGGAGGTCACCTCGACGCGCCGCGCGGTCAGGACGGTCAGGCCCGTGGACTGCGAGCCGCGCACGGCCAGGTCCGCGGCCTGGGCCGCGCCCTCGACGCGCAGGGCGATGACACCCAGCTCGCCGCTGTCGAGCCGTGGCCGTCGGCCACTGGCACCGAGGTCGTCGGGCGAGCCGTACGGGTTGTTGCTGACGAGCAGCGCCTGCTGGGACGAGAGCGCGCTGGTGTCCGCCCGGGCGTCGAGCCGTCGCACCCCTTCGCCGACCAGCAGGTCCGGCATGAGGCTCAGGGCCGTGCCCGCCTTGTCGTCGCGGTACTCCGGCCGCTGTACGACGTCCGCGTACACGCCGAAGGAGACCGTGTTGACGAAGGCGCGGCCCGCGACGTCACCGAGGTCGACCCGGAGTTCCTCGCCGTCGGTCAGGGCGTCCAGGCAGCGCGTCGGGTCGGCCCGGTCCAGGCCGAGGTCCATGGCGAAGTGGTTGCGGGTGCCGGCGCAGACCACGAGGAACGGCAGGCCGTGCTCGGCGGCGACCGCCGCGACCAGCGCCTGGGTGCCGTCGCCGCCCGCGACGCCGAGCAGGTCCGCGCCGTCGGCCACCGCCCGGCGGGCCAGTTCGGCGACGTCGGCGGGGGCGGACGGGTCGAGCAGGACCACGCGCGCGCCGAGCTCCTCCGCCCGCTCCGCGAGGCCGAAGCGGCCGACCTTTCCGCCGCCGGACTTGGGGTTCATGATGAGCACCGGCCGCCGGGGCCTGCGCGCGGCGACCGCCCGCCGCGGCCGCGCCGCGACCGCCGCCCGCAGCGCCGCCCGGGCACAGAGCAGCGTCGCGCCCCAGCACAGGATCAGGACGAGCGCGGCCAGCCACAGGCCGTCGTACGCGAAGTACACGAGGACCGCGACGGGCGCGGCCACCGCGACGAGCGCCCCGCACAGACGCACCGCCCCGCGGTGGGCGAGGAACCACCACAGCCCGGCGGCACAGACGACGAGACCCAGCAGCCCGGCCCCGAGGATCAGCAGACCGCCCTCCCGCAACACCAGGACGAGGACCGCCAAGGTGCCGAGCGCGGCGACCACGGTCAGGCGGGCGAGGAACCGCGCGGCGCCGCCGCTGCCGGAGCCCGTCACCCGTGCCCTGCCCGTGGCCGCCCTCGCATGCCGCTCTCCGCTCTCCGCCGCCTGGTCCGGGGCACCATCCTGCGTACTTCGCGGACGGGGAGCACCCCGGCCGGGCCGTGCGGGTGAGCCGGGTGCGGGCGCCGCCCGAGGCCGCCGGGGCGCACCCGGCCGGGTCAGGCGGTCGTGGCGGGCGCGGTCTTCTTGCGCGCGCGGTACGCCGCGGCCTTGATCTTGTTGCCGCAGGACTCCATGCCGCACCACTGGCGCCGCATGCCGCGGGAGCGGTCGACGTACACGCGGGTGCACTCCGGATTGCCGCACTCCTTCAGGAGTGGGACGTCGGGGCCGCTGAGCAGTTCGACGGCCTGGCGGGCGACGGTGGCCAGGGCCTGGGCGGGGGTCGCCTCGTTGTGCCGTCCGGTCAGGGAGAGCTGGGGCGTGACCGGGGTGGCGCGGGCCGCGCCGTTGAGCACGGCGAGGGCCTCGCGGTCGAACTCCTCGCCGAGGCGGCGGTTGGTGATGAGCCGGTAGACGGCCTCGCGGAGGGTGATCGCCGCCCGGACGTCCTCCTCGTGGGCGGGGGTGATCGTGTCCACGAGCCCGGACTCCAGGTACCAGGCGTTGAGCCGCTCCGGCGTCACGAACATCTCGAACCGCGCCGAGCGCCGTGCGCGGAGCGTGGCCGCGAAGTCGAGGGCCGGCTGTCCGCAGACGAAGACGTGGTCAAGATTCACATCACCATCCTGGCAGGTGACTGTCGAGGGGCGCAAGAATCGCCACCGCGCCCGGCCACCCGCTCGCCGCGCCCGGCCACCCGCTCACCGCGCCCGGCCACCCGCTCACCGTGCCGGGCCGCCCGCTCACCGTGCCGGGCCGCCCGCTCACCGTGCCGGGCCGCCCGCTCACCGTGCCGGGCCGCCCCGTTCACCGGCCGTGGTCGCGCTCCAGGTGGAGCGTGCGGCCCGGCCACCGGCGGCGCAGCCAGCGGTCGTGGCTCGCGAGGACGACGGCGCCCGGGCCGCTGCCCAGGGCCTCCTCCAGTTCGTCGCACAGGCGCGGGGAGAGGTGGTTGGTGGGCTCGTCCAGGAGCAGCAGCTCGGGCGGGCGGGCCACCAGCAGGGCGAGCGCGAGCCGCCGCCGCTGCCCGACGGACAGCTGCCCCACGGGCTTGTCCAGGTCGCCCGCGTGCAGCAGGCCGAGCGAGCCGAGGGGCACCTGCTCGGCCCGCGCCGGGCCCAGCGACAGCGCGTAGGTGTCACGTGCCGTGCGCGCGGGCCGGTCGAACACGGTGTCCTGGTCGAGCAGCCCCACCGACAACCGAGGGCGCGCGCGGACGACGCCCTCGGCGGGGAGGCGTCCGGCGAGCACGGCGAGCAGCGTCGACTTGCCCGCGCCGTTGTCGCCGGTGACCAGCAGCCGGTCGGTCGGTGACACCTCCAGAGCGGTCGGCGCGAGCCGGCCCGGCACGTGCGCGTTCCGCAGGGCGACCAGGGGCCCCGGCTCGTCCTCGCTCACCACGGCCGGCGCTCCGGCCGCGAACCGCAGGGGGGTGGGCGGCTCGGCGACCCGGTCGCGCTCCAGCTCCGCGAGGCGCCGTGCGGCGTTGCGCACGCGGCGGGAGATCTGGTGCTGCACGCGCCCGGCCCGGTGGCCGTAGCCCATCTTCTCGTTGTCGCGCGGCCCCCGGTCCGGCGCGACGCGGTGCGCGGTCACCTGTGCCGAGCGGCGCAGCTCCGTCAACTCCTCCTGTTCTTCGGCGTAGCGCCGCTCCCAGCGCCGCCGCTCGGCGCGCTTCTCGCTCAGGTACGCGGTGTAGCCGCCGCCGTAGCGCACGGGCCCCGCCATCGCCGGGTCGAGGTCGACCAGGTCGGTGCAGACGGCGTCGAGGAACGCCCGGTCGTGGCTGGCGAACACCACGGCTCCGGGCAGCGCGCGGAGCTGCTCCTCGAGGAAGGCGGCGGCGCCGTCGTCGAGGTGGTTGGTCGGCTCGTCGAGGAGCAGCGCCGACGGCCGCCGGACGAGCAGCGCGGCCAGGGCGAGCCTGCCGCGCTGCCCGCCGGACAGCGACCCGAGCGTGCGGTCGTGCCCGAGCGCGCCCAGGCCGAGGCCTTCGAGGACCAGGGCCGCGCGGCGGTCGGCGTCCCAGGACTCGCGGTCCTGGGCCTGTTCGAGGCGTCTGCCGTAGGCGTCGAGGAGCTCCTGGTGGCCGGGGGCGTCCTCGGGGACGCGGGCGAGTTCGTCGCCGAGCCGGGCGAGCTCGGCGAGGTCGGCACGGGCCTCGCGGAGCGCGTCGGCGAGGACCGCGGCGACGGTCGAGCCCGTGGGGAAGGGCATCTCCTGGTGCAGGAAGCCCAGGTCGTCGGGGCGCGAGACGGTTCCGGCGTCGGGCCGGTCCGTGCCCGCGAGGAGCCGCAGCAGGGTGGACTTGCCGACGCCGTTCTCCCCGATGAGGCCGATGCGGTGGCCGGGCGACGCGGTGAGGCCGACGCCGTCCAGGACGCGTCGGCCGCCGAGGACGCGGACGAGGTCATGGGCGAGCAGGGCGTGCCGGGTGTGTGGGGCGTGCTGAGTGCGCTGGGTGTACCGGGTGTGCTGGGTGTGTGGGGACACAGGGATCCGCTCCACGGGGACGGTGGCGGTGGTCGGCCCGCGGGGCGCACGGCCTCGGCGCGGGCCACTGCACGCGCCGGGCTCACATCTCGGGCGCCCCGGTCTCCTTGAGGCGTCCGTCGGCGAGCCGCAGCCAGCGGTCCACGCCGATCTCGGTGAGGAACCGCTCGTCGTGGCTGATCACCACGAAGGCGCCCTGGTAGGAGTTGAGGGCGCTCTCCAGCTGGCCCGCGCTGACGAGGTCGAGGTTGTTGGTCGGCTCGTCGAGCAGCAGGAGCTGGGGGGCCGGTTCGGCGCACAGGACGCAGGCCAGCGTGGCGCGCAGCCGCTCGCCGCCGGAGAGGACCCCGACGGGCAGGTGTGCTCGTGGCCCGCGGAAGAGGAAGCGGGCGAGCAGGTTCATCCGCTCCGCCTCGGGCCGTTCGGGGGCGAACGCGGCGAAGTTCTCCGCCACGGTGCGGTCCACGTCCAGCAGGTCGAGGCGTTGCGAGAGGTACGCGATCCGCCCGTCGTTCCGCTTGGTCTCACCGCTGTCCGGGGTGAGTTCACCGGTGATCAGGCGCAACAGGGTGGTCTTGCCCGCGCCGTTGGGCCCGGTCAGCGCGATGCGCTCGGGGCCGCGGACGGTGAGGTCGACGCCGCCGTCGGCGAACACGGCCGTGCCGCCGTGGTGGACCTGCATCCCCGCGCCGAGAAAGAGGTTGCGTCCCGCGGGGACGTGGGTGTCGGGCAGTTCGAGGGTGATGCGCTGTTCGTCGCGCAGCGCGCGTCCGGCCTCGTCGAGCCGGGACTTGGCCTCGCTGACCCGGGCGGCGTGCATCTGCCCGGCTCGGCCCGCGGACTCCTGGGCGCCGCGCTTCATGTTGCCCGCGAAGATGCGGGGGAGGCCCGCGTTCTTGAGGTTGCGGGCGGCGTTGCTCTGGCGGCGTTCGGCGCGCTCGCGGGCCTGCTGCAGCTCGCGCTTCTCGCGCTTGAGCTCCTGCTCCGCGTTGCGGACGTTCTTCTCGGCGACCTCCCGCTCGGCCCGTACGGCCTCCTCGTAGGCGGTGAAGTTGCCTCCGTAGAGGCGCAGTTCGTCGCTGCCGAGCTCCGCGACGCGTTCCATGCGGTCGAGCAGCGCGCGGTCGTGGCTGACCAGGAGCAGACAGCCGGTGAAGTCCGACAGGACGTCGTAGAGCTTGTGCCGGGCCGGTAGGTCGAGGTTGTTGGTCGGCTCGTCGAGCAGCAGGATGTCGGGGCGCCTGAGCAGTTGGGCGGCGAGGCCGAGGGAGACGACCTGCCCGCCGCTGAGCGTGCTCAGGGTGCGGTCCAGGGCGAGCGAGGCCAGGCCGAGACGGTCGAGCTGGGCGCGGGTGCGCTCCTCGATGTCCCAGTCGTCGCCGATGGTGGTGAAGTGCTCCTCACTCACGTCACCGGACTCGACGGCGTCGAGGGCGCGGATCACCGCGGCGACGCCGAGCACCTCGGCGACCGTGAGGTCACCGGTCAGGGGGAGGCTCTGCGGGAGGTAGCCGAGCGTGCCGCCGACCGACAACGAGCCGGTGGCGGGCGTGAGTTCACCGGCGATCAGCTTGAGCAGGGTGCTCTTGCCGGAGCCGTTGGGGGCGACCAGGCCGGTGCGGCCGGTGGCCACGGTGAAGGACAGGTCGTGGAAGACGGGGGTGTCGTCGGGCCAGGCGAAGGAGACGTTCGAGCAGACGACAGCGGCGTCGGACATGGGAAGTGACCTCGAAGGATCGAGGGCAGACGGAGCTCTGCCCTGGGCAGTTGTGGGAAAGGGGGTACGACGAAGGGGCCTCGGTACGGGCGCTCGTACAGCGCCGTCCGACGGCCGGTCACATCCGGGTCTCACCCGGAGATGTCGTCGTCACCTGCCACGACTGCCGCTCCTCGATCGATGGGTCCACGTCGCGCACACAGTAGCAGGCGTGTACGCCGCCGTGCGTCGAGCGGCGGCCGCGTCCGCCACCATCGCCCTCGTCGTCGGCCTCTGGCCGCCGGGCTGACGCGAAATCGCCCTCTGCTCTTGCCGTCACCGGTCTAACCGGTGATAGCGTCAGCGCCGTCCGGACCCCATGTCGGCGCACTCGCGCACACCCCTTTCCTTGGACGGGACGATCCATGAGACGACTTCTGACGGTCTTGGCCGCCGGTGCCCCGCTGGCCGCGTCCGTGTACCTGCCGACCGCGACGGCGGCGCCCCACGAGAGCTCCGGCCCCGCGAAGGCCGCCTGCGTCGCGCCGCCCCTGAACGCCCCGGCCGGGACCGAGGCGGAGTCCGTGACGGCGGTCCGCCGACCGGGCGGCACCGTCCACGGGAGCGGCATCCTGGGCGGCACGGTCACCGGCGTCCCCGCCTACTGCGAGGTGACGGTCACCCTCACCCACCCGGGCGCCGGCGACCGCGCCACGGTGCGGACCTGGCTGCCCGAGGACGGCTGGAACGGCCGCTTCCAGGGGCTCGGCGGCAGTGCGTACGCGGCCGGGGACAACGGCGTCGGCCTGGCCACGGCGGTCAAGAACGGCTACGCGGCGACCACCACCGACGCGGGCGTCGGCGACGTCCTCGACGTCGGCTGGGGGCTGCGCGGCGACGGCCGGGTCGACTCCGCGCTGCTGGCCAACTTCGCCTCCCGCTCCCAGCACGAGGCCGCGGTCCTCGGCAAGCAGGCCGTCGCCGGGGTCTACGGCAGGCGTGCCTCCTACGCCTACTTCAACGGCTGCTCCACCGGCGGACGCCAGGGCTATATGGAGGCCCAGCGCCACCCCGACGACTACGACGGCATCCTCGCGAACGCGCCCGCCGTCAGCTGGGACGAGTTCGAGGTCGCCACCCTGTGGCCGCAGGTGGTCATGAACAACGAGCGGACCTACCCGTCCTCCTGCACGTTCAAGGCCTTCACCGACGCCGCCGTCAAGGCCTGCGACGCGCTCGACGGCCTCAGGGACGGCCTGGTCAACGACGCGGCCCGGTGTGACTTCGACCCGCGCCGCCTGATCGGCACCGACGTGCTGTGCGGCGACGGGAAGCACACCGTCACGGCGGCCGAGGCGGCGGTGGTCCGCAAGATCTGGGACGGCCCGCGCACCCCGTCGGGCGAGAAGCTGTGGTCCGGCGTCCCGGTCGGCGCCGACCTGACGGGTCTGGCCCGCGTCACCGAGCCCGACGCGCACGGCGACGTCAAGGGCGAGCCGTTCCCCGTGCCGCGTGCCTGGGTCGCGACCTGGCTGGAGAAGCAGCCGTCGTTCGACGTCGCGACGATCACCTACGAGCGGTTCGCCCGGCTGTTCCGGCAGTCGCAGGCCGAGTACGGCGAGGTCATCGGCTCGGACGACCCGGACCTCTCGGCCTTCCGCACGTCCGGTGGGAAGCTGCTGAGTTGGCACGGCGAGGCCGACGAGTACATCCCCGCGCAGGGCACGGTCGAGTACCGCCGACAGGTCGAGCGGGCCATGGGCGGCGCCCGGCGCGTCGACGGCTTCTACCGCCTCTTCCTCGCCCCGGGCACGCCGCACTGCGGCCTCAACAGGGGCAAGGGCGCCACCGACGACCTCGGCGCGCTGCGGACCTGGGTCGAGCACGGCAAGGCCCCCGCGGTCCTGCCCGCCACCCTCGTCGACGCCCAGGGGCGGAGCGTCAACCGCGACCTGTGCGGCTACCCGCGCGTCTCCCGCTACCGGGGCCACGGCGACCCGGCCGACCCGGCCGGCTTCCGCTGCGAGCGGCGCTGACCACCTGCCCTCCGCCATGACCTCCATGGCACGGCATCCCACGAATGGAGAACCATGATGATCGATCGACGCCGTCTCTTACGGACGAGCGGTGCCGCCGCGGCGGCGGCCCTCGGTGCTGCCGCTCCGTCGGCCACCGCCTCGGCCGCGGAGCCCGCCCGAGGCCCGTCCCCGCGTCCCGGCGGGGACCCCGATCCGACCGGGGGCGTCACCCGTACCCTCCTCCAGGAGCACCCTTCGCCCGCGAAGGGGTGGGAGACCGTACAGACGCTCGTACAGATCCCGCGGCACAAGGAGTCGGGGCGGCACAGCCACCCCGGTGTCGAGGTCGGCTACATCATCCGCGGTGACGTGCTGATGGAGTTCGACGACAGGCCGCCGCTCCGCCTGCGCACGGGTGACCCGTTCTTCATCCCGGAAGGGGCCGTCCACAACGCCCGCAACGTGGGCAAGGTGACGACGATGATGCTCTCCACGTACGTCGTCGACGAGACGAAGCCCCTGGTGACCACCTACTAGAGCCCGGCCGGGCGCGTCCGTGCACCGGACGCGCCCGGTGGCGTCCCTGTCAGGGCGCGCCGATGCCGTGGAGCAGGGTGTCGACGACGACGTCCGCCGCCTGACCCGCACTCAGGTCGGGCAGGTGCCGTGCCACCAGGTGCATGAGCTGGGGCAGGAGGACGCTCGCCCAGCCCTCGGGCCTGTCGCGGCGCAGGAGGCCTTCGTCGGTGGCCCGCCGGAGGAAGGCGTCGACCTCGTGCACCGACGCGTCCCTGCGCCGGCGGACGGCGTCGTCGGTGAGCATGCGGGCCAGGTCGACGGGCCAGGTGCGGTTGACGGTGATGACGTTCTCGACGTAGCGGTGCAGGGCGACGGCGACGGGCGCTTCGCGCAGCCGGGCGTCCTCGATGGCCTGCTCGACGGCGGTGAGGCGGGCGTCGTAGATGGCGGCCAGGAGGTCCTCGCGGGAGGCGAAGCGCCGGTAGACGGTACGCCGGTCCACGCCCGCCTCGGCGGCGATGCTCGCGATGCTGGCGCCGGGGTCGGTGGCGAGCATGCGGGCCCCGGTGGTCAGGACGGCTTCCAGATTGCGCGCTGCGTCGGCTCTCACCGCACGGAGTCTAGCCGTGAGGTGGGGCGCCTGGGCCGTCTAACGCCACAGTGGTGTGCACCTTGGTGGCAGAGCTGCCGCACCGGCAGGGCCACCGCATCGGCGGAGCCCTCGCGCCGGGAGGGCCACCGCACCGGCGGAGCCCTCGCGCCGGGAGGGCCACCGCACCGGCGGAGCCCCCGCGCCGGGAGGGCCACCGCACCGGCGGAGCCCCCGCGCCGGGAGGGCCGTCGAGTCGGCAGGGATCAGAGGTGGTCCGCGTCGACGACCGCCTGGGCGAAGGCGGTGGGCGCTTCCTGCGGCAGGTTGTGCCCGACGTCCGCGATCGTGCGGTGCGCGTACGGCCCCGTGAAGTGATGGCGGTAGGCCGAACCGTCGCCGGGCTGGGTGAAGGGGTCGAGGGCCGCGTCGAGGGTGACGGTGGGCACGTGGAGGGAGGGCCGGGCGGCGAGCAGCTTCTCGTAGCGGTCGTAGCGGGGCTCGCCCTCGATGAGGCCGATGCGCCACCGGTAGTTGTGCAGGACGACGGCGGCGTAGTCCGGGTTGCGGAAGGCGTGGGCCGTGCGGGCGAAAGTGGCATCGTCGAAGCGCCAGTTGGGGGAGACGAGGGTCCACACGTAGCGGCAGAGGGCGACGCGGTCGTCCACGTCCTCCATGGTCCTCTTGCCGCGCTCGGTGGCGAAGTACCACTGATACCACCAGGTGTGCTCCACGGCCGGGGCGGCGGGCTCCCGCTGCGCCTTGAGGTCGGTGATGAGGTAACCGCCCGTGGAGACGAGGGCCTTGACGCGTTCGGGCCACAGGGCGGCGATGATGTCGGCGGTGCGTGAGCCCCAGTCGAAGCCCGCGAGGACCGCTCGGGGAATCTTGAGCGCGTCCATCAGGGCGACGATGTCGAGGGCCACGGCGGACTGCTCGGCGGTGCGGGGCGTGCGCCCGGAGAGGAAGCGGGTACTGCCGTGCCCGCGCAGATGGGGAACGATCACGCGGTACCCCATCCCGGCGAGCAGCGGTGCCACGTCGACGAAGCTGTGGATGTCGTAGGGCCACCCGTGCAGACACAGGACGACCGGCCCGTGGGCCGGTCCCGCCTCGGCGTAACCGACGTCGAGGACACCCGCCTTGACGTGCTTCAGCGTGGCGAACGCGGTGTGGGTGCCGGGGGTGATGGCGGGCACGGTGGGTGCGGGGCCGCTGTGCGGCCGAGGTGAGGTGGCCTCGGCGGAGGCCCGGGCTTGCGGGCCGGACAGCGCGACGGCCGCGCCGCCGGCACCCAGGGCCGCGGCCTTGCTGAAGGTGCGCCGGTCGATCATCTGAAGCCCTTCGTCATGCGTACGGGGGACGGGGGCGACACTCGCAGATGGTGTGTCACCGGTCAAGGGGGTGATTCGTGGCGTCGTGCTGGTCGGGCGAAGGGTGGCCCTCGCCGCGCTGAGAGGCGGCGCAGGCGAGGCAGTTAGTGTCCATTACTGCTACATTGATGTGACAGTTAATGAGCGCTCGGGAACGCGCCGAGCTCACGGGAAGGGGGAAAGCGCATGATCACCTACGGTCGGCTCTTCATCGGAGGCTCCTGGGTCGAGCCGAGCGACCCGCAGCTGCTCGACATCGCCTCGCCGCACGACCGGACGGTCCTCGGCCGCGCCGCGCAGGCGCGACCGGCGGACGTCGACCGGGCGGTGTCCGCGGCGCGGGAGTCCTTCGAGGCGGGCGCATGGCGCCTGACCCCTCCGGCCGAACGGATCGCGCGTCTGCGGCAGTTCAACGCGCTGCGCGAGGAGAGCGCGGAGAGGATCGCCCGCCTGATCTCCCAGGAGACCGGTTCGGCGGGATGGTTCACCCGCGCCGGACAGGCGGGCCTGACCCGGCAGGCGAACGCCTATCTGAAGGCGGCGGAGGACTTCGCCTGGGAAGAGACGCTTGCCTCGTCCGCCCCCGCCTCCCCCCTGCGCAGCGTGGTGCGCCGAGAGCCGGTCGGCGTCGTGGCCGCCGTCATCCCGTGGAACTCGCCCTTCTCCTCGGCCACTTCGAAGGTCATCCCCGCTCTGCTCGCAGGAAACTCCGTGGTCCTCAAGGTGTCCCCGGAGAACTCGCTGAGCATGGGCTTCCTGGCCGAACTCCTGGAGCGCGCGGGCCTGCCCGAAGGAGTGATCAGCGTCCTGCCCGCGGACCGGGAGACCAGTGAGTACTTGGTGTCGCACCGGGAGGTGGACAAGATCGCCTTCACCGGTTCGACGCGGGCCGGGCGCCGCATCGCCTCCCTCGCGGGCGAGCAGCTCAAGCGGGTCAGCCTGGAGCTGGGCGGCAAGTCCGCGGCGATCATCCTCCCGGACGCCGACATCGAGAAGGCCGTGGCGGGCGTCAGATTCGGCTCCCTGCTCAACAACGGCGAGTCGTGCATCGCCCAGACCAGGATCCTCGCCCCGCGCGACCGGTACGAGGAGGTCGTGACCGGGCTCAAGGAGCTGGTGGAGTCGCTGAAGGTCGGCGACCCGAGCGACCCCGACACGTTCATCGGCCCGATGATCCGCCCCGACCAGCAGCAGCGCGTCCGCGACTACATCCGGCTCGGCATCGAGGAAGGCGCCCGCCTGGTCACCGGCGGCCCGCAGGTCCCCGCGGGCCTGGAGCGCGGCAACTACGTCACCCCCACCGTCTTCGCCGACGTCGACAACTCCCTGCGCATCGCCCAGGAGGAGATCTTCGGCCCGGTCCTCGTCGTCATCGCCTACGACGACGAGGACGACGCCGTCCGCATCGCCAACGACTCGCAGTACGGCCTGTCCGGCGGCGTCTGGTCCGCCGACGAGGAGCGCGCCCTGGCGGTGGCCCGCCGCGTCCGCACCGGCACCGTCGCGGTCAACGGCGCCTCCGTCGGCTTCGACGGCCCGTTCGGCGGCTTCAAGGCGAGTGGCGTCGGCCGCGAGTTCGGCGCGGTCGGGCTCGGCACGTACACCGAGTACAAGACCATCACCCTGTGATCCGCGGTGCGGCACGGACGCGGCTGCGGGTGACGGCCGACGTCGCCGTGGGCCGGTTCGGCGTGACGTTCCGTCGGGCTTGACGGCAAGGCTGACGGCGAACATTGTCACCGTTTAGAGTGGTGACGAACATGAGGGGGCGCGTACGCAGCTCGCGTACACCCGGCACCTTCGACCGAACGCGAGGAAGCGACATGATCAGTAGGCGAGGACCGGCCCGGGCCGTCACGGCTGCGGCGCCCGCGACCGGGCGGGCCGCGGACGGCCTGGGGCCGGTGCGCCACACCCGTACCGACGTACTGGACGTCGCCTATCACGACGTCGGCCCGGCCCGGGGCGAGCCGGTGATCCTCCTGCACGGCTGGCCGTTCAGCCCCGTCGGCTCCTACGCCGAGGTGGCGCCCGCGCTGGCCCGGCACGGCCACCGCTGCTACGTCCCCTATCTGCGCGGCCACGGACAAACCCGCTTCCTGCGCGAGGACACCGTCCGCTCCGGGCAGCAGGCGGCGCTCGGCGCGGACCTGGTCGCCTTCATGGACTCCCTGAGCATTCCCCGGGCCCTGTTCGCGGGCTACGACTGGGGCGGGCGGGCCGGTGACGTCGCCGCGGCGCTGTGGCCCGAGCGGTGCACCGGCCTCGTCTCCGTGAACGGCTACCTCATCCAGAACCTCGCCGTCGCCCAAGAGCCCCTGGCCCCCGCGCGGGAGGAGGCCTACTGGTACTTCTTCTACTTCCTCACCGAGCGCGGGCGGAAGGGGCTCCAGGACAACCGCGAGGACCTGGCCCGCGTCGTCTGGCGCCGCAACTCCCCCGAATGGCGCTTCACCGAGGCGGAGTTCGCACAGGCGGCGGAGCTGTGGACCAACCCCGACTACGTCGACGTGGTGATCCACAGCTACCGCCACCGCCTGACGGCCGCACCCGGAGACCACCGGTACGCCGCGCTGGAGCGGAGGCTGCTGGACCAGCCGAAGATCACCGTCCCCACGGTCACGCTCGACGGCCAGGCCGACGGCGCCATTCCGCCGACCGACGGCAGCGAGTACGCCGCTCACTTCTCCGGCCCCTGGACCCACCACGTCGTGCCCGCCGCGGGCCACAACCTCCCACAGGAACGACCCGGAGCCTTCACCGACGCCGTCCTCGAAGCCGCCACCCTGAGCTGACCAGGGGACTCGGTGTCACCCCACGTCGTGAGGTGTGTGAAGGTGAGTCCGTCCAGCCGGCTGTATGGGTGAGGTATGGGGGAGCTGTGAGCCAGGTGCTCTATGGCGAGCGTTCGTGGAATCCGCTGGCGCGGACGGTGGAGCTGTCCGAGGACGGGCTGCGGCGAGGGGGCAGGACCACGCCGCTGGGCGAACTGAACCTCGCGGCGATGGCCGAGGCGTTCCTGCGGGGGCGCTGGCTCGGCGGCGGCGGTGCGGAACGGCCGCTGGAGCGCCTCACGGAAGGGCCCGGCTTCGTCCCGGTGACCCGCGTCACCGGCACGGCCACACCCCTGAAGGTGCGGCAGGCCTTCGAGTTCGCCTGCAAGCTGGGGGAGTTGGCCGTGCGCCAGAGCGGCGGCCCGGACCAGGTCGCCGCCCTCGCGGCCCGGGCCCGCGCCGAGGACGTACCGCTGTGGATGGCGCGGCGGTCCGCGCCGGGACCCCTCGGGCCGATCACCGTGGCCGTGGACCGGCGCCTGGTACGCGTGGACGTGTGGGGCCCGCAGGCTCCCGTCGTACGGATCCGGGCCCCGCGCGGCTTCGTGCGGAACGCCCCCGAACCGTCCCAGGGCCTGTTGCTGACGGTCGGCGACGTGACCGCCGAGCTCACCCTGAAGAAGAAGCTGCGCAAGTCCAAGAGCTGGGTGGAGGCGAGGCTGCCCGGTCAGGCGTGGACGCTGCGGCGGGAGAACGCCACGAGTTCGTGGCTGCTGCGCGACGAGCGCCGGGTCGCCCTGCTGGCACGGCCCCCGCGCCGACCCGTCCTGGAACCGGGCACGGTACTGCTGCCGCTGGCTCCGGTGCGGTACGAGGCCGCCGATCCGCTGGACGCCGTCATGGCGCACGCCTTCGCCACGGCCTTCGGGCTCGGCGACACGACGGGCTCGGCGCGGTTCCGCGCGGAGCGACGCCCGTCGGACGGGGGCGAACCGATCGCCCTCGACGAGGGCTGGGACCGCCCCTGGTTCAGCAACCTGGGCCAGGGCAGCGACGACAACGAGTCCGGCAGCGGCGACGGCTGGGGCTCGGACGGCGGCGACGGCGGCGACGGCGGGGACAGCGGCGGTGACGGCGGTGACGGAGGCGGCGGTGACTAGCCTCCGACCCCGGACCCGCCTGGAGAAGCACCGACGCCCCTGACCGCCACGGGCAGCGGCACCACCGCCGCGGGCAGCGGCACACCGAAGTCTGGCCGAAATCTGCGTGGGCAATGCACGGTTCCTGAGCGCCGGAGAGCGTGTACGCGGAGGGTGGAACCCGGTACGGGCGAGCGCGCCGGAGACGGTCGCCGAACGGCGTGGCAGCGCGGCGCCCGGCCGCACGGCGGTCAGGTCCCGAGGGCGGTCCGGCGACGGTTCGGCGGGCACCACCCAGGTACGATTCAGGCCAGCGCACGCCGTGGGGACGACGACGGGGACGACCCGTGGGGACGACCCGTGGGGACGACGACCGGGACGGCGACGTGCCGAGCGCCCGGCGGGAAGACGGGGCCGGCCCGTCGCGCGGCATGCGCGCCTGAAGGTGTCAATGGGGTGGGGCGGAAGATGGTCACGGGGGAGACCGGGCTGCGCTTCGTGCTGCTCGGCCGGTTGCGGGCATGGCGCGGCGACAGGGAGCTGGAGCTCGGCTCCCCGCAGCAGCAGGCGTTCCTCGCGGTGCTGCTGCTGCGTCAGGAGCGGGCCGCCTCGGTGGGCGACGTGGTGGAGGCCCTGTGGGGCGGGAATCCGCCACCCCGCGCCGTGGGGGCCCTGCGGACGTACGCCTCACGGCTGCGCAAACTCCTTGAGCCGGAGCGGGCCGCGGGCGAGTCCCCCCGGGTCCTGGTGTCCGTCCCCGACGGCTACGCGCTGCACGTGCCGCGCGAGGCCGTGGACCTCGCCCGGTTCGAGGACCACGTCGCCGCGGCGGGCCGGGCCCGCGCGGCCGGGCAGCTCGCGGAGGCCCGCGCCCGGCTGCGCCTCGCCCTCGAACCCTGGCAGGACGACCCCCTGGCGGGCGTCCCCGGCGCGGCCATGGACGCGCACCGCGCCCGGCTCGCCGACCAGCGCCTGACGGCCCTCGAAGCCCGCCTGGAACTCGACCTGGAACTGGACGGCCCGCAGCCCGTCCTCGCGGAACTCGCCCGCCTGGCGGCGCACCACCCCTTCCGGGAACGGCTGCGCGCCCTCCAGATGCAGGCCCTGCACCGCGACGGCCGGTCCGCCGAGGCACTCGCCGTCTACGACGAGACCCGCCTGCTGCTGAGCGAGGAACTCGGGCTCGAACCCGGCCACGACCTCGCCCAGGCACGCGATCTGCTCACGCCACCGGCGGCCACCGGCGGCACTGGGCTCCCGGACCAGGGCGCGCCGCCGCTGCCCGCCCAGCTCCCGGGCGACCTCGCCGACTTCACCGGGCGCGCCGCGCTCGTGGCGGACCTGTGCGCGTTGCTGACGTCCGACCGCCCCGGGGCCGCCCCCGTGGTGGCCGTCTCCGGCGCGGGCGGGGTGGGCAAGAGCGCCCTCGCCGTGCACGTCGCGCACCTGGTACGGAAGTCCTTCCCCCACGGACAGCTCTACATGGACCTCCAGGGCGTCGGCGGCCACCCCGCCGACCCGGCCGTCGTACTGGGCTCGTTCCTGCGGGCCCTCGGCGTGGATGACGCCGCGATGCCCCACGGCCTCGCGGAACGCTCCGCCCTCTTCCGCGCCCGCCTCGACGGCCGCCGCGTCCTCGTCCTCCTCGACAACGCCCACGGCCCCGAGCAGGTGCGGCCCTTCCTGCCCGCGCTGCCCCGGTGCGCCGTCCTGGTCACCAGCCGCGCCAAGCTCGCCGGGCCCGCGTCCGCGCGCCTGGTCGACCTCGACGTCATGACCCCGCACGAGGCGCTCGACCTCCTTGCCAAGGCCCTGGGCCGGGCCCGCGTCGCCGCCGAGGCGGACGACGCCGCCCGGCTGGTGTCGGCCTGCGGCCACCTTCCGCTGGCGGTACGGATCGTGGCGGCCCGCCTCGCCACGCGCCCCGCGTGGCCGCTCGGCGCGCTGCACGCCCGGCTCGCCGACGAGCGGCACCGCCTGGCCGAACTGCGCGTCGCCGACCTGACCGTCGAGGCCGCCTTCGCCCTCGGCCACGCCCAGCTCCGGCCGGACCAGCAGCGTGCCTTCCGGCTGCTCGCCCTGCCCGAAGGGCCGCACATCTCGTCCGCCGCCGCGGCCGCCGTCCTAGGCCTGCCGGAGCCGGAGGCCGAGGCGCTGTGCGAGTCCCTGGTCGACGTCAGCCTGCTGGAGTCACCCACGCCCGGCCGCTACCGCTACCACGACCTGCTCCGCCTCTACGCGCGTGGACGCGCGAGCGCGGAGGAGTCCCCCGAGGGACAGGCCGCCGCTCTGCGCCGCCTGCTGGACTTCCTGGTGTCCACCGTGCGGGCCTCGCACCCCGACGCCCTGCGCAGGGCCGAACGCCTGGGGGTGACCGCGACGGTCCCCGGCCTGACGTTCGCCACGGCCAGGGACGCCGGTGCCTGGCTCACCGAGGAGGCACCCTGCCTGTTCGCGGCCGTGCGCCAAGCGGCCGAAGGCCCCGCCCGCGCCGTCGCCCCGGCGGCCGACCTGCTGCTCATGATGGAGGAGCTCCTCGAACGCGGGGGCCCCGGGCCGGAGTTCGAGCAGGCCGCCCACGCGGTGATCTCCGCGGCGCTCCGCCAGGGCGACCGGCGCAGCGAGGGGCGCGCCCACCTGGCCCTCGGCCACGGCTACTACTACGCGGCCCGCCTGCCCGAACTGGTCGAGGTCTGCCGCCGGGCGGTGGCGGCGAGCCGCGCGGCCGACGACGCGCTCGTCATGGCCGACGCCCTGGTGCTGCTCGCCCGCTGCTCGTACCACCTGCGCCGCCACGACGAGGCCCGCGCCCTCCTCACCGAGGCGTCGGAGGTCTTCCGGACCCACGCCGACCGGTTCGGCGAGGCGAACGTCCTCGGGGCGCGCTGCCGCGTGCGCCAGTCGGCGGGCGAGACGGACCTGGCGGTCGCGGACGCCGAGCAGGCCCTGGCGATCCATCAGGGGCTGAGCGACGGCCACCGGGTGGGGTTCGCCCTGTACGAACTGGGCGTCGTCCTCGACACCGCCGGGCGGACCGCCGAGGCCGCCGCACGCCTCACCGAGGCGCTGGCCCTCTTCGGCGACCGCCGCAACCGGCTGTGGGAAGGGCTCACCCTCTTCCGCTTCGCGGATAACCGGCTCGCCACCGGCCGTGCCGAGGAGGCCGCGCGGCTGGCCCGCACCGCGGCCACGACACTGGAGGAGGTCAGGAACGACTGGGGCCGCGCCCACGCGCTGGCCGTGCTCGGCTCCGCCCTCGTCCGGCTCGGGGACCACGAGGGCGCCCGGGCGCACCGGCGCGCCGCGTACGAGATCTGCACCCGCCTGAGCATGCCGGAGGCCGACGACCTCCTCGCCCTGCTCGGCGACGGGTCCGGCAGCCGGGACGGGCGCGGGCAGGGGCCTCCCTGACGGGACGGGGGCGGGCCTCCCCGACGGGACCGGCCGACTCACCTCGCGTGCCGGACCCGTCACGGCGGAACCGGCGTCATGGGTGATCCCCCGCCGTGACCTCACGCCTCCCAAGCCCCTCTCGCCACATGGCCCCTCACGTCAAAGGCCGTCACGTCACCTGGTCCTCACACCACCTGGTCCTCACCCCACCTGGTTCTCCCGCCACCTGGTCCTGACGTCCTTTGGTCCTGTCGTCACTTGGAGACATCCCATGCCCCCCACCGCCCCGCCAGGCCCCTCCTCCGACGGCGCGTCCGGACGAGCCGCCGCGCACCGCTTCTCCGTTCTCGGCCCCCTGCGCGTCCACGACGGGTCGGCCGAGGTGTCCGTCGGCGCACCCCAACTGCAGGCGGTGCTCGCGGTCCTGCTGCTCCGGGCGCGTACCCCCGTATCCGCCTGGGAACTGATCGCCGGGGCCTGGGGCGACGAGGCCCCGCCCGGCGTCCTTGCGTCGTTGCGCACGCACGTCTTCACCCTGCGCCGACTCCTCGAGCCCGACCGGGCGCCCCGCGCCGCCGCGCGCACCCTGCGGACGACGGGCGACGGCTACACCCTGCACGTCGCCCCGGAGGACGTCGACGTGACGGTCTTCGAACTCCGTACGGCCGAGGCGCGGCGGGCCCGGGCCGCCGGTCGGCTGGACCAGGCGCGGTCCCTGTTCGTCTCCGCCCTCGACCTGTGGCGGGGCAGGCCGCTCGCCGGTGTGCCCGGCCCCTTCGCCGAGGCCCAGCGCACTCGCCTCGAAGAGCTGCGCCTGGCGGCGGTCGAGGCCCGCTGGGAGGCCGAGATCGCGTGCGGCGGGAACGACCACGCGATCGGTCCGCTGCGCGCGCTGGCCGCCGAACACCCCTGGCGCGAGCGCGTCCACGAGCTGCTGATGACGGCGTTGCACCACGCCGGACGGCAGGCGGACGCGCTCGCCGTGCACGCGCAGATCCGCCGTGCGCTCGCCGAGGAGCTGGGCATCCGCCCGGGGCCAGCCCTCGACCGGCTCCAGCAGAAGATCCTCACCGACGGACCCGGGGAGCAGGCGGGCGCCGCGGCCGGGCTCCGGGACCCGGACCGGCCCCACGGACCGGCACAACTGCCTCAGGACGTCACCGACTTCACGGGCCGGAGCGACGAGGCCGACCGGCTGTGCGCCGCGCTGGAGAAGGACGGGATCGTCTCCCTCAGCTCCATCAGCGGAATGGGCGGCATCGGCAAGACCGCCCTCGCCGTCCACGTGGCCCGGCGGATGCGCCACCGCTTCCCGGACGGGCAGCTCTACGCGGACCTGCGGGGAACCGACCCCCGGCCCGCGGAGCCCATGGAGGTCCTCGGCCGCTTCTTGTGCGTCCTCGGCGTCCGCGCGGGCCACCTCCCGATGCTGCCCGGGGAGCGGGCCGCCCTGTACCGCTCCATGCTCGCCACCCGGCAGGTGCTCGTCGTCCTCGACAACGCCCGCGACCCGGCCCAGGTCCGCGACCTGCTGCCCGGCACACCCGGCAGCGCGGTGTTGCTCACCAGCCGCTCCCGGCTCGTCGGTCTGACCGGGGCCACGCTGGTGGACCTGCGGCCCATGGACCGGGCGGAGGCCCTGGAGCTGCTGACCCGGATCGTCGGTGAGCAGAGCGTGTCCGCCGAGCCGCGGGCCGCCGCCGAGGTGCTCGACGCCTGCGGCCATCTGCCGCTGGCCATCCGCATCGTGGCCTCCCGCCTGGTCGCCCGGCCGGACCACACGCTCGCGGAGACCGCCGCGCTCCTCGCGGACGAGCGGCGCCGCCTCGGCGCGTTGCGGGCGGAGGACACCGCCGTGGAGACGACCTTCCGGCTCGGCATGGAACTCCTCGACGCCGAGCACCTCCGCGCCTTCCGGCTCCTCGCCCTGCCCGAGGTGCCGGAACTGGGCGTGCCCGCCGCCGCGGCGCTGCTCGCCCGGCCGGAACGGGAGGCGGAGGAGCTGTGCGAGGCGCTGGTCGATCTGAGCCTGCTTGAGTCCGTCGCCCCCGGCCGCTACCGCTACCACGACCTGCTCCGGCTCTTCGCCCGGCAGACCGCGTGCGCCGCGGTGCCCGACCACGAGCGGACCGCCGCGCTCACCCGTCTGCTCGAGTTCTGCCTGGCCACCGCGCTCGGCGCCCACCGGGCCTCGCTGCCCGACGACGTGTTCCCCGGGCACGTGGCCGCACTGCGCTACGAGGGCCCGGCCTTCGCCAGCCCGCAGGAGGCCGCCGCCTGGCTCCTCGACGAGCAGACGTCGCTCCTCGGGCTCATCGAGCAGGCCGCGGGCGACGCCTCCCTGTCGCTGACCGTCTGCGCGGACCTGCTCCTCGCCGCGGACCCGCTCGGCCGCCTCGGCGCACAGCCCTACGGCATCGAACGCGCCGCCCGGACCTTGGCCGAGGCCGCGCGCGCCGCCGGGCACCGCACCGCCGAAGCGCGCGCCCTGTACATGCTGGGCAGCTCCGTGCAGCACCGCTTCGCCATGCGGCTGGGGGCTCCCACGCTCGACCGGGCCATCGAGCTGTGCCGAGCGGCCGGGGACCGGACGCTGCTCGCCCACGTCCTGATCACCCGGGGCGGAGGCGCCCTCGCCCTGCGCGACTTCACCACCGCGCACGCTCTGCTGACCGAGGCGCTGGCCCAGGGCAGGGCCGTCGCCAGCCGAGGCATCGAGGCGTACGCGCTCGGCTTCCTCGGCCTGGCCCTGCTGGCCACCGGCCGGGCCGACGAGGGCCTGGCGCACTGCCGCGAGGCCGTCGCCGTCACCTCGGCGACCGGGGACGTCGCGGGCCGGGCCAACGCGCTGCACAACCTCGCCCAGGTCTGCCTGCGCACCGGCCGCACGGACGAGGCCTTCGACAGCCTGCACGAGAGCCTGCGCCTGTGGCGCGAGACGGGCTCCCGCTTCCGCGAGGGCCTCCTGCTCGGCGCGATCGCCCAGGCCCACAACCTCTCGGGGCGCCCCGCGGAAGCCGCCGAACACGCCGCGCGGGCCCGCGACATCGCCGAGGCGCGCGGCGACGCGGGCATCGTCGCCCGCGCCCTCGCCCAACTCGGCCACGCCCACCGGGCCCAGGGCGACACCGACCGCGCCCGGGAGCACTACCGCCGCGCGCACACCGTCTTCCGCGAACTCGGGCTGCCCGACGCGGACGACGTCGAGCGACACCTCGGGGAGCTGTGAGGCCCCGGGCCCCGGCCGGGGCAGGCCCCCGGACCCCCGCCCGTCCGATCAGCGCCGGTGGCGACGCGGACACCGGCGGCTCAACTCCGGCAGCGACGCGGACACCGGGCGGGTCACCGAGCTCCGCGGCCGCTGACCCGCACCCCGCCGCCCGAGCGTCAGGACCGGCGCCTGCGGCGCCACGCCACGGCAGCGCCGAACAGCGCCCCGGCGGCGACGGCCGACCCGGCGCCGACCGCGACACCTCGGCCGAACCCGGAACCGTCGTCCCCGTCCCGGTCATCCTCGGACGCGGCGATCGTCACCTTCTTGCGCAGGACGATCGCCGGGTAGTCGCACGTGTAGTCCTCCTCGCCCTCGCCGACGCAGTCGGCGTCCTTGTGCCTCAGGGTGAACGTCACCGCGTACGTCCCCGGCCGGACGCCCTTCTTGACCCGGCCGGCGCCGACCCAGGCCGCGCCCGTGTCGCCCATGGCCGTGCCGTCGTCCAAAGCGGGACTCGAAACCTCCACCGCCGTCGGCCGGGGATTGCCGGGGCGCTCCTTCACCGTGAGGTCCACCAGACCACCCGGCGCGGCCGGGCCGCCGACCGAGGCGTAGCCCCGCCCGGGGAACGGCAGCCGCTCGGCGTTGGCCGGGCCCGACACCCCGATGACCAGGGCGAACGCGGCGGACGTGGTCAGCGCGGCGGCTGCCGCCCGCCCGGACGGCCCTGTGAAGTTGTTCATAGAGGCTTTACCTTCCCTTGGTGCGCGGTGGCCATACGATCTTGGCCGACCTTGACGCAGTCACGCCATACCGGGTGATAGGCGTCTCATTCATGTGGGGGGAAACAACCATGCACGTGCGCAGAGCGCTGGGTGCCGCGGCGGGAGCCGTCGCCCTGATCCTGCTGCCGGGGCTCCCGGCGCAGGCGGAGCCCGGCGATCCGTCGCCCACGGCGAAGGCCACCGACGCGGCTTCGGTGACCGAGCCGACGCCGGGGGCCGAGCCTCCGGCACCGACCCGCGTGCCCAAGCGCAAGGACGCGGCCCGGAAGGACGCGCCGAAGCCCACGCGCTCGGCCCCGACGGCCACGCCGAAGGCCCCGACCGCGCGTCCGACCCCCGTACCGGCGGGCGGTGACAACGACGCCCGCGCGTTCACCCCGGCCGACGCCGACGACTACTGGACGCCCGCCCGCATGCGGGCCGCCGAGCCCGTCGAGGAGGACACGACCCGCAAGCCCGGGACCACGGCCCAGCGGCGTCTTGCGCGCTCGGCCAGCAAGCCCTTCGAGGGCCTGCCGATCGTCGGCACCTTCTTCTGGAACGACGGCACCAACACCGGCCGCTTCTGCGGGGGCACGGTCGTCAAGAGCCCCGGCAAGAACATCGTGATGAGCGCCGGGCACTGCTTCGACGACCAGGACGCGCGCAAGAACCTGACATTCGTCCCGCAGTACGACGACGGCAAGAAGCCGCACGGCGCGTTCACCGTCAAGCCCGGCCGCATCTACGTCGACAAGCGGTACCTGTCCAAGGGCCCGGACGCCGCGGCCGACCTGGACTTCAACTTCCTGGTGCTCGAGCCGCGCGGCGGCAAGAACGTCGAGGACGTCGTCGGCGGCGCCGAGCTGATGATCAACGCCGGGTACGACCACAACCCGGTCCGCCTCATCGGCTACCCCGCCAACCAGAAGCGCCCGCTCGACTGCACGGACAAGACGGTCCGCTACAACAGCACCGACCCGAAGATCCCGGGCAGCTTCCTGCGCATCGCCTGCGACAAGTACTCCGGCGGCGCCTCGGGCGGTCCCTTCCTGATCAAGCGCGGCAGCGGCTTCGGCATCATCGGCGTCATCGGCGGCTGGAAGACCGGCGGCGACGTGGACGACATCTCGTACAGCTCCTACCTGGACGGCGACGCCAAGGCGCTGTACGACGACGCGGTGAACAACAAGCCCCCGGCCGGGCGCGGTGTCCTCGGCAAGGCCGAGACGTGGAAGCACGCCGAGGTCATGGCCGGCGGCTACTTCACCGACGGCAACCCGGGTTCGTGGGACTACTCCGACCTGGTGGTGCGCTGGTCCGACGGCGAGGTCAGCCTGTACCGCGGCGCCGGTGAGGACAACGACAACTTCGACAAGGAGATCCGTCTCACCGGCCCCAACGGCACCTGGAAGCACGCCGTCACCATGGCCGCGGGCGACTTCTCCGGGGCCGACACGGACGACCTGATCGTGCGCTGGTCCGACGGCGAGCTGACGCTCTACCCGGACGTCGACGTGGCGGGCTTCCACGGCGAGGTGCAGCTCCAGAAGCCCAACGACCTGTGGAAGCACGCCACCTCCATCACCGGCGGCCGCTACACCACCGACAACAAGTGGACCGACGACCTCGTGGTCCGCTGGAGCGACGGTGAGGTCACCCTCTACACCAACCTCAACAAGGACGGCTTCCACGGCGAGAAGAAGCTCGCCGCGCCCAACGGCACGTGGACGCACGCCTCGACGATCACCTCGGGCGACTTCACCGGCAACGACCAGCACGACCTCATGGTGCGCTGGACGGACGGCGAGCTGACGCTCTACAAGGACATCGACCAGAACGGCTTCCACGGCGAGGTCCAGGTCAAGAAGCCCAACCGGCTCTGGACGCACGCCACGGTCCTCGGTGCGGGCGACTACACCGAGAACAAGCACCCGGACGACTTCCTGGTGCGCTGGTCCGACGGTGAGGTCTCCATGTACCCCGACGCCGACGAGACCGGTCTGAACCGGGAGATCACGCTGGTGTACCCGCCCGCGTAACGGCCACAGGCCGCACGGAACAGGGTTGAAGGGCCCCTCCCCGTCGGGGGAGGGGCCCTTCGTCCCCCGGAGGGGGCCCTTCGTCCCCCACCGTCCCTCCCGTCACTCCTTCGCCATCGCCACCGCTGTCGCCGCACCGCGCGCCGCGGCCCGTCGTCGTGCCCGCGCGCCCTCTCACGTCCCGACCTCGCGTACGGACGTCACGCACTCACTGACCAGGAGTCGTCATGCCGCCTGCCCCGGACACCGACCGGACCCGCCCCTTCTCCGCCGAAAGCCGTGACGAGACGGCCGCGTTGCTCACCAGGGCGCTCCACCTCGGCCTCGACTTCAAGCTCCAGCCGGAGGTGTTCCGCGAGCGCGTCCCGTCCGCCGAGGCGCGCGACCGCCTGGTGACGGAGCTGCCCGAGGGGCCCGCGAGCGTGGAGACGGCGCTCGCCGAATTCACCGACACCATGCTGCCGCTGTGCAAGAACGAGGCCAGCCCGCAGTTCCTCGGCTTCGGCGACACCGGCGACGACGTGGGCGCGCTCACCGGCGGCGTCCTCGCTCTGCTCACCCAGCAGAACCTCATCAACCAGAGCTTCGACTCGCCGAGCGGCACCTTCGTGGAGACCACGGTCCTGCGCTGGCTGCGCGAGCTCATCGGCTTCACCAACCCACCGGTCGACCAGCTCAGGACCGTGTTCGACGTCGGCGGGATCATCACCCACGGCGGCACCATGAGCAACTCCCTCGCCATGATGCTGGCCCGCGAGCACAAGGTGCCGGGCACCATGGAACACGGCGTGCGGGACCCCGGCCAGTACGCGATCGTCGTGCCCCGCGACATCGGCCACTACAGCGTCAAGAGCGCCCTGAAGTGGATCGGCCTCGGCTACCAGGTCATCGAGGTCGACACCGAC
The DNA here is from genome assembly GCF_059448825.1 of Streptomyces sp. JLYT201. NCBI lineage: Bacteria > Bacillati > Actinomycetota > Actinomycetes > Kitasatosporales > Streptomycetaceae > Streptomyces > Streptomyces sp. JLYT201. Next base: position 1,249,354 of record NZ_CM182551.1, on the reverse strand, counting down.
GGGTTCCGCTACGACCTGAAGGCCCTGGAACGGGCGCTGCGCGAGCACGCGGGCCGCGTCATGTCCGTGGTGGCGTACGCAGGGGACAGCCGCACCCAGACCGTCGACGACCTGCGGGGCGTACGCGACGTGGTGCGCGCCGCCGACGAGACCATCTGGCTGCACGCGGACGCCTGTTGGGGCCTGCTGTGCGCCTTCAGCGACGAACTGCGCGGCCTGATCGAGGGCATCGCCGACTACGACAGCGTGACCGTGGACCCGCACAAGGTCATGGGTGTGCCGCACAGCCTCGGGGCGGTCCTGGTCCGGGACCCCGACAGCCTGCGCGCCATCTCCAGCCACTCGGGCCTCATCATGGGCGACGACTTCGACTTCGGCCAGGTCACGCCGTTCGTCGGCACCAAGGCCTGGCTGTCCCTGAAGCTGTGGATGATGATGCGCACGCGGGGCCGCTCGGGCCTGGCCCGGCTCGCCGAGGACCGCGTCGCCACGGCACGGCGCTTCGCCGACCTGGTCGACGCCCGCGATCGCCTGGTCCGGCTGCACCCCGTCGACATGATGGCGGTCACCTTCCTGTACGTGCCCGCGGACGTGGACGTCACGGCCCCGGACATCGACCGGATCAACGAGGCCAACCTGCGCATCCACGAGCGCATGCTCGCCGACGGCACCTGGCACCTGCACCACTTCGGCCTGCCCGACGACACGGGCGTCCTGAAGTACGGGGCGACGCTGTACCCGATGCGGTTCATGGCGGCCAACCCGCGCATCGAGGAGCAGCACATGACCGGCGTTCTCGACTACGTCCTGGAGCTCGGCGCCCGGTTCGACGAGGGAGAGCTGTGATGGTGCGTCACACCACGGCCGCTGTACGGGAGTTCCGCACGCTGACGCCGTTCAGCGCCAGTCCGGTCGCGCACGACCCGCGTGACGTGCTGCGCCTGGCCCTGTCCGAGAACCCCCTCGGCCCCTCGCCGAAGGCCATGGACGCGGCGCGCGCCGCCCTCGAACACGCCCACTGGTACCCGCACTCCGACGGCGAGCCCCTGCGCGGACGCCTCGCCGCGCACTACGGCCTGTCCGGGCACCAGGTCGTCGTCGGCAACGGCGTCGACGAGATCATCCTGCTCGTCGCCCTCGCCACCTCCGGCGCGGACCGCCCCACGGTCATCACCGCCAACACCTTCGCCGGGTACGCGGCCTCCCTGGAGACCGCGGGCCACACGGTGACCACGGTGCCGCTGGCCGGAGCGGGCGGGGTCGACCCGCACGCCGTATGCGAGGCGGCGCGTGACGCGGCCTGCGTCGTGGTGTGCAACCCGCACAACCCGACGGGTGTCGCCCTCACCTCCGACCAGGTCACGACCCTCGTCGAGGCGTGTGCCGACGCCGGGGCCCTCCTCGTCCTGGACGAGGCGTACGCCGAGTTCGCCGACGCCCGGCGCTTCGGCAGCGGCCTTCCGCACCTGGGGCGGCCGGGCGTGGTGGTGCTGCGCACCTTCTCCAAGGCGTACGGACTCGCGGGCCTGCGCTGCGGCTACGCCCTCGGCGACGCCGACCTCATCGCCGCGATGACCGCGATCCGCACCGCCCTGCCGTACAACACCAACCGAGTGGCCCTCGCCGCCGCGGGCGCCGCGCTCGCCGACCAGGACCACCTGCGGACCGTGGTCGACGCGTGCACGGCCGCCCGGCGGGAGCTGACGTCCGGGCTCGCGGACCTGGGCGTGGAGAGCCTGCCCTCCCAGACGAACTTCGTGCTCGCCCGGCTGAGCGACCACGCCGAGGGGGCCGGAGGCGTCGTCGCGCGCCTGGCGGAGCAGCACGGCATCCACATCCGGGACATGGCGGGCCTGGGCTTCGCGGGCTGGGCGCGGATCAGCGTCCCGCGCCCCCGCGACGTGCCGCCGCTGACCGCCGCGCTCCGCTCCGCCCTGGCGGGGCCGGGCGCGACCGGCTGAGCCGGGGCACGCCGTGTCCCCTGTGTTCAGCCCCTACCGGAAGATCTTCGCCGCGCCCGGCACGGCCTCGTTCACCGCCGCGGGCTTCTTCGGACGCATGACCCTCTCCATGATGGGCGTCGGCGTCATCACGCTCGTCTCCCAGGTGACCGGGCGGTACGGCCTCGCCGGAGCGCTGGCCGCGACCGTCGCGCTCGCGGCCGCCGTGCTCGGCCCGCAGACGTCGCGCCTGGTGGACCGGCACGGACAGGCGAAGGTGCTGCGCCCGGTGACGCTGGTCGCCGTCGTCGCGGTGGCGGGGCTGCTGCTCTGTCTGCGGCAGGACGCCCCCGAGTGGGCCCTGTTCGGATGCGCCGCGGTCATCGGGTGCGCGCCCAACGTCGGCTCGATGGTCAAGGCCCGCTGGGCTGAGGTCCACCGGGGCTTGCCGCGCGAGCTGCACACCGCGTACGCGTGGGAGGCCGTGGTGGACGAGGTGTGCTACGTCGTCGGCCCCATCGTCTCCATCGGCCTGTCCACCGTCTGGTTCCCGCAGGCGGGCGTGGTGCTCGCGGGCGGATTCCTCGCGGTCGGCGTGCTGTGGCTCACCGCCCAGCGCGCCACCGAGCCCGCCCCGCATCCCCGGGCGGACGGGGGCGGCGGCCTGGCGCTGCGCTCCCGGGGACTCCAGGTGCTCGTCGCCACCTATGTCGCCATCGGCGTCATCTTCGGATCCGTCGACGTGGTCACGGTGGCGTTCGCGGAGGAGCGCGGCCACAAGGGGGCGGCGAGCCTGGTGCTCGCCGCGTACGCGGTGGGCTCCTGCGTCGCGGGGATCGTCCTCGGCCTGGTGCACCTCAAGGGCACGCCGTACGGGAACTGGTTCGTGGGGGTGTGCGCCATGGCGGTGACGGTGCTGCCGCTGCTGTGGGCGCACAGTCTCGTGGTCCTCGGGGCGCTGCTGTTCGTCGCGGGCCTGTGCATCGCTCCCACCATGATCACCGCGATGCCGCTCCTGGAGCGGCACGTGCCCCCGGGCCAGTTCACCGAGGGCATGTCCTGGACCGGCACTGGCCTCGCCCTCGGCCTCGCCACGGGCTCCTCGGTGTCCGGCTGGGTCGTGGACGCCTCGGGCGCCGACGCGGGATACGCCGTGCCGTGCGTGGCCGGGGCTGCGGCCGTCGCGGTGGCCCTCGCGGGCGGCCGCCGACTGCGCGGGACGGCCGACACGGCTCGGGAACGGCGTCCGGACGTCCGCGACACCGTCGATCCCACGCGCTGAGCCCGTGCTTCCGTGGGGCCGTCCGGGCCCCGGCCCCCCGGGACAGCCCATGAAGTGCGCGGCTCTTCCCTGGGGCTGCCTGGAGACGGCCCTCGCTGAGTGAGCCGCGCACCCGGGCGCCGCGCGCCCGCCGTACCGCCCTGGGAGCGAGCGCACCCCGGTCGGCACACCGCCTCCAGGCGTTCACTCCTTCGGAACGTCCCGTGGCGCGAGCGGCCGTGTGGCCGGGCCGGAGAGGACGGTGCCGTCCACGGCGAAGCGTGAACCGTGGCACGGGCACTCCCACACCGTCTCGGCCTGGTTGAACGAGACCAGACAGCCCAGATGCGTACAGCGGGCCGAGACGGCCTGTACGACACCCGACTCGTCGCGGTGGACGGCGCAGCGGCTGCCGTCGAGACGTACCACCGCACCCGTTCCCGGGACGATCTCGGCGACCGAGTCGACATGCGTGGTGCCGATGCGGTCGCCCACGAAGTGCCGGGCCACATCGGCCTGTTGCTTCAGGAGCGCGGGCGCCTCGCGCACGGTGCTCCACAGCCTGCGCGGGTCGTACAACGCCGTCCACGGCGGCTCCTCGCCGTGCAGCTGCCGGGTCAGGAGCTGTCCCGCGAGTACGCCGCCGGTCATGCCCCAGCCGCCGAAGCCGGTGGCGACATAGGTGTGCCGGGCACCCGGATGGAAGCGGCCGATCATCGGGACGGTGTCGCTGGGGTCGTTGTCCTGGGCCGCCCACCGGTAGGCGGTGGGGCCCACCGCGAAGTGGGCGTGCATCCATGCGTCGAGCCGCGCGAAACCGGCGGCGGCGTCGCCTTCGCCCGGGGTGAAGTTCTCGCCCGTGACGATCAGGAGCCGCCGGCCGTCGCCGTACGGCGCGGTGCGCACGGACCGCTTTCCGAAGTCCTCCGTGAGATACATGCCGGCCGGGTCCTGCCCGGCGGGCAGCGGCGCGGCAACGACGAGTTCACGGCGGGGCTTCAGGCGCGCGAACAGCAGAGCGCGGTCGAAGACCGGATAGTGCGTGGCCACGACCACGTCCCGCGCGGTCACGGTGTGCCCGGCCTCGGTCGTGACCCGGCACGGGGAGCCCTCGCTCAGACCCGTGACCCGGGTCCGCTCGTGGACCACCGCGCCACGTGCCCGCAAGTCCTCGGCCAGGGCGAGGAGATAGGCCCGCGGATGGAACTGGGCCTGGCCCTCGGCCCGTACCGCTCCCGCCACCTCGAAGGGCAGGCCCGTCTCCTCCACGAACTGGGCGTCGAGTCCCGACGTGCGCGCGGCTGCGGCCTCCGCCTTCAGCATGGCCCGGTTCTCGGGCCGGGTGGTGTAGGTGAAGGCGGGGCGCCGTTCCCACGTGCAGTCGATGCCCAGCTCCCTGCACACCGTGGCGATGCGCTCGACGGCACCCTGCTGCGAGCGCGCGTACAGCCGCGCGGCCTGCTCCCCGCGGGTGTTCAGAAGCCGGTCGTACACCAGCCCGTGCAGGGCGGTGACCTTGGCCGTGGTGTGTCCCGTGACTCCGGCGGCGATGCGGTCGGCCTCGAGCACGACGACCCGCAGTCCGGTGCGGGACAGCTCCCAGGCGGTGCTGAGCCCGGCGATGCCGCCGCCGATGACCACGACGTCCGTCTCGGTGTCCGCGGACAGCGGCGGCAGGGACGTCGGCGGACACGTCGCCATCCAGTACGACTCGGCGCGCCCCTCAAGTGCCGCTGATCCGAAGGTGCCTTGTGTGTTCATGGGAACTGAGTGCCTCGATCGCCGCGGAAGATGCCCGGATACGGGGGTGTGCTCGGGCACGCGACGACGGTGCGCACCCGGACGTGCGCCACACGTGACCCGGACGTGCGCCACACGTGACTCATGCCGCCGGACCGGCCGCACATACGTCCCGGCCTCATGGGTACTGCGTGACCGTTGATGACCGAGACCTTCCGGCACCGTGCGAACAGGGCTGTGCGATGGTGGCGGCGCGCCGTGACCCGGTCGGGTCACGAGCGGCACACCGTGCTGCTCACCGGCAAGAGCGCCCTGGCGGCGACCCTGGCGTGGGTCGTCGCCCGCGAGGTGGTGCAGGCGCGTTCCCCGGCGTTCGCCCCGTTCTCCGCGGTCCTTGTCCTGCAGACCACCGTCTACCGTTCGGTGCTGCACTCCCTGCGCTATGCGGCGGCGGTGATCGTGGGCGTCGCCGTGCAGGCGGCCCTCACGCTGCTTGCCGGGCCGGGACCGGTGGCGTTCGCGCTGGTCGCGCTGGTGACGCTCGGCATCGGCCGCTGGGCGAAGCTCGGCCGACTGGGTATGCAGGTGCCGACGGCCGCGTTCTTCGCCTTCTCCCTCTACGTCACCGCGGCCGGTACCGGTGAGCGCCTCGCGGACCTCGGGCAGATCGTCCTGCTCGTCCTGATCGGCTGTGCGATCGCCATGGTCGTCCACGTCGTGCTGGTGCCGCCGATGCGCTACCGCAGCGCGGAGTTCGGGATCGGGATCCTCGCCCGTACCCTCGCCGAGCTGCTCGCCGACATCGCCTGTGAGCTGCGCGAGGAGGAACCGGGCGCGGGCGGCGGGCGCGCGCGTCGGCTCGACGACGCGGACGCCCTGATCGCGCAGGCACGGGCGGATCTGCGGACGGCCCAGGACAGCGTCTACTTCAACCCCCGCCGCCTGCTGCGCGTACACCGCGGACACACCAGCTTCGACGGGTACGCGACCGTGCTCGAAGCCCTGGTGCGCACGCTCTACCAGGTGGCCTCACTGCACCGCAGCCTCCACCGGTGGCGCGCGGACGAGGACCGGCACGAGCGCGAGGAGCGGCTGGAGGACCGGGAGCGGATCGAGGACGGGATCTTCCTGCGGAACTACGCACGCTTCCTGGACGCCCTGCACGAGTACGCCCGTGTACTCGGCGAACTCGACGAGGGCCATCTCGCCACCCAGGCAACCGAGTTGAGGCGCCTGACCGAGAAAGCGCGCGCACTGCGCCAGGCCCTCGCCGAGGAGGCCGTACGACGGGAACTCCCGCTGGCCGACGCCTCGCGCCCGTACGGCGTGCTGGTCGTCGAGGCCACCCGCCTGTGGGAGGAGTGCCGGCGCGGCTCCGACGCGTTGGGCCGGTGGGCAGGGGAGTGAAACCCGCGCCTGGGAACGTGGAGCCGCCTCGCGCCTGCCTCCCGGGGGCTGCGGAACCACCTCGCGGCGGATGCGGAAGTGCGGCCGCGCGGTCGCGGTCGAGCACCGCGCAGCGGCCGTCCGGCAGCGGATGGGCGAGGACGTGCGGGCCGTGGCTCCAGCGCGACCCGTACCGGTGAAGGCCCAGGAAGGTGATCACCGGCGAGGCGGCGGCGAGTGGAGAGAACGCGCTGAACACGTCGCTCACATAGTCCGGATGCGCACCGCGGTCGCTGCGCACCGCGCCACCCGGCTCGTCCCGCGCCTCCAGGGCGGCGACCTGCCGGCCCGCGTCGGCCGGCAGGTCGCCAGCCCGTAGGGACCGCTGCTGATCACCACGGCGTCAGGCATCGACGGCTGCCCCGCTCGGGTCCGCCGCCTCGGCACCCTCATCTGACGTGTCCGGAGTCGATTCCTCGACGACCCGGGCGAGGCTGGTGAGCGGCCGCAGATGCAGCAGGGCGTCCAGCGCGCTGTTGTGCAGGGCGCCGCCGAGGCCGCGCAGCGGGTGCTCGTCCCAGGGGCGGATGTCGAAGGCGATGCGCGCGGTGCCGAACGGGCCGCTGTGGGATTCGAGTGCGCGTACGCGCGGCGGTTAGCGGCGGCGTACGACGGTCATGCCCTCGACCTCCTTGGGGCCGAGGCGGACCGCGTAGCGCAGGAAGCGGCCTTGGACCACTTCCCGTCGCCGGGACAGGTGGAACGCGTCCCGACCACCCAGTCGCAGTATCGCGTCCCGTCCCGGAGCACCTCCCACAGGGCCTCAGGAGGGCGGCGGATGAGCTGGTGCCGTACGGCCACGGTTGCCTCCAGGCGACTCGGCCGGTCTCTGACCCATCGGTGCTGATCAACGGATTGCCACCGAGTGACCGCCTGTGCCCGAACCATCCCCTCCCGGCCGTGCCGAGCCAAGTGCTGTGTGGGCCGATGACGTTCGGGTACCCGGCGGGCGCGTCGGGGGTGAACCGGAAACCCGATGCCCCCGAACGGAAGGAGCCGGGCCTCGTGGCTGCCGAACCGGACCAGGTCGTTGTGATCACCGGAGCGTCGAGCGGAGTCGGCCTGGCCTGCGCGCGGGAGTTCGCCGCCCGGGGCCACGCCCTCGTGCTCGCCGCCCGACGTGCGGACGCACTGGAGGAGCTCGCGGAGGACTGGCGCGGGCGCCATGGCGTTCGCGTGCTCGTGGCACCCACGGACGTGACGGACGCCAAGGCGGTGGACGATCTCGCGCGCCGGGCCGTCACCTGCTTCGGCCGGATCGACACCTGGGTCAACAGCGCCGCCGTGGCCGCCTTCGGCCCACTTGAGGACGTACCGCACGACGCCTTCCGGCAGGTCCTCGACGTGAACATCCTCGGCTGCGTCAACGGCGCACGCGCGGCCCTGCGCGTGATGGGCGAGCAGGGGCACGGCACCCTCGTCAACGTGTCATCCGTGGTGGGCGTCGCCGTCGTGCCGTACAACACCCCCTACGTCCTGTCCAAGGCGGCGGTCCGTGCGCTGGGCGGCAGTCTGCGCCAGGAGCTGAGGCTGGCCGGGCAGCGCGACGTCCATGTCTGCACCGTGCTCCCCGCGACGATGGACACCCCCTTCTTCCGCAACGCGGCCAACTACTCGGGCCGCGCTGTTACCCCCATGGCGCCGGTCTACACCGCACGGCGCGCCGCGAAGACGGTGGCGCGCCTCGCGCGCCATCCCCGCCGGGAGGCCTACGTCGGCCCCGCGGGCAGGTTGCTCGGCGTGCAGGCGAAGTGGACGCCGGGTCTGGTGGAGCGGGCACTGGCCCGCCAGATGGACCGCTCCCACCTCTCCCGTACGCGTACGGCCCCGCCCACCGACGGCAACGTCTTGCGGCCGTCCGCCGAACCGGCCTCGGAGACAGGAGGCTGGAACGGCGGCAGGCGCACGGCGGTTCGCAGGGTGGGCACCGCCACGGTGGCGCTGGGTCTTGCGGCCGCGGGGGCGCGCGCACGGCGGACGGCACGGGGCAAGCGCGCCGCCTGAGATCTCCGCCCGCCGAGGGCGGGCCGGGAAACCCGCACAGAACAAGGAAAGTCCGAGGAGAGACCCATGAAGGCTGTCGTATGGCATGGGGTCGGTGACATCCGGCTTGACGACGTGCCGGAACCCAAGATCCAGGACCCCCACGACGCCATCGTCAGGATCACCACATCGGCGATCTGCGGCACCGATCTGCACTTCGTACGCGGGACCGTGCCGGGCCTCGCCGAGGGGCGGGTGCTCGGACACGAGGCGGTGGGCGTCGTCGAGGAGACCGGTCCCGCAGTGCGCAACTTCCGGCCGGGCGACCGCGTGGTGGTCCCGTCCACGGTCGCGTGCGGAGTGTGCAGCTACTGCCGCGCGGGCTACTTCGCCCAGTGCGACCACGCCAACCCCGCCGGTCGGCGCGGCGGTACGACCTTCTTCGGCGGCCCGGAGGCAGCGGGCGGCCTGGACGGACTGCAGGCCGAGTACGCCCGGGTGCCGTTTGCCCATGTCGGGCTCGTACCGCTGCCCGAAACCGTGGACGACGCACAGGCGATCCTGCTCTCGGACATCATGCCCACCGCCTGGTTTGGCGCGAAGCTCGCCCAGGTCGGCAACGGTGACACCGTGGCCGTTCTGGGCGCGGGACCCGTCGGGCAGTGCGCCGTTCTCGCGGCCCGGCTGCAGGGCGCGGGCCGGGTGATCGTCGTCGACGGCGTCGAGGACCGGCTTGCCCTGGCCCGCGAACAGCACGCAGAGACCGTGGACTTCAATGCCGAGGACCCCATTGACGCGGTCCTGGAGATGACCGGGGGCATCGGCGTGGACCGGGTCGTCGAGGCCGTCGGCATCGACGCGGAACGTCCCGTGCGCGGTCCGGCCGCAGAGGCCCTGTCCGGCGCGGAGGGGGAGTTCGACGAGGAGCGCGACCGGATCGCCGAGGTGCAGCACCCCGGCCCGGGCGGCACCTGGGTGCCGGGCGACGCACCGAGTCTCGCGGCGCGCTGGGCCGTCGACCTGGCGGCCAAGGCCGGGACCATCGGCATGATCGGCGTGTACCCGCCGGGCGCCGACCGGTTCCCGATCGGGCAGGCCATGCAGAAGAACCTCACCCTCCAGGGAGGCAACTGCCACCACCGCCGTTACATCCCGCGCCTCGTCGACATGGCGCGGACCGGCTCCCTCGACCTCGCGCCGCTCATCACCCAGTGGACCGGGACACAGGACGCGATCGCGGCATACGAGCACTTCGACCGCCGTGAGCACGGCTGGACCAAGGTCGCGCTCGACGTGACGGATTCGGCCCCGCCGACACCGACACCTGCCCTTGCGGGTGCAAGGGCAGGGGGCCCAGGTGCGGCGCATCGACCGGCCGCCGCCGGGCCCGGCGAGCAGGCCGGGCCGCTGCCGCTGCCGGACTACGACGAACTGCCGCTCGGCTCGCTCCGGCACCGCATCCGCTCCCTCGACTCCGACGCACTGGGCCGGCTGCTCGCGTACGAACGCGACCATGCCCGGCGGACCGGCGTGATCGAGCTGCTCACCGAGCGGCTCCGCCAGGTCGAGGCGGGCAGCGCACTCTCCGCAGGCGATCCGGCCGCACCGCACCCGGAGCACTCCCGCACCGGCAAGGGCTCGCCCGTCACGCCGGCCACGTCGCCAGAGCCCATGAGCCCTCCGCCGCACGGCACGCCGGACCAGCCGGGGAAGCCGAAGGGCGACCGTACCTAGGCCGCGCTCCTACTCGGAGGCGAGCAACGCCTGCGGTGCCGCCCCTCTTCAGCCGCGTCTTCACCCACGTGACCTCGGTGACCACGTCACGCTGCAACGCGACGGCCACGTCGAGCAGCCGGCGGTCCCGCAGGGCGTGCGCGCCCTGTCGCAGCAGGATCCAGTTGACCCGGACCTGCGAGTCGGAGAGGTCGGTGGTGCAGGGCTCGGCGAGTTCCGTCAGGCGAGTGGCGCGCACCTCGGCGCGCCGGGCGAGCGTCGCGCACAGGTGGTAGTGGGTCCCCGGGGCGGCGACCTGCCGTTCGGACACCGAATGGCAGGCGCGGGCGCACCCGGACCAGGTCGCCGTCCCCGATGCCGAGCGGGACCGCGTCATCGCGGCACAGATCCGCCCATATCTCCGGTGCGCCACTGTGCAGTTGAGGGGCGCGAGCGGTCTTGGTGCGGGTGTGCCATTGGTGCACGGTCCGGCCGGTGGTCAGCTCGAACGGGAAGTCCTCGTCCGCCGGTTCATGCGGCGGAAGATACGGGGCCGCCTTGATGACGGCGCGTCCGGCGGGGTCGTGGGCACGGTAGGCGTCCGCGTCCTGTTGTGCGCCGGCGACCAGGTCGTGGCCGTAGTCCTCGCACTGGTCAGCGGCGGTGGGGAACGCATGGTCGGCGTAGCGGAGCCCGGTTTCGTCGGGTGAGTCCTGGGTGCAGGGCCACTGGATGCCCCCGGCGCCCCGCAGCTTCTCGTACGTCAATCCGCTCCGGCCGCACGGGCGTCGGCGGGTCAGCGCGGTGAACGCGTTCCGGGCCTGCTCGGGCCGTGCCCACTTCACCAGCGGCGCCCCGTCCTTGTCCCGCAGCTCAAGGCGTCGGGCGTAGTCGAGGAGGATGCCGAAGTCCGTCCGCGCCTGCCCCGGCGGCTCGACCGCCTTCTCGTTGAGGTGCACGGTGCGGTCGGTGTTGGTGCAGCAGCCGGTCTTCTCGCCCCACAGCGCGGCGGGCAGCACGACATCGGCGAGCTGCGCCGTCTCGGTGAGGAACGCGTCGGACACCACGAGGGACAGTCCCTCGCGATCGCACACGGCGCGTATGCGGTGGAGTTGGGGCAGTGAGACGGCCGGGTTGGTGCCGCTCACCCAGAGGAACCCGATCGTTTCCGTCTCGCACTGGCGGAAGACCTCCACGGTGCGGGTGGGCGTTGCCCAGTGCGGAAGCCGCAGTTCGTCGATGTTCCAGGCGCGGGCGATGTCGCCGATGTGGGCGGGGTTCTGCCAGTTGCGAAGGCGGGCAACGTGCCGTCGGCGCCGGTCTCGCGGGTGTTCTCCGCGGTCGGCTGTCCGTTCATCTGGAACACCGTGCATCCGGGCTGCCCGATCATGCCGCGCAGCAGAGGGAGGTTGTTGACCTGGACGGCCGCGGCGGTCGCCTGATGGGCCTGGTAGACACCCTGTAGCACGGTCGACACCAGACGCTCGCCGGTCCCGACGATCCGCGCGTCCTCGCGGATGTCCTCGGCCGGAACCCCACAGATCCCGGCCGCCCGCCGCCCGCCGCGCGTCCCAGTCGCCCACAGTGCCCAGTAACTCCCTGCATCCGACTGCGCGTTCCTGAACCCAGCGCTCGTCGACCCACTTGTTGGCGTTGAGCTCGCCGAGCAGTGCGCTGAGCAGGGCCACGTTCGTACCGGGCCGTACCGGCAGATGGACGTCGGCCTCCCGGGTCGTGGGCATGGTACGCGGATCCACGACGACCAGCCGCGCGCGGTCGGGGCCGCGCAGCCGGTCGAGGGTGCGCGACCACAGGACGGTCTGCGTCTCGGCGATGGTGTGCCCGATGACGAAGAGCGTGTCGCACAGATCCAGGTCCCGGTACGAGCCGGAGTCGCCGTCACTGCCGAAGCTCTCGATCAGGGCCCATTCGGCGGTCGCGGTGCACAGCCGCGTATTGCCGTCCATGAGGGGGTGCCTATGCCGCCGCGCGATGAGCGTCTGTAGGTAGTGCTCCTCGGCGAACAGCTACACGCTCGTGTAGAACGTCATCGCCAGCGGTCCGTTTGCGTCGAGCACCTCGCGTGAACGGTCGGCCACCGCGCCCGTCGCCGACTCCCAGTCCGTGGGCCGCAGTTGGCCGTCGACCCGCATCAAGGGTTCGGTGAGGCGGTCCGGGGGGTGGTCGGCCTGCCAGCTGGCCTCCACCCGGTCGGCCACGTCCCCTCCTATGGACGAGATCTGGTACGTACGGCGGGGCGCCGAGTACCCGGCCGTACGTAGTCGATCCGCGATCGCGGCGGTGCCGGGGAGTGGGAGGCATGGGGAGTGGCACCGGCCCGTGCGGGATGCGCGCGGAGTGGCTCCGCCAACCGGTTGCACCAGCCCTTCGGCCTGCGTCTTCAAGTTGGCGGAGGCTCGGTGCACGAGGTGCACTTCCTGAAGCGTCGCGCAGCCGCCGCGACCCGGCCGGTGCCCATCCCGCCGCCCTTCGTGCGCATACTCCTCGCGCACATCGAACGATTCGGGGTGGCTCCGGACGGTCGGCTGTGCCGGGATCAGGCAGGCAACTGCGTGGATGCTGCCGCGTACGGCACACCATGGGCGCGGGCCCGCACCTGCCTCTTGACCCGAGTGGAACTCACCTCCGGGCCGGCCGAGCGGCCCTACGATCTCCGGCACGCCGGAATCTCGTTCTGGCTGTACTCCGGTGTGGAGCCGGCCGAATGCGTTCGCCGCACGGGCCAGAGCATCGAGGTCCTCTTCCGCCACTACGCCAAGTTCCTGGATGGCGTCCGGGAGCAGGCCAACCGGCTCATCGAGCAGCCGAGGCAGGCGTGAACCTGTGTCAGCCAGGGAGCGTTGCCGTCGGGGTGAGTCGGGTTTTGGTCCGCCACTGGTCCGGAACAGCTGGTCGGAAGCGGGACAGCAGGGGGAGAAAATGGGAGTTACAACACAAATCAACCCCTGTGCTGACCCGGTCGAGAAGAAGGCGCCTGACGGGCAAAGGCCCAGGTCAGGCGCCTTCTCTTGTGTCTCTAGAAGAAGCCGAGCTTCTTCGGCGAGTACGACACCAGGAGGTTCTTGGTCTGCTGGTAGTGCTCCAGCATCATCTTGTGCGTCTCGCGGCCGATGCCGGACTGCTTGTAGCCGCCGAAGGCGGCGTGTGCCGGGTAGGCGTGGTAGCAGTTGGTCCATACGCGGCCCGCCTGGATCGAACGCCCGGCGCGGTACGCGGTGTTGATGTCCCGCGTCCACACCCCCGCACCGAGGCCGTACAGGGTGTCGTTGGCGATCTTGATGGCGTCGTCGAAGTCGTTGAACGACGCGACCGAGACGACCGGGCCGAAGATCTCCTCCTGGAAGATCCGCATCCGGTTGTCGCCCTCGAAGATCGTCGGCTGTACGTACCAGCCGCCCGCCAACTCGCCGTCGTACTCGATGCGCTGGCCGCCGGTGAGGATCTTCGCGCCCTCCTGCTGGCCGATGTCCAGATAGGAGAGGATCTTCTCCAACTGGTCGTTGGAGGCCTGGGCGCCGATCATCGTGTCCGTGTCCAGGGGGTGGCCCGGCTTGATCAGCTCGGTGCGGGCGACCGCCGCCTCCAGGAACTCGCTGTAGTTCCCGCGCTGGACGAGCGCCCGCGAGGGACAGGTGCAGACCTCGCCCTGGTTGAGCGCGAACATGGTGAAGCCTTCGAGGGCCTTGTCGCGGAAGTCGTCGTCGGCCGCCCAGACGTCGTCGAAGAAGATGTTCGGGCTCTTGCCGCCGAGCTCCAGCGTGACCGGCTTGATGTTCTCCGAGGCGTACTGCATGATCAGCCGCCCCGTCGTGGTCTCGCCCGTGAACGCGACCTTGGCCACCCGCGGGCTGGACGCCAGCGGTTTGCCCGCCTCGACGCCGAAGCCGTTGACCACGTTCACCACACCCGGCGGCAGCAGGTCGCTCACCAGGCTCAGCCACACGTGGATCGACGCCGGGGTCTGCTCGGCGGGCTTGAGCACCACGGCGTTCCCGGCCGCGAGCGCGGGCGCCAGCTTCCACGTCGCCATCAGGATCGGGAAGTTCCACGGAATGATCTGCGCCACCACCCCGAGCGGCTCGTGGAAGTGGTACGCCACGGTGTCGTCGTCGACTTCGCTGAGCGTCCCCTCCTGCGCGCGGATCACCCCCGCGAAGTACCGGAAGTGGTCGATGGCCAGCGGAATGTCCGCCGCCAGCGTCTCCCGCACCGGCTTGCCGTTCTCCCAGCTCTCCGCCACCGCCAACTGCTCGAGGTTGGCCTCCATGCGGTCCGCGATCTGCCGCAGGACGGCCGCGCGCTCACCGGGGGACGTACGCCCCCACGCGGGCGCGGCGGCGTGCGCCGCGTCCAGCGCCCGCTCCACGTCCTCGGCCGTACCCCGGGCGATCTCCGTGAACGGCTGCCCGTTGACCGGGCTCGGGTTCTCGAAGTACTGCCCCCGCGCCGGCGGCACGTACTCGCCCCCGATGAAGTGGTCGTACCTGGCCTGATAGGACACGACCGCGCCCTCGGTACCGGGCGCCGCGTAACGGGCCATGTGACTGCCTCCCCGGACACGCTGCCCGCCGTTGGGCAGCTCTCGGCGGGAGCGTACGGAGGGCGAGGTTGCAAGTACGTTGCGTGCTGCCGCCCGCAGTGGCCGGGGCTCCAGTGGTGGAACGTACGCCGTGCCGCGGGCCTACGGTCGCAGTGTGCGGTCGAAGCCGTCCGCCGCGAACTCCTGGTCGAGGGACCGCACGCGGGCCACCACCGGTGGCGTCGGCCGCACCGCGGCCAGCGCCCGCCACACCTCCACGTCGTCCTCACCCCACGGCGCGTGCGCCCAGTCCGACAGGAGGTCCGGGTCCCCGCGGACGATCAGCGCCGCCCGCATCTGGTCCGCGAGCCGCCGCCGCAACCGCACCACCGCGGGCGCCTGGGCCCCCGGCAACAGCGGCCCCGCATAGACGGAGAACGCCGCCGTCACCGCCCCGCACCCCAGCCGCCGCTCCACCACGTCCACGTCCGACGTGACCGGCACCGCGAGGCGGTACGGCCGCGACCGCAGCACCTCAGGGCCGAGCACCTGCCGCAGCCGCGTCAGCTCCGCCCGCAACGTCACCGGCGTCACCGCCTGGTCCTCGTACAGCGCGCACAGCAGTTCGTCGCCGGTCAGGCCCTCGGGGTGCCGGGCCAGCAACACCATGATCTCGCTGTGCCGTCGGCTCAGGCGCCGCTTGCGTCCGCCCACGAGCACCAAGGCCTCGTCCCGGCCGAGCGCCGTCAGCTCCAAGGTGTCCGCGGGGTCCACCGCAGGTGCGAGCAAGGCCAGCTGGGACTCCGCAGCCCGCGCCACCGCCTGGACGAACGCCAGGCTGTGGGGGTGGGCGAGGCCGTCCCCACCGGTCACGTCGACGGCTCCGAGCAGCCGCCCGGTGCGGGGGTCGTGCACCGGTGCGGCCGCACACGTCCACGACTGGACCTCGCGGACGAAGTGCTCCGTGGCGAACACCTGCACCGGCCGGTCGACGGCCACAGCCGTCCCCGGCGCGTTGGTCCCCATCGCCGACTCCGCCCAGCGCGCGCCCGGCACGAAGTTCATCCGTCCCGCCTGCGTCCGGGTCGTGGTGTGCCCCTCGACCCACAGCAGCCTGCCGTGCGCGTCGCACACCGCGAGCAGGTGTTCGCCGTCCTTGGCGAAGCCTCCCATCAACTCCCGGAACAGCGGCATCACCCGTGACAGCGGATGCTCCGCCCGATAGGCGCCCAGATCCCCGGCCGTCAGCTCCACCGACGCCCCGGTGCCCGCGGGGCTGACCCGGGCCCGTGCCGAACGACGCCACGAGTCGGCCACCGCGGAGCGCACCGGACGGGCGACGGTCCCCGCCGCGGTGAACCGCTCATGGGCCCGACGGATCGTGCGCACCCGCTCGGCGGGGTCGGCGCCGGGCTCGAGGGCCACCCATGGATCGGTCAAGTCGGCCTCCGGACAGTGATGACGGCGATGACAGCGGTGCGGCGCTGCCATCGTCACCCCGGGAACAGAAGCCGACAAGCGCCCGCGCGCCCCCGCTGGCCGGTCTTTCCCGGCCGTCAGGCGGAGTTGACCAAGCGGATGTAGCGCGACCAGTCCCAGTAGCGTCCGGGATCCGTGTGATCGGTGCCGGGGACCTCGACGTGGCCGATGATGTGCTGGCGGTCCTTCGGGATGGCGTACTTGCCGCAGATCGCCGCGGTGAGGAGGGCGGACTGCTCGTACATCGCGTCGGTGAAGTACTCCGGTTGATCCACCCATCCTTCGTGCTCGATGCCGATGCTGCGCGTGTTGTAGGTCCAGTTGCCCGCGTGCCAGGCGACGTTCCGCTCGCTGACGCACTGTGCGATGTGCCCGTCCGCCGAGCGGACCACGTAGTGCGCGGACACCTTCTTCGCCGGGTTCTTGAAGATGGCCAGCGTGTCGGCATACGTCTCCTGGGTGACGTGTACGACGACGTAGGTGATGGGATAGCTGCTGGGGCGGTTGGAGGCGGTGTAGTTCGAGGAGCTGGCCGGGACCCACTCGACGGGCGGGTAGGCGGCCTGGCGCCGCGTCTTCGCCACGGCGTGCGGGGACGTCAGCAGGGCCGAAGGCACGGCGGCGAGTGCCGCGCCCTGGAGGATGCGGCGCCTGCTGGGCTGGAGTCTCGCCGGGCGTGGCGCCGGTGGTCGAGTGCTGTCGCCCGGCGCGTCCGGCGTCTGGTGCGCAGCTCGTTCACTTGCTTGATCCATGGCTGTTCTGCCTCTCGGTGGGGGGAGCGGCTGGACTGCGCGGTGTGCGCGTCTCAGGGTGCGTGGAGGGCCGGATCCTGCAGGCAGAGCTTCATATCTCGTGGCGCGCGGTATGACGGCGATGGCGCGGCCGCTCCTCGCGGAGCTTCGCCACGCACGTGTGGTGCGTGTGGGGATCGTTCGCCACGGTCGTTCGCACAGTGTGAGCGGCGTGCTGGGGCACGTCCAGATTGCTGAAGTCGAAATCTCGTGCGGGTTGTTGTGGGAGGTCGCGTTCGGTGAGCGGGTCGGGTGCGGCGCTCGGAATGAAAGGGGCGTGCGCAGTGCGTGCGAGGTGCGGATCGGGCGCGGTTCCGGGAGCTGTGGGGGTGAGGCGCGGTGCGCCGCGTCGTGGCCAGGCGTTCCGGTCCGGCCCGGGGCGGATGCCGAGCAGAGGCGGGGTGCTCATCGGGTGGTGCTCCGCTCTGGGCCGTGTGGGTGCAAGTCGTGCGTACGGTCGGTGTGGGGCGTGCGGTGGATCCGGTTCGTGCGGTGGACCCGGTTCATGCGGTGGACCCGGTTCATGCGGTGGATCCGGTTCATGCGGTGGATCCGGTTCATGCGGCGGGCCCGCGCGCGCCGTCGCGGGCACGAGGGTGACACTTCCAGCCAGGCCTTTGCGGAGCTGACGCGCCGCTCCCGGCTTGATTTCCCCTGACGTGTGACACCCCGTCGTGCGCAACCGCGAGGTGGGAAACCCCGACGGGCGCGCCCTCGGCATGCGAAGTCCGGACATGCGAATCCCCCGATCATCGTGGCCTCGCCCCGCCGTCCGCGGAGCGCTCGGCTCACGTGAATCACCGTACGGCCGTTGGAGATTGAGGTGGAAGTGCCCGCAGCGCATCTGTGTACGGTGCGGTGGCTGTGGAAAACCTGACCACTCGTGTGGGTGACAGGGGAACGGAGGCTCGCCCCACGCCTGGGCGGAGCATGCCGGGGAGGGCAGGGGGCAACGCTGCGCCGGGACATTCCGTGCCGGGGATGTGCCGGGGACGTGCCGGACCGGCCCGGCAGGGGACGCTCGGAGGGCCTGGACCGGCCGGGCCTCGCCTGGCCGGATCCAGTGGGAGTTAGGCCACCCCCGCCGGATCGTCGAGCACCGCCCGCACCACAGCGTGCGCCGCCCCCAGCAGCGGCCCTTCCGAGCCGAGGCGAGAGACGGCGACGGCACAACCCGGGCCTGTGGTGCGCTGCCCCAACTCGCCTTCCAAACAGGGCAGCAGCCACGGCGCCAGACGGGACAGGGCGCCGCCGAGCACGATCGTCCGCGGGTCGAGGAGATTGACGGCGCCGGTCAGGGCGATCCCCAGCGCGGTCCCGGCGTCGCGCAGCGCCCCGAGAACCTCTTCGTCGCCGGCGACGGCGCGTTCGACGAGCAGGCTGAGGCGGTCCGGTCCCGGTGGCAGCCCCGCGGCGCGCAGCACCGCTTCCTCACCCGCGTACCGCTCCAGACACCCGCGTCCGCCGCACGCGCACCGCGGCCCGTCGGGGCGGATCGGCACGTGCCCCAGCTCGCCCGCGAAGCCACGGCTGCCGCGCAGCAGCATTCCGTCGACCACGAGCGCCGCGCCGATGCCGATCTCCGCGGAGACGTGCAGAAAGTCGTCCGGCACGTCATCGCCGACCCACAGCTCCGCCAGGGCGCCGAAGTTGGCTTCGTTGTCGACGGTCAGGGGCAGCTCCGACGCCAAGAGCGGGCCGATGTCCGTGTGGTGCCAGTCGAGGTTGGGGGCACGCACGACCGTCTGGCTGTCGCGGGCGACCAGGCCGGGCACCGCGACGGCCAGACCTGCCGGACGCAGCCCTTCGCGCTCGGCGTCCTGAGTGACCCCGCGGATCAGGGAGGCGAGGTCCGCGAGCACGGGCTCGGGCGCACGTCCCCGGTTGCCGACCCGTCGCTGCGCACGCGCGCGTACGTCGCCGCGCAGGTCGACCGCGCACACGGAGAGATGGTCGACGCCCACCTCCGCTCCGATGCCGACGGGTCCTCGCGCGCTGACGGCGAGTGCGGAACCGGGGCGGCCCACCCTGCCGGGCCGCTCGGGGCCCAACTCCTCCAGGAGCTCCGAGCGGACCAGTTCGTCCACCAGCGTGGACACGGCTGCTCGCGTCAGGCCGATTCGGGAAGCCACGGAAGCACGCGACAGCGGGCCGTGTGCGGCGACCGTGTGCATCACGCGCGCGAGATTGCGGCGACGCATGCCCTGCTGGGTGTCGGGCAGCCGGGCTCCGGACGTCCCGGGGTGCGTCGTGCGGGGTGGTGCGCTCATGCTGTGGCGTCCCCTTCCAGCAGCGGTGCCGCGTCGCGGAGCACGTCCGCGATCCTGGAGAGTGCTGCCTCGTCCCGGTCCACGGCGTCGAACACCTGCCCGCGCGCGGTGTTCCAGCGGCGTGCGACCGCCGCCGGGTCCTCGCCCGTCAGTAGCCCTGCCGCCTGCGCGGCGGCGCCGAGCGCGACGAGCTCACGGGCTTCGGGAATCTGTACGGGGCGGCCGGACAGGCGCCGTACGGTCTGTTGCCACGCGGTGCCCCGTGCTCCGCCGCCGATGAGGAGCAGTGGCTGCGAGCGGTCCGCGTCCGCGTCGAGGATGGCGTCCAGAGCGCCCAGGAGCGCGTGGACCGCCCCGTCGTAGGCCGCCTGCAGGATCTGGCCCGGTGTCGTGTCGTGGCGCAGCCCCTGCAGTAGGCCCGCGGCGTGCGGCAGGTCCGGGGTCCGCTCGCCGTCGAGGTAGGGGAGCAGGGTGACGGACCCACCGGACTGCACGGCGTCGCGATCCAGGCTCAGGAGGGCGGCCACGCGGTCGACGGCCAAGGTGCAGTTGAGCGTGCAGGCGAGCGGCAGCCAGGCGCCGCGCGCGTCGGCGAATCCGGCGACCGTGCCCGTCGGATCCGTACTGCGCTGCTCCGAGGCCGCGTACACCGTGCCGGATGTGCCGAGGCTGAGCACGGGGATGCCGGGGCGCAGACCGAGGCCCAGGGCGGCCGCCGCGTTGTCGCCGGTGCCGGGCGCCACCAGTGTGCCTGGGGAGAAGGGCAGTTCACCGCTGCCGCGCACGGTGCCGACGACCTCCCCGGGGAGTGCCACGCGGGGCAGTGCCGCGGGGTCGAGGCCCACGAGGCCGAGGATGTCCTCGTCGTACGACTCGGTGGCGGACGCCCACCAGCCCGTGCCGGAGACGTCGCCCCGGTCCGTGGTGCCGGAACCGGTGAGGCGCTGTGTGAGGTAGTCGTGGGGGAGCCGTACGGCGGTGGTCGCGCGGGCCGACGCCGGCTCGTGCTCGGCGAGCCAGGCCCACTTGGTGACGGTGAAGGACGGCCCGGGGACGCTGCCGACGCGGTCGGCCCACGCCTTGGCGCCGCCCAGTTCCTCGACGAGTCGCCGGGCCTGGGGTGCGGAGCGCACGTCGTTCCAGAGCAGCGCGGGGCGCACGGGCCTGCCGCGCTCGTCGAGCGTGACGAGGCCGTGCTGCTGTCCGGCGACCGACACGGCGGCGGCCTCGCGCGCGTAGGTGCCGCACTGGCGCAGCGCGTCGCCCAGGGCGCTGAACCACTGCTCCGGATCGCTCTCCCGCCGCGAGCCCGAGGTGACCGTGTGCGGTGCCTGACCGCCGGCGACGACCCGCCCTGTGGCCGCGTCGACGACCAGGACCTTGGTGGACTGCGTGGAACTGTCCACACCGACGACAAGGGGACCCTCGGCTGCTGGCGCTGACGACATCGGCTTCTCCGTTTCCGCTGCTCTGCGCTTCTCGGGAGTGCCGGGCACTCGCCCGGCACACGACCGTCCCACCGGGATGTACCCACCGGGCTGTACCCACGGGATGTGCCCACCCCCGGGAGGTGCTTCTGCCCCGAGGGCGTGCCCGCCCAGAGATACCCGATGTGGGCCTCGGCCTTCTCAGCGGCGCGTGAGGATACTAATTTGTCAATCGCCATGACGAAATAGCCCCGGAGCCGTCGAGGAGCCACACATGAGCTACCAGCCCACCCCGGAGGACAAGTTCAGCTTCGGTCTGTGGACCGTCGGCTGGCAGGGCCGGGACCCCTTCGGCGAGGCCACCAGGGCGCCGCTCGACCCGGCCGACGCGGTACGCCGCCTCGCGGAAATCGGGGCCTACGGAGTGACGTTCCACGACGACGACCTCATCCCGTTCGGCGCCTCCGAGGCGGACCGCGCCACCCGTGTCAAGCGTTTCCGCGCGGCCCTGGACGACACCGGACTCGTCGTCCCGATGGCGACCACCAACCTGTTCACGCACCCCGTCTTCAAGGACGGCGCGTTCACGGCGAACGACCGGGACGTCCGCAGATACGCGCTGCGCAAGACGATCCGGAACATCGACCTCGCCGTCGAACTCGGCGCGCGCACCTACGTCGCCTGGGGCGGGCGGGAAGGCGCCGAGTCCGGCGCGGCCAAGGACGTACGCGCCGCGCTCGACCGGCTGAAGGAGGCCTTCGACCTGCTCGGCGCCTATGTGACCGAGCAGGGGTACGACCTGCGCTTCGCGATCGAGCCCAAGCCGAACGAGCCGCGCGGCGACATCCTGCTGCCCACCGTGGGACACGCCCTCGCGTTCATCGAGCGCCTGGAGAGGCCCGAACTGTACGGCGTGAACCCCGAAGTGGGCCACGAGCAGATGGCGGGCCTGAACTTCCCGCACGGCATCGCGCAGGCCCTGTGGGCGGGCAAGCTCTTCCACATCGACCTCAACGGCCAGAACGGCATCAAGTACGACCAGGACCTGAGGTTCGGCGCGGGAGACCTGCGCAGCGCCTTCTGGTTGGTCGACCTCCTGGAGAGAGGCGATTACGACGGGCCGCGCCACTTCGACTTCAAGCCGCCGCGCACCGAGGACGACGCGGGCGTGTGGGAGTCCGCCGCGGGCTGCATGCGCAACTACCTGATCCTGCGTGAGCGTGCGACGGCCTTCCGCGCCGACCCAGAGGTACACCAGGCGCTGCGTGACGCGCGTCTGCACGAACTGGCGAAGCCCACGGCTGACGACGGCCTGGCGGGGCTGCTCGCCGACCGCGGCGCCTACGAGGAGTTCGACGTGGCAGCGGCGGCCGCGCGCGGGATGGCCTTCGAACGGCTCGACCAGCTGGCCATGGACCACCTGCTGGGAGCGCGGGGCTGACGGCCGGCCCACAAGGGTGTGGGGTGCCGGAACTGTCTGTTCCGTAGCCCGTGTGTGTATCAACTCCCGCGCAGGGGTCGCGTCATAACCGGTTCGAGGTGTCTCTTTGCGGTATGACCATGCCGCCGGTACCGCCGCCTCCTCGTCCGCCCGGTGACGTCCCTCCTGGAGGCGGTGGCTTCGGCCCGCCTTCCGGGGGTGGCGGTTTCGGGCCTCCGGGCGGCTTCGGCTCGCCGCCCGGAGGGTACGGGCCCCCTCCCGGAGGCGGCGGGTGGCAGCCGCCGCCCGAGGGGAGACCGCCCGGGCGGCGCAACGGCCTGTTCATGCTGCTCGCCGCGCTCGTGGCGGTCGGGGTGATCGTCGTCGTGGTCCTCGTCGCCACCGGAAGTGACGACTCCCCTGACGACAAGCGGCCTTCGGAGAGCACCAAGAGCAGCGAGACCCGCCCCACACCCTCCTTGAGCATCCCGACACAGCTCCCTACACGCCTGCCGAGCGACTTCCCCAGCCAGCTCCCCACGGGCCTGCCCACGGAGCTGCCCAGCGACTTCCCGACGCTGCCCACCGGGCTGCCGAGCGACCTCGAGTCGCTCCTGCAGACACCTGCGGGCAACGAAGTGCCGTAAAGGCCCCGCCGTTCCGAGCCAGGGCGGCTACAAGGCTCGGGGGAGCCGCACGTACGTCACGGAGGTCTCCACACCGCTGTCGACGAGGCGGCCGTTCTTGTCGAACGCCTCCGGGCCGTCCGTCATCCCGAAGTCGTTGTCATTGATGAGGGCCAGCGTGCGGCGGTCGACCAGGGCCACCCCTTCGATCTTGCCGGGCACCCCCTTGAGGGTGCCGAGGTCCACGGTCAGGCGCTTGCGCAGCACCGGTACACCCGCGGCCCGGGGGTCGTCGAGCTGCTCCAGAGAGGGGCGCGTCGCGGCGTTGTCCCACTTCTTGCCGAGGATGTTCGCACGCCGGTCCAGGCGCACGAGCTGCAACCGGGCCGCCTTGTCGGTGCGCTCCTCCACGAGCAGGCGATCGCGGCCGACGGCCACGAGGGAGGAGATCTTCAGCTCGGAGGTGTCGTCCTCCCCGGGGTCCACGACACCCACCGGGTCGAAGCGGTACGCGTACTCGGCCGTGACCGCCTGCTTGCCCGGGGAGAAGCGGAGCAGCCGGACCGTGCGCGAGCCTTCTCCCGCTTCCTGGTCCGGCAGCGACAGCGGGCTCTGCACGGCCATCACCAGGTCGCCGCCCGGCAGCTGCGTGAGCCCTTCGAAGCCGCGGTTGACCTTCCGGTGCAGCAGCACTCCCGGCAGCGCCTCGACGACCGGATAGTCCGCGCCGCGCAGCTTCAGCCCCTGGGGGACGTAGCGCTTGATGACCTTCCCGCGCGCGGAGACGTGCACCAGCGACGGGCCGTACTCGTCGACCAGCCAGA
This sequence comes from Streptomyces sp. JLYT201, assembly GCF_059448825.1. Lineage (NCBI taxonomy): Bacteria > Bacillati > Actinomycetota > Actinomycetes > Kitasatosporales > Streptomycetaceae > Streptomyces > Streptomyces sp. JLYT201. The sequence goes on along the minus strand of NZ_CM182551.1, from coordinate 1,225,894 downwards.
AGCTGCCGTCCGCGGCGCGGACGATGCCCTCGGTGTCCAGGCCGTTCGGGTCGTAGGCGAGCGGCTTGGCGGCGTTGTAGGAGTACGGGGCCTCGTCGCGCCCCTCCTGGTTGGGCAGCCCGGTGACCGGCTTCCCGGCGCGTGTGGTGATCGGCAGGGCGTCGATGACCTTCACCGAGCGGCCGGACACCCGGATCTTCACGATCGCCGGGTCGAAGCCGGGCACGGGGAAGGTCCGGCGCTTCTTGCCGTCGACCTTGATCTGCCCGTTCGGCCCCCGGTCGGTGACCGTCCAGAACTCGCCCTTGCGACCCGCCGGGTAGATGTCGCTGCCTATGCCGCCGAGATCGACACCACGGTCGTTGCGCACCGTGCCGGGCAGCAGACGGTTGCTGAATGCGCCTAGAGGGATGTCGCCCAGCGTGGCCTGGGAGGTGACGCGTGCGGCACCTCCCTGGTGCCCGGAGTCGGCGGGGGCGCCGAGGGCGGTGCCGCTGACCGCGAGAGCGGTGAGCAGGGCGAGCGGCACGCCGACAGCGGTGGATCGACGAACACGGCGCTGACCGGCGACGGGCGCGGACATCGGGGCCTCCTGGGGCACGAGATCGGTAACGGCGCCACCTTCAGCGGCCCTCACGAACGCCAGGTGTCGTGAGGGTGAACCATCAGGAGTCCTGTGGATGAATCACGTGCTGTTCGTGCAGATCACGTCTTGAAGCCCGCGCCTTGAAGCCCGCGTCACGAAGCCTGTGTCCTGAGGCCCGCGTCCTGAGTCTTGTGTTCTCAGGGCCGACGCCGTGTCCGGTGTGCCGCCCGGGGCCTGGCGCCCGCGACGCGCCGACGGCGCCTCCCGCGAGGGGCAGGAGGCGCCGTCGGACATCACCAGCCGATCAACAGCGGCGGGACACCTACCTCGTCATCCCCTTTCGTCTGGATCCGCTCGGCTGCACCGGCGTCTCCACAGTCCTCGACGTCGTGACCTTGCTCAATCCCTGACCGGGGCGAGTGCGCGACCCGGTGTTCCCGGCGCACACGGCCCACCCCGTGGATACGCCGGTGTCGCCGTACACGTTTCAGCCAGCCGAGCCGACACCTCGGACCGGAGAGGTCACTCGCCGCCGGTCGCCACAGCCAGGGCGGTCGCCGGGTCGTGGGCCGCCGGTCCCGCGGGTATCCAGCGACCGCGCTCCTTGCGGTACGGCCACCAGCGGCCGTCGTGCCCCTGACGGAGCTGGGCGTCGGCGCCGACGACCGTCCAGTGGTTGCGCGCGGCCCGCAGCGTCGGCCGCTCGTCCTCGTCCCACGCCGCGTCGAGTGCGGCACGCGCGCGTGCCAGGGCCTCGCCCTCCGGAGCCCACTCCTCCTCAAGGACGGCGAGTGCGGCCCGCCCGCCGTACTCCCAAGCCCGTACGGCCCGCGCGAGCCCGTCGCTGTCCCTGCCGGAGCCGTCCGCGAGCCGGGCGGCGATCGCCGCGGGCGCGGCCGTCGCAAGACGTACGGCGTCCTCGGCGAGCGCCAACTCGGCCTCGACGGCCAGCGTTTCGTGCCCGGGCGAGAGGGCCTCGGCCAGCAGCCGGTGCGCCTCGGCCGCCGTGCGGGCCGCGAGGAACGCGAGCGCCGGTACGTCGACGCCGGGCGCCGGCTCCGTTTCCGTGTCGAGGGACGGCGGCAGACCCGGCTCCGCGGGCAGCGGAGGCAGTGCGGGCAGCGGAGGCAGGATCAGCCCGTCCGCGTAGGCCTGGGCGGCGTCCACGCCCTCCTGGACGGTGTCGGTGGACTCCGCCCGAGAAGGTTCTTCGAGGTCCATGTGCGCGACGCTGCGGACCTGTAGCTCGTCGAGGAGCTCACGCTCGCCGCGGCCCCGCATCAGGAGCAGGACGAAGGGATCCTCGTCGAGCAGCCGCGCCACTTGGTAGCAGAGCGCGGCCGTGTGGCCGCAGTGGTCCCACGCCTCGCAGTCGCACTCGGGCTCCAGGTCGCCGATGCCGGGCAGGAGGTCGACGCCCGCTGCTGCCGCGTCCTCCACCAGATGGGGCGGCATGTCCCGGTCGAGCAGCGCGGCGATGTGCCCGGCCCGCTCGACGGCCATGTCCAGGAAGCGGTCCCACTCCTGCGGGCTCAGCCGCTGCAGGAGGACGTCCGAGCGGCGCGGGGTGCCGTCCTTGTCCTGGACGACCGCCGTGATGCGGCCGGGGCGCACGGAGACCGCGCCCACGGCTCCCGCGCGCGCCAGCCTGCGGCCCGTCTTGAGCTGCGCGGTGTCCAGAGCCGTGTCCTCCAGGGCCTGGAGCCAGGCGAGACCCCACCACGTCCGGGCGAAGCCCCGCCCGTGCGCGGGCGGCAGGGCAGCGAAGGTCCGCTCGCCGTCGCCCGCCGCCGACCCGCCGTCGTACGTCGTCAAATGGTCGCTCCCGTCGTTGTCGCCCATGCCGCCCGCGTGCGCCCCTCGGGGCGCCTCGTCGTACGCGTCGCTCATCGTGCGCCCCCTCGCAGCTCCACCAGGTCGGTCAGCTCGGCGTCGGTCAGCTCGGTCAGGGCCGCCTCGCCGGAGCCCAGGACGGCGTCGGCCAACTCGCGCTTGCGCAGCAGCATCTCGGCGATGCGGTCCTCGATGGTCCCCTCCGCGATCAGACGGTGCACCTGGACGGGCTGCGTCTGCCCGATGCGGTAGGCGCGGTCGGTGGCCTGCGCTTCGACGGCCGGGTTCCACCAGCGGTCGTAGTGCACGACGTGCTCGGCCCGCGTGAGGTTCAGACCGGTGCCAGCCGCCTTCAACGACAGCAAGAAGACGGGCACTTCGCCGTCCTGGAAGCGCTGCACCATCGCCTCGCGTTCGGCGACGGGGGTACCGCCGTGCAGGAACTGCGTGGGGACGCCGCGCGCCGCCAGGTGCTGTTCGATGAGCCGGGCCATCTGCACGTACTGGGTGAACACGAGCACGCTCGCGTCCTCCGCCAGGATCGTGTCGAGCAGCTCGTCCAGGAGCTCCAGCTTCCCCGAGCGGCCGGTGAGGCGCGGAGCGTCCTCCTTGAGGTACTGCGCGGGGTGGTTGCAGATCTGCTTCAGGCCGGTGAACAGCTTGACGATCAAACCCCGGCGGGCGAAGCCGTCCGCTCCGGAGATCTCCGCGAGCGCCTCGCGCACCACCGCTTCGTAGAGGCCGGTCTGTTCGGTGCTGAGCGACACCGCGCGGTCGGTCTCCGTCTTGGGCGGCAGCTCCGGGGCGATGCCCGGGTCGGACTTGCGGCGGCGCAGCAGGAAGGGGCGCACCAGCTTGGCGAGCCGCTCGGCTGCGGCCGGGTCCGTACCGCCCTCGACGGCCTGGGCGTAGCGGGTGCGGAACGTGCTGAGCTTGCCGAGCAGCCCCGGGGTCGTCCAGTCGAGGATCGCCCACAGCTCGGAGAGGTTGTTCTCCACCGGGGTGCCGGTGAGTGCCACGCGCGCGCGTGCCCCGATGGCGCGCAGCTGCTTGGCCGTCGCGGAGTAGGGGTTCTTGACGTGCTGGGCCTCGTCGGCGACCACCAGGCCCCAGTCGACCGCGTCGAGCAGCTCCGCGTCGAGGCGCATCGTCCCGTAGGTGGTCAGGACGAACTCGCCGTCGGCGAGGTCCTCCAGACCGCGCTGGGCACCGTGGAAACGGCGCACCGCCGTGCCGGGCGCGAACTTCTGGATCTCCCGCTGCCAGTTGCCCATCAAGGACGTCGGGCACACGACCAGGGTGGGGCCCGTCGTGGTCTCGTCGCTCTGGCGGTGAAGATGCAGCGAGATCAGGGTGATGGTCTTGCCGAGGCCCATGTCGTCGGCGAGGCAGCCGCCGAGTCCCAAAGAGGTCATCCGGGCCAGCCAGTTGAGGCCGCGCAGCTGGTAGTCGCGCAGTTCGGCGGCGAGCGCGGCGGGCTGTCCGACGGGCTCCATGCCCTCCGGGTCCGCGAGGCGCTCGCGAAGCGTCGCGAGCCATCCGGTCGGCTGCACGTCGACGCGACGGCCGTCCACGTCCGTGGTGCCCGTCAGAGCGGCGCTCAGCGCGTCGATGGGCGTGACCTTGCGGTCCTGCTGTGCGAGGGCCCGGCGCGCCTCCTCGGGGTCGATGAGCACCCACTGGTCGCGCAGCCGGACCACGGGCCGGTTGGACTCCGCGAGCCGGTCGAGCTCCTCGCGGCTCAACTCCTGCTCACCCAGGGCGAAGCGCCAGTTGAAGGCGAGCAGCGCGTCCGCGGAGAGGTAGGACGGCGTGTCCGACGTCAGCTTGTCGGGGCCCTGCGGGGCCTCGCTGTCGGACGGGCCGATCACGGCGCGGGCGGTGAGGCTGCGCGCGAGTTCCCTCGGCCAGTGCACGTCGACGCCCGCCACGGCGAGCACGCGCGCGCCCTCGCCGAGCAGAGCGGTGACCTCTTCGTCGGCCAGCTCGATGGCATCGGGGACCGACGCCTGGAGCAGCGGGCCGAGCGGTGCCCACGCGCGCGTGGCCCGCCGCAGGGCCAGGAGCGCGTCCATGCGCGCACGCGGACCGAAAGCCTCCGCCGCGGCGCCGGAGCCGGACCACACCTCCGCGGCGTCGGCGACGAGCGAGGGGTCGCTGACGCTGTGGATCTGGACCACGGCCCGGAACGGCAGCCGGGTCTCCTGAGAGGCCTCGGCAAGGAGACCGGGAACCTCCACGCGCAGCGAGATCCGCACGCCCGCGTCGTGCCCGGCCGCGACGTCCATGGCCCAGGAGCGCTGCTCCGGCACGTGCTGGGGCTCGGGCGCGGCGAAGGCCCGGTGGCCCGCGGCCGGAACGGCGGCGGGGGAGCGGGGCAGCGTGTCGGCGACCGCGTCCAGGAACTGGCGCAGCAACCGCTCCGGCGCGGGCAGCCGCGGCGGCACGGCACCGTCGAGCGGGACCGTGTGCGCCGCGGGCGGCATCGCGGCGGCGAGCTCCCGCAGCCGCTCCAGGTCCCCGGTGCCGAGCGGGCCCGCACGCCAGGCGTCGTGGTCGCTGTCGGTCAGGCCGGGCAGCAGCAGCCCCCGGGCAGCCAGTTGCAGCGCGAGCACGGCCGCGGTGCCCCAGAAGGCGGCCGTGGGATGAGCCCCGGAGGCAGCCCGTACCCGGGTCAGGACGGGCAGCGCGACCCGTACCGGGAGCAGCACCGCCGGGACGTCGTGCAGACGGACACCGTCGTCGTCCGGCAACGCGACGGTCAGGTCCTGGACAGTGCCCGCGGCCGGGGTGGGCGGAGCGTCGCCGTCCACGTGCCAGAAGGCGACGTGTCCGGTCCGCCCGGGGTCACCGGGCACGAACACGACGGAGCACTGGGAGAGTTCTGAGATCTCGGAGGGAGTGACAGCGGGGAGCCTGTGCACAGCGATGGCGCATTCCTCAAATTTGACTAATGAGACCGGAGCGGCCGAGAGTACAACACGTTTCCGGCCGACCGGACCTTGTTCGACGGTGATCCTCATCACTCTCCGTGGCAGGGGTGTACCCAGCACCCCTCCGGCCCCCTGCTGGCACCCCTCCCGATACGGGTGGTGGCGCCATGGTCGCCAACGGTCACTGATTCGTACGTTTTCTCAGGTCAGCCCGTCCTCGTGGAAGCCGGAGAACCGACCCATGCCCCAGGCAAGCACAGTCCTCGCGGACCGCCCCGCGCGTGCGCCCCGGCAGTCGCCCGCCGGAAGTGACTTCGCTCCGCTGCTGCGCACCGTCAAGTCTCAGGGGCTCCTGGAGCGGCGCACCGGATGGTACGCCCGCACCATGATCGTCAACGCCGCGGCACTGGCGGCGGTGGCGGTGGGTCTGTTCGCCGTGGGCCACACCTGGTGGGTCCTGCTGCTGGCCCCCGTCCTGTCCGTGCTGTGCGTCCGCACCGCGTTCATCGGCCACGACGCCGGGCACTCCCAGATAACCGGCAACCGCACCGCCGCCCGGCTCATCGGGCTCTTCCACGGCAACCTCCTGCTGGGCATGAGCGTGAGCTGGTGGAACGACAAGCACAACCGTCACCACGCCAACCCCAACCACATCGAGAAGGACCCTGACGTCGCCGCCGACGTCCTGGTGTTCACCAGCAAGCAGGCCAGGGTCCGCGTCGGCTTCCGGCGCTGGCTCACCCGTCATCAGGCCTGGCTGTTCTTCCCGCTCACCCTGCTTCAGGGCATCGCCATGAAGGTGTACGGCTTCCGCGACCTGCGCCGCCAGAGCCCGCGCGGGCGCGTGGTGGAAGGGGCCCTCCTGGTGGCTCACCTCGTGGGCTACGGGGCCCTCCTCCTGGCCGCGATGCCTCTGGGACACGCACTCGCGTTCGCCGCCCTCCACCAAGCCCTGTTCGGCCTGCACCTGGGCATGGCCTTCGCGCCCAACCACAAGGGCATGGAGATGCCCGACCCGGACGGCGAGCGCTGGGGGCACCTCCAGCGGCAGGTGCTCACCTCCCGGAACATCCGCGGCGGCGAGGTCACCGACTGGTTCCTCGGCGGCCTCAACTACCAGATCGAGCACCACCTCTTCCCGAGCATGCCGCGTCCGCATCTGCGGCTCGCCCGGCCGATGGTCCGCGCGCACTGCCATGCTGTGGGTATGCCTTACGCAGAGACCGGCCTGATCGATTCCTACCGGCAGGTGCTCCGCCACATGTACGAGGTGGGAGAGCCGCTCAGGGCCGAGTGACGCCGAGGGTGCCGAGGAGCCCCCGAGGCGCGACTCGGGGGTGCCAAGGGGCCCCTGAGGCATGACTCGGGGTTCTCTCGGGGTCGCACCTCAGGGATCGGTCAGGGTCGCGTCCTGGAACTCGGCGCGGGGCCGATCCCGTTTCTCAGGGCAGAGAGCGGCAACAGCCGCGAAGGAGGCGACGGACATGTCGAAGAAAGCGAAGATCGCCGCAGGAGGCGTGGCGGTAGGGCTCTTCCTGCTGATCTGGCTGCCCTGGTGGGCCGCCTTCCTGATCGTGATCGGCGTTCCGGCGGTGGCCTATCTGACACTCGACCCCTCACAGCGGCGCCGGCTGCGCCGCGTCAGCCGCAAGGAGCTCGGCCGCTGAGCGGAGGCGGCCGGGCAGTCGCCGCCCTCGGGAACCACCTCTCCTAGGAGGGGCGCACCGCCATCCTGTCGAGCGCCGCGAGGAGCCCGGGAAGCTCTGGACCGCGACCCACCGGAAGCACCTCGCCCGGCTCCTCGTCGAGCAGGACGAACGCGATGTCGTCGGTCCTGGCGACCATGGACCAGCCGGGACCGTCGGCTCGCAAGGTGCGGGCCTCCCCGGAGGCGAAGGACGAGCGGACCCGGCCCAGGGGCGGCGGGGTCTCCACATAGGCGCGTACTTCGGCGAGGACGCGGCGTACGCCCGTCAGCGGCTCGGCGTGCGTGGCCCCGGAGGCGGCCGACCGGGAGCCGTCCTGGGGCGGCTCGACCCCGGCCTTGCTGTCCGTCGCGAAGTCGGCGTCGTCGATCTGCGCGCGCCAGGCCGCCCACTGCAGAGCGATCTCGTCGGCGCCGAGACGTCGCTGCGCGGGCCCCCACGCATCCGACCCCGGTGGCGACAAGGGAGCGCGGTGGGGCCGGTCGGGCTCGGGTTCCGGGTCGTGCGGCGCGGGCACGCCCGGGGCGGACACGGCCACCGCGAGCGGCCAGCCCGGCAGCGCCGCGACCACGGTGCGCTCGTCCGGCGACAGGTCGTACTCCATGCCGCAGTCCCAGGCGGCGATCGCGACGGCAACGAGCGAGACGTCGTCGGTCACGACCGTCCACCGTGCGCCGGAGCCGTCCTGGCCGAGCACCAAGCCGTATCCGGCGGCCACCGGCGGCAGGCCGAGAGCCGCACACGCCTCCGGATAGTCGTCCCCGAGCACACTGGGGAACTTCGCGGGCGTCAGCAGGACGGCCGTGAGCACGTAGAGCGCCTCGTCATCCGCGGCGACGGCGTCCGTTCCGGCCATGCAGGCCTCCCCATCAGTGCCCACTTATTACTCCGACGGCGCACCATAACCACTGGCCCCAGGCGTCGTCGAGGGGCGGTGACCAGGAAAATTCGCTCGTGCGCCGATGAGCGAGGCCTCTACGCTGCGTGTCATGTCCCGTGTCAGTTCGCACTTCGTGTGTCTCGCGTGCCGCGTGTCGTACAAGAAACCGGCCGACCACGCGCGCGTGCGTCATGACGTCTGCCCGCGCTGCGGTGACCCGCTGGTCGACGCGGGCTCCGCGCTCGCCGTGCCCAAGCGCCGGGACCTCGCCGCCTGGCGTGCCCTGTCAGCGCTTCTGAGGGCGGGCGTGCGCTTCCGCCAGGACTGCTGCGGATGGGGCCCTGGTTACCGGCCCCGCACACCGCGCGAGGTCCGTGAACGGCTCGCCCATGCCGCCGAGACCGGCGTTCCGCTCGGGACGGCGCTCGTCTGCCCCGATCCCACCCACACCGACGTCACGCGGCGGGCAGGCCGAGGAGCGTACGCGCCACGGCGCTCGGCGACTCGTCGTGTTCCCGGGCGAGAGCGATGACCGCCCGGCAGGCCAGTTCGTTCACTCCGAAGGACAGCGCTTCGGGCGAGACCCAGCCCGCAGCCTTGTCGATCTGCTCCTGGTCGTCCTCGGCGCAGGCCGCCACGTAGACAGCGGCGGCTTCGAAGAGGTTGTGGGCGCGCTTGTCGTCCTCCGGCGCCGCGTCGACCCTCCAGAGCTTGCGGATCCTGTTGAACATTCAGGTCACCTTCCCCCGTATGGGCCCGCGACTGGGTGCTCATCCTCCGTACTCCAAAGTAAAGTTGAAGCCTCGGCGGAAGAAGGGGATCCGTGCGGTGAAGCGCTACGAGCGGCTCCAGCAGATCCGGCGTCTCGACCCGGAGAAGGACTTCCTGGAGATCTACCGACTGTCCGCGGCCTACGAGTTCCCCTGGGACCACACGCGCGCGCTGGAGCTGGCGCTGTACCGCACGTATGCGGTGCCGAGCATCGGCGCCCTCCTGGCCGAGACGGCGGAGTTCGCCACCCGTGCGCAGAAGCGGTACGACGACACGGCACTGCTCCTCGACGCGGTCATCGAGCACGGCTTCGACAGCGACGAGGGGCGCACGGCGATCCGCCGCATCAATCAGATGCACCGCAGCTACGACATCAGCAATGACGACATGCGCTACGTGCTGTGTACGTTCGTCGTGATGCCCAAACGGTGGATCGACGCCTACGGATGGCGTCGGCTGTCGCGGCACGAGACGGCCGCGTCAGCGGTGTACTACCGCACGCTGGGTCAGCACATGGGCATCAAGGAGATCCCCGGTTCCTACGAAGAGTTCGCCCAGTTCCTCGATGCCTACGAAGAGGCGCACTTCGGATGGGACGCAGGGGCGCGCGGCGTCGCCGACGCGACCTTGGGGCTGATGGTGTCCTGGTACCCGCGCCCGTTGGCGCCCGTCCTGCGCGCGGCGACCCTGGCCCTGCTCGACGAGCCGCTGCTGCGGGCCTTCGGCTACGAACGGCCCTCCGTTCTGACGCGCGCCGTGACCCGGCGCGCGGTGCGGCTGCGCGGCCGTGCGGTCCGCCTCCTGCCGCCGCGCACGGCCCCGCACTACGGACGGCAGAACTGGGAGGTGAAGGGCTATCCCGACGGCTATCGGCCCGGCGAGCTCGGCACCTGGCCGGTGCCCGGTGTGCGCGGCTGTCCGGTGCGGCACACCAGGGTGTCCGCGGCGGGCTCAGCCGAGTGACGCGAGGATCTTGCGCAGCCAGGTGAGCTCGGCGCGGCTCGTGGCCCGCGCGATGGTGAGGATGCCCTGCCGAAACGGGTCGTCCAGTTCTTCCGCGCGCAGCGGGCGGTCGCCGTCGTAGAAGAAGCTGGCGGGCTCCTGGAGGAAGGCGAGACGCTGCCGCAACACCGCGGCCTGGGCGTCCGGGTCCTCCAGGTGCCGCAGGAAAGCGAGCACCGTGAACCAGCGGTTCTCGTCGGTGATGTCCGTCCGCGCGGGCTCGGCCAGGCGGCGGCGCAGTTCGCTCCTGCCGTCCGCGGTGAGGCTCAGGACGTGGCGCGGCGCGGCCACCGCGCCGGGCTGGGTCTCACGGGCCAGCAGCCCCGCCTTCTCGAGCCGCTTGATGGCCGGGTACAGCGTGCTCTCCGCGACCGGGCGGACGTGTCCCGTCAGGGCGGTGATGCGCTTGCGCAGCTCGTAGCCGTGCAGCGGGCGTTCGTACAGGAATCCAAGGATGGCGAGCTCCAGCATGCCCGCATTCTGCCGCATCCACGGAGTACATCGGTGTCGTAGTACTTCGAGGCCGATGTATTGTGTGCTGAACGCCGGACGAAGGCCCGGAACGCGACAGGCGGACGCGGGACACGGCAGGCGGCGGAACGAACCATTCAGGGGGAGCGGAACATGACGATGCGAGGCGCGCGGTTCGACACGGAGGGCAGCCTGATCCGCTGGACGGAATGCGAGGGCGAAGACCCCGCGCGCGTGTACGTGCACGGACTCGGGGCCGCGTCGGCGCCCTATCACGCGCACCTCGCCGCCCGGCCCGAACTGGCGGGACGCAGATCGCTGTTCGTGGACCTGCCCGGTCATGGCCTGAGCGACCGCCCCACCGGCTTCGGCTACACCCTGGAAGACCATGCGGAGGCCCTCGCGGCGGCGCTGGACGAGGCGGACGTGCGCGACGCGGAGATCGTCGCGCACAGCATGGGCGGCTCCGTGGCCATCGTGCTGGCCCACCGCAGGGCCGACCTGGTGGCACGCCTCGTCCTCACGGAGGCCAACCTCGACCCGTACCCGCCGAAGACCGCGGGAAGCAGCGGAATCGCGGACTACGAAGAGGACGCCTTCGTCACCGAGGGTCACGCGCGCGTACTGGAGAGGGTCGGTCCGGGGTGGGCCGCGACCATGCGCCTCACCGATCCGCGTGCCCTGCACCGCAGCGCCACGGGGCTCGTGCGCGGGACGAGCCCTACGATGCGCGCGATGCTGATGGCCCTCTCCGTAGAGCGTGTCTACGTGCAGGGCGCGCTGAGCGGTGACGTCCCGGGCGGAGACGACTTGGAGGCCTCCGGCGTCCGGGTCGTCACCGTGCCGGACGCCGGGCACAACGTCATGCTGGACAACCCGGCCGCCTTCGCCGCGGTACTCACGGGACACTCCTGAACGACGCCCCCACGAACCCCACGAGCCCCCACGAACCCCCGCGAATCCGCGCGGAGCGTCAGTCCTGGCGCAGGGCCAGGGCGAGGAAGCGCGTGTCCTCGTCGACGTACGACGTCATCCGCCAGCCCGAGCCGGCAAGCAGCGGACGGAGGTTGCCCTCGGCACGCAGGTCGTCCGGAGTGATCTGGCGGCCCTGGCGAGCTGCCAGGGCCGCGCGCCCGACGGGGTGGTACAGCGCGAGCACCCCTCCCGGGCGCACCACCCGTGCCAGCTCCCGCAGGTTCTCGGCCGGGTCGGGCAGATGCGCGATGAGGCCCGCACCGAACACGGCATCCAGCGCCTGCGCCCGCACGGGCAGCCGCGCCACGTCCGCGAGCAGGAGCTGCCCGCACGACTGCCTGCCCGCCCGTACGGCGGCCTCCAGCATGGCCGGAGTGAGATCGGCCCCCAGAACCGTCCCCGAGGGCCCCACAGCGTCCCTCAGTGCGGGCAGGGCGCGGCCCGTGCCGCATCCGGCGTCCAGGACCCGGGCGCCCGGGGCCAGGCCCAGTTCGGCCACGGCGGCGCGGTAGGCGGGGCCGTCGTCGGGGAAGCGGCTGTCCCAGTCGGCAGCGCGCGCTGCGAAGAACTCTTGGACACGTGTGTGGTCGTCGCTCATGGGCTCATGATCCAGCATGCCTCGGCAGCGGCACAGGACATGCTGTGCTCTTACAAAGATCATGTTTGCTGAGGTCTGTGCCGCACGGCGCCGCTGACGCTCGAGCACCGTGCCGGTTCCGTCGACCCGGTGCCTCCTCAAGGGGGAACCGGGGCGCGCACGTTCGACCGTGGCGCGATCGTTCAGGGACATCTCCGCACCAGATAGCAGTAGCTTTCGAAATGCGCCCCCGCCGTGCGCCCCCCGCGGGTCTAGCGTCCCTGGGCCATGGGACACCTGGACCACGCCACCTTCGGCTGGCTGACGCCCGTGCTGTCGTACGTGATGGCGTGCGTCGGCGCCGCGCTCGGTCTGCAGTGCACCGTGCGCGCCCTGGGCACCACGGGACGCTCGCGGCGCAACTGGCTCCTCACCGCGGCCTCGGCAATCGGCACCGGCATCTGGACGATGCACTTCGTCGCGATGCTCGGATTCGGAGTCAGCGGTACGCAGATCCGCTACGACGTGCCGCTGACGCTCCTGAGCCTGCTCGTCGCCATGGCCGTCGTCGGCGCCGGGGTCTTCGCCGTCGGCTACGGCAGCGACCGAGGGCGCTCGCTCGCCCTCGGGGGCCTCACCACGGGGCTCGGCGTCGCGAGCATGCACTACCTGGGCATGGCCGCGCTGCGCCTGCACGGCGACGTCGGCTACGACCCGGCCGTCGTCGCCCTCTCCGTAGTGATCGCCGTCGTCGCGGCGACCGCCGCGCTCTGGGCGGCGCTGAACATCAAGTCGACGCTCGCGGTGGCCGTCGCCTCGCTCGTCATGGGCGGCGCGGTGAGCAGCATGCACTACACCGGCATGCTCGCCGTGAGCGTACGTGTCACCCCCTCCGGGGCGGCACTGCCCGGGGCCACGACGATGCAGTTCATCTTCCCCTTCGCCGTGGGCCTGGGCTCCTATCTGTTCCTGACCTCGGCGTTCGTCGCCCTGTCCCCGAGCGCGGGCGAGCGTGCGGCCTCCGCGTCGGCTCAACGCCCCGTCGGACGCACCGCTCCGTAACGGCGTCCACGACCCGGTCACGAGCGGGCCGTGCGCGCCGCGGGCCCACCCCGACCCTTCCGAACGAGGAGGCCATGCGCATACCCAGGAACACCCCCGACCCCGGCACACCGGCCCAGGCCGCCCCCACGGCCCGAGGCCGCCGAGCACACGCGGGCCCGCCCGCCGACGAACACCCGCCCGCAGGGACGCCTCACACCGGAACAGGGACCACCAGCACGGGGCTCCCGCGCGCGGGCCGCCGGTGGTTCCGCCCCCGCACCGTCCGCGCCAAGGTCGTGTGCCTGCTGATGGTGCCCGTCGTCTCCCTCCTCGCCCTGTGGGCGTACGCGACCGTCAGCACCGCCCAGGACGTCGCGTCCCTGCGGCAGACCCAACGCGCCGACGCCGCCGTGCGGGCACCGGTCGCCGCGGCCGTCACCGCTCTTCAGGCCGAACGGGCCGCGGCCGTGCGCCAGGCGACGCGACCCACCGCCGACCGCGCCGCCGCCCTCCGGAAGCAGGCGGACCAGACCGACCGGGCCGTGGCGAAGCTGCGCCTGGGCGAGGACCACACCGTCGCCGACGGAGCGGGGCTGCCCGCAGCCGTGGGGAACCGGCTCGAACAGTTCGCCACCGACGCCGAGCGGCTGCGTACCGTGCGTGCCTCCGTCCTCGACCGCCGCACCGGGTGGGACGACGTCTACGGGCAGTACACGAAGACCATCGCGGCAGCCTTCGGAGTCGGTGGTGCGCTGTCCGGGCTCGAGGGCGCCGAATCGGGCTCCCACGCGCGCGTGCTGCTCGAATTCTCCCGGGCGGGCGAAATGCTGGCGCGCGAGGACGTGTTGCTGGCGGGTGCCCGTCTCGCGGGCACCCTCGACGGCGAGCGACTGCGCCGGTTCACCGGGGCCGTGGACACCCGGCAGACCCTCACCGAGGCGGCCGCGGCGGACCTGCGCGGACCCGAACGCCGGGCGTGGCAGCGCCTCGCACAGCAACCCGCGTACGGGGCCGTCGGGGCCGTCGAGGACAAGGTGCTCGCCGCCAGGCCCGGCAAGAAGGCCCTGGAAGCGGCCCCCGCCCTCACCTGGGACCCCGCCTACGCGACCGTACGGGACACCCAGCGCACCCTCGCGGAGCGCGCGGCACGGGACGCCGCAAACCGCGCCGACCCGCTGACGCGCGGCGTGTTCACCGTCGCGGGCGCGGCCGTGCTGTGCGGTCTCGCCGCCGTCGTGGCCTCCCTCGTGATCTCCGTACGCATCGGCCGCGGCCTGGTCGTCGAACTCGTCGGACTGCGCAACCGCGCCCTGGAGATCGCCCGCCGCCAACTCCCCGACGCCATGCGGAAGCTGCGCGCGGGCGAGGAGGTCGACATCGCCGCGGAAGCCCCCGAGGAGCCGCCTGCCGAGGACGAAGCGGGCCAGGTCGCGGAGGCGCTCGGCACGGTGCACCGCGCCGCGCTGCGGGCCGCCGTGGAACGCGCGGAGCTGGCGAGCGGCATCTCCGGGGTCTTCGTGAACCTAGCCCGACGCAGCCAAGTGCTCGTCCACCGGCAGCTCAGCCTCCTCGACACGATGGAGCGACGGGCCGACGACCCGAACGAACTCGGTGACCTCTTCCGGCTCGACCACCTCACGACCCGGATGCGCCGCCACGCAGAGAGCCTGATCATCCTCTCCGGTGCCGCGCCCGGCCGTGCCTGGCGCACGCCGGTGCCCCTGACGAACGTCGTACGCGCCGCGGTCTCCGAAATCGAGGACTACGCGCGCGTCGAGGTACGACCACTGCCCGAGGCCGCCGTCGTGGGCGGTGCCGTCGCCGACCTCACCCATCTGATGGCCGAACTGGTGGAGAACGCCGCCCAGTTCTCGCCCCCGCACACCAAAGTGCGGATCACCGGTGAGCCCGTGGGCAACGGCTACGCCCTGGAGATCGAGGACAGGGGCCTCGGCATGAACCCCGACACGCTCGCCGAAGCCAACCAGAGAGTCGAGGAGTCCGAGGCGCTCGACCTGTTCGACAGCGACCAACTGGGCCTCTTCGTAGTGAGCAGACTCGCCGCACGGCACGGCATCCGGGTGCGCCTGCTCACCTCCCCGTACGGCGGCACCACCGCCGTCGTCCTGCTGCCCACCGCGCTGCTCCAGAACGACGACTCCACCCGCACCGCGCAACGCGAACAGGGAGAGCGACAAGAGGGGTTCGCGTCAGCCCCCGTGCCCGACGCGCCGGCCGTACTCAGTGCGGCCACCGCCGGGCAGGGCGATCACCGGGCGCTGACCCCCTCCGCCGGGCGCCCCGTGCCCGCGCCGTCACCTTCAGGTGTCACGGCACTGCGCCTGCGCAGGCCCGCGGACACGCCGTCGCCCAGGGACGCGCCTGCCCCCGCGTCCGCCGCGCCTCCGTCGGACGAACTGCCGCGCCGCGTACGTCAGGCGAGCCTCGCCCCGCAGCTGCGGAAGCGCCCGCCCGCGACCGAGAGTCCGGACTCCGTCGGCGAACGCAGCCCGGAGCGCGTACGGAGTCAACTGGCCGCCTACCGGGACGGCTGGGCTCGGGGCGGCGGGCGCCCGCCCGGCAGCGACAGCAGCGAAGGAGACCCCGCATGATCCAGGAAACCGGCCTCACGGCGCACCGGTCCGGCGAACTCGACTGGCTCCTCGACGACCTGGTGGCTCGCGTCGGCGACGTACGGCACGCGGTCGTGCTGTCCAACGACGGGCTCGCGGTCGGCGCCTCGACGGCCCTCACCCGGGAAGACGCCGAACACCTGGCCGCCGTCGCCTCGGGATTCCACAGCCTCGCCAAAGGCGCGGGACGGCACTTCGGAGCGGGCGGCGTGCGCCAGACCATGGTCGAGATGGACGATGCCTTCCTGTTCGTGGCCGCGGCGGGCGACGGCTCCTGCCTCGCCGTCCTCAGCACGGTCACCGCTGACATCGGCCTCGTCGCGTACGAGATGGCACGCATGGTCAAGCGCGTGGGGGCGCATCTGACGACCCCCACGCGCTTCACCGAGCCGCCACCGAGCGCCGGATGACCTGGGCGGCGTCACACGATGAGCGACAACAGCGACGGCGCCGTGCGACAGCACGGCAGCCAGTGGTACGACAGCGAAGCGGGGCCCCTGGTCCGCCCGTACGCGATGACGGGCGGGCGCACGAGACCGGCCTCCAGTGGTGTGCGGTTCGACCTGATCGCCCTGGTCAGCCTCACCGAGGAAGCCATGCGGCCGGGCGACGACGTGGCGCTCGGCCCCGAACACCGGGTGCTGCTCGACCTGTGCCGCGTCGAAACCCAGTCCGTCGCCGAACTCGCCGCGGGCGCCGACCTGCCTGTGGGCGTGGTCAGGGTGCTGCTCGGCGACCTCCTGGAGGAGGGCCGCGTTGAGGTGCGACGGCCCGTTCCTCCCGCCCAGCTACCTGACGAGACGATCCTGCGAGAGGTGATCGATGGGCTCCGAGCGCTCTGACGCCACGGCCGACGGTACCGGTGACGACACGGCCCTGGCGTTGAAGATCCTGGTCGCCGGAGGCTTCGGCGTGGGCAAGACCACGCTGGTCGGCGCCGTCAGCGAGATCCGGCCCCTGCGTACCGAGGAACTCCTCAGCGAGGCGGGTCAGTCGGTCGACGACGCCGACGGCTTGGACCGCAAGGTCACCACCACGGTCGCGATGGACTTCGGCCGCATCACCATCAGATCCGGGCTCTCGCTGTACCTCTTCGGCACCCCGGGACAGGACCGCTTCTGGTTCCTGTGGGACGAGTTGTCACAGGGAGCCCTCGGCGCCGTGGTCCTTGCGGACACGCGGCGGCTCGAGGACTGCTTCCCCGCCGTGGACTACTTCGAGCACCGCGACATCCCGTTCGTCGTGGCGGTCAACTGCTTCGCGAACGCACGGACGTACGGCGCGCACGAGGTGTCACGGGCCCTGGACCTCGACCGCGGAACCCCTGTGGTGCTGTGCGACGCCCGGGACCGGGACTCGGGAAAGGAGGTGCTGATCCGGCTTGTCGAGTACGCCGGGCGGCGGCATACCGCCCGGCTGCTCGACTCGGTCGGCTGACGGGTCCGCCCCGCCGGGCGGCCGCGCCCCGGTGCGGTGCGGCACCGCACCCGAGGGGCGCCGCCCCGGTGAGGGCGGGGCCGCGCGCCGTCAGTCGGACACGGCCGCGTACGCGAGCACCTTGTCGATCTGCACCCGCACGAGGAGCTCTCCGGGCACGCCGTTGCGCGCGCCGAACTCCTCGGCCCGGTCCTCGCCCATGTAGCGCCCGCCGATGCGGGCCGCCCAGTGCCGCACCTGCTCCAGGTCCTCGGACAGTTCCGCCCTGCCCTGCAGAACCACGAAGGCGAACGGAGGCGCGTCGTCGTCGACGCACAGTGCCACACGCCCGTCGCGTGCGATATTGCGCCCCTTGACAGTGTCCTTTCCCGTGTTGAACACCAGGTCGTCGCCGTCGAGGAGGAACCAGATCGGCGCCACGTGCGGGCTGCCGTCCGCGCGGACGGTGGACAGTTTGCCCGTGCGGGTGCCCTGCGAGACGAAGGCCCGCCACTGCTCGTCAGTCATCTTCTGTGCCATGTCCCCATCATGCTTGCCGGGACGCCGGAGGTGGTGAAGGCTGGCAGGTCAGATCCTCCAGCCAGGGGGAGGGACACACGGGGAGAAGGGGCCATGGCGCAGAACACGGGCCTGGGCTGGCTGCTCGACGACCTGACGAGGCGGGTGGAGCACGTACGGCACGCGCTGGTGCTGTCCAGCGACGGTCTGGTGACGGGGGCGAGCTCGGACCTGCCGCGCGAGGACGCCGAGCACTTGGCGGCGGTGTCGTCCGGCCTGCACAGTCTGGCGAAGGGATCCGGACGCCACTTCCGCGCTGGCAACGTACGCCAGACGATGATCGAGTTCGACGACGCCGTCCTGTTCGTGACCGCGGCGGGCGAGGGCAGCTGTCTGTGTGTCCTCAGCTCGGCGCAGGCCGACATAGGCCAGGTCGCGTACGAGATGACACTGCTGGTGAACCGTGTCGGGGAGCACCTGGGCGTAGACGCGCGGCACCCGGAGCGGACACCGGTCGTAGATCTCTGACCTCCTACTGACCCGCTGCTGACCTGCGTGAACGCGGGCGCGAGCGGAGTTATCCACAGGCCGAGCGGGAGGCGGGCCTCGCGGGCTACGGTTTTTCCCAGAAGCAGTGACCAAGCACGGGGGAGAACCGCCATGGCCGGCGACACGCAGACCATTTCGCACATCGCGTCCACCACGCCCAGGCAAGCGGCCGCGCCGCCGACGCAAGGCACCGCGCCGCCGACGGAAGTGGCCGCGCCCCCGACGGCCCGAGCTGGCCGGCCCGGGCCGTTGGCGCGCAGCAGCGCCGCGCGGGAACTGGGCCTGAAGCGGGGAGAGTTCGAGCTGGCCGTGATGCTGGGCCGGGTCCGTACCGTCCCCGATCCGGCGGGGGCGCGCCGCCGGGTCAGCCGCGAGGAGATCGACCGCGTCCGTGAGACACCCGGCTTCCCGGAGTCCCTGCGCGACGGCGTCAAAACCGTGGGCACCGCTAAGGGCGCGGCCCTGCTGGACATCACCCAGGCCCGCTTCACCCGGCTCGCCCGCACGGGCGTGCTGACGCCGGTGAAGTTCTATCTGAACCGCTACCGGGCCGTCGTCTGGCTCTATCTGGCGGAGGAGCTGCGCGAGTTCGCCGCGTGCGAGGCCAACGCTCCGCTGCTCACCGGCCGGGCGCCGGACATGATGCGGGCACAGCTGGCGAGCGGCGCGGACCTGCGGGCCCGCAACTGGCGCCGTCGACAGGTGGGCTTTCTCCTGCGGCAGGCGGAGGACCCGTGGGAGCGCGTCGCCGTGACGGCTTCCTTCCTGGACCCGATGAGCCTCGCGCAACTCGTCAGGAATCCGTACGAGCGGGCGTATCTCCATCGCCTCAGCCCTCAGCCGCTCACCCAGGCGGGCCCCGAGTCTCCGACGGCCCACATCGTCGAGCGCATCACCACGGCCGACGACCCGGACGAGATCAGCTGGCTGCGGGCCAATCTGAGCCTCGGCCTGGCGGAAGCGCGGCGGCACCGACCTGCACCGCGGCCGGGCCGTCCGCCCGTCAGCGCCACGGCGCGCCCGCACAGCGCACCGGAGCAGCCGCAGACCCCTGCCATAGGCGACGACTGCGGAGCGGGGCGGCCTTCGGAGGCAGTCTCCTCGGCGGTCACCGCTCCGTCGGCCGTGTCCCGGGAGCGGGACACGGGCCGGAGGGAAGGGCCGCGCGGGCTGCTGAGGTGGCTGCGCCGCAGGCGCGGACGGCCTGAGGACTGACAACACGACGGAGGGCTCGCGACACCTCACGGCGCGGAAGCAGCGGCCCGGCGCGCTAGAGGGTCGCGTCGAGGTCCTTGGCGTAGTGCTCGATGGCGGGACGGTAGGCGGCGATCTCCGGATCCCGGCTCGTGGTGGCGATCAGGTTCAGCAGGAGCGCCATGGCGTCGTGGTGCCGGCCCGTGTTGTACAGCGCCATGGCGAGGAAGGTCCGCAGCGCCCCGTCGTCGGGGTACTCCGCCACCGCGTCCCGGAGGACGGCGACGGCCTCCGGGTACTTGCCGAGGACGCGATACGTACTGCCGAGACCCAGGAGCGCCCCGCGGCGGTCCTCGTCGGAGAGGCCGGGGTGCCGGATCGCGCGCAGATAGTGCGGCAGGGCCTCGGCTTCCAGGCCGAGCGTGTCGTGCACCCAGGCCGTCTGGTAGGCGATCTCGGCGTCATCGGGGTGGCTTTCGCTCAGGGGGAGCAGGAGGGCGCGGGCCTCCTCACGGCGGCCGCTCTCCCGTAGCCGGACGGCCTGGGCGAGTATCTCGTCCCGGCCGGTGCCTGCTCGGGCGTCCGCGCTGTCCGCCCGGGCGTCCGCGTCGCTCTTCTGAGAGTCCGCGCTGCCGTTCCGCCCCGTGCCGTCGGTGTCGTTCATGCCGTGCTCCCGCCCCCCCGCAACCGTCCCCTGCGTCAGGAGGCGCCCGTGTCCCGTCACCCGAACCGACCCTGTAGCCCCGCGACGGCAGGTACCGCCGTAGGACTCAGCCGTCCGACTGACCGCCCGGATGGCGGGGCGCGTGCGGGCGGAACAGACCCTCCTGGACGACCGACACGAGCAGCCGTCCCTCACGATCGTAGATCCGCCCGCGCGCCAGACCGCGGCCCCCCGTCGCGATCGGCGACTCCTGGTCGTACAGGAACCACTCGTCGGCCCGGAACGGGCGGTGGAACCACATGGCGTGGTCCAGCGAGGCCATGTCGAAGCCGCGCGGGCCCCACAGCGGCTCCACCGGGATGCGGACGGCGTCCAGGAGCGTCATGTCGCTCGCGTAGGTGAGCGCGCAGGTGTGCACGAGTGGGTCGTCTCCCAGGGGGCCGACGGCGCGCATCCACACCGCGCTGCGCGGCTCGGCGCCCCGGACCTCCTCGGCGGTCCAGCGCAGCCGGTCCACATAGCGGATGTCGAAGGGCTGGCGCCGGGCCATGCGCTCCAGCTGCTCGGGGAGCGCGCCCAGGTGTTCCTTGATCTCTTCGGCGACCGTCGGCAGCGACTCCGGGTCGGGGGCGTCGATGCGCGGCGGCAGCTGGTGTTCGAAGGTGCCCGGTTCGGGCTTGTGGAAGGAGGCGGTCAGATTGAAGATGGTGCGGCCCTGCTGGACGGCCGTGACGCGGCGCGTGGTGAAGGAGCGCCCGTCACGGACGCGCTCGACCTGGTACACGATGGGCACGCCCGGGCGGCCCGGGCGCAGGAAGTACGCGTGCAGCGAGTGCACCGGTCTGTCGCCCTCCGTGGTGCGCCCGGCCGCGACGAGTGCCTGCCCGGCGACCTGCCCGCCGAAGACGCGCTGCAAGGACTCCTGGGGACTGCGGCCGCGGAAGATGTTCACCTCGATCTGCTCGAGGTCCAGCAGGTCGACCAGTCGGTCCGCGGGGTTGTTCATGGGAAGTCCTCGACTCCTGTCCGGGAACGTGGGGAGCTCAGAGCTGGCCGACGTCCGTGACCCGGACGACGGCGCGGCCCTCCGCGTCGGAGGCCGCGAGATCGACCTCCGCGCCGATGCCCCAGTCATGGTCGCCGTTCGGGTCGGCGAACGTCTGGCGGACGCGCCACAGACCGTGCTCGGGATCCTCCTCGATGCGCAACAGCTTGGGGCCGCGCGCGTCGGGCCCGGTGCCCAGGTCCTCGTACTCGTCCCAGTACTTGTCCATGGCCTCGCCCCACGCGTCCGCGTCCCAGCCGGACTCGGCGTCCATCTCGCCCAGCTCGTCCACCTGGTCGAGGGCGGCGAGCTCGACACGGCGGAAGAGCGCGTTGCGCACGAGCACGCGGAAGGCGCGGGCGTTGGCCGTCACCGGCTTGACCTCGTCGGCCTTCTCCTGCGCCTCCTCGGCCGTCATGACCTCCGGGTTCGCCAGCTGCTCCCACTCGTCCAGGAGGCTGGAGTCCACCTGGCGGACCATCTCGCCGAGCCAGGCGATCAGATCCTCGAGGTCCTCGGACTTCAGGTCGTCCGGGATGGTGTGCTCCAGGGCCTTGTACGCGTTCGCCAGGTAGCGCAGCACGATGCCCTCGGTGCGGGCGAGCTCGTAGAAGGAGGTGAACTCGGTGAAAGACAGCGCCCGCTCGTACATGTCCCGGATCACGGACTTCGGGGACAGGGGGTGGTCGCCGACCCACGGGTGGCTGGTGCGGTAGGTGTTGTAGGCGTGGAAGAGCAGCTCCTCCAGCGGCTTCGGGTAGGTGATGTCCTGCAGCCGCTCCATGCGCTCCTCGTACTCGACGCCGTCGGCCTTCATCAGCGCCACGGCCTCGCCGCGCGCCTTGTTCTGCTGGGCGGCGAGGATCTGGCGCGGGTCGTCGAGCGTGGACTCCACTACGGAGACCATGTCGAGGGCGTACGAGGGCGACTCGGGGTCGAGGAGTTCGAAGGCGGCGAGGGCGAAGGTGGACAGGGGCTGGTTGAGCGCGAAGTCCTGCTGGAGGTCGACGGTCAGGCGCACGATGCGGCCGGTGGAGTCCGGCTCCTCGAGCTTCTCCACGACACCGCCGTCGAGCAGCGAGCGGTAGATGGCGATGGCGCGGCGGATGTGGCGCAGCTGCTGCCTGCGCGGCTCGTGGTTGTCCTCCAGGAGGCGGCGCATCGCCTCGAAGGCGTTGCCCGGCCGGGCGATCACCGCGAGGAGCATGGTGTGGGTGACGCGGAAGCGGGAGGTGAGTGGCTCCGGCTCGGCGGCGATGAGCTTCTCGAAGGTGCTCTCGGTCCAGCCCACGAAGCCCTCGGGCGCCTTCTTGCGCACCACCTTGCGCCGCTTCTTCGCGTCGTCGCCCGCCTTCGCGAGCGCCTTCTCGTTCTCGATGACGTGCTCGGGCGCCTGCGCCACCACGAAGCCCGCCGTGTCGAAGCCCGCGCGCCCGGCGCGGCCCGCGATCTGGTGGAACTCACGGGCGCGCAGGGTGCGCACGCGATTGCCGTCGTACTTGGTGAGCGCGGTGAACAATACGGTGCGAATGGGCACGTTCACGCCGACGCCGAGGGTGTCGGTGCCGCAGATGACCTTCAGGAGGCCCGCCTGGGCAAGCTTCTCGACGAGGCGCCGGTACTTGGGCAGCATCCCGGCGTGGTGGACGCCGATGCCGTGCCGCACGTAGCGCGAGAGGTTGCGGCCGAACTTGGTGGTGAAGCGGAAGTTGCCGATCAGCTCGGCGATCTGGTCCTTCTCGGCGCGTGTGCACATGTTGATGCTCATCAGCGACTGCGCCCGCTCCACGGCCTGGGCCTGCGTGAAGTGCACGATGTAGACCGGAGCCTGCTTGGTGTCGAGGAGCTCGGTGAGCGTCTCGGTGATGGGCGTGAGGCGGTACTCGTACGACAGCGGCACCGGGCGCGTCGCGGAGCGGACGACCGAGGTGGGGCGGCCGGTGCGACGGGTGAGGTCCTTCTCGAACATCGAGACGTCACCGAGCGTCGCGGACATCAGGATGAACTGCGCCTGCGGCAGCTCAAGCAGCGGAATCTGCCAGGCCCAGCCCCGGTCGGCCTCGGCGTAGAAGTGGAACTCGTCCATGACGACCTGGCCGATGTCGGCGTCCTTGCCGTCACGCAGCGCGATGGAGGCGAGGACCTCGGCGGTGCAGCAGATGACGGGGGCGTCGGCGTTCACGGAGGCGTCGCCGGTGAGCATGCCGACGTTCTCGGTGCCGAAGAGCTTGCACAGCTCGAAGAACTTCTCGGACACCAGGGCCTTGATCGGGGCGGTGTAGAAGGTGACCTCGTCGCGGGCGAGCGCTGCGAAGTGCGCCCCGGCCGCGATCATGCTCTTGCCGGAGCCGGTGGGCGTCGACACGATCACGTTCGCGCCGGACACGACCTCGATCAGAGCCTCCTCCTGGTGGGGATAGAGGGTGATGCCGCGCTCCTGGGCCCAGCCTTCAAAGGCTTCGTAGAGGGCATCGGGGTCGGCGTCCTGCGGCAGCTGATCGATAAGGGTCACACCCCCATCTTGCCTTCCCGCTGCCCGGATCAGGGAACCGGACGACGGCTCCAAGATCATGAACGCTACGCTGGGTCGCCAACGGGGCATCGCGACAACAGAAATGGGGCGGGCAGCACCGATGATGGGACCGGCACACTCACTGTCAGGGGCGGCGGCCTGGCTGGGGGTCGGGGCGGCCGCCACGGCCGCCGGGCATTCGATGCCCTGGCCGGTCCTCCTGGTCGGCGCCCTGATCTGTGCCGGGGCCGCGCTCGCCCCGGATCTCGACCACAAGTCGGCGACCATCTCGCGCGCCTTCGGCCCGGTGTCCCGCGGTCTGTGCGAGATCGTCGACAAGCTCTCGTACTCCGTGTACCGCGCCACGCGCAAGCAGGGCGATCCGCGTCGCTCCGGCGGGCACCGGACGCTCACCCACACCTGGGTGTGGGCCGTCCTGATCGGCGCGGGCTCGTCCGTGCTCGCGGTGACCGGCGGCCGGTGGGCGGTGCTCGCCCTGCTCTTCGTGCACATGGTGCTCGCCATCGAAGGGCTGCTGTGGCGGGCGGCGCGCGGTTCGAGCAGCGATGTGCTGGTGTGGCTGCTCGCCGCGACCAGCGCCTGGATCCTGGCCGGGGTTCTGGACAAACCGGGCAATGGTGCGGACTGGCTGTTCACCGGGGACGGCCAGGAGTATCTGTGGCTGGGCCTTCCGATCGTGCTCGGCGCGCTGGTGCACGACATCGGGGACGCGTTGACGGTGTCCGGTTGCCCGATCCTGTGGCCCATCCCGATCGGCCGGAAGCGCTGGTACCCGATCGGTCCGCCGCGGGCGCTGCGGTTCCGCGCGGGGAGCTGGATCGAGCTGAAGGTGCTGATGCCGGTGTTCATGCTGCTCGGGGGAGCGGGCGGCGCGGTCGCGCTCAACTTCATCTGAGGCCGGGGCGGCGCCGTGACGGCCCGGCGGATGGCGCCCGGGCCCGGCCCGGTGCCTGCGGGGGTGCTTGCCCGGGGCAAGGGGGCAAGGGGGCAAGGAGGGCGAGGGCGCATGGGGCCGTGCCGTTGCCGCCGCCCTGGCCGGGCCGCCCGGCGAACCGGGACAGGGCCCGACCGCAAGGTCACGGCCCGGATCCGGCGTGACGCTCAGGCCGAGCGTCGGCCTCAGGCCGCGCGCCTGGCCGAGCCCCAGGACCAGCCCCGCCGCCAGATCCAGCCCTCCACACCGCAAGCCCCCACCACACCCCCATCAGCAGAATCGCCCCGCCGCACCCCACCGCAGTGCTCCGCAGCACCGCGTCGTGGGCCGCCCCGGTGTTCACGTGGCCCCGGTCGGTGAGGGCTCCGGTGAGGCCCACGCCGAGGCCCGCCGCGATGGTGAGGGCGGTCTTGGTGACACCGGAGGCCTCACCGGCCCGCTCGGGGGCGACGACGGCCTGCGTGGCGATGAGGGTCAGCGCGTTGGCGATGCCGAGGGCCGCGCCGCACCCGGTGGCGGTGGCGAGGTGCGCCGTCAGCGAGGGGGCCACGGGCAGCGAGCCGAGGCCGAGTGCCCCCGCGCCCAGGCAGGCCGACATGAGCGGCACGGCGGCGCGCGTCGGTACGCGTCCGACGAGGGGGCCCGCGACCGCCATGGCGAGGGCCGGGGCGAGGAAGGCCAGACCCGCGGAGGCGACGGGGAGCGCCCACCGCCCCTGGAGCGTGAGGGGGGCGACGAGCAGGAAGATCACGGTCGCGGTGTTGGCGGTGGCCCCCGCGAGCGTGAGCGCCACGTACGGCCCGTTGCGGAAGAGCGTGAGCCGTACCAGTGGCCGAGGGGCAGCACGTTCCTGCCGGATGAACAGGATCAGGAGGCCCGTCACGATCAGCGCGCCGCCGCAGAGCGCGGGGCGGGGCAGGGCCGGGCCGCGCTCGATGAGGACGCCGAGCGCCGCGAGCGCGGCCGTCACGGTGAGCAGGCCCCGCCAGTCGACGGTGCGGGAGGCGCCGGCGTCGTAGCTCTCGGCGGTCCGCGACGCGCAGACCGCGCCGAGGACGGCGAGCGGGACGTTGAGCCAGAAGACGGCCCGCCAGGACGCCGCGTCCGTGAGGGCGCCGCCGATGAACGGTCCGCAGGCGGTGGCGATGCCGCCGATGCCGAGGGCCCAGCCGGTGGCGCGGCCGCGCAGATCGCCGGGGTAGACGTTGGTCAGGAGGGACAGGCCGACCGGCATGATCATTGCCGCGCCCGCGCCCTGGGCCACCCGGGCGCCGACGAGGAGGGGCAGGGTCGCGGCGAGCGCGCACACCAGGGATGCCGCGCCGAAGAGGACGAGTCCGGTGACCAGGAGCCGCCGACGGCCGAAGAGGTCGCCGAGGCGTCCGGCGCCGAGCATCAGGGTGCCGGTGGACAGCAGATACGCGCTGATCACCCACTGCGGGCCGGACCCGCCCGCGTCCAGGTCGCGACCGATCCGGGCCAGGGCGAGGCTGAGGCCGAACGCATCGAGCTGGATGCAGAAGACGCCCAGGGACAGGGCGAGGAGAGCGCATCTGCGCTCGCCGACCGATGCCGTGGCCGATGCCCCGGCCGACGCCGTGGCCGATGCCGTGGCCGACGTCGTCGGGCTCCTGCCGCCCGGCGGTACTGCGCTGACGTCGTTGCCGGTGGGTGTCCGCATGCTCCTGCCTCCTCCGTCACGTGGTGAGCGATGGGTTCGGGGGCACTGCTCACCGTGGACACCGCCGTCAGGGCATACGGCGGTGGACGTGCTGGGTGGGGAGGGGAGCTGGTGCAGCCTGAAGGCGCCCTCGGGAGCGGGGCGTCGCTGTGGGAGATCCGGGACCTGGTGGCCAGGGAACCGGTGAACGAGACAACCGGCGAACGGGAGGCCCGGTGAACGGGAGGCCCGGTGAACGGGAGGCCCGGTGAACGGGAGGCCCGGTGAACGGGGAGCCGGAGATCTGAGGGGCCGACGAAAAGGTGGATCCAGAAAAACTGATACCTGGAGAACCTGAGGGCCAAGGAAAAGAGCAGGGGCACCGAATGAAGGGGCGTTGCCCTCGGGAGTCGCTCGACGAACGACTGAAGCAACTTCACCGTAACTGACACGGATTCACTTGCCAACCCCTTCGGCCGTGCGGTCACATGCCTGCGGAATCGGCGCGAATCGATGTTCGCCGGGCCGTGCGGGCCATGATTCGGCCATCAAAGCCGGGATCGCGGACGCCTGCCCCGGCGGCCGTCCATGCCCTGTGGTGCCCCGCCGCCGAGTGTCGCGACGGGCCGTTCGCCGACCGTTGCGGACTGCCGTGGCGTGGCGCTTGGACCCGGTCGGGCCTGGGACGTTGCCGTAACAAGCCGGAAAGGTCCGCTTTCTCGAACCGGCGGCCTGAATCAGCCCCGGGGTGTTGGCTGCTGTTCGACCTCCTGTTAGTACTTTCTTGCCGCATAAGAGGGACGGTTGTCAGGCTTTTCCCGCACGTCTGTTGAAGGGTTCCGATAACAACCTTGCGAAATGGTTCCAGGTGGTGCGGCAGCGCTCTGGCGCACGAGTGCGATGAATGCGTGACCGGCCTTCGGGTCGATCCTCGGCACCTGCAATTCCCGTACTGCTCACCACCGGCTCGGGCGGATGTGACGTCGTTGAACAAGCAGGAACGGAACGCGCAGGAACGGAACGCGCAGGTACTCGTCGAGGCCGTCGGCCCGAGGCCTCGTACGGCGGCCCGTGGACGCGGGCCCGACGGCATGAGACCGGTCCGCCCGCTCCTCTACCTCCCCCGGGAGGAGCGGGCGGACCTCTGCCGTCACGACCCCGTCACCCGTGCCAGGACTTCCACAGCGCCGCGTACGCCCCCTGGGCGCGCACCAGCTCGTCGTGGCTGCCGAGTTCGCTGATGCGGCCGCTCTCCACCACGGCGATGACGTCGGCGTCGTGCGCGGTGTGCAGGCGGTGCGCGATGGCGACCACCGTGCGGCCCTCCAGGACCCGCGAGAGCGAGCGCTCCAGATGCCGGGCCGCGCGCGGGTCCAGGAGCGAGGTCGCCTCGTCGAGCACCAGCGTGTGCGGGTCGGCGAGGACGAGCCGGGCCAGGGCGATCTGCTGTGCCTGGGCGGGCGTCAGGCTCAGACCGCCCGAGCCGACCTCCGTGTCCAGGCCCGCGTCGAGGTCCCGCGCCCAGGTGTGCGCGTCGACCGCGCCGAGGGCGGCCCACAGCTCGGCGTCCTCGGCCCCGGCCCTGGCGAGGCGCAGATTGTCGCGCAGGGAGCCCACGAACACGTGGTGCTCCTGGTTGACGAGCGCCACGTGCGCGCGGACGCCCTCCGCGGGCATCCGCGCCAGTTCGGCGCCGCCGAGCGTCACCTGGCCCGTACGCGGTCCGTAGATTCCGGCGAGCAGCCTGCCGAGCGTGGACTTGCCCGCGCCGGACGGGCCGACGAGCGCGACCCGGGAGCCGGGCTCGACGGCGAGGGACACCTCGCGCAGTACGTCGACGCCCTCGCGGTAGCCGAAGTGCACGTCGTCCGCGAGGACGTCGCGTCCGTCGGGCACCACGCCCGCGTCACCGGCGTCCGGCTCGATGTCGCGCACGCCCACGAGCCGGGCCAGCGAGACCTGCGCCACCTGGAGCTCGTCGTACCAGCGCAGGATGATGCCGATCGGGTCGACGAGCATCTGCGCGATGAGCGTGCCCGTCGTCAGCTGGCCCACGCCGATCCAGCCCTGCAGGACGAAGCAGCCGCCGATCATCAGGACCGCGAAGAGGACGGTGACGTGGGTGGCGTTGATGACGGGGAAGAGGACCGACCGCAGATAGAGCGTGTAGCGCTCCCAGGCGGTCCACTCCTTGATGCGGCGCTCCGACTGCTCGACGCGGCGCGCGCCGAGGCGGTGCGCCTCCACGGTGCGGCCCGCGTCGACGGTCTCGGCGAGGGCGGCGGCCACGGCGGCGTACCCCGCGGCCTCCGAACGGTACGCGGACGGCGCCCGCTTGAAGTACCAGCGGCAGCCGACGACGAGCAGCGGCACGGCGACGAGCAGCGCGGGTGCCAGCGGCGGCGCGACCACGGCGAGCCCGCCGACGAGCAGCACCAGCCAGACCACGCCGATGGCCAGCTGCGGCACTGCCTCGCGCATCGCGTTGGCCAGCCGGTCGATGTCCGTGGTGATGCGGGACAGCAGGTCACCGGTGCCCGCCCGCTCCAGGACGCCAGGCGGCAGCCCGACCGACCGGACGAGGAAGTCCTCCCGCAGGTCCGCGAGCATGCGCTCGCCGAGCATGGCGCCGCGCAGCCGCACCTGGTGCACGAAGGCGGCCTGCACGACGAGCGCGAGCGCGAACAGGGCCACGACGCGCTCCAGATGGAGTTCGCGCGCGTTGTCCGACACGTCCTCGACGAGGCCGCCGAGCAGATACGGGCCCACCATCGAGGCGGTCACGGCGAGCGTGTTCACCACGACCAGCAGGACGAAGGCCCTGCGGTGCCGCCGCAGCAGCTCGCGCACATAGGTCCGTACGGTCGCGGGGGCGCCGACGGGCAGCGTCTCCGCCGTGGTCGGGGCCGCCGGGTCGTACTCCGGCGGCGCCAGGCCGATCATGCCGTCTCCTCGATGTCGATGGTGTGTACGCGGGTACTGCGTGGAGCGGAGCCCGGGCCGGGGCCGGAGCCCGCGCCCTCGTCGGCGGGAGCGCGCCCGCCTCGGGCGGTGTCCACGGCCCGCGCCGACCCCGCCGCCTCGGCCGTCTCATCAGGGGTCTCCCGGGTGACGACCGCGCGGTACCCCGGCTGCGTGACCACGAGTTCGCGGTGCACGCCGACGGCGGCCACCTCGCCGTCGTGCAGGAAGACGACGCGGTCGGCGCGGTCGAGGAGCAGCGGCGACGAGGTGAGGACCACCGTCGTGCGGCCCGCGCGCAGCTCGCGCAGGCCGTCCGCGATCCGGGCCTCCGTGTGGGAGTCGACGGCGGACGTCGGCTCGTCGAGGACCAGCGCCTCGGGGTCGGTGACCAGCGACCGCGCGAGTGCCAGACGCTGGCGCTGGCCGCCGGACAGGGACCGGCCGCGCTCGGTGAGGTGCGCGGCCATCGGGTCGTCGGCCACGGAGCCCTGCACCAGCGCGTCGAGGACGTCGGCGCACTGCGCGGCGGCGAGCGCTCGCTCAGGACCGACCGCCCCGGACGCCGGTACGTCGAGCAGCGACCCCAGCGTGCCGGAGAGCAGCACCGGGTCCTTGTCCTGAACGAGGACCGCGGTGCGGGCGGTGTCGAGCGGCAGCCCGTCCAGGGGGACGCCGCCGAGGCGCACCGACGGCAGGTCCGTCTCGAACGCCGGGTGCCCGCCGAGCCGTTCGGCGAGCCGCCCGGCCGCGTCCGGATCGCCGCACACGACGGCGGTGAAGCGCCCGGCCGGGGCGAGCAGGCCCGTGGCGGGGTCGTAGAGGTCCCCGGTGGGCGCCACCGAACCTTCGGCGGGCGCCACCGGCTGCCGGGCGGACGCCACCGATTTCCCGGCGGACGCCACCCCTTCTCCGGCGGTCGGCACCGGCTCCCCGGCGGACGCCACGGGCTCCCCGGCGGACGACCCGGACGAGCCCCCCTCCCCACTGCCCGCCCCAGTCGTGCGCTCCAGCGACAGCACCCGGGCCGCCCGCTTCGCGGAGGGCCGCGAGAAGGAGTACGCCATGGCGATCTCCTCGAAGTGCCGCAGCGGGTAGTTGAGCAGCATCACCGCGCTGTAGACGGTGACGAGCTCGCCGACCGTGACGCGGCCCTCGCGGGCCAGGTGCACGCCGTGCCAGACGAGCCCGATCAGCAGGAGGCCGGGCAGCAGGACCTGGATCGCGGAGATCACCGCCCACATGCGCGCGCTGCGCACGGCGGCGGTCCGCACCTCCTGCGAGGCGTGCCGGTAGCGGTCGAGGAACAGCTCCTCGCCGCCGATGCCGCGCAGCACCCTGAGGCCCGCGACGGTGTCCGACGCCAGCTCGGTGGCCCGCCCGGCCTTCTCGCGCTGGTGGTCGGCGCGGCGGGTCGCCCGGGGCAGCAGCGGCAGCACGGCGAGCGCGAGCACCGGGATGCCGACGGCCACGACGACGCCGAGCGCGGGCTCGTAGACGACCAGGCCCACACAGACGACGAGGACGGTCACGGCCGCCGCGGCGAAGCGCGACAGGGCCTCCACGAACCAGCCGATCTTCTCCACGTCACCGGTGGACACCGCGACGACCTCACCGGCGGCCACGCGCCGGGTGAGGGCGGCGCCGAGCCGCGCGGTCTTGCGGGCGAGCAGCTGCTGCACACGGGCCGCCGCGGTGATCCAGTTGGTGACGGCCGTGCGGTGGAGCATCGTGTCGCCGCCCGCGATGGCGAGCCCCGCGAGCAGGATGACGCCGCCGGCGAGGGCGAGCCGCGCGCCCGAGCCGTCGATCACGGCCTGCACGGCGAGGCCGACCATGTAGGGCAGCGCGGCGATGCCGAGGAAGTGCAGCAGCCCCCAGCCCAGCGACTTGAGCTGACCGCCCAGCTGGTTCCGGCCGAGCCACAGCAGGAAGCGGGGGCCGGAGCGGGTGTCGGGTTCGCCCGGATCGGCGTACGGAAGATCACGAATGTGCATGGGATCCCAGCTTCGGTGCGATACGCGTGGTGGTGCCGGACGACGCGAGGGCCACGGCGACGAACGGCGTGGCGAACGTGGAATCGAACGGCGTGACGAACGCGGTAACAAACCGTGCAAGGTTCGCGTCGCACGGTGGCCCGAAGCAAACGATTTTCCGGCGTCCGGCAAAGAGTCGGCCATTCCTGCCGGTGGGACGGGGGCGTCGGCGAGGGGCGGGGGGAGCCGGTGCGAGCATGGGGCGCATGCGTATAGCCGGTGTGGTGCGAACGGCGGCCGCGGCCGCCGCCTGCTCAGTCGTCCTGACCTCCTGCGGCGGCTCGGGCGGCGACGACGGAGGAGAGGCGGCGCACTCCGCGCAGGGCGGCGACCGGGGCGCGGCGCGGACCGACGCCGGCCTCAAGCGCATCCCCGACGTCGGCGACCGGCTCCAGGCCCGCATTCCCAAGAGCGCACGCCAGGTCGTCGCCGTCTACGGAGAGGGCGAGGACTCGGCGAAGGCCACGGTCGTCCTCTACACGAAGGCAGGGGCAGGCTGGAAGAAGACGCGCAGCTGGCCGGCCCACAACGGCAAGAAGGGCTGGACCCCGGACCACCGCGAGGGCGACAAGCGCAGCCCGGTGGGCGTGTTCACGCTCAGCGACGCGGGCGGCGTCCTCGCCGACCCAGGTGCGCGGCTCCCGTACACGCGGACCGCGGCCCTCCAGGCCCCGCACTACTGGCCGAAGACGCACTGGCACGACTTCGACTACGTCGTCGCGATCGACTACAACCGCGTCAAGGGCACCCCGCCGAACGACCCGACGCGCCCGCAGGGTCAGTCCAAGGGCGGCAGCATCTGGCTGCACATGGACCACGGCAGCGGCACCTCGGGCTGTGTGAGCCTGTCGAAGTCCGGCATGGAGTACCTGCTGCGCACGCTCGACCCGAAGCTGCGGCCGGTGGTGGTGATGGGGGACAGGGCGGCCCTCAGGTCCTGAGAGCCGCCCCCGAGGCAGCAGCCCGCGAGGACCCCGCTCAGGTCGCCTTCGGCTTCTCCGAGTCCATGCCCGGCCGCGCCTTCCGCCACAGGCCACGGGTGAAGTCGGGGATCTCCTGCGGCGCGCCCTTCGCCTTGATGGAGGCATGGCTCAGCGGTACCGGCGCGGTCCACGTCGCCCCGTCGTACACGTCGAAGTCGGGGACGAGCCCGAGCCGCATGCACTGCATCAGGCGGAACACCAGGAGGTAGTCCATGCCGCCGTGCCCGCCCGGCGGATTGGCGTGTTCCTTCCACAGCCAGTGGTCGAACTCCGCCGCGTACTTGGAGAAGTCGCCCCACTGGTCGTCGGTGTGGTCCGGCTCGATGTAGATGCGGGCGGGGTAGTCCTCGAAGAGGCCCTTGGTGCCGCCGAGGCTGTTGACGCGGCTGTAGGGGTGCGGGGTCGACACGTCGTGCTCCAGGCGGATGACCCGCCCCTTGGCGGTCTGCACCAGGCTGATGGTCCGGTCGCTCTCGATGTACGTCTCCTTCCAGCTCGGGTCGCCCGGCGGCATGTGCGCCTTGCGGTACTCGGCGAGGCCGAGGGCGGGCGTGCCGAAGCTGGAGATGTGCGTGGCGCGGTCGCCGCGGTTGACGTCCATGTAGTTGGCGACGGGGCCGAAGCCGTGGTTGGGATACAGGTCGCCGCGCAGCCGCGTGTGCCACAGGCGGCGCCACGGGGTCGCGTAGTACGTGGGGTCGAACATCAGCTGGCGCAGATCGTGGTTGTAGGCGCCCGCGCCGTGCAGGAGATCGCCGAACTTGCCCGCGTGCGCCATGCGCAGCACGCGCATCTCGTTCTTGCCGTAGCAGCAGTTCTCCAGCTGCATGCAGTGTCTGCGGGTGCGCTCGGACAGGTCGACGAGTTCCCACAGGTGGTCGAGGCGGAGGGCGAGCGGACACTCCACGCCGACGTGCTTGCCGTTCAGCATGGCCGCCTTGGCCATCTCGAAGTGCCAGTCCCAGGGCGTCGCCACGTACACGAAGTCGATGTCGCCGCGTGCGCAGAGCTTCTCGAAGTCGTTGTCCCCGTTGGTGTACGTCGCGGGGGCGGGCTGGCCCGCGGCGACGACCTTCTTCGCGGCCGCCGCGGCCTTCTCCTTGGCCGGGTCGCACAGCGCGACGACCCGCACGCCCGACTGCGCGAGGAACAGGTCGATCATGCCGCCGCCGCGGTTGCCGAGGCCGATCATGCCGACGCGGACGGTGGAGCGCGCTTTGAAGGGCACGCCGATCATGGTCTTGCCCTTGCGGGCGGGCGCGGCGCCCGCCGGGCCTTCGGCCGTGCCGGCCGTCCCGGCCGTGCCCGACGCGTCGGGGGTGTCGGCCCGGGCGGTGCCGCCCGCGAACGTGCCGAGCCCGAGCCCGGCCCCGGCGAGTCCGGCCGTGCGCAGGACCGCGCGCCGGGAGTGACCGTCGGTGGATTCGTCAGGGACCGGTGTCGCGTTCTCGTCGTGCATCGGACCTCCGTCGTCACAGTGCCATGTCACTGGGCGGGGCCCACCCTGATGGCGGTGCGCACGGGACGCAAGAGACCGCGGTGGCCGAGGGCTTGGACTTTTCTCTTCCTCCGTAAGGGAGCCCTCTCCCCCGTGCGGAAGGCCTCCCCCGCGTGCGGGAGGCCTTCCCCTCCTGCGGGAGGCTCGCCCTCCCGCTCGGGAAGGGCAGTGGTCAGGGCCGCGTGGCCCGCTCAAGGGCGAGCAGCACGGAGCGGTACTCCCGGCCCGTGGCCTGTTCCATGCCCACCTCGCACATGCGGTTGGCCGAGAGGTACGCGTCGTAGGGCCGGGCCGTGACCTCCGCGGCCTCCGCACGGGTCGCGGCCTCGCTCAGCTCGGGGTGCAGCATCCCCCGGTCCCCGGCGAACGCGCAGCAGCCCGCGTCGTCCGGTACGACCACCTCGTCCGCGCAGGCCTCGGCGACGGCCCGCAGCTGCGGCTCGTCGCCCAAGTGCCGCATGGAGCAGGTGGGGTGGAGCACGGCGGAGCCCACGGTCCGGCGGACGGTCAGGCGGGGCAGCAGCTCCTCGGCGGCCCAGACGACGGAGTCGACGACGGTCAGCTCCTCGTGCAGGGCGCGGTTGTCGGCCGTCAGATACGGCACCACCTCGTGCGCGATGCCGAGCGCGCAGGACGAGGCGTCCACGACGAGCGGCAGCGCGCCGCCCGCCGTCCAGCCCCAGGCGGCCTCGACGACGCGGTTGGCCATCACGCGGTTCCCGGCCTCGTACCCCTTGGAGTGCCAGATCGTCGCGCAGCACGTCCCGGTCACGTCGTCCGGGATCCACACGGGCCTGCCCGCGCGCGCCGACACGGCCACGACGGCCCGCGCCAGGGGCACCTCGCCCGGCCCGGCGAAGATGCGGTTCACGCACGCCGGGTAGTACACGGCGGCGGCGCCCACGCGCGCGGTGCGCGGGAGGCGCCGGGCGGCGGCACCGGGCAGCCGGGGCAGCCACTCGGGCACCAGGTCCGGGCGCACGGCCTTGCGGGCGGCGCGGGTCACGGCGGTCAGGAGCCGGTCGCCGGTCCGCTCCCCGGTCACCGCGCGGAGCGTCGCGGCGGCGCCGAGCGCCAGCCGCGCGGAGGCCTCGACCTCCTTGAACCGGCGCGCGGCGAGCGCCGCCACGCGCTCCTCGCGGGGCGAGTGCCGGGCGTGCCGGAAGGTCTTCATCAGGGCGCCGGTGTCGATGCCGACCGGGCAGGCCAGCTTGCACGTCGAGTCGCCCGCGCAGGTGTCGACCGCGTCGTAGCCGTACGCCGCGACGAGGCCGTCCTCGACGTCGGAGCCCGGGGCCTGGCGGATCATCTCCCGGCGCAGCACGATGCGTTGGCGCGGCGTGGTCGTCAGGTCCTCGCTCGGGCAGGTCGGTTCGCAGAAGCCGCACTCGATGCACGGGTCGGCGATCGGCTCCACCTTGGGGATCGTCTTGAGGCCCCGCAGATGCGCCTTGGGGTCGCGGTCCAGGACGACGCGCGGGGCGAGCACGCCGTCGGGGTCGATGACCTGCTTGGTGCGCCACATCAGCTCCGTGGCCTTCGGGCCCCATTCGAGTTCCAGGAACGGCGCGATGTTGCGGCCCGTGGCGTGCTCGGCCTTCAGGGAGCCGTCGAAGCGCTCCACGGTGAGGCGGCAGAAGTCGTCCATGAACGCGGCGTACCGCTCCACGTCCGCGGGCTCGGCCGCGTCGAAGGCGAGCAGGAAGTGCAGATTGCCGTGCGCGGCGTGCCCCGCGACGGCCGCGTCGAAGCCGTGCCGCGTCTGGAGGGCGAGCAGCGCCTCGCAGGCCTCCGCGAGCCGGGCGGGCGGCACCGCGAAGTCCTCGGTGATCAGCGTGGTTCCGGCGGGCCGTGAGCCGCCGACGGCCGTCACGAACGCCTTGCGGGCCGTCCAGTAGCCGGCGATCACCCCCGGGTCCCGCGTGAAGGCGTTGGTCACCGACGCGACCGGGGCGACGAGTTCGAGCCCTGCCGTCACCTCGGCGGCCGCCGCCTCGTACGCTTCCTGCCGCGCCTCGTCCGGCGCGCGGAACTCCACCAGGAGCGCCGCCGTCTCCTTGGCCAGATCGGCCCAGTCGGCCGGGACGCCGGGCACGCGCACCGACGCGCGCAGCGTGTTGCCGTCCATCAGCTCCACGGCACGTGCCCCGGCGTCGTTGAACAGCGGCACGGCGGCGGCAGCGGCGGGCAGCGTGGGGAAGAACAGCAGCGCGCTGGACACGCACCGGTCGAGGGGCAGCGCGTCGAAGACGACCTCGGAGATGAACCCGAAGGTGCCTTCGGAGCCGACCATGAGGCCGCGCAGGATCTGGACGGGCGTCGCGCCGTCGAGGAACGCGTCCAGGCGGTAGCCGTTGGTGTTCTTGATCTCGTACTTGGCCCGGATGCGGGCCGTGAGCGCGGGGTCCGCCTCGATCTCGCGCTTGATGTCGAGCAGGCCCGCGCACAGGGCGGGTTCGGCGCGCGCGAGCAGCGTGTCGGCGTCCGGATCGGCCGTGTCGACGACCGTGCCGGACGGCAGCACGAAGGTCAGCGAGGCCACCGTGCGGTACGAGTTGCGGGTGGTGCCCGCCGTCATGCCGGAGGCGTTGTTCGCGACCACGCCGCCGATGGTGCAGGCGATCGCGCTCGCCGGGTCCGGGCCGAGGACGCGCCCGTGGCGCGCGAGCGTGGCGTTCGCGCGCACCACCGTCGTGCCGGGGCCGATCCGCGCCCGCTCCCCGCCGTCGAGCACCTCGACGCCGGACCAGTGCCTGCGCACGTCGACGAGGATGTCCTCGCCCTGGGCCTGCCCGTTGAGCGAGGTGCCCGCCGCGCGGAAGACGACCTCGCGGCCCTTGCCGTGGGCGTACGACAGGACGGTCGACACGTCGTCGATGTCCTCGGCGACGACCACGACGCGCGGCACGAAGCGATACGGGCTCGCGTCCGACGCGTACCGGACGAGGTCGGAGACGTGTGTGAGGACCTTGTCGGCGCCCAGGAGCGCGACGAGGTCGCCGCGCAGCGGCTCGGGGGTGCCGCCCGCCCGCTCCCGCGGGAGCCGGTCGGGCGACGGCGTACGGCCGTCGGGGGCGGGGCGCAGCGCTTCGGGATCGGGCTCCAGCAGGGGCATGGCCTCTCCTCGGCGTCGTCGGCGGCTGCCCACCGCCACGGCCTCTCAGCGGCGGCACACCGTCCCGGTGGTCAGCAGTGGCGGCTCTCCGGCGCCTCGAACAGCGCGTCGAGCAGCCCGCCCAGCTGGGTGCGCTGGGTGGTGTCCAGTGGAGCCAGGATGTCCTCGGCGGCGGCCCGGCGCGCGCCGTGCAGCTTCCGCAGGGCCTCGTGCCCGCCGTCGGTGAGCTCGATGCGGATGACCCGGCGGTTGGTCGGGTCCGGGGCGCGGCGCACGCGGCCGCTCGCCTCCAGGGCGTCGACCAGGCTGGTGACGGCGCGCGGCACGACTTCGAGGCGCTGGGCGAGATCGGCCATGCGCGGCGGCGTCTCGTAGTGCGCGAGGGTGCGCAGGAGCCGGGACTGCGCGGGCGTGATGCCGATGGGCTCCAGATGGCGCTTCTGGATGCGGTGCAGCCGACGGGTCAGCCGTAGCAGCTGCTCGGCGAGGAGTCCGTCGCTGTCCGATGTGCTCATGCCGAAACAGTACAGGACCTGGTGCATTGTGAGCGTAGGTAACAGTGAGCTATGCTCCCAAGGTCGCCCTCGTCGGCGCGCCACCCGCGTCCGGCGCTCCCGCCGAAGCGTCATCCGCGCTCGGCGCTCCCGTCGACGCACCACTGGTGTGCGCGCCACCGACGTACGCGTCACCGGCGTGCTCGTCGCTGGCGTGCGCGTCACCGGGGCCCGTGTCACTCGCGTCCGTGCTCCGGTGCTCGTACGGCCGGTGCTCGTACAGCCGGTACCCGTACGGCCGGTGTCCGCGTCAGCGGTGTTCGCGCCGCCGGTGTTCATGGCACCTGTGCCGTGTCACCGGCGCCCGCGTCACCGGTGTCCACGGAATCGGCGGCCGCGTCACCGGCGTCCGCGGAATCGGCGCCCGCGTCGCCGCGTTCTCACGGACGCGGCCCGTCCGTGCCGCCCCGTGCGCACGGGCGCGGACACCGGTGACGCGGGCACGGACGCGGACGCGGGTACTGCCGGTCCGCGCTGCCGCGGCCCCGTGGGCGCGACCCGTCCCCGTCGGCGCACCGTCGCCGATGTCCCACTACGTCCCGTAGGAGCCCATGCCTCACGAAGAACCCTCCCGGACCCCGGCGTCCGGTGAGCCGGAAGAGCCCCGTCAGCTGCGCCGCATCCTGCGCCTCTTCCGCCCGTACCGCGCCCGCCTCGCCCTCGTCGGCCTGCTGGTGTGCGCCGCCTCCCTGGTGTCGGTGGTGACCCCCTTCCTCCTGAAGGAGATCCTCGACACCGCGATCCCGCAGGGTCGCACCGGTCTGCTGAGCCTGCTCGCCCTCGGCATGATCCTGAGCGCGGTCGTCACCAGCGTCTTCGGCGTGCTGCAGACGCTGATCTCCACGACCGTCGGCCAGCAGGTCATGCACGACCTGCGCACGGCCGTGTACGGTCGCCTCCAGCGCATGTCCCTCGCCTTCTTCACCCGCACCCGCACCGGCGAGGTCCAGTCCCGCATCGCCAACGACATCGGCGGCATGCAGGCGACCGTCACTTCCACGGCGACCTCCCTCGTCTCGAACCTGACGAGCGTCATCGCGACGGTCGTCGCCATGCTCGCCCTCGACTGGCGCCTGACCCTCGTCTCCCTGCTGCTGCTCCCGCTGTTCGCGTGGATCAGCCGCCGCGTCGGCCGCGAACGCAAGAAGATCGCCACCGAGCGGCAGAAGCAGATGGCCGCGATGGCCGCCACGGTCACCGAGTCCCTCTCGGTCAGCGGCATCCTGCTCGGCCGCACCATGGGCCGCGCCGACTCGCTCACGCGCTCCTTCGCCGACGAGTCCGCCGAACTGGTGAGCCTGGAGGTCCGCTCCAACATGGCCGGGCGCTGGCGCATGGCCGTGATCACCATCGTCATGGCCGCGATGCCCGCCGTCCTCTACTGGAGCGCGGGGCTCGCCTTCCAGATGGGCGGGCCCACCGTCTCCATCGGCACCCTCGTCGCCTTCGTCTCGCTCCAGCAGGGCCTGTTCCGGCCGACGGTCAGCCTGCTGTCCACCGGGGTGCAGATCCAGACCTCGCTCGCGCTCTTCCAGCGCATCTTCGAGTACCTCGACCTGCCCATCGACATCACCGAGCGCGACCGGCCCGTGCGCCTGGACCGCGTCAAGGGCGAGGTCCGCTTCGAGGGCGTGGAGTTCCGCTACGACCCCCAGGGCGCGCCCGTCCTCGAAGGCATCGACATCACCGTGCCCGCGGGCGGCAGCCTCGCCGTCGTCGGCCCGACGGGCTCCGGCAAGTCCACGCTCAGCTATCTGGTGCCGCGCCTGTACGACGTGACGGGCGGCCGCGTCACGCTCGACGGCGTGGACGTGCGCGACCTGGACTTCGACACCCTCGCGCGCGCGATCGGCGTCGTCTCCCAGGAGACCTACCTCTTCCACGCCTCGGTCGCGGACAACCTGCGCTTCGCCAAGCCGGACGCCACCAAGGAGGAACTGCACGAGGCGGCGCGGGCCGCCCAGATCCACGAGCACATCGCGGCCCTGCCCGACGGGTACGACACGGTCGTCGGCGAGCGCGGACACCGCTTCTCCGGCGGCGAGAAGCAGCGCCTGGCCATCGCCCGCACGATCCTGCGGGACCCGCCCGTGCTGATCCTGGACGAGGCCACCAGCGCCCTGGACACCCGCACGGAACACGCCGTGCAGCAGGCCATCGACGCCCTGTCGGCCAGCAGGACCACGCTCACCATCGCCCACCGCCTGTCCACCGTGCGCGGCGCCGACCAGATCGTGGTGCTCGACGCCGGGCGTGCCGTCGAGCGCGGCACCCACACGGAGCTGCTCGCACAGGACGGGCGGTACGCCGCCCTCGTCCGCAGGGACGCCCGGCTGGAGCCGGCGACGTAGAGATATGCCGGAAATATGACAAAAGGCGGGTTACCGTGCCCGCATGCACACCACCACCCCGCCACGGGGCACCAAACGCGGAGCGGTCCGGCTGACGCGCCGGGGCCGGATCGCCCTGATCGCCATCGGAGCCGTCGCGGCGGTCGCCGCCGTGGCGGTCCCGCTGCTGCTCCCGGA
This sequence comes from Streptomyces sp. JLYT201, assembly GCF_059448825.1. Taxonomy (NCBI): domain Bacteria; kingdom Bacillati; phylum Actinomycetota; class Actinomycetes; order Kitasatosporales; family Streptomycetaceae; genus Streptomyces; species Streptomyces sp. JLYT201. The sequence goes on along the minus strand of NZ_CM182551.1, from coordinate 1,186,294 downwards.
CGACAACACAGAGGCCAGGCCCCGGACGCTGACGATCCCCGAGGGCTGGCGCGCCGGCCAGGTGTACGAGGCCGTCGACGCGGCCCTGCACGTCTCCAAGGGCACCACGAAGAAGGCCGTCGACAGCGCAGGCCTCAAGCTGCCCGGCGACGCGGGCGGCAATCCGGAGGGCTATCTCTTCCCGGCCACGTACCCCATCGGCCCCCGGTCGACCCCGGCGTCCGTCCTGACGTACATGGTGGACACCGCGAACAAGAGGTTCAGCGGCGGCCACATCACCGCGGGCGCCGACCGGAACGCGGTCAACGTCTACCAGACCGTCACCATCGCGAGCATGATCGAGGCCGAGGCGGGCTCCAAGGAGGAGATGGGCAAGGTCGCCCGGGTCATCTACAACCGCCTCGACCGGGGCATGCCGCTCCAGATGGACTCCACGATCAACTACGCCCTCAACCGCTCCACGCTCAAGACCACCGCGCGCGACACCAAGCTGAACAGCCCCTACAACACGTACGCCCGCATGGGCCTGCCGCCCACCCCGATCGGCAACCCCGGCGAGGCCGCGGTGCGCGCCGCGACCAACCCGACGCCGGGGGACTGGCTGTACTTCGTGACCGTGAAGCCCGGGGACACGCGGTTCACCGCGAACTACGAGGAGCAGCAGCGCAACGTGGCGGAGTTCAACAGAAATCAATGACGACCCGTCACCAACCCTTGGGGGAAGTGAGTTCACGTTCACGTAGGCCGGAAGTCGTCCTCGCGGTCCCCTGCCCCATTGATGGCTCGTCCCCTCGTCGCTTCCATGGCTCTCCCGGCGGCGCCCCCGCCGCCGGTCCGGCTGAGGAGGGGGAGGGGAAGGGATGGGCCAGCACAGCGCCCGCGCGACGAGAGCCAGGAGATCCAGAGCACGGCGGGGTGGTTTATCCGGTGCGGCGGCGCTGATCAGCGCCGCCGCACTCGTCGTTGCGGCGGGTCCCGCGGAGGCGGCCCCCGGGAAGGGGACGCCGCCCGGTCCCGGCGAGGTGATCCCGGGGCAGCGGACGAGGACGCCCGCCCTGGTGGACGGCATCAGGGAGAAGGCGCCCCGGGCGGACAGCGCGGCGGACGCCGCCCGCGCGTACCTGGAGCGGAAGGAGAGCCGCTACCGGATCGCCGACCCCGGCCACGACCTGAAGTCCGCGCGGACCACCAGGGCGGCGGGCGGCCAGGAGACCGTGCGGCTCCAGCAGAAGCACCGGGGCGTACCCGTCCTGGGCGGCCAGTACGTCGTCCGCATGGAGAACGAGGGCGGTACGCGCGTCGTCACCGGCACTTCCGGCAAGTACTTCACCGGGCTCACGGCGGGCGTCACCCCCGAGGTCGGCGCGGAGACCGCCGTCGAGCGAGCCGTCGACGGCGTGTTCACGGACCTCACCACGAAGAACTTCACCCGCCCCGCCGGGGCCGAGGAAGCCGACGACGGCGAGATGCCCCTCAAGGGCACCGCCCGCGGCCTCGTCGTGCTGCCCAAGGGGCAGGGCGTCCTCACCCACCACGTCACCGTGCGCGGCATCGACCCGGCCACCGGCGAACCCGTGCTGCGCGAGGTGTACGTCGACGCGCGCGCCGGGTATCCCGTCCTCCAGTACAGCGGTATCAAGACGTTCGGGGGCGCGGCGCCGAGCGGGCCGCGCACGGCGTCCGCGCCGCGCCGGGAGGCATCGGCGGAGCCGCGGGAGAAGGGCTCCGGCGTCACGCTGGACGGCAGGTCCGTCGCCCTGGACGTGGAGCGCGACACCTGGCGCCAGCAGTACGTGCTGCGCGACACCACCCGCATCCCGGACGACGAGGGCTGGGGCCGCACCCTGTCCACCTGGGACGCGCGGGACAAGTCCGTCGGCGAGGTCAGCGGCCAGTGGCCGCCCGGGATCCAGGAGTTCGGCTCGCCCACCCCGGCCTTCGGCAGCGAGGCGACCGGGGCGGGCGCCGTGGACGCGCACTGGGGCGGCGCGCGGGTCTTCGACTACTACAAGAACAAGCACGGCCGCCTCAGCCTCGACGGACACGGCATGACCGTCAACTCCCTGGTGGGCGTGACGAACGGCGGATACCCGTACGTCAACGCCTTCTGGGACGGCCAGAAGATGGTGTACGGCAACGGCGACGCCGAGTACCGGCCGCTGTCCGCGGGCCTGGACGTCGTCGGCCACGAGATGACCCACGGCGTCGTGGAGAACACCGCCGCCCTCGTGTACGCGGGCCAGTCCGGCGCCCTGAACGAGGCGATGGCCGACTACTTCGGCAACGCCATCGAGAACGAGGCGTACGGCGTCGCCACCACCGACCCGGACGCGGGCCTGGTCGGCGAGCGGCTGTGCCGCACCAAGTCCCCGCGCGCGTGCGCCTTCCGCGACCTGGGCGACGGCCGGAACACCGCCAAGCACTTCCTCGGCGTCGGCTTCGGCACCGACAACGGCGGCGTGCACCTCAACTCCACCATCTTCGCGGGCGCGCTCTGGGACGCCCGCGAGGACGTCGGCGACACCCTCACCGACAGCATCGTGTACCGGGCGCTCACCCAGTACCTGACCCCGCTCGACGGCTTCACCGAGGGCCGGGCCGCCGTGCTCGCCGCGGCCGGGGACCTGAACGCCGACGCGGGGCAGTTGAAGGCCCTGCACCGCGCCTTCAACGCCCACGGCATCGTGCCCGGCTGGGAGCTGGCCCTCGGCGTGGACTCCGACACGCTGCTCGACCGGGTCAACACCAACGACACCCGCCTCGGCTCCGGCGGCGGCTGGTGGACCGCGTCCCGGTCCGACGAGACGGGCTCCGAGGCGTACTCGGTGTGGGCCGGACGCGCCGACGGCAGCGGCCAGCCCAAACTGATGAGCCCCAACGACGGCCGCTACCACGTCAATCCCGCCACCGACGGCAAGACGGTGGTGTGGCAGGCGCACGGCCCCACCGGCGTGGACGTCCTCGCCCGGCCGCTCGCGGGCGGCCCCGTCAAGAAGCTCTGGCACAACAGCCGGGGCGTCGCCGACGCCATGGGCGTCGACGGCGACGTGGTGACCTTCTCCCACTACAACCACGGCGGCCGGCAGGGGGTGACGTATCTGAGCCTGAAGGACCCGGCGAACGTGGTCAGCATCGGCGGCGGCACCTACCACCGCGCCTCCTTCCCGTCGGTGAGCAACGGCAGGATCGCCTACCAGGAGCGGCGCCGGGTGCGCGCCGAGTACGCGTACACCACCCGGCTCATCGACGTGGCCACCGGCGAGAACAAGGTCGTCGAGCAGGTCCCGGGCAGCACGAGTCTCGGCCCGACGGCCGTCACCGGCACGCACGTGTTCTGGCTGCGCGACGCCGTCCGCGGCGAGGGGACGACCTCCCTGCGCCGCGCGGACATCGACGGCTCGCACCTCGTCGACCTCAGCCCCGAGGCCGCTCCCGGCGCGCTGAACGCGTACGACCTGACGGCCTCCGACCAGGCGGTGACCGTCGGCGCCCGGCTGCCCGACACGACGTGGCGCAACGAGACGCTGGCCAAGCTCTGGCAGTTCGCGGCGAGCGGCGACCCGAAGGACCCGGCCACGCGCAGGGGCCGGGTCTCCTGCAACCGCGGCGAGCAGCTGTCCGCCGCCGCGGGGCCCGGCAGCCAGGTGGTGTGGGTCGACGCGACCATCGGCATCAGCCAGGTCGTGACGCGCGCACGGCCGACCGGTACGTGCTCCTGAGCAAGACGGCCCGGTGGCCCGCCGCCCCGGCGGGCCACCGTTCCCGAGTCCCACTCCTGTTCTGCCCCCCACGAAAGGTTCAGGTGCACGGTCATGAGGAGAACCCCGCGCCGCCGTGCGGCGGCCGTCCTGTCCGCCGCGACGCTCGCCGCGGGCCTCCAGCTCGGCGCCGCGCCCGCCGCCGGGGCCGGCGCGCCGAAGGACCCGGGCGTGCTGCGCCTCGCCGGTGCCGGGGAGACGGCCGTGCCGGACGGCTGGATCGTGGTCCTGAAGGAGGCTCGGGCGGACGCCGTGCGTGCCGTGGCGCGTGACCTCGTCGGGCGGTCCGGCGCGCGGCTCGGGCATGTGTACCGGGCCGCGCTGCACGGCTTCTCCGCGACGATGAGCCGGGCCCGGGCCGCGCGCGTGGCCGCCGACCCGCGCGTCGCGTACGTCCGCCAGGACACCCGGGTGCGCCTCGACGCCGGGGCCCTCGACGAGACGCAGCCGGACGCCCCGTGGGGTCTGGACCGGATCGACCAGCGCACCCTGCCCCTGTCCGGCACGTACACCTACCGCACCACGGCTCCCGACGTCAGCGTGTACGTCATCGACACCGGCCTGCGCACCACGCACCAGGAGTTCGGCGGGCGGGCCTCGGTCGGCGTCGACACCGTGGGCGACGGCCGGAACGGCAACGACTGCAACGGCCACGGCACCCACGTCGGCGGCATCGCCGCCGGGCGGACCTACGGCGTCGCCAAGCGGGCCAAGGTGGTGGCCGTGCGGGTCCTGAACTGCGAGGGCTCGGCCACCACGGCGGGCGTCGTCGCGGGCGTCGACTGGGTGACGGCCCAGAAGGCGAGGCCCGCGGTGGCCAACATGAGCCTGGGCGGCCAGGCCAGCGACGTCCTCGACAACGCGGTGCGCGCCTCCGTCCGCTCCGGCGTCACGTACGCGGTGGCGGCGGGGAGCGCGGGCTCGTCCACGGGGGCCTGCTCCACCTCGCCCGCACGGCTGCCCGAAGTGATCACCGTCGGCGCGAGCGACCGCGCGGACCGCCGTGCCTCCTCGTCCAACCACGGCCCGTGCGTGTCCCTGTTCGCGCCCGGCGTGCAGATCCCGTCGGCCTGGAAGGACAGTGACACCTCGACCAACACCATCAGCGGCACGTCCATGGCGACGGCCCACGTGGCGGGCGCGGCGGCCCTGCACCTCGCCTTCCGCCCCGCGGACACCCCGGCCCAGGTGAAGCGCGGCCTGGTCGACAACGCGACCACGGGCGTGCTCCAGGGCACCCCGCCCGTGGTGCCGAACAAGCTGCTCTACACGCTCTACCTCCCGACCAGTCGCTAAGGGGCGAATACGGGCGGAAAGTGTGAGTTTTGCTCATGTCTGATCTTTCCGGTTAAAGTGCTCCCTTTGTGTCCGGGCCCCGGTGCCCGGTGCGGGGGTCAGTGAGGCCGTTCCCGCGTGCCCCGCCCGACCCCCGAACCAGGAGCCCCTGACGCCATGCCCGCACCCCAGCACGCCCCCGGCCACCGACGCGCCCCCGGTCGGCGACGTCACCGCCGCCGGCGGCTGTACGTGTCCGCCGGGGCCGCCGGGGCCGCGGCCGTCCTCGCCTGGGCGGGCTGGGGCGCCCTCAGCCCCGGCAGGGCCGCGTCCGCCGACACGGCCGACGCCCCGGTGTCCGCCGAGCCCGTGCGCCCCTCCGCGCGGGCCGTCCTGCGGGACGCCGTCGCCTCCGCGTACGCCGCCGCGCTGCCCCGGCCCGAGGGGCAGGTCGCCATCGGCGTCCGGGACGTGGTCACCGGCGCCGTCGCCACCGTCGGCGACACCGGCTTCCGCTTCCACACCGCGAGCGTCGTCAAGTCGCACATCCTGGCCGCGCTCCTGCTGAAGTCCCAGGACGAGCGGCGGCCCCTGACCGAGCGCGAGACCGCCCTGGTCACCCCGATGATCCGGCAGAGCGAAAACGAGCCCGCCACCGCGCTGTGGCCGCTGGTCGGCGCCGACTCCGGCATGGCGGCGGTCTACCGGCGGCTCGGCATGAAGGACACCACCCCCGGCGTGGACGGCCTGTGGGGCCTCACCACCACGACGGTCGGCGACCAGCTGCGCTTCCTGGACGTCCTGCACGCCTCCGACTCGCCCCTGTCCCGGGCTTCGCGGGCGTACCAGCTGCACCTGATGAGCACCCTCGACAAGGAGCAGATCGAGGGCGGCGTGCACACCATCGCCGACCCCGGCACCACCTACCCCGCCAAGGACGGCTGGCTGCCGCGCAGCCGCACCGGTCTGTGGATCATCAACAGCATCGGCCGCGTCCGGGTCGAGGGCCGTCTCCTCGACGTCGTCGCGCTCTCCCAGGACCAGCTCTCGCAGACCGCGGGCGTCGAGCAGGTGCAGAAGGCGCTGCGCCACGTGGCACCGGCGGCGGCACGGGCGCTCGACGCGCGCGAGCGGGACGTCAGCCGCCGGTAGCCGTGCGGTAGGCCGAGGTGATGGCGTCGATGGCGCCCTCGCCGGAGTGCGGGGCCGCGTGCATGCGCCGACTGGCCTCCACGATCCGGGCCGTGGCCGCACGGCGCTCCGTCTCGTACGAGGCGAGGGCCGTGCGCGGGTCGTCGGCGGCGGCCAGGCGGTCGGCGAGGACGTCGGCGTCGATGATGGCCTGCGTCGCGCCGTTGGCGCCCACGGGGTACATGGGGTGGGCGGCGTCCCCGAGGAGCGTGACCCGGCCTTCGCCCCAGTGCGGCAGCGGGTCGCGGTCCACCATGGGGTAGCGCAGGATCAACTCGCTCCCGGTGACCAGGTCGTGGACGTCACGGCCGCCGATCCGCCAGCCCTCGAAGTGGGGCAGGACGTCCTCGGGGCGCGCCGGGGCGTTCCAGTCGACGGCCGCCGGGTCCAGTGGCCCCGGCTCGGCCACGGTCACCAGGGCCACCCAGTTGAGCAGGGACCTGCCGCGGTCGTCGGCGGGGCGGGAGATCGGATAGGCCAGGAACTGCGGGCCCTGACTCCCGTCGGGGCGCGGGTCGTCCGAGGCGATGACCGCCGAGCGGCCCGTGAGGAAGCGCTCGGTCTCCAGGACGCCCCGCCACATCGACACCCCCGACCACAGCATCGGGCCCTGCTCCGGGTGGAGCGCGGCCCGCACCGTCGAGTGCAGCCCGTCCGCGCCGACCAGCAGCCCGGCGCTCAGGACCGAGGCGCCGCCCGTGGCCCGGTCGGTGACCCGGACGCGGACTTCCTCTTCGCTCTGGATAGAGCGTTCTACTCGGACGCCGGTTCGTACGGCGCCCGCACCGAGCCGGTCGCGCACGGCGTCGAGCAGGAGCATCTGCAACGCGCCGCGGTGGACGGAGTACTGCGGCCAGCGGTATCCCCGGGCGAGCCCTCGGGGGTCCGTGAAGACCACCTCGCCCCGCAGATCGGCGTACCGGTGCTCGGCGGTCGGGATCCCGAGGGCGGCGAGGGCGTCCCCCAGGCCCAGTTCGGTGAGGACACCCACGGCCGACGGCTGGATGTTGATGCCGACGCCGAGCGGCCGTATCTCGCGGACGCTGTCGACGACGGTGACGTCGATCCCCGCGGCGTGCAGGGTCAGGGCGGCGGTGAGGCCGCCGATGCCCGCGCCCGCGATGAGGACTTGACTGTTCATGGGCTCGACTCCCGTGCAGTGAGGGGCCGCTGACGCTGTGTGCGGCTGACGTGGTGCTTCCACGGTCGGCGGTGCCGGAGCGGAAGTCCAACAGCTGGATCTGCTGCGAGCCAGCACATCTGCTTATGGCATCCGCTGCTCATGGCATCGGGATCCGCTGCTCATGACGTCGGCATTCGCTGCTCGGGCATCCGGGTTGAACCTCGCATCCACCCCACATGTGCGACTTTTGGGTGAATGGCTCATACTCGGCTACGAGCGCCACACCGGGCGCTCGTACGACCTCCGCCCCGACCGCCTCGTGCGCGCCGGGGCCCCGAAGGGATGAGATATCCCGTGGCTCGTGACCTGAACTCCTCAGGCCCCGCCGCGGAAAGCCGCCCGACCCCCGCTCCGGGACGTTGGGCCGCCCTCGCTGTGCTGTGCTCCAGCCTGCTCCTGGTGGCCATGGACGCCACCATCCTCAACGTGGCGCTGCCGTCACTGATCGACGACATGCGGCCGACCGCCGTGCAACAGCTGTGGATCATCGACATCTACGGCCTGGTCCTCGGCGGACTGCTCGTCACCTCCGGCGCGGTCGGCGACCGGCTCGGCCGCAAACGCCTCTTCCTGGTCGGCCTCGTGCTGTTCGGGCTCGCCTCCGTCGTCGCCGCGACCGCCGCCACCCCCGCGCAGCTCATCGCCGGGCGGGTGCTGCTCGGCATCGGCGGCGCCATGGTCATACCGTCGACGCTGTCGCTGATCCGCGGCGTCTTCACCGACCCGCGCGAACGGACCCTCGCCATCGGCATCTGGGCCGCCGTCGCGGGCGCGGGTGCCGCCGTCGGCCCGCTCGTCGGCGGGCTGCTCGTGGAGACGCACGGCTGGTCGGCGGCGTTCTGGGTGAACGTACCCGTCGTCGTGGTGACCGTGCTCGCGGGCGTCAAGCTCCTCCCCGAGTTCCGCAGCGCGGGCAACGGCCCGCTCGACTGGCCCGGCGCCGCGCTCTCCGTCGTCGGCGTGATCGCCCTCGCCTGGGGCGTCAAACACGTGGCCAAGGGGGGTCTCGCGGTCGGCGACCTGGCCGTCCTGGCGCTGGGCGTGGTCTTCCTCGCCGTGTTCACCCGGCGCCAACTGACGCTCGCCGACCCGCTCCTCGACGTCCGCCTGTTCACGCGGCGCGCGTTCACGGCCGCGGCGCTCGCCATCTTCCTGGCCATGCTCGCGATCGGCGCCGCCCTGTTCCTGATGTCGCTCTGGCTCCAGTACGTCCACGGGTACTCGCCGTTCGGCGCCGGGCTGCGGACCCTGCCCGCGGCCGGTGCGATGCTCGCGGGCTCGCTGGTCACGCCGTGGCTCATGGAGCGCTGCGGCGTGCGGACCGTGCTCGCGCTCGGCCTCGGCGGCCTCGTCGCCGGGTTCCTGGTGCTCGCCCTGTCGCCGGAACCCACGCCGTACGGCGTGGTGGCCGTCGTCTTCGTCGCGCTCGGGCTCGGCGACGGACTCGCCGTCACGGCGTCCGCCGCCGTCCTGGTGTCCGCCGTCCCCGCCGAACGCGCCGGTCAGGCCGGTGCCGTCTCGGAGACCGCGTACGAACTGGGCATCGGGCTCGGCGTCGCGCTCCTCGGCTCGCTGCACGCCACCGTCTACGCCGGGCACATGGACGGCCGTCCCACCGCCGCCCGGGAGTCCATCGGCGGCGCCGTCGAGTCGGCCCGGACGCTGGGCGGCGCGGCGGGCACCCGCCTGATGGACGCGGCCCGGGCGGCGTTCGAGACCGCCCTGACGACCACGGCGTACGTCAGCGTAGGCATCGTGACGGCGGTCGCCCTGCTCGTGGTCCGGCTGGTGCCGCGCGGCTTCCGGGCGAGCGGCGGGCACTGACCCGAGGGCACCCGACGGGCCCTGACCTGGTGGCGCGCGCCCGCCCCGGGACGGACTCCCTGCTTCCGTCGAGCCCCGGCGCGGACGTCCGCGCCGGGGCTCGACCGTATGGACCAACCCAGGTTTAATGCAGGGGAGTTGCATTATCCTGCGCCTGTCGGGTATGCCATAGGCACCACCGCGTCGCCCGTGCCCTCGGGGGCACCAGCTCACCGCACAGACCGCAATCGATGTGGTTGGTTCTCGCTCCAGGCCGGTTCGTTCCGTTCCGTGGTCCGGAGGCCGAGGGCCACCACGCCCCGGATCCGCGCTCAAGGGCGCCACGAGGGGGAACGATGCACGACGACAGCCTTCCCTTCGGCCTCCGCTCCCACGTGCGGCGGGAGCGGCTGGTCGTCGCGCTCTGGGGAGAGCTGGACATCTACGCCACCGAGCGGCTCACCGGCCGTCTCGCCGAGCTGACCCTCACCTGCTGCCACGACGTGATCCTGGACCTGAGCGGCGTGACGTTCCTGGACTGCGGCGGCCTGTCGCTGCTCTGCCAGGCGCGGGCCGCGACACGGCGCAGGCAGCTGCGGCTCACCGTCGTTCTGGAAGACCCCTTCCATCGCAAGGTGCTGCGCCTGGCAGGCGTGGCCGAATCGTTCGACGTCGCCCGCTCGCTGAGCGCCGCGCTCGCCGTCCCGCCGGGCGACACGCACGGACAGCGGCCGCCGGCCCCCACGCACGCCTGAGCGCGGCACCCGGGCACGCCTGGGCGCGGCCCCGACGGGCGCCGCGCCGCGCGGAGTTGACGTCAGGTCAGCGCGGGCACCGGCTCCTGTGCCAGCAGCCGCACGATGTCCCGCACCGCCGCGCGCCCCGCGCGGTTCGCGCCGATGGTGCTGGCCGACGGGCCGTACCCGACCAGGTGCACGCGCGGGTCGGCCGCCGCCCGCGTGCCGTCCATGCGGATGCCGCCGCCGGGCTCCCGCAGCCGCAGCGGCGCCAGGTGGTCGACGGCCGCGCGAAAGCCCGTCGCCCACAGGATCACGTCGGCCTCGACGCTGCGCCCGTCGTCCCACTCCACGCCCGTCGGCGTGATCCGGTCGAACATCGGAAGCCGGTCGAGCACCCCGTTCGCCCGCGCCTCGCGCACCGCGTCCGTCACGGCGAGCCCGGTCACCGACACCACGCTCAGCGGCGGCAGGCCCCGGCGGACCCGCTCCTCGACCATGGCGACGGCGGCACGGCCGCGCCCCTCGTCGAAGGGGCCCTCGGCGAAGACGGGCGGCCGCCGCGTCACCCACCAGGTCCGGGCGGCGTACGGCGCGATCTCCATCAGGTGCTGGGTGCCGGACGCACCCCCGCCCACGACGACGACGCGCTGCCCGCGGAACGCCTCGGGGCCCGGGTAGACGGCGGTGTGCACCTGCCGCCCGAGGAAGGTCTCCTGCCCCGGGTAGCGCGGCCAGAAGGGCTTGTCCCAGGTGCCGGTGGCATTGATGAGCGCACGCGTCGACCAGGTCCCGGCCGAGGTCTCCACGAGGAGCCGCCCGCCCTCGCCCTCGCTGACGCGGCGCACGTCGACAGGGCGCCGCACCCGCAGGTCGAAGCGGTCCTCGTACGCGGTGAAGTACGCGCCGATGACCTCCGACGACGGGCGCCTGGGGTCCGCGCCGGTCAGCTCCATGCCGGGCAGCGCGTGCATCCCGTGCACCTTGCCGTACGTCAGCGACGGCCACCGGAACTGCCAGGCGCCGCCCGGGCGGGGCGCGTGGTCGAGCACCACGAAGTCCCGCTCCGGCTCGAACCCCCTGTGCCGCAGGTGGTAGGCGCTGGACAGGCCCGCCTGCCCCGCGCCCACGACCACCACGTCGACGTCCGTCACGCCCGCGTCTCGCACCCCGATGTCGTTCACGCTTCTACTAACTATGGCCGGGGCCGGGATCTTCCCGCGCGGTCAGCGGCCCCCGGCTACCAGGAGCGGGGCCCCGCCCGGAGCCGACGCCGGGCGGCCGTTCGCCGCCGGGACGCCGGTCAGGGGCGATGCGGGAATGCGCGCGAGCAGCCCGCGGGCCGCCAGATCGGGGATGACGCCCTCACCGAACCAGTACGCCTCCTCCAGGTGCGGATAGCCGGAGAAGACGAAGTGCTCGACGCCGAGGGCGTGGTACTCCTCGATGCGGTCGGCGACCTCCGCGTGGCTGCCCACGAGCGCGGTGCCCGCGCCGCCGCGCACCAGACCGACACCGGCCCATAGGTTGGGCGAGACCACCAGGCCGTCGCGGGAGCCCCCGTGCAGCGCCAGCATGCGCTGCTGGCCCACCGACTCGCTGCGGCCGAGGGCCTCCTGGGCGGCGGCGACGGTGTCCGCGTCGAGGTCCTCCAGGAGGCGGTGCGCGGTGGCCCACGCCTCCTTGGACGAGTCCCGGGAGATGGTGTGCAGGCGGATGCCGAAGCGGACCGTGCGCCCCTCCGCCTCCGCAAGGCCACGGATCCAGTCGATCTTCTGCTTCACCTGCTCGGGCGGCTCGCCCCAGGTCAGATAGACATCGGTGTGGCGCGCCGCGACCGGGCCCGCCGCGGGCGACGAGCCGCCGAAGAAGATCTCCGGCAGCGGGTCCGGCGGCAGCGCGGTGAGCCCGCCCTCGACCTGGTAGTGCGTGCCGTCGAAGTCGTACGGCTTGCCGCTCCACACCCCGCGCACCACCGAGAGGAACTCGTCGGTGCGGGCGTAGCGGCGGTCGTGGTCCAAGTGGTCGCCGAAGCGCCGCTGTTCGGTCGCGTCGCCGCCGGTCACCACGTTCAGGAGCAGCCGCCCGCGCGTGATCCGCTGGTACGTCGCCGCCATCTGCGCGGCGAGCACGGGGGAGAGGACCCCCGGCCGGAACGCCACCAGGAACTTCAGGCGCTCGGTGTGCTGGGCGAGCGCGACCGTGGTCAGCCAGGCGTCCTCGCACCAGGTGCCGGTCGGCGTGAGCACGGCCTCGAAGCCGAGCTGCTCGGCGGCCTTGGCGATCTGGGCCAGATACGCGATGTCGGGGGCCCGCACGCCGCTCACCGGGGTGACGCGGGAGCGGGTGATGCCGCCGTCGGTGTAGGCGTGCCGGTCGACGAGGGTGCGGCCGTCGCCGCCGGTCGGCAGGAACCAGTGGAGGTGGACGGTCATGGTCAGGACTCCTTGTACGTGCGGGGCTCGGTGGTGGAGGGCGGCAGCGAGCCGTTGAACCGGGTGTCGGTGAAGTCGCGGAAGTCGACGCGGCGGGGGATGAGCTTCAGCTCGGCGAAGGTGTCGGCGATGGCCTGCTCGGACGCGACGACGTGCCGGTCGACGGCGACCGGCACGCGCGTGCCCTGCGAGCGCTTCACCGAGTCCAGGGCGACCTGGTAGGGAAGGCCCGTGTCCTTCGCCCAGACCTTCGCCCACGCCTCGGGGTGGCGGAAGACCCAGTCCTGCGCCTTGCGCAGCCGCTTGAGGTAGTCGGCGACGGCGGCGGCCTTCTTCTTGTCCTTGAGCGCGCCGGGTGCGGCCACCTGGAAGCTGAGGCCGTTGACGAGCCCGTCGCCGTCGGTGAGGATCCGCCCCTTGCCGCCGCGCAGGACCTGCGAGGTGTAGGGGTCCCACACCGCCCAGGCGTCCACCTTGCCGCCGGTGAAGGCGGCAAGCGCGTCGGCGGGCTGGAGGTACTTGACGTGGACGTCCTTCAGGGAGAGCCCGGCCTTCCTGAGGGAGGCGATCAACTGGTAGTGCGCGGACGACCCCTGGGCCACCGCCACGGACCTGCCCTTCAGATCGGCCGTGCGCTTCAGGCCGGAGTCCTTCGGCACGACGACGGCCTCGCCGCGCGCCGTGCCGTGGCTCGCGGCCACCACGGTGATCTTCGAGCCCGCGCCCGCCGCGAACACCGGCGGCGTGTTGCCGACCGCGCCGAGGTCCACGGCCTTGGCGTTCACGGCTTCGAGGAGCGGCGGCCCCGAGGTGAACGTCGACCACTTGATCTTGTACGTGAGGTCGTCGAGCTCTCCGGCGGCGCGCAGGACGGCCTCCGAACCGCCCCTCTGGTCACCGACGTTGAGGGTCAGCGACCCCGTGCCGTCGGTGTTGCTCCCGCCGATGCCACCGGTCGACGAGCTGGCGGACGACGACCCGGAGCAGGCGGCGAGGGCCAGCGCCAGGGGCAGGAGCAGGACGGGGGCGAGGCGTCGGCGTCGCATGGGCGGGGGTCCGTTCTACGAGTACGTCACGGGGACGCGCCGGGGCGGCGCGGGGGAGGGGCGGTCAGGCGGCGGCCGTGGCACGGGCCTCGACGCCGAGGCGTTCCAGGAGGGAGGCGCGCAGCGCGGCGAACCGGGGGTCGGTGATGTCGCGCGGCCGGTCCAGCTCGACGGGCTGTTCGTGCGCGATGACGCCCTCGTCCATGACGAGGACCCGGTCGGCGAGCAGCACGGCCTCCTCCACGTCGTGGGTGACGAGCAGCACGGCGCAGCCCCGGCGCTGCCACACCTCGCCGACCAGGCGCTGGGCCGTGACCCGGGTCAGCGCGTCCAGGGCGCCGAACGGCTCGTCGAGGAGCAGCAGGTCGGGCTCGCGCACCAGCGCGCGGGCCAGCGAGGCGCGCTGGGCCTCGCCGCCGGAGAGCGTCTTGGGCCAGGCGTGCGCGCGGTGGCCGAGCCCGACCTCGGCCAGGGCGCGCTCGGCGACGGCCCGGTCGGGCCTGCCGGGCAGGCCGAGCAGCACGTTGCGCCACACCCGCTTCCAGGGCATGAGGCGCGGCGCCTGGAACGCCACGGCCTTGCGGCGCGGCACGAGGACGGTGCCCTCGATGTCCCGGTCGAGTCCGGCGAGGACGCGCAGGAGCGTGGACTTGCCGCAGCCGCTGCGGCCGAGCAGCGCCACGAACTCGCCGGGCCGCACGTCCAGGCGCAGTCCGTCGATGACGGGGCGGCCGTCGAAGGCGCGGGTGAGGCCCTCGACGCGCACGGCCGAGGGCGCGGGGCCGGGGGTCACCGGCCGGTGAACGTCGGTCGCCATTGCAGCAGCAGCCTTTCGAGTGTGCGGACCACGAAGTCGGCGAGGAGGCCGAGGAAGGCGTAGACGATCAGGCAGACGACGATCACGTCGGTGCGCAGGAAGTCCCGGGCCTGGACCATGAGGAAGCCGATGCCCGCGTCGGCGTTGATCTGCTCGGCGAAGACCAGCGCGAGCCAGGCGATGCCGAGGGAGTAGCGCAGGCCGGTCATGGCGCCCGGCAGCGCGCCCGGCAGGATCACGTGCCGCACGAGCCCCCACCGGGACAGCCCCAACGACTCGCCGGCCTCGATGAGCTGGGCGTCGACACCCCGGATGCCCGCGTACACGTTCAGGTACAGGGGGAAGGACACCCCGAGCGTGATGATGGCGATCTTCGGGGTCTCGCCGATGCCGAACCAGATGATGAACAGCGGGATCAGGCCTACGAACGGCACGGTGCGCAGCATCTGCACGCTCGCGTCCACGAGGTCCTCGCCGATCCGGAAGAGCCCCGAGAGCAGCGCGAGCCCGGTCCCGGCCACCGTGCCGAGCAGCAGGCCGATCGCGACGCGCTGGAGGGAGACACCCATGGCCGAGGGCAGCGACCCGTCCTCGACGAGGTCGCCCGCGACCCGGGCGATGGTGCCCGGCGGAGCGAGGGTGTCGGGGCTCAACGTCCCCGTCGCACTGAGCAGTTGCCACAGGGCGAGCAGCAGCACGGGGCCGGTGGTGCGGCGCAGCCAGCGGGGGACACGGGCGCGGCGGGCGGAGGCCGGGACGAGGGTGACGAGGTGCGGCGCGGCCCCGGCCCCCGAAGCACCGGCCTCGCGCGGAGACGTTCCGGATATGTCGGGTGGCGGGGGCGGCGGGGCGTGACTGATGCTCATGGCGCTCCAGGGCGGGGAGGGGCGGGGCGCGGTGACGCGGCGCGCCGCGGCGACTCGGCCCGGCGCGATGCGGGGCGGCGGCGGGAGCGAGGGCGGGGCGCGTCAGGGCACGGCGGGGGCGCGACGCGCGGTCACGCGGTCGGGGGAACCTGGCGACGGCGGACGGAGCGTGCGCGAAGACGCGAAGTGAGAAGGCGTCAGCAGCCGCGGCGACACGCGGAGGAGGCCACCCGCAGCAGGTCGATGTGACCGCGCGAAGTGAGCAGAGCTGAACGCACCATGCGGGCGAACGTAGCGATCTCGGCAGGGGACGGTCAATGGCGTCTCGCAGACCGGACGCGCCGTCTCGCCTGGCGGAAAGCCCGGGGGGTGTCCAGCTGAGCCGGGGCCGGGAGCTGGTGCAGGATGGGAGGCATGTCCGACGCCTTCACCACCCGCATCCTGCACGTCGCGACCGGCTCGGACGAGACGGTCGTCGACCTCACCCACGAGTGCGCGGGCTTCCTGCGCGAGGCGGCCCGCGGTCGCGACGGCCTCCTGAACGTCTTCGTCCCGCACGCGACTGCCGGCATCGCGATTCTGGAGACCGGCGCGGGCAGCGACAGGGACCTGCTCGCCGCGCTGCACACCCTGCTGCCCGCCGACGACCGCTGGCAGCACCGCCACGGCAGCCCCGGCCACGGCCGCGACCACGTCCTGCCCGCCCTGGTGGCCCCGCACGCCACGCTCCCGGTGATCGGCGGCAGCCTGGAGCTCGGCACCTGGCAGTCCGTGTGCCTGGTCGACACCAACAAGGACAACCCCGACCGCCAGGTGCGGCTGAGCTTCCTGGGGTGAGCGGACGGGGCCCGCCCGGTCAGCGGCCCGGCGCCCCCGCGCGCAGGCCGTCCATGACGATGTCGAGGAGCTGGTCCACACGCGCCTGCCAGTCGCTGTCCGGATCGATGTGCCACAGCCCCGCGATGGCGAGCAGGAAGTCGTCGGGGCTCAGGCCCGGGCGGATGGTGCCCGCCGCGTCGTTGGCGTCGAGGAGCAGAGTGATGGCGGAGGTCAGCGGGCCGTGGCCGAGCGCGGCGAAGCTGCCGTACGCGGTGGCCTTGCCCATCGCCTGGGCCAGGCCCGCCTTGGTCATGGAGTACTGGGCGAGGCGGGTCATCCACTCCCGCAGGGCCTGGTCGGGCGGCCGGGTCTCCAGCAACTGGGCGGCGGTGTCGGCGACCTGCTCCACCTCGTAGCGGTACACCTCAAGGACGAGCGCCTCGCGGCTCGGGAAGTTGCGGTAGAAGGTGCCCTGTCCGACGCCCGCCTTCTTGGCGATCGCGCTGAGCGGGGTGTCCGCCGCCCGCGTCAGCTCCGTGAGGGCCACCTCCAGGATGCGTGCGCGGTTGCGCTGCGCGTCCGAGCGCAGTGGCGCGTTCTTCCTCTCGTGCACCCCTCGTCCTTCCGGGATCGCGGCCGTCCGGCCGTGTCGAGCCGACAGCCCTTGATAAGCGGACAGCTGTCCGTTAGGTTCGAAGGCAACGGACAGTTGTCCGCTTGTGCTCACGATAGCGGCAGAGTGGCTGAATGTGTGCCCTCCTGTCGTCCGCTGCCCGTGTCCGCCCTCTCGCTCGGCCGGGCCGAGGCCCGGCCCGGCGCCCCCGCGCCACCTTTCCCGCAAGCCCCACCAGTTCAAGCACGTCCCGTCGGCCCGGGCACGTCCCGGCCGCGAGCGCGCGCCGTCACCGCGTCCGCGAAAGAAGGCTTGACCATGGCTCCACCCCCCTCGGAAACCGCCGCGACGGGCAGCGTCATCACGCTCACCGTCAACGGCGAGAAGCACACGCTGCCCGTCGACCACCGCGCGACGCTGCTCGACGTGCTGCGCGAGCGCCTGGATCTGACCGGCACCAAGAAGGGCTGCGACCAGGGCCAGTGCGGCGCCTGCACCGTGCTGGTCGAGGGCCGCCGCACCGTCTCCTGCCTGCAGCTGGCGGTGGCCGCCGAAGGGCGCGAGATCACCACCATCGAAGGCGTGGCCCGGGGCGGCCAACTGCACCCGGTGCAGCAGGCGTTCCTCGACCTCGACGGCTTCCAGTGCGGGTACTGCACGCCGGGGCAGATCTGTTCGGCCCTCGCCGTGCTCGACGAGCACGCGGCGGGCTGGCCGAGCGCCGTGACCGCCGACGTACGGCCCGACGCGGCCGTGCCGCCGCTGACCGCCGAGGAGATCCGGGAGCGGATGAGCGGCAACCTGTGCCGGTGCGGCGCCTATGTGTCCATCGTGCGAGCCGTCGAGCGCGCGGCCCTGGCGACTCCGGCCGACCCGGCCGAGGGAACCGTCGAGGCGGGCAAGGAGGCCGTGGCATGAGGGAGTTCGGCTATCTGCGCGCTCCGGACGTCCCCGGCGCCGTCGCCCTGCACGGCGCCGACGGCGGTACGCGCTTCCTGGCGGGCGGCACCAACCTCGTCGACCTCATGAAGGCGGGCGTGGAGCGCCCCGAGCGGCTCGTGGACGTCACCGGACTGCCCCTGGGCGCCATCGAACCGACCGCCGACGGAGGCCTGCGGATCGGCGCCACCGTCAGCAACAGCGACCTCGCCGCCCACCCCCAAGTGCGCCGCCAGTACCCGGCGTTGAGCCAAGCAGTCCTCGCCGGCGCGTCCGGCCAGCTGCGGAACATGGCCACGGTCGGCGGCAACCTCCTGCAGCGCACCCGCTGCGCCTACTTCACCGACCTGGCGCGGCCGTGCAACAAGCGGACGCCCGGCAGCGGTTGCTCCGCCGTCGCGGGCGAGCACCGCAACCACGCCATCCTCGGCGCCACCGAGCACTGCGTCGCGGTGCACCCCTCGGACATGGGCGTCGCGCTCGCCGCCTTCGACGCCGTCGTCTCGTACGAAACCCTGGACGGCCCCGGCGAGGTGCCGCTCGCGGACTTCTACCTGCCGGTGGCGGACACGCCGCACGAGGAGACCGCCCTGCCGCGCGGCGCCCTGATCACGGGCGTCACCCTGCCGCCTGCCCCGGTCGCCGCGCGCTCCCGCTACCGCAAGGTGCGCGAACGCGCCTCGTACGCCTTCGCGATCGGCTCGCTCGCCGCCGCCCTGGACGTGCGGGACGGCCTGGTCCACGAGGTGCGCCTGGCCTTCGGCGCCGTCGCCTCGCGGCCCTGGCGGGCGCACGCCGCCGAGCGGGCGCTGACCGGCGGCCCGGCGAGCGCCGAGGCCTTCGCCGCCGCCGCGGACGCCGAGCTCGCGGCCGCCGCGCCCCTGCCCCACAACGGATACAAGGTCACCTTGATGCGCAACCTCGTCATCGCCGTCCTGACCGAACTCGCCGAGGAGGCGGGCCGATGACCACCGCCACCCGCACGTCGGCCGGATCGGGAGCCGTCGGCACCGGGCACACCCGGATCGAGGGCCGCGACAAGGTCACCGGAGCCGCCCGCTACGCCGGTGAGCTGCCCTTCGAGGAACTCGCCCACGGCTGGCTCGTCCTGTCGACCGTCGCCAAGGGACGCGTCCTCGGCGTGGACGCCGAGGACGTCCTCCAACTGCCCGGCGTGCTCGCGGTGCTGCACCACGGCAACGCCCCGCGCGTCGACGCCGGGTACGTGGGCACGATCGGACCGCCCGACCCCGTCGTCGGGCTCTTCCAGCACGACCGCGTGCCGTACGCGGGCTGGCCGGTCGCCCTCGTCGTCGCCGAGACCTCCGAGCAGGCGCGCGAGGCCGCCCAGACGCTCCGGGTGCGCTACGCCGAGGAGCCGCACGACGTCGGCTTCCACGCGGGCCACGCGGACGCCTACACGCCGCAGAGCGTGCTCGGCGCGCCCAACGAGGCCACCAAGGGCGACATCGAGGCGGAACTCGCCGCCTCCGCCGTGGTGGTGGACGAGCGGTACACCACCCCCGAAGAGCACCACAACCCGATGGAGCCGCACGCGGCGGCCGCCCGCTGGGAGGGCGGCAGGCTCGAAGTCGTCGACTCCAACCAGGGCAGCCACTGGATCGCCGACGAGCTGGCCAGGCTGTTCTCGCTCGACCCGGGCTCCGTGCGGGTCCGCTCCGAGCACGTCGGCGGCGCCTTCGGCTGCAAGGGCCTGCGGCCGCACCAGGTGGCCGCCGCGATGGCGGCGACGGTCCTCGACCGGCCCGTGCGCGTCGTCCTGACCCGGCGGCAGATGTTCTCGGTGGTCGGCTACCGCAGCGCGACGACCCAGCACGTGCGCCTCGGCGCCGACCCCGACGGGCGGCTGCGGGCGCTCGGGCACGAGGGGCACAACGTGACGTCGACGCTCTTCGAGTTCGTCGAGCCCAGCGCCTCGTTCGGGCGCAACCTGTACGCGGCCGACGCCCACCACTCCGTCAACCGCGTGGTGCCCCTGGACGTGCCCACGCCGACGTTCATGCGCGCGCCCGGTGAGGCGCCCGGCTCGTTCGCCCTGGAGAGCGCCATGGACGAGCTGGCCGAGAAGTGCGGCCTCGACCCGATCGCGCTGCGCGCGCGCAACGAACCCGCCGTCGGCCCCGTCTCCGGCCTCCCCTTCGGCAGCCGCAACCTGGTCGCCTGCTTCCGGGAGGGCGCCCGGCGCTTCGGCTGGGCGGAGCGCGACCCTCGTCCGGGCACGCGCCGTGACGGGCGCTGGCTGATCGGCACCGGCACGGCCGCGGCCACGTTCTTCGTCGGGGCGTCGCCGTCCACGGCGGCCGTGACGGCGGAGCCCGACGGCACCTTCACCGTGCGGATCACCGCGTCCGACGTGGGCACCGGCGCCCGCACCGCGCTCACCCAGATCGCCGCGGACGCCCTGGAGGCGGCGCCGGACCGGGTGCGGGTGCGCATCGCGGACAGCGACTTCGGCCTGGCGTGGCTCGCGGGCGGCTCCATGGGCACGCGCTCCTGGGGCTGGGCCGTGTCCCTGGCCGCGCGCGAGCTGCGGGAGCGCCTGGCCCTCGGCGGCGCGGTACCACCGGAGGGGATCACGGCACGGTCCGACACCAGCGAGGTGCTCGCCGCCCTCGCCAGGAAGGAACGCCACTCCTACGGCGCCCAGTTCGCCGAGGTCGCCGTGGACGTCACCACCGGTGAGGTACGGGTCCGCAGGATGCTCGGCATGTTCGCCGCGGGCCGCATCGTCAACCCGCTGACCGCGCGCAGCCAGCTGGTCGGCGGCATGACGTGGGGCCTGTCGATGGCGCTGCACGAGGAGGCGGCCAGGGACACGGCGTCCGGCACCCACGTGGGCGCCGACCTCGCGGGCTACCACTACGCCGCGCACGCCGACGTACCGGCCATCGAGGCCGACTGGGTCGAGGACGTCGACGAGGACGACCCCGTCGGCATCAAGGGCATCGGCGAGATCGGGGTCGTGGGCGTGGCGGCGGCCGTCGCCAACGCCGTCTGGCACGCGACCGGGGTGCGCCACCGGGACCTGCCGATCCGGCCGGACCGGGTGCTCCTCGCGGGCACCGGAGCCGCGGCGACGCCCGCCGGGGGCGGAGACGGGGACGGCCATGCTTGACATCGCCGACGAGCTGCGGCGCTTGACCGACGCGGGCCGCGCCTTCGCCGTCGCCACCGTGGTGGCCGTCGGCGGCAGCGCCCCGCGCGGCCCCGGCGCCGCGCTCGCCGTCGACAGCGAGGGCACGGCCGTCGGTTCGGTCTCCGGCGGCTGCGTCGAGGGCGCGGTGTACGACCTGTGCCTGCGCGCGCTCCAGGAGGGCACGGCGGTGGTGGAGGAGTTCGGCTACAGCGACGAGGACGCCTTCGCCGTCGGCCTCACCTGCGGCGGCACCCTCAAGATCCTGGTCACGCCGTACGGTGCGGACTCCCCGGACCGCGCGGTGGTGGGGCAGGCGCTCGGCCGGGTCGGTGACGGCGAGCCGACGGCCCTGGTCCGGGTGGCCCGGGGCCCTGCGGAACTGCTGGGCCGCGCCCTGCTCGTCCGCGCCGACGGTAGTTGCGCGGGCGGCTTCGGCGGCGCCGCGGCCCTGGACCGCACGGCCGCGGCGGAGGCCCGCGCCCTGCTCGACGCCGGGCGCACCGGCACCGTCGAGGTGTCCGAGGACGGTGCGCGCTGCCCCGGCGGGGTGACGCTGCTCGTCGAGGTGAGCGCGCCGCCGCCGCGCATGATCGTGTTCGGCGCGGTGGACTTCGCCGCGGCCCTCGTCCGCACCGGCAAACTGCTCGGCTACCGCGTCACGGTGTGCGACGCCCGGCCCGTCTTCGCCACCCCGGCGCGCTTCCCCGAGGCCGACGAGGTGGTCGTGGACTGGCCGCACCGCTATCTGCGGGGCACCGGCACGGACGCCCGCACGGTGGTGTGCGTGCTCACGCACGAGGCCAAGTTCGACGTGCCCGTCCTGGAGGTGGCCCTGCGTCTCCCGGTCGCGTTCGTCGGCGCGATGGGCTCGCGCCGCACCCACGACGACCGCATGCGCAGGCTGCGCGCGGCGGGCCTCACGGAGGGCGAACTGGCACTGCTCCACTCGCCGATCGGCCTCGACCTCGGCGCGCGCACCCCCGAGGAGACGGCGCTGTCCATCGCCGCCGAGATCGTGGCGACCCGGCGCGGCGGCACGGGCGTGTCGCTCACCGGCACGCGGGTGCCGATCCACCGGGACGGACGGGAGCGCCGGGTACCGGCGGGAGCCTGAGCACGGCACGGGGGCCCGGACGGCGCACACCGCGTCCGGGCCCGGCGCGTCAGGGCCGCGCGCCCACGTCCGCACGGGCCGTCGCCCCCTGCGGCGCTGCGGCCCGCCGCTCCCCGCGGCGCGGGAGGTGCTCCTCCAGGAGCAGCGCGAGCGCGGCCAGCGTCATCAGGCCGCCGACGAGGAACGTGCCCCGGACGCCGACGAGGGGCAGCAGCAGGCCGCCCGCGAGGGCGCCCGCGGCCACTCCCGCGTTGAACGCGGCGCTGTTCGCCGCGACGGCCGTCTCGGTGCGGCCCGGGGCGACGTACATGACCTGGTGCTGCGTGGCCATGAAGACCGGGCCGAGCGAGGCGCCGAGGCACACCATCATCGCGGTGGCGACCGCCCGCGAGTCGCCCGCCGCGTACAGGCCGAGCAGCGCCACCGCCTGGGTGGCCACCGGCACCGCGAGCGTCGCGCGCGGGAACCGGTCGAGGAGGCGCCCGTACACCGCGACGCCGACGATGCCGGTGATGCCGAGGACGAGCAGCAGCGTGCTCACGGCGGACTCCGAGAACCCGCTCTCGTCGACGAGGAACTCGGAGATGTACGTGTACCCGGCGAACACCCCCGTGACCGTGAGGGCCGTGACGCTCAGGACGACCGCGAAGCGCCGCCTGTCGGGCCGCACCCCCCGGGCGGCGTGGCTCTCCTCCGGGCGCGAGGCGGGCAGGGCGGCGGCGATGACGACGAACGAGGGGACGGCGAGCGCGCCCACCACCAGGAACGGCACCTGCCAGCCGGTGTGCTGCCCCAGCCAGGTGCCGCCGGGCACGCCCAGGACCAGCGCGGCCGAACCGCCCACCGAGAGCGCCCCGATGACACGGCCCCGCACGTGCGGCGGGAAGAGCCCCACCGCGACCGGCCCCATCACCGCCCAGAACAGCGCCTGGGCCACCGCCGTCACCAGCCGGCTGACCAACAGGACCCCGTACGAGGGGACCAGCGCGGCCACGACGCTCGCCAGGAGCAGCGTGGCGAGCAGGGCGCACAGGACGAGACGGCGCGGCACGGACCGGGTCGCGCGGGCGATCGGCACCGATACGAGGGCCACGGTCAGGCCGTACCCGGACACCAGGAGTCCGACGGCGGACAGCGACCGGTCCAGGTCGTCCGCCATCAGCTTGAGGATGCCGATCGGTAAGTTCTCGGTGGTGTTGAAGGCGAAAGCGCCCAGCATCAGGGCGGCGACGACGGCCACGCCGCGCCGGTTCGTCGACCTGTCCGTCTTGTCCGTCGCCATGCGTCCTCCACACCACGGGCGCACCGTCGCCGGTGCGCACCCGGAATTTGCGGGTGTACACGACGGTGGGGCCGCGCCGGGGATTTCTCAAGGGCGCAGGGCGACCGTGAGGCTGCGGCCGTACGCGTGGCGCGTGGTGACGTCGATCCTGGTGCCGCCGGGGACGGCCCGGACGCGCACCCCGGCGTCGGCGTCGACGACGCGCAGCGGACGGCCGCGCAGCAGCACCCCGACGGCGTCCCTGCCCATGGTCGGGTCCGACACGGCGACCTCGACGGACGGGCTGCCGGGCCCGCGCCGCACGAGGACCGACGCGGGCCCGTCCACGCACAGCCGCCCCACCTCCTGGCGGCCGTCCGCGAAGGAGTTGAGGGCCGTCAGGCCGATGCGGGTGTGGGTGACCGCCTGGAGGCGCGAGGAGTTGGCGAGCACCTCGACCGCCGCGTACGACCGCAGCCGCGCCTCGTCGGCGTGCGGCAGCAGCGCGTAGGCCAGTCGCGCGGGGTCGGCTCCGGCCTCCTGCTCGACCCGCACGGCGAACACCCCGCGGGTCACGGGAGTGTCCGGGTTCGCCGTCCTGACGACGCGGCGGCTGCGCGTCACGTCGTCCAGGGCGACGCGCACCGGGGGCGTGTCCAGGAAGGCGTAGCCGACCGCGTCGCCCCGCGAGGCGTCGGCCCAGCGCAGCCAGGCGAGGCGGCCGACCCCGGTGCCGTTCCAGCGCCGTCCGTCGCGCAGTGCCCCGGTGAGGGTCACGCGGTCGCCCGGCGCGCAGATCCGGGTGTCGAGGGTCGTGGTCACCGCGCGCCCGGCGGCGTCCCCGACGCCCGCCGCGAGCACGACGACCTCCTCGTCGAACAGGAACCACGACTTGGTGGCGGAGGCGTTGCGGTACGTCACGAAGTCGTCCGGCAGCAGGGCGCGGTCGCGGTCGGCGACATCGCTCGACTGCACCATTCCGGCGGCGCCGTACGCGCCCAGGACGGCACCGCCCGAGAACCGGTTGGTGCCGCGCGGGAAGTACACGTACGTGTTCTGCGACTCGGAGGACGACGTGAAGTGCAGTGGGTGGGAGGGGTTGTCGTAGTAGGGCTTGCCGTAGAGCTCGGGCACGGAGCGGCGCGTCTCCACCGGGGCCGTGACCCCGGCGAGCCCGTAGGGCGAAACGGCGGTGAAGTAGTCGACCCCGAAGGCGTCCGTCTGGTCCTGCCCCGACAGATACAGATAGTGGGCGCCGTCCCCCTGGAACCAGGGCAGCAGGTTCTCCCCGTTCATGTACTCGTACTTGCTGATCCGGTCCGAGCTGCGGGCGAGCGCGAACGCGTAGCCGGGTCTGCGGTGCACGGTCCTGTCCATGGCGTTGAACGCGACGCACCGCGCGGCGGGGTTGAGGTCGGCGGCCGGGACGGACGCGTCGCCGAGGACGTCGGCGTACCGCACGATGCTGACGGGGGAGACGAACCGGTTCGGGTCGGGGGCGACGCGGGACGTCTGCCGCACGTGCTTCACATAGCTCCGCAGGGCGCGCGCGTCGTCGCCGCGCGCGAGCGACGCCAGGTCGACGACGGCCTCGACGACCACGCCCACGTCGGCGTATCCGGTGTCGGTGCGGGACACCGCCCGGCCCTTGACGATCTCCATCATCCAGCCCTCGAAGATCACCGGGGCGAAACCGTCCCGCACCCACCGCAGCACGACCGGCACCAGTTCCTCGCCGTGCGCGAAGCCCGTCCCGTCGAGGAACTTCAGGGTCTGCACCACCCGGGTGAGGAGCCCCTTCCCGTACGAGCCCGTGTAGGCGACGGAGGAGTGCTGGAGGAACGATCCGTCGGCGTAGTGCCCGTCCGTCACGCCGTGCTTGAGGTCGTAGGGGTCGACGGTGGCGAACACCGTGAGCTGGTCGGTGAGTGCCTTGCGCACGCGGGCGTCGTCGGCGAGCAGCACGCCCTGCAGGACGCGGTTGGTGGTGATGTCGGCGAGGTTGGCCCCGGTGTGGAACCGGGAGTCCAGGTTCACGTCCCCGCCGACGCCGTTGCGCAGGTACGCGTCCATGGAGGCGACGTAGGTGCGGATCAGCTCGGGACGGTACGCGCGGACCGCGTCGGCGAGCAGCACCAGCGTCCTGCTGACGTGCTGGGAGATGCCGATCTCCCAGTGGAACCAGTTGCCGTAGTAGCCCTTGGCCTGGTCGCCGTAGTACCGCTCGTGCAGCCAGGTGAGGCCGTCGACGACGCGGCGCTGCACGGACGTGTTCCCGTACAGGTCGGGGGCGGGGAGCCCGGGCGTGCGGGTGGCGAGCGCGATCTCGGACAGCTTGCGGAAGGCGGTGTTGAGGTCGGCCTCGTCGGTGCCGAGCACGAGGCCGTCGAACAGCTCGTCCGGTCCCGCGTCGTCGAGCGCCCTCAGGTTCGCCCGCGCGGTGCGCTCGACGGCGGCGAGCTTGGCGCGGGTCTCGGGCCTGGCGTTGGAGTCCGGAGTCCCGGCGAACACGGCCACCACGTTGGCGACGAGGCGGTCCCGGTCGGCCGCGCTCGCCTGCCGCCGGGGGACGACGCTCAGCAGCCCGGCGGCGGCGAGCGCGGAGAGCAGACGTCTGCGGGTGAGGTCCATGGGGGTCCTCCGCGAGTGGGGGTGGCCTGTCGGCGGCGGAGTCAAGCAGAGGGGAGTGGCCCGGGCAAGGGGACGGGCCCGGCGCCGAGCGATCCGGCCGGGCCCGGCACGACGACGTCCCCCGCCCGGCGGTGGCTGCCGCCGGGCGGGGGACGTCGATGGAGGGCCGTCCGAGGCCGTGGTTCAACGCCCCTGGAGGCGCTTGACGTTGTCGCCGAACGTCCAGTTCCGCGACCCGTCCCAGTTGATCGACCAGGTCATCAGGCCCTTGAGGGCGCCCTTGTAGTTGTTCCAGGCCTGGGAGACGAGGCTCGGCGACATGTGGCCGCCGCCCGCGCCGGGCTGCGCGGGGAGGCCCGGCACCTGCTTGTCGTAGGGGACCTTGATGGTGGTGCCCTGGATGTTCAGGCCCTTGTTGAGGCAGTCGGTCTGGGCGACGAAGCCCTGGACGGTGCCCGCGGAGTAGGAGTCGCCCGCGCAGCCGTACATGCTGCCGTTGTAGTACTGCATGTTCAGCCACCACAGGCGGCCGTTGTCCGCGTACTTCTTGACGATCGGCAGGTACGCGCCCCAGATCGAGCCGTACACCACGCTGCCGCCGGTGACGTACGCCGTCTCCGGGGCCATCGTCAGTCCGAAGCCTGGCGGCATCTGGGCGAGCACGCCGTCGATGATGCGGATGAGGTTGGACTGGGAGGGCGAGAGCTGGTTGATGTTGCCGCCGCCGACGAGGCCGGTCTCGATGTCGATGTCGATCCCGTCGAAGTTGTACTTCTTGAGGATCGGCACGATCGTCTGCACGAAGCGGTCGGCCACCGCGCTCGAATTCAGGTCGATCCCGGCCGCCGCGCCGCCGATCGACATGAGGATCGTGGCGCCGTTCGCCTTGGCCTGGCACATCTCCGACGGGGTCGCCACCTTCACGGTGGCGTCCATGCCGTCCTCCCACAGGACCGTGCCGTCGGAGCGGATCACGGGGAAGGCGGCGTTGATCACGTTGTAGCCGTGGGCGCCGATGCGGGCGTCGGTGATGGGGGTCCAGCCGAACGGCGGGTGGACCCCGTTCGACGCGCCGTCCCAGTTCTCCCAGTAGCCCTGGAGGACCTTGCCCGCGGGTTTGGACTTGACCGGACAGGTCTCGTCCTGCGCTGCCGCCGGCGCGTCCGGCGCCGCCGCGGCGGGCAACTGTGCCGCGAAGGCCAGCGCCAGGGCCGCTCCCAACAGACGTACCGTCCGACCGATCATGGCGTGCTCCCTCGGGGAGGCCTTGCTACGGATGGGATGTGATGCGGCCGACGGTAAGTAGGTATAGACCTGTCGTCAATAGGTCTGGTCCAATCTGAAACTGTCGATGCGTCAGGCGTCGAGCCGCCAGCCTTCGCCCTCCGGCGCGACGCGGCCCCCCGTCGGCGGGGCGAAGTGGGTGCCGAGCAGGAGCGCTCCGGTGTCCGCGGCCGCGCCGAGCAGGGCGCGGCGGGTCCTGCGGGCCAGGGCGGGGTCGATGTCCACGCAGCTGTTGATCTCCGGGTGCGCCAGCTGGACGGGGTGGTGGACGGCGTCCCCGGTGATCAGCGCGGTGGCGCCCGCGTCGCCCAGCTCCACGGCGACCTGGCCGGGGGTGTGGCCGGGGGCCGGGAGGAGCCGCAGGCCCGGCGCGAGCGTGACGGGGCCCTCCGTGGTGTCCGCCAAGTCGAGCAGGCCCGCCTCGTGGACCGGATGCACGGAGTCCCGGAACATCTGGCGCCGGGACTCCTCCATCTCGGCGGTCGCCCAGTGGTCCCACTCCGTGCGGGTGGTGAGATAGCGGGCGTTGGGGAAGGTCGGCACCCAACTCCCGCCGTCCAGGCGGGTGTTCCAGCCGACGTGGTCGGCGTGCAGATGGGTGAGGATCACCAGGTCCACGGACTCGGGCGGGAAGCCCGCGGCGGTGAGCCGGTCGAGGTAGTCGGTGTCCAGGTCGTTCCAGGCGGGCAGGGCGCGCTGCTTGCCGTTGCCGATGCCCGTGTCGACGAGGATCCGCCGGTCCTCGACGGTGAACGCGAAGCTGTGGCTGGACGCGCGCAGCACGCCGTCGGCGTCGGCGAAGTCCGGGGTGAGCCACGGCGTTCGGGCGACGGTGTCCGGGGTGGCGTCGGGCAGCAGCCAGGCGCCCGTCTCGGGCGGGAAGTCGATCTCGTCGACGCGGTGCACGGCGATGCTTCCCACGGTCCAAGTGGGGGCGGGGTGGTGGTTCATGCGGGACTCCGTGACTCGATCGAGGGCCGCCCCCCGGCGGTCCGGCGGGCTTAAGGCAATGCCTTTGCGTTAGTGGAGGCTAGCCCCTAGGGTGACCTAAAGCAAACCTTTAGCTTTTGCGGTTCCCCTGCCTCCCCCTGCCTCCCCTCGTCTCATCCCTCTCGTCCCGTCCGGAAGGACCCACCCCATGCCCCCTGCCGACCTCGACCGCCACGACGCGGCCCGCTGGGCCCGCCGCGCGGGCCTCCCGCTGGCCGATGAGCGCCTCGACGCCGTGGCCGCCACCGCCGCGCACATCCACGCCGTCGTCGCGACCCTGCGCGAGCTCGACCTCACCGACGTGGCGCCCGCGCCCGCCGGGGCGGAGGTGCGCGATGCGGCCGTATGAGCTGACCCTCGCCGCCGCGGCCGCCGCGATCGCCGCGCGCGAACTGTCCCCGGTCGAACTCACCGCGTCGGTCCTGGAGCGCGTCGCGGAGGTGGAGCCGCGCCTCAACGCCTATGTGGAGGTGCGGGCCGAAGCTGCCCGCCGGGCCGCCGAGGAGGCGGAGCGCGACCTCGCCGCCGGGCGTGCGCGCGGCCCCCTGCACGGCGTCCCGTACGCCCTGAAGGACCTCATCGACGTCAAGGGGCAGCCCACGAGCGCCAGTTCCCGCGTGCGCGAGGGCCATGTGGCGGACGCCGACAGCGCCGTCGCCGCCCGGCTCGCGGCGGCGGGCGGCGTCCTGCTCGGCAAGGCCCACACGCACGAGTTCGCCTACGGCCTGACGACGCCGCAGACCCGCAACGCCTGGGACGCCGACCGGGTCGCGGGCGGGTCGAGCGGCGGCTCGGCCGTCGCCGTGGCGGCCGGAGCCGCGCTCTTCTCGATCGGCACCGACACCGGCGGCTCCATCCGGGTCCCCGCCGCGCTGGGCGGCGTGGTCGGCCTGAAGCCCACCTACGGCCTGGTCCCCACGCGCGGAGTGACCTCCCTGTCCTGGTCCCTCGACCACGTCGGCCCCCTCGCGCGCACGGTCCAGGACGCCGCACTCGTGCTGCCCGCCCTGACCGGAGACGCCCATCTCCCGTACGAGGAAAGGGATCTGACGGGCCTTCGGGTCGGCGTCCCCGTCAACTACTACTTCGACCGCGTCACCCCTGACGTCGAAGCCGCCGTGCGGGCCGCCGTCGAACGCCTGCGCGAGCTGGGTGCCGACCTCGTCGACGTGCGCATCCCGATGACCCGCTACGTCCAGGCGGTCCAGTGGGGCCTGATGGTCCCCGAGGCCAGCGCGAACCACGAGCGGACGCTGCGCACCACGCCCGAGCTGTACGGGGACGACGTCCGCGTCCTCCTCGAGGCGGGCGAGCTGTTCCACGCGGGCGACTACCTGCGGGCCCAGCGCGCCCGCACCCTGATGCGGCAGGAGTGGGCGCCGCTCCTGGAGGAGGTCGACGTCATCGCCGCGCCCGCCGTGCCGCTGACCGCGGTCCGCGCCGGACAGCAGTCCGTGCGGTGGCCCGACGGCACGGCGGAGAGCGTGCCGGACGCCTACGTACGCCTGTCCGCGCCCGCCAACATCACCGGGCTGCCCGCCCTGACCGTGCCCGTCGGCCGCGACGGCGCGGGCCTTCCCCTGGGCATGCAGCTCATCGGACGCCCCCGCGGGGAGCGGACGCTGCTGCGCGCGGGGCAGGCGTACGAACGGACGCGGCCGGACACGGGCGCACTCGCTCCGACGCCGGTCGCCGCGCCGGTCGCGGGCGGCCCCGGCCCGTCGCCGTGCCCGTCCGAGCGCCCCGCCGGGGCCGGGCTCGCCGTCCCGTAGAAGCTAGGAATGCGCGTTAAGGTGAACGGCATGAGTCCCAGGCCCATGGCCCGACCCGGCGGGCGCAGCGCCCGGGTGCAGGCGTCCGTGCACGCCGCCGTGCGCGAGCTGGAAGCGGAGCAGGGCCGCGCGGCGCTGACCGTCCCGCTGGTCGCGGCGCGGGCCGGGGTCACGCCGTCCACGGTCTACCGCCGCTGGGGCGACCTCCAGGAGCTCCTGTCGGACGTCGCGGTCGAGCGGCTGCGGCCCGAGGCGGACCCCGCGGACCACGGCGGCTTCCGCGCCGACCTGACGGCGTGGGCCGAGCACTTCCTGGAGGAGATGTCGTCGGCGCCGGGCCGGGCCTATCTGCGCGACGCGCTCCTCGGTGACCCCGAGAGCGGCAACGCGAGCCGCTGCTCGGACTACTCCGCCGAGCACATCGACCTGCTCCTGGCCCGCGCCGCCGAGCGGGGCGAGCGGGGGCTGCCGGAGCGCGAGGCCGTCATGGACCACGTGGTCGCGCCGCTGCTCTTCCGGATCCTGTTCCGGCCGGACGGCCTGTCACCGCGGTTCGCGCGCGACCTCGTGGCAGCGGTCCTCGCCCAGGGCGACCGCTGAGCGCCGCCCGGTGGCCGGGGCGTCCCGGCCACCGGGCGGCGCGCGTCAGGACTCCCGCGCCGTCAGCTCGGCCCGGACCTGCCGCGCGGCGGCGACCAGGTTCTCCAGGGAGGCCCGGGTCTCCGGCCAGCCGCGCGTCTTCAGGCCGCAGTCCGGGTTGACCCACAGGCGCCCGGCCGGGATGGCCTCAAGTCCCTTGCGCAGCAGGGCGGCCGCCTCGTCGGCGCCCGGCACCCGCGGCGAGTGGATGTCGTACACGCCGGGACCCACCTCGCGCGGATAGCCCGCGGCGGCCAGCTCGTCCGCGACCTGCATGTGCGAGCGGGCCGCCTCCAGGCTGATGACGTCCGCGTCGAGGTCGTCGATGGCCTGGAGGACGTCGCCGAACTCCGCGTAGCACATGTGGGTGTGGATCTGCGTCTCCGGCCGCACGCCGCTCGTGGTGAGCCGGAAGGACTCCGTCGCCCACCGCAGGTACGCGGCCCGGTCCGCGGCGCGCAGCGGAAGCGTCTCGCGCAGCGCCGGCTCGTCGACCTGGATCACCGACGTGCCCGCCGCCTCCAGGTCGTTCACCTCGTCGCGCAGGGCGAGCGCCACCTGGCGCGCGGTGTCGCCGAGCGGCTGGTCGTCGCGGACGAACGACCACGCGAGCATCGTCACCGGACCGGTCAGCATGCCCTTGACGGGCCGGTCGGTGAGCGCGTTCGCGTACGCGGTCCAGCGCACCGTCATCGGCTCCGGGCGCGAGATGTCCCCGGCGAGCACCGGCGGCCGCACATAGCGCGTGCCGTACGACTGGACCCAGCCGTGCCGGGTCGCCAGATAGCCGGTGAGCTGCTCGGCGAAGTACTGGACCATGTCGTTGCGCTCGGGCTCGCCGTGCACCAGGACGTCGATGCCCGCCTTCTCCTGGAAGGAGAGCACCGCCTGGATCTCGGACTCGATGCGCTCCTCGTACCGGGCCGTGTCGATGCGGCCCGCGCGCAGGTCGGCGCGGGCCGCCCGCAGTTCGGTGGTCTGCGGGAACGAGCCGATGGTGGTCGTCGGGAGCAGCGGCAGGCCCAGGCTCGCGCGCTGGGCGGCGGCCCGCTCGGGGTAGGGCTGCGCGCGCCGGGCGTCGGCGGCGGTCGCGGCGGCGGCGCGGGCGCGCACTGCCGGGTCGTGGGTGAGCGCGGAGCCCGCGCGCGACGCCAGGTCGGCGCGGTTCGCGGCGAGTTCGGCGGCGATGGTGTCCGGGCCCTGGGACAGGCCGCGGGCCAGGGTGACCAGCTCGGTCGTCTTCTGCCGGGCGAAGGCGAGCCAGCGGGCGACCTGCGGGTCGATGTCGCGCTCGACGGCGGCGTCCAGCGGCACGTGCAGCAGGGAGCAGGAGGCGGCGACGTCCACGCGGTCGGCGAGCCCGAGCAGGGTGCCGAGGGTGCTGAGGGACTTCTCCAGGTTGTTGATCCAGATGTTGCGCCCGTCGACGACCCCCGCGACCAGGCGCTTGCCGGGCAGGCCGCCCGCCCGCGCGAGGTCGTCCAGGTTGGCGGCGGCGGGCCCCGTGAAGTCGACGGCCAGCCCGTCCACGGGCGCCTTGGCGAGCACGGGGAGCGCCTCGCCGAGCCGGTCGAAGTAGGAGGCGACGAGCAGCTTCGGACGGTCGTCGAGCGCGCCCAGGTCGCGGTAGGTGCGGGCCGCCGCGTTCAGGTCGGCGGGCGTGCGGTCCTGCACGAGCGCGGGCTCGTCCAGCTGCACCCAGGCGGCGCCCGCCGCCCGCAGATCGGCGAGGACCTCCGCGTACACCGGAAGCAGCCGGTCCAGGAGGGTCAGCGGCTCGAAGCCCGGATCGACGTCCGGCGCGGGCTTGGCGAGCAGCAGATAGGTGACCGGGCCGACGAGCACGGGGCGCGCGGCGAGGCCGAGCGCGAGCGCCTCCTTCACCTCGGCGACCTGCTTCGTCGCGTCCGCCGCGAACACGGTGTCCGGGCCCAGCTCCGGCACCAGGTAGTGGTAGTTGGTGTCGAACCACTTGGTCATTTCGAGGGGCGCCACCTCCGCGGTGCCCCGGGCCATCGCGAAGTAGCCGTCCAGCGGGTCCGCCGCGACGGCGGCGCGGTGCCGCGCGGGGATCGCGCCGACCATCACGCTCGTGTCCAGGACGTGGTCGTAGTACGAGAAGTCGCCGGTCGGCACCTCGTGGACACCGGCGTCCGCGAGCTGCTCCCAGTTCGTGCGGCGCAGTAGGGCCGCCGTCTCCCGCAGGCCCGCAGCGCTGACGCGGCCCTTCCAGTAGCCCTCGACGGCCTTCTTCAACTCCCGGTCTGCGCCCTGGCGGGGGTAGCCGTACACGGTGGCCCGTGCCGCCGCGGCTGCGGACTTGTCTGTCACAGAACTCTCCTTCGCGAGCAATGTCGTGTGGGTCCCGGGACGATCGGGAGCGCGAAGGAGCAACAGACCGGCCGACCGGCCACGGCCGTCGATGGCCGCGCGCCTGTGCCCGATGTGTACGCCGACCCGCCCACGAGGTCACCGGTGAGCCGCGCACGCCGGGGCGCGCACGGGCAACGGGCAGGTCTTCGGACTCGCGGGCGAGACCTCCGAGGAGGTCACCTACTGGCCGTCGCTTCCCGGGTCCGTGCCGGACCCAGTGCGTATGACGGCGGTCGTTCCCACTCACCGCTGCGGGGCAGTCCCGGATTTCCACCGGGTTCCCTCTTACGACGCCACTGCCTGGCGGGCAGGACGAACCAGTCGCGCCGCAAGCGTAGGTGATGAACCCCTGTCCGGGGGAGGGGGGAAGACGACAGGCGCGGCTTATTGCATATTGATTGCAATTACTATGGAGCCGCATTAGCTGGGCCGGTCGGCACGCGGAAGAAGCGGGAGTACACGCATGGCACCCCCTCGGATCGTTCTGGGGATCGAGTCTTCGTGCGACGAGACCGGGGCAGGTCTCGTGCGGGACGGGCAGCTGCTCGGGCACGCCGTCGCGTCCAGCATGGACGAGCACGCCCGCTTCGGCGGCGTCGTCCCCGAGATCGCCGCCCGCGCCCACGTGCACGCGCTGAACCCGGTGGTCCGCAGCGCCCTCGACCGGGCGGGGCTGCGGCTCGGCGACATCGGCGCGGTGGCCGTGACGACCGGGCCGGGCCTCTCCGGCGCCCTCCAGGTCGGCCTCGCCGGGGCGAAGGGCCTCGCGTACGCACTCGACGTACCGCTGTACGGCGTGCACCACCTGGCCGGGCACGTCGCCGCCGACACCCTGGAGCACGGGCCGCTGCCGGACCCGTGCGTGGTCCTCATCGTCTCCGGCGGCCACACTTCGCTGCTGCTCGTGCGCGACCTCGCCCGGGACCCCATCACCCACCTGGGCGACACCCTGGACGACGCCGCGGGGGAGTGCTTCGACAAGGTGGCCCGCGTCTTCGGCCTGCCCTACCCGGGCGGCCCCGCCGTCGACCGCGCGGCCCGCGCGGGCTCGTCGGACGCGGTGGCCTTCCCGCGCCCCCTGACCGGGCCGCGCGACGACCCGTACGCCTTCTCGTTCTCCGGTCTGAAGACCGCCGCGGCCCGCTGGGCCGAGAGCCACCGGGGCCGCGAACTGCCGGTCGCCGACGGGGCCGCCGCGCTCCAGGAGGCCGTCGCCGACGTCCTGACCCGCAAGGCGGTCGCGGCCTGCGCCGCGCACGGCGTGGGCACGCTCGTGGTCGTCGGCGGCGTCGCCGCCAACTCCCGGGTGCGGGCCCTCGCCGAGGAGCGCTGCCGGGCCGCGGGGATCACCCTGCGCGTCCCGCCGCTGGGCCTGTGCACCGACAACGGCGCGATGATCGCCGCCGTCGGCGACCTCCTGGTGCGCGCGGGCGCCGAGCCCGCACCCCTCGACGTGTCCATCGACCCCTCGGCGCCCCTTGAGCACGCCGCGCTGCACCCCGTCGCCCGCGTCGCGAGGGCCGCCTGATGGCCGCCGTCGTGCACCGCCTCGCGGGCCCCGGCCTGCTCGCCCACCGCGAGGGCATCCGCGCCGTCTACGCCGCCGCGTTCGCCGAGCCGCCCTGGCACGCGGAGCCCGCCGAGGCCGACGGGTATCTGACGCGCCTCGCGGCCGACGCCGCCCGGCCCGGCTTCGCGGGCGCCGTCGCCCTCGACGGCGAGCGGGTGCTCGGCTTCGCCACGGCCTGGACGTCGAGCACCCCGCTGCCGGACGCCCGCTCCTACCCGCGCGTCACCGCCGCGCTCGGCGCCGAGCGCACCGCCGCCTGGCTGTGCGGCGGCCTGGAGGTCGACGAACTCGCCGTCGTGCCCGGCGCGCACGGGCGCGGACTCGGCCGTACGCTCCTCGAAGCGGTCACGCGCGACGCGCCCGACGCCCGCTGCTGGCTGCTCACGTCCGTGCGGGCCGACGCCACCGTCCGCTTCTACGAGCGGCTCGGCTGGCGGCAGGTCACCCACCCCGCCCCCGACGGCCACGGCACCGCCGTCTTCCTCGGCCCCCACCACCCGGCGCGCACCGCCGCCGCCCCGCCCCTGTCACCCTGAGCCCCCGCCCGGAGCACGCCTTGCGCACCGCCGACATCCGCACCCGCTTCCTCGACTTCTTCGCCGAGCGCGGCCACACCGTGGTGCCCAGCGCCCCGCTGCCCACGCCCGACCCGACGCTCCTGTTCGTCAACGCGGGCATGGTGCCGTTCAAGCCGTATCTGACCGGCGAGGTGGCACCGCCGTGGCCGCGCGCCACCAGCGTGCAGAAGTGCGTGCGCACCCTCGACATCGAGGAGGTGGGCAAGACCACCCGGCACGGCTCGTTCTTCCAGATGAACGGCAACTTCTCCTTCGGCGACTACTTCAAGGAGGAGGCCATCGCCTACGCCTGGGAGCTGAGCACCCGCCCCGTCGCCGACGGCGGCTACGGCCTCGACCCGGCCCGGATCTGGGTCACCGTGCACCACTCCGACACCGAGGCGCGCGCCCTGTGGCGGCGGCTCGCGGAGCTGCCCGACGAGCGGATCGTGGCGCGCGGCGACGAGGACAACTTCTGGCACATGGGCGTGCCCGGCCCGTGCGGACCGTCCTCGGAGCTGTTCTACGACCGGGGCCCCGCCCTCGGCCGCGCGGGCGGCCCCGCCGTCGACGAGGACCGGTACATGGAGTTCTGGAACCTCGTCTTCATGCAGTACGAACGCGGCGAGGGCACCGGCAAGACCGGCTTCCCGATCCTCGGCGAACTGCCCCGCCGTAACATCGACACCGGCATGGGCCTGGAGCGCATGGCCACCCTCCTCCAGGGCGTCGACAACCTGTACGAGACCGACGAGACCCGGCCCGTCCTCGACCGCGCCGCCGAGCTCGCCGGGGTCCGCTACGGCGCCGACGCCACCGCCGACGTCCGTCTGCGCGTCGTCGCCGACCACGTCCGCACCGCCCTGATGCTGCTCGCCGACAACACCGCGCCCGGCAACGAGGGCCGCGGCTACGTGCTGCGCCGCATCCTGCGCCGCGCCGTGCGCTCCCTGCGCCAGCTCGGGTACGGCGACCCGGCGCTCGCGGACCTGCTCGCCGTCGCCCGCGACCGGATGGCGCCGAGCTACCCGGAGGTCGCCGACGCCTTCGCGCGCATCGCCGACCAGGCCCAGGGCGAGGAGGACGCCTTCCGCGCCACCCTCAAGCAGGGCACCACCGTCCTGGACACCGCGGTCACCCGGGTCAAGGCCGACGGCGGGCGCCACCTGCCCGGCGCCCAGGCCTTCCTGCTGCACGACACCTACGGCTTCCCCATCGACCTCACCCTGGAAATGGCCGCCGAACAGGGCGTCGAGGTCGACCGCGACGGCTTCACGGCGCTCATGCGCGAGCAGCGCGAGCGGGCCCGCGCCGACGCCCGCGCCCGCAAGTCCGGCTCCGCCCCCGACACTTCGGCCCTGCGCGCCGTCCTCGACGCGCACGGGCCCACCGACTGGCGCGCCTGGGACACCCTGGCGACGGACTCCCGCGTCCTCGCGCTGCTGGGCCCCGCGGGTCCCGTACCGGTCGCCCGGGACGGCGAGATCGTCACCGCCGTCCTCGACCGCACCCCGTTCTACGCCGAGTCCGGTGGCCAGGACAGCGACGCCGGACGGCTCACCGGGGCCTCGCTGGAGGCCGAGGTGCTCGACGTGCAGCGGCCGCTGCCCGGCCTGGTGGCCCATCAGATCCGCGTCGCGGCAGGGGAGGTGGCCGTCGGCGACGCCGTGCACGCGGCCGTCGACCCCGAGTGGCGCCTCGGCGCGCGCCAGGCCCACTCGGGCACCCACGTGCTGCACGCCGCCCTGCGCGAGATCCTCGGCCCGACCGCCCTGCAGTCCGGCTCCTACAACCGCCCGGGCCAGCTGCGCCTCGACTTCCCCTGGCGCGGCGGCCTCTCCGCCACCGTCCGCAGCGAGGTCGAGGAGGCCGCCAACCGCGCCCTCCGCCGCGACCTGCCCGTCGGCGTGCGCTGGATGACGCTGCCCGAGGCCAAGGAGCTCGGCGCGCTCGCGCTGTTCGACGAGACGTACGGCGAGCGGGTCCGGGTGGTCGAGATCGGCGGCGCCTGGTCGCGCGAGCTGTGCGGCGGCACCCACGTCGAGCACGCCGCGCAGATCGGCGTCATCGCGCTGACCGCCGAGTCGTCGGTGGGCGCGGGCATGCGGCGCCTGGAGGCCGCGGTCGGCATCGAGGGCTTCGGCTACCTCGCGCGCGAGCGCGACCTCCTCGCCGGCATCGCCGAGCAGCTCCAGGCGCCGCGCGCCGAACTCCCCGACCGCGTCGCCGCGTTGCTCGCCCGGCTCAAGGCCGCCGACCGGGAGAACGAACGCCTGCGGCAGGCGGCCCGTGCCGCGCGCGCCGCCGAGCTCGCCGGGCGGGCCGTCGAGGTGGGCGGCGCGTACGTGGCCACCGCGACGGCCGAGGGCGACGCGGGCGCCGCGCGGGCCCTGGCCCTCGAAGTGCGCGGACGGCTGCGCCCCGAGCGGCCGGGCGTGGCCGCCGTGACCCTCTCCGGCGACAGGCCGGTGCTCGCCGTGGCGGTGAACGAGGCGGCACGGTCGGCGGGCCTGTCCGCGTCCGCCCTGGTCAAGCGGCTGCTCGGCGGCCGCGGCGGCGGCTCGGACGAGGTGGCGCAGGGCGCCGGGACGGACCGGGACGCGCTCGCGGCCGCGGTGGCCGGACTCCCCGGAGTCGTACGCGAGGAACTCGGCGCCTGAGCGCGGCGCGAGCAGCCACGACGGCCGTTCACCTGAGGTCCGTCGTGGCTGGTCGCGCGGCTCCCCGTGCCCCTTCGGGGGTGTCAGGGGTGCGGTAGGGGTTGGCCTCCGTGGACTTACTAGGACGTCCAAGTATATCGTCGTGACCAAGGCCCGCGGTGCAGGGAAGCCGGTGTGAATCCGGCACGGTCCCGCCACTGTGACCGGGGAGCGCGTTCCCGTGGAGGATCGACGCCACTGACGGAGAAGTCCGTCGGGAAGGCGGGGGAGCGCGCGCTGATCCGGGAGTCAGGATACCGGCCGCGGGGTGTTCCGTGTTGTCCACGAGGATGGAGCAGACACGCATGGCCCCGGTGCGCACCCGCGACCCTGGAGATCCGGACCTGCGAGCGGTGATCCCCGCTGCCTGACGGCTGTTCGGCGTGCCCTGTGGCGGCGCGCGGCCCAGCCCTGCCATCCCCGGACCGCACCTGACGAGAGAAGCAGGTCCCCATGGTCCGTGAACTGACCCATTTCATCGGCGGCGAGCACACCCCGGGAACATCGGGAACGCACGCCGACGTGTACGACCCCAACACCGGTGACGTCCAGGCACGCGTACCGCTCGCGCACCGCGCGGACACCGAGGCGGCGATCGCGAACGCCGCGAAGGCGCAGCCCGCCTGGGGCGAGTGGAACCCGCAGCGCCGCGCCCGCGTCCTGCTGCGGTTCCTCCAGCTCGTCGAGGACGAACGCGACGCCCTCGCGCACCTGTTGTCGTCCGAGCACGGCAAGACCGTCGCCGACGCGCACGGCGACCTCCAGCGCGGTCTGGAGGTCGTGGAGTTCGCCGCGGGCATCCCGCACCTGCTCAAGGGCGAGTTCACCGACAACGCCGGAACCGGCATCGACGTGCACTCGCTGCGCCGCCCCCTCGGCGTCGTCGCCGGGATCACGCCCTTCAACTTCCCCGCGATGATTCCGCTCTGGAAGGCCGCGCCCGCGCTCGCCTGCGGCAACGCCTTCGTCCTCAAGCCCTCCGAGCGCGCCCCCTCCGTCCCGCTGCGTCTGGCCGAGCTGTTCCTCGAAGCGGGCCTGCCGCCGGGCGTCCTGAACGTCGTCAACGGCGGCAAGGAGGCCGTCGACACGCTCCTGGAGGACCCGCGCGTCAAGGCGCTCGGCTTCGTCGGCTCCACGCCGATCGCCGCGCACGTGTACGCCACCGCCGCCGCGCACGGCAAGCGCGCCCAGTGCTTCGGCGGCGCCAAGAACCACATGATCGTGATGCCGGACGCGGACCTCGACAGGGCCGTCGACGCGCTGATCGGCGCGGGCTACGGCTCCGCGGGCGAGCGCTGCATGGCGATCTCCGTGGCCGTCCCGGTCGGCGAGGCCACCGCCGACGCCCTGGTGGCCCGCCTCAAGGAGCGCGTCGGTTCGCTGCGCATCGGCCGCTCCGACGACCCCGAGGCCGACTTCGGGCCGCTGGTCGGCCGCGACGCCGTCGAGCGCGTCCGCGCCTACGTCGACCTCGGCGTCGAGGAGGGCGCCGAACTCGTCGTCGACGGCCGTGACGTCACCCTGCCCGGCCACGAGGGCGGCTTCTTCGCGGGCGCCTCGCTCTTCGACCGCGTCACCCCGGACATGAGGATCTACCAGGAGGAGATCTTCGGCCCCGTCCTGTCCGTCGTACGGGCCGCCGACTACGAAGAGGCGCTGCGGCTGCCCACCGAGCACCCCTACGGCAACGGCGTCGCGCTCTTCACCCGCGACGGCGACACCGCCCGCGACTTCACCCGGCGCGTGGACACCGGCATGGTCGGCGTCAACGTCCCCATCCCGGTCCCCGTCGCCTACCACACCTTCGGCGGCTGGAAGCGCTCCGGATTCGGCGACCTCAACCAGCACGGCCCCGACGCCATCCGCTTCTACACCCGCACCAAGACCGTCACCTCGCGCTGGCCCTCCGGGGCGAAGGAAGGCGCGAGCTTCACGATCCCGACGATGGCGTGAGCGCCCCGATGACCGTCACGACCACCACCCTGCTCGGCGAGGACCAGCTCGCCCTCGTCGAGACCACCCTCGACTTCGCCGAGGAACACCTCGCCCCGCACGCCCTCACCTGGGACCAGGACAAGCACTTCCCGGTCGACGTGCTGCGCAAGGCCGCGGACCTCGGGCTCGGCGGCGTCTACGTCGACGAGGCCGCGGGCGGCTCCGGCCTGACCCGGTCCGACGGCGTCCTCGTCTTCGAGGCCCTCGCCTCCGGCTGCCCCTCCGTCGCGGGCTATCTGTCCATCCACAACATGGTCGCCTGGATGATCGACCACTACGGCGACCGCGCCCAGCGCGCCCGCTGGCTGGGGCCGCTGACCTCCATGGACCGGCTCGGCAGCTACTGCCTCACCGAGCCGGGGGCCGGTTCGGACGCCGCGGCGCTGAGCACCCGCGCCGAGCGCGACGGGGACGCGTACGTCCTCACCGGCGTCAAACAGTTCATCTCCGGCGCGGGCGCCGCGCACGTGTACGTGGTGATGGCCCGCACCGGCGGCGGCGGACCCGACGGCGTGTCCGCGTTCGTCGTCGAACGCGACGACCCGGGCCTGTCCTTCGGCGCGAACGAGAAGAAGATGGGCTGGAACGCGCAGCCCACCCGGCAGGTCGTCCTCGACGGCGTGCGCGTCCCCGCCGACCGGCTGCTCGGCGGCGCGGGCAACGGCTTCCGCATCGCCATGAACGCCCTGAACGGCGGCCGCCTCGGCATCGCCGCCTGCTCCCTCGGCGGCGCCCGCAGCGCCCTCGACCGCAGCCTCGTCCACCTCGCGGACCGGGAGGCCTTCGGCGCCCCGCTGCTGGACGCCCAGGCGCTGCGCTTCGAGCTCGCCGACATGGCGACCGAGCTGGCGGCGGCCCGCGCCCTGGTCCGGCAGGCCGCGCAGGCCCTCGACCAGGGCGACCCGCAGGCGCCGCAGCTGTGCGCCATGGCCAAGCGGTTCGCCACCGACACCGGCCACTCCGTCGCCGACCGCGCCCTCCAACTCCACGGCGGCTACGGCTATCTGACGGAGTACGGCATCGAGAAGCTGGTCCGTGACCTGCGCGTGCACCGCATCCTGGAAGGAACCAACGAGATCATGCGCCTGATCGTGGCCCGCGGCCTCACGGGGGCGCTGCGATGACCGGCGACCCCGTCCTGATCCGCACCGAGGGCCGGGCCGGCCACCTCACTCTCAACCGGCCGCGCGCCCTGAACGCCCTGACCCACGCCATGGTCCGCGCCGTCGACGAGGCGCTGACCGCCTGGGCGGCGGACCCGGCCGTCGAGACCGTCGTCCTCACCGGCGCGGGCGCACGCGGGCTGTGCGCGGGCGGCGACATCCGGCAGATCCACGAGGACGCGCGCACCGGCGGCGGGGCGTCCGCGGACTTCTGGCGCGACGAGTACCGCCTGAACGCCCGCATCGCCCGCTACCCCAAGCCCTACGTCGCCGTCATGGACGGCATCGTGATGGGCGGCGGCGTCGGCGTCTCCGCCCACGGCAGCGTCCGCGTCGTCACCGAGCGCTCCCGGATCGCCATGCCGGAGACCGGCATCGGCTTCGTGCCCGACGTCGGCGGTAC
Source organism: Streptomyces sp. JLYT201 (assembly GCF_059448825.1). Lineage (NCBI taxonomy): Bacteria > Bacillati > Actinomycetota > Actinomycetes > Kitasatosporales > Streptomycetaceae > Streptomyces > Streptomyces sp. JLYT201. The sequence goes on along the minus strand of NZ_CM182551.1, from coordinate 1,145,204 downwards.
CCATCTGCTCGGCCTCGCGCCCGGCGAACTCGGCACCCATCTGGCCCTCACCGGCGAGCCCGTGGGCGCGCGGGACGCCCTCCTGTGCGGCCTCGCCGACCACTTCGTCCCCTCCGCCGACCTGCCGCGGCTCGTCGCGGACCTCGCGACACAGCCGGTGCGCGACGTCCTCGCCCGGTACGTGACCGAGGCACCGGCCGGGACGCTCGCCGGGCACCGGGAGTGGATCGACGTCTGCTATCCGGCCGCCACGGTCGAGGAGATCGTCGACCGCCTCCGGGCCCACGGCTCACCGGCCGCGAAGGAGGCCGCCGAGACCCTGCTCGGCAAGTCGCCCACCGCCCTCAAGGTCACCCTCAGGGCGCTGCGCGACGCCCGGCGGCTCGGGCCGCTCGAACGGGTCCTTGAGCAGGAGTACCGCGTGTCGTGCGCGGCCCTCGGCTCCGCCGACCTCGTCGAGGGCATCCGCGCCCAGGTCATCGACAAGGACCGGGCCCCGCGCTGGTCCCCGGCCACGCTCGCCGAGGTCACCGCCGCCGACGTGGACCGCTACTTCCTGCCGCTCGGCGCGCGCGACCTCGTGCTCGGCGGCGGCGAACCCGCACAGGAGGAGCCGTGGTGAACCCCGCAGCACAGGACCGGTCCCGCGTCGTCGCCTTCGTGGGCCTCGGCCACATGGGCGGCCCGATGGCCGCCAACCTCGTCCGGGCCGGACACCGCGTCGTGGGCCACGACCTGGTGCCCCGGGCGCTCGCCGCCGCCGTGGCCGCGGGGGTCGAGGCCGCCCCTTCGGCGGTGGCCGCCGTGGCCGGGGCGGACGTCGTCTTCACCATGCTCCCCGCGGGCCGGCACGTCCTCTCCCTCTACGAGGACGAGGGCCTGCTCGGCGCGGCCCGGCCCGGCACGCTGTTCGTGGACTGCTCCACGATCGACGTCGCCGACGCCCGCGCCGCCCACGCGGCGGCCACCGCCGCGGGGCACGCCGCCGTCGACGCCCCGGTGTCCGGCGGCGTCGTGGGCGCGGCGGCGGGCACGCTCACCTTCATGGTCGGCGGCTCCGCCGCGGACGTGGCGCGCGCCGAGCCCCTCCTCGCCGCCATGGGCAAGAAGGCCGTGCACTGCGGGGCCGCGGGCGCCGGGCAGGCCGCGAAGATCTGCAACAACATGATCCTCGGCATCTCGATGATCGCCGTGAGCGAGGCCTTCGTCCTCGGCGAGAGCCTCGGCCTGTCCCACCAGGCCCTGTACGACGTGGCGTCCACGGCGTCCGGCCAGTGCTGGGCGCTCACCACCAACTGCCCCGTGCCGGGCCCGGTTCCCGGCTCGCCCGCCGACCGCGACTACCGCCCCGGCTTCGCCGCCGCCCTGATGGCCAAGGACCTTGGCCTCGCCGCCGCCGCGATCGGCGCGGGCGGGGTGCGCGCCGAACTCGGCCTGCGCGCGGCGGCGATGTACCGGGACTTCGCCCAGGGGCCCGGCGCCGAGCGGGACTTCTCCGGGATCGTCGAGACCCTCAGGAATCCGGAAGGACAGACGCATGAGTGAACCCGCGGACACCCCCGCCGCGGCGGCCCGTGCCGCCAGGGCGTACGAAACCATCCTCGTCGACCCGGCGGCCGCCCCGCGCACGGCCCTGCTCACCCTCGACCGGCCCGAGGCGCTGAACGCCCTCAACCTCCAGCTCATGCGGGAGGTCGTCGCGGCGGCCGAGGAGCTCGACCGGTCCCCGGACGTCGGCTGCATCGTCCTGACCGGGTCCGCGAAGGCGTTCGCCGCGGGCGCCGACATCAAGGAGATGCGGCCGCGCGGCTATCTGGACATGTACCTCAGCGACTGGTTCACCGCGTGGGACCGGCTCGCCCAGCTGCGCACGCCGACGGTCGCGGCCGTCTCCGGCTACGCCCTCGGCGGCGGCTGCGAACTCGCCATGCTCTGCGACGTCCTGCTCGCCTCCGACACCGCGGTGTTCGGACAGCCCGAGATCAAGCTCGGGGTGATCCCCGGCATCGGCGGCTCCCAGCGCCTCACTCGCGCCGTCGGCAAGGCCAAGGCCATGGAGCTGTGTCTGACCGGCCGCACCATGGACGCCGCCGAGGCCGAACGCGCGGGGCTCGTCTCCCGGGTCGTGCCCGCCGCCGACCTGCTCACCGAGGCCCTGGCGGTGGCCGAGACCGTGGCGGGCATGTCGCTGCCCGTCGCGATGATGGCCAAGGAAGCGGTGAACCGCGCCTTCGAGACCACCCTCACGGAAGGCGTCCGCTTCGAACGCAGGCTGTTCCACGCGGTGTTCGCCGTCGCGGACCAGAAGGAAGGGATGGACGCGTTCGTGGAGAAGCGCCCGCCGGTGTTCCGGCACCGGTAGGGCCTCACCGGGGTCACCGCGACGGGCCCGCCGCTTGTCCGCGGGCCCGTCGCGGCTGGGCGCGCCCGCGCGGCGGAGCCGCTTGAGAACACGCTCCCGCGCCCCTCGGGTGCTAGCGCCCGCCGAGCCAGTCCACCACCGCCCGCGCGGAGAACTCCGCCTGCCCGCCCCGCACCAGGAGCTCCGCCGCGGCGAACGCCGGGTCGTCCGCCTGCGCGGGAACGTAGGGGATCGCGACGCACCGCATGCCCGCCGCCCGTGCCGCCAGGGCGCCCGGCACCGCGTCCTCCAGGACCACGCAGCGCGCGGGGTCGGCGCCGAGCAGCTCCGCGGCGGCCAGGAAGACGTCCGGCGCGGGCTTGCCGTGCGCGACCTCGTCGGCCGACACATACGTCTTGAGCCACGCGTCGAGACCCGTGCCCTCCAGGATCGCGCCGATCGCGGCCCGCGAGGAACCGGAGGCCACCGCCATCGGCACCCCCGCCGCGTGCAGCAGCTCCACGAACGCCGCCATCTGCGGGTACACGCGCGTGGACGTACGGGCCAGCTCCAGATAGCGCCGGTTCTTGTCCGCGAGCAGCTCGGGGAGCGGGGTGCTCAGGCCGTACGTCTCCTTCCAGTCGGCCAGGGTCTCCTGCGTGGAGATGCCCACGTACCGCTCGTGGTCCTGCCAGGTGAAGTCCGTGACCCCCTGCTCGGCGAGCAGCTGCCGCCCCGCCTCGAAGTAGTTGGGCTCGCTGTCCACGAGGGTGCCGTCGAGATCGAAGATGACCGAGATGTCGTTCAGGGCGCTCATGCCCTCAGCATGCCAAGGACGCGATCAAGCCGAAGTGGCCGCCGTCACCTCTCCCGGGGCTCGCGGGTCTGCGTCGTCTCCTTGGCCGTGGCCCTGCCCACCGACTCGACGAGCGGCAGGAGCCGGTGCGGCACGCGTTCGCGCAGCGCCATCTCCGTACGGGTGCGCACCACGCCCGGCAGCTGGATCAGACGCTGGATGACGTCCTCCAAGTGCCCGTTGTCGCGGGCGGCCACCCGCGTCAGCAGATCGCCGCCGCCGGTGATGGAGAAGGCCTCGATGATCTCCGGCACGGCGGCCAGGGCGTCTCCGACCTCGTCCAGATGCCCCTGCGTCACCTCGATGTGCACGAAGGCGAGGACCGGGTGGCCCAGGGCCGCGGGGGACAGGAAGGGGCCCGTGCCCGTGATCACCCCGTCGCGCTCCATGCGGTCGAGGCGCGCCTGGAGCGTCCCGCGTGCGATGCCGAGCACACGCGCGTACTCCCGCACGCTCGTGCGCGGCTGCTCCAGGAGCAGCCGCAGGATACGGGTGTCCAGCTCGTCGACCGCCATGGGCCCTTGGCCTCCTCGGTGCGCGGATTGATCGCGGCCGACTGTACCAATGGCCCAGTCCCGCGGCCCCACCGCGGACCAGGGTTGCCCCGGGCCGCCGCATGCCGGCCGGTACGCCGATCGGCTCTTGGCCGGGGTGGCCCCTCGGCTTCCGCGCCGGGCACCGGTGTCATGGAGCCATGGCCACGACCGACCGCCCCGCGGGCGTCCCGGAATCCGTCCCGTACCGCCTGAAGCGGATGCTCCTGGGGCCGCCTCTGGTCACCGCGCGCATCCGCAAGGAGAAGCTCGACAACCGCACCGCGCTCGGCGTGCTCGCCTCGGACTGCGTGAGCTCGTCGGCGTACGGCAGCGAGGAGATACTGCGCGTCCTCGTTCCCGTCGTCGGCGTGGCCGCCTTCACCCTGCTGATGCCGGTGACCGGGGCGATCCTGCTGATCCTCGTGCTGCTGACGCTGTGCTACTGCGACGTCGTCATGATCTACACGCGGGCGGGCGGCTCGTACGTCGTGGCCCGGGAGAACTTCGGGCCCGACGTCGCGCAGATCGCGGCCGTCGCGCTGCTCGTCGACTACGTCGTCACGGTTGCCGTACAGGTGTCGGCGGGCACCAACGCGCTCATCTCGCTGGCGCACCTGGTCGGCAACGACTGGACCGGCCTGGACCATCTCCAGGTGCCGTTCAGCGTCGGCGTGATCCTGCTGCTCGCGTACGGTAATCTGCGCGGGCTCAAGGAGGCCGGACGGGTCTTCGCCGTGCCCGCGTACCTGTTCATGGCGGCTGTCGGCCTGATGCTCCTGGTCGGGGTGGTCCGCTGGGCGCTCGGGGAACTGCCGCACGCCGACGTGCGCGCGGCGGGCGCGGTGCCGCTGGGCGAGGCGGGCGACGGCTGGCTGTACGGAGCCTCGTTGTTCATGGTGCTGCGCGCGTTCGCCAACGGCGGCTCCTCGCTCACGGGGCTCGAAGCGATCTCCAACGGCATCTCCGTGTTCCGCGAGCCCCAGGGCGTCAACGCCCGCCGCACCCTGATCGCGATGAGCTGTGCGCTGGGCGTCCTCGTGCTCGGGATCTCCTGGCTCGCCCACCTCACCCACGCGCTGCCCTACACCGACGGCACCCCCACGGTGATCGCGCAGGAGGCCCATCTCGTCTTCGGCGGCGGCTGGGCGGGGACGGCGGGCCTGGTCTTCGTCCAGCTGGCCACCGCCCTGATCCTCTACACCGGGGCGAACACGCCGTTCACCGGCTTCCCCCATCTGGCGAGCTTCGTCGCCGAGGACCGCTTCCTGCCCCGGCAGCTCACCCGGCGCGGCCACCGGCTGGTCTTCTCCAACGGCATCATCAGCCTGGCGACGGTCTCCCTGGCCCTGCTCCTCGTGACCAACGCCAACGTGGACAAGCTGGTCGCGCTCTACGCGATCGGGGTGTTCACCGCCTTCACCATGGCGGGAGCCGGGCTGACCGCCTACCACCTGCGGCGCCGCGAACGCGGCCGCCCCTGGAAGATCGCTGTCAACGCGAGCGCCGCCGTGGTGTCGGCGGCCGTCGTGCTCATCTTCGCCGTCACCAAGTTCACCGAGGGCGCCTGGCTGGTCGTCGTGGTCTTCCCGCTCGGCGTGTGGGTGCTCATCCGCATCAACCGCGAGTACCGGGCCGAGGCGGAGGCCCTGGAGGCGCTGCCGCCCGCCGAGGAGAACGACCGGCCGCGCTGGCGACGGCACGTGGTGCAGATCCTGGTCGACGCCTTCGACCCGGCCGTCTTCCAGGCGCTGCGGTACGCCCACGAGATCCGCCCGGACGAGGTGCGGGCCGTGCACGTCGCCGTCGACGGGCCGCGCGCGCAACGGCTCGCGGCGCGCTGGACGCAGAGCGAGGCGACGGACGTGCCGCTGGAGGTCGTCGACTGCCAGGACCGCCGTCTGGAGCGGGCCCTGATCGACCACGCGGCCGCCACGACGGCGGACGGCGACACCGCGCTGACCCTGCTCATCCCGCACCGGGCCTACCGCACCACCCTCGGCAGGCTGCTGCACCGCGGCGGCGGCGAACACCTCGCCCACGCCCTGGCGGGCCTGCCGTCGGTGGCCGTCACGGTGCTGCCGTACGCCGTCCCGGTGCGGGGCAAGCGCCGCTGACCTGCGGACATGATGGCCCGATGGCCCGTTCGCGACAGAGTATGAGGACATCAAAGTATGCCAATGGCTCAGTGGATCACGGTCAGGTTGAGCCAACGGGCCTGTTGATGATGTGATGTACCCGTCGATGGCGCTGCGGATTCCGCGGCGCCTTTTTCATGCGGACGCAGCTGCGCGGATCCGGGCAGCTGCGGGAAGGAGCACACACGCTGGTGCTGAAGAGAGCGTTCGTCGCGCCCGACCCGGGGCTGCTACGCCTGCGCAGCGCGAGCCGGGCGGTGCTCGGCATCGGAGCGGCCGTGGCCCTGTGCGGCCTGGTCGGGCACTCACTCGTCGCGGCCATCATCGGCGGTCTCGCCGCGCTGCTCGCGCTCTTCACGGTCCTGGACCCGACGGTGCGCGGCCAGGCCGGGACCACGGCGCTGCTGCCCGTCGTCGGCCTCCCCGTGCTCGCTCTCGCGGCCACGCTGCACGACTACCCGCTGGTGCGGGACGTGGCGTTCCTCGCCGTCACGGGCCTCGGCGTGTACGCGCGCCGGTGGGGGCCCCGGGGGCACTCGCTCGGCGTGTTCGCGTTCATGATGTTCTTCGCGGCGCAGTTCCTGCACGCGCGCACCGGCCAGCTTCCTGAGCTGTTCGCGGCCATCCTGCTGTCGGTGTGCGCGGCCGCCGTCGTCCGGTTCGGCGTGTGGTGCTACGAACGCGGCCTCCCGCCCGCGACGGTGCCCGCGCCCCTGGCGGCCACCGGGCTCGCCCGGACCACCACCCGACAGGCGGTCCAGGCCACCGCGGGCGCGGCCTTCGCGCTCGCCCTGGGGCAGCTGCTGTCCCAGGAGCGCTGGTACTGGGCGGTCGGCGCCACCTGGTGGGTGTTCGTGAACACCACCTCGCGCGGCGAGACGCTGGTGCGCGGCTTCCGCCGGTTCCTGGGAACCGCGCTCGGCATCGCGCTCGGCTTCGTCCTGGCCGTGCCGCTGCACACGGAGCCGGTCGCCGCCGCCGTGATCGTCGCGGTCTGCGTCTTCGGGATCTTCTACACCGCCGCCGTCTCGTACACGTGGATGATGCTCGCGGTCACCGTGATGGCGAGCATGCTCTACGGCCTCCTCGGCGTGCTCGACCCGGCGCTGCTCGCCCTGCGGGTCGGCGAGACCGCCGTCGGCGCCCTGGGCGCCGCGCTCGCGGTCCTGCTGGTGCTGCCCGTCACCACCCACGCCGTCACCGACGGCTGGATCCAGCGGGCGCTGCGCTGCGTCCACGCCTGCACTGCCGAGGCCGCGGCCCGCCTTCGCGGCACGGCGGACGCCGACCCGGCCCCGCACGTCGCCGAGCTCGAGGCGCTCCTCGGCCGGGTGCGGCTCTCGCTCGCGCCGCTGCTGCACCCGCTCAACCCGCTGCTCGCCCGCAAGGAGCGGGCGCGCCGGGTCCTTGCCCTCCTGGACGACTGCGCGCGCGAGGTCCGCGGCCTTGCGGCCGTCGCCGCCGACGCGGAGGCCTCGCACGACGACCGCCTCACCGCCGCGTGCTGGCGCGTGGAGGCCGCCGTGGAGGCGCTGACCGCGCCCGGGGCCGCAACGGGGCGCCGGCCCGACGTCGCGGCCCCCGCCCACGCCGGCGTCGTGGAAGGCGCGCTCGCCCACGTGCACGGCCTGGAGCAGGCCCTGGCGCAGCTCGCCGAGCCGCTGCAGGCCCCGGGGCGGGCGCGGCTGAGCGGCGGCTGAGCCCGCCCGCGCCGGGGCCCGGCCCCGGCGCCCGGTCAGGCGTCGAGCACGTCTGGGACGTGGATCCGGGGCGTGCCGGTCGGATCGGCGCGCAGCCGCCAGATGCCGACGTCCTCCTGGCCCGCGAGGCGCAGTCGGTCCCCGCGCCCGCCGCGCCGGGCCCTGGCGCCGCGCCCGGCGGTGCGGGGCGCGGCGCGGGCGTCAGGACAGCTTCCCGTCGTAGTCGGGGAGCTTGAACGTCCGCTCCGCGTGGCCGCCCACGAGGTCGGACTCGCGGTTGCCGACGTTCGCGATGATCGTGTAGCCCTTGGCCTCGATGTCGGCGCGGCTGCGCGTCTTGTAGGCGCTGACCTCGTCGAAGAGGTCGGGCAGCGCGCGCACGTAGAGGCCGTTGACGGGGTAGCCCCGTGTCGTCAGGTTGGCCTGGGTGACGCTCTTGATGATGCCGGGCCGGGCGGTCACGAAGAACACGGAGACACCGCGCGACGCGGCGTAGTCGGCGAGTTCGAGGGAGGGCTGCACGGCCGGGGTGGGCAGCTGCCACCAGGGGTGGAAGTCCGTCTCCAGGGTGGTGTTGTCGATGTCGAAGACGACCGCGAGCTTCTGCCCGGAGGCGTCTGCGGTGCGCTGCTTCACATACGGCAGGGCCCGGTCGACGACGGCACGTACGTCCCGCTGCCAGGTCGCGTAGTCGACGTCGGCCGTCCGGGCCGCCACCGCGCCGACGGGAGCGCTCGGCGCCGCGTGGGCCGAGGCGGCGGTCGTCGCCGTCGCTCCCAGGCCCACCGCCACGACCACCGCTGCCGTACCGATCCGCTGACGCACACCGCGTCGTCCCATTCCGGTTTCCCCTCTGCTGTTGTTCTCTGGTACTCGACATTTCCGTGGTGCTCGGCGCGGCGCCGTGCGCCGCGGATGTCATGGTCACGGTGAGGGATGGAGGGCAGGCGGACTTCTGGTTACCGGCTGGTAGAGGATTCCTGGCGGCCGGGGTGCGGTCCGCCCCCTAGTGGTCCAGACCAGCTGCTACCGTCGGCCCCACGCGTGCCACTCGGCACGCGACGGCTTGGGGAACGCGTCCCGGTGGGCACGAGTGCGGCACCGGCGCGGAGAGGGGCGAGCAGTGGGCGACAGGCAGGTACGGCGGGCGTACGTCGGGTCCTTCACGGCGGCGGGCGGGCCCGGTGTCGTCAGTGCGGCGGTCGACCCCGACAGCGGGGCACTGACCGTGCTCGCGGCCACGGACGCGGTGCCCGACCCCTCCTACCTCGCGCTCGCGCCCGGCGCGGACACCCTCTACGCGGTGAGCGAGACCTCCGACGGCGCCCTCGCCGCCTTCCGTGTCTCCGGCGGTTCCGGCGGTTCCGGCGGATCAGCCGGTTCCGGCAGCTCAGGGGGGCCCGGAGACCGCCCCGAACTGCTCGCCGGGCCCGTGCCCGTGCAGGGCGACGCGCCCACGCACCTCACGCTGCACGACGGCCACCTCATCGCCGCGAACTACGGCTCCGGCAGCCTCACCGCCGTCCCCGTCCACGCCGACGGAAGCCTCGCCCCCGCCCCGGCGTCCGTCCTGCGCCACGAGGGCTCGGGGCCCCACCCGCAGCGCCAGCAGGCCCCGCACGCCCACCAGGTCCTCGCCGACCCGAGCGGCCGCTGGGTGGTGAGCGTCGACCTCGGCACCGACTCCGTGCGCGTGTGCGCCCTCGGCGGCGACGGGCGGCTCACCCTGCACCGGGAGGTCGCGCTCCGGCCTGGCTCAGGACCGCGCCACATGGCCTTCCACCCGCGCGGCGAGCACGCGTACGTCCTCAACGAACTCGCGCCGACCCTCACTGTCTGCGCCTGGGACGCCGCCGACGGCAGCCTGAAGCCGCTGAGCGAGACACCGGTCCTCGCCGGGGCGCCGGACGGCGACGCCTACCCCTCCGCGATCGTCGTCGCGCCCGACGGCCGCTTCCTGTGGACGGCCACGCGCGGCGAGGACGTCCTGTCCGTCTTCGCCCTCGACCCGCAGGGCGACACCGCACGCCTCACCGCCACCGTCCCGTGCGACGGCCACTGGCCCCGCGACCTGACCCTCGACCCCTCCGGGCGCTTCCTGTACGCGGCCAACGAGCGCTCCGGCGACGTCACCTGGTTCACCGTCGACCCGGACACCGGGCTGCCGCGGCGCGCGGGCGCGGTGGCCGTCCCCGCGGCCTCCTGCGTGGTCTTCGGCTGAGCCCGCCCGGTCAGTCCGTCCAGTCCGTCCGCGGCCGCGCCGCGCGACGCCGATGGGCCCGCCACCCCGGTCCGGGGTGCGGGCCCATCGGCATCACGGGGCGTACGCCGGTCAGCGCACCGGCGCGCCCGACGGCCGCGGGGCGATGCCCAGCGCCGTGGTGTACTGCGACAGGGCCAGCTTGCCGATCGCCGGGTAGGCGCCGAGCGCCCCGGCCACGGCGCAGCCCGCGTCCTGCGCCGCAGCGTCGAGCAGGCGCGCGTCGACCTCGGGGCCGATCAGGTACGGGGCGAGCGCGAGCTGAGCCGAACCCGCGCCGCGCAGCTGCTGGGCGGTCGCCGCCACGGAGCCCTCCACGTCCAGGGCCGCGGCCATCACCGGCACCGCGAGGCGCGCCGCGAGCAGCATGCCGGTGATCCCGGCGGCCTGTACGGCCTCCTCGCCGCCGACCGTGGCCAGGACGATGCCGTCCGCCGCGGTGGCCACCGTGAAGAGACGGGCGCGGTCGGCGCGGGCCAGACCGGCCTCGGACAGGCGCACGTGCAGGGCCTCGGCGAGCAGCGGGTGCGGGCCGAGCACATCGGTCAGCTCGGCGGCGGCGCTGCTGTCCGCCACGGCCTGCCGGACGCGGTGCATCAGCGCGCCGTCGGGTCCCGCGAGCAGCGGCACGACGACGGCGTCGGCGCCCTCGGGCTCCTTGGCCTCGACCCCGGCGGCCAGCGCCTGCTCGTAGCGGGCGACCCGCTGGGCGGCGGTGTGCGCGAGGACGGCCCGCAGCGTGGGGAACTCGGCGGAGCCGGAGTCCTCCCCGTCGACGTAGCCGATCCGCACGTCCAGGCCGGGCAGCTCGGAGCGCGCGATGCTGGCGACCTCTTCGGCGAGGCCGCGCGCGGTGGTGCTGGGGACGCCGGGGACGGCGAGGACGAGCGCGGGCGCGCCCTCGGGAGCCGCGACGGGCTCCGGGCGTCGGTGCCGGCCCGGCTGGCGGGGGCGCGGCATTCGTACAGGCAGGCCGGATGCGGGCCCAGTGGGGGAGCTCATGGCGCCGCATGCTACTGGCTTGTGAGGCTTCCCTGTTCGGGGAGGGTGCAGGTCAGAGGCATTAGTCCGCTTTGTCGTACGGATATGTCGGAGAGTGCGGACGTCACGCTTCCGGTAGTTCGGAAGTCACCATTCCGGTTGACGCGCGTACGGGTGCGCGGCCGCGGTCGGCGGGCGCGCCGGTCGGCTCGCCGTCCTGTGCCTGTCATCGCGCGTCCACGGTCGCGCGTCCACGGTCGCGCGTCCACGGTCGCGCGTCCACGGTCGCGCGTCCACGGTCGCGCGTCCACGGTCGCGCGTCCACGGTCGTGCGCCCACGGACGTTCGTCCGTCGTCGTGCGCGCGCCGTCACGGACGCCTCGTCACGGAAGCGTCGTCACCCGCAACAGCTGGGGATCGTGCGGCAGCTCGAGGGCGTCACGGGCGAGGTCGGCGGCGATGCGGACGGCGCCGTCGAGCGGGTCGCCCGCGGCGGGGACACGGCGGACGTGCGGTAGACGCGCCGTCAGTTCCGCCTCCAGAGGGGCCAGGAGGGCGTCGCCGAGCTTCAGCAGGCCGCCCGTGAGGGCGACTTCGCAGTCCCCGGAGGCCGGGCACGCCGCGGCCGCGGCGTCGGCGATGTGCCCGGCCGCCGCGTGCAGCACGCCGACGGCCACCGGATCTCCCTCCGCCGCGCACCGGCCCACGTCGGGGGCGAACGAGGCGAGCACCGCGGGCCGGTCCGGCCGCGGATACAGCAGCCCCGGCAGCCCGGAGAGGGGCGCGCCGAACCGCGCCTCGGCGCGCGCCCGCAGCGCGGGCGAACCGCCGCGCCGCCCGTCGAAGGACCGCAGGGCCGCCTCCAGGCCCGCCCTGCCGATCCACGCCCCGCCGCCGCAGTCGCCGAGCAGATGGCCCCAGCCGTCCGCGCGCCGCCACGCCGTCAGATCCGTGCCCGTCGCGATCAGGCCGGTGCCCGCGGCGACGACCGCGCCGGGCCGCTGGCCCAGCGCACCCGCGTACGCGGTGACGGCGTCCGCGGCGAGCGCCACCCGGCGCACCCCGAACAGCTCCGCGAGCGCGGACGGCAGCCGGTCGCGCAGCTCGTCGCCGAGCGACGCCATTCCGGCCGCGCCCACCGCGACGGCCGTCAGACGTGCCCCGGCGCCCGCCTCGGCGAGCAACTCCCGGACCATCGGCTTCAGTTGGCCGAGGAGGTGCGCGGCGTCGATCCCGCGCGGCCCCGTCCGCACCGGCTCCCTGGAACTCCTCGGCGCCGGGCGGGCCCCGTCCGCGACGCCGAGCGCCGCGCGCAGCCCGGAGCCGCCCGAGTCCACGCCGAGGACGACCGTCACGGGAGCCGCCAGTCCACCGGCTGCGCGCCCTGCCGCACCAGCAGGTCGTTGGCCCTGCTGAACGGCCGCGAGCCGAAGAAGCCCCGGTCCGCCGACATCGGCGACGGGTGCGAGGACTCCACCGAGGGCAACTGACCGAGCAGCGGCCGCAGATTGCGCGCGTCCCGCCCCCACAGGATCGACACCAGCGGACGGCCACGCGCCGCGAGGGCCCGGATGGCCTGCTCGGTGACCTCTTCCCAGCCCTTGCCACGATGCGCGCCCGGCTTGCGCGGGGCCGTCGTGAGGGACCTGTTGAGCAGCAGCACGCCCTGCTGGGTCCACGGCGTCAGATCACCGTTCGACGGCTGGGGCAGCCCCAGGTCGGTGTTCAGCTCCCGATAGATATTGATCAGACTGCCGGGCAGCGGTCTGACATCGGGAGCCACCGAGAACGACAGACCCACCGCGTGCCCGGGGGTGGGGTAGGGGTCTTGGCCGACGATCAGGACGCGCACGTCGTCAAAGGGCTGCTGAAATGCCCGCAGGACATTGCCCCCTGCCGGGAGATACGTCCGCCCCGCCGCCACCTCGGCGCGCAGGAAGTCCCCCATAGCCGCAACGCGGTCCGCCACCGGCTCCAGAGCCTTCGCCCAGCCGGCCTCAACAAGTTCACTCAACGGTCGTGGTGCCACGCCAAGTCACTCTAGTGGCCCGCACCGACAGCGCGTACACGGACCAACCCTCCCGCCCACAGGGCGCGGCTCGGCACTAGTCTCCAGCCTTTCTCCTCGTCGTCATGGACATCGAGCCGCTCGAGCAGGTCACGCCGCCGGTGCGCTGGGCGCCTCCCGTCGCGGCCGCAGGCGGCGCGGCCCCGCTGCCGGATCAACAACAGGTGCGTGGGCCCGGAAGCGGCTGATACCGCGACCGACTTGCTCTCGTGTGCCATAGCGTGGCCTCGTCACCGAGCCTGACCGCGTGGAGGCGGATCGAATGCCCAAGCTGATCAGCCGCGAAGAAGTACCTGTCGACATCGACTTCTACGGTCTCTACCTGCAGGACTGGGACGACAGTCAGGTTCCCGTACCGTTCCCCAAGGGATGGGAAGCAGGACCCTTCCTGACCGCCCGTGCCGGGCGGCTGGACCTCACCAGTGGCGCGCATACGCACACTGCGGCACTGACCGTCGAAGTATGGGACGAGGAGCCCGTGGCGCCGTCGGGTGACTGGGAGGAGACCGCCGTTACCGAAATCGCCTGCGTCTCAGGGGAACTCGAAGTCGGCGGGGTGACCAACGGGCCGATGCCTGAGCCGATCCACTTGTCGGATCAGGCGGGCACCTGGGCGGTGCGCATCTCGTGCACCGGGCGAGCGGAAGTCGCCGAGCGGGCCCGGCACCAGTCTGTCGAAGGCATCGAACGCTACGTCTTCCAATTCTGGCCCAAGGCCTAAGGATCGCGGGCCAGGGGTGTGGCACGGACATCTGCGTCCCTGGCCTGCTGGACCCGTCAAGGCGTGATCTTCACCAAGAATCCGTCGTCCGGGCCGTCAACGAGGCGATTCAGATTGTAGAAGTCCCGCAGTAACGTTCCCGCTGCGCCATTCGGCCTGCCCGGCAGGGCTTGCACACTGAAGTTATTCGGATGCACTCGATGGTCATACTTCGAGGCGGCCGACCCCTCGTAGGTACTCTTGAACGGAAACTCATCACACTCTTTCCCGCCATCTGTGTAGTGGTCACCAAAATACTTCTTGCAGTTGTGCCGTGACTTGTTGTAGTTCTCTTTCACCCGCCTGCTGTCCTTGAACAGTCGCGTCAGCGGTTCATCGGCCTTCTGTCCGGGCAGTCGCTTCCCGCTGTACGGCGGCTTCGTTGCCCCCGGGTTGGTGAATGCCTTCCTTATGTGCTTCGCCACGTCCTCCTCAGGGGCGCTTTCCTTCGTGCTGTACTTCAGCGCCGTAGACACGGCGAACACTGCCGCGCCCTTGGTCCTGTTCGGCAGGTAGGACGCCTTGTCCCACCGCGGCGGCAGTAGGAAGGTATCCCCGCCGTTCGGAGTCTCGATCACCCACCGCGGCGGCGCTGTCAGGCTGACACTCGGCTGATAGACAGCGTAGATCGCATCATCGCTGATGCCTTGACCTGCTGCCGCGTACACCGTGTGCTGGAAGCTGCTCGACGTCACCAGTTGAGACCACTTCTTCTTTACCGGCATCGAAGACCCGCCGAACTTGTACTGCGCGCGCGACGGCGTACTCTGTGCAATCTTCGCCTTCGTCGTGATGCCCAGGCCTGGAGCGCTGTTGTGGCCTGTCGCCACGAAGTTCTGGAAGTGATACTTCACCGTCACGGTACGGCTGTTCTTGGGAATCGTTCCGATAGCCAGCACGCTGAAGGCACTCGCCCCGACCGGTCGGCCGTCGCGAAACCACGTCTGGGTGAACGTACGCCCCGAGCACACCGCGAACCGTGACCGGATGTAGAACGTCTTGCCGGCCAGTCCCGACGTGCACTGCTGGGTGGACATCGTGTGCGCAGGCTCCGGCAGTTGAACCACCGCCGCCCTCTTGCGCCCCAGCCCCGATGGCGTCGCTGACTCCTGTGCTGCTCGTGGGGCGCCGACCCGCGCTGGGCCGACCGTCTCCCGCGGCAGGACCGCCCCACCCTCCTGGGACCACTGCCCAGCCCGCAGCTGGTCCGCAGCGCCGGGCGTCTGCAGCGTCTGGAGATTCGGCAGCTTGCTGCCTAACGGGCCGACTGTCGTGATGACCTCCTGTCGCGGTTCCTCGGCACCCGCACTCCCCATCGGTGCCAACACCGCCGTCAGCGACGCGGGCAACACCACGGCCGATATGTGTAAACGCGATCTGCGCGAACCGGAAATTCGCATAAGCACCCCTCAAAGTCAGACGCTGCAACCACCCCGCGTGGAGTGGCCGTTGCCATAGTTATCAGGGGTTGTGTGCAGTGTGGCGACCAAGCGGCATGACTGGCGAGATTGCGTTTGAGAATGGCCAAGCCCTGACGGCACACCCGGAGCTCCCGACAGGCCAGGACGCCTCCGCAGGCGCGGAGGGCGCAGGCCGGTGGCGTCGAAGAAGTCCCCGCGGCTGCTGGTTTGCAGTCTTTGAAGTGCGGCGTGATAGGGGTGCCTTTTCGGCGCGCCCGGTATGCCGGTTTTCGTGATAGGGAAACCCTTTCATAGTTGATCATTTCGCTACCTGGCGCTACGGTATTCCCGTCCCTCAGGGATATCAGGATACTTAATCCGCTCCCGATGGAGGTCGGGTCCGTCGCGGGTTGTATCGGTCCGACATCGCACCCTCTCAAATCTCACACCTTCAAAGAGCAGCAGGTGTGCGCACAAGTCGTTGGAGAATGCCGTGTTCAATCGAAGGTATTCCGTTAGGGGCATGGCCACTGCGGTCGTGGCGACCTGCGTCGTCGTGTCAACTCCCGCGATGGCCGGCCCCGGACCCGTCAAGAACGGTCCAGGCGCCGCCAAGATAGTGGATAAGAGCTTCACCACGTTGGCATCGCCCAGTGGTGAGAACCCCATTCTCCGGCAGGGAAATGCCAAGTTCGGACTGGCTCACATCAAGCAGGGTGGCACGCATGGAAGTACGGCGAATCATCCGTACGACGCCAAGGCCAAGAAGAAGTGGCAACTGGCTTTCGGGAACGGAGTGTGCTCGCAGATCAACAAGCTCTACTCGCTGTACTGCCACCCCTTCGGCCGGGGCAAGAAAAAGAAGACCTACTGCGTGTACGTTGACTTCTCGGACTGGAAGTACCACGGGAAGAACGTGGGGCAGAGGGGTATCATCACGGCATACTGGAGCAAGGGGCGGAGCGGTCCGAAGGGGCGTGACACGTGCCTGAGCAAGAAGGGCGACTGAGCAGGTCTCCGAGCTCTCGGCGGTACCGGCCGGGTGACCGGGTGCGGTCGCGGGAAGAGACCGACCACCCCGAGGACCCTGTCGGCACCGTCCTCATCCGCATCTCCACGGACGAGCTGTGCGTCCAATTCCCCCTGACGGGGGTGGAGATGTACAGCGATGAGCAATTGGACCTGGTCGAGGAAGCTCCCCCGGGCTGGAAGCCCGACCTGTAGACACCGGGCGTGCACACTCGACAGCCCCCGCAAGGGACTCGGGACGGGGGCTTTGCTGCGCCTCGTCCAGCCGCCCCTTCTGGGTGCTGGTCTTGCGCATCGTCTGCGGGGTGGTGGCGGTGAGGTCCGGGCTGTTGGGGGTGGCCTGATGCCGGGGCCCGGGCGTCGAGCCCGGCAGGGCCGGTGGTGTCAGCCGCGCCAGGGGCGGGGCCGGGGCAGCCAGCCGGGGACGGCTCCGCGGTAGCGCTCGTACTCCGCGCCGTGGGCGCGCAGCAGCGCCGGCTCTTCGTACCAGCGGGCGAAGGCGGCCATGACCGCGGCCGCGAGCAGCGCGTAGCCCAGCAGGACCGGCCGGGCGAGCAGCAGGCCCTGCCCGGCGATGGTGGTCACCACCGCGACGTACATGGGGTTGCGCACGTGCCGGTACAGGCCGCCCACGACCAGGTGCTCGGTCGGCGCCACCGGGGCCGGGGTGCCGAGGCCCTCGGTCACGAACCGCGCGAAGGCGTGGACGAGCACCACCGCCCCGGCCGCGAGCGCGACCCCGCCGAGCACCCGCACCGGCAGCCACCAGTGACCGGCCTGCCAGCGCGTCAGCCACCACGGCACGAGGACGGCCACCGTGCCCGGGGCGAGCGCCATGAACACCGAACTGCCCATCGCCGCAGCGGACTTGCGCATGCCGCCAGTATGCGCGCCTCACCGGCCGCGGGAAGCCCCCGTCACGCGAGCACGGCGGCGCGCACACAGAGCACGTCCGGGAGATGGGTGATGAGCTCCTGCCAGGTGTCGCCGTCGTCCGCCGACGCGTACACCTCGCCGTTGCGGTTGCCGAAGTACAGGCCCGCCGGGTCCGCGCCGTCGGTGCACAGGGCGTCGCGCAGCACCGTGCCGTAGTGGTCGCCCCGGGGCAGGCCCTCGCTCAGGGGCTCCCAGCTCTTGCCCGCGTCCTGGGTGCGGTAGACGCGACAGCGGTGGTCCGCCGGGACGCGGTCCGCGTCGGCGGTGATCGGGAAGACGTACGCGGTGTCGGCGCGGTGCGGGTGCGCGACCGCCGCGAAGCCGAAGTCCGACGGCAGGCCCTCGCCGATGTCGGTCCAGTGGGCGCCCGCGTCGTCGCTGCGGTACACCCCCCAGTGGTTCTGCAGATAGAGCCGGTCGGGGTCGACGGCGTCCTTCGTCACCTTGTGGACGCACTGGCCGAACTCCGGGTGCGGGTCCGGCAGGAACACCGCGGAGACGCCCGAGTTCGCCGGAGCCCAGCTAGCGCCGCCGTCCCGGGTGCGGAAGACGCCCGCCGTCGACACCGCGACCGTCACCGCGTCCTTGTCGCGGGCGTCCGTCAGGATGGTGTGCAGGCCCTCGCCGCCGCCCCCCGGCTGCCACTGCGAGCGCGTCGGATGCTCCCACAGCGGGCGGACCAGGGAGAAGCTCTCGCCGCGGTCCTCCGAGCGGTACAGCGCGGCGGGCTCCGTGCCCGCGTACACCACGTCGGGCTCCGCCTCGGCGGGGTGCAGCTGCCACACCCGCTCCAGGGAGGCGCCGGTGTCCCGGGGAAACTTCACCGCGGGGCGCGACGGCTCGGTCCAGGTGCGGCCCAGGTCGTCGGAGTGGAACACCGACGGGCCCCAGTGGGAGCTGTCGCCGCCGACCAGGAGGCGGGGCGTGGAGGTGCGGGTGTCGATGGCGATCGAATAGATCGCCTGGGCGTTGAAGTACGGCGCCTCGTCGAACCGCCACGCGCCGGCGGACCGGCGGGCGATGAAGAGGCCTTTGCGGGTGCCGATGGTGAGCAGGACGTCAGCCATGCCTCGCACCTTTCCGGACGTCGTTGTCTCAGGTACGGCTCAGTCTGCACCCGGGCACTGACAATCTCCCCTGGACGGAGCGTCCGCGCAGGTCAGGGCGGTTCCACCCGGTTCCGGGGCGCGTCGTGCGCCCGGCCTCAGGCGTCGGCTGGGCCGCCGGGGCCGCGCAGCTTCCCGGCCACCTCCGCGATCGCCTCCGGGCCCACCCGGCAGCAGCCCCCGATCAGCCGCGCCCCCGCCTCCCGCCACCGTGACACCTGGGCGGCGGTGAAGTGGGCCGGGCCCCGCCAGGAGCGCGTCGCGGCGTCCCAGGTCTCGCCGGAGTTGGGGTAGACCACCACCGGCTTGCCGGTGACGCGGGCGGCCAGGGACACGGCGGCGTCCGCGTCGCGCGGGTCGCAGCAGTTGACGCCCACGGCCAGGACCTCGTCGGCGTCCGCGGCCAGGGCGAAGGCCTCGGCCAGGGGCTGGCCCGCGCGCGTGCGGGTGCCGACGACGCTGTACGAGAGCCAAGCGGGCACGCCGAGGCCGCGGGTCGCGCGGAGCAGCGCGCGGGCCTCGTCGGTGTCCGGGACCGTCTCCAGGGCCAGGACGTCCGGCGCGGCGTCGGAGAGCACCTCCAGGCGGGGCCGGTGGAAGCGCTCCAGGTCGGCCACGCTCAGGCCGTAGCCGCCGCGGTACTCCGAGCCGTCGGCGAGCATCGCCCCGTAGGGCCCCGCCGACGCGGCGACCCACAGCGGGCGGCGCGCGCCGGTGAGGGCCGCGGCCTCGCGGGCCAGCGTCACGCTCAGGCGGAGCAGCTCGGCCGTGCTGACGGCGTCGATGCCGTGCCGTGCGAAGCCCTCGAAGGTGGCCTGGTAGCTCGCCGTGATCACGACGTCGGCGCCCGCCTCGTAGTACGCGCGGTGCGCCGCCCGCACCGCGTCCGGGCGCTCGGCGAGCAGCCGCGCCGACCACAGGTCGTCGGCCAGGTCGTGCCCGGCGGCGGCCAGCTGGTTGGACAGGCCGCCGTCGAGCACCAGCGGGCCGCGCGCGAGGGCCGCCGCCAGGCTCGTCGGTCCGCCTCCCGCGCCCGCCCCCGTACTTGCTGCCTCGTTCATACGGTCGACGCTAGCCGAGGAGCGGTAAGAGGGAAGTGACAGGCGACCTGATGGCCCGCGCCGTTCGGCGTGGTGACCGGTGGCTCCACGGTGGCGCACACGTCCTGAGCGAGCGGACAGCGGGTGCGGAAGCGGCAGCCGGACGGGGGCTTCGCCGCCGACGGGGCCTCGCCGGTCAGCGGGGAGCGCGCGGCCGCGGCGGCTCCCGGGTCGGGGACGTTCAAGGTGTCGAGCAGGCCGCTCGTGTAGGGGTGCAGCGGGTGCGCGTACACGCGCTCCGCGGGTCCCGACTCCACCAGCTTGCCCAGGTACATGACGCCGACGGTGTCGGCGAGGTGCCGGATCACCGCCAGGTCGTGGGAGATGAACAGGTACGCCAGGCCGCGCTCGCGCTGCAGGTCCCGCATCAGGTTGAGGATCTGCGCCTGCACGGAGACGTCGAGGGCCGAGACCGGCTCGTCGGCGACGACCAGGTCGGGGGAGAGCGTGAGCGCCCGGGCCAGGCCGAGGCGCTGGCGCTGGCCGCCGGAGAACTCGTGCGGGTAGCGGTGCACGGCGCCGCGCGGCAGGCCGACCGCGTCGAGGAGCGCGCCCACCAGCTCCTCCTGGTCGGCGCGGCCGCCGACGCGCTGGATGACGAGCGGCTCGCGCAGGATCTCGCCGACGCGCATGCGCGGGTCCATCGCGGCCGTGGAGTCCTGGAACATCAGCTGGACGCGGCGGCGGTGCGCGCGCCGCTCGGCGCGGGACAGGGCGGCGAGGTCCCGGCCGTCGAAGCGGACCGTGCCCGCCGTCGGCTCCTCCAGGCCCGCGACGATCCGGCCGAGCGTCGTCTTGCCGCACCCGGACTCGCCGACCACCCCGTACGTCTCGCCCCTGCGGACGGTCAGACAGACGCCGCCGACCGCGCTGACCGTGCCCCGGCGCCGGGCGAACGGGCCACCGGGAAGGGGGAACTCCTTGGTGAGCGCGTCGAGTTCGAGGAGGACGCCGCCCGGCTCGGCGGCCACGGCCGGGGGCACGGCGAGCAGTTCCCCGGCGGGTGCCTCCTCGTCGTACGGTACGGGGTGGAAGCAGGCGAACCGGTGCTCAGGGCCCTGGAGTTCGTCGTCCACCGGCTCCGGTGCGCGCGTGTGGCACAGGTCCGTCGCGAAGGCGCAGCGCGGCGCGAACCGGCACCCTTGCGGCCGGGTCGTCAGGCTCGGCGGCAGGCCGGGGATGGTGTGCAGTTCCGTGCCCCTGCCCGCGGCGCGCTCGGGCAGGGCGGCGAACAGCGCCTCGGTGTAGCGGTGGCGCGGGCGCGCGAACAGGCCCCGTACGTCGGACTCTTCGGCGACCTTGCCCGCGTACATCACCGCGACGCGGTCCACGCGGCTCGCGATGACGCCCAGGTCGTGGGTGACGAGGATCATCGCCATGCCGAGCGTGCGGCGCAGGTCGTCCACCAGCTCCAGGATCTGGGCCTGCGTGGTCACGTCGAGGGCCGTCGTCGGCTCGTCGGCGATCAGCAGCCTGGGCTCGCACACCAGGGCCATGGCGATCGCCACGCGCTGGCGCATGCCGCCGGACAGCTGGTGGGGGTAGGCCTTCATGCGCTCGGCCGGCTGGGGCATGCCGACGAGGCGCAGCATCTCCTCGGCGCGCGTCCAGGCCTCCCTGCGGCCGGTGCCGGGGCGGTGCAGGAGCAGCGGCTCGGCGACCTGCGCGCCGATCGTCATCGTGGGGTTGAGCGAGGTCAGCGGGTCCTGGAAGATCATCCCGATGGTGTTGCCGCGTACGTCCTTGAGCACCGGCGCGGGCGCGGCGGCCAGGTCCTGGCCCGCGAACAGGACGCGGCCGCCGGTGATGCGGCCGCCGGGCGGCAGCAGCCCGAGGACGCTCAGCGCGGTCATGGTCTTCCCGCAGCCCGACTCCCCGACGATGCCCAGGGATTCGCCGGGCGCGAGGTCGAGCGAGACGCCGTCGAGGGCGTGCACGGTGCGGTCGCGCGCCTCGATGTCGACGCACAGGTCCTCGATGCGCAGCAGTGGCTCGGCCGTGGACCGAGGCGCGGAGGTGTCGTGAGCCATGTCGCTTCGTCCCTACTTCCGCAGCCGTACGTCGAAGGCGTCCCGCAGCCCGTCACCGATGAAGTTGAACGCGGCGACGACCAGCACGATCGCGATGCCCGGCGGGAAGATCAGCCACCAGTAGCCGTTCTGCGTGTACGTGATCCCGGCGGACAGCATCGAGCCCCAGTCGGCCGACGGCGGCGGGATGCTCAGGCCGAGGAACGCCAGATAGCTGACGTAGAGGATGGCGTCGGCGATCTGGAACGTGCAGTTGACGATGACGGTGCCGATGGCGTTCGGCACGATGTGCTTGAAGACCGCCCGCGCGCCTCCGCCGCCCATCATCCGCATGGCCTGGACGTACTCCCGGTCGCGCAGCGACAGCGCCTCGCCGCGCACCAGGCGGGCCGGGGACAGCCAGGCGACGGCGGCGATGACGAGGACGAGCACGCCCTTGCTCGGCGTGATGATCGCGGCGACCACGACGAGCAGGAACATCGCGGGGATGGCGAGCGCCGCGTCCGTGATCCGCATCAGGGCCGCGTCCACCCAGCCGCCGAAGTAGCCGGACACCGCGCCGTACACGGTCCCGAAGAGCGTCGCGAGGAGCCCCGCCGCGAGGCCGATCTCCAGCGAGGTCTGCCCGGCCACCATCAGTCGGCCCACCATGTCGTAGCCCAGGTCGGTGGTGCCGAGCAGGTGTCCGTCGGTGCCGGGGGAGAGGTTGGCCTGCGACAGGTCGGTGTGGGTCTGCTCGGTGTCGTACAGGAGCGGGCCGAGGTAGCTGAACGCAAGGAGCAGGGCCAGGAGGACCACGCCCGTCAGGGCGAGCTTGTTGCCGGTGAAGACGCGCAGGGTGCGGCGGGCCAGGGAGGGCGTCGCGAGCGCGGCCTCCTCGTTGCCCGGAGCGGTCCCGGGAGCCGGGACGGGGGCCGTCGTGGTGGTCATGCCACGCTCCGAATCCGGGGGTCGAGGACGGCGTACAGGACGTCGGTGAGCAGGGAGCCGACGACGGTGGCGATGCCGACGACGAGCGTCACGCCGAGCAGCACGGGGAAGTCCGAGCCCTGGGCGGCGTTCCAGAACAGCAGCCCCATGCCCGGGTAGTTGAACATCGACTCGACGACGAGGGCGCCGCTGAACAGCGTCGGCAGATACAGGCCGAGGAGGGTGGCCAGGGGGATCAGCGCGTTGCGCAGGACGTGCCGGACGAGCACGCGGCGGCTCGACTGCCCCTTGGCCATGGCCGTGCGGACGTAGTCCTCGGTGAGGTTGTCGAGGACCGCCGAGCGCATGTAGCGGCTGAACATCGCCACGATGCCGAACGCCATCGTCACCACCGGGAGCACGAGGCCGGTGAAGTCCCCGAGCAGGTCGCCGACCGACTCGCCCTGCGGGGCCTCCGCCGGGAAGACCGGCAGGACCTGCGCGAACACGATGATCATGACGAGGCCGAGGAAGAACACGGGCGTGGCGTAGAGCAGGAACGCCAGACCGGTGAGGGCGTAGTCGGACGCCTTGCCGCGCCGCACCGCCTGGAGCAGGCCCAGCGGGATCGCGATGACGACGGCGAGCGCGGTGGACAGGACCGTCAGGAGCAGCGTCTTGGGCAGCCGCTGCGCGAGCAGGTCGAGTACGGGTGAGTTGAGCTTGTAGGAGTCGCCCAGGTCGCCGGTGAACAGGCGCTTGAGGTACATGCCGTACTGCGTGGGCAGCGAACGGTCGTAGCCCTGCTGGTGGTTGAAGTCCTGGATCTGCTGGGGGGTGCCCTTGGGGCCCAGGATGGCGCGTGCGGGGCCACCGGGGAGCTGGTGAAGGAGGACGAAGACGATGATCGACACCAGGAAGAGCACGACGAGCGCCTGGAGGAGGCGCTTGACCAGAAAGCCGGTCACGTGTCGGCTCCCTTCTTCTTGACGTAGTACCAGTCCTGCGGGGCGAAGGTGACCGTGGGGTTCTGCTCGATGCCCCGCAGGTCGTTGCGGATCACCGACACCTGGTACGCGGGATTGGGCATCCACATGACGGGGAGCTGCTCGGCGAGGTACTCGCCGTAGGCGTGCACGGCCTTCATGTCCGGCGCGTACTGCACGGCGCGGATGAGGCGGTCGGCCCGCTCGTCGCTGTAGTTGCCGAAGTTGGCGGACGCCCCCGTGGAGAACAGCTGCTCGCCGCTGGGGTTGAGCGGGTAGTACCAGCTGCCCGCCGTGCCGAAGAAGGACATGTCCCAGTCGCAGCCGGGGTCCTTCGCCGTGCACGGCACGGAGTTGCCGAGGACGGAGTTCAGCGGCTGCTGGCGCACCGTCAGCTCGATGCCCGCCTTGGACAGGGAGGACGTGAGCTCCTGCATCGTGTTCGTCGTCTCCGTGGAGCCGGACTGGGACAGGAGCGTCAGCTTCAGGGGCGCGCCCTTCGCGATGCCCGGGCCGCACTCGTCGGGGCCCGGGCCGGGGCGCGCGCAGCGCGCGGTGCCGCCGTCGTCGCGCCAGCCGTGCGCGCGCAGGAGCGAGACGGCCTTGGCCACCGAGAACGGGTACCGGTCGCGCTGCATCGCGGGTGACAGGTACTGGCTCTTCGGGGTGACCGGCACCGGGCCGAGCGTCGGCGTGGCGCTGCCCTGCCAGATGACCTCGCTCATCGCCTTCTGGTCGACGAGGTGCTGCATGGCCTGGCGCACGTACAGCTGGCGGAGCAGCGGGCCCGCGTGCGTGGAGTTGAAGTTGTAGACGATGTACGTGGCCGCCCAGCCCTCCCAGGGGTCGACGCGGTAGCCCCGGCCCTCGAACTTCTCCTTCTGCGCCATGACCGAGGGCGGGATGTAGCCGTAGTCGACGCCCCCGGAGCGCAGCACGTTGTACTCGGAGTCGGCGGTGGTGAAGGGTTTGAAGACGACCTTGTCCAGGTGCGGGCGTTGGGATCGCGGGCCGGTGAACCTCTCGTTCGGCACGATGGTGACCTGGCCGTTGTCGCGCCATCCCGCCAGCCTCCAGGGCCCGTTGACGGTCTTCCACAGCGGGTCGCTGCCGTACGAACCGAGGCTCTTGGCGTGCCGGGTGAGCCGGGCGAACACCGCCTTGGCGCCCTTCGCCGTCCGGTCGAAGTCACCGGTCCTGCCGCCGTCGGCGGTGGCGCTCCAGGCGTGCTGGGGCAGTGCCCGCATCAGCGTGAGCTGGTTGGCCGTGAACCAGTCCGGGTTGTAGGCGCGGCTCAGGCGCAGTCGCACGGTGTGCGCGTCGAGCGTCTCGAACCGTTTGACGTTGTCGGGCATCGTGCCGACCGAGTAGTTGCCCCAGGAGGCCTTGTTGGCCTTGACGAGGTTGAACCAGAACTCCAGGTCGCGTGCTGTCACCGGCCTGCCGTCGGACCACTTCACGCCCTTGCGCAGCGGCACGGTGACCGTCCTGTTGCCGTCGCCGTACGTCGGCTCCAGTCCCAGGGTGCTCGGCCCGTGCGTGGTCAGCTCGCCCTTGTGCCGGTCCTGCACGGCGTCGTACACCGGCATGAAGAGCAGGCTCTGGATGCCGTAGTTGTACGAGCCCCCGTAGCCGGGCGCGCCGATCGGGAAGATCCAGTTGGGGGTGGCGGCCGGGGGCAGGGCCATCGTCGCGGTGCCGCCCTCGACCGGGGTGCCGCCGGTCGGGCCCATGTCGACGCGGGCGCCGTCGCGGGTGCAGCCGGTGAGGGCCGCGAGCACGAGGCCCGCGGCCGCGGCCGCCTTGAGTGCACGCATGGTTCGGGGCCTCCAGGAGCTGCCGGGCCGGATCCGCACGTTTGAGCGGTGGGAGGGCCGCACGCTAGGCCTGGGACGAAAAGCAAGTCAAGAGCTTCGTTCGGCAAAGACTGCGAAAAGCCGGACAGGGGCGGCTGTTTCTTCGAAGAGCTGGTCAACTTCCTTTGTCGCGCCCTAGTGTTCGGTCGGCACGCGAAACAACTCGTCGAACGTACGGGGGCGATATGGCAAGCGGCGCACACGGCGAGCCCGGATCGGCGCAGCACATCGTGCATCTCGTGTCGTCGGGCGCGGCCACGTCACGGGCCGCCCTCGTACGGGAGCTGGGCCTCGCGCCGTCCACGGTCTCGCTGCGCGTCCAGGAGCTGGTGACCGCCGGGGTGCTCACCGAGTCCGGCGAGGGGGCCTCCCGGGGCGGGCGCCGCCCGAGGCTCCTGCGGGTGCGCACCCAGGGCGGGGTGGCGCTCGCCGCCGACCTCGGCAGCCACCACGCCCGGCTCGGCGCCGTCGACCTCGGCGGCCGCGTCCTCGGCCCCCTGGACCTGCCGCACGACATCACGGCCGGGCCCGAGCCGGTCGTCGAGTGGCTGTGCGAGCGCGTGGCCGGCCTGGCTGCCCGCGAACGCGCGGCTGGCCGTGCCGTGCGCGCCCTCGGCGTCGCCTTCCCCGGCCCCGTCCGGCCGGGCGAGGGCTGTGTGCTCAGCCCCTCACGGATGCCCGGCTGGCACCGCTACCCGCTGCGCGAGGTGCTCACCGAACGCCTCGGCCTGCCCGTGACCGTCGAGAACGACGCCACGATGATGGCCGTGGGCGAGCACCGCGCGGCCCGGCCCGAACTCGACCACCTCGTCGTGGTCAAGGCGGGCCGGGGCATCGGCAGCGGCGTCATCGCGGCGGGCCGCCCGCACGACGGCGCCAACGGCGCGGCCGGGGACATCAGCCACGTCCGCATCGAGGCGGCGGGCGAGCGCCCGTGCAGCTGCGGCAACATCGGCTGCCTGGAGACCGTCGCCAGCGGCGCCGCGCTGATCCGCGAACTCGCCGCGCAGGGCGTCGAGGTGGCGTCCACGAGCGAACTCCTGAGGCTCGTCGCCGACGGCGACCCCCGGGCCACCACCCTGGTGCGCACCGCGGGCCGCCACATCGGCACGGTCCTGTCCGTCGTCGTGAACTTCTTCAACCCGCAGGCCGTGGCGCTCGGCGGCGTGCTCGCCACCGCCGAGCCGCTGGTCGCCGCCGTGCGCGGGGTCCTCTACGAACGCTGTCTGCCGCTCGCCACGGCGGACCTGGAGATCACCACCACGATGACAGGGCCGGACGCGGGGCTGCTCGGCGCGGGCCTCACCGCCCTGCGCAAAGAGCTGCCGACCGCGCCCGCCCAGGAACCCGGCGCGGCCCCGCGCGAGCAGTCCGCCCCCCATCAGGAAGAGAGCGCCCGCACATGACCGGCACCGAGCCCGTCACCGGCCGTCCGCTGCGCATCGGCATCGGCGGCATCGGCATCGAGTCCTCCACGTTCTGCCCGCACCGCTCCACCACCGACGACTTCCGCCAGAGCCGTGGCCAGGAGCTCCTTGACCGCTACGCCTGGACCCGCCCGGACAGCGACCTCACCCGCCTCGGCGGCCCCGTCGAGTGGGTGCCGCTCCTGCACGCCACGTCCCTGCCCGGCGGCCCCGTGGAAGCCGAGTCGTATCTGACCCTCAAGGACGAACTCGTCACCCGCGTCCGACGGGCGGGCCCGCTCGACGGGCTCGTGTACGACATCCACGGCGCCATGAGCGTCGTCGGCCTCACCGACGCCGAGGCCGACCTCACGGAGGCGGTGCGCGCGGCCCTGGACTCCGTGGGCACCCCGGACGGCAGGAGCCGCCCCATGATCTCCGCGGCCATGGACCTGCACGGCAACGTCTCGCGGCGCTTCGCCGAGCCCGTCGACCTGCTCACCGCGCACCGCCTGGCCCCGCACGAGGACGCCTGGGAGACCCGCGAGCGCGCCGCCCGCAACCTGGTGCGCTGCCTGCGCGAGGGCAGGCGGCCGCACCGGGCGTGGGTGCAGGTGCCGGTGCTGCTGCCCGGTGAGAAGACCAGCACGCGCCTGGAGCCCGCCAGGTCCCTGTACGCCTCGCTCGCCGGCATCGAGAAGCTGCCCGGCATCCTCGACGCGGCCCTGTGGGTGGGCTACGCCTGGGCCGACGAGCCGCGCTGCCGGGCCGCCGTCGTGGTCACCGGCGACGACGCGGGGCGGGCCGCCGCCGAGGCCGAGGGGCTCGCGCGCCGCTACTGGGCGGCGCGCCGCGACTTCGTCTTCGTCGGGCCGACGGGCAGCGCCGACGAGTGCATCGAGAAGGCGGTGGCGTCCGACCGGCGGCCGTTCCTCATCAGCGACTCCGGCGACAACCCCACCGCGGGCGGCGCGGGCGACCTCGCGTACATGCTGGCCCGGCTCCTGGCCGACGACGCGATCCGCTCCGGGCGCGTCACCGCCGTGCACCCCGGCATCACCGACCCCGTCGCGGTCGCCCGGTGCTTCGCAGCGGGCGTCGGCGCCGAGGTGACGCTGTCGGTGGGCGGCAAGGTCGACACGGGCCACGGCGGACCGTACGAACTCACCGGCACCGTCGAGGCGTTGCAGCGCGCCACCGACCGGCAGGACCGGGCCGAGGGCGGCGCCTACGACCGGGGCGTCGACATGGCGGCGGTCCGCGTCGGCGGGCTCACGCTCATCCTCGTCGCGCGCCGCAAGCCCTTCCACACCCTCGCCGACTTCCTCGGCCCCGCCGAAGGAGGCCTCGGGATCGACCCGAGGACGTACGACCTGGTCGTCGTGAAGATCGGCTATCTGGAGCCGGAGCTGTACGACATGGCCGCCGACTGGCTCCTCGCCCTCACGCCCGGTGGCGTCGACCAGGACCTCCTCCGGCTCGGCCACCACCGGGTGGAGCGGCCCCTGTACCCCTTCGACGAGGACGCGTACGAGGACGGCGCGGGCCCCGACCTGACGGCGACCACCCTGGCGCCGCTGGCCCCCTGAGATCCTGCCCGCGACAGGCACGGCAGGCGTCGCCGCGCGCGTCGCCTGACCGCATGAGCCGTCCCGCACGCGCCGTCCCGTCCGCCCCGCACGAGAGGAACCGTCCGTCATGAAGCGTGTCGCCACCCTGTCCGCCCTGGTCTGTCTGCTCGCCGTGACGGCGGCCGCGCCCGCCGCGCCCGGCGGTCACGACACCGGGCACGGCGCGGGCCGGGACAAGGGCCGGGACAAGGGCAGCCTCCTCGACTCCGTGCCGAAGCGGGGCGTGCTGCGCGTGTGCACGACCGGCGACTACCGCCCCTTCACGCACCGCGAGAGCGACGGCGGTCACCGGGGCATCGACATCGACATGGCCCGCGACCTGGCCACGTCCCTCGACGCCAAGCCGAAGTACGTCGCCACCAGCTGGAAGGAGATCGTCGACGACGTGGCCGACCGCCGCTGCGACATCGCCGTCGGCGGCATCTCCGTCACCCTGCCGCGCGCCCGCAAGGCGTACTTCAGCGAGCCGACCCGCGAGGACGGCAAGACCCCGATCGCGCGCTGCGCGGACAAGGACAAGTACGCCACGCTCGAACAGATCGACCGGCCCGGCACCCGGGTCGTGGTCAACCCCGGCGGTACGAACGAGCAGTTCGCCCGCGCCCACATCAAGCGGGCCACCCTCACCGTCCACCCGGACAACACCACGATCTTCCAGGAGATCGTCGACGGCCGCGCGGACGTGATGATGACCGACGCGAGCGAGACCCGCTACCAGGCCAAGCTCCACCCCGAACTGTGCTCGCTCCACCCGGACGAGCCCTTCACCTTCGCCGAGAAGGCCTACGCGCTCCCGCGCGGGGACGAGGAGTTCAAGGCGTACGTCGACCAGTTCGTGCACCTGGCCACCCACGACGGGACGTACGCGGCCTACGAGGCGGAGTGGATGAAGTAACGGTCAGGGACCGGCACGGTCCCGGACCCCTGACAGTGTCTGCATGCACGCGCCAAACTGTGCGCATGTCCTTGGCAGAGCTGGCGAGCACGGCCGTCACCGCCATGACGACGGGGGTCGCCTCCGGTGCGGGAACCGCGGTGGTCGACGAGGTCAGAGAGCTGGTCCGGGGCCGCCTGGAGCGGTCCGAGGAGGGGCGCGGCGCCCTGCGCAGGCTCGACGCCGAACCGGCGCCGGACGGCGCGGCCGACGACGTCACCGCCCGGCTGACCGCGCTGCTGGAGGAGGACCCGGAGCTCGCCCGCAGGCTCCGGGCCGCCCTCGCGCCGGACGCGCCGCCCCCGCCCGCCGCCCCGCCGACCGTCCACCAGCAGATCACCATCGGCGGCAACGCCAACCGCAGCACCGTCGTCATCGGGCCCGTCGAACTGCCGCGCACCCGAGGCGTGGTGATCGCCCTGACCAGTATCGGGGTCGTCCTGGCCGTGCTGCTCGTCCTCGGTTTCCGCAGCGTCCTGGGCGGCCTCACGGACGACGAGGGCGGCGGGGACGGCGGGGGCTCCGGGAGCGGCCGGGTGACCGCGCTGCGGCAGGAGCCCGACGTCAGGGCGGTCCTGCCGGACTCCGCCGGCGTCGCACAGGGCTGGCAGACCACGCAGGCCGCCGACGTCCGCAAGGGCGCCCCGGAGTGCGGCAGCGGCTGCGAGGGCGCCCTGTACACCGCCACCGTGCGGCACGAGAAGGAGAGCCCGCTCGCGGGGGTCTTCTTCCACGTCGAGGCGTACGACACCGCGGACCACGCGGCCGCGCGCTTCCAGGACCTGCGGGCGGACAAGGACCGCAACACCGACGTCCTCGACCCCCTGTCGATCCAGCAACTGGGCGACGAGAGCGTCGCGTACCGCAAGAACATCGTCAACGCGGCGAGCGCCGAGGCGGGCGCGCGCGTGGGCACGGTCGTCACCTGGACCACCTACCGCACCGGCGACGAATCCCTGGACCCCGGGACCCTCACCGCCCTCGCCCGGATGATCGTGGACCGCGCCCAACAGGCCCAGGACGGGCGGGAACCCACCGCCCGGGCCGGCCTCTGAGCACCGGGCACGGGCGGCCCCCGCGCACCCCGGGGTAATCCCTGGGCCCGTCCCCGATGCCGGGCCGCCCGGCGGCGGCCTACGGTGACAGCCGCCGGGAGCTGAGGGGCGCCGCAGACGGCTGCGGTGAGCTTCGGGCGGGCCGGAGGTTTGCGCGATGCACCCATCCCGCAGGAACTGCGTCCACAGCGGGACGAGCGGGCGGCTCGCCTCGACCACCACCGACGACATCGACGCGCTCGTCGCCCGCCTGAAGGACCGGCAGCGCGTCGTCCTGCACTTCCACGGCGGACTCGTCGACGACACGCTGGGCTTCGTGACGGCCGAACGGCTCGCCCCGGTGTACGAGGCCGCGGGCGCCGAGCCGGTGTTCTTCGTGTGGAGCAGCGGCCTCCTGGAGGTGCTGCGCGGCAACCTGCCGCAGATCCTCAGCGAGGGCGTCTTCCAGACCCTCCTGAACCGGGTCGTGCGCTTCGCCTCCGGCGTCCTCTTCCAGCAGCCCGGCCAGCGTGCCGCCGGCGGCCTCGTCGTGCCGTCGACCCGGGCCGTGGCCCGTGAACTCGCCCTGCTGCGCACGGGACAGGAGCCGTACGCACACCTCACGCCGCCCGCCGAGGTCCCCGCGCTGAGCGAGGCTGAGCGCGTGCGCATCACCGCCGACCTCGCGGCGGACACCGAACTCGCCGAGCGCAACCGGGAGATCGTGGGCTCCGTCCTGCGCTCGGCTCCCGCGACGACCGCCGCGCGCGACATCGACGGGGGGCGCGCGGCGGTCGCCACACTCATGTCCCCGGACACCGTGGCCGAGCTCGCGGCGGAGACCGCCGAGGCGGAGAACCGCAGGGCCGTGGTCACCTCCGCGCTCCTGGTGCGCAAGACGGTGCGCGTCGTCTCCGCCGTCGTCGCCCGCTTCCGGCACCGCACCGACCACGGCCTGTACCCGACCGTCGTCGAGGAGATACTCCGCGAGTTCTACCTCGCCAACGTCGGCGCGGCCGTCTGGGACGCGATGAAGCGGCAGACCGCGGACGCCTTCGCGGCCGATGCCCCGGACGCCGCGGGCGACACCCGCGCCGGACGCTACTTCCTCGACCGCTTCGGCCAGTTGCTCGCCTCGGGGAGCAGGCCCCGGGTGACCCTGGTCGGGCACAGCGCGGGCGCCGTCTTCATCGGCAACCTCCTCGGTGAGATCGCCCGCAGGCGCGCCGACGCCGACGACCCGCTGCCCGAGGACTTCCGCGTCCACGACGTCGTCCTCCTCGCGCCCGCCTGCACCGTCGGTCAGCTGGCCGACGTGGTGCGCCGCAGGGCCGAACTCTTCGACCGGCTGCGGATGTTCACCCTGACCGACGCGGCCGAACGCGCCGACCAGCTGGTGCCCTTCCTGTATCCGCGCTCCCTGCTGTACTTCGTCTCCGGCGTCCTGGAGCGCGGACCCGAGGGGGAGAGCGCCGTGTCGCCGCTCGCGGGCCTGCAGCGCTGGTTCACAGCCGAGGGCGACACCGGCGGCACGGACGCGCGGGACCTGCGGACCTTCCTGCGCGCGGACGTCACCCGCACCGTGTGGTCGCCGGTGGACGGCGGCCCGGGACTCACCTCCGGCGCCCGCAGCCACGCCGGATTCGACGACGACCCGGAGGTCCTGGCCAGCCTGGCCCGGATGCTCGCCGACTGACGTCCGGGGGGACGGCTCCATCCAGGGGGAAGACTCGATGAACGACCTGCACTACGCCGTGGTCGTCGGCATCAACCGCTATCCGGCGATCAGCGACCTGCGCGGCGCCCGCGGCGACGCGGGCCGGTTCCACGACTGGCTGGTGGACCCGGCCGGCGGCAACGTACCGGAGGACAACGTCGCCCTGGTCACGGCCAGCGAGCGCGACGAGCGCGAGGCCGACGTGATGACCGCGGTGCCGACCCGCGAGGGCGTCAACCGGGCCCTGTACCTGGCCCACCGCGCGGTCCGGAAGGCCGTCGACGAGGGCGGCAACTGGGCCGACACGCGCCTGTACCTGTTCCTCGCCGGGCACGGCATCGCCCCGTTCGGCGGCGACGCCGCGCTGCTCATGGCCAACGCCGCGATCGACCTGCTCGGCAACCACATCGCCGTGCGTCCCTACCTGTCCTGGTACGAGTCGGCGTCGCCGTTCCACGAGATCGTCTTCTTCGCCGACTGCTGCCGCACCCGCTTCGGCGGCGTCGCCGCCTTCGGCCCGCCGTTCACCGACACCACCGAGGCGCCCGACAAGGTCGAGTGCCTCGTCGGCTACGCGACCTCGCTCGGCGACCCGGCCTACGAACAGCAGGCGCCCGACCCGAACCAGTCCCGCGGGCACTTCACCAGCGCGCTGATCGAGGGCCTTCACGGCGCGGGCGGCGGCACGGTCACGTCCGAGGGCAAGGTCACCTCCGACAGCCTCAGCGACTACGTGCGCCGCCACGTGGCGGACCGCACCGCGCGGCAACTCGTCCCGCAGGAGGCCCGTTTCCTGCGGGAGACCAGCACGCCCATCGTCTTCGCGGAAGGCCTGCGGGGCGTCGGCTCCTACCCGGTGACGCTGCGCTTCCCCGCGGGTTTCCACGGCTGGGTGGAGCTGCGCGGCCGCGACATCGCGCCGCCGCGCAGGCTGTACGTCGACGGGAACGGCGGCACCGACCACGTCGAGCCGCTCGTGCCGGGCCTGTACAAGGTCGTGCCGGAGAGCCCGGTCGCGCCGGACTTCAGGGACGGCGGATTCTTCGAGGTCGTCACCGGAGGTGGCCGCGGTGTCCAGTTCTGAGCAGGCCCGCCCCGAGGTGCCGTTCGTCGTCATCCCCGACACCCCGTCCGTCCTGGTCACCGTCACGGACGAGGCGCTGCGCGAGGTCGCCTCCGGCATCGGCACCATCGAGACGACCGTGACGCCCGGCATCTACCGCATCGAGCAGCGCTTCGCGGGCGCCGTCGCCACCCGGTTCGTCGAGGTCGGCGACGAGGCGTTCACGGAGCGCCTGCCGCTGCCCCGGGTCCCGGCCCCGGCGCCCGTGCGGCGGACCGCCACCACCCACGACGAGCACGGGGCAGCCGCGCTGCGCTGGAGCCGGCAGTCCACGCACGGGACGGGCGCGCCCAGCCTGATGGTGCTGCTGCGCAATCTGCGCCCCGCCCTGCGGCTCGACCCCTACGCCCTGCAGATCGCCGCCGAGAACGGCGCGCCCGTGGACGGCGGCGAGGTCGGCTGGCGCGTCGACGAGCAGCAGGGCTGGTCGGCGTGGAGCGGGCCGCTGGCGCCCGGCGGCTACCGGCTGCGGCTGCGCAGGCCGTCCGGCGAGGGCCTGCCGCTGGCCCAGGCGCTGTGGGTGTCCGAGGGCTGGACCACGCTCGTCTTCGTCAGCAACAGCACGCGCGGCGCCCAGCCCCAGCACGCCACCGTGGAGATGGCGCCGCTCGGCAGCGGCTGGAGCCCCGTCGACGAGGAGCTGGGCCTCGCCCGCGAGGCGGCGCTCTCCGGGCTGCGCCAGGGCATCGACCTCATCTCGGACCAGCAGCTCCTGCCGATGCTGGACTCGCGGCGCGTCGACCCGTTCCTCGGCGTCGTGGGCGCGCACGCGATGCTGCTCGACCACAGGCCGGATCTGCGGCGGCTCGACGAG
Source organism: Streptomyces sp. JLYT201 (assembly GCF_059448825.1). NCBI lineage: Bacteria > Bacillati > Actinomycetota > Actinomycetes > Kitasatosporales > Streptomycetaceae > Streptomyces > Streptomyces sp. JLYT201. The sequence continues at coordinate 1,111,556 of NZ_CM182551.1, read as the reverse complement.
GTGGTGCGGCGGCTCACCCCGCACCTGCCGGGACACCCGGACGTCGCCGCCCTGCGCACCCTGACCGACGGGCCGCCCGCGCGGGTCACGTCGCCGCCCATGCTGGCGGCCTCCTGCCGCCTGCTCGTCGCGGCGGACGCGGCCGACCCCGGAGTGATCCAGGACGACTCCGTGGCGGAGGGCGTCGCCGAGCGCCTGGTGGGGCGCGGGGTGTGGACGACCTGGCTGGAGCAGGAGCGCTGGCCCGGCGCCTTCGCGGCCCGCGGCGGACCCGTGCCCCGCGGCGTCGGCGGCGCCCGGCCGCTGGCGTCCGACGCGGTCAGCCGCGTCCAGGCCTACGTCCAGGAGATCGCGGACCTGGAGGGCCGGGCCGTGGCCGACGTGCTGCACACCGTGCCGCGCGACGAGCTGTGCCGCAGGACGGGCCTGCCGCACCGGCCCGTGGAGCGGGCGATCGAGGGGCTGCGGGAGACCGGGGCCGGGTGAGGGACGTGCCCGCCGGTGCGGCGGGCGCCGGGGGAGCGGGGGCTGAGCCACGCGGGGGGTGGTTCAGCCCCTTCGTGTGTCCTTCGCATGTCCGGTGCACGTTTCCCGCGTCCGAAGCCTCCGCGCATGTCCGAAGGATGCCCGCGGGATGCCCGGCGGGTGCTCGGCCCGGACCGGCGTGTGCCCGGGGCATGCCTGGCCGGTGCCCGGGGCATGCCTGGCCTGTGCCCGGGGCATGACCGGCCGGTGCCCGAGGGGTGCCCGGGCGGGTGAAGCCCCGTCCAGGGCGTGAGCGGACCAAAGCGGCGGCCTGTCGGCCGACGCGTCGCTCAACCAGGGGAGTTCCCCCTTCTCCCCGCATCCTGGACGAGGCAGGTCCATCCTGACGCGCGGGCGTCACCGCCGCGTCACACCGTCGCGTGCCGCAGCATTTCCGAGAACTGCCCGGACGGTTCGACGCCGAGCTCCCCGCGCAGCAGCCCGCGGAACCTCTCGTACTGCCGTACGGCCTCGGTGAGGTTGTGCTCCGCGAGGTGGACGGAGACCACCGCGCGATGGGCGCTCTCCCGCAGCGGGTCGATGCGAGTGCTCTCCAGGGCCGCCTCCAGGGCGGGTCCGTAGGCGCGCATCGCCACGAGCCGTGCCGACAGCGCCTCCAGGGCGTGCAGCCGCAGCTGGTGCAGCCGCTCCCGCTCGAAGGCCACCCAGTCCTGCTGCCAGCCGGGCAGCAACTCGCCTCCGCAGAGCAGGACTTCGTACGCCGAGCGCAGCCGCACCGGCGCCCCCGCGAGGACCTGGCGCGCGGCCGCCGTGAAGTCCTGGACGTCGACGCGCACCTTGCGGCTGAGCGCCAGGGCGCCGCCGCGCGCGTCCGACAGGGCCGAACCCGCCCCGTTCAGGCGCCACATGGCGGTCCGCAGACTGGCGCGGGCCCGCGCCTCGGTGGCGTCCGGCCACAGCATCCCCGCGAGCGCCGAGCGCGTGGCCGTGCCGCACAGCGCGAGCCGGGCGAGGACCTGCTGCCCGCTGGCGGGCACCTCCACCGGGTCGCCGCGCAAGGCGCAACAGCACGCGCAGTCGCTGTCGGTCCCGCGGAGCTCACCGCTCGCCGGGCCCTCACGGGTGAGGAGAAAACCGCCGAGCAGGCGCAGTCGCAGCGCGGGCCGTTCGTCACCGGCCGTCGCGCACGTGAACGAAGCCATCGAGCCACCTCCAGGGGTCCCGCCGACGCCCTGCCGTCCGGCACGAACGTACGGGCCGGGGCGGCCGTGCGCCTCCGGGAGCGTGCCGGGGTTTACCCCGGTGTGCCCGTGATCGGGTCGCGGCGCCGCCCGTCAGCCCGCCGAGGGCGACGACCGCTCCTGGGGGCCGAGCCGCTGGACCAGGCCGATCCGCGAGGTGATGCCGAGCTTGGCGTACGTATGGCCCAGGTGGTACTCGATGGTCTTGACGCTCAGGGCGAGGGCGGTGGCGATCTGCCGGTTGGTGAGGCCCTGCGCGGCCAGCCGCGCCACCGCGAGCTCCTGCGGGGTGAGCGCCCCGTCGAGGTCGTCGCCGACGCCGTCCTGCCCTCGCTCGTCGGCCGCGAGCGGCGGTGCCGCCCGCCCGCAGGCGCTGAGTTCGCGCACGCACCGGGCCCGGTAGGGCAGCGCCCCGAGCCCCGTCATCGCCGTGTGCGCCGCCTGGAGCTGGGCGATGGCCAGGGACCTGCGGCCGATGCGGCGCAGGAACGCGCCGTGGTCGAGCGCCACCCGGGCCCGCAGATACGGCAGCGGGGCCTGCGTCGCGTGGTCCTGCGCCCGGGCGTACGCCGCCTGGGCGCGCTGGGGTTCGCGGCGGGCGGCCAGCAGATTGCCGCGGATCCGTGCGGCCGACGCGAGCGCCGAGTGCAGCCCGCGCGCCCGCGCGAGCTCCTCGTAGGGACCGAGGACCGCCTCCGCCTCGTCGAGCTCCCCGAGCTGGACGAGGGCGTCGACGAGCAGCGGTTGCCAGTCCACGACCCCGGGTTCGTTGACGCCGTCCTGCTCGGCGAAGCCGAGCAGCGGACGCAGGGCCTCCACGACGGCCCGGGGTTCGCCGCGCGCGTCCGCGCAGTGCCCCTGGGCGCACACCCCGTACGCGTACGCCACGGGTGTCTCCGCGCCGCCGGGCCCCTCGCCCGCCGTGCGCAGGTGCTCCGCCGCCCGGTCGAAGGCGCCGCGGGCGGCGAGGATCTGCGCGGCGACGCCGTGCGTGACCGGCTTGAGCCACCACTGGTCGGCGTCGTCGGCGATGGACGCCGCGGACTCGGCGTGGATCAGCGCCTCGTCCCACTCGCCGAGCCGGTACAGGGTCTGGGCGAGCGCCGAGGTGGAGAGCAGCCGCAGCGGGACCGTCGTGGCCCGGCAGTTGGCGACGGCGCCGCGCAGGTCGTGGCGCGCCCCGTGCAGATCGTCCGACCACAGCCGCAGCTCGCCCCGCGCGAGCAGCAGGTCGATGCTCTTGAGCGGCACGATCATCGGATCCGGCAGGTCCGCGGCGAGCGCGATGCCCTCCTTCGCGCGGCCGCTCAGGCCGAGCGCGATGAGGTGGTTGAAGCGCAGCATCCGGCTCGGCCCCTGCGCGGTGGACAGGCGCTGGGCGCGCTCGGCCCACCGTGCGGCCGACGCGGCCTGGCCGCACATGACGGCGGCGTAGCTGAGCTGCTCGGCCGCGCGCGCCGCGAGCGCGGGCTCGCGCTCCTGGTCGCACTGCTCCCAGGCGTCGACGAGCAGCGTCCACGCCGCCTGGGTGCGGCCCTGGACACGGGCCACATAGCCGCGGACGTAGCCGCGCAGCGCCGGGTCAGCGCACTCGGGCAGGCCGGCGGCCAGCTCCGCGGCCTCCTGGACGCGGCCGTCGAGCAGCAGCGCCTCGACGGACTCCACGGCGAGGCGGTCCCGCTCCCGGGGGCTCGTCGCCACCCGCGAGGCGTGCCGCAGATGGGTTCCGGCGACGGCCCACTGGCCGGTGGCCGCCTCGCGGCGCGCGCAGGCGGCGAGCGCGGCGGCGAGCTGCTCGTCGGGCCCGGTGGCGGCGAGGACCCGGTGGCGCAGCGTCGAGTACTCGTCGGTGACCAGGGCGGCGGCCCGGGTGTGCAGGGCCGCGCGCTGGGCGGGGCCGATGTCCTGGTAGACCGCCGCGTGCACCAGGGGGTGCGGGAAGGAGATCTCCGGCGCGCCGGGCCCGCCGTGCGCCTCGCGGAGCAGCCCGGCCTTGACGGCCCGCTCCAGGGCGGGCAGCGGCTGGGCGACCTTGGCGAGCCGGGCGGCGACCTGTAATCGGCAGGAGAGCCCGAGCACGCTGACCGCCTGCACCAGGCGCTGGGCCTGCGCCCCGCACCCGGCGAGGTTGGCGAGCACCAGCATGGCGTACGAGCGCGGCGCGGGCAGCGGCGTCGTGACGTCGAGCAGCACGGCGGACGGCACCTGGTCGAGCAGCGCGCGGGCGTGCAGCGGGTTGCCGTGGGTGTGGGTGTGCAGCCTCAAGGACGCCGAGTGCGGCAGCCGGGCCACGCCCAACCGGTCGCTGAGCACGGCCAGTTCGTCCGGGCTGAGGCCGTCGAGGGCGAGCCGTCGCGTGCGCGCGTCGGTGAGGAGCCTGCGCAGCCCCTCGGGCAGCTCGGGGACGTGCGGGTCGCGCAGCGCGACGACGGCGAGGACCCGGTCGTGGCGCAGGCGGCGCAGCGCGAACGTGAGCGCGTTCAGGGACTCGGGGTCGGCCCAGTGCGCGTCGTCGACGACGAGGACGACGGGCCCCTTGCCCTGCACCTCGCTGAGGAGGTCGATGAGTCCGAAGCCGGCGGACAGCGCCGGGAGGTTCGCGTGCAGCGACTGCGGGGTGCGCACGAGTCCCGCCAGGGTCTCCGGCACCGGCAGCGGGCTCTGCCCGACGAGCTGGGCGAGGACGCCGCACGGCAGCGCGCTCTCGTTCTCCTCGCCGCTCGCGTGCAGCACGCACGTGTCGTCGTCCACCGTGTCGAGGAAGCGGCGGACGAGGGCCGTCTTGCCGATGCCGCCGGGGCCCTCGAGCAGGACGAGGCGCGGGGTGCCCGCGACGGCGGCCTCGAAGTCGGCGCGCAGCGCGGCGAGTTCGGGCGCGCGCCCGCAGAAGGCGTCGTCGGGTACGGCGGGGTGGTGCGGGTCGTGCGCCGCGTCCTCGAGTGTCATCGCCGCCCCCGTGCGCCGGCAGCGGCCACGGGGGGCCTGTGGGAGAGGGCGACCCGTGCCGAACACATGGCCATGGAACCCACGATGGTGGCCAACGCACCCTGTGCACAAGCCAATGGCCCGGATCCGTGGTCAGGTGGGGTGCCCGGCGGGGCGGTGGACTACGGCGTGTCGTCGGGGGGCGCGTCCCCCAGGGCGAAGGTCTCCGGCAGCGGCGGTTCGAGGAGCGAGAGGAGTTCCAGCCAGCCGTGGAACGGCCGCGGCGGGCTCTCGGGGTGCTCGGAGTTCGCCGTGTTCTCGCACACGACGTTCCCGCACACCCCCTCATGCGACCGGTACACCTCGATGACGTAGCGCACAACGCCTCCCGGGGCCGCTGCGGGGCGTGAGCCGTGACGCGTGACGACGGCGAAGGACGTGACGCGTGACAGCCGTGACGCATGGCAAGGGCGACCAGGATAGGAGCCCGCGCGCGACTGCCGCGTCGGTGCGGCACCTAGGGAAGTCCCTAGGGCGGAAGGGGAGGTGCGTCCGGGGCGGGTGGGTCGCGCGGTGAGGCCCAGGGGCGCCGGGCCGGGCTCAGCGCTCCCAGGCGCGCGCCAGCTGGGCCCGCAGCAGCGGTAGGGGGCTGTCGTCGTCCCCGTACAGGCGGTCGGCCAGGCGCAGGGCGGTGTCGTAGCGGGCCAGGAGCAGCCCGCGCTCGGCCACCGCCGGGGCGTGCCCGGCCGTGGCGGCCACCTGCGCGGCCGCCGGGGCGCCGACGGACAGGGCGAGCCCGGCGACGTCCTCTGCGGGGTCGCCCACGACGGCGTCCGCCCAGTCGAGCACGCCGCTGACCCGGCCCGAGGAACTCACCAGCAGGTGCTCGCCCTTGAGGTCGTTGTGCAACACCACCGGGGCGGCGGGCGCGGGGTGTGCCGCGGCGTCGACGGCGAGGCCGCCGGGGACCTCGCCGTCGGCGGCGAGCCGGGCCAGGGCGCGTCCGGCCGCCGCCCCGAGTGCCTCCAGGGAGCGTGGCGGCCGCGTGGGCAGCGCGGGAGCTGCCGCCGTGCGCAGCGCCCCGAGCAGCCGCGCCAGGTCCTCCTCGCCCTCCGGCCCGACCGGGCGGCGCTCGGCGGAGACTCCCGGCAGCCGTACGTCGACGGTGTAGGTGAGCCCCGGCGCCCAGGAGCCGGACGCGACGCTCGCGGGCACGGCCACCGGCAGCAGGGGGCGCAGCGCGTCCCGCAGGGCCAGTTCGCGTCGCTGCCGGGCCGCGGTGTCCGCGTCCAGGGCGATGCGCAGCACGTACCGGTCTCCCACCCACCAGGTGGAGTGCTCACCCCCCTCGTCCACGGGCGCCACGGGCAGGTCGTGCTCCCGCGGCAGCGCCTCGCGGACGAGGGCGCGGGCGTCGGCGGGCGTGGGCTGACGGGGGGTGGGGCCGGAGTGCATGCCGCCGATCATGACAGGGGTGACTCGTGCGGGTGAACCGAATATCGGGGCGCGCCATTCGAGCGTCACCGGTACGCCGTGAGGCGCGTGCGCCGAGCCCGGGTCGGCGGTGCGTGCCGAGCCCGGGATGGCAGGCCGTGCCGAGCGGGTCGGCGGGGGCGCGCCTGGCCCGGATGGACGGAGCGCGCCGAGCCCGGGTCGGCGGGGGCGTGCCGAACCCGGGTGACGCCTGTGCGCCGAGTCGGGTGACCGTGCGCAAGGCGGTGTTGCCCGGCCCCCGGGGGTGCGCGAGTGTGCTGTGTCATGGACTGTGACAGCAACACTGACTCGTTGTCTTCGTCTTCCACCCCCCTCCTGCCGGTCTCCCTGACACGCCGTCAACTCCTGGTCGTCGCAGGCGCCGCGGGCGTCGCCGCCACGAGTGCGGCGGGTGTCGTGGCCCCCGCGCCCGCCGCGGCCCGCCCCGCCACCGGGGTGCCCCTGTCCTTCACCCGCGCCACCAACGGCTCGGCGACCCTCTCGCCCGCCGGTGACCGGCTGGTCGCCGAGGTGCAGCACGTCCTGTGGTCCGCCCCGCGCTCCGGCGGTCAGGCCGTGCGGCTCACCCCGGCCGGGCTCGAACCCAACCGGCCGGTGTACGCGCCGGACGGCGAGCACATCGCGTTCTGCGCCTACCGCGACGGCGGCTTCCACCTCTGGACCCTGCGGGCCGACGGCACCGACCTGCGCCGCCGCACCGACGGCCCGTGGGACGACCGGGGACCCGCCTGGTCGCCCGACGGCACCAGGATCGCCTTCGCCTCCGAGCGGGGCGGCGACCCGGTGGCGGGCAGCGCGTACCGCATCCACGTCCTCGACCTGCGCACCGGGGAGCTGACCCGGGTCACGGGCGTGCCGGGCCAGGACGGCCCCCTCCAGGACGGCCGCTGGGAGGACTTCGACCCCGCGTGGACCCCGGACGGCGCCCGCATCCTCTTCGTCCGGGCCAAGGGCGTCACCGGGCCCACGGGCATCACGCTCGAAGCGCGCACGGTCGCGGCCGTACCCGCCCGGGGCACCGGCCCCGTGACCGTCGAGCACACCGAGACCGCCAACGCCCAGGTGATGACCCCGGCCCCGGCCCCGGACGGCCGCCGCCTCGCCCATCTGCAGACCACGGCGGCCCCGAACGGCTCCTGCGTGCTCGTCGTCGACGGCAAGCCCGTCGACGTCACCGGCGACATCGCGCCCGTGCCGCCGCGCTGGACGAAGGACGGCGAACTGCTCCTCACCGTCGACGGCCGCTTCACCCTCGTGCGCCCCGAGGCCCCCGGCACCCCGCGGCCCCTCCCCTTCGAGGGCGTCCTGCCCGTGGACCGGCCCCGCTACCGGGTCAAGGAGTACGACCTGGGCGAGGACCGGGTGCGCCCGGTGCGCGGCATCCACCTGCCCGCGCTCTCCCCGGACGGCCGGCACATCGCCTTCGCGGCCCTGAACTCGCTGTGGCTCGCGGGCACGTCGGGCGGCAAGGCGCCGCGCCGGCTGCGCCGGGCGAAGCCCACCCGCTATCTGCTCGGCCCGTCGTGGGCGCGCGACGGCCGCTCCCTGGTGTACGCCGACGACCGGGACGGACTGCTCGGCGTCTACCGCCACGACCTGGACAGCGGCGCCGAGACCACGCTCGCCACCGGCGGCCGGGTGCACCCGGCGCTCTCGCCCGACGGCAAGCGGCTGGCCTGCCTCGACATGACCGGGCGGCTGGTCGTCCGCGACCTCGACGCGGGGACCGAGCGGATCCTCGCGGAGCCACTGGGCGGCGGCGGGCTTCCCGGCCGCCCCAGCTGGTCGCCGGACGGCCGCCACCTCGCGTTCTGCGACCGCAACCGGCTCAACCTGCGCTTCCGCGAGGGCTACAACCTCATCCGCGTCGTCGACGCCACCACCGGCACCGACCGCCTCCACCCCGTCGCGCCGCACACCTCCATCGCGGACCGCTACGACTCCGGGCCCGTCTGGTCGCCGGACGGGCACTGGCTCGCCGTGATCGTGGAGTCCGCCCTGTGTCTGCTGCCCGTCGCGGCCGACGGCACCCCGCGCGGCAGGCTCCGCACCCTCACCACCGAGCCCGCCGACCACCCCACCTGGTCCGGCGACTCGGCGACCCTGCTCTATCTGTCGGGCACCCGGCTGCGCCTGATCGGCGTCGACGGCGGGCGCGCCCGCACCGTCCGCGTGCCGCTCGACCAGCGCCGCCCCACCCCGCCCGACACCGTGGTGCACGCCGGGCGGCTGTGGGACGGCACCGGCACCGCCGTGCGCGAGGACGTCGACATCGTCGTACGCCGGGGCCGGGTCGCCGAGGTCGCGCCGCACCGCGGCGCACGGACGGCCCGGCGCAGGATCGACGCCTCCGACCGCACGGTGCTCCCCGGCCTGTGGGACACGCACACCCACCCCTGGCAGAGCACCTACGGCGGCCGCCAGACGGTGGGCCAGCTCACGTACGGCATCACCACCGCGGTGTCCCTCGGCGGCTTCGCCCACGAACAGGCCCGCATCCGCGAGGCGGTGGCCACCGGCCAGCTCGCCGGGCCGCGCCTGCTGACCACGGGCGAACTCCTCGACGGCGGCCGCGTCGCCTACAGCATGGGCCGCGCCCACCGCACCCGGGCCGGGCTCAGACGCTCCCTGGAGCGGGCCGAGCACCTCGACTGGGACTTCGTCAAGACGTACGTACGGGCGCCGACCTGGGTCATGGAGGAGGCGGCGCGCTTCGCCCACGAGCGGCTCGGCGTGCGCAGCGGCAGCCACTTCCTGTCCCCGGGCATCCAGACGGGCCAGGACCTGACGACCCATCTCCAGGCCACCCAGCGAGCCGAGTTCGGGCACGCCATCACCGCGTCGGGCCGGGCCTACGACGACGTCACCGAGATCTACACCGCGCGCGGCGCCCGCTTCGCGCTCATCGCGACGCCGTTCACGTCCGTGCCGCTGATCGGCGCCGATCCCGCGCTGGCCGACGACCCCCGGGTCACGGCCGTCATGCCGCCGTGGGACGTGGAGTCCGTCCGCAAGTCGGCCGCGGCGCCGCCGACGGCCGCCCAGCTCGCCACGCTGCGCACGGAGACCGACATCTACCGGAGGATCCTTGCCGCGGGCGGCCTCGTGGCCCTCGGCACGGACCAGCCCCTCGTGCCCGTCGGCCTGGCCCTGCACATGGGCCTGCGCGCGCTGCACCAGGGCGGGCTCTCCCCGGCCGAGGCGCTGCGCACCGCGACGGTCCTGCCCGCCCGCGTGTTCGGCGTGGACAAGGACCTCGGCACCGTCGAGCCGGACCGGATCGCCGATCTGACGATCGTCGACGGCGACCCGTTCACCGACTTCACCACGCTGGTGCGCACGGTCGGGGTGCTGCGCGGCGGCACCCCGTACGAGACCGAGGAACTGGTGGGCGCCTTCGCGTCGGCGGCCCGGCACGCCCCGCGCGACACGGACTGGCTCGCCGTGGGCCGGCTCATGCGCAGGGACGGCTGCTGCGACCCGGGGGTGTGAGGCGGGACGGCGGGCCCGGTCCGTACGGCCGGGCCCGCCGCCACCCCGGCCGCTGTTACAGACCTGTGTCAATTCCCCCTACAACGAACCTGGCTCGCGCGCTGTCTACCAGGGGGAATTCGCCGTACGTACGAAGAAGGAGCGCGCAGCCGTGGGGGAGACAGTCAGACGAGGAGCCGTCGCACTGGGGATAGCCGGACTGGTGGCCCCGCTCGCGATCGCGATGGGGACCGGCACCGCACAGGCAGCGTCGTGCTCGACGCAGACCGGGCCGTACCAGAAGCAGGTCGAGAAGTTCCTCGGCCGCCCGGTCGACGGCAAGCAGTCGGCCGCCGACTGCAAGGCCATCAAGGCCTTCCAGACCAAGCACCAGATCACCCCGAACGCGGGGTACGCGGGCGCCGTCACCTGGGGCGTGATGGACCTGATGAACAAGCAGAAGAAGGTGGGGAACAACCCGAACAAGGCGGGCAAGTGCCCGACCAACAAGGGCCGCATCGCCTGCGTCGACCTGACGCTCCAGCTCAGCTGGATCCAGGACGGCAAGCAGCTCAAGTACGGCCCGGTCCCGGTGCGCACCGGCCGCAAGGGCCATGAGACCCGCACCGGCCTGAAGAAGGTCTACTGGCGGGACATCGACCACGTGTCGAGCCTGTACCACGTGCCGATGCCGTACAGCCAGTTCTTCGACGGCGGCCAGGCCTTCCACTCGGTGGGCATCAGCGTCTGGGCCCCGCCGGGCTCGCACGGCTGCGTCAACATGACGAAGAAGGACGCCGCGAAGTACTGGAGCATGCTGCGCAAGGGCGACGAGGTGTTCGTCTACGGCCGCAAGCCGGGCACCTGACCGGTCCGGGAACCGCCGAGCGCCGCCGGGAGGGACTCCTCCCGGCGGCGCTCGTGTGTTCAGACGGAGCGCAGGTACTGGTTCGGCACGTGCACGTCGGCGCCCAGCTCCCGGGCGGCCCGGCGGGCGAACGACGGGTCGCGCAGCAGCTCCCGGCCGAGCAGGACCGCGTCGGCCTCGCCGTTGGCGAGGACCTTCTCGGCCTGCGCGGCCTCGGTGATCAGCCCGACGGCCGCCACGGGCAGCTCCGTCTCCGCCTTCACCCGGGCGGCGAAGGGGACCTGGTAGTGGGGCCCGGCGGGGATGCGCACGCCCGCGGCGTTGCCGCCGGTGGAGACGTCGAGGAGGTCCACGCCGTGCTCCTTGAGCAGCGGCGCGAGCCGGACGGTGTCGTCGGCGGTCCAGCCCGGCTCGCCCTCCGCCAGCCAGTCCGTGGCCGAGATGCGGAAGAACAGCGGCTTGTCCTCGGGCCACACCGCGCGCACGGCGTCGACGACCTCCAGGGCGAAGCGGGTGCGGCCCGCGAAGTCGCCGCCGTAGGAGTCGGTGCGCCGGTTGCTGTGCGGGGACAGGAACTCGCCGATCAGATAGCCGTGGGCGCCGTGGATCTCGGCGACGTCGAAGCCCGCGTCCAGGGCGCGCCGCGCCGCGTCCGCGAACTCGCCGACGACCCGCCGGATGCCGGCCGCCGTCAGCTCGGTGGGAACGGGGTGGCCCTCGGCGAAGGCCACCGCGCTCGGACCCAGCGGCTGCCAGCCGCCCGCGTCCGGGGCGAGCGGAGCGCCGCCGCGCCAGGGGGCGTCCGTGGAGGCCTTGCGGCCCGCGTGCGCGAGCTGGATGCCGGGCACCGAGCCCTGGCCCCTGACGAAGTCGGTGATCCTGCGCAGCGCCGCGGCCTGCGTGTCGTTCCAGATGCCGAGGTCCCAGGGGCTGATGCGGCCCTCGGCGCTGACGGCGGTGGCCTCGGTGAGGATCAGGCCGGTGCCGCCCGTGGCCCGCGCCGCGTAGTGGGCCAGGTGCCAGTCGGTGGCGACCCCCGCGGCGGGCCCGGTGGCCTCGGCGGAGTACTGGCACATCGGCGCCATCCAGACGCGGTTGGGGACGGTCAGGTTCCGCAGGGTGTAGGGCTCGAACAGCGCGCTCACGGCGTGCTCCCTTCGGGGGCGGCGAGTGGAACGGGGCAGGGGGCGCCACAGGCCGCTCCGGACGCCCCCTGCCGCTCGTACGATAGGCACCGTAGTACGGAAACTGTCAAACTACGATGTCTCTCGTACAATGGAAACGTTCCGTACACACACCGGTGCCGCGCACGCCCTCGTTCCAGTGGAGCCGCCATGACGACCGCCGCCCCGGGCTCGCGCGTGCTCGCGCACCCGGCACGTGACGAGATCCGCCTCGAAGGCGTGCTGCACGCCCTCTCCGACCCGCTGCGCCTGCTGGTCGTGCGCGAACTGGCCGGGGACGACGCCGGTCTCACCTGCTCGGACTTCGAGCTGCCGGTCACCAAGTCGACCAGCACGCACCACTTCCGCGTGCTGCGCGAGGCGGGCGTGATCCAGCAGACCTACCGCGGCACCGCCAAGCTCAACGCCCTGCGCCGCGCCGATCTGGACGCCCTGTTCCCCGGCCTGCTGGACAGCGTCCTGGCCGCGGCGGTCCGCCAGGCGGACCGCCTGGCGGACGAAGGCTGACCCGTCCGGGGCCCGACCGGGGCGCGCCGGCTCGGTCGAGAGCGAGCCCGCGGGCCGCTCAGGGCCGCAGTTGCGGGTGTTCGCCGCCGGCCGCCGCCTCGCGAAGGCCCGCCCAGTCCGGGATCTTCACCGGCCCGCCGCGCCCGAGCAGCAGCCCCCGCCGCGCCTCGGCCCGCTCGATCGCGAGCCACCCGGGCCACTCCACGGGATCGGCGCCCGCCGCCCGCAGCGCGGCGAGCGGCTCGTCCGCCACCGCCCGGCGCGCCAGGGCGGGCGCGTCGTCGAGCAGGGAGAGCGCCGTCTCCTTCGCGCACGGCCGGTTCGTGCCGATCACGCCCGTGGGCCCGCGCTTGATCCAGCCCGCGACGTACTCGCCCGGCGACACCGCGCCCTCGCGCAGCACCCGGCCCGCCGTGTGCGGCACCGTGCCGCTCGACCCGTCGAACGGCAGCCCCTCGATCGGCACCCCGCGGTAGCCCACCGACCGCAGCACGAGCTGCGCCCCGATCTCCTCGTACGTGCCGGAGCCGGTCACGCCGCCGTGCCCGTCCGGCAGCGTCCGCTCGAACCGCACGCCGCCCACCCGGCCCGCCGCCTCGGTCAGCGCCACCGGCCGCAGGAAGAACCGCAGCCGGATCCGGCGCGCGAGCCCGCGCTCGGGCCGCTCGGCCCAGCCGCGCAGCACCTCCACGTTGCGGCGGCTCGTCGCGGGCAGGCCCGAAGGGTCGGCGCAGGCGGGGTCGAGGGCCAGCTCCTCGGGGTCCACGAGCACCTCGGTGTCCGGAAGCGAGCCGAGCTCCCGCAGCTCCTTCGTGGTGAAGCGCGCCTGCGAAGGGCCGCGCCGCCCCACCATGTGGACCTCGCGCACCCGGCTGGCGGCGAGGACGCCGAGCGCCTCGTGCGGCATGTCGGTGGGCGCGAGCTCCGCGACGCCGCGCGCCAGCATGCGGGCCACGTCCACCGCGACGTTCCCGACGCCGATGACGACGGCCGCGTCCACGTCCCGTACGAAGCGGTCCTGCGGCCCCGAGCCGTTCACCGCCACGTCCGGGTGGGCGCTGTACCAGGACACGAACTCCGTCGCCGAGTGGCTCCCCGGCAGGTCCTCGCCCGGCACCCCGAGCCTGCGGTCGGTGGCGGCGCCCACGCAGTACACCACCGCGTGGTAGCAGTCGAGGAGCCGGGCCGGGGGCAGCGCGCCGGGGCCGATCTCCACGCCGCCGAGGAACCGCACGCGCTCGTGCTCCAGGATCGTGCGCAGCGTCTTCTGCAAGGACTTGATCTTCTCGTGGTCGGGCGCCACGCCGTAGCGCACCAGGCCGTACGGGCACGGGAGCCGGTCGAGCACGTCGACCCGCACGCCGGGCACCCGGTCCTGCTGGACCAGGCTCTGCGCGGTGTAGACCCCACTCGGACCCGATCCCACGACGGCGACGTGCACGGCGGAGCTCCTTCCGCGAGGTGTCCCCGGGACGCCCTGATGCCTGTCTGGCTTCAGCATCGCACCGGTGTGCCCAAAGGGGGAGGGGACGAACGGGTCGCGGGACCCGTGGTGCGGGCCGCTTCAGGGGCGCCCGCCGGACCCTTCCGCGCGTGCCGCTGACAGGGTGCCCTGCCGCCCGCCGCGTGCGTGCCGCCCTGGCGGAGTGTGACTGTAGGGCTACCGTGCGGCTGTGCTGGAAAGCTCATTTTTCGACGAGAGTGATCATTACCCACGGACGGCCGAAGGCCCGGGGTGGCCCGGCGGGGATCCGCTGGAGGAGTGGCCCCCGGCACCGCAGGAACCGCTGGACCCCGCGGCGTACGACGAGGCGCCGCGCTGGGCGGCGGACCCCTCGGCCGCCACGCTCCAGCTGTTCACGAGCACGGATGGCCACCTGGACGTGCGCAGGCCGGGTGGCGGGCCCGCGTCCCTGCTGCACATGCGCCTCGACCTCGACGGCGCCCACGTCGACGTGCTCGCCGCCGTCTGCGAGGGCCGCGTCGCCATCGAGGACCTGCGGGCGGAGCCCCCGCTGCCGCTGCCCGAGCTCGTCGCGCTCGCCGACCGCATCGAGGGCCCGCTGGCGGACGTCTGCCGGGGCGTCGCCCAGCAGTACGGCCCGGCCGACACCTCCTGTCGCGGCGCCCTCGGGGACGAGGCGGCTGCCGCGCGCCCGGCCCGGCCCTCCGGACAGCGCGGCGACACCGTGCGCCAGGCCGCCGTCGAGGCGTACCGCACGGCGCGTGACGAGGGCCGCGACCCGGTGCTCGCGGTGATGTGCGCGACGGGGCACAGCCGCCGCAAGTCCCTGCGCCTGATCGCGGGGGCGCGCGACGCGGGCCATCTGTCGCCCCGGCACCGCCGCCGCTAGGCCCGGTGGCCGGGCGGGGCTCAGCTCATCCCGCGCATCCGGTTGATCTCGGCCGTCTGCTGCGCCACGACGTCGTTGGCCATCTCCTCGACCAGGAGGTTGTTGCCCTCCGAGAGCGCGTCCGTGGCCATGGTGACAGCGCCCGAGTGATGCGTGATCATCAGCTTCAGGAACAGCTCGTCGAAGGCCTCGCCCCTGGCCGCCCGCAACTGCTTGAGCTGTGCGGGCGTGGCCATCCCCGGCATCCCCGCGTGGTCGTGGTGCGCGTCGTGCCCGCGCCTCTCCGCCTTCTTGCCCTGGCTCTTCAGCCACCGCTCCATGGCGCCGATCTCCGGCTTCTGGGCGGCCGTGATGCGGTCGGCGAGCCGCTTCACCCGCGTCGACTTCGCGCGCTTCGGCACGAGCCGGGTCATCTCCAGGGCCTGGGCGTGGTGCGGGATCATCTTCTCGACGTAGTCGAAGTCCGCCGAGTTCGGGCTGTCGTCGTCGGTTCTCTGCTTCGCGGCCTCCTCGGCGGAGAGCGTCGCCGCCTTCTCCCCGGGCTTGCCCGGCGCGATCACCGAAGGCCCGGTCGAGGAGCCGGACTTGGCCTTCGCGTCCGGGTCCGACGCGGAGTCGCAGGCGCCGAGCGTGAGGGCGGCGGCCGCGACGAGCGCGGTCACGGCGGAGGCTCGGGCAACGGACGTACGGGCGGCGGGCGTACGGCGGTGGGGCACGGCAACCTCCTGGGACGCGCGGGGTAGTTGGGTCCGTCCTAGCACGCCGATGAGCGTCAGTGATCGGAAGCGTTCATTACGGCCGCGTTTCCATCTGTTGATTTGTACATGAGGGGCACGATACTGCGGGTGTCCGTGCACCGTTCGCCTTCGAACGGCCACAAGGGAGGAAGCAGTGACTCTGCTGAACGAACCCCGAACCCGGCGCAGACGCCTGGGAGTAGCCACGGCGGCCGCCGGGCTCCTCGCCGCGCTGCTCACCGCCGTGCCCGCGGCGGCGACGCCCGACCCCGGCGACACCCCCGCGGCACCGAAGAAGGTGTCGAAGTCGGATGCCGCCGACACCGAGCGGGCCATACGGGACGGAAAGATCCCCGCACCCGACGAGATAGTCCACTCCGACAACATCGAGCACTTGGGCAACATCCCCAAGGACGCGTTGCCGGGCACCAACTCCGACCTGGCCTTCCAGGGGAAGTACGCCTTCGCCGGGAACTACGACGGCTTCCGCATCTTCGACATCAGCAACCCGAAGAAGCCCGAGACCGTCGCGCAGGTGCTCTGCCCGGGATCCCAGAACGACGTCTCGGTCTCCGGTGACCTGCTGTTCCTGTCGACCGACTCCTCGCGCAGCGACAGCTCCTGCGCCAGCACCACGCAGCCCGCCACGGAGAAGTCCTCCTGGGAGGGCATGAAGGTCTTCGACATCAGCGACAAGCGCAACCCGCGCTACGTCGCCGCCGTCGAGACCGCCTGCGGTTCGCACACCCACACGCTGGTGCCCGAGCGCCGCAACGTCTACATCTACGTCTCCTCGTACGCGCCGAGCGCGGCGTTCCCCGACTGCCAGCCGCCGCACGACGGCATCTCCGTGATCAAGGTGCCGCGCAAGGCGCCGCAGAAGGCGGCGGTCGTCGGCTTCCCCGTCCTGTTCCCGGGCGAGGGCCCGGACGGCGGCGGGAACCCGGGTCCGCCCACCAACCCGGGCGTCTCCAAGACCACCGGCTGCCACGACATCACCGTGCTGCCCTCGGAGGACCTCGCCGCGGGCGCCTGCATGGGTGACGGGATCTTGTTCTCCATCGAGGACCCCGAACATCCGAAGGTCATCGACCGCGTCCAGGACAACGTGAACTTCGCGTTCTGGCACTCGGCGACCTTCAACCAGGACGCCGACAAGGTCGTGTTCACCGACGAGCTCGGCGGTGGCGGCGGCGCCACCTGCAACGCCGAGATCGGCCCGAACCGCGGCGCCGACGGCATCTACGAGATCAAGGGCCGGGGCGACAAGCGCCAGCTCGTCTTCAAGAGCTACTACAAGATCCCGCGCTACCAGGCGGACACCGAGAACTGCGTGGCCCACAACGGCTCACTGATCCCGGTCAAGGGCAAGGACCTCATGGTGCAGGCCTGGTACCAGGGCGGCGTCTCCGTGTGGGACTTCACCAATTCGGCCAAGCCCAAGGAGATCGCCTACTTCGAGCGCGGCCCCCTCTCCGCGGACCAGCTCGTCGGCGGCGGCTCGTGGTCGGCGTACTACTACAACGGCCACATCTACTCGAACGACATGGTCAAGGGCTTCGACGTGCTGAAGCTCAACGACAAGCGCACGGACCCGGCCAAGCGCGTGCGGCTGCGCGAGCTCAACGTGCAGACGCAGCCGGAGTACTTCAACGGGCACTGAGCCCCTGCTCCGGTGAGGTCTAGAACGTCCCGTCGGGCGGTTCGTCGCCCGGCGGGACGCCGAGCTTCCAGTCGAGTCCGTAGCGCTGGAACAGCTCCGCGCGCAGCCGCTCGTAGGGCATCGGCGCGCCCGGGATGAGCAGCGCGAACACCGCGCCCATCAGCAGGGCGCGCAGCATCGGATAGTCCGTCTCCACGTCCGGCGAGCCGTGCCGGACCATGGTGTCGCGCAGCAGGAACGCGAGCCGCTGCTGCTCGGGGCACTGCACGAACCCGTCGGCCTGGAGGATCCCGGCCATGTGCGTGCGCATCAGGACCGGCCGGTCCCGGGCGAGGCCGAGGATCGCGTCGACGGCGCGGGCCAGGAGCTCGTCCCCGTCCTCGGTGCGCGGCTCGCGCTCCAGGCCCTCCTGGAGGGTGAGGTGCATCAGACGGTGCACGGCCGACTGCAGGAGCTGGCGCTTTCCCGGGAAGTAGTACGACACGAGGCCGCGTGCGGAGCCGGCGCGGTCGGCGATGTCCGCGAGCGTCGTCGCCTCGTAGCCGCGCTCGCCCACCAGGTCCACCGTGGCTTGCAGAAGCCGCTCGCGGGAACGCCGTCGCAACTCTTCATTGACCGATGGGCTACGCGGGGACATCCTGTAACTCCTGCGTTGACTGGCTCACAGCCAATATACTCAGGACGTCCCGGACCGGGCCGACATGGGCCGGGGCTGCTCGGGGCAGGCAACACCGCGGGGGAGTGTTGCCTGCCTCCAGGCATGTCCGGAGCGCGGCCGTCGCGGCTGCCCCTTTCCTCCACATGTCTCTTCATCCCCCTCGTTGTCCCCCTTCACCCCGTTCTCCCCGTTCTTCCCTTCTCTCCTCGCCGATCCGGCTCTGTCTCCTTACAGTGGGGCCGGGGGTCTGAGGAGGTGCGTGAACATGGACCAACAGCAGATTCTGGCGCGGATCACGGAGATGGTCGACGCCGAGAAGACCCTCCGGGAATCGCTGGCTTCCGGAGCGATCGACGAGGCCACGGAGCGGGCCCGCCTGGGCGATCTGGAGCGGGAGCTCGACCAGTGCTGGGACCTGCTGCGCAGACGGCGGGCCAAGGAGGAGTTCGGCGGCGATCCGGACGCGGTCCGGGCGCGTCCCGTCGCGCAGGTCGAGAACTACGAGTCGTAGGCGCGGTCCGCGGGCGCGGCGGTCAGCCCGCGCCGCCCACCAGCGTCAGGACCGCGCGCAGGGCGTCGGGGCGCTGGAGCACCGGCAGATGGGCCACGAAGTGCACGGCGCAGCCGAGGGCGGTCGCGCCGCCGTCCGCACGGCGGTCGTCGCCGACCATCAGCGTGTCCGCGGGGGCGACGGCCAGCGTGGCGCAGCCGTGCGCGAAGAGGCGGGGGTCGGGCTTCTGCACGCCGTGCTCGTACGACAGCACGTACGCGTCCACGTACGGGTCGAGGCCGTGCGTGCGGAAGACGGGGCGCGGATCCCAGCCGATGTTGCTCACGACCCCGACGCGCACCCCGCGCCCCCGCAGGCCGCGCAGGACGTCGAGGGCGTCGGGGTAGGGCCGCCAGGCCTCCGGCGCCATGTGCCGGTCGTAGAGGGCGTCGTACAGGCCCGGATCGGGCAGCGGCACGGTCCGGGCGAGGCCGGTGTACGCGGCGCGGTGCAGCTCCGCGCTCTCGTCGCGGCGCGCGACCAGGTCGGCGAGGTGCCCGGGCGCCTTCGGGGTCGGTGAGCCGCCGGGCAGCGCGCCCGCGCGGTCGAGCGCCGCCGCGAGCCGTGCCTCCTCGTCCGGCGGCAGGGCGAGCCCGCGCGCGGTGAGCGCGGCCCGCAGCCAGGACGCGGTGGACTCGACGCGGAACAGCGTCCCGGAGAAGTCGAACAGCACGCCCTTGATCGCCATGCGGCGATCCTCCGGGACCGTCCGGCGCGGGGTCAAGCACCGTCCGACGCGCCCCGCGGGATCGCGGTCACCGGCGGCTGTGTGCCCGTCCCGTCACCGCCGGGGGCCGCACGGCGGGTGCGTAGCGGTCGTACAGGGCGATCGCCGCGGCGACGACCAGGGCGCCGATGAGCCAGCCCGCCACGACGTCCGAGGCCCAGTGGACGCCCAGCCACACCCGGGTGAGGCCGACGCCGACGACGGACACCACGGCCACGGCGACGGCGGTGCGCCACATGGCAGGGCCCACGGCGCGGAGGCGGAGCAGCCACAGGAGCAGCCCGCACACGACGGTGGCGGTCAGCGCGTGCCCGGACGGGAAGGCCGCGTAGCGCGCGGAGTCCACCGGGTCCGGCCAGACCGGGCGCTCCCGGCCGACCGCCGCCTTCATGGCCTGTTGCAGCAGCGTGCCCACCAGACAGGTCGCCGCGAGCCACAGGGCGAGCCACCACGCCCGCTGCGCGGCGAGCCACAGCACGACGGCCGTGCACAGGGCCCGCATCGTCCACGGGTCCCACACCCAGTCCGTGAGGACGCGGGCGGCGTGGGTGAGGTCCCGGTGGGCCACCGCCCAGCGGTGCGTGGTCCGCGCGATGTCGCCGTCCAGCGTGAGCAGCGGCTGCCACTCGGCCGAGACCAGGACGAGCAGCAGCAGCGAGGGGAGCGCGAGCAGCACCGCCGCGCGGGCGGCACGGGACGGCGGGGGCGGCGTCGGGGGAGGCGCGGAGTCCATGACCCGATCCTGACCGATGCCCCGCGGCGACGCCTAACCGAGCGCGCGCAGCGCCGGGACGAACGCGACCAGGAGCGGGACGACCGGCACGAGCGCGGCCGCGGCGGTCAGCCGCAGCCGGCGCCCCGCGGTGAGCCGGGGGCGGGCGGCGAGCAGCCGGTGCACCCGGGCGGGGACGTGCGCCTGCGGGGTCGGGCAGGGCCCGAACACGCCCCGGTCCTCGTTGAGTTCGACGAGGGCGAGCGCGATGGTCAGGCGCCCGAAGCGGCGCGAGGCCACGTCGTCGGCGGCCAGCTCCACGAGCCGGTGCATCTCGTCGCGGAACGCGGCGAACACCGGTACCTGCGGGAAGCCCGCGGCGAGCGCGCCGGAGCAGTGCAGGAGCCAGTCGTGCCGGGCCTGCGCGTGTCCCTGCTCGTGGGCGAGCACCGCATCGAGCTGACGGCCCTTCAGGCGGCGCAACGCGGCGGTGGTGATGACCAGTTGGGGCGCGGTGCCGGGCAGCCACCAGGCGTCGGGGCGCTCGCCCTCCAGGACGACGAGCCGGTCGGCGCCGGGCTCCTCGCCGGGCAACAGCGGGGCGCGCACGACCAGTTCGGCCCGCCGCCTGGCGCGCCGGGTCCGGGCGCGGGCAATCTCGCGCGTGAGCATCACGGCCGTCCAGACGCCGCCGCAGGCGAGGGCCACCGCCGTCACCGTGGCCCAGGGCGTCGGGCCGAGCGCGTACGCCTCGACGACGCCGTGCGGCGCGGGCGCGAAGAGCTGGCCCCGCACGGCCTGCCAGGCGGCGGCCGCGCTGAAGGTCATCGACAGGGCGCAGCAGAGCAGCACACCCGCCACCACGCACTGCCAGGCCCACAGTGCCACCACCGGTTCGCGCTCCGGCCAGTCCGCTCGCGCGAGCATCCGGGGCGCGACGACGGCGGTCAGCCCGGCAAGGAGCAGCAGCGCGACGGGGACCATCATGGGTCAACCCTATGAGGGGCTTGCCGCATGAGGGTATGGACCTTCGCCGTGAAGTGACGCACGCCACGGCGGAGGCCGGGGGGTCAGGGCCGTCGGCGCGGGGCGGGAGGGGTGCTCGCGGGCAGGGGGCTCACAGGGTCAGGAGCATGGCGATCATGGCCATGCTCATCGCGAGGCGGCACACCAGGGCCAGCTCGGGCCGGTCCGCCCAGCGGACGACCCCGGTCTCCGGGGTGACCACCGCGCCCACCGGGGCGAGCCGCGCGCCCGAGGCGAGCACGTGCGCGGTGAAGTACAGGAGCAGGGCGCCGGTCAGCACCGGGACGCCCGCGTCGCCGTGGCCGCCGCCGGGGGCGGAGAGCATCGCCGCCGACATGTAGACCATCGCGGCGGCACCCACCACGTGGTGGACGTGGTGGACGGAGCGCCGCGTCGTCCAGGCCGCGTGCAGGGCGATGGCGGTGAACACCGTCGCGTAGACGAGCCACGCGCCGCGCGGCGGGGAGAGCGCGGCGGCGGGGACGGCCATCGTCGCCATGCCGAAGCCCATGAGCGCCTCGCCGCCCGCCGTGCGGCGCTGCTCCTCGACGCGGCTGCGCATCCGCAGCACGCAGTAGGCGCCGCTCGCCGCGCAGAGCGCCACGAGCAGCCAGCTCGCCGAACCGGGTCCGTGCACCGGGCACCTCCTCGATCGACGGACGACGTCGATGACGAGTCGATGCCCGGCGCGGGGGCGGCGTACGGGAGCGCACGGGTGTACGGCGGGAGCGCGACGGGGGCGGAAGGGGTGCGGGGCCGGTCGCGGGCCTCCTCGTTTCGGGGCGGGTCTCGGCCGTACTGGTTCGGGGCGGGTCGCTGGTCTCCTCGCTTCGGGCCGGGCCTCGGCCGTACCGGTTCGGGCCGGCCGTCGGCTCGACCGGGCGCGGGCCCGCGGGTCCCGGCCGTGCTCGTTCGGGGCGACCGCAGGCTCAGCCGTACTCGGCCCCGAAGCCGGTCGCGCGCCTATTTATTTTTCAGGTAAAACACTTGCTAACCTTCTTGGCATGAGCAGCACCCCATCTCCCGCCCCCGCCTCGCCCCCGTCCGGGCCTGCGCCGCGCGCGCACCTGCGCCGTCTGCCGCTCGCCGGTGTGCTCCGCCCGGGCAAGCCGTCGGACATCTGGTTCAAGCCCGCGACGAGCGTCTTCGTCGCCATGGCGGTCCCCCAGCTGACGCTGCTCGCCCTCGGCCGCGTCGACCTCGTGATGTACACGATGGCCGGGTCGCTCTGCGCCCTGTACGCACACCAACTGCCGTACGCCGCACGGGCCCGCGCCCTCGCCTGGGTCGTCGCCGGGATGGTCGCGAGCGTGGCGGTCGCCCTGGCCACCGCCGCGCTCGCGCCCGGCGCGGTGGTGCTCGTGGCGGTGGGCGCGCTCCTCGCCGCCGCCCAGAAGGCGCTCTGCGACGCCACCCGCGTCGGCCCGCCCGGCCATCTGATCTTCACCTTCGTCAGCTCCGCGAGCCTGTTCGCGCCGCAGCGCCTCGGCCAGGTGCCCGGCCATCTCGCCCTGACGCTCGGCGCGGGGGCCGTGGCCTGGCTCGTCGGCATGGCACCCGCGCCGCTGCGCCCGCACGGCCCCGAGCGGCGCGCCACCGGCCGGGCCCTGCGCGCCGCCGCCGCGTACGCCGACGCCGTGGCGGGCGACGCGCGCGGGCCCGGCGCCGCGCGGGCCCGTGCCGCCGCTGCCGACGCCGTGCACGCCGCCTGGCAGTCCCTGCGCGCGACCCGCGCGGATGCGACCCGCACCGCGCTGCACCACCTCGTGGCGCGTGCCGAGGAAGCCCTCGCCGCGCCCGCCGCGGGAGATGCCGCGCGGCTGCGCGCCCTGGCTGAGGGGCTGCGCGGCACCGGGGCCGTCCCGGACACCGGCGCCGCGGCCCCGCACCCGCCGCTGGAGCGGGCCGAGGCGGCCGAGGCCGCGCTGCCGCTGTGGCGGCGGCTCGCGCCCGGGTCGCCGTTGCTGCCCATCGCGCTGCGCACCGGCGTCGGCTGCGCCCTGGCCGGGTACGCGGCGCTCGCGCTCGGCGTCGGGCGCCCCTACTGGGCCCTGGTCACCGCCGCGTCCCTGTACCAGGCCAACGTCACCCTGACCTGGAGCCGCGGCGTGCAGCGCGTCGTCGGCAACGTCGTGGGCGTGGTCGCCTTCGCCGCGCTCGTGCCGCTCGCGCACCACGACCACGCCGCGCTGATCGGGTGCGGGCTGCTCTGCGCCTTCGGCGCGGAGGCCCTCATCACCCGCAACTACTGGCTGGGCTGTGTGTGCGTGACGCCGATGGCGCTGCTCGTCACCGAGTTCGGGCGCTTCCAGGACCCCGGCGCGCTGATCGCCGACCGCGTCGTGGACACCCTGCTCGGCGCGCTGCTCGGCCTCGTCGCCGCCGTGGCCGTCACCAACCGGCGGGCCGCCGACCACATCGAGCACGCCCTCGCCGCCACGGACCGCGCCCGCGCCCACGCCGAAAGCGCCCTGTCGGGTCCCGCCCGCGACCTGCACCGGGCCCGGCGCCGGCTGACCGCGAGCCTCGTCGCCCTGCGCGCCGCCCACGACACGGCCGCGGGCGAGTGGTGGCAGCGCGAGCTCCCCGCGCGCCGGGTGGCGGACGCCGAGCGCGCCGGGCACCGTACGCTCGCGGCTACGGTACGTGGTGGACCGCAGGCCGCGGAGGGCGTGCGGCCGTGACACCGGCGGAATGAGCACGAGGAGCGGGGCGCGGGGATGACGAGTGGGTACGGCCGGGCGGGTGCGGGCGACACGGTGGCCGCGGTGGTCCGCCAGTGGCAGCAGGTGCATCCGGGCGTGGACACGGCACCGATGGAGATCATCGGCCGCATCAACCGCTGCGCGGCCCTGCTCCAGCAGGCGGAGGACGCCCCGCTGCGCCGGGCGGGCCTGACCCGCCCGGAGTTCGACCTGCTCGGCGCCCTGCGCCGCACCGGCCACGAGCTGACCCCCGGCGAGCTGGCCCGCGAGACCTTCTCCTCGGGTGCGGCGGTCACCAAGCGCCTCAAGCTGCTCCAGGAGCGCGCCCTGATCGACCGCCGCCCGGACACGCGTGACCGCCGTGTCACGCACGTCCGTCTGACCGACGCGGGCCGCGACCTCGTCGACGCGGTCCTGCCCGACCAGCTGGCGTACGAGACGACGGTGCTCGCGGGCCTGGCGGGCGACGGCCAGGAGCGCCTGGCGGCCCTCCTGGGCGAGCTGCTCGGCCAGCTGGAGGGCCGCCTCGGCGTCCCGCGCGGGTGACCCGGGGCCTGCCCGGAGGGCCGGCGCGCATCGGACCTGCCCTAGGGGCGGTACCGCAGCGGATGGTCCTCCGGCACCTCCACCACCGCGATGCGCACGCCGTCCGGGTCGGCGATCCACATCTCGACGAGGCCCCAGGGCTCCTTGACCGGCGGCCGCAGGATCTCCACGCCGCGCGCGGCCAGCTCCGCGTGCGCGGCGGCCGCGTCCACGACCTGGAGCCACAACTGCACGGCGGGCGAGGCGGGTTCCGCCGAGCGCCCGGAGACCTCCAGGAAGCCGCCGCCGAGGAAGTACACCGTGCCGCGCTCGGGCCCCGTGCCGAACTCGCGGTGGACGGCGAGGCCGAGGTCCGTGCCGTAGAAGGTCCGGGAGCGCTCCGGGTCGCTGGGGCGCAGGAGGATTCTGCTGCTGAGTACGTGCACCATGCGGCCGCACCTTAGTCCCGGGTTACGCTCGGCGGTGCGTGCCGGGGCTCAGGAGTCCGGACGCGCGACGGCACCGCAGCACCAGCAGATCGGAGACCCGCCCCCATGGCAACCGCCCCGCACCCGAGCACGCACGGCGACCTCACCTTCCGCGACGCCACCGAAGCCGACGCCGAGGCGCTGGTCGAACTGATCGAGTCGGCGTACCGAGGCGACGACAGCCGGGCCGGGTGGACCACCGAGGCGGACCTCCTCGAGGGCCGGCGCACCGATCCGCAGGGCGTCGTCGACGTCATCACCGCGCCCGCAGGCAAGCTGCTCGCGGTGGAGCGCGACGGCCGGATCGTGGCCTGCTGCCAGCTCGAACACCGCGGGGACCACGTGTACTTCGGTATGTTCGCCGTCAGCCCGGCGCTCCAGGGCGCGGGCCTGGGCAAGGCGATCATGGCGGAGGCGGAGCGGACCGCGCGGGACACCTGGGGCGCCCGGGAGATGCACATGACCGTGATCTCCGTACGCGAGGAGCTCATCGCCTGGTACGAGCGGCGCGGCTACCGCCGTACGGGAAAGATGAGCCCCTTCCCGTACGGCGACGAGCGCTTCGGCGTCCCGCAGCGCGACGACCTGGAGTTCGAGCTCCTGGTGAAGCAGATCGGCTGAGCCGGGCCCGCCTCGGCGCGGCGACGGCCCCGCGGGGATCCGGTACAGGTCCCGCAGGATGCCTCAGGCGGTGAAACGTCCCGTCCGTTTGATGTCCGGGTAGTCCGTCGTCGCGCCGTCGAGCTGGAGCGCGCGCACCAGGCGCAGATCGTCCTGGGTGTTCACGACCCAGCCGATGATCCGCAGACCGGCCTTGCGCGCGTGCTCGACGACCTCCAGGGTCAGCCGGCGGATGTTCAGCACCAGCGTGGCGGCGCCGACCGCGGTGGCGCGCTCCACCACGTCCACGCCGTAGCGGCTGGCGACGAGCGCGGTGCGCACGCCGGGGACGAGCCGGGAGATCTCGGCGATCGCCTCGTCGTGGAAGGAGAGCACCTCCACCCGGCCGACCAGGTCCCGCGCGTGCATGACGTCGGCGAGGGCGCGCGCCGCCGCCACGTCCTTGATCTCGGCCTGCAGCGGGGCCCGGACGGCGTCCAGGACCTCCTCGAAGACCGGGACGCGCTCGCCCAGGCCCGCGTCGAGCTCGCGCAGCTCGGCGAGGGTCTTCTCGGCGATGGGGCCGCTGCCGTCGGTGGTGCGGCGCACGTCGGCGTCGTGCATGACGACGAGGGCGCCGTCCTTGCTCAGGTGCAGGTCCAGTTCGATGACGTCCAGGCCCGCGGCTTGCGCGGCGACGAAGGATCGCAGGGTGTTCTCGGGTTCGGTGCCCATGACACCGCGATGCCCGATGGTGAGGAAGTTCAAGGTCACTCGCTTCCGTCGACGGCGGCTCGGCTCCGCGCGGTGCGGAGGCAGGGGACCGCGCGGCACGGCCGCAGCCTAATCGCCCGCCTCCACGATCGGATCGTTCCTGCGGGGCGAAGCGGAATCATCCGGTCTGGTGCCCACGATGCCCAGGATGAGTCCGGTGATGACGGCGGCGACCAGAACGGCGCGGGTGCTCAACGGTTCGACGCTCCCTGCGGCGGGGACGGCTGACCCGGCCCGTCCTACCGCCGCGGGCACCGTGATCGCGAGCGGTCTCACCCGTGGGTGGGCGCGTCGGCCGGGGGTTGACCCGCGCGCCTGCGGGTGCGCCGCGCCAGCTCCTGGGCCTGCGCCTCGGCCTTGGCCTCGACGGCGTACGTGTCGACGTACTCCTGGCCCGAGAGCTCCAGGATCGCGTACATGATCTCGTCCGTGGCGGCCCGCAGCGCGGCGCGCTGGTCCTCCATGCCCGCGTACTTGGAGAAGTCGAGCGGCCTGCCGAAGCGCAGGGTGATCGGCACGATGCTCGGCACCCGGCGGCCCGCGGGCTGGGCCTCGAACGTGCCGATCATGGCGCAGGGGATCACGGGCGCGCCGGACCGCAGCGCCATCGCGGCCACGCCCACCCGGCCCTTGTAGAGGCGCCCGTCGTGCGAGCGGGTGCCCTCGGGGAAGATGCCGAGCAGGCCGCCCCGGTCGAGCACGTCGAGCCCGGCCTCGACGGCGGCCTGCCCCGCGCCGTTGCCCGACCGGTCCACGGGGATCGCGCCGATGCCCCGGAAGAACGCGGCGGCGAGGCGTCCGCGCAGGCCCTTGCCCGTGAAGTACTCCTGCTTGGCAAGGAAGTTGATGCGCCGGCGCAGCGTCACGCCCAGCAGGAACTGGTCGCAGAACGACTGGTGGTTCCCCGCCACGATGGCCGCGCCCCGGGCCGGCACGTTGGCCAGCCCCTCGATCCGCGGCCGGAACAGCCACCGCAGCAGCGGTATCAGGACGACACACCTGAACACGGCATAGAACATGGTGCTGATCCCCTCCTCGACTGCCCCCGCGCCCGGGCACGCTAGCCGCCTTTCGAGGCGGGAGGGAGAAGGCGAATCGAGCCAGCGGAAGCGGTGTGGGGAACGCGGCCGAAAAGCGCGGGATTCATGGTGTGCTGAACAATTGGAGGGGTGAAACGTTGGGATTCGTAGTGCCTGTGTACGAGCGCAGGTGTGGCCTCTGAGCTGGCATGACGCCGGTGAGTCGGTGCTCGTCGAGGTGCTCGCCGCGTCACCGTGGCGAGATTGCTTGCGGTGTTCCGAACCGCCCGCATCCGCTTTTCGGTTCGCATTACCGGCGCGTTTTCCGGGGCACGGGCCTTTCGCGTGTGGCCGTACTCGTGGATTTTGCCTGTGAGGCAATGCCGTGCTCTTGCGCGGGCGGCGGCCGCACCCCGTGGCGCGCGGGTCGCCCCGGGGTGAGGGGTGTCCATCCGCCCGGAGCGGGAAACAGTGGGGGGAGGCCGCCGCCACGGCGCCGGACGACAGGAAAAACAGCGGCCCAGTGGAGGGTGGGCAGGATAATTTCCCGGATCCCCTCTTGTAACGGAGAAGCTCGCACACATACGCTGCTCATACGCGAGGTTCTCCCGTGGAGGATGGGACATGACGGAAATTCTTGTGCAGACGGCGGCGGACAGCCCCGGGGCTTCCCGTGACGGGCGAGTGGTGGACCACCCGGCCTGGCCGGTGCTCAAGGGTGCCGTCGAGGAGATCAGGCCCTGGCAGTCCAAGGACGGCTCGATCGACTTCGAGCGCGAGGGCGCGCCGTCCAGGGCGGCGGCCGCACAGGCGGTCGACCGCCTCATAGCCTCGGTCGAGGAGCTGGCCCCGCTGCTCGCCCACGACGCCGCGTACCTCACGGCCCTGGTGGCCGATCTGCGCAAGTGGGTCGAAGGCGGCTTCCAGGTGCCGGACTTCCTCGACTCGCTGCTCGCCTTCCACCCGGCGGCCCGCCGCGAGGACGGCCTCCAGCACCTCGTGCTCTTCCCCATGTACACGCAGAACGGCAATCCGGACCGCAACTTCGAAGCGGTCGTGCTGCGCATGGTGTGGCCCGAGTGGCTCGCCGAGCTGGAGCGCACGCGCTACGACAACCCGCTGTTCTGCGGCATCACCTTCGAGGACTTCACGGCCGGTTACGACACCAACTCGGCGGTGCTCTTCCCCGAGACGATCGCCGTGCGCGAGGCCCCCGAGCGCTTCACCTGGGGCGGCATCTTCTGCGACCGCGAGGCCGCCCGCTTCCGCCGGGTCACCGAGGCCGCCGTGGACATCCTCGGCATCGAGCTGCCGGACGACATCCGCGCCATGGTCTCCGACCAGGCCCGCTGCCAGGAGGCGTTCGTCCTGTGGGACATGGTCCACGACCGCACCCACAGCCACGGCGACCTGCCCTTCGACCCCTTCATGATCAAGCAGCGGCAGCCGTTCTGGATGTACGGCCTCGAGGAGCTGCGGTGCGACCTCACCGCCTTCAAGGAGGCCGTGAAGCTGGAGGCCGAGGGCGTGCCCCAGGCCCGTGACGTGCAGTACGCCGTGCTCTTCGACCGGATGTTCCGCTTCCCGGTCACCGGCGACCGCGTGCGCAACTACGACGGCGTCGGCGGCCAGCTGCTCTTCGCGTACCTGCACAAGCACGACGTCGTCCGCTGGACCGACAACAAGCTGAAGATCGACTGGGACCGTGCCCCGCAGCTGACCAACCAGCTCTGCGCGGAGATCGAGAAGCTCTACCGCGACGGCATCGACCGGCCCAAGCTCGTCCACTGGCTGGCCGGCTACCAGCTGGTTTCCTCCTATCTGGCCCCGCACCCCGGCTCGCGCTGGGCCAAGGGCCCCGAGGCCCTGGACACGTCGCTGCCGCCGCGCAAACTGGTCGACGACGTGCTTCCCGACGAATTTCCACTCAGCATGTTCTATGAGGCGCTCTCCAAGAAGCTCAAGCACGTGATCGCCTCCACCAAGGGGATCACTGCGGAGTCCGGCGCCGAGACGGTTGCCGCGTGAGCGGCCGCAGCAAGGAGGCGAGGGCCATGTCCGCACTCGACGGAGCCGTGATCGCGGTGGCGGGGGCCGCAGGGCCCGCGGGGCGGGCGACCCTGCTGCGCCTGGCGGAGGCGGGGGCGACCGTGGTCGCGTCCGACGCCGACGCCTCGCGCCTGGCGGAGGCCGTGGACGCGGCGCGCTACGCGCACGGCGGCGCCACGGTCACCGGCGACACGGTCGACCTGCTCGACCTGGACGCCGCCCGCGCCTGGGCCGACCGCACGGAGAAGGAGTACGGCCGGATCGACGGCCTGGTGCACCTCGTCGGCGGCTGGCGCGGCAGCTCCTCCTTCGCCGACACCGACCTCGGCGACTGGGACGTCCTCGAAGACCTCCTGATCCGCACGGTGCAGCACACGTCGCTCGCCTTCCAGGGCGGCCTCCAGCGCGGCGGCAACGGCCGCTACCTGCTGATCAGCGCCGCGGGTGCCAGCAAGCCGACCGCCGGGAACGCGGCGTACTCGGCGGCGAAGGCGGCCGCCGAGGCCTGGACCCTCGCGCTCGGCGACGCCTTCCGCAAGGAGGGGGGCGAGGACGGCCCGCGGGCCGCGGCTGCCATCCTGATCGTCAAGGCGCTGGTGCACGACGCGATGCGCGCGGAGCGCCCCAACGCGAAGTTCGCGGGCTTCACGGACGTCAAGGAGCTGGCCGAGGCCATCGCCGGCGTCTGGGAGCGCCCCACATCGGAAGTGAACGGGAAACGTCTGTGGCTGACCGAGAAGCCGTGAACCCTCCGAAGACCGATGCCAAGCGGCATCACGACCCCGCCGTCCGCGGTTTCGCGAGCGACAACTACGCGGGCGCGCACCCGGAGGTCATGGCGGCCCTCGCCCTGGCCAACGGCGGCCACCAGGTCGCCTACGGCGAGGACGAGTACACCGACCACCTCCAGCAGGTCATCCGCGGCCACTTCGGCGCGAGCGCCGAGGCGTTCCCGGTCTTCAACGGCACCGGCGCCAACGTCGTCGCCCTCCAGGCGGTCACCGACCGCTGGGGCGCGGTGATCTGCGCGGAGAGCGCGCACATCAACGTGGACGAGGGCGGCGCCCCCGAGCGCATGGGCGGTCTGAAGCTGCTCACCGTGCCGACGCCCGACGGCAAGCTCACCCCCGAGCTGATCGACCGGCAGGCGTTCGGCTGGGACGACGAGCACCGCGCGATGCCGCAGGTGGTCTCGCTCGCGCAGAACACCGAGCTGGGCACCCTGTACACGGTGGACGAGATACGCGCGATCGTCGAGCACGCCCACGGACTCGGCATGCTGGTGCACGTCGACGGCGCCCGCCTGGCCAACGCGGCCGCCGCCCTCGACGTGCCGATGCGCACGTTCACGAACGCCGTCGGCGTCGACATCCTCACGCTGGGCGGCACCAAGAACGGCGCGCTGTTCGGTGAGGCCGTCGTCGTCCTCAACCGCGACGCGGTGCGCCACATGAAGCACCTGCGCAAGCTCTCCATGCAGCTCGCCTCCAAGATGCGCTTCGTCTCGGTGCAGTTCGAGGCGCTGCTCACCAAGGACCTGTGGCTGCGCAACGCCCGGCACGCCAACGAGATGGCGCAGCGCCTGGCCGAGGGCGTCCGCGCGGTGCACGGCGTGGAGATCCTCTACCCCGTGCAGGCCAACGCCGTCTTCGCGCGGCTGCCGCACGACGTCAGCGAGCGCCTGCAGAAGCGGTTCCGCTTCTACTTCTGGGACGAGGCCGCGGGCGACGTCCGCTGGATGTGCTCCTTCGACACCACGGAGGACGACGTCGACGCCTTCGTGGCGGCGCTGAAGGAGGAGATGGCGCGCTAGTCGCGCCCGGACCTGCCGCGGGCGCGCCGGCCGTGCCCGTCCCGCATAGGCTCCCATCTCGCATAGGTATGCGGCCGATCGAAACGTCATTGACTCTCGATCGGCCGCTTTCCTATGCTCGCGGCTCATGGAGCTGATCCAGGAGAACCCAGATCTGTCCGCCTATCTCGCGGCGGACGAGGCCATCGACCATAGGCACCCCCTGGTCCGGGAGACCGCGGCGCGCCTGGCCGAGGGCGCCGACGACTCATACGTATACGCGCGGGCGGCCTATGAATTCGTCCGCGACACCATCCCGCACTCCGCGGACGCCGGGGACCCGCGCGTGACGTGGCGCGCCTCCGACGTCCTGGAGCGGCGGACCGGCATCTGCCACGCCAAGGCGCACGCCCTCGTCGCGCTGCTGCGCGCCGAGGACATCCCCACCGCCCTGTGCTACCAGCGGCTCCTCCATGACGACGGCAGCGCCTTCGCGCTGCACGGTCTCGTCGCCGTGCGCTTCGACGGGTCCTGGCACCGCCAGGACCCGCGCGGCAACAAGCCCGGCGTGGACGCGCGGTTCTCCCTCGGGGGCGAGCGGCTGGCCTTCCCCGTGGACGCCACCGCCGGGGAGGTCGACTACCCGACGCTGCACGCCGAGCCGAACCCGGTGCTGCTGGACATCCTCAAGGCGGCCCCGGACCGGCCCTGGCTCTGGGAGAGGCTGCCGGAGGAACTCCCCGTGGCGCAAGGCTGAAACATCGGATGTGGTGAGGGGGTGCCTGCCGCAAGCACCGCGTGAAAGGGGCCTGTGAGGCGGCGAGTTGGAAAGTCATCGGACCTATTCCTGTCGGATCGCTTGACGCGGCACGGCGTGGACCCGATGCTGCGTACGCCAACTCACCCTGACCGCACCGCTGTTGGAGAGGCCCACGCCATGACTCCCCTCTCACGGCGCGCCTTCGTCGCAGGCGCCTCCGGAGCACTCGTCGCGGCGGGCTCGCCCGTCGCCTGGGCCGCGTCCGCGGCGGCGCCCCGCGCGGACGCGCACGGCGCGCTCCTGCGGGACGCCGCCATGGTGTGGAAGCGGCTCCCGCGCGGCTGGCAGGAGGGGCCGTTCCTCGGCAACGGCTTCCTCGCCGCGCACGTGTACGCGCAGCCCGGCGAGGGCAACGCCCTGCGCTTCATGGTCAACCACGCGCACGTACAGGACCAGCGCGGCCAGTGGGAGGCCGCGATCGGCTACTCCCGGCTCGGCGTCGGCTTCCTGACGCTCACCTTCGCCGGGACCGTCACCGGCGTCGACTGGCGCCTGGACCTGGACGACGCCGAGCTGGCGGGCACCGTCACCACCACCCGCGGCAGCGTCGCCTTCTCCGCCCTGATCCTCAGCCACGAGGACGTCCTGCTGGTCTCGACGGAGCCGAGCGCGGGCGAGGAGGCCACGTCCTGGGGGTTCACCGCGCTGCCCTCGCGCACCACCCGCACCGTCCGGGTCCCGCCCGAGTACACCGCCAACCCGGACCCCGCCACCGGCCCCGGCCACGTCGAACAGCCCCTGCACGCGGGCGGCGGCTACACCACGGCCTGGCGCGAGCGCCGCTCCGGCACCGGCCGCCTCCTCGCGGCCACCATCGCGTACGGACACCCGGACTCCACCGGCCGGGAGCGGGCGCTGCGCGCGGTCGAGAAGGCGCTCGACGGTTCGGCCGAGGCGGCCGTGGCCCGCCACCGCGGCTGGTGGCACGCCTTTTACCGGCGCAGCTTCGTGTCCGTGCCCGACAAGAAGCTGCAGCGCTTCTACTGGATCCAGCTGTACAAACTGGCGTGCGCGACCCGCGCGGGCGGGCCCGTCACCCCGGTCTTCGGCCCGTGGTTCCCGGAGACGGGCAACAACTGGACGAGCATCTGGTGGAACACCAACGTCCAGGTGACCTATCCCCTCGCCGACGCCTCCAACCACCGCGAACTCGACGCCGTCACAGCGACGTTCGCCCACGACCACGCCAACCTGGAGACCAACATCCGCCCGGAGCTGCGCGACGGCGACACCTACGCGCTGTGCCACCCCGGCGACTGGCGGCTGCGCTCCGGGCCGCGCTACGTCGGCGTGCCCGGCGTGAGCCCCAACGACCACACGGGCAACCTCATCTGGGCCCTGCACAACGCCTGGGTCACCTACCGCCACCACATGGACGACGACGCCCTGCGGCACGTCATCCGCCCGGTCCTCGCCAAGGCGGTCCGCTACTACGCGCGGCACCTCACCGAGGGCTCCGACGGCAGGCTGCACCTGCCCGAGACCCGCTCGCCCGAGTACGCCAACGCCGCCGACTGCACCTACGACCTGTCGCTGCTGCGGTGGGGCGTCACGGCCCTGCTCGACTCCGTGCGGCGACTGCGCCTGCGGGACCCGGACGAGAAGCGGTGGCGCGACATCCGCGACCGCCTCGTCCCGTACCACCGCGACCAGAACGGCGTCATGATCGGCGCCGGGGTCCCGCTCGCCGAGTCCCACCGCCACTTCTCCCACCTGCTGTGGCTCCACCCGCTCCAGGAGGGCCTCGACCGGCGCAGCTTCGACCACTGGGCCGGGCGGCAGGACCGCTGGCACGGCTACAGCTACGCGGCGGCCGCCTCCATGGAGACGCTGTTCGGACAGGCGGAGCGGGCCCTGCGGCACCTGCGGTTCTTCGTGGACGGCAACGTCACCGACAACTGCGCGCTGACGCCCAACACCATGTACCGCGAGGGCTCCAACTTCGCCCTGGAGAGCCCCATCGCCGCGGGCCGGTCCCTGCTCGACATGCTGACGCAGAGCCATGGGGGAGTGGTCAAGGTCTTCCCCGCCGTCTCCGACACCTGGCGTGACGCGAGCCTCCAGCGGATCCGCACGCAGGGCGCGTTCCTCGTCGACGCTTCGCGGCGCGCCGGGCGCACGGAGTGGATCCGGGTGCACAGCGAGGCCGGGGAGCCGCTGCGGCTGCGGCACGGCATCGCCGGGGAGATCGACGTGCGCGACGAGCGGGGCCGTGACCTGCCCTTCCGGGGCGGCGACGTGATCAGTGTCCCGCTGCGGCGCGGACAGTCGGCGCTGGTCACCCCGAAGGGCGCCCGCCCGGCACCGGGCCCGCGCGACGTGCCGGGCAACGCGACGGAACCGGCCTGGGGGCTGCCGTAGACCTGCCACGGACCTGCCGCACGCCCGCTGTCGTGCGGCACGGATCCGCCCTGCGCCTGCCGCGGAGCGAAAGTACAGTGAAATGAACTAGTGAGTTCGTTATGCTGTACTTCCGCTGATGACGTCCGCGACCCAAGGCAGATCATGACGCTCACGCTCACCGTGTCCGACGAGGTGCGGGCGCTCGCGCCCGGCTTCACCCACATCGCCGTCGAGGCGTACGACCTCGTGAACGGCCCCAGCTCCGACGGCACGTCGGCCCTCCTCGACGACGCGGCGCGGCGCCTGACCGCGCGCCTCGACGGCCGCGCCCCGCACGAGGACCCGCACATGGCGGACTGGCGCGGGGCCTACACGGACTTCGGCGCCAAGCCCTCGCGCACAAGGAACTCCGCCGAGGCCCTGGCCAAGAGGGCCCTCACCGACGCGGGGCTGCCGCGCATCAACACGCTGGTCGACGTCTACAACGCGATCAGCGTGGCGCACCTGATCCCCGTCGGCGGCGAGGACCTGGACCACATCAAGGGCGCCATGCGGCTCGTCCGCGCCACCGGGGACGAGGACTTCGTCACCATGGCCGGGGGCGAGCGGACCGTCGAGCACCCCGACGCGGGCGAGGTCGTCTGGCGTGACGACGAGGGCGTGACCTGCCGTCGCTGGAACTGGCGGCAGGGCCCCCGCACCCGCCTCACCGAGCAGACCGTCAGCGCGGTCTTCCTGCTCGAAGGCATGGGCCCGCACGCGGGCCTCGACGCGGCGGCCGCGGAGCTCGTCGAGCTCCTGGAGAAGTTCAGCCCCGGCGCGCGGATCGTCGTCCACGAGCGGACGGGCCTGCCGCTCCACTGAGGTTGCGGCGGGCCGTCCGCCGCGGCCTCAGTGCGCCTCGGCGGCGCGGACCTGGGCCGGGGTCGGGGCCGTGCCGCCCAGGTGGGCGGGGAGCCACCAGGTGTCGTCGGGGCCCTTGGGGCGGCCGGGGTAGGCGCGCTGCGCGGCCTCCAGCAGCTCCTGGCAGCGCTCGCGCAGGCGCCGCGTGATCGCACCCGCGTACTGCTCCTTCGGCGCCTCCACGCCCTCGCCGACCCGGATCGTCACGGGCAGGTGCTGGCGCTTGAAGTTGCGCGGGTGGCCCTTCGTCCAGACCCGCTGCGTGCCCCACACCGCCATGGGGATCAGCGGGACCCCCGCTTCCTGGGCCAGGCGCGCGGCACCCGTCTTGAACGACTTCAGGGTGAACGACTGCGAGATCGTCGCCTCGGGGAAGACGCCGATGATTTCCCCGGAGCGCAGCGAGTCCAGGGCGTGGGCATACGCCTGGTCGCCCTGCTTGCGGTCCACGGGAATGTGCTTCATTCCGCGCATCAGCGGACCGGAGATCTTGTGGCGGAACACCGACTCCTTCGCCATGAAACGCACCAGGCGCTTCTGCGGCAGCGCCGCCAGGCCGTTGAAGACGAAGTCGAGATAGCTGATGTGATTGCTGACGAGGACCGCGCCACCCGTGCGCGGAATGTTCTCGGAACCCTTGCAGTCGATCTTCAGGTCCAGTGCCTTGAAGAAGGTCTTGGCGACGCCGACGACCGGTCGGTACACGAGTTCTGCCATGGGTGGGGAGGCCCTTCATCTCTGCCAGAGGAGGGGGACCTTTGGCAGGTAACCAAGTTACGGATCCGTAGGTATACGGCTCCGCAGATCGTGCCCCAAGAACGAGCGACTGGCCAGCGCTAGTGCCCGTAGTGCGGGAGATTCTCGTCACGTCGGAATCTTTGAGGACGCGCGCGTGCTGAAGGGAATGAGGTATGTGCGCCCCCGGCCGGGGGCCGGACAGCGCCCGGGCGGGCGACGGAGAAGGGTGGGAGGCGCGGGTGACAGCGGCGCGCGGACGCGAGAGCGCACGGCGGCTGGAGGCGGGGGACCTGGGCGGACCGCTCGGTGAGCGGGCCACGCTCGTGCAGTTCTCCAGCGCCTTCTGCCAGCCCTGCCGGGCGACCCGCAGGGTCCTGGCCGACGTCGCCGCCATGGTGCCCGGCGTCGCGCACGTGGAGATCGACGCCGAGGGCGCCCTGGAGCTCGTCCGGGAGCTGCGCATCGACAAGACGCCCACGGTGCTCGTCCTCGACCGCGGCGGCCGCGAGGTGCGGCGCGCGGCGGGACAGCCGCGCAAGGCCGACGTCATCGCCGCCCTCGGAGCGGCCGTATGAGGCGGGGGCCGCGGTCCCGGAAGGGAGGACCCGTGCTCCGGCCCGTGTTCCTGAGTGATCTTTACCGCGCCCGCAGGGCCTTGACTGCACCGGCCATCTATCGACAGCCTGCTGCCATGCCACCGGAGCTCCTTCTCTACGAGCGCGTCCATGTGGACCTCGCCCGTCATGCCAGTGCGCGCTGTTGGTCCTGCTGAGCAGCCACGGACCCGCTCGTACCTCCTGCAGAAGGACAACTCCATGACGGCTTCGCCCGACCTCGACATCCCTCAGCTCGCCGCGCCCGACCTGCTGCGCTCCGTCTTCCGGCGGCACGCGGCCGGGGTCGCGGTGATCACCGCGCGGGGCGCAGGCCCCGTCGGCTTCACCGCCACCTCGCTCACCTCGGTGTCCGCCGAGCCGCCCATGATCTCGTTCGGCATCGGCACCGGCGCCTCCAGCTGGCCCGCCATGTCCCGGGCCGAGTACGTCGGCGTCCACGTCCTCGGCGAGCACCAGGAAGAGCTCGCCGCGACGTTCGCGCGCAGCGGTGCCGACCGCTTCGGCGCGCCCACGCGCTGGTTCGAGGGGCCCCACGGCGTGCCCGTCCTCGACGGCGTCCTCGCCTGGCTGGTGTGCCGCGTCGTGGCGCGGGTGCCCGCGGGCGACCACCGGCTCGTGCTCGCGGAGGCGGTCGTCGGCGACCCCGCGGGGGCGGGCCGCCCGCTGCTGTACCACCAGGGGCGCTTCAACGCGCTGCGTGACTGAGAGTTCCCGATGACGCGGGGTGCGCGTGATTACGGAGCGTTGCGAAGGTCACAGTTCAAAGCGCTTGCTCAGCGGGAAAGCAGTGGGTGTACTCATGAGTAATATTCCGGTTGGAGCGGGGCCGCCCCGACCGGGATCCGCCGCTTGAGGCGCCTATGCTGCCTGCAAGAAGGCAGTGGCCCAGCCAAGGCAGCAGCCCA
Source organism: Streptomyces sp. JLYT201 (assembly GCF_059448825.1). NCBI lineage: Bacteria > Bacillati > Actinomycetota > Actinomycetes > Kitasatosporales > Streptomycetaceae > Streptomyces > Streptomyces sp. JLYT201. The sequence continues at coordinate 1,074,675 of NZ_CM182551.1, read as the reverse complement.
GTAATGACGATGCAGTAGGAGAGCCGGCGTGAGCTTGAGGATCGTTGTCTGTGTGAAGTACGTGCCCGACGCCACCGGCGATCGGCACTTCGCCGAGGACCTGACCGTCGACCGTGACGACGTGGACGGCCTCCTCTCGGAGCTCGACGAGTACGCGGTCGAGCAGGCCCTGCAGATCAAGGAGGCGGCGGACGACGAGGCCGAGATCACGGTCCTGACCGTCGGCCCCGAGGACGCCAAGGACGCGCTGCGCAAGGCCCTGTCGATGGGCGCCGACAAGGCCGTCCACGTCGAGGACGACGACCTGCACGGCACGGACGTGATGGGCACCTCGCTGGTCCTCGCCAAGGCCGTCGAGAAGACGGGCTACGACCTCGTCATCGCCGGTATGGCCTCGACGGACGGCACCATGGGCGTGCTCCCCGCGATCCTCGCCGAGCGCCTGGGCGTCCCGCAGGTCACGCTGCTCTCCGAGGTCTCCGTGGCGGACGGCGTCGTCAAGGGCCGCCGTGACGGCGACATCGCCTCCGAGCAGCTGGAGGCCTCCCTGCCGGCCGTCGTGTCCGTCACGGACCAGTCGGGCGAGGCCCGTTACCCCTCGTTCAAGGGCATCATGGCGGCCAAGAAGAAGCCGGTGGAGTCCCTGGACCTGGACGACCTGGACATCGACGCGGAAGAGGTCGGTCTCGAGGGCGCCTGGACCAAGGTCGAATCCGCCGCCGAGCGTCCCGCGCGCACCGCGGGCACGATCGTCAAGGACGAGGGCGAGGGCGGCAAGCAGCTCGCCGAGTTCCTCGCGGGCCAGAAGTTCATCTGAGCTTCAGTCACTCCCTCAACCGCCCCAACTTCTTCGCAACCGCAGGAGATTGAAGTCCCATGGCTGAAGTTCTCGTCTACGTCGACCACGTCGACGGAGCCGTCCGCAAGCCCACCCTGGAGCTGCTGACGCTCGCCCGCCGTCTCGGCGAGCCCGTCGCCGTCGCTCTCGGCGCGGGCGCCGAGGCCACCGCCGCCACGCTCGCGGAGCACGGCGCGGTCAAGGTCCTCACCGCCGACGCCCCCGAGTTCGCCGACTACCTCGTCGTGCCGAAGGTGGACGCGCTGCAGGCCGCGTACGACGCCGTGTCCCCGGTCGCCGTGCTCGTCCCGTCGTCCGCCGAGGGCAAGGAGATCGCGGCCCGCCTCGCGGTCCGCATCGAGTCCGGCATCATCACCGACGCCATCGACCTGGAGGCCGGCGACGAGGGCCCGGTGGCCACGCAGTCCGTGTTCGCGGCCGCGTTCACCACCAAGTCCCGCATCTCCAAGGGCACCCCGGTCATCACCGTGAAGCCGAACTCGGCGCCGGTCGAGGCCGCCCCGGCCGCGGGCGCCGTCGAGGCCCTGGCCGTGTCGTTCTCCGCCCAGGCCACCGGCACCAAGGTCACCGCGCGCACGCCGCGCGAGTCGACCGGCCGCCCCGAGCTCACCGAGGCCGCGATCGTGGTCTCCGGCGGCCGCGGTGTCAACGGCGCCGAGAACTTCGCGATCATCGAGGCGCTCGCCGACTCGCTCGGTGCCGCCGTCGGCGCCTCGCGCGCCGCCGTCGACGCCGGCTGGTACCCGCACTCCAACCAGGTCGGCCAGACCGGCAAGTCCGTGTCGCCGCAGCTGTACATCGCCTCCGGCATCTCCGGCGCGATCCAGCACCGCGCGGGCATGCAGACGTCGAAGACCATCGTGGCCGTCAACAAGGACGCCGAGGCCCCGATCTTCGACCTCGTCGACTACGGCGTGGTCGGCGACCTCTTCGAGGTCGTCCCGCAGCTCACCGAAGAGGTCAAGGCCCGCAAGGGCTGAGCCGTTCGACGCTCACGAGGCCCCTGGTTCCGCCGCGCGCGGGGCCGGGGGCCTCGCGCGTCACAGCGTCAGGCTCGCCTGCACCGGCAGGTGGTCGCTCGGGAACTGTCCGTCCAGGGAGAAGACGTTGATGGCCGCCGCGTGCACGCGCGCGGCCGGAGTCGCCAGGATCCAGTCGATGCGGTCGCCGTCCGGCACGAGCGGCTTGTAGCCGTGGAAGGTCGCGTACTGCTTGCCGCGTTCGTCGGCCGCGTCCCAGGTGTCGACGAGCCCCGCCTTGAGCAGCGTCTCGTACACCGGGTTCTTGTGGGCCGCGACGTTGAAGTCGCCGGTGACGACCTTCGGCACGGTGCGGTCGAGGGCGGAGAGGCGGTCGGAGATCAGATGCGCGGCCCGCGTGCGCGCGTACTGGCTGTGGTTGTCCAGATGGGTGTTGAGGAAGTAGAACTCGCGCTCCGTGCGCCGGTCGTGGAAGCGGACCCAGGTGACCATGCGGACGGAACCGCCGCCCCAGGTGTTGGAGCCGATCACCTCCGGGGTGTCGGAGAGCCAGAAGTGTTCGTACGCGACGGGCGTCAGCCTGCGCGTGTCGTAGTAGACGGTCATGAACTCGTCGCGGCTGCCGCCCGCGCGGCCCGTGCCGATCCAGGCGTAGTGCGGCCCCAGGTCCTCGGCGATGTCCTGCACCTGCTGGTAGAGGCCCTCCTGGGTGCCGATGACGTGGGGCCGCGCCCGGTGCAGGAGCTCGCGGGTCACCGGGCGGCGCTCCGGCCACGCGTTCGGCGGCGTGGGGCTCGCGTAGCGCAGGTTGAAGGTCATGACCTCCAGGCGGCGGCCCGGGCGCTCGGCGGCGTGCGCGGGCGTGGCGGCGAGCGCCGTGGCGAGCAGCGGGACCGTGACGGCCGTCGCGGTGGCCACGGCCGTACGCAGGCCGGAGCGGCGGGTCACGGGTGTGTCGGTCGGCACGCGTTCTCCTTCGGTCGGTCGCGGTGCGGCGCTGTCGGGCTCCGAGCGGGCCCCGGCCGTGCGGAAGGGGCCCATCGGAGTGTGGAAGCGCCATCTGAGACAGGCGTGAACACCCGGGGTCCGGTACACGAGAAGGTGTTGACCAGTGGGAAGGTACACGGATAACTTCGCCATACGGATTCCTAATTCCGTGAAGCGGAAGATTTGATGGTCGGTTCACCGGCGTCCCCGCCATGGAACACCGTGAGCACGGAACGCCGCACCATGAATGTGGAGGGTGCACGGATGGGTCAGCAGGAAAAGGTGGCGACGAGTCTCGCGGGCGCCGTCAGCGAGCGGGTCAGCGCCTCGCTCACGCCGGTGGACGAGGAGCTGGAGCGCCGCTACCCCGGTGACCCCGGCACCCGCCAGCCCGTCCACACCGTGTACGTGCCCGGCGAGCTGTTCGCCGCCGACACCATCCGCTCCTGGGGCGACCGGGCGCTCGCCGCGCTCGACGAGCACGCGCCGGACGCCGCCTCCTTCGCCGCCGTCCTCGGCCTCGCCGACGACCTCGCCGAGCCGGTCTACGCACGTGTGCGGGCCAAGCTGGAGCGCGAGCCCATCGAAGACCTGCGCGTCGACTTCGAGGACGGCTACGGCGGACGCACGGACGCCGACGAGGACACCGACGCGGCGCGCGCGGCCCGGCTGATCGCCGAGACGTACGCGCCCGGCGCCGCCGGGCACACGGCCCCCTACCTGGGCATCCGCATGAAGTGCATGGAGGCCGCCGTGCGGGACCGCGGCATCCGCACCCTCGACGTCTTCCTGACCGGCCTCATGGAGGCGGGCGGCCTGCCCGACGGGCTCGTCCTGACGCTGCCGAAGGTGACGTATCCGCAGCAGGTCACCGCGATGGTGCGGCTCCTGGAGGAGTTCGAGAAGGCGCGCGGCCTCGCCCCCGGCCGGATCGGCTTCGAGATCCAGATCGAGACCAGCCAGTCGATCCTCGCCGCCGACGGCACCGCGACCGTCGCCCGCATGATCGACGCCGCCGAGGGCCGCGCCACCGGCCTGCACTACGGCACCTTCGACTACAGCGCCTGCCTCGGCGTGTCCGCCGCGTACCAGGCGAGCGACCACCCGGCCGCCGACCACGCCAAGGCGATCATGCAGGTCGCGGCCGCGGGCACGGGCGTGCGCGTCTCCGACGGCTCCACCAACGTCCTGCCGGTCGGCCCCACGGCGAAGGTCCACGACGCCTGGCGCCTGCACTACGGCCTCACCCGGCGCGCCCTGGCCCGCGCCTACTACCAGGGCTGGGACATGCACCCCGGCCACATCCCCACCCGCTACGCCGCCGTGTTCGCCTTCTACCGCGAGGGCTTCGAGCAGGCCGCCGCCCGCCTCGCCGCGTACGCCAACCGGACCGCGGGCGACATCGCGGACGAGCCCGCCACCGCCAAGGCCCTCGCCGGGTATCTGCTCCGCGGCCTGGACTGCGGCGCGCTCGACACCGCCGAGGTCACCCGGCTCACCGGGCTCACCCCGGCCGGGCTCCAGACGTACGCGGGGCCGCGCCGGGGCGACCTGACGCCCTCGGCCGAGTAGCGCCCCGCCGCGCTCAGTCCGCGGGCGCCAGCTCCCCCGAGCCCCGGGTGATCAGGCGCGTCGGCAGCTCCACCCGCTCCGGCGGACCCGACGCGCCGTCCAGCTGGCGGAAGAGGCGCTCCGCCGCCGTGCGGCCGAGCTGGGCCGCGTCCTGGGCGACCACCGTGACCCCCGGCCGGAGCAGGTCGGCCAGCTCGATGTCGTCGAAGCCGACCAGGGCCACGGGGCGGGGGAGCCCCGCGAGGACGCGTACGACGGTGACCGTCACGCGGTTGTTGCCCGCGAAGATCGCGGTGACGGGAGCCGGGCCCGCCAGCATCGTCTCGGCGGCGCGGGCGACGCGCTCGGGGTGCGTGAGGCCGAGGGACACCCAGGACTCGTCGACGTCGATGCCCGCGTCCGCCATGGCCGTGCGGTAGCCCCGCAGGCGCTCTATGGCGGTGTGGATGCGCGGCTGGTCGCCGATGAAGCCGATGCGGCGGTGGCCGTGCGCGATCAGGTGCGCGACGCCGTCCCGCGCGCCGCCGAAGCTGTCGGAGAGCACCACGTCCGCGTCGATCCGCCCCGGCGGCCGGTCCACGAACACCGTGGCGACGCCCGCGGCGATCTCCGGCTCCAGATAGCGATGGTCGTCGCCCGCGGGGATCACCACGAGACCGTCGACGCGCCGCGCGCACAGGGCGAGCACCAACTCCTGCTCGCGGTCCGGGTCCTCGGCGCTCGAACCGTTGATGAGCAGCGCTCCGTGCGCCCGCGCCACCTCTTCGACCGCGCGGCTCAGCGGGCCGTAGAACGGGTCGGCCAGGTCCTCCAGGACGAGGCCGATGCTGGCCGTGCGGCCCTTGCGCAGCACCCGCGCGCTGTCGTTGCGCCGGAAGCCGAGGGCGTCGATGGCCTCCTGGACGCGCCGCTCGGTGTCGGGCGTGACCCCCGGCTCGCCGTTCACGACGCGGGAGACCGTCTTGAGGCCCACGCCCGCGCGGGCGGCGACGTCCTTCATGGTCGGCCGGTTGCCGTAGCGGCTCCTGGGGTCCGCGGGGTCCGAACTGCCGTCGGTGCGGCGGTGGGAGACGGGGGTGCGGGCGGTCTCTGCCACGGTGCGCTGTCCTGTCTGTCGTCCACTACGGTGCTGTGCTGCGCGGGTCGCGGACCCAGTCTGCGTAACGGAGGCCGGTTCGCGTGCGGAAGTTCAGGTTTCCACTGTGTACGGGGCTCATGTGACGTCCACTATGTATACGGGGGGTTGGATGTCCGGTGTTTACCCGGGGGTGGCGTCATGCGCTGCCGAGGCGGGGGCCGCGGTTCCGGCGGTGGGCGCAAGGGCCCGCCGTGTGGCATCGAGCATAGAACCTGGACAACGTTGTCAGAAGCACGAGAGACTGTCCCCCCGCACTCTCCGGCCTGCCCTTTCACCAGGAGATCTGACAGTGATGCCCACGCACCTCGTCGCCGCACTAGACATCGGCGGCACCAAGATCGCCGGAGCCCTGGTGGACGGCCGCGGCCGGATCCTGCTGCGCACCCAGCGGCCGACGCCCGCGCGCGAGGACGGCGACACCGTGATGCGGGCGGTCCAGGACGTGCTCGGCGAGCTCGCGGCCGGGGAGCCGTGGGCCCGGGTGCGCGCCGTCGGCATCGGCAGCGCGGGCCCCGTCGACGCGTCGGCGGGCACGGTCAGTCCCGTCAACGTGCCCGGCTGGCGCGGCTACCCCCTGGTGGAGCGGGTGCGCGCCGCCACCGACGGCCTGCCGGTGGAGCTGGTGGGCGACGGCGTGGCCATGACGGCCGCCGAGCACTGGCAAGGTGCCGCCCGGGGCCACGACAACGCCCTGTGCATGGTGGTCTCCACCGGTGTCGGCGGCGGCCTGATCCTGGGCGGCTCGCTGCATCCAGGACCCACCGGCAACGCGGGCCACATCGGCCACATCTGCGTCGACCTGGACGGCGACCCGTGTCCCTGCGGCGCCCGCGGCTGCGTCGAACGCATAGCGAGCGGCCCCAACATCGCCCGGCGCGCCCTGGAGGCGGGCTGGCGGCCGGGCCCGGACGGCGACACCTCGGCGGCAGCCGTGGCGCTCGCGGCCCGTGCGGGCGACCCGGTCGCCACGGCCTCCTTCGACCGGGCCGCGCAGGCGCTCGCGGCCGGCATCGCCGCCACCGCCACGCTCGTCGAGATCGACATCGCGGTGATCGGCGGAGGAGTGGCGATGGCGGGCGACGTCCTGTTCGCGCCGCTGCGCCGCGCCCTGCGGGACTACGCCGCGCTGTCCTTCGTACGCCAACTGACGGTCGCCCCGGCCCTGATGGGCACGGACGCGGGTCTGGTGGGCGCGGCGGCGGCCGCGCTGCGGGCCTTCCCCGACCCGGCGGCGCCGCGGCTGCGGTCGGCTGTCAACGGCTGAGCGGACCGGAGGCCCGCTCGCGCGGCGTGCGGCGCGAGGGGCTCCGGCGCCTGGCGGGTTGCTCAGCAGCTGAGGACGGGCTCCGCCCAGTCCGCGTGGTCGGAGTCGATGCCGTCGCCGCCGTCGGTGACGACGAGGCGCACCACCTCGGCGCCGCTGACGTCGGCGGCAATGGCCTGTGCGGGCTGCTGGTTGGTGAGGACGCCGGTCGCCGCGGCCTTCTCGCCGTCGGCCCAGACCTCGAAGGCGACGGTGCCCTTGAGGAGCTTCTCGTCGTCGAGGCCGACCTGTGCGGTCAGCCGCTCGCAGGCGCCGCCCGCGTAGTAGGCGACGTCGCTCTCGGCGTGGACGCCGAGCCCCTTGGCGTACACCTTGCCGTCGATGGTGAGCGGATTGCCGTCGCCCGCCCGGTTCTCGCCGTTGCTGGTGTCCTTCTCGACGGGGCCCCAGCCGTTGGTGGTGGAGATCCACGGCAGGTCGCTCAGGGCGGAGCGGCCCGCCGGCGGCGCGGTCACCACCTGGGCCGTCAGGGGCAGCGCGCTCTCGACCTGGCGGCCGCCCGGGCCGCGGTGAGTCGTCTTGAGCTCGAAGGCGTACGGGCCGGTGGGCGTGCCCGCGGGTGCCGTCACGGTCCAGGAGGTGGTGAGGGCCTTGCCGGTGGGCAGGACCGCCGCACTCGTGGGTGACGTCGCCTTGATCTGCCAGCCCGCGGGGCCGCTGAGGCGCGCGCGGACGTCGTGCGCGGGGGTGCGGCCGAGGTCGGTGACACGGGTGGTGAGCTTGTCGGGCTGTCCCGCCTCGACCAACGCGCTTCCGTCGAGGCCGAGTTCGACGGCCGGGGGCTTGTCGGCCCACGTGCCGTCGGCGGCGACGCGCACCAGGACGGTGCCGTGCGCGGGCACGGTCGCGGAGATGGCCCCCGCGGTGTTGAAGCTCTCGTGCTTCCACAGGTCGCGCAGGGTGTAGCCGGAGGCCTTCGGCAGGCCGACGGCCGTCGCGGTCGTGGCGATGCGCTGGGGGCTTCCGGTCTCGTTGAACAGCGCGACCGCGCGGCTGCCGTCCTTCATCTCCTTGGCGACGACCCAGCGCCCGCCGGTGGAGGAGAGGACGGTGCCCTGCTTGCCGAGCGGGTCCTGGTCGACGGCGACGACTTCCTTGTTGCCGAGGATCTCGAAGGTCTGCGGCGAGACCTTGCGCAGGTCGGAGCCGATGAGCAGCGGCGCGGCCATGATCGACCACATGGAGAAGTGCGTGCGGTACTCGGTGTCGGTCATGCCGCCGTTGCCGACTTCGAGCATGTCCGGGTCGTTCCAGTGGCCGGGGCCCGCGTAGCGCGCGAGCGGAAGGTTCCGCTTCATGATGGAGAGCATGGAGTTCCAGTTGTCGCTGATGTCGCCCGTCGTGCGCCACAGGTGGCCGACGTCAGCGGCCCACTCCCAGGGTTTGTTCTCGCCCCACTCGCAGATGCTGTAGACGATGGGGCGCCCCGTGCTCCGGGAGGCGGCCTTGAGGGCGTCGCGCATGGCGATGTAGCGCTCCTTGGCGTCCACGCCCTGGTTATTGCAGTTGTCGTACTTGAGGTAGTCGACACCCCACTCCGCGAACTGTCGGGCGTCGCTGCGCTCGTGGCCGAGCGCCCCGGGGAAGCCCGCCTGGTTGCAGGTCTTGGTGCCCGCGCTGGTGTAGATGCCGAGCTTGAGGCCCTTGCCGTGCACGTAGTCGGCGACGGCCTTGATGCCGCCCGGGAACCTCTTCGGGTCGGGCACGAGCTTGCCGTTCGCGTCGCGCTGCGGCAGGGCCCAGCAGTCGTCGAGGTTGACGTACTGGTAGCCCGCGTCCTTGAGGCCCTTGGACACGAAGAGGTCGGCGATCCCCTTGACCATCGCCTCGTCGAACTCGGCGCGGCAGTGGGTGGCGTTCCAGTTGTTGAAGCCCATCGGCGGGGTCAGCGCGAGGCCGTCGGGCAGCCGGGGCCCGTCGGCGCCCGCGGCCCGCGCGGCCTGCGGGCCCGGTGCCGCGCCCGCCACGGCGGGCGAGGCGAGCCCCGCCGCGCAGAGCAGCGCCGCGGCGAGGGATCCGACCACTCTTCGGCGGGATGTGCGGGTGGGAAGGTGACGCATCGTTACGTTCCTCCGTACTCGCGGAAGATGGGATGTCTCCAGGGACGTGTCACTCGTGCGCGCTTACGGTAGAGCGTGTTGAAGTCTGTTGGAAGAGGAGGGGTAACGGTTCGAGCATTCGGCGTCAGAACCCTTGACGGCGGTGACTCTGGGGAGTGAGATCCAAGCCTTGCGTTCGGTTGTGTTGGGTTGCACCCCGAGGAGGGGGACATGGCACAGTCAGATTTCACCGGGTCCCACGGTCCGACCGCCCCCCGGAATGTGAATGGACATCCGATGTCCCGCCGGACCCTCCTGCGCGGTACCGCCCTCGGCGCCGGGGCGGTGACGCTCCCCGCCCTGCTCACTGCCTGCGGCGACGGGCCCGGCGGCAACAAGAACGAGGTGACGGTGGGCTCCAACGCCTCGGACGCCGTGCCCAAGGCGGCCTTCGCGCAGGCCTTCACGGCGTACGAGAAGGAGACCGACAAGCGCGTCAAGGTCAACACCACAGAGCACAACGAATTCCAGCAGAACATCACGCGCTATCTGCAAGGTTCACCCGACAACGTCTTCATGTGGTTCGCCGGTTACCGCATGCAGTACTTCGCCGAGAAGGGACTGCTGGTCGAGATCAGTGATGTGTGGAAGGGCTTCCGGGGCTTTTCGCAGGCGCTGAAGGACCAGTCCACGCACGACGGGAAACAGTACTTCGTGCCGTACTACTACTACCCGTGGGCGGTGTTCCACCGGAAGAGCCTCTTCGAGAAGCGGGGGTACGAACCGGCCGCCAACTGGGACCAGTTCATCGCGCTCGCCAAGAAGATGCACAAGGACGGCACCCCCGTCGCCTTCTGCGACAAGGACGGCTGGCCCGCGATGGGCACCTTCGACTACATCGACCTGCGGCTCAACGGCTACGACTTCCACAAGCGCCTGATGGCGGGCGAGGAGGCGTGGACCGACCGGAAGGTCAAGAAGGTCTTCGACCTGTGGCGCGAACTCATGCCGTACTACCAGAAGGGCGCCCTCGGCCGGACCTGGGAGGAGGCCGGACAGGGCCTCCAGCGCCGCAGGACCGGCATGGCGGTGTTCGGCATGCCGCACCCCGGCAGCCAGTTCCCGGAGGGCGAGCGCGGCGACATCGACTTCTTCCCCTTCCCCGAGATCGACCCGCGGTACGGCCAGGACGCCGTGGAGGCTCCCATCGACGGATTCCTCATCCCGAAGAAGTCGAGGAACGTGGACGGCGCCAAGGACTTCCTGAAGTGGCTCGGCACGGCGGAAGCCGAGGACGTCTACCTCAAGGGCGACCCGAACAACGTCGCCGTCAACGAGGACGCGGACACGAGCAAGTACAGCCCGCTGCAGAAGAAGTCCGCCGAACTGGTCGCCAAGGCGCAGCAGATCTCCCAGTTCCTGGACCGCGACACCCGCCCCGACTTCGCCCAGACCGTCATGATCAAGGCACTTCAGGACTTCATCGACGACCCCAAGGACGTCGACGGTCTGTGCAACAGGATCGAACGGCAGAAGAAGGACATCTTCTCCACGTCCGTGAACTGAGTCATCCGTGAGCTGAGTCAGGGGAGCGCACTCCGTGCCGCAGAACACCGCACGGCGCGCCGGACGGCGTACGACACGGCGCTTCACACGCCGCGACATCGCCGTTCTCGGCGCGCTCTTGGGCCTACCCGTCCTGCTGGACGTCCTCATCGTCTGGGGCCCCGCCCTCGCCTCCGTCGGCCTGTCCTTCACGTCCTGGGACGGCATCGGGGAGATCCACTGGGTGGGCGGCGACAACTACGAGAACCTGGTCCAGGACTATCCCGCGTTCTGGCCCGCCGTCCGCCACAACCTGCTGTGGATCGCCTTCCTCGGACTCGTCGCGACGCCCTTCGGGCTCCTCCTCGCGGTCCTCATCGACCGGGGCATCCGCTTCAGCCGCTTCTACCAGTCCGTGATCTACCTGCCGGTGGTGCTCTCGCTCGCCGTCGTCGGCTTCATGGCGCAACTGCTGCTCGGCACCGACCAGGGCGTGGTCAACACCGTCCTCGGCAACGAGCAGGACCCCGTCGACTGGCTCGGCGACTCCGACATCAACCTGTGGATGATGATGCTCGCCGCGAGCTGGCGGCACACCGGTTACGTGATGATCCTGTACCTGGCCGGGCTGAAGTCCGTCGACCCCGAGCTGAAGGAGGCCGCGGCGATCGACGGCGCGAACGAGCGCCAGACCTTCTTCCGCGTCACCTTCCCCACCCTGCGCCCCGTCAACGTCATCGTGGGCGTCATCACGGTCATCGAAGCGCTGCGCGCCTTCGACATCGTGTACGCGGTGAACAAGGGCCGCAACGGCCTGGAACTGCTCTCCGTCCTCATCACCGACAACATCATCGGGGAGGCCAGCCGCATCGGCTTCGGCTCGGCCATCGCGGTCGTACTGCTCGGCGTCTCGCTGGGCTTCATCGTGACGTTCCTGGTCCAGGAGCTGAGAGGAGCGCGCGAGAAATGACCGCGGACCTGAAGTCCACGACACGGGCCGGCGAGGTGACGCCGAGCCTCCGGGGCGCCGCGCCGAGGCCCCGTCCGCGCCGGGGCAGATACGGCGTCCACATCTTCCTGTCCGCGGTCTGCCTGGCGTTCGTCGCCCCGCTGCTCCTCGCCGTCTACGCCAGCCTGCGCCCGTACGAGGAGACCGCCCGGGACGGCTACTTCTCCTGGCCCGACAAGCTGTCGTTCGCCTACTACCGCGAGGCCTACACCGCCTCCGGCATGGGCAAGTACTTCACCAACACGCTGATCATCGCCGTGCCCGCGGTGCTCGTCACGCTGTTCCTCGCGGCCTTCGTCGCCTTCGCGGTCTCCCGTCTGCACATCCGCGGCGGCCTCGCGCTGCTCATGTTCTTCACGGCGGGCAACCTGCTCCCGCCGCAGGTCCTCGTGACCCCGCTCTACGTCCTCTTCCTGAAGATCGACCTGCCCTGGTGGATGTCCGACTCGATGACCCTCTACGACTCGTACTGGGCGGTCATCCTCGTCAACATCGGCTTCCAGGTGGGCTTCTGCGTCTTCGTCCTCGCCCAGTTCATGCGCACCCTGCCCAAGGAGATCCTGGAGGCCGCGGTCGTCGACGGGGCCGGGGTGTGGACCCAGTTCTGGCGCATCACCCTGCCGCTGTGCCGCCCGGCCCTCGCGGCCCTGGCCACCCTCGAATTCACCTGGATCTACAACGACTTCCTCTGGGCCCTCATCTTCATCTCCAACCCCGACAAGCTCCCCATCACCTCGTCCCTGAACAACCTCCGCGGCCAGTTCTTCACCGACTACAACCTCCTGGCGGCAGGCTCCGTCCTGGTGGCCCTCCCGACGATCCTGGTGTTCCTCCTCCTGCAACGCCACTTCATCGCGGGCCTGACCTTGGGGTCGAGCAAGGGCTGAGGCGGGCCTGGTGCTTCGGGCACCGGCGGCTGACCCACCGACCTGAAACAGCGCACCCCGGCAGGTCCGTGCCGGGGTGCGCTGCGACCGTACGGGCCCGGGCGAGGGCGAGCGGGCTACCGCCGACGCCGGATGGAGAACCAGACGCGGAGCGCCGCCAGGCCGAGAACCACGACCCCGGCCGTGATCCGCAGCCACGGAGGGATGGCTCCCGCTTCGGGGAGGAAGAGGGCCAGGGAGTTCACGTGGGGCGTCCTCGTCTCGGTCGCGGCTCGTCCGAGCCCGTGGTCCCGGATCGCACCGTCAGGGGGCGGACGGGCCGCGGGGTGCCGGGGTGTCGTCCGGCTTGGTGGGGGTCGCGGTCCAGAGCTGGGCCGCGAGGGCGTCCACCTCGGCCTGCGGCAGGCCCGCCCGCACCGTGATCACGCCCTTCGTTCCGTCGGGGAACACCGCCTCCCGCATCTCCACGCCCAACCGGCCAGGCACAGGCTCGTCAGCCATGACATCCCTCTCGACGACTGGACCTCCACGACTACCACGAAGATCCCGCCGGGTTGAGGAGGCGTCCAGCCGGGCGTGGCGATCCGGCACCGGCCCTGCCGCAGGTGCCGGTCGAAGGAGCGGCCCCGGTCAGGGCGTGGTCGACGCCTGCTTGAAGACCTCGTAGACGGCGAGGTAGTTGTGCTCGCCGTAGCCCTGACGTATCGCGCGTTCGGCGACCTCGTGCATCAGCCGTGGCAGGTCGGTGTGGACGCCCTGCTCCGCGCTGGCCCGCGTGATGTGCTCCAGGGCGTTCGCGTTCATCACCAACGTGCCGAGCTCGCCGGGGTAGTCGGCCTTGTCCAAGGCGGGCGCGTACCGGGCGAGCATCGGGTCGAGGACCGTCGGCGCGAACCAGTCGAGGGCGAGCTTCGAGAAGTCGACCGCGGACACCCCGGCGGAGCCGACCAGGGCGGAGGCCTGGAGGAAGCCGTTGACGCTCGCGTACATCATGTGCAGCAGGGCCGTGTTGTACAGGACGGCCAGGGCCGGGTCCGTGCCGAGGAAGCGCGGGTCGCCGAGGCTCGCCAGGGGTGCCAGGTGCTCGTCGAAGACGACGCGGTCGCCGCTGTACAGGAACACCGCGTCGGGCCGCCCCACCAGCGGCGGCGGCACCATGATGGCGCCGTCGAGATAGCCGGCGCCCAGCTCGGACGCCCAGGCGACGGCCGCGCGGACCTCCTGTGGCGTACCGGAGTTGAGGTTCACCAGGGCGCGGCCCCGCAGGGCGTCGTGGGCGGGGGCGAAGACCTCGTACATCGTGTCGTAGGTGTTGAGGCACATGAGCGTGACGGGGCTCGCGGACACCGCGTCCGTGATGCTTGGGGCGAGCCGCGCGCCCTGGGCGACGAGGCCGCTCGCCCGTTCCTCGGTGCGGTTCCAGACGGTCGTGGGGTGGCCCTTGGCCAGCAGGACCTCGGCGAGGACCAGGCCCATGGGGCCGAGGCCGACGACGGAGACGGGGGCCGGGGTGGTCGTGGCTGCTGATGCTTCGTGGTGCGTCATGCGGCCTAGACTGCTCTCTCACATCGATGTGAGAGTCAACGGACGTGGTGGTGATCACATGCGCATGGGGGAGTTCTCCCGGCGGACCGGCGTCAGCCAGCGGCTGTTGCGCTACTACGAGGAGCAGGGCCTGCTCGCTCCCGCGCGGCGGCCCAGTGGATACCGCGAGTACACGGAGGAGGACGTGGTCACCGTGCGCGGCATCCGCGTCCTGCTGGCCGCAGGCCTCAACACGGCCACCATCGCGGAGCTGCTGCCCTGCATGATCGACGACGACGGCGTCCTCGCCCCCGGCTGTTCCGGGATGCTGCCGGACCTCACCAAGGAGCGCGACCGCATCGACGAGGCCGTCGCCGGTCTGCTCGCCGCCCGTGCCCGTCTCGACGAGATCATCGACGCGACGGTGCCGGGCGCGCTCGCCGACCCGGACGCCTGCTACGCGGGCGCCGCGCCGGATGCCGCGTGACGTGTGCGCTCTGCGTGGCGCCGGGGCCCGAGGCGGGCGGCGAATCGCGGGTGGGGCGGGGGTGTGCCACGGTGGAGACACACTCCGGCTCGGGCACAGGCCCTGACCAGCAGGGAGAGGAGCACGCATGTCCTCGAAGCGACGCCGCAAGAAGAAGGCCCGCCGCAAGCACGCGGCCAACCACGGAAAGCGTCCGCAGTCCTGACCCGGCCGGGGCGGCTTCGGGCCGCCCCGCCCGGTCCGACGGCTACGTACCGGGCCCCGGCGGCTCCAGTGCCTCGCGCACCGACGCCACCGGCGCGAGGATCACCCGCAGGCCGGTGATGCCCATGACGCGCAGCGCCATCGGATCGCTGCACACGACCCGCAGCTCGGCGCCCCTCGACGTGAGGCGGCGCCGCGCCCGCATGAGCAGGGCGAGGCCGGAGCAGTCGATGAACGTCGTGTGGGTCAGGTCGATGACGACGGTCTCCGCGGAGCCCGCGATGACGGGATCGAGTACGGGCACCGCCTGCTGGAAGCCCACGAGGTCGACCTCGCCGCGCAGTTCCACCACGACGCCGCCACCGGACTCGTACACCCGAGGCGGTAAGTCCGGAATCTCGCACGCGAATTCGCGCAGTTCGTCCTGATGCACTAATCCCCCCAGGGCGGGCCCCGACCGGGCTGCGAGGCCGGGGTGGATGCCGTGAAGCAACCGGAATGAGGAGGTCACCAGGGGCCGGGGTGCCTGGCCGATCACGGTAGCGGGCGGGGACCCGCCCCACAGTGCGGGAACGATTCGTGGGGTGGCGGTGCCACTCGATGGGGCGAAGTTGCCGCGAGAGACTTGACATGATCTGGCGGCTTTTGGTCTGGCGTCGGCGGCGCTCATCAGGTGCTGGTTTCCGTGGCACTGTGTAGCGGGCAAGCCACTTGGGGCCAACAGAAGAGGGGGAAACGTGATCGTCTGGATCAATGGGGCGTTCGGTGCGGGAAAGACATCCGCCGCACGGGAACTGATCGAGCTGATCCCGAACAGCGCGCTGTTCGACCCTGAGGTCATCGGCGGCGCCCTGCCGCAGCTGCTGCCCGCCAAGCGACTCGCCGAGGTGAGCGACTACCAGGACCTGCCGATCTGGCGACGCCTCGTGGTGGACACGGCGGCCGGACTGCTCGCGGAGCTGGGCGGGGTCCTCGTGGTGCCGATGACGCTCCTGCGCCAGGAGTACCGGGACGAGATATTCGGGGGGCTCGCCTCGCGGCGGATACCGATACGCCATGTGGTGCTCGCCCCGGACGAAACGATCCTGCGCAAACGCATAGCCGGACGCGAAGTCCCCCCGGACCTGCCCGATGGCGAACTGCGCATTCGCCAATGGTCGTTCGACCACATCGAGCCCTTCCACACCGCGCTCGCCGTCTGGCTGGGCGCGGACGCCCACCGCGTCGACACCAGCGCCCTGACGCCGTACGAGACGGCCGAGCACATCGCCGACGCGGTGCGCACCGGAGCCGCCCCCGTCTGCGAGATCGTGCAGACCCCGCAGCCCACCGCCGAGACGCTGGCCGCGGGCGTGCTGCTGTTCGACGAACGGGACCGGGTGCTGCTCGTCGATCCCACGTACAAGGCGGGCTGGGAGTTCCCCGGTGGGGTCGTGGAGCGCGGCGAGGCGCCCGCGCACGCCGGTGTGCGCGAGGTCGCGGAGGAGACCGGCATCCGGCTCACCGGGACTCCCCGCCTCCTCGTCGCCGACTGGGAGCCGCCGCTGCCGCCCGGCTACGGCGGGATGCGCTTCCTCTTCGACGGCGGCGTCCTCGACGGCGCCGAGGCCGAGCGCCTGCTGCTGCCGGGACCCGAGCTGCGCGACTGGCGCTTCGTCACCGAGGAGGAGGCCGCCCGGCTCCTGCCGCCGGTGCGCTACGAGCGCCTGCGCTGGGCCCTGCGCGCCCGGGAGCGGGGCGTTCCGCTGTATCTGGAGGCCGGGGAGCCGGTGGGCGACTGAGCCCGCGCGGGCGCCGGGCGCGCGGCAGGTCAGGCGGGCAGTCGTCGAGGAGCGACACCCCCAGGGCCGTGACCGTGTGCAGGGCCGGCTCTCCCGTGCGCGGCATCGCGTCGTGGCGCACGGCGTCGCGGGAGGCCATGCCGACCGGAAGCACGCGGCGAAGCCGAAGGGCGCGTTCCGGCGGCGGGAAACCGTCATCGTGCTCGCGGACGGCGAACGCGCGCTCAAAGCGCGCTTGCCCCGGGCCGCTCGGGCGGGACGCGGGGCGCCCGCGTCCCGCCGTCCGGAGCTGTCCCGCCGTCCCGAGCGGGACCGCGAGCCGCTCGCGGAGCTCACTCGCGTCCAGGCCGTGGCCCTGGCAGGGCGGAGGCGGTCATCGGCCGCTGAGGGCCGCCGCCCCCGCCCGTCCCGCCCAGGCGGTGTCAGGCGCGCGCATACCGCGCCGCCGACTCCCGCAGGACCGCCGACGCGTCCGCGCGGACCGGATCGCCGTGACCGAAACACGCCATGTCCGAGTCAAGGGCGGCGAGCCGGTGGAACGAGGCGACGGCCTGCGCCGCGTCCTGGTTGAACACGCCGAGGAGCACGCCCGTTTCGGGGGTGCTGGCGATGGCGTCGCCGGTGAACAGGACGCCGTGCTCCGGCAGGTGCAGGCCGATGCTGCCCCGGGTGTGCCCCGGGGCGCCGACCACGTGGGCGCCCCCGCCGAAGGGCAGGACGTCGCCGTCCGTCACCTCCTTCACCTCGGCGGCGTACACCCGCTGCTCGGTCGGCTTCGGCACGTTCTTCGACGCCTCCGTGAAGATCGGCACCTCCCAGTCCTCCAGGACGGGCGCCGGGCCCGGGACCTCGCCGCGCACCATGGGCGCGTCCAGGCGGTGCGCGAGGACCGTGGCGCCGGTGAGGGCCGCCACCTCGCCCGCGCCGCCCGCGTGGTCGCTGTGGAAGTGCGTCAGGACGACGCGCCGCACGTCGCGGGGGCGGAGCCCGAGACCCTCGATCGCCTCCACGACGGCCGGACCCGAGCCGGGGGTGCCCGCGTCCACGAGGGTCAGCTCGTCGCCGTCGCGCCACAGATAGGCCTGGCCGACGAAGAAGCGGAAGAGGTGCAGCTGGGGCCGGAGTTCGATGATCTCGATCGGGTTCATGCGGTGACCGTAGGGACGGCGCGGCCTGCGGAGCGAGCGCCCTTCGCCCGGAGCGTACGGGTTCTGCTTCCGGCAGAGCGGCCCGGCCGGAGCCCGCGCCGGGCTCAGAGCGCGCACGTGTGCACCGGGTCGCCGTCCGGGCGCGGCACCGTGCGGCCGCGCGGGGGCGCCGTGCCGTCCTCCACCCAGGCCGTCAGGGCGTCGAAGGCGTCGCGCGCGCACGGCAGCAGGGGGCGGACGAGGTCCGGGTGCGCGGCGTACTTGCCCCCGGTGATCCGGTAGTAGCGGTGGAGCGGGCCGCGCCGGGCCGCGTCGACGAGCCGCGCGTAGCGGTCGGAGCCGGGCCCGATGGGGATCAGGGCGTCCAGGGTGCCGTGCACGGTCAGGAGCGGCCGGGCGATGCGGCCGGTCAGCGCGAGCCTGCCCACGGTGTCGTGCACCGCGCGGGGGCGCGCCGCGTAGTCGTAGTCCGTGTCGCAGCCCCGGCCGGTGCCCTCGGGGCAGAACGGCGTACCGGCCTCGGTGGCGCCGTCGTAGCCGGGGTCGACCTCCTCGCGGAACAGCCGTTGGAAGGTGTCCCACTGCGTCCGGTAGTGCGTGTCCCACAGGGGCTCGGACTCCGGCGGGTACCCCGCGGCGGCCAGCGCCTCGCGTGCGCCCGGCTCGCCCGCGCGAAGCCGTGGGTAGGCGCGCAGCGCGGGCGGCAGCGTCGAGAGGAGGTCGGGCGCGTCGCGGGTCAACAGGACGCCCTCCCAGTCGAGCCCGCCGTCGTACAGCCACGGGACGTTCTCCAGCTGCCAGCGCACCAGGTAGCCGCCCATGGACATGCCCGCCGCGTAGGTGCGCCGGGGCGCGCGGCCGTAGTGCCGCGCCGCGACCCGCTCCGCGGCGACGGTCAGCTGCGTCAGGCGCCGGTGCCACTCGGCGACGGCGTCGCCGGGGCGTGC
Source organism: Streptomyces sp. JLYT201 (assembly GCF_059448825.1). Classification (NCBI taxonomy): domain Bacteria; kingdom Bacillati; phylum Actinomycetota; class Actinomycetes; order Kitasatosporales; family Streptomycetaceae; genus Streptomyces; species Streptomyces sp. JLYT201. Next base: position 1,056,244 of record NZ_CM182551.1, on the reverse strand, counting down.
GCCGTCGCGGTACAGCGCGGGCCCCGTGTTGCCCTTGTCGGTGGCCGCGAACGCGTAGCCCCGCGCCAGGACGTGGTCGCCGATGGTGCGGTCGTTGGCGTACTGCTCCCGGACGCCGGGCGGCCCGGCCACGACGAGGCCGCCGTTCCAGCGCTCGGGCAGACGGATCACGAACTGGCTGTCGTGGTTCCAGCCGTGCGTGCCGTTGGTGTGCGACGAGTCGGGGAAGTAGCCGTCGAGCTGCACGCCGGGCACGCCCGACGGGCTGCGGGTGCCGGGTGCCACCAGGCCCGTCCAGTCCGCCGGGTCGGTGTGGCCGGAGGCGACCGTACCGGCCGTGGTGAGGTCGCGCAGACAGGCGGCGACGGTCTTCTCGGCGCCGGGGACGCGCAGCCGCCCGCCGGGGCAGGCTCCCGGCGGCGGCGCGGTCGTGGTGGCGGGGGCGAGCATCGCGAGCAGCAACGCCGCGGCGATGGCGGCCAGATGACGGATCATGCGCGAGGCTCCCGGTTCTCGTCGTGGGCCCGGCCGCGGACAGCGCCGGGGCAGCCAGACCCTAGGGAGCGGCCGGGGGCGGCGGTCAGTGCCGGACGGCCGGAGCGGCGGCCACTCTCCCGGGCGGCGGCCAGCCGTTCGGCACGTGCCGAACGGCCAGAGCCCCTACGGGAGCCCCCGAAGGGGCGTGGCCCGCCGCCCGCCCCCAGTACCGTGACCCGCACGCCGTGTGGGGGAGGGCGGATGACGACCACGCCGTGGCATCCGAGGGAGCCGTCGCCGGTGCGACCGGGCCACGCTCCGCCCTGGGTGGCCTCCGTGCTCTACGCGGCCGTGCTGTTCGCGGGCGTGTACTACGACCTCGTCGGGGACGAGCCCCAGGCCCCCGCGCGCACCACGGGATTCGTCGCGGCGCTGGCCGCACTGTTCGCCCTGGACGCGGCCGAGCGGCGGCTCCACCGGCGTTCGGGCGTCGCGCGCGGCCTCGCGGCGGGCGTGCTCCTCGCGCGCGTGGGTCTCTTCTTCGCGGTGACGGCCTGCGACAGCGCGGGCCTGTCGCGGGCCTTGTTCGTGCTCGTGCCCTTCACCGCGTACTTCGCCTTCGGGCGGCGCGTGAGCCTCGCGCTCGGTGCGGGCTGCGCGGGCGTGCTGCTCGGCCGCTACGCGCTGACCTCCGACGGCTGGTACACGGACGCCGAAGCGATCTCCGACCTGCTGATGTTCGCCCTCGTCCTGGTGCTGACGGTGTCCATGGCGGCCGTCGCGACGGGGGAGCAGGACGCCCGGTGGCGCCTGGAGTCGACGGTGCGCGAACTCGCCGGCTCCCAGCGCCGGTTGCGCGCCTACGCCGCCCGGGTCGCCGAACTGTCCACGGCCGAGGAGCGCAACCGGCTCGCCCGCGAGATCCACGACAGCATCGGCCACCACCTCACGGCCGTCGCCGTGCAGGTGGAGAAGGCGGAGGCGTTCCGCGACCTCGACCGCGCGGAGTCCGACCGGGCCCTGGCCGCCGCCCGCTGGTCGGCGCGGCGCGCGCTGGACGAGGCCCGCCGCTCGGTGCGGGCCCTGCGCGAGGAGCCGGAGCCGTTCTCGCTCTCGGACGCGCTCACGGACCTCGTGCGGAACGCGGCCGACGGCGGCGGCCCGCACGTCACCCTCGACATCGCCGGACAGGAAACGGGATACGGGGAAGGCCAGGTGACCGCGCTGTACCGTGCGGCCCAGGAGGCCCTGACGAACGCCCGCCGCCACGCGGACGCGGCGCACGTCCACCTCCACGTGGCGTACGGACCGGCCGCCGCGCGCCTGACCGTCACCGACGACGGCCGCGGCCTCCCCGACCTGGCCGCCGCGCGGGCCGCCCCCGGCGTCGGCCTGCGCGGCTTGCGCGAGCGGCTCCAGCCGCTCGGGGGCGCGCTGCGCGTGCGGAGCGCGCCGGGCGAGGGCACCACGCTCACGGCGACGGTGCCCCGAATCCCGCCGGTGCCGGGCGTCGCGGACGGCGCCGAGCCCACAGCGCCTACGGGGTGAAGCCGATGAACTCCCCGGCCCCCGACGGCCCCGACGCCGTGCGCGTCCTCGTCGTCGACGACCAGGAACTGGTCCGCGAGGGCATCGCGTCCCTGCTCGGCATCCAGCCCGGCATCCAGGTGGTCGGCACGGCCGCCGACGGCGCCGGGGCGGTCGACGCCGCGCCGGCGCTGGCGCCCGACGTGATCCTGATGGACGTGCGCATGCCGGGCATGGACGGCGTCACGGCCGTCGCCGCCGTCAGTGACCGCGCTCCCGCCTGCAAGGTCGTCATGCTGACGACGTTCGACGACGAGGACTACGTGGTGCGCGCCCTGCGGGCAGGGGCCGTCGGCTACCTCCTCAAGAGCCTGCCCGCGGCCGAACTCGCCGACGCCGTACGGCTCGCACACCGGGGCGTGGCCCCGCTCGACCCGGCGGTCACCCGCCGTCTCGCGGCCGCGCCGCCGCCCGCCGGGGCGCCCGGGCCCGTCGTGGAACCGGGCGGCCCGCCCACCGCCCGTGAGATCGAGATCCTGCGGCTCGTCGCCGCCGGGGCCACCAACCGCGAGATCGCGGCCGCGCTCTACCTCAGCGAGGGCACCGTCAAGAACCACATCTCGCGCATCCTGACCCGCCTCGGCCTGCGCGGCCGCGCCCAGGCCGCGCTGTACGCCCGCGACCGCGGTCTGCTGTAGGACCCGGGGCCTTGCGCTGCGGGTCAAGGATTCCTGCGCTCCGTGCCGACGACACGAGGGGGTGCGGCCGGGCACGGTAGGGCTCCGGAGGGGGAGCCGGAGCCCGGGGCCGCGTTCGCGGCCCCGGGCATCGGGGTGGGGTCAGGCCCCGGTCGCGTACCGCTGCAGGAACAGGGCCTCGGCGACCGACATGCGCTCCAGCTCGTCCGGCGACACGCTCTCGTTCACGGCGTGGATCTGCGCCTCGGGCTCGCTCAGGCCGATGAGGAGGATCTCCGCCTCCGGGTACAGCGCGCCCAGCGTGTTGCACAGCGGGATCGAGCCGCCCATGCCGGAGGCCTGCATCTGCCGGCCGTCGTACGCCTCGCTGAGGGCGGCCGCCATCGCCTCGTACGCGGGGCTGGTGACGTCCGCGCGGAAGGCCTGGCCCTGGCCGACCTGCTCCGTGCGCACCCGGGCGCCCCACGGCGTGTGCGCCTCCAGGTGGGCGCGCAGCAGCTTCGTCGCCTCCGCGGCGTCCACGCCCGGCGGCACCCGCAGGCTGATCAGCGCCCGCGCGCCCGCCTGCACGGACGGGGTCGCGCCGACGACGGGCGGGCAGTCGATGCCGAGCACGGTGACGGCCGGGCGCGCCCAGATGCGGTCGGCGACCGTGCCCTCGCCGATGAGGCCCACGCCGTCGAGGACCTTGGCGTCCCTGCGGAAGTCGTCCTCGGCGTACTGCAGGCCTTCCCAGACGCCGGTGCTGTCGAGGCCGTCGACCGTCGTCGAGCCGTCCTCGGCGCGCAGCGAGTCCAGGACGCGCACGAGGGCCGCGAGGGCGTCCGGGGCCGCGCCGCCGAACTGCCCGGAGTGGAGGTTGCCTTCGAGCGTGTCGACCTCCACGCGCACCAGGGTCATGCCGCGCAGGGTCGCGGTGACCGTCGGCAGTCCGGCGCGGAAGTTGCCCGCGTCGCCGATGACGATGGTGTCGGCGCGCAGCAGGTCGGGGTGTGCCTCGGCGTACCGCTCCAGGCCGCCCGTGCCCTGCTCCTCCGAGCCCTCGGCGATGAACTTCACGGCCACGGGGATGCCGCCGTTGGCTTTCAGGGCGCGCAGGGCGAGCAGGTGCATGACCACGCCGCCCTTGCAGTCGGCGCTGCCGCGGCCGTACCAGCGGCCGTCGCGCTCGGTCAGCTCGAAGGGGGGCGTGGTCCAGCCGGACTCGTCGAGCGGGGGCTGGACGTCGTAGTGCGCGTACAGGAGCACCGTCGGGGCGCCCTCGGGGCCCGGCAGGTAGCCGTACACCGACTGCGTGCCGTCCGGGGTGTCGAGGAGCGCGACGTCCTCGAAGCCCTCGGTGCGCAGGGCGTCGGCCACCCAGCGCGCTGCGGCCTCGCTCTCGCTCTTCGGATACTGCTCGAAGTCCGCCACCGACTTGAAGGCCACCAGCTCGGTGAGCTCCGCCTTCGCCCGCGGCATGAGCGAAGCGACGGTCTCGGCGATCGGATGCGACGGCATGGGCACGCTCCTCGTAGGTGCGACGTTGTCCTTGGGGACGGGTGACGCGGTTCGCGGTGGTCTCGGGTGCGCCGCGCGCGTGGCCTGTGGGCACGGTGCGTGCGGTGTGCACGTTGCTGATCCTCCCACAGGAGGATCGCGCGGGCGTGCGCCGTAGGATGCCCTCCAGAGAGCAAGGACAGCGCGGCCAAGACGGGGATCAGGAGCGTAAGACCAACGTGAGCAGCGAGAAGTCAGCGGACGACCCGCGGCAGGTGTGGGACGTCGTCGTGGTCGGCGCGGGCCCCGCGGGAGCCTCCGCGGCCTATGCGGCGGCCGTCGCGGGACGCAGCGTCCTGGTCCTGGAGAAGGCCGAACTGCCGCGGTACAAGACGTGCGGCGGAGGCATCATCGGCCCCTCGCGGGACGCGCTGCCCCCGGGCTTCGAGCTGCCCCTGCGGGACCGGGTGCACGCGGTCACGTTCACCCTGGACGGCAAGTTCTCCCGCACCCGCCGCTCGCGGAAGATGCTCTTCGGGCTCATCAACCGGCCGGAGTTCGACCAGCAGCTCGTGGAGCACGCCCAGAAGGCGGGTGCCGAGGTGCGCACCGGCGTCACCGTGGCGCGCGTCGAGCAGCACGGCCCGGCCGTGCCGGACCGGCGCACGGTCGCGGTCGTCCTCCAGGGCGGCGAGACGGTCCTGGCGCGCGCGGTCGTGGGCGCCGACGGCAGCGCGAGCCGCATAGGAGCGCACGTCGGGGTGAAGCTGGACCAGGTGGACCTCGGCCTGGAGGCGGAGATCCCCGTGCCCGCGACGGTCGCCGAGGACTGGGCGGGCCGGGTGCTCATCGACTGGGGCCCGATGCCCGGCAGTTACGGCTGGGTGTTCCCCAAGGGCGACACGCTGACCGTCGGCGTGATCTCCGCGCGCGGCGAAGGTGCCGCGACGAAGCGCTATTTGGAGGACTTCATCGCCCGGCTCGGCCTTTCGGGCTTCGAGCCGAGCATCTCCTCCGGTCACCTCACGCGCTGCCGCAGCGACGACTCGCCGCTGTCCCGCGGCCGGGTCCTGGTGTGCGGCGACGCGGCGGGCCTCCTTGAGCCGTGGACCCGCGAGGGCATCTCGTTCGCGCTGCGCTCGGGCCGTCTCGCGGGGGAGTGGGCGGTGCGCATCGCGGAGGCGCACGACGCGGTGGACGCCCGCCGCCAGGCGCTGAACTACGCGTTCGCCGTCAAGGCGGGCCTCGGCGTGGAGATGAGCGTCGGGCGGCGCATGCTGGCCGTCTTCGAGCGGCGTCCGGGCCTCCTGCACACGGCGATCACGGGCTTCCGCCCGGCGTGGAACGCGTTCGCGAAGATCACCAGCGGCCGGACGACGCTCGCCGAGATCGTGCGCACGCACCCGATGGCGGGCCGCGTGCTCGGCAAGCTCGACCGGTAGCGCCGAGACCGGGGCGGGCGGCGGGCACAAGGACGCCCCGCGCGCCCGCCCCGACGGCCCCGCTCCCACGCGTGCGCCCGTGCCGCACGCCCCCTGGAGGGAAACGCGTGGAGCGGCCGAGTGCGGTGATCGGCTTGTGAAGAATGAGAAGTCGTCTAGCGTTTCGCATGAAGGTTTCTCCAACTCGCCATGGGCATAGGCTGGTTAGCTCGGATGAGGGGGCTCCACACATGCCGTCGCACTCGAAGATCCTCGTCGTGGACGACCACGAGGATTACCTCTTCGCGCTCGAAAGCGCGCTGGCTCCGCTCGGCTATGAGACGACGTGCGCGACCAACGGGGACGACGCCCTCAAGGAGATACTCCGCGGCCACATCGCCGTGGCCCTGCTCGATGTGCGCATGCCCGGCGTCGACGGTTTGGACGTGGTGCGTTACGTACGGGGCGTGGAGCAGACGCAGCTCCTGCCGATCATCCTCCTGACCGGCTTCGACGTGAGCCAGGAGCTGTCGGCGACGGCCCTGCGCCTCGGCGTGGCCGACATCGTCGTGAAGCCCGTCGACCCGTGGACGCTGCGCACCAAGGTGCGCTACCTCTACGACACCTACCAGCGGCTGCGCGCCCTCCAGGCCGAGGTCGACGGCTATCGCTCCCGGAGCCTCGACGGCGTGCGCCCCGCCGCGGGCAAACCGGCCCGCCGGGGCGGGCCCAAGCCGCCGTCCGACTCCCCCGCCGCGCCGGACGCCGTACAGGTCCGCGTGCCCTCCCAGCCCAAGGGGCCGGCGCGCCGAAGACCGCTGCCGACGGACTGACCGCCGGGCGCGCGCGTGGCGTACTCCGCCGGGAGTACGCCTGATCGCCACGCCTGGCGGACGCCCGGCGCCCCGGCCGCCGTCTAGCGTGGCCGCCATGGACGAACAGCGCGGACGCGGGTGTCCCGGCCCGCCCCGGAGCGGACCACCGGTGTGGCGGCAGGGGCCGCCGTGGTGGCGGTGGCGGGGCGCCGACGAGCCTGCCGCGGCCGGGCGCCGCCTGCCCTGGCTGACGACCGTGCTGCTCACGGTGTTCATCCAGATCGGCACGGGCTTCGCGGCGCACGGCCAGCCCGAGCGCGAGGGGGTCGACGCGTTCGCACGGGCGCTGCTCCTGCTCGCGTCGGGCCCCCTGCTGCTGCGCCACCGCCGCCCCGTGGCCGTGGCCTACGTCACCGCCGTGGTCACCCTGGTCTACCTGGGCGCCGGATATCCGTACGGGCCCGTGCTCCTCACGGTCGCGGTCGGCTGCTTCGCGGCGGTCGTCGCGGGGCACCGGCGGGCGGCGTGGGGCGCCGTCGGCCTGTGGTGGGCCGGGCAGATCCTGGTCACGCAGGTGCTGTACCGCTGGCTGCCGCCGGACGGGGACGGGGCGCTCGGCTGGGGCGAGGAACTGGTCGTCGCCGTCTGGGTGGTGGCGACCGTCGCGGTCGCGGAGCTGGCCCGCACCCGCCGCGAGCAGTGGGCCAAGGAGCGCGCCGAGCGGGCGCTCGCGGCCCGGCGCCGCGCCGACGAGGAGCGCCTGCGGATGGCCCGCGAGCTGCACGACGTCCTGGCCCACAGCATCTCCGTCATCAACGTGCAGGCCGGTGTGGGCCTCGCCCTGCTCGACTCCGACCCCGAGCAGGCCAGAACCGCCCTGACCACGATCAAGGCCGCCAGCAAGGAGGCCCTCGGCGAGGTCCGCCAGGTCCTCGACACCCTGCGGGCCCCGGGAGCCGCCCCGCGCGCCCCGGCCCCGGGCCTGGACCGGCTGCCCGAACTCGTCGAGCAGGCGGGGAGCACCGGCCTGACGGTGACCGTCACCAGGGAGGGCCGCGGCGGCCCGCTGCCGCCCGGCGTGGACCTGGCCGCCTTCCGCATCGTCCAGGAGGCGCTCACCAACGTCGTACGCCATTCCGGTTCGCGGCGGGCCCGTGTCCTGGTGCGCCACGCCCCGGGCTGCGTGACCCTGCGCGTCGACGACGACGGCCCCGCCACCGGCGCGGACGCGGGCGGCAGCGGCAACGGCCTGGCCGGCATGCGGGAGCGGGCCGCCGCGCTCAAGGGCACCATGGAGGCGGGTCCGCGCCCCGACGGCGGCTTCCGCGTGACGGCGGTGCTGCCCACCACCGGTGCCGCACGGCCCGGCCGGGACCGGCACGACGACCAGTGAGCACCACACCCCAGGAGGCCCCGTGATCCGCGTACTGCTCGCCGACGACCAGTCGTTGGTCCGCGCGGGGTTCAAGGCGCTGCTCGACGCCCAGGCGGACATCGAGGTGGCGGGCGAGGCCCCGGACGGCGAGGAGGCGGTGCGCAAGGTGCGGGAGCTGCGGCCCGACGTCGTCCTGATGGACATCCGCATGCCGCTGCTCGACGGCCTGGAGGCCACCCGCCGGATCACCGGAGAGCCGGACCTCGACGGCGTCCGGGTGGTCATGCTCACCACGTTCGAGCTCGACGAGTACGTCTTCGAGGCGATCCGCTCCGGTGCCTCGGGCTTCCTGGTGAAGGACACCGAGCCCGACGAACTGCTGCGCGCGGTGCGGGCTGTGGTCGCGGGCGACGCGCTGCTCTCGCCCGGTGTGACGCGCCGCCTCATCGGGGAGTTCGCCGCGCGCTCCAAGGAACCGGCGGCCGCCGGGGCGCTCGCCGACCTCACCGAGCGGGAGCGGGAGGTGATGGCCCTGGTCGGCATCGGCCTGTCCAACGAGGAGATCGCGCGCCGCCTCGTCGTCAGCCCGCTCACCGCCAAGACGCATGTGAGCCGCACGATGGTGAAGCTGGGTGCCCGCGACCGCGCCCAACTGGTCGTCCTGGCCTATGAGTCGGGCCTGGTCCGCCCCGGCTGGCTGGGCTGAGCGGGCAGGCCGGGAAGGGCCGCGCGGCGCGCCCGCCACCGCTCGGCGAAGCGCCACAGGACGGTGACGACGCGGACGACGAACACGAGGGCGGCGAGCGTCACGCCCACGACCGTGAGCGCCCGCGCGGTGCCGCCCGACAGGCCGAAGACCAGGATGGGCCCGCCTGCGAGGGCCATGAAGACGAGCGCGGCGGCCGCCGCCGCGCTCGCGAGCGCGTATCCGATCTCGACCGTGACCGCGTCCCGCTCGGCCTGGCTCCGTCGGCCTTGTCCGACGGTGTCCCCCATGTCATTCATACGGGGAGTGTCACAGGGCCGGGGCCCGGCGGGCAAGAAACCGCCCGCCGGGCCCCGGGGCCGGTCGTGGTCAGTCGCCGACGGTGACCCGCTCGCGCGGGGCGTCCGTCCGCGGCTGCGACGAGGCGACGGGAATCGTCCGCTGCCTGCGCCGCGCGCGCAGGCCGGTGAGGTTGATGAGCAGACCGGCGACCGCGAAGGCCGTCACCAGGACCAGGCCCGGGCGGTAGCTGTCGAGGACCTCCGCGGGCGAGGCGCCGGTCTCGGGCGCACCCTTGCCGGAGGCCGTGATGACCGCGGTGGTGATCGCGAGGATGACCGCGCCGCCCACCTGGATCGAGGTGTTGAGCAGGCCCGAGACCATGCCCTGCTCGTGGTCGGCCACGCCGTTGGTGGCCTGGATGTTGAGCGAGGGGAAGACCAGGGCGCACGCGACGCCGAGCAGCACCATCGAGGGCAGGATGACCGCGACGTACGTCGGCGTCAGGTCGATGCGCAGGAACAGCGCGTACGACGCGACGAGCAGCGCGAAGCCGGTCACGATGACCCGGGTGGTGCCGAACCGGTCGATGACCCCGGCGATCTTCGTGGCGGACAGGGCCACGATCACGCCCGCGGGCAGGAAGGCGAGCGCCGTCTCCAGGGCCGACCAGCCGAGCAGCGACTGGAGGTACTGGGTGGCGATGAACTGGAACGAGACGTAGCCGCCGAAGAACGTCACCGCGCCGAGCTGGGCGCGGACCTGCGCCCCCGAGCGCAGGACGCCGAGGCGGATCAGCGGGCTCGCGGTGCGCAGCTCGATGGCGACGAAGGCGGCGAGGAGCACCGCCACGGCCAGGAACGACAGCAGCGTGCGGGCGGAGGCCCAGCCGACCTCGGGGGCCTGGACGACGGTGAAGACGAGCAGCAGCATCGACGCCGTGCCGGTGACGGCGCCCGGCACGTCGTAGCCGCCGCGGTTCGCCTCGCGGGCGGAGCGCGGGATGAGCTTGAGACCGGCGACGAGCGCGATGACGGCGATCGGCGCGGGCAGCAGCATGGTCAGGCGCCAGCTGACCTCGGTGAGCACGCCCGACAGGACGAGGCCCAGCGAGAAGCCGGTGGCGGCGCAGGTGGTGTAGATGGACAGGGCGCGGTTGCGGACCGGGCCCTCGGCGAAGGTCGTGGTGATGATCGACAGGCCCGCGGGCGCGGTGAACGCGGCGCTCAGGCCCTTCACGAAGCGGCTGGCGATGAGCAGCGGCCCGGAGTCGACGAGCCCTCCGAACAGGGAGGTGACGGCGAAGACGCCGAGGGCGATGAGGAAGACCTCGCGGCGGCCGAGGAGGTCGGCGGCGCGGCCGCCGAGCAGCAGCAGACCGCCGTAGCCGAGGATGTAGCCGCTGACGACCCACTGCAGGGACGAGGTGGAGAGATCCAGGTCCGAGCCGATGGAGGGCAGGGCGACGCCGACCATCGAGACGTCGAGGGCGTCCAGGAACATCGCGGCACACAGGACGAGCAGCGTGCCCCACAGGCGTGGGGTCCAGCGCTCCGCCGACGCGGAGGCATGGGGGACAGGGGAGACCGGTGAAGTCATGCGGAGCACAGTACATGCATATGCATTGACTGCAAGTGCATTTAATTCCGATGCAATAATCCCTTCAGTTCTGCTACGGTGCCGCCATGGCGGCGACGAAGGCCGAGCCCCCGGCGGAGGCCGAGCAAGGGCTCGTGGACGAGTGGCGGGAGATCCTCGCGGTGCACGCGCGCACCCTCTGCGAGCTGGACCGGGAGCTGCATCCGCACGGTCTGGGCGCGAGTGACTTCGAGGTGCTCGACGTGCTCGCCGCCGGGCACTCCGCGGGCGGTGGCGGCGGCTTCCGGGTCCAGGACATCGCCTGCCAGGTCCACTTGAGCCAGAGCGCCCTGTCCCGCCTCGTCGGCCGCCTGGAGAAGGACGGCCTGGTCGAGCGCGGCATGTGCAGCGAGGACCGCCGCGGCGTCCTCGTCTGTCTGACTGCCAAGGGGCGTGCGCTGCACGCCGAGGTGAAGCCGGTGCAGCGCGCCGTGCTCACCCGCATGCTGGCGGCGCCGGACGCCTGACGGCGGCTCGGGGCGGGCCCGGGCCGGGCCCGCGGCCCAGGCCGTCAGTCGACCCCCGCCGTCTCGCGCCACAGCGTGGCGAGCGCGGTGTCGCCCGTGATCTGCGGGAACGGCAGCCGGTTCCACAGGGCCAGATACAGATACGCCGCCTGACCCGCGACCTCGCAGTCGGCCGGCACGGTGTCGCCGTGCTCGGTGACGGGCACCTCCGCGGACAGATGGACCGTCCACGCCTCCTTCGCGTCGGTGGCGCGGATCCGCAGCACGCGCGGCTCCGGCGTGCGCAACCGGCTCTTGGGCCGGGCGTGGAAGCCGCGGAGCAGCTCGTCGATGCCGTCCACCGCGAAGTCCGTGCCGACGGCCGTGGGCGCGCCGCCCCGGGCGGACTCGGCGTCCACCCGGTGCACGGCCGTCTCGTTGGCCTGCCGCCGCGCCCAGAAGGCCAGCGGTGACGGGGCGGGCAGGAACGTCCAGCACTGCAGCTCGGACGGGGCGGCGGTGAGCGCGGCGACGAGCTGTGCGTGCCCCTCGCGGAACCACGCCACGAGGTCGGCGCCGTCCAGGCCCGGCTCCTCCCCCAAGGGGCGGAACGAGGGGTGCGCGTCGGCGACGAACGCGGCGGCCCAGCGGTGCACCACGCCCGTGTGCCGCACCAGGTCACGCATCTGCCACCCGGGGCAGGTGGGCACGGCGGCACCGGTTCCCGCCTCCTCGGCGGCGCGGGCGAGCAGCCGCCCTTCCCGGTCGAGGATCTCTATGTGCTCGGCAATCTCCATGCGGGGATTGTGCAGGACGGTCCGGCCCTCGCGTGGGGGAAGCGATGCCCGGGTTCGCGCCGGGACGAAAGGCGCTTGCGGGCCGGCGCGGGGGCGCGAGCGGGGGCGGGCGCGGCGGTGGAGGGCGCCGCACCCACCTCCCCCGGCGGGCTCAGGCGTCGCCCCGCGCCGCGGACGTGCGGCCCGTCGCCCCCGCGATGCCCGCGGCGAGCGCCGCGAGGACGGCCACGCTGGTCAGCGCCACCGGCAGGGAGAACCAGTCCGCCATGAAGCCGATCGCGGGCGGGCCCAGCAGCATGCCGCCGTAGCCGAGGGTGGACGCGGCCGCCACCCCGCCCGGACCGGCGAGCGCGCCGGCGCGCTCGATCGCCACGGGGAAGATGTTGGCCAGGCCGAGGCCCGTGACCGCGAACCCGGCGAGCGCCGCGCCCGTGGAAGGGGCGAGCGCGCCGAGGAGCATCCCGGCCGCGGCGAGCAGGCCGCCGCCGACGACGGTGCGGGTGCCGCCGAGGCGTTCGAGGAGGGCGGTGCCGGACAGACGGCCGATCGTCATCGCGAGGGCGAAGCACGAGTAGCCCGCCGCGGCGACGCCGGGGTGCGCGTCGAGGTCCTGCTCCAGGTGGAGCGCGCCCCAGTCGGCCAGCGCCCCTTCGCCGTAGGCCGTGCACAGCGCGACGAGCCCGAAGACCAGGACGAGCACGCGCGCGCCGCCGCGGCCGGACCCGGGCGGCGCGGACGCCCGCGACCCGGCGGCGGCCGGGGCCCGAGGCACCTCGTACCGCAGCAGCGTCGGCGCGGTCACCGCCGTGACGAGGAGGCCGATCAGGGCGAGCCCGAGCAGGTGCCGGGTGGGGGAGAGGTGCCCGGCGACCAGACCGCCGAGGCCCGCCCCGATCATGCCGCCCAGGCTGAACGCCGCGTGGAAACTGGGCATGACCGGCCGCCGCAGTGCCCGGACGAGATCGACGGCCGCGCTGTTCATGGCCACGTTGATGCCGCCGTACGCGGCGCCGAAGAGCAGCAGGACCAGGCCGAGGGCGAGGGCCGAGTGCGTCAGCGGGGGCAGTGCGACGCTCAGCGGCATCAGCACGCCGCACGCCACGGTCACCGGGTGGCTGCCGAAGCGCGTACACAGCCGCCCCGTCAGTGTCATCGTCACCACGGCCCCCGCCGAGACCCCGAGCAGCGCGAGCCCCAGCGTGCTCGCCGACGCCCCGGTCTGCTCCTTGATGGCGGGGATGCGGACGACCCACCCGGCGAAGACGAAGCCGTCGAGGGCGAAGAACACGGTGAGGGCGGCCCGCAGCCTGCTGAAGTCGTGGGACGTGGCCTCGGACGCCTCTGACGTGGTTTTGTTTAGTAGCGGCACAAACTCAGCGTAGGGCCGCACCCCGGTCGGGGACAAGGCGGTCGTCCGGGGCGCGGCCGCCGCGCGGTGAGCGGGGCGCGAGGGGCCCCGGCGCGGGGCCGGAGTGCCGCACTTCGGAAAGAGGCGGACGAAACCGTGGATCACGGGCAGGCGAAGGGCGCGGGAAGGCCGGATGGCGACGACGGAACGGCGAGGTGGCGTACGGATCATGGGAGACTCGCCCTCATGAACGGGAAGGCTGCCACCGGGGGTGAGGCGCGTACGCGCCTGGAGCGAGGGCGTACCGCGCTCGGCCCCGCACTCGAACTCGTCCACACCGGGCGCGCACCCACCCGAGCCGTCCTCACCGCCGAGTTGGGCGTCACGCGCGCCACGGCGGGCGCCGTCGCGGCCGAGTTGGAGGCGCTCGGCCTGATCAGCGTCGACGCGAAGCCGAGCGCCGCCTCGGGGTCGCAGGGCCGCCCCTCGCACCGCCTTTCCGTCGCGGGGGCCGGTCCGGTCGCCCTCGCCGCCCAGGTGCACGCCGACGGCTTCCGCGCGGCGCTCGTCGGCCTCGGCGGCGAGATCGTCGCCACGACGCCCGGCTGCGAGACGATCGACGCGGACCCCGCGCAGGTGCTCGGCACGGTCGTCGACGAGGGCGCGCGCCTGCTGCGCGAGACCGGGAGGCGGTGCGTCGGCGCCGGACTCGCGGTCCCCTCGGCCGTCGCGGAACCGGAAGGCACCGCCCTCAACCCGCTGCACCTGGCCTGGCCCGCGGGCGCGCCGGTGCGGGAGATCTTCGCGGAGTGCGTACGCCGGGCCGGGGTCACGGGCCCCGCCTTCACCGGCAACGACGTGAACCTCGCGGCGCTCGCCGAGCACCGGCACGGCGCCGGGCGCGGCGCCCGCGACCTGCTGTGCGTGGCGACCGGGCACCGGGGGGTCGGCGGCGCCCTGGTCCTGGACGGCCGCCTGCACACCGGCAGTTCGGGCCTCGCCCTCGAAGTCGGGCACCTCACGGTGCACCCGGAGGGACGCCCCTGCCACTGCGGCAGCCGCGGCTGTCTGGACGTGGAGACCGACCCGCTCGCCTTCCTGACGGAGGCCGGGGTCAGGCCCGGCCCCGAAGGGCTGCTCAACCAGGCGCGCACGCTGTTGGCCGAGCACTACGCCGACCCGGCGGTGCGGGTGGCCGCCGAAGCCCTGATCGACCGTCTGGGCCTCGGCCTCGCGGGTCTGGTGAACATCCTCAACCCCGACCGCATCGTCCTCGGCGGCCTGCACCGCGCGCTGCTCGACGCGGACCCGGAGCGGCTGCGCGCGGTCGTCGCCGACCGGAGCCTGTGGGGCCGCAGCGGCGGGGTGCCGATCCTGGCCTGCACCCTCGACCACAACAGCCTGGTGGGGGCCGCCGAGCTGGCCTGGCAGCCGGTGCTCGACGACCCCCTGGGGGCGCTGGGTTAGGAGGGGCCCGGGGAGCCTCAGCCGACCCGCGCGGGCTCCCGTACGGGGGTCGCGACGTCGGTGGCGCCCGGAGCGGCGGCCTGGCGCCGCCGCAGGTCCGGGATCAGCGAGAGCAGTCCGAGCACCGCGAGTCCGGCGCCGATCCACAGCGGGGCGCGCAGCCCGTAGGCGTCGATGGCGGGGCCGCCGACGGACGTCGCGATGATGATGCCGCCGGTGATGAACGACGAGTGGACGCTGTTGACCAGGGGGCCGGTGTTGCTGGCGCGCTGCACGCGGGTGATCATCGCCGGGTTCATGGTGACGCCCACCAGGCCGATGCCCAGCATCATCGCCACGGCGGCGGCCGGCACGTCGGCGACGAGCGCGAAGCCGACGAGGAAGCCGAGGTTCAGCAGCAGGCCCGTGGCCAGGACGGGCAGGGTGTACCGGTCGGCGAGGCGGCCGACGACGGTGTTGCCGATGAGGGTGGCGGCGCCGTAGGCGATGAGCAGCAGCGGCACGGTGCCGGTGGCGAAGCCGGTGATCTCGGTGAGGATCGGGTTGAGGTAGCTGAAGGCGGAGAAGGTGGCGCCGATGACGAACGTGCTGGTGAGCAGGGAGAGCCAGAGCCGCGGGCTCTTGAAGGCGCCCAGCTCGTCGCGGAGCGGGCCACCGCCCTCGGTGCGCTCGACGTGCGGCACCCCGAAGAACGTCGTGACCGCGGCGAGGGTGGTGAGCACGGTGATGGCCCAGAACGCGGCGCGCCAGCCGAGGTGTTCCCCGACGACGGTGGCCATCGGCAGGCCGAGGAGCGTGCCCAGCATCAGCCCGTTGAGCGCGACGGCGACGGCGCGGCCCCGCATCTCGGGCCGGGCCAGCTGTGTGGCCAGGGAGATGCCGACCCCGAAGAAGGCCTGCGAGGCGATGCCGGTGACCACGCGCGCCACCAGCATGGTCACGTAGTCGGGGGCGAGGGCGGCCAGGACGTTGCCCGCAAGGAAGACGGCGAAGACGACCAGCAGGGCCCGCTTCGGCGCCAGTTTGAGCAGGGCGGCCGTCAGGAACGGTCCGCCGAAGGCCATGGCCATCGCGAAGGCCGTGATCAGATAGCCGATCTCGGGGATCGTGGCGCCGAGCCCGTCGGCCATCTGCGGCATGAGTCCGGCGACGACGAACTCGCTGGTCACCATGGCGAAGATGCCTAGGGCCAGGACGTATACGGCGCGGGGCATGGGTGCTCCTTGAGGTGAGCGGGGCAAATATTGGACAGGTCAGTACAAAAGTAGGGCAGGGGGCACCGCGAAAGGGGCTTCGTGGTGGGTTTCTGCGTGCCCGTGCGGCCGGGAGGGTCAGGGGCGCAGTGCGTCCAGGGCCGTCTCGGCGATGGATTCCAGGACGGCGCGGTCGGCGCCCGCCTGGGCGGAGACCCGCATGCCGCCGATGGTGGCGTTGACGAACCGGGCCAGGGACTCCGTGTCCCGTCGGGCGGTGATGGTGCCGTCGCGCTTGCCCGCGTCGATCGCGATCCGCAGCAGCCGCAGCCGCAGGTCGAGGTCGCGCTGGATCAGCGCGTCCGCGTCGGCGTCGCGCCGGGCGAGCTCGACCACCGTGTTGACGGTGAGGCAGCCGATGCTGCGGCCGTCCTCGCGGTACTCGAACTCGGTGTCGACGATCCGGGCGTACAGCGCGCGGATCCGGTCGAATCCCGGGCGCTCGCTGTCCTCCAGGATCTCCGCCTGCGGGGCGCTCATCATGTCGATGTAGCGGTTCAGCGACCTGCGGAACAGATCGTGCTTGCTGGTGAAGGTGTTGTAGATGCTGCTGCGGCCCAGTCCGGTGGCGTCGCACAGGTCCTGGGTCGAAGTGGCCTCGTAGCCCTTCTCCCAGAAGGCGCGCATCGCCGCGTCCAGGGCCCGCTCCTCGTCGAACGTCCTCGGTCGGGCCATGACGGAACCGTACCTGTTTTGGAACGCACGATGCAATACGGGTGCGCGGGCGAGGGCCCGCCTTCCCGGTGCGGTGCCGGGCGGCACCGCACCGGCGGTGTCAGGCGGGCCACTCCACGGCGAAGGCCGCGGCCGGGTTCGCCGTGAGCATCCGGTCCACCAGGTCCGCGCCGACGGCGCGCGCCAGGCGCGGGCGGACCCCGCGCAGCAGATGCGGCAGGCCGGGCCCGCCGTGCACGGAGCGCGCGGCGGCCGTCGTGGTGTCGCCGCCCAGGAGCAGCCGGGCGCCGTGGCCCGCGTCGGCGAGGGCCCGTACCGCGTCCGGCATGCGCCAGTCCGTGGCGTGGTGGGCGCGCGAGGGCCCGTCGAAGGCCAGATAGGCGCCCGCCGCCGCGGCCCGGAGGTGGACGTCGAGGTCAGGGAAGCGGTTGAGGTGGCCGAGGATCACCTTGGCGGGCGGCACCTCCAGCTCGGCGCAGAGCAGGTCGAGCACGTCCTCGGCGCCGGTGCCCAGCTCCAGGTGGACGGCGATGGGCGCCCCCGTCGCGTGGTGGGCCTCGGCCGCCGCCGCCATCGTCCAGCGGGCGTGGGCGTCCAGGGTGTGGAAGCCGCCCGCGACCTTGATCAGGCCGGCTCGTACGCCGCTGTCGGCGATGCCGTCGGTCAACTCCCTTACGAACAGCGCGGCCAGGCCCGAGGCGCGCAGCGCGGCGAGTGTGTCCTCGTCGTAGTGCACGGCCTGGTGCAGGCCCGTCGCGGCCACGATCCGGGTGTCCGTCGCGCGGGCCAGGGCGGGCAGTTCGGCCGCGTGGCGGCCCATGCCGTGCGGGGTCCACTGGATGAGGCCGCGGCCGCCCGCCGCGCGGAAGGCCGCGAGCTCGTCGGCCGCGGCCCGAGCCGAGTCCAGTTCCTGGCCCGGGAGTTGGGGGCTGCGCAGGAAGAGGTGGTCGTGCGCGTCGCAGACGCCCAGCTCGGACGGCGCGACGTCCCCCGTGACGGTACGGACCGCCGGGCCTGCCCCGCTCACCACGACCTGCCCCGGACGAGCCGGTCGCGCTCGGGCGTCGAGCAGTGCAGGACCTGGAAGACCTCGCCGCGCTCGGCGGGCGCCTCGTGGGCCCAGAGCGAGAACGTCACCGCCTCCCAGTGCCGGGGGTCGACGGCCACGGTCACGCCGACCGCCCCGTCGACGCGGGAGAGGGCCGCCGCGTCGTCGAGGAGCCCGGTGGCGAGGTCCGCGATCCGCACGCCCTCCGCAAGCGGCGCCCGGTGGCGCACCGCCGCCTTGGGCGGGGCGTCGACAGCGGGCCCGGCCTCGTAGGCGAGCGTCGTCCAGTGCTGCACCACCGGCCGCCCGAAGTCGTCGGTGAGCCCCTGGAATCCGGGCCCCCAGAGGAAGGAGTTCATGCCCTCGGCGGTGTTCCAGAGGTAGAAGGGCGCGTACTGGTTCACGGGCGAGCCGTCGACGCCGCGCTCGCGCATGAGGTAGGCCTTGAAGCCGAGGCCGGGGAAGTCGTCGAGGAGATGGCCCTTGGCCGCGACGCGGTCACGGATGACGCCCATGTCGTAGTCGGCGGGCAGGGTGATCTCGTACTGCAGAGCGTGCATGGGGTGCGTACCTGCTGTTCTGTCGGATGCGGGGTCTCAGGCCGGGTACTCGTCGGCGGCGAGGAGTTCCTCCCAGTGGGCGGCGGTGCCGTCGTCGGCGGCCTCCACCACGGCCAGGTGCGTCATGAACGTGCGCGGCCCGGCTCCGTGCCAGTGCCGCTCGCCGGGCGCGATCCACACGGTGTCGCCCGCCCGTAGGGGCTCCACGGGCCCGCCCGCGCGCTGCACCAGGCCCTCGCCCTCGGTGACGTGCAGGACCTGGCCGTGCGGATGGCGGTGCCAGGCGGTGTGCGCGCCCGGGGCGAAGTGGACGTTGAACATCCGTAGCCGGGAGGGGGCTTGGGGGCTTGCGATCTCGTCGAGCCAGACGCTGCCGGTGAAGTGGTCGGCGGGGCCGCGCAGGCTTGCGGGGCGGGTGCGGGTGATGTGCACGGCGTTCCTCTGTGCGTAGTACGGGGACGTGCGGAAAGGGCGGCGCCCCGGGTGCGGGCGCGGGCGCCGGAGTGCGTACGGCGGGCTCAGTGCGGGGCGAGCAGGGCCAGCAGGCCGCGCACGCCCGCGTCGAAGGCGTCGGGGGAGCCCGTGGAGCGGGCCAGGACATAGCCGCCCTGGACCGTCGCGACGATGGTCGACGCGATCTCGTGGGCGTCGAGCGACGGGCCGAACTCGCCCTGGTCCAGGCCCTCCTGGACGATCGCGGCGAGCCGCTCGCGCAGCCACTCCAGGGTCTCGGTGACCGGCGCGCGCAGCGTGTCGCTCGCGATGACGTCCGGGTCCATCGTCAGGCGCCCGACGGGGCAGCCGCGCAACACGTCGCGCTCGCGCAGCAGATACCCGGCGACGCGCTCGTACGCCGACCCGTCGCCGCTCAGCGAGGCCTCGGCGGTGGCGCGCATCTCCTGGGCGGTGCGCCGGATCGCGGCGAGCGCGAGGTCGGGCTTGCCCGAGAAGTGGTGGTACATGCTGCCCTGTCCGGCGCCCGCGTGCTGCTGGATGGCCTTGGGGCTGGTGCCCACATAGCCCCGCTCCCACAGCAGCTCGCGGGTGGACTCGATCAGACGCTCCGGGGTGCTCATGCTTCTACTGTACATACTAATAGGTACAGAGTGCCGGGTGGGGAGGTGTCCACCGCGCCGCCGCACGTGGGGGAGCAGGCGAGACGCCCCCTCGTACTCCCCGGGAGGTACGCGCACTGCCGCTGGCCGTACGACGACTTCGACGCGCCCCCGGACCAGGCTCGGAAGCGACGGAAAGCACGGCTCCGCACCCCTTCGAGGAGATGGACATCATGTACAGCCTGGCGTTCGACGGCGGGCCCGGCCCGTGGATCCTGTTCTTCCCGCTGATCTGGGCGGCCGTGGTGTTCGGCGTGGTCACGGCCTTGCGCCGCACCGTGTGGCGCGGTCGCGGCGGGCCCTGGCGGCGGGGCGCCGCGGGCGTCGACCCGAAGTCGCCCATCGCGGTGCTCGGCCACCGCTTCGCCTCAGGCGAGATCGACGAGGACGAGTACTGGCGCCGCCTCACCGTCCTGAACGAGGAGTTCGGCCACGTGCTCAAGGGAGGCCGGTCATGAGCACCGCCACCACCCCGCAGTCGACCGGAATCCGCTACGCCGCACGGGTCGAGCGGGCCGTCAAGGTCTACGGCTCGACCGCGGCCGCCGAGACCGCGGTGACCGCCCTGGACGACGTCAGCGTCGGCTTCCCTGCGGGGCGCTTCACCGCGATCATGGGCCCGTCCGGCTCGGGCAAGTCCACCCTGATGCACTGCGCCGCGGGCCTGGACACCCTCACCTCGGGCTCCGCCCTCATCGGCGAGACGGACCTCGGCACCCTCGACGACCGGCGTCTGACCCTGCTGCGCCGCGACCGGATCGGCTTCGTCTTCCAGGCCTTCAACCTGGTGCCGACGCTGACCGTCGCGGAGAACATCACCCTGCCGATGGACCTCGCCGGGCGCCGCCGCGACCGCGCGCAGCAGGAGTGGACGGACGCGCTCATCGACGTCGTCGGCCTGCGCGACCGCCTGCACCACCGGCCCGCCGAACTCTCCGGCGGACAGCAGCAACGCGTCGCCGTGGCCCGGGCGTTCGCGGGCCGCCCCGACGTCGTCTTCGCCGACGAGCCCACCGGCAACCTCGACTCGCGCTCCGGCGGGGAGGTCCTCGGGCTGCTCGGCCGCACGGTGCGCCAGATGGACCGCACCGTCGTCATGGTCACCCACGACCCGGTGGCCGCCGCCCACGCCGACGAGGTCGTCTTCCTCGCCGACGGCCGTCTGGTGGACCGCATGCAGGCCCCGACGGCGGACAAGGTCCTCGACCGCATGAAGGCCTTCGAGACCACGGGCGCGGTCCGCTCCGGCCTGGCCTCCTACGACGCGTACGGCGAAGCGGCGTACGGTGCGTCGCGCGCGTACGACCCCACGACGGGAGCGGCGTCATGACCTCCCTCGCCCCCGCCGCGCGCCTCGGCCTCACCTCGCTGCGCGGCCACAAGCGCCGCTTCGCCGGTACGTTCGTCGCGGTGCTGCTCGGCGTCGCGTTCCTCGCGGGCACCCTCGTCATGGGCGACACGCTGCGCGCCGGCTTCGACACGATGTTCGGCGACGCGACCCGCGGCACCGACGCGGTCGTCCGCGCGGAGAACACCATCACCGCGCCCGGCGAGAGCCAGGGCGTCCGGCAGGCCGTCGACTCCGGCCTCGCCGAGCGGATCGCGCGCGTGCCGGGCGTCGCGGCCGCCGAGCCCAGCATCCAGGGCGCCGGCCAGCTCGTCGGCAAGGACGGCGACCCCGTCGGCGGCCAGGGCCCGCCCACCCTCGCGGGCAACTGGATCGAGGACACCGCGCTCAACCCCTACCGGCTCGCCGAGGGCCGCGCCCCGGCGAAGTCCGGCGAGGTCGTCGTCAACCGCGGCGCCGCCGAGCGCGGCGACCTGAAGATCGGCGACACCACGACCCTGCGCACGCCCGACCCGGTCCGGGTGACCGTCGTCGGCCTGGCCACGTTCGGCGGCGAGGACGGGATGGCGCAGACGACGTTCACCGGCATGACCCGCGCGGACGCGGAGAAGCACCTGACGCCGGAGCCCGGCCGGGCCTCGTCCATCCAGGTGCGGGCCGGGCCCGGCACCAGCCAGGCGGAGCTCGTCGACGCGCTGGCCCCCGTCCTGCCCGACGGCGTCGAGGCCATCACCGGCCAGGAGGCCGCGGAGGAGAACTCCGAGATGGTCTCCGGGCAGTTCCTGACCCTCTTCACGACGTTCCTGCTGGTCTTCTCCGGCATCGCGCTGCTGGTGGCGACGTTCTCGATCCACAACACGTTCGCGATCGTCGTCGCCCAGCGCACCCGCGAGAACGCCCTGCTGCGCGCCCTCGGCGCCTCCCGCCGCCAGGTCACCGGCGCGACACTGCTCGAAGCGGGCGCCGTCGCCGTGGTCGCGTCCCTGGCGGGCCTCGCGGGCGGCATCGCCGTCGCGGCCGGGCTCCAGGCGCTGTTCCCCGCCATCGGATTCCCCTTCCCCGAGGGCGACTTGGTGATCAGCGCCACCTCCATGCTGCTGCCCCTCGCGGTCGGCGTCGTCGTCTGCATGGCCTCCGCGCTGCTGCCCGCCGTCCGGGCCGGGCGCACCGCGCCGCTGGCCGCGCTGCGCGAGACGGCCGTCGACCACTCCGGCGCCTCACGGACACGGGCCGTGGCGGGCAGCGCCCTCGGGCTCACCGCCGTCTCCCTCGCGCTGGTCGGGGTCCTCGCCGACCCGTCGGTGTGGCTGGCGGGGACCGGCGCCGTGCTCGCGCTCGCCTCGTTCGTGGTGCTCGGCCCCGTCGCCGCCTCGCGCGCGGTCCGTCTCATCGGGGGCCCGCTCGACCGGCTGCGCGGCGTCACCGGCGCCCTCGCGCGGCGCAATGCCCTGCGCAGCCCCAAGCGCACCGCCGCCACCGCGAGCGCCCTGATGGTCGGCGTCGCCGTCGTCTGCCTGTTCACGGTCTTCGGCGCGTCCCTGAAGGCGACCATGGACCAGACGGTGTCCCGGTCCTTCGCGGGCGACATCGCGGTCAGCACCCCGGGCTTCGGCGCCGGAGGCAGCGGACTGAGCCCGCGCCTGGCCCCCGCGCTCGCCCAGCGCCCGGAGGTCGCCACGGCCGTCGGCCTCGGCAAGGGAGTGGCCGAAGTGGACGGCAAGGGCCGGGCCCTGACCGTCACCGACCCCCGGGCCCTGGCTGAGGCCTTCGACCTCGGCGACGTCCGGGGCGACCTGACCCGGCTCGGCGACGACGGCATCGCCGTCACCCGGGGCGAGGCCGACAAGCGCGGCCTGAAGGTCGGCGACCGCACCGAACTCGCCTTCACCGACGGCAAGAAGGACACCTTCACCGTGCGCGCCGTGTACGGCAGGTCGGAACTCGTGGGCGACTACGTCGTCACCCGCCAGGCCTGGGCCCCGCACCGCGCCCAGGACTCCGACACCCTGGTCTCCGTCACGTTCGAGGACGGCGTGAGCGCCGCCGACGGCAAGGCCGCGGTCTCCGCCGTGGCGAAGGACTACGGCAACCCCGAGGTCCAGACCCGCGACGAGTACGCGCAGTCCTCGGCCGGAGGCATCGACATGATGCTCACCCTCGTCTACGCGCTGCTCGCCCTCGCCGTCCTCATCGCGCTGCTCGGCATCGCCAACACCCTGACCCTCGCCCTGCACGAACGCACCCGGGAGCTGGGCCTGTTGCGGGCCGTCGGTCAGACCCGCGCCCAGCTGCGCGCCATGGTCCGCTGGGAGTCCGTCCTGGTCGCCGCGTTCGGCACCGCGGGCGGCCTGGCGCTCGGCGGCTTCCTCGGCTGGGTCCTGGTCAAGGCGTCCGACGGGGCGTCCGACACCCCCTTCGCGTTCGCCCTTCCGCCGCTGCCGCTCACGGTGGTCGCCCTGGTGGGCGTGGTCGCGGGGGCCCTCGCGGGCCTGCGCCCGGCACGGCGCGCGGCACGTCTCGACGTACTGCGCGCGATCGCGACGGAGTGAGCGGAACGCGGTGGAAGGCGGGATACCAAAGCAGCGGAAAAGCTGAATCAGCGGAAAGGAGGAGCGAGGGAAGGGACGGGGAACAGAGCGACAACGGTCACCGCCCGGTCAGCCAGGAACGGCCGACCGGGCGGGAGTATGCGCGCCGACGGGGGACGCGGCGACGAAGGAGCGGGTGCTCGCGGCGTCGTACGCGGGATACGTCGGCAGGTCCACGGTGGGCGACGGCGCGGCGAGCGTGAACCAGACGACCTTGCCGCGCTCGCCCTCCGGCCTGACGCCCCAGCTGTCGCTGACCGCGGCGACCATGGCGAGCCCGCGGCCGCAGGTCGCGAACTGCTCCGCGTCGCGCACCTCCGGCAGCCGCGGATCGTGGTCGTGGACGGAGACCACGAGACGCCCGAGCATCAGCTCGATGTCCACGGTGCACACTTTGTCCGGCTCCGCGTGCCGGTGGACGTTGGTCAGCAACTCGGTGACGCCGAGCGCGGCCCGGTCTATCAACGGATCGAGATGCCAGTAGCGCAACTGCGCCGATACGATTCTGCGGACTTGACCGATCCGCGACGGCAGGGCTTGGAGCTCTACCGTGCACTGCCTGCTCGGCTGGCTGATCACGGTGCGACTCCCCGAAGTGAGGTCCGGAAGAAGACGGCGTTCCGATCCAGCAGGGGCCGCGCGCTGTCTGCCGCCTGCTGTGGGACCGGCGGCTGGTTCGCAGCGTTATCGCCGGTAAACCCAGAGTGATGTGAAACCAGAGTGACGCAGGGGGTGCGGGCGTGCAACTCGCGCCCGGCTCGGCCCCGTCAGACGTGCCGTCGGCCGCCCGCGCTGCGCAGCGCCTCCAGGAAGGCGCGGACGGAGGGTGGGCCCGGCTCTCCGGGCACCGGATCGTGGTCGCCGAGCGTGAGCCGGTAGCGCGTGCCGTTGACCTCGGCGAGGGCGCGGTCGTGCGGGGCGAACCACGGTTTGCCCGCGCGCACCGCCTGCACCGGTGCGCTGTCGATCTCCGTTCCGTAACTGGTGAGCAGTTCCAGCCTGCCGTCGTTGATCCGGACCTGGCCCGCACGGGTCAGGGAGCGCAGCCGCTTCCCGATCCGCACGCCGGTGGCCCTGAACTCCGGCTCTGCCATGAGGCTCCGCCCCCTCGCGCGCGGTGACGTCCCGCGCATGGTGTGCCGCGGCGTGCCGCGGGCCTTCGTCTGCCGCTGTCCGGGCGCCGCCCGATGGCGCCCGTCCGGGACACTACCCCTGCCCCGTGCGGTGCAGTGTGCACGTGCCCGGCGCCGAGCACTAGGGCGTACGGCGACGACGCACATGCCACTTCCGTGCGTGACCACGTCAGGAACACGAGAGGGCCAGATGGCCGCGACAGCTGCGCCTTTGAGGTACCAAAAGGAGTGTTTATGCAGGTGAGGGCGGTGTTGTAGGTGTTTATCATCAAGAGGCCCGGCCGGATCGAACCGCGTCCGGCACGAACGCGAGGAGCCACGCGGTGAGCACCACCCAGCACGACCCGACCGGCGAGCCCGCCGTCACCCTCGACGTCGACCGCAGCGACCCGGAGTACCGCTCCTGGCTGAAAGAAGCGGTGCGCAAGGTCCAGGCCGACGCCAACCGCTCGGCCGACACGCATCTCCTGCGCTTCCCGCTGCCCGAGCACTGGGGCATCGACCTGTACCTCAAGGACGAGTCGACGCATCCGACCGGCAGTCTCAAGCACCGGCTCGCCCGCTCGCTGTTCCTGTACGGCCTGTGCAATGGCTGGATCCGCCCGGGACGCCCCGTGATCGAGGCCTCCAGCGGGTCGACGGCCGTGTCCGAGGCCTACTTCGCGAAGTTGATCGGCGTGCCCTTCATCGCGGTGATGCCGCGCACGACCAGCGCCGAGAAGTGCCGCCTCATCGAATTCCACGGCGGCCGGTGCCACTTCGTGGACGACTCCCGCACGATGTACGCGGAGTCGGCTGCCCTCGCCGTCGAGACCGGCGGCCACTACATGGACCAGTTCACCTACGCGGAACGGGCCACGGACTGGCGCGGCAACAACAACATCGCCGAGTCGATGTACCAGCAGCTGCGCCTCGAACGCTATCCGGAACCCACGTGGATCGTGGCGACGGCCGGGACCGGCGGCACCTCGGCGACCATCGCCCGCTACGTGCACTACATGCAGCACGACACCCGCATCTGCGTCGCCGACCCGGACAACTCCTGCTTCTTCGACGGCTGGACGCGGCACGACCCCGGCGCCACCAGCGACTGCGGCTCCCGCATCGAGGGCATCGGCCGGCCCCGCATGGAGCCGAGCTTCGTGCCCGGCGCCATCGACCGCATGATGAAGGTCCCGGACGCGGCGAGCGTCGCCGCCGTCCGCGCCCTGGAGCAGGTCATCGGCCGCAAGGCGGGCGGCTCGACCGGCACCGGCCTGTGGAGCGCCCTGAAGATCGTCGCCGAGATGGTGGCGGCGGGCCGCACCGGGAGCGTCGTGACCCTCATCTGCGACCCCGGCGACCGCTACCTGGACAAGTACTACTCCGACGCGTGGCTCGCCGAACAGGGCCTGGACATCCGGCCGTACGCGGCGGCCATAGAGACGCTCCTCGCCACCGGCAGGTGGACGAACGCCTGAGCCCGCCGTGCGCTAGGCCTTCGTGCCCGACAGCCGGCGGTCCAGGTTCCTGACGGAGGCGTCGAAGGTCTTGCCGAGGCCCCTGCGGCCGTGCCGGAAGAGGAACCGCATCAGGCCCCTGGGCTCGACCGCGAAGGTCCAGCGCACCCGCGTCCCGGTGGCGGTGGGCGTCAGCTGCCACTCCTCGACCAGGGCGCGGACCCCGGGTGCGTTCGCGACGTCGACGCGGTAGACGTACCGCGTCGGCGCGTCCGCGGCGAGGATCGTCTCCAGGAGCCGGAAGCCGCCCTGGAGGTGGACCACCCGGCCCGCGCCGTCCCGCGTGGGCCGGGCGCGGGTGACCGACGTGAACCACGCGGGCCACTGCGCCACGTCCACCGCCAGGGCCTGGAACACCGCCTCCGGCGGCGCGGACACCTCGCCGGTGAAGACGTGCCGCACGGGAGCGGTCACGAGGAAGTCGAGCCCCACGGGCCTCAGACGGC
Organism: Streptomyces sp. JLYT201; assembly: GCF_059448825.1. NCBI lineage: Bacteria > Bacillati > Actinomycetota > Actinomycetes > Kitasatosporales > Streptomycetaceae > Streptomyces > Streptomyces sp. JLYT201. The sequence continues at coordinate 1,030,106 of NZ_CM182551.1, read as the reverse complement.
GTGGCATCGCACTCAGCCCCCAGCGGACGACGGTGGTGGAACGAGTACGGTCACCTTAGACGAGCACGCTCGACAAGGGCAGTGACCGGCGGACGCCGGGTGACCCTCAGGCCTCCTCGGCGCTCTCCGGCTCGCCCGCCACGACGAGCCGCAGCTGCTCGGCGACCTCCGCGCGGGCGTCGGCGGGCAGCCCCGCGTCGGTCACCAGCGTGTCCACCTGCCCCAGCGTGGCGAAGGAACTCAGGCCCACCGTGCCCCACTTGGTGTGGTCGGCGACCACCACGACGCGGCGCGCGGACTGCACGAGCCGCCGGTTGGTCTCCGCCTCCGCGAGGTTCGGCGTGGACAGACCGGCGTCGGCCGCTATGCCGTGCACCCCGAGGAACAGCACGTCGAAGTGGAGCGCCGCGATCGCCTGGTCGGCGACCGGGCCGACCAGCGAGTCCGAGGGGGTGCGCACCCCGCCGGTGAGGACCACCGTGGCGGCTCCCTGCCGCTGGCCCGAGCTGCGCTGCGCGGAGTGGAAGACGTCCGCGACCCGCACCGAGTTCGTCACCACCGTCAGGTCCGGCACGTCCAGGAGCTGATGTGCGAGCGCGTAGGTCGTCGTGCCGCCGGAGAGCGCGATCGCCGTGCCCGGGGCCACCAGGGCCGCCGCGGCCCGCGCGATGTCCTCCTTGGCGCTGAGTTCAAGACCCGACTTGGCCTCGAACCCCGGCTCGTGCGTGCTCGCCTCCGCCACCGGCACCGCGCCGCCGTGGACCTTCTCCAGGACGCCCTGGCGCGCGAGCGCGTCCAGATCGCGGCGGACCGTCATGTCCGACACGCCCAGCTTCCTGGTGAGCTCGTTGACCCGGACGCCGCCCCGGCGGCGGACCTCGTCCAGGATCAGGGCACGGCGCTGCTCCGCGAGGAGGTGCTGATTCTCACTCACGTCAGGTCCGGCCCTTTCGCCTCGTCAAGCCCGTCATCAGGTCGCCTCATCCTCGCATGCGCCACCGGTGGATAACGAAGGGGGAGATTACGTGACGGCGGGTGCGCGCGGCGCCCCGAGCCGGGATCCTTGGTACTCGCAGTCAGCAGCGCACACCTCGGGGGAAGCAGAACAGTGGAGCGCGCCACGGCGGGGCAGCCCGCGCATGCCAAGGACCCGGCGTCCGGCCCGCCCGCACCGGCGGAGCGGATCGCCCTGGAACTCCTCGTCCACGGCGTCGGCGGCGCCACGCCGCAGGCGATGCTCGACGACCCCAGGACCGTCCGCGTCTTCGGCGACGGCACCGCGGCCGTCCACCGCCGCGCCGACGACGTGACGGCCGAGTCCCGCCCGGAGGACTACCGCGGCCGTCCCGTCCCGGAGGCGTACGTCTGGTCCAACCTCACCTCCGGCAACGGCTCCCGCGCCCTGTGGCTCCTGCTCCTGCCGTTCATGGTGGTCAACCTCGCCCACTGGATGCGCCCCACCGCGCGCCGCATGCGGCGCGCGGTCCGCGCGTACGGCCTCCTGGTGCGCCTCGTCGCGCTCACCCTCACCGTGCTGCTCGTGGCCGCGGCCTGCGAGATAGCGATCGACCTGCTGGCCTGGCAGTGCGCGGGCACCCGCGGGTGCGCGGCCGACCACTCCTGGCTCGGGTTCCTCGCCCCCGGCCCGGCCGGGGGCGGCGGCTGGTGGTCGCAGCCCGGGCGCCGCCTCGCCCTCGCCGCGGCCCTGCCCGCCGCCCTCACCGGCCTGCTCTGGTACCTGTCCCGCCGCACCTGGAGCGCGTACGAGTCCCAGCAGCCGCTGCCGCACCAGCCGGACCCCGAGGAGGCCGCCCGCAACGCCCTCGGCAGGCCCGGCTTCTGGTACGGCCGCCGGATCGTCGCCCGGCTGCGCGCCGCCCACACGGCCGCGGGCCTGCTCACGGTCGCCACCGCCGTGGGCGCGGCCGCCGCCCGCCACGACCGCCGCCCCGGCGGACCCGCGCTCCTGGACGCCCTCGGCTGGACCCTGATGGCGGCCCTCGCCGGGTGCGGGGCCGTCGTGGTGGGCGTGGTGTGCCGCAGGGGCCGCAGCGAACACCGCATCGACATGCGGCTCGACCGCACCCTGGTGCGCCTGCTCCCGCTCACCGCCCTCGCCCTGCTCGTCCTCGCCGTCCTGTACGCCGGGTGGTCGCGCCCCGACTGGACCTCCACGGGCCGCCTCCCGGGCAACACGACCTTCGGCGGCATCGCCCTCGTCCAGGGCGCCCTGGTGCTCGCCCTCGCGGCCGTCGCCACCGGGCTCTACCGAGGGGCGCCCGACTCGCGCACGGCCATACGCGGCCTCGGCGGCCCCGCCGTGGCCATGCTGGCCTGCGCGCTCGGCGGCGTCATGTCCGGCGGCGGCTCGCAGCGCGTCGCCGACTGGCTGGACGGCAGGGGCGGCACGATCGACGGGCCGCCCGCCCTGCTGACCTGGCAGGCCTCGGTCATCCCGCCGCTGCTCGTGGTCGTCGCCGTGCTGTGCGCCGGGCTCGCCGTCGCCACCGCGCGGCGCCTGCGCTTCGAGCTCGCCCGGGTGCCGCGCGAGTACCCCGGCGAGCGCCCCGACACCGCCCGCACCCGCCGCATCGCCGCCAAGCGCGCCAGCGCCACCCTCACCGACCGCGCGCCCCTCATCGTCGGCGTCACCTCGGCCACGACGCTGCTGCTCGGGGCCGCCGCCCTCGTCGGGGCCTGGGTGAGCGACGAGGTCCCCGGCGCGGCCGCCGAGGGCGCGCCCGCCTTCGTCGAGGGCACCGCGCAGACCGCGCAGGCGCTCGGCTCCTGGCTGATCGGCTTCGGCTTCATACTGTTCGTCACCTGGGGCCGCCGCGCCTACCGCGACGCGTCCGCACGCCGCACCATCGGCATCCTCTGGGACGTCGGCACGTTCTGGCCGCGCGCCGCCCACCCGTTCGCGCCGCCCTGCTACGCCGAGCGCGCCGTGCCCGACCTGACCTGGCGCATGGACACCTGGACCCGCGCCACGGGCGGCCGCCTCGTCCTGTCCGGCCACTCGCAGGGCAGCGTCCTCGCCGCGGCGGCTGCCTGGCAGCTGCTGCCGTCCGTGCGCCGCCGGGTCGCGCTGCTCACCTACGGCTCCCCCCTCGAGCGCCTGTACGGCCGCTGGTTCCCCGCGCACTTCGGGCCCGCCGCGCTCAGCTCCCTGCACCGCGAGGTCGACTGCTGGCGCAACCTGTACCGCGCCACCGACCCCATCGGCGGCCCGGTGCGGCTGCACGGCGACTGCGGCCCGCAGGTCGACCGCGCCGCGCTCAAGGACCCGCTCGCCTACGGCCGCACCGCCGAGCACCCGCTGCCCGCGCCCCTCCTCGGCCACGGCGACTACCAGGCCGACCCGGCGTTCGCCGAGGAGCGGGCCCGGCTGCTCGCCCGGCTCAGGCCCGCCGTGCCGCGCTCCGCGACCGTCCCGTCGCCGACCCCCGTACCGGCTCCCGCACCAGCCCCTACACCAGCTCCGGAAGGTCGTCCGGATACAGCAGGGTGAGTTCCTCGGTGCTCGGCGCCGCCACCTGCGCGACGCGGCCCGCGTGCCGCTCCACCATCGCCTCGAACGTCTGCCGCGCGGTCCGGCCGTTGCCGAACGTGGGGCCCTTCGGGATGGCCGTGAAGTACTTCAGGAGCGCCTCGGCGGTGCCCGTGCCGAGCGTGTACTCGTGCTCCTCCGCCTGCTGCTCGACGATGCGCAGGAGCTCCTCGGCGTCGTAGTCGCCGAACGTGATGGTGCGCGAGAAGCGGGACGCCACCCCGGGGTTGACGGACAGGAAGCGGTTCATCTCGTCCGTGTAGCCCGCGACGATCACCACGACCGCCTCGCGGTGGTCCTCCATCAGCTTCACGAGCGTGTCGATGGCCTCCCGGCCGAAGTCGCGCCCGGAGTCCTCCGGCGAGAGCGCATACGCCTCGTCGATGAACAGGACGCCGCCGCGGGCCTTCTCGAACGCCTCCTGGGTGCGGATCGCCGTCGAGCCGATGTGCTCGCCCACCAGGTCCACGCGCGACACCTCGACGAGGTGGCCGCGCTCCAGGACGCCGAGCGAGGCCAGGATCTCGCCGTAGAGCCGGGCCACGGTCGTCTTGCCCGTGCCGGGGGAGCCGGTGAACACCAGGTGGCGGCGGACCGAGGCGGCCTTCAGGCCCGCCTCCTGGCGGCGCCGACCCACCTCGATCATGTCGGTGAGCGCCCGCACCTCGCGCTTGACGCTCTCCAGGCCCACCAGCGTGTCGAGTTCGCCGAGCACCGCCTTGGAGGTGCGGGAGGGCTGCGGGGCGGGCCGTGCGGGCGGCTGCTCGGTGGCGCGCGGCTCGGGCACCGCGCCGAGCAGCCCCGTGGACTGCGTGGCCGTCCGCACCGGCGGCTCGGGCACGGCGGGCCGCGCGCTGGCGCTCTCGTCGCTGGTGCAGCCCTCGACGAGCGGGCCGTCCTCCGCGAATTCGTAGCCGCCGCGCGCGCACCGCTCGGTGCGGCAGCGCTTCAGCGTCGTACGGCAGCCGTCGAGGACGTGGAAGCCGTAGCCCCCGCTGTCGACGACCTTGCAGCGGTGGAAGCTGCCGCGGCCGCCCGCCGAGACGTAGAAGCCCGCCTCGGCCGGGGAGGTGACCGTGCACCGCTCGATGGTCGGATCGGCGCCCTTGGTGACGATCACGCCCGTCTGCGTGCCGTCCACGGTGCAGTCCGCGAGGACGCCGCCGCTGCCGTGGTCGCGGAACCACGCGCCGGTGGCCGCCTCCCGGATGCGCACGTCGTCGAGCTGGGCGGTCGCGCCGTCGCTCACCGACACCGCCGTGTTGCGCACCTGCGTCAGATCGCTGTCTATGACGTCGACGCGCGAGCCCCGGTCGAGGACGAACAGCGCGTCCGGCACGTCGTGCACCCGGCACGACTCCAGGACGGCCGTCGCCCCGTCGCTGACCCACACCGCCGGGTAGTCGCCCGTGCTGTCGTGGATCTCGCACTGGTTGGCGTCCACGCGGGTGCCCGGGTCCCACACCGACAGGCCGTTGCGCCCGAACTCGCGCACCGTGGTGCGCGTCAGCGTGAGGACCGAGCGCGAGCGCAGGTCGACCGCGTTCTCCGGGATGTCGTGGATGCGGCAGTCGGCGAGGGTGAGGACCGCGTCCGTGTCGAGCGTCACGCCGTCGGACGTCGTGCGGTGCACCGCGCAGTCCGTCAGGTGCGCCGTGGCGCGCGCGGTGATCTGCACGCCCGCGCCCTTGACCTCGTACACCTCGCAGCCGACGGCCTCCAGGCCGCTGTGCTCGCCGGTCACGGACAGGCCCGCGCCCGAGGTGTGGTGGACCCGGCAGCGCTCCAGACGCGGATGTCCGCCGCCGCGCACCGCGACCCCGGACTGGCCCGCCGCGACGACCTCGCACTCCTCGAACACCCCGCCGCCGCCGTCGAGTACGGCGATGCCGATGCCGCCCGCGTTGTCGACCGTGCAGCGGCGCAGGGTGGGCCGGGCGCCGCCGCGGACCTCGATGCCGGCCGCCGAGCGCGTCATCACCCGCAGGTCCGCGAGCTCCGGCGCCCCGTCCTCGACGAGCAGCGCGGGCGCGGCCGAGTCCTGGCCCTCGATGTGCAGGTCCTGGACGACGGCGGAGGCCCGCACCGTCAGGGGCACGCCGTCGGCGGGCGCGATGCGCACGGAGCCGGGGGAGCCCTCGGGGCCGCGCAGCGTCACCGCCCGCTGGACGACGAGGTTCTCGCGGTACGTCCCCGGGGCCACTGTCAGGACGTCCCCGTCGCCCGCGGCCTCCAGGGCGGCGGCCAGCGATGCGTACTCTCCCGTGCGGCGCCGCCACCGCGACGTACCGGTGTGCGTCACCTGGACCGTGCCCTGTGCCATGGAGTTGCTCTGCCCCCACCTCGACGTACGCGGGTACCCCGCGCCCGCGCGCGAGGAGGCCGAAGAGTCGGCCCGCTCCACCGTAGCGCGCGCGGCGCGGGGGAGTTGACCTGATGGGCAGGCTCTCACCAGCTCAAGCGCCGGTACCGGTCTTGCCCCAGTCCGGGCCCGCCTGCTGCCAGGCCTGGTCCCAGCGGGCGTAGCGCCGCCGGACGATGTGCCACAGGAGCAGTCGCCGGGCGCCCTCGACGAGGCCGGCGCTCGCGAGGGCGGCGCCGAATCCGGCGAGGGCGGCGTGGGTCGTCGCGGTGGCCGGGTCGAGCGGGCGGCCGACGACCCGGCCGGTGCGGTCGGTCCAGACCGTGAACCGGTCGCCGGGGTGCGGTGACTTGAGGCCGGACGCGACCGTGCCCGCGTGGCCCGAGCCGTCCGGCCCCTTCCAGTGGGCGAGCACGCGGTGGTGCGCGTCCCGCGCGGAGGAGGTCTCCGGGTCGGGGTCGAGGGGCGGCTGGTCGAGCTTCTTCAGGACGGTGGCCGTCACGACGTGGCGGGCCGCGCGCTGGGCCTCCACCGAGCGCAGCAGCGCGTCATTGGTCAGACTGCCCGTCACGGCGCCGACCACCGGGGCCCCGACGACGATGAGGACGAGCGCGACAAGCGCTGCCCAGGCCTCGGCGAGGTCCGTCGCGCGGCGCAGTGGATTGCGGCGCCAGCGCCAGAGTCCGGCGATCGCTCGCACGGTCCTGCACCCCCTTCCGCGTCCGTCACCACGGCCCTAACCGCGGACGGCCCGGCTCACGCATGGGTCACGAGAACCGAGGATGACATCGGCCTGTTCCCCGTCGCTTTCCGGACTCCTGCCGACGGGGCCCGGCAGCGCCCTCACCGGTGTTTTCCCACCGGCTCCGATGGTTTCCATCGAACCTCAACGGCCGTGCCCCGCCTTCGAGTTCCCCACGACCGTCCTGTTCATTCGGGGATCTTCGGAGGGTCACCGATACGGATGGCGCCTCTCGCCCGCGGGACGAAGTCCGCCCGGGCGGGCAGTCACGGGCCCCGCACATTAGGCCGGAAACGGCTCCTGGGCGCTCCGGCCGTGTGCGCGCATACGAAAGCCGCCGTCGACCCATGGGTCGACGGCGGCTGCCAGGCGTGCCCCCCGGACGCCTGCGGCGGATGAACGTGGAGCGATCGATCGGTGGACCCGACGCGCGGCCGTGCTGTCAGTGGTCGCTGACGGCGTCGGCCGCGGCCGGTCAGTAGCCCCGGTACTGCTGCCGGTTGTACGGGTCCTCGTGGGGCGCGGGCGCCGGGCGGGGCGCCGCGGGGCGCATCGCCTCATAGCCCGTCGTGGTCCCCATGGGCCGCTGCTGCTGCGGGCCCGGATAGCCGCGGGGCGGACCCGCCTGCTGCGGGATGTACGGCGCCGGGGCCTGCTGCAGCGGTGCGGGCTGCGGCGCGGGCGCGTAGCCGTGGGCGGCGTTCGGAGGGGCGGCCATCGAGGGCCCGGAGGGCGCCGACGGCAGGGCGGGCAGCGCGGGCGGAAGGGCCGGGAGGTGGCTGCCCGTGTCATAGGGGGACGGGTTCACCCGGATCGGGGCGATCTGCGGGGTGCCCCGCTCGGCGACCAGAGAGTCGTAGATCGGAGTGTCCGGGAAGGACGGCGCGGAGTAGTAACCGCCGCCATAGGTGGAGCGGGGGGAGGTCATGCTCCATAAGTTAAGCCCTTGATGTGCTGGTTGGGGAGACCGATAAGAGGGTTGATTGCCGTGTTGCCCGTGCCTTCGGGCCCTCAATGCGAGCGAACCTGGGAAAATCGGTCGCGCGGCGGCGTAGGGATCCTGTAAAAGGCGGGGATCTCGGGGGTTACCGGTGGTCGACCGGCGGTTGACGCGGAGCGATGGCCGGGTGGGTCCGTGCGCGTCCGCGAATGCCAGGTAATAGGTTGGGCGGGAACGGAACGGCGGTCCTGCCGGACCCGGCACTGGTGATGGGGGCAGACATGTCTATGGCCAAAGGTTCGAATGTTCCCGTGGGGGCAACTGCCGTACGGGTCGAATTGGGCTGGGGTTCCGGACCCGGAGTTCCGGACGCCGACGCGTCCGCTCTGTTGCTCGCGGGCTCCGGAAAGGTGCGCTCGGACGCGGACTTCGTCTTCTACAACCAGGCGACGCACGCCTCGGGCGCCGTGCGCCACGAGGGCAAGCGGAGCGCGGGCGGCACCGTGACCGACGCGCTGGTCGTCGACCTCGCGCGCGTGGAGCCCGCCGTCGAGACGGTGGTCCTGGCCGCGTCCTCGGACGGCGGCACGTTCGGCAAGGTGCCCGGGCTGCACATCCGGGTCCTCGACGCCGCGAGCGGCGCGGAGATCGCGCGCTACGACAGCGCCGACGCGAGCGTGGAGACGGCGTTCGTCCTCGGCGAGCTCTACCGGCGCCAGGGCGCCTGGAAGTTCCGCGCCGTCGGCCAGGGGTACAGCAGCGGCCTGGAGGGCCTGGCGACGGACTACGGCATCACCGTGGACGAGCCCCAGCAGGCGGCCGCGCCGACCCCGCCCCCGGCCCCCGCCCCGCCGGTGGCGGCTCCCGCGCCCGCCCCGGCCCCGCCCGTGACCGCGCCCGCCCCCGTCACGCCCCCGCCGCCGGCCGCCGCCCAGCCCGTGCGCCTGACCAAGGTCACGCTCACGAAGGAGGCGCCCACGGTCTCCCTGACCAAGCAGGGCGGCACCTCGGGCGCGCTGCGCGTGAACCTCAACTGGGAGGTGCGCAAGCAGTTCAAGGGGTGGGCCAGCAAGCTCGGCCGGGCCGTGGCGATGCACGCCGACCTGGACCTCGACCTGTGCGCGCTGTTCGAACTGGCCGACGGGCGCAAGGGAGTCGTCCAGGCCCTCGGCAACGCCTTCGGATCCCTCCACCAGCCCCCGTACATCCTCCTGGACGGCGACGACCGCACCGGAGCCGTGTCGACCGGTGAGAACCTCACCGTCAACCTCGACCGTACGCAGGAGTTCAAGCGCATGGTCATCTTCGTGACCATCTACGAGGGCGCGCGCAGCTTCGCCGACCTCAACGCGACGGTCACGCTGACTCCGCAGCACGGCGCGCCGATCGAGTTCTCCCTGGACGAGTGCACGGTGCCGTCGACGGTGTGCGCCCTCGCGCTCATCACCAACCAGAACGGCGAGCTGGTCGTCCAGCGCGAGGCCCGCTATCTGGTGCCCGAGCGCGGCGTGAGCCCGCAGCGCACCATCGACTACGCGTACGGCTGGGGCATGAACTGGACGCCCGGCAGGAAGTGACGTCCGGCACCGGCGCCTCCGGGCAGGGCGGAGGCGCCGGTCAGGGCCGCGAGTCGGGGGCCGCCTCAGGGGCGGCCCCGTACGTCCGGCCCTTCCACGCGGCGCCGCGCCCCCGGTAGTGCTGCACCGCCGAGTCCACCGTCATCAGCAGGTACAGGAAGGCCGTGCCGGGCAGCGTGAGCGCGAGCCACAGCGGCTGGCGGTAGTAGCGCAGCATCGGCAGATACGTGGCCGTCATGACGAGCCAGGCGGTGCCGCCCACGGCCGCGGCGGTGGTGTCGCCCCCGGCCAGGCCGACGACCAGGCCGACGGGCGGCACCAGGTAGATCACGGCGAGCCCCACGACCGTCCCGAGGAGCACCGCCGGGTTGTGGCGCAGCTGGGCGTAGGCGCTGCGCGCCACCATCCGCCACAGGTCCGCGAGGGCCGGGTAGGGGCGCACGCTGTCGACGCGGTCGGCGAGCCCCAGCCAGATGTGCCCGCCGCTCCGCTTGACCGCCCGCGCGAGGGCCACGTCGTCGATCACCGCATGCCGGATGGCGTCCGGCACCCCCGCTCGCGCGGCGGCCTCCGCGCGCAGCAGCACACAGCCACCGGCCGCGGCGGCGGTCCGCCCGTCCTTGCGCGCGATCCAGCGGAACGGGTACAGCTGCGCGAAGAAGTAGACGAACGCGGGAACGACCAGGCGCTCCCACACGCTGGCCACGCGGAGCCGGGCCATCTGCGACACCAGGTCGAAGCCGCCGGACTCGGCGGCGGCCACCAACTCCCGCAGGCTGTCGGGCTCATGGGCGATGTCCGCGTCGGTGAGCAGCAGGTACTCCGGCTCGCGCGCGCGGGCCAGGCCGATGCCGTGCCGCACCGCCCACAGCTTGCCCGTCCAGCCCCCGGGCGGTTCGCCCGGCGAGCCGACGGTCAGCGCAAGGCCCCCGTGACGGTCGGACAGCTCCCGCGCGAGAGCCCCGGTGCCGTCGGTGCTGCCGTCGTCGACGAGGAACACCTCGGCCCGCCCCGGATAGTCCTGGGCGAGCAGCGACGGCAGGCTGGCGGGCAGCACCTCGGCCTCGTCGCGCGCGGGGACGACGACGGCCACCGCCGGCCATCGCTCCGGCTCGCGCCGGGGCGGCAGGCGCAGGTCCGTGCGCCAGAAGAAGCCCTGTCCGGCCAGCAGCCACAGCCACGCGGCGAGCGAGGCGGCACAGATCCACGCAACGGCACTCATCCGCCGCAGTCTGCCCCACGGTGACCGGGTTGTACGGCCGATCGTCTAAGGTGACCGGGTGAAGATCGCGCTCATGGACTCCGGCATCGGACTGCTCGCCGCGGCGGCCGCGGTGCGGCGCCTGGCACCCGGCGCCGATCTCGTCCTCTCCTCGGACCCCGACGGCATGCCCTGGGGCCCCCGCAGCACGGCGGACCTCACGGAGCGGTCCCTCGCGGTCGCCGCGGCCGCCGCCGCGCACCGCCCGGACGCGCTGATCGTGGCCTGCAACACCGCGACCGTGCACACGCTGCCCGCCCTGCGCGCCCGCTTCGAGCCGGGGCTGCCGGTCATCGGCACCGTCCCGGCGATCAAGCCCGCCGCGGCCGGGGGCGGACCCATCGCCATCTGGGCCACCCCCGCGACCACCGGCAGCCCCTACCAGCGCGGCCTCATCGAGGAGTTCGCCGACGGCGTCGACGTCACCGAGGTGCCCTGCCCCGGTCTGGCCGATGCCGTGCAGTGGGCCGACGAGGACGCCATCGACCGGACGATCGCGGCGGCTGCCGCCCTCACGCCGCCCGAGGTAAGGGCCGTCGTCCTGGGCTGCACCCATTACGAACTGGTTGCGGAGCGCATCCGCGCCGCCGTCCAGCGGGCTGACCGGCCGCCGCTGGTCCTGCACGGCTCGGCCGGCGCGGTCGCCGCCCAGACGCTGCGCCGCATCGGCGAGGTGCCCGGCGCGCGCCCGGCGGCCGGGGACGACCACGGCGGCGTCCGCGTGCTCCTCAGCGGGCGCGAGGCCGCCCTGCCGCCCGCCGCCCTGACGTACGCCGAGGGACGCCTCCTGGCGTCGTCGAGCCCGGCCCTGAAGGGCTGAGACCCGCGCCCGGCCCGCGGCGGTGGCCAAAAGGGCGCCCGTCCTGGCCGACGGCTGACCCCGCCCGTGCGGCCCAGCGAGCGGAACGCGCCGTGGTGGGCGCCTCGCACCACGGGAAACCTGGTGTTCGGGGTGTCCGGCCGGAGAGGTAACCCTCCGCGACGCGGTGCCTTCGCCGCGGATCGTGAGTAACCTCGACTCCATGACGGACCAAGCCCACGGCGAGCGGGCTGCCGCCGAGGATCAGCCCGAGATCTGGACCGGACGCGCGTCGAACCGCGTCCAGTGGCTGCTGGCCTGCGCCGGCGCCGCCTGCCTCGCGCTGGGCATCGACCTGGCCGTGGAGACGCTGTGGCCCTCGGGCGTCCTGCCGCTGGTCATGGCCATCGTCGGCTGCATCGCGGTCGGTCTGCTGATGCTCTTCGGCACGCTGGCGTTCGTCCACGTCGCGGTGAAGGTCGACAAGGAGTGCATGGAAGTGCGCTGCGGCCACATCGGCGTACCGCGCCGCCGCATCCCGCTCTCGCACGTCGTCGGCGCCGACTTCGCGCCCGCCGTCACCCCGCGGCACTGGGGCGGCTGGGGCTACCGCTGGCGGCCGGAGCAGGGCACCGCCGTCGTCGTGCGGCGCGGCGAGGGCGTCGTCCTGCGGCTCGGCGACGGCCACAAGTTCACGGTCACCGTGGACAACGCCGAGAGCGCGGTCCGCGTCATCCGCGACCACCTGCGGCCGACCCGCCCCACGCCGACGGTCTGACCGGCGCGTCCCTCACGGGAGGCGGTCGGCCTCCCCGCCCTGGGCCCGCCTGCCCTCAGGCAGCGGCCGTGCCGTCGCGATTCCCGCGAGCAGGCCCGCGCCCGCCGTCACGGACGTCACGCTCAGCGCGTTGCCCAGCGTGGCCACCGCCGCGACGGCGGTCAGGGCCGCGCCCGCCGTCAGGACGACCGCGGTGGAGCGCGGCGAGCGCCACAGCGCGAACAGGACCCAGCCGAAGGCCGCCGTGAGCAGCACGACACCGGTGAAGCCCTGCTCGGCGGCCTGCTGGAGCAGCGCCGAGTGCGGCTTGCCGTCCGGGAGCAGGCCCTCCGTCACGGTCGGTGACGCGTCCCCGAACCGCCCCGGGCCCACCCCGAACGCCGGATGCGCCCCCGCCAGATCCCCGGCGTCCCGCCACAGGCCCACCCGGTGCGGGCCCAGCTGGTCCTCCAGGGACGCGGCCAGGCCGCGGGGAAGCACCTCCTCGGCGACGGCCCAGGACGCCCCGGCCACCAGCACGGCGGCGAGGGCGAATCCCGCGAGGCCGAGGGCCCTGCGGGTCAGTGCCCCCGCGAGCGAACACAACAGGATCCCGACGCTGGCGAGGAAGCCCGCGGTGGAGCCGAGCAGCGCCGCACCGCACACGACACCGACGGCGGCGAGGCGCAGGCACAGCCGGAGCGCGGGACCGCGCGCCGCCCACGCCGCACAGCAGACCGCGCCCGCCGACAGGCTCAGGAGCGCGGCGGTGGCGCCGATGGGGCCGAGCGGCGAGGAACTGGCGGGGCCGGGCGTGACGTGCGGGGCCGCGGCGGCGAGGCAGACCCCCGCGAGCGCCCCGGCGCACGGCGCCGCCACCGGCAGGAGCGCTCCGGCGATGCGCCCGCCCGCGTATCCGGCGGCGACCGCGAGGATCGCGAGCAGCACGCCGTCCGGCCGCCCGCCGCCGACCCCCGAAGTGATCAGCGCCCAGGCCGCGCACGCCGCGAGGATCGCGAGACCGCTCGCGTCGGCCACCCCGTGCCGCTCCCCGGTCCGCTCGACCGCCACCGTCCCCGTCGACCCCAACCCGCCCCCCGAATGTCCGCGGGCCCCCGACGGGCCTGGCAGCGTGTTCCGGCCGCACGTCAGGGACTGCGGCACACCGTAGCGGCTGACGGCGTCGATTGTGGATGTCTTGCGCAGAAACGATCTAGCAAATGTGTGGAAGGGGCACCTGGGGCACCCGTGCGCGGGGGTCGACCGCGCTGTCCGCGCCCAGGTGGCGGGCCGTAGACTCCCCGAGTGACCGCCACCACCGCTCCCACCGAGACGTCGGAGCAGACCGAACCGCAGCCCGGACCGGAAACCCGCGCGGAGCGGGTACGGCGACGGCTGGTTCCGGCCGTCGCCGCGGTGCTCTCCGGCGTCCTGCTCTACCTCAGCTTCGCGCCGCGTGAGCTGTGGTGGCTCGCGCCCTTCGCGTTCGCGCTGCTCGGCTTCGTCCTGCACGGCCGGCGGGCCCGCTCCGGATTCCGCCTCGGCCTGCTGATGGGGCTCGGCTACTTCGTGCCGCTCCTGTCGTGGACGGGCGTCGACGTGGGGCCGCTGCCGTGGCTCGCCCTGGCCGTCGCCGAAGCGCTGTTCATCGGCCTCGCGGGCCTGGGCGTCGCCCTGGTGTCCCGCCTTCCGGTGTGGCCGGTGTGGGCCTCCGGCGTGTGGCTCCTGCTGGAGGCGGCGCGCTCGCGCTTCCCCTTCGAGGGCTTCCCCTGGGGCAAGGTCGCCTTCGGCCAGCCCACCGGTCTCTTCCTGCCCCTCGCCGCGCTCGGCGGGACGCCGCTGCTCGGCTTCGCCGTGGTCCTCAGCGGCTTCGGGCTCGCCGACGTCGTGCGCCGCCTGAGGGCCGCGCCCCGCGCCCGGGACCGCGCCGTGCTGACCGCGGCCGCGCTCACCGTCGCGCCCGTGGCCGCCGGGGCGGCCGCGCTGCCGCTGGTGTCCACCGCGGCGGAGCACGGCACCGCCACGGTCGCCGTCATCCAGGGCAACGTGCCGCGCATGGGCCTGGACTTCAACGCCCAGCGCCGGGCCGTGCTCGACCACCACGTCCGGGAGACGCTGCGCCTGGCCGCGAAGGTCAGGGCGGGCAAGGCCGAGCAGCCCGACCTGGTCCTGTGGCCGGAGAACTCCTCCGACATCGACCCGTTCGTCAACGCCGACGCCTACGCGGAGATCGACAAGGCGGCGAAGGCCATCGGCGCCCCCGTCTCCGTGGGCGCCGTCGTCGGGGCGAAGGACGGCAAGCCCCGCAACCGGCAGATCCTGTGGGACCCGAAGACGGGCCCCGGCGCCTCGTACGACAAGCGGCACCTCCAGCCGTTCGGCGAGTACATGCCCTACCGGAGCTTCTTCCGGATCTTCAGCTCCGACGTCGACCGCGCCGGTGTCTTCCAGCCCGGTACGAAGCCGGTCGTGTTCGACATGGCGGGGACCGAGGTCGGGCCCGTGACCTGCTACGAGGCGGCGTTCGACGACGTGGTGCGGGACCAGGTGCACCAGGGCGCGCAGATCCTGTCGGTGCCGAGCAACAACGCGACGTTCGAGCGCAGCCAGATGACGTACCAGCAGCTCGCCATCGACCGGGTGCGGGCCGTCGAGCACGGACGGGCCGTGATGGTGCCGGTGACCAGCGGGGTGAGCGCCGTGATCCGCCCGGACGGGACGGTCGCCCAGCGCACCGGGATGTTCACCGCGGAGTCGCTCGTCGCCCAGGTGCCCAAGCGCAGCTCGCTGACGCCCGCGACGCGGCTCGGGGTCTGGCCGGAGGTGTTTCTGGCCGGTCTCGGAGTGGCCGGAATCGGCTGGGTGATCGCGCGCAGGCGGACGGGCACCGGCAGTTAGGCTGCTGATCATGGCTACTCCAGACTTCATCAAGACCCTGCGCGCCGACGTGGGCCACCAGTTGCTGTGGCTCCCGGGAGTGACCGCGATCGTCTTCGACGACGAGGGCCGGGTGCTGCTCGGACGGCGCGCCGACAACGGCAAGTGGTCGGTGATCGGCGGCATCCCCGAGCCGGGGGAGCAGCCCGCCGAGTGCGCCGAGCGGGAGGTCTTCGAGGAGACGGCCGTGCGCTGCGTGGCCGAGCGGGTGGTCCTCGTGGAGACCCTGGAGCCCGTGACCTACCCCAACGGCGACGTCTGCCAGTTCATGGACATCACCGTCCGCTGCCGGGCCGTGGGCGGCGAGCCCCGCGTCAACGACGACGAGTCCCTCGAAGTCGCCTGGTTCGCCCTGGACCGGCTTCCCGAGCTGCACGAGACCGGTCTGTTCCGCATCAAGCAGGCCATGGCGGACGGACCCACCTGGTTCGCCCGCGGCTGAGCGGCGGCCGCACGCCCCGTGGTGGCCGCCCCGGACAGCGTGTAGCCTGCACGGACATTGACGGATGCTCTCCGCGCGGCGCCCCCGCGGCGTCGCCGAACCACTGAGGCAGGGACGGGAGTTGGGCCGGAAGGGCTATGGCGTCGTGCTGCGGGGGCTCGCCTGCGCGCTCCTCGTCTGGCAGGTCTGGCTCGTGTGGCACCTGAGCACGTACGACGCCACGAGCGCCGGGTGGTCCTGCTACGACGACGTGGGCTGCGGCAGCGACCAGCTGGTGGCCGTGGCGCCGGAGCTCGGCATCGGCGCAGACGTGCTGCTCGGCTTCGTCGCCGCCCGGTTCCTGCACCGCGCGACGGTGGGCGCGGTGATCGCGCTCAGCGCGCTCGCCGCCGCCGTGGGCTGGTACGACGCGCTGGCCGACGGCCGCGTCGCGTACGACACGGTCACCGACTACATGCTGCTCGCGCCGGTCGGTCGGCACTCCGTCGCGGCCTGGCTGACGTTCCTGTGGTCGGTGGCGGCCGTGGGCGGGCTCCTCGCCGCGTGGGGCGCCGTCGTGAGCCTGCGCAGGACCGCCGCGCTGCGCCGGGTGCGGGCCGGGTTCGCCACGGCCGAGGCTCGGTTGGAGGGGTGGCGGCCGGTGCGCGGCAGGCGCGGCGAGGTCACCGTCGTCTTCCACGACCGGCGGGGCGCGCGGCACGCCGTGCCGGTGGTCGTGGACCGCGTGGCCCTCGACCGGCCCGTCCTCGCGGTGTACGACACCGAGCGCCCGGCCGACCCCGAGCGCACCCGGGTCGCCGTGCCCCGGCAGCGGCTGCCCCGCTCCTCCTGAGCCGGGCCGCCCCGCGACGACCGGAGGTCCCGCCGCCGCGAAGCGGCCGGGTCCGCGCCGCCGGGCGCGGACCAGTAGCCTGAGGGCACGATGAACCGTTTGAGCACGTCATGGGGCGCGTACGACCTCACACGCTTCCCGGAGGACCCCCGCGACCAGCTGCGGGCCTGGTCCGCCGCCGACGCCTATCTGCTGCGCCACCTGGCGGGAGAGGAAGGTGGCGCGCCGGTCGCCCTCGACGGCACCGTGGCCGTGATCGGTGACCGCTGGGGCGCGCTGACCACGGTGCTCGCCGCGCACCGGCCCGTCCAGATCACCGACTCCTTCCTCGGCAGGCAGGCGACCCTCGCCAACCTGGAGCGGGCCGGGCACGCGCCGGACCCGGCCCGGCTGCTCACGACGCGGGACGCGCCGCCGGAGCGGGTGGACGTGCTCCTGGTCCGGGTGCCCAAGAGCCTCGCTCTCCTGGAGGACCAGCTGCACCGGATCGCCCCGTCCCTGCACGCGGGCACCGTCGTCGTCGGCACCGGCATGGTTACCGAGATCCACACCTCGACCCTCGATCTCTTCGAGCGGATCATCGGCCCGACCCGCACCTCGCTGGCCCGGCAGAAGGCCCGGCTGATCCACACCACGCCGGACCCGGAGCGGGCCCACGAGAGCGGTCCCTGGCCGCGCCGGTACGTCCTGCCCGCCGACTCCGGGGCGGGCGCGGGCCTGACCGCCGTCAACCACGCGGGCATCTTCTGCGCCGAGCGCCTCGACATCGGCACCCGGTTCTTCCTCCAGCACCTGCCCGCGAGCCACGGCGACGCCCACATCGTGGACCTGGGCTGCGGCAACGGCGTGCTCGGCACGGCCGCGGCGGTCGCCAACCCCGGGGCCCGGGTCACGTTCGTGGACGAGTCGTACCAGGCCGTCGCCTCGGCCGAGGCGACGTTCCAGGCCAACTCGGCCGCCGCGAAGGCGGAGTTCCTGGCCGGGGACGCGCTGACGGCGATGCCCGCCGCGTCCGTGGACCTCGTCCTGAACAACCCGCCCTTCCACAGCCACCAGGCCACGACCGACGCGACGGCCCAGCGCATGTTCCGCGGGGCCCGCGCCGCGCTGCGGCCCGGCGGTGAGCTGTGGGTCGTCGGCAACCGCCACCTCGGCTACCACGTACGGCTCAAGCGCCTCTTCGGCAACGTCGAAGTCGCCGCCAGCAACCGCAAGTTCGTGATCCTTCGGGCGGTACGGCGCCCATGACCGACGAGCTGTTCCCGCGCGAGCGCGGCGAGGTGGCCCCGGGCGCGGTGCACGTGCCCGGCTGGCTCGGCCCCGACCGCCAGCGGGAGCTCCTCGCCGCCTGCCGCGCCTGGGCGCGCCCGCCCGCGGGCCTGCGCACCGTCCACCTGCCGGGCGGCGGCACGATGACCGCCCGGCAGCTGTGCCTCGGCTGGCACTGGTATCCGTACGGCTACGCGCGCACCGTCGTCGACGGCGACGGCGCGCCGGTGAAGCCGATGCCCGCCTGGCTCGCGGAGCTGGGGCGCGCCGCGGTGCGGGACGCGTACGGAGACGACGGCGCGGACGGTGACGCCCCGCTCGCGTACGACATCGCGCTCGTCAACTACTACGACGCCGACGCCCGCATGGGCATGCACCGCGACAGCGACGAGAAGTCCGTCGCGCCGGTGGTGTCGCTGAGCCTCGGGGACGCGTGCGTCTTCCGGTTCGGCAACACCGAGACGCGTTCGCGGCCGTACACGGACGTCGAGCTGCGCAGCGGTGACCTGGTGGTGTTCGGCGGCCCGTCCCGTCTCGCGTACCACGGCGTGCCGAAGATCCACGCCGGTACGGCGCCGCCGGGGCTCGGCCTGACGGGGCGGCTGAACGTCACGCTGCGGGTGGGCGGGCTCGGCTGAGGCGCCGCCCCGGTCAGTCGGCCAGCTCGTCGGCGGCGTCCTTGATCCGCAGGGTGAGTTCGGTGATCTGGTTGTAGATGGAGCGGCGCTCCGCCATCAGCGCGCGGATCTTGCGGTCCGCGTGGTCCACGGTGCTCGGGTCGCTCCGCTTGAAGAGCTCGCGGATCTTCGGCCGCGACATGTCGGTCAGCTCGCAGCACAGGTACATGGCGATCTGGCGTGCCGTCACCAGGACCCGGCTGCGCGACGTGCCGCACAAGTCGCCCTCGGCCAGGCCGAAGTAGTCGGAGGTCACGGCGATGATCAACTGCCCGACCCGCTCCCCGCGCGACGGCCCGCGGTCGGGGACCAGGTCCTTGAGGACGATCTCGGTCAGGCCGAGGTCCACCGGCTGCCGGTTGAGGTTGGCGAACGCGGTCACCCGGTTCAGGGCGCCCTCCAGCTCGCGGATGTTGCGCAGGGTGCGGGTGGCGATGAACTCGAGCACCTCCGGCGGGGTGTCGAGCCCGTCCGCGACGGCCTTGCGGCGCAGGAGCGCGACGCGCGTCTCCAGCTCGGGCGGATTGACGTGGGTGATCAGGCCCCACTCCAGACGGCTGCGCATCCAGTCCTCGAGGTTCGGCAGCTGCTTGGGCGGCCGGTCGGAGGAGAGCACGATCTGCTTCCCGGCCTTGTGGAGCGCGTTGAAGGTGTGGAAGAACTCCTCGCGCGTCGACCTGTGGTGCATCAGGAAGTAGAGGTCGTCGACCAGCAGGACGTCCGCGTTCCGGTACTCGCCCTGGGGCTTGAAGTCCTCCGCGTGCACGTAGCGGACGCGGAGGCCGGGGTGCAGAGCGTGTACGTAGTGCGCGGTGGCGTGCAGCAGGTGCGTCTTGCCGATCCCCGAAGCGCCGTAGATGTACAGGGGGTTGTACGCGCGGCCGGGTCGCTTGGCGGCGGCGAGGGCGGCCGCGTTGGCGAAGCGGTTGGAGGCGCCGACGATGAAGGTGTCGAAGACGAAGCCGGGGTTGAGCCATCCGGGGTGGGTCTTCCCGCCGGGCGTACGGGGGCGTGACCGGGGCGCCGCCGCCGCGGCGGGGCCGGTGTCCGGGAAGCCGTCCTCGGGCTCCTCGCGGCTCTCCTCGGGGCGGGGCGCGGCGTCACTCTCGTCGTCCTGCCCGTGCTCCTCGGCAGTGATCAGCTGGCGCTCCAGCTCCTCGCAGCGCTCCTCCGCCTCGACGCGGCGGGCATGGGCCTCGCGGAGCTCCTCGCCGAGCGCCTCCACCTGCTGGATGAGGGACTGCCGTTCCCTGCGGAGCCCGGCGAGCTGGTCCTCGTACAGTTCGAGCACCGCGTCCGTGTCGGCGTGCTCGCGGCTCTGGTGTGCCCGCAGCTGTCCGATCTGTACCTCCAGGTCCGCCGCGCGGTGTTGCGCGTCGACCAACGCCCCTTCGAGCGCGCGGACCAGAGCCGCCGAGCGGGTGGACTGCCGGTCGGCCTCGGCCAGTTGGTCCTCGAGGAGCTGCACCCGGTGCAGCGGGGAGCCGTTGCGGGCCAGGGCCTCGCGGTGCAGCCGGCGGAGCAGCTCCATGGCCTCGGGCGTGGGCGTGCGGCCCTGGTGCTCGGCCACGTCGTGGAAGAGGGAGTTGATGAACTCCCAGGTGGGGACGCGGGTCCCGTTGAGGAAGCGGGACAGGGACCCGGCGTCCCAGCTCCGCCGGGCCGCGTACCGGCGGACGCTGAGACCGAGCCCGTCGAAGAGGGAGCGCAGCGCCTCGGCGAGCGCCCGCGACTCGTCGGGAAGCTCCCCGCCCAGCGGCACGAGGCTGCCCATGCCCCCTCCTTGTGTTCCCTGTCGGCTGCTGTCGCCCGGTGTTGCGACACGTGGCAACTGTGCCGCCTACCGCAACACCCCGCACCCCCAACAGTCTGATTGCTGCCTGACGCAACATCAGGCAGTAGTCACTACAAGGGATTTCAGAGAGGCTCAGCGATGCACCTTCCACGGCGGCGAACCGATCTCGCCGTATTCCTCGCGGTCCTGGGGACCGGAGTCGTCCTCGTCCGGTGCGGGATCGAGGCCGAGGCGGTGTCCACGGTCGCGATCGGGCTCTCCACGCTGTACGCCGCCTGGCAGCGCCAGGACGGCGCGCCACGGCCCCCGGCCGAGCGGGGCACGGCCGACCCGCGCGCGTCCGAACGCCGTGAGTAGCCGCGGGGGCCCTAGGCGAGGTGGAACACCAGGCCGAGCGAGCGCCGCAGGCCCGAGCGGACCGTGCTCACGCCGTGCCGGACCGGGGCCGCCGACCAGCCGCGGGCGGAGCGCACCGGGCGGTCACGGGTGGTGAAGACCAGGCCGTGCCCCTGGGGGAGCACGGTGACGGTGCCCCGGGACTGGGCGCGGGGGCGCTGTTCGACGAGCAGGAACTCGCCGCCGGTGTAGTCGTCGCCGTGGACGTCGAGGCCGATGACGACCTGAAGCGGGAAGACCAGGTCGCCGAAGAGGTCGCGGTGCAGCGCGTTCCAGTCGCCCGCCTCGTAGCGCAGCAGGATCTGCGAGGACTGGGACTGGCCCCCCGCGCGGCACCGGTCGAGCCACTCGTCGAGGCTGTCGGGCCACGGGGCGGGGCGGCCGAGGCGGGCCGCCCAGTCCCGGGCGAGCGGCAGGAGCGCGGGGTAGAGCGCGGCGTGCAGCTCGGCGACCGGGCGCGGCAGGTCGTGGCCGAAGTAGCGGTACTGGCCGGAGCCGAAGCGGTGCCGTGCCATGTCGACGGTCTTGCGGAACAGCTCCGTCTCGTCGTACAGGGCGGCGATCGACCGGCACGCCTCGGGGTCCAGGAGCCGGGGGGTGAGGGCGCAGCCGTGGGCGTCGAGCTCGGCGGCGGCACCGGCCCAGTCCGTGGCGGCGACCCGGGCGGCGGGCCCGTCGGTGGTGGGCGCGGCCCTGGTCATGCCGCCTCCAGGTCCAGGAGCCGCCGCTTGCGGTCCAGGCCGCCCGCGTAGCCGGTCAGCGAGCCGTCCGCGCCGATCACGCGGTGGCAGGGGCGCACCACGAGCAGCGGGTTGCGGCCGATGGCGGTGCCCAGGGCGCGGACGGCGGCGCGCGACAGGCCGAGCCGCGCGGCGAGCGCCCCGTACGTGGTGGTGGTGCCGTACGGCACGGAGTCCAGGGCGTCCCAGACCCTGCGCTGGAAGTCCGTGCCTGACCCGGTGGCGTACTCGATGTCGAACTGCGTCAGCGCGCCCGCGAAGTACGCGCGCAGCTGGTCGGTGATCGCGGCGAACGCCTCGTCGTCACGGACCCAGTCGTCCAGGACGGCCACGGCGCCCTTCTGCCCCGGCATGGAGAGCGACGCGAGTGCCGTGCCGCCCTTGGCGGTGGCCGAGGGCTCGCCGACGAGCAGCAGTTCGCCCAGCGGGCTGTCCAGTGTGGTGTAGACGGTCATCGCGCCGGTCCTCTCCGAGGGGTTCGAGATCGCCTCCGGTGGCCCGGAGGGGATCGGGGGAGCGTGTCCCTGTGATCAGTGTGCGTCGCGCGCGAAGTCGCGGCTGGCGGTTTTCGGACACGGCGGTCACGGGGCCCTGCGCACGTCGGAGGACCGGCGGCCGAGCGCGGCGGCGAGGACCCGCGCGGTGCGGGCCGCCGGGGGCGTCCGGGCGGTCCGTGGCGGCGGCGAGAAGTCATCGGTCACGCGTGCGCCCGGGGATAACCTGCCGCTCCGGCCGGTAGTGATCAAGTGGGGAAAGGTCCGAGGGGCAGCCCGTTCTAGCCTTGTGCCGACCGAAGGGTGGGGATGATGGACGTACCGAACGTCGTCGGGGACTGGCAGGAGTACCAGTCCGACGAACTGGCAGGGCTGCGCGTGCGGGTGCACGGCCTCAAGCGGGCCACTCCCAAGCGCGGCCGGGACGATGACGCCAAGGGCCTGACCTACGTCGCCTTCGACGTCACCTTCGAGAACCGCGGTTCCGAGTTCGTCACCATCGATCTGCACGACCATCCGTGGCACTTCGACGTGCGCGTGGGCCGCGACGGCCACGGCGCGTTCGTCGACGAGTACGGCTCGGTGGTCATCCGGGACTTCAATCTGTATCCGCAGCGCCGCGTCACGGCGACCCTCTACGCGGCGGCGCCCGTGACCAAGCTCAAGCAGGTGGACGTCCAGGTCAGCCCGCGCCTCGACGGCGAGCCGTCGTTCGGCTACGTGTGGGTCGGCGGCCTCGGGGTGCACGAGGCGTCGACGCGCGCGGGCGCCCGGGCGTCCACGGCCAAGGCGGGCGTGGCCAGCGAGGTGGAGCGGTTCCTCCAGGACAAGGCGCAGGGGGAGTGAGGCCCTGCGGGGGCGGCCGTCGGGTGCGGGGCGGGACCCCGCCCCGGCCCGTCCGGCCGGTGTGAGCTGCGTCCCGCCCATTGTGCAACTAGTTGCATAAGGGATGGGGCTGGCCTACAACTGTCCTGACGACTTCGCGCACCCGTGGACGAAAGAGGCCGCATGGACTCCCCGAGCCGCTACCCGCATCTGCTCAGCCCGCTCGACCTGGGCTTCACCACGCTGCCCAACCGGGTCCTCATGGGCTCCATGCACGTGGGCCTCGAAGAGGCGCCGGGCGGGTTCGCGCGCATGGCCGAGTTCTACGCGACCCGGGCGCGCGGCGGCGTCGGCCTCATCGTCACCGGCGGCATCGCGCCGAACGAGGAGGGGCGCCCCTGGGAGGGCGGCGCCAAGCTCACCACCGAGGCCGAGGCCGAGCAGCACGCGCCGATCACCGCCGCCGTGCACCGCGAGGGCGGCCGGATCGCGATGCAGATCCTGCACTTCGGGCGGTACGCCTACCACGCCGACCTGGTCGCGTCGAGCGCGCTCCAGGCACCGATCAGCCCGTTCCCGCCCCGCGCCCTGACGGACGACGAGGTCGAGCGGACCATCGAGGACTTCGTCCGCACCGCCGAACTCGCCCGGCACGCGGGCTACGACGGCGTCGAGATCATGGGCTCCGAGGGCTATCTGATCAACGAGTTCATCGCGGCCCCCACCAACCGGCGGACCGACCGCTGGGGCGGTGCCTACGAGAACCGCATCCGCTTCCCCGTCGAGATCGTGCGGCGCACGCGCGAGCGCCTCGGCGAGGACTTCATCATCGTCTACCGCCTGTCCATGCTGGACCTCGTGCCCGGCGGCTCCACGCTCGACGAGGTCGTCCTGCTCGCCAAGGAGATCGAGGCCGCGGGCGCCAGCATCATCAACACCGGCATCGGCTGGCACGAGGCCCGCGTGCCCACCATCGCGACCTCCGTGCCGCGCGGCGCCTACACCTTCGTCACCCAGAAGGTCATGGGCGAGGTGTCCGTGCCGCTGGTGACGACCAACCGCATCAACACCCCCGAGCTCGCCGAGCAGTTGCTCGCCGACGGCGCCGCCGACATGGTCTCCCTGGCCCGCCCGCTGCTCGCCGACCCGGACTTCGTGGCCAAGGCGCGCCAGGGGCAGCCCGACGCCATCAACACCTGCATCGGCTGCAACCAGGCCTGCCTCGACCACACCTTCAACCTCCAGATCACCTCCTGCCTGGTGAACCCGCGCGCCTGCCACGAGACGGAGCTCGTCCTCGCGCCGACCCGCCGCACCAAGCGCGTCGCCGTCGTCGGCGCGGGCCCCGCCGGGCTCGCCTGCGCCGTCTCTGCCGCCGAGCGCGGCCACGACGTGACGCTCTACGACGCCGCGGCCGAGATCGGCGGCCAGCTGAACGTGGCCCGCAAGGTCCCCGGCAAGCAGGAGTTCGACGAGACGCTGCGCTACTACCGCACCCAGCTCGACCTGCGCGGTGTGGACGTACGGCTGAACACCCACGTCACGGTGGACCGGCTCACCGGCGCCGGGTACGACGAGGTGGTGGTCGCCACCGGCGTCACGCCCCGCACCCCGGACATCCCCGGCGTCGACCACCCGAGCGTCGTCGGCTACCTGGACGTGCTGCGCGACGGCGCGCCCGTCGGCGACCGGGTCGCGATCGTCGGCGCGGGCGGCATCGGCTTCGACGTCGCCGAGTACCTCACCGACAGCGGCGACAAGGCCGCCCTGGACCCGGCCACGTACTTCAAGCACTGGGGCGTCGACATGGACTACCGGGAGCGCGGCGGGCTGACCGCGCCCGAGCGGCCGCTCTCGCCGCGCACCGTCCACCTCGTCCAGCGCAAGACGTCCAAGGTCGGCGGCGGCCTCGGCAAGACCACCGGCTGGATCCACCGCGCCGAGCTGCGCCACCGGGGCGTCGAGATGGTCGCGGGCGCCCGCTACGACCGCATCGACGACGAGGGCCTGCACCTCACGGTCGACGGCGCCGCGCGCACCATCCCCGTGGACACGGTCGTGCTGTGCACCGGCCAGGAACCCCGGCGCGACCTGTACGAGGCCCTGCTCGCCGCGGGGGTGAGCGCGCACCTCATCGGCGGCGCCGACGTCGCGGCCGAGCTGGACGCCAAGCGCGCCATCAAGCAGGGCACGGAGCTGGCCGCCGCGCTGTGAGCGGGCCGGGCGCGGCCGGACGCCCGGCCGCGCCGCGTCCCTAGGATGCCCGCATGTCACTGCCGCACGCGATCCTCACCGCCCTGCTGGAGAAGCCGTCGTCGGGCCTGGAGCTGACCCGGCGCTTCGACCGGTCCATCGGCTACTTCTGGTCCGCCACGCACCAGCAGATCTACCGCGACCTCGGCAGGCTGGAGCGGGACGGGCTGATCCGCGCGCTGCCCGCCGCGACGGCGAGCCGCGGCCAGAAGAAGCAGTACGAGGTGCTGCCCGAGGGCCGCGCCGAGCTGTCCCGCTGGACCGCGGCGGGCCAGGACCCCAAGCCGATGCGCGACGCGCTGCTCCTGCGGCTGCGGGCGGCGGCCGTCGTCGGCACGGCCGGCATCGAGGAGGACCTGCGCCGCCACCTCGTACTCCACCGGCGTCAGTTGGCGGAGTACGAGGAGATCGAGCGCCGCGACTTCCCGCCCGGCAGCGACGCGGTCGAGGACCGGCTGCGGCACCTGGTGCTGCGGGCCGGGATCGACCTGGAGACGTTCTGGACGCGGTGGCTGGCCCGGGCGCTCGACGAACTGGCAGCGCCCCGGCCCGACGGCCGCTCAGCCCGCGCGGACGAGGTCCACGACCGTGCGGGTGAGGCCTGACGCGCGGCCTGACGCGGCGGTCGTCAAGGCCCGGTGAGGGTCGCCGCCGTCGGGTCCCAGTCCTCGGGCAGCGGCGCCGGGGGAACGACCTGGGTGGCGAGCGAGGTGAACGCCGACCGCTCGGCGGACTCGGTGATCGCCGTCATGGTCTGGAGGACGTGCAGGGCCAGGGCGCCCGACGCGCGGTGCGTGCTCTGGGTGTCGGGCGTGATCCGCCCCGCCCCGGCGCGGATCGCGCGGGCCATGTCCAGGACGCCGAGGCCGCGGCCGTCCGTCCGGCCGCGGACGGGCAGCTCGCGCCAGTCGTCGGAGCCGTTCGGCCGCAGCCGCAGCGGGCCGCGGAAGGTGTTCGGGTCCGGCACGGCGAGGGTGCCCTCCGTGCCGGTGACCTCGAAGCGGATGCGAGGCAGTGCGCTGTCGAAGCTGAACGTCGCGTTGGCGCTCGCTCCCGAGGAGAACGCGAGCAGCGCGCTCACGTGCGTCGGCACGTCGACCGGGAACGACTGCCCGGCCCTCGCGCCCGAGCCGACCGTGCGCCGCGCGCGGGCCCGCGCCGCCGTCGCCGCGACCCTCGACACGGAGCCGAACAGCGCCACCAGGGCCGTCAGATAGTACGGGCCGACGTCGAACAGGGGCCCCGCGCCCGGCTGGTAGAAGAACGCCGGGTCCGGGTGCCAGGATTCCGGGCCCAGGCTCTGCACCGCCGTCGTCGCCGCCACGGGCGTGCCGATGTGACCCGCCCGGACGGCACGGAGGGCCGACTGCAGGCCCGCGCCGAGGAACGTGTCCGGGGCGCCGCCGAGCAGCAGCCCGCGTTCGGACGCGTCGGCGATGAGCTTCTCCGCCTCCACGGGCGTCGGCGTCAGGGGCTTCTCGCCGTACACGTGCTTGCCCGCGCGCAGCGCCGCGGCCGCGACCTGTGCGTGCGCCGCGGGCACCGTCAGGTTCACCACGAGCTCCACGTCCGGCTCCGCGAGGACGGTGGGCACGTCGCCGTGCAGCGGTAGGCCGTGGGTGCGGGCCGCGGCGGCCGCCCGTTCCCGGTCGAGGTCCGCGACGGCGAGGAGCCGCACGTCGGGGAAGCGGCCCAGGGTCCGCAGGTACTCCGCGCTGATGACGCCCGCGCCGACGACCGCGACGCCGACCGGGTCCGCGCTCACGCCGCCTCCAGGGCGCTGACGTAGACGCGGCTCGCGGCCAGCTCGCCGAGCAGGTCGCCCGCGCACGCGTCGAACTCGACCACCCGCCAGGCGTCCGGGGCCGCCGCGAGGACCTCGGGCACCGGCATGGTGCCGCCGCCGACGGCGACGTTCGGGTCGTCCTTGGTGCCGGGGCCGTCCTTGAGGTGCAGGGCCTCCACGCGGTCGCCGAGGCGGCCGAGGAGCGCGGGCACGTCCGCGCCGCCGACCGCCGCCCAATAGGTGTCGACCTCCAGGAACACGTCCGGGTCGAGCAGCCCGGCGAGCACGTCGAGGGCGTGTTCGCCGTCGAGCCGCGGCTCCACCTCCCACCAGTGGTTGTGGTAGCCGAGCCGCAGCCCGTGCCGGGCGGCCCGGCGGGCGAGGGAGTTGAGGCGGTCCGCGACCCGGGCGAGCCCGTCGCGCGTCGTGAAGTCCTCGTGCGGGAAGCCCGCGGGGACGACGGCGAGACCGGTGCCGAGCGCGGCGACGGCGTCGAAGACGGGGCCCGGGTCCCCGGCCAGGGCGTGGCCGACGTGCGCGCCCGAGACGGCGAGGCCGACGCCTTCGGCGATCCGGGCGAGCCCCGGCGCGTCGTCGGTCACGTCGAAGGCCTCCACCGCGCCGTACCCCATCGCCGCGAGGCGCTCCAGCGTCCCCGCCCGGTCGGCGGCGAGCTCGTCGCGCACGGAGTACAGCTGGACGCTGAGCGGTCGTGGCATGGCGGCCCTCCCAGTCGGCTGGGAGGACGGTAAGGCGCGCGGGCCGCGTGAACAAGGGCGCCGGGGGCACGAGGAGGACCGGCCCCTACGACGGCAGGCCGGGCCCGAGGGCCCGGCCTGCCGCGGTTCGGGGAGCCGGACCGGCTGCCCGGCTCCAAGGGGAAGGGGTGTCAGAAGCGGCCGCGGACCGTACGGCGGCGCAGGTACCAGGCGCCGCCGCCCAGGGCCGAGACGACCAGGGCGCCGCCCGCGGCGAGCGTGACCGTGCCGTAGTCCTCGACCGCGCCGCCGAAGCCGCCGCGTACCCCGCGTGCGGGGGCCGTCGTCGACGACGCCGTCGGCGCGCCCGAGACCGTGACGGTCTGCGAGCCCGCCGTCGAACCGTCCTGACAGATCACCACGACCGTATGGGTGCCGGCCGTCACGTTCTGCCAGGAGGCGCTGCCGCCCGCCAGGTCCACCTGCCGGCCCTGGGCGAAGTCGGCCGCGCCGTTGCTCAGCAGCGCGGCCTTGCCCCCGCTGGGACAGGCGGCCGTGGTGGCCTGCACGGTGGTGCCGTTGACGGTCACGGTGATCCCCGGTGCCGCGAGCGCCGCGGGGGCGCTCAGGGCCAGGGGAAGCGCGACGGCGGCGACGGTCAGGCCGGAGCGAAGGGATATCCGGTGAATACGCATGAGTCTGCCCTCCGGCGGCACGGGAGGCGGTACGTTCCGTGCGCCGCCGCGATGGGGGAGCGCCCGTGCTGCCTGACGACGAGCCAACGTGCCGTCGGGCCGCGCCGCATGCGGACTGCCTCCGGGCAGGTGACGGGATCCTTCGTCCGGCCGACGGCTGACCGGTCGTCACCAGGACGGGGCCGCCTGCAGCAGCCTGTCACGCACGAGCAGGACGTGCGGGTTGCGCGGCGTGCCCGGGCGCTGCGCCAGGTAGCCGGTGTTGATCGGCGGGTCCTCCGGAAGGAGCAGCGGCACCAGCGTGCCCGCGGCCAGCTCCTCCAGACACAGGTAGCGCGGCAGGACCGAGATCCCCGCCCCGGCCGCGACCGCCGAGCGGACCCCGCGCAGGTCCGGCACCGTCAGGGCGGGCCGCGCGGTCAGGCGCTCGCCGAAGACGTGCCACCAGTAGCGGCGGGCGATCGGCAGGTCGTCGGCGTACGCGACGAGCGGCACCCCGCGCAGCGCGGCGGCACCGTCGGCCGCGACGCGCTCCGGGCCGATCCGCCGCGCCCACGCGGGCGAGGCGACGAGCACGAACTCCTCGTCGGCGAGCGGCACCGCGCTGAGCGTGCGGCCGCGCAGCCGCATCGTGGAGATCACCAGGTCGAAGCGGCCGCCGCGCAGCCCGTCGAGGAGCTCGTCGGTCAGGCCCATGGTGACCCGGAGGCGAACCCCCTGGTCGGTGAGCGGGGCGAGCGCGGGCAGGACCCGGGTGCACACCAGCTCGGCGGGGCCCGCCAGGTGCACCGGGTCCGGCGTCCGCTCGGTGGCGAGCGGCCCGCGGTCGGCCACCGCGGCCAGGGCGTCCAGGGGCCCCGCCACCTGGATGGCCAGTTCGTCGGCGACCGACGTGGGCACGGCCCCGCGCGGCCGCCGTTCGAACAGCTCCCGGCCCAACTGCTTTTCCAGGGAGCGGACTTGCGTCGTCACCGTCGGCTGGGACAGGCCGAGCAGTCGCGCGGCCGCGGTGAACGAACCGGAGCGGTGCACCGCGAGGAAGGTGCGCAGCAGCGACAGGTCGAGCGGCGCGCGGGGCGGCTGCGAGGCGCTCACGCCCTCGACCCCAGTGCCATCGGAATTCCTATGGGCCATGCCGGAGATCCTATTGGCTCTCTATGGGAGGCGGGTCTACGGTCGAGGTCTGGACGCACTGACACTTCGCGTACGAAACGTCAGTCCGTGCGGGAGCGGAACCGTGCGGCAGCGGGTCCGCACAGCAGTGGATCCGCGCGGCAGCAGATCCGTGCGGCACAGATCCGCGTGGCACAGATCCGCGTGGCAGCAGAGGAGACAGGCATGGCGAAGATCCTGATGGTGGTGACCGGCTCCGCCGTATGGACGCTGGCGGACGGCACCGCGCACCCGAGCGGCTACTGGGCCGAGGAGGTCTCGGCCCCCTGGCAGGCCTTCACCGCGGCGGGGCACGAGGTGGTGGTCGCCACGCCCGGCGGCGTCGTACCGACGATGGACCCCGCGAGCCTCGCGCCCGAGCTGAACGGCGGCCAGGAGAACGCCGACGCGATCGCCGCCGACCTGGCGCGCGTCACCGCCCTGCGGCAGCCCGTCGCCCTGGAGGACGTGCGGCTCGACGAGTACGGCGCCGTGTTCTACCCGGGCGGCCACGGACCGATGGAGGACCTCGCGGTGCACACCGCCTCCGGCGCCCTGCTGGGCGACGTCCTCGCGTCCGGCAAGCCGCTCGGCATCGTCTGCCACGGCCCGGCGGCCCTGCTCGCCACCGCCGACGAACAGGGCGGATCGCCCTTCGCGGGCTACCGCGTCACGGCCTTCACCAATGCTGAGGAGGCCCAGTCCGGCTTCGCGGACCGTGCGCCGTGGCTGCTCCAGGACCGGCTGGTGGCGCTCGGCGTCGACTTCCAGGAGGGGCAGCCGTGGGCTCCGTACGTGGTGGCCGACCGCAATCTGTACACCGGCCAGAATCCGGCGTCGGCCGCGCCGCTGGCCGCCGAGATCGTGAAGGCGCTGGGCTGACCGTGGCCGCCGACCGGCTCTCCGAGACCCTCGACGCGACGTACGCGTGCCTGAGCAGGTACGGCGTGCGGCGGACCACAGTGGACGACATCGCCCGTGAGATGGGGGTCTCACGGTCGGCGGTCTACCAGTACGTGCGCGGCAAGGACGACGCGGTCCGCAAGCTCGCCATGCGCCTGCACGACCGGGCGCTCGCACGGGCCGAGGCCGCCGCCGTCGCCGCGGTCCCGCCCGCCGAGCGCGTCCACGGCATCCTCGCGGCGAAGCTGGACCT
The DNA here is from genome assembly GCF_059448825.1 of Streptomyces sp. JLYT201. NCBI lineage: Bacteria > Bacillati > Actinomycetota > Actinomycetes > Kitasatosporales > Streptomycetaceae > Streptomyces > Streptomyces sp. JLYT201. The sequence continues at coordinate 999,971 of NZ_CM182551.1, read as the reverse complement.
GGTCCTCGACCTCACCGGCCGCTCCCCGCACGCCGTGGAACTCCTCGACCCGGGCGCACGACTCTCCGGCGACATCTGCGACGCGTTCACGGCCCGGCTGCGGGCGCTCCTGACGGAGCAGTTCACGGCGGCGGACCGTGAAGCGGCGCCAGGCCGTGAAGCGGCGCCAGGCCGTGAAGCGGCGCCAGGCCGTGAAGCGGCGCCAGGCCGTGAAGCGGCGCCAGGCCGTGAAGCGGCGCCAGGCCGTGAAGCGGCGCCAGGCCGTGAAGCGGCGCCAGGCCGGGAAACGGCGACGGTCCGTGCAGCGGCAGCACCCGGTCAAGTCCGTGAGGCGGCGGCACCCGGTCAAACGGCCGCGGGCCCCGACGCCGCCCGCGCCGACCCGGGAGAGCCCGCCGCCCCGGCCCCCGGCCCCGCCCCGACGCCCGCGCAATGCGCCGACATCTGCCTCGCCCTCGTCGTCGGCCTCGAAACCGCGCCCGACGCGGCCCGCCTGCTGCGACCCGCCACGGACGCCCTGCTCACGGGGCTGCTGCCACACCGCACCCCACCGCTCCGACCCCTCCAGAGGACCTCATGAACGCCCCCGCCCCCGCCGCCCCCTCGGCTCCCGCCGACTCCTCGGCCCTCGTCGCCCGGCTGCGCGCGACCTTCCGCACCGGCCGCACCCGCCCCCTCGACTGGCGCGAGCACCAGCTCACCCGGCTGCGGGCGCTGCTCACCGAGCACCGCGACGACTTCGCCGACGCGCTCCACGCGGACCTCGGCAAGCCCCGCGCCGAGGCCTACCGCTCCGAAGTGGACTTCTCGGTCCGCGAGATCGACCACACCCTGGAGCACCTGGAGGAGTGGCTGCGCCCGCAGGACGTCGACGTGCGCGGCGTCTTCGGCGAGGCGGCGCGCGCCGGTACGCAGTACGACCCGCTCGGCGTCGTCTTGGTGATCGCGCCCTGGAACTACCCCGCCCAGCTCCTCCTCGTGCCCATCGCCGGGGCGCTCGCCGCGGGCAACGCGGTGGTCGTCAAGCCCAGCGAGCTGGCCCCCGCCACCTCCGCGCTGATCGCCGAGCTGCTGCCGCGGTACCTGGACACCGACGCCGTGGCCGTCGTCGAGGGCGGGGTGCCCGAGACCACGGCTCTGCTCGCGCAGCGCTTCGACCACATCTTCTACACCGGCAACGGCACCGTGGGCCGCATCGTCATGCGGGCCGCCGCCGAGCACCTCACGCCGGTCACGCTCGAACTCGGCGGCAAGTCACCGGTGTTCGTCGACGCGGGCGTCGACACCGCGGAGACCGCACGGCGCCTGGCCCGCGCCAAGTTCGCGAACGCGGGCCAGACCTGCGTGGCGCCCGACTACGTCCTCACCGACCCGGACACCGCCCGCGCGCTCGCGGCCGACCTGGCCGAGGCGGTCGAGGAGCTGTACGGGCCTGACCCGGCGGCGTCGGACGCGTACGGGCGCATCGTCAACGAACGGCACTTCGACCGGCTGTCCGCGCTGCTCGGCTCGGGCCGCGTCGTCACCGGCGGGCAGAGCGACCGGGCCGCGAAGTACATCGCGCCGACCGTGCTCGCCGGGGTGCGGCCCGACGAACCGGTCATGCGGGAGGAGATCTTCGGACCCGTCCTGCCGATCGTCGAGGTGGCGGACCTGGACGAGGCCATCGCGTTCATCAACGACCGGGACAAGCCGCTGGCCCTGTACGCCTTCACCGACTCGGCGGCCACGCGCGAGCGCATCGCCGCGCAGACGTCGTCGGGAGGGCTCGGCTTCGGGCTGCCGATGGCTCATCTCTCGGTCCCCGAGCTGCCGTTCGGCGGGGTCGGCGAGAGCGGCATGGGCGCTTACCACGGGCCGCACTCGATCGCGGTCTTCAGCCACCGCAAGGCGCGCCTGGACGTGCCGCTCGGCTCCTGAGGCCGTCTGAGACGGTCTGGGACGGTCTGGGAGCTTCTGGGCCTCCGGAGAGCCCGGGGTTGTCCCTGGCCTGGCTCTCCGGGGCTCACCGTCCCTCGGGCGGCGGCACCAGTCCGTCGGCGACGAGGCCCGCGTACACCGCCCGCCCGAGGGACTCCACGGCCGACTGCGGCCGCACCATCACCGTGAACTCCTTGATCCGGCCGTCCTCGTCGACGTGCAGCAGGTCGATCCCGTGGATCTCCTTGCCGCCGACGGTCGCCCGGAAGAGCAGCACCGCCGAAGGGGCCTCGGTTCCGTCGGCGCTCGTCTGGGACGTGCCCTCGAAGGACCCGACGTACCGGAAGTCCTCGAAGGTGCGAAGGAGCACGCCGAACAGGCCGAGCACCATCTCGCGGCCCTCGAAGGGGCGGAACTTCACCGGGCTGTAGAAGCGCACGTCCGGAGTGAACAGGTCGTCCAGGGCGGCGAGTTCGCGCTTCTCGACGGCGGCGCGGAAGCGGTCGGCGGCGGCTGCGGCAGGGTGCGCGGTCACGGTGGAACCTCCTGAGGGACTGTGGGCGGCGTCACCGGGGCCGGGCCCCGGTCTCCATAGTCAAGAATCTGACTAGTCAGATCGTTGACTATGATGGGGGAGCCGACCGGCAAAGGGAAGAGGCGGCGAGGAGAAGGGGAGGCGGTGGCTCATGGCCCTGCGGCACGCGGTGCTCGCGGCACTGCTCGACGGCGAGTTCAGCGGCTATCAGCTCGCCAAGGGGTTCGACATCGGCGTCGCCAACTTCTGGCACGCGCTGCCGCAGCAGCTGTACGCCGAGCTGGCGCGCCTGGAGGGCGAAGGCCTGGTCGCCGGGCGCGAGGTGGTGCAGGAAGGGCGGCCGAACAAGCGGCTCTTCACGGTGACGGACGCGGGCGTCGCCGAGCTGGAGCGGTTCGCGGCGGACACTGCCAAACCGTCGTTCATCCGCGACGACCTGCTGGTCAAGGTGCAGGCCGTGGACGGGGTCGACGCGACCCCGGTGATCGCGCAGCTCCGGGAGCGCGCCCGGGTCGCCGAGGCCAAGACCGAGGTCCTCACCGCGCTCCTGCGACGGCTGCGCGGCGACCTGGACGAGGAGGAGTTCCTGCGCACGGGCCGGCGGATCGGACCGTATCTGACGTGTCTGCGCGGGCTCGCCTTCGAGCGGGAGACGCGCGCGTGGTGCGAGCGGTCGGCGGACCTGCTGGCGGCGCGGGGCGAGGGGGCCGTGCGGCGGGGGAGCGGCCGGGCCGAGGCCTGAGGCGGCCCCCCGGCCGAGGCCTGAGGCGGCCGTCCCCGAGGCCGCGCGCCTTGCCCGGGAGTACGGCCCGCGATGCCCTTGCGCGGGCCCTTCGCCGTGTAGTCGGCTATGCCCCATGAGGAGCACGCGAAGCACGAGGCGGACGAGAAGCACACGAGGCACAGGGACGACAGGGGCCGCAAAGGGCCTGCGGAGGACCGGCGTTGCCACCGCGGCCGCCGCGCTCGTCGCGGGCTCGCTCTGGGCGGGGACACCCGCCGTGCACGCCGAGGACGGCACCGAGGGGCGGGCGTCGGCCACGGGCCTCGGCGTCGACCTCGACACGGTGACGATCCCGCAGCTCCAGGCGCGGATGGCGAAGGGAGCGCTGACCTCGAAGGCGCTGACCTCCGCCTATCTGCGGCGGATCGACACGGTCGACCCCGAGATCAACGCCGTCCTGCGCACCGACCCGACGGCCCTGCGCCAGGCGGCCGCGAGCGACGAGCGGCACCGCGCGGGCCGCGCCCTCGGCCCGCTCGACGGCATCCCGGTCCTGCTCAAGGACAACGTGGACACCCGCGGCATGCCCACGACGGCCGGGTCGCTCGCCCTCGCCGGAAGCCCGCCGGACGCCGACGCACCGCTGGTGAAGCGGCTGCGGAAGGCCGGGGCGGTGATCCTCGGCAAGACCAATCTGTCCGAGTGGGCCAACTTCCGCGCGGCCAGGCCGACCTCCGGGTGGTCGGCGGTGGGCGGCCAGACCCACAACCCGTACGTCCTGGACCGCAATCCGTGCGGGTCCTCCGCCGGTTCGGGCGCGGCCCTCGCGGCGTCCCTCGCCCAGGTGGCCATCGGCACCGAGACGGACGGCTCCATCGTGTGCCCGGCCGGGATGAACGGCGTGGTCGGCCTCAAGCCCAGCCTGGGCGTGGTCAGCGAGTCCGGCGTGGTCCCGATCTCCGCCGAGCAGGACACGGCGGGGCCGATGGCGCGCAACGTCGTCGACACCGCGCTCACGCTCGCCGTCCTCAGCGGCGGCGAGGGTGCCCGCCCGTCCGCGTCCCGGGGCCTCAAGGACGCGGGCGTGCGCCCGGGCAGCCTGCGCGGCCAGCGCATCGGCCTGTGGCGGCTGCCCGAGCTCGGCCCGGACGTGGACGCCGTGATGACGCGCACCGCCCGCAAGCTGCGGACCGCCGGGGCCGAGGTCGTCGAGGTGACGCCGCCGTACCAGAAGCGGCTCGCGGAGCTTGAGTTCCCGGCGCTGCTCAGCGAGTTCCACCGCGACATCGACGCCTACCTCGGCACCCGCAAGGGCCCGCGCGACCTCGCGGGTCTGATCGAGTTCAACCGCACCCACCCCGCGGAGCAGACCTGCTTCGCCGGGCAGGAGCTGTTCGAGCAGGCGCTCGCGGCGCCGCCCACCACCGACCCCGCCTACCGGGCCATGCGCGCGGAGCTGAAGGACCTCTCCCGGCGCTCGATCGACGAGACCCTGGCCGCCCACGACCTCGACGCCATCGCCGCGCCGACGAACCCGCCCGCCTGGACCACCGACTGCAAGCGGGGCGACAACGACGTCATCCCGTCCTCCACCCCGGCGGCCGTCGCCGGCTACCCGTCCCTTTCGGTGCCCGCAGGGTTCGTGAAGGAGCTGCCCGTCGGCGTGCTCCTGACCGCGGGCCACCACCAGGACGCGCGACTCCTGTCGCTGGGCGCCGCGGTGGAGCAGCGCCTGCACGCCTGGCGCGCCCCGCGCTACCTGCCGACGATCGACTCCGGCAGCACCCGCTGAGACCGTGCGGTCGCCCCACGCGTGGCGACCGCACGCCCCTCACGGTGCCGGTCCGCACCGGCTCGCTGCCGCTCGCTCACCGCGTGGTGACCGTGCGCCGGGCCGAGAAGGCGCCCCAGGTGCCGTCGGGCAGCTTGGCGCGCAGCCGCACGCGGTGCGTCTCGCCGGGCTTCTTGCCCACGTAGAAGCTGTGCTTCATGCGGCCCTGCGGGACCGTGCCGCCGAAGACGAGGGAGGTGGCGCTCTCCCCGTCGAGATGGATCTGATACTCCGTCACCGAGCCGCCGGTGTGCGGCGGCTTCCAGGACAGGTCGATGTAGTACGCCCCGTCCTTGAGGTGCGTCGTCGCGCGGAGGTCCGCCGGCGCGGTGCCGCGCCCGCTGTCCTTGCTGCCCGACGTCGTCACGCGCGCGGAGGGACTCGCGGGCGAGAAGTTGTCGGCGGCGTCCCGCGCCTTCACGCTGAACGTGTACGTCCGGCCCGGCCGCAGCCCCGTGACGAGCGTGTCCGTGGTGCCGCCGCCCACACTGTGGATCTTTGTCGTGCCCTGGTAGATCTCGTACGAGGCCACGCTCCTGTTGTCCTTCGACGCTCCCCACGACAGGGTCGCGGCGTGCCCGCCCTCGGCCTCGCCGCGCAGGGTGCGCGGACGCGAGGGCGCCTCGGTGTCGGCCGCGACCGCGGCGGGCGTGGTGACCGTCAGCTTCTTGCTGTCCGCGCTGAGGTTCCCGTCGGCGTCGCGGGCCCGGACGGAGAAGGTGTACGTGGCGGACGGCTTGAGCCCGGTGATGTCGACCATGTGCTGCGCGGCCGGGACGCGCTTGACCCGGGTGGCGCCCCGGTACACCTCGTACCCGTCGATCTCGGCGCGGCCGGCGGACCGGTTCCACATCACGTGCACGGACGTGGCGCTGCCCGCCTGCGCGGTGACCCCGCGCGGCGCGTCCGGCGGCGCCGCGCCCCCGCCCTCCTCACCGCCCCAGGCGCAGGCGCTCAGCAGACAGGCGACGGTGACGGTGAGACAGACGGGCGGCAGATGGCGGGTGTGGGGGGTCCGTCGCACGGGTGTGCCTTCCACTCGACGGCAATTGGTCCGGACCAATTTGTCAGGCGTGACCGGGGCACATCAAGAGGTGCGGCGGATCGACCACCGCGCCGGACGTCAGAGCCAGCCCTCCGGCAAGGCGGCCCCGGCCGCCCGGAGGTGCCGCAGGGCCGCCGCGAAGGAGTAGCAGTCGAAGAGCGCCGCATGCTCCCGCCCGGCGGCGGGCCTGGGCAGCCCGAGCACCTGCCACAGCCGCCCCACGTTCACCCCGGTCGTCGTCGGCGCCAGGGCGTTGATCCAGGGCCGCACGTTCACGAAGGGGGTGTCGAGACAGCTGCCGGCGATCCGCTCGCCGCGCGCCCGCGCCCAGCCCGCGTTCTCCCCGACGACGACCATGTCGTTGCCGTACGAGAGCGCGGTCCTGCCCTTGCAGAACCCCAGGAAGTCACCGATCGCCCGGGCGGGGGCAAGGCCCTTACGGTCGACCTCCTCCTGCTCGATCCCGGTGAGCTCGGTGAAGAACGCCGAGAGCCGCGGATTGACCACCGGCCGCACCAGCACCTCGTACTCCTCCACGACCGAGAGGTCCGCGTCCAGCCGCAGCGCCCCGATCTGCACGATCTCCCGCAACTGCCCGGGACCCGACCAGTCGTTCTCGAGCGCTCCTGGCCACGTGGTGAACTCCAGGTCGAAAACCACGAAGGTGGACACAGTGCCGTTCTCCTCGCCCTGCGGGAAGGCCGCGCGCCGACGCGGCCGGGGTGCCCATCATCGCGGTCCGACGGGGGTGACCGGTTCCCGGAAACCGCCTTCTCCGAGGCCCCGCTGTGATGATCTGGGCGTCCGCGTCCGAACCCAGGGAGGCCGTCATGTCCCCAACGCCCCAGGAGATCTTCGAGCGGTACGTCTACGCCGGAAGCATGACCCGGAACGCCGACGCCGTCGCCGAGACCTTCACCGAGGACGGCGTGTTCGAGGCGCCGCTCGTGCCCGCCGGCGCCGACTTCCCCAGGAGGCTGGTGGGCCGCGCGGAGATCCGTACCGCGATGGCGGCGTACTACGAGCGGCAGCGGCAGGACGGCCGCGCGCCGAACCTGGAGAAGTCCGGGTACGTGCTGCACACCACCGCCGACCCCGACGTGTTCGTCGCCGAGATCGACACGGTCTTCGACGGGCGCGCGGGGGAGGACGACGTGAGCGTGTCGCTGGTGCAGATCTTCCGCCTCCGCGACGGGAAGATCGCCCGGCTGCGGGACTACTTCGCGCCCGACCTGGTGACCTGAGGACGCCCACCGGCACCGCCGGGGCGCTCGGCCCCCTGGAGGCGCAAACCGCTGGACAACCCGCCGGCGCTGGGCGAACATCGCCGCGATGAACAGCGAACCTCTCTCCCCACCTCCACGCGTCCGCTTCGTCGAGCTCAACGCGGCGGCGTTGCGGGCGCTTGCCGATGGCGACCTCGCAGCGGGCAGCGCCGAGGCCGGGGTCGCCCTCGACCCGCACTTCGTCAGCGACCGGGCCCGGTCGATCTTCGCCCATCGTGCCGACCAGGTGGCCCGAGACCCGTCGGCCGCGCCCTGGATCACGCGGGCCGCTGTGTCCGAGCCGGACGGCACCGTCATCGGCGACGCCGGGTTCCACGGACCGCCGGACGCGGCCGGGGCGGTGGAGGTCGGCTACACCGTCGTGCCGGGGCACCGACGCCGGGGCTATGCCCGCGCCATGCTGAAGGCGCTGCTCGTCAGGGCCGCCGCCGAGCCCGGTGTCAGGACCGTGCGGGCCACCATCAGGTCCGACAACAGCGCGTCCCTGGCCACCGTCGCGGGCTTCGGTTTCACCCGCGTCGGCGAGAAGAGCGACGCACACGGCGGGCTCGTGCTCGTCTTCGAGGTCCCGGCGGACGCGGTGCAGGCCGCGTAGCCGTACGCCCCCGGTGCTGCTGCTTCAGCCGGGGCGGGCGTGAGGGTTCCCGGGCGGGCGAGGTGGCCATGTCCGGATCGACTCCACGGAACGTTGCCTTCCGTCATGCGGTGGTGACAGGTGGTGGATGCGCTGCCAGAGTCTTCCCACGCATCACCTTTGCGGGATTCCGGCCGGACCCGTCCCTGTTGTCACCCGGCGCCTGCGTCCTTGCGGTGCCGGGCTCCCGGAGCACGACTCAGCATGCCCCGCCGGCGTGGTGCCGGGCCGGGGCCGGGGAGGGAAGCTCGATGGGTTCATGGCAATGGAACGATCAGCAGAGGCCCACCAGTACGGTCGGGGTCAGGGCCACCGTCGGCGCGGTCACCATGAAGGACGATCCGCAGGCCGCGCAGCGCCCGTACGTCTTCGTCCGCGGCCTCGACTCGAAGCTGCACGTCAACTGGTGGGACGGCAAGGCGTGGCACTGGAGCGCCCAGGGCTCACCCAGCGGCCGCAGCGTCATCGAGAAGGTCGGCGCGGTCACGGTTCAGGACGGTCCGGCCGCGGCGCAGCGGCCGTACGCGTTCGTCATCGGCGACGACTCGAAGCTGTACGTGAACTGGTGGGACGGCTCCAACTGGCACTGGAGCGACCAGGGCGCACCCGGCAACCGACTGATCCGCGAAGGCGTCGGGGTCGTCACCGTCCAGGACAACCCCAACGCGGCGCAACGCCCGTACGCCTTCGTCATCACCGACGACTTCCGTCTGTGGGTCAACTGGTGGGACGGCTCGAAGTGGAACTGGAGCGACCAGGGCGCACCGCCGAGCCGCAGCATCTCGCGCCCCCTGGGCGTGACCACCATGCGGGACAATCCGAACGCCTTCACCCGCCCCTACGCCTTCGTCATCACCGGTGACTCCCGGGTCTGGGTGAACTGGTGGGACGGTTCGAAGTGGAACTGGAGCGACCAGGGCGCACCGTCGGGACAGCCGGTCAAGAAGGGCGCCGGTGTCATCAGCGTCCAGGACAACCCGAACGCGGTGGACCGGCCGTACGCCTTCGTCCAGGGCTACGACTCGAAGCTGTACGTGAACTGGTGGGACGGCTCGAAGTGGAACTGGAGCGACCAGGGCGCACCCGGCGGGCGGCTCATCCTCGACTCCGTCGGCGCGATCACGATGAAGGACGACCCCAGCGCCTTCTCCCGTCCCTACGTCTTCGTCATCGGCGACGACTCCAAGCTGTACGTGAACTGGTGGGACGGCAACAAGTGGAACTGGGCGGCCCAGGGCACCCCCGCCGGCCGCGTCGCCGAACGCCCCGGTGAAGCCATCACCGTCCAGGACAACCCCAGCGCGACGCAGCGCCCCTACGCCTTCGTGATCACCGACGACTCCGACCTCTGGGTCAACTGGTGGTCCCTGCCCTGAGCCGTAGCCGTCAGGCGGGCCCCGGACCGACTCGGGGCCCGCCACCCGACGGGGAACCGGGCCGGTCGCCGGGGCAGTTGCCCCGCAGGCCCGGCTCCTACCGGTCGGCGTGCAGCGCGGGGACGATGCGCCAGTCCCGCTGGAAGACGAAGTTGTGCAGGTCGGCGGCGACGATGGTGCGGAAGGTGGGGAGGAGTTCGGCGGCCTGGGCGGGGGTGAAGACGTTCAGGGGCCATTCGGAGACGGTGGCGCCGCGCAGGTGGGGGTGGTGGAAGCCGGCGTCGTAGTGGGCGTGGAGGGCGAGCGCGGGGAGGCCGGCGCGGACTTGTTCGGGCCAGGTCAGGCTCCAGGTGGCGTAGCTGCCGCCGTGCCGGTCGCGACGGAGGCCGGTGGCCTGGAGGGTGCCGGTGCCGAGCAGCAGATGCGTGTCGTACTCGGTGAGGACCTGGCGGGCGGGGGCGTCGAGCAGGTCGGTCGTGGCGGCGAAGACGGCTTCTTTGGCGGGGCGTTCGGTCTGCCCGGCGTGGGTGCCGTCGCGCAGATCGGTGAAGTGCCGGACGAGGGCCTCGATGGGGGCGGGCGGTGCGGTCATGGTGGGGCGTCCGTTCCGGGAGGGTCGGTCAGGGCAGGTGACGCAGGGCGTCGGCCAGACGGGGCAACAGACGGCTCCGCGGGCGGAGGAGGTCGGCGTGCGCGGCGTCGGGCGCGTGCAGAAGACGGGCGGGGACGGCCGCGGCCTTCAGGAGCTCGGCGTAGGCGAGGACGTCGTCGGCGACGGGGTCCAGGGCGCCGACGGCGAGCACCGCGGGGGCAAGACCCCGTAGGTCGGGGGCGTCGAGCGGCGTGCTGTGCAGGGCCGTGCCGTCGGGCGCGACAGCCGTGGCGGGCCCGGTGCCGCGCCAGGTGCGCCAGGCCCGGCGCAGCGCGGCGGGCTGGGGGAAGGCTGCCGGGTCCCGCAGGTGGCTGGGTGTGGCGCAGTCCGGGGCGAGGGGCGGGTAGGCCAACAGCTGGGCGTCCAGGCGGCGGCCGCGGTCGCGTTGTGCGAGGGCGGCGCCCGCGGCCAGGGTGGCGCCCGCGCTGTCCCCGCCGACCGCGATCGGGGCGCCGGTCTGCTCGGCCGCCCAGTCCAGGACGGCGAGGACGTCTTCGAGCGCGGCCGGGTGGCGGTGCGCGGGAGCGAGCCGGTAGTCGACGCTCACGACGTTCCAGCCGCTCAGGGCGGCGAGGCGGTGGGTGACCGGGTGCCAGTCGGCGGCGGAGCCGTACTGCCAGCTCCCGCCGTGCGCCCAGACCAGCCAGCCGCCGGGGCGGGCCCCGGGCTCGTACACGCGGACGGGGACGGGGCTCGGCGCCGGGACGGTCAGATGCCGCCGGGCGAGGTAGCCCGCGCGGACCGTGCTACTCGTGATCATGGCGGAGGGTCCTCCCGGTATCCGTGTGTGTCCCTGTACGTCCGTGTGTGCGTGTCCGTGGGTCCGTGTGCCCGACCGCGGGCGGGTCACAGCTGGCGGAGGGCTCCGCCGTCGACACTCCATTCAGCACCGGTGACCTGGGCGGCGCGCGGCGAGAGGAGGTAGGCGATGAGGTCGGCGACCTGATCGGGGGCGCCGATGCGGCCGGTGGGCAGGCGGCGCTCGTTGCGGATGAAGTGGTCGACGGCCTGGTCGGCGGGGAGCGAGAAGCGTTCGGCGAGCTGTTCGGCGAAGCCGCCGGGGGCGTCGAAGAGGGCGGTGCGGGTGGGGCCGGGCGAGACGACGTTGGAGCGGACCCCGGAGTCGCCGAGGCTCGTGGCGAGGGACTTGGAGACGGAGAGCAGGGCGGCCTTGGAGGCGGCGTAGTCGGCGATGGTGGCGTCGGGCAGCCGGGCGGCCTCGCTGGCGACGTGCACGACGCTCGCGCCGCGCGGGTTGTCCTGGAGCAGGGGCAGCGCGGCGCGGGTGAGGCGGACGGCGGCGTGCAGGTTGAGCTCGAAGGTGGTGTGCCACTGGTCGTCGTCGATGGCGGCGAAGGACGGCTGGGAGACCAGGGCGGCGGCGTTGTTGACCAGGCCGTCCAGGCGGCCGTGGGCGGAGCGTACGTGCTCGACGATCCGCTCGGCGGCCGCCGGGTCGGTGAGGTCGGCGGCGAGGAAGTCGGCCTTCGCGGGCACGGCGGTGGTGCCGGTGGTACCGCGGGCCACGGCGATGACGTGGGCGCCCTCCTCGGCCAGCAGGCGGGCGGTGGCGTGGCCGATGCCGCTGGTGGCGCCGGTGACGACGATGACCTTGTCGGTGAGCTGGAGGTCCATGAACTGGCTCCTTCGAGGAGAAGAACGGATGGGGGGTGGGGGCGAGTCCCCGGCCCGCTGCGCTGCTCTTTCAGCGCGCAGGGCCCTACCGGGTGCCCCCTGCGGGGTGGTGCGTGCCCGCTGCCGGGCGACACGTGCCCGCTGCCGTGCGTCACGCGCCTGCCGTCCGGCCCCGCGCCGGGGCACGGGGACCTCAGGCCGTCACGGCCCCGGCCGTCCGCTTCGGCCGCAGGAACACCGCCGCGAACACGACGCCGAGGAGTACGAGCGCGGCGTTGACCGCGATGGCGACCGTGACGCCGTGGTGGACGGCGGAGGCGGTGGCCGCGCCCGTGGTGGTGGCGGTGACGACCGCGGACATGATCGGGGTGCCCATGGTGATGCCGACCTGCTGCGACATCGAGGCGAGACCGGTGGCGAGGCCCTGTTCGGCGTCCGGGAGCCCGCTGGTGGCGGTCACCATGAAACCGACGATGACGAGCATGTTGCCGATGCCGCCGAAGAAGGTGGCGGGCAGCAGCAGGGCGAGGGACGCGCCCGTCGTCGTGCCGAGGAAGAGGAGCGCGGCGGTGAACACCGTCTGGATGACGCCGCCCGCCACCAGGGCCGTCAGCGTCGAGCGGCGCGCGATCACCTTGGGCGCCAGGAGCCCGCCGACGACGGTGCCCGCGCCCAGGACGCCGAAGGTGACACCGGCGGCGAGCGGGGTGAAGCCGAGGGTCTTCTGGAGGTAGAGGGTGAGGAGGTAGACCAGCGAGGTCTCGGTGACGAAGGCGAGCAGACCGAGGACATTGCCCCAGGCGACGGTGCGGCGGCCCAGCGTCTTCAGCGGGACGAGCGGCTCGGCGACCTTGCGCTCGACGGCGAAGAACGCGGCGAGCAGGGCGGCGCCTGCGGCGAGGCCGGACAGGGCGTGGGCGTCGGCCCAGCCGTGTTCGCCCGCCTGGGTGAGGCCGTGGACGAGGGCGAGCAGGCCGAGGGTGACGGTGAGCGCGCCGGGCAGGTCCAGCTTCGGCCGGACCGTCGGCTTGGACTCCTTGATGACGGCGGGGGCGACGACGATCACGGCCAGGGCGACGGGCACGTTGAGGAAGAAGGCCCAGCGCCAGGAGAGCAGGTCGGTCAGGACGCCGCCGAGGATCGCGCCGGTGGTGAACCCGGCGGACATCAGGGCGCCGTTGATGCCCAGCGCCTTCTGCCGCAGGGGTCCTTCGGGGAAGGAGGTGGTGAGCAGCGCGAGCCCGGCCGGGGTGGCGGCGGCCGTGGCGAGGCCCTGGGCGACGCGGGCGGCGAGCAGTACCTCCGGGCTCGTGGCCAGGCCGCCGACGAGCGAGGCGAGGCCCAGCAGGGCCAGGCTGCCGATGAAGATCTTCTTCCGGCCGAGCAGATCGCCGATGCGGCCGAAGAAGAGGGTGAAGCCCGCCGCGCTCAGGGCGAAGGCGGTGGCGATCCACTGCAGGTCGGAGAGCGAGAAGCCGAGGCCGTCGCCGATGGCGGGCAGGGCGACGTTCAGGATCGAGAAGTCGACGGCCAGCATGAACTGGGCGACCAGCAGAACGGCCAGGGTCAGCTTCAACTCGCCGGTGAGCCGCTGGGGTTGGGCCGGAGGGTGAGCCGCAGCCCGCGTCGGAGGGGCGGTGGCGTCGGTGCGGCGCGGAGCCGGGCGCGCCGCGAGCTTCGGTGCGGACATGGGAGAGCTTCCTTTCGGCTTCACCGCGGCGGGGCGGGAAGTGCCGACGACGCCGGGGCGCCGGGGCAGGACGGAGGAGATCCTGGAGCGATCCGCCCTAATGGGTCTGTCGTTCCGTTACGGCTGTGAAGTTAGCACGCCGAAGGCGGTAAGGGAACTGGAGTCCCGATACGATGGGGCGCGCGCCGTGAAGCACCGCTCGACACCCCTAGGAGGGGACCCATGCCTGACGCCCCGGCCCCCGGCACCGTCCGACCGGGCGGACGCACCGCCCGCGTACGCGAGGCCGTCCTGCGGGCGGCCGGTGACGCGCTCGCCGCCGACGGGTTCGACGCGCTCGACCTCACCGAGATCGCGAACCGCGCGGGCGTCGGCAAGACCACGGTCTACCGCCGCTGGGGCACCCCCGGCGCGCTCGCCGCCGATGTGCTGGCCGACATGGCCGAGCAGTCGCTGCGGCGCGCCGACACCGGCAGCCTGGAGGGGGACCTCGGGGCGAACGCCCGGCTCGTCGTGAAGACCCTCACCGACCCCCGGCAGGGCCGCCTGTTCACGGCGCTGATCGCCGCGTCCCTCTGCGACGACCAGGCCGCGCGGGCCCTGCACCGCTTCTACGAGGTGCGCATCGAGGAGTGGTCCGGCTGCGTCCGCGACGCGATCGCGCGCGGCGAACTCCCCGCAGGCACCGACCCGCACGCCGTCGTCGCCGCCGTCTCGGCACCGCTGTACTACGCCCTGCTCAACCAGGGCCGCGCCCTGACCGAGGCCGACGCGGACGCGGCCGCGCGGGCGGCGGCCACCGCGGCGCGCGCGGGAGTCTGGGCCCCGTCACCGCGATGACGGCGACGGGGCCGGGCAGGACGTACGGCTAACGGCCCGTCAGCCAGTCGATCAGCGAGCGGACGGCGGCGGACAGGACCGCCCCCGCCACCAGGCGGACGACGGGCTTCGACTCGCGTTCCCTGCGGGGTGGTTGGGGCATGGTGTCCTCCGGTGCTCCGTGGGCGAAGAGGGGCCTGTTCCGGCCCGCCGGGGGCTACGCTCGCAAGGGACCCCGACGGGGGTCCCGGTTCCGGAACGGACCCGAACGGTCCGGCCGTACCCCCTGGTGGAAGCCAGGCGCGGGACGCGGAGGGCCGAACGGTTCCGAAGGGCCCGGACCGGCGCGTACGCGCGGTGGCGGTGAGGAGTGCATCCGGCCGATGGTGGTGACGCCCCAGGAGAGGTTCGCCGACTGGCTCGTCCAGCTGCGCGTGGCGGCCGGGAACCCGAGCTACGGCGCCCTGGTGACGCACAACGCGACCGCCGCGCCCGGCCGGCTGCGCGGACAGCTCAACCGTGCGGGCCTGAGCGCTCTGCTGAACGCCACCTTCGTACGCCCGCCGAGGTGGGAGGTCATCGAGGCGTTCGTCGACGCCTGCCGCGCGGCGGCCGTCGCGCGGTACGGCGACCTCCCGCCGGAGGCCGTGCCGCAGCTGCGGCGATCCCTGTGGCGCCGACGGCACGCCGATCTCGTGCGGGCCGTCGGCCCCCGGCGCCCCCGCGCGGCCGCCGCGCCGCGGGAGCCCGCAGCCGAGGAAGCGGAACCGGGCGGCCCAGGGCCTGTGCCGGAGAGCGTCCACGACCGCTACGGCGCCACCCGCAGCGCCTTCGAGAGCTACCACTCCGTCGTCCTCGACCGCGAGGAGGACCTGGCGCGGCTGCTCGCCGCCGTCCGGGGACCGGGCGCGTACCACGTCATCGAGGCACCCGCGTTCGCCGGGAAGACCGCCTTCACCGTCGAGCTGTACCGCCGTCTGCGCGCGCAGGGCTGCCCCACCGCCGTGTTCTACGTCGTGGACCGCTACGCCCACCGGTCGCAGGACTTCCTGGAAGCGGCCATCGGCCAGCTCCTGACCGCCCTGCGCTCGCAGGAACCCCTCGCGCCGCCCGAGGAGCGGCCCGCCCAGTTCGCCCGGCTGTGGACGGGCTTCGCCGCCCTCGGCACGGCCGGGCGCCCGGCGGTGCTCCTGGTGGACGGCCTCGACGAGCAGCTCACGGCGGACGGCGTCAGCCCGCTGCTGCCCGTGCACGTCTTCGGCCACGCCCACGTCGTCGTCGCGACCCGGTGCCTGCCCGACTTCCGCGCGGCGGTGCCCCGCCACCACGCCCTGGCGGCGACCCCGGTGCACGTCGTACCCCTCAAGACCAGCCCGCACGCCGAGGCCAGGCACGACGACGCGCAGCGGCACCTGGAGCACTGGCTGTCCTCGGCGGAGCCGATGCCGGAGCGCGTCGCCACGCTGCTGCGGGTCGCGGCCGCGCCCCTGACGCGGCACGACCTCGCCGATCTGCTGGACCTCGGCGTCGGCCGCGTCGCCCGGCACCTGCGCGGCATCGAGCGCTGTCTGCTGCCGCTGGCCCTGGAGTGCGGCGGGACCGGCTACCAGTGGGCGCACGCCACGTACGGCGAGTTCGTCGACCACTGGGTGGGAAAGGCGCGCTCCGCGCAGGAGATCCACCAGGTCATCGCGTGGGCGGACCGGTACGCGGACGACGGCTGGCCCGGGACGACACCGCCCTTCCTCCTGCACGGCCTCCACCACTTCGTCCGCGCGCACCGCGAACTCGTGGGCGGCACGCGCCTGGTGGACCTGGTGAACACCGCGCGCCGCCGACGCCTCCTCGCCGTGTACGGGCACGAAGCGACGTTCCTGGAGACCATCGCGTTCGCGCGCGAAGCACTGCGCGCGCCGGAAGGGCCCGCGTCCGACCGCGTCCTGGAACTCCAGTTCAGACTCGATGTGCACCATCTGACGGCCACCGCGAGCACGGCCGGTCTGCCCTCGGGGCTGCTCGGGCTCCTCGTGCGCTCCGGGCAGGCGCGACAGGCGGAGGGCATCGCCCTGTGCGTCCAGGAGACCCATCGCGCGGAGGCGCTCGCTGAGGTGGCCGAGGCGAATCTCGACACCGGGGCCACCGAGCGCGCGCGGGAACTCGCCGACCGGGCCTGGGCGTTCGCCCCGGCCCGCGGCGATGCGTACTGGCAGTTCGTCGCCCTCGGCGCCTGCGCGCGTGCCGCGCGCGGGACCGGAGCGGGGATCCCGCCGTTCGCACCCGGTGACTGGCTCGAAGGCGCCGACCAACGGGTGCGCTGCGCCTGCGCGCAGTACCTCCTGGAGGCCGGTGAGCCGGAGGCGGCCCGCTCGGTCCTCGTGGAACTCCTCGCGCACGCGCCCGCGTACGGCCCGTTCTATGCGTGGGTGCTCGCCGACGCGGCCGCGGCGCTGAGCCGCCTGGGTGACCTGGACGCCGCCGTGGACCTGGCACGGAGAGCCAGTTCGCGGGAGCGCGGCGACTTCCTGCTGGGGAGCAACGGGACCGTGCCGGTCGGCCGGGTCGTCGGAGACCTGGTGCGCGCCGCGCGCGTCGAGGACGCGTGCGCCCTCGCCTCCATGGCCACGAGCGACGCGGACTACCTGCGCGCCGGGCTCCACGCCGCGCTGGCCGAGGCCCTCGCCGCGGAGGGCCACCGAGCGCGGGCCGCCGCCGTGCTGGAGCGGGAGCTGAGCCGGGCCGCGGCGCTGCGGCACGAGTCGATGCGCTTCGTCTCCCTGGCCTCTCTGCGGGCTGCGCAGGCGAAGTGCGGCGACGGGGACGTACCGGCCATGCGCCGCCTCGTCCGGAGCGCCGACGCCGTCGTATTCCCGGACTGGTACGTCAGCCTGGGCCTGACGAAGTTGGGCGAGGGCCTGCTGGCGGCCGGTGACCGCGACGGCGCGGTCCGGGCGGCGCGGCACGCCCTCGCCTTCAGCGGGCGCTCCAGCCACCCTTTCACCGACGACCTCATGCACCAGGTGGTCGAGGCGTCGATCGAGGTGGGCGACCGGGCGGGGGCGCGCCGCGTGGCCGAGGCCAATCCCAACCTCGCCTGGCGCGGCCCCTCCGTCCGGGCGGTCGAGATCGCGGAGGCGGCCGCCGGACACCTGGCCGCGGCCGACGGGTGCGCGACCTGGGACGCGGAGCACCGCGCCGAGCTGGCCCTGGCGTGGGCACAGGCCGGGAGGACCGCCGCAGCGCGGGACCTCGCGCACGGCGTCATCGACGAGTGGAACGGGCGGCACCGACCGGCAGGACAGCCCGACGGGACGCTGTGGGCCGCCGTCCTGCGCGCGGTGGAGGCGCTCCACCGCAGCGACGGCGCCGCCCATTGCGCGACCACGCTGGCCCGGATGCGGCCCGTCGCCCGCCGCGCCGAGTCACTCGCGAAGCTGTCGGCGTGCTGCCGTACGACGGGGGCTGAGGGGGCCGACGCATTGCTCGACAAGGCCGTCGGCCTGGCCCTCCGCCTGCGGGACGACCTCCAGTGCCTGGCCGCGCTCGGCGCGGTGGTGGGTGCCGCCGGGCCACTGCGGGAACACCCGGCGGCCGCCGACCGGGCGATCGCCGCCTTCCGGCGCAGGGCCGCGCACGTGACGGACGGGGCCGCTGCGGGGCTGCACGCGGCGATGGCGGTCGCGCTGAGCCGCGCCGGTCTGGACGAGGAAGCGCGCGGGTTCGCGGGCGAGGCCTACGAGTTCGCGCGGAGCGTCGGTGCCGAGCGGGACGTCAGTGCCGGTGCCGACCGGGACGTCGAGGACGCGTACCGCGTCGGCGAGGCCCTGACCCGGGTGGGCATGAACGACCACGCGCTGCGCCTCGCCGAGGACCTCGGCCTGCCCTTCGCGCTGCCCGACATCGTGCAGAGCTATGCCGCGGCGGGCGACACGGCGACCGCGGGGCGCGTGGCGGAGAAGGCCGTCGCGGCGTGGGCGGAGGTGGGCCGCGGCGACGCCTTCACGACGGAGATGTTCCTCGGGCCGCTGCTCCGGGCCGGGCGCGTGGACCTGGCCGAGCCCATGCTCCGGACGTCCCTGGCCGAGGACCTCGACTTCGGCGGCGTCGCCCGCGCCTACTTCACCGGCATGGTGGCGCAGGGCCTCGCGGGCACCGCCCTGTCCCAGGCGCGCGGCCTGGAGTCGCGCTACTGGAAGGCCGCGGCCCTCGTCGCCTGGGGCACCGCGGCCGCCTGGCCCCTCGACGTGCGCCGCCGCCACGTACGCCTGCTGCGGGAGCACGTCGTCGAGGGGCCGTGGGGCGGAAGTGAGGCCGGTGGCGCCGACCTGTAGGCCTCAGCGCGGTGGGTGCTGGAAGACGACCTCGGGGTTGGCCGCGCTCGGCCCGTCGAACAGGCGCGTGGGCCGGTGGCGCAGCCACGCGTCGAAGAACGCCCCCGTGTAGTCCCGCGTGATCTCCGCGGCCCGCCTGCCCGGCAGGCCCTCGGGGTCGTCCTCGCCCAACTGCCCGGCCAGCGGCGCCAGATCGGTGAACGCGAAGTGGTCCGCGCCGGAGAGCGTGAGCCACCGCTTCCAGCCTTCGAGGCGCTTCCAGGTCACGTCCCAGCTGGCGTCCTCGCCGCCGGGGCTGTGGTCGGCCTCGGTGCCCATCATCAGAAGGGGGCGGCCGGACAGGCCTGACGCGTCACCGCTGTCGACGAAGGGGCCGTCCATGTTCACTCCGGCCCGTACGCGGGAGTCCCGCGCCATGGTGGCCGCGGCCGCGGCGCCGCCCAGGGAGTGCCCGCCGAGGGCGACCCTGCTCTTGTCGATGAGGTCCGCGTGCTTCCACGGCGACGTCTTCCCGATCAACCGGTCCAGGACGAAACGGAGGTCCTTGGCGCGTCCCTCCGCGGCGGGCCGGAAGGTGGTGGGGCCGATCCTTCCGCACGCCGCGCACGGCAGGACGCCCTTGCCCGGGAAGGCGACCCCGGCGGCCTCGTAGGCGTGGTCGACCACCGCCACGACGTAGCCGCGGCTGGTCAGGTCCTCGGCCAGGCCGGTGAGGACGGCTCCCGGCGTCCTGAAGCCCGGCGAGAGGACGACCAGCGGGAACGTCCCTGACCTGGCTCTGGCGCCCGCGAACGTATGGGTCCGGGTGGTGTTCAGGACCTCGGCGGGGAGCTCCACCTTCATCTCCTTCAGGAAGGCCCGGGCGCCCTCGACGCTCAGGTACGGAGCCGGTGCGCCGGTTGCCTTCCGCGCCGGGCGGTACGCCGGGTAGTACAGCGACACCATCAGCTCGCGGGCGCCCGCCTTCGGCACCCACGGGTCGCGGCGGGCCTTGTCGACGAGGTGCAGCGAGTCCCGGCCCACCGCGTACGCACCGGTGGGAGCGGGAAGCGCGAGCCGCGGCTCCTGCTTCTCCCGGCGGTCCGCGGTGCCGGATGCCGCGGCCGCGGCCCCGGAGCCACAGGCGGTCAGCGCGACCGCACCGGCCAGCAGGACGGCAACGGCTCCACGACGATGGGAGGACATGTCCACGACCCTTCTCTCGGTGGCCGTGCACAGGGGTGCCGGCCTCGGTGGAACCACCGTAGGAACGGCGGATCCGTGGGGAATCCCGCCGTGGAGCCAACCCGTGAAGTAGCCCTGGAGAGCCAGTCCGTGACCCGGCGAAAACCAGGTGCGGACCGACCGCGCGGCGGGGTGTGATGAGCGGCATGACGATCGTTGTGGGAAAGCCGGAGGCCGACGGTCTCGGCGGGGCCGTGGGCGCGCTGCGGGAGTGGCAGGCCGAAGGGGCGCCGACGCAGCTCCATCCGGGGGACCTCGGCTGGTACTGCCGCACGGGTGCGGAGGAGACGGCCGCGGCGGTCCGGACGTGGAGCCGCGACGGCCGGATCCTCGCCGTCGGGCTGCTCGACGGCCCCCGCCTGCTGCGGCTGACGACCGCGCCCGGTGCCCTGCGGGACGCGGAACTGGCGCGGCAGGTGGCCGAGGACGCGAGCGAGCCGGAGCGCGGCGTGCTGCCCGCCGGACGGGTGAACGTCGAGGCGCCGCCGGGCGCCCTGGTCGACGACCTGCTGGGCGAGCTCGGCTGGCCGACCGACGAGCCGTGGACGCCGCTCCGCCGCGACCTGACGCGGCCGGTCGAGGACCCCGGCGTACGCATCGAGGAGATCGGCCCGGAGCGGGCGCACCTGCGGGCCGCCCTGCACCGGGCCTCGTTCGACGGGTCGACGTTCACGGCCGAGGGCTGGCACGCGATGGCGGCCGGGGCGCCGTACGCCGCCGCCCGGTGCCTGATCGCGTACGACGACCGGGGTGACGCCGTGGCGGCGGCGACGGTGTGGTCGGCGGGCCCGGGCAGGCCCGGACTCCTCGAGCCGCTGGGCGTGCACCGGGACCACCGCGGGCGCGGCCACGGGAAGGCGATCAGCGTCGCTGCGGCGGCCGCGCTCCAGCGGCTCGGCTCGTCGAGCGCGGTCGTCTGCACGCCGAGCTCCAACGCCGGGGCCGTCGCGACCTACGCGTCGGCAGGGTACCGGCACCTTCCCGAGGTGCGGGACCGGTACCGGGACGCCTAGGCCGGGACCGCCCTGCCCCGGGCCGTTGAGCGGCGACCCGGCAGGCCTGCAACCCCTCCGGCCCGGGCGGGCCCCGTCCCCTACAGGAAGTACAGCGCCGCCAACACCACCGCAAGCACCCCCGCGAGGACCGCGATCAGCGCCGACGACGTCAGCACATAGGCCCCGCCCACGCCCATCGCCGTGCCGTTGACGAGCTTCACGACCTCGGCGGGGGAGGGGCGCCGGGAGCGCCGGTCCGCGTTGTCGTCCTCGTGCCGTGTCCGGGTCTTCCACTTCATGAGTGCCCTGCCTCCTTCACGCTTGTCAAAAAGGGGGCGATTTCGAGCCGTCGGCGTGCAACTCCCGCCGCGTGGAGGAAAAGTGCCGCCTTCCTTGCACGCGAACGGCCTGTGGAGGGACCTATAGGGAGACCGAGCCGAGGAGGTGGCTGCGTGAGCCCTCTAGGTGTCCACGGGGCCGTCCCACCGGAGTTCTCCGAGTTCTTCAGAGCGGAATACCCCCGCCTCGTCCGCGGCCTGGCCGCGGCCGGGGCCACGGTGGAGGAGGCCAAGGACGTCGCGCAGGAGGCCATGCTCGAACTCGCGGGCATCTGGCCGAACTGCCGCCGCCCGTACGGCTGGGTCCGCAAGGTGGCCTGGCACAAGTACCTGAAGATCGCGGAACGCGACCGCAAACGGACCAACGGCGAGTGGCAGGCCTGCCTGTGCCCCCAGGCCGTCCAGAGCTACGACGATCCGGACGAGAAGGAATGGGTGCGCCAGCGCCTCCTCGAACTGCCCCCGCGGCAGCGGGCCGTGGTGGCCCTCTACGTGGACGGCTACTCCACGGACGAGATCGCCGAGCTGCTCAAGACGGAAGTGAGCACGGTGCGCAGCCACTTGCGGCACGCGCGGACCGCGCTGCGGCGCAGCATCGAGGGCGAACAGCCGGAGGGCGGACCGTGACCGCCGTGCCCAGGAAGAACGAGCCGGGCCCATGAAGAACGAGAGGGAGGAGGCGCACATGCGCATGGGGGACAGCCGGAATCCCACGTCGATCCGTGTCAGCCCGCCGCCTCGGACGGGCGCCGAACTGAAGGTGCACCCCGCGTTCGAACGGTATCTCCAGAAGGTCCGGTCCGAGGTCGACGCGGACCTCACGTCGGACGAGGTGGAGGCCCGGCTGCGGACGGTCCTCGACGCGCACGCGCGCGGCCGGGGCGGGGCACGGGAACTGGAGGCCTACACCTCCGACTTCGGCGCCCGCGCCGACTGGGTGGTCTACGGCCTCCAGATCGTCCAGCTCTGGCTCGCGGCGATCGCGACGTCCGGGTACGCGGGGGCCGGGCCGCGCCGCGACGAGGTCGACGACCTCGTCGTGGAGACGGTGGCACGCTCGGTGAACACCTTCCGCGACCAGCTGGAACGGCCGGAGAGCGCGCTCCCGCCCGGCACGGCGGGGACGGAGGCGAAGGCCGCGTTCCTCACGGAGTGCGTGCGGCATCTGCCCTACGCCTACCGGGCGAGCAGGCTCATCGACATCGGCGCGCCGGACGACGCGTTCCAGGACACGGGCGAGCCGCGCCTCGTCCAGCGGGTGGGGGCGGCCGCGACCGCCGAGGGCGGAGCGCGACTGCGCCGCGTCGGAGGCGTCGAGGAGTACGACATGGACGAGGTGGTCGCCCTGACCCGGCGCGCGGTCCGCACCGCGGTCGAGCGCCACCCCGACATCGTCGGCCCCGGCTTCCCGCCCTGACCCGCCCGCTCACGGCAGAGACGACCCCGGGGGGATCGGACCATGGACGGATACGACGCGAAGGTGCGGCGGGTCCTTCGGCGGTCGTACGAACTCGACCACGGACACTACGCGATAGGGATCGAGGTGCTCCCGTACAAACTCGCCGGTGTCATCGTCACCAGCGAGGGAGTGGTGACCGCCCGGTCCCGTACGGACCTGTCCGACATGGAGCCCGAGGCGGTCGTCCAGCGCGCGGCCGCGCTGATCCGCTCCCTCGCCGACAGCAAGCTGGGGCGCTCCTTCCCCCGGAACCGGGTGTGCGTCGGCGTCCAGGTCGGCGGGCCCGTCGACGCGGACACGGGCCTGGTGCGGCACCTGGTCAACGGACCCGACGACCACGGGACGGAGAAGCCGCCGCCCTACGAGTGGGTGGAGTTCCCGCTCGGCCCCCGGCTCATGGCCGCCACCGGCTGGGACACCGTCGTCGAGAACGACGCGCACGCCTTCGCCGCCTACGAACAGACGCTGGGCGTGGGGCGCCGCGCGGACACCTTCGGCGTCGTGCTCGTGCGCGACGGCGTGGGCGCGGGCATGGTGGTGCGGCGCGAACGCCTCAGCGTGCCCATGGAGTTCGGTCACCTGCGGGTGTGGCCGCAGGGGCGCGTCTGTGACTGCGGCATGCGCGGCTGCATCGAGAGCCAGGTCGGCAACCGGGCGCTGACCGGGGCGATCAAGGACATCACGGGCCGTGAACTGGACGGTCTGGAAGCGGCGGTGGACCTCGCCGACGGCGACGACCCGCACGCCTTGGCCGCGGTCGCCGCCTTCCGCAAGGCGGGCACCTCGGTCGCCCGCGGACTCGCGCATCTGCTGACCCTGTTCGGCCCGAGCCACGTCGTCCTGTACGCCGCCGACAGCCTGCTCATCAGCGGCCGCGGCCACCGCGCGGCGAACGCGTTCCTGAGCGCGGTCGGCACCTACCGCTCGTACGCCTTCCACGACAACCGCGACTGCCACCTCGTCACCAAGCCACTGGTCGCCGACCGGGGCGCGCACGGCGCGGCCCTCATCGCGCTGCAGAACTGTTTCGGAGTGCGGCTCCAACCCCACTGAGCGCCGCCCCACCCCTTTAGGAGAAGACCCCATGGATCCCTTTCCCTCCCTTCCCACCCTTTCCTCCCTCGGGCCGTCCGCCGGCCTCTTCGTCGGGCTCGACGTCGGCGGTACGAAGATCGCCGCCGGAGTCGTCGACGCCGACGGGCACGTCGTGGAACGCGTGCCCGCGGTGCCGTGCCCCGCGGCCGACCAGGAAGCGATGCTCACGACGGCCGTGCGGCTGATCGAGGCGCTGCGCTCCCGCCACCCCGGTGTCGCGGGTGTCGGCGTGGGCGTGGCCGGGCTCGTCGACTGGCCCGACGGCCGCGTCCGCACGGCCCCCAACAGCGCGTTCCGGGACGCACCGCTGCGCGGACTGCTGGCGGACGCGACCGGCCTGCCGACCGTGGTCGACAACGACGCGAACACCGCGTGCTGGGCCGAGTACCACCTCGGACACCGCGCCTCCTACATGGCGTTCGTCACCGTCGGCACCGGTGTGGGTGGCGGCCTCGTCCTCGACGACCGGCTCTTCCGCGGCAGGACCGGCATCGGCACCGAGATCGGGCACATGATCGTCGACCCGCACGGGAGCGAGCGCTGCGGCTGCGGCACCGTCGGCTGCCTGGAACCCCTGGCCTCCGGCCCGGCACTGGCGCGCTACGCCACACCGGCGGCGGGCCCGGACCGGCCCCGGGTCACGGGCGAGGACGTCACCGCCGCCGCCCAGGCCGGGGACCCCGCCGCGCGGGCGCAGCTGGCCCGGGTCGGCCACTGGCTCGGCATCGGCATCGCGACCCTCGTGAACCTCTTCGACGTCGAGCTGGTCGTCCTCGGCGGCGGCGTGGCCGAGGCCGGTGAACCCCTGCTCACCCCGGTGCGCGCGAGCTTCGAGCGGTACGTCACCGCGCGCGCCCACCGCGCCCTGCCGGACGTCCGGCTGACCCGCTGCGGCCCGGGGGCGGGGTGGGTCGGCGCCGCACTCCTCGCCCGCGACGGCAACTGCCCGCACCGCCTGGAGACCGAGCGCACGGCGGTCGGCTGAGCCCCGCCGGGCGTCACACCTTCCGGTAGCGGTACGCGTCCTGCGCCGCCGCAGCCACGGCGGTGAGGTCCGCTCCCGTCGACGCCGTGACGACCGCCGCGACCGCGCCCTCGACGAAGGGCGCGTCCACCAGGCGGGTCAGGGCGGGGAGTTCCTCCCCATCGGCGATGAGGGCCCGCACGGTGAGGACGGCACTGCCCAGGTCGGCGAGGATCGCCACGCCCGCGCCCCGGTCGACCCGGCGGGCGGCGGCAGCGACGAGGTCGGAGCTGGTGCCGAGGCCGCCGTCGGCGGTGCCGCCCGCAGGAGCGACGGGGGCGGCACCGCCACCGCTCGCGAGGCCCAGGGCGAGGGCCGCGACGGACTCCGCCACGGCGGCGCTGTGGGAGACGAGGACGATG
Organism: Streptomyces sp. JLYT201; assembly: GCF_059448825.1. Lineage (NCBI taxonomy): Bacteria > Bacillati > Actinomycetota > Actinomycetes > Kitasatosporales > Streptomycetaceae > Streptomyces > Streptomyces sp. JLYT201. The sequence goes on along the minus strand of NZ_CM182551.1, from coordinate 974,999 downwards.
CCTACGCGTTCGTCCGGGTGCTGGCCCAGGTGCTGGCCCACGTGCCGGTCCGTGTCCCGGGGGCCGTCACTCACCGGGCGTCTCCCCGGTGGCGGTGGCGGTGGCTTCGGCAGCGTCGGCGAGGGCCTCGAACAGCAGGGCCGAGGAAGCCGCCCCCGGGTCCTGGTGGCCGACGCTGCGCGCGCCCAGATAGCTCGCCCTGCCCTTGCGGGCCTGGAGCGGGATCGTCGCCAACGCCCCCTGGCGGGCCGCCTCCCGGGCCGCCGCGAACGACGTGGGCAGGGCGTCGGCGCCCGGGACCAGCGCGTCCAGCATCGTCTTGTCGCCGGGCGCGGCGCCACCCAGGGCGGCCACCGCGGCCACGCCCGCGCGCAGCGCGGCGGCGAAGTCCGCCGCGCTGACCTGCGGCTCCGCGCCCAGCGCCGTGCCCGTGCGGCGCAGCAGCGTGCCGTACAGCGGGCCGGACGCGCCACCCACCGTGGAGATCAGCTGCCGCCCCGCGAGGGTCAGGACGGCGCCCGGGGCGGCGGGTGCCTCCTTCTCCAGGGCGGCGACGACGGCGGTGAAGCCGCGGCGCAGATTGCCGCCGTGGTCGGCGTCGCCGATCGGCGAGTCCAACTCGGTGAGCCGGTCCGCCTCGCGCTCCACGGCCGCCGCGACCGAGGTCAGCCAGCGGTGGAAGAAGTCGGCGTCGAGCACGGGGCCTCCTCGCGTCGGGGGTTCGTGGGACGTCTCCGCGGCGGGCGGCACGCACCGCACGCGCGCCGGTACGGGGGTGTCACATGCCCCAGCGCAGCGCCGCCGTGCGTACCGGCGCGTCCCACAGGCGCAGCAGCTCCTCATCGATCTGGCACAGCGTCACCGAGGCGCCCGCCATGTCGAGGGACGTCACGTAGCTGCCGACGAGGGTGCGGGCCACGGCCACGCCGCGCTCGCGGAGCACGCGGTGCACCTCCGCGGTGAAGCCGTACAGCTCCAGGAGCGGGGTGGCGCCCATGCCGTTGACGAGGACGAGCACCGGGTCGCGCGGGCCGAGGTCCTCGACGACGGCGTTCACGGGGAAGTCGGCGATCTCGCCGGACGTCATCATCGGCCGCCGCTCGCGGCCCGGCTCGCCGTGGATGCCGACGCCCAGCTCCAGTTCGCCCGCGGGCAGGTCGAAGGTGGGGGAGCCCTTCGCGGGCGTGGAGCAGGCGCTGAGCGCGACGCCGAAACTGCGGGAGGTGTCGTTGACGCGCCGGGCTATCGCCTCGACGCGCGCCAGCGGCCTGCCCTCCTCGGCCGCCGCGCCCGCGAGCTTCTCCACGAACAGGGTCGCGCCGGTGCCGCGCCGCCCCGCCGTGTAGAGGCTGTCGGTGACCGCCACGTCGTCGTCGACCAGGACCTTGGCGATCTGGACGCCCTCGTCCTGGGCGAGTTCGGCGGCCATGTCGAAGTTCAGTACGTCACCGGTGTAGTTCTTCACCACGAACAGCACACCCGCACCGCTGTCCACGGCGGCCGCCGCACGCACCATCTGGTCCGGCACGGGCGAGGTGAACACCTCGCCGGGGCACGCGGCCGAGAGCATCCCGGGCCCCACGAACCCACCGTGCAAGGGCTCGTGCCCCGAGCCCCCGCCGGAGACGACCGCGACCTTCCCGGCGACGGGCGCGTCCCTCCGCGCGACCACGCGGTTCTCCACGTCCACGGCCAGCTCCGGATGCGCGGCCGCCATCCCCCTGAGCGCGTCCGCGACCACGGTCTCCGCCACGTTGATGAGCATCCTCACGGGTACCTCCTGGTGAGCTTAACAGGTGGGCCTGAAACGGGCGTTGTAGCTGGTCAAAGGGCATTGCGCGAGTTGTGGATCGTGGCGGTTCGTGGCGGTCGGAAGCGGCCTCCGGCGGTGCTGATGCTGACCCGTTGCAGACCTTGGTGACGGGTCGTCAGGCTTGCGAGCCGGTTGGACGCGGGTCGGTGTGAGTGCTGCCATCTGCAGTATTGGCCTTGCGGCGGCGAAGGTCACGTGCGCGGACGCTCCGCAGGGGCCCACGTGCCCGTGACCGCTCTCTGTCGGCTCCGTCAGGAGGGGCGGCACGAGCACGAGGTTGGCTCGGTGGGGGGGGCAGCGGCGGGCAGGGCACTGCGGCGTGACGTTCAGCAAGAAGAGGGTGCTCGAATGTCTTGGCGACCCGGTGTGCGGGAATCCCGGTCCGGAGATCTCAGCAGCGCGTTGGAGCCGAAGTTTCCCGTATTGCTCCAACGTGTACCCTCGTCGATCTCTTCGCCGAACTCGGCATGGGCCGGATGCACGACGGATCGACCCGGCGCCGCTGAGTGGCGGAGATCCTCGATGAAATGCCGGCCGAGCCGCACGAGGAACCTGCCTATCTCCCAGAGTCGTTCCATAGGTTGATCGACCGCCTGATGAGCTCCGCCGACGCCCTGAACGAGGCGCCTGACCGTCCGAACGCGCTCCGCCAGCTCAATCAGATACTGATCAGGGAGGCTTCGAGGCATCTCAATGTCCGAAGTCAAGCAGTCAAGGCGCTTGGGCGAAAGGCAGGAGGTCGCGCGATTCAGCTCGGGCTCACTCCGAGAGGTGCCTTAGACCGTGTCCTATGTGGTGAGTCGGAGGAGGCGTTTGGACACGCCGCCAGCCTGCGGACCGGAGGCCGGGCCCTTGCCGGTTTCGGCGGGGCGATGGTCACCCCGGAGGCCGTCGCGGCGGCCGCGGCCCACGCCGTCATCCGACGCGGGGCGGATCCGCGTCCCGCGCAGGATGACGAGCAACTCCTGACCCGCTAGCGATGACGCCTACGGCTCGGAGCCGAAGGGACTCACAGGGCGGCGTCCTCGTGCCCTCTGGCGGGCCAAGGGAAACGTTTTGCGCACGTTCGGGTGATCTACGTATGTGACGCATGTCCGACGATCTACCTGCGGCGTTGTGGGGTTCGGCTCGCATCGGTCGAGCCGGTCTTCACCTCCGCCGTCGCGAAAGGCACATCGCCATGCGTCGCACCACCGCCGTCCTCCTGGGAACCGTCGCGTTCCTCGGCCTCCTCGTCACCCCCGCCTCCGCGGCCCCCGGCCCCGGCACCGTCGACGCCACCGCCGCCTCGGCCGTCGCCACGGTCCAGAACCTGATCACGGGTCTCGTGGTGACCGTCACCAACGTCACCGGCACCCTCTAATCGCCTTCCCCCGGCGCGGGCACCGCCCGCGCCGGGTCGGCCCGAATGAGAACAGAAACGTTCCTAGCGCCCGTTCGGGTGAAACAAGGCCTATCAGTGGCTTTGCCGGGTAACTCGGGAAAACCTGAGCAACCCCCCTCCACGTAAGGACTCCCCGTGTTGCGCCTACGCGCCATCGCCTTCGCCGCCGCCTGCGCCCTGACGTTCCTCCTCGCCACTCCCGGCTCCGCCTCCGCCACGACCGGTGAGTTCCGCTACCAGTACGTCGACTCGAACGGCGACCTCAAGAGGGACAAGCTGTTCGAGCCTGAGAGCAATCAATGTCACAACATTTCGGATACGACCCCGGACGTGACCGCGGAAAAGCCCGCGCGCTCGCCTTACAACCGCACGGACGACAAGGCGTACGTCTACTCGGAGCCGGACTGTGAGGGCACGGAGTACGTCCTGCGCGCAGACACGGGCGAGGGCGGTGCGGACATGAAGTTCCGCTCCGTGTACTTCAGCGACTGACATTGACGCTCCGGTTCCGACCGGACCAGGGCCCGCACCGGCGCATCAGCCCCGGTGCGGGCCCTGACGCACGTCCAGCTCCGCCCACACCGTCTTCAGCGGCTCCAGCCCCAGCTCCACGCCCCACCGGTCCGAGAGCGCCGCCACGATCAGCAGGCCCCGGGCCGTCTCCTCCTCGCCGCCCGGCTCCCGCACCTCCGGCAGCCGGTCACCCCGCGTATCCATCACCCCGATACGCAACACCTCGACGCTCGCGGCCAGCGAGACCCTGAAGTCCCGCGCGGGCACACGCCCGTACACCACCGCATTGCTCGCCAGCTCGGCGATGATCTGACCCGTGGCCTCCAACGGAAGCCCCCACGCCCGCAGTTGCTCCGTCACCAGGAGCCTCGCCAGACGGGCCCCTCTACGGGTACTCGACAGCTACACGCTGAAGCGACGTACAGGAGCGGGCACTTGGCCCTTGGGGCGGGTGATTTCTCGGTTCACACAACTGGGCGTGGCCGCTCGCGCTTAGACCGAGTCCTACACGGTCAGTTGACAGTTGTGCCGAGCATGGGGAGTGGACGGTGGGGATGGATCGTTCTGGACGGGCTGTGGGAGCTTGCCAGGCCGTTGCTGCCGCCGGCACGGGTGCGCCCGCAGGGCGGCGGGGTTGCGAACATTGATGACGAGGCCGTCTTCGCTGCGATCGTCTACGTGCTGGTCAGCGGATGCGCCTGGCGCGCTTTGCCGCCCTGCTTTGGCGCGTCGAAGTCGACCGTGCACCGCCGGTTTCTCATCTGGTCGCGTGCCGGAGTTTGGGGCCGACTGCACCAGCGGGTTCTCCAGCTTCTGGACGAGCAGGGCCTGGTGGACTTGTCCCGTGCAGTCCTCGACTCGGCTCACGTCCGCGCGAAAAGGGGGGGGCGAACTTGCAGGTCCGAGCCCGTGGACCGGGGTAAGCCCGGTTCCAAGATGCACATCCTGTCCGATGCGGACGGCCTGCCCCTCCGAGTCGGACTCTCCGCGGCCAACACCCACGACAGCCTTGCCCTGAAGCCGATGCTGTCCCATTTCCACATGGGACACGAAACCTACGCAGCCGATTCCAAGCCCACACGGCTGCACGCCGACAAGGCGTACGACATTCCTCACCTGCGGCGATGGCTGTGGGGCAAACGCATCGGCGTCCGCATCGCCCGCAAGGGTATCGAGTCCAACGAACGACTCGGGCGACGAAGGTGGGTGATTGAACGCACCATGTCCTGGATGACCGGCTACCACAGACTCACCCACCGCTATGAGCGCCACCCCCGCAACTACCTGGCCTTTCTTGGCCTCGCCGCCGCACTGTGCTGCTACAAACGTTTACTCAAACTGACCATGTAGGACACGGTCTTAAGCGTCAAGCGGCCTCGCGCTGATAGCAACTGACCGGCTTGCTACTTGGACGCCTCCCCACGATTGGACCCAACGGTCCCCACAGCAGGGCCAAACGGGCTCTCTGCGAGCGGATGAGATGCAAGAAACTGGACGCACGCAGGGGGCAGTCCGTGCTTCCGTGAGGACGGCCGTCGATCCCTCCCTGGCAGAGGGGCAGTCCCGAAGTGTCCCTCCCGGTCCTGGCAGCATCGTCTCGGGGAGGGGCGAGCGCAAGGACCGGATGTGGCGCCTGGCTGGACATCGCGGCGGCTCACCCGCTACCGCCCGGCTGGGACCATTTCGGTGGGACGATCCGCATGGCCCGCGCCAAGCCGCTTAGAACTCCTAACGCAACGTGGTTCGCAGGCGTCGCCAGCAGATGAGTGAGCAGGCCAGTTTCAGGAAGGCTTCGTGGATGTCGGCGCGGGTTTCCCAGCGGATGCGCAGGCGGCCGCACCAGTGCAGCAGTGCGATGGCCTGTTCGGCGACCCACCGTGTGGTTCCCAGTCCGGCGCCATGGGCGGTGCCGCGGCGGGCGATGACGGGCTTGATGCCCCTTGCCCAGACCTGGCGGCGGTAGCAGTCGTGGTCGTAGCCGCGGTCGGCGTGGATCTCCCTGGGCCGCTGACGGGGCCGGCCGCGTTTGCCGCGGATGCGCGGCAAACGCGGCCAGCAGGGGCATCAGCTGGGTGACGTCGTTACGGTTGCCGCCGGTCAGCGTCACAGCCGGCGGGATGCCAGTGGCGTCGCAGATCACGTGGTGCTTGGAGCCCGGCCGACCGCGGTCGACGGGGCTCCGTCCGGTTTTGGGCCGCCTTTGAGCACCCGGATGTGGGAGCTGTCGGTCACCGCCCGTGACAGGTCCAGGCGGTCGGTGGCCCGCAGTTCGTCCAGCAGTACCTCGTGCAGCCGTTGCCATACTCCCGCGTTGTTCCAGTCCCGCAAGCGGCGCCCGCAGGTCATCCCGGAGCCGAGCCCGAGCTCCTGGGGCAGCCATTTCCACTGGATGCCGGTGTAGAGGACGAAGGGGATGCCGCACAGCACCTTGCGGTCCTGCAGCACCTTCTTCCGGCCCGGTCGCCGTGCTCCTGCTGGTGACATCGGCAGCAGCAGCTCAATCCGTGACCACAACTCATCGTCAACCAGCCAGGGTTGAGGGTTCGCTTGCCCACACCCAAGCAACCGCCACGACTCTCCGGAAGTCACGGCTACCCGTATTGCGTTAGGAGTTCTTAGAGCACTGGCGGGAGGTAGCGGGGGAGCGGCCGCTTGTCTCGAAGCACGGCCGCTAGGGTCGACGCGCCGACAGGCCAGTGAGAGCAGGACAGCCTGGGTGTGGGGAGTGCCTCACCCCGCTGCTTGCGTTAGGGGCCCTGCGGCGGAGTCCCGGAGGACGGGTGCGTTTCCGATATGAGCGGGCAGGTGCCCGGTGCCCTTGAGCTTCGACATGTCGTCGACGATGGCGAGGGACTCAGCACCGAGGATGGCTTTCATGCTGGTGAGCGACTCGATCATCACGGTTCGTTCGTCGCTGCGGAACAAAGTGGTGACGGCCGGGGTGAGGCCCGAGGGGCGGTTGGACAGAGAGGTCTTGGGGGCGCGTCGCGGCAGCGGGGGCCTGTGATGCGCGCGGGCGCGCGGTTGCACACCGATGCAGAACGCGGGTCGCGCGGGGTGGGGTTGCGCTTCCGTGGGGTTCACAGCTGCGGAAAGAGAGATGTGCCGGCGTTGGGCGGCCGGGAAGAGTGAGCCCTTTCCAACCTGGGGAGGGAGTCGATCCGTAAATATGTAGCGTGTCATTGCAGGCACCGGGGCACTGTCTCGGTGACCCGTGTTGCACTGCCTCAACCGCTTCGGCCTCGCGCCTTGGTGCCCGGAGACCTCGTCGTCATCGCGTCGTTGTCCGGGCCGCTCGATGTCAGGTACGTCCCCGATCTGGAGCGGGCGGTAGCCGTGCTCGAGCGGATGGGATTCCGCGTGCGTCTCGCGCCGCTGCTCGAAGCCGGGCGGCGCCATCGGTGGAGCGCGGCCCGGCCGGTGGAGATCGCCGAGGAGCTCAACGCTCTTCTGCGTGATCCTGAGGTGCGCGCGGTCGTCGCGCATGACGGCGGCGCGACGGTGCTCGGTTACCTCGACCTGATCGACGTTGAGGCGATCACGGCCGATCCCAAGCCGATCCTCGGCTACAGCGACATCTCGCTGCTGCATCTGGTGCTCTACGCGCACACGGGCCTGGTCGGATTCCACGCCGATCTGGCCACCCCTGGACTGGGCGGGCACTGGCAGGCCGCGCCGCAACGCGCCAAGCGGAGCTTGAGAAGCTCTACTCGACGCTGCTGAGCGGCCCTGAGGCGATCGGTCCGCTGCCTGCCAGTGCGTCGTGGGAGTGCTGGCGTGCCGGCCGCACCGAAGGCCGGCTGATCGGGGGGCTGATCAATCGCATCGTGCTGGCCCAGGCGACGCGTTACGCCCTGCCGCTCGACTGGTTCGACGGCGCGGTGCTCTTCTGGGAGGAGATGGGCGGCCACGCATCGCATGTGTGGAGCTATCTGCCGATGCCGGTCGGCATCCGCGTCGCCCTCGATGCGCAGCAACAGACGTTGTCGCTGCTCGAACCGGCAGTACGGGCCGCTCATGGCGGCGGTCCGATCGGCTGAGCAACGCGGATCAGTAAGGATTCCGCATCCTCAGGCTGAAGCGGTCAGCTCCAAGGTGAGGACCGCCTTGACCAGGTCAGTGACGCGGGGGGTGCGGCACTGGAGCTTGCGCAGGAGCCGCCAAGTCCTGAGGGTCGCCATGGCTTGTTCACCGGGCGCGCGGATCTTCACGTGAGCGCGGTTGACGGCCTTCTGCCCTGCGAAGAGCCCGCCCCAGCGGCGGCGATAGGGGAAGCGAACGGCGTGGCCAGCACCTTGGTACGCCCTATCCGCCCAGCAGATGACGCCGGTGGTGTCGAACGCGTCCAGTAGGCCGTGGGCGCGGGCGGTCCCGAGTGGACAAGCACAGCGAAGCTCCTGACAGAGAAGGTTGCTCTTGGTCGACAACCCATCCATCAGGGGCTTTGTCGTTCCACCGCATCAACTGCCTTGTCTCCCCACGAGGTTGGAAAGATCTCGCTGGCCGCTGTCTCGGGCGAGGCCGACGGGAAGAGCGGCCAGGTGCGCAGGGGGCACGGCGGGTGTCTTGCCGGGGCTGGAGGACCACCGGGTTCGCGCAGACAGGGTCGGCGGGGGTGCGGGGTGCCGGCCTGCGGCTCAGAGGGACGGGCTGGGGGCGGGTGGGGGCCAGCGGCGCGTGGGTGGCACGGTGCTGCTGACGCCGTAGTCCTTCTTGAGGTGTTCGGGGATGGCGTAGTGCATGACGCGGCCGCGGGTGAGGGAGGCGAGCTCGAAGACGGTGGTGAGGTGGCCGAGGTGGTCCAGGGCCCACGCGCCCAGTGGTGAGTGGTCCTCGATGGTCTCCAGGACGCCGAGCAGTGCGGGGACGGCTTTGACGAGGGCGTCCCAGGCGGTGCGGGGCACTTGGAGCCAGTCGGCGCTGGTGTCGCCGACGAGGTGGCGGATGAGGGCGGAGACGATCGGGTCGAAGAAGGTGCCCGGGACGACCTCCTCGTACAGGTCGATCAGTTGGCGGGTGAGGTGGGCGCCCTCGTCGGAGGGACCCATGTGGCGGAGCATGTAGAGGTCGAGGAACTGCCGGGCGTCGTCCAGGGTCGTGGGTACGGCAGCCTGGTCGACGCCGAGCATGGCGCCGACTACGCGCCAGGCGTAGAAGTACGCTTCGGCGCCTTCGGTGGTCATGTGGATGCCGAGCCGGTGGAGGCTGTCCAGGACGAGCAGGGAGAAGAACATCTGCCCGCCGATCATGTCCTCCTGGCAGATCGGCACTCCCAGAGCCTGGGCGTCCCAGCGGTCCTCGCGTGTCAGGTGGTGGCGGATGGAGGCGTGCAGGAGGCGGACCTTCTGCGCGGCCGGGATGAAGCGGCTGCCGGCTTCGAAGGCGCCGGGCTGCATCAGGTAGACGGTGAACTGGCCGGTCTCCGCCATCCGCTTGGACGGGTAGTTCAGCCCGTGTGTGGCCGACAGCAGCCGGGCGACGTGTGGCACGAGGTAGCAGGCGGGCATCGAGGCGAAGGACAGCGCGGTGGTGATGTGGACGTTGTTGTCGATGAAGAACAGCCGGGCCTTCTCCATCTCGTTCCAGTCGACCCACGCCGGGGGCACGCTGGTGGTGTGGAGGTACTCGCGGGCCACCTCCGGCAGCCCGTCGGGCAGCGGCGAGCCGGCGGTGGAGACGTAGCGCATCAGCGTGTTGAACGTGCCGACCTCCCCCCGCTCGAACAGCGTGGCGACCACCGCGTCGGCGAGCTCGTCCCCCGCCTCGCGCAGGGTGTCCATCGAGGTCTCGGTGTAGGGCATGTTGTTCCTTCCCCAAGGGCCTGCGGGGCGCTGGTGCCCTCGCGCGGGCAGGTCACGTACGGCGGTCGGTGGCGCGCTGGGCGAGGTCGGTCAGCGTGCGGCGGGCCTGCGCGGGGACAGCGGCCCCGCCGAGGTGACGCGCGGCCTCCCGCGTCCGTGCTGTGATCAGGTCCTCGACCTGCTGAGGGGCCTTGAGCTGTGCCATCAGTTCGCGGACCTCGCGCAGGTGGCTCTCGTCCAGGTCGCGGCGGCCCAGGACGGCGGCCAGGTGCTCGCGCTGCGCGGGCTGCGCAGCCTGCCAGGTGAGAGCCAGCAACGCGGTCGGGCGCCGGCCGCGGAGGTCGTCCAAACTCGCCTTGCCTGTGGACTCCTGCTCTCCGAACAGGCCCAGCAGGTCATCGCGCAGCTGGAACGCCTCGCCCAGCGCGAGCCCGTACGCGGACAGGGCCTGCCGCAGCCCCGGCGGGGCACCGGCGAGCAGGGCGCCTATGAGCAGGGGCTGCTCGACGGTGTACTTGGCCGTCTTGTAGCGGACGACCTTCAGCGACACCTCCGGGTCCGGGGTGCCACCGGTGGCCAAAATCTCCAGGCATTCGCCCGCGATCAGCTCCCGCGCGAGGTCCGACCACAGCGGCCGGGCCCGGGCCAGGTAGGCGGCGGGCAGGCCGCAGTCGGCGAACAGCTGGCCGGCCAGCGCCATCAGGTGGTCGCCGACCAGCATCGCCAGCGAGCGAGCGGCACCGTGCGCTCGCGGCCGGCCGGCGAGAGCGGCCCGCAGGGCGACGTGGGCGGTGGGCAGGCCGTGGCGCAGCGGGCTGTCGTCGATGAGATCGTCGTGGACGGTCGCCGCCGCGTGGACCAGCTCCATGGACGCCGCCGCCCGCAGCAGTTCCTCGTTGTGGGGCTGGCCGCCCGCCCGCCACCCCCAGTAGCAGAACGCCGCCCGCAGCCGCTTGCCGTGGCCCGCGGCCGCTTTCAGCTGCCCGGCCACCGGCTCCAGCGCCTCGTCCAGGCCCACGAGCCGCACGGCCTCCTCCTCCAGGAACCCGTGCAGGAGGGCGTCGACGCGCTCCTTGAACCGGGCCGGGTCCCAGCCCTCAGCCATCGCCGCCGCACGCGGCACGCCGCGCCACCACCCGCTGGGCCAGGACCTCCAGATGGGCCGGGGCGGCGGCCGGGGTGACGCGGTCCAAGGCGATGCGGCCGCGCGCCATCAGGTCCTGCTGCGCGTCTTGGACGAGCTCGGAGCCGTCGGAGCGGCGCAGTAGCTGCCTCACCGCTCCCATAGCGGACCCGGCGACGCTGAGCGCCAGGTCCGCCAGGCCGGCGGCGAGCCATAGCGCCTGCCGCTCCCGACCCGGCCCTGTTGGTGTCGATGCCATACCGTCCTCCTGCGCGATCGCGAATCCGCCACCTGCGGAATTCACGGTAGCGGCACGGAATTCGCGCTCCGCCGTGATTGCCCGATCGAGTGAAACGCAGCATCGGAAATGTGATAGTCGGCCTCCGGCCAGCCGGGCACGAGTGCCGAACGAGGTCCGGGTTGCCGGGTCCCTCCCGGGTTCACAAAGGCAACAGCAGACAGCCCCGGGGGCGGGCTGTTGACGGAAGGGCTTTTCATCATCGGTGCCACTCGGGGTGCGCTGCCCGGACCACGGGAACACTGTCGCCTGGCCGGCCCCGTGGGCCGCCCGGTCGGAAGCCGTGACCCATGTCGCGATGATCGGCCTCGGGCCCTGTCAGGCGGCCGAGGCCCGCCTGCGTACGGTTGCCCAGACCGGTCGTGCGGGTCTCAGGAACAGCGCCGCGTGCGGCGCGACATCTGTGGTGGGGACCTCGAATCGGAAACGCTGGGCGAGGGTGGCGAGCACCAGGGTGGCCTCGACCAGCGCGAAGCGGCTCCCGAGGCACCCGCGCGGGCCGCTGCCGAAGGGGAACCAGGCGTGATCGGGGATCGGCTCGGAGGTGTCGGGGTCCCAGCGTTCGGGGCGGAACGCGTCGGAATCCGGGAACCAGCGGGGGTCGCGGTGGGTGACCCACTGGCTGCACCACACAAGGGTTCCGGCCCGGATCGGTGTGCCGCCCAGCGTCGCTCCTTCCCGTGCGCGGGCGGGAACGGCCCACACGGGCGGGTAGAGCCGCAGCGCCTCGGTGACGATCTGCCGGGTCCAGACGAGCCGCTCGTAGTCGTCGGCGCAGGGCAGCCGGCCGCCCAGGACGTCCGCGAGTTCGGCTTCGAGGCGGGCACGCACCGCCGGGGCCTGGGCCAGGAGATACACGGTCCAGGTCAGAGCCGTGGAGGTCGTCTCGTGGCCGGCGGCCCAGAGACCGACCGCCTCGTCACGCACTTCCTGAGGTGAAAGCATCCCTTCCTGTTCGTCACGGGCCGCGAGAAGTCTGCTGAGCAGGTCGTCACGGGTCGCGGCATCGGATGACTCCAGGCGTGCCCGGATCAGGCGGTGCATCTCCGCGTCGACTGTCGGGACCGCGGCGAGCAGGCGCCGTCGGTGTGGTGTGGGTACCCAGGCGGGCAGGAAGAGGCTGATGCTGCGCAGTTCGTGGCCCACCGCCTGCACGGCGGTGTCCACCGCGTCGCACAGTCGCTGTGCTTGTTCGCCGATGTCGTTGCCGAAGAGGGTGCGCACCACGATCCGCTGGGTGATGCCGGCCATCTCGGCGGCGACGTCGATCCGGTCGCCGTCGCGCCACCGGTCGGACGCTGCACGTGCGCAGGTGGCCATGGTCGTGGCGTACGCGCGTACCTGGCGCGGCCGGACGGCGGGCTGGAGGAGCGCACGCTTGCGCCGCCACTGGCTGCCCGTGCTGCGAATGAGGCTCTGCCCGGTGATCTGCTGAAAGGCCCAGCCGATCGCCGCGATGTCGAACGTGTTCTCGCGTGCTGCGAACACCTCGGCGATGTGCCGGGGATGGGACAGGAACACGTTGCGCAGGGGGCCCAGTGACCAGGTCACGGCGTCCCCAAAGTCATCGCGCAGCCGCGCCAGGAACCCCAGCGGGTCCTTCCCGAAGGGCACGAGGTTCCCCACCCCGGGCAGCCCCCGTGGGCCGCGGACCGGGACCAGCGGTGGTGGTGTGCAGGCGGACAATGGGAATCTCCTGAGGTACAGCGGACGGGCGCCACTACCGGTGCGATCGTGTAAAGGAGAGTGTCAGCTCGCGCAGCCGTCCGAGAGCGGTGCCACGCTTCGGCGCCGTGCGGCATGGTGCGGCGCAGCGTTGTCCACGGTGACACCGCCAGCCCGCGTGTGTGGTGTTCCGGGCCGGCCGCGCCGACCGGCCCGGAACTTCCATGATCAGGCTCCTTCTCCGCCCCGCACAGCCGGGCTCGGGGCTTGCCTGCGGACATCACACCGTTCTATCTGCTGCATACCCACGCGGGCGCGCTCCGGAGCCGAGGTGACCCCAAGAGGCTGGCAGCCTTCGTCCTCGACCCACGTCGTCAGTGGGCCCTGCCGAACAGGTCCTTGGTTGATACGGCGGTGTCCGAAGGCGAGCTGACGCGTCAGCAGGTCGAGCACGAGACCCCAGACGATCTTGGCGTGCTGGCGGCGCCGGCAGTCTCAAGGAATCTACGGGTGGCACGTGCCACGGCGCTGCCGCCGACACGGCCCGCCAGCGCGTGGCCAAGTACATGCTCGCGACACGGCTGGAGCAGCTGCGCGAGCTCACCCCGAGCACGGCCGGGGCGATGATCACATGACCGAGCCAAGCGGCATCGACCTTGCGCGCCAAGCCCTGGTCGCGGCCCAGGAAGCGGCGGACAAGAACGGCAACACCCAGACGAGGAAGCCCAAGCGGCGCACCACCGCCGTCGTACGGCGTGAGGGGCGCGAGCCGCTCGGGCTCGGCGCGGCGATCGGCATGATGATGACCGAGCGCGGCCTGACCGCCCCGGCCGCCGACTGCAGCGTCTTCATCCGGTTCGACTCCATTCTCGCCACGGCCGTGCCCGAACTCACTGGCCGCGCCCAGGCGGTGGCGTTCGACGCGGACACCGGCCGCCTGGACGTCAGCCCTGACGCCCGGCCGTCGGCGCGAAGCTGCACTGGAGCACATCGAAGCTGATCGCTCAGAAGAAGCCGAGCTTCTTCGGCGAGTACGACACCAGGAGGTTCTTGGTCTGCTGGTGGTACACGCTGCTTAGCGCGCTGCGCAGTGGCGCCGCTGGTGCGACGCCTCGGCCACGTTCCGGGCGGAGCGGCACGCGAGCCCGTACCTGATCCGGGCGGTGCTGATGTCGCGGAAGTGCGCGATCAGCGCCAGGGTGCCTCGCAGTCGTCCACGTGGGCCGAGGCGGCGGCCGGGTCAGGGCCGGAGCCTTCCCCGTGCTGCAAGATTCCGGCGCTTCGGTCCGTGAGGGGTGAGTGCCGTGGCCCAGACGATCGGGAGTGTGCTGCGCGCCCGGTTCGAGGAACTGGTGACGGAGTCGGTGAAGCTGGTGCACACGATGACCCGGTGCCAGTTCACGCTGGGCGATACGGCCCTGGATCTCGGGCCGCTGCGCGGCCACCGCGGTCACCAGCCCATCGGGGACGAGGACACGCTGAGCGTGGAGGCCTCTTTGCGGATCTTCGCTGAGGAGATAGGGCCGTCCTTCCACACGGTGGTTCCTGATCGGAGTGTGGCTGAAGTAGCAGCGGCCGGGTGGTGCACGCCTGACCGGGCGTCCGTCTGTGGGTCAGGGCTGCTGCAGGGCGTAGGCGATGCCGTCGTTCATGCTCATGTCCAGACCTGTACGGTAGGCGTCTTCGTAAGCGGCGTCTCCGGCGGTCTCGCGTGCTTGGCGTTCGCAGGCTTCGCGGGCGGCGACGAGATCGGGGAAGCCGATCTGGGAGCGGCCGATGGTGTTCCAGATCTGCTGGCCGATGCCGAGCAGCCGGGCCGCTCGCTCGCCCCGTCCGGTGGCGGCGGCCAGCGAGGCCAGCAGGTCGATGGCCATGGCGATGCCGAGGATGTCGTGGAGCAGGGCCTTGCCCTCCAGGGCCGTGCGGGCGTGCGTGGTGGCCTGGTCCAGTTGGCCGAGGCCGTGCGCCGCCAGCCCCTGTACGTAGTCGGCGTAGGCCCGGATCCACCGTTCGCCGCGCGTGACGCACTCCGCGTGCAGGACATCGGTTGCCGTGGCGGCGTCCGCGTATTTACCCAGGCTTGTGTGGGTGAAGGTGTGGCTCAGCCACGTCAGCAGGCGCGCCCCGAGGTACGCGCTGCCGTGATCCTGGGTGTATGGCACCGCCTCGAACACCGCGGCTGCCTGCGCGGGGTTTTCACCCTGCATGAAGTACGCGCCGTCGAGGAAGGCGGCGGCGATCAGCATGGCCGGGCTGCCCGCCGCCTCGGCGTCGGCCCGGAACTCCTTTAGCAGCCGTATGCTCGCGTCGCGGTCGCCCTGCTGCAGCATGATCGTGCCGCAGGCCCACAGTGCCTTGCTGCGGGGCGGACCCGGCTTCGGGCAGCGCCGCAGGGCGCGGTCGAGGTAGTGGCGGCCTTCGCGCTGGAAGCCGCAGGCGAGCCAGAAGAACCACAGCGCCCCGGCCATCTCCAGCGCGGTGTGTGCGTCCTCGCCCTCGCCCAGGCAGAAGTCCAGGGCGGCGCGGAAGTTGGCGTGGTCGGCGGACGTCCGCTCGTACCAGGCGATCTGCTCCGGCCCCATCCAGGCGGCCTCCGCCCGCAGCGCGAGCGCCCGGTAGTGAATGCGGTGGCGGCAGCGCATCTCGTCCTGCTCGCCCAGGTGACGTAGCCATCCGACGCCGTACTCGCGCAGGGTGTCCAGCATCCCGTAGCGCTCGCCGGCCACGGTGGGGTGCCAGGTCAGGATCGACTTCTGCGCCAGGGAGTCCAGCAGCCCGGTCACGCGGGGTTCCGGAAGATGCCGGTCGGCGCACACCGCGCGGGCCGCCTCGGCGTCGAAGGTCCCGGCGAACACCGACAGGCGTGCCCACAGGAGTCGTTCGGCCGGGCTGCACAGCTCGTGGCTCCAGCCGATCGCGGTCAGCAGGGCCTGGTGCCATGGCGGCTCGACCCCGTACACGACCTTGTCGGTCTCCCCCAGGATGGCGAACCGGTCGTCGAGACGCGCGGTCAGCTCCTGTACGGTCAATCCGCCCAGGCGGGCCGCGGCCAGTTCGATGGCGAGCGGAAGGCCCTCCAGGCGGCGGCTCAGTGCGACCAGTCCTGCCAGGTCGGCGTCTCCGCTCACAAGGCCGGGGACCTGGCGCGCGGCGCGCTCGGCCAGCAGCACCACCGCATCCGCCCTCGACGCGGCGGGGTCGTCGGGCTCCGGCACCGGCAACGGCTCGATGGTGAGCACCTGCTCGCCGACCATGTTCAGGGCGCGTCGGCTGGTGGCGAGGATCCGCAGGCCCGGCGCGGCCCGCAGCAGCGCCGGAATCATCAGCGTGCAGGCGTCGGTCAGATGCTCGCAGGTGTCCAGGACCAGGAGCAGCTCCCGGCCCGCCAGATAGCCGACCAGGACTTCGAGCATCGACCGCGTGGTCTGGTCCGCAAGGGGCAGCGTCTCGGCGATGGAGTGCGGCAGCAGTGCGCCCTGGCGCAGCGGCGACAGCTCCACCAGCCACGCCCCGTCCCGCAACGCGGGCTGCAGCCCGGCCGCGGCCTCCAGGGCCAGCCGGGTCTTGCCCACCCCGCCGACCCCCACGAGCGTCACCAGCCGAGGCCCCACCCCCGCCAACAGTCCCTGGATGTCTGCCAGTTCGCTACGACGGCCCACCATCGTGCTCTTCGCCACCGGCAGGTTTCCTGCCAGCCGCTGCTGACCGGCCACGATCGCTATTCCCCACCATCTTGCGTGACACGTCCACCATGCGAGAGGAGTCTCCCGCCCAGGAAGGCCCACAGTCTCCTCGCTCCGTGCCCGCGCCATGCGGGGATGGAGCTGAAGTGCCCTGTAAAGAGCCATGTACTGCCGGGAGTGGACCGCTGCAGTGCGGTGAATGCGCGAATGAGCGCGTCATGACGCGCGGACCGCCATGAGCACTCGACGAGGGCCTGCTTGAGCTCGCCAGTGACCTCGTGAGGGAGGGGAACGATCTGGGCGAAGCTCACGCCCAAGGGTGCGGACACAAGGATCTGCCGGGTCAGAAGCGGTGCTGGAGCCAGTAGAAGCCGACGCCGGCCGGGCCGTAGCAAAGGCCGCGCAGGAGGTGGAGGGCGGCGTAGCGGCGTCGGCGGCGCAGCCATCGGCGGATGCGGACGGTAGGGGTGGGCGGGGGTTTGTCGAGGGAGGCGATGGCCGTCTGTGCGGTCGCGGGCGTACGCCGCATCGCGGTGAGTCCTTTCTGGAGGGCTGTGCCGGGTTGCGGAGCCTGTCGGCGGTCGGTGGCCTGGAAACCGGAGACCGCCGGGGGCTCTTCGCCTTTTTCGGGCTGGTCAGGGCTGTTGGGCGAAGTGCTGCAGCCGGTCGGCGATTTCCCGTTCGGGCCTGCACACCAGGACGGGCTCGGCGTCGCCGCGGGAGGCGAGGCGTTCGACCTCGGCGGTGAGTCCGGCGCCCTGGGGCACCGGGGGGGGGGCGCACATGTAGACGGCGAACTGCCCCATGCCGATGACGAAGTCGATGTCGGGGCCGTCCAGGGCGTGCTGGAGTTCGTGGAGCCAGTGCTGGCCTTCGGCGGTCTCGCCGCGTCCGAGGTGGTGCAGGTGCAGGCAGTAGGCCGCGCCGCGGTGTCCGGCCTCGGCGGCGAGCTGCCACGGCGCGGCGCTGGTCGAGGAACCAGCGCACGAGGACCGAGAGCTTGTGGCCGGCCCTGGACACCGAGGACACGTCGGTGGCGGGCAGGACGTATCCGCCCTCCTCGGCCAGGCGGCGCAGGCCCGCGCCGACGTCGAACGGCCTGCGCTGGATCGCCGGCGCGCCGAAGCCGCCCGCCCGTGTAACGCCAGGGCCCTCTCCGTCCAAGAACAGTCGTACGCAGCATTGGTGCTGATCGATCAGGGTGTCGAGGAGAGTGATGGGGACCGAGAGCAGGAGCAGAGGCGGGCCGCCCGGGGGCGGGCTGCGGGATCCGCAGGCGTTCGAGGAGTTCTACCGGCGGCACGTGGACGCCGTGACGCGGTTCGTGGCACGGCGGGTGAGCGATCCGCACACCGTCGCGGATCTCACCGCCGATGTCTTTCTCGCGGTGGTCGACTCGGCCGATGGGTATCGGCCCGGGCGCGGCAGCGAGGCGGCCTGGCTGTTCGGCATAGGTCGTAACGTCGTCCGCGCCGAGTACCGGCGCAGTTCGCGGCAGGTCGGACTGGGCGCGCGGATCGCGGGGCGGCGGCTGCTCGACGACGACGACATCGCGCGGCTCGAGGAGAAGCTCGACGCCGAGCGGGGCGGACGGCGGGCCCTTGAGCTGCTCGCCGGTCTGCCCGAGAGCGAGCGCGCTGTGCTCGAACTCGTCGCCGTCGACCAGCTGACCGTCAGCGAGGCGGCGGCAGCCCTGGGTACCACCCAGGTCGCCGCCCGCGTACGGCTGCACCGCGCGCGCAGAAAGCTGCGCGGCGCCGAGGAACTCGCGGGCGAGCAGCAGGAGGTCCGGCAGGCCGGGCACCACAAGCCGGTCGTTTCGCGCACGCGCCAGGACGAACGCACAGGGCACGCCGAGCAGGCGCGGCAGGCCGAGTCACCTACCACCACGATCGCTTACGCAGGGGGAGAGTCATGAGCACCCAGACGTTCGAGGACCGGCTGCTGGAAGAACTGCAGCGCGAGGCGCGGCTGCAGAGCGCAGGGGCAGACTCGCGGCCCGCTGTGGTGCCGGTGCGCCGGCGGTTGGTGACGCCGGTGCGGGCCGGTGCGGTCCTGGCGGCCTGCGCGGCGGCGACCGTGACGGCGATCGTCGTGCCGGGGGGCGAAGGGGGTTCGTCGGCGTATGCCGTGGAGCGGCTTCCCGGTGGTCAGGTGCGTGTCACCGTCAACGATCTGACGCTCGACACCGGCGAGCAGGACGCGCTGGCCGACAAGCTGCGCGCGGCCGGGGTCCGGGTGTCGGTGGACGAGCTGCCCAAGGGCAAGGTCTGCGACATGCCGCGGGGCAAGATGATCGGCAACACCGTCATCAGCCTTCTCAATGCCGAGCGTCACGACAAGGGCGACGGCACCGGCGGGCGTAAGGAAACGAAGCCCGACCCGGCCGGGTTGCGCGAGGGCAAGCCCGGCGGACCGTACGCCAAGGTGTGGAAGCTGGTCTTCCATCGGGGCGACACCATGGTGATGGAGCGCGGCACCGGGTTCTACGCCGGCAACGACATGGCCTTCACGAGCTTCTACGGCATCCGGGGCAAGGCAGCACCCTGCGAGCCGGTCCCGAGCCCGCAGGGGAGCAACTGACGCAATCACCGCGCCGTTCCCGCCCGGTCCTGCACCGGGCGGGAGTGGCGCGGCCCTCTGCGGGACGGGCGGGGATCTTCCAGCCCGAATCCGTTCGGACCCGCCCGGACGCGTCGTTCGGACCCGCCCGGACCCGTGAGGGGCCGCACACCGGGTCGGCCGGTCGGCAGCGGGGGGCGACCGATGCCCAGCCCTCGGGGCTGCGGGGCAGGAGCTGCTCGATGCAGGGGACTGGTGCTGGACGTGCCCGTCACGCGTGGCGAGCACCATAAGGCTCAGAACCAGCGCGCACAACAGACGACCGAGGAGTCCGCCCGGGACCTGTTGCCCGGCCGCCAGGGGAGCCCGGTGGCGCCGGGTGTGAGGGCGATCGACCGCACCCTGGAGTTCCTCGACCTCGTGGGGGCCTGTCACAAGTTCGTGGCCTCCACCAGCCGTTTGGTGCCGCTGGTTCGTGACCGTGACCTCTCGCCGGACGCGCACGAGGTGATCGAGCACAACCTGGTTCGGGTGTGCGCCGCGTGTGACTGGGTGGAGCACGCGGTCTCCAGGGGGAGACGGACATGGACGAGGAGCGGGCCCGGCTGCTGCGGGGCGAGTAGCCATGGCGGTGTCACGGCGCCGCGGTGATGCGGCCCGGCGGCATGCCGAATGCCTGTGCCACATCCTGCTCGAAGCCCGCCCCGCGGGCCTGCGCTTCCCCCAGCTGCTGGCCGCGTGCGAGCTCGCTCCTGCCCAGGCCCGTGCCGGGCTGGCCATGCTGCGTGATGTCATCGCCGAGCGCGGCTGGCCGCCGCTGGTCGTCACCCGCCAGGACGGCCATATGTTCACGGTCGATCCTGATGAGCTGGCGGTGTATGAGGTGACGAAGGTCCGCGAGAAGCTCACCGCGATCCGCCGCCTGATCACCGGAACCATCACCCCGCACACGGTGCTGGCTCCGGACGACACGCGAGTGCGGCATCTGGTCGTGCAGCTGAACTCCGCCGAGTCCACCCTCGGCCTGATGGCCTGAAAGCCGGGGACACCGATGCGGACACGCCGCTCCCCCTCGGACACCACCGACGCGGAATGGGCCGTGATCGAGGGCCTGTTGCCGCAGCGCGGCGTGGTCCACGCCGCGCGGCGGCCGACCGGAGGCCCAGCCGCGCCGCGAGATCGTCGACGCCCTGCGCTATGTGTGCTTCGAAGGCTGCCGCTGGCGCTCCCTGCCCGTCGACCTCCCGCCCCACACCACCGTGTACGGTTTCTTCCGCCGGTGGGCCAAGCGCGGCGTCCTGGACCAGCTCCGGGACCAACTGCGGCGCCGGGTACGCCGCGCGCTGGGCGCCTCACCGCACGCGGTGGCCACGGTCATCGACAGCCAGTCCGTCAAGGCCGCCGAAACCGTCACCCGGACCTCGCGCGGCTTCGATGCGGTCAAACGCACCAACGGCCGCACACGACACGCGGTGGCCGACCTGCACGGACTGCCGCTGCTGGTCACCGTCACCCCCGCCGACACACACGACGCGAACGCCGCCCGTACCGTCCTTGCCCGCTGCGCCGCGCGCACCCGCAGATCACCGTCGTGCGGGCGGGCACCGCCTACGCCGGAACCCTCATCACCTGGGCAAAATCACACCTGAACCTGACCGTCAAGACCGTCAGCCGTCCCCGGGACGCGACCTGCTTCGTCCTGCTGCCGCGGCGATGGATCGCCGAGCGCTCCCGGGCGTGGATCATGCACGCCCGCCGCGTGGTCCGCGACTACGAACGCCTGCCCGCACACGCCGAAGCGATGCTCACCCTCGCCGCCACCACCCTCATGACCCGCCGCCTGGCCCGCAGACCGGTGTGGCCCGATGTCGCGCTCACGCATCCGGCCACCGCCGTCCGGGCCGCCTGACAAGCCTCCTGCCCGTGCTAGCCAGCAAGATCGTTCCTTACCGCTAGCCGCTGCCTGATTGATCTCCGAGGCACACGCTAGTGGCCGCTTCACCACCAACGCAGATCGACTCCACACGAGGCTGTCTTGATCCAGCCATCTCCCAGGCGGCGTCGCCGTGCCACCGGTTGCAATCGGTGAACAGCACTGGCATGTCAACGTCAGCAGCAAGTTCTGAGGCTCATGGAGAGTGAGCTTCCGAAGGACTGACCTGCGCGCAGGCACCAGTGAGTGTCTGTTTCTCGCCTGCACGGCATGCAGGTGAGAAACAGGCACTCGAGGTCTTCGTACCGGACATCATCATCCTCGGGATGCAGGCACTGGAGCCCGGGGCACTCCGGCAAGCGCGACGCGTGCCGCTGGAACAGCTTTTACGCGGTGGAGCTACTGAGGGAAGTGAGCGGCTTCTCCCAGCGGAGCAGCTTCTCGCACGTCCGATCTGCCGCGGAGAGGAGCACTGGGATCTGCGGCAGGTACTGCCCGAGGTCAATCTTGTCCATGAGCTCATCCCGCAGCTCCAGGAGCTGTTCCCGGTACGGCTTGAGGGGCGTCGGGAGAGTGCCGTCGAAGCGCGGGAAGGGAAAGCGGCTGAGGAGCTTCTCGCAGTTCGAAGGCAGTGGGACCGGCAGGTTCAAGCCGCCGAAGTCGCTGGTGACGGGAGGACGGGGGTCGGCGCGGGGGGCGGCATGCGCAGGCACGGCGGCGAGGGCGGTGCCGCTGGTGAGCAGCACCGTGGTGAGAAGCGCGAGCGCGGTACGCGGGATCTTCATGGGGTGCTCCGCAAGTTGTCGGTCGGCCCGGGAGAGCCGGACCGGAATTCGGCCGGTCGGGGCTGCAGCTTTCCCAGGCAAGCACGGGCGGACTTTGCCTGCTGTGTTAGTGAGGGCCGTCCGAGGGCAGCTGGTGGTCCTGGCAGCGGGGAGAAACGTCCGGATGCCGCCCGGCAGGGGTGTCACGCCCGGGTTGCCGGGCCCGCCGTACGGCTGCGAGCCGGGCTGGAGAACTCGTACGATGCGGCAGACCCTGATGGCTTCTGGCTCCAACCGCTGATCAGCAGGGACTTCGAGTTCCGCGTTGCCGCGCGGACTCACCGAAGGCCGACACCGCCCTGGGGTGGTGTCGGCCTTCGTGCTGCCTGTGCTACTCGGTGGCGCAGGCCCGCGTGGAGGCCCGGCAGCAACTGATGCCGGGTGGCACCTCGCTCGTCACCGTGGCGGTCGACGCCATGGGGCCGCGCCGCCGTGGAGCAGCTCTACGACCTGACTTGGCGCGCCGTGCTCTGCGTTGGCGAGGTGCCCGTCGCTCGCTGATGACGTACGGACGCCGGCAGGAGGCCGGGATGAGCGAGACGACTACGCCCGGCGAACAGCCTGAGCGGCCCGCCGGTGCCGGAACGTGCCACCGGGCTCAGCCCAGGACCGCGCCGAGGGCCAAGAACCCGGTGACGGCCACCAACAGGACGCCCATCAGGGGAGCCATGAAGCGCAGGTACTGGTCGTAGCGGACCTCGGCGAGGGCGAGACCGCCCATGACGACGGCCGACGTGGGCGTGACGAGGTTCACCCAGCCGGAGGCCGACTGGTACGCGGTCACCACCAGGGACCGGCTCACTCCCGCGAAGTCCGCCAGCGGAGCCAGGATGGGCATGGCGAGGGCCGCATGGCCGGAGGAGGACGGGACAAAGAAGGCCAACGGGAGGTTCACGAGGAGCATCAGGACGGCGAACACACCGGAAGAGGTGCCGGCCACCGCGCTCTGGAGGGCGTCGAGGATGGTGTCGGTGACACTGGCGTTGTTCATGATCACCGTGACGCCCCGGGCCAGCATGACGATCATCGCCGCTCCGATGAAGTCTCCGGCACCGGCAGTGACGGCGCTGGTCGTCCCCTTCTCGCCCAGGCCGCCGACCAGCCCGACGACGACCGCCGCGACGATGAACAGGGCGGCGAGTTCGGGGAAGTACCACCCCAGTGTGGGCAGGAAGGTGAGGTGCAGGTCGGACCAGGGGACCACGGCGAAGATCATGAAGAGGAAGGTGGCCGCGAAGAGGTACAGGCAGGTCTGCTGGCGGCGCGTGAGTCCGGCCGCCGCGCTGCCCTCGCTCGTGATGCGGCGGTCGTCCTCGGTGAGGGGCGTCAGCGAGCGCGAGGGGTCTTCAGCGACCCGGTGGGCGTAGCGCACGACGTAGGCCGCCGCCAGCGCGGTCAGGCAGACCCACATCACCAGCCGCAGGACGATGCCCTCGCCCGTGCCGATGCCGGCGCTGTCGGACGCCACTCCGGTGGCGAAGGGGTTGACCGTCGAGGCGAGGGTGCCGACCCCGGCGCCCACCATGATGACGGTTGCGGCGACCATGCGGTCGTACCCGAGGCTCAGTACCAGGGGGGTCATAAGCCCGTAGAAGCCCAGGGTCTCCTCGGCCATGCCGTAGGTGGTCCCGCCGAGGGAGAACACCGTCAGGAGGGCGACGAGGAGCAGGGTCCTGTGGTGCCGGAGGCGCTGGGCGAGCCGGGCCACTCCGGCGGTGAGGGCGCCGGTGCGCATCGCCACGGTGATGAAGGCGCCCACGGCCAGAATGAAGAGGAACACCCCGGCGGCACCCGCGAAGGAGCCGGCGCCCCCGGGAGCGGTAAGCCCGGTCTGGTCGTCCGTGACGCCGTACAGACCGTTGACCGGCGAGAGGAACAAATCCTTCAGCCGGTCCCAGAAACCGGTCCCCGTCTCCACCGAGTGATACGTGCCGGGGACGGGGCTGCCGTCCTTCACGTCGTAGCGGCCGGCGGGGATCACGAAGGTCAGGACCCAGACAGCGACGGTGACGGCGGCCAGAACGGTGAAGGCGGATGGCAACCGGAACCGCCGCCCGGGGCCCTCGGGTAGGTCGGGGGCATCCGCCCCGGTCGGCTGCGGCTGTACGGGGGCGCCGCTGCCGGTCATGTCAGGTCCTGTGGTCCGTTGCGGCCGATGTCGCGGCCGCTGGGGGTGACGACGGTGCCGACCGCGCCGTCGAGGACGGCCTGGGCGTCCTCCAGGGCGCCGATGGCCGCCATGCCGCCGGTGAGCTCGACGAACCGGCACACGGCGTCGACTTTGGGCCCCATGGACCCGGCGGGGAACCGCTGGGCTCTCAGGGCCGCGGGCGTGGTCCGTCCGATGGGCCGGGCGTCGGGGGCCCCGTAGTCGAGGGAGACGTGAGGGACGTCCGTGAGCAGCAGGAGCGCATCGGCGTCGAGCGCATCGGCCAGCAGGGCGGCTGTGAGGTCCTTGTCCACCACGGCTTCGACGCCGGTCAGTCGTCCTTCCTCGTCACGGATGACCGGCACGCCACCGCCGCCGGCGCACACGGCCACCGCACCGGAGTTCAGCAGCAGCCGGATCAGCCGGGTCTCCACTACCCGCTGCGGACGAGGGGAGGGCACGACGCGGCGCCAATGGGTGCCGTCCTGTTTGACGGCCCAGCCCCGTTCGGTGGCCAGCCGCTCGGCCTCGGCCCGGTCGTAGACCGGACCCACGAACTTGGCCGGGTCGGCGAAGGCAGGATCGGCCGCGGAGACGAGCGTCTGGTTCAGCAGGGCGCAGACCTGGCGGTCGGGCAGGGCGTTCTGAAGGGACTGGAGCAGCCAGTAGCCGACCATGCCCTGTGTCTCCGCGCCGAGGACGTCGAAGGGGTAGGGGCTGCTGAGCGAGCGGTCGGCGGCGCTCTGCAGGGCGAGCACGCCGACCTGGGGGCCGTTCCCGTGGGTGATGACCAGCTCGTGTCGGCGGGCGAGGGGAGCCAGCGCGTCCACGGCTGCGCGGACGTTCTTCAGTTGCACGGCGGCGTCCGGCCGCTCCTCGCGGCGGAGGAGGGCGTTGCCGCCCAGTGCGACGACTACACGCATGAGGTGATCTCCAGTGGTGGCAGGGGGCGTTCAGCCGCTGAGGGTGGCGACGAGGACCGCCTTGATGGTGTGGAGCCGGTTCTCGGCCTGGTCGAACACGATGGAGTGCGAGGACTCGAAGACCTCGTCGGTGACTTCCAGCGCGGTCAGGCCGGTCCGGGCCGCGATCCTGGCGCCCACACTGGTGTCGCTGTTGTGGAAGGCAGGCAGGCAGTGCATGAACTTGACCCTGGGACTACCCGTCATCTGCAGGGTCTTGTCGGTCACCTGGTACGGCTTGAGCAGGGTGATGCGCTCGTCCCACTTCTCCGGCGGCTCGCCCATGGACAGCCATACGTCGGTGTACAGGAAGTCGACGCCCGCCACTCCTTCGGCCACGTCCTCGGTCAACGTGATCCGCGCGCCGCTGACGGCCGCCGCCCGCCGCGCCTCGTCGACGACCTCGGGGGCGTTATGCAGGGAGCGCGGGCCGACCATGCGTACGTCCATGCCGAGCATCGCCGCGGTGACGAGCAGCGAGTTGCCGACGTTGTTCCTGGCGTCCCCCAGGTAGGCGAAGGACACCTGGTTCAGGGGCTGGTCGGTGTGCTCCCACATGGTCAGCACGTCGGCGAGCGACTGCGTGGGGTGCCACTGGTCGGTCAGGCCGTTCCAGACCGGAACGCCGGCGTGCCGGGCCAACTCCTCTACCAGGCGCTGGTCGCTGCCCCGGTACTCTATGCCGTCGTAGTACCGGCCCAGGACGCGGGCGGTGTCCTTGATGGACTCCTTGTGGCCGAGCTGCGAGCCGGCCGGGTCGAGGTAGGTGACGTGCGCGCCTTGCTGGTGAGCGGCCACCTCGAAGGCGCACCGGGTCCTGGTCGAGGTCTTCTCGAAGATGACAGCGATGTTCTTGCCGCGCAGCCGCTGCTCCTCCCGGCCCTCGCGGCGGGCCGTCTTGAGGGAGGCAGAGAGTTCGAGCAGGTGGTGGAGTTCCTCCGAGGTGAAGTCGAGTTCCTTCAAGAAGGGGCGGTGACGCAGGCCGACGGACATGGTGAGGCTCCTGGTGTGTACAGGGGGCGGGGGGACAGTGGGGCGGGCGCTCAGGCGGCGTCGCGCTCGATGGGGCAGCTCATGCAGCGCGGGCCGCCGCGGCCACGGCCGAGTTCGCTGCCCCGCACGGTGATGACCTCGATCCCGCTCTTGCGCAGGTAGGTGTTGGTGGTCACGTTGCGCTCGTAGGCGACGACCACGCCGGGCTCGACGGCCAGGACGTTGCAGCCGTCGTCCCACTGCTCGCGCTCGGCAGACCGGACGTCCTGGCTGGGCGTGAGCACGTTGATGGACGGCAGCCCCAGGGCGTCGGCGATGGCCTGCTCCATGTGGTCGGGCACGTGATCGGTGACCTTCAGACCGTGCCCTCCGTCGCCGGGCTCGATCGTGCAGGAGGACAGCGCGCCGAGCCCGGCGTAGCGGGTGAAGGTGTCACCGCTGACCATGGTCATGACGGTGTCGAGGTGCATGAAGCTGCGGCTCTTGGGGAGGTTGACGGCCACGATGCGGCGGGCGGAACTCTCCGCGAACATCCGCAGGGCGAGGTTCTCCACGGCTTGCGGAGTGGTGCGCTCGCTCATGCCGATGAGGACGGCGCCGTTGCCGATGACCAGGACGTCGCCGCCCTCGATGGTGGCGGGGTAGGCCTCCTGCCCATCGGTCCACCGGCTGAACTCCCCCTTCTCGAAAAGGGGGTGGTGCCGGTATATGGCTTCGAAGTGCACCGTCTCCCGTCGTCGGGCGCGCTTCTTCATCGGGTTGACGCTCACGCCGTCGTACACCCAGCATGACGTGTCACGGGTGAAGAGGTGGTTGGGCAGGGGGGCGAGGAGGAAGTCGTCGGGCGCCATGGCGTGCAGTCGGACGCTCGGCATGGACGTCACGCGGTCGAGCAGCTCGCCCTTCGTGACGCCGCCGATGAGACAGGCAGCCAGAGCCGCGGGCTCCAGCGAGTCGAAGTACGCGCGCAGCCGATCTGTGCCGAGGACGCCGAACTCGCGCTCGTCGAAGACCCTGTCCAGGACGAGCTGTCGCGCGTCGACGGCGGACAGCGTCTCGGTGAGCAGGTCCGCCAACAGATGCACGCGGACGCCGCGGTCGCGCAGGACATCGGCGAAGGCGTCGTGCTCTTCGCGGGCACGCTTGACCCACAACACGTCGTCGAAGAGGAGCGCGTCCTTGTTGGTGGGCGTGAGGCGCTTCAGTTCCAGGTCGGGCCGGTGGAGGATGACCTGCTTCAGCTTGCCGGTCTCGGATGCGACGTGAAAGGGCATGGAGGTCTCCGAAGATGGGTGCGGAGTGCGCGGAAGGCGCCGTGAGGGGCACGACTCGGGAAGTCCGGCCGGACCGAGGTTCCTTGGGAACACTTGAACTCTGTCACTCGCGCACCCTTCCGCCCCGTCCTCAACAGGCCCTGGGCGAGGGCCGTTTGGGCCCCGCTGAGCGGACCCGTTCGGAGGGAACCCCAGGGACCTTCGGTCCGGGATGTGTGCCACGGCAAGGGCGGCACCACCCGCCAGGCGTACCGCGACGGGATGGGGGGACGAAGTGCATCGACGCCGTCGTCGCCCCGCTCTTGGCCGAGGGCCACTGGCTTCCCGCCTACGGCGCGCCTTCGAACCCGGGCCGGGAGTGGTGGCGCGAGCACCGCACCATCGCCCCCGACAAGTCCAGCACCTTCGCCGTCTCCGAACTGATGATCCGCCCCAAGTGGCGCAGGACCGGCATCTCAGAGAAGCTCCACGAGGCCCTCCTCGACGGCCGCGACGAGCACCTGGCCGTCCTCTTGGTCGACACGGCACACCCCCGGGTCCAGGCCCTCTACGAGCGATGGGGGTACGTGAAGGTCGGAGAGCGCCGTCCCTTCCCCGACTCCCCGCTCTACGCCACCATGCTGCGCTCTCTCCGTTAGACAGAGCGGACGGCTGGCGTCGAGTCGTGACCAGCCATCACCAGGGACGGCGGCAACCCGGGACGCGGTCTCCTCAGCGTCGCCGGGAACCAACCAATCGGTACCCGGCAGCCGTTCCCTGACTCCCCCGTCATGACCGCCATGACGCGCCCTCTCCATTCCTGAACGATCGTCCAGCACGTGATAGGTGCCAGATCCTGGACAGCGTCTGGGCGGAGCCCGAAGGGGCGGCGACATCGCGGATGGCTGATCGGCCACTCGGTTGCTTCCTCGACGCTGCGCCGTGTGCCGGTCGCCTTGTCGGGGTCCTGCTGGGAGGTCCAGCCGCAGTCGCCGCCGTCGAAGACCTCGATCTGGCGCACGCCGGCCTGACGCGCGCGGTTGAGGGTTCCGGCGTTGTAGGCAACGGCGGACTTCGTCAGCGTCGCGGCCTGCGCCCACACCCGGACCGGGACGCGGGCGCCGTTGCGGTAGACGACGTGGGTCAGGGCGTACTGCTCGGGGAGCTTGTCCGCGAGGTTCTTCGCGGCCTGCTTGCCGGTCATGTTGCCCGCGGCGAGCAGCGGCACTTCCTCCCGGGCGGCCTTGCGGACGGCCCGGTAGACCTGGTGGGCCATGCGCTCGGCTTCCTGGGAGCGGCGCAGGAAGTCGGCGTAGGAGTCGGCGGCGAGCGACTGAAGCGCATCACGGTGAAACGTCGTCCACGTGAACGTCGTCCCCAGGGCTTCGGCGGCCGCGCGGGCGCCTTCCTCGTACAGGTGGGGGAGCTGGCGGCTTACGAACTGGCGCGCCTCGTCGTCCGCCCGGCGCCGGAACATGTGGATCGCCTCCTTGAACTCCTCCAGGGCCGCGGCGACGTGGGCTCGGCGGGGAGGCACGGGTGAGCTGGTGGAGGACAGCTCGCTGCTGGGCGTCGAGCCGTGCCCAGGCGTCGTCGAGGACGGCGGCGGCCCGGCGCGCGATCTCCTCGGGGTCGCCGGGAACCAGCGGCGGCCACTCATGCGGCATTGCGGCTACCGGGTTCTGCGCATGGACTGGAGGGGGGTGACCAGATGCGTAATGGCGCTGACGGGTGCAGGCGCAGTTCTTGAAGAAGCTGCCCATGCCGCGGACGAGCTGAGTCGCCAAGTGCACGTCTCCTGAATCAGGCTGGGAGTTTGCTGACCGAGGTTCTCTCAGCATGGTCCTGGCCTGCGGCCGCACCGAACTACGAGACGTTGATGAGCATCTGCGTGGGTACCTCCTGGAGGGGGCGGACGGGGGGTTGAACTGCGGTTGCCGGGTCGGGGCTTGACAGTGTCGTCGAGGGCAGTATCGGCCTTGGGGCGGTGAAGGTCACGGGTCGGCGCTCCGCGGCGGCGTCGCCCCGCCCCGCGGAATCTGCCGAACAGCCCGCGCGGTCAGGGGACATCGCCGAGGCGCGTGGCGCTGACGGCAACCCCGCCTGCGCCCCCGCCCGCTGGATCGCCGTGCCCGTCGGGGCTACTTCCACGCGACGGCCACGACGGCCGCCGCCGCCGTGAACACCCCCACGGCATAGAAGGCCCACGGCTGCTTGTTGCGCATGCCCGCCAGGGCTGTCACCGCCACCAGGACGTCCAGGGCCAGTTTCACCCCCATTTTCGCGTGGTCCACCGGAAGGTCCAGCGATGTTCGGGTCCAGATGAGTCCCACACCGGTGACGAGTTGGACGACCGCGCTGCTCACCATGTAGCTGCCCGTCACCGGGTCTTTCCCGCGCAGTTGGAAGAAGAGGCCACCCAGGATCGCGGCGAACCCGAAGAGATGGAAGACGAGGAATACGTTCCGGAGGATCTCCATGGCGGTGATCGTTCCATAGGAGTAGAACAAAGGGACGATCTTTGCGAGGAACTCGACCGTGCTCGCACCACTCTCGTGCCTGCCACTGCCACTGCCACTGCCACTGCCACCGCCGTGGCGGCCGATGTGAGGGAGCGCGTTCCACAGAGCCGCTTCTGGTCTGAATCCTTTGGCGGTGCTCGTGCCTCTTTAACGCGTGCGGACAGGAGCGTCGGCACAGGAACCGGAGGTTTGTCGTGATCATTGGTGCCGTCATCGTCACGGCTGTGCTCGTCTGCGCGTGCGGTGTCCTCGTGCGGCGTCGGCGGGGGCGCTCGCGTGGCTGACTTCACATGGCCCGGCGACCAGTTGATCGCCGCGGCGCAGGAGGGCGACGTCGAGGCCACCACCGCTCTGGTGACCGGCTCGCACCCGCATGTGCAGCGGTTCGCCCACGCGTTGTGTGCCACTCCCCAGGACGCCGAGGACGCCGCGCAGGAAGCCCTGATCATCCTGTACCGCAAGATCGGAATGCTGCGAGCCTCCGGTGCGCTCGCGTCGTGGATGTTCCGCATCGTCCGCAACGAGTGCCTGCGGCGGGCGCGGCTGACGCTGCGCAGCCACGGACCGGTCCCGGACGCCGTCGTGCCGTCGTTCGAGGACGACGTGCTGCGACGCCTGGAAGCGGGCCGGGTGGCGACGGCGATCGCCGCCCTGCCCGCCGACCAGCGGCGTGTACTGGTCCTGCGGGACATCCAGGGCTACAGCGGACGCGTGGTCGCCGATGCGCTCGGCCTCAGCACCGCCGCGATGAAATCGAGGCTGCATCGCGCCCGCGCGGCGATTCGCCAGGCGTTGCAGGAAACACCCGCCGCCCTGCCCGGAGTCGGCCATGACTGACCAACGGAGTTTCGCCAGCACGTCGTTGCCCCGGCACCTGGCGCGCGGCGTGCTGGGGTTCGGCGCCCTGGCCGGGTCGGTCCTGCTCATTCCGGCAGTGGGGCTGGTCGGGCTCCTGCTGGCACCCCTGGGGCTGCTCGCGTTGCGCGGATGCCCCCTGTGCTGGGTGATCGGACTGCTGCAGACCGTCTCGAACGGTCGGCTGCGGCGTTCGTGCACGGACGGCAGCTGCCAGCTGTCCGTCGCCCGGCACACCGGGACACAAGGAGGCGCCGTCAGACAGCCCTGAGAGCCTCGGGCGGCGCGGGTGGCCGCAGTCGTGCTGCCCGCTCCCGCCCGGCCGCCGGTCCCTGCCCATGCGAAAGCCCGCGGTCGGCGGGGCGGGCCGGTCGCGGGCTGGGGTGTCGCGGGGGAGGGGGTTTGCTGTCAGGCGGTGTGGCCGAGGGCGAGGGTGGCCACGACGGGGGCGAGGTAGAGGACGGGGAAGGCGACGGTCTTGTAGGAGCGGGCGCGGAGCACGGTGATGACGGCGCCGGCGAAGTACAGGATGAGGCCGATGGCGGCGGCTATGCCGATGGCGGGTACTGCGAGGCCGGTGAGGAGGCCGAGTGCTCCGGCGGTCTTGGCCAGGCCGAGGGGGGTCCACCAGGACTGGGGTACGCCGTACTGGGTGAGGGGTTCGGCGACGAAGGCGGCCTTGCGCAGCAGGGAGAAGCCGGAGAAGCCGACCCAGGCGGCGGTGAGCACGGTGACGATGGTGGCGGTGGTGGACATGGGGACTCCTTGGGGACTGCTGAGCGGATCAGGTGCTGGGGACGGCGGCGACTGCTTGCCGGCCTCGCCGGCGTCGCCGTCATGGGTCTGACGCACCGGCGCCGGAAAATGTGACAGGCCCCAGAACCGCCACGTCCGCGGACCTGAACAGACGCTCGCCGCCACCTGTCTCAAGCAGTGACGCTTCTTCGGGGTGGGTACCGCGTCCGGCCTCTGCGACGGGGCGGGTGCTCAGGCCACCGGGCGGATCCGGCCACCGGCCGTCCGTCGCAGCGCGGCTTGCAGCCGGTCGCGGGCCTCGGTCTGGGCGGCGATCCGTTCCTCGAGGACCGCCAGCCGGTCCAGCGCGACCCGCAGGCCCTTGTCCGAGGGCGGCGCGGCGGCCACGTCGCCGTCCAGGCACGGCAGGAACACCCGCACGTCGTCCAGGGTGAGCCCGGCGGCCAGCAGGTAGCGGATGTTGCGGACCCGCACCACCGCCCGCTCGTCGTAGACGCGGTAGCCGTTGGCGGCGCGCTGCGAGGAGATCAGCCCGGCCTGCTCGTAGTGCCGCAGCGCACGGGCGGTCGTCCCGGTCGCCCCGGCCAGCTCACCGATCCGCACCCGCCCCACCTCCGGCGCCACTTGTATCACGCCACGACCGCTCCGCCGTCGACGGGGAGCACCACTCCGGTGACGAACGACGCGGCCGGTGCGGCAAGCTGCGTGACCGCCCACGCCACCTCCTCGGGGCGACCGATCCGGGCCAGCGGGGTGTGGGCCAGCTGCCACTCCCGCACCGCTGCCCTCCGCTCCGGCGTCAGGCCCTGGTGCTCGCCGATGGGGGTGTCGATCGCGCCGGGGGCGACCGCCACCACCCGGATCCCGCGGGGCGCCAGCTCGACCGCCCAGCTGCGGGTCAGCAGCTCCAGGGCGGTCTTGGTGGCCGCGTAGACCGAACTGCCGGGCCAGGCCCGCTGCCCCACCGACGTACTGACGTTGACGATCACCCCGCCCGACTTCTCCAGCAGCGGCAGCGCGGCCTGGGCCAGCAGGATGGGGGCGACGAGGTTGGTGGCGAGCTGACTTGTGATCGTCTCCGGCGTCATCGTGCCGAGGGCCCCGCTGCGCACGATGCCCGCGTTGTTGACCAGTACGTCCAGTCGGCCGTGTGTCTCCTGCACGGCCCGGATGATCCGGTCCGGCTCGCCATCGGCGGTGATGTCGGCGGCCAGCGGCGTGATCCGGTCGTGCCCGGCCGCAGTCTCCTCAAGGGGCCCGGTCCGCCGCCCGATCGCGACCAC
This sequence comes from Streptomyces sp. JLYT201, assembly GCF_059448825.1. NCBI lineage: Bacteria > Bacillati > Actinomycetota > Actinomycetes > Kitasatosporales > Streptomycetaceae > Streptomyces > Streptomyces sp. JLYT201. The sequence goes on along the minus strand of NZ_CM182551.1, from coordinate 942,627 downwards.
GCGGGCGCCCTCGGCGGCGAAGGCGCGTGCGGTGGCCCGGCCGATCCCGGTGCCGGCTCCGGTGACGGCGACGATCCTGCTGCTCTGCGGTGCGGTGCTGTTCATGCCGGTCATCGTGCAACCCTGCCGCCAACGTCAAGGTCAACATCCGCCTGCGGGCGGCGACCCCGTGGGAGAGCACCTGGGGCTCTCCCACGGGGAAACGCGGAGGCGGTCGTGATGGTGCGTCAGTAGCCGAGGGTGAATCGGCGCTGGACGAAGCGGGGCACTTCGACCTCGTCGATCAGGGCGACGGCGGCGTCCTCCGCGGAGATGCGGCTGCGGCCTTCGGCGTCCCGCACCACCTGATCGCCACCGAGCCGGAAGCGGCCGGTGCGCTCGCCGGGGGCGATCTCCTCGGCGGGGCTGAGGTAGGTCCAGAGCCGGTTCGACGTACGGAGGACGTTCAGGCCGTCCCGGGCGCCGCGCGCCGCGGCCGCGTACTCACGGGGCAGCCCGAGCCGGTCGAGGGTCTCGTGAATCCGCTCGACGTCGTCGGCGAGAACGACACCGGGCGCCGTCTCCAGGCTGCCCGCCCCGCCGATCACGATGAGCCGGGTCCGCGGGTGGCTCTCCAGGGCCTTGACCAGCGCCCGGGCCGCGGTGGCGTGGACCGTGGGGTCGGCGATGGAGCGCCGCACGGTGTCCGCGAGGTCCTTGGCCGCGTTGCCCGGCTGGAACCCGCTGATCAGCACGTCCAGGCCGGGCAGGATCGCGGAGATGCTCGCGGGGTCGAGGACGTCCACGCTCTTCCAGGTGACGTTCGCGCGGCTCTCGTCGATCTGCGAGGCGTCGCGGCTGAGCGCTGTGACGCGGTGCCCGCGGCCGAGCGCCTCGGTGACGACCCGGCTGCCGATGGTGCCGGTGGCACCGATCACTCCGATGTGCATGGTTCTCCCCTTGTTCATGCCCAGACACGGTGGCTGCCGCCATCCGGCTGGACGCCATGAGGAAACTATACGCCGTGAAGTTTTCGTACGGCAATCAGTGTCGCGACGCTGTAGAGTGGCCGCATGGCGGGTACAGGGACCACGGGGCGGCGGGCGCGACTGCGGGCCGAGACGACGGCCGAAATCAAGAGCGTGGCCCTGGAGTTGATGGCCTCGGGCGGCCCCGGCGCGATCACGCTGCGCGCCATCGCCCGTGAGATGGGCATGACCCCCAACGCCATCTACGGCTACTTCGCCACCCGCGACGACCTGGTCACCACGCTCATCGACGACGTGTACACCTCGCTCGCCGACACGGTCGACGCCGCGGTGGACACCGCTTCCGCCGCGTCCCCGGCCGACCGGATCCAGGCCTGGGCGCGGGCCTTCCGCGGCTGGGCGCTTGCCAACCCCGAAGGCTTCCGCCTCATCTACGGCGATCCGGTGCCCGGCTACGTCGCTCCCGAGGGCGGTGCCGCCCCGGACGCCGCGCAGCGGGTCTGCACGGCCCTGACCGGCCTCGCCGCCACCGCCTGGCCGCATGCCGCACACCTCTACGCGGACAGCGACTTCCAGTGGTCCGACTTCGACCCCGGCCTCCTCGACAAGGTCCGCCCCGCCTTCCCCGACCTCCCCCCGGCCGGAGTGGCCCTCGCGCTGCGCATGTGGGGCCATCTGCACGGCCTGGTCACGCTGGAGATCTACGGCCATCTGCGCACCCAGACCACGAACCCGGAGAAGCTGTTCCAGGAGGAGCTGACGCAACTCGTCCGGTCCTTGGGCATCGGGCCGAAGGGCTGAGGGCCTCCGCTCGGCACGCCCGGGGCGGCCGTCTGCGGCCGAGGCCCGGCCGCAGGCGTCACGCCTCGCGCGGGACGGCCTCGCCCACCTCGTGGAGGTGGATCAGGACGTCGTAGGCGCGGCCGAGCGCCAGGTCGTGGTGGAGGCGGTCCTTGCTGAACTCCGTGCCGATGAAGCGGGTGGGGCGGGCGGTGTCCAGCCAGTCGCGGGCGGCGGGCGGGGCCGCGCGCAGGTCGGCGTAGAAGTCGCGGTGGCGGACCCGGTCGAGGGTGTGCTCGTTGGTGCCGGGGACGGCGGCGCCGACGGTGAACTTCTTCCAGTCGCCGCCGATGGCGGTGTCCTTGGAGAGGAAGGAGCCCCGGTCGAAGGTCATCCCGACGGGCAGGTAGTTCCGGCCCAGCGCGTCACGCAGGAAGGACCCCTGGGTCTTGGGGTACAGCGCCGCTTCGGAGGCGATGAGACCGAGGTGGTCGTCGTGCGCGGAGACCAGCACCTTGTGGCCGGTGCGCTGCTGCCACCACAGGACGTTCCGGGCCATGACCCGGTCGCGGAAGCGCTGGAAGCCGGGCAGGGTGGCGGGGTCACTGGGGTCCGCGGTCAGGAACTCGGCGGTGTCCGCGATGGAGCGGGCGTTCTGCACGGCCCACGCGTGGGCGTCCCGGTCCCGGCCGCCCGCCGCGCTGATCAGATCGAGGGCGCGCTGTGCCCGGCCGGCGAGGCGCCGGCGCTCGGCGAGCGGCTTCTTCCAGTACGCGAAGACGTCGTCGAGGGGGCGCAGCCCGGTGTAGAGCGCGTCGACGCGGGGTGCCAGCGCGGGGTGGCGCCGGTGGACGTAGCCGGTGATCCGCTCGAAGAACGCGTCGGTGACGGCGGGGGCGCCGATGTCGTTGCCGACGAAGTGGACGGTGCGGGCGGGGTTGCGGCGGTTGTGGTCGCGCATCCACGCGATGAGGTGGACGAACTCCTCGCGGTCCCAGGGGGAGCCCGGGAAGGTTTCCTCGGCGATCTGCCGGGCGTCGCCCCGGCCCGTCTGGAGGAAGTCGTTGATCCGCAGCCCGGCGGGCCAGCTGAACTCCAGGGAGAAGGCGCGGAATCCCTTCTCCCGGACGAGATGGCGGAAGACCCGCTCCTTCATGGTGAAGAACTCGTGGGAGCCGTGGGTGGCCTCGCCCAGGCCGACGACCCGGGCACCGCCGATCATCGCGCCGAGCGCCCGCAGATCGGTGCTGCCCCCACCGGGCTCGGTGGAGCGCAGCGGGTGGGCGATCCGCTCCAGCGCGCGGACCACGGGGTCCTGGACCCGAGCGGCGGCCCGCGCCGTCCCGTCCGCGGCCGGGGCCGCCCGCGCCACCTCGGGGGTGAGGGCCGCTCCCAGGGCGATCCCCGTGGTGGCGAGCAGTGCCCTGCGGCCGATGTGCCGGTGGTGATGCCTGGTCATGCCGGTGAGCTCCTCGCGTTCGTGGCCGACGCCTGAAGAGATCCTCACCTGCGACGAGCCGGTGGCACACGGGTGCTGCCCCCTTGGTCCTTCGGGGGGTTGTCCCCCGGGAAGGGCTGGTCGGACGGCTCCGAGGCACGGGCCGTCGCGGGCGAACGAGAAGCTGACCAGGGACGTCGCTCCGGCGCACTAAACAGTGATCCACATATACTTCTGCGGCTCGGCGGCCTCTGAGCTGTCGGCGGAGAAGAACACGGGGGCGTGATGGAGCTGCGGGACATCGAGATATTTCTGGTCGTGGCAGAGGAGTTGCACTTCGGGCGGAGCGCCGAGCGGCTCCTGGTCTCTCAGGCGCGGGTCAGCCAGGCCATCAGGAAACAGGAACGGCGCATCGGCGCCCCGCTGTTCGAGCGCACCAGCCGCACGGTCCGCCTGACGAACGTCGGACGCCAGCTGCGCGACGACCTCCAGCCGGTCTACGCGGGCCTGCACGAGTCCCTGGAACGCGCCCGGATGACCGCCAGCGGCGTCACCGGCAGGCTCCGCGTCGGCATGATGCCGTTCAACATCGTCGACATGCACCGCTACTGGAGGGCCTTCCGCGCGCGGTTCCCGCAGTGGGAACTGGAGATCCGCCAGCTCGCGTGCGTCGAGCCGTTCGGCAGGCTCCGTGACAACGACATGGACGTGCTCGTCACCTGGCTGCCCGTGGAGGAACCGGACCTCACCGTCGGCCCGGTCCTGTGCACGGACCCCCGCGTCCTCGCCGTGGCCGCCGACCACGAGCTCGCCGGGCGGACGTCGGTGCACCTGGAGATGTTCGCCGACTTCCGGCACGCCGTCGCCCCGGACATGCCGGAGTACTGGGAGGACACGTACCTGCCCTTCCGTACGCCCCAGGGCCGGTCGATCGAGCGCGGGCGCCCCGTGACCAACGCGGAGGAACTGATCAACCAGGTCGGCATGGGCGAGATCGTCCATAGTTTCCCCAGCCACGTCACCCGGCACTGGGGCATGCCGCACGTCCGCTGGCTTCCCGTCACGGACCTGGCGCCCCTGTCCTACGCCCTGGTCTGGCGGACCGAGGCGGAGAGCGAGCTGACCGCCGCTCTCGCCGACACGGTCCGTGAGGTCGGCGCCCTGCGGTTCTGACGCGCCGCCGCGTCCGGCACTCCGATAACCCTCGGGTTATTGATCGACGTACGAATTCCGCGTTGATCCGGACGCGGCTCCCGCGGGAGGCTTGAGGCACCCGGGCAGGCCGCTCGTCGCCCCGCCCGGTCCCCCTTCCCATGGTGCCCCGCTCCGTCGGGCGCGGCTTCGCGCTGCCCCGTTCCCGGCGGAACCGGTCACGCAGCCACTGCCTGACACGGGCTCACCGGGCCACCGAACGAGGAGTCACACGACATGACAGAGACGCTCGACATGACCGTGACGTACGCGATGCACAGCGCCTTGCGCAGGGAACTGCGCCTACTCGCCGGGGCCACGGTCCGCGCGGGTCCCGATCCCCGGGAGGTCCTGCGTACCGCGGGCTGGGAGCTGTTCCGGGCGGCCCTGCACGCCCATCACTCCGCCGAGGACGACGCGCTGTGGCCCTCCCTGCGCCGGGCCCTGCACGGACACCCCTTCTCCCTGGTGCGTCTTGAGGCGATCGAGGCCGAGCACGCCGCGCTCGCCCGCCTGCTCGAGGCGATCGACAAGGCGCTGACCGACCCGGATGCCGGTCCCGACCTGTTCGGTGAGCTCACCGGCTCCCTGGCCGCCGGTCTGCGCGGACATCTGCGCCATGAGGAGGAGGCCGTTTTCCCGCTGGCCCAGGCCGCTTTGGACCAGGAGCAGTGGGAGTGGTTCGGGCGCGTCCACGCCCAGCGGATCGGGGCCGACGGGGCCCGAATCCTGCCCTGGCTCCTGGACGGCGCCGCAGAGGGGACAGCGACGGCCGTTCTGGAGCAACTCCTGCCCGAGTCCGCGCACCGCACGTACGCAGACCGGTGGCAGCCCGCCTATGCGGAGTTCGACCGCTGGGGCACCCGGGTCGATCTGACCGTCACCCGGTTCTGAACCCAGCACGTCACCACACCAACGAACGGGACACGACGTCTCGTTCCTCACGATAGGAATGTCATGAAGGTTCTGCTCACCGGTGCCACCGGCTACATCGGTTCCGCTGTCACCGAGCACCTCGTCGCCGCCGGTCACCAGGTCGTCGCGGTCACCCGGAGCGCCGAGCCGCAGCCAGCCAGAGCGTGGCACGCCCAACTGGTCGGCGACACCGCGGACCCGGCCTCGCTCGCCGGTGCGGTGACGCCCGACATCGAGGCCGTGATCCACCTGGCGCCCCCGAGCGGCGACGCGGACGTCGACTCCGCCGTCATCGAGGCTCTGGCCGCTCCGCTCCGCGGTACCGGCCGCCCCCTCGTCTACACCAGTGGCGTGTGGGTCCTCGGTGCCACCGGCGACGCCCAGGAGGTCGGGGAGGAGGCCCCGACCAACCCGGTCGGCCTCGTCGGCTACCGCCCGCAGATCGAGCAGCGGGTGCTGGCCGAGGCCGCCGAGGGCGTGCGCGCGGTCGTCGTCCGGCCCGCCATCGTGTACGGCCGCGGCGGCGGCATCCCCGCGCTCCTGGTCGACCGGGCCCGCAAGGAGGGGGTGCCCGAGTACTACGGCGAGGAGGGCGTGCGCTGGCCGACCGTCCACGTGGACGACCTGGCCGAGCTGTTCGTGGCCGCGGCCGAGCGGGCCGAGGCCGGCACCTTGTGGCACGGCGTCGGCGAGTCGGCCGTCGCGGTCCGTGACGTCGCCCAGGCCGCCGGGCACGCGGCCGGAGTGCACGGCGCCCCGCGCGTGCTGCCGGTGGAGCAGGCCGCCGAGTTCTTCGGCGCGCTCTTCGCGGACGCCCTCGCCCTCGACCAGAGCGTCAGCGGCGCCGCCGCCCGCACCGCCCTCGACTGGAAGCCGTCCAGGCCGGGCATGGTGGCCGAGCTGACGTCGGGCTCCTACCGGTCGGCCTAGGCGTTCGGCGCCCCCGGGCCGCCGACCGGCCCGGGGGCCGCCCTCGCGGAGTGTCCCGCGTACGCGAAGTACCCGAAAGGGAAACCCTCATGACGACTCAGCAGATGACCGACGCCGAACTCGCCGGACAGCCCGCCGCCTACTGGACCGGTGTCGCCTACGAGGCGCTGATCGCGTTCACCCGGGCCCGGCAGCTCGAGAAGGGCTACACCCAGCCGCAGTTCTGGCTGCTGCGCAACCTGTCGGTGAACGACATCTCGCCCGACGGCCGGGGGATGACCTTGCCCGAACTGCGGGAGGCGATGAGCCTCTACGTCCGGCCCGAGGACGACCTGGCGGAAGCGTCCGCGGCGCTCGTCGAGCGCGGCTGGCTGAGGCGGGACGACGAGGACCGGCTGTGGCTCACCGAAGAGGGTGAGCGGGCCCGGATCGACCTGGCACAGAACGCTCCGGCGATCCGCGCCGCTCTCCACGCGGGCATCGACGACGCGGACTACGTCACGACGGTGAAGGTGCTCCGGCAGCTGATCCGCAACGCCGGCGGAACGATGCCTTGACGAGTCGGCAGATCGATGGATCGATAGAGCGACAGGTCGACAGGGCCTGAACGCCCGTGCCCCCGCGCAGTCTCCGTGGGGGCACGGGTCGTGCGCCGCGCGCGTCGGCGCGGGTCCTCAGAGGAGCTTCGGCAGTCCGAGGTTGTTGATCAGGGGGCCCTCGACCGAGATGCCCTCGGTGATCAGCGACTCGGGTGCGGGGAGCAGCGGGGCGGGGTTCGCCGGGGCGTGCCGCGCCGTGGGAGTGGGCTCGACGGCCGCCGCGGCGGCGGTGGACGTGCCGGTCAGGGCCAGGCCTCCGAGGAGGGCTGCGGTCAGGCGTCGGCGCATGGAGTCCCCTTCTGCTGGTCGAGGCCCCTCCCGGGAAGGGGTGGAGCCGCCGACATGGCTGCCCAGGCCGAGGCCCGTGGATGCGCCGTGTCCCTCGTACGAGGGGCGGACCGGGCATCGTCCCGGGCGGAAGAGCGGCGAGGTGGGACCGGCCGACGCGTCGCAGCGCCCTCTCGCGGCGCTCCGCCAGGCGCGACCCCGACTCGCGGCGCGCCATGCGCCGCAGGACGACCGGTGCCACGAGCAGCCCGAGCACGGCCCACGCCCCGAGGGCCCCGGCGGCCTCCCCGTGCCGTCAGGAGCCGCCGACCTCCACCTCGGCCACCGCGCCGTGCAGCAGTGCCGAGCGCAGGCCGAGGCCGAGCACCCAGGCGAGCGTCAGCCAGCCGCCGGGGCGGTCCGGGGCGAGGCCGTCGACGAGGAACATGCCGGGCACCAGCAGGATCGCGAGGTCCGCGACGAGGCCGCCCGGCACAGCGATGACCTTGCCGGTGAGATGGCTCCGTGCCGTTCGGCGTCGCCTTGGCGCGCAGCAGCGTGCCGTCCTCGCGCTCGGCGGTGAGGATCTGGCTCATGCTGACCATGCCCATCGCCGCGTTCATGCCTTGGTGAACGACTGCCGCGGTTCGACGGCACCGCGCTCGGCCCCGGCCCGCAGCGCCGCGCGGGGCGGACTCGTCGAGCGGGACGGGCGGGTGGCGGGGGCGCTCATCGGACCGCGGCCTCCTGTCGGCGCACCAGCGTCATGTACGTGTCCTCAAAGAGCAGTTCGGGGCGGCCCACCAGGCCGACGGCCGCGAGGGCCCCGGCGGTGTCCCAGGGGCGGGGGATGGCCGCGGTGGCGTACGGGGCGTAGTGTGCGCCGAGGTGCGTGAGCAGTTCGCGTACGCGCCACTTGCCGTGATCGCGCCACGACTGCAGGACGACCCCGAGGCGGGCGCCCCGGCGTTCGTCGTCGTGCGCGGGATCCGTGCCGAGCACCCGGACCCGGCCCGCCGAGCGGGCCCGGAAGCCCTCCAGGACCTCGATCGTGGTGGTCTTGCCCGCGCCGTTCGGGCCGAGCAGGGCGAGCACTGCGCCGTACCGGGCGCGGAAGGTCACCTCGCGCGGCACGTCGGTCGTGCCGTAGCGCATGCGGAGTCCGTCGACGTCGAGTGCGATGTCGGCTCGCCGGTTTTCGTCACCAGTCCACCGTGGCGTCGAGGAAGTTCGAAGACATCGAAAGCTACGTTGCGTTTACAAGAGCATCAATCACAAACGCAGTTGCGCGGGCAAGTGGAGGGACATTCAGGGGGGAACCATTGCAACTGGTGTGCGTGTGAATGCAATTCACGCGCCTGACCGTTGCAATGAGCTGACGGTCGACGCATACTGGCCGGGCCGCCCGCGCGGACCGCGGGCCGGTGGCGAGGACCGGCAAGTGGAAGGCGGGCGCGGTGCCTGGAGGCAGGCTGACCCACGAGGACCGACGACAGGTGGCGTCCGGGCTCGCCGACGGGCTCGGCTATGCCGAGATCGCCCGGCGGCTCGGCAGGCCGACGTCGACCGTCAGCAGGGAGGTCGCACGCAACGGCGGGCCCGGCCGCTACCGCGCCGAGCACGCCCAGCACGCCACCGCGCGCCGGGCCCGCAGATCCGCGGCGGGCGGCCCGGAAGCGGCGGCGCCCGACGTCGGACACGGGCGCGACGCCGAGCTCGTGCGCGGCTTCGTGGCCCGGTTCGCGGAGGTGATGGCGCACACCGGAGTGCCGCGGATGGCGGCCCGGGTGCTCGCCGGCCTCGTCACCACCGACTCGGGCACTTTGACCGCCGCCGAGCTCGTGGCCCTGCTGCGGGTGAGCCCCGCCTCGGTGTCCAAGGCCGTCGGCTATCTCGAACGGCTCGATCTGCTGCGGCGCGAGCGCGTGCCCACGGGACGGCGCGAGCGGTACGTCATCGACGACGACATGTGGCTGCGGACCTGGATGGCGAGCGCCCGTGCCCACGCGATGATGGCCGACACCGCCCAGGCGGGGGTGGAGATCTTCGACGCCACGACCCCCGCGGGCGCCCGCCTCGACCACATGCGGCGCTTCTTCACCAGCCTCAGCGACGACATGGCCGGGGGCTCCACGGCGGCCGCGTTCGCCGACGCGCTGACCGTGCTCGCCGCCCTCGCCCACGCCGGAGTGCCGCTGGACGGCGGCCGGTTGGCGGGGGCGCTCGGCTGGTCGCCCGAGCGCGTCACGGCCGCCCTGTACGACGCCGAGCAGCACCCCGACGTCGCCGACCCGCTGGAGCTGCGGCGCACCCCGGACGGCGCGTACGCCGTCGCGGCCCGAACCGGGCGGCTCACCGCGGAGCAGCGCGCGGCGCTCACCCCGGAGCCGTGAGCGGCCGCGCGGCGTACGCGGCCCTCATTGCCCCTCCGACGCGTTGTGCCCGCAGCGCGGCCGGCACAACAGCGTCTCGGCGAGCCGCTCGCGCTGCGGGGAGCGCACCGCGCCCAAGGGGCCGAGGTGACGTGCGGCGAGCGCGTCGATCAGCGCGTCGTCGTGGAACAGCAGCAGCGTCGCCAAGTGGTCGGTGCGGCACAGCAGTTCCTCGTCCGGCAGGACCCGCGCCGGGACAGCTCCAGGGCGCTGCTCGCCCACCGCAGGGAGCGGGCCGCCGCACCGGGCGCGACCGTCGGCCCGGCCACCGAGCGCAGGCCCCGCAGCGCTCCGGCGAGCGCGCGGGTGCGGCCGGGTCCCTCAGGACCGGGCACCACGATCACCCCCGGCCGGGTGCCGAAGCGTGCCAGGAACCCGGGCGGCACGAGCGGCGGCGCCGACTCGGCCTGCGGGGCGTGCCGGACGACGACCACGGCCAGCTCGCGCGGAACCACCCACTGGGCGGTGTGCACGAGTTCGCCGACGGCCTCGGCGGAGACCGGCGGGTCGGCGGTGAGCAGGTCGATGAGGCGGTTGCGGCGGCGCTGCATCTCACCCGCCGCGTACCGGCGCGCCTCCGTGTACCCGGCGGTGGTCGCGGCCGCCATCTCGTCCAGGTGCAGGAAGATCGCCTCACCGAAGGCGGAGAGCATCTGGCGCGGCAGCAGCTCCGCCTCGACCAGGGCGTTGACACGCCGCCAGGTGACCCGGGCGCCCACCCGCAGGGCGGCCTGGAACGCGTCCAGGCTGCGCCCCTCCTCGGCCTCGCCGCGCCCGATGGCCTGGTAGGCGGCGCGCACGGAGGACCAGTCGGCGCCCGCCCGGGCGATGCGGGTGAGGAAGCCCTGCAACGCCATCGTTCGGCGTCTCGGTGTTCGTGGCCCGGCGCGGCGGCACCGTCGTCACCTGCGGGTCGAGCACCGGCTACCGGCACGAGTTCGACAACCGCTACCTGTGGATGCGGCTGCAGCGGATCATCGGCAGCCACGGCGCGAACTTGCACGAACAGGCCGCCGTTCACCGTCTGCTCGACCTCGCGCGCCTGCGCCCCGCGTTGACCCTCACGTACCCGTTGCACGAGACGGCCGAGGCCGCCCGCCTGGTCCAGCGCAATCTGCACCTGGGCAAGGTGGGCGTGCTCGCCCTCGCCCCCCGGCCGGGCCTGGGGGCGAGGAACGGCGCCAGGTAGTCGCGTGCGCGTGGTGCCGCACCGGAACGCACACGGCGTACGCACGTTATCTGGAGGTCGACCATGCGCATCTTCGTCACCGGAGCCACCGGCTACATCGGCGGCTCGCTCGCCGACCGGCTGAGGGGGACGGGCCACGACGTGAGCGGCCTCGCCCGCACCGAGGAGAAGGCGCGGGCGCTGCGGGAGCGCGGCATCACACCGGTCCTCGGCGACCTTGACGACGCGTCGGTCCTCGGCGCGGCCGCGCGCTCCGCCGACGCCGTGGTCAACGCGGCGGACAGCGACCACCGCCCGGCCGTCGAAGCCCTCGTCGCCGCGCTCGAAGGCACGGACAAGCCCCTGTTGCACACCAGTGGTTCCAGCATCGTGGCGGACGACGCGCGCGGCGCGGTGTCGCAGCGGGTCTTCACCGAGACCGACGTCGAGCCGGGCAGCCCGTGGCGGGCCGAGCCGGACAAGGCGCCGCGCGTCGACCTCGACCGGTTCGTCCTCGCCGCGGCCGAGCGCGGCGTGCGGTCCGTGGTGCTGTGCAACTCCCTGATCTACGGCCACGGCTACGGCCTGTCGCGCGACAGCGTGCAGCTGCCCCGCCTCGCCCGCCAGGCCGAGGCCAGCGGTGTGGCCCGGCACGTCGGCCCGGGGCACAACATCTGGTCGAACGTCCACATCGACGACGTCGCCGACCTGTACGAGCTGGCCCTGGCGTCGGCGCCCGCCGGAGCCTTCTACTTCGTGGAGAACGGCGAGGCCCCGTTCGACGAGATGACGCAGGCCATCGCCGACGTCCTGGGCTGCGGCGCCGCGCAGCCCTGGAGCATCGAGGCGGCGATCGAGGAGTGGGGCTACGAACCGGCCGTGTACGCCCTGGGCTCCAACAGCCGGGTCCGGGGCGCACGGGCCCGCGCGGAGCTCGGCTGGACGCCGCGGTACGACTCGGCCGTGGAGTGGATCCGCAAGCGCCTGACGTCGGCGGAGAGCGGCTGAGGCGGCCGGGGCCGCGGGCGCGGCCCGGTGCGAGCCGTGAGCTGAGCCCGGGTCAGGCCGTCCAGCCGCCCCACTCGGGCCCCGTGCGCCGCCACTCCCGCTCCCAGGCGGCGAGGCGGCGCCGGTCGAGGGCGTGGCCCACCGCGTGCCGGGCAAGGAGCGCGACCAGGGCGGTGGCCGCGCCCGCGGCCAGGGCCGCGCTCGCCGTGCGCAGGGCCACGTCCTGTGCGTCCGGCGGGGCCCCGGCCACCCGGCCGCGCCGGTCCAGCCACACGGCCGCGTGCTCGCCGCGCCGGCTGCCCGCGGCCACGCGCGCGTGGCCGGTGCGCTCGGTGCCGTCCGGGGTGGTCCAGCGCGCCGGGACGTCGTACAGGGGCACCGTGCCGACGGCCGGGGCAGGTGGGGGCGCGTCCGAGGTGAGCGTCGCGGTCACGCGGTGGCGGGTGGCCGTGGCGGTCCGGGCGGTCTCCTCGGCCTGCGCGTGCACGGCGAGCCCGGCTGCGGCCCCCGCCGCGGGAACGCCCAGGAACAGGACGAGGCCCACCACGAGCACCGTCCACGCCTCGACCACGTCCGAGCGGCGGCGCAGCGGACCGCGTCGCCAGCGCCAGCACCGAATCCGAGAGCGCATCGCGTCAACCTCCGCACCACGCAAGGGGTGCGCGTCCTCGAGCGTAGCGGTCCCGGCCGCCCCTCGGCAGCGGGCCGGACGGCCCTCCGCGAGGTCCGGCGGGCGAACGGGACGCCGGGCCCCGCGGTCACGTGTCACCCCGGCCGAACGCCTCGTGCGGCCCGGCCCCGCGGACGGGCGGGTCTCGGCCACAGGGCCGTTCGGCCTTCACGTACAGGCCTGTTCGCCACTCGCGCGCGCGTCGTCACGGTGTCAGCGTCATGCGGGAAGGCCCTGAAATCCTCCCGGGCGTCACCCCGAAGCAACTCCCGGGAGACTTCGCCGCGGCCTTCTCCGATGAGTTCGCGACCAGACGAGAGGGGCGATGGCCCGTGGAGCATCCGTTGATCGTGGGCGTCGACGGCTCCGAGTCGAGCCTGCGGGCGCTGGACTGGGCGGTCGACGAGGCCGACCGCCAGGCGGTGCCGCTGCGGATCGTGCACGCGTCGAGCTGGGAGTGGTACGAGGGGCGCGAGCCCTCCTTCGGCATCAACCGCGCCTTGGTGCGGGCACAGGCCGACCGCGTCGTCGCGGACGCGGCCGAGCGCGCCCACTGCCGCAGCTCCTCGGTCAAGGTCACGAGCCAGACGCTCGACGAGGACCCGGCGTCCGCGCTGATACGCGAGAGCCACCGGGCGAGCGGGATCCTCGTCGGCAGCCGGGGCCGCGGCCGGCTCACGGGCCTGCTCCTCGGCTCGGTCGGCCTGGCCGTGGCCGCCCGCGCCGCATGCCCGGTCACCGTGGTGCGCGGCGCGGAGGACAACCGCGACGGGACCCACCGGCGGGTCGTCGTCGGCGTCGACGAAGCAGCCGACGCGCGGCCCGCGCTCGACTACGCCGTCCGCTGCGCGCAGCGGCGCGGCGCCGCCCTCGACGTCGTGCACGCCTGGCGCTGCCCCGCGCACGAGGCCCCGGAGCGGCCGCACCCGGCCGACGCCACCGACACCCACCAGCAGCGTGCCGAGCAGCGGGTCGAGGAGGCCATCGGCGGCCTGGCCCGCACCCACAGCGCCGTTCCCGTGCACCGCAGGGTCGTCGAGGGCAGCCCGCGCGCGGCGCTGCTCGACGCGGCCGAGGGCGCCGATCTGCTCGTCGTCGGCGCCCGCCGCCGCACGGGCCAGGTGGGCATGCAGCTCGGCCTGGTGAACCACGCGGTGCTGCACCACGCGGCGTGCCCGGTGGCGGTGGTGCCGCATGCCTGACCGGGGACCGCACGCCTGAGCGCCGGTGGTGCGGCCCTCTCGGGAGGGGGAGGGCCGCACCACCGCGGGGCTCGAAGGGGCTGCCCCGCCCGGCCCCCGGCCCGCCCTCGCGCCCCCTCCCCGCCGCCCCCGACCGGGCCGCCCCCAAGTGGGGCACGCCCCGCCGCGGGGCAGGCCATCCGGCGTGGGTGACTCCCCGGCCTGAACCGCACCTGCCGTGGAACCCGGCCACCCCGCCCCCGGACACTCCGACGGAATCGAGGCTTCCCATGGCCAAGGACCAGCTCTCCGTCCTGGACGCGCACTGGCGCGCCGCGAACTACCTCGCGGCGGGCCAGATCTACCTGCTGGCCAATCCGCTGCTGACCGAGCCGCTCAGGCCCGAGCACATCAAGCCCCGCCTGCTGGGCCACTGGGGCACCTCACCCGGGCTCAACCTCGTCCACACCCACCTCAACCGGATCGTGCGCGAACGCGGCCTGGACGCGCTGTGCGTGTGGGGACCCGGCCACGGCGGCCCCGCCGTGCTCGCCAACTCCTGGCTGGACGGCAGCTACAGCGACGTCTACCCCGACGTCACGCGCGACGCCACCGGCATGGCACGGCTGTTCCGGCAGTTCTCCTTCCCCGGCGGCGTGCCCAGCCACGTCGCCCCCGAGACACCCGGCTCCATCCACGAGGGCGGCGAACTCGGCTACTCGCTCGCGCACGCCTACGGCGCCGCCTTCGACAACCCCCACCTCCTGGTGGCCTGCGTCATCGGCGACGGCGAGGCCGAGACCGGACCCCTCGCCACCTCCTGGCACTCCACGAAGTTCCTCGACCCCGTCCACGACGGCGCGGTCCTGCCCGTCCTGCACCTCAACGGCTACAAGATCGCCAACCCGACCGTGCTGGCCCGCATCCCCGAGCCCGAACTCGACTCCCTGCTGCGCGGATACGGCCACGAGCCGATCCACGTCAGCGGCGACGACCCCAGCGCCGTGCACCGCGACCTGGCCGCCGCCCTGGACCGGGCCGTCGACCGCATCACCCACATCCAGCAAGCGGCCCGCGACGAGGGCACCACCGAGCGGCCCGTCTGGCCCATGATCGTGCTGCGCACCCCCAAGGGCTGGACCGGACCGGCCGAAGTCGACGGCCACCCCGTCGAGGGCACCTGGCGCTCCCACCAGGTGCCGCTCGCCGGTGTCCGCGACAACCCCGCCCACCTGCGGCAGCTGGAGGCCTGGCTGCGCTCCTACCGGCCCGAAGAGCTCTTCGACACCGAAGGGCGCCCCACCGCGCAGGTCCTTGCCTGCGTCCCCGAAGGCACCCGCCGCCTCGGCGCGAGCCCCCACGCCAACGGCGGCCGGCTCACCCGCGGCCTCCCCCTGCGCCCCCTGGAGGACTTCGCCGTCCCCGTCGACAAGCCCGGCACCGCCCTGCACGAGCCGACCCGGGTGCTCGGCGGGCTGCTCGCGAAGGTCATCGCCGACACCGCCGAACGCCGTGACTTCCGCGTCGTCGGGCCCGACGAGACCGAGTCCAACCGCCTGGGCGCGCTCTACTCCGTCACCGGCAAGGCCTGGCAGGAGCGCACGCTGCCGACCGACGAACACCTCGCCTCCGACGGCCGCGTCATGGAGGTCCTGTCCGAACACCTCTGCCAGGGCTGGCTGGAGGGCTACCTCCTCACCGGCCGCCACGGCCTGTTCTCCTCGTACGAGGCGTTCGTGCACATCGTCGACTCCATGGTCAACCAGCACGTCAAATGGCTCAAGACCTCACGCGGCCTGCCCTGGCGCGCCCCCGTCCCCTCCCTCAACTACCTGCTCACCTCGCACGTCTGGCGCCAGGACCACAACGGCTTCTCGCACCAGGACCCCGGCTTCGTCGACCACGTCCTCAACAAGAGCCCCGAGGTCGTGCGCGTCTATCTGCCGCCGGACGCCAACACCCTGCTGTCCGTCGCCGAACACGCCCTGCTCAGCAGGGACTACGTGAACGTCATCGTCGCGGGCAAACAGCCCTGCTTCGACTGGCTGTCGCTGGACGCGGCCCGCGCCCACTGCGCGCGCGGCGCGGGCGTCTGGGAGTGGGCGGGCACCGACGACGGCCTGCGCGACCCGGACGTCGTCCTCGCCTGCGCGGGTGACGTGCCCACCCAGGAGGTCCTCGCCGCCACGGCCCTGCTCCGCGAACACCTGCCGGACCTCGCGGTCCGCGTCGTGAACGTCGTCGACATCGCCCGCCTCATGCCGCGCGAGGAACACCCGCACGGCATGGCCGACTTCGAGTACGACGCGCTCTTCACCCGCGACAAGCCGGTCATCTTCGCCTACCACGGCTACCCGTGGCTCATCCACCGCCTCGCCTACCGCCGCGCGGGCCACGGCCACCTGCACGTGCGCGGCTACAAGGAGACCGGTTCGACCACCACGCCCTTCGACATGGTCGTCCGCAACGACCTCGACCGGTACCGCCTGGTCATGGACGTGATCGACCGCGTCGCCGACCTGTCCGTGCGCGCCACGGGCCTGCGCCAGCTCATGGCCGACGCCCGGACGCGCCACCACGCCTGGATCCGCGAGCACGGCACGGACCTGCCGGAGGTCGCGGACTGGTCGTGGCCCTACTGACCGGCCCGCCCGGCCGGGGGCCGCGCCCGGTCCCACGGGCCCGATCGACCCGATCGGGCCCGTCCGGAACCGTCCGCGCCGACCCGCACCGACCGTTCACCCTTCCACCCCGCTGGGGCACGACATGAAACACGACCGCACTCCGTCCCCCTCCGGCACTCCTCGCACCACCCCCTTCGGCAGTGCCCGGACCGCCGTCCCCCACGTCGTCACCGTGGGCATCGACGGCTCCTACGCCAGCATGGACGCCGCGGACTGGGCGGCCCGCGAGGCCCTGCGCCACCGCGCCCCGCTGCGCCTGGTGCACGCCGGGGCCCCGCCCGCGCACCCGGCCCGGGAACGCCGCGTCCTGCGGCCCGTCGACCGGGCCCGCGGGGTCCTCGACCGGGCCGCGATCACGCTGGCGTACGACCACCCTGCCCTGGAGATCCACGCCCAGCAGCCCCGCGGACCCGCGGTGCCCGCGCTCCTCGCGGCGTCCGCGGAGGCCGAGTCCCTGGTCCTCGGCTCCCGCGGGCTCTCGGGCCCGACCGGGTTCGGGGGCTTCCTGGTGGGCTCGGTGGCGGCGGGCGTCGCCGCCCGCGCCGAGCGTCCCGTGGTCCTGGTCCGCGCGGGGGAGCGGCCCGAGGACGCGCACGTCCCCGACGCCGCCGGGGTGCCCTCGCGCGGCACGCCGTACCGCCCGGTCGTGCTCGGCGTCGACATCGAGCACCCCGGCGACCCCGCGTTCGCGTACGCCTTCGCCGCGGCCGAGGCCCGGGGCGCGCCCCTGCACGCGGTGCACGCCTGGACGGTACGGCGGCCCGCCACCAGCACGCCGTCGTCCGCCGCCGAACCGACGGACCTGTGCGGTCTCCTCGGCGCGGAGGCGGACGCACGGGACCGCCTCGCCACCCTCCTCGCCCCGTGGCGGCGCGCTTTTCCGCAGGTCGAGGTCGTCGCGGAGGTGGTGTTCGGGCGCCCGGGCCACCACCTCCTGAAGGCCTCGTTGGGGGCCTCGCTCCTGGTCATCGGCCGCCGCGCCACGACGGGCCCGTGCCTGGGCCGCACGGCGCAGTCGGCGGTGCACCGCGTGTCCTGTCCCGTGGCGGTCGTGCCGTACGCGTGAGCGATGAGTTCCGGGTGCGCCGCGAGTCCCCCTGACAGACCCTGTGATCGAGCGGAGGAACTGTCATGAAGGACGACGTGTGGGCGCTGGTGCACGCGGAGCGCGCGGCACTGATCGACGACCTCGCGCACCTCGACGACGAGCGGTGGAGCACGCCGTCCCTGTGCGCGGACTGGAGCGTGCACGACGTGGTCGCCCACCTCGTCGACACGGCCCGCACGACGCGCCTCGGCTTCGTGGCCGGTCTCCTGCGGGCGCGGTTCGACTTCCACCGTCAGAACGCCCGCGGGGTGGAGCGCGAGCGCGGCGCCACACCGGGGGAGACGCTGGAGCGGCTGCGCCGGGTGGCGGCGCGGACCTCGACGCCTCCGGCGCCCCTCGACAGCAGACTCGTCGAGGAGGTCGTCCACGGCGAGGACATCCGCCGTCCCGTGGGCCTCACCCGCACCTACCCACACCAGGCCGTGGCCAGGGCGCTGCGCCTCCAGACCCGCACACCGGCCTCGTTCGGCGGGGCCAAGGAACTGACGACCCGCGTCCGGCTCACGGCCACGGACACCGACCTGGCGATCGGCACGGGCCCGGAGGCCAAGGGCCCCGCGCTCGCCCTGCTCCTGGCCGTCTCCGGGCGACGGACCGCACTGGACGAGCTCGAAGGGCCGGGAGCCGCCGCGCTGGCGGAAGCCTCCCCGCTGTCATGACCGCCCGCCGCAGCGCCGGACTGCTCCTCTTCCGCGCTCCTGGACCGGACCCGGAGGTGCTCATCGGCCACATGGGCGGACCGTTCTGGGCGCGCCGCGACGCCGCCGCCTGGTCCATCCCGAAGGGGGAGTACGGCGACGACGAGGAGCCGCTGGCCGCCGCGGTGCGCGAGTTCGAGGAGGAACTGGGGCTCCCGGCCCCGCCCGGCCCCTACCTCCCGCTGGGCGAGGCGCGCCAGGCGGGCGGCAAGAGGGTGACCGTCTGGGCCGTCGAGGCCGACCTGGACCCGGCGTCCGTGGTGCCGGGCACCTTCACGATGGAGTGGCCGCCCCGCTCGGGCCGCCTCCAGGAGTTCCCCGAGCTCGACCGGGTGGCCTGGCTGCCCCTGACCGAGGCCCACGACCGGCTCGTCGCGGGCCAGCGTCCCTTCCTGGACCGCCTCAGCGCATTCCTGACGAGCTGAGGGGCCTCCGGAGCGCGTCGCCCCGCCCGGTGGCGATGATTTCCGGCCCGGGCGAGGGTCATCACAGGGAGTGGGGCGGCGGCCCGCGGGCCGCCGCCGACGACCAGGCGACAGGAGAGTGCCATGCCCAAGATCACCCCGAATCTGTGGTTCGACACGAAGGCCCTGGAGGCCGCGGAGTTCTACGTCTCGGTCTTCCCGAACTCGAAGGTCAGCAACGTGTCGTACTACGGAGAGGCCGGGCCGCGCCCGGCGGGCACCGTGCTGACCGTCGACTTCGAGCTGGACGGACAGGCGTACACGGCCCTCAACGGCGGCCCCGAGTTCACCTTCGACGAGGCCGTCTCCTTCGTGATCAACTGCGCGGACCAGGCCGAGGTCGACCACTACTGGTCCCGGCTCACCGCGGACGGCGGTGCGGAGAGCCAGTGCGGCTGGCTGAAGGACAAGTACGGCCTGTCCTGGCAGGTCGTTCCCGCTGCTCTGGAGGAGCTGATGACCGACCCGGACGCGGGCCGCGCCCAGCGGGCGATGGAGGCCATGCTGAAGATGCAGAAGATCGACGTCGCGGCCCTGCGGGCCGCCGCCGACAGCGCCTGAGCGCGACACGAGCCGCGCGGGCCCGGGCGCTCACCGCCGCCCGGGCCCGAGCAACAGATCGAGCCCGTGGTCGAACCGGCCCTCGAACGACGCGTCGCCGATGTGCGCCGCGAGGCGGCCGAGCGACGGGTAGTCGCCCGCCGCCAGCGCTTCGGTGAGGCGGGAGTCCCCGGCCTCCGGCACGGACTGCTCCTCCTGCGTCAGGCCCAGGACGAAGTACTGGAGGTTCCACGCCGTCCACGCTGCCTCGCGCTCGGGCAGGCCGCCGTCGAGCAGCGCCGTGGTGAGCGTCTCGGCGAACCGCAGCGTCGCGGGCTCGGCCGCGTACGTGCCGGTGACGATGCGGGCGCCGTCCCGGTGGGCGAGCAGCGCCCGGCGGAAGCGGGCCATCAGCTCGCGCACGCGCTCCCGCCACTCGGTGGGGAGGCCGTCGAGCGCGACCTCGTCGACGATCGCGTCGGCCATCAGCTCCAGGAGCCGGGTCTTGGTCTTGGCATGCCACAGCACGGTGTTCATCCGCACTCCGAGACGCTCGGCCGTGCCGCGCACGGAGACGCCGTCGGCGCCCTTCTCGGCCAGCATGCCGAGGGCGGCGCGGGCGACGGCCCGGGGGCTCAGCCCCGCACGGTAGCTGCTCTCCGCCCGCACGGGCGGCTCTTGCCTTTTGGTCACTGACCTAGTCTACTGAGGTCATTCCAAATTGGTCACTGACCAAATGCGGGGCGAGGTGTGCCGCGCGCCTCCGCCGGCGATGCCCGCCGCCCGCACCTGGAGACCACCGGCAGAGGAGCGCCCGTGCGCACACACCACCCCGATCCCCACGTCGTCATCGCCGGGGCAGGCCCGGTCGGCCTGTGGCTGGCCGCCGAACTGCGCCTGGGCGGAGTGCGGGTGACCGTCCTGGAGGCGCGGCCCGAGCCGTCGCCGCACTCCAAGGCGCTCACCGTGCACCCGCGCACGCTGGAGGTCCTGGCCTTCCGCGGTGCCGCCGGGCCGTTCCTCGCCGAGGGGCTGCGCATCCCCGACGGGCACTACGGGGCGCTCGACCAGCGCCTCGACTTCGGCGTCCTGGACACCCCGTTCCCCTTCACGCTCGCGCTGCCGCAGGCCCGCACCGAAGCCCTCCTCGAAGAGCGCGCGCGGGCCGCGGGCGCCGCCGTCCGGCGCGGCCACCGCCTCACCGGCCTGGCCGAGCACGCGTCCGGCGTCCGCGTCGACGCCGAGTCCCCCGAGGGCGCGTACGCCATCGAGGCCGCGTACGTCGTGGGCTGCGACGGCACCCGCAGCACCGTGCGCGCCGCCGCGGGCATCGCCTTCCCCGGCACCGACGCCACGGTCTGGGGCTGGCTCGGCGACGTCGTCCTGGACCGGCCGTTCGCCCGTCCCGTCCTGAGCGTGGCCACGCCCCGGGGCGGCCTCATGTGTGTCCGCCTGCCGGACGGCGTCCACCGCTTCGTGGGGCACACCCCCGAGGGGCAGTGGTCCGACCCGCCGGGCGAGTTCACCTTCGACGAGTTGCGCGCCACCGTCGCGCGCATCGCCGGGGACGACTTCGGGATGCGCGACCCGCGCTGGCTCTCCCGGTTCGGCAACGCGACGCGCCAGGCGGCGGCCTACCGCAAGGGCCGGGTCCTGCTCGCGGGCGACGCGGCCCACATGCACTTCCCGGCGGGCGGCGTCGGCCTCAACGTCGGCGTGCAGGACGCCACCAACCTCGGCTGGAAGCTCGCCGCCGTCCTGCGCGGCGCGGCCCCGGACGCGCTGCTCGACACCTACCACGCCGAACGGCACCCCGTCGGCGCCGAGTTGCTCACCAGCACCGCGGCCCAGACGGCCCTGATGACCGCCTACTCCGCCGAGGGTCGCGCCCTGCGCGAGGTGCTCGCCTCGGCCGTCGCCACCGTGCCCGCGTTCTCCCGGCGCCTCGCCGAAGGCCTCTCGGGCCTCGGGGTCGCGTACGACACCGCGTACACGGCGGCGTACGAGATCCGCGACGGCGGTGCAGGGACCGGTGACGGCGGCGGTGACCATCCGCTGACCGGCCGGCGCGCGCCGAACCTCCGACTCGGCGCGGACGTGCGCCTCTTCGACCTGCTGCACGCGGGCCGCCCCGTGCTGCTCGACTTCGCCGGACAGGCCGGCGGCCCCTCGGCGGACGTGATCGTCCACCAGGGGCCGCCGGTCGGGGACCGTCCCGACTGGGAGGGTGTGGGGTCCGCGCTGATCCGGCCGGACGGGCACGTGGGGTGGGCGCGGGAGGCCGCCGCCCGGCCGGGGCTCGCGGGAGAAGCCGCCTGAGGCCTGCCCGGTCAGCCGAACGCGATCGAGCTCACCTTGTTGTCGAAGTTGACCCTGCGCAGGTCCGCGACGTCCCCCGAGACCACCTTGGACTCGCCCTTGCAGCCGGGGCGCGACCACAGCTTCAGGGAACCGTCGGCGGACAGGGACGAGGCGACCTTGGGGCGCGGCACGTTCTGGCAGCCCGGTCCGGCCACGCCCTGCGCCGGGTCCTGGAAGTTGACGTTGTCGAACAGGATCACGCTGCTCGCCGGGTCGGCCTGCCCTTGGCCGCCGCCCTGGCCCGCGTCGCCCCCGGCGGGCTGCCCGGCCTTCTGGCCGTTGGGCGTCACGCCGAACCACGTGCCGCCCACTCCCTGGCCGTTGGTGTCGCCGGGCTTGAGGTCCTTGCTGAAGCGGTAGACCGGCCAGCCGCCGATCGTCACCTGGCGGGTGCCGTCGGCGCGCTTGATGACGCCGACGTCCGAGGTCTTCACGCCGTCCACGAAGATCTTGCTGCCCGGGTCCACGAGGACGGGGGGCCAGGTGGTGGCGCAGGCGCCGGAGCAGTTCGACACGGAGGGCCGTGCGGTGTCCTTGTCGAAGCGGTAGAGGGTGAAGCCGGAGCCGTTGACGACCACGGGGTCGAGCTTGCCCGCGCGGCTCGCCGAGAGCTGGACCCACTTGCGCTGCACGGGCTTCGCCGCGGGCTTGCCGGGCGGGTTGGCCCAATCGCCGGTCCGCTGGGGCGCGTTGTTCTCGCGGGCGGTGCCCGACCGCAGGGAGAGGTCGTAGCCGGAGCCGGAGCCGGCCTGGCCTTCGGCGCGGTCGGCGTTGGCTGCGGGGGCGTTGCCCGAGGACTTCTTGGCGTCGTCGTCGCTGCCGCCGCCCCCACAGGCGGTCAGGGCGAGGGCTCCGACGGTGGCGAAGGAGGCGAGGAACAGGGCGGGCTTGGTCTTGAGCATCGCGGTCTCCTGAGGTTCGGTCGGCCGGTGCGCCGTGGCACCGGGCCGGTCGTGGACGCTGAGCTGTCGAGTGCCTTCGTGGCGTGACGAGTGCCTTCGTGGCGTGAGTACGGGCGCCTCGTCCACCGGCGTTCAGGCCGCTCATGCCTCGTGACCAAACCGAGACAATGTCTAAATCAAGGTGCTGTCCGAAACTGAGGCTTGCGTCGTGAGCGGTCCGCGCTCGCGCCGCGCCGGGCGCGGGAGCGGCGGCCGTGGACCCAGGTCGCACCCGCGGCCCGGCCGAACTCCCCACCGCCTGGCGGTGAGCCGTGGCGCTCTCCGGCCCGAGGGCCTCAGGCGAGACAGGCGTGGGCGCGGGCCCAGGTCCGCGCCGGGTCGAACGCGTCCGAGTGCCAGGTGGTGGAGGTCGGGGTGCCCCGCTCCCGGTACGCGCGCATGATCTCCACGTGCGGCCGCCAGGCGATGAACCGGCGGAGGGGCGGCTTCGCCCCGCCGCACGGCCACGGCGCCGCAGCGGCGGACGGAGGGCCGCGCCCGGAGCCACATCCCGTAGGCCCCGTCCGGCTCCGGTCGGCACTTCCCGATCCGACCCCGAGGACCGCCGGGCGCGGCTGCCCACGCTCACCCCCGAGGGGCGCCGCCTCCGGGACGCCGCCCGGGCGGCGGCCAACTGGGCTGTTGTGCATAGCGCGTTCAGCAGGAACGGACCGGAGAGCGGTAGGGCTCCGGGGTAATCCGATCAGCTATCAGGTCGCGCGAAAGGAATGAATGGCCCATGGTGGACGGTCAGGAGTCAGCCGATGAGCAGCCCACCGCCGACGAGGTCCGGCAGCGCGTCGTGGAGGTGTTCGCCCGGTCCGGAGTCGACTTCTCGCCCCATGTGCACGAGGCCGTCCTGGACTACGAGACCGCCGCGCAGGTCAGGGAGCGCTTCCGCTTGACCGGCACGGAGACCAAGTCGCTGTTCCTACGGGGCAAGAGCGGACGCCACACGATGTTCGTCTCCGTAGAGGGGCAGCGGCTCGACACCGCCAGGGCACGGGCGGCCCTGGGGGAGAAGTTCTCCATCGCCTCCGGGGGCGAGCTCAAGGCCGTCACGGGCTGCGAGCCCGGCTGCGCCGTT
Source organism: Streptomyces sp. JLYT201 (assembly GCF_059448825.1). Lineage (NCBI taxonomy): Bacteria > Bacillati > Actinomycetota > Actinomycetes > Kitasatosporales > Streptomycetaceae > Streptomyces > Streptomyces sp. JLYT201. The sequence goes on along the minus strand of NZ_CM182551.1, from coordinate 919,197 downwards.
CCCCTCGGCCTTCCGCCGCAGGTCACCCTGCTGATCGACAGCGCCATCGAGCACGAGCCGCGCCTGATCCTCTCGCCCGGCCCGCCGACCGAGACCATCGAGGTCAGCGCGTCGCAGTGGGCGGCGCTCCTGTCCCAGACGGACAGTCCCGTCGTGAAGTACTGAGCCCTGTCCGCCGAGCGCGGGGCCCTCTCCGTCCGGCACCGGCTCTGTTGCCGCTAGCGAGGTCCCCGCCGCGGAGAAGGCCCTGGGCCCGGTGAACCGCGTCGGCAGCGTCAACCGCCAGCTGCTCCTACGGCAGCACCTCAAGGGCGAGCGGTACGACGTCAACACCGGCAGCGCGGACGGCTCCGGTGCGCGCGGAACCTGACGGACCTAGTCCCGGCTCACGTTCACCCGCCCCCCGCTCGTGAGCTCCGGTGTCAGGTCGACCTGGATCTGATGGGTGGCCTGCCGGTCGACGCCGCCGCCGAGTTCGGCCGTCACCACGCCGATCCGGATCCCACCGCGCCCCGTTCCGGAGCGGTGGACCTGGACGGTGAAGGTGAGGCTCACGTTCTCCACGGCGAAGCTCAGGTCCTGGCCCTGGCTCTCCAGTCGGGCCGCCGCCAGCTCGCCCCTGATCTGACGGATGACCTCGGCCAGTCCCACGAACCCCGGTTCGTTCGACAACTCGCCTCCCCGGCAAGCCCGTTGATCTCACATTGCACCAGTATGCGCCGGGGGCGTGCGCCCGTATAGTTGCGGAGTATGGCTGCTGGCGGGGGAGTCCGAGCCGCCTCGTCGATGGAGACGCCGAGCTGGGCCGTGCGGATCCGCGGCGCTGACGGGGAGATCGCTGGGGCAGGCATTCTGCTGAGCCCCGACCAGGTCCTCACCTGTGCCCATGTGGTGGACCGGGCGGCGGCCCGGGTCACCGCGGAGTTCGTGGGCGCCGCCGGCCACCGCGTGCCCGCGGTCGCCGCCCGGGTGGACGGGGACGCGTACGTACCGGAGACACAGGACGCGGACGGCGACCCCAGCGGGGATGTCGCGCTGTTGCGACTGGAGCGGCCCCGGCCCGTGGAGGAAGCGGTCCGGCTGCACCGGCTGTCCGCGCCCGGCCGCGCGGTGCGGATGTACGGCTTCCCGTACGACCACAACGGCGGCATCTGGTTCCGCGCCACCGTCGTCGGCAGCTGCGGACGCGACGGGCAGGTGCAGCTCAGCCCCACCAGCCCCGGCGAACTGGCCAGCCCCGGCTGCAGCGGCGCGGGCGTCGCGGACAGCGCCACCGGCGAGGTCATCGGCATGGTCCTCACCGGGCAGAAGGACACACACGGCAACCGGTTCTCGTTCATGAGCCCCGCCGAGACCATCGTCCGGCACCTGCCCCGCGTCGAGCCGTACCTCGAAGGGCCCGCCGCCGTCGACGACCGGCTGCGCTCCACCGAGGACGACGCCGCGGAGGCGCTGCTCGACGAGCCGTTCGCCCAGCGTCTCGCCGCCTGGCTCCGGGACGACGGCCGCCAGGTGAAGATCAGCGTCGTCCGGCACGACGACGACGCCCGCGGCGCCACGCTGCGCCGCGCCATCACCCTCGCCGACCGGGAGTTACGCACCGCGGCCTCCGTCGGCCGGGCCTCGCTGGACCCGCCGGGCACCGTCCCGTCGGCCGGCGGCCACGACCTCGCCGTGGACGCGGGCGGGCTCACCTCCGCGGAGATCGCCGAGCGGATCGCCGAACGCATGGGCCTGTGGCCGCGGCACGGGGACTCGGCCCCCGACCGGATCCGGGCCGCGAGAGTCACCCTCAACCTGGTCGTCGTCGGCGTCGACGAGGCGCTGGACCCGCCCGCCCTGCTCGACCTCCTCGAGGTGCTGCGCGCCGGAGGCAGCAGGCTGCTCCTTGTCTTCCGCACAGCGGGCAGCTGCTGTCACCGCGCCCGCCGCGAACTCCTCGTGCGGCCCGCGCGCGAGCACGGAGAACGGCTCGTCACGCGGCTGAGAGAGATCACCGGGCCCCTCGCCGGGGCACTGTGCGAACGCCGGGCGGCCGTGGTGCCGTACGGCGTTCCGCCCGTCGACTCGGATCTGGTCGCCGCTCATGCCGCCCTGGCCGATCTGCTCCGGACGGAGGGCCGCGACCACGGCCCGGACCTGGCCCGCTACGAGCGCCTCGCGGAACGCGTCGCCGCCCGTCTCACCCGCCACATCGCCCGGCTCGACCGCCTGGGCGACCGCCGCGACGAACTCGGCGGCCGCCTGCGCGGCTACCACGTCCTGCGGCAGCACTCCACCCGAGGTGAGGAGGACCCGGCGGTGGACGCTCTCTATCTCCGGGCGCACGACCTGCTCCAGACCCGCCCGTGCGACGTCCACGCGGCCGAGGCGGCGGTCGACGCCTACACCCACCACGTCGACACCCACCACAGCCGCCCCGGCCGAAGCAGGGGCCCGGCGTGAGCGGGACGGCCTGCGCCAGAGCCGACTGCCAGGGCGGCCGGATCATGGTGACCGGGTTCTGCGACACCTGTCTCCGCAGGGCCGTCGCCCCCGGCCCGCCGATGCCGGACACGTCGGGGCCGGACGGAACGGGCCCGGACGCGAGACGGCCCGGGACGCCGACCGGCACAGGCGAGGGCGCGGGACGCCCCTCCGGTCCGGCCGTCGGTGAACTGGACCGCGACGGCCTGCTGGTGCTGCCCCATCTGCCCTCCCCGGAGCCCTCGGAGGCCGCCGACACCACGGCCCGGCCGCCCACCGGGGGCCGGCGTTGCGGATGCGACAACTGCCCGGGCACCATCGGGGTCTCCTACGACGACGACCTGCCACCGGACCACGGCTTCTGTCCGGAGTGCGGCACGGAGTACTCCTTCCGCCCGAAACTGCGCCCGGGCGACCAGATCGCCGGGCACTACGAAGTGCTCGGCTATCTCGCGGTCGGCGGTCACGGCTGGGTCTACCTCGCCGAGGACACCCGGGTGCCCGGCCTGCACGTCGTCCTCAAAGGCCTGATCAACACCGGGGACGCCGTGGCCCGGCGGGCCGCCGTCGAGGAACGCCGCTCGCTCACCACGCTGCACCACCGGGACATCGTCCGGATCGTGACGTACGTACAGCACCAGGCACCCGGCGACACCGAGCCGACCGGCTACATCGTGATGGAGTACGTCGGCGGCCGCTCCCTCGCCTGGATCCGGTTCGCCCCCGACGAGGACCTGGCCCGGCTCTTCGGGCCCGGCGGCTTCGAGTTCGGGCACGTCATCGCCTACGGTTGCAAGATCCTCGGCGCCCTGGAGTACCTGCACGACCAGGGACTGCTCTACTGCGACATGAAGCCCGAGAACGTCATCCACTACGGCCGCGAGATCAAGGTCATCGACCTCGGCGCCATCCGCCGCATCGACGACCGCTCCTCCGGTCTCGTGTACACCCTGGGCTACGCCCCGCCGAAGAAGGAACGCGACGAACGCGGCCTCGCCGTCGACAGCGACCTGTACGCCGTCGGCCGCACCCTGAAGGTCCTCGCCGAGCGGGCAGGACCGCCCGCCGGCCTCGCCGCCCGCTCCTTCGACGCGCTGATCCGACGCGCCACCCGCCCCGAACCCGCCGCCCGCTTCCGCTCGGCCGCCGAGATGTCCCGCCAGCTGTGGGAGGTGCTGCGCGAGCACCAGGCGCTGAGCGGACACGAGCCGTACCCGGAGCGGTCCACCCTGTTCGAGCCGACCGCCGCGCTCTTCGGCGCCGCCCTCGGCACGGTCCCCGCCCTGGCTCACTTCACCCGCCGCCCCGCCACCGCCCCCGGGCTGCCCGTCGGTGCCCCCGCTCCCCGGGAGACCGCCCGCGCCCTGCCCGTGCCCCTGCCCGACGCCGACGACGCCGCCGCCGTCCTGCTCGGGGGACTCGCGGCCGACACCCCCGACCGCATCGCCGAACGGGCGGCGAGCGACCCGGCCCTCGGCACCGCGGAGACCGCGCTGTGGCTGTGCCGCGCCTATCTGGAGGCGGGCGAGGCCGACCGGGCCGCGGCATGGGTGCGCACGGCCGAGGAACACGTCGGCGACTACGACTGGCGCATCTTCTGGCACCGGGGGCTCACCCATCTGACACAGGGTCAGGTGGATTCGGCGGAGGGCGAGTTCGTGGCCGCCTACACCGCCCTGCCGGGCGAGGCCGCGCCGAAGCTGGCGCTCGGCTACTGCGCCGAGTACCTGGCCGAGCAGGAGAGCGCGGCCCCCGGGCCCGGGGCGGCCCCGGCCCGGACCCGGCACGACGCGAAGCAGCGGGCCCGGCAGGCCGAGGCCCGCACCCGGCAGGCCGAGGAGTACTACGAGGCCGTGCGGCGCCGGGACCGCGCCCAAGGCAGCGCCGCCTTCGGGCTGGCCCGCGTCCAGCTGCGCCGCGGCGACCGGCACCGGGCCGTCGCCGTCCTGGACGAGGTGCCGACCACCTCCCGGCACTACGACGCCGCGCGCGTGGCCGCGGTCCGGGTGCTCGCCGGTCGGCTGCCCTGCGGATCCGTGCCCGGTGCCGCCGAGTTGCGCGAGGCGGCCGAACGGCTCGCGGGGCTGCACCTGGACGGCAGCGGCTCCTGGGACCGCCTGGTCACCGAGCTGAGGGAGCACGCGCTCGACTGCCGTCCGCCCGACGGCTGGGGGAGCGGCTTTCCCTCCGGTGAGCTGTTCGGCCCGGCGGACACCGAGGAGGCGCTGGCCGGACTCCTCTCCCGGTCGCTGAAGCGGCTCGCGGACCAGGCGGGCAGCGTCGGCGAGCGCGGGGACCTGCTGGACCGGGCGTACGCGGTGCTCCCCGAGCCGGTCGCCGTCCGCGATCTGCTGCGGGGCCGACGACGACGTACGGCGTGAGCGACCGACGACGAGGTCGAGGAGGCGCACGGCCATGGTGGAGACAGGAGCGCCGAGGACGGGCGGGACGGCCGGACAGGTCACCGTCGGTCTTGAGGTCAGCCAGTGGAAGTACCTCTCCGGCGAGGAGAGCGACCCGCAGATGCACGCCGTCCTCAGCGTGCGCGTGGACGGCTCCGGAGGCGGCGGCCCGGTGCTCGCGCAGGTCCTTGCCCTGGACTGCTCCGGCTCGATGACCTGGCCGCCGGAGAAGCTGCACGCCGCCCAGGAGGCGGCCGTCGCCGCGATCCGTGAACTGCCCGACGGCACGCCGTTCGCGGTGGTGCGGGGCAACGAGCGGGGAACCATGGCCTACCCCGGCACCTCGGCCATGGCCCGCGCCTCGTACGAGACCCGGGAGCGGGCGGAGCGAGTGGTGCACGGCCTCGTCGCGGGCGGCGGCACCTGCATCGGCGCCTGGCTGGACCTCGCCCGCCGGCTGCTGACCGAACAGGGCGCCCCCGTCGGGCACGTCCTGCTGCTCACCGACGGGAAGAACGAGCACGACGAGCAGATGCCGCTGGCGGGCGTCCTTGAGGAGTGCGCGGGCCGGTTCGTCTGCGACGCGTGGGGGATCGGCGACGGCTGGGACGCCCGCGAGCTCCTTGCCGTCACCCGCAGGCTGCACGGCTCCGCCTCCTCGGTGCGGGAGGAGGCGGCCCTGCCTGCGGAGTACGAGAAGCTGGTGAGCCGTCTCCTCACCAAGACGGTCCCCGAGCTGGCGATCTCGGTGACGCCGATGCCCGGCGCCGAGGTGCGTTACCTCAAGCAGGTCTTCCCGACCGAGGTGGAGCTGACGCCGGAGGACGGGACCGAACGGTTCGTCACCCGCGCCTGGGGCGACGAGACCCGCCGCTACCAGCTGTGCCTGTTCGCCGACCCGGCGGGCCGCCCGCGCCGCGAGGACCTCCAGCTCGCCGTGGTCGCCGTCGACGTACCCGGCGCCCAGGAGGCACGGCTGCCGGCGCCGCAGCCCTGCCTGGTGCACTGGACCGACAACCCGGCCCTGTCCCGGCACACCGACGCCCAGGTCGAGCACTTCGAGCAGCACCAGCGGCTCGGCGAGGCCGTCGCCGCCGCGACCGACGCCCACCGCCGCGGTGAGCGCGACCTCGCCGAGCACCAACTGGGCCGGGCGGCGCAGCTGGCCGAGGCGATGGGCGCCGCCGCGCAGCTGGACCGCCTCGCCCGGCTGGTGCGGATCGACGACGCGAGAGCCGGACGCGTCACTCTGCGCCCCGATGTCACGGCCGTCGACTTCGAGCACCTGATCGCCGCCAGCAGCCACAGCAGCTACGGCCCCGTGTCCGCCGCCGGTACCGGTACCGGCGGCGGTACGGACACCGGTGGCACCGGCGGCACCGGTGGCGGCGGCGCGGCCGGGGGCACGGCCGCCCCGGGGTCGGGCAGGGCCACCGTGCCCTGCCCGGTCTGCTCACACAAGGCACCGGCGGCGGCCCGGTTCTGCCCTTCCTGCGGCCACTCCTTCGAGGCCCTGCCGTGAGCACCACCGGCCGGGACCTGACCCGAAGACTCAGGCTGCTCCTCGCCCTCGGGGCCGCCACCACCTTCGTGCTGTTCCTCGCCTACCGGGGCGTGAGCGACGACACCGTGCCGCTGTCGTCGTCGAGCACCCCCGGGATACTGGCCGTCGACACCGCGCAGAGCGCGATGCGCAAGGCCCATGAGGTGGTCCGCGACAGCGGGCCGGAGGGCGACAAGAGCGGCGAGTTCCAGACCCAGATCTCGGTCGCCCACCAGAGCCTGGCGCTCGCCGCCTCGGAGAACGTCACCGGCCTGGAGGGCCGCCAGGACCTGCAGACCATCACCGGTCTGATCGCCGTCTACTCCGGCTGGGTGGAGCGCTGGGGCCAGGAGCCGGACGGCTCACCGTTGCGCGCGGCCTACCTGTTCTACGCCGAACAGGCGCTCGGTCTCCAGGCCGGGCCCGGCTCCGACGCGGACGTCATGAGCCGCCTCGACGCCCTGCGCGGCCGACAGCTCGACGAGGCCGGACGACAGGCGGCCTTCCCGTGGCAGCTGTGGCTCGGCTGGAGCGCGGTGGCCGTGCTGTACGTCGCGCTGTGCGCCGCGCTGCTCGAGACCCAGCGGTACCTGCGGCGTCGCTTCCGGCGGCCGGTGCAGGTGAGGCTGCTCGCCGCGACCGTCGTGTGCGCGGTCGGCGTACCGCTGCTGGCGTGGGTCACGATCGCGGCGCACGACGCGATGGCCGACTCCGTCGCGGGGATCCGCGTGCCGAAGGACGACCCGGACGACATCCCCAGGGTCGCGGAGCAGGTGCAGGACGCGATGACGCACGCCGGGCTCTGGGCGTCGCTGTCCGGTTGGGTACTGGTGGGAGGGGCCGTGGTGATGGCGTTGACGGCGTGGGGGCTGTGGCCCCGGATCGCCGAGTACCGGTTCAGGGCACCGCGATGAGGGCCGCGATGAGGATCGGGCCGAAGACCGCGACGAGGACCGGGCCGGGCGCCGCGCAGCGCCGACCCCGTCGCCGTACCCTCGCCGTCTTCGCCGTCTGCCTGGTCCTGCTCGGCGCGGGCGTGGTCGCCGGGGTGCGCTGGGCACGGGAGGCGACGGGCTCGGTCACCCTGCTCGCCAACTGGAGCGGCGCGGAGCGCGAGCACTTCGAGGAGAAGGTCATCGAGCCGTTCGAGGAGAAGTACCGGATCGACGTCGTCTACCAGGGCAGTTCCGCTCTGAGTCAGGTCCTTGCCGCTGACATGGCGGCCGGGAACCCACCTGACGTGGCGGTCCTGCCGGGGCCGGGCGAACTGCTGTCCTACGCGGCCGACGGCAGGCTCCAGCCCTTGGACGGGCTGTTCGACCCCCGGCAGTACGACCGCATCTGGGCGCCCGGGGTGACGATCCCGGGCCGGGGCACCCACGCCTACTGGCTCCCCGTCAAGACCGGCCTCAAGAGCATGGTGTGGTACGCGGACAAGCGGCCCGATGTACGGTCGGCGGGCACGCCCGGGCGGTGGTGCCTGGGCATGGAGTCCGGCGCGACCTCCGGTTGGCCGGGCACCGACTGGGTGGAGGACATCCTGCTCCAGCAGGCCGGACCCCGGGTGTACGAGGACTGGGCCACGGGCGAACTCCCTTGGACCGACGGCGCCGTACGCAAGGCCTGGACCACCTTCGGCGAACTGGTCGGCGCCGGCCCGAACCGCCGTGTCGAGCAGGCCCTGACCACCGGGTTCGGCGCGGACTGCGCCCCCGGCCGCCTGGAGCACCAGGGCTCCTTCCGCGCTGCCCACTGGCAGCGGGCGGGCGGCCACTACGTCCACTCCGCCGAGATCGTCCCCGACGCGCGACCGGACACCGGGGCCTGGGAGGTGTCCGGCGACCTCGCGACCCTGCTCAACCGCTCGCCGGAGGCCGAACAGTTCATCCGCTACCTGGCCGACCCCGGCACGGAGCTGCCGGAGTACACCGCCAACAAGGAGGCCGCCCCGGACCGTGGAGGGGACGGCACGGCGCGGGAGATCGGAGAGCGCCTGCGCACACCGGGAGAGCCCCGCTGCTGGGACGCCTCCGACCTCATGCCCCGCACCACCCGTGACGCCTTCCACCAGGCGGTGCTGCGCTTCCTCGTCGCCCCGAGGCAACTGGACGCCCGCCTGAGGGAACTGGAGGCGGCACGCACCGGACAGGACCTGCCGGTGTGCGGTGGCGGGTGACCCCCATCCGCTGAAGACGGGGGCACGCCCTGGGCACGGCGGACGGTTCCCGTCGCCGCTCTTCCCCCTTACTGGAACACGTTCTACTGTGGCCGCCGTCAAGCCGGGCCGCCGCCGTGCGGTGGCGCCGGGGGCGGCCTCGGGGCCGCCTCGGCAACGGACCGCCAGGAGGGGCCGTGCACCTCGCATACACGCCCGCGCAGCAGCGGCTGCGCGCCGAACTGCGCACGTACTTCGCCGGGCTCGTGCCCGACCACGGGACCGCCCGGTTCGGCGACCGCGCCGCGCAGAAGCGGTTCTACCGCGAGACGATCCGCCGCCTCGGCGCCGACCGCTGGCTCGGCGTGGGCTGGCCCGAGGAGTACGGCGGGCGCGGGCTCACGCCCATGGAGCAGTTCATCTTCTTCGACGAGGCGGCCCAGGCCGGCGTCCCGCTGCCGCTGATGGCGCTCAACACCGTCGGCCCCACCCTCATGCGCTACGGCACCGCCGAACAGAAGGCGTACTTCCTGCCGAAGATCCTCTCCGGCGAGATCGACTTCGCCATCGGCTACAGCGAGCCCGACGCGGGCACCGACCTCGCCTCGCTCAGGACGCGGGCGGTGCGCGAGGGCGACGAGACCACCGGTCACTACACGGTCAACGGGCAGAAGATCTGGACGACCAACGGCGACACCGCCGACTGGGTGTGGCTCGCCGTGCGCACCGACCCGGCCGCGCCGCCTCACCAGGGCATCTCCATGCTCCTCGTACCGACGACCGACCCCGGCTACTCCTGCACCGTCATCAGCACCCTCGCCGGGCACGACACCACGGCCAGCTACTACGAGAACGTCCGCGTGCCCGCGGGCCACCGCGTCGGCGAGGAGAACAAGGGCTGGCGGCTCATCACCAACCAGCTCAACCACGAGCGCGTCACGCTCGCCGCGCACGGCACCATGGCCATCCGGGCCCTGCACGACGTGCGCCACTGGGCCGCGGGCACCAAGCTCGCCGACGGCCGCCGCGTCATCGACCTGCCCTGGGTGCGCCGCCGCCTGGCGCGGACCCATCTGAAGCTGGACGCGATGAAGCTCCTCAACTGGCAGATGGTGCACGCAGTCCAGGACGGCACCCTCACCCCGCAGGACGCCTCCGCCGTCAAGGTCTACGGCTCGGAGGCGCGCCGCGACGCCTACGCCTGGCTGATGGAGGTCGTGGGCGCCGCGGGCGCACTGAAGGAGGGCTCCGCGGGCGCGGTCCTCAAGGGCGAACTGGAGCGCGGCTACCGCTCGGCGGTCATCTTCACCTTCGGCGGCGGCAACAACGAGATCCAGCGAGAGATCATCTCGTGGATCGGCCTGGGCATGCCCCGGGTGCGCCGCTGACCGGGCCGCCCGGAGCACCTCAGGCCTGCTCCGAGCGGAACGCCGCCGGGGTCCACCCGGTGTGCTGCTGGAAGAACTTCGAGAAGTTCGCCGAGTCCGCGAAGCCCACGGCCGCGCCGATGCGGCCCACCGGCAGGTCGGTGTGGGCGAGCAGACGCTGGGCCTCCAGGATCACGCGGCGGTCGATGAAGCCCTTCGGGGTCTGCCCGGTGGCGGCGCGCACCGCGCGCACGAGCGTGCGGCGCGAGTAGCCGAGCTCGTCGGCGTAGGCGCTGACGCTGTGGTTGGTCGTGAAGCCCTGCTCGACCGCCGTGCGGAACCGGGTGAACGTGGTGTCCGGCTGCGGCCTGCACTCGTCCGCCGCGGCCTGCGCGGAGACGTGCGCCACCCGCAGCATCAGGGCCGTGAGGGAGTGCCGAAGGACCGAGGTGTGCAGGCTCGGCGGCAGCGTCGCCGTGTCCAGGTACTCGCGCTGCAACTGCTCCAGGGAGGCGTCGATCGCGGCGCGCTGGGCCCCGTCCGGGCGCAGCAGCGGCGGACGGTCGTAGCGGTACAGGCCGGTCGCCTCCACGGTCGCGCGCGGCAGGAAGCCGGGCTGCATGGTGAGCGCGGTGCCGACGTACCGGTCGGTCGCCGAGAAGCTGTGCACCTGGCCGGGCCTGATCCACAGGACGTCGCCCGCCCCGACCGCGTACTCCGCGAAGTCGATGGTGTGGCGGACCGGGCCCTCGCGGAAGAAGAGCAGCACGTGGAAGTCGATGCGGTGCACGCGCCGCGACAGGCCCACGCCACCCGCCCAGGGGCCGTCGGTGCCCATCGGGCCGACCTGCATCCCGACCCCGGACACGCTCGCGCTCGGGTCGAAGGGGTAGGTACGGATGTGCTCCGCGGCTCCCAGATGTGCGCTCGTCCGTGCGCCGCCCCGCTCCGTCATCCACTGTCCTTGGCTCAAAGGGACCTCACGGAGACCCTGACCGCTGTGCGTGTCCCATTTTCACCCAACGCTGGCACGGGGGCACCTACCTCGCCAAAAGTATGACCTTTACCTTCGTAGATGGCTCGACCAGGGGCTTTGGTCCTCGGCGGGCAGTGCCTTCGGGCACGAAAGACGACTCACGGATGCGAAGGAAATCAGACAGATGAGCACGCAGACACCGGACACCCTCGGCCCCTTCGAGTGGACCGACCTCGACCAGCGTGCCGTCGACACCGCCCGCCTCCTGGCGGCCGACGCCGTGCAGAAGGTCGGCAACGGACACCCGGGCACGGCGATGAGCCTCGCGCCCGCCGCGTACACCCTGTTCCAGAAGGTCATGCGGCACGACCCGGCCGACCCGGAGTGGACCGGCCGCGACCGCTTCGTGCTGTCCCCCGGCCACACCAGCCTCACCCTGTACACCCAGCTCTTCCTCGCCGGCTACGAGCTGGACCTCGACGACCTCAAGGCGTTCCGCACCCAGGGCTCCCGCACGCCGGGCCACCCCGAGTACGGGCACACCGCCGGGGTGGAGACGACGACGGGGCCGCTCGGCCAGGGCGCCGCCAACGCCGTCGGCATGGCCATGGCCGCCCGCTACGAGCGCGGCCTGTTCGACCCCGAGGCGCCCCGCGGCACGAGCCCCTTCGACCACACCATCTGGACGATCGTCTCCGACGGCGACCTGGAGGAGGGCGTCTCCGCCGAGGCCTCGTCCCTCGCCGGCCACCAGAAGCTCGGCAACCTCGTCTTCCTCTACGACGACAACCACATCTCCATCGAGGGCGACACCCAGACCGCGTTCTCCGAGGACGTCCTCAAGCGCTACGAGGCCTACGGCTGGCACGTGCAGCGCGTCACCCCACGAGCCGACGGCGACATCGACGTCCACGCCCTGTACGAGGCGCTCGCCGCCGCCAAGGCCGAGACCGAGCGGCCGTCCTTCATCGCGATGCGCACGGTCATCGCCTGGCCCGCGCCGAACGCGCGGAACACCGAGGCGTCCCACGGCTCCGCCCTGGGGGCCGACGAGATCGCCGCCACCAAGCGCGTCCTCGGCTTCGACCCCGAGGAGTCCTTCGCCGTCGCGGACGACGTCATCGCCCACACCCGCGAGGCCCTGGACCGTGGCGCCGAGGCGCACACCGCCTGGGACAAGCGGATCGCCGCCTGGCGCACCGACAACCCCGAGCGCTCCGCGCTCCTCGACCGCGTCATCGCGGGCCGCCTGCCCGAGGGCTGGGAGGACGCGCTGCCCGCGTTCGAGGCCGGCACGAAGGTCGCCACGCGCGCCGCGTCCGGCAAGGTCCTCCAGGCCCTCGGCCCGGTCATCCCCGAACTGTGGGGCGGCTCCGCCGACCTGGCGGGCTCCAACAACACCACCATCGACAAGACGAGCTCCTTCCTGCCGGAGGGCAACCCGCTGCCGGAGGCCGACCCGTACGGCCGCACCGTGCACTTCGGCATCCGCGAGTTCTCGATGGCCGCCGAGATGAACGGCATCGCGCTGCACGGCAACACCCGCGTCTACGGCGGCACCTTCCTGGTGTTCTCCGACTACATGCGCAACGCGGTCCGCATGTCCGCGCTGATGCAGCTGCCCGTCACCTACGTCTGGACCCACGACTCCGTCGGCCTCGGCGAGGACGGCCCCACCCACCAGCCGGTCGAGCACCTCGCCTCGCTGCGCGCCATCCCCGGTCTGAACGTGGTCCGCCCCGCCGACGCCAACGAGACGGCTATCGCCTGGCGCGAGATCCTGCGCCGCGGCTCCGTCGACCCCGCCCCGCACGGCCTGGCCCTCACCCGGCAGGGCGTGCCCACGTACGAGGCCAACGAGGCGGCGGCGAAGGGCGGTTACGTGCTCGCCGAGGCGTCGAAGGAGACCCCGGACGTCCTGCTGATCGCCACCGGCTCCGAGGTGCAGCTCGCCGTCGGCGCCCGGGAGCGCCTGGAGGCCGAGGGCATCGCGACCCGCGTCGTGTCGATGCCGTCGGTGGAGTGGTTCGAGGAGCAGCCGAAGGAGTACCGCGACAGCGTCCTGCCGCCGTCCGTCAAGGCGCGCGTGGCCGTCGAGGCGGGCATCGCCCTGACCTGGTACCGCTATGTCGGCGACGCCGGACGCGTCGTCTCCCTGGAGCACTTCGGCGCCTCCGCGGACGCCGCCACCCTCTTCGCCGAGTTCGGCTTCACCGCCGAGAACGTCGCCGCGCGGGCCAGGGAATCCCTGGCCGCCGCCCGCGCTTGATCACTACGCAGCACGTACGCGAAAGAAGATGAAGAACATGAGCAACGCCGTACCCACCTCGCAGCCCCTGCGGGCCCTGTCCGACGCGGGCGTCTCCATCTGGCTGGACGACCTGTCCCGCAAGCGCATCGAGTCCGGTGACCTCGCCGACGTCGTGTCGCACGGCCACGTCGTGGGCGTCACCACCAACCCCTCGATCTTCCAGGCCGCCATCGGCTCCGGCGAGGGCTACGAGGACCAGCTCGCCGACCTGGCCGTCCGCGGCGTCACCGTCGACGAGGCCGTGCGCATGATGACCACGGCCGACGTCCGCGCCGCCGCCGACGTCCTGCGCCCCGTGTACGACGCGACGGGCGGCCGTGACGGCCGGGTGTCGATCGAGGTCGACCCGCGCCTCGCGCACCGGACCGAGGCCACCGTCGCCGAGGCCAAGCAGCTGGCCTGGCTCGTCGACCGGCCGAACGTCATGATCAAGATCCCGGCGACCCCGGCGGGCCTCCCGGCCATCACCGAGGTCATCGGCCTCGGCATCAGCGTCAACGTGACGCTGATCTTCTCCCTGGAGCGCTACCGCGCCGTCATGGACGCGTACCTCAAGGGACTGGAACTCGCCCACGAGCGCGGCCACGACCTCGCCACCATCCACTCCGTCGCCTCCTTCTTCGTCTCGCGCGTCGACTCCGAGATCGACAAGCGCCTCGACCAGGTCGGCACGGACGCGGCCAAGGAGCTGAAGGGCAAGGCCGCCCTCGCCAACGCCCGCCTCGCGTACGAGGCCTACGAGGAGGTCTTCGCCTCCGCGCGCGCAGGCGTCCTGGCGGCCGCGGGCGCCCACAAGCAGCGCCCCCTGTGGGCCTCGACCGGCGTCAAGGACCCGGCGTACAAGGACACCCTGTACGTCGACGAGCTGGTCGCGCCCGGCACGGTCAACACCATGCCGGAGGCCACGCTGAAGGCCGCCGCCGACCACGGCCGGATCACCGGCGACACGGTGACCGGCGGCTACGAGCAGGCCCGCGCCGACCTGAAGGCCGTCGACGCCCTCGGCATCTCCTACGACGAGGTCGTGCAGCAGCTCGAGGACGAGGGCGTCGCCAAGTTCGAGATCGCCTGGAACGACCTCCTCGGCACCGTCGGTACCCGTCTGCAGGGCCTGCGCGGCCAGGGGGTTGAGTCCAAGTGAGCCCCAGCAGTACGTGGCGCAACCCGCTGCGCGACCCGCGCGACCGCCGTCTGCCGCGCATCGCGGGCCCCTCCGGGCTCGTCATCTTCGGCGTCACCGGCGACCTGTCCCGCAAGAAGCTGATGCCCGCCGTCTACGACCTCGCCAACCGCGGGCTGCTCCCGCCGGGCTTCTCGCTCCTCGGCTTCGCCCGGCGCGAGTGGGAGGACCAGGACTTCGCCCAGGTCGTCCACGACTCGGTGCGCGAGCACGCGCGGACCCCGTTCCGCGAGGAGGTCTGGCAGCAGCTCGCCGACGGCATGCGCTTCATCCCCGGCGACTTCGATGACGACACCGCGTTCAAGCAGCTGCGCGACGCCGTCGACGAGCTCGACGAGAAGCGCGGCACCAGCGGCAACTACGCCTTCTACCTCTCCGTGCCGCCGAAGTTCTTCCCGAAGGTCGTCCGGCAGCTCAAGAAGCACGGCCTCGCCGACGCCCCCGAGGGCTCCTGGCGCCGCGCCGTCATCGAGAAGCCCTTCGGCCACGACATCGCGTCGGCCAAGGAGCTCAACGCGATCGTCCACGACGTGTTCGCGCCCGAGCAGGTCTTCCGCATCGACCACTACCTCGGCAAGGAGACCGTCCAGAACATCCTGGCCCTCCGCTTCGCCAACCAGATGTACGAACCCATCTGGAACCGGAGTTACGTCGACCACGTGCAGATCACCATGGCCGAGGACATCGGCATCGGTGGCCGCGCGGGCTACTACGACGGCATCGGCGCCGCCCGTGACGTCATCCAGAACCACCTGCTCCAGCTGATGGCCCTGACCGCCATGGAGGAGCCCGCCGCCTTCGACGCCGAGTCCCTCGTCCTGGAGAAGCTCAAGGTCCTCAAATCCGTACGGGTTCCGGCCGACTTGGACCGGCACACCGTGCGCGCCCAGTACGCCGAGGGCTGGCAGGGCGGCGAGAAGGTCAAGGGCTACCTCCAGGAAGACGGCATCGCCCCCACCTCGAAGACGGACACCTACGCGGCCGTCAAGCTGGAGATCGACAACCGCCGCTGGGCGGGCGTCCCCTTCTACCTGCGCACCGGCAAGCGCCTCGGCCGCCGCGTCACCGAGATCGCGGTCGTCTTCCAGCGCGCCCCGCACTCCCCGTTCGACGGAGCCGCCACCGAGGAACTGGGCCAGAACGCGATCGTCATCCGGGTCCAGCCGGACGAGGGCATGACCGTACGCTTCGGATCCAAGGTCCCGGGTACGTCGATGGAGATCCGCGACGTGTCGATGGACTTCGCGTACGGCGAGTCGTTCACGGAATCCAGCCCGGAGGCCTACGAACGGCTGATCCTGGACGTCCTGCTGGGCGACGCCAACCTCTTCCCGCGCACGGAGGAGGTCGAGGAGTCCTGGCGCATCCTCGACCCCATCGAGGGGCACTGGGACAACCATGGCAAGCCCGCAAGGTACCCGGCCGGTACGTGGGGCCCGGCCGAGGCGGACGAAATGCTCGCACGAGACGGACGGAGCTGGCGCAGGCCATGAAGATCGACCTGACCGACACCACGGCAAGCAAGGTGAACAAGGCGCTCG
The DNA here is from genome assembly GCF_059448825.1 of Streptomyces sp. JLYT201. NCBI lineage: Bacteria > Bacillati > Actinomycetota > Actinomycetes > Kitasatosporales > Streptomycetaceae > Streptomyces > Streptomyces sp. JLYT201. The sequence continues at coordinate 903,256 of NZ_CM182551.1, read as the reverse complement.
TCGAAGGGCGCCGCGCCATCGGGACCCCCGCCGTGGGCATGGTCCTCACGATGGTCATCGTCACCGACGAGGAGAACGCCTACGACGCCACCAAGGCGGCCCAGGAGGCGGCCCGCGAGCACCCCTCGCGCACCCTCGTCGTCATCAAGCGCACCGCGCGCTCCCCGCGCGACCGCCAGGGCAACCGCCTCGACGCGGAGGTCCGGGTCGGCGCCGACGCGGGAACCGGCGAGACGGTGCTCCTGCGCCTGTACGGCGAGGTCGGTCAGCACGCCGACTCCGTCGTCCTGCCGCTGCTGCTGCCCGACGCCCCGGTCGTCGTGTGGTGGCCCGTCGACGCCCCGGACGAGCCCGCCAAGGACCCGCTCGGCGCCCTCGCCGCCCGCCGCATCACCGACGCGTACGCCGTCGAGGACCCGCTCGCCGCGCTCGCGGACCGCGCCAGGTCCTACGCGCCCGGCGACACCGACCTGGCCTGGACCCGGCTCACGCCGTGGCGCTCCATGCTGGCCGCGGCCCTCGACCAGGCCCGCGTCGACATCACGTCGGCCGCCGTCGAGTCCGAGGCCGAGAACCCCAGCGCCGAGCTGCTCGCGCGCTGGCTCGGCGCCCGGCTCGGCGTCCCGGTCGAGCGCGTCACCACCGCGGGGCCCGTCGTCACCGCGGTCCGCCTCGGCACGGCGAACGGAGAGATCCGCATCGACCGCCCCGAGGGCCCCCTCGCCACCCTGTCCCTGCCCGGCCAGCCCGAGCGCACCCTCGCCCTGAAGGTCCGCTCGACCGCCGAGCTGATCGCCGAAGAGCTCCGCCGCCTCGACGCCGACGAGATGTACGCCGTCGCGCTGCACGGCGACGCCTCCGGATCCAAGGAGTCCGTTCAACATGCCTGACACCACGCCCCTGTTGACCCGGCGACCGCAGTGGGCCGCCCTCGAGGACCACCGCGCCAAGTCCGACGGCACGCACCTGCGGGAGCTGTTCGCCGCCGACCCCGGCCGCGCCGAGCGCTACACGGCCCAGGTCGGCGACCTGCACATCGACTACTCCAAGCACCTGGTGACCGACGAGACCCTCGCGCTCCTGCGGGACCTCGCCGTGGCGACGGACGTCTTCGGACTGCGGGACGCCATGTTCCGGGGCGAGAAGATCAATTCGACGGAGGGCCGGGCGGTGCTGCACACCGCGTTGCGTGCGCCGGCGGGTGCCGTGGTGGAGGTCGATGGTGAGAACGTGGTGCCGGGTGTGCACGCGGTGCTGGAGAAGATGGGGGCGTTCGCGGGGCGGGTCCGTTCGGGTGAGTGGAGGGGGCACACGGGCAAGCGCATCAAGAACGTGGTCAATGTCGGTATCGGGGGCTCCGATCTCGGTCCGGCGATGGCTTATGAGGCGCTGCGGCCCTATACCGCGCGTGATCTGACGTTCCGTTTTGTGTCGAACGTGGACGGTGCTGATCTGCATGAGGCCGTGCGGGATCTGGATGCGGCGGAGACGTTGTTCGTCATCGCGTCCAAGACGTTCACGACGATCGAGACGATCACCAATGCGCGGGCTGCCCGCGCCTGGCTGGTTGGGTCTCTTGGTGACGAGGCGGCCGTGGCGCGGCATTTCGTGGCGCTGTCGACGAATGCCGAGAAGGTCGCGGACTTCGGGATCGACACGGCGAACATGTTCGAGTTCTGGGACTGGGTGGGGGGTCGGTACTCCTTCGATTCGGCGATCGGTCTGTCGCTGATGATCGCGATCGGCCCGGATGCCTTCCGGGAGATGCTGGACGGTTTCCGGCTGGTGGATGAGCATTTCCGTACGGCGCCTGCGGAGGCGAATGTGCCGTTGCTGCTGGGGCTGCTGGGTGTCTGGTACGGCAACTTCCATGACGCGCAGGCGCATGCGGTGCTGCCGTATGCGCATTACCTGTCGAAGTTCACGGCGTATCTGCAGCAGCTGGACATGGAGTCCAACGGCAAGTCCGTGGACCGGGAGGGCAATCCGGTGCAGTGGCAGACCGGTCCGGTGGTGTGGGGCACGCCCGGTACCAATGGCCAGCATGCGTACTACCAGTTGATCCATCAGGGTACGAAGCTCATTCCGGCGGACTTCATCGGTTTCGCGCGGCCCGTTGAGGAGCTGGGTGTGCTGGGGGGTCAGCATGATCTGCTGATGGCCAACTTCTTCGCGCAGACGCAGGCGCTGGCCTTCGGCAAGACGCCTGAGGAGGTGCGGGCCGAGGGGGTGCCGCAGGAGCTGGTGGCGCACAAGACGTTCCGGGGCAACCATCCCACGACGACGGTTTTGGCGCGGGAGCTGACGCCGTCGGTGCTCGGTCAGCTGATCGCGCTGTATGAGCACAAGGTGTTCGTCCAGGGTGCGGTGTGGAACATCGATTCCTTCGATCAGTGGGGTGTGGAGCTGGGCAAGGTCCTTGCCAAGCGGGTCGAGCCCGCCCTGAGCGAGGGCGCGGACGTGCCCGGTCTCGACCCGTCCACGAAGGCACTGGTCGCGAAGTACCGCGAACTGCGCGGCCGTACCCCGGAAGGTGTGTGAACCGACATGGAACTCGGACTCGTAGGCCTCGGCAAGATGGGCGGCAACATGCGCGAGCGCATCCGCCGCGCGGGCCACACCGTCGTCGGCTACGACCGTGACCCGAAGGTCTCCGACGTCGCCTCGCTCGCCGAACTCGTCGACAAGCTCGAAGGCCCCCGCGTGGTCTGGGTGATGGTGCCGGCCGGTGCCCCCACCCAGTCCACGATCGACGAGCTCAAGGACCTGCTCGCCGAGGGCGACGTCGTCGTCGACGGCGGCAACTCCCGCTGGACGGACGACGAGAAGCACGCCGCCGAGCTCGCCGAGCGCGGCATCGGCTTCGTCGACTGCGGTGTCTCCGGCGGTGTGTGGGGCCTGAAGAACGGCTACGCGCTGATGGTCGGCGGCGCCGACGAGCACGTCGCGCGCGTCCAGCCGGTCTTCGACGCCCTCAAGCCCGAGGGCGACTTCGGCTATGTCCACGCGGGCAAGGTCGGCGCCGGGCACTTCTCCAAGATGGTTCACAACGGCATTGAGTACGCGATGATGCAGGCCTATGCCGAGGGCTGGGAGCTGCTGGAGGCCGTGGACTCGGTGACGGACGTGCGGGAGGTCTTCCGGTCCTGGCAGGAGGGGACGGTCATCCGTTCCTGGCTGCTCGACCTGGCGGTCAACGCGCTGGACGACGACGAGCACCTGGACAAGCTGCGGGGCTTCGCCGCGGACTCGGGCGAGGGCCGCTGGACGGTGGAGGCGGCGATCGACAACGCGGTGCCGCTGCCCGCGATCACGGCGTCGCTGTTCGCGCGGTTCTCCTCCCGGCAGGACGACTCGCCGCAGATGAAGATGATCGCGGCGCTGCGCAACCAGTTCGGCGGCCACGCCGTCGAGTCCCGGAGCGAGCACTGAGCGAGCACTGAACGGGGGCTGAGGGGGCTGTGATCCACGGCCCCCTCGGTCCTCGCGGCCCCAGGGTGCGGTTCCTTCACCGGCCGCACCGTGGGGCCGCGCGGAAAATCGCTGGCCGCACCGCGACAGGGGCCGTACGATCACGCCCCATGAAGTGAGTGATGACCTCCGCGCGCCGATCCGTACGACGCCGTCCGAGCCCCGGCTCCGGCGTCGGCGCGGCGCGCCCGCACGCCCGTCATCCCCTTCACACGATCGGAACCCCATGACCGACGACGCTTTCCTGCACTCCGTCACCGAACGGCTGGCCGCCCTGCCCGCCGTGCACGCCGTCACCCTCGGCGGCTCGCGCGCCCAGGGAACCCACACACCCGACAGCGACTGGGACATGGCGGTGTACTACCGGGGCGCCTTCGACCCGGCGGACCTGCGCGCGATCGGCTGGGACGGCGAGGTGTCCGAGCTGGGGGAGTGGGGCGGGGGCGTCTTCAACGGCGGGGCCTGGCTCAGCATCGAGGGCCGTCGCGTCGACGTGCACTACCGCGACCTCGACGTCGTCGAGCACGAGCTGACGCAGGCCCGGCAGGGACGCTTCCACTGGGAGCCGCTGATGTTCCACCTCGCGGGCATCCCCAGCTACCTCCTCGTCGCCGAACTCGCCGTCAACCAGGTGCTGAGCGGCGCCCTGCCCCGCCCCGAGTACCCGTCCGCGCTGCGCGAGGCGGCCCCGGCGTTCTGGCGCGGCCGGGCCGCCCTGACACTCCGGTACGCCGAGGGCGCGTACGCCGGGCGAGGCCGGGCCACCGAGGTGGCGGGGGCACTCGCCGTGGCCGCCATGGAGACGGCCCACGCGGTCCTCGCGGCGCGCGGCGAGTGGACCACGAACGAGAAGCGCCTCCTGGAACGCGCCGGGCTCCGCGACCTCGACACGATCGTGACGAACCTGAGCCCGGACCCGGAGGCTTTGGCGCGAGCGGTCGCGGGGGCGGAGAAGCTGTTCGCGGCAGCGTCCTGAACGACGTAGGGGCGGAGGGCAGCACTCTCCGCCCCTACGCGGTCGTGCCCCGACGGGGAGCGCCCCGGAAGGGGCGCGGGGAACTGCGCGATCAGCCACGACGAACCCGCAGGCGGCCAACGGCCATCGCGGCTCAAGGCGAAGCGCTAGCGCAATGCGCTGCCGAACAGCGCCGCCACGGACGGAGCCGACAGGTCCTTGGGCCCGAAGGCCACGGACTTCTTGGCCGTGAGCCCCGTGGACGTGCCGCGCAGCGACCACAGGGCGCCCGCGCTCGCGTTCTCGTTGACCGAGGACGCGGCGAGGTCGGCGCGGCCGTCGCCGGTGACGTCGAGCAGGGCCGTGGCGGCACCGAACGCGTCGCCCTTCTCGGCGACGCCGGGGATGCCCGGCGTGTCCTGCTGGAACGCCTGCGCACCGGTGCCGGTCACACCGGTGGCGCTGCCGCGCACCAGGACGACGGAACCGGCGTCGGTGACCCGGCCGATGTCCTCGCCGGGCACGCCGACGGCGATGTCGGCGAAGCCGTCGCGGTTGACGTCGCCCACGGCGACGGAGGCGCCGAAGCCGTCGCCGTCCTCCTCGGCACCGGGGACGCCGGGCAGGTCCTGGTCGAACCTCTGGACCTGGCCGTCGCCGACCTTCAGCCCGTCCTTCGAGCCGAAGGCGACCGTGACCCCGGACTGGTAGTCGCTGTCGCCGACCACCAGGTCGTCGTAGTGGTCGCCGTTGATGTCGCCGAGGGCGAGAGCCCCGTTGGCGCCGGGGGCCTGGCCGCGCTTGAAGCCGGTGGGGGAGCCGTACAGGACCCTGTTGCCCCACTCGCCGTCGCCGTAGTAGTCGTTCACGGCGATGTCGGCGCGGCCGTCGCCGTTGATGTCGCCGACGGCCCGGGGCACGACCGGGCCCTTCACGGAGCGCGGGCCGTCGATGCAGCTCTCGGGCTTGTCGGGCAGCGGCGAGCAGTTGAGGTCGGGCCGGTCGTCGCTGCCGTAGCTCCACCACTGCGACTTGTCCATGAAGTCGAGGGTCGCGGTGGGCTTGGCAGTGCGGGAGATCGGGCCCTTCCACAGCTCGGCCCGCTGGTCGACCGGGTCGTCGCCGTGGGACGCCACGGTGGCGAACAGCGCCAGGTCGGTCTTGCCGTCGCCGTCGAAGTCACCCGCCTGCGGGGCGTGACCATACGTGTTGATCTTCGTGCCGCCGGTGAGGCCGGACGCGGAGCCCCATACGATCACCGATCCCGCGTCCCGCCAGCCGGTGCCGATGACCAGGTCGGTGTAGCCGTCGCCGTCCAGGTCGCCCTTGGTGAAGGAGCGGCCGAACTCCTGCTTGGTGGCGGCCGGTCCTGGCACTCCGCTCGTGGAGCGGCTGATGATCTTCTTGTGGGCGGGGTCGAGGCCGTTCTTGGAGCCGTAGGCCACCGCCACGTACCCGGCCTTCTTCTTGCCGGAGACGGTGGCGCCCGGGGCTCCGACGACCAGGTCGGCGTAGCCGTCGCCGTTGAAGTCGTCCGTCGCCTTGGCGGCGGCGGCCTTCTGGGCGGCGGGCGTCGCGGCCTCGGCCGGGCTCTGGCCGAGGGACCAGATCGTCAGCCCACCCGTCAGCAGGGACATGGCGACCAGGGGCGTGGTGAGACGGGCTCGGCGACGTGCTGGAGACATAAGGTTCCCGGATTCCTTTGATCGGAGGTCGGCGGCGCACGCCCGTACGGGAGTTCACCGCCGGTTCACTCCCTTGACCACCCGCGTCGCCCAATGGTTGCCCCGCGCACCAGAGGTCTCTGTGGGTGACCGGGCAGTGACCGGGCCGGGCGGGCCGCCCCGCCTCTCCGCGGCGCGCGAGGCCGCCCGCGACCCGCGCCCTCAGGAGGCGCGGCTCGCGGGCGGCTCGGACGGTGGCCCCGGGGCCTCTGATGCGAGGCAGGGTCAACAGGCCGCGTCGACGGAGCTCAGCTTGTTGTCGTGGGCGGGGTTGAGGTTGCCCTTGAACCATCCCGGCATGGTGCCGAGGCGCCCGGTGTAGGTGCCGTCGTAGAGGATGACGGGCGTCGGCGTCCTGTTCCAGGCGGAGGTGGCCTTGCCGTCGAGGTAGGAGGGAACGTGGTGGCGTCCGCAGCTCGGGACGGTCCAGAACAGGCCTTCGCCGTTGTAGTGCTGGAAGAAGCACGTGCCCGCACCGCAGCGGTCGTAGGCGTCCTGCGCGATGGCGTCGCTGTTGGCTCCGGTCACCCGGTACAGGCCTTCGACCCCGGGGACCTCGGTGAACCGGGTCTCGGACGCACTGGCGGCGTTCGGTCCGACGAATGTCGCCGCGAGCGCGACGGCACCGGCGAACACGGCTAGCGATTTCCGCACGGATTTCCCCTTCGGGTAGGAGTGCTGTGCTGGAGAGGCGCATGGAGCGGCAGCCCGGTCGTGGCGCGAGGGGTGAGGGGCGCGAGGCGCGAGTGACAGCACGGTGCCGGGCCCCGTTCCCCTTCCGGCTGCCCTCACATTGTGGCCTGCGTCAGGCTCGGTGAGTTGGCGCTGAGCGCGGGGTTGCTTGGCCCTCGGCGCAGGGCGGTGGGGCTCGTCCCGGGGGGCGGAGCTGTCCGCCGGAGCTCGTTCCGGGGGGGGGGGGGGGGGGGCTGTCCGCAGGGGCTCGTCCCGGGTCGCGCGGCTCGTGGGGCCCGCCTTGACATGCAGCCGTATGGCTGCCTATCGTTTTAGGCAGCTGAACGGCTGCATATTGGAGGGCGGGGATGGACCACCAGATGGACGAGGTCTTCAAGGCGCTGGCCGACGCCAGCCGCAGACGGCTCCTCGACAGCCTGAACGCGCGCAACGGCCAGAGCCTGCGGGAGCTGTGCGCGGGGCTCGACATGGCCCGGCAGTCGGTGAGCAAACACCTGGCCCTGCTGGAGGAGGCCCGTCTGGTCACCACCGTCCGGCGCGGCAGGGAGAAGCTCCACTACCTCAACGCCGAGCCCATCAACGCCATCGCCGACCGCTGGATCAGCCGTTACGACCGGGCGCGGGCCCACGCGCTCGCCGATCTCAAGCACGCATTGGAGAGCAGCACCATGAGCCGCACCGACGACACCGCGTTCGTCTACACCACGTACATCAAGACCACCCCCGAGAAGCTCTGGCAGGCCCTGACGGACCCGGTCTTCACCCGGCGCTACTGGGGTCTGGAGTTCGTCACCGACTGGAAGCCCGGCTCGGTCATGGCCTGGGAGGGGCACGGCCTGACCGGCCCCGACCCCGAGCAGGTCGTCCTGGAGTGCGACCCCTACCGGAAGCTCTCCTACACCTGGCACACCTTCACGCCCGGCTTCGCCAAGGCCGTAAACCTGGACGACGAGTCGCTCGCGAAGATCGCCGCCGAGAAGCGCTCCAAGGTGTCGTTCGACATCGAGCCGCAGGGGGAGACCGTCAAGCTCACGGTCGTCCACGACGGCTTCGAGCCCGGCAGCACGGTCCTGGAGATGATCCACGACGGCTGGGCCGCGCTCCTCTCCAGCCTCAAGACCCTCCTGGAGACGGGCGAGGAACTTCCGGACCCGCACCGCAAGGACGCGTGAGCCTGCGCGGTGCCCGCAGCGCCCGCGGTGCCCGCAGTGTCCGCGGCGACCTGAAGCAGGGCGGGGCCCTCCGCCCTCCGTGAGCACCTCACGGGGGACGGGCGGGCGGAGGGCCCCGCCCGCCCGAAGGGGCGAGCTCGACGCGGCCGTGTCCGGGAGGTGCGGCCGTGTCCGGGACCGCGCGCCTCCCGCCGAAGCGCTGCGCACCGCCCCGGGGCAAACCCCCCGCCTGCGGGTAGCCTGACGGGGGAGGTGGGGGCATGAGGGACGCGGACCCCGGGCTCTTCGGGCCCTCGTCGGTGACGTGGCAGATGCACGGCGACCCCATGATGTGGGTCGCGGGCGTGCGCGCCCTGTACCTCCAGGCGCTGCACCCGCGCGCCGTGCGCGGCGTCATGCAGAATTCCGACTTCCGCAAGGACGCCTGGGGCCGCCTGATGCGCACCGCGGGCTTCGTCGGCACGACGACGTACGGCACCACCGAGGCCGCCGAGGCGGCGGGCGCCCGGGTGCGCAAGATACACACGATGCTGTCGGCGACCGACCCGGACACGGGGGAGCGCTACGGCGTCGACGAACCCGAGCTGCTCCTGTGGGTGCACTGCGCCGAGATCGACTCCTACCTCCACGTCGTGCGCCGCTCCGGCTTCCCGGTCACAGACGCGGCCGCCGACCGGTACGTCGCCGAACACCGCGAGAGCGCCCGCCTGGTGGGCCTCGACCCCGCCCGCGTACCGGCGTCGACGGCCGAACTCGCCGCGTACTTCGAGAAGGTGGCCCCCGACCTCGCCGTCGGAGCGGAGGCGCGCGTCGTCGACGACTTCCTGCGGCGGCCGCCCACCGCGCCCCTGTTGGTCCCGGCGCGCGCCCTGCTGTGGCGGCGCGTGGCGGACCTCGCCTACGCGTCGCTGCCCCGTTACGCCCACGAGCTGTACGGCAGGAGTGCGCCGCCGCCCGCGGCGGTGACGCGCCGCCTCGTCACCACGGGTACCGTGCTGCGCTGCGTTCCCGCGCGTCTGCGCTGGCAGTTGCCGCCCAAGCACATCCTGCGCGCCATGGCCCGGCTCGGCCCGGGCAGCCGCCCCGCGTCGTACAAAGTCGCCGGACTGGACGCCATACTGGACGGGCCGGGGAGGGCGCGACGAAGCGACGGGGGCGACAGCACGAGATGCCAGAGTCGGGGGACACCAGGCTGATCCAGGGCCGGTACCAGCTGCTCGACCTCATCGGCCGCGGCGGCATGGGCGAGGTGTGGCGGGCCCGCGACGAATCGCTCGGCCGCAGGGTCGCCGTCAAGTGCCTCAAGCCGCTCGGGCCCCAGCACGACGCGGCGTTCACCCGCGTCCTGCGCGAGCGCTTCCGGCGCGAGGCCCGGGTCGCGGCCGGGCTCCAGCACCGCGGCATCACCGTCGTGCACGACTTCGGCGAGTGCGACGGCGTCCTGTTCCTGGTGATGGAGCTCCTCGAAGGCCGCAACCTCAGCCAGCTCCTGGACGACAACCCGCGCCACCCGCTGCCCGTCGCCGACGTCGTGGACATCGCCGACCAGGTCGCGTCCGCCCTCGCCTACACCCATGAACAGGGCATCGTGCACCGCGACTTGAAGCCCGCGAACATCATGCGGCTGCGCGACGGCACGGTGAAGATCTGCGACTTCGGCATCGCCCGGCTCGGCGCCGACATCGGCTTCACCTCACGCCTGACCAACACCAACATCGCCATGGGCACCCCGCACTACATGTCGCCCGAGCAGATCAGCGGCGCCGAGGTCGACCAGCGCAGCGACCTGTACTCCTTCGGCTGCGTCCTGTACGAACTCGCCACCGGCGCCCCGCCGTTCGACCTCGACGACGCGTGGGCGATCCTCGTCGGCCACCGCGACACCGAGCCCGAGCCGCCGCGCCGCCGCCGCGGCGAACTCCCCGAGTTCTTCGAGCGGATCGTCCTCGACCTGCTCGCCAAACACCCCGACCAGCGGCCCGGCGACGCCCGCGAACTGGGCCGCCGCATCGCCGCGGGCCGCGGCGGCAAGGCGACCCGCCCCACCTACGTCCCCACCGTCGTCAGCCCGCCCCTGCGCCGCACCCAGCACCCGCCTCCCGAGCGGCCCACGGGACGGCCCCTGCCCGGCCGGTCCGATCCGTCCCTGCCGTCGTGGACGCGCGGCATGACCACCGGGCACAAGGCGACCGGCGCGGGCCCCCTGCGCCTGCCCCCGCCCGACGCGGCCGCGGGCCTCACCGGCGAGTGGATCCCGCGCACCAGCGGACGCCACACCGGTGAGCCGCGGCCCGCCCCGGGCCGCTCCACCCCGTCGCCGGACGTGCTCGCCACCCTCGTCAGCCGCCACAACGCGGGCCTGAGCCTCGGCCGCCTCGGCCGCTGGACGGAGGCGGGCGAGGTGCACCGCGCCGTCGCCGCCGAGCGCGAGCACGTCCTCGGGCCCGACCACCCCGACACCCTCGCCAGCCGCTACGAGGTCGGGTTCTCGCTCAGCCGCACCGGGCGGCCCGCCGACGCTCTGCGCGAGTACACCCGCGTGGCCGAGGGCCGCGAGCGCGCGCTCGGCGGGGAACACCCGGACACGCTCGCCGTCCGCCAGGAGATGGCGTACGTACTGGGCCAGCTCGGTCGGCACTTCGAGGCCCACCAGGTGTACACCTCAGTGCTCGCCGTGCGGTCGCGCACCGCGGGCCCCGACCACCCCGACACCCTGCGCTGCCGCCACAACCTGGCGTTCAACCTCAGCCGCCTGGGCCGCCTGGAGGACTCCCACCGGCTGGCCCGCGACGTCGCGGCGGCCCGCGCCCGCGTCCTCGGCCCCACTCACCCCGACACCCTCGTCACCCGCTACGAAGTCGCCTACACCCTGGGCCAGTTGGGCCGCTGGCCGGAGGCACTGCACACCTACCGCGAGGTCGCCGAGGCCCGCGCCGGTGCCCTCGGCGCCGACCACCCCGACACGCTCGCCGCGCGCTACGAGGTCGGCATCAGCCTCGGCCGCCTCGGCCGCAGCGCCGAGGCCCTGGAGCTCTACCGCTCCCTCATCGAGGACCGCACCCGCGTCAACGGCCCCGCCGACCCCGAGACCCTGCGCGCCCGCCACGGCCTCGGGGTCAACCTCGGCCGCCAGGGCCGCTGGGAGGAGGCGCTCGCCGAGGCCCGCGACGTGTGCGCCGTGCGCGAGCGCGTCCTCGGCGCGGACCACCCCGACACCCTCGTCAGCCGCCGCGAGATCGCCGTCGGCCTCGGCTGGCTCGGCCGCTGGGCGGACGCGCTGACGGCCTACCGCCACGTGGCCGCGGCCCGCGAGCGCGTCCTCGGCGCCGACCACCCCGACACCCTCGCCAGCCGCAACGACGAGGCCCACTGCCTGGAGCAGCTCGGGCGCGGCGCGGAGGCGGTGGCGCTCTACCGCAGGGTGGCGGCGCTGCGCCAGCAGCGCGCGACGGGTGGCCACTGACACACCGGGCGCCCCGGCAGCCCCGCGCGCCCGACACCCGCGCCGCACGCCGCGCCAAACGCCTCCCCGCCCCGCGAAACGCCCCCTCGAAAACTGATCCGTGCTACGAAGAGGCATGCGACCCAGCTATGACGCCGTGGTGATCGGCGGCGGCCACAACGCGCTGGTGGCGGCCGCCTACCTGGCCCGCGCGGGCCGGTCCGTGCTGCTCCTGGAGCGCCTCGGCCGACCGGGCGGCGCCGCCGTGTCCACCAGCCCGTTCCCCGGCCTCGACGCCCGCCTCTCCCGCTACTCGTACCTGGTGAGCCTGCTGCCCAGGAAGATCGTGCGCGATCTGGACCTGGACTTCCGGGTGCGCACCCGCTCCGTGTCGTCGTACACCCCGACCGTCCGCGACGGGCGTCCCACCGGGCTCCTGGTGGGCCGCGGCGAGTCCCGGACGCGGGCCTCCTTCGCCCGGCTGACCGGCGACGACCGGGCGTACGAGGCCTGGCGCGACTTCTACGCGCTCACCGCCCACGCGGCCCGGCGGATCTTCCCGACGCTCACGGAACCGCTGCCCGACAAGGCGGAGCTGCGGCGGCTCGTCGACGACGACACGGTCTGGCGCACCCTGTTCGAGGAGCCGATCGGCCGGGCCGTCGAGGCCCGCTTCACCGACGACCTGGTGCGCGGTGTCGTCCTGACCGACGCCCTGATCGGCACGTTCGCCGACGCCCACGACCCGGGCCTGCGGCAGAACCGCTGCTTCCTCTACCACGTCATCGGCGGCGGCACCGGCGACTGGAACGTCCCCGTCGGCGGCATGGGCACGCTCACCCGCGCCCTGGCCGACCGCGCCCTCGCCGCGGGCGCCGAACTGCTCACCGGCCACGACGTCACGCGCGTCGAGACCGACGGCCTGCGCGCCGAGGTGTCCTACCGCACCGCGGACGGCGACGGCACGGTCGCCGCCCGGCACGTGCTCGTCGGCGCCTCCCCGCACGAACTCGCCGCCCTCACCGGCCAGCAGCCGCCCCCACCCGCCGAAGGGGCCCAGCTCAAGGTCAACATGGTGCTCAAGCGGCTGCCCAAGCTCCGCGACCCCTCCGTAGACCCCCGCGAGGCCTTCGCCGGGACCTTCCACATCGCCGAGGGCTACGCGGAGTTGGCGCGGGCCCACGCCGAGGCCGCGGGCGGCGCGCTGCCCTCGGCGCCGCCCTCGGAGATCTACTGCCACTCCCTGACCGACCCCACGATCCTCGGCCCCGACCTGGTCGAGCGCGGCTACCACACCCTGACCCTGTTCGGCCTGCACACCCCGGCCCGGCTGTTCACCGAGGCCACCAACGCCACGGCCCGCGACGCGCTCCTGGCCGCCACCCTCGCCCAGCTCGACGCGCACCTGGCCGAGCCGATCGCCGACTGCCTGGCCACGGACGCGGACGGGGTCCCCTGCGTCGAGGCGAAGACCCCCCTGGACCTGGAGCGCGAGCTGCGCCTGCCCGGCGGCAACATCTTCCACGGGGACCTCTCCTTCCCGTACGCGGACGACGCGGAGGGCCGCGAGGATCGCTGGGGCGTGGCCACCGCCCATCCGAACGTCCACCTCTGCGGTGCGGGCGCCCGCCGCGGCGGCGGTGTCAGCGGCATCGCGGGCCACAACGCCGCGATGGCGGTCCTGGAGCGCTGACCAGCGGCGATCGGCACTGGTGTACGGTCGGTCCCGGTCGGCGCGGGGCCGGCAGGAGCGCCCCGCGCGCGTGTGAAGGAAACGAGAGGTGCTCACCATGGCTGCCCCACGAGACGGCCGCCGCGTGGACGCACCGACCTTCACCGAACAGGCCCGCCGTCGCCAGCTCATCGAGTGCACGATCGACCTGATCTCCACCAAGGGCCACCCGTCGACGTCCCTGTCGGCCATCGCCGAGCGGGCGGGCCTGTCCAAGGCCGCGGTCCTCTACCACTTCGCCTCCAAGGACAACCTCACCCGGGCCGCGCTGGCCCACGTCCTGGAGGAGTTCACCGCGTACGTCGGCGAGCGCGTCGCGGCCGCGCCGGAGCCGCGCGCCGCCGTGGTCGCCTACGTCCGCGCCATGGTCGGCTACCAGCGGGAGAACCGCCGCCATGTGCGCGTCATCACCGAGATGCTCCTCGACGATCACGGCGGCACCCGCCTGAAGACCCCCGGAAGCCACGACACCGCGGGCCGCTGGCAGGCCCTCGCGGAGCTGCTCACCGCGGGCCAGGAGGCCGGGTGCTTCCGGCCGTTCGACCCCACCACGACCTCCCTGGCCGTCGGCGGCGCCATCGACGGCGTCATCAGCCACTGGCTGGCCCACCCGGACCTCGACCTGAACGCGGCGGAGGAGGAACTGGTGACCTTCACCCTGCACGCGATCGACCGCCGCTGACACGACGGACGCGCGCTCACCCGTCCTTGTGCATGGCCTCGCGCACGGCGTCGCGGGTGCGGTCGACGAGGGCCGCCAGCGGGCCCAGGGTCACGTTCCCGGCGGCCGACTCCACACCCGGGTGCGGGCGCGTGGGAGCCACGGCCTCGGCCGCCCGCACCCCGGCCGCCATGGCGGTGAGACGGCCGGCCCCGGCGTGCCGGCGCACGTGCGGGAACTCGTACCGTTCCTCGGCGCGGGCGTGCCGCATCACCTCGGTGCGCAGCACCGCGAGCGCGGGCAGGAACTTGGGGTCCTCCGGGTCCACCCCGTCGAGGCGCGAGAGCAGTTCCTTGGCCTCCTTCTCCTCGGTGAGGCGGTCCCGCACGATGTCGCGGCCGCCTGCGAACGCCGTGCGCGCGTAGGGGTGCAGGACCTCCTCCTCGGCCGTCTCGTGCACGGCGAGCAGCCGCACGAGGTGGCGGAAGGCGGCGCGCCGCTCGTCGCCGGTGCTCTGCTCAACCGAGTCGAAGAGGGTGCGGATGTCGCCGTGCTGCCGCATGAGCAGGGTGACGACGTCGCCGTCGCTCGCGGGCGTGTCAGGCATGGCGGTTCCTCTCCCGTGAGGCGGTGTCGGGGTGGTCGCCCTCGGTCTGCGAGCGGTACTCGCGTCCGAACAGGTCGTCGTGCTGGGCCATGACGCGCTCGCTGGGCGGCTCCTCGCCGCCGTGGATCTGGTCCTGCAGCCGCTGGAACCGCTCGTGCGCGTCCCGCACGTAGCCGGTGCCCAGCGTGGTCAGGTCCATCTGCGTGTCGAGGAGACCGCGTACGTACTGCTTGTTGGGCTCGAAGGTGAGGACGTTCGGCAGCTCGGGCGCGAGGACCTCCTGCGGGTCGCGGCCGTCGTGCCGGCGCATCAGGTCACAGGCGATGCGCAGGTGTTCCAGCTCCATGTTCAGATGCAGCTCCCAGACGGCCTTCACCCGGGGGTCCGTCTCCTGCTCCATGAAGGAGTGGTAGAGGTAGCACTCGTTGTACTCGTGGGTGACGAGCTGCTCCCACCACGTCTCGCCGGGGTCGACGAGGGACTCGTAGTGGGTGACGTGCTCCTCCTCGACGAGCGCGATCTCCTGGTAGAGCTGGCGGGCGATCGGCTCCATGTACTGCGGGCCGACGTTCATGTAGAAGTTCATGGTCTGCTGCTCGGCGGACATCACGGTCAGCGCGTGCAGCTTGGACAGCGGCTGCGCGGTGGCGCGGTCGTACGGCTCGCGGAGGTTGTCCACGGGGTGCCGGTGGTGGAGCTTGGTGGGGCGGCCCGGCATGACCTCGGTGAGCTGCTCGACGATCGCGTCGGCCTTGCGGTGCTCGATCATCTCGTAGAGGTTCGCGTACCGGAACAGGTGGTCGAAGTCCTCCAGGACCCCGAACTGGTACGCCTGCTGGAGATACGGATCCGGCTCCGACCGGGCCACCCAGGCGGTCAGGTCCACGGCGACCTGCTCGTACGCGATGGTCGTCTCCAGGACCGAGGCGAGTCCCGGCAGGAGCCAGTTGACGGCCTTCTGCTGCTGTTGCTCGACGTACCGGACCTCGGCGAGGCGCCGGCGCACCTCGGGGTCCGGACAGTGGCGGGCGAACTGATGGCTGAAGAGCGCCGCCTCGACCTCGATGCCGTTCATCGTGATGATCCGGCAGCGGGTGTACGGATCACAGTGGTCGGGGTCGATCGGCTCCACGTCCAGTTCGCGCCAGGAGCGTATCTGGCGGTCCAACGGGATGCCTCGCTGCTCCAGGGGGTTCAGGGTCATCGGGGACTCCTCGGCTTCGCGGTGCGGGACAAGGCCGCCGCCGGGTACCCGGCGCCCGATGGGCGAAACGACGGGCCGGTGCCGCTCGGCCAGACCCTGGTGGCGGCACGTCGGACTGCGTCATCCGCGGCGCGGGCGCACGCTGGAGGCATGACAGCAGACATCGTGGTGCACCGCGCGTCCCCGTCCGGCGGCCGACGGGTGGACGTGCACGGGGAGTACGTCGGCGTCGCCCACAGCCTGGCCGACGTGACCGAGTTCCTGCGGCGCGCGGGCCTGGACCTCGACCCGGTGGAAGTCGCCGTGTCACCGCTGATCGAGTGGCGCGGGGGCGGGCCGGAGGAGTGGGGACAGGGGAGCGGCGGCAGCCAGGGGGCGCCGCGGGGGTGAGGGAGCGGCGCCGCCGCGGTCCGCCGCTCGCGCGGGTCACGCTGCGAAGTGCCGTGCCACAGGGCCATGTGACGACACGTCACATGGCCCTGTGGCCTGTGTGCCGCCAGGTCGTGTCGTGCGTGGTCGCACGGCGTGAAGATCACTTGCGCACACCGCGCATAAGTAGTTAGGTTAGCCTTACCTGAGCGAGCGGGGGAGTATGTGTGGATTGCGGGGGTTTCAGAGCTAGGTGCCTTAGGTGCGGGGGCGGCTGTGGCGTCTCGGTGCGGCGTGGATCCGCCGGATCCGGCCGACGCGCCGACGTGACGTCGCCCGGGGGCGGGTGACGGCGGCCGCGCGTCGGCCGCGCCCGCGGTCCGGCAGGGGCGTCGCCCTCGCCAACTCCCCACTGCTTCCGTGCACTTGCTGCCCGGCATGGCATCCCGCAGAACCCGTTCGCCGACGGTGGCGCGACCGCGCACGCCCGAGAAAGGAAACGCTGACGTGTCCCTGCCTTCCGTACCGGTGCGCCGGGCCGCCGGGCCCGGTGGTGAACCGGCGGCGACCACCGCCGAGTTCCGTACGCCGGTACGGGCCGTCGGCGCACCCGGGCGGCGGCGGTGATCGCCGTGCGCGGCGGACGGCGCACCCCCTCCGCGCCGCCCGCCGCGACGCCCCGCCTCCCTCGGCCGCCAGGCCGCCCACCCCGTGCCGACCGCGCCGTCGGCCCCGATGTCCCCAGGAGCCACCCGATGACCCAGTCCCTGTCGCCCGAGAGGATCCGCGCCGACGTCGCGGAGCTGCTCGACTGCGACCCCGCCGAGATCGCGCCCGACGACAACCTGATGGACCACGGTCTGGACTCGGTGCGCATCATGACCCTGATCGAGCGCTGGCGCGCCGCGGGGGCGGCCGCCGTCGAGTTCCCCGACCTGGCCGAGCGGCCCGAACTCGGCCACTGGACCGCACTGTTGACCGGTGGCGCCGCATGACGCTCAAGGACCACAGGGACCGGCACCTGGAGCGCATCGCGGAGGTCAGGGCGGGCCGCCACGCCGAGAAGGTGGGCTACCCGATCCGCGTCCGGCGGACCGAGGTCGTCCGCACCGCCATGGTCGGCACCGGCCTGCTGCGGCTCACCCTGGGCGGCCCGGGCGCCGCCGGGTTCGAGGCCCACGCGCCGGACGAGCACGTGAAGCTGCTCTTCCCGGAGCCGGACGG
Organism: Streptomyces sp. JLYT201; assembly: GCF_059448825.1. NCBI lineage: Bacteria > Bacillati > Actinomycetota > Actinomycetes > Kitasatosporales > Streptomycetaceae > Streptomyces > Streptomyces sp. JLYT201. The sequence goes on along the minus strand of NZ_CM182551.1, from coordinate 886,002 downwards.
CACGCTGCGCCTTCCCGAGCCGGACGGGTCGATGCTGCGCTGGCCGCGCCCCTCGCCCACCTCGCGCGAGTACACCGTGCGCCGTTACGACCCCGAAGCGGGCGAGATCGACATCGACATCGTCCCGCACGCGGGCGGCCTCGCGTCGGACTGGGCCCACGCGGTCGAGCCGGGCGCCGTCGTGCACGTCGCGGGCCCGCCCGGCGGACTGATCGTCCCGCACGCCTACGACCGCTATCTGTTCGCGGGCGACATCACCGCGCTGCCCGCGATCGCACGCTGGCTGGAGGAGCTGCCCCGGGACGCGCGCGGCTGGGCGTTCGTCGAAGTCGCCGACGCCGCACAGGAGATCGACCTCTCCGCTCCCGAAGGCGTCGAGGTGCGCTGGCTGCACCGCGGCGGCCGCCCGCCGGGCAGCGGCGACGCCCTGGCGCGGGCCGTGACCCAGGTGACCGTGCCCGAGGGCGAACGGATCTACGTCTGGGTCGCGGGCGAGGCCGGGCAGATCAAGCCGCTGCGCCGCTGGGCCCGCGACGAACTGCGCCTGGAGAAGGCCGACCACGACATCACCGGCTACTGGAAGCGCGGCGTCGCCGACTTCGACGACGAGCACGACCACTGATCCGTTCCCTCCCTCCCCATCGCCGCCCCGCGGGGCGGTCTCCCCGAAAGAGCAAGGAGCTCCACATGCCGATACGCAGATCGTCGGGCCTGGCCGGCGCCGTCGCGCTGGGCCTGGTCCTGACCGGATGCGGGTCGTCCAAGGACGGGTCGGACGCGTCGGACAAGGGCAGGACCCGGGTGTTCGCCGCGGACAACGGCAAGATCAAGATCCCGGTCGAGCCGAAGCGCGTGGTCGCCACCGGCTACGCCGTGCCCGTCATGATCGAGGCCCAGGCACCGCTGGTCGGCATCTCGTCGTGGAAGCGCGGCGAGCCCATGATGAGCAAGAAGGACCTGGCCACCTACAAGAAGGTGCCCAAGGTCGCGGGCGAGCAGGCGACCGAGACCAACTACGAGGCCATCGCCGAGGCCGAGCCCGACCTGATCGTCATCGGCGTCCCCGCCCCGGTCCTCGGCGACATCGACGTCAAGCGGCTTGAGTCCATCGCCCCCGTGGTGGCCATCGGCCCGACCGTGCCGTCCGCGTGGCGCGAGCTGTCCCGCAAGCAGGCCGACGCCGCGGGCTCCCTCAAGCGGTTCGACTCGCTGCGGTCCAGGTACGAGACCAAGGCCGCCGAGCTGAAGAAGAAGTACAAGAACGTGCTGCCCCAGCTCGAGCTCGGCCACGTCGGCGCCTACGGCGAGTCCGCCAAGGGCACCTTCCAGCGCGAGTTCGGCCGCTCCTGGGGCACCAACATCGCCGAGGACATCGGCGCCGAGTACTACGGCAAGGTCAAGAAGCCAGGCCCCGGCTCCCGCGCGGTCAGCGAGTACCCCTCCATCGAGGAGCTCCCTGCCTCGCTGCGCGACGCCGACGCCATCACGTACTCGGTGATGGCCGACGGCAGCGTCCCGAAGTCGGTCCAGTACGTCATGGACTCGAAGCTGTGGAAGAACCTCCCCGCCGTCAAGGCGAAGAAGACCTTCCCGATCCGTTACACCGAGGCCGCGACCTACGGACAGGCCATGCAGACCCTGGACGCGATCGACGAGTCGTTCGCTCCGCTCCTGAAGCGGTGACCGTCGCGGGCCGCGCGTCCGAAGCGGCATCCACCGGGCAGCGGACGGCACCCGCCGAGCGGGGCGGGCCGCGGATCGGGCTGCTCGTCGGCGGCCTGGTGCTGCTCGCGGCCGTCGCCGTGCTCAGCATCGGCGTCGGCGCCCGCTCGGTGCCGCCCACGGAGGTCGTCCGGGCGCTGTTCGACTTCCGGGGCAGCGACGACCACGTGGTCGTGCGGGACGTCCGGGCGCCCCGCGCGCTGCTCGCCGTCGCGGTGGGCGCCGCCCTCGCGGTGGCGGGCGCGCTGATCCAGACGCTGGCCCGCAACCCCCTGGCCGAGCCCGGCATCCTCGGTGTCACCGCGGGCGCCGGGTTCGCCATCACCATCGGCTCCGCCCTCGGCCTGGCCGGCGGGCAGGCGGGCGAACTGGGCTTCGCCGTCACGGGGTCCGTGCTCGCGGCCCTGCTCGTCGCCGCCGTCGGACGGCACTCGCCGCTGCGCCTGGTGCTCGCCGGTGTCGCCCTGACCGCGGTCCTCAACGGCGTCGCCCTCGGCCTGCGCCTGATCCTCCCGGACGCCTTCGACACCTACCGCTTCTGGTCGGTCGGCTCCCTCGCGGGCCGTGAACAGGCGCCGCTGGCATGGCCGTTGACCGCGATCGCGGTGTGCCTGATCGGCGCGCTGCTGCTGAGCCGGGCACTGAACGTCCTGAGCCTCGGCGAGAGCGTGGCGCACACCCTGGGCGCGAGGGTGGTCCGCGTGCGGGCCGCCGCCCTCGTGCTGATCACCGTGCTCAGCGGGGCGGCCACGGCGGTGGCCGGGCCGATCCTGTTCGTCGGCCTGATCGTGCCGCAGCTGGTCCGCAGGCCCGCGGGGGGCTCCGTGCCGTGGCTGATCCTCTACGCGATGGTGCTCGGCCCGATCCTGCTCCTCGTCGCCGACATGGGCGCGCGCGTCCTGCTGCCCACCGGCGAGGTGCCGGTGGCCATCGTGACCGCGTTCCTCGGCGGACCCATGCTGATCTGGGCGGTCCGCCGCCACGGGGCGGGGGCACTGTGAACACGCCGGACACGACCGCCGTACGCACCCGGCGGGCAAGCGCGGTGAGCGCGCTCGGACTGCGGGTCGAACGCCGCACGGTGGTGCTCGTCACGGTCCTGACCGCACTGATCCTGGCCCTCGCCCTGGTGGGCCTCTGCTACGGCGCGTCCTGGTCGACCCCCAGGGAGGTGTTCGCCGCGCTCAGCGGGGCCGAGCCCTCCGTGGTGATCCAGGACTGGCGGCTGCCCCGGGTCCTGGCCGCCCTCGTCTTCGGCGCCGCGCTCGGCGTGGCCGGGGCCCTCTTCCAGAACCTCACCCGCAACCCCATGGGCAGCCCGGACGTGATCGGCCTGGACGCGGGCGCCTACACCGGCGCCCTGGTCGCCCTCACCGTCCTGTCCGGAACCTCCGCGCAACTGGCCGTCGGCTCGGTGCTCGGCGGTCTCGTCGTCGCCGCCGTGATCTACCTCCTCGCGTACGACCGGGGCTTCTCCGGGCTGCGCCTCGTGGTGATCGGCGTCGCCGTCAACGCCATGGTGACCGCGCTCAACTCGTGGATCGTGCTGCGCGCCGAGCTGGAGGTCGCCATCGCCGCTGTCGGCTGGAGCGCGGGTTCCCTCAACGACGTGGGCTGGGAGGACCTGGGCATCCCCGTCACGGTCATCGGCGTCCTGCTGGCCCTCATCGCCACGCGGGCGCACGCCATGCACCAGGCGGCCCTCGGTGACGCCGTCGCCGTGACCACGGGGGTCGGACTCGACCGGCTGCGGCTCCTCATGGTCGTCGTCGGCGTCGGCTGCACGGCCACGGTGACCGCGGTCGCCGGTCCGATCGCGTTCATCGCCCTGGCCGCCCCGCAGATCGGCCGCAGGCTCGCGGGCGCGCCCGGCGTCCCGCTGCTGCCCGCCGCACTGACCGGCGCGGTCCTGCTGCAGGGCGCGGACCTCATCGCCCAGATGCTCCTCGCGCCCGTCTCCCTGCCGGTCGGAGTGGTGAGCACCGCGATCGGCGGCTGCTATCTGATCTGGCTGCTTACCAAGGAGGTGAGGCGCGCGTGACCGCACGCCTGACCGCGCGGGACATCACCCTGCGCTACGGAGACCGCGTGGTCTCCACCCGGCTGAGCCTCGACGTCCCCGACGGCGCGTTCACCGCCATCGTGGGCCCCAACGCCTGCGGGAAGTCGACCCTGCTGCGGGCCCTCGTGCGGCTGCTGCGCCCCGACTCCGGGCACGTCGAGCTCGACGGCCGCGAGGTCGGCGGCTACCCGCCCAAGGCCCTGGCCAAGCAGCTCGGCTTCCTGCCGCAGGACCCGCTGGCCCCCGAGGACATCAAGGTCCGCCAGCTGGTCGCCCGGGGACGCTTCCCGCACCAGTCGCTCCTGGCCCTGTGGTCGCCCCGGGACGAGGCGGCCGTCGCCGCGGCCATGGCCGCCGCGGGCGTCGCCGACCTGGCCGACCGGCCGGTGCAGGAGCTGTCCGGCGGCCAGCGCCAGCGGGTCTGGATGGCCATGGTGCTCGCCCAGGAGACCCCGTACCTGCTGCTCGACGAACCGACGTCCTTCCTGGACATCACCCACCAGTACCAACTGCTCGGCCTGCTTGCCCGGTTGCGCGACGAGGGCCGCACGGTCATCGCCGTCCTGCACGACATCAATCAGGCGTGCCGCTTCGCCGACCACCTGGTCGCCATGAAGGACGGCCGGGTGGTCGCCGAGGGCGAGCCCGGCGCCGTCGTGGACGCCGCGCTGATCAAGGACGTGTTCGACCTGCCGAGCATCATCGTCCCCGACCCCGTGACGGACACGCCGATGGTCGTCCCCACCCTGCAAGGAGAGTGAATTGAGCACCGCACGCGTGTCCCCGGACGGGCTGCTCGACCTGACGAGGGCCCAGCTGGGCATCTGGAACGCCCAGCGCCTCGAACCGGACTCGCCGTACTACGTGGTCGGCGACGTCGTGGAGATATCCGGCGACGCACCGGTCGCCGTGGACGCCCTGGTCGAGGCGGTCCGCGCCACCACCGAGGAGGCCGAGACGCTGCGGCTGCGGGTGCGCGAAACACCGGACGGGCCCCGGCAGTCGGTCAGCGACGAGCCGGTCCGGGCGCCCGAGGTGATCGACGTCAGCGGCGAGGCCGACCCCGCGGCCGCCGCGGCCGCGCTCGTCGACGCCGAGCGCGCGCGGGCGGGCGAGGCATGTCGGGGCATGGTGGAACGAACGCTCTATTCACGCCTCGTCATCAAGCTCTCCGACCGCGAGGTCTGGTACACCCAGCTCGGCCACCACCTGGTCTTCGACGGCTACACCGCCGCGATGCTCGCCCGGCGCACCGCCGCCCGCTACACCGCCCTCGTGCGCGGCACCGAGCCGCCCGGGTCGACCTTCGGTTCCTTCGCCGACCTCGTCGCCGCCGACCGGGCCTACCGGGACAGCGACCGGGCCGCCGAGGACCGCGCGTACTGGGTCGAGCGGTTCACCCCGCTGCCCGACCTCGGCGCCGCCGACACCGCGGCGGGCCCGCCCGAGCGCACCCTGACCGCCCGCGCCGTCGTCCCCGCCGACCAGGTCGCCCGGCTGCGCGCCTTCGCCGACGAAGCGGGCGTCACCTGGGGCGAGGCACTGATCGCCGGATACGCGGCGTTCCTGCACCGCATGCTGGGCCGCACCGACGTGGTGTTCGCGCTGCCCCTGATGTGCCGCACCGGCTCGACCGAACTGCGCACCCCCGCCATGGCGGTGAACGTCCTGCCGCTGCGGGTGACCGTGCGCCCCGGCGACGACCTCGGCGAGCTGAGCCGCCGGGTCGCCGCCGCGATGAAGGAGATGCGCGAGCACCAGCGCTACCGCGGCGAGGACCTGCCCCGCGACCTCGGCGTGCCCGGCGCGGGCGCGCTCCTGCACGGGCGCGGCATCAACCTCAAGGCGTTCGACCTCACCCTCGACTTCGCAGGCTCCACCGGAGTGATGCGCAACGTCGCCGGCGGCCCCCCGGAGGACATGGGCCTGAGCGTCCTGCCCACCCGCGACGGCGGCCTCCTGCTCGGCTTCGAAGTCGACGCCCGCACCAACGACCAGGCCGCGGTCGACGGCAAGCTGACCGGCCTGGGGGCCCTGCTCGCCGGACTCACCGACGGCCTGCCCGTCGGGCGGATCGCCCTGACCGACGACGTGCACCGGCTCCTCGCCGACTGGGCGCCGCCCGCCCTGCCCGGCACACCGGTGGACGTGCCCACCGCCCTCGCCGCCATGGCCGCGGCCGACCCCGCGCACACCGCCCTGGTGTGCGGCGCCGAGCGCCTCACCGCCGGGGACCTCGCGGGCCGGGTGCACCGCGTCGCCCGCGCGCTGCGGGCCCGCGGGATCGGGCCCGACGACCTCGTGGCCCTGGCCCTGCCGCGCTCCGCGGACCTGGTGGTCGCGCTGCTCGCGGTCCTCGACGCGGGCGCCGCGTTCCAGCCCCTGGACGCCGCGCACCCCGCCGAGCGGCTGCGCGAACTGATCGACGACACCCGCCCCGCCCTCGTCCTCACCGACGGCACGCTCGACGGACTGCCCTGGACCACGCTGCTCCAGGAGGCCGCCGGACTGTCCGACGCACCGCTGCGGGACGACGAGTTGGCGGCGCCACGCCACCCCGAGCACCTCGCCTACGTCATCCACACCTCCGGGTCGACCGGCCGCCCCAAGGGCGTCCTCGGCCGGGCCGGCGGCCTCGCCGCGCTCCTGCACCACCAGCGGGCCACGGTCGTCGCCGAGGCCGAAGGGGCCGCGGGCAGACGGCTGCGCGTCGCCCACACCTACTCGTTCGCCTTCGACTCAGCCTTCGACCACCTGGTGTGGCTGCTGTGCGGGCACGCCCTGCACGTCTACGACGCCGAGACCGCGCGCGACGCCGACGCGCTGCTCGCCGCGTACGCCCGCGACGGCATCGACGTCGTGGACACCACGCCGTCGATGGCCGCGCCGCTCGTCGACGGCGGCCTGCTCGACCTGCGCCCCACGCTCCTCGTCCTCGGCGGCGAGGCCACCCCGCCCGCGCTGTGGCGGCGGGTCGCCGCCTCGGGGATCACCGCGCGCAACATGTACGGGCCCACCGAGGCCACCGTGGACGCCACCACCGCCCGGATCTCGGGAGAGGAGCCCACGATCGGCCACCCGCTCGCGGGCACCCGGATCCTCCTGCTCGACCACGCGCTGCAGCCGGTGCCGCACGGCACCGTGGGCGAGCTGTACCTGGCGGGCCCGCACCTGGCCCGCGGCTACCTCGGCAGGCCCGCGGCGAGTGCCGAGCGCTTCGTCGCCGACCCGTTCGGCGCACCGGGACAGCGCCTCTACCGCACCGGCGACCAGGGCCGCTGGGTGCCGGGGCGCGGTCTTGAGTACCTGGGCCGCGGCGACGGACAGCTCAAGATCCGTGGCCACCGGGTGGAGACCGGCGAGGTCGAGGCCGCGCTCGGCGCGGTGCCCGGCGTCACCGCCGCGGCCGCCACGGTGCGCTCGTCCCGCCTGGTCGGCTACGTGGTGTCCGCCACGGCCACCGCGGACGCCGTGCGCGCCCACCTGGCCGAGCGGCTGCCCGAACACATGGTGCCCGCCGCCGTGGTGGTCCTCGACGCCCTGCCCGTCACGCCCAACGGCAAGCTCGACCGCGCGGCGCTGCCCGCGCCCGCGGCCACCGGCGGCGGCCGGGAGCCGCGCACCGAGCGGGAGCGGCTGCTGTGCGCCGTCCTCGCCGAGGTGTTCGACGTCGAACGCGTCGGCGTGGACGACGACTTCTTCGCCCTCGGCGGCGACAGCATCACGGCCATCACCGTCAGCAGCCGACTGCGGGCCAAGGGCTTCGAACTGCGGCCCCGCGATCTGCTGGCGCGCCGCAGCTTCGCCGCCCTGGCCGCGTCGGCCGCCGCGGTCGACGACGGCGCCCACGCCACGGACGACCCGACCGGGCCCGTGCCCGCGCCGCCGATCGTGCGCGGCCTGCTCGACCCGCACCCGGACGTCGACACCGTCGCCGGGTACGCCCAGTGGACCGCCCTGCGCGTCGACGGCCTCGCCCACAAGGACCTGGCCCGAGGCGTCCAGACCGTACTCGACCACCACGACGCGCTGCGGCTGCGCGCGGACGACGTCCTGGAGGTGCTGCCCCGCGGGGCGGCGCGCGCCGTCGTCAACGAGGTGCACGGCGAGGACGTGACCGCCCTCGCCGAGCGCCTCGCCGGTGAACTCGACCCGCGCTCGGGCGACTTGCTGCGCGCCACCCTGGTGCGGACCGGCGACGGCACCCCGGACCGCCTGGTCGTCGTCGTGCACCACCTCGCCATGGACGGCGTCTCCTGGCGCGTCCTGCTGCCCGACCTGCACACGGCCTGCACCGGGGGCGCCCTCGCCCCGGTCGGAGCGTCCTGGCGGCGCCACGCCACGGTCCTCGCCGAGCAGGGCGCGTCCGGCGCGCGCCGCGGCGAACTCGACCACTGGCGCGCCGCGCTCGACGCCGCGCCCCGCCTCGGGTCGCGCCCCCTCGACCAGCGCCGGGACACGGTCGCCACCGCCCACCGCTCGGTCACCGTGGCCTCGCCCGAGACCACCGACGCGCTCCTGACCACCCTGCCCGCGGCCTATCGCGCCGGTGTCGACGAGGTCCTCCTCGCCGCGCTCGTGCTGGCCCTGCGCACCTGGGGCGTCAGCGGCGACGCGGTGACCGTGACGATGGAGGGCCACGGCCGCGAACACCTCGACCTGGCCCGCACCATCGGCTGGTTCACCAGCGAGTACCCGGTGCGCGTGCCCGCGTCCGACGACGTGGGGCGGCTGCTGCGCGCCGCCAAGGAGGCCCGCCGCTCCGTGCCCGACGGCGGCGTCGGCTACGGCGTCCTGCGCCACCTCGACCCCCAGACAGGCCCCGAACTCGCGGCGACCCCGCCGCCGGACGTGCTCCTGAACTACCTGGGCCGCTTCGCCCAGCTGACCGGAACCGGCTGGCGGCTGCCGGAGCGGGACGCCTTCGCCGTCACCGAACCCGGCGGCAAGGCCCTGGAGCAGGTCCTCGCCCTCAACTGCTTCGTCCACGAGGAGGGCGCCCCGCGCCTGGCCGTCGAGTGGACCGCCGCGACCGAGGTGCTCCCCGCCGACGCCGTGACGGCCCTGCAGACGGCCTGGGCCGCCGCGCTCGACGCCCTCGCCGAGCACGCCCGCCACACCCCCGGCGGCCTCACCCCGTCCGACCTGCCGTTCGTCGACCTCGACCAGGACGCCATCGACGCCCTCGAACGCACCGGGCCCGTCGCCGACGTGCTGCCCGCGACGCCGCTGCAACTCGGCCTGTCCTTCCACACGCTGGTCCGCGAGGAGCAGGACACCGACGTCTACGTCGTCCAGGCCGTGACGACCCTGGCCGGCGACCTCGACCCGGACCGGATGGCCGAGGCCGCGCGGGAGCTGCTGCGCCGCCACCCCGCGCTGCGGGCGCACCTGGGCACGGCCGGGGACGACGTGGTGCAGGTGATCCCCGCCGACGTCGCCCTGGACTGGCGGCAGGACGACCGCTTCGAGGACGCCGCCCGCGCCGAGCTCCAGCGGCCCTTCGACCCGGCGCGCCCGCCGCTGATCCGCTTCCTGCTGTCCCGCGTCGGCCCGCACGAGCACAAGCTGGTGATCACCAATCACCACGCCCTGCTCGACGGCTGGTCCATGCCGTTGGTCGGCCGCACCCTGCTCGCGATCTATGCCGAACTGGGCGGCGGCCCGGCCGCCCCCGTCGCCCCGCCGCTCTCGGAGTACTTCCGCTGGCTGGCCGGGCGGGACCACGAGGCGTCCCTGGCCGCGTGGCGCGCCGCCCTCGAAGGCGTCGACGACGCGACGCGCCTCGCCCCCGCGAGCACCGTCACCGGCGTCGAGCGCCCCGGGCGCGTGAGCATCGACCTCGGCCGGGAGTTCAGCGACCGCCTGCGCGCCTTCGCCCGCGCCCAGGGCGTCACCCTGACCACCGTGCTCCAGACGGCCTGGGGCCTGCTGCTCGGCAGGCTCACCGGGCGCCGCGACGTCGTGTTCGGCTGCCCGGTGTCCGGGCGGCCCGCCGAGGTCGACGGCGTCGAGTCGATGATCGGCCAGCTCGGCACCACCGTCCCGGTGCGCGTGGCCCACCCCCAGGACCGCACCGCGCGGGACCTCCTGGCGGAGGTGCACGCCCAGAGCGTGGCCCTCGCCGACCACCACCACGTCGGCCTGCCCGCGATCCAGCGCGCGGTGGGCGTCGGCGAGCTGTTCGACACGATGCTGGTCATGGAGAACTTCCCGCTCTCCAGCCGCAAGCGCACCCCGCTCGCCCCCGGCCTCGACCTGGCCGGTGTGGACATCACCGACGCCACGCACTACGCGCTGACCGTGATCGTGATCCCCGACGACGCCCTGACCATCGGCCTGGGCTACCAGCCGAGCGCCTTCGCCGAGTCGACCGTGCGCGACTACGGCCGCTGGCTGCTCAACCTCCTGCGGGAGATCGTCGCCGACCCGGAGCGCCCCGCCGTCCGGCTGCCCGCCCTCGACCTCCAGGAGCGGCAGCGGATGCTGCGCACCGGCACCGAGGTGGTCCCCGCCAAGGCCCGGGGCCACTGGCTGGAGGAGTTCGCCGCCTGGGTGCGCCACAAGCCCGACGCGGAGGCCCTGGTCTGCCGCGACCGCAGCCTCAGCTACGCCGAGCTCGACCGCGCGGCCAATCGCCTCGCCCACGCCCTGATCGCCCGCGGCGTACGGCCCCAGGACCCGGTCGCCGTGCTGCTTGGCCGCGATGTCGAGATGACGGTGGCCCTGTTCGGCGTGGCCAAGGCGGGCGCGGTGTACGTCCCCCTCGACCCGAGCTATCCGCGCGAGCGCCTGGCGTACATGCTCGACGACATCGCCCCGGCCGCCGCCGTGACGACCGGCGCCGAACTGCCCGCCGCGCGCGACATCCCGGTCCTGCGGCTCGACGACCCGGCCACGCTCGCCGCCGCCCCCGACACCGACCCGGCCGAGGCGCGCGCGAGGCTCACCGACGACGCGCTCGCCTACGTCATCTACACCTCCGGCACCACGGGGCGCCCCAAGGGCGTCGGCGTCACCCACCGCGGCGTGCCCGATCTGATCGCCCTCCAGGAGGAGGTCGTCGGCGTCACCGAGCACGACCGGTACCTGCACTTCGCGTCGACCAGCTTCGACGTGGCGTTCTGGCAGACCATGGTGCCGCTGCTGTCCGGCGGCACCTCCGTGATCGCCCCCGAAGAGGTCCGCGTCCCCGGCGACGAACTCCTCGACTACATCGTCGAGCACCGGGTGACCGGAGTGAACCTGCTGCCCTCGTTCCTGGCCGCGATGCCCGACGACCGCACCGTCGACCCCGACGTGTTCTTCGTCGTCGGCGCCGAGCGCCTCGACCCGGAACTGGCCCGGCGCTGGGGCACAGGACGCAAGGCGCTGTTCAACGCCTACGGCCCCACCGAAGTCACCATCAACTCCGTCACCTGGCACTACGAGGCGGACGACCCCGGCCCGCTGCCGATCGGCCGCCCCGACCCGCACGTCCGCGCCTACGTCCTCGACGGCGGGCTCCAGCCCGTCGGCGTCGGCGTCACGGGCGAGCTGTACCTCGGCGGGCCCAGCGTGGCCCGCGGCTACCTCGGCCGCCCCGGCCTCACCTCCGAGCGGTTCGTCGCCGACCCCTTCGGCGCGCCGGGGGAGCGCGTGTACCGCACCGGAGACCTCGTACGGTGGCGTCCGGACGGGCAGTTGGTGTTCCTCGGCCGCGTCGACCACCAGGTCAAGGTCCGCGGCTTCCGCGTGGAGCTGGGCGAGATCGAGTCCACGCTGACCCGCCACCCCGACGTGCGCGCCAGCGCGGTGATCGTGCGCGAGGACCGGCTCGTCGGCTACGTCATCCCCACCGACGGCGCGGACCTGGACACCGAGGAGGTGCGCGCGTACCTGGCGGGCGAACTGCCCGACCACATGGTGCCGACCGCCTTCGTGGAGCTCGACCGGCTGCCGCTGAGCCCCAGCGGCAAGCTCGACGCCGCCGCGCTGCCCGCCCCCGAGACCGCGGCCGCCGCGCGGCGCGCACCGGCCACGGAGGCCGAAGCGGTCCTGCTCCGCGTGTTCCAGGACGTCCTCGGCACCGAGGACATCGGGCCCGACGACGCCTTCTTCGCCATCGGCGGCGACAGCATCGTGTCCCTGCAAGTGGTCTCGCGCGCCCGCCGCAAGGGCCTCGGCCTGACCGCGCGGGACGTGTTCGAGGGCGAGACGGTCGCCGGGATCGCGGCGCGCGCCCGCGCCCTGGACGACGCCGCGGGGCCCGTGACCGGGGACGCGCCGCTGACCCCGATCATGCGGGACCTGCTGCGCCGGGCGGGCACCGCCGCCGACGGCTTCTGCCAGTGGGTGGAGATCTGCGTGCCCCCGGGCGGCGCCGAGGCGACGTGGCGCGCCGTGCTCGACGCGCTCCTGGCCCGGCACGACGTGCTGCGGGCCCGCCTGGTGGCCGACGCCCTGCGCATCCCCCAGGTCGGCGCGGTGACCGCGGCCGACGTCCTGACGTGCGTACGGACGGACGACGAGCCGCGGGCCCTGGTCGACGCCCACATCGCCGAGGTCCGCGAGGCGATGGACCCGCGCACCGGGCCGCTCCTGCGCGCCCTGTGGGTCGACGCCGGAGCCGAGCGGCCGGGCAGGCTCCTGCTCGTCGCCCACCACCTGGTGGTCGACGGCGTGTCCTGGCGCGTCCTCCTCGACGACGTGCGCCACGCCTACTCCGGTGGCGCCCTGGCCCGGCACGGCCAGTCGTTCCTCGCCTGGGCGCGGCACCTGCGCGACGCCGACCGGGGGGCCGAACTGCCGCACTGGCAGGGCATGACCGCCACCCCGGCGCTCACCGGGCCGCTCGACCCCGCCCGGGACACCGCGGCCACCGCGGCGCACCACGAGATCCGCCTCGCCCCCGACACGACCCGCGCCCTGGTCACGACCCTGCCCGCCGCCCACCGCAGCACCCCCGACGCCGTACTCCTGACGGCGCTCGCCCGGGCGGTCCACGCCTGGCGCGGCACCCCGGAGGTCCTCGTCGCCCTGGAGAGCCACGGCCGTCCGACCCGGGTCGACCTGTCGGGGACCGTCGGCTGGTGCACCGCCGTGCACCCCGTACGGCTCGACGCGCGCGACGACGTACGGGCCGTCGGGGAACGCCTGCGCGCCCAGGGCGACGGCCTCGGCCACGGCATCCTCACTGCCGCGGGCCTGCTTGACCCGGCGACGCCGGAGGTCGCCTGGAACTACCTCGGCCAGTTCCCCGGCGCCCCGGCCGAGGAGACGCCCTGGCGGCCGGCCCCCGACGCCGACCCGCTCGGCTCCGGCGGCACCGGCGAACTGCCCCTGCCGCACAGTCTGATGGTCAACGCCCTGGTGCGCGACGACGCGCTCGGGGTGCGGATCACCTGGCCGTCCGCGCTGTTCACCGCCGCCGAGATCGAGGAGTTCGCCGAGCATCTGCGGGCCGCGCTCCTTCGCGCCGCCGCGGCGCCGGAGATCAGCGCGCTCGCCGGGGACCGGCCGGTCGCCGAGGTGCAGCCGCTCACGCCGTTGCAGGAGGTGATGCTGCGGCACGCGCGCACCGAGCGCCCCGACCCGTACACCGTGCAGTCGACGTTCACGCTCGCAGGGCCGCTCGACGTCGACGCCCTGCGCGCCGCGGGCAGCGGCCTGCTGGCCCGGCACCCGAACCTGGGCGCGGTGTTCCCCGCGGACCTCGCGGTGATCCCGCAGGCGTCCCGGCCGGACTTCCGGGTGTCCGACGGGCCTGCCGAGGAGGTCCTCGCGGCCGATCTGGCCGAGCCGTTCGACCTGGCCGAAGGGCCGCTCGTCCGCCTCACCGTGATACGGCGCGGCCCCGACCTCGCGGACCTGGTCCTGACCACCCATCACGTCCTGTCCGACGGCTGGTCGGCCCCGCGCATCCTGACCGAGCTGTTCGCCCTGTACGCCGCCCGCGTCCGGGGGAAGGAGCCGGACCTGCCCGCTCCCGTGCCGTTCGGCACCTATCTGCGCTGGCGCGCGGAGCACGAGCCCGACCTCGACGTCTGGGCCGCGGAGCTGGACGGCCTGCCCGAGGGCGACCACCTGGGCGGCGGCGAGCCGGGCCCGGCCTGGCAGGAGCCCACGCTCATCGCCTTCGACGCGCCCCTGGTGGCCGGCCTCGCCCGGCTCGCCGCGCACCGCGGCCTCACCCAGAACACGCTGGTGCAGGGTGCCTGGGCGGTGCTCATCGCCCGCCGCTCCGGGCGCGCGGACGTGTGCTTCGGCGCCATGGTCGCCTGCCGCCCCCCGGAGCTCGAAGGGGTCGAGGAGATCATCGGTCTGCTCGCCAACACCGTGCCCGTCCGCGCCCGGCTCGACGGCACGCTCGCCGCGACGCTCACCGACCTCCAGGCCCGGCAGCGGGCCCTGGTCGAGCACCAGCACGTCGCCCTGACCGACCTGGAGCGGCTGACCGGACGCCACCGCCTCTTCGACAGCCTCGTGGTGTTCGAGAACTACCCGGTCGACCCCGACCGGCTGCGCGAACCCGCCCCCGGGCTCACGGTCGTCGGCACCCGCTTCCGCGAGGCCACCCACCACCCCGTGACCCTGACGGTCATGCCGGACGGCGACGGCTGGACGGGCGTGCTCGCCCACCGCGCCGGAGTGGACGTCGACGGACTCGCCGACGAACTCCTCGACCTGCTGCGCACCTTGGGCGACCACCTCGACACCGACGTACGCGACCTCCTGGAGCACCGATGAGCGAGAAGGTCGCACCGCCGCCCGCGCGGGTCGACGCCGACCTGCTGCGCGTCGCGTTCATCCTGGTGCTCGGCACCTTCATGGCCACGGTGGACGCCACGATCGTCAGCGTCGGCATCGACACCCTGTCCGCGGAGTTCGGCGCCTCGGTCACCGAGATCCAGTGGGTCTCCACCGCCTATCTCCTGGCGGTGGTGGCCGCGGTGCCCGCCTCCGGCTGGCTGGCGGGGCGGTTCGGCGGCCGCCGGACGTGGCTCGCCGCCGTCGGCGTGTTCCTGCTCGGCTCGGCGCTGTGCGCGCTCGCCTGGTCGGCGACCAGCCTCATCGCGTTCCGGGTGGTCCAGGGCCTCGGCGGCGGGATGCTGCCCGCCACCGGGCAGGCGCTGCTCGCCCGGATCGCGGGACGGGAGCGCACCGGCCGGGTCATCAGCGTCGTCTCGGTCGTGCCGCTCCTGTCCCCGGTCCTCGGCCCGCTGGTCGGCGGCTCCCTCCTCGGCGTGGCGTCCTGGCCCTGGCTGTTCCTGGTGAACCTGCCGATCGGCGCGGCGGCGGTGCTCCTCGCCCGCCGCTACGTGCCCGAGGTGCCGCCGTCGCCCCGGCGGACGGCGTTCGACCTGCGCGGCGCGGCGCTGCTCTCGCCCGGTCTCGCCGTGCTGGTCCTCGGCCTCACCGAGGTCGCGCACGGCCGCACCCTGCCCGCCGCGCTCGGCGTCCTCGCGGGCCTGGCCATGCTGGTCGCCTTCACGGTGCACGGGCTGCGCACGAGCCGCACCCCGCTGGTCGACCCGCGGCTGTTCACCCGGCCGCCGTTCGGGGCCGCCGCCCTCGCGCTGCTCGTCCTGGGCGCGTCGGTGTTCGGCACGATGTTCCTGCTGCCGCTGTACTTCCAGACGGGGCGCGGCCTCTCGCCGTGGGAGGCCGGGCTGCTGCTCGCCCCCCAGGGCCTGGGCGCGGCGGCGGGATCGGTCCTCGTCAACCGCACCATCGACAAGGTCGCGCCCCGGACCCTGGTGCTCACGGGCATCGCACTGATCATCGCGGGCACGGTCCCGTTCACCCAACTCGGCCACGAGCCGCCGGACCTCGTGATCGCCGCCGCCCTCACCGTGCGCGGCGTGGGGATGGCCATGATCGGCGCGCCGGTGATGAACATCGTCTACAGCCGCATCGAACCCGAGCACCTCCCGCGCGCCTCCGGAGCGCTCAACCTGCTCAACACCGTGGGCGGTTCGCTCGGCACCGCCGTCCTCGCGGTGGTCCTGCAGAACCGGCTCTCCGCTCGCGACGCCGACGTCTCCTGGGCCTTCGGGGACACCTTCTGGTGGGTGCTCGGCTTCTGCCTGTGTGCCGCCGCGGGGGCCACGCGCCTGCCCCGCACCCACGCCGGGAAGCCCTGACGCGCTCCCGGATCCCCGGCTGGGCCGCCCGTGCGGGGGCGGCTCAGCCCGCGGCCTTCCGCAGCCGCCGGACCAGCGCGGAGACCTCGGCCACCCCGCCCCGCGGCGCGTCCGGCCACTCGTCGACGCGGCTCCACCAGTACGCGCGCGGAGTGCCCGGGTAGCGCGGCAGGAGGTGCACGTGCAGATGAGGAACGTGGTCGCCGATCACCGCCGCGTACACGTGCTCGGCGCCCCCGGCCTCCCGCAGCGCTCGCGCGGCCCGCGCGCACCAGTGCCCGACGCGCTGGGACTCCGCGTCGGTGAGATCGGCCAACCCGGCGGCGTGACGGCGCGGTTCGACGAGCAGGTGGCCCAAATACACCTCGCCGGACCGGCCGGGGGAGTGGGGCGACACATGGGAGACCATGACGAGGTCGTCCTCCCCCACCGGCCCTCCCGGCATGAGTACGTCGCCGCGGTGCGCCCCGCACACCACGCACTGTTCCGGCGTGCCGTCGTCCCTGTCGTCGTCTGCCATGGCGAGAAGCATGCCCGCGCGCGGCCGTTTCTTACGCGTTTTTGCCGTTGCTCTGCCATTGCTGTGCGGCATGCCCCGCATCGTGGTGCTCGCACCCGGGGAACACCGGGGATCCCGGGAGCCCGAGGGGCTTTGAGGCGGAGGAGAGGGCGATGACGTACAAGAGCACGGCGCGGCGCGCGGGTCTGGCGGTGGGCCTGACGGCGGTGGTGGCCTCGGTGCTTCCGGCCGCGACGGCGACGGCCACCGGCGCCGCGCCGACGAGCGGCCCGACGGCCGCGGCGGCCCCCGGCTGGTGTCCGACCGCGCCCGGCCACCGGGTCGACTGCGGCCAGGAGAAGCGCCCCCTCGTGGCGGGCAAGCCCCGGCTCGGCACGGTCAAGGTGAGCTACGCCGTCGTGCGCCACCGCGGGCCCGGCCCCGCCAAGGGCACCGTCGCCCTGAACCCGGGCGGCCCGGGCGAGACCCTGATCGACAAGACCGAGGAGATCACCTGGGCCCTGGGCGACCTCCTGAAGGACCACGACGTGCTGCTCGTCGACCCGCGCGGCACCGGCACGTCGCAGCGCGTCCCCTGCGGAGTCACCGACGCCGAGTACCGGTTCGGCACCCGGGCGCAGCAGCGGGCCGCCGTCGAACGGTGCGGCAAGAACCTCGGGCCCAAGGCCGCGGGCTTCACCTCCGCGGCCACCGCCGACGACATCGACGCCGTCCGGGCCCGCCTCAAGGTGCGCAAGCTCAGCCTGTACGGCCTGTCGTACGGCACCTACCTGATGCCGGTCTACGCCTCCCGCCACCCCGAGCACGTACGCAACATCGTGCTGTCGGGGGCCTACCCCCTCGCGCTCGACACGATGGCGCGGCCCAGTGCCCAGGCGGTCTCGACGACCCTGCGCCGGGTGTGTCAGCGCAGCGTGCCCGCGGCGTGCGACGGGGAGCAGGCGGTGCGGGACCTGGCCACCACCGCGACCCGGCTGCGCACCGCGCCGCTGACGATCCCGATCAACACCGACCACGGCGTCTACAAGAAGAAGTTCACTGAGGACAAGCTCGCCAACCTGCTGTTCGAGGCGGCCAGCAGCCAGGTCGGCTTCGAACCGCAGAAGCCCTCGCTGCTCGGCAGGCTGCCGCACGCCCTCAACCGCTTCGTCAAGGGTGACGCCGCGCCGCTGCGCAAGCTGGTGCGCGAGGAGGGCAGGACGGGCAGCGATCTTGACCAGGCGCCGTACATCGCGGTCGTCTGCAACGACTACCGCAGGGACTGGTCGAAGGACGCGTCGAAGTCCGCGCGGTGGCGCCAGTACCGCGCCGCCCTCGCGGCCGTGCGCCCCGGTGAGCACGGCGCGTTCAGCGCCAAGGGCTTCACCGAAGGGACCACGGACGCGGGCGACGTGTGCATCGGCTGGCCGGGCAAGGACACCCCCGACCCGCAGCCGACGAAGCCCGCGCTGCCCGACGTGCCGGTCCTCGTCCTCTCCGGCGACCTCGACTCCAACACGCCGGACGCGAGCGGGAAGAAGGCCGCCAAGCAGTTCCGTGACAGCCGCTTCTACTCGGCCCGCAACATGGGCCACGTGCCCGAGCTGGAGCTGAGCGGCTGCGTCGTGGGCGTCTCCTCGACGTTCATCCGCTCCGACGCCCCGGGGGACACCTCCTGCCTGCGGTCGCTCCCGCCGATCGCGGTCACTCCGGTACGCGGCTGACGCCGTCGGCCGGACCCGCGGCCGCGGCCGGCCAGAACGTGTGGAAGGCGAAGCGGAGGTGCCCCTCGGGGGTGCGGTGCAGCGCGAGGTCGTGATCGTCGGCCTCGCGCTGCTCCTGTGGGTCCGGGGGCACCGGCAGGGGCTGCTCCTGGTCGGCGGGGGTCGCGGGCAGCCAGGCGGGCTGGCCGCTGGGGCTGGTGCCCGCGTAGTCGGTGATGGTGAGGGTGACGCCGTCCGGATCGGTGCGCACCCACAGGCGGCAGCGCGGCCGTTCGCTGTGGTCCGTCACGTAGTCGGCGCCGAGCCGGGCCACCTCCGCCGCGCGCCGCGCGAGCACCGGCGGGGCGCCGATCGCGGTGAGCAGGCACTGGGCGGCCTCGCCCAGGAGCATCCGGGTGCGGGGCGCGCGACTGACCTCGACGGCGAGGCACAGCCTCGGGAGTCGAGCGTCCGGGGCGCGGCGCGGGTCCACGGGACGGTGGACGGCGCTCGGCATACCAGCCCTCCAGCTACGGTGCTGGGAGAGGGGCCGTGGGGGACTCACCTGCCCGCACGCTGCCTGACCTCTCCGACGACGGCCGGGGTCTGGGACCACGAGGAACCTACGGCGTACGGCGCGCGGATCCTAGGCCGACCTCGGCCAACCTGTGCCGAGCAGGGACAACGCCGGAGGAGATACGCGCGATGGACGATCCGCCCCGCCGCGAATCGAATGAACTTTCGTCATGGGGGAGCGGCCCCGCCCGCAGACGCCGGTACCGGCCCCCGCGTCACCCCTCGCCCCGCCGCGGCCCCGGCGAGCCGATCAGCGTGAACGCGGCCCAGATCTCCGGGGCCCGCCACTTGCGCCGCGTCATGAGGACCGCGCGGCGCAGCGCCTCGGCGGGATCGTCGGTGCGCGCCAACTCCTGGTGGAAGCAGACCAGCGCGTCATGGGTCGGCTCCTCGGGGACCTCCCAGAGCGTGGCGACGACCGTGGAGACACCTGCGATGAGGAAGGTGCGGGCCAGGCCGAGCACGCCGTCGGCGGTGACCAGGCCCTGACCGGTGGCGCAGCACCCCAGGACGGCGATCCTGGCCCGGGTCGGGGTGCTGGCCAGCAGGGTGCTGGTGAGCTGACCGTGCTCGGCGCCCGCGGGCGTCAGGGCGATGCAGCCGGGGAGCTGGTCGAGCCGCAGCCGCGCGTCGAGCACGGCGTGGCAGGAGAAGTGCAGCAGGTCCGCGGAGCCCATCCGGTCGAGCACGGCCGGTACGGTCGCCGCCGCTCCCGCCAGGGCGGAAGCCCTGTGCACCCGGGCCACGGCCCGCGCGGTCTCCAGCGTCAGCGGCAGATCGGACAGCGGTAGCAGGCGCCCGTCCGGAGTCGGCACCACCGCGCCCCGCACACCGCCCACCACGAGCGCCCCGGAACTCCCGGACGCGGCCTCGCCGCGCCACACGTCCTCGTGGGCGATCAGCTCCAGGGCGTGCAGGGACGGCACCATGGTGAGGGAGCACCGGCTGACCAGCGGTTCCCCCGCGACGGGCAGCGCGGCGAAGGGCACCGACCACAGACCCCGCTGCGGCACGATGACCAGGCGCGCGTCCGGCCCCGACGGCAACAGGTGCGCGACCTTCCCGAGGAGCGCGTCGGACCACCCCGCCATCAGCGCGTCGTCACCCACCTGGCGCTCCAACTGCCGTACGGCCTCCAGGAGATCGACCGGCCGCGCCTCGTCCAGGCGGTCGTCGTCGGTCACCTCGCGCTGCACCTCGTGGTGGACGTCCCCGTCGGGAGTCACCACCCACATGTGGATCTCCCGCAGGAGCGGGGCCTGCCCGCTGACGGCCTCGATCTCGAAGTGCGGGGCGTACACGAGCAGCGTGGCCCCCAGGCGGCGGGCCAGGCGCCGCATCCGCTCGCTGCCCGGCGGCTCCGCGGGCACCTGGGACCTGGCGGGCCGGGCCGCGCGGATGCGCTCGCTCAAGGGTCCCGAGCGTCCCCGCTCGGCGGCCTCCAGCGCCCCGGTCACGTCGTCGACGCCGAGCCTCAGCTCCTGGGCGACCTGGGTGAGGGCCGTGGCGTGCGTGTCGAAGAGGCCGACCGAACCGGCCTCGTCACTGGCCGCCCGCAGCAGGGGCTCCCACAACTCCTGGGCCCGCCGCGCGTGGTGACGGGCGGCGGGCAGGTCCCCGGTGCCCAGGAAGGCGTGCGCCAGATTGAGGTGGCCGGTCGCCATCCCCCGGTGGTCGTCGACGCGCTGCTTCAGTTCGAGGGCGCTCACCAGGTCCGCGACGGCCTCCGCCGGGCGGCCCGCCTGGAGGCGGATCCCGGCCCGCAGGTTGAGGGCGACGGCGCGCTGGCGCGCCTGCCCCGGGGGGAGCGCGGCGAGCAGCGCGTCGGCCAGGGCCACGGCCTCGTCGTGCCGCCCCGCCCTGCTGAGCACCTCCAGCTTCGTCACGCGCGCCTGCTGGGCGATCAGCGGAATGCTCCGGGCGGCGGCCCACGCCCGCTCCATGGCCTCCTCGGCCTCGGCGGTGCGCCCCACCCTGCTGAGGGCCAGGGCGCGGTTGCCCTCGACCTCGGCCACCACGAGGTCGTCATCGTCGGACCGCACACAGCGGTGGGCGACCTCGGCCCACTCCAGCGCCCGCTCCCGGTGCCCCACCCCGTTCGCGGCCAGGCTCAACTGGCTCGCGGCGAGCGCCGCCCGGGCGGCGCTGTCCAGCTCCCGCGCGACCTCGAAGGCCCGGTGCTGCACCTGTTCGGCCTCGCCGAAGCGTCCGGCGTGGGCGAGGGCGCTGCCCAGGTTGCTGAGCAGGGACCAGCGCAGTTCCCCGCCGGTCTCGTCGGCCGGTTCGCCGAGCGCCACCAGGGCCTCGCGGAACGCCTCCGCCGCCTCGACGAGCCGTCCGATCTGCGCGACCACCTCGCCGTACTTCCCGATGGCGGTGGCCCGGTCCTCGGGGTCGCCGTGGTCGGCGGCCCACGCGCGGAAGTCCACGGCACGCCGCTCCGCCTCGTCCAGGAGACCCGCCATCATGCAGGCGGTGACCAGGGGTTCGAGCACCTTGGGCACCTCGGCGCTCAAGCGCTCCGCGGTGAGTGACTCAAGGGCCTGGGTGAGGTCGTCCCGGGCGGCCTGCCAGCGCCCCTCGCGTGCCGCCTGCAATCCGTCGATGCGCTTGACCTCGGCCCGCAGCCGTCGCCTGATCCCCATGCCGTGCTCCCCCCTGTGGTCACGTCCTGTCCCGCGTACGCCGCCTGCGGCCCAGCGCGTCGGCCGTCACGGCGACCACCGCGCCGGCCCCGGCGCCCACCAGCGACCACCGGGCCTGCTGCGCACCGCCCTCGGTCCCCGCGGCCACCAGGGTCGCCGCGGCCCACCCCACCGACGCGCCCACGGCCCCCAGGAGGACGTGATGCAGCACGGCGAAGGTGCCCGTACGCACGGTGCCGCGCGACCAGGCGATCACGGTCACGGGCAGCGTCAGGGCGAGCGCGGTGAGCAGGGCGATCACCGGTGCCTGGACCGGACCGGGCACCGGCACGTGGTAGCCGAACGCCTGGATGGCGGCGAGGCCCATCAACAGGGCCCCGAGGAAAGAGGTCTGAAGGAGCGTCAGATGCTGTCGGTGGTCGGCCAGATGCGTCTCGGCCGCCGCCAGGGCCTCGCGGGACACCTCGGCCGACGAGTCGATCGTCGCCTGGAGGTACTCCAGTTCGTCGTCGATGTCCTGTCGCAGCCGCTCCGCGAGGAGCCGGTCACCGGCGAACGGGCTCGCGGGCGGCGGTGACGCCTCCGGCGGTGGCTCGAACTCCCCGGCCACGGCCGCCGCCAGGTTGTCCCGGGCGATCTCCACCGTGCGGCGCATCATCCGGAGCCTGGCGGCCGCCACGATCAGCCCCTGGCTGTCGGTCCGCAGCCCGATCAGTACGGCACGGGCGTCGAGGACCTCCCGCAGCGCGGGCCCGTCCCCGCCCAGGAGGCGCCCGGTGACCCCCCACGCCTGCCGCACCGCCGCAGCTGCGCGGTCGCGCAGCTCCGCGTGACGGCTCCGCTCGAGCACGCTCCGCTCGTAGCGCAGCTTCGCCGCGTGCAGCGCATAGCGCGTCAAGGGGGCGGGGCGGTCCCGGGCGTGCCAGGCGAAGGCGTCCAGGTCGCGCTCCCGCGCCACGGGGGCGAGCGCCACGAGACACCTGCGCGCGGCCGGGGTGCAGGCCCCGGGGGCCTCCCAGAGCGCGAAGCCCTCCCGGGTGCGGTGCGGCCGGCCGGGGTGCCGCCCCGCGAACGCGCCGTTCAACTCCGCGGCCACCTCCGGCACTACGGCGCCCGAGGCGTCCGCCCCGAACAGCGCACCGGCGCTGAGCCCGAGCAGGACCTGAACGGCCCCCAGGCTCCCCGGGCAGGGCCACGGCACCAGCCGCTCCAGGGACTCCCAGCCGCTCTCCGGCTCCGGGGCCAGCAGGAGCGTGACCCCGACGACGTCATGGCTCTGGAAGAGCAGCGCCTGATGGAGCCCGCGGCCCGGCCGCTGCCGGGCCGCCAGGACGCGGTAGCGGGACGCGGGCCCGCCGACCGCGGGCACCTCGTCGAGCGACGGCTCGCCGGGCACGGCCGCGTCGAGCCCCAGGCGGCCGCAGTCGTCCCAGACGCGCTGCACCCGGGACCTCCGCTCGCCCAGGCCCTCGGGGTCGACCGCGTAGAACACGTGGAGCAGCAGGGCCCGGCGGACCACCGCGCTCACGCGCCTGCCCCGTCCTCGTCGTCGGAGGTGCGGGAGGCGTCGTCGGACGGGCCGCCCGACGAACCGTCCTCGCCGCGACCCGGCGAGGGAGCCTCCAAGCGGTTCAGGATCTCGGTGACCAGGAGGTTGGACCGCTCGTACACCTCCGGCGGCGCCGGGACCAAGGGGTCGTCCTCGTGACGTGTCGCCACGAGGCGCGGCCCCGCCAGGGCCAGCCGGGCCGTCGCCAGGCGCAACCCCTCACTGTCACGGGCCCGCCACGACTGCCCCATGGCGTCGAGGGCCGCCGCGACAGCGACCCAGCGGGAGGCGGGCATCCGCCACGCCGCGACGCGGCGCAGAGCGGAGGCCGCCTGCCGCGCCGCCTCGCCGAAGTCGTTTCCCGCCGCCGTTTCCGTCACGCTGCCCCCCCGCCGCGTACACGCCATCGCACAGGAACGGATGCCGATTGTCTTCGACGCTGCGCGGTCCGTACACCGCTTCGGCGGATCCTTTGTCAACGGCTTCCGGAGCGCCGGCAGGGCGCATGCGAGCACGAGGAGTTCACCCGTGTGAGGGATGGGTATTGGCCATCCACATCGATCCGGACGAGACTGCGCGGGAAGGCGGAGTCAGGGCGGCCGACCCGTGGGGGGTGTGCGGCTTCAGCCCGATCGGCCGTAGGGGGGCTTTCATGTGGGACAACGACGATTTCTCCGATCGAATTGCGGCATTTGTTCCCGCTGTGACGCGGTGCGCGCTCGAAGCGGGACGACGGGACCTGGCCACTCGCCTGGACGAGGTCGAACGGCGCGTGCGCCAGGCGCAGTTGACGGTCGTGGTCCTCGGCGAGTTCAGCAGCGGAAAGTCGTCGCTGCTCAACGCGCTCCTGGAGGACGCGACGCTCTTCCCTGTCGATTCGTACGTCTCCACGCGGGTGCTCACCTCGGCGCGGTGGGGCGAGCAGGAGTCGATCACGGTGGAGCTGGCCGCACGGCACGGAGCCGACACGGAGGAACGCGACGTGGGCCGCGACGGGTTGCGCGCGTACATCTGCGAGGCCGAGGTGCAGGACGGCACCGCCGCGACGGACGCCGAGCGGGTGCTCAGGGCCTCCATCCGCACGCCGAACGCGAAGCTCCGGGGCGGTGTCGTGTGCGTCGACACTCCCGGCATCGGCGGCGTCCACCGCGGCCACACGGCCGCCGCCCTCGGCGTGCTGCCCCAGGCGGACCTCGTCCTGTACGTGATCGACGCCATGCGGCCGCCGCTGCCGTCCGAGATCGCCTTCATCGAGCGGGTGGTGCGCGCCCTGGGTGCCGACGAGTGCCCCGAGCGGCTGCTGTTCGCCGTGACGAAGGCCGACCAGACAGGAGATCCCGGCCGGGCGGTCGGCGAGGCGCGCGCCCGCCTCGCGGCGGTTCCGGGGCTCGACGAGCGGTCCGCGGTGCTCGCCGTGTCGAGCCGCAGCCGACTGCTCCAGCTCACCGGAGCCCAGCCGCCGGAGAGCGGCCTCACCGGCTTCGAGGAGTTCGAGGCGCGGCTGTGGGAGGCCGTCGACCACGCCCGGCTGCGGCTGCGCGCGGGCGCGGCACTCGCCGAACTGCACTCCGTCGTCAGCGGCCTGCTCGTACCCGTCGAGGAGGCCATCGGCGTCCTGGAGGCCGAGGACGCCGCGGCCCGCGAGAAGCTGGCCGGGGCCGCGGCCGCGCGGCGCGTCGAGGCCGGGCGGCTGGTCGCGGGCGCCGCCACCTGGCCCGCGGACCTGGACACGGCCTTCGCCGACGTCACCGCCGGGCTGCGGGCCCGGGCCGACACCACCCTCGCCAAGGCGTGGCGTGACCTGCGGGCCCGCTACCGGACCGACCCCGCGTTCCTCGACGACCCCCAGGCCGTCCTCGACGACCTGGCGGGAAAGCTCGCCGTGCTGGCGGGGCAGCTGGGGCGCTCGGCGGCCGAACTGACCGGGGCCGCGTGCGAGACGGTGGCCGAGCGCAGCGGCATCCCGCTGCGGAGCCCGATGTTCGCGGACCTGCCGCTGCCGCCCCTGCCGGATCCGCTGACCGTGCCTGCGGCCTCCGCGGCGGCCACGCCGAGCGTCGTCACGAGCCTCACGACGGCCTTCGACGCCGCCGCGCGCGGGGCCCGACTGGGCGTGGCCCGGGGCGAAATCGTCGGCGCCATCGCCTGGGACCAGGCCGTACACCTCTCGCTCCCGGGCGGCAGCCGTACGGGCAAAGTGGTGAAGGGCGTCGTCCAGTCGATGGCGGAGGGTCGGGAGGGCTCGCGCCCGCCGACCCCCGGTGTCGTGGCCGGGCGCGTCGTCGGCGGCCTGGTCGGGGCGGTCCTCGCCTTCACCGGGCAGGTCCGGGAGATCCGCAGGACGACACACGCCGAGCAGGTCGCCGCCCTGGACCGGCTGTTCGCGCCGTGGGAGGCGCAGCAGCGGGCCTTCCTGCACGACGCCGTACAGGCCCTCGTCGACGCCTCGGCCGACCGGGTGCGGGCGGAGCTGCGCGACCGGATCGCCCAGCGCCAGGCCGAGTGCGAGACGGCCCGCACCGAGGTGGTCGCGGCGCTGGCGGCGGCCCGCAGCGACGCCGATGCGGCCCTCGCCCCCCTGGCCGCCCGCCGCGACGGCCTGCGCCGGATCGAGACCGGTCTCACGGCCCTCGTGGACGAACTCCGCGGCCGCCTCGCGGCAGCGGGGGACGACTGACGCGGCCGCGGCCCGTCGTGGGCCGTCGTCCCGTGGGGCGGGCGGGACATTCCCTGCTCACGCGAAGCCGAGAGCCGGGGGAGGGGCGGGCACAGCACAGCGGTGCCGCCCGGCTGTTGACAGGGGGCGTGGCGCCCGAGCGTCCCCACGAGACGGACAGGACGGACAGACACACCCCATGACCCTGCGGCACAGAGCCGAGCGAGCCGTCCGCGACGCGCTCGCCCGCATCCCTGCCACCACGGCCACGCACCGCGCCCGCGCGACGCTGCAAGCCCAACTGCCGAAGCTCACCGCCCCGCTGCGGATCGCGGTCGCCGGACGCGTGAGCTCCGGCAAGTCCACCCTGGTCAACGCGCTCATCGGCGCCCCCGTAGCCCTGACCGGCAGCGCCCCGCTCACCCTGGTGGTCAGCGTGCTGCGCCACGGCGACCGTGCGGCGCTGACCGTCCACCACACGGACGGACCACCCACGCACCTCGAAGGCCTCGGCCGGATCGAGGAGTTCACGGCCCGTGGACACCAGCAGGAGGAACCACGCCCCGTCGACCACGTCGAGGTGTTCGGCCCGCACGCCTGTCTGCGGCAGTTCGACCTCGTCGACACGCCCGGTTTCGACTCGCCCTACGCCCAGGACACCCAAGAGGCGATGCGCGCCCTGGGCGTCGACCGGCAGTCGTTGGCCGCCTCATCGGCCGCCGAACTCCTCGGCGCCGACGCCGTGATAGCCGTCCTCAACAGCGACGTGACCGCGCCCGACGCCGACGTGCTGCGCCGGTTCCACGACGCCGACGGCACCGGCTTCGCACCGACGCCCGTCACCTCCCTCGGCGTCCTGACGAAGGTCGAGCTCCTGTGGCCCGGCGAGATCGGGCAGCCGGTCGACGACCCCCGCGACATCGCGCGGAAGCACGCCCGCCGCATCATGGCGTCCGCCCGCACCGCGCGCATGTTCCACGACGTGCGCCCCCTGTGCAGCCTGCTGGCGGCGGGCGCCGCCGCGTTCGACCCCGAGGCCGACTTCGAGGCGCTGCACGCCCTGGCGGGCGTGGACCAGGCCGCGCTGGACCTGCGGCTCGGCCATCTGTCCGGCTTCGTGTCCGCCACCGACCTGCCCCTGCCCGCCGACCGGCGGCGCCGCCTCGCCGGGCTGTTCAGCCCGTACGGCGTGTCCCTGGCCTGCCGGCTGCTGCGGGAGGGCGTGGACCGGCCCGCCGTGCTGCGCAGGGAACTCGAAGAACGCAGCGGGATCACCGCGCTGCGCCGGGAGCTGACGGAGCGGTTCGCCGCCCGCAGCGACCTGATCAAGGTGGCCCGGGTGATCGAGGAGGTACGCGGCCTCCCGGAGCTCCTCGCACCGGACACCTCCGACCGGGAGCGCGACCTCGTCGTACGGGCGGTGGAAGCGATCACGGGCCTGGAACACTCCGAGCCCGCCTTCATGGAGTTCGACCTCCTGCTGCGGCACTACACCGGACGGTTACGGCTCTCCGAGAGCGAGGCGCGGGAGCTGGAGCGCGTCACCGGCGAGCGCGGCAGCACGGTGGCGGCCCGCCTCGGCCTCGCACCCGGGACGGACCCGGCCGCCCTCGAACGCGCCGCCCTGGACCGCCTGGCCCACTGGAACGGCCCGCGCCCCCCGCGGAGGCCGGGCGGCAGAGCCGTGGCCCACGTCCTCAAACGCCGCTACGACGAGCTGTACCACCGGCTGCGGCAGGCCCGGGCCCTCCTGGACGACGTACCGGCGCACGAGGAGGAGCCGACGCCGCGGGGACGGGCCCCGGCAGAGCCCGTCCCCCTCTCCGACGTCCTGGGCCCCGTCGACGACGGCTGCGTCGGCGGCGCGCCGGTCCTCGTGGTCGACCTGGGCACGACCACGTCCTCTGCGGTCCTGCTCGACGACGGCAGGACGCGCCTGCTGAAGGAGCCGGGCACCGGACGGGACTGGTGGCCCACCGCGGTGTACGACGACGGGCAGCTGCTCGTCGGCTCCGTCGCCGAGGCCCGCAGGGCGGGCGGCCCGGACTGCTTCCGCACCGAGTTCAAACCCGAGATCGGCAGCCCCGTCCCGGTGCTGCGCGGCCCCGGGGGCGCCCACACGGCGGAGGACCTCGCGGTGGCCGTCCTCGCCGCCTTCCGCCGCCGCACGGCGGCACTCCCCGGCGGCGTTCCCGCCCGGCTGCTCGTCACGGTTCCCGCGCGGACCGCGGGGCGACGACGCGACGCGATGATCCGCGCGGGCGAACGGGCCGGCTTCACCGATGTCGAACTCCTCGAAGAACCCGTGGCCGCCGCCCTCGCCCCGTCGGACGGCGGGCCCTGGCCACCCGGCAGCACCGTGCTCGTGTACGACCTCGGCGGCGGCACCTTCGACGCGGCCCTCGTCGGCATCGGCGACAGCGGCCACACGCTCCTCGGCACCGCGGGCCTCGCCGACGGTCACGGCGGCCGCGACATCGACGCCGCGATCGTGCGCGACCTGGCTCCGGCCATGGAGGACTGGCTGCGGGCCGCCCCCGAACGCGCCGCGCACCGCGATCAGTTGGCCCACCTCACCCTCCGCGCGGCCGTCCGGCTCAAGCACGGCCTCGCGGCCGAGGACTGCCCCGTGGAGGCCGTCGTCCCCGGCATGCCGCCGCAGAGCCTGAGCCGCAAACGCCTGGGGCAGCTCACCGAAGAGCTGCTGGCCGACTCGGTCGTCTGCTGCCGCACCCTGCTGGCCGAGACCGGAGTGGATCCGCAGGACGTCGACGTCCTGCTGGTCGGCGGCAGCACCCAGATGCCGTCGGTACGCCCGTATCTGGAGCGGCGCCTCGGCACCCGCCTGCCGGTCCGCTCCGCCCTCGACCCGGTGCTGGCCGTCGTGGAGGGGGCCGTGACCTGGGCCGAGGGCATCGGGCGGCGGCGCATCGCCGCCGACGGCCCCTCCTCGCTGTGCGCGCCCCTGTCCTGGACGCTGCCGGGCGGCCGGGCGACCCTGGTGCGCTGGTTCGCCGCCCGGGGAGCCGCCTACCGCCCCGACGCGGCTCTGGCCCGCGTGCGCCTCGCCGACAACAGCCTCTTCGACCTGCACGCGCGCACGGGGGGCCGTATCGAGCAGCACCACGTGTGGCCCGGCGACCCCCTGTACTCGGGTTCGTGGCTGGCCACGGCACTGCGCCCGGCGGGCCCGGGCGACCTCCTGCCCTGCCCGCGGGAAGTCCTGCGCTCGCCCGGCGTCGTCACCGCACTGGCCGTCGCCCCGGACGGCCGCCACGTGGCCGTCGCCGTACGGGAAGGCCCCGAGGACTCCGTGCTCCGGCTCCTGGACGCCCTCACCGGGGAGACCAGGGACGAACTCCGCATCCGCGGACGGGTGCTGTCGGCGGCCTGGTCCTGCCCGGGGACGTGGCCGGTCTTCGGCGTCTCGGGGTCCGAGCTGTCCGCGCACAGCGTGTGCGCCCTGGCCGCCCCGGCCGTCGACGGCGCTTCGGCGCGGCTGCGGCAGCTGGCGGAGCAGCCCGCCGCGGTGCTGGCCCTCGCCCAACTGCCCGGCGGCCGGGACGTCGTGGTCCTCGGCGGCGACGGCGTCCTGCGGGGCGTGGACACTACGACGGGGCGGGACCGGGTGGTCGCCGAGTTCCCGCACCGCCCGACCGTCCTCGCGGTGGATGACGACGGGACGCGAGCCGTGGTGGCCGGGGGCGGCGGACACCGGGGCGTCGTGCACGTCGTGGGCCTCGCGGACGGCGGCCAACGGTCGTCCTGGCCGCTGCCGGCGCAGATCAGAGGTCTTGCCTGCGGCCCGGGCAACGAGGTCCTGGCGGGCGGAGTGACCTCCGACGACCACGGGTTCGTCGGACATCTGGGGCAGGGCGAGCGGCTCATGCCCTCCCGCGCGCAGCCGGTGCGGGCCGTCGCGGTCTCGCGGGACGGGGCCTTGTTGGCGGCGGTCGCGGTCGACGGCGAGGCCTGTGTCGGCGGGGCCCGGGGCAGCGGCACCTGGGCCCGCCCCCAGTACCCGGACACACCCGTCGCCCTGGCCTTCTCGCCCGACGGCCACTACCTCCACATCGCGGGCGACGCCGGACTCCGCATGTGGGCCCTCACCGAGGCGCACCACCGGGCGGGCGACGAGCCCACCGCCCCGACCGCACCGCGACAGGAGCCGACCAGCCATGACACCTGACGAGGCCCGCACCCCCGGGCCCGCTCCCGCCCCGGGCCGGGCTCCTGAGGCCCCGGCGTCCGACGGCCACCCGCCCTTGGTCCCGCACACCCTGACGGACCTGTTCGCCTCCGCCCGCAGGCGAGCGGTCCAGCCGGCGAACCTGAGCCCCGCGTACGGCATCGGGCAGACGGTCGGCAACGCGATCGACGACGTACGCCGCGGCCTGGACGGGAAGCGACTGGATCCGCACACCCGCTACCAGCTCACCCACCTGCTCGACGCGCTGAGCACGGCGGTGACGGAGACCGTCCGCACGGTCCTCGCCCAGCAGCCAGGAGCGCGGCGCGAGCCACCGGCCGACGAGGAGGAGCCCAAGGGCCGCCTCGGGGACAGGCTGAGGCGGGGCGGGGGACGGCAGCGGAACCGCCCGGCCGCCGCAGCGCGGTGGCCCGCCGCTCCCCGTCCCTCGCCCGCCCCGGTCCTGGACGCGGTCGGCAAGGCGCTGCCGCACGTCGAGAAGGCGTTCGGCAAACAGCCCCCGACGACCGGGCCGCCCGCCCCGCCCTGGTACGAGCACGAGGTCATGATGGAACTGATCCAGGACCTGGTCAGCCTCCGCGCCCGGGGCCGCGCGGAGCGGGTCTGGGACCGCGTCGGCGTGTTCCAGGAGCTCCTGCGCGCCCAGGGCATCGAGATCCTCACGTACGACGCGGAGCTCCGGCCGGAGCAGCAGGCGGACGCCTTCCACCTGGAGCAGGTGACGCGGGACGCCGCGTGCCGGTACGAGACGGACCTGCCCGCGCTCGTCCTGCACCCCGACGGCGACGACCGCCGGGTCCTGGTGCGGGGCAGGGCCCTTCGCCTGCCCGCGACCACCCCTCGGACCACCGCTCAGGGCAAGGAGACCGACCGATGACGCCGCTCGAACCGACGCCGGAAGACAGGCCGGAGGGCACCTCGGAGGCCGGGCCGGAGACCACCAGGAGCCTCGTCATCGGGTTCGACCTCGGCCACGGGGAGACCGCCGTGGCCACCCTGTGGTCGACCGCCGACGGAGAGCCGCACGTGGAGGACATCTCCCGCACCCCCAGCCGCGTACACCCCACCGTCGTCGCCCTCTGCCGGGCGGCGGACGACGACACCGGAGAAACGACCCTGGTCGGGGAGCCGTGCTTCACCGTGTTGCCCCCGCGCCTCGCCCGCGTCCCCGAGGCCCCGCCGGACGGTCTCGTACCGGGCGAGCCGGAGTTCTACATGGCGTTCAAGCACGCCGGGCTCGACGCGCGGGCGCGGCGGGCGACGGACCTGTTCATCCGGCAGGTCGCCCGGGAACTCGCCCTGGAACGGACCGAGGGCGTCGAGACCTCCGGCATCCTCAAGATCACGCCCGGGACACGGCTGCACTGGGTCTTCGGCGTCCCGTCCGGGTGGGACAAGGAGGAGTGCGAGGAGTACGAGCGGCTGCTCCGCTCCGCCGTCACCGGTCTCTTCCCCGGCCAGAGCGTGGAGTTGGTGCCCGAGTCGCGCGCCGCGATGCTCTACGCCAAGGAGTCCGAGGAGTTCAAGACCGCCGATCAGCACCTGATGGGGGCCATCGCCGGGCGCGGCACGGTGCTGGTGATGGACATGGGGTCCCTGACGACGGACTACACCTTCGTGTCCGGCATGAGCGAGCTGCCCGTGGCCGACTGGAACTCCCGCTTCGGCGCCTCGCTCATCGAGAAGGAACTGCTGCGCCGCGTCGTGGCCGACCACCGCGACAGCGCCCTCCTGGAGGAAGCGCTGGCGGACGACCCCCTTCAGCGCGCACGCCTCGAGTTCGCCTGCCGTCATGCCAAGGAGCGGTACTTCGGGCTCTCTCCCGACCAACTGCGGCTGAACCCCGGCCCGCGGCGCCTCGGGGGCGACGACGTCACCGCCCGGTCGGGGGAGCTGATAGAGGTGTCCATCCGGCTCTCGCCGCCGCTGATGGACGACATCCTCGACGCGCGCCTGGACGCACTGGGCCGCTCCTGGCGCGCGGCGTTCCGCGAGGCGGTCGAAGGGGTGCGCGACAAGCTGGTGAAGGAGACCGGGAGGCCGCCGGACGTCGTGCTGATGACCGGCGGGGCGTCACGGATGCGGTTCGCGCAGGAGATCTGCCTCGACGTCTTCGAGGCGGAGGAGGGCGGCACCCGGGTGCTGCTGGGCGTGCGCCCCGAGCACGCGATCGCCAAGGGCCTGGCCATCGCGGGCCGTACGCGCCGCCGGGTCGAGGGGTTCCTGGAGGAGGTGGAGGTGTTCGCCCGCGACCGCGTCCCCGCCGTCATCGGCGACAACCTGGAGTCGCTCGGCCTGGCCCTCGGCAAGGTCACCGTGGACGGCATCGTCGACGACCAGGTCTGCCCCGCCGTCGTGCGGTGGCGCGAGGGCGAGCTGCGGCTGCTCACGGACATCGCCGTGGAGGTGGCGGGCAAGCGCGAGGCGTACCTCAAGAGCCCGGCCGGGCAGGCGAAGCTGAAGGAGGTCACCCGCGCCTGGTACGCCGAGGTCACCGCGGTGATCGACCGGGAGGCCGCGGCGATCGCGCACCGCTACGGGATCCCGACGGAACCCCTGCGGGTCTCGCCCTTCGGCCCCGCGACGACGACACCCCGGCCCGACGTCAACCTCCAACCGCTCCTCGACACGCTGGACTCGATCCTCAGCCTGGTCGCGGGCTGGATGACCACCATGACGGCGGGGGCGGCCCTCGGGGTCATCTCGGCGGCGTCGCAGGGCGCCGCCGGGGCCGGAGCCGTCGCCGCGGCGTCCAACCCGATGGGCTGGATCATCGGTTCCATCGTGGCGGCCGTGGCCGTGGTGATCGGCATCTGGATGGGCAAGGACGCCCTGATGAAGTGGATCTCCAACGCCGACATCGCCGGACCGCTGCGCAAGCTCAACCGGGAGAAGACCCTCCTCAAGAAGATCCGCGCTCAGGCCGACGAGGACCGTCTGGAGGCGAAGGCGGCCGAGGACTTCGCGCGCCACTTCGCCGACAGCCACCGCGAGACGATCGTCGCCCGCCTCTCCGCCTCGGTCGGGGCCCAGCTGACGAAGGCGGCACGGGAGGCGGCCCTCCTGATCGACCGCCGCGCGGAACCCGCGTGACGCCCGACGGGGAGCGGTGGGCGTTCCCCGTCGGCATGGGCGGTACCGGACGCTCCACCTCCGGTCGGCGTACCGAGGAACGACGTCACGCTGACGGCCCGCTCCCTCGCGCTGGGCCCGCCCCGTTACGCAGGACCGGACCCTGGGCGCCCGCACGCCGGGCGCCCAGGTGAAGCGGATACCGCCGACGCTCGGACGACCGTACGTACGACGGATGCGTAGCGACGGTACGCAGCACGTCGGCGCCCGTGCGCACCGGTGGGGGCGCTCCGGCCGGGGAGTTGCCGTGAGCACGCCGCTCCGGCGGCCGGAAGGGCTACGTCCCGTCCAGGCCGTGAACGCTGTCGCACAGCCGACGTGGACGACCCTCGGTCCCGAGGCGGCGGTCGGCGGCGCGACGGCCCCGAAACGCACGGTGTCGCTCCGACGGCCCGGGTACTCGCCCGCCGCCCTGGCGGACCCGCAGGGCGACAGGCGACCACTAGGAGAGCGCGATGACCGCTGCTTCGTCAGCCGGTTACCCGGAAACCGGCCCGTCCCAGGCCACGGCGCCGGTTGCGCGACACACCGGCGCGGAGACCAAGCCCGCCTTCAAGACAACGGAGTTGTTCGTCTACGTGGCCTCCGTCATCGCCGTCCTCATCGCTTCCGCGGTAGTGGGCGACGGGGATGACGGCATCGACCGCTTCGCGGCGGATCAGGCGTGGCTGTACGTCACCCTGCTGACCATGGGCTATCTGATCAGCAGGGGACTGGCCAAGTCCGGTGCCCGGGGTGGGTCGGACACGACCCTTCACCAGGGTTCCCGTCAGCCTCACCAGCACGGCTAGGCCCTCCGGCGCGTGCCGGCGTCCGCCCCCGGCTCCGGTCCTGGGGCCGGGGGCGGCGCACCCTCGTTTCCCGCCCTCCGCCGAGGGAACCCGAACGGCACACCGACGGAGAGTCGGCACCGCCCGACGGCGCCCCCGCTCTCCTGCCCGTCTTCCAACGCGAGAGAAGTGAAGCGCCGTGAACGCGCGCACCGGCAAAGAGAACGTCCTGCGTCTGCACGAGACCGGCTGGGCCAAGGCCCGCCGTCTGCGCGGCAAGCGCCTACGCACCTGTCTGCCTCCCCTGCCCGGCGAAGGCGCCCGCTCCTCGGCGCAGGTGAGCCCGGAGGGGAACATCGTCCGGGGCGACGACTGAGGAGCCGACCGCTACCGGTTCGTCCTGCGGACTCGGGCGGCGCGCCGACCCGCCAGGCCGGTGGGGGAGTGCCCGTCGCCCGGAGGCGCGCGATGCCGTTGCCGAGGGCCGCACGCTCACCGGCCGACTCCCGGCATCTGCCCGAAGAGGGTCAGCGGCGCCCGGCAGTTGTCGCCCTGACCGCCTGCGCGAGACCGATGAGGGCCAGTGCCGCCCCCATGCCCATCAAGACCACTCCGACCTTGGTGAGCGTGACGACCGGGATCTCCACCCCGCCGGTGAACAGCTTCAGGCCCAAGCCGACGGTGAAGGTCGCGGTTCCTTCGGCGAGGTTCTTGGCGGCTCGGTTCACTGCTGCTCTCCCCCTGGTGGCGCGTGGCGCGTGAGGCTCTCGGATCGCTGCCAGCGTAGGCAGGGGGGAGGGGTGTCGATCTCGTCCCGGCGGGTGAATCCGCACTGCACCTTTGGACGGAGGCGGCGCGGTCGCGCCCCCTTCTTTCGACGGTCGCTACCGACGGCCGGGAGCGTGTCGGCGCGACATCGGCCCTAAGGGATCAGTAGGCCGCCGCCTTGCCGCTGGCGGGCCCACAGGGGGCGGCAGCCCCTGACCTCACTCCGCCCCGGCCCGAGGCGGGGCGGTGTTCTTCGTCGCGTTCGGGTGGACGGCGTCGCGGAGCGTGCGCAGGCTGGTGACCAGGTCGGCCAGTTGCTCCGGGGTGAACAGGCCGGTGAACCAGCGCTCGATCTCGGCGAGGTGTTCGCCCAGCACCCCGTGCAGCCGTTGTGCGCCCTCCGGGGTCAGGACGGCGTAGGTGCTGCGCCGGTCCTCGGGGCTCGATGCGCGGCGGACGAGGCCGCCGCGTTGCAGACGGTCCACCGCGCGCGTGACGCCGCTGGTGGAGAGGGAGAGCTGGGCGGCCAGGTCGGTCATCCGCAACTGCCTGCCGGGGGAGCGGCTCAGGCGTGTCAAGGCGTCGAAGTCCAAGGACGACAGCCCTGACTTCTCCAGGGTCGGCGCCAGTTTCGCGCTCAGCCCGGCGTGGGCTTCGAAGAACAAGCCTGCCGCGGTCAGCCGGGGGTCGTTGA
This sequence comes from Streptomyces sp. JLYT201, assembly GCF_059448825.1. Taxonomy (NCBI): domain Bacteria; kingdom Bacillati; phylum Actinomycetota; class Actinomycetes; order Kitasatosporales; family Streptomycetaceae; genus Streptomyces; species Streptomyces sp. JLYT201. The sequence continues at coordinate 850,891 of NZ_CM182551.1, read as the reverse complement.
AGACATCGGAATCCATGCTCCGCATCCTAACCCCGAGTGTTTGCTGTGCGGATAGTTGCAGAGTGGATAGTTGACGTGCGGAATATCTCTGCGGTAGAAATCTGCTTGCCGCATGGAAATTCCGCGCCGCAACTAAATGGGGATGCGTGTGCCGACGGCGCTCGACCGCGCGTCCCCTCCACCAGAACGAGGAGTTCACCACCATGACCGCCACCTGGGTCGCAGGCTTCCGCTCCGCCGTGCTCAGCCCGTACGAGACCATCCAGCTCAAGCAGTCCCGCGGCTTCCGCGACCAGACGCTGCGCCAGATCCTCCACCTCGACGGCGGAGGCGAGGCGTTGCGCGTCCTCCTCAGCAACGAATACGGCAAGGAACCCCTGGTCATCGGGGCGGCGCGGATAGGAGTGCGCACCACGGGCGGGACCGTCGACCCCGCCACCGACACCGCCCTGCGTTTCGGCGGGGAGACACAGGTGGTCATCCCCGTCGGCGAGCGGCTCCACAGCGACCCGGTCGCCCTTGAGGCCCCCGCCGGGACCGACCTGGCACTGACCCTCCACCTGCCCGAGGACACCGGCCTCGCGACCTACTCCCACACCCCGTCGCAGAACGCCTACCTCCTGCCCGGCAACGCGCTCACCGCGGACTTCACCGACGCCGAGGAGATCGACGGACGCTACTACGTCACCGGCGTCGACGTCCTCGCCCCCGAAGGCACCGCGCTCGCCGTCGCGTTCGGAGACTCCTGGTTCGAGGGCGTCGGCACCTCCACGGGCGCCAACATGCGCTTCCCCGACCAGCTCAACCGCAGGCTCGACCGCGGCTGGGTCGTCAACCAGGGCATCGGCGGCAACCGCCTGCTGACCGACGAGGTCGGCCCGCGCGGCCTGGCCCGCTTCGAGCGCGACGTCCTGAGCGTGCCCGGCGCCACCCACGTGCTCCTCCACTTCGGCCTCAACGACGTGGGCCTGCCCGGCACGGTCGGCGAGCCCCCGGCCACCGCCGAGGACCTCATCGCGGGCTTCACCGCGCTCGCCGACCGCGCGCGTGCGCACGGCCTGACCGTCATCGGCATGACGATGGGCCCCTACGCGGGCACCATCTACCCCGGCGTCGACACCCCCGAAGGCCGCGCGGTGCGACGCGAGGTCAACGCGTGGATCCGTACCTCCACCGTCTTCGACGCCGTCGTCGACGTGGCCGCGGCCGTCCAGGACCCCCAGGAGCCGGACGCCATCCGCCCCGACCTCGACAGCGGCGACCACCTGCACCTCAACGACGCGGGCACGCACGCGATGGCCGCCGCCGTCGACCTCGCGCACCTGCGCCTGTGACACCACGTCACTCGCCATCCCGTCAATGCCCCGCGGCCGCCCACCGACGGCTCCTTGACAGCCGTCGGTTCCGCAAGTACGTCTCCTTCAAGCCGATTTCGCCCTGACGGGGGGACCGCCCGGAGCGTGGCGCGGGGCTCCGTCCTCGGCGTCGCATCGGATGCCGCCCCAGCGGAAAGGCACGCCCATGAGCTGTTGGCCACCCTGCTCGGAATGGTGTGAATGCGTCGAGGGCGGATGCCGGCCGGCGCCGCTCAAGCCCAACGCCGTACGGATCCGCACACCGGACGGGCGCTGCCTTCAGGCCATCAACGGTCCCACCGCCTACTCCGGGTTCCTCGGTCCGACCTCCGGCACGCCGGGCACCTGGGAAACCTTCCTGATCGACCAGCCCACGACCTGGCCCGTCCGCAGCGGGGACCAGATGGTGCTGCGCGCCGTCGACGGCACGTGGCGGCCGCTGCCGGACGTCCTGGTCCGGGTCGACCACGGGGTGCTCGTACTGCCCCGCAAGGGCAAGAAGGACCCACAGGTGGTCACGTACCAGTTCGGCGGCCGCGACCGCCCCCTGCTGGTGACCTCGCCGCTGGGCCCCGGGCACCCGGGCTACCAGTCCGGCGACTCCAGGGAGTGGACGTTCACAATCACCAGGGTGGCGGACGGCAGCCCTTCCCCCGTCGGTACGCCGATCGACACCGGCGACCAGGTGAGGTTCGGCTTCGCCACCCGCAACCGGGCCCAGCCGGAGCGGTTCTGGCGGCTGCGCGACGACGCGAGCCCCCGCCGCGTCGACGGCGACGCCGAGCCCGGCGGCCCGGCCGCCACCACGTTCACCGTCGAGTTCAACGAGGTCCGCCCCGACCTCGGCTGGCGCCCGCCCGCGGACAGCGCGTGCCGCCGCTGCGCGCGCGTCACCGCCGTCGTCACCCGCCGCAGCACCGGCACACCGATCCCCGGCGCCCACGTCACCGCGCTGCCGCCGAGCGTGCCCTTCGCCGGTGACACCCGACCGAGCCCCACCGACGGCCGCGCCGACCTGACCGCGTCCGTCGACGGCGCCGTCCGCGACTGCGTACCCGCCGGGCCCGTCGAACTCCAGGCCACGGCGAACCGCTTCCAGACCGCGACCGTCAGGGACACCGTCCCCGACCGGGGTGCCGTCGACGTACGGATCCCGATGGACTGCACGATGGTCACCGGGCGCGTCCTCGACTCCGCGGGCAGCCCCATGCCCGGCGAGTGGGTGTTCCTCACCGACGTCCAGGACAACCCGCTCCTCGACCTCGACGGCAATCCGTACCAGACGAGGACCGACCTGGAGGGCCGCTTCTCCTTCGCCTGCGTCCCGCACGGGCAGGTCAAGCTCTCGACCGAGTACGACCCCAGCACCGACAGGACCGTGACCATCGGCCCCCGCGGCGAGCACGTCGAACTGGTCGTCCAGCTCACCGCCGCCACCGTCGTCGTCCGGGTCGTCGACGCCGACAACAACGACCAGCCGCTCGACGGGGCCACCGTCCGGCTCACCGCCGGCGGTACGGCCCGCACCGCCACCACCAGCGGGGCGCCGCCCCAGGCGACCTTCGCCCGCGTCCAGCCCGCGGGTGCCGCCACGGTACGGGCGACCATGACCGGCTATCTGCCGAGCAGCGTCCCCGCGACCGTCCCGGCCTCCGGCACCGTGACCATCACCGTGCGGCTGCGCCGCGACGCGTCCGTCGACGTGCCGACGGCGTTCGTGCTCCAGCTCGACTGGGGCGCCCTGCCGCGCGACCTGGACCTGCACTGCTCCGGCCCCGACGGCAGCGGCGGGCGCTTCCACTGTCTGTTCAACGCCATGCGGCCCGTCGGCTTCGTAGACCTCGACGTCGACGACCGCGACGCCACCGGGCCCGAACGCGTCACCGTCACCCCGGTCGCCGGGGCGTTCGTCCCCGGCGAGTACCGCTGCTGGGTCGACAACTTCTCCGGCGAGCAGACCCTCGCCGCCTCCGGCGCCTCCGTCGCCCTGCTCAGCCTCGACGCCGCCGGACTGCCCGCGCGGCGCGGCCGCTGGGTCGTCGCGGAGGTCCCCGGCGCGGCGAGCAGGCTCTGGTACGTCACGCGGTTCACCGTCGACGAGCGAGGCGGGCTGACCGTCGACCCCGTCATGGCCTACCGGTCCGGGACCTGGGACACCGCCCTCTAGCAGTACGAGATGGAGACCGCCCATGCCCGCCAACCCGCATCAGGCCACGCTCCAGCGCCTGGCCGAACTCCACCAGGCGGACCTGGCGGGCCTGCACCAGCAGGCCCGCAGGCTCCGGGAGATGCTGCGCCGCAGGCCGCCCTGGCCCGAGCCGCCGAAGCCGCCGCTGTCGCGCGAGGTGCTGAGCGGTGACCTCGCGGGCGTCGAGCGCGCCATCGCCAAACACGACCGGATCGTCGAGCTCGCCCGCGACGAACGCGTCGGCGAGGTGCTGCAAGCCGTCGCCGACGACCCGGACCTCGCCCGGGAGGCGGCGGCGGACCCGTTGGCGTTCGCCGCGCGACACGGCATCGACCTGCCCGCCACCCTGGTCGTCACCGTGCTCGTCGCGGGCCGCGACGTGTCCGCGCGCTTCAGCAACGCCGACCCGGACATGCCCTTCGAGGTCGCCTGGACGCGGGACGGCTTCCAGGCGCCGCCGGTACCGGACCCGCTCCCCGGCCGCGCGGCCGCCGAACCCGTCTGACCGGCCCGGCCCGACAGGGCCGTTCGGCCCGCTCCCGGGCGCCGCCCGGCCACTGTGCCGCGCGGGCGCCGGGGCGGATGCTGACAGCGTCGGTCCCGCCGCGGCACGACAGGAAGGCACAGCGGTGAACACCATGACCACGTCCAGCACCCGCATGCTGCGGGCCCTGCCCGCCGCCCACCGGGAACGTCTGCTGCGCGTCGCCCGCGAAGTCCCCATCGCTGAGGGCACCCGCCTGTTCCACGAGGGCGGACGCGCCGACCGCTTCTGGGTCGTACGCACCGGCACGGTCACCCTCGACATGCACGTGCCCGGCCGCCGCTCACCCGTGATCGAGACCATCGGCTTCGACGAACTGGTCGGCTGGTCCTGGCTGTTCCCGCCGTACGTATGGCAGCTGGGAGCCGTGGCGACGACTCCCGTCCGCGCCTACGAATTCGACGCCCCTTCCGTACGATCCCTGTGCGCGAGCGACCCCCAACTCGGCGCCACCGTAGGCCAATGGGTCGGCAAGGTCCTGGCCCACCGTCTCCAGTCGGCCCGCACCCGACTGCTGGACCTGTACGCGCCATACGGCAGTGGGGGTCCCCGTTAGGCACTGTCCGGTGGGTCGGGCGACCTGGCCGGCGTTCACATCGGTCCGGCCGGTGTGGGGCGGGGCGGTGTGCCGGATCGGGAGTGGGCTCGGACGGAGCAGTACTAGCCGGATCCTGAAGGCATGGACGATTTCCCCTCCCGCGTCTTGCTGACGCTCCGCCGCTTCATCGGCACCCCGCTCCCGGGGACGGACTACTGCGTTCAAGCCGCCCACCGAAGCGGCCACGATCGCTGCCGGATCCGCTTGGCGAGCCCGACCAGCGGCTCGTTCCTCGCGGACCTTCCCGGACGATGGCCGGACGGGCAGCAGATCAGCGACTGGTGGTACGTGGGCGCCCTGCGTCGCGTAGCGCAGAGCGCACGGGACGGAGACCTCACCCCCGCGTGCGACGACGAAGGCCTGCCCTTGGTCGACCTCGCAGGCCTGGAGTCGGCAGGGCGACTGACCAGAGACATAGAAGTCACCGCTCAGGACGCGCTCGACTACGTGATCGCCGACCTCGTGGGAGACCCGCTCTGGCACGACGCGGCAGCCTCCGCTGCTCCGGACCTCTACCGTCTGGTCGGCTTCGACCTGCGCACGCCCGCGGTCCTGCGTGTCTATCTGCGATGTGACTACGGCACCATCGGCGTGGACCTTGCGGTGTACGACGATGACGCCCGCCAGCCTCGCAGCGTGGGATGGTGGGCATCGACCAAGCTCATCGCCATCCTCAACCCTGATGACCGCGAGACCCTCCCCGCCCACCGCGCGGACGGAGTGACAGACCCCCTCTGCGACGCGGTCTACGACCTGACCGAGTGGGTATGAGGGCAGCTGTCCCACTCCTGCACCAGCCGTGTGTCTCGCCCGCAACGTGCACCCTCACCGCTCCAAGGCCACCGTAGAGCCGCTCTCGGTAAGGGGAAGACCGCGCACGACAGACACCGGAGGCGGTCGGCGTCCGCCCGCGTTCGCCGAGCCGCACGTGATCGACGGCCCGTCGTCCCTCTGCCACCGGTCCGCTCAGCGGTGGCGCGGAGGCGAAGGCGGAAGCGTGGTCGTCCCCGGCGGGGCCTCCGGCCAGACCAGTAGGACCGGGCAGGGGGCGTGGTCGACGATGAAGCGGCTCGCGGGGCCGAGGCTGCGGGGTCCCAGGTGGCTGCGGTCGCCGTCGCGGGCGAGGACGAGCAGGTCCGCGCCTTCCGCCGCGGCGACGACTTCCCGCTCGGCGCGGCCGACGCGCTCGGCGCGCGTACAGGGGCGGCCGAGACGGTCGGCCGCGGCGGTCAGGAGGCGCTCGGCGGACTCGGCGGCCAGGTGCTCCACGGCGGTGCCGGGGTCGCGGTCGGGCCGGGCGCGGCCCAGCAGCCCGGCGTACGCGCCATGGGCGGCTCCGGGCGCCTCGGCCCCGGTGACGTGCAGCAGCACCACGTCGGCGGGCGAGGGCGCGTGGGCGCGGACGGCGTCGACACACGCGGGCCAGGTGCCTTCGACGATCCAGGCGACGACGGTCATGGTGTCCTGCCTCCTCGGCCTCCTCGGGCCTGTCAGCCCCCGATCACGAGCAGCGAGACCCACAGTGCCACCACGGAGAGCAGGAGCGCGGCGGGCACGGCGAGGAACCCGAGCCGGGTGAACTCGCCCAGCTGCACGTCGCTGTCGTGCTCGCGGACGATCCGCCGCCACAGCAGGGTGGCGAGGGATCCGGCGTAGGTGAGGTTGGGGCCGATGTTCACCCCGAGCAGCACCGCCAGGACGGCGCCGGGACCGGCCGGGGCGGTCAGCGGCAGCAGTACCAGGACGGCCGGGAGGTTGTTGATGACGTTGGCCAGTACGGCGGCCAGGGCCGCGATGCCGAGCAGGGCCGCGAAACCGGTGCCGTCGGGCACCACGTGGCCCAGCGCGTCGGCGAGCCCGTTGTCGACGACCGCGCGCACCACGACGCCAAGGGCCAGGACGAAGGCACAGAACGGCAGAGATGCGGCACGCACCAGGGCGGTGGGAGTGGTGCGGCGCCGGAGCAGGGCGCGGCCCCCGAGCACGGCCGCGCCCGCCGCTGCCGCCCACGCCGGGTCGAGCCCGACCGCGGAGGCCACCACGAAACCCACCAGCGTGCAGACCACCGTGGCCAGCGCGAACACCGGCACCTCGCGGGCCTCGGCAGCGGGCGGTGCCTCGGCTCCGGCGTCCAGGTCGGTGGCGAAGAACCGCCGGATGACCACGTACTCGACGACGATCGCGGCCAGCCAGGGCAGGGCCATCAGAGCGGCGAAACGGGTGAAGCTCAGTCCGCTCGCGGCGAACGCGAGCAGGTTGGTGAGGTTGGACACCGGGAGCAGCAGCGAGGCGGAGTTCGACAGATGGGTGCAGGCGTACACGTGCGGCGCGGGCCGCGCGCCGAGCCGGGCCGCGGTCGCGAACACCACCGGCGTCAGGAGCACGACCGTGGCGTCCAGGCTGAGTACCGCGGTGATCAGCGAGGCGGCACCGAACACCTGCACGAGCAACCGGCGTGGGCTCCCGGCCGCCCGCCGGGCCATCCAAGCGCCGCAGGCCTGGAACAGGCCCTCGTCGTCGCACAGCTGAGCCAGGACCAGCACCGCCGCGAGGAAGCCGATCACCGGGCCGAGGCGGGCGGCCTCGTCCGCCGCGTGGCCCAACGGGATCGCCCCGGTGGCGATGGCCACTCCGGCGGCCGGGACGGCGACGACCGCCTCCGGCCAGCCCCAGGGCCGGACCACCGCACAGGCCAGGACCGCCAGGAGCAGAACGGCGGAGAGCGCTTCGGCGAGAGAGGCGTTCAGGGCGGAACCTTTCAGCAACGGAGTCTTCCGCGGAGCCCTTCGAGGCACCCCGGGGGAGAGAACGGCAGGACAGCATGATCCGCTGCCGTGCCATCCTCCCACTCCGCGGGGCCCCACCAGGCCCTCGGCACTGTGCGGACCCGACCGAGGCGGAGCAGGAGATGGCGGAGAAGAAGACGACCGACCGGACCCACCCCGTCGACCACGAACTCATCGAGACGGCGACACACGTCGCCCGCACCCGCTGCCGGGGCGACGCCCACACCATGGCGGCCGCCGCCCGCGCGCGGGACGGCCGGATCGTCACCGCCGTGAACGTGTACCACTTCACCGGAGGGCCCTGCGCCGAGCTGGTCGTCCTCGGCGCGGCGGCCGCCCAGGGCGTGCGTGAGCTGGACACGATCGTCGCCGTGGGCGACCGCCACCGGGGGGTCGTTCCGCCGTGCGGCCGCTGCCGCCAGGTCCTCCTCGACTACTTCCCGGCCCTACGGGTCATCGTCGGCGCGGGCGAGCGCCTCCGCAGCGTGCCCGTCACCGACCTGCTCCCCGAGGGCTACGTCTGGGCGGAGCAGCAGCCCGACGCGGAGGCTCGGGCCGACACCGAGTAGCCGCTGCTGCTCGACATCGACGAGGCACAGTCCCGGCGCGCCCGGCTCTCGAATATTCCTTGACGCGAATATTCGTGGGTGAGCATAATTGGGGCCATGGACGCACTCCTCTCCGCACTGGCCGACCCGGCCCGGTGGCGGCTCGTGAGCCTGCTGGCCGAGCGGCCCCGCCCGGTCGGTGTCCTCGCGCAGCTCGCCGAGGCGCGCCAGCCGCAGACGACCAAGCATCTGCAGACCCTGGAGCGCGCGGGCGTGGTCACGTCCCGCCGCACCGGCCAGCGCCGCGTCTACGCTCTGCGGCCCGAGGCCCTGCGGGAGCTGGCGGCGGAGCTCTGCCGCGTCGCCGACACCGCGGACCGGTCCGGCGGCCCGCTCACGACGTACGAGAGCTATGGGCGCAGCGTCGAGGCGGAGTGGCTCGCCGCGCGGGAGCCGGGGTGGGCCGACGGCCGCGCCTTCACGTTCTCCCGGTCCCTGCCGGGGAGCCCCGAGCTGGTCTGGCGCCACTTGACCGAGGTCGACCTGCTCACCGGATGGTGGACGCCCGACGGCCTCCGCGTCTCCGAGCTCGTCTTCGAGGCGCGACCGGGCGGGCGCCTCGTCCTGGAGTACCGCGACGCCGACGACACGACCGGCTCCGCCCCGGTCGCCGGGCGCGCGGAGGGCTCCTTCGTCGACGTGCGCCCCGGGGAGGGCCTCGGCTACCGGCTCTCCCCGTTGCTCCCCGACGGCAGCCCGGCCTTCGCGGCCCACGTCGACTTCCACCTCCGCCCCACCGACGCGGGCACGGACCTCGACGTCCAGTACCGGATCGCCGACAGCACCATCGACTCCGCGGACTTCATCGCAGGCATCGAGATCGGCTTCGGCCAGAGCCTCGACAAGCTCGCGGCGAACGTCACGGCGAAGGTCGCGGCGGACGTCATGGCGGATGTCACGGGAGGCGTCGCGGGAGATCCGAGCAGCACCGACAGCACCACGAGCATCAACACGACAAGCACCGGCACCACGGGCACCAGCGCGACGAGCACCAGCACCACCAAGTAGGGACACCCCAACCAGCACCCATACAAGGAGCACGAAGTGACTGCGCAGAGCGCGAGCCGCCGAGTCGTCACCAACATCGCCCTCTCCCTCGACGGCCGTTACGCCCGCCCGGACAACCCCCTGGACATGGGCTGGGTGATGCCCTACGCCGTCACCGACGTGGCCCGCGACCACCTCACGAGCCTCTGGGAGACCGCGACGACGGCCCTGCTCGGGCGGGTCAACGCCGAGGGGTTCCTGGGCTTCTGGCCCACCGTCATCGGCGCGGAAGGCGCCGACCCGCGCGACGAGGGCTTCGCGAAGTGGCTCGTGGACACCGACAAGGTGGTCCTGTCCACGACCCTCGACGACGCACCGTGGGAGCGGACCACCCTCGTCGACAAGCCCACCGCCGAGGCGGTGGCGGACCTCAAGACGACCGAGGGCGGCGACATCCTCGTGCTCTCCAGTGCAAGCGTCATCAAAGCCCTGCTGGCGGCCGACATGGTCGACCGCCTTGCGCTCACGGTCTTTCCGGTCTTCCTCGGCGGCGGCCCGAGACTCTTCGACGACGGCCTGCCCGAGGGCCGGTGGAAGCTCATGAGCCAGAGTGCGGGCGACCACGGCACGCTGGCGCTCGTCTACGACCGGGTCCGCTGAGCCGAACAGCGCCTCTTCACCATCTGCCAAACTCACCCCATGGCTGATCACGGCGGCGACAGCAACTACCTGCTGGACAACAGGCAGTCGGAGGCAGGCATCCGCTTCGGCGCGCTCGCCGCGCTGTTCGACCCAGTGACGTTCCGGCACGTGGACCGGCTCGGGGTCGGGGCGGGCATGCGCTGCTGGGAGGTCGGCGCCGGTGGCCCGTCCCTGCCGCTCGGGCTCGCGGAGCGCGTCGGCCCGACGGGCTGGGTGCTAGCCACCGACATCGACGTGTCCTGGACCCGGGACGTCGCCGACGGCGTGATCGAGGTGCGGACCCACGACGTGGCGGCCGACCCGCCGCCCGCACCGCCCGGCGGATTCGACCTCGTGCACGCCCGGCTCGTCCTGGTGCACATCGCGGACCGCGCCGAGGCCCTGTGCCGCATGGTGCAGGCGCTGAAGCCCGGTGGCTGGCTGCTCCTGGAGGACGCTGATCCGATGCTGCTGCCCCAGCTGTGCCCGGACGAGTCGGGACCCGAACAGCGACTCGCCAACCGGCTGCGGTCCGGCTTCCGGACGCTGATGGCGGAGCGCGGCGCGGACCTTGCCTACGGGCGGACCCTGCCCCGGACCCTGCGCGAAGCCGGTCTGACCGGCGTGCAGGCCGACGCGTACTTTCCGATCACCTCGCCCGCGTGCGCCGTACTGGAGGACGCGACGGTGCGGCAGGTCCGCCACCACCTGGTCGACCGAGGACTCGCCACCGACGAGGAGATCGACCACCACCTGGCCAACGTCGCCGCGGGAGGGCTCGACCTGACCACCGCTCCGCTGATCTCCGCATGGGGTCAACGGCCCTGACCCGAAGACCCCGTGGGGGAGGAGGTCAGTGCCCGGCAGGCGGGCAGGGGCGCAGCCACCACACCCCGCTCGCCTCTCGGACACAGCAGGCCCCGCGTTCCGCTCAGCGGAAATTCGTCTCCCCCCGGGCGCTCCCTTCGGGCATCGTCACCATGTTCCGCAGGCGCACACGACTCAGCGAACTCACCAAGTGACATGCGCTGTTGGACAGCTGACTTCGAAGGCGACAGGAAGGCAGATGCCGTCGTGTGGCGGCCGTCCAACGGCACGTGGTACGTCCTGCGCACGACGGACGGCGGCCAGACCGTCCAGCGGTACGGCGTGGCGGGCGACCTCCCGAGCTGACCCGGCGCACGGGCGCCGCGCCCACGGGCGGCGTGTTTCCGTCTCAACGGGCACAGCCGTGTCCCCGTAGCGTCGTCGCCGACGAAAGCGCCTGCATCCAACCTTTGGAGGTACGTGTGAAGACGTCACGACGGCCCAGCGCCCTCCTCGCGGCCTTGGCCCTGGGGCTGGTCAGCCTCTTCACGACCACCCTCTCGGCCTCGGCCGCGGAGCAGCCCGGCACACAGCGGGCCAAGGTCGGCTTCATGATCGCCTCGAACATGAACAACAGATGCCTGGAGGTAAGAGGGGCCAACCCCGGCAGCGGTGCCCTGGTCGCCATGTGGGACTGCTTCGGGGGCTCGAGCGAGCGGTGGTACTGGGCCGGCAACACGATCCGCAGCGACCTCAACGGCAAGTGCCTGGACGTCGCCGCGGGAAACAGTGAGAACGGTGCCGCCCTGAACGTGTGGGACTGCCACGGCGGGGCTCCCCAGCAGTGGGTCTGGGACGGCACCCGGCTCCGCAACCCGGCGTACAACCGGTGTCTGACCATCGCCAACGCCAACTGGGGGAACGGCGCTTCGGTCATCATCTGGGACTGCAACCTGGGCTCCCACCAGCAGTGGCACACCACCTGAGCGGTACGCCACGGGCACAGCAACGCTGACCTGTCCGCGCCGTGCGCGGCGGCCGAGGCGCCGCAGTGAGAGACGATCACCCGGGACGAGGGCGGCACCCCGGCCCGCCCGGGCGATCGGAGCCGAGCGCGCCCTTGTGCGGCTCAGTACCCGCCGTCGTGCGAAGCCCCGCCGGGCCGCCGCGGGGTGTCGACGACACCGTCGTGCTGGGAGGCGATGAGGCGGGCGTAGACGCCGTCGCGGGCGAGCAGATGAGCGTGGGTGCCTGATTCGGCGACCCGGCCGCCCGCGAGGACGACGATCCGGTCGGCGGAGCGGATCGTCGACAGGCGGTGGGCGACCAGGAGTGTCGTGCGCCCGGCCTGGAGGCGTTTCATCGCGGCCTGCAGCAGCGCCGTGTTCTCAGCGTCGAGGCTGGAGACCGCCTCGTCCATGACCAGGACGGGCGCGTCCCGCAGGAAGGCCCGGGCGATGGCGATGCGCTGGCGCTGGCCGCCGGAGAGCTGGGCGCCCCGTTCGCCGATGACGGTGTCGTAGCCGTGCGGGAGTTCGCGCACGAAGTCATCGGCGATGGCCCGCCGCGCCGCCGCCACGACCTGGGCGGGGGTGGCGTCCTGGCGGCCGATCCGGATGTTCTCGGCCACGGACGTGTTGAACAGGTACACCTCCTGAGGCACCAGCGTGATGAGCTCGCGCAGTGCGGCCTGGGGAAACGCGCGCACGTCGTGGCCGCCGACGGAGACCGAGCCCTGCCGGACGTCCCAGAACCGCATCAGCAGGTGGGCGCAGGTGGACTTGCCCGCGCCCGAGTGGCCGACCAGGGCCACCGTCTCGCCCGGCGCCACGGCGAAACTGACGTCGTGCAGGACGTCGGGGCCCCTCGTGCCGTAGCCGAAGGTCACCCGGCGGAACCGCACCTGGGGATCGACGGGCGAAGGGGGCGGCCGCGAAGCCAGGTCGGTGACGGTCGGCGGGGTGTCGAGCACGGTGAAGACGCGGTCCGTCGCGGCGCGTACCGCACCGAAGTTGCGGGCGGTGGAGAGGATGTCGTTCAGCGGGGCGAAGCAGTAGACGGCGAGGATCACGGCGACCGGCAGGGTGGTCGCGGGCAACCGGTGGTCCGAGACCAGCAGGGAGCCGGTGACGAGGACGGTGGCCATGCCGAGGGTGACGAGGGCGTCCGCCGCGGAGTGCTCGGCGCCGGACCTGCGGCCGTGGGCGAGCTGGGTGCGGTAGAGGGCGGCCCCGCCCCGGCCGATCCGGTCGAGCCAGGCCGTCCCGCGGCCGAACGCCACCAGTTCCCGCAGCCCCTGCACACCGTCCACGACATCGGCGTTGACCTCGCCGAGCCGCGCGCGCAGCTCCCTTCCCTGGGCGCCGGACCGCGCGGCCAGCCAGACCGGGACGGTGGCGATCGCCGCCAGGAACGGCAGCACGGCCGCCAGGAGCAAGGGATGCAGCGTGCCGAGCACCGCGAGCGCGCCGAACGGGACGACGACGGCGACGAGGAAGCTGATCACGGTGTGGGCGAAGAACTCCTCGGTCAGCTCGACGTCGGCCATCACCGTCGAGGCGAGGTCACCGGTGCGGCGGCCGAGGAGATAGGCCGGCGCGAGGCGCTCCAGCGCTTCGTAGACCCGGACCCGCAGGACGGCGAGGATGCGGTACGCGATGTCGTGGACCATCCACATCTCGGCCCACGCCGCGGCGGCCCGCGCGATCACGAGCACGCCGAGCAGCACGACGCCGAGGCCGACGGCCCGCGCCGAGTGACCGGTGGCGGCCAGGCCGACCAGCCAGACCGCGGTGACCGCCGCGGCGATCCCGAACGCCTGGTCGGCGATGCCGACGAGCAGCGCGAGGGCCAGCCTGCGGCGGAACCCCTTCATGAAGGGCAGCAGACCGGTCAACGCCCTGCCGTGCGGCGCCGACCGCGCGGCCGGGGTCATGGCGCCGCCTGCGCGGCGACCATGCGGGCGTAGTCGCCGCGGCGGACCAGCAGACTGCGGTGGTCGCCGACCTCGGTGACCCGCCCTCGTGCCAGGACGGCGATGCGACCGGCGTCGCGGACCGTGGACAGGCGGTGGGCGACCACCAGGGTCGTGCGGCCCCGGCTCAGCCTCCCCAGCGCCCGCTGGATGTCGGCCTCCGCCGCGGCGTCGACACTGGAGGTGGCCTCGTCCAGGACCAGCACGGGCGCGTCCTTCAGGAGGGCGCGGGCGATCGCGATGCGCTGCCGTTCACCACCGGAGAGCGTCAGTCCCCGTTCGCCGACCGGCGTGTCGTATCCGGCGGGGAGGGCTTCGACGAAGGCGTGTGCTCCGGCCGCGCGGGCCGCGTCCCGCATCTCGGCCCCGGTGGCGCCGGGCCGGGCGAGCCGGAGGTTGTCGGCGATGGTGCCGTGGAAGAGGTACGTGTCCTGGGAGACCACGGCGATCGTCTCGCGGAGCGCGGCGAGGGGCAGTCCGCGGATGTCCGAACCGTCGACGAGCACCCGCCCGCCGACAGGGTCGAAGAAACGCAGGAGCAAGGAGACCAACGTGGTCTTCCCGGCGCCCGAAGGGCCTACGACGGCCAGTGTCCCGCCTGCTTCGAGCCGGAGGCTCACCCGGTCGAGGGCGGGGGCCGCGCGGTCGGCGTAGGCGAAGGTGACGCGCTCGAACTCGACGACGGGGGGCCGGTCGATCCGCCGGGGCCGCAGGGGGGCCGGCGGCTCGGGTGTCTGCGGAACCGCGTCGAGGAGGGCGTGGATGCCCGTGGCGGCCGAGACCGCGGTGTGACCGGCGTGCCAGAACCGGGACAGCTCGATGAACGGGCGGAAGCACTCGAACACCAGGAACAGGACGACGTAGAGCCCGGCGAGGTCCAACGCCCCCTGGGCGAGGCGCAGCGCGCCGACGCCCACGCTGAGCGAAGTGCCCGCCGCGACCCCGAAGGCGGTGAGGCCGGTGTCGACCAGGGACACGCGCATCTGGGCCATCGTGGAGCGGTACAACACCTCGGCCCGGTCGCCGAGTTCGGCCCGGCGGCGCTCTCCGGCGTTGAAGGCCTTGAGCGTCGTCAGGCCCTGCATGGTGTCGAGGTACTCGGCGTCGAGCGCGGCGTAGGCGTCCCAGTGGGCCTGTCCGCGCTCGCCGAGCAGCCGGTCCCACCAGCGCGGCGCCAGCGGGACGAACACGACGAGGACCGCCACCAGCGCCCCCACGACCCAGTCGATCGACGCCAGGTAGGCGACGAGTCCGACGGGTGCGAGGAGACAGACGGCCAGCTGCGGCAGATAGCGCGCGTAGTAGCTCTCGACCGCCTCCACGCCGTCCACCAGGGCCGACTGCACGGTGCCCGTCCTGGTCCTGGTCAGGTGGCCGGGGCCCAGGGCGAGCAGATGCGCGTAGAGGCGGCGGCGGAGCCGCAGTTTGGTCGCGGCCGCCGTCCGGCTGACGCACAGCTCGCGCAGCTGCAGCAGTGCGGCCCGTACGGCGACGAGCGCGAGGACCCCGGCGACCTGGGGGATGCTGGAGGTCCACGGCCTGTGGTCGCTCACCTGCTCCAGGACGGCGGCGACCAGCAGCCCTTGGCCGACGTAGGTGGCGGTGACGCCGAGCCCCACGGCCACCGCCGCCGCGATGTGCCAGCGGACGGCGGTGGCGAGTTCGAGGAGTCGGCGGTGGAGCAGCATCAGGCGTGCGGCAGGGGGAAGTAGTTGAGCTCCTCCTCCGTCAGCGGCCGCTGCCTCCAGCCGAGGGTGACCGCCATGTCCTGGATGCGCCGCTTGCCGAGGAACGGGAACGCCGCGGGGAAGTTGGGGACCAGACCGGGGATGAGCACCCGCACCACGCGGAACCCCGTCTTGGCGACGTCGTGGGTGGTCACGTCCACGTAGAGGATCTCGTAACCGCGCTTCTCGACCACGTCCCGGTACGTGGCCAGGGTGCGGTCGGGCAGCCGCGGCAGCTCGTCGAGCGACCGGCTCGTCGGGGTGTCCACCCAGGGCCGCACCACCTCGGTGGCGCGCGGGTCGAGGAACAGCTGCTGCTGGCACAGCAGGTCGTTGACGTCGTGGAAGTCCTTCGCGTAGTCGTCGAGGTAGGCGCGGTCCTTGCGCCAGGGCTTGACCATGGCGTTGGTCCAGCCGGCCGCGACCGCCTCCCGGAACAGGCCCGCCGGGTCGTCGAAGTCCCGGGTGCCGTCCTGGAGGGTCAACGCCTCGCCCCACGCCTTGCGGGCGGCGTCCATCGGGTCGGGCCGGGCGCCGAAGCCGATGGTGAAGAGCTTCTCGATGTGGTTCTCGACCACTCCCGCCAGGACCGGCACGTCGAACTCGTTGTCCAGCTGGATGAGCCAGGCCCGCTGGCCGAGCTCGGCGGGCCGCCCGGCCCACAGCGCGGCGAGTTCGGGGGGCTGTTCCACCTTGGGGAGCGGATGGCGGTTCATCCACCAGATCATGGTGGCGTCCCGCTCGATGACCTCTTCGATGCCGGAGACCAGTGCGTCCTCCAGGGTGTGCCCCGCGGCGAGTCCCGGGTAGTAGAGGAAGTTGGTGGGCGGCACGTTCGCGTACTGGTCCATGTACCAGTTGACGTACACCAGGCTGGCGGGCACCCACACGGGCCGGTCGGCGGTCAGTGAGTGGCCCGGCACCCAGTGGGTGGTCCGGTCGTGGGTGAACCGGACGAACGGGAAGCCGGGGCTGTCGTACAACCGGTCCGAGTAGAGCACGAGGCGGTTCGGGTCGAGTGCGGATTCCCCCGCCCGCTCCAGGTCCTGGTACGACGCCTCGCGGACGTCGACGGTCTCGGTGATGCAGTTCCCGCAGTACCGCTCGACGGCCTCGCCGATCGCGGCGCTGCGGGCCGCCCGGAAGTTGCGGAACGCGGTGCCGCCGCAGACCACGTTGTTGGCCCAGGTGTACAGGCGGCGCATGTCGGCGACGTTGGTCTGCACCGTGACGAGGCGGTCGGGGACGGACTTGTCGTGCTCGAAGATCTGGTGGGAGGCGATCAGGCCGGTGCGGTTGTCAAGGAGGAGACGCTCGTTGAACGGCGGGGTGTCGTCGTCCAGGGGCCGGTCCGGCAGCGGAAGCACCGGGTGGCGCGCGATGGTCAGCTCGACCGGGTCGAGTTCGATCTCCGCCCACAGTGACCACGCGGTGACCCCGGCGACCCAGCGCTCGATGTCGATCAGCAAGTAGGAGAGCATCCACAGGAGTTCGGAGGGCGTCGGGGTGCTCCCCGCGCCGAAGACGGCCTCGCCGGTCAACGCGGCGTGGACGTCGGGCCGTTCGGCCGCTGTGAGCCGTCGGCCCAGGAGGTCGCGGTAGTCGGGCGTACGGCCGGGTGCGACGGTCGGCCCGGCCCAGCCGCGGCCTTCGCTGAGGTGGAAGGACGACCACAGGACCCGGTGCTCGGCGCAGAAGTCGTTCAGCGACTCCAGATAGCCGAGGTCGAAGCGGTCGCGCAGGGCGAGCACCACGGGCTTTCGGGCCGGATGTGCCGCCAGGGCGTCCGCGAGGCCGGACCTGGACGTCACCTCGACCGAGGCGAAGTTGGCCGTCGCCGGGCAGACGCGCGCGACGTCGGTCAGCTCCGCGTCGCCCGTGAGGATCAGCGGTGTGGCCGTCACCCGCTCGGGATCGGGCCGTGGCCCCTGGTCGAACCGCAGCCAGTTGGCCTCACCCGCGAGGGGTTCGGCCGTGCTGAGTCCACCGAGTTCCGTGAGCTTCTCCAGGACTTCGCGGTAGCCCGCCGGGTCGGAGGTGGTGCGGACGATCTCTTCGAGGGGGGTCGTGCCGTCACAGCGCGCCAGGACCGCCGCGACGTCCTCGGGCGCCGCCTTGATCTCGAAAAGGCCGCCTCTCGGGGCGATGGCGAGCGTGTGCCGTTCCGCGCCCGGGCGGGGCCAGACGAGCGGCCGTAATTCTACGCGCACCATCCGGGGACAGCCGATTCCGGTGGATTCATTGACCGTCAACGATTCCTCCAACCCATGAAGATCCGGGAATCGCCGGTCGGCGATTCCCGGAACCCGGCACCTATTTCTCAGTCGTTCCAGGTGAACACAGGAGCGATACTCGAGTGGTTGTGGCTCGGGGCCAGCATCCTCCGAGTGCGGTGGAAGTCAATGTGCACGATCATTCGGTCCTCCTCACGGACATACGGCTCCCATCACGGATGTCGCCGCATGCTAGAGAGGGTGGTCTGCCGGGAGGGGCGTCGCACATACGCATTTGGGCGTAGGCGCCCAGAGGGCGGCCGATTCCCGACTCCTGCAGCTGTCTCGCTCCTGCACGCCAAATGCAATAGCCATACCAATGCCAGGAGGCGTCGTAATGGCCGTGCGGGATTAATGACGTGCGACATGGAAATACGCGGAGCTGCCCGAGGGATATCCATCGGGCTTCGGCCACCTCGACCGAATCATTTCGGCGCGACCCGAGTGCACCCACGTACGGGAAAAGTGGGTGTGGCTCAGCAGACTGGTGAGGTTGCTTTGGCCGCCGCATATAGTTGGCCGATTCGGCGCCACGGGGCGGCCGGGGCGGGCGGGCCGTTCATGGGGCGGCACGGCGGGTGGCCCCCGGGGCGAGGCCCCGGGGGCCACCCGTGACGCGCCTCCCGGCGCAGCGGCAGCCCGAGGCTCAGTCCGTCGGTACCTTCACCAGGTCCAGGCGGCCGCCCGCCAGGGCGATGGTCGCGGAGACCAGGGCTTGGAGGGCGAGGTCCTCGCCGGGCTGGTCCGGGGTGTAGAGGCATTGGAGCGTCAGCCCGTCGAAGCCGGCGAGGAAGAAGCGGGCGATGGCCTCGGCCGGGTGGGCCAGCTCGTGCCCGGTCCGCGCCGCCGCCTCGGACACCAGCTTCGCCGTCACGTCGTTCACCCCCTGGTAGTAGCCCCTGAGGGCCTCGGTCATCTCGGGGGTGCGCAGGGCGACCATGCTCAGTTCGGTCTGGAGGTTGTAACGCATCGCGTCCTCCCGCACGGTGCGCCACAGGACGCCGACCAGGGCGACGATCGTGTCCTCGAAACCGGCGTCCTGCGGGGCCGCCTGCTCGACGTGTGCGATCAGGTCGGTGGTGAGTTGCTCCATCACCGCCCGGTACAGGTCCGCCTTCGTGCCGAAGGTGTAGTGGACCGTGGCCTGTGCGACACCGAGCTCGGCAGCGATCGCGCGCGTGCTGCCCGCGGCCACTCCCTCCCTGGTCATGAGGTCGATGGCCGCTTTGATCAGTTGAGGGCGGCGCTCGGCCGCGGAAACGTGAGCCATGGGCCCATCCTACCGACATAGTCAGTGGAACAAGTCACCCGATCAAGTTGGCTTCGGCCCGGGGTCGCGAGGTGCTGATGATCACCTTGCCGAAGGCCCCGCCCGAGGCGTAGTGGCGGTAGGCGTCGACGGCCTCGTCGAAGGGGAAGACCCGGTCGATCAGCGGTCGCAGCCCGTGCTCCTCGATGAAGGCGTTCATGGCGGTGAACTGGGCGCGGCTGCCGACGGCCACGGCGCGGACGGTGGCGGAGGAGGCGAACAGGGCCCGAGGGTCGAGCGGCTCCGCGGTCTTGCCGACGAAGCCGACGCACGCGACGGTGCCGGCCAGGGCGACGGCGCGGACGGACTCGTGGAGGAGCCCCGCGACGTCGACGACGCGGTCGGCGCCCCGTCCGCCGGTGCGGGCGCGGACCTCGTCGGCCCAGTCGGGCGTGGCCGCGTAATCGACGACGTCGTCGGCGCCGAGGCCGCGCAGCCGTGCCGCCTTGGCCGGGCTGCTGGTCGTGGCGATCACGCGCGCGTCGAGCGCCTTGGCGAACTGGAGCGCGAAGAGGGACACACCGCCGGAACCCTGCACGACGACGGTGTCGCCGGGACGGACGCCGTCGCCGTCGCCGGTCAGCGCGTTCCAGGCCGTGACCGCCGCGCAGGGCAGCGTCGCGGCCTCCTCGTACGATAGGTGGGCGGGGACGGTCACGAGCGAGTCCGCCTCGACGACGGCGTACTCGGTGAGCATGCCGTCCAGGGAGCCGCCGCGCTGCGCGAGGTGCTCCACGGCGAACGGGCCGTCCTGCCAGGAGGGGAAGAGCGTGGCGGCGACGCGGTCGCCGACGCGGACCGCGTCGACGCCCGGTCCGACCGTGACGACGTCACCGGCCCCGTCCGACACCGGGACGACGTCCGGCTCGACCGGCAGGACGTAGGTGCCGTCGAGGACCATGAGTTCGCGGAAGCTCAGGGACGTCGCGCGCACCGCCACCACGGCCTGGCCGGGGCCTGGCGCGGGGACGTCGTGCTCGCGGACGGTGAGGCCGGAGAGCCCGGCGCCGCTGTGGGACAGGTGGTAGCTCCGCATCGGAAGGCCCTTCGTGTGACGGGGGGGAGAGAGACGGCGGGGGCGGGGGTGGGTCACGCGGCGTCGGACTCGGCGGCGAGCGGGACCTCGCCCGCGGTCTTGCTGAAGCCGAACGCCTCGGTGATCCGGCCGTCCGCCACGCGCATGACGTTGACCCCGCGCACCCACTGGTCGGGCCCCGGACCGAAGCGGTAGCTCCACACGATCGTCGCGCGCTCACCCGCCACGATGACCTCCTGCGGCGTGAACTGCGTGGCGCGGTCGTCGATGACGGCCGTCCACCAGGCCGCACACGCCTCACGGCCGCGGACCAGCTCCCCGCCGGGCGCGGGCTGGACGCTCTCCATGACGCAGTCCTCCGCGATCAGTCCGTCCAGGAGACCCGCGTCGTGCTCGATGAACGCGCGATTGAAGCGGTCGATGACCTCGGCGGTGTCGCGGCCGGAGCCGATGAGCGCGGTCGTGCCGCCTGCGGAGCCGATGGCCTCGGCGGTCGCGCGGACGGAGCCGGTGGCCTCGGTGGTGCGGCGAGCGGACATGATGCCTCCCCAGAAGAGATAGACCATTCGGTCTATCTGCTGTCGCTGGAGATATAGATAGACCAGTTGATCTACTGCGTCAAGGGCTGGCACAATCGCGCCATGACCGCCACCACCAAGCCGGGCCCCCGCGAACGGCTGCTGCTCTCCGCCCAGGAGCTGACCTACACCCAGGGAGTCGGCGTCGGCGTGGACGCCCTGCTCAAGGCGGCCGGAGCCGCGCGGCGTTCGCTGTACGAGCACTTCGGCGGCAAGGACGGCCTCATCGCCGAGGTCCTGCGCCGCAGCACCGCCGAGGACCTGGCGAAGTACCGCGCCACGATGGACGCCGCGGGGGAAGACCCCCGTACCCGGCTCCTCGCGGTCGTCGACCGGCTCGCGGAGATCGCCGCGGCCCCGGACTTCCACGGCTGCCGCTATCTGGCCGCCGACCTCGCGCTCACCGACCCCGAGCACCCGGCCCACGAGGTCACCCAGGCCTACCGGCGCACCCTCCACGGCCTGTTCGCCGACGAGTTGACCGCCCTCGGGCACGCGCGCCCCGACCTCGGCGCGGACCAGCTGCTCGTCCTCGTCGACGGCCTGCTGGCCACGGGCGCGTCCCGCCCCGAGGCACGGCCGCCCGCCGCCGCGTCCCGTGAACTCTTCGAGTACGTCGTCGACTCCGGGACCCGGCAGACCGACGGTTGAGGGTTTCCTGGTCGCGCGCGGCAGGCGCGACCGCCCCGGCTACTGTTCGAGTGCGACCGGCAGGCGCTCTCCGCTCGTACCGTCGTACGTCCCGAGCGGCGTCGTGGTGTTCAGGCCGTCGTGGTCGGTGACCCTGAGCGCGATCGCGTGGGCTCCGGAGCCGGTGGAGCGGACGTCGAAGGAGACGCCGGTCGCCGCCGCGCGGCCGTCGACGAGCCACGCCACGTCGGCGCCGGTGATCGGGCCGTGCTGCGGCGAACTGCCCTGGGCGTGCAGCACCGGTCCTTCGACGGCGCCGAGCAGTACCTGGGGCGGCCGCGGGGGCAGGGCGAACGCCGGAGTCTGCACGTACGACGTGTGGTAGCCGTTGGTCGCGATGACCTGCGCCACGCACCGCTCGTGCCCCGGCATCGTGCGCAGGTCCAGGTCGAAGGACGTGCCGCTGAGGTTGACCCCCGGGCGGGGCGCGAAGGTCCCGTCGGCGTTGGTGAACCGTACGAAGTACGTGAAGGCGGGGCGCGGTTCGGGCTCGCCGACGTCCAGTCGCTGCCAGCGCAGGTGCAGGACGCCCTCGGTGTCGATCTCCGGTGTGGACAGCGGTGTATTGAGGATGAACTGGGGCGCGCCGGACGGCACGACCAGTGCGCCCAGCTCGGTTCCGTCGCGACGCAGGACGACGCGGTGGGCCCGCGCGGCGTAGGGCAGACGGGCGCTGAACGTTGCCTCCTGCTGGTCGTGGCGGTCGAAGACCACGGTGGTCGGGGCGCTGGCCAGGACCTGCCCGGCCGCGTCCTCGACGGACACGGTGTGGACGGGGCCGGGGACCGTCCGCGGCGGCGACGGCTTGCGGAACGTCCGCAGGCACGGCTGCCAGCGCACGGCTCCGGAGCGGCTGACCCGGCCGCGCACCCGCACGTACTGGCCCGGGAACGGTCGGCTGGTGGTGGTCAGCGCGGCCGGAACCGTGCCGTGGACAGGGCGTTCGGGCGGTGCCGCGTCGGCCTGTTCGCCGCGCACGGACAGGGTGTTGAGCAGTCGGAGCCAGTGGTAGCCGCTCATCCAGCGGGTGTCGACACCGCAGTAGCTCATCAGGTCACCGGCGGTGGCCGGGTGGAGGGTCCGGGTCAGCGGTTCCACGCCGACCTCGCCGGTGCGGCCGTCGGGCGGGGTGAAGTCTTCGTCGACGCTCTCCGGGCCGCCGCAGGGGGCGTGCAGGAGCCCCAGCAGATGGCCCACCTCGTGGGCGAACGTGGACACGATGTCGTACCCGAACGCCACGTGATCGCCGTACCGTGCCGCGCCCCGGACGCTCATGGGCGCGGCCTGGTCGAGCATCGCGTACAGCAACTGGTCGTCGTTGCCGTGGTCTTCCTGGATGTCTTCGAGGTCGTCGATGAAGTCCTCCTTCCCGCCGTCGCTGGTGAGGTCGCGGGTGGTGTGGATCTCCGTGAGGCCAGGAACCGTGTAATAGACGATCCCGCCGGTGTCGGCGATGGGATAGCGCCGGGGGAGGGTGTCGGAGACGGTGCGGTAGTGCGCCGCGCTGACCGCCGGGACCGTCGGGGTCGACACCCGCACCATCCAGATGGTCACCGGCCGTGTCGCCCGGAAGTCGGCCGTCACCTCCATGGGGTTGCTGAGGGTGCCCGCGACCTCCGCCTGCACCTGGATCTTGGCCGTCCCGGCCGTCACACGGTCCGCGGGGATGAGGAAGTTCAGGGTGTGCGCGATCTGCCCCCGGTCGACCTGCGCGATGGGCCGGGCCGTGATCGGATTCAGCGAAGGGGTGGTGAAGGAGCCGCCGTTGAGGGTCAGTGTCCCGACCACCCCGTCCACGGTGCCGCCCTCGCGCGGATCGATGCCGGAGTCCAGATAGACCCGGACCAGCGTGGCCTTGCCCGCCGCGAGGGCGTGCTGCGGGCCGCCCGCGGGCGGGGTGAAGTGCTGGGTGGCCTGGGTGACCTCGACACCCGTGATCTCCAGGTTCGGGGCGGCGTCGGGCGGCAGGAGCTCGCTGCTCATCGTGAGCAGGAAGCCGTTGTGGGTCTGGTCGGTCTGGGTGGGGCCGAGGACGTGGCGGCCCAGGGTGTCGGGCTCGTTCGGATCGATGGTGATCATCGCGCGGCCGAGGAAGTTCTCGTAGGCGCCGCTGCTCGGCCAGGCCTCGTCGTCGTGGGTGTACGCCTCGACCCAGATGCGGGTCGGCCCGCCCACGGCCAGCGTGGTGACGGGGGAGGGAAGGCCGCCGGCGAGTGGGAAGAGCGCCTCGTCGAAGACGCGGTCGCCCCCGTTGTTCCAGCGCAGGAGCTCCTGGTCGATGGCCTCGGCGCCGCCCTGCGCCGGGGCGAAGGCGCGGACGTACAGGCCCATGTGCGTGAAGTCGCTGTTCTCGTCGTCGAAGACCACCACGTCCCGGAACACCAGCCGCGCCTGCCGGAAGCCGTGCGGCGGCACGGTTTCGAGGACGCCGGTCACCGCGTAGCCGGTGTGGCCGTTGTCGGTGGTGGTGGGGCCGAGCAGCACCTGGCCGAGCTGGCTCGGCTCGCGGGTGTCGAAGACGACCTCCGCCTCGCCGAGGAAGTTCTCGTGGTGGCCCTCGTCCGGCCAGCGCTCGTCGTTGTCCGTGTACGCCTTGACGTGGAGGCGGCCGATGCCGCCCGGGACACCA
The DNA here is from genome assembly GCF_059448825.1 of Streptomyces sp. JLYT201. Lineage (NCBI taxonomy): Bacteria > Bacillati > Actinomycetota > Actinomycetes > Kitasatosporales > Streptomycetaceae > Streptomyces > Streptomyces sp. JLYT201. The sequence goes on along the minus strand of NZ_CM182551.1, from coordinate 827,121 downwards.
CCGATGTCGAACACCAGGACGCTGGGGTACTCCTGGTCACCGTCCAGCGGGTACTGGAAGTTGTCCTCGACCTCGCCGTTGCGCCTGTTCCAACGGAACTCGGCCACCTGGGTCCCGGAGTTGTCCAGGACCCGGACGTACAGGCCCATGCGGGTCGATCCCGCTTCCTCCTCCTCGAAGAGGTACACGGTGTCGAGCGTGAGACGCATGAGGGTCATGAGCGCCACCTCCGAGTCGCGGGTTCGATGAGCTGTGTCCACGCGCTCGTGCAGGCAGGGGCGCGGAAGGCCGACTATGTCGAGGGGTGCGGGTGAGGGCCAGCGCCCGTTCCGCTCAATGGAACAGCGGCCGTGCCGTACGGGGGAATCACCCGATCGTGTGACCCCCGGGCGCGCCCGGCGCCCGTGCCCGCAGGGGGTCACGCAGGATCCGGCCATGCTGCCCGGATTCCTCACCAGGGCGGTCGGGCTGCTGCTCGGCCGTGAAGGCCGCTCACTGCATCTGAAGGCGGCGGGCGGGGCCACCGCCGTGCTCGCGGTGACGATGGCGGTCGGCTCCTGGGCGGTGGTCGCCGCCGAGCACGGCGCGCGGAACGCCAACCTCACCTCGTATCCGAAGGCCCTGTGGTGGTCGGTCGAGACGGCGACCACCGTCGGCTACGGCGACTTCTACCCGGTGACCCTGTGGGGCCGCGTGGTCGGGGCGGTCGAGATGGGGATCGGCATCACGACGTACGGCATGGTCACCGCCGCGCTGGCCACCTGGTTCGTGGGCCGTGACCACCAGCGCCGCCACCACCCGGCCCGGAGCGCCGAGCGGGAGGCGCGCGCCCTGCGCGACGACACCGCCCGCGTCCTGCACGCACGCTTCGACCGGCTCGAACGGATGCTGGCGGCGCGGGGCTCCGTAGAAGACGCCGAGGGCGACATCGAGTGACCGGCGCTCGTCCCGGTGGCGGTGCGGGCCGCGCGATCCCGCTCGGGGGCCGCGCGGCCCCGCTCGGAGCGGCGGACCCTACGTCGTCGAGGGCCGGGCGCAGTACCCCTCCTGGAAGGCGGCCCAGAAGGGCTTGTCGAGCCCGGTCTCGACGAGGGGGTTCCAGTTGGTGTGGGCCACGAGCTGGTGGTCGCCGTCGCGGCTGTTGAGGGCGAAGGTCAGATATCCGGGGGCACTGCCGCCGTGGCCGTACGCGGGGCCGCAGTCCGTGGCGTACACGTACACCCCCAGGCCGTAGCCGACGGCGGGCCGTGGCGCGTGCGTCGTGGGGACGGTGTCGTCGAGCATCCGGCGCAGGACGCCCGGGGGCAGCAGCCGCCCGCGCAGCAGGGCCCGGTAGAAGCGCGCGGTGTCGGCCGCGGTGGTCACGAGGGCACCCGACGCTCCCGCCTCGGACGGGCTGAGGGAGGTGACGTCGTACCGCGTGGGGTCCGGCACGTGCGGCAGTAGCTGTGAGACGTCCGCGTAGCCGTGCGCATGGGGTCCGTCGATGGTGGTGTCCGCCAGTGGGTACGAGGTGTCGCGCAGACCCAAGGGCTTGAAGATGCGCCGTTCCAGGTTGGTGCGCAGATCGCGGTCGGTGACCCGTTCGACGATGAGGTCGAGCAGCAGGTAGTTGGTGTTGGAGTAGCGGAACCGGGTGCCGGGGGTCGGGAAGTACCGGGCCTCGGCGAGGCCGATGCCGATCAGCTGGTCGCGGGGCCAGTACTGGTCGAGGCCGCGGAAGCGGGGGAGCAGCCCTTCCAGGTAGTCGTACAGGCCGCTCGTGTGGTTGAGCAGCTGACGGACCGTGATGGGCGCGCCGGACAGCGCGTTGTCGGCGCGGACCTGGTCGGGCAGCAGGTGCTGCACGGTGTCGTCGAGGCGCAGCCGGTGCTCGGCCACGAGTTGCAGGACGACCGTCGCGGTGAAGGTCTTGGTGATGCTTCCGGCGCGGAACCTCAGGTCCGGGTCCATCGGGGCGCCGGTGGACCGGTCCGCGAGGCCGGCCGCGCCGGAGCGGACCCGCGCCCCGTCGCGGGCGTACAGGAACGCGCCGGGGTTGGGCTGCGGATCGGCCACCACCCGGTCGGCCAGGGTCTGCAGGGCCGGATCGCGGGCGTGACGGCGGTGGCCCTCGGCCTGACCGCCCCCGCCGTCCCTGTCGGGGCCGGCGGCGGCCACACCGGAAGGCAGCAGCGCGGCGAGGGCAATCACGAGGGCCAGTAAGCGAGTTGAACGACGTCGAAGCATCGAGGACCCCTTCTCCGGTAGCAATATATGCATACGGTTATAGCGCACGGTACCGTCTTCAGATGCCGAGAGTCGCCGACCACGACGCCCGCAACGGGCAGATCACCGACGCCGTCCAACGCCTGATCGTGCGGGACGGCCTGACCGCCGTGACCGTCGCGCGGACCGCCGCCGAAGCAGGCATGTCCGTGGGCCTGGTGCAGCACTACTTCACGGCGAAGGACGAGATGCTGCTCGCGACGTTCACCCGCGTCAACGCGCGCTTCACCGCGCGCGTGGAGGAACTGGTGAACCGCGGCGAGGCACAGGGCCGCACCATCGCCACGATGCTGCGCCAGGCCCTGGCCGAGCTCGTGCCGCTCGACGAAGGCCGCCGCGCCGAATTCCTGGTCCGCCGCGCCTTCGCGGACCAGGCCGCGCACAACAGCCGCCTCGCCGCCGTGCAGAGGGAGACCCTCGCGGGCGTGCGCGCACGCGTCACCCGGGCCATCGACAACGGCAAGGCGTGCGGCGAGGTCGCCCAGGGTGTCGACGCCGCAGGTCAGGCCCTGCGGATCGTCGCGTGCGCGGAGGGGCTCGCCCTGCACACGCACATCGATCCGGACGGCACACCCGAAGCGGCGGTCCTCACCGCCCTGGACGACCAACTCGACCGCGTCTTCACGGGCACGTGCCGCCGCGCGCGGTGACGCCCGATCAGTCGGAGGGCAGCCGCAGGAGGTAGACCCTGCCGCCCCCGTCGAAGAGCGCAGCGGTGCCGAGGCCGTCCACGGAGAGGGAGTTGGGCGTCCAGGAGATCTCCGTGCCGCCCCCGGTCACGCTGATCCGCTCGACCCGGCCGGTGAGCAGATCGCGCCGGAAGACGTCCACGGCCTGATTGGTGTCACCGGGCACCAGATTGTCGGCGCCCGAGCCGAAGACCAGCCGCCGGCCGTCGGCCGTCACCGTGCCGCGGTACGCGTCGTGCACCGTCCGGGTGCCCGGCAGCGGCGGCGCGGCCCGCGTGGTCGTCCCCCGCCGCAGGTCGCGGACGTAGAGCTCGACGTGCGAGCCGTCCATGTCAGGGCCGTTCGGCTCGAAGACCCTGAACAGGGCGTGGCGCCCGTCCGGGCTCAGCGTCGCGTACGGATGCGCGTCGCGGAGCGCGCCGGTCGCGTCGACGGAGGCCTTCTGGACGCGACCGGTGCGCGCGTCGTACGCGAAGAAGGGGAAGGTGTGGCGCGCGGGAGGCGGCTTGGACGCCGGGGCCCCGCCCGGCTCCGCCCCGCTGCGGGCCTGCCCGCGCGGAAGCAGGTTGGTGGCCTTGGAACGGAAGCCGACGGTGGCTCCGTCCGCGCTGATGACCGGGTCGGCGGAGGCGTTGTCGGCCGGGGAGCCGTCCGCCCCGGTCGTGACGAGCCGGGTGGCCCCGGTCCGGCGATCGACGACGGAGATGTCGCGCCGACCCGAGTGGTACGCCACGTAGCGGCTGTCCCCGCTGATGGCAGGGTTGCCGGAGTTCCCTTCGGTGGGGACGAGTTCGGTGTGCCCGGCCGTACGGTCCCGCACGAAGACCTTCTCGCCGCCGCCCGTCGGCTGCCCCGGTGCGACGCCGGGCGCGTCGGAGCTGAACGCCACGTAGCGGCCGTCCGCACTGATGCCCGCCTCGCTCGTGGACCCGTCCAACTGCGCCCCGTCGTCGCCGACGCTGACCCGCTCGGTACGCCCGGAGCGCAGGTCCCGTACGAAGACGTCGTACAGGCGGTTCGTGTCACCCGGCACCAGGTTGGAGGCCAGGGAGGTGAAGAGGGCGAACCTTCCGTCGGCGCTGATCCCGCGTGCTTGGGACCAGTTGTCGGGCTGCGCACCGTCGAGCCCGAGGTCGACCTGGACGACGCCGTCTCCTCCCGGCTCCGCCTGTGCCTGCGGCGCCGCCCACGCCAACAGGACGGAGGCCGCGAGCACACAGCCGCCGCGCCGTCGCCACCGTCTTCCGCTCCCGCTGCTCGTACGTCGCACGCCGATCGGTCCTCCCCGCGATCAGGGCGGCCGCGCCGATGCTGCCGCTCGGTTGGCGGGGGAGAGTCAACCTGCGGGCGAGGTGCCGGGTCAACGACGAGGGCCGGGCGCGGGCCGAAAGCGGCCCGTGGCCGAGCCGCGATGTGAGGCGACGCACGTCAGCCGGGACCCACCCCAGGGAACCAACGGGCCACCAGGCACACTCTGCGTGTAGTAGCCCGTTAGATCAAAGGATGGCACGCACGTGATCACGCTCACCAAGGAAGACGGCCCGGCGGACCTCGACGGGGTGACCCACCTCTCGATCGGAGCTTCCTGGGACCCCACCGCCGGCAGCAGCGGCGGGGTCCTGGGCAAGCTCCGCCGCAAGACCGGCACGGACCTCGACCTGATAGCCATCGCCATGCAGGGCGCGGACCCGGTGCGCCTCGCGGGCCTGGACTCACTGGACCCGATGGGCAACGGCTCGCTGGTCCACAGCGGCGACAACCAGACGGGCCACGGCGACGGGGACGACGAGACGGTGACGGTCGAGTTCGCCCGGCTCCCGTCCAACATCACGTCGATCGTGTTCGTCGCGGCCGCGTACAAGAAGAACAGTTCCTTCCAGAAGGCGCGCAACATCAGCTTCAAGGTCTACGACGCGACCGGGGGCAGCTCCCAGCAGGTTGCCGACATCTGGCCGAGTCTGCTCAGCCAGGACAACGGGTGCGCCGTCGCCAAGGCCGTGCGGGTCGGCGGCACATGGAAGCTGGAAGTGATCAACACGACGGGGAAGATCAAGCAGGGGGACGAGCACGCCCTGATGCGCTTCGCCGTGAGCAAGTAGCACGTCTCCGGGGCCCGGCGCCGAAGGGGGACCGGGCCCGGGGCGAGCAGGCGCCGTCCGGGTGCCCGTGGGACGGAGCGGCAGGTCCGGGCGCCCGACGGCGGTGCGGCGCCCGGACCTGTGGTCGGCTCGCGGGGCGGCTCAGCGCTTGTTCTCGTTCTCGTTCTTCTCGCCCAGCTTCTCGACCAAGTCCTGGGCCTTGTCGACGGCAGTGTCGATCTTGTCGCTGTGTTTGCCGCCGGTCTTGTCGTCGACGAGGTCGCCGGCCTTCTCCAGGCCGTCGGAAATCTTGTCCCCGTGGGCTTCGGTGAGTTCTTCGGCCTTTTCCTTGGCGTTCTTCAGCGCGTCGAACATGCAGGGGCCTGTCTCTTGGGGGTGAAGCACCTGGTCAGAGACCATTTTCCCAGGGAAAGAGCAGCGGACAAGAAGGCACTCGGAGTGTTGGCCGGGCGAGGCGGCGTGCGCCGGGCTCGCGTGGACGTCACCGCGGAGCGGCCGCTGACGAGTCCTCACCGAGCGTCCGCCGCAGCCGAGCCGGGCGTCTCACCGCCAGGGCGTCCTCACCCGTCCCGGACGAGGCACCGCCCCGCGACGGGCTCGACGCCCCGGTGCTTCTCCTCCGGGATCCCTGTGGCCCCGACTACCGAGGGCGTGGGGCGCCGCGACGGCGGGCGCACAGCAGGCTGCCGTCCAAGGGGAGGTCGTGCACGGTGTCCAGCGTGAATCCGGCCGAGGCGAGGAGCTGTTCGTACTCGGCGGCGGTCCGCTCGCGGCCGCCCACGTTGCACATCATGTGCAGGTCCCAGGAGACGGCCAGGGAGGCCGATCCGTCGGTCGGCAGGAGGCGCTCCACGATCAGCAGTGCGGCGCCGTCCGCCATGCTCCCCGCGCAGCTGCGGAGCACCGTCAGGGCCCGGTCGTCGTCCCAGTCGTGCAGGACGCGCGAGAGCAGATAGACGTCTCCGCCCTTCGGCACCGCTGCCAGGAAGTCGCCCGCGACGAACTCGCACCGGCGGGACCGGCTCGTGTCGGACCACTGCTGCCGTGCGGCCGCCAGCACGTCCGGCCGCTCGAACAGCACACCGCGCAGATGCGGCGCGTGTTCCAGGATCCGCCCGAGGAGGTGGCCGTTGCCCCCGGCCACATCCACCACCACCCGGGCACCGCGGAAGTCGAAGAGCCCGGGGACCGGCTCGAACATGGCCGCGCTCGCGGCCATCGCGGCGTCGAAGAGCCGGGCGAGGCGGGGGTGTTCGCTGAGGTAGTCGAAGTGTCCCTTCCCGAAGAGCGCGGCGAAGGACTCCTCGCCGGTCCGTACGGAGTGGGCCAGGGCGCCGAACGAGTCGTAGAAGGGCCCGCCGTAGAGCAGCGCCAGCGGGCGCAGCGAGGGGCGGGCGTCCTGCCGCAGGAGCGCACCCGTCTCCGTGGCCGCGTAGGACTCACCGGCCGGTGCCACCAGACCCACGGCCGCGAGGTGCCGCAGCAGGCGGGCCAGACCGCGCGGATCGGCTCCGACCCGCGCGGCCACCTGCGCGACCGGCACGGTGCGCGGCTGCGCGCCGCGCCCCACCGGCAACTGGTCGAGCACGCCCAGCTCCGCTGCCACGGCGATCGCCTGCGTGGTCCAGGCGCCGGTCATCAGTTCGAGGAGCTGCTTGGCGGGCTCGGGGGCCGTCGCCTCAAGGTGTGCGGTCAGCGCCAGCGGGTGGTGGCCACGGGCCCGGATCTCCAACCGCCGGTAGCGCGGCGTCCGCGTCTGCGCGCGTCCGGTCGGGTCCGCCTCTCCGGCGCTGCGGAAGTACAGCACCGTGCAGTCCTCGTGCCTGTTGTGACCTCCGCCGTCCGGTATGAGGCCGCCCCGCTCGCCGAGCAGCGCGCGGAGTCCGGACAGCACCACCGCGTTGGGTGCCGGAACGTCGAGGGCGACGTGCGACTCGTTGTGCTCGGCGCGCTCCCGGGCTGCGATTCCGTCGAGCGGCGAGCACGGCGGCACCTCCAGCGCGAAGACCTCGACGGTACGGGCGCTGTCGCCCGCCCCCGGGAGGCCCGCGTGCAGGATCGCGACGTCCAGGGATTCAGTCGGCACGCCGTACCGGCGGCCGAGCCGCGCTCGCACGACGGTGCTGGGAACCGCCTTCCCGACGGTGAGCCCTTCGGCACGCAGCCCGGCGGTCAGCACGTCGAGCGAGGCCGGAAACACCAGCGCCGCCACGTGGGTCAGGGCGCAGTGCGCGGCCATCTCCGCCCGCTCCCGCTCGGTGAGCGCGGGAACCAGCTCGGCCAGCACGCCGTCGGTATCCGCGTCGCGCACCCACGCCAGAGCGTCACGGATCAAGCGGAGGTCTGCCGGGTCCAGAGCTACCGGGTCCAGGGCTACCGGGTCTAAAGCTGTCGGGTCTGGGGTCGTCGGGTCCGGAGCTGTCAGGTCCGGAACCGCCTGGTCGGCATCTGTCGGATCGGGCGGTGTCGGGCCACCGCACGCGGGTTCGGCACGTGCCTGATCGGTGCGTCGTGGGCCGAGGTGTGTCGGATGGGGCCGGGCCGTGGGTACTCGCTGAGCCGTCAAGGTCAGCTCCTCTCGGTGCACACCGCTGGAGAGACAGCGGCACGCGGTACTACGTCGCCCTCACCGCACTCCGGCACCTCGTTCCGGCCAGTCTTCGTCTCGTTCCAGTCAGCACGGGGGCAGCGGCGCTCCTCGGCGACACCCACCCGCCGGGCCGTGAACGGGCATCGCGCAGGGCCCTGTCAGGCTCCGGGGCGGCCCGCCCCCCGGCCGGGCGAGCCGTCGACCAGGCATCCGGAGCGGTGGGAGGCGCGGAGCACCGGGCACATTCGGGCCGAACGGGCCCTGCAACGGGCGCTTCCGTTCCCGCGCACCGCGGGTAGGAAGACGCAAGAGGCCCCACACGGGGGGTCGCCCGGCGGCAGCCGTTCCCTGACGACGAGGTCAGGACGCCACGAGGCCCAGGGCGTCGGCGAAGAGGCCGTTCGCCCCGTCCCCGCCCCGCACCGCTCGGCGCGCATCGCGTCATGGGATCCCGCGCAGTCCCGCGCCGGTGCCCGCTGCCGCTCATGTACGCGACGGAGGGGGAGCACGTTGCTGGACTTGATGCCGCCGACGACACGGGGGGCGAGCGCCGCCCGGGCGGCGGAGCCGACGGAGGAATTCCTCAGGGCGCTGTACCACCGCCACGGGGCGGTCGTGCTCCGCTTCGCCGCCCGGCTCACGGGCGGTGACTGGCACCGCGCCGAGGACGTCTTGCAGGAGACGGCGATCCGCGCGTGGCGGCACTCGGGCGAACTCGACCCGACAGCCGAGACGCTGCGGCCCTGGTTGTTCGCCGTCGTCCGCAATCTGGTGATCGACGGCAACCGGCTGCGCCGGGCCCGGCCACCGGAAGAGGGCGAGCCGAGCCCGGCCCACCTGCCGGTGCCGGACGGCGTCGACCACACGCTCACGCGCCAGGTGGTGGCTGCGGCCCTGCGGGAGCTGTCGGCCCGCCACCGGGAGGTGCTGCTGCACCTGTACTACCTGGGACGCACCGTCACGCAGACCGCCGAGGTCCTGGGTGTGCCCGCCGGGACCGTCAAGTCACGTGCGTACTACGCGATGCGGGCCCTCAGCGACAGCCTGCGCGGCCGAGGGCTCACCACCCCCGACTGACACCCCGTCGCGCATGCACGGGCTTGCACGGTGGCCGGGACACAAGGGCGGCGACCACACGCCCTGCGGGTCACGGCGCGGCACAGGGCAGTGTGCCGTCCCGCGCGCCTTCGATCAGGTCTTCATGAGCGGCCCTGACGCGCTGGGCTTCGGCCGGCCTGCTGCGCGACGCGTGCCACGTCGTACTGGCCCCACCCCTCGCTGAAGGGCACCCACATGACCACCGAGGGGCTGCTCGCGTGCTCGTCGATCACCTCCTGCATCTCGCGCTCGTGCTGGACCCGCGCGGCGCCGCCCGGGACCGCCCCGGTGTCATCGGGGGCATGTCCTGCCACACCAGCAGGCCCAGCCGGTCCGCCCAGGAGAACCAGCGGTCCGGCTCCACCTTGATGAGCTTGCGCACCGAGTTGCAGCCGAGCGCTCGTGTTGTCCACCGCGATGGAGCGCGGGCCGAAGCAACTGCTGGCGCGATCGCCGCCGACCGTGACCCGCAGGTCGTCGTTCCCGGGCGACGACTACGCGTACGTCTTCATCGGGCAGGGCTGGTGGACCGTGCCGGTCGTCCTGGGCCGGGGCACCATCCCGGACCCCCGGGGTCAGACGGACGCGGGTGAGGGCACGGCCTCGGGGTCGCCCAGCGCGCGGTGCATCAACTCCAGGACCATGGCGGTCACGTGCGCTTCGTCGATGTGCTCGTCGCCCTCGGCGACGAGGTCGTCCAGGAGGCCGTCGGCCGCGTGGTAGGACATGCGGAACGCGAGGCGGGTGTCGATGGCCCGGAAGGCGCCCGCCTGGGTGCCCTGCTCCACGAAGTCGCACATGAGGTCGATGACGCGCTGGTTGGCCTGCCGGCACAGTTCGAGCGCCTTGGCGTTGGCCGATCCATAGACGATCCGGTGCAGTTCGGCGTTCTTCAGGGCGTGCCCGATGAGGGCGGTCATCACCCGGTCGATGGTCGGCCACCAGGCGGCGCTCTCGGCGAGGATCTCCTGCGCCGTGGAGACGATGGCGTCGACGTAGCGCTCCCACAGGGCGCCGAGCAGATGGTCCTTGGACGCGAAGTAGAGGTAGAAGGTGCCCTTGCCGATCTCCGCCGCGTCGGCGAGCTCGGAGATCGTGGCCCGCTCGAAACCGGTGGTGCCGAACACCCGCTCCCCGGCACGCAGGATGTCGTCCCTGCGGTCGTCGGGGCTCTTGGCGACCCGCTTCCTGCGCGCCTTCGGCTCCATGTCCACCTCCGTCGAGCGGTGCTCCGGCTTCGCGCAGCATAGCTGACCGGTCGTCGGTCAGTGCGTTGACTGACCGCCGGTCATTTGTTTGACTGACCGTCGGTCATGACGGTGGGCCCACCGCTCCGCTATCCACACGTGAGACATCCGAGGACGACATGACGACGGAACGACTGACTGCCCCTGCCGACGCCCGGACCCCCACCGACCCACGGGCCGCCGGGGGCACCCGGGCCACCGGCGGCAGCCCGGTCCGCTTCTGGGCGACCGCCTACACCCTGCTCCTCTTACTGACCGGCACCAACCTGCCGACCCCGCTGTACCGCGGATACCAGCGGGAGTTCGGCTTCTCGCCGCTGATGGTGACGCTCATCTTCGCGGTGTACGTGGCCTCGCTCATCCCCTCCCTGCTGATCGCCGGGCCGCTGTCCGACTCCGTCGGGCGCCGCAAGGTGCTGCTGCCCGCCGTGGTCCTCGCCGCGCTCGGCTCCCTGGTGTTCGCGCTCGCCGACGGGGTCGGCTGGCTCTTCGCCGCCCGGCTGCTCCAGGGCCTGGCCGTGGGGGCGGCGTCCGGCGCGCTCACCGCCGCGCTGAACGAACTGGAGCCCCACGGCGACCGGCGCCGCGCCGCCCTCGTGTCGACCGTGGCCTCCGTCGGCGGCCTGGGGGCGGGGCCGCTGCTCGCCGGCCTGCTCGCCGAGTACGCTCCGGCACCCCGCGTACTGCCCTTCGCCGTGGAGATCGTCCTGCTGGTGCCCGCGGGCATCGCCATGGCCACCCTCCCGACCTCGCGGCCGGCCACGCCGTGGCGCCCGCGCCGCCCGTCCGTCCCGGCCCCGATGCGCGGTGTGTTCGTCTCCAGCGGCACGGCCAGCTTCCTCGCCTTCTCCGTGGTCGGGCTGTTCCTGAGCCTGGTGCCGACCTATGTGACGAAGCTGTCCGGGAGCGGCAACCTGGCCCTGGCCGGGGGAGCGGTCACGCTGATGCTCGCCTGCTCCGTGGCCGCCCAGCTCGCCGCGTCGGGGCGGCAGGCGCTCGTGATCCAGATCGCGGGCCTGCTCCTGCTGGCCGTCGCTCTGGTGCTGCTCGCCGTGGCCGGAGGGGTCGCCTCCCTCGCCCTCCTCCTCGTCGCCACCGTCATCGGCGGCGTCGGGCAGGGGCTGACCTTCCTGGGCGGCATCACGGAGATCAACCGCCTGGCGCCGAAGAGCAGATACGCCGACGTCCTCTCCAGCTACTACGTCATCGTCTACCTCGGGGTCGGCGTCCCCGTCATCGGCGTCGGCCTTCTCGCGACCGGCACCGGCCTGCTGACGGCCGTCCAGCTCTTCGCCGCCGCCGTGGCCGCGCTGTGCCTGCTCGACACGCTCCTGCTGTCCCGCAAGCACCGCCGCCCCGCGTGAGCCGCGCTCGGCCCGGCCGAGCCCCGCCCCGCCATCACCTTCTACAGACCCCACCCCGCCATCACCTTCTACAGAACAGCGGACCACACTCATGGATGTCACCGCACTCGCTTCCGCGTACGAGGGCCTGCTCACCCGGGCCGAAGCCATCGGCGGCTCCACGCCTCTGGGGGCCGAGACGCGTGCCGACGTGGATCGGCGGCTGTGCCACATCGCTCTGGCCGACCGGATCATCGCCACCGCGGCGGGCGAACAGATCGGGGGGCGCGCCGCCACCGTCGACAACCAGCGCTCGATGGATCCCGGCCGCATCGCGGCGATCATCGACACGACCACACACGCCCAGCGCGTCGACACCGTGCGCCGCACCTGGGCGGAACTGCGCTCCGTGCTGGAGTCGTTCACCCCCGACGACGCCCGGGCCCAGCTCACCCTGCGGACGCACGACCGGAACGGCGAGCACGTCAGCGACGCGGTCCTCAGCCGGCGCACCCTCGTCGAGCTGCGGGCGGCCCAGCACATTCCCGGGCACCGCGACGCCCTCGCCGAAGCCCTCGCGGCCTGAGGCGGGGCGCGGGAGCAGCGGAACGGCCCGGGCCCCTCCGCGACGGCGGCCGAGGAGAAATCCGCGCCTTACGGGTGCATGGGTAGCGCCACTGGGATCCAGCTAGGCGGCGGCACTCCACGGCGACCTTCGCGAGGGCTCCCGGGGCCGCCTTCAGCCCTTCGTCACCACGGGTGAAGACGCGGGCGACGAGTCGGCCTTCGCCGCGGCTATCCCTTGGGGGCGAGGACCACGGCGGTTCCGTACGCGCACACCTCGGTGCCCACGTCCGCCGCCTCCGTCACGTCGAAGCGCATCATGAGCACCGCGTTGGCGCCCCGTGACCTGGCCTGCTCCACCAGCCGTTCCATGGCCTGGTTCCGCGTCTCGACCAGGGTTTTGGTCAGCCCCTTCAGTTCGCCGCCGACCAGGGACTTCAGGCCCGCGCCGATCTGCGAGCCGAGGTGCCGCGAGCGCACCGTCAGGCCGAAGACCTCACCGATGACCTGCTGCACCTGATGCCCCGGAACGTCATTGGTGGTCACGACCAAGACGTCGGACTGCGCGGCCTGGCCGCCGCCGAAATCCTCGATGCCCATGCGAGTGCACCTCCTCGACGCCAGCATGGCCTGCTCCACGGCGTCGTGCCAGTGGGCACCGGCGTGGACGCTCCGCGAGAGGTAGCGAGGACCGCCCCGGCCCGGCTCGGGCCGGGGCGGTGCGCCCGCGGTCACTCCGGCGTGCGGGCCCGGCGGGCCGTGGAGCGTGCCGCCTCCTGAGCCGTGTCCTTGACCGACGACACGGCCTCGCGGGCCGGTTCGCGCAGCTCGGCCCCGGTCTCGCGGGCCGCCCCCCGGGCGGCGTCCTTCACCGGGGCGACGAGCTCCTCGGAGTGGTCGCGGACCCGCTGGCCGACGCGGGTCTCGGCGGCGGTCGGCGGGAAGAGCGCGCCGACGAGCAGGCCCGCGCCAAAGGCGACCATCCCGGCCGCCAGCGGGCTGCCCTGGGTCCGGGCGCGCATCCGCTCGGGTGTCTGCCCGGCCTGCTCCCGCACCTGCCCGGTGGCGTCGCCGACCTGCGCGGTGGTGGCCCGGGCGGTGCCCATGACCCGGTCCCTGACGTCCTCGGCGCGCGAGCGCACCGCACGCGCGCGGCGGCGCGCCACACGGGGCGGGCTGAGCCGCTCGGCGAGTCGGTCCACACTGTCGGACAGGTGGGACCGGGTCTCCTCGGCCTCCTGCCTCAGCCGGTCGGGTGTCGCGCCCATTTGGCGTCCTCCTTCAACGAGTCGATCGAGCGCTCGGGCGTGAGCTGCACCGCGCGCATCCGCTTGCGCCCGGTGACGTACAGGACCGCGCCGACCACCGCCCACACCGCGGCGACGATCAACGCCGCCCACGCGCGGTCCATGACGTGGTCGAGGCCGAAGACCGCCGCGAGGCTGGCGAGCGCGAGGGCGAGGCCGGTGGCGTATCCGGAGCCCCCGTACAGGCCCGCTGCCTGCCCCGCCTGCCCGCCCTGTTCCTTCAGCTCCGTCTTGGCCAGGTCGACTTCGGTGCGTACGAGGTGTGTCAGGTCGTTGGTGATCTCGCCAACGAGGTCACCGATGGACGCGTCCGGGGCGGGGTCCTGCCGGGTGGCCGGTGGCCGGTCGGTGTGCGGGGCGGACACGGTCACCACCCCCGGCCGGTCGTGGGCGGCGGCGTGGCCGGGGGCTCCGGCGTCACCGGGGTGCCGGAGGCGCCCAGGCGCGGCATGGGCGGGGGCCCCTCGCCGGGGGCCAGGGCGGGCTCGGGCGCGTACGCGGCGACGGACTCGGGCGCTTCGCGCGCCGCCCCCTCGTCGGCGGGACGCTCCTCGGCGCGCGGCTCCGCCGCGCCGACGCCTCGGCCGAGCCGGGACGCGGCGAGCCCGGCGAGCGCCGCGCCCGCCAGGAACATCCCGGGGCGGCGGCGCGCGAAGTTCCGCGCGTCGTCCAGGAGTTCGTCGGCGCGGCGGTGCTCCATGCGGTCGGCGATGCGGTGGCCGCTCTCCGCGAGCTGCCGCACGAGCGGTGCCGCGGGGGAGTCGGGCTTGGCGTTCTCGCCCATGTGCCACAGGTCCGTCGACAGGTGACGAAGGCCGGCCGCGAGGCGTCGCACCTGCGCGCCGGCCTCGTCCGCGGCCTGTTCCCGCAGCCGTTCGTACAGGTCCCGGCCCTGGGCGACGGACTCGTGGACCACCTCGGCCGCGCCCTCGCGGGCGGCGCCCGCGACGTCCTGTCCGGTCGACCGGCCTTCGCGGCCGGGGTCGTGCATCCGGTCCATGGTTGCTCCCTCTGCAGTGCCTTGATGTCGGACGCCGCGCCGGGTACCCGGGGTGCTGATCGGAACACCGTCCGTGCGCGACACGCGAGGCCGCACTCCGGATTGGCGCGGGCCCGATGGGGTCACCCGTGCCCGTATGACAGACGGCGATGAGCGCAGGCACCAGCGGGACACCGAGGCCGATGACGCACGACAGCAGCGGGGCCCCGAGGCCGATGACGCACGACAGCGACAGGACCCGGACCCCGGCCCCGGCCCCGAGGTCGAGCGGGCCGCACCGGACGAGCCGGGCGAGTTGCCCGCCCGTTCCTGGTGGGCCGTGTCGCGCCGCACGGTGAAGGAGTTCCTGAACGACGACCTGCCCGACCGCGCCGCCGCCCTGACGTACTACAGCGTGCTGTCCCTGTTCCCGGCGCTCCTGGTCCTGGTCTCCGTCCTAGGGGTGATCGGCGAGTCGGCCACGCGCACCGTCCTGGACAACCTGGACGACCTCGCGCCGGGGCCGGTGCGCGACCTGCTGACGGACGCCGTACGGCAGTTGCAGGACCGGGGCGGGGTCAGCGGTGTGGTGGCGATTGCCGGGCTCGCGGCCGCGGTCTGGTCCGCGTCCGGCTACGTAGCCGCCTTCATCCGCGCGGCCAACGCCGTCTACGACGTGGCCGAGGGCCGCCCCGTGTGGAAGCTGACCCCGCTGCGGCTCGGGCTGACCCTGGCCCTGATGGTGCTGCTGGCCGTCAGCGCGGTGATCGTGGTGTTCACGGGCCCGCTCGCCGAGCGCGCCGGTGACGCCATCGGGGCGGGCGACGTGGCGGTCACCGCGTGGTCCATCGCGAAGTGGCCGCTCCTCTTCGTCCTGGTCGTCCTGATGATCGCCCTGCTGTTCTGGCGCGCACCCAACGCCCGCACCTCCGGCTTCCGCTGGATCAGCCCCGGCAGCGCCGTGGCCGTCGTCCTGTGGCTGGTCGCCTCCGCCGGGTTCGCCGTGTACGCGGCCAACTTCGGCTCGTACAACAAGACGTACGGCACGCTCGCCGGTGTCATCGTCTTCCTCGTCTGGCTGTGGCTGACGAACCTGGCCGTCCTCCTCGGCCTGGAGTTCGACGCCGAACTCGCCCGGCAGCGCGCCATCAGCGGTGGCATGCCGGAGGCGCAGGAGCCGTACGTGGAGCCGCGTGACACCCGGAAGTGGCCGCGCGAGCTGCGGAAGCGGCTGCGCGGGAGCGGCGGCGAACGGGCGGACGGGAGCGGCGGCGAACGAGTGGGCGGGTGAGGGCGGTTCGAGAAGGACCCGGTCCGTGACGGGACGGGTGGAGGCGGCGGTCACCGAGGGCGCGGGCGGCCGGTCACCGGCGGGCGAAACCCGGCGCGTGCTCCGGCCGCACCCCCACCCCGCCCAGGTATCCGGCGACCGTCCGCAGCGGCGGCACCTTCTGGAGCAGCTTGAGCGGCAGCGGAAGCCGGTCGCCGCTGAGCGTTCCGGCCAGGGCGGGCCGCAGCAGCGTCTCGTGCTCGCCGCGCTGCGACGCCTGGGTCACCGCCATGGGCAGCCAGCGCCGCTTCTGCACCCGTTCCAGGTCGCGCACGCCGACGTCGCCCCGCCGCAGCGGGGCCGCGAGGACGCGGGCCGCCGCCACCGCGTCCTGCACCGCGAGGTTGACGCCGACGCCGCCGACCGGGGACATGATGTGCGCCGCGTCCCCGATGCACAGCAGGCCGTCGCGGTACCAGCGGCGCAGTCGGCCCATGGTGACCTCCAGGAGCTTCACGTCGTCCCAGGACCCGATCCCGCGCAGCGCCTCGCGGTCCCAGTCGAGCAGGTCGCCGAGCCGGTCCCGGAACCACTCGATGCCGTGGGCCCGCAGCCGCGCGTCGGCGCCCTTCTCGATGAGGTAGGAGGTCTGGTAGTAGTCGCCCCGGTCCATGGTGGCGGCGACCTGGCCGTCGCGGACGCTGAGGAACACGCGGCCGTCCTTGACCGGGTCGCGCGGCGCGGGCACGCGCACCTGCCACACGTCGATGGGCACGTCGAAGTAGTCGGGCGCGAGCCCGGCCTCCCGGCGCACCCGTGAGTCCCTTCCGTCGCAGGCGACGGTGAGGTCCGCGGCCAGTTCGCCCCGGGTGCCGTGCTCGTCGGCGTACGTCACGCCGGTGACCCGGCCCGTGCGGTCCGTGGTCAGGCCAGTGACCGTCGTGCGCATCCGCAGGGCGAAGCCCGGCTCCTCGGCGGCCGCGCCCGCGAGCAGATCGAGGAAGTCCCACTGCGGCACCATCGCGATGTACTTGTGGCGGCCGGGGATGCGGCGCAGGCTGCCCGCGACGACCGTCGTGCCGTCGATGTGCATCCGCATCTCCTGGAGCTTGCGTGCGGGCAGCTTGGCGAAGGGTTCACCGAGGCCCAGTTCGTCGAGCAGCCGCAGGGTGGAGGGGTGCACGGTGTCCCCGCGGAAGTCGCGCAGGAAGTCCCCGTGCTTCTCCAGGACGGTCACCTCGACTCCGGCCCTGGCCAGCAGCAGGCCGAGCATCATGCCCGCGGGTCCGCCGCCCACCACACAGCACGTCGTGCGCTCGCGTTCCATGTCCGACACCTCTCCCCTCGTAGGGCGCCTCGTGTCGCGGGGCGCCGCCCGCGCAGCACTCTAACCGATCGGTCAGACATCTGACCGGTCGGTTAGTCGAGGGGTGCGGGGGGTCGGACGAAGGGATGCCCCGGGAAATCTGACGTCGCATCAGAAAATCTCTTCCGTCGTCCGGACGCCTGCGGCATCCTGCGCCCATGCAGACGGAGCTGAGCAAGCGACTGGGAGTCGAGCACGCCGTCTTCGGCTTCACGCCGTTCCCCGCGGTGGCCGCGGCCATCAGCAGGGCCGGAGGCTTCGGCGTGCTCGGCGCGGTGCGCTACACCGCGCCCGACGACCTCGCGCGCGACCTCGACTGGATGCAGGACCACGTCGACGGCCGCCCCTACGGCCTCGACGTGGTGATGCCCGCACAGAAGGTCGAGGGCGTCAGCGAGGCCGACGTCGAGGCGATGATCCCCGAAAGCCACCGGCAGTTCGTCAAGGACACCCTGGCCCGGCACGGCGTACCCGAGCTCGCCGAGGGCGAGGCGGCGGGCTGGCGCATCACCGGCTGGATGGAACAGGTCGCCCGCGGCCAGCTCGACGTCGCCTTCGACTACCCGATCAGACTCCTCGCCAACGCGCTCGGTTCACCGCCCGCGGACGTCGTCGCACGCGCCCACGGGCGGGGCGTGCTCGTCGCCGCGCTCGCGGGCAGCGCCCGGCACGCGCGCAAGCACGCCGAAGCGGGCCTCGACATCGTGGTCGCCCAGGGCTACGAGGCGGGCGGCCACACCGGCGAGATCGCGTCCATGGTCCTCACGCCCGAAGTCACCGCGGCCGTCGCGCCGTTGCCCGTGCTCGCCGCGGGCGGCATCGGCAGCGGCGAACAGGTCGCCGCCGCCCTCGCCCTCGGCGCACAGGGGGTGTGGCTCGGCTCGGTCTGGCTCACCACGACCGAGGCGGACCTGCACTCCCCGGCCCTCACGCGCAAGCTGCTCGCCGCGGGCTCCGGCGACACCGTCCGCTCCCGCGCGCTCACCGGCAAACCCGCGCGCCAGCTGCGTACCGCGTGGACCGACGCCTGGGACGACCCGGCGGGACCCGGCACGCTGCCCATGCCGCTCCAGGGGCTGCTCGTCGCCGAGGCCGTCTCGCGGATCCAGAAGTACGAGGTGGAACCGCTGCTCGGCACGCCCGTGGGGCAGATCGTCGGCCGGATGACGGCCGAGCGCAGCGTCCAGGCCGTCTTCGACGACCTGACCGGCGGCTTCGAGAGGGCCGTCACCCGGCTCAACCGCATCGCGGGGCGCGCCTGACCCGTGCTCGGGCGACCCCGCGTCCGACCCGGGCCCGGCCGCACGGCCCACGGGCCCCGCCGTACCGTCCACGGGCCCGACCGCCCGG
Source organism: Streptomyces sp. JLYT201 (assembly GCF_059448825.1). NCBI lineage: Bacteria > Bacillati > Actinomycetota > Actinomycetes > Kitasatosporales > Streptomycetaceae > Streptomyces > Streptomyces sp. JLYT201. Next base: position 808,951 of record NZ_CM182551.1, on the reverse strand, counting down.
CCCGACCCCGCCCGAGGAGGCAGCCCGATGACCAACAGCGCCCCGCCCAACGGCTTCTGGGCCCAGGCGACCGCCGACCCGGACCGGACCGTGCTGACCGCGCCCGACGGGACGTCCTGGACGGCGGGCCGACTGCACGCCGCCGCCAACCAGCTCGCGCACGGGCTGCGCGCGGCGGGCCTGAAGCGCGGTGACGCGTTCGCCGTGGTGCTGCCGAACGGCGTCGAGTTCCTCACCGCCTACCTCGCCGCCGTGCAGGCGGGCCTCTACCTCGTCCCCGTCAACCACCACCTGGTCGCCCCGGAGATCGCCTGGATCGTCGCCGACTCCGGCGCCAAGGTGCTCATCGCCCACGAACGGTTCGCCGACGCGGCGACGGCCGCCGCCGACGAGGCCGGGCTCCCGGCCGCCCGCCGCCACGCCGTCGGCGACGCCCCCGGCTTCCGCCCGTACGCCGAACTCCTCGCCGGGAGGCCCGCATCGCCCCCGCGGGACCGGACGCTCGGCTGGGTCATGAACTACACCTCGGGCACGACGGGACGGCCGCGCGGCATCCGCCGCCCCCTGCCCGGCAAGCCCCCCGAGGAGGCCCACCTCGGCGGCTTCCTCGGCATCTTCGGCATCAAGCCCTTCGACGGCAACGTGCACCTGGTGTGCTCCCCGCTGTACCACACCGCCGTCCTCCAGTTCGCGGCCGCAGCCCTGCACATCGGCCACCCCCTGGTCCTCATGGACCGCTGGACGCCCGAGGAGATGCTGCGCCTCATCGACCGCCACCGGTGCACGCACACGCACATGGTCCCGACCCAGTTCCACCGCCTGCTCGCGCTGCCCGAGGCGACGAGGGCCGCGTACGACGTGTCGTCGATGCGGCACGCCATCCACGGGGCCGCGCCCTGCCCCGAGCACGTGAAGCGGGCGATGATCGACTGGTGGGGGGAGTGCGTCGAGGAGTACTACGCGGCCAGCGAGGGCGGCGGCGCGTTCGCGACCGCCCGCGACTGGCTGAAGAAGCCCGGCACGGTCGGCAAGGCGTGGCCGATCAGCGAGCTCGCGGTCTTCGACGACGACGACGACCGGGTGCCGCCCGGTGAACTCGGCACCGTCTACATGAAGATGACCACCGGCGGATTCTCGTACCACAAGGACGAGGCGAAGACGCGCAAGAACCGCATCGGCGACTTCTTCACCGTCGGCGACCTCGGCCATCTGGACGAGGACGGCTACCTCTACCTCCGCGACCGCAAGATCGACATGATCATCTCGGGGGGTGTCAACATCTACCCCGCCGAGATCGAGTCCGCCCTGCTCACCCACCCCGCGGTCGCGGACGCCGCCGCGTTCGGCATCCCGCACGACGACTGGGGCGAGGAGGTGAAGGCCGTGGTCGAGCCCGCGCCCGGGCACACGGCGGACGACGCGCTCGCCGCGGACATCCTGGGCCACTGCGAGCGGCACCTGGCGGGCTACAAACGCCCGAAGAGCGTCGATTTCGTCGCGGCGATGCCCCGCGACCCGAACGGCAAGCTCTACAAGCGGCGCCTCAGGGAGCCGTACTGGGAGGGCCGGGACAAGGCGCTCTGAGGCCGCGGCCCGCCCGCGACGGCTACCACGGCTCTTGGGAGGAGTCCGGCGCGGACTCCCACACCGAGGCGTCGTGGGCGAAGCGGACCCGCCGCGGCGCAAACGCGGCGAGCCGCTCCAGCCACTGCGGGTACGCGGGCAGGGGCGCAGCGGCGCCGTCCCGCGCGGCCCGCCGGGCGAGGTGGTCGCCCGCGAACTGCGAGGCGAAGTCCCTGGCCTGGCCCGCGAGGACCACTGCGCCGTCCGTACGTTGCACGACCAGCGACTGGTGCCCGTCCGTGTGCCCGGGCGTCGGCACGATCCACACACCGGGCCAGACCTCCGTCTCGCCGGACAGCTCCTGATAGCGCACGCCGGGGAAGTCGACGAGGTGCTCGGCGGTGTAACCGCCCCGGCGCGCGGCGGCCAGCTCCGCCTCCTGCACGAGCACGGGCCTGCCCGCCAGGAGGGGATTGCCGCCGCAGTGGTCGAAGTGCAGATGGCAGTTCACGACGAGCGCGATGTCGTCGAGGGAGGCCCCGGCGGCCCCCAGGGCCTCCCGCAGCGGACGCCGCCGCGGCCGGTAGTGGGCCTCGGTCTCGGGCCCCGCATCGCCGATGCCGGTGTCGAAGAGCAGAAGGCCCCGCTCGTGCCGTACGAGATAGGCGAGCACGGGCTCCACCCGCGGCTCCGCCCCGCCCGCTTCGGACGCGGGCCGGACGAGGTACCCGAGGTCGAGTCGGTGGATCGCTGGAGTGATCGGCATACGGTGATCCTGCCCGGAGGGAGGTGCGGACGCGCCGCGCGTCTGCTGTCGGCAGAGCCTTCGCCCACGCGTGGTCAGCCGTCTCGGCCCTGCCAGGTGGTGACGCAGGCTTCGTTCCCCTCCAGGTCGGCGAGCACCCAGAAGGCGGGGGCGCGGGTCGCGGACACGAGTCGGCCCCCGGCTGCCAGCGCGGCTTCGACGCGCCGGGGTGCCTCGTCATGCGGAACGCTGATGTCGAGGTGGAGGCGATTGCGCTGCGGACGCGCGCGGTCCATGTGCTGGAACCAGATGGCAGGACCCTGCCTGAGCGGGTCGACGAGCGGATCCTCCGGTCCCTCGGCGCCCGCCTCGTCGGCATAGCCAAGGACCGCCTTCCAGAACGGCCGGATCCCGGAGACGTCCAGGGCGTCGACGCCGATCTCCACCACCTGGACGGACCGCGGTGCCTCCGCTCCGAGTCCGGGCCCCGCCAGGAACCCGGACGTGGCGGCGGTGGCGGAGATCCGACGCGCGAGCTCGACATCCCGGGTGGTGACCGCCGCGTGTTCCAGCGACTGCAAGGTGAAGACGGCCAGGTCGGGGCGGGCGTCGACCCGCAGATGGCGATCGGCGTCGTCGCCGCACACCGCGACGGCGTCCGCTGCCAAGCTGATGGCTTGAGCCAGCGACTCCACCGGAACCGACGTGTGCAAGGCGCCCAGCACGTAGCGCCACCCGTGGTCCCGGACCGACTCCGAGGCTTCCTGCCGACTCAATATCCGCTCCATGACCGCATCCTCGCAGCCCCGCCCTCGGCCCCGCCCGCCGGTTCCTCCGGCAAGCGCCCCACACGGTCGTCGGCCCGGCGTGCGGCGGCAGCCGGACCGCCCATGTGATCGCGTCCGGCGGTGGGAGATACTGGGCGCCATGTCCCAGGTGATCTTGCGTACTGAACGGGTCGAGTTGGTCCCGCTGTCGGATGAGCACGTCGAGCATCAGATCGAGCTCGACTCCGATCCTGAGGTGATGCGCTACCTGGGCGGGGTGCGCAGCCGTGAACAGGTCGTGGAGAAGGCGCACCGGGCGGCCCTCGCGGACGCGAAGCGGGCCGAGGGCCTGGGGTACTGGGCCGGGTTCGTCCAGGGGGACTTCGTCGGCTACTGGATCCTGCGCCCGCCGGGAGACATCGACGAGGAGCCCGCGGCAGGTCAGGCCGAGCTCGGTTACCGGCTGCTGCGGCGCTACTGGCGGCAGGGCCTGGGCAGCGAGGGGTCGGCCGAGCTGATCCGGCACGCCTTCGAGGACCTCGGCCTCGACCGGGTCTGCGCCATGACCTCGGCGGGCAACGCGGCCTCCCGGGCGACGATGACCGCTGTCGGGCTGCGCCACGTGCGCGACTTCGACGCGGACGCCAGTTGGTTCCCGCCGGGGACCGACCTGAGCTCCGTCGAGTACGCGCTCACGCGGGAGGAGTGGCAGGAGGCCCGGACCGCTCGCCGCTAGGGTCCCTGCACGGCTCACAGGACGGCCGCGTCGGCAGTGTGTCCGGCGCGGCCGTCGGCTGTTCCCGTGCGGGTCAGGCGTTGTGGGGGAGCGGGGCGGCGGCGCTGACCAGGCCGTCGGCGCGCAGGTCGGTCCAGAACGCGGCGGGGATGTCCTCGGCCAGCGCGGCGGTGTCCTCGGCGATGCGGCTGGGGCGGGTGGCGCCGGGGATGACGGCCGCGGTGGCGGGGTGGGCCAGGGAGAACTGCAGGGCGGCGGCCTTGATGCTCACGCCGTGGCGCTGAGTGAGGGCCTTGAGCCGGCCGACGCGCTCGATGATCTCCGGCGGGGCCTGCTGGTACTCGAAGTGGGTGCCACCGGCGAGGATGCCGGAGCTGTAGGGGCCGCCGACGACCATGTCGACGCCCTGCTCCTGGGCCATGGGCAGCAGGCGTCCGAGTGCGTGGTCGTGGTCGAGCAGGGTGTAGCGCCCGGCCAGCAGGAAGCCGTCAGGGCGGGGCTCGTCCAGGGAGAGGGTCAGCTCGATGGGTTCGGTCTTGTTGACGCCCAGGCCCCAGGCCTTGATGACGCCCTCCTCGCGCAGGCGCGACAGGACGCGGAAGGCGCCGGTGCGGGCTTGTTCGAACTTGCTCAGCCACCGGTCGCCGTGGAAGTCCTGGGCGATGTCGTGGACCCAGACGATGTCGAGGCGGTCGGTGCCCAGGCGCTTGAGGCTGTCCTCGATGGAGCGCTCGGTGGCGTCGGCGGTCCACTCGTGGACGATCTTGTTGGGGTTGCCGTGCTCGAACAGGCCGCCCTTCTCGCCGAAGTCGGGGGCAGCGGTCTCGTGCTCGTCGAGGATGACCCGGCCGACCTTGCTGGACAGGACGTAGGAGTCGCGGGGCTTGGCGGAGAGGACCTCGCCCAGCCGCGTCTCGGCCAGCCCGGCGCCGTAGAAGGGGGCGGTGTCGTAGAAGCGGATGCCCTGGTCCCAGGCCGCTTCGACCGTGGCGCGGGCCTCGTCGTCGGGAATCGCGCGGAACATGTTGCCGAGCGGAGCAGTGCCGAAGCCGAGTCGCCCGGGCAGGATGTCGCTGAGTGACATGAGGGTGCCTTCGCAGGTGAGGGTGGACGTCCATGGGTGCGACGGCGGTTCCGTCGACGGAACCGGGGGCGCTGGGGAAGGGATGGACCACCGGGTGGTGTGAGCGCCACATTTAGATGCGGACGCGCCTTACATGCGTAGACAATAGTTGCAGGCGCGGGCTAATGCAAGGAGTGCCGATCTCTGCCACGGGGCGCGAGGCGCTACTGAACACCTTTGGGTCAGCCGCCCGCGGAACGGGCCCGCGGCCTTGAGGGGTGGTGACGGCTGCCCGCCAGCCGCGCTCCAGCACGGCGGTGGGCAGGGCCCGGCCCAGGCCGGAGGAGCAGCCGGTGATGAACCAGACCGGCGCGTCAGGAGTGGTCATGAGGAGTGTGCCCTCCGGTCGGGAGCTCGGGAGCTCGGGAGGGCGGGTGAGTCGGTGAGGGTGAGGCTGCCGAGCAGGGCCAGTGACTGGTCGGCGGCGCTGCCCGGTTCGGTTCGGTGGACGACGAGGTGCTGGCCGGGCGCGCTGTTGACGGAGAAGGTCTCGAAGCCCAGGGTGAGGTCGCCTACCGGCGGATGGTGGAAGCGTTTCGTCGAGGCCGTCTTCGCCCGCACCTCGTGGCGCGCCCACATGCGCGCGAAGTCGGGGCTGCGGACGCACAGTTCGCCCACCAGCTCCTGTAGTCGCCGATCGTCCGGAGCAGGGTTGGCGGCTCGCAGCGCGGCCACGCACCCCTGCGCGACGACGGCCCAGTCGCGGTAGAAGTCCCGGGCGGCAGGGTTGAGGAACATGGCCGTGATCAGGCTGGAGTCGCTGCCCAGCCACGGGAAGAGCGCCTCGCCGAGGGTGTTGACGGCCGGCAGGTCGAGGTACCGGCCGTAGACCAGAGCCGGTGTGTCCGTCCACGTGTCCAGCAGGGCCACCAGGTGCGGGCCCGCGTGCTCCCGGGCAGGCCCGGGGCGCCGCGGGTGCGGCGGGTCGACCAGCGCGCGCAGATGGGCGGCCTCCTCGTCCTTCAACAGCAGGGCTGCCGCCAGGGCCCGCAGGACCTGGGGCGAGGGGTTGCGTTCACGCCCCTGCTCCAACCGCACGTAGTAGTCGGTGCTCACCCCGGCGAGAACCGCGACCTCCTCGGGCCGCAACCCGGGAGTACGGCGCGTCCCCGCGGGCATCTCACGGTCTTCGGGACGCACCAGCGCGCCGGGCCCGCAGGAACTCACTGAGCCGTTTCGTGTGCATGGCCACCAACGCAGGGGCAGGTGACACGAAGAAGGTGGCCCTGTCACACCCACCCGCCCCCCTCGGGCCGGGTCCGCCCTCCTCCCCGTCAGCGGGGCGGCCACGCCCTTCCAGGTCAGGGCGCCACTTCTGAGGAGAGTCAGCGGCGACCTGGCATGCCGTACCGGCCCGGCCTCGATCCACTCGCTCACGGCGGGGTCACCGGCTCGCTCTCCCGCTCCAATCCGGCCCCCCTCGCGGTCCGAATGCCTGTGTGTTGTCTGTGAGGGGCGCCTTCGTGGCGCTCTTGGGGGGAGGAACCAATGACGGGGAACGGTCCGATGATGTCCGACTGGCCTCTGGTCGGCCGGGCACGGGAACTGGTCGCGATCGGGGCCGCGATCGGCACGAGCACGGCCGCCGGTTCAGGGGGAAACGCCGACGGCGGGGTGGTGCTGGCGGGCGAGGCCGGAGTGGGCAGGACCCGGCTGGCGCGAGCGGTCCTGACCCGTGCCCGGCGGGCGGGCCTGGACACCTGTTGGCTGGCCGCCACCCGCACGTGCGCGACCATCCCGTTCGGCGCCCTGCTGCCGCTGGTCGCGGGCGACGAGCCGCCCGGCACCGATCCGATGGCCGTGCTGCACCGCGCGGTGCGGCGTGTCGCCCGGCACCGGCCGCCGCTCGTGGTGGGTGTCGACGACGCCCATCTGCTGGACGAGCAGTCGGCGTGGGTGATCCATCAACTCGCCTTGCGCGGGCTGGTGTCCGTGGTGGCGACGGTACGGGCGGGAGAGCCCACACCGGATGCGGTGACCGCGCTGTGGAAGGACGCGCTGGCCCACCGGATACGCGTCGAACCGCTGGCACCAGGAGCGATGGACGAACTGCTGACGCGCTCCCTGGGACCTCAAGTGGAAGGGGTGACCCGCCTTGCGATGGTCCGGACGGCGGCGGGCAGGCCCCGGTTGCTGAGGGACCTCCTGGTGGAGGCGTACGAAGGCGGTGCGCTGGTGCGCCGGGAGGGGGTGTGGCTGTGGGACCGGGCCGCCGACCGCACGGCGGGCTTCGGACAACCCGCCTCCATGCTGTGGGACGAGGCCGTGTTCGGCTGGACGCACTGTCTGGGCCTGGTACTCGCCGGACGGTTGCACGAGGCGAGGAACCTCGCGGAAGCGGGCTACAGCGGCGCCGTCGACCAGGGCATCAGGGAGGTGGCCATCGGCTGGGCCGGATGCCGGGGCGCGATCGCCAAGGCCCAGGGGCAGGTGGCCACCGCCCAGGCGGTGCTGCGGGAAGCGGTGGCCGCGCTGCACGGACGCGGAGCCGACCAGCTCGCCCGGTGGCTGCTCGCCGATCTGGGCGGAGCCGCGGCCCTCGCCGGTGATGCCGCGGGGGCAGGGCGGTGGATGCGGCGCGCCGACGCCCTGCGCACGGACGGCCCGCAGGGGGAGGTCCGGCGGCTGGTCGACCCCTGGATCGAACTCGACCGCGCCTGGGTCATCGCGGCCGGCGGGAACCTGGAGCGCGCCGCCCGGCAGGCCCGGTGGGCGGCCGATCTGGCCGAAGACACCAAGCAGTACGACGCCGAGGCCATCGCGCTCTACGACGTCGCCCGCCTGGGCGCACCCGCCATCGCCGCGCCCCGGCTCGCCGACCTCGCCGAAGCCGTGCACGGACCGCTGGTACCGGCTCTCACCAGGGCGGCGGACGCGCTGGTCGCCCTGGACGGCTCCGCCCTCGACGCCACGGTCGCCGCGCTCGACGACCACGGCCTCGCGCTGCACGCCGCCGAGACGGCGGCCGCAGCCGTACGCGCCCACCTGACGGCGGGAAACCAGGCGGCGGCGGTGGCGGCGCGGACGCGCATGACCGTGCTGCTCGACCGGTGCGAAGGCGCCAGCACGCCCCTGCTGACAGCGCCGCGGGGCCTCGGCGTGTCCGCGCTCTCCCGGCGGGAGCACGAGATCGCGCTCCTCGCGGCTTCCGGTCTGCCCAGCAAGGCCATCGCCGAGCGCCTTTCGCTGTCGGTGCGGACCGTCGACAACCACTTGGGTCGTGTGTACGCCAGACTCGGCGTCTCCGGCCGCGCCGCACTCGCGGTGCTCATCGGCCAACACCCGGGACGGACTTGAGTATTGATTACTCAAGACATTTCGAACTCACCCGGCATAGCCTTCCCTGTGTCTTCGATTTTCCCCGAGGAAAGGCGCTGCCAAGGGTCTTGTGAAAAGGCCCCTGAACCACCAGTCGAAGGAATCCGGGAGAGAGGGAAAAGACATGAGGATCCCCACATCAGTGAAGGCCGCGGCGGCGACCGCCATCGCCTCCGCAGCAGCCGTCATCGGACTTTCCGCTCCGGCCGACGCGGCGGGCGGCGACGGCGTGTGTCAGGTCCGTGAATGGTGCCTGTATGCCTCCGTGAACCTGGGTGGGTCGCTGTACGACTACAGCGGCGGGGACACCAACTACAGCAACGAGCAGTTCCTCACCGGCGGCGTCGGCCAGTTCCGGTCCGTGGCCAACAGGGCGCTGTCCGCCGACAACAGGAACTTGACCATGTATGTGCAAGCATTCACCGGACCCAATTTCACGGGTACTCGCGGGGTCGCGGCTCCCGCAACGTCCGGGACGTTTGCGCGACCGTACTTCGCCAACCTCGAATCGCACTACTTCTCGCGGGGTCCGGAGGGCGTGGCCCCGGCTCCGGGCCTGCTCCGCTGATGCCGCTCCGGCCCTCCGCCCGGCACGCCGGGCGGAGGGCCGGTTCCACCGAACGGAGACCCCATGCAGCTCACCGCGAAGCGAACCGCCGCGGCACTGCTCCTGATCGCCTTGTCCGCGGCAACCGGCTGCAGCAGCGATTCCGGTGCCGCCTCCGGCGCTGAGCCCGAGGTGAAGTCGACGCCTACCGCGCTGGCAGCCGCCTCCCTGAAGCTTCCCCTCGACACGTACCAACTGTCCTCGGACGAGCTCGACCGGCTCGCCGCGGCGCAGAGCACCCTGGTCGCCCGGTGCATGCACCGCTTCGGCTTCGCGTTCCGCATGCCCGACCCGCCGCCCCAGCCCGAACCCCCGGACGGCAACGAGCGGCGCTATGGGACGACCGACAGGGCGACAGCCGCGAAGTACGGCTATCAGCCGAAGCCGCCACCGCGTCGGAAGGCACCGGCCTCGAAACCGGCTCCCACGAGCGATGACCCGGCGGAGACTTCCGTACTCCTGGGAAAGGGACAGCGGTCGTGGAAGGGCAAGCCCATTCCCGAGAAGGGGTGCGTGGGTGAGGCGGCGCGCGGACTGTCGTCCGGCGCCCCGCCCCTCTCCGAAAGCGAGACGCAGACAGCGCAGAACCTCTCCGCGGAAAGCTTCACACGCTCACAGAAGGACTCCCGGGTACGCGCGGTGTTCACCGAGTGGGCGCAGTGCATGAAAAGGAGGGGTTACGACTACGCCACCCCACTCGACCCGCCGGGAGACCCTCGCTTCACCAAGAAGGTCACCACACGGCAGATCGAGACGGCGAACGCCGATATCACCTGCAAGAAGCAGACCAACCTGATCGGTGTGTGGTTCGCGGTGGAATCGCGCTACCAGAAGGACCTGGTCGCAGAGAATCGGAGCACGCTGGAGAAGCTGAGGCGGAACAACCGAGCCCAGCTCGCCGAAGCGGCGCGCGTCACGGGCAGGGCAACTCCGAGGTGACGACTGCCACCGCGGCTCGCCCGGCCCTTGACGGACATGGGTACGCAGGGCGCGGCCGAGTGGGGCAGGGTCCCCCTACGCCGGTGCCTGGAACCCCCCGATCTCCCGCTCAAGGAGTTCGGCCAGCCTCAGGGGAGTGCGGTCCTCGTACATCGGGCCGATGAGCTGTACCCCCACCGGCAGCCCTTCGGGGGACCGGCCCGTGGGTACGGCGGTGGCGGGGAGGCCGGGCATGGTGGCGAGGCCGGCCCAGACGAGCTGGTCGAAGTACGGGTACTCGACGCCGTCGACGGAGATGAGGCGTCGCAGCGGGTCGGGATGGTGATCGTGCGGGAACGCGGGAGTGGGCGTGATCGGACACACCACGGCGTCGAACTCGGCGAAGAACCGGCGCCATTGGTGGCGGTGGAGCTCGCGACGGCTGTTCGCCGCCATCCAGTCGCGATGGGTGAACACCATGGCACGCAGCCGCACCGCGTCGAGACTCGTGTCGTCCGCGCTCAGCTCCGCGGCCTGGGCCTGGAGCGTCTCGTAGGCCTCGATGGGAAAGCGCGCCACCGAGCCCGAGACCAGCAACTGCATGTAGACCGTGGCGGCTTCGGCCAGGTCGGGCAGCAGCGGACTGTGCCGTTCGACGCGGGCGCCCGCGTCGACGAGCGCGTCGGCCACGCGCTGCACGCCCGCCCGCACGGCGGACCCGGTCGGAATGAACGGATGCTGGTCGAGGACCAGGACCCGGAAGTCGCCGAGCCGCTCGTGGCGCGCGGGCGGCAGCGTCACCTCGTGCGCCACGCCGAGCGTCAGCGGATCGGGTCCGGCCATGACGTCGAGCAGGAGCGTGAGGTCGCGGGCGGTGCGCGCCATCGGCCCGACGACCGCCAGTTCGCTCTCGGTCGGCAGCGCCGGTGCGGGCGGCGGCACCATGCCGCGGTGCGCCGTGAGACCCAGCGTCGGCTTGTGCGCGTAGACGCCGCAGAAATGTGCGGGCGTGCGCAACGAACCGGCGAGGTCCGAGCCGATGGACAGCGTTCCGAACCCGACCGCCAGGGCCGCCGCCGAACCGCCGGAGGAGCCGCCCGACGTACGGCTGTGATCCCATGGATTGTTGGTCGTACCGTAGATCTCGTTGAAGCTCTGGATGTCCTGCAGCCCCAAGGGCACATTGGTCTTGCCGAGCAGCACCGCGCCCGCGGCCTTGAGGCGCGACACCTGCACCGCGTCCTCGGCGGGAAGGTAGTCCCGGAACTGCGGGATGCCCCACGTCGTCGGCAGCCCGACCATGTTGTACGACTCCTTGACCGTCACCGGAAGGCCGAGCAGCGGCCGGTCCTCGCCGCGGGCACGCGCCTGGTCGGCGTCGCGCGCGGCGGCCCGCGCACGGTCGAAGTCCGGCACGCAGATCGCGTTGATGGCCTCGTCGTCCCGCTCGATACGGGCGATCACCTCGTCGGTGAGTTCCACCGACGTCACTTCACGGGCGCGCAGGGCAGCCATGGTTTCTTCGGCCGTAGAGAATTTCCACTCCATGAATCGACCGTAACGACCCTGCCGAGAGGCCATAAAATGCTTTTCCCCGCAATGGTTTTGAATGGCTGAATCGTCACGGCCACGCGCGGTCGTCCACTGCCGGAATCGGCTCGTCCACCACGGTCGCCGGTGTGGCGCCGGTGCATGCCATGCCCTCGCGAAGCGGAGGGGACGGGCCGCAGTAGCCACCCTCCACGCCGGGAGGGCACGGGCCGGACCCACCGGAACGGCGGACGCGTGATCGCCCCCGTGTACGGTCGGTCGGGGCCCGGTCCCGGATGTCGGAAGGCGAGGCACGAACGTGGAGAGCGAGGCGGGAATGACGGAGCGGCAGGAATTCCACGGCGGGGTGAACGTCGTGCACCGCCACGGCGACGTCGTCCACCGACCGGCGTCCCCGGCGGCACCGGCGATCCACCGCTTGCTGGACCACCTGCATGACCGGGGATTCCACGGCGCACCGGAGCCGCGGGGCTTCGACGCCGAGGGCAACGAAGTGCTCACCTTCCTCGACGGCGAGGTGCACAACAGGCTCACGTCGCAGTTGCGTACGCCCGAACTCCTCACCTCTGCGGCCGAATTGCTGCGCCGCCTCCACGACGCCACCGTCACCTTCCGGCCACGTCCCGACGACCGCTGGTTGTTCCCGCCCCGACAGCCGGCGGAGGTCATGTGCCACGGTGACGCCGCCCAGTACAACTGCGTGGTGAAGGACGGCGTGGCGGTCGGATTCATCGACTTCGACGCGGCGCACCCCGGACCACGCGTCTGGGACGTCGCCTACGCCGTCTACCGGTTCGCGCCGCTCCAGGCCCCGGACAACCCCGAGAGCTTCGGCACGCCGCAGCAGCAGGCGCGCCGGGTCGCCGCCTTCTGCCGGGCCTACGGCCCGGGCGTGGGCGCCGAGGTCGTCGACGCCGTCCCCGAACGGCTGCAGGCACTCGTGGACCTCATGCGCGAACAGGCCGCGCAGGGCAACGAGGCGTTCCAGCAACACATCGCGGCAGGCCACACCGACCTGTACGAGGCGGACATCCGCTATGTGCGGACCCACCGCGACGTTCTGCGGGCCGCCTTCGACGATCGATGACGCCGCGACCACCCGCACCGGGGCCCCGGACACCTTCGCCCAGTGGCCTCCGAGCCCAGATCACGCCCCACCCGCCTGCTTCATCGCCAGAGGCCACGCGATCCTCCGCCGGAAGCAGGCGACCTCCCCGTCCGCCAGGACGGCCCTCGCGACGCCCTCCCGGGCGGGCTCCGAAGGCGGCTTGGCGAGGTCACCCGCCCCGGTGCTTGCCTCCCGGGCCTCAGCGCTCGCGCGCCCTCACCACCTTCAGCCCGGGTGCCTTGCGGATGTCCCGCTCGCAGAAGCGGGACGCCACCCAGCGCTCGTCGGAGTACAGGCGCGTCTGATCGCTGTAGTGCGGCGAGCGGGGGTTCGACGACTGGGAGTAGGTCAGGAGCGTGCGTGCCCGGGGGCAGGGGGAGGCGTCCCAGCCGACGGCCTGGATGTGGCTGGAGCCGCTGCCGACCTCCGGGTAGCCGCCGGTCGTCGGATTCCAGCGGCCCTCGATCTTGTTCCAGACGCCGAGGGATTCCGTGCCGCCGTGGATCGGCAGGCGCTTTCCGTTGCGTACGACGAACTGGTGGTCACCGAGGCGTGCGTCCAGCGGGATGCCCGCGGCCCGCAGCTCCGCCACAGCGTCGGCGAGCGCGGTGGCGAAACCGGGCGCGTCGGTGTTGAGGGAACGGGGGGTGCGGACGGGGTCGCTCGCGCTGAAGGGCACCTTCCACAGCTGGGCGCCCGGCACCTTCGTGAGCAGGGCGCGCCAGAACCGGTCGAAGAGCAGCGCGCCCCGCGACCCGGTGTTCATCGTGCGGTCCCAGGCCTTGAGCACGTCACAGGCCGCGCTCACGTCGGCGGCCCTGCCGTCGCTGCCCGTCGCCGACCCCGAGGGCAGGGCCGCGCAGGCGCGCGCGGCGTCGGCGGCGGCCAGGTCACCGGCGGGCGCGCGGTTCGTGAACTGCTGTCGCTGGAGGTCCGCGACCGTCAGGCCGCCCCGGCGGGCCAGCGCGGCGACGTCCTCGACGGCGCCGCGCGTGCGCATCGTCCGCTCGGTGCCGATGGTGCCGAAGATCCGCTCGTAGCCGGTGAGGGGCTGGTCGGCGTTGGACAGCCAGGCGCTGTCGTTGGAGTTCTCGGCGTACGGGGCGTCCTTGAGTGTGGGCATGCGCGACGGCCCGAACGTGCCGGGCTGGAGGGCGTCCTCGTCCGAGCCGAGCGCGCAGTCGCGCCGGGAGCCGTCCAGGACGGCCACGCCCGCCACCGGATACGTCAGCTTGCCGAGCGGGGTCGAGCAGCGCGCGGCGAGGTCGTCGGTGACGCGCGGCAGGATCTGCGACTGGGTCAGCAGCGAGTGACCGGCGCGGTCAGCGGCGACGGTGTTGACCCAGGGGAGCCCCTGGGTGTCGCGCAGCGCACGCAGCACGCCCCCCACCGAACGGGCCTTGCCGAAGCGCAGGTTGGCGTCACCGGCGCGCAGCTGCGCGGCGTTGGGGTCGTTGAGCGCGTACGCGGTCCTGGCCGTCCACGGCAGGGGCAGCTGGGAGCCGAGCGAGGTGACGACCGGCCCGTAGCGGGTCCACCACTGGGTGCGGGTGACCGGAGCGCCGTCCCGCACGGGCACGGTGACCGTCCGGCGCGTCATCCGCTCCCGCTGGCCGTCGACGAGGTACGCGGTCGGATCGGCCGGGTCGAGCGTCAGCTCGTGCACGGTGAACGGGACGCCGGTCGCCACGGTGTGGCTCCACGCCACGTGGCTGTTGAAGCCGATGTTGACGACGGGGGTGCCGAGCAGCGCCCCGCCCGAGACGTTCAGCTCGCCCGGGATGGTCTGCTGGAGCTGCAGGAAGCGGCGGCTGCCCTGCCAGGGGTAGTGGGGGTTGCCGAGGAGCAGGCCGCGGCCGCCCGCCGTGGTCCTGCCGCTGAAGGCCACGGCGTTGGAGCCCATGTCGGCGCCCTCGGCGCCGGGCGCGAGCAGCCGCCGCGCCGCCTCGGCGGTTCCGCGCGGGTCGGGGGAGCGGCGTGTCGCGCCGGGGCCCGGCGGGTTCGCCCCGGTGATGCCGTCGACGACCCGGCCCCGACCGCCGAGCGTCGACACCGCGTGGCCGAGGCGGGCCACGTCCAGGGCCGAAGCCGGACGCACCCAGTCGGCCTTCGCGCACGCCGGGTCCGTGACGCGGTTCTGCCGCAGCCACGCGTTGTAGCCCGCGGCCAGGCCGCGCATCAGCTCCTTGGCGGCGTGGCTGGGGCCGCGCGGCGCGGGCTGCTTGAGGAGCTTCTCGACCGTGCCCGCCTGCCGTACGCCCCGGAAGTACAGGTCGCTCGTGAGGTTCGTCGTCGCCGATGACAGGCCGCCGCCCGGGTCGCCGTCCGGCCCGAAGTGGCGCGAACGCTCGCCGCGTACGGTGGTGAAGCTCTGGGCGAGCACGCACACCTGATCGGCGGCCTGGGCCCAGCCGGTGCCGAAGCCGAGGTCCGCGTAGTCCTTGGCGAGGACGTGCGGGACGCCGTACTCGGTGTAGCGGATGGTGGCGGAGAGGCCGCCGCCCGACGGCCGCTCGCTGCCGCCCGGCGCGGCCGTCGCCGTGGCGGTCAGCAGGGCAGAGGCGGTCAGCAGGGCCGTTCCCCACGCCACGACGGGTCTGGTGCGCATGCGCATCGTGCCTCCCGACTACGGTGAGAGCAGTGGCCGTTGGAGCGTACCAACCGGTACGTAACGTGTCTGGAGGGCCTACGCCGGGCGTCCCGTGGAGCATGCGGCTCCGTCAGTGCCGCGCGGCCCACTCCGCGCGGGCGGCGCGCACCTCGTCGAGGGCCTGGCGGTGGCCGCCCTCGCGGGCGCGGTGCTCGGCGCGGTCGAGCAGGGCGGCCGCCCCGGCCGGGTCGGCGGCGGTCCGGACGCGGGCCAGTGCGGTGAGGGCGAAGGCGAGGACGGTGCCGCCGAAGGGCTCGGCCAGCTCGACGGCGGCCCGCGCGAGGCGCTCCGCCTCGACCGAATCGCCCAGGGACAGCTGGAGTTCGGCGAGGTTCGCGCGCTCGAACGCGGTGGCCGTGGGGCGGCCCGCCTGCTCGGCCAGGGCGAGGGCGCGGCGGCCGTGACGCAGGGCCTGGCGGAGGTCGCCCGCACGGCGCGCGTTCTCCCGCAGGACGGAGAGCACGGTGGCGAGCAGGGCCGGGTCGCCGGACGCCTCGGCGGCGTCGAGGGCCTGCTCGGCCGGGGCGGCCGCCTGGTCGAAGCGGCCGAGCAGGCCGTTGCAGGCGGCCTGCTGGGCGAGGGAGCGGGCCAGGAGCGCGGACCGGGCGGACGGGGGAGGGGGCGGCGTGCGGCTCGCGGTCGCCGTCGGCGGGGGACCGCCCAGCGCGGCCTGGGCGGTGCGCGCCGCGTCGAGCCCCGCCTCGTACGCGCCTTCGTAGAAGAGGACCAGGGACCGCGCCATGTGATGCGCGGCCCTGACCTCGGCCGGAGCCTCCGGGCCCGGCGCGTGGGCGCGCAGGGTCGCGTGCGCCTCGGCCGGGCGGTGGCGGCGGGCGAGCACCTCCGCGAGGCGGGCGGCGGCGAGGGCGCAGGCGTCGGCGTGGCCGCGCAGCGCGTACGCGGCCAGGGCCTGCCGCAGGACGCCGATGGCCTCGTCGTAGCGGCCCGAACGGTCAAGGGTGAGTGCCCAGTCGAGGCGGACGCGCGCGGCTTCGAGGTCGATGTGCTCGCGCGGTGCCGCGCGCTCCCGGCGTGCGCCCCGGTGCCGGGCGGCGTCCCTGAGGACCCGGCGGGCCCGCTCGTCGGCGGGGGCCCGGTCGAGGACGCGCCGGGCGGCCGCCGCCGCGCGCACCGGATCGCCCTCGTGGAGGTGACGCTCGGCGAGGGCGAGGCCCGTCGTGGCGCGCAGGTCGGCCAGGCGTACGCGCCGGGCGTCGGCCCAGGCGGCGTAGCGGTCCTCGGGGAGCAGCTCGCCGGTGAACGCCTCGAACGCGGCGGTCAGCTCGGGCACACCACCGTGCGACAAGGCGTTTTCGGCCAGGGCCTCGACGTGGTCCGCGTCGATGACCACCGCCCCCGGCACCAGGCGCAGCAGCGCCCCGTCGGTGGTGAGATAGGAGGAAGCGGCCCGGGGCCTGAGCTCGGGCTCCAGGGCGTGGCGGGCGGCGTGCAGGGCGACGCGCAGGTTCCGCAGCGCGGCGCCCAGCTCGGCGTGCGGCCAGCAGTCGGCCATGACGTGCTCGCGGTGCAGCTGGTGACCTGGCGCGAGGGCCAGGAGCTTCACCAGGGTGCGGGCGCCGGGACGCGGCCAGCGCGCGGCGGGCGGCACGCCGTGGGGCCGTTCGGCGCGGAAGCCGCCGAGCAGATACAGATGCAGCGGCCCGGCGCCCGCACCGCTCGCGCCGTCGTCCTCGCGGGCCCCGCTCCCCCTGTCGTCCGTGTGTGCTGACGCGCTCATGAGGTGCAGTTTCTCCAACGGGGCCCACGGTCACGCCTGTTACAGGCGCATTACTGGCCGGAACTCGCCGGTCGTCTCGGCACGTCATGGGCGGGTCGACTGCGTGATCACGTCGTTGTCGCGAGGGGAGCCGATTACCGGTCGCTTCCGCGTTGACCTGCGGGAAATCTCCTCCCGAAGATGTCGTGCGAGCCCCAGGAGCCCCTTGAGTCCTACTGGAGGAAACATGAAGCGTCCCCAAGCCATCGCCGTGAGTGTCCTGTTGTTGCTGTCGGGCAGCGCTGTGGCGGCCGGCGCCGCCGACGGCTCCGCCGCCGGGTCGTCCGGCCACCACCGGTCCCCGGCCGCGGCGTGGTGCGTGAAACAGGGCGGCAAGGCGCAGGTCCAGGTCCCGTACTACACCAAGACCGGCATCCAGATCGTGCGCCTCGGCGGTGAGCGGGAGATGTGCGTGTTCACGGCGGACGACGGCTCGAAGCTGACCATCGGGGCGGACACGCTCGCCGCGACGAAGCCGACGCTCGCCGCCCTCGCCTACGTCCACAAGCCCGCCGACCCCGGCGGCCACCCCGGCAACCCGTCCATCGGCTACTGCAAGGCCCTCAACGGCACGGCGATGTACGGCCCCAGGGCGACGGACGGCGGCGGCTGGGCCAAGAAGGGTGAGACGAACCCGGAGAAGGCGATCCCCGGCTGCATGTTCGGCGACGGCTCGGTGATCGACGCCTGGGCGCTGAAGTACCACGCGGGCGGGGTGATCCGGGGAGCGGACCTGACGAAGAAGTTCCGCGCGGACCTGCCGTAGGGCGCGGCCACGGGGAGGGGCGGCTCAAGTGGCGGTGCTGTAAGGTCCCTTCCCCGCACGCGCCCCCGTCTTCACTGCCGACGCCACGCCTGGGGCGGTTGCCGGGCGGCGGGCGCCTCTCCGCCGGGTGCCTCTCCAGCGGGCACCCCTCCATGGGGCGTCCTTCGATCGGGCGTCCCTTCACTGACCGGGCGTCCCTTCGCCAAGAGCCCTTCCATCGGGTGTCAGTTCAGCAGCGGCAGGACAAGGGCGAGCACGATGAACGTACTGGTGAACGCGGTGGCCGCGGAGGCGAGTCGCTTCGGCCTGCTCAGGGCGGCGGCGGGCGGCCCCGCGGCAGGCGCGGGGGTCGGGCCCGTGACGTCGTACGCGACGAACCCCAGGAAGAGCGCGAGGGCGACCGTGACCACCGTGACCGCGACGCGGGAGGCCCTGGGATGCCCGTCCCCGAGCTCAAGCGTGGCGGCGACCGTGCACACGTCGGTGATCACGGCCATGGCGGACGCGCCAGCCGCACCCCAGGCCCTGGCACGACCGGCGCCGTCCGCCAGCGCGAGCCGGAAGCCCACGCGCGCGCAGACCGCGGCGGCCAGGGCGGTGCACCCAAGGAGCACGGCGACGACGACGGACACGGAGACCCCCTCGGGGCGAAGTGCCTTGCGGGCACGACGAGGGGACAGGGCTGACTGCGGCATCCCCTCCTGCCACTGTCCCAGAGTTTCTGAGACAATGGAAACAACGCAGTTGAACAGCTATGCCGGGGGTGGTGATCCAGCATGACGGCGCGACGCGCCGGACGTCCCATGGCCGCGCTGCGACAGGATCTGCCGCCCGCGCTCCGCTCCTTCGCCGTCGAACTGCGGCGCCGCCGTGCGGAGTCGGGGCTGACCCTGCGCGAACTCGCTCGCGTCATCGGACTGAGCCCCGCCTCGCTGTCCCGGGTGTTCAACGGCGAGCGCCTCATGAGCGAAGCCGATCTGCGGCGCCTTGCCTCCTCGCTCGGCCTGGCCGAGGACGATGCGAGGGCTCTTGAGCTGCGGCTGCGCCAGGCGCGCGCGGAGGGTGAGGCGGAGACAGGCGGCCGGGGGACCGCAGGGAGCGATCTGCACGGCCGTCTCCGGGAGTTGCAGGAGGAGTCCGGACTCAGCCTGCGCGAGATCGCCCAGCGCCTGGAGGCCGCCGGAGCGCCCCTGGGGAAGTCCACGATCGAGCGTGCGCTCCGCGACCCCGCCCCCGCGCTGCCGCAGGCCCTTCAGCTGGCCGGTGCCCTGATCGGCGCGCTGCCGGACGCCGCACGCGAGGCCGCCACCCAAGGAGTGCTCCAGGCCGCCCACGCCGCCGCGACCCCACCCGCCGTACAGGGCGAAGCCCCGCACGCCGCACGGTCGATCAGCCAGTGGGACCCGCTCGACCTGGAAGTGCACCGGGCGGTGCGCCCGGCGTCCACGGCCGTCGGACAGGCACTGCCGGGATACGTCCTGCGCGCCCACGACCGGGCCCTGGCCCGCCTGGTGTCGGCCGCCGCCGAGGGCACCAGCGGCATGGCGGTCCTCGTCGGCTCCTCCTCCACCGGCAAGACCCGCGCCTGTTGGGAAGCGGTGAGGCCGCTCGCGCCGAAGGGCTGGCGCCTGTGGCACCCGGTCGACCCCACCCGCGCCGACGCGGCACTGCGCGGCCTCGACGACGTGCGGCCCCGGACGGTGGTGTGGCTGAACGAGACCCAGCACTACCTCGGCCAGCCCCGCCACGGCGAGCGGCTCGCGGCCGCGCTGCACGACCTGCTCGTACGGCCCGAGCGCGGTCCGGTCCTCGTCCTCGGCACCCTGTGGCCCGACCACGCGCACCAGTACACCGTCCCGCCCGCGCCCGGAGCACCCGATCCGCACTCCCGGGCGCGCGACCTGCTCGCCGGACGGCTCATCCCCGTCCCCGACGCCTTCGACCAGGACGCCCTGAGGTCCGCCGGCGCCCTGGCGCGGCACGGCGACGCGCCCCTCGCGGAGGCCCTCGCCTGGAGCAGCGGCGGCCGCGTGCCCCAGTTCCTCGCGGGCGGCCCGGAACTCCTGCGCCGCTACACCGCGTCCACCCCGGCCGCGCGAGCCGTCCTGGACGCCGCGATCGACGCCCGCCGCTACGGCGCGGGGGCCGCGCTGCCCCCTTCCTTCCTCACCGAAGCGGCGACCGGTTACCTCACCGACTCCGAGTACGACGGCCTCACCGGCGACTGGGCCGTGGATGCGCTCGCCGAAGCCACCGCGCCGGTCCACGGCCGCATGGCGCCCCTGCGGCCGTGGCGGCCCGGCCCTGCGCGGGGGCGGAGAGACGCGGATGACCCGCCGACCGCCCGGGTGTTCCGTCTCGCCGACTACCTCGCCCAGTTCGGCCGCACCTCGCGCCGGACGCGGTTCCCGCCCTCCTCCTTCTGGTACGCGGCTTACGCACACCTGCCCGCCCGGGATCTCTTCGCCCTGTCCACGGCGGCCTTCAGGAGCGCCCGGCTGACGTGGGCCAACCAACTGATCCGCCGTGCCGCCGACTTGGGTGGCCCTGTGGTGGACGGCACGGCTGTCCTCTACTCGAAGGCCGCCTCGACAGAGCGGTCGGGCGACCATGACGGGGCCGAGCAGCTGTACCAGCGGGCCGCCGAAGCCGGGGACCCGCTGGCCCTGTTCCGACTGGCCCAGGCGTACCAACGGGCGGGCGACGCGGACGGCCTGGAACGCCTGGCCCGAAGCGCGGCGGACGCCGAGGGATTCCTCCCCCTCGCGGACCCGGGCCTTCGCGCCGGGGAGGGCGCCGAGGACCCGTACCGCCGAGCCGCCGAGACCGGCGACCCCCACGCCCTCTTCCGCCTCTTCCGGATGCGCGAGCGGGACGGTGACCCCGAGGGCGCCGAGCACGTGGCCCTGAAGGCCGCCGACGCCGGTCACGCCTGGCTGTTCAACTTCCCGGCGCGATGGCCTGACGGACTGGAAGCCGACGGCACGATCACGCCTCCCTCTCTCGAGTCCGGCGACTGAGCGCACGGCGGCATGACGGCTGCTGGCGGGCGCAGAAAGCAGCACCCCGCGTCACCTGGTGGCGCCTGATCAGCACAGGCATATGATCACCCGCATGGCGACACGACTCGTTCAGATTTCGATGCAGGCTCGGGACAACTCCGCGGTCGGGCGGTTCTGGGCCGAGGCGCTCGGCTGGAAGGTCACCGGCGACAAGGGCGCCGAGACCAACGTCGAACCCGAGGGCTTCTCCTACCCCGGCGCGGCCGCCGTCTGCGTCGACGTCATCGGGGTCCCGGAGTCCAAGACGGTGAAGAACCGCGTGCACGTCGACCTCGCCACCACGTCGGCGGCCCACCAGGCGGAACTGGTCGCACGCCTGAAGGACCTCGGCGCCACGCCCGCCGACGTGGGCCAGGGCGACGTCCCGTGGACGGTCCTCGCCGATCCGGAGGGCAACGAGTTCTGCGTCCTGGAGCCTCGGGAGACCTACCGGGACACCGGGCCGATGGCCGCGGTCGTGGTCGACTGCGCGGACCCCCGCGCCATGGCCCGCTTCTGGGGCGAGGCGATGGACTGGACCGTGCACGAGGTGACCGACGACCGTGCGGCCCTGCGCTCCGCCGAGGGCGTCGGCCCGTACCTGGAATTCCTCCGCTCGTCCGACCCGAAGACGGTGTGGAACCGCGTCCACCTCGACCTCCGCCCGTACGCCGGGGACGACCAGGCAGCGGAGGTGGCCCGGCTCCAGGCCCTCGGCGCGACGCGCGTCGACGTGGGCGGCGACATGGCGTGGACGGTCCTCGCCGACCCGGAGGGCAACGAGTTCTGCGTCCTCACACCGCTCTGAGCCCGACCTCGCGGGCTGAGGTGCGGACCGGTCCGCACCTGCCCGCAGGGGCGGACCGGGTCCGGCCCGCCCCTCCGGAGCGTTCTTCCGTTACGGAAGGCTGTGCACCTTCGGGCCGACGGCGTTGGACCACGCGTGGCCCGCTGTCGCGTCCCAGTTCGTCGACCACGTCATGGCGCCGCGCAGCGACGGGTACGTCTTCGACGGCTTGAAGGAGCCGCAGCCGGTGCCGCGGGTCAGGCAGTCGAGGGCGTTGTTCACGACCGACGGGGCCACGTAGCCGCTGCCCGCGCCGCGCGTCGACGCCGGGACGCCGATGCCGACCTGCGACGGGTCGAGGCCGCCCTCCAGCTGGATGCAGGCGAGCGCGGTCAGGAAGTCCACGCTGCCCTGGCTGTAGACCTTGCCGTCGCAGCCGAGCATCGAACCGCTGTTGTAGTACTGCATGTTGACGACCGTGAGGATGTCCTTCACGTTCAGTGCCGTCTGGAAGTACCCACCGGACGTGGACTGCATGTCGATGGTCTGCGGTGCCATCGTGAGCACCAGCTTCGGGCCCGCCTTCGCCGAGAGCTGGCGCAGCGCCTTCGACATGTAGGTGGGGTTGAGGCCGTTCTCCAGGTCGATGTCGACGCCGTTGAACCCGTACTCCTGCATCAGCGCGTAGGCGCTGTTGGCGAACGCCGTCGCGGAGGCGTCGCTGTTGACGGAGATGGTGCCCTTCTCGCCGCCGACCGAGAGGATCACGGACTTGCCCGCGGCCTTCTTCGCGGCGATGTCCGCCTTGAAGTCGGCGGTGGAGGCGTAACCGACGGCCGGGTCCAGGTTGAAGGTGATCTGGCCGGGCGTGGTGGTCGCGTCGGCGAAGGAGACCGCGATGATGTCGTACTGCGACGACACGTCCCGCAGCTTCTGCACGGTCGCGCCGTTGTTGAAGTTCTGCCAGTAGCCGGTCACCGCGTGCCGGGGCACGGTGCCGTCGCCGCCACCGTCGCCCTTGGGGGTCCGTACGGACACCGCCGTCGACTTCGCCGACTCGCCCGCCGCGTTGGAGGCGCTCACCTGGAAGCTGTACGTGGTCTCCGGCGTGAGACCGGTGACGGTCGTGGAGGCGCCGCTGGCCGAGGCGACCTTCGTGCCGTCGCGGTAGACGGTGTACCCCGTCGCCGTGGACGACGGCGTCCAGGACAGGTCCACCGACGTGGGCGTCGTCGTGCCCGCCGTGAGGCCGGCCGGTACGGGCGGTATCTCGACCGGGTCGGGACCGCCGCCCCCGTCGGGCCCGAAGACGCTCACGTCGTCCACGTAGTACGCGCTCTGCCCGTACCAGCCGTGCGTGTACACGGTGACCGAGGTGGTGTTGGCGCCGGTGGTGAAGCTGGTGGAGAGCTGCTGCCAGGACGAGGCGGCCGGCGTCCAGGTCGACACGTCGGTGGTGCCGGTGCCGCGGGCGCCGAGGTAGGCGTAGCTCCCCTGCACCCAACTGCTCAGCTTGTACGTCGAGTTCGGCTTCACCGCGACGATCTGGGAACACTCGGCGGTGCCCTGGCCGGACGGGGTGGCCTTGAGTGCCTTCGCGCCGCCGTGCACGGGGGAGGTGACGGCGGCGCCGCTGTTCGCGGCGCAGGTCCAGTTGCTCAGGTCCGCCTCGAACCCGGCGTTCTTGGCGACGTTGACGTCCGCCGCCTCGACGCCTGCCGCCCTCGTGCTCGCCGCGTCGGTGTCCGCCGACTGCGCGGGTGCGGCGAGCGCGGTGACGGCGAGCGCGGCGGCCGCACCGACGGCCATCGCCGCGCTGATTCTCCGGCGGACGCCGGATCTGTTCTGACGTACACGGTCCACGGGTGCCTCCTGGGGGGAGAGAGGTGAAGTGCGCGAGCGACGACGGCGGCCACCGCTGTTGCGCAAAGTTGGTCCAGACCAATCAAGTTGTCAAGACCTCAGGACAGGAGAACCCGCGGCGGAGCACGCGACGGCCGTGGCCGCCGTCGTGCACGACACCTCGACCGGGACCACTCGGCGGACCTGGGCGGCGGCGACGTCCTGCATGGCGCCGTGCCCACGCCGACGCTCGGCCACGGGCGTCAGGCCCACGGGCGTCAGGTCCACCGGCGTCTGGTCCATGGGCGTCTGGTCCATGGGCGTCAGGTCCACCGGGGCCCAGCTGATCTCCACCCCCGGTTCCACCCAGGGGTCCAGGTGTTCCGGGCCTCGTCGCAGGAGCCTTGAGGGCATGACGACAACCGAGTGGATCACCGACATCGCCCTCATCCTGGTCGTCTTCCGGCAGCTGCGGGAAGACCGGCTCGACCTCAAGACCTTCCTGGTCCCGCTGGGAATCGTGGCCTTCGTGGCCTACTCGTACCTGGACTCCATCCCCACCGCGGGCCATGACCTCGTGCTGATCGCGGCGCTGATGGGCGTGGGCGCCGCGCTCGGCGTCACGGGCGGCCTCTACACCCGGATCCGGACCCCCGGTGGGCACGTCCTGATCAAGGCGGGGGCGGTGTCGGCGATCCTGTGGGTCGTCGGCATGGGTGCGCGGATGGGGTTCCAGATGTGGGTCGAGCACGGCGGCGGCGCCGACGACGTGGCCCGGTTCAGCCTCGCGCACCACATCACCAGCGAGCAGGCCTGGGTGACGGCGTTCGTGCTGATGGCGCTCACCGAAGTGGTGACGCGCGTGGCCACGATCTTCATACGGAGCCGGAGGCCCGGCCTGACCCGGACCGTGTCCCACCCGGTGCCCGCCGCCGACCGTACGGCCTGACCATGCAGTATGTTCTGCCCGTGTCCGCTACACCGAGTGCTCCGACTCCCCAGCAGGCCGCGGATGAGGAGGCGGTCCCGCGGCCGGTTCCCGGGCAGGACCCGCGGGTGCAGTGGGCCGTGACCCTCGCCGTCATCGCCGTCGGCATCCTGACCGTCCGGCCCATGGGCTTCAGCGGCCGGGGCCTGGCCGTCGCCGTCCTCTTCGCGATCAACGCGGCGGCGCTGCTGGCCAGGCGCCTGCCCGAGCACAAGGTCCCCCAGCTTCTGGCCCTGCTCTGGCTGTCCCTGGGCATCGTCGCGGCGGCCGCCCTGATCGGCGTCAGCAGCAGCGGCACGAGTTATCTCTTCGCCTTCTTCCTCGCCGGTCACATCGGATACCGCCTGGAGACCAAGCAGGCCCTCGTGCTCGCCGGGGCGTGCAGCCTGCTCTGCGGCGGCGTCCTGTACTTCCACCTCGGCCCGGGGCACGACCAGTTGCCCTGGACGCTCGG
The DNA here is from genome assembly GCF_059448825.1 of Streptomyces sp. JLYT201. NCBI lineage: Bacteria > Bacillati > Actinomycetota > Actinomycetes > Kitasatosporales > Streptomycetaceae > Streptomyces > Streptomyces sp. JLYT201. The sequence goes on along the minus strand of NZ_CM182551.1, from coordinate 784,210 downwards.
TCTCACCACCGGCACCCCGGTCCTGATCGGCATCATCAACCGCAGCCAGCGCCGGGCCGTACGGGCGGCGATCGAAGCGGCGGAGTCCGCCGAGCGCGCCGCCCGGGCCGAGGCCCGGACCGCCGTGCTGACCGAGCGCAGCCGCATCGCCCGGGACGTGCACGACGTCCTCGCGCACTCGTTGGCCGGGATCAACATGCAGCTGGAACTGGCCGACGCGCTGCTCGACACCGGCGACCTGGACCGGGTCCGTGAGGCCAACGACAAGGCCCACCACCTGGTCAAGGAGAGCCTGAAACAGGCGCAGTGGACCGTGCACGCGCTGCGCGAGGACGCGCTGCCGCTCCTGGAGAGCCTCACCGCGATGCTCGCGTCGACGGGCCATCGCGATGTCCTCACCGTCACCGGGACCGTCCGCGCCGTGCCGGCCCAGGTGACCCAGAACCTGCTGCGCATCGCCCAGGAGGCGCTGACCAACGCCGCTCGGCACGCGCCCGGGGGAGAGGTCGGCGTGGAGCTGGAGTTCACCGCCTCATCGATCACGCTGAGAGTCCGCAACCGCCCCGCCACCCGTAAGGTGAGCGTGGAGATCGGGAGCGGGATGGGGCTGATCGGCATGCGCGAACGCGTCGCCGTGCTGGGCGGGACGGTCACCGCGGGCCCGGTCACCGAGGGGCCGCACCAAGGCGGCTGGCAAGTGGAGGCAGTGATCCCGGGATGAGTGAACCGACGCAGGAGCCGCAGCGGCTGAGGGTGGTCGTCGCCGACGACCAGGCCGCCGTCCGGGAACCGCTCGCCGCGGTGCTCGGGCTGACCGAGGACATCGACGTCGTCGCGTCCGCCGCGAACGGCAGCGAGGTGCTGACCGCTGTCGCGTCCGGGCCGGTGGACGTCGTCCTGATGGACCTGAGAATGCCCGTGATGGACGGCATCGAGACAACGGCCCGGCTGGCCGAGGACCACCCGGATGTGGCGGTGGTCGTCCTCACCACCTTCGCCGACGACGACTCGATCCTGGGCGCGCTCGGCGCGGGAGCCCGCGGCTACCTCACCAAGAACGCGGGACGCCAGGACATCACCCGCGCGATCCGGGCCGCTGCCGCAGGTCAGTCCGTGCTCGACCGCGAGGTCCAGGACCGGCTGCTCGCCACCGTCAGGACCAAGGCGCCGACACGGGGACAGGCCCTGCCCGAGGACCTCACACCCCGCGAACGCGAGGTCCTCACCCTGATCGGCCAGGGCCTGCCCAACCGGGCCATCGCCGAGAAGCTCTTCATCAGCGAGGCCACGGTCAAGACCCACATCAACAACCTGTTCGCCAAGGCAGGCATCCGCGACCGGGCCGACGCCGTCCGCCGCGCCATCGAGGCGGGGCTGACCTGACGGGGGCTGCTCCTGTACGGGGGTCTGCTCCCGTACGGCTCGATCTTCAGTCGCGCCACGATCGGGCCCTGACAACTCCCCCTGATGAGCGGCCTGGTCAGCACACCGCGCGCCGCTGCCGTACGGACACGGCCCACCTCTTGACCCCCGCCCCGGCGACCCACAGGATCACGCCATGACGGATGTCCGCAGCAGCACGGTCGACGGAGTCCTGCGGCGCAGTGCGCGCCGCACGCCGGAGGGCATCGCCCTGCGGTACGGCGAGCGGGTGTGGACGTATGCCGAGTTGGACGACGCCGTTTCCCGGGCGGCGCGGATTCTCGCGGAGAGCGGCCTCGGGCGGGGGGACCGGGTCGGGGCGTACGCGCACAACTCCGACGTCTACCTGATCGGTTTCCTGGCGTGCTCGCGGGCGGGCCTCGTCCACGTGCCGATCAATCAGAACCTCACCGGCGACGACCTGGCGTACCTCATCGGGCAGTCCGGGAGCGCGCTGGTGCTCGCCGACCCGGACCTCGGACCCCGGCTCCCGGACACCGTGCGGGTGCTGCCCCTGCGCGACGCGGCCGACTCGCTGCTCACGCGGCTCGCCACCGCGGCGCCGTACGACGGGGAGGAGCCGGACAGCGGCGACCTCGTGCAGCTCCTGTACACCTCGGGCACGACTGCCCACCCCAAGGGCGCCATGATGAGCCATCGCGCCCTGGTCCACGCGTACGTCAGCGCAGTGCACGCGCTGGATCTGAAGGCCTCGGACCGGCCGCTGCACTCGCTGCCGCTGTACCACTCCGCGCAGACGCACGTGTTCCTGCTGCCGTACCTGGCGGTGGGGGCCGAGAACACGATCCTCGACGGGCCCGACGCCACGCGGATCCTGGAGCTCGTCGCGGCGGGCCGCGCCGACAGCCTCTTCGCGCCGCCCACGGTGTGGATCGGCCTCTCCCAGCACCCCGACTTCGCCACCCGCGACCTGAGCGCGCTGCGCAAGGCGTACTACGGCGCCTCGATCATGCCGGTGCCGGTCCTGGAGAGGCTGCGGGAACGGCTGCCGGGGCTCGCCTTCTACAACTGCTTCGGACAGAGCGAGATCGGCCCGCTCGCCACGGTCCTCGGGCCCGACGAGCACGAGGGGCGGCTGGCCTCCTGCGGGCGGCCGGTGCTCTTCGTGGAGGCCAAGGTCGTCGACGTCAGCGGCAAGGAGGTGCCCGACGGGACGCAGGGCGAAGTCGTCTACCGCTCCCCGCAGCTGTGCGACGGCTACTGGGGCAAGCCGGAGGAGACCGAGGAGGCCTTCCGCGGCGGCTGGTTCCACTCCGGCGACCTGGCCGTGCGCGACGCGGAAGGCTACTTCACCGTCGTCGACCGCGTGAAGGACGTCATCAACTCCGGCGGGGTGCTGGTCGCTTCACGCCAGGTGGAGGAGGCCCTCTACACCCACCCCGCCGTCGCGGAGGCGGCGGTGATCGGCCTGCCGGACGCGCGCTGGATCGAGGCCGTGACGGCCGTCGTCGTCCCGGCCCACGACAAGGCGCAGGTCACCGAGGCCGAACTCATCGCCCACGTCCGCGAGAAGCTCGCCGCGTTCAAGGCCCCGAAGCGGGTCCTGTTCGTGGCCGAACTGCCCCGCAACGCCAGCGGCAAGATCCTGAAGCGGGAGCTGCGGGACCGGTTCTCGGACGACTGAACGCCTCGGCCCGGCGCGCGACCGGGCCGGCCTCCAGGGCCTCTCGCCAGGACCGTGCCGGCCGGGTGGATGGGGGGAGGGGCAGATCGCGGCACCGGACCTGAGTACGCGTACTCAGGTCCGGGCGGTCACCGTCGACCACAGTGGGGGGCGGACCGGACGAGCAACAGGAGACGACCATGCCCCCCAACGCCACCCGCCCGCGCACCGCCTCCCGCCGACGGACCCGCACCGCCGCGGTCGCCGCGCTCACGGGAGCCGCCGCGGTCGTCACGCTCAGCGGCTGCTCCGGACTCTCCTTCCGGGACGACATCTGCAGCGACGGCGAGTACCCCGTCATGACCATCGGGGGGACCGGCTCCGCGTGCGTCAAGGACGGCACGAAGGAGCCGAAGGGATACACGCGTTATCCCGAGGGGAAGGTGCCGCAGAAGGTCGACGACAAGTGGGACGTGTACTGGCGCACGCACACCGTCGACAAGAAGGGCGACATCGTCGACGCACCGGAGGGGGAGTGACCCGGCCCGGCCACGGCGGAAGAGTGCGCTAGCCCTCCGGATAGAAGACGAACAGCGTGCAGCCGGTGCGCGTCGAGGGCACGTGCCACGAACCGGCCGGGGCGTGCAGGAACGTACCGGGCGGGTAGTCGCGCGCCCCGTCGTTGAAGGTGCCCGCGACGACGTAGACCTCCTCGGGGCCGGGCTCGTGGACGTCGCGGTGCGGCCAGGACGTACCCGCGTCCATCTCCAGCATGGTGGCGTGCGCGCCGGTCGGCCCCCGCCACAGGGGGCGTACGCGGATCCCGGGGAACAGCTCGCGGGCCGGGGACGTGGCGGCAGGGACGGAGGTGTAGCCCTCCTGCATGAGTATCTCGGGGTGCATGCCCGCAACAGTGCCCTGTCGCGGCCGGGCGGGGCAGAGTCCGCCGTGACACCATGGGGTACTTTTGTGCCATGCATCGCGTGGTGGCTCTGGTGCGGCCGGTGCAGTCGGTCTTCGAACTCGGCTGCGCCGTCGAGGTCTTCGGCACCCAGCGGCCGGGCGTGCCCCGGCACTACGCGTTCGAGACGTGCGCGGAGGTGCCCGGCCCGGTGCCGACCACCGGCGGGTACGCGATGTCCGTGACGCGGGACCTGTCGGCGATCGACGCGGCGGACACCGTGGTCATCCCCGGCTGGCTGCCGGTGGAGGAGCCGCTCTCCGAGCCCGTACGCGAGGCGCTGCTGCGGGCGCACGCGCGCGGGGCGCGGCTGGTCACGATCTGCTCCGGCGTGTTCGCCCTGGCCCGCACCGGGCTCCTTGACGGGCGCACGGCCACCACGCACTGGGCCCGCGCCGAACAGCTGCGGCGTGAGTTCCCCCAGGTGCGCGTGGAGCCGGACAGGCTCTACGTGGACCACGGCGACATCGCCACCAGCGCCGGCGCGGGCGCCGGGTTCGACCTGTGCCTGCACCTCGTGCGGAACGACCACGGGGCCGCGTACGCCGCCCTGCTCGCGCGGCACATGGTGCTGCCGCCGCACCGCGAGGGCGGCCAGGCGCAGTACGCGCCGCCGCCTCCGCCCGGGGACGCGCTCGACGGCCTGCTGGCATGGGCCGACGACCGCCTCGGGACGCCGCTGTCGGTATCCGACCTGGCCGCGCACCTCGGCGTCTCGCCCCGCACCCTGGCCCGCCGCTTCACCGACCAGCTGGGCATGAGCCCGGGCGCGTGGCTGCTCTCCCGGCGGGTGGCCGCGGCCCGCACCCTCCTCGAGGAGACGGACCTGCCCGTCGAGGCGATCGCGGCCCGCGTCGGCCTCTCCTCCGCGGTCAATCTGCGCCGTCGCTTCCGCGCCCGGACCGGCACGACCCCGGGCGCCTACCGGCGTGCGTTCCGCGTCCCGTGAGCCGCCGGGGCTTCCCGCCACCGCGGCCGTCGCGTACGTCGACGGCCCCGGAGGGCACCGCCTGTGCTACCGCGACCACGGCGGCCCCGGCCCGGTACTCCTCGCCCTGCACGGCCACTTCAGCGACGGCCGCACCTTCGCGCCCCTGGCCCGGGCCCTGGCGGGCCGGTGGCGCGTCATCGCGCCCGACCAGCGCGGGCACGGCCGCTCGGACCGGGCCGACGACTACTCCCGGCGCGGATACGTCGACGACGCCGCGGCGGTCCTGCGCCATCTGGGCCTGACGGACGTCGTCGTCCTCGGGCACTCGCTCGGCGGCGTCAACGCCTACCAGCTGGCCGCCCGACAGCCGCGCCTCGTGCGCGCCCTCGTCGTCGTGGACATCGGGGCCGCGCCCGACGGAGATCTCTCCTTCTGCCTGGACTGGCCACGCCGGGCGCCCACCAGGGCCGCCCTGCTGAGGGAACTCGGCGCGTCGGCCCCGTACGTGTCCGGTGCCGTACGCGCGTACGCGGACGGCTGGGGGCTCGCCTTCCACCCGGCGGACATGATCGCCTCACAGCAGGCGCTGAACGGTGACCACTGGGCCGACTGGCTCGGCAGTGACTGTCCGGCGCTGCTGGTCCGGGGGCGCCGCAGCCGGGTCCTCGGCGCCGGGCAGGCGCGGGAGATGGCCCGGCGGCGGGCGCGGGTCCGGCTGGTGGAGCTGGACACCGGGCACACCGTGCACGAGACCGGCCCGGAGGCGTTCGCGAGGGCCGTGGACGCCTTCCTGGCAGGGCTGTGACGGGGCGCGCGGGCCCCGCGGGCCGGCCCGCCGTCAGGGCTTGAGGTGGCGCATGTCCACGATCCGCTTCACCTTGCCCACCGACCGCTCGATCGACTCGGGGTCGACGACCTCCGCGGAGATGGAGACGCCGATGGAGTCCTTGACCGCCGACTCGACCTCGCGCGCGGCGGTGACGCGGCGCCCGCGCGGCGTGTCCACGCGGGACTCCACGCGCACCGTGAGGGCGTCCATGCGGCCCTCCCTGGTGAGACAGAGCTGGAAGTGCGGGGCGAGGCCCGGCGTGCGCAGGATGATCTCCTCGATCTGCGTGGGGAAGAGGTTCACACCGCGCAGGATGACCATGTCGTCGCAGCGGCCCGTGACCTTCTCCATGCGGCGGAAGACCCGGGCCGTGCCCGGCAGCAGCCGCGTGAGATCCCGGGTGCGGTAACGGATGACGGGCATGGCCTCCTTGGTGAGCGAGGTGAAGACCAGCTCGCCGAGCTCACCGTCGGGCAGCACCTCCCCGGTGATCGGGTCGACCACTTCCGGATAGAAGTGGTCCTCCCAGATGTGCAGGCCGTCCTTCGTCTCGACGCACTCCTGCGCGACCCCGGGGCCGATCACCTCCGAGAGCCCGTATATGTCCACCGCGTCGATGGCGAACCGCTCCTCGATCTCCTGCCGCATCTCCTCCGTCCACGGCTCCGCGCCGAAGATGCCGACCTGGAGGGACGTGTTGCGCGGATCGATGCCCTGCCGCTCGAACTCCTCCAGGAGCGTCAGCATGTACGAGGGCGTCACCATGATGATCTCGGGGCGCAGGTCCAGGATGAGCTGCACCTGGCGGGCGGTCATGCCGCCGGACGCGGGGATCACCGTGCAGCCGAGCCGCTCCGCGCCGTAGTGCGCGCCGAGCCCGCCGGTGAACAGGCCGTAGCCGTAGGCCACATGGACCTTGTGGCCGGGCCTGCCGCCCGCGGCACGGATGGAGCGGGCCACGACGTCCGCCCACATCGACAGGTCCTGCTCGGTGTAGCCGACGAGCGTGGGACGGCCCGTGGTGCCGCTCGACGCGTGCAGGCGCCGCAGCTCCGACTGCTCCACGGCGAACATCCCGAAGGGATAGTTGGCCCGCAGGTCCGCCTTCGTCGTGAAGGGGAAGCGGGCCAGGTCGGGCAGCGTATGGCAGTCGTCGGGGCTGAGCCCCGCCGCGTCGAACGCGGCCCGGTAGAAGGGAACGTTCTCGTACGCGTGCAGCAAGGTGTCCTGAAGGCGCTCGAGCTGCAGCGCTTCGAGCTCCTCACGACCGAGCCGCTCCGCGGCGTCCAGGAGTGCCGGTGTACGCGCCATGGGCGGATACCCCCGTCCGAGCCGGGCGGCCGAGCTATCGGCCGATCTTGTTTCGGGGTCAGTAATTCAAGCTTTCATGGCTTGTGGCAAGGGTCTCGTACCCCGTGCCGAAGCCGCAGCAGCGGGCGCACCGCGCCCGGCGGGAAACTAGGGTTTGCGGGCGACAGCGCCGTACATGGCGATGTCCTCGTCCTTGATCATTTCACCCTCCGTACCGTCCGGGCGCCACTTGTGGACCTGGACCATCCCGGGCTCCACCAGGTCCAGGCCCTCGAAGAACCGCTCGGCCTCGGCCCGGGTGCGCAGCCGCATGGGCAGGCCCCGTGCCGCGTATTCGCGGGCCACCCGCGCCACGTCTTCCGGCGCGAAGTCGGCGGTGCCGACGGACATCGCCAGATAGCTGCCCGACGGCAGTGGTTCCAGGAGGCGCTTGACGATGCCGGTGGCGTCGTGCTCGTCGAGGAGGAAGTGCACGATCGCGATGATCGTGAGCGCGACGGGCCGGTCGAGATCCAGGGTCTCGCGCAGCTCGGGGGCGTTCAGGATCGTGTCGGGGTCGAGCATGTCGGCCTCGATGTACGAGGTCATGCCCTCGGTGCTGCTGGCGAGCAGCCCCTGGGACAGCGTGAGCACGATGGGGTCGTTGTCGACGTACACGACCCGGGACGCCGGGGCGACCGACTGGGCGATCTCGTGGAGGTTCGGCGAGGTCGGGATGCCGGTCCCGATGTCGAGGAACTGCCGGATGCCCGCCTCCCGCGCCAGATACGTCACGGCGCGGTCCATGAAGTCGCGGTTGGCCCGCATGTGGATGGGCAGGGCGGGCCACTCCTGGGCCATCACGTCCCCTGCCTCCTTGTCGGCGGGGTAGTAGTCCTTGCCGCCGAGGATGTAGTCGTAGATGCGCGCCGAGTGCGCGCTGGCGGTGTCGATCCGGTCGGCCGGCCATCCGTCGTCGTGCGACACGGCCCCTCCTGTCAGTCGTGATCTCGCTGTGCGGTGAGCGGTGCGGTGAGCGGTGCGATGAGTTGCGCCGTGACATGCGCGGCGTGCCTGTGTGGTGAACCGTTTCGCGGGAGCGGCCCGGGCCGTGCGCGGAACGGGGGAAGAGCCAGGCCCCGAGGGGCCGCCGTGCTAGCAGAGGAAGTCGGCGTCGCCGGCCTTCACGCTCGCGAGGAAGCGGGCCACTTCACGAGGCGTGAGGATCAGCGCGGGCCCGCCGGGGTCGGTCGACTGGCGGAAGGCCACCCGCCCGTCGACGAGCTTCTTCGCCTCGAGGCAGGCGCCTCCGGCGTCGTCGCTCCAGGGCTTGCGCCAACCGTGGGCGCCGAGCTCCCGGGAAGGCATGCCGTTGCGTATGGGGTGCACTCACAGCTCCTTACGGATCGCGCCGAGCAGGGCTTCGGTCTTCCGGGCGGGCGCCGCCTGGGCGCCGAGCCGGTCCAGGGCCTCGCGGTAGACCACCACGTCGTCGCCCTTGTCGAGGTAGACGGCCCCGACCAGGCCGTTGACGTAGACGATGTCCGGTAGCTCCGGGGCCTTGAACCGGAAGATGTGGAACGCTCCCGCCCGCATGGCCGGGTGGGGGCCGTTCTTGAAGGGCATGACCTGCAAGGTCACGTGGGGCTGCGCCGTCACCGCGATCAGATGGTCGATCTGCGCGCGCATCACGGCGCTGCCGCCGACCGGCCAGCGCAGCACGGTCTCGTCCATCACGACCCACAGGTGCGGGGGAGCGGCGCGGGTCAGCAGTTCCTGACGCTCCATGCGCAGGGCGACCTGGCGCTCCGTGACCTCGGCCGCGGCGTGCGGATTGCCCGCGCTCAGCAGCGCGCGGGCGTAGTCCTCCGTCTGGAGCAGGCCGTGGACGAACTGCGACTCGTAGGCGCGGATGTGGTGGGCGGCCTGCTCCAGGCTGAGGTAGGCGGCGAACCAGTCGGGCATCACGTCGCGGTACGAGTGCCACCAGCCGCGCTGGTTGGCCTCGCGGACCGACTGCAGGAAGGTGTCGATCTCGCGCTGGTCCGCGACGCCGTACGTCCGCAGGAGCTTCTCGACGTCGGAGAGGCGCAGTCGCGCCACCTTGGCGGCTTCGAGCCGTCGGATCGTCGAGTGGCTGACGCCGATGGCCTCGCCCGCCTGCTCGTACGTCAGGCCGGCGCGCGTCCGCAGGTCCTCGAGCCGCTTGCCGAGGATCATGCGCAGGACCGAGGGGGCGCCGCCCCACGCCGTTTGCGCTGTCATGCCCCACCTCCCCGCACCCGTACCGCGGTAGCGCCCGCCCAGGGCAACTCACCGGTGCCTCGGTCGCAGTCTGTCACGATCATCGGCTGATGTGAGCAGCTTGCGCGTGACGAATTGAAAATTTCAACTCAGCGGTTGCAGTCCGCTCTTCACAGATGTCACAGTGGACGTCCTGTCAGGAAGGCCAAGAGCCCGTGATGATCACGGAGTTGACGGCCCGTCATGACAGGGCGGGCCAGGACGGGCCCAGCCCATGACTCGCCCGCGGCGGTGCCGGTCCGGTGCCATCGCCTCGGCGGCCCGACGACGGGCGGAGGGCGAGCACGTACGCGTCGTCACGCCGTGGTGCGTGGCCGACACCGTCGGTGAGGCGACGGCGAACGAAAGGCGACCCACGTGGTTTCCCCCACCCACCCCACGCCTTCGGATCTCGTGCCCGGGCCCCTGCCCGCGCACCGGTCGACCGTGTTCCGTTTACCGGCCGTCGCTGCCTCCGTACGGGCGGCACGCCTGCACGTGCGCGAGCGGATGACCGAGTGGAACCTCGCCCCGGAAGTCGGCGACGACGCGGTCCTGTTGGTCTCCGAGCTCGTCACCAACGCGATCGCGCACGCCTTCGGCGACCACGTGGTGTGCCGGTTGTGCGTGACCGGCCAGCGGCTGCGCATCGAGGTCGAGGACCAGGCCCGAGGGGACACGGTGCCCGCGCAGCGCCCACCGGACCTCGACAGGGAGAGCGGCCGCGGCCTCGCCCTGGTGGACGCGCTGGCGCGGGACTGGGGCGTCACGCCGAGCGGGGGCGGCACCGGCCAGATCGTGTGGGCCGAGCTGTCGCCGGTGGCGCCGGACTTCGGCGGCGCGGACGCCTGAGGGGCCTGCGGAAGCCTGGGCGGTACTCTCGGCACCGGCACGTGCCTGACAGGCGCGTGCCGGTGCCCCTAGGTTTTCCCCGTGGACGCGCTCACGTGGATCTCGGCGGCCGTGGCGTTGGCCAGTGCCGCGACGACGGCGTTCCTCGGCTACTGGCAGCAGCGCCGGACAGCCGCGGCCGAGCGGCTCAACTACATGAACCAGTACGGGGCGTCCCTCGCCTGGGCGGCCTTCGACCTCCAGAGCCGCCTGTACAACATCCTGCGCGGCAGATACCTCGCCTTCTTCCTGCTCCAGGGCACCGAGCAGGACGCGGAACTGGCCCGGCGCAGCACCGTCTACGTCATCGCCGAATACCTGGGCTGGGTCGAAATCCTCCGGCGGGACGTCCAGTTCCTCGACCTCGGCGGCAGCGGCCCCAACCGCGGCGTCATGAACCAGCTGTCCCGGATCGCCGAGACCCTCAACAGGTCCACCTCCCACCACGACGAGCTGCGCCTGTTCCGCATCCAGCAGCGAGCCATCGGCAGTGTCATGATCCACCCCGACAGCGAGCCGGGCCGCAGGCGCTGCCTCGACTACGCGGAGTTCTGCGAACGACTCGACGCCGACGAGCGCTTCAGGGCGTGGTTCGCCACGGCCCTGGCCGACGTGGACACGATCGCCGCGGACGGCGCGCCCTCCGCGCCGCGCCTGCGGGCCTTACAGCGCCAGCTGGTCGAACTCGTCGACCTGCTCGACCCGGACGCCGTGCGGTTTCCGCAGTTCCACCTCCAGAGGTTCGGAGACGGCGAGGAGGGCGAGGCCCCTGCGGACACCTGGTGACCGGCTCACACCGGCATGGCGCACCGGAAGACCTGCCGCGAACCGCCCTCCGGCCCCGGCTCCGCGGCCTCGGCCGGGGTGAAGCCGAGGCGGGCGTAGAAGTCGCGGGCGCCGCTGGTGACGGCGCCCGGGTGGTCGGCCCCGAAAGTGATCACCTCGATGGTGCCCGGCCCCGGGCCGAACCTGCGCCCGGCCTCCGCCATCAGGGCCTGCCCCACGCCCTGGCCGCGGGCCTGTGCGGAGACGACGAGCCAGTGGACGTGGTACGTCGGGGCGCTCCCGCCGAACAGGAGCCCGCCCAGCAGCCCCGTCCCCGAGGGCGCGGGGGCGACCAGGGCCGAGGAGCCGCCGATGTGTTCCCGCACGGCACGGTGGAAGCCGGGCTCCTCCACCATCGGGCCGAACCAGTGCTCCACCTGGCCCGCCAGGCTCAGGAAGCCGGGGAAGTCGCTCTCAGTCGCGAGTCTGACGATCATCGGGACAGTGTCACAGGCGCACCGGCGGCCTGTGTCCCGAGGGGGCCTCAGCTGTCGAGCAGCCGCCACGCCGTGAGGGCGAGGGCGGCGCGGACCAGGCCCGCGGGCGTGGTGAGTTCGAAGCCCAGGACCTTGCCGATCAGATCGAGCCGCCGGGCGACGCTGCTGTGGTGCAGATGGAGCCGGTCGGCGGCGCGGCGCAGCGAGCCCGTGGCGCAGTAGGCCTCCAGCGTCTCCAAGTCCTCGGGGGCGCCGGCGACGAGGCCGATCGCGGCCACGTCGGCGTTGCCGCGCGCGGCCTCCCGCGGCACCTGCGCGAGGAGCGCGAGCGCGCCCAGGCCGTCGAAACGGACGACCGGCCTCCGCTCGGTGGCGAAGCGCAGTGCCGTCCGGGCCTCGCCCCAGGACCGTTCGGGACTGTCGGAGGTGCCGATGCCCGCGCGCACGCCCGCCGGGAAGCGGTCCACGGCCACGGCACTGGCCAGGACCACGCCCACGTCACCGACCGGGGCCGCCTTCACCGGGCGGTCCGGGCAGAGCGCGGCGCTGATCCGGTCGAGCGGAACGGACGAGCGCACGGCGACGACGCGCAGCGGCACACCGGTGGCGAACCCCAACAGGCGCAGTGCGCGGGCCCTGGCCGCCGCGTCGCTGTCGCCGCTGATGGCGAGCTCCACGAGGGCGGGGTCGGCCATGGTGGTACGGGCCGGACCGTACCGCTCGACCACCGCCGCTGCGGCGATGGCGAGCCGGTCGAGGAGGACCTCGTCGAGCGGCCCTGCCGGGCCGGTGCGCTCCAGCCACACCGCGCCGATCTCCTCCTCGTCGAGCGTGATCGACACCGTGGAGGACGCGGTCGGCGCCGGGGCCCTCGCCTCGGTGCCGTCGGGCGAGAAGCGGATCGGCCGCCCCGCGCCGTGCAGCCGGATCCCGGCCGCGCACTCGGCGAGGCCCGCCGACGCCCGGGCGAGCGCCGGGAGGTCGACCCGCCGCCGCATCAGCGTGTCGTAGTACATGACGACGCGGATCGCGCCCTCGACATGCGAATCCAACTGTGAAAGACGTGCGGCCAGTGCCTCCATGAACAGGAGAATAAGCGCCGGTCGGAGCGCGGCCCCTGGCGGAGCGCGGACCGCATCCGGGGGCGGCGGCCCGGAGTTCGGCGGCCGTACGGCCCGCTGCGGGCAAGGATCGCGGCACGGACAGCGCGACCAGGCCATTCTCGCCCTGGAGGGACGCCCGGCACGGCCGGAGATCGTAAGATCAACTTCCGGCAAGTGGCATACGGGATTCCGGCGAGGGGCAGTGCGATACCCGATGATCTACGACGGGCGCACGCGCTCAACACGCGGCAGACGAGCGCTCGCTGAGCGCTGCCGAAGTCTGACCGAGTCCCGCTGGTTCGGCCTGGCGGTCTTCGTCCTCATCCTCGCCAACGCCGCCGTCCTGGGCGTGGAGACGTACACCGGGGTCGTGCACCGCTGGCACGAGGAGCTGAAGCTCGTCGAGCACGGCTTCCTCGTGCTCTTCACCGCGGAGGTCCTCCTGCGGCTCGGCGCGCACGCCGACCGGCCGCGCGCCTTCTTCCGCGACCCGTGGAACCTCTTCGACCTCGCCGTCGTCCTCTGCGCCTTCCTGCCGTTCGCGCGCGAGAACACCACGGTGCTGCGGCTGCTGCGCCTGGCCCGGGTGCTGCGCACCGCACGCTTCCTGCCGCAACTGCGCATCGTGCTGGTCGCGGTGGGCCGCAGCCTGCCCGGCACGGTGAGCTTCCTGCTCGTCGGCACGCTCGTGCTCTACGTGTACGCGATGGTCGGCTGGGTCTTCTTCGCCGACGCCGACCCCGAGCACTTCGGCTCCATCGGCCGTGCCGTGCTCACCCTGTTCCTCCTGATGACCCTCGACGGCCTCGGCGACGCGGTCCGCGCGGGCCTGGAGATCTCCCGCTGGAGCATCGTCTACTACGCGACGTACGTCCTGATCGCTTCCTTCGTCCTGGTCAACGTCCTCATCGGCGTGGTGATCACCTCCCTCGACGAGGCACGCACGATGGAGGAGCAGCACGAGGCACGGCAGCGGCGGAACCCACAGGCGCCGCCGGACGAAGCGGCGGACGCCGAGCACGAGCTGCGCTCCCGCATCGCCACCGCGCGCCGGGCACTGGACGAACTGGAGGAGAGCCTGGAACGCCTGCCGGGGGCACGCCGCTGAGCCCGTACGGGGCTCACGCCGGTTGCGGCACGACGGCGACCGGACAGGCGGAGCGGTGCAGGAGCGCGTGGGCGACCCGGCCGAGGTGCGGCCCGGGTCCTCGCCGAGCGCCGATGACGAGCAGGTCGGCGCGGGCCGAGGCGTCGAGGAGCACCAGGTGCGCGGCGCCTTCGACGACTTGCTTGAGCACCTTGACGGCTGGGTGGCCGGCCACGGCCTCGCGCACGGCCGAGGCGAGGCCGTCCGCCGCGCGCCGCTCGTGGCCGTCGGCGTGCTCCCCAGGCCCGTGACCGGCGGCGCCGGTCCCGTGCAGCGGACGGCGCCACACCCGTACGGCCTCCAGGGCGACGTGGCGCCGCTCGGCCTCGTCGACGGCGAACCGGACGGCCGCCGAGAGCCGCTGCTCGGGCACGCCGACCACGACGCGCTGCCGCGTCCCGGCCCTGGCCTGGTTGTCGTGGCTGCCGCGGAGCACGATCACCGGGCAGTCGGCCCGAGCGGCGACGCCGAGGCTGACCGAACCGAGCAGCAGTTCCACGAGGCGGCCGCGCCCGCGCGAGGCGATCACCAGCGCGACGGCGCCGCGGCCCTCGCGCAGCAGCGCGGGGACCGGATCCTCGTCGCTGATGCGGACGGAGAGCTTGAGGTTCTCGTCGCGCCGGTGCGCCCGCCGTGCGGCGATGTCGACGACGGTGTCGGCCAGTTCCCCGGCCGACGGCTCGCCCGGTACGTCCGAGAGCGGGAGGCCGTCGCCCTTCCGCGACGCGGCGTGCACCAGGCGCAGCGGCACCCCGCGCACGGCGGCCTCGTCAGCGGCCCAGTCGACGGCGCGCAGACTGTGCTCGGACCCGTCGATGCCTACGACGAGGGGGAGTTCCATGCACCTCACCTCTTCCAAGGACGCTCGGTGGTGCGTTCCTGTGGGCATCGAGCGGTGCGGAACGGGCTCCGGGGCGCTGACGGGACGACGTCCCACTGGCCCCTTCTCGTGTCAGTGTCGCGTGCCATGCGCCGTCGGGACAGGGGGCACAGCTCGCGGCGGGAGGCGACGCGCGGACGCCGTCGTCAAGAGCCGTCTGGCGCCGTCTAGCGCCGTGAAGCGCCGTCGGAACGGGCGCGGGTCCGGCACTCGTCCTTGTGGCACACCCACAGGTCGTAGCGGAACACATCGCCGCCGAGGTGCACCGTCCGGCACTGATAGGCCGTCCAGTACCGGGGCACGCCGTCGGCTCCCGCGTGACCGCACCAGGCGTACCGGTAGTAGCTGGCCTCGAACTCCCAGTCCGGCCGCTGCCGCGCGCCCGCCGGTCCGGCGGTGCTCCTGGTGACGGGGTCGCCCTTGTAGATCCACAGCCGCCAGCGGTACCCGACCTCCCACCACTCGTGGCGGCAGGTGAAGAAGAACCGCTGGCTCCGGCCCGCGTCGGCGCACTCGGCCTCCGTGTCGAAGACTCCCGCGCTCTCCCAGGAGGTGGGCGGCGGCGGAGGATCGGCCTGAGCGGTTCGGTTCGTGGTGGCGGAGGCGGACGCGGGGACGGCGGTGAGCGCGGGAGCACCCACCAGGACAGCGAGGGAAAGGGCGGCCAGTGAGAGGGCGTTGCGCAGCATCAGGACCTCTGGCTCGGGTACGGCGCCGACAGAAGGGCGGCCACCTGGCGTGGCCGCATGCGCACGATAGATCCCGACGATCCTTGAGAGCCGCTTTACGGTTTTATGGGCGCGTTCCGGCCATCCCGGGGCGAGACGGCCGGGACGACCGCGGTGCGGCCTCCCCGCGCTGCGGACCATCGGCGAACGCGTGGGTCGCCGGGGGCGGGCCGGGGGAGACATACGGTGTCACGAGTCACGCCGCTCCACCAAGATGCTCAGATTCCTTACGCCGGTCACGCACGGTGCTGCGGCCCGCGCGGCGCGGTGGGACGCTTTCGGCAGGCAGCGTACCCACAGCTGTCCAAGGGGATGCGATGCGGATGATGCGACGCCTCAGGGGTGCGGGCGCGGTGGGCCTCGTGGTGGTTCTCGTGGTCTGCGGCGCGGCGGGCTGCGGCGGTGGCGGCCGGACTCCGTCGGATCAGCGGGGCGGCACCGACGGACCGGCGTCCCCGCTCGCCTCGGCGCAGTCCGGCGGCTCCAGCGCGGAGGCGCCCGGCGACCGAGGAGGCGGCACCGCCGATCACGGCGGCGTCGGGGACGCCGGGGGAGCGGGCGGCGGCGAAGGGCGCGACGGCGGCCGCGAAGGCGGGGACGACATCCCGCCGGCCTCCGCACCACCCGTCGCGCCCGGCGAAGGCGAGATCAGCGGCATCGGGGTGTACCCCGGCGGAGACATCGGCGGCGTCGACAGCAGCAGCCCCTCCGTCGACGGGACGACGGGCAGCACCTCCAGCTCGCCCCCGCAGCCGTGCGGCGACTCCGGCGGCGGGGGCGGTTCGTGCGCCCCGTCGGCCGCGCCCGGATCTTCCGCGATAGCGCCACCCACGGCGGGCGACGGATCCTGAAGGGGCTTCCTGGCGCCGGGTCTTGAGGCGCCGGGCCCGCCCTCGTCGTGAAGGGGGGCCGCGGAGGCGGTCGGCCGGGGGGACTTTGCCTCCGGCACGTTTGGAGATGGACGTCGATTGCTGGATAGAGTTGTTCCCTCTTGATTCATCACCGCTGGTCGAGGGGGCGATCGGCGGTCGGTGGACGACTGACGTCCTGGGGAGGGCTTACCGCGCATGAGTCGTCGCTCTAGTGGTCTGGTCGGTGTCTGGGCCGAGGCGCAGCGCCAGCAACAGCGCCAGAGGGAAGCCGAAGCCAGGCTGCGGAGGGAGCGGGAGCGGGAGGCTCGTGCCCAGCAGCGCCAGCAGGCCCGTGACTACCGGGAATACCGCCAGGCGGAGGCCAGGCGGCGGACCGAGGAACTGGACTCCCAAGTCGAGGCGCTCCAGGCGCTGTTGGCGTCGGGGTGTCGCGGCCCCGCCTTCCGGGCGGCCATGCTCCTGCGGCCCGAGGAGGTCGAGCCGTTCGCGCCGGGACACCTGGCCGTGCCGGTCACCATGCCGGACCCGAACCAGTACCAGGCCCAGGGCGGTTGGACGGCGAGCCGGCGCGCCCAGGCACAGGCCGAGGCACGGGCCAGGTTCGAACACGACTGGCAGGCCGCGCAGGCGGCGGAGACCCGGCGGCAGCAACAACTGGCCGCACTCCACCAGCAGTACGCACAGTGGGCCGAGAGCCAGCTCTCGGAGGTGCGCGGCTACAACGCGAGCATCGCCGAGGTGTCCGCGGGAGTGCGGCGCGGCGACCCCGAATCCGTCGTGGAGTACTTCTCCGCCGCCCTCTACGCCTCCACCGCCTGGCCCGAGAGCTTCCCGCGCCGGATCTCCGCGGCCTACGACCCGGCGGCACGACAGCTGGTCCTCGACTGGGAGCTTCCGGGCTTCGACGTCGTCCCCGAGACGAAGTCCGTGCGGTACATGGTCACCGCCGACGAGGAGAAGGAGACACCGCGCCCGGTGAGCCAGCGCCGGTCCCTGTACCGCGACGTCCTCGCCCAGTGCTTGCTGCTCGTCCTGCACGACCTCTTCGCCGCCGACGAGCACGGAGTCCTCGAATCGGTGGCCCTGAACGGATTCGTGGACGACCACGACCCGGCGACGGGCAGGCAGACCCAGATCTTCCTGGCCACCGTCATGGCGCCGCGCTCCACGTTCACGCAGATGCATCTGGAGCAGGTGGACGCGGTGAGCTGCCTGGCCGACGGGCTCAGGGGCCAGCTGACGGCACGGCCGGACCAGCTGGTGCCCGTGCGCCTCGGGCGCAGGCCCGACGACGTGGGCAACCACGTCGTGACCCACGGCGGTGCCGGTGACGAACCGGATCTGTACGACATGGATCCGATCGTGTTCGAGTCGCTCGTCGCGGACCTCTTCCGCGCCATGGGCATGCAGGCCGTCATGACGCAGCGCTCGAACGACGGCGGGGTGGACGTCGACGCCTTGGACCCCACCCCGATCCGCGGCGGCAAGATCGTCGTGCAGGTGAAGCGCTACCGCAACACCGTGCCGCCCACGGCGGTGCGCGACCTGTACGGCACGGTCCAGGACCAGGGCGCCAACAAGGGCGTGCTGGTCACCACGTCGGGATTCGGGCCCGGCTCCCACACCTTCGCCAACGGCAAGCCCCTGGAGCTGATATCGGGCAGCGAGCTCGTCGACCTGCTGCACCGGCACGGACTGCACGGCCGCCTGGGCGAGCGCACCGCGCCCGCACCGCCTCCGGCCCCCGCGCCGCAGACGGAGGACCACAACGTCCTGGGGATGTCCTGGTCCGGCACCGTGGCCCTCGACGTGTGCGCGCTCGTCTGCTCGGGCCACCGCGTCCTCAGCGACGACCACTTCGTGTTCTTCAACAACCCCCGGACGCCGGACGGGGCGGTCCGCGCCCACCCCGCCACGCCGCCCGACAAGGCCGCCCTCCGCGTCTCCTTCGAAGCGCTGCCCGCAGCGGCGGACCGGCTCGCCCTGGTGGCCGCGATCGACCCCGAGGCCAACCCCGACGCGGACCTCTCGGACTTCACCGACGCCCGCATCCGCCTGCTGGATCCCGCCCTGACCGAACTGGGGCAGCTCGAGGTCTCCGACGGCCGCGCGGGCGAGACGGCCCTGGTCCTCGGGTCCTTCCGCCGCCGGGCGAGCGGCGACTGGGACTTCGTCGTGGGAGGCAAGGGATACCCGGGCGGCCTGGAACAGCTGCTGCCGGACTACGGCATCGCCGTGGAGTAGGGCTCCGGCGACGGCCCGCCCGCCTCCGGAAGCCGCCGCGCCGGGCCTGAGCGCGGCGGCGGCTTCCGGCCGCGCACCACGAGATCCGCCGGGCCTCATGCGGTACCGACAGGTCCGTCCCATAACCTCGTGCGGGGAGACGCTCGTGCGGGGCGACGTCAGCTCCCACGTGTCACCCCTTGGAGGAGGCGATGGTGCTCGGAAGGGGCATGCGGTTGCTCGTGGGCGCCCTGGTCGTGGCCTGCCTGGTGCTCATCGGCCCCAGCGGACCGAGCGGTGCCGTCTTCGGCAGGTCCCAGCCCGTCGAAGCCGTCCGGGACGTCGTACCGAACCGGGTCATGACCTGGAACATCTGCAATCCCTGCGGCGAGAACAACAACGTCGGCCGGGCAGCGGAGATCGCCGCCCACGCGCCCCAGGTCATCGGCATGCAAGAGGCCTGCGTGCGGGACGTCGAGAGGATCCGCGACTATCTGGAGGACCTCCACGGACTCGTCTACCACGTGGAGTACGGTTCGGTTCTCCGCAAGCGCGGCCGCTGCGGGGGATGGCCGTGGAGCCCTGGGGCCTTCGGCCAGGCGATCCTCTCCGCGGCACCGATGACGGACCGCGTGAACGTGGAGTACCCCGACGGCGGCTCCGAGGACCGCGGATACATGGCCGTCACCACCCAGGTGGGCGGCAAGTCCGTCCGGGTCTTCAACACGCACCTCGCCCAGCGCAGCCAGGAAGCGGTCCGGGCGGACCAGGCCGGTGTGCTCGCCACGCAGGTGGCCCGGCACGACCGCGCGATCGTCCTCGGTGACTTCAACGCCGTGCCGGGCGCACCCGAGCTCCGCCGGATGTGGGCCCTGGCCACGGACACGGACCCCCAGTGCCACCCCTCGCCGGTCGGCGCCTGCAAGCCGACCACGGACTGGAACCTGAAGTTCGACTACGTCTTCCTCCGCGGCATCGCCTCTCTCGACCACCGTGTGCACCCCAGCGCGTACTCCGACCACCACCTGGTGCAGAGCGACCTGGACCTGACCTAGCGCGCCGCCGCGGCCGTGCGTCGGGGGCGCGCGGCAGAGGATGGCGTGAGCGGAGCGTGCGCCGGGGCTGTGCTGCCCTGCTGAGTGTGCGGTCGCACCACGCTGCGCCCCCTTGGCCGGAAACGGCTGGGGGCCGGTCGTTCGTCTCAAGAGTGGGAGCCGAGGGGGCGCGGCCGGGGGGCCGCGCGGGCGTGGGGGGACACGGCCATGAAGCGGACGGGACGAGTACGGAACTGGCGACTATGGGGGGCGTTCCTGGGAGCGGTGCTCCTCGTCGTCACAGCGGCGATGCCCTGCGTGGCCCTGGTGGGCGGCGATGCGGACGGGGCCGTTGCCGCGACCGGGACGGATCCCACGCCGGGGCCGTCGGGCACGGCCGCGTCCCCCTCGGGGCCGCAGCCCGATCCGCAGCCCACGCCCACCGAGACCGGCGACCCGGACCCACTGCCCGATCCCGTGGACCCGACCCTGGGCCCGCCGGGCGAACAGGTATCGCAGGGCGGGACGTTCACGGCGACGGGCAGCGACTTCGACTGCTCCGACGGGGACGGCCTGGCGGGCCCGCTGACGTTCACCGTGCAGGGACAGACGCCGGTGAGCGTGACGGTCGACGCCGGCGGAGGATTCGCCCAGCGGGTCTTCGTGCCGACGGACGCCGCCCCGGGACAGTACGAGATGACGGCGTCCTGCTCGGCCGTGGCCGACGCACCGACCGCCGAAGCCGTGTTCAGCGTCGTGGCGGCGGCCCGGCCCGACCCGCAGGTCTCCCTGTCATCCGACGCCGGAGAACCGGGCGACCGTCTGACCGTCGGGGGCACGGGCTTCTTGTGTGACGCGGGAGCCGGGGTGGACATCCTGTGGGACGGGCAGTCCGTCACGGGCGGCACGCCCTCCGAGAGCGGAGGCTTCACCGTCGCGTTCCACGTCCCGGCCTCCGCCGCGGAAGGAGGCCACGAGGTGACCGCGACCTGTCGCACCCCGCAAGACGTCCGGGACTCGGCGCCCTACCGGGTGAACCGACCGGCCACCACACCCACGGAGGACCCGCGCGAGGTCACGATCCACATGTCCGACTACCCGGCCGCCTGCGTCAACGGCGCGATCGTCATCGGCGGCCGCCGGCTGGACACCTGGCTGGACTCCGACTCGACCGAGGGCACGGCCGAGCGGGGGCGTTGGGAGCTGATCGACCTCCACGCCCGGATCCCCGCCGCCATGACGGGCCGCCGGGACGTGAGCCTCGACTGCCCGGGACGGGAGCGGGAGAAGGCCGGAGAGATCACCCTTCCCGCACGGGACCCGCTGACGCTGTTCCCACTGCCCATAGGATCCACCCGCTTCCCGGAGCGGAAGACAGGACCGATCACGCCGACGCCGTCGAACAGCCCCACGCAGAAGCAGGGCGGCGGCTCGGGCACGCGGCACGGAGGCAAAGGCCATCACCACCACGGTGGCTCGGGTTCCCCGCACGACGACGACAAGAAGGACCCGAAGGACGATGACGGGCACGGCTCGACCAGCAAGGATCCGGACCTCGGGCTCGTCGGCGCCCTGCGCACCCCGGCCGACGTCTCCTGGGCCCTGAAGGACCTGGCCGGATCGGTCGGCATGGCCGCCTGGTTCCTGGTGGTGGTCCTTCTGCTGGAGAGGGCCTTCCCCTCCCAGCTGGCCGACAACGCGCTGGGCCGCTGGTGGCTCCGCCGCCAGGAGCGGAGTCGGGCCCGGCCGCCGCGACTGCCCGGGTGGCTCAGGGCGTGCGGCTTCGCGCTCCTCGGCGGCTCTCTGGCCGTCTGGGCCGACACGGACACCACGCTGAGTCCGTCGACCGCGATCAAGGTCGCCGGTGCGGCCGTAGGAATGCTGGTCATCCTGGTCGCCTACGAGAAGACCAAGGACTCCCTCCAGCACCCGCGCCGGGACGGCATCCGCTCCGAGCTGCGCGTGGTCCCCGCGGGCCTGCTGCTCGCGGGCCTGATGACGGCGATGTCCCGGTTCCTGGAGTTCCCGGTCCCGTACGTCTACGGCCTGGTCGCGGTCTATATGGCCCTCAGGTCGCCCCGCCGAAGGCCCGACGACCCCGACGACGGTCTGCCCAAGGGGCAGGCGATCCTGATCGGCGGGATCTGCGTACTGGCCGCCGTGGTCCTCATCTGGGTCCTCGGCGCCCCCTTGCTGGAAGCCGCGCAGAAGGAGCACGCCGGGCCCGGAAGCATCCGGTACGTGCTCGCCTACGCCGTGGGGCTCGCGGTCGTCGCCGGCATAGAGGTCGTGGTGTTCGGTCTGCTCCCGCTGTCCGGCATGGACGGGCGGACCCTGAAGGAATGGAGCAAGCCCGCCTGGTACGCCCTCTATCTGGTCGGCCTGACCTTCTTCTTCCACGTGCTGCTGCACAGCCTGCACCCGGGGGTGGGCAGCGAGCTGGCGGTCGACGGGGACCTGCGCTGGTGGACGCTCGGCATAGCCACCGCCCTGTTCCTGGCCTTCGGAGCCGTCTCCATGGCCTTGCGGTGGTACGTGGGGCGGGTCGAGCGGCGGCCCCAGACGGCCTGACGCCGATGGCGCCCGGCGGGCGGGACCGCGGTCCGCCGGGCACCCGTGCGACCATGGCGTGTCATGACCACAGACGGGGACCTCACCGAAGGCGAGCACGAGACGGGCGGATGGCCCGACACGGCCGGTGACACGGCACTGACCATCAAGGTTCCCCAGGCCGATCCGCTGGTCCGGACCGCCTTCCCCGCCCATGTTGACCGTGCTCTACCCGTTCCTGCACGAGAGCCGCATCGACGCGCCGCTGCAGCGGGAACTCTCCGCGCTCTTCGCCGGGCACGACGCCTTCACCCTGACGTTCGCCGAGTTCGGCCGCTATCCGGGGGTGCTCTACCTGGAGCCGTGGCCGCGCGACCCGGTCCAGGCACTCACCAAGGAGCTCACCCAGCGGTGGCCGGAAGCGGTCCCGTACCGGGGGATCTTCGGTGCCGGACTCGACCCGCACCTGACGATCGCCACCAGCGAGGCGCCCGCCGCGCCAGAGACCGCGTACGACGAGTTGGAGCGCGAACTCGCGCCCTCGCTGCCACTGGTCTGTCCCGTACGCGCGGTCGAGCTGATCGCGTGGGACGGCGCGCGCTGGCAGCGCCGGGCCCAGTACCGGCTGGGGTGACGGCTCACCGCCCCTTGGGCGCGCGCCCGGTGCGGAGCATGCGCAGGACGGCTCGCTCGGCGGGCCCCTGCGTCGCCGGGATCCCGTACGTACCGGTGGCGCCCAGGCGCGGCAGGACGGCGGCCACGGTGACGCCCTCCTCGTACAACTCGATGACCCGGGGATTGATGTACGAGGCACGGCAGACGGCCGGAGTGTTGCCGAGGTAGGCGGCGACCTCCTGGACCGACCGGCTGATGGCGCGCTTGCGCGCCCGCTCGCTGTGCGCGGCGCCCTGGGACACGGCGAGGGCCACGGCCGCCATGACGGTGGCGTGCCAGGTCCTGAAGTCCTTGGCGGTGATCTCCAGACCGGCCAACTCCTTGAGGTAGGCGTTGACTTCCGCGCTGCTGAGCTCGTGCCAGTCGGGGCGCTCCCAGTAGACGAACAGCCGGTCGCCGCCGCTGCGGCGGTGCGCGAGGGCGCTGAGACTGCGGCACGCGGGCGGGTCGGCGACCGCCTGCACCTGCTCCTTGCCCTGCTTGGAGGGGTAGGTGAACACCACCTCGCCGCGTGCGCAGCGCGTGTGCTCGCGCAGCAGGGTGGTGAGGCCGTAGGTGTCGTTGAGATCGGCGTAGCGGTCGCTGCCGATCCGGAAGAACCCCAGGTCGAGAAGGCGTACGGCGGTGGCGAGGACTCTCTGCCGGGTGAGCCCGCGGTCACCCAGGTGCGCTTCCACGGCCTGGCGCACTCTCGGCAGGCGGGCCGCGACGTCGAGGACGTGCTCGTGCTTGGCCCGCTCCTGCTCGGCGCGGAACCGCGGGTGGTAAAGGTACTGGCGGCGCCCGGCGTCGTCGGTGCCGACGGCCTGGAGGTGGCCGTTCGCCTTGGCGCAGATCCAGACGTCCTGCCACGCCGGGGGGATCACCAGTGCCTTGATGCGCTCCAGCTCGGCGCGGTCGCGTACGGGACGGCCGTGCGGATCGAGGTACCGGAAGCCGCGCCCGTGCCGTTTGCGGGCGTAACCCGGGTCGGTGGGACGGCTGTGGGAGAGGCGCACACGTACCTCCAGGACTTCGCGGCGGGTGGCCGTCGGCGCGCTTCAGCCCGCCGCGTTGTCGACGCGCAGGCGCACCTGCTCCTCCAGACGCCGGAGGCTGTCGTCCAGCGCGGCGTCGACGGCCTCCTTGCCCGGGTCGTGGCTCTCGTCGCGGAAGGTGAGGTGCACCGTCGCCTCGCCGGAGCCGCCTTCGCCCCCGGTGACCTGGAGCCAGCCGGTGTAGCCGTCCTGGTCGCGGGTGCCCCATTCGAGCCGCATCTGCTCGCGCCGGACGCGCAGTTCGGCGGCGGTGTCCTCGTCCGTGCGGTCCTCGTGCACGGTCACGTCGGGGAGGTGCCCGGCCCGCACGTGGAGGGCGCCCGGCAGCCAGCTGTCGAGCGCGTCGACGTTGGCGGCCTGGTCGAAGACGTGCTCGGGCGGCGCGGGCATCGTGCGCGAACGCTCGTACTCGGTCATGGCGGTCCCGTCCTGGGGTAGCGGCCGTACGGCGGGCACGGGTACCCGCCGTACGCGAACATGAGCCCGCGAGGGATCCTCAGTGGCCGAGGGCCCGCTTGAGCTCCTTCTTGTTCATCGACGAGCGGCCCTCGATGTTCTTCTTCTTGGCCTCCTCGTACAGCTGGTCGCGGGTGGGGCCCTGGGAGCCGCTGTGCGAGCGCTCGCCGCCGCGCTGGGACGCGGACTTCTTGTCCTGCGTCGAGGTCTTGCTCGCGGTTTTGGACTCGCCGGAGCGCGCCCGCTCCTTGTTGACCGTCCGGGCGGCGATTTCCTTCGCGCGCTTCGTGGACTCCCCGCGCTTCTCCGCGCTCTCCTTGATGTGCTCGTACTGGCGCTCACGCTTCTTGCTGGATCCAGCAGGCATGGGACGACCTCTCTCGGTTCTGTTTCCTGTGCGGTGGCTCTCGTGTCGGGTCACTCGCTCGGGTCCGCGTGCGGTGCCCCGCTCGGGTTCGTGGCGGTCGACGGCCTCGGCCGGGCCCCGTCGAACGCGCGGACGCGGCGCCCGCGGTGGTGCGGCATGCGGTGCGGGCTGCTGTCGACGGACGCGTCCCTGGACGTGGGACTCGCTCCTCGGCCTGCGCGTGCGTGCGGGGGACGTCGCGGCGTGGCCACTGTGCGGCCCTCGCAGAGGCCGCACACGACATGGGCGGTACCGCTTCGCGAACGCGCCTCCTGTCCGAAGCACGCTGATCGTCTGCCCTTCCACTCTCGGGGCAAACGGACGGGGCCGCCTCCCGAGACGTCCGGAGGCGGCCCCGTGGGACACCGGTGACACGTGGTGCGGACCGCTATCCGAGGCCGCCGCCTCCGAAGCTGCTGCCGCGCCCCTTCCTGTGGTCCTTGGGGTCCTGGGAGGGGCTGGGGTGCGTGCTCGACTGGCCGTAGCCCTCTTTCAGCTCGTGCGGGGTGAGCCAGCCGCCGTCGTGCGGTACTTCGTCCGGGTCCCGGTACTCCCGGACTTCCCTGACGGGGCCGTCCTCGGGGAGGTGCGGCTGTTCGTCCGGACGCGGCCGCCTGGCCTCCCTCGCCTGTACGCGGCGGCCCAAGATGAAGGCGGCGATGAGAACGCCGACCACGGCAAGACCGGCAATCCACATCAGCAACGCCGTGCCGGAGGAAGCAGCGAGTTCCCACTCCATGGTCTTCATATGAGTGTTGTACCCGCCCCTGTCCGAAAAATAGCCAGTCATTTATGCCTCCTATCGGTCCGGGTGGCGATCCGCTGTTACGTACTATGTGGCTTCGGAGTTACGTACTATGTGACTTCGGAATAGGTATTCACTTTTCAGGGGGCAGGTGCCTGGGCCTGCCGGATTCCGGGGCGGCCCGCATGTGCCGGGCGGTATGAAGTTGCGGGCGTCCGGTGCCGCCCGAGGCGCGTCAGCTGAGAAAGCGGGATGCCACGCGCAGGTCGGACACGAGCCCCGCGAAGGCCTCGTTCCGGTCCTTGGCGCGCAGTACCGCTGAGGGATGCACGGTGGCCAGCAGTCGGCGATCGGCGTTCTCGCCGCTGCCGCTGCCGCTGCCGCTGCCGCTGCCGCTGCCGCTGCCGCTGCCGCTGCCGCTGCCGCTGCCGCTGCCGCTGCCGCTGCCGCTGCCGCTGCCGCTGCCGCTGCCGCTCCGCTCCTCGGCGAGCGGCAGCTCGGTTCCTGGTGCCAAGGAGAGCAGGGCGCCTCGCGACGCGGTCACCTTGAAGGAATTGCCCAGCAGCGATTTCCCCGCGGTCGCGCCGAGTGCGACGACCAGTTCCGGGTCCACCCGTTTGATCTCGGCCGCGAGCCAGGGGCGGCACGCGGCCATTTCGCCGAGACTCGGCGCCTTGTGGATGCGGCGCTTTCGGCCCTCAGTGACGGGTGCGAACTTGAAATGCTTGACCGCGTTGGTGAAGTAGGCCTGCTCGGCGTCGATTCCGGCCTCGTCGAGCGCCGAGCGGAGCAGCCGCCCGGCCGGACCCACGAACGGCTCGCCGGCCCGGTCCTCCTGGTCGCCGGGCTGCTCTCCGACCAGCATGAGGCGGGCGCGGGCAGGACCCGCGCCGAACACGGTCTGCGTGGCCTTCGCGTACAGCGGGCAGCCGCGGCAGTCGGCGGCGGCGCGTCGCAGCGCCGGGATCCCGCCCCGCGCGGGCACATACGGAAGAGCGCTGTCGGCAGCCTGGTCGGTCGGGCCCGGCACGGTACCCCCTTGGGTCAGCCGAGTGATTCCTCGGGGTGGGCCTGCGTCTGGAGCCGCCAGTACTCGCCCGAGCAGCCCGCGGGGAACGGCGGGAACCGGTGGCCCTTCACATCGGTGCTCCAGTGGTGCCCGCCGCCGCAGTCGCATTCGTAGATCCCGCTGGAGGGCACGATCTCACCGGGATGCCATGTCGTCTTCTCCTCGCTCATGACTCCAGGTCTACGTCGGGCGTCCGCGCTGCGCGACCCGGGCGCGGGGGAGCCCGCCGCGGCCACGGCGGGCCGCTCCGGCTCGGCGCAGCACGGCCGCCGGCAAGGCGGGAGAGTGCCCAGGCGTGGGCCGGCTCGCCGGTGGTGTGGGGGCCACGGGCCCGGGTGCGCAGCAGCCGCAGGCGCCAGCGGGTGGGCGAGGGCGTCGAGGCGCAGGGTGCCCGTTTCCAGCGACCCGGGCTCCGCCGGGCCCGGCCCGGCCGCGCGGCCACCTCCCGGGGGCGCGGCGGGGGAGCCCCGGCCGTCGCCGCGGTCTCCGTGGTCTGCACCCTCGGCGAGATCGTCTACGCGGGCAGCGCCACCGCCTTCGTCACCCATCTCGCCCCGGCCCGGGGGCGCCACCGATGCCGTCGGCGCGTGGGCTGGTGCCAGGCCGGTGCCACGGTGGACCCGAGTCTGTCTGTGACAGCTGTGGCATGTGCCGCACTCCCGAGGCGAGGCGTAGCTGACCCAACGTCCTGACCTGCGTCTTTACCATCCCGCCGCAAGGTGGCGCCACCAGTGATGCACGTGGCGCCATAAATGGCTCGCGATGGCGCCATGGATGTGCCATGATGGCGACATGAGGGGGCGCCCCTCGGTCTCACCGGCCGAGGGGCGCGCGTTTCGCGGAGAACCATCGAAGGGGTCGGACCATGGAGACAGCGCAGAGCCAGCAGCAGGTGGCAGCACCGGGCGCCGTCACCGCCTTCGCCCGCTTCGTGCTCTGCGGCGGCGGCGTGGGCCTCGCCTCCAGCTTCGCCGTGGCGGGCCTCGCCTCCTGGCTGCCCTGGGCCCTGGCCAACGCGCTGATCACCGTGGTCTCCACGCTCCTCGCCACCGAGCTGCACGCCCGCTTCACCTTCGGCAAGGGCGGTCGGGCCACCTGGAGCCAGCACGTGCAGTCGGCCGGGTCCGCGGCGGCCGCGTACGTCGTGACCTGCGTGGCGATGGTCGTCCTGCAGCAGCTGGTGGCGGCGCCCGGCGCGGTGCTCGAGCAGGTCGTCTATCTGTCGGCCTCCGCGCTCGCCGGTGTCGCGCGGTTCGTGGTCCTGCGCCTCGTCGTCTTCGCCCGGAACCGCTCGCGGGCCGCGGCCCCCGCCGCCACCCCCGCCTCTCCCGTGCACGCCACCGTGGCCCGCGCCGCGGTCCCGGCCCGTCCCGCGGTGCTCTGCCGCGCGGCCTGAGCGCTCCGCCGATACCGGCACGTTCGGGCCGGTACGGTCACGCCGGGAAGACGTACGGCGTCGAGAGCCCCGCCCGTCCGCCAACGGACTCAGATTCCCTACGCCGAGCGCGCACGGTGCTGCGGACCGCGCGGCCCGGTGGGATCCTTTCGGCAGGCAGCGCAGCGTACGTACGGGCTGTCCAGGGGGATGCGATGCGGACAGGGCGACGTGTCAGGGACGCGAGCGCGGTGGGCCTCGTGGTGGCTCTCCTGCTGTGCGGGGCGTCAGGCTGCGGGGGCGGGGGAGGCACCCCATCGGACCCGCGCGACGGGTCCGACCGGTCCGCCTCCGCGCCGTCCGGAGACTCCGGCGCGAACGAGCCCAGCGGCCACGGCGGCGCAGACCGCGACGGCGGCGCGGGCGAAGGCGGGGACGACATCCCGCCGGTCTCCGCACCCCCCGTCGAGCCGGGAGGCACGGGCGGCTCCGTCGGAGGCATCGGCGTGTACCCCAGCGGGGACACCGGCGGCAACGGCGGTGGGGAACCGACCGCGTCCGGAGGTCTCTCCGGTGGCGCCACCACCGACCCTCCGCCGCCCCCGTGCGGCGACCCGGGCAGCGCGGCCGCCACCTGTCCGCCGTCCACCACGCCCGAAGCCTCCGAGGACGTCCCGCCCACGACGGACGACGGCTCCTGAGGCGCCGATGGCCGCACCGGACCCACCCCCGCGCAGACCGGACCGTACGACACCACCGAGGGGAGCGGGCCCGCGCCGCCGCCCCCGGCCCCGCGTGCGCGGCCCGGTCCGCCCGGCCCCGCGCCCGCCACGGGCGCGTCGGCCACCGGACACACCACCCGACGCCGAGACCGGCGGTCCCCTGGAGTACGCCAACTCCCTGCTCGGCGCGGGCTCCTTCGTCGTGGCGCTGATGCTCTACGCGGGCTACCTCTACGTCGAGGCGTTCTACAGCTACTTCCACCTCGGCACGTTCGCCGTCGGGTTCGACTCGCTGGAGTTCGCCCTGCGGAGCCTGCGGCTCGTCACGCTTCCGGTCTTCGCCACCCTCGCGGTGCTCGTCCTCATCCCGTACACGCCGGAGCTGATGGCCCTGCTCGGGGTCCCCGAGCGCCAGGTGCGGGCCGTGCGGGAGTACGGCCACACCCTCGCGCGGCTGCACCCCTTCCTCATCGTCGCCGGGGTCGCCCTGATGCCCCTGTGGCGCCCGCTCGGCGGCCTGAACTGGCTCGCACCCCTCTGCGTCGCCATGGGGCTGCTGCTCGGACAGACCTCGGCGGCCACCGCCCGCTCGCCCCGGCGACGACGCGCGTGGGAGCGAGCCGCGTCCCTCGTGGTCGCCGGGGTGTTCCTGATGTGGGTCGTGGCCCTGGCGGCCAGTGACCTGGGCCGCCACGACGCGCGGCGCACCTCGCACCGCCTGGTGAACCGCGTGGCCGTCGTCGTCCTCAGCACCGAACGCCTCAGCCTGACCGGCCCCGGCGTCGTCGCCGAGGACCTCGGCAAGGGCCTGCGCTACCGCTACCGGTACAGCGGCCTGCGGCTCCTGGTCGAGCGCGACCACCGGTACTACGCCCTTCCCCTGGGCTGGCGGGAGGACAGGGACGCCACCTTCGTCATCGAGGACGACGACACGGTCCGCATCGAACTGCGGCCCGGCGCCCGCGTCGACGGGGCAACCAGGCGGGGCTGACCGGCCGCCGGTACCGCGTCAGCCGGGCGTGCCAGGGCTGCCGCAGGCTTCCAGTCGGCGTGGGCCGACCGGCAAACAGCCGGTCGGGACCGACGGAAATCCGTTGGCCGGGGGAGCGCCGGGGCCACTACCGTGCGATCTGCCCGCCCTCTCGACCCTGCCCCCTCCACCCTGCTCCCCGACAGCGAAGCGTGCCCATGACCATCCCCGGACGAGACGTACGCGCCGCCTTCCGTCTGGTCGGCCGGTCCGTTCGTCTGCCCGGCGGGGAGGGCCGGAGCGTGCGCGTGGGGGACGTGGTGCTCAAGCCGACCGGCCCGGACCCCGAGTTCGCCGAATGGCTGGGCGACATCATGGCCTCGGTGGTGGCGGACGGCTTCCGTGTCGCGCGGCCCCTGCGTGCCACGACGGGGGCCTGGAGCCACGACGGCTGGACCGCGTCCCACGTCGTCACCGGGGTCGAACCCGACCACGCCGCCGCACCCCGCTGGGGCGAGATCATCGCCGCGGGGCGCGCCTTCCACCGCGCGCTGGCCCACGTGCCCCGGCCCGGCTTCCTGGACCGCCGCAGCGACTGGTGGGCGACCGGCGACCGGGTCGCCTGGCAGGAGCAGGACCCCGACCTGCTCCCCGCGGTGCGTGCGCCGTACGAGGCGCTGACCTCACTGTTCGGCCCGAAGCCGCAGGCCAGACCCCAGCTCGTGCACGGCGACCTCACCGGCAACGTCCTGGTCGCGCCGGGTCTGGCCCCGGCCGTCATCGACTTCTCGCCCTACTGGCGCCCACCGGCCTTCGGCGAGGCCGTCGTGGTGGCTGACGCCCTGATCTGGCACGGCGCGGGCCCCGGCCTGCTCCACGAGGCCGTCTCCGCGAACGGACCCGACGCGGTCGCGTACGTCGCCCGCGCCCTCGTCTTCCGTCTCGTCACGACCAACGAACGCCTCCGCGAGAATCCAACCGAGCGGTCCCGCGCCGCGATCGCCGAGATCCGCCGCTACGAGGACACGGCACGGCTCCTCGCCGCCATCGCCCCGCGCCCCGGCGGCTGACACCGTCGGCCGACCGCTGCCGACCGCTGCCGACCGCTGCCGACCGCTGCCGACCGCTGCCGACCGCTGCCGACCGCTGCCGACCGCTGTCGACCGCGCACGGCCGTCAGCTGCCGATCGTGGCCAGCGCCGGACGGAAGGAGGAACGGGCGCCACTCACGTGCTGCGGAACCGACCACGTGTTGCCGACGAGCCTGCTCCACCAGACCTGCTCGTCGCCCGTGACGCCCTTCCAGGTCATGTAAAGGTATCCGGAGTTCACGGTGAGGGCGGGGCCGACGCTGCTGCGCGCTCCCGGCACCCCTCGCGGGCTCAGCCACGTGCTGCCGGAAAGGCGGCTGTACAGGATGTTCTCCTCGGCGTCGGTGGACTTCCACGCCATGTACAGGCCCCCCTCGGGAGGACTGGCCAGGGCGACCCCGGCCCGGGTCGTGGCGCCCGACAGCGGCACCTGCTCCGGGTTGGTCCAGTTGTTGCTGCCCGAGCCTCCGCCCAGGTACCTGTTCCACCAGATCCGCTCGTCGCCCTCGGCGCCCTTCCACGCCATGTGCGGTACGCCGGTGCCGTAGCGGTCGAAGGCCAGGGCGGGACCGAAGCTGGAGAGGGCGCCAGGAACGACCTGGTTGCCCGACCACCCTCCGTTCCAGCGGTTCCACCAGATCCGCTGGTCGCCTGAGACGCCCTTCCAGGCCTGGAGCACGCCCGCGTACGAGGCGAGCGCCGGGCCGACCGAGCCGTTGGCGTCGGGCACCCGCTCCGGCCAGGTCCAGGAGGAGCCGTCGAACCGGGCCGTCTACATCTGTTCCTCGCCCGAGCCCCTCCAGGTCAGGTACAGCGGTCCGCCAGGCGGCCCGGCCAAGGCGACTCCCGCGCTCGACAGGGCGCCGGGCACGGGCTGCGGTACGGACCAACTGCCGTTGTCCCAGCGGTTCCACCAGACCCGCTCGTCGCCCGTGACGCCCTTCCACGCCATGAACGTCGTGCCGTCGGGCACGCCGTTCCTCCCGCGTGCGGAGCGCTCCGACGCGTGGGCGCCCGGTGCGGCGATCGTCGGCACTCCGGCCGCCACCGCGGCTGCCGCGCCCACGCGCAGCGCCTGGCGGCGACTGGGTAATGCGTGTGTCTCTGCGTCCTTCAACGTTCCCCCTGGACTTGTGAACTGCGTCAACCCGCCTCTCCGTGGTCGCGGGCACACCGACTATGCCGAGGGGCCCGGCGGACGACCAGCCCCCGTCCGGCTCAGCGGAACGGGTGGTGAGGCGGCCCTGGTCAGCATCGGTCGCGGATCAGCCAGGTCTGTCTATTTGGCCAGATAGCCGCCGTCGACGACGTGGTCGCTGCCCGTGACGTACGAGGCGTCGTCGGACACCAGGAACGACACGAGGGCGGCGACCTCGGCCGGGTGGGCGGTGCGGCGCAGGGGGAGGGAGCCGACGAGGCCGTCCACGGTATGGGGCGGCAGCTTCGCCAGCAGGGGCGTGTCGACCACGCCCGGTGACACGGAAAGGACGCGCAGCCCCCGATCGGCGTACTCGCGGGCCGCGGTCCGGGTGAGGGCGAGGACGCCCTGCTTGGCGGCGGCATAGGCGGCGTGGCCACGGAAGCCCGAATGCGCCGCGATGGAGGCGAGGTTGACGATGACACCACCCGGCGCCATCGCGGGGAGCTGGCAGCGCAGCGCGTGGAAGACGCCGTAGAGGTTCACCTTCATCACGGTGTCGAAGTCGGCGGGCGAGAGGTCGGCCAGCGGGTCGAGCGGGCCCATGACCCCCGCGCTGTTGACCGCGACGCGCAGGCCCCCGCGCAAGGCGGCGGCTTCCGTGACGACGAGGCCGACGCTGTCGGGGTCGGTGACGTCGACGCGGCGGGGCAGGGCGGTGCCACCGGCCGCCGTGATCTGCTCGGCCACCCGCCGCGCGCCCTCCTCGTCGAGGTCCGCGACCACCACGACGGCGCCCTCCGAGGCGAGCCGCGTCGCGCACGCGGCGCCGATCCCCGAGGCGCCACCGGTCACCAGGGCGACCCGGTCGCGCAGCCGGGCGGGCCCCGGGTCCGAGTCGGCCGACGGCTGTGCGTGCGCTGTCATGTGTGGCTCCTCGCCAGGGCGTACGGGGTGTGGGTCAGGACGGGCGGGCGTGGGCACTGAGCAGCAGGCGGTCGGGGCGCAGGACCGTTCCGGCCAGGGGGCGTACGGGGGCGGAACCGGCCGGGGCCAGACTTCGGCGGGCCGTGAACGCGGCCAGGGCCAGGGTCAGTTCGGTCCATGCGAAGTCCTCGCCGAGGCACAGCCGAGCGCCCGCGCCGAAGGGAAGGTAGGTGTGGCGTGCCGCCTTCGCCGCGGCCCGGCCCGACCAGCGGTCGGGGGCGAAGCGGTCGGGCTCCTCGTACGACCGGGGGTCGCGGTGCAGGGCGTACGGGCTGAAGAACACCTCGGCGCCCGGCGGGAGCCGTACGCCGCCGAGGGTGACCGGCCGCACCGCGCGCCGCATCAGCAGCCACGACGGCGGATGCAGCCGCAGCGCTTCGGCCAGCACCTGCCGGGTGTAGACCAGGGCGGGCAGGTCGTCGAAGGCGCAGGGGCGTCCGGCGAGCACGGTGTCCAGCTCGTCGTGGAGGCGCCGCTGGACGTCGGGGCGGCGGGACACCTCGTACAGCGTCCAGGCCAGGGACGCGCTGACGGTGCCGGTACCGGCGAGGAAGAGGGTGATGAGTTCGTCGGTCACCTCGGCGTCGGTCAGGGCGCCGTCCGGGCCGCCGGTGAGCAGCAGCATCGACAGCAGGTCGCCGCGGTCGTGGCCGGTGGCGCGGTAGGCGTCGACGATCCGGTGCTGGACGGCGACGAGGCGCCGCAGCGGGCCGTCGTCCGGGGGCCGCCACGCCGGAAGGAGCGGGAGGCGCTCGGCCCAGGCGTGCAGCGGGGACAGGGCCAGGCGCATCGCGTGGTACTTGACGGACAGCCAGTCCTTGACGGCGGTGTGCAGGTCGGGGTCCTGCGGCGCCGCGAAGAGGGTGCGCAGCAGGATGTCGAGGGTGAGGCGGTGGATCTCCGGCACCAGGTCGAGCGTGGTCCCGGGATCCCAGGCCGCGGCCCGGGCCAGGGAACGCTCGGCCATGACGTCGGCATAGCGG
The DNA here is from genome assembly GCF_059448825.1 of Streptomyces sp. JLYT201. Lineage (NCBI taxonomy): Bacteria > Bacillati > Actinomycetota > Actinomycetes > Kitasatosporales > Streptomycetaceae > Streptomyces > Streptomyces sp. JLYT201. Next base: position 750,526 of record NZ_CM182551.1, on the reverse strand, counting down.
GCGATCCGGGCGTGGTGGAAGGCCGGTTGGAGCAGACGGCGGTGGCACAGGTGGCGGTCGCCCGAGGCGGTGATCAGACCGTCGCCCAGCGGCACGCGCAGCGCGTCGAACATCGCGCCCTTGTCGAAGGAGCGGGCCTGCGACGTCAGCAACTCCCGGACCAGGTCCGGCGAGGAGACGACGTGGACCGGGCGGGGGCCGATGGAGATCTGCGACACCGGTCCGTACCGCCGCAGCTCGCACACGAACCGCAGCGCGTCACCGCGGAACCGTCCGGCGTGCCCGGTCAGCGGCCGCCTGCCGGGCACGACGGGGGCTCGGACGCTCCCGGGCAGTGGGTCGGGCCGCACGTCAGCCCTCCTCCGGAGCGTGGGCGGCGCCCAGGCGCCGCTCCCCGGCGAACAGGCCTTCCGCGACGAACGCGTGGGTGTGCGTCGGGAAGTGGGTGAGCAGCGGCCTGGGCCCGTACATGAGCGGTACGCCCGGCCAGGTGCCGTCGGCGCGCTGGGTGTCCAGGAGGTAGGCGAGCCCCTCGGCCCAGTGACCCGCCTCCAGGAAGCCGCCGCGTTCCAGGGCGGCGAGCGCCAGGCCGGTGGCCGCCGGGGCGCTGGGGCCGCCAGCCTCGACGGGCCAGCCGCCGTCGGGATTGCGGGTCTCGGCCAGCGCCCGGGCCGCGGGGTGAACGACCCCGGGAGCCGCGGCGCCGACGGCGGACAGGACCTCGGCGGTCGCGTACGGCAGGCCCCGGTACCACCCGGCGTGCCAGCGCCCCTGGGTGTGGAGGCGCTCGGCGAGCCAGCGGCGTGCCGTGGCCGACCGCGTCCGGTGGCGGCCCCGGTGGCGGTCGATCGCGGTGACGACATGGGCGATCACGTCGTCCACGGGCGGATCCCCGGCGGACTGCCAGGTCCGCCACAGCCCGTCGGGCGTCTGCTGCCCGGCCACGTGCCGCAGCGCGGCCCCGACCGTCGCGCCGGGCACGCCGCTCGCGCCGCCCAGCGCGATCAGGGCGGCCGCGGTGGTGTCGTTGTCGGACTCGACGCCCGAGCGGTACGGCCAGCCGCCGTCCGGATTCTGCGCCTGGACCAGGAACGCGACGGCGGCCGGAAGGCCCTGGCGGTCGAAGGCCGCCGCGCCCCGAAAGGCCCGCACGGTCAGCGCGGTGTCCCAGACGTCGCTGGTGGCGAAGCGCCAGGTCCCGTCGGGGTGCTGGCTGGTGAGCAGATACCGGGCGGCACCGCGGGCGGCGGCCGCGGCGGGCGCGGCGGCCTGGAGCGCGAGCGCCGCGAGAGCGGTGGTGACCGGGTTGCCGAAGAAGTCGCCCGCGGGGGACTGCTCGCCGGCGATCACACGGGCGGCGCGCCGGGCCGCAGGCCGGTTGCCGTGGGCCGCCTCCACCAGGGCGTGGGCGGCCCAGAGTTCCACCCGGGTCCAGCGCTTGAGACGCCCCGGGGTGGCGAGGGCGGAGGCCAGCAGGGCACGCAGCGCAGCGGGACTGGTGCCGCCGCGCGTGGCCCGGCCCGTGTGCAGGGCGATGGCCTGGACCAGCCGCGCACGGGCCGACAGCGCCCGGTCCGCGAAGGAGGGGTGGCTCACGTCCAGGGGACCGCCGGTGCCCAGGGCCAGCGACAGCAGTGCCGCCTCCACCGCGTGGGCCACCGGATGGTGATCCTGCGGAACGGCCCCACCCGCGAGCCAGACCCGGCCCCGCGCGGCCGCCCGGTCGGCGCCGGGGTGCGGCGAGCGGGCCAGGACCAGCGTGCACAGCGCGGTCTCGGTGATGCGCGGCCCCGGCAGGGACGACCACGAGCCGTCGGGCCACTGGGTGGCGAGGGCATGCCGGGTGGCGAGGCCGAGCGCGCGGTCCACGGCGGTGGCGAGGGCGGGCGGCAGAGGCCCGGTGCGGGTGGGCGATGTCCGGGGTGGGAGCGGGGCATCCGGCGTGCGTACCGCGTCCGACGGTGGCGGTGGCTCCGACGTCGGCGACCCGCCCGGCGCGGACGACGGGTCCGCCCCGGGCGACAAGCGCGACAACTCCGCGTCCGGTAAGGGCTGTAACGGACATCCTGTCGACATCGGGTCCCAATCTCTCGCGGTTCCGCCGACTGCGCCGGATCCGAGGCGGCGGGACGTACGGTCAGCGGCAAGGTTCAGCGGCTCGGCTCGTCGACGTGGCCCTCGCGCTCGGCGCGTACGTAGCCTGAACGACGTGGACACCTCCTTACCGACCGGCCACCCTCCCTCGGAGATCGTCTCCATAGCGGACACATGCTCCACCGCGTTGCGGAACATGCCGCGCCTGGAGATCTGGCTCAAAGGGCGCGGGCTGCCCGTGGACCCCGCGCTCGTTCCGCTGATGTGCCTTCAGACGGCGTTCATGATGCCCTGGCTGCCTTCGGAATCGAGCTACCGGATCTCCCGGCTCATGGTCTGGCTGATGGCGATCGACAACGTCCTGGACGCGCCGGACCACGGGGGACCGGGCGAGACCGCCGACCGCGTCCTGTCCTGGCACGGCGTCGTGGAGGAGCGCGGCAACGGCGGTCGTGACGACGACCCGCTGGCGCGTGCTCTGGCGGAGATCGCCGCGGATCTGCACCGCGACGGGCGCCCCGAACTCCTCGCTCTCTGGCGGGAAAGCATGCATCAGACACTCATCGGCATGCGGCACGAGAGCACGGCGGCCCGGACCGCGCGGGCCGAGGGCGGCCCCGCGCCCCGGCTGGCCGACTACCTGCGGCACGGCACCCGGACCATCGGCGTCGAGCAGCAGGTCACCGCCGTGTGGACCCTCCTGGACGAGCCGGAGCTGCCCCGGCGGCTCCCGGTCCTGCGGAGCGCGCTGCGCGAGGGCGCCCTCGCGATCCGCCTGCTCAACGACCTCCGGGGCCACCAGCGGGAACAGTCCGAGGGAAAGATCGACGCCCTCGCCCTCGGCATGAGCGAGCAGGAGGCGTACGACCGCGCAGGGGAGGCGCTGGAGAACTGTCGGCGCACCCTGGCCCCCCTCAGCTCGGCCGGGTACGGTTCCGCGGTGGCCCTGGAGAGGGCCGTGCTCTGGCACGCGCGGATGTACCACCACTTCGACCCCGTACGGCCCGGCGCCCCGCTGCCGGACCGCGCCACGGACATCCGCCCCACACCGTCCGGCCCCCGGCCGAGGGAGGTCCAGCCCATGAGCGTCCAGCGCCCGGAACAGGAACTTCTGGACGTCATCGCGTCCGGTGAAGAGTGCGGCAGCGCACGCCTCGCGGAGTTCTTCGACCAGCTCGAACCGGTCTGCCCCGAGCTCCTCGTCGGCACCTGGCAGGGCGGAGGCTTCGAGCACACCAGCGAGAACGCCGTGCTGCTCGCCAGGATGCGGTGGTACGGCAAGCGGTTCGTCGACGCCGATCACGTCGAGCCGCTGCTCTGCCGCGACGAGGACGGAACCGTCTACTCGTACGAGGAACTGGGCCTCGCGAGGCTCCATGAGGTCGTCCACCGCGGCAAGCAGTCCACGGCGATGGTTTATGACCAGCTGCCCATCGTCGACCACTTCCGGCGGCTCACCGACGACGTGCTCCTCGGCCTCATGGACAAGAAGGGGGCGCCCGAGGACTTCTACTTCCACCTCACCCGCGTGGCGACGCCGCCGTCGAAGCCGCCGGGCGACGCCGAATAGCCACCGGGACCGACGGTCCTGCCCGCGGCGGCGCCGGTGTGCATCCTTCGGCCTACCGGCAGGTCCGACCGGCGGACGATGCCCCGACCCCGGGCGCGGGCGACGCTGAAGGCATGAAGGACATCATCGCCATCGTGGGTTGGGTCGTCGGCATCCAGGGCGCCCTGGGGTTCCTGGGCCGGGTCTTCGGAGGGGACTCCTGGGGCCTCATCCAGAAGTGGTGGGACGTGCCCACGGCCGGGTACGCCGCGCTGTTCGTGGTCGGGGCCGTGCTCGCGGTCTACGGAGAGTTCGGCAAGGCGCGGGCACGCCGCTAGGGCGCGGGGTCCGGCGCCGGGCGTCGCAGCAGGGTGCCCAGGCGTTGCAGGCCCTCAGTGGTGGTGAGGGACTCGCCCGTGGAGTCCGCGGTGCGCATCAGCGGCGTCATGACCGTGACGTCGGGCTGCCGGGAGCCGAGCGCCGTGTACAGACGGGCCACGTACTGGGCGACGGCCGCGGGACTGTCCGGGTCCTGGAGGTCGCCCGCGAACCGCGCCGCCTCGTGCAGGGTGCGCTCCGCCTCCTCGGGCCGGTCCGTCGCCCAGAGCACCAGGGCCAGCAGGATGCCCGACATGTGGTGGCGCAGAGCGTCGTCCGTCTCGGCGGCGCAGGCGAGGGCCGTGCGCAGATCGGCCTCCGCCGCCTCGTGCCGCGCCGCGAGGAAGGAGAGCCAGGCGCGGGTGTGCAGGGCGCGGGCCCGGTACTCCGGATCCCCGTGCGCGCGGGCCCGCTCGGCGGCGGCCCCCGCGATCCTGCTGATCTCCAGGTAGTGGGCGCGGCCCATGAAGTGCCCGCTGACCCCGACGACCCCGAGCAGCTCCACGGCCGTGCGCAGGGCCTGCGGACCCCAGGGGAGCAGCTGGTTGACCGTGGCGGTGAGCAGCGCGTGTTCGGCACCGAACCACTCCCGCACCTCCTCCGCCCCCGCGAAGGCCACGCCCGAGTGCCGCACGGGCCGCAGCCAGGCGCGCGGGGTCTGCGCGGGCACGACGGCCCGCGCGGCCCGCAGTGCGGTGGCGATCAGCAGCTCCGCCACGCGCACGAGCGCCGCCTCGTGCTCCTCGGGACGGTCCGTGTGCCCGGTGCCGTGGCGGGCGTACAGCCGCAGCAGGTCGTGGAAGCGGTAGCGGTCCGGGGCGTGCGACTCGAGCATGCCCGCGTCCACGAGCGTCTCGGCCAGGTGCTCCGCGGCGCGTTCGTCCGTGTCCAGGAGCGCGGCCGCCACGGCCAGCGGGAGGTCCGGTGCGTCGGACAGGGCGAGCAGGCGGAAGGCGCGGGCGGCGGCGGGGGACAGCGCCCCGTAGCCGAGGTGGAACGTCGACGTCACGGCCAGGCCTCCGACGCGCAGTTCGTCGAGCCGGGCACGCTCGTCCTCGAGGCGTCGTTCGAGCGAGGCGATGCTGCGGCCCGGGCGGCCGTCGAGCCGGGATGCCGCGATCCGCACGGCGAGCGGCAGCCGCCCGCAGGCCTCCACGAGCGCCCGCGCTGCCTCCGGCTCGGCGGCCACCCGCGCCGGGCCGACGATCGCGGCGAGCAGCGCCAACGCCTCGGACGCGGGCGGTACGTCGAGCTCGAAGCGGTGCGCGCCCGGGAGCGCCAGATCGCGGGAGCGGCTGGTCACCAGGACGGCGCAACCCGCCGTGCCCGGCAGCAGGGGGCGGATCTGCTCGGCGTCCAGGGCGTTGTCGAGGACGAGCAGGACGCGCCGGTCCGCGAGGAGGGTGCGGTAGAGCGCGGCCCGCTGTTCGAGGCCCAGCGGGATCCGGTCGGACGGGGTGCCCAGGGCCGCCAGGAAGTCCGCGAGGACGCTGGCGGGGTCGGCGGGGGTGCTGCCCGCTCCCAGATCCACGTGGAGCCGTCCGTCGGGGAACGCCTCGCCCAGGGCGTGCGCGACGTGGACGGCGACGGTGGTCTTGCCCACGCCCGCCGTGCCGCTGAGCGTGCACACCGTGACCGCGTGGTCCTGGCCCGTGCCGCCGCCCGCCAGGACGGCGCGGATCGCGTCAACCGTGGCGCCGCGGCCGGTGAAGTCGGCGATGCCCGCAGGGAGCTGCTGGGGGAGCGGCCTGACCGCCGCGGCGGCCGGCGGCCCGGCGGAGATCAGCTGGGCTGCGGCCCGGCCCTGCTCCGCGGCCCCCATCAGGCCCGGGTCGGCCGTGAGGATCCGCTCCTGTAGGTCCGTGAGCGAGGCGGAGGGCGCGACTCCCAGTTCGGTGCGCAGGGCTTGGCGCACGGCGCGGTGGACGGCCAGGGCCTCGGCCTGGCGCCCGCAGCGGTAGAGGGCGAGCATGAGCAGCTCGCTCAGGCGCTCCCGCAGCGGGAACTCGGCGACCATGGCCTGGAGTTCCGGCACGGCCCGCGCGTGCATGCCCAGGTCGAGGGCGTGGCCGAACTGTGCCTCGCGGGCCGTGGACCGCAGCTCCTCCAGACGGTCCCGCTCGCGCTGCGCCCAGGGGCCGGGCACACCCGCGAGCGCGGTTCCGCGCCACCGGCCCAAGGCCCCGGCCAGCCGCTCGTGGCGGGCGTGGACGCTGCCGCTCCGGTCGGCCGCCTCCCGCTCGAACCGGACGGAGTCCACCTCGACGTCCTCGGCCCGCAGCGCGTATCCGCCGGGTACGGACAGGAGGACCTGACTGCTCCCACCGGCGTGCCGACCGGGTTCGAGCGCGGCCCGCAGTCGCGAGACGTAGGTGAGGACCGTGCGGTGCCCGGTACGCGGCGGCTCCTCGCCCCAGATGCCGTCGATCAGCTCCGCCATCGAGACGGCCCGGCCCTCGGCCAGCAGCAACAGGGCGAGGACGGCCTGCTGCTGCGGCGACCCCACGCCGATCGGCTCGTCACCGGCCCGGCCGTCCACGGGCCCGAGCAGCCGAAAGGAGAGTCTGCTCTGCCGGTCGCGCACCTGATGTTCCTCGCCGAGCTGTTCCCGCGCCCCGCTCGGTGATGAGTTGGGCTCCCTTCGTTGACTCTAAGTCATGTCGACTTCAAGGCAGGAGACGGCCTGCTCGGGCGGCCGTGGCAGCACGCGCCTCCGGCTCCGGCTCCGGCTCCGGCTTTGGCTCCCGCTCCGGCTCCGGCTCCGGCTCCGAAGAGCCTCCGCGGAGTTCAGCCCCGGGCCTTCACGCACAGGTCGAGGGAGTCCGTCAGCCACAGATGTGACGCGCCGAAGGTGACGGGGTCCCCGCTGGCCTCGGCGACCAGGTGCCAGTAGCGGCGCATGCCGCGGTCGTGGTCGGCGGCCACGTCGGCCAGGAGGCGGCGCCGGAACCGCGGTGTGTCGGTGGTGCCGCGCACCGCCGCGTGCACGGCGACGAAGCGGTCGAGCTCGGGGCCCACGCGGGGTGCCTCGCCCGCCCGCACCCGGGGCCTGGCGAGGGCGCACGCCTCGCGGATGCCGTGGATCAACGCGTCCTCGTCGGCGATGACTTCGGCGTTGGCCCGGGCCATGGCCAGCAGGCCGCGGGTGAGCACCCGGTCACCGGTCAGGGCGACCAGCTCGGCGAACGCGACGACCTGCGGCGGCGTCGGGTCCGCGGGCGGCTCCGGCACCGCCATGGTCACGAAGGCGGAGAGCGTCGCCTCGGACGCCGGGGCGACCCTCGTGCGCTTCCAGAAGTCGATCAGCGCGTCGCGGGCCGCGCCCCCGCCCGCCACGGCGGCGAGCAGTTCGAGGCGTGCGGCCCGGTCGGCCGGTTCGGCCTCCTCGACCGCGCGCAGCGAGGCCCGCCGCCAGGCCATGTCGGCGAGCTGCACGTCGAGCGCGGCCCGCTCGGCAGCGACGACCTCCGCCACGGAGCGCTCGCCGGCGAGCACGTTCCTGATGGACGGCAGGCCGAGGCCGAGCCCGCGCAGCCTTCTGACCAGACAGAGCCGCTCGACCGCCGACGGGTCGAACCTGCGGTGACCGCCCGTGCTGCGCAGCGAGTCGACGATGCCCTCGTCGCAGTAGAAGCGAACGGTCCGCACCGGCACGCCGGTCAGTCGTGCCAGGTCGCCGATGCCGAGCGTGCCATCGCGTAAAGGCACTTGAACCTCCACTGGACTGGAGTTCCTACCGTACCGGCGTAGCCGCATGAGAGGAGATTTCGTGATGTCGTCGACGCTGCACACCGCACGGCTCGTGGAGGGCCTGCGGGAGCAGACCGGAGGGTTCGTCCGCGCGGTCGCGGGAAAGCCCCAGGACACCCGGGTGCCGACCTGCCCGGAGTGGCCGCTGCGCACCCTCGTCGGGCATGTCGGCCAGGAGCACCGGTGGGCGGCCGAACTGGTGCGCAAGGGTGAACAGCTGCCGGTCCCCGATCCGTGGGAGGCCGATCCCGGCACCCCGGACGACTGGGCCGGGTGGCTGCTGGAGGGCGCGGACGACGTGATCCGGGCGCTCGGGGAGACCGGCGCGGACACCGTGGTGCAGACGTTCCTGGGGCCCCGGCCCGCGGTCTCCTGGCTGCGCAGGATGCTCAGCGACACCTGCGTCCACCACTACGACGCCGCGCACGCGACGGACACCGCGTTCGAGGTCGCCGACGACCTCGCGGCCGAGGTGCTCAGCGAGCATCTGGAGCTCCTTGCCGCTCCGGCCTGGGAGACGCTCAGGCCCGCTGTCGCCGAACTGCGCGGCCACGGCGAACGCATCGGCTTCCGGCCCTCCTCCGGAGCGAGCTGGGTGATCACCCGCACGCCCGACGGCGTGCGCTGGCGGCGCGGCCCCGTCGACGCCGACACGGTGGTCTCGGCCGCCGTTGCGGACCTCCTGCTGGTGGTGAACCGCCGCATCCCGCCGGAGGACGGTCGCGTGACGGTGACGGGCGACCGCGCACTGCTGGACCACTGGCTGACCCACTCGGCGCTGTGACCCGGGGCTACGGGGGAGCCCTGCCCGCCTCGCCCACTGGGCGACGGCGTGCCTGACGGTCGTGCGGCCCTCGCGGGCGGGCGGCCCGGGGGCGGAAGTTCCTCGAACGGGGGAGAGATTTCGTTGAACGGGGAGAGAAGGAGGGGGTCTTGGTCTACACCAATCACCTCGATCCCAGTACCCTCATCCGTGGCCAGTAGCACACCATCCCCCCACCCAGGTTGCGTGCTGGCACAGGCGACACCCCCTAGATCTGCCCCCAGCAGCCGGGTGACCTCCCCCTTCGCCGCCTCCAGGAGGATCACGGTGAACGTACGCACCAGAAGCTCGGCGCTCGTCGGCGCCCTCTGCCTCGTCGCTTCCCTCGCCCTGACCACGGCCTCCGCCGACGAGCGCGCCGCCCCGCCGCGGGCGGCGAAGGTCGCGCTCACGAAGGTGGCCACGGCCCAGAACCCCGTCGCCGGAACCCCGGGCCCCGGCGGCACGCTCTGGATAGCCGAACGCGCGGGCACCGTCAGGCCCTTGGACGCCAAGGGCCTGGGGAAGCCCGTCCTGGACATCTCGAAGGAGACCACCACGGACGGTGAGCGCGGCCTGCTGGGCATCGCGTTCGACAAGAGGTTCGCGCACTTCTACATCTCGTTCACGAACCTCGAAGGCGCCAGTGTCATAGACGAGTTCGCCGTGCGGCACGGCAAGATCCGGCCGGACACGCGGCGCACCGTCCTCACCCAGACGCAGCCGTACGCGAACCACAACGGCGGCGACATCAAGTTCGGCCCGGACGGCTACCTCTACATCGCGTTCGGTGACGGCGGCGCGGGCGGCGACCCGCACGGCAACGGGCAGAACCTCGACACGCTGCTCGGCAAGCTGCTGCGGATCGACCCGAGGGGCGGCAAGCCGTACGCGATCCCGCGGGACAACCCCTTCGTCGACGACCCGAAGGCGAGGGACGAGATCTGGTCGTACGGGCTGCGCAACCCGTGGCGGTTCTCCTTCGACGCGGGCACGGGCGACCTGCTGATCGGCGACGTCGGCCAGAGCGCCTGGGAGGAGATCGACTGGGCCCCGGCCAGGAGCAAGGGCGGCGAGAACTACGGCTGGTCGCAGATGGAGGGCACCCACCCGTTCCGCGGCGGCACGGAGCCCGCGAACCACGTGCCGCCGGTCCACGAGTACGACCGCAACGGCCTCGGCTGCTCGGTGACCGGCGGCTTCGTCTACCGGGGCAGGGCGATCCCGGCCCTGCGGGGGCAGTACGTCTACAGCGACTACTGCGACGGCACCCTGCGCACCCTGAAGATCGAGAACGGCAAGGTGACCGGCACGGGCGACCTCGGCGTCAACGGCGGCGAGGTCGTCTCGTTCGTGCAGAGCCACAGGGGCGAGCTGTACGTGCTCGACCTCGGCGGCAGCATCCACCGCGTCGACCCGGCGTGATGCCCGCCCCGGGCGGACGCGGCGCGTAGGCGAACGCCCCCGCGGCCGGCGCGGTCAGCCGGGCCGGTGCTCCTCGGCCCTCCCGAGTGCCGCCAGGCGGGTCAGCGCGGGCAGCGCCGCGGCCAGCGCCCGGCGGTCCTCCGGGGCGAGCCGCTCGACGAGCGGGGCCAGGTGCCGGGTGCGGTCGTCGTGGCGGGACCGGCCGATGCGCCGGCCCGCCTCGGTGATGTGGACGAGGACGGCCCGCCCGTCGCTCGGGTCGGGGCGGCGCTCGACCAGGCCGTCGCGCTCCAGGCGGGTGATCAGCTGGGTGATGGCGGGCTGGGTGATCTGCTCGGTCCTCGTCAGCTCGGTCAGCCGCCGGGGGCTGCCGCCGAAGGCCAGGGTGTCGAGCACCGACAGGGTCGTGAAGGGGTGCTTCTCCAGCGTGGGCAGCCGGATGTAGAAGCGGTTGAAGTCCTCGAGGGCCGCGGTGAAGGCGTCCACGTCCAGGTCGGGGGTGTGCGGGGCGGCGCTGCCCTGCGCGTCGTCGGCGTGCGAGTTGTCGTCCACGGCCAAAATATATCGGGTCTCTTATATAAGCTGCTTATGCTGTTGTGGCGGGTGCCTCGCGCCGCGGCGTGGGGCGGAGCGTGCCCGCCGCTTCGGCACGTCGCGTCACGTCCGGTGCGCCGGGACGTCCCGGCGCACCGGACGGGGACGCCGTCGCGCAGGAGCGCCCCGCGCAGGGACGACCAAGGAGAGACCATGACTGTCCGCATCGGCATCAACGGCTTCGGCCGGATCGGCCGCAACGTCTTCCGCGCGGCGGCGGCCCGCGGCGATGACCTGGAGGTCGTCGCGGTCAACGACCTCGGCGACGTGGCCACCATGGCCCATCTGCTCGCCCACGACTCGCTGCTCGGCCGCTTCCCCGGCGAGGTCGTGGCGGAGCCCGGCGTGATCCGCGCCGGGGACGCCACCGTCCGGGTGCTGGCCGAACGCGACCCGGCCGCGCTGCCCTGGGGCGACCTCGGCGTGGACGTCGTCATCGAGTCCACCGGCGTCTTCACCGACGCCGCCAGGGCCCGCGCACACGTCGACGGCGGTGCCAAGAAGGTCATCGTCGCGGCCCCGGCCAGCGGCGAGGACATCACGGTCGTGCTCGGCGTGAACGACGACGCGTACGACCCGCTGCGCCACACGATCATCTCCAACGCCTCGTGCACCACCAACTGCCTCGGCGTCCTCGCCAAGGTGCTGCACGACGCCGTCGGCATCGAGTCCGGCATGATGACCACCGTCCACGCCTACACCCAGGACCAGAACCTCCAGGACGCCCCGCACAAGGACCTGCGCCGCGCCCGCGCCGCCGCCCTCAACGTCGTGCCGACCTCCAGCGGCGCCGCCCGGGCCATCGGCCTCGTCCTGCCCGAACTCCGGGGCCGCCTCGACGCGTTCGCGCTCCGCGTGCCCGTCCCCGACGGCTCGGTCACCGACCTGACGGTCACCACCACACGCCGCACCACGGTGGAGGAGGTCAAGGCGGCGTACGCGGAGGCCGCGGCGGGCGCGTACAAGGGGCTGCTGAGCTACACCGAGGCCCCGCTCGTCAGCACCGACATCGTCGGCGACCCCGCCTCGTGCGTCTTCGACGCCGAGCTCACCCGTGTCGTCGGCCCGCAGGTCAAGGTCGTCGGCTGGTACGACAACGAGTGGGGGTACTCCCACCGCCTCATCGACCTGGCGCTGCTGGTGGGCGGCTCCCTTCCCGCGTGAGGAACTGCGTGGCGGCGAGCCGCCGGTAGAGGGCGTCGCCCGCCAGGAGTTCGGGGTGGGTGCCCACCGCGCGGACCCGGCCCTCCTCCATGACGACGATCCGGTCCGCGGCGGCGACGGTGGACAGCCGGTGGGCGACCACCAGGACGGTCGTGGTGCGGGCCGCCTCGGCCACGGTCTCGCGCAGCGCGGCCTCGTTGGCGGCGTCGAGCTGGGAGGTGGCCTCGTCCAGGAGCAGCAGCCGGGGCCGGCGCAGCAGGGCGCGCGCGATGGCGACCCGCTGCCGCTCACCGCCGGAGAGCCGGCCCCCGCGGTGCCCGACGGGGGTGTCGAGGCCGTGGGGGAGCCGCTGGACCAGGGCGTCGAGGCGGGTGCGGCGCACCACGTCGTCCACCTGGGCGTCGGTGGGGCACGGGGCGCCGTAGACCAGGTTGTCGCGCAGGGTTCCGGCCAGGACGGGGGAGTCCTGCTCGACGTATCCGATGGCCGTGCGCAGCCGCGCAAGGCGCCAGTGGCGGACGTCGACGCCGTCGACGAGGACCTGCCCGCTGTCGGGGTCGTGGAAGCGCTCGATCAGGGAGAAGACGGTGGTCTTGCCTGCTCCGGACGGCCCGACGAAGGCCGTCGTGCCCCCGGCGGGCACGGTGAACGACACGTGGTGGTGGGCGGCGGCTCCGCCGTCGCGGTAGGCGAAGCACACCCGGTCGAAGGCCACGGTCGCGGGCCCCGCGCCCGCCCCGTCAATCGCGGTGGCGCCGGGGCGGGCGTCCACGGCCTCGGTGGCCATCGTCTCGACCTCGTGGATGCGCGCGGCCGCCGCCGCGCCCATCTGGAACTGGCCCACGGCCTCGGCCAGTTGACCGACGCGTGGGGCCAGCGAGAAGAGGTAGAGCAGGAACGCGACCAGCGTCGCGACCGAGACGGCGCCGGAGGCCACCCGGGCGCCACCGACCCCCAGCACCACCAGGAACGACAGCTGGACGGCCAGGGCGGAGGCGGTGGCCGCCGTGGACTGCCAGACCGCTGCGCTGACCCCGGTGCGCCGCGCGCGCTCCGCTACCGCGTGCAGGCGGCGGCTCTCCTGCTGCTCGGTGCCCGCGGCCTTCACCGTACGGAAGGCCCCCAGGGTGCGTTCGAGGCCGGACCCCAGGGCGCCGACGGCCTCCTGGGTCCGGCGGGTGGCGCGGCCGATGCGGGGGGCCACCGCGCCGACCGCCAGCCCGACCAGGGCGATCACCAGCATCGTGACGCCGAGCAACACGAGGTCCAGCAGACCCATCAGGACGAGGGTGGCGAAGGTGATGACGGTTCCGGTGACGGCCGCGGCCGTCCCCTCAACGGCGATCTGGCGCAGCAGCGTCGTGTCGGACGTGGCCCGGGCGATCAGATCGCCCGGCTCGTGACGCTCCCACTCGGGTACGCGCAGCCGCAGCAGACGGTCCGTCAGGCGTTGCCGCGTGCCGCACAGGACGGCCTCGGCGCCGCGTTCGAGGACGTAGTAGCCCACGCCGACGACGAGCGCGCCGCACAGCACGAGCACCCCGAGCAGCGCCAGCGGCCCGGCCGTGGAGCGGCCCTGCGCGAGCCCGTCCACCAGCCACTTGGCCGCCAGCGGCTGGAGCAGCGCGAGCCCGCCGCCCACGAGGTTGAGCGCGGTGCCGGTGGCGAGGGCGGCCCGCTGGGGGCGCAGCGTGCGCAGCAGGGCCCGGCGGCCGGTGCGCGCGGGCGCCGCCGGCGCTCCGGGGTGCGGGGGCACGCCGTCTACTCCACGGTGAAGAAGCGCTGGAAGTAGTCGCGGGGGCAGCCCTCGCCCACGAGGACGCCCTCGGCCTCCACCCAGGCGTGCGCCGCGAACGGCGGGCGGGTGCGCACCCCCACGCACCACGTGGGCCACTGGCCACGCATGCGGCACAGCAGGACCGTGGCCAACGACCGGGCCAGACAGCCCTTCTGGCCCGCGCAGGAGAGGCTGACGGTGACCACCGTGGTGCGTGCCGCCTCGGCCTCGGGAGCCGTCGCGGGCCGGGCGCCGCGGCGCAGCCGGGTCAGCAGCGAGCGGATGCGGCCCGGCGGCTGGGTGGCCAGCAGATGGGCCAGCGCCACCGCGCAGCGGGTGGCCAGCCGGCCCGGAAGCGGGACGGAGCGCGGGTCGTGGGGAACCGCTTCGGACAGGGTCATGCGTCCTCGCCCTCCAGGCTCACCAGTCGTGCCGAACGCAGCTCGTCGACGATGCGGGCGACGTCCTGTGCGGCGGTCTCGGCGCTCACGTCGTACTCCCCGGTCAGGGCCCGGACCGCGTCGTCGGTGCCGCGGCCGCGCACGAGGCAGCGCAGCACGCAGGCGGCGGTGGGGTTGAGGGTCCAGTACTCGCCGCTGCGCTGGTCGAGCAGCGCGGCGCCGTACTCGGTCTCGGTCAGCAGGATGGTGGGCCGCAGTGCGAGCGCCATGTCTCACTCCTCGGGCGTGCGGGTGAACCGCGAGCGGTGGTGGTCGTACGGGTGGTGCGCCGGACGGTCACGGACCGGCAGGGGCGGGCGCCGTCCGGCGGGAGCGCAGCCACACCTCGCAGGCCACGGTCGGGTGCAGCAGGTCGCTCTCCAGCTCCGCCGAGAGCGGCCGGGCGCACCAGGCGCGCAGGACCCGCGCGTCGATCAGGCCGAGCCGGGCCAGCCGGGACTGGTCGCACAGCGCGAGGAGACCGGCCCGGTGCGCCCGCAGCCCGGCCTCCTCCTCGAAGGTGGCGTTGGCCTTGGTGGCGCGGGTGCGCACGGCTTCGGGCACGGTGCCGCGCATCGCCTCCACGATCAGCGGTTTGTAGCGCCAGGGCGTGATGCGCTCCTGTGGCGCCACCGCCAGGCAGGCCTCGACGACCTGGTCGTCGTAGTAGGGCGCGGCGAAGGTCACGCCGCGGGCCGCGGAGATCTGGTCGATGAAGCGGGCGGTCCGGGACAGGGAGGCCATCGCGGCCAGTTCGCGGTGCTCGCCGTGCCCGCGGCCGAGCGGCCGGGCCGACGGAGCCTGGGCGTGCAGGAGTTCGCGCACGGCCGCGACCGCGTCGGGCGTCGCCCAGGGCGGCATGCGCGGTGGCACGGCCCAGTCGAGCAGCGGTTCGTCGACGGCGGGCGGCGGGTCGGTGAGGTGGTCGGCGACCCGGCGCAGCCAGGAGCCGTAGCCGCGCCGGTCGCACAGGGCGCGCAGCACCCGCCGCCGGGGCCAGCGGTACTTCGCGGTGTAGCCGCGCAGCTGGCGGAGCGCGGCGGCCGGATGCCCGGGCAGCAGGGCGTGCAGCCGGGCGGGGGTCCCGGCGAGGAGTTCGTCCCCGCCGAGGCCGCTCAGATGCAGCCGGGACCCGCGCGCGGCGGCCAGCTCCAGCAGGGACATGCGGCGGTTGCGGTCCACGGTGATCGGACTGGGGCCGTCCAGGACGTCGTCGAGCGCGTCCAGGCCGTCGTACGTCATCGGCACCGCGTCGGCGGGTACGACGTGGTGCTCGACGGGGCCGCCCCCGTCGACGGCCGCGACGGCGCCGAGGGCGGCGATGGTGCGCCGGGCCCAGTGCACGTCGTCGCCGAGTGCGTCGTGCTGGGCCACGGTGTAGGCGACGACGGGCGTCCCGGAGCGGACGGCGGTGCAGCACACGGCGGTGGAGTCGAGACCGCCCAGGTCGGCCGTCACCAGGTCGCGGCCCCGCGTACGGACGCGCACGGCGGCACCGAGCGCGTCCCGGAGGGCGGCGGCTCCCACAGCGAGGGGCACCTCGCCCTCGGGCGGGGACCACCAACGGGTCTCGCGTGCCGCTCCGTCGGGGGTCAGCGTCAGACTGTGGCCGCCCGCGACCGTGTGCACGCCGCGCCACAGGGGCTGTCCGGACAGCGGGTGCAGCATGTCGAGGGTGAGCAGCTCCACCGCGAGGCGCCGCTCGTCGAGCGGGGCGCCGATCAGGTCCGCCAGGACGTCGGCGCGATCGCAGGCGAGCGTCACCGCGTCGCCCGCGGCGCCGGTCCTGGCGTGGTGGACGCGTCGTACGCCGATGGCGCCGCACCGCACGCGCACCTGTCCGGTGACGGAGCTCACCAGGTGGAAGCTGCCCGGCCAGGCGGCGGCGCGGCGGTCGAGCGCGGCGGGGGAGTCGGCGACGGCCGCCGCCCGGTCGGCCTCCCCGGGCGATACGGCGTGCTCGCCGATGACCGCGATCCGCGCCCGGCCCCGGCCCCCGCACGTCGCGGCGCCCGGCGCCCAGCGGCCGATCAGCCACGGCCGTCCGGAGGGGTGGTGCAGTCGGCGCGTGGCGTGGGGGAGGGCGGCGCGTGCGGCGGGGGCCGCGGCGTCGGTGTCGGGCAGGACGAGGATCCAGGCGGGCGCCGCCCGGAGGGAGAACAGGGAGTCCACGGCATACCCCTTCGCGGGTCGCACGGACCGACGGTGAGCGGCGGCCCGGGCGACGGATGGGCGGGGGCGGATGGGCGGGGGCGGAAGGGCGGGGGCGGAAGGGCCGGGCGGCGGCCTGGAGCCACCGCCCGGCGTCGGGTCGACCGCAGCGTCGACCGGATCGATCAGAGGAGTTGCTTGAGACCGAGAAGGTCCTTCGGACCCCTGATTCCCGCGCCGGTCACCTTGCGGAAGCCACCGGCCTTGGCCAGTGTGGGGCGTTCGTAGGTGCGCATGAGAATCTTCCCTCCTGCTCGCTCGTGTTCGGGGACGGACGTGCTGCAGGTCACCTGCCATGGAAATCCGGAATGAAATTGAGCGGTGCCTGTGCATTTCGCCGACGCACTGCATGTCTTCCTGAATGTCGGGGAAATGCAGAGACGTTGAAATTCCGGAGCCACTTCGTCCGTTCCGCGCGGATGTGTTTCGCCGGAGAAGTGCTTGGTGCCCCGTGAATTCCTGTTCCGAATTTCCGGTGCCCTACGTTAGGGAGAGGGCCACATCATCACAATGGGTTGCGCAGGGTGCCGCGTTGCACTCCGCCGGGCGTGCGCCCTGGGCGGCCGGAGTGCGCTCCCGCGTGCGCACTGCCGGTGGCACAGGTGCGAAAAGCAGCGGCAGGGCCCTGGTGTTACTCGAAGTCGCAGCCCGGGTTGGGCGCGTCCTGCGAGAAGGGTGCCCCGTGCGGCAGGACGTAGAGGACCTGGATCACGAGGTCGGTGGTGCCGAGGTTCCGGCCGATGTGCACGTGGTCGGCGCCCGGGGGTTCCTGGAGGGTGCTGCCTTCGGGATGCACCCCGCTCGAGGCGCAGGTGGCGTCGAAGTGGCTGAGGGTCCCCTGCTTGATGCGGGCGTACAGGGTGCCGTCGTGGTAGTGCCATCCCGTGGCCTGACCGGGCGGGATGGTGACCTCGCGCAGGATGTAGTCCCGGTCGCCGACGGTGGTCCGGGCGATGACCTTGCCGACGACGCCGGGTCCGCCGGGGGTCGCGTGGGCGGCGCCTGCGGGAAACGAAAGAGCGACGAGGGCGGCCCCGATCGCTCCGAGCCGTGACAGATGGTGCATGACGGTCCCTTCAGGGTGGTGTGACGGACAGGCGTCCCGTCCGGTGGTCACCGGGCGGGACGGTGGTCAACAGTGTGGTGCTCCTGCGGCAGGTGAGTCCGCCGAATCGGGCACCGGATGAGCCCGTCGCGACGCCGTGCCCGCACGCCGCGTCGCACGAGCGGAGCCGCCCGAGGGGAGGGCGGCTCCGCGGAGGCGGGCGTCTCAGCCGAACTGGCCGGGCTGGTAGCTCCCGGCGGGCTGCTGGTTGATGACGTTGATGCGGTTGTACGCGTTGATGAGGGCGATCAGGGAGATCAGCGCGGCCAGCTGGTCCTCGTCGTAGTGCTTGGCCGCGTCGGCCCAGGCCTCGTCGCCGACCCCGCCCGCGGCGTCCGCGGTACGGGTGCCCTGCTCCGCGAGCGCGAGCGCGGCGCGCTCGGCCTCGGTGAAGACCGTCGCCTCCCGCCAGGTGGCCACCAGGTGGAGGCGCTGGGCGGTCTCGCCCGCGTGCGCCGCCTCTTTGGTGTGCATGTCGGTGCAGAACCCGCAGCCGTTGATCTGGCTCGCGCGGATCTTCACCAGCTCCTGCGTCGCGAGCGGGAGCGCGGAGTCCGACACCACCTTGCTCGCCGAGTTGATGTGCTTGAGGACCTTGGCCCCGAGTGCGTTGCCGAAGTAGTCCAGACGCGCGTCCATGGTGTGCTCTCCTCGCCGTAGTGGTGGTTCACCCGTACTGACCGGACTGACCCGGTCGGTTGTGACAGGGCGAGGCGGGTGACCTGCGCCACATGCGGCGCGGTCCGCCGAAGGGCGCGCGGGACGCCGTCCCGCGGTGGGCTCAGCGCGCCATGTACCGGTCGAGTTCGCGCGCCCGCTCCCGCAGCCGGGCCGACCACTCCTCGTCCTCCAACTCCGCCGCGACACCCGCCCGTTCGGCCAGGGCGAGCACCGTGGCGAGGAACCCGTCCGTCAGGGCGAGGACGACGGCGTGATGGGTTCTGCGGTGGTGGGCCACCAAGGCCTTGACGAAGTCGCCGAACGCGTCGGGGTCGATGTGTGACTCGTCGTTCTCCATCGGGCCGACACCGGAGGGCACGCCGAGCTCCGCCTCGAAGACCTCCACTTGGCGCAGGAACAGCCGCGCCGCTCCGCCGGAGGGGTTCCACAGCGTCTCGTCGCCCATCTCGAAGTACTGGCTCACCTGGGGCCTTTCGGATCGGGTGGCAGGCAGCGGGATCAACGGCCAAGATCGTACGGCGTACCGCGACCCAGCGTGATCAAACCTCGGAACTTCGCCCCGGAAAGCCAACTTCTCACGACCAAGTCGTCACTGTCAGTAGTTTGTGGTCGTACGCGTCGCGAGGAGTCGTTCGGTGATCGCAGGGATGCGCGCCCCGCGCCGGAACTCCTCGCGGTCTCCTCGCGGCTGTCCGGAATGTGCGGGTGGCGTTCGCCGCGTCAGTAGCATTTCCCGGTAGCTGTACGAGGACGCGCCGTTACCGGGCACGGGGGACTGGAGGACTGGTGGACGCGCGGAACACACGAGCCGACGTCATCGCGTCGGGACACGGGCACGCCACCGCGTCACAGTCGACGCGTCAGCTGCGGGCCACGGGGATCGGGGCGGTGGCCGTCCTGCTGTGGGCGTCGCTGGCCCTGGTCACCACGCTGACCGGGCGGATCCCGCCGTTCCAGCTCACCGCCATGGCGTTCCTGGTCGGCGGGCTCCTCGGGCTGCCCCGGGCCGTCCGCGGCGGCGCGGCGCTCGCCCGCGGGCTGCCCGGCGGCGCCTGGGCCCTCGGCATCGGCGGCCTGTTCGGCTACCACTTCTTCTACTTCCTGGCCCTGCGCAACGCCCCGGCGGTCGACGCGGGACTCATCGCCTATCTGTGGCCGCTGCTCATCGTCGTGTTCTCCGCGGCCCTGCCCGGCGAGCGGCTCCGCTGGTGGCACACGGCGGGCGCGGTGCTCGGGCTCGGCGGCACCTTCCTGCTGGTCACCGGCGGTGAGGGAGTGCACCTTCGGGGCGAGTACCTGCTCGGGTACGCCGCGGCCGCCGTCTGCGCGGTGGTGTGGTCGGCGTACTCGGTCGCCAACCGCCGGTACCCGCAGGTCCCCACGGACATGGTCGCCTTCTTCTGCCTGGCCACGGCGGCACTCGCGGCCGTCTGTCACCTGGTCTTCGAGGACACGGTCCGGCCCGACGGCTGGCAGTGGCTCGCCGTGCTCGCCCTGGGACTCGGGCCGGTCGGCGGCGCCTTCTACGTCTGGGACCACGGCACCAAGCACGGCGACATCCAACTCCTCGGCACCTTCTCCTACTTCGCTCCGCTGCTGTCCACCGCCCTCCTCGTCGCCACCGGCCGTGCGGACGCGAGCTGGCCCGTCGCCGCCGCCAGCGTGCTGATCGCCGGTGGCGCGACCCTGGCCTCGGCGGACGCCCTGCGCGCGGCGCGCGAGCGGGGCCGTGCCGGGCCCAGCCGCCCGCGAGGGGGCTGAGCCCGGCCGGCCGGGTCAGGCGTCCACCGGCCAGGTGCCTCGGCGGACCATCTCCACCACCTTGTCGGCGCCGTTGGCCCGGACGAGCAGCTCCAGCCGCGCGCGCTCGATGTCCTCCGCGCTCCACCGGTCGGTGGCCATGGTCCCCTTCTCGTGCGACCAGCCGTTGTCGTAGTGGCGTACGACGTAGTTCTTCTGGAAGTCCCACATCTTCGTGCCCGGCAGCGGCGTGACGATGAAGGGGTTGGCGTACGCCATGCCGTGGCCCATGAGGGTGACCGCGTAGTCGATGGTCTTCTCGATCTGCTCGAGGGACTCGATGTACGGCTCGTCCCCGGGCCGCTCGGGCGGATTGACGAACCCGAGCATGAAGCCGCCGGTGACCTGGATGCCGTACTCGGTGAACATCTCCACGATCTCGCCGGTCGCCTTCTGGAAGGCGTTGAGCCGGGGCTTGCCCGACTCCACGAGGCTGTCCTCGTTGGCGCTCTCCACCGCGAGGTAGACGCTGTAGCAGCCGCCGTCGGCCATGGCCTTGATCAGGTCCCGGCAGCTGAGCCCGGCCCGCATCGCCGCGAGGACGTTGCGGAAGTTGGGGTTGCGCCGCTCGGCCTCGTCCATGCCGTCCGCGAACTCGGCGCCCAGGTGCAGCAGCACCAGGTTGAACAGGCTCAGGCCGCCCTCCTCGACCCACGGCAGGTCGTGCTTGCGCAACAGCTTGAAGGTCTCCATCGCGTACAGCGGGTCGTGCAGCAAGTGGTCGTCCTCGATGAGGACTTCGGTCACGCCGTGCTTGCGTATCTCGGCCAGGTGCAGATCGAACCAGTCGGTCCCGAGCGCCCGCCACGGCCCGTTCACCATCGGGATGTAGCAGAAGTCGCAGCCCACGTTGCAGCCGATGGTCGAGAAGATCTGTGCCCAGGAGCCCCGGTCGCGCACCCGCTTGCCCGAGGAGTGGTAGGCCTGTTCGTACTGGCGCATGTCGAGCATGCCGAAGTCGGGCAGCGGCATCATGCCGAGCCGCTGGTCGAGGCCCTGGCGCTTGGGCAGGATGCGCATGTACGGCGACATGGCGGTCGTGCGCACCACGGCCCCGTCGGCGCGCCGGTAGGCGACGCTCGGCACGGCGTCGACGTCGCCGTCCGGCTCGGTCAGCGCCTGGAGGAGCGCGGTGAAGGTCTGGTCCGCCTCGTTGATGACCACGTAGTCGAAGGGGGAGTCCGGCACGGCGTACTGCCAGTCGCCGCTGGGGTGCGCGCCGCCGGTGACGGTCACGATGTCCGGGGAGATGTCCTTGATCAGGTCGGCGAGGGCGCGCGCGTTGCCCCACTGGACGGTGTAGATGCACTGGACACCGACGACATCGGGGTCGAACTCATCGATGAGGGCCCGCAGTTGCGTGTCGTCGAGGCCGTAGCGCACCAAGGTGCTGCCGCCCCCGATGTCCACGAGCCGGCGCTCCTGCTCCCACCCGGCGAAGGGGGAGTCGACGATGCGGACGTCGAAGCCGGAGAGCCGGGCGTTCGCCGCGATGCGCAGCAGGCCGATCGGCGTGCCCGCCCGCTTCATGACCTCGAACGTGTCCAGGCCGAGCGCCCGGAAGCTGCTCCTTTGCGGGGAGGGCTCCACGACGCGGGTGTACGAGGGAACGAGGAGCAGCACGCGGGGCGATTCCCCGCGGGCGCGCCGCCGGGCGCCGGACTTGGACGTACGCAGCGAGGGTCTGCCCAGGTGCCGCAGGGCAGCGCGTTCGGGGGCGCTGGAGAACTTGATGGACGGTTTCTCTATGAGCACGGGCGCATGGGCATCGGTTCGCGTCATGAGCGCTCCATCTGTTCGCAGGATGATGTCACCGGTGAGTTCGCTTGATCCGTCCGATCGATGTGTTCGCTTGATCCACTTTCTTAGCCTGGCCGCTGGATCTTTCCGCTTGACCTGTCCGCTTGGCCTGTCCGATGCGAACGGAGAATTTGTTCAGATCGTGACCGTCTCCTCACCGTGAGGACAGGGTTCCGCGGTGAATGGCGTGAATCAGCACCTGTGGCTTTGTTCCAGCGATCTGCGAGGATCTCTTGCCCCGCAAGAAACGACCCAGGGAGATCCCCGTGCCCCTCGCCACTCCCGCTGTCTCCCGCCTCGGCCGTCTGCTCGCCGTCGGCGGCACCGCCGCCGTGCTGGTCCTCGCGGGGAGCGCCGTCGGCGCCGCGCCCGCGGCCGCCGGGCGGACGGCACCCGCCGCCGGCGCCGCGGCGCACTCCGGTCCGTACGGTCAACTCCGTACCGTCGCCGCACTCTCCGCCGACCGCCTCGCCACCGCCGACCTCGTCGCCGCGGCCAAGTACGGCACGGGCAGCCCCATCGACGACCCCGCCCGCGAGCAGCAGGTACTGGACGCCGTGGCGCGCCAGGCGGTGGCGGTGGGCGGGGACCCGGAGGCGACCGTGCGCGTCTTCCGCGATCAGATCGAGGCGAACAAGCTCGTCCAGCGCGCCCTGCACCGGAAGTGGGACGCCGACCCCTCGACCGCACCCGGCGAGCGGCCCGATCTCGGCACGGTCCGCGAAAAGATCAACCGCGTCAACGGGGAACTCGTGCGCGCCCTCGCCGTGTCGACGCCCGCCCGCACCGCCCCGTACTGCGCCGGGCTGCTGACGGCAGCCGCCCTGCACGTACGGCACGAGAAGGTCCTGGACCCCCTGCACACGACAGCGTTGCGGAGAGCCTTGCCGTCCGTGTGCGGATAAGCAAGCGATGGCGAGAAGTCACCCCTGAATGGATGCACGTCGGCATACACCTCCCCCAGCACGTACGGAAAATGCGACCCTGAGGGATCAGCCGTTGTGAGGCCGGTGTGAGCCGAGCGTGAGGGAGTGTGCATGGGCGAAGTCTGGGTTGACGCGGGAGACGCGGCAGGGGCGGGTGCGCTCGCCGGATGGTTGCGGCGCGACCCCGGAATCGCGCGGTCGGGCATCGAGATCGAGTCCGCGGCATCCGCCCCTTCCGAACCGTCCGGCACGGACGGCGCGATGGGCGCCGTGGAGGTGGTCACCGCCGTCTTCGACAGCACGGTGGGCGTGCTGTCGCTGCTCGTGGCCGTCGCCGCCTGGCGCCGCCCGCGCGGCGCCCGACCACCCCTGGTGCGGGTCATCGAGGACGACGGAACGGTGGTGGAGGGAACCGCCCAGGAAGTGCTCGACACCGTACGGGCACGCCGCGAGCGCCAGCAGTCCGAAGCATGACCGTGCGCCTGTCGGCCCACACGTCCTCCCGGGCGGTCCTGATCGGGGTGCACGCCTACGCCGAGGAAGCCGGACTGTCCCCTTTACCCGCGGTGCAGCGCAACGTCAGCGCGCTGCGGGAGGTCCTGTGCGACGAGGTCGGCTGGGGCCTGTCGTCCGCCAGCTGCCGCGTCCTCGGGCCCGAGGCCACCGGCAGTGACGTGATGCGGGCCATCGACGAGGCGGTGCGCGAGGCGAGCGACACCCTCTTCGTCTACTACGCGGGGCACGGCCTGCTCCACCCCGACCGGCCCACCGAACTCCACCTGGCCCTGCACGACTCCAACGAGCGGCAGATGTGGCGGTCGCTGCCGTACGCCTACATCCGCGACGAGGTGCGCGCGGCCCACCGGCAGCGCCGGCTGAAGTGCGCCGTCGTGCTCGACTGCTGCTTCAGCGGCGCCGCCGTCGAAGGAGGCATGAGCCACCCCGAAGCGCTCCTGAAGCAGGCCGCCGACATCGACGGCGTCTGCGTGCTCACCTCCAGCGCCGCCACCGAACTGGCCTACGCGCCGCCCGGCGACGAGCTGTCCGCCTTCACCGGCGCCCTGGTCGACCTGGTCCGGACGGGGGTGCCCGAGGCCGGGCCCGTGCTCGACTTCGGCACGCTCCACGCGCGCCTGCACCAGCGTCTGAGCGCGCGGCAGCACCCCCAGCACCCCCAGCTCGGCACCCACAACTCCGGCGAGCGGATCGCCGTCTTCCGCAATCGGGCCTACGTCGAACAGGCACCGGCCGAGGAGCACCGGAACGCGGCGGCGCCGCAGCCGCCCCCGGCGGAGCGCCTGTTCGGCCGCGACCGCGAGCTGCGGGAGCTCGCCGAGGACGCCGCGAAGGGGCCCGGGCTCCTCGTCATCCACGGGCCGCCGGGCGTGGGCAAGTCGGCCCTGGCCGCCGAGCTCCACCAGCGGCTCACCGGCCGCCGCCCGGGGCACGCCGAGGCCGAGTTCCCCGTCGTCCTCCTGGACGACGTCACGGACGCCGCCGAGGTGGCCCGGACGGTCGAGTCCTCTCCCGACGCGCTCGTCGTGGTCACGAGCCGGGCCTCGCTCACCGAGGCGCGGCCCGGCACCCGCCGCTATCCGCTCGCTCCGCTCGCCCTGCGGGACGCGGTCGAGATGATGCGGCACCTGTGCGGGCTGACCGGGCACGACACCGAACTCGCCGAGATGGCCCGGATGCTGAGCTGCTTCCCGCTCGCCCTGTACTCCGTCGCCGCCCGGCTGCGCCGCACGCCGCCCGACCTCATGCTGGACGCCATGCGCGAGTCGGACCGGCCGCTGCAGCACCTGCGCTGGGACGACGACCGCGTCCGCGCCGCGTACACCATGTCGTACGAGGCGCTCGACGAGCGGCAGCGGCACGTCCTGCACGCCTGCGTCAGCCACCCCGGACCGGACTTCGACCGGCACTCGGCGGCGGCCCTGAGCCGGATGCCGCCCGGCATCTGCGGACTGATGCTGGAGGAACTCGTCGACGCGGGGCTGCTCCAGCGCAACGACGGGCGCTATGCGTTCCACGCCCTCTACCGCAGCTACTCGCAGACCAGTACCGAGGAGCAGGCCCTGTGCCGCACCTGGCTGTACCTGCACCTGCGGCGGCGCCTCAAGGTCACGCGCGAGGGCGGCGCCGACCGGGGCTGGCGGGTCGCGGCCCTGCCCGAACTGCGGGCCGCCGCGCGGGCGGCGCGCCGGGACCGGTGGACCGTGGCGACCGAGCTGACCTGCGAGGTGGCCGACGCCCTGCGCGAGGAGCGGTGCCTCGACGAGGCCAGGGAGGAGGCCGAGGCCGCCTACCGCTACGCGGCGGGCCGCGCCGACGGCCGGGGCATCGCCCGGGCCCGTGGCTGTCTGGCCCTCCTGGGCGGTGAGCACGGCCCCGGTGACCAGCGGCAGCGCGCCCGCGAAGTGGCCGCCGTACGGCAGGAGGTGACGGCCGAGCTGCGCCGGGCGGCCGCCACCGTGCGGCAGCGGCCGGGCGGCACGGCCGACCCGGCCGATCTCGGCCATCAGTTGATGAGCCTCGCCGAGCGGGCCCTGGTCTCCGGGCTCGTCGACGACGCCATGCGGTTCCAGGCCGAGGCCCACGCCTGCTTCGAGGAGGCGGGCGACGACAGGCTCCTGGCCGAGTGCCTCGTCGGGCAGGCGGCGCTGCACACGTTCGCCGGGCGGTTCCCGGCCGCGGCGGGCCTGGCCGACCGGGCCGCCGAGCTCCTCGCCGCCCACAGCGACACGGAGGGCGCCGCCCACGCCCACGCCTCGGCGGCGGAGGCCCTGCGCAAGGCGGGCGACCTCCCGGCGGCCGCCCAGCACGCCCAGCGCGCGCTCACCCGGTTCGAGACGGCCGGTGACCCCGCCAGCCTCAACTACGCCTACCGCCTGGCCGCGAAGATCGAATGGGCGCGGCAGAACCACGCGCTGGCCCGGGACCTCCTGGACAAGGCCCGCGAGCTGCCCCGCTACCCCGGCGCCGCCGAGGAGGGCCCGTCCACCCAGGCCATCGCCCACCCCTCGCGGGCCGCGCGGGCAGAGCGGCAGGGGGAGGGCGGAGCGGCCTCCCCCTGCCGCTCTGCCCCGGACCCGGAGCCCGGTCGGAGCGACCGTTGCCGGACGGGGTGACCCACGGCGAGAGCCCCGTAACGCGGGTGGCGCATGCGGCGCAGTACCGCATGTAATACACCTGGCACCTGGCATCTCACACCTGACACCTGACACCTGTGCCGCACACGGCACTTGTGTGCACGCAACGCCCGTAGGGAAAGCCGAGGCTTCCCTTTCCTCAGTGACCTAAGGACGGCCCGCATGGCCAACAGAGCCCTTCTGGTGATGGACGTTCAGCGAGACGTGGTGGACATCGCGCATGGCAGAGGCGCGTTCGCCGTAGGCGCGTACGACGGAGGGGCGGGCGACAGCTCGGAGTACCTCTCCCGCCTGGGCAAGGCGATCGACGGCGCCCGAGCCGCGGGCATCCCCGTCATCTACGTCGTGATGGGCCTGCGCGCGGACAAGGCGGAGGTGAGCCCGCGCAACAAGATAGTCACCACGGTCGCGCAGGCCGGCCTCTTCGCGGAAGGCAACCCCGGCAACGAGATCCACCCGGACGTCGCCCCCCAGGAGGGCGACGTCGTCGTCACGAAGCGGCGCGGCAGCGCCTTCTCGGGCAGCGACCTCGACCTGGTCCTGCGGGCCCGCGACATCGACAGCCTCGTCCTCACCGGCATCGCCACCAGCGGCGTCGTCCTCCACACCGTCTGCGGAGCCAACGACCTGGACCTCGACCTCACGGTCCTCGCCGACGCCTGCCTCGACCTCGACCCCGAAGTACACCGATTCCTCACGGAGAAACTGTTCCCGCAGTGGTTCGACGTCCTCACGGCAGAGGAATGGGTCACGAAGATCGCACCGTGAGGCCCGTGAGGCGGTTGTCTACCGTGCTCCCATGACAGGTTCCCCGCTGCCCCTGCTCTTTCTCGACGTCGACGGTCCCCTTCTCCCCTTCGGTGCGACGCGCGCACAACTGCCGAACGGGTACCCGATCTTCGAGACGGGGCGCGAACCGTGCGGAGCCGCGGAGAACCCCCTGATCACCCGGATCGACCCGGCACAAGGGCCACGACTGCTTGCCCTGCCCTGCGAACTGGTGTGGGCGACGACGTGGATGTCCGACGCGAACGACTGCGTCGCGCCCTGGCTGGGGCTGCCACGGCTGCCCGTGGTGGAGTGGCCGGAGCCTTCCGACGAGGGCGGGCCGAACGGTCTCCACTGGAAGACCCGGGCTCTCGTGGAGTGGGCGGAGGGGCGCGCCTTCGTCTGGGTCGACGACGAGGTCTCCGCCATGGACCGGTCCTGGGTGGCGGCCTGCCACCCAGGACCGTCCCTGCTCCACCGCGTCGACTCCCGGATCGGCCTGACCGACGCCGACTTCAGAACGCTCGACGGGTGGCTGCGGTCCGGCGGTTAGCGGGCCCCGGTGCACGCGGCTCCGTGGGAACGGCGTGGGCCGACGTAGCATGCCCCGAATGACGACGACTCCGGCATCGGCTTCGGGCTCGGGCGGTGAGGCGTTGCGGCCGTTCCGCATCGACGTACCCCAGAGCGACCTCGACGATCTGTACGGGCGGCTCGATCGCACCCGGTGGCCGGACGAGCTGCCGGGGGTGGGCTGGGCCTACGGCGCTCCGCGCGGCTACCTCCAGGAGCTGGCGCACTACTGGCGGCACGCGTACGACTGGCGGGCGGCCGAGGCGGAGCTGAACGAGTGGCCGCAGTTCACCACCACGATCGACGGCGCGAACGTCCACTTCGCGCACATCCGGTCGCCCGAGCCGGACGCGACCCCGCTGCTCATGACGCACGGCTGGCCCGGCTCGATCGTCGAGTTCGCCGACGTGGTCGGCCCGCTGACCCGGCCCCGCGCCCACGGCGCGCCGGACGCTGAGGCCTTTCACCTGGTGCTGCCCAGCATCCCGGGCTTCGGCTTCTCCGGGCCCACGGTGCAGACCGGCTGGGAGCTCAAGCGTGTCGCGGCCGCGTTCGCCGTGCTCATGGAGCGGCTCGGGTACGCGCGCTACGGCGTCCAGGGCGGCGACTGGGGAGCGGGCATCTCCAGGGAGCTCGGCCGCACCCGGCCGGAGCGGGTGAGGGGCGTCCATCTGAATCTGCTGCCGAACGCGTTCCAGGCCGCGGAACCCACCCCGGAGGAGCTCGCCCCGCTCGACCCGGGGCAGCGGGAGCGCGCTTCGGCCTCCTGGGCCCGCTTCCAGGCGTGGAGCCGCGACCGCCAGGGGTACGCCGACATCCAGGCCACCCGGCCGCAGACGCTCGCGTACGGCCTGACCGACTCCCCGGTGGGACAACTGGCCTGGATCGTGGAGAAGTTCAAGGAGTGGACCGAATCCGAGCACCGGCCCGAGGACGCGGTGGACCGCGACCGGATGCTCACCAACGTGATGGTGTACTGGCTCACGGGCACGGCCGGTTCGTCCGCCCGCATCTATTACGAGCGTGCCCACGCGGACTACTGGGGCACCCCGCCCGAGCCGTCGGAAACCCCGACCGCGCTCGCGGTCTTCCCGCACGACAACTTCATCCCCCTGCGGCACATCGCGGACCGCACCAACAACGTCGTGCAGTGGACGGAGTACGACCGGGGCGGCCACTTCCCCGCACTGGAACAGCCCGCGCTCCTCGTCGACGACATCCGGAGGTTCTTCCGGAGCCTCAAGGCCTAAGGGCTGCCGCCCCGGACCGGATGCCGGCAGTCGGCCGACCCTCAGGTGCGGTCGTGGAGGGTGATGTGGTAGCCGTCGGGGTCGGCGAAGGTGAAGGTCCGGCCGAAGGGGCCGTCGATCGGCGCGGAGACGATGGTGTGGCAGTCGGCGACGAGAGCGTCGTGGACGGCCTGGACGTCGGTGGCGTGGAGCCAGATCGCGGCACCGATGCCGGGCCGGGCGACGGAGGCGAGGTCGGTGCCGGGAAGGACGTCGCGGAGTGCGAACGCGATCGGCTTCGTCTCGAAGACGACGGCGTGCGGCGGCCCGGTCGGGGAGCGGACCAGGCCGAGGTACTGCTCGTAGAACGCCTGCGAGGCGTCGAGGTCGCGGGCTTGGAGCGAGATGAAGTCGGGGCCGGTGACGGGCATGGTGATGCTCCTTCTCTCCGTGTCAGGATCCTGACACGGGTCAACCTATGTCAGAATGCTGACATGCATCAAGACGGTGTCGACCTGGAGACGTCACTGGGCTACCTGCTGAAAGAGGCGTCGAGCGTTCTCCGCTCGGCCATGGAGGAGGTGCTGCGGCCGCTCGGGATGAGCGTGACGCACTACTCCTGCCTCGAACTGCTCGCCCAGCGGCCGGGCTTGTCGAACTCCGAGCTGGCGCGGGGCGCGTTCGTGACGCGGCAGTCGATGAACGTGCTGCTCCAGAACCTGGAACGAGAGGGCTACGTGACCAGGCCCGCCCAGGCGCCCGTCGGGAAGGCGCTTCCCGCGCGGCTCACGCCGCGCGGTCGGCAGAGCCTGGAGAAGGCGACCGCGGCGGTCCGGTCCGTCGAGGTCAGAATGCTGTCCGGCATGACCGAGACCGAGCAGTCGGACGCGTTCCGGGCCTTGAAGGGCATGATCCACTCCCTGCGCGAGGGCGACGGCGGTCGCTAGCCCCTTCCCCGGCGCCGGTCTCGTCGCGCCCGGACAGGGGTGCGGGCGCCGGACATTCCCAGCGGTCTGCCGCACGTCCCCAGCGGTCCGCCGGGCGATCCGGCGGCCGTGTCGTCGTCGAGGGTCAGGCCAGCAGCCGTGCGAGCGCGGCCATTTCGGTCTCCGGGTCCACGACGGGCTGGATCACGAGCTCGTCGACCCCCGCCTTCTCCAGCGCGTCGATCCGCTCGGTGACCTCGTCCCTGGTGCCGACCAGGCCGAACCTGTCCACCAGGGAGGGCACGATGAGCTCGCGGTCCTCGGGGGCGAGCCGGCCCAGGTAGTTGCGGTAGAGGGCCTGGTGACGCCCGGGATCGGTGGGTGTGGTGCCGCGCAGCTGGAGCAGGCGGTCGACAGCCGCGGCCTCCTGCGGAGGGAGGGCCGCCTGGAAGGCGGGGTTCTCCGCGCCGAGGATCAGTGCGCTCAGCGCGATGTGCCCCACCGCGTCCTTGACCGCATCACCGTAGCGGTCCTCGCCGTCGGCGAGGACGTACAGGGAGGACATGAGATACGAACGGGTCTCGGCGGCGCTGTCCGCTTCCTGGGCCGCCGCCTGCCGGGCCTGGCCGAGGGCGGTCCAGGCCGCGGGGTCGTGGAGTCCGAAGGAGATCAGTCCCGCGCCGAGCCGTCCGGCGACCGCGGCGGCCTTCGGGCCGAAGGCGGCGACGACGAACTCGACGGGCGCCCGGGTGTCGACGTAGGGACCGACGTGCAGGAACCGCACCTTGCTGGCCCGGGGCCCCTCGCGGTAGTCCGTCTCACGGCCCGCGGTGAGATCCTTCAGGGCGGCGGTGAACGACTCCAGCTCCGCCGTCTTCACAGGCCGCATGCCGAGCGTACGGCGAGCCGTGTTGCCGGTGCCGACCCCGCAGACGACGCGGCCGGGGGCGAGGGCGTTGAGGCTGCTGACGGCCGCCGCCGCGGCGGGTGCGGAACGCAGCGCCGGTGAGGTGACACCGATGCCGAGCCTGATCCGGCGGGTGGCCTTGGCGCAGAGGGCGAGGCTCACGAACGGGTCGCCGTGGACCATCGGTGAGTCGTACACCCAGAAACTGTCGAAGCCGAGTTCCTCCGCGCGGGCGGCCAGGTGTTCCACACCCGGCCCTGCTGTCGTGACGATGCCGGTGCGCATGGCGACTCTCCTCGCCGTCGAGTGAGGTGGCTGAACCACTCTTGGTTGCGGTTCGCTCGGCCACCGGTGAGGAGGCGTCGAATCGTCCGATCCATCACCGGCACGCCGTGCGACGGGCTGCCGACCGAGTCCGGGGGTGGACGACGAACGTGGCCTTCCCACCCCGGCCCGCTCCCACACATCGGGCGCCCGCGGGATCCCGCACCCGTCGGCCTGAGAGACACCTCCGCGCGGTGCTGTTTGACCTTGACACCGTGGCAAGGTCTTCACTGCTCGTCCAGGAGGTGGTCTCGATGACGGTCACGAGGCAGGACGCGGACGGCACGCGGGCGGTTCAGGGGCTGGAGGACGGTCGGGCGTCCGTGCGGCTGCGGGCCGCGCTGGAGGTGGGGACGGCGCCCGACCCGCGCTACGTGGACCAGGTCGTCGAGCGGTGCGCGGTCGAGCCCGAGTTCTTCGTCCGGGACATGCTGACCTGGGCGCTCACCCGTCACCCGGTGGAGGTGACGCTGCCCGCGCTGCTGCGCGAGACCCGCTCCGAGCGCGCGCAGGCGCGCAGCCAGGCGCTGCACACGCTGTCCAAGATCGGGGACCGGCGGGGGTGGCCCGCGCTCACGCGGACGCTGTTGTGCGACAGCGACGACGAGGTGGCGCGGAGCGCCTGGCGGGCCGCGGTCGTGCTCGTTCCGGAAGGTGCGGAGTCCGCGCTGGCCACGGTGCTGGCGACGCAGCTCGGGCGGGGTGGACGCGAGACGCAGCTGAGCCTCAGCCAGGCCCTCGCCGCGCTGGGGGAGGGAATCGTTCCGGTGCTGCGGGCTGCGACGATGGCCCCCGACCCGCGCGTGCGCACGCACGCGCTCGCCACGGAACGCCTGCTGCGCGACCCCGACGCCGGATTCGAGCTCGCGGTCGAGGAGGCGAAGCGCGTCGTGGCCCTCAGCGGGCCCGGCCAGGAGGGACGGTAGGACGTGTTGATCGGTGAGGTGGCGCGCCGCTCCGGGGTCAGTGCCCGCATGCTCCGGCACTACGAGTCGCTCGGCCTGGTGCGCCCTTCGGTCCGTACGGGCTCCGGCTACCGGGAGTACTCCGGGGCGGACGTCCAGCGGATCTTCCACGTCGAGAGCCTGCGGTCGCTGGGGCTTTCGCTGCGCGAGATCGGACGCGCGCTCGACGACCCCAGCTTCACGCCCGCAGCGCTCGTCGACGACCTCATCCGTCAGACGCGTGAGCGCATCGCCGCCCAGACCGAGCTGCTCACGCGGCTGCGCCGGATCGACGCGGCCGACCCCGCCGACTGGGAGGGCGTCCTCCAGGCCGTCGCGCTGCTCCAGGCGCTGGGGTCGAAGCGGGCCGACGTGCGCCAGCGGGCGGCCCTCTCCTGCGACGAGGTTCCGGTGCCGGTGGAGGCCCTGGTCGAGGCGGCTCTGAGCGAGGCCGACCCGAACGTCGCCGGGGCCCTTCAGTGGGCCCTGGCGCGCTCGGCGGGCGAGGGCACGGCCCTGCTGGCCGAGGCCCTCGCCGCACCGGAGGCCGCGGTGCGCGAACGCGCCGTCCAGTGCCTCGCCGAGATGCCCGGCGAGGAGGCAGCGGCGCGGCTGCGGGACGCCCTCGGGAGTTCCGACGCCGTGGTGCGCGGATACGCGGCACTGGCACTCGGGGCGTCCGGTGTGGCCGACGCCGCCCCCACGCTCATCGACATGATCGTGGAGGGACGGCGCGACACGGACGCGGCCGACGCGCTGAGCGTGCTGGCGAGCGATACCGCGACGGCGGACCGGATCGCGAGCGCGCTCGTCGACCGCCTCGCGCACGACGCGAGCCGAGCGCCCGCACGCGGACGGCTGACCCAGGCACTGGCGGGCATCCCGGGCGAGACGGCCGCCCACGCCCTCGGGGAGCTGGCGCACGACGCGGACCGTGCCGTGGCCGTGACGGCGGCGTATCTGCTCCAGCTGCGCGACGCCCGGTGAGGGCGCGGGCCGCGGCACCGGCGCGGAAGGCACCCGCCTACCGCGCCAGCGCGGCCGGCGCGTCCAGGCGCGTCAGCTTCCGCGGGTTGCGGACCACGTAGATCCGCGTGACCCGGCCGTGTTCCACCGTGAGGCTCACCGCGGCGGGTTCGCCGTCGAAGGCGACGCGGCCCGCGGGGGCGCCGTTGAGCCAGACCGGCCGCGCGTCGAGCACGGTGACCACCCGGTGGGCGCGGGCCAGCAGGGGCGCCACCGCGTCCGCTCCGTGGATCGGGGTCAGCGCGGCGGCGACGAGGCCTCCGCCGTCGGCGATCATGACCACGTCCGGGGCCATGACCTCCATCAGCTCCTGGAGGTGCCCGGTGCGCAGCGCGGCCAGGAACCGGTCCACCACGGCCTGCTGCTCCGACGGGCTCACCCGCACCCGGGGGCGCCGGGCCGCCACGTGCTCGCGGGCCCGCCTCGCGATCTGCCGTACCGCGGCGGGGGACTTCCCGACGGCCCCGGCGATCTCGCCGTACGGCATCTCGAAGACCTCGCGCAGGACGAACACCGCCCGCTCCGTGGGCGCGAGCGTCTCCAGGACGGTCAGCATCGCGACGGAGACGCTGTCGGCGAGTTCGACGTCCTCGGCGACGTCGGGGCTGGTGAGCAGCGGCTCCGGCAGCCACTGGCCGACGTAGTCCTCGCGGTTGCGCGCCAGCGTGCGCAGCCGGTTGAGGGCCTGGCGCGTGACGAGCCGGACGAGATAGGCGCGGGGGTCGCGCACCCCCGGGCGGTCGACGCGGGCCCACCGCAGCCAGGACTCCTGGAGCACGTCCTCGGCGTCGGCCGCCGAGCCGAGCATCTCGTAGACGACGGTGAACAGCAGGCTGCGGTGGGTGACGAAGGGGTCGTCGGTCATGACGCGGAGGCTGCGCCGGACCGCTGCGGACGGGCCGCCAGGGGGATCTCGCAGGCGGACGAGAAGCCCTGCGACTCGACGCCGTTCGCCACGTTGGCCCGGGTCGCCAGGTTGACGAAGGCGATGAACGCCGTGAGTTCGACCATCGCAGCCGGGCCGAGCCGCCCGAGCAGTCCCGCGTACAGCTCGTCGGTGACGGTCAGCGGCGTGCTGCTCATGGCCTCGGCGTACGCCATGACGTCCCGCTCCAGCGGGGTGAAGACCTCCGCGTCGCGCCAGCGCGGCACCTGGCTCGCCTTGGCCAGGTCAAGCCGGGCGTCGTGCGCCTGGAAGTAGCCGACGTCCAGGCACCAGCCGCACCCGACGAGGGCCGCGACGGCCATGTGCGCGAACGACTTGAGGCTCGCGTCGACCGCGTCCCAGGCGGCCACCTTGCTGCCGAACTCCAGGTTGTCCTGGGCGACCTGCGGGCTGTGCCAGACGACTTCGACGTTCTCGGGCACGCCCCCGAGTTGGTCGATCATGGTGCGGGTGAGCTCGGCGGGGAGCTCGGCCTTCGGGATGCGCAGGGCCATGGCGGTTCTCCTTGGACGAGTGCCTGATCGGCTGTTCGCCATGAAGACACCGCCGGGCCCGCGGATGTGACACCCGGGCTCAGGACCGCGCCGCCACCTTCCGGGCCCACCGGTAGTCCGCCTTGCCGCTGGGCGAGCGCTGGATGTGGTCGGTGAACACCGCGGAGCGCGGGATCTTGTAGCCGGCGAGACGGGCGCGGCAGTGGGTCTGAAGGGCCGCCAGGTCCAGCGGCGCGGCCTCGGGGCGGAGCTGGACGACGGCCGCGACGCGGGTGCCCCAGCGCTCGTCCGGCACCCCGGCGACCAGCGCGTCGTACACGTCGGGGTGGGACTTCAGGGCCTGCTCGACCTCTTCGGGGTACACCTTCTCGCCGCCGGTGTTGATGCACTGCGAGCCGCGGCCGAGGACCGTGACGATGCCCTCGGTGTCGACCGTGGCCATGTCGCCGAGCAGGACCCAGCGCTCGTCGCCGCGCTGGAAGAAGGTCTCGGCGGTCTTCACGGGGTCGTTGTAGTAGCCGAGCGGGACGTGGCCGCGCTGGGCGATGCGGCCGGGCTCGCCGACGGCGACCGGCTCGTGGGTCACCAGGTCCACCACCTGCGTACGGGAGTTGACCTGGATGCGGAAGCCGCGCTCGGGCCCCGAGTCGTCCGTGGCGGTGCCGTTGAAGCCGGACTCGGACGAGCCGAAGTTGTTGAGGAGCATGACGTTCGGGGCGAGCCGCGCGAACTGGGCGCGGACCGTCTCCGACATGATCGCGCCGGAGGAGGAGACGCTGAAGAGGGAGGAGAGGTCCGTGCCCGCGCAGGGCCCGGTCAGCGCGTCGATCAGGGGGCGCAGCATCGCGTCGCCCACCAGGGAGACGCTGGTGACCCGCTCGCGCTCGATGGTGCGCAGCACCTCCTCGGGGGCGAACCTGCGGTGGATGACCAGGCGTTGGCCGAAGTGGAAGCAGATGAAGGCGGTCAGCGTCGAGGTGCCGTGCATGAGCGGGGGCGTCGGGAAGAACGTGATGCCGTCGCCGCCGGCCGCCACCCGCTCGGCCAGCTCCTCGGGCCGGGTGACCGGCTCGCCCGTCGGCGCTCCGCCGCCGAGCCCGGAGAAGAACAGGTCCTCCTGGCGCCACATCACGCCCTTGGGCATGCCGGTCGTGCCGCCGGTGTAGATGATGAACAGGTCGTCCGCGGAGCGCGGCGCGAAGCCGCGCGCGGGCGAGCCGGACGCCTCCGCGGCGGCGAAGGGCACCGCCCGCGGCCCGGCCTCGGCGGCCTCGCCGACCCGGATCAGATGCCGCAGCCCGGGCGCGCGGGGGAGCGCCGCCGCCACCCGCCCGGCGAACTCGGCGTCGAAGACGAGCGCCGCCAGGTCCGCGTCCCGGTAGAGGTAGGCCAACTCCTCCTCGACGTAGCGGTAGTTGACGTTCACCGGGACGAGGCGGGCCTTGAGGCAGCCGAGGACCGTCTGGAGGTACTCCACGCCGTTGTACAGATGCAGGCCGAGGTGCTCGCCGGGGGTGAGGCCGCTGTCGATCAGGTGGTGGGCGACGCGGTTGGCGGCCGCGTCGAGCTCCGCGTACGTCAGGCGGCGCTCGGCCCCGGTGCCGGGGTGGTCCAGATACACGAGCGCCTCGCGGTCCGGCACCGCGTCGACGACTGACTCGAACAGGTCGGCAAGGTTGTACTCCACCGCTCCTCCTGACCCCGACGCCGTGACGTGCCGTGTGGCGGTCATCACAGCAGAGGGGCCCGGAAGGCGGAAGGGGCCGTGCGGAAGAAATCTGACTGAGTGTCAGAATGCTATTGAACTGCCACCTCGCCTCCTGCAACCTGTTCCAGGTCTGAATGACGGGAGGACGGCCATGGGTGGCACGGAACATCTCTCCGTGCGGCGCGAAGGCGCCACACTGGTGCTCACGCTGAACCGGCCCGAAGCCAGGAACGCGCTCTCACTGCCGATGCTCGTGGGCCTGTACGACGGCTGGCTGGCCGCCGACGCGGAGGACGGCGTGCGGTCCGTCGTCCTCACCGGCGCGGGCGGCGCGTTCTGCGCGGGCATGGACCTGAAGGCCCTGGCGGGCAAGGGAATGGAGGGCGCCGAGGACCGCGAGTGCCGCGCGCGGCTCGCGGCGGACCCCGATCTGCACTGGAAGGCGATGCTGCGCCACCACCGGCCGCGCAAACCCGTCCTGGCCGCCGTCGAAGGGCCCTGCGTGGCGGGCGGCACCGAGATCCTCCAGGGCACCGACATCCGCGTGGCGGGCGAGTCCGCGACCTTCGGGCTCTTCGAGGTCAGGCGCGGGCTCTTCCCCATCGGCGGCTCCACGGTGCGCCTCCAGCGGCAGATCCCGCGCACCCACGCCCTGGAGATGCTGCTCACCGGCCGCCCGTACACCGCCCGGGAGGCCGCCGACGTGGGCCTCATCGGCCACGTCGTGCCGGACGGCACCGCCCTGGAGCGGGCCCTCGCCATCGCCGAGCGGATCAACGCCTGCGGTCCCCTCGCCGTCGAGGCGGTCAAGGCCTCCGTGTACGAGACCGCCGACCTGAGCGAGGCCGACGGGCTGGCCGCCGAACTCAAGCGCGGCTGGCCCGTCTTCGACACCGCCGACGCCAAGGAAGGCGCCCGCGCCTTCGCCGAGAAGCGCCCGCCCGTCTACCGGCGGGCCTGACCCGAGGAGTCGGCGACATGCCCGACGCGCTCAGCGCCCCCATGGTCGTGGAGTTCCCCTTCACCCGCTCCCTCGGCCCCGTCCAGTCCGCCTTCCTCACCGGCCTGCGCGAACGCGTCGTGCTCGGCGTGCGCACCGCCGCGGGCCGGGTACTCGTCCCGCCCGTCGAGTACGACCCCGAGACCGCCGCGGAGGTCAGGGACCTGGTCGAGGTCGCCGCCACCGGCACCGTCACCACCTGGGCCTGGAACCCCGCGCCCCGGCGCGGCCAGCCCCTTGACACCCCCTTCGCCTGGGTCCTCGTCCGCCTCGACGGGGCCGACACCGCGCTCCTGCACGCCCTGGACGCGCCAGGGCCCGACGCCGTCCGCACCGGTCTGCGCGTCCGCGTCCGCTGGGCCGCCGAACGCACCGGCGCCATCACGGACATCGCCTGCTTCGAACCCTGCGACAGCGATCCGACGGCTCATCAGGCCACCCCGCACAGCGGCGCGTTCACCGGCGACGCCGTGACCGGGATCGTCGCCCCCGCCCGCCTCGACTACACCTACACCCCGGGCCGCGCCCAGACCGGCTATCTGGCCGCCCTGGCCGAGCGCCGTGCCGTCGGCGAACGCTGCCCGCGCTGCCGCAAGGTGTACGTGCCGCCGCGCGGCGCCTGCCCCACCTGCGGGGTCGCCACCACCGAGCAGGTGGAGGTCGGGCCGCGCGGCACCGTCACCACCTTCTGCGTGGTCAACATCAAGGCCAAGAACCTCGAGATCGAAGTGCCCTACGTGTACGCGCACATCGCCCTGGACGGCGCCGACCTCGCCCTGCACGGGCGCATCGGCGGCATCCCGTACGACCAGGTCCGCATGGGGCTGCGCGTCGAACCGGTGTGGTCCGAGGACGGGCGTCACCCCGACCACTACCGGCCGACCGGCGAGCCCGACGCCGACTACGACACGTACAAGGAGCTGCTGTGACAGGGGAGTTCACCGGAGCGCCCAGAAACGTGGCGGTCGTCGCGTGCGCCCAGAGCGACCACCGGCGCCGTACCGACGAGCTCTCCGAGGTGGAGATGCTCATGCCGGTCCTGCACGAGGTCCTGGAGCAGACCGGCCTGACCACCGCCGACGTCGGCTTCACCTGCTCCGGATCCAGCGACTACCTCGCGGGCCGGGCCTTCTCCTTCACCATGGCGCTCGACGGGGTCGGCGCCTGGCCGCCGATCTCCGAGTCGCACGTGGAGATGGACGGCGCCTGGGCGCTGTACGAGGCCTGGGTGAAGCTCCTGACCGGCGAGGCGGACACCGCGCTCGTCTACGCCTACGGCAAGTCCTCGCCCGGATCCGTACGGGACGTCCTCACCCGCCAGCTCGACCCCTACTACGTGGCCCCGCTGTGGCCCGACTCCGTCGCCCTCGCCGCCCTCCAGGCCCAGGCCCTCATCGACGCGGGCCACACCGACGAGCCCGCGCTCGCCGCCGTCGCCGCCCGCAGCAGGGACGCGGCCGACGGCAACGCCCACGCGCAGCTGCCCGGCGCGCGCCCGCAGGGGGAGTACGTCGTCCGCCCGCTGCGCACCGGCGACTGCCCGCCGATCGGCGACGGAGCCGTCGCCGTGGTCCTGGCCGCCGGGGACCGGGCCCGGGCGCTGTGCGCGCGCCCCGCCTGGATCCGCGGCATGGACCACCGCGTCGAGGCCCACTCCCTCGGCGTCCGCGACCTCACCGACTCGCCCTCCACGCGCCTGGCCGCCGAGCGCGCCGGAGCCTTCGCGCGGCCCGTCGACACCGCCGAGCTGCACGCGCCCTTCACCTCCCAGGAGGTCGTGCTGCGCAGGGCGCTCCGGCTCGACGACGGCGTCCTCGTCAACCCCTCGGGCGGCGCGCTCGCCGCCAACCCCGTCATGGCCGCCGGGCTCGTCCGCGTCGCCGAGGCCGCCGGGCGGATCCACCGCGGCGCGTCCGACCGCGCGCTCGCCCACGCCACCTCCGGCCCCTGCCTCCAGCAGAACCTGGTCGCCGTCCTGGAAGGGGAGGCCCGTGCCTGAAGCCGCCACAGCGAAGGAGTACGTCGCGGTCGTCGGGATCGGCCAGACCAAGCACGTCGCCGCCCGGCGCGACGTGTCCCTGGCCGGGCTCGTCCGCGAGGCCGCCCGCCGCGCCCTCGACGACGCCGAGCTGGACTGGGCCGACGTCGACGCCGTCGTCATCGGCAAGGCACCCGACTTCTTCGAGGGCGTCATGATGCCCGAGCTGTACCTCGCCGATGCGCTCGGCGCGGTCGGCAAGCCCCTGCTGCGCGTGCACACCGCGGGCTCCGTCGGCGGCTCCACCGCGCTCGTCGCCGCCAACCTCGTCGCGAGCCGCGTCCAGCGCACCGTGCTCACCCTGGCCTTCGAGAAGCAGTCGGAGTCCAACGCCATGTGGGGGCTCTCCCTGCCCATCCCCTTCCAGCAGCCGCTGCTCGCGGGCGCGGGCGGCTTCTTCGCCCCGCACGTACGCGCGTACATGCGGCGCAGCGGCGCCCCCGACGCCGTCGGCTCCCTGGTCGCGTACAAGGACCGCCGCAACGCGCTGAAGAACCCCTACGCGCATCTGCACGAACACGACATCACCCTGGAGAAGGTCCGGTCCTCGCCCATGCTGTGGGACCCCATCCGCTACTCCGAGACCTGCCCGTCGTCCGACGGCGCCTGCGCCATGGTGCTCACCGACCGCGCCGGGGCCGCCCGCGCGCCCCGCCCGCCCGCCTGGGTCCACGGCGGCGCGATGCGCAGCGAACCCACGATGTTCGCGGGCAAGGACTACGTGTCGCCGCGCGCCGGGCGGGACTGCGCCGCCGACGTCTACCGGCAGGCGGGCATCGGCGACCCGCGCCGCCAGATCGACGCCGTCGAGATGTACGTGCCCTTCTCCTGGTACGAACCGATGTGGCTGGAGAACCTCGGCTTCGCCGCCGAGGGCGAGGGCTGGAAGCTCACCGAGTCCGGCGTGACAGAACTGGACGGTGACCTTCCGGTGAATATGTCGGGCGGTGTCCTGTCGACCAACCCCATCGGCGCGTCCGGCATGATCCGCTTCGCGGAGGCCGCGCTCCAGGTGCGCGGCCAGGCCGGGGAGCACCAAGTCGACGGCGCTCGCAGGGCACTTGGGCACGCCTACGGCGGCGGCTCGCAGTTCTTCTCGATGTGGCTCGTCGGCTCCGCACCTCCCACGACCTGACGCGGGTGCTTCCGCCCCGCCGCCGTCCTCACGTCGCGGCCTGTGCGGCACCGGGGCGGAAAGCTAGGCTGGCGGCGGACGACGCACTGGGAGGAGCACGGACGTGGCCGACAGCACCACCACCACTCAGCAGCATCCGCTAGCGGGCTGGGAGAAGCCGGATCTGGACCTCAGCGCCGCCGAATGGCGGTCGAGCAGCGAGGGCCGCGGAGACGTGCAGATCGCCTTCGTCGAGGGCTTCATCGCGATGCGCAACAGCGGGCGTCCTGAGAGCCCTTCGCTGATCTTCACGCCCGCGGAGTGGGGGGCGTTCGTGCACGGGGCCCGGGAGGGGCGCTTCGATCTGACGTGACTTCCGGGGCGTCGGCCACCGGCGGCACGTGTCGCCCGCGCCGCTCCCGGGCGGGCGCGGACCGGAGGGGACCGGCCCGGCACCCCGGCCCGGGGCGGGCGTCCGTCGCCGGGTCAGCCCGCGATGTCGCGTACCACCCGCAGCGCGACGTCCACGTCCCGCGGTGAGTTCATGACGCCGGTGCCGATCCGTGCGTACCCCAGACTGTCGTGGTACAGCGAGGACAGCCGCACCTTGCGTTCGGCCGCCCGCTCGACCACGGCGGACCCGGGGAGGTCCCGCACGCTGAAGCAGGTGATGCCCGCGGACATCCCCGGCGCCACGGGCGTGTGCAGCCGTACGCCCGGGATGCGGGCGAGACCCTCCTTGGCCCGTGTCGACAGGTCCGCGATCCGCCCGGCGACCCGGGAGCGGCCCAGAGCCTGGTGGAACGCGACGGACACCGGCAGCGCGAAGGCGTGCTCGTAGGCGAGGAAACCCCCCGGTGACAGCGCGGCGGCGCCCGCGTCCCCCATGAAGCTCGCGAACGTCGGGCGCACCTGCGCCAGCGCGTGCGGAGCCAGCCACACCAGGGCGGTGCCGCGCGGTCCGAGCAGCCACTTGTGCGTGCCCGCGACCACCACGTCGGCACCCAGGCGAGCGGCGTCGGCGTCCACCGCGGCGAGCCCGTGCACCCCGTCGACCACCAGGAGGCAGCGATCGGCCTCCTCGCGGCCCCGGTTGGCCTCCCGGACCACCTCGGCGATGGCCTCGACCGGCATCCGCACCCCGGTCCTTGACTGCACCCAGGTGACGCCGAGGACACGGGTCGTGGGGCGCAGCTGCGCACGGACCGCGCTCACCACCTCCTCGGCGGTGGCCTCGCCGGAGTCGGCGAACCACGGGACGAGGCGCACCCGGGCCCCGTGCTTCTCCGCGGCGAGGCGCGCGGCGCCCTGGTGTACCGAGTGGTCGTCCTCGCTGAGCAGGAACTCCTGGCCGGGGCGGACGCGCACGCCGTTGTACACGAGGCCGAGGCCGATGGTGGTGCTCGCGGCGAGGGCGATGTGCTCGGCCTCGCCGCCCAGGTATCCGGCGAGGGCCTTCCGCACGCGGTCCCAGTCCGTCGGCCCGTCGGGCAGGGACAGCTTCGTCGGCACCAGCATCGGGTCGGCGTCGAGCTGCCGGGCCAGATGGTCCACGGCCGCCCGCACCGCCCGCGGCTGCGAGGCCAGATAGAACGTCGCCAGATGGACCCAGGCCGGGTCGAGGCGGAACTGCGCCCGCACCGCCCCCCAGTCCGGCCGCCCGTCGGGCCCGAGCAGCCGCCGGCCGCTCGCTCCGGCGGTGTCGACCGCCTCCGCGACCCCGCCGCCCCACGCCGCCACCGCCGCGGATCCGACCGCACCCGCCAGCACACTGCGCCTGTCCACCCTGGTACCTCCCGGCATCGGAACCCGGCCATGGACGAGGATCTCGTAGAGCGGGCGGCCGTGATGTCCCGTGCGGCGTCGAACACCCGCCTGGGCACCCCCGGCCACCCGACCGACGGTAAGCACTCGAACGGAACGCCGGGAGGGCGTCAAGCCGACGAACCAGTCATCAGGGCTCCCTGCGGAATCGTCAACTCCCCTATCTGACGGGAGACTTGAACTGCACAATGCTTCCTGTGCCGCCATACGACTACCTGGAGTTCACCCTCGACGACGGAGCCCACGTCCGTCTCGAACTGGCGGCCGCGGGGGAAGCCCCCGCCGCCGCGCCCGACGAAGTGGAGGCCGACCTGCCGAGCGGCATCTCCGGAGTGACCCCCGTGGGGAGCGGCGTGCGCGTGGGCACCCTCGCCACGGACGCGCTGCGCTCCGTACTGAGCCCGCTGGGCCCCGTTCTGCAACAGGTGCACGACGCCGTGCGCGGCATCCCCGACCCGCCCCGTGAGCTCTCCGTGGACTTCGGCATCCAGATCGGCCAGGACCTGAGGCTCGGCATCGTCGGCGCGGGCGGCCAGGCGAGCATGACCGTCTCGGCGACCTGGGAGCTGTCCCCGCGGACCGAGAGATGAGCTGGTTCACGCCGACCGGCGACGAGCGGCACGGGGACGCGCGCGGGGCCCTGGTGCGCGTCCTGAGCGCGGACCGGACGCGCACCGCGGGCGCGGGCGTCTACCTCTGTGGCCGCACCCTTCTGACCTGCGCCCACGTGGTCAACGCGGCCCTGGGGCAGCGGATGCTCAGCGCGCGGGACCCCGGCGGCGTCACGCTGGACGTGTCCTTCCCCGTGCTCTCCGCCGCCGCCACGCGCCCCGCCCGCCTGGTGGCGTGGATACCGCCCCGCGCGCAGCACCTCGGCCCCGTCCCCGACGGCTCCCTGAAGTGGGAGGGCGACCTGGCCGTCCTGGAGCTGAGGGAGGAGCCCCCGCCCCCGGTCGGCCCCGTCCGCTGGCTGGAGATGACACGGGGGCAGGAGGTCAGGGCCTGGTACGGCGGCGGCCAGCCCTTCTCCTACGCCGACGCGCGCGTGGCCTCCTACGACGACGGCATCGGCTACCTGGACGGACAGATGTCGGGCGCCGCCGTCGACGAGGGCTACAGCGGCGGCCCCCTGTGGTGCGTCGCCGACGGCGCCGCCGTGGGCCTCGTCATGGGCCGCATCACCGCCCCCGACACCGCGCTGTCCGCCCAGCACACGGTCCGGCGCAGCTGGGGCCTCGGCTGGCAGTCCGTGCTGCTCGAACTGCGCCGCGCCGGAGCCCTGCCCGAGCCGCATCTGGCCGGTCTCGCGCGGCCCCCGGAACCGCTCGCGGGGCAGGAGGGCGCGTCCGACTCCTACGAGACCGTGCGGGACATGATGGTCGGCCCCCTGCACCTGCTGCTCGGCGACCCCACGGCCCGCGCCGCCCACGCCACCGTACTCGCCGGTGAACTCGGCCTGCGCGCCCCCGCCGACGGCACCGCGCCCTCCGTGGCCGAACTGGCCCAGCTCCTCACCCACACCGAGCGGGCACTGCCCACCCTCGCCGAGTCCCTCGCCCCCACCGTGGCCGACGACCCGCGCGGCCGCGGCGAGCTCGACCGGCTGCTCGCCCTGGGGCGTCTGACGGGCGCCGCGCGACTGCTCTCGGTCGCCGAACACC
The DNA here is from genome assembly GCF_059448825.1 of Streptomyces sp. JLYT201. NCBI lineage: Bacteria > Bacillati > Actinomycetota > Actinomycetes > Kitasatosporales > Streptomycetaceae > Streptomyces > Streptomyces sp. JLYT201. Next base: position 707,396 of record NZ_CM182551.1, on the reverse strand, counting down.
GGCTCCTGCGCGCCAAGTTCGAGCACCTGTGCCGACACGACCCGGGCCTGCTCCACCGCGCCGCGACCGCCGCCCTGCCCTATCTGGACCTGCCGCACTCCCTGCACGCGGCCCGGCTCGCGCCGACGGCCGTCGACGGAGTGCTGCGCGAGCTGGAGACCTGGCCCGGCGACAGCTCCCCGGTGCCCGACGAGACGCCCCGGCTGCCCGCGCTGCTGCGCGTCGTCGAGTACGTGGCGGCCGAGACCGGCGGCCTGGCCTGCCGGGCCCTGCAGGAGTGGAGCGGCCAAGTCGCCGCCCGCCTCGGCATCCACGCCTCCGCCCTGCGCGAGCGCCGTGCCGACGCCGAACGCTGGTCGCAGCGGTCCGCCCCCGCCGGGGCCCGGATCCTGGTGGAGCTCGACCGGCACGCCAAGGACCCCGCCGACCACTACCGCTGCGCGGTGTGGCGGCTGCGCGCCGACGGCACCGCGGCCCGCGCGGTCACCGGCACCGAACACCCCCGCGCGGGACGCGAGATCGCCCGGCTCATCCGCGAGGTCGCGGGCGGCACCGAGGGCGCCGAGCGCGGCGTGGCCCTGGTTGCCGTCTCCGTCCCCCCGGACGCGCTGGAGCTGCCGGTGGACGAGTGGGACGGGGCGGGCGTCGACGAGTACATCCCCGCGCCGCTGGGCGAGGACTTCCACCTCATCCTGCGCTGCCCGCGGCTGCGGCGGCGCTCCCGCACCGGAGCCGCCGACCTCACCCGGCGCTGGAACGCGCGCCACCGCGGCGACCCGCTGCGCGCCGACCGCACCGTCGGCGGCCGGGCGGGCCTCATCGGCCTGCTCAAGACGGTCCACCGGGACACCGCCCGCGTCCTGGTCCAGGGCACGGCCGCCCAGCGCGTCGAACTGCTCCCCGTCTGCCTGGTGATGGGCGTGCCCATCGTGCTGTGGGACCGCGGCCCCCAGGCCCCCGGGGCGGACCCGGACCTCGACGGGCTGCCCCCCGACGGGCCCGTCGACCAGCTGCCCGAGCGCGTCCGGCACTTCCGGGTGCGTGCGTACGCCGATCCGCGGACCAGCACCCGCCCCGCGCTGGTGTGGGAGGACATCGAGATGCCGCTGCCCGACGAACTGCAGCTAGCCGACCCCGTCGAGGGCCTCGCGGGCCCCGCGGACGGCGGTGAGGGAACGGAGCGGGCGACATGAGCGGGCACGACGACTGGCGGCTGTTCCGCGGCGACCGCGTCGCCCGGCGGGTGGAGCTGCCCGAGGCCCCGCCCTGGCGCCGGTTCCCCGACGGCTCCGGCGCCCGCCCGAGGCCCCGTCCGTACCTCATCGGCCGCGCCGAGGCCGACGTGGTGAGCGCGGCGCTGCACCTGCGCCGCCCCCTGCTCGTCACCGGCCACCCCGGCACCGGCAAGTCGTCGCTCGCGCACGCCGTCGCCCACGAACTCACCCTCGGCCCGGTGCTCCAGTGGGCCGTCAACAGCCGCTCGGCCCTCAAGGACGCCCTGTACGGGTACGACGCCATCGGCCGCCTGCGCGAGACGCATCTGCGCCGGGAGCGCGACGCGGGGGAGCCGGGCATCGGCACCTTCGTCCGGCTCGGCCCGCTGGGCACGGCCCTGGTGCCCCGCGACCGGCCCCGCGTCCTGCTCGTCGACGAGCTCGACAAGGGCGACGTGGACCTGCCCAACGACCTCCTGACCGTGTTCGAGGAGGGCGAGTTCGAGATCCCCGAGCTGTCCCGGCTTCCGGACGACCAGTCCGAGGTGTCGGTCCTCACCCACGGAGCGGACGGCGACTGGGTCACGGTCACGCGCGGCCGGGTGCGCTGCCACGAGTTCCCCGTCGTCGTGATCACCAGCAACGGCGAGCGCGACTTCCCGCCCGCCTTCATGCGCCGCTGCGTGCGCCTGGCCCTGCCGGACCCCGACGAGGCCCGGCTGCGGGAGATCGTGTCGGCCCACCTCGGCGAGGAGGCGCTGGCCGGAGTGGACGACCTCCTGCACGCCTTCCTCAACCGCCGCGCCCCCGGCGAACTGGCCACCGACCAGCTGCTCAACGCCGTGTTCCTGCGCAAGGGCGGCATCGACCTGGACGCCGAAGGGCTCCTGGACGCGGTGCTGCACCGGCTCGGCGGAGCGCTGTAGATGCCCCCCGGAGGCGGGGACCCCGCGGCCGGGGGGACCCACGGCGACCCGCCGCCCCGCGCCGGTGCGCCGTCCCCCGTGGTCCTCGGCGTACTCGGCCGCCTGACCGGGCACGAACTGTCCATCCACGAACTGCTCGACGCCGTCTGGCTCGCGGCGCGCCTGCCCCCCGACGGGGACGCGCCCCTCGCCCGGGCGCTCGCCGGCACCGCCCTGCCCGCCCCGCCGCCCGGCCCGGCGCAGGAACCCGTGCCCGACGCCGATTCCCGCGCCACCGACGACGGGTCCGCCGACGGCACCCCGGCGCCCGGCACCCCGGCGCCGCCCCCGCCCCCGGCCCAGCTGCTCGGCGCCCTGCACGCGGCCGCGGCGGCCCGCAGCGCCCCCGAGTTCGCCCGCCTCGGCACGGCCGACCGGCCCCCCTCGGACGACGGAGCGCTGCCGGTACGGGTGCCCGAGGAGAAGGCCCTCGGCGACGAGGAGCTGCGCTTCGGGCGGGCGCTGCGGCTCCTGAAACAGCCCCAGCCGCATCCGCACCGGCGCGAGTTCGACGAGGTGGCCACGGCGGCGGCCCTCGCCGAGACCGGCCTTCCCGACGTGGTGACCCGGCCCGCCCGGCAGCGCTGGCTCGACCTGGTGCTGCTCATCGACGACGGCGTCTCGATGCTCCTGTGGCGGCGCCTGGCGACCGAGCTGCGCGCCCTCCTGGAGCGCCTCGGCGCGTTCCGCGGCATCCGCGTCCTCGGCCTGGACACCCGCACCCGGCGGGCACCGCTGCTGCGCGCCCGCCCCTTCGACGCCCGCTCCCCGCTGCTGTCCCCGGCGTCGGCCGTGGACCCCTCCGGGGGCACCCTGGTCCTGGTCATCAGCGACGGCGTCGGCGCCTGCTGGCGCGACGGGCGCATGCGCAAGGCCCTCGGCCGCTGGGCGCGCCAAGGGCCGACCGCCATCCTGCACGCCCTGCCCGCCCATCTGTGGGGCGGCTCGGGCATCCGCTCCGAGCCCTGGCTGGTGACCACGCGGCGCCGGGGCGCCGCCAACGACACCTGGTACGTGTCCGACCCGCTGCTGCCCTCCGGGCTCGGCGAGGACTTCGCGGACGTCCCCGTGCCGGTGCTCGAACCGTACCCCCCGGCCGTCGCGGCCTGGGCCCGGCTCGTGGCCTCGCCCGGCGCGAGCACCGAACTGCCCCTGCTCGTCCCGCCGCACGCCCCGACCCCGCGCGGCCGGGCCGACACCCGGGGCGCCGACGCGGCCACCGCCGTGCTCCGGTTCCGGGACGCCGCGTCACCGGAGGCCTTCCGGCTGGCCGCGCACCTCGCCGCCGTGTCGCCGCTGACCGTGCCCGTGATGCGCCTCGTGCAGGCCGCGGTGGACTGGCGGGCGGACACCGCGCACCTCGCCGAGGTGTTCCTCGGCGGCCTCATGCAGCAGGTCGAACCGGCCGACGCGCGGCTGCCCGCGCAGCACCGCAGGTTCGGGTTCGCCCGCGACGCCCAGGACATCCTGCTCGACACGGCGTCCCCGATCGACCTGCTCCGCACCACCAGGACCGTCACCGAACGCCTGCGCGCGCTCGTGGGCCGCTCGCCGGACTTCCCCGCCTGGCTCGCCCACCCCTCCGGCACCAGCGAACTCCTGCCCGGCACCCGGCCGTTCGCCTGGCTGGAGGACCGCCTCCTGACCCACCTGGGCGCCCGCCCCATGGCGGCACCCGCCCCCGAGAGGGCCGCGGCCGAGGAGGAGGTCCTGCTGCCCTCCGGCCTGGAGGCCGCCCCGTCCTGGCTGCCGCTGCGCCTTCAGGACCTGCACGCGCTCGGCCCGTACACGCTGCTGCGCAGGGACGGCGCCGGCGGCACGCCCACCGCGTACATCGCCGAGGACGAGGACGGCCTCCAGGTCCTGCTGCGCGTGTCCTCCTCGTCCGCCTCACCCGTGGCGCGGGAACTGCTGGACAACGAGCGCGGCGCGCTGCGCCGCATGGACGGCGTGTACGCCCCGGCCGTCGTGGCCAGCGACCTGCGCGACGTGCCCGTGCCCTGGCTCGCGCTGCGCCTGGACACCCTCGGCGACGGCAGGCCCGCGCCGACGCTGCGCGCGGTCCTCGACGCGGCCGGGCCGCTGGCGGGAACTCCGCTGTTCCTGTGGCTCGGCTGGCATCTGACGCGGGCCGTGAGCCGCTGCCACCGCCGGGGCATCGTGCACGGCTCCCTGACCCCGGGCGCGGTCCTGGTGACCGAGTCGACCCTGCACATCATCAGCTGGACGTCCGCGCGCATCGACGGGGCCTGGAGCGCCTCGGTCTCGGCGATGCCCCCCGCCTCGCCCTACCGGGCGCCGGAGGTGACGTACTGGGGCGAGTCGCGGATCACGGCCGGGGACGTGTACTCCCTGGGAGCCGTGCTGCTGCGCGCCGCGACCGGCCGTGCCTGGCAGGGCTACGAGCACGACGCCCTGCGGCGCGACCCCTGGTTCGGGGAACTCGACGGGGAACTCGCCGACCTGCTCCTGCGCTGCGTCACGGCCGAGCCGGAGAGCAGGCCCACGGTCCGTGAGGTGGCGGACGCCCTCAGCGCCCGGCTGCCCGGCGCGCAGCCGTGGGAGGAGACCGACGACGACGCGCTCGCCCCCGAGACGCCGCGGGAGCGGCAGCGCGCCGAGGAGTCCGAGGACGACGACAGCGAGACCTGGACCCGCACCGTCCGCGCGCCGCTGGCGCAGCCGCTGCGGATCGCGCTCGTCGGCGTCAAGGACGGCGCGGGCTGCACCACGACGGCGATGATGCTGGGCGCCGTCCTCGCCGACCAGCGCCAGGAGCGGGTCCTCGCGATCGACGCCGACAAGCACGCGGGGCGGCACGTGCGCATCGGCGGCCGCGTCTTCCGCGGCACGTTCGCGGGCCTGACGGATCTGGCGGCCTCCCTGCCCGAGGTGCGCCGCTTCGAGGACCTCAGCCTGTTCCTGTCACCGCACCGCTCGGGCCTGATGGTCCTCGCCAACGACTCGGTGTCGCGGCCCTCGGCGGGCGGTCAGTACACCGACCAGGACTTCCGCGAGGTGGTGTGGGCGACGCGGCAGTACTTCCGCCTCACCCTGATCGACTCCGACAAGCCCGTGTCCCTGGTCCTGGAGCACGCCGACCGCGTCGTCATCGTCTCCCGCGCCGACCCCGCCGGACTCACCCAGGCCCAGCAGACCATGGACCGCCTCGTCACCCTGAACCGCCCCGACCTCGTGGAGGAGGCCGTCGTCGTCCTCAACCACAGCCGCCCTGCGGCCGGTTGGACCCTCGACCCGGGCAGCGTGCGCGCCCTGCGCTCACGCTGCCGGGGCCTCGTCACCGTCCCGCGCGACGGCCACCTCGCCATGGCCAGCACCATCGAACTGTCCTGGCTGACCCCGGCCGCGTACAAGGCCTACCTGCGTCTGGCGGCGCTGCTGCTCGGGCGGCGGGCGATGTTCCCCTGACGCGCCGCCGGGGCCGGGAGCGCGGGCGCCGGGGCCGGTCCGCCCTCGCTGAGGCCGAAGCGGGCGTGGAACGCGCGCAGGAAGCGGGGGGCGTACCAGGCCGAGCGGCCGAGCAGGCGCATCGCGGCGGGGACGAGGACGCCGCGGACGGCGAGGGCGTCGATGAGGATGGCCAGACCGCTGCCCAGGCCGAACAGCTGCATGAAGCTGATCTCGGCGGTGCCGAAGGCGAAGAAGCTCACCGCGAGCAGGACGGCCGCCGCGCTGACGATGCGGCCCGTGTGCCCGAGGCCGTCGGCCACGGCGGACTCGTTGTCCGCGCCGAGGTCGTGGAGCTCCTTGATGCGGCTGGTGACGAACACCTCGTAGTCCATGGAGAGGCCGAAGGCGACGCAGAACATCAGCACGGTCATCGACGTCTCCATCGGCTGCGGGGTGAAGCCGAGCAGGCCGGAGAGGTGGCCGTCCTGGAAGATCCAGGTCATGACGCCGATGGTCGCTCCCAGGCTGACCATGTTGAGGACCAGCGCGCGCAGCGGCTGCACGACACTGCCGGTGAACAGGAAGAGCAGCAGGAACGTGGTGGCGGCGATGAGGCCGATGGCGAGCGGGAGCCTGCCGCCGATGGAGTCGTTGGAGTCGACCAGCTCGGCGTCGACCCCGCCCACCAGCGGACGCGTCCCGGGGGGCGCGGCGGCCGTCCTGACCCCTTCGACCAGGTCCTTGGCCGCGTCGGACTTGGGCGTCAGGGAGCTCACCACGGTGAGCTGCTGTGCGCCGGGGCGGCCGAGCGCCGGGTTGCCGGGGCCGGTCGCCGTGGACTTCCCGTCGGCGTAGACCCCGGTGCTGGCCTCGACGCGGGCCACGCCCTCCAGGGCGGACAGACCGACTGCGTACGACTCCAACGGGCCCCTGTCCACCGACGCGTCGATGACGACGTGCAGGGCGGCCGCGTCGTTGCCGTGGAAGTTCTCCCGCAGCGCGGTGGCGACCTCGCGGCTGCGGGCGTCCTCGGGCAGCACGCGCTCGTCCGCCGTGCCGAAGGTGATGCCGAGCAGCGGGCTCGCCGCCGCGAGCAGCACCACGAGCACGGGCAGGGCGGTGCGGGCGGGCCGGCGCATCACGGTGCGGGCCAGGCGCCCCCACACCGAGGCCCCGGATCCGGACCGCCCCGGCTTCGCCCACGGCATGCGCCCGCTGTTGACCCGGTGCCCCAGGACGTTGAGGAGCGCGGGCATCACGAACAGGGTGGCGAGGGCCGCGATGACGACGACCCCGACCCCGGAGTAGCCGAACGAGCGGAGGAAGTACTGCGGGAACACCATCAGCGCCGCGAGAGCGGCCGCCACGGTAGCGGCGGAGAAGGCGACCGTGCGGCCCGCGGTGCTCATGGTCCACCGGACGGCGTCCTCCACGCTCGCCCCCGCCGCGAGCTGCTCGCGGAACCGGCTGATCATCAACAGGGCGTAGTCCACGCCCAGTCCGAGCCCGAGGGCGGTGGTCAGATTGATCGCGAAGACGGAGACGTCGGTGACGCCGCCGACGACGGAGAGTTCGGCGAACACCCCCACGATGGCGATGAGCGCGATGGCCAGCGGAAGCAGCGCGGAGACCACCGTGCCGAAGACGACCAGGAGCAGCAGCAGGATCAGCGGCACCGCGATGGTCTCCGCGAGGACGAGGTCCTCCTCGGTCTGCGGCCCCATCTCGTAGCTCACTCCGGCGCTGCCTCCGGCCTTGACCGTGAGGCCGCCCTTGTAGGTGCCCGCGTAGGTGTCGATGACGGCCTTGGCGTTCTCCTGCTGCTCGGCGTCGTGGCCCTTCACGCGGGCGAGCACGAGGGCCTCGCCGCCGTCCTCGGACCGCAGGTCGGGGCTGTTGGTGTCCCAGTACGAGACCACGTTGGTGAGGTCCCGCTCCTTCTTGAGGTCGGCCACCAGGGCCTGGCCGCCGCGCCTGGCGGCCGGGGCGTCGACGCGGCCCCGGGGGGCACGGACCAACAGCACGAGGTTGGTCTCTCCGCCGAACTTCTCGTCGATGACGTCCCTGGCCCGGGACGACTGGGAGGCCGGGTCGTCGAAGCCGCCGCCCAGCAGCTTTCCGAACGCACCGGCGCCCAGCGCGCCCATGAGGGCCACCACCACGGTGGCGACGATGAGGACCAGCCGGGACCGACGGATCGCCAGCTCGGCTATGCGTTCGAACACACTCTCTCCTTAACGTTCCTGGGCAGGGGGTGCGGTCTCGCACTCTTCGGGTGCCGCAGGACGACGGTAGGGAGACGCAAGAAGATTTGGCAGTGTTAGATTTTCCTAGCAGTTCACAGAACCCCGGTACGCCGCCAGGCTCTTCGGCGTACGGTCCTCGCATGACCGCAACGGACGAACTCGCCACGGCCCGGCCCTCCTTGCGCGAGCGGCGCCGCGCCGCGGCCACCCGGGAGATCCTGGAGGCCGCCGAGTCACAGATCACCGAGCACGGACCCGCGGCCCTGTCCCTGCGTGCCGTCGCCCGGAGCCTCGGCATGACGGTGCAGGCGCTCTACCACTACTTCCCGAGCCGCGACGACCTGGTCACCGCGCTCATCGCCAAGACGTACGACGATCTGGCCGCAGTCATGCGAACGGGCCTCGACGCGGCGGCCGTCGAGCCCGGAACCCAGGGTGTGGTGGCCGTGTCCGAGGCCTACCGCCAGTGGGCCATCGACCACCCCGAGCGGTTCCAGCTCCTGTACGGCACGCCCCTGCGGTACTACGCGGCGCCGCCCGAGGGCCCCACCACCCGGGCCGTGCGCCGCATGGGCGCGATGTTCGAGAGCGAGCTGTTCGGCGGGTTCACCACGGAGCAACTCGCCGCGGCCGACGTGCCGGAGCTCTCGCCCGCGCTCCGGGAGCACTTGGAAGAGCTGCCCGCGGACGGCATGGGGTCGCTGCCGCCGCCCGCGATCGCCCTGCTCATGAGCGCGTGGGGGCATCTGCACGGCCTGGTCGTCCTGGAGGTGTTCGGGCACACCTCCTTCATCGGGGACCACCAGGCCGAGGTCTTCCGCCTGGCGGTGCGGACCCTGGTCGAGGACCTGCACCGCCGGATCCCGCCCGCGGGCGCGGACGTCACGTGACGTTGACGGCCGCCCAGGCGGCGCCCACCGCGCGGTGTTCGTCGCTGTCCGTGCCGTACAGGGCCGCGGCCGCCGCGAGCGTCGCGGTGCGCACGGAGCGGTAGGTGCTGGAGGACGTCAGGTACTGGGTGAGCGCGCGGAACCAGATCCGCTCCGCCGCGGCCCTGCCGACGCCGGTGACGGGCTTGCCGTCGTACGTCGGGCTGTCGTAGCTGACGCCGCCCACGACCTTGGGGCCGCTGCCCTCGGCGAGCAGATAGAAGAAGTGGTCGGCGGGCCCGGCGGAGTGGGCGGGCGGGAGCTGGCCGATGCCCGCGTACCAGTAGTCCTTGGACTGGCCGTCCCGGGAGGGACGGTCCATGGAGCGCAGGGCGGTCTGGCCGCCCGCGTCGATGCGCTCCCCGAAGAGGTAGTCGCCGGGGTCGGCCGGGTTGGCCGCGCGGAACTCCACGGCGGCCGCGACGAGGTCGCTCGTCGCCTCGTTGAGGCCGCCCGGCTCCCCGGAGGAGCCGAGCCCCGCCGTGGCCGCCGTGACGCCGTGGGTCAGCTCGTGCGCGCCGACCTCGATGCGGATCAGGGGCCTGGCGGGGTTCGACGTGCCGTCGCCGTAGGTCACGCAGTTGGAGGTGGACTCGTAGAAGGCGTTGACGTAGTTGCGGCCGTAGTGGACGCGGCTGCATCCGCCCTTGCCGTCGCCGCGCACGCCCTTGCGGCCGTGGACCTCCAGCAGGTAGTCCCAGAACACCGCGTGGATGTAGTGCGCCGCCACGGCGTCGGACTGGCGGCCGCCCTCGCACCAGGTGTTGTCGTCGTCGGTCACCACGGTGCCGGACCCGCCGGTGCCGTTCTGCATGTCGTACGTCTTGTGGTTGCCGCGCCGGGGGTCGTTGAGCTCGTAGCGGCCGGTGGCCGGGTTGTACGTGGTGTCGAGCGGGACGCGGCCCACGTTCGTGCCGCAGCCGACCCCGGCCACCGGGCGCGGCCCGGCGGGGCCCGCGTGGGCGAGGCCGCCCTGGAGGGCCGAGGTCACGACGACGGCGGCGGTGAGCAGGAGTCGGGCTCCGGGGCGGCGGGTGCGACGGCGGGGCGTACGGGGCCGGGCCATGTCGGCTCCTTCCGGCGGCTGTGCGCGGGGCGGGTGGGGGAGTGCGCCGGGACGAGCCTGCCAGGGCGACGGTGGATTGTCAGGACCGCGACAAGCCATCGCGGTGTGCTGACACCCGTCGCGGCGGGCCGCCACCCACCGCCGCGCCACCGCCCGGTCAGGCAGCGGCGCCGTCGAGTTCCTCGCCCTCGACGAACGTCCGCACCACCTCGATGTCGCCGATGCGCCCGGGGTCCACCCGCCGTGGGTCGTCGCCCAGGACCACGAGGTCGGCGCGCTTGCCGGGGGAGAGGCTGCCCGCGCTGTCCTCCCAGCGGCAGGCGTACGCCGCGTCGACGGTGTACGCGCGCAGGGCCTCCTCGACGCTCACGGCCTCCTTGGGGCCGATGAGCCGGCCGGAGGCGGAGGCCCGCTCGACCATGAACTGGACGGCCCGCAGCGGCGCGCCGTCGGCGACGGGCCGGTCCGAGCTGCCGACGAGGCGCACCCCGTGGTCGAGGAAGCCCCGCCCCCGGTACAGCCACGGCGCGCGTTCGGGCCCCATGACCGTGGCGTAGTCGTCCCCGAAGTACCGCAGGAAGCTGGGCTGTACGACGGCGATCGCCCCGAGCTCGGCGAAGCGGCCGAGCTGGTCCGGGCGGACGAGGCCCGCGTGCTCGACGCGGTGACGGGTGTCCGTGCGCGGCTTCGCGCGGTGTGCCGCGGCCAGGGCGTCCAGGGCCAGGTCGACGGCGCGGTCACCGATGGCGTGCACCGCGAGCTGCCAGCCCGCCCGGTGGCCCTCGATGATGGTCTCGGTGAGCACCTCGGGGTCGGCCTGGAGCTGCCCGCTGGACGCGCCGCCCGCATAGGGCTCGGTGAGCGCGGCCGTGCGCGCCATCATGCCGCCGTCGGTGAACACCTTCAGGGCGCCGAGCGAGAGGCGCCCGTCGCCGAAGCCCGTGCGCAGGCCGAGGCCGAAGGACCGCGTCGTGGTGTCCTCGCGCGCTGCCTCGACCGGGCGCAGGGCGTCCGCCGCCACCATGAGCTGGACCCGCAGCGGCAGCCGTCCCGTCTCGTGGGCGAGCTGGAAGGCCGCGCCCTCGATGGGGCTGTGCGCGAACAGCTCGCTACCGATGCCCGCCTCGGCGCAGGCCGTGACGCCCTGGGACCGGCACGTGCGGCCGGACCGGGCGACGGCGTCGGCCAGTTCGGCCAGCGTGTGCGGCGGGCGCAGGGCGAGGGCGGCGCCCATGGCGTCCTCCGCGAGGAAGCCGTCCGGGCTCGCGACGTGGGGCGGCAGCTGCTTGAGGACGGCGGTATTCACCAGGCACGCGTGCCCGGAGATGTGGCCCAGGCACACCTTGCGGCCCGCGCTCACCGCGTCGAGTTCGACGGCGGTCAGCGGCCGGTCGAGCGTGCGCTGGTCGTAGCCCCCGAGGCTCACCCAGCCGTCCGCGGGCGCGGCGGCCACTGCCTCGGCCACGGCCGTGAGGATGTCGTCGACCCGCCTGCTGGGCGCGACGCTCGGAGCCCCGGCCTTGAGGCCGGCCCAGATGAGGTGGACGTGGCTGTCGATGAATCCGGGGAGGACCGTCGCGCCGCCGAGGTCGAGGACGCGCCGCGCCGGGAGCCCCGCCACGTCGGAGTCGAGTCCCACGATCCGGCCGCGCCAGATGCCGAGTTCCCGGGCGGTGGGGCGGGCCGGATCCATCGTGAGGATGGTGGCGTTGGTGATCCTGGAGCAAAGCACGAACAGATCCCTTCAGAGGAGTGAATCTTCGTCCCGCGCGAGCTATTGTTAGGTGAGGCTGGCCTAAGTTGTGATGGTGGTGGGTGGGGTGGACGAGAGACGGGTGGAACGTCGGCGCGCGGCCTGTGCGCACCGGCTCGACGCCTGGGCCGATGGTGTGGTCGCGGGCCTCGACGCGCAAGAAGACGTCGAACGGTCCTTACTCCAGGCCCTGCGGGGCGACCCGAGCCTGCGCGAGGAGACCGCCGTGCGCCGCGCCGACGCGCTGCGCGCCGCGGCGCTCGGACTCGGCCCGGCCGGGTGCGCCGTGGCGGCGGGCGTCTCCGTGCGGATGCTCCGCAACTGGCAGGAGCAGGACCCCGCGTTCGCGGCCGCCATGACGGCCGCGGCGGAGCTCGCGGAGCAGGAGCGCGAACGCGCCGCCCCGGTCGCGGCCGACGCCCCCGGGCTCGGCCCCGCCGCGCTGCGCGTGGTCCTCAAGGCCATCAGGGAGGGCTCCGTCCAGTCCTCGGCAGCCGTCATCGGCGGCTGGTCCGAGCAGTCCTTCCTCCGGCTGCGCCGCAGGAGCCCGGAGGTCGCCGCCCTGCTCGCCGCCGCGCGCCGGGCGCGCGCCAAGAAGGCGGACCGGCGCGGCCGTCCGCGCTTCGAGCGGCGATATCGGCTGGTTCGCGTGGATGACGGCGACATGGGCGGCGAGGTGGGCGCCGACCGCGCGGACGGTGGCGGCGCCGACAGTGGCAGTGCGGCCGCCGTCTCCGGGGCGTAGCCCTTCGGGGGCGGCTCGCCCGTTTTCCCCCTATGTGAATTTTGCCCCTGCATAAGAGGTCTCGACCCGTTGGGAGAGATTTTGGGGATATGCGTCGGCGCCCGCCGCGCGGACCGGAGTCCGTGCGGCGGGCGCCGACGGCCGGTCCCAGGGACCGGGGAGGCGGGAGGGCGTGTCAGGCGCGCTGGGTCAGGTAGCCGCCCATGGAGGTGAAGTACTCGGCCGCGGACAGCTCGCGGCCGTCCTCGGTCCGCACGCGCGTGATGGCCAGGCCGTGGTTGCGGCCGGTGCGGGCGTCGGCCCCGGCGACGATCACCACGCCCTCGCCCTCGCGGTAGAAGATGCGGCCGGGCGTGCCGCCGTAGCGCCCCTCGGAGACGACCGCGGCCACGACCTCCAGGCGCTTGCCCTTGTGGTAGGTGAAGGCGCTGGGGTACGGCTCCGACTGGGCGCGCACGAGCCGCTCCAGGTCCTCGGCGGGCCAGGTCCAGTCGATGCGGATGTCCTCGGTGGAGCGCTTGTGGAAGAAGGTCGCCTGGGACCGGTCCTGCGGGGTGAACTCCGTCTCGCCGGAGGCGATCAGGTCGAGCGCGCCGGTGGTGACCGGGGCGATGAGGTCGACCGTCTTGTGGAAGAGGTCGGTCGCGGTGTCCTTCGGGCCGACCGGCACGGCCTCCTGCCGGACGATGTCACCGGCGTCGAGCTCGTCGTTCATCATGTGCGCGGTGACGCCCACCTCGGTCTCGCCGTTGATCAGGGCCCAGATCAGCGGCGAGAAGCCCGCGTACTTCGGCAGCAGCGAGTCGTGGACGTTCAGCGTGCCGTGGCGCGGCAGGCCGAAGATGCGCGGGGGGATCCAGGTCCGCCAGTTGTTGGCGACGATGATGTCCGGGTCGGCCTCCTTCAGGCGCTCGAACAGCTCGTCGTCGTCGGGACGGTTGCGGATGAGGACCGGCACGTCGTGCGCCTCGGCGAGGTCGGCGACGGAGTCGCTCCAGATCTTCTCGTACGCGTGCTCGCTCTTGGGGTGCGTCACGACGAGGACCACGTCGTGCTCGGAGTCCAGGAGGGCTTGCAGGGTGCGGTGCCCCCAGGTCTGGTAACCGAACATGACGACCCGCATGGGGTTCCTCCTCAGAGCAGGGATTGACCGGCGGTAAGTAAAGCAAGGCTTACCTTGGTGTGCAATGGTCGCACGGGGTGCCGAAGTTGATGGCCGCCGGCATGCGCGCACCGTGACGGGCCTCTCGACCCCGGTGCGAGTTTAGCTTAGGCTGGCCTAAGTGAAATGGGGAGGGGGGCACGGGTGCCGACCGGCCCCGGGCCGCCGCCAGCTAGGGTGGCGGGCGCTCCGCAGCGCTCTGCCAGGGGACCAGGGCGGGGGTGGAGCCGTGGGCGCGTTCCTTGCCGGGCGTGAGGTGCCCCGCTGGCCGCGCGTCCCCGCCCGAGCAAAGGGATAACGTACGTCGCATGGGCATAACTGCAGTTGAGCGCCTTGCGCCCACCGGTTCATCAGGGCTCCGCCGACGGCGGGTTGTCGGTCTGGGCGTGTTGGTGGCGGTCCTCGTCGTCGCGGCGATCGCGTCCTTGGCCGTCGGTGCGCGCGCGTTGAGCCCCGCCGAGGTGTGGCACGGCCTCTTCGCCTCGCGGGAGGCCGACCAGCGGCTCAATGAGATCAGGCTCATCGTGCAGACCGTGCGGGTGCCCCGGACGGTCCTCGCGATCGTCGCGGGCATCGCCCTCGGTGTCGGCGGGGCGTTGATCCAGGGGTACACGCGCAACCCGATCGCGGACACGGGCCTCCTCGGCGTGAACGCGGGCGCCTCCTTCTCCGTGGTGTCGGTGATCGCCGTGTTCGGGTTCACCAACCCCTTCCAGTACGTGTGGTTCGCCTTCCTGGGCGCGGCCGTCGCCGGTGTCGTCGTGTTCTCGCTCGCGAGCATCGGCAGAGGGGCGGGCAACCCGCTGACCCTCGCCCTCGCCGGGCAGGGCATCACGGTGTTCCTCACGGCGATGACCACCGCGATCGCGCTGTCGGACCAGAAGTCGCTGAACGCGCTGCGGTTCTGGAACTCGGGCTCCGTCGCCGGTGTGAAGTTCGGCGTCATCTGGCCGATCGCCGGGTTCGTCGCCGTCGGCCTCGTCCTCGCGGCGATCACCCTGCCCTCGCTCAACCTGCTCAACCTGGGCGAGGACGTGGCGCGCGGCCTCGGTGTGAACATCGCCCTGAGCCGGACCCTCGGCATCGGCGCCATCACCCTGCTCGCGGGCGCGGCGACCGCGGCGTGCGGGCCCATCGCCTTCCTCGGGCTCATGGTGGCCCACATCGCCCGCTTCGTGGCCGGCCCCGACTACCGCTGGCTGGTGCCGTACGCGGGTCTGCTCGGCGCGGTCGTCCTGCTGGTCTGCGACATCGTGGGGCGCCTGGTGGTGCGGCCGGGCGAGCTGGACGCGGGAGTCGTCGTCTCCCTGCTCGGCGCCCCGTTCTTCGCGGTGCTGGTGTGGCGTGGAAAGTTCAAGAGCGCGTGAACGGGGCGGACGTCGTGAACGGGACAGATGTGAAGTCGTCGGTGACACCGGGCATCCGGATCGGCCAGGTGTCGTTCGTGTGGCGGCCGTGGGTCGCGTTCGTCACGCTCGTGCTCACGGCGGCGACCTTCGTGGTGTTCTGCCTGTCCATCAGCATCGGGGACTTCCCCCTGGAGCTGTCGCGGGTGATCGCCACCCTCTTCGGCCGGGGCGAGCAGGTCGACGAGTTCGTGATCATGGACCTGCGGATGCCGCGCGCCCTCGCCGGGCTCGTCGTGGGCGTCGCGCTCGGAGTCTCCGGCGCGATCACCCAGTCCATCGCCCGCAATCCGCTGGCCAGTCCGGACGTCCTCGGCGTCACCCAGGGCGCGAGCGCGGTCTCGGTGTTCCTGCTCACGGTCTCCGGCGGGGCGTCGGCGGCGGTCGTCGGCTCCGTGGGTCTGTCCGTGGCCGCGCTCGGCGGCGGCCTCCTCACCGGCCTGCTCGTGTACTTCCTGGCGTGGCGGCGGGGGATCGACGGCTTCCGGCTCATCCTCATCGGCATCTCCGTGAGCGCCGTGATGGAGGCGCTCACGACCTGGCTCCTGACCACGGCCGACATCAAGGACGTGGCCCGGGCGCAGTCCTGGCTCGTCGGCTCCCTGGACAACCGGTCGTGGGACGAGGTCTGGGTGGCGCTCTGGTGCTCGCTGGCGCTGCTCGCCGTCGTCGCGTGCGTCGCCTTCCAGTTCAAGCCCCTGCACTTCGGCGACGAGGTCGCCGCGGGCCTCGGCGTCCGCTTCCAGGCGGTGCGGGCGATCCTGCTCCTGTGTGCGGTCCTGCTGGCCGCCGTCGCGGTGAGCGCGGCCGGCCCCGTCCCCTTCGTCGCCCTGGTCGCGCCCCAGGTGGCGATGCGCCTCGCGCGCTGCCCCACGCCGCCGATGGTGGCCTCCGGCATGGTGGGGGCGCTGCTCCTGATCGGCGCGGACCTCCTCGCGCGCACGGCCCTGCCGGTCACGCTCCCGGTCGGCGTGGTCACCGCCGCGGTGGGCGGCCCCTTCCTGATCTACCTCCTGGTGCGGGCGAACCTCAAATAGCCTGATACAAAGGTGAGGCATACCTAAATGCGCAGAGGGGGGCTTGTGGTCACTCAGTACATCACCGAGATCGAGTCCGACGTCGACGACGCCGCACGGCTCACGGCCAGGGGCGTCAGCGTCGGCTACGGCGCGCGGACCGTCATCGACGATCTCGACGTGGCGATACCGCCCGGGGTGATCACCACGATCATCGGCCCCAACGGCTGCGGCAAGTCGACGCTGTTGCGGACCCTGTCGCGGCTGCTCAAGCCGACCAAGGGGTCCGTCGTCCTCGACGGCGAGGACATCGTCCGGCTCAAGACCAAGGACGTGGCGAAGAAGATGGGCCTGCTGCCGCAGGCGCCCGTCGCGCCCGAGGGCCTGACGGTGTCCGACCTGGTCGCCAGGGGCCGCCATCCGCACCAGAGTTGGCTGCGGCAGTGGTCGTCGGACGACGCCGACGTCGTGGCGCGCGCCCTGGCCATGACCGGCGTGTCCGACCTGGCCGACCGGCCGGTCGACTCGCTCTCCGGCGGGCAGCGCCAGCGCGTCTGGATCTCCATGACCCTGGCCCAGGGCACCGATCTGCTCCTCCTCGACGAGCCGACCACCTATCTCGACCTGGCCCACGCGGTCGACGTGCTCGACCTCGTGGACGACCTGCACGAGTCGGGGTGCGCCGTGGTCATGGTCCTGCACGACCTCAACCTGGCCACGCGCTACAGCGACAACCTCATCGTGATGAAGGAGGGGACGATCCTGGCGCAGGGGCACCCGCGCGACGTCATCACCTCCGAGCTGCTTGACGAGGCGTTCGGGCTGCGCGCCATGGTGATTGACGACCCGGTGGGCGACCGGCCGCTCATCGTCCCCATCGGCCGCACGCACGTGCAGCTGGGCTGAGCCCCGCCCGTGCGGGCCCGCCGGTCCGTCTCCACGCGAACGCCGGGGCTGCTCCGCGCGGGCGTGCCCCGGCGTGCGACTGCCCCTCGCGCGCGGTGTGGTTGAGCCCGCTCCCGCGCGGCACGCCTCCGCGCTCCCGCGCCCGCTGGCGCGCCTCGGTGCCGTCCGACCGGCCCCCACCTGCGGCGCGACCGTGTCCGCGCCCGGGCGAACCGACTGACCCCGCGCACAGACAAGTTGAAAGTTAGGCTAGGCTTACCTCACAACCGCAAGGTAAGGTTTGGCTGCCCTGAGACAGGGGCGCACCGGACAGCGTGAAAGCAAGGGATCTCGGATGCATCTCCATCGAACGACGACCATGAGGCCCTGGCGGCGGATGGCGGCCGTGGTGTCCGCCGCGGCCCTCGGCGTCGGACTCCTCGCGGGATGCGGCTCGGAGAAGTCGGACAAGGGCGACGACGCCGCTCCGGCTGCCGCCGGCGGCAAGTTCCCCGTGACCGTGGAGCACGCGTTCGGATCCACGAAGGTCGAGAAGGCCCCCAAGCGGGTCGTCACCGTCGGCTACACCGACGACCAGACCGTCCTCGCGTTCGGCACCAAGCCGGTCGGCATGACCGACCAGTACCCGAACCCGGCGGGCAAGTCCCCCGACATCAACACCCAGTGGCCCTGGGTGAAGGACAAGTGGGGCGACGCCAAGCCCGACGTCATCATGAAGAACGGTGACTCCGGCCCCAACTACGAGAAGATCGCCGCCCTGCGGCCGGACCTGATCATCGCGGTGTACTCCGAGATCGACAAGGCCGCCTACGACAAGCTCTCCAAGATCGCCCCCACGGTGGGCCGCACCAAGGGCGAGAAGGAGCCGTTCAGCGCTCCCTGGCAGGACAACGCCCTGCACATCGCCAAGGCGCTCGGCCAGGCCGAGAAGGGCGAGAAGCTCGTCAAGGACATCCAGGGCAAGCTCGACGCCGCCAAGAAGGCACACCCCGAGTTCGCCAAGAAGAACGCCGTCGCGCTGTCCTGGTACAAGGACTCCGTCGCGCCGTTCACCTCCACCGACGTGCGCGGCCGCCTGGTGACGGGCATCGGCTTCCAGTACCAGACCAAGATCGACAAGGTCGCGGGCGGCAAGTTCTTCACCGTCCTGTCGCCCGAGCGCATCGACCTGGTCAACACCGACCGCATCTTCGTCATCAACGACAAGGCGGACCAGAAGGCGCTCAAGAAGTCCGAGCTCTTCAGCAACCTGGACGCCGTGAAGAAGGGCAACGTCTCCTACCTGCTGGACAGCGAGGGCCCCGCGGTCGGCGCGGCCATCTCCCAGGGCACCCTGCTCTCCATGCCCTACGCGATCGACGAACTCGTCAAGTCGGTCGGCTAGGTGTGAGCACTACCGCTACGAAGGTCGCCCCGGCGACCCTGCGCACGGCGACCGGCCGCGAGGCCACCCGATGGGTCACCACGCACTGCCGCGAGGTCCCCTGGCTGACGACGGCCACCGTGCTCACCACGGTGGTCGGCGCGGCGCTCCAGGTGCTCCCGGTGCTGCTGCTCGGCCGCGTCGTCGACGGAGTCGTCGAGGGCGAGTCGCGCTCGGTCCTGCTCACGGTCGGCGTCCTGATGGGGGCCGCCGCGCTGCTCGGCGCGGTGGCCACCGCGGCGTCGACGTATCTGATCGGACGGCTCGGCGCCGACCTGCTCGCGCGGCTGCGCGAAGGCGCCGTCCGCTCGGTGCTCGGAATGCCGAGCGCGCGGATCGAGCAGGTCGGCCGCGGAGACGTCCTGTCCCGGGTCGGTGACGACGTGGCCGTCCTGTCCAAGGGCATCCGGATGGCCATCCCCACGGTGTTCTCCGCGGGCGTCCTCGTCTTCATCGCCACGGTCGGCATGTTCGGCCTCGACTGGCGGCTCGGCCTGGCGGGCGCGGGCGCGCTGCCCGCCTACGCCCTCGCCCTGCGCTGGTACCTGCCCCGGTCCGCCCCGCTCTACAAGAAGCAGCGGATGGCCCAGGCCGACCGCGCGCAGGCGCTGATCAGCGGCTTGGACGGCATCGACACGGTCCGGGCGTACCGCCTGGAGGACTCCGTGCGCGAGCAGGTCACCAACGAGTCGTGGCGCGTGCGCAACTACGGCATCGAGGTGTTCCGGTTCTTCGGCCGATTCGTCGGCAGGGAGAACCGCGCCGAGTTCATCGGCCTCGTCCTCATCCTCGTCGTGGGGTACGCGCTCCTGGAGGCCGACGCCGCGACCCTGGGTGAGGTGTCGGCGGCCCCGCTGATGTTCCACCGGCTCTTCACCCCGCTGGGCGCCATCATGTTCACCTTCGACGAGGCACAGAAGTCGGGCGCCAGCCTGACCCGGCTCGTCGGGGTGCTCGGGGAGCCCGCCGAGGAGCGCCTCGTCGGCGACGCGGACGCCACCCCGGCGGACGCCACGCCCTACCCGGTGACGGTGCAGGGGCTGACGTATCGCTATCCCGACACCGAGCAGCCGGTCCTGAAGGACGTCGACCTGACGATCCCGGCCGGTGGTTCGCTCGCCCTCGTGGGCGCGACGGGAGCGGGCAAGTCGACCCTGGCCGCGCTCATCGCGGGCATCGGGACCCCGCAGGCCGGATCGGTGCGCATCGGCACCACCGACCTCGCCGGTCTGGACGAGGCCGGGGCGCGCGCCCTGGTGAGCATCCTGACGCAGGAGACCCATGTGTTCTCCGGCTCGCTCGCCGACGACCTGCGCCTGGCCGCGCCGGAGGCCACCGACGCCGAACTGACCGACGCGCTGCGCACGGTCGGCGCCGACGGCTGGGTCGAGGCGCTGCCCGAAGGGCTCGACACCCTGGTCGGCGAGGGCGGCGAGCGCCTGGACGTCACCAAGGTCACCCACATCGCCCTGGCCCGCCTCGTCCTGAGCCGCTCCCCGGTGGTCGTGCTCGACGAGTCCACCGCCGAGGCGGGCAGCGAGGGCGCCGCCGAGCTGGAGCGGGCGGTGCGCGCCGCGTGCGCGGGCCGCACCACGCTGTTCGTGGCGCACCGGCTCACCCAGGCCATGGCGGCGGACCGCATCGCCGTCCTGGACGCGGGCCGCGTCGTGGAACTGGGCACCCACGACGAACTCGTGGCCCTGGGCGGCCGCTACGCACGGCTGTGGCAGGCGTGGCGAGAAGGTAGTTAGCACATCTGACCCACGGTCAGGTCAACGTTCGTTCCTTGGAAGGAAACGCTGAGTCTTCGATGAACGCTGAGTCTTCGACGATGGAACCGGGCGCTCGTCGCGTACGGCTTTCTCCCGCGGCCCTGGCCGACGTACGCCGTCGAACGGGTGACCACTCCGACCGGACCATCGCCGCAGCGTGCGCCATCGGTCTCGCGTACTGGGCGACGGGCCAGGGCCCCGACGGCATCGACCTGACCGAGGGCACGCTCTTCACCGACGTCCTCGCCTGGGTCGACAACGGCGGGGTCGCGCCCACCGGCTGGGAGGCCGACGCGGACGGCCGCGGCATCGCCGTCCCCGAGGGCGTCGCGCTCGCCGAGGCACAGTTCGCGCTCGACGACCTGGCCGACTTCCCGGACCGGCCGCTGGGCACCATCAGCCCGTCCGGTGCCACGGCCCGCCTCGCCGCCCTGGCCGAGTGGAACGACACCCACGCCGACCGGGTCCGCCCCACCATCGTGGAGATGTTCCTCGAACAGGCGCGGACCCGGCCGGACGCCGTCGCCATCGTCGACGAGCACCGCTCGCTGACCTACGGCGAGGCGGCCGCGCTGTCCAGCCAGCTCGCCCACCACCTCATCGAGCGCGGCCTCGACCACGAACAGGTCGTCGGCATCTCGCTGGGCCGCTCCGCCGAGATGGTCATCGGGCTGCTCGGCGTGCTCCAGGCCGGCTGCGCCTTCGTGCCGCTCGACCCGCAGTGGCCCGCCGCGCGCCGGTCCGTCGTCATCGCCGACGCCCGGGTCGTGCTCCAGCTCAACGACTCCGGCGCCCACGGGGCGAGCGAACCGGAAGCCGTCGCCGTCGACCTCGGCGACTGGAGTTACGGCTCCTACCCGACCGGGGGCACCGGCGTCACCGTCCGCGGCGACGCCCTGGCGTACGTCATCTTCACGTCCGGTTCGACAGGACGCCCCAAGGGCGCCATGATCCGCCACGAGGCGATCAGCGAGCGCCTGCTGTGGCAGGTCGGCGAGATCCTCGGCTTCGGCCACGACGACGCCTCCCTCTTCAAGGCGCCGCTGTCCTTCGACATCTCCATCAACGAGATCTTCCTGCCGCTGGTGTGCGGCGGCCGCCTCGTGGTCCTGCGGCCCGGCGGCGAACGCGACCCGCACCACCTGCTGAGCGTGATCGCCGAACAGCGCGTCACCTTCACGTACCTGGTGTCGTCCATGCTGGACGTCCTGCTCGAAATGGCGGGCGACTCCGGGCGCCTGGACAGCCTGCGCCACGTGTGGTGCGGCGGCGAGGTCCTCACCCCGGAGCTGTACGAACGGTTCCGCACCCGGCTCGACATCCCCATGTACCACGGCTACGGCCCGGCCGAGACGACGATCGGCGTCTCCCACGTCATCTACCGGGGCGCGGCCGAGCGCCTGTCGACGTCCATCGGCAAGGCCAACCCCAACACCCAGCTGTACGTCCTCGACGACGAGCTGCGCCCGGTGCCGGTCGGCGTCGGCGGCGAGCTCTACGTGGGCGGGTTCCTCCTCGGCCGCGGCTACGTCAACGCGCCGGGCCTGACGGCGTCCCGGTTCGTGGCGAACCCCTTCGCCGCCGACGGCTCCCGGCTCTACCGGACCGGTGACCTCGCCCGGTTCGCCCCCGACGGCTCCCTGGACTTCCTCGGCCGGGCCGACAACCAGATCAAGATCCGCGGCATGCGCCTGGAGATCGAGGACGTCGAGGCGGGCCTCGCCGAGCACCCCCGCGTGCGGCACGCCTGCGTCGTCGCGAAGAAGAACGCGGCGGGCGGCACCTACCTCGTGGGCTACGTGATCCCGGCCGCCGGGAGCGAGGACCTGAGTGCCGACGACGTCAAGGCGTGGGCCGCCGAGCACATGGTCGAGTACATGGTGCCCGCCCACGCCGTCGTGATGACGGAGTTCCCCCTCACCGCGAACGGCAAGCTCGACCGCAAGGCGCTGCCGGAGCCCGTGCTCACCACCGGCTCCCTCGTCGCGCCCGCCACCGAGAACGAACGCGTGGTGTGCACGGCGGTCGCGGCCCTGCTCCAGCTCGACGAGGTCGGTGCCGACCAGGACTTCTTCCAGCTCGGCGGCGACAGCATCCTGGCGATCTCGCTGCTGAGCGCGCTGCGCGACGCGGGCCTGTTCGTCACGGCACGGCAGATCTTCAACAACAGCGTCCTCGGCGCCCTCGCCGCGGTGGCGAGCCGCGAGGACGTCGCCACCGTGGACCACGGTGACACCGCCACCGGCACCGTCGTGGGCTCGCCCATCGTGCAGTGGCTCGGCGAGACCACCGGCGCCGTCGACGGCTTCGTGCAGTCGGTCGTCCTCAACACCCCGGCGGACCTGACCGCCGACACCCTCGACGCGGTCCTCGCCGCCGTGGCGGGCCACCACGACATGCTGCGCGCCAAGCTGGTGCGCGCGGAGCGCTGGAGCTTCGACATCCCCGAGGCGGACCGGGCCGCCGTCGGCTGGCAGGAGAGCGACCGGCCCCTGGAGGAGTGCGTCGCCCTCGCCACCGAGGCCCTGGACCCGGCGGACGGCGTGATGCTGCGCGCCGTCTGGCGCCGCGCGGAACGCCAGCTGGTCCTGGTCGCCCACCACGTCGTGATCGACGGCGTGTCCTGGCGGGTCCTCATGGAGGACCTGGCCACCGCCTGGCGGCAGTGCGCCGAGGGCGCGCCGATCGAACTGCCCCCGGTGGGCACCTCGTTCAGGCGCTGGACGCAGCTCCTCGGCCGTACCGGGTTCGACGCGGACCGCGCCTACTTCCAGCGGCCCCTGCCGGGCGCCGACGAGCCGGTGGGCAGGCGCGCCCTGTCCGCCACCGACACCGTGGCACGGGAGCGGATACGCACCGTCTCCGTCGGCGCCGAGGCCACGGCCGCACTGCTCGGCGAGATACCCGCGAAGTTCCACGCGGGCGTCAACGACGTCCTGCTCACCGCGCTCGCCGTCACCCTCGCCCGGTGGCGCCGCGACCTCGGGCAGGACCAGACGTTCGCCCACATCGAGCTGGAGGGCCACGGCCGCGAGGGCCAGTTCGTCGCCGACGCCGTCGGCTTCGAGCCGGACCTGTCGCGCACCGTGGGCTGGTTCACCACCCTGTTCCCGGTGACCGTGGACCCCGGCGCCACGACCGACCCGACCGCGCCCGGCTACCTCGCCGCCGCGCTCAAGGCGGTCAAGGAGGACCTCGCCCGGGTACCGAGCAACGGCGTCTCCTACGGCGCCCTGCGCTACCTCGCCGACACCGCCTTCGACGCGCCCGCACCGCAGGTCCTCTTCAACTACCTGGGCCGCTTCGACGCGGGCGCCGCCGGGGACTGGCAGCTCGCGCACACCACCGGACAGCTGGGCGAGAAGCGCGACCCCGCGATGCGCCTGCCGCGGGCCCTGGAGTTCAACGCGATCGCCGAACCCGCCGCGAGCGGCGAGTACGAGCTGGTCACCACCATCTCCTGGCCCGAGGGGATGTTCACGGACCAGGACATCACCACCATCGTCGGCTACTTCCAGGAGGCCCTGGCCGGGCTCGCCGCGCTCGACGAGGGCGGCCACACGCCCAGCGACTTCCCCCTCGTGCCCCTCACCCAGGCCGACGTCGACGCCCTGGAAGGACCGGCGCTGCGGGACGTCCTGCCGCTGACCCCTCTCCAGGAAGGCCTCTACTTCCACTCCGTCTTCGACGACGAGTCCGCGGGCGCCTACGTCGAGCAGCAGCTCCTCACCCTGGACGGCGAGGTGGACGCCGACCGGCTCGCGGCCGCGGCCACCCGGCTGCTCACGCTGTACCCGAACCTCGCCGCGCGCTTCGTCGCCCTCGCCGACGGCCGCGTCGTCTCCGTCCTCGACGGCGGCGTCCAGGCGCCCTTCACCATCCTGGACCGCCCCGGCATCACCGACGCCGAGCTGCGGGAGTACGCGGAGCGGGACCGCCGCGCGGGCTTCGACCTGGCCACCGGCCCCCTGATGCGCTACACGCTGGTCCGCGCGGGCTCCGGCCGCACCGTCCTCGTGCAGACCGTGCACCACATCATCGCCGACGGCTGGTCGGTGCCCCCGATGCTGCGCGCGCTCCTCGCCGAGTACCACGCGCCCGGCACCGTGTACCCGCTCGGCGGCTTCGCCGACTACGTGCGCTGGCTCGGCGCACGCGACGACGACGAGAGCGACCGGGTCTGGCGCGAGGAACTCGCCGACCTGCCCGCCGCCTCCCTGGTCGCCGAGGGACACACCCCCTCCGAGCGGTTCGCCGACACCGTCGTGGAGCCGTCGGAGGACATCGACGCGGCCGTCCGCTCGGCCGGCGTGCCCCTGAGCGTGGCCGTGCACAGCGCCTGGGCGATCACCCTCGGCGGCATCCTGCACGGCAAGGACGTGGTGTTCGGCTCCACGGTCTCCGGGCGCGACGCGGACGTGCCCGGCATCGAGGACATGGTGGGCCTGTTCATCAACACCATTCCCGTGCGCGCCCGCTGGTCCGGAGCCACCACGGCCCGCGACCTGCTCACCGCCGTGCGCGAGCACCAGAGCGCGGTCCTTCCGCACCAGCACGTCTCCCTCGCCCGGATCGGCCGCCGGACCGGCTCCGGCTCCCTGTTCGACACCCTGGTCGTCTTCGACGTCGCGACCGACGTGGAGGCCCTGCGGCGCCCCGACGACACGCTCGTCATCGCCGACATCGTGAACGAAGGCGCCCCGCACTACCCGCTGACCCTGGTGGTGGAGCGTGCCCTCGACGGCCGACCGCGCTTCAACCTCATCTACGACGGCGAACTCCTGGGCGAGACGGCCGCGCAGGCCGTCCTGCACACCTTCACCCGGACCCTCACCGGCCTGCTCACCCGCCCGGACGCCCTGGTCGACGACCTGGCCGCCGAGAGCGACCGGCGCCAGGACCCGGTCGCCGAGACCACCCTGGGCGCCCTGTTCGACGCCGCCGCGCTCCGCGACCCCGCCGCCACCGCCGTCACCCAGTGCGGCCTCGACGGCGACACCAGGTCGCTGACCTACGGCGAACTCGCGGCCGCGAAGGACGACCTGGCCGCGACCCTGCGCGCGGCCGGGGTCGGACCGGGCAAGCGGGTCGCCGTCGCCGTGCCGCGCTCCGTCGAACAGGTCGTCGCCCTGGTCGCGATCGTCAGCGCGGGCGGCGCCTACGTCCCCCTGGACCTGGCCTACCCGGACGACCGCCTGGAGTACGTCCTCGCCGACGCCGCCCCGCAGGTCGTCCTCGTGGACGCCGACCAGCGGGACCGCTTCACGGACCTCCTCGCCCGCGCCGGAGTGGCGGCCCGCGTGCTCGTCCAGGGCGACGAGCCGCCGCAGGCCCCGGCCGGACCCGCGCCCGCGGCCCACTGGCACGACCCCGCGTACGTGATCTACACGTCCGGTTCGACAGGACGGCCCAAGGGCGTCGTCGTCCCGCACTCCAGCGTGGTGACGCTGCTCGCCAACACCCGCGCCGACATGGACTTCGGCCCCGACGACGTATGGGTGCAGTTCCACTCCTACTCCTTCGACTTCGCGGTCTGGGAGCTGTGGGGCGCCCTCGTCCACGGCGGCGAACTCCTCGTGCCCGAGTACGCCCTGACCCGCTCCCCGGTCGACTTCCACCGCCTCGTCCGCGAGCGCGCGGTGACCGTGCTCAACCAGACCCCGTCGGCCTTCTACCAGTTCATCGAGGCCGACCGGATCGCCGAGCGGCCGGTCACGGCGCTGCGCCGGATCATCTTCGGCGGCGAGGCCCTCGACCTCGGACGCCTGCGCGGCTGGGTCGAGCGGCACGGCACCGCCGCGCCCGAGCTGGTCAACATGTACGGGATCACCGAGACCACCGTGCACGTCACCCACCGGGTGCTCACCGACGAGGACTTCGGCCCCGGCAACGACGTCAGCCCCATCGGCGGTCCGATCCCCGGCCTCGCGACCTATCTGCTCGACGACCGGCTCCGGCCGGTGCCCCCGGGTCGCGTGGGCGCCATCTACGTCGCCGGTGACCAGGTGTCGCTCGGCTACCTGGGCCGGGCGGGGCTCACCTCGGGCCGGTTCGTGGCGGACCCCTTCGCCGCCGACGGCTCCCGCATGTACCACACGGGCGACCTCGCCCGCCGCACGCTCGGCGGCGAGCTGGAGTTCGCGGGCCGCGCCGACGACCAGGTGCAGCTCAAGGGCTTCCGCATCGAACTCGGCGAGGTGGAGGCCGCCGTCAGGGAACTCGACGGCGTGGTCGACGTGGCCGTCACCGTGGCCGCCACCGGCGACCACCTGGTCGCCCACGTCGTGGGCAGCGTGCCCGGCGACCTCGCCGCGCTCCTCGCCACGAAGCTGCCCGTGCACATGGTGCCGGGCCGGGTCCTGACGGCGGACGCGCTGCCGCTGACCGTCAACGGCAAGCTGGACCGCCGGGCTCTGGCCGAGCGGGCCGAACAGGCCCAGGACGGCGCCGTCTCCGTCGCGCCGTCGGCTCCGGGCGCGCAGTTCGCCGCGCCCCTGGCGGGGCGCGACACCGCATCCGTGCTCGCCACCCTCGTCGACCTCTTCGCGCAGACGCTGCCCGGCTCCGCCGTGGACGCCGACACCGACTTCTTCAAGGCCGGGGGCGACAGCATCGTCGCCATCACCTTGATCAACCGGGGCCGGGCCCTCGGCCTGCACTTCGCGCCCCGCGACGTGTTCCTGTTCCGGACGCCGCGCGCGCTCGCCGAGCACCTGGACGCGCGCGCACAGCCTGCCCCGGCCGCCACGGCCACGCCCACCCGCCGCGAGGACGGCCCGCTGACCCCGACGCCGATCATCCTGCGCCAGCGCGAACTGGGCGGCTCCCTCGCCCGGTTCGCCCAGGCCAGGACCCTCGTGGCGCCCGAGGGCACCGGCTTCGCCGACGCCCGGCGCGCCGCGAACGCCGTGGTCGCCGCGCACCCCGCCCTGCGCCTGCGGCTGCGCGCCGAGCACGGCGCCTGGGCCCTGCGCACCGAACCGGCCCGCGACGTCACCGTCGTACGCCCCGATGACACCGACGCGACGGCCGTGGCGAACGACGCCGCCGGACGCCTCGACCCCGAGACCGGGGACGTCATCGCGTTCGCCTGGCTGGAGGCCAGCAGGACCCTGGTCGTCACGGTGCACCACATCGCCGTCGACTCGGTGTCCTGGCTCGTCCTCCTGGACGACCTGACCACCGCCATGAACGGGGCGGACCTGGCACCGCCGACCACCTCCTACGCCGAGTACGCCGAAGCCCTGGCGCTCCGGTCCACGCAGGCGGTCGACGGCCTCGGGCACTGGATCGACACGCTCCGGGCGCCCGCCCTCGTCCCGGCGGTGGGGGAGGTGCGCGAGCGGACCGTCGTGCTCGCGCCCGAGCTGAGCGACCGCGTGACGCGCACCGCGCCCGCCGCGCTCGGCGTCGACCTCACCGAGCTGCTGTGCGGCACGCTGCGCACCGCGCTGACGGCGATCCAGGCCGAGCCCACCGACCTCACGGTCGAGCTGGAGCGGCACGGCCGGGTACCGGTCGAGGAGCACCACGACTACACCCGCACCGTCGGCTGGTTCACCGCCATCGCGCCCGTGCGGCTGAGCGCGCACACCGACCCCGTCGCGGCCGCCCGCGAGGTCGCCGAGCGCCAGCCCGACGAGGACGGACACGTCGCCTACGGCCGGCTCAGGTACCTCAACCCGCAGACGGCCCCGCTGCTCACCGCCCGCCCGCAGGTCCTCTTCAACTACCTCGGCCGGGGCAGCGAGTCCCAGGCCCTGCACATCACCGGCGGTGACCAGGGCAGCCCCTACGCGGTCGAGGTCAACGCCTGGACCGACGCGGCCACCGGCAGCCTGCACGCGGCCTTCACCCTCGCCGACGGCATCCCCGACGCGATCACCGAGCACTGGCTGAGCGCCCTCGCCCGGGTCGCGGAGGCCGCCACGACGGCCGAGCGCACCGCGCCGGTCACCCCGCTCCAGCGCGGCCTGTTCTTCCAGGCCCAGCTGGCGGGCGCCGCCGGACACTACGTCGCGCAGAGCTACTTCACCTTCGACCGGCGCCTGGACACCGACGTCCTGGCCGACGCCATGGCGCACGTGATCGCGCGGCACCCGGTCGTCGGCGCGGGCTTCGCCACCGACGACGACGGCAACCCCGTCCAGGTCCTCAAGGCGGGCCGACGCGTCGCCGTGCGCACGGTCGACCTGGCCACCGACGCGGAGGTCGAGGACCTGCGCGCCCGGGACCGCGACACCGGCTTCGACCCGGCCGAGCCGCCGCTGATCCGCCTCACCGTGGTCCGCAGGCCCGACGGGCGCGACGGGCTGCTCCTGAGCTACCACCTGCTGCTGTGGGACGGCTGGTCCCGCGAGATCGTGCTGCGCGACCTGTTCGACGCCTACGAGGCCATCGGCGCGGGCAGGACCCTCGACGCGACCCCGGCCGCGCCGGGCTTCGAGGACTACGCCCGCGCGCTCGACGCCAAGGACGCGGCCGCCTCCGAGCGGTTCTGGGCGGAGCACCTGGCGGGCCTGACCGGCCCGACGCTGCTCGCCGGGCCCGCCCCGGCGCTGTCGGACGAGCTGCCGCGCGCCCTCGTGCACACCCTGTCCGCCGAGCAGTCGGACCTGCTGCGGGACGCGGCCAAGACGCACGGCGTGACCTTGAACTCGGTCCTCACCGGCGCGTTCGGCCTGCTGCTCGGCGCCCACACGGGCCGCAGTGACGCCGTGTTCGGCGTGACCGTCTCCGGCCGTGACGGCGAGGGCCTGTCCGACATCGTCGGCGTCCTACTCAACACCGTGCCCCAGTGGACGCGGGCCCGCCCCGACGACACCGTCCGGGACTACCTGGAGGCCGTGCAGACGGCCCGGGTCGAGGCGATGGAGCACGAGCACGTCGGCCTCGGCGAGATCCAGCGCGCCAGCGGCCACGACACCCTCTTCGACAACCTGTTCGTGCTCCAGAACTTCCTGGACATGGACGCGTTCGCCGCGATGAACTCCCGGCACGGCATCACCTCCGTGCAGGCCGACGACTCCACGCACTACCCGTTCACCTGGGTCGTGACGCCGGGCGAGAGGCTCACGGTCAAGCTGGAGCACCGCGACGGCGACACGGACAACGCCCGCCGCCTCCTCGCCGACTACGTCCGCGTCCTTGCGGACCTGGCCCGCTCGACCGGTGCGGTCGGCGCCCTGCCCGGCCTGGGCGAGGAGCCCCGGCCCGCCGAGCGCACGGACATCGGCACGGACACGGTCGTCGACCGCTTCGACCGGGCCGCCGACCGCGCCCCGCAGCGGGTGGCGCTCGTCGCCCACGGCGCGACCCTGACGTTCGCCGAGCTGCGCGACCGCAGCCGCGCGGTGGCGGGCGTGCTCGCCGCGCGGGGCATCGGCCCCGAGACGACCGTGGGTCTGGCGATCCCGCGCTCCCTCGACTCGATCGTGGCGCTGTTCGCCGTGCTGCGCACCGGCGCCGCGTACGTACCGCTGGAACTGGACCACCCGGACGAGCGGATCGCCGCGATCGTCGCCGACGCGCGGCCCGCGGTGATCCTCACCGTCGGCGCCGTGGCGCACCGGCTCACCGGCGATCTGATCGAGCTGGACCGCCCGCTGCCCGCCGCCGAGCCGTGCGTGACCTTCGCGCCGGACGACCCGGACCGGCTGCGGCACCCCGCGTACACGATCTACACCTCCGGTTCGACCGGGAAGCCCAAGGGCGTGGTCACCGAGTACGCCGGGCTCACCAACATGCTGATCAACCATCAGCGGCGGATCTTCGAGCCGGTCCTCGCCGACCACGGCCACCGGGTCTTCCGGATCGCCCACACCGTGTCGTTCGCCTTCGACATGTCGTGGGAGGAGCTGCTGTGGCTCGCCGACGGCCACGAGGTGCACATCTGCGACGAGGAGCTGCGCCGCGACGCTCCGCGCCTGGTCGCGTACTGCCTCGAGCACGGCATCGACGTCATCAACGTGACGCCGACCTACGCGCAGCAGCTGGTGGCCGAGGGCCTGCTCGACCACCCGGAGCGGCGCCCGGCCCTGGTGCTCCTCGGCGGCGAGGCCGTCACCCCGACGCTGTGGCAGCGGCTCGCCGAGACCGAGGGCACGGTCGGCTACAACCTCTACGGGCCCACGGAGTACACCATCAACACCCTCGGCGTCGGCACCTTCGAGTGCCAGGACCCGGTGGTGGGCGTGGCCATCGACAACACCGACGCGCACGTGCTCGACCCGTGGCTGCGGCCGCTGCCGGACGGCGTCCCCGGTGAGCTGTACGTGGCGGGCATCGGCATCGCCCGCGGCTACCTCGGGCAGCCCGGCCAGAGCGCGGACCGCTTCGTGGCGTGCCCGTTCGGCGCGCCCGGCGAGCGCATGTACCGCACCGGTGACCTGGTGGTGCGGCGGCCCGACGGGAACCTGATGTACCTGGGCCGCACCGACCAGCAGGTCAAGATCCGGGGCCACCGCGTCGAACTCGGCGAGGTCGAGGCCGTGTTCGCCGCGCACCCGGCGGTGCGCTTCGTCGCCGCGGTCGCCCAGCCGGACCCGCAGGTCGACGGCGCCCACCGGCTCGCCGCGTACCTCGTCCTTGAGGGCGCCGACCTGGCGGCGGTGGCCGCCGAGGTGGGCACGGGTCTTCCGGACTTCCTGCGACCGACGCACTATGCCCAGGTCGACAGCATCCCGCTGACGGTCAACGGGAAGGCGGACACCAAGGCGCTGCCGGAGGCCAAGCCGCTCGGCGCGCTGACCACGGCGACGGAGCGGCGCCCGGCGACCGAGACCGAGACCGTGGTGTGTGAGTACTTCGCCGAAGCACTCGACCTGGATGATGACGAGGTGAGCGCAGTGAGCGACTTCGTGTCCCTCGGAGGGCACTCCATGCTGGCGGTGCGGCTCATCGGGCTGCTCCGCCGCGAGTACGGACCTGTGATCACCATCCGCGACCTGTTCACCCTCAAGACCCCCGAAGCGATTGCCCGCCACCTCGATGACCACTCCTGATACGCAGCGGCCCCGCCCCGGGGCAGACATCCTGCGCACCGCACTGCGCCGCAACGTCGGCGCCATGGCCGCCGGTACGGTCCTCATGGGCCTGTACCAGGCGGGTGAGACCGCCTTCCCGATCGCGCTCGGCCTGATCGTCGAGCACACGATGAGGGACCGGAGCCTCGGGGCCCTCGGCCTGTCGATCGGCGCGCTCGCCGTGATCATCACGACGGTCTCGCTGTCGTGGCGGTTCGGCATGCGCGTGTTGCAGAAGGCCAACACGACCGAGGCGCACCGCTGGCGCGTGCAGGTCGCGTCCTGCGGCCTCCAGCCGGTGGCCCGGGACGTCGACCTGAAGTCGGGCGAGGTCCTCACCATCGCCACGGAGGACGCCGACCAGACCGCCGACATCGTCGAAGTGGTGCCGCTGCTGATCAGTTCGCTGGTCGCGGTGGTGGTCGCGGCGGTCGCCCTCGGCCTCGCGGACTACCGGCTCGGCCTCCTGGTCGTCGTGGGCACGGTCGCGATCCTGTCGGTCCTGAGCGTGATGTCCAAGCGGATCGGCTCCAGCACCCAGGAGCAGCAGGCCCGCGTGGCACGGGCGGGCGCGAAGGTCGCCGACCTGATCACCGGCCTGCGCCCGCTGCACGGCTTCGGCGGCAACCACGCGGCGTTCCGGTCCTACCGGAAGGTCAGTACGGAGGCGAAGCACCAGGCGATCACCGTCGCCCGGGTGAACGGCGTGTACGCGGGCACCGCGCTCGCCCTGAACGCGATCCTCGCCGCCGCCGTCTCCATCACCGCGGGGTGGCTGGCGTTCGAGGGGCAGATCACGATCGGGGAGCTCGTGATGGCCGTGGGCCTCGCGCAGTTCATCATCGAGCCGCTCAAGATGTTCTCCGAGATGCCCAAGTACGTGATGATCGCGCGTGCCTCGGCGGCGCGGATGGCCCTGGTGCTCTCCGCCCCGCCGCTGACGACTCCGGGCCCCGGCCGCCCGGCCCCGGGCGGCGACCTGGAGGTGGACTGCGTCCGCCACGGCTCGCTGCGCAAGCTGAAGTTCCAGGTGGCGGCGGGCGAGTTCGTGGCGATCGCCCCCTACCAGCCGCGCGCGGCGGCCGACCTGGCGTCGGTGCTCGCCGTGCAGGTCCCGCCGCACGCGTACGACGGCGTGGTGCGGGTCAGCGGCCAGGAGGTCGCGGACCTGTCGATGGAGGCCGTGCGCGAGCACATCCTGGTGAACCCCTACGACGGGGAGATCTTCGCGGGCACCCTGCGCACGAACATCGACCCGTCGGGCACCAGCCGGAGCGTCGACGAGGCCGTGGAGGCGTCGATGCTGACCGATGTCGTCGCCCTGCACCGCGACGGCCTCGACTACACGGTCCGCGACCGCGGCGCCAACCTCTCCGGCGGGCAGCGCCAGCGCCTCTCCCTGGCGCGGGCCCTGGCCGCCGACACCGAGGTCCTGGTCCTGCACGACCCGACGACGGCGGTCGACGCGGTCACCGAGCAGCTCATCGCGCGCAACGTGGCGAAGCTGCGCCGGGGCCGCACCACCATCGTCATCACCAGCAGCCCGGCCCTCCTGGACGCCGCCGACCGCGTGCTCGTCCTGGACGACGGTGTCATCACGGCCGAGGACACCCACCGGAACCTGCTCGCCACGGACGAGGGATATTGCCGGGCCGTGGCACGGTGAGGGCCTGAGGCGTTGACGTACCGACGTCCTGACGTCCTCACGCCCTGACGCACACAGCGGTTCCGGGGAGGTTCTCCACCTCCCCGGAACCGCTGTTGTCGTACGGGGCCGTCGCGGCGGCCAGGCGCTCGGCCGGTCAGCCGATCAGCCGGGGGCGGTCAGGCGAGCGCCCAGGCGACGTCCCGGAGCAGCGCCTGGCGCCAGCCCGCGCGGTCGTGGTCCGCTGCGGAGCGGGAGACCCGCACGGTCGCACCGGCCTGTTCGGCCAGGGTCTCGGTCAGCTCGCAGTGGGGCAGCATCCGCGCCTCGTGTTCCCCCACGTCGAACGCGACCCGCAGCCCCGACAGGTCGGGGCGCTCCCGCAGCCGCGCGGCGACGGCGCCGCCGACCGGACCGCCCAGCGGGTCCGCCGCGTCCAGGGCGTCGGGCGTCCACCAGAACGACCCCGACTGGCAGGCGACGCGGGACACCAGGTCCGGGTACTCCAGGGCCGCGTACAGGGCGCTCAGCCCGCCGAGGCTCTGCCCGGCGACCACGAGACGGTCCGGCTCCGCGGGGACGCCGGACTCCGCGACCAGCGGCAGGAGTTCGTCGCGGACGGCTTCCCACAGGTCGCCGCGGCACCCGAACTCGGCCGCCCTGTCCTTGGCGGGCAGGAAGACGAGGGTGCAGGCGGGCATCTCACCAGCGGCGGCGGCCGCGTCGAACGCGCTCATGGCGGGGTGCAAGTACAGCCAGTCGTCCCCGTCGAGCAGCAGCACCACGGGCCCGCCGCCGCCCACCGGGTGGACGCGCACCGTGCGCCGCCCGCCGAGCCGTTCGCTGGCCCAGCGCAGCCGGGTGCGGGGCAGCGGCAGTACGTCGTCGGGGGCGACGAGGGGCCAGTGCGGCTGGGCCGGGGCGTCCGGTGTGGCGGCGATGGAGCGGTCGCCGCCCGCGCCTGCCGGGTTGAAGGGGTCGGCGTACGCCGCGTCGTCCGCGCGGAACTGATAGGTGACGCGCAGCCGCGCGGGCACGCTCACCTTGGCGTACCAGCAGTCCGTGTCGTCCCAGCGGAGCAGCGGGACCGGCGCCGACCAGCTCTCGAAGTCGAGGGTCGCGGGGGAGCCGCGCCACAGGAAGAGGGTCACCCAGCCGCCGTCGCCGTCGGGGACCGACACGGGAGCTCCGACTGCCGCCCAGAACGCTTCGGTGCCGGGTGCGCCGGGCAGACCGAACTCGGCGAAGGGGGCGTCGATTCCGGCGGCGAGGCCGGAGGCAGGTTCCGTCACGACAGGACCGCTCCTTGTGAGAGGGATGGGGAAGGAATAGGCTAATCTTAATTAGGTGAGCCTAACCTAATTGTGGCGCGCCTCTCCCTTTCCGGCGCGTGCCGACGAGCTGAAGAGCATGCTCGACGCGGCCGACGCCGGCCCGTCGACCCAGAGGAGACAACGAACATGAGCACGAACCCGTTTGACGATACCGAAGGCCGCTTCCTGGTCCTGGTGAACGAGGAGGGGCAGCACTCCCTCTGGCCCACGTTCGCCGAGGTCCCCGGGGGCTGGACGGTCGTCTTCGAGGAGAACTCCCGCGACGCGTGCCTGGAGTACGTCGAGACGCACTGGACCGATCTGCGCCCCCGCTCCCTCGCGGCGTCCATGGACGCCTGACGAGGTCGAGCCGATCGGCCGCCCGCCGGTGCGGCGCGGACCGGGCATGTGAACGGTAAGGCCGACCTTACTTTGATGCCCCGTCAGGGGAACGCGGCCGCGAGCCGCTCTTCGATCGTGGAACCGAGGAAGGAAAGCCTTGATCACGGCTACGCCGCGCCCTGCGCCGCAGGAGCACGCCCGGCCCGCGCCGCCGCACGCCGTGCGCACCGCCCGTCAGGAGGACGCGCCCGCGCTCGCCGAGCTGTCCCGCCCCTTCGTGCGCTCGGGCGCGCTGCGGGAGCGGCCGGTGGAGCTCTACGCCGCGCACGCGGCCGACTTCCTGGTGGCGGAGGCGGCCGACGGCACCCTCGCGGGCTGTGTGGGCCTGCGCACGCACCGGGCGGCCCCCGCGGAGGGCGGCGGCCGTGCGGGCGTCGTGTACAACTTCTGCGTGGCCGGGGACCGGCAGGGGAGCGGCGTGGGAGCCGCCCTGCTGCGGGCCGTGCTCGCGACGGCGCACGCCCAGTGCCTCGGTGCCCTGTTCACGGCCACCACCGGCGGTGGCGGCCTGTTCCTGCGCTACGGGTTCGCGCCCACGACGGCGCGCCTGGCGCCTCCGTCGTGGGCGGCTTCCCTGGATCCGCGCCGCAATGCCCGGATCCTCACGAAGTCCTTGTGACGGTCCGCCGCTCGTGCGCCAGGGCGTCGTCGGCCACCACGGTGGTGCCGGGGCTCATCGGCGCGAGGATGCTGCGCAGCACCGCGTGCGGCACCCGGCCGTCGATCACGTGCGCCTTGCGGACGCCGCTGCGGACGGCGCGCAGGCAGCCCTCCATCTTGGGCAGCATCCCGCTCGCGAGGCCCGGCAGGAGGCCGCTGAGGGCGTCGGCCGTCAGGTGCTCGACGACCTCGGTGCTGTGCGGCCAGTTCGCGTACAGGCCCTCGACGTCGGTGAGCATCACCAGGCGCTCGGCGTCGAGAGCCACCGCCAGGGCCGAGGCCGCGAGGTCGGCGTTGACGTTGTAGACCTGCCCGTCCTCGCCGCGCGCCACGGGGGACACCACCGGGATGTGCCCCTGCTCCAGGAGCGTGCGGACCATGTCCGGGTTCACGTCCACGACTTCGCCGACGAGGCCGATGTCCACCGGCTCGCCGTCCACCCACGCCGGTCGCGGGACCGCGGTCATCGTGTGGGCGTCCTCGCCGGACATGCCGACGGCCAGGGGGCCGTGGGCGTTGATGTGGCCGACCAGCTCCCGCTGGACGCGGCCGGTCAGCACCATGCGGACGACGTCCATGGTCTCCGGCGTCGTCACCCGCAGGCCCGCTTCGAACCGCGTCTTCAGGCCCAGGCGGTCGAGCATCGCGCTGATCTGCGGTCCGCCGCCGTGGACGACGACCGGGCGCAGGCCCGCCTGCCACAGCTCCACGACGTCCTGGGCGAACGTGCGTTGCAGCTCCGCGTCCACCATGGCGTTGCCGCCGAATTTGACGACGACCACGCTGTCCCGGAGCTCCTCCGGCCAGGGAAGGGGGTCGCCGGATGCGCTGATCCTGGCGGGCACCCCGCTGGTGGGCCATCCCCGGGCAGCGGTCACGCTCACGGAGCCACTCCATTTCATGGGCGGGCCCGCCCCTCCGGGCGGGCCGATCAAGATTGGGTTTAGCTTAGCCTAACCTAAGTTCTATGGTGGGCCCGTGTTCTGCCCCGCGGTTCGGGACGGGACTCAACGGCCTTTTGTGGGGAGGGATTTGCCGATCGAGGAACTCTTCACTTCCTGTCGCCGACCGTGCGTGGATGCGAGCGAAGTGACCAATGTGCGCCGTATGTCCGCACGCCCGATGGCGCGACTCCCGCGTCTGCGGGGGGTGAGGGGTCGTGTACGTTCAACGTGCCGTGGCGGCGGTGGCCGGAAATCTTCCGTGGCGTTCAAGTGCCCCGCGGGTCGGCGGCGATCGGCCCGGGTTGCGGAGTCGGCCTCCTGGTCACCCTGGGTCCCCTGTGTGCGTGGTCACTTCCTCGGGCGGGTGTGCCGCTCTCGAAGTGAGGGGCGATGGGGTCCACTTCCCGTCCAGGGCAAGGCGAAGCGGCCTCGGAATCAAGCAAGGTCCGCGGCACCGGGCACCCCCGGATCCGGTGGCCGGAGGCGGCATCCCGCATATGATTCCTCCTCAGACATTGCAAGGTAAGGCTAACCTTATCTAACATGTGGCTGCTTAAGGAGGCGATGAAGCGGGTGAATGCCGTGCACAGTGGGCCGGAGACGCGTAATGAGCACAGGGGTACGGACGTGATGTATGACGTCCTGGGGATCGGATTCGGGCCATCGAACCTGGCGCTCGCGATCGCGGTACACGAACACAACGCGCGGCTCGGCGAGAGCGACCGGATACGCGCCGGATTCCTGGAGAAGCAGCCGCGGTTCGGCTGGCACCGGGGGATGCTGATCGACGACGCGACCATGCAGGTGTCCTTCCTGAAGGACCTGGTCACGATGCGTGATCCGAAGAGCTCCTTCAGCTTCCTGTGCTACCTGCAGGAGCGCGACAGGCTGGTGGACTTCCTCAACCAGAAGACGCTGTTCCCGCTGCGCGTCGAGTTCCACGACTACCTGGAGTGGGCCGCGGCCCGCGTCGACGACCTCGTCGACTACTCGGCCGAGGTCGTCGCCGTGCGCCCCGTGACGGAGGACGGCGAGGTCACGCACTTCGAGGTCGTCAGCCGTGACGCGAAGGACCCGGAGCGGACCGTCGTACGCCGTGCGCGCAGCATCTGCGTGGCCACGGGCCTGGAGCCGCACCTGCCGCCCGGCATGGAGAACTCTGAGCGGATCTTCCACAACAGCCAGCTGATCCCGCGCGTGGCCGCGCTCAAGGAGACCGCGACCCCGGTGCGCCGGGCCGTCGTGCTCGGCGCCGGGCAGAGCGCCGCCGAGTGCGTCGACTACCTGCACCGCAACTTCCCGGACGCCGAGGTCTGCTCGGTGTTCGCCAAGTACGGCTACACGCCCGCCGACGACAGCCCCTTCGCCAACCGCATCTTCGACCCCGAGGCCGTGGACCTCTTCTACCACGCGCCCCGGGAGGTGAAGCAGTCGCTGTTCGACTACCACCGCTCCACCAACTACTCGGTCGTGGACATCGACCTGATCGAGTCCCTGTCGAAGACCATGTACCAGGAGAAGGTCCAGGGACGGCAGCGGCTGCGCATGCTGAACGTCACCCGCATCCGCGACATCGACGCGCACCCGGACCGCCTGGACATCGGCGTGGAGTTCCTGCCCACCGGGGAACGCGAGACGCTGGCCGCCGACGTGCTCGTCTACGCCACCGGCTACCGGCCGCGCGGCCTCGGCGAACGCCTCGGCGAGGTCGACAAGCTGTGCCGCCGCGACGACGAGGACGAGCTGGTCGTCAGCCGCGACCACCGCGTGGCCACCAACGCCAACGTCAGCGCCGCCGTCTACCTCCAGGGCGGCACCGAGCACACCCACGGCCTGACCTCGACGCTGCTCTCCAACACGGCCGTGCGCGCGGGGGAGATCCGCGACTCACTCCTCGCCCGCCGTCAGCGCCAGAGCGCCTGACAGGCGTACGCAACCGCCGTCGTGGTGCACCAGCGGGCGTCCGTCCGCCGCGTGCCACGCCCTGGTCACCCGACCGATGACCAGGGCGTGGTCGCTCACCAGGAGGCGGTCGACGGGCGCGAGCACCAGCCGGGCCAGGACGCGGAGCGCAGGCCCACCGTGAACGACATCAGCGGCTGGTCGAGCGGCAGCGACGTGAGGGACGTGGCGCAGAAGCCCATGGGAGGGCGCCCGACGCCCGCCGTGACGACGGCGATGCCCTTGGCGTGATGCCGCAGGGCGCGCCGCACCAGGTCGGGGTCCGCGCAGCGGCCGGGCGAAGCGGCCACGGCGGGCTCCGCTCGCCCCAGGGCCTCACTGTCCGTCACCCGACTCCCTCCCGTATCGCCGCGAGGGTCAGGTCACCGGCCCGCAGCTCGATGTCCTTGCCGCGCGGTGACGTCTCGCCCGGGCCGAAGGCCTTCAGATGGGCGCTCCAGTCCGCCAGGGCACCCCGGATGTCGGCCAGGGCGTGGCGGCTGACGCCCCGCAGATAGAACACGTCCGGGTCGTCGGCGCCCAGGGCGGACACCGCCACGTCGAGGTCGGCGAGCGCGCGGCGGTGCTCGCCCAGGTCCTGCAACGCCACGGCCCGGTTGGTCCGCAAGGTGGCGTCGTCCTCGATGCGCAACGCCGCGTCCAGGTCGGCGACGGCCTGCTCGGGCCGGCCGCCGGCGTAGGCGAGCACGGCGCGGTTGGCCCAGGCGGGCACGAACGCGGGCTCGGTCACGAGCGCCGCCGAGTAGCTCTCGTACGCGGCCTCCGGGTCCCCGGTCGCCTCCAGGAGCGCGCCCTGCGCGGCGAGCAGCGGGGCGTGGCGCGGCTCGATGGCCAGGCCGTGCTCCACGTCCCGGCGGGCCCCTGCCGTGTCCCCGCGTTCCAGGAGCAGCTCGGCGCGGTGCGTGAGGGAGCCCAGGTGGCCCGGCTCGAGGTCCAGGGCGTAGTCCAGGTCCCGCAACGCGCCCTCGCTGTCGCCGAGTTCGAGCAGCAGGTCGGCGCGGTTGAAGTGCGCCTCGTAGAACGGCGGGGTCAGCCGGATCGCCGTGGCGTAGTCCCGCAGGGCCTCGTCGTGGCGGCCGAGGGCCCGGTACTGCGCGGCGCGCTCGAAGTAGTAGTCGCCGTAGTCCGGGTCGCGGCGGATCACGTCGTCGTAGTCGCGCAGCGAGGCCGTGTGCTCCTCGCGCGCGGCCCGCACCTGCGCGCGGTTGTACAGCAGGACGGAGCGGTGCAGGAGCTGCTCGTCCGGGGCGAAGCCGGCGCCGGTGAGGGCGATCGCCTCCTCGACGAGCGCCAGGGAAGCGTCGGCGTCACCGCGGTGCAGCTGCACCAGAGCCTTCGCGTCGCGCATGAACGCGCGGGCCAGCACCCGCCGCTCGGGGTCGGGATGGCTGTCGGCGAACGCGACGGCCGTGTTCACCCAGGCGAGCGCCAGGTCCTCGTCGTGGTCCTCCCGGGGCAGGAAGCGGGTGTAGAGCATCGCCGACAGATACGCCGTGCCCATGTGCACGTCCGGGTCCGCCGTGCCGCGGCGCATCTCCTCCAGATGCGCGAACGCCTCCTGTCCGCGCCCCAGATAGCACAGGCACGCGGCGGCCTTGTGCGTGAAGGTGCGGTAAGCCTTCGACCAGCCGCCGTCGGCCGCGAGCCGGCGCCCGCGCGCGGCCAGGTCGGCGACGGCCTCGTACAGGCCGGCGGCGAAGCAGCTGTTGACGGCCTCGACGAAGGCCGCGACGCCCGCGCCCGCCGGATCGCAGCCGTGCTCCAGGTGGTACGGGATGGCGCCGAGGCGCAGCGTCGGATCGTCCAGGTCCCTCAGGGCCTCGGCACGCGCGGTGTGCCTGCGGGCCCGCTCCGCAGGCGGCAGCGCGTAGTAGGCGTTCCGCGCGGCCGGGTCGCGGCTGGTGCCGTCGGAGTCGATGAACAGTTGGGCCGGGTCGGCGCCCGCATGCCGGGACGGCCGCGGTCGCGGTGGCCGCGCGGCACGGACGGTGTACGTGGTGAGCGCGCGGGTGAGCGCGTCGTCGTGGTCGCCGTGGCTCTCCGCGGCCACGGTGAGGCGGGCGGGGTCGCAGCGGCGCAGCATGATGGCCACGAGCTCGCGGTCGGTGGGGTCGGCCTCGTCCACGTCGTCAAAGGCGATGACGGCCCCTTCGGGACGGAGCAGGCGCGCCCAGTCCAGGGCGAGTTCGGCCACCCCGTGGGCGATGCGCAGGGCGCGCGGCGCGGGGTAGAAGCGGGTGCGCTCCTTGGCCCCGGCCAGCTCGGTGAGCGTCCGCGGCGGGCGCGGGACCAGCGGCGCGAGGTCCGGGGCGATCACGTTGATCTCCGTGGCGCGCGCGGCCACCGACTCGGGGTCGCGCGCGAGCAGTTCGGGCACGATGTGACGCAGCAGCGAGCCGCCGCCGGTGAACGGCCCGCGCAGCCGCCGGTGGCAGCCGACCTCCAGGTCGGGGTGCGGGGGCTCGGGCAGCTCACCGGTCGGCTCCGGGTCTTCGGTGGTGAGGATCCAGCGGTGGTGGGGCGGCAGGGCGGTCATGCGGATGACGCTCCTCGGCGTGGGGCGGTGGCGGTGCGGGCCTCGGCGCGCCGGTCCCGTACGGGTGAACCGGTCGACGGCCGTGGACCAGAGGGTCAGCGCGGTGGGCACGGCGGCCCAGGCGAGGCTGGCGAGCGAGCGGGCGTAGCCGGACACCAGGACCGGCGCGTGGCGGCGCACCATGGCGCGCTCGTGGTCGGACCACTCCCGGTCGGCCCGTGGCGGCGGGCGGCGCAGCCTGCGCCGGACGAGGGCGCGCAGGTGGAAGCGGGTGGCGTTCTGCAGGTCGGTGCAGCGCAGGGCGGTGGTGGCGGCGTAGTAGAGGTCCGTCTCCAGATGGAACAAGGACTGCCAGACCAGCCGCAGCACGCAGGTGAAGCAGACCGCGAGGCACAGCGCGGGGAACCAGCCGGGCACATCGGTCCGGCGGAGCCCCACGGAGACGAGCGTGCGCATGCTGACCAGCAGCACGTCCGCGAGCATGCCCGCGAGGAACGGCAGGTAGCGGCGGGGCCGTCCGACGCTGAGGAGCGTGTACATGCGGGTCTCGGCGACGAGGTAGTACAGCCGCCGTCCGTGCCGAGCGTCGAGGGCAGCCCCAGCCTGCGGCCCGCGAGCGCGCGGAAGCCCTCGTGCGCCAGGACGCAGGGGATCGCCGCGGTGAACCTGCTGACGGCGATCAGCGAGATGTGGCTCGTGAACATCAGCTGGTGGTACGAGGGCCGCAGCTCCGGGTCGTGCACCAGGGCGGCGAGCGCCGCCGCGACGAGCACGCCGTAGCACGCCCCGGCGGGGCGCGAGAACGTCCAGCGGCCGAGGCCCTGCCAGCGCACGGGGGCGAGGCCGAGCTCTCCGGCGTCCGAGGCGTCCCCGTCGGAGCGCGGAAAGCCGAGGTCGTCGACGGCGGCGAGGAAGTCCTCCATGTCGAGGGTCTCGCCGCAGGCGCGTGCGTACCAGTCGGCGACGGCCCCCCGGCGTCGAGCAGCCCCAGGACCTGGGCGCCTTCCTCGGGGAACACCGCGTACGAACCGGTCTCGGGGCGTCCGACCATGACGCCGTCGGCCTCGGAGACCATCGTCAGGCGGTGCAGGCGGACGGTGGCACCGCCCGGCACGGTCACGCTCATCCGGCGTGCCTCTCTGCCAGGGGGCCGGGCGGGCCCGGCCGGGAGCGGGCGGGGACGGAGCCGGGCCCGGACCGGGGCCCGGCTCCGCGGTGCTCAGTGCTCGGCGCAGGCGTAGTAGCAGGCGGTCGTCAGACGGATCGGACCGGCCCTGCGGATCGGCATCCTCTTCATGGGTCTCCTCCTCTCGGTGGCTTGTCCCAGTGGGGTCACGTGACCTGGCGGCCGGCGGCCGGGCCGGGGCCCGCTGGCTCATCCGGTGAGCCGTGGAGTCGGCGGCGGAGGCGAACTCCGCCGCCCGGAGAGGAATGACGCCCGGATCCGGCGTCGCCAGG
Organism: Streptomyces sp. JLYT201; assembly: GCF_059448825.1. Lineage (NCBI taxonomy): Bacteria > Bacillati > Actinomycetota > Actinomycetes > Kitasatosporales > Streptomycetaceae > Streptomyces > Streptomyces sp. JLYT201. Next base: position 665,438 of record NZ_CM182551.1, on the reverse strand, counting down.
TCACTCGGTGGAACGTGCCGTGCCGCGGCCGGCTCCGGACGGAATGGTGCCGGGCCGCATCCGGACGGCGCGCGCCATGGCTGTTCCTTTCTTCGGGTGGCAGCCCCGGGTGACACGCCCCCGAATCGACAAAGGGCGCGGAAAGCCACCGCGGGGAATGTGCCAGGACCCCAGTGAAATCGATGGGAGTGGCATATGTGGATCCCTCGTCACTGGTCCACGGCCAGCTTGGTGGGGCGCCGCCTTTGATGTCAACCCGGGAATGCAGGCATCCGTATATCGCCTCCGCGAGGTCAATTCAACGGTGGGCGAAGCCTCTTGGCGCGTCTCTGGCGTTCCTGTGTAGGGGCAGGTCACAGGCGTGCGGGTGGCCCGAGAGGCAAAGGAATGCCCGCTGCGGAAATCTCCCTATACCTTTGGACAGTTAACGCGGCCGCGCTTTAAGTCAAGGAATTCTCCGCCCGGTGCGGGCGGTTCGGCGCGGCGCGCACGGCTCAGCGCAGCACGACACAGCCGCCGGCGCGCAGGGCCGCCACCGTGGGGTCGTCGTCCGGCACCTCGTTCCAGCGGAGATCGAGTTTCTCCAGTGCGGGCAACTCGGTGAGCCACCCGGGAAGTGCGCGCAGTCGATTGGCCCGCAGATCGAGGCGCCGCAGCAGGGGGAGTCCGCGCAGCGCGTCGGGCACCGCCGCGAAGGCGTTCTCGCGCAGCTCCAGTTCGCGCAGCGCGTCCAGCCGCCCCACGGCGGCGGGCAGCGAGCTGAGGGCGTTGCCGCGCAGCCACAGTTCCCGCAGGGAGCGCAGGCCGCCGAGAGAGGCGGGCAGCGAGGTGAGCCGGTTGTGCTGGGCGCGCAGCTCGACCAGCCCCCTCATGTCCCCGACGGAGTCCGGCAGTTCGGTGAGCCGGTTCTCGCCGACGTTCAGATAGGACAGGCGCGTCAGCCGGCCCAACTCGCCGGGCAGGGAGGTGAGGCGGTTGTCGTGCAGGTACAGGAAGTCGCTCAGCGCGGTGAGGTCGCCGAGCTCGCGCGGCACGGACGCGAGCCGGTTGTGGCCGAGGTCGAGGGTGCGCAGCGAGGCCAGCGTGCCGAGACGGGCGGGCAGCCGCGTGAGCTGGTTGCCGGGCAGCAGGAGCACGGCCGGACGCGGGTGGCGCCACACCTCGTCGGGTACCTCGGTGAGTCCGGCCTTCCAGTAGTTCAGTACGGTCGCGCTGGTCACCGGCACCTCTTTCCGGGGCGCGCCCGCGGCCCTGACGCCGACCGGGCAGCGCCCGCCGCGAAGGGCTCCCTGCGCGGCCCGGCGGACCTGTGCCCCGGCCCCCGGCGGCCTCCGCGGGAAGCCCGCCTAATGGATGCGGCGGAACCTATCATTAGCCCATGCCCGCTCCGCCCCAGGCCTCCGCACCGGCGCCCGGCCCCACCCGGCTGACGCTCGACCTCGCCGCCACCGTCCGCCACGACGGGCGCGGCGGGGTCGCCGACGACCTCGACACGCCCGAGGGCCTCACCGCCTGGGTGCGCGACCGCGCCGACGCGCTGCCCGCAGCCCTGGCGCCGCGCCGCTACCGCGCGGACGCCGCCGGGCTCGACCGCGTACGGGCGGTGCGCTCCGCCGTCCGCGCGCTCTTCGCCCGGGCGGTCCTGCCGGGCGCGCCGAGCCCCGCCGACGCCCACCGCCTCCTGCCGCCCGCCGAGGCCGTCGCCCGGCTGAACGAGGCCGCGGCGAAGGTGCCCACCGTGCCCGTGCTCGCCTGGCCGGACGGTGCCGCCCCCCGGCTGCGGGACGAGCCCGTGCCCGCGGCCGGGCCCGCCTCGCCCGACCGGCGCGCCGACCTGCTCGACGCCGCCCTGGCCCGGGCCGCGCACGCCTTCCTCGCCGGGCCCGACCGCCCGCGCCTGCGCGCCTGCCACGCGCCCCGCTGCGTGCGGTACTTCCTCAAGGAGCACCCGCGTCAGGAGTGGTGCAAGCCGTCCTGCGGCAACCGGGCCCGCGTGGCCCGCCACCACGAGCGCGGCCGCGGCCCGGCCTGACCCGCCGCGCCGCCCCCGGCCGGACGGCGCGCGCGGCGATCTCGCACACCCCCGGCGCCCGCCGTGACCACGGGTTTCTCCCTCGCGGCCCCGGCGCCGGAAACGCCTGCGCGGGCACGTACCATGGCCGCATGTCCTTCCTCCGCCGCCGCAGCTCCGCCACCCCTGCCGGGCCGGACTTCGATGTCCTCGCCATGGATCCGGGCGACTGGCCCGGCAACCTCGGTGCCGGCCTGCTGCCCGCCCCCGACGGCAGCTGCCAGGGCGTCTTCCTGCGCTACGACCTGTTCGGCGGCCGCGGCCCCGCGATGATCATCGGCAATCTGCCGGAGGGTTCCCCGGCCCGCGAGCTCGCCAACAGCGAGGTGCCCTTCGAGGTGGCCCAGCTCCTGCTCGCGCTGGAGAACGACGAGGAGGTCACCGTCGTCTCCAGCGAGGACGTGCCGGTGATGCAGGGGGACAACCTCCTGATCGTGCGCCGTCTGCGGCTCTCCGAAAGCCGCATCTCCTGCGTCCAGTTCGACCGCAGCGACAACGTCCTGGTGACCATCGCGGCCTGGGACCGCCCGATCACTGACGACCTGTACGCGCTCCTCAAGCCCCTGCCCGCCGAGCTGTTCCAGCAGGGCTGAGCCACCGCCCTCCCGGTCCCCGCGCGGCGGCGTCACGCATCTCGGTCCGAGCGGGGCGCACCGCACCGCCCCGCCTGGCCGGTACCGGCCCTGGACAAGGCCCCGGGCCCGCGGGTGCGGCGCCGGATTCGCGCCGCTCCGTCCCCCGGTGACAGACGCTCCGTACCGCCCAACGGGCTGGTGGAGCGCCTTCGTCGACTGGCGGTTTCCTACCCTTCGTACCCCCGTGTTCAGGCTGGCGTGCTTTGTTCTCAGGCGCGGGGCGCCACCGCGCCTAGCGTCGTGGGGGAGCGGGGTGTCCGCCCATCTCGACCGGGAGGGAAGTCGCGCATGAGCAACAACGACATCTATCCGAACACACCGTCGAGCACGATCCACCGCAACATGGCCTGGACCTCCGGGAACGGCCACACGCTGCTCCGGCTCCAGGAGGACGGCAACTTCGTCGTCTACCGGGACAGCGTCGAGAAGCCCGTCTGGTCGCCGGACACCCGGCCGGACGGATACCGCGCCGTCATGCAGGGCGACGGCAACCTCGTCGTCTACGCCCAGGACGACCGCCCCGTGTGGGCGTCGAACACCTCCGGGCGGCACGGGGCCATCCTGTCCATCCAGGACGACGGCAACGTGTGCATCTACTACCAGGGCCAGCCCATCTGGTGTACGGAGACCGCCGGCTGACCCGCGCGGCCGCGCGTCCTCGGCAGCGCATGCGCCGGGCCCGGACCTGCCCCCACGACAGGCCCGGGCCCGGCGGTTCCCGGGGACGCCGCGGCTAGGTGCCGGACGGCACCACCGTGACGTCGGCGGCGCGCACGAACGCCACCCGGTGGCCGAACTGGATCTCGTAGTAGACGTCCTTGCCGCGCACCACGCGGTGCGGCTTCAGGTCGAACGTCGGCGCGTAGAAGTACTCACCGGGCACCTTGTCGCCGACTGCGTACTTCTGGCCCGCGAGCAGCTTGTACGGCAGCGGGGAGACCGGCTGCACCGGGACCTCCGGCGGATACGCCTCCTTCTCCGGGTAGGCGCGGCCGTACACCGGGACCTCGCTCGCGCCGTCCTTCGGCGTCACCGTCCATCCGCGCGCGTCGACGGCCGTCGGCTGCTTCCGCGGGTTCTTGAACCACGCCTTCTGGCCGAGGTACCACACGGCCGTCCAGTCGCCCTGGCGGTCGGCGACCGCGTACCGCTGGCCGGTGGACAGGCGCGAGCCCATGTCGTTCACGTCGATCGTGGACGGCTCGCCGCCCGGGCGCAGCCCGATGTCCTTGACGAGCGGCGCGTCGTCGCGGGGCTCGGTGTGCACGCGCACCGCGCTGGAGCCGTGCGGCACGCACTTCTCGCCGGGCTTGACGCAGCCGGTGAACTCCGGCCGGTTCTTGCTGAACTCGGGCGCCACCGTCACCAGACCGCCCTTCGGGCCCGCCGTGCGGTGCAGCGGCTTGCCGAGGAGCTGGAAGTAGTGCTGCCAGTCCCAGTACGGGCCCGGGTCGGTGTGCATGCCCCGGATGGTGGCCGCCGTGGTGCCCGGGACGGTGTCGTGGCCCAGGATGTGCTGCCGGTCCAGCGGAATGTCGTACCGCTTGGCGAGGTACTTCACCAGGCGCGCCGACGAGCGGTACATCGCCTCCGTGTACCAGGTGTCGGGCGCCGTGAGGAAGCCCTCGTGCTCCAGGCCGACGGACTTGGAGTTCACGTACCAGTTGCCCGCGTGCCAGGCGACGTCCTTGGTGCGCACGTGCTGGGCGACATGGCCGTCGGACGAGCGGAGCGTGTAGTGCCAGGACACGTACGTCGGGTCCTGGACGAGCTTCAGGACGCCCTCCCACCTACCCTCCGTGTCGTGCACGACGATGTACTTGATGCCCTGGGAGCCGGGCCGCTCGGCCTTGTCGTGGTTGCCGTAGTCGTTGTCGCCGAACTCCTCGTACGGGGCCGGGATCCACTCGCAGGCGAGGGACCGGGGGCAGTCCGTCTCCGCCGCCGGTGCCTTGCGCAGGCCCATGCGCTCGACCTGCGCCGCGTCGGGCCGCAGGCCGGGCCGCGGGGCGAGCCGCACCCGCTGTCCGGCGTCGGTCGTGCGTCGCTCGCCGTCGCGGATCACCGCGAACACCTCATTGGCGTACGAGGCGGCGCCCGCCTGCTCGTCCGCGCCGGAGAACGCGGCGACCGCCCCGTACCAGTCGGCCGGGTCGTCGCTGAACGGCCTGTCGAGCCGCTTCTGCGCGGCGGCGAGCAGGGCGGCACCGCCGCGGACGTTCGCCGCGGTGTCCTCGCGCAGCTCGCGCTCGGGAATGCCGCTGAGCCGCGCGGCCCGCTTCAACGTCTTGAGCCGGGCGGGCAGTTGGCCTTCGACGGGCACCTGGCGCGGCTTCAGCGCCGGGCGGGACGCGTCGCCGCGCGGGTCCTCGTCGCCCTCGCTGTGGTGCGGGGCCGAGGCCAGTGCGGTGCGCGCGTCGGTGAGGTGCATCGGGCCGTAGCCGCCGGTCACGCTCGGGGCGCCGTCGTGCGCGTCCCAGCGGGACTGGAGGTAGGACACGCCGAGCAGCACGCTCTGCGGCACGTCGTACTCGGCGGCGGCCGCCGCGAACGCGCGCTGGAGGGAGTCGGGTCCGGCGTCCGCGGCCGCGGACGGTGCCGGGGCGGCGCCGATGAGCGGCACCAGCAGGGCGGCCGACGCCAGGGCGCCCGCCGTCCTCACGGTGCGTCTGCGCGCGGCGGATTCAAAGCGGTGGGCGGATCCTCGCAAGGCAGCCTCCTGAGACCTCTGGGCCGGTGCAGCGGAACGGGGCACGCGGGGCCGGGCGGTGCGTCAGTGGTACCCGCTCGCCGACGATCCGTCAATCAGGCCCAGAAGAAGGGATTTCCCATGTCAGCGGCGTTTCCCCGGGTTTTCGCCCCGGGTAGCGCGATCGCCTGCTGCGCGTCAGTGGAATGGACCAATGCGAGGTTGCCGCCGCGCGGGCCGCGGCCGCGGCTACCGGCCCTTCGCCGCCCGTGTCACGGCCTCCGCCGGACGGTGGTTGTCCGGTCCCGCGCCGTAGCCGGACGGGAAGCCGAACCGGCGGCGCGTGCAGGCGTAGGCCACCGCGCGCACGCCTTCGCATGCCGCGGCCACGGTCCCCCGCACCTGCTCCGTGTGTCCCCTCCACGCCGATCACGTACTGCCAAGAGGGCACAACAGGGCGTTCCTACGGCCTGTTCCCCCAGGTCGCTGGGGTCGACTCACCCTCGAACCCCGTGTGGAACGCCGCCCCGTAGGCGGCGTCGCCGAGGACGCCGCGGGCCTGAGCCTCGCAGGCGGCCCGCGCGGCCGCGAGGTCCTCGACGCCGGCGCGGGCGCTGCCGATGGCCTGCCAGAGCCGGTCGGCGCTGCCGAGGAGCCGGGCGGCCCGCCCCGCGTCCCCGGAGGCGACGGCGGCGGAGGCGAGCAGGTCCACGCAGAGGGCGGTGCCGAGGCCGTCGTGGAAGAGGCGCTTGCCCCGCATCGCGGCGCGGGCGTGCGTCGCGGCCTCGTCGGCCCGGCCCCGGAAGAGTTCGGCGAGGGCCAGCATGTAGTCCCCGTAGGCGCGCAGCCAGAACTCGCCGTGGCGTGCGCTCTCGCCACACAGTTCAGCGGCGGCGGCCGCGGCCCGGTCGAACTGCCCGAGGAAGACGTGGGAGAAGGCTCGGGCGGACTGGATGAGACCCCATGCCGAGTCGTAGTGGCCGGGGGCCGGACGGGCCCGTGGTGCCGGGGCGAACGTCTCGAGCGCCTGTGCGTGCCGACCGCTCATGCTGAAGGCGACGCCGCTCAGATAGGAGACGGCCTGCGGCACGGTCTCGTCGTCCCGCCCGGCCGTGGCCTCCCGGAAGGCCGTGGCGCACCGGTGAGCCGTCTCCCTGTCGCCCTGGCTCATGGCGACGAGGCAGCGGGCCCACAGCGCCTTGCCGCGCACGTGCTCGGGGGACGCCTCCATGGCCAGGGCCCGGTCGAGGTAGTGGCGGCCCTCCGTGGTGAAGCCGCAGGCGAACCAGACGAACCACAGGGCCCCGCTCAGCCCCAGGGCCCCGTGTCCGTCGCCCTCGGCGAGACAGAAGTCGAGCGCGGCACGGAAGTTGGCGTGCTCGGCGTGCGTACGCCGGTACCAGTCCACCTGGTCCGGGCCGAACCAGGCGGCGTCGGCCGAGCGGGCGAGGTCCAGACAGTGGTCGAGGTGGCGGCGGCGGACCGCGTGCTCCTCGCCGAGCCCGCGCAGCCAGCGCGCGCCGAACTCACGGATGGTGTCCAGCATCCGGTAGCGCGATACGGCCCCCTCCGGGACCCACTCCACGATCGAGCTCTGCACGAGCGCCGTGAGCAGGCCCGGCACGTCCTCGACGGCCAGGCGGTCGTCCGCGCAGACCCGGCGGGCCGCCTCCTCGTCGAAGGTCCCGCAGAACACGGACAGGCGCGCCCAGACGAGGCGTTGAGCGGGGGTGCACAGCTGATGACTCCAGCCGACGGCGGTGCGCAGGGCCTGGTGCCAGGGCGGGTCCGCCTCGTACACCGGCTGGTGCGACTCGCCGAGCACCTCGAAGCGGTCCTCCAGGCGCCGGTTGAGCTCGGCCGCGGACATCTCTCGCAACCGGGCGGCGGCCAGCTCGATCGCGAGGGGCAGCCCTTCGAGGCGCCGGCACAAGGCCGCTGCCTCGTCGCTGTCGGCGCCCACGGTGACGCGGCCCGGCGCCGCATCGCCCGCCCGCCGGGCGAGCAGGGCCAGCGCGTCGGCCTCGGGCAGCGGGCCGAGCACCACGACGTCCTCGACGGGCAGGCCGAGCGGGCGGCGGCTGGTGGCGAGCACGCGCAGGCCCGGCGCCACCGTCAGCAGGGACGCCACCGCATCGGCGCACTCGTGGACCACGTGTTCACAGGTGTCGAGGACGAGCAGGAGCTCACGCCCGGCCAGGTACTCGGCGACCACCTCGAACATCGACCGGGTGCTCTGGACGAACAGGGGCAGCGCCTCGGCGATCGCGTACGCCAGCATCGCGCCGTCCTCCAGCGGGGACAGCTCGACCCACCAGACGCCGTCGGGGTAGCGCGGCCGCAGCTCGGCGGCGGCACCGCGGGCGAGCCGGGTCTTGCCGACCCCGCCCACCCCGCTCACCGTCACCAGGCGGTGCCGGGCGAGCCGTCCCGCGACCTCCGCCAGCTCGCTGTGCCGCCCGACCAGAGCGGTGTCGCCCCCGCACCGCGGGTCCTCCACCGCCGGTCCGTGTGACGTCGTCACCATCGCCCCCCGTGAGTTCCGTATGCGGACGCGGCCAGGCAGCGCTCGACGCTACCCGCGGCGGAGCAGCGGTGCGCGGGCTGTGGCGAATTGGCCACGTACCGTCATCGAAGCTGGCACAGTACCCCGCACGCAGGGGTCGTGCGCGGAAATCCGAACTTCACCAGACGACCAGGGGGACGCAGTGGAAACACGGCGCATGTGGCTCGCCACGGCGGTAGGGGCACAGGCGGCCGCGGCCACGGTCACGAGCCTCGCCCACGTGCCCCTGCACGCACTGCTCCTGCTCGGGCCGCTCCTTGCGGCCCAGCGGCTCTCGGCGCGCGTCACCGCCGCCTTGGGCGCCATCGCCGTCGGTCTGACACTGCTGGACTCGCCGCCCCTCTGCCTGCGCGACCTGGCCTCCCTCCTGAACATCGCGGCCGTCTCGGTGTGGGCCGTGGTGACGGCGTACACCCGCGTGCGCGCCGAGCGCGCGCTCGACCGGATGACCCGACTCGCCGACACCGTGCAGGAGGCCCTGGCCCGCCCGCTGCCCGCCCGCGTCGGCCACATCGGCCTGGCCGTGCACACGCGCCCCGTCGACCCGCACGCCCGCATGGGCGGTGACGTCCACGACGCCGTCCTCACCAGCGCGGGCCCGCGCGTGCTGCTCGCCGACGTCAAGGGGCACGGCGTCCAGGCGCTGCGGGTGGCCGCCGCCGTCCTGGCCGCCTTCCGGCGCACCGCCGCCACCGAACCCGACCCGGTCCGGCTCGCCCGGACCCTCGACGAGCACCTGGCCCCCGAACTCGGCCCGGAGGACTTCGTCACCCTGCTGCTCGTCGACTTCCACCCCGGCGAAGCCCGCATCGTCAACTGCGGTCACCCGCCGCCCCTGCGCACCGGCCGCCGCCTCCACCTGCTCTCCCCGCCGCGGGCCTCACCCCCGCTTGGCCTGCACCCCGCCCCCTGTCTGCAACGGGTCCAGCTCGCACCGGGGCAGCGCCTGCTCCTGTACACCGATGGCCTCACCGACGCCCGCGACGCCGACAGCGCCCCCTTCCCGCTCGACTCCCCGCAGTGCCACGCGGCCCTGACCGCGCCCGACCCGCACGACGCCCTGCGGTGCCTGACCGACCTGCTGCACCGCCACACCGGCGGCACCCCGCTCGCGGACGACCTCACCCTGCTGCTCGCCGAGCCCGCCCCCACCCCGCTCGGCCCGCCGCGCGACGCGCCCCCGAGGCCGGCGGGCCGCTCCTGGACGGTGTGACGGCGATCGTGTCCGCCGGGCCGTCCATGAGCACCGCGCCGGGCCCGTGGCCCTAGCGGCCGCCCCCGGCCCGCAGCGCGTTGTCCACCAGGCGGAGCGTGGCGGCGTCCTGGGCCTCCTGCCGGGTCGCGTCGGTGCGCAGGGTGAACGTCGCGGTCGTCACGGCGCGGGTGCCGTCCTCGGTGACGCCGGACTCGGAGACCACGCCGAGGTGGGTCCCGCCGTGGAACCACAGGCCCGAGCCGCCGCCCGCCACCGGCCGCCAGGCGATGCCGAGGCCGTAGCGGACGCCCTTCGCCCGGATCCAGTCCTCGGCCGGGACGGTCCGCCGCATCGCCGCCAGCTGCGCGGGGCGCAGCAGCCGTCCGGCCATCAGGGCGCGCAGGAAGACGGCGTGGTCGCGGGTCGTGCTGATGAGGGCGCCGTCCGCGCCGCCGACGGCGGCGAGCGTGGTGTCGGTCAGCCGCTTGCTGCCGGGGAACTGCGTGTACGCCGTGGCCGTCGGCTGCGGGACGTAAGGGGAGGTTCCCGGGATCAGCGTGTGCCGGAGGCCGAGCGGTTCGATGATGCGCTCGTGGACCTCCTGCGCCCACGGACGGCCCGTCACCGCCTCGATGACCAGGCCCGCGACGACGTAGTTGGTGTTGGCATAGCCCCAGCGCCGCTCGGACGCCGGGGCGTCGCGGCGCGGGAGCCACCGCGGCGGCTTCGCGAGCGCGGCCGCCAGCTGCTCCCGGGGCGTGTGCGTCCGGAACCGTCCCTTGCGGTACGCCTCGGGCGTGAACTCCCCCTCCGCGACCGCGACGTAGTCGTTCAGACCGCTGGTCTGGCGCAGGAGATTGGCGACGGTGATCCTGCCGCCGTCGTTGCCGTTGCCCCGGATCGCGCCGGGCAGCCAGCGCTCGACCGTGTCGGTGAGCGCGAGCCTGCCCTCGCCGACCAACTGGAGGGCGACCACGGCGGTGAAGGTCTTGGTGTCGCTGCCGATGCGGTAGTACGCGTCCCAGGGCACCGGCCGACCGGACTCCAGGTCCGCCACTCCGGCGCGTGCCGTGGTGCGGCCGTGCGGGGTCTGCACCTCGGCGAGGACTCCGGTGGCGCCGGTCGCCCGGACGGCGTCCACATCGGCCTGGAGGGCGTGGCGCCCGCGCCCCGGGGCGGTGGGCGCCGTGCCGTGCGGGGCCGCCACGGCCTGCGGGGCCGCGCCCGCGAGCAGGGCCCCGGCGGCGGCCGCCATGGTGGTGCGGCGGCTCATCGAAAAGCCCGTCCCGGTCATCGGACCCGTCTCGGTCATCGGGTCACCTCCGTGGCGGCGCAGGTCACGTCGGTGGCGGGCAGGTCCCCGCCGCGCAGATAGTCGTTGACGGCCCGCTCGGCGCACGGAACGGGGCGGTATCCGTCGAGACCGCGTCCGTACACGCCGTGCGCGCGGATGTCCGCCGTCACCAGACGGGAACCGGTGAGCCTGCGGTGCAGGGCGAGACCGCCCTCGTAGGGAACGTTGTTGTCACGGCGGGCCTGGAGCATCAGGACGGGCACGCTGTTGCCGATCCTGGTGCCCGGCTCGCGCGGCTCGGCGCCCCAGAAGGCGCACGGGGCGATCATGCCGTTGACGTACGGGCCGAAGACCGGCTGGGTGGCGCGGCTGCGCACGCTGTTGCGCCAGTACGTCTCGGGGTCCGCGGGCCAGCCGCCCGCGGGCCAGCCCCCGTCGCCGCACATGAAGACCGCACCGCCCACGAAGCTGTCCGCCAGCTCGGGGGAGGAGAGCAGCTCCAGCATGGCGGCGAGTTCGGGTCCCGGCTCGACCGGCTTTCCCGCGGCGGCGTCGACGAGGTCCCGCACGATGGCCGCGAGGGCCGGGTCGTTCTCCTGGTGCTGGATGGGCTGCTTCAGGATCAGCCGCAGGACGGGGGCGTTGAGCCGCTGCCCCGCGAGGGCGACGGGCCGCCGCTCGGCCCGGTCGAGCAGCCGCTGCACGGTGGCCCGCACCTGGGCGGCGGTGCGGCCGAGCCGGTAGGTGCCGTGGTGCCGGGCGGCCCACCCGGCCCATTCGTCGAGGGACTTCTCCAGCGGCTCGCCGGAGCGCTGGAACAGTTCGTACTGCGTGGCCGCCGGATCCGTGGAGGAGTCGATGACCATGCGGTCCGTGCGACGCGGGAACATCTGTGTGTACACGGCGCCCAGATCGGCGCCGTAGGAGACGCCGTAGTACGACAGCTGGCGCTCGCCGAGGGCGGCCCGGATGGCGTCCATGTCCCGGGCCACGTTGCGGGTGGAGGCGTGCGGGAGGAGCTCGGCGTTGTCGCCGTGCTCGCGGCAGCGCCGCGCCTGGTCCCGCGCGGACCGCACGGAGGCCTCGAAGTCCTTGCGGGCGGTCGTCTTCGGCGCGGGAGGTTCGGGCGGTCCGGCCGGGGTGCAGGATATCGGGCTGCTGTCGCCGAGGAACCGGGGGTCGAAGCCGATCAGGTCGTAGCGGTCCGCCACGTCCTTCAACGCCGGGCGCAGGGCGAGGGTGGTGGCGAGCCCGGCACCGCCCGGGCCGCCGGGGTTGGACAGCAGGATGCCGCGCCGCTCGCTGCGGTTCTTGGCCTTGATGCGGGAGATCGAGAGCTGGATCGTACGGCCGTCGGGTCGGGCGTAGTCGAGGGGGACCGTCACGCGGGCGCACCGCGCGCCCGCCTCGTTGAGCTCCTTCTGCTCCGCGGGGCAGGCGCGCCAGTCGAGGCCCTGGTGCTGTGCGGAGCGGACGGGTGGCGGGGCGGGGGAGGCCGTCGCGGGGACGGCGCCGGCCAGCAGGCCGACGAGGCCGAGGCCGAGGGTGGCGGCGGGTGCGACGCGCATGGTGCTCCTTTTGGATCAAGCGGTGTCACCCTTGACGCTAGGAGCGCGCGCCGCGCCACGACATGGGGCTACCTGTAGATCCCTGCGGGGGGCAACCTCAGGGGCGGCAGGGGGAGTTGCCTCGCCGACACGCCGACACGCCGACACGCCGACACGCCGACACGCCGACGTGCCGACGTGCGCACGCGGCCCCTGCGCGCACGCGGCCCCTGCGCGCACGCAGTCCGAGCGCACGCGAAAGCCCGTGGTCCGCCCCGAGCAGGGCGTACCACGGGCCTACGTCCCCGTCAGCGCGTGCCGACCGCCGCCCTTACGGCCCGTCGGGCCATCTGGCAGTCGTCGTGCAGCCGCCGAAGGAGCAGGCGCTGCTCCTCGCCGGACGGCACGGCGACCGGGTGGGGCGTGCCCACCGGTGCCGTCGGGGCGGCGTCGTGCAGCGTGCGCTGCACCGCCGTCTCGCACATCCTGATCTCGCGCGTGAGTACCAGCATCAGGTTGACGAGGAACGCGTCGCGTGCCGCCGGGCCCGCCTGCTGGGCGAGCTGACTGATGTCGCGGCGCGCCACCGGGGCGTCCCCGAGGACCGCCCACAGCGTCGCCAGGTCGTAGCCGGGCAGGTACCAGCCCGCGTGCTCCCAGTCGACGAGCACGGGACCGGCCGGGGACAGCAGCACGTTCGACAGGAGCGCGTCCCCGTGGCAGAACTGCCACATGGCCTGCGGCTGCGAGCCGTACGCGTGCGCTATGCCGTGCAGCAGCTTCTGGAGGTCGCCCATGTCCCGGTCCGTGAGCAGCCCCAGCTCGTGGAAGCGCGCGATCCGCCGGGGGTAGTCCAGCGGCTTGCCGAACATGTCGTTCGGCGGGCGCCACTGGTTCAGGCGGTGCACGGCGCCCACCGCCGCCCGCACGTCCGCCCGGGGCGGGGCCTCCGTGGGGTGTCGCAGCAGCGCCGCGACCCGGCCCGGCATCCGCTCGATCACCAGGGTGCAGTCGTCCGGGTCGGCCGCGATGAGCCGCGGCGCGCGCACGGGCGGACGATGCCTGACGAACGAGCGGTATGCAGCTATTTCGTGCCTGATGCGCTCGGTCCAGCCGGACGAGTGGTCGAGGAGGCACTTGGCGACGGCCGTGCTGCGGCCCGTCGTGCCGACGAGCAGGACGGTGCGGCCGCTGCGGCGCAGCACCTGCACCGGGTGGAACTCCGGACAGATGCGGTGCACCGACGCGATGGCCGTGCGCAACTGCGCGCCTTGGGGGCCGGACAAGTCGAGTCTCCCGCTGAGCGGCCCGTTCGCGGTCGCCGGCGCACGCCGCGGTCGGCCGGGAGCGAGCGTCGCCGACGCGGCGCGCGCCGGGGCCAGATAGGGACCGCCGCCCTGGAGCGGGGCCTCCGCCGGGCGGGCGGGACCGCGGGACGGCGAGTGGGGGCGCAGCGGCCGGGGCGGGGCGGACACGGAGGACGATGCTGCGTACATGGGCGATACAGATCCCTTCGTGTGCCTGCGAGTTGCGGCGCCCTCCCGCCCCGGCCTTCCGTGGGTGCACCCTGGGGAATGCCCCGTGGGGGGGCCGGGTCGGGGTGGCGCACTCCTACCTGACACCTCGAGGCCCCTGGCACACCATGTGGCGCACCCTGGCGAACCCTGGCGAATAGTCGCTCAGCAACTGACAGACGGTTACTGTCAACTCAGCCGAGAACCTGGGGGCTTGACGTGAACGGACAACCCAACACCCGCCTGTCGGACCTCTTCGGCCTCGCCGGCTGGTCCAAGGGCGAACTCGCCAGACTGGTGAACCGGCAGGCGGCCGCGATGGGTCATCCGCAGCTGGCCACCGACACCTCACGGGTGCGACGCTGGATCGACATGGGAGAGATCCCGCGCGATCCCGTGCCGCGGGTCCTGGCGGTCCTGTTCACCGAGCGTCTCGGCCGTGTCGTGACCATCGAGGACCTCGGTCTGGTCCGGCACGGGCGCGTAGGCAAACAGCGCGCCGACGGGAGCGTGGAGCACCCGGACGGCGTGCCGTGGGCGCCCGAGCGAACCGCCGCGGTCCTCACCGAATTCACGGGAATGGACCTCATGCTCAACCGACGCGGCTTGGTGGGCGCGGGTGCCGCGCTCGCCGCCGGCTCCGCACTCAGCAGCGCCATGCACGACTGGCTGCACACCGATCCGACCCTGAAGGCCGACGCCCCCCGTCTCGACGATCCCCTGTACGCCGACCCCGCCGGATTCGACCGCTATGAGGCCGCTCCCATCGGCTCTCAGGAGATCGAGGAACTGGAGCGCTCGGTCGAGGTGTTCCGTGCCTGGGACGCGTCCCGTGGCGGAGGGCTCCAGCGCAAGGCGGTGGTGGGCCAGTTGAACGAGGTGGGCGGCATGCTCGCCTACCGACACCCCGACCACCTCCAGCGGCGCCTGTGGGGCGTCGCCGCCAACCTCGCCGTCCTCGCCGGGTGGATGTCCCACGACGTCGGCCTCGAACCCACCGCCCAGAAGTACTTCGTGATCGCCGCGCACGCGGCCCGCGAGGGCGGCGACCGGCCGCGCGCCGGTGAGGCCCTGTCCCGCGCCGCCCGCCAGATGGTGCACCTGGGCAAGCCGGACGACGCCCTGGACCTGATGAAGCTCGCCAAGTCCGGCTCGGGCGAGCAGACCCTGCCGCGCACCCAGGCGATGCTGCACACCATCGAGGCCTGGGCCCAGGCGTCCATGGGCAAGGGCCAGGCGATGCGGCGCACCCTCGGCCGGGCCGAGGACCTGTTCGTCTCCGACAAGGGGGACGTGCCGCCGCCCAGCTGGATGCAGATGTTCGACGAGGCGGACCTGCACGGCATGCAGGCCCTCGCCTACCGGACCCTCGCGGACCACGACCCGTCCGTCGCGCACGTCGCCCAGCGCCACGCCAAGGAGGCCATCGCCCTGCGCACCCAGGGCCGCGACCGCTCCACGATCTTCGACTACATCTCGCTGGCGTCGGCCTGCTTCATCGCCGACGACCCCGAACAGGCCGACCGGTACGCCCGGCTCGCACTGGTGTCGATGGGTTCGAACTCCTCGCACCGCACGTGGGACCGGCTACGGGAGATGTACCGGCTGACCGCCCAGTACGCGGGCTATCCGAAGATCGAGGACCTGCGCGAGGAGATCAAGCACGCCCTTCCCAAGGCCGCGGGCAGGCCCGGGGGAGGGAAATGGGCGCGGGCGTGAGGGGCGGCGGGCACGGCGGCGGGAAGCCGGGGCCAGGGCTTCGTGACACTAGGTGTCGACCCTGGCCACCAGCAGACAGGCGTCGTCCTCGCGCGGGGCCACGCCGAACTCCTCGACCGTGAGGCGCACACAGTCCTGAGCCGTCCTCGCTTCGGCGAAGCGCGGCGCGAGGGCGAGCAGTCGGCTGGTCGCGGCATCTCGGGAACGCCGCGGCACCAAGCCGTCCGTGTGCAGCAGGAGCAGGTCACCGGGGCGCAGTGGCTCGTCGGCCTGTTCGTACGTCGCGCCGGACGTCGCGCCGAGCAGCACGCCGTCCGGAGGTGTCAGGGGGCGCCCCGTCCCGTCGCGGAACAGCAGCGGGGCGGGGTGCCCGGCCTGGGACCAGGTGAGGACGTGCCGCTCGGGGTCGTACAGACAGCAGACGGCGCTGCCGAGGGCGGGCTGCGCCGAGGTGTCGAGGAGTTGGTTGAGCCAGGCCATCAGCTGGCCCGGCTGCGTGCCCGCGACGGCCATGCCGCGCAGCGCGCCGAGCAGCATCGCCATGCCCGAGGTCACCGTGACGCCGTGGCCGGTGAGGTCGCCGACGCTCAGCAGCATCCGGCCGTCGGCCAGCTCCAGGGCGTCGTACCAGTCGCCGCCGATGAGGGCGCTCGACGACGAGGGCAGATAGCGGGCGGCGAGGTCGAGGCCCGCCGGGCCGCCCTGCGGAAAGCGCAGCGAGCCGTGCCACGGCGGCAGCACGGCCTCCTGCAGCTCGACGGCGAGCCGGTGCTCGGTCTGGGCGAGGTGGTGCTGGCGCTGGAGCGTGTCGCTGCTCTCGCTGACCGCCCGCTGGCTGCGGCGCAGCTCGCTGACGTCCCGCAGGACCGCCCACATGGAGGCGGTGGAGCCGTCGGCGGCGAGCACGGGCTCGCCCATCATGTGCACCTGGCGCTCGCTGCCGTCGGCACGCACGACGCGGAACTCGCCGTCGATCGGCTTGCCGTCGACGAGGCAGTCCGTGACCATCGCGGTGAGCAGCGCGTGGTCGTCGGGGTGCACGAGCGAGGGCAGCTCGTCGAGGGACAGCGGCGGCGCGGCCGGGTCGCGGCCGAGGATCTGGAACAGCTCGCCGGACCAGGTGGCCTCGTCGGTGAGGAGGTTCCACTCGGCGCTGCCCACGCGGCTGAGCAGGGAGCCGGGCGGCGGCTCCGGCCGCGCAGCGCCGCCGTGCGGGCGGTGCGTGCGCGGCGGGCCGTCCCGCAGCTGGGCCAAATGGCCGTGCAGGTCGTTGAGTTGATGGACGGCGAGGTCGCACAGGGCGCGCTGCCAGCGGCCCGTGGGGTCGCTGTGGTCGGCGGTGGCGTCGCGGCGCACGGCGTCGACCTCGCCGCGGAGCCGGCGCGTCTGCGTGATCAGCGCGTCGACCGGGCCGCGCTCGGGCGGCTGGGCGGTTCGGTCCGCGAAGACGTGGGACGGCATGGGGGCTCCGTAGGCGATGCGATGCAGCCGGACCGGCTCGCGGGGGCCGCGCTGGTGGGGGCAGCGGGCTACCTGGCCGGCCGCGCTGTCGGCTTCCGTGCTGACTTCAGAAACAACTCTTCGACCGGTAACGACTCTGGCACAGCGGACTCAGGCACGTAAGGGATTTGGCAACACCCGATGTGGTGGTGCTGGGGTCATATGCCAGTGTCCTTAGATGAAAAGGCGACCGTCCGCGTTCCGGGACCGGCGGGACAGGGGGTGCGCCTGGTGGTTCCTGGCCGCCGCGCCGCGCTCCGGCACACGCCCTTCGGCATGGTGCACCCGACGGTGGCACGGCTCCCAGGCGAACGGAACATGGCGCGAAGGTGCTGGTCCTCCGGCTTGTTCGTCACACCCGGCGCATAGTGCGGGCTTTCGGTGGAGGCCGGAGCCCGCGGTCGCCGCGCTCAGTACGCTGGTGTCCGAAAATCGCGGGTGAAGCCCCAACTCTCCTACGGGGTCGGGGTGTTGGGGGGAAGCGCATGGACATGGCCCACGACGTGCTCCGCATACTGCTCACCGGTGAACCGGGGCTCGGCCGGGACACGGCACGGCCCGAGCACCCGCTCGTCGCGAGCGCCCGCGCCCTCGCGGCGGGCGAGCCGCGACGGGCCCTGCGCCGCCTCGCGGGCGTGCGCGAGCCGGGCGGCGTCGACGACATGGCCGCGGCGCTGCGCGTGGCGGCACACGCCCTCGACCTGAACTGGTACCCGGGCGACGGGGGCGCCGTGCTCGCCGAGGGCGACGCCGAACGCCTGGCCGCGGGGGCGCCCCGGACGCCCGCACCGGAGGCGGCCCTGGTGGAGTTCTGCGCCGCCCGCTTCCTGCCCCGGCTGCTCTCGGCCCGGGGCGTCGTGGAGACCGCCCGCACCAGCGGCGACCACTGGGCCATCGCCCACGTGCTGCGCGACACGGAACGGCAGGCGAACGACGTGCCCGAGGCGGATGCCGCGCTGGTGCGCTGGGTGCGGGCGCACGTCCACCTCGCCGCCGCCGACGTGGCCCGCCGCGCGGGACGCGACGCCGACGTCCTGGCCGCCCTCGACCGGTGCCGGCACGACGCACACGGCGACCCCTGGGTGCTCGCCCGGGTCTACCTCCTCCAAGGCGACGCGGCCCTGACGCCGTGCTCCCACCCCGACCTCCTGGGCCTGCGGCTCGGCCCGGTGCAAGCGGCCCGACCGGGCGGCGTCCCCGAGGACACGTCCGTCGACCCGGCCATGGCCCGGGCCCACTACGAGGCGGCCGACGCCCTCTACGCGCGGCTGCCCGCGCCGCGCGGCCGCGCCCGCGTAGCCCTGCGCCTGGTCCACCTGCCCCGCACGTGCGGCGACGGCCCCGCCCGCGTACAGGCGGGCAAGCGGGCCGCCGCCCTGGCCGAGCAGTCGGGCGCGGGCGCGCTGACCGCGCTCGCCACCACCCATCGCCTGCTCGACCGCCTCGCCGACGGCCACGACGCCGACCGCCGGGACCTCGACGAACTCGCGCGCTGGTGCCGCGACGACGGCAGCTTCAGCTACCTCAAGGGCCTGGTCCGCCTGCTGCTCGCACGGGCCGCCGCCTGGCAGCGGGACGGACTGACCCTGGCCGCCCTGCGCTGCCTGCGGGCCGCCCGCTTCGTCACCGCCCGGATCGCCGCCCCGCCGGAGGCGGACCTCACCGACCGCGCGTACGTCGACCTCGTCGACCGGCTCAACTTCCGCCAGGCGTCGACCGTGCTCCTCGCCGCCGACACCGCGCACGCCACGGCCGCCCTGCGCGAACGGGGCGCCGACGAGCGCAGCTGGCTGCGCGCCGCCGAACTCGCCCTGGCGCTCGACCGGGCCGTGGAGGCGCTCGCCGACCCCGACCTGAAGGGCGTCGCCCAGGCGCGGCTCGGCGAGGTGGCCGCCACGGCCGAACGCCTCGCCGGATCCTGGCCGCCCGCCCGGCAGGCCATCGACATCGTGCGCGAGAGCCTGCGGCGCGCCCCCGCCCAACTGCTGCGCCATCGGGGCCGCCGGGCCCTGGAGGCCGGTTTCCGCGACGAGGCACACGCCGTGCTCCGCGCCGCGCTCGACCGGGCGGGGGACGACGCGCTGCTGCGGACGGCCCTGTTGTACGAACTCGGCCGGCGCCAGCAGGCCCACGCCCTCGCCTCCCGCCTCTTCCGGAGCGGCGGCCTGCACCCCGACCTCGCCGTCAGCCTCTTCCTGCGCCTGGGCGACCCGCACACCGCCCGCCACGCCCTGGGCGTCCTCGACGAGACATCCTGGCGCGGCGACCCGGAGCGCCCCTGGGAGGACCTGGCGCGCCGCGCCGAGCTCGCCGAGGCCCTGGGCGACCACAGCACCGCTGTCCGGGTCGGCGAGGACGCGGTGGCCCGCTTCGAGCGCTGGTCGGACCAGCTCGTCCGGGACGTCCTGCGCACCTCCATGACCGACGACGTGAACGTCGCGGCGATGTACCACATCGCGGCCCGCGCCCACCTGGGCCGGGCCGAGGAAGCCCATCTCGGTCGGGCCGAGGAAGCCCATCTCGGCCGGGCCGACGCAGCCCCCGGGGCCCCGGCCGACCAGCACCCCGAAGGCCCGCCCGACACCGTCGACCCGGACGCCGAACGCGCCCTCGCCTTCGAACTGTCCGACCGCTGCCGGGGCATCGCCGTCGACGTGCTGCGCGCCCTCGACGCCCTGCCGCAGGGGCCGCCGCTGGACGCGGCCCGCCGCTGGCTGCGCGCCGGTTCGGCGTGGGCGGCCGCCTACGAGGGGCTCGTGGACAGCGTGACCGGCGACGTCGCGCACACCCCGTCCTCCGCCCGCCTGCGCGCCACCGTGCTCGCCGCCGAGGACGAACTGGAGGCCGCGGAGGCCCACGTGGCCACGCACGCGCCGGGCCTGCTGCGCGGGCGCGCCGACGGCGAACGGCGCGTCCGCGGCACCCGCCTGGAGGCGGTGCGCGCCGCCCTGCCCGACGACGCGCTGCTCCTGATGTACGAGACGTTCGACGACGACCTGGTGACCTGGGCGGTCGACCGGCACGGCGCCCGGCACATCCGCAGGACCGTGCACCACCGCGATCTCGCCTGCGCCGTACGGAGGTTCCACTCCGCGTGCGCGAGCGGCCACCACGACACCGCGGACGCGGGTGCCCTCGCACGGCTGCTCCTCGACCCCGTCGCGGACGCCGTGCGCGGCCGTCGCCGCCTGTACGTGGTGCCGCACCGGGCGCTCACCCTCGTGCCGTTCGCCGTCCTGCCCCTCGGCGACGTGCCGCTGGGGGAGCGGTGCGTGATCTCCCAGCTGCCCTCGGCCTCGCTCGTCACCCGGCCCGGCGGCGGCCGGCCCCCGCGCCGCGACGCGCCCGCGCTGCTCGTCGGCGACCCCGCGTACGCACCAGGACGCGGGCTCGCCCGACTGCCCGGAACGGCGACCGAAGTGCGGGCCATCGCCCGGCTCCTCGGCACCGAACCGCTGCTCGGCGACGCCGCCACGGCCGCCGCCGTCACCGCGTCCGCCCCCGGTCGCGCCGTCCTGCACCTGGCCACCCACGGCGTGCTGTACGAGCGCGGCCCGCACCGCAGCCACGTCGCGCTCGCCGGGCACGACCGGCTGACCGTCGGGGACGTCACCGGACTCGACCTGACCGCCGACCTCGTCGTGCTCTCCGCCTGCCACACCGGGCGCGGCACGGCCACCGCGGGAGGCGACGTCATCGGCCTGGTCCGCGCCGCCGTCGCGGCGGGCGCCCGGCACACCGTGGTGTCGCTGTGGCCCGTCGACGACGCCTGTGGAGCCGTCCTCATGACGTACTTCTACGAAGCGCTGCTCGCCCGCCCCGGCACCCCCGTGGCCGACGCGCTCACCACGGCGCAGCGCCGCCTTCGCGCCCTCGACGCCGACGGGCGCGCCACGGCGTACGAGCGGCTGCGCGAGACCACCGGCGGCGGTACCGCGGCCGCGTGCGCACGCGACGGCCGCCCGCCCACGGCCCTCACCCGGCACACGTCCCCGCTGCCCTACCACTGGGCTCCGTTCATCCACATCGGCGCCTGACACGTGCCGCGGACGCGGGGGTGACCGGGGTGGTCCGCCGTGCCATCCTGGCTGCCACGGCGCGCGTCACGGGGGGCTGCGATGCGTCAACGGGCACTGCTCATCGGCTGCCGCACCGGAGTGCTCCGCGGCGTGGAGGCCGATGTCGCGCTGATGGCGGACACCCTCACGCCCCTCGGCTTCGAGGTGACCCGGGCCACCGGGCGACGCGCGACCCGGCGCGGCCTCATCGAGGCCTACCGCGCGCTCGTCGACGCCACCGAGGCCGGGGACGCCGTCGTCGTCTACTACTCGGGCCACGGCGGCCAGGCGCGCGCTCCCCGCTCCGCGCCCGCCGCCCCGGGGCGCCCCGACCGCCTGCGGTACCTGTGCCCCACCGACATCGACGAGCCCGGCCCGCACGGCCCGTTCCGGGGCCTGTTCGCCGATGAGCTGAGCCTGCTGCAGGACGAGTTGAGCGCCCGCACCGCGAACGTCACGACCATCATCGACAGCTGCCACTCCGCCCGCATGGCCCGCACCGCCCGACAGGTCCCCAAGGCCCGTACGGACGGCCGCGACTGGGCGACGGTGTACGGGGCCTGGCGGACGGCCGTGCGGGCCGCTCCGCCCCGCACGGGCCGCCCCGCCGCCGAGTCGAACCCGTCCGTCGTACGTCTCGTGGCCTGCGAACCCGACGCCAGCGCCTACGAAGTCGAGCTGCCCGGCTTCGAGGGCCCGCGCGGCCTGCTCACCGCGAGCCTCGCCCGGCTGCTGCGCGCCCCCGGCGCCGACCGGCTGACCTGGCGCACCCTGCTGGGCCTGCTGCGGCCCGCCGTCCTCGACGTCGTCCCCTTCCAGCGGCCGGAGGTCGAAGGGCCCGCGGACCGGCTCCTGTTCGACACCGCCGAGCAGCGGGCCACCGGCGTGCTCCCGGTGGGCTTCGACCGGGTCGGGGCGTATCTGACCGGCGCGGAGCTGTTCGGCATCGCCATCGGCGACCGGTACGCGCTGGTGCCCCCGGGCGGCGACCCGGAACGGCCCCTCACCACCGCCGCGGTGGACCGCGTGGAGGCCGGGACGGCACGGCTGCGCATCCAGAGCGAAGGCGCGGCCGACCGGGCAGCGGGCAGCGCGACCCGCCCCCCACCGGGCACCGAGGCACACCCGCTGCACGTCTCCTTGGGCCGCCGCCCCGTCCTCCTGACGCCCGCGGACCACCCCGACCACGCCCGTGTGGCCGCGCGGCTCAACGCCTGCGCCCACGTGCGGACCGCCCGCAGCGACGAGCCCGCCCTGGCCATCCTCACGCTCACCGCCGACGGGCTGTGCCTGGCCGACGCCGAGGGCGAGCCGCTGCGCTCCGCCGCCACCCCCACCACCGACACCGCGCTCGACTCCCTCACCCTGGACCTCCAGCAGCTCGCCCGGGCCGCCCACGTCCGCGCCCTGGCCTCCGGCACGGGCCCGGCCGCGCTGCCCGACGACGTCACCTTCCACTACGCGCTGCTGTGCGCCGACGACACCCAACAGCCCCTGGACCGCGGCGGCGCCGACGCCTTCCAGGCCTTGCCTGCCTTCCCTGCCTTCCACGGGGACGAGATCGTCGTCCACCTCCACAACCGGGCCGTCGAACGCCGCTACGTCTCCGTGTTCGACATCGGCCTGCGCGGGGCCGTCACCCAGCTCACCACCACCGAGCCCGCGGGCGTCGGCCTCGACCCCGGCGACCACTACGAGCTGTTCCGGCTCCCCGGCAGCCACCGCCTCGCGGGCATCGAGCTGTACTGGCCCGACGGCCTGCCCCGCGGCGCGCCGCGCCCCGAGACCCTCGTCGCCGTCGTCACCGACCGCCCGCAGGACCTGACGCGGCTCGCCCAGCGGGGCATCGCCCGGCGCGGGCCCGGCGGTTCGGCCCTCCAGCGGCTGGTCGACGACCTCCTCACCGGCGTCCGCGACGCCCGGCCGCCCGGGACCGCGGAGCCCGGGGTGCGCTACCGCGTCACGCGCTGCGACCTCCTCCTGCACCACGGGCGCCGCCCCGGCCGGCCCGCCCACGACCCGGACGCCGGAAGGTGACCGTGCCCTACCAACAGCGCATCGAGGGCGACGGCCGCGACCGCTTGTGCCGCGCGCCCATGTGCCGCGCCACGCGCGCGTGGAGACCCGCGAGAAGCTCCTCCCGGACGGCGAGGGCCGCTACCGCCCGGTCGGCCGCCGGAGCATGGTGGGGCTCGACCCGGTCTGGCACGGCTCGACACCGATGTGCGCGGCGCTCCAGTACGCGCGCAAGGTGCTCAAGCGCTGGGCGGCCCGGCACCGGGAGCACGGCCCGCACGTGTGGCGCTTCCTGCGCCGGTGCGACGAGGCGGACCTCACGGCGAAGGTGCGGGCCCTGTGGCGGCGAGGCGCTTCCTGGTGGTCAGCCCCGCAGGGTGGCGATGGCCTTCTCGATGCGCCGCTGGCGCGTGTCGGGCCTCTTCGCGCTCTCGATGGCACGCACGTGTTCGCGCTTGCGGCTGTGGGTGAGGTTGTCGTACGCGGCGCGGGCGACGGGGTCGTCGTCCAGGGCCCGGGCGAAGTCCGGGGGTTCGACGACGACGCGCGGCCGGGTGTCGAGCGCGACGTCGACCTCGACCTCCTCGCCGATCGCGACGCCCGCGGCCTGCCGGTTGGCGTTGCTGAGGCCGAGCAGGTGGCGGCCGCGCAGGATGGCGACCCGGCTCTGCCAGGAGTGCCCGTTGACCGTGATCGTCACCGGTGGCCGGGCGCCTCCGCCGAGCGCTGCCACCACCTCGGGCGGCACTTCCAGGCCCCGCATGGGCTCGGGCGGCTCGACGTGGGTCCGAAACTTCATGGTCTTCCTTCTGTCGTTCTGTCGTTCAGGACGGCATGGGGGCGTGCGGCGCGGCGGCCTCCCAGGCGAACCCGTCCGGGTCGGTGAAGGCGCCGGCGGTGCCGCCGATGACGACGCGGTGCGAGCCGGCGCCGTCGACGGGCACGCCGAGGTCCTTGGCCAGGGCACGGCGCTTGTACAGCGCCAGCTTGACGGCGCCGACCTGCCGGGGGCGAACTCGACGTACTTGCCGCCGACGCTCTTGGCCACGGTCAGGCCCCGGTCCGCGTAGAACTGCTTGGTGGCCTTCACGGCCTCGACACCGAGGAGGAGGACGACCTCGTCGATCCGGCGGGTGTCGGGGCCGGTGTCCTTCTTCGCCGAGGTCGCGATCTTCCAGATCGTCCCGTCCGGGGCCCGGACGACGCCGCTGTAGCCCCACAGCGACTTCGCGGCGGGCTTGAGGACCGTGGCCCCGGCGTCCACGGCGGCGCCGAAGAAGCCGTCGACGGTGGCGGGCCCGGACACCGTGAGCCCCAGGGTGAAGCCGCGGAATCCGGTGGAGTGCGCCGCGGACGCCCGCAGGCGTATGTACGCGTCCACGCCGAAGGCGCCGTAGAAGCGGTGAGCGGCCTCGACGTCGGCCACCTCGAGGGTGACGGACGTGAGGGACGTGTGGGCTGCGGTGGGCGTGGTGGTTGCCATGGCCATCACGCTAGGGGCTGTACGGGGGCCGGGGCTTCTCGAATCCTGACCGGTCGTGCGACCTGCTTCGCCACGCACGCCGGCATCCCCTCCACGTCGATCGCCGCCCCCGCGTCGCGGGTCGTGCCCGCGGCGTCGGCAGGGTCGGCCGCCGCGTCCGCCGCCCGGCACCGGAAGGCCGCGGGCGGCACGCCGACCAGCTCGGTGAAGCGGGTGGTGAACGTGCCGAGGGACGCGCAGCCGACCGCGCGGCGGACCTCGGTGACGCCGTGGTCGCCCCGCCGCAGCAGCGCCGCCGCCCGCTCGACGCGACGCGTCATCAGGTACGCGTACGGCGACTCGCCGTACGCGGCCCGGAACTGGCGGCTCAGCTGCCCGGCGGGCATGTTCACGGCATGAGCGAGCGCCTCCACGTTCAGCGGGCGCGCGTACTCCCTGTCGATCCGGTCGCGGACGCGGCGCAGCCGCGCGAGCTCGGCCAGGCGCTGGGCCTGGACCCGCGCACGCCGCCATTCGGGCTTACACATGGGATCCCCCCTTCGTCGACACCCGCACGGCTCAGCGCAGCTCCTGGATCCGGATCAGATTGCCCGCGGGGTCGCGGAACGCGCAGTCGCGGACGCCGTACGGCTGCTCGGTCGGCTCCTGGACGACCTCGGTGTCACCGGCCTGCACCTTCTCGAACGTGCCGTCGAGGTCCGGGGTGGCCAGCAGGATCCAGCCGTAGGTGCCCTTGGCCATCATCTCGGTGATCGTGCGGCGCTCGTCCTCGGTGATGCCGGGGTCGGCAGCGGGCGGCGCCAGCAGGATCGACGTGCCCGGCTGACCGGCCGGGCCGACCGTGATCCAGCGCATCCTGCCCTGCCCGACATCGCTGCGGACCTCGAAGCCGAGGACGTCGCGGTAGAAGGCGAGCGACGCGTCCGGGTCGTCGTGCGGAAGAGCAACCGTGTGAATGGTGATGTCCATGACGAGCAGGCTAGACGCGGCTCCGTGAGCGCGCTTCTCGATTCCTGATCGATCCGGACATCCCCGGACGCCACGGGTGCAGGCCGGACACCAGTTCCTCCGGAGCGCCCGCCTGCCGGGGGCGCGATCGCAGTCGGTGGCGAGGCGGGCGGCCAGGGCCGCCACGTGAGGGTCGGGGGAGCAGGCGAGGCGGTCCCACAGGGGAGTGCCGCGCGGCGGGCGAAGTCGGCAGCGCGGAAGATCAGGTTCTCCTGGGCGCGCAGCTTCCACGGGCCCGGGTCCGTGGCCACGGCCAGCGTCGACAGGAAGACGACGGAGGCGGGGAAGGCGTCCGGGCGCACACCGCGCAGCCCGCCGTCCTCCTTGGGGTGGCGGTAGCCGGGGTGACCGGCGTCGGCGCGCGGCCACTCCTGCCCGACCCGCACCCACACCCCGTCCAGGTCGACCCGCTGGAGCCGCAGCTCGTCGCCCACCAGGAAAGGGTGTCCCCGGGCACCCAGGGCATCAGGACCACCGGCCATCAGGTGCCGTCCATGCGGATGCCCCGCTCCAGCCACGTCGCCGGGGTCAGCCCGGGGCAGGCGCGGCCCTGGAGGTAGCTGCTCAGCGCGTCGTAGCGCTGGGCGCCCGCGGCGGGCGGCCGCGTCATGCAGCGCGCCGCGTGGGCGCCGCGCGGCCCCGAGCAGCCGGAACACCCCCGCGCTCCGCCCGGAGCTGGTGCGCGGCATGCCGAGCCGGTTGAGGTCGAGGACATCCCCGGCCGGCTCCGGTTCCGCGAACGCCGTGGCCGGGTCCCGCACCGCATCCGCGGACGCGGTCTTCGTCGGTCGGCGCGCGGGGCGGCCCGGCGTGAAGCTCATGCCGCGCTGCCTGCGGGCCCGTCGTTCGTGCCGTGCGCCCCCTCGGGCCCGCCGCGCCGCGGTCGCCTCATGCCCGGTACACCGCCCGGCCCGGCAGCTCGCGGCCGTCGACGTGCGCCCACAGCCGCAGCCCGGCGAGCACCTGGCCCTTGCGCCCGCCCGCGTCCAGGGGGATGTCGTTGCCCCCGGTGCGGCGGCGCGCCTCGCGATAGGTCGGGGCGAGCACCTGCACGGCGACGTCGGCGCCGCTGTCCCGCACCCGGCGCCGCAGTTCGAGCACGGCCCGCTGGGACGCCTCGGCGACCCGCGCCCACCAGCTGCCCGGCGCGGCGGGCGGCAGGTGCAGGACCGAGCACAGCGCCTCGTCCACCGCGAGGGCGGCCCGCAGCTCCTCCGGGGAGCCCGGCGGCTGCCGGGCCAGGCGCCCGAGCCGCTGGGCGAGCTCCAGCCGGTAGGCCGCGCGGTGCTCGGCGTCGCACAGCGGCGCCACGCCCCGGCGCGTCACGCTCTCCAGACAGTGGTGCAACTGGACGTCCAGGCAGGTCAGCTCGGTCACCCAGCCCGCGAGGACGACGCCGACGGCGAGTGGCGACCGCAGCTCACCGACGGCCCCGGGCGCGCCGTGGTCGCCGTCCGCGGCGGCCACCGCCCAGGGCGCCAGGGACCCCGTCGCGCCGAGACGCACACCCGTGACCCCCGCCCGGGGCAGGGGCGGCAGGAGGACCTCGACGCCGTCGAGCGCCCGCCACTCGTCCCACCGCTCCTCGGTCGCGTCCCGCGCCGCCACCGCCAACTGGTCCGCCCGCGCGCGCCACCGCGTCGCGTACGCCCCCGGCAGGCGCAGCAGCGTCAGCTGGAACCACCGCCACAGCGCGGCCGTGTCGGCGTCCCCGGGCACGGCGAGCGGGCCGAGGAAGGAGGCGCTCTCCTGGCTGCACGTCAACTCCGCGGCCAGGGCGGCCAGCTCGGGGTCGACGGCCGGGACGCTCGGGGAGGGCCGCGCCACCGGCCCCGGGGGCACCGAGGTGACCGGCTCCCGCGTGACCGGGACGGGCGTGCCCATCGGCGGGGTGCTCTCGTCGGACTCCGCGGCTACGGCGGCGGCCCCCGTGGCTTCGGTGGCTGACGCGGCTTCGTCGGATGCAGGGGCCCGCCCCGGGGACGAGCCGACCGCCCCCTCCGGTGCCAGCGCCGCCGCCACCTCAGCGAGTGCGGCCCTGCACTCCCGCGCGCCCGCGTCGTCGGGCAGCGCCTCCAAGGCCACGCCCAACGCGGCCCGCAGGCCCGCCAGATGGGCCCGCGCCAGCGCCGCCAGATGCGAATCGGGCAGTCGGCTGAGCCTGCGCAGCGCGTCCACGGCGGTCAGTGCCCGCCGTTGAACGGGTCGCGCTCGGCGATGTACGAGGCCTTCGTGTCGCTCATGTCCACCCGGAACACCGAACCCGGCGCGCCCCACATCCCGGCGAGCGAGTCGGCCCTCCAGTACGGCACCGGCGCCCGGTGCACCCGCAGCCGCCCCTGCTCGTCGAGCGTCGCCACGTACGGGACTCCTTCCTCGGCCTCCGCCCCTTCCGTGCCGTACGCCCCCTCGGCGCCGCTCCGCCCGGGCACCGGCACGACGCCGAGCAGGTCCCACTTCCGGTCGGGCTCGCCGGGGTAGCGCAGGTAGAACGACCAGCCGTCGTGCGGGGGCGGGCCGAGCGGGCCGCTCGTCATGCCCCGTGTCGCCCGCGCGCCCGGGCCCGCGCCCGGCACCCGGAAGACCTGGTCGAAGCGCGGCGCCTCGCCCCCCGCCGAGCCGGGACGGCGCGGGTCCCGCGGCAGGCTGAACACGACCACGCCCTTGTCCGGACGGTCCCCGGCCACGCGGTTGTCGGCGACGATCTCGACCGGCACCCACTCGCCTCCGGCGCCGCCGAGGTCGAGCTGGACCGGGGCCGGTCCGTCCACCTCGTACTGCGGCGCGCCGCGCGAGAGATGCACGGCCAGGTCGAGATCGGCGTTCACCTCCACCTGGAACGTCGCCTCGCGGGTCCACTCCGCCATGTTCAGGCGGAAGCCGGGCTCCTCGAGGCGCACCCAGGCGTCCGGGTCGAAGGCGCCCCACTCCTTCCAGCCGGTGCCGATGTTGCGGTGGATGCGCAGGCTCGCGGGCAGGCTCTGCCACTTGCTGCGCACGGCCCAGGTGCCGCCGGGGCCGATGGGGCTCAGCCGCGCGCCGACCTGGAGCAGGGCGTGCGTGGGGTCGTTGGCCGCCAGCTGGTACGTCGGCCCGAAGTCGCACGGCAGGTAGTAGCTGAGGTTGTCCACCTCGATGCGCAGCACATAGCGGCCGCGGCCGAGGACGCCCTGGGCGTTGCGCACGGAGTGCGCGAAGCGGCGCACGTGGTGGCCCCAGCAGGCCCCGATGGACGTCGCCTTCTTGCCGTACTCCTCCTCCACGGCGATGCCCGCCGGGTTCCAGCGGACCTCCCTCTCCCGCCGCAGCCGCCGCTCCAAGGTGTGGCGCACCAGCGGCATCCGGCTGCTCTTGCCGGTGAGGAAGATCCGGTCGAGCTCGGTGCCCGTCACGATGTTCTTCGTGAGGGCGACCACGAGGTCCATGATCCCCTCGAGGTCCGGTGCGAGGAGCCCCGCGAACGTCGCGGCGTCGAGCACCGGCGCCCACGCGCCGCCCCCCTCCCCGTGCGCGCCCGCCGCCCCGAGCCGCCCCAGGAGCACCTCCAGCGTCTCCGGCAGCGGCCGGTACGCGGCCTCGCCCGCGCCGAGCCGGAACTTGGCGTCCTCGGCGAGCTCCCACAGCAGCCAGAACGTCTGCTCCGCGTCCTCCCGGGAGACCGTCACCACGGTCTCGGCGCTCCAGCGCGTCGGCACCACGCGGTCCACCAGGTCCGCCGGATAGCCCTCCATCTCGGGGTCGCGGTCGAGCAGGGTCCGCGGCACATAGCGGCCGTCCACGGCGTACGGGCCCTTGAGCGAGCCCACGACGTGCTCGAAGCGCTCCGGCTGACTGGTGAGCAGATGGTCGGCGAAGGCCGCCTTGTACCAGCGGAAGAGGCGCAGCGTCATCAGGTCGCCGCCCAGCTGGAGGTGCCCGGTGGAGCCGAGCAGCGTGGGCGTGAGGACGTACAGGCGGCCGGTGAACCGGGGATCCTGGCCGGGCACCGGGTCAGGGGTCGCGTCCTTGAGCCGCAGATTGATCAGGGCGAGGTCCGTGGTGCCCCCGCCGATGTCGATGACGAGGACGTTCTGCTGCCAGGCCCGGTCCGTGCCGGGCAGCGGACGGCAGCGCGCCCGGAACGCCTCGACACCGGCTACGAAGTCACCGCCGAAGTCCCGCATGATGAAGAACAGCGCGGCCGCCACCGCCTCGTCGAACTGGGTGTCCACCAGCGTGACGCCGAGCCCGTCGCCCGCGCCGCCCGCCCCCGCCCCGACCAGCTCCCGCAGCCTGCGGCGCACCGCTGGCGGTGCCACCGTCGGGTACGTCATGACGACGTGATCGAGCCTGCCCTGGTGGAACTCCTTGGGGTTGGCGGCGAGGTATTCGTCGGTCTGGTCGAGCAGATAGCGCAGGCCCTCGCGGATCAGGTCGTCGGCCGTGAAGGGCTCAAGGCCCGGCATCACGTGGTCGCGGCCCAGATATTGCTTGACGCCCCGGTGCGACTGGGCCCCGCCCGTGGGCAGGCCCCCCACCGGGATCCGCTCCGGACCCATGCGCACCCGCAGCTCCGGATCGGTGGCGACGACCTCGATGCGGCTGGCCAGCTCCGTGGTGCCCGACTGGTCGAGGTCCACGGGGAACAGCCTGAGCACATCGAGCGGCAGCACGTCGAAGGCCCGGTGGTAGCACTGGTGCAGGAGCGGGGTCGCCGCCCGGCGCAGCCGCTCGTCCCGGGACGCGACCCGCAGTTCGAGCGCGGTGTACAGCGCGTGCACCCAGCCGTCGCCGCCGTGGCCGCTCTCCAGGGCGTCGGCGAGCGCCTGACCGCCGTCCGCCCCGGGGCGCGGAGCGTCGCCGTCCGTGAGGTACTGCCGGGCGACGTCGGTGAGCAGCTCGCGCCACTGCGCCCGCTCGCCGCCGCACGCGTCCGGATCGGTGAGGAGCTTCCGCAACTCCTCGCGCAGCCGCGCCTCCTGGTGCCGCGACATGGCGCGCACGTCGAGCTGGCGCATGTCGTGGACGGTGACCGTGGAGTTCGTGGTGCCGAAGTCCACCGCCGCGAAGCCGAAGTGCCGCACGGCGCCGTCCGGGACCCGGCGGGCACCGGGCGCGGGGGCGGGCGGCGTGCTCCGGGCAGGCCCGGGCGCCGCGTGCGCGGGGGTGCCCCCGGCCGGGCGCGACCACAGAGTGGCGTCGTACCACTGCCCGGAACCGGAGTCCTGCGCCGGAGCGGCCCGGGAGACCGGCGGGGCCGACGGGACGGGCGGGGACATGGCCATGTCCAGCCGGAGGGTGGTGGCGAGTTCGGTGGTGGCGTGGGTGGTGTCGACGGGACGTCCGGTGACCGGATTGATCTCGTGGTGCGTGAAGCGGACGACCAGCGGCAGCGCGGTCACGCCCGGCGGCCCGGCCAGCGCCACGGGACCGCGTGCCCGTACGGTCGTCGGCGCCTGGACGACCTGGCCCTCCACGGAGCGGAACGCCCCGTCGAGCGCGGCGGCGTCCAGCGCCGGAAGGCCGGGATCCGTGTGCAGCACCTCGGCCTTGCTGACGACGACACCGCCGCCGGTCGGCCGCAGCTCCACATCGGGCAGCTGGACGGCCGACAGCGGGCCGAGCAGGGTGAATCCGCCGCCGCGGGCGTCCGCCACACAGGACGGCCCCGAGGCTACGAAACGGGCGTGCAGTCCCATGGCGTCTCCGTGGATCAGGCCTTGCGCGTGGCGTCGGACGGTGTGGCGGGGCTCTTGACGGTGGACACTCGCGCGCCCTGGGGCGCCCCGGAGTGCGGTGACGGCCGGGGCAGGGGCATCGCTTCCAGGCGCCCGGCCAGGTCGAGGGGCGCGGCACCCTGGGCCGGGCCCTCGGCCCGCAGCCCGGACAGGAGCAGCTCGGGCGTGTCCGTGGCGTTCACGAACCGCTCGCCCTGCGCCAGGGCCTTGCCCGCCTGCCGCGCGAACTCCGCCTGGTGCGCGGCCAGATGGCCGTGCACCAGATCCACGAGCGCGGCCACCAGCTCGCGCCGCATCCGGACGACGTGCACGACGTGGCGCTCCAGCGGATCGCGGTCCTCGGGCTGGTCCGGATGCCAGGGGAAACAGCGGTCGAGGCGCAGCGGGAAGCCCGCGTCGACGTCCGCCGGATCCGGCTGCGGAGGCACCGTCTGCCGCAGCTCGGCGCGGTACCACTCCGGGTTGGTCGTCGCGATCAGCGCGCCGAGCCGGTCCCGGCGCGGCGGCGGCAGCCCCCCGCGCCGCTGCTCCTCGGCGGTGATCTCGATCCAGCCGCGGCGCAGGTCCTCCAGCACCCCGGCGTGCTCGTCGAGCCGCTCCTCGTACGCGGCCCGGATCCGGTCGTGGACGAGCGCCAGGAGCGCCTCGTGGGACGCGCGGAACGCCACCAGCAACTCCTCGGGGCCATCCGGAATGCCGGGCGCCGGATCGCTCTCCGCGGCGGGCTCCTGGGGGAAGAGCCCGAGGAGCGCCAGCTCGTCCTGGATGTGCTGGGCGAAGTCCGCGTCGCCCTCGGTGGCGTGCGGCACCACGACCAGGTGCCGCTCCCGGTCCACCGCGGCGAACAGCTCCTTCCACTGCGGCCACGCGGCCACCGCCATGGCGGCCTCGTCGACCAGGTACCGGCGCAGCGCGTCATCCCCGCGCGCCCCGTCCGTGGCCCGCTCCAGGACCAGCACCTCGCGCAGCGCGGCCAGCGCCTGCCGCGTGGCGTGCAGGGTCCGCTGGATCTCCTGGTACGCGGGCGGGTACTCCACCTCCGGGTGCGCCGCGCGCTCCGCGGCGATCAGCGCGAGCCGGGCCCGGTCCACCGCTGTGGCCCGGCGGCGCACCGCGCCGGCCTTGAGGGTGCCGCCGTGCTCCCGGGCGTGCCCGGTGAGTTCACCGCGGAGCAGCCGCAGCCCGCCGTCGCGGGCGTACTCCCGCAACGCCCGGATCAGCTGGCTGCCCGGGGCATCGGCTTCGAGCCGGTCGGCGACGCGCGCCCACAGACCGGTCAGCGCCGGCTGCCCGGCGCCGCCGTCGGCCTCGCGCACGCGGGCGCGCGCCCCGCCCGCCCCCTCGCCGCCGAGGGCGCCGGAGGCGCGCAGCGCGGCGAGGCCCACCATGGGCGAGACCAGGATGAGCTGCTTGTGCTGCCCGGCGGGCAGCAGCGACTGCGCGGCCTCGACGACGGTGTCGAGCATCGCGGTGTCCGGCTGGCCGAGCAGCCGTCGCTCCGTCAGCCGCTCGGGCGAGTCCAGGAGCGCGGCCCGCAGCCCGGCCGGGTCGTCGACCGGGAGCTGGTCGAAGCGCCCGCCCGCGACCAGGATGCTCTCCCGCAGCTCCTCGTCCGACCTGCGCTCGCGCCCGTCCGCCGTGGGCTCGCGCAGCATGTCGAAGAAGTCCTGCTCGCTGCCCACGGGCCCGCGCTGGGCGTTCATCAGGACGAGCACGGTGTGGATGTCCCGCAGCTCGCGGCGGCTCAGGAACCGGTCCCGCTCACCCGACATCTGGCTGTTCAGACCGGGGAAGTCGAGGAGCGTGAGGGCGCCCACGTCCGCCAGGTCCCACACGGCCCGCGGCACCCGCACCCGCAGCTCGATCTTCCTGATCAGCGGCACGCACGCGGCGAGCACGTCGTCCGGGATCCGGCCGCCCGGCGCCACCGCGTCGCGCCGGTCCCAGCCGCCGCCCGGGTCCGCCGGCGCGTCGGGAAGGGACATGGCCCGCTTGGCCTGTGCGTCGGACAGGTCGTAGCGCCGCCCGAGCAGCGGCGCGCCCTCTTCGTACGCGGCGTGCAGGCGCAGGGTCTCCGCGGCCACCGCGGTCATCTTGGAGCCCTGCGCGACACGGCCGTGGCGATGACACCAGTCGACCAGCGGCTGCCACCCCTCGGGTCCCGGGCGCGCCGCGCGCAGCGCGTCGAGCTCCCGCTCGCCAAGACCTTCCAGGCCCGCCAACTCCCCGATCCTGCGGTGCAGATGCGCCATCAGCTCGGTCGTCTCGGGCGCCGTGCAGTAGACGACCGAGCGTTCCTGGAGGGTCGGCCCCGGCTCGTCGTCGCCGGACTGGTCGATGCGGATGGCCGTCACGTTGCCCGTGGTCGGCACGTGGCTCACCGACAGGAGGCCCGGCATCCCGAGCAGCGCCTCGATCAGCAGCGACTTGCCCGCGCTGAACTCGCCGACGATCCCGATCGACAGCGGATCGCGCGCCTCGCCCAGCAGATGCGCGACGGCCGAGCGGAACTCCGCCCGCCGGGAGGCGAGGGCGCCCTCGTCCGTGTCGTCCCTCTCGTGCGCCGGAGCGCGCTCCAGGGCCTCGAGCATGCCGACCGCCCACTGGGCGTACGTGTCCGTGCTGGCGCCCATGACAGCGGACCTCCCCCCTGCGCCGCCCCCGCGCGTGGTGCCGCAGGCCCCTGGGGGACCGTGACCAGCCCGCCGCGGTCGGCGCTCAGGGCAATGTCCCGCGAAACGCCCCCGCTGGGCAACAGGATGTGCCAATTTCCCTGAATTCGCACGGAGTTGTACTTGGCGGGACATCCACCTGGCACCTCGGGCTATGGCCACGCCGCGCCAGCAGCGCACACAGCGCTTCACGGCCTTCGCCGCCGCCTACCTCGGCACGGACGAGCTGGGCTGGACCACAGGCACCGTCAGCCGCACGTCCTGGAGCCTGGGCCGCCCCGTCGTCTGCTACCTCATGGAACGCTCGAAGAGAGCGTTGTACGGCTCGGCGTGCCGCCGCACCACACCATGAGCTGACGAGCAGGGCAACGGAACAGGCAGGTCAACGGGGCGTCAGGAGGCCGTCCACCAGGGCTCGGAGCCCCTCCAGGTAGGTGTCCTCGGCGGTCAGTGGTGACCACTGGTCCGCGACCTGCGCCAAGCGGGGCAGCTCGCTCGGGTCGAGATCGGCGAAGACCTGCTCCCGGTAGGTGGGCCGGTCGTCGTCGGTGCGCCGCCGGGCCGCTGTCACGCGGACCACGATCTCTCCGGCGGTGTAGTACCAGATCGCGCGGTAGCCGTGTACGGCCCGCTCGGGGGATAGGCCGCATGCGACGAGGCCGTCGACGATCTGCTCGACGAACCAGAGGGCGGATGTGGCCATCAGGTCGTCGGCGGTCAGCACCTCCACGATCCACGGGCAGGCGGCGAGTGCCTCGTGGATCGTGGCGGCGGCGACGATGATCCGCTCGCGGGGCCGAGCGGGCAGTTCGGGTCGGTGCAGCGTCCGCGTGGCGTAGTCGTCCAGCAACAGGACGAGCAGTTCTTCCTTGTTGCGGACGTGGTGGTAGAGCGCCATCGGCGTACTGCCGATCTCCGTAGCCAGCCGCCGCATGGTCAGCCGGTCCACGCCTTCCGCGTCCACGATCCGACGGGCCGTTGTGACGACCTCCTCGCGGGAGATGCGAGGGGGTCGGCCGGGGGTTTTGCGCGGTGCGGACGGTTGCGGCATGCCCCCATCATCCCCCAGGTGTCGACAACGCCGATCCTCTGACGCTAGTTTTCGTACATGTATAAAAACTTGCGAGGGCGACCCGGAGTGGTGCTGGCAGCCGTGGCCGTCGCCCAGTTCGTCGTCGCCCTGGACCTGTCCGTGGTCAACGTGGCCCTGCCCGAGATCCGCACCGCGCTGGGATTCGCACCGCTCGATCTCTCGTGGGTCGTGCATGTCTACGCGCTCACGCTCGGCGGCTTTCTGCTGCTGGGAGGCCGCGCATGTGATCTCTACGGCCGACGACGGCTGTTCGTGCTCGGCCTGGCCGTCTTCGGGCTGTGCTCACTGGCGGGCGGGCTCGCCCAGGCCCCCTGGCAACTGATCGCCGCGCGCGCAGGCCAGGGCCTGGGGGCCGCCGCGGCCACCCCGGCCACGCTGGCGATGCTCACCGTCACCTTCCCCGAGGGCCCGCGGCGCGTGCGCGCGCTCGGGGTGTGGAGCGGGGTGAACGCCGCAGGCGGAGCGCTGGGGGTGCTGGCGGGTGGGCTGCTGACCCAGTACGCGGGCTGGCGCTGGGTGATGCTGATCAATCTGCCCATCGTCGTGGTGGCCCTCGTGCTGGTCCGCGCAGGCGTGCCCGCCGAAGCGCGTCCCGCCCGGCGCGAGAGGCTGGACGTGCTCGGTGCCGTCCTGGCCACCGGTGGAATCGGGCTGCTGGTGACTGCTGTCGTACGCACCGACGCCCAAGGGTGGAACTCCCCGGCCACGTGGACGATGCTCGTCGCCGCGGCCGTGCTCCTCGGCGCCTTCGTCGTCACCGAATCCAGGTCTGCCGCACCGCTGTTGACGCTCGGCCTGCTCCGCAGCCGCTGGGTCGCCGGCGCCAACGTGCTGGTCTTCTTCTCCACCGCCGGGCAGTTCGCGGCGTTCTACTTCGTGTCCCTGTACATGCAGCAGGTTCTGGGCATGGGGGCCGCAGCAACCGGCGCCGCATTTCTGCCCTTCTCCGCAAGCCTGGTCGCGGGCAGCGTCATCGCGACCCGCGTCACCGCGGCACGCACCCCCCGTGCGGCACTGGTGCCCGGCGCCCTCCTCGCCGCCGCGGGCCTGGCCTGGTTCGCCCGCATCAGCCCCGAGGGCAGCTTCCTCACCGACGTGCTCGGCCCCTGCCTCGTCACCGGCCTCGGCGTCGGACTGGTCATCGCCCCGATCGTCGCCGCCGCGACCACCGGCGTCGCCCCCCACCAGGCCGGCATGGCCTCCGGCCTGATGAACAGCTCCCGCCAGCTCGGCGGCTGCGTCGGCCTGGCCGCGCTCGTCACCATCGCCGCACACCGCACCGGCACGGCCACCCACCCCGCCGCGCTCAACGAGGGCTACGCCCTGGGCCTGGGCATCGCCGCCGCCCTCTTCGTGATCGCGGCGGCCGTGGCGATCGGAGTACTGCCCCGCCACCGGACCGAAACGTCGGCGCCACGCCCGGCCACCCCCACCGAGAACCGACTGCCACGACCCGCCGCCCCCGCACAGAACCGACTGGCGCGACCCGCCACCCCAGCAGAGAACCGACTGGAAGGAACGCCGTCATGACGACGACACCCCTCTCACCCCTCTCACCCATCGACCTGTTCGCCTCGGCGCTGCACCTCCACCCCGACGGCGACGTCAAAGCTGCCGAGCGGCGGATGGCGAGCAGCGACCCGGGCGCCTGGCAGCTCGCGACGTTCCACGTAGAGAACGATGCCGACGTGCACGCCGACCACTGGGAGATGCACCCACAGGCCGATGAGGCGGTCTGCTGCCTGACCGGCGGCGTACGCCTCTACCTCCGTCCCACCAGGCCCGACGGCACCGAGGACATGGTGCAGTTGCGGCC
Source organism: Streptomyces sp. JLYT201 (assembly GCF_059448825.1). Taxonomy (NCBI): domain Bacteria; kingdom Bacillati; phylum Actinomycetota; class Actinomycetes; order Kitasatosporales; family Streptomycetaceae; genus Streptomyces; species Streptomyces sp. JLYT201. Next base: position 628,845 of record NZ_CM182551.1, on the reverse strand, counting down.
AGGCACCGCCGTGATCGTCCCCCGTGGCCGCTGGCACCGCCTGGAGCTGGACGCCCCCAGTGACCTCATGTCGATCACCCTTCGCCACGGCACCCGCCTCGAAAGACGTACCGACACTCGCTGACAGCGGGGTGGGTGGCCCGGCCGAGCCTGCCGCCGGGCCACTCCGAGGCAACTGGCCCGTCCACCCCGGGTAGCCCAGCGGTGCTTCCGGTGCTGGGGCTCAGGCCTGGGTGAGGGCGGCGTCGAGTGTGGCGACGAGCCTGTTGATGTCTTGTTCCGTGATGTGGAGGTGAGGGCTGATGCGCAGTGCCGCGCCGCGTACTCCGATGTGGACGTCGGCGTGGGTCAGAGCAGCCAGGAGTTGCTGGCGGACGCCGAGGGGGACGTTGATGCCGACGATGTGCGGGCCGCGAGGGGCGGGTACGGTCAGTCCTCGTTCCTGTGCGGCGGTGGCGATGCGGCCGGTGGTGGCGCTCAGTGTGGCGGCGATGCGGGGGACCGTCCACGCCGTGATCCGTTCGAGCGCGGCGATGGCCATGGGGGTGAGTTCGAAGGCCGTGCGCTGACCCATGTCGAAGCGTCGGGCGCCGGGCTGGTAGTCCGGACGGTAGTCCACCAGCCGGGCGAAGTCCTGTGCGCCTTGGCGGAGGATCCAGTTCTCCTCCAGGGGACGGCCGTTGTGGTGGGTGGGGTCGACGTAGAGGTAGCCGAGGCCGAACGGCCCGAGGAGCCACTTGTATCCGACGGTGACCAGGAAGTCGGGCCGCAGCGTCTTCACGTCGAGCGGCATCGCCCCGGCGGACTGACTGGCGTCGATGACCAGTGCTGCCCCCACGGCTCTTGTGGCGTCGGCGATCGCTTCGAGATCCAGCAGGGAACCGTCGGTCCAGTGGACCTGGGGCAGGGAGACCACGGCAACGGTCTTGTCCAGGACGTTCAGGACGGCCTCGGTCCAGGTCTGACCGGGGCGGCGTGCCACGGTCAGCATGCTGGCCCCGGTGCGTTCGGTGAAGCGCCACCAGGTGTAGATGCCGGAGGGGTACTCGGCGGCCAGGACCAGGACGTGCTGTCCGGGGCCCGCGTTCAGGTTCTGGGCCGCCGTTGCGATGCCGTAGCTGGTGGCGGAGATCAAGGCGATGTCCTCGGCTCGGGCGCCGATGAGGTCGGCGAACAGTTCCCGGCGGCGTTCGGCGGCGGTGAACCAGTCCTCGCTGGTGATCTTCCAGGGCCGGGCGCGGTCCTGCAGCGAGGCGTTGCCCGCGGACAGTCCGCTGCGCAGGGTCGGGGCGAGACTGGCGGTGTTGAAGTAGGCGACGTCGTCAGGGACGTCGAAGAGGTGTCGGGCGCAGGGGAGCTGCTGTGCGCCGGAGAAGGCAGTCATGATGCGGCCTTTCGAGAGGGCGAGGACGCAAAGGGACGTGAACGGGTCTTGGCGGAGGGCCCGGCCCGGGACGAAGGTGGCGACAGCGACGATCTCCCATGAGCCGAAGCCTGAGGTGGTACCACCACGCCGGTGAGGCGTGCCCTTGTCGACAGCAGCGCGAGCACGAGTGGTGAAAGACCGTGCTGGCCGCCAGCCATGCGGGTGCCGATAACCGCGCGACACTCCCTGGGCGGGCCCGGGATTCGGCAGCGCCTTTCCGTAATATCCATAGCTCTATTGTTGAAAGCGGTGACGCTTTAAGCCATGGACAACTATTAGCGCGAGAGCCGGAATGCCTACATATCGCAAAGGGAAGACCGGGAAGGTCTTTCAGAACGACAAGAACCTTTTTGACGACATCGGGCTTCGGGTGCTCGCACGGCTCAGGGACGACCCACGGCTGAGCATGTCCGAGCTGGCCCGCCGGGTCGGGGTGTCCGCCCCCACCGTCACCGAGCGCGTGCAGCGCTTGGAAGGCGCGGGGGCCATCCGCGGCTATCGCCTCGATCTCGACCCCGCGGCACTCGGTCTCCCCGTCGCCGCCTACGTCCGCATCCGGCCCGGGCCCGGACAGCTCCGCAATATCGCTGAACTGGCCGCCCAAGTACCGGAAGTGGTCGAGTGCCACCGCATCACCGGGGAGGACTGCTTTCTGCTGCGTGTCCAGGTGGCCGCCGTCGACGCCCTGGAGGACGTGCTCGACCAGTTCCTCCTCTTCGGCCAGGCCACCAGCTCCATCGTTCAGTCAACCCCGGTCCCGCCACGGCATCCGCCTCTGCCCGATCCCTGACTGATTGCGGTATGTCATGCCCTGGCTGGCTGCCGACCGCTACTCGTCCCTACTCGGGGGAGGGCTCGGCCGGCCCGGGGGCGAGGTCGGGTTCGCCAGCACGGCTGGCCAGGATGCGTAGGGCGTCTTCGGAGCCGCTGCCGGGCTCGGCGCCGTAGGTGAAGAGGATCAGGCCGTCGCCGGGCAGGTCGAGCGTTTCGTAGGAGAGGTGGAGAAGGCCGGCATCAGGATGCTGGATGACCTTGGCGCCCTGGTGGAACTGGAGGATGCCATGGTCGGCCCAGCGGGTGCGGAACGCCTGACTGTGGGTGGACAGGTCCGCGACGAGATCGGTAAGGCCCTTGTCGTACGGATCGCGGCCGGCCTGGGCGTGCAGGAGGGCGACGAGGTTGTCCGCCGCGCTCTCCCAATCGCCCCAGAACTGGCGGGAGCCGGGGTCGAGGAAGGTGAACCGGGCGTGGTTGGGCGTGGTGTCCCCGGCGGACTCGATCATGGGGGCGTAGAGGATGCGGCCCAGGGCGTTGGCGGCCAGCACGTCACCGCAGCCGTTCACGACGAAGGCGGGGCCGGTCATGGAGTCCAGAAGGTGCTGAATATTCGGCCGTACCGTGGCAGAGGGAGACGAACAGCGCCGACGTCGGTGCCCCATGCCGGCAGTGCGGGCGAGGCTCTCCAGATGGGTGCGGTCGTGCTCGCTCAGCCGCAGTGCACGGGTTAGGGCGTCCAGGACCTGGTCCGACACCCCGGACAGGTCGCCGCGCTCAAGGCGGGCGTAGTAGTCGACGCTGATCCCGGCTAGCTGGGCGACCTCGGCGCGCCGTAGCCCCGGCACCCGGCGAGTGCCATGGGCGGGCAGTCCCGCCTCCTGCGGGCTGATCCCGGCGCGGCGGGAGGTGAGAAACGCCCGGGTCTCGGCTGCGTGGTCCACGGGAGCCAGGTTAGGCGGATCCGCCTGGTGGAGGGGGCGCAGGAGAGGCGCGGAAGGGTGTACTGGCAGTACGCCCTTCATCAGTGGCTTCCCCTGAGTCCGAGAGCTAGGTTCCTTCAGAGAGGGGTATAACGGGCGATTTCGTCATGAGGCTGAAAGTGAAGGTGGAACTGTCATGGCCGACACCTCGGAAATGATCAATGGCTTGGTCGGCGGGATGTTCACCCACCCGGTCCGGACACCGCTCCTGCACACTCCGGACGAGTACGGGATGGCCTACGAGGACGTCACCTTCCCGTCCCTGGACGGTACCCCACTGGAGGCGTGGTGGATCCCCGCCCCCGGCTCGGACAAGCTGATCGTCGCCAACCACCCGCTGCCGATGAACCGCTACGGCTTCCCTTCGCACCTGGAGCCGTGGAAGCAGATGGTCCCCGGCGGCAACGACTTCGAGGTCAACTTCCTGCCGGAGTACAAGGCCCTGCACGACGCCGGCTACAACATCCTGACCTACGACGCCCGCAACCACGGCCACAGCGGTGCCGCCAACGGCGAGCTCTTCACCTGGGGCCTGTTCGAGTCCCGTGACGTGGCCGGTTCGCTCACGTACGTCAAGTCCCGGCCCGACACCGCCGGAATGACGCTCGGTCTGCTCAGCCGCTGCATGGGCGGCAACTCCACCTATGTCGCGATGGCCCGCCACCCCGAACTCTTCGAGGACGTCCGCTGCCTGGTCAACCCACAGCCGGTCTCCCTGCGGGTGATGGCCGGACAGGCCCTCGGCGCGATGGGCATCGCGGACCGGATCGACGACTTCGACCGGGCATTCCAGCTGGTCACCAGCTTCACCATCGACCAGGTGTCGCCCATCGAGTACGCGAAGAGCTGCCAGGTGCCCACCTTCATCACCCAGGTCCGCGATGACGTACTCACCCGGCCCGAGGACGTACAGGCGATCTTCGACGCGATCCCCGTCGCCGACAAGAAGCTGTTCTGGATCGAAGGCAGCACCCGCCGCTGGGACGGCTACACCTACTTCCCCGAACACCCGGAGCAGTTGCTCGACTGGTTCGACACGCACATGAAGTGAACCCATAGAGCCCTCGGGTCGCCCGAGCCGTCCGAGGGTCCGCAGAACGGTGATGAACTCCACCGCCGCCACGGCGGCGACGAGAACGTCCCGGCTTCACGTGTCTCGTTTGCGCCCCACCCGCATGATTCCGGCCCGCCCGAAGCCGAGGTCAGGCCGCTTGACCGAGGCCGCCGACGGTGGTGGCCATCGGATCATGCCCCGCCAGCAAGACCCCGCCGACCGACAGGCCACGACCGACGCGCGCAGGGGCGGCAGCCCTGTGATCGGCTACAGCTTCGTCCACACAACCGTCGACGACCACTCCCGGCTCGCCCACAGCGAGGTCTTGACCGACGAACGCAAGGAGACCGCCGCAGCCTTCTGGCAGCGCGCCAACACCTCCTTGACGCCTTGGCAGAGTTCATCCACACGTACAACCACCATCGCGGGCACACTGCGCTCGGTGGTCAGTCGCCCATCAGTCGAGTCAACAACCCTGCGGGCCAATACACCTAGCTCGACCGGAGCGTCGTGCGGACTGCGGACTGCGGGGGCCGGGTGTCAGGGAGTGGGGCGGCAGGCTGCCGCGCAGCACCGTGGCGTTGGGCCGTGGCATGGCTCCTCATGCCCGCAGGTGGCGGATCACCGCGAGCACCCGACGGTTGTGGTCGTGCGACGGGGGCAGCCCCAGCTTGTCGAAGACCGACGCCACATGTTTCTCCACCGTGCCTGCCGACACCACGAGGGCCTGCGCGATCGCCGCGTTCGAGCGGCCCTCCGCCATCAGCTTCAGGACCTCCCGCTCCCGCTCGGTCAACGACGCCAGCTCCGCCGCCCGATGGCTCGCCCCGGCGAGCTGGGTGACGACTTCCGGGTCCAGGGCGGTGCCGCCGGCCGCCACGCGCTCCAGGGCGTCGGTGAACTCCGCGACGTTGGCTACCCGGTCCTTGAGCAGATAGCCCACACCCGCCGAGCCGTCCGCGAGCAGCCGTGTGGCGTACTTCGTCTCCACGTACTGGGAGAAGAGCAGCACCCCGGTGCCCGGGTGGGTGCGACGGATGTCGATGGCGGCCCGCAGGCCCTCGTCGGTGTGCGACGGCGGCATGCGGATGTCGACGACGGTGACGTCCGGCCGGTGCTCGGCCACCGCCCCGCGCAGCGCGTCCGCGTCACCGACGGTGGCACACACCTCATGGCCCCGCTCCATGAGCATCTGGGCCAGCAATTCCCGCAGTACAGCGGCGTCCTCGGCGATCACTACACGCATGGCGGCATGCTCTCACGCGTGCATCGGCAGCTCGACGACGGCTGTCGTCGGTCCGCCCTCGGGACTGTGGACCGTCAGTCGGCCGTCGACGGGCCGCACCCGCTGGACGAGGCCGGTGAGCCCGCTGCCCGCGCCGATCGTCGCACCGCCCCGGCCGTCGTCGACGACCTGGAGCCGCAGCATCCCGTCGTGGCACTCGTCCACCGTCAGGATCGCCTGTGTGGCGCCGCTGTGCTTGATCACATTGGTGAGCAGCTCGGCCGCGCAGAAGTAGGCGATGGTCTCGATGGCAGGGGTGGGACGTCGGGGCACATCGGTGGTCAGCTCTACAGGGATGCTGCTGCGGGCGGCGAGCGTGGCGAGCGCGTCGGGCAGGCCGTCGTCGAGCGCAGGCGGATGCAGCCCCCTGGCGAGGTCGCGCAGTTCGGTGAGTGCCTCCGTGGCGTTCCGATGGGCTCCGTCCACGAGTTGCCGTACGCGGACCAGGTCGATGGAGGCGCCGTCGCCGGAGGGAGTGGCTCCATCCTCCGTGCCTGGTGGGCCGAGCCGCTCCTTGATCATGTCGAGGCTCATGGCCACCGCGACGAGCCGGACCTGTGCCCCGTCGTGCAGGTCGCGCTCCACGCGGCGCAGCAGCGCCACCGAGTCGTCGACCGCGAGGGCACGGGTTTCCTCCAGGTCACGCACCCGGTCGGCGAGTTGACTGGTGCCCAGCAGGGCGTGCAGCAGCCAGCGGTCCGCTCCCACCACCAGACGTGTCGGCCAGGGCGCGAGCAACAGCAGCACCACGCCGAGTGCGAGGGCCCCGAACGTCCCGGCGAAGGTGTCCACTGCTAGTCCACCCGCCGGAACGGGTGTGAGGACGGGCATGCCTTCGTCGTCACCGGGGCCCGGCTGCTGTCCGAAGACCGCCCACCGCAGCGGGGCCGTGACATTGACGAGACCGGTCAGCCACCACAGCACCGCGTACATCCCGAGCGCGCTCACCGGCAGTTTCACCAGGACGTAGGACACGGTCCGCCAACCCGCGCCGTCCCGCAGCCCCGCGTCGAGCCGTCCGAAGAGCCCCGTGCCCGCTTGCGGCGGCTCCAGTGGTGGCAGCCGCTCCCCGAGGAACGCGGAGGCCATGCGCCGGTGCACCCCGCCGAGGGCCCGTGCCAGCCGCACCCCCGTGACGAGGATGAGGACGCCGACGACCGCGCCAAGGAGCGACACCGTCAGGCCCGCGCCCAGGGCGAGGAGCACCGTCAGGACCACACCGCCCACCAGACCCAGCGGAAAGGCGAGCAGGCAGTACGCGACCTCTCTCCAGGCGCGCCGGGTCAGTGGCGCCCGCACCACCATGAGGAGGAAGGACCGTGCCGGGGCGGCGGGGGAGGGTGAGCGGGAAAGGGGCTTGCTGGAGTCGTGCATAGTGATCATTTTCCTGTCAGGCGTCGCGTCGGGCCAGCAGCCGCGCACCTACGCCGAGGACGACGGCCGTGTACAGACACAGAACGGCGAACCCGGTCCACGGCGCGAGCATGTCGGAGACGGGCTTGGCGACCGCCAGGGAGTTACCGGCGATCATGGTCGGGAAGTACTTGGCGACGGTGGGGCCCGATATGCCGCCGATGAGCGCGGGCAGGACGAACGTGACGCCGACGAGCGAGGCGATGGCGCTCGCGGTGTGCCGGGTGATCGCGCCGATTCCCACGCCCATCAGGCCGATCATCCCCAGATAGGCGCCGGACATCAGCACGGCCCGCAGCACACCGGAGTCTCCAAGGCCCGGCCTCGGCACCCCGTCGGTGAGCGCGGCACGTCCCGCGAAGAACGTCAGGAAGGCGACGGCCTCACCCACCAGGAGTACCGTTCCGCCGTATACGGATGCCTTGGCGGTCAGCAGAAGTCGGCGGTCCGGGATGGCGGCGAGCGTGGAGCGTATGGACCCGGAGGAGTACTCCCCGGTGACGATGAGGACGCCGAGGACGCCGATGAGCAACTGGCCGAGGGCGACACCCGCGAGGACGTTGTTCGTCGGGTCGAACGCGGCTGCCTTGTCCGGCGACGGTGCCTTGGTGTTGGCCATGGTGACCACGCCGGTCGCGACCATGCCGATCACGGTGAGCAGCAGCGCGTAGAACGTCGAGCGCAGGGTCCGGAGCTTGACCCACTCCATGCGGGCGGCCTGCCGGAAGCCGTACCTGGGGGAGGCGTGGGCGGTGGTGATGAGGGTGGTCATCGCGGGCTCCTCTCGGTGTCGGTGGGCTTGGTGACACCGTGGGACCGCTGGGTGGTGCTGGGGAACGGCCGGCTGGTGACACCGCGGTACTCGGCGGAGCCGCTGGTCAGAGCGAAGAACGCCTCTTCGAGGGAGCGGCCGTGCGCGGTGAGCTCCCGCACCGAGGTGTCGGCGAGGAGCCGCCCCTGCCCGATCACCACCAGGTGGTCGGCGGTGAGGGCCATCTCGCTGATGAGGTGGCTCGACAGCAGGACGGCGCGGCCCTCGGCGGCCAGGGAGCGCATCAACTCCCGGATCCAGCGCACACCTTCCGGATCGAGGCCGTTCACCGGCTCGTCGAAGAGGAGCACCTGGGGATCGCCGAGCAACGCGGCCGCGATGCCCAGCCGCTGGGCCATGCCCAGCGAGAACGTCCCCGCACGCCGCCCGGCGACGTCACTCAGGCCGACGACACCCAGCACTTCGTCCACCCGTGCTCGGGGAATGCCACCACCTGCGGCGAGCGCCGTCAGATGCGCCCGCGCGCTGCGGCCCGGGTGGAAGGTGCGCGCTTCGAGGAGCGCCCCTACTTCGCGCAGGGGCCAGCTCAGCTCGCCGTACGGACGTCCGGCGATCCGGGCCCACCCCGTGTCGGGTTTGTCCAGGCCCATGACCATGCGCATCGTGGTCGACTTGCCCGAGCCGTTCGGCCCGAGGAAGCCCGTCACGGCTCCGGGGCGCACCTCGAAACTCAAGGCGTCCACGGCGGTGGTGGGACCGTACCGTTTGGTGAGTCCTTGGACCTCGATCATCACAGCTCCTGCGGCAAGCCCGGCCTGCGCCCGGCGTGGTCAACACACCTCACGCTAGGCCGCCCGCCAACGCCGCAGGAACGGTGATTTCCTCCGACTGACCTGGGGGTTTTCCCCCAGACACCGACCACGGCGGCGCTGACCACGGTGGCGCCTAAGCGGTCGCCGGTCCCGGCGGCGCTGACCACGGCGGCATCGGCCACGGTGGCGGCCAGCGACGCCGACCACATCGGCAGCGGCCACGGCCACCACCACGACGACCGCACCCTCCGGCCCCGCCGTCACACCCGCACGATCCGGCCAACGAGCCCCCTGCGCGCCGCTCCCGCTCGTGTGGGTGATGGACGGGCGTACGGCGTGGACCGCACGATCCGGAGGTGTCCGGACGAGTACGGCGAGCACCTGAGCGTGCTCGCGGCAACGTGCTCGCGACACGAGGAGCGGAACCATGACGTACCCCAAGACCACCCTGCGCATCGCCCTGACCTGCATGCTCGCGCTGGGTCTCACCGGCATCGCGCAGACGGGCGGCGCGACCGGGTCGAAGGCGGCGGCCGAGGCCCGAGAACCCGCCTGTCCGCCGCCCGGCGGCGGAAGCTGCTACTTCGAGTACTACGACAGCAGCGGCCTGCGCACCATCGAGTTCGACCCGGAGGTCGGCCGCTGCTACAACACGTCCTCGGCCGGAGCCGTCCGCGGGACCAACAAGACCAACCGCAGGGTCCATCTGTGGCCCGCCAGCAACTGCTCGGGCAGCGCGACCGCACTGGTCGACCCGGGCTTCTCCTGGAACGACCCGTCCCACCAGTACTACTCGTTCCGGCCGATCCGCTGACCGGGGACGACGCGGGGGCCGGGCGGACGCGGGGCCCGGCTGACGCCGCGGCCCCGCGCCCGCCCGGGCTGCCTCAGCCGAACTGGCCGACCTGGTAGTCGCCTCCGGGGTTCGCGGTGATGACGTTCAGGCGGTTGAAGGCGTTGATGACGGCTATCTCCGCCACCAGCGCGGCCAGTTGGTCCTCGTCGTAGTGCTTGGCGGCGTTGGCCCAGGCCTCGTCGGTGACCCCGCCCGCCGCGTCGGCGATGCGGGTGCCCTGCTCCGCGAGTTCCAGGGCGGCCCGCTCGGCTTCGGTGTACACCGAGGCATCCCGCCAGGTCGCGAGCAGGTTGAGGCGGGTGGGGGTCTCCCCGGCATGTGCGGCTTCCTTGGTGTGGATGTCGGCGCAGAAGCCGCAGCCGTTGATCTGGCTGGCGCGCAGCGCCACCAGCTCCCGGGTCGTGGCGGGCAGCGTGGACTTCGCGAGCGCCCTGCCCGCCGCGGAGAGGTGCTTGAGGGCGTTGCCCGAGATCGGGTTGGTGAGGAAGTTGAGACGGGGTTCCATGGTGATCTCCTAGGTAGGCGCGGCGAAGGGGATGGCCGCGCTGCGTCGATGAGCCGCTGCTCACGGGACCGCATGCGTCCCACGGGTACGAGCCGTGCTCGCTCCAACCCTCCGACGAGGCAGCCCCCGGAGATGTGAGGCCCCGTGCCGATCTCACATTTCGGCGTGCTGTCGCGTCGTATGGATGACTGCGTCGTATGGATGACAGCGGAGACGGCCAGAGGAGCAGCGACACCATGAGCACCCCGAGCACCCCGAGCAGCGAAGCCCCGAGCACCCCGCGCACCCCGGGCAGCGAGAGCAGCGACACCATGACGCCCCCGCGCGAGTCCCAGGACGACAGGCTTGACCCGGGCTTGAGCGCGATCATGAGTGAGCGGCGTCAGCTGATCAATGTCGCGTACCGGTTGCTCGGCTCCCTCGCCGACGCCGAGGACGTCGTACAGGAGACGTACGCCCGCTGGTACGCGATGTCCCGGCAGCAGCGGGACGAGATCGTGTCGCCCGGGGGCTGGCTGACGAGGGTCGCGAGCCGCATCTGCCTCGATCTGCTCGGCTCGGCGCGGGCCCGGCGCGAGAGCTATGTGGGCCAGTGGCTTCCGGAGCCGGTGCCGGACCACAGGGAGTGGGCCGACGCGCGGTCAGGCGGCAGGGCGGCCGATCCGGCCGACCGGGTCACTCTCGACGAGTCGGTGAACATGGCGTTCCTCGTGGTCCTGGAGTCGATGACTCCGGCCGAGCGGGTGGCGTTCATCCTGCACGACGTCTTCCGCTACTCCTTCGCCGAGGTGTCCGAGATCGTCGGCAGGACACCGGCGGCGTGCCGCCAGCTGGCCTCGTCGGCCCGGCGCCGTATACGCGCCTCGGACGCGCCCGCGCCGACCCCGGCCGCACAACGCGCCGCCCTGGTCAGGAGCTTCAAGGAGGCGTGGGAGGCCAAGGACATCGGCGCCCTCGTCGGGCTCCTCGACCCCGACGCCGTGGGCGTCGCCGACGGCGGAGGCCTGGTCAGCGCCGTGCCGCTCACCGTGGGGAGCGAGCACGTCGCACGTCAGCTCGTCATGATCGTCAACCGGGTGCCGGACCTGAGGATCCTGGAGCGGACGGTCAACGGCGAGCCCGGACTGGTGATCGAGCACGAGGGCGCCGTCGCCTCGGTCGTGGCGTTCGACTTCGCGGGCGACCGGATCAGGCGCTTCTGGTCGGTGCGGAACCCCGAGAAGCTCCGGCCCTGGACGACGGGCTGAGGCGGGCGCCCGGCGGCGGCTCAGTGCTCGATCGAGTCGATCAGCTCCCGCGCCCCCTGCCGCAGCAGGGTCACGGCCACCGAGGTGCCGAGCGTCGCGGGGTCGAGGGGGCCCGCCCACTCGTGGGCGTTGAGGACCCGCTTGCCGTCGGGCGTGAAGACCCGTGCGCGCAGCGACAGATCGCCCCCCGCGTCGCAGCGGGCGTACCCGGCGATCGGCGAGTTGCAGTGCCCCTGGAGCACGTGCAGGAACATCCGCTCGGCCGTGGCCTCGCGCCAGGCGTCACGGTCTCCGAGCCCGCTCACCAGGTCGATGGTCGCGACGTCGTCCTCGCGGCACTGGAGGGCGAGGATCCCGGCGCCGATCGGCGGGCACATCGTCTCCACGGACAGCACCTCGGACGCCAGGTGCATCGAGTCGAGCCGCTCCAGGCCGGACACGGCGAGCATCAGGGCGTCGGCCTCGCCCGCCGCGAGCTTCTGCAGCCGGCGGCCCGCGTTGCCGCGCATCGGTACGCACGTCAGATGCGGGTGGGACGCGGCGAGCTGGGCGACGCGGCGCACCGACGACGTGCCGATGCGGCTGCCCTGCGGCAGTTGGTCGAGCGTGAGCCCGTCCGGATGGATGAGCGCGTCGCGGATGTCGTCCCGCTTGAGGAACGCGGCGAACGTCGTGCCCTGCGGCAGCGGCCGGTCCGCGGGCACGTCCTTCACACAGTGCACGGCGAGGTCCGCCTCACCGGCGAGGAGTGCCGCGTCGACCTCCTTGGTGAACGCGCCCTTCCCGCCGAGCTGCGCCAGGTCGCCCATCCAGCGGTCCCCGGAGGTCGTCACGGGCAGGACCTCGGTACGGACTCCGGGGTGCAGGGCGGCGAGTTCGGTGCGTACGCGCTCGACCTGGGCCAGGGCCATGGGGGAGGAGCGGGAGACGATGCGGATCAGCTCGGGAGCGGACATGACGTACACGATAGGCCCTCGCGGTCACGCCCCCGGCACCGGCGCGTCATCTAACTGGGCTACGGCACCTGGCGATTGACGGACGCGAGCCGTTCGCTCTCGCGGCGCCGGGCACACGGGCCCGGCCGCTCCGGGCGCCGGACCCCGCACGCTCTCTGGCCGGATCCCGTGCGCGGGCCCGCCTCATCCCGTGCGCGGGCCCGCCCACGCCGCCCGCCTCACGTCGGCCGCGGGCCTCGCCCGTCGCCCTCGCCGCCGCACACGCCCGGCTCCAACGGCGGCGCCGACACCGCGACATTGGCCTTGCAGTGCGGTGCGTTGCCCGCCTCGGCGTGCCAGTCCGCGGGGCGCGGCCGGACGAAGGCCACCGCCGCGAGCGCCGCGAGGACGAACAGGCCCGCGCAGCCCCACGCCGCCTTGCCGAAGGCCGTGTCCAGCGCGTCGGGATCCGCGTACGCCGTGCCGCTCAGGCCGACGGCGAGCGGCAGGGCCGCGACCACGAGGAGTTGGGCGATGCGTGCGGCCGTGTTGTTGACGCCGCTGGCGAGTCCGGCCCGGGAGGCGTCCACCGAGGCGAGGACCGTCGCCGTCAGGGGTGCCACGAACACGCTCATGCCCACGCCGAGGACGACGACCGCGGGCAGCACGTCGGTGGCGTACGAGGAGTGGGGGCCGATCCGCAGCATCAGCAGGACCCCGGCGGCCGCGACGAGCGGGCCCAGGGTGAGGGGCAGGCGCGGTCCGACGCGCCGGGCCAGGTCGCCCGCCGGCGCCGAGAGGAGCAGCATCAGGACGGTGATGGGCAGCGTCGCCGTGCCCGCCTGCAACGCGTCGTAGCCGAGCGTCGTCTGCAGTTGGACGGGCAGCAGGAACAGGATGCCGCCGATGGCGGCGTACAGGCACAACGTCATGACGTTCGCCGCCGAGAACAGGCCGGAGCGGAACAGGCCGAGCGGCAGCATCGGGTCGCGGCGCCGGTGCTCGACGGCGAGGAAGGCGGCGCCCGCGAGCAGGCCGCTGATCCCCGGCAGGACGGCGGCGGCGACCGACGCGTCACCGGAGGCGCCGATCAGCGCGAAGCTCACGCCTGCCAGGAACAGTGCCGCCAGCACGGCGCCCGGGGCGTCGAACCGCTGGGTGGCGGCGTGCTCGTCGCGGCTCTCCGGCACGTGCCGGGCCGCCAGGAGGACCACGGCGGCCAGCGGGATGTTGATGAGGAAGATCCAGCGCCAGCCCGGCCCGTCGATCAGCCAGCCGCCGAGGAAGGGTCCCACCGCCCCGGCGACGCCGCCGAGGCCCGACCAGGCGCCCACCGCCTTGGCCTGGTCCTCGGGCCGGAACGAGGACCGCACCAGGGCCAGGGAGCCGGGGGTGAGCAGGGCGCCGCCCACCCCTTGCAGGGCGCGCGCGGCGATCAGCGTGCCCGCGTCCTGGGCGAGCCCGCACAGCGCGGAGGCCAGCGCGAACCACACCACGCCGATGACGAGCGTGCGCCGGCGCCCGATGCGGTCGCCGAGCGCGCCGCCGAGGAGCAGCAGCGCGGACAGCGTGAGCATGTAGGCGTTGACCACCCACTGGAGGCTGGAGATCGACGCGTCCAGGTCGCGGCCGAGGGTCGGCAGGGCGACGTTGACGACCGTGCCGTCCAGCATCGCCATCCCGGAGGCCAGCACCGCGCACGCGAGGACCCAGCGGCCGCGCGGCGAGGCCAGGGCCACACCGGCGTCGTCCGCGGAGGGCCCCCGGGAAGGAGGTCCGGCAGAGGGGCCGGTGGAGGCGGGCTCGGGGGAGGAGTGCGCTGTCATCGCTCGCCCTTCTGCCTGCTCATCCGTGCCCGATCACATGTGGACCGCGGCTCATCCGTGCCCGTTCACATATGGACCGCGCCCTCGCTCAGGTGCCCGCCCGCGGGACGGCCCCTGCGGTACAGGACGAACGTAACGACCAGTCCGATCGCGAAGAAGAGGGCCGACCACCAGTACGCGGTCTCGTAACTGTGCATCTGCGCCTGGGCCTGCACGGCGGGCGTCGGCTTCTTGCCGGTCAGATAGTTGGTCGCGGCGCTGGTGGCGAGGGTGTTGAGCAGCGCGGTGCCGATGGAACCGCCCACCTGCTGGGTGGTGTTGACCATCGCGGAGGCCACGCCCGCGTCGTGCGCGGCGACGCCGGAGGTGGCCATGCTCATCGCCGGGGCGAAGATGAGGCCGAGGCCGAGTCCCATGACCAGGAGCGGCGGCAGCACGTGCGCTCCGTAGCCACTGGTCGTGTCGAGCGCCGTCAGCCAGACCATGCTCGCCGCCGAAAGGCCCATGCCGAGCGGCACGATGGGCTTGGCGCCGAACCGCGGCACGAACACGTTGGTCGTGAGGACGGACACCACGACCATCACCGCGACCATCGGCAGGAACGCGAGACCGGTCTTGATCGGGGTGTAGCCGAGGATCTGCTGCATGTAGTACGTGAGGAACAGGAACACGCCGAACATGCCCGCGCCGGAGATGAACATGGCGAGGAAGGACGCGCCGCGGTCCCGGTCGAGCACCACCCGCAGCGGCAGCAGGGGATGCGCGGCCCGCGTCTGCCACCAGGCGAACGCGGCGACCAGTACGACGCCGATGGCGAGGAAGCCCCACGTCATCCAGTCGCCCCAGGCGTGCGTCTCGGCGTTGGAGAAGCCGTACACGATGCAGAACAGGCCCGCGGAGACCAGCAGCGTGCCGGGCACGTCCAGCTTCGGCCGGTCCGGCGGCGCCCCCGGGTGCAGCAGCCGGGCGCCGCCGACGATGGCGACCGCGGCGAAGGCCAGGTTCACGTACAGGCACCAGCGCCAGTCCAGGTACTCCGTCAGGACGCCGCCGAGCAGCAGGCCCACCGCCGCGCCCGACCCGGCGACGGCGCCGTAGATGCCGAAGGCCTTGGCGCGCTCGCGCGGGTCCGTGAACGTGGTGGTGAGCAGCGAGAGCGCGGCGGGCGCGAGCAGCGCGCCGAACACGCCCTGGAGGGCTCGGGCGAGCACCAGCATGGTGAAGCTGGTCGCGGCGCCGCCGAGCGCGGAGGCGAGCGCGAACCCGGCGAGCCCCGCGATGAACACGGCCTTGCGGCCCACCAGGTCCGCGATGCGCCCGCCGAGCAGCAGCAGGCTGCCGAAGGCGAGGGCGTAGGCGGTGACGATCCACTGCCGGTTGCCGTCGGTGAAGCCCAGGTCGCGCTGGGCGGACGGCAGCGCGATGTTCACGATCGTCGCGTCCAGGACCACCATGAGCTGCGCGATGGCGATGACCGCGAGGATCAGCCACCGGTGCTCGTGCTTGCCGCCCGTGTGGTGCGCGGTGTGGGCCGGGGGCGGGACGGCCGGCTGCGGCGTCGGGTCCGCCGTGTGGGCGATCGGCTCCGCCCCGTGGGGTATCGGGTCCGGGGTGTCCCGCGGCGCGGGCTCGGGGCCGGGCGTGTGGTCCATTGGTGGCCTCCAGACCCCCCGCCTCGAAAGACACCCCCGTCACACGCTAAGCGCCCCGCGCAGGCGCCGCGACCTGGGCGGGGAGGGGGCCGAGAGCGTCGGCGCGGCACGCCCGAGGCGGTGCGCGGGGGCGTGGGCGCGCAGGGACGGCCGCCGGGGCCGGGGCGTGACCATCACGCCCCGGCCCCGGCGGCCGTCCGGTCGAGCGGCGCTCAGTCCACGTCGATGACCTCGGACGTGCGCGGCTCGGCGACCGGGGCGCGCTCGTCGGGCCGTTCGGCGGGGGAGCGCTCCGCGGGGGCGCACTCCCCCTCCCGCGCCTGGTCGTCCCGGCGCCGGGACAGGCTGCCCGCGAAGGCGGCGATGGGCTCCACGAAGCGGGCGGTGAGCGGCCCTGCCACCACCAGGATCAGGACGTACGCCGTGGCCAGCGGGCCGAGCGACGGCTCGATGCCCGCGGAGACCGCGAGCCCCGCGATCACGATGGAGAACTCGCCGCGCGCCACGAGCGCGCCGCCCGCCCGCCAGCGCCCCTTGACGGAGATGCCGGCGCGCCGCGCGGCCCAGTACCCGGTGGCGATCTTCGTGCACGCGGTGACGACGGCGAGCGCCAGCGCGGGAAGGAGCACCGGAGGGATGCTCGCCGGATCGGTGTGCAGGCCGAAGAAGACGAAGAACACGGCGGCGAACAGGTCGCGCAGCGGAGCGAGGAGGGTGTGCGCGCCCTCGGCCGCCTCGCCCGACAGCGCGATGCCGACGAGGAACGCGCCGACGGCGGCGGACACCTGCAACTGCTGGGCGATGCCCGCGACGAGGATGGTCAGACCGAGGACGACCAGGAGCAGCTTCTCCGGGTCGTCGCTGGAGACGAACCGCGAGATGAGCCGGCCGTAGCGCACCGCGACGAAGAGCACGGCGCCCGCCGCACCGAGGGCGATCGCGAGGGTCAGGCTGCCCGCTGCCCAGCCGACCCCGGCGAGCAGGGCCGTGATGATGGGCAGATAGACGGCCATGGCGAGGTCTTCGAGGACCAGGATGCTCAGGATCACCGGGGTCTCCCGGTTGCCGAGCCGCCCCAGGTCGCCGAGCACCTTGGCGATGACGCCGGAGGACGAGATCCAGGTGACTCCGGCGAGGACGACCGCGGCGACCGGACCCCACCCCATCAGGAGGGCGGCGGCCGCCCCCGGCACCGCGTTGAGCGCGCAGTCGACGATCCCGGCCGGGTACTGCGTCTTCAGATTGCTGACCAGATCACTGGCCGTGTACTCCAGGCCGAGCATGAGGAGCAGCAGGATGACGCCGATCTCGGCGCCTATGGCGACGAACTCCTCGCTGGCGCCGAGCGGCAGCACGCCGCCGGTGCCGAACGCGAGCCCGGCGAGGAGGTACAGCGGGATGGGGGAGAACTGGAACCGCCCGGCGACCCGCCCGAGCAGGCCGAGCGCGAGGATGATGGCGCCGAACTCGATCAGCAGGACAGCAGAATGCACGCGCTCACTCCCTGCCGAGTATCGTCGCGGCGCTCTCCACGCCTTCGCGGGTGCCGATCACGATGAGCGTGTCCCCGCCCGCGAGCCGGAAGTCCGGCGCGGGCGACGGAATGGCCTCCGCCCGGCGCAGCACCGCCACGACCGACGTGCCGGTCTCGGTGCGCAGCCGGGTGTCGCCGAGCAGTCGGCCGTTCCAGTGCGAGCTGCCGGCGATCTCGACGCGCTCGGCGACCAGGCCGAGGTCGGTGGTGTGCAGCACCGTGGAGCACTGCGGCGCGGGCAGCAGCGCGTCACCGAGCGCCGCCGCCTCGCCCGAGGTGAGCCGGAGCGACAGCGCGCAGGCGTCCGGGTCGTCGGACCGGTAGGCGCTGAGCGTGCGCCCGCCGTCCCGGTGCGCCACGACGGACAGCCGTCGCTGCTCGCGCGTGGCGAGGTCGTAGCGCGTGCCGATGCCGGGCAACGGGGTGCGGCTCAAACGTGAAGCGGACACAGCTCTCCCTTGGTGCTGGTGGGCGACTTCGTGTTCATGCCACCCTATCGGTCCGGATTTTGCCGATCCTTGGCCGGTACTTGGTGGTACGCGGAGGGAGGCGGTGGACAGCGGTGCGGGCGCGGCTGCGGCCGCCCGCGCCGCCCCGGGCCCCGCGTCCCGGCGGCGGGGCTACACGTCGGCGGACACCACGCTGTCGTACGGCTCCGCCGCGACCACCAGCACACCCCGCTCCCCGCCGACCGGCAGCGACGCCCGCCGGATCAGCGGCTCCCACTCCGAGGGCCACGCGGTCGCCGCGTCCCACTTGATGCCCTCCAGCTGTACGCCGTCCAGCCTGGCGCCCCGCAGATCGGCCCCGACGAAGTCCGTGCTGGCCCGTTCCACGTCGCTGATCGCGCGGCAGAGGGCCACGGCCTGGTCATGGGCGTCGGCCAGGTCGTCCACGAGGTCCTGCGCCACGACGTCGGCGCCGAGGGGATAGCCGGGCACGGCGGCGTGCTCGCCCGTCCTGCCGTGCTCGTCCGGACCGTCCGGCCCGTCCCGCTCATCCGGCCCGTCCGGCTCGTCCATGAGGCAGGGCGCGAGCTCCTCGTCGAGCAGCAGCCGCACGTCCCGTACCGCCCGGACGAGCTGTTCCGCTCCCGGCGCGAGGAAGTCCTCCACGGCGGCCAGATAGCTCCGGCCGATCACGGGCGAGGCGCGGCGCCGGGGCGCGGGCGGCAGCCGCACCTGGGCGAGGCGCGCGTCCAGGCGGCGGACACACTCGTGCGCCCCGGCGGGCGCCGTGTCCGCCTCCAGGAGCTCCGCGAGGCACCGCGCCTCGCGCAGCGCGGCCCGCAGGGAGTCCAGGAGGCCCACGGGGCCGAAGGAATGGGCGATGCGCAATGCTTCCAGGCGGTACTTCAGACGCACCGCCGCGGGCCGCCGCAGCAACGCGTGGTCGGCGGGCGCCTCCGGCCCCTGTGCCGCCCGCGGCTCCCCGGCGGCCCCGCTCTCCCGGTCGAGCCGCGTGGTGACGGCGAGTTCGGTCTGCCGGTACGTGGTGGCGAGCATCCGGTCCAGGGCGAGGTCGGGGTCGCGGAGCTCGGGCGGGCCGCCCTGCCCCATGATCCGGTCGTGCACGGCGATGCCGACGCGGCGGTGCGCGGCGGCCAGCAGGGCGTCGAGCACGCGGTCCGCCTCGCGCGTGCCCTCGTGGCCGGGGCCCTTCGGGGACTCCCGGTCGCGGCTCGTCGTACCCCCGTCGTGGCTCATCGCTGCCTCTCGTGTACGTCGCAGACGCCGACGCCCTCCAGACCGAGGCCCGCCCGCAGCGCGGCCCTGGCCCGCGCCAGGTTCTGCCGGACGGCGGCCTGGGTCGTCCCCATCGCGCGAGCGCTCTCCTGCGTGGTGAACCCGTCGAGGTGCCAGGCCATGGCGGCCCGCTGCTTGGCGGGGAGGCCGAGCAGGAGGGCGGTGACGTGCCGGGCCTCCTCGCCGAGCTCCGCCGCGTGCGCGGGGGTCTGCCACCGCACGAGCACGCGCGGCTCCGGCGGCTCCGCGCAGCTGTCCTCCAGGCTGACCTGCTGCGCCACCCACGAGCGCCAGGCCACCGTGCGCAGCCAGGCCTTGGGGTAGCGGATGGCCACGCCCGGGGCGCACATCTGCGTGAACGCGTCCTGCGCGGCATCCTGCGCCTCGCTCCAGGAAGCCCCGTGGAACAGCAGGAACCGCACCAGGGCCGGGTACTCGGTCTCGTGCAGCTCCTCGGCCAGCTCCCGGCCGGGCAGCGCGACCGCGTCGGCCTCCAGTGGCCGTGGCGGACTCAGCTCAGCGCTCGCGGCTTCCTCCACGACGGCCACCCCCGATCACCGGGGCCGAGGGGCGGCCGGGGCGGGCCGCCGCGCGCCCGGGCGTCTGCCGCGCCGCGGCGACGACCTGTACGTGATGGCCGTCGCGGGACTCCCGCAGCGACGCCCACGGAGCGGTGCAGCGCACCCGCTCGGTCAGGGCCTCGTGGGTGATGCGCGCCAGCTCCACCTCCCTGCCGAGCCACTGGCGGACTATCTTCACCACGCCGCTGACGACACTGACGAGCACCGTCGCCACTGCCCCGGCCACCACAGGATCCACTCGCGTGCCCTTTCTCGTCTCCGCACCGCCACCGCGCGGCGCCGCACGCTCAACAGTGGCTCTGTAGCGGTGAGTTGTGACAAGGCGCTGGTCACCCAGCAGTGCCGTCCGAGGGTGGGCACAGCACGACGCGGCGCCCCGGTTTCCCGGGACGCCGCGTCGTCACGCGCGGGAGGTCTAGAGGGCGCCCGCGCCCTTCGCGACCTCGCCGACCTTGCCTGCGGCCCTGGTGGCGTCGGCCTTCTTCAGCTTCCCCGCGGCCTCGTCCACGGTGCCGACGACCTTCTTCACGTCGACGGCGTCGAGCGGGGTCTTGTTCCCGGTGACGGCGGTGTCCAGCAACTGCTGTCCTCCGCCCAGCGGTTCGGCGGCGACGGCAGGAGTGACGGCCCCGAGGGCCAGCGCGACGCCGACGACACCGAAGGCGGCCTTGGCGATCTTCACGATCGTTCTTCCTTCCCGGCAGTGGCGGCCTGCGGAACGCGACGGCGATGCCGTCGGAGCGTCGAGGTCGGACACTCATCTCGCCCTGCCGCAACCCGTAACCGTCCCTCGGCCGGAAAGGTGACCGTTCGTCACCCATTTGGCTGCGTCGCGCCACTGAGCGGCTCGTAGGCGCTGATGACGTACAGGGCCTCGTCGTCGATCGCCTCCTTCTCCCGGTCCAGGGTGATCCGCACCGGGTGCCCGTCGGCCGCGTACTCGGTCTCGGCCGTGTGCGCCTTCTCGCGCTTGGCCTGCTCGACCTCCGCCAACAGCTGGCCGATGGTGGGCACGTGCTCCGGCAGCTCCTTGACGACGCGGCGCCCGCTGTCGTCCAGGCCGACCGCCTCGCTCACTTTCCCGCCGCGCACCGTCACACGGAACGTCCCGATCAGCGGCCGCTCGCCCGCACCCGACCTGAGCGTGTACGCGTACGAGGACGGCTCCTTCCAGCCGCCCCCGCCCGTCGGCGCGGCAGCCGCGGGCCCCGCTTTCGCGACGAGCGCGGCGGGTTCGTCCCCACAGGCGGCGGTCGTGCCCCCCACCCCCACGACCAGCACGGCGGAGGCCACGAAGCGGACGGGAACACGGGGACGCACGACGGTCATGTCGGCCCTTTCGACGACGGATGCCGCTATGACGCCGCCGGGGTCAGGAACGTTCGCGTCCGACATCGGCGACCAGCGTGGCGTAGTCCTGCCGCTTCACGCCGTCGCAGGCCCCCGGGCGCCCCTCGTCACCCGCGTCGTTCCGCTCGCGGAGAGCGTGGGCGCAGTCCTGGACGCGGTCGTCGTACGAAGGGTCGTACGAGGGAGGAGTGAGCCACAGGACGGTCCCCGTGAGGACTCCGGCGACGGCCAGGACGCCGGTGGGGATGAGGATGGTGGAGCGGCGCATGGGTCCCCCCGAGGCAGTGTGAGGGCCCCGGAGCGTAGCGCTGCCACAGCGGTGATCGGGCCGGAACGGGCAAGCCCGGTGTGCGGCGGTGACCGGGCGTCGCCCGGTCACCGCCTGCGCGCCGTGTCCGCTGCCGCCGACGTCATTTCCTCGCGCGGCCAGGCCCCAGCACCTGTAGGCGACCCGGGCCGCGCGAGCGCGGTGGCGACGAGCGGGGACGGCGCGGCTGTGCTGCCGTCCGCAACCACTCGAAACCGACAGCCACATGTCTTTCTATCGGCTCGGCGGGGAGAAGACCGTGCCCGCGCAGGGGCTTTCTGTGACCGGTTCTGACTGGGAGAGCGCTCTCATCCCCGGTGCTCAGAAGGAGGGCGGGAGCTGTGCCGTGGCGGGTGCGTGCCCGTTCCGGGCTTCGAGTCCGCCCGTATCACGCCCGCCTGCCGGGGCCGTGACATCGTGGTGCCATGGTCATCAAGGTGCGTCCGGCAGCCGCGTACGAGGACGTCCGCACGCTGGTCGGTCCGAAGACGCCGGGGGCGAACGTCTGCTGGTGCCTGAGCCATCGGATCCCGTCCAAGCTCAACAACGCACTCCGCGGGCCCGCCCGGGACGCGTACGTCGCCGAGCTGTGCCGCGCCGACCCGCCGCCCGGGGTGATCGCCTACGACGGTGACGAGCCGGTCGGCTGGGCCGCCGTGGCGCCGCGCGCCGACACCTCGTTCGCCCGCAGCCGGAAGATCCCGTACGTCGACGACCTGCCGGTGTGGTCGCTGTGGTGCCTGCGCGTCCGCCCCGGCCACCGCAAACAGGGCATCTCGCACGCCCTGATCGCCGGTGCCGTCGCGTTCGCCCGCGACCGGGGCGCACCGGCGATCGAGGCGTACCCGCTCGACAACGGCGACGCGCGGGTCGACCTCACGATGGCCTACGCCGGGATCCGCAAGAACTTCGAACGCGCCGGTTTCACCCACGCCGCCGACACCACCTCGGTGCTCGCCGGGCACCCCCGGGTCGTCATGCGGCTCGACCTGCGCTGACGGTCCGGGCGCCGGCACGGAGGGGATTCGGTCATTCGCCTGGCGCGATGGCGTTGTTTCGGGGGAGTTGACGGAGCGGCGTCGAGAGCTGGTTAGGATCACGGCGTGGTTACGGCTTGGTCACCCCGGCGCATGGCGCGGGACCGTGCTGGCGCGGAACCCCGTGGTGCGACGGGTCCGCTGCTGCGGCGCCTGGCGCTCGTCGCGCTGCTGTTCGCCGTGGCCCTCGCGCACGGGGCGAGCCCCGACAACGCCGGGGCGCACCTGGCCACCAGCGCCGTGACCGTGACGGGCACGGCCGTGGACGCGCCCGCACCCGCGGCCGAGGCCGCCGCCGTGGCCGCGGACGACGGCTGCCACGGGGAACACGGCTCCGCGCACCCGGACGAGCAGTGCGCCTCGGTGCAGCCCGCACAGGGACCGGCCCTCGCGGCGCCCGGCCTGGCCGCCTCGGTCGGGCAGCAGGGCGCTCCCGGGCGCCCGCCCGCGAGCCGCGCCTTCGACGCGTACGCGGATGCGCTCGCACCATCCGTGGCCCTCAAGTCATCCGTGGTCCAACAGGTTTAACCCGCGACGCCCGGCCCCGGCCCGCCCGGCCCCGGCCCCCTCCGCCCGTCCGTCCGTCTGTCCGTGGACGGCGGGAGCGGCCGTCGCCGGAGGCCGCTCGCTCCCCACACCCCCACTCACATCCGTCGTCGCCCCCTGCACGGCCGCCGCCGTCGCGGAGGCGCACGACCGGAGGACCCGTGTCCGTATACCCCCGCGTGCCCGCCTGCCCCCGAAGGCGGCACACACCGTGGCGCCGCAGGATCGCCGTGCTCGTCCGCGGCGCCCTGCTCGCCGTCATGGTGCTGTGCGCCCTCGTCCACGGACCGCTCGACGAGAACCACGGGCCCCAGCGCCCGCCCGTCGCGGCCACCACCGCCGTTCCCAGCGTGGAAGACGCCTCCCCGCACAGCCCCCACCAGCACCACGGATCCGAGGAGTGCGCCCCGGACGGCCCCCTGCGCACCCCCGCCGCCCCGGCGGCGGATCCCCCGCCCGCCACAGCGGGAGCCCTCACCGCCGCAGCGGCCTGTGTGGTGTTCGCGGCGCCGGGACCCCGCGCGGCACAGCGGCGACGAGGAACACGAACGGGCCGGACGACTCTCGTCCGCACGGCCCGGTGGCGCATCTAGACCGCTCGCCCGCAGCCGCACGCCCGGCTGCCGCGCCCGCAGCCCCGCGGAGACGGACCACCCGTCCGCCGCGGGACCGCGACGCGAGATGAACACGCACCGTGCATTCGTCGAGCGAGAGCGAAAGAGATGCAGTCACCGATGAACATCACCAGGACCACCGACCGTTCCGCCCTGTCGGCCCTCGTGGGGGACACACCGCTGCTGCGCGTGTCCGAGCCCCTCGCACCCGCCGGGCACGGCTTCTGGGCGAAGCTGGAAGGCTTCAACCCCGGAGGCATCAAGGACCGGCCCGGCCTGCACATGGTGGAGCGGGCCCGCGCCCGGGGCGAACTGCGCCCCGGCGGCCGGATCATCGAGTCCACCAGCGGCACCCTCGGCCTCGGCCTCGCCCTGGCCGGAATGGTCCACGGCCACCCCGTCACCCTCGTCACCGACCCCGGCCTCGAACCGTCCATGACGCGCCTGCTGACCGCCTATGGAGCGGGCGTCGACATCGTCGCGGAGCCGCACCCCACCGGGGGCTGGCAGCAGGCGCGCCGCGACCGCGTCACCGAACTGCTGCGCGCCCACCCCGGCTCGTGGTGCCCCGACCAGTACAACAACCCCGACAACACCCGCGCGTACACCCCGCTCGGCCTCGAACTGGCCGCCCAGCTCGGCCACATCGACGTCCTCGTGTGCAGCGTCGGCACCGGCGGCCACTCCGCGGGCGTCGGCCGCGTCCTGCGCCAGCTGTACCCGGACATCGAGATCGTCGGCGTCGACACCATCGGCTCGACCATCTTCGGCCAGCCCGCCCGGACCCGCGTCATGCGCGGCCTCGGCTCCAGCATCTACCCCCGCAACGTCGCCTACGACACCTTCCGCGAGGTCCACTGGGTCGCCCCGCACGAGGCCGTGTGGACCTGCCGCCGCCTCGCCGCCTCCCACTACGCCACCGGCGGCTGGAGCGTCGGCGCCGTCGCGCTCGTCGCGGGCTGGCTCGCCCGCACCCTGCCCGCCCACACCCGCATCGCCGCGATCTTCCCCGACGGACCGCAGCGCTACCTCAGCACCGTGTACGACGACGACTACTGCGCGCGGCACGGCCTTCTCGACAGCCCGCCGGCCGCCGAACCGGAGGTCATCGGCCGCGCCGACGAGAAGGAAGTGCACCGCTGGACCCGGTGCGCCGAGGTCGTCGACCCGCTGACCCTGACCGCGGAGCCGGAGGCGGGCCGGTGAAAGCCACCCTCGTCCAGCTGTGGTCCTACGAGCGCAGCGTCCAGCTGTTGATGGTGAATCAGTTCACCATCAACCTCGGCTTCTACATGCTGATGCCCTATCTGGCCGCCCACCTCTCCGGCACGCTCGGCCTGGCGGGCTGGCTCGTCGGCCTGGTCCTCGGGGTACGCAACTTCAGCCAGCAGGGCATGTTCCTCGTCGGTGGCACGCTCGCCGACCGGTTCGGCTACAAACCCCTGATCGTCGCGGGCTGCGTCCTGCGGACGGTGGGCTTCGCGACGCTCGGCCTGGTCGACTCGCTGCCCGCGCTGCTCGCCGCGTCGGCCGCCACCGGCCTCGCGGGCGCGCTGTTCAACCCGGCGGTGCGCGCCTACCTCGCGGTGGACGCGGGGGAGCGCAGGGTCGAGGCGTTCGCGCTGTTCAACGTCTTCTACCAGGCCGGGATCCTGCTGGGCCCGCTGGTCGGCATGGTCCTCACCGGGGTCGACTTCCGCATCACCTGCCTGGTGGCCGCCGCGATCTTCGCCCTGCTCTCCGTGGTGCAGATCCGCGCCCTGCCGGCCCGCGGCGGACAGCGCGCAAAGGGCACGGGGGAGCGCGTGCTCACCCAGTGGCGGGGCATCCTCACCAACCGGCCGTTCCTGCTGTTCTCCACCGCCATGATCGGCTCGTACGTCCTGTCCTTCCAGGTCTATCTGGCGCTGCCCCTGGACGTGCGCAGGGTCGGCGGGGACGGGCAGTTCGGCACCGTGGCGGTGGCGGCGCTCTTCGCCGTCAGCGGACTGAGCACCATCGTCGGCCAGACCAAGGTCACCGCCTGGTGCAAGGCCCGCTACGAACCCGGTGAAGCCCTGGTCAGGGGCCTCGCGGTGATGGGCGTCGCCTTCGTGCCGCTGCTCCTCGCCACCGCGCTGCCCGTGCCCGGGTCGCGCGTCGGGCTGTGGGCCCTGGCCGCCGTGCCGCCCGCGCTCGCGGCGCTGCTCCTGGCCCTCGGCACGATGATCGCCTACCCGTTCGAGATGGACACCATCGTCCGCCTCTGCGGCGATCGCCTCGTCGCCACCCACTACGGCCTCTACAACACGGTCTGCGGAGTCGGCATCACGCTCGGGAACCTCCTCACCGGCGCTGCCCTGGACGCCGCCCGCGAGGCGGGCCTTCCCGCGCTGCCCTGGGCCGCGCTGCTCGCACTCGGCCTCGGCTGCGCGAGCGCGCTGTACGGCCTGCACCGCACTGGCCGATTGGCGCCGCCCGCGCCGCGGCCCGCGGCGGCCTGACCCACTGACCCGTGGCGGACGGGGGCAGACGTCGTCTGACGCCTGCCCCCGGCAGGCCGCGCCATCCCACAGGAGTGCCCCATGTCCACCTCCGACCTGACCGTGCCCGGCCCGACTCCACCGCGCCTGCGCCCCTTCAGGGCCGTGCGCTACGACGAGGACCGCGCCGGTGACCTGTCCGCGCTCGTGGCCCCGCCCCACGACGACCTCGAACCGGCGCACGCGCGCTCCCAGCGCGTGCGCCCGCACCACATCGCGCGCCTGATCTACGCGTCCGACCCGCAGGCCGCGGCGGGCTGGCTCCAGCGCTGGCTGCGGCGCGGCGTACTGCGGCGCGACGAACACCCCGCCCTGTACGTGTACCAGCAGCAACGCGGCGCCCGGATCCTGCAGCGCGGAGTGATCGGCGAACTGCCGCTTCCGCACCCGCGGGGCACGGCCCGGGACCTGCTGCCCCACGAGGACGTGTCCGCCCACGTCGTACGCCAGCGGGCCGCGCACATGGCGGGCCTGCGCGCCCAGCTGGAGCCGCTGCTCCTGACGTACCGCGGCACGCGGTCGACGGCCACGCAGATCACGCACCACATCACCCGCCGCACCCCGACGGCCGTGGCCCGCGTCGGCGACACCACCCACCTGGTGTGGGCGTGCCACGACGAGGCCGAGACGGCCCTGCTGAGCGCGGGCGTGGAGACCGACCAGGCCCTCATCGCCGACGGCCACCACCGCCACGCCGCCTGTCTGCGCCTGGGCACGGAGCGGAGCAGCCCCTGGGCCAGCAGTCTGGCCCTGTTCGTGGACACCGTCGCGTATCCGCCGCGGCTCGCCGCGATCCACCGGGTGCTGCCCGGACTCGACCCGGAGAAGGCGGCGTCCGCGGCCGCCGAGGTCGCCCGCGTCCGGCGGCTGCCGCAGGGGCCGCGCCCGCCCGCGCCCGACGAGCTGGTCCTCACCGGCGGCGGCAGGGCCTGGACCGTCAGCGATCCGGAACCCGGCGCCCTGCGCGACGCCCTCGCCGGGCGGCCGCCGCAGTGGGCCGCGCTCCCCTCGGCCGTCAGCGACCATCTGCTCATCGGCGCCGCCTGGTCGGTGCCGGAGCTGCCCGGCGCGGTACGCCACCACCACGACGCGGCCAGGGCCGTCGCGGCGGTGGCCGCGCCGGGCCGGGGCAGTGCCGTGCTGCTGCCCGCGCTCGGGGAGGAGCAGGTGCGGGAGTTGGCGCGGGCCGGGGTGCTGCTGCCGCGCAAGTCCACGTCGTTCGGCCCGAAGCCGGCGATCGGCCTGGCCCTGCGGGTGGTCGGCCTGTCGTGACGGCTGTCCTTCAGCCGTTCCCCGCGCCTGTCCGCCGAGCCGTGGCACAGCTCGTACGCGGACGTCATGGCTCCAGCACACGGGCTCGCCAAGCTGGTGGCACGACGGCGACGGCACCGGCCGCGCGCCGGACGCGGGGGGCGGCGTGAAGGACGGACACATGCCTCGAAGGCGGGGGCCGCGGGGGCGATGACCCCGGGGGACGGCGAGAGGCGCGAGCTGATGCCCGACCGTGCGGACCACGGTCGGGCATCGTCGCGCCGGGACCGTGCCGGGAGCTACCGCGCGTCGACCAGTACGCGGCCGTCGGTGGGCGTGCGTGCCGCCGCGCCGCTGCGGTACGCGGCTTCGACCCGCGCCCGTTCGGCGGCGTCGGGAACCGCGTTCTTGCAGGAGACCCCGCCGGTGGAGCCCGACATCAACTGCGAGCACGGGCCGGGCTTGGTGTCGGGAAGGCCCAGGTTGTGGCCGATCTCATGGGCGGCGATGCGGGTCTTGTCGTAGCCCTGGGTGACGGCTTCCTGGCCGAGTTGGACGACACCACGGCCGCCGGGGCGGACCGGACCGAGGGTGGCCTGCGGCCAGCCGCTGGTGGCCACGAGCTGGATCTCGGCACGGGTGCCGGGCGCGGCCTTGACCAGCTTGACGTTGCCGACGTTCGCGTTCCAGGAGGCGACTCCGGCCGTGATCGCGGCCTCCCAGCCGGCCGCCCGGGTGTCGTCGTAGCGGAGCGTCACCACGGCGGACGCCTTGCTCGTGCGGGCGGACTCCGGTGTGGCCAGGGCGTGGGCCGTCGGTAACGCCGTGAGGACGACCGCCGCCGCGGTGCCGGCTATTCCCAGCCGTATGTAATGCCGCATTGCTGTCCCTTCATTCGTGAGGCCGGCTCCCTCGGGAGCCGGAACTGTGGGGGGTGTGGACAGGCTGTACGCGGTGTTGATGGCAAGGGGTGGGTCAGCGACGGACGCCGTCCGGAGTGCATCCGATCGGGGGGCCGGACATGCGCCGCTCCCTTCCACGCCACCGGACTTCGACCGAGACGGTACAGCGCTGAGCGCGCTCGCAACAGCAGTCACAGGCATGTGAAATTCCGCAGGACCGCCCCTCAACTCCCCGTCGGGGCACGGGAAGCGCCGTTTCGCGTCACGCGTGCGGGTCCCGCGCGGTGAGGGCCAGGACCGCGTCGAGCAGGGTGGCGGTCAGGGCGGGGAGCCGGTCGGGGGACTCGGACAGCAGGAACAGCCAGGCGAAGACGGGGCCGACCAGCAGGGCGTTGAGGGCGGCCGGGTCGGGGCGGGCGGCGAGTTCGCCGCGCGCGGCCGCGCGGTCCAGGATCTCCGTGAGGGTCCGGCGCTGGGCTCCCAGATACTTCTCGTCGAACCGCTCGCGCAGGGCGGGATCGGCGTGGAGGTCGGCAAGGAGACCGGGAACCGTCCCCTGCGGCGGAGCGGTCATGGCCTCCGCGACCTCGTCGAGCACGGCGGCCAGGTCGGCGCGGAGGGAACCGCGGTCGGGCGCCACGGCCAGGAACTGGTCCGGCAGCAGCACGTCGAAGATCATTTCTTGTTTGGTGGCGTGGCGGCGGTAGATCGCCGCCTTGCCGACCCCGGCCCGCGCGGCCACCTCGGCCATCGTGAGCCGCATGTACCCCACCTCGCCCAGGAGTTGCAGCACGGCGGGGGCGATCGCGTCGTCGACGCGGCTGTCCCGGGGGCGGCCCCCCGGGTTGCGGGCTTGCTTTCGAGCGGACATGAGCGCATCATACGGAACCAGTAGTAACGATACCAGTGGTTCCGGAACTGGCGGATCCATTTCTCCGGTACGGGATGACTGGCGGCGCGGTCGCCGCGTCCCCGTGCCACCCACAGGGCACACCGGCTTGGAAGGAATGACCGATGCGCATCCCGAAAGCCGCCCACCTCGCACAGCCGTGGCGGATACACGAGTTCACCCAGGACTTCCGGATCGAGGACGTGTGGTCCTTCCGCGCGCCCGACGCCGGTCCCGACGACTTCCCCGTGATGGTCAAGGCGCTGAAGACGGCGTACGACATCCGGGAGGAGCCCGCAGCGGTCCGGTTCCTGTTCGCGGTGCGCTGGAAGCTCGGCGGCCTGCTCGGCTGGGACTCCGAGCGGGCGGGCCTGGGCGGCCGGGTCGCCTCGCTGTGCGACCGCCTCCCGCCCGACCTGGCCCGGACCGCGCGCGACGCCGTCCCCTGCACCGACCCGTTCTCCGAGGTGTACCAGCTCGACAACGAGGTGGCCCGGGAACTGGGCAACAAGACCGTCCACGCCATCATGCACGTGGGCTGGGTGCGGACCGACGAGGGCGGATACGAACTGCGCATGGCGGCCCTGGTCAAGCCCAACGGCCGGTTCGGGCGGATCTACATGGCCTGCATCCTCCCGTTCCGCTACCTCGTCGTCTATCCGGTGCTGACCCGCCAATGGGAACGCGCCTGGCTCGACCACGGCCGTCCGAACCGGCGCGGCAGGGCCGCCGACCCGGGCTGACGCGCGGCGCGGCCGCCCCCGGCCCAAGACGGCTTCAGACCGGGTGCTGCTCCAGGACCGTGGCCACGGTGTCCGCGTCCGCCGGGCGCTTGTCCTCGCGGTAGCGCACGACCCGGGCGAACCGCAGCGTGACGCCGGCCGGATAGCGCGAGGACTTCTGGAGGCCGTCGTAGGCGATCTCCACGACAAGTTCGGGGCGGACGGTCACGACGGAACCGTCGTCGCTCACGGCCAGTTCCCGCAGACGTTCGGTCTGCCAGGCGAGCATCGCGTCCGTCATGCCTTTGAAGGTCTTGCCGAGCATGGCGAACGTGCCGTCGGGGCGGCGGGCGCCCAGATGCAGGTTGGAGAGCTTGCCGGTGCGCCGCCCGTGGCCCCACTCGGCGGCCAGGACCACCAGGTCGAGGGTGTGCACGGGCTTGACCTTGAGCCACGAGGCGCCGCGGCGGCCCGCGCTGTAGGGGGCGTCCAGGCCCTTGAGGACGACGCCCTCGTGGCCGCGCGCGAGAGTGGCGGCGAAGAATTCGTCGGCGGCGCGGCGGACCGCCTCGTCCGCCGGGTCCTCGACGGTGAGGCGGCGCACGCGCATCGGTGCGGGCACGAGCCGGGCGAGTACTGTGTGCCGCTCCCGCAGGGGCAGTTCGAGGAGGTCCTGGCCGTCGACGGACAGCGCGTCGAAGAAGACCGGGGACAGGGGCAGTTCCGCCGCCGCGGCGGCCACGTCGAGACGGGAGCCGACGCGCCCGGCGATCTCCTGGAACGACCGGGGGCGCCCGGCCGCGTCGAGCGCGATGACCTCGCCGTCGAGAATGAACCGCGCACCCGGCAACTCGCCCGCGAGGGCCGTCAGCTCGGGCAGCCGGTCCGTGATGTCGTCCAGGGTGCGCGTATAGACGCGTACAACGTCGGCGTCGCGGTGCACCTGGACGCGGATGCCGTCCAGCTTCTCCTCGACCGCGCACGGCCCGAGCTTGTCGATTCCCTCGCCGACGGACGGCGCGCTGTGCGCGAGCATCGGCTGGACGGGGCGGCCGACGGTGAGCCGGAAGTCCGCGAGGGCGTCCACCCCGCCGTCGAGCACCGCCCGGGCCACGGGGGTGAGGTCGCCCGCCAGCATCACGGCCCGCCGCACCTCGGCCGCCGCGGCTCCGGTGGCCCGCGCGAGCCCCTCCACGGCGACCGCGTCGAGGGCGCCCTGGCGCACCTCGCCGGTGAGCAGGCCGAACAGCAGCTT
This sequence comes from Streptomyces sp. JLYT201, assembly GCF_059448825.1. Taxonomy (NCBI): domain Bacteria; kingdom Bacillati; phylum Actinomycetota; class Actinomycetes; order Kitasatosporales; family Streptomycetaceae; genus Streptomyces; species Streptomyces sp. JLYT201. The sequence goes on along the minus strand of NZ_CM182551.1, from coordinate 598,050 downwards.
CTGCTCGTCCGCCGTGGCCGCGCCCAGCAACTCCTGGACCAGTCGGCGCCGTTCCGCCTGCGCTCCGGCGCCCGCGACGGCGGCCAGCGCGGTGAGCGCCGCGTCCACGTCCGCCACCGTGAGCGTCGGCTCGGCCGCCGGGGCCACGGGATCCTTCAGCGCGTTCCAGCCCACCCCGATCCGCCCCTGGGGGAGCCGTCCCGCCAGATAGGGGATGACCAGGGGCACGTCGGCGGGCTCGGCGGCCTTGAACAGGTCGGACAGCAGCACGACCTTCCGCGACCGCGCCGCCGTCGCGGCCACCTCCTTGGACACCTCCGCGACCCTGGCGAACAGCATGCGGCCATCCTGCAACGCGGGGCCTGATCCCGCACGGCGGGCCGCACGGCATCGCGCCCCGGCCGGGCGGTCCGTAGCGGTACGCGCCCGGTGCCCGGCCGAGTGCCCGGCCCGGCGCCCCGCTCAGTGCTCGACGATGCCGCGCACCACGTCCAGGTCGACCAAGTCCTGCGGGCGAAGCCGCAGTTCGTCCGCGAGGCCGGGCGCGTCCGTGCGCGGACGCTTGAGGATGGCGGCCGCCGCCTCGGGCGCGATCACGGAGAAGTAGCTGTCCGGGGTGGCCCAGGTGCGGCCGGGGGCGGCCAGGGCGAGCGCGCCGCCGGAGCCGCCCTCGCCGATGACCAGGCTGGTGACGGGGGTGCGCGCGGCGGCCACCGCCGCGAAGACGTCCGCGATCGCGGCGCCCGCTCCGGCCCGCTCCGCCTCGGCGTCGTTCGCGGCCCCGGGCGTGTCGATCAGGGTGAGCACGGGCACGCCGAGGCGGTCGGCGAGGCGGATGAGCCGGGCCGCGGTGCGGTACCCGGCGGGGCGCGTCGCGGTGCCGCACTGGGCCACGTACGCGACGGCCCGGCCGTCCCGCAGCCCGAATCCGCACCGCAGGCCCGCGTCCGTGCCGCCGCACCGGTCGCCGCTGATCTCCTCCCGTGCGGAGAAGTACGCGTCGAGGTAGGCCTCGGCGCGCGGCCGCTCCGGAGCGCGGGCCCGGAGCACGGCCTCCCAGCCCGTGCCGGACGGCTGCGGGTGCCCGAGGGCGCGCGGCGGCGCGACGGGCTCCCGCGCGGGCGAAGTGAGCAGCCGCAGCCAGCGCCCCAGGCGCGTGCGCAGCTGCTCCTGCGGCACGACCGCGTCGACGGCGCCCGCCGCCAGCTGGGCCTCGGCGGTGTACGCCGCCGGGTCCGCGTCCGGCGGCCGGACCCGGGAGCCCGCGAAGCCCACCTGCGCGCCCGGCAGCGCGAGCACGAGGTCGGCGCCCGCGCCCAGGGTCGCCCAGCCGCCCCCTGTCGTCGGGTCGCGCACCACGGCGATCTGCGGCAGCCCGGCCGCGCGGTTGAGCGCCGACTGGGCCGCCACGCGCTGGAGTTGGGACAGGGCCCGCATGCCTTCCTGCATCCGGCTGCCGCCGGTCGCGACGAGCGAGACGAGCGGCAGCCGGTGGGCACGGGCCGCCGCGTACGCCGCTTCCAAGCGGTCGCCCGTCCGCTCGCCGAGCGAACCGCCCAGATAGCGGAACTCGAAGGAGACCAGGACGGCACGCACGCCCTCCACGACGGCCGTGCCGCACACCACGGACTCGGTCTCGCCGGTGCGCTCACGCGCCGTGGCGCGCGCGTCGTCGTACCCCGGCCAGGAGAGCGGTCCGTCGGGCCGCGCCGTGCTCGGCGGCTGCGGGAGTTCGGTGAAGTCGGCGGTGACGGAGGCGATGGCCTGGCGTGCGGAGACGCGGTCGGCGGCGGGGTGCGTATGAGCAGCGGGGTGCGTATGAGGTGAGGACACGCCTCGTACTCCTACCCTGCTCCGTCCCGTTCCGTCGAGCACCGGCTGTTCTGTACGCCGTCGGCATCCCGGCCTCACCAATCCGGCCGGGTGGCCGTGACGAACCCCCTGTGTCCATCCGAACAACGGGACGAGGGAGTCAGTCCATGCAGCAGAACAACACCACCACCAAGCCGGGCCGCAGGCGGGCCGGGAGGTTCGCCGTCGCCGTCGCCGCCGTGGGGGTCCTCGTGGGCGGCGGCATCGCCGCGGCGGGCTCGGCCAGTGCCTCCACCTTCTGCGGAGCGACGGGGGACGGCGGCTACGGGTGCGTGATCGACCAGGGGGACGGGACGTTCAAGATGGTCAACAGCAACGGGGACATCGTCTACAACTGGTGACGTCGTGCGGCGGACGTCGCGCGGCTGACGCGCGGCGCCTGACGCTCGGCACGTGACCTGAGGACGGGCGGACCGGGACCGGCTTTTGCCGGTGCGGGTCCGCCCGTCCGCGCGACGGCCGGGCCGCACGTGCCTTCTACGGGCGGTGGCAGATGAAGATGGGGCCCGCCCAGTGCTCGCAGACCGGGTCGGTGGCGGGCGGCGGCGTCGGCTCGGGGGGAGGGGTGGGCTCGACCGGCGTCGGCGGCGGAGTCGGGGTCGGTGTGGGCTCCGGGGGCAGGGTGGGTGAGGGCGTCGGGGTGGGGGTGGGCTCCGGGGGTTCCGTCGGCGTCGGGGTGGGCGTCGGGGTTGGCGTAGGCGACGGCGAGGGAGGCTCTGTCGGAGTCGGAGTCGGAGTCGGAGTCGGAGTCGGAGTCGGAGTCGGAGTCGGAGTCGGAGTCGGAGTCGGCAGCGGCGTTGGTGACGACGTCGGCGTCGGCGCTGCCGTCGGAGCCAGCGGCGGCTCCGGCGGGCGCGGCGGCTCCGGTCGCGTCACAGGCGGCACAGGCTGCGGCTGCTCCGGCTGCGCGGCCGGAACCGGGGCCGGGCCCTGGGACTGCTCGGCAGGTCGGTCGGCAGGCTGCTCGGGCCGCGCCTGCGGAGGCACCGGCGCCTCGGGCCGCCCCGGTGCCGCGCCCCCGGGTGCGTTCGGCTTCGCCGCGGTACCGGGTCGGGGCTCGGGCACGGTGACGTCCGGCGCCCCGTCGGAGGCCTTCTCCGGCTCCCCGCCCGGCGCGTCCGCGGGCCGGGACGCCGCGCCGCTCTCCACCGTGACGGCGCGGGCGGGCGTCGCCGAGTGGCCCGGGCCGCTCAGGACGAGGCCCGCGGCGACGGCGGCTCCGGCCACCGTCGTGCCGACGGCCCCGACGACGGCTGCGGGCAGCTTCCCGCCCGCCGTGAGGGCGTGGCGCAGGCCGTGCAGCAGCCCGCCGGAGCCGGGCCCGCTCCCGCCGGACGACGCGGCGGCCGCGGCCCCGGCCCCGGCGCCCGCTCCGGCCGCGAGCGGCACCAGGAACTTGCCCGCGCCCCCGAGGACGAACAGGAGCAGGGCGGGTCCGACCAGGGCGGGCAGCCGGTGGTTGGCGCGGGTCAGCAGGGCGAGGCGGCCCCGGCAGTCGGGGCAGCCGTCGAGGTGGGCGACCAGCGTCTCGGACTGCCGGGGCGAGGCCTCGCCGCGCACGTGCGCGGGCATGCGGTCCCAGTGGGTCTCGCAGGCCGGGTTCTCGGGCGTACCGGGGTGGGCGCGCAGGAAGGCCTGGCGCATGCCCTCGCGGGCCCGGTGGAGCAGCACCGCCGTGGCGCCGCGGCCCGCGCCGATGCTCCGGCCGATCGCGTCGAGCGGCTGGCCCTCCGCCTCGGCTAGCCACAGCGCCTTCACCCAGCGCTCGGGCAGCTGGCCCAGGACCCGCGTCAGCAGGTCGACGGAGGACACCCGGGCCGCCGGGTCGCCCTCGCCATCGGCGACGGTGGTGACGTCGACGACCTCGGGCGCCCACGGGGCCTGCGGGTCGTGCGGCGTCTCCTTCGCGGCGGCCCGCCCCACCGACACCGCGAGGTGCCGCACGGTCGTCATGAGGTACGCCGCCACGTTCTCGATCTCGTGCCCGGCGGCCAGGCGCCGCCAAACGCGGAAGTGCGCCTCGGCGACCAGGTCGTCGGCCACCCAGGCGTTGCCGGTCAGGGAGCGGGCGTACGCGACGAGACGCGGATGCTCGGCTTCGTAGACGCGGGCGTACGCGGCGGTCGCCGCCCCGGAGGCGGCGGGGGCGGCCTCGGGCGGACCGTCGGCGGGGACCTCAGGGGGGACGTCGGCAGGGACGTCGGACATGACAGGACACTCCTGTCCCACTGCGGGGGTGGTGGGTGAGGTCGAAAGACTAGGTGAGAAATATCGGACATATCAGGGATAGGTGACGCAGGTCACAGTGATCTCTTCATGCACTCCCGTAATGAGGGCACCCGCTACCGGGTCGTAGGGGTAAGGAACCGGCAGAAGTGGAGCTCGACCATGGCCGTCATGCTCGAACAGTCCGCCCGCGCTCGTCTGATCACCCCCGAGGGCCGTGAGCGTCCGATCTCCGTGACGTTGCGCTATGCGGCGAGCGATCCGCTGGCGGTGCAGGTGACCTTCCCGTCCGAGGTGTCCCTGGACGGCGCCGAGGTCACCTGGGTCTTCGCTCGCCGCCTGCTCGAGGACGGGCTGAGCGCCCCGGCGGGCACGGGGGACGTGCACGTCTGGCCCTGCGGGCGCGCGCGTACCGTCCTGGAGTTCCACGCCCCGCACGGCCTCGCGCTCGTGCAGTTCGACCGGGGTGCGCTGCGGCGCTTCCTGATGCGCACCTACGCCGTGGTGGGGGCGGACGGTGAGGGGGCCGGGCTCGACCTGGACCGCGGCTTGACGGAACTCCTCGGCGGGGTCTGAGCCGCCCGACCCCTTCCTGGAGTCGACCCCCTTCCCGGATGCCGGCGAATTCCCCCTTGGATATAGGTTAGGCTTGCCTAACTCGATCACGTGCGCGCGTTGTTCCACGTGAAACGGGCGTATCAGGATCTCAGGGGAGGAGACCGGGGTGGGCCACGGCTGGGAAGGTGTCGTCCTCAAGCTGTTCCGAGGCAAGGACTTCCGGTTCACCGTGACCGGTGCCGAGGACGTGACGGAGCACTACCGTCGCCTCCACGTCACCGACGGCGGCATGCTCGCGCAGACCGGTGTGCACCCGACGATGTGGGTGCGGCTGTGGTTCGACAACGCGGGCAAGCCCCATCAGCGTGCCTACACCCTCGTCGACCCCGATCCGGAGGCGGGCACGTTCAGCCTGGAGTTCGCGCTGCACGACGGCTGCGCGAGCGAGTGGGCGCGCAAGGCCGGGCCCGGCGACACCATCGAGGCGACCGTGCAGGGCACCGGCTTCGACCTGCCGCAGCCCGAGCCGTCGCGGCTGCTCGTCGTCGGGGACGCGGCGTCGCTGCCCGCGGTGAACTCCCTCCTCGAAGCGATGCCGGGCATCCCCGCGACGATCTGGTTCGAGACGCAGCACGCCTCGGACCGCGAACTGCCCCTGGGGGTCGACCCGGCACTCCACGACGTGCACTGGATCGAACGGCGGACCTCGGGCGCCGAACTGGTGCGGCAGGCCAAGGCGGGTCTCGCCGCGGCCGTCGAGGGCACCGCCGACGCCTATGTGTGGATCACCTGCGACACGACGACCACCCGCACGCTCGCCGCATACGTACGCAAGGAACTGGCGCTGCCCAAGAACCGCGTCCACGCGCTCGGTTACTGGCGGCCGGGACGCGGCTGACGGCCGGGCGGTCCGGCGCCCGCGCTCAGGGGCGCTCGGCCAGCTCCACGGCGACCCGCGGCCCGGAGCCCAGCGCCCGTACGCCCGCGTCGGCGACGGCCGCCGCCACGTACCCGTCCCAGGCGCCGGGGCCCGTCAGCCGCCCTTCGGCCGCCGCCCGCACCCAGGCCCTGACCTCGCGGTCGTAGGCATCGGCGAAGCGCACCAGATAGTCCTGCGCGATGTCCTGGCGCGCGCCGCCCCGGGACCGTACGACCAGCGCGGGCTCGTCGCCGACGCGGGCGGTGCCGTGCTCGCACACCGCCTCGCACGTCACCTCGTAGCCGAAGCCGCAGTTGACGAAGACCTCCACGTCGACCAGGGCGCCGCCGTCCGTCTCGAAGAGCACCAACTGGGGGTCGAGCAGCCCGGCGGGCGCCCCCGACGACGGCCGGGGCCGGACCACGGTCACCGCCGTGATCTCCTGGCCGAGCAGCCAGCGCGCTGCGTCGATCTCGTGCGACACCGAACTGCCGATGAGCATCGCGGACGTGAAGTGCGGGGGAGAGGACACGTTGCGGTGGCGGCAGTGCAGCATCAGCGGCCTGCCCAGGTCACCGCCGTCCAACAGCGCCTTGAGCCGCCGGTACGCGGCGTCGTAGCGGCGCATGAACCCCACCTGGATCAGGGCGCGCCCGGCCCGTGCCTCCGCCTCGACGATCCGCAGCGCCGCCCGGGGATCCGGTGCGAGGGGCTTCTCGCACAGCACCGGCAGACCTTGCGCGACGGCGACGAGCAGCGCCTCCTCGTGCGCGGCGTCCGGGGACGCCACCACCACGGCCCGCACATCGGGCCGCTGGAGGGCGTCCAGGGCGTCGGCGTGCACGCGCGCGCCCGCGATCCCGGCCGCGGCCCTGCCGGCCCGCTCCGTGTCCGGGTCCGCGACCGCCACCACGCGCGCCCCGGCCGTCCGCGCGAGACGGCGCACGTGGTCGGCGCCCATGTGGCCCGCGCCCAGGACGGCCACCCCCAGCGGCTCGCTCACTCCACGAACTCCCCTCCCGCGCCCGACCGTCGGGCCACCGTAGCCGCACGCCGCCGCACGATCACCACGCACCCGGCGACGAGCACCGCCGCACCCGCCCCGACCAGGACGAGGGCGGGCCAGGCCGAGTCGTCGTCGGCATCCGCGTCCGGCTCCGGCGCGAACGCGGGTGCCGCCGCGGCGGCGTGCCGGGCCCGGTCCGGCGCCGTACGGGGCTTCGCGGGCAGCAGCGAGCCGACCGGCCGCACCCGGCCCGCGGCCGCGAAGCCCCAGTCGAGCAGCCGCCTGGCCTCCTCGTACACGGCGTAGCCGCCGTCCTGAGGGTTCATCACCGTCACCACGAGCGTGCGCGTGCCCCGGTGGGCGGCGGCGATGAGGGTGTTCCCGGCCCGGCTGGTGTAGCCGTTCTTGACGCCGATCAGGCCGGGGTAGCGGGCGACCCCGTCCGCCCCGGTGAGCAGCCGGTTGGTGTTCTGGATGGGGTACGACCAGCCGCCCGCGGGGAAGGAGGCGACCGTCGTCGAGCAGTAGCGGGCGAACTGCGGGTCCGCGAGGCCCGCCCTGCCGAACACCGCCAGGTCGTACGCCGAGGAGACCTGGCCCATGGCGTCGTAGCCGTCCGGCGAGACCACCTGTGTGTCGCGGGCGCCGAGCGCCCGGGCCTTGGCGCGCATCTGCCGGATCGTGCGGTCCATGCCGCCGTTCATCGCGGCGAGCACGTGCACGGCGTCGTTGCCCGAGCTGAGGAACACGCCGCGCCACAGGTCGGCCACGCGGTAGCTGCGGCCCGCCGAGACGCCCACCAGGCTGCTGCCGCCGCCGACGCGGGCGAGTTCGGCCTCGGTGACCGTGTGCCGCGTGTCCGGGTGCAGCCGGGGCAGGGCCGCGAGGGCGAACAGCGACTTCAGCGTGGAGGCGGGCGGCAGGCGGCGGTGCGCGTCACGGGCGGCGAGCACCTCGCCGGTCCGCGCGTCGGCCACCACCCAGGACAGCGCCGAGACCCCGGCGGGCAGCGGCGGTGCAGCCGAGCCCGGCCGCACCTGCGTACCGGGCCGGTCCAGGAGCGAGGAGGTGTACGCGGGTTGCCGCACGGGCGGCGTGGGCTCGGCACACGCGGCGGTGCCGGTGAGGCAGACCAACGCCCCGGTGGTGAGGGCCGACGTGCGAAGGAGCGAGCGGCGCAGGGCGGCCGGCAGAGATCTGATGGTCATTCAGCCACCGTAGGAGCGGGCTCCGGACCGCGCAGATCGGCTTGGCCCGGCCGGGGGCATCGGGCGGCCGCACTCCGCCAGTCGGGCGGTGCACACGGCCCGCGCGCCCGGTGGCGGCGCGGCCGGAAGTCGACGGCGGCGCGACCGACGGCGCCTCCGGGGCGGGGGAGAGTCAGGATTCGACGCTGGAGATGAGGTGGTCGATGACGTCCAGGGGGCTCTCCCGCCGTCGGTACGCGGCGCGCTGACGGTCGGCGCCGCTGCCGTCGGCCTGGAGCCGGGACCAGGCGGCGTGCACCAGCGGGACGTCACCGTGGCGTTCGAGGGCGGGCCGGACCTGGCCCAACAGACGCACGGCCTGGGTGGCCGCGGGGGCCAGGCGCCGGGTGGACAGGTCGATGCCCGCCCCGCCGAGCCCGTCGCGCGCGGCCCGCCAGCAGGCGGCCCGCAGCATCTCCGGCGGCGGGCGGAGCGGGGGCACCCCGGTCTCGATGGCCCGCAGCGCGACGCAGGCCAGCGCCCTGACGAGACCGGCCAGCAGGACCACGTCGCTCACGGTGGACACCGCGTCCGCGACCCGGACCTCCACCGTGGGCACGTGGTGCGAGGGCCGGATGTCCCAGTACAGGCCGCCCCGGTCGAGGAGCGTGTCGGTGGCCACGAGATCCGCCACGAGGTCCTCGAAGTGGCTCTGGGACTCGAAGTACGGCGGTGGCCCCGACACCGGCCAGCGCCCCCAGACCAAGGTGCGCCAGCTGGCGTAGCCCGTGTCCTCCCCGTACCAGTAAGGGGAGTTGGCCGCCAGCGCCACGAGCACGGGAAGCCACGGACGCAGGTGGTTGCTCACGCGCAGCGCGGTGGGCAGATCCGGAATGCCGACGTGGATGTGGCAGGCGCAGGTGCTCTGCTCGTAGTCGAGGGCACGGAAGCGCGCGAGGCTCTTCACATAGCGCGGCGTGCTGGTGAACGCCGGTGGCACGGGGTGCCCGAGGACCGGGGTGCCGCTGGAGACGAGCCGCAGCCCCTGCCGGGCCGCGGCCCGGGCGATGCCGCCGCGCGTGGACCGGATCTGCTCGGCCAGCTCGGCCAGCTGGGTGTGCGGGTCGGTCCGTCCCTCGACCTGATAGCGCGTGATCTCCGTGGTGACCCGGTCCTTGAGCTCCCCGACGGCGTCGGCCACGACCTTGTCGGCGCTGGGGCTCAGCTCCCGGGTCACCGGATCGACCAGCAGGTACTCCTCCTCGACCCCCACCGTGACGGTCGCCGCCGACCCTGCCGTGTCCCCGGGGTTTCCCATAGGGGCCATGGTGACACCCGCGGGAAAGCCCGGATCTGACGGAATATCGCCAATTACGCCGTGCGGCGCGAGGGCCGGGGTCGGGGCGTCCTCGGGGCGGGAGGCTGGGGCTGGGCCGGTTCGCGCAGGGGGCGCAGGAGCAGCCAGCCGATGGCGGGCAGCACGATCAGCGGCGCCAGGGCGGTGCGCAGGGACGTGGCGTCGGCGAGGGTGCCGATGAGCGGGCTGGCGACGCCGCCGACGCTGACGGTCAGGCCCAGCGTGACCCCGCTCGCGGTGCCGACGCGGCTCGGCAGGTAGTCCTGGCCGAGGGTGACGTGCAGGGAGAAGGGCACGTACAGGCCCGCGGACGTGAGCGCCACGCACCCGTAGAGCAGTGGCCCGGGGACCAGGACGACACCGGCGACGGCGAGCACGCTCACCGCGTACGACCACCGCACCACCGTCACGCGGCTGTAGCGGGTGGCGAGGCGGCCGCCGATCACCGTGCCGACGGCCCCGCCGATGTAGAGCACGAACAGACCGGCCGTACCGGCGACTTCACCGCCGCCGACGCGCTCGCGCACGTACAGCGCGATGAACGCGCTCAGCCCGACGAACACGATCGAGCGGCACACGATCGCGCCGGAGAGGCGGAGGAACGAGGCCCAGTCGTCGGCGCCGGTGCCCTTGGCCGCGCGGGCGGCCGCCGCCGTGGCCGCGAGGGGCGCCCTGACCTCGCGCAGCGCCGCCGCGCACAGGGCCGCACCGGCGAGCGCGGGGACGACCAGGAGCGGCGAGGCCCGCAGACCGCCGGTGGCGATGACGGCGGCGACGAGCAGCGGGGCCGTGGCGAAGCCGATGTTGCCGCCGAGGGAGAACCAGCCCATCGCCGTGTGGCTGCCGCGGCTGGCCACGCGCGCCACCCGCGCGGCCTCGGGGTGGTAGGCGGCGACGCCGACGCCGGACACGGCGACCACCACCAGCGTGAGGGCGTACGAGTCGAAGACGCCGCTGAGCGCGACACCGGCACCGCCGATCACCGTGCTCACCGGCAGCAGCCACGGCAGCGCCCACCGGTCGGTGAGCGCCCCGAACAGCGGCTGCACCACCGACGACAGGAGCGACGCGGCCAGGACGATGCCGGAGGCGGCGGCGTAGGTGTACGCCCGCTCGGACACGAAGTAGGGGACCAGGGCGGCCACGGCTCCCTGGTAGACGTCCACACAGGTGTGGCCGAGGGACATCAGGGTCAGGGGCCGGTTGCGAGGCGAGGGCTTGGACACGGTCCGATCGTCGCCCCGCCGCGCCCTGTCGGGCTTCCGATAAAGTGCCAAGGTCTACCGATCATCCGCCACCGCGGCGGACGCCGTACGGAGAGGCCCCTCGCATGCCGGAAGGTGAAGCCCTGTCGGCACAGGAGCCCGTCCGCCACACCCCCGTGGCCCCGACCCACGTCAGGGTCCTCGCCCCGGGGGACCGCATCGACGCGCACCGGCACGACGACCACCAGATCGCCTACGCGGGCTCCGGGGTCGTCGCCGTCACCACGGACGCCGGTACGTGGTACGCGCCCGGCACCCGCGCCATCTGGGTGCCCGCGGGCACCGTCCACTCCCACCGGGCCTACGGCCACCTGGAGATGTACTTCGTCGGCCTGCCCGCCGACGACAACCCGCTCCACCTGGAGGAGCCGACCGTGCTCTCCGTCAGCCCGCTGCTGCGGGAGCTGATCATCGCGTACGCCCGCGGGCCCGCGGACGGCAGCGCGGAGCGCCGTCGGCTGCGCGCGGTCCTGCGCGACCAGCTGCGCGCCTCCCCGCAGCAGCCGGTGCGGCTGCCCACGCCCGCCGACCCGCGCCTCGCGGCGGTCTGCGCGCTCGTCCACGCGGACCCCGCCGATCCCCGCACCCTCGCCGAGCTCGGAGCCGCGACCGGGGTCGGCGAGCGCACCCTCAGCCGCCTCTTCCGCGCCGAGCTCGGCATGACCTTTCCGCAGTGGCGCACCCAGTCGCGGCTGTACCACGCGCTGCGGATGCTCGGCGACGACCTGACCGTGACCGCCGTCGCGCACCGCTGCGGCTGGTCCTCGACGAGCGCGTTCATCGACGTCTTCCGGCGCTCGTTCGGCTGCACGCCGGGCGCCCACCAGCGCCGCGCCTGAACCGCGCACCGGCTCGCCGCGCCGTGCGCCCCGCTTGTGGGGGATCGCGACACACCGAGCGGATCAACAAACCTGGGGGTACCACGGCCCGCGTGCCACCGTTCCGTTGGCCGCGGCCCGCGGACTCGCGGGCCTCAGAACGAAGGATCGGCATGCGCAAGGTGAAGACGATGAGGAAGAGGCTCTCCGCGCTGTTCGTCGCGGTGGCCGCCACGGCTGTCACGGCGGCCCCGGCCGCCACGGCCCACGCGGCCGACGGGTACGACCGGTGCCCCGCCGGCTTCTACTGCATGTTCTCGGGTCTCGACGGCACCGGCGAGATGATCAAGCTCAGCGGAAACACCCCGGACCTGGCGTCGCTCGGCATGGACAACCGCGCCAAGTCGGACTGGAACCGGACGCCGTCGACCATCTACCTCTGGTCGGACGCGCGCTACTCCGGCTGTGCGGCCGTGACTTCCTCGGGGCCCACCGGCAAGGGCAACTTCTTCCCCGCCTACCGCGACTTCTTCAGTTCCGTGCAGTTCGACGGCCCGGGCGGTCCGAGCTGCGGGACCCCGCCCGGCGAGGACGGCTAGCCTCCCGGGGGCGCCCGGAGCGGGGGTGCCCGGGCCCCGGGGGCGGAGGTCCGGGGCGCGACCGGCGGTTCTAGGATGCCGTCATGGCTGATCCGGACCCTTCGACCCGCACGTCCTCCAGGGACCCGGAGCTCGGTTTCCCGCCCCCCGGCGCGGTGCTGCACCGGCTGCGCACCCAGCGGGGCATGTCACTGCGTCAGGTGGCCGCCAAGTGCGGCCTGTCGGTGTCCTTCCTCGCCTCCCTGGAGCGCGGCGAGACCGACATCGCCCTGGAGCGGCTCGGGCGCCTGGCCAAGGTCTTCGGCCACGACGTCGGCTCGTTCCTCGGCTTCTCCCGGGGCCGTGCCACGCCCTCGGTGTATCCCAGGGAGGAACAGGAGACCCTGAACCGCGCCCCGGGAGTCGCCTACCGCGTGCTGCGCGCCCCCGAGCTCGGCTACCAGGTCGTCACGGGGGACTTCGCACCGCACAGCGGCCTGGTCGAGGACCTCCAGCACGAGGGCACCGACCTGGTGACGGTCACCCGCGGCACGCTCGTGGCCCGCTACGACGGCGTCGACCACGTCCTGCGCGCCGGGGACTGCATCCAGTGGGCCGCGGGCCGTCCGCACACCTTCCGGAACGACGGCGACGAGCCCGCGCAGATGGTCGTGGTGCTGTTCTCCAGCCTGTATTGATCTCCAGCCCGTACTGACGCTCGGGCCGCGCCGCGGCCGTGCTGGAAGCGGCGGGTCCGGGCCGCGGTGCGTCCGGACCCGCCTGGGGCCTAGCGGCGTGCGGCCGCCGCGGGCTTGGGCAGGGTGCAGCCCGGCCGGTTCAGGTCGATCTTGTTCCCGGCGCCGACGCAGGGGACGACGATGTAGGTCTGCTGGGCGTATCCGATGTTGGGGCGAACGGTGACGTTGCCGTTCTGGTCGACCTCACAGGGGTTGTTGTCGGTGCAGCGCTGGCCGCTCTCATTGATGGTGTTGTTGACGGCCACGACCTTGCCGGTCTGGTCGTCGATCACCGGCGAGCCGGAGGTGCCGCCGATGACCTGGCAGGGCTGGGTGTAGCGGAGCGAGTCCTTCCAGGTCCAGCGCCCCTCCTTGAGGCGGTAGGCGAACCCGTCCACGTTGCACTTGTACATCCGCTTCCAGTAGCCGGACGCGACCGTGATGGCCCGGCCCGCCTGCGGGTGCGCGGCATCGATGTCGAGGGCCTTGATGCCGTAGCGGCTCTCTATGTCGCGGTAGGTGCTGGTGAGTTCGTACAGCGAGACGTCCGTGTCCGTCATCGTGCCGTACGCGATTTTGCTCGCGCGGACGGTGCCCGCGTTGCCGCCGCTGGCGTTCAGGAGCGTGAAGCTGCGGCTGGACGCGCGGTTCACGATGACCTGGCCGGGGCCGGGGAAGCCGGTCTCCAGACAGTGGCCGTTGGACATCACCAGCGCGCGGTCGGTGGGCTGCGAGCTGGGCACGCGCACGACGGAGCCGGAGCAGTTGCTGAGCGCCACGGTGCCCGCGAAGGTCACGGCCTTGACCTTCGCCTTCGTCTGCGCGGCGGGCTGCGTCCGTACCACCTGCTTGTCGGCCGTCGGCGCCTCGTTGCTGACGGCGGCCGCGGGCAGTGCCGTCGCGCCGAGGAGCAGCGCGGTGAAGACGGCACCGACGAGAGGCTTGTTCATGTGGGGGTCCCCTCTGATGGCTGTGTGACCGAAGGTGCTTCGGTTTTGTCATGTGCATCCTTGAGGGATCCCGCCACCAGGACAAGACCGCGGACGGTCAAGTGCGGGGAAGGCGCCGAAGGTTGTGGGCCCACGGGGACCGGGCGGGTCCGGCCGCTTCCGAAACAGCCGATGCCGTAAGGGACTTCAATACTCCGGTAGTGAACGATATTATGTCCGCGCGTACGATTTAACGTACGAGCCTCGCGTGCGACGCGGCTGCGAGGCCGAGGAGCGACGACTTCGGGAGGACAGTGTGGTTCCGGAACTTGTCAGGACCTGGGCGCTGGGCTGGGCGGTGTCGCGGAGCACGCCGCCGCCGGTGGAGCGGCCCTGGGGGCTCTACCTCGACGTGGGCGTCGCCGGTCAGGTGGGGCGCCATGTGCTGCCGTACGCCACCGAGTCCGTCGTGCGCGCGGCGGCTGCCTCCGTGAGCGTGCCGGACACCTGGCTCAAGGTGCCCGGGGAACCGGAAGACGTCGAACCCTGGCTGCCCGAAGGATGGGTGGTCGACAAGGAGGAGTCCGGCTTCTTGATGTCTGTGGGCCTGCGAGCCACGGCCCCGGCCGTACCGGACGGCTACGGCGTGTCGGTGCGATCGCGCGACGGTGTCACCTTCGTGCGCCTGCACGACCGGGCGGGCGCTCTCGCCGCCCGGGGGCAGATGGCCGTCCTCGGCGAGGCCGCCGTCGTGGACCGCGTCGTCACGGAAGAGGCGCATCGCCGCCGGGGCCTGGGCAGTCACGTGATGCGCGTCCTCGCCGACGAGGCGCTCGCACGCGGTGCGGGCCTCGGCGTCCTGGGCGCGACCGACGACGGCCGCGCCCTGTACGAGACGCTGGGCTGGAAGCTCAGCGCTCCGCTGGCGGCGTGCATCTACCGGCCGTGATCCGACGTGCGGTGGTGCGCGGACTACGGCGCCCGCCCCATCAGGCGCAGGAGGCGGTCCTGTTCGGACGTGTGCCGCGCCGGCGCCTGCGTCGGCCGCCCGTAGTAGCGGTCGCCGTCCACGAGAGGGCTTTCGCTGACGCCTTGGTAGATCCACGTGACGTGGTCGAGGATCCAGCGCACCGTGCGGGCGTCGAGTCGTTCGTCGAGCCGCACCGCCCGGGCGAGGTCCCAGGTGTGCGTGACGGCGTCCACCACGTACAGCCCGAGCAACTGCCGGCCGGTCACGGGACCGAACGGGTAGTCGACGACCCGGTCGAGCGCGCCGGGGCGGTGGAACGCGGCCCGGCACGCGGCCACCGCCTCGCGGTGCACGGCCACCGGGTCGTCGCCGAGCGCGTCGCCCCGGTCCAGGTTCGCCATGAACTCCGCGCTGCTGCCGCCCCGGAGCAGCGCGGTGTAGATGCGGCTTCCCCGGACCATGTGGTGGACCAGTTGCCGTACGTTCCACTCGGTGCAGGGAGTGGCGTGCTCCCAGGAGGTGTCCGGCACCGCTCGGAGCCGGGTGCCGAAGCCGTCGGCGGCGGTGTCGAAGCGGCCGAGCAGCATGGTGTCCGTGTCGTTCATGGTGCTCAGCCTGGCGCGCGGACGCCGTCGCCTCCGGCGGGAATCGGACGCCGATGTGATCACTCGTGAGGGCCCGCCCGGGCCCAGGCGAACGCCCTCACGAGTGTCCGCTCAGACGGCGGCCCGCTCCACGGGAATCCACAGCTTCGCGTCCGCCCGCGCCTGGTCCGCCGAGACGTCCACCTGGAGGATCTCGGGGCCCGGCCTGCTCCGGTACGGGTTGGACGGGAACCACTGCGTGAACACGTCCCGCCACAGGTGCTGGAGCGCCTGCGGGAACGGGCCGGAGTTCTCGAAGACGGCCCACGCGCCCGGGGGGACGGTGAGGGCGTCCATGTCGCTCGGTGCCTCGGCGCCCGTCACCACGCCGTGGTAGTAGTCGAGTTCGGTCCCCTCGGCACGGCTGGGGTCGAGCTGGTCGCTGACCCCGACGATCCCCGTCGGCTCCTGGTCCGACAGCGCGGCGACGCGCCGCAGGGTCTCGGCGTCGATGCCGCGGATGAACTCGGCGATCGCGGGGTTGGCGCCTTCGTGGACGAGCGGGACGCGGGCCTTCTTGCCCACCACGCGGAACTCGTCCTTGTCCACGATCCGGTATCGCATGCTGCTGCTCCCTTCGACGATGAGGCGGAAGGACATCCGGGGCTGGGATCGCAGCGCCGCGCCGGTGCGGCGGGCCTCGCTCGGCCCCACCCCGTGGACGGCGCGGAAGGCGCGCGCGAAGGCCTCGCCCGAGCCGTAGCCGTAGCGCACCGCGATGTCGAGGAGGCCGCGCTCACCGGCGAGCACCTCGGCGCCCGCCGTGGACAGCCGCCGCAGGCGGATGTACTCCGACAACGGGACTCCCGCCAGCGCCGAGAACAGCCGCCGGAAGTGGTACTCCGACGTCATGGCGATGCGCGCGAGCTCACTCACCTCGATCGGCTCGCCGAGATGCGCCTCGATGTGCTCCATGGCCTCGTTGAGCCGCTCCAGCACCCGGATCTCCTTCCCTTTCGCTCCCTCACGCTAGGGAGGAGCCACCCTGCCCGACCCGACATTCTGTGCCCGGTGCGGTCGGGTCCGGCGCGCGCAGCGCGTCCAGCACGGCGCGCACCGCGGCGCGCTGCGGTGCGCCGCGCCGGACCGCCGCCGTGATGGTGCGCGTCACGGGGGTCGCCAGTTCGCTGGTGGCGACGCGATAGCGGCGGTCCACCGCCAGGCCGGGAAGCAGCGCGATCGACAGACCCGCCTCGACGTGCTGGAGGGCCAGCATGTAATTGCTGAACCGGCACACCACCCGCGGCTCGAACCGCGCCTGCCGGCACAGGCGCAGCGCGAGGTTCGCCATGTACGACTGCGGCATGTCGAAGGCCCACGGCTCGTCCGCGAGGGACGCGAGGTCCACGGCGCCGCGCCCGGCCGCCGGATGCCCGCAGGGCACCACGAGCAGGATCGAGTCCGTGGCCAGCGGTACGAGGTCGAGGTCGGGCCCCAGCGGCAGCTCGTCGAAGTCCGTGGTCGTGATGATGAGGTCCGCGTCGCCGCCCCGCAGCGCGGGCATGCTCTCGTGCGGCTCCAGCTGGAGCACCTCGACGTCGAGGTGCGGATGCTCCCGCGCGAGCCGGGTCACCGCCGGTACGGCCATGGTGTGGACCGCGCTCTGGAACGCGCCGAGGCGCACCAGCCCGGCCGGTTCCTCGCCGAAGCCGCGCAGCTCGGCCTCGACGCTGTCCATGTGGTCGAGGATCGCCCGGGCCCGCCGCGCCAGGATCAGACCGGCCGAGGTCAGGCGCACCCGGCGCCCCGTCCTTTCGATCAGTTGGGTGCGGGTCTCGGATTCGAGCACGGCGAGCTGCTGGGACACGCTCGACGGGCTCAGACTGGCCGCCTGGGCGACCGCCCGGACGGTGCCGAGGGTGTCGAGCTGGGTGAGCAGGCGCAGTCTCCAGGGATTCATCACCTCAGGATTATTGTGCGGTTCAGCCGAACAGGAAAGCCGGAATTGTGAGATGGACGCGTCGCTCGGGCGCCGCCTAACGTCGGCGGCATGGCTCCTTCGACCACCCCTCCGCCCCCGGGCGCTCCGGCGGCCGCCGCCCCCGGGCCGTCCTCCGCGCCGTCCACTTCATCCGCATCATCACTGTCGTCCCCGATATCACCGTCGTCTACGGAGTCCTTCTGGGCCGACGCCGAGCGGCATCTCGTCCGGTACGGCGGCGCGTTCACGCGCGAGATCATCGACCGCGCCGAGGGCAGCTTCGTGTACACCGCGGACGGCCGGAAGATCCTCGACTTCACCTCCGGCCAGATGAGCGCGATCCTCGGCCACTCGCACCCGGAGATCGTCGCGACCGTCCAGCACGGGATCGCGACGCTCGACCACCTCTTCAGCGGCATGCTCAGCCGCCCCGTCGTCGACCTCGCCCGGCGCCTCGCCGGGACCCTGCCCGCCCCGCTGGAGAAGGCGCTGCTCCTGACGACCGGCGCCGAGTCGAACGAGGCGGCCGTGCGGATGGCCAAGCTCGTCACCGGCAAGCACGAGATCGTCTCGTTCGCGCGGTCCTGGCACGGCATGACCCAGGCCGCGGCGTCCGCCACGTACAGCGCGGGCCGCAAGGGCTACGGCCCCGGCGCGCCCGGCAACTTCGCCATCCCCGTGCCGAACGCCCACCGGCCCGACTTCACCACGCCCGAGGGCGCCCTCGACTGGCGCCGCCAGCTGGACTTCGCCTTCGAGCTGATCGACGCCCAGTCGACTGGCAGCCTCGCCGCGTGCCTCGTCGAGCCGATCCTCAGCTCGGGCGGCATCATCGAGCCGCCGCCCGGGTACTTCGCGGCCCTGCGGGACAAGTGCAGGGAACGCGGCATGCTGCTGATCCTCGACGAGGCCCAGACCGGTCTGTGCCGCACCGGGACCTGGTACGCCTTCGAGCGCGACGGCGTTGTGCCCGACATCCTCACGCTGTCCAAGACGCTCGGCGCCGGGCTTCCCCTCGCGGCCGTGGTCACCAGCGCCGAGATCGAGCAGGAAGCGTACGAGCGCGGGTACCTGTTCTTCACCACGCACGCGGCCGACCCGCTGGTGGCCGCGGTCGGCAACACCGTCCTGGACGTCCTGGCCCGCGACCGGCTCGACGAGCGGGCCCGGACCCTCGGCGCCTTCCTCCGCCAGGGCCTCACGGACATCGCCGAACGGCACGAGGCGGTCGGTGACATCCGGGGCCGGGGTCTGCTGGCCGGGCTCGAGTTCGCCGTCGACCCGCAGAGCGGGCGGAGCTCCAGCGAGCTGGGCGCACGCGTCACCCGGCGCTGCCTCGAACTGGGCCTGCACATGAACATCGTCCAGCTGCCGGGCATGGGCGGCGTCCTGCGGATGGCGCCGCCGCTGACCGCCACCGAGGACGAGCTGTCCCTGGGCCTGACGATCCTGGACCAGGCGATCAGCGAGGCCCGCGCCGGGCTCTGAGCGGGGCCCGCGCCGGCTCTGGGGTGCACCCGGGCCGGGGTACCGCGCGGCCCGATGGCGCCAATTGGTCTGGACCTGGAGGGCGTCGCGTCGCCACGCTTGACGAATACATGCCATAGCGCTGTGTCGTCGAAAGGTGGCCACCATGTCCCCCCACCCCGCGCAACACCCCGAGCGCACCGGCACCCCCGGCCCTGACGCTTGCTCAGGCTTCGGGCGCCGCGCGTTCGTCGGCGTCCTCGGCGCCGCCGCCCTCGGCACCCTCGCGTCCGCCGCGCACGCCTCGCCGGAGCCCGTGCGCGCGGGGCGTGGCGGAGCCGACCTGCGGCCGGTGTTCCTCGGCACGTACGGCAACGGCATCATCACCTGCACGTACGACACCACAACCGGCGCACTGACCCGGCAGGGCGCCTTCACGGCGGTGACCGACCCGTCCTTCCTCGCCGTGGCCCCCGGCGGCAAGGCGCTGTACGCGCTGGACAACGGCGGGCGCCAGGGCGCGGTGCGGGCCTTCGCCATCGGTACCGGGGGCACGCTGAGCCCGCTCGGCCCGGCGCAGTCCACAGGCGGCGCCAACGTCACGCACCTGTCCGTGCACCCCAACGGGCGCCATCTGCTCAGCGCCAACTACGGGGGCGGCAGCGTCGCCGCGCACACCCTCACCGGCGACGGCGGCGTGGGCGCGCGCACGGGCTTCGTCCAGCACACCGGCTCCGGGCCCGACCCCTCACGGCAGGAGGGCCCGCACGCGCACCAGATCCTCACCGACCCCAAGGGCGCCCACGTCTTCGCCGTCGACCTGGGCACCGACAAGGTGTACACGTACCGGCTCGACACCGTCAGCGGTGCGCTGCGCCCCGTGTCCGAGGCCCGCTCGGTGCCGGGCGCCGGGCCCCGGCACATGGTCTTCCACCCGACGGCCCCGTACGCCTATGTGGCGAACGAGCTGAACAGCACCATCAGCGTCTACGCCTACGACACGGCGACCGGCGTGCTGACGCGCGGCCAGAGCCTGCCCACTGTCCCCGCCGGGCTCGGGCGGGCCGTCCGCAACTACCCGGCCGAAGTGACGGTCTCGGCCGACGGCCGCTTCGTCTATCTGTCCAACCGCGGGCACGAGAGCGTCGCCCGCTTCTCCGTCACCGGCGGCGGAGCCGAACTGCGCCTGCTCGACACGGTGCCGAGCGGCGGTTCCTGGCCCCGGCACCTCAGCCTCTCGCCGTCCGGCGCGCTGCTCTTCACCGCCAACCAGTACGGCAACACGGTCGCGGCCTTCACCGTGAACCGGGACTCCGGCGCCCTCACTCCCTCCGGCCGCCCCTTCGCCACGTCGTCCCTGGGCTGCGTCCTGCCGATCTGAGCGGCTCCCGAGGGGGAGAGGAGCGGTCCCCTGTGGACGGACCCGGGCGACGACCCCCGCGACGGAGCCACACCGGACGGCGACTTCGACGGCGCGGTCGCCGACCAGGCCGTGGTCGACGCCTCGTACGCACTGCGGACACGCCGACCTGCTGCGCGAGTGCGTGGACGGACGGGTCGGCCAGTGACGAGGGGACCTGCGGAGCGGGAGTGCGGCCGTGGGCTCCGGCGGGCGCTCGCCGGAGCCCACGGCGGACCGTCAGGCGGGCAGGGCCGCCTCGACGGCGGCCACGACCTCGGCCGCGTCGGGCTCGGTCTGCGGAGCGAACCGCGCGACGACCGTGCCGTCGGGGCCGATCAGGAACTTCTCGAAGTTCCAGCGGATGTCGCCGGTGTGGCCCTCGGCGTCCGCCGCCGTGACCAGGTGCTGGTACAGCGGGTGCCGCTCCGCGCCGTTGACGTCCACCTTCTCCGTCATGGGGAAGGTCACGCCGTACGTCGCCGAGCAGAACTCGGCGATCTCCTCGGACGTGCCGGGCTCCTGGCCCATGAACTGGTTGCACGGCACCCCGAGGACGGTGAAGCCACGGCCGGCGTACTGCTCGTGCAGCCGCTCCAGGCCCGTGTACTGCGGGGTGAGGCCGCACTTGGAGGCGACGTTGACGATGAGGACGGCCTTGCCCAGGTACTGGGTCAGGTCCGCGGGGCCGCCCTGGAGGCTCTCGATCTCTACTGCGTCGTAGACAGACATGCTGCGGAGCCTACGCCCCGGTACTGACCGGTCATCACGAGAGGGGGCACCACGAGAGGGGACCTCCAAGACCGCCGCGAGCGCGCCGGCAGCCCGGAGGTCCTCGCGGGCCGGGCCCGCGAGGTGTCCATCCCGGGCTAAGGTCCGGCCGTGCCGGGCGCCGTGCCCGGCCGGGCCTCCCGCGGCGGCTCGTCGCGGTGCAGCCTGCCGCGGGCGACCAGCTCGACGGTGACGGCCGTGGCGATGGCCTGCACCGCCATGAGGGCGATGAGGACGAACAGCTGCACCGCGCCCGCCTGCACGGGTGTGGCGCCGCCGAGCAGCATGCCGACGAACGCGCCGGGAAGCGTGACCAGGCCGACCGTGCGGGTCTGGTCGAGCCCGGGCAGCAGGGCGTCGGACGCCGCCGGGCGGCAGACCTCCAGGCGGGCGTCGTGCGGCAGCAGGCCGAGGGCGAGGCCCGCCTCGAACTCGCCGAAGCGGGTGTGAAGTTCGTCCAGGGCGCGGCGCCCGGCGAGCACCGTCGCCGTGAGCGCGCCGCCGATGAGGATGCCCGTGACCGGGATCATGGCGATGCCCCGCACCGGGACGAGCCCGGTCAGCGTGAGCACGCAGACGACCGGCACGACGGGCGTCGCCAGGGGCACGGCCGCCCGCCACCAGGTGCCGTTCGGGGTGATGCGGCGCCCCGCCGTGCGCGTGGCCACGGCGAGCATGAGCAGCAGGAACGCGAACAGGGCCGCCACGTGGTGGACCACCCAGCCGATGAGCAAAGAGACCGCGGCCAGTTGGGCCGTCGCCCGCGCACCGGCCACGGCGATCTCCCGGGCCCGGCCGCGCGACCCGTCCGGCGAGAGCCGGAACACCGCCGCCACCGCGGCCGCCGCCAGGAGCAGGACCAGCAGGACGACACCGAGGGTCGCATTGGCGGGCAGCAGCGTCTGAGCAGCGAGTACACGCACGGACCCACCCTAGGCGCGGGGGCCGTAGGCTCCTTCCTACCGACGCGTTCGCCCCAGGGTGGGCCGAATGCGCCGGACGGACGTACGCAGCGACAGAAGGGCGACCAGTCATGGCGCAGCAAGTGCGGGGCGTGATCGCACGCGCGAAGGGCGAGCCGGTACGGATCGAGACGATCACCGTGCCGGATCCGGGGCCCGGGGAGGCCGTGGTGAAGGTCCAGGCGTGCGGGGTCTGCCACACCGACCTGCACTATCGCGAAGGCGGCATCAACGACGACTTCCCGTTCCTGCTCGGTCATGAGGCGGCGGGCGTCGTGGAGTCGGTGGGCGAGGGCGTCACCGAGGTCGCGCCGGGCGACTTCGTGATCCTCAACTGGCGCGCCGTGTGCGGCCAGTGCCGCGCCTGTCAGCGGGGCCGCTCCCAGTACTGCTTCAACACGCACAACGCGCGGCAGAAGATGACCCTCGCCGACGGCACCGAGCTCTCGCCCGCGCTCGGCATCGGCGCGTTCGCGGAGAAGACCCTCGTCGCGGCCGGGCAGTGCACCAAGGTCGACCCGGCCGCGTCCCCGGCCGCCGCGGGCCTGCTCGGCTGCGGCGTGATGGCCGGGCTCGGCGCGGCCATCAACACCGGCGGGGTGACCCGCGGCGACTCGGTGGCCGTCATCGGCTGTGGCGGCGTCGGCAACGCGGCGGTCGTCGGGGCCCGGCTCGCCGGAGCCGCGAAGATCATCGCGGTCGACATCGACGACAGGAAGCTGGAGACCGCCCGCGGCCTCGGCGCGACCGACACGGTCAACTCCCGCTCGGCCGACCCGGTCGAAGCGGTCCGGGAGCTGACCGGCGGCTTCGGCGCCGACGTCGTCATCGACGCCGTCGGCCGCCCGGAGACGTACGAGCAGGCCTTCTACGCCCGTGACCTCGCGGGCACGGTCGTCCTGGTGGGCGTGCCGACCCCGGACATGCGCATCGACCTGCCGCTGCTCGACGTCTTCGGGCGCGGCGGCGCGCTCAAGTCGAGCTGGTACGGCGACTGCCTGCCCTCGCGGGACTTCCCCATGCTCATCGACCTCTACCGGCAGGGGCGGCTCGACCTCGACGCGTTCGTGACCGAGACGATCGCGCTGGACGAGGTGGAGAAGGCCTTCGAGCGGATGCACCACGGCGACGTGCTGCGCTCGGTGGTGGTCTTCTGATGGCCCCCGCGACCGCGGGCCCCGTCCGCGTCGAACACCTCGTCACCTCCGGCACGTTCTCCCTCGACGGCGGCACGTGGGACGTGGACAACAACGTCTGGATCGTCGGTGACGACCGCGAGGTGCTGGTCATCGACGCCGCGCACGACGCCGACGCCATCGCCGACGCCGTGGGCGACCGGCGCGTCGTCGCCATCGTGTGCACCCACGCCCACGACGACCACGTCGACGCCGCCCCCGCGCTCGCCGAGCGCACCGGCGCGCCCGTCCTGCTGCACCCGGACGACCTGGAGCTGTGGAAGCTGACCCACCCGGACCGGGCGCCGGACGGCGAGCTGGCCGACCGCCAGGAACTGGACGTCGCGGGGACGACCCTGACGGTCCTGCACACCCCCGGCCACTGCCGGGGCGCTGTGAGCCTCTACGCGCCGGGACTGGGCACGGTGTTCACCGGGGACACGCTGTTCGCGGGCGGTCCGGGCGCCACCGGCCGGTCCTTCAGCGACTTCCCGACGATCGTCGAGTCGATCCGTGAGCGGCTGCTGACGCTGCCCCCGGAGACGGTGGTGCGCACCGGCCACGGCGACACCACGACGATCGGCGCGGAGTCCGGCCACGTGGAGGAGTGGATCGCGCGCGGCCACTGAGCGCACGGACCCCTTCACTCAAGCCACCTGCGGACATCCCCGCAGGTGGCTTTTCCACGCTGCTAATCTGTAGCAGGTGAACACAGATACTGACCCTTACGTCGTGCGCGCCGAGACGCCCTCCGTCGAGACCTACCTCCATCTGCGCGCCGCCTCCGGACTCAGCCCCCGCACGGTCGAGCAGGCCGTGGCCGGACTGCCCCACACCTGGCACGCGGTCACCGTGTACGCCCGGGACGAGCCGGTCGGCATGGGCCGGGTCGTCGGTGACGGCGGGTGCGTCTTCCAGATCGTCGACATGGCCGTCCTGCCCGCGCACCAGGGGCAGGGCCTGGGCAAGCAGATCATGGCCGCGCTCGTCGGCGAACTGGAGCGCCGCGCGCCCGAGGGGGCGTACGTCTCCCTCATCGCGGACGGCGACGCGCGCTTCCTGTACGAGAAGTTCGGCTTCCGCGACACGGCGCCCGTCTCCATCGGGATGCACCGCTGGACCTGACGGGATGTGGCACTGGATCCGGCGGGACGCGGGGCCGAATCCGAAGGGGGTGTACCGCCGGGCCCGGCGGGGTGTACTGCCGGGGCCGACGGGGTGTACTGCCGGGCCCGGCGGGGTGTGCCGCCGGGTCGGCGGGGAGCGGCGCCGGATCTGGTGTCGGGGGAAACCGTGCCGATCCCGTGAGGGCGGCGCGCCGCAGGTCACGCGTGCTGGCAGCGCTCCTCGATCTCCGATAAGTTAGGCAAGGCTTACCTAATGGAGGTTGAGGATGGGTGTCCGACACATCAGCACGACCATGCCCGCGGCAGCGGCGCGCGCCCGCTCCGTGCTCGCCACCGCCTGGTCCTGCGCGGTGACCACGGAGATCGGCAGGGACGAACTCCTCGGCGCCCACAGCGTCACCGAGCGGGGCGCCGTACGCCTCGATCCGCCGGAGGACAGCGCCCTCGCGGCCGCCCTCATCTGCGCGCCGCGCGGCGCGCCGTCCACCCTCGTGGAGTTCGCGGACGTCTCGCCGGTGCCGGTGCGCGACCGGGTGCGCAGCAGGCTGTGGCTCTCGGGGTCGCTCACGGCCACCCACGACGAACTCCTCTTCGAACCGACCACCGTCGTCCTGCACGACACCCACGGCCGCACCGGCATCGACCTCGAAGAGTTCGCGCTCACCGACCCCGACCCGCTCGCCCACGCCGAGTCCCGGCTGCTCACCCATCTCGCGGACGCCCACCCCGACGCCGTCGAGCAGCTCACCCGGCTCATCGCCGCGGAGAGCCTGAGCGGCGTCGTGAACGTCAAACCGGTGGCCGTCGACCGCTACGGCCTCACCCTGCGCCTCGAACGCGTCAGCAGCCAGGCCGACGTGCGCCTGCCCTTCCACGCCCCCGTCGAGGACCTGGGTCAGGTCACCGAGCGGATGCACGCCCTGCTCACGAAGGCGCGCTTGCTGCGCCGCCCCGCGCTGCGCCCGGCGCCGCCGGAGTCCTGAGGGGCGCCGGAGTCCTGGAGGGCCGCCGGGGTCCTGAGCGTCGTCGGAGCCCTGGGGGCCGTCGGTGGCCGAACCGCTGTTCGCTGCGGGGGAGATGAGGTCGCGCCGTGCCGGGGTCGGTTACCGTTCGCCGGAGTGATCCAGGCATGATGGGCACCATGAGCGCGCAGAGTAAGTCTTTGCCCAACGATCCGGTGGAACCGGTTCAGGCCCTGATCGTCGTCGACATGCAGTCCGCCTTCGTCTCCGGCGACGACGCCATCCCGCACGTCGAGCGTGTGCTCCAGCGCACCGAACAGCTCATCGCCAAGGCCCGTGCGGCCGACGCCCTCGTCGTCCAGTTGCAGAACGACGGCCCGGAAGGCGCCACCGACGAGCCCGGCACGCCCGGCTGGCGGCTCCACCTGCCCGTGGACGCCGACCGCGGCGAGGTCGTGATCCGCAAGGAGTACGACGACGGCTTCGAGGAGACCGAACTGGAGGAACTGCTGCGCGAGGAAGGCGTCACCTCGCTGGCCATCTGCGGCGTCATGTCGGAGATGTGCGTCAGCGCCACCGCGCGCACCGCGCTCGACCTGGACTTCCGCGTGGTCATGCCGCACGACGCCCACGGGACGTACGACATCCCGGCGGCCGAGGGCATCAGCGACGCCGTGCCGGCGGCGACGGTGTCGCGCGTCGCCGAGTGGGCCCTCGGCGACGAGGTCGAGGTCGTGCCGAGCGCCGACGAGGTGAGCTTCACCGCGTCCTGAGACGCACCCGTGCGAAGGGCTGTCCGCCCGCCCGTACGAAGGGCTGTCCTCCCGCCCGTACGACGAGCGGGAGGGCAGCGTGCGCCGCGACGGGGCGGCGCGCGTCACTTCCCGGTCGAACCCGCCCGCGCCACGAGGACCCCGGCCACCTCGTACAGATAACGGTTGACCGGAGTGGGCGTCCCGGTGCGCTCGCCGAGCCGGACCACCGAGCCGTTCCAGGCGTCCAGTTCGGACGGACGGCCGGACAGGATGTCGCGCTGGAGCGACGAGGTGCCCTCGGCGGGCTGCTGGTCGATGAAGTCCAGCGTCCTCGGCACGACGTCCTCCGGCAGCGGCACGCCGTGGGCCGCGGCCAACCGCTGGATCTCGGTCATGCCCTCGACCAGCAGCCGCCGCGTCCCGGGCCGTGAGCGCAGCACGCCGAACGGCGCGTCCGTCACCGTGCCGAGCCCGCCGAACGGCACCACGAACAGGAACTTGGCCCACAGCTCCGCCCAGATGTCGTCCGGCGCGGCGGCGGCCACGGACGCGCCCGTGAGCGCGGACACCAGGCGCGTCACACGCGCGGACGCGCTGTTGTCCCACTCCGCGAACGCCAGCGCCGCGGGCCCGCCCACATGGCGCACGCGCCCCGGCCCGTCGAGATGCGCGATGATCTTCGCGGTGCCCGGCAGGACCGCACCGCGACCGACCTCCTCGGCCACCTGCTCGGGGGCCTCCACACCGTTCTGGAACGTCACGACGGCCGTGTCGGAGCCGACGAGCGGCTTCAACGCGGCGATGGCGGAGGGCAGTTGCCAGGTCTTGACGCACAGCAGGGCGTAGTCGACCTCGCCGATGTCGCGGGTGTCGTCGGTCGCGCGCACCGGCGCCACCGCGAAGCCCCCGGCCGTGCTGTCCACGCGCAGGCCGTCGCGCCTCAGGGCCTCCAGATGGGCGCCCCGCGCCACGAAGCGCACGTCGTGCCCGGCGGCGGCGAGCCGCCCGCCGAAGTACCCGCCGATCCCGCCGGTGCCGATCACCGCGACGCGCACCTGCTCGGCTGCTGCCTTCCCCGCCATGGAGAACCCCCTTGTATCGCCGGTCGTCACACCGGGCGGCCACGGCCCGGATCAGGCCACCCTATGCCGGGGCCGCGGGGCGGGCACGTGCCCCTTCACAGGGGCAGCGCGCACACCGCCATGGGTGCCGCGAACGGCTCGCCGGTCGGGGTGAGTTCCCCCGTGCCCGCGTCGACGCGGAAGACGCTCACCGAGCCGGAGCGCTGGTTGCTGGCGAACAGCAGCCGCTGCGTGGGGGAGAAGGCGAGGTGCCGGGGGAAGTCCCCGCCCGCGGGCGTCGTGCCGAGGAGGCGGAGCCGGGCCCCGCTCTGCTCGACGGCGTACCGCGCCAGGGAGTTGTGCCCCCGGTTGGCGACGTACGCGAAGCAGCCGTCGCGGGTCACGAGCGGCTGCGCCGGATAGTTCGTGAGGCCGGACGGCGTGCCCGTGGACTGCGGCTCACCGGGTGTCAGGCGCCCGGTCGTGGGGTCGTAGGCACAGACCACGACCGTGTTGTCGAGCTCGTTGGCCACGTACGCGAAGCGCCCCGAGGGGTGGAACGCGAGGTGCCGGGGTCCCGCGCCCGCCCGCAGCGTGACCCGGGTGACCGGGCGCAGCGTGCCCGCTTCCGTGTCGAGGCGGTACGTGTACACGGTGTCGGTCCCGAGGTCGACGGCCAGGACGTGGCGGCCGTCCGGGGACGTCACGACCTGGTGGGCGTGCGGGCCCTGCTGCCCGGGGCCGGGCTGCGGCTCGGTGTGCTTGACGAGGCCGGTGCGCTCGCCGAGCGCGCCGGAGTCCTCGACGGGGTGCACGGCCACGCTGCCGGAGGAGTAGTTGGCGCTGAGCAGCCAGCGGCCGCTCGGGTGCACGGACAGGTGGCAGGGGCCGTCGCCCCCGGTGTCGCGGGTGCCGAGCACCCGGTGGGCGCCGTCGGGGGAGAGCGCGACGGCGGTCACGCCGCCCGGCGACCGCTCGTTGACGCAGTACAGCGTCCGCCCCGAGGGGTGCGCCACCAGGTAGGACGGGTCCAGGACCCCGGTGAGCGTCCCCGCGCCGGTGATGCGGCCCGTCGTGTCGTCGTACGTGGCCAGGCCGATGCCGGAGCCGCCGCCCGGCTCGGAGGTGTAGGTGCCGAGGAAGAGGGGGCGCCCGCCGCTCCCGCTGCTGGGGAGGGGCGCGGCTCCGGCGGACGTGGTGGTGACGGCCCCGGCGGCGGCCGCGGCGAGTGTCGTAGCGATGAACCGGCGTCTGTCCATGCTGCACCTCGTGTGTCAGAAGTGACGGTAGTGGCGATGTGGCAGCCACCTTGGACCCTGGTCCGTTGAACAGGCAATAGTCGAAACATGAGTTGCATCATGTGCAACGGGCAAGAGGGACGGTGATCGATGCCCGGCGCCCTCTTCTGAGCAGCGCCGTCAGCCTTCGCCGTCCGACCCCTGCACATTTGCCAACGCATCCGCGTACAGCCGGAACAGGCGCGGGGAGGGCCGCTGGGAATCCCCGGCCGACCGCGTCGTGTGCTGGAGGCGCTCCCAGCAGCGCGCGGTGAGGGCCCTGGCCCGGGCGCCCGGCCAGGGCTCGGGCAGCAGCTCGGGGGGAAGCAGCGGGTCCGGCTTCATGGCCGTGGAGAACGCGGCGGCGAGGGTGACGGCCAGGATGAGCTGCTCGACGCTCGTCGGCTCCGGCGAGCCGGCCAACTCCGCGAGGCAGGACTCCGCGTAGGCCGCGAGCCGGTCGTGGCGGTCGGCGATCTCCGGCAGCGGCCACAGGGCCGCGGCCAGCTCGCGAGGCGCCTCCAGCTCGCCGATGCGGAGATCCGTGCTGGTGAGGAAGGTGACCGAGGACAGCACGCCGAGGTGGCGCGCCTGGGCCTCCACCAAGCCCTCGACGGCGTTGGCGCACACGTACAGGCCGCCCTGGACAGGAGCGGCGCCGAGGTGCAGGAGGGTGTCCCGCAGCGCGTCGCGGGCGGCGCGGCTCGACTCGGGCACGGCGAAGGCGAACAGGTGCCAGACGCCGTCCCAGGGAGCGAGCCCCCGGTCCTGGCGGTACGCGTGCCGCACGAACGCGGCGTCCGGGGCGAGGGAGCCGGTGACGTCGGCGACGGCGCGCAGCACCGCCTTGCGCCCCCGGCCTTCGTGCGTGAACCGGCCCTCGGCGACGAGTCGTTTGACGCACAGCCGGACCTGCTGGTCGCTCATGCCGAGGACGTTCGCGACCGTGTACAGCTCGCCCGCGTCGACGGTGCCGTCCTCGCGCACGAGGGCGTGGACCAGCAGGCGCGTCGGGATCTCCGGCCGGCCGGCCGGTGCGGCCGCGGCCTGCGCTGCGCCGGTGCCCTCGCGTGCGGTGGTGCTCATCGTTCCTCCTGGGCTGCTGCCGAATCCGCGGTCGTGACCGCGCGGTGCATGGTGGTCACCGCGTCGAAGCCCATCAGACGGCGCAGATACGGCGTGCGCTGGGTCCGGGTCGCCGTGAAGCCGTGCCGTTCGTAGAGGGCGCGCGCCCGCGGGTTGACGTCGATGACGTCCAGGCGGACGCGGCGGCAGCCCGCCTCGGCCGCTATGGCGGCGACCTCCCGCAGCAGCAGGCTGCCGATGCCGTGACCGCGCTCGTCGGCGGCCACGGCGATGCCGTCCATGACCAGCTCCCCGGCGGCGGACCTGCGCTCGAACAGGGCGAGCACCGCGAGCCTCGGCAGACCGCGGAGCGGACCGTAGGCGGACAGGACGTCGCGCGCGCCCCCGCCGGTCAGCGCGCGCCCGTCCAGCTGGAACCCGGCGACCGCGACCACCCGGTTCCCGCGCACCGCCACGACGCCCCGGTCGCGGTGGAGATGGCGGGCGAGGAAGGCCCGTCCGGCCTCGGGCGGGCCGAGGCCCGCCCCCAGCTTCCGTCCGAAGGCCTCCCAATAGAGCGCGGCGACCTGCTCCTCCGCGCCTGCGGGGACGCCGCGCCGCACCTCGATCTCCCCGCCGGTGGTCGCGATGGGTCCGTGGTTCGTCGCGCTCATCGGTACCGCCCCCTGTCGCCGGGAAGGGCCCCGCACCCGGAGAGCCCCCTTGTGCGATCGATTGTATTACGTTCATTCTCTCTACGAGAGTTTTCGAAGCGATAGTTAAATGGGGGTAGGGCATGCGCACGCATCCACGCGGGGCATCCGGGGAGCAGCAGGGGCGGAAGCGGCCGAAGGGGGAGGGGGCGTGACCGAGACGATCGTTCGCCGCCCGGCCGTCACCGCTCGGGAGCGCCTCACCGACGTCGACGCCCTGCGCGGCTTCGCGCTCCTGGGCATCCTGCTGGTCAACATCCACTACCTGGCCTCCGCCCACCACGGCTCCGGAGTGGAGGACCCCGCCTTCGGCGCGCCGCTCGACACGGCGGTCCGCTCCGTGACCGCGGTGCTGTTCGAGGCCAAGTTCTTCCTGCTGTTCTCGTTCCTCTTCGGCTACGGCTTCACCTTGCAGCTCAGCTCGGCGGAGCGCGCCGGGGCCCGCTTCGCCCCGCGCTTCCTGCGGCGCCTGGCCGGCCTGTTCGTGCTCGGGGTCCTGCACGCGGTACTGCTGTTCCCCGGCGACATCCTCACCACGTACGCGGTGCTCGGACTGGTCCTGCTGTGCCTGCGCCGGGTGCGGCCGCGCACCGCCGTGCGCGTCGCCGTCGCGCTGTTCGCGCTCACGGCGGCGGGGTACGCGCTGCTCGCGCTCGTCGCCCACGCGGCCGATCTGGGCCCCGACCTGGCGGCGGCCGCCGCCGACGCCGACGAGGCCACGGCGGCGCTGCGCTCCGGTCCGGCCTCGGTCGTCGGCGCGCACCTGGACGAGCTGCCCGACGTGGTGTTCCTGCTCGTCTTCTTCCAGGCGCCCGCGGCCCTGGCGGCCTTCCTCCTCGGCCTGGCCGCGGGCCGACGCCAGGGCCTGGCCGACCTCGACCGCCACCAGCGCCTCCTGCGGCGGCTCCAGGCCGTGGGCTTCCCGGTCGGCCTGGCCGGTGGGGTGGTGTACGCCCACGCGAGCCTCGCGCACCCCGGGACCGCGTACCAGGTGCTCGCCCTGGGCGTCGACGTGATCACTGCCCCGCTCCTGGCGGCCGCCTATGCCGCGACGGTGCTGCGCGTGGTGCGGTCCCCGCGGGGCCGGGCGGTGAGCGCCGTGCTGGCCCCCGCAGGGCGGATGTCCCTGACGAACTACCTCACGCAATCCCTCGTCTGCGCCCTGCTGTTCACCGGCTACGGCGCCGCCCTCGTCGGCCGCGTGTCCCCGCTGGGCGTCACGGCCGTGGCCCTCGCCCTGTTCGCCGTGCAGGCCGCCGCCTGCCGCTGGTGGCTGCGCGGCCATCCGTACGGGCCGGTCGAATGGCTGCTGCGGGCGGCGACCCACCTCGCCCGGCCCGGGTGGCGCAAGGACACCCGGGCGCCGGGGCGCCGCTCACGCAGGCGGAGGGCCGCTCACGCCGCGGCGCGCGAACGGCGCCGGTAGCCGCCGGGGGCCTGCCCGTACTCGCGCTTGAAGGCCTTGGCGAAGGCGTACTCCGAGCCGTAGCCGGTGCGGGCGGCGACCGTGGTGAGGGGGACCTCGGACTCCCGCAGGAGCTGGGCGGCGGTCGTCATCCGCCAACGCGTCACGTACGCCATCGGCGGCTCGCCGACCAGCGTCGCGAAGCGGCGGGCGAACGCCGCGCGGGACAGGCCCGCGCGGTCGGCCAGCGACTCGACGGTCCACTGGTTGGCCGGGTCCGCGTGGATCGCGGTGAGGGCCGGGGCGACCGCGGAGTCGCTGAGCGCGGCGGCCCAGCCCTTGGCGGCCGAGGGCGGCTGCTCCTCCAGCCAGGCCCGCAGGATGTAGAGCAGGAGCGAGTCGATCAGGGCGGGGACGATCCCGGCCGAGCCGATGCGCGGGTGCTCCAGCTCGGTGCCGAGGAGCTGGACGGCGGTGCTCAGCTCGGGGTGGCGGCCGTGCCCGGTGGACAGGTGGACGACCTCGGGCAGCTGGCCCACCAGCGGGTGCGGCCGTCCCTGGTCCAAGTGGTAGTTGCCGCACAGCAGACTGGTGCGCGGCCCTTCGCCGCCGAGCGAGACCGTGCCGATGGGCGAGCCCGGGCTGAACTGCTCCGCCCGCTCCTCCTCCGCCGGGGTCGAGGGGTGGTCGGCGAGGACGTGCGCGGTGCCGTCCCGCAGGAAGACCACGTCGCCCGGGCTGAGGGCGATCGGCGCCAAGTGGGGCGCGCCCACGGGGATCAGCCAGCACGTGCCGTGCAGCACCACGTGGAACCCGGCACCCGCCACGGAGGGGAGGCGCAGGCCCCAGGGGGCGCGCCCCTCGGTGCGCACGGATGTGGGATGCCCGGTCCGCATCGAGCTCAGCGCCTCGGTCAGGATGTCCAACGCCCCGCCCCTTCGTCGTCGTCCACGATCGGGCTGCCCACGATACGGCCCGTTGATCAAGCGACGGTCAACACCACCTTGCCCTGCGTGCGGCCCGACCCCACCAGCTCGTGGGCCTTCGCCGCTTCGGTGAGGTCGAACGTCGCGGAGACGTGCGGCCGTATCCGCCCGGCGTCGATGAGCTGGGCGATCCCCTCCAGGGACGCGTAGTCCGGCTCCACGGAGACGCCCGCGAAACGGCGGCCCGCTTCCTCGACGGCCGTGGCCAGCTCCTGGTTCCCGTGCTCCATGATGCTCACCAGGGTCCCGCCGGGGCGCAGCACCGACAGTGAACGCGTGCCGTCGGACGAGGAGTCGAAGACCACGTCGAGGTCCTTGACGACCTCCGTGTAGTCGGTGGTGCGGTAGTCGATGACCTCGTCGGCGCCCAGGCCGCGCACGAAGTCGTGCTTGGGGGCGCTCGCCAGGGCGGTCACATGCGCCCCGCGCGCCTTCGCGATCTGTACCGCGAAGTGCCCGACGCCGCCCGCGGCGCGGTGGACCAGCACGCGCTGGCCCTCGGTGAGCCGCGCCGCGTCGACGAGGCCCTGCCACGCGGTGAGCCCGGCGAGCGGCACCGAGGCCGCGTGCACGTGGTCGAGGGAGGCGGGCTTGCGGGCCACCTGGCGCGAGGGCACGGCGACGTAGTCCGCGTACGCGGTCGCCGCGCGCGGGAAGAACGGCATGCCGAACACCTCGTCACCGGGCTTGAACCGGGCGCCCGGGGCCGCCTCCTCCACGACGCCGGAGATGTCCCAGCCCACGCCGTACGGCGGCTCGCCGAGCAGCGGGTAGAAGCCCGCCCGGACCGCCACGTCCACCGGGTTCACGCTGCTGGCGTGCACCCGGACGAGCACCTCGCCACCGAGCGGAGCGGGGCGTTCGGTCTCCACGGTCTCCAGGACCTCGGGACCGCCGAAGGACTTCTGGATAACAGCGCGCATGTCGGTTTCTCCTCCTGCTGGGGGCACGGGCCGCGGAGGTGATCCGCAGCCCCGCCCGGCCTGTTGATGTGCTCAACCCTAGGAAGATCGAACGATCCGATGAATATCCTGCGCGCTCTCAAAGATGTCCTGTCGTCTTGTGCGGAGGACTCCGTAACGCTTCCGACCGACCTTGCCGACTCCCCGGTGGGGCGCACGGGTTCGTGCCCGCCCGGCGCCGCTGCCAGCGCTCCGCTGTGGGCGGCGCCGACCCGCCCGGGGGCCGCGTTCCGCCGGCTCGGCCGGGCCCTGCTCGTCGGCGCGCGTACGCCGACCGGACCCGGCCCCGATGCGTTTTGGCCGAATAGCCGTCACCAGGCATGTCATATCGGTCAGTCGACCCCTCGGAGCTGCGGATGGGTCTCCTGTGCGGGTGAACCTTTGTTCCCGCACCGCGGTGCGGGAACAGCCATCAGCGCAGACGAGGAGCCACTGAGTGGACCACAGCCGTGTGATCCGGATCCGTACGACCCTGGCCGCGATGGGAGTGACAGCCACGCTCGCGACGGCCGTGGCGGCGGCCCCCGCCGCGAGCGCGGCTCCGGCGCCGAAGACGCCGACGTCGGCCGGCGCGCCGCACGAGCCGTGCACCGGCACCTTCCAGGACGACGCGCGCCTCGGCCCCCAGTGGCTGCCGAAGAAGGGGCAGCGGCCGGTCGGCCCGCTCCTCAAGGGCTGGAAGCGCACCGGAAAGCTCACTCCGTCCGCGTTCCTGAAGAAGTACTGGGAGGGTCCGGCGGACACCGGTAGCTGGAAGTACCCGCCGAACGACGGCTTCGAGACGGTCAACGGCCAGGTCGACAAGCACCGCGAGACCCTGGAGGCGGGCGAGCGCCTGGACCGCTTCGGCTCCGAGTACGGCTCCTTCCTCGCGCCCGCGGGCGACTCCTACGCGGAGCGCGCCCTGCCGCCGCAGAACCTGAACACCCGCGACGCCGCGTACGCCTGCGACTATCGCGTGTACAAGGTGGCCAAGCCGTTCGACGTATGGCAGGGCGGGATAGCCCCCTGGTTCGAGCAGCCCGGCGGCGGCGAGCAGATCAAGCTCGACCCCGCCTTCCTCAACCCGGGCGAGGGGCAGCGCCTGAACGTGAAGTGGCTTCTCGACCACGACTACCTGAAGCCCGCCAAGGCCTGACGGCGAGCAGGCGCGCACAGTGGACGTCCACGCACCGCGGTCCGCCCTGCGGTCCGCGTTGCGCGCCGCCGGTGTGGCCGACGGCTACTACTGGATCGAGGGCGTCCACGAACCGGCGCCCACGCCCCCCGACTTCGCGTATCTGCGCGCTGACGGACAAGGGGCGTGGGAGCTCGGAACGTACGAGAGAGGGGAGTGGCGTCCGCTGGCACGGGGCCTGGCCGAGGCCGAGGCGTGCCGACGGATGCTGCGGCTCCTGACCTGAGATGAGCGGCGCCAGGGCCACGGGGGCCTGTCTCGGCCGTGTGCGGAATCCGCCTCGGTCACATGGGGAACGACAGGAGCCGGACCTCTCCCGCGGACCACTCCGCTCCGTCCCGCAGCGGCGTCCACATGGTGCGCAGCGGCATCACCACGGGCCCGTCGGCCTGTTCGACGTGCACGTCCTGGTCGAGCGCGCGCCAGCCGAGGCGCTCGTAGAGCGCGACGAGCGGGGGGCGGCAGAAGAGCAGCCCGTGGTGCGGCCCCATCGTGCGGGCGTGGTCCAGGGCGGCGGTCACGACGGTGCGGGCGAGACCGCGTCCGCGCACGTCCGGCGCGACGGCCACGCCGCCGACGCCCACGACCTCGGTCGTGGTGTCGCCTATCGCTATGGGCAGCCGCAGCAGACCGGTGTGGGCCACCAGACGGCCGTCGAGGCGGACACCGAAGTGCTCCTCCTTGGGGAGCCAGGTGAGGCCGGTGTCCGCGACGCCGAAGGGGTCGGGGCCGTCGCCCAGGATCTCGTTCTGGTCGGCGGGCGTGTACTCCGCGAGCCGCACGGCGGTCGCCGGTTCGGGCAAGTGGTCAGTCATTCCGGCATGATCCCTCAGCGCCGGGGGAGGGAACCCGCCGGGTCAGCGCTCGACGGGAACGAGCCCGCGCTCGTACGCCTTGACCAGGCGCTGCGGCACGTGAACGGTGACGCCGTCGACCGTGACCGGGACCAGCTGAGCGGTGCTGGCCTTCCACTGGGCGCGGCGGTGACGCGTGTTGCTGCGGGACATCTTCCGCTTGGGGACGGCCATGGTGAACCTCCTGGGGATGGGGGGAGCGGACACCTCGACCGTACATGAAAATGGATTCCATTAACAAAACGGCAAGCCGCCCGCGCGAACGCCGCCGCACACCACCCCGCCAACCCTCAACCTCACCCTAAACCTGAGGGTGAGAGTGACGTGTCGTCAACTGAAGGCGCGGTCTCACATCGAGCCGAGGAAGCCCGTCCCCGTCCCGTTCAAGAAGCTCACCGCGGAGCGCTGTGCCGACGCCCTCGCCCGTGCTGGTCGCGAGGCACGCACGCACGCGGCTGCGGCGCAGGCCGCCACCCGCGTGATGGCGACGGAGGACGTCGCGGGGCGGGCCGTGCCTCAAGGCCGCCGAGCGCATCAGGCGCGCCTGCCATCGGGCGTGCCTGCCGTCGGGCGGACCCGACAACGCGCGGGCCCGAGGGCGAGCCCGCGCCCGGCCGCCCCGGGACGGTGGCCGCTCCGGCCGCTCGCCGTCACGGCCGCCCGGCCGCCGACACCTCCTCGCCCTGCGGCACCGGTCCCGGTGCCGTCCCGTCGCCGAACGGGCGCCCGCCGAGCTGCTCGCGGTGATGCGGTGTCAGCCACCCGCCGAGATCCGGCCCGAGCGGCACGATGCCCGTCGGGTTGATGCCGGTGTGCACCTCGTAGTAGTGCCGCTTGATGTGGTCGAAGTCGACGGTGTCGCCGAAACCGGGGGTCTGGTAGAGGTCGCGGGCGTACGCCCACAGCACCGGGTCCTCGGTCAGCTTCCAGCGGTTGCACTTGAAGTGGCCGTGGTACACGGCGTCGAAGCGCACCAGGGTCGTGAACAGGCGGATGTCGGCTTCCGTGAGGGTGTCGCCGACCAGATAGCGGCGGTGCGCGAGCCGCCGCGAGGTCTCCTCCAGGCGGTGGAAGACGTCCCGGCACGCGGCCTCGTACTCGCTCTGGCTGGAGGCGAACCCCGCGCGGTACACGCCGTTGTTGACGTCGCGGTAGATGCCGTCCATGACGTCGTCGATCTCGTCCCGCAGCGGCTGCGGATACAGGTCGGGCGCGCCCGGCCGGTGCAGGTCCCGCCACTCCGTGGCCAGGTCGAGGGTCAGCTGCTGGTAGTCGTTCGTGA
Organism: Streptomyces sp. JLYT201; assembly: GCF_059448825.1. Taxonomy (NCBI): domain Bacteria; kingdom Bacillati; phylum Actinomycetota; class Actinomycetes; order Kitasatosporales; family Streptomycetaceae; genus Streptomyces; species Streptomyces sp. JLYT201. The sequence continues at coordinate 561,663 of NZ_CM182551.1, read as the reverse complement.
CCAGCTTGCCGCTGTCCGTGTCCACCAGGGCGGGCACGCTCACGCCGCCCGGATAGCCGGTCTCCCGCGCGTCGTACGCCTCGCTCAGATAGCGGATGCCGAGCACTGGGTCGCGGCCGTCGGGGTCCAGGGTGAAGCGCCAGCTCCGGTCGTCCTGGATGGGGTCGACGACCGCGAGGGACAGCGCGTCCTCCAGGCCGAGCAGGCGACGGGAGACGAGCGCGCGGCTGGCCCACGGGCAGGCGAGACTGACCACCAGGCGGTAGCGCCCGGCCTCGACCGGCCAGCCGTCCCGGCCGTCCGCCGTGATCCGGTCGGCGAAGTGGCTCTTGGAGCGCTTGAAGGGCTTCTTGCCGTACGCGGCGTTGCTCTTCGCCGTGTCCGCGCCGCCGGTCGCCCCTCCGGACCGGTCGGTGCCCTCGTCTGCCTCCGCCCCGGGGTGCCCGGACCTGCTCGCCGCCTCGGTCCGGCCGCTGTCGTCGCCGGTCACCGTACGCTCTCCGCACGTGCGGGGGCCGGCAGGGGCGCGAGGTCGTAGATGCGGTTCAGCAACGCCGCCTCGTTGCCCGCGAGGCCCGCCCTGCGCAGGGCCTCGTCGGCGTCCGCGATCGGCACGGCCAGGAGGGCCGCGGTCTGGGGCGTCACGGGATCGGACAGCGCGGCGCGCGCGGTGTGCAGCAGCCGCAAGCAGGCCTGGGCCGCGGCCAGTTCGGGATACGTCGTGCCGGTCATGTCGCTTGGCTCCTTAACCCGCGGGTCCAATGTGTGAAGGTGCAACCTCCACTCTTGCGCACGGGTCTGACAATTGCCCCTCAAGCACCCGGCGCGTACGCGTCCGACGGCCCCGGAGTCCCTCTGCGGGTGAGCCGCAGCCGCAGCCCGCGGGGCATCAGCGTGAGGCGTTCGGTGACCCGCAGCCGGTAGTCGGGCTCCGCCAGCAGGTCGTAGCGGCGCAGCAGGAGCGCGAGCACCAGCGTCGCCTCGTGCAGCGCGAACTGACGGCCGATGCAGGCACGCGCGCCCGTGCCGAACGGCTTGAAGGCATGCGCGGGCCGCGCCCGCACGGCGGCGGGTGCGAACCGTTCCGGATCGAACTCCTCCGGGCGCGCTCCCCACACCTCCGGGTCCCGGTGCAGCATCACCGCAAGGACGACCGCCCACGCGCCCCGGCGCATCGGATGCACGCCACCGAGCACGGTGTCGTCGCGCGCCTCCCGCGAGAAGGCGGGCGCCGTCGGCCACAGCCGCAGCGACTCGTCGAGCACCCGGCGCACGTACCGCAACTTCGCGACCTGCTCGTACGCCGGTGCTGCCGCGTCACCCCACACCTGGTCCACCTCGTCCCGCGCGCGGGCGAGCACGTCGGGGTGGCGCGCCAGGTAGTGCAGGGCGAACGATAGGGCGCCGGACGTCGTCTCGTGCCCGGCCACCAGGAACGTGATGACCTGACGCCGGATGTTCTCGGCCGACAGGCGCTCGCCGGTCTCCGGGTGCGCGACCTCCAGCATCCGGTCCAGGAGATCCCCGCGGGCCCCCGAGGCGTCCGCCGCGCGGCGGGCCGCCACGACCTCGTCCACCGTCCGGTTCAAGTACGCCATGTCGGCTGCGTTGCGCCGCTCGGCGCCGCGCAGCAGTACGGGCGCGAGCGCGGACGGCACCACGTTGCGGCGCTGGGCGTAGGAAAGGGTGCCGACCATGGCGGTCACGAAGGGGTGCGGCCGGGTGCGTTCGAAGGAGCCGAAGTCGTGCCCGAAGCCCGTGCGGGCGATCGTCTCCAGTGTCAGCTTGGTCATGTCACCGGGCACGTCGACGGCCCGCCCGGCCGCCGCTTCGGCGTCCCAGCAGGCCATCAGTTGCCCGGCCACGTCCAGCATCAGCGGGTGGTAGCCCGCCATGGCGTCCCGGCTGAAGCCCGGGGCGAGGATGTCGTGCGCGAGCTGCCAGTTGGGTTCGTGGTTGTAGGCGGTGAACAGGCCGTCGCCCGCCACCGGCCGCAGATTGGCGACGCCGAGCCCGACGTGCTTGGCGAACCGCGCCTCGTCGGCCAGCTCGCCCGCGAGCCGCGCGCCCCACACGAACACGATCTCCTTGCCGAAGGCCTTGCGCCGGAAGATCGGCCCGAGGTCGGCGCCGATCCGCATCGAGTCCTGTATGGGCGTGCGCGGATCGATGCCGAGCACGTCCCCGAGCAGCGGCACGCGGCGCGGTGGATGCGGGATCCGGGGCAGCCGCGGCCAGCCGAGCTCGGCGCCGCGGAACCCCTTGGGCAGCGCGGTGGCATCGCCCGGCTGCCGCGTCGTCTGCGCCACGACCACCATCTCCCTTGTCAACAAGCCGAGTTCGGCCTTCTTGTACGTGGATTCAATAGGCGGAGCCAGTCTCCGCCCGCTGTTGAACCGACGTCAAGTAAGGTGCTCGTATGGCCGCGAACGCCCAGGAGCGCACCCGCCGCAGACTCAGCACGGAGGAGCGCAAGGAACAGCTGCTCACGGTGGGCGCGCGCCTCTTCGCGCGGTATCCCTACGACGAGGTCTGGATCGAGCAGGTCGCCGAGATCGCGGGCGTCTCGCGCGGGCTGCTCTACCACTACTTCCCGACCAAGCGGGACTTCTTCGCCGCCGTCGTGCGGCGGGAGAGCGCGCGCATGCTGGGCCTGACGGCCGCCGAGCCGGGCCTGCCGTTCCGGGAGCAGATCAGCTCCGGCCTCGATGCGTTCCTCGCCTACGTCGAGCAGCACGCGCAGGGCTTCCGGGCCTTCCACAGCGCGGAGGCGGCCGGGGACCCGGTGGTGCGCGAGGTCTACCGCGAGGGCCTCGCCGCCCAGGAGCGGCAGATCCTCGCGGCCCTCGCCGCCGACCCCGGGACCGCGCACCTGGGCGAGGACCTGCCCGCCGTGCGCCTCGCCGTCCGCGGCTGGCTGGCCTTCATGGTCGCCGTGTGCCTGGAGTGGCTCGATGCGCTCGACAGCGGGGAGTTGGGCCGCGACCAGGTGCGGGACCTGTGCGCGCGGGCGCTGCTCGGCGCGATCCTGCCCTGATCGGCGGTCCGTGATCCGTCGGTGGGGTCCGGCGGCCGCGCGCGGCTCAGGCCGCTATCGCCAGGGTCGGAGGCGGCGGGGGTGCGAGCGGGCGCAGCGGCGGCACCACGCGTCCGTCCGGCAGGATCTCGCCGGTGTCGTCGAAGACGATCGTGCCGTTGCACAGCAGGCTCCAGCCCTGTTCGGGGTGGGCGCTGACGACCAGCGCGGCGTCCCGGTCGGAACCCTGCGCTGACGGGCACGGCGGCTGATGGGCGCACATGGCACACCTCCGGGTCGCTGTACGTCGGTGCCGCTTGGAGTGGCACCCTCTAGTACGTGTAATGACTCCTGCTCGCTCACGGATTCATCGCTCCGGGGGCTTACTAGGGCATGTTGAGTCACGTGGGTGAGAAGCCCGCCCCGAAGTGCTCCAGCAGTGCGCGCCGTGCGCCCTCCGTGTCGTCGCCGAGGCGCTCGGCGACCCACAGGAAGAAGTCGTCGGCGACCGTGGCGATCCAGTCGTCCGCGGGGTCGGCGGGGCCCGGGTCCGGTGCCGGGTACCGCAGTTCGAGCTCCGGCCCGCGCGGCCCGAAGACCGTGAACAGGCGGTGCCCGTCCGCCTCGCACGCCTGCCGTACGGTCACCGTGGCGCAGTCCCAGCGCCGGGGCCCGTACTGCAGCCACAGGACCGCCGGGTCCGGCTCCTCGGCGTACAGGGCGGCGGCCACGGGCAGGTCACCCGCGCCGCCGGACCCGCCGTCGAGGTGGAGGAACCCGTGACAGCGCCCGGACGCGGGCGCGAGCAGCCCCGTGGCCCGGGCCAGCGCCCACACCCGGCCGTGTTGGTCGTAGTCCTGGAGCACCACGGCGTCGCTCGCCACTCTGGGGGACATCGGGGGCCTTTCCGGGTGGGGCGGCAGTGAAGGGCGATGCGGACGTTACGGCGACACGTGCGGGTTGCCGAGGTATGACGGCTGCGCGTCCGGGTGACGTACTCCTGGTCACGAGCCCGCACGGGCTCTCCTCCATGAGAAGGGAAGCCGTCGACGCGAGGGTGCGGTACAGGCCATGTAGCCCACCGCCGCGAGGAGTTCGCAGCCCGCGGCCACGAGCAGGGCGCCGGGCAGGGACCAGGTGGCGAGCGGTCCGCCGACGCCCGCGCCGAGCGCGTAACCGGTGATCTTCAGGCTGGCGCCGGTGGTGAAGATCTGGCCGCGCAGCCGTTCCGGGGCCTCGCGGTGCCGGACCGCGAACAGGGCCGTGAGCTGCGGGCCTTCGGCGACCCCCGCGATGACCATCGCGGCGATGAGCGGCACCGGCGCTGCCGTCGCGGCGAGGGCGAACGCGATGGCGAGGACCAGCGTGCTCACCAGCACGGTGACGTCGGGCCGCAGCAGCCCCGGCCGCTTCGCCAGCAGGGCGTTGGCGGCGAGCGACGCCGCGGCCAGGAGGGTCAGCAGGACCGTGCCGGAGTGGGACGAACCGAACGCCTCGGCGCCGAGCAGGGGAGTACAGACGACGAGCACGCCCACACCGACGTACGACACGACGGACGTCAGCGTCGCGCGGGCGAGCGGACGGGTGCTGGCGATGGCGACGAACCCGGAGGCCAGGTCGGCGACGATCGACGGCGCGGTGCCGCCCCCGGTTGCCGCGGCGCGGCCGGGCAGGCTCCATGCCGCGGGCAGCGCCAGCAGGATGAGCGCGAGGGAGGCGACGACGCCCGTCGGCGCCCCGGCCAGCAGGGCCACGAGCCCCGCCAGGGCCGGTCCGGTCAGGGCGGCGAAATTGTAGGTGAGGGCGTCGAGGGCGGTGGCGCGCGGCAGACCGTCCGGGGCGGCCACGTACGGAAGCTGGGCGGTCCAGCCACCGGCGAGCGCGGGGCCGAGCAGCCCGCCGAGCGCGGCGGTGGCCACCACGACGGGCAAGGGGATCCGCCCCAGGCTCGTCAGGACCACGAGGAGCGTCGCCGCGTACGCGCCGAGCGCCCCCGCGAGCAGCCGCCCCGGCCGCGCCGCCCGGTCCAGCATGGCCCCGATGACCGGGCCGCCCACCGCCGCCGACAACGTGATCCCGGCAAGCAGCGCGGACGCGTCGGAAGCGGACCCGGTCACGGCGAGCCCGACGAGCAGCAGGGCGGGCCCCGACATCTCGTCACCGGTACGGGCGCTCGCGGCGCCCGCCAAATAGAAGGAAAGTCTGTAACGCCTGAACATGATGGGCACGTTACGCAGTAACGTAATTCTTAAGGAAGGGCGTTACATTCGAGGGTGTGGAACCTTCAAGGGACAGCACGGGCGGTACGGACGGCGGAGGCGACATGGACGACGCGGACGGCGACGCGCACGACGACTGGTCGACCCGGCACTCCGTGTTCCGCACGGCCCGGCGCACCGCCGCGCTCGTCAACGCCCTCGGCACGGCGCCGGACGCGCCGACGGAGGCGGAGATGGCGGCGGTCGAGGCCGTGCTGCGCGAGTACGGCGAGAGCGGCCCGCTCGACCTGTCCGCCGATGACGTGCGGGCGATGCGCTCCGCCGCCGCGTCCCTGCACGACGTCTTCGCCGCGCCCGATGTCGACACCGCCGCGCACCGTCTGAACCGGATCCTCGCCGAGCGCTGCGGCCCGCTCCGCCTCACCGCGCACGGCGGCGGCTCACCCTGGCACCCGCACCTGGACAGCGACGACGAGGCGCCCTGGGCGGAGTGGCTCCTCGCCTCGTCCTGCATGGCCCTGGCCGTGCTCGTGTGGGACCGCCAGCGCCCTCCGGGCGGCGTGTGCGCGTCACCGCGCTGTACGCACGTGTACGTCGCGATCGGCGGCGGAGCGGACCGCCGTTACTGCTCGCGCCGGTGCGCCACGCGGGAGCGCGTGGCGAGCCACCGCCGGACGAAGGCCGCGGGCGCGGTGTGAGGCCGCCCCTCCGGAGGGTGTGGCCCTGCCGGTCGGCCGGGGCTAACCCCCGTACCCCGCGAAGTCGTTCCAGCCCGGCGCCTGTGTGAGCTGCTCCCACGTGGGCCGCGCGACTCCCGTCCGCTCGCGTACGAGAGCGCCGGGCAGGCTGAAGAGCGGTGCCTTGCCCGGTGTGAGGAGGGCCTGGGCGACGATCGCGTCGCGCAGGGCCGCGGCCGTGTGCAGACGGGGGAGCGCGGCGTGCACACGGTCCGCGTACCCCGGCGGCAGATCACCGGCGCTGCCCGCGACGTCCAGCCGGGCTCCGGCGCTCACCAGCGCGATCTCGGGACGCTTGCGGGAAACGATGCCCTCGGACGTGTGCAGGGCGATCGCGTCCCACACGACGTCCACGCGCTCCGGCGACACCCCCTGCCCGGTGAGGAACTCGGCGGCCAGGTCCGCGCCGTCGACCTCGAACCGCTGCTCGCCGTTGCCCTCCTCGGTGAGGCCGAGGTCATGGAGCATGCACCCGAGGAAGAGCAGCTCGTCGTCGTAGTCACGCCCGGGGACCACCCCGCGCGCCTCGCCGGCGCAGCGGCCGTACAGATAGGTGCGGATGCTGTGGTGGAACAGCATCGGCGACGCGACGCCCCGTGTGTACCGCAGTGCCTCTCGTGCCAACTCGCTCTCAGGAAGGCCGAATTCCGCGAACTCCGTGCCGGTGCTGTCGCCCGGAACGTGCTCTGCCGCTGCTTGCGTGCTCTGCTGTGTCGTCATGCCGGAAATTCTTCAACGGGCCTGAGACGTCAGCAATGACGAGAAGCCCACCTATCCGGCCATGGGTGCGCCGAGCACCCCGACGGGCCGGGGCGCTCTGTTGCTCCGCCTACTGAGCCCTTGCGGAGGGCGAGCCTCCGTAACGTGCGGCCAGCGCGCTCGCGCGGGCGTGCAGGGCGGTGCGCAGCGGCGGCGGAGCCAGGGCTTCCGCGTCCATGCCGAGCTGCCACAGGGCCCATTCGGCGTGGCGGGAGTCCTGGGAGGTCACCTCCAGGCGCAGCCAGTCGTCTGTGTGGGGCTCTTCCGCGCGGACGGCAAGCGCGGTGTCCAGGAGCTCTTCCCGCCGGGCCGGGTTCACCCGGACCAGCACGGTGAGGTGGTCGCCGCCGGAGCGGAACCGCGCGGACCGCTCCTGCCAGACGCGGTCCAGGTGGACCCGGGGCGGCCGCTGTACCGGTTCGGGCAGCTCCTCGGCGGCCAGGACCCGCGCGAGGCGGTAGGTGCGGTCCCCTCCGGACCTCGTGGCGAGGAGATAGGCCCGGTCGCGCCCGGTGACCAGGCCGATCGGGTCCACCGTGCGCCAGCGCGGCGGCTGCCCCGTGGCCGCGTAGTGGATGCGCAGCTTGTGCCCGGCGAGCACCGCGCGTCGGACCTCGGCCATCGTGCCGCGGGGCACCTCCTCGGTGCCGAGCCTGCGGGAGAGCAGACCGGTCTCCGGGGCGACGAGGAACCGCCGGGCCGTGTCACCGGCGGAGTCCCGGTGGCTCTCGGGCAGCGCGTCGACCACCTTCTGCATGGCCGAAGCGAGCGCGGAGCCGAGGCCGAACACCTGCTCGCCGCGGACCGGTCCGGCGGTCAGCAGGGCGAGGGCCTCGTCGTGGTTCAGCCCGGTGAGCTCGGTCCGGAAACCCGGCAGCACCAAGGGTGTCGTGATGTGTCGGCAGGCTCGTGGACGCGAGGCGACGTCCGGTCGGCGGTCGCCGAGCCGATGGACGTACGTACTCCCTGTGAGTCGAATGGAGCTGATGTGACGGTGCAGCGAACGGCGGTCAATCCGGTGACGTGGTCGGTGGAGATGGGGTTCAACCAGGGAGAGGTCGTCTCCGGACACACCCGCACCCTGTACTTCTCGGGGCAGACCGCGATGAATGGGGACGGCAAGCCCCAGCACGACGGGGACATGGCGGCGCAGCTGGCGCTGAGCACCGACAACGTGGAGGCCGTGCTCGGCCAGGCCGACATGGCCCTGCCGGACCTGGCCCGGCTCAACGTCTACACGACGGACGTCGATCTGCTCCTCCAGCACTACGGCGTCCTGGCGGCCCGCCGTGGCGCCGCCGGGGTGGCGCCCACGACCACGATGCTCGAAGTGACGCGGCTGGCCGTTCCCGGCCGGCTGGTCGAGCTGGAGGGAACCGCCGTCGCGTGAACGACAGAGCCCACCCGCGCACGGCCGGGCGCGGGTGGGCTCTGGGGTGGTTCACGGTCCACTGCCGATGAATTACACCAATTCGGGCTGCGGCTTCGCCTGGAGGGAGCGCGCGGGCTTGGGATCCGAGCGTTTGGTGGTCCGTATGTAACCGTAGATCACGGACGACATCGCGAGAATGAGGAGCGGTCCGAACAGCCACGGGTATGTGGCCATTTCCACGGCCACGTACCGATAGGACACCAAGAGCGCGGCGAAGACCGCGGCGCCGTGGGCGACGAGCTGGATCGCGGACCGGTCCCAGCCGAGTGCGAAGGAGCGCACAGCCACCTCGACCGTGAGGGCGAACACCACACCGGCAATGAGGTCCACGCCGTAGTGGTACCCGAAGCCCAGCGTCGCCGTGAGGGTGGCGACGAGCCAGAACGTGCCCGCGTAGCGCAGCGCCCGCGGAGCCTTGCGGGAATGGATGAAGATGATCGTGGCCCACGCGGTGTGCAGGCTCGGCATGCAGTTGCGCGGGGTGATCTCGTCGTACGTCATGGGGCCCGGCGTGGTGCCCGGCAGCGTGTCCGGCCAGATGTTGGCCACCGCCCAGTGCTCGCCGCCGGTGCCGAAGGCGCCCGTGCCGTAGGCGAAGATCGGCCCGACCACCGGGAAGATCATGTAGATGCTCGGCCCGAGGAGGCCGATCACCAGGAACGTGCGCACCAGGTGGTGGCGCGGGAAGCGGCGCTCGGCCGCCACGTTCCGCAGCTGGTACGCCGCGACGACCACCGCGGCCACCGCCAGCTGCACGTACACGAAGTCCAGGAAGTGCTCGCCGAACGGCCCTGTGGCCCTGACGACGCGGCCCACCAGCCACGACGGGTTGCCCAGCGCGTGGTCGGCGGTCGCCAGGTACTGGTCGAGGACCGTCGGCCGGGTCTTCGAGGTGATGAGCAGCCAGGCGTCACCGGTCTTGCGGCCCGCCACGAGGAGCAGGCCGAGGCCGACGCCCTTCAGCAGCAGCATGCGCTCCTTGCCGGTGCGGCGCGTGACCGCGAAGACCGCATATCCGAGAACGACCCACAGCGCGCCGTTGCCGAAAGTCAGCTTCTCGCCGAGTGCCCATCGCACCAGAAAGAAGGGAATATCGATCGCGACAGCGATGCCGAGCGCGACAAACCTTTCCCGCCAGGTGAGCACCACCATCATCAAAGCCATCCCGGCATACAGCAGGGGCCCCGACGCGGGCGGATATATCACCTCTTGCACCTGATTGGTGAGCGGCCCCGGAAGGCCGTAGCGGCGCGCGGTGATTTCAAGGGCGATGAGGAAGCCGAGGGTCACCACACCCGCGGCGGCCCACAGGATCACCCGGGGTTGACGCCACGCGGCGAAAGAAATTCTGCAGTTAATTCGCGAGATCAACCGCGATACCATGGATATCAATTGTTTGGCCGATTTGATAGACGTTGACTAAACGGTTCGCTCTTTGTGCCGCGTGGCACGGGTTTCCGGTCGGGGCGGGCAGCGGGTGGTCGTGAGTCCGATCATGCTATCGGAGTGACGCGGGTGGGTTTCCCTGGTCACGGGCTGTAAGAAGGTAAGTCGATCCTGTGCTCGAAAGTCCAGTGCCTAACGGTGATCGTGAAACTCTCGACACCCCCGGGCATCGAGAGCACCACGCGTCAGCCGGGTCCGCCCGGATCTCAGTCCCCGGGCCCGTCGAGCCGGGCGAACAAGGGGCGTGCCTTCGGGACGCGGCCGTCGGTTTCGGCCAGCTGCGCCGCGACGCGGGCCGCCGACTCCGGGACGAAGGGGGCGAGCTGGTCGGACAGCGTGCGACAGGCGTGCAGCAGGGCGGCGAGCACCGCATCGAGACGGTCGCCCGCAAGGCGGTCCCCGGCGCGCTCGGCCTTGGCCAGCTCCCAGGGGCGCGTCGCGTCGACGCAGCGGTTGGCCTCCTCCACGATCCGCCACACCGCCCCCGTCGCCCGCCGGAAGTCGAAGTCCGCCAGGGCCGCGTCGACCTCGTCCTGGACGCGGCGACAGGCCGCGTCGAGCCGTTCGGTGCCCGCGACGGCGGCCCGCGCGGGGGCGACGCGGCCGTCGCGGAAGCGGTGGGCCATCGTCACGACCCGGTTGACGAGGTTCCCGAGGCCCCCGGCGAAGTCGGCGTCGGCCCGCGCGACGAGCCGCTCCCGGGTGAAGTCCGCGTCCCCGACCCGGGGCACGTCCCGCAGCAGCCACCAGCGCACCGCGTCCGTGCCATAGGCCGCGGCCAGCTCCGCCGGGTCGACGGTCGTGCCGCTGGACTTGCTGATCTTGCGGCCGTCGACGGTGAGGTAGTCGTGGACGAGGACGTCCGTGGGCAGCGGAAGCCCCGCCGACAGGAGCATGGCCGGCCAGTAGACGGCGTGGAAGCGCACGACGCCCTTGCCCACGAGGTGCACGCGGCGGGTGCTCCGCTCCCACCAGCGGGTGTACGCGGGATCGTCGGTGCCGTGGCCGAGGCTGGTGACGTAGTTGCCGAGGGCGTCCCACCAGACGTACACGACCTGGCTCGGGTCGTCCGGGACGGGGATGCCCCAGCCTCGGGCGCGCGTGTGCGAGCGGGAGACCGAGAAGTCGTGCAGGCCGCCGTCGATGAGGGCGAGCACCTCGTTGCGGCGCGCCGCGGGTTCGACGCGCAGCTCGCCCGAGGAGATCAGCGCGCGCAGCCGGTCCGCGTACCGGGAAAGACGGAAGAACCAGTTCTCCTCCGCGACGAGCTGCGGCTCGGTGCCGTGCTCGGCGCAGCGCCCCTCGACGAGTTCGGCCGGGGTGTAGAACTGCTCGCAGCCGACGCAGTACAGGCCCTCGTAGTGCTTGCGGTACAGATCCCCGGAGGCCGCGCACTGGCGCCACAGGTGCTCCACGCCCACGCGGTGGCGCGGGTCGCGGCTGGTGCGGATGAAGTCGTCGAAGGACAGGGCGAGCGGTTCGCGCAGCCCCTCGAAGGCCTCCGCGTTGGCGTCGACGAAGTCCTGCACGGGCACGCCCTCGGCCTCGGCGGCCAGGACGTTCTTCAGGGAGTTGTCGTCCGTCCCGGTCAGGAGCCGGACCTCGTCGCCCCGATGGCGCCGGTGGCGGGCGAGGACGTCCGCCTGGACCAGTTCGAGGGCGAAGCCCAGGTGCGGGCGGGCGTTGACGTAGGGGATCGTCGTCGTGACGTACGTACGGGGTGTGGTCATCGGAACCTCCGGTGGAGAGGCGGGGCTCCGAAGCCGCTCGGAAACGGAACGAGGCCCCGACTCGGGGCCTCGGAAACGCGAACGTCCGGTATCAGCAGCCCCGTTGCGGGGGCATCATGGCGAAGAGATACTCGGACGTGATCATGGTGGGGATGGTAGCAGCCGCCGTGGGGCGGGGGCGGGGAATATCCGGCGGGGCGGGGGAGCGGCAGGCAGGTGGGCGCGCGGCGGCTTCCCGGGGAGCGGGGGCGGACGCGGCGCGCAGGCTGAGCGGCGCGCGGCGATCTCCCGGGGCGCGGGGGCGCGGGGCGCGCGGCGAACTCCCGGGCGCGAAACGCAGCGTGCCCGGCGTGCGGCCGGGACCAGCCGGACGCCGACCGTGGACCATGGCGTCGCGTACCTGCCAGACCGCAGGTCGCACCCCTGCTGGACTGAGGCTCGCGATCAGCCCCTCACCAGGACGGACCCATGCCTTCCGCCACCGCCGCAGCAGCCCTGCCCGCCCCTGACGGACCCACCACGGCCCCTCGGCCCCCGCTCGTTCGCTGGCTCGCCGTCGTCACCGTCACGATGGGGATCTTCGCCATCGTGACGGTGGAGATCCTGCCCATCGGCCTGCTCCCCGCCATCGGCCGTGACTTCCGGGTCACGGACGGCACCGCCGGGCTGATGATGACCGTGCCCGGCCTGCTGGCGGCGCTGTCCGCGCCCGTCGTGACCGTGGCGACCGCGCGCGTGGACCGGCGCGCGCTGCTCGGCGCCTTCATGCTGCTGCTCGCCGCGGCGAGCGCCCTCGCTGCGGCCGCGCCCGGCTACTGGCTCGTGCTGGTCTCCCGCGTCGCCGTGGGCGTCACCATCGGCGGTTTCTGGTCGATCGCGGCCGGTCTGGCCGAACGCCTCGTGCCCCGGGAGTCGGTGGGGCGGGCCAAGGCGGTCATCTTCTCGGCCGTCCCCCTGGGTTCGGTCCTCGGCGTGCCCCTCGCCACCTTCGTCGGGGACGTGGCCGGATGGCGGACCGCCTTCGCCGCCATGGCGGTCCTGACCGTGGCGGTGTGGGGGGCGATGCTGGTGCTGCTGCCTCCGCTGCCGCCCGCCGAAGCCGTCCACCCGAGGGTCCTGCGCGGGCTGCTGCGGCGCTCCGGCACCCGGCTCGCGCTGCTCATGACGTTCCTCGTCGTGCTCGCGCATTTCGGTGCCTATACGTACGTAGCGCCCTTCCTGGCCGAGGTGACGCGGGTGAGCCCGGGCCTGGTCACCCTGTTCCTGCTGGCGTACGGCGCGGCCGGGGTCGTCGGGAACTTCGTGGGCGGGGCGGTGGCGGCCCGTCGGCCGCGTACCGCGTTCGCCGTCGCTGCGGGGCTGATCGCCCTGGCCACGCTGGCGCTTCCGGTCGCCGGGCGGTGGGCGGGCGGTGCGGTCGCGCTGCTCGTCGTGTGGGGCGTCGCGTACGGCGCCGTGCCGGTGTGCTCGCAGACCTGGTTCGCTGTCGCGGCGCCCGGCGCGCCGGAGGCGGCCTCGGTCCTGTTCACGGCCTCCTTCCAGGCGACCTTCTCGCTGGGCGCGCTGGCGGGCGGCGCCGTGGTGGACCGGGCGTCGGCGGCCGCGGTGATGGTCTGCGGCGGTCTGGTCGCCGCTGCGGCGGTGCTGCTCGCGTGGGGCGCGGGCCGGGCGGGCGGCCCGGCGCCCACCGCGGCCGGTGAGCGCCGGAACCGGTGACGGCAGGGGTCAGACCGCGGCCGCGAGCGCCTCGAACTGGGCGTCGGTCAGCGTGATCTCGGCGGCCGCCGTGTTCTGCTCCAGGTGCGCCACCCGGGACGTACCCGGGATGGGGAGCATCACGGGGGAGCGGCGCAGCAGCCAGGCGAGGGCGAGCTGCGAGGGGGCCGCGCCCTGTTCCTTCGCGGCGGCGTCGAGCGGGCCGCCCGGGCGGGCGAGCTCGCCGGTGGCCATCGGGTACCAGGGGATGAACGCGATGTTCTCGCGCTCGGCGTACTCCAGGACGTCCTCGGAGGCGCGGTCGGCCAGGTTGTACTTGTTCTGCACGGAGGCGATCTCCGCGATCTCACGGGCCGCCACGAGCTGCTCGACGGTGACCTCGGACAGGCCGATGTGACGGATCTTGCCTTCCTGCTGGAGCAGGACGAGCTCGCCGAGCTGGTCGGCGAGCGGCACCTGCGGGTCGATGCGGTGCAGCTGGAACAGGTCGATGCGCTCCAGACCGAGGTGGCGCAGGCTCAGCTCGGCCTGCTGGCGCAGGTACTCGGGGCGCCCCACCGCGTGCCAGGCGCCCGGGCCCGAGCGGGTGAAACCGGCCTTGGTCGCGATGACCAGGTCGTCGGCGTAGGGGTGCAGCGCCTCCTTGATGAGGACCTCGTTGACGAAGGGGCCGTAGGAGTCGGCGGTGTCGATGAAGGTCACACCGAGCTCGACGGCGCGGCGCAGCACGCGTACGGCTTCGTCGCGGTCCTCGGGCTCGCCCCAGACGCCGGGCCCGGTCAGCTGCATGGCGCCGTAGCCGAGGCGGTGGACGGGCAGGTCGCCGCCGAGGGCGAACGTGCCCGAGGCGGCGGCGGGGCGTGGGGTGTTCGGGGTGCTCATGGGGGCGGTCCTTTCACGGCGTACGGATCGCGACATGGGGATCACAACGTACGAACGACACGGCATGGGTGACACAAGGTGTGCATCACCGAACCTATGCGCAAGAAGGCGTGAAGAGCGGCTTCGGCCGGGCACCGGCAGCCCGTCGGCCGGAGCCCGGCCACCGCTCCTCACGCGCTGGTGGGGCGTCACGTCGGACAGGACACCCCTGGTCCGGGGCCCGCGGGCCAGGGGCCCTCAGCCGTCCAGGCGCTTCAGGAGCTCGGCGGCCACCGCGCCGGAGGACGCCGGGTTCTGACCGGTGATCAGGTTGCGGTCGACGACCACGTACGGGGCCCACGGTTCGCCCTCCTCGAAGGCGGCGCCCGCCTCGACGAGGCGGTCCTGGAGCAGCCACGCCGCCTTGTCCGCCAGACCCGCCTGGGTCTCCTCGGCGTTGGTGAAGCCGGTGAGGCGGTAGCCCGCGAAGGCGTTGCCGCCGTCGGTCGTGGTGGCGGCGAGCAGCGCCGCCGTGGCGTGGCACACGGTGGCGAGCGGGGTGCCCGACTCCAGCGCGCGGGCGAGCAGCCTGCCGGAGGCGGCGTGGACCGCCAGGTCCTCCATGGGGCCGTGGCCGCCCGGGTAGAAGACGGCGGCGTAGGCGTCCAGGTCCACGCCCTCCAGCGGGACGGGGGAGCGGAGTTCGGTGAACGCGGCGAGCGCGGCTGCGGTGTCAGCGGCGCCCTGCTCGCCGCCGTTCGCCTCCGGCGCCAGGCTCGCCCGGTCCACGGGCGGTACGACACCGCCCGGCGTGGCCACCACGATCTCGTGGCCCGCGGCCTTGAGGGCCGCGTAGGGCGTCACTGCCTCCTCGGCCCAGAAGCCCGTCGGGTGCGGGGTGCCGTCGGCGAGGGTCCAGTGGGCGGCGCCGGTCATCACGAAAAGAATCTTCGACATGCCCCGAAGGTAGGCCGCTCCGGCCATAGGAAACCAATAGGGAAGCAAGTCGCTGCCATAGGACATTCAATGGGTGGGAAGGGAATATCCGGCGCCGGGCGACGGTAGGCCCGAGCCCTGGTTCATCCTCCGTTCACAAGGGAAATAGACCGACCGGCCTGGGGGTTGGAGGCACACATGCGTCGACGGCAACGGGCCGTGACGCGTCCTGGCCTGGAGGACCTCATGAGGATCGGCATCATCGGCGCGGGCAACATCGGCGGGAACCTCACCCGCCGTCTGACCGCACTCGGCCACGACGTGTCCGTGGCGAACTCCCGCGGCCCGCACACGCTCACCGCCCTCGCGAAGGAGACCGGGGCCACGCCCGTGACGGTGGCCGAGGCGGCGCGCGGCGCCGAGGTCGTCGTCGTGACGATCCCGCTCAAGAACATCCCCGACCTGCCGTCCGGCCTGTTCGACGGCGCCGCCGACGGCTTCGCCGTGATCGACACCGGCAACTACTACCCGAAGGAGCGCGACGGCAGGATCGACGCCATCGAGAACGGCCTGCCCGAGAGCCGCTGGACCGAGCAGCACATCGGCCACCCGGTCATCAAGGCGTTCAACGGCACGTACGCCCAGGACATCCTCGACAGGCCCCGGCCCGCCGGCGACCCCGACCGCCTGGCCCTGCCCGTGGCCGGCGACGACCAGACGGCGAAGCGCACCGTTCGCGATCTCATCGACGCCCTCGGCTTCGACACCGTCGACGCGGGCGGCATCGACGACTCCTGGCGCCAGCAGCCCGACACCCCCGTCTACGGCCTGCGAGCGGGCACGGCGGAGGTCACCAAGGCCCTGGCGACGGCGAGCCCGGAACGGCCCGAGAACTTCCGGGCGTAGGCGTACGTGCAGGGGCAGGCGTGGACGTACGCGCGCGCGTAGGCGCGGCGGTCCGGTCCGGCGTCCCCTTTCCGCTCTCCACCGCATGATCACCCATGGGTAGATTGGCGCGATGACGGAGAGGACGAACATCCCGGCGGACTTATCGCCCGGCGAGCAGCGGGACGGGCGAAGGGCACGGGGCAGCGGACGGGGACGGCACGCCGCGCCGAAGCGCGGAGCCAGGGCGGGGAGAGGCACAGCCGAGGCGAGGAAGGATGCTGCCCGGCCGGACAGGAGCGGGGGCCTCGCCCGGTCCTCGCTCCTGATGGCGCTGGGCACTGTCGTGTCCCGCGCCACGGGCCTCATCCGGCAGGTCCTCCAGGCGGCCGCGCTCGGCACCGGCCTGCTGGCCAGCACGTACAACACGGCGAACACCGTGCCGACGGGCCTGTACACCCTGCTGATCGGCGGCGCGCTCAACGCCGTGCTCGTGCCGCAGCTCGTCCGGGCCCGGACGACGCACCCCGACGGCGGCCGGGCCTACGAGCAGCGCCTGGTCACCCTCGTGCTGTGCGTGCTCGCCGCGGGCACGGGCCTGGCGGTCTGGGCGGCTCCCGAGATCGTCGGCCTGTACATGCGGGACACCCCGGACACCCACGAGGCGTTCGAGCTCACCGTCGTCTTCGCGCGGTTCCTGCTGCCCCAGATCTTCTTCTACGGGATGTTCGGCATGTTGGGGCAGGTCCTCAACGCCCGGGAGAAGTTCGGCGCGATGATGTGGACGCCCGTCCTCAACAACGTCGTCCTGATCGGCATGTTCGGCGCCTATGTGAGCCTCATGGCGGCGCCGGACCGCGTCGGGGACATCACCGCGAGCCAGGTCCGGCTCCTCGGTACGGGCACCACCTGCGGCATCGCCCTCCAGGCCCTCGCCCTGGTCCCGTACGTCCGCGCGGCGGGCTTCCGCTTCCGGCCCCGGTTCGACTGGCGCGGGGCGGGCCTGCGCCAGAGCGCCCGGGCGGCCCGCTGGACCCTGCTGTTCGTCCTGGTCAACCAGATCGCGCTCACCGTCGTCACGAACTACGCCAACGCGGCCGACCAGCGACTGCCCACCGCGGGCGCCGGGTACACGGCGTACTCGTACGCGCAGACCATCTGGCTGCTGCCGCAGTCCATCGTCACGGTCTCGCTGGTCACGGCGCTGCTTCCGCGGCTGAGCACGGCGGCGGCGCAGGGCCGCACCGACGACCTGCGCGGTGAGCTGTCGCGCGCGCTGCGGCTGACCGGGGTCGTCATCGTGCCCGCCGGGTTCTTCTTCCTCGCGCTCGGCCCGCAGACGGCGGCCCTGCTGTTCGGGCACGGCACCGCCGCCGCCACGCAGCCACTCGGGCAGATGCTCCAGGCCTTCGGCCTCGGGCTCATCCCCTTCTCCGCCCAGTACCTGCTGCTGCGCGGCTTCTACGCCTTCGAGGACACGCGCACGCCGTTCTGGATGGCCGCGTGGATCGCCGTCGTGAACATCGCCCTGGCCACCGCCTGCCACCTCCTCCTCCCGGCGCGCTGGGCCGTCGTCGGCATGGCCAGCGCGTACACGCTGTCGTACGCCGTGGGACTGCTGCTCACCGCACGTCTGTTGCGCAGGCGCCTCGGCGGTCGCATGGACGGCAGGCGCCTGCTGCGCACCTACGGCAAGCTCGGCCTCGCCGCCGCCCCGGCGGGCGCGCTGGCCTGGGCCGTCGCGCACGGCCTCGGGTCCGGAGGGGCCGCGGGCACGCTGCGGACCGGGCTCGCGCTCGCCACCGGTGCCGCCGCGATGGTCCTCGGCTATCTGCTGCTCGCCCGGCTGCTGCGGGTCGGTGAGCTGCGCCTGGGGCTGCGCTGAGGGGCGTGCGGGCGGGCCGTGGCTCGGGGCGCTTCTGGTGGCTTGAAAGCGGTGGTCGGGTGGGGGGCGCGGCGTGTCAGGCAACGAGCCCCCGTGCTGCGTCCTGCCAGGTGTGACTGGTGCAGACCCCTCCTTCGACAAGCGGCCCCCTGCCGAGAGAGACCCGACCGAGCGGACCAAGGCTGAGCAAAACGTGACCGAACACAGTAGTGAGGAGCGGGCGAAGGGCGAGAGCGAGGCGGGCAGACCCGAGCGGCTGCCCGCCAAGGAGACCTGGAGCGTGCTCTACCGGCACTTCCGGCCGCACCGCGGCGCCGTGGCGCTCGGCGCGCTGTTCACCCTCATCGGCGCGGCCACCGGCCTCGCCCAGCCCGTGGCCATCGAGGAACTCGTCAACCGGCTGTCCGACGACGAGTCGATCTCCTCGATCCTGATCCTGCTGACCGGGCTCCTCGTCATCGGCACCGCCGTCGAGTCCGTCGGCAGCTACATCCTGGAACGCACCGCCCAGTCCGTCGTCCTGGACTCCCGGCGCTCCCTGATACGCCGGCTGCTGCGGCTGAAGGTCAGCGAGATCGAGCGCGTACAGCCCGGCGACCTGATGTCCCGCGTCACCTCGGACACGACGCTGCTCCAGGCCGTCACCACGCAGTCGGTGGTGTCGGCGTTCTCCGGCGCCCTCACCGTCATCGCGACCATCGTGATGATGGCCTTCATGGACGCGGTGCTCCTCGGCGTCACCCTCGGCGTGATCGTCCTCATCGGCGGTGCCACCGCCCTCGTCATGCCGCAGATCTCCAAGGCGACCGAGCGCTCCCAGGAAGCCGTCGGCATGATCTCGACCGCGCTGGAGCGCGCGTTCGGCGCCTTCCGCACCCTGAAGGCCTCCGGTGCCGAGCGGCGCGAGACGGCCGCCGTGGAGGAGGCCGCCCACGAGGCCTGGCGGTACGGCGTGAAGTCCGCCAAGTGGCAGGCCGTGGCGTGGAGCTCCATGGGCTTCGCCATCCAGGTGTCGTTCCTCGCGGTGCTCGGCGTCGGCGGCGCGCGCGTCGCCTCCGAGGCGATCTCCGTGGCCACCCTGGTGGCGTTCTTGATGCTGCTCTTCTACCTGATCGACCCGGTGAGCCGGCTCGTCGACGCGGTCACCCAGTACCAGGTGGGCTCCGCCGCCGTCGCCCGCATCGTCCGGGCCGAGCACATGGAGACCGAGGAGCTCGCCGCGCCCTCGCCGCGCCTGGCCGGGGCGCGGGGCGCCCCCGCCGCCGTGGCCTTCGACGACGTCACCTTCCGCTACCAGGACGGCCTTCCCCTGGTCCACCACGGTGTGACCTTCACCGTCCCCGGCCCCGGCATGACCGCGTTCGTCGGCCCGTCCGGCGCGGGCAAGACCACCGTGTTCGGACTCGTCGAGCGGTTCTACGAGGCCACCGGCGGCCGCGTCCTCGTCGACGGCAGAGACGTACAGGACTGGCCGCTCGCCGATCTGCGCGCCACCATCGGCTACGTCGAGCAGGACGCCCCCGTCCTCGCGGGCACGCTGCGCGAGAACCTCGTCTTCGCCGCCCCGGACGCCACTGAGGCCGACCTGCGCGACGTCCTGGCACGGGCCCGGCTCGACGCCCTCGTCGAGCGGCTGCCCGACGGCCTCGACACCGTGGTCGGCCACCGCGGCTCCAAGCTCTCCGGCGGCGAACGCCAGCGCGTGGCCATCGCCCGCGCCCTGCTGCGCAAGCCCCGGCTGCTGCTCCTGGACGAGGCCACCTCGCAGCTCGACGCGGTCAACGAACTCGCGTTGCGCGACGTCGTCGCCGAGGTGTCCCGCGAGGTGACCGTCCTGGTCGTGGCCCACCGTCTGTCGACGGTGACGTTGGCCGACCAGATCGTCGTCATGGACGCGGGCCGGGTCCGCGCGACGGGCACGCACGACGAACTCGTGGCGGCGGACCCGCTGTACGGCGAGCTCGCGGCCACGCAGTTCCTGGCGACCGCCTCGTGAGGCCCGGGCCGCGACGGGGCCGCGACGGGGCCGGGCCCGTTCGGGGGCGGGGACCGGATCGGGGCGATGGCGCGATCGGGCCCGGGTGGTGGCGGAAACGGGTCCGCCCAGTGGCGTGATTAAAGCCCGCGCCGCGTCCCGACGGCATGATCTACCGTGAGGCCATGACCAAGGTGACCTTCGATCGTCACGTATCCGAAATCAGCACGCAGGCCGAGCACTTGAGAGCCCAGGTCAAGGACGCCGACCTCGCCGTGCCGGTGCGGACCTGCCCCGGCTGGAGCCTCGGCAACCTCCTGCGGCACGTGGGCGGCGCGCACCGCTGGGCCGAGGCCGTGGTGCGCACCCGGGCGAGCGGGCCGGTGCCCCACGACCAGGTCGACGACGTCGCCGGGGACGACCGCGCCGACGCCGCCGCGCTCGCGGACTGGGTGGTCGAGGGCGCGGCGCGCCTCGCGGACACCCTGCGCGAGGCGGGACCCGACGCCCCGGTGTGGACGCCCGCGCCCGGCGGCACGCCGGAGTTCTGGGCCCGGCGCATGCTCTTCGAGACGGTCCTGCACCGGGCGGACGCGGCCGTCGCCGTCGGCGGCCCGTACACCCTCGCCCCGGACGTGGCGCTGATCGGCGTCGGCGAGTGGATGGAGTTCACCGTCCTGCCGCAGGTCTACGAGTCCGAGGAGCACCTGCGTGCCCTCCTCGGCCCCGGCCGCACGGTCCACTTCCACGCCACCGACGCCGAGCCCGCGAGCGCGGGGGAGTGGTTCGTCGACCTCACCGGTGACGCCATCACCACCCGGCCCGTGCACGAGAAGGCCGCGGTCGCGGTCCGCGGCCCGGCCACCGCCCTGCTGCTGGCCCTCTACCAGCGCGAGTCGGTCCTCACCGAAGGCCCGGAGGTCATCGGTGACCGGGCCTTGTTCGAGCAGTGGCGCGAGACGGTGAGCCACTGGCTGCGGAAGTGAAGAAGAGCCCGTCCACGGGCCAGGAGGGGGAGGGCGGGCGACGGGAGGCCCGCTCTCCTTCGGCGTCCCTTAGCTTCGCGCTCCGCGTGGGAGCGCTCAGGACTTCGGCACTCGGTCCACAGGAAGGCCGCGAGGTTCCTTGATGCGCTTCATGATGATCTGGGAGTTGACCTCGGTGACCCCGTCCAGGGTCGTGAGCCGCTCGATCCACAGGCGTTCGTAGGCGGCCAGGTCGGCGACCGCGATGCGCAGCAGACAGCCGGGGCTGCCGAAGAGGCGGTACGCCTCGATGACGTCGGGGATGTCCTGGAGCGCCGCCTCGAACGCCTCGACCGTCTCGCGGTCCCGGCGGACCTCGATGGAGACCAGGACCTCGAAGCCGCGGCCCACCGCCTCCGGGTCGACGACCGCGCGGTAGCCCTGGATCACCCCGTCCTGCTCCAGCTGCCGCACCCGCCGCAGGCAGGGCGACGCGCTGAGGCCGATGCGCTGGGCCAGCTCCTGGTTGCTGAGGCGGCCGTCCTTCTGGAGCTCGCGCAAGATATCGAGGTCAATTCGGTCCATGGCGCAATTCTGCACTACTGAAACCGGCATCTCCGGGTTGATGTCGCAATCGGCTTGCGCGGCTGCTCGCCTATTCTTGCGGTGTGACTGTCCGTGAACCTCGGGCCGTCGATTGATGCGGCCGCGCGGCGAGCAGCGCCCGGCCGTACTCCGGACTCATGGAGAGGCAGGCCCGCGCCGATGACGCAGCTGGCATCCCCGACGGCCCCGCGGCGGGTCGTCGTCATCAGCACCGGTGGCACCATCGCCAGCCGCTGGCAGGGCGCCGGGTACGCCGCCGACGCCTCCGGCGGCGAGGTCCTGGCCCAGGCCGCCGTGCCGGACGGCGTCACGGTCGAGGTCGTCGACCTGTTCAACGTGAACAGCTCCAGCATGACCTCCGCCCGGCAGCTCACGCTGCTGCGCGCGGTGCACGAGGCGCTCAGTGACCCCGGCGTCGCCGGGGTCGTCGTCACGCACGGCACCGACACCCTGGAGGAGTCGGCCTTCTTCGTCGACCTGCACCACGACGACCCGCGCCCGGTGGTCTTCACCGGCGCCCAGCGTCCGCTGGGCGCCGCCGACGGCGACGGCCCGGGCAATGTGTACGACGCCCTGCAAGTCGCCGCGACCGTACGGGACATGGGGGTCCTGGTCGTCTTCGACGGCACGATGCACGCGGCGCGCGGCACCGTGAAGACCCGCACCCTGGCAGCGCACCCGTTCGCCGACCCGTCCGGGCAGCCCGTGGGACGGCTCGGCTTCGGGCGCGTGGACATCGACCGGCGCCCCGAGCGGCCCGAGCCGCTGCCGCTGCCCGCGCCCGTGGGCACCGACCCGCTGCCCCGCGTCGACATCGTGATGCACCACTGCGACGCCGACCCGCTGCTCCTGGACGCCGCGGTCGCCGCCGGGGCCCGGGGCATCGTGCTCGTCGCCACCGGAGCGGGCAACGCGACACCGAGGTTCGCCGATGCCGTCGCGGCGGCCGTGGACCGCGGGGTCCTGGTGGCCCTCACCACCCGGGTGCACTCCGGCCCGGTCGCCGAGATCTACACCGGCGGCGGCGCGGTCGACCTGGTCGCCGCGGGCGCCGTGCTCACCGGCACCCTCCGCGCCGGGCAGGCGCGCATCGCCGTCCTCGCCGCGCTGCTCGCGGACGCCGCACCCCAGCGGCGGGGCGCGCTGCTGCGACAGCTCCTGGACGCCCCGGACCAGGGCGAGGACCGGGCGTCGGCCTCAGCCGCCTGACGCGCGAACCCGCGCGCCCCCTCGCCCCGAGCGCTCCCCGCTCCCCGCACGCGGCCCCGCTCCCGTCTCGCAACCTCCGCGTTCCCGCACGCGTTGTCGCACGCGTTCCCGCACACGCTCACGCACGCGTTCTGGCGCACGCTCCCTGCACCACCCCCTCGCACCACAGGACACAAAGGACCACCCCATGACCGCCCCCGCCCGGCCCGCCGCCGAAGCCGCATCCGACCGTCCGATCGGCGAGGTCGCCACGCACACCCCGGCCGGGCCCCCGCGCACCCGCCGCGAGCACGACCTGCTCGGTGAGCGCGAGGTGCCCGCGGACGCGTACTGGGGCATCCACTCGCTGCGCGCCACGGAGAACTTCCCCGTCACGGGCGTCCCGATCTCCGTGTACCCGCAGCTCGTCGACGCGCTCGCCGCCGTCAAGGAGGCCGCGGCACGGGCCAACGAGGAACGGGGCCTGCTGTCCGCCGACAAGACCCGCGCCATCGTGGCCGCCTGCCGGGAGATCCGCGCGGGGCACCTGCACGACCAGTTCGTCGTGGACGTCATCCAGGGCGGCGCCGGAACCTCCACGAACATGAACGTCAACGAGGTCGTCGCCAACCGCGGCCTCGAACTCCTCGGCCACGCCAAGGGCGAGTACGCGCACCTGCACCCCAACGAGGACGTCAACCTCAGCCAGTCCACCAACGACGCCTACCCGACCGCCCTGCGCATCGCGACGATCACGGCGGTGCACGGACTGCTCCAGGCCATGGCCGTGCTCCAGGACGCGTTCGCCGCCAAGGCCGTGGAGTTCAGGGACGTCCTGAAGATGGGGCGCACCCAGCTCCAGGACGCCGTGCCGATGACGCTCGGCCAGGAGTTCTCCACGTACGCGGTCATGCTGGAGGAGGACCGGGGCCGCCTGTCCGAGGCCGTCGAGCTGATGCACGAGATCAACCTCGGCGCCACCGCCATCGGCACCGGCCTCAACACCCCGCCGGGCTACGCCGAGACGGCCCGCCGCCATCTGTGCGAGATCACCGGGCTGCCCCTGGTGACCTCCGCGAACCTCATCGAGGCCACCCAGGACTGCGGCGCGTTCGTGCAGCTCTCCGGCGTCCTCAAGCGGATCGCGGTGAAGCTCTCCAAGACCTGCAACGACCTGCGGCTGCTCTCCTCGGGGCCGCGCGCGGGGCTCAACGAGATCAATCTGCCCCCGGTCCAGGCCGGTTCGAGCATCATGCCGGGCAAGGTGAACCCGGTGATCCCCGAGGTCGTCAACCAGGTCGCCTTCGAGGTCATCGGCAACGACCTCACCGTCACGATGGCCGCCGAGGCCGGTCAGCTCCAGCTCAACGCCTTCGAGCCGGTCATCCTGCACGCCCTGTCCAAGAGCGTCACGTCCCTGCGGGCGGCCTGTCTGACCCTCGCCGAGCGCTGCGTCGCGGGCCCTGACGGCGGCATCACCGCCAACACCGAAGCGCTGCGCGCCTCCGTGGAGAACTCCATCGGCCTGGTCACCGCCCTCAACCCGCACATCGGCTACACCGCCGCCACTGCCATCGCCCAGGAGGCCCTGCGGACGGGCCGGGGCGTGGCCGAACTCACCTTGGAGAAGGGCCTGCTGCCCGCCGAGCGGCTGGCCGAGCTGCTCACCCCCGAACGCCTCGCGGGCGCCGCCGACCAGCGTGCGCGCCGGTCCTAGGCGCTGTCCCGGCAGCGGACGAGTACGGTACGTTCCACCGGTCGAAGAGCACGGTCGCGGGCACGCCCCGGCCGCGCAGTACCGGGCCCGGGCCTGAGTGCGCAACTCCACCGAGGCGTCGGGGTCCGGCTTCCCGGCGTCCCGTATGCGCACCGCATGCTGAGCCCCGTCCGCCGATCGGCCATCTGTGAGCATGTCGCCCGTGTTCATGTCGTCCGTGATCATGACGGCGGCGCGATGAGTCCTGTGTGCGGTTCGCCTCCTCCTGGCGGCCGATGTAGCCCGGGCGCGGGGTGGTTACGGTCGAGTCGGACGGAAGAGCGGACCCGCGCCGCGACGGAGGCCGGGCCGGAAGGGCGGGCAGCGCATGGCCGTCATCGTTGATCTGGGCGCGTACGGCGAGGACTTCACGGCCGATCCGTATCCCTACTACGCCAAGCTGCGCGACCGCGCTCCGGTGCACCAAGTGCGGCTGCCCGACGGGAAGGAGGTGTGGCTGGTGGTCGGCCACGACGCGGCGCGGGCCGCGCTCGCCGACCCCCGCCTCGCCAAGGACTGGCGTGCCACCAGCATATGGGACGTGCGCGAGGAGCAGACCCCGCTGTCCAGCAACCTGCTGGAGCTCGACCCGCCGCACCACACCCGCCTGCGCAAGCTGGTGGCACGGGAGTTCACCACCCGCCGGGTCGAGGCACTGCGCCCCCGCGTCCAGCAGATCACCGACGGGCTGCTGGACGCGATGCTGGCCGCCCCCGACGGGCGTGCCGACCTCGTCGAGGCGCTCGCCTTCCCGCTCCCGCTCATCGTCATCTGCGAGCTGCTGGGCGTCCCGGACATGGACCGGGCCGAGTTCCGCGGCTGGTCCAACGAGCTCGTCACCCCGACGGGCGAGGAGGCGATCCAGGCCGCCGTCCTGGGCATGGTCGGCTACCTCGACGGCCTGATCGAGCGGAAGCGCCGGGAGCCGGGCGACGACCTCCTCAGCGCGCTGGTCCACACCGCGGACGGGAGCGGCGACGGGGGCGGGGACGGGAGCAGCGACGGGGACGGCAGCGGCCCGGCCCCAGACCGGCTCTCGCGGCAAGAACTGATCGGCATGGCCTCCCTGTTGCTGGTCGCCGGCCATGAGGCGACCGTCGGCCTCATCGCCAACGGTGTCCGGGCGCTGCTTGACCACCCCGACCAACTGGCCGCCCTGCGGGCCGACGTCGGCCTTCTGGAGGGGGCCGTGGAGGAGATGCTGCGCTACGACGGGCCGATCGAGTCGGCCACATGGCGCTTCACGGACGGTCCTGTGGACATCGCCGGCACGGTCGTCCCCGACCGGCAGTTCGTGCTGATCTCCGTGGTCTCCGCGGACCGTGACCCCGGCCGCTTCCCCGGCCCGAACCGCTTCGACATCACCCGCGACGGCCGCGGCCATATCGCCTTCGGCCATGGCATCCACTACTGTCTGGGCGCCCCGCTGGCCCGGCTGGAGGGCCGTGTCGCCGTGCGCGCCCTCCTGGAACGCTGCCCCGGTCTGGCCCTGGACCCCGATGCCGGGGCGCTCTCGTGGCGCACCGGCATGCTCCTCCGCGGCCCGCGCCGCCTGCCGGTCCGCTGGGCCTGAGCGCCGACCGCGCACCCGGCCGCCCCCGCCCGCCCACTGAAGCGCCCGCCCTTTTGGCGAATCGGGTGGCTGCGGCGCGGAAGCCCTTGAGGGCATTGACCGTTGGCTCGACTTCGTTGTGACGCTTATGGATCGTTTTGTCGAAACCGGCGGGCCTGCCGTCCGCTGTGCCGCGGCACCGGCGGTTGGCCCGGTCGTCCTTGCGTTCGGGGACGGTGTGCTTGATCTGCCGGCGCCGCAGCTATCGGCAATCGCGGCGGGACGAGTACGCTTTGTCGCCGCCCAGGCGATCGGGACGTGGGCGCGGATGACCGCCGCCGGGCCGTGGGACGTGGATACGTTCGAGGACGGGGATCAGCTGTGGGGCAGCGCCCCCACGGCCTGGCGTGATGACGAACGCGAGCGGACGCCTGCCGCCCCGCCCCACACCGGGCGGAACGACGCGAACGCCAGCCGGTCACCCGGCCCATCGGACAGTGCCTAGTGCTTTCGGCCGAGCCCGGCCACGACCCCGGACGGAGTCCGCTCGGACCGCGCTGAACTAGCGTGGCGAACATGAGCGACGGGCAGCGGGGAGCAGACGGGCGGGACGTGACCGCCGCGGCCGCGGACCGCGCCCTCGGCGTGGTCCGCGGCTACGCGGCGCGCGACGCCGCCGCGGTGACCCGGGCCCTGGCCCGCCTCGGCGAGGCCGAACGGCAGCAGACGTACGCGGTGCTCGGCGGGCTGCTGCGGTCCACGCTGGCCCTCGTCGCGGTGACGGGCCGGGAACTGCGGACCGGGGAAGTGGTGCGGCTCGCCGACGAGGTGGCCGCCGCCGCGCCCACCGCCTACGAGTTCACCGTGACGCAGGCCGTCCGCGCCTGGGCGCGCGGCGACCAGGACGCGTTCCGCAGCGCCCACGCCGACGACCCGCTCGGCGACCTCCACGTCACCGCCGTCCTCGTCGTGCTCCTCGGGCACGCGCTCTGGGGCCGCGAGACCTTCCTGGACACGTTGCGGGCCTACGAAGACGTCGCGCGGACCCTGGCCGTGCCGCCCGACGCCTGACCCGTCGCCCTCCTGGACCCTCGCCGACTGCGTCGTCGACGCCCATCCCTGGCGGAGCCGGCGAGTTCTCCACACCTCCCGGGCGCAGGGGCGGTGTGCCTCCTGGTCGTCGGCGCAGCCTCCCCGACCGTCGGGAACCGGCCATCCTCTCGACCGAGTGGAACCATCAACGGCCTTTCTGCGTAGCAAAGTTGGCGTTCGGCGAACACCCCACGGCCCCCGTTCGTCCCAGGCGTTGACGTTCCCCGCGGCATCCCTCATGTCACTCGTGTCACATGCGCCTCGATAGTTCCCCGCAACCTGACGGAACTCGTTCCTCCCCTTGGTTCACGAGGTGATGTGCCCCCGGTAAGCCCCTCCACGGTGCTTTTCAGTCAGCGACCCCGGCGTCTTGTAGCGCGCTCCGGAGGCTGGCTACGATCCCGCTCTCGTTTCACTTTCTGCACATCTCTGCACAGGTAGTTCACAGTTGTGAGGGGGTTGCGTGGAGCCACAGACGGAGGCGGACACACCGGACCGCCACGGCGACGTATCGCGGCCCCGGCCGCCCCAGGATCCGCGCGCCGCTGCCGATGCGCTCTCCACCCGCGACTTCCGCCTCTTCTGGTGGGCCAACGCCGCCGACGCACTCGGCACGCAGGCCTCCGGCGTCGTCCTGCCGCTGCTGCTCCTCGCACTCGGCCACTCCGCGCAGACGGCCGGGCTCGTGGCCGGGCTGTCGCTGGCCGCCGGGATCCTGCTCGGCCCGCTCGCCGCGGTCCCCGCCGACCGGGGTGCCCGCAAGACGATCATGTTCTGGTCCGCCGCCGTCTCCGCGCTCGCCATGGGGTCCGTCGCCCTGACGCTCGCGCTCGGGCGCCTCACGCTCGCCCACCTCCTCGGCGCCGTCCTGGTCGAGCGGTTCGCCACCGCCTGCCACGAGGCGGCCTCGCGCGGCACCGTCGCCCTGGTCTGCCCGCCCGACGAACAGCCCCGCGCGGTCGCCCGGCTCGCCGCCGCCGACCAGGGCGCGCTGATCCTCGGCCCGGCCCTCGGCGGCGCCGCCTACCAGCTCTCGCGCGCCCTGCCCTTCCTGGCCGACGCGGTCTCCTACGCCGTCGCCGCCCTCTGCGTACGCGGAATGCGCACCGACCTGAAGGCTGCGGCGGAGCCCTCCGGCGACAGCCTGCTCCGCGAGGCCGCGGCGGGCCTTCGGCTGGTGCGGCGACAGCCGCTGCTGCGCCTGGTCCTGATCTGGATCGCCCTCGTCAACGGCGTCGCCGTCGCGCTCTACTACGCCGCCGTCTTCGCCCTCGAGCGCTCCGGCACGGGGGCGCTGCCGCTCGGCGTCGTGCTCGCGGTCTCCGGCGGCGCGGGGCTCGCCGGTTCGCTCGCCGCGCCGAAGGTCGCGGTCCGCGTCGGCGCCCCCCGGCTCGTCATCGCCGTGACCTGGCTGCTCGTCCCGCTGACCGCGGCGCTTGCCACCGCCACAGGGCCGTGGGAGTACGGCGCGCTGCTCGGCGCGGTCTGCCTGGTCATCCCGCTGGCCGCCGTGGTCCTCCAGGCCCGGGTGCTGCTCGTCGCCGAGCCCGCCGTGCAGGCCCGCGTCGGCGCGGTCCTCGGCACCGCGTCCGGCGCGGCCGCCGCCCTCGCCCCGGTCCTCGCGGGCCTGTTCGCCGACCGGGTGGACACCGCCGCGCCCGCCCTCGGCTGCGCCGCCCTGCTCACCCTCCTCGCCGTGCACACCACCCGGCGGGCCGCCCTCACGGAGGCCGCCGCGTGAGCCGCTTCCAGGTCTACCGGGCCGCGCTGCCCGAGGTGTGCGCCGCCGACCCGCGCCGGATGGTGTTCACCGCCGACGCCGACGGCCGCTGCGAGGTCTTCACCTGGGACGCGGCCGCCCGCCGGGCCCGGCAGGTCACCGACAGGCCGGGCGGCACCCTGCACGGCGCGATCGACCGGGACGCCCGCGTCTGGTGGTTCGCCGAGGACGCCCGGGGCGTCGGCCACTGGCGGTTCCAGCCCTTCACCGGCGGCCCCGACCGGCCCGGACTCGCCGGCGTCCCCGACGGCACCGCGCGCGGCCTGGCCGTGACCGGCGGCGCCATCGCCGCCGTCGGCGTCGGCCTGGACGACAGCACCGCCGTCCACATCGGGTCCCGGGGCGGCCCCGGCCGCGAGGTGACGCGCGTCGAGGGGCCCGCCGCGCTCGCCGGCCTCACCCCGGCGGGCGACCTGCTGGTCCTCACGCGCGGCGCCGACTCGCCCCGCGCCGTCACGGTCCTCACCCCCGAAGGCGACGACGCCGCGGTCCTGCCCGGGGACGGCGCGCACGGCAGGCTGTGGGCCCTCGGCTTCGCACCGGCGGGACCGGACGCCACCCTGCTCCTCGTCCGCGAGCGCGACGACCGCTATCTGCTGGAGACCTGGACCCCCGCCACCGGCACCGAGACGCACGACTGGTGCGCCTTCGACACCCAGATCACCGCCCGCTGGTACCCCGACGGACGCTCCGTCCTCATCCGCCAGGACCGCCACGGACGCTCCCTGCTGCACCGCGCCCACCTCGAACGGCGCACCCTCGACGCCGTGCCCGCACCACCCGGCACCCTCCTGGACGCCGCCCCGCACCCCGGCGGCGACCTGCACACCCTCTGGACCGACACGTCGCACCCGCCGCGGATGGCCTCCACCGCCGGCACACCGCTGCCGCCCCTCGGCACCGTCGAGGGCCGCGTCCCCGGCACCCTGCGCGACATCCGCACGCCCGGCCCCGACGGCCCGGTGCACACCCTGCTCAGCCTCCCGGAGGACGGCCCCGGCCCCTACCCCGCCGTCTTCCTGGTGCACGGCGGCCCCGCCGATCACGACCGCGACGCCTACGACGGCACCGTGCACTCCCTGGTCGCCTCCGGCTTCGCCGTCGCCCGGGTCAACTACCGCGGCTCCACCGGCTACGGCCCCCGCTGGCAGCGTGCCTTCGGCGACGGCGTCGGCCACACCCAGGTCGCGGACCTCACCGCCGTGCGGGCCGACCTCGTCGCGCGCGGCCTGATCCGCCCCGACGCGACCGGCCTCTGGGGCACCTCCTGGGGCGGCTACCTCGTCCTGCTCGCCCTCGGCACCCGGCCCGGCCTGTGGCGGGCGGGCGTCGCCGTGAAGCCCGTGGCCGACTACCCCGCCGCCCACGCCTCGGCCACCCCGGCCCTGCGCGCCCTGGACGAGCGGCTGTTCGGCGGCACCCCCGAGCAGGTGCCCGCACGCTACGCGCACAGCTCCCCGATCCGGTACGCCGTCCACGTACAGGATCCGCTGCTGGTCGTGGCCGCCACGCACGACACCAAATGCCCCGCCGCACAGGTCCGTTCCTACCTCGGCGTCCTCCACGCCATCGGCGCCCGGCACGAGTCCCTCTGGCTGGACTCCGGGCACGACGGCTACGACGGCGGCGACCACGTGGCCGTGCTGCGCCGCGCGGTGCTCTTCCTCGACCGGGAGCTCCGCGGCACCACCCCACCCAGACGCCCCCCTCCGCCCGGAAGGGGGTCAGCGCACCGCACCGCCCATCAGTGAGAGGAGAGAGCCATGCAGAAGGACGTCATCCACAACGACCCGCTCGCGGAGGACGAGACGAACCGGAAGCCGAGCATCGGCATCACGGTCACCGTTCCGTTCCGCAACGCCGAGGACGGCGACGAGAGCGTCGAGGACTGATCCCGAACCGGCCGGCCCCCGGGAGCACCCCCCGGGGGCCGGTCGGCCCCACCATCGGAGGAGCGCCCATGCGCGTACTGCTGGTCAACATGCCCTGGTCGCCCATCGACCTTCCGTCCCTCGCCCTGGGCATCCTCAAACGGAGCGTGGACGAGCGCGTCCCCGGCGCCACCGCCGAGGTGCTGCACGCCAACCTCGCCTTCACCGACTGGATCACCGAACGCACCGAGTTCACCGGTGACGACTACGAGTACTACGCCCTCTCCTCGTACTTCATGGGCTGCGGAGACTGGGTCTTCTCCTCCGCCCTGTACGACGACCCGCAGTGGCGGGACGAGGAGTTCACGGCCACCATGACCGGCAAGCTCAAGGCCGCGCGGATGAAGATGACGCGCGAACTGCACCGCGTCGTCCCCGAGTTCGTCGAGATGATCGCCCAGCAGATCGTGGCGAAGGAGCCCGACGTCGTCGGCTTCACCTCCACCTTCCAGCAGAACACCGCCGCGCTCGCCGCCGCCCGCCGGGTCAAGGAACTCGCCCCGCACGTCGTGACCGTCATGGGCGGCGCCAACTGCGACGGCGAGCAGGGCGCCGCCGTGCACCGCAACTTCGCCTTCGTCGACTACGTCGTCCGCGGCGAGGGCGAGGGCGCCTTCCCGCAGCTGCTCACCGCGCTCAAGGAGAAGGCCGCCGTCGACGACGTGCCCGGCCTGTGCCGCCGCGACGCCTCGGGCACGAGCATCGCCAACCCGATGGCCACCCGGCCGCTGCCGCCCGCGGCCATCCTGCCGCCCGACTACAGCGGCTACTTCGAGCGCCTCGCCGCCTCGGTGGCCCGCAACTGGGTGGAGCCCAAGCTCGTCGTCGAGGGCGCCCGCGGCTGCTGGTGGGGCGAGAAGCACCACTGCACCTTCTGCGGGCTCAACGGCTCGTTCATGGAGTTCCGTTCCAAGAGCCCGGACACCTTCTACGAAGAGATCATGGAACTGGCCCGCCGCCACCGGGTGCTCGACATGTACGTCGTCGACAACATCCTCGACATGCGCTACCTCACCACCGTGCTGCCCCGCATCATCGACAGCGGCTACGACCTGCGCCTGCACATCGAGATCAAGGCCAACATGAAGCGCAGCCAGCTGCGCACCCTCGCCGACGCCGGGCTCATCTACGTCCAGCCGGGCATCGAGAGCCTCAACAGCCGCGTCCTTGACCTGATGGACAAGGGCGTCAGCGGCTGCCAGAACGTCCGGATGCTCCGCGACGGCGCCGAGACCGGCCTGTCCGTCGCCTGGAACTACCTGCACGGCTTCCCCGGCGAGAGCGCCGAGGACTACGACCCGGTCGTCGCGCAGATCCCCGCCCTGGAACACCTCGACCCGCCGGTCGACCTCTCCGCCCGCATCGCCATCGAACGCTTCAGCCCCTACTTCGAGCGGCCCGAACTCGGCTTCACCGGCCTGCGCCCCGAGGCGCACTACCGCTTCACCTACGACCTGCCCGAAGAAGAGCTGTACGGCATGGCGTACGTCTTCGAGGCCCCGGCCCGCGGCATCGGCGAGCAGACCGTCAGCGCCCTCAACGCGGCCCTCGCCGACTGGAAGAAGCACCACACGGACGCCCGCCTCACCCACGACGACCACGGCGACCGCATCGTCCTGGTCAGCCGCAGGCGCGCCTTCGCCTGGCGCGCCATGGAGCTGAGCGACCCCCTGGAGCTTGCCGTCTTCCGCCTCCTGGACCAGCCGCACACCCTCCAGGCGCTCACCCGCAAGGCCGCCTCGCGCGTCCCCGGAAGCGGCGTCGACGAGGAGCGGCTGCAGCGGCTGCTCGACTCCTGGCTCGCCCTCGGCATCGTCTTCGCGGACGCCGGCCAGTACGTCCACATCGCCCCGGCCGCGGTCAACGAGGACCTGCTGCGCCTCGACTTCATGCGGCACGTCCACGCGGAGGACGGCGCGGCCGACCCCGAAGCCGTCCCCGAGCCGGCCTGACCCGCCTAAACGACCGACCAGGAGGAGCCCGATGACCGCCACCCTCACCTCGCCCACGCTCCTGGCCTGGCGCGACTACGACCCGGACGCGTGCGCGCTGCCCGGCATGTTCCTGGGCGAGGTGCCGCTGCCGGGCCCGGCCCGCGGCGAGGCGGCGCGCCTGTGGGAGCTGGGCGCGCGCCGGGTGCGGCTGCCCGCCCCCGTGGACCTGACCGCCGCCACCGACCCGGCGGCCGCCCTGCACCGGCTCAGCCTCGTGCGGGACCTGACCGCGCGCGCCGTCATGGTGGAGTGGGAGCTGCTGCTCGACCGGGACGCGGGGGAGAGCTGGCGGGTGCTCAGCCACCTCCAGCCGCCCGCTTCCCTGCACGGCCCCACCGACGCCGAGGCGTCCCTGCGCACCTGGCGGCGCGGCCACTACCTGTGCAAATGCCTGTGGCGCAAGGGGCCCGGCTTCATCCAGATCCGCGACCGCCGCTGGGGCGAGCTGCGCCGCTTCACCGCCGACGAGCCCGAGTACGCGACGGCCATCGACCTCCTCGACTACGGCGCGCCCGCCGACAGCGTCCCGCGGGCGGCCCTCGACGACTTCCGGGGCGAGAAGCTCGTCCTGGACGTGGGTCCGTACGCCTGGTGGATCCCCTACC
Source organism: Streptomyces sp. JLYT201 (assembly GCF_059448825.1). Classification (NCBI taxonomy): domain Bacteria; kingdom Bacillati; phylum Actinomycetota; class Actinomycetes; order Kitasatosporales; family Streptomycetaceae; genus Streptomyces; species Streptomyces sp. JLYT201. The sequence continues at coordinate 528,597 of NZ_CM182551.1, read as the reverse complement.
GCGTGAGCCGCTGGCTGCAGCAGTCGATCGCGATCTGAACGAGAGCGGAGGAGGGGCCGCGCCGGAAAATCCGGTCGACGGCCCCGAGCCCGTGGTGCGACCATCGCCGGAGCAGCCCACGAGATCAAGGAGACGGCGATGCGCGGAACGTCCATGTCCCAGACGAAAGGAACAGTCATCTACCTGAAGGACATGACGCTCTGTGCGCACCACGCACCGCACGCTGAACCTGGGGATCCTGGCGCATGTTGACGCCGGCAAGACGAGCCTGACCGAGCGGCTCCTGTACGAGGCCGGGGCGATCGACGCCATCGGCAGCGTCGACGCGGGCAGCACCCACACGGACTCGCTCGACCTGGAGCGCCGTCGCGGCATCACCATCAAGTCGGCGGTGGTGAACTTCCGCCTCGGCAGCGGTGGTTCGGCCGTCTCGGTGAACCTCATCGACACACCCGGCCACCCCGACTTCATCGCCGAGGTGGAGCGGGTCCTCGGCGTGCTCGACGGCGCCGTGCTCGTCGTCTCCGCCGTGGAGGGCGTACAGCCGCAGACGCGCGTCCTGATGCGGACGCTGAAGCGGCTCGGCATCCCCACCCTTATCTTCATCAACAAGGCCGACCGGCGCGGCGCCGACGACGCGCGCGTCCTGCGCGAGGCCGGGCGCAGGCTCGGCGTGCCCACCGTCCCGATGGGGCGCGTCACCGCGGGCCTCGGCACACCCACGGCCCGCGTGACGGCCTTCACCGGGGACGACGGCCCCTTCGCACGCGGACTCCTCGACGTCCTGACCGCCCGGGACGACGCCCTGCTCGCCGCGTACGTGGCGGACGAGGCCTCCGTTCCGTACGAGCGCCTGCACGACGCCCTGGTGGCACAGGCCCGGAAGGGCTGGGTGCATCCGGTGTACGTCGGCTCGGCGATCACTGGCGCGGGCATCCAGGAACTCGTGCGGGGCATCCAGGAACTGCTGCCCGCCGAGCACCCCGACACCGAAGGGCCCCTCTCGGGGAGGGTGTTCAAGGTGGAGCGCGGCGAGAGCGGCGAGAAGATCGCGTACGCCCGGCTGTTCTCCGGGCGGCTCGCGGTCCGCGAGCGCGTCGCGGTCGGCGCCGCCACGGCCAAGGTCACGGACCTGGCCGTCTTCGACCGGGGCGGGCTTGAGCGCCGTGCCTCGGCGTGCGCCGGGGAGATCGCCACGCTGCGCGGGCTCGCGGCGGTCCGCATCGGGGACGTGATCGGCACGCCGCCGGTCGGCCGCCCCTACGACCACGTCTTCGCGCCGCCCTCCCTCGAAACCGTCGTGGTGCCCGTCGACCCGGCCGATCTGGGCGCGCTGCACCTGGCCCTGACGCGGCTCGCCGAACAGGACCCCCTGATCGGACTGCGCCAGGACCCGGACGGGCGGGAGCTGTCCGTGTCCCTCTACGGCGAGGTGCAGAAGGAGGTCCTCGCGGCGAGCCTGGCCGAACAGCACCTGGCGGTCGACTTCCGGCGGACGACGCCGATCTGCGTCGAGCGCGTCACCGGCACGGGCGCCGCCCACGAGGTCCTCGGCGAGGAGGACAACCCCTTCCGGGCGACGGTGGGGCTGCGGGTGGAGCCGGGGCCGGTCGGCGGCGGTGTCGTCTTCCGCCTCGCGGTCGAGCTGGGTTCGCTGCCCCTCGCTTATGTGCGGGCCGTGGAGGAGACCGTCCACGCCACGCTGGAGCAGGGGCTGTACGGCTGGCGGGTGCCCGACTGCGTGGTCACGATGACCCACTCGGGCTTCTGCAGCATCACGAGCACGGCGGGCGCGTTCCGCAGGCTGACGCCGTTGGTCCTGATGGCGGCGCTGCGCCGGGCCGGGACGGTCGTGCACGAGCCGATGCACCGCTTCGTCCTGGAGGTCCCGCAGGAGGCTTACGCGCAGGTGGTGCTCGCCCTGGCCCGCCACCGGGCCCTGCCGGGAACGCCGACGGCACGCGGTGACGCGTTCGTCGTCGAGGGTCACCTGCCCGCCGACCACGTGCACGGCCTGGAGCGGGAGCTGCCCGAACTCACCGGTGGCGAGGGCGTCCTGGAGACGTCCTTCGGCCACTACCGCGCGACGCCCCGTCCACGGGTCCGGGCCAGGACCGACCACAACCCGCTGCACCGGGAGGAGTACCTGCTGCACGCGCACCGGCGGATGTGAGCGACGCCGGGAGCCCCACCCGCCGAAGACGGGTGGGGCTCCCGGGTCACGGAGACGTCAGGCGGCGACGAGGCCGGTCTTGTGGGCGCCCGCGTTGCTGAAGCGGAGCCAGAACTCGACGCCGTCCTTGAAGTCGGTGCCGAGGACCTTCCAGCTGCCGCCCGGCACGTTGACCTCGTCCTTGCAGACCACCTGGTTCTGGTCGTGGTTCTTGAGGTAGCACAGCTTGAGCACCGTGCCGTTGCTCGGCTTGACCTGGATGTCCGCGCACCGGTTGGTGGTGCGGTAGTAGGCCGCGCCGGGCGGGGCGTCGATCTCCCCGGGTGCCTTGTCGTACTTCCAGGCGCCGCCGAGGCAGGAGGCGGCGGGCGCCCGGTGCTCCGGCGTCGCGACGGCCGCCGGGGTGATGAGGCCCGCGCTGAGCGCGATGAGGCCGGTCGCGAGTACGAGGCGCTTCTTGGTTCGCATGATGTCCCCTCGGTGTTCTGCCGATATGGCATGCACAGGCCCCCGTGGGTCTGTGAGCGGCAGTCCACCGTCCGCGCAATTGTCCGGCAGCCCCCTCACGTCCTGCCGGACAAAAGAGGTGGAGACGGACGGGGAGGTTCTGCTTACGCTTCGCCGTTCCGGCGGCCGGTCACGGAACCGAAGTCCAGCATGGCGTCGGCTTCGCGCTGGGTCTCCTCGGCGGTGCGGGCGGCGATGGCGACCACGTCACCCCGCTCGGCTATCAGCAGGTCGTAGATGGGCGCGGTGGTCTCTGGAGCATGCACGTCTTGTGGTCCGTTTCTACTGGTCGTCGCGGCCAACACCCTACTAAGCGCCTCCGGCGGCAGGAGGCGGCGGGGGGTGGCGCGGCGATCAGCGCGGGCCGGTCCGAAAGAGAGGTCAGCCTCCGTCGTTCGCCCTGGTCAGGGGGTGGCCCGCAGGAGCACAAGCGATCCGTCATAGGTCGGGCGGCCGCGCAGCCCGCCGAAGGCTTCGTCCCACATGCCGGACCCCAGGGCGCGGCGCAGGGAGACGTCGAAGTCCTGCCGCGCGCGGTCGTCGACGAAGCTCCAGGCGGAGCAGGCCTGACGGGCGGCGGGGTTCAACAGGAGTTCGGGGCGGCCGTAGTACGCCTCGTTGAAGCCGTCGGTGCAGTCCAGCGGGATGGGCACGGGCCGGACGGTGGTGGTCCCGCCGAGCGCGGCCGTGAGGCGGTGCAGCGCGGGGTAGCGGCGGGCTTCGGCCTCCAGCACGTCAGGGGCGTACTCGTAGAGCCAGAAGTCACACACGCGCGCGGGGTCGCAGGTCAGTACGACGACGGGGCCGCGGGTCACGCGTCGCATCTCGCGCAGCCCGGCCTCGGGGTCGGACCACTGGTGGACGCTGAAGAGGGTCATCGCCGCGTCGAACTGCCCGTCGGCGAAGGGGAGGTCCTCGGCGACGGCGTCGACGGCGGTCGCCAGCCGCGCCGGGCGCCGCGCGCGCAGGGCCGGGGAGGGCTCGACGGCGGTGACCGTGCGGGCCGCTGCCTCGTACGACCCGGTGCCCGCGCCGACGTTGAGGACGCTGTGCGCGTCACCGAGGGCCCGGGCGACGACACGGGCGATGCGCTCGTCGGGGCGGCGGAAGGACGCGTGGCCGGGGCCGGTGGCGCTGCCGTCGTAGGTGCGCATGACCATGGGTGACCTCGCTTCTCGGGCCTGCCGGGGCGGTCCTGTCCGCGCCTCGAACAATTCCCTCCATCTTGCATATGCCGCATGGATGTTCCTAGGAACCTCGCGAATGCTTGGCTTATCGGCCAACCTAGTGGGCATTTATGTTGTCGATCTTGGAGGTTCCGTCGGGGCGGAGGGCCGGGCCCGGAGGCGTCATGGCACCAGGCCGCAGTGACGGGGCGTCACTGCGGCCTGTGCTCCGGCTGTGCAGGTCGAGGAGGGTGAGGAAGGTCAGGTGGTGGTGAACGCGGCGGCGCGGTCGGTGGCCCAGGTGGTGAAGGGGCGGGCGGGGTGGCCGGTGAGGTGCTCGACCGTGTCGGTGAGGGGTACGGGCTCGCCGTCGTGGGATGCCCACCAGTTCAGCAGGGTGTCGGCGTAGACGGCGGGGATGTGGCCGGCTGTCTCCCGCTTCCACTCCTCGCGCGTGGCGTGGTGGACCGGGATCGGGCGGCCGATGACGGCGGCGAGCTGCTCGATCTGCTCGGCGAAGGTGAGGGACGCGGGGCCGGTGAGGGTGAACCGGCCGCCTCGGTGGCGGGGATCGGTCAGGACGGCGTGCGCGGCCTCGGCGACGTCGTACTCGTGGATGGGGTCGTTGTGGGCGTGCGGGTAGGGCAGGCTGACGGGCTTGCCGGATTTGATGGCCCAGGCCCAGCCGCCGGCGTTGGAGGCGAAGGAGCCGGGCCGCAGGATCGTGGTGGTGATCGGCGAGGCCAGCAGGGCCTGTTCGACGTCGAAGTGGGACTTGGCGAGCGGGTCGCCCGCGGGGTCGGGGCCGAGGACGCTGGCGGAGGAGAGCAGCACGACGTGGGTGACGCCCGCGCGGTGGGCCAGGCCGGCGAAGTCGCTGGCGCGGTCGGCGGAGGCGTAGAGGAAGACGCCGGTGACGCCCTCCAGGGCGGCGGGGAAGGTGGCCGGGTCGGTGAGGTCCAGGCGGACCGTCTCGACTCCGGCGGGCGGCGTGAGGTCCTCGGGGCGGGCGGAGCCGACGCGGACGGGCAGGCCGTCGCGGTGGAGCAGGGTGGTCAGATGGGTGGCGACCGCGCCGCGGCCTCCGGTGATCAGGAACATGGTTCTGCCTTTTCCGTACTGGTTCGTGGGGTGGGTCAGGGGTGTGCGGGGCGGGCGGCGCGCGGTAGCGGGGGCGCCAGGCCGCAGCGGGCCAGGGTGATCGCGGCCATGGGCTTGCCGGGGGTGTGCACGCAGGCCGTGGTGAAAGCGGCGGCCCTCAGGGCAGGGGCTCTGGAGAGACGGGGCGAATGCCATTCGTCACGAACACCGTTCGCTTCGAAGGTAGGTAACGAACGGCGTTCGTGTCAAACGGTGTTCGTTTCGGGCTAGGGTTTCCCCATGAGCACGCAGCCCGTCAGCCGCCGCGCGCGGCCCGCCAAGGCCCCTCTCAGCCGCGACGTCATCGTGCGCACGGGCCTGAAGATCCTCGACCGCGACGGCCTGGAGGCGCTGACCATGCGCCGCGTCGCCAAGGAGCTCGACACCGGCCCCGCCTCGCTCTACGTCTACGTCGCCCACCGCGACGACCTCATGGCCGCCATGCTCGACGAAGCCCTCGGACAGGTCCGGCCGCCCGGGGAGGGCACCTGGCGGGAACAGCTGCGGGCGCTGATCGCCGCGGCCGTCGAGGCGATGAGCCGCCACGAGGGCCTGGCCGCCGTCGCCCTGGGCGCCATCCCCACCGGCGACAACGTCCTGCTGGTCCTCGACCGCATGCTCGCCCTCCTGAAGGACGCCGGCCTCGACGACACCGCCGCCGCCTGGGCCGTCGACCTCCTCTGGCTCCACACCGCCGCGGCCGCCACCGAAGAGAGCGCGTACCACACCAAGGGCTCCGACGAGGAGTCCACCATCGCCGCGGCCGACCGCCGCTACGCCGCCCTGCCCGCCGACCGGTACCCGATGATCACCTCCCTGCGGCAGGCCCTGTTCTCTCCCGGAGACCGCGACACCTGGGCCCTGGAGGTCCTGATCAACGGCATCCTGCACACCCCCACCCGCTGAATCGCACCGGCGCCCCCACGGCGCCGCTCCGACCCGGGAACCGAAGCGCCGCCTGTCGGCGGAATGTCGGTGCCCCCGGGGCCGGAGTCGGCGATGTGTCGGTGCCCGCTGGCACGGTGACTGTCGGCCACTCCCTCGGGAACGGCCCTGACCAGCACGTCGCGTCGGACCGACAGGGAGCCTCACGCCATGACCGGAACACCCTCCGCCCCGCCCTGGGACGTGCACCGGCCGCCGCGTGCCGAGGGCCGCGTCTTCCTGGTCACCGGGGGCAACGCGGGCATCGGGTACTTCATCGCGGAGCAACTGGCCACGACCGGAGCCGCCGTCGTGCTGGGCAGCCGGGACCCGCGACGCGCGGAGGCGGCCCTCACCTCGATCCGCTCGCGCGTGCACGGCGCGGCGGTGCGCGCCGTCCGGCTGGACCTCGCCGACCTGTCCTCGCTCGGCGCGGTGGCGGACTCCCTGGACGTGGAAGCGCTCGACGCGGTGGTCCACAACGCGGGCGTCGCCCTCGACCACCCGCCGCGCCGCGAGACGCCGGACGGCCATGAGCTGATGTTCGGCACGAACCACCTCGGGCACTTCGCGCTGACGGGCCGACTGCTGCCGCTCCTCTCGGCCGCCCCGGCGGCACGCGTCGTGACCGTCGGCAGCTTCGCGGCGAAGTCGGAACGCCTCGACCTGGACGACCTCCCGTCCCGGCGGGACTACCGGGCCGCACGCGCCTACGGACGGTCCAAGCTGGCCCAGATGCACTTCGGGCTCGAACTCGACCGGCGCCTGCGCGCCGTCGGCAGCCCGGTGCGCAGCGTGGTGGTTCACCCCGGCGGAGCCCTGGACGCCCTCACCCCGCCGCGCCCACCGGTCCACGCGCGCGGCCTCGGGGCGCGCCTCGGCGCGGCGCCCGCCGCCCTGCTCGTCCAGGGCAAGCACGCCGGTGCCTGGCCCGCGGTGCGGGCGGTCCTCGACCCGGCCGTGCGCGGAGGGCAGCTGTGGGGGCCGCGCCGCTTCGGCCTGCGCGGCACCCCTCGGCAGGAAGAGGTGTGGAGCCAACTCGCCGACACCGCCGTCGCGGCCGGGCTGTGGGACGCCAGCCGCGACCTGACCGGCGTCGACCCGGGCCCGTGAGCGCACGCGAGAGCGGGCCGTGCTCCCGGCCTCGATGCGGCGGGAAGGCAGCTCGATGCGGCGGGGAGCCACCTCGATGCGTGGGGAAGCGCCCAGGCGCGGACGGGAGGCACCAACAGGGGAGGCAGCTGCATGCGGCCAGGCGGCACCCGCATGCGGCCGGAAAGCACCTAGATGCGGCCGCGAGGCACCGGGATGCAAGGATCAGGCGCGTGAACAGTGATCCCACCGTGCTCGACAACCCCGTCGCCGAGTCGCTGCTCGGCACGCACGCGCATCTGGCCCGACGGCTCGGGCAGGCCGCCACCTACCTGCCGGAGGTCACGACCTTCTGCGCGCTGCCCACCGAGCCCGACCCGGCGGACTGGGCCGACCTGGCCCGGCTGCTCGGCAGCGACGGCTTCGCCGACATGTTCAGCAACGCGGCGCCCGCGCCCTCGGACTGGGAGCCGGTCTTCGTCCTGGAGGGGCGGCAGATGGTCTGGCCCGGCGGGCGTCCGCCCGGTGAGCCGGGTGCCGCGTCCGACGTCGCGATAGCGGAGCTGGGGCCGGACGACGTGCCGGACATGCTCGACCTCGTCAAGCGGACCGAACCGGGGCCGTTCTGGACCCGCACCGTCGAACTCGGCACCTACCTGGGGATCCGCGTGGACGGAGCCCTGGTGGCGATGGCGGGCGAGCGGCTGCGGCCCCCGGGCTGGACCGAGATCAGCGCCGTGTGCACGGCCCCCGAGGCCCGCGGCCAGGGCCACGCGGCCCGCCTGGTCAGGGCGTTGGCCGCCCGCATCCTGGCCCGGGGCGAGCAGCCGTTCCTGCACGTGGCGGAGGCGAACTCCGGCGCGATCGCCCTGTACGAGCGGCTCGGCTTCGCGACCCGCAGGCCCGTGACCTTCCAGGGCTTCCGCACCCCGTGACCTGGTGCCGGAGCCGCGGCCCCCAGCGCGCCGCCGCCCCGCGCAGCCGTGCGTAGCCCCGCCCCGTAGGGGCACCCGCCGTGCACGGGACATCGCGTCACGGTGGCGCGGGACGGCAGGGGGGCCCATGCGGGAAGCGCGGGAGACACGGGGCAAGGCCAAAGCGGCGCCTCCGTGGTGGGACGTCGCCTTCGACGCGCACGGCGACGCCGTGGACGAGCGACAGGGCGACCGGGTGGCGGGCGCGGCCCGCGAGGCCGACGTGCGCCACCTGGTCGTGCTCGCGCACACCGCCCACCACGAGCCCGAGCTGACGGAGCGGGTCGACGCGCACTGCCGCGCCCTGTTCGCGCAGGCCGATGTCACGGACGGCGTGGGACTCGTGGGGGTGCGCTGGCCCAGCATGTGCTTCGCGCGGCCGGAGGACGGCCGCGCGGGGCGGCTCACCGACACCGACGTCGCCGGGCTGCACCGCGTCTTCCCCGAGGGCGGGGACACCCTCACCGGGCTCCTCGGCCTCCTCGGCGAACGGCCCCTGAGGAACGGCGCCCTGGACGACGTCGGGATCGCCCTGCGCCGCCTCGTCGAACAGCCCCTGGACACCCCGCTGCACGCCTACGGCACCGACCTGGGCGCGAACGTCCTGCCGCAGACCGACCCGGCCATGCTCATCGACAGCCCCACCCAGGTGTGCGAGGGCTTCGCCGAGGCCCTCGACGTGGCCCGGCAGGAGACCGAGCGGGTGGAGAACCGCAGCCCGGAGCGGTTCGAGGAGGCACACACCGGCTCCGGCGCACCCGACGTCTCCGAGCACGGCACGCTCAGCGAGTCCGGCACGGCAGGGCCGCGCCCCGCCGACGACCCCACCGAGCGCCTGACCCGGCCCGAGTCCCTCGCGCCGAGCGAGCGCCCCCTGCGCGACCCGCACGCCGAGCGCAGGCCGGACCGGGTGTGGGACGGCGCCCACCAACTGCTGTGCGAGGTCACGTCGTACGCGATGAGGAGGCACGCCGGACTCATCGGCGAGCGCGCCCTCGCCCCGCTCCTGCGGACCCTCGGCGAGGGCCTGCCCGACACCCGGATCCACCTCGTGGGCCACGGTGCGGGCGCGCGGCTGGTGGCCTACGCCGTGCGGGGCCTCGGCCCGGACGAGCGGGTCGCCTCGCTGTGCCTGTTCCAGGCGGCCCTGTCGCACTTCGCGTTCGCCGAGCACCTGCCCCAACTGAGCGGCGGGGGAGCGCTGGCGGGCCTGCACCGGCGCGTCACGGGACCCGTCGTGTGCTGCTACTCGCACCACGACCTGGAACTCGGCCTGTTCTTCCCGCTCGCCTGCCGCAGGATCGGCGACGGAGCCCTCCTCTCCGGCGCCGGCCGGACCTGGGGCGCGCTCGGCTACGACGGGATCCAGGGCATTGACAGCAGCCCCGCGCTCACCCTCGCCGACGCGCTCACCGAGGGCGTGCTGCCGTCATCGGGGTACGTCGGTGTCGACGCGTCCGAACTGATCCGCGCGGGCGGCCCGCCCCGGGGCGCGCACGACGACGTGTTCCACGAGGACCTCGTCCGGCTGGTCGGTGCGGCGGGCGGCCTGACCCAGGCGGCAGAGCTCAGGCCAGGAGGGGCGGGCACGCCCTAGCCGTTGGTGTAGACGTACCGCTGACCCAGCGGCCAGCCCGCGCTGCGCCCGGCGTCCGTCACCAGGAGGTGCTGGTACTGCGGGACGGTGACGAGGTTCTGCGTCAAAGAGGGGCACAGCACCGCGCACCCGGCGGCCGTTTGCGTGCCCAGGCGCAGGCCGTTGCCGTCGAAGAAGACGTACTCCACGTCGTCCGCGGCCTGCGAGGTGTCGACGTGCACCGTGGCCGGGACCGGCAACGGCAACCGGAACAGCACCCCGCCCACCCCGGCGGCACGCAGCTGCCGGGCGCCGATGCCCAGGGTGCTCCACCGCGGCTGCGGCGCGTCCACGTCGAGCAGGGCGATGCGCAGCGAGCCGAGACCGGGCCCCTGCAACACGGCCCGGGGCGCGCGGTCCAGGCGCGCGGCGACGCCGTCGGAGCCGCCCCCGCCGTCGTCCGCCGTGGACGACGGCGTACGCGTACGGCTGGGAGTGGGCTCGTCGGGGGACGGGGAAGCGGACGACGACGCGCTGTCCGAGGGGGACGGCGACGCCGAGGGCGACGACGACGGTGACACGGGCGGCGGCGACACGATGAGGGTGCCGTTGACGCACTGGACGTTGTGGCCGTTGCAGGCGAGGTTGTTGCCGTTCTTGTTGCTCTGGCCCTGCGCGTCCCCTCGGTCGCCGCCGCAGCCGCTGAGGAGGACGAGCAGACAGAGCAGCGGCACCGCCGAGGCGGTGCGGCGCGGTGCTCCCGTCATCCGCCGGAACTCCCTTGAGACGCGGGCCGGTTCGTGGTCGAGACGCTCGATGTCGCTCCCGAGTCGCAGGCGACGTGCTGGCCGATGCACGCCTGGTTGTTGCCGTTCTGATTGGTCTGGACGATCGTCCCCGGACCGCGCTGCTCGCCGCCGTCCTGCCCCGACACCGTGATGAACGCCGCCACGATCATGCCGACCGCGCCGATCACCGCCGCGATCAGGCCCACCGCGCCCCTGCCCCCCATTGCGCCCCCTTGACCGGCGTGCACCGCGCGAGTGCCGGTGCGCCGGGAGGCCAGCGTAGGCGCGGCGCCACAGTCGAAGGAGGCGGTGGCGACCGGGCTACGCCAGACGGCCCGGACGTCGTGCCTGCGCCCGGGCGGGCCGGTCTACGCGTGGGCCGGCGCGGGCGAGGACCCCTCGACGCCCGCGACGCCCGCCGAGTTCAGCCGAGCGACCGTGTCACTCAACACAATCAAGCGACATGGTCAGATGACAAAGTCGTGTGTATCTTAATGATCAAGCGACTGCCGGTGCGGAACGAAAGGCCCCCTCATGACTCACGCGTCCACCCCCGACCTCACCTCCACGGCGACGGCCGAGGCGATCCCGGAGCGTCCGGCGCTCCCCCTGATCGGCCACGCCCTCGACATCCCGAGCGGGGCCGACGGCCTCGTCCATCTGATGAAGGAGGTCAAGGAGTTCGGCCCGGTGTTCCGGATCCGCGCCTTCGGCTCCGAGACCGTGATGGTCGGCGGTCTGGACCTGGTGGCCGAGCTGGCGGACGAGACCCGGTTCCGCAAGAACGTGCACAGTGACCTCGTCGAGATCAGGGAGATCGCCGGGGACGGCCTCTTCACGGCCTTCCGCCACGAGGCCAACTGGCAGAAGGCGCACGACATCCTGATGCCCGCCTTCTCGCTCGGAGCCATGCGCGGCTACCACGCGACGATGCTGGACGTCGCCCGGTCGCTGATCGCCAAGTGGGACCGGGTGGCCGGCGAGGGCCCGGTGGACGTGCCCGAGGACATGACCCGGCTGACCTTCGACACCATCGGACTCTGCGGATTCGGCTACGACTTCGAGTCGTTCCTGCGCGACGACGCGCACCCCTTCGTCGACGCGATGAGCAGGGCGCTCGCCCACACCCAGACCAAGGGCGAGTCGATCCCGGGCACGGAGGTCTTCCGCTGGCGGCAGACCGAGCAGTTCCGCAAGGACGCCGCGCTGATGACGGAGCTCGTCGACGAGGTGATCCGGCAGCGCAGGGCATCGGGCGACACCAGCACGGACGACCTCCTGGGCCGCATGCTCCACACCCGCGACGCACGGACCGGCGAACCCCTGGACGACGTGAACATCCGCAACCAGGTGATCACGTTCCTCATCGCCGGACACGAGACCACCAGCGGCGCCCTGTCGTTCGCCCTCTACTACCTGACCAAGCACCCCGAGGTCCTGGCCCGCGCGCAGGCGGAGGTGGACGCGCTGTGGGGCGACACGGACGCGCCCGCGCCCGAGTACGGCGACATCGGCAAGCTCGGCTACCTCCGCCAGGTGCTCAACGAGAGCCTGCGGCTGTGGCCGACCGCGCCCGCCTTCGCCCTGGAGCCGATCGAGGACACCGTCATCGGCGGCAAGTACGCCGTGCGCAAGGGCGAGACACTGATGGTGCTCACCCCGGCCCTGCACCGCGACCCCGCCTGGGGCGAGAACGTCGACCTCTTCGACCCCGACCGGTTCACGCCCGAGCGCGAGGCGGCCCGCCCCGTCCACCTCTTCAAGCCGTTCGGCAGCGGTGAACGGGCCTGCATCGGCCGCCAGTTCGCCCTGCACGAGGCCACCCTGCTCCTCGGCCTGCTGGTCCACCGCTACCGCCTGCTCGACCACACCGACTACCAGCTGGAGATCAAGCAGACCCTCACCCTCAAGCCCGACGCGTTCACCCTCAAGCTGGCCCGGCGCACCAGCGACGAGCGGCGCCTGCCCGCCGCCGCGAGCAGCGCGCCCGTCAGCGAGGACCGGCCCGCGGCCCGCCGCGCCACCGCGACCGCACTGACCCTGCTGCACGGCTCCAACCTGGGCACCTGCGCCGGACTCGCCCACGACCTCGCCGCCGACGGCGACGACCACGGCTTCACCACCGAGGTCGCCCCCCTCAACGACCGCGCGGGCAGGCTCAGCCCCGCCGACGGCCCCGTGGTGATCGTCGCCGCCTCCTACAACGGCCGTCCCACCGACGACGCCGCCGAGTTCGTCACCTGGCTGGAGGGCCTGGAGCCCGGCGCCCTCGACGGCCTGCGGTTCGCCGTCCTCGGCGTCGGCGACCGCAACTGGGCCGCCACCTACCAGCACGTACCGACCCTCATCGAGGAGCGGCTCACCGCCGCCGGTGCCACCCCGCTCCTGGAGCGCGGCGCCGCGGACGCCTCCGGTGACTTCGCCGGCACCGTGGACCGCTGGAGCACCGACCTGTGGACGGCCCTGCTCGACCGCTACGGCGCCGCCGACGGCGAGGCCGCGCGCCCCGAGCCCGACGCCGCGGAGCCGCAGGGCCTGTACGAGCTTCAGGACGCCACCGCGTGCGTCACCGGTGAACTCGCCGCCCGGCACGGCGTCCAGCCCATGGACGTGCTCGACGCGTACGAACTCGTCGACATGGAGCACGAGCTGGGCCGCTCCAAGCGCTTTCTGAAGCTGCAGCTGCCCATGGGCGTCACCTACCGCACCGGCGACCACCTGGCCGTCCTGCCGCAGAACCCCGACGCGCTCGTCCAGCGGGTCACCGCCCGCTTCGGCCTCGACCCGGAGCGTACCGTGCGGCTGAGCGCCCGCCGCCGCGCCCGCAACACCCTGCCCGTCGACCGGCCGCTGACCCTGCGCCGGCTGCTCACCGACTTCGTGGAGCTCCAGACCCCGGCCACGCCCGAGCAGGTCGCCGTCCTCGCCGAGCACACCGCCTGCCCGCCCGAGCGCCGCCCCCTGGCCGAACTCGCCGGACTCGACGCCGACGCCTTCCGCGAGCGGGTCACCGCCACCGGGCTCAGCGTCCTGGACCTGCTGGAGCGCTACCGCGCCTGCGAGCTGCCCTTCGAGCGCTTCCTGGAGCTCCTCCCCGTGCTGCGCCCGCGCCACTACTCCATCTCGTCCTCCGCGCAGGCCGCGCCCGGCGAGATCGACCTGATGGTGTCGCTGCTCGCCGCGCCCCACCGCGCGGGCGAGGGCACCTTCCAGGGCGTCGGCTCGCACTACGTCCAGACCGTGCGGGCCGGGGACACCGTCCGGGCCAGGGTGCTCCCGTGCGGCGAGTCCTTCCGGCTGCCGGAGGACGACGCGGTCCCGGTCATCCTGGTCAGCGCGGGCACCGGCCTCGCGCCGTTCCGCGGAGCCGTGCTCGACCGCCTGCACACCGGGTCCACCGGCACGCTGCTGTGCTACTTCGGCTGCGACCACCCCGAGGTCGACTACCTGCACCGCGAGGAGTTCGAGACGGCCGAGGCGGTCGGCGCCGTCAGCATGCGGCCCGTCTTCTCCCAGGCTCCCGAGGACGGCGCCCGCTACGTCCAGGACCGCATCGCCCGGGAGAGCGCCGAGGTCTGGGACGTGCTGACGGCGGGCGGCCGGGTCTACGTCTGCGGCGACGGCCGCCGGATGGCCCCCGCCGTGCGGGAGGCGTTCATGGCCGTCCACCGCGAGCACACCGGCGCGTCCGACGCCGAGGCCGCCGCCTGGCTCACCGGGCTCACCGAGTCCGGCCGCTACGTCGAGGACGTCTGGACCGGCTGAGCCCGCCGCCCCACCTGCCGCACCCGCCCCGCTCCGTGGTCACGCACGCCCACCCGGCGCACCCGTGACCACCGGGCCGCACCCCTTCATCCCGCACCTCCGACCGATGGGAACCCCATGGCTGTCGCACCCCCGACCACCCGCCGAGCACCTGTGGCCGACCGCACCCCGCGGGGGCGTCGGTGAAGGCGCGCGGGACGGCCGCCCTGACCCTCGGCGTCGCCGTCGCCCTGATCGCCGGAGCCACCCTGGGCAACGGCGGGGCGAATCTGATGCCCCTGTTCGTCGATGACTTCTCCTCGCGGTTCGCGCTCGGGGACTCCGGCGCGGGACTCGTCGGCGCCACCCAGCTCATGGCCACCGCGCTCGTCACCCTGCGCCTCGCCGCGCGGGCCGCGCGCCCCGGCCGCGTCCGCATGGCTCGCACCGGTCTCGCCGTCGGCCTCGCGGGCTTCGTCGGGGCGACCGCCGCGAGCGACCTGCCGACGCTGATCCTGGCCAATCTCGTCATCGGCGGCGGGCTCGGCGCGGTCTACGCCGCGGCCACGGCGGCGATCGCCGCCACCGACGACGCCGACAAGGCGTCCGCGGCCACCATCGCGGGCACGGTGGCCGTGACCGCCCTGCTGATCATGGCGGTGCCCGCGGCCAACCACAGCGTGGGGGAGGGCACCGGCTTCCTGGTCATGGCGCTGTGCTGCCTGCTCGCCTGGCCCCTGGTGGGCGGCCTTCCCGACGGGCCGACCACGAGCGGGACCGCGCAGCCCGGGGCGGCCCCGGCGGCGCCCGCCCCGGCCGCCACGCCGAACGACGCGGCCACCCCCTCATGGGTCCTGCTGGGCGGGATCGCGCTGCTGTGGGCCGTCACCCAGGGGGCCTGGGCGTACGCCTCGGTCTTCGGCCGCGAACACACCGGCATGTCGCCCTCGGCCGTGTCGGTGGTCCTCGCCGTCTCCGGTGTCGTGGCCCTCGTCGGCGCCGTGCTCGGCCCCGCCGCCGCCCGCCGCTTCGGCCGCACGCGGTCCCTGGCCGCCTTCATCACGGCACAGGCCCTGTCGATGGCCGCCCTGGTGCTCACCCACGACCCGGTGCTGTTCATCGTCGCGGCCGTCCTGTGGCAGGCCTGCCAACTGGCCGTCCTGGTACAGACCCTCGCGGCCGCCGCGCTCCTCGACCCGAGCGGACGCCTGGTGGCCTCCCTCAGCGGAGCGAGCGCGCTGGGCACCGGCATCGGGCCGCTGGCCGTCGGCGCCGTCCTCGACACGGCGGGCGCCGGAGTGCTCGGCGTCCTGCTGGCCCTCGGCACCTTCGTCGCGTCCCTGCCCCCGTTGCGGATGACGGTCGCCAGCGCCACGGCCGACCGCGCACGGCAGGCGGAACCGGAGACCGAGGCCGAGCCCGCTCCCGCGGCCACGTCGGGCTGAACACCCGTCAGGCCCCGGGCCGGGCACGCCCCCACGGACCGTCGCACGGGCGTCGCGCGCGCTCTTCTCCGGGCTCGCGCGGAACCGTACGATCCAGTGGCCGCTCCGCGTACGCCGCCCCGCACGGCGCCCGCGTACGCCGTGCACGGCGCACACCGCGTGCGGCGCACGGTGCGCACAGCACACGCCCGCGCCACGCCCGTCCCCGCACACGCTCCACGCTCGCTCCCTCGTCGACCCAGCCAGAGGTGACCCGTGGACAGCCAACCCCCTCCCTTCCGCCTCGACGCGAGCGCCGGTGACCTCCACGGCGAGAACCGGAGGCTCCGCGCGATCGGCCCCGCCGTGCGCGTGCGGCTCCCCGGTGGACTGCCCGCCTGGGTCCTCACCCGCCACCAACTCCTCCAGGAACTCCTGGCGGACCCCCGTACGGCAAAGGACCCGGCGCACTGGTCCGCGTTGCGGGCGGGGGAGGTGCCGGAGGGCTGGCCGCTGATCGGCATGGTCACCAACCGCGGCATGACCACCGCCGACGGAGAGGAACACCGCCGGCTGCGCGACCTCGTCGCGCAGGCCTTCACCGCGCGGCGCGTCACCGCGATGCGGCCCCGCGTCGAGGCGATCACCCAGAGCCTCCTCGACGCCCTCGCCGAGGGCGGCACCGATCCCGTGGACCTGCGCCGCCACTTCGCCTATCCGCTGCCCATGGCGGTGATCGGCGACCTCCTCGGCGTGCCCGACGAGCGCTTCGACGACTTCCGGAACCTCTCCGCGAGCCTGACCAGCAGCGTCACCCCGCCCGAAGAGACCCTCGCCACCCAACAACGCCTGCACGCACTCCTCGCCGACCTCGTCGCCGACCGGCGGAAGCGGTCGGGGGAGGACCTGACCAGCCATCTGATCGCCGCGCGCGACGACGGCGACCGGCTCTCGGAGCCGGAGCTGATCGGCACCCTGACCCTGGTCCTCGTCGCGGGCCACGGCACCACCCTCAACCTGATCACCAACGCGACGGCGGCGCTGCTCACCCACCCCGAGCAGCGCGCCGCCGTCACCACCGGGCAACGGCCGTGGGACGCCGTGGTGGAGGAGACCCTGCGGTGGGACCCGCCCGTCGCGCACTTCCCGCTGCGCTACGCCCTCGACGACATCCCCGTCGGAAACGTGGTGATCCCGCGCGGCGAGGCCATCCTCGCCTCGTACGCGGCCGCGGGCCGGGACCCCGACCGATTCGGCCCCGACGCCGAGGAGTTCGATATCGCCCGGCCCCGTCCGAAGCACCTCTCCTTCGGCCACGGCCCGCACTACTGCCTGGGCGCGGGCCTGGCCCGTCTGGAGGCGGGCATCGCGCTGCCGGGCCTGTTCGGGCGGTTCCCGGACATGGAGCTCGCCGTGCCGCGCGCGGAGTTGGTGCCGTTGCCGTCCTTCGTCAGCAACAGCGTCCAGGCCCTGCCGGTGACCCTGTACGGCGGCTGACGAGGTCCCGGAGCGGGACCCCCGGGCAGCTGAGGGCAGTCGGATGGAATGATGACGGACGACAAGGCGACGGCGGTCCGAGGAAGCCGGTGTGAATCCGGCGCGGTCCCGCCACTGTGATCGGCGAGCGCGTCCCGACCGGCCACCGCCCCGCAGGGGGTGGGAAAGCCGGGACGAGCGGCGACCCGAGAGCCAGGAGACTCACGCGGTCGCCTCCTCCGCACAACACCGGGGCGGATCTCCCCGGAGAGAGGCAGGACGCGGCATGCCCGCAAGACCGGCCCGGAAGTCGTCCGGCACCGCAGGAAGTCATGACACGGCCACAGGACCGGCGCCCTGCCGGGTCGTCGTCTGCCGAGACTGCTGCTGCGGCAGTCCGAAGGTGACCGGCGTCGACCACGCCGCACAGACCGCGCGCCTGCGGGCCGAGGCACCCGTACGCGTCTCCGCCTGCCTGGACGTGTGCGACCAGGCCAACGTCATCGTGGTCCAGCCCTCTGCCGAGGGCCGGGCGGCCGGTGCCCGGCCGGTGTGGCTCGGCCTGGTCAACGACGCGGACGCGACCGAGGACATCGTCGCCTGGGTCCGCGCCGGGGGCCCCGGCGTCGCTCCGCGGCCGGAGATCCTCGACCTGTACGCCTTCACCCCGCCGCGACGCCGCGCGGTGTCCTGAACCACCGCGCCGGGGCGGCGCGCCCGGGTCAGGGCAGCGGGCGCGCCTCGCCCGCGGTCACCGCCGCCCCGGCGCCCACCCCGTGCAGGACGTGGGCCAGCACCTCCGCCCCGCGGACCACGCGCGGCCCCGGCCGGTTGAAGTACGCGGGCCCGTCCAGGACCCAGACGCGCCCCGACCGGACGGCGAGCAGTTTCGACCAGCCGGGCAGCCGGGTGAGCAGGCCCGTCTCGCGCAGCGTCCGCTCGGGCGGAAAGCCGCAGGGCAGCACGAGCAGCACGTCGGGCCGGGCCGCGCGCACCGCGTCCCACGTCATGGGCCCGGTGTGCTCGCCGGGCCCGGCGAGGAGCGGCTCGCCCCCGGCGGCGGCGATCTGCTCGGGCACCCAGTGCCCGGCCGGCCACAGCGGATCCAGCCACTCGATCGCGACCACCCGGGGCCGCGCACGCCCCGCGGTCAGGGCGCGCACCCGGTCGAGGCGGGCGCGCAGCTCGTCCCGGCGCGACGCGGCGCGCCCCCGCACCCCGAGCACGGCCCCGACCGTGACCAGACAGTCCAGCACGTCGTCGAGGGTGCGCGGCTCCAGGCTCAGGACGCGGGTGTCCGCGTCCAGGAGCCGCACGGTGCGGCTGACCCGCTCGTACGAGACCGCGCAGACGTCGCACAGGTCCTGGGTGAGGACCACATCGGGGCGCAGGGCCGCGAGCGCCTCGGTGTCGAGGGAGTACAGCGAGGACCCGGAGTGCGCCGACCCGCCCACCGCGTCGGAGATCTCACGGCTGCTCAAGGCGTCCTGGTCCAGATCGGCACCGGTCACCACGGGGACGGCCGCCGCCTCCCGGGGCGGCCAGTCGCACTCGTGGGTGCGCCCGACGAGCCCCTCCAGCAGGCCGAGTTCGGCGACGACGTCGGTGGCGGCGGGGAGCAGGGACACGATGCGCATGTGCCGACCCTACGGCGTGCGCCGCCGCCCGCGCCCGCCACCGGTGTGCCCGAGCCGACACCTCCAGACGGTGGTGCTCGCCGCTCCCGGAGCTGATACTTCGCCCGGCACACGACCCGACGACGGAGGAGAACCGATGACGTTGAAGGTGAGCCGGAGGCCGCGCGGAGTGTTGCGCGGGCCGGGCCGCGGCATCGCGTCGCTGGCCCTGCTGGCCGCGGCCGCGGGTGTGCTCGCACCCGCCCCCGCGTCCGCGGCACCGGCCTGTGCCGCCCCGGGGCGGGGAGCGCCGGTCCAGGTGGCGCGCATCCCCGACTGGGTCGAGTCGATCGTCGTGGACGAGCGCGGGCGGATGTTCGCCACCGCGTACTTCACCGGCCGCGTCTACCGGATCGACGCGCCGGGCCGCACCCCCGTACCCCTCACCGGCGACGTGGGAGCGAACGGCGGGATCGTCGTGCGTGCGGACGGCCGCCTCCTCGTCGGCACCGGCAACGACCTCGTGCACTCGCTCACCGGCGACGCGCTGCCCACCTCGAAGCTCCTCCTGGTGGACCCGGACACCGGCGAGGTCACCACGTACGCCGCCGGACTCGGCGGCATCGACGGCGTGGCCCTCGCGCCCGACGGCACCGTGTACACCACGACCTTGGGCGGGCGGAACATCGGCCGCGTCTCGCCGGACGGCAGGGTCGACCCCGCCTGGGCCCGGGTGCCCCAGCCCAACGGCATCGCCGTGTCCCCGGACGGGACGCAGGTGTACGTCATCCAGACCACCGTGGCCCCCGGCCTCTACCGCATCGCGGCCGACGACCCGGCCCACCCGAGGCGTTGGGTCTCGGTGGCCCCGTCCGACGTCCTCGCCCTGCCGGACGGGCTCACCCTCGACAGCACGGGGCGACCGCTGATCGCCACGCACGCCGCGGGCCAGATCTGGCGCGTCGAGGACGGCCGCCTCTGCGCCGTGGAGTCGGGCCTGCACCTGTCCACCCAGGTCACCTACGGCCAGGGCGACCGCGGCTTCTCGGCGGGCAGGCTCTACCGGGCAGGTGTCGACGGGAAGATCTACGAAGTGCCCGCGGGCGCCGACCCGTCGTAGCCCGCCCGCCGCCCGCGCGGAACGCGGCGCGGCCGGGTGAGCCGTGTCTCACCTGCCCTGCGTCGCTTGTATATGCAACGAGTTGCATAGAAGGATTCGGGCATGGCGCTTGAGCACGCGATCCTCGTCTCCCTGCTGGAGCAGCCGGGCTCCGGCTATGAGCTGGCCCGGCGGTTCGACCGGTCCATCGGATACTTCTGGACCGCCACCCACCAGCAGATCTACCGCGTCCTCAAGCGCATGGAGAGCGACGCCTGGATCGAGGCCCGCGCGGTGGCGCAGCAGGACCGGCCCGACAAGAAGGAGTACTCCGTCGCGGCCCTCGGCCGCGCCGCGCTCTCGGGCTGGCTGCACGAGCCGATCGAGCCCGAGAGCGTCCGGCACGAGCTCGCCGTGAAGATCCGCGGCGCTGCCTTCGACGACCCGGCCGCGCTGATCCGCGAGGTGCGGCGCTACCGCGAGGCGCACGCCGACCGGCTCGCGCACTACCGCGCGGGGGAGCGGCGCGACTTCACCGGGCCCGAGGCACCCGCGGTGCTCGACGACGGGCAGGAGCTCCAGCACGTCGTGCTGCGCGGCGGCATCGCGTACGAACAGATGACGCTCACCTGGCTCGACGACGTGATCGCCACCCTCGAACGGCTCGGCGCCCGGCGCTGACGCACCCCCAGCTCTCCCGCCCCCTTCCCCGACCTCCCCGACCCCCGAGCCGGAAAGGCGACTGGCCATGGCCGACGCGCTGCTGTTCAACCCCCACACCTACGACCCGACCCACTTCGACCCCGAGACCCGCAGGCTGCTGCGTGCGACCGTCGACTGGTTCGAGGCGCGCGGCAAGCGCCGGCTGATCGAGGACTACCGCTCCCGCGCCTGGCTCGCGGACTTCCTGGAGTTCTCCGCCAAGGAGGGCCTGTTCGCGACCTTCCTCACCCCGGCGTCCGCCGCCGGTGCGGGCGAGGGCGACAAGCGCTGGGACACCGCCCGGATCGCCGCCCTCAACGAGATCTTCGGCTTCTACGGCCTCGACTACTGGTACGCGTGGCAGGTCACCATCCTCGGCCTCGGCCCGGTCTGGCAGAGCGACAACGCCGCCGCCCGCGCCCGCGCGGCCGAACTCCTCGCGCAGGGCGAGGTGTTCGCCTTCGGCTTGTCCGAGAAGAGCCACGGCGCCGACATCTACTCCACCGACATGCTCCTGGAGCCCGACGGGAACGGCGGCTTCCGCGCCAGCGGCTCCAAGTACTACATCGGCAACGGCAACGCCGCGGGCCTCGTCTCCGTCTTCGGCCGCCGCACCGACATGGAGGGCCCGGACGCGTACGTCTTCTTCGCCGCCGACAGCCGCCACGAGGCGTACCACCTGGTGAAGAACGTCGTGGACTCCTCGAAGTACGTCAGCGAGTTCCGCCTCGATGACTACCCGGTCGGGGCCGAGGACGTCCTGCACACCGGCCGTGCCGCCTTCGACGCCGCGCTCAACACCGTCAACGTCGGCAAGTTCAACCTGTGCACCGGTGCGATCGGCATCTGCGAGCACGCGATGTACGAGGCCGTCACGCACGCGCAGAACCGCATCCTGTACGGCCGTCCGGTCACCGCCTTCCCGCACGTGCGCCGCGAGCTGACCGACGCCTACGTCCGCCTCGTCGGGATGAAGCTGTTCAGCGACCGCGCCGTGGACTACTTCCGCTCGGCCGGGCCCGACGACCGCCGCTACCTCCTCTTCAACCCGATGACGAAGATGAAGGTGACCACGGAGGGCGAGAAGGTCATCGACCTGATGTGGGACGTCATCGCGGCCAAGGGCTTCGAGAAGGACACCTACTTCGCCCAGGCCGCCACCGAGATCCGGGGCCTGCCCAAGCTGGAGGGCACGGTCCACGTCAACCTGGCCCTGATCCTGAAGTTCATGGGCAACCACTTGCTGAACCCGGCCGAGTACGCCCCCGTGCCGACCCGCCTGGACGCGGCCGACGACGCCTTCCTCTTCCAGCAGGGACCGGCCCGGGGCCTCGGCGCCATCCGCTTCCACGACTGGCGCGCCGCCTACGACGCGTATGCCGAGGTGCCCAACGTCGCTCGCTTCCGCGAACAGGCCGACGCGCTCTGCGCGTTCGTCACCACGGCCGCCCCGGACGAGGAGCAGAGCCGCGACCTCGATCTGCTCCTCGCCGTCGGCCAGCTCTTCGCACTCGTCGTGCACGGCCAGCTCATCCTGGAGCAGGCGCGCCTGACGGGCCTGGAGCAGGACGTGCTGGACGAGCTCTTCGCCGTCCTCGTACGGGACTTCTCGGGGTACGCCGTCGAGCTGCACGGCAAGGACTCCGCCACCGCCGCGCAGCAGGACTGGGCCCTCGGCGCGGTCCGGCGCCCGGTCGTCGACGAGGCCCGCTCGGCGCGCGTCTGGGCCCGCGTCGAGGCGCTGGCCGGGACGTACGAGATGGCGCCGTAACCCTTTCGGGAACGCAGTGGGGCGGCGGGGCCGCCGTGACGCCACGGCGGCCCCGGTCGTCACAGGGTGAGCAGCGTCCGGCGAGCGACCCCGGTGTCCTGGAGCGGCTTGAGGGCCAGCCGCACCAGGGCGAGTGCGTTGTCGTCACCCGCGACACGGTTGGCGCTGAGCTCGCCGCACGTCAGGCACTCGTGGATGAGCATCCACTCGCCGTCCGGACGCGCGGTCATGGTCAGCGCCGCCATGCGGCCGCGGCAGGGCGAGGCCCGGTCGCCGGGCACGCGGTGGTCGACGTGCAGGCTGGCCAGGCAGTGCGGGCAGTGGTTGCGGTGCCCGGTGCCCGGCGCGTCCAGGGGTACGTCGAGACGGCACTCGACGCACCGGAAGTCGTGGGCGCGGTGGCCGCCCCGACCGTGCAGGACGTCCTTGTGCCGTTGCGGGCGGCGGCGCGCCGATGACGGCTCGCGGGTGCGGTTGCGTCGCGGCATGGTGGTGTCCTTCCCCTCGGCCCGGCTCACAGGGTGCCGAACGCTTCGAGCGGGAAGGGCGGTTGGGCCAGTGGCCGCACCGCCATGCGCATCAGGATGAGCTGGTTGTCGTCCGTGCGGACGGGGCTCGACGTGAGCTCGTCGCAGCGCACGCAGCGGTGGATGACCCGCCAGTCGCCGGTCCGCAGGACGGCGATGGCTATCGGGGTCATCCGCCCCCGGCACCCGCTCGGGCCGCCCTCGACGTGGTCGACGACGTGCTGCGAGTGCAGGCACGACGGGCAGTGGTCGCGCGGGACGCCGTCGGCGGTGGCGGACACGGTGAGTCCGCACCAGGCACAGGTGAACGTGCCGATCCTGAGGGTGTTGTGGGCGTCGCTCTGACGAGCTCCGGTGGTGTGGGACACCCGGGATACTCCTTGCTGAGGGAAGGGAAACGACAGCAAGAGCAGGCCGAGCGGCTTCGGCGAAGGAAGGCACCGACGACCGGTGTCCGGCCGCCGCGCGGACGTGGCGGCGGCGAAGCGGACGGTCAGACGGTGTGGCGAGGCGCGCTCGGCGCGACCCGGGGCATCAAGACACCCCTCTCTACGGGCGCACGGCCCAGTCGGCGATCAACAGTGCGAACGCCAGGCTAGCGACGGCGCGGTGGCGTGCGCCATCGAATATCGGGCCGGACGGATGCGGGCCGGTCGGATGCGGGCCGGTCGGATGCGGGCCGGTCGGATGCGGGCCGGACGGGGCCGATGCTTCAGACGATGGGGTCGATGATGACGTCGTCGACGGCGAAGACGCACTTGGATTCGGTCTTGGACTCCTTGGTGCCGCCCTGGGCGTTGTTCTGCCACGTGCCGTAGTACGTGAAGCCCGCCTTGCACTTGACCTGGGCCCGCCAGGTGACGTTCATGGTGCCGGTACAGCTCAGCGAGCCGTTCTTGTTCAGGTCCGCCGCGGCGGTGCAGTCCAGGTCGCCGTAGCGGAACGTCTCGCCGGGTTTGACGGCGGAGGCGGTGGGTGCCATGAGCAGCACGGCGGCGGCGAGCGCGGTACCGACGGTGGTGAGCCTGCGGATCGAGGGTTTCATGCCGTTTCCTCCCTGTTCTGACAGCCTCTAGAGCGTGCTGCCGGGAGGATCCCGAGCAATAGGGGGCAGTGCCGGGGGTGGACCGGGAAAGGTTCCCGGTTCAGGCGGGAAGGGCGGCGATGGAGGGGGCAGCGCTGAAGAGGGGGCTCCGCGTCACCCGCGGGCCGGTCGGCAGTCCGCGCACAGGCCCCACCAGATGATCTCCGCCTCGTCGACTGCGAAGCCGCGGTCGTCCCCGGGCTCCAGGCAGGGGGCGTGGCCGACGCTGCAGTCGACGTCCTCGATGCGGCCGCAGGACCGGCAGACCAGATGGTGGTGGTTGTCCCCGACGCGGAGTTCGTAACGGGTGGGGGAGCCCGCCGGTTCGATGCAGCGGATCAGCGCCGCTCGCGCGAGGTCCTCGAGGACGTTGTACAGACCCTGCCGGGACAGGCCTCCGGAGGAGGGCGCCCGGCCGCCGCTGACGCCGATGCGGCTCTCCAGCTCGGCCGCCGTGGAGTGCGGGTGGCCGTGCAGGGCGGTCAGCACCGCGCGACGCTGCGCCGTGCTGCGCAGCCCCTTGGCCCTGAGCAGGTCGGCCGCTCGCTGCTCCATGACGATGCACCCCCAGTTCCGTCCCGGAAGTCTAACGGGATCACCCCGGGCACCCTAGGCGAGATCCGATCCTAGAATTGACTCTGTCCAAACTAGCGGGCTACTGTCTCGTACGGCAACGGACCGCCGAGCACCCCCGCGGCTCGGCGTGCGACCGCCGCTGCCGCACGCGACCCCCACCCCTCTTCCGACGCACCGTCCCCCGGTTTCCCGGGACTTCTCTGCCCCGAACCGGGCGGCCATCGGCGCGCGACCCCGACGGAGACCCCCATGAAGTGCTACGACTGCGCCCTCGACGGCAGGAGCGACACCGCGGGCATCGGCATCTGCAGCCGCTGCCACCTGGTCGTCTGCACCGACCACGGCCACGTCACACCGCTCGTCCTCCACCAGGCCGGCGGCATGGGCAAGGCGACGCGGGACCTGCCGGGCCGCCGCGTCGTCTGCCACACGTGCTACGCGGCGGAGCGGTCCGCCTGACCTGGCCTGACCAGCCGTCACCTCCCGACCTGCCGGGCGGTCCGCCCCGTCACCCTCGAGGAAGTGCGTCGTGAACTCTTCCGCCGAGCCCGGAGCCACCACGTCCTCCGGACCCGACTCCTTAACCGCAACCGCAGCCGGAACGTCAGCGCCCCCGGCCAGCCGCCTGCTCCCGTACGCCCTGGCCGTGCTCCTGGTCGGCCTGAACATGCGGCCCGTCATCGTGGCCGTCTCGGCCCTCCTGGACGACATCCGGCACGCCACCGGCCTGTCCAACGGCGCCGCGGGCGTCCTGTCCACGCTGCCGCTGATCTGCTTCGGAGTCTTCGCCCCGCTCGCGCCCCGCCTCGCCCGCCGCCACGGTATGGAGCGCACCCTCGTCGCCGTGCTCCTGCTCCTCCTGGCCGGAGCCGCCGTGCGCCTCGTGCCCGCGCTGCCCCCGCTGTTCGCCGGGACCTTCCTGATCGGCGCGGCCGTGGCCGTGGCCAACGTCGTCGTGACGGCACTGATCAAACGCGACTTCCACCGCCACGTGGGCCTGATGTCCGGCCTGCACTCCGCGATGCTCGTCGGCGGCGGCGCCGTGGCGGCCGCCGCGACCGTACCGCTGCGCGACGGACTCGGCCTCGACTGGTCCGGAGGGCTCGCCCTGTGGGGCGTCCTCGCGCTCGTCGCGGTGCTGGTGTGGGCGCCGCGCCTGCGCCGCGGTCCCGTGCGGCGCCCCCACGCCGCCCCGGGCGCGGGCGGATCGCTGTGGCGCGACCGGCTCGCCTGGGCCGTGGCCCTGTTCTACGCGTTCCAGTCCCTCGTCTACTACACGGCCACCACCTGGCTGCCCTCCTTCTTCATCTCCCACGGCTGCTCAGAGGGCCGGGCCGGCGTGCTGCTCGCCGTCTGCATGGGCTTCGCGATGCTCACGTCCCTGCTGGTGCCCGTGGCCGCGCAGCGCTCCCGGCGGCAGAGCCACCTGGCCGTGCTCGGCAGCGCGCTGTGCGCCGTGGCGCTGCTCGGGCTGGCCGCCGCGCCGACCGGCGCCGCCACCCTGTGGGCCGCGCTGCTCGGCCTCGGCCTCGGGGCCGTCCTCAGCCTGGGCATCGCCTATATGTCGATGCGGGCCCGCACCACCGAGGAGGCCGGGCTGCTCTCGGCGATGTCGCAGTGCGTCGGCTATCTGGTGGCCGCCGTCGGGCCCACGCTCTTCGGTGCCGTGCGGGACCTGACCGGGCACTGGACCGCGGGCCTGGTCGGCCTGGTCGTCATCGCCGTACCGATGGCCGTCACCGGTGTGCTCGCCGGGCGCGGCGGACACGTGCGCCCGCGCTGAACGCGGGAACGGGCCCGCGCCCCGGGTAAGGGGAGCGGGCCCGCGCCGTGGAGCGGGGTCTAGCAGCTCATGGCCCAGGTGTGGGAGTCGCCGTCGTCGTTGGCCGCGCCGTTGTAGTTGACCTCCTGGCCCGGCGTGAGGCAGATGGTCATGTGGCCGCCCTGGTAGGCCCGCGAGTACACCTTGACGTGGTCCTTGATGCCGGGGCCCGAGATGCCGTGGTTGGCCCAGGAGGAGTCATTATCGGCGATCCAGCTCTCCCACCAGCCGTCGTCACCGGACCAGTTGGCGCGCTGGCCCTTGTAGTCGGAGTGCTCCCAGGTACAGAACTCGCCGCTGGGACAGTCGGCGGCACCGGCGGGCGCGGCCGCGACCAGACCGCCCGTCATCAGCAGGGCGGCTGCCGCGACGGCGGCGAAGAGGCCGCGCTTGGCGGGGGTCTTGGAGGCGGAGGGGACGAGCTTCGTGCTCATGGGCGGGAGGGGCCTTTCTGTTCGCTTCTCCGGTACTGCTTCGGTGTTCCGGGATGGCTGGCGCGGGGCGGGCGCGGGGCCGGTCAGGCCGCCTCGCAGCCCTCGTTCTTGTCGGACACGCCGTCGATCCGCGATCCCCAGGACCAGTTGTCGCTGTAGTCGTACGGCCGGATCAGGCGGTAGTAGCAGGTGTGCCGCCCCCAGTCGATCGCGTACAGGTGCTGGTTGGTGTCCGAGCGGAACGACGCGGTCTTGTCGTGGTGGGACTCGGGCAGGTCCCGGTAGCCCGGAGGCCTGTAGCAGAAGCCCGTGCCGTGCTGGCCCGGCTGGGTCCAGAAGCACACTTCGCCGGGGCCCCGCTCGACGCCGGGCCCGGCCGCTGACGCGGGGGCCGTCGCGAGCACGGGGGTGAGGGCGGTGACCAGGGCAGCGGTCGACAGGGCGAGTTTGCGGAGCATGGACACCTTCGCGTCGCTGGGGGATCCCTGCCCAAGGCTCGTGGGCGGGCACCGCCAGACTGCCCCCGGCGTGAGGGCGGCATGCGGTCATTCACCCGAATGGTGGGCCTATGGGAGAGGAGAAGCCTTTCTTCGGACGCGGGGTGTGATGCCTTGGCGAAGGCCCCGGTCGAGAGGGTGCGGCGAAGAGCCCTTCGGTACGACTGGGTACGGTGTACGCTGATCCTTCCGGTCGAACCAACGTGCGAGGAGCGCTCGTGAACGTCACCCCCGCAGACAGCCACACCGTGATCCAGGTCCGCAGCGCGCGGGCGAACAACTTGCGGAACGTCTCCCTCGACCTGCCGAAACGGCGCTTGACCGTCTTCACCGGAGTCTCGGGCTCGGGGAAGTCCTCACTGGTCTTCGGCACGATCGCCGCCGAGTCGCAGCGCCTCATCAACGAGACGTACGCCGCGTTCATCCAGTCGTTCATGCCGAGCGTCGGCCGCCCCGACGTCGACGAGCTGCGCAACCTCAGCGCGGCCATCGTCGTCGACCAGGAGCGGATGGGCGCCAACTCGCGCTCCACGGTGGGCACCGCCACGGACGCCTACACGATGCTGCGCATCATCTTCAGCCGCCTCGGGCAGCCGGGCATCGGCACCGCGGGGGCCTTCAGCTTCAATCTGCCCGAGGGCATGTGCCCGGACTGCGAGGGCACCGGCGAGGTCTCCACCGTCGACGTCGACCAGCTGGTGGACCGCGACCTCTCGCTGAACGAGGGCGCCATCACCGTCCCCTACTACGCGGTGGACTCCTGGAGCTGGCAGATCATGGTCAACTCCGGCTTCCACGACCCCGACAAGAAGCTGCGGGACTTCACCGCGCGGGAGTGGGACGACCTCCTGCACAAGGCGCCGGTCAAGGTGAAGGTGGGCGCCAACGGGTTCACCTACGAAGGCCTCGTCTCCAAGATGCAGCGGAGCTGGCTGGCGAAGGACCGCGAGTCGCTCCAGCCGCACATCAGGAGCTTCGTCGAGCGGGCGGTCGTCTTCGCCCGCTGCCCGCTCTGCGAGGGCAGCCGCCTCACCCGGGCCGCACTCGCCTCGAAGGTGGGCGGACTGAACATCGCCGAGTGTTCGGCGATGCAGATCAGCGACCTGGCGGCGTTCGTCCGCGGCATCGACGCGCCCGGCGTGGCGCCGTTGCTCGCCGGGCTGCGGGACCTGCTCGACTCCCTCGTGGAGATCGGCCTCGGCTACCTCAGTCTGGACCGGCCCTCGGGCACGCTGTCCGGCGGCGAGGCGCAGCGCGTGAAGATGGTGCGCCACCTCGGCTCCAGCATCACCGACGTGACGTACGTGTTCGACGAGCCGACCATCGGCCTGCACCCGCACGACATCCAGCGCATGAACGGCCTGCTGCTGCGGCTGCGCGACAAGGGCAACACCGTGCTCGTCGTCGAGCACAAGCCGGAGGTCGTCGCGATCGCCGACCACGTCGTGGACCTCGGCCCCGGCGCGGGGGAGGCGGGCGGCGAGATCTGCTACACCGGCGACGTCGCGGGCCTGCGCGCGTCCGGCACGCTCACCGGACGACACCTCGGTCACCGCGCCGCGCTGCGCACGCGCGTCCGTACGCCCCAGGGGCACCTCTCCATCAAGGGGGCCGACCGGCACAACCTCAAGGACGTGACGGTC
Source organism: Streptomyces sp. JLYT201 (assembly GCF_059448825.1). Taxonomy (NCBI): domain Bacteria; kingdom Bacillati; phylum Actinomycetota; class Actinomycetes; order Kitasatosporales; family Streptomycetaceae; genus Streptomyces; species Streptomyces sp. JLYT201. Next base: position 499,842 of record NZ_CM182551.1, on the reverse strand, counting down.
GACGTGCCGCTCGGGGTGCTCACCGTGGTCACCGGCGTCGCGGGCTCCGGCAAGAGCACCCTGATCCACGGCTATCTGTCGGGGCAGGACGGGGTCGTGGTCGCCGACCAGGCGCCGATACGGGGCTCGCGCCGCTCGAACCCGGCGACGTACACGAACCTCCTCGGCCCCATCCGCGCCGCCTTCGCCAAGGCCAACGGCGTCAAGGCGGCGCTGTTCAGCGCCAACTCCGAAGGCGCCTGCCCGAAGTGCAACGGCATCGGCCTCGTCTACACCGACCTCGCGATGATGGCCCAGGTCGCCTCGGTGTGCGAGGCGTGCGCGGGCAAGCGGTTCACGCCCGAGGTCCTGACGTACACGCTGCGCGGCAAGAACATCAGCGAGGTGCTCGGCATGTCGGTCGCGGAGGCGTACGCCTTCTTCCCGTCGGGCCAGGCGCACACCATCCTCGGCCGCCTCGATGACGTCGGGCTGAGCTATCTGCGCCTCGGCCAGCCGCTCAACACCCTCTCCGGAGGCGAGCGGCAGCGCCTCAAGCTCGCCCTCCACATGGCCGAGAAGTCGTCCACGTACGTCCTGGACGAGCCGACGACCGGACTGCACCTCGCCGACGTGGACAAACTGCTCGCGCTCCTCGACCGGCTCGTCGACGACGGCAATTCGGTGGTCGTCATCGAACACCATCAGGCGGTCATGGCCCACGCCGACTGGATCATCGACCTCGGCCCGGGCGGCGGACACGACGGCGGCGAGGTGGTGTTCACCGGCACGCCCGCCGAACTAGTGGCGGACGCCGACACGCTGACGGCGCGTCACCTGCGGGAGTACGTGGCCTCCTGAACCCGTGCCGTGGGGCGCGGGCCCCGCGCCCCACGGCACGCCCGCGATATTCGCTTGCCCTTGCGGCGGCGGAGGGCGACAGTCGCCCCGTGCGAAACATCGAGCTGTCGGACGGCGTGGTCACCCTGTCCCCCTTGACCCTTGAGGACGTCGACGCGCATCTGGCGGGCGAGGACGACCTCCTCGTGCGCTGGCTCAACGGCGAGCCCAGCACCCGGGCGAGCACGGAGGAGTACGTGCGCCACTGCCAGGACCAGTGGGCCGACGAGGGGACGCTGCGCGCCTTCGGCGTGCGCGCCGGTGACGAGCTGACCCTCGCGGGCACCATCGACGTACGGCTCACCGTCCCGGGCCTCGCCCCCGGCGCGGCCAACATCGCCTACGGGCTCTACCCCGCCTGGCGGGGCCGGGGGCTCGCGACCCGCGCGGTCGACCTGGTCTGCCGCTACACGGCGACCGAGGGCGCACGCGTCGGCGTGATCCGGGTCGACCCCGCCAACGCCGCGTCGGAAGCGGTGGCGCGGCGCGCGGGCTTCACGTACATGAAGCAGGTCCGGGAGGCGGACGGGACGTGCCACAACTGGTACGTCCGCGACCTCAAGGGCCTCGCCGCGCCGCGGTAGGAGCTAGCGCCCGCCGGAGCCGTCCGAGCACTCGTTGCCCGTGGCGGGGTTGAGCACGCCCACGACGTTCACGGTGTTGCCGCAGAGGTTCACGGGGATGTCGACCGGCACTTGGACGAGGTTGCCGCTCAGAACGCCGGGCGAGTTCTCCACCGTGCCGTCGGCGTCGGCGTCGGCGGCGGCCGAGGTGGCGCCGCCGACCAGCGTCGTCACGGCGAGTGCGGCCGAGGCGAGAAGCAGGCGAGTGCGCATGGGTACCTCCTGGTGCGAAGGAATGGTTCCTCCCGAGCCTCGCCGCCGTGCGGTACGGGAGAAAGTCCTGGTAGTCCGATGGAATGAACAGCGACAACCAGCCAATTCGGTTGGCCGAACGCGGCGTCCGGGCCCGGAGTCGATCGATGGTGAGGGGGTGGGGGCGGGATCGCGCGGCTCCGCAAGGCACTGTTTTCGGCCTTCATCATCACGGTGGGGGACATGCGCGACGAAGTTGGCCGAACCACACGTCATCGAAATCGCTGTAGAGGGCATGTAGTGGGGAGCGGAACGCCTCGGGGGACCGGCAGACCTGCACGCCCGTCCGAAACCGGAGACAGCATGACGCAAGCAGCTCCCTTTCCTCAGGACCGTACCTGTCCCTACCACCCGCCCGCCGGCTACCGCCCGCTGAGCGAACAGGGCCCGCTCAGCCGCATCACCCTCTACGACCACACCGAGGCCTGGGTCGTCACCGGGCACGCCGAGGCCCAGGCGCTGCTCACCGACGACCGGCTCTCCGCGAACCGGCAGAATCCGGCCTTTCCCTCCATCGCCCCCCGCTTCGAGATCTCGCGCCGCGTGCGGACCGCGCTCCTCGGCGTGGACGACCCCGAACACAACAGACAGCGCCGCATGCTCATACCGCCGTTCGGCGTGAAACGGGTGGCGGCGATGCGGCCCCGCATCCAGCACCTCGTCGACCAGCTCCTCGACGCCATGCTCGAACAGGGCCCGCCCGTGGACCTGGTGTCCGCGTTCGCCCTTCCGGTGCCGTCCATGGTGATCTGCGAGCTCCTCGGCGTGCCGTACGCCGACCACGACTTCTTCGAAGAGGCCTCGCGCCGCCTGCTGCGCGGCAAGACGGCCGACGAGGCCGAGGAGGCGCGCCTGGACCTCATGGACTACCTCGTGGGGCTGGTCGACCACAAGAGCCGCGCCGCCGGGAGCCGCCCCGCGGACGCGGCGGAGCCCACCGAGGGCCTGCTCGACGACCTCGTCCGGGAACGGCTGCACACCGGCGAGGTCGACCGCGAGGAACTGGCGCGGATCGCGCTGATCCTGCTGGTGGCCGGGCACGAGACGACCGCCAACATGATCTCGCTCGGCACCTTCACCCTCCTCGAACACCCGGAACAGCTCGACGCCCTGCGCGCGGAGCCGGAGCTGGTCCGCGACGCGGTGGAGGAACTCCTGCGCTTCCTGTCGATCGCCGACGCGCTCCAGCGGGTCGCCACCGCCGACATCGAGGTGGCCGGGCAGACCATCCGCGCGGGCGAGGGCGTCTTCCTCGCCGCCTCGGCCATCAACCGCGACGCCGCCGTCTACCCCGAACCGGACGACCTCGACGTCCGCAGAAGCGCCCGCCACCACCTGGCCTTCGGCTTCGGCATCCACCAGTGCCTCGGGCAGAACCTCGCCCGCCTGGAACTGGAGATCGCCTTCACCTCCCTCCTCGCCCGGGTCCCCGACCTGCGGCTCGCCGTCCCGCCGGACGAGGTCCCGATCAAGCCCGGCGACACCATCCAGGGCCTCATCGAACTGCCCGTCAGCTGGGGGCGCGGCTGATGCGGATCACGATCGACACGGACCGCTGCATCGGCGCGGGCCAGTGCGTCCTGACCGCCCCCGGCGTCTTCACCCAGGACGACGACGGCTTCAGCGCGCTGCTGCCCGAGAGCGCCGACGGAGCGGACGACCCGATGCTGAAGGAGGCGGCACGCGCCTGTCCGGTGCAGGCCATCACCCTTGAGAGCGAGTGACGCACACGGGCGGGGACCGGTAGCGGTCCCCGCCCCTTCGCGCGGGGTCGGCGCCTGCCGGGGCCGTCGGGAACAATTGGTTCTCGCTCACCCGGCTGCTGCCGAGGCTCTGACCTGGCGGTTCGGCGGCTCCGGGGCGCCTGTCGGTGAAAGAGGACGTCCCGCCTCTACCTGGCACGCCTTGGGAGTTCCCGTGGGGGTGTGCACGCGTTGTGCTCTTGTTCCCGCGGCGTAGGTGTACGTGAGGTGGCTGTTGGGCCGTCGAGTGGTGCGGCTGGTGGTTCGAGGCCAGGGGCGGCTGCGAAGCAGGCTGCTACCGCGTCCGCCGTCGCCCCACAGCTGCCCGACCGCGTCGCGGCCGTGGCGGCACGCTCCGAGACCTGGCTGTGGGGAGGGGGTTCTCGTGAGCACGCTGCCCGGAGCCGGTGGCTGACGGCGGGAGCGAGCACCGTCTCAGGATGGCCAGTTCAGGTCGGGGAATGCGTCGCGCGCGGCTGCCAGGAGATGTGGGTAGGCGGTGCCGTAGGTGGCGGCGGCCGCGAACAGGGCGTCCAGGGCGGCGCGCAGCGGGTCCTCCTGTGCGGCGGCGAACAGCGTGATCATCGCTATGGCCTGCTGCAACACCTCGCCCTCGGAATCGTGAAGAGGGCGTATGAAGGTGCGCGGGAGGTTCTTCTGGGCGAAGAACCATTCCCAGGCCTGGGTCCGGTCGCTGAGGGGGACTGGTAATTCCTCGCCGACCCGCAGGGCCTGGAGGGCGCGCGCGAAGGTGGAGAACGTATCGAGCTCGGCCCTGGCCATGGCGTAGCTGACGGCCCACCGGGCGATGGCTCGTTGGGTGGCCGCATCGGCGCTGTCCACAGCGTCCGCCAGGTCCCGGTCCAGGGAAATGAGGCCCCATTTGTTGCCGCCGACCGCACGCAGCGTCGGGCTTGGCGCCCGCTCGCCCCAGTCGTCTGCTTTTGCCTGCCGCTCCGCTTCACGGACGAGAGTCTCTTCCGCTTCGCGTCGAAGGCGCTCGGCCTCGGCGCGTTTCTCGGGTCCGGGCGGGGGCGGCAGGGTGCGGGCGTGGTCATGCCAGTAGGCGGCGCTCCGCGTCGTCTGCTTGACTACCTGGTCCGCGGCGGGTTTGGCCGGCCAGAACTGCAGCAGGTAGTGATCGATGACAGGGCCGCCCTCCAGGACGGAGAGTTCGTCGTCCGGGGTGACATCCATGCCTCGTCCGCAGTAGCGGACCCGGTGGTCGGTGACGGGCAGATCGAGCGAGCAGATCGCGCCGTCGCCCCACGGCACGACGGCGGTCTCCGCGGACGCCGGGCGGAAGGAGACCTCGACGATCTCCTCCCACTGGTCATCCAGGGGCGGCTCAGTCTCGTGGACCTCCACCGTCAGGCCCACACGGCCTGTGTGCAGACCCGTGGTCAGGAACAGGTTGCCGGGGCTGGCGGCCCCGCACAGCCCGTTGCTCTGACCGGCGCAGTGCGCGATCTCCTCCTCGCGCGAGATGTAGAGGCGGCTCTCCACGTAGAACTGCCCGTAGTGGACTCTCAGTTCACCGTCGTACACCGTCCGCACAGCTGCCCCCTTGTCCGCTCTTCATTGGAAGGCAGTATGCGACCCGGCACTGACAACGCCACTGGCCACGTGTAGCAGCGTGGCAGGCGGGATGTCTTCGGCAGCCCTGAGCGGAGCGACGGGGCGGGCCCAGCGGCGAGGCCTGCCCCCAGCACCTCCAGGCCCGGGGCCGTGCCGCGTGACGGGCGGGAGCCGTCCGGGTTAGCCGCCGTGCTCCAGGGCCTGACGGTCGACCGGGCCTGGGATCTCCCGGCCGTCGGCGGCGTCCTGGACTGGCCTGACCGGACATCGCCGCGGTCGTCGCCCCGCAGCTTCCCCACCGCGTCGCGGCGCCGCGTTCCACCCGGAGACCGGGCAGCTGGATCTGCGCCCAGACCCTCTGGCCCAAGCCGCCCAGCTCCGCCTGATCACCGCGCGGATCATCGCCGCGACCAACGAGGGCCCGGCACCTTGGTGGTGCGCACGGTGCGGGTCCTGCCCCCGGGTGCCGCGCCCGCGCCCCGAGCCGAGTCGACCCGCCAATCGCGGAGTCGGTGGAGCGGCAGACCGCACCGATGCGAGCGCGGAGCTTGCCGGCCTCCCGGAGCCGGAGCCGGTGGCCGGTCATGCGGAGTGGGCCCGGTGCGCGGTCCAGGCCCGCGCACGCGGCGCTACTTCGTGGGCTTGTCGTCATCGTCCTTGAGCACGACGTAGAGCAGTCCCACGACGACGACGGCAACGCTGACGGCGGAGCCCAGGGGCGGGTTGCGGTACGCGGCGTAGCCGACGATGACGGCAACAACGAGAAGCAACAGCGACGTGCGAGGATCCATGGGGCCACTCCGGTGCGTCCTAGGGCTCACCGCGGTGCATCTGACGGAGGCGTCCGCGGCGGGCCCGCTGTCTGAACCTCGCCGCAGCACGCAGCAAGGCCCACCTCTCCTTTGAGAGGTGGGCCTTGGCAGGCGATTGGGCTTTCCAGAGCAAAGCGATATCACAATCTTCCCATGATCGGTGATAACGGAGAACCTCTCCGTCTGCCGCGCTCCCCGCGGGTGGCGAAACGCATGGTCAGAGCTTGGTGGCCGCCTTGAGGTCCTGGAGCTCGGGGCAGAGCCGGTCGGCGTCGAGCTCGGCGTGCCGGAGGCCGGGGCCCTCCTCCTCAGCGCCTGAGTGGGGTGGCGTGTCACCGGATCTGAGGGGCGCACGTCGCCGGAGGGGAGCAGCCGCTTCACGTCCGAAGCGGCCTCGGGCACCGCCTCGTCCGCGGGCAGCAGATGGCGGCACCCCCAGCGCGCCGATGACGTACGGACACCGGTAGGAGACCGAGATGCGTGAGCGACTACGCCCCTCGGGCGGCCGGAGCGGTCTGCTGACGGCGGACCGGAGTTGTCTGGCGTCGGCTTCGCCCGGGGCCCGCTGCACGCCGCTCGTGAAGACGCCAAACGGCGCGGACAGAGCGCCCCCGGGCCCGCGGTGGACTCGGCTCGGGCTGTGCAACGGGACGGCCGGGAGCCGTCCGGGTTTCGCCGCCGTGCTCCAGGGCCCAGACGGTTGGTACCGACTTGGTGCGCACCATCCGGGTCCTGGCCCGTCGGCACCGTGCCTGCGCCCCAGCCCGCACCGCGGAGGTCCCGGCCACTGCGGCGACCGCATGGCAGGAGCCGGTGAGGACCCGCGAGGTGGCCTCGCCCGGCTTCCACCGGGCGCTCGCTGCGCACCGGGCCGTCGCACCTGCGAGCCACGTCGACCCCTCGATCGCGCAGGCGGTGGAGCGGCAGACCGCGGCGATCCGGACGCTGGTTTCCGCGCGTCCGGGTGCCGAGTCCGGTTCCGCGTTGTCGAGCGACTCACCTGTACGGGCCGTACGGGCCGTATCTCACGCGGTCAGTGGCGTGTTCGGGTCGGTCTAATATCGTCGTTGGTGGCAGGCATCCCGCGCGAGGTGAAGCCGACGTCCAGCCTCGGGCCCTGCGCGCGAGGAGCCGGTGGCCGAGGGGTTTTCGCACGCCGCGTGGGTCCGTGTCCCGAGTGGTCGGCCGTCAGGTCACCGCTCCACCTGGTCGGGCGTGACCTTCACGTCTCCGTGGGCTCCTGGTCGTTGAGTCCTTGCTCTTGCGCCCAGATGATCGCCCATTCGTCGAGCGGACGGAGGGCGTCCCCGAGTGCTGTCCCCAGCCGAGTGAGTTCGTAGCCATCGGCCGAGGGGGAGATGATCCCGCTCGATGCGAGTTCACGGAGCCGCTGGTAGAGGACGCTGGACGACAGCCCTTCGCACCGTGCCAGCAGCGCGCGGGCGCCGAGCGGACCTCCGCGCAGTTCCCAGAGAATGCGCAGCGCCCACCGGCGGCCGAAGAGGTCCATCGCGGCCATGAGGGGACGGCCGGTCGTCGATCCGCGAACCGGTGTTCCTGGGCGCGGTGTCGGCATGCCCCTCCTCATCCTTGCGTTTCGTTATTCGAAACACTAGCATCCACTCGGCGGCGTTTCTGATTTCGAAACGAACTCGACGGGAGAGCCGATGTCGCGGATAGCCCTGCTGGACCCGCCGTACACCGACCAGGCCGGCACTCTGCTCGCGCGCATGATGCCCGGGCAGGCCCCGCCGATCGGGCTGTTCCGGATGTTCGCCAGAAACATCCCCATGGCTGGCGCCATGCACCGGTGGGGTCGCTACGAGTTGGGCAGACAGCTGACCCTCTCCATGCGGGAACGCGAGATCGTCATCGACCGGACGTGCGCGCAATGCGGCTGCGAGTACGAGTGGGGCGTGCACATGATGACGTTCGCCGAGCGGGTCCAACTCACCCGCCAGCAGGCGGCATCCCTGGTGCACGGCGGACCCGCCGACGAGTGCTGGACGTCCGAGGAGGAACGGCTGCTCATCCTCGCTGTCGATGCGCTGCACGAGCGTTCCGACATCGATGACGCGCTGTGGACACGGCTCGCGTCGGTCTTCGACGAGCTCCAACTGCTCGATCTGCTTCTGCTGTGCGGGTGGTACCACGCCGTCAGCTTCGCCGCGCGCGCCACGCGCCTGCCGCACGAGCCCGACGCACCTCGCTTCGCCGACTTCCTCCCCATCACAAAAGGGATCAACCGATAAGGCCCCGTTCTCCCGAAACTGCCGCGAAGTGACAACTGACTCAGCGTGTCGTTAGGGCCCGCCGGCGGTGGTTGGAGTGCGACAACCGCAGCACCGTACGCACCCGGGCCCGGTAGCGGGCCTCGTGCCGCCAAGGCCTTCAGCGTCGGCTCCCCGGCCACCGGATAGATCACCTTGCGGGCCGTGCCGCCCGGTCTGGCGCCGTCGCCTCGTGGGACGCCTCACCGCCCAGGGCACGCTGGCCCTGCGCACCACCGCGGGGCCGGAGTTCAACCCCACCGAGGTCCCCCCCGGGCCCACACCCACCACAGCGCCACCGCAAAGGAGCAGCAGCCGTGACCACCCCCGACCGTCCGCCCCAGTCCGTGATCCTGCCCTTGCCGCAGTTCGGCTCGCCGGACCGGACCGCCGCCGTCGCAGTGGACGGCAGGGGCGCCGGGGTGTGCGGGGAGGGGTGCGGCTGCAGTGGCGGGGCACTGGACGACGGCGACGACTACAGGCTCGACCCGCTGGAGCACGGCCTGGACCCGGAGCTGGCCGAGCTGCTGGCCGCTGCCGGGCTGGATCCCGTGGCGGTCGAGGACGTCGCGCACCTGGCCATCGAGGAGGACCTCGACCAGGGCGCCGACGTGACCACGGTGGCCACCGTGCCCGTGGACGCCCGCGCGACGGGCGACTTCACCGCCCGCGAGGCCGGTGTGGTGGCCGGGCTACCAGTGGCCGAGACGGTCCTGTCGGCGGTGTGCGGCGACGACTTCGCGGTCGAGCGGCACGTGGCCGACGGCGAGCCGGTGGCCGCCGGCCAGCGGCTGCTCACGGTCACCGCCCGCACCCGGGGCCTGCTGACCGCCGAGCGCAGCGCGTTGAACCTGCTGTGCCGACTGTCCGGCATCGCCACCGCGACCCACAGGTGGGTGCTGGCGATCGAAGGCACCAGGGCGCAGGTGCGCGACACCCGCAAGACCACGCCGGGGTTGCGGTCGCTGGAGAAGTACGCGGTGCGCTGCGGCGGCGGCGTCAACTACCGGATGTCGCTCTCGGACGCCGCCCTGGTCAAGGACAACCACGTGATCGCGGCCGGTGGCGTCGCCCGGGCGTTCGCGCTGGTCCGCGCGGAGTTCCCGGACCTGCCGGTCGAGGTCGAGGTCGACACCCCGCACCAGCTGCGGGAGGCGCTCGCCGCGGGTGCGGACCTGATCCTGCTGGACAACTTCACGCCCGAGGAGACCGCCGAGGCGGTCGCCGTCGTCGCCGGCCGGGCCCTCCTGGAGTCCTCCGGGCGGCTGACCCTGGCCACCGCCCGCGCGTACGCCGAGACGGGCGTGAACTTCCTGTCCGTCGGGGCCCTCACGCACTCCGCCCCGATCCTGGACATCGGCCTCGACCTGCGCGCGCAAGCGCCGGCGGCGCAGAGGGAAGCGTAGAGGCGGATGCCGCTCACCAGGGGTCGTCCACCAGCGAGCGCCGCACGGCCTCGACCGCGGCCCGCTCGCCCGGCGTCAGCTCCGCGCGGCTGGCGGTGAAGCCGCCGCGCGGCCCAAGGTCAAGAACGGCAGGCCGTGCTCGGCTGGTCTGGACTCGGCGATCTTCTTGATCACCCGGCGCTCCGGCAGGGTGAAGGTCCTCGGCCGCCCGTCTTTGCACTTCGGGTACAGGGAGTCGAAACCGTCAATGGTGAAGTTGTGGATCACATCCCGGACCCGGTCCGCATCGATCTCACGGACGCGCACTCGCTCTGCCATCGGCGCAGCTTGCCGGCCGTGCGCGCCCGAGTGGAATCCGGACGGCGCGTCACCTCACCACAGCACAAGGGTCGTTGATGCGGCGCTAGCCGAGATTCAGAACCTCATCATCCGCGTGCGCGCCGAACTCGGCGACGCGCACCTCCGCGATGTGCTCGTACCGGTTGATCCGGTCGGTCCACCCCGCGTCGACACCGAACGCCACCTGTGCAAAGCCCACCCGGCCGACGGCCTCGGCCAGGCCCGGGTCGCCAGAGGCCAGCAGCCGCACCGGCGCGTCAAGCGCCACGGTGTGCGGCGGCACGAAGTACTCGTCCGGCAGAACGGTGCGCGCATGGACGAGCGCGCCGACAGCGACAACCGAGCCGGCCCCCAACCGCGCACGCTGCAGGACCGTCGCCGCGGTCGCCACATAGACGCACCTGCCGACCTCGCAGCCCAGGAGCGTGGCCTGCGGCCCCACGAAGACGTGGTCACCGACAAGCACCGGCTGATCGCCGGCGGCCGCAGAGCCGCGCAACACCGCGTTCTCGCAGATCACTGCCGCCTCCCCGACCTCGATGCGAGACCCCTCGGCATCGAGCACCGCGCCGTACATCACCCGTGCCCTCGGCCCCACGCGGACATCACCGACGAGCGTGGCCGTCGGGGCGACGTAGGCGGTGGGATGGACCTGCGGTTCATGCCCGCGGTGCCGGATGCGGATTCCCTGCGCGTCAGTGATCATGAACGGATTCTCGCTCGCCCGACCGCGAGCATGCTGGCGGATTTCCGACATCGCGTTCGCCGGGGCTTTCGCCATCCGCGATCTGAGGCACTACAGGGCGAACGTTGCCTGATGCGGCCCTAGTGGTGCTTCGTTAGGTGTGCCGATCTTGCCTGGCCAGAGGCATGGTGTCGGTATGAGGGCGGGTGAGGTCGAACGGCTTCGTGGTGATGTGGCGGAGTTCGTTACCGAGGTGTTCGGTTCCTTGCCGCGGAGGGACCAGCGGCGGTGGAGTGAGTGCTATCTGCGGGGTCTGATGCTGGACGGTCGCCGTAAGCCGATCCAGCCGATGGCCGAGCGGCTGCGGGACGGGAACATGCAGGACGCCGCAGAGCCGGCGTCCCGTTCGACGTCACCTATGCGGCCAAGACCCAGCTCGCGCTGGACTTGCTGGACTGGCTGGCCTCCTGGGATCTGACTGTGCCGGTGGTGGTCGCCGACTGCGGTTGTGGCCGCTCGGTGGGTTTTCGTCTCGCACTCGAAGACCGTGGCCTGGACTATGTGGTGGCCGTCGAGGCCAAGGAAGTGGCCCATGCCGCCCGTGCCCGGCCGTATCAGCCGGCCTATGGCGGGCTGGGTCCACCGACCCTGCCCCGGTACCGCAGCCGGCCGGTATCACTGCCTGAACTGGTCGGCGAGCACGGCGGTTTCAGCGAGGTGTCCTGGCGGCAAGGCAGCAGGGGGCCATGCGTTCACGTTTCGCCGTCCTGGAGATCCGGCCGGCAGGCAAGCAGTCCTTGCGCCACGCGCAGGAGCGCGGTGGTGGTCACTACGCCTGGGACGGAGCGCTGCCGCGGCGGACCCTGCTGGTTGAGCAGACCGAACAGGCGACGGAGCCAGCCAGCTACTGGATCTCCGACCTGCCCGCCAGCACCCCGATCGAACACCTGGTGCGGCTGGCCAAGATGCGCCGGCGCATCGAACACGATTGCCGCGAACTCAAACACGGCCTGGGACCGGACCACTTCGAAGGCCGGACCGGGCGCGGCTGGCACCATCACGTCACCCTCGTCACCGCCGCCCAGGCCTTCCTCACCCTCAGGCGGCTCGACCCCAAAGCCCGCGCGCCGGACGGTCCCTCTACCAGGCCCTCGACATGATCCAGGGCCTGCTGCGGTGCTGGACCGGAACCTGCACCACCTGCGGCAAGCCCCTCACTCGAGCCAGAACCTGACGAAGTACTACTAGGACGTGCCCGACGGGTTGCCACGCTGTCGGATCGAGCAAGGAGGTGCGGGGCTGGCTGCTGGGGTCTCAGGCGGTCCGGCTGTGAGTCCGTCTTCTGGGCCCCGCTGCCCTTGAGGAGGGAGGCAGGAGGCTTTCCCTTGTGCTGGTGGCGCATTCGGGGGCGGCTCGTGTAAAGCACTGCTGTGGGGTACTCGTCGGCGGTACCGCAAAGCCGTGTCGCCGGGTGGAACCGGCAAGCACCGCGGCTTGGACGGGCTATCCCGGAAGTGGGGCGAGAAGACGCGTTTCCCGTCAGCGGGCGTGACCTCCGGCCCTGCAGCCGGCCCTTCCTCCCGTCTTCGGACGCACCCGGGTCCCCGCTGCCGTTACGGAGTCGGGAGCCAGCCGATCGGCAGGCTCCCATGCCCACCACCGACCACGAGCTGAGCATCGCCGCGACCGTCCTCGACCTGGCCCACCGCTCGACCGACTTCGACCCCCTGGAACTGCTGCACGACTTGACCGCGCAGACACACGCTCTGTTGCCGGTGCGCTGGACCAGCGTCACGGTCTTGGACCCCATGGGCGGCAGCGACCAGGTCCTGTACGTCACCGCCTCCGACGAACAGTGCCGCCAGCTGGTGGAGACCCAGCTCGACCTGGACGAGGGCCCGTGTCTGGACAGTTCCCGCTCCCAGCAGCTCCTGCCCCTGACCCTGCTGTCCCAAGCCGGCCAGGCGCGCTGGCCGCGCTTCACGACGCACGCCCGTGCCATGGGCATCACGGCGGCGGCCGCGGTGAGTCTGCGCCTGCCGCACCTCCAGCTCGGCGCCCTCAACCTGTTCATGACCGGCCCGCCCTACGTCAGCACCCAGGACCTGCGCCTGGCGCAGATCCTCGCGAACGCCACCGCGACCGCCCTGTCCCACCGCAACGAACTGGCCGACAAGCAGAAGGTCATCTCCCAGCTCCAGACCGCGCTGGACAGCCGCATCGTCATCGAACAGGCCAAAGGCATCCTCTCCGCCCGCCTGGGCATCGGCATCGACGAGGCCTTCACCCTGCTGCGCGCCCACGCCCGCAACCGGCAACAGAAGATCACCGTCCTGGCCACCCGGATCGCCCAGGGCGACGTGCCCACCGAGCTCGACCCGACCCGGTGAAGCATCCGCCGCTCACCACCGCACCCTGCGGCCTGAGGGCCCTTTCGCGTGCTCTCCTGGGCGGTGCGTGATGTCCGACACCGACCTCACCCGTCTCCTGTCCCGCCTGCGCCGCGCGGTCCTGGCCGGCCAGGACCTCTCCGCCGCCCGAGCGGCGGCCGTCGCACCACTGCTGGACCTGAACGCCCTGACGCTGAGCATGCGCTCTGCCCAGGGCAGCCTCGAACTGCTCTGGTTCGATCCCGCCAACGCCCTCGGCCCCACCCTGGACGACCTGCAGTACACCCTGGGCGAGGGACCGAACTGGGACGCCCTCCACACCGGACGCACCATCACCGTCCCCGACCTGGCCAGCCACCCCCAGTCCCGCTGGCCCGCCTTCACCCCCGCCGCCGCCCGCACCCCCGCCCGCGCCATCATCACCACCCCGCTGCGCATGGGCGTCACCACCCCCGGCATCCTCACCGGCTACCGCACCAGCGCCAGCCCCTTCCCGCCCGGCCAGCGAGACGACATCGACCGCTTCGCCCGCATCGCCCTGGACCTGCTGCTGCACACCTCCGCCGCCAGCCTCGACCTGCACCGCGCCGAGGTCCACCAGGCCGCCGGCCACCTCAGCGTCCGCCTCAAGGTATCCGTCGACCAAGCCCTCCTGCGGCTGCGCTCCCACGCCTGGCACCACAACCGCCCCCTGCGCGAGGTCGCCCACGACATCCTCACCCGCCGCCTCACCCTCGACGACTAGAGCGTGCCCCACGACGCCTTCACCAGCAGGTGAGCCCGCCTCGCCACCTCCCGCCTCACACGAGGACTGGATTGAGACATCCACCTGCGCACCTTGCACCCCCTGCTGCCGCACCGCATGGCGGGAAAGGTCCTCCGGGACACCCGGGAGGCGGCACGGCACGAGCCATCGATCCGCTCCTCCCTCGCCAGGCGCGCACTTCCTGTCCACGGGCAGGCGCAGCCAACGCCCTGTCCGAGCCGCTTACCGCTTCACATCTCCCCAGACCTCCTGGCCGGAGCGAGCCTCGGTGTCCTCAGCACCGGCCCTGACACCGAAGTGGTGGCCCTGTGGACGGGGCCCGGCTCACAGACCGCCCGAGCCCAGGCCAACTTCACCGTCCGCACCCTCCAACGCTTGATCGCCGCCATGGCCGCCTCCGTGGTGTCTGCCGCTGGCGGAGCGGGTGCTGCTGGTGGCGGTGTACTACCGCACCAACCTGACGATGCGGCAGCTGGCGCCGCTGTTCGGCGTCTCGCCGGCAGCGGTCTGCCGGGTGATCAAGAAGCTGGGACGGCTGCTGCCGCTGGAGCAGCTCAAGCCTCCGGCGGACGCTGTCGACCGGCTGTGGATCGTGGACGGCACCTTGATCCCGCTGAGGGACCACCGGGTTGCCGCCTCCAGCCGTACCTACCGGTTCGCCGCGAACGTGCAGGTCATCATCGACGCTGATACGCCCCTGGTGGTGGCCACCGCCCGTCCGGCCCCGGGCGACAAGGCCGACGCCCACATCTGGCGGAGCTCAGGTCTTGCTGAGCACTGCGAAGGTGTCACCGTGCTCGGCGACGGCGCGTACGTCAACACCGGCCTGGTGGTCCCGCACCGCAAACGCCAGCGACGTGCCCTGCTGCCCGGCGAGGAGGCGGACAACGCCGAGCACCGACGGGTGCGGGCCCGGGTGGAGCACACCTTCGCCGCGCTGAAGAACTACAAGATCCTGCGTGACTGCCGACAACGCGGCAACGGCCTCCACCACGCCGTCCGGGCCATCGCCCACCTGCGCAACCTCACCCTGGCCACATGATCAGAGCAAGTCGAGGAAGGGCCCTGACCTGCCCGAACACGGCCTTCTGGAACAGGCTTTAGGGCTGTGTGGCCGACTTGGGCAGATCGCGTCCTTCGATGTCGACGTTCGGCAGGACCTTCCGCAGCCATCGAGGCAGCCACCATCCGCCCTGGCCGACCCACATGAGCACGGCGGGCACGAACGTCATCCGGATGAGGAAGGCGTCGACGAGCACCCCGAAGGCCAGGGCGAAGGCGATCGGCTTCACGATGGCGTCCTGCATCGTGACGAAGCCGGCGAACACCGCCACCATGATCAGCGCGGCGGCGGTGACCACCCGGAACGCCAGGGGCGAGCCCTGCAGGACGGCCCGGCGGGCATCACCGCCGTGCGCGTACTCCTCGTGGATGCTGGAGACGACGAACACCTCGTAGTCCATGGCGAGTCCGAAGAGCACGGCCATGAGGATGATCGGCAGGAAGGACACGACCGGCCCGGTCTTCGCCACATCGATGAAGTCCGCGGCCCAGCCCCACTGGAAGACCGCGACCACCGCGCCGAAGGAGGCCGCGACGGAGAGCAGGAACCCGACCGTCGCCTTGATGGGGACCACGAGGGAGCGGAAGACCACCAGCAGGATCAGCAGGCACAGGCCCACGACCACGATGGCGAAGGTCAGTAGCGAGTCGCTGAGCTTCTGGGACACGTCGACGTTGACGGCGGTCTGCCCGGTGACCTGGTACGAGACCCCGGTGCCGGACCGGATCGAGGACTCCTTGTCCCGCAGCGCCTTGACCAGGTCGCTGGTGGCCTCGTCCCCGGAGGCGGTGGTCGGCACGACGGTCAACAGGGCGTACTCGGGGTTGAGTTGCTGGGCCGCCGAGGCGAGGGCGACACCCTTGGTGGCGGCCAGGTCCTGGCGTACGGTGGTCAGCTGCCCGGTCAGCTCCTGGGCGGAGGAAGCCTTGGCGCCGCCGGTGTTCATGAGGATCAGCAGCGGGCCGTTGAGTCCGGGGCCGAACTCCTTGGTGATGGTGTCGTAGGTCTCGCGCTGGGTGGTGGACTTCGCGGCGCTGCCGTTGTCGGGCAGGGCCAGTTGCAGATCGCGGGCGGGCCAGGCGACGACCAGCAGCCCAGCGGTCACCAGAACGACGGTAAGGGCGGGGACGCGAGTCACCGCCCGCACCCAGCGGGCGCCCAGCGTCTGCTTCGGTTCGGCCCGTTCGCCCGGCACGGACGTCTTCTTCGGCTTGGGCCGCAGGCGTTCGCCCGCGAATCCCAGCAGCGCGGGCAGCAGAGTGAGGGCGACGAGCGCGGCGATCGCCACACCCCCCGCGCCCGCCAGCCCCATCGCGGTCAGGAAGGGAATGCCGACGACGGAGAGCCCGACCATGGCGATGATCACGGTGAGCGCCGCGAAGGCGACCGCGCTGCCGGAGGTCCCGATCGCCCGGGCCGCCGACTCGTCGGTCGCCATACCCGCCTTGAGCTGGTCGCGATGGCGGGACAGGATGAACAGCGTGTAGTCGATGCCGACCGCGAGGCCCAACATGACCGTCAGGGTCAGTGCCGTGGAGGAGATCGCGGTCAGATGGCTCACCAGGAGCAGCCCGCCCGCGCCGATCACGACGCCGATGACGGCGGTGAGCACCGGCATCCCGGCCGCGAGCAGCGAGCCGAACGTGATCACCAGGATGATCAGGGCGATGACGACACCGACGACTTCCTTGGCGCTGATGTCGACACCGGTGCTGTTGTACGCCTGACCGCCCACCGACACCGTGAGCCCGGCCTTCTCGGCCGGGGCAATCGTGTCCTCAAGCGAGCCCAGCGAGCCGTCCTTGAGGTCCGCGTTGGGGACGGAGTACTGGACCTGGGCGAGGGCGGCGCGGCCGTCCTTGGACACGGCCCTGGTCTGCTCGGGCGAGAGGACCCCGGCCACCTCTGGGGCGGCCGCGGCCTCCTTGAGTGTCGCGGCGATCCCCGCCTGGTACTTCTGCGCGGTGACCTGCTCTCCTGCGGGGGCGGTGAACACGATCTGCGCGCTGGTGCCCCCGGCCGCCGGATGGACCCGGCCGAGCGTGTCGAGGGCCTGCTGGGACTCCGATCCAGGAATCGTGAACGTGTCGTCGGTGTCCTCACCGGCCACGCCGAGACCGGCCACGACCGCGGCAATCACCGCCGCCCACAGCGCGAGAACCAGCCTGCGGCGCCGGAACGCGAGCTTTCCGAGACGGTAGAGAAAGGTGGCCATGGCATGCTCCGGTCATCAAGTCATGCATATCCTGATGAATATCTCAAAACGGTTAGAATCGCGCATGCTGGGCCAGTCCTGTGGTGGGGCCGCGTACAGAGGCAGCCTCCGGGACTCTCTGTCCGGGCGGCATCGCCCCTCGCCCCCTGCAGAAGGACACGTACAAAAAGAAGTGGTACGGCCCGATCTCCGTGCGCGAGTTCTTGTTGCCGACCCGATCATGAGCACCCTTCGAGCATTTCGCGTGATCGCGAGCAATGGCTACGTTCAGTCGTTGCCCGAAGTCGGCTGTTCCCGGTCTTCGAGCCTGGGCGGTACGGGCCCTGCGTACCCTTCCGATATGGCGGCAGCGCCTGAGTAGGGCCCGCATGTCCGCTCACCACATTCCTTCTCCAGGGGCGAGCACGGCTCGCCTCCAGATCGCACGGGTAACAGGACGCGACGCCCGCTTTTACTTCCGGGTGACGGACGGTGGGCAGAGCAGCCGAAGTGCTGCGGGCGGGCCCGGCATGTTGATAGCACCGAGTCACCGCGTGCGCAGAGCCGCGGCGGGATCAGGAAAGGGGCTGTCATGGTGGCGGCGGAGCGGCGGGTGGGCAACCTGCCCGGAGAATCCAGCCGCCTGGTCGGGCGGCGGGGCGAGCTCGACGAGATGGCCCGGCTGTGCGGGCGGTCGCGGCTGGTGACCGTGACCGGAGTCGGGGGAGTGGGCAAGACGCGGCTGGCCCGGCAGGCGGCGAGCGAGTTGCAGCCCGGCTTCGCGGACGGGGCCTGGTGGGTGGAACTGTCCCCGCTCACCGCCGCCTGGGGAGTGCTGCCGTATGCGATCGCCGAGGCGCTGCCGGTGGCCGACCAGACCACCCGGCCGATGCTGGAGGTGATCGCCGAGTACCTGGCCGGGCGCGAGACACTGCTCGTGTGGGACACCTGCGAGCACCTCTTCGAGGAGTGCAGGGAGGTGGCGTCGATGCTGCTGTCCGTCGCGCCGGGCCTGCGAATCCTGGCCACCAGTCGCCGCCCGCTCGGCCTGCACTTGGAGGAGGTGCTCGGCCTCGACCCTCTCCCGGTGCCCGGGACCGACGATGCCGACGGGGATGAGATGGCCGACTCGGTAGTGCTGCTGGCCGACCGGGCCGCGAAGGTGGTGCCCGGGTTCGCCGTCACCGACGCCAACCGCGCCGATCTGACCGCCCTGTGCCGCCGCCTGGAAGGGCTGCCCCTGGCCCTGGAACTCGCCGCGGCCCGGCTGCGCGAACTCCCGGTGGCCGAGCTGAACCAACGCCTGGACGACCGGTACACCATCCTCGGCAACACCGAAGGCACGGACTACGAGGCCGACCCGCCCTGGCACCAAGCGTTGAGTACCGCGATCGGCTGGAGCCACCAGCTGTGCACTCCCACCGAACGCCTGGTCTGGGCCCGCCTTTCGGTCTTCGCCGGCCCCTTCGACATCGAAGGGGCCCGCCAGCTGTGCGCCGACGAGCTCGTCTCCGGTGAGCGGGTCCCCGGTCTCCTGCACGCGCTGGTGGAGAAGTCGATCCTGATCTGGGAGCCCACCGGAGCCGGCGAGCGCTATCGGATGCTGGACACCATCCGCGAATACGGAGCCCACTGGCTGCGCGGCCTCGGCGAGGACGACACACTGCGGCGCCGCCACCATGACCACTACCTGGACTTGGCCCGCAGAGGCGACGCCGCCTGGATCGGGCCCGACCAGTTCGCCTGGTACGACCGGATGACCGCCGAGCACGACAACCTCCGCGCCGCGCTGGAGTACAGCCTGACCGAAGCCGAGGGCCATGCCGCGCTGGAAATGACGGCGGCCCTGTGGTTCTTCTGGTACGGGTGCGGGTTCCTGAAGGAGGGCCGGCACTACCTGGACCAGGCCCTGGCCGCCGACACCGCCCCCACCCCGGCCCGGGTGAAGGCCCTGTACGCCAGCGGTCCCGTGCTGGTCTACCTCGGCGATCTGCCTGCCCTGGAGGAACGGGCCGCCGAGTGCACCGCTCTGGCCGCACGCTTCGGCGCCACCGAACGCAGTTACGCGGCCGCCACCGAGCTGCGGGTGTCGGTACTGCGCGGCGAGCTGACACAGGTGGTCTCCCGGGTCGAAGCTCAACTCGCCACGGACTGGCGCGAGAAGCCCCTCACCCTGCTCCCTCTGGCCGCCCTGGTCTTCGGCACGTACTACCTCGTCGCCGCGGGACGCTTCGAGGAGGCCATCGTCTGGCTGGACGAGCTGAGTGCCACCTGCCAGCGGAACGGCGAGCGCAGCATGCGCGCCTGGGGCGACTTCGTCCGCTCCCAGGCCGAGCTGGCCCTCGGCCGCTGCGAGGAGGCGCGCGAGCACGCCAGGGCCGCCCTGTTGGTCAAACACCGGCTGCGCGACGGCGTGGGCACCGGTATGGCCCTGGAGTCGCTGGCCCGCGCCGCTCTCGCGACGGGCCGGAGCACGGAGGCCGCGTGGCTCCTCGGCCTCGCCGCGCAGCTGTGGGAGACGCTCGGGCAACCACAGGCAGGCATCCCCGCCGTGGTGGCCGCCCACGAGCTGTGCGAGCGCAGGACCCTCGAAGCCCTCGGGCAGGACGCCTACCGGCACGCCTTCGACGACGGCCGCGCCATCCACTTGAACACCGGCATCGCACACGTCCTCAACTCCACCTCCCCACCGCCTCCTTGACGCGGCACCCACCACAGGCCATCCACGACCCCCGTCCGCCCCCGCCTGCCGTGGCCGCCGCCCCGGCCCCCTCCGCTGCACCCCGGCCGGTTCAGCCCGCCGCCTGGGCCGGCACGGCTGCCTTCCCCGTTGGACGCTGTTCTTGTGCGGTCGGCGCGTTCCGTGCCGGCTCCCTCTGACTCCGGCCCTGATCGGTGCGGCCACCCTCGCCCCGTACGGGGTGCTCGGTCTCGGCTATACGGCGCTGGCCACGGTGGGCGTGGTGACTATGCGGAGCGGCGATTTCCACTCTCCGGACGACGTCTTCGTGGTCGGCTGGATCGGCCTGACCGCATTCGCCGTGTACGTATGCGCGCTGGTTGTGGCAGCGCGATCGTACTGGTTGCGGACCTGTCGGTTGCCTCAAAGCAATGACACGGCGTTACCGTCCGCGGCCAGGTGACTGGCTGACGGCCTGCTCCTGGCCGCTCCTGCGTGCCTCAGCACACCGGGGGGGGGCGTGATGCGGGCAGTTGCGGGTGCTGGGTGGAAGAGTGGGAGCCGACCCGGGATACCGAACCGCTGCGTCCGCGGAGTTCTACGGCGCGGTGTTCGGTTGGGATCTCCAGTCCGCCGGGCCGGACGCGGGCGGCTACGGCTTCTTCCAGCTGGACGGCAGGACCGTGGCGGGCCTGGGCCCGCTGGCCGAGGAGGGTGCGAGCCCAACTTGGACGGTGTACTTCCAGACGCCCGACGCCGAGGCCACGGCCAGGGGCGTGAAGCAGGGCGGCGGCAGGGTCCGGGTGGAGCCGTTCGACGTGATGGACGCGGGGCGGATGTCCTGTCTCACCGACCCGGGCGGCGCCGAGTTCGCTGTCTGGCAGCCCGGGGCGGTCCAGGGGCTGGAGCGGGCCTCCGAGACCCACAGCCTGTGCTGGGCCGAACTGCACACCGCTGACCCCGAGGCCGCCTTGGCCTTCTACCGCTCGCTGTTCGGGTGGCGGAGCCAGGAGATGGAGGTCGGGGAGAGGACCTACCGTGTCCTGTCCGCGGCCGAGGGTGACCGTCAAGAGGCATCGTTCGGCGGCCTCGTCCCGTTCCAGGGGGACGAGGAGGAGCCGCGCTGGGTGCCGTACTTCGGCGTGGAGGATGCTGACGCGATCGTCGCCGTGTCCCAGGAGCACGGCGGCTCGGTGCTGGCGCCCGCCGCAGACGTACCGGAGGTCGGCCGGATCGCCTGGATCGCCGACCCGTTCGGCGCCCCGTTCGCCATCCTCAAGCCTGATGTGGTGAACGACTGACACCCCCGGCGCTGCAGGCCGGGGTAACCACCATGTAGGAGGACTTGAACACCTGCCGCTTGGAGTTCAGCAGCTCCACCAGGGTGTCGGTGATCTCTCACTGCCGCTGGAAGAGCAGCGCGGCCAGCAGCACTGCCGCACCGGCGCATGGAAGCGCCGCAAGGGATGTCACGGTCAGGCGACGCTGGACTCCACTCAACAAAAGCACCCTGCGTCACGCCTTCGAGATGGCGAAGGCCCGCGCTCGCGCGCGGGGCGCGGCATCCTCCGAAAGGTTGTTTGGCCTCCCGGTGCCTCCCGGCGCATGGCCGAACCGCTTGGGGAACAATTGGATCATGCACATACGAGTGGTCGATCCCAGCGAATTCCCCCTGCTCCAGGACATCGAGAGGGCCGCGGGCCGCGCCTTCCGGGACGTCGGCATGCAGGAGATCGCCGATGACGAGCCGCCCACGCTCGAAGAGCTCGCGCGGTACCAGCGGGCAGGGCGTGCCTGGGTCGCGGCCGATGACGCCGACCGGCCCGTCGCGTACCTCCTGGCGGACCACGTCGACGGCGATCTGCACATCGAGCAGGTGTCCGTGCACCCCGACCACGCGCGGCGTGGCGTGGGCCGTGCCCTCATCGAGCACCTGGCCGACACCGCCAGGGCCGGCGGGTTCCCCGCGCTGACCCTCACGACCTTCGCCGAGGTGCCGTGGAACGCGCCGTACTACGCCCGCTGCGGCTTCGAGACCGTCGACGAGGCGACGATCGGCCCGCAGCTGCGGGCGGTGCGGCGGAACGAGGCCGCCCACGGCCTGGACCGGTGGCCGAGGGTGTGCATGCGGCGCCCGGTGTGAAGCCGCGGCACAACAGGCTCATTGAAGTCTTCAGTACCGCCGCGGTCCGGGCCTAGGATCGGGCGGCATGAGCGGGCGACGGCTCAGGACCCGGCGCGGCGCGCGGCACACCGGTGCGCGCGGCGCGGGCCTGTGCCTGCTGGCGCTCGTGGTCTGTCTGCTCACCGTCTGGGGCTCGGGCGCGGCGTCGCCCTCTGTGGGCACACAGAAGACTGACCACGCGCGCACGACGGGCCCCTACAGCCCGGCCGTCGCGGCCTCGGTGGGCCCCGACACCAGCGGCTGCCAGGACGGGGACGCCCAGGACGCGCCCCGTGGCGCGGTATTGCCCCGGCCCGACCAGCCCTGCGCGCCCGATCCCCGGTCCGCACCGACGAGCGGTGACGCGATGCCCGTCGCCACCGCACCGAGCCCGAAGGGCTGCGCGGACGCCACCACCGTCGATCTCTACAGAACCCGCGTCATCAGAACGTAGAGGGCCCTCTCCTCCCTCGACGCTTCCCCCGCCACGGACACGGCGTCCGACCGCTCCACCGGGCGCCCCCGCCCGCGCGGTGTCCAGCCGCGCGGCTCCCTCCGCATCCCTTGTGCACCAAAGGAGAGCTCCCGCATGTCTTCGTCCCCTTCGCGTCCCCCCGCCCCGCCCGAGGACCTGAGCACGCCCGGCGCGCCGGCTGCGTACCGGGCCGTCCCCGGCGCTCCCGCGCTCCAGCCCGGCACCGACCTCGGACTGCTGCTCCTGCGCGTCGCCGTGGGCTTGACCATGGCCGGTCACGGCACGCAGAAGCTGTTCGGCTGGTTCGACGGCGGCGGCTTGAACGGCACCGCCGACCACTTCGCCGCGGACGGTTACAAGGCCGCCAAGGCGATGGCCTGGGTCGCCGCCCTCACCGAGACCTTCTGCGGCCTCGGCCTCGCCATCGGCCTGCTCACCCCGCTCGCGGGCGCGGGCATCCTCGGCATCATGCTCAACGCCATCGCCACCAAGTGGGGCGGCGGCTTCTTCGCCCCCGAGGGCATCGAGTACGACCTGGTGCTGCTCGTCGGCGCCGTGGCCCTGGCCCTGACCGGACCCGGCCGCGTCGCCGCCGACCACCTGCTGCCCGGGCTGCGCGACCACCGGTTCACCAGGGGCGTCGCGGCGGTCGCCCTCGGCGCGCTCTCGGCCGCGTTCGTCCTGGTCGTCCTGCGCGACTGAGGCGGTACGCCCAGCAGGACCGGGGCGGCGCCCGCGGGAACACGACCGCGGGCGCCGCCCCGGCGTCGGCCAGCGCGAGGAGAACGTACTTGACGGCGGAACGGTCTCCGCTTTGGGTGGAGGGGCCCGCCGCCGGACCCCTCGCCTTCGACCAGGAGCCGTCATGTCCGCACAGGAAAGCCACGACTAGGCGTCGGCACGCGTGCCGATGACCGCCGAGAGCATCGCGGCGGCCACGGTCGGCGAAGTGCCCCGGCTCGACGGGCAGGTGACGCTCAGGGAGTACGATCCGCGCTGGCCCGAGGCCTTCGCGCGGGAGGCGGCGCGCATCCGCGCCGCGCTCGACGCGACGCCGCACGAGCTGGAGCACGCGGGGTCCACCTCGGTGCCGGGCCTGACCGCCAAGCCGATCGTCGACATGGTGCTCACCGTCGCCGACCCCGGCGACGAGGAGGCGTACGTACCGGCCCTGGAGCGGATCGGATTCCGGCTCGCCATCCGCGAACCCGAGTGGTACGAACACCGCGTGCTGCGCAAGCAGGACCTGGGGCCCGGCGCCGATTCGGCGAACCTGCACGTGTTCCCGCGCGGCTGCGCCGAGGTGACCCGCATGCTGCTGTTCCGCGACCGGCTGCGCGCCCACCCCGGCGACCGGGACCTGTACGCCCGCACCAAGCAAGCACTCGCCGCCCGCACCTGGACCTATACGCAGAACTACGCCGACGCCAAGTCGGACGTGGTCGCGGAGATCATGGAGCGGGCGGCGCGGGAGGGCTGAGCACGGCCGGGGCCGCGCTGCGGGAGTCAGGCGGCCGGGGTCAGATCCGTGCGGCGGGGCAGCGGCGCGGGTGCGGCGAGAGCCGGAGCGCCGTCCGGGACGGGCACCGCGGCGAAGATCGCGTCCTGCTGGTCCTGCAGCTCCTTCTTGCGCTCAGGGGTGGTCGAGGGCAGCCGCAGCTCCTCGTACAGCTTGTGCGTCTCCTCCTGGGCGTACTTGCTCGCCGGGGTGTGGAACTGCACCTCGAACCGCTGCCGCGAATCGGGTGCGCTCCAGCCGGAGTTGAGTCCTTTGTAGCCCTTCTCGCGGCCCCAGGTGTTGGACCACTTCGTGGTGTCGCTGCCCCAGGCGGACAGCACCTCCGCGGCGATGGTGACACCGGTGACGTAGCGGTCGTCGGGCCACTGGAGGGTGTAGCGCACCGCGTCGCTCAGCCGGGCCAGGGCGTCGTCGACGTTCCGCTCCGGATGGTCCTTGAGGTCCGTGGCGACCTTCCGCTTGAGGGAGTCGGGGGACTTGAGGCGGTGGTCGAAGCCGACCAGCTCGGCCCGGCTGAGGTCGGCGGCGGCCCGCACGTCGCGGCTGATCGCCGGTTCCGCCGCACGCGCGCGGGCGACGTACGCGTCGACCTTGCGGTTGTCCGCGGCGTCGAGGCGCAGGCCGTCGCGCTCCCAGCCGTCCCCGCCGTCGCGCTGCGCCGCGCCGTCGTGCGGGGCGGCGGCGTGCTTGCCCGTCTTGCCGGAGGAGTCGGCGGCGTACGCGGTGAGCCCGGTGGCGGCCGTGGACAGGGTGAGGGCGGCGGCCAGTACGGCGGCCGTCCGGCCCAGGCGGTGCTGCGTGGTCATGCGGAGGTGGTGTCCCTTCTCGCGCGTGGCACCGCCCGCCCGGGGGAGCGGGGCGGGCGGTGATCGTCGAGGGGGACAACGGACGAGCGCGGCAGAAGTACCGTGCGGCGGCCCCGGCGGTGGAACATGGCCTGATGGCGCCGCCCGGCGGCCGGATCGCGCGGGGCCGTCAGGAGGTCGGCGAGCCGGTGACCGCCGCGAGGGCCTGGCGGAGCGTGGCGTCGCTCGGCGGGGCGGCGGGCCAGCGAGCGGCGATGTGGCCGTCGGGCCGGACGAGCAGCGCCCCGTGCGGGCCCAGGCCGCAGGGCTCCGTGTGCGCGCGGGGGAGGGCCTCGACCCGCACCGGCCAGGGAGCGGTGGGCAGGTGCTCCCACCGGGCCGGGTCCGGCGTGAGCAGGGTGAACCACTCGCCGCAGGCGTCGAGCGTGGAGCGGCCCGGGGCGAGCCAGAGGTGGGGCATGCGGTGGCCCGGCTCCGGGGTGGGGGCGTAGTCCGTGCCCCCCGCGGAGGAGTCGGGCGCTGCCGGCGGGGCCGGGGCGTCGGCGAGGACCGCCCCGGAGCGGTAGGCGACGCCGAGCACCAGGCCGAGCTGCGCGAAGTACCGGTCCGACCAGGGGAGTTCGACCGGGTCCGCTGCCGCCGCGCCGGACCGGAGCTGCTCGTTGCGGCGCGTCTGCACCTGGACCATGAGCCGGGTGGCGGCCACCGTCTGGTCGAGCGTCCGATGGGCGACGGGCAGGCGTTCCGTGCCGTAGGTGTCGAGCAGGCCCGGTCCCGCCCATCCGCGCAGGACGCCCGCCAGCTTCCAGCAGAGGTTGTGCACGTCGGCGACCCCGGTGTTCATGCCCAGGCCACCGGTGATGGGCAGCGCGTGCACGGCGTCACCGGCGAGCACCACGCGCCCCTGCCGGAGGCGCTCGGCGACGAACGCGTTCATCACCCAGTGCTGCACCCGCAGCACCTCGGGCTGCACCTCGGCACGCGGCCCGAGCGCACGGGAGACGAGGTCGGGCCAGTCGGTGTGCGCGGCGTCGTCCGGTGTGAGCCCGAACCAGAGCCAGCCGCCCTCGGGATGGACGGGACCGAACGAGCCGTGCGCGGTGAAGTAGACCCCGGCGGGCTGGTCGGCGCTCCAGCGGCCGAGGTCGGCGTCGAACACGACGGTGGTGAAACGGCCCAGTTCACCAGGGCCGGTGGTGGCGATGCCCAGGAGCGCCCGGAGGGTGGAGCGCGCGCCGTCGGCGGCGAGGACGTACCGGGCACGGACCCGGGTCCGCTCGCCGCTGCCGTGGGCGGCGAGCACGGCCACGACACTCTGGGCCTCTTCCACCAGGTCGACGAGTTCGACCCCGAAGCGCACCGGTGCGTCGGCGGCCGCCAGCAGGGTGGGTTCCAGGCGGTCCTGCGAGGTGAGCACGCCGATCACGGGGCTCTCGGGCACCGGCGCGTCGACCCCGACCATCGCGGCCGTGGCGAAGTCCCGGTCGTACAGGGTGTCGCGGAAGCGGATGCGGCCGTACTCGGGCGCGAACGCGCGGTCCGTGATCCGGGCGGCGAGGCCGAGCCCCCGGTAGATCTCCATCGAGCGCACGTTGACGAGCCGGGACCGGGGGAAGGGCGAGAGGCCGGTGCGCTTCTCGACGAGCAGCGTCCGCACGCCCCAGCGCGCGAGCAGCGCCCGGGCGGTGAGCCCGACGGGGCCGCCTCCGACGATCAGTACCGCCGTCTCGGCGTCCACTGCGGGCATGTCGGCTCCTCAGGCGGCGGTGCGGCGGTGCGGGCGGCCTGGGCGGCGGCCGGGCCGGCATGAGGTCAATTTCCCGGACCCGGTGGCGGGCCGCAACGCCCGTGCCGCCGATTGCGCCCGAACGTGTCCAGGCGGCCGGGCCGACCGGGAGTCCGCTCAGGAGAGGGAGCGGCTGGAGCCTCGTACCACCAGGTCGGGGGCCAGACGTATGGCCCGCCGCGGTCCGGCTCCGTCGGTGCCGAGGCGGTGGCCGAGCAACCGCGTCGCCTCGGCGGCGAGTTCGGCGACCGGCTGGCGGACCGTGGTGATGCCGGGGGCCGCGAGCTCCGCCATCGGGATGTCGTCGAACCCGGTCACGGCGACCTCGCCGGGCACGTCCGCGCCCAGCTCCCGCAGCCGCTGGAGCACCCCGATCGCGATGAGGTCGTTCGCGCAGACCACGGCGTCGGGGCGCGTTTCCCCCAGGGCGTCGACGGCGGCCCGCCCCCACGCCACGGAGAAGTCGCCGAGCGCCACCCGCTGCGGCGCCCGGGGGTCGAGCGCGCCGGCACCGGCCGCGTACGCCGCGCGCCGTTCGGCCGCCGCCGACGCCGTGCCGTGCGCGCCGACGAAGCAGGGCCGTCGGCGCCCGGTGGCCGCGAGGTGGTCCAGGACGAGGGCCATGCCCGTGGCGTTGTCCACGGCCACGGAGTCGGCGACGCCGGGGCCGCACCGGCGGTCCAGGAGGACCAGCGGCACCCGCGCGGCCGCCGCGGCCACCGCGTCCCGGCTGCGCCGCTCGTCGGCCGGGATCACCAGGAGCGCGTCGACACGGCGGCTGAGCAGGTCGTCGATGCGCTCCGCCTCCGCCACGGGGTCGTCGTCGCAGTCGGCGAGCAGCACGGCGCGCCCCTCGGCCTGCAGCGCGTGCGTCAGCTCGCGGACCAGGGCCGGGTAGAAGGGGTTGGTGATCTGCGGCAGGACGAGGCCGACCGTGCCGGTGGCGCGGCTGCGCAGGGCGCGGGCCGCGTGGTTGGGCCGGTAGCCGAGGCTCGCCGCGGCCGCCCGGACGCGGCGGGCGGTGTCGGCGCCCACGGGCCGGGTTCCGGCGAGGACCCGCGAGACGGTGGCGACGGAGCAGCCGGAGGCCCGCGCCACGTCCCGGAGCGTCACGTCGGCCACGCCCGTGCCCCCTTCTCGGCAAAGTCCGGAGAACCTTCTCGGCAATGTTTCGGAGAACGTTATCAACGGCCACAGGGCTCGCCCGGAGGTGCCGCAGAGGGGCAGGGTCCCGTACCGCCTCGTACAGGCCTGACGTCGTACCAGCTCAGAGGCTTTGGACGGGCACCTGGACGGGGACGCTCCGGATCGTTGACATAATGCGCACCCGTGCACAAAGTCTTCGGAGAACGTTTTCCCGAGGTGACGCCCGCCAGCGCCGCCTCAGCCGAACAAAGAGGTTCCGCGATGGCCAGAAAGATCATCCTCGACTGCGACCCCGGGCATGACGACGCGATCGCCATGCTGCTGGCGCACGGCAATCCGGACGTCGAGCTGGTCGCGGTCACCACCGTCGTCGGCAACCAGACCCTGGAGAAGGTCACCCGCAACGCCCTGTCGGTGGCCCGCATCGCCGACATCACCGGCGTGCCCTTCGCGGCGGGCTGCCCCCGGCCCCTGGTGCGCGAGGTCGAGGTCGCCGAGTCGATCCACGGCGAGAGCGGCCTGGACGGCCCCGTCCTGCCCGAGCCGACCCTGGAGCTCGACCGCCGCCACGCCGTCGACCTCATCATCGACACGGTGATGTCCCACGAGCCCGGCGAGATCACCATCGTCCCGACGGCCGGTCTGACCAACATCGCCCTGGCCGTGCGCAAGGAGCCGCGGATCGCCGAGCGCGTCCGCGAGGTCGTCCTCATGGGCGGCGGCTACCACACCGGCAACTGGAGCGCCGTCGCCGAGTTCAACATCAAGATCGACCCGGAGGCCGCGCACATCGTCTTCAACGAGCGCTGGCCCCTCACCATGGTCGGCCTCGACCTGACGCACCAGGCGCTCGCCACCCCCGAGGTCGTCGAGCGCATCGCCGCCGTGGGCACGCGGCCCGCCGCGTTCGTGAACGAGCTCCTGGACTTCTTCGGCTCCATGTACCTGCGGGAGCAGGGCTTCGAGCACCCGCCGGTGCACGACCCGTGCGCCGTCGCGTACGTCATCGACCCGAGCGTCATGACGGTGCGCAAGGCCCCCGTGGACATCGAGCTGACCGGCACCCTCACCCTCGGCATGACCGTGGCCGACTTCCGCGCGCCCGCCCCCGCCGACTGCCACACCCAGGTCGCCGTCGACCTGGACCACGGCAGGTTCTGGGACCTCGTCGTCGACGCCCTGGAGCGCATCGGCGAGGTGCCCGCGTGAACGCCTCCTCCACCGAGTCCGCGACCGCGACCGCGCCGGGCAGCCGCCCGGTGCGGATCTGGGTCCTCGTCACCGCCCTCCTCGTGGCGTGCTTCGCCTTCCAGCTGAACGCGAGCATGCTCAGCCCGGCGCTGAAGAACGTCGAGGACTCCCTCGGCGCGACCACCGCCGAGGTCGGTCTGACCCAGACGGCGTTCTTCACCTCGGCCGCGCTGTTCTCGCTGTTCCTCCCGCGCCTGGGCGACCTCGTCGGCCGCCGCCGGGTGCTCGCCGCGATGATGGTCCTGATGGCCGTGGGCTGTGTCGTGGCCGCGCTCGCGCAGAGCGTGCCGATGCTGTTCGCAGGGCGTGTCATCCAGGGCGTGTCCGGGCCGACGGTCCCGCTCTGCCTGATCATGCTGCGCAACGAGGTCCACGAGCCCAAGCGGTACGGGACGCTGCTGGGCGTCATCACCGCCGTCAACGGCGGCATCGCGGGCGTCGACTCCATCGCGGGCGGCAAGCTCGCCGACCACTACGGCTTCCACTCGGTCTTCTGGGTGATGGCCGTCGTCGCCGCTCTCGCCGCCGTCCTGGTCGCCGTGCTCACCCCCGAGTCGACCGCCGACAACGCCGCCGAGACCCGCATGGACTGGCCCGGCGTGGCCATCCTGGTCGTCTCCGTCGGCGCGGCCCTGATCGCCCTCAACGAAGCAGGGAAGCTCGGCGCCGCCAACTGGCCTCTCGTGGCCGCCCTCGCCGTCGTCGCCGCTGCCGCCTTCGCCGTGTTCTGGCGCGCGGAGGACCGCAGCAGCCACCCGCTGGTGGCGACCCGGCACCTGCGCCAGCGCTCCACCTGGGCGCTGCTCCTGACGACCGTGCTCACCATGACCGGCGTCTTCGCCGTGATGAACGGCATGATCCCCGCGTTCGCGCAGAACGCGGACGCCGGATTCGGCATGAGCGCCGAGCAGTCCGCCTGGTGGACCCTGACCCCCTACGCCCTCGCGGGCCTGGCCATGGGCCCCCTCGCGGGACGCCTCGCCGCGACCCTCGGCTACGGCAGGGTGCTGCGCTTCGGCCTCGTCGGCTCGGCCGCGACGGTCGCCCTGATGCTCCTCACGCTCCAGGCCGACTCGCGCCCGCTGCTGCTCGTCTCGTCGATCCTCATCGGCGTCACGTACGCGGGCGTCGCCAACATCGTCCTCAACGGGCTCGGCATCGTCCTGTCCCCGAAGGAGGGCCCCGGCGTCCTGCCCGGCCTGAATGCGGGCGCGTTCAACCTGGGCGCGGGCCTGAGCTTCGCCGTCCTGTTCGCCGTGCAGACCGCGGCGGCGCCCGCGGACAAGACGTCGGTGGCGGGCTACTCGGCGGGCATGATCGCCGGAGTCGTCCTCATCGCGGCGGCGTTCGTGACGTCCTTCCTGATCCCGAAGCCGGTGACGGCGGAGGAGCACGCCTAGCCGCCCGCGCCCCTCAGGGGCGGCACCCCCCCCACAGCGCGGCGAGGTCGACGCACGGGAGACGGTGGACGGACGGGAAACGGTCGAACACAGTCCGGAGAAGGGCAAGAGCGAGACTCTTTGTCAGGACGGACTGTGTCTGCCCTAGGATCTCGACCAAATGAACGTGCACGGACGGGACTTCGAGAAGGCCACGTTCGCCCGCGTCCTGCGAGGAGCGCGCGAGGGCAGCGGCGCGACGCTCACGCTGTGGGGGGAACCCGGCTCCGGCAAGACGGCACTCCTGGAGCACGCAGCCGCCACGGCGACCGGGTTCACCACGCTCTCCTGTCGCGGCACCCGCGTGGAGGAGCCCCTCGCCTTCGCCGCGCTGCACGCACTGCTGCGGCCGGTGGCCGACCGGATCGACGCACTGCCCACGGCCCAGGCGGCGGCCCTGGGCGCGGCGCTCGGCCGCGGCGGCGCGCGCCCCGACCGCTTCCTCATCGCCGCCGCCACCCTCACCCTGCTGTCCGAACTCGCCGCGGAACGGCCCCTCCTGGTCACCGTCGACGACGCCCAGTGGCTCGACGGGCCGACCACCGCGTGCCTCGCCCACGTCGCCCGCCGCCTGGACAACGAACCGGTCGCCCTGCTCGTCGCCACGGGTCAGGAAGCGCCCACGCCCGGCGGCCCCTGGGACGGCGGCACCGCCCTGGAGATCGGCGGGCTCGACGACACCGCCGCCGCGGTCGTCGTCCGCGAGGCCTCGCCGCACGCCGACGCCGAGACCGTCCGCCGCACCCTGTGCGCGGCGGGCGGCAACCCCCTTGCCCTGCGCGAGCTGCCCGGCTCCGGCGCGGTCGACGGGCCGGAAGGACAGACGGCCCCCGGTCCGCCGCTGCGCCGGGCCATCGCCGCGCGCGTCGCACAGCTCGCCGCGCCCACCCGCAGCCTCCTCCTGGTCGCCGCCGCCGAGGACCGAGGCGACCAGCGTGCCGTCCGCGCCGCCGCCGCCCTGCTCGGCGCCACCGAACCCGCCTGGCAGGAGGCCCTGGACTCCGGCCTCCTCGACGTCGAGGGCGACCGCGTCCGCTTCCACGCGCCATCGGTCCGTACGGTCGTCCACGACCACGCTCCGCCCGCCGAGTGCCGCCGGGCCCACCGCGCCCTCGCGGACGTCCTGACCGGCGAGGACCGCGCCGACCTGCGCGCCTGGCACCGCGCGGCCGCCGCCGAAGGCCCCGACGACGACGTCGCCGCCCAACTGGAGGACTGCGCCCGGCGGAGCGGACGGCGCGGCGGCCACGCCTCGGCCGTCGCCGGGCTGCGCCGGGCCGCCGACCTCACCACCGCGCCCCACGGCAAGGGCCGACGCCTCGCCCTCGCCGCCCGCGCCGCCTGGGAGGCCGGGCAGGTCCCCGCCGCACGCGACCTCCTCGACCAGGCCGAACGGCACGCCTCCGAGGAGGTCGTCGCCGGGATCAGCGGTGGCCTGCGCGGCCTCATCGCCCACGCCCACGGCGACCAGGAGAGCGCGCACCGGCTGCTCCTGCGGGACCTGCGCGCCGTCGCCGACCGGGGCCGCGCCGTCGAGCTGGCCTGCGTCGCCGTGCGCGCGGCCTGGTCCGCGGGCGCCGGCGACCGGCAGACCGAGGCCCTGCGCGTCCTGGCGGGCCTCGCCACCGACGGCGACCTGCCCGAGGCCGCGCTGTTGCCCGCGCTCAACCAGTGGTGGGACACCGACCGCGAGACGTCCGCCGCCGCGCCCCTCACCGGCGACGCCGTCGCCCGGCTCGGCAGCGGCTCCTGGCCGCTGCTCCCGCCCGCCCCGCTCGCCCTGGCCCGGGGCGCGGAGACCGCCCTCGCCGACGCCCTGCGCGCCCGGCTCACCGCCCTGCGCGCGACCGACCCCACCGGCGCGCTCGTGCGCACCGCCCCGCAGACCGCCCCCCTCGACATCGCCCGGGGCCACTGGACGGAGGCCACCGCCGACGCCACCGAGGCCCTGCGCGTCGCGGAGGAGACCGGTGCCGACCACGCCGCGTCCCTGTGCCGCGCCGCCCTCGCCCGCCTCGCCGCGCTGCGCGGCGAGACGCCCGCCGTCACCGCGCTCACCGACCGCGTTCTGGAACGGTCGGTGCCGTGCGGCACGCGCGACCTGACGGCCACCGCGTACTGGGCCCGGGGCCAGGCCGCTCTGTTCGCGGGCCGGGACACCGAGGCGCTGGCGTGGCTGCGCCGCCTCACCGAGCCCGGCCACGCCGCCGCGCACCCCACCCTCGCGCTGCTCGCCGCGCCCGACACCGCGGAGGCGGCACTCCGCGCCGGTGCCAAGGCCGACGCGCGAGCCGCCCTGCGGACGCTGCGCGCCTGGGCCGACGGCACCGGCGCGGCCTGGGCGCGGGCCGCGGCCGACAGCACCGCCGCACTCCTCACCACGGACCCGGACGAGGCCGAGGCGCTCTTCCGCCGGGCCCTGGAGGCCTCCGGCGCGGCCCGGCGCCCGTTCGACCACGCCCGTGCGCGTCTGCTGTACGGCGCGTGGCTCGGCCGGGCCCGACGGCGCACGGACGCCCTCGTGCAGCTCGCGGAGGCGGCCGAGACCTTCCACAGGCTCGGCGCCGTGCCCCTGCTCGACCGCGCCCTGGCCGAGCAGGAGCGGGCCGGGGAGGGGATCCGCCGCCCCGCGCCGGAGCCCAGCGGCGGGCCGGTGCTCACGCCGCGCGCGTGGCAGGCGGCCCGCCTCGCCGCCGAAGGCCTCACCGACGCCGAGATCGCGGCCCAGCTGCTGCTCGGCCCGCGCACGGTCCACCACCTCGTGACCGACGCGCTCGCGCGCCTCGGCGTCGCGGCCCGCACCGACCTCGCGCGCGTGGACTTCACCGACGGGACGTACGCGGAGACCGACGGGACGTACCCGAAGGCTGACGGGACGCACGTGAAGACCGACGGGACGTACCCGAAGGCCGACGGGACCTACCCGAAGCCGGAGTGACCGGTGCGGCCCCCTGGGCTTGACTTCAACCGCACTTGAGGTCGGAGGATCGCGGCACGTCTCGCGAAAGGAGCCGGGGCATGACCTCGTACCCCGCACCGCACGGTTCCCACGGGTCGCTCGTGGAGGCCGACCGGGCCCGGCGGCGCGCCGAACCCGCCGACCGCGCGGGCCGGGAGGCGACGCGCAGGGGCATCGCACTGGTCCGTGCCTACGCCCGAGGCGACTCCGCGACGATCGCCGCGGCCCTCGACACCCCGGACCCGGCCGTGCGGTCCCAGCTGCCGTCCGTCACCGGTGACGTCCTGCGGCTCGTCGTCGGCGTCGTCCTGTCGGGCCCGCGCACCCTCACCCCGGCCGACGTGGTCCGCACCGCCGACCGGCTCGCCGCCGCGGGCCCGCCCCACCACGAGCCGGCCGCCACCCGGGCGGTCCGGGCCTGGGTCGGCCGCGACGAGGCGGCGCTGCGCACCTCCTGGCAGGACGAGGCGGGGGGCGCGCACGGCACGGCGGTGCTCGCGGCGGCCCTCGCGGTCGCCGCCTGGGGCGAGGCCCCGTTCCTGGACCTGCTCGCGGCCGTCGACGAGCTGACCGCCGTCGGCGGCTGAACCGCGCGGTCCCGCCTCCGGTCGCGGGCCGGGGACGGCCTGTCTAGCGTGAGAGCGCACATCACTCACCGGGGGGCGCGGAACGAACAGGTGGAATCGCCATGGCAGGCAAACCGGCCGTAGTCCTCGTGCACGGGTTCTGGGGCGGCGCCGCCCACTGGGCGAACGTCATCGTGGAGCTGAACAAGCGCGGCTTCGACGATCTGCACGCGGTGGAGAACCCGCTGACCTCCCTCGCCGACGACGCCGAGCGCACCCGCAAGATGGTCGGACAGATCGACGGCCCCGTGCTCCTGGTGGGCCACTCCTACGGCGGCGCTGTCATCACGGAGGCGGGCGACCTGCCCAACGTCGCCGGACTCGTCTACATCGCGGCGTTCGCGCCGGACGCCGGGGAGAGCCCGGGGCAGATCAGCCAGGAGAAGCCCCCGGCCGCCTTCGACAACATCGCCCCGGACTCCGACGGCTATCTGTGGATCAAGCAGGACGCCTTCCACGAGAGCTTCGCCCAGGACCTCACGCCCGAGGAGGCGCTGGTCATGGCCGTCACGCAGAAGGCGCCGCTC
Source organism: Streptomyces sp. JLYT201 (assembly GCF_059448825.1). Lineage (NCBI taxonomy): Bacteria > Bacillati > Actinomycetota > Actinomycetes > Kitasatosporales > Streptomycetaceae > Streptomyces > Streptomyces sp. JLYT201. The sequence goes on along the minus strand of NZ_CM182551.1, from coordinate 465,465 downwards.
GGCTCGACGTTCGGCGACACGGTCACCGCACCGGCCTGGCGCGCCAAGCCGAGCTGGTACCAGGTCTCCACCGCCGACCGCATGATCCACCCCGACAACGAGCGCCGCATGGCCCAGCGCATGAACCCGCGCAAGACCATCGAGCTCGACGCCAGCCACGCCTCCCTGGCCTCCCAGCCGGGCCCGGTCACCGACCTCATCGAGGCGGCGGCCAACGAGGTCGGCGCGGCCTGAGACCCGGCCCGCTCAGTCCGCCGGCTTGCGGAGCACCAGGAGGTGGTAGTCCGTGTGCCGGCGGGTGAAGGAACGGAAGGGACCGATCAGCGGGTCGGTGTGGGTGAGCGCCTCCTTGCCGAACCGCTGCTCGATCTCCTCGCGCCGGTCCTGGTAGAGCACGCCCATCAGCTCGGCGCACAGCACGGCGTTGGTGGTCATGTCCCGCACCAGCTCCACCTGGAACCCGGCCTCCTCGACCTCGCCGATCAGCGCGGCGAAGGGCCGCAGCGGCGGACACGCCCACAGCGTGGTGTACGCGGACATCTCCGCCTCGCTGGGCGTGCCGTGCACCGTGAACTCGGTCAGCAGGAAGCGGCCGCCCGGCTTCAGCACGCGCCGGGCCTCCCGGAGTCCCAGGGGGCGGTCGGACAGGTGCGGTACGCAGTCGATGGACCAGGCGGCGTCGAACGACGCGTCGGCGTGCTCCAGAGCCATGGCGTTGCCGTACGCGAACTCCACGCGGTCCGCGGCCGGATGCTCCGTGCGCCGCTCCTGGCACCGCTCCAGCTGGCTCCGGCTCACCGTGATGCCGGTGACGCGGCACCCGGTGCGCTCCGCGAGGCGCAGCGCCGGAGCGCCGGTGCCGCAGCCGATGTCGAGCACACGGCTGCCCGGTACCGGGGCGAAGGTGTCGATGAGGAACTCGGTCTGCCGGTCCTGCGCGACGTCGGCCATGTCGACGAGCGAGGTCGCGGGCGCGCGCGTGCCGTGCGGCACGAACATGCCGATGTGCACGGCGCTCGACCCGAGCAGGTGCGCCAGCAGTTCGCCGTACTGGTCGTACATCGCCCCGACCTCGTCGGGGGTGGGAGCCGTGCCGTGTGCCTCCGCTGCCATGGTGCGTCTCCTCCTGGTGGGTGCGGATGCCGATCCTCCGCACGTACAAGGACATTGCACCTGTCACCCGTGCGGTTCGTGAGGACGTAGTCGAGCCAGGAATGCGCCGTCCGACGGCGGCTCGGCGATGACGCCCTCGACCGTGAGGGGCGCCTTGCGCAGCGGCCTGCCCGTCGTGTGGTGGACGGCGTTGGCGACGGCCGGGGCGGCGCCCGCCCGGCCGACCTCGCCGACGCCCTTGACGCGGAACGGACTGCGCCGCCGTGCCTGGTCGGGGGCCCGTCCAGTCCGCCGTCACGCTGGCCGTATCCGGCGCCGACCGCTGCCGGGAGCTGCGTTAAGCTCCGCAGCGGTCGACCCCGGGAGGGCCCTCATGTCGTACGATCCCACGCTGATCAACAGCAACGTGCCGCACTCCGCGCGCATTTGGAACTACTGGCTGGGCGGCAAGGACTGCTACGAGGTCGACCGGCAGGTGGGTGACCAGATCTGCGCGGCCAACCCGGGGATCATCGAGATCGCGCGCGCCCAGCGGCTCTTCCTCGTGCGCGCCGTGAGCCACCTCGTCGAGGAGGCGGGCGTCCGCCAGTTCCTGGACGTCGGCACGGGCCTGCCCACCGCCGACAACACCCACGAGGTCGCCCAGCGCCTCGCCCCCGACGCGCGGATCGTCTACGTCGACCACGACCCGATCGTGCTCACCCACGCCGAGGCGCTGCTCACCAGCACCCCGCAGGGCGCGACGGGCTACATCGACGCCGACCTGCGCGACCCGGACGCGATCCTTGAGCAGGCCGCCGAGACCCTGGACTTCACCCGGCCCGTCGCCCTGATGCTGCTCGGGATCACCGCGCACATCACCGACGACTCCGTCTACGCCATCGTGGGCCGCCTGGTGGACGCCCTGCCCTCCGGCAGCTATCTGGTCCTGTGCGACGACACCGAGGTGCTCGACCCCCAGCGGATGCGCGAGATGATCGAGCAGTGGAACGAGGCGAGCGACAACCCGCGCGTCAACCGCAGCCCCGAGCAGCTCGCCCGCTTCTTCGAGGGCCTGGACCTCCTGGAGCCCGGCCTGGTGTCCGTCTCGCGCTGGCGGCCCGAGCCGCACAAGGGCCGGCTGCCCGCGGAGGTCGACGACTTCGGGGGCGTGGCGCGCAAGCCCTGACGTCTCCGGCCGCGGTCGTGGGGCGGCCGGGCCCGCGCCCGGGTGGCTTCCGGGGAGACGCGCGTCTTGCGGGGCGCTTGTAGTGTGCATGACCATACGTCCATGGCGAATCCGAAGGGCACCCCTCGGCGCACCCTCCTCACCGGCGCCGCCGCCACCGCGGCCGCCGCCACCGTCCAGGCCGCGGCCCCGGCCGCCGCGGGCGAGCGGATCCGGCTCGCTCCACAGCCGCCCTCACGCGAACTGCGCGCCCTGCTGCGCGAGATCGACCACCGCCGCATCGAGGCGACCGTACGCCGCCTGGTCGCCTTCGGCACCCGGCACACCCTCTCCGCCCAGGACGACCCGGAGCGCGGCATCGGCGCCGCGCGCGACTGGATCCTGGCCCGGATGCGGGAGTACGCCCGGGCGTCCGGCGGCCGGATGACCGTCGACCTCCAGTCCTACGTGCAGCAGCCGGGGCCGCGCATCCCGGCGCCGACCCGGATCTCGAACGTCGTCGCCACGCTGCGCGGCACGACGTCCCCCGACCGCGTCTACGTCGTCTCAGGCCACTACGACTCCCGTGCCAGTGACCCCATGGACCACACCAGCGACGCCCCGGGCGCCGACGACGACGCCTCCGGGGTCGCCGTGGTCATGGAGCTGGCCCGCGTCCTCGCGACCCGGCGCACGGGGGCGACGCTGGTGTTCGCCGCCGTCGCCGGGGAGGAGCAGGGGCTGTACGGCGCCGCCCACCTCGCGCAGAGCTACAAAGATCAACGGGTCGACGTGCAGGGGATGTTCACCAACGACATCGTGGGCAGCTCCACCGCCGACGACGGCAGCCGCGACCCGCACACCATCCGGCTCTTCGCCGAGGGCGTGCCCACCGCCGAGACGCCGCAGGAGGCCGAAGTGCGGCGCTCCGTCGGTGGCGAGAACGACTCTCCCGCGCGGCAGCTCGCCCGCTTCGTGCGCGAGGTCGCCCACCCCGACGCGACCGGCATGAAGGTCCGTGTGATCTACCGCCGCGACCGCTATCTGCGCGGCGGCGACCACATCCCGTTCCTCGAACGCGGCTACCCCGCGGCCCGGTTCACCGAGCCCGCGGAGGACTACGCCCACCAGCACCAGGACGTACGGGTCGTCGACGGCAAGCAGTACGGGGACCTGCCCGAGTTCTGCGACTTCCCGTTCGTCGCGCGTGTCGCCCGGGTCAACGCCGCGGCCCTGTGGAGCCTGGCCCGGGCCCCGGGCACGCCCCGCGGCGCGAAGATCGTGACCACGGCCCTGACGAACGCGACGGAGCTGGTCTGGGAGCGCGGCGGCGAGCCGGACCTGGCCGGGTACGAGGTCGTGTGGCGCGAGACGACCTCGCCCGAGTGGACGCATGCGGTCCGGGTGGGCGACACCACCCGCCACACCGTCGACCTCTCCAAGGACAACGTGTTCTTCGGCGTGCGCGCGGTGAACCGGGCCGGGCTGCGCAGCCCGGTGGCCTTTCCTGCTCCGCAACGCTAGGGGGCGTCCCGCGGCCCCGCGCTGAGCTGGGGGTTTCCTGGCGGCGCGGATTGACTTTGCGTGCTCTTTACTGTTGTCTGCGCACATGAAGAGAACGATCCGCACCGCCGCGTGCGCGCTCGCCGCCGCCGGTCTCGCGCTGACGCTCGGCGCCTGCTCCGAGGCCGAGAAGAAGGCCGTCGACGCCGTCGACAAGGCCGTCAACGAGAAGTACGAGGTGACCTACGAGGTCTCCGGCAAGAACGTCGACGAGATCGAGTTCGCCGCCGGTGCGGGTTCCGCCGCCAACCCCGAGCTGGAGAAGGCCGCCAAGCCGGAGCTGCCGTGGAAGAAGACGGTGACGCTGCGCGGGATCATGCCGCCCACCGTCGTGCCGATCTCCACGGACCCGACGGGCGCGGACCTTACCTGCAAGGTGATCTACAAGGGCGAGGTCATCAAGGAGGCCTCCGGCGAGAACGTCGTGGCGGGCTGCATCGCGGTCTCGCCGGTCGGCAAGTAGCGCCCCGCGAGAAGTGCCCGCGGGGGGGGCGCGCCCCGGACCCGGCTCCGGGGCGCCCCCCCCCGCGCGTGTGCGGCCCGGCCCCTCGCCTCACCGGCGGCCGGCGGCGCCCGAGTACACGATGTCGACGAGCAGGATCTGGTCGTTGCCCGGGGAGTTGTCCCTGTCGATGGACGTGGTCAGCCAGATGTCGCCCTGGGGGTCGACCTCGACGGTGCGCAGCCGGTTGTACGTGCCCTGGAAGTACGTCCGCTGGTCGGTCAGGCCGGAGTTCGCGTCGATGCGCAGCCGGTACACCCGCTGGCCCCGGGTGGTGGCGACGAAGACGTGGTCGTTGATGATGGTCAGGCCGCTGGGCGATCCTGAGGCCACCGGCCAGGTCTTCTTCGGCGGGATGGTGCCGGAGCAACTGCCGCTGGTGCCCTCGCAGTTGGGCCAGCCGTAGTTGCCGCCCTTCTGGACGAGGTTGACCTCGTCCATCACGTTGTTGCCGAACTCGGCCTGCCACAGGCGTCCCTGGGAGTCGAAGTCGAGGCCCTGCGGGTTGCGGTGGCCCAGGGACCAGACGGCGTTGCCGAAGGGGTTGTCGGCGGGGATCGAGCCATCGGGGTTGATGCGCAGGATCTTGCCGTTGAGGGAGTTCTTGTTCTGTGCGAGCGCGCCGTTCTGCGCGTCGCCCATGCCCGCGTAGAGCTTGCCGTCGGGGCCGAAGCGCAGCCTTCCGCCGTTGTGGGCGCGGTTCTTGGCCATGCCGCTGAGGAGCACCTTGTACCCGGTGAGGGTGTTGTTCTCCAGCGTCATGCGGGCGATGCGGTTGCCGTCGGTCGAGGTGTGCAGGAAGTACAGGAAGTGGTCGGTGGCGAAGGTCGGCGAGATCTCCAGGCCCATCAGGCCGCCTTCGAGGCCGGTGGTCTGGGAGTAGGGCACCTTGCCGAGGAGCGTCTTCTGGCCCGTCTTCGTCAGGCGGTAGACGTTGAAGGTGTTGCGCTCGGTGAAGATCGCGGCGCCGTCCGGCAGGAACGCCAGGCCCCACGGCACGTCGAGGCCGCTGGCGAGGGGGGTGACGGTGCCGGGGTCGGGGGTGCCCGGCTCGGCCCGCGTCGCGGCGTCGGCCGTGGTCAGGGTCGCGCAGAGCGAGACGGCGGTGGCCGCGGCCACCAGCGCGCCCAGGGTCCGGGACGGGTGGCGTCGGGTGCGTGACACGGTGTCCTCCAGGGGGAGTGGGGGGAGTTGACGTCCCTGGCAGTCAGGAAGCTTTCCTGTTGGGTGGGGGCACCGTAGGAGCGTGTGATGTACCTGTCAACGCGGGCGATCGGCCGTTCTCGGGGGTTCGGATGAGGCTCCTCGCCGCCCCGCTTCTTCCATATGGACGATCTTGTTCCGCCCCATGGGCCCGCCGCGTTCCTTATGATCACCGCGGGCCTCCAGGGGGGAGGCCGCCATGGTCAGGAGGGGAAACATGTCCGGAGTCTCCAGAAGATCGCTGCTTGGCTACTCGGGTTCGGCCGCGGCGGGCGCGGTGCTCGCCTCGGCCGGTACCGCGCAGGCGGAGGACGGCACGGCGGCGCAGGCCGTCGACACCGGCAAGTCCGCCGAGCGGACGCAGGCGGCGGCGGTCGCCTTCGCGCCGGGCACGGAGTTCAGCGGCCGGGTCCAGCACGGCACCGGCTACGCCGAGCTGTCGATGACCTTCACGGTCAGGACCGAGGAGTCGCCCGCCCAGTACGACATCTCGCCCGCGGAGATCGCGGAGGCCCTCAACGAGGTCGCGGCCAAGCGCGGCTGGCCCCGCATGACGTTCTACGGCACGCCCCCGAAGGCCCCGCTGAACTGACGCCGCGCGCGAGCGGCCCCCGCACCGGACGCCGGACCGGTGCGGGGGCCGCCGCGTCGTTCCGGTGCCCCGCACGCGGCGGCGCCCCCGGACCCGGAGCGGACCTGGCGGACCTAGTGGTGTCCGCCCTTGTTCACCTTGCAGACGGCCTTCGCGGTCTTGCCCGGATCGCTCTCCGAGCGGGCGGTGAGCACCACCTTGCCGTGCCGGTCGGCGTCGCGCCGCGCGCTCACGGCCACGTCGACCTCGACGGACTGGCCGGACCGCGCGGTGGCGAGGCGGTTGGGCAGCCACGCGGACCAGCCGTCACCGGACGCCTTGGCGGACAGCCGGTAGACGTCGGAGCGCAGATAGCGGTCCACGTTCTCGGGGTGCCCCGGACGCGGGGGAGTGCCGCGCCCGGTGTTGGCCAGGTCGAAGGAGCACACGGCCCGGCGCTCCGCGCTGCCCTTGGCGTGCCCGCGGTCAAGGGCCACGCCCCGGCGCTGCGGGCCCGCGCCGTCCAGGGACTTGACGGCGATCGTGTACGACAGGACACCGCTCGGGGTGCGCTCCAGGTCGAGGACGTAGAAGTGCAGCCGGTTGGCCTCGTCGACGTACTCGTACTCGCTGCCGGAGTCGGCGCCGGCGTGCAGCAGGGCGTCGCTGAGCTGCCGGTAGTCGCCCATGGTGATCTTCTGTGAGGTGCCGTCGGGGCGCTTGAAGTCCACCATGTCGATGTCCTCGGGGTGCGCGTCGACCACCCACGCGAACGGGGCCTGGTCCTGGTTCTTCGTCTTGGACAGCAGCACGCCGTTGTCCGGAGTGAAGGAGTCCATGCCCATGCGGTCGACGACCTCGACGGTGTAGTTCTGGTAGCCGCCGCCGTCGCACAGGGGATCGGTGGCCGGGTCGCAGGCGCGCGACAGGTCACGGCTCATGCTGATGTTGACGCCGCTGAGCCCCTTGGCGCCGGGCGGCGCGGAGCGGGCCGTCACCCGGGCCACGACGGTGCCGGAGCCCTTGAGCGCGTCGCGGTCCAGGCGCAGCACGTTCTTCTCGTCGACGATGCCCAGCTTGAGCTTGTCGCGCAGGATGTGCTGGGAGCCCATCGACCCGCCGCTGGTGGCCGGTATCTGCCAGCGGGTGTGCGGGCCGCCGGGGCCGTTGAAGGAGCCGCGCGAGAGCATGCTCCAGATGCCGGTGTAGGCGCGGCGCAGCGGTTTGCCGTACGGGTTGTTGTAGTTGTCGCCGATCCCCAGGATGTGGCTGAGTTCGTGCGCGTACACGCCCATTCCGGAGCTCTCGGCCTGCGTGGACGAACCGGCGCTCGCGTTGGGCCAGATGCGGGCCGCGGCCGCCCAGGACGTCCACGGCACGTAGCGGGTGCTCGCGGAGTTGCCGCCGGAGGTGATGGGCGCGGGCGGGCCCCACGCCGACGGCACGCTCTGCGGCGAGGCGAACTTCATCTGCCCGAACTCCTGCCACACGGACGACTCGTCCTGCCCCGCGGTCAGGAAGAAGACGAAGTCGTACTTGGCGGTCTCGCCGCCGCCCACGTCCGCGGTCCAGGCGGCCTTGCCGTCGGCGCGGATGTCCTTGCCGCAGGTGCTGCCGTGCGGACAGGCGCCCGGGTTCATCTGCGGCTCGATGCCGTACTGGAAGGACTTGTACGGCATGCGGTAGACGCCGAAGGCGGTCAGGTCGACGCCGATGCGGCCGCCGGAGTCCTCCATCCAGTACTCGTTGATGGTGTGGCCGCGGTTGAGCGCGCCGGGCTTGTTGAGGAAGTCGCGGTAGAAGGTCGGCAGTTGGGCGCGCGGGATGTTGGAGGCGCTCGACTGTGGATTGCCGAAGAGGCTGGATCCGGCCGGTTTACTGACCGTGAACTCCTCGTCGGGGTAGTCCAGGAGCACCAGGGCGCCCTTGAAGGTGCGCTTGGTGGGCTTGAGGTCGGGGTTGGCCCAGTCGGTGCCGGGCACGGCCCTGTGGTCGGCCCACGTCATGGAGTCGGGGTTCTGCCAGCGCTGCGGGTCGATGGGCTGGACGAGGGGAGGGCGGCCCGTGGGGTCGGGGTTCGCCCGGGCGGGGCCGACGGCGAGGGCGGACGCGGTGAGTCCCAGGAGCGCCGTGAGGAGACCGAGGCGGCGGACCGGGAGGCGGCGCGTGCTGGCGCCGAGCGCATTTCTACGACGGGTGCGACGGAGGAACAAGGCTCACCTCTTGCCTGGTGGGTGTGGACAAGAACATGACAAGCCGGTCAGCGGTACCCTCCGCCGGGCACCTTTGGGGTGTCAACAGTCTTTTGGGACGGATTTGCCTGGTGGGATGGGGCGGTTGGGCGCCGTGGGCGCCGTGGGCGCGGAGAGGCCCGGTGGGGCGGATCGGCCCGGCGGCCGGGGCGGCCGGGCGGCCGGGGCCTGCCGGGCGGCTTGAGGGCGGCCGGGAGGGGGCCGAGGCCGGCCGGGCGGCTGGGCGGGACGGTGGGCGCAGTCGAGCCCCACCACGCACCGCCCGCCGGGCCGGGGCGGCCCGTCCGCCCGCTCGCCAGGTCGGACCATCAGCCCCGCGCCCCGAAGTTCTGCGTCCACCACGGGCCGCCCTCGCCCTCCTCGACCCCCGTGCCCAGCTCCTTGAAGGAGCAGTTGAGGATGTTGGCGCGGTGGCCCTCGCTGTTCATCCAGGCATCCATCACCGAGGCGGCGGTCTGCTGGCCGCGCGCGATGTTCTCGCCGTACGTGCTCCACTTGTAGCCTGCGGCCGTGATGCGCTGCCCCGGGTCGGTGCCGTCCGGCGAGGTGTGGTCGAAGTAGTTGCGCGACCGCATGTCGGCGGAGTGGCGCTGCGCGGCCGTGGCCAGCTTGCTGTTGTGGGTGAGGGGGCCGCACCCGGCCTTGGCGCGCTCGGCGTTGACCAGGCTGAGGACCTGCTGCGCCTTCGACCCGGAGGGCGCGGGCGGCGCGGGCTTCTTGGTCGTGGGGCGGGGCGCCGCCTTCCGGGAGGGGGCGGGCCGCGGCGGCTCGGCCGTCTTCTTCCTGCTGGCGCGCGAGGGACTCGCGGTCGGCGAGGGGGACTTGGTCTTCTTGGCCTTCGACGGCGACGCGGACGGGGACGGCGACCGGCTCGGCTCCTTCGTGACCGTCGGCGACGCGGAGGGCCCGCTCGACTCCAGCGCCACCGCCGCGCCCTTGTCCGACGGGCCGGGCGCGTCGTCGGCGAGCTGCATGACACCGGCGAGCGCGGCGATCGCGGCCACACCAGCGCCCGCGCCGACCGCCTGCCGCCGCCGACGCACGCTGCGCCGCCCCTGCCGCAGCCGCGCACGGGAGCCCGGGGCGCCCGCTGGGGAGAGGGGAGTCACGTCAGGGGCGCCAGCGCCGACATCACCCGAAGGTCCCGCTTCGTGCTGGTACATGGCTTGTGTATGCGTCCTGTCCTCTCCCGCGTACGCGACGGATGCCGTGGTGTCGGCCCCGGCGCCCGTTCCGGAGAAGCGCCCGGCGCCCATGACCAGCAGCGGCGGCACGAGAGCGATCCCGGCGAGCAGCCCCTCCGCGGGCGTGAGGCGCGCGCCGAGGCCCCCGCAGGCCGCGCAGTCACGGGTGTGCCGCACCAGACGCTTGCGCCACAGCGCGGAGGGCCTGCCGTCCCAGCCCGACGCCGCCTGGGCGAGCACGGGGCAGCGCGGCTCGGCGGCCAGGGCGCGCACGACCACGCGTGCCGCCTCCAGCTGGGCCTTCATGCGCTGTATCCGTACGGCGGTGTGCTCCGGCGTGAGCTCCAGGGCCGCGGCGACCTCACCGCGGGACAGCTCACCCGCGGCCTCCAGCCACCACAGCGCGAGCAGCTCCCGGTGGTCGTCGTCCATCCAGCGCGTGGCCCGGGCGACCTCCTTGCGCTCCCCGGACAGGCCGAGCCTGAGGATCGTCACGTCGGTGAAGTCCCCACCCGGGTCCGGGACGTCGTACGCGTCCTGGAGGCCGCTGTCGACCGGCGCGGGCCGCTGGTGGCGGCGGGTCTCGTTCATGGCGATGGCGACGAGCCAGGACCGGAACGAGTCCGGGTCGCGCAGGCCGGGAAGCCCTCTGAGCATCCGCACCATGACGTCCTGCACCAGGTCGTCGACGTCGGCGTGCCCGCTGAGGGCGCGGCCGACGATGTTGTACACGAGCGGCAGGAACGCGGCGACCAGCTCGTCCTGGGCCCGCGCGTCCCCGGCCCGGCCCGCGACGACGAGAGCGGTGAGGCCGGTGCCGTCCCCCTGCTGCGGCTCCCACTGATCGTGCTGCACGGCACATCTCCTGTCCTGATCGCTGCGTGGTGCTGAGTACGCCCACTGCATCGGAGATCCTGTGGGGCGCGGGGGGATAACAGAAACCGCGCAGATCACTTTGAGACCTGAGTCACGTCACGCGGTGCGAGGCCGCAGTCGCTTCGGGTGACGCGTGCGAGGCCTGGGACGGGCCGGGCGGCGCGCGGGGCGCGCGTCGGTCCGTGCCGATCGGCGGGGGTTGTCCCCACCCCCGCCGCACCGGCCAGCCGGATGGCCGTGCCGGGCCGTGTGCGGGACCGTGATGCCGACGCGGATCGCGTCACGCGCCCGCGTCACCGCACCCCTTCACGTCATCCGCCCCCTACCCGGAAGGCTCCACCGTGCGCATCGCCACCGCCACCGCCGTCGTCCTGGCCCTTGCCGCGGGCGCCGCGCCGAGTGCCGTCGCGAAGGACCGTCCCGCCACCGGCGAGGAGCGGCCGACCGTCGACGGCTACTGGCGCATGGACGGCTACGGCACCGTCCTCGCGCTCCGGAACGGAACCTTCCAGGAGTACCAGACGACCGCCGTGAGCTGCCTCAAGGGCGAGTCGGCCCGGCGCACGGGCGCCGGGCGCTACACCACGCAGGACGGCACCGTCGTCACCGTCCGCACCGGGCCCGACGGGCGGCGCGCGACCCTGAGCTTCGACAGCTCCGTGGGCCACCGCGCCCTGCGGCGCGTCCAGGCGCTGCCGGACGACTGCACGCGGCAGGGCCCGAAGGGCCCCCGGGCGTCCTTCGACGTGTTCTGGCAGTCGTTCGCGGAGAACTACCCGTTCTTCGCGGCCCGGGGCATCGACTGGGACGCCGTACGCGACCGGTACCGGCCCCAGGTGCACGCGGACACCACGCGCAAGGAACTGTTCTCGATCTTCAGCAGGATGGTGAAGCCGCTGTACGACGCCCACGTCGCGGTCATGGACGGCGACCGCGTCTACGCCGAGGTCCGCCCCGGCACGGTCGACCCCACGAAGGAACTGGACGCCAAGGTCAAGAAGTTCATCGAGAAGCGCGACCTGAAGCACGCCACGTACCGCAAGGACTTCGCGGGCGGCCGGATCACCTACGCCGATCTGCCGGGCGGCCAGGGCTATCTGCGGATCTCCGGCTTCGCCGGGTACGTGCCCGCGGGTGCTCCCTTCTCCGCCCACGCGGCAGAGCTCGACCGGGCGCTCGACGCGATCCTCAGCAAGGACCGCACCCGGCGGTTGAAGGGCCTCATGATCGACCTGCGCGTCAACGGCGGCGGCTCCGACGTGCTCGGCATCCGCATCGCCGAGCGCCTCACCGACACGCCCTACGTCGCCTACGCCAAGCGGGCCCGAAACGACCCCGCCGACCCGGGCAGGCACACCCGCCCCGAGCCCGTCCGGGTCCGCCCGGCCGACGCTCCCCGCTACACCGGACCGATCGCCGTGCTGACCGGTGGCTCGACCGTGAGCGCGGGGGAGACCTTCACCCAGGCACTGATGGACCGGCCCGGCAAGGTCGTCCGCGTCGGTCAGGCCACCCAGGGCGTGTTCTCGGACGTCCTGGCGCGCAACCTCCCCAACGGCATGGTCGCCTGGCTGCCGAACGAGGAGTTCCTGACCCGCACCGGCCGCACCTTCGACGGCACCGGCGTTCCGCCGCACCTGACCGAACCCGTCTTCACCAAGGAGGAGTTCGCCAAGAACCGCGACTCGGCCTTCGACCGCGCCCTGCGTGTCCTGAAGGCGCACTAAGGCTCGCGACCGGCGCGCCGCGGGGCGGCGGACGGACGGGTCCACCACGTGCGACGGGAACTCCAACCAAACTCTCACGCACACATCTTGATGGGCCGTCAGTCAACAGGTTGGATGGCGCGAACACCTTGACACCCAGGGTGTTCCCGTCCACCACCGGAGGTCCGCCATGGCCCCGCGCCGCATGGCTCCGGCCGCGCTCCTCGCCGTCGCCCTCCTGGGCGGGGCGCTGGCCCCCACGGTCCAGGCCCGACCTGCCGCCGCCGAGGCGGACGGCCCGCGCGGCGGAGCCGTCGGCGCGTCACCCCCGGCGGAACCGACCGGCATCCCGCGCCTGACCGACCGACGGGGCCGCACCCTCACCCTGCGCGGCTGGAACGTCGAGGACAAGACCCACCACGGCGCCGAGGCCCTCAGCGCCATCACGGAACGCCACTTCGGCGATTTGCGCGCCCGCGGCTTCAACGTCGCTCGGCTCCTCGTCTTCTGGGACGACCTGGAGCCGCGCCGCGGCCACTACAGCAGGGGCTATCTGCGCAAGATCCAGCGGATCCTCGGCTGGGCCCACAAGCACCGGATCCAGGTCGTGCTGGACGCCCACCAGGACGTGTTCGGACCCGCTTTCGGCCACCGGGGGATCCCCCGCTGGGCGACGCGCACCGACGGGCTGCCGTTCACCCCGCACCCCGACGACTGGTTCGCCGAGTACTTCGAGCCCGCCGTCCAGCGCGCCTTCACCCACCTCTACGAGGACGCGGACCTGCGCACCGCCCAGGCCCGCATGTGGCGCCTCCTCGCCGCCCGCTTCGGCGGCCATCCGGCGCTGCTCGGCTACGACCTCATCAACGAACCGATGGGTGAACCGCGCCCCGGCGAGGACCTGGCGAGCGCCGCCCGCCGCATCGAGACGACCCAGCTCACCCCCCTGTACAACCGCCTCGCGGCCGCCATCCGCACCCGGGACCGCTCGGCCTGGCTGTTCGTCGAGCCGACCCCGATCGTCGGCGAAGGCGTCCCCACCGGCCTCGGCCGCGTGGACGACGACCGGGTCGTGTACGCGCCGCACTTCTACAACACCGCGATGGAGGCGGGCGCCGACTACGACCCGTCAGCAGGCTGGATCGAGGCGTACGAGCGGGCCGTCACCGCCTACCCGCGCGAGCACTCCCTGCCGGTCGTGGTGGGGGAGTGGGGCCCCCTCAACAGCGGCCTGCCGCACATGCGCCGCTTCTACGACGACGCCCTCGCCTCGCTGAACCGCTACTCCTCCGGCTGGGCGGGCTACGTGTGGTGCTACGGCGGCGGCTACTGCGCGCTCGACCCCGACGGCCGCTTCCGAACGAACAAGGAGCGCACCGCCACGCCGTACGCCCCCGCGGTCGCCGGAACCGTACGCGAGGACGTCCACGACCCGGGCACCGGCACCTACCGCCTCGCCTACCGGGCCGTGCGCCGCCCCGGTACCACCGAGCTGTCCCTGCCGCCGAGCCCCACCGGATGGCGCGTCGAGGTCACGGGGCGCGGGGCGCACACCAGCACCGACGGCGTGCCCGCGGGACGGGCGGGCCACGTGAAGGTGTGGGCCGCCCGCGACGCGGCGGTGGAGGTGCGGGTCACGCCGGGTCCGGGCGGCACACATCACTGAATAGCCGTCAGAAGAACATCACGGAACGGAGCTTGAGGCGCTCGGTGCCGTATCCGGTGCGCGGGCGCAAGGTGAACGAGTCACCCGTGCAGTCCGGCTCCGTGAAGACCTCGGCGTACACGTCGGTCCGGTTGCGCGGCGAGTGGGCCGGGGAGCTGGAATCCGGGTCCAACACCTCCGGCAGCGCGACGCACTCCCAGCTCTGCGGGTCCTCGATGACGGTGACCTGCGGCCTGCCGTCGAGCCCGCTGTAGGTGTACTGGAACTGGCCGTCGGCCGCGGTGGCCGAAGCGGGCAGGGTGACGATCAGGGCGAGAGCGCCCGCGGCGGCGGCCAGGGCGGTGCGGAAGCGCATGCGCGCGGTCCTTTCACAGTGGTGAGTACAACGGGCCTTCGCTTCCCACGCACATGTCCACATATGCCGGTCCTATCGCCATTCACCCGGACGGGGGAGCCGCTCGGCGCGCGGTCCGCGAGCGACGGACGAGAGGCGCCCGGGGCGTGCGCCCCGGGCGTGCGCCCCGGGCGTGCGAACCAGCTGCCCGCTCCGACTTCCCGGCTCTCTGGGAGCGTGTCCCCTGGGTGACTCCACCCCCGTGCGGAACCGTGGCACCCATGACCGCCACACGCATGACGTCGGCACGCAGCACGCGCGCGGCCCTGGCCGCCGCTGCCGCCCTCGCCGTCTTCACCGCCCTGCCCGCCAGTACCGCCCACGCGGCCGACGGGACCTTCTTCTACCACTCGTCCCAGTCCGGCGACCTGGAGATCAACGACCCGGACAACGGGGAGTGCTACCTCCTGCTCCAAGGCGCGACCAGCGTGCGGAACCGCACGGACGCCGTCGCCCGGGTGTACTACGACCAGGGCTGCGAGGAACTCGCGGACACCGTGGTTCCCGGGGACGGCCGCACCTTCACCGATCCCCTCGCGCGCAGCGTGACGTTCGGCTGAGAGCCACTCCCCCCAGGACGGCGGGGCCGCCCCTCCTTGGCCCCGCCGTCCACCCCTCGCGCGGCGGGAGCGGTCTAGGCGGCGAGCTCCCGCAGCAGCTCCGGCAGCGCCGTGCCGATCGGCTCGCGCACCACCTCAGCGGCCCGGTCGTCGTAGGGGGTCGGCTCGGCGTTCACGATGACGAGGCGCGCCCCGAAGTCGGCGGCGAGACCCGCGAGGCCCGCCGCGGGCTGCACCTGGAGGCTCGTGCCCACCGCGATGAACACCTCGCAGGCCTTCGTGATCGCCACGGCCTCGCCGAGCACCTCCGGATCGAGCCGCTCGCCGAACATCACCGTCGCCGACTTGAGGACACCACCGCATGCCTCGCACGCCGGATCCGGCTCGCCCGCCTCGACACGGGCGAGCGCCTCCTCCATCGGCCCGCGCGCACCGCACCCGGTGCACACCACCGACCGTGCCGAGCCGTGCAGTTCGAGCACCTTGCGGTCCGGCATCCCGGCCAGCTGGTGCAGCCCGTCCACGTTCTGCGTGATCACCCGCACCGGGACGCCGGAGCGCTCCAGTTCGACCACCGCGTGGTGCGCCGCGTTCGGACGGGCCAGCAGGGTGCGGTTCTCCCGCCGCATCCGCCACGCCCTGCGCCGGACCTCCGGATCGCCCATGTAGTACTCGTACGTCACGAGCTTCTCGGCCTCGGGATCGCGCCGCCACAGGCCGTTCGGCCCGCGGTAGTCGGGGATGCCGGAGTCCGTGGAGATGCCGGCTCCGCTGAGAAGGGCGACGAGGGGCTTGCTCATGCCGCCGAGCGTAGGGCGCGCGTGCGCGCACCGGCGAACGGATTTCGCCGGGCGCACCGCGTCGCGCCCGCGCACCGGTCCGGTGCCGCGCCCGGCACCACCCCCAGCTCGCCCCAGGGGGTGAGCTGCGCGTACGCAGCGCCGTACGCCCCCGCCGAGCGGGGATCCCGGGGCGGAAGCGGCGTGCGGGCAGGAGCCGGCATGAAGGCCGAAATTGACAGCGACGACAACCTGCGGCGTGCGATAGAACCATGGATCACATATCCCAGGGCGCATCTCACTTCGCTTCAGTGGCGGCTCAGCCACGCCTCGCTCCGCCGACGGCGCGGGCACGCCACCCCCTCCCACCACACGCCAGGCGGGTCGGCCGTGACGCCGACGTCCTGACGCACCTCCCTCGATCCCTTCAGCCCTTCCCGCCACTTCCGCGACACACCATGCCGCCCTACGGGGTCCTCGGACCCGGCAACGGGGGAACCCATGTCCGTGCCACCGCCTCCGCAGCCCTACCGTCTGCTGCGCGCCACCGACCTGCTCGACCTCCACTTCCGCTTCCTGGGCCTGCGCCTGGAGAAGCCCCTGCTCGAACCCCGCCGGCTGGTCCGCCAGAAGCCGGACCAGCCGGGCTACCTCGTCGTCACCTTCGGCCCCCAGCACGTCGTCGAGCGGGCCTTCTTCGAGATCAGTCCCGGCCTGCCGGAAACCGCCGGGCTCGCGGGGGACGAGCCGCACAAGCCGCCGCCCGTGGCCTCGCGCATCGGCGGCCGCAGCGTCCTGGTGTTCGGCGTGGGAGCCCAGAGCTCCGTCACCTACACCGAGAAGGGCCTCCTGGACGCGATGCGGGAACTCCCCCTGCGCGTCGTGGACGCCGCCAGGGAACCGGCCGCCGCGGCCGGCCTGCACCACACCGTGACCGAGGCTCCCGACAACGTCTTCCACGCCCTGCGCCTGGCCCGCACGGTGGCGGAGCTCGCGGCCCGGCACGGCACCGACGCGCCCGTCGACGCGGGGCTGCTCGCCGCCCCGGCAGCGGACCTCGCCGCCGGAGCCCGGCCGGAGAACCCGCTCGCGAACCCGGACGACCCGAAGACCGGCATCGAACTGCCCTACCGGCTCCTGCTGTCACCGCCCCAGGGCGCCACCTGGTCGCACACCAGCGAACTCGCCGACCCCACGGGCCGCGTCGAGCTGTGGCACACCCGGCTGCCCGCCACCGGCGCCCGTGCCCTCTGGACCCGCGACCCCGGCTTCGACCCCGCAAACCCGCACCCGCTGCCCCCCGACGGCAACGAGTTCACCATGGCGATGACCCCCGAGGACCGGTCGTCCGTGGTGCACCTGACCTCCAACACCGGCCTTCCGGGCGGCTTCCGGCCGACGCCGCTCACCGGCGACAACCTCATGCTGTCCGCCATGGGAGGCTGGCTCGACTCCCTCGGCCGCTGGGACCGCCCGCCCGAGGGATTCCAGGTCACCCAGTGGCGCCACCGCGCCTCCCTGGGCCGCGACCACTACGTACGCGTCATGTACCGGGGGCGGCTCTTCCCCTTCGGTCACCTCGCGGACCTCGTCAAGGTCACCGAGCGCAAGTTCGACCACAAGCGGCCCGACAACGCGGCCTACCTCAACCAGCGCTTCTTCATCATGGTGCGCGAGCCGGTCCGCCGCTACGGAGCGCCGGAGGACACCGAGGAACTGAAGCGCCTGCGCCGCCGCTTCCCGTTCACCAGCGTCCGCCTGCTCACCCTCGTCACCCCCGACCTGCACGAGCCCCGCCCCATCCCGGGCCTGGCCACCGACCCCCAGCACCCCAACGAGAAGCTCGCCTTCTTCCCGGAGACCGACGGAGAGGTGCCCTTCCAGTTCCAGGTGAGCATGACCGACCTGGACGGCCGCCTCGTCGAGTTCCGCACGCCCATGGCCTTCGTCGGCAAGAACCTGTACGGCAACCGGGACGACGTAGGCACGATCATCACCTACTACACGCCGGACGAGACCAAACCGAGCCCCACCGAGCCCGACCTGACCCAGGGCGCGGTCACACGGGCCCTCGCCGACGTGCGCGGCCAGGCCGTCGCCTACGCGCCGAGCAACAAGCCCGACGACACGACGCTCTCCACCGGCCGGCTGATCTGGGGCGCCGCGCTCGCCCCGGACCCGGTCGCCGCCGAAGAGCCCCTGTTCCTGCCCACCGTGCGCTGGGCGCGGGCCGTCGTGCCCGCCCTCAGCCGCTTCGGCACCGGCGTCGGCGGCGACCAGCCGAAGTCGGTGTTCCACCCCGAGCCGTACGTGCGCGACGCCTTCACCGACGCCAACAAGGGCCAGCTGTTCATCGAGCTCGTCGAGCCCTTCCCGCTGACCTTCAGCTCCGCAGGTCAGAGCGCCGGAGCCCTCGCCCAGCCGAACTTCTCCGTCGCGGGCCTGTCCCGGCTGACCGGCCCGGTGGCCGCCGTCCCCACCACCGCCCTCGGGCCCGCCGCCGACCCGGCCGACAAATGGGCCAACCTCCTCCAGGGCCGGTTCAACCCCCTCGACTACTTCAAGCAGATCAACGACGCCAAGCTCTTCGGCATGTTCCCGCTGTCGGCGATCCTCAAGGAGGCCGGACTCGACCGGCTCAAGGCGCCGAACTTCCTCACGGCGACCGTCAACGCCGTCACCGGATTCCTCAACGACCTGCGCGGTCTGCGCGACACCCTGGCCGCCGTCCAGGAGCAGTTCCCGCAGACCGCCGACCGCGTCATCCGCGTCGTCGACACCGCGACGCGCTTCGTCGAGGTGCTCCTCGCCTACATCACCAGCAATCTGGAGCACGCCCCCAACCCCACCCGCATCGAGGACGTCGACACCGCCTTCCGTGCCTTCGCCGACGCCCTCAGGGAACTGCGCGTGGGCCTGCCCGCCGGGGTCGAGACCGGCGTGCGGCAGCTGCTCACCCGCATCGCCGAGGCGACCGCCACGTACGAGAACGGGGCGGGCCAGGTCATCGCGCTGCGGGACGCCATCAAGATGGCGGCGCTCGGCGCCAAGCTGCCGGACGTCGTCAACTCCCGCATCCAGTGGCAGCCGGACATCACGGCGTGGACGCCGGGCAGGACGGACCCCCCGCAACAGGAGAAGGACGCCGTCTTCTGGCCCATCGGCAAACTGAGCCTCGTCGCGGACCTGCGCGGCTCACTGCGGCCCGACGTGCCCCAGGCCGCCGACGTCACCTGCACGCTGGGCCGCTTCAAGCTGCGCATGGTCCCCGGATTCGAAGCGATCGCCCTGGACTTCGAACGGATCCGCTTCACCATGCGCGCGGGCCAGAAGCCCGATGTCGAGGTGAAGTTCGGCGGCGTCGACTTCATCGGGCACCTGGAGTTCATCCAGACCCTGCGCAACCTCATCCCGCTCGACGGCTTCAGTGACCCGCCCGCCCTCACCGTCGACACCTCCGGCATCCACGCCAACTACTCGATGCAGCTGCCCAACGCGGCCGTGGGCGTGTTCAGCCTGGAGAACCTCTCCCTGAACGCGATGCTCTCGGTGCCGTTCATCGGGAACACCCCGCTCCAGGCGGGCTTCTCCTTCTGCCGGCGCGAGGCGCCCTTCCGCCTCACCGTGTCGATGCTCGGCGGTGGCGGCTACTTCGGCATCGTCCTGAACCCCAAGGAAATCGCCGTCCTGGACGCCGCCGTCGAATTCGGCGCCGCGGTGTCCATGAACTTCGGCGTGGCCAGCGGCAGCCTGTCCGTGATGGCGGGCGTCTACTTCCGGCTCGAACTCGTCGAGGTCACGCCCGACCCGGGCAGGCCCGACCTGAAGGAGACCCGCCCCAACGTCAAGCTCGTCGGCTACCTCCGCGCCCGCGGCGAGGTCGACGTCCTGGGCATCGTCTCCGCCTCCATCGAGCTCTACCTCGAACTCGGCTACGAAGGCGGCTACGCCGTCGGCCGCGCCCGGCTCACCATCAGCATCGAGATCGGCTTCTTCTCGAAGTCCGTGACGATCCGCTGCGAGAAGAAGTTCGCGGGCAGCGGCAGACTCACCGCGTTCGCGGGCGCCGCGGCCGAACCCGAACTCACACCGCCGTCCTTCGTCGACCTCATGTCGCCGTACACCGACCCGGTCACGGGCGCCCGCGTCGACCCCGTCCTCGACTACTGCACGGCCTTCGCGGAGGTGAACTGACCATGGTGGACAGCATCCGATGGACCGTCCTCCCCGACGGCGTCATCGAGGGCGACACCGTACGCGTGTCCGTCCTCGTCACCCCGAACCTGACCGGCATCAGCCGACTCGGCCAGTCCGAGGCGTTCATCCGCTGGCCCGAGCGGCTCGCCACCCTGCTGGCCGGGCTCTGGTTCGAGTTCGACAAGCCCGAACACACCTACGTCACGCGGCACGAGCCGACGGGCCACTACCCCCCGGCCGACCTCGACACGTGGAAGGCCCTGTTCAAGGACACCACCCCGGTGTCCCCGCCGGAGCAGGCGACCGCGCTGGCCGCCGAGGCGCCGGACACCCTGCGCTCCTTCCCCGGCAAGATGGTGCACGACGAGATCACCGACGTGTACCGGGCCGTCGCCGTGACCACGACGCGCAGCCGCCTCGGCGGGGAATGGGCCCGCCAGGAGAGCGTCCTGTGCGAGGAGCCGCCGACGGACCACCGCGGCTGGGAGGCGCCCGCCCTGTATCTGATGCCCGACATCATCACCCGTGAGGTCCTGGACATGGGCCGCAACCTGGCCACGGGCTACGAGGCGGTGAAGCGGGCGTTCAACCAGCACAGCGACGTCCCGCGCGCCGCCGCGGACGACCTCACTCCCCGGGTCATGGACCGTACGACCCCGCTGTACACCAGCGAGGACTACAAGCACGTGCTGCCCCTGGCCGAGACCGCCCTGTTCTACGACCGGCCCAGGCCGTCCGCCGAGGCCCTGGCCGCCGAGGAGGAGGAAGAGCACCGCGTCGACTTCCACGAGGCGTGCGGTCTGCTCGGCGACTACCCGGAGCTCCAGCGCAGGTTCGGCCTCGTCGTCGACCGCCGGTTCACGCTGCCCGCGAGCATCCCCGACGGCGCCCGCGTCCGGGTGCGCTTCGCAGGCGACGTGCCCCACGCCGACGACCTCAACGCCGAGCCGCTCCGCCCCTGGACGGCCCTCCGGCTGGTCCGGGGCAGCGTCTTCGAAGCGGCCGCCGCCACCGGCGGCCTGATCACCGGCAGGATGCTGAACCTCGGTGCCCCCGACACCTGGCACCTCACCGAACTGGACGTGGACGGGGCGGCGCTCAAACACCTCGACTACGCCCGCACCATCGCGGCCCTGCACGACCGTGACGTGCCGTCGAGCCCCGGCTCCGTCGCCCACCAGGTCGCGGGCACGGCCACCCCGGCCGCCCGCGGCGGCGGCATCACCCTGATGCACACCGTCCGCGACCACTACCTCGCCGGGCAGATCGGCACCGACCTCAAGCGCCGCACCAACGGCGAAGTGGCCGAACTGACCGCGGAGAACCTGGTCCGCGGCTACCGCGTGGACATCGGCACCGTAGACCCGGCCACCGGCGCCGTCCGCCAGTGGCAGTCGCTGCTGCGCCGCCGCGGCCGCTACACGATCCGCTGGCCCGGCCAGCAGCCCGTCACCCTCCAGGTCCGCCCCGACGAGGGCCTGGTGCGCGCCAGCGCGGTGACGGCCGTCTCCGCCACCTCCAAGGTGCTCTACGGTCACCAGGCCGTCTGCGGCTGGAACGGCTGGAGCCTCGCCGCACCCCGGCCGGGCCGCACCATCGGGCTCGACAACGAACCGGAGGCACCCGCCCCGCCCGTGTCGCCGGACGTGCCCCTGGAGACCCGGTTCACGGCGGAGCCCGGCTCGCTGCCCGCCCTGCGCTTCGGCCGCACATACCGCATGCGCGCCCGCGTCGTCGACCTCGCGGGCAACGGCCTCGACCACACCGCGAGCACACCCGACGCCGTCCGCTCCGACGCGATCACCTACGGCCGCTGGGAACCCGTGCCGCAGCCCGTGGTGGTGCCGCTGCTGCCGTTCAACGAGGGCGAGTCCACCGAGCGCCTGGTCATCCGCAGCACCGTCACCGACGACGGCCGCCAGATCTCGCCCGACGAGTACGTCCTGTGGCGCTCCGACGTCCCCGACCACAAGGCGCACTCCGACGTCGACGGCCTCGACCGCCAGTACAAGCCGATCGCGGAACGACACGTGGCACCGCCGAAGACGGCCCTGCAAATGGCCGAGGAACACGGCGTGTTCGACGCCGCCTTCGGCGCCACCAAGCCCGACCGGGTGCGCGAGGAGTACTTCGCGGCCGCCTCCCGCGAATCCGGGTCGTTCCTGGACACCGTCGTCCGCGACCCGCAGTGGCCGCACCTCCCGCACGACCTGCTGCTCGAAGGCTCCATCCACATCGCCAAGCACGACGTGCACGACCCGGTGGCCGTCACCCCGCTGCCGCTCGCGCGCCGCGGCGCGGGGCTCAAGCGGGGCGAGTTCGTCGTGCACGACACCCACCAACTGCGCCTGCCGTACCTCCCGGACGTCCTCGCCGAGGGCGTCATGCTGCGCGGCCTGCCCGGCGACCGGGAGAACCGCAAGATCCCCTTCCCCGGCCCCTGGCCACAGGCCCAGCCGTTCAAGATCCGCATCCGGGAGGGCAGCGGCGAACCGCACTGGGACGGCCTCACCCAGCGCGTCCTGGAGGTGTACCTGCCCAAGGGCGAGATCGCCACGGTCCGCCTGAGCTGCTATCTGGACCCGGAGAAGCTCCCCCTGCTGCGCCAGTGGGGGCTGCTCACCGAGTCCTCCTTCTGGAAGGACCTGCGCGAGCAGGACAGGGCGTTCCTCACCCGGGCCACCGCCGACGGCGAGAACTGGATGCTCACGCCCTGGACCGAGGTCACCCTGGTGCACGCGGTGGAGAAGCCCGTCCAGCCGCCCCGCCTCGCCGAACTCAGCGCCTTCCGGACGGCCGACCAGACCGCCGCCCACATCGCCATCCAGGTCACCAGCCACGCCGAGAGCACCGGCCACGTCGAGGTGGACGCCCGCTGGAGCGAGTGGCGCGACGACGTCACCCAGCCCGCGCCCACCCGCGTCGACGGCCACAAGCAGCTGGAGGACATCACCCTCGCCTACGCCGACGACGAGGACCGGGTCACCCGCACCCACGAGTTCGGCGACACCCGGCACCGCAACGTCCGGTACACGCCGACCGCAGTCACCCGCTTCCGCGAGTACTTCCACCCCACCATCACCGAGGACCGCGCCAACGTCACCCGCCTCGGCCCGACCGCGGCCCCCCTGCCGGTGCCCAGCTCCCGCAGGCCCGAGCCGCCCGCCGTCGCCTACGCCGTGCCCACCCTGCGCCACGACCGCAGCGTCGACCAGCAGCGGGCCGCGGTCACCCAGCGCCGCCGCCCCGCGGGCCTGCGCGTCTATCTGAACCGCCCCTGGTACTCCTCCGGCGACGACGAGATGCTCGCCGTGGTGCTCGACACCGGCACCGCCCTGCCCGACACCGTCGCCACCCGCTGGGGCGTCGACCCCGTCTGGTCCGACACCACCGTCCTGCCGCGCCCGCAGGCCACGCACTTCCCGAACGCGGAGAAGCGCCCCACCGGTCTGCGCCTGCCCGGCTCACCCGACACGGAGCCGGTCCTGGTCGACGCGGCGGCCTTCACCCCCGCGTACGACACGGCACGCAGGCTCTGGTACGTCGACATCGACGTGGACTTCGGCAGCGGCGCGGCCACCGCCTACTTCCCCTATCTGCGCCTCGCCCTCGCCCGCTACCAGCCGTACGCGATCGACCCGCTGCACCTGTCGAAGGTGGAACGGGCGGAGTTCGCCCAGCTCCTGCCGCCGCGCACGCTCACCGGGCGGCGCGAGGGCGACCAGCTCACCGCCACCCTCACCGGCCCGGCCACGTACAACGAACTGGGTGAGATGAGCGGCACCGGCGTCACCGCAGCGGCCGCCTGCCGCCGGGTCACCCTCACCCTCCAGAGCCGGGCGCTCGCGGGGGAGGACGACATGGACTGGAAGGAGCTGGGCACCCCGGCGGACCTGGTCTGCCGCGCCGACGGCACGGGCTTCGCCTGGTCCGGCGGCATCCCGGCCCCCACCGGTCAACCCCTCACCCTGTACCGGCTGCTGGTCCAGGAGCACGAGCTGTACCGCACCGACAAGGACACGGCGACCGACACGGTCACCGTCAACGGCACCCCGGTACCGGCCGCCCGGCGCCTGGTGCACGCCGACTACTTCGAGCTGACGGTCGGCCTCCTGGGCCGGATCGACTTCAAGCTGTAGCGAGCCGGTCGCCGCGAGGGGCCCGGGCCGCGGGGGAACGCGGCCCGGGCCCCTCGCAGCACGTCGGGAAACAGCCACCCCTGCTGCTACTCTCTGTCGTCGCATGGTCATCATGAGCAACTTGCAGAGGTGTACGTGAAGGTCACCTGCGTCGGTGGCGGCCCCGCCGGTCTCTATCTGTCCATCCTCCTGAAGCGGCAGGACCCGGCCGCCGAGATCACCGTCCACGAGCGCAACCCCGAGGGCTCCACCTACGGCTGGGGCGTCACGTACTGGCGCGGGCTCCTCGACAAGCTCCACGAGCACGACCCCGAGTCCGCGCGCGCCGTCGAGGAGGCCTCCGTCCGCTGGCGCGACGGCGTCGCCCACGTGGGGGACGCCGTCACGCGCCACCGCGGTGACGAGGGCTTCGGCATCGGCCGCCACCGCCTCCTCGACCTGCTCGCCGCCCGGGCCCGGTCCCTCGGCGTACGCCTGGAGTTCGGCCAGGAGATGACGGCCGACGCACTGCCCCACGACGCCGACCTGATCGTCGCCGGAGACGGCCTGCACAGCACGCTGCGCGGCGAGCACCCCGAGCACCACGGCACGCACGTCACGGCCGGACGCAACCAGTACATCTGGCTCGGCACCACCAAGGTCTTCGACGCCTTCACCTTCGCCTTCGTGGAGAGCGACCACGGCTGGATCTGGGCCTACGCGTACGGCTACGGCGCGGAGGGCAGCACCGTCGTCGTCGAGTGCGCCCCGGAGACCTGGACCGGGCTCGGCCTCGACCGCGCCGACGAGGCCGAAGGCCTGACCCTCCTGGGCAAGCTCTTCGACCACCTCCTGGACGGGCACCCCCTGATCGGCCGCTCCTCCAGCGACGGCCGGGCCCAGTGGCTGACCTTCCAGACCCTCACCAACAAGCGCTGGTACCGCGACAACGTCGTCCTCCTCGGCGACGCCGCCCACACCACCCACTACTCCATCGGCGCGGGCACCACCCTCGCCCTGGAGGACGCCGTCGCGCTGGCCACCGCCCTGCGCGGCCACCCCACGCTCCCGGAAGCGCTCGCCGCCTACCAGCAGGAGCGCGAGGCCGCCCTCCTGCCCGTCCAGAGCGCCGCCCGCTACAGCGCCCGGTGGTACGAGAGCCTGCCGCGGTACATCCACCTGCCGCCGCACCGCATGTTCGCCCTGCTCGGCCAGCGCCACTCACCGCTGCTGCCGTACGTGCCGCCCCAGCTCTACTACGGCCTCGACAAGGCCGCCGGGCAGGTCGAGGCGCTGCGCCGGTTCAAGCGCTGGCTGGGGCCGAAGCTCGCCCGCACCGCGCACGCGCGGACCTCGCCGGGCGGCGACCGGCGCCCGTAGCGCACGAAGACCCCGTGGTCCGGGCCGTGGCCCGGACCACTCGGTTCCTCGATCAGGACTGCGGCGGGTTCTGCTGCCCCTGGTCGCCGCCCAGCTGCTCCTTGAGCTTCTCCTGGGCGGTGTCGACCTGACTGCTGTACTTGCCCTGCGTCTTGTCGTCGACGAAGTCTCCCGCCTTGTCGATGCCCTGGCCCGCCTTGTCCTCGTGGCCCTTCAGCATCTGCTTGAGCTTGTCCAGCACAGACATGGGATGTCTCCTTGCGGTGTCGCCCCTGGTTCCAGGTTCACCGCGCACCGACCGATCCGCATCCCGTGCGGGGGAAACGCATCCCGTGCGGGGGAAAACCCCGTGCGTCACCTCAGCCCCGGGCGCTACCGTCCCGGCATGCTCCCTGAGGACGGACACTTCGCTGAGGACGTAGCCGCCACCTACGACGAGTCGTCGGCCGACATGTTCCGCCCGGAGGCGGTGGACCCCGTCGTCGACCTCCTCGCCGACCTCGCGGGCGACGGCGAGGCACTGGAGTTCGGCATCGGCACGGGCCGCATCGCCCTGCCGCTCTCCCGGCGCGGCGTCCCGGTGCGCGGCATCGAGATGTCCCGCGCCATGGCGTCCCGGCTGCGGGACAAACCCGGCGGCGACGCGGTGCCCGTGACCATCGGCGACTTCGCCGCCACCGACGTCGAGGACGCGCGGTCCGCCTCGGTGGTCTACCTCGTCTTCAACACGATCAACAACCTCACCACGCAGGACGCCCAGGTGGCCTGTTTCCACAACGCCGCCGCCCATCTGCGCCCCGGCGGCCGCTTCGTCATCGAGGTCGGCGTGCCCGATCTGCGCCTCCTGCCGCCCGGGCAGACCGCCGTGCCGTTCCACATCAGCCCCACCCGGTGGGCGTTCGACACCTATGACGTGGCCACCCAGGCGCTGAGCTCGCACTACGTCACGATCGTCGACGGCCGCGCCGAGCACCGCGCCATCCCGTTCCGGTACGTGTGGCCCGCCGAGCTCGACCTGATGGCGCGGCTCGCCGGACTCCGCCTCCGCGACCGCTGGGAGGACTGGCACCGGCGGCCCTTCACCAGCGAGAGCACCCAGCACGTCTCGGTGTGGGAGAAGCCCCTCGACTGACCGCGCCCCGGTCAGCGCCCGGCGAGCAGCGCGTCGACCGCCCGGCCGAACAGCCACGAAGCCGCCCGCGCCACCACGGGATCCACCGCCCCGGGCAGCCACCGCACCCCCAGCTCCTCGCGCCAGACCACCCGCGCACCCGCGCCCGCCTCCTCGGGGCCCACCTCTATCTCGGCCCACCCGGTGACGAACGAGCCGCGCTTGACCAGGCGGCAGGTCCCGCGCCGCCCCCGCGGCGGCTGCCAGAGCACGACCTCCATCACGTCGTCGAACGCCAGCAACCCGACCCCGGACCGCGCCGTCAGCAGGGCACCCGCACCCCCGGACTCCGCTCCCGAGACCGTGACCCTGGTCAGGGGCATCACCTGGCCGTGCCGCTCCCAGTCCGTCAGCCGCCGCCACGCCTCGTCGGGGCTGAGCGGCGTGGTGCGTACGAGCTGGAAGAGGGCCATACGCCGATCGTAGACAGCGCCACCGGGCCCCGCGGCCCCGGCCTCAGCGGGCCCGGTGCGGCTTCCAGACGCCGGTGTCCGGCTCGGCCGGACGAGGGGAGTGCGCGGTGGAAGTCGCGCACCAGGCCCGCCGTGGCGACCCGGCGGCCGACCACGTCCACGCGCAGGGCGCGCCGCCCCGGGCGCACGGACGCCGCCGCCCGCTCCTCGGCCAGGAGCAGCGCCCGGGCGTGCGGCAGGAACGCCTGCCCGTCGATGGTGAGCCGGGCCCCGCGCGGGGTGCGGGCGAAGAGGCGCACGCCTGCCGCCGAGCACGGCGGCAGGCCCCCGCAAGACCACCGTCCACGCCTGGGAGGCGAGGGTGAACGCCGCCACCCTCGCCTCCGACGTCAAGGGCACCTTCGGGGCCGACGCGTGGACGGGCGCCACATGAGCCCGAGGGGGGGCGGTCCGTCAGCCGCCCACCACCGGATAGTGGTCGGAGAGGTTGGTGTACGTGTACTGCTTGCCCCAGCTCGACACCGTCCAGGGCGCGCTCCGCTCCTTGACCACGTCGTTCTTCCACCCCGAAGGACGGGCGTGGCCCTGGCGGTGCAGGACGTGGTCGAGGTCTTCGCGGGGGTCGCTCGGGTAGCGCTCGGCGGCGATCGAGTTGTCCCGCGTGTCGAAGGAGTACGGGTGCCCGGTCCGCTCGTCGGCGGGCGCGAGGCCCGCGTCGGCGAGCATCGAGGCGTACTCCGGGCTGTGCGAGTCCACGTTGAAGTCGCCCGCGACCATGACCTGTTCGTTCGCCGGGATGCCCTTGGCGTCCAGGAACGCGTCCAGCTCCTTGAACTGCTTGGCGCGCGTCGTGGCCGCCTCGCCCGCCGAGCAGCCGGGGTCGGTGGACTGGGCGTGGGTGCCGACCACGTGCACCTTCGTGCCGTTCACGTCCAGGACGACGTAGGCGAACCCCTTGTTGGAGTGGTAGTCCGCGCCGCAGGCGTCCTTGTAGACGTACTGCTCCTTGCGCACGATCGGCCACTTGCTGAGGACCGTCACGCCGCCGTCCTCCGGGGTCAGCGCGGAGTACGCGCCCCCGGTGGCGTCCCACCCGGACTTGCTCCGGCCCACCACCGGCGTCTGGTGCGGGTAGAGCGCCGAGGCGTTCTTCTGGAGCGCGTCGGAGGCGGAGTTGTCGAACGCCTCCTGCAACACGACGACGTCGTTCCCCCGGAAGAACCCGGCGGCCGGTATCTCCTTGGCCCGGTGGTCCTGCCCCCAGTTCGGGTACAGCGTCTTGCTGAACAGGAAGGCGTTGTACGTGAGCACCTTCAGGCGGGGCGGCGCCTCGGCGGCCGACGCGTTCGGGGCCGTCGCGGCCAGCGTCGCCGCCGTGGCGAGGGCCACGAGGCAGGTGCGGGGGGTGGGGTGGGGCACGGAGTCTCTCCCTGTGGGGGTGGGGACGGGCGCCGGCTGGAAGCACCGGCGTCGGTCATCCAAGGCGGCGTGGGTTACGGCGGGTTGACGTGCGGGTGAGCGTGGGGAGGATCATGACCTGCGGCTGAGCCGCAGTCACGTCGGCGGCGCCTGGGTGTGTCGGACGCATTCCGTGATCACGGAGCGCAGGCTGTCGGTGCGCCGGAGGAGGTCGCGCTGGATGTGGGCCCCGGCGCCGTGGGCGAGGAGGCGTGCCGTGCGTTCGCGGGCCAGGGCGAGGTCCCCGGTGTCGTGGAGGGCGTCGCGCACGTGGTCGAGCAGGGTGCGTACCGCCTCGGCGGCGGGCACCGGCCGCATCGACAGCGGGTGCAGGAGCGGGCCGTCCAGGCCGGAGCGCGCGGCGCGCCACGCGGCGAGCCGCAGCAGGCTGACGCCGTGCCCCAGCGGCGGCGTGCCCGCGCGCCACTCCCGCGCGGCCGTCTCGACGAGGGCCCGGCAGAGCGCGGCGATCAGGACGGTGGTGCCCGCGTCGAGGCACACGTCCGCCACCCGGATCTCGACGGTGGGGTAGCGGTGGGAGAGCCGGGCGTCGAAGTAGACCATGCCACGGTCGCGCAGCACCCCGGTGGTCACCATGTCGCTGACCTGCCGCTCGTACCGCTCGGCCGAGCCGAAGAGCTCGGTGGGGCCCGCCATCGGCCAGCGCCCCCACACCCTGCTGCGGTAGCTGGCGTACTGGCTGTCCTTGCCCTGCCAGAACGGGGAGTTGGAGCTCAGCGCGACGAGGACCGCCAGCCACGGCCGGATCCTGTCGACGACGGCCACGCCCTCCTCGTCCGACTCCACCGCGACGTGCACGTGGCAGCCGCAGGTCAGCTGCTCCTGGGTGGTGAGGCCGAACTGCTCCTCCATCCACTGGAAGCGGCTGCCCACGTTGACGGAGGGGCTCGCGGGCAGGGGAGAGGTGGCCAGGGCGGCCACCGAGGCGCCGACGTCCCCGGCGTGCCGGGCCGCCTCCGCCCGCCACCGGACGATCTCGGCGGAGAGGCTGTCCATGTCCGACTGCGGCCGCGTGGCGAATTCGATCTGGTGGCCGTGCAGCTCCTTCTCGAAGGCGGAGTCCTCGGAGTCCTCGGATCCCTTGGACACCTCGGAACCCTCGGACGCCTTGGCCCCCTCGGATTCCTCGGAGCCCTCGGATTGCTTGGAGTCCCCGTTCCCGCTCTCCTCAGCACCGCCGTGCCCGTCGGAGTCCCTGGCCGCGCGGGCCAGGACAGCCGTCGACAGGGCCCGCGGCTCCCCACTGTCACGGTCGAACAGGAGGAGCTCCTCCTCCACACCCACGGTACGCACCGGACTCCGCCTCTCCGGCCCGCCTACTTCGGACTGTGGGGGCCACTCGGTACCCAGTACCCCGACGGCGGGGGCGCAGCCGTGTGCTGTCCGCCATCAGGGTTCGTGGGTTTCAGGCGAGCCAGTGAGGCAAAAGCGTAGATCATGGTGAAAATCGGCTACACGATGATGACCGAGCAAACGGGACCGCGCTCCCTCGTCGAGCATGTGGTCGCCGCGGAGAGCGCCGGTTTCGACTTCTCCGTGGCCTCGGACCACTACTTCCCGTGGCTGGCGGAGCAGGGCCACGCGCCGTACGTGTGGAGCGTGCTCGGCGCCGCCGCGCAGGCGACCTCGCGGATCCCGCTCATGACGTACGTGACCTGCCCGACGTTCCGCTACCACCCCGCCGTGGTGGCCCAGAAGGCCGCCACGATGCAGCTGCTCTGCGAGGGCCGCTTCCGGCTCGGGCTCGGCAGCGGCGAGAACCTCAACGAGCACGTGGTCGGTGGCGGCTGGCCCGCCCCCGAGGTCCGGCTGGAGATGCTCGAAGAGGCCGTGGGGATCATCCGGGCGCTCTTCTCGGGGGACACCGTCCACCACCAGGGCACCCACTTCGACGTGGCGAACGCCCGCCTGTGGGACCTGCCGGACGAGCCGCCGCCCCTCGGCGTGGCCGTCTCCGGCGAGCTGTCGTGCGCCCTGGCCGGCCGCCACGCCGACCTGGTCATCGCCACCGAGGCGAAGCCCGAGCTGCTCGACGCCTTCGACCGGCACGGCGGCAGCGGCAAGCCCCGCGTCGGCCAGCTGCCCGTCTGCTACGACCCCGACGAGGGCGCGGCGATCGCCCGCGCCCACGAGCAGTTCCGCTGGAGCGTGGGCGGCTGGCCGGTCAACGCCGAACTGCCCGGCCCGTCCGGCTTCGCCGCAGCCACCCAGCACGTCACGCAGCAGGACGTCGCACGGCAGATCCCGTGCGGGGCCGACGTCGACGCGTTCGTCGAGGCGGTGCGCCCGTACGCGGAGGCCGGCTTCACCGAGATCGCCCTCGTCCAGGTGGGCGGCGACCACCAGCTGCCGTTCATCGCCTGGGCCGAGAAGGAACTGCTGCCCGTGCTGCGCGACCTGTGACGCCGCACCAGCCACCCACGACCCGACGGGAGAACAGCATGAACGACACACCGAGCCCGCAGCCGCCGCCCTCGTCCCCCGACCTCGTGCACGTGGTGCTCAGCGACTGCTCGGCCGCCGACGCGGACGCGGTCTTCGAGGCCCTGTGCACGCACTTCCGCGGCGACCGCGGCGACGACGCGCCACGCCAGACCGAGGCGACGCGGCCCGCCGTCTGGACCGGCTCCTTCGAGGCCTCCCGGGCCCCGGGCCCGGTGCCGGGAGTGCTCCTCTCGGGCTCCGTGACCGCCGACCTTCAGGGCGGCCCGGCTGCGGTCGACCGGCTGCGCGCGGTGCTCGAAGGGGCCTTCAGCGCCGCGGCCGAGGGCACGGTGTCGGGCGACCAGGAGGTGCAGGTCCAGCTGCGCCTGACGGGCGCAGACCGCGGGGCCCCACCCGCCGGGGCCTGAGCGGCGGCGCCGACGGCGCGCTCAGAAGACGGAGAGCCCGGTGAGCGTGGTGAAGCGGTCGAGCGCGGCGACGCCCGCCACGGAGTTCCCGCGCTGGTCCAGGCCGGGGCTCCACACGCACAGGGTGCAGCGCCCGGGCACGACGGCGATGATGCCGCCGCCCACGCCGCTCTTGCCGGGCAGGCCCACGCGGTGGGCGAAGTCACCGGCGGCGTCGTACGTGCCGCAGGTCAGCATGACCGCGTTGATCTGCTTGGCCTGGCTGCGGGTGAGCAGCGTGGAGCCGTCGGCCCGTATGCCGTGGCGGGCGAGGAACCCGGCGGCCAGGGCGAGGTCGGCGCAGGACGCCTCGATGGAGCACTGGCGGAAGTACTGGGCGAGGAGTTCGGGGACGGCGTTGGCGATGTTGCCGTACGACGCCATGAAGTGCGCGAGGGCGGCGTTGCGGTCGCCGTGCTCGGTCTCGCTGTCGGCGACGTGCTCGTCGAAGGTGAGGCGGTCGTTTCCGGACTCGGCGCGCAGGAAGTCGCGCAGCACTCCGGCGGCGTCTCCGGTCAGGCTCTGCAGCCGGTCGGTGACGACGAGGGCGCCGGCGTTGATGAAGGGGTTGCGCGGGATGCCGTGCTCGTACTCCAGCTGCACCAGCGAGTTGAACGGGTTGCCCGACGGCTCCCGGCCCACGTGCTCCCACAGCAGCTCGCCCTCCAGGCTCAGATCGAGGGCGAGCGTGAAGACCTTGGTGATGGACTGGGTGGAGAAGGGCTGCTGCCAGTCCCCGACGCCGTAGACCGTGCCGTCGAGCTCGGCGACCGCCATCCCGAACCGCCGCGGGTCCGCCGAGGCGAGCGCCGGGATGTAGTCGGCCGGGCGGCCGCGGCCCGGCAGGCGCTGGATCTCGTCAGCGATGCGGTCGAGGACCGGCTGGAGGGAGGGTGACACGCGTACTTGCTCCGTGTTCGTGCTTCTTGCGGTGGGGCGTCAGTACCTTACGGCAGCCCGCGGGCGGAAACGATCAGAGCCGGACCCGGGCCTCGGAGGGCGCGTCCACCTGGCCTGTTCGGGCACGCGGGGAACGCATGAGCGATCGCATATTGAACCATTGCAAAGAGCAAGAAAAATAAGTTCTAAGTACAACCAACTGGCCGAAAAGTGGTCCACACCAGAGCCCGGCCAGGAGCACTCTGGCCCTCGATCGATGAGGTGTGTGCCGACGTGACCACCACCGCACGGCGGCACCGCGATGCCCGAGGAGGGCCCGCGACATGGGCATGGGACGCAGCAGGGCGAAGGCGGAGCGCGCCGCCGCGGACGCCGCCGAGCGACTGCTCGAAATCGGCCGATTACTTCACAAGGCACCCACGACACCGGAGGGCCGAGCGGTCTTCCGCCCAGGTCAGAAGGTCAACGACCAGCCCTACCGGGAGCGGTGGGCCCACGACAAGGTGGTGCGCTCCACCCACGGCGTTAACTGCACCGGCTCGTGTTCGTGGCAGGTGTACGTCAAGGACGGCCTGATCACCTGGGAGACGCAGGCCACCGACTACCCCTCCACCGGACCCGACCGGCCCGACTACGAACCGCGGGGCTGCCCGCGCGGCGCGTCCTTCTCCTGGTACACCTACTCGCCCACACGCGTGCGGTACCCGCTGGCTCGCGGCGTTCTGGTGGAGATGTTCCGGTCCGCCAAGCGGAGGCTCGGCGACCCCGTCGCGGCCTGGGCGGAGATCACCCAGGACCCGGAGCGGCGGCGCCGCTACCAGGCGGCGCGCGGCCACGGCGGCCTGGTGCGCGTCAGCTGGCAGGAGGCCCTGGAGATCGCGGCGGCCGCGTACGTGCACACCCTCGACGCGTACGGCCCCGACCGGATCGCGGGCTTCTCACCGATCCCGGCGATGTCGATGGCCTCGCACGCCGTCGGCGCCCGCTTCCACGCCCTGATCGGCGCGCCCATGCTGTCCTTCTACGACTGGTACGCCGACCTGCCCGTCGCCTCGCCCCAGGTCTTCGGCGACCAGACCGACGTGCCCGAGTCCGGCGACTGGTGGGACGCCGCGTATCTGATGCTGTGGGGCTCGAACGTGCCGGTGACCCGCACCCCGGACGCCCACTGGATGGCCGAGGCCCGCTACCGGGGCCAGAAGGTCGTGGTCGTGTCGCCGGACTACGCCGACGCGACGAAGTTCGCCGACGAATGGCTGCACCCGCACCCCGGGACCGACGGCGCGCTCGCCATGGCGATGGGCCATGTGATCCTGCGCGAGTGCTTCGTCGACCGACAGGTGCCGTACTTCACCGACTACGTCAAACGGTTCACCGACCTGCCGTTCCTGATCGCCCTGGACGAGCGGGAGCAGGGAACGTACGCCCCGGGGCCCTTCGCCACCGCCGTGGACGCGGACCTGGCACAGGAGGCGCACGCGGACGCGCGGCGCTGGATGCCGGTGTTCCTCGACGCGGTCACGGGCGAGACCGTGGTGCCGGGCGGCACCCTCGGCGACCGCTGGAGCAAGGGCGGCGAGGGCCGCTGGAACCTCGACCTGGGTGACCTCGACCCCGTGCTGAGCCTCCTCGGACACCCGGGCGCCGGGACCGCGACGGTGGTGCTTCCCCGCTTCGACGGAGCCGTCGACCAGGAGGGGGCGGGCGCGACGGTCCGCCGCACCGTGCCGACCACCCGCGTCGGCGGCCGCCTGGTCACCACGGTGTTCGACCTGATGCTGGCCCAGTACGGCGTGGCACGCGAGGCCCTCGACGGACAGCGGCCCGTCCCGTACGAGGACGCCTCGGCCCCCTGCACCCCCGCCTGGCAGGAAGCCGTCACCTCGGTGTCCGCGGGGGCCGTGGTGCGCGCCGCCCGCGAGTTCGCCCGCACCGCGGAGCAGACCCGGGGCCGCTGCATGATCGTGATGGGGGCCGGGACCAACCACTGGTTCCACTCCGACACGATCTACCGCTCGTTCCTCTCGCTGCTGCTGCTCACCGGCTGCCAGGGCGTCAACGGCGGCGGCTGGGCGCACTACGTGGGACAGGAGAAGGTCCGCCCCTACGCCGGCTGGCAGCAGCTGGCCACCGGCTCCGACTGGGCCCGCCCCTCGCGGCAGATGGCCGGCACGCCCTACTGGTACCTGCACACCGACCAGTGGCGCTACGACAGGACCACCGCGGACGCCCTCGCCTCGCCCACCGGAGCGGGGGCGCTGAGCGGGCTGCACACCGCGGACCTGCTCGCCCGCTCGACCCGGCAGGGGTGGATGCCCGCCTACCCCACCTTCTCGGCCAACCCGCTGACCCTGGGGCGGCGGATCCACGAGGCGGGCGCGGAGCCCGGCCCCTGGGTGGCCGCCGAGGAGGCTGCGGGCCGCCTCACCCACGCCTTCCAGGACCCCGACGACCCCGCCAACTGGCCCCGCGTCCTGACGGTGTGGCGGGCCAACCTGATCGGCTCCTCGGCCAAGGGCAACGAGTTCTTCCAGCGGCACCTGCTCGGCACCACCGACAACGCGAGCGCCGACGAGGTCCCGCCCGACGACCGGCCCCAGGACGTCGCCTGGCACGAACAGGCCCCGCGCGGCAAGCTCGACCTGCTGCTCGCGCTCGACTTCCGCATGACCTCCACCACGCTCTTCGCCGACCTCGTGCTGCCCGCCGCCACCTGGTACGAGAAGCACGACCTGTCCAGCACGGACATGCACCCCTACGTGCACGCCTTCTCCCCGGCGATCAACCCGCCCTGGCAGGCCCGCACCGACTTCGAGATCTTCCACGGGCTCGCCGCCGAGGTGTCCCGCCTCGCCCACGGGCGCCTGGACGTCGCCCACGACCTGGTGGCCACGGCCCTCCAGCACGACACCCCCGGCGAGGCACCGCCACCGGGGCCCACCCGGCCGCAGTACACGCTCGTCGAGCGCGACTACCGGGCCATCGCCGACAAGCTCGCCGCGCTCGGCCCGCTGCCCGACGAACTGGGCCTCCAGGTCAAGGGCGTCACCGTGCGCACCACCCCCGAGAGCCGCTGGCTGACGGCCCGCTGCGGCACCGCCGCCCAAGGGCCGGCCCGGGGCAGGCCCCTGCTGGACACGGACGTCAAGCTGTGCGAGGCGATCCTCGCCCTCTCCGGCACCACCAACGGCCGCGTCGCCGCCGAAGGCCTGCGCCGGCTGGCCGAACGCTGCGGCGGCGACAGCGGCCTCGAGGAACTCGCCGCGTCGGTCGCCGAGCGACGCGTCGTCTTCTCCGACACCCAGGCCCGCCCCGTGCAGGTCAGCGCCAGCTTCGAATGGTCCGGCAAGGAGGCGTCCGACCGGCGCTACGCGCCCTTCACGATCAACACCGAACACCGCAAGCCCTGGCACACCCTCACCGGACGGCAGCACTTCTACCTCGACCACCCCTGGATCACCGAGTTCGGCGAACAGCTACCCGTCTACCGGCCGCCCCTCGACCTGGCCCTCCTCGGCGAGCGGCCCGCCACCGACGGCACCTCGGTGACCGTGCGCTATCTGACACCGCACTCGAAGTGGTCCATCCACTCCGAGTACCAGGAGAACCTCCTGATGCAGACCCTCGCCCGCGGCGGGCCCGTCATCTGGATCAGCGTCACCGACGCCGCGGCGATCGGCGTGGCGGACAACGACTGGATCGAAGCGGTCAACGCCAACGGCGTGGTCGTCGCCCGCGCCGTCGTCTCGCACCGGATGCCGCCCGGCACGGTGTTCATGTACCACGTGCAGGAACGCCTGGTGAACGTCCCCAAGTCGGAGCGCACCGGGCGGCGCGGCGGCGTCCACAACGCCCTCACCCGGCTCCTCGTCAAACCGACCCACCTCATCGGCGGACACGCCCAGCTGTCCTTCGCCCCCAACTACTACGGCCCGACCGGCAACCAGCGCGACGCGGTCACGGTCATCCGCCGCCGCTCCCAGGAGGTGCAGTACTGATGCCCCGTGACGAAGGCCCCATCGGACGCTGCATGGCCCAGGTGGCGATGGTGATGAACCTCGACAAGTGCATCGGCTGCCACACCTGCTCGGTCACCTGCAAGCAGACGTGGACCAACCGCTCGGGCACCGAGTACGCCTGGTTCAACAACGTCGAGACCCGCCCCGGCCAGGGCTACCCCCGCGGCTACGAGGACCAGGACAAGTGGAAGGGCGGCTGGCGGCTCAAGCACGGCTGTCTCGTGCCGCGCAGCGGCGGCCGCGCCCGCCGCCTGGCACGGCTCTTCGCCAACCCCGAACTGCCCTCCCTCGACGACTACTACGAGCCGTGGACCTACGACTACGACAACCTGATCAGCGCGCCCCTGGGCGACGACGTCCCCACGGCCGCGCCGCGCTCCCAGATCGACGGCCGCCCGACGTCCGTCACCTGGGGCCCCAACTGGGACGACGACCTCGGCGGCGGGCCGCAGCACCTCGCGGGCGACCCCGTCCTGAAGGACATCGGCGAACAGGTGCGCCTGGAGTACGAGCAGGCGTTCATGTTCTATCTGCCCCGCATCTGCGAGCACTGCCTCAACCCGTCCTGCGTCGCCGTGTGCCCCTCCGGCGCGCTCTACAAGCGCATCGAGGACGGCATCGTCCTCGTCGACCAGGACCGCTGCCGCGGCTGGCGCATGTGCGTCACCGGCTGCCCGTACAAGAAGGTCTACTTCAACCACACCACCGGCAAGGCCGAGAAGTGCACCCTGTGCTACCCGCGCATCGAGGCCGGGCAGCCCACCGTCTGCTCCGAGACCTGCGTCGGCCGGCTGCGCTACCTCGGCGTGATCCTCTACGACGCCGACAAGGCGGGGGAGGCCGCCGCCACCCCCGACGAGAAGGACCTGTACCAGGCCCAACTGGACTGCTTCCTCGACCCCTTCGACCCCCGGGTCGCGGCCGCCGCCGAGGCGTCCGGCATCCCCCACGACTGGATCACCGCCGCCCGCCGCTCCCCGGTGTACGACCTGATCAGCCGGTACCAGGTGGCCCTGCCCCTGCATCCCGAGTACCGCACGCTGCCCATGGTCTGGTACGTGCCGCCGCTCTCCCCGGTGGTCGAGTCCCTCACCGCCACCGGCCACGACGGCGAGGACCCCGCCAAGCTGTTCGCCGCCATCGACACCCTGCGCATCCCCGTCTCCTACCTGGCCGGCCTGTTCACCGCGGGCGACCCCGCGCCCGTCGAGGCCGCGCTGTGCCGCCTCGCCGCGATGCGCTCCCACATGCGGCGCGTCAACCTCGGCGAGGAGCAGGACCCCGCCATCGCCCGCGCCGTCGGCATGGACGCCGCGGAGATCGAGGCCATGTACCGGCTGCTCGCCCTCGCCAAGTACGACGAGCGCTACGTCATCCCCACCGGCTACCACACCACCGCCACCGGCGACGAGCCCGACGGCTGCAGCCTCGACCACGACCACGGCCCGGGCATGTTCGACGCCGACGCCTTCCACACCCCGCTGCCCGGCACCGAGGAGCCCGAGCCCGAACACGCCGGGACCTCGCTGCGCGGCCGCGTCAACCTCCTCGACTGGAACGGGCAGGGCCGCCCCGATGGCCTCTTCCCCGGCCCCGAAGGACACCGGGCATGAGCGACTCACCCCTCGTCCACCAGGCCGCTTCCCTGCTCCTGCGCCACCCCGACGCGGACTGGCCGCACCGGCTCCACGCGGTCACCACCGCCCTCGCCGCCGCCCCCGGGCCCCGCGCGGAACCGCTGCTCCGGTTCTGCGCGGCCGTCGCCGACGTCCCCGTGCTCGACCTGTCCGCGCGCTATGTGGCGACCTTCGACCGCAGCCGCAGGCGCACCCTGCACCTGACGTACTACACCGACGGCGACACGCGCCGCCGCGGCCGGTCCCTGCTGCGCTGGCAGGACCTGTACCGCGCGCACGGGTGGCAGCCGCCCGCCGACGAACTGCCCGACTTCCTGCCCCTGGCCCTGGAGTTCGCCGCCCGCTGCCCCGCACCGGGGCGCACCGCCCTGCGGGAGCACCGCGCCGCCGTCGAGCTCCTCAGGCTCGCCCTGCGCGACCACCACAGCCCCTACGCCGACGTCCTCGAAGCCGTCTGCCGCACCCTGCCCGGCGCCTCGCCCACCGACCGCGCGGCCGCACTGCGCCTGGCCCGGACGGGACCGCCCACCGAGACGGTCGGCCTCCTGCCCTTCCCCCGACGAGCCGCTGCGCACCCGCACGAGGAGGAGACCGTCCCGTGAACCACCTGCACACCACCTTGTGGGGCGTGCTGCCCTACCTCGTCGTGGCCTTCATGGTCACGGGCACCGTGTGGCGCTACCGCTACGACCGGTTCGGCTTCACCACCCGCTCCAGCCAGCTGCACGAGAGCCGGCTCCTGCGGGTCGGCGGCCCCCTCTTCCACTTCGGTCTGCTCTTCGTCGTCGCCGGACACCTCATCGGCCTGCTCGTCCCCGAGGCCTTCACCGACCGCGTCCACGTCCACGAGTGGCTCTACCACGCCAACGCGCTGCTCGTCGGCGGCATCGCGGGCCTCGCCACCCTGGCCGGGCTCGCGATCCTGCTCTACCGCCGCCTGCGCGTACCGGCAGTCCGCGGCGCCACCAGCCGCAGCGACCGCGCCGTCTACCCGCTCCTCGCCGCGGTGATCCTGGCCGGGATCACCGCGACCGCCTCCACCGCGCCGCCCCACCACTACGACTACCGGCTCGGGGTCTCCGTGTGGGTCCGCTCCCTGTTCGCCCTGGACCCCGACGTGTCGGCGATGTCCCACGCCCCGTTCGTCTACCAGGCGCACACGCTGCTCGCCCTGGCGCTGTTCGCGCTGTGGCCGTTCAGCCGCCTCGTGCACGCCTTCACCGCCCCGGTCGGCTATCTGGTCCGTCCCTACATCGTGTACCGCTCCCGCGGCGCGCGGCCCGCGCCGGTGGCCGCCCCGCCGGTACGGGACGCCGCCGCGCGCCGGTGAGGCGCGGGCTCCGGCTCCGTGACCGGTGCCGGTCGCTGCCACCGGCGTGCTTCGCGCCCGTCATGGCCACCGGCATCGTGTCCCGGGCCCTCGACGAAGCCGGGATCCGCACCGCCTCCGCGCTGCTCTTCGCCTTCGCGTGCGCGCTCTACGCGGCCCTCCTGGTGGCGAGCGGCGCCAAGGCCCTGTTCCACCCCGCGGTCCTGCGAGCCGAACTGGCCGACCCCACCCGGGTGTTCGGGCACTTCACCTTCGTCGCGGCCTCCGGCGTCCTCGCCACCCGCCTCAGCCGCGGCCCCGCACGCGGGACGGCGTACGTCCTGCTCGCCGCGGCGGGCGCGGCCTGGGCGGTGCTCGCCGTCGGCCTCGCGCGCCTGCCGCGCACGGCCGCGCGGGAGGCCGACGGCACCTGGTTCCTGGCGACCGTCGGCCTCCAGTCGCTGGTCCTCTGCCTCACCAGCCTGCCGCCGCGCCCCGTGTTCGTGCCGCTCGCGTTCGCCCTGTGGTGGTGCGGGGTCCTGCTGTACGCGGGCACCGCCACCGTCCTCGGCCGCAGGCTGCTGCGCCGTCCGCCGGACCCCGCGCGCTGCACCCCGGCGTACTGGGTCACGATGGGTGCCGTGGCCATCAGCACGCTCGCGGGCACCCAACTCCACGACCACGAGGCTCTCTTGCCGCACGCGGTGCGCGGCACGCTCGCCCTCGCCGTGGTCGTCCTCTGGAGCTGGGCGACCGCGCTCATCCCGCCGCTGCTCGCCACGGGCTGCTGGCGGCACTTCCACCACCGCGTCCCGCTGGCGTACGAGCCCGCCCTGTGGTGCGTCGTCTTCCCCGTCGGCATGTACGCCACCGCCACCGCGCGCGTCACCGCCACGCTGACGCCGCACGCGCCGGGCGTGGCCGTCCACCTGCTCGCGTGGGTCGCGGCGGCGGTGTGGCTGACGGTGCAGGGGCACGCGGTGGCGGCGCGGCGTCCCGCTCGCCCCTGACGCTGGAGGCCGCCCTTATGCGCCGGAGGGCAAGGGGGCCGCGTGGCTCGATCAAAGAGCCGGCTGCCGGAACTCCTCGGCGACCTCGGGCACATGGATGGAACGGTCGCCCGCCACTTCCAGCAACGCCCGCAGCCCCGCCACCAGTCCGGACCGTGCCTCGGGCGGCACCCCTTCGACGAGCCTGGCCACCTCCCGGCGCCGGTGCCGCAGGACGCGCTCCACCAGGGTCGCGCCCGACGGCGTCAGCGTGAGGATCACCTCGCGCCTGCTGTCGGGATTGGCCCGGCGGTCCACGAGCCCGCCCGCTTCGAGCCGCGCCACCGCGCGCAGCGCCGTCGAGGCGTTCACTCCCAACACCTCGGCCAGTTCGGCGAGTTTGACCGGGCCGCACCCCTCCAGGGCGACCATCGTCCGCAGCTGCGGCAGCGAGAGCGTCTCGTCCACCTCGGCCAGCGCCCGTGCCGACATGCCCATCACCAGGCGCGACGCCGCCATCACCACAGCGACCACGTCGTCTTCCTCGACCACCGCTCCGCCTCCGCCCCCGGCCCCGCCCCCGCCGCTCCGGTCACGGCGGTCGGCAGCGAGCCCCTCACTCGACACCATGGCAAGACCGTAGGGCATAGGCCCGGTGGCCGGATCGTGATCGCTCCGGCCCGGTTGTTCACCGGCGGGGCAGCGGACCGTCCTAGGGTGTCCGGCGGACCGGAGCGAGAGGCCGCCGAACGCCTCGGCGGCCGTGAGGGGGGAGCCATGGACCACGCGCGCACGCCGTC
Organism: Streptomyces sp. JLYT201; assembly: GCF_059448825.1. Taxonomy (NCBI): domain Bacteria; kingdom Bacillati; phylum Actinomycetota; class Actinomycetes; order Kitasatosporales; family Streptomycetaceae; genus Streptomyces; species Streptomyces sp. JLYT201. Next base: position 424,646 of record NZ_CM182551.1, on the reverse strand, counting down.
CGGGCGCGGGGTGTTGGAGGGGGCCTTCCTCCTGCTGGAGGAGCTCGCCCGGGTGGGCGAGGCCGGACCGACCGGGCTCAGTCACGCGACCGGACTGCCCAAGAGCACCGTGCACCGGCTGCTCGACCAGCTCACCGCCCTCGGCGCGGTGGAGCGGCACGACGGCGGCTACCGCATCGGCGCGACCGTGGCCCGTCTGGGGCGGTCCTGGAACGCCCATCGGGCCCTGGAGAGGAACGCGGCGCTGCCGTTGCGGCACCTGGTCTCGGTGACGCGGGCGACGGTCTGCCTGACCGTTCCGCACGCCGGGCAGATGACGGTGGTGACCGGGATACCCGCGGCCGCCCGGGAGTTCTTCCCCCATCTGGCGGGCCAGACGCTGCCGCCCGACAGCGCCGCCGACGTGATCTTCGCCGCCGCGGGGCCGACGGCCGCCCCGCCGCCCCAGGGGCACACCTCGGTCCAGTGGACCCGTCGGGTGCGCAGGGCCCGCGAGCAGGGCGCCGACATGCACCAGTACGAGTGGGAGGGCGAGCGCAACTGCCTGGCGGTGCCGGTGCACGCCCTCTCGGGCGAGGTCGTCGCCGCCGTCGGCGTGGCCGTCGTGGACACGCGCCGCCTGGCCACCACCGTCGAAGCCGCCCAGCGCGCCGCCCGCATGCTGAGCACGAGCCTGGGGCGGACACCCGGCGCCGGGGCCCCGCGCAGCGGCTGAAGCGGGCGGAGCACCACCGTGGGGGGAGACTCACCGACACCTGGAGGCCCGTCCAGGTTGTACGCATGGCGTCCGATTGACCCGTGCCCAAGGGTGCGCTTGGATCCGTGGAGGCCCTCGGCGTCGGGCCGGGGGGAACACGCTCTGGGGGGAACATGTCCTTGGCTAGAAGCGTGCAGTCGTCCGCCGTACGCGCCTTACGGATCGGCAGGGCCGCCGTCGCGGTCACCGCGGTCGGAGTCGTCACCCTCACCGCGCTGCCCGCGACAGCGCAGGCGGCCGGGCCCGTCAGGTCACCCGCGCCGAGCGTGGAGCGCGTGTCCGTCGCCGCCGACGGCACCCAGGCCGACAACAACTCGACCCACGCCTCCCTGTCGCGGAACGGCGCCTTCACCGTCTTCCACAGCGCCGCCACCAACCTCACGTCGGAGCCCGCGCCCCGCCCGCCCGGCACGGTGCACGTCCGTGACAACGCGACCGGCGCGGTCAAACGGATCAGGGACTCCTTGCAGGACCCCGCCGTCAGCGACGACGGACGGTACGTCACCTACCTCGGCTGGGGCAGCCAGACGGTCAAGGTCAAACTGGCCGACCTGGAGACCGGGCAGACGAGGACCGTCAGCAGCGGTCCGGCCAAGGCCGGTTCCAACAGCGCCACCATGAGCGCCGACGGCCGCTACATCGCCTTCACCCAACTGCCCGACCACCCCTCGGTCCCGTCCCGCGTCGACGTCTACGACCGCGTCAAGGACACCTACGAGACCGTGAGCGAGGGCCCGCCGGTCTCCACCCGCGACATGCAGGAGCCGTCCATCAGCGCCGACGGCCGCTACGTCGCCTACCGCGACGCGGGCACCGGCGAGGTCTGGCGCTACGACCGCGACCAGCACGCCCGCGTCCGCGTCGACGACAGCGGGTCGAGCGAACTCGTCCAGCTCAGCGGGAACGGCCGTACCGTCGCCATCAACACGACGAACGGCGCCTACGTCCGTGACGTACCCAACGGCGCGACCACGCGGCTCCCCGGCAAGAGGATCGACGCACTCAGCGAGAACGGCCACCAGGTGCTCTACCAGAGCAACGACCCCGTGGCGTACTCGGCGCTCCGCCTGCGCCACGTCCCGAGCGGCCGGGAGACCGGCGTCCACGGCAACGCGCGGGCCGTTCCCGGAGCCCTCGCCGGTGAGGACCGCCTCGTCTTCGACAGCCCCGACGCGGGCATCGTCCCGGGCGACACCAACGGCAAGGCCGACATCTTCCTGTGGCGGGCCCACCCGCCTCAGAACGGCAGGTAGAAGCTGAGCACGTCCGCGGTCAGCGGCGGGAAGAGCACCCGGAACAGCTCCTCCCGCGCGGCGTAGACGTCGGGTCGCAGGCGTGTCAGGCCCTCCAAGCCGTGCGGGCCGAACAGCAGGGCGGGCAGCTGGTCGGGCGCCACCCCGGCGCCGCCCACGGCCCTGGGGCCCTGCATCGGCCCGCCGGTGACCACGGGCCCGAGGCCGTCGGCCCGCACCGGCAACCGGTAGTGGGCGCCGAAGGTGGACACGACGATGTCGCGATCGCCGGGATCCGCGCCGGCCGCGGTGAGGCGCTGCCAGAGCAGCGGCCGCAGCCGGTCCAGGAGCGCAGCTGTGTCCGGGACGCGGACGTAGTACTGCTCGGCCTGCTCGCGCGGCGCGTGCTCCAGGAACTCCCGCCAGGCGGCGGACGTCACCGTGCCCGGCCGGTCGACGACGCGCACCGGCCCCTCGGGGGCCAGGGCGGCGACCCCGCGCAGCAGCTCCCGGGCCGCCGCCTCGTCGCGTGCGGCGGCCTCGGCGAGGAGCACCCCGTCGTTCCCCGGCGTGGTGCGCCCGGTGGCGACGACGGCTCCGGCCCGCTCCAGGACCCACAGCGCGCTCGCCTCGTGCTCAAGCAGCCACCGCCAGCAGGCGGCCGAGTGCGGCATCGCCACGTCGAACCGTTCCTGCGCCGCGTCCTGGAGGGCCGCCATCGCCGGGATGTCGGCGGGCCCGGCGGCGCGCAGCGCGGGAGCTCCCGCACCGGGCGGCGGTGTCCGCACGGCCAGGGTCTGCGGCATGTCGATGGCGTACTCGTACCCGAACAGGCGGTAGAAGTACGGGATCCCGATCATCGCCTGGACCACGTGGCCCCGCGCGGCGGAGCGTTCGTGCGCCCAGCCCATGAGTGCCCGCACCAGGCCGCGGCCTTCGTACTCCTTGTCCGTGGCGACCAGTTCGACCTGTCCCGCGGGCAGCCGGACGCCGCCGACGCGCAGGTTCTCGTCGAGGAGCGTCGCGGTGGAGACCACGCGGTCGCCGTCGACGACCACGGCGCAGGAGGACCACCCGGCGTCCGGGTCCTCGGCCACGAGGCGGTGGTCGAGGGCGTCGGCGGGCTCCCCCCGCGCGGTCAGCAGCGCGCCGATCCGGTCGAGGTCCTGAGGGCGGGCCTCGCGCAGCACGAGGCCGTCGGCCAGGGAAACGGGGGCGGGACAGGGGAAGGTCGTCGTCACAGCCGGACTATCGCACCGCCCGATTCGGGCCGTCCACCAGGTTTTCTGCCCGGGCTTCGGCGCGGGCGGCCAGGCGACGGCCGACGCAGGCGGTGAGGGCGGGGACGACCGCCTCCATCGCCGGGCGCCAGCCGGGGACGGAGTTGACCTCGCAGACGGTGTAGGTGTCCTCCGAGGCGAACAGCAGGTCCACCCCGGCGATGTCCAGGCCCAGGGCGCGGGCCGCGGCCACCGCCAGCTCCTCCGCGCGCGGGTAGTGCCCCCGGCACAGCGCGGCGGAGCCGCCCTTGGCGATGTTGGCGGTGAGGCCGCCGTTGCCGGAGGTGTGCAGCACGGCGTCCACCGGCTCGCCGTCGACGACGATGACGCGCAGGGTGCGGCCGTGGGAGTGGGCCACGTGCTCCTGGAACAGGAACGGCACCTCGTGCTGGAGGCTGCCGGCCAGCGCGCGCAGCAGCTGGGCGTCGGGAGCGAGGAACACCTGCGTGCCCTTGCAGCCGCTGACGGACTTCACCACGCACGGCCCGTCAAGGCGAGGGCTGCGGACCACGCCTTCGAGCGGCGCGGTGGCGTAGGAGAGGGTGTCGGGCACCGGCAGTCCCGCCAGGGCGAGTTCCTGGAGCTGCCAGAGCTTGTTGCGGCTGGTGAGATGGGCGTCGACGCTGTTGACGAGGGTGCTGCCCATGCGCTCCAGATGCCGGAGCAGGGTCACCTCGCGGTCGTCGCGCATGGGTCCCGCCACCTGGCGCACGCACACCACTTCGGGAGCGGGCAGCTCCGCGCCGCCGAGGGTGTGCAGCACCAACCGGCCGTCCTGGACGCCGAAGATCAGCTCGTCGGTGTGCCAGACCGCGAACCCGTCGCCGTGGGCGGCCGCGAGGGCGTCGGCGAGCTCACGCGTGGACCTGCGCAGCGCGGTGGGGTGCTGCCGCACCAGCATCCATACGTGCGCGGGTGCCGCGATCACCGGGCGGGTACGGTCCTGTGGCTCCACACTGGCTCCTCGTCTCGACGCCGCCCTGGTGGGGGGCGGTCCGGAAGGGGCCAGTCTCACAGACCGCCCGGTCAGCGGCGGACGGGCGCGGACGGCATGGCCGGGTCCCGGCCCCGGGCCGCGCGGCCCGGGGCCCGGCCGGACGGCCCGCGCGGCGCGGCTCGGGGCCGCCGGAAAACCGGTTGACCGGGCTGCGGCGACACGGGCTAGATTCCGCGCATGGCCGATGTTCAGGGCACATATGATGATCTGTTCACCGCCGTACCCCAGGCACTCGCGGCGCTCCTCGACTCGGGTGACACGGGCGCCTCGGCAGCGGTCTTCGTGGACGGCGAGCCGGTGGTCGACGTCTGGGGCGGCTTCGCCGACGCGGACCGTACGACCGACTGGCAGCGGGACACCCTCGTCAACACCTGGTCCGTCACCAAGACGATGACGGCGCTGTGCGCCCTGATCCTCGCGGACCGCGGCGCGCTCGACCCGGACGCGCCGGTCGCCCGGTACTGGCCGGAGTTCGCGGCCGCGGGCAAGCAGGGCGTGCTGGTGCGCCATCTGCTCGCGCACACCGCGGGGCTTCCCGACTGGGAAGGGCCGGTCGAGGAGCTCTACGACTGGTCGGCCGCCACGGCGCGCCTGGCCGCGCAGACGCCGCGCTGGGAGCCGGGTACCGCGGCCGGATACCACTCGCTGACCCAGGGATTCCTGGTCGGTGAGGTCATCCGCCGGATCACCGGCCGGAGTCCGGGCCGCTTCTTCGCCGAGGAGGTGGCCGGGCCGCTGGGCGCCGACTTCCACCTGGGCCTGGCGGCCGAGCACGACGGCCGGGTCGCGCTCGCGGTGCCGCCGCCCTCCCAGGGCGAGGACTACGCCGCGAGCGCGCCGGGCAGTGACGCCACGCTTTCCGGTGCGAGGGCGATCCGGGTCCGCGACGGCAACAGCGTCGCCTGGCGCCGCGCGGAGATCCCCGCCGCGAGCGGCTTCGGCAACGCCCGCTCGGTCGCGCTCGTGCAGTCGGTCCTGGCCTGCGGGGGAGCGGTGGGCGGCGTGCGGCTCCTGTCGGAGGCGGGCTGCGCCCGCGCGTGGCAGGAGCAGTTCCACGGCGAGGACCGCGTCCTGGGCACCCCGATGCGCTACGGCATGGGCTACGGCCTGTTCGGCACCACCTACGGCTGGGGCGGCTGGGGCGGTTCGCTGGTCATGGTCGAGCCCGACGCCCGCATGGCGGTGGCGTACGTGACGAACCAGCTGCGCCGGCCCGAAGAGGACTACCGGGGCCTGGACGTCGTGATGGCCGCCTACGACGGGCTCACGGCCCTGCGCGCCTGATCCCGCAGGGGCACGTCACCTGCGCGCTTGCCGCGCGAGCCGGTCGAGCTGCTTGTCGACCACCACGCCGACGGGGAAGCGGGGCGCGTCCCGGGCGCCGCGGTCACTCACGTCCACGGTGAGCGCGCCGACGCGCACCCAGGTGTGGTGGTCCACCAGCGGGGCGCCGTCCCGGCCGGTCGAGCTCAGGTCGAAGGTGACGGCCTCGTCACCGAACTCCGCGGCCTTCACCAGGGATATCCGGGAGTTGAGCCTGCCCTCCGGGGTCCGTCCCACCAGGGTCCTACAAGTACTGAGGCCGTCCGTCAGCTCCTGGAACCGCTCGGCGGCCCCGGCACCCGCGTACGAGGCCAGCCAGGTGCGCCCGCCCCAGGTCCTGCCGCGCCACCAGAAGTCCTGGATCACGGACGCGGACGCGTGGTGGGCGACGAGCGCGTCGAACACGTCCTGGCAGCCGGGGCCCGGCACCCGCACCGGCGGATCGTAGCGGGGCACGGGCCCCTGCACCGAGGTGTTCTCGGCCTGCGGCACGTCTCCGTCCCGCAGGAGGAGGGACTTCAGCTTCCCCGCGGAGAGCGGCCGGGCCCCGGCTGACGACGGCGCGGCCGACGACGGGGTGGCGGACGCCGGCGCCGCGTCCTTCGACCGCCCGGCGTCCCCCGCCTCCTGCGCCGAACACCCGGCGACGACGGCCACCACCACCCCCACCGCCGCACCGACAACGCCCCGCTGCCCCCACCGCACCACCACTGCCCCCTTGATCGCCTCGGACCGAGCCGGGCAGACACTACGGCCCGACGGCACGGTCGAGCCACCCCGGCCCCGCCCGGCGGTGAGCCACGAACCTCCTGCGAGGATCACCGGCATGACAGCCGAGACCGCGTACCACGGTGAGATGGGCGAGCAGTTCGCCGCGCAGGCCACGGACAGCGCGTACAACGCGCACACCGAGCGTCCCGCGATGCTGGAGCTGGCCGGTGAGGTGCGGGGACTGCGGGTCCTCGACCTCGGCTGCGGAGCCGGGCACCTCGCCGCCGAGTTCCTGGAGCGGGGGGCCGAGGGCGTCACCGGAGTCGAGGGCAGCGCGTCCCTCCTGGCGGCCGCGCGCGAGCGGCTCGGGGACCGTGCCGCCTTGCACCCGCACGACCTCGAGGAGCCGCTGACCTTCCTGCGCGACGAGACGTTCGACCTGGCCGTGATGGCGCTCGTCTACCACCACGTCGAGGCGCGCGGACAGCTGCTCGCCGAGATCCGGCGCGTGCTGCGGCCGGGGGGCACCCTGCTGGTCTCCACGTCCCACCCCACCAGCGACTGGACGCACTTCGGCGGGTCCTACTTCGCCACCGACCGGGTGCGGCTGCCGTTCGGCGGGACGTTCGCGCTCACCTACCGGCGGATGACCCTCGAGGTCTTCCTCGGCGAACTGCTCGGCGCGGGCTTCGTCCTGGAGAAGCTCGTCGAGCCGAGAGCCACCCAAGAGGCCCGGAGGGTCGATCCGCGCCGGTACGACAAGACCCACCACCAGCCGCTGTTCCTGACCGTCGGGCTGCGTCGTCCGTGACGCCCCGCGGCAGGCGTGCTGCCCGGCGGCAGGAGGGCGCGACCGCTACGCGGCCGGACGGACGGCGACCGCGTCGACCTCGAAGAGCATGCCCGGCAGGGCGAGCGAGGCGACACCGCTGAGGGTCTGCGCCGGAAGGCGGTCCCCGAAGCGGGCGTGCAGCGCCTCGCCGAGGGCACCGAGCTTGTCGACGTCGTGGTCCACGATGTACGTGCCGAGACGGACGACGTGCTCGAAGCCGAGACCCACCCCTTCCAGGGCCGACCGCAGTCGCTCGAAGGCCAGGTCGACCTGGGCGGCGAAGTCACCGGGCACCGGGGCACCGGTGGCGTCGGAGGCGTACTGACCGCCGATGAAGACGAGTTCGCCGGGCGCCGATGCGGCGTGGCTGTAACCGAAGGGGGTCGGGTCGTGGAGCGTGGCGGGGTTGGTGAGGGTGCGTGCGTCGCGCGTCATGTCCTGGCGATCCTCTGTGATGGGCGGCCGCCGCGCGGTGCGAGGGCGGCACGTGTGGGGAGCCGATCGGGCCCCGACTGCTCGAACGTTCTGGTGAACGTCCCGTGCCGGTCCTCGCATTCCGCTGGACAGAACATCTCCTGAAAGGAGTTCAGTCCTTCGAGTCCGGCTTCTCGGCGGCGGTGGCCGCGCCGTCGTCGGCTCCCTTCGGCTGCTCGGGGGCGTCGGGCGTGCTGTAGAAGACGGAGTTCTTCTGCCGGGTCCGCTGGGCCTGGCCCTTGGCGACCAGCTTCTCCAGGGTGGTGCGCACGACCGTGGTCTTGATGGTGCGATCCGGGTGGCCCTGGGTGAGCGCGGTCGTCACCTCGGCGGCCGAGCGCGGTTCGCTCTGCTGACCGAGGTGGGTGCGCACCAGCTCGATGAGGGTGGGACCTTCGGCGGGCTTGGACTTGGGCTTGGGCTGCGGCTTGGCCTTGGCGGCCGCGGCCTTCTTGGGCGCGGTGCGCTTGGTGCGGGGCGCGGTCTCCCGGGGTGCGGGGACCCGCGCCTTGCGGGCCGTCGCCTGCCGGACGGAGGCCGCGGCCCCGTCGTCCAGCAGCTGCTGCATCTTCAGCAGCAGCTCACGGTCGCGCTGCAGGGCACGCAACTGCTCCTGCAGGGACTGCACTTCGGTACCGATACGTTCCTGCTCGGTGGCGTTGCGCTCGAGGTCGGCCGCGAGCTGCGCGGCGTAGTGACTCTCGAGTCCGGTCGGTGTGGCGAGGGCATCGGACATGACGTCCACCTCTCCTGAGTGCGAACGGGGTGTCGGCGGATCCTACCCGCATGTTTCTCGCCATGATCCTGCTCGGTCGGCGAGAGTTCGTCCGGCGGCGGCTGCGCGGGGTCCATGAGCGTGACACCTCATGGCCCACCACGACACCGTCCACCGGGCGAGGCAGGCAGGACATGGCTGCTTCTCTACCCAGGGGTCGGCCGTGTACCCAACCCGGCCCGTCGCAGTCCGCGTTGAACCGTCTTGCCCCGGGGAAGGCAGGAGCGCCCGCGCGGTTGACTTCGTCGTCGAGCGGCCTCGGCGGACACCCGGGCGACGGGCCCGCGGTGACGAACGAGGCCCTTCCGGGCACGGCCCTCCTGGGGGATGATCGCGTGATGAGCGAGATCATTCTGATGTCGGACCCGAGGGTCGCCGCGATACCCGTCGCCGAGTGCGGCGAACGTCTCGTGGACGTACGGCGCGACGGCGGCCTGCGCGTCGACGACCGCGAGCAGGACCCGGCGGACGGCTTCGCGCACCTGCGGTCGGCGGACACCTTCGCCCAGCTGCGCGCGGGCGTCCTGGAGCGCCTGCTGAAGGCCCAGTCGCTGCTCCCGGCCGACGTGCGGCTGCTGTTCGTCGAGGGGTACCGGTCGCTGGCGCTCCAGCGCGCGTACTTCGAGGAGTACGCCGACGAACTGCGGGCCCAGCACGCCGACTGGTCCGCGGCGCAGCTCCACGCGGCGACGAGCCGGTACGTGTCACCGCCCGAGATCGCCCCGCACAGCGCGGGCGCGGCCGTCGACCTCACCCTGGCCGACGCCGACGGACGCGAACTGGACCTGGGCACCCGCATGAACGCGGACCCCGAGGAGAGCGAGGGCGCCTGCTACACCGACGCCGCCAACATCAGCGCCCGGGCCCGCGCCCACCGGGAGCTGCTCGGCTCCGTACTCACCGCCGCGGGCCTGGTGAACTACCCCACCGAGTGGTGGCACTGGTCCTACGGCGACCGCTACTGGGCCCTGCACACCGGCGCGGACGCGGCCCTCTACGGCCCGACGGAACACACCCCTTCGGCCTGAACGCCGCGGGCCCGGCGGGACGGAAGCGGCCGCCCCCCGGCACGAGGGGCGCCCGTGAGGCGGCCACAGACGGGGCCGCCCACCGGGCCCACCGCCTCCACCAGCGAAGATGTGCTCATGACTGAGGCAAACGAGCACCGCCGTACCGTCCTGGTCGTCGAGGACGACCCGGGTGTGCGCAGCACCCTGGACCACCTGCTGCGCTTCGAGGGCTACCGCGTCCTGCTGGCCCCCGACGGGCTGCGCGGGCTCGCCCTGATCGAGGAGGAGGGCCCGGACCTGGCGGTGGTGGACGTGGTCATGCCGGGCCTGGACGGCCTGGCCCTGTGCCGGATGCTGCGCAGACGCGGCGACCGGCTTCCCGTGCTCGTGCTCACCGCCCGGGACCAGATCGGTGACCGCGTCGCCGGACTCGACGCGGGCGCCGACGACTACCTGGCCAAGCCGTTCGCCACCGAGGAACTCCTCGCGCGCATCCGCGCGTTGCTGCGCCGCACCGAGGCCCCCGAGGCCGCCGCCGGGCTGCTGTCCTTCGGCGACCTCACCCTGGACCCCGCCACCCGGCAGGCCCACCGGGGACCCCACCCGCTCGATCTGACCAAGACCGAGTTCGACGTCCTGGAACTGCTGTTGGACAACCCGGGCGTCGTGCTCACCCGCGCCCAGATCTACGAGCGCATATGGGGCTACGACTTCGACACCACATCGCGCTCCCTGGACGTCTACATCGGCTATCTGCGCCGCAAGACCGAACACGACGGCGCCCCACGGGTGATCCACACCGTGCGCAACGTCGGCTTCACCGTCAGGTCGGCGTGATGGCACGCCCCCTGGCCCGGCTGGCCCGCCTGACGCTGCGCACGAAGATCACCCTGGTGGTCGTGGCCGCGGCCGTGCTCGCCATCGGCGTCACCGTCGTCGCGTCGTACCGCGGCGTCAGCGACCTCGTCGCAGACGAACTGGAACGCGGCCTCGAAGACCGCGCCGACACGGTCACCATCCTGCTCGGCGCCTCCCGCAAGCCCCCGGCGCGCCCCGACGTCACCGAGCAGGTGCTGCTCGCCGACGGCACCGTGCGCCCCCTCAGCCCCGGCCGTGACCGCCTCCCGGTCTCGGACGCCGACCGCGAGGTGGCCCGCACCGGCACCGGGACCAGCCGCCAGGACGTGTTCGTCTCCGGCCGCGAGTACGGGGTGCTCACCAAGGCGCTGCCCGACGGGGGAGCGGTGATGGTCGGGCAGCACTACCAGGGCGTGGCCCGCGTCGAGAACGCCTTCCTGTGGCGCATCCCCTGGACCACCGTGGCCGCCACCGGCCTCTCGGCGGTGCTGAGCTGGATCGTCCTGGGCCGCATCCTGCGCCCGGTCAGCCGCCTCGCCCGCGCCACCGGGCGCATCACCACCACCCAGGACCTGTCCACGCCCCTGCCGCCCGCGGGAGCGGACGAGATCGGCCAGCTGACCCGCAGCTTCGAGGCGATGCTGGGCGCCCTGCGCCGCTCGCGCGCCCAGCAGCAGCAACTGGTGCAGGACGCGAGCCACGAACTGCGCACCCCCCTGACCTCCGTACGCGGCAGCGCCGAGCTGCTCCAGCGGGCCCGCGGCCGACTCGACCCGAAGGACGAGGAGCAGATCCTGACCACCCTCGTCACGGAGACCGCGGCACTCGACGAACTCGTCCGCGAACTCGTCGAGCTGGCCACCGACCGGTACACCGGGGAGGACCCGGCGAGCGTCGACCTGCCCGCCGTGGCGGAGGAGAGCGCGCAGCGCTACCGCCAGCGCACCGGCCGAGCCATCACCGTCACGGCCGAGGGCCCCGTCCCGGTGCGGGCCAGGCCCCGGGCGCTGCAACGCTGCGTGGACAACCTCCTGAGCAACGCGGTGAAGTTCAGCGAGGCCCCCGCGCCCATCGCCCTCCACGTCGAAGGGAACCGCCTGACGGTACGCGACCACGGACCCGGCATCGCGCCGGACGACCTGGACGCCGTCTTCGACCGTTTCTACCGCGGCCCCCGCGCCCAGTCCATCCCCGGCTCCGGCCTGGGCCTCGCCATCGTCCACGACATCATCACGGCCGACGACGGCACCGTCTTCGCCACCGGCGCCCCGGGCGGCGGTGCGCAAGTCGGCTTCCAGCTCCCGGCCGACTCACCGGGGCCCGGCCGGCGCTCGCTACAGTTCCCCCGTGAACGACACCCATGAGCAGCCCCCGCCGCCGGACTGGCGCGTCCTCGCCGTCGGCGGCGCCTCGGGAACGGGCAAGACCACGGTCAGCCGCGCGCTCGCGCGACGGTTCGCCGTCCCCGTCGTGGAGGTCGACGACATCGTGGAGGCGCTCCTCGCCGTGACCCGGCCCGAGCACCTGCCCGAGGTGCACATCTGGCGCACCCACCCCGAGGCGGCGCTCCAGGCGCCCGAGTCGGTCGTCGAGCGGCAGATCGCGATCGCCCGGGCGCTCGCCCCGGCCGTCGAAGCGGTGGTCGCCAACCACGTGGACACCGACACTCCCGTCATCGTCGAAGGCGACTACCTGCTCCCCGACCTGGTGCGCTCGATGGACGGGGTGCGGGCCGTCCTCGTCCACGAGGACGACGAGGCCCAGGTGACGGCCAACTACCTGGCACGCGAGCCGGAGGCCGGACCGCAGGAGCACCGGGCGCGCGTCAGTGTGCTGTACGGCAGGTGGCTCGCCGACCGGGCCCGGACCCTGGGCGTTCCGGTCGTGGCCCCGCGGCCCTGGAGCGACCTGCCCCACCGCGTCGGCCGGGCCGTCGGCGCGCACGCGCTGAGCTGACGCCCCGGATCAGCCCCGGGCCTACCCGGACCGCTCCCGCAGCACGTACTTCTGGATCTTGCCGGTCGACGTCTTCGGCAGGCTGGTGACGAACTCGACCCGGTCCGGTGCCTTGAAGCGGGCCAGGCGGGAGCGCACGTGGTCGATGAGGTCCTGGGCGGTCACCTCGACGTCGTCTGCGACGGGGCCCAGGACCACGAAGGCCTTGGGGCGTTCGCCCCACTTCTCGTCGGGCACGCCCACGACCGCCACCTCGTGGACCGCGGGGTGCGAGTCGATGGCGCGCTCGACCTCCACGGTGGAGATGTTCTCGCCGCCGGAGATGATGATGTCCTTGGCCCGGTCCCGGAGTTCGACGTAGCCGTCGGGGTGCCGCACGCCGAGGTCCCCGGAGTGGAACCAGCCGCCGCGGAACGCCTCGGCGGTGGCCTCGGCGTCCTCGAAGTAGCCCGCCATGACGTTGTTGCCGCGCATGACGACCTCACCGAGCGTGGTGCCGTCGGCCGGGACGTCGCGCAGGTCCTCGTCGACGACGCGCAGCCCGTCCGTCTGGATCATGCCGACCCCCTGGCGGGCCCGCAGTGCGTGGCGTGCCGGGCCGTCCAGGGCGCCCCAGGAGGGCTGCGGTTCGCAGACGGCGTACGGCCCGTAGGTCTCGGTGAGTCCGTAGACGTGGACGACGTCGGCGCCGAGGTCCTCGACCCGGCGGATCAGGGTGGGGCTGGGCGGCGCGCCCGCGACCGTCACCGTGAGCGGGCGCCGCAGCCGGTGGGCCTGCGGGGCGGTCGCGAGGGTGAGCAGGACGGTCGGGGCGCCGTTCAGATGCGTCACGCCCTCGGTGCCGAGGAGGCGCCAGACGTCCTCGGCGACCACCGCGCGCAGGCACACGTGGGTGCCGCCGATCGCGGTGACGGCCCAGGCGGTGCACCAGCCGTTGCAGTGGAACATCGGCAGGGTCCACAGGTACACGCTCTCCGGCGTGTGCCGCGAGTGGAGCACCTCACCGAGGGCGTTGAGGTACGCCCCGCGGTGGGTGTACATGACGCCCTTGGGCCGACCGGTCGTGCCGGAGGTGTAGTTGAGGGCGATGACCGCGTTCTCGTCCGGCACGTCCCAGGAGAGCGGACGGTCCTCGCCCCGGGCGAGGAACGTCTCGTACGGCGTGCCGAGTGCCGCCCCGGCGTCCGCGCCGACGACGACGGTCTCCTGGACCGACGCCAGGCCGCCGGGGTCCAGCCGGGCCCCGGCGAGCAGCTCCGCGTCGCCCACCAGGAGGCGGGCCCCGGAGTGGTCGCAGATGTGCCGGACCTCCGCCGGGGCGAGGCGGGTGTTCACCGCGACGAGCACGGCACCGGCCAGCGGCACGCCGAAGTGTGCGACGAGCAGTTCGGGGATGTTCGGGGCGAGATAGGCGACCCGGTCACCGGGCGCCACTCCGGAGGTCCGCAGCGCGTGCGCGAGCCGCGTCGCCCGCGCGGCGAACTCGGCATAGCTCAGCCGTAGTTCACCGTGCACGACGGCGGTCTTGTCGGGGTGGACCTCGGTGGCGCGGCGCAGGAAGGCCAGGGGGGTGAGGGGGGTGTGCATCGGCGTCCTCGGTGTCCGGTGGGGGGCGGGGTTCAGGGACCGGCGAAGGCGGGCGCGGCGGCCAGGGCCTCGTCGATCAGTGTGGTGTCCCCGCTGGCGCGGGCGAGCGCGGCGGCTTCGGCCGGGGTCCGGCGGTCCCCGGTGAGCAGGCAGAACTCCATGGCGTCGAGAACGAGACGGGCGTCGGGCGGACCCGGCGGCGCGGTGCGGCCCGGGTCGGTGAGCAGCCACGTGTCACCGCTCCGGCCGGTGAGTTCGAGGTGCAGGACGCGGTCCCCCAGAGGCGTGCCCCGCAGCCGCATGGCGAGCGGCAGCAGGCGTACGCCGAAGGCACACATCAGGGACAGGGAGCGGGACGTGGGCGGCGGCAGCCGACGGCCCGTGCGCAGGGCGATGTCCCGGGTGTGGATCCAGGTCTCGAAGGCACGGGCGGCGGCGTGGTGGGCCACGGTGAGCGCGGGGGCACCTCCGAGGGAGACGAGGCGCTCGGGGTCGGCCGCGGCGCCTGCTGCGTCGCGGGTGGCGTCGCCGAGCAGCGCGGCGCGCAGGACGTCGGCCTGGGCGCGCCAGGCCCGGTGCACCGCCGCGGGGGACTGCTCGGCCGCCCAGGCCGTACCGGCCCGGGTGCGGTCGGGGACGGTGTCACCCGCCAGGCCCAGCGGGCCGCGGGTCCCGGCGTCGAGCCCCTCGGCCAGGAGGCCGTCGGTCGCGGCGAGGTGGGCCACCAGCTGAGCCACCGTCCAGCCCTCCACGGTGAGGGCGCCCCACTCCGCGGCGGTCAGGTCGCGCAGGACGGCGTCCAGGGTGGCCACCTGGTCGGTGTACGGGCGCAGGTGCGGCGGAACGGCACGGGGAGCGGGCGGCCGACGGGCGAAGGCGAGGGCGGTGACCCGGTCGTTCGTGGAGTGCGGGGGACCGGGCGGGTTCCTGGCGGCTCCGGGCAGGGCGGCGTCGTCGTGCGGCGGCGGCTCGGCAAGCGCGACGGCCGCCGGGTGCAAATGCCGCACCTCGGCCGCGCACGCGGCGCACCGCTCCAGGTGCGCCACCACGGCGGAGCTCTCCCGGTCCGAGCAGGCGTCGAGGAGCCATGCGCCCAACAAGGAACGCACCTGGGCGTGTTCGCCGGGTGCGGGGCGGGCGGCACCGCTCATGGTGTGATCCCTTCCTCCGCGAGTGCCGCGGCCAGTGCGCGCAGGGCGGCCCGCAGGCGAGTCTTGGCGGTCCCTTCCGGGATGCCGAGGTCACCGGCCACCTGACGGTACGTACGGCTTCCGTAGTAGGCGAGGAGCAGCGGAGTGCGCAAGGTGTCCGGCAGCCGGGCCGCGGCGGAGCGCACACCGAGCGCCTCCAGGCGTGCGGTCACCGCCTCGGCGGTCTCGTCGTGGCCGGACGGCGCCGGCGGCTCGGCGGTCCTGCGGTGGCGCTCCTCGCGGCGGACCCAGTCGACGGAACGCCGGTGGGCGACCACGCCGAGCCAGGCGCGCAGCGGCCCACGGGCCGGGTCGTAGGACAGCGGGCTCTCCCACAGCCGCACGAAGACCTCCTGGACGACGTCGTCGGCGGCGCTGTGGTCGCGGGTGACGCGCACCGCGAGGGCGCGTACCAGCGGGGAGTACCGCTCGTAGATCTCGCGGAAGGCGTCTTCGTCAGCGGCCAGCAGGAGGGCCTGGACCTCCAGGCGGTCCTCGGGGACCGCCCGGGTCGCCTCGTCGAGCCCGCTGCGCGGCCGCGCCTGATGGGAGGAGGCCATGGCCGAAGTGTCCCGCGAACGCGCGGTTCCCGGGACTTCGGGCGCGAATCGTTGCCGTCTGGCCGGTGCCGGTGGTCGCAACGGTCCGTACCCCCGTGACGGACCGGGCGGGCGCCGTGCCGCAGAGGCAGGAGCGGGACTGGACGCGCAGGCGTACGGGGGAGTGGACGGGCACTCCCCGCACCCCCCGCACTCGTGTGCGCTCACCCCTCGCGGGCCGTCTCGGTCCCCGCGTCACAGACGTCGGTGCCGTCGGTCCCGACGGCCGTCGCCTGCTCGCCCAGGCGGTCCACCGGCAGGGTGAGCCGCCGGGTACGGATGCGTTTCTCGCGTGGGGTCATGGGCCCTCCCAGGTCTCTCGTGTCACCGGCTCGTGAGGCGGGGTGCCTCATGTCTGCGCGAGCGATTCGTTTGAGCCGGGCGGGCGGATTGCGCGTGCGGACAGGAAGGGACAGAGCTACGTCAAGTGCTGCGCGCGCATGGACGCCTGACGGTACGTCGACCAGCGGAGCGACACCCGGGGCGCGCGGGATGAGGGTGAGGCGTCAGGGAGGGGAGAGGGGCGGGCGACCGTGCCATGCCCGTGGGCCGGGGTGACTGCTGTCTGAAAACCACTGGTGGCCACGGCAAACACCCTGCCGGTCAAGCTCACCGCATCGAGGTAATGCCCTGGGATTCCGTGGGTGGACGGGGCATACCCGCCGCTACTGTTCCCTGAGTTCTGGACCGGTTCACCGATGTTAGCTGCGAGTTGTCAACTTTCAACAGTTATGCACAGGTACACCACTCAGTGCCTGGAAATGCCTTATGAAGGAGCCCTTGCCTCATGACCGTTGACGCCAGCCGGGAGGCACCGCCGGAGCCGCCGCGCACCAGCCTGGGCACGGCGGCCGCCCGCAACCTCGCCACCACCACCAAGTCCGCCCCGCAGATGCAGGAGATCACCTCCCGCTGGCTGCTGCGGATGCTGCCCTGGGTGGAGACCAAGGGCGGCACTTACCGGGTGAACCGTCGACTGACGTACACCGTCGGCGACGGACGCATCGACTTCATCCAGGACGGCGCACGCGTCCGCGTGATCCCCCGAGAGCTCGGTGAACTGGCCCTGCTGCGGGACTTCGACGAGGACGACGTGCTGACCGCCATCGCCGACCGGTGCGTGCAGCGCGACTTCCGCGCCGGTGAGGTCCTCGTGGAGCGCGGCGCCGCCGCCGAGCAGCTCCACCTCATCGCCCACGGCCGGATCAACCAGACCTCCGTGGGCCAGTACGGGGAGGAAGTCGCCGTCGCGGTGCTCAGCGACGGCGACCGGTTCGGCGACGACGCCCTGCTCGACTCCGACGCCACCTGGGACTTCACCGCCACCGCCGAGACCGACGGCACCCTCGTCACACTCTCCCGGGACGACTTCGCCGCCCTGATGTCCTCGGCACCGAGCCTGCGGGCCCACGTCGAGCGGTTGAGCGCGCTGCCCCAGCAGCGGCAGAACCGGCAGGGAGAGGCCGAGATCGCGCTCTCCGCCGGGCACACGGGCGAGCCGGTGCTCCCCGGCACCTTCGTGGACTACGAACTCCACCCGCGCGAGTACGAACTCTCCGTCGCCCAGACCGTCCTGCGGGTCCACACCAGGGTCGCCGACCTCTACAACGGCCCGATGAACCAGACCGAGGAACAGCTCAGGCTCACCATCGAGGCGCTGCGCGAGCGCCAGGAGTACGAGCTGATCAACAACCGCGAGTTCGGCCTCCTGCACAACGCCGACCTCAAGCAGCGGATCCAGCCCCACGCGGGAACGCCGAGCCCCGACGACATGGACGCGCTCCTCTGCCGCCGCCGCGGCACCAAGTTCTTCCTCGCCCACCCCCGGACGATCGCGGCGATCGGGCGAGGCTTCAGCGCCCACGGGCTCTACCCGGACAACGTGGGCCTCGGCGGGCAGCAGGTCCCCGCCTGGCGCGGCGTCCCGATCCTGCCCTGCAACAAGATCCCGATCACGAAGGAGAGCACCAGCTCGATCCTCGCCATGCGCGTCGGCGAGGACAACCAGGGCGTCATCGGCCTGCACCAGACCGGCCTGCCGGACGAGTACGAGCCGGGCCTCTCGGTCCGCTTCATGGGGCTCAACGAGCAGGCCATCACGTCCTACCTGGTGACCACGTACTTCTCCGCCGCCGTCCTGGTGCCCGACGCGCTGGGCGTGCTGGAGAACGTGCAGATCGCCCGCAGGCCCGACTAGCCGCCGAGGCCCGCCCACCCCACGTCACCTAGGAGTCACGGATGTCCGATCCCGGGCCCTCCCCCCTGCCGTCGAGCGTCGCGATCGAACCCAACCCCGCGCTCGCCCGGGTGCTGCGCGGCCCCACCGGCCTGGGCACGGCGGCCCTCAGCCTGGCCCGGCGCGAGGAGCTGCCGGTCCCACCGGTCGCGCCGGACCCGGAGCCGCTGGAGCCCGAACCGCCGGAGCAGCCGGCCGCGGCCGAGGGCACGCCGATCCCCGGCCTCTACTTCCACCCCGTGCCGGAGCCCGACCCGGTCCGCGTGGAGGAGGTCGGCCGCCGGATCAAGCGCTGGGCGGTGGACGAGGTCGAGGCGTACCCGCCGGAGTGGGAGGACCAGTTCGACGGCTTCTCCACCGGCCGGTACATGGTCGCCTGCCACCCGGACGCGCCCACCGTCGAGCACGTGATGGCCGCCGCCCGGCTCATGGTCGCCGAGAACGCGGTCGACGACTGCTACTGCGAGGACCACGGCGGCTCGCCGGTGGGCCTCGGCGGCAGGCTGCTGCTCGCGCACACCGCGCTCGACCCGCTCCACACGACGAAGGAGTACGCGCCGGACTGGGCCGCGTCCCTCCAGTCCGACGCCCCGCGGCGCGCCTACGCCTCCGCCATGGAGTACTTCGTCCAGCTGGCCACCCCCGCCCAGGCCGACCGGTTCCGCCACGACATGGCCCGCCTGCACCTGGGATACCTCGCCGAGGCGGCCTGGGCCGAGACCGACTACGTACCGCAGGTCTGGGAGTACCTGGCGATGCGCCAGTTCAACAACTTCCGCCCGTGCCCCACCATCACCGACACCGTCGGCGGCTACGAACTCCCGGCGGACCTGCACGCGCAGCCCGCCATGCAGCGGGTCATCGCCCTCGCAGGCAACGCCACCACCATCGTCAACGACCTGTACTCGTACACCAAGGAGCTCGCCAGCCCCGGCAAGCACCTCAACCTGCCCGTGGTGATCGCCGAACGGGAGGACCTCTCCGAGCGGGAGGCCTATCTGAAGGCCGTCGAGGTCCACAACGAGCTCATGCACGAGTTCGAGGCCACGGCCGCACAGCTGGCCGCCTCCTGCCCCGACCCGCGCGTGCTGCGCTTCCTCAAGGGCGTGGCCGTCTGGGTCGACGGCAACCACTACTGGCACATGACCAACACCTACCGCTACAGCCTTCCCGATTTCTGGTAAAGGGAGACTTATCCATGTCCAGCACCGATCTCACCACCGATGTCACCTCTGTCAACGGCTCCGCGGACGCCTCCGTCTTCATCCCCGCCCCGGCCACGCCCTACCAGGGCGACATCGCCCGCTACTGGGACCACGAGGCCCGCCCCGTCAATCTGCGCCTCGGCGACGTCGACGGCCTCTACCACCACCACTACGGCATCGGTGACGTCGACCGCTCCGCGCTCGGGGACATCGGGGGCGAGGGATACGAGAAGAGGCTGATCGCCGAGCTGCACCGCCTGGAGTCGGCGCAGGCCGAGATGCTCCTGGACCACCTCGGCCCCATCGGCCGCGACGACACGCTCGTCGACGCGGGCTGCGGCCGCGGGGGTTCGATGGTCATGGCCCACCAGCGCTTCGGCTGCACGGTGGAGGGGGTGACGCTCTCGGCCAAGCAGGCCGAGTTCGGCAATCAGCGCGCCCTGGAGCTGGGCATCGAGGACTCCGTCCATTCCCGGGTCTGCAACATGCTCGCCATGCCCTTCGAGACGGGGCAGGCGGCGGGCTCGTGGAACAACGAGTCGAGCATGTACGTCGACCTCGAGGACCTCATGGCCGAGCACTCCCGCATCCTGTCCGTGGGCGGCCGCTATGTGACGATCACCGGCTGCTGGAACCCCCGCTACGGCCAGCCCTCGAAGTGGGTCTCGCAGATCAACGCGCACTTCGAGTGCAACATCCACTCGCGGCGGGAGTACCTGCGCGCCATGGCGGACAACCGCCTCGTCCCGCAGGCCGTCGTCGACCTGACCCCCGCGACCCTGCCGTACTGGGAGCTGCGGGCCACGTCGTCCCTGGTCACGGGCATCGAGGAGGCGTTCATCAACTCGTACAAGGACGGCTCGTTCCAGTACGTCCTGATCGCCGCCGACCGCGTCTGACCCGCCGGCCGACCACGGGGCGGGGCCCGTCGTCCGACGGGTCCGGCCCCCGCCGCACGCCCGCCGCCGGGACACGCGACCGGCCCAGGTGGACTCTCCCACGGGGGGAGAGTCCACGATGGTGACGTGCGAGACGAACTTCTGACCATCGGGCGCTTCGCCCGGCTGTGCCGCCTCAGCGTGAAGCAGCTGCGGCACTACGACGAGACGGGGCTGCTCGCGCCGATACGCGTCGACGCCAGCTCCGGCTACCGCTACTACGCGCCCGGACAGGCCCGCGACGCGCTGACCATCGCCCTGCTGCGGGAGATGGACCTGCCCCTCGCCGTCATCGCCGAGGCCCTGGCCGCCGAGCCCGGACGCAGGGCGGAGCTGCTGCGCGCGGAGCGGGACCGGCTCGCCGAGCGGATCAGCCGGGACCAGGCGCGCCTCGGCATGCTGGAGCGGCTCGAAGCGGGCGGCCTGCCCGGCTATGAGGTGACGGTCGCCGCGGAGCCCGCGCGGCACCTGGCGGTGACGCGGGCCACCTGCGCCGCCACCGAGATCGGGGACAAGGTCGGCGAGTGCGTGGGCCGGCTGCTGCCCCTGCTCGGCGGGGCGGCGGTCGGCTGGGAACCGCCGCTGTGGGGCCTCTACCCCTTGGACCTGGAGGAACGGACGCGGATCGCCGTGGGAGCCCAGACGCCGGAAGGCGCGCGCGTCCCCGGTCTGACGCGTGAGGTGCTGCCCGCCGGGCCCGCGGCCCACACCGTGCACATCGGGCCCTACGCCCAGCTGCCCCTGGCCTACAACGCCCTCTTCGCCGCCATCCACGAGCGCGGGCTGCGCCCGCACGGCCCCGTACGGGAGGCCTATCTGGTCGGCCCCGCCGAAGCACCACCGGAAGAGCTGATGACCAGGCTGGTCATCCCTGTCGAGGAGAACGCATGACGCGCGTGAACGACGTCGATGCCCGCGGTATGCGGCACTGCGAGACCACAGCGCTCGACGTACTGTTGAAGCACGAAGGAATCGAGTTGTCCGAGCCGATGCTCTTCGGCCTCGGCTCCGGGCTGACGTTCATCTACTGGGACAGCAAGAAGCAGGACTTCCCCTTCCTCGGGGGGCGCGTCAAACCCTTCGAGCTCACGAGGAACCTGGCCGCGCGGCTCGGCCTCGACCTCCAGGTCCGGGAGACCACGTCCGCCCGCAAGGCCTGGGAGAACGTGCGGGCCCCGCTCGACGACGGCCGGCCCGTCGGGCTCCAGCTCGACAGCTACTACCTGGACTACTTCACCTCGAAGGTCCACTTCGCCGGGCACGTCGTCGCGATGTACGGCTACGACGAGGACGAGGCCCATCTGGTGGACACCGCCCAGCAAGGGGGCGCGGTGGCCACCAGCCTGGCCTCCCTCGCCGAGGCCAGGGCCGCGCGCGGGCCGATGTCCGCCCGGCACCGCTCCTTCACCCTCACCGCTCCGGCCGGGGCGGCGGCTCCGCGCGACCGGATCGTCCCGGCCGTCACCGCCTGCGCCGAGGCCTTCCTGAACCCGCCCATCGCCAACCTGGGGCACCGGGGCATCGAGAAGGCCGGGAAGCTCGTGCGCACCTGGCTCCGGCGCAGCAACGACCCGCAGCGGGATCTGCCGCTCGCCGCCCTCCTGATGGAGCGCGGGGGCACCGGGGGCGCCTTGTTCCGCAACCTCTACCGCGACTTCCTCGCCGAGTGCGCCGAGCTCGTCGACAGCGACCGGCTGCGCACCGGGCACACGCTGTACGCCGAGGCCGCGACGCTGTGGACCGAGGTGGCGGCCCTCGTCGAGAAGGCCGGTGAGTCGAACGACGAGCGGTGCCTCGTGCAGGCGAGCGCGGTGCTCGGCGACATCGCCCGCGTCGAGAGGGAGGCCATGCGGGAACTGAGCCTCCTGTGGGACTGAGGCGCACGCTCCACGGGCGCCGGGGGCTGTGTGCGGTTCATGGGCGCGGCACGAGGTTCTCCGAGGGCTCGTGCCGCCGGAACGTCGAGCGGTACGCGCTGGGCTGTCGGCCGGTGTGCCGGGCGAAGACCCCGCTGAACGTCCCGGGGTCGCGGTAGCCGACGTCGGCGGCGATGCTCGCGACGGTCCTGTCGGTCGTCTCGAGGAGGTGTCTGGCGCGGCGGACCCGGGCGCCCTGCAGATAGGCGAGGGGCGTCTCGCCCGCTTCCTCACCGAAGCGCCGGAGCATCGTCCTGGTGCTCACGCCGAACGCGCGGGCGAGGGCGGTCAGGTCGTAGCGGACGCCCAGGCGCTGGTCGAGCCAGCGCTTCACCCGCTGCGCGAAGCCCGTGCCCCCGGTGGGCAACAGCTCCGGGTCGACGTACGCGGCCTGGGTGGAACGCGCGTCGTCGAGGAGCGCGACGCGCGCCGTGCCGCGGGCGACGCGGGGGCCGTCGTGCTCGCGGACGAGCCGCAGCGCGAAGTCGTACATGGCGCTGAAGGCGGCGGTGGTCGTCACGCCCCGGTCGGTGACGACCAACTGCTCGGGGCGGACCCGCACATCGGCGTACCGGCGTGCGAAGCGGTCCGCGAACAGCCAGGACGTCGTCGCCTCGCGCCCGCGCAGCAGCCCGGCCTCGGCGATCAGGAAGGCGCCGACGCAGACCGACACGACGGCGGCCCCCGCGGCGGCCTGCGAGCGGATCGAGGCGGTTTCCGGCTCCAGGCCGGCGAGCGTCGCCGTGAGGTCGAGCGCGGGGGAGAGCTCGAAGCCCGGCACGATGACGACGTCCGCGGGGCGCGGTGCGCTGACGTCGAGGCGCGCGCCGCCGGAGGCGGTCACGCGGCGGCAGGGCGAGACGACCGTCGCCTCGTAGGACGGCCCGGCCGCCCCGTGCGCCGCGGCGACGTGCGTGGCCATGGTCAACAGGTCGAGGACGCCGTACACCTCCGACGCGAAACAGCCCGGGTAGGCCAGGACGCTCACGCGCAGCGGACTCATGCGGCACCTCCGGCGCCCGACGGGGTGGCGACATCACCGTGACACCTGGCGATACCGCCGCTTCTCTGGAAGGGCAGCCTCTCGCCATCCTGTGGTTCATGACAACCGAGCGAGCGCAGAGCGACCAATTGCACACCCGGGCCGACCCGTTGGACGACTGGTCCCGCAGAACCGTCGAGGTCGAGGGCGTCAGCAAGACCGTGTACGTCGCCGGGTCGGGGCCGGCGGTCGTCCTGATGCCCGAGATGCCGGGCATCAGCCCCGACGTGGTGCGCTTCGCCCGGTGGACACGCGATGCCGGGTTCTGCGTCTACTTGCCTTCGCTCTTCGGCGTCGACGGCGCCTATCCGCGCGCCGACGCGGTCGAGACCGTTGTCCGGCCCGCCTGCGTCAGCGCCGATTTCCGTGCCTTCGCCGGCGGCGGTACCAGCCCGGTCGTGGAGTGGCTGCGCGGACTCGCCCGCGTGGCGCACGCCGAGTGCGGGGGACGGGGCGTCGGTGCCGTCGGGCTGTGTTTCACGGGCAACTTCGCCTTGAGCATGACGCTCGAACCCGCGGTGATCGCTCCCGTGGTCAACCATCCGTCGCTGCCGCTGGACGACCCCGGCGGGCTGGAGCTGAGTGCCGAGGACGCGGCCGCCGTGGCGCGGCGGGTGCAGCGGGACGGGCTTCGGGTGCTCGGCTACCGCTTCGACAACGACACGTGGTGCACGGGCCGGCGCTTCGCGGCCTACCGCGCGCTGCTCGGTGACGCGTTCGACGGCCGTGTGCTGCCCGGAGGGGCCGCGCACACGGACCCGCCGCCCTTCTTCCGCGACGTCGTCGGCTGTGCCCACAGCGTCGTCACGGCACACCTCGTCGACCAGGAGGGCCACCCGACCGTGCGGGCCCGCGACGAGATCATCGCCTTCCTCGCGGAACGGCTCGGTCTTTCGGCCACCCCGTCCGCGTGAGGCGGTGGTGGGTGCCGAAAGACCGAGCCGTGATGTCAGCGGACGACGTCGAAGACGTTCTTCTGCAGGCCGTTGGCGTACGCCTCGTGCTCGACCAGCTTCAGCTTCTGGGTGTCCTTGTCGGTGTCGCTGAACAGGCGCTTGCCCGCACCGAGCAGCAGCGGGAAGACGAGCAGGTGGTAGCGGTCGATCAGCCCGGCGTCCGAAAGGCTCCGGTTCAGGTCGGCGCTTCCGTGGACGATGATCGGGCCGCCGTCGGTCTCCTTGAGCGCGGCGACGTCGTCGAGCGAGCGCAGGATCGTGGTCTCGCCCCAGTTCGACACCAGGTCGCCCTCCGCGAGGGTGGTGGAGACGACGTACTTCGGCATCGCCTTGTAGTCCGCGAACTCCGCCATGTCGGGCCACACCGGGCTGAACGCCTCGTAGCTGACGCGGCCCAGCAGGACCGCAGTGGCCTCCTGCTGCTCCCTGCCCTTGATCTCGAACGCCTCGGGGAGGAACTCCACGTCCTTGAAGGTCCATCCCGAGTTCCGGTAACCGGGCTCACCGCCGGGAGCCTCCACGACGCCGTCGAGCGAGATGAAGGCGGTGCTGATCAAGGTACGCATCTGGGTTCCTCGGTCTCTTGTGCCCGGCGCGTGCGCCCGGTCCTCGGCAAGTGGGGTCGGTGCGCCCTTCGGCCGCACGCGCGGCGTCGTTCGCACCAACATCATCTATGACTGCCGGGCACGGAGGAACTCATCGGTCGCCCGTCTCCGATGCCGCCGGGCGCTGGTGCGCGAGCTGCCCGACCGGCGCGGGCGCCGGGGTGGGGTCGTCGGTCGCGAAGCGCGGCACCTCGTCGTTCTCGTCCCGGTTGCCGTTCTTCTCGTGGATCCACTTGCCCGCGAGGGCCGGGATCCAGGCGGAGAACTCGCTCTGGGTGAGGTCCGCGGGCACCTTGGCGCCGAGCCGGTTGAGGTCGGCGGCGGGCAGCCGCAGCGTCGGGTCGATGCGTTCAGCGGGGGCGTTCACCATCGCGGCGTCCCACACCTGGAGGGCGAACGTCGTGCAGTTGCGGGCCGGGGTCCCGGCCCAGCCGCCGGTGAGGAGGTACTTCCAGGTGGGCAGCAGGGTGTACTTCTCGTCGGCCTGCTTGCGCCGGTCGATCTCCTTCTCGAAGGCGGTCTGCTGGGCGGGGGTGAGCGCCTTGCAGCGGGCCGCGCGGGGCGCGTACGCGCCGTTGCGGTCCTGCTTGCGGCTCGGCCGGTCCCATTCGATCAGCGGCTTGCCGGGCGTGTTGACGTCGTAGCCGGTGTAGTTGATGGACATGCCGTCCACCGCGCTGCCGTCGCCGTTGCGGCCGTCGGGGTCCTGCGGCTGGAACGAGTACGTGTCGTAGCGCGCGGTGGCGCCTCCGGCGAGCTTGCGCTCGAAGGCGCCGTGCGAGTTGAAGTGCACCAGCCAGCTGTGGCCGAAGACGTGCTGGCTGACGTTGAGTTCGTACAGGAGCTTGTTCGTCTGCTCGCCGTAGGAGAGCTTTCCGTACTTGTTCTGGAAGTCATCGGACTTCCAGAGCGCGTAGGCACGGGTCCCCACGTCCCAGACGTAGCCGCCGGTGGTCCTGTCGGTGATCTCGGTGCTGTAGACGCACAGCGTGTTGTCGGCCGGTGCGGCGGACCGGGGGGCGGGCGCCGACGGCTCGGCCGCGGCGGCCGGTGCGGAGACGGCGGCCGTGGCGAGGACGGCCACGGCACAGGAACGGGTGAAGAAAGAGCGCAAAGTCACGGCAAAGGTATACATGCGGTGACCCGTTCATGATCATTTAGAGGGTCGGTTTCTCGCCAGGGCGGCCGGGTGGCCGCGTGGTGACCGAGGGGCGGGTCCGCGGGCGTGCGTGCCGCCTCGCCCGGGACGGCTCGACGTGCCCGGGGCGGCCGATCCGGCAAGGGTGGCCGGGTTGCCAGCCGGATGGCGGCGTGCGAAATGTCATTACGGGCCCCTGAGTTCGGGGCGGATTCCATGGACGGGCGGGTGAATTCGCGGTGAACCCGCCCTTTCCGGGTGCCGTCAATTTCCCTGATGGCATATGAAAGCCACAGGTCAGAGGCCTATGAGGAGGATGTGGTCGCACTCGGCTGCGGATGTGCCAATCGGTCGGAATGCAACCAAGTGCTCACCCCACGAGTCCCCTGTGGTTGTTGAAACCACTTACTCCTCATGGAGGTCAGGAAATGCGCTCTCGACCCTTCAGCAGCCGTACGTTAAGCGCTGCTTCCGCGGTGACACTGGCCCTCGGCGCGGGCATCGCCGCACCGGTGCTGCTGTCCGGCACGGCAGGTGCCGCCGCGCCGTCGGCCACCGCCGCGGTTGACGGGAAGTCGGTGGTCTACACGGCCGCCGCAGGTCAGACCAACAAGCTGGACATCACCGCGTCGCGGACCGGTACGGGCCTCGACAACCTCACCTACCTCATCGACGACGTCGTCACCATCAAGGCGGGCACCGGCTGCACCTACCCCAGCGGCTCCGACCACACGAAGGTGTCCTGCACGGTCGCCACCTCCGAGAGCCAGGACCCGTACGCCACCCTGGAACTGTCCGCGGGGGACGGCGACGACACGGTCAAGTACACCAACAAGACCGACAACACCTACTACTTCGCCCGCCTCGACCTCGGCAAGGGCAACGACACCCTCACCGAGGCCGCCGGCGTCCAGGGCAACTCGGTCCTGGGCGGTACGGGCGACGACACCCTCACGGTCAGCGCGTACACCGTCGTGCTCGGCGGTGACGGCAAGGACACGATCCGCGCGGGCAGGGGCGCCATCTCGATGGGCGGCAACGGCAACGACACGCTCCACGTCAGCGGCGAGAGCAGCGACGCCGACGGCGGAGCGGGCAACGACGTGATCCGCGGCGGCGGGAACCGGCAGAACCTGAACGGCGGCGACGGCAACGACACCATCCGCGCCGGAGCAGGCCACGACTTCCTCTACGGAGGCAAGGGCAACGACGTCCTGTACGGCGAGGGCGGCAACGACACCATCTACGGCAACAGCGGCGACGACAAGCTGTACGGCGGCCCCGGCACGGACACCCTGTCCGGCGGCCCCGGCAGGAACGAAGTCCACCAGGACTGACCCGCCACGCGCCCGCGGCCGTCGACGGCGGCCGCCCCAGAGGCCCGCCCCGGGCCCGCGCGCCGCGCGAGCGGCGCCGCGGGCTACGGGCGCGCCGCCAGGGTCTCGACGGTGATGTGCGGCGCCAGTGCGCGCAGGAAGCCGGGTGCGTCGAAGGCGCTGCCCGCGGAGACGACGCCCTCCGCCCGCACCTGCCCGGTCAGGACGCGGTGCACCGCTTCCACCACGAGCGGCGCGGTCACCGCGTAGATGTCCCGGCCGCGGGCCACGGCACGCCGCTCCCTGCCGCCGGAGCGCACGACGACGTCGACGACGAAGGTCTGCGCCGACCGCCCCCGCTCGTCGACGGCGGCCGGGGCCGGGGTGTCCGGGGCCGACACCTGCCGGGCCGCCTCGACGGTCATATAGGTGCGCACCTCGGGAACCGGCAGATGACTCGGGACCGTGACGACGTCGGCCATCGTGAACTCCCCGATGACGGACCGGGTCCCCGTCGGTTCGGGGAAGGTCCACTCCAGGGTGGGCGGGGCGTCGTCGCGGTACTCCAGGCGTCCCTCCGCGAAGCGGACGTGTCGGCCGCCGCGCCGCTCCCGGGAGACCGCGCCCGCGGCCCGCGTCCCCCCGGTGGGGTGCCAGCCGCTGAGGCCGTAGGCGATGTGGACCTCGTCGGCCTCGGTCCAGTCGCCCATCGACGCCGTGGCCAGCAGGTCGCCGAGGCCGCCGTAGAAGGCCATCGCGGGCACGACCACCGCTCCCGCGGCGCGGGCCCGGTCCGCGAAGCGGGCGAACGTATCGGCGTTGGCCTCGATCTCGGCCGCCACGTCCACATACGGGATCCCGGCGCGCAGCGCCGCCTCGATCACGGGCGCGGCGGTCGTGGCGAAGGGCCCGGCGCAGTTGACCACGGCCGCCGCGCCGGACAGCGCGCGGTCGAGCGCGGCCGGATCGTCGACCGGCGCGGGCCGGACGTCGAGGCCGGGGTGGGCCGCGGCCGACTCCCGCAGCTTGCCCGCGTCCCGGCCGGAGAGGACCGGGACGAAACCGCGCTCCCGCAAGTGCGCCACCACGAACCGACCGGTGTGCCCGTAGGCGCCGTACACCGCCACGATCTGCCCCGTTGCCATGACCTCTCCTCTGTGCTTGAACGATCAACGAGGAACATCCTGGCTGGTGCGGACACCACGCGTGAGTGTCTGGAACGACACGCCACGTACAATTCCGGACATGAGTTCTGTCGCGCTCGCCGTCACCGACGGGATGCTGCACTTCGAACTGTCCGTGGCGTACGAGGTGTTCGGCTCCGCCCCGGACGCCGTGCCCGGCCCCTGGTACGACATCGGCGTGTACGGCTCGGAAGCCGTGCGGTTCGGCCGGTTCCGCCTGGAGCCCGACCACGGCCTCGACCGGCTCCGCCACGCGAGCACCGTGATCGTCCCCGGCTGGGCCGACGTCGCCGTGGAGCCGCCCGCCGACCTGGTCGACGCGGTGCGCGCGGCCCACGAGGCGGGTGCGCGCGTGGCCTCCCTGTGCACGGGCGCGTTCGTCCTGGCCGCCGCGGGCCTCCTGGACGGCAGGCGCGCCACCACGCACTGGGCGCACACCGACGCCCTGGCCGCCCGCCACCCGCGGGTGGAGGTCGACCCGGACGTCCTCTACGTGGACGGCGGCAGCGTGCTCACCTCCGCGGGCAAGGCCGCCGCGATGGACCTCTGTCTGCACCTCGTCCGCCTCGACCACGGCTCGTCGGTCGCCAACGCGGTCGCCCGCCGACTGGTCGTGCCGCCGCACCGGGACGGCGGCCAGGCCCAGTTCGTCACCGCCCCGGTGCCCGCCCGGGACGACCATCCGCTCGCCGGGCTGCTCCCCTGGGCGATCGAGCACCTCGATCAGCCGCTGACCGTGGAGGACTTGGCCCGCCGGGCCCGGATGAGCTCGCGCCACCTGGGCCGGCACTTCAAGGCGGCGACCGGCACCACCCCGCTGCAATGGCTGCTGACCCAACGCGTCCGCCGCGCCCAGGAGTTGCTGGAGGCGACCGACGACGGCATCGACGCCATCGCCGCGGCCACCGGCATGGGGACCGCCACGACGCTGCGCCGTCACTTCCACCGCGCCGTCGGCGTGCCGCCGGACGCCTACCGCCGCACGTTCCGCTCGCGCGGCCCGGTCAAGGGCCCCGCACGCGGCGCATAGTCGCCGCTACAGCAAACGATGGGCAAATGTCAGACGAGCTACCGGTACGCGGGGCCGAGTTCGTCGAGAATGGACGGTGACGGAGAGGGGCGTCAGGGGACCGGATCGTCGTGATTCCCCTGGCCGGAGGTCGAGTCGCAGGGGGCCGGGAGATGAAGGACGCATCTGGACACCAACTGGCCGCGCCGAGGATCCACGAGGCCGCCGACGGCGTGGTCACCCTCGGCGGGCACGAACCCGAACTGGTGGTGCGGATCGAGCCGTACGCGGGGATGGCCGCGGGCGATCAGGTCCAACTCAGGTGGGACACCGGGGTGTTGCGCACATCCCGGATCGACACGCAGATCATCGACGCCGGTGAGGTCGGCGAGGCCAAGGTCTTCACCGTCCGCCCCGCCCCGGGCACGGCACAGGTGAGCTACCTCGTGGGCCACCCCGCCGGTGACTGGCACGCCTCGCAGCGGCTGACCGTCACCGTGCGGGACACCCACGAGAGCCCGCACCGCCTCACCCGGCCGTGAACCGACCGGTCAGGCGCCGGGCGGCACGCTGCCCTTGATCACGGTGCCGGGCGCGGGCGTGGTCAGGCGCGTGAGGTAGTCGGCGACGGCCTTCCGCTCGGCCCCGCCGTTGAAGATCTTCGCACCGTGGCCCCAGCCGTCGACCTCCACGAGCGCCGCCTTGTCGCCGAGGTGCCGCGCGACGGAGCGGGCCCAGTCGACGGGCGTGGCGTTGTCGTGGCGGGCATTGATCAGCAGCATCGGGTGCTCGGTGCGGAAGTCGCCCGGCGTCGCGGGCCGGGGCGTGGGGCGCTCCGGCAGGCCCAGGCACAGATGGGCGTACCCGACGGCGTTGGGCGAGAAGCCGAAGGCGGGCGCGGCCGCACGGGCCGCCTTCTGGTCGGCGAGGTAGGCCGCCACGTCCGGGGCGCGCAGGTTCAGATCGACACACACCGACTGGTCGGCCACGGGCAGCAGCTTCCCGACCGGCCCCTCGCCGTCCTCCTGCCAGGGCTTCCCGCTGTCCAGGGCCTGAAGGTACTCGCCGACCACCGGCCAGGACGGAGTGAGGAGCATCTGGTCGAGCGAGCCGTTCAGCGCGGCGAGCGTGACCTGCTTGCCGTCGTTGCGCAGGGTGCCGTCGGCGGCCTTCGCGGCCACGCGCCGATGGACCGCGCGCGGATCCTTGTCGCCCAGCGCGCACGCGTCGCTCCTTTCGCACCACCGGGCGAACTCTCCATAGGCCCGCTCCAGGGCGCGGGCACTCGTGACGTTGAAGTCGCGCCGGCCGACCGCCGGGTCCATCACGCCGTCAAGCACGGCGGCCCGCACCCGCTCGCCGTACAGCTGCGCGTACCGCTGACCGTAGACCGTGCCGTACGAGTGCCCGTACAGGGAGACGCGGTCCTCGCCGAGCGCGGCGCGGACGGCCTCGACGTCATGGCTGACGCTGGTCGCGTCGGTGTGCGCGGCCACGGGCCCGGACGCGCGGGCACAGCCCTCGGCGAAGGCACCGGCCCGCTCCCGCTCGCGGGCGAACTCCACGGCGGAGGCGGCGGGCTTCTTGTCCCGCGCCATCGCGACGTACGGCTTCGCCGGGCAGCGCACCGGGCTGCTCGCGCCGACGCCGCGCGGATCGAGACTGACGATGTCGAAGCGCCGCTCCAGACCGCCCCAGGTGTCGGTGGCCCGGACCGTGTCGACACCGGAGCTGCCGGGGCCGCCGGGCAGGAACACGAGCGTGCCGACGCGCCGGTCCGGATCGGCCGCCGAGCGCCGGGCGACCGCGATGTCGATCTTCTTGCCGTCGGGCTTCCGCCAGTCGACGGGCACCCGCACGGTGCCGCAGTCGGCCCCCTTCGGCACGCCCTCCTCGGCGCGGCAGGCCTTCCAGGCGATCCGCTGCTCCGGGATCCGCACCGCCGCCGTGTCCCGCGCCCCGGACACCACGTCGCGGTCCTGCCACGCGTACAGGGCGCCGCCGACCCGCGCCCCCGACCACGTGCCGCAGTTCACGTCGGCCTTCGCGGCCACGTCGGAGGGGAACCAGTCGGCCGTCAGGCGCGGCTTGCCCTGCGGCTCGCCGCGCACACAGGAGGCGGGGAACCCGCCGCTCGCCGTGAACCGCATGATGCGGTCCCCGCCCGTCGTCGACATCACGTACGAGATGTCCCTGGCGTCGTCCGGCAGCCACCGCGGCACGGACGCCCGGTCCTTCTTCGCCTCGGCGCCGGTCCTGTACGTGGCCTTCTCCTGGTGGTCGTCGAAGGGGTTGTACGAGCCGCCGCACGCCGTCAAGGAGACGGCGAGCGCGGCCACGCCGAGGGCACAGGCCGGTGTGCGCGGGATTCGGGGCATGGGCGTCGCTCTCTTCGGGAGTCCTGGAATGCTGCGTTCCTCCACGGTGGCCGCGCGGCGCCGGGCGCCGCCTCAGCCGTTCGATGGATCGGACCCGCGCCGGTCCGGCTTTCGGTTGACCCCTCGCGTACGACCTGGTCCGTACATTCACTGTGTGAACCGCCGTCGCATGCTGCTCCTCGCTCTGCCGCCCGCCCTGCTGCTCTGGCTCGGCGACCTCGTCTCGAACGAGCCGGACGGCTCCTGGCTCCCGCTGGTGTCCGGGCCGCTGGCGTTGGGGGCGCTGCTCGCGTGCCGCCGCGTCGCCGTCGAGCCGCTGACGGCCGGGGCGGCCCTGGCGTCCGGGGCGCTGACGCTCGGCATGCTGTGGCTCGCCCCCGCGGGCGGCAGCTGGGGCCTGCTGGAGTCGGCGGCGCTGCTCGGGCTGCTCACCGTGGCGGCCCGGACGGCACGGGTCCCGGCCGCGTACGCGCTCTGCCCGCTCCTGGCCGTGGCGGTCGCGGTCGCGCCGGTGCGCATGGGCTTCCCCTCGGACGCGCAGACCTTCGCGTTCCTGCTCACCGTCGCGGCGGGCGGCGCGCTCGCGCTCGGCTGCTATCTGCGCTCCCTGGACCGGCGCAGGGCCGACGCCGTGACCGCCGTGCAGGAGGCGGAGCGCCTCGCCCTGGCACGTGACCTGCACGACTTCGTCGCCCACCACGTCACCGGCATCGTCGTCCAGGCCCAGGCGGCCCGCACCATCCGGGAGAGCGCGCCCGAGCAGCTCGATCCGCTCCTGGCGGGCATCGAGCGGGCGGGCACGGAGACCCTCGCCTCCATGCGCCGCCTCGTGCACGTGCTGCGTGCCGCGCCCGACGCCCCGACCCGGCCCGCCGATCTGCTCACGGAACTCGCCGCCCTGGTGGCCGCGCACGGCGACAGCGGGGGAGCGGCGGCGACCCTGGACGTCTCCGCCGACGCCCGGGACCTCGCCCTCGCGCCGGAGGTCGAGACGTCCGCGCACCGCGTGGTCCAGGAGTCCCTCACCAACGTGCGCCGCCACGCGCCGGAGGCCGACGACGTCCGCGTGCGGCTGACGGCCGCCGACGGCCGTCTGTGCGTCGAGGTCACCAACGGCCCCGCGCCCGCCGGTGACCGCCCGCCGCCCGGCGGCAGCGGCGGCCTCGGCCTGGTGGGCCTGCGCGAGCGCGTGGAGGCCGTCGGCGGCAGCTTCGCGGCCGGGCCCGCCCCGGGCGGCGGCTGGCGGGTCCGCGCCGCGTTTCCCCCGGCGCACCTGCCACACTGACCACGATGAGCGTGACGACCCCCGAGACCGGTTCCGCGCCCCTGC
Organism: Streptomyces sp. JLYT201; assembly: GCF_059448825.1. Lineage (NCBI taxonomy): Bacteria > Bacillati > Actinomycetota > Actinomycetes > Kitasatosporales > Streptomycetaceae > Streptomyces > Streptomyces sp. JLYT201. The sequence goes on along the minus strand of NZ_CM182551.1, from coordinate 391,812 downwards.
GCGTCCTGATCGCCGACGACCAGGAGATGGTGCGCACCGGCTTCCGGCTGATCCTCGCCGCGCAGCCCGGCATCGAGGTCGTCGGCGAGGCCGCGGACGGCGCCGCGTGCGTGGAGCTCGCCCGGCGGCTGCGCCCCGACGTCTGCCTGGTCGACGTCCGCATGCCGAAGCTCAACGGCCTGGAGGTGACCCGGCTGCTCGCCGGGCCGGACGCGGTCGATCCCCTGCACGTCGTCGTGGTGACCACCTTCGACCAGGACGACTATCTGGACGAGGCCCTGCGCTGCGGCGCCGTCGGCTTCCTGCTGAAGGACGCGGGACCCGGCCTCCTGGTCGAGGCGGTGCGCGCCGCCGCGCGCGGCGACGCCCTGGTCTCGCCCGCCGTCACGCTGCGCCTGCTGCGGCGCACGGCGGAGCGGCACGGCCCGCGGTGCGGCGCGGCGGCCGCGGGAGGCGCGCCGCACGAGCTGTCCGAGCGGGAGCTCGGCGTGGCCCGGCTGGTGGCGCGCGGCCGCACCAACCAGGAGATCGCCGCCGAGCTGTTCATCTCCGTCGCCACCGTGAAGACCCACCTCGTCAACATCCAGGCCAAGCTCGCCGTCCGGAACCGCGTCGAGATCGCGGCCTGGGCCTGGGAGTCGGGCCAGATGGGCCCCGCCTGACGCTTCGGGTGAGCCACCGCACCCCGGTCGGCCGTTCGGTCGAGGTCACGGCGCGGCCGCCTCCTCGTCGTCGGTGGCGGCGGTCACCTCGATCTCGATCACGTCGTCCCGTTCGAAGAGTTCGGCGGTCAGCCGTCCGGTGTCGGCGGTGCCCTCGAGCGCCAGCAGGACGCGGGCGTCGGGGTCGGCCCCGCCGGGCAGCCGGTCGACCTTGACCCGACCGATGCGGCAGCCGTGCCGGGTGCACGTCTCCATCAGCTGGGGCAGCAGGGCCGTGCCCGTGCGGTATGTCAGGCGCAGCTCGATGGGGGAGCCGCTCGCGCGGGGCAGCAGACGCGCGGCGAGCCGCGGATAGCCGCGGACGACGAGGAAGTGCAGCGTCGTGGCGGCCAGGGCGAGGACGGGCAGGCCGCCGCCGCAGGCCATGCCCACCGCGCAGGTGAGCCAGACCGTGGCGGCGGTGGTGAGCCCGCGCACGGCGTCCTGGCGCACGAAGATCAGGCCGCCGCCGACGAAGCCGATCCCGGAGACGATCTGCGCGGCCACCCGGGAGGGGTCGAAGGAGACGCCGGGCAGGTCGAGCGCGCCCGCGAAGCCGTGCTGGGAGACCTCCATCATCAGCGCGCTGGCGATGCCCACCAGGGTGTGCGTGCGCAGCCCGGCGCTCTTGTGCCGGGCCGCCCGCTCCCAGCCGATGAGGCTCGACAGGACCAGGGCCAGGCCGAGTTCGGTCAGCTGCCGCGGACCCTGCCCGCTCCGCAAGCCCCACAGGGGCACCGCCAGATGGACCATGCACACCTCCTGTCACCGCCCTCGCCCCTGCCCCGGACGGCGGCGGGCACACCTGCCGCCGCCTCAGCGGGGGACGCGCGCTCCGCCCGCGGCCCGGGTGAGGACCACGTACAGGAACGAGGTGGTGACGATGCCGACGGGCAGGGAGAGGTCCATGCCGCCCAGGGCGTGCGCGATCGGCCCGGTGTAGGCGGTGTCGACGCACAGGGCCGCCGCGGTGACGCCGCCCGCCAGGGCCAGGGCACCGGCCGGGCTGACCCCGGCGGTGTACCAGAAGGGGCCGGCGGGGGTCTCGTCCATCAGGGCCGGACCGTCGTAGCGGTTGCGGCGCAGCAGGATGTCCGTGGCGTAGAGGGCGCTGGCGGGGCCGAGCAGGACGACGGTCAGCTGGAGGACGTTGCTGACGGTGTCGAGGAAGTCGGAGACGAGGAGCGCGTACAGGGTGAGGGAGACCGCGGCGGCGCCGTCGGCGATCACGCTGCGGGAGCGGCGGATGCGGATGCCGACGGCCTGGAGGGCGAGCCCGGCGCTGTAGGAGGTCAGGGCGTTGAGGGCGATCGTGCCGAGGACGAGGGCGAGCAGGAAGACCGGGTCGAACCAGCCCGGCAGGATCTGCTGGAGCCCTGCCTGAGGGTCCGTCATGTCGACGGCGGTCGCGGCCAGCGCCCCGAGGGAGCACACGGCGACGCCGGGCACGAAGCCGCCGAGGGCGGTCCAGCCGAGGACGGCCCCGGCGGACGTCGTGCGCGGCAGATAGCGGGAGAAGTCGGCGCTGGTGGTGTACGACAGCGGAGCGGAGCCGACCAGGGTGACGCCGGAGATGAGGGCCGTCCACAACGGGGCGCCGGTCAGCGGCTCGGCGGGCGCGTAGGAGTAGTCGGCGTGCTGGAACACGCGGACGGCGACGACGGCGAAGACGGCGGTGAGCGCCAGGGTGATCGGCAGATACAGCCGCAGGATGGTGGCGTGGCCGTAGACGCCGATGGTCAGGGTGAGCGCAGCGACGGCGAGGACTACGGCGACCTTCACGCCGGTGCCCGCGGTGACACCGGTCTTCTCGACGAGGGAGAACGCGGCGGTCGCGGCGGCGGCGAGGTTCAGGGCGAAGTACGACACGGAGATCATCCAGCCGACGACCGCGTTGTTGACCCGGTTGCCGCGGATTCCGTACATCGCGCGCGTGATCACTTCGCTCGGCGCGCCCGCGGCCGGGCCGGATATGGCGAGCAGCCCGGTGAGCGACCAGAACAGATTGCCCGTCACGATCACGGCGAGGGCCTGCCACAGGGTCAGGCCCGTCAGGATCAGGGTGCCGCCGACGACGAGGCTCAGATAGTTGACGTTCGCCGCGGCCCAGACGGAGAAGAGGCGCCGGGGGTGGCCGTGGCGCTCGTGCTCGGGGATGTGGTCGATGCCGTGGGCCTCGACGCGGCCCGTCCCGCCCGTTCGAGGCGGCTCCTCCCGGTGTGCCGTCCGGGGGCTCGGGGGGACTTCGTGCGGGTCGGGAAGCGTGGACGCCATGCGGCCCCTCCGGATGCTGGAAACCCACCTGCTTGTTTATTGGTCGCACACTCAATAGCATGGATTCCATGACGTCAAGGCTTCAGAACAAGCGAATCCGCAAGTCTCCAACGGAAAGGCGTGCGGAAATCGTTGCGGCGGCGGCTCGGGTGGCTCTGGCCGACGGCCTTGAGTGCATCACCCTCCGGCGCATCGCCGAGGAGCTCGCCGTGCGGCCGGGGCTGATCAGCCACTACTTCCCGGCCGTGGACGACCTGGTGGCCGAGGCCTACGGCACCGCCGTCGGCGCCGAGCTCGACGCGCTCCTTCCGGCCGAGCGCGCCGACGCCACCTGCGTCCAGCACCTGGCGCGGTTCTTCGCCCGGACCACGGGAGAGGCCTACGACGACATCAGCCGCCTCTGGCTCAACGCCCGCCACCTCAGCCGCTACCGGCCCGCGCTGCGCGCCCGCGTCAGCGCGCAGGAGGCCGCCTGGCGCGACCGGTTCGAGCAGCACATCCGCGACGGCGTCGCACGGGGGGAGTTCCGCACCGAGGACCCGGTGGTGACGACCGCGCACATCCTGATCGTCCTCGACGGCCTCGGCATGCTCGTCAACAGCGGTGACACCATCGGTGACGCGCCCGAGGTGCTGCGCCTGCCCGCCACCACGGCGGAGCGCGAACTCGGCCTGGAACCGGGCTCGCTGAGCGGGGTGACCCCCGACTGACGCTCCGGCGGCAGGCCGGACGGCTCCGGATGCCGCCCCCTTCCGCAGACCGCCGATCCCCACGACGAGTCGAGCGCTGCCGACCTCCCGCAGCACGCCGAACGCAGCGCGGCATTCACCCGACGACCCCGCAAGGAGACCCCCGTGCGCACCTCCCTCATCCTGCTCTCGGCCCGTCTGCTCGACCCGGAGTCCGGCGAGTTCCTGCCGCAGACCGCGCTCGCCGCGGCGGGCGGACGCATCACCGCCCTCGGCGACGACCGGGAGGTCCGCGCCCTCGCGGACCCCGCCACCGAGGTGATCGACCTCAAGGGCGCCGTGGTGACACCCGGTCTGGTCGACGGGCACATCCACCCCGTCACCGGCGCCGAACTGACCCACGGCCTGGACCTGTCGGCCTGCACCGACGTGGCCCAGGTGCGCGCCGCGCTCGCCCGCGAGGTACGGGACCTCGCCCCCGGCGCGTGGCTGCGCGGCTGGGGCCTGGACCCCAACGTGTTCGCGGGCGCCCCCGTCGAGTCCGCCCCCTTCGACGCCGTGCTCGACGGCGTGCCCGCCCAACTGCTGCTCTTCGACGCGCACTCCATGCTGGTCAGCCGCCGCGCCCTCGAACTCGCCGGGATCGACGGGCCGCGGACCTTCGAGCAGGCGACCGCCGAGGTGGTGTGCGACACCGCGGGCCGGCCCACCGGGCTGCTCCTGGAGGAGGCCGCTTGCGAGCTCGTGCAGCGGGTCGCCCCGCAACCCACCTACGAGGAGCGCCGCGCCCGGGTCGCCGCCGCGCTGAAGACGATGGCCGCGGCGGGCCTCACCGGTGGCCACGTCATGGACGCGGGCGGCGACAGCCTGGCCTTCTACGCCGAACTCGAGGCGGCCGGGCAGCTTCCGCTGCGGCTGCGGGTCGCCCCGTGGTGCCAGCCGGGGACCGGCGCCGACGGCGTGCGCGCGCTCATCGAGCAGCAGGGTGAGGGCGGCCGCCTGTGGCGCACCGACGGCGTGAAGATCTTCATGGACGGCACCATCGACAACGGCACCGCGTGGCTGGAGCGGCCCGACTGCCACGGCGAGTCCCGGCACGCCTTCTGGCCGGACCCCGAGGAGTACACCCGCGTCATCGGCGCCTTCCACGGCGCCGGAGTGCCCACCGCCACCCACGCCATCGGCGACGCGGCGGTACGGCACGTCCTCGACGCCGTGGAGAAGGCCCAGGCCGACGACTGGCGCGCGGTGCGGCACCGGGTCGAGCACATCGAGACCGTCCCCGACGACACCCTGCGCAGGTTCGCCGAACTCGGCGTCGTCGCCTCCATGCAGCCGACGCACTGCTGCGACTTCACCCGGGCCGACCACACCGACAACTGGTCGCGCCGCCTGGGCGAGGAGCGGGCCGCCCGTGCCTGGCGCTGCCGCGACCTGTACGACTCGGGGGCCGTCGTCGTCCTCGGCTCCGACTGGCCCATCGCGCCCGCCCCGCCGCTCGGCGTCATGGCCGGGGCCCGCCACCGCCGCCCGAGCCGTGACCTCAGTCAGCCCCCGCATCGCCCGGAGCAGGCCCTCACGGCCCTGGAGGCACTCCAGGGCATGACCGTCAACGCCGCCTACGCGGCCGGTGCGGAGCACGAGGCGGGACGGGTCGCGATCGGCCACCGCGCCGACCTGACGGTCCTCGCCGCCGACCCGCTCACCACGCCCGCGACCGAACTCCCGGACCTACCGGTGCTGTTCACCGCCGTCGACGGCAGGCCGACGCATCGAGACGCCCGGCTGTGACCGGTCGGCTCAGGCGTGGCGGCAGGCGCCTGAGAGAATGATGGGTATGGCACATATCGGTGAGGCGGTCGCTCGCGGCGGCCGCGACGCGTGGCGCTCCCCGGCCGCTCACGGCGGCCACGGCACGCCGGATCCCCTGGTCGTCGTGGCCGCCGTGGTCGTCCAGGAGGGGCGGCTGCTGGTGGTGAGCAAGAAGGCCGCGCCGGAGGTGTTCTATCTGCCGGGCGGCAAGCCCGACGCAAGGGAGGAGCCGCTGGAGGCCCTGGCCAGGGAGCTCGACGAGGAACTGGGCGTCCGGCCGGTGGCGCCGGAGTTCCTGGCCGAGATCGCGTCGACGGCCGCCCTCGAAGGGGTGCCCCTCCAGCTGACGGTCTTCACCGCGGGCCTCAGCCAGGTGCCCCGCCCCGCGGCCGAACTGGCCCACCTGCGGTGGATCACGGGCACCGAGACCGACATCCGGCTCGCTCCGGCGGTGGCGGAGCAGATCCTGCCGATGCTGCGGCGCGACGGGCTCGTGCCCGTGGCCTGAGACGGCCCGACCCGGCGGACGGGCCCGACCCGGCGGACTGGCCCGACCCGGCGGACTGGCCCGGGCCCCCGGTGGGCCCAGGGGTCCTGGAGCCCCTGCATGCCGTGCTCGCGCGCGTGCCCGGAGCCCGCGCTTCAGGCGGGCGCTCTCGCCAACCTGGCCGAGATCCTTCAGGCTTCGGGGCACGTGGCAAGGCGGCAGGTCATGGCCCGGGACGGGGCGTGGAGCCGGGGGACGCGAGCCGGGCGCCGCCGGTCCCGACCGCCCCAGAAGGCACTCTGAGCCTCATGAATCCCGTGTGACTGTGGCTGGATCAGTCGGCTGAGGAGCCTTTGAGTCCGGTGATACTCAGGTCTCGGCAATCCGTCCCCAACTCCTACTTCCGGAGGCCGCTCATGCCCCAGACCAGTGTGCAGAACGCCGTTGTCGAAGCGTGGCTGTCGGGCGCCGAGAGCGCGTACGGCCAGGCCAACCCCGCGGGACCGCTCTACGTCGGCGGCAGCGCGGCCGAAGCCGCGCTGACCGACCCGAGCGACTCGCTGTACGGCTTCTGTTCCAGCCCGAGCGGGTCGCACGGCAGCTGGTGCTGCTGATTCCCCGAGGGGAGCCGCGGGCCACGGCACTCCCGTGACGGGGAGCGCGCCGGGCCCCGCGGCTCCCCGCGTCTCGTCCAAGCGGCTCGAAGGCGCCGGAGCGCGGCGCGGAATGGGGGCAGTGGCCCGTGAGCGGATCGGCACCGCACGAGCCCGGACAGCGGGACGGATCCGGGAGGGAACGCGACGAGGCCCAGTGGTTCGCCCGGCCCGTGCACAACCTCGCCCGCCCCTGGCGGGAGGAGCTGGCCCGGCGCCTCGCCGCCGTGGCCGCACTCGGCGGGCAGGAGCGGGACGTGATCCTGGAGGCCGGGTACACCGCCCTGGCCACCTCCTTGCACGCGAAGCTGTCCCGCCTCTTCCTGATCGAACTGCACGCGCTGCGCATGGCGACGGCCGCGGGCCGGGCCGACGCGGGCACGGCGGCCGGACCCGACGACGGGACCTGGGCCGCGTTCATCGAGCAGGCGGGCGCGGACGGCTACCTCGACACCCTGGCCCACCGCTACCCGACCCTCGGCGCGCGGGTCGCGTCGGTGGCGCGGCTCTCGGTCGCGGCCACGGCCCGGTTCGCTGAGCGGCTCGCCGCGGACCGCGAGCTGCTCGGGCCGCTGCTCGGAGCGCCGACGGGCCAGGTGCGCGCCGTCGCGTTCGGGGCGGGCGACAGCCACCGGGGCGGACTGACCGTCAGTCGCGTGGACTTCGCCGCCGGGAGCGTCATGTACAAGCCACGGCCGTCCGCGGCCGACGTGGCCCTGGGCGCGCTCCTCGACGAGCTGTTCGCGGACCTTCCCGGCGCCCCGCCGCCCCACGAGCGGATCCGGGTGCCGCGGACGCTGGCCCGGGACGGCTACGGCTGGGCCGAGTTCGTCCCCCACCGCTACTGCGCCGACGACGCCGAACTCGCCGCGTTCTACCGGGGCGTCGGCCACTGGCTGGCCGTCCTGCGCTGCACCGGCGGCACCGACATGCACGCCGAGAACATGATCGCCGCGGGCCCGGTCCCGGTGATCGTGGACGCGGAGACGCTCTTCGACGCACCCGCGCCGTTCCCGCCCAGCGGCCGCGGCGACGCGGTCGACGTGGCGGCCGCCGCCATCCGCCGCACGGTGCTGCGCACCGGACTGCTGCCCGTGCGCGGCACGGGCTTCGCGCTCGGCGGCGTGGACATCTCCGGGGTCGGGGCGCTGCCCGGCCAGCAGCCGCTGATCCCGCACCCGGTGATCGCGGGCGGCGGCACCGCGGCCGCCCGCTTCGAGGTGGACCTGGTGGCCATGCCCACGGCGGGCAACCACCCCAGCCCCACCCCGGTCCTGAGCGCGTACTGGGACCGGGTCCTGGCGGGCTTCTGCGAGATGACCGGGCACCTGCGGCGGCCCGGCACCGACCCGCACGCGCTCCTTCGCCGCTTCCAGGGCACGCAGGCGCGGCGGATCCCGCGGCCGACGCAGGCGTACGTCGACATCGGCCGGATGCTGTGGCACCCGGCGTCGCTGCACGACGAGCCTGCCGCGGTCGAGCGGGCCCGCGACATCCTGCGCCGCAACGCCGAGGTGCTGCCGGGCGCGCCGACGGACCGCGCTGCCATCGACGGCGAGATCGCGGACCTCCTGGTCGGCGACGTGCCGATGGTCACCTTCCCCGTGGACGCGGCCGTCGTCCGCGCCACCGTCGAGGACTGGCGCACCGCCGACCTGGCCCTGGAGGAGGCGGTGATCCAGGACGCCCTGGTGGGCGCGTACCTGAACGAGCGGTCGCTGCCCGCGCGGGTGCAGGCCGCCGCCCGCGACCCGCACGCCCGCGACCGGGAGCGCCGCCGCCGCGCGTTGGCGGCGCAGATGGTGCGGCGGCTGTGCGACGGCGCGGTGCGCGGCGCCGACTCCACGGTCACCTGGATCAGCCCGGTGTTCACCCCCGCCGGATGGTCCATCAGGGTGCTGCCCGCCGACCTCTACACCGGGCAGGGCGGGGTGGCGCTGACGCTCGCCGAGTACGACAAGGAGGTGCGGGCCGGGCGTGCGGAGGAGGTGCCGGGCGTCGCCGAGACGTTCGCGGGGGCCCTGCGGGTCCTGGTGAGCACCGAGGACGTCACGCCGACGCCGTCGGCGGGCGCGTTCAGCGGTGCCGCGTCCCAGGTGTGGACGTGGCTGGCGCTGCACCGGGTGCTCGGCGAGGACTGGCTCCTGGAGCGGGCCGCCGCGAGGGCCCAGCTCCTGGAGGAGGGCCCGCTGGTCGACGACGACGTCGAGGTGGACCTCCTCAACGGGGCGGCGGGCGGCGTCGTGCCCCTGCTCGGTCTGGCCGCGGCGACCGGCCAGGACCGCTGGCTGGGCGCGGCCGCGCGCATCGGCCGCCGCCTTTCCGGCCTGGCCGTGGTCGACGAGAGCGGTGCCCGCTGGACGACCCGGCTCAACCCCGAGGGCATCGGGGGCTTCGCCCACGGTGCCACCGGCATCGGCTGGGCCCTGCTGCGGCTCGCCCTCACCGACGCCGGATCGCCCGGCGAACGCCGCGGCTGGGCCCGACTCGCCGAACGGGCCTTCGCCTATCAGGAGTCCCTCTACCGCCCCGAGCACGGCAACTGGCTCGACGTGCGCATCGGCGCCGAGGAGGACTTCTTCACCAGCTGGTGCCACGGCAGCACGGGCATCGGCATCGGCCTGCTGGACCTCCACCGGCGCACGGGCGACCCGGCCCACCTGGACATGGCCCGGCGTGCCGCCCGCGCCTGCGCCGCCGAGGGCTTCGGCTGGAGCCACACCCTGTGCCACGGCGACCTCGGCCTCTGGGAGTTCCTGACGGATCTGGGCGCCGATGACCCCCAGGGCCTCGACGGCGAGATCCTGACCGGCCTCGAACAGCGCGGCCCGGTCGGCGGCCTGGCCCGCGAGGCGTTCTCACCGAGCCTCATGTCCGGCCTCGCGGGAGTGCTCCACACCCTCCTGCGCATGCACCCCGCGGCACAGCTGCCCAACCCCCTGCTGCTCGACTGACGGGTCGGCCCGGCCGGTGCCGTCAGCCGTCGAAGCGGTCGCGGGAGGCCTCGATGGCGCCGAGGTGGGCGTGGGTCCAGCCGCACATGCCGTCGACCACCGCGCGCAGGGCCCGGCCGGGCGGGGTGAGGGCGTACTCGACGCGTGGCGGCACGGTGGGGTGCACGGTCCGCTCCACCAGGCCGTTGCGCTCCAGCATGCGCAGGTTCTGGGTGAGCATCTTGTGGCTGACGCCCTCGACCTCGTTGCGCAACGCGCTGAAGCGCAGGGTGCCTTCGCCGAGCGCCTCGATGATCAGGAGCGCCCACTTGTTGGCGATGTCCGAGAAGATCTCCCGCGCCAGGGAGTCCGCCCGCCGCAGATCGGCGTCCTCGGGCAGGCCCTTGAGCTGCTGCTTGGTCACCATCTGGCTCCCCCGTTACGGAAAAGTGCGTTCTACCAGGCCGACGTTGACTCTCCTACGGTTCCTGAGTAACCACAAGAGAGCAGCTCGGTGGAGCCGGTCCATCCGCTGCCCCCGGGCTCCGCCCTGTCCCGCTGGTCGGCGACGCCCGGCCGGGCGGCTGAGGTCAGCGCCTGAGCCTGCGGTCGATGACGCGCTGCGCGGAGTTGATCGCGACACGGATGTCCGCGATCTTCGCGCCCTGCTGGCGCGAGAGTTCGAGGGCCTCGGTCACCGACTTCTTGTCGGAGATGCGTTTGGTGAGCCTCTTGGCGCACTCGGTGCTCAAGGCGGTCGTCTGATACGCCTCGATCGTGGCGACGACGGCACCGAACGGGATCTCCGGGAAGCGCTTCTGCGCCTGCCTGACGAGGCTGAGTTGCCTCTTCAGACCATCCAGATCGGCGTGCGTCGCAGCCAGGGACTGGAGGGTGTCGAGCTCGACGACGACCTTGTCGAGCACCACGTAGTCCTTCTCCAGGAGCTTGGCCCGCTTGTCGCGCCAGCGGTAGACGGCCGCGGCGACGAGGCCGATCGCGGCGAGGAGAGCGGCCCAGGTGAACGTGTCGTTGAAGCCGCCCGAAGCCGCCGTGCCGGCCTGAAACAGACCGCTCCCGCAGGTGTCATCCGTGTTTTGCCACGGAAACGAAGAGCATGGGGGCACCATGAGGTTGTCCTAACCGGGAACTAGGAGGATGCCCGGCGGCCAGGTCCTGGACAGATCGGCCGGCGAGCGTCTGAAGGTTCTCCGTGCGGCGGTGACACGGCGCACGTCACAGCTGCGGCCTCGGGCTCCACCAAGCCTGGGGCCGCGGTCGTTCAGGGCCGTCGCACCCCGTCGGACGGCGCTATCGCGCGCGGCCGCCGGGGCGCGGACCAGCCGGGCGGCGACGCGGTCGGCTCCGGGCGGACGGCCACGCGGACACGTACGAACTGCGGTGTTCCCTGGTCATGCGTTCTCCGTACGAGGGGCCACGAGGGGAAGGAGGGCATCGGCTCTTCCGTGATGGGGTCGAGGAGTGGGGCAGGGGTCGTGGACGGGCCGCGGCCGCTCGGCGTCTGCCGCAGGCTCGGCAGCGCGGTCCCGGCGGCGCTGTGCGGAGCTGCCGCTAGTCCCCGGGGTGTTGGGGGATGAGGCGTGCCAGGATCCGATGGCGCTGCCGCCAGCCCGGGTTGTTGCGGACCACCGAGATCCGCACGTCGTTCGTCGCGGTGTACAGCGTCGCCATCCCGGCACCCAGCTGTAGGGCCACCGCTGTGGAGATCCCCCAGAACAGCAGCATCGTGACGGTCATGCAGATGCTGACCATCACGGCGCCGAGCGGCATCGCCGCGTTCGGCACCTTGGCGATCGTGCTGTGCGTCCGTGCCCGGGTGGACCGGCGTTCGTCGCAGCAGGCCTTGTGGACGGTGTCGGCGTAGGCCCGGACATGCTTCTCCGGGTCGAACGAATACGTACGGAACTCACCCATCGGAGCCTCCTCCTTGGCGGTGCTGGTGGTGCAGGGCCTGGTCATCGATTCCCTCTCGTCACTCACGTGCCGCGTCACGTGGGCACGGGCTCGCGTCGCCGCCCGGACAGGAGCCACTCGAGACCGTCGACGTCGACCTGGTCCTCGGTCATGGTCTTCCAGGCGTTGCTGAAGTGGGCCTTGACGCAGTCGGTCGTGATCCCCATCGCGCCCGCGATCTCGGGCCGCGGCATCCGCATGACCCCGGCCATGTGGAAGACCTCCTTCTGGCGCTCCGTGAGGTTTCCGTCGCTCACGTAGTGCAGGCCGCCGAGGATCGTCTGCTTCTTGACGGCCGGATCCCATCCCGGCGGCAGGTCGGCGTCGTTCAGATGCTCGTCGAGCTGCCTCGAAAGGAGTGGAGGCAGGTGCTCCAGATGGAACGTGACGGGCTCCGAGCCGCCGGACAGGATCGCGCTCCGGTGCTTGCGCGCCTTGGCGATGGTCCTGCCCCGGAACTCGACCCAGTTCGACCTGAACCGGCGGGCCTCGGAGGCGTGGTACTCGGCTGCCTCCTTGCGCACCCACTCCTGGACGTCCCACACGGGTGCCCCACCGAGGTAGACGTCCCGGAAGAGCGTGAACACGGCGCGTTCGTCCGGCAGCTGTCGGTGGAAGATGAAGCTCACTGGGGCCTCCCGTGACGTCCCGAGCGAGATGAATTTCGGACTGACGCCGAACGTACTCAGCGGCGCTCCCGGCGGGTTTAGGACCCGGAGAAAACCCTCCTGACCTGCGCGAACGGTCATGCTTCAGCGGTCGGCCGGATGTCGTTTCGATGGCTGACCAAGGTGCCCGGGCAGGCGCCGGGGAGGTGCGGCGCGGGAGGTGTGATGGGGTACGCCGTATGGATATCGGACGAGTGTTCCCGGGGCGCGCGTGCGCCGGGGTGGGGGAGCGTAGCGGGGCCGCGGCCGGGTGTTCGGCCGCCGGAACGGAGGGCGGGTCATGAGCGAAGGACCCGCGCCGCATCCGCCCGGCCGCGCCCCTCAGACGTACGCCGCGCCCCCGTTCGACCCCGAACTGGGCGCGGCCCTCGCGACCTTGGCCCCGGGCCCCAGGGAGCCGGTCACCCCGGACAACCTCCAGGAGCGCCGCGCGCGGGACGCGGCGTCGCGCCCCCGGCCGACAGCCGAAGACCTGCGCGCCGACGGCCGCTTCGCGGTGACGGAGCTGTCCGTACCGGGGCCGCCGGGCGCACCCGACGTCACGCTCGTGAGCGCCAGGCCCGCGGGGCTCACGGGCCCGCTGCCCCTGCTGTACTACCTGCACGGCGGCGCCATGGTCATGGGCAACGCCTGGTCCGTGCTGCCGCGCGTCCTCAGCGAATGGGCGCTGCCGCTGGGCCTCGCGGTGCTCTCCGTCGAATACCGCCTCGCGCCGGAGACGCCGTACCCGGGGCCGCTGGAGGACTGCTACGCCGGACTTGTCTGGGCGGTCGAGCACGCGGCCGACCTGGACGTCGACCCGGACCGCGTCATCATCGGCGGCAAGAGCGCGGGCGGCGGGCTCGCCGCGGCCCTGGCCCTGCTGGCCCGTGACCGCGGCGGCCCCGGAGCGCTGGGGCAACTGCTGCTCTGCCCGATGCTCGACGACCGCAACAGCACGCTCTCCAGCCACCAGATGTCGGGTCGAGGGCTGTGGGACCTGACCTCGCACACCACCGTGTGGAAGGCGGCCCTCGGCGAGCGCCACGGCACCGCGGACCTGCCGTACTACGCCGCCCCCGCACGCGCCACGGACCTCTCCGGGCTGCCCCCGGCCTATATCGAGGTCGGCTCGGCCGAGATGTTCCGCGACGAGGACGTCGCGTACGCGAACGCGATCTGGCGAGCCGGCGGCCAGGCCGAGCTGCACGTGTGGTCCGGCGCCTACCACGGCTTCGACGGCATCGCCCCGAAGGCGGCCGTGAGCCGGGACGCCCGGGACGCCCGCACCCGCTGGCTGCGGCGGCTGCTCGCACAGTCGCACGCGCCGGACGCGTGAACGGCGCTTGACGCGGGCCTTGTCCATGCGAAAGCCCGCGGTCGGCGGGGCGGGCCGGTCGCGGGCTGGGGTGTCGCGGGGGAGGGGGTTTGCTGTCAGGCGGTGTGGCCGAGGGCGAGGGCGGCCACGACGGGGGCGAGGTAGAGGACGGGGAAGGCGACGGTCTTGTAGGAGCGGGCGCGGAGCACGGTGATGACGGCGCCGGCGAAGTACAGGATGAGGCCGATGGCGGCGGCTATGCCGATGGCGGGTACTGCGAGGCCGGTGAGGAGGCCGAGTGCTCCGGCGGTCTTGGCCAGGCCGAGGGGGGTCCACCAGGACTGGGGCACGCCGTACTGGGTGAGGGGTTCGGCGACGAAGGCGGCCTTGCGCAGCAGGGAGAAGCCGGAGAAGCCGACCCAGGCGGCGGTGAGCACGGTGACGATGGTGGCGGTGGTGGACATGGGGACTCCTTGGGGACTGCTGAGCGGATCAGGTGCTGGGGACGGCGGCGACTGCTTGCCGGCCTCGCCGGCGTCGCCGTCATGGGTCTGACGCACCGGCGCCGAGGAATGTGACAGGTCAGCGCGACTTTCTTTCCGCTCTCTCGCCCGCCGGGCGAACCCCGGACGCGCGAACGGCACACCACCCCTCGGGTCGTGTGCCGTACGCGTGTGCTCGGGTCGCGTCAGCGCTGGCGCAGCGCCTCGCGGATGGTGGTGAACAGGTCGGTCTGGTTGGTGACGCCGAGGACGCGGTACGCCTGCGGGCCCTGGGCGGCGATGCGGACCTGGGTGCCGGTGTGCTCCTGGGCCTTGCCCGGGGTGTTGGTCGAGTAGTTGACCTTCAGCTGCTGGCCCTCGTCGGTGACCAGGGTGGAGGTCAGGCCGGGCGGCTGCGCGTCCAGCGGCACGATCTGGCTGGTGTGGCCGTGGTCGGCGGTGGTCACCACGAGGGTGTCCGGGTGCTTGGCGGCGTAGGCGCGCGCCACCTTCACCGCGCGGTCGAACGCGGCGGTCTCACCGATCTGGCCGCACGGGTCCGCCGCGTGGTCCTGCTTGTCGATGGAGGCGCCCTCGATCTGCAGGAAGAAGCCCTGCTTCGAGCGCTGCTTCTTCTGCTTGGCCTCGAGGAGCTTGATGGCCTGCGTGGCCTGGTCCGCGAGGGCCGGGGTGCCGTCCGGGCGGTTCGGGTTGGACGTCACGCAGCGCTGCGGGTCGGTGCCGCCGACGGCGGCGGGCTTGCCGGTCCACTCCGTGGCCACGTTGCCGTCGGCGAAGAGGCCGAGGACGGGCTTGCCCGGCTTGACGTTCTTCAGCGAGGCCTTGTCGGTCACGACCTGGTAGCCCAGCTTCTTCGCCTGCTCGGTGACCGTGCGGCCCTTGTACTTGCCGTCGGTGACCTTCTGGTCGAAGCGCTGCTTGCCGCCGCCGAGGAGCACGTCCACCTTGTGGTTGACGCTCTGCTCGGCGATGGAGCCCGGGCCGCCCTTGGCGATGGTGTCGGCCGGGCACTTGGCCATGTCGGCGGGGCCCTGGCAGCTGCGGTCGGTGGCGTGCGAGGCGAGCACCGCGGGCGTGGCGTCGGTGAGCTCGGCGGTGGTCACGGAGCCGGTGGCGTAGCCCCTGCGCTGCGCGAGCTCCAGGATCGTCGGCACGGCCTTGTCGGTGTCCGGCGTCTTGGAGATGCGGCCGTTCACGGTCTTGTGGCCGGTGGCCCAGCCGGTGCCGCTGGCGGCGGAGTCGGTCACGTACTCCGGGGAGCCGTCGGGGTGCACGGCGTACGTCGTGTAGCTGCCCGTGAGCGGGAACTTGTCCATGTTCAGGCGGCCGGCCGCCCCCACGGTGTAGTCGCGGGCCAGCGTGATCTCCGAGTCACCCATGCCGTCGCCGATGAGCAGGATGACGTTCTTCGCCTTCCCGCCCTTGATCGCGGCCTGGGCCTGCTCCTTGCCGCCCGAGGCCCCCGCCGCGGCGGTGACCGCGACAGCGGCGGTGGCGGTGGCGGCGACCACGGAAGCGGCGACTATGAGAGTACGGGGGGACCGGCGCGGTCTGGACATGCACGACTCCTCGATCGAGTACTGGACTTGTCGGACACTTCACCAGCGCTAGGTGAACCGGCAGGAACGCTCCGGCGATGTTTCCCTGACGTGCGCGTGACACGAAGTGGATCTTGCGGATCGGGGGTGGCGCGCGGCCACTCCTCTGAGTCCTTCCCGCACCGGCCGCGCCTGCCCACCGGGGTGCGCCCCCGGCGCCTCATCCGGCCAACCGCATGGGATCATGGTCTGACCAGGGGAAACCCAGAAATAGAAGGATGAGGCAGTACATGTTCGACGCCCTGAAGAACCTCAAGAACCTGAAGGAGAAGGCCGAGGACCTGGCCCAGACCCACGGCGACAAGATCTCGGGCGGCCTGGAGAAGGTGGGCGACTTCATCGACGGCAAGACCGCGGGCAAGCACAGCGACAAGATCGACACAGCCGTGGACAAGGCGCAGGGCTTCGTCGGGAAGCTGGGCGACAAGAAAGCCTGATCCGGCGGGAAATACGAAGGCGGCCGGCGCCACGGCTGCCTAGGCTCCCTGCATGTCGCGATCGGAACTCCAGCGGATCAACGCCTTCCTGGCCGCCTTCGCCCGCCGTCAGGCCGGGCGCGTCGTGGACCTTCCCGGCGGGTTCGCCGTCCACGACGACGCCTTCGCGCACTCCCGCGCGAACAACCAGGTCGTCATCGAGGGGGCCGTCGACCCGGAGGCGCTGCCCGCCCTCGCGGACCAGGCCCTCGGCCACCTGCCGCACCGGCTGGTCTCCGTCCTCGACGACGCGGTCGGAACGGCCTGCGCGGAGCCGCTGATCCGGGCCGGATACTCCCACTCCGCCTATCTCGTCATGCTGCACGCGGGCCCCGTCCGCGACGGCGGGGCCGCGGACGAGGTGGACCTCGACGCGCTGCGCGCTCCGCTCACCCGGCGCTGGCGGGACCTCCTTCCGGACGTCGACGACGAGGTCGTACGCCACCTCGTCGACCGGCGCGAGGCCCGTCGGCGTGGCGCGGACGTCGTCCGCTTCCTCGGTGCCCGCGCGGACGGGGGCGAGGTCGCCTCGTGGGCCGACCTCTATCTGGACCCGGCGACCGGCCTGGCCCAGATCGAGGACCTGGTCACCTCGGAGGCCCACCTCAGGCGCGGCCACGCCGACGCCGTCCTGAACACCGCCCTGCGCACGGCCGTCGACGAGGGCTGCGGCACCCGGTTCCTCACCGCCGACGCGGCGGACTGGCCGCGCCACTGGTACGAGCGCCGCGGCTTCTCCGCCATCGGCGTCACGCACTGCTTCGAACGGGGCTGAGCCCGCGACCCGCCGCCGTGTCGGACGGGCACCGGGACTGGTGCCTGCCGGGTGGCGCGCCGGGGGGTAGCCCCCGCCCGAGGCGGGTGGGTAGCGGGATCGTCCTGAATGATCACTTCCGGAAATGCTGGGGGTCGGCACCCACCGCCGACATCCCCACGATTCCCCCGGAGTTGACCCGTGAGTGAACTGGCAGGACAGGCATACCGAGCTCCCGGACAGCAGCAGAGCTCTGCCGGACAACAGCGGAGCGGACAGCGGCGGGGCGGCCGCCGCGGCATCGCGCGCGCCGCGGTCGCGGTGACCGCCGGTGTGCTGTCGCTCGGCGCCCTGGCGCCGTCGGCGGCCTCCGCCGCGCCCGCCACCGGGCCGGACCCCGTGCAGAAGGGCCTGAACGCCTTGGTGCGCGACGGCGGCCCGCCCGGCGCCCTGGCGAACGTGACCGACCGCGACGGCCGCACCCGCAGCTACACCGCGGGCGTCGGCGACCTGGCCACGGGGGCGAAGGTGCCCCGGGACGGACAGGTGCGCATCGGCAGCAACACCAAGGCCTTCACCGCGGTGGTGGTGCTGCAACTGGTCGGCGAGAAGAAGGTGAAGCTCGACGCCTCCGTCGACACCTACCTGCCCGGTCTCGTCCGCGGGGACGGCATCGACGGGCGCCGCATCACCGTCCGTCAGCTGCTCCAGCACACCAGCGGACTGCCCAACTACACCGACTACCTGGACTTCCCGGCCGTCCAGCACCGGTACTTCGCACCCCGCGACCTCCTCGACATCGCCCTGAAGCACAAGGCCCGCTCCGCCCCCGGCGAGAAGTGGGAGTACAACAACACCAACTACGTCCTCGCCGGGCTGATCATCCAGAAGGTCACAGGACGCCCCCTCGCGGAGGAGATCGACAAGCGCGTCATCCAGCGCGTCGGGCTGCGCCACACCTACTTCCCGGCCGTCGGCGACCAGACGATCCGGGAGCGGCACCCCCAGGGCTACATCAAGAACCCGGACGGCGGCCCGCCGCGCGACTTCACGGAGATGGACCCCTCCTGGGCCTGGGCGGCGGGCCAGCTCGTCTCCACCAACGCCGACGTCAACCGGTTCTTCGCCGCGCTCCTGGACGGTGACCTGCTGCCGAAGGCCCAGCTCGCCCAGATGCGCACCACGATCCCGGCCAAGGCCCTCGGCCCCGGCGTCCGCTACGGCCTGGGGCTCGTGAGCAGGCCGCTGTCGTGCGGTGGCGTGGCCTGGAACCACGGCGGTGACATCGACGGCTTCGAGACCCGGGGCGGCGTCACCGAGGACGGCCGCGCCGCCAACGTCGCGGTGACGCGCATGCCGGACAGCGAGGCGGAGATGCGGCGCGTGGAGAAGGTCGTGGACAAGGCTCTGTGCCGCTGACCTCCGGCACGGCCGGGGGTGCACTCAGGTCCACCCCCGGCACGGGGGGCTCTCGGATGTCGGGGTGAGCCGCGCGCCCGTAGCGTTCGGGGCATGAGCGATGAATCACACAAAGCCCTTGAGCGCAGGGCGAGTCGACGCATGCGGAAGGGCCTTGCCGGAGCGGCCGCCCTGCTGCTCGCGGGCCTGGCCGCGGCCCCCGTCGCCGCCGCAGGAGAGCGGAGTGCCGGGGAGCGGAGTGCCGGGGAGCGGAGCGCGGGGCGCGGCGACCTCCTCTCCCTCACCCCCGTCGCCGACCGGGACCTCACGGAGGTCCGGGCCTTCCTCGGCGGGCGGAACGTCGACAGCGGCCCCACGCGCTACGGCGTGCGGGCCTACCGCCTCACGTACAAGACCGTGGACCCGCACGGCCGGCCCACCACCGCGACCGGCCTGCTGACCCTGCCCAAGGGCGGGGCCCACCGGCTCGACGTGGTCTCCGACACGCACGGCACGATGGTCAACCGGGACTACGCGCCCTCGGCCGGGGAGGACTTCGGGCGGGTCGCCTCGTATCTGCACGCCTCCGCGGGGCGGGCCGTCGCCGCGCCCGACTACCTCGGGCTCGGCGGCGGGCCGGGCCTCCATCCGTACATGGACACCCGCTCGTCCGTCACCGCCTCGGTCGACATGCTGCGCGCCGCTCGCGCCGCGGCGGGAAAGCTGGGCCGCCCCCTCAACGGCGACGTGTACGCCACCGGCTTCTCACAGGGCGGTCAGGTCGCGATGGGGCTCGGCCGGGCGCTGCGGGAGGGCGCGGACCGGCACTTCAGGCTCCGGGCCCTCGCCCCCGTCAGCGGTCCGTACGACCTGGAGGGCCAGGAAATCCCGGCCCTGTACGACGGCAGGGTCAACGACGTCAGCGGCGTCCTCTACGTGTCGTACTGGCTGGTCGCGCAGAACCGTCTGCACGCCATCTACAAGGACCCGGCCGAGGTGTTCCGGAAGCCGTACGCGCAGCGCGTCGAGGGCCTCTTCGACGGCAAGCACGAGGAGGAGGACATCCTCGGCGCCCTCGCGCCCACGGTGAAGGACCTGCTCACACCTGACTTCTACGAGAAGTTCAAGCACCCGAGCGGTGGTCTGCTGGACGCGGCGCGCGAGAACGACCACACCTGCGACTGGAAGGCCGACCTGCCGGTGCGGCTCTACGCGGGGACGGCCGACACCGACGTCCCGATCGCCAACGCGCGCAGCTGCGCGGCCCGACTGGCGCGCCACGGAGCGCCCGCACGGATCGTCAACCAGGGCGCCGTGGACCATTTCCGGTCGTTCGTGGTGTCGGCGCCGCAGGTGGTGCGGTGGTTCGACGCGGTGGGGCGGCAGTAGGCGTTCCCTGCCCGCTGTGGACACGCGGAGCACCCCGCCGGTCGACGAGGTGCTCCGCGGGCCCGTGCGCGTCAGGCCCCCTCGGCGGAGGCCGCCGTCACCGCCAGTGGCACGCGGCTGTGGCGGGGCGTCCGGATCAGGAGAGCCGGGCCGAGAGGCCGAGAGGTGGGCCCGCCGCGACGGGGGAGCACGGCGGGCCCGGCCATCAGTGTGCCCGAGCGAGCGCCGGCCATGCGTCCCGGGTTTCGGATTTGGCCGAGTGTCTCCGGTGCCGGGCCCACCGCGTTCTGGACCATTCGGCCTGGAAGGAGACAAGTGCCGCGCTCGTGGCGGGGGAGTCGTACGAAAGGCTCTGGCGCCCGACGGCTGGCCAGATACGGTGCTGGGCATGGCGAACAGCACGAGCACCGACTACGACCTGCCCGGATACGCCTTGCTGATTGCCGCCGAGCCACCGGTGCGCCACCCCTTCGCCGTCACCGCCCAGCTGCCGCCCCTTGCCGCTCTGCCGCCGGCGCGGCTCGTCGGCACCCGGCAGGCGAGCGCGGTCCAGTTGGCCAATCCCGAGGATCCCCAGACCGTGCTGACGTGTCTGCGGACGGCCGCGGCCGCCGAGGGGCACCTGCTCGTCCACGTCGCCGGGCACCTGGTCGTCGACACCCGCCAGCACCTGCTCCACTTGGCGCTCGCCCGCACCACGGCACGTACGGTCCGCTACACGGCCCTGCCGTGGCACTGGCTCACCGCCGAGCTGCGGCACCGGCCACCAGGCACGACGACCGTGGTCGCCGACCTGGCCGCCGACACCGCCGTGTGGCAGGCTCTCGTCCGCCGCGAGCAGGTGCTCGACGGCCCGTACGCCCTGTACGGAGCCGTGCAGTGGGAGGACCGCCACCATCGGCCCGCCCCTGCCTACACACGGGCCTTCGCCCACATCCTGCGCACGGTTCCGGCCACACCTCCCGTGCACGAGCTGCACGAGCAGGCCGTGGAGGCGGCCGCCCCCGACGTCGACGAGGCTGCCACTCTTTGGCTGGGAGGCATCGCTCCGGCAGGCACGGTGCCGCAGCCCCCGGTCGGCGTTCCCGCGCCCCGGACGGCACCGGCCGCGCCCGCCGCGCCCTTCGCGACCGTGGCCCCCGCGCCGCCCGCCGCGGCCCCGGCCGTCGCGGATCCGCACCGCGCCATCAGCGAGGCGAGCCGGGCCGGGCGGCACGCCGAGGCCGCCGCCATCGCCGCCGCGTGCGAGCAGAACGCCCTGCGCGGCCACGGCGCGACCTCGCCCGAGGTGGCGCACTGGATCGAGGTCCGCGCCTTCCTGGCCTTCGCCGAGGGCGCCTTCGACCGGGCCTGTGAGCTGTGGATGCGCGGCGCCGTGACCCGCCTGATGGCCGAGCAGCCCGAGGGCCACCCGGCCGTCGTGGAGGCCGTCGACCGCGCCCACCAGGCCTGGCACCGGGTCACCGACACCGGCCGGATCCGCGAGCTGGGCACCGAACTGCTCAGCCTGCGGACCCGGGGCACCGGCAGCGACGGCGCCCGCGAGGACGTGCGACAGCGCCTGGCGAAGCTTACCGAGGCCGGCGGCTCCGTCGATGCGGTCAGCCGAACCTGATGCCCTGCGGCCGGTCGCCGCCGAACTCGAGCCGCGTCCCCTTGAAGACGTAGATCAGGAAGTCGGTGCATTCCCGGTCCCGGTACAGCGCGGCGTCCGTTCCCGTGCCGTTGGTGACGTTCACCGCCGGGGACTCGAAGTAGGCGCAGACTCCGTCCGGTGGATTCTCCTTGCGGTGCTCCACGCCTTGTGCGTCGGTGTACTTCAGGACGCCGACGGCCGCGGCGGATTCACCGGGGAAACCGGCGAGGAGCGCGAAGGACAGGGCCGGTGCCAGGACCGCCCGGCCCGCGCGTCGCAGGGTGTCGCCCATCGCCGTCACGCTCCCACCTTGGCACTGCGGGGCTTCGTCGCGCCGAAGACCAGGGACGAGCCCGCGTGGATGGGGATGAGGAAGGTGCTCTCCTCGCAGAGGCTGCCGGTGAAGAGCCTGCCGTCGGTGTCGGTGAGGTTGGCGACGCTGACCGCTTCGGCCGTGAAGCTGTAGCAGACGCCGTTGGTCGGGTTGTCTCTCGCGTGGTCGATCCCGCTCGCGTCGCGGAAGCTCAGCGTGCCGTTGGCCGCCTGGGCCTGGGCGGAGAGGCCGGTGACGAGTGCGAGTGCGGCACCGGCGGCCGCGACGGCCTTCGCGGTA
This sequence comes from Streptomyces sp. JLYT201, assembly GCF_059448825.1. NCBI lineage: Bacteria > Bacillati > Actinomycetota > Actinomycetes > Kitasatosporales > Streptomycetaceae > Streptomyces > Streptomyces sp. JLYT201. The sequence goes on along the minus strand of NZ_CM182551.1, from coordinate 369,957 downwards.
CGTCGCCCGGTACGCCTCAAGGTGTCCACAGCGTGTTCCCCCTTTCTGGGCCTTCATCCGTACGAAAGGCCCTATGTCCGAGAGAGTCCGCTGATTTCAAGGTCTTTTGAAGGGGCGACTCCTGTCATCACCCATGTGGGTAAGGCAGTTCGCGCACCATTCGAGGGAGGGAACGCGTGGTCGAGCCGGGGTGGATCCGGACGGGGTGACCCGTGCACCGCTTTGATGCGGGAGATCTCACATAAGGCCACGTCAGAGCCGATTTGCCCCACCCCGGGGCCGGTATGTCACAGTGGCCGTCCTGTCGGCCGAGCGCCTGACGTTCCCGTGTACCCGAACCCCCTTCCTTGGCAGAGAACGATGCAGGCTACGACTCTTGTCTCCCGGACCGCCGACCTGTTCGACCAGGGCCTGGAGCGTCGGTCCGGCGCCGCCCTGCTGCGCTTCGGCGCCGCCCGCCGCCGCCGGGACGACCGGACCGGCTGGTCCGGCGACGGCGCGGTCGCCTGGCTGGACGTCCGGCGCGGCCATGTGTGGAGCGTCGGCGACGCGGCGACGGCCGCGGAACTGGTGCTGGCCGCCGAGCATGAACTACCCGGTGCTGTGCGGGAGTTCACCGGACCGCGCGGCAGCGACGCGCTGGTGGGGGAGCGCCGCGAGCTCTCCGACGTGGTGGAGTGGGTCTTCCGCTGGACGCTCGTGGAGCCGCCCGCGATGCGCAATGAGGAGCGCGTGGTCGAGCTCGGCGCGGAGCACCACGAGGAGCTGGCCGCCTTCCTCGGCGCACACAGCCCGGCCCACTCCACGGGCCCCGGCTCCGCCGACGTCAGCCTCTGGGCCGGGATCCGCGACGCCGACGGGCGGCTCGTCGCCTGCGGTGCCCTGAGCAGCCTGCGCGACAGCGGGGCGCCGCTGATGGCGTCCGTCGCCACCGACGCGGCCCAGCGCGGCCAGGGCCTGGGTGCCGCGCTCACCGCCTGGCTGACCAGGTACGCGGTGCGCGAGCACGGCTTGTGCACGCTGTGGCAGCTCGCCGACAACGTCCCCGCGCGGCGGTTGTACGACCGGCTCGGCTACCGCGACGAGGACCTCTGCGTCTCGGCGCGCATCGTCGGCGCCGCGTGAGGCCGCGGGGCGCGGGAACCCGGCCCGTCGCCGTGCTGGAGGCGGCGGTTCACTCCCCGCGTCCGGCCCGGCCGTTCACGGCTGTGACGTGGCTGACGGCGGCGGACAGCTGGGCCTGGGTGGCGTCCGGCAGCGGGGCGCCCTTGATGGATCCCACCACCTGCTGAGCCAGCAGGTGCAGCTTGACGTTGGTGTTCTGCGAGGTCATGACCAGGACGTCCCACGCCTCCTCCTCGCCGAGGGCGAAGGCGGCCATCAGGATGCCGCGGGCCGTGTCGATGGGCCCCCGGGTCTGCATCGCGCGCCGCAGCTGTGCGACCTTGACGCGCAGGCCGTTCTCGGAGTCGTCCGAGCCGTCGGCGGCGGCCGGGGCACCCGCCTGCGCGTAGGCCTCCGGCGTGAACAGGGGCAGGGCGTCGGTGAGCGCGAAGACCCGCTCCGCGGCCGGGCTGAGCGCGAGGATCGCGACCGTCTTCGCCTCGTCCAGGGCCCGCTGCCGCACGCTCAGCAGGGTGTTGAGCCCGGAGCAGTCGCAGAACGCGACGCCGCCGAGGTCCACGTCGATGCCCTCGCCGGAGCGGGTGAGGGCCGAGCACAGCTCGCGGCGCAACTCCTGTTCCGTGTCGAGGTCGAGATCGCCGCGGACGGTGACCACGAGGCGGTCGCCCTCGGCGCGGAGACGGACCGTCAGCTCGGAGTGCGGAGCCGGGCTGCGGGCGTCGGCGAGTCCCGGGCGGCTTTCGGCCTGCCCGGTCCCTGACTGCGCCGCCTGCGGCATGGTCTTCTCCCCTGGGCTGGAGCGCCTGTGCATCTGTCGTCACCAGGTTCGCCGCCCGACGGACCCACGTCAACGGATACATGAAATCTAGTTCACGTATTTTCTTGCACGAACTGGCTGGCGTACGATCTGCCCATGGGTGGAGCACCGGAACCGCACACGGGATGGACGTTCATCACCAACCACGCGCGGGTACTCGCTGTCATTGCCGACAACCAGAACGCGCGTGTCCGGGACATCGCTGCTCACTGCAGACTCACCGAACGCGCCGTGCAGAAGATCATCTCTGATCTGGAGCACAGCGGTTATCTGTCCCACACCCGCGAGGGGCGCACCAACGCGTACCAGATCGAGCCGGGCACGATCCTGCGCCACCCCGCCGAGGCCGGGCTCACCGTGGCCTCGCTGCTGGGCCTGCTCGCCCAGGTCGACACCCGGCACGCGGCCGCGCCGCACACCGGCCGGGACCCCGCGCCCGACGGCTGAACGCCACGGGCGGGACGTCGTCCGCCGTGGCGCGAGTGAAGCCCCGCGCGCCCCTGGGGTACCCGGAGTCCATGGTCTCCGGCATCCAGTGGGCTTCCTTCTTTCCCGCCGCGCTGCTGCTCGCCGCCACCCCCGGGGCGAATCAGCTGCTGGCCCTGCGCAACGGACTGCGGCACGGCCCGCGTCCCGCCGTGGGCGCGCTCGCGGGCCGCTTCAGCGCGTTCGCGCTGATGGTCGTCGCCGTGGCCACGGGCCTCGGGGCCGTGCTGACCGGTTCCGCGGTGGCCTTCCACGTCATCAAGTGGTGCGGCGTGGTCTGTCTCGTCTGGCTCGGCGGACGCACGGTACTCACGGCGGTACGTCGGCGGCGAGGCGCGAGGGACACCCCGTACACGGCGCGGGAAACCCCGCCCGCCAGGGACGACGGCGGGCGCACGGGTCGGCGGCTCGCCCGCCAGGAGTTCGTCGTCGCGGCCTCCAACCCGAAGGCGCTCCTGCTGTTCGCCGTGTTCCTGCCGCAGTTCCTGGGGAACGGCGGCGAAGGGGCGATGGTGCCGCTGCTGCTCCTCGGCGCCGCATACATCGCCGTGGAGTTCCTCTGCGCGTGCGGGTACGCCGCCCTGGGCGGGCGGTTGAAGAGCCTGGGGATCACGCGGCGGACCCGGCGGGCGCTGGACGCCTGCACCGGGGCCGCGATGCTGGGGCTCGCCGGGTGGCTGGCCGGTGAGCATCGCTGACCTCGGCTCGTACCGGTCCTGAAGCGGGGACCGGTACGAGCCGAGGGCGAAGGGGCAGTGCGGGATCAGCCCGTGACGATCCGGCCGCCGAAGGTGGGAGAGAAGGTGTTGTTGAGCGCGTAGTCGACGCGGTCGAACCGGAAGTGCCAGGCGCAGATGCGGCCGGGCCAGTTCTCCCCGCGGCAGGGCACGCGCGCGTCGGAGGCGCCGGAGGTCACCGTGCCCAGGGCGATCACCCGGGAGAGGTCGCCCGCGAGCTGAAGACCGGACCTCCGCTGTCCCTTGGCCGGGACCGTACTGGGCGGCGTCCTGTGACGCGTACCCAGCGGCACCGGGAGCGCCTGACGGGCTCGGGGGGGGCGATGGAGCTGATGGTGAACCCGCACAGTGCTCCCGAGCGCGAGCCGGACGTGCAGATGTGGTTGCCGACGAAGGTGTCGCCCCAGCCGTCGATGGGCTTGGTGAAGGTGGAGTTCTGCCAGTTCCCGTCCCACATCCTGCCGGACCCCGCTGCCCCGATGGTCGCGTGGTCCGCGCCTGTGCTGTGGTTGCCGTACCCGCCCATCAGATCGTTGCCGCCGCCGTCGGCGCACCCGCCCGTGAGGGGAACGGCCCGCGAGCCCCGGGGACTTGAGCCCGGGTCCCTCGTCACCGGGATTCCGCCGACGGCGCGGCTGTGCCGCCGGGGACCGGGCGCCCAGCGCACGACGACGCCGCTGCCGTCGGGCTTGGGCGCGGCCATGCTCGTGGCCCCCGAGGCGGAAAGCTCGCGCACGGCCGAGCGCAGGGCGGCGGTGTGCCGACGGGATTGTCGTGGCCCGCCCTGCGCGCGGCCCTGAGGACCTTCGTGGCCTTGGCGTTGAGGCGTTGCTGCATGGTGAACAGGTCGGACCAGGTGGCGAATCCATCGGGCACGGGGCCCTTGGGGACCAGCGCCCCGGGCGTTCCCGGCGCGGCGCGTGGCACCGGCTTGGGGGGGGGCTCGCCGAGTCGGCCTCCCCCGTGGTCGCGGCGACGGCGGTGCAGGTCAACAGGAGCACCGCCCCCAGGACGAAGGCCCTCTTGCGCTGTGTGCCGCGGGACTTGGGCCGGATCCCACGCGGAGCCGATCGGTGTGGCATGGCATCCTCTCGTGGCCTGGGAGGCATCAGGCAGAGGATGGGCCGGAGCGACGCGGGACGTCACGTTCCTATTCCGCTCAGCGGAACACCGCGCTACTTGACCTCGCTCAGGCGCCCCGTGGCGACGTCGAAGACGAAGCCGCGGACGGAGTCGGTGTGCGGGACGAACGGGCTGGAGGTGATGCGCCGCACGGACCGGCGCACGTCGTCCTCCAGGTCGGAGAACGCCTCGGCCGCCCAGGACGGGCGGATCCCGGTCTCCTCCTCCAGCTGCCGCGCGAAGGCTTCGTCGGTGAAGGTGAGCATGCCGCAGTCGGTGTGGTGGATCAGGATGATCTCCCGCGTCCCCAGCAGGCGCTGGCTGATGGCCAGGGAGCGGATCTCGTCGTCGGTGACCACGCCGCCCGCGTTGCGGATGACATGGGCCTCGCCGTCCTTGAGGCCGAGGATCGCGTACACGTTCAGGCGGGCGTCCATGCAGGCGAGGACCGCCACCTGCCGGGACGGGGGGAGGGGCAGCGGGCCGCTGAAGGACGCGGCGTACGCGGTGTTGTGGGTCAGGTACTCGTCGGTCGCGGACACGGCGTCCTCACCTTCTGCGGCCGGGCCTCCCCGGCATCCGTCGCTCGGCACCGTAGTGACGGGCCCGGCGGGGCGGAAGCCTTCGGCCGGTTCGGTCATCGTCCTGCAATGCCCCCGCAATGAACGCGCGTACGCCCCCCGTGGCCCGCCCGGGAAGCCGTCACACGATGCCGCTCACCGTCACCGTCACGCGCACCGGGACCGTCGTCGCCAGCGTGGTCCGCGCCGCCCGCGTCACCGCCTCGCGGACCGCACGGGTCACGTCGACGGCACGGTGGCCCCGGTGCACCACCACGAACACGTCCACGGCGAGCCCATCGGCGTCACGGGCGCCCCGCGTGCTGCTCGCGCCACGGACGCGTATGCCCGAAGTCGACGCCGTCGGCGCGCCGTTGGTGCGGGGTGCCGACATCGTGGTGGCGCGCAGGCGTCCGGCGAGGCCCGGCCGCAGGAAGGCCACCCCGGGGACCTCGCCCACCGCCGCGGCGACGGCCTCGACGAGCCGCCGGCCGTCGTGTGCCCGGGTCACCATGCCTCGTCTCCGTTCGCGTCGAGCAGATCGGTGATGACCACGTCGACGGCCGCCACACGCAGGCCCAGGGCGTCCGCGGCCGCGTCGGCGATCCGGCGCCGTACGCGGTCGGCGACGTCCGGGAGGTCCCAGGTCGGCGCGGTCCGGACCTCGATGCGCACGGTCACCGGGGCGCGCGCCGCCCCGCCGGTCCCCGCCGGGGCCACGCGGCAACTGCCCGCCCGCACGCCCGGCAGCGTCTCGGCGGCCGCGCGGAAGGTGCGCGCGGCCGCCGCCTCGACGATCCACGCGTCCTCGTCCGCCTCGCCCAGGGGGAGCGTGCGGCCGGGCCGCAGTTCGAGCCGGACCACGTCCATGATCCGTGCGCTGAGCGCCGAGGCGTCCGCGGGCCACGCGGAGCGCTGCGCGTCCCGGGCCCGCCACACCACGTCCTGCAACTCGTAGAAGCCGTCGAGGGCCGGGAGGCAGTACGGGCAGTCCGCGATGTGCGGATCCGGCTCGCCCGCCTCCCCGGCCTCCCACACGGCGGCCAGCCGGCGGCCGCAGGGCAGCCGTTCGTCCTCGGGCGCCGCCCCGTCGCGCATGCCGTCGTACGCGGGCCGCGGCCCGCCCCTGCCGTCCGAGGGCACAAGCCCGTCACCGTCGTCGTACGGGGCCGGTGTCTCGTCGCCCGCTCCGGGCCCGCCGTGCTCGTTCACCGCCATGCCGCCATCGTCTCCATCAAGTGGCGGCGCGCCCGGAAGACCCGGGCGCGAGCCGCTCCCGTCGTGATGCCGACCGTCTCGGCCACGGACTCGTACGGCATGTCGTCGAGCTCGCGCAGGACCCAGCACACGCGCTGCTCCACCGACAGGCCCTCCATGGCCTTCGTCAGGTCCTCGACGGCGGCGAAGCCCTCCACGGCCCGTGGGGGCGAGACCTGGTACTCGGGCGCGGCGGGCTCGGGCACGTCGTCGAGGCCCGCGACGCGCGGCCGGGCCCGGAGCAGATTGAGACACCGATTGGTGACGATGCGGTGCATCCAGGTGCCGAAGCGAGCGTCGCGGCGGAATTCGGGCAGCTTGCGCCAGGCGCTCACGAACGATTCCTGCACGGCGTCCTCCGCTTCCGTCGGGCTGCCGAGCAGCCGGGTGGCCAGCTGCAACAGCCGGGGTCCGTGGCGCAGGACGAGCGCCTCGAAGGCCTCCTCGTCCCCTTCCGCCGCACGCACCGCGAGCAACGCGTCGTCGTGCCGGGGGGAAGGGCCGGCCTCCCACGGTGTCCCGTCCTCGTCCCCGGGCACGCTCGCTCCTCTCTGGTGGTCCTCTCCCTACGACCCGGCCGGGGGCGCGGATGTTACGCGACCCTGACCGATTCCTATTCGGTCGAAGAAGTGCGCGCGGATGCGTAACAACCGGCCGGGCACACGGGTCAGAGCAGAAGGAAGGCACCAACGGACACCGTGAGACGAGGAGACGGCCCCATGGCGACACAAGAGCTGGCCCCGAAGGCGAACACGCCCCAGAACGCGGAGCACACCGGCGGCACCCGGCAGAACGCGCCGGGCGTCACCACCCTCACCGGCCGCACCGGAGCCGACGAGCCGGCCGCCACGCGCGGCAAGACGTCCATCGCCGACGTGGTCGTGGTCAAGATCGCGGGCATGGCCACCCGCGAGATCCCCGGCGTGTACGACATGGGCGGCGGCCTGTCCCGCGCCATCGGCGCCGTGCGCGACCGCGTCCCGGGCGGCCGCTCGAACGTGGGGCGCGGCGTGAAGGTGGAGGTCGGCGAGCGGCAGACCGCCATCGACCTGGACGTCGTCGTCGAGTACGGCGTACCGATCACCGACGTCGCCCACGACGTCCGCGAGAACGTCATCGCGGCCGTGGAGCGCATCACCGGCCTGGAGGTCGTCGAGGTCAACGTCGCCGTCAACGACGTGCACCTGCCCGAGGACGACAGCGCCGACAACGGCCCGGCCCGCGTGGAGTGACCGTCCGCGCGCCCTTCGGCCGTGACGTCCTGCCCCTGACAAGAGGTGAAGCGTGAGTACAGCCCTGGTGGGTTTGATCGTGGGCATGGCCCTGGGATTTGCCGGCTGGTTCGGCGGCTTCGGCGCCTTCCTGCTGGTGGCCGCGCTCGGCGCGGTGGGCTTCGTGGTGGGGCGGCTCGTGGACGACGGCGTCGGCCTGCACGAGTTCCTCACCGGCCGCGGCTCGGAGCGCCGATGACCGCGCCCCCGCGCCCCTCGGCGTCAGGTACGCCCGCCGCGCGGCGCGGCACGACGACCGTCGCCGACCGCGCGGTCCGCCGGGTCGCGCAGCGCGCCGCGGCGGAGACACCGATCCCCGGCGGCGTACGCGCCGACGGCGGGTCGGCGGCCGTGCGGGGCGCGAACGCCCGCGTCGGGGTCACCGTGGCGCTGCCGTACCCCGGTGGCCTCGACGCCTCGGCCCTGGCGGTGCAGCGGCACGTCACCGCGCGCACCGCCGAACTCACGGGCCTGGCCGTGCGGCCCGTCAGCGTGCGCGTACGGGCCCTGGACCGGCAGGCCGCGGACCGGCCCGAGCGGGACCCCGGGCAGCCGGGCGAGCGGGGCCCCGAGGAGCCGGGCGGCCCGCCGGGAGCCCCCTCCGCGTCCCCACCCGTGAGCCTGGCCAAGCCCGGCCCGCACCCCGCGCGCCGGGCCCGGCGGCCCTGGTCCCCGCGCCGCCTGCCCGTCGCCCTGGGCGCCCTGGCGGTCGCGTCCGGGTGCGCGGTGCTCCTGTACGACGTGGTGGCCGTGCACGCCGCCGGGCGCGCCCCCGCCGCCTGGCGGGTCCGCCTGGTCGCGTGGCTCACGGCGCACGGGCCCGACGGCGGCACGGTCACCGGCCTGGCCGCGGCCGGAACCGTCGTGCTCGGCCTGTGGATGGTCGTGCTGGCCCTCACCCCGGGCCGCCGCGCGAGCCTGCCGATGGCGCCGCCCGACGCGCACACGTACGCCGACCTCCCTCGGGGCGCGGTCGCCGCCCTGCTGCGGGACTCCGCCGCCGCGCAGCCCGGGGTCACCCGGGTCCGGGTGCGGGTCGGCCGCCGCCGGGTCCGGATGCGCGCGGAGCTGGCCTTCGGGGACCGGCGGAGCGCCCTGGCAGCGGTGACGCGCGCGGCGGAGGACGCCCTGGCCGGGTGCGGCCTCGCGCGGCCCCCGCGGCTGCGCGTGCGCCTGCGGCCGGGGCCGGGCGTCGCGGCCGATGGCGGGGTGCCGGAATGAGCGGCCTGCGCTCCGCCGCCAACAGGGCGGTTCTCCTGGTGACCGGCGCCCTCGCCGTGCTCGGCGGCGCGGCCCTCGCCTCGACGACCGACGCCGTGCGACGGCGGCTGCCCGAAGCCCTGCCCCGCCTGGACCCCGACCGGGTGTGGCTGGACGGGGCCGCCCTGGACCGGTGGCGGGCCCACGGCTGGTGGGCCGCCGCCGTGATCGCCGCGCTCGCGCTCGGGCTGCTCGCGACGGCGGCCTGGGCGGCGTACGAAGTGCGGGCGGGCCGACTGCGGCACCTGCCGCTCGGAGAGCCGGAGCACGCGCGCCACGGTGACATCACCCTGTCCGGCGCGGCCCTCGCGGCGGCGGTCACCGACCGGGCCCGCGCCACGCCCGGTGTCGACCGGGCCCGGGTGCGCCTCCTCGGCCGCCCACGGCACCTGCGGGCCCACGTCACGGTCACGCTCGCGCCCGGCGTCGCACCGCGGGCCGTCCTCCAGCGGCTCACCCGCGACGCGATCGCCGAGGCACGGGCGGCCGCGGCGCCCCGGACGCTCCGCGCCGAGATCCACTTCGAGGTCCGTGCCCACGCCCCGCGCCGACTGCGGTGACCGCGGCGGCGTTCACCGCGCGGGCGGCGGGCCGGGAGACGCGCGCGGCCGCTACGGCTGCTTGCCGCGCGCCTGCCGGAAGCGGTCGAGCCCGTAGGGGAGCTCGACGATCGGGTCGGGGTAGTCGAGGGCCGCGCGGTCCAGGCCGGGCAGCTTCCACGGCTCGTGCACCGACGGGGCCCCGACACCGGACAGTTCCGGCACCCAGCGCCGTACGTACGTGCCGTCCGGGTCGTACTTCTTGGCCTGGGTGACCGGGTTGAGGACCCGGTTGGGACGGGTGTCGGTGCCGGTGCCCGCCATCCACTGCCAGTTGAGCTGGTTGTTGGGCACGTCGCCGTCCACCAGCCAGTGCAGGAAGTGCTCGGCGCCCACCCGCCAGTCGACATAGAGGGTCTTGGTCAGGAAGCTCGCGGTGAGCAGCCGTGCCCGGTTGTGCATCCAGCCCTCGTGGCGCAGCTGCCGCATGGCCGCATCGATGAGCGGATAGCCCGTGCGGCCCTCCCGCCAGGCCGCGATGTCGTCGGCGGCGGTGCGCTCCGTGCGCCAGCGGTCGTGCTTGGTGCGGTAGTCGGCGTGGGCGGCGTCCGGCCGGGCGGCGAGGACCTGGCGGTGGAAGTCGCGCCAGGCCAGCTGCCGGACGAAGGCCTCCGCGCCCGGACCGCCGTGGCGGTGCGCGCGCCGCACGAGCTCCACGGGGGACAAGGTGCCGAAGTGCAGATGGGGCGAGAAGCGCGAGGTGGCGTCGGCCGCCAGGTCGTCGCGGGTGTCCTCGTAGGCGTCCAGACCGCGGCGCCAGTACGCGCCCACCCGCTTGCGGGCCTCGCTCTCCCCGGCGGGCGGCAGCGCCGGTGACACCTCGGAGCTGACGTCGGGCGCGCACACCTTCTGGCCCGCCACCTCGTCGGGCACGGGCACCGCGCGCGGAGTGCCGACGACCGGCCGTAGCGGCACCTGCGCCCACTGCCGGTAGTACGGGGTGAACACGGCGAAGTGGTCGGACGCGGCGGGGGTCACCGTGCCCGGCGGCACGGCGACGGTGACCGCGTCGTGCACGAAGAGCCGGCGGCCCGCCGCCTCCAGGGCCGAGCGCAGCCGCTCCTCGCGCCGCGCGGCGAAGCGGGTGTGTCCCGCCGACATGTGCACCTCGTCGGCGTCCGCCTCCGTCACGACCCGGCACACCTGCTCCACCAGATCGCCGGAGCGCACCACGAGCCGCCCGCCCCGCTCACGCAGCGCGGAGTCCAGATCGGCCAGGCAGCCGTCGAGGAACGCGGCGCGGTTGGGCGCCGCGAACCCGGTCGCCTCCACGGCGCTGTCCCGGACGAAGAGCGGCACCACGGCGTCCGCCGCGTCCAGGGCCGCCCGCAGCGGTGGATGGTCGGCCAGGCGCAGGTCGGAGGTGAACAGGACGACCGAGACATGCATGCGTGTCAGCTTCTTTCGGTGGGCGGGGAGTTCTTCCGGCGGGCGGGCAGCCGCTACGCGCCCTCAGGACCCCGGGCCCTCAGGACCCCGGGCACCCAGGGCTCCGGACCACTCAAGGCTTCGGCCGGAAACGGCCGCCCGGATGCGGGGGCGCCGCGTCCGGTCGGGTGCCGTCGTACCCGGACGCCGGGGGAGCCGAGGGCTCGGACGCCGGGGGAGCCGCGCGCTCGGCCGCGCGGACGATGTTGCGGGCCATGCCGCCGAAGACCACCGCGTGGAAGGGCGAGACGCTCCACCAGTACAGCTGGCCGAGCAGGCCGTGCGGGTGGAACAGGGCCCGCTGCCGGTAGCGCACGCGCCCGGCCCCGTCCTCGTCCACCCGCATCTCCAGCCAGGCCAGGCCCGGCAGGCGCATCTCGGCGCGCAGCCGGAGGAGCCGCCCGCGTTCGATCTCCTCCACCCGCCAGAAGTCCAGCGAGTCGCCCACCCTGAGCCGGTGCGCGTCACGTCGGCCCCGGCGCAGGCCGACGCCGCCGACCAGCCGGTCGAGCCAGCCGCGCACCGCCCACGCGAGCGGGAAGGAGTACCAGCCGTTCTCCCCGCCGATGCCCTCGACGACGTCCCACAGCGCCTCCGGCGCGACCTCGGCCGCCCGTTCGCGCACGTCGGTGTAGAGGCTGCCGCCCGCCCAGTCGGGGTCGGTGGGGAGCGGGTCGCTGGGCGCGCCGGGCACAGCGGCCGACGACCAGCGGGTGGTGACCTCGGCCTCACGGATGCGGTGCAGGGCGAGGGCGACGGCACGGTCGAAGCCGAGGGGAGAGCCCGGCGGAGCGGGTACGTACCGCGCGATGTCGTTCTCGCCGCACACCACCTCGTACCGCAGGGACTCGGTCAGGGGACGGGCGATCCGGGTCGGTACCGGTGTCACCAGGCCCACCCAGTGGCTGGACAGACCGGGGGTGAGGACGGGGACGGGCAGGATCAGCCGCCGGGGGAGACCGGCGACGGCCGCGTAACGGCGCATCATGTCGAGGTACGTGAGCACCTCGGGGCCGCCGGCGTCGAAGGTGCGGCTCACGTCCGGGGGCAGCTCCGCGCAGCCGACCAGCAGGCGCAGGACGTCGCGCACGGCGATCGGCTGGATCCGGGTGTGCACCCAGCGCGGAGTGACCATCACCGGCAGCCGTTCGGAGAGGTAGCGCAGCATCTCGAAACTGGCCGAGCCGGAGCCGATGATCACGGCGGCGCGCAGCACGGCCGTCGGCACCCCCGAGTCGAGCAGGATGCGGCCGACCTCCGAACGGGAGCGCAGATGCGGCGACAGCTCCCGCTCCGGCACCGTGTCGGGGGTGAGCCCGCCCAGGTAGACGATCCGGCCGACACCGGCTTCGCGGGCCTGCTCCCCGAACACGCGGGCCGCCCGCCGGTCGGTGTCCTCGAAGTTCCGCCCGGTGCCGAGGGAGTGCACCAGGTAGTAGGCGACGTCCACGCCGCTCAGGGCGCGCGCGACCGACTTGGGGTCCGTGACGTCCCCCTGGACCACCTCCACCCGCCCGGCCCACGGGTGATCACGCAGTTTCTCCGGGGTACGGGCCAGACAGCGCACCCGGTGGCCCGCGTCGAGGAGCTCCGGGACCAGCCGGCCCCCGATGTAGCCGCTCGCACCGGTCACCAGGCACGTGCGACCACCGTCCGCCCGCTGCCCGGTCGGGGTGGTGTCGTCGTCACTCATGGTGGCTCCCGCCGCTCGCCTGCTCGTCGTCCGTCGTCGCCGTAGCGCTCTCCCTTACTTCTACGGTGCGAGCGTGCCGGACGGATGCGCCTGGTACGGGGGCCTGCGCGAGTGACCACAGCGCCATCCGCGCGGTACTGCAGCGCGACCCGCGTGCGGTACGGCCGGGCGGCGCCCGGGCCGATCGCGCGGTGCCGCGAAAAAACGTGCGGCGGGCCAATCCATCAGGCCGTCGGCTCCGGAATACGGAACAACATCCGCCGCTCTCCGGGAGGCCATCGCGTGAAGGAAGTCGTGCACATCGGGTCCCGGGCGGCACCGGGGCCCGACCTCCAGGAGCTGATGGCCCGGGTGGCCCGCGGCGACCAGCAGGCGTTCTCGTCCCTGTACGACGCGGTGGCCGCCGCCGTCCTCGGGGTGGTGCGCAGCGTGCTGCGCGACCACGCCCAGTCCGAGGAAGTCACCCAGGAGGTCCTGATCGAGGTGTGGCGCACCGCGCCGCGCTACCGGCAGGACCGGGGCACCGCCATGAACTGGGTCCTGACCCTCGCGCACCGCCGCGCGGTCGACCGCGTCCGGTCCGTGGAGGCCGCCGCCGCCCGCGAGCACAAGGCGGCGCTGCTCACGCGCACCCCGGAGTACGACGAGGTCAGCGAGCAGGTCGAGACCCGCCTCGAGCGCGAGCAGGTCCGCCGGTGTCTGCGCACGCTCACCGAGGTCCAACGGCAGTCCGTGACGCTCGCCTACTACCGCGGCCTGACCTATCGCCAGGTCGCCGAACTCCTCTCGCTGCCCTTGGGCACCGTCAAGACCCGCCTGCGCGACGGACTCATCCGGCTGCGCGACTGCCTGGGAGCGAGCGCATGACCATCGGCGCGGACCCGCACACCCTCACCGGTGCCTACGCCACCGACGCCCTGGACGACGACGAGCGCCGCACGTTCGAGGAGCACCTGGCCCGGTGCCCGTCCTGCGCCCAAGAGGTGCGGGAGCTGACGGCCGCCGCGGCGCGGCTCGGCCTCGCGGCGGCCGTCGCACCCCGCCGCGCGCTGAAGGACGAGGTGCTGCGGCGCCTCACCACGGTCCGCCAGGAAGCACCGCGGCCCCGGCAGGAACCGCAGGCCCGTACCGCGTGGCACCGGGCCCGCCGCGGATCCCGCTGGGCCCTGGCCGTCTGCCTCGCCGCGGCCGCGGGCCTCGGCGGCACCGCCGTCTGGCAGCACCGGCAGGCCGACGAGGCACGCGAGACGGCCCGCCGGGCCCAGGCGCGGTCCGAGGACCTGGCCGCCCTGCTGGCCGCGCCCGACGCCCGGGCGCGCACGGCGAAGCTGCCCGACGGGGCGAGGGCGACGGTGGTCGTCTCCAGCAGCCGCGACCGGGCCGCGCTCCTGGCGTCCGGCATGGCGAGGCCGCCGCGCGGCAAGGTCTACCAGCTGTGGTTCGACGACAAGGGGTCCATGCGCCCCGCCGGGCTCATGGACCCCGACCGCACGACCGCGGCGGTCCTCCTGACGGGCCCGGTCGGCGGGGCCACCGGCATGGGCATCACCGTGGAGCCCGCGGGCGGTTCGCCCGAACCGACCTCACCGCCCGTGGCCCTCATGGACTTCCCCGCCTGACCGCCCCGCCCGGCCGCCCCGGCGGGCGTCAGCGCACGGTGACGAGCACGGAGTGCCAGCCGCTGGCGCCGTCGGGGACGGTGCGGGTGCGCTCCTCGGTCTGCGGGGTGCCGGTGCCGTCGGTGGCGCGCACGGTCAGGGTGTGCCTCCCGGACGTGGCCTTCCAGGGGAGGGACCACTGGCGCCAGGTGTCCCGGGTGTCCTGCGCGGCGAGGTCGGCCCGGCGCCAGGGGCCGTCGTCGACGCGGACCTCGACCGTGGTGATGCCGCGGTGCTGGGCCCACGCCACCCCGGCGATCACGACCGTGCCGGGCTCGGGGCGGGCGAAGGGCCGGGGGGTGTCGATGCGGGACTGGGTCTTGACGGGGGCCCGCCGGGCCCAGCCACGTTTGACCCAGTACGCGTCGTAGGCGTCGAAGGTGGTGAGCTCGATGTCCTCGATCCACTTGCAGGCGGACACGTACCCGTAGAGCCCGGGCACGACCATGCGGACCGGAAAGCCGTGGGCGAAGGGCAGCGGTTCGCCGTTCATGCCGAGCGCGAGCAGCGCGTCGCGGCCGTCCATGACGTCCTCCACGGGCGTGCCGAGGGTCATGCCGTCGACCGAGCGGGCGACCAGCTGGTCGGCGGGGCCGCCCCGGGACGGCGGCTCGACGCCGCATCGGGCGAGGAGCCCTGCCAGCGGTACGCCGATCCAGCGCGCGGTCCCCGCGTAGGGGCCGCCGACCTCGTTCGACACACAGGTGAGGGTGATGTCGCGCTCGATGAGGGGCATGCGCAGCAAGTCGTCGTAGGAGAGCCGCAGCGCACGGGTGACGCCCTCGCCGTGGATGCGCAGGCTCCAGGACGACGGCACGACCTTGGGCACGACGAGGGCGGTGTCCACTCGGTAGAAGTCCGCGTTGGGCGTGGTGAACGGGCTGATGCCCGGCACGCGCAGCGCCGCTCCCCGGGGCACCGGGGAGGCGGGCGAGGACGGCGGCGGCAGGGTGACGCGGTCGCGGGCCTTCACCGCCCGCTCGGCGTCCGCGCCGTGCAGCGCCCGGCCGAGCAGCCCGGCACCCGTCGACGCGGCGGCCGCGGTGGTGGCGGCGACGAGGAACCCGCGCCGGTCCCATCCGGAACCCCCGGGACCCCAGGGACCCCCGGGACCCCAGGGACCCCCGGGACCCTCGGGGCCCCCGGGCCCGGCGGTGCGCGGCGCGGGCCGCAGCCGCCCGGCGAGCCGGTACAGCAGCGCCGCGCCGACCAGGGCGCCCACGACGGAGGGCAGCGCGTCCCGCGCGCCCACGGAGTCCGGACGGCTGGTCGCGGCGAGCGCTCCGACGGCTCCGAAGAGGAGCACGCCCGCGGAGCCGACCCGCCGGTGCCGTGCGGCCAAAAGCCCCAGAGCGAGGGCGAACAGGGCCAGGACGCCGAGGATGCCCAGTTGCAGGACCAGCTTGTCGTTCGCGCCGAAGGAGCGGATCGCCCATGTCTTGAGGGACGTCGGGGTCCGGTCGATGGCCGCGCCGCCGACAGCGACCACCGGCCCGGCCTCGGGGCGCACGGCGGCCGACACCAGCTCGGCCACGCCCAGGGCCGTGTAACCCGCCAGCAGTCCGCTCAACGCCCCCAAGGCGCCCCGCCCGAGGGCCCTGCGCCGCCCAGAGGTTCTCAGTTCATCGCTCATACGGGACATCCGTAGCCGCTCCCGGGGGCGGATTGGTGCCGGGCCACGGGTGGAGCACACCGTGTCGCGTCACCCGAATTCCGCCGACGGCTCCCCGCTGACCTGCATGGATCCGGAACGTGTCGATCTCCTCGGGTGAATCACCAAGCCGGAAGGGCCACAGCTTCGAATCACCGGCGTACGGAGCACACCAGAAGTTCCGCTTCCGCAGTTCCACCCCCATCGAGGAGCAGATGATGAGCAGCACCTTCCGTATCCGCCGCGTCGCCACGGCCCTGGCCGCGGCGGCCGTTCTGCCGCTGGCCCTTACCGCCTGCTCGGACGACGGCGGCGGCAAGGACAGCGCCTCCGGCAAGAAGTCCTCCGCCGCGCGGGACGACGCGAGCAAGGACGCCTCCGCCGACGGCGCGAAGAGCGCGGACGAGCCGTTCGGCCCCGCCTGCGCCTCGGTTCCCCAGGACGGCGCGGGCAGCTTCGACGGCATGGCCAAGGACCCGGTCGCCACGGCCGCCTCGCACAACCCGGCCCTGTCGACCCTGGTCACCGCGGTCAAGAAGGCCGGACTCGCCGACACGCTGAACAACGCGAAGGACATCACCGTCTTCGCGCCCACCAACGACGCCTTCGCCAAGATCCCCAAGGCGGACCTGGACAAGGTCCTCAACGACAAGGCACAGCTGACCAGCATCCTGACCTACCACGTCGTGGGGAAGCGGCTCGCCCCCGCGGACCTCGCGGACGGAACCTTCCCGACCCTGGAGAAGGGCCGGATCCGCACCTCGGGATCGGGCGAGTCGTACAAGGTCAACGGCTCCGCCGACGTCGTGTGCGGCAACGTGAGGACCGCCAACGCGAACGTGTACATCATCGACACCGTTCTGATGCCGAAGAAGTGAGGCGCGTGCGGACCGCACGCACGGTGATCCCCGCGGCCGGGGCGGTGGTCAGCCGTCGGCCGCGGGCCCTCCCGGCGCCGCCGGGCCGGGGAGGTCGCCGTACAGGGCGCTGAGCGTCGACGTCGCGTCCCCCAGGCCGTGGCAGCGCACGAGCCCCGGCACCGTCCTGCCCGCCCAGCCGGGGCCCGCGGTCAGGACCACCGGGCTGCGCCGCGCCCCCTTCACGCCCCACTCCATGGTGGTGAGGTGCTGGGCGAGCGGGACGCTGGCCGTGGAGCGCGCCTGGGACCACAGGACCACGGCCACCGGGCCGACGCGGCGCACCGACGCGAGCAGCGCCTCCACGGGAACGGCGGCGCCGAGGATGCGCGTGGGCACGCCCCGTTCGCCCAGGGCGGCGTGCAGTGCCTCCAGCGGCAGGGTGTGCTGCTCGTCCGGTACGCAGGCCAGCAGCACCGGGGCGGCGTCGACGGGCGGCCCCGCCGGGACAAGCAGCGGAACGCTGCGCAGCGTGGTCGAGATGTGCCACGACAGCAGGTGCTCGACCTCCACGTAACGGTCCCCGGACGACGCCCACTTCCGCCCCACGGCCCGCAGGGTCGGCACCATGACCTCGTCCCAGGTGACGGTCAGGCCGTGACCCCTGACCAGGGCGTTGAGCCGGCTCTGCACCTCCGGCGCGTCGAGCCGCACCGCCGCGCGGGCCAGGCCCCTGGACTCCTGGCGCACATCCCCGAGCGGCAGCCCGGCCCCGGCGCGGTCGCCGAGCACGGGAGCGGGCGGGGCCGCGCCGCCCGCCCGCTCGGCCGGGCCGCGTTCCCTGGCGATGCGGGCCGCCTCCGCCGGTGGCACACCCGTGGCGGTGAGGCGGCACATGTCCTCGACCATCGCGACGTCCCGGCGGCTCCATCTGCGGTGCCTGCCGTCCGCGCGCACGGCGGGTCCCAGGCCGTAACGCCGGTCCCAGGACCGCAGGGTGGTCGGCGAGACGCCGAGGCGTCGAGCGAGCGCCCCGGTCGTCACGGCGGCACCGTCGTCCCCGTCCCGATCTTCCTGCTGTTCGTCGACCACACGGCCACCATACGACGCATAAACGACGCATGTTGCTGCCTTCGACGCGGCCTGCGGACGATGGGAGTCCGGTCGCACCCCTCCGGTGGACCGCGCCCCGGCCGTTCGTCACGCCGGTACAGCCCCCTGCCTAAGGAGCCGCAGTCATGCCCTCCACCCACACTGTTCGCCGGACGTCCGGCACCCGCGGCACACGGGGAGCGCTCGCGGCCGACCGGCTGCCGCCCCGGCCGCGGCACCTGGGCGCCGACGGGGCCGAGGGGCAGCCGTGCGACGAGGACATCGCCCGTGGCTTCGTGTCCGGCGAGGAGGACGCCCTCGCCGCCGCCTTCCACCGCTGGGGACCTCTGGTCCACGCGCGGGGGCGGCGGGCGCTGGGCGACGCGCGCGAGGCCGAGGACGTCACGCAACAGGTGTTCCTCGCCGCCTGGCGGGCGCGTGCCACCTATACGGTCGGCAAGGGCACCTTCCCCGGATGGCTCGTCGGCATCACCCGACACAAGATCGCCGACGCTCTCGCGGCCCGGTCCCGCAGGGCGGACCTCGTCACGCTCGCGGCGACGGTGCCGCCCGCGCGCGCGGACCGGTGCGCCGACCACCCGGAGGCCGTGCTCGACCGCGTGATGATCAGCCACGAGGTGAGCCGTCTGTCACCCGCCCAACGGCGCGTGCTCAGGCTCGCCTTCTACGACGACCTCACCCAGCCGCAGATCGCCGTCGTCACCGGCTGGCCGCTCGGCACGGTGAAGAGCCACGCGCGTCGGGGCCTGGAACAACTGCGCCGCCGACTGCGGGAGAGCGGCGCCGTGGAAGCGGGCGAGGAAGGCGATGACGGAAACCTGGGGGGACGCGATCGCGATCACTGAGAACGGGTCAGTCACTGTCGCGTGCATATCCCAAGCATTGGCCAAGGCATTGGCCATCAACCCGACATTCGCCGTTAACCGGAGAGAATTCCACAGAGATGAAGAAGGGAAGAAGTTTCTGCCGGAAGCGCGTGCCCGCGCACAATGCGTGACTGTGCGCCCCTGTGCGCCCCCTATGGAATTCAGCCACGCCTGCACCTCGGCCCGATGGGCCCTCCAGGGACTGGACATCCCCGATCCGTCCATGTCGTGGGATGGAGGGCAAGTGGGCAGCGAGGGTGCGTATTCGGTCAGCATCTTCCATCGCGGTAGTCGTTCATGGCCGGGCCTCGGCGGCTGTGCCTGGTCGAAGGCGTTACTGGCCGGATGCGGGTGGACGGAAGGCGGCGATTTCTATGGTTGGGTGTTTGGTCATGGGGCGGTGGGGCACACGCGTGGCGGCGGTCCGTACTGGATTGTTGAGGCTCGAACGAGACCGTTCGAAAGCTACTCGACGGTTACGCAAAACAGACGGCGGAAGCACCCTTCGTTCAACTTCTGGGGGTTGCTATCGAGTGACCCACCGTGAAGACTGGGGCGAGGGTGCTCTGAATATGCGTGGTGCAAAGCACAGGACCGCATCCATGGGATGCGCGTACGTTGTCGTCCGCAGCTGGGAGTTCCGCCTTCGCGGGCCCGCGCCACCGATTCGTACGAGCAAGGGGAAATCTCGCGCAACCGCGAGGATCGTTTCACTGGGGGATGAGTGATGTCGGCTTGGTTCGCACAACAGGTGCCGCCCTTCGCCGAAGGGCGGACCGAAAGCCGAAGTGCGATGGGGCGGACGTGTTGAGCCAGGACAAGCGGCCCCGGTGACGGCGGAGAGCAGGCGTGCGGGTCGGTGAGGACACCACGACCCGTCGCTAGGGCCTGCCCGCCCTCCGTGACGGACGCTCCATCGGCCTGTCCGCACACCGCAGTTCACCGCGTGGGGCCCTTCGGCGCGCGCGGGGACATGCGGCCCGCACCGGCCACGGTGGCCCCGCCCCGCGTGCCGGAGTCGACTCAGCCCGAGCGACCGCCCCACCCCCTGCTTTCGTCGTGCCTCCGCATCCCCCCACCCAAGGGAGAGAAGTGACCAGCAATTCGACCAACAGCTCCTCGACACAGGGCCACTTACTGTTCGACGAGCTGACCGAACAGTGGCGATCCCTGCGCGAGGCCGGCCCGGTCCGCCACGACGAGGCGCAGGGGGTGTGGCACGTCGTCAACCACGAAGGGGTGGCCGCCGTGCTCGCCGACTCGGCGACGTACTCCTCGGACATGACCCCGATCGCCCCCTCCCAGGAGGACTTCGAAGCCTTCAGGCAGGGCAACTTCGTCGGCATGGACCCGCCCGAGCACCGCAAGTTCCGCACCCTGGTGAGCCAGGCGTTCACCCCGCGCGTGGTGCACGGGCTCGAACCGCGCATCGAAGCCGTCTGCGCCCGACTGCTCGACGCCGTGGCCGACCGCGACCGGATCGACATGGTCGACGCGCTGGCCTACCCCCTGCCCATCATCGTGATCGCCGAACTCCTCGGCATCCCCACCGAGGACCACCCGCTGTTCCAGGAGTGGGCGGCCACCCTCTTCGGCGGTGACCAGCTCGGTGAGTCGCCCGACATGGCCGACCTGGAGCGCGCCCTCGAAGCCATCGCCCCGACCGTGCGCGAGATGAACGGCTACGTCCTGGACCACATCCGCCGCCGCCGCGCCGAGCCGGGCGACGACCTCATCAGCAAGCTCATCGCCGCCGAGGTGGACGGGGTCCGCCTGGAGGACCAGGAGATGGTCGGGTTCGTCGCCCTGCTCCTGGTGGCCGGACACATCACCACCACCGCCCTCCTGGGCAACGCCCTGGTCGCCTTCGACCGCAACCCCGGCACGCTCACCGCCCTGCGCGCCGACCCCGCGCGGCTGCCCGACGCCATCGAGGAAGTGCTGCGCTGGCTGCCGCCCTTCCCCGAGCTGGGTCGCCGTGTCACCCGCCCCGTGGTCCTCGGCGGTCACGAACTGCCCGCCGACACCCTGGTGATGGCCCACCTGGGTGCCGCCAACCGCGACCCCGACCGCTTCACCAAGCCGGACGTCCTGGACGTGACCCGCAGCCCGAATCCCCATCTGACCTTCGGCCACGGCATCCACTTCTGCTTCGGCGCGCCCCTGGCCCGCCTGGAGGCCCGCATCGCGCTGCGGATGCTGCTCGACCGCTTCCGCGACCTCTCCGTCTCCTCCTACGGCGAGGTCACGTACCAGAACCCCGCCGTCCTCGTCGGCGTCCGCCACCTGCCGGTCGACGTCGTCAGACCGTAAGCACCCGCGCCCTCACGTCCGGCCCGGAGCCCGCCGGCCGTCGCGCCACCCGCCCTGAGCCACTGTTAACGGGAGCCACTTCGTCATGCCGTACACCACCGCCGCCACGATCATCGAGCGGTCGCCGTCCCGCTTACGCGAAGCCCTGCAGGAACGTCTCGACGTGCTCGCGCGCACCCACCGGGTCCCCGGTGCCCACCTCGCCGTGGACACCGGGACGGACGTGGTCAGCGTGCACACCGGCACCACCGACGCCTCCACCGGCACTCCCTTCACCGCGGACACGGCCGTTCCCCTGGGGTCCGTCACCAAGGTCTACACCGCCGCCGCCGTGATGCTCCTCGCCGACGACGGCGATCTGGAGCCCGACGACCCCGCGGCCTCGTTCATACCCGAGCTACGCGCGTTACCTGAGGTAACGATACGTCACCTGCTCAGCCACACCGCCGGGCTGCCCACCGGACCCGACTCGGACACCGCCGCCGGGACGACCGTCCCGCGCTACCTGGCGGAGGTCTGCGCCGCCCGGGACACGCTGTTCGCGCCCGGAGCCGGATTCTCGTACTCCAACGCCGGTTACATCGCCGCCGGACGGATCATCGAGTCGGTCACCGGCATGACCTGGAAGGAGGCCGTCCGCGCCCTGCTCCTGGAGCCCCTCGGCACCACGGCCGCCTACCTCGGCGAGCCCGCCCCCACCCGCACGGCCGCCGTCGGCCACGCGCTGAACACCGCGACCGGACAGCCGCGCCCGGCCCGGCAGAACCTCGCCGCCGTCGAGGCACCGGCGGGCGCCCTGCTGGCCAGCGCCCTCGACCTGACGGCCCTCGGGAGATCCCTGATAGGCCGGTCCGCCGTGCTGCCGCCCGCCGTCGCGGCGCTCATGCGGACCCCCGTGCCCGGCGCCGACCCGGGGGTCCTCGCGGACGCCTGGGGCCTGGGCGTCGCCCTGTTCAAGGAGGACGGCCGCTGGTGGTGCGGCCACGACGGGAACGCCCAGGGCACCTCCTGCCACCTGCGGGCCGAGCCCGACAGCGGCGTGGTGGTCGCCTTCACCGGCAACGCCGGCGGCGCCACCGCCCTGTGGCAGGACCTCGCCGACGACCTCACCCGGCTCACCGGGGTGCGCGTGCCGACCGCTCCGGCACCCGCACAGCGGGGCGAACCCATCGCCCTTCCCGAGTGCGTCGGCACCTACCGCAACGGCGCCCTCGAATACCGGATCACCCTCGACGTCGACGGCTCCCCAGCGCTGTCCGTGGACGGCGACCTTCCGCTGCCCCTGGTCTGCTACGCCGACCTGACGTGCGACCTGGTCGACCCGGCCACCGGTCGCCGCGAGCCCGGCGGACGCTTCCACCGCGACGCCGCCACCGGCACCGTCGACCGCGTGCAGATCTCGGGCCGCACCGCCCGCCGCACCCGCACCTCCTGAGCACACCAGCTCCGGCGTGAGCACGCCCCGGCCCACCCGTGCCGGGGGAGCAACCCGTGCCCGCGCGCACCCGCACCGTCCCCGCGCCGAAGGACATCCCCCCATGACGGACCTGCATGACAAGCCCACCCCGGCGACCAACCCGCCGTCGGCCGACCACGCCGCCCCAGGCGGCGGAAGCGGGAGCTCCGGTGCACACCCGCACCCGTCGCTCGGTGAGCTGTTCGCCGCATGGGTGGCCCGCACGCCCGACGCGCCCGCGGTCACCGACGGCCGACGGACGTGGTCCTACCGGGAGTTGGCACAACGGGCCGACCGCCTCGCCGCCGACCTCGTGCGGCGCGGGGCCGGACCGGATCGCACGGTCGCGCTCGTTCTGCCGCGATCAATGGAACTGATCGCGGCGGAGATCGCCGTGACACGTGCTAGTGCCGCCTTCCTGCCCGTGGACCCGGGCTACCCCGCCGAGCGGCGCGCGCTGATGCTGGCCGACGCCGCACCGGTGGTGGTCCTCGACGACCCGGCCCGGGTCCGCGCCGTCCTCGACGACGGCGCCGGTCCTGTGCCCGACCGGTGGCCCGAGCCGGTGGGCGCCGACCACGCCGCGTACGTCATCTACACCTCCGGCTCCACCGGCACCCCCAAGGGCGTGACCGTCACCCACCGGGGCATCGCGGGCTTCAGCCGCGGCTGCGCCGAGCAGTACGCCGTGCGGCCCGGCGACCGGATCCTGCAGTTCTCCTCGCCCAGCTTCGACGCCGCCGTCCTCGAACTGTGCAGCTCCGTCCTGTCCGGAGCCACCCTCGTGGTGCCGCCGCACGGACCGTGGCTCGGCGACGAACTCGCCGCCGTCCTCGACGAGCACCGCATCACCCACGCCCTGATCCCGCCCGCCGCCCTCGCCACCCTGCCCGACCCGGCGCACGGCGCCGTGGGCAACCACCTGAGCACCCTGATCGTCGGAGCGGAGGCCTGCCCGCCGGCCCTCGTCGACCGCTGGGCCCCAGGCCGCCGGATGATCAACTCCTACGGCCCCACCGAAGCGACGGTCGTCGCCTCCTGGACCGGCCCCCTCGCCGCGGGCGGCGGCGCACCGAGCATCGGCACCCCCCTGTCCGGCACCCAGGTGCACGTCCTCGACGCGGCGATGCGCCCCGTCCCGCCCGGCGCCGACGGCGAGCTGTACGTGGGCGGGGACGGCGTGGCCCGCGGCTACCACGGCCGCCCCGGCCTGACCGCCACCCGCTTCGTCGCCAGCCCCTTCGGCCCGCCCGGCGCCCGGCTCTACCGCACCGGCGACCGCGCCCGCTGGAACGCCGAAGGAGAGCTGGAGTTCCTCGGCCGCGCCGACCGCCAGGTCAAGGTCCGCGGCTTCCGCATCGAACCCGGCGAGATCGAGGCCGTGCTCCTGCGCCACCCCGGCGTGCGCGAGGCCGTCGTCGTGGTGCGCGAGGACGACCCGGGACGGCGGCGGCTCGTCGGCTACGTCACGCCCACCGACGCCGACCGCGCCCCGGAGCCCGCGGCGCTGCGCGCGGCGACGGCCACCGCCCTGCCCGCGCACATGGTCCCCGCCGCCGTCGTCGTCCTGGACGAACTCCCGCTCACCAGCCACCACAAGGTGGACCACCGCGCCCTGCCCGCCCCCGTCCGCGAGACCGCCGACGGCTGGACCCGGCCGCGCACCCCGCAGGAGGAGGCACTGGCCGCCATCTGGGCCGAGGTCCTCGCCGTCGACGCCGTGGGCGCCGACGACGACTTCTTCGACCTGGGCGGCGACTCCGTCCTCGCCGCCCGGACGCTGTCCCGGATCACCGAGGAACTGGGCGTACGCCTCGCGGTGCGGGACGTGTTCACCGCCCGGACCGTCGCCGCTCTCGCCCTGCTCCTCGGCGACCCGTCCGCCACCGCACCGCCCGAGCCGATACCGCCCGCCCCGCGCGACGGCCCGCTGCCCCTGTCCAGCGCGCAGCAGCGGCTGTGGTTCCTGGACGACCTCACCCAGGGCGGCACGGAGTACAACACCGGCGTGGCGCTGCGGCTGCGCGGCGACCTCGACGGCGCGGCACTGCGCCGCGCCCTGGACCGGCTCGCCGCCCGCCACGACGCGCTGCGCACCACGTTCGCCACCGTCGAGGGACAGGGCGTGCAGCGCGTGAGCGCGGCGGCCGAACTGCCCCTGCGCACGGCCGACGTGGCGCACGTGCCCGCCGCCCGGCGCGCCGAGGTCGCCGAACGGCTCCTCACCGAGGAGCTCGGCCGCGCCTTCGACCTGGCCACGGGCCCCCTCACCCGGGCGCTCCTCATCCGCGTCACCGACGCGGAACACCTGCTGCTCCTGGCCCAGCACCACATCGTCACCGACGGCTGGTCGGTGGGCCTGCTCACCCGCGAACTGACCGCGCTCTACCACGCGGAGGCGACCGGAACGCCCGACGGCCTGCCCGCGCCGGCGGTGCAGTACCCGGACTTCGCGGTGTGGGAGCGGCGGCAGCGCTCCTCCGGCACCGACAGCGACGACCTCGCGTACTGGAAGCGGCACCTGACGGGCATGCAGCAGCTCGACCTGCCCACCGACCGGCCCCGGCCGCCGGTGCGCACCACCGCCGGCGCCGCCCACCGCCACCCGCTGCCGGCGGACCTCGTCGAGCGGCTGCGGCAGCTGGCCGCGGGCCGCGGCACGACCTTGTTCACCCTGTTCGCCGCGGCGGCGGCCGTGCTGTTCTCCCGGTACTCCGGCCAGCGGGACGTGGCCTTCGGCACCGTCACCAACGGGCGCGGACGCCGCGACCTGGAGGACGTGACGGGCTTCTTCGCCAACACCGTGGTGCTGCGCGAAGAGGTCGACGACACCTCCACCGTCGGCGGGTTCGTGGAGCGCATGCGCGCGACCGTCCTGGACGCCTTCGCCCACGACGGGGTGCCCTTCGACCGCGTCGTCGAGGAGCTGGCACCGCCCCGCGACCCCAGCCGTACGCCGCTGGTGCAGGCCCTCGTGGTCCAGCAGACGGCCCCCGCCCACCCGCCGCGGGCCGGTGCGGTGCGCGTCGAGGAACACCCGCTGCCGCGCCCGGCCTCCCGCTTCGACCTGGTGCTCGAGTTCGCGCCGCGCCCGGACGGCGGCCGTGAGCTGACCGTCGAGTTCAACACCGATCTGTTCGACGTGGACACCGTCGCCCGGATGAGCCGCCATCTGCACCGCCTCCTGGAGGACATGGCGGACGGCCCGCACCGGACGCTGGCCGAGCTGCCCCTGCTCCTGGAGGGCGAGCGGCGCACCCTCCTGGAGACCTGGAACCCGCCCGCGCGCACCGGGAAAGACGACACCGCGCGCACACTGCCGGAACTCTTCGAGGCCCAGGTGGCCCGCACGCCCGAACACACCGCCGTGGACTGCGGCACCACACGCCTCGACTACACCGAGGTGAACCGGCGCGCCAAC
Organism: Streptomyces sp. JLYT201; assembly: GCF_059448825.1. Lineage (NCBI taxonomy): Bacteria > Bacillati > Actinomycetota > Actinomycetes > Kitasatosporales > Streptomycetaceae > Streptomyces > Streptomyces sp. JLYT201. Next base: position 344,267 of record NZ_CM182551.1, on the reverse strand, counting down.
CGCATCGCCCGGCAGCTCGTCGCCCGTGGCGCCGGGCCCGAGACGCTGGTGGCCCTGTGCCTGCCCCGCACCGCCGACCTGGTCCCGGCCCTGTGGGGCGTCCTGAAGTCCGGCGCGGGCTATCTGCCCGTGGACCCCGGCTACCCCGCCGAGCGCATCCGCTTCATGCTCGCCGACGCCGAACCGGCCCTGGTCGTCGCGGGCCGGGAGACCGCGGGCGCGCTGCCCGCGGACTGCGAGCCGCTGATCCTGGAGAACTGCCTGACCGACGGCGCGGACCTGCCGGAGGACACGGACCTGACGGCCGCGGACCTGGTCCGCCCGCTCGTCCCCGACCATCCCGCGTACGTCATCTACACCTCGGGGTCGACCGGCCGCCCCAAGGGCGTCGTGGTCGCCCACCGCAGCGTGGCGGCGCTCGCCGAGTGGGTGGCGGAGCGGTTCGGGCCCGAGCGCCTCGCCCATGTGATCGCCTCGACGTCGCTCAACTTCGACGTGTCGGTGTTCGAGCTGATCTGCCCCCTGCTCGCGGGCGGCAGCATCGAGGTGGTCGCGGACCTCGCCGCCCTCGCCGAGGCCCCCGACCTGCGCACCGCCGGGCTCGTCAGCGGCGTGCCGTCCGTGATCGCGCGACTGCTCACCGAGGGTCACACGGCCATCGCCTCGGACACGTTCGTCCTGGCCGGGGAGGCACTGCCCGCGCAGACCGTGCGCGACCTGCGGCGGGCCATGCCGTTCTGCGAAGTGGCCAACATATACGGCCCGACCGAGGCCACCGTCTACGCCACCGCCTGGTTCGCCGACGACACCGAACCGGACCAGGCCCCGCCGATCGGCAGGCCCGTGGCGCGCACCCGCGCCTACGTCCTGGACCACCTGCTGCGCCCGCAGCCCCCAGGTGTGACGGGTGAGCTCTACCTCGGCGGCGGCGGCCTCGCCCGCGGCTATCTGCGCCGCCCCGGCCTGACCGCGACCCGCTTCCTCGCCGACCCCTTCGGCGCCCCCGGGGACCGCATGTACCGCACCGGTGACCTGGTGCGCTGGACCCGGGCAGGCGAACTGGAGTACCTGGGCCGCACCGACCAGCAGGTCAAGGTGCGCGGCTTCCGCATCGAACTGGGCGAGGTGGAGGAGGCCCTGCTGCGCTGCGAGGGCGTGGCGCAGGCGGCCGCCGCCGCCCGCGAGAGCGAAGGACACCGGCGCCTGGTCGGCTACGTCGTGCCCGCCCCGGGCAAGCGGGTGGACCCGGACGCGGTGCGCCGCGAGCTCGGCCGCGCCCTGCCCGACTACCTGGTCCCCGCCGTCGTCGTCGGGCTGAGCGCGCTGCCCCTGAACCCCAACGGCAAGCTGGACCGCGACCGGCTGCCCGACCCCGGGCCCCTCGCGTGCACCGCCCGCCACGTGCCGCCGCGCACGCCCACCGAACGGCTCCTCGCCGGGATCTGGGCGGAGGTCCTGCACGTGGAGCGGGTCGGGGCGGACGACAACTTCTTCGCGCTCGGCGGCGACTCCATCCTCAGCATCCAAGTCGTCGCCCGGGCCCGGCAGGCGGGCCTGACGGTCACCTCCCGCGATGTGTACCGGCACCAGACGGTGGCCGACCTCGCCCGCTGCGCGGACGCCGCGGAAGGCCGCAAGGCCCCCGCCCCCGTCCAGGTGGCGGCCACCGGACCGGCGCCGCTGACGCCCATCCAGCACTGGCTGTTCGACAGCGCCGGAGACCGGTCCGGCCACTTCTCCCAGACCCTGTCGGCCCAGCTGCGCGGGGCGGTCGACGCGGCAGCCCTGGAGGACGCGCTCAACGACCTGGTCGCCCACCACGACGCGCTGCGCTCCCGCTTCGTGACCGAGGGCGCCGCGGGTCCTGGTGGCGCCGACCCCGCCGCCCGGTGGCACATCGGCGAACGGACCCCGCGCCTGCGCCTGGCACGCCACACCGGCCCCGACGCCGACGCGCCGCACCTGGGCCCCTTCGACCTGCACGAGGGCCCCCTGCTGCGCGCCGTCCTGCACGAGCGGGGCGCGGGGCTGCGGCCCGTGCTGCACCTGGCCGTCCACCACCTCGTGGTCGACGGCGTCTCCTGGCGCGTCCTGCTCGAAGACCTCGACCTGGCCTACCGCGCCCGCCGCGCGGGCCGCGACGCGACGGCGGCCCTGCCCGCCAAGTCCTCGCCGCTGCGCCACTGGGCACAGCGCCTGGCCACGCACGCGGCCGACGGCGGCTTCGCCGACGAGACGGCGTACTGGAACCGCGCCCTCGCGGGCGCCGAGGCGGCCCTGCCCACCGACGAGGCGGGAGCCAACACCTACGCCTCGGCCCGCTCGGTGACCGTACGCCTCACCCCCGAGGACACCACCGCGCTGCTGCGCACGCTGCCCGAGACCTACCGCACCCGGGTCAACGACGTGCTCCTGAGCGCGCTCGGACGCGTGCTGTGCGCGTGGACCGGCCACGAGCGGGTCCTGGTGGACGTAGAGGGGCACGGGCGCGAAGAGCTGTTCGTCGACGTCGACACCAGCCGGACCGTCGGCTGGTTCACCACCCGCCACCCCGTCGCGCTCGCCGTCCCGGCCGACGCCGACTGGGACGCCGTGCTCAAGCAGGTCAAGGAGCAGCTGCGCGCGGTGCCCCGGCACGGCCTGGGGCACGACGCGCTGCGCCGTCTGACCGGGCCCGGCACGGCGCCCTCGGCGCCCGCCGCGCAGGTCAGCTTCAACTACCTGGGCCGCTTCGGGCTTCCGGACGCGCCGGACGGCCTGTACGAGGGACCGTTCCGCCCCCTCGAACTGGACGCCGACCCGCTGTCCGCGCGCCCCCACCCGCTGGAGGTCGTGGGGCAACTGGACGGCGACGTACTGGAATTCACCTGGTTCTACTCCGAGGCGCTGCACCACGAGGCGACCGTCGCGGATCTCGCCGCGGGGTTCGCGGACGCGCTCGCCGGGATCGCCCGGCACGCGGCCCGGCCCGGCACGGGCGGCCGCACCCCGTCGGACTTCCCGCTGGCGCGGCTCGACCAGAGGGCCGTGGACCGCGTCGTGGGCGACGACCCCGGCGCGGTCGAGGACGTCCACGCGCTCACGCCCACCCAGGCGGGGATGCTCTTCCACGGCCTGTCGCAGGACGACCAGAGCGTGTACTTCCAGCAGGTGTCGTTCGTCCTGGACGGCGTGCCCGACCCCGCCGCGCTCGCGGCGGCCTGGCAGCACGTGACGGACCGCACGCCGGTGCTCCGCGCCCGCGCGGTGTGGCAGGACGTGCCCGAACCGCTCCTCGTGGTGCGGCGCCACGCGACGGTGCCGGTCACGCACCTGGACTGGCGCCGGCTGACCGACGACGAGCGGGGCGGCGCGCTGCGGGACCTGCTCGACCGGGACCGCGAGCGCGGCGTCGACCTGACGTGCGCCCCGCTCCAGCGCCTGGCCCTGGTCCGGCTCTCCGACACCTCCGTGCGCGTGGTGTGGTCCTTCCACCATCTGATCCTGGACGGCTGGAGCCTGTTCCAGGTCCTGTCCGACGTGTTCGCCCGCCACGCGCGGCCGTCCGGCTCCGAGGGCGGGGGTGACCCGCTGCCCGTGCGGCGCCCCTTCAGCGACTACGTGGCCTGGCTGCGCGACCGCGACGACGACCGGGCCGAGCGGCACTGGCGCGACCGCCTCGCGGGCCTGGCCGAGGCCACCGCGCTGCCCTACGACCGCGAGCCGCGCGAGACCCACCACGCGGAGTCCACCGAGGCGGTCCGCGTCACCGTGCCGCAGGCCACGACGCGTGCCCTGGAGGACCTGGCCAAGGCGGCGGGCCTGACCCTGAACACCCTGGTCCAGGGCGCCTGGGCGCTCCTCCTGAGCCGTATTGCGGGCAGGGACGAGGTCGTCTTCGGCACCACCGTCTCCGGCCGCCCGCCCGAGCTGCCGGGCGCCGACTCCATCACCGGCCTGTTCATCACGACCCTGCCCACCCGCGTCCGGGTGGCGCGCGACGGCACCCTCGCCGACTGGCTGGGCGCCCTCCAGTACGACCAGAGCGAGGACCGCCGCTTCGACCACGTGCCGCTCACGCGGATGAAGGCCCTCACCGAACTCCCCGAGCGGGCCGCCCTGTTCGACAGCATCGTCGTCTTCGAGAACTACCCCGTCGACGACGACCTCGCCGCCGCCCACGGGCTGCGCCTGAGCGACCTCGACGGCATCGAGACCACCAACTACCCGCTGAGCCTGGTCGCCTACCCCGGTACGGAACTCGGCCTGCGCCTCGGCTACGACCCCGCGCTCTTCGACGCCGCCACGGTCGCCCGGATGGGCGAGTACCTCACCGTGCTCTTCGACGGCATGGCCACGGGACCCGAGCGCCCGCCCGCGCTCCTGCCGCTGCTCACGCCCGCCCGCCGCCGCCAGGTCGTCGACGAGTGGAACGACACCGCCACCGCCGTCCCCGAGGCGACGGTCGCGCAGCTGTGGACGGCACAGGTGCGCCGCACGCCCGACGCCGTCGCCCTGGAGGCCGGTGCCGACCGGCTCACCTACCGGGACCTGGACGTCCGGGCCACGGCACTCGCCGCCCGGCTCGCCGCCCGCGGCGTCACGGCCGAAGTGCGGGTCGGCGTCCTCATGGACCGCTCGGTCGGCCTGGTCGTCGTCCAGCTCGCGCTCGCCCTCAGCGGCGGCGTCTACGTACCCCTCGACGGCCGGGCGCCGAGCGAGCGGCTGCGGCGCATGCTCGCCGAGGTCGGCGCGGACCTCGTCCTGACGGACGCCGAGTGGGAGCGGACGGCGCGGGACGTGCTGCCCGACGGGACCGTGCTGCGTCCCGACCGCGCACCCGAGGGCGGCGCACCGGACGCTCTCGTCGTCCCGGCGGTGCACCCCGACTCCGTCCAGTACGTGATGTTCACCTCCGGCTCCACCGGAACTCCCAAGGGCGTCGCCGTACGCCACCGGGACGTCGCCGCCCTGGCGTCGGACCGTGCCTTCGCCGGGCACGACCGCGTCCTCGTGCACTCCCCGCACGCCTTCGACGCCTCCACGTACGAGCTGTGGGTGCCCCTGCTGCGCGGCGGAACGGCCGTCCTCGCCCCGCCCGGGGACGTCGAGGCTGCCGTCGTCCGGAGCGCGATCACCGAGCGCGGCGTGCGGTTCCTGTGGCTCACCGCGGGCCTGTTCCGCCTCCTCGCGCAGGAGGACCCCACCTGCCTGCGCGGCGCGCGGGAGGTGTGGACCGGGGGCGAGGCCGTGCCGGGCGCCGTGGTGCGCCGTGTCCTCGACGCCTGCCCCGACCTCACCGTCGTCGACGGCTACGGCCCCACCGAGACCACCACCTTCGCGACCCGGCGCCCCTTCCGCGCCGGTGACCCGCTGCCCCCGGTGCTGCCCATCGGACGCCCGCTCGACAACACCCGGGTGTACGTCCTGGACGCCGCGCTCCAGCCCCAGCCGCCGGGCGTTCCGGGGGAGTTGTACGTGGCGGGGGCCGGGCTCGCCCGGGGCTACGCCGGGCAGTCGGGGGCGACCGCAGCCCGCTATGTGGCCGACCCGTTCGGTCCGCCCGGCTCCCGCATGTACCGCACCGGCGACGTCGTCCGCTTCGGCGGCGACGGCGAACTGCACTTCGTGGGGCGCGCGGACGACCAGATCAAGCTGCGCGGGTTCCGCGTCGAGCCCGCCGAGATCGAGGCCCGCCTCACCGCGCACGCGGGCGTCGCCGAGGCCGTCGTGTCCGTGTGCGAGCACGCAGGGCGCAAGCGCCTGGCCGCCCACGTCGTGCCCGCCCCCGCGGCGGCCGCGCCGACCGGGAGCGAGCTGCGCGCCCACGTGGCCGCCGAACTGCCCGACTACATGGTCCCCGCCGCCTTCGTGACGGTGCCGGAGCTGCCGCTGACCGCCAACGGCAAGGTGGACCGGGGCAGACTGCCCGCACCGGACTGGTCGGCGGCGGGCGACACCGCCTACCGCCCGCCCCGCACCGAGGCCGAGCGCGTCCTCAGCGGCATCTGGGCGGACCTCCTGGGCGTGGACCGCGTCGGCGCCGACGACAACTTCTTCACCCTCGGCGGCGACTCGATCCTCAGCATCCAGGTCGTCTCGCGCGCCCGCGCCGCCGGGCTCGGGCTCACCCCGCGCGACCTGTTCCGCCACCCCACCGTGGCCGCCCTCGCCGCGGCCGGCGGCTCCGCCGGGGCCGTCGCCGGCACCGGCCCCGTGACCGGCGAGGTGCCGCTCACCCCCATCCAGCACTGGTTCCTCGACCCCGGGCCGCGACGCCCCGAGGTCTTCGACCAGTGCCTGCTCGTCGAGACGGCCGCGGACGTCGACGCGGACGCCCTGCGCCGCGCCCTCGCGGCGCTGTGGTCCCACCACGACGCCCTGCGGGCCCGGTTCGTCCGGGGCGACGACGGAACCTGGCACCAGCACTGCCCCGGCCCGGACGAGGCGGCACCGGACCTTCTGGAGATCGTGGACCTGAGCGGCCTGGACGCCGAAGCGGCCGAAGCCGCCGAGGCCCGCGCCACCGCCGAGGCGCACGCCGCGTTCCGCCTCGCCACCGGCCCGCTGCTGAACGCCCGTCTGTTCACCGGCGCGCGACCGCACCTGCTCCTGACCGTTCACCACCTGGTCGTCGACGGGGTGTCCTGGCGCATCCTCCTGGAGGACCTGGACACCGCCTACCAGCAGGCACTCACGGGCGAGCCGGTACGGCTCCCGGAGCGCACCACGTCCGTCCAGGAGTGGGCCCGCCGCCTGCGCGCCCGCACCGCGTCCGGCGGCTTCGCCGGCCAGCGCGCCCACTGGGAGGACGTGGCACGGCACTGCGCCGCGCCCCTGCCCCTGGACACCGGCGCGGCACCGGACAGCACCACCATGGCCGACGTGCGCGCGGTCACCGTACGCCTGGACCGGGAGCGTACCGACGACCTGCTGCGCAAGGTGCCCGGCGCCTACCGCACCCGCATCGACGACGTGCTCCTGACCGCGCTCGGCCGTACCGTCGCCGACTGGACCGAACGTTCTACCGTCGCCGTCGCTCTGGAGGGCCACGGTCGCGAGGACCAGCTCTTCGACGACGTCGACCTGTCCCGCACGGTCGGCTGGTTCACCAGCCTGTACCCCGTCGCCCTGCACGTGCCGGACACGGACTGGGGCACCGCCCTGAAGTCCGTCAAGGAACAGCTGCGCGCGGTACCGGAGCGGGGCATCGGCCACGGCGCGCTCACGCACCTCGCCGGGGACGACGGGCTCACCGCCGCGCCGACGCCCGGCATCAGCTTCAACTACCTGGGCCGGTTCGACTGGTCGGCCGACAGCGGCGGCGCCCTGGTGCGCGGCGTGTCCGGCGGCCTCGGCGGCGCCGACGCGCCCGACGCGGCGCGCCCGCACCTCCTCGACGTGATCGCCCGCGTGGAGGGCGGGGAGCTGGAGATCACCTGGCACTACAGCCACACCCTGCACCGCGAGGAGACCGTCGCGGGCCTCGCCGACGGCATGCTGGCGGCGCTCACCGAGCTCGTCGCCCACTGCTGCCGCGAGGACGCCGGGGGCCGCACGCCCTCGGACTTCCCGCTGGCCCGCGTGGACCAGGAGGCTCTGGACCGCGTCGTGGGCGACGGCCGCGCGGTCGTGGACCTGTACCCGCTGACGCCGATGCAGGCGGGCATGCTGTTCCACAGCCTCATGGATCCCGACGCGCGGACGTACGTCAACCAGGTCCAGCTGGTGCTGCGCGGCGTCACCGACCCGCACGCCCTGGCCGAGGCGTGGCAGCGGACCGCCGACGCCAACGCCGTGCTGCGCACCGGCCTGGTGTGGCAGGAGACCGCCGAGCCGCTCCAGGCCGTGCGGCACCGGGCCACCGTGCCCGTCGCCCACCACGACTGGACGGGGTGGCCCGCCGACCGGTGCGCGCGGGAGATGGACCGGCTGCTCGACGCGGACCGGGACGCCGGGATCGACCTGGGCACCGCGCCCCTGATGCGCCTCACCCTGATCCGTCTGACGCCGGACCGCGTACGGATGGTGTGGACGTTCCACCACGTCCTGCTCGACGGGTGGAGCGCGGCCCAGGTCTTCGACGAGGTGTGCGAGCGGTACGCGGCGCTGACTGCCGGACGCCGCCCGGAGGTCGCCGACCGCGCGCCCTTCCGCGACTACCTGGAGTGGCTGTCGCGGCAGGACGCCGCCCGGTCGGAGCAGTACTGGCGCGAGACCCTCGCCGGGTTCTCCGCCCCGACCGAACTCCCCAGGGACCGGCGGCCCGCCGAGGCCCACCGCGCGTCGTCCTCCGGGACCGTCGGCGTGGAGCTCGACGCCGGGACGTCGGCGCGGCTGCGGGAGACGGCACAGCGGGCCGGGCTGACCGTCAACACCATGGTGCAGGGCGCCTGGGCGCTGCTCCTGTCGCGGTACGGCGGCGGGGACGACGTCGTGTTCGGCACCACCGTCTCCGGGCGCCCCGCCGAACTGCCCGGGGTGACCTCGATGGTCGGGGTGTTCATCAACACCCTGCCCACCCGCGTCCGGATCGACGGCGGTCGCGGCCTCCTGGAGTGGCTGCGCGACCTCCAGGCCGCGCAGTCGGAATCCCGCAGGCACGACTTCGTCTCCCTCGCCCAGCTCCAGACGTGGAGCGAGGTGCCCGGCGGCACGAACCTGTTCGACAGCATCGTGGTCTTCGAGAACTACCCGTTCGACGAAGGCGCCCTGGCCCGGCACGGCCTGGCCATCGAGCAGGAACGCGACGTGGAGCCGACCAACTACCCGCTCAACGTGGTGGTCGCCCCCGGAGACATCCTGTCGGTCATCCTGGACTACGACCCCGGTCACTTCGAGGAGTCGACCGCGCGTTCCCTCGCGGAGCGGCTGCTGCACACGCTGCGCCTCCTGGCCGACGCGTCGGACGGCACCCGCCTGGACGCGGTGGACATCCTGGCGCCGGAGGAGCGCGAGCGGCTCCTGCGAGGGCCCGGACGCCCCGCACTGGCCCCGGTCGTGCCGGAGGTGCTGCCCGCCCTGGTCGAGGCCGCCGTGGACCGTACGCCAGGGGCGACGGCCCTGGTCGGACCGGGCCTCACCCTGTCCTTCGCCGAGGCCGAGGCGCGCGCGAACCGGGTGGCGCACGGGTTGATCGCCCGCGGCGTGGGCCCGGGCGATCTGGTGGCCCTGGTGCTGCCCCGCTCCGTGGACATGGTCCTCGCGCAGCTCGGCGTGACCAAGGCCGGAGCGGCCTTCGTACCGGTGGATCCGGGGTATCCGGCGGAGCGGGTGGCGTTGATGCTGCGGGACGCGGCGCCCGCGGTGACGCTCGACGCGGAGCAGGTCGCCGAGCTGCTGAGCAACGGCCCGCGGGAGGACCGGCCGACGGACGCGGACCGGGTGCGTCCGCTGCGTCTGGACGATCCGGCGTATGTGATCTACACGTCGGGTTCGACGGGTACGCCCAAGGGTGTCGTGGTGACGCATCGCGGTCTTGCGGGCTTCTCGGCCGCTGAGGCGGCGCACTATGAAGTCGCTCCGGGGGATCGGGTGTTGGCGTTCGCCACGCCGAGCTTCGACGCCTCGGTGCTTGAGTTGTGCATGTCCTTGCCGCTCGGCGCGAGCCTGGTCGTGCCCGCACCCGGGCCGCTGCTCGGCGCGGAACTCGCGGAGGTGCTCCGGACGGAGCGCATCACGCACACGTTGCTGCCACCGCCCGCGCTGTCCACCTTGCCGCCGGACACGCCCGGCACCCTGCCGGATCTGAAGACCCTCACGGTCGGCGCCGACGCCTGCGGCCCGGAACTGGTGGCCGCCTGGGCGCCGCACCATCGCCTGGTCAACTCCTACGGGCCCACCGAGGCCACTGTCGTCGCCACCTGGTCGGCGCCCCTGACAGCGGACGGCGTCGCCCCGCCCATCGGGCGTCGGCTGCCGGGTACGGGTGTGTACGTTCTGGACGCCCGGCTGCGGCCGGTCCCGGACGGGGTGGCGGGGGAGTTGTGGCTGAGTGGTCCGGCTCTGGCCCGTGGCTATCTGAACCGGCCGGGGCTCACCGCGTCGCGGTTCACGGCCGATCCGTTCGGGCCGCCCGGTTCGCGGATGTACCGCACCGGTGACCTGGTGCGCCGCGACGCCCACGGCGAACTGCACTACCTGGGCCGCACCGACCACCAGGTGAAGGTGCGCGGCTTCCGCGTCGAGCTGGGTGAGCTGGAGGCGGCCCTCGCCGGGCACCCGGACGTGGCCGCGGCCGCCGCCCGCGTGTCGGAGCGCGACGGCCACCGCCGCCTCGTGGCGTACGCCGTGCCGAGGGGGAGCGAAGCCCCCGACCCCGCGGCCCTGCGCGACTTCCTCGCCCGCACCCTCCCCGACCACCTGGTCCCCGCGGCCGTCGTACCGCTGGAGCGACTGCCGCTCGGCGCCAGCGGCAAGCTCGACCGGAACGCACTGCCCGAGCCCGTCTGGTCGGCCCCGGCCGACGGCGGCGGCGTCCCGCCGCGCACCGACACGGAGAAGGCGCTCGCCGCGATCTGGTCCGAGGTCCTCGGCGTGCCCGACGTGGGCGCGCAGGACAACTACTTCACGCTCGGCGGGGACTCCATCCTCGGCATCCAGATCGTCGCCGCGGCCCGCCGCGCCGGATTCGCGCTGACGCCGAGGCACCTGTTCCGCCACCAGACGATCGCCGAGCTCGCCGCCGCCGCGGAGGACCTGCCCGCCGCGGGAACGACGGCCGAACAGGGCGCCGTCGTCGGCGAGGCACCGCTCACGCCGGTCCAGCACCTGCTGTTCGACACCCTCAGCGGCGACCCGGCACGCCTCACCCAGGCCGTCGCCCACCACCTCGCCGACGACACCGACGAGACCGCGCTGCGCGCCGCCCTCGCCGCCGTCCACGACCACCACGACGCGCTGCGCCTGCGCTACCCGGCACCCGCCGCCGGGGCCCGCCGCCAGTACGGCACCGCACCGGGGGCACCGGTCCACCTGGAGGTGCACGACCTGCCGGGGGAGGTGCCCGCCGCCCTCGTCGACGACCTGTGCGCGGGCTTCGACCTGGACACCGGACCGCTCCTCAAGGCCGCGCTGTGCCGCTCCGGCGACGAGCGGCGGCCCGTGCTGGTGCTCGCCGCGCACCACCTGGTCGTGGACGCGGTGTCCTGGCACCTGATCCTGGAGGACCTCGACACCGCCTACCGGGCCCTGCGCACGGGGAACCCGCCGGACCTCGGCCCGAAGACGACCTCCTTCCAGGCGTGGGCCCGCCGCCTCGCCGCGCACACCGAGGCCGGAGGCTTCGACGACGAGCTCGACCACTGGCGGAACGTGCCCGACGGCCACGCCCTGCCGACCGACCTCGCCGGGGCGAACACCGCCGCGAGCGAGGAGTCGGTGACGGTGGGCCTCGACGCAGAGGAGACCCGCCGCCTCCTCCAGGACGTACCGGGCGCCTACCGCACCCGCGTCAACGACGTGCTGCTGTACGCCCTCGGCCGGGTCCTGGCGCGCTGGACGGGCCGGGACCGGGTGACCGTGACCCTGGAGGGCCACGGCCGCGAGGAGCTCTTCGACGACGTCGACCTCTCCCGCACGGTCGGCTGGTTCACCAGCGTGTTCCCCGTCGCGCTCGACGTACCGCGCGACGCGGACACCGCCACCGCGCTGAAGTCCGTCAAGGAGGGCCTGCGCGCGGTGCCCCACGGCGGCATCGGCTACGGCGCCCTGCGCCATCTGCACCCGACCGCAGGCGCGGGGCTGCCCGCGCTGCCGCAGATCTCCTTCAACTACCTGGGCCAGCAGGACCGGAACACCACCGGAGACCTGCTGCACGCACCCCTCGGCGACCTGACAGGCGGCATGGACACGGCCGCGGACCGCCCGCACCTGCTCGACGTCATCGGGCGCGTCACGGACAAGCGCCTGGAGTTCACCTGGTCGTACTCGCGCGGCGTGCACCGCGGTGACACCGTCGCCCGGCTCGCGGCCGAACTCACCGACGAGCTGCGGGCCCTCGTGCGGCACTGCGCCGAACCCGGCGCCGGGGGCCGCACTCCGTCGGACTTCCCGCTGGCCCCGCTGGACCAGGCCGCCGTCGACCGCCTGGTGGGCAGCGGACGCGACGTCGTGGACCTCTACCCGCTCACCCCCACCCAGGCGGGCATGCTCGTCCACGGCATGGACGAGCCCGCCGAGGGGCTGTACGTCGAGCAGATCACGTTCGTCATGGACGGCGTGCCCGACGCCCGCGTGCTGGCCGCCGCCTGGCAGCACGTCGTGGACCGCACCCCCGTGCTGCGCACCGCCGTCGTCCTCGGCGGGGCGCCCGTCCCGCTCCAGGCGGTGCGGCGCGCCGTCACCGTGCCCGTCACCGAGCACGACTGGAGCTCTCTCGCCCCCGACGCGCGCGCGGCGGAGCTGGAGCGGCTGCTCGCCGAGGACAAGGCCCGCGGCATCGACCTGGACCGCGTGCCGCTGCTGCGCGTCGCCCTGATCCGCCTCGCCCCGGACGAGGTGCGCGTGGTGTGGACCTTCCACCACGCCCTGCTCGACGGGTGGAGCGTCTTCCACGTCCTCGGGGACGTCGTGGCCGCTCACGCCGCCCTCTCCCGGGGCGAGGAGCCGCGGCTGCCGGAGCGCCGGCCGTTCGCGGACTACGCCGCCTGGCTCGCGGCCCGCGACACCACACGGGCCGCGGAGCACTGGACCGACGTGCTCGCCGACCTGACCGCACCGACCCCGCTGCCCTACGACCGCAGGCCCGCCCCGGGCGCCCCGGCTCGCTCCGGCAGCTGGCTCGCGGAGTACCTGGAGGAGGCCGAGACGGACGGCCTCGCGGACTACGCCCGGCGCCACCGGCTGACCCTCAACACCGTGGTGCAGGGCGCCTGGGCGCTGCTGCTGTCCCGCTGGAGCGGCGAGCGGGACGTGTGCTTCGGCACGACCGTCTCCGGGCGGCCCGCGGACATGCCGGGCGCCGACACCATCGCCGGGCTGTTCATCACCACCCTGCCCGCCCGGGTCACCGTGGACGGCTCCGCCCCGTGCGCCGCGTGGCTGCGCGAGACGCAGGCCGCGCGGGCCGAGGACCGCCGCTTCGACCACGTGCCGCTCACCGACCTCCAGGCCGCCAGCGGACTGCCCGCGGGAACCCCGCTGTTCGACAGCCTGCTGGTGTTCGAGAACTATCCGGTCGGCGACGACACCGCGGGCGCGCACGGCGTCCAGGTCCGCGAGCTCGACGCCCACGAGTCCACCAACTACCCGCTGACCGTGGTGATCCTGCCGGGCAGCCGGATGGGTGTCGTCGTCGGCTACGACCCCCGCTACTTCGAGGAGGCCACGGCACGTTCCCTCGCGGACCAGCTCGTCCACACCCTGCGCGCCCTGGTCGCCGCGCCGGACGGGACGTCCCTGGACGGCGTGGACGCCCTGCCGCCCGAGCTGCGCGCCCGGCTGCTGCGGGGGCCCGCGCGCCCCGCACTGGCCCCGGTCGTGCCGGAGGTGCTGCCCGCCCTGGTCGAGGCCGCCGTGGACCGTGCGCCCAAGGCGACGGCGCTGGCCGCACCGGGCCTCACCCTCTCCTTCGCGGAGGTGGAGAGGAGCGCTAACCGGTTCGCGCACCAGCTGATCGCCCGCGGCGCGGGCCCCGGCGACCTCGTCGCCCTGGTGGTGCCGCGCTCCGCCGACATGGTCCTCGCGCAGCTCGGCGTGACCAAGGCCGGAGCGGCGTACCTGCCGGTGGATCCGGGGTATCCGGCGGAGCGGGTGGCGTTGATGCTGCGGGACGCGGCGCCCGCGGTGACGCTCGACGCCGACGAGGTCGCCGGACTGCTCGCGGCACAGGGCGTACCGGAGCATCGGCCGACGGACGTGGACCGGGTGCGTCCGCTGCGCTTGGACGATCCGGCGTATGTGATCTACACGTCGGGTTCGACGGGTACGCCCAAGGGTGTCGTGGTGACGCATCGTGGTCTTGCGGGCTTCTCGGCAGCTGAGGCGGCGCACTATGAAGTGGCGCCGGGGGATCGGGTGTTGGCGTTCGCCACGCCGAGCTTCGACGCTTCGGTGCTTGAGTTGTGCATGTCCTTGCCGCTCGGTGCGAGCCTGGTCGTGCCTCCACCCGGGCCGCTGCTCGGCGCGGAACTGGCCGAGGTCCTGCGCACCGAACGCATCACCCACACCCTCCTGCCCCCGGCCGCGCTCGCCACCGTGCCGCCGGACACCCCCGGCACCCTGCCCGACCTCAAGACCCTCACGGTCGGCGCCGACGCGTGTGGCGCCGACCTGGTGGCCCGCTGGGCGCCGCACCACCGTCTGGTCAACTCCTACGGGCCCACCGAAGCGACCGTGGTGGCCACCTGGTCGGCGCCCCTGACAGCGGACGGCGTCGCCCCGCCCATCGGGCGTCGGCTGCCGGAGACGGGTGTGTACGTCCTGGACGCCCGGCTGCGGCCGGTCCCGGACGGGGTGGCGGGGGAGTTGTGGCTGAGTGGTCCGGCTCTGGCCCGTGGCTATCTGAACCGGCCAGGGCTCACCGCGTCGCGGTTCACGGCGGATCCGTTCGGTCCGCCCGGTTCGCGGATGTACCGCACCGGGGACCTGGTGCGCCGCGACGCCCACGGCGAACTGCACTACCTGGGCCGCACCGACCACCAGCTCAAGCTGCGCGGCCACCGCATCGAGGCGGGCGAGGTCGAGGCGGTGCTCGTCCGTCACCCGGCGGTGCTCGACGCCGTGGTCACCGTGCGCGAGGACGAGCCGGGGCTGCCGCGCCTGGTCGCCCACCTGCTCGCCGCACCCGACGCCGAGCCGCCCGCCGCCGCGGAGCTGCGGACCCTCGCCGCCCGCACCCTGCCCGGCCCCCTGGTCCCCTCGGCGTACGTCGTCCTCGACCGCTTCCCGCTCACCGAGAACGGCAAGACGGACCGGGCCGCGCTGCCCGCGCCGCCACCGGACCAGGAGGAGACGTCCGGGCACGTCGCCCCGCGCACCCCCACCGAGGAGGCCGTCGCCTTCCTGTGGGAGGAGGTCCTGCAGACGGTGGTGGGCGTGGAGGACGACTACTTCTCCCTGGGCGGCGACTCCCTGCGCGCCCTGCTCATCGCCTCCCGGGTGGGCGAAGCGTTCGGCGTGACCCTCACGCCCCGCGACGTCCTGGTCCACCGCACGGTCGCCGCCCTGGCGGACCTGGTGGAGGAACAGGTGCTGAGCGAACTCGAAGACGCCGCACGCGGCGACAGCGACCACGACGAACGGTGAGGACTGCCAGACCATGACGTCTTCGAAGCGAGACCGCGCCGCGGCCCTGCCCAAGGACCTCCAGGAGGCGCTGCGCCGGCGCCTCGCCGGACGCGCCGGCGGCGCGGCGGGAACGACGGCGGCCGGGAAGGACGGGGCGCCGGGCCCGGCCGCACGGCCGGGCATCCCGCCCGCGGACCGTTCGGCACCGCTCCCGCTGTCCTTCGCCCAGCAGCGGCTGTGGTTCCTGGACCGGCTGCGGCCCGGCGACTCCCGCTACAACAGCGCCGTCGCGCTGCGGCTCACCGGCGCCCTCGACCGCGCGGCGCTCTCCCGCGCCCTTGACACCGTCGTGGCGCGCCACGAGGCGCTGCGCACCACGTTCCAGGAGACCGACGGGCGACCGGCACAGACCGTGAGCCCGGCCGGACCGGTGCCGCTTCCCGTACGGGACCTGCCCGCCGCGGGCACGGCGGCCCTGGAGGAAGCCCTCCTCGCGGAGTACGAGCGGTCCTTCGACCTGAGCGGCGGCCCGCTGCTGCGCGCCCTGCTGCTGCGGGAGCCCCAGGGCGCCGAGACGTCCCACGTCCTGCTCCTGACCGCCCACCACATCGTCACCGACGGCTGGTCGATGGGCGTGGTCCTGGAGGAGCTGTGCGTCGCGTACGACGCGCTGGCCCGGGGCGCGGAACCGGAGCTGCCGCCGGTGGCGGCGCAGTACCCGGACTTCGCGGTGTGGCAGCGCGAGCGGCTCTCCGGAGCGCGCCTGGAGCGGCACCTCGCCTACTGGGCCGAGCAGTTGACCGGCGCGGTGCCGCCGGGCCTGCCGCTGGACCGGCCCCGCCGCGGCGAGGAGGCGGGGGCGGGCGCCGTGCACACCTTCGCCGTGTCCGCGGACACCACGGCCCGGCTGCGCGCACTCGCCACGGAACGGCACACCACCCTCTTCACGTCCCTGGTCGCCGGGTGCCAGGCGCTCCTGGCCCGCTGGTCCGGGCAGGACGACATCACCGTCGGCTCGCTGACCCCCGGCCGTTCCCACACCGACCTGGAACGGTCCGTCGGCTTCTACGTCAACACCGTCGTGCTGCGCACCCCCGTGGCGGAGGCCGCCTCCTTCCGCGACCTCCTGGGAGCCACGGCCGACACCGTCAACGACGCCTTCGCGCACGGCGACACGCCCTTCGAGCGCCTGGTGGAGACCGTGGGCGCGGCCCGCGAGGCAGGCCGCAACCCTCTGTTCGACGTGATGGTCCTGCTGCACCCCGCCCCGCCCGAGGCGCCCGGCATGAACGGCGTGAGCGCCTCCCCGGTGACCGTGCCCCGGCGCGCCTCCACCTTCGACCTGAGCGTGGAGTTCGTGCCCGACGGGGACGAGCTCGTCGGCCTCTTGGAGTACCGCACCGACCTGTTCGACACCGCCACGGCCGCGCGGATGGCCGACCAGCTCGTGCGGCTCCTCGACACCGCCGCCCGCGAGCCGGACCGCTCCCTGGGCACGGTCCCGCTGCTCTCCCCGGAGGAGACCCGGCGGATCACCCAGGAGTGGAACGCCACGGCGGCACCGGAGCCCGCCGGAACCTACCCCGAGCTCTTCGCCCGGCAGGTCGCCCGGGCCCCGCACGCCACCGCCCTGGTCGCCGGGGACGACCGCCTCGACTACGCGACGCTCGACGCCCGCGCCGACCGCCTCGCCCACCACCTCGTCGCCCACGGCGCCGGGCCGGAACGACTGGTCGCGCTGCGGCTTCCCCGCACCGCCGACATGGTCGTGGCGATGCTCGCCGTGTGGAAGTCCGGCGCGGGCTATCTGCCCCTGGACCCCTCGCTGCCCGACGAGCGCGTGCGGTTCCTGCTCGACGACGCCCGCCCGGCCCTGGTCCTCGACGAGGCCGCGCTCGCGGCCGTGCCGGACACCGGGCCCGCCGCCCACCTGCCGGCCGCGCCGCTCGACCCGGACACCACCGCGTACGTCATCTACACCTCCGGCTCCACCGGCCGCCCCAAGGGCGTCGCCGTCTCGCACCGCTCGCTCGCGAACCTCCTGGCGGGCCACCGCGAGGGCTTCGTCGCCGCGGCGGGCGGCGGCCCGCTGCACGTCGCCCTGACCGCGTCGTTCTCCTT
Organism: Streptomyces sp. JLYT201; assembly: GCF_059448825.1. Classification (NCBI taxonomy): domain Bacteria; kingdom Bacillati; phylum Actinomycetota; class Actinomycetes; order Kitasatosporales; family Streptomycetaceae; genus Streptomyces; species Streptomyces sp. JLYT201. Next base: position 326,939 of record NZ_CM182551.1, on the reverse strand, counting down.
CGACACCTCGCTGGAGGGCGTGCTGCTGATGGCCGACGGCCACCCGCTGCACCTCGTCGACGAGACGACCCGCCTGGACGCCGCGGCCCTGGTCGAGTACGTCGTCGCGCACCGCGTCGACTTCCTCGACCTGACGCCCTCGTACCTGCGCCAGCTGCTGCCCGCCGGACTGCTGAGCGACCCCCGCCACCACCCCCGGATCCTGATGCTCGGCGGCGAGGCCATCGGCCCCGCCCTGTGGCGCGAGCTCGCCGGACACCAGGACGTGGCCGCGTACAACTTCTACGGCCCCACCGAGTGCACCGTCGACGCGCTCGCCTGCCGGATCGAGGGCGACGGACGGCCGCTGGTGGGCCGGCCGCTGCCCGGCGTGCGGGCCTACGTCCTCGACCGGCGGCTCCAGGCCGTGCCGCCCGGCGTCGGCGGCGAGCTGTACCTGGCGGGCGAACAGGTCGCCCGTGGCTATGCGGGCCGCCCCGGTCTCACCGCCGCCCGCTTCCTGCCCGACCCGTTCGGCCCGCCCGGCAGCCGCATGTACCGCACCGGGGACCTGGCCCGCTGGACGGGAGATGGGCAACTCGATTACCTGGGCCGCGCCGACGACCAGGTGAAGGTGCGCGGCCACCGCATCGAGCCGGGCGAGATCGAGGCCGTGCTCCTCGACCTGCCGGAGGTCTCCGGGGCCGCGGTCGTCGCGGTGCCCGACGCGCACGGCCATCTGCGCCTCGCCGCCTACGTCACGCCCGCCGCGGACACCGCCGGGCCCGCCGCCGCGGAGCTGCGGGGCGCGTGCCGCCGCGTCCTGCCCGACCACATGGTGCCGTCGTCGTTCACCGTGCTCGACACGCTCCCGCTGACCGCCCACGGCAAGCTGGACCGCAGGGCCCTGCCCACCCCCGACCTCGAATCCGGCCCCCGCGAAAGGGAGTTCGTCGCCCCGCGCACCCCCGACGAGGAGACCCTCGCGGCCATCTGGGCGGAGGTCCTCGGCACGAGCAAGGTCGGGGTCACCGACAACTTCTTCGAGCTCGGCGGCGACTCCATCCTCAGCATCCAGGCCGTCTCCCGCGCCCGCGCCGCCGGTCTGCGCCTCAGCTCGCAGGACGTGTTCCGGCACCAGACGGTCGCCGACCTGGCCGCCGCCGCGTCCCGGCGGAACGCCGACGTGCCCGCGCCCCGACGGCCGCGCACCGAGGGGCCCGCCCCCCTGACCCCCGTACAGGAGTGGTTCTTCGCCACCCACGGAGCCCGGCGGCACTTCAGCATGTCGCTCCTGCTCGACCTGCCGTACGACCTCGACGAACAGGCACTGGAACGGGCCGTGGAAGCCCTCGCCGCCCACCACCCGGCGCTGCGCACACGCTTCGCGAGCACCGAAGGCAGCTGGCGGCAGCACCCAGGAGAGGGCCCGGCCACCGGCCTGCTGACCCGCCACGACCTGCCCGCCGACGCCGACGCCGCCGCGGCCGCCCGGGAAGCGGCCGCCGACGCCGCCCGCGCCGCCCTCGACCCGGCCACCGGCGCCCTCCTGCGCGCGGCGCTGCTGCGCCCAGCGGGAGGGGAGCGCTCCACGGCCGGGGAGCGGCCCACGGCGGGGGAGCGGCCCGCGGCGGGGGAGCGGCCCGCGGCGGGGGAGCGGCCCACGGCGGGGGAGCGGCCCACGGTGGGGGAGCGGCCGCAACTGTTCCTGACCGCCCACCACTTGGCCGTGGACAGCGTCTCCTGGCGGATCCTCCTCGCCGACCTGGAGCAGGCCTACCGCCAGGCCGCCGCGGGCGAGCCGGTCCGCCTGGAGCCCGCCGCCACGCCGTTCGCCGACTGGTCCTGCCACCTGTCCGAGCGCGTGCGCTCCGGCGCCCTCGACGGCGACCTGCCCGCCTGGACGGCGGAGGCCGCCGAGCCCCGCACCGCGCTGCCCGTCGACCGGACGGCCGCCCCGCTCGCCGGATCGGTGCGCACCGTGCGCACCCGGGTGGACCGCGCCACCACCGAGGCGCTGCTGCGCCGGGTGCCCGGCGTCTACCGCACCCAGGTCAACGACGTGCTGCTCAGCGCCCTCGGCCGGGTGCTCGCCGACTGGGCGGGCGCCGAACGCGTCACCGTCGCCCTGGAGGGCCACGGCCGCGAGGACGACACCCTCGACCTGTCCGGCACGGTGGGCTGGTTCACCACCCAGTACCCCGTCACCCTCGCCCCCGTCGGACCGCCCGGCGCGCCCGACTGGGGCGCCACGCTCAAGGCCGTCAAGGAGCGGCTGCGGGCCGTGCCCCGGCGCGGCCTGAGCTACGAGGCGCTGGCCCGCCTCGGCTCGCCCGACCCGTCGGCCCGCGCCCTGCGGGACCTGCCGCTGCCCCAGGTGTCGTTCAACTACCACGGCCAGTGGGACACCCCCGGCACCGGCGACTTCGCCCCCGCCGCCGACGTGCCCGGCCGGGACCTCGCCGCCGACGTGCCCGTCGACCACCTGCTCGACGTCACGGCCGTGGTGGCGGACGGCGAACTGGAGATCACCTGGCACTACAGCCAGGACACGCACGACGCGGCCACCGTCGAGGACCTGGCCGCGGGCCTGGTCGCCGCCCTCACCGCGATCACCGAGCACTGCGCCCGCCCCGACGCCGGTGGCCGCACCCCCTCCGACTTCCCGCTGGCCCGCCTCGACCAGGCCGGAGTGGACCGCCTCGTCGGCGACGGCAGGAGCGTGGAGGACCTGCTGCCGCTGACCCCCCTCCAGGAAGGCATGCTCTTCCACCGCCTCGTCGGCGGCCCCGACGACGTGTACGTGGACCAGGCGGCGCTGCTCCTCGACGGCGTGGCCGACCCGCACGCCTTCGCCCTGGCCTGGCAGCAGGTGGCCGACGAGACGCCCACCCTGCGCACGTCCGTGGTCTGGGAGGACGTCCCCGCCCCGCTCCAGGTGGTGCACCGCGAGGTCTGCGTACCGGTCACCCACGTGGACCTGCGGGACCTGGCCGAGAACGAGCGCGCCGCCCGGTTCGAGCGGCTGCGCGCCGACGACCTCGCGCGCGGCATCGACCTCACCACGGCCCCCCTCATGCGGCTCACCCTGGTCCGGCTGCCCGACGCGCGCCTGCACCTGCTGTGGACCTCCCACCATCTGATCCTGGACGGCTGGAGCCTCGCCCAGGTGCTCACCGAGGTCGGCGAGCGCTACGCCGCGCTCACCAGCGGCAGCGCCGCCCGGCCACTGGTGCGCCGCCCCTTCGGCGACTACGTACGGTGGCTGGCCGAACAGGACGGCACGGCCGCACGCGCGCACTGGCAGCAGGTTCTCGCAGCCTTCGCCACGCCGACCCCGCTGCCCGTCGACCGCCCCCTGAGCGACGCGCACGTGGCCCGCTCCGCCGCGGTCCACACCACCGGCCTGTCCGACGAGGTGTCCGCGCGCCTCGCGCGCACCGCGCGGGCCGCCGGACTCACCGCCAACACCCTGGTCCAGGGCGCCTGGGCGCTGCTGCTCGCCCGCCACGGCGCGGAGCGGGACGTGGTGTTCGGCACCACCGTGTCCGGGCGCCCCGACGAACTGCCCGGCGTGGAGTCGATGGTGGGCATGTTCATCAACACCCTGCCCACCCGCGTCTCCGTCGACAGCGCCCGCACGGTCGGCGCGTGGCTGCGCGAACTCCAGGAGGCACAGGCCGAGTCGCGGCGCTACTCCGCGGTCTCCCTGGCCGAGCTGACCGCGCTCAGCGACGTGCCCTCGGGCACCCCCCTGTTCCACAGCATGGTGGCCTTCGAGAACTACCCCTTCGACGAGGCCCGCGCAGCCACCACCGGCGTCCGCCTCCTGGACGTCACCTCTCGCGACGCCACCAACTACCCGCTGGTGCTCCGCGCCTACCAGGGCGAACGGCTCGGCTTCGACCTGGCCTACGATCCGGACCTCTTCGACGCCGCGACGGCACGGGCGCTCGCCGACCGGCTGTGCCTGCTCCTCGCGCAGTTCGCCGACCACCTCGACCGGCCGCTGCGCGACCTCGCCGTCACCACCGCCGAGGAGCGCCGCCGGATCCTGACCGAGGGGAACGGCTCCGCGGACGGACGCCCCGCGCACACCCTGGTGGACCTCTTCGAGGCCCAGGCCGCGCGGACGCCCCACGCCACCGCGGTCACCTGCGCGGACGAGCGCCTCGACTACGCCGCGCTCGACGCGGCGGCCGGGCGCCTCGCCCACCGCCTCGCCGAGGCCGGAGCCGGTCCCGAGCGCTTCGTGGCCCTCGCCCTGCCCCGCTCCACCGACCTGGTCGTCGCGGTCCTCGCCGCCCTGAAGTCGGGCGCCGCCTATCTGCCGATCGACCCCAAGCTGCCCGCCGAGCGCGTCGCCCAGCTGCTGCGCGACACCGCCCCGGTGGCCCTGGTGACCACCACGGACACGGACGTACGCGCCGACGGCACCGCCCTGCCCGTGCTGCTCCTGGACGACGCGCGGGTACGGGCCGACCTCGACCGGCGCCCGGCCACCGGCCCGGACCCGGCCCGGCGCCCGCTGCCGGAGAGCCCCGCCTACGCCATCTACACCTCCGGCTCCACCGGCAGGCCCAAGGGCGTCGTCGTCCCGCACGCCAACGTCGTCCGGCTGTTCACCCGCACCCGCGACTGGTTCGGCTTCGACGAGCACGACGTGTGGACGCTGTTCCACTCGTACGCCTTCGACTTCTCCGTGTGGGAGCTGTGGGGCCCGCTGCTGCACGGCGGCCGGCTCGTCGTCGTCCCCGACGACACCGCCCGCTCCCCGGAGGACTTCCTGCGCCTCCTCGCGGACGAAGGCGTCACGGTCCTCAACCAGACCCCGTCCGCCTTCTACCCGCTCGCCCGCGCGGACGCCGAACACCCCGAGCTGAGCAGGCGCTTGACGTTGCGTCAAGTCATCTTCGGCGGCGAGGCCCTCGACGTCGGCCGGCTCGCCGACTGGTACGCCCGCCACCCGGACGAGTCACCGCGCCTGGTCAACATGTACGGCATCACCGAGACCACCGTGCACGTCACCTACGCCCCCCTCGACCGGACCGCGGCCCGCACCGGCACCGCGAGCCCCATCGGCACCGGCATCCCCGACCTGCGCGTCCACGTGCTCGACGACGACCTGGCCCTGGCACCCCCCGGCGCCATCGGCGAGATGTACGTGGCGGGCGAGGGCCTGGCCCGCGGCTACCTCGGCCTGCCCGCCCTCACCGCCACCCGGTTCCTGCCCGACCCCTTCGGGCCGCCCGGCAGCCGCATGTACCGCACCGGCGACCGGGCCCGGCGCCGGCCCGACGGCACCCTGGAGTACCTCGGCCGCGCCGACGCCCAGGTCAAGATCCGCGGCTACCGCATCGAACCCGGCGAGATCGAGGCCGCGCTCCACACCCACCCCGGCGTCGGCGCCGCCACCGTCGGCGTGTACGAGGACTCCGCCGGGACCCGGCGCCTGGTCGCCCACGTCGTGGGCTCGGGCGCGGAGGGCGCCCCGGCGGCCGCCGCGCTCCGCGCGCACCTGGAAAGCCTGCTGCCCGCCCACATGGTGCCCGCCGCCTACGTTCCGCTGGCCGCGCTGCCCCTGACCGTCAACGGCAAGCTCGACCGGCGCGCCCTGCCCGCACCCGGCGCCGACGGCTTCGCCACCGGGGGCGACCGCACCTCGCCGCGCACCGAAGCCGAACGCCTGGTCGCCGCCGCCTGGGCGGACGTCCTTGACACCGACGAGGTGGGCGCCGACGACGACTTCTTCGCCCTCGGCGGCGACTCCATCCTCGCCGTCCGCGTCACCTCGCGGCTGCGCGCCGCCTTCGGCACGGACGTCTCACCCCGGCTCCTCTTCACCCACCCCACCGTGAGCGCCCTGGCCGCTGCCCTAGGCGAACCGTCGGGCGCCGCGGCCCCGGACGTGATCCCGGCCGCCGACCCGGCCGCCGCGGCGCCGCTGTCGTACGCCCAGCAGCGCCTGTGGTTCCTCGACCGCTTCGAGCCCGGCAGCACCGAGTACACGACGGTGTCCGCCCTGCGCCTGCGCGGCACGCTCGACGAGGCCGCCCTGCGCACCGCCCTCGACGGCCTGGTCGCCCGGCACGAGGCGCTGCGCACCACCTTCGCCGAACAGGACGGCACGGCCCGGCAGCTCGTGGCCCCGCCGCACGGCGCCGACCTGCGCGTGGACGACCTCACGTCCGCCGCTGCCGACGCGGTGGACGCCCTCCTGGAACGCGAGGCCACCACCCCCTTCGACCTGAGCACCGGGCCCCTGCTGCGGGCCCGCCTCGCCCGCCTGGCCGCCGACGAGCACCTGCTCGTCCTGGCCCTCCACCACATCGTCACCGACGGCTGGTCCCTCGGTGTCCTCGGCCGCGACCTGGGAGAGCTGTACGCGGCGGCGCTGGAGGGCCGCAGCCCGCAGCTGCCCGAACTGCCCGTGCGCTACGCCGACTACGCCGCCTGGCAGCGCGGCCGCACCGAGGAGGCCGAGCGGCAGCTCGCCCACTGGAAGCGCGCACTGGACGGCCTGGCCCCGCTGGAGCCGCCCACGGACCGGCCGCGCCCCGCCGTGCGCACCCGCGACGGCGCCCTGGTGACCTTCCCGCTGCCCGCCGCGCTCGTGGAGCGGCTGCGGGATCGGGGCCGCGAGGCCGACGCCACCCTGTACATGACGCTCCTGACGGCCTGCCAGGTCCTGCTCGCCCGGTGGACGGGCCAGCAGGACATCGCCGTCGGCACCGTGACCGCGGGGCGCGAGCGCCCCGAACTCCACGACGTGGTCGGCATGTTCGTCAACACCCTCGTGCTGCGCGGCGAGATCACCCCCGGCGCGTCGTTCCGCCGGCTGCTGGACCGGGCGCGCACCACCACCCTCGACGCCTTCGCCCACCAGGACGTGCCCTTCGAGCGGGTCGTGGACGCGGTGCGGCCCGAGCGCGACACCAGCCGCACCCCCCTGTTCCAGGTGATGGTGGCCCTGCACAACCTGGGCACCGAGGCGCCCGGCCTGCCCGGCCTCGACGTCGAGGCCGTGACCCCGCCGGTGCGGGGTGCCACCTTCGACCTCGCCTTCGACTTCGTCGAGCACGACGACGGCGTCACCGGCCACCTGGAGTACAGCACCGGCCTGTTCGACCCCGGCACCGCCGAGCGCCTCGCCGCCCAGCTGAGGCTGCTCCTGGAAGCGGTCGCCGACGACCCGGACCAGGAGGTCGGCGCGCTGCCGCTGCTGACCGCCGCCGAGCGGCGCCAGGTCCTGGAGGAGTGGCAGGGCGGCCCGGCACCCACCCCGGAGACCACCTTCCCCGCGCTGTTCGAGGCACAGGCCGCGCGCACGCCGGACGCCACCGCCCTGGTCGCCCGCGACGCCACGCTCGACTTCGCCGCCCTCAACGGCCGCGCCAACCGCCTCGCCCACCACCTCATCGCCCAGGGCGTCGGCCCCGAGCGCACCGTCGCCACGCGGCTGCCGCGCACCTCGGACCAGGTGGTCGCCCTGCTCGCCGTCCTCAAGGCGGGCGGCACCCTGCTGTGCCTGGACCCCGACCTGCCCGAGGAGCGCGTCGCCCACCTCACCGCCGACGCCGCGCCCCGCACGGTCCTGACGGCCGAGGCGCTGCGCGCGGTGCCCTGGGACCGGCTGCCCGCCCACGACCCGACCGACGCCGACCGCCGCGCGCCGCTGCGCCCGGCCACCACCGCGTACGTCATCTACACCTCCGGCTCCACCGGGCGGCCCAAGGGCGTCGCCGTGGAACACCGCCAGCTGGTCAACCTCTGCCACGACCACCAGGAGGGGCTCGTCGCCCCGCACACCACCGACGGCCGTCGGCTGCGGGCCGCGCTCAGCGCGTCGTTCTCCTTCGACACCTCCTGGGAGGGGCCGCTGCTCCTCGCGCTCGGCCAGGAGGTCCACCTCGTCGACGAGGACGTGCGCCTGGACCCCGACGCGTTCTGCGCCCAGGTCGCCGAGCGCCGCCTGGACCTGGTGAACGTCACCCCGTCCTTCCTGCGCGAACTCACCGCGGCGGGCCTCCTCGCGCCCGGCCGCCACCACCCGCGCGTGCTCCTGGTGGGAGGCGAGGCGATCGGCGCCGACACCTGGCGCGAGCTGTGCGCGGCCCAGGACACCGGCGTCACCGCGTACAACGTGTACGGGCCCACCGAGTGCACCGTCGACGCCGTCTACGGCCCGTGCGCCCAGCGGCCCGAGCGCCCGGTCATCGGCCGCCCCGGCCGGGGCCTGATCGCCTACGTCCTCGACGGCGCGCTGCGGCCGGTGCCGCCCGGCACCCCGGGCGAGCTGTACCTCGCGGGCGCGCAGGTGGCCCGCGGCTATCTGAACCGGCCGGGCCTGACCGCGACCCGCTTCCTCGCCGACCCCTACGGGGCGCCGGGCACGCGCATGTACCGCACCGGCGACCGCGCCCGCTGGGACGACCGCGGGCTCCTGGAGTTCCTCGGCCGCGTCGACGAGCAGGTCAAGATCCGCGGCTTCCGCATCGAACCCGGTGAGATCGAGGCCGCCCTGACGGCCCGTCCGGACGTCGCCGAGGCCGTGGTGACGCCCCACGAACACGCGGGCCGCACCCTGCTCGTGGCGTACGTGGTGCCCGCGGGGGAGCACACCCCGACGGGCGAGGACCTGCGGGCCCGGCTGCGCAGGACGCTGCCGGACCACATGGTGCCGCAGGCGTTCGTGCCGCTGACGCGCATCCCGCGCACCAGCGGCGGCAAGACCGACCGCCGCGCCCTGCCCGCCCCGCCCGCGCAGCCCGACACCCAGGTGCCCTACGTCGCGCCCCGGCCCGGCACCGAGGAGCGCCTGGCCACGATCTGGGCGGACGTCCTGGGCGTGGCCCGGGTGGGCGCGCGCGACAACTTCTTCGCGCTCGGCGGCGACTCGATCCTCAGCATCCAGATCGTCTCCCGGGCCCGCCGCGCGGGCCTCGCCGTGACCACCAAGGACGTGTTCCGCGCGCCGACCGTCGCCGAACTCGCCCTGTGCGCCACCGCCGCGGACCCGGCAGGGACGGACCCGGGCGCCGCCCCGCCCGCCGAGGCGCCGCTCACCCCGATCCAGCGCTGGTACCTCGACGCCCGCCGCCCCGGCGACGCGCTGCGCTTCACCATGACCCAGCGCCTGGAACTGGCCCCGGACACCGACCTGTCCGCCCTGGAGCAGGCCGTCGACGCCGTCGTGCGCCACCACGCCGCGCTGCGCACCCGCTTCCGCCACACCGGCGACGGCTGGCGCCAGGAACTCCTTGCCGAGGCCCCGGGGCCCGTGTTCACCGCCCACGACGCGACGGGCCTCGACGCGGCCGCGCTCGAGGCACAGGTGCAGCGCGCGGCGGACGCGGCCCAGGCCTCGCTCGACCCCACCGAGGGCCGCACGGTCCGGGTCCTCGTCTTCGACCGCGGCCCCGGCCGGGCCGCGCAACTCGTCTTCACCGTGCACCACCTGGCGGTGGACGGCGTCTCCTGGCGCATCCTGCTCGGCGACCTGGAGAGCGCCCACCGCGCGGCCGTCGCCGGACGGCCCGTCGACCTGGCCCCGGTCGGCACCGCGTACGGACACTGGGCCGCCCGGCTCGACGAGCACACCCGCTCCGGCGCCCTGGACGCCGACCTCGCCCACTGGCGCAGGACCGCCGCCGCACCGGCGGACCTGCCCGCCGGGCGCCCCGGCCCCAACACCCACGGCGGCGCCGCCACGCTCACGGTCACGCTGACGCCCGAGGAGACCGACGCCCTGCTGCGCCAGGTCCCCGACGTCTACCGCACCCAGGTCAACGACGTGCTCCTCAGCGCCCTGGGCCGCACCCTGGCCCGCTGGTGCGGGCGCGACACCGTCCTGATCGGCATGGAGGGCCACGGCCGCGAGGAGCTGTTCGAGCACGTGGACCTGTCGCGGACCGTCGGCTGGTTCACCGCCGAGTTCCCCCTCGCCCTGACCGTCGCCCCCGACGCCGACTGGCGCGACACCCTGCGCTCGGTCAAGGAACAGCTGCGCGCGGTCCCGCTGCACGGCCTGAGCCACGGCGCCCTGCGGCACCTGCTGCCCGAAAGCCCGCTGGCCGAAGGGCCCGCACCGCAGGTCGGGTTCAACTACCACGGACAGTGGGACACCGCGGGACCCCGGGACGGCGCGCTGTACGGCGCCGCCCTGCCGTCCGCGGGCCGCGACACCGACCCCGACGAGACCCGGCCCTACCTCCTCGACATCACCGGCGTGGTCCACGACGGGCGCCTCGAACTCGGCTGGACCTACCCGACCGCCGTCTACGACGAGGCCACCGTGCGCCGACTGGCCGAGGAGACGCACGCGGCACTGCGCGACATCGCCCGGCACTGCGCCCGCCCCGACGCGGGCGGCCGCACGCCTTCCGACTTCCCGCTCGCCGGGCTCACCCAGGACCACCTGGACCGGCTCGTCGGCGACGGACGGCACGTCGCGGACGTCCTGCCGCTGACCCCGCTCCAGGCCGGGATGCTCTTCCACGGCCTCGTCGACACCGCGGGCGCCTACTTCGACCGCACCGCGGTGCGCCTCTCCGGAGTCACGGACCCGCGGGCGCTCGCCGCCGCCTGGCAGCAGGTCGCCGACCGCACCCCGGCACTGCGCACCAGCGTCCACTGGCAGGGCCTGCCGCAGCCGGTGCAAGTGGTCCACCACCGCGCGCAGCTGCCGGTCACCCACCTCGACTGGCGCGCGCTGACGCCCGACGGGCGCGCGGAGGCCGTCGAGCGGCTGCTCGCCGAGGACCGCGCCGCGGGCATGGAGCTGACCACCGCGCCCCTCACCCGGATCACCCTGGCCGCCCTGCCCGGCGACGAGGTCCTGCTGCTGTGGTCGTCGCACCACCTCATCCTCGACGGCTGGAGCAGCGGCCAGCTCCTCATCGAGGTGTGCGAGCGCTACGCCGCGCTCACCGGCGGCCCGGAAGCCGCCGCCCCGATCCGGCGCCCCTTCGCGGACTTCCTCCGGTGGCTCGCCGAGCAGAACGAGTCCGCCGCCGAGGCGCACTGGGCCGACGAGCTCGCCGGATGCGCCACGCGCACCCCGCTGCCGTACGACCGCGTACCCGCCGAGGCGCACCGCGCCCGCTCCGAGGAAGCCGTCGCACGCGAACTCGACGCCGGCGTCTCACGCGCGCTGCGGGAGACGGCGGCCCGCGCCGGACTGACCGTCAACACCGTGGTGCAGGCCGCCTGGGGGCTGCTCCTGGCCCGCTACAGCGGCCGCGACGACGTCGTGTTCGGCACGACGGTCTCCGGCCGCCCCGCCGAGCTGCCCGGCGTGGACTCCATGGTCGGCATGTTCATCAACACCGTGCCGACGCGGGTGCGCGTCCCCGGCGGCGGCGTGCTGCCCTGGCTGCGCGACCTCCAGGAGCGGCAGAGCGACGCCCGCCGCTTCGACTTCCTCGCGCTGCCCCGCATCCAGGCCCTCAGCGAGCTCCCGTCGGGCGAGGCCCTGTTCGACAGCATGGTGGTGTTCGAGAACTACCCCGTCGACGAGCAGGCCGCGGCCAGGACCGGCGTGCGCGTCGAGGAGGTGCGCGCCGACGACGCCACCACCTTCCCGCTGTGCCTGCGCGCCCACCTCGCCGAGGGGCTCGGCTTCGACCTGGCCTACGACGCCGCCCTCTTCGACCGGGCCACCGTCGAACGCGCCGCGGACCGCCTCACCGCCCTGCTCACCCGCCTCGCCGAGGGCCTCGACAAAGACGTCGACGACCTGGACCTGCTCACCGCCGAGGACAAGGACCTCCTGCGGCGGTGGAACGCCACCGCCTGTGACGGCCCGCCCGCGCGCACCCCGGTGGCCCTCTTCGCCGAGCAGGCCCGCCGCACCCCCGCCGCGGTCGCCGTCCAGGACGGCGACCAGGAATTGACGTACCGTCAACTCGCGGACTGGTCCGACCGCGTGGCCGCCCGGCTCGGCGCGCAGGGCCTGCGGGCCGAGGACCGCGTGGCCCTGCTCATGGACCGCTCCGCCGCCCTCGTGGTCGCGCAGCTCGCGGTCCTCAAGGCGGGCGGCGCCTATGTGCCCGTCGACGCCCGCGCGCCCGAGGAGCGCCGCCGCGCCCTGCTCGACCAGGTCGGCGCCACCGTCCGGCTCACCGCCGACGACGTCCTGGCAGCGCGCACCGGCCCAGCCGGAGCACCGGCCGCCGGGCAGCCCGACCCCGACCAGCTGGCCTACGTGATGTTCACCTCCGGCTCCACCGGCCTGCCCAAGGCCGTGGCCGTACGCCACCGCGACGTGGCCGCACTGGCCACCGACAGCCGCTTCGCGGACGGCGTGTGCGCCCGCGTCCTGCTGCACTCCCCGGTCGCCTTCGACGCCGTCACCTTCGAGGTGTGGGCGCCCCTGCTGACCGGCGGCCGCGTGGTCGTCGCCCCCGACGGGGCGGTGGACGCGGCCCTGCTGCGGCGGCTCGCCGGTGCCGGCGGCCTGAGCGCGCTGTGGCTGACCGCCGGACTGTTCCGGCTCCTTGCCCAGGACGCCCCGGACTGCTTCACCGGCCTGCGCCAGGTGTGGACGGGCGGTGACGTCGTCCCGGCGGCGGCCGTGCGCCGGGTCCTCGCCGCCTGCCCCGGCCTGACCGTCGTGGACGGCTACGGCCCCACCGAGACCACCACCTTCGCGACCTCCTTCGCCCTCTCCGACCCCGCCGCCGTGCCCGACACCGTGCCGATCGGCCACCCGCTGGACGCCATGCGCGCCCACGTCCTCGACGCCCGCCTCAGGCCCGTGCCGCCGGGCTGCGCGGGCGAGCTGTTCCTCGCGGGCGAGGGCGTGGCACGCGGCTACCTGGGCCGCGGCGCGGAGACCGCGGGCCGGTTCCTCGCCGACCCCTACGGGCCGCCCGGCGCCCGCATGTACCGCACCGGCGACCTGGCCCGGCGCCACCCGGACGGCACCGTCGCGTTCCTTGGCCGCGCCGACGACCAGGTGAAGATCCGCGGCTTCCGCGTCGAGCCCGGCGAGGCCGAGGCCGCCCTCGCGGCGCACCCCGGCGTCGCGGACGTCGCCGTGGTGGCCCGCGAGGACCGGCCAGGGGCCCGCCGCCTGGTGGCCTACCTCGTCGGCCCGGCGGGCGAGGACCTGACGGAGCTGCGGACCTTCGCCGCCCGCACGTTGCCCGACTACCTCGTGCCCTCCGCCTACGTCCCGCTGGCGGCCCTGCCGCTCAGCGCCAACGGCAAGGTCGACCGGGCGGCGCTCCCGGCACCGGAGCCGGACGCCGGGGCGGGCGGCGCCGCACGCGTCGAGCCCCGCACCGACGCCGAACGGCGCGTCGCCGACGTCTTCGCCGACGTCCTCGGCGCGGACCGGCCCGGCGTGGAGGACGACTTCTTCACCCTGGGCGGCGACTCGATCCTCAGCATCCGCCTCGCGTCCCGCCTGGCCGAGGCGTTCGGCACGGACGTCTCGCCGCGCGCGGTGTTCACCCACCCCACTCCGGCCGCGCTCGCCACCCTGGTCACCGCCGACCCGGCCCCCGGCACGGCACGGCCCGCCATCGTGCCCGTCGCGCGCGCCACGGCCCCCATGTCGTACGCCCAGCAACGCCTGTGGTTCCTCGCGGAGTTCGCGCCCGGCGGGACCGCCGAGTACGTCACGGGCCTCGCGCTGCGGCTGCGCGGACGGCTCGACACCGGTGCCCTGACCCGGGCCCTGACCGGCCTCGTGGCCCGGCACGCCTCGCTGCGCACCACCTTCGACACCGTCGACGGCCACGGCGTGCAGCTCGTGCACCCGCCCCGCGAGGTACCGCTGCCGACGCACGACCTGTCGGGAACGTCCGAGAAGCACCGCGAGGCCCAGCTGCACCGCCTCCTGACGGACGAACGCACCCGCCCCTTCGACCTGCGCCACGGCCCACTGCTGCGCACCGCCCTGGTGCGCCTCGGCGCCGACGACCACGTGCTCGCGCTGACCCTGCACCACATCGTCACCGACGGCTGGTCCACCGCCGTGCTCACCGGCGACCTGGCCCACCTCTACCGGCAGGCCCTCGGCACCGGCACCGGAGAGCTGCCGCCGCTGCCGGTGCAGTACGCCGACTACGCGCACTGGCAGCGCACCGCCGAAGGCGCGGACGCCGACGCCCAACTCGGCTACTGGAAGCAGCACCTGGCCGACATCGAACCCGTCGACCTGCCCACCGACCGGCCGCGCCCCGCCGTGCGCACCCACCACGGCGCGACCGCGCGCCTGACCCTGGCGCCCCGCACCGCCCGGCGCCTCGCACGGGTCGGCAGGGAGCGCGGAGCCACCCTGTTCACCACCCTCGTCGCCGCGGCGCAGACCTACCTCGCGCGCCTGTCGGGCGGGCGGGACATCGCCGTCGGCACCGTCACCTCCGGCCGTGACCGGCCCGAGGTCCAGAACCTGGTCGGCTTCTTCGTCAACACCCTCGTCCTGCGCTCACGCGTCGAGCCCGAGCGCGGCTTCCCCGAGTTCCTCGACGACGTCCGGCAGACCGTGCTCGACGCCTTCGCCCACCAGGACGTGCCGTTCGAGCGGGTGGTGGACGAGGTGCAGCCGGTGCGCGACACCAGCCGCACCCCGCTCTTCCAGGTCATGGTCGTCCTCCAGAACACCCCGGCCGGCGACCTCGACCTGCCGGGACTCGACGTCACCGACATCGAGTCCGAGCTCCAGCACGCGGCCTTCGACCTCACCCTGGAGTTCGCCGAGACGGACTCCGGTGCGCTGCACGGCCTGCTCACCTACAACACCGACCTGTTCGACGCGGCGACGGCCGAGCGCATGGCCGACCAGCTCGGCACGCTCCTGACGGCCGTCGCCGACGACCCGCACCGGCCCCTGGGCGCCCTGCCCCTGTCGTCCGACGCCGAGCTGAAGACCCTCCTGGAGCAGGGCCACGGCACGGCCCGGCCGGTCACCGCGGTCACCCTGCCGCGGCTCTTCGAACGGCAGGCCGCGCGCACGCCCGACGCGGTGGCGCTCGACGACGGCTCCCGGCAGCTGACGTACGCCGAGGTCGACCGCGCCGCCAACCGCCTCGCCCACCAGCTGATCGCCCGCGGCGTCGGCCCCGAGCGCGTGGTGGCCCTGGCCCTGTCCCGGACCGCCGAAGCGGTGGTGGCGCAGCTCGCGGTGGCCAAGGCGGGCGGCGCCTTCCTGTCCGTGGACCCCGCCTACCCCGAGCAGCGCCGGGAGTTCATGGTGCGCGACGCGGGCGCCCGGCTCACCCTGGACGACCCGGCGGAGGTCTGGGCCGCCGACGGGCCCGAGACCGCGCCCACCGACGCCGACCGCACCGCACCGCTCACCTGCGACCACCCCGCGTACGTCATCTACACCTCCGGGTCCACCGGCACGCCCAAGGGCGTCGTGGTGCCGCACCGGGGCCTGGCGGGCTTCGCCGCGGCCGCCGCCGAACAGTACGCGGCGGGCCCCGGCGACAAGGTCCTGCAGTTCGCCTCGCCCAGCTTCGACGCCTCCGTCCTGGAGCTGTGCGTCTCCCTGCTCAGCGGCGCCGCCCTGGTGACCGGCGAGGAGGGCCCGCTGGTCGGCGAACGCCTCGCCCAGGTCCTCGCCGAGCGGCACGTCAGCCACACGCTCATCCCGCCCGCCGCCCTGGCCACGGTGGCGCCCGAGACCGCGGGCAGCCTGCCGCACCTGCGCACCCTGATCGTCGGCGCCGAGGCCTGCCCGCCCGACCTCGTCGAGCTGTGGGCCCCCGGCCGCCGGATGATCAACTCCTACGGGCCCACCGAGGCGACCGTGGTCGCCTCCTGGACCGGACCCCTGGCCCCGGGCGCGGGCGCCCCGCCCATCGGCCGCCCCGCGGGCGCCACCCGCCTGTACGTCCTCGACGCCGCCCTGCGGCCCGTCCCGCCCGGCGTGACCGGCGAGCTGTACGTCGCGGGGCCCGGTCTCGCCCGCGGCTATGTGAACCAACCGGGCCTGACCGCCCAGCGCTTCACCGCAGACCCGTTCGGCCCCCCGGGGGAGCGCATGTACCGCACCGGCGACCTGGTGCGCTGGGACGCCGAGGGTTCCCTGCGCTTCGCGGGGCGCGCCGACGACCAGATCAAGCTGCGCGGCTACCGCATCGAGCCGGGCGAGATCGAGAGCGCCCTGCGCCGCAGCGCCCGGGTGCGCGACGCGCTCGTCGTTGTCCGCGCCGACGGCGGCTCCGACCGGCTCGTGGCGTACGTCGTGCCCACCGGCGGCGACACCGGACAGCTCCCCGCGGCGGAGCTGCGCGAGCACCTCGCCGGGCTGCTCCCGCTGCACATGGTGCCGTCGGTGTTCGTCCCCCTTGAGCGGCTGCCGCTCACCCCGAACGGCAAGGCCGACCGGCGCGCCCTGCCCGCGCCCGGGCCCGCGCACACCGCCACCGGGCCGCACGTCGCACCGCGCACCGACACCGAACGCCGCGTCGCCCGCATCTGGGGCGACGTCCTCGGCGTCGACGACGTGGGCGCCCACGACAACTTCTTCCTGCTCGGCGGCGACTCGATCCTGAGCATGCAGGTCGTGTCCCGGCTGCGGCGCGACGGGCTGCACCTGGCCACGCGCGACCTGTTCACCCACCAGACGGTGGCCGAGCTAGCCACCGTCGTCAGGACCGCGCCGCAGCGCTCCGGCGAGGGCCCGGTGAGCGGCGACGTACCGCTCACCCCCATCCAGGAGTGGTTCCTGACCACCCCGCGCGCCGCGCACCACCACTTCAACCAGTCGGCGCTCCTGGAACTCGACGGCGCCCCCGACCCGCAGGCCCTGCGCGCCGCCCTGGAGGCGCTGCTCGAACACCACGACGCGCTGCGCATGCGCTTCACCCCGGGCGCCGACGGCTGGCAGCAGTTCAACCCGCCGCCCGCCGACACGCCCGTCGACGGCCTGCTCGTCCAGCACAACCTGAGCGGCCTGGCCGAGGCGGAGGCCGACGAGGCCCTGCACAAGGCCGCCGACGACCTGCACACCGGCTTCGACCTGGCCCGCGGCCCGCTGCTGCGGGCGGCCCTGTTCACCGGGGACGCGGACCGCCCCGTCTTCCTCCTCCTGGTCGGCCACCACCTGGTCGTGGACGCGGTGTCCTGGCGGATCCTCGCCGACGACCTGGAAGCCGCCTACCGGCAGGCGGTCGCGGGCGAACCCATCACCCTGGGGGAGCGCACCACCTCCTTCCGGGACTGGTCCCGACGGCTCGCCGCGCATGTCGCCGAGGGCGGCCTCGACCACGAACTGCCGTACTGGGAGGAGACGGTGACCGCCGAGCCGCCGCCCGCAGCCGCGGCGGCGGGAGCGGACGAGGGCGAGGCCCGGCAGGTCACCGTGGAGCTGACCGAGGAGGACACGACGGCGCTGCTGCGGGCCGCGCCGACCGCCTACCGCACCCGCGTCAACGACGTCCTGCTGGCCGCCCTCGCCCTCGCCCTCGCCCGCTGGACCGGCGGCGACCGGGTCCGCCTCGACCTGGAGGGGCACGGCCGCGAGGACCTGCTCGACGGGGTGGACCTGTCCCGCACGGTCGGCTGGTTCACCACCGTCCACCCCGTCGCCCTCCAGGTGACGCGGCCGGACGACCTCGGCGCCTCCCGCGACTGGCGGGCCCTGGTGAAGTCCGTGCGCCGCCAGTTGCGCGTGGTGCCCGGCAACGGCCTCGGCTACGGCGCCCTGCGCACCTTCGGCCCGCCCGAGGTCCGCGAGCGGCTCGGCGCCGCGGCCCACGGCCAGGTGGTGTTCAACTACCTCGGCCAGTGGGACGCCCGGCCCGCGGAGCCCGGCAGCGGCCTCGTGCGCGCCGAGCACGGCTCCCTCGGCCAGGACCACGACCCCCGGGACAGCGGCTCCCACCCCCTTGAGGTGGTCGGCGCCGTCCAGGACGGCCGCCTCGCCTTCACCTGGCACCACCGCACCGGACTGCACGACACCCAGACCGTACGCCGCGTCGCGGAGGAGTTCGCCACGGCTCTGCACCACATAGCCCGGCACGCCCGCGACAGTCTGTGACCCCACGCTCCGCCCCGGGGCGCCCGCACCGCCGGTGCCCCGGGGCGGCGACACCGCACCCACGAGAGGAGACCACACCATGGACGAGAACACCCGCTACCAGGTGCTGCGCAACGACGAGGACCAGTACTCGCTGTGGCCGATAGACGTCGACGTCCCGGCGGGCTGGCACCGCACGGACAAGGAGGGCACCGAAGCCGAGTGCTCCGCCTACGTCGACCAGGTCTGGACCGACATGCGCCCCCGCAGCCTGCGCGAGCGAATGGACCAAGGAGCATCCCGATGACGCTGCCGACGCCCACCACGCCACCCCTGCGCACCGAGCGCCTGGACTTCACGCCCTACCGCCCCGAGGACGAGGACCACTTCGTCGCCCTCCTGCGCAACGAGGTGGTCTGCCGCTGGATGGGCCAGGACCAGGTTCCCGAGGCCGACCTGCGCCAGTTGTACAAGGCGATCTTCACGGATGTGTATCCCCAACGCCTCTTCGACGTATGGGGCGTCTGGCTCGACGGCACGTACATCGGCCACGCGGAGTGCAAGAAGACCGGCAATGTCGACGGCCACGAACTGATCACCGCGCTGCTTCCGGAGTACTGGGGCAAGGGATTCGGCACCGAGGCCGTGCACGGCCTGATGCGGCACGCCGCCGAGAACCTCGGACTCAAGGAGGTGTACGGCATGGTCGGCGCGGAGAACGCCGCCAGCCTCGCGCTGTGCCGGCGCCTGAACGCCGAGCACGTGCGTGACGTCGTGGGCGACGACGGCACCGTGACCAAGATGGTCCTGATCCCGCTCACCGACGTGATCTGATCCGCCGCGTCCGTCCCGGCCGCGGGATCGGAACGTACGCCGTGACGCAGCGCACCGCCCACGCCGACCGGGCGGTGACGGCGCGGCGGCGCGGCCGGGACGGACACCGGCTTCAGGCCCCGGGCCCCTGCGGCGCGGATGCCGTCAGGTCGTGGCGCATCCGGTCGGCGGGCAGGCCCAGGGCGGACAGGCGCCGCACCGTGGCGGCCAGGGCGGGCGGGCCGCTCACGAAGACGGGCCCGCGCGAGAAAGCCGGACACCGGGCGATGGCGTCGGCCAGCGCGTCGCCCTCGGCGGCCGCACCGACGACGGTGACGGTGCTCAGCCACGGATGGCGGCTCTCCAGATCGGCCACGGCGGCCGCGGCGTACAGATCGTCGCGGGTGCGCGCGCCGAGGAACAGCCGGGCGGTCCGGCCCGGCAGGCGGCGCCGGGCCAGGTCCTCAAGGAGCGCCTTGGCACCGGCCCAGCCAGTACCGATCGCCGCGATCAGCACGTCGTGCCGGAGGTCGTCCTCCGTGAGCGTCATGGTGCCCTGCGCGGGGCCGACGAGCAGCGAGTCCCCGACGCGGGTGCGGTTCACCAGGGCGTCGCTCACCCCGCCCGGACCGGTGCGGCGGACGTGGAACTGCAGCTCGCCGTCCCGGCGCGGAGCGCACGCCATGCTGAAGGGGCGCCAGGCCCGCGCCAGGAGCGGCGACTGGAGCAGGGCGTACTGACCCGCGCGGTACGGAAACGGCTCGGTGGGGGAGACCCGGAGCACGGCCAGGTCCGGTCGGCACTGTTGGTGCCCCGTCACCGTGGCGTGCCAGAAGGGCCGTTCCGCGAGAGCCGCCTCCGCGCCCCGCACCATGGCTGCCGCCGCCCGCCGCAGCATGCGTTTCCACGCCTCTTCGGCGTCCTGGCGCCACCGGCTGCCGCCACGGCGGCGCAACGCCTCCACCAGGGCCGTCTCGAACACCTCGTAGTGCACGGGGCGCACTCCCAGCTTGCGGTGGTCGCGGCCGAGGCGGTGGCAGAAAGCGGCCACGTCGTCCGGGCGGTCCAGGTGGTCGATCAGATGGCGGAAGGCCCGTTCCAGATGGACCCGCTGGAAGTCCATCGACTCGGGGAAGAGACTGCGCAGATACGGGTGCTGGTCGAACATCACCGCGTACAGTTCCGAGATGAGCCGGTCGAACGGCAGGACGAGGGGCAGCGACTCGGTGATCAGCCGGAAGTCTTCGGCTCCGTCGTGAGGGTCGGCGCCGGTCGCCGCACCGGGTGAGCCCGCACCGGTGGGGGCGGGGTCCAGCAGGCTCTGCCGCAGCCGCTTCGCCTCCTGTCGCGCGAGCAGTACGCGGTATTCCTCGAACTGGTCGGTGGGATCGGTCTGCACAGCGGCTTCTCCTGCTCTGGCTCCGTGGAGTGCGCTCCCGCCCGTCCCGGAGCGCCCCGCGAGTCTCGCACCGGGCCCCGCCGCCCGAACGGCCCTCCCCATGGGGTCCTTCGGCCCCATGCGGAACGCGGCAGCGGGCCTATCGCGGGGTCCGCGCCTGCCCGGCCCCGTCGCGGCGGTGGACCGCGCGGCCGTGGGCGAACGCGACGGTGAGGAACAGCCCGAGGACCGCGGCGGGGGCGAGGGCCGCGGTCAGCCACGCCGAGGCGTCCCCGGGCCCGGCGGCCACCTTGACGACCGCGACGGCCACCGCGGTGACGAGGCCGCAGCCGACCAGGACCGCCACGACGTTCCGGGAGTCCCGCCGGACGGCCGGGGGCGGGCCGACGCGCAACCGCGCCCAGTGGTGCGCCGTCTCCCGCGCCTCGCGGCGCCGCCACAGGGCGGCGCGGACCCGCAGGGCGGCCGCGACCACGGCGCCCGTGGCGGCCGCGGCACCGGGTGCCCACCACGTCCGGTCCACGAGCAGCAGCACGGCGGTCACGGCGGCCGTGGCCCATCCGCTCACACAGGCGGCCGCGGCCGTGCGGCGGGCGACGGGACGGTCGGCTCCCGCGCGCAGTTCGATGAGCGCGGGAACGTACCAGACCGAACCGGCGGCGGTGACCAGGGCCGTGCCGAGGGCGAGAGCGGCGTGGGACACGGCCTACCTCGCCGCCCCTTCGAGCTCGGCGATCTCCGGGTGGTGCAGGTCGAAGGCCGGGGACTCGGAGCGGATGCGGGGAAGCCGGGCGAAGTTGTGCCGCGGGGGCGGACAGGAGGTCGCCCACTCCAGGGACCGGCCGTAGCCCCAGGGGTCGTCGCCGACGACGGGCTCGCCGTACTTGGCGGTCTTCCAGACGTTGTAGAAGAACGGCAGCAGGGACAGGCCGAGCAGGAACGAGCCGATCGTGGACAGGGTGTTGAGGGCCGTGAAGCCGTCGGCGGAGAGGTAGTCGGCGTACCGGCGGGGCATGCCCTCGGCCCCGAGCCAGTGCTGGACGAGGAAGGTGAGGTGGAAGCCCGCCGTGAGCGTCCAGAAGGTGAGCTTGCCGAGGCGCTCGTCGAGCATCTTGCCGGTGAACTTGGGCCACCAGAAGTGGAATCCGGCGAACATCGCGTACACGACCGTGCCGAAGACCGTGTAGTGGAAGTGCGCCACCACGAAGTACGAGTCCGAGAGGTGGAAGTCCATCGGCGGCGAGGCGAGGATGACGCCGGTCAGGCCGCCGAAGACGAAGGTGATGAGGAAGCCGACGGTCCACAGCATCGGGGTCTCGAAGCTCAGCGAGCCCTTCCACATGGTGCCGATCCAGTTGAAGAACTTCACGCCGGTGGGCACGGCGATGAGGAAGGTCATGAAGGAGAAGAAGGGCAGCAGCACCCCGCCGGTGACGTACATGTGGTGCGCCCACACGGTGACGGACAGACCGGCGATGGCGATGGTCGCGCCGACCAGGCCCATGTAGCCGAACATCGGCTTGCGGGAGAAGACGGGGATGACCTCGCTGACGATCCCGAAGAACGGCAGCGCCAGGATGTACACCTCGGGGTGGCCGAAGAACCAGAAGAGGTGTTGCCACAACAGCGCCCCGCCGTTGGCCGGGTCGAAGACGTGGCTGCCGAACTTGCGGTCGCACTCCAGGGCGAAGAGGGCCGCCGCGAGGACGGGGAAGACCATCAGGACGAGGAGCGCGGTGAGCAGGACGTTCCAGGTGAAGATCGGCATCCGGAACATCGTCATGCCCGGTGCGCGCATGCAGATGATGGTGGTGATGAAGTTGACCGCGCCCGCGATCGACCCGAACCCGGACAGGGCCACACCCATGATCCACAGGTCGGCTCCGACGCCCGGCGAGTGCACCGCGTCGGACAGCGGGGCGTAGAGGAACCAGCCGAAGTCGGCGGCGCCGCCCGGGGTGAGGAAACCGGCGGCCGCGATCGTGGAGCCGAACAGGAACAGCCAGAAGGACAGCATGTTCAGGCGCGGGAAGGCCACGTCCGGGGCGCCGATCTGCAACGGCATGATCCAGTTCGCGAAGCCGGTGAACAACGGCATGGCGAACATCAGGAGCATGATCGAACCGTGCATCGTGAAGGCCTGGTTGAACTGCTCGTTCGACATGATCTGCAGCCCGGGCCGGGCCAGCTCGGCCCGCATGAACAGGGCCATCACACCGCCGACGATGAAGAAGACGAACGCGGTGACCAGGTACAGCGTCCCGATCCTCTTGTGGTCGGTGGTGGTCAGCCACTCCGTCCACGACGGCCGGTCCGCCCGGGCGGCCACCGGAAGCCCGCCCCGGGGCCGTGCGGCCGTCACCTGCTGTATCTGCGCCTCGTCCACCGGACGGCGTCCTTCCCTTGGTGCTCGTGTCGTCGGCGTCCGGGAAGCGCCGTGCACACGGGGGACGGGGCGGCGCTTCCCGGCCGCAGCCACATGATCGCCGGTGGGGCACGGGGTCCTGCCAGGGCCGAACAGTCCCTGAACGGGCCCGCGGATAGGGTCCAACGGCCCCTGTCGTCACGCCGTTGACCAGCGCGAACGCGGTGTCTGACGGAAGCGGGGGCCGTGCCTTTCGGCAGGAGTGACGGCCGTACGCTACGGAACACCGACCGACTCAGGAGTTCCCCCATGTCCGCATCACCACCCCCGGCGGCGGCGTCGGCACGTCTGCGCCTCGACGTGCCCGACCGCATCCACAACCTCCTCGACGCCGTCATGAACCTGGGACACGGCCTCGAACTCCCCCAGGTCCTGCGCGACATCGTGGAGGCGGCGGTCACGCTCACCGACGCCGAGTACGGGGCCCTCGGCGTGATCGGTGACGGCCACAGCCTCTCGCAGTTCCTGCCGGTGGGCATGGCCGACGAACTGGCCG
Source organism: Streptomyces sp. JLYT201 (assembly GCF_059448825.1). NCBI lineage: Bacteria > Bacillati > Actinomycetota > Actinomycetes > Kitasatosporales > Streptomycetaceae > Streptomyces > Streptomyces sp. JLYT201. Next base: position 303,850 of record NZ_CM182551.1, on the reverse strand, counting down.
CCCGGATCGGGCAGGCGCCCTGCGGACGCGGCATCCTGGGCGAACTGATCCGCAATCCGGCGCCGCTCCGCCTGACGGATCTCGGCCGCCACCCGGCCAGCTTCGGCTTTCCCGCGCACCACCCGCCGATGCGGACGTTCCTCGGGGTGCCCATCCGGGTGCGCGACGAGGTGTTCGGCAACCTCTATCTGACCGAGAAGCGCGGCGGCGCGGGATTCGACGCCGACGACGAGGCCGTCCTGACGACGCTGGCCAACGCCGCCGGAGTGGCGATCGACAACGCCCGCCTCTACCACGAGAGCCGTCGGCGCGAGCGCTGGCTTGAGGCACTCAGCGAGATCACCCGCAGCCTGTTCGCGGGGACCGCGTCCCGCGAGGTCCTGCGCCTGATCGCCCGCCGCGCGAGCGAGGTGGCCGAGGCCGATCTCGCCGCCGTGCTGCTCCCGGCCCCCGCGGGCGGCGACCTGCTCACCGTGGAGGTGGCGCACGGCCCCGGCGCCGCCCGCATGGAGGGCGTGACCCTGCCCGCGCGGGGATCCCTCGCCGGGCTCGCCGCCCGCAACGGCGAGGCCGTGGCCACCGCGGACGCCGACAGCGACCCACGTGCCCATCCGCTCGGCGCGGCGGCGTACGGCCCGACCATCGTGGTCCCGCTGCCCCAGGGCGCCTCGGCCCCCGGCGCCCTGCGCCTGAGCAGACGATCCGGCCGCCCGGCCTTCGACGACACCGAGGTGCCGCTGGTCTCGCGCTTCGCCGACCAGGCCGCGATCGCCCTCGAACTGGCCCGGCACCGCACCGAGTCGGAGGAGCTCGCCGTCCTCAAGGAGCGCGACCGCATCGCCCGCGACCTGCACGACCTGGCGATCCAGCGCATCTTCGCCACCGGCATGACCCTGCGGAGCGCGACCCGCATGGTCGAGCACCCGGACGCCGCCGAACGCGTGGCGCGGGCGGTGCGGGACCTGGACACCACCGTCGAGATCATCCGGTCGACCATCTTCGAACTGCGGTCCGCGGGCGACGACCGGGGCGGGCCCGGGCTGCGCCACCGGCTGCCGGAGACCACCCGCCTCGCCGCCCAGTCCCTGGGCTTCAGCCCGTCCCTGCGCATCGACGGACCAGTGGACTCCACCGTGCCGGCCGACGTGGCCGAGCACGTCCTAGCCGTGGCCGCCGAGGCCCTCAGCAACGTCGCCCGGCACGCCCGGGCCGCTCACGCGGACGTGGTGCTCGCCGTTCCGGGCACGGGGGACGAGCTCACGCTCACGGTGACGGACGACGGGGCAGGCATCCGCGGGCCGGGCCACCCCGCGGGGCGCGGCGGCGGTCTGGCCAATCTGCGCTCCCGGGCCGAGCAGTACGCAGGGACCCTGACCGTCGAGTCCCCGGACGCGGGCGGCACCCGCATCGTGTGGCGGGTGCCGCTGCCCGGCGACTGAACTCCCGCGCGCTCCTCGCTAGCGCCGGGCGTCCTGCTGCTCGCGCAGCCGCTCGGCGATCACCGCCGCCTGGACGCGGCGGCCGACGCCGAGCTTGGTCAGGATGGACGAGACCCGGTTCTTGATGGTCTTCTCGGCGAGGAACAGCCGGTCGGCGATCTGCCGGTTCGTCAGGCCCTCGCCGATCAGCGCCAGGATCTCCGCCTCGCGCGGTGAAAGGCGCTCCAGCTCCGGCGAGCGCGCGGGCTCGGGCTCCGGCTCGCGCAGCCGCGCCATCACCCGGGCGGTCGCGCGCGGGTCCAGCATCGACGCGCCGCCCGCCACCGTGCGCACGGCGTGCACCAGGTCCGAGCCGTCGATCCGCTTGAGCACGTACCCGGCCGCGCCCGCCATGATCGCGTCGAACAGCGCCTCGTCGTCGTCGAACGACGTGAGCATCAGACAGGCGAGGTCCGGCATGCGAGCCCGCAGCTCCCGGCACACCTCCACGCCCGCGTGGTCGCCGCTGCCGCCCTCGCCGAGACGGACGTCGAGGACCGCGACGTCCGGCCGGACGGCGGGGACGCGGGCGAGCGCCTCGGCGGCGTCCGAGGCCTCCCCGGCCACCACGATGTCGGGCTCGGCGTCCAGCAGGTCCCGTATGCCTCGCCGCACCACCTCGTGGTCGTCGAGGACGAAGACCCGCAGCGGCGAAGCGGGCGCGGGAACGGGGGCGTTGTGTGTACGTGCTTCCACGGAAGACCAGCGTACGGGCCCTGCGCCCGGCCCCCGACACGAGGTGCGGCCTCCCGGCGGCGACCGCCGGGAGGCCGATGCGGTGAGGTGCCTTCGCTGCGGGTGAACCCGGCGGTACACCTCCGCCACAGTGGGTACGAGCCGTCCCGTACGGAACATCACCGAAGTGCCCTCGGGGCGAAAGGCGCTGGACATGATTCGAAAGCTGCAAGCGGTCGCGCTGGACTGTGCGGATCCGGTACGGCTCGCGACGTTCTACGCGGAGCTGCTCGGCGGCAGGGTGGTCGCGGACCCGGGGGACTCCGACTGGGTCGAAGTGCACGGGTTCGAGGGGACGACGCTGGCCTGCCAGCGCGTGGACGGCTACCGACCGCCCGAGTGGCCGGGCCAGCAGCACCCGCAACAGCTCCACCTGGACTTCGACGTCGACGACCTCGAAGTGGAGGAGAAGCGGGCCCTGGGCCTCGGCGCCACCGTCCTCGAGCGGACGGACCAGCTCCGCCCGGAGGCCAACTGGCGTGTCTACGCAGACCCGGCGGGGCACCCGTTCTGCCTGTGCCTGCACTGAGCCACGCGGCGGGTCCGCGGCGGGGAGCGGCCCTCGCCCCTCGCCGACCCGGCCCGACGGCGTCGGCTAGAGGGTGTCTGAGAAGGCCCTTTCAGGGGAGGTGAGTTGGTAGTCCCTGTGCTGATGGAGGCCGGGATGGCCGGACATCGTCGTGTGTATCCAACGGATCTGTCGGTCGCGCAGTGGGCGGTGCTGGTGCCGCTGGTGGCGCCGCCGAAGCCCGGCGGAAGGCCGCAGAAGCACCCCCGCCGGGAGATCATCGACGCCCTGGTGTACTGGGTGCGGGCCGGCTGCGCCTGGCGGTTGCTCCCGTACGGCTTCCCGCCGTACCAGGCCGTCTACCACTACTGGCGACAGTGGCGGATCGAGGACCGCTGGGAAGAGATCCTCGCCGCTCTGCGGGCCAGGGAACGTACTGGCCAGGGCCGCGGACCCACCACGAGCGCCGGGGTGGTGGACAGCCAGGGCGTCAAGGCCACCGGGCGCGGCGGCCGGCACGGCTACGACGGCGGCAGGAAGGTGCTGGGCATCAAGCGTCACCTGCTGGTCGACACGCTCGGCCTGGTCCTGGCAGTCTGCGTGAGTCCGGCGAACGTCAGCGACCGAGATGGCGCCTCGGTGCTGCTGGCCCGGTGCGCAGGGAAGTTCCCCCGGCTGTGGCATGTATGTGGGCCGACCAGGGCTGTCGAGGCCGGGACTTCCTGGACTGGGCCCGGGAGGAGACCGGGATCACCATCGAGCCCGTGCAGCCCAAGGACGGCGGGTTCCGCAGCACCCGGGCCAAGGCTGACGCGCCACCAGGCGAGATACCGATGTTCGTGGTGGTTCCCCGCCGCTGGGTGATCGCGCGGAGTTTCGCCCTGGCTGGCCCGCTACCGGCGACTCTCCAGGGACTACGCGTACCTGGCAGCCGGCCAGGAGAGCGCGATCTACCTGGCCACCATCATGCTTCTGCTGCACCGTTCCGCACGAGTCCTGTCCTGAACAGGACTTCTCAGACACCCTCTAGCCGGACACGCCAGGCCCCGGCTCGGCTGGCCGAGCTTGCCGCCATCCCTGACGTCTGCGACGACGAGCGCGACCGGGACAAGGAGATACGCCGGGCACCTTCCACCGTTCCGCTCGGCGGGCAGCCGACGCAGAGTGCTGGTGCACCCTGATGACGTCGCCGGCCTCTTCATCAGCAGCCCTCGTGCGGGAGCGCGGGGGGCGTGGCGGAGTAGGGCGCACCTCCACCGCCGTGGGGCTCGCCCGCGCGCTCGCCGCCCGGGGCCTTCGGAGCCTGGCGGTCGACACCGATCCCACGGGCTTGGCACGGGGGACGTTCACCGGTGGGCTTCCGGACGGAGTCCAGGTCAAGAGCGCGCTGGCCGACGGGGCACCGGACACGGTACGCCTGCGCCAGCTGGCCCGTGAACCGCAGCACGACGCCGTCCTCCTCGACTCCGGCCCCACCGATCAGCGGATCATCGCTGAGGCAGCCGACCACTGGATCGGCGTCGCGAGCCTGTGGCACCGCCCCGACCCGTGGGAGCTGCTCGTCGACGAGACCACCGGCGCGAACGGCTGCCCCCTTTCTGCAGGTTGGGATGCAAGGTGGCTGGCGGTGATGCGCGCGAACCGGCGGGCGGTGCGCTGGAGGCTGGCCCCGGGCGACTTCGAGGGCATGTTCGCACCGTTCCCGGTGGCAGGGTGCGCAGGGATCGTGCTGCCCGGCGCACGGAAGCAGACCGGGGCCCGGGCGCAGGACTACCTCTCCGGACTGCGCACCGTGCTCCCCGTGCTGGCCCCAGCCGTCCCGTACATCGCCGACCAGGAGGGCGCCCCCGGGAGCAGCAGAACGGCGGCGCGGCGTTCGAGCGCATCGCCGAGACCTTGCTCGGATGAGCTTGAGTTTTAGAACTCCTAACGCAATACGGGTAGCCGTGACTTCCGGAGAGTCGTGGCGGTTGCTTGGGTGTGGGCAAGCGAACCCTCAACCCTGGCTGGTTGACGATGAGTTGTGGTCACGGATTGAGCTGCTGCCGCCGATGTCACCAGCAGGAGCACGGCGACCGGGCCGGAAGAAGGTGCTGCAGGACCGCAAGGTGCTGTGCGGCATCCCCTTCGTCCTCTACACCGGCATCCAGTGGAAATGGCTGCCCCAGGAGCTCGGGTTCGGCTCCGGGATGACCTGCTGGCGCCGCTTGCGGGACTGGAACAACGCGGGAGTATGGCAGCGGCTGCACGAGGTACTGCTGGACGAACTGCGGGCCACCGACCGCCTGGACCTGTCACGGGCGGTGACCGACAGCTCCCACATCCGGGCGCTCAAAGGCGGCCCAAAACCGGACGGAGCCCCGTCGACCGCGGTCGGCCGGGCTCCAAGCACCACGTGATCTGCGACGCCACTGGCATCCCGCTGACTGTGACGCTGACCGGCGGCAACCGTAACGACGTCACCCAGCTGATGCCCCTGCTGGCCGCCGTGCCGCGCATCCGCGGCAAACGCGGCCGGCCCCGTCAGCGGCCCAGGGAGATCCACGCCGACCGCGGCTACGACCACGACTGCTACCGCCGCCAGGTCTGGGCAAGGGGCATCAAGCCCGTCATCGCCCGCCGCGGCACCGCCCATGGCTCCGGACTGGGAACCACACGGTGGGTCGCCGAACAGACCATCGCACTGCTGCACTGGTTCGGCCGCCTGCGCATCCGCTGGGAAACCCGCGCCGACATCCACGAAGCCTTCCTGAAACTGGCCTGCTCACTCATCTGCTGGCGACGCCTGCGAACCACGTTGCGTTAGGAGTTCTTAACCTGGCATCTCTCTGAGATGAGTTGCGACCTGGCGCTTTGGCCAAATCGAAACCCGAAGCTACCCCCGAAATCCGCCCCGCGATACATCGGCACATCGAATACTAGTGAGAATGCAACCAGCTCGAAGGCGGCGGGCGCCGCTGGGATCACGACGACCACGTTTGCCGGACAGGGAAAGTGACAGTCGGTCCGCTGAGGCCACCCACCTCAACGCGCAGGATGGGCAGCCTCCAGGGCGTTGGGAGCGAATCGGAGGGATGGTGGTGAGTCTCTCCACGTTGGCTGCCACGCTCCTGGCAGTGATCTCCATCCAGCAAGTGTCCGACGAGCAGCGCATCAGTGAGGAAGGGCAGATCACCGACCGGTACACTGCCGCAGCAGCTCAGATGGGCAGTGGGTCGGTTGACGTGCGTCTGGCCGGCATCTACGCCCTGCAGCGGATCATGCAGGACTCTCCCCGCGACCAACCCACAATCGTCAACCTGCTGTGCGCCTACGTGCGCACCCACGCGAGACTCCCGAAGGGCCAAGCCCCCGCGTCCCAGAACAAGCCCAAGGTGGGGCCTCCCAGGCGCGACGGGAAGGTGCACGCCCTCGATGACCCGCCCAAGATGGACGTGGCGGCAGCGCTGGAAGTGATCGGCAACAGGGACCCCCAGCGGGATGGAGACACCGTGGTCAATCTGTCCCGTACAGATCTGTCCTGGGCGCAGCTCGATCACGCCCGGCTCCCGGGCGTGATCATGGACGGCGCACGTCTGATGGGCGCCCGGTTCAGCGACGCTGACCTGTCCGGAGCCGAACTCAACTACGCCGACCTGCGGGACGCCATCTTCATGGGCGCTGACATGCGGCGAGTGAAGGTGGCGGGAGCCGACCTGGACGGCGCGGACCTGGGGAGAGCGGATCTGCGCGAGGCGGTAGACCTCCCGCGTAGCGTCCTGCTGGGGGCTATGCCGGACCACACCACCAAGCTGCCGCCACGCTTGGCGCAGGATCCGCTGGTCAAAAGAATTCAGGATGACAACAGCAGGTGATGACGATAACTGCACAGCCACACCATGTCATGACGGGATCTGCACCCGGGCCGGGGGTTAAAACTCAAGCTGAACTTGACTTTTAACCCCCGAAGGGCTCGTCGCTCCGCCGGAACCATGCCTCGCTGCCGTCAATGTGCAGAAGGAAGTCGGCTACCGCCCCGGAAGGCGACACGAGTGTCAGCTCCTGGGCAATGCAGTCGTAGGCCGCAGCGAATCGCTTGAAGTCGTCCGACTCCACGATGGCCAAAACCTCGTCGAACCACGGCTTCACCTCGGCGAATACAGGCTCGGCAACGAACGTGCTGCGCGAGGGAAAGTCGTTCTCCGCCACGGTGATTGTGCCGATCAGGGTGTCTCGGCGCATGGGAGGAAACGCCATGGCCATGGTCGACACCCTCCTGGACGCGACCACCTGACGCCACAGACCGGGCTGGCCGCGGCCCGCGGCCAGCCGAACAGGCCGTGTTCTCGTATAGCTGCCGCCAGGTGGCAAGTAGCTCTCTGTAATCACCTTTGACCTGCGGCGACGGTGCGGAGCCAGTTGACCGATCCTCGGACCTTTTGTGTCTGTCAGCACGCTGACCTGCGGGTTCAGGATTCGTGAACTCATGCCGAGCCGACTACGGTTGGCCGGGCGCCGGGGCAGCGTGGCGGACCAGGGCGAGCGGGCGCTGGGGGTCGGGCCGGAAGCCCACGGCGGTGGGGCGTGCGGGAGTTCGCCCCTCCTCGAATCGCCGCGGGGACGAGGGCTGGGGCCTGTCAGCGGTTCGCTGCAGAGCGGGCTCCGGCCAGCCGGGGTGATTCGGTTGTCATGCTGAGCCCGAGGGCTGGGGGGGCCGGGAGGGGCAGATTTCCCTCGGTCGGCAGCTTAGAACGCGGCCGCGGGCAGGCACCAGACCGCAATGTTGCCCGGCCAGGGACAGGGGAGGCGTTCGTGGTCGCGGCAGTGGCGGCGGGTGGCCATCGCGTTGGCAGACAAGAATCAGGTCCAGCCAGGGGGAACCCAGAACTCGCCATCAATGGATCTTGAACAGCTGGTAGCCCTGATCAGCCGGACTCTCGAGGGGCGTTGGTGCGTATTGGTCGGGTAGTTGTTGATGCCGTCCGGGCGCTGTGGCGCAGGGTGCGGAGCAGGGTGGCGGGGTCTGCGAGTGAGGAGGGGGCGTCGACCATGGTCAGAATCCTCAGGAAAGCGTGCTGTACCTGGGGGCTGCGGGTGCCGGCTGCCAGGACTCGGTCCAGGTGACCGGCCATGAGACGGCGTGTCACTGAGGGGGTAGGGCCTTGGGTGAGTGGAAAACGCTGGTCGGCTGTGGTGGACAGGAGCCATGGCGCGTTGATCAGGCGGGAGAGGCGGTGGTGGTAGCGGGCTGCGGGGGCCGTCTGCTCGGCAGGTTTGCGCAGGCAGGCGTCCAGAAGCTGGGCGCTGAGCGCTGCCGTGGTCATGCCTTGTGCGTAGACGGGATTGAAGGCGCATGCCGCGTCGCCGAGGACGTAGAGGTTGGCGGGTAGTGCTGTGGCCCGGTCGAGATGGCGGCGGCGGTTGGTGGTGGCATGGCTGGTGGCCACCGGGGTGAGCGGTGTCATGTGCCGGAGGGCATGGGCGATCTCAGCTGTGGGTAGAGAGGCAGCGAAGGGGAGGAAGTCACTCTCTTGTCTGCTGGGGCGGTCCGGACCGATGCCCAGGAGGGTGACGATCCACTGGCCGCCCTCGATGGGGGCGATCACCGCGCCGCGTGTCGTGGCGGGACCGCTGAGCAGGCTGTAGCAGGCCCGCCAGCCCAGGCCGTCGGCGCAGTTCCTGCGGTACAACCGGGTGGCGTAGCCCAGTTGGGGGTCCACCACACTCTCGGGTACCGGTTCGGGGCAGCCGAGGGAGTCCAGCCAGGCCGGGAGCCGGGAGCCGCGTCCGGACGCGTCCACCACCAGTTGGGCGGGGAGGTTGGTCGAGCTGTCGAGCCGTAGATCTTGGACCCGCACGGCTGTCACGCGGTGTCTGGTTCCCACCAGCTGTTCGACGTGGTGGCCGTCGAGGAGGCGGACACCGGGAAGCGCGGTGATCCGTTCTCTGACGATGGCTTCGATGAGGGGGCGGCTTGCTCCGACCACCCGGAGGGGGGAAGCGGAGCGGGCGCCCCAGCCGTACGGGGTGTGGATGGCCAGGTCGGCGCCGACGTCGATGCGCTGTCCTCCGCGCTCAAGGAGCGTGTCGGTGAACCCGGGCACCAGCTCTTCGACGGTGCGCAGCCCTCGGGTGAACAGCGCGTGGACATGCGCCCCCTGAGGGACCCCGGTGCGGTGTGCCGCAACGGTGGGGAGTTCGTCCCGGTCGACCACCGTGACCTGCCGGAAGTGTCCGGCCAGGACTCGGGCTGCGAAGAGCCCCGCCAGTCCGGCGCCGATGACCACGGCGGAGGCACGCGTACCTGGCATGGAGACTCCTGGGGTGCGGGAGGGGCGGCGGATCAACGATCACGGCCGGAGCCGGCCTCGGCCGCGTCTTCCGGGCGGGTGCGGGGCGGCGGGGGTCACACGAACGGCAGTGGCGGATGATCGGCCGATATCGATCCTGGCAGCAGAGTGAAGAGCCGGAAGGCAATGCAGTCGAGCATCACGGACACGTCCAGGATCCCGATGACGGCGAGTGCCTGGAGGGGTGTCCTGGCCCGGGGCGGCAGCAGGGTGGTGCCGCGGAAGACGGTGCTGTCGGGGCCGCGATGGATGTAGTAGTGCCGGATGAGCCAGGCGGTTCCGTACCAGAAGATCCCGGATGTCAGTGGGAGGTAGACGGGGACCTGGTACCACTCGGTGGAGAAGAGCGTCAGGAACGGGACGCCTTCCCTGTAGGCGTAGGCGCCGGTCCGGATCCAGATGATCTCGATGGGCAGTCCGATGGCTGCGCAGATGGCGAGTCCTGTAGCGGTGAGGCGGATTCCGCTCAGGTCGGGCCACCGCCGCAGGACCCAGAAGTGCATTACGGCGGCGGCGGTGAGTGCGAACACCAGGCCGGTGAGGTATCCGGCACCGGTGACCAGCAGGGGTTCGACCTTGAGCGAGGGGTCGGGGAATCCGAAGATCTCCGGCCAGGCCGGTAGGTATTCGCCCCATGAGGGGATGTGCAGGCTCGCGGAGTTGAGCATGCCCATGGGGGAGAAGTAGGGGTCGAGCCCGGCCTGGGAGACGAATCCGAGCAGCAGCAACGCGTCGATGGTCAGGCGGCGTTCGGTGATGCAGCGGCGTGCGATCCAGGCGACGAGTGGGACGATCATCGCGATGACGAGGAACTGTGCGCTCCAGAGCAGGGTTTGATGGGTCCTGCTCAGTGTGCCGAGGTCGCCGGTGCTCAGCCGGAGCTGCCCCGAGGCAAGGTAGCGCACCGCCACGTATGCCTCCAGGCAGAGGAAGAGGGCCCCGACGGTGGCCCAGAGGACCACCGGTGGGGGACGGTGCCGTCGGACGGGTGGCGCCGACGCCCGGGCGGGATCGCGCTCGCCCTTGCCCGGGTCGGATTCGGGTCGGGTGTACACGGCCGTCACCTCCGGGAGACTTCATCCGCCAGGCCCATCGCGTCCAGGATCCAGCCGGCCAGTGACGCAGGGCTGGGTTTGACCCAGATCACGCCGGGTTTCATCTCGGTGCGCAGGGCGTGCTGGAGGCGCTGCTGGAGCTGGACGGCGCCCAGGGAGTCGAGGCCGAGGATGACCATGCTGGTGTGCGGGCCGATGTGGCGGGTGGTGCCGCCGAGCAGTTCGCGTACGGTCCTGATGATGAAGGCCTCCAGGACCTCCCGGCGCTCTGGCGGGCTCTCGGCTGCCAGGAGCTGGCCGCGTATCGCGGTCTCGTCGTCTTCGGGTTCCTCACCGGTGAGCAGCGAGGCGAGCAGAGTGGAGGAGCGCAGGGCCGGGTAGGGGGCGATCCATCGGTCGGTATCCAGCGGCGAGTAGGCCACCTGCCGGTGCCCGGCCGTCAGGATGCGTTCCAACGCGTCGATGCCGTCGGCGGGGCTGATGGTGAGGAATCCCCGGTCGGCCAGGTGCTGTCCGCGGCCGACTTCGCTCCAGGCGCCCCAGTGGATGCCGGTGGCGGGCAGGCCGTGCTTGAGGCGGTGAGCCACCAGGCCGTCGAGGAAGGCGTTGGCGGCGGCGTAGGCGGCCTGCCCCGGGGAGCCGATCAGGGAGGCGACGGAGGAGTAGACGACGAAGTGATCGAGTTTGCAGTCCGTGGTGGCCTGGTGCAGGGCCCAGGCGCCGTCGGCCTTGCCGCGCCAGACCCGCTCCAGGAGAGCGTCGTCGAGGTGGGCGACGGTGGCGTCCTCGACCACCCCTGCCGCGTGGAACACCCCGCGCAGTGTGCAGTCGGCGGTGTCGGCCGCGACGACTGCTTGTGCGGCCACGGCCGGGTCGCCGATGTCCCCGCGGACGACCTTGATGGCGGTGCCCGCGTCGCGCACGGCTTGCAGCCTGGCTGCGTTTTGCGCGGTGGGCGCGGAGCGTGAGCTGACCACGATGCGGCCCGCGCCACGGCGGGCGAGCCATTCGACGGTGAGCAGGCCGAGCCCGCCCAGGCCGCCGGTGACCAGGTAGGCCGCGCCGGGCCGCACCAGCGCTACGGCCCTGTCGGCGGGGTTGTCGTCGTCCGGTCCGGTGAGCACCTGGGCGATGTGGCGTCCGGCGGGCTGCAGCGCGATCTCGGTGAGGGGCTGCCGGTCGTCCAGCAGTTCGTCCACGAGGTCCGGGTACGGCGCCTGGTGCGGTGTGAACTCCAGGGTGCTGGCGCGCAGTTCGGGATGCTCGTAGGCCACGGATCGCAGCAGTCCGCGAACGGCGGCCGTGGTCAGCGGCGCCTGGCCCGAGCGGCTAAGGACCCACAGCCGGGGCGACGGGCCCGACCGGGCCAGCCGACGAACCAGCCTGACCACGCGGGAGACCGTGACACGGGCGGTCTCGGCGGGTACGTGATCGGATTGCTCCTGGGCCAGTGTGAGCACGACTCCCGTGCAGGGGCCCAGTGCGGCCGTGTCGCCGAGGGCGGTGTCCAGGGGCAGGATCCGGCCGCCGACGTTCTGCTTCTTGAGCTCCAAGGCGAGGTCGGTGGGCCAGGAGCTGTCGTCAGCGGCAAGCACTGTCCAGGTGCTCTCCGTGGTCCGGGGCCGTTCTGCGGGCGCGGGGGCGGGGACCCAGGCCTGGTGGGTGAGCCGGGCGGTGAACCGCTCGGTGGGTGGGGTGATGTTGGCGACGCGCAGGCCGCGGAGCTCGGCGACGACGGTGCCGTCGGCGGTGGCCAGCCGGGCCGAGGCGGCGCAGCCCAGATCGTCCGCCTGGTGAAGATGGACCAGGGCGCGGCGGGCGTGGGCGGTCGGCCCGTAGACGCGCGCCTCGTCGAAGCCGGCGACGACCACCGGGCCGGGGGTGAGCGTGTAGTGGGCGAGCCAGGCCGCCACCGCGGTCTGCACCACCTGGTCGGCGAGGGCGGGGTGCAGGGACATCGTCCAGGCGGAGACCTGGGCGCTGTCGTGCGTGCGCAGGACGGACAGGGCGATGTCGTCGCTCGGGTGGACCTGGATGCGGTCCAGGGCGGTGAAGGCGGGGCCGTGGTAGACGTGGTGTTTGTCGCGGAAGGTGCGGTGCAGGGCGGTGACGTCGTAGTCCGGCCAGCCATCCGGGGCCAGATCAGCGGGGGTGAGTGGTGCGGGCTGCTGGTGGCGGGGCAGCGCGTGAACGGTGCCGCGGGCGTGCACGGTGACGCCGTCATCGCCGGTGGTCACGATCTCTACGCGGGCGGTGCCGCCGTCGCGGATTAACCGGGTGGTGAGCTGCGGCTCGGGATCGAGGATGAGCGGGCTGAGCACACGGACATCCCGGGCGGCAACGTGTTCGGTGGCGTAGGTGCGGGCCGCGGCGGCCAGCATCATCTCCACCGCGGCGGTGCCGGGCAGCACCGGCACGTCCGCCACCGCGTGGTCGGCGAGCCAGGGCAGCAGCCGCGGGCCGAGGGGGGTCTGCCACAGGTGGCGTCCGGGCGTATCGGGGTCGTGGACATGGCCGCCGAGCAGTGGATGCTGGGCAGCTCCCGGCAGGGCGGGGGCGATCAGGCGATAGGCGGGCCTGTCGCCGCCGTGACGGGTACGGTGCCACGCGGTCACCGGCACGTCACACAGGTCCCCGTCGCCGTAGCGAGAGGCGAAGTCGATGCCGTCGTAGCCCGCCGCATGGAGCGTGCCAAGGTGGGTCAGGAACGCCTCCTGATCGCTTGTTCCCTGCCGCAGGCTGCCGACGGCGACCGTGTCGGGGACGGCGTCGTGCCGGGCCGTGTCCAGGATCGGGCGTACCGCCAAGGGATGGGCGGTGCACTCGATGAACAACCGGTGGCCCGCGGCGAGCGCGGCGGAGACGGCGGTGTGGAACCGGACCGGATCGCGCTGGTTGCGCACCCAGTACGCCCCGTCCAGCCGCCCCGGCCGCGACGGGTCGGGGGAGACGGTGGAGTAGAAGGGGATGCGCGGGTGCGCCTCGGGCACCTCGGCCAGCGCTGTCCGCAGCTGGGACAGGATGGGGTCGACCTGTGGGGAGTGGGAGGCCACCTCCACGTCGATCGTCTTCGCCACCACCTCTTCCGCCGTCCACCGCTCGACCAGATCGGCGATCTGCACGGCGTCCCCGGAGATGACGGTGATCCCGGGTGAGGTGAGCACACCGAGCGTCACGCCGTCGGCTCCGGCGGCCTCGATCGCCAGTTGGACCCGGTCGGCGCCGAGCATCACCGAGGCCATCGCCCCGCCACAGACCGTGGCCAGCAACCGGGAGCGGCGGCAGATCACCTTCACACCGTCCGCCGGGCTCAGCCCGCCCGCCACTACCATGGCGGCGACCTCGCCCAGCGACTGCCCGATGACCGCGGCGGGCTGGATGCCCCAGGAGCGCCAGACGGCAGCGAGCGCCACCTGGACACCGAAGAGAGTGGGCTGGATACGGTCGAGCCCGGCCAGCCGCCCCGGGTGTTCGATCATCTCCCGTAGTGAGAATCCGGCTTCCGCGCAGATCAGCGGCTCCAGCTCGTCGACCGCCGCGGCGAACACCGGGTCGTCGGCCAGCAGACCCCGGCACATGCCGGGCCGCTGCGATCCCTGCCCGGTGAACACGAACACCGGACCGGGGTGTCCGGGCGGCAGCAGCGGCGTGCCGGACACCACACCATCGGCCGACCCATCGGCTGCGAAGCCACGTGTCCGGGCGGCGAGTTGACGGTGGCTGTGGGCGACGACAGCCAGTCGGTGGTCGGCGTGCGAGCGGCGCTGCGCCAGCGTGTGCGCCACATCCAGCAGCGCGGCCCCCGCCCCCTGCCCCTCGGTCCAGTCCGCAAGGCGTGAGGCCGCCAGGGACAGGGACTGCGGGGAGCTGCCGGAGAGGAGGAACACCCGGGCCTCGCCCTCGGCCGACCGGGGAGGGCAGGGCCGGGGACGGGGCGACCGGGGTGCGGGGGCGGATTCCAGGACAACGTGGGCGTTGGTGCCGGTCACACCGTAGGAGCACACGGCGGCCAGCCGCGCCTGGCCGTCCACCGGCCATGCGATGAGCCCGGTCGGCACGAAGAGCCGGGATGCCTCGTCCCGTGCGACAGCGGGATTCCACTCCTGGAAGGTGGCGTTGGGCGGGACGGCGCCGCGACGCAAGGACTCCACCGCCTTGATGGCGCCCGCGATACCGGAAACGGGTTCGCTGTGCCCGATGTTCGTCTTGACCGACCCCAGGACACACCGGCCCCGGCCGCGTCCGTAGACGGCATTGATCGAGGCGTACTCGACCGGGTCGCCCACCGCCGTGCCGGGACCGTGCGCCTCCACCAGGCCCACCTCGCCGGGGTCGATCCCCGCCTTGGCGACCGCCTCGCGGAACAGTTCCTGCTGCATCTGCGTCGACGGGGCGGTCAGCCGGGAGGCCTGTCCGTCGTTGTTCACTGCCGAGCCACGGATCACCGCCAGTACCCGGTCCCCGTCCCGCCGGGCATCGGCCAGTCGCTTCAGGACCAGCACACCCGCGCCCTCACCGCGTACGTAGCCGTCGGCCCGGGAGTCGAAGGCGTAACACGCCCCGCGCTGTGACAGCAGCAAGGGCGCCTCGTAGTAGTGCGTCTCGGGAGAGAGCATCAGCAGCACCGCCCCCGCCAGCGCGGCATCGCACGCGCCCAGAGCGAGTGCCCCACACGCGGTGTCCAGCGCCACCAGCCCGGAGGAGCAGTGAGTGCTGACCACCATCACCGGGCCCCGCAGGTCCATTGCGAACGCCACCCGGCCCGCCGCGCTTGCAGTGAAGTTCCCGAACAGGTAAGGGCTGTTGGGGGCATCCTCGACCGGCCGGGCCTCGCGGAAGAGGTTGTCCGGGGCGTAGGTGCCCATGTAGACACCGGTCCGTGAACCGCGCAGTCGGCCCACCGGGATCCCGGCGTGTTCCACCGCCTCCCAGGCCACCTCCGTCAACACCCGGAACTGCGGATCCACCCACTCCTGCTCGGCCG
Source organism: Streptomyces sp. JLYT201 (assembly GCF_059448825.1). Classification (NCBI taxonomy): domain Bacteria; kingdom Bacillati; phylum Actinomycetota; class Actinomycetes; order Kitasatosporales; family Streptomycetaceae; genus Streptomyces; species Streptomyces sp. JLYT201. The sequence goes on along the minus strand of NZ_CM182551.1, from coordinate 288,761 downwards.
GGGCCACCGACAGGGCCTGCGGATCCCAGGCCCATACATCCCCCTCCAGAAAACAGCCATACCCGGCCCGCACCGCGAGCTCCGGGGCGTGCAGTGCCGCCAACCGTGCCGCATCCCACCGCCCCGTGGGCACCGGCCCCACCGTCGAGCGACCCTCGGCCGCCAGCCGCCACAATCCGCCCGGCGACTCCACACCCCCGGGAAACCGGCAACCGATGCCCACAACGGCAATCGGCGTCTCGCTGCTGGCAGACACAAGCGGCCCTCTACTCCGCGATCGCCGTGCTGTAGACGAACCCGTACACCGGAACCGGCCGCCCCTCGACCCGCTCTGTTTCGCCGGTGGGCTCGAAACGCTGATGCCTCCCGTGGAACGCCACCACCACCCGAGAAACGTCAGCAGCACCATCCGGCAGCCGATACAGACGCGGCACCTCCGGCGGACCTCCCCGCAACACCACCAGCCGCCGCCCCGAGCCCGCCACCACCTCGGCCACCACACCCATCACCGCCAATCCAAGACCCCCAGCGGGCTACCCACGCTCGCCCGCAAACCGGAGGAGCACCTTCCCTACTTGTCGAGTGTCGTGGACAGAACAGACTTGCCAGGAGCGCGAACGCCCGGCACTCGGTGCATGGCGCGCACGGCAAAGCCCCTCACGGGCCCGGCGCACACGGCCTCCGAGCGGCCTCAACACAGAACGGTCGACACGCCCTCCGCGCTGCTGCGGTCGGCGCTCGTGCGGGCTCCAGCGAATTGAGGCACCCGCCGGCAGGGCTCCGAACGCGCAGAGTCCCGCTCCCGCTGTACCAGCGGAGCGAATCGGGCCCGCAGGCGCTCACGAACCGACTGCCGACGCCGAACGGCCCTCGATCGCAGAGCCGTCCTCGCTGCGCGCCGACGACCAGGAGCAGGCTGCACCGCGGGACCGGGCATCAGCACCACCTCACATCCCTCCGCTGCCGCCGTACCCGCCTGGTGCCGCCGCCGACCGGCAGCCGCGGTCGGCCGCACTCCTCAACTGGCTCAAGCGGGCACGTCACCGCTGACCGCGATGGACGCTCCTGCGGGCCGCTTACCACCGTGGGCACCGCCCGCCTGCCCACCATGGCCCGCCTACCATGGCCGGAGTTGTGGCTTCGTGACGCCCGCAGGCCGCTGGTGGACAGCGGCGTGGTGAACGACGCGGCGAACAGTGCGGTATGGCACAGACCGAGTTCGACAAGCAGATAGACGAGGCAGCCGACGCGCTCCTCTCCGGCATCGGACGGTTCCTCGCCGGCCAGGACATGGACGGCATCCGGCGCACCGACGCCACCTTCTTCCGCGCGGGCAGCCGTGTCCTGGGCACGCTGCCCCGCTCCGCCTACCGCGCGGGCTGGCAGCGCCTGACCGCTCGCCTCGGCGCCGTGGGCGCGCTCAGTGGTACCGGGTACGCGTACTGGCGCGAGCCCGCAGTAACGGTCCAGGCGCTTGAGTGCGGCGGCATCGGCGCGGCGTCCGTCACGGCCGCAGGCAGCCTGGCGTACGCGGTCATCACCTGGGAGCTGCGCGAGCTGATGCGCGAGTGGGTCCACCCGCTGCACCAAGCCCTCGCCGGGCCCCTGGGCATCGCGGAGCAGACCCCTCCGCGCCGCTACCTCCACATCCCGTCCAACTTCACCGACGACGACGCGATCATCCACGTCGACCTTCCCGTGCACCTGCGGTTCTCCCGCGACCTGGTCGCCGACCTCATCACCCAGAAGCTCGCGCGCGAGGGCCAGACGTTCTCCTGGCACCCGGCCGGACGCACACCGTACGTACTGGTGAAGAAGACCCGCCGCCCGCCGAAGAAGGCCGCCTTCAAGGACGCCTCCGTACGGGAACTGGTGGTACGGGCCCCGGAGTCCGCGCCGCTCAAGAGCACCAAGCACCCCGGCCGTGCCCGAGTCGTCATTGGCGGCACCGCGCGGGAGACACAGGTCCTCTTCTTCACTGACGCCGAAGCCCGCCGGTGGGCCACCAGCGGACCGCCAACCAGGGCCCGGAAACCCGCCACCGCCTCGGCCTCAGCGCACCCGGCAGTGCTCCAGAAGGCGAACGGCAGCCCACCGGCCAGCCCGAAGCAGTCCTCCACCGACGCGGCCGCGCAGGCCTTCCGCCGAGCCCGCGGATGCCACCACGGCAGCGACACCACCCACGGACCCGGCCACAGGCGACGACGACCAGGCGGTGGGGTTGCGCGAGGCCCACGAGCAGCACCTCCCCGACATCACCCTTGCCGCGCTGCGCTTCGCCCGCGCCAACGACTCCACGTTCCCCGCCCCGGCCGACTAGCGCGGAGCCCAACTCCTCTAGCGCGTCAGCGACCTCAAGGGGTGGGCCCGCAACCGGCCCCGCGGCGCCGTCGGCACCACCGACCTGACGTAGGAGCATGCCGAGTCCGTCGGCATCCAAGCGGACGCGGAAGGCGAAGCGAGCAGGGTCGGCCTGGCCCCCGCCCCGGGGCGAGCCGACGCGCTGCAGGTGATCTGGCAGCAGGACCCTCCGGCTCAGAGCCGCATCCCCGCCACCGTGACAGCCCGTCTGAACTCCGTCAGGACGCCGACTGGCGGGAAGACGGGCGCTCAACGGATGTCCGGAGACCGCCGTTCCCTGCACGGCGCGGTCTTATACGGGAACACCCCGGCCAGTCGGGCGACTGCCTTCTGGCCGAGGTGGGCACCAGCCACGGTAACTCCTGCGCAGCTGCATTCAGAAGTGCTTGCGCCACCATCGGTACAGGCGGGCAAGGCCAGGGAAGAGAATGCTCGCCGCTGCTCCAGCCGCGCAAGACCACATGATGGCAACGAGCAAGGAGTCCCGGTCGTCGCTGAAGAACCAGTTCATGACGAACACCGCTCCGGCAATCTCCACGAAGCACAAAAGCGGGCCGCGCCATGCGTTCTTCCCGACGGAGTCTTGATGCTCACTCACTGTAGGCTGCTGCACTTCTTCCTCGTCGCGGTCATGGCCTCTCCGACCGGGGTGAACGGCACAGTTACGCGCACGCACTGGCTGCGCTTGGCCGCATCCTTGAACACCTTCACGGTAGCTCCCACGCGCTTTGTCACGAGGTACGCACAGACCGCCCTGGGCTTGAGGACAATAGCGACGGTCGCGGGCACCTTCTTGCACACGGCGGCAGACAGGTACTTGGGCGGAGTGCCGATCTTAGCGAGCCCCTTCACTTCCTTGATCCCGAAGTGCAGATAGACCCGTTTCCCGAGCGTCATCTGCGGGTCGGCGACGATCGGGAAGGCATCCTCATGGCCGAACTCAACAGACTGAACCAGCGCGCCGCCTTCAACGCGGTAGGTGGTCTGAACGGCTTTCCCGTTGGCGTCCTCGGCCCAAGGGGCGTCGATGGCGCCGATGATTTCTGCATCCTCGCCCGCGCTGGCCATGATCAGAACCGTGCCGTCGTCCAGCTGCTTGGTCACAGCGCCGTCCGGCAGGCGCAGATCGAAGCGGTACTCCCTGGCAGCGTCGCTGTTGTTGATGGTGATCAGGGCTCGCGCGCCGTCGATGGTGGGCTGCAGCGCCAGGTCGGCGTTTCTGGCCGCACCCGGGTAGACGACGGTGCCGTTGGTGGTCTTCACGGCCTGGGTATTACTGGTGTTCGGCAGGCCGAGGCTGGCGCTGAGGCCCTCGGAGGTCGACGTGTTGACGGTTCCGCTGGCTGTGGCGGGGAGAGTGACCGTCGCACTCTGCCCGTCCTCGTTGCCGGTTTTGGATGCGAGGGTTCCGTCGGCGAGGAGCTCGCTGGGGACGATATCGGCGGTGCCGGTGGTTTTCTCAACGGCGGCTGCGGTCTTCTCGATCGCTGACGGGCCGTCAGTGAGGGCGACCGGGGTGATGCTCAGGCTGAGGGCACCGGTGGTGACGGCGGCTATGGAGTCGGCAATCGCGCGGTGGAGAACCGGCATGGAACCTTCCCGTCAATGGCGAAGTCACCCCGTATGAGTTTCAAGGGGCGAAGCCGCGCACACCAGGATGATCTTGGTCAGGACTCTGGCATGGGGAACGGGTCAGTAGAAGTTGCTAGCGGCGTGTCCATGCCCAAAACAGGGCTAAAGTCCCAGACATGATCAACTTTGGTCGCAATTGACATGACCCAAAGAGACCGGACAGACGGTGACTACCTCCGCGAGGTCAACCGTCGGCCCGGGACGCGGAAGCTACCGCCGCGCACAAGGTGGCCAGTAGAGCTGGGGGCCGTGGAAGTTCAGCGTGGACGGCCACGACGACACCGGTCGGACCGTCGCCCCGCAGCAGCTCGCGGCAGGCGAGTGGACGCGCTACGGCCTGACGCCCACCACCCCTCCCGCCTGGTCGGCGACCAGCACGCAGAACTGGCACCGCGGGTACGTGAACGAGCCGGTGCGCCTGAGCATCACCGCCAGGTCAAGGGGCAGTGAGTGGGCCGTGCCGCCCGAAGTCCCCGTGACGGTCGAGGGCAACGTCCGACAGGCCCTTCGGCTTCTAAGCTCGCGGTATGACGATGGCACCGGCCGAACTCGAGGCGCAGAAGGACACCCTGGAGCTCCTCAACGAGGAGGCGGCCTCACGTCTGGCGCGCCAGTCGGACTCCCTGGCGAAGATCGACACCAAGGCGGTGTTCCTGATCGGGTTCGCGGCCACTGCCGCACAGTTCCTGGCGACGCACAAACACCACGACATCCTCGCCTACTGCGCCTTCATCGCATATGCCGTCACCCTGCTCACGGGCGTGCAGACGATCCGGGTGGCGGAGCACAAGGACCTGGAGCCCCGCCCGATGATCGTCGATCACATCCGCTTGCCCAAGGAGCAGGTTCTGGCCGCGCTCGTGGCGACCCGGGCGTCGATCTTCGAGAAGAACAAGCAGCGGCACGAGCTGAAGGCTCGGTACTGGGGGATCAGCCTCTGGTCTCTGGTCGTGGGGCTGGGCCTGTCGACTGTCGCACTGCTGCTGCACACTTGAGTCTCATGAGCAACGGACAGAACCAGGGAAGCGGCCAGCCCGCCCCCGCGCCAGCCCCTCCCGCTCCAGCTCCGGCGCCCCAGCCGGACTTCGTCGACGCCTTCACCAACACGACGATGATCGGAACCGACAAGAAGAGCGACACCAACCCGACGCTGAACAAAGCGGTTCGGCCGCAGGGGAACAACGGGACTCGCTGAGACGTCGCCCGCGCAAGAACCGGCCCCGAGCCGTGACCGGCAGCTGCGGCCCACTTCGGCTCCCACCGGTACGAGTCGGCCCCGAGGCGCGGCCGGTACCACCGGCGTCGACCCCCGTCTTGACCGCACGCGGTGCACGAAGGGCGCGTCCGCCACGGCGGGCGCGCCCCGGGCATGCCGGAAAGCCCGAACGCTCGTGGTCAGCGCTGCTTCGTACCCTTGGCTGAGGTACTTGAGAGCGGAACCCGCCCCGCGTCTCTGCACAGATCGAGCCACTGCCGGCGCGGTGCCCGGCGGAGCGGTGACAAACGGCTGCCTGGCCCGGCTGCTGCTGTGGCTGGACAGCCGGGCGAAGCCGCACTCGGGATACATTGACGTCCTCGCCTTCGTCGAAGAGCTCCAGTTGGAGGACGAAGACCCGGCCGTATTGGCTCTCCAGCTCGACCAGCACGGCCTGGTGCAGATCCTCCGTGCCATGGGGCGCAGGACCCACGTCCGTCTCACCGACGCAGGCCGCGTCGCGCCGTGCGCCAGCTGAAGGACCGGCAGAAAGACCGCGCCACCCGGATCCGGCACACGATGGACGCCCTGCTCCAGTGGCTCTTCGACCAGCGACCAGACACCCGTCAACCCGGCCCTGTTCCTCGCGACCCCGGACTCCTACTTCGCCGGAACCGAGATCAGCGGGACCGATCTGCACCAGGCACTCGCCTACCTGGCAGAGCACGACCCCATCGACCCCATCGACACCGACCCGCTCACGGTTGCCATCACACCCCGGGGCACCAACTGCGCCCTGTCAGGAGGAAGCGTGCAGGACCACGTCCACCAGCCCCGCCCCAGCACCACCTATAACACCTTCATGCCGAACGCCAAGGACGTCATCATCGGTGAGCAGCAGCACTTCACCCAGAACAACAACGACGGCGGCGACCCCACACTGTTCGCCCGGCTAGAGGGTGTCTGAGAAGTCCTGTTCAGGACAGGACTCGTGCGGAACGGTGCAGCAGAAGCATGATGGTGGCCAGGTAGATCGCGCTCTCCTGGCCGGCTGCCAGGTACGCGTAGTCCCTGGAGAGTCGCCGGTAGCGGGCCAGCCAGGGCGAAACTCCGCGCGATCACCCAGCGGCGGGGAACCACCACGAACATCGGTATCTCGCGTGGTGGCGCGTCAGCCTTGGCCCGGGTGCTGCGGAACCCGCCGTCCTTGGGCTGCACGGGCTCGATGGTGATCCCGGTCTCCTCCCGGGCCCAGTCCAGGAAGTCCCGGCCTCGACAGCCCTGGTCGGCCCATACATGCCCCAGCCGGGGGAACTTCCCTGCGCACCGGGCCAGCAGCACCGAGGCGCCATCTCGGTCGCTGACGTCAGCCGGACTCACGCAGACTGCCAGGACCAGGCCGAGCGTGTCGACCAGCAGGTGACGCTTGGTGCCCAGCACCTTCCTGCCGCCGTCGTAGCCGTGCCGGCCGCCGCGCCCGGTGGCCTTGACGCCCTGGCTGTCCACCACCCCGGCGCTCGTGGTGGGTCCGCGGCCCTGGCCAGTACGTTCCCTGGCCCGCAGGGCGGCGAGGATCTCTTCCCAGCGGTCCTGGGCGTCGATGATCTCCCGGCGGGGGTGCTTCTGCGGCCTTCCGCCGGGCTTCGGCGGCGCCACCAGCGGCACCAGCACCGCCCACTGCGCGACCGACAGATCCGTTGGATACACACGACGATGTCCGGCCATCCCGGCCTCCATCAGCACAGGGACTACCAACTCACCTCCCCTGAAAGGGCCTTCTCAGACACCCTCTAGCCGACGCCGTCGGGCTCGGTGGCGTCCGGGCGGCGGCTCGCGCGCCATTCGCTGACCGCCGTCCAGCCCAGGCTGCCGACCACCCCGGTGTAGAGCGCGAGCCAGAAGTCGAAGGACGTGTCCGCATCCAGCACGTGGTCCACGAACAGCAGGGTGACCACGCCGAGCAGCAGCAGCGTCCCGTACATCTTGCGGCGGGCCGCGCGCTCCTTCTTGCGGGGGCCGTCGGCGAGCCGGAGGGCGTAGACCTCGACGTCCCCGAAGACGTCCTCGGCGTGCTCGCCGGGCACGGCGGCGAGGTGCTGCCGTGCCTCGCGCACGTGCCCGCGCGCCTCGGCCGCCGTCATGCCGTGCCGCCCGCGCAGCAGTCCGCCGAGCCGGTCGAGCCACGCGGCGTCGTCGCGGCCCGCGGGCGGGCGCCCCGCGAACCACCGGTCGACGACGCGCTCCGGGACGGCGAAGGCCCCCACGGCGCAGGCCACGCACCCCGCCAGCAGGACCGGTACGGGCACGCTGAACAACTGCCCCTCGGGCACGGCGACCCCGACCCCGCCCCCGGCCGCGATGACCGCGGGCACACCGGCGGCGAAGGCGTACGCGCCCTTGAACCGACCGGCGGACCGCGCCACGACGGCCACGGCGATCAGGCCGACGGCCAGGACGACGGTGGTGATGCCCACGACGCCGGGCCAGCTCACGCCCGCCCACAGCCCGCCACGCACCCAGTCGAGGGCGCACAGGATGGCACCGACCGCTCCGAGCGTGCCGAACGCGGCGAGCAGCCGCTCCCCGGGGGTGAGGCCGTGGGTGTCGGTCCGCGCCCGGTACTCCTCACTGACGCGTTCCTCGGCGACGGCGCGCGCATACGCCTCCGGCGCGCCGAACAGGTCCCGGGCGGTGCGCCCTTCCTCGCGCACCAGCTCGTGGACCTCGGCGAGGACGTCGTCGGCGAGCCCCGCGGGCGCGTCGTGGTCGAAGACGAGGCGCAGCTCGACCGTCGCCGCCCAGTCCGCGTCCTCGTCGAGATCCCAACGGAGGCTGTTCCTCCGCGTCTGCTTCTGTGACTCGTGCTGTGACGTGGCCACGGCTACTCCTCGTCCCCCGCACCGTCGGCGAGCGTGGCGACCCTGGTGGTGAACGCGTGCCACGCGGCCCGCTCCCGCCGCAGTCGCTGCCGCCCGGCCTCGGTGATCCGGTAGTACTTGCGCCCGGGCCCGCCCTCTCCCGCGCCCCACTCGATCTCGACGGCGCCTTCCTCTTCGAGGCGGCCGAGGGCGGGGTAGAGGGCGGCGGGCTTCACGCCGGTGAGTCCCGCGTCGGCGAGGCGGCTGAGCAGGGCGTACCCATAGCTCCTCGCCTCGCTGTCGAGGACCCCGAGGAGGCAGAGCGGCAGGGCCGCCCGGGTCCAGGCCGCCGTCCCGGGGGCTGCCGCGTGTGCTGCCACGGAGATCGCTCCTCTGCTTCACCGACTATTACGGAAATCAGAATAGTCGAGGAGTCGAGTACCGGGACACGTACCCCCGCGCGGCGGCTACGCGGTCCGGCCGTCGCGCAGCCGGACCGCCGCGCGCCCGGTCGCGGGGTCACGCTCAAGGAGCACGTAACGGCTGAGGACGGCGAGGGCGACGATGCAGCCGCTCATCTCCAAACCCTCCTCCACGAGCGTTCCCAGCATGAGCACGACGCTGTGGCCGTTCTCGAGCGCCCAGCCGTTGAACGCCTCGGTCACCAGCGCCCCGCCGAGGTACACCCCCAGTGCGCTCAGCACCCCGTTGCGCAGATCGCGCGGGAGCTTGCGCGCCCACAGCACGGCGCAGACGGTGCCCGCCGCCGCGAGCAGTGCCCCGGGCAGCACCCAGGCGTGCGTGGGCAGCGCACCCCCGGCCCATTCCTTCCACGACCGGCCGACCTCGCCGAGGCGCTCGTGCAGCGACACCGTCTCGTCGATGCTGAGCAGCGCGGTCGCGGCGGCGAGGCCCAGCCACGACAACCGCCCGGGGCGGGTGTCGCGCCCGCTGAGCAGGGCCGCGGTCAACGCCACGCCCGCCACGGCCAACAGGAGCGTGCTGTTCCACCACGTGGCCAGATTGGCCTCGACGTCGACGTTCACCAACCTGCGGATGGTCGGTATGGAGTCGTAGTGGTTGTAGGCACGCGTACCGAGGTCGGCGAGGAGTAAGAACGCGGTGGCGCCCGCGGCGAACCACAGGACACGGTGGGCAGGCGGTCTCACGAGCTCACCGACGCGCTGGTCGTGGGTTTGTGTATCGGTCATGCGTACGGAGGCTAGCGGCTTGATCGGCGGACGCAGCGTTCGGGGCGCTCCGCGGGGTGCTGTTCCGGACAGAAGTCCCGCGGCGGCGCGTGCGCGCTGAACCCGCTCCCCGCGCCGAGTTATTGGATTGCCGCTGATCCGCACGGTCGGATAGGAAGCTCCCATGCTGAGAGGGAACAAGGTCGGGCTCAGGGCCCGGCACGAGGACGACGTGCCCGTCCTGCACGCCGGACTCCACGACGACGTGGTCAACCAGGCGCGGTCCGACACCCGGCCGTGGCGGCCGATCACGCCCGGCTCGAAGGAGTCGCCCTTCGCGGTGGACGACAAGGAGCTGCGCCACGCCACCTTCTCCGTCGTGGAGTTGGAGGGCGGCACGCTGGTCGGCGACGCCGTGCTGTGGAACATCGACCAGCACAACCGGTCCGCGCACATCGGCCTCGGACTGCTGCCGTCCTCGCGCGGCAAGGGCTACGGCACGGACGTGGTCGGGGTCCTGTGTCACTACGGCTTCGTGGTGCGCGGCCTGCACCGCCTGCAGATCGAGACCCTGTCGGACAACCCCGCGATGCTGCGTTCCGCCGAGCGCAACGGCTTCGTCCGCGAGGGCGTGCTGCGCTCCTCGGCCTGGGTGATGGGCGAGTTCGTCGACGAGGTGCTGCTGGGACTCCTCGTGCGGGACTTCAAGCCCGACCTCGTCTCGTCGTGACCGCTGGCAGCCGGGGCCCGGCCCGGTGACGCTCAGAACGCGCCATTGGTGACCCGTGCGGCGGACGCCGGGGTTGAGGGAGCGGGCCGTGGGGCACGGCTGTGCTCGACCGGGCGCGGGAGCGGAAGGAGCCGGGGCGATGGGCGACAGGGGCACTGCTGGTGAGCGGGGTGCGCACGGCGGGGACGGGGGAGGCGCCGCACTCATCGACGCGGCGCTCGGCTTCGTCTTCCCGGCCGCGCTCAGGGCGGCCGCGCTCGCGCGCGTGGCCGACCACCTGGCCGACGGCCCGCGTGCGCCCGCCGAGTTGGCCGCCGCCACCGAGACCGACCCGGCGGCCCTGACCCGGGTGCTCCGACTGCTCGCCACCCGGGGCCTGTTCGTCGAGGACGAGCAGGGGCGCTTCCGCCTCGGGGCGGCCGGGCAAGCACTGCGGTCCGACGTCCCGGGCTCCGTACGGGACGGGATCCTCATGATCACCGACCGTACGTTCTGGCTCCCGGCGGGCCGGATGGACCACTGCCTGAGCACCGGCGAATCCGTCTTCGAGGAGATCTTCACCCGGCCGTTCTTCGACCACTTCGCCCAGGACGCCAAGACCGCGGCCGTCTTCCACGACGGCATGGCCGCCATGTCCGGCGTGGAGAACGAACCGATCGCCGGCGCCTACGACTTCCCGAAGACCGGCACCGTCGTGGACGTCGGCGGCGGCCAGGGCGGGTTCCTCGCCGCGATCCTGCGGGCCGGGCCGGGGCTCAAGGGGGTCCTGTACGACCGGGCCCACGTCGTGGCCGGGCACCGCCTCGCCGACGACGCGGCGCTCGCCGGACGGTGGTCCACCGCTGAGGGCGACTTCTTCACCGACGTGCCCAAGGGCGACGTCGTCGTCCTCAAGCGCATCCTGCACGACTGGCAGGACGAGCAGTGCGTCCGCCTGCTGCGCGCCTGCCGCCGCGCGCTCGCCCCGGGCGGGCGGATCCTCGTGGTGGACGCGGTCATCGCACCCGACAACCGCCCTCACCAGGCCAAGGACCTGGACCTGTTGATGATGGCTTCGCTGGTGGGGCGCGAGCGCACGCACGAGGACTTCCGCGCCGTGCTGACCGAGGCGGGCCTGCGGCTGACCCGGGTCGTTCCCACTCCCACCGTCCTGAGCGTCGTCGAGGCCCAGGCCGTGGACGACGCGTAGGCACCGGACGCCTCCCGGACGCGCGCGGCCGGGCGGGATCGTCCGCTCCACAAGCCCCTCGGGCACCGGGACGTGGCCCGCATCGACCCGAAGCCCGCGCGGACCACCGCCCCACTACCGTTGCTCCGCATGACGGCACCCGACACGGACATCACCGAGGACTTGATCCGGGAGCTGCTGCGCGCACAGCACCCGGACCTGGCGGACCGCCCCCTGAAGCTCGGCGCGCTCGGCTGGGACAACCAAGTGTGGCGGCTCGGCGACGACCTCGCCGTGAGGATGCCCTGGGCGACGCGGTCCGCGGACGACCTGCTGCGCAAGGAGCACGCCTGGCTGCCCGCCCTCGCGCCGCGCCTGCCCCTGCCTGTTCCCGTCCCGCAGCGCCTCGGTGAGCCCTCCGCACGGTTCCCCCGGCCCTGGCTCGTCACCACCTGGGTGCAGGGGGAGCCCGCCGACCGCGCCCCCGCCACGCGCCCCGCGGACGCGGCCGTCACCCTCGCCGCCTTCCTGGCCGCCCTCCACCGCCCCGCCCCCGACGCGGCACCCGAAGGCCGCGACCGTGGCGGCCCGCTGGCCGACACCGCCGAAGCGTTCGCCCAAGGGCTCACCTCGGCCACCGAACGGGGGCTGGTCCGCGACCCGGAGGCCGTCCGCGAGGTCTGGGAGGACGCCGCCGCCGCGCCGGGCTGGGCGGGACCACGGCTCTGGCTCCACGGCGATCTGCACCCGGCCAACGTCCTGACCTCGCACGGCACCTTCTGCGGCGTCATCGACTTCGGCGACCTCTTCGCCGGTGACCCGGCCTTCGACCTCGCCGCCGCCTGGATCCTGCTGCCGGACGGAGCACTCGACCTCTTCCACGAGGCCTGTCGGCCGAGCCCGGACACCGCGACCCTGCGCCGCGCCCGCGGCTGGGCGGTACTGCGCGCGCTCGCCTGCCTCCACATCGCAGACGCCGGAGTCCGCGGCCGCCCTGGAGGCAAGGCCACCTGGGGGCCGCCCGCTCAGGCCGCGCTGCGACGCCTCACCGCGTCGGTCCGCCCGTGAGCCGCGCCCGCAGGCAGCGGGTGCCACCCGGCCCGGACAGGCCGCCGGGGCCCGCGGCTCACGGCAGGGGGAGTTCGGCCAGGACGGTCGTGCCCGTGCGGGAGGGGCGGATCGTGGTGTGGGCGGAGTAGGCCTCCACGAGGGCGAGGCCGCGGCCGGACTCGGCGTGCAGGAGGTCCGCCGTCGTGTCGTCCGGCGCGGTGGTGTGCCGGTCGGGGCGGCGCGTCACCCGGCGGTGCCAGCAGCCGGTGTCGTGGACCTCGACGCGCAGGACGCCGGTCAGGAGGCGCAGTCGCAGAGTGACACGGGGGCTGCCGCTGTGCAGTATGACATTTGTGACCAGCTCAGTGACGACGAGCGCCAGCGCTTCGCGGGTGGCGGCATCGAGGTGCCAGGCCTGCGCGGACGTCGTCGCCAAGCGGCGCAGGGCCGGAGCCGCGGCGGCGGTGGCCGCCAGCGTGGCCAGCGACTCGCGGTGCACGGTGGCCGGGCCAGTGGGCGCCGCGGGCGCGGCCGGGATCGCACCGGTGCCCGTTCGGGACGGTTGCGCGTACTGGGCGGTGATCATGCGGTCCTCCCGCTGCCGTGCCCGGAGCGTCGCATCACGGGCGCTTAGCACGCTGTCAACCACGGCAGGCGAAAAGCAATCAGTGCCGGGCGAAATACGGATACGCAAAGAAGGCCGGAAGGCCTGGTAGACGGCGTACAGGAGCAGCGTGGTCACGCAGGGTGAGGAATTCTGGGAAGGCCGGATACGGCGGACACTGGCCGAGAAGGACGCCGGTCCCGTGCTGGTCCTGGTTGCCGGAGCCGCGGGCACGGGCAAGAGCCGGCTGCTGCGGCGCCTGGCCGAGCTGCCGGAGGCCGCCGACGTGATGACCCTCTGGCGCTGCGGCGACCGTCAGGCGCCGGACATCGCCGCCGACGCCCCCGCGCTGCTGCTGGTGGACGACGTGCACGCGGCGGACGCGGCGGCCCTGGCCCGGATACGGGACGTGGTGGCAAAGGCCGCGCCGCGGACGGCCGTCGTCGTCACCTACCGCCCCGAAGAACTGGCCCGGCCCGGTCTGCCGTTCGGTCCCGCGCCGCTTCGCTACCCCGACGGCCTGGTGATACTGCGCCACCAGGTGCTGCCGTGGCACGCCGGTCAGGTCGCGGAGGCGGCTCGCGAGGTCCTGGGGGAGGGCTGCGCGCCCCAGGCGGTGGCCCGGCTGCACGAGCGGTCGGGCGGTGTGGCCCAGGTGGTGGTCGACCTGCTGGCCGTGCTGCGCGACAGCGCGGGGGAGCGCTGCACCGCCGCTGACGTCGATGCCGCGGGGGTGCCCGTACGGCTGGCCGAGCTGATGCTGCACCGCACCGATGCCCTGCCCGGTCCCGCCCGGCGTGTGGTGTGGGCCGCGGCGGTCCTCGGCGAACCGGCGTCCGGGGCGGACCTGTTGGCCGTGGCCGGGCTCGATGTGCGTACGGCTCAAGGAACGGACGACGACCCCGGCGGCGACGGCGGCCGGGAAGGCCATGACGGCCGCGACGCGCTGGTGGCCGCCCTCGCGCGAGCCGCCCTGCTGGAGGACGCCGAGCACCGCTACGCCGTGCCGGTGCCGCTCGCGGCCGAGGCCGTCCTTGAGGCGGTCCCCGGGCCCGTGCGCCAGGAACTGCACGGCCGGGCGGCCGCACTGCTCCAGCGCAGGCACCCCGTGCCCTGGGCGGCCCTGGCCCGGCACCGCCGGGCGGGCGGTGAGATGCGCGCCTGGCTGCGGGCCGTGGAACGCGCGGCCCGTGAGTTCGCAGCCGAGGGCCGCCACCAGGAGGTCATCGCGCTCCTTGAGGACACCCTCGCCTCGCCGCTCGTGTCGCGCCCCGCGCGAGCGCGCCTCGCTCCCGTCCTGGCCGCCAGCGCCGTCGTCGCGCTGCGCTCCGACCAGACGGTCGAGGTGCTCACGCAGATCGTGCAGGACGAGGACCTGCCGCGGGCCGTACGCGGCGAGATGCGCCTTGACCTGGGACTCCTGCTGTGCAACCAGGTCGGCATGAGCACGCACGGCTGGGCGGAGCTGGAACGGTCCGCCGCGGAGCTGCGCGAGGAGCGGCCGGAGCTCGCGGCCAGGGCGATGTCGGCCCTGGCCATGCCCTACTGGCCGGGCAACTCCCTGGACGTCCACCTGGCGTGGATGCGGGACGCCGAGCGGGCCAGCGCGGCCAGCGGTGACGAGGTCGTGAAGACCGCCGTGGCCGCGAACCGGGCGGGGCTGGCCCTCAGCTACGGCAACCCCGAGGGCTGGGAGCTGCTGAAGGCCCTCCCCGTCGACAGCCCCGACCCCCGCTGCCGCCGCCACGCGGCCCGCGGCCTGTGCAACGCCGCGGACTCCTCGGTGTGGCTGGGCTACTACGACCGCACCCGCGAACTGCTCGACCAGGGCCTCGAACTGTCCGCGCGCAGCGGCGCCCCCTACACCGAGCGGACGGCGATGGGCACCCGGCTGCTCCTGGAGTGGGCCACAGGACAGTGGGAAGGCCTCGGTGAGCGCTGCGAAGCGTTCGTCCGCGAAACCGCCGACATGCCGGTCATCTCGGCCGACGCCCGCACCGTGCTGGGGCTGCTCAACCTCGCGCGCGGCGGCTGGGGCCCGGCGGCGTCATGGCTGTCGGGCAAGGACGCGCCCCTGGCCGAACACGCCGCCGCACCCCTGGGCGCGACCCTCGCCGGGGCGCTCATCCGACTCGCCCTGGCGCGGCAGGACCTCGCCGACGCGGCCGCGCGGGCCCGTACCGCCTGGAACAACATCGTCACCAAGGGCGTGTTCGTATGGGCGGCGGAGCTGGCGCCCTGGGCGGTCGAGGCGCTGGCCCGCGACGGCGACACCACGGGCGCGCGCCGGCTCGTGGACGCCTTCTCCGACGGCCTGCGGGGCCTCGCGTCCCCCGCCGCCGACGCGGCCCTGTGGTGGACCCGCGCCGCGCTGGCCGAGGCGACCGACGACCCGGCCGGGGCCCGCCCCCTCTACCAGCGGGCGGCAAGCGCGTTCGCCGCCCTGCCCCGGCCCTACGCCCACGCCTTGACGGCCGAGGGCGCCGGACGCTGCGCCCTGCGGGAGGCGGACGCCCACACACCCGAAGGCCGCGACACGAAGGACGACGACCGCGACGACACGCACGACGAGGACACCACCCCCGACACGCCCCGCGAACAGGGCCTCGCCGATCTCGCCTTCGCCGCCGAGCAGTTCAGTGACCTCGGCGCGGCCTGGGACGCGGCGCGCGTACGGGCGCTCTCGCGCGCCCACCAGCCCGAGAGGCACCGGCGCCGCCCCGGGCGGCCCTCCTATCGCGACCAGCTCTCCCCGCGCGAGCGCGAGGTAGCCGAGCTGGCGGGCAACGGGCTGACCAACCGTGAGATCGCCACCACCCTGCACCTGTCGCCGCGTACGGTCGAACAGCACGTCGCCCGGGCCATGCGCAAACTGGGCACGGCGACCCGGCAGGAGCTGGCCCCGTAGGCCTCCGGCACGCCCCCAACGCCGCCCGGCAAGGATCGCGTTGAGGGAGCCGGTGCCCGTGCCGACGCCAAAACCCCAGGTCAGGCCTAGACCAACACGGCCTGTAGGCCTGGTTAATTGCGTATCCGTAGGTTGGGCCTTCCGGATAGGCGTGCTGTTCGTCCGGTCATAAGTTCCCTGCCACCGGTTGGTCGAACGTTCATCTGTTGCAGGCCGTACGAGTCCTGTGTGACGGACGGGCGTGCGTCCGGCCTGTGGCGCGTCATGGCGTCTTCGCGGAGCCCCGCGCGCCGTCGTGCCTGTGCCGCCCCCACATCCCCACACGCACCACTCGGCACAGGCGCGAAGCAGTTTTGTCATGCACGGCACGAACCGCTGGTCCGGCATGCCCGGACCAGCCCGTGAAAGGCACATCTTGAGCGGTTCCACACGCATACGCATATCCCTGCTGGCCACGGTCGGCGCCGCCGTCCTGCTCGGCACCGGAGTCACCACCGTCGTCGCGGCCCCGGGCCCGGACTCCGCCGCGGTACCCGGCGCGTCCGTGGCGAAGGCGGTCCCCACCGAGCGCCTCATCGTCGGCTACACCCCACACGCCGACGAGGCCACCTCCAACACCGAGGCCCGCGCCGACGCCCGCGCCAAGGGCGAGGACGTCGGCGAGAGCCTTGCCTTCGAGCGGCGCCTCGGCACCGGCGCCGCCCTGGTCGACCTCGGTGACGACCTCGGCACCAAGGACGTCAAGGACGTCATGGCCGCCTTCGCCGCCGACCCCGACGTCGCGTACGTCGTCCCCGACACCCGCGTGTACGCCGCGGCCGACCCCAACGACACCCTCTACGCGCAACAGTGGGACCTCTTCGAGGACAAGGCCGGCATGAGGGTTCCCGGCGCCTGGGCGCAGGGCGCCACCGGTGAGGGCGTCAACGTCTCGGTCATCGACACCGGCTACGTCGCCCACTCCGACCTGGCCGCCAACGTGGTCCCCGGGTACGACTTCATCTCCGACCCCTGGATGGCCCAGGACGGCGACGGCCGGGACGGCGACTCCGCGGACCCCGGCGACTGGATGAACCGCGGCGAGTGCGGCACCGACGCGAAAGGCCAGCCCGTCCCCGCCCGCGACACCAACAACTCCTGGCACGGCACCCATGTCGCGGGCACCATCGCGGCCACGGGCGACAACGCCAAGGGCATCACGGGCATCGCCCACCGGGCCAAGGTCCAGCCCGTCCGCGTCCTGGGCAAGTGCGGCGGCACCACGGCGGACATCATCGACGCCATCACCTGGTCCTCCGGCGGCACCGTGCAGGGCGTCGCGGCCAACCCCCACCCCGCCGACGTCATCAACATGAGCCTGGGCGGCGGCGGTGCCTGTGACGCGGGCACGCAGAGCGCCGTCAACGCAGCAGTGAACCGCGGCACCACCGTCGTCGTCGCGGCCGGCAACTCCAATGCCAACGCCGCGAACTTCAACCCGGCCAGCTGCAAGAACGTCATCGCCGTCGCGGCCGCCGACCGCCAGGGCAACCGGGCCGTCTACTCCAACTACGGCAGCGTCGTCGACATCACCGCCCCCGGCGGCGAGACCTCGCCGAACACCGCCGACGGCATCCTGTCCACCCTGAACTCCGGCACCCGCAGCATCGGCGGAGAGACCTACGTCGCCTACCAGGGCACCAGCATGGCCGCACCCCACATCGCCGGGCTCGCCGCGCTGATGTACCAGACCAAGTCCGGCATCACCCCGGCCCAGGTCGAGTCGGCCATCAAGGCCAACGCCCGCCCGCTGCCCGGCACCTGCTCCGGCGGCTGCGGCGCGGGCCTGGCCGACGCGACAGCGACCCTGTCCGCGCTCGGCACCCCCTGACCGGAACGGAACCCCACGGGGCCCGGCGCCGCGGCGGCGCCGGGCCCCGGCCCGCGCACACCGACGGCCTCAGCCCTCCTTCGGGGGCGGCACGGGCAACGAGCCCACCGGGCAGTCCGCGACACCGGCCGTGTCACGGGTGATCGCCTCGGCGTTCTCCGCGGCCTTGGCCGGGTCGGTCACCCAGAGCCGGTAGAAGTCGAACGGGCACTCCGCCACGCCCCGTTCGCCCTCTCCCGCCGCGTGCACACCGGAGTAGCCGCGGTGCATCAGCTTGTACAGGTGGTTCTGCGACTGGTCGTGGGCGCGCGCGTCCCGGATGGCGGACACCGACAGCTGCGCGTACTGCATGCCGTACTCCTCCTCACCGGTCTCGCCCAGCGTGCGCCCGTCGAAGCCGATGAGCGCGGAGTGCCCGAAGAAGGAGTAGACGCCGTCGAACCCGGTGGCGTTGGCGACCGCGACATAGCAGTTGTTCGCCCAGGCCATCGCCTTGGCCATGAGGACCTGCTGGTCCTTGGCCGGGTACATATAGCCCTGGCAGCGCACGATCAGCTCGGCGCCCTTCATCGCGCAGTCCCGCCAGATCTCCGGGTAGTTGCCGTCGTCGCAGACGATCAGCGAGATCCGTAGGCCCTTGGGGCCCTCGGTCACCCGAGTGGAGTCCCCCGGGTACCAGCCCTCGATCGGACACCACGGGAAGATCTTCCGGTACTTCTGCGCGATGCGACCCTGGTCGTCGATGAGCACCAGGGTGTTGTAGGGCGGCTTGTGCGGGTGGTCCTCGTGCCGCTCGCCGGTCAGCGAGAAGACTCCCCAGACCCCCGCCTCACGACAGGCCGCGCCGAAGACCTCGGTCTCCTCACCCGGCACGCGGGAGGCGGTGTCCAGCATCTCGCCCGGGTCGTACATGATCCCGTGCGTGGAGTACTCGGGGAAGACGATGAGGTCCATGCCCGGCAGGCCGACCTTGACGCCCCGCACCATCTCAGCGATCTTCCGGGCGTTGTCGAGCACCTCCGCCCTGGTGTGGAGCCGGGGCATCTTGTAGTTCACCACTGCGACCCCGACCGTGTCCGGGCCGGAGGCGATGTCGCCATGGCGCATCGTTCGCTCCTTCCGTTGCGTTGTCGTACCGGGCGTCCCCGCCCAGACAACGCCCGCCCCGGCGGCATGACAAGCGTTCCGGCAGGGAGGCACGGGACGGAGCGAGTCCCTCATCCACCGCCATATGGGCGCATTCCGAACAGGTGACCACGCGCGGTCCCGGGTACGTACCAGGGCGCTCGGGTCCACCGTGGGCCCCCGGCCGCCGAAGGACGTCACCATGCCGGAATCCCGTCCCTCACGACGCCGAGGCGGCGCGCTGTGCGCGCTGGTCCTCACGCTGTCCGCTCTCCTCACCGCACCGGCCACGGGCGCCGGGGCCCCCGGCCGACCGGCCGCGCGCGGCCCGGGGGCCGACGGCCCGGTCGTCGTCACCGACCACGGGCCGGTGCGGGGCCGGTCCCACGGCGTGTACGACACCTTCGAGGGGATCCCCTTCGCCGCGCCGCCGACCGGGCCGCTGCGCTGGCGTGACCCGCGACCGGCACGGCCCTGGCAGGGGGTGCGCGACGCGGGCGCGCCCGGCCCGAAGTGCCCCCAGCTCCCGCAGTTCGGGCCCGGCCCCGTGACCGGCTCGGAGGACTGTCTCACCCTCAACGTGACCGTGCCGTCCGCCCCGGCCCCCGCGGCGAAGGGGCGGGGCCGGCCGGTCATGGTGTGGGTGCACGGCGGCGGCTTCACCATCGGCTCGGGCTCCCCGTACCGGGCCGAGCGCCTCGCCGTCCAGGGCGACACCGTGGTCGTGACGCTCAACTACCGGCTCGGCGTCCTCGGCTTCTTCGGCCACCCGGAGCTGCGCGGCGCGACGAACTTCGGCCTCGCCGACCAGCGGGCGGCGCTGCGCTGGGTGCGGGCGAACGCGGCCCGCTTCGGGGGAGACCCGGCCCGGGTGACGCTGTTCGGGGAGTCCGCCGGAGCGCTGAGCGCCTGCGCGCACCTCACCTCGCCGAAGTCCGCGGGGCTCTTCCACCGGGCGGTGCTGCAGAGCGGGTCCTGCATGACCGCGTTCCCGCGCGGTGCCGTCCTCCCCGCACAACCTCGCTACGAGCCGTTCGTGCCGCGCAGCCGGACGGAGACGGCGGGCACGGCGGCCGCCGCCGCACTCGGCTGCGCACGGCCGGGCGGGACGCTCGACTGCCTGCGCCGTCTGAGCCCCGACAAGCTGGTGACACCCACGCTGACGCAGACGTTCTCCCTCGTCTCCTACGGGGGCGGGGAGCTGCCCCTGCGCCCCGACCGGGCCCTGGAGAAGGGCCGTTTCCGCCGCGTGCCGGTGGTGCAGGGCACCAACAAGGACGAGCTGCGGCTCTTCCTCGCCCTGACGCAGTCGGTGGCCCCGATCCCCGACGCGCGCGCGTACCGGGCCCGGCTGGTCAACTCCTTCGGCACGGCGGCAGCGGCCGTCGAGAAGCAGTACCCGCTGACGGCCCACACCTCGCCGGGGGCCGCCTGGGCCGCCCTGACGTCCGACGCCTCGTTCACCTGCCCCGCACTGCGGGCCAACCGCGCGCTGGCCGCGCGCGTGCCCACGTACGCCTACCTCTTCAGCGACACGAACGCGCCGCGCCTCGCGGAGCTCCCGGCGGTGGAGGGCTACCCCTACGGGGCTGCGCACGGCTTCGAGCTGCCGTACCTCTTCCCGACCGACACGGTGCCGCGGTTCACCCCCGAACAGCACGCGCTGGCGGCCCGCATGGCCGGCTACTGGACCCGGTTCGCGACCACCGGTGACCCGAACTCCCCGGACGCGCCCGCCTGGCCGGGCTCCGCCACC
Source organism: Streptomyces sp. JLYT201 (assembly GCF_059448825.1). Taxonomy (NCBI): domain Bacteria; kingdom Bacillati; phylum Actinomycetota; class Actinomycetes; order Kitasatosporales; family Streptomycetaceae; genus Streptomyces; species Streptomyces sp. JLYT201. The sequence goes on along the minus strand of NZ_CM182551.1, from coordinate 268,314 downwards.
GGCCCGACCGTGCTGTCGCTGGCCCCCGGTCCGGACGGCATCCGCCCGGTGGACGCCGCCCGCGCACACCACTGCGCGTTCTGGGACGAGCAGACCGACTGAGCGGGCACGGGTCCGCCGACGGGAACGTCGCGCGGCCCGAGCCCTCGGCCCGGCCCCGTGGCCTGTGAAACGATCAGCCTCATGGTGTCTGTGAGCGCGTTGCTGCCGGTGGAGGCGATCCGGCTCGGGGCCGAGGCCGAGGACTGGCGCGGGGCGGTGCGCCTCGCGGGTGAGCTGCTGGTGGAGACCGGCAGCAGTACGGACGCGTACACCGGCGAGATGATCCGGAGCGTCGTGGACAACGGCCCGTACATCGTGCTCGCGCCCGGCTTCGCCTTCGCGCACGCGCGGCCCTCACCGGCGGTGCTGCGGACGGGCATGTCCTGGGTACGGCTCGCGCGGCCGGTGGCGTTCGGGCACGCGACGAACGACCCGGTGGACCTGGTCGTGGCGCTGGCCGCGCGGGACGCTTCCCAGCACACCGAGGCGATGGCCTCACTGGCCCGGCTGCTCGCGGACCCGGAGACCGAGCGGGCCCTGCGGAACGCGCCCACGCCGCAGGTCCTGCGGGCGCTGCTCGCGGGGCAGGCCCCACCCGGGCCCGCGCGGGACCGCGCGGCAAGCGGCGGCCGGACCGTGCACAAGATCCTCACCGTCTGCGGCAACGGCCTGGGCACCAGCCTGTTCCTGAAGAACACCCTGGAGCAGGTCCTCGAACGCTGGGGGTGGGGCCGGTACGTGACCGTGGAGGCGACCGACACCATCTCCGCCAAGGGCAAGGCGGCCGAGGCCGTCGCGATCCTCACCTCCCGCGAGATCGCCAGGACCCTCGGCGACGTCGGCATCCCCGTGAAGGTCGTGGACGACTTCACCTCCACCGCGGAGGCCGACCGGGTGCTGCGGGACACGTACGACGTATGAGCCGGAGCACCGCACACGACAGTGGAGAAGTGGGAGGAAGAGCGCCGTGGACTGGCTGGTATCGGTAGCGAAGTTCCTGGTCGATGAGATCCTCAGCCAGCCCGCGTATCTGATCGGGCTCATCACGGCCGCGGGTCTGGTCGCGCTGCGCAAGTCGGCGGGCCAGGTGCTCGGCGGCGCGATCAAGGCGACGCTGGGGTTCCTGTTGATCGGCGCGGGTGCCGGGCTCGTGGTGGCGGCGCTCGCCCCGCTCGGCGAGATGATCCAGGGCTCGACGGGTGCGCACGGCGTGATCCCGACGAACGAGGCCATCGTCGGCATCGCCCAGGCCGAGTACGGCTCGCGGGTGGCCTGGCTGATGATCCTCGGCTTCGCGGTCAGCCTGGCGCTCGCCCGCTTCACGCCGCTGCGCTATGTCTTCCTGACGGGCCATCACATGCTGTTCATGGCCACGCTCCTGACGATGGTGCTCGCCACCGCCGGACAGAAGTCATGGGTCGTGGTCGTCGTCGGCGGCGTTCTGCTCGGCATCCTGCTCGTGGCGCTGCCCGCCTTCGCCCACCCCTGGACCAAGCGCGTCACCGGCAACAACACCGTGGCGATCGGCCACTTCGGCACCGCGGGCTACGTCGTCGCCGGGGCGACGGGGCAGCTCGTCGGGCGCCGCAGCCGCTCCACGGAGGACATGAAGCTGCCCGAGGGCCTGCGCTTCCTGCGGGACTCGATGGTCGCCACGGCCCTGTCCATGGTGCTCATCTACCTGATCATGTCGCTGGTGTTCCTCGCCAAGGTGGGCAAGGAGACCGCCTTCAAGGCGTTCGCCGCGGACGGCGGTCCGGCCGCGCCCGACGTCGGCGCGTACGTCATGCAGTCGATCATGCAGGGCCTGCAGTTCGGCATCGCCGTCGCCGTGATCCTCTTCGGCGTCCGCACGATCCTCGGCGAACTCGTGCCCGCCTTCCAGGGCATCGCGAACAGGCTGGTGCCGGGCGCGGTGCCGTCGCTGGACGCGCCGATCGTCTTCCCGTACGCGCAGAACGCCGTCCTGATCGGCTTCCTCTCCAGCTTCATCGGCGGCCTGATCAGCCTCGGCCTGCTCGCCTGGCTCCTCGAACCGGCCTTCGGGCTCGCCCTCGTCCTGCCCGGCTTGGTGCCGCACTTCTTCACCGGTGGTGCCGCGGGCGTGTACGGCAACGCCACCGGCGGGCGGCGCGGCGCGGTGGTCGGCGCCTTCCTCAACGGCGTCCTCATCACGTTCCTGCCCGCGCTGCTCCTTGAGGTCCTCGGCGCCTTCGGCAAGGAGAACACGACGTTCGGCGACGCGGACTTCGGCTGGTTCGGCTCCCTCATCGGCAACGCCGCCAAGGCCGGGACGGTGGGCGGCGCCGTCCTGATGCTGCTCCTGGGCGCGGTGATCCTGGCCGGGGCCATCGTCGTGCAGAAGCGGGTCGTGGAGACGGGCTGGGACCCGGGCGCCCGCCGCGACGCGCTCCTGCCCCGCGCGGAGCAGGCCCCCGCCGCACCCGCGGCCCCGGCCACCGCGTACGGGAAGATCGCGCCGCCTCCGGGAGCGCCGAAGCCGCCCGCGCCGCCGACACAAGGTGACGCGTGACGGCGTCGTAGAGTCGCCGCATGCGACGGAGGACGAGAGCGGCGATCGCGGGGGCGGCGGTCCTGGCCTGGGGCGAGTGGCTGAACCGGCGCTGGTCCCGCACTCTCGTGGGGCGCGGCGCGGGCGCCGTCGAGGCCGTGGTCGTGCTGGGGTTCCACAACCCCCAGGCGACAGCGAACGTCATCAACCGCTGGCGGGTCCGCGCCGGAATCCGCTCCGCCACCGGCGGCGGAGCGGCGGACCCACGCGTGATCTTCAGCGGCGGCGCGACCAGCGGCGGCGCCACGGAGGCCGCAGTGATGGCCGACTACGCGACGTCGGTGCTCGGGTTCCGCGGCACGGTGGTCCTCGAAGACCGCAGCCGGACGACCTGGGAGAACATCACGAACGTGATCCCCCTGCTCGAAGACGCCGACCGCATCAAGATCGTCTCCCAGCCCGCGCACGCGCTCAAGGCACGCGCGTACCTGCGGCGGCAGCGCCCCGACCTCGCCGAGCGGCTGGTGCGCGCGGACGACTGCCGCCCGGGGGAGTGGACGGCGGTCAAGCCGCTGCTGGCCCTGTACGGACTCTGGACGCTCCGTGGCCTCACGGCCGACGAACGGAAGCCAGCGCCGTAGCCGCCGGAGTCCCGGCCCCGTCCTCCGGGTTCACCGGCGGCGGGTCCAGGACCTGTCCGCACGGCCCTGGACCCGCCCGGCCTCAGAGCTTGGTGGCGAAGTTCTGTACCCACCAGGGCCCGCCTGCCTTCAGGCTGACACCGGCGCCGAAGTCCTTGTACGCGCAGTTGAGGATGTTGGCGCGGTGCCCCGAGCTGCGCATCCAGTCACGCATGGCGGTCTTGGGGCCCTTCGGGCCCTTGTGTATGTTCTCGCCCCACGCACCGGCGCGGTATCCCGCCTTGCGCATCCGGTCGCCCGCGCTCTTGCCCTCCGGGCTGGTGTGGTCGTAGTAGTCCCGCGCCGCCATGTCCTTGGCGTGGGCCTGCGCGGCGGCCTGGACCCGGCGGTCCAGACGCAGCGGCCGGCACCCCGCCTTCGCCCGCTCGGCGTTGACGAGGACCAGGAGCTGCTTCTGGTACCGCGCGGTCTTGCTCGGCGCCGGGCGCTTCTTCGCAGCCTCCGCGGCGGCGGTGCCCGGCTGCTCGCCGCCGGAGGTGTCCGCGAGGGCGAACGTCCCCACCGACGCGAGAGCGGCGGCCGCCACGGCCCCGCCCGCCAGCACGCGGACCTTCAGCCCGCGACGGCTCCGTCCGTGACGGCCGCGCTCGGCGTCGGCGTTGTCCAGGTGCATGTGCGCTCCACTTCGTGGTGATCGTCGGTCGGTCCGACATAGGGGAGACCGGGCACAGGGCCTGGGGACAACACTTTTCGCACAGGCGTTTCTAAGGCGTGCCGAAGTCCCCGCTCGTCCACGCGGCGCGCAGCGCCTTCTTGTCGACCTTGCCGACGTTGGTCGTCGGGAGCTGCTTCAGCAGGACGGTCCCGCGGGGCGTGTACAGCTCGCCCAGCTCGGCGGTCACCGCCGCACCGACCGCGCCCGGGTCGACGTCGACGCCCTCGGCCGTGGCCAGGAAGATCTGTACGGCCTCCCCGTATTCCTCGTCCGGTACGCCGAGGGCCGCCGCGTTGCGCACGCCGGGCAACGTGAGCAGGAAGTCCTCCAGGACCCGGGAGTAGACGTTGTCGCTGGTGCTGCCGGTGACGATGATGTCCTTGGCCCGGTCGACGAGGTAGAGGTACCCCTCGGCGTCGAGGTAGCCCATGTCGCCGGTGCGCAGCCAGCCGTCGTGCAGGGCCTCGGCGGTGCGCCGCGGGTCCTCGAAGTAGCCGAGCATCACCGTCTCGCCCCGGACGCACACCTCACCGACCTGCCGGACGGGAAGCGCCAGGGTGCTGTCCTCGCCGCGGATCTCGATCTCGGTGTCGCATATCGCGCGACCGCAGCTGCGCCACAGCTCGGGACGGCGGGCGGCCTCCGAAGCGAGGTCCTCCGCGCCGAACGCGGTGATGCCGAGCGCCTCCGACTGCCCGTAGCCCTGGCTGAGCACCGGCCCGAAGACCTCGACCGCCTGCTGGAGCCGGCTGGGCGACGTCGCCGCGCCGCCCACGACGATCCGGCGCAGCGCGGGCAGGGCGCCGGGCACGCACTCCGGGTGGTCGAGAACCGCGTACAGCATCGGCGGGACGAACATGGTGGCGGTGATCCGCTCCTCGCGCAGCACCGTCAGCGCCGCGCCCGCCTCGAACTCCGGCAGCACGACGAGGGCGGACCCCGTCACCAGCGCCTGGATCGAGGTGAGGTGACCGCTGCCGTGCGTGAGCAGCGTCGAGGCGAGCACGCGGTCCGTGCCCGGGTCCATGGTCGGGAAGAACCCGGCGCGGGAGTTCTGCGGATCGTCCTCCGCCAGGTCGACCAGGGTGTCGTAGAGCCGGTGGCTGTGCGCGGCGAGCTTGGGGTTGCCCAGGGTGCCGCCGGTGTAGAGGACGGTGACGGCCTCGTCCGCCGCCGGGGCGGGCACGCCGTCGGGGCGCTCCGCCGGGCACTCGGCCGCCAGGGCGAGCAGGTCCGGACACGGCTGTGCGCAGGGGCCGAGGCTGACCAGGGCGGGGGCGTGGACGCTGCGCCCGGCCGCGTCGGCGGCCCGTCGCGCGAAGAGCGGGTCGGTGACCACGACCCGCGCCCGGGACTGCTCGACCAGCGCGGCGAGCTCGCCGGGGCCCGGCTCGGGCGGCAGGAAGACGACGCGGCAGCCGATGAGGTGGACCGCGAGTTGCACCAGCACGGAGTCCACACGATTGGCCAGGAACAGCCCCACTCCGTCGCCGGGCTCGAGCCCCTGCCGGCGCAGTGCGTGCCCCAGCCTGAACAGCCGTCGGCGCGCTTCGCCCCGGGTCAGCCGCTGCGCACCCTGGACGAGCGCCTCGGCCTCTTCGTCCTTGTGCCAGTGTTCCAGGATGCGGTCCACGTACGTTCGCGGCGCGGCTGTTTGCTGCTCGTTAATGATCATGGACACATGCAAACATGCCGTGCGCGAGGCGTGGACTCGCAGGGGGTAACTTCGGCCATCACCAGGGGGAGTAGCATGCCCCCCGATCCGGGGCGGATGGTTGCTTTTGCGCCGCATGTGCATGGCCTGATGTCGTCGGTGCGTGAGGTCGCGGCGCCGCCTCCCGGGGGGCCCGGCCGTCACGGCGGCGCCGGGGTGCGGGGCTCGCGCCGAGCGGGCCATTGAGCCCGAGGGGGCGCTTCCGGTCGTGAAAGAAGTTCGAATGCATTGATTGATGCGGTACGTGTCTTCTCCATCAAAGCGACGCTCGACATTACCCAACGGTGCGGTGATCGACAATTCCCGATCACCATTTGACGTCTTGTCGAGGCGCGTGGAATCGGTCAGTACGGACGAAGCGTGAAAGGGTCTGCGCAGCAACACGGCGCCCCATCCGAGGTGTTGACTGAGGAATAGGGCCGGGATAACGTCGCCATGAATCCCGGTCCCGCACCTTGTGTTCGCATACCCGGGCCGCGTGCCCGATGCGAGACCGTGCAAGGACGACACGTAACTCCGCATCAATGGGCAATGCGCGTTGCCGCCTCTGCCGTCAGAAACCTGTTCCAGGAAGCACCGGCAAAGTCCCCCTCCCACCGCGTCGACACGGTGGAAACGGGCGAGGAAGAACAGGCCGTGGAACCGGAGCGGGCGGGGAGAGCCCGGCTGCGTCGGTCCCCGTGAAGAGTCTCAGCGCAACCACCTGAACGGCGCGGATCGTCGCCGCGCCGCGATCAGCTCGTCATGACGCACACCGCCAACGCAATTTCCCGCGGGCGGGACTTCCGGAGCTCTCCACGGCAATGGCCCGCAGAAAGCCCGGACGAGAGCAGATGAATTGATTCTGACGGCGACCTGGCCGTCACTATGGATGTGTCCCGGGGGGCAACAATGACAGAGGAATCAAGGGCACCGGCGCCGGGCCGGGGGATGTACGCGCTCTGGGGCGGCGACGCCGAAGTGCGCTGCCTGCTGGAGTCGTTGGCCGAAACCGTGAAAGAGCGCAGCGAAGACATCGCCGTACAGGACGAGGAACACGAACTGACCTACGCCCGGCTCGCGACCTGGGCCGGTCACATCGCCGACCTCCTCGCCGACCACGGCATTCGCCCGGGCGACCGGGTGGCGGTCACGGGGCCACGGAGCGCCGCGATCGTCGCGGCGATGCTGGCCACCGTGAGCGCGGGAGCGACCTATGTGCCCCTCGACGTCGAGTATCCACTCCGGCGCCTGGAGCACATGGCCGCCGACAGCGAGGCCCGGCTGCTCCTGTACTGCGGCGACGAACCGGCCTTCGACCTCAAGGCCGAGGCGGTCCGCATCCCCGCCGCGCCCGACCGGACCGACGCGCATGCCGCGGCCGCGCTCTCGCGGCTGTCCTGTCGACCGGACCTCCCTGTATACGTGATCTACACCTCGGGATCAACGGGCCTGCCCAAAGGCGTGGCCCTGCCCCACCGCTGCGTCGACAACATGGCGGCCTGGCAGTGGCGCCACTCGGTGCGCCCGGACCTGCGCACGGCCCAGTTCGCCCCGCTCAACTTCGACGTGTGGTTCCAGGAAGTACTCGGCACCCTCTGCGGCGGCGGCACGCTGATCGTCATGCCCGAGTCGCTCCGGCGCGACCCCATCGCCCTCCTGGACTGGCTCGTCGAGCACCGCGTCGAGCGCCTGTTCCTGCCGTACGTCGCCCTGCACATGCTCGCCGTCGCCGCCGAGGCCACGGACTGCCTGGAGCACCTCGCCCTGGCCGAGGTGAACACCGCGGGAGAGCAGCTCGTGTGCACCCCGGCCGTCCGTGATCTCTTCCGTCGCCTTCCTGGTTGTCGGTTGAACAATCACTACGGGCAGAGCGAGTCCGCCATGGTCACGGTGCACACGCTCACGGGTTCCAGCGACACATGGCCCACGCTCCCCCCGATCGGACGCCCGCTGCCGGGCTGCGAGGTCCTCGTCGCCCCGACCGAGCCGGGCGAACCGTCGGTGGGTGAACTCCTGGTCGCCGGCGCACCGCTGTCCGTGGGCTATCTGAACCAGCCGGCCCTCAACGCCGAGCGGTACGTCACCCTCGGCGAGACGACACCACAGGGGCACCGCCACGCCTTCCGCACCGGTGACCTGGTCCGCGTCGAGGAGGACACCGTGCACCTCCTCAGCCGGATCGACCGCGAGGTGAAGATCCGCGGAGTGCGCGTGAACCCCCTGGAGGTGGACGCCTGCCTGCTGGAACAGCCGGGGATCGTCGAGGCCGTCACCGTCGTGGTGGACATCGCCGAGGGCTCCCGGCAGCTGCGCGCCGCCGTGACCTTGGACGTGGACGAGGACGTGTTCGACGGCGCGCGGACGCTCAAGGCACTCACCGAACTCCTGCCCGAGCAGTTCATCCCGCTCTCCCTCACCGTCCTGCCGGAACTGCCGCGCACCCCCAGCGGAAAGGCCGACCGGGACGCCATCACCGCCGCGCTCGCACCCCCGACGCCATGACGCAGGACGGCGAGCGCAGCGCACAGACCCCGGGCACGGCCCGGGAACGGGGGAGCACCGCACGAACGGAATCCATCCGACGAGGGGCGCGCGTGGAACACAGCGACTTCAAGACGGCGACCGAGCAGCGGCTCGCCGAGATCTGGGCCGACGTCATGCGGCTGGACAAGGAAAAGATCAAGCGCGACCAGGACTTCTTCGACGTCGGCGGGGACTCGCTGCTGGCCACGAAGGTCGTCCTGCGCGTACGCCGCGACTGGGACATCAAAATCACGGTCAGGGTGCTGAACGACGCTCCGGTCCTGGCCGAACTGGCCGAACGCATCGACCAGCGGGTGGCGACGTCGGCGCGGTCGGCCGCGGGTGTGCCCTCCGCGGCGACCCGCGCGAGCAGGCCCGGAGCGTGCCTGTGGGAGATGCGACCCGGAACAGGGGGCCCCGGACAGGGAACGCTCCTCGTCCTGCCCCACGCGGGCGGGTCGGCACAGAACTACGGCCCGTGGGCGGACTGGCTCCCCGAGGACCTGCGCATCCTCGCGGCCCAGTACCCCGCTCGCGCGTCGCGCGCCGACGAACCGGTCGCGGAGGACCTCCACCGCATCGTCGACGAGGTCCTCGAAGCCCTGGGCGACCTCGACGGGCCGCTCTACGTCTTCGGCCACAGCATGGGCTCCTACGTCGGATACGAGCTCTGCTGGAGGGAACAGTCGGCGGGACGGGCGCCCGCCGTGCTCTTCGCCTCCGGAGCCGTCCCTCCCCACCGGCACCGGCCGAACCCGGCGACCGAGGAGGAGATCACCGACGAGTGGCTCCTCGGAATCCTGGGGATGTACGAGGGCATTTCCGACGACCTCAGGAACCACCCGGAGGTCCTGAGCCAGGCACTGCGCACCCTGCGGGGCGACGTGAAGCTCTTCAGGAACTACGCGTACGGCGATGTGCGCCGCCGGTTGGACACCCCCATCGTGGTGTTCGGCGGCGAGAACGACGACCTCGTGCCCCCGGCCGAGGCGGAACGCTGGAACGACCTGGCCACGGCGGAATGCGTCACGCGTCTGATGCCGGGCGGCCACTTCTTCTATCTCGACAACATGGCGACCGTCACGGACGCCATGTCCACGTATCTCGTGAGCGGTCACGACGGGCAGAGGGCATAGGGGGCGCGAGCATGGGAAGCCGAGAATTATCCGGAATCACGCACTCCGGGGCGGTCGTACGGGACCGCCGGAGGATCGTGCTGGTGGAACTGCCCACCTACGAGAACATCCTGCCGCTCGCCTCGGGCTACATCCAGGCGTTCGCCCAGGACGACGACGAGGTCGCGGCGGCCCACACCTTCGAGATCGTGTCCCTGCCGGTCACCGGCGACCGGCGCGACCTGCTGCGGCAGCTCGCCGACAAGGACGCGTACCTCTATACGTTCAGCTGCTACATCTGGAACATGAAGCTGGTCCGCTGGCTCCTGAAGGAACTGCGCGCCCTGCGCCCCGACGCGCACTACCTGCTGGGCGGACCCCAGGTGATGAACCACGCCGCCACCTATCTGAGAGACGGCGCTCGGAACGTCTACGTGTGCAACGGAGAAGGGGAGCGCACGTCCCTGGAGTTCATCCGGCAACTCGGCGCACCGAAGCCGGACATGCGCAAGGTGCCGGGGCTCAGCTTCTGGTCCGCGGGCGAACTCGTCACCACCGAGGCGGCACCCAGGATCCAGAACCTGATGGACATTCCTTCGCCGTTCCTCAACGGCGTCTTCGACGGTCACGAATTCAGCTTCGCCATCATGGAGACGAACCGAGGCTGCCCGTTCCGCTGCACCTTCTGCTACTGGGGCGCCGCCACGAACTCCAAGGTCAACAAGTTCGAAGAGGAACGGATCAAGAACGAGCTCAAATGGGTCAGCGAGCACGGCTACAACGCGCTGATGATCGCCGATGCCAACTGGGGCCTCTCGCCCCGTGACATCGCCCTGAGCGAGTACATCGTCGAATGCAGCGAGGAGAACGGCTATCCGCTGATCGTCCACATGGCCGCCGCCAAGAACCGGCCCGAGCGCATGGCGGAGATCACCGAGATCTTCGTGCGTGGCGGACTGATGGTGAGCCAGCCCATCTCGCTGCAGACGGTCAACGAGTCGACGCTGGAGATGGTGGACCGGAAGAACATCCGCGAGGAGACCTACATCGGGCTCCAGCGCCTGCTCCGGGAGAAGCGGATCAGCTCGTACGTGGAAATGATCTGGCCGCTGCCCGGCGAGACCCTCACCTCGTTCAAGGAGGGGCTGACCAGGCTCTGCCGCTCGTACGCCGACACCATCATCGTCTATCCCCAGCTGTTCCTGCACAACACGCCCATGTACGCGCAGCGGGAGGCCCTCGGCATCGTGACCGCCGAGGCGGCCAGCGACGTGTCCGAGGCGGAGGTCGTCCTCGGCACGAAATGGGTGACCGAGGAGGACTGCTACGAGGGCTACTGGGTGAACCACGCGCTGTACACCCTGTACAACATGCGCGCCCTGTTCGTGCTCTCGGGATACCTCGACGCGACCGGAACCCTCTCCTACGGCGACCTGTTCGCCGAGATGGCCCGCTACTTCCGGAGCAGGCCCGACTCGGAGGTGTGCCAGTTCTTCATCCAGTCGACGAAGGACCTCGGCAACTACGACCTGCTGAACACCGGCAAGACCGCACACATGGTGCTCAGCTCGCACCGCGAGGAGTTCGACCGGCTGCTGGCCGACTTCGTCGTCGAACAGGACTGGTGGGCCGACCCGATGGCGCGCCAGGCCTTCGAGATGGACCTCCTCACCCGGGCCTACATCTACCGCGAACCGGTACGGACGCCGGACTACGCGTTCACCGAGGTCACCCTGCTCGGCCGGCCGGACGACAAGGGCTACCTGGTCGAGGTGTCCGCGGAACTGTTCCGCCTGCTGGTGGGACGCGAGATGCTCGAAGCCGACGACGAAGGCGCAGAGCGGGTCACCCTGCACATCGACCACCGGGGGCGGCAGAAGATGCCGTACCAGCGGCAGCGCAGCCTGGAGCACAACGCGAACTACTGCCAGGGCATGGTACTGCGCTCCCGGGAGATCCTGCCCACCCTCCAGGTCGCCTCCACCGAGGTCCTCAGCTCCGTGGCGTGAGCCGCCGAGCCGGGCCGACGCGGTGTCCCCCCGGCGGGACGGCGGGCCGATCCGCCGGGGGAGCCCCGACCCCTCGTCACTCCGCCTCGGCAGGCAGGTCCTTGAGCCGCCGCAGCGGGCTCGGCAGGATGAACAGGATGCTCACGACGCCGCCCAGCGTGGCCAGCCACAGCGTCGGGCGCAGCCCCAGCCAGCTCCCCAGGGCGCCGCCCACGAGCGCGCCCAGCGGCCGGGACCCCTTGTTGAACAGCATGAACGCGCCCTGCACCCGGGCGCGGAGCCGGTGCGGCGTCAACGCGAGCTGGATCGAGGTCGCGGAGATGTCACACACCATCAGGCCGATGCCGGAGACGAACTCGGCCACGATCAGCAACGTGGCCGCCAGCCACACCGGCCCGTGGGCCAGCGGCACCAGGACCAGGGCCCCCGGATAGAGGAACGCGCCGAGGAAGAAGGCCCCGCCCACCCCCAGCGACCGGCTCGCCCGGGTCGTGAGCGCCGCCCCGGCCATCGCGCCGACGGCACCGGCCGCGATCACGACGCCGACGAGGCCGGACGACAGGTGGAGCTCCTGCACCGCGTACAGGACCAGGAGGGTGAAGTAGATCGTGTAGAAGAAGTTGAGGCTGGCGTCCGCGAAGAACTTCGCGAGCAGGACCGGGGTGCGCAGCACGAACCGCAGCCCCTCCCGCAGATGTCTGTGCCCTGCGGGCGCGGGCCGGGGCTCGTCGGGCGAGAAGGACCGCAGCAGCAGGGCCGAACCGACGAAGGAGACGACGTCGAGGACGATCGCGACGGGACCGGACAGGAGCTGCACGAGCCCGCCGCCGATCCCGGGGCCCGCCGCGAAGGAGAAGTTGTAGCTCCCCTTGATCAGGGCGTTGCCCGACAGCAACTGCTCGCGCGGCACCACGACGGCCAGGAGGCTGTTGGCGCACAGGCTGAACAACATGCCGAACGTCCCCGTGACGAAGGCGACGACGTACAGCTGAGGCAGCGTCATCACGTCGAGCCAGTAGGCGATCGGCACGGTCACCAGGACCAGCGCGCGGACGAGGTCGGCGACGATCATCGTGGTGCGCAGCCGCCCGGACCGGTCGATGAGCGAGCCCGCGTGCAGCGAGAACAGCAGATTGGGAAGGGACGCGGCGGCCGAGAGGACCCCCAGCTGGGCCGCGTTGGCGTCCAGGGCGAGGACCGCGGCCAGCGGCAGGGCGACGAAGGTGATCTGGTCGCCCAGGTAGGAGATCGACTGGGCGGTCCAGTACCTGCGGAAGGCGGTCTGGCGTAACAGCGGTGGCACCCGGTCAAGGACGCGGCGTTGGGCGGTGCTCGGCACGGTCTCCTCCGCTGGATCGGTCGGTCCGGCGCTCAAAGGTCGCCGCTGCTCTTGGCGAACGCCGTTCTACCACAGGGGAGATCATGGACCGGACGGTCCGGTTCCCCGGCGATGACCCGCAGGATCAGAACCAGGTCCGCGACCATGGAGCGGGCCGTCTCCCGGTCGAAGAGGTCCTCGGCGTACTCCAGGTGCCCGGTGACACCGGCCGGTCCGCCGTCGCCGTCGAAGGCCTCGGTCAGCTCCCAGGTGAGATCGAACTTGGCGACCTTCAGCGGCAGGATCTCGGCTTCGGCGCGCAGGCCCGTCAGCTCCGGCGGCTCGACGGGACCCGCCTGGAACGCCAGGAGGACCTGCACCAGCGGGCCGTACGCCGCCGACCGCGGCGGGTTCACCACCTCGACGACACGGTCGAAGGGGAGGTCCTGGTGCTCCATGGCCGCGAGGTCCGTCGCCCGCGTACGGCGCACGGCCTCGGCCACCGTGGGAGCGCCCGACAGGTCGACCCGCAGCACGAGGGTGTTCACGAACAACCCCACCAGGTCGTCGAGGGAGGCGTCCGACCGCCCGGCCACGGTCGCGCCGATGACGACGTCCTCTCCCGCGCCGCGCAGGTGCAGCAGCAGGGCGAGTGCGGCGTGGACGAGGACGAAGACGGTGCAGCCCGAGCGCCGGGCCGTGCTCAGCAGCTCCCGGTGGAGCGCCGGGTCGAGGGCCAGGGGCAGCTGGTCGCCCCTTCCGCTGGGCACCGGCGGACGGGGGCGGTCGGTGGTCATCACCAGCGGCTCGGGAGCCCCTGCCAGGGCGGCGCGCCAGAACTCCGTCTGCCGGAGAGCCGTGGCGGAGAGGCGGCCCGGGGCGTACTGGGCGCGCTGCCACACGGCGTAGTCGGCGTACTGGACGGGCAGGGGCTTCCAGGGCACGTCCCGCCCGGCGAGGCGGGCACGGTAGGCGAGGCCGAGGTCCCTGGTGAGGCGATTGTTGGACCAGCCGTCGACAGCGATGTGGTGGATCAGCAGGAGCAGGACGTACGCCTCGGAGCCGTGCGCGCGGGTGCCGTCGGCGAACAGCTCGGCGCGGAAGGGGATCTCGGTGGCCAGGCAGAAGGGGCGGTCGGCGGCCTCCCGCACGGCCTCCTCCACCGTGCCCGTCGTCACGCGGGTGTGGTGCAGCGGCGCCTCCCGCGGTGCCGGAAGGACCTCCTGCACGGGCCCGTCCTCACCGAGGACGACCCGGGTGCGCAAGGCCTCGTGGCGCTCCAGCACGTCACCGAGTGCCGTCCGCAGGGCGGCCTGGTCGAGGGGGCCGCTCAGGCGCAGGACCAGCGCGACGTTGTAGAGGCTGCTGGGGCCGGTGAACTGGTCGAGGATCCACAGGCGTTCCTGGGCGAAGGACGCGGGGACGGGCGCGCCGCGGTCGGCGGGCCGGACGAGCCGCGCCGCCTCCCGTCCGCTGTCCAGGGCGGCGCGCAGGCTCCGCACGGTCGGGTTGCGGAAGATGTCCGCGGTGGTCACCTCGACGCCCAGGGCGCTGCGGATGCGGGCCGACAGGGTCGTCGCGGTCAGCGAGTAGCCGCCGAGCACGAAGAAGTCCTCGTCGGCACCGACCGAGGGCAGCTGGAGGCATTCGGCGAACAGGGCGGCGAGTGCCTCCTCCGGTACGCGCGTCGGTCGGGGTGCGTGGTGCGGCTCGGTCGTCACGGGCTGCTCGCTCCTCACCAGGTCCTGGTCGTTCGTACGGTCGCGGCGCTGCGCCGGGTCAGTGGGCCGCGGGCACCGGCACGTCGATGAGGTGCGGTCCGGGCTCGGACAGCGCCCCTTTCAACCGGTCGGCCAGCTCGCCGACGGTCCGGACACGGCACGCCGGTACGCCCATGCCTTCGCTGAGGCGGACGAAGTCCAGGTCGGGCCGGTCCAGGTCGAAGAGGTCCGCCAGCGGCTCGGCGGACGGCCCCAGCATGCGGCGGGCCTCCCGGCGCAGGATCGCGTAGCTGCGGTTGTTGAGCACGAGGACGGTGACGTCGAGGTTCTCGCGCGCCTGGGTCCAGAGCGCGCTGAGGGTGTACATCGCGCTGCCGTCGGCCTCCAGACAGATCACCGGCCGCTCGGGGCAGGCGAGTTGGGCGCCGACGGCGAGCGGAAGGCCCTGCCCGATGGCGAACCCGGACAGGGTGAGCAGATCGTGCCGCGCGGACGAGGCGGTCGCGGCCGGCAGGGCCGCGCCGGACGTGTTGGTCTCGTCGACCAGGACGGCTCCCTCGGGCAGCGCGGCGCCCACGACCTGCGCCACCGTCTCGGCGGTCAGCTCGGCTCCGGGGGAGGGGCGCGGCCCGGGCAGCGCCTCGTGGCGCCGCGGCCGGATGCGCGGGGCGACCCGGTCGGCGACCTCGTCCAGTACGTCGACCACGTCCTGGCCGTGCTCGGCGAGACGGGTCACCGCGCAGCCGGGCGGGACCAGGTCGCCGGGCACCCCGGGGGTCGCGAAGGCGGTGACGGGCCGGGCCGCCCCCGCCAGGATCAGCCGGGTGACATCGGCGAGACGGGCCCGCGCGGCCTCGGGCGCCGCGCTGAGCCGCTCGACGAACGGCACGCCCAGGCCGCGTTCGAGCCGCCCGGGGAACGGCTCGGCGAGGATCCGGGCGCCGGTGGCCCGCGCGATCCGGTCGGCGGCGGCGAGGCCGCGGGCGGTGAGCGTGGGTCCGCCGAGCAGCAGCAGGGTGCCGGGGCCCGCCCGCAGCGCGCGGGCGCTGTCGGCCGGAGCGCCCGCTGACGCCGTCGCGTGCGGCTGCCGATCGCTGGGGGCGGGCGGGTCCGCCGCTGTGGGGCCCGGTGGCTCCGGGCGGCACGGCGACCAGGCCACGTCCGAGGGGACGACCAGGGTGGCCACCCCGGAGGGCGGACCGCACGCCGCCCGCAGCGCGGCGAGCCCGTCGGCTGCCAGGCCCGCGGCGTGCGCGCTGGTGCGGACCCACTGCGACATGGGACGGGCGAGGGCCGCGACGTCGGACTCCAGGGGCGCGCCGAGGCCGCGGTGGGTGATCGCCCCGTCGCCCACGACGTTCACCACGGGAGAGCCCGCCCGCTGGGCGTTGTGCAGATTGGCGAGGCCGTTGGCGAGCCCGGCACCCTGGTGGAGCAGGGTCATGGCCGGTGCGGGTGCCATGCGGCCGTAGCCGTCGGCCGCGCCGGTCGCCACCCCTTCGAACAGGCACATCACGGTGCGCGTGCCCGGGGTGTCCTGGAGCGCCGCCACCAGATGGATCTCCGAGGTGCCGGGGTTGGTGAAGCACACGGAGACCCCGGCCGCGCGCAGCGCACCGGTCAGGGCGTGGGCGCCGTCGTCCGGCGGTGTGCCGCTCATGCCGGACGCGTCGCGGTGTCGGCGGGCCGGGACGCGGTGTCGGCGTCCTCGTGCAGCAGCGGCGCGAGGGCGTCGAGGACCTCGGGGCGCCCCGCGAAGGGGAAGTCCGCGCGGGGCCAGAAGACCACCATGTCGGTGAAGCCCATCTCCGAGAACATCTCCCTGGCCTCCGTGAAGGACTGCGCCGACTCCAGGACGCCACCGAGCTGTTCACCGGCGACGACGATCCGGGCGAGCGTGGACGGCTCCCTGCCCTCGGCGGCACAGGCCTCGTCGAGCCGTGCGAGCTGGTCCCTGAGCAGCCCGGCCATCCGGTCGAAGCGGCCCTCCTGGAAGCGTCCCGGGACCCCGACGGTGATCCAGGCCTGGGCGTGCCGGGCCGCGAGCCGCATCCCGCGGGGGCCGCCGGCCGCGAGGGCGAACGGCACGCGCGGGCGCTGCACGCAGCCCGGGTGCATATGGGCCTCCCGCGCCTGGAAGTACCGGCCGCTGTAGCTGGTCTCCTCCTCGCGCAGCAGCAGGTCCGTCAGCTCGACGAACTCCTCGAAGCGGGCTGCCCTCTCGGCCAGGGACAGTGGAGCGGCGCCGAAGACCTCGGCGTCGAAGCCCTGGGCGCCCGCCCCCACCCCGCAGATGAGGCGGCCCCCGGAGATGTCGTCGAGCGTCATCAGCTCCTTGGCGAAGGAGACCGGGTGGCGCAGGTTGGGGCTGGCCACCAGCGTGCCGAGCCGCAGCCTGGTCGTGACGGCGGCCGCGGCGGTCAGCGTCGTCAGGCCCGAGTACCACGTCGACTCGCGCAGCCGCCGCCACATCAGGTGGTCGAAGGTCCAGGCGTGGTCGAAGCCCAGCTCCTCGGCCCTGCGCCACAGGTCCCGGGCCCTGGGCCAGGTGTACTCCGGCAGGATGACCACGCCGTGCCGCATCGACCGGCGGGTCGGCGCGGCCGTGCCACCGGGTGGCACAGCCCGCCCGGGTTCCGGGGCGGCGGTCACGTGGTGCGCGCGCACAGGAAGTAGTCGTCCAGTTCCGCGAGGCGCGCGGCCATCGCGGGATCGGCGACCCGGTCGCGGATCTCGGCGATCGTCCGCCAGAAGAAGTTCTCGCCGCCGTCGTACTGGAAGCCCGCCCTGGCGACCAGGCCGAACACCTCCCGCAGGTTGCCCGGGTCGACCACGTCGGCCAGGCCGTACAGGGCCTGCCGGGCGGCGTCCGGCAGCGGTGGACGGTGGACGACGCGGGAGTCGGGGATCACCCGCTCGGGCTCGGTGCCGAGGGTGAGCAGCTCGTCGTGGTCCTCGGTGTCGACGAAGTCGACGATCAGGTGCAGGCGCAGCTCGTCGGAGAGGTTGGCGGCGCTGTGCACCTTGGTGACGTCGAGGAACCACACCTCCCCGGCCGCCATCTGAAAGACCACGTTGTCGTCGCTGAAGTAGCAGTCCGGAAAGGTGATCAGCGGGATGTGCAGCCGGTGCGCGGGGCGCTTGTCGGTGGCGGCGGCCGTGTCGAACTCGACGTAGTCGCGGTGCGGGACCAAGACGTTCGAGGTCAGCGCGGCCAGCCGGGCGAACCGCAGATGGCGCACGGACAACGACTCTTCCATGATCTGTACGAGGTACGGCAACTGCCGGCCGTACTCCGTGACACCCGACGCGCAGCCGTCGTCGTAGTGCTTGATGATGCCGTCCCCGTTGTCGCCCCCGGGCGCCCAGAGCATGATCTGCCCTTGTCGGCGTGCCGGGCGGCTGCACAGGAACTCGTCATAGGGCTCGGCGAAGTCGAACTCCTTCGCCTGCTCCAGCTCCTTGGCCAGTCGTTCCTCGTCTATCTCCACCGTGCTGACGCGATGAGAATGCAAACTCGCCAGTCCTTCCAGAAACAGGTTTGTGAGGGCGGCGGCAGCGTGAATTGCCGATGAATGGAGAGTCACGCCTCGTCTTCGCGTGGCCTGGCGGCTCTTGTGCGCGGCCACGCAGCAGGCACGGGCCCCGGAGATGCGGACGCATGGTGCGGGACCGGGAGTCATGGCGACCGTAGCCCGGTGATATTCGCCAGTCAACACCACGGCGACAGGCGGTCGGTAGCCCGGTGAGCAGCTTCGCACGGCGTTGGGGAGCAGCTTCGCACGGCGTTCACGCGGGCTGATTCCGTACGCCTTGACGAGATGGTGGATTGATCTCCACTTCACGGCTGCCATCAGCGCACATGTCGTCGAATGTGGGCGGATGCGTTTCCGTGCCGAGAGGTTGTGGGGGAGGGGAGCTGTGTCCTGATTCCACTGTTGACTGGAATTTTCGATCACCGTAGTGTGGGGCTTCGTTGAATGTTGATCGCATGGTGAAGGCAGGGGCCGAATTGGCCGATGCCGGACACGCCGGACGGCTGCTCCGTCTGCACCTCCTCGAGCAGGCCGTGTTTTCGAAATGGCGCATCAATAACATTCCAATCCTTTGCCACCCCTCGCTTTTCACGCGCATGAGTCGATCGTGCGGGTGGTATGCATCGATTCCCCTGGGCGGACCGCCCAGGGGTTGACGCGGCTGTGCACCGGCAAAGGGAACCAGAGGACGGGGTACCCGGTTTGCTCAACGACGCTGTGGAGTCCGCTGTTGCCGCGGGGCCGTCGCCGACCGAGCCGTACGACGTCGTCGGCATCGGATTCGGACCGTCGAACCTGGCGCTCGCCATCGCCGCGCGGGAGATCGACCCGCTGCGCACATGCCTCTTCCTGGAGCGCGGCCCGTGTTTCCGCTGGCACCCGGGCATGCTGCTCAAGGGCTCCCGGATGCAGATCTCCTTCCTCAAGGACTTGGTCAGCCTGCGCAACCTCGCGAGCCCGTACTCCTTCCTGAACTACCTCAAGCACCGGGGCCGGCTCGAACGGTTCGTGAACCTGCACGAGTTCCATCCCTCGCGGGCCGAGTACAGCGACTACCTGGCCTGGGCGGCGGACGACTTCTCCGAGCAGGTCCGCTACGGCGCCGAGGTCGTCGGCGTCACCCCGCACGGCACGTCGTCGTTCGACGTGCGCTACCGCGAGCGGGCCAGCGGCCGAAGCCGTACCGTGCGGGCCCGCAACGTGGTCGTGGCGCCCGGCGGGAAGCCCCGGATACCCGACGGCGTCGACCTCGACCACGTGATCCACTCCAGCGAATTCCTGCCCCGCTTCGCCGAGCGGCTGCCGGACACCGGCGGGGCGCACCGGATCGTCCTCGTCGGCGACGGCCAGAGCGCCGGAGAAATCGCGCTCCAGACCCTCACCGAGCACCCCGTCGGCGAGGTCCATCTGATCGCCTCCGGCTTCGCGCCGCGCCCCACGGACAACAGCCCCTTCGTCAACGAGCAGTACTTCTCCGACAGCGCGCGCCGCTTCCTGGAGCAGCCCGCGGAGCGCCGGGCCAAGCAGCTCGCCGACGTGCGGAACTCCAACTACGGAGCCGTCGAGGAACGCCTGCTCGACGACCTGTACCGCCTCACCTACCTCGACGAGGTCACGGGACGCCGCAGGCTGAACCCGCAGGTCCGGCTCCTCGACGACCGCCCGGTGACCATCCTGTTCAACGGACCCAACAGCTACATCTCACCCACCGTCCACGAGACGGACCAGCTGCCGACCTGGAACTCCATCACCGTCCAGGTCCGCGGCCGGGCCCGGATCGTCCGCGACCGCGAACGGGTCGTGGCGGGCCTGTGCGAACTGGCCGCGCGCGCGGAACGCGATCCGGGCCCGCCGACACTGCGACCCGACGACGGACGCATCGACAAGCTGATCGACTTCGTCGTCGGCTTCGAGGTCGAGATCACCGAGATCGTGGGCCGGTTCAAGCTGTCGCAGGACCAGGAGGAGCACGAACGACGGCATGCCGCCCACGCGCTCGCCGACACCGCGGAGACCGACCACCGCGACCTGATCGGCCTGCTGCTCGGCATGTCCCTGGACAACGGCCGCACCGCTTCGGACCCGGGCGGCGACGCCACCGTAGAGAGCCTTGTGGGAGGTGACGGCAGTGGACACCACGTCTGAGGCCGCGAGCGAGCCCGACTTCCTCGTCGTACGCAACGTCGAGGAGCAGTACTCCATCTGGCCGGCGGGCAGAGACGTGCCGGCCGGCTGGGAAGTGATCGGCCCGCCACGGCCCAAGGACGCCTGCCTCACGCACATCGCCGAGGTCTGGACGGACATGCGGCCGGCCAGTCTGCGCCGGAGCATGGAGGCCGCGGCCGGGGAGCAGAGCTCATGAGCGTGCCGTCGCCCGGCACGAGCCGTGCCCCGGGAGCGCCACCGGCGACGGCGCCGTCCGTCAACCACATCGGCGTACAGACCGCGGACCTGGACAACTCCCTCAACTGGTACCAGGACTTCTTCGGCTGCACGCCGAACTGGACGCTGTCCACGTTCTCGTCGCTCACCCACAGCAGGCTGCCCGGGATCACCACCCTCGTGGAGCTGGCGTGCGGCTCGGTGCGCTTCCACCTCTTCGACCGGCAGGGCAGCGCCGCACAGCCGCCCGACCCCAAGGCGCCGCAGTACCAGCACGTGTGCCTCCAGGCGGCCTCCTCCGAGGAACTGGTGGCCTGGCGCGAGCACTGGCTGGCGCTGTACCGCTCCGGCTCCTACACCTTCGTCGGCCAGGAGACCGCCACCGACGTCGTGGTGGACGCCGACGGCGTGGAGAGCTTCTACTTCCTCGACGTCAACGGTCTGGAGTTCGAGTTCACCTACATACCCGGTGCGCGCCCGTGAGCGGCGGGCCCTCCGAGGTGACGACCGCGACGCGGGTGGCGGAGTGGGACTTCGGCGCCTACCCCTACGGTCTGGAGCCGCTCCACCTGCCCGAGCCGGACGACCTCGACCGGGACGAGCCG
The DNA here is from genome assembly GCF_059448825.1 of Streptomyces sp. JLYT201. Classification (NCBI taxonomy): domain Bacteria; kingdom Bacillati; phylum Actinomycetota; class Actinomycetes; order Kitasatosporales; family Streptomycetaceae; genus Streptomyces; species Streptomyces sp. JLYT201. The sequence goes on along the minus strand of NZ_CM182551.1, from coordinate 247,499 downwards.
GATGCCGCCGCCGACGCCGCCCTGGAGCACGCCGCGCGCAGGCTCGGACACGCCACGGCGTGGCTGTCGCAGGAGGAGATCCACCTCGCCGACCGCGACACCCTCGACGACGTGTTCTGGTTCCGGTGGATCACCGGGCACCAGATCTCGTTCCTGCTGTGGCATCTGATGGCGCGGGTCCTCGCCCGCCTGCCGGAGCCGGGGCCATCGCCGGAGCCGGGGCCGCCATCGGACGCACCGCGCACCGGTGCCGAGCTGCTCGCGGGGCTCGCCGAGGGATACAACGCCATGATGCTGTACACCAGTTCCTGCACCCGTGACAGCTACGAGCGGGTCATCCGCCCGGCGATGCACCGCCACCACCACGGATTCAGCGGCAGCTGGGCACCCGACTACCGCCCGGTGCGCCGGCTCTTCCACGGCCGGGTCCCCGGCACCGCCGACGGCCTCGGAAACTCCCAGCTGGAGGAGGCGCTGCGGGTCAACCACGTCGTGCACGGCGCGGTGGCGGCCCGCCTGGTACCCGGCAGCGAGTCCCTGCTCCAGCAGTCGGTCGGGGAGATGCGCCTCCAGGACCGGGCCGTGCGCTCGGTGTTCTACGACCACTTCTTCCTGACGGTCCGCCGCCCCGTCACCGAGCGGCAGGTGCTCGACCAGCTCCTTCGCCGACTGCGCGCCGCGCTGATCGACGTGTCCCTCAACGGCCTGTACCCGTACGGCGAGCAGACCTTCGAAGGGCTGCCGCCCACGTACCGCACCCCGTTCATCGGCGAGTGCGAGCACCGCTTCCCGAGCATCACCGCCCGTACCGCGCAACTCACCTGCGGCTTCGCGGGACCGTCGAGCGCGGGCCGCCAGACGCAGGGGGAGGACCACCAGTGACAACCCACCGACCGGCCGTGCGGCTGACCCTGCCGCCGGACCTCATGGCCCGGGCCGCGGCCCTCGCGCGCCACGACGGCTGTGGGGCGGACACGGTCCTCGCCGCGGCGGTGGCCGCGACGCTGTTCCGCCACGACCGCGTCGAGGAGCGCCGACTGATCACCGGCGGTACGCCGTCGGCGGTGCGGGTGACGGACGCGCTGCGCTTCACCGATCTCGTGGCCCAGGTCCACTCCGCGCCACCAGCACCGCCTGCCCCGGCCACTCCCATCGCCCCGGCGGTCCTGCCTACCTCGGCCGCCCCGATCGCCCCGGCTGCCCCGACCACGCCGAGCGCCCCGGACGCACAGGACGCCGTACAGGTCGTCCTGACCGCCCCGCCCGGAGCCGAGCAGGCCACGGCGGAGATCACCGCACCCGACGGGCAGTGGACCCCGGCCGCCCTGGAATCCCTGCTGCGCCACGCCCTGGCCGAGCCCGCAACGCGCGTCGGCTCGCTGCGCCTGCTGAGCGCCGAGCAGGCCGCGGCCCGGATCGCGGCGACGGACGCCGGGGCGGCCGCCGCCCCCGCACCGCACCCGCTGCACCGCCCCTTCGAGGAGCAGGCCGCCCGCCACCCGGACCGCGTCGCGCTGCTCACCGCCGACGACACCGTCACGTACGGCGAACTCGACGCCCGCGCGCAGCGGTTCGCCGACCGGCTCACGGCCCTGGGAGCGGGCCCCGAGCGGCCCGTCGCCCTCCATCTGCGCCGCTCGACCGAACTGGTCGTGGCCCTGCTCGCCGTCCTCAAGTGCGGCGCGCCCTTCGTGCCCCTCGACGACCGGATGCCGCCCGAACGCATCCGGACCGTGCTGAGCTCGGCCCGCGCCCAACTGGTCGTCCGCGCACCGGGCACCCGCGGCGTCGACGGCCTGGACATCCCCTGCGTGAGCGAGCAGCCGGACGACGACACCGCCGAACGCGCCACGGCCCGCACCCCCGTGCACCCGCACCACGCCGCGTTCATCTACTTCACCTCCGGCTCCACCGGCGTCCCCAAGGGCGTGGTCACGGACCACACGTGCGCCGCGATCCGCGTCGACTGGACGGCCGAGTACTACGGTCTGGGGCCCGGCACGGTCACCCTGCACAAGACGCCGCTCATCTTCGACGTCGCGGTCATCGAGATCCTCGCGCCGCTGTCGGCCGGTGGCGCGGTGCGCCTGGCGGAGCCGCACGGCGAGGGGGACGTCGCCCACCTCGTCGATCTGCTCACCCGCGGCGAGGTGACGTTCGTGCACTTCGTGCCGTCCATGCTCAAGGTGTTCCTCGACGAGGCCGGGGACGCGAAGTTCCCCGGCGTGCGCTGGGTGCAGACCTCGGGCGAGGCCCTGCCGACCCGGCTCCTCGACGGGGTGCGGCAGCGGTTCGGCGACGCCGAGATCCACTCGGCGTACGGCCAGAGCGAGACGTGCGAGCTCGCCGTCTGGGCGGGCCGGCGGCCGAACCTGGACACCGGGGTGCCGCCGCACGCCGCCCACGTACCGGTGGGCCGCCAGGTCGGCCTGTACCGGCCGTACGTGCTCGACGAGGCGCTCCAGCCGGTGCCGGACGGCGTCCCCGGGGAGATCTGCGTCGCCGGGGTGGGCGGCCTCGCCCGCGGCTACCACCACCAGCCCGCGCTGACCGCCGAACGCTTCGTCCCGCACCCCTACGCCCTCGAACCCGGCGAACGCCTCTACCGGACCGGGGACCTCGGCGCGTACGCCCCCGACGGGCAGATCCTCTTCCTGGGCCGCGCCGACACCCAGACCAAGATCCGCGGCGCCCGGGTCGAACCCGCCGAGGTCGAGGCGGTCCTGGCCGAAGGACCCGGCGTGCGGGACTGCGCGGTCCTGGTACGCCCCGACGAGCAGGGCGACGCCACCCTGGTCGGCTACGTCGTCGGCGCGGACGTGGACATCGAGGAACTGGCCCGGTGGGCGGCCGAGCGCCTCACCAGCCACCTGCTGCCCCAGGTCTACGTCCGCATGCCGGCCCTGCCCTACACCGCCTCCGGGAAACTGGACCGCACCGCGCTGCCCGCGCCGACCGCCGAGGACAGGGCGGCCCGCGGCGAGGGCGAGCGGGCGCAGTCGCACCTGGAGAGCGAACTGTGCCGGCTGTGGAGCCGCGTCCTCGCGCTGCCCGACGTCGGACCGACCGACAACTTCTTCTCCCTGGGCGGCAATTCGCTGAAGGTCGCCCAGGTGATGGTCAGGATCTCCGCCCTGTTCGGCATCCGCGTCCCCGTCGCCGCCTTCTTCGAGGACCCGACGGTACGCGGCCTGGCCGCCCTCGTCGAACGGACCCTGGGCGAGCTCGTCGGCTCGATGTCCGAGCAGGAAGCCGCCGAGCGCATCGAGGCACTCAACGCACGCGGCTCGGGAGGCTGAGATGGACAAGACGACCGACGCCCGGCACGAACTGATCAGGCGGCTGCTCAGCCAGAGCGTCACCACCACCCGCCACCTGGCCATCCCCGCGCACCGGCCCGGCACGGGCGTGCCGCTCACCCCCGCCCAGGCGGGCATCTGGTTCTTCACCCAGCTCTTCCCGGACAGCACCGAGTACAACTGCTTCGACAACCTGCGCATCCCCTGGGCCTGCACCGAGGCCGACCTGCGCCGCGCCCTGCGCACCCTGGTCGAGCGGCACGACGCGCTGCGGCTGCGGATCACCGTCGAGGACGGCGAGGCCCGCCAGTACGACCGGCCGCCGTTCGACCCCGACGTGGACTGGCACGACCTGCGCGCGCTGCCCGCCGAGGACGCCGAGCGCCGCGCCGAGGAGATCGCCAACGCCGCCGCCCAGGTGCCGCTGCGCGTCGACCGGCCGCCCCTGTTCCGCGTCACGGCCGTCGCCCTGCCCGGCGACGCCGTGCTGCTGGTGTTCGTCGTCCACCACATCGTCAACGACTACGCCTCCATGTCGACGTACATGGAGGAGCTGAGCGCCCTGCTGGCGGGCGCGCCGCTCGGGCCGCCGCCGGACGTCGGCTTCCTCGACTACGCGGCCTGGCTCGACGACACGGCCGACAAGGACCGCGCCGTCGTCGAACTCGCCTACTGGAAGGAGAAGCTCGGCGGCGACCTGGCCGTCCTCGACCTGCCCGCCGACCGGCCGCGCGGCGACGAGCCGAGCCGCAGCGGCCACTCCGTCGCCCTCGACCTGCCGCCCGCCCTGGTCGGTGCCCTGAAGGGCCTGGCCACGCGCAACGGCACCACGCTGTTCGTGGTGCTGCTCGCCGCCTACAAGGTGTTCCTGATGCGGCTGACCGCGCAGCGCGACACCGTCGTCGGCACCGCCCTCAGCGGCCGGGACCACCCCGACGCCGAGCGGATCGCCGGATGCTTCGTGAAGTCGGTGGCGCTGCGCACCGACGTGGTCGCCGCCGCGTCCTTCCACGACGTCATCCGCGCCGTGCACACCACCACCGCCGAGGCCCAGGACCACCAGACGGTGCCCTTCGAACGGATCGTGGACGCCCTGGGCACCCCGCGCCGCCTCACCACCCACCCCGTCTTCCAGACCTTCTTCGGCTTCCAGAGCGACGAACGGCTCCAGTTGCGCGGCGCGCAGATGAACCCGCTCAAGCTCCTGGAGTACGGCACGGCCAAGTGGGAGCTGTCGGTGACGCTGTCGGAGACGCCGCGGGGCGTCAGCGGGGTCATGGAGTGCTCGGCGGCCCTCTTCGACGCCACGACCCTCGACCGGTTCCGCGACATCTGGCTGCACCTGAGCACCGCGCTCGCGGCGGACCCCGACGCGGCCGTCGGCACCCACCCGCTGGTCACCGACGCGGAGCGGCAGCGGATCCTGTACGGCCTCAACCCCCACCAGCCGCTCGACGTCCCGTACGCCACCCTGGCCGAGCCCTTCGAGCGGCAGGTCGCGCGCACCCCCGACGCCGTCGCCGTCGAGGTGGGCGATCAGACCCTCAGCTACGGCGAGTTCAACGCCTGGGCCAACCGCCTTGCCCGGGCGCTGCGCGGCCTGGGCGCCGGGCCCGGAACCCGGGTGGCGCTGTTCATGGACCGCAGCGTCCGCACGCTGGCGATGGTGTACGCCGTCGCCAAGAGCGGCGCGGCCTATGTGCCCCTCGACCCCCAACTGCCGGACGCCCGCCTGGCGTTCATGCTCCAGGACACCGCCCCGGAGCTCGTGGTCGCCGAGGCGGACGGCACCGGCCGGATGCCCGTCGGGACCTGGTCCGTGCACACCTTCGCGGATCTCGACACGGCCGCGACGGCCGAGGCCGACGGCGACCTCCCGGCCCAGGGCGACTGCCACAACGTCTCCCACCTGCTGTACACCTCGGGATCCACCGGCAAGCCGAAGGCCGTCATCTGCCCGGTCGCCACGGCCGTCGCCGACATCCTGGAGATGCAGCGCCAGCTGGCCTACCGGCCCGACGACGTCATGCTGTTCAAGACGTCCTACGGATTCGACACCTCGCTGTGGGAGATCCTGTGGCCGCTGTACGTGGGCGCCCGCATCGTGGTGTGCCCACCGGGCGCGGACAAGGACCCGGAGCAGCTCGTGGAGGTGGTCGAACGGCACGCGGTGACCACCGTGTACCTCACCCCGACCCTGTTGCAGGCGGTCGTCGACCACATCGAGGACCCCGGGCGCTGGCGCGCCGTGCGCTATCTGCACACCGGCGGCGAAGTGGTGACACCGGGCCTGCGCGACGCGTTCCACGCGAAGTTCGCCGCCCTCGGCACCGAGCTGATCAACGGCTACGGCCCGACGGAGACCGCCTGCATGATCAGCACCCGCCTCGCCGACACCCCCGGCGACCCGGTCGTGCCCCTGGGCCGCCCCCACCGGCACTACCGGATGTACGTGCTGGACGAGGAGCTGAACGTGGTGCCGGTCAACGTGCCCGGCGAGGCGTACCTCAGCTCCCCGATCGGCATCAGCCACGGCTACCACCACCGCCCGGACCTGACCGCCGAGCGCTTCCTGCCCGACCCGTACGGCCCGCCGGGCAGCCGCATGTACCGCACCGGCGACCTGTGCCGCTACCGGCCGGACGGCACGGTGACCTTCCTGGAACGCCTGGACACCCAGGTCAAGATCCGAGGCAACCGCATCGAACTCGCCGAGGTGGAGGCGGTCCTTCGCCTCCACCCCGACGTCGCCGAATGCGTCGTGGTCACGGTGGGCGAGGGCGTCGACCGGGCCCTCGCCGCCTTCGTCCGCACCGCGCCCGGCGCCCGGTTCGACGCCGCGGCCCTGCTCGACCACGCGCGCGGCGCGCTCCCGCAGACCATGGTCCCCGCCGGCGTCCAGGCCGTCGAGTCCATCCCCGTCAACGTCAACGGCAAGACCGACCGCCGGGCGCTGCAACGGGCCTGGCTCGGCGAGACGCTCCCGCGCACCACCCCCCGGGTGCCGCCCGAGGGCGAAGTGGAGCGCCAGCTCGCCCTCAGCTACGCGGAGGCGCTCGGCCTGGCCGAGGTGGGGGTGACCGACAGCTTCTTCGACCTGGGCGGTCACTCCCTGAAGATCTTCAAGCTGATCGCGGTGTGCGCGCGCCGCCTCGGCGTGCGCCTGCGGGTGGCCGACGTGTTCGAGGCGCCGACGGTCCGGCGGCTCGCCGAGCGCCTCGACTTCACCCACAGCGCCCCGGAGACCAGCCTGGTCCCCTTGGCGCCGCGCCCCGGCAGGCCCCTGGTCGTCTTCGTCCACGCCACGTCCGGGTCGGCGCTGCCCTTCCACGCCGTCGCCCGGGCGTTCGGCGACGACTTCTCCGTCCTCGGCCTGCAGTCCCCGCACGGCGAGGCCGAGCACACGGTCGAGAGCCTCGCGGCCCGCTACGTCGAGGCGGTCGACGGCGTGCGCGGGCTCAGCCCCGTCCTGCTCGCCGGCTGGTCCATGGGCGGATGCATCGCCCTGGAGATGGCCCGCGCGTGGCACAAACGCGGCGAGGACGTCATCGGCACCGTCCTGCTGGACACCTGGGTGCCGCCCGACGGACGGCGCCTGGAGACCGCCGAACGGGCCGCGGCGCGCGCCGCGCTCCTGGACCTGGACATCATCGCCACGGAGGGCCTGGACACGGCCATCGGCGACGAGGCCCCCGACGAACTGGCCCGGCTGCGGCGGGCGATCGAGCGCAACCGCAACGCCTACCTGGACTACGCCCCGCACCCCTACGACGGCCCGGTGCACCTCCTGCGCGCTGCCGAGACCGGCGCCTCGCCCGACCCCTACGCCGCGCTGCGCCAAGGACCCGACCACGGCTGGGGCGAGGTGCTCCCCGACGTGGTGACCCACACCGTGCCCGGCAACCACTTCACCCTGCTCGACGAGCGCCACGCGCCCCGACTGGCCACCGCCCTCACGGCGATCGCCGAGGCGGGCCTGAACTTCACCGAGATCTGACCCCACCGGCACGATCCACGCGCACGACCCATGCGCACGACCCGACGGCCGTGCCGTGCCAGGACCCGCGCCGGGCACGAGGAAGGAGCCGAAGTGAGCGACCTCAGGGCCACGTCCGCACGCCCGGGACACCGGGCCGCGACAGCACCCCGGCGGAGAGGGACACCGCGATGACCACCCGCCTCGACCCGCGGCGGGCCGTGATCCGCCCCCTGCCCAGGCCCGCGGCCCGGCGGACCCTGGTGTGCCTGGGCTTCTGCGGCGGCGGCACCGGCGCCTACCGCGGCTGGGGTCCCCTGCTCGACGAGGAGACGGACTTCGCGCTGGTGTGCTACCCCGGCCGCGAGGCCCGGTTCGCCGAGGACTTCGCCCCCGGCTGGGAGGAGCTGGCCGAGGACACCACCGAGGCGGTGCGCAGCGCCGCGGGCGAGCTGCCCTACGTCCTGTTCGGCCACAGCATGGGCGGCTGGATGGCGTACGACGTGGCCACCCGCCTCGAACACCGGGGCGGCCCCCTGCCGCAGACCCTGATCGTGTCCTCCTGCAACGCCCCGTACCGCGGAGTCACCGAACGGGACCGCTTCCCGCGCGCCGAGGACAGCGACGAGGACCTGCTGCTCTGGATGCGCACCAGCGGCTCCCTGCCCGACTACGCGCTCGAGGACGCCTACCTGCGCCGCATGGCGATCGACCTGATGCGGGCCGACGTACGGGTACGCGACTCCTACCGGCCGTCCAGGACCCGCACGAGCGTGCCCGTGCAGGTCCTGTACGGCGCGGACGACCCCGTCATCGAACCGGAAGCCGACCGGCAGTGGGCCGAGGCGACCAGCGGGACCCTGCGCGCCGACCGGCTGCCCGGCGGCCACTTCTACACCCCGGCGGTCTGGGAGGCGCTGCCCACGCACTTCGCGGCGCCGACCGGGCACCGGCCGACGCTGGGCTGACCGCCCGTCACCAGGACCGGGCCGACCGTCCTTCACAAGGAGAGGCAATCGTGGACTGCGTCAAGCCGGCCGGACGACCCGCCCTCGTCCAGGCCCCGCACACCCAGGACGTGGCCGAGGCAGGCGCCTGGCTGGACTCCGTACGGGCACCCCTGCGCTCGGCCCTCGACCGGTACGGCGCGGTCTGTCTGCGCGGCCTGCCCGTCACCACGCCCCAGGACTTCGCTGCGCTGCGCAACCGGCTGCTGACCGAGAACGCCGCCTACCGCGAGAAGGCCACACCCCGCACCGCCTACGGCGACGACGTCTTCTCCTCGACGGACCTGCCGCCCAGCCAGCCCATCCGGCTGCACAACGAGAACAGCTACACCCTCACCTTCCCCGGCACCCTGCTGTTCTGCTGTCTGACCGCGCCCGACCACGGCGGCGCCACACCCGTCGCCGACTGCCGGGAGGTGCTGCGCCACCTGCCCGACGAGCTCACCGAGCGGTTCCGGCGGCAGGGCTGGGCCCTGACGCGCACCTACGACGAGCACCTCTCGCTCGACTGGCGCACCGCCTTCGGCACCGACTCCACCGACGCCGTGGCCGCGTACTGCCGCCGCCAGCGCATCGCCCACACCTGGGACGAGCACGGCAGCCTGCGCACCACCCAGCGCCGCTCCGCGGTCATCCGGCACCCGCGCACCGGCGACGAGGTCTGGTTCAACCACGTGGCGTTCTGGAACGCCTGGTCCCTCGACCCGGACATCCGCGACGTCCTGACGGGCGAACTCGGCCCGGACCGGCTCCCGTTCAACACCTCCTACGGCGACGGGGAGCCGCTCGCCGAGGAGGACATCGCCGCCATCCACGCCGCGTACGACAAGGCCACCGTGTGGGAGCGCTGGCGGCCCGGCGACCTGATGGTGGTGGACAACGTGCTCGCCGCCCACGGCCGCCAGGCCTTCCGGGGCGAGCGCAGGATCCTCGTGGCGATGGGCGACCCCGTCCGCCTGGAGGACTGCCGGCCCACGGTGCCCGCCCTCGCGGGCCTTGCCGCATGACCCCCCGTACGACGAAGGCGGCCGCCACGCCGGACACGGACAGCGCGCGGACACCGGCGGACCCGGGACCCGGCCCCCACGAGGATCCGGTCCTGCGCTTCCTGCGGGAGGCGGACCGCGCCCCGGACAGGCCCGCGGTCCGCGACGGCCACCGCTGCCTGAGCTTCGGCGAACTGAAGGACCGCAGCGCCCGCCTTGCCGACGTGCTTGCCGGGCACGGCGTGCGCCGCGGCACGCTGGTGGGCGTGCGGCTGCCGCGTTCGGTGGACCTCGTCGTCGCGCTGCTCGCGGTGTGGCGGGCGGGCGGCGCGTACGTCCCGCTCGATCCGGGCTACCCCACCGAGCGCCTCGCGCACATGACGCGGGACGCGGACCTGCGCCTGGTCGTCACCGACCGGCCGGACCCGGCGCCCCAGCAGGGCGTCCGCCCGGTGACCGTGGACGAGCGGGCCCCGGACACCGCCGCCCGCCGCCCGGAGGCGACCCACACCCCCGACGACCCCGCCTACGTCATCTACACCTCGGGTTCGACCGGCCGGCCCAAGGGCGTCGTCGTCTCCCGCGGCGGCGTGGCCCACCTGATCGCCGCCCTGGAACACGGCGGGCTCTACGCGGACGCGCCCAGGACGGTCGGCTGGAACGCCAGCGTCTCCTTCGACGCGTCCGTCCAGCAGTGGACCCGGGTGTGCCGCGGCGACACCCTCGTCCTGATCGACGACCGGCTGCGCTCCGAACCCGCCGCCTTCGCCGCGCATGTGCGCGACCACGGCGTGACCGACCTCGACGTGACCCCTTCGCACTGGCAGGTCCTGAGCGACCTGCTGCTCGAACGCCCCGGTCCCACACCGCTGCGCCTGTTCGTCGGCGGGGAGCCGATCCCTACGCCCCTGTGGCGGGACCTCGCGCTGGCGGCCGAGCGCGGGCTCGTCGAAGCGGTCAACGTCTACGGCCCCACCGAGACCACCGTCGACGCCACCGCCGCGTGGATCACCGGCGACCGGACGCATCTGGGCCTGCCGCTGCACGGCGTACGGGGCCAGGTGCTCGACGGGCAGCTGCGGCCGGTGCCCGACGGCACCGAGGGCGAGCTGTTCCTCGCCGGCGCCGGCGTCGCGCAGGCGTATCTGGGCCGACCCGCCCTCACCGCCGAACGGTTCCTGCCCGACCCGGCGGCCGCGGCGCCACCGGGATCCCGGATGTACCGCACCGGGGACCGCGTACGACGCCGCGCCGACGGCACCCTCGACTACCTCGGCCGCACCGACCGCCAGGTGAAACTGCACGGCTTCCGCATCGAACCGGGCGAGATCGAGACGGTCCTGGCCGACCACCCGGACGTCGCCGCGGCGGCGGTCACCGCGGACACCGCGCGCGGCCTGTCCGCGTACTGCACCCTGGCCCACGGCCCCGCCACGGCCGACGCCCCCGCACGGACGGCGGCCCGCCTGCTGCGCCACCTCGCCGCGACCCTGCCGCCCTACCTGGTGCCCTCCCGCCTCACCGTCCTGCCGGACATGCCGCTGACCGCCAACGGCAAACTGGACCACGCCGCCCTGCCGGCCGCGGCCGACCGCGCCCGGGCGGCGCGCCCGGCGGACGAGGACGGGCACCTCGAACCGACCGGGCCCGTCGAGCCGTTGATCGCGCGGACCTGGGCCGAGGTGCTCGGCCGGGACCGGGTCCGCGCCGACGACGACTTCTTCGTGCTCGGCGGGCACTCCCTGATGGCCCTCAAGGTGATCGCGGGCCTCAAGAGAAGCCTGGGCGTGGTGATCTCCACCCGCGCCGTCTACCAGCACCCCCAGCTGCGGGAGCTCGCCCGCCACGTCGAAGACCTCCTCGCCGACCGGCCCTAGGGCCCCACCGGACCCCGAACGGAGTGCACCCGTGCCCCTCGCGCCCCCAGAGTGCCCCTTCTCCGGCCCCGCGCCCTCCCTCACGGACCCGGACCTGTACGCCCGCGGCGATCCCCACGGCCTGTGGCGGGAACTGCGGGACACGCGCCCGGTCAGCTGGCAGGACGAGGGGGAGCGGGGCGGCTTCTGGTCGGTGACCGGCTACGAGGACGCCCAGCGGGTGCTCAGGGACTGGAAGGACTTCACCTCCACCCGCGGCACCATGCTCCGGGAGAACCTCACCGAGCCCTACCCGGGGGCCGGAACGATGCTGGCCCTCACCGACCCGCCCCGCCACGACGTGATCCGCAAGGCCCTCACCCCCCTGTTCACGCCGCGCGCCATGGCCCGCCTCGAAACCCGCGCCCGCCAGGTCACGGCGGCGCTGATCGACGAGGCGCTGACGGCCGGTCACTGCGACGTCGCCACGGACATCGCCGCCCGCATCCCCCTGGCCGTCACCGCGGAACTCCTCGGCGTCCGCGACGACGCCGTCGGCCCGCTGGAAGCCGCCATGGCCTGCGTCACCGGCGCCGACGTGGACAGCGGCGAGGTCCAGGAGGCCCACCTGGAGATCCTGCGCTACTACACCGAGGCGCTGTTCGAACCGCCCGGCGCCCCCGACGCCAACGTCGTCTCCGCGCTGCTGCACGCCCGTTCCCGCGGCCAGGACATCTCGGACGAGGAGATCATCCTGGCCTGCGACAACGTGATCGTCGCCGCCACCGAGACCAGCCGCAACGCCATGACCTCGGGCCTGCTGGCCCTGCTGAGGCACTCGACGGCATGGGCCGAACTGCGCGCGGGCCGCCTGGAGACGGCGCCCGTCGTCGAGGAGATCCTGCGCCTGACGGCCCCGGCGACCCACGTGCTGCGCGTCGCCACCCGCGACCTCACCCTGTCCGGCGCCCGGATCAAGGCCGGTGACGCGGTCGTGGTGTGGCTCACGTCGGTCAACCGCGACGCCTCCGCCTTCGAGGAACCCGACACCGTCCGCTTCGACCGGCGGCCCAACCGCCACCTCACGTTCGGCACCGGAGTGCACTTCTGCCTGGGCGCCCCGCTCGCCCGGCTCCTGCTCACGGTGTTCCTCGGCGAACTCGCCCACCGCACAGGGAAGGTGGAACTGGCCGGCGAGCCCCGCCGCAACGCCTCGCACCACGTCTGGGGCTACGCCTCCCTGCCCGTCTCGCTGTCCCCGCGCGCGGATCATGGGTGAGCTATCCTGCGCGGATGCGTGGACGGTTCACAGGCTGGCCGGAGCGGGCCATGGACGTGCTGGTGCAGTTGCAGGGCGAGCCGTCCCCCACGACCCGCGAGCGCTGCCGCGCGGACCGCGAGCACCTCGTCCGGCAGCCGATGATCGCCCTGCTGCACGAGGTCGCGGACGCCGACCCCCGCTACGAGGACTTCTCCGTCTGGCACTACCGCACCGACGCGTGGTGGTGGCAGCACCAGGGCGCGGTGATCCGCCTCGGCCGCAAGATCGAGATCGGCCTCCACTTCGACCTGGACGGCCTGCGGATCCAGGGCGCCTGGTGGTATCCCGACCCCGGCCAGGTGGACGCGTTCCGCAAGGCGGTGGCCGCCGAAGGCAGCGGCCGCCAACTGGCCGCCCTCGTCGAGGACGTACGGAAGAAGGGCTACGAGATCTCCGGGGACGTGATGAAACGCCCCCCGCGCGGCTATCCGGTGGACCACGCCCGCACCCATCTGCTGCGCCACCGTTCCCTGATCGCCGCCCGGTACCTCGGCGACGAGGACTGGCTGCACACCCCCGAGGCCGTCGACCGGGTCCTGTCGGCCGCCGCCGATCTGGATCCCCTGCTGAGGTGGCTGGTCCGGCACGTGAAGCGCGCCGCCTGACGGGACCAGGACACCGCGCGGCAGCGGAGCCGCCCCCGTACCGCCGCCGCGCGCGCTCAGAACGTGATGCGCACCTTCAGGGCCGAGCGGTCGTCCATCGCCCGGTAGCCGTCGGGCACCTCGGCCAGCGGGACCGTGCGGTCGAAGACGGGCCCCGGATCCAGGGCGCCGGACAGCACGTCCGGCAGGAGCTCGGGAATGTAGGCGCGGACCGGGGCGATGCCCCCGCGCAGGGCGATGTTGTGGTCGAACATCCGGCGCAGATCCACCCCCGCGTTGCCGCCGTACGGCACCCCGACGCAGCCGACCGCACCGCCGTCCCGGGCGATGGCGAGGGCGGTGCCCAGCGACCGGGCGGTGCCGACCGCCTCCAGCACCGCGTGGGCACCCCGGCCGCCGGTCAGGTCGCGCACCGCTGCCACGGCGGCCTCGCCCCGCACGGAGATGACGTCGGTGGCGCCGAAGGCGCGCGCCACGCCGACGCGCTGCTCGTGGTGGCCGAGCAGCAGGACGCGTTCCGCGCCGAGGCGCCGCGCGGCAAGCACCCCGCACAGCCCCACCGCGCCGTCGCCGACCACCGCGACCGTGGCACCCGGGCGCACCTGCGCGCTCACCGCCGCGTGGTGACCGGTGCTCAGGACGTCGGACAGCGCGAGCAGGCCGGGCAGCAGCTTCCGCTCCCCGGCGAGCTCGGGCGGCAGTGGCACCAGCGTCGCGTCCGCGAACGGCACCCGCACCGCCTCGCCCTGCCCGCCGTCGGAGCCCTCGTCGCCCCAGAACCCGCCCTGCGGGCACGAGGTGTGCAGGCCCTCGCGGCAGTGCTCACAGACCCCGTCGGACCAGGCGAACGGCGCGATGACGAAGTCCCCGGGCCGCAGCCGGGACACCTCGGACCCGGTCTCCTCCACGACGCCCACGAACTCGTGCCCCATCCGCTGCCCCGGCGCGGTGCGTGCCACCCCTCGGTACGCCCACAGGTCGCTGCCGCAGACGCAGGAGCCGACGAGGCGCACCACGGCGTCCGTCGGCCGTCGCACGACCGGGTCCGGCACCTCCTCGACACGGACGTCGCGCGGCGCCCGGATCACGATCGCACGCACGCGAACCCCTCCCTCTCGTCCGGACCGCACGGCTACGACGGGAAGCGGCGGGACACCACTATCGCCGCCCTCATTAAGGCGCAGCGGCCCGGCGCAATCAACGGGCCCATACCGTCCACCGCCCGACAACCAGGAGGAAGAAGACAAGATGTACGACGTCATTGTGGTGGGCGCGCGCTGCGCGGGATCTCCTACGGCGATGCTCCTGGCGCGCGCCGGACACCGCGTCCTGCTCATGGACCGGGTCCGCTTCCCGCGGGACACGCTCTCCTCGCACTACATCCACCAGCCCGGCACCGCGCTCCTGGACCGCTGGGGATTCCTCGCCGCGGTGCGGGACTCCGGCTGCCCGCCCCTCGAACGCGTGCGGTACGAGGCCGCTGACGTCAGCATCTCGGGCTGTTCCCCGCCCGTCGGGGGCCAGCGGGCGGGATGGGCGCCCCGCCGCCACGTGCTCGACCCCCTCCTCGCCGATGCCGCGGTCGCGGCGGGCGCGGAACTCCGCCAGGGGTGCCGCGTCGACGACCTCCTCTTCGACGGCGACCGGGTCACCGGAGTCGCGTACACCACACCCCGAGGGCAGCGGTCGGTCGAACGCGCCCGGCTCGTCGTCGGCGCCGACGGCATGCGCTCGCTCGTCGCCCGGCGGGCGCAGGCCCCGACGGTCACCGAGGACCGGCGCTTGACCTGCACCTACTACAGCTACTGGGAAGGCCTGCCCGCCGACTTCGAGCTGTACGAGCGGCCCGGCCGGTGGATCGGGGTGATCCCGACGAACGACGCGCTCACGCTGGTGATGACGTACTTCCCGCAGGCGGACTTCGAGACCGTGCGCGCGGCGGCCGAGCCCGCCTATCTGGAGGCGGTGCGCACGACCGCCCCCCGCCTGGCCGAGCGGATGACCGATGCCCGCCGGGCCGAACGGCTCTACGGCACCGGTGACCAGCAGAACTACCTGCGCCGCGCGGCGGGCCCCGGCTGGGCGCTGGTCGGCGACGCCGCCCACCACAAGGACTCCATCGCCGCACGCGGCATCACCGACGCCTTCCTCCAGGCAGAGCTCCTCGCCGAGAGCATCGGCACCGGCCTGGACGAGGAGCCGCGCCTCGACGCGGCACTCGTGCGGTACGCCGCCGAACTGGAGCAGCGGTTCCTGGGCTTCTACCGCAGCACCCTCACGACCGCCGAACTCAGGGTCCCGGAGTCACGGCTCTCCCTGCTGCGGGCGATCGCCGGTCGCCAGGACCTGGTCGACCGGTACTTCGGCACCCTGTCCGGGGCCTGCGGCCTCGACGACTTCTACAACGAGGACCTGCTGGACCTCCTCGCGCTGAGCTAGCGCCGCCACCCACCAGGAGTTGGTCATGAGCGATGTGCAGAGCCTGCTCGCCGAGCTGCGCGCCTCCGGCACCCGTCTGTGGGTCCACGAGGGCTCGCTGCGCTACCGCGCGCCCGAGCCGCTCGCCCCGGCCGTCCTCGCCGCCCTGCGGAGCGCCAGAACCGAGATCGTCGCGGCGCTCAGCCAGGACCGGACCTCCCTCACCGGCAGGCCGCGCCCGACGCGCCTCCCTCTCTCCCTGGGCCAGGAAGGGCTCTGGTACATCGACCAGCTCGGCGCCCACGACATGGCGTACAACGTACGGACCGACCTGCGTCTGCGGGGCGAGCTGGACGAGCGCGCACTGCGCGGCGCGTTCGCGGAACTCGTGCGCAGGCACGAGAGCCTGCGCACGCGCTACGTCTCCGAGAACGGGGTCGGACACCAGATCGTCGACCCGCCCGGCGAGGTCCTCATGGACGTCACCGACCTCTCGCAGCTGCCGCCGGAGCGGCGCGCGGACCGGCTGGCGGCGATCAGCGACGCCCACACCGACCACCGCTTCGACCTGGCGGCCGACCCTTCGCTGCTGGTGCACCTGGTCCGCAACGAGCCCACCGACCACGTCCTCCTGGTCACCGTCCCGCACATCGCCATCGACGGACCCTCCACCGCGATCATGTTCGACGAACTGGACGCGCTGTACCGCGCCTTCGCGGCGGGCCGGACGTCCCCGCTGCCGCCGCCGGTCGCGCAGTACGCCGACTACGCCGTATGGCAGCGGGAGTGGGCCGAAGGGCCCGACTACGCACGGCAGTTGCGGTACTGGAAGGACCGGCTCGCCGGAGCGGCCCCGCTGCTGGACATGCCGACCGACAGGAGCCGTCCCGCGGTGCCCACCCAGTCCGGCGACATGCTGAGGTTCAGCGTGCCACCGGAGCTCGCCGCGCGCCTGGAGGGCTTGCGCAAGGAACACGACGCCACCCTGTACATGGTGCTGCTCGCGGGCTTCCACGCGACGCTGGCGAAGTGGACCCGGCAGTCGGACATCTGCGTCGGGTTCCCGGTGGACGCGCGCTCGCACGACGAAGCCGCCCGTCTGATCGGCTACTTCGTCAACACCGTCGTCCTGCGGAGCACCATCGGCAGGGACAGCACCTTCCTGTCCCTCCTGGACAGCGTGCGCACCGACCTGCTCGGCGCCTACGACCACCGCGACCTGCCCATCGGCCGCCTCGTCGCCGAACTGGCCCCCGCCCGCGAGGCCGGCGCCCACCCCCTCTTCCAGGTGATGTCCGCCCATCTGACCCCGGGCGAGCACCGCCTGGGCGAGCTGCGGGTCACCCGGCTGGACACCGGGGACCGTACGGCGAAGTTCGACCTGACCTTCGTCACGGAGGAGATCGGCCCCGACGGATCGATCACGGCGGGCCTGGAGTACGCGACCGACCTGTTCGACCGGTCGACCGTCGAGGGCCTGGCCGACGGCATCCTGACCGTGCTCGACCGGGTCACCCGACACCCGGCCGCCCTCCTGCGCGCGCTGTCCCTCCTCCCGGACGCCCGGCTCGCCGACCGGGTCGCCGAACTGTCCCGAGCGCCCCGGCACACCCTCGACGACACCTGCCTGCACCACCTGGTGGAAGGCACCGCACGCCGCACGCCCGACGCCCTCGCGGTGGTCGCCGGAGAGGAGCGGCTCACCTACCGCGAACTCGACGCCAGGGCCGACCGCGCGGCAGCGCTGCTGCGGGAGCGGGGGATCGGTCCCGAGCAGCTCGTCGGCGTCTTCCTCGGCCGCTCGGCCACGATGGTCGTCGCCCTGCTGGCCGTGCTGAAGGCGGGCGGCGCCTACCTGCCGCTGGACCCGGAGTACCCCCGGGCCCGCGTCCGGGGCATGCTGGAGGACAGCGGGGCGAAGGTGGTGGTGACCTCCTCCGACGTCGCCCACCGGCTGGAGGGGCCCGCGGCCGAACTGCTCCTGATCGACGAGCCGTTCACGGTCGCCGGGGCGTACGAAGACGCCGGTGCGGTGCCGGACAACGCGGCGTACTGCCTGTACACCTCCGGATCGACGGGCCGCCCGAAGGGAGTCGTGCTGCGGCACGAGAACGCGGTCGCGTTCGTGCGCTGGGCCAGCACGTCCTTCACCGAGGAGGAGCTCGCCCGGGTGCTGTTCAGCACGTCGATCTCCTTCGACCTCTCCGTCTTCGAGCTGTTCGCGCCGCTGTCGGTCGGCGGCACGGTGATCCTGGCGGACAACGCCCTGGACCTGCTGGACACGGACGCCGGGGCCGCGGGTGACGCTCCGGACAGTTGCGGGGGCGTGAGCCTGCTCAACATCGTGCCGTCGGTGGGCCGGGTCCTCGCCGAAGCGGGCCGCATACCGACCGGCGTACGCGCGATCAACCTGGCGGGGGAGGCCCTGCGGCCGGAGATCGTGGCCCAGCTGCGCCGACTCGCACCGCGGGCACGGATCAACAACCTGTACGGCCCCACGGAGTACACGACCTACGCCACGGGCCGCGAGGTGACCACGGCGGAACGGATCACCATCGGCCATCCACTCCCGGGCACCCAGGCCCTCGTCCTGGACGAGGCGCTGTCGCCGGTCCCCGTCGGCGTCGTCGGCGAGCTGTACCTCGCGGGCCCGGGCCTCGCCCGGGGCTACTGGCGCCGGCCCGACATGACCGCGGAGAAGTTCCTGCCCAACCCCTACGGCCCGGCGGGCAGCCGCATGTACCGCACCGGGGACCTGGTCCGGTCACTGCCCGGCGGCGAACTCGACTTCCGAGGACGGCTCGACCACCAGGTGAAGGTCCGCGGCTACCGCGTCGAGCCGGGCGAGATCGAGACGGTGCTGCTCTCCTCGGCGCAGGTCAAGGACGCCGTGGTCGTCGTCGACGCCGCCGGAACCGAGGAGGCGCGCCTGATCGCCTATGTGGTGGCGGACCCGGCCGCCGAGCACGACCTCGCCCGCCGCATGGCGGAACGGCTGCCCGCCTTCATGGCCGCGTCCGCGATCGTCTTCCTCGACCGGCTCCCGCTGACGGCCAACGGCAAGGTGGACCGCCGCTCCCTGCCCGACCCGGAGGCCCACCTGGGCCGGACACCCACCGACGACGTTCCCGGGGACGAGGTGGAGGCGGCGCTCCTCGACATCTGGAGCGACGTCCTCGGGGGCGTACGGATCGGGGTCAGGGACAGCTTCTTCGAAGCGGGCGGACACTCTCTCCTGGCCACCCAGGCGCTGTCGCGCATCCGCCGCGCCCTGGGCGTGCGCCTGTCCCTGACCGACATCCTGACCGCGCCGACCGCGGCCGAACTGGCCGTCGTACTCAGGGACAAGGGTGCCGGAGCCCCGGGCACGCCAGCGCGACCGGACACCGCGCGCGCAACGCCACAGCACTCTGCACAGGACACCCCGCAGGACACTCCGCAGGACTCCTTCGCGCCGGTCCTTCCGATACGGTCCTCCGGCTCCCGGCCCCCGCTGTTCTGCTTCCACCCCGCTCTCGGCCTGAGCCTTCCCTACGCGGGTCTGGCCGCGCACCTGGGTCCCGCCCGGCCCGTCTTCGGTCTGCAATCGCCCCACATCGGCGGCTCCTCCCGGTTCCCGGCGTCGGTCGAGGAGGTGGCCGAGGAGTACGTCGGCCGCATCCGGGAGCTCCGTCCGAACGGGCCCTACCACCTGCTCGGCTGGTCCTTCGGGGGGCTGCTCGCCTTCGAGGCGGCGGTGCGGCTGCGGGCCGCGGGCGCGGTGGTCGCCTCGCTGACGGTGGTGGACAGCCGACCCGCCGTCGCGGGGGAGCGGCCGCCGTCGGAGAGCGAACTGCTCGCGGCCTTCCTGGACCACGCGGGAATCCGTCACCCCGGCACCGCGCTGACCCCGGACAGCGCGCTCGCCCTCGCCCGGGACGAGGGCAGCAGGCTCGCAGGCATCGGCGCCCGGCACCTGGAGCGCGTCCTCGCCGTGATGCGCAACAACGCGGTCCTGGCCCAGCGCTACGCCCCCACCCGCTTCACCGGCTCCGTCCGGTTGTTCGTCGGCACGAAGGGCGCCACCGAGGACGAACTCCGGGCCCGGGCGGAGTGCTGGGCGCCCCACGTCGAGGGCGCGGTCCAGGTCGCCCGGATCGGGTTCCGCCACGAGGAACTGATGGATCCGCAGCCGCGGTCCGAGATCGCAGCCGTGCTGCTGGCCGACCTGGAGAGCGCGGAACGGCCTACGTGGTCCGGCACCACCCTGGCGTGAATGCGGCGGACTCCACGCCCGTCCCTTGTGGCTGTCGCCCTCGCCCCGTAAGGTCTGCGCGTTCTGCCCACGGGGGCAGTGCTCCTCGTGCGGCGGCTCGGTGAGGGACCGGAGGACAGGGGGGGCTGAGTCTGGTGCCTGATCGATCCGTGCCACGGACGGGCCCGGTGACCGCGGTCACCCTCGTCGCCGCCTTCATGGCGTTCCTGGACGCGACGATCGTGAACATCGCGATCCCCGACATGCACCACTCGTTCCCCGCGGACTCCCTGGGAGACCTGTCGTGGGTGCTGAACGCCTACAACATCGTCTTCGCCGCCTTCCTGATGCCCTTCGGCCGCCTCGCCGACCGCTGGGGGCGCAGGCGGGCCTTCCTGGCGGGGCTCGCGGTGTTCACCCTCGCCTCGGGGGTGTGCGCGCTGGCGGGGAGCGTCGACGTGCTCGTGGCCGCCCGCGTCGTACAGGCCGTGGGCGGGGCGATGCTGGTGCCGACGTCGCTGGCGCTGCTCCTGGAGGTGTACCCGGCCGGGCGCCGGGCCGCGGCGGTCGCTGCGTACGGCGCGACCTCGGCGGCCGCCGCCGGCATCGGGCCCTCGGTCGGTGGGGTGCTGATCAGCGCCCAGGGCTGGGAGCTGGTGTTCGTGGTCAACCTCCCGCTGGGGGCGCTGGCGGGAGTCCTGGGATGGCGGGTGCTGCACGAGAGCCGCGAGCCGCGGGGCCTGCCGATGCCGGACCTGATCGGCGCCGCCCTGCTCGGCGTGGGCGTCGGGGCGCTGGCCGCGGCGGCGGTCAAGGGCGACGACTGGGGCTGGGCCTCCGCCGCCACGGTCGGCTCCCTGGCGCTCGCGGTGGCGGCCCTCGCCGGGATGGCGCTGCGCTCGGCGCGACACCCGGCACCCGCCTTCGACCCGGCCTTGCTGCGACTGCGTACCTTCGCCGTCGCCAATGCCGTGTCCCTGGTCTTCGCGGTGGCCTTCTTCGCCACCCTGCTGTGCAACGTGCTGTATCTGACCTCGATCTGGCACTACTCCACGCTGCGCACGGGCTTGGCCGTCACCCCCGCCCCGATCGCCGCTGCCCTCGTCGCGCTGCCGGCCGAGCGCCTTGCCCGCAGGACCGGGGCGCGCGCCGTCGCTCTGCTGGGCCTGGTGGTCTTCGCGGTCGGCGCGCTCCTGTACGGGACCTGGATCGGGCCCGACCCGGACTTCCTGGGCCAGTGGCTGCCGGTCAGCGCGCTGACCGGCCTCGGCGCCGGCATCGCCCTGCCGACGCTGAGCGCCGCGTCGCTCGCCCAGGTGCCGGTGGCGCGGTACGCGGTGGGCTCGGCGGGCAACGCGACGGCACGGCAGGTGGGCGCGGTCTTCGGGGTGGCGCTGTTGGTGGCCGTGGTCGGCACCCCCGCTCCACCCGAGCTGCGCGATGCGCTGCGGCACGGCTGGCTGTGGGCGTCGGCGGTCACCCTCCCCGCCGTGGTGTCGGTCCTGTTCCTGGGCGCGGACACTGGGCGTGCGCGAGGTGCTGGTTCCGGCCGTGCACGAGGCGCGGACGCCGGGCGCGTACGCGGCGTGGACGGCGGCTACGACCAGGACAGTACGGGCGGCGGGGACGACACAGGGGACAGGGCGGGCAGGGGCGACGGTGCCGAGGCCGCCACGGGCGACAGCGGTGAGGTCACTCGCCCCGGAACTCGGGCCACTCCCCGGCGAGAAGGGACGTGACCCCGCGCCGCATGTCACGTGAGGCCACCCCGGCCGCGAAGTCCGCGCGCTCCAGCTCGAGGTGGTCCGCGAGGCCGGTCGACAGGCTCCGGTCGAGCAGCCGCTTGGCGCTGCGGACGGCGTGCGGGGCGGCCTGCGCCAGCTCCTCAAGTCGGCGTAGCCCCGCGTCCACCAGGTCCGCGGGGTCGACGACCGCACCGACCAGGCCCTCCTTCAGCGCCTGTGGGGGGCGCAGGACGGGCTGTTCCAGAAGCAGTTCCAGCGCGCGGGCGTGGCCGACCACGCGGGGCAGGAACCAGGCCATGCCGGCGTCCGTCGAGGCCCCGATGGCGCCGTACGCGAAGTGGAAGGACGCCCGGCGCGAAGCGATGCGCAGGTCGCAGGCCAGCGCGAGGGAGAACCCGGCGCCCGCCGCCTGGCCGTTGACCGCGGCCAGGACCGGGCAGCCCAAGGAGCGTATGGTCAGTACGACTTCGGACAGCAGCCCCGTCAGCCGGTCGCCGTAGGCCACGGCGTCGAACTGCGGGTCCGACATGGCCTGGTGGTACGCGCGCAGATCGCCGCCGAGACAGAAGGCCCGCCCCGCGCCCGTGACGAGGACCCCCCGCAGCTCCGGATCGGCCGTCAGGGACCGCAGCGCCTCCGTGAGCTGGACCAGCAGGGGGGTGTCCATCGCGTTGCCGGCGTCGGGACGGTCGAGGGTCACCACGGCCGTGCGCCCCTGGGGGGAGACGGGGACGTGGGACACGGTGACGGATGGGGAATGTGAGGAATCGGCCGCCGAACTCATTTCCATGGCACGGCAGCGTAGGTCTGGGTAAGGACGCTCACAAGACCGCTTAACGACGGTGACTTTTCGAGGTCGGTGTCCTACCATCGCCCTCAGACCGCCGACGTGAATCCTTATACGTCGGCTCTTCGTACGCGATGTTCCACGGGGGTTGCATGCCGAACGTCGCTCCATTGCGTCCACCTGACGAAAGTTGTTCTCTGGTGACGGGCGCGTCACGCGGGATCGGCGCTGCCATCGCGCTCTCGCTCGCCGCCACCGGAAGGCCCGTTGTTGTCGGTTACCGCGCGGACGAGGCCGCCGCGCAGCGCACGGTCGAGGCGGTCGAACGCGCCGGTGGCAAGGCGCTCGCCGTCCGGGCCGACGTCACCGTTTCCACCGACGTGGAAAGAATTTTCGATTCCGCCGAATCCGCCTTCGGGCCTGTCACGGTATTGATAAACAATGCCGGGATCCGGTCCGATCAGGTCTTCTCCGCCATGGAACTGGACGACTGGAATGTGGTGCTGGACACCAACCTGAATTCCGTCTACCGGACCGTGCGCAGAGCTCTTCCCGCTATGGGGAAGGCGCGTTTCGGTCGTATCGTGAACATCGGTTCCGTGCTCGGCGGTCGATCATTGCCGGGCGTGGCCAATTACGCGACGGCCAAAGCGGGCCTGGAGGCCCTGACCAGATCGGTGGCCGTCGAAGTCGCTCGACGCGGCATCACCGTCAACGCGGTGGCTCCCGGACTCGTCGAGACCGAACTCGTGCGTGACGTCGCGTTCCTGAGACGTTCGGCCCGCGCGGCGATCCCGGCACGACGGGCCGCCAGGCCCGCCGAGATCGCCGCCTGTGTGAGCTTCCTGGCCTCGCCCGAGGCCGGCTACGTCACGGGAACCACCCTCACCGTCGACGGAGGGCTCTCCGCCGCGGCGTTCCTGCCCGGCGCCGTCCACGACTGAGAGTCACCCGTTCCCGCCCGTCGTCCCGGGGCGCTGCCCTGACGCGCCCTGCCCGCGCACCCGGCGTCCCGCCGCACTGCTTCCTGCCCTGCTGCCGCCCTGTCCGGGCGCACCTGCCACGATTGGAGATCGCCCCCATGACCACCACCGCTCCCACCCGTGAGGCCCTGACGGAGTTCGTCGTCGAGGCGCTTGAGGACTTCGGCGCCGAGTCCGACGCCATCACCATGGACGTCACCTTCGAGGACCTCGAGATCGACTCGCTGGACCTCGTGGAGCTCGGCCAGGCCGTCAAGAAGCGGTTCGGCGTCCAGGTGCGCCCCAAGGACATGGACGGCGTCAAGACGGTGGGCGAGGCGCTCGACGTCATGTTCGCGGCCGCGGGGCTGTGATGACCCCTCGAAGGGCCGTCGTCACCGGTGTCGGGGCGGTGACCCCGCTCGGCACCGGTGCCGCCGTGCTGCACGAGCGGGCCGTCGCGGGCGAGACCGGACTCAGCGGCGGCGAGGGCCGCTGCACCGACTTCGCCCCCACCCCTGTGCTGACCCGCAGGGAAGCCCGCAGGACCGACCGCTTCTCGCAGTTCGCCCTGGTGGCCGCCGCCGAAGCCGTCGGCGCGGCCGGATGGGGTGACGCACCGCCCCACGCGCCCGAACGGACGGCCTGCGTCGTCGGGTCGGGGGTGGGCGGCCTGGAGACCTTCCAGGAACAGCTCGTCGTCCTGGAGAAGGAGGGACCGGAAGCGGTCTCCCCTCTCATGGTGCCCATGATGATGGCCAACGCCGCCGCGGCCCAGATAGCCCTGCGCTTCGGACTGCGCGGCGAGAGCCACTGCGTGATCTCGGCCTGCTCGGCCGGTGCGCAGGCCATCGGCGCGGGCCTGCGCATGATCCGGTCCGGCGAGGCGGACGCGGTCGTGGTCGGCGGCGCGGAGGCGGCGACCTCGGCGATCGTCCGGGCCGCCTTCCTCAACGCCGGGGCCCTCTCGCCGAGCGGGACGTCGGTGCCCTTCGACAAGGACCGCGACGGCTTCCTGCTGGGGGAGGGGGCCGGAATCCTCGTCCTCGAAGAGGCCGGGGCGGCGCGGCGCAGGGGAGCGTCCGTCCTCGCCGAACTGGCCGGGTACGGCGCCACCAGCGACGCCCACCACCTGACCGCGCCGCACCCCGAGGGCACCTCGGCGGCCCGCGCCGTCACCCTGGCCCTGACCGACGCGGGCGTCGCCCCGCAGGACGTCCACTACATCAACGCCCACGGCACCGGCACCGCCCTCAACGACAGCGCCGAGGTCACCGCCCTGCGCCACAGCCTCGGCCCGGCCCTGGAGGCCATCCCGCTGTCCTCCACGAAGTCGGCCATCGGACACCTCCTGGGAGCGGCCGGAGCGGTGGAGGCCGTCGCCACCGTCATGGCCCTGCACCACCGCGAGGCACCACCCACCGCGGGCCTGCGCGTCCCCGATCCGCAGCTGGGGCCGCTGACCCACCTGATCCGGTCCCGTCCCCTGAGCCCCGGCCCCGACGGGCGCCTGACCGCGCTGTCCACCGCCTTCGGGTTCGGCGGCCACAACGCGGTGCTCGTGCTGCGCACCCCCGCAGGGGAGACCGGCCCATGATCGACCTGTCCGGCCGGCGCTACCTGGTCACCGGCGTGCTCACCAGCGACTCCATCGCCTGGCACATCGCCCGCGCCCTCCAGTCGGCCGGCGCCGACGTGCTGCTGACCGGCTACGGACGCAGTCTGCGCATCACCGAACTGGCCGCGTCCCAACTGCCCAAGCCCGCCGAGGTCCTGGCCCTCGACGTCCAGCGCCCGCCGGACTTCCCCGCCCTGGCCGAGGCCGTGGCGGAGCGGTGGCCCGAGCTCGACGGCGTGGTCCACGCCGTCGCGGGCGCCCCGCCCGCGGCGATCGGCGGCGGCTTCCTCACCGCCTCGGCCACCGACGCCGAAGGCGCCCTGCGTACCAGCGCCCTGTCCCTGCACGCCCTGACCACGGCACTCGCCCCGCTCCTGGAGCGCGGCGCGATGCCGGGCAGCGTCGTGGGCATCGACTTCGACGGCACCCGGGCCTGGCCCGGCTACGACTGGATGGGCGTCGCCAAGGCGGCCCTGGAATCCGTCTGCCGCTACCTCGCCCTCTATCTCGGCCCCACCGGAATCCGCGTCAACCTGGTGGCCACCGGCCCCGTCGAGACCGTCTCCGGGCGGGGCGTCAGCACCTTCGACGCCCTGGACCGCCGCTGGCGCGAGGAGGCCCCGCTGGGCTGGGACAGCACCACGGCAGCCGCCGAAGTGGTCACGGGACCGGCCCTGTTCCTCCTGTCCGACCTGGCCCGGGGTGTCACCGGCGAGGTGCTCCACGCGGACGGCGGGATGCGCTGCGTCGGCATGGGAGCGGCCCCGGCGGACCGGGCTCCCGCCCCGCCGTCCGCCCCGGCCGACCGGGCTCCCACGCCGCAGTCCGCCTCGGCGAAGAGGGCTCCCGCCACGGAATCCGGGGCGCCCAGTACCCCGGCACCGGAACGGGAGGCACCGTGACCACCACCGCGCCGCGGGACGCCACGACGCCGCTGACCACGGACCGAGGCGTACGCCGACAACTGGTGCACAAGCGCGCCGTCGAACACGTCCTCACCACCGCCGTGGCCCGCCACGGCGACAGGCTCCTCGGCGTCGCCCAACTGCCGCGCTGCCACCGGTACTTCAACGACACCAGCACTCCGTACTACGACCTGCTACTGGTGGCCGAGGCGGCCCGGCAGACCGTCGAGGCCATGACCCACGAACTCCTGGACGTGCCGCTGGACGCCCGGTTCGTCCTGGGCGGACTGGCCGTGGAGATCACCCGGCTGCCCGCCCTGCGCGTCGGCCCCGCCCCCACCGACCTCGCGGTGGAACTCCACATCGACCGCAGCAGGCGCAGCAGGAACGGAACCCTGCGCGCGCTGGAGGGAGTGGCACAGTGCCACGTGGAAGGGGAGCCGGCGGCACGCTTCTCCGGCGCCCTGCGGTTCGTACCCGCCGACACCTACACCGACCTGCGCGCCGACCCGGCCCCGGAGCCTCCCGGCACCTGCGCCGACTCGCCCGCCGACTCCGTTCCGGAGTCCGCCGACCCGCTCCCGCCCCGCGGCACACCGGCCCTCGTGGGCCGGACCGACCCCCGCAACGTCCTGATCGGCCGACCGGACGTCCGGGGCCACGAGACGCTCGCGCGCGTCGTCCCCGACCCGGCGGACCCCGTCTTCTTCGACCACCCGCTGGACCACCTCCCGGGCATGCTCCTGGTCGAGGCGGCCCGCCAGTGCGCGCTGGTCGCCAGGGCGCAGGTGAGCGGCGTGCCCGCCACCGCTCTCGTGGCCACCGCCTGCCGCGCCGCCTTCCGGGAGTTCGCCGAACACGACGCGCCCCTGTGGTGCCGGGCGCGACCCGAAGGCCCTTCGGGCGTACGGGTGTCGGTCGAGCAGCGTGACCGCGGCATCGGGACGGTGGATGTCGAGTTCACCACGAGCCCCGACACCGCGCCCGCGGGGAAGAGCCTGCCGGGCGGGCACGGCACGGCACCTGCCACGGACCCAGGAGCGGGCCCATGAATCCAGCGGCGAACCCGGCCCCGGGCACGATGTCGGGGGTCATGCACCCCGTCCTGAGCGGCGTCGGCGCCGCCCTGCCCTCCCGCGTCATCGGCAACGACCACTTCCTGCCCCTGGACGCCACCGACGCCTGGATCACCCGGCGCACCGGCATCCGCACCCGGCACCGGCTCGGCCCCGGCGAGACCCTCGCCGATCTCGCGGAGCGCGCCGCGCGCGAGGCGCTCGCCGACGCAGGCCGCCACCCCCACGAGGTCGACCACGTCCTCGTCTGCACCCTCACCCCGGACCGGATCACCCCCGGCATCGCCCCGGAACTCGCCGCCCGACTGGGCACCGACGGACCGCCCGCCATCGACCTCAACGCGGCCTGCGCGGGCTTCGTCTACGCCCTCGACCACGCCTGCGCGCTCGTCGAGACCGGCCGCGCGGGCTGCGTACTGGTCTGCGCGGCGGAGGCCCTGTCCCGCGTCACCGACCACCACGACCGCTCGACCGCCGTACTGTTCGGCGACGCGGCAGGCGCCGTGGTGGTCACCGCCCACCCCGCCGCCGAACGCCCCGTCTTCCTGCTCGGCTCCGACGGCAGGCACACCGAGCTGCTGTACGCGGACCGAGAGGAACGCCTCCTGCGTATGGAGGGCCGCGAGGTCTTCGAGTTCGCCGTGGACAACATGACGGAGCAGACCCGCAAGGTCCTCGGCGCGGGCGGGATCGGCCTGGACGACGTCGACCTGTTCATCGGCCACCAGGCCAACGCACGGATCCTGCTGGCGGTCGCCGCCGAACTGGGGCTGCCGGAAGCGCGCGTGGAAATCGCCGTCGACTCCGTGGGCAACACCTCCTCCGCCTCCATCCCGCACGCGCTGTGGCAGGCCCGGGAGCGCGGCCGACTGCCCGCGGGGGCCCGGATCGTCATGGCGGCCTTCGGCGCGGGCTTCGTCTGGGGCGCCGGACTCATGCGCTGGAAGACGGACCGCCCGCAGCGCCACCGCACGCACCGCCCCGAGGCAGAAGGCTTCGAGTACGACCGCACGCACCGCACCGACTCAGCAAGCTCCGAGCACGACCGCACGCACCACCCCGAGAAGGACAGCCACGAGCACGAGCGCACGCACACACCCACAGTCAATCCGAGTGACCAGGGAGACACCCCGTGTCAGAGGTGAGTTCGCAGACACAGCGCTACTACCAGGGGGACAACCCCACCCGCCCCGTACCGTTCGACGGCGTCATGACGGTCTCGCACTACATCATGCCGAACTTCGCCACGATGGACTGGCACCAGGTTCCGCGCGAGAAGGTCGTCGAGAACATCCACAGCCTGCAGGACCCGGGCGGCAACCTGAACGACCGGATCATGATGTACATCCATGTTCCGTACTGCAAGTCGTTCTGCCACTACTGCAACTTCAACCGGTTCCACTACCCCAAACAGGACTCCAAGCGCCTGGAGCGGTACACCGACTACCTCATCAAGGAAATCGACTGGTACATGCGGCAACCGTATGTCCAGGCACGGGAGTTCACCGGCATCTACATCGGCGGCGGCAGCCCCTCGACGCTGCCGGTGTCCGCGGTGGAGCGCCTGAGCGAGCATCTGCGCAAGGTCGTCCCGAACTTCGACACGATCGAGAAGAGCTTCACCGGAGAGCCCCGCACGCTGCGCCGCCCCGGACTCCTCGAAGTCCTGCGCGACCACGGCTGGGACCGCGTCACCTTCGGCATCGAGACGCTCAACGAGAAGATCCACCGCAAGATCGGCCGCCTCGACACCCGCGAGGACGTCGACGCGATCTTCGACCGGATGCGGGACATCGGCTACACCGCCGACACCTGCGTGGACATGATGTACGACCTGCCGGGTCAGACCCTCGAAGGGTTCCAGGCCGAGCTGTCCGAACTGCTCAGCTGCTACGACCCCACCGAGATCGACCTCTTCACCACGATCTACCTGCCCTATCGGCCGCTGCACAAGCTGATCATGGACGGCAGGGTCGAACAGCCCGGCAGCCCCTGGCAGCTGCTCGCCATGCGCGAGCACCTCTACGACACCCTGACCGACGCCGGGTACCACAACACCATCGCCGAGACCTGGTCCAAGCGCCCCGAGCGGTCCCAGTACCAGACCGCCCACTGCGCCCGCCAGGACATCATCGGCATCGGCTGCGCGGCCCGCGGCAACCTCCGCGACATGGTGTCGATCAACCCCGAGAAGGTCGACGACTGGCAGCGCAACGTCGACGAACAGGGCGCCTCCACCGAGACCCTCCAGTCCATCGGCCCCGAGGGCGTGCTGGACCGGATCATGGTGATGTTCCCGCGCTACAAGTCGCTCGACAAGGAGCTCCTGGCCGACTTCGGGGCCCTGGTCGACGAGGAGGCCTTCGAGCGGGTCCGGGCCGTGCTCGACGGGCACCTCGCCGCCGGCGTCATCGAGGACGAGGGCGACCGGTTCACCGTCAACAAGCTGGGTGTCATCTGGCACGGCAACCTCCAGACCGACTACCTTCGGCACACCCTCAACACCAAGGGCGAAGTGCTGATGAACCACCTCACCGAGGCCCGCCAGGACTTCGACAGCGAGAACCGCTTCGAGGTGACCGCCGAGACCGTGTACATCAAGGAACACGACGCGGAGTACCCGAGGCTGATGAAGTAGCGCTTCGCCGCGCCGTCCCCGACGGTGCCCCCTCGAAAGGAGTGCCACATGAACGGCGAGCCCCCGGACCCGGCGGCGCGGCCGAAGGAACAGCGCGCCCCGTTGCCCCTGCTGGCCCGGATCGAGCCCGCCTCCGGAGTGTCCCTGGTGGCGCGGGTGCTGCGCCACCAGGACCCGACCGCGCCCGTCGCGGTGGTCCTCCCGGCCATGGGCGCCTCCGCCCGCTTCTACCTGCCGTTCGTGCGCGCGCTGCACAAGGAGGGACTGACCGTGGTCACCGCCGACCAGCGCGGCCACGGCGAATCCGTCCCCCGGGTGGCCCGCGGCGTGCGCTTCGGCTATCGCGAACTCCTGGAGGAGGACCTTCCCGCCCTCCTGGAGACCGTCCGGCGCGCACTGCCCGACCGGCCCGTGATCCTGGTCGGGCACAGCCTGGGCGGCCAGCTCGCCCTGCTGTACGCCGCGGCCCACCCGGCCGACGTCGACGCGATCGCCCTGGTCGCCAGCGGATCCGTCTGGTACCGCGGCTTCGAAGGGCCACGCGCCCTGCGCAACCTCGTCGCCGGTCAGCTCTTCGCCGCGCTGGCCACCGCGATCGGCTACTGGCCCGGCAAACGCTTCCGCTTCGGCGGCACGGAGGCCACCGGCGTCATGCGCGACTGGGCCCGCCAGGGACGTACCGGCGACTACCGGCCCCGGGGCAGCGCCATCGACTACGAGCGGGCCCTGCGCGACCTCACCCACCCGGTCCTCGCCGTCGGCGTCGCCGGTGACCGGCTGGCCCCGGCGGGCTCCCGGCGGCACCTGCTGGCCAAGGTCCCGCGCTGCGCCCTGGAGGAGTGGGAGTACACCAGCGAGGCCGCCGACGGGAAGCCGATCGACCACTTCCGCTGGGTCCGCTACCACGGGGGCCTCTGCGCCCGCCTCGCCCGGTGGGTCGGCGAGTCCGTCAAGGCAGGCGGCACGAACACCCCGGACGGGCCCGGCACGCGCGCCCCGGACGGGCCCGGGACGAGCACCCCGGACGGGCTCGGGACGAGCACCCCGGACGGGCTCGGCACGGACCCCACGGACGAGCGCTGGAAGAACACCAAGGATGAGTAACGGGAGGAGCACCACGGATGAGCACTGAGCGCTCCGGCGCCCGCGTCATCGTCGTAGGCGGCGGCTGGTCGGGCCTGGCCGCCGCCTGGAACCTGCACCGCGCGGGCGCCCGCCCCCTCCTCATCGACGACCGTCCCGTCCTCGGCGGCCGCTCCGCCACCGCTCACCTCGGCGCGCGGGCGATCACTCTCGGCGGCAAGAACATCGGCCGTAAGTACAGCCGGTTCCGCGCCCTCGCCGCCGAACTCGGGGCGGGCGAGGCGGCCTACGAGCACTTCGGCATCAACTCCTCGCGCATCGAGAACGGCCGCATGCGCACCACCGACAGCACCAACAAGGCCGCTGCCCTGTACGGGATGCTGCGCGGCGTGCCCCCGCGCGATCTGAGCCGGATCCTGCGCCTCGCCTACTACGTCCGCCGCGACCGCGCCAACGCCTTCCTGTCCGGCCCCGACATCGAGCGCTACGCCGCACGCACCGGCGACCCCACGCTGTCCGCCTTCTTCGGCACGCGCCTGCGGGAGCGCCTGCTGCGCCCCGCGGTGATCCGCATGAACGGAGCGGAGCCGGAGGAGTCGCACCTCTCCACCCTGGGCACCAACCTCGGCATGCTCCTGGACGGCTTCGACCAGCTCACCGACGGTTTCGACCCGCTCCTGCACGCCTTCGCCGCCCGGGTGGAGACCCGCGCCGCGACCCGTGTCACCGCCCTGCTCGGCACCGGCGGACGCGTCACCGGCGTACGCGCCCTCGCGCCCGACGGCACCTCGTCGGAGGAGGAGGCCGACGCCGTCGTCCTCGCCGTGCCCGCTCCCCACGCCGCCGAACTCCTACGGCAACACGACGAAGAGCTGGCCCAACACCTCTCCCGCGTACGCTACTTCCCGGTCTCCGTCATCGTGGCGGAGTACGACCGTCCGGTCTTCGACACGCGCGTCCGGGCGCTGACCTTCCCCGCGGACAGCCCTCTCAGCAACGCCGGTGCCTACGGCGTCACGGACCGGCACCTCGTCCGCTACACCTTCAGCGGCCGAGCGGCCCGCGCCCTGCCCGGCGACGACGAGGAGCTCGCCGCCCTCGCCGAACGCCACCTGGGTGCCCACCTCGACCTCGACGCGCCCAAGCGCCTGGACGCGGTCACCGCCCGCTGGCAGCACGGACTGTGCGCCTACGCCCCCGCCCACACGCGCACCCTCTCCGCCATCGACACCCGCGCCGCCGCCCTGCCGGGCCTCACCCTGACCGGCGACTACGCGCGCGGCGCGTCCATCGAGGCCTGCGTCCGAGCAGCCGAGGAACGCACGGACCGGCTGCTGCGCCACCTCGACCGACCCGGATGACCCTCATCCGGGCGGCGGTCACGGAGAAGCCCGGGTCACAGGCCGGTGCTGGTGTCTCAGTCCTGACCGAGCCAGCGGGCCCGGCCCGACGCGACCGTGCCGAGGTGAGGAAGAATCGCTCTGCTGAGCATCCAGGTCGCCGAGTTCCACCAGTAGGCGGGGTGGTCGTCGGCCGCGTAGTACTGGACGCCGTCGGCCCCCTGCCGCACGGGGGTGAACGCCACCGGTCTCGCCCGGCCGAGCCCTGCGCCCTGCTCCTGCGAGACGTCCACGATGAGCGTGCCCGGTCTCAGCGGGGAGGCTTCGTCCGCAGACAGGAGCGGCAGCAGTACGTCCGTGTCCCGGCCGAGGCAGTTCACGATGACCTCGTGCTGCGCCAGGAGGTCTCGCAGGGCGAGGTGGCCCGAGGGGGAGACGGCGTGGCACTCTCCTGCGTCGTCCACGACCAGTTGGACCGTCCGCACCCCGTCGCGTGACGCGTCGGGGGCAGCCGGGAAGCGCTTCGTGACACGGGTGAGACCGGTGATCCCTTGGGCCTGGAGTGCCGCCGCGGCGCCATCGCCGACCGGACCGTCGCCGAGGACCACAGCGTGCACCGGAGGTCCCCAGCGGCCCGTCCTGCCCGTGCACGCCAGAGCGTGTGTCACGGAGCCGTAGGCCGCCATCTCCTCCAGTTGCTCACCTATCGGAGGGGCGGAGGGACTGTCGCCCGATGCCTCCAGGGAGGGTTCCCGCGCGAGGACGGCGTGCCGCCGGTCGACGGGCGCCCAGGGGGGCTTGCCGTCCTGCTCGAAGTGCGGGAAGCCCCACAGGATCTGTCCCTCCGTCAGGTCCATGAAGTCTTCGAGCACCGGCTTGTACAGCAGCACCACATCGCACTCGGAGAAGATCAGCCGACGCGTGCAGACACCGCCGGACACCCGCGCGAGATCGTCGTCGGTCAGGCCGAAGGGAGCGCCGTACCCCGTTTCGAAGAACAGCCGACTGCGGACGTCGGTGTTCAGAGAGGCCAGGTGCTGTGGGTGGACAGGAAGGCTCTGGCCACTCTCCCCTCGGTGTGCTGCGGTGAGACCGATCGTGAGCTCGGGCATGCCAATTCCTCCGTTTCGAGAAGCAGGAGCGCTGGTGATCCGGTCGGCCGCCCGTGCGTCTTCACGTCCGGTCGGCCACGGGCGGGGCGAGCCGCGAGCCATCGGCGCAGGGCCCGGCTGCGGGGCACAACCAGGAACGATCCTCAGCGGAGGCGAGGAAGGGCGCGCCGGTACCGCAAGGCGCTGTGGTCCGATTCGGCTGGTGCAACTAGGCATGCGGGCATCTGGGGTGCAACACTCATGGCAACTCCAGCGACTCCGTTGGTGTGTGGGCCATCTCCAGCCGTGAAGTTCCTGGGCCTCCGGCTGGGGCGGCTCCCTCTCGCGGTCCCGGAAGAGCAAGGGTGGGCACGGCGGTGCGAACGGGAGAAGCAGCTCTCCATTCCACGCCGCCGTGCGGAATTGACACTATGACAACTTCGCACGGTGCTCAAATGGTTACGCCATCGACGCTGTGCCTGCCAGCTGATGGAGCCCGCCATGCCTGCACGTCACTTTGATGGCAAGCGCCTGCGATCAGCACGGCTGGAAGCCGGATACCGGAGCCAGGCCGGCTTCGCCCGGGAGGTCGAGGTCTCCCGCACAGCGGTCGCCACCTGGGAGAACGGCCGCGGCCCCGACCCGGAACGCCTGCCCGCTCTGGCCCACGCCCTCCACACGGACATCAATTTGCTCTTTCCCCGGCACGGCGCCCCCGACCTGGCCGACCTGCGGTGCGACGCCGGTCTCGCCCAGTACGAGGTCGAGCGCAAGGCGGGCACCACGGACCACGACATCGGCAGGGCCGAGCGCGGTGTGCGGCCGCTCACGCCGGCCCTGCGCAGGACCTTGGCGGCCCTCTACGACGTCACCGAGGACGCCCTGCTGGCAGCGGAGCGGCGCAGCTTCGGAGCCAAGGACGCTCCGCTCCCCGGCACGCTCGCGGAGAAGATCGAGTACCTCCTGGAGCACACGTATCCGGGCGACCAACAGCCGCCCTCGGACGCGGACATCGCCCGTGGCATCAACGCGGCCGCCGGAGCCGACGTGGTGTCCGCACAGGGTGTCAGGGACTTGCGCGAGGGCACGGTCCCGGACGCTCCCCGCGTCGTCCGGGACGGTCTGGCCGAGGTGTTGGGGGTCAGCGCCTTCTTCTTCCAGCCGAACGAGGACGCCATCGTGGCGACGATCGTGGAGGGCCTGCGCACGCTCCATCAGGTGCGCAACGGCGACATCAGCAACATCAAGGCCCGCGGCATGGGCCCCGAGGGCCTGCCGGTGGAACTGCTTGCCGTCGTGAACGACCTCGCCAGCAACCTCCAGAAGTGGGGCAGGACTCAGGACGGCCCGGCCGATCGCTAGGCCCCGGCGCCCGTGCTTCCCTGCTCCTGCTACGAGGTCGGCGCCGACAGCGCGTGCAGGGCCCTGGACAGGACGACGAGTTGCTCCACCTCGGCGGTGTCGCCGTTCCGCGAGAGGGCCAGGGGGGTGCCGGGCCGCGACGGGACCTGACCGCGGCGGACCGCCTCCGCCGCGTGGTGCAGGCGTTCCGCAAGCACTTTCGGAGCCATGGACTCCAGCACCGGCTCGACCGAGCTCAGATGCGGGCTGATGCGGACCAGGCCGTCCCGGCATTCGATGACGCGGCGCGCGTACCGGAAGCCGGCGCGGCCCCCGCGGCCCGCTCGGGGCAGGACGGTGTCGGGATAGATCGAGGAGAGCAGCCGCCACAGCGGCTTCAGTTCCCGGTGGATCCGGCGGTGCTCCCGCCGCAGCCGCCAGGCGGCGCAGCGGCTCCGCACTCCTGGCCAGGTGACGCCGAGGACGAAGGCGGGAAGGGACACCACCAGCAAAATTCCCGTGGAGACGCTGAGCCATGCGGGCACGGCCCCGCCTTGCGAGCGGACGACGACGAACACCGAACGGATGCCGGTGGAGGCCGCGAGGCCCAGCAGCCCCGTGCTGGCCGTCCAGAGACCGACGGCCTCGGCGCCGCTGGACATCCGGGCGAAGCGGTGGGTCCTGCGACAGGACGCCGCGAGGGCGTACAGGGCGTACAGCCCGATCCCCAGGTAGAAGAGGGCGACCCGGGGGACCGTCATGTCGGCGTCCTCGAAGGTGCTGTGGAGCACGGCGTGGTGAGGCGGCGCGACGGCCGTCGCCACGATCCCGGTCACGGCGGCGAGGAACCCCACTCGCTCCCGGCGCGCGCGGCGCCGGACAGCCGGTGTGTCGCCGGTGGAGTACAGATAGAAGAGCATCAGGCTGTACGTCATGCCCATGAACAGGGTGTCCATCAGGAGCTTCGCCGTGCCGACGCCGAAGGTGCCGTCGATGCCCTGCGTGCCGTGCTTGATGGCCAGTGCGTAGGTGGCCACGGCACAGACCACGCACAGGGTCAGCCACCGCACCCCGCGATTCTGCGGCGCGCGGGAGAGCTGGTGGAACTTCCAGGCGGTCTCGGCCGCCAGGACGACGAAGAGGATCGTGAAGAACATCAGAGCCAGCCGTGCCGGTCGCGCATCGCGGAGTGGACCCGGCCCAGTTCGGGATGCCCGGAGGCGGTCGGGGCGACCTCGTCCAGAACCGTGGCCCACATCGTGACGATGGTCGCCGCACGCTCGGCTTCGCATTCCTGGTCGTCGTCGTACGTGCAGCGGGCCACCACCCGGTGCACCGCCTCGGAACTGAGGCCCGGCACCACCGCACTCCATTGTGAGCCGTCGGTCTGGTGACTCCCGCAGATGTGGCCCATCACTTCGTGCAGGATGATGTGGCGCTGATGCAGGGGGGTGGTGTGCTCCTGGTACAACACGGCGTATCCGTCGGGTGTTTCCACACAGAGTCCCTGCGGGCCGGGGACCGGCAGGGGGTAGGCCCGCAGGACAATGGGGCGCCCGAGCTGTCTCGCCAGTGCGTCGCACAACGCCTCGACGCTGAGCGGTGGCTGAACATCGAGGTCACGCAGCTGCTGTCGGAGCCTGCGCTCCAAGGCCCGGTCCCGCACCCGCTCGCGCCGGGCGGCCAGCAGCCGCCGTGCGAACAACCCGAGCGGCCCGCCCCGACGGACCACGTCCCGTGCGCGCCGCCCGTCCCCCTGGAGATCCATGCCGTGCATCGCCACCTCGCCCCTCTCATCCCGTGCGGTGACCGCTGCACACGGAGGTCCCACACCAGCCGACCCCCTGCGAGCGGACATCGCCCCCTGCCTCGGGGAATCTCTCACACCCCCGGGGAGCACGGCCCGGGACGGGGCTCAGGGTTCCGGACAACCTTCGTCCACCGATGTTCCGAGCGGAGGCGGCGGGCCCGGTGTCGGAGGCCCGCGTGGCGCCGTCTTGCCGCCTTCCCGGCAGTGGGTTTGGATCCTGGGGTCCCGTGGTGGTCGCGGGAGCAGGAAAGCCGACCAGGAGCCCATCGATGAGACGTCGTTCCTCGTTACGCGCCCTTCAAGTCCTCAGCGTTGTCCCCTTGGTCCTCACAGCCCTGGCCCTCCCGGCCGCGGCCGACGACGGTGCCTCCGCCCCACGCACCGAGCGCCTCAGCGTCGCGCCCGACGGCACGGGCGGCAACGGCCACTCGGGCAGCCCCGTGGTCAGCTCCGACGGCCGGGTCGTGGCGTTCGTGTCCCAGGCCACGAACCTCGTGCCCGACACCACCACGCGCGGCAACGTCTTCGTCCGCACGGCGCCCGGCGCGGCCCTGCGACGCGTCTCCCTACCCGGTGAGACCACGTCGACGCCCTCCCTCTCCGCCAGCGGCCGCTACCTCACCTTCGCGTCGTACTCGACCGCCACAGAGCGCACCTCGGTCCACGTCATGGACTTGAAGAGCGGGCGCACCGAGCGCCTCGCCCCCTCCCTCCCGGACGGCTACGCGGTGTCGTACGGCATCGCCCCGATCAGCGGGAACGGCCGCTACGTCGCCTTCGTTGCCCGGCCCACCGACGATTCCGACCCCCGCGGCTGCCGGATCCACGTCCTGGACCGCGTCACCGAGCGGGTCCACCAGGTCAGCCGTGCCTCGCGACGCGCCACTTGCCAGCAGCAGTCGAT
This sequence comes from Streptomyces sp. JLYT201, assembly GCF_059448825.1. NCBI lineage: Bacteria > Bacillati > Actinomycetota > Actinomycetes > Kitasatosporales > Streptomycetaceae > Streptomyces > Streptomyces sp. JLYT201. The sequence continues at coordinate 210,497 of NZ_CM182551.1, read as the reverse complement.
GAGCGCCGACGGCCGGAAGATCGCGTACCAGGACGGTTACACCGGGCCGAGCGACGACGACCAGGGCGACATCCTCGTCCACGACCGCCGGACGGGCCGCACCGTCAAGGCCGACACCACGCACGACGGGGCGCCCGCCGAGCAGTCGTCCGTGAGCCCCTCCCTCAGCGCCGACGGCTCGACGGTCTCCTTCGCCTCCACCGCCCGCAACTTGGTGCCGGGCACCGACCCCAACGACGGCTGGAACGTCTTCGTCCGTGATCTGCGCACCGGTTCCCTCACGCGTGTGGACGGCCACGCCCCCACCGACCTGGTCGTCGGCGGCGAACTGTCGGCCGACGGCTCGCGGATGCTCGTCAATATCGGCAACGCCGACCGGCAGCCACAGGGCCTGTGGCTGCGCGACCTGCGGACCGGCCAGGAGACCCTGCTGTCGCCCGGCACGGACGGCAAGCCGGTCGGCGTCGGCTCCACCGCACTGAGCGCGGACGCCTCGACGGCCGTGTTCGACTCCTACTACCCGGGCCTGGTCCCCGACGACACGAACTGGATCGGCGACGTGTTCGTCCGACACGTACGCTGAACCTGAGGCGGCAGTGTTCAGCAGGAGTCCCCGCCAGGCCCCCCGAAGAACAGGTAGCTGCCCCAGTCGGGCCCCGAGTTGTTGGTGATCTGGAGGGAGTAGCAGGGGCCGCTCACCGATCCCGCGTCGGACAGGGTCGCGTGCGCCGCGCCGCCGCTCACGGGGTTCACCGTCGCGACGCGCTGGTACGCCGCCTGCCTGAAGCCCGCCGACGCGTGTCGTCCGGAGCCCATCGGGGGCCACTGAGTGATCAGGGTTCCGACCTCGCCGCCGAACTTGGCGCGGGTGGCGTTGGTGGCCATCGGCCCGTTCTCGAACCATGCCGCCGGGTAGCAGCCGATCGCGTGGTCGTCGAAGTACAGCCACCACGCGTTGTTGGTGAAGTAGAAGCCCATCTTGTACTCGACTTGTGTGCCACCGCTCTGGGAGACCGCCAGCGGGGCGCCCGGGCGCACGTACGGATTGGAGACCGGCTGGAACACCTGGCCTGCTTGGTTGTAGAAGGAGTGGCCGGCTTCGTAGTTCCGCCGGGTGGTGAAGACGAAGAAGTGGGGCGCGGCGTCGCCGTACAGCGTGATGTCGACGTGCCAGCCGCACTCCACGGTCTGCAGGACGGGTCCTTCCAGTCCTGCGTAGTACCACTGCTGGCTGAAGGTCGACTGGTTCGACGCCGCGGCGAACGGGCTCCACACGTTGATGCGGCTTGCTCCGCCGAGGCAGGGGAGGTTCTGCTCGCCGGTCGCGTATCGCTTGCCGAGCGCGGCTGCCGGTGCTTCGGTGCCCGCGGATGCCGCGAGGTCGAGGGGCCGTTCCTTCGCTGAGGATGCCGCGAGGTTCGGGAACCGGCACAGCGCCGAGAGGGTGGTGCGGTACAGCGGCGTGGTGCCCGCGGGGGCGGTCCGGGCGGCCAGGGCATGGGGCGGTGGCGGACTCACGGCGTCCCGCGACCTGGTGTCCGGCGGCCTGGTGTCCGGGGTCATCGGCTCGTCGGATTCGGCCGGCTCGGGAGGGCCTTGGCCGGGAGCGACGGCGAGGCCTCCCCAGCGGCGCGCGGCGGGATGCGCGTCCTCCGGGATGCAGTCGACGACCTGGCCGTCGGTTTCGACGTAGCTCTCGACGGCGTCCACGCCCGCGTACAGGTCCAGGATGTACGCCTGGATCTCGTCGAAGTCCCGGGAACTCGCGACGGCGGCGCCAGGCAGTCGGCGTGCCTCTTCGTACGTGGTTGAGGCGACGGATCTGAGAAACGCGTCCAGGGGCTGCGGGGAGAGTTCAGCGGTCATGGGGGATGCTCCTTGGTCGGATATCCGCATGCGCACGATCAGCGGCCGTCCCGGACGCCGGGCCGACAGATCGGTGTTTCACGGCTTGGTGTGCGGACGTCCACGCTGTCCGGAGTCCAGGCTGTCCGGACTCGCAACCGTCCAGACCGTCCGGACCCGCAGCTGCCGCATACCGGGGAGCACCGACGACGAGGGGCCACTTCGATTACACCTTCGATCGTCGTCTGGATGTAGGGTGATGGGCCTTCTTCACTCTTGTGGGGGAGGAGGGGCCGCAGGGTCCCCGCAAGGCCCTGCACCGACCGGGCTTGTCATCCGGCCCGTCGCCCCCGCGTCCCCCTGTGGCGCCACCGGCTGCTCGATCACTGGCCGGATGCGGTTACTGCTTTCCGGCCGCCGGCGTCACATTTCCCTCATAGTCCTCACTCGGTCTTCTCATCCGGGGTCACACCTGCCACCCTCACCCCGGCTGCCGGACCGCCGCAGTGTGCACTGACGCGTCCGCAGGTACCTCTCGTTTCGCGACCAACTTGAGAACAGGGGAGTCACGTGCGCATTCGCTGTTCCGCTCTGTCCGCTCTCACGGCCTTCCTGCTCCTGTCCACCGGCCTGGTGATCAACGCGCCGACGGCCGGGGCCACTCCCGTGACGGCCGCTGCCCCGGCACGGAGCACGCAGGCAGCTTTAGGAGAACAGGGCACACAAAAGGCATCCAGACCGGAAGCCGCGGCCGACCCCGCGGGAGGCCAATACGTCCCCATGAGGGCTCGCGTGCTGGACAACGTCGCGGTGGAGCCCGGCGCGACGCTGACGGTGAAGCTGTCCGGAACCGCGGGACTTCCGGCAACGGGACTCGACTCGGTCGCCGTGAACGTGGCCGCCAAGGGCGACAGCGACTCCGGGACAGTGGTCGTCTACCCGTCGGGCGAGCTGGAGCCGGACGCGGCCAGCGTGAGCTACGACAAGGCGCACTACGCATCCACGACCCTGGTGACCAAGGCCGGCTCCGACGGCCAGGTCAAGGTCGTCAACCAAGGCACCGCCAACGTACGCGTCTACCTGGACGTCCAGGGCTACACCCTGCGGCAGGACGACGGCCAGGGCTCCTCCTACGTGGCCCTGTCACCACAGCGCATCCTGACCCCCACCAGCCTGAACGGCGGTGGCAACCTCGAACTCAAGCCGCTGGGCAAGGGCGGCGTACCCACCACCGACGTCACCGCCGTCGCGCTGACCGTCACGGCCAAAAGCACCTCGACGGGCACCATACGGGTCTACCCCGCGGGTGAGGGGTGGCCCGCGGACGCCACCATCGACTACCCGAAGGACGTGGCCCAGCAGAACTTCGCCATCGCCAAAATCGGCACCAACGGCGCGGTCAACATCCACAACCTCGGCTGGGGCAGCGCCGACGTCGCAGTCGACGTGGTCGGCTACTTCACCCGCTCCACCGGCACCGCTCAGCGCGCCGGCCTGCGCTCGGTGCCCCCGGCCAGGGTCGCCGAGAAGCTGGTGATCCCGGCGGGCGGCGACAAGAGCGTGGACCCGCGCGGCGTGACGGGCGTCCCTGTTCTCAACACCACGGCCGTCGGCGTCGCCGTCACCGCCTTCGGCGCCGGATCGGGCGCCGTCCAGGTGCACCCCACCCGGACCACCGCCGCGCCGGGCCCCACCGTCAGTTACGTCCCCGACACCGAGGCCACCGGCTTCACTCTCGCCAAGCTCGGTGACGACGGGAAGGTCAACCTCCACAACACCGGATCGAACCCCGTGACCGTCTGGGTCGACGTCCTGTCCTACGCCGAGCTCGTCGACCGCAGGTTCCCCACTCCGGCCACCGCCGGCGAGGCCATCGAGAACATCACCGGTACCGCGGACGTCAGCGGCACCGTGGAGAGCGACAGCGAGAACATCGCCATCACCTCCAGGACCGACGACTCGGGCACGACAACGGTGAAGGTGCCCCGGGACCCGCAGCAGGGCATCAAGGTGACCACCGACGCGGGAACCACCACTCTCAAGCTGCCTGCCTCCGGGTCCGCCACCCGCACGTCCGGGGGAACGATCGTCTACGACGGCACCAGTGCCAACCATGCGATCGGCGTGCAGCCCACCACCGACGGCGGCTTCCGGACCTTCGCCCACCTCGACGACGCCTCCGCTCCGACCAGTTACTCCTTCCCGCTGGACCTGCCCACCGGCACCCGGCTGGCCATCGACGAACTGGACGGCAGCGCCCTCATCGTCAAGGAGCACACCAGCACCACCGAGCCCGCCGTGCTCCTCGAAGAGGTGACCCGGATCCAGAAGCCGTGGGCCAAGGACGCGAACGGGCGTACCTGGCCCACCAGTTACGCCATCGAAGGCGACACCCTCAAGCTCAGCATCGACCTCACCCCGGTCACCGACACCTCCGGCGCCACGGTCTCGCCCCGCTTCCCCGTGGTCGCCGACCCCTGGGTGAAGAGGAATTGCGGCATCGTCACCTGTTCCTGGTACTTCAGCAAGGCCACCACACGCTGGATGAAGTCGAAGTTCGACGACCACGGCTGGAAGGTGGCCACGGCGAGCACGGTCATCTGCGGCAACCTCCCGCACCCCGTGGCCAAGGGGGCATGCGCCATCGCCATCGCCTACTACTACAACAGCGCCTTCAACAACACCCGTGCCGCATACAACCGGGGAGGATGTCTGGTGGTGAGAGTCAACGTCCTGTGGGGCGCGACTCCCGCCACCGCGTGGAGAACGGTGCGCTTCGACAACGTTCCGCTCAGCAACCGCTACTGCTACAGCAGCTGACGCACCCCCGGCCGCCGCCCGCCCGCCCCCAACGGCGGCGGCCGGGGCGGATCGCGTTCCGGACCTTCGCCTGAGGTCCGAGGGCGCCAACACGTTCTCGGCCGGGAACCGGAGCCTGCCATACTGCTGCCCTGATGTTGTAGGGCTTGCGCGGAACGCTTTTGCTCGGCGGGGTCTCTCTCTATCTGTACGGCTGTACCCCGAAGAGGAAGAGGAGTTGTTCTGGTGCGTCGCATTCGTGTACTGCTGGTGACCGCCCTGGCGCTGGTCGCGGGCGCGGTGATGTCATCACCTCCGGCCTTCGCCGTCATCGGCGGGAAGAAGAGCACCTACGGCCCGTGGGCAGTACGCATGCTCGTCGACGGCAAGCCGGCGTGCACCGGGACGGCGGTCAGCCGCCAGTGGATCCTCACCGCCTCGCACTGCTTCTACGAGCAGGCGCAGCCGGTCGCCGACAAGCGGATATCCTTCCGGGTGGGCAACCTCGACATGCGCAAGGGCAAGACGGTCCGCCCCATTCCCCGCAAGCGCGTGGGCAGCGCGCACGCCGACATGATGCTCATCAAGGTCGCGCCGATGAACGTTCCCACGGCACGCCTGTCCAAGGTCGGCGTCCGCCGCGGCCAGATCGTGCGGCAGTACGGCTGGGGCGCCACCTGCACCACGGACGAGAGCGCCTGCCAGTCCCGCGTGCTCAAGCAGTCGGACCTGAAGGTCGTACGCGCCAATGACCCGCTGTGCGCGGGCCACACCGCACCGGGCGGCCCCGACTTCTGCATGAAGAAGGTGACCGGGATTCCCGCCGGGGGCGACTCCGGCGGCCCGGTGATGACCATCGGCCCGCGCGGCAAGGAAACCCTCATCGGCGTCTTCAACGGCTCCGACCGGGAGAAGAGCGCCGAGGCCGGTGAGGTGTCCCAGCAGCTCTCCTGGATCCGCTCGGTCATCCGGCGATAGCGTCCAAGCGCTGCTTCTCCGCACTCGGACGTTCACGCCCCGGGCACCCCGCGCGCGGCCGCGCGCCCCGACCGCGCGGGTCAGTGCAGGGTCTCGTTGGCCTGCTGGACCACGTGCCAGCAGGCGGAACACAGGTCGAGCCACCGCGGTCCCGCCGCGGAAGAGTTGACGATGATCGCGGCGGTGGCCGGGCGGCCGCATCCCAGGCACGGATGGCCCCCGTCGCGAGCCCGGCGGGCCAGCGCGGGCCGGGACACGTCATCGGGTGCCGCGGCGAGCAGCGTGGGCTCGGCCGCGATCAGGTGCAGCATCGCGGTCGCTGCCGCGGTGTTCACCGCGGCGCGCCCGCGCCGCCGGCCTTCGGCCCGCGCGCCCGGACCGTGCCTGCCGTCACTTCCCACCCACTCCTGGTCCCGACTCGTCCTGGGTACCGTACCGGGAACGGCCGCGGCCGTGAGCGAATCGGTCGAGGGCCTGGAGCACATGGGTGCGTGTCCTGTCGGTGCCCAGGTGACCGGCGTCGCCGACGACGGTCAGTTCCGCGTCCGGCCAGGCGCGGGCGAGTTCCCACGCGGTGTCGAGCGGTCCGCCCATGTCGAGCCTGCCGTGGATGAGCACTCCGGGGATACCGGCCAGGCGATGGGCGTCGCGCAGCAGTGCGCCTTCCTCCAGGAACGCGCCGTGGGAGAAGTAGTGCGCGCAGATGCGGACCAGGGCGAGTCGCGCGACCGGGGGACGGTCGCCGTACGGGTGGGAGGCGCCGTCGGTCTCCCCGGACAGAACCGCGTCCTCCCAGCGGCACCAGTCAGCGGTGGCCTTCTCCCGTACCGCGGCGTCCGGGTGTTCCGTGAGGCGCGCGTAGGCCGCGACGATGTCGCCGTCCCGCGGGGTGCCCGGGGCTCCGGCGAGGAAGCGTTCCCACTGCTCGGGGAAGTACCGGCCGACCCCTCGGTAGAGCCAGTCGATCTCTGAGCGCCGGGTGGTGGTGACGGCGGCGATGACGATCTGCGACACCCGCTCCGGATGCGTCTCGGCGTACGCCAGGATCAGCGTGGAGCCCCACGAACCGCCGTGCAGCAGCCAGCGGTCGATGCCCAGGTGCTCCCGCAGCCGCTCCATGTCGGCGATCAGGTGCTGCGTGGTGTTGTGCCGCATGTCGGTCGCGGGGTCGCTCGCGTGCGGTGTGCTGCGGCCGCAGCCGCGCTGGTCGAACAGGACCACCCGGTACCGGTCCGGGTCGAAGTACCGTCGCACCCCGGCCCCGCACCCGGACCCCGGACCACCGTGCACGACGAGCGCGGGCTTGCCGTCCGGGTTGCCGCAGACCTCCCAGTACACGAGGTTGCCGTCGCCGACGTCGAGCATCCCCTTCTCGTACGGCTCGATCGGCGGGTACAGCTCAGCCATGTGCGGACCTCCCGTGGATCGGATGCAAGGTGTGGTCACGACTGGTCCAGGGCCCGTTCGATCGCGCGGCGGGCCCGGGCCGCGGCCGCCCTGTCGTGCTGGAGCTGCATGGCCGCGTTGAGGGCAAGCCCGGTGGCGACGATCTCGAACAGTGCCTGGTCGATGTCGAACTCGGCGGGCAGTTCGCCGTTGTCCACCGCCGTGGTCAGGTCCGCCCGCAGCTGGTCCCGCCAGCGCGACCACACCTCGGCCACCGCGTCGCGGACCCGGCCGGGGCGGCCGTCGTACTCGGTGAGCGCCGCGGTCATGAGGCAGCCGCCGGGCAGCAGGGGCGCTTCCAGGTAGTCCACGGAGTTGGCGCACACCGCGCGCAGCCGCCGCAGGCCCGGCGGCTCGGCCAGCGCGGGCTCGACCACCCGGTGCCAGAAGTCCACGAACGCCTTGTCCAGCGTGGAGATCTGCAGCGTCTCCTTGGTGCCGAAGTGCTTGTGGACCCCGGACTTGCTCATCTCCAGCTCCTCGGCGAGCCGGCCGATGGTGATGCCGTCAAGGCCTTCCTCGGAGGCGATCTCGGCGGCACGGCCGAGGATCCGGCCCCTGGTGGCCTGTGCTTCGGCCGCTGAACGTCGTGGAGACATGTACCGAGGATAGCGTACGGCCGTTCGCTATTGTTTTAGAGAACGACCGTACGCTAAATTCCCCGGCAAGCGCGGAAGCCGCGGCGATCACGGGACCGAAGGAGTGCGAGATGCGGGTGCGACGTCTGGGCTGGGCCGGACTGGAGATGGAGGCGGGCGGTGAGCGCCTGGTGATCGACTACGTGCGGGACCTGTCACCGCTGTTCACGGGGTGGAGGCCCGGCGAGGGCCTCGCGGCGCCGAGCGGGAAGGCAGCCGCCGCGCTGGTCACCCACCTGCACCGGGACCACACCGACGCGGCCGCGCTCGCGGACGTACTGACGCCGGGCGCGCCGGTGCTGCGACCGGCGCCCGGTCACGGCGACGACGTGGACAACGTGACGACGCTGTCGGCCGAGCGGGAGCTGGTCCTGCACGAACTGTCCGTCGACGTCGTGGACGCCTGGGCCGTCCGCGAGGTCGGCCCGTTCCGCGTCACCGCGGTCCCCGCCGTCGACGGGCTTGGCGACCCGCAGCTGAACTGGGTGGTGGAGGCCGAAGGGCAGGTGGTCTTCCACGGCGGCGACACGATGTTCCACGGCTACTGGTGGCTCGTCGCGCGCCGGTTCAGCCCGTTCGACGCGGTGTTCCTGCCCGCCAACGGCGCGGTGGTCGACGCACCGCACCTGCAGCCGCCGAGCCCGCTGCCCGCCGCGTTGGACCCCAGGCAGGCCGCCGCGGCCGCGGAGATCCTCGACGCCCGGTACGCGGTGCCGATGCACTACGAGGCGGAGCAGCCGGACAAGATCGCGGGCTACGTCGAGGTCTCCGACCCGGAGGGGGAGTTCCGTACCCATGCCGGGCGGCGCGCACGCGTGCTGGCGGTCGGGGAGTGGCTGGACCTGGCCATGTGACGGGAAGCCCCGCCGTGCCCGCAGCAGTCGGGCCCGGGCGGCCTCACATCCGGGATCTCAGCACGTCGACCTCACAGCCCGGCGCGAAGGGCGCGAAGCCGTGCTCGAGCAGCCAGCGAACGGCCAGCAGGCTTCGCACCGACCACCACGCGTGGATCACGTCGAGGTCGATGTCGGTGCCGTAGCCGGCGAGGACGTCGTCGAGGTGTTCCTCGTGTCCGAGCGTGAAGGTGGCGAGGTCGTACAGGGGATCACCCCGGCCCGCCTCGGACCAGTCGATGATGCCGGTGACCTCGTCGCCGTCGACGAAGACGTGCGCGATCTGCAGGTCGCCGTGGGTGAACGCCGGAGTCCATGGCCGGAGCGCGGCCTCGGCGACCTGGCGGTTGCGGGTGACCAGGTCGGCGGGCAGGATGCCGTGCGCCACGAGCAGCTCGCACTCGTCGTCGAGTTCCGCCGCCAGCGCGACGCTGCTCCGCCCGGCCCGGCCCGGCAGGGATGGCGGTGGCGCGTCGTGCAGCTCGCGGATGGCGGCGCCCGCCGCGGCCCACGCCGCGGGCGACCCGGTCGACGGCCCGCCGAGGCGCCCCAGTGTCGTTCCCGGAAGTGCGGCGATCGCGAGCACGGGCGGCTTGCGCCACAGGACCTCGGGGGTTGGGACCGGCGCGAGGGACATCGCTTGGACCTCGGCGTCGACGCGCGCCTGATCGGCGTCCACCTTCAAGAACACGTCACCGACGCGCAGGGTCGCGCGCTCGGAATGGGCGACGACGACTGTGACCTCATCCATGGGGGACCAGTATCCCGGGGATGATCGCCGACGTCGCCAGGTTTTGTCGCGTGCGATGACGCGGCTGACCATGGTGAGGAGTCATGCCTGGAGGCGGCCAAGTCGGCTCTGCTGCTACACCGGGATCTGATGGTGGTGCAGGAGGAAGCGGGTGGCCGTGTCGAGCTGCTCGTCGCTCAGGGCGCCGTCGATGATGACCGCGGTGGCCAGCAGCCCGGTGAAGGTGTCCTCGCCGTTGTTGAAGCTGCCGAGCACAGGCGCGGCGATCTCGGCGTCACCGGCGTTGTGCCGCCGCCGTGATGCGTGGCGGCGGCCGTTGGCCCGCAGGTCGAGTACCCGCTGGGGACCTGGGGTGTAGCGGACGGTGGAGACGGCCCAGTCGGTGTCCGACTGGACGGCGTTACAGGAGAGCGTGCCGCCCCGCTGCCAGAGGCCGCCGCGCCGGCAGTCGGTCGTATGGTCGGCGACCGCACCGTAATCCAGGACGTTGACCGAGACCTTGGTACCTGTGGGCCCAGCGGACCATCCGGAGCCAGTCATGCGGGCGACCGTAGCAACAACGGCCTGCGTCCACGGTGGGTTCGGACCGGTCGCGCGGGTGGAGCCCTGCTTCCTGCGGCGGCCTTCCGGGCGGACGCGACCACGCCCGCGGGGGCGGGACCCCGTCCGCGAGGGTGGGGCCCCGCTCGGCTCATGCGACCAGGACCCCGCTCGGCTCATGCGCTCTTGGTGACCGGCCTCCGCGCCGCCGCGCCGGCGCCGCTCCTCTCCTCCGCCTCGGCCAGCCAGAAGAAGACCGGCGGCAGGCCGAGCTCGATCGCCGCCAGCACGATCTGGAACCAGTGCGGGCGGCCGTGCACGGCGAGCGACAGCAGCCGGGCCGCGCCACCCAGCAGGAAGACCCCGGCGAGCCATCGCACCGCCTGAGCCGGGATCGGGCGCTGTCGTGCCGCCCACACCCAGGCCAGACCGTAGCCGACGAAGCTGGCTCCCATGAAACGGCCCCAGCTGTCGACCGTCGCGCCGGCTGAACCGGCCCCGGGAAGCGCCGCGTTGCCGAGCGCCATGTGGAACAGGCCGATCGCCACGCAGGCCCAGCCCATCAGAAGTGTGAGTGTGCGCAGAGCTTTGGCCACGATCCCTCCGGGGCGTCCTGACGGAGCTTAGTTGACACGCGTCTACTACACTGGCGCGCCAGTAGACGCGTGTCAACTAAGCTCTCTTCATGCCGCCCCGCCAGCGCCTCGCCCCCGCGGACCGCCGCGCCCAACTCCTCGCCGTCGGCTCACGGCTCTTCGCCGCCCGCCCGTACGCCGAGGTACTGATGGAGGAGGTGGCCGAAGAGGCCGGGGTCTCCCGGGCCTTGCTCTACCGCCACTTCCCCAGCAAGCACGCCCTCTTCGCGGCCGTCTACCAGCAGGCGGCGGACCAGCTGCTCGCGCGGACGCGCCTGGACCGCGCCGATTCCCTGGTGGACCAGCTGATCCAGGGGATGGACGTCCACCTCGACTACTTCGTGGCCAACCGCCACGCCGTCCTCGCCGCGAACCGGGTCCTCGCGGGCGACCCGGTGATCCAGACGATCATGGCGAACGAGCTGGACGCCCTCCGCGCACGGCTGTTGGACGTCCTCCCGCTCGCGGACGAGGGCGCCCGCGAGGCCGTCTCCGGCGTCCTGAAGAGCTGGCTGGTCTTCGTCCAGGTCCTCTGCGTCGACTGGCTCACCCATGAGACCTGTACCCGCACCCAGTTGCGCGACATCTGCGTCGGCGCGGTCCTCGGCGCTCTGCGGCCGCTGCTGACCGAGGACCCCGCCCCGGACTGGCCAGGACAAGGTCTGGGCGCGGGCGACTGACGATCTCGTGCAGGGGCGGCAGCAGGAAGGGATGCCGTGTTCCTTCGTGCATCGCGGTGTAGCGGCGGAAGTCGGCCCACCCATCACGGCGGGCCGGGTAAGTGTTCCCTTCCGATTGGAGCCGTAAATTCCGGCGACGGCGATTTTCAGCCCCTCCAGCACATTTTTCCAGCCATGTCGCATTCGCTCTTTCTTTGATCTGGGGGCGGTGGGACGATCGGACCCCTTCGCTGCCCGGAGATCGAACGGTGGGAGTGACCATGGCCAGCACGGTTCCTATCACCACGGATCTTCCCGTCTTTCCGCACCTCGATCTGCATCTTGTACTCACCGGCGAACTCCCGCTCAAGATCCAGGTGTTCAGCCGTACTTTCACCGAGGCCGCACCCCAGCCTTTCGTGCTGACGGAACAGACGCAGGGCAGCACATTCCACTTCTTCGCTCCGCACCATTCGGTGGGCGACCGGCTCAACAGGCTCCCATCGGTGAACAGCCAGGGAGTCGTGACGGCTCAGGAACCCGGGGTCTACCTCTTCCAGATCACGGTCGGTGGCGGGTTCGGCGTGGTGGTGGGCAGGCTCCAGGTGCACGAGAAGATCGAGGAGTGGTGGTTCGGGAACACATCCATTGCCACAGCGAAGGACAGCAAGTTCGCGCACGCCCAGCCGTCGCTCTACGCCAGGTTCAGCGAGCACCGCGCAGCCGGTACGGACACGGTCGGCGATATCACGGGCCATGACTACATCGAGCTGAAGTCTCCGAGTTCGGACGTGGTCGTCGCGCCGAGGGGAAGGCTGCGGGGAGCGGCGGAGACGACGGCTCCCGTGATCATCACGGGAAAACTCAAAGGCACCGAAAAGACCGACGTCCTTCCGGTGCGGGTGGTCGACTACGCGAAGTCCCGGACGACGCTCACCCGGGTCAGGGCCGCGGACGTGGCGAACCATGAGGACCAGTGCAACATGGTCTTCATCGCGGAGGGGTTCCAGGCCAAGGACGCCCAGTTGTTCGACCGCATCGTCCAGCGCACCGTGCGCGACCTGTTCGAAAAGCCGCGACACCAGCCCTACGCGCTGCTGAGCAAGAGCTTCAACGTCTTCTCTTCGTTCGAACCCTCCGAACAGCAACTCGTCACCTGCGGCCCCCGCGTCGTGAGCGCGGCGGGAAACGGGGTTGATCTCACCGGCCGCCGCATTCCCGAGTCGGACCCGCGGGGCCTTCCGGCGAACAGTTACAGCGTGCAGGAGCTGGTCGAGCGCGTGGGTCTGCCCAAGCGCGGCGAGGACCGGTCTCCGCAGCAGTTGCGGGACCTGTGGAAGACGCAGAGCCTGACGGACTTCGCCGAAGGCAGGGCGAGCGACCTGGTGGTCGAGACGTGGAAGGCGCACCAGTCGGAGGGGTTCCTCCAGGCGTCGGACACGTTCTACGGCCTGTACCTCGGCCGCCGGCCGGCCGACGGCGGCAGGTTCCACGGCCAGGGGGAACCCGCGGTCCAGCCGCCCGCCGGCGACACGCCGAACGCCCCGCGCCTGAAGGAGTTCATCGACCGGGTCTACGAGTTCTACCGGGTCGCGGGACATCAGACGCTGGAACTCGATCCTCGGCGCCACGCCCCCGAGGTGTACGCGGACAGCAATGCGGCGAACCCGGGAAATGCGGTTCTCGGCTATCTCGCGGGGCTTCGGCTCTCGGAGCCGCCGAACCTCCCCATCGGACAGAACTGGGTTCCCGACGACACGCGTTTCCGTAAGAGCCGGGGGATGGTCGCGATCATCGCGTACGAATCGCTCCTGGGCGGCACGGCCTTCAACAACGGCACGATGACGGCCTCGACCGTGGGCAGGCAGGGAAAAGTCGAGTTCACCAAGACGTCGGGTACCAGACCGGTGATGACACGGACCCCTCCTCCGCCCGTCGCGGCGAATCAACCCCTGGGGATCACCGACATCGACCACCTCGTCAACAAGGTGGCCCACGAGTTCGCCCACTCCTTCAACCTGGGGGACGAGTACGAGGACTTCGGTGGCGACCGGCAGGGGGACAACGACCCCTTCCATGACGTGACCTTCGACAACCTGGCGAAGCTCAGTTTCCTGCACCAGGGAGCGCCGCCGCAGGACCGGAAGCTCAACCCCGGCCGCATCAAGTGGTTCGAGGTTCCCCGGGTGCGGATATCCGGAAAGCTGCTGAAGCCGTCCCAGACGCTGCTGTCCGACGTATTCGAAGTCACGGTCGGCACCGCCGACATGGGGAAGTGGGTCCAGGCGTTCACGGAAAACGCCAAGGTGACGGTGCGCAATTTCACGACCAAGGCGGACAACCGGCAGCTGCCGCTGTCGGTGACGCCCGCCGACATGCTGACCAATCTGACCATCGCGTCCAGGCCCGACGAGAAACAGGGCACCCTCTTCCTCCAGACCCCGGGACCCGTCGCGGCGATACCGGTCTTCAAGAAGGGCTCGGTGGTGTTCGTCCAGCGGACAGACCCCTCGGGGCTACCGGTCTTCGTGGTGGACAAGGCGGTGCGGGACTTCGTCGCCGACCCCAGCCCTGCGAACCAGCGCAGCCACGGCCCGCTGAACCGGAACCGCGACACGACGAAGCCCTTCGGAAAGAGGGAAGAGGAAACAGATCTCCCCATCAACGTGCCGGGCTTCGTGCCACCGAAGTTCGCCTACCAGATGGTGGGGATCTTCGAAGGCGGCAACCACTTCGCGGGCGGCTTCTACCGGGCGTCGGGCGAATGCAAAATGCGCGGCCAGGACAAAGGCACGACGAACGACGCGGACCTGCGGGGCGTGTTCTGCTTCCTCTGCAAATGGCTGATCGTCAATCTCATCGACCCGGCCCAGCACGCCCCGCTCGACGCGCACCAGTACCCGAGGGCGTGAGATGGCTGACCAGGGCACCTTCGACAAGCTCCTCGCCGGGATCGGGCAGGCACTGCTGCCCCTGCGGGAGGCCGTCGCCTCACCCCAGGCATTCATCGGCCTCCTCCACCAGCTCGGCTGGACGGTCGACGACCCCCCGGCCCCGCTGCGCGCGCTCGGCACCGCCACGGACACGCTGTACGACAGCCTGCGCCGCCTGCTGGGCGACGGCGGACTCAACGAGGGCGCGCCCGGGCTCCGCACCCCGGCACCCGGAAAGCCCGAGAGGGCGAGCGCCGCCGCCTCCGCCGACGAGGCGGCCCGCGTACTCGCCGCCGTCCAAGGCCTCGTGACCGCGATCCGCGCCATCGCCGACGCGCCCGACGCGGCCATCCCGCCACACCTGCGGGCCGACGGCTTCCGCGAGCAGTTCCCCCGCCAGCTCCTCGACCACCTGGTCATCACGTACCTGCAACGCTTCCACCCGTCCGTCGGGTTCGGACTGCGCGCGCTCGGCGTCATCAAGGCGGCCTACGTGCCGCCCACCGGCAGCCGCCCCTCCCACACCCGCATGACGCTCGACGTGACCGACGTGCCCAAGGTGCTCGACGATCCGTCGCTCGTGCTGAAGAACGCGTACGGGTGGGGCGGGCCCGACCTCGACTTCGCGGAGCTGGCCTCCCAGCTCGACAACCTCTTCCTGGGCATGGGCTTCGACGTGCGCATCGCGCAGCTGTCCGAAGGTGCGGAGACCGCCGTGCAGGGTCCGCGCACCGACCCGCTGGGCCCGACGGCGACCGCGCTCACCTTCGTCGCCTTCGACCAGGCGGTGGGGGAGGACGAGGCGCGGGCGCGCGGCGCGGTGCGGCTCGTCCGAGTGCCTCCGGCCGCCCCGGGCGGGGCGCCGGGCCTCGCGCTGCTGCCCTCGCTGACCGGCTCGCTCGGGGTGAGGTTCGAGCTGGCGTGCGGCATCGCCGTCACGGTGCGCAGCGGCCTCGACCTCCAGGGCGGGGTGGCGCTCCTCGCCCGGCCGGGTGCGGGAGTGGACGTGATCACCGGCTTCGCGTCGGGTGGCGCCCCCGTGCACGCCAAGGGGGCCATCGAGGTCACGGCCGAGAACATGGTCGCGGACCGGGCTCCGGTGCTGCTCCTCGGTACGCCCGACGGCACCCGGCTCCAGTTCCGCGCGCTCGCGGGCACCGGCGGCGTCCGGATCGACGGTGACGACGTGGACGTCTTCGCCGAATTCGATCTCACGGGCCTGGAGTTCGTGTTCCGGCCGGGGCAGGAGGCCGACGGATTCCTCGCCGCGGTCCTTCCTGCCGACGGGTTCGGCGTCGGCGGCGACCTGTCCGTCGGGGTCTCGCACCGCGACGGCCTGTATTTCCGCGGCACGTCGAACCTGAACCTCCAGATCCCGGTGCGCCGACGGCTCGGGCCCCTGGAGATCCAGAGCCTGACCGTCTCCGCGGCCCCCTCGGGCGGATCCGTGCCGGTCGGCATCGGCGCGACGTTCACGGCCGAACTGGGCCCCGTCACCGCAGTGGTGGACAAGGTCGGCCTCATCGCGCTGTTCGACGGGCGCCCCGGGCAGGACGGGAACCTCGGCCTGCTCGACGTCTCCCTCGGCTTCAAGCCGCCCGGCGGCGCGGGCCTCTCGATCGACACGGGCGTGGTGCGCGGGGGCGGCTTCCTCGCCTTCGACCCCGCGCGCGGCGAGTACGCCGGGGCGATGGAGCTGGAGTTCGCCGACTTCCTGGAGCTCAAGGCCGTCGGCCTCGTCAGCACACGGATGCCGGACGGCTCCAAGGGGTTCTCGCTGCTGATCGTGGTCACCGCCGACTTCGGCGAGGGCATCCAGCTCGGCTACGGCTTCACCCTGCTTGCCGTCGGCGGCCTGATCGGGCTGAACCGCGGCATGAACCTCCAGGCGCTCGCGGAGGGCATCCGCACGGGCTCGATCGAATCCGTGATGTTCCCGCGCGACGTGATCGCCAACGCGCCGCGCGTCCTGTCCGACCTGAACGCGTTCTTCCCGCCGGAGGACGGCACGTTCCTCATCGGCCCGATGGCCAGGATCGGCTGGGCCACCCCGACGCTGGTGAGCATCTCCCTCGGGCTGATCATCGAGATCCCCGGCAACATCTCCGTCCTCGGCACCCTGCGCGCCACGCTGCCGAACACGAAGCTGCCCCTCCTCGACCTGCGCGTCGACTTCTTCGGCGCACTGGAACCCGGCAAGAACCGCCTGTGGTTCGAGGCCCGCCTCGTGGACTCGCACGTGCTCACCATGCCCCTCGACGGCGGCATGGGCGTCCTGGTCGCCTGGGGCGACAACCCCGACCTGGTGCTCACGGTCGGCGGCTTCCACCCCTCGTACAAGGCACCGGCACTGCCCTTCGCCGTGCCCGAGCGGGTGTCGATCGACATCCTGCACCGCGACAGACAACTGATCCGCGTCTCCGGCTACTTCGCCCTCACCAGCAACACCGCCCAGTTCGGCGCGGAGGCGGAACTCCGGCTCGGCTTCGGCGGGTTCGGCGTCGAAGGGCACCTCAGCTTCGACGCGCTGTTCCAGTTCAACCCGTTCCGGTTCGCCGTCGCCATTAGCGCGGAGGTCTCGCTCAAGGCGTTCGGGGTCGGCGTGTTCAGCATCGACCTGCGTTTCCAGCTGGAGGGACCGGCCCCCTGGCGGGCGCGCGGGAAGGGATCCATCGGGTTCCTGTTCTTCTCGATCTCCGCCAACTTCGACATCACCTGGGGCGAGAACGCCGTCACCACCCTGCCGCCCCTCCTGGTCCTCCCGCTGCTCGCCGCCGAGCTGCGCAAGACCGAGGGCTGGCAGACCCGCCTGCCCACCGGCAGCGGCAAGCCGCTGGTCAGCCTCCGCAGCCTCCCCCCGTCCGACGACCTGGTGCTGCATCCCCTGGGCACCCTGTCCGTACAGCAGCGGGCGCTGCCGCTCAACGTACGTCTCGACAAGGTCGGCCCGCGGCGCGCGGCCGACGGCAGGCGCTTCACCGTCGCGCCCGCGCCGGACAGCGGGCTCGTGCGGATCTCCGACACCGGCGACAAGTTCGCCATGGCCCAGTACCAGGACATGACCGACGCGGCGAAGCTGTCGAGCCCCGCGTACGAGACCCAGGACACCGGCCTGGAACTCACCGCCGCCGCGGGCGCCCTGGCGTCCGCACGCGTCGTACGGCGCAGCGCGCGCTACGAGCTGCACATCATCGACAGCGCACCCGCCACCAACGGCGCGCGCGGTGCGGTAGGCACCGACGGCCCGCGCACCGAGCCGCCCGCGCGGCTGTCCGCCGCGCGCACCAAGCGGTTCCACAGCGTCAGCCCCGCCGTGTTCGACGGGTTGCTCCAGGGGAGCAGCACCAGCAGGTCGCCGCTGTCCCGGCGCGAGGCACTGCTGCGCCAGCCGTTCGCGACGGCCGACACCGTGCGCGTCGCCGACCAGCGGTTCGTCGTCGCGTACGTGCGCAGTAACGTGCCCGCGCTGCCGCCGCGCGCGCTCGGCCGCAGGTCCGCGGGCGCTCCGGTGGACTTCCGGAGCCAGGCCACGGCGGCCGACGCCCTCGCCGACTTCGTCGCCGCCGACACGACGCTCGACGGCCTGCTGCACGTCATCCCGACGTCCGAGGCGGCCGTGCCGGCCTTCGTGCCCGGCACCTGGGCGCCCGCGGGCACACTGCCCGCCCCGGTCGGCCAGGGGGACACCGTGGTCCTCGCCAGCGGCAAAGTGCTGATCGCCGGGGGGACCGGCCCCACGGGCACCGCACTCGGCGCGACGGCGCTCTTCGACCCGACGGCCAACGCCTGGTCGGCTTCGGCCGCGCTGGCGGCACCCCGCCGCCTGCACACCACCACCCGGCTCCCCGACGGCAGGGTCCTCGCCGCCGGAGGGCGGGGCACCGACGCCCTGCCCCTGGCCTCCGCCGAGGTGTTCGACCCGGCCGCCGCGACGTGGTCCGCGTCGGGCCCGATGGCCGCGGCCAGGTTCGCGCACTCCGCGACACCGCTGCCTGACGGCCGGGTCCTCGCGGCCGGAGGCAGCGCCGCCCGGGCCGGGCACGGCTTCGGCGCGCTCCGCTCCGCCGAGCTGTTCGACCCCGCGACCCGGGCCTGGACCGCCACGGCGCCGATGAACGACGCCCGCACGGGCCACCAGGCCGTGCTCCTGCACGACGGCCGGGTCCTCGTCGCTGGCGGAGCGCTGCCCACGGGCGGAGCGCTGCCCACGGGCGGAGCGCTGCCCACGGGCGGCACGGGTGAAGCGGCCCTCGCGCACTGCGAGCTGTACGACCCGGCCGACGGCACCTGGACCCCGACCGGCAGCCTCCGCACGCCCCGCAAAGGGCACCAGGCGACCCTGTTGCCCGACGGCCGGGTCATCGTCACGGGCGGCGAGGCCGTCGTCGCGGCGGACGGCACGTTCAGCCCGCGTGCCCTGGCCTCCGCCGAGCTCTACGATCCGCTCACCGGCACCTGGACCCCTGCGGCCCCCCTGCCCGGCGGCCGCGCCCGGCACCGCGCGCTGCTCACGCGCGCGGGGGACGTCCTGATCATCGGCGGCACCACGGGCCCCGGCTTCACCGCGGGCTTCCGGAGCGTGATCGCGTACGCCCCGGCAGCGGGCACCTGGACGCGGCTCGCGGGCCTCTCCCAGGGCAGGTGGTCCACGGCCGTGGCCGAACTCGCCGACGGCCGCGTCCTGGTGTCCGGAGGCATCGCGGCGGCCGGCGCCGCCGCGCCGGGACCCGAACCACTCCAGCTCGCCGCCACGGCGGAAGCGCTGATCCCCTGACCACCTCCCGCCCACGGACCGGTCCACCACCCATACGGACGGCGCACCCGAGGAGCCTCGATGACCACCACCTCCCCCCAGGCCACCGGGTCCTGGACGTCCGCTCCCGGCCTGCCCCGGGCCGCCACCTGGTACGGGCAGCACGACAACGCCGTCCCGATAACGGGCGGAAGCGCCGTCCTGGTCGCGGGCGGAGCCGACAGCACCTCGGCAGCCGTCAGCCATACCGCCGTCTACGACGCCGCCGCGGGAACCTGGCTCCCGGTAGGAGCCCTGAACACTCCCCGTCGGCTGCACACCCTGACCCTCCTGCCGGACGGGAAGGTCCTCGCCACCGGCGGCACCAGCGGCCCCGCACCGGGCGCCCCCGCCCTCGCGACGACCGAGCTGTACGACCCGGCGACCCGTGCCTGGACCACCAGCGGCGCCATGGCGGGGCCCCGCGCGGGCCACAGCGCGGTCCTGCTCGCCGACGGCAAGGTGCTCGTCGCCGGAGGCACCGCGTTCCGGTCGACCCAGAGCGTCAAGGCCCTGCGTACGGCCGAGCTCTACGACCCCGCGGCGGGCACCTGGTCGGCGGCCGGCGACATGACGGAGGCCCGCACGGGACACACCGCCCTGGCGCTCGCGGGCGGAGCCGTCCTGGTCTGCGGCGGCACCGCGCCGGTCGGCGGCGCCGACGAACCCGCCCTCGCCTTCTGCGAGCTGTACGACTCCACCACCAAGAAGTGGACCCCGACCGCAAGCCTGCGCGCGGCCCGCAGCCACCACCAGGCCACCCGGCTCTCGGACACCACGGTCCTGGTCACCGGCGGCCTCGCGCCCCGAGCGCCCGGCGGCGGCGCGTTCGACCCGTTCAGCCAGCGCACCGCCGAGCTGTACGACCTGGCCGCCGGGACGTGGAAGCCCGCGGCCGACATGCCCTCGGGACGCGCACTGCACCGCGCGCTCCCCTTCGGCCCGAGCGGGGTCCTCGTCGTCGGAGGCGCCGCCGACGACAAGGACGAGGCGGGCTACCGCAGCGCCCTCCTCTACGACTCGGTCGCGGACACCTGGTCCCCGGTCGCGGGCCTCGCCGACGGCCGGTGGGCGTTCGCCGCCGCGCCGTTGCCGGGCGGGAAGGTCCTGGTCACCGGCGGCACGGCCCGCACCGGGGCGGCCGCCGCCGACCCCGACCTGCCCGAACTGACGGCGAGCACAGAGGTCTTCAGCGGCGGGGGCGCCTCGTGACCACCAACGCGTACTCCTTCCTGCCCTGGCTGCGCGCCGGGATCGCCACGCGCATCGCGGGCGACCCCGGGACCTCGGCGCGCGCCAGCATCCCGGTCCGCCTGCGGATCTCCGGCGAACCCCGCACCGGCGGGCCGCTGACACAGGAGATCGAGCGGAGCGTCCAGCTCTACGGACCCGGAGACGTGACCGGCGTCGACCCCCGCGCGATCTCCCGCAGGGAACCACGGCCCGGCACCACCAACCACGAGCCGAACTACCTCGCCCACATCGAGTTCTACGACGAGGACTTCCCCTGGCGCTACAGCCCCGCCCCGCCCGACGCCGCCACCAAGCGCCTCGCCCCCTGGCTCGCCCTCGTCGTCCTCGCCGCCCAGGCCCCGGCGGACGGCACGGCACCGGAGTTCACCGAGAGCCCGCAGGGGAGCGGACCGCTGCCCGTGATCGCCGTACGGGACACCGCCGCGACCCTGCCCCGGCCCGACCAGCTCGGCGCCTGGGCCCACGTGCACGTCAACGGCTCACTGACGGGCCCCGTCGCCTCCGACAGCCCGGCACCCGCCCTCGCCGCGCTCGCCGAGCTGCTGCGCACCCACGCCGACGACGCCTGCTCGCGGCTGATGTGTCCGCGCAGGCTGCGCCCGGACACGGCCTACGAGGCTTTCCTGGTACCGGCGTTCGAGACCGGTCGCCTCGCCGGGCTCGGCCTCGACCCCGCGACCGCGCCCGGCGCCGTGTACCTCGCCTGGGGGCCGCCGTACGCGGGCCGGCCCGCGTCGGGACACCTGCCGTACTACCACCGCTGGCAGTTCACCACCGGCCGCACCGGCGACTTCGAATCCCTCGTCCGGCTCCTTCGCCCCCAGCGGCCCGACCCGCGCGTGGGGCGCCGGAACATCGACGTCCACCGCTCACCCGGCCTCGGCCTGCCCGGAATCCAGACACCCGCGGCGCTCGGCGGCGTACTGCCGATGGGCGGCGCGCTCAAGGTGCCGCAGCCCCCGGGCACCGAACCTGACGACGCGGAGAACTGGGACAACTTCCACGACCGGCCGCCGCCCGCGGCCCCGTACCCGCACCCCTTCCAGAGCGCCCTGGCCGCGCTGCTCAACCTCGCCGACGACTACCAGCGCCACACCCCGGCCGCGGCGCACGCCGCGCTCGCGGCGACGCCCCTCGACGCGCCGCCGACCGCGGCGGAGTCCGACCCGATCCTCACCCCCTCGCTGTACGGCCGGTGGCACGCCCTCACCCCCCGGCTCCTCACCCGCCAGGACGGCACCCCCGTCCCCCCGCCCGAGAACCGCAACTGGGTCCACCGGCTCAACCTCGACCCGCGCTTCCGCGTCGCCGCGCAGTGGGGCACGCGGGTCGTCCAGACACGCCAGGAAGAGCTGATGGCCGCCGCCTGGGCCCAGGTCGGGGACGTCCTGGCCGCCAACGCCCGGATCCGCGCGGCGCAGCTGGCCCGCGAGGTCGGGCACGTACTCCAGACCAAACACCTGGACCCGGTGGGAGGCACCACGGCGACGGAACGGTCCGCCGCCGCGTCGGGGCGCTCGCTGCGCCTGACCGCGCCCGCGCACACGCGGGTGACGTCCACCGTCACCGGGTCCTCCACGGCGGCCGCGGCGCCCGACGGGCAGACGGAGAAGGTCGCGGTCGGATTCCGGGTGGCCGCCAGCCAGGTCGCGGGCGCGCCGCTGTCCCCGGCGATGCGACGGATCACGCGGCCCGGCTCCCGCCTGATGCGGATGCTGCCCTTCACCCCCGACCGCCCGCCGGACGCACTCGTACCCCGTATGGACGCCGCCTCCGGCGCGGTCACGGCCGCACCCGCGAAGACCACCCCGGCCGGACTCGTCACGGCCGAACGGCTCGCCGCCGCACTGCACCCCGGCCCGCCGCCGACGGACCCGGTCGACAGCCTCCCGCACAGCCCCGACTTCCGGCTCCGCGAGCTCGGCGACGCGGTGGTGCCCAGGACGGGCACCACCGACAGCCCGGAAGCGGCCCGCTTCAAGGGCGCGCTGCGCGACCTGCACCAGAGCCTGAACGCGGCCACCTCGGTCGGCAGGGCCGCTCCGCGCGCGCGGCTCGACGTCGCCGCCGCCACCGGCGCGGTGCTGTCCGCACTGCGCGCCGACACCACCGTGCCCAGGACGCTGCTCGGATCGGTCGGCCTGCCCGAGCGGCTCCGCCCGTTCGCCGACGGCTTCATCGAGGCGATGGCGTACCCGGTCTTCGACCTGCCGACCTACCAGGCCCTCCTCGACCAGTCGGTCGACGCGTTCGTCCCGCACCTCGACCTGCTCCCGCAGAACTCGATCACCCTGCTCGCCAACAACCGCGAGTTCATCGAGGCCTACCTCGCCGGACTCAACCACGAGATGGCCCGCGAACTGCTCTGGCGGGAGTACCCCACCGACCAACGCGGCACCCCCTTCCGGCAGTTCTGGGACCCCCGCACCGCACAGCCCCGGCCGGGGGAGAGCGCCGAGCGCCGGCGCGAGCGGTGCTACGACATCCCGCCCGTCCACACCTGGCCGACCACCGGACGGCTCGGCCAGAACGCCCATGACCGCGCCGCCACCGGACCCCAGAAGGAAGACCTGGTCCTGGTCGTGCGGGGCGAGCTGCTCAAGAGGTACCCGACGGCCGCCGTCTACGCCCAGCGGGCCCAGTGGCCGCCCGGCCCCGACGGCCTGCCCGACCTGACGCAGGAGCGGGTGCCCGTGCTCCTTCCCGACGAGGACCGGCCGCCGCCCTCACTGGTGCGGTTCCCCCTGTACGAGGCGAGGATCGAGCCCGACATCACCCTCCTCGGGTTCGACCTGGACGCCGACGAGGCACGCGGCGCCCCACCCGCCGACGCGGGCTGGTTCTTCCTCCTCAAAGAGCGCCCCGGGGACCCCAGGTTCGGGGTCGACGACGCCGAGCCGACCCCGGTGGAGGTGTGGAACGACCTGTCGTGGACCGACGTCGACCCGCACGGGCGCGGCTTCCTCGAACTCGACCCCCACGTCACCGTGCCCCTGGCCCACTTCGACGGCTCCGAGGACGACCAGGAGAAGCGCGAACAACGCGCCGAGGACGAGAACCTGCCGCTCTGGCACGCCGGCCTCAGCTCCGCCGACCTCGCCTACATCCTCTTCCAAGTGCCGGTCCTGGTGGCCGTCCACGCACAGGAAATGCTGCCGCGATGACGCACTCGACACCACCCCCGGCCCCGCCTTCGGCCACGGCGGCGACCACCACTCAGCTCAGTGACGACGTCCCCGTCCTCCTCGGCCCCGTACGGATCGAGACCCGCTTCACCCCGACCGAGCTCCTGATCCGGATCTTCCCCGACGAGTGGGCGGTCGACAAGTTCGAGCCCCTGCCCACACCGGCCGAGATCGCCGCCCTCGACGCGTACTGGACCGCGCGCTGGGCCGCCGCGCGCGAGCCCGCCGCGCTCCGCGCCGCCCAACTGGAGCTGGCCCGGCGGATCGCCCCCGGGCGCGCGGCCTGGCTCCTCGGCGAGCGGCTCCCGGCCAACCCCGGCGAGGAGCCGACCGCCGTCCCCGCCGGCACGACGGTGCTCGTGGTCGTGGGCCCCAAGCCGGTGGCCGCCGCGGACCGGCAGCCGACCTCCGCCTACTGGACCGCGGTCTGGCGCGCGCACGGCGACCGCCGCCTGCTGCGGCAGGCCGACACCGCGCTGCTCACCGCGGTCGGCGCCACCCGGGCCGCCGCCATCAGGGCCCTGCGCCCCGCAGGCGTCGAAGGGGCGCCCGCCGGCACGGGCGACGCCGTCCACGTGGCCTTCCTGGTGCTGCCGCCACCCGCGACGGGATCCACCGCACCCGAGTCATGGACCCGGGCCGCGCGCGCCCGGCTCCTTCCCGAGCGCTTCCAGGCCCTGGGCTACGTCGACGGAGAGCAGGTCCTGTCCGCGACCGGCGCGCCCGTGCCCGACGCGCTGCCAGTGAGCCCCGACCCCACAGCCGCCGACCAGATCTCCGTGGACCCCGCCACCGGGGCCCTGCACGTCCCCGACGAACTGCGCTGGCTCACCGACTTCGACCGCGCCGTCGCCCTCGGCATGGGCCTGCGCGTCCCGCTGGACGACCGCACGCGCGGCGGCCTGGACCGGCTGCTGGTGTTCGGCCTGCGCAAGGAGACCGACCCGCTCACGTCAGCGCAGCAGCTCACCGACCTGATCACCCGGCAGCTGCGCGGCCCGGACGGATACGCCCTGCTGCCCCAGGGCACCCCCACCAACAACACCGAGCGGCTGCCCGCGGGACGCGGCGAAGCCGACGAGGCGGAGTCGGCCCTGCGCCCGGCCGCGGCACCGGCCGCCGAGGCCACCGACTGGACCACCGCGACCGACGGCCGACGCTTCGCCGAACTCCTCGGCCTCCCGGCCACGGTCCTCGACGGCATGCCGCACGCGGACGGCACCGACCAGCGCGAGGCCCGCGCCGCCAACACCGCCCTGTGGCCCGTGACGTGGGGCTCCTTCCTCCAGACCGCCCTGCACCCCGTCCTCGACGTCGAGACCGTCCGCAAGACCAGGGACTTCTTCCTGCGCCACGTCTCCGGGCGAGGCCCCCTCCCGGCCGTCCGCATCGGCAGCCAGCCGTACGGCATCCTGCCCACCACCGCGTTCTCCCGCCTCACCTGGCCCGACTCGGCCACGCACCTGCGCGGCCTGAACCGGCTGTTGAGCGCGGCGGCCCAGGACTGGCAGGCCGCCGCGGACCAGGTCGCCCACCTCGGTGAGGACACCGACGACCCCCACCAGCTCCTCCTGGACGTCCTCGCCCTGCACCCCACCTCGGCCGAGTACCACCAGCGGTACGCACACAGCGTCGAGGACCTCTTCAACCGCGAGAACCTCGGCGGCCGCGGCGCCGACGTACTCCCCGCGCTCGACCGTCTGAACATGCCGGGACCGCTGCGCGCCCTCCTCGCCCGCCTCGGAGACCCCGACGGCGGCCCGGGCCACGACCCCGACCTGCTGCGCAAGCTCTTCACCGACGCCCAGCAGCCGCTCCTCGCCCCCCTGGTCGACGACCGGCCCCTGTCGGAGACCGACCCCGTACGCGCCTACACCCCCGACGGCCGCAACTACCTGCGCCTGCTCGCCGACGAAGCGGGTGTCAGCCTCGACGCGGTCCGGCTCGAACGCGGCTTCACCGACGACGCGCCGCCCGCCGCGCTGCTGTACCTGCTGCTGCGGCACGCGGTGCTGCTCGGCTGGGCCGACGCGGCCCGCAACCTCGCCGTCGCCGCCGGTGCGGCCACGCCCGACGAACTCGCGGCCGACCCGCCGTTCGTGCACGTACGGATACCGGAACCCGGACAGACGCTGCCGAGCGAGAGCCGCTTCCGCAGGCTGTACTCGCCCGAGCGCGCCGTGACGGGAAGCCCCGACCAGCTCCTGGCCGACTTCCTCCCGGGCGTGCTCGGCAAGACCCCCGCCACCGCCGAACTCGCCGAGCAGATCAAGGCCCTCGGCATCCTCGCCGACCTGCCCACGGCCCGCCTGGAGCGGCTCCTCGCCGAACACCTCGACCTCGCCACCTACCGGCTCGACGCCTGGCGCCTCGGCCTGGCCACCGCGCGCCTGGACGAGCTGCGGTTCGGCGCCAACGGCGGCGCGGTGCCCCGCCCGGGACTGCACCTCGGCGCCTACGGCTGGCTGGAGGACGTCCGGCCCCGGGCGGCGCAGCTCACCCCGGTCGAGCTGACCGGCGAACTCGCGGAGATCTTCGGTGACGGCGAGCCGCTCCTGCACGACCCGCGGAACGCGGGCTTCGTCCACGCGCCCTCGCCCGGCCACGCCAGGACCGCCGCCGTCCTGCGCGCCGGATACACGGCCAACGCCGGCCCCGACCACCCCGACACCTTCGCCGTGAACCTCAGCTCGGAGCGGGTGCGGACCGCGCTCGGCCTGCTCGACGGCCTGCGGCAGGGCCAGCCGCTCGGCGCGCTGCTCGGCTACCGGCTCGAACGCGGCCTGCACGACCGGCACGACGAGGCGGAGGTCGACCGCTTCATCAGCGCGCTGCGCGCACAGTTCCCGCTGCGCGCCGGAAAGATCCCGCAGACGGCGCCCGACCCCGCCGACAGCGTCCCGATCGAACAGGTCGAGGCGCGCAACGTCGTGGACGGCCTCGCCCTGGTCCGGCACGTGACCCGTACCGGCGTCCCGGACACCTACCCGTTCGGCCTGGACGGCGTGCTGCCACCCGCCACCCCGGGCCAGGCCGCGGCCCTGACCGCCGAAGTCCGCGCGCTCCTCGACGTGCACGACGCGCTCGCCGATCTCGCCGTGGCCGAAAGCGCCCACCAGGCCCTCGCCGGGAACACCGAGCGCGCCTCCGCGACCCTCGACGCCTACGCCAAGGCGGGCTTCCCGCCCCAGCCCTCCGTGGTCGAGACCCCGCGCGGCGGCACCACCCTCACCCACCGCCTCGCCCTGCGGCTGCGCCCCGGCCTGCGCCCGGACAGCCGCGCGACCCCCAGGGCACAGGCCGAACCCGCCGTCAACGACTGGCTGGAGGGGCTGCTGCCGGACGCGGACGACGTCGTCGCCCGCGTCACCTGGACCGACCCGGTGAGCGGACAGGACCGAAGCCGGAACATCGCCCTCGACGACCTCGGGCTCGACCCGATCGACCTGCTGTGGACGGTCCGCTCCGCGGGCGCCGAGGCGATGACCGACCTGGAGGACCGGATCACCGGCGCCGTCGTCGACCGGGACCACCCGCGACCGGACGTGACCCTGACCATCCGTCACACCGTCCGCGTCTCCGGCAAGGTCACCTTCTTCGAACTCTCCCCGCTCATCGGGGCGTTGCGCGCCCTGCTGACCACCTCGCGGCCCCTGCGCACCAGCGACCTCGTGCCCGCCGCGGGCACCGCGCCCGTCGACCGCGCCGCCGACGACGCGGTGTCCCTGCCCCGCGCACGCCCGGCCGCCGTACGCGCCTCCCTCGCCGCACTCGACGAGGAGGCCGCCGACTACGTCCACGACCTCGCACCGCTCTACCCCGACCCGCCCGCGCCGCCGTCGCGGGCCGCGGTGCTCACCGCCATCGACGGCTTCCTCACCCGGTACGCCGGTCTCGCCACCACGGCGTCCGGGTTCGGGATGGTACGCAGCGGCTGGAGCGAGCTCGTCCAGTGGCGCAGGAGCGCCTACGCCGACGTGCTCGCCGCGGTCGCCACCACCGCGTCACGCATGACCCGGGCGCTGGCCGACGCCGACGCGCTGCTCGCGCGGTACGACGCGCTGCCGCCCGCCACCGCCGACAGCGAACGCTTCCGCGTGCTCCAGCAGGCCGAGCGCCTCCTCACCACCCGCCCGACCACCCCCGTCCCCAACAGGCCCGCGCAACTGCGCGGGATCGTCGGCAGCCGTCGCACCGCCTTCCGCAACCGCCTCCAGGCCCTGAACCGGCAGGCACAGACGGCGAAGAGCACGCTCAGCGGGCTGCTCGCCGAGGTGTCCGACCTGCTGCCGCTCACCGACATCGACCCCGCCGGGCTCGACCTGACCGCCGTCGAGGACCGGGTCGTCGCCTTCGGCCGCGAACTCCTCGACCGGGCCCGCGCCCTGCGCACCGACATCGCCGGCCGACTGGCCTCGGCGGACACCGCGCTCACCGCGTACGACCAGGCGGTGACCGCCCCCGACCGGGTCGCGGCGGGCCTCGAGGCACTCCGGGCGATGCTCGGCCCCGAGGCCGTCGTCGTACCCGAGTTCACGCCGCCCGCCGCGCTCACCGCCGAGTGGACCAAGGCCCGCAGGGACAGCGGCAAGCTCCTGGAGCACCTGACCCGGCCTCCGGTGAACAGGGACTTCCCGCTCGACGACTGGATCCACGGGCTCGCGCGGGTCCGCGAGGCGCCCCGCCTCTGGGAGCGCGTCGTGCAGCTCGGCTCCGCCCTGCGCGACGACGAGGAGCCCGAGCTGGCTCCCGTCCAGCTCCCGTACCGCCCGAACGACCACTGGCTCGGCATGGAGTTCGCCCCCGGCGCCGCGATCACCGAGGACAGGCTGCTGTTCACGGCGCACTACGCCGACGGCGCGGACGAGGACGAGCCGCACTGCGGACTGCTCCTCGACGAGTGGACCGAGGTCATCCCCGCCGAGCGGGAGACCACCGGGATCACCGCCGACGTGGACCGCCCCGACTCCGAGCCGCCCCAGGCCATGCTCCTCGTCGTACCGCCCGTGCGCACCGGCACCTGGGACACCTCCGACCTGGTGGCCGCGGTCCACGAGACCTTCGCGATGGCCAGGGCCCGCGCCGTGGAGCCCGCACATCTGGAGGACAGCGCCTACGCGCACCTGCTGCCCGCCACGCTCATGTCGGCGACCACCCCACCGATCACCATCAGCACCGATCTGTCGATCGCGAACGTCCGCTGGAAGGCCGACCATGACTGAGCCACGCATCGCGGACCTCGCCGCAGCGCTCCGCGACCGCACGCACCCCGCCGTCGGCGTCTGGAACCGGCTCGAAGGCAGGCCGCGCACCACCGACTTCGACCGCGCGCTGCGCGCGGAGGTGCGGGACGCGCTGTGGCTGCTGACCCGGCAGTGGCAGCTGGGCGAGTTCCGGGGCGCCGACGCGGGCTCGCCCGTGACCGCCCGGTACGCCGTGACCACCAGCACGCCCAGCCGGTTCCGCCCGGGGGACGGACCGGCCGGGCCGCTGCCCACCGACCGGCCGCTGGAGACGGTCGCCGAACGCCGGCCCCTGCCCTTCGCCCTCGGTGCCGACCCGATCTCCTTCGACCTGCGCCTCGCGCTCGGCCGCCGCTGGCTCAAGCTGGTCTCCGGCGTGCCGGTGCTGCGCGCGCACGACGTGCCCGAGCAGTTCACCGCGCGCTACCCCGTCGCGCTGCCCGACCCCGCGGACGAGGCCGACAGCGCGCTGGTCGCGCACCCGGAGGTCTGGGCGACCATGCAGGCGCTCGTAGGCCGCCGGATGGACGGACACCTGCTCCACGAGCACCTGAAGGCGGGCGGACACCCCTCGGACGGCATCGACCTGCCCCGCCCGCACCGCGCGACCCTCGACGCCCTCGGCCCCCGACTGACCTCCTGGTTCGACCAGTTGATCGACACCCCGACCGGCGCGACCGCGCAGCGGCCGCAGGGGAACGCCACCTGGGACGCCAGGCGCCTCGAACACTCCTTCGCCGTCTCCGCACCCGCCCCCGGCGGCGGGGAGCACGTCCTCACGGCCGCCGAGTACCCGGGCGGCCCACTCGACTGGCACGCCTTCTCCACCGACTCCGGCGGCTCGCTCGGCGGCACGGACCCGGCACCCGTGCCGACCGCACGCACCGTGTTCCCGACACCGGTCCGCTTCGCGGGGATGCCCCTGCCGCGCTGGTGGGCGGTGGAGGACGGCAACACGAACTTCGCCGCCGTCACCCCGGACAGCACCGACCTGGCCCGGCTCGTCTTCCTGGAGTTCGCGCTCGTCTTCAGCAACGACTGGTACCAGCTTCCCTGCGACGTGCCCGCGGGGACACTGGCCACCGTCCAGGGACTCGCGGTCACCGACGTCTTCGGGCAGCGCCGGTGGATCACCCCGGCGGGCACGGGCGAGCGCCACGACTGGCAGCGCTGGTCGATGTTCACGCTCGGCACCGACGGCAAGACCGGGCTGCTCCTGCCGCCGGGCTCCCCGAAGGTCGCCACCGGCCCGCCGCTGGAGGGCGTGGTGCTCGTACGGGACGAGAGCGCCAACCTCGTCTGGGGCATCGAGGAGACGGTCCAACTGGCCAACGGCGGAGGGCGCAGCGGCGACGAAGCTGCAGCCGAGAGCCTCGCCCAGCGCCGCAGGCTGCACCCGCCGCCACCGGCCGACGACCCGCGCGCCGACGTCGCCTACGAGATCGCGAGCCCGGTCCCCGAGAACTGGATCCCCTTCATCCCCGTCCACGTGCCGGGGGACAGCCGGAGCGTGCAACTCCAGCGTGCCGCGATGCCCAGTGAGGTGGACGGCACCCCGGTCCGGCCGCGCACGGCCCTGCTGCGGGAGGGCCTCGACGCGGGGCGGCCGTACTTCATCAACGAGGAGGAGGTCACGCGCACCGGAACCCGGGTCACCGTCGCCTTCCACAGGACCCGGTGGCGGGACGGCCGCGTCGTCGTGTGGCTCGCGGCCCAACGCGCCACCGGCCACGGCGAACGCTCCAGCGGCCTCGCCTTCGACCTCCTGAAGGACACCTCCACCTGAGGCCCCGTCCTGCCGCCCCCGGACCATTCGCGGTCGTCGGCCGAGCCCGCGGCATGGGCCACATGACCACCGCGGGCCGGTTCCGCACGGAGCGGGACCCGCACCACCTGCTGGCGCCCGGGTCAGCCACACGTGCGCCGGTAGGCAAGGCCCTTGGCGTGGACGGCCCATTCCTCACGGCTGAGGCCGCGATCGGTGATGGCGCAGGCGCGCCGGACGGGGTCCGCGACGACGTCGGCCAGTTCGGCGACGTCCCACAGCAGGGTCGCCCCGTCGTGGCTGGCCGACGCCAGGAGGTGCCGTCCCCGGCTCCACGCCAGCGTGCCGCTACGGCAACACCCGACGGGCGTCGCCCCGCAGCGCCCGCATCAGGACGGTGCGTCGGCGGTGCCCGCCTACAGATACGGCAGGACGAAGTCGTAGCCCGTCTTGCGGTGGGCGCCACCGGCGGGGCACACGCCGTCGGTGGGGTAGCCGTAGAAGAAGAGGCCGTAACACTTGTCGCAGAAGCGCCAGTTGCGCTGCGCGGTCGGTGTCTCCGGTACGTCGTGCGGCAGGTTGAAGTTGAACCCGGCCGAGTCGTGGCCGCCGCCCGCCGGGCACGCGCCGTCCGACGGATAGCCACGGAAGAACAGGCCGTAGCACTTCACACAGAACCGCCAGTCCGCCTGGCTCGCGCGGACCGACGCGGGGCTCCGTCGCCGCTCTGCCGCCGCCGCGGGCCCGGCGAAGGCCCCGGCCATCGCGGTGGCGCCCGCCGCGCCCGCGGTCGCCTTGAGCACGGTGATGAGCATGGTGCGCCGGTCCGGATTCTCGGTGTCGCCGCCGCCCTGCGGCGATCCCGGCTTGGGCTGTCTCAGGTCCATGGGTGACTCCTTGGCTCCGCCGGACCCGTCATCACGGAGCACGGGAACCGGCGCCCGCAGGACGGGATTTCAAAGGCTCACCCCGGCACCGGGCCTCCCTGCGACTCCGGTTCACCGAGGCGCCCTCACCGTGCCCCAATGCTCCGTAGGCCGCCAGCGCGGTTCCGGTCAGTGGAACTTCAAGGCCTTGGGTGGTGCTGAGAGCGGCGATCGCCCGTCCGCGAAGCCGCCGCTTCCGGGGCGGCGGAGCGGCACTGCCCGGCCCAGTGGTACAGCAGCACCGAAGCCACCGCGGCGGCCGCGCACCAGGTGGAGATGAACTCCCGCCGCCACAGGACGAAGGACACCGCGGCCCCGATGGCGGTCAGGACACCGAGGAGGGTGAGAACGCGGTCACCGGAGACGAGCAGAGCACCGATGGTCGCGAGCAGATAGCCCGTGACGGTCAACCCCGTGTGGGACAGCCCGAGGGCGTAGCCGACCGTGTGCCCGCGAATCTCGGCGCTCACGGTACGAGTGACCAGCGCGTACGCGAGCACTGCCGCCGTTGCGACACCCACGGTGAGGGGGACGAGCAGACGGCGGTGGGCGCGCGGCGGCGCGGCGCACAGGACGGCGGCGGGTACCCACAGCGGGAGCAGCGGCAGGGCGATGACGGCCCACGCGGTGGTGGCGGCCCCGGTGCCGCCGCCGTGGTGCCAGACGGCGGCTTCGATCAGCTGATGGACTCCCAGGAGGACGGGAAGTGCGGCCAGGGGCAGGTCGCGGGGGCGTCGGGCCGCCCGGGTCACGGTGGCAGCTCCTGCGGCCGTGATGCCCGTACCCGCGATGAGGTCGGCTGTTGCGCTCCAGCACATGGGGCCAACGGTACGGCTGCGCCGGGCTTGTCGGGAGCGGGCCCGCCAGGGCTGTGCAGGGGTCCCGCCCGGGGGCCCGCACCCCGTCCTCGGGCACACCGTCGACGGCGCCGCACACCGTCCGTCCCGTCGGTCCTTCCAGGCGAAGTCGTCGAGCTCGCGCCCGTCGGTGACCGTCGCCCAGTAACCGGCCCGGTAGGCCCGCGTGGCGACGGGTGCGTGCCGCAGCGGTCGTGCTGTGCGCAGGCGACCGGAGCGACTGCGCACAGCACGACCGCTGACGTGCACAACACGACCGCTGACGTGCACAACACGACCGCTGACGTGCACAACACGACCGCCGACGTGTGCCGGGTGATCTGCTGCCGGTCGCCGTCGGCCGGGGAGCGCGCGCCCGTAGCGCGCGCCGGAATCACATCGTCCGTTCGAGTGGGACGGGCGGCTGGTCGGTGGACGACGGCTACCGGGGTCCGGTTCCGTTGGGGGTGAGCAGTCCTTACGTCTGTCCTGTCTGGGGACATCCGCCTTGGGAAGGGTAAATCGCATGAGTCGACGTGTTCCTGCCGCTGTGGTGATGGCTGCTGTATGCGGTGCCGTGGTGCTCGCATCGCCGGTGCAAGCCGCCGGTACGTCCGCTGCGGTCCGCGGCGCGGTCGTGCTGGCCCCGCCGCAGCTGTGCACCCCGGAGGAGGAGGACAAGGGGGCGACCGACAACGCGGTCGCCAAGCAGTGCCACGTCCTCCGCGCCCGCAGCGCCGCCGCCCGCGCCCACGAATACTCCCAAATCATCACTCGCAACCCTGACGCGCTCTTGGAGGACGTCCAAGCCGCCCAGGCCGCCGACGAGGCCGCCACGGCCGCCGAGGCCGACGCCGTGGCGGCCCCCGACGCCGCCCAGGCCGCCAGCGCCGCGTGGGCCGTGGCCACCGCCGGGGCCAAACTCACCGCCGACCGCTCCCGCTACTATCCCCTCGACCTCAGGCAGACCGCCGAGGCCGCGAACGATGCCGCGTCCGCCGCCGAGGACGAGGAGACGAACGGGCAGGACGCCGCCCTGAACAAGAAGGCCGACCAGGCCGAGGCCGCCGCGCGGGCCGCCCTCGCCGGCTGAGCCCAGCAGCTCGTCGCCGCCCCCCTCACCACGCCCCGAGCACCGGGGCGTGGTGAGGGGGGGGCGGCGACCGGCCCGCATCGCCCTGGCGAAGCGGGCCGGTGGTGTCCCGGACGGTCAACGGATCACCGTGCGGCAGCTGCTCAACCACACCAGTGGAGTGCCGGACCACCGCCGCGCGCTGCCGCTGCCACCGGCGCCGGAGTTCCTGGACAACCGCCTGCGGACCTGGTCCGAGGCCGAGCTGATCCAGCGGGCGGTGGCCGAGCCGCCGACGTTCCCACCCCCCGGCTCCGGCTACACGTACCCCGACACCGGCTACCTACTGCCCGGCCAGCTCATCGAGAAGGTGACCGGCCGTCCGTACAGCGAGGAGACCGAGCGCCGGACCATCCGCGCCCTGCGGCTGCGCGGCACCTCGGTGCGGGAACGTCCCCGCGCCTTCCGGGACCGCACCCGCACGGCTACGTACCGATACAGCGGGTCAGGGCCACCGGAAGGCAGCTCGTCGACCTCACCGTGACGAATCCGTCGCTGCTGGGCGCCGACGGCGAGACGATCTCCACGACGAGCGACCTCAACCGGCTCATGGCCGCGCTGCTCGGTGAACGCCTCCTGCCGGGCCACTCGCTCGACGCCATGCGGACACCCGGCGTCAAGGACCGGACGTACGGGCCGGGACTGCGCTGGCGGGACACTTCGTGCGGGGTCCGTGTATACGGCAACGACAGCGACGCCCTGGCTCACCAGGCCTGGTCGTTCACCACCGAGGGCCGGCGCCGCCAGGTCACCCGCGCGCTCACGCCCGACGTCCGCGGCGATCCGGACGACGCCGTCGACGCGCTCCTCGACAGGGCGTTCTGCGACTGACCCTCACCCGGCGGACCGAAGAGGCGGCTCCGGCAGCCAGTCCCGGGTCGGGTCGTACTCCAGCCATCGGCTTCGCTTCGCCTCCTCCGCGCAGGCGGTGGCGAGCCTGTCGAGCCCCGGGTGTCCGTTGCCGGTGCGCCACAGCAGCGACCACGCGTACAGCGGCGTCGGAGCGACGAGGGGGACCGAGCGCAGTCCGGGGACCTCCGGCAGGGGTACGTCCGCGGGGACCAGCGAGAAGCGCCGTGGCTCTTGCGCCACCTCGGCGAGGAAGTGGGCGAGCCCCAGGTTGACACGTGCGGCCGTGCTCCGGATGCCGAACCGGACGGCGAACTGGTGGAGGAAGTCGAGGCGGTCCAGCGCGCCGGGTGCCCACAGCACGCTGTCACGCAACTGGTCCGGACGGAGCGCCCGTTCAGCCGCGAGGGGGTGGTCCGCGCTGAGTACGGCGTCCACCGGTTCGAGGCGTACGAGGCGGTGGGCGAGGCCGCCGGGCAACGGCGGGTGGACGCGGCCGAAGGCCGCGTCGGTGTCGCCGTGCAGCAGGGACGCCGTCACCGACGGCAGGTCGCGCCCGTGCCCCAACGCCAGTTCCCCGGCTCGCCCGGCGACCTGGGCCAGCGCCCGCATCGGCGCGTACAGGTGCCCCCAGACGTCCACGCGCAGCGGACGGTCCTCGCCGACCACCGCTGTGACGGCGGCGTCGGCCGCGGCGACGGCCTGCCGGGCCGGCGGGAGGAAGCGCTGTCCGGCCTCGGTGAGGCGTACGCCGCTGCCGCCGCGGTGGAACAGCTCGGTGCCGAGCAGGGACTCCAGCCGCGCGATCCTCTTGGACAGGGCCTGCTGGGAGATGGCGAGCGTCCCGGCCGCCCGCCCGAAGTGCAGCTCGTCGGCGGTGCGCACGAAGGCACGCACCTGCGCCACGTCGAGATCCATGGCTCTCACCATAGGTGACAACCAATGGTTGTCGGTCTCGCCCGGTCGTTGTTGGATCCCGCGGGGCCGTTGGGGGTTGCATCGTCGGCATGCAAAGACTGATCCCCACGGGGCAGGCGGAGCGCCCCGTCGCCTTCGTCGAAGCCCCCCAGCCCGTGCCGGAGCCCGGTGAGGCACTGGTCAAGGTCGAGGCGTTCGCGCCCAACCGGGGCGAGACCTTCCTTCTCGAACACCCCCGGCCGGAACTGCTGCCCGGCAAGGACATCGCAGGGCTCGTCGTCCAGGCGGCGGCCGACGGCACCGGCCCCGGCATCGGCACCCGCGTCGTCGGGCATCCGGCGCAGGGCGGCTGGGCCGAGTACGCCGCCGTACCCACGCACTCGCTCGCGGTGCTCCCGGACGGCATCGACAGCGCACGGGCCGCGGCCCTTCCCCTGGCCGGGATCACCGCACTGCGGCTGCTGCGCACGGCCGGTTCCCTGGCCGGCCGAAGGGTGCTCCTGACCGGCGCCTCCGGTGGCGTCGGCCACTACGTCACCGAGATGGCCATCGGGGCCGGAGCAGAGCTGACCGCGGTGACGGCCACGCCGTCGCGCGGCGAGCGGCTGGTGGAGCTCGGCGCGCAGGTGGTGCACGAGGTCGCCGCGGCGCGGGGGCCGTTCGACGTCGTGCTGGAGTCCACGGGTGGTCCTGACCTGCCGCTGGCCCTGTCGAAGACGCGCCCGGGCGGCACCCTCGTCTGGTTCGGCCAGGCGAGCCGCACCCCGGTGACCCTCGACTTCTTCCAGCTCCTCCGCGGGCCCGAGCGCGCCACGATCCAGCACTTCCACTACGCCGGTGCCCCGTACGACTCCGATCTCGCCGCACTGGTACGCCTTGTCGACCAGGGCCGACTGCACCCGGAGATCGGCCGCACCGCCGACTGGGCGCACACCGCCGACACCCTCGTCGACCTGCGAGAACGCCGGATACGCGGCAAGGCCGTCTTGTTGATCGGAGAAGCACGATGAACGCCACCGAGTTCGCCGCCGCCCAGTGGACCCGCGCCACCGGTGCGGGCGTGGACCCGCACGAGTACCGGCGCGTCACCGAGGGCCTCACCTCCGTCACCGACTGGGGACCTGCCTTCCTGCGCACCGGGCACGCCCACCTCCAGCGCGCGGACAACGCCGGGTCGTCCCTCTCCGCAGGGGAGCACCTGCTGACGGCGGCCCGATGGTTCCACCTGGCCACCCTCGCGCCGTACGCGGAAGCGCACCGGGCGGCCGCCGAAGCGGATCGCGCCCTGGGCCGGGCACTCCCGATGCTGGAACCCGGTGCGCGGCGGGTGAGCGGTGAGGGCTTCACCGGCTGGCTGCGCGGCCCCGCCGACGCGCCGGGGACCGTGGTCGTCGTACCCGGCCTGGACTCGGCCAAGGAAGAGTTCCTGGACCTGGTGTCCGCGCTGCTGGCCAGGGGGCTCGCGGTGTTCGCGATGGACGGCCCCGGACAGGGCGTACTCGCGGCCACCACGACGTTCGTGCCGGACTACGAACGGGTCGTGGGCCGAGTCGTCGACGCCCTCGGCGTCGCCCGCATCGGCCTCGTCGGC
This sequence comes from Streptomyces sp. JLYT201, assembly GCF_059448825.1. NCBI lineage: Bacteria > Bacillati > Actinomycetota > Actinomycetes > Kitasatosporales > Streptomycetaceae > Streptomyces > Streptomyces sp. JLYT201. Next base: position 173,889 of record NZ_CM182551.1, on the reverse strand, counting down.
CTCAGCCTGGGCGGCTACTTCGCGGCCCGGACCGCCGCGCTGGAGCCGCGCGTGGCAGCCGTCGCCACCGTCAGCGGCCCCTTCCGCCTCGACTGGCAGGAACTGCCCCCACCCGTACGCGGCCTCATGGCCCAGCGCGCCGGAGGACCCGACGCCGCCCACACGTTCGTACGCCACGTGGATCTCGCCCCACTGGCACCCCGCATCGCGGCGCCGCTCCTGGTCGTGGACGGCGCCCAGGACGTCATCCCCGGCGTGACCAACGGCGAGCCCCTGGCCCGCCTTGCACCGCGCGGCAACTACCTGTCCGTCCCGCACGGCGACCACTTGCTCGGCAACGCACGCCCTGACTGGCTGCCGCGCCTCGGCGACCACATGGCCGACAATTTGACGTGACCTGTTGCCGCGGGAAGCGGGGTGGGCGCACTCGGTATCGCGGCCGCGGACGAGAGAGCGGGACCGGGCCCTCCACCAGAAGCTCGCAAACGGTCGGGTGAACGCGGTGTCAGGCCACGGCGGGTCGGAAAGCCCGCGGCTCCTGCTCCTGTCGCCGAAGGAGGGCAAGGGCCTCGCGCAGTGTGAGGTGTGCCCGAGCGCGCCATTCGTGTTCGAGGATGGTGAACATATAGCAGTCCCACCAGCGTCCCTCACGGAAGTAGAGCTCTCGGACCTTCCCGTCCCGCGTGCTCCCGGAGGCGAGGAAGAGCCGCTGGGCGGCGAGGTTGTCGACCGCTGTCATGAACCACAGCCGGTGGACACCGAGTTCGTCGAGGGCGAGGCCCGCAACGAGCTGGCTCGTCTCGTACCCCGCCGAGAGGTTCGCCAGGTGGGGCCGCAGGATGATCGAGTGACTGTAGACACTCGAGTACTGCTCGCGCTCCACCGTCACCGTGCCGACGAGGGCGCCGTCCTCACGCTGGACGATGGCGAGCCGATGCCGGCTCCGAGCGGGATCCGCCTGGTCCGCCCCGGCCTCACGCACCAGATCGACAACGGCCTCGTACGACATCGCGCCGGACGAGGTGTGGCGCATGACATGAGGGTCGCCAAGGATCTCAGCCAGCGCATCGACATCGGACGAGACGAACTCCCGCAGCGCGAGCGTGGCGCCCTCGCGCACGACACGAGCGGTGGACGGAAGGCAAACGGCCGAGGAGAGGGCGACTGTACTCACGGTGATGCTACTGATCCTCTGTGTGCGAGCGAGAAGGGCTGGCGAGGTTCCCCACGGACTCCTGGCGGACGGGACGCTTCGACCCTCTCGGATCGTTGGACGTGGCTGTTGTCCGGTGGAGGGCGGTGCGTGAGGTCCCGAAGAGTGGGGCAACACGTGTAGTGAACCGCCCACCGATCAACAACCGATCAACACCGGCGTGACGAGGTGCCCCTGAAGCCGGGAACAACCATCTGGCTCCGTCCCCATGAGGCTTTCATCCGAGACCTTCGCCATTCTTGTTGTCCGGCACAGGGGAACACCTGATGCTCATGACCGACGGGTGAGCACTGACGCGTCGTCCGCCGCCCTCCAGCACGACCCGGCCTGGCCGCACCGCCACCGCCCCTGCCTACTCGCGACCGGTGGAGTCCGCCGGGCGTGTGCGGCTTTGCGGGAAAGCGGAGTGGTTCGGTGGCGGGACAGTAGGGCGACTGTCGCCGTTGGCCGGTTGTGGTTGTGGCCGGGGTGGGGTCGGTTGGGTCCGAGGCTGTGCCAGTTGGTGGCGGTGGCGGTGGCGGTGTTGGGTGTGGGGGTGCCCGCTGTGTGGGGCGTTCAGCGGGCGTTGGTTTTGGGTGGGTGAGCGGGTGCGTGGCTTTGCTGTTGGTGGGTGTGGGTGTGGGTGTGGGTGTGGGTGTGGGTGTGGGTGTGGGTGTGGGTGTGGTTAGGGGTGGGGTGTGGTGGTGATGGTGCTGGTGAAGGCGGTTTGGTTGTTTTGGGTGGCGGTGATGTGGGTGGTGGTTGTGCCGGTGCTGGTGCCGGTGCCGGTGTGGGGGCTGGTGTGGGTGTGGGTTTCGGTGTGGGTGGGGGTGGGTTGGGTGGTGGTGGTGATGTGGGTGGGGGTGGTGTATTCGATGAATTGGAGGAAGGTGGCGTGGATGTGGGTGGGGTAGGGGGGTGGTCCGGGTGGGGTGGTCAGGCGCGGGGGGCGGGTGAGTGTGGCGGTCCCGGTCCCGGTCCTGGTGGTGGTTCCGGTGCCGGTGGTGGTGTGGGTGGTGGTGTGGTGGTGGGTGGCGTGGGTGGCTTGGCGGGCGGCTTCGAGGAGGAGCATGCCGGGGGTGTGGTCGACGGGGTGGTCGAAGAGGGTGGGGTGGGTGGTGTCGTTGCGGAGGGTCCAGTGGTGGGGGTGGGGGGTGGGGGAGAGGACGACGTCGTGGGGGTGGTGGCGGCCTACGTGGGTGGGGTGGGTGGGGGGTGGGGGTGTGGTGGGGGTTTGGGGGTGGTTGTTGCGGATGCGTTTGTAGATGGCGGGGGAGTGGGCGGAGAAGCGGGTTTGGGCGGTGCCGAGGTGGGTGCCGTTGCGCAGGGCGATGGCGTGGAGGGTGAGGGCGGTGAGGTGGCCGCTTTGGCGGCGGCGGATGTCGGAGCAGGTGATGTAGAGGGTGAGGTGGGTGGGGTGGTGGGGGGTGTGGTGCATGGCGTGGGGGTTGATGTCGGTGGTGAGGTATTGCCAGATGAGGTGGTGGCCGTGGGGGAGGTGGTAGGCGTTGTGGGCGAGGAGGGGGAAGCACTGGCGGATGGTTTCGATGAACAGGAGGGGGTCGTTGAGGTGGGGGGTGGGGGTGTAGAAGGGGTGGTGTGTCGGCCATTGGGCGGTGACGGTGTAGGTGTCGGGGCGCAGGGTGTCGTAGCCGGTGAGGAGGACTTCGGCGGGGTTGTGTTTGTGCACGTGGTGGGGTGCGAGGGTGGGTTGTGCAGGTGTGTGGGCGGGGTGTGCGGGTGTGTGGGTGAGGTGCTGGGTGACAGGCATGGTGAGCCCCCGTTGAGTGGTTGCGAGTGACCGCTTGCACTTGTGCTCGGTTGGCGCTGTCTCGCCGTTCAGCAACATAACGAGTGTTCTTTTTGTTGTCGAGGGGTGTCCGGATCCTGCCCGTGGCACGGGGTGCCGCGGCCGGGGGGCGGGGTGCGGGGCGGCGGGGGAAGGCGGGCTCGTCGGGCGGGTGTACCCGGGTGCGGGGCGGGGGCCGGCGCGGGGCGCGGCGGGGGCGGGGGCGGTGGCGGAGTTGACCGGAACTGTTCGCCCGGGGCGGGGAGTTGGGGGTGTGAGGCGGGGCGGGCGGGGCGGGTGGATGGCTGAAAGTGGAAGGTCGTCATCCGTGAGGGGGGCGGGTGGCTGTTTCCCGCCCCCCGCCCTGTGGTGTGAGGGTGTGTCAGTTCCTTGCAGTGACCGCACACCCCGCCGGGCACCTGGCCGCCCCCCCCCCGGGGTGGCTGGCCCCGGGGTGGCTGGCCGTCTCCGGGGTGGCTGGCTGCCCTCAGGGTGCCTGGCTTCCCCCGGGGTGGCTGGCTGTCTCCGGGGTGGCTGGGTGTCCCCGGGTGGCTGGGTGTTGCCGGGGTGTCTGGGGGTGTTTTGGCTTTCTGGTGTGGGGTGTTGTGTCTGTCTGGTGGGTGTGGTGGTGTCCTGGTGCTGTGAGGCGGGATGTCGCTCTGGCCCGCGCCCTGGCCGTGTTCTGGCCCGCGCCCTGGCCCGCGCCCTGGCCCGCGCCCTGGCCGTGTTCTGGCCCGCGCCCTGGCCCGCGCCCTGGCCGTGTTCTGGCCTGCGTCCTGGCTGTGTTCTGGCCTGCGCTCTGGCCTGTGCCCTGGCCGTGTTCTGGCCCGTGCCCTGGCCTGCATCCTGGCTGTGTTCTGGCTGTGTTCTGGTTGTTGGTGTTGTGTTGGTTGGTGTGGGGGTGGTGTTCGTGCTTGTTCCCGGCTGTCGGCTCTGCTGGGGGTGTGGGGTGGGGTGGTGCTGGCGCCGTGGCCGTGGTCGTGGCCGTGGCCGTGATTGTGGTTGTGGTTGTCGGCTGGGCTGTGGGTGGGCGGGTGCTGGCCGGTGCTGCTGGGGTGGGCGGCCGGGTCTTTGGTGGTGGGTGGGTTGGGGGCCTGTCAGGGGTGGTGGTGGGTGTGGTGTCGCATGGCCGTGTCTGCTCACGTGTCCTGCTGTATCGCTCTGTTCTTCGGTTGCGGGGTGGTGCAGGGCTGTGCCTGCTTGCGTGCCCCGCTGTATCGGCCTGCTCTTTGCTGCCGGGGGGCGGAGTTGTTGGCTGGGGGGTCCTGGCTTGTAGCCGGGCTGCTGCTTGTGTGCTCTTGTGTCCGTTGCTGGCTGGTGGTTCTTCTGTTCTTTCTGCTGCGGTGCTTCTCGTTTTGCTGTGGTGTTTCGGGCTGTCTCGGTTTCGGGGTGGGGGCGGTAGTGGGTATCGGGGGTGTGTTGCTGTTGTCCGCGATGCTCTGGCTCATCGGCAATCTTTTCGGGCAGGGGCTGAGCCGTAAGCGCGTGCTGGTGGGGTGGGGCGGCGCGGGCGTCAGCGGGCTCGGCCTGGGCGCGCTGCCCGGCGGTGTGCTCACTGAATGCTTCGGCTGGCTGGCTGTGGTCTGCGTCAGTGTGCCGCTCGCCGGGCTCATCGCGCTTGCCGCGCTGTATGTCATCTCGCGCGATGCGGCGTGCGGCGGGCGCCGCCGCTTCGTCCTGCCCGGCGCGCTGAGCGTCACTGCCGGGTTGATGCTTGTGGTGTTCGCTCTGGTCGAAGGGCCCGAACGGGGCTGGGGGGCCCGGCTGGCCGGGGCCGCTATCGCCGTTGCCGCGGTGCTCCTGGCGGCCTTCGCGGCGGTCGGGGCCCGGCAGTGGCGGCCTGCTGATGCCGTTGCGGTTCTTGTGTAGCCGCAGCCTCACCGTTGCCATGGCCCTTGCGTTCGTCTGCATGGCCGCTTTCGGTGTCCTGGCGTACTTCCTGACCGTTTTGATGCAGGGCGTCCAGGGCTGCTCCGCGCGCCGGAGCGGCTTCGGTTTCCTGGCGCCGTCCCTGGCCATCGCCGCCGGCACCCCGGCTCGGCGAGCGTGCCGCCCCCCGCCTTGGCACCCGCGCCACGCTCCTGGCCGGCTTCGTGGCCGGCGCCGCCGGCACAGCCGTGCTTGCCCCCGGTTTCGACGCCGGCGCGGGCTGCATCTTCCTCGTGCCGGGGCGTGTGGTGTCCGGTGTGGGCCAGGGCGTGGTGTGGAGGGCCAGGTGGATCGCCGCGGCCACCGGCATCCCCGTACACGGGCAGGGCGTTGCCAGCGGCATCGCCTCCACGGCCCTGAACCTCGGCAGCGCCATCGGGCTCGCGGTGTTCAGCGTGGTCGCCGGCCTCGGCATGCGGGGCAGGGCGGGCACCGCGCTGTGTACGGCGGGTGCCGGCGGCGCGTTCCTCGTGGTGCTCCTGGCGGCGGCGGGCATGCTCGCGGGTCTGCTCCTCACGCTCGCGCTGCCGCGCTCGGGCGCGGCCCGCACGGTGCGCGCCGCCCCGCAGGACGCGCCCGGCCGCCCCGCAGGCCCGGCCCGGTCCCCGGCCGCCTCCCCAAGGGAATCGGGTGCGTGAGCGCCCGCACCGGGCCCGGCAGCGGCGGCACTTGCTTTGGCGGCCGCGGGCCTGGCTCGTGCGCAGGCCGCCCCGGCCGGGGCCAGGGCCGGGGCGGCCGGGAGGGGGTGCACGCTGCGGCCGCGTGCGCACCGCGCACGTATGGGAGGGGGCCAGGGAGTTCACCCGCCGCCCCCTCGCCCCGCCGCCCCCTGGCCCCGCGTTGGGCGGTCGACGGCCAGGAGACGGCTCGCGCGGACGCCGGGATGCGTGGGGCCGCTCCTTGGCAGGCGGGGGCTGCGGCGGCGTAGTGCCGCTGCCGGGGCTGCTCCTGCGCCCGGCCATCTCGCGGACGCCCCCCTTCTTTTGCCGTGGTGAGGAAGCGGGCGGCTTGTCCTGTCTGTCCTTCGGCGCATCGGCGGGGACGTGTTTCGGGGCGCGGCCCCGCCTCCTGGGAGGCCTGGAGCTTGTGTACGGCCTTCTGCGCCCGGATCCGCGCCGTGCGGGCTGCGCAGGCCCTGACGGTGCGCGGTGCTGTGCAGGCGCAGTGCAGGGCGGGTGCGGCACCGTAGCTGCACCAGACCGCGGTGGCCAGGGCGTGAGCGAAGACGCCCGGGCCGGACCGGTGCTGGCGCGTCCCGGCCCGCGGCGCCCGGCTGCTTGCGATCGGTGAGCGGGACCGTGCGGGGCGCCGCTGCCAGGCCACCGCCCCCCCGGGCCGCGGGTGCTGCGCCGGGCCGGGCCGGTGGGGAACACGCCGCGCGTCAGGGCAGGACACAGGAAGGCGTCAGCTCCCTGTCACCGGTCCTGGGTCTTGGGGGCAGCTGCCCGTGATCCGCTCCTCTTGGCCAAGGCGGCGCTCGTCTTGGCCAAGGCGGCGCTCGTCTTGGCCAAGGCGGCGCTCGTCTTGGGCGGGGCGGTGCTCGGGCGTGGAGTTCGGCGGCGGCCAGCCCCGCCGGGCCGCCCGGCCGCCGGGCTGCCGGGCTGCCGGGCCGTCGGGTGGCTGCGTGGGGCTGGCCGGCTGGCGTGTGGGGTGCGGTGCGCGGCGTCTCTGGCGGTCTTGCCTGGTCGTGGGGCGGGCCGGGCGGGTGCGGGTGTCAGGGCTGCAGGAGCGTTTTGATCATTCCGTCTTTCTTGGTCTGGAATGTCCGGTAGGCCTGTGGGCCGTCTTCCAGGGGGATGTGGTGGGTGGCGAAGCTGTCCACGCCGAGGGGGTCCTCGTCGGTGAGCAGCGGCAGGATGTCGCTCACCCAGTGTTTGACGTTGGCTTGTCCCATGCGCAGCTGGATCTGTTTGTCGAACAGGGTCAGCAGTGGCAGGGGGTCGGCGGCTCCGCCGTAGACGCCGCTGAGGGAGATGGTGCCGCCGCGGCGCACGATGTCGATGGCGGCGTAGAGGGCGCCGAGCCGGTCGATGCCGAGGCGTTCCATGAGTTTTTCCGCCAGTGCGTCGGGCAGCAGGCCCACGCCCCACTGCGCGGCCTTGGCCACTGGCGCGCCGTGTGCTTCCATGCCCACCGCGTCGATCACGGCGTCGGTGCCCCGGCCCTGTGTCTGGTCGCGGATGCTGTCACCGAGGTCCTTGCTGTGCCGGCGCAGGTCAAGGGCTTTGACGCCGTCCCGGCTTGCCCTGGTCAGCCGGTCCGGTACGAGGTCGACGCCGATGACCAGGCTCGCGCCCTGGTGCAGTGCGATGCGGGCGGCCATGGCGCCGATCGGTCCGAGGCCCAGGACGGTGACGCTGCCGCCGGGCGGGATGCCGGCGTACTGGACGGCCTGCCAGGCGGTGGGCAGGACGTCGGAGAGGTAGACGTAGCGGTCATCGGGCGGGCCGTGCGGAACCTTGATGGGCAGCGTGTTGCCGAAGGGGACCCGCAGGAACTGTGCCTGGCCGCCGGGGACCTGGCCGTAGAGCTTGGTGTACCCGAACAGCGCGGCGCCCGTTCCGCGCTCGGTGACCTGTGTGGTCTCGCACTGCGAATGCAGCCCCAGACCGCACATGTAGCAGTGGCCGCAGCTGACGTTGAAGGGCACGACGACACGGTCGCCGACCGCTACCTCCGTGACGTCGGCCCCCACCTCCTCGACGATGCCCATCGGTTCGTGGCCCAGGATGTCACCGGGGTCGAGGTAGGGCCCGAGGACTTCGTACAGATGCAGGTCGGAGCCGCAGATCCCGGTGGACGTCGTGCGTATGACGATGTCGGCCGGCTCTTTGATCACCGGGTCGGGAACGGTCTCGACGCGCACGTCGCGCTTGCCGTGCCAGGTCAGTGCTCGCATCACTACCTCCGGTTCGCGGCTGCGGCAGGGGGAGCCGCACGCCCCGGGTCTCCCCGCGCGCCCGCGTCATGCCCGCGCCAGGCGGTGGATCACACGGGGTGCGGAAGGGCTCCTGCCCGCCGGCCGAGCAGGCCCGGACCGCACCGAAGACACCGAAGAAGCTGAAGACGCTGAAGGCGCTGAAGACGTGGAACGGCTGCGCACCCGTCCCCCTCTGCTGAGGAGCAGGACGGTGGTCTGTCCGGTCCTGCGATCCTCCGCCCCCGCTCGACAGGGGAAGGGGGGCAGCGCCTGCGGCATCGTCAAGGTCTCCTTCTCCAAGGGCTTCCAGCGGACCCCTGCCGGGGCCGGGCAGGGCGGGCCAGGGGCGGCGAGGGCAGCTCGGGGTGGGGCCGGGGCCGGCAGCCCTGGCCAGGAGCCATGGTCATGGGCCGGCTGGGGCCGCTGCGCCGGCGCGGGCCAGGGGTGAAGCCCGGGGCTGTTTCGGGGGCCGGGGAGGCCGGTGAAGCCCGGGGCTGTTTCGGGGGCCGGGGAGGCCGGGGCCCTGCTGGAGCCCTGCTGGAGGAGGGCGCGGGGGGCAGCGGCTCCGTGCCCTATGCCGTGCCGGCCATGTGCCCGCTGACTGCCAGGCGCGGTGGAGAGGGCGCCCGGGGCGCCGGCACCGGCTGCGACGTGCTGCCTGCCCCGGATGAACTCCTGAAGTGCCTGCACGCAAAGCCCGGGCAAGCAGGCCGGCCGGGCTGGGTGGCCCTGTCGTATCAGGGGGCTGCCGGGCAGGCCCGCGGCGGAGCCATAGCCGGACCGCCGCTGGGAGGTGTCGTGGTCTGTCCGCTCAGCGCCCGCCGGCCAGGTCACCCGCGCGGGATCTGCAACCCCTGGGGGAATGCGGGCCGTTCAGGTGTGGGCGGGGCCGGGGGCGGCGTCACTCAAGGCGTAGGCGCACCTCGCTCACGAAGCCCGCATGGCCGGCCGCCGGCTGCCCGGCAGGGCCGCAGGGCATGCCCCGCGCATGCCGTGATGCCCGCCGGCAAGGGGGCGGCGCGTGTCGCGGGCCGGGCGGCGGGGTGGGGGCACGCCGGGTGCATCAGTGCTGTCCGGTGCTCTGTCGGTTTCCCCGGAAAGGGGTCTTCCTCGTCGCGGGGTTCGCGCGACGCTGGGTGGGGTGAGCGTTCCGTGTGGATGCGGTGCCGTGTCGGGGCGGGCAGGCTGCGCTGGTGCCGGTGAGTCTGCACGGGCCCCGCCACGGGGCGCCGCCTGCCTGTGGGGCGGGGCCCGTTCCTGCCTCAAGCACCCGGCAGGACGCGGGAGAACTCCCCGTGGGCGGTGCTTGAGAGGCCTGTGGCATGAGTGCCCCGTGTCCGGCCCGGCTGCCGTGCCGTGCGGGACACTGTCGCACCATCGGCGTCGCGCAGGGTGAGCTGGCGGGCCAGTTCGGCCCGCAGGATTGCGGGCAGGTCGCCCGTCTGGGCCCAGGCCAGCAGGTGCTCGGCCACGGTGCGCAGCTTGGTGTTGCTGCGCATGGACATCTCGCGCAGGATGTCCCAGGCCTCCTGGGGTGTCAGTTGTCCGACGGTGAGGACGACGCCGATGGCCTGGTCGATGACCGCGTGCGAGCGCACGGCCTGTTTGAGCTGTTCCACCTGTTCCTGGAGCTCCCGTACCTGGTCGGCGACGGGCGCGGGCGCGTGGGCAGCGGTGGCGAGCACGACGGGCCTCCGATCAGCAAGCGGGACTGCCGGGTTCTGGGATTCTCTTGCCCTGCGCAAGGTATGCCATGCCCGGCCCGGCGTGTCCCGCTCAAGGGCGGGCCTGCCGCGGCCCGTTCGTCTCCTCGCCGCCTGCGGCGCGCCCCGGCGGCGCCGGGGGTGGCAAAGCGGGCTGCGCATGTGAGGCGTGAGGGGGGTGTGCGCTCAGGGCGGGCCCGGCGCAGGCCCGGGACGGTGTGCGGGCCTGCCCGCCCGGATACGGCAACGAGCGGCAGAAGCAGCCTCGCGTCAACGCCTGAGCCCGGGAAGCTCCGGTGCAGTCACAGCCACCGAGAGCCGCCCCCACTGCCCGGCGGGCACCGGGCCCTCACCGGGGGGAACGGGTCACTGGAACTGCGCTTGCTGCCGCCAAAGGAGCCTGTCTGGAGGAAAGGCCGGGCAGATTCGGCAGGAGCGAGTCGGCAGAAGGCGGGTGCTGCTGTGCGGGGGCCGGCCCACGGCTTCGCACGGCTCCTCGCTTCCCGGCGGCGGAGAGCCGTCAGTTGATCAAGGAGTCGTCTGCGGCGAAGTACGAGACGCCGTGCCGCCGGCGGCCGGCGGCGGGTTCTTGTGATCCTGCTGTGGTGTGGAATTCTCCGGGCACCGGCCGGCCCCACTGTCCGGCAGGTCAGCGAGCACTCGCTGCCACCCTCGGTTCCAAGTCCCAGGATGTGATGGCACCGGCTGCAACTGGATCGTGGTGGTATTCACGCACCTGGATCGGTCACCTTTCCCGGGTGACGCGGTCGGCCCGGGTCAGCATCGGCACGGCTACGGCCGTGGCGATTGCCGCCCAGAGGGCCGCCCAGAGCAGGCCGGAGGGATCGCCTGACCAGGTGCCGCGCAGCCAGGCGACCTGATAGGTGAGCGGGTCGGCATGGGCCAGGGCACGCAGGTAGTGCGGTGCGGAGTCCAGGGGGTAGAACAGCGGCGCCGCCAGGACGAGTGGCAGGGTGGTCAGGGTCAGCAGAAGGTCTCGGGCGGCGTACGACTGCACCCGGGCAGCGACGGCTCCTCCTGCGGCGATCCAGCCGGCGTCGACGAGGAGCGCAGTCAGCACCGTGGCCGTCAGGTGCCGCGCCGGAACGCCGTCGAGGCCTCCCAGTGCGGCGGCGAGGGCGAGGACCAGCGCGAGTTGGGCGAGGAAGACCGTGCCGAGGATCGTGACGATGCTCGACAGGTATCCGGCGGAGCCGCCTCCGTGCAGGGTGTAGAAGGCGAAGACGCCCCATTTGCGGTCGTTGGCAACATCGGAGACGGCGGCGGTACCCGAGCGGAAGGCAAGCATCGCGAGCATGCCGGGGGTGACGAACGCGAGGTAGTCACCCAGGCTCTGGTGGTGTCCGGAGGCAACTGCTCCGCCGATACCGGCGGCGAGGAAGAGCAGGTAGGCGATCGGCTCGATGATCCGGCCGTAGTAGACCTGTCGCCAGTTCCACAGGGAGAGCCAGTGGAAGCGGACCGCGATCAGAGGGCGGGCGAGACGGCGGGCGCGCGGGGGCGGCTTCAGGGTGCTCATGGTTGCGCCGCCTCGGGCGAGGGGGGCTCGGGCGGGGTGGAGGGCTGACGGATGAGGTGCCGGTAGCCCTCCCACAGGTCGTTGGACTCGCCTACGGGGGCCAAGAAGGCCCGCACTGGCTGGTCGGCGAGCAGACGGCCCGCGCTGAGGGCCAGCACGCGTGTGCAGTGTTCGGCGAAGCGCGAGGTGTCGTGGGTGCTGACCAGGACGGTGGATCCCTCCTTGGCGCTGTCGCGGAAGTAGTCGAAGACCTGCGCGACAGCGTCGGGGTCCAAGCCGGTGGTCGGCTCGTCGAGGACCATCAGCCGAGGTCGGCCGACGATGGCTCGGGCGATCTGGCAGCGGCGCAGTTCCCCGCCGGACAGCGTTTGCACCTGCCGGTCCAGGAAGCGCTCGAGGCCGACCACCTGGCAGACCTCTTCCGTCAGGACGCGCACGCGGTGCAGGGTGCCGCGGCGGAATGCCAGACCCATCTCGACGTTCTGACGGACGGTCAACGACCAGTCGATGATCTCCCGCTGTGGGCACCAGCCGAACTCGGCCGGTCCCACCGAGCGGATCACCCTCCCCGAGTCGGCCCGCTGAAGACCGCACACGATCTCGAACAGGGTCGACTTCCCCGCGCCGTTGTGTCCGAGCAGAGCAACGACTTCTCCTTCTCCGATGCGCAACGAGACGTCGGACAGGGCTGGAGGGGAGGCGTCGGCGTAGGTCTTGGAGACGGCGTCAGCGGTCAACAGGTCACTCATAGGGCGCTTTCGAGAAGGTCTGCGATCTGAGGAGGCGAGGCCTCCTCCGGTATGGGCACGACAACGGTGGCCTCGGGGAGGCGCCGGGCGATCTCCTGTCGGTGAGCGCCGGAGAACCAGAGAGACAGGTCCGTGTCCGTGGTGAAGGGCGCAGCGGGTGATACGCGGCGCTCGAGGCGCACGATTCGGCCGACGTTGGCCGTCGCCAGGTTGGGGGCGCCCAGGAATTCCGCGGGAGGCACCAGGAGCACCAGTCCGGTGTCCGGGGACACGGTTTCGCGGTGCGCACCGTCTGTGATCTTGTCGAGGTGGTGCCGACGGCTTCCCCTGCGGAAACCGAGCGGGCTGTCGTGCCGGCGGAACAGACCGGTGGTCAGGTCGAGCACGGCAAGGCTGTCGCTCACCAGGCGCGCACCGCGTCGACACAGCACCAGGGAGGTCGAGGTCTTGCCGACATAATTGGCCCCGGTGATGAGCACTCCCTGGCCGTCGGACATCTGCAGACAGGTTCCCGGGCCGACCGCGGTGGTCATCCACAGGTCGGAGTAGCGGAAAGGCGGCAGCGGGGACGGTATGCCGGACCAGCCCGTGAACGTGTGATCGGCCACCCGGGTCCAGGCGCAGTCGGTGCGCCGGTCGACTTCGATGCGCTTGGTCAGGTTGTCCTTGCGGAGCAGGCTGGTGAAGAAGCCGCGCTCGGGCCATTCGGGGCAGCTCAGGGTCACCACCACGTCAGGTTCCCGTGCAGGAGGCGGCGCCACCTGCTGGTCGCGGAAGTAGAACAGGGCCTCGTCGACGTCAGCCGGGGCCACCCGTAGGCGGGTGGTCACCCCGTAGAAGTCGAAGTACAGGTTCTGGGTCATGAAGGGGCTCCGGCAAGTTCCGTGATGATGTCCGCGGCGGCTCGCCGGATGTCCTGTCTTGAGTCCAGTTCGATCTGCCAACGGGTTTCCGCCAGACGCGTGACGCAGTAGGTGGGAGACGGACGCAGAATTACCGTCCAGGCCCAGTCGGTCGCGGCTGGGGAGCGCTTGGCCGGCAGGAGGTTCGGGTGGACGGCCCAGGTGGTCCCGGTCGGCGTGGTGAAACGGGGAGCGTGGGCGAGGTGCGCGCGCAGTCCGGGGTGGGTCTCCAGAGTCGACTCCCTGACCCCGATGGGCCGGGTGTAGGAGAAGACGGTGCGTTCGTCGTGCAGCAGCGCGGTGTCGTCGCAGACGAAGTGCCAACCCAGCCGGGTCAGCTCGAGCAGGACGGACGACTTGCCGGCCTTGGAGGGGCCGTGCAGCAGGACGGCTCGGGAGGGATCCCACGGGGAGGCCACTGCGCTCGCGTGCACAGGTCGGACGAGGGAGTTCAAAGGAGTGAGCAGGAACGGCGGGAACGGCGTCGGCCGGGCAGGCTCTCCCACGTAGCTCTCGTAAAGCTGCCAGGAGCTTCCGGCCCTTTGGATGTGGATGTCCTTGCGGACGTCAGCGGCTCCCCCGACGAATCGCCCCTCGGCGGGCAGCAGGGCGATCGAAAGGTCCGGAAGAGCGCCGGGAGGCCGCAGGTAGTCCTGGAAGTAGTAGCGGACATGGTCGCGATCCTCGGGATGCTGGAGGTGGACGTCGACCGTCACACCCCAGAACGCGAACGGAGCTACCTCAGCTTCATCCAATCCTGTTGGGCGTTCGCCCATGGTTCGCTCCCCCCGATGAACAGAGTCGTACCGCTGTGGCTGCTGGAAATCAGGGAGTCGAGGTCCCTGATCGTCGTATGGCTGATCTGCGGGGCCATGTCCGGCCGCCAGGAGGAAAGAATCGCCGCAACAGCGCGGGCGGGCGGGTAGACTTCCTGAAGCCTGCGAGTGAGCGGAGACATGCGGCCGTACATATCTCCGGACTGCCGGAGCCGCCGAATACCAAAGCTCCCGAATTGCGCCAGAATTACAGGGAAGCGAATATCCGGCTCAACGCCATGCGCATAGAACATATTTGCATCGTAGACCTGAACGCCGAAGTCGAACCTGGCCCCCAGGTCCACTAGGATCGCGTCCAGGAATGAAGTCGCAGGGAGCGCCTTCACCGATATGCCTTCGGATCCGGCAGCCTCCATCAGGATCCACGCCGAGTCAACCAGATACAGAGGATGCCCGTACGTCAGGAAGCACACGGAGCTTCCCTCGCCATCCCGGACCGCCTGGAGAACCTGGTCCGCCATGGCACGGTAGGCCTCCATCGGACTGGGGCCGCCCGCATAGGCAGCTTCCAGGTCCACCACCTTCGCCTGGTACATATGCCGCAGATCGGGACCGAAGGCGGTGTGGTGAAGAATCACATCCGCCCGCTGCAGCACCTCGTCCGCCTCCACGGTCCTGCGCTCGAGTCCGCCGATACCCAGACCGACCAGATAGAGGTCGGCCTGAGCATCGGGAACGCGAAGGTCTTCGCGCCTTACACGCACCCTATGGATTCCTCGCTATCGGATTTCAGTGACCCCGGAAGCACTCGCACAGCCTCCCTGGCAGTGCCCACCACTGGCAGTGACAGTTTCTTCGATCGTCGGAACGTACGTCGGGACCATAAATCCCTTCCGCTCCCCAGGGTTTTCGATCCCGTCACCCGCATCCTTTGCCGTGACGTCAACATCGGAGACAAGGGGCATTTTCTCCTGCCTTTCCACTCGAAGCGTTCCGTGGAACGAGGTGGCGGCGATTTAGCAGTCCCACTCGCCGCCGTGCCGAACATTCTGCCACGCACCAGTTCCGTTTAAGCGCCGAAATTGGGCTTGTAAGCAATTTCCGATGCGGGGATAGGGACCCCCTTTCACCTATGCGCCACCCGGCGGATCAGCCGGTTTGCACTGACTGCCGGAAATGGTTCGGGGAGGCGCTGCTCAGCGGTCGGCAGCGGCCTGTGCGGCCACGGCCCGGAGCAGCGTCACCGTGACGGCAGCAGTCGCCGCGCGAGCGCAGCCCTGGTCGGCGCGCTCTGCTCCTCGGTCGAGGCCCGAAGGAGGCCGGTACCAGGCACGGGGCGGGTCGGGGAAGCGGGCGCCGGGGGCTGGCGCCCGGCATCGGTTGGTGTTCGTGGATCGGCTGGTGGCCGTGCTGATCCATGTGCGTCACGGCCTTCCGTGCGTGGTCTTGGCGCTGCTCTGCGGGGTGGGCCGCTCTGCCGTCGCCCGCGCGGTCGGTGAGGTACTCCGGCTGCTGGCCGAGTGGGGGTACGCCATCGCGGACCGGCCCGGCGTGCGGCCGCGGCCCTGGAGGACGTGTCCGTCTATGCCCGGGCCGAGGGTGTTCAGCTGCGGCCGGCCGCCGCCGAGGTCCGGCTCCGCCCGCCGTCTGCCGCGGCGGGCGTTCGCCTCCGGCAAGAAGAAGCGCGGCACCATGAAGGCCACCGTCATCGCCGGCCACCAGGGCCGCACGCTCCGGGCCGACACCTTGGCGCCCAGGGCGGATGCACGACGCCCGCCGCAACGGGCACTGGGGCGGCGACGGCACCGCAGGGAGGCAGCCCGCTCGGGAACGCCGCCCACCGTGGCGGGGTTGGTCAGGGCCCCGGGCCGGGCGGCGAGGTGGGGGCGGGTGGCATACAGGGGGTGGATGAGGCAGCGGGGCCGTCGTGGGCGAGGGCCGCGTGGAGCTGACTGAGCGGGGTGCGGGCCGCGGGGGGGGGGGCAGGCCGGTGAGGGCGGTGATCTGCCCGGCGAGGCGGCGCAGGCCGACGGTGGTGGTGCGGGCCCAGGCGGTGGTGGCGCGTTCGGCGGCGCGGCGCTCGCGGGTGGCTGTCACGCGCTGCTCGCCGGTGGTGCCCGCGGGGCCGGGGCGGCCGCGCAGGTAGCGGCGTTCGGCGGCCGGCCCGGCTGGCGGCCCCCAGGGGAGCGGCGAGGCCGGCCCGGCTGGCGCCCGCGTCGCGGGCGGTTTCGGTCAGTCCGGTCTCCCGGCCGGCGAGCTGCTCGCCTGCCGGGCGCAGCAGCATCGGGGAGGCCAGGGCCTGCTGCGGGGCGAGGTCCTGGGGGCTGGTGCCGGGGTCCTGGTGCCGGGCGGTCTGCAGGGCATCGTCGAGGGCGTGAAGGGCTGCCGCGGCGGCAGGCAAGGAGGCCGGGGCCGGGGTGCCGGGACTGGCCGGTGCCTACTGGCCGGCCGGGGCCATCGGCCACCCCCCGCTTGTCATCATGTCGACGACATGATGGTTGTCATCCATTGGATGACATGTTACAACGGTGTCAGTGCAGCGCATTGGCAGCAACTGCTCGAACCTGCTGGAGGTGTTGTCACGATGTTGATGCGCACTGACCCCTTCCGCGAGCTGGACCGGCTGGCCCAGACGCTGATCGGCCCGGGCACCTGGTCCAAGCCCTCGGTGATGCCGATGGACGCCTACCGCGAGGGCGAGGAGTACGTGGTGGCCTTCGACCTCCCCGGCGTGAGCGCGGAGGCGATCGACATCGACGTCGAGCGGAACATGCTGACCGTCAAGGCCGAGCGCCGCCCCGTGGCCAAGGCCGAGGACGTGAAGGTGGAGCTGTCCGAGCGGCCGCTGGGTGTCTTCTCCCGCCAGATCGTGCTCGCCGACACCCTGGACACCGAGCACATCCAGGCCGACTACGACGCGGGCGTGCTCACCCTGCGCATCCCGATCGCCGAGCGCGCCAAGCCCCGCAAGGTCTCCATCGGCGTCGGCTCCGCCCGCAAGGAGATCTCCGGCTGACAGCCGCCCGGACATGGTGCGGAGGGTGCCCGACCTCCCCCTTCATCCCGCCCTCCGCACCCCGCGCGGGCCGTGCGAAGACCAAAGGGGCAGTGGCCGAGATGACTCTGCGACGTGAGGCGTTCCTCGACCGTGTGAAGGAACGCGGCGAGTACGCCACCACCAAGGAAGCCGAGCGCGCCGCCCGCGTGGTGCTCGCCCTGCTCGGCGCGCACCTGGTCGGCGACGTCCGTGCCCATCTCGCGGCACGCCTGCCGGAGGACTTCGCCCTGATCCTGCTCAACCCGCTCCAGAGCGCTGAACCGCTCTCGCCGGAGCGGTTCGTGCGAGCGACCGCGGCCTGGATCGAGGGCGCCACCGAGCAGACCGCGACCTGGGACGTCAGCGCGGTGCTGTCCACGGCCGCCGACACCGCCGGCGACGACCTCCTCCAAGAGATCCTGCTCCAGCTCCCCGCCGGTTACGACCTCCTCTTCGGCCGCCCCCAGCCCACCTGACCCCTGCCCGGGTGCCCCCTTGTCGGCGCTGCCCCGCCCTGGCTCCACGAAAGGCACCCACCGCAGTGAACACCGGCGTGCGCGCACCGCTCGAGCACCAGCAGCCCTCCGGGGCGGCGCAGGAGCAGATGCTGGACAAGGTCCGCTACGAAAGCGCCTGTTCCACCCGCGAACGGGCCGAGGAAGCCGTCCGCCTGGTCCTCTCAGGGCTGGGACGTCGGCTGACCGGCGACGAACGCGCCGGCCTGGCCGCCCGGCTGCCCCGGGAGGCCGCCCGCGTCCTGACGGCGCAGATCCCCGCCCCCCGGCCGCTGACGGGCTGGGCCTTCGTCACGGACCTCGCCGCCCGCACCGGCGCCTCCCTCGCTGCCACCCGCTGGGACACCGGCTCCGTCCTCGCCGCCGCCGCGGCCTGTGCCGGCGACCTGATCACCCGCATCCTGCACCGGCTCCCCTGCGGCTACGCGCTGCTGTTCGGCCGCGCCGAACTCACCCCCGCCGCATAAACGGGCACCCTGCCCCCCCCGGGGCGGGGAAGGCGCCGAGCCCCAGGAAGAAGCCTGCCCGGGCGTGGGCGGGAGCCGGCGCACCGCGGCGCCGCAAGGTCTGCGCAGAAGACGAACCCGGCGGCCAGGCAAGGGAGTTCACCGGTGGGCGGCAGGCCCTCGGGCAGCAAACCAATGCCCAGGGCGGGGCGGTCGTACAAAGGGGCGGCAGTGCAGGAGCTGACGCAAGACGGTCGCGTCGACGGCGGCCCTCACGGCCACGCCGGTCAGCACGCACACCGCCCACGACCTGCCCGGCCGCACCGGGCCGGCAGCGAGGGCGGGGCGGGCCGGGGCGCTGCCCGTCGCGCTTGTCCTCACGGGCCGGGGGGGCGGGCGGGCGGATGCGCTGCGTGTACCCCGCATCGTCCGCGCACGCGCAGCGGCACCCGGCCGCACCAGGCCCCGGCCCCCGCCGGGGCGGCCTGAGGACCAAGCCCCCCGCGCCCCGGGAGGCGCGCCGGCGCACCAGGGTTGGTCCCCGGCAGCGGGCACGACTGTGGGAGGTCCTCGTGGCGGTGCGCCACCGTCTGATCAGGAAGCCGCCGGCCGAGGTGTGGGCCGTGCTCGCGGACGGCACCCGGTACGCGCAGTGGGTCGTGGGCACGGCCCGGTCCCGCCCGGTGCGCGGCCAGTGGCCCGGGCAGGGCGCGGCCCTCGCCTACGAGATCCGCCTGGGACCCCTGCGGCTGGCCAACGAGACAGTGGTCCGCCGGTGCCAGGAGGGCTCCACGCTGGAGCTGGAGGCGCACGCCGGGCCGCTGGGAACGGCCCGCATCGCCCTGGACCTGCGTGCCTGGGGCGAACACTGCCTGGTGACCTTGGACGAGCATCCGCTGCGGGGCGCGGGAGGACGCCTGCACAACGCCGGGTTCGAGGCCCTGATCCAGCTGCGCCACCGCGCGATGCTCGGCCGCCTGGCCCGGCTGTGCGAAGAGGGCGGGCCAGGCGCACGTGACCGCGGCGGCCCGCCGCAGACCGCGAGCCCGGCCACGACCGTGCCGGGCGGCGGGAGCGGGCCCGGCCGTGCCTGACGCCGTGGTGATCGGCGCCGGGCCCAACGGGCTCGTGGCCGCCGGCCTTCTCGCCGACGCCGGGGGAGCGCGGGGTGCTGGAGGCGGGGCCCGGCCCGGGAGGCGCGGTGCGCCACGACCGGGGCGTGGACCCCGACTTCGTCAACGGCCTCTCCAGCTCCTTCTCCCCGCTGGCCGCGGCCCCCTGGCCCGGCCGCGCCTGGAGGACCACGGACCGCGCCGGGCCCACGCCCCCCCACACCCCCCCAGGTCCTGGCGCGCCCGCGCACCGGCGGCAGCTGCGCGGTGCTCGACCGCCGCCTGGAGGCGACCGCAGCGTTTCCGGACGCCTTCGCCGCAGGCGGCGGCGCCGCCTGGATACGGCTGCACGAGGTGGGGCAGGAGCTGGGCCCCGCCCTCGGCGGCCTGCGCCTGGCGCGCTCCTTGCTCCTGCCGGTGCGCCGCCTGGGGCGGGAGGAGTTGCGTGGAGGCCCGGCTCCGTGCGGTCCCGCCGGTGCGCGCCGTGCTGGCGCTCCTGGTCCTGGGTGTGGCCCGCCCGCCTGCCCGCCCTGGAGAACGCCAACCCGCCTCCGGGGCAGCGGCCTGCTCGGCCCCCGGGGGGGGCAAGCAGGCCGGTGAGCGCGGCTGAGCGCAGGCCCGCGCTCAGCGCCCAGCCCGCCGGGCCGCCCACCGCAGGACGGCGCAGCGGCCGCGGTCGGGCACCGTCCACAGGGCGTGCCCCCGCAGCCCCCAGCGCCGCAGCAGCGTGTTGGCGGCCAGGAAGCCGCTGGTGGCCGCCCGCTCCATCAGGGCGACGGGCAGATCGGTGCGGACCACGTCGCCCGCGAGGACCAGGCCGGGGGCGGGTGTGTCCACCGTCGGGCGCTCGGCGTGGCCGCCCAGGGGGAACAGCGGGCAGTCGGCCCGCCATTCGTGCCGTGCGTCGATGACCCGGCAGCGGCTCGTCTCCGGGTAGAGGCGGTGCAGTTGGCTCTGGAGCTCCTTGTGCGTCGTGGCCCGGTCGGCGTGTTCGGGCAGCGCGTAGGCGTGCAGCTCCACGACCGAGCCGCCGGTGCGGGCGGCCCAGCGCGCGGCCTCGCCCTCCCAGCGCTCGAGCACGCTGACGTTGTCCAGCGCCCCGAATCCGCTGGTGCCCAGGAAGCCGGGCCGGTCGGCGCGCACGGGGGCATCGAGCCACAGGCGCGACACCACAAAGGGCGGCGCGGTGCGCAGCCCGGCCACCTGCTCGCGCCACCGCTCGTCCCCCAGGCCCGGGGAGCGGGACACCACGGAGCGCAGGCCCGCCGGGTCCAGGGCGAGCACCACCGCGTCGTAGGGCTCCTCGCCGCTGGCGGCGCTCACCGTGAAGCCGCCCGCGGCAAGGGCCGACACTGCGTGCACGGCGGTGCGGGTGCGCACGCGGGCGCGCAGCCGTCCCAGGCGCTCGGCCACCGGGTCCCACAGGGCCTGCGGGAAGGGTTCCCCGGGCACGTCGAACAGCAGGCCCTCGGACGAGCCGAGGAAGTACACGTGGAACATCAACGCCATCTCCGCGGCCGACAGCTCACGGGGGTCGGCGAAGAAGCTGCGGGAGAACACCTCGAAGGCCAGATGCCGGGCCGCGGCGGGGAAGTTGATCGCTTCCAGGAAGTCGTGGGCGCTGACGCGGTCCAGCCGTGCGTACACCTCGGGCACGCGCACATCCAGCAGGGGCAGGGCCGCCCGCGGCCGCATCCGCCTCAGGTCGCGCGCAGCAAAGGACTCGCTCAGGGCCACGAACCCGAGCGCGCTCAGCGGCGGGGTGCGCGGCACGTGCCTAAAGCCGTCCTGCCTGCCGCTGCTGTGGCGCAGGGGATAGTCGGGCAGAGCAACGAGGTTGGACAGCAGGGGGTCGGTGCGGCGCAGCAGGGCCCGCAGGTTGTAGTACTGCCGGAAGAAGGCGTGGAAGCCGCGGCTCATCGTCACGCTCGTGCCGTCGGCCAGGCGCGTGGGCCATCCGGCGACCCGGCCGCCCAGCTGCGCCTGGCGTTCGTACAGCGTGACGCGCACCCCGCGTTCGGCCAGGGCGGTGGCCGCGGTGAGACCGGCGATGCCGCCGCCGACGACCGCCGCGCGCGGCGCTGCGTTGCGCTGCGCGCGCAGGGCGCCGGGCGCGGCGGGCAGCAGCTGCGCCTGCCGGTCGCGGCCCGGGCGGCAGGGGCGGTGGCGCGGGCCTGCGGTCATCGGGCCGCCTCCTGGGAGCCGGGTGCCGGGCGGCGGGCGAGGAAGGTGTGGGCGATGCCGGTGTGCCAGCCCGGCAGGGGCAGCACGCGCACCCGCTCGAAACCGGCTCGCCGCATGCGCTGCGCGAGGTGTCCCGCGGTGTCGAAGGTGACGACGCTGCGCCACAGGTGCCGGCAGAGCGGCCCCTGGCCCAGCAGCGTGGCGGCCGGCAGGATGAGCGTGGCGCACACCGCGCTCCACACCGCCCGGTGGGCCGCTCTCCCGCTCAGCGCGTACTCGTGCACCGCCAGGCGGCCGTGCGGGGCGAGCAGGTCCAGGGTGCGGGCGAGCACGGCGTCCGGGCCGGCCGTGTTGCGCAGCAGGCAGGCGGCGAAGACCGCGTCGAAGGGGCCGTGCACGCCGGCCTCGGCCAGGCGTTCCACCGGGGCGTGCACGAACCGCACGGGCCGGTGCAACGGCCGGCGGGCGGCGCGGCGCAGCATGCCGGCCCAGGCGCCGACGGCCGTGAGGTCCGCGCCGGGAAGCACCGCGGCCAGGGCCGCCGTCGAGGCGCCCGTGCCGCAGCCGAGGTCCAGCACGCGCAGCCCCGCGCCGGCCCGCGCCGGCCCCAGGCGCCGCACGGAGCGGCGCAGCTGGGCACGGTAGCCGGGGTTGGCCGCCACCAGCGTGTCGTAGCTGCGGCAGGCGCGGTCGAACGCGGCCGCAAGGTCGGCGTCGCGCAGCACGGTCATGCCATCTCCGTAACGGATCGTCGGGTTCTCGAGGACGGGGGGCGGGGGCGGGGGCATCAGGTCGGGCGGTGGGCGCGGCGCGGCGTGAAGGGCAGGGCGAGCGCGCAGCCGAGCATCGCG
This sequence comes from Streptomyces sp. JLYT201, assembly GCF_059448825.1. Classification (NCBI taxonomy): domain Bacteria; kingdom Bacillati; phylum Actinomycetota; class Actinomycetes; order Kitasatosporales; family Streptomycetaceae; genus Streptomyces; species Streptomyces sp. JLYT201. The sequence goes on along the minus strand of NZ_CM182551.1, from coordinate 152,244 downwards.
GCCACGGGCACGTGCAGGCCGATGGACAAGTCCTCCAACAGGCTGGTGCGCCCGTCCAAAAACCGCAGCAGGCGGGGCGCGGGCACGCGTGAGAACAGATGGGTGAACAAGGCCGGGCCGTCCACGCGGCCGCGGTCCAGGGCGTGCAGGAGCACGGCGTCCATCAGGTGGGAGCGCGCGGAGTGGGCCCGCGGCGGCAGCGGGCGGCGCCCGGCGTGCAGCGCGGCGGCCACGGCGAGGACCTGGCGCTGCACGGCGCTGAAGGTGTACCCGGTCGACGGCCTGGTCGCCCCGGCCGCCGCTCCCACGCGGAACACGCACGCGCCGGCGCGCCGGGAAAAGTCCCCGTCCGTCATCGGGATGACGCCCTGCTCGGTCGCGGTGATCTCGTACGCGCCGGCCCCGAGCACCTGGGTGAGGTAGTGCCGCAGCGCGCGGTCGTAGCCGTCGCGGCCGAGCGGGCCGCGGGAGAACTCCGTGTACTCCACCAGCGCCTCGCACGCACCGGTCGGCAGGACGTATCCGAAGGACAGGCCGTGCGCGGGCTGGGGAGTGCGGAAGTCCATCAGCTCCACCGCGGCGGGGTCGAACCGCGGCGTGCGGGTGCGCACGAACCAGCCGCGGAAGTGCTGCAGCAGTGTCGTGCGCGCGGGCGGCAGGCGCGCGGGCGGCCGGGAGTCGAAGACCCAGCGGGCCCGCACCCGCACCCGGGTGCCGTCGGCCCGCCGGGCGTGCGCCACGGCGCCGCCCGGCACGGACTCGACCCGCTCCACCAGGGCCTCCTCACGCCGCACGCACGAGCTGTCGGACAGCACCCGCCCGGCCAGCGCCTCAAAGGCCTGGGAGTCCAGCATCTTGTAGCGCAGCGGCGCGATGGCGGCATCCACGATCCGCCCGCCCGCAGAGCGCACGCGCAGCCGCTGCCAGGACGCCGTCACCGCCTCGTCGTACGGCCCCGGCCCGGACTCCCAGTAGCACCAGGTGCGCCGCGCGGTGCGCGAGGGGCCCGGCGGCGCGGCCAGGAGCACCGCCGTCACCCGCCGCGCGCCCAGCGGCGGCCGGGCCAGGCGCAGCGCGAGCGACAGGCCGGCCGCTCCGGCGCCCACGACGGCGACATCCACGTCCACGTCCACGTCCGCATCCACGTCTGTTTCCTTACCCCGGCCGGGTGTTGCGCTCAGTCTTCTCGCCCGGCGCTCCGTGCGGATGCAGCCGGGCGGGTGCCGTGGCCCGGATATCCCGCCGCGGCGGGATATCCGCCAAGCAGCGCATCCGCGCACCCCTGCCGCGCGGAATGTCTGGCAAGGAAGGAACAGCAACACAACGGCACGACGTAGGCCAGAGGCAGAGGGTGCGGGACACCAGGCCCCGCCCCGACCGGCGAGAGGATCCGCGATGTGCTCCACCCAGGCGACCGGACGGCTCACGGCGGACCCGCCGCACCGGCCGCACGGCCCCCAGGGCACAAGGGACGCGCCCCGCCCCGGGGCCACCGGCCGCGCGCGCGGGCCGGGCCAGGCGCACGCGGTCGACGACGACGTGCCCGCTGCCGTCGGCCGGGAGCTGGAGCGGCTGCTCACCGACCGCCTGGCCCGCTGCCGCGCCCTGGACACGGTGTTCACCCATGACATCGCCGAGCGGGTCGCCCGCTTCACCCGCAGCGGCGGCCGCCGCATCCGCGCCCGCCTGGTGTGGTGGTCCCTGCGCGCCTGCGGCGGCGCAGCCGACGCCGCCCCCGCGCGCGCGGCGCTGCGCACGGCGGCGGCGCTCGAACTGATCCAGACCTGCGCCCTGGTCCACGACGATCTGATGGACCAGGCAGCCACCCGCAGGGGCCAGAGCGCCCTGCACGCCGACGTGACCCGCCAGTACGCCGGCAGCGCACCCCCCTCCGCCGCGAGCAGCCTCGGCGGATCGGCCGCCGTGCTCGCCGGGGACCTCGCGCTGGCCTGGGCCGACGACGTGCTGGCCGACCTGGTGCTCGACCCCGGCCTTGCGCCCGGCACCGCACACAGGCTCAACGAGGTGTGGCGCACCCTGCGCACGGAAATGGTGGCCGGGCAGTACCTCGACGTGCAGGGCCAGGCCACCTGCGCCCACACCCTGGACCGGGCGGTCCGCTCCGCCTGCCTCAAAAGCGCCCTGTACACGGTCGAACGGCCGCTGGAGCTGGGCGCCGTGCTCGCCGGAGCCGACGACGCCACCACGCTCGCGCTGTGCCGCGCCGGACGCTGCGCGGGACTGGCCTTCCAGCTGCGCGACGACCTGGACGACCTCTTCGCCGACCCCCAGGCCACCGGCAAGCCCTCCGGCGGGGACGTACGCGCGGGCAAGCCCACCTACCTGCTGGCCGCCGCCCGCGCGCTGGCCACGAGCGCCGACGACCGCACCGCGCTCGGCGTGCTGGAACGCGCCGTGGGCCGCGCGGACCTGCCCGGCAGCGAACTCGCCGCGGTACGCGACGTCCTGGTCTCCACCGGCGCGCGCGACCTGGTGGCCGCGAAGATCACCCGCCTGTGCGGGCAGTGCCTGCGCCACCTGGGCGACGCCGCCCTGGAGCCGCGCGCGGCGGCCCGGCTGCGGGCCCTGCTCGCCGAGATCACCGGCACGCCCGGCCAGGCGTGCGCGGGCGGCGGCCTTCCCCTGGCCGCGGCCCTGACCGCCCCGGGAACGCAGGCACAGCGGTGACCCGGAGCGTCAAAGGACCGACCGATCACGTCGTGGTGGTCGGCGCGGGCCTCGCCGGGCTGTCCGCCGCCTTGCACCTGCTGGGCGCGAGCCGCCAGGTCACCGTCGTGGAACGTGACCCGAAGCCCGGCGGACGGGCCGGACGCCGGGCCCTGGGCGGCTACCTGATCGACACCGGACCCACCGTGCTCACCATGCCCGACATCGCCGACGAGGCGTTCGCCGCGGTCGGCACGTCGCTGCGCGACCACGTCGACCTGATCCCGCTGCACCCCGCCTACCGGGCCCGCTTCGCCGACGGCAGCACCCTGGACGTGCACACCGACGCGAGCGCGATGGAGGCGGAGATCGAACGGTTCGCCGGACCCGCCGACGCCGCCGGCTACCGCCGGCTGCGCCGCTGGCTGCGCCGGCTCTACCGGGCCCAGCACGCCCGCTTCCTCGACGCCGACTTCGACTCACCGCTCCAGCTGCTCACCCCCGACCTGCTCCGCCTCGCCGCACTGGGCGGCTTCGGCCGCTGGCAGGCACGCATCGCCCGCCACCTGCGCGACGAACGCCTGCGCCGCGTCTTCTGCTTCCAGGCCCTGTACGCCGGCGTCGCGCCCGAGCGCGCCCTGGCCGCCTACGCGGTCATCGCCTACATGGACACCATCGCCGGGGTGTACTTCCCGCGCGGCGGCATGCACGCCCTGCCCCGCGCGATGGCCCACGCCGCGGCCGGGGCCGGGGCACGGTTCCACTACGGGCAGCAGGTCACCCGTCTGGAGCGCACGGGCGAGCGCATCACCGCCGTGGTCACCGACGACCAGCGCATCGCCTGCGACGCCGTCGTCCTCACCCCCGACCTGCCGCTCGCCTACCACCTGCTGGGACACACCCCGCGCCGCCCGGCCCGCCTGCGGCACGCACCCTCAGCGGTGGTCCTGCACGCCGGCTGCGACCGGACCTGGCCCGAACTGGCCCACCACACCCTGTCGTTCGGCCACGCCTGGCAGCGCACCTTCCACGAACTCACCCGCACCGGCCAGCTGATGAGCGACCCCTCCTTGCTGATCACCCGCCCCACCGCCACCGACCCCGCCCTCGCACCGCCGGGCCGGCACCTGCACTACATCCTCGCGCCCTGCCCCAACACCGCGATCGGGCCCGGCCCCGCCGACTGGAGCACCCTGGCACCGCGCTACCGCGACAGCCTGCTGCGCGAACTCGACCGCCGCGGCCTCACCGGCATCGCCTCCTGCATCGAGCAGGAGTGCCTGGTGACCCCCGCCGACTGGACCGGCCTAGGACACGCCGCGGGCACCCCCTTCTCCGCCGCCCACACCTTCGCCCAGACCGGCCCGTTCCGCCCCCGCAACCTGGTGCGCGGCACCGCCAACGCCGTACTCGCCGGCTGCGGCACCACGCCCGGCGTCGGAGTGCCGCCCGTGCTGCTGTCGGGAAAGCTCGCCGCCGCCCGCCTCACCGGCCACCGCGCCGCACCCGGCCGCCGCACCCGGGGAGCACGCCCGTGACCGCCCGCGAACTGGACGCCGCCCGCATCACCGACCGCCGTCTGCGCGCCGCCTACACCCACTGCCGCCAGCTGAACGCCCGCCACGGCCGCACCTACTTCCTCGCCACCCGCCTGCTGCCCCCCGAACGCCGCCCCGCCGTCCACGCCCTGTACGGCTTCGCACGCTGGGCCGACGACATCGTCGACGCCCCCGCCGGCGACCACGCCCCCGGCACCGGTGGCGACACGGCCCGGCGCAGGGCCGCCCTGGACCGGCTGAGCCAGGACCTGCGACACGGCCTCGCACACGGACCGGGACAGGGCAGCGCGCCGGTGGTCGCCGCCCTGGCCGACACCAGCCGCCGCTACGCCATCGACCACCGCCACTTCACCGACTTCCTCACCGCCATGCGCAGCGACCTGACCGTCACCCAGTACGCCTGCTACCGCGACCTGCGCGCCTACATGCACGGCTCCGCCGCGGTGATCGGCCTGCAGATGCTGCCCGTCCTCGGTGCCGTGGTCCCGCGCGAACAAGCGGCACCCTACGCGGCCGAACTGGGAGTGGCCTTCCAGCTCACCAACTTCCTGCGGGACGTGGGGGAGGACCTCGACCGGGGCCGCCTCTACCTCCCCCTCGACCTGCTCGCCGCGCACGGCGCCGACCGCGAACTGCTGCGCCACTGCCGCGACAGCGGCCGCAGCGAGCAGCGCGTCACCGCGGCCCTGCGCGAGTTCGAGGCCCTCACCCGCGCCGCCTACCGCCGCGCGGCGCCAGGCGTAGCGCTGCTCGACCCCGCCGCACGGCCCTGCATCCGCACCGCGCTCGTGCTGTACGGCGGCATCCTCGACGCCGTCGCCGCCGACGGCTGGAGGGTGCTGCACCGCCGCGCGGTGGTGCCCCGCCGGCGCCGCGCGCTCCTCGCGGCCGACGGCCTGCTGCGCCTCGCCGCGGCCCGCCTCACCGCCCGCCACGGCCCCGCACCGGCCCCCGCCGGGGACGGCCCCACGCCTTCCCGCCCGAAGGAGCCCGCGTGAGACCCGCTCAGCCGCCCCGGCGCGGCCGCCTGCCCCTGCGCCTGCGCCGCGCCCCCGCCCCCTGGCAGCGCCAGCGCCCCACCTGGCGCGAGGCCCGGCCCGCGCTGATCGCCGACGCGCTCCAGCGGGCCCGGGCCCGTCCCGGCGGCAACTGGTACGCGCTCGGCGCCTCCCGCGAACTGCGTGCCGACCGGCCCCTGGCCCGTACCGTCGCAGGCCACGAAGTGGTCCTGTGGCACAACGCGCAAGGCCGTCTCGTCGCCGGGCCCGGCGCCTGCCCGCACTTGGGGGCGCCCCTGGGCGACAGCCCGGTGTGCGGCGGCACCCTGGTGTGCCACTGGCACGGACTGGCCCTGGACGGCAGCCCGTTCGCCGGCTGGCAGCCGTGGCCCGCCCACGACGACGGGGTGCTGCTCTGGGTGCGCCTCGACGCCGCCGGAGGCAAGGAGCCGACCGCCCGACCACCGGCAGCGGCCCGCCCCGCCGCTGCCACCGCCCTGACAGCCGTGTACACGGGGGTCGGCCTCTGCGAGCCGGACGACGTGGTCGCCAACCGCCTCGACCCCTGGCACGGGGCCTGGTTCCACCCCCACTCCTTCGTCGACCTCACCGTCGTGGACACCCCCGGCCCGCACGACGAGGAGGACGCCTTCACCGTCGACGTCTCCTTCAAGGTCGCCGCACGGCTCGTCGTCCCCGTCCGCGCGGTGTTCACCGCCCCGGGGCCGCGCACCGTCGTCATGCGCATCACCGAGGGAGAGGGCAGGGGCTCGGTCGTGGAAACCCACGCCACACCCCTGGCCCCCGACCCCTGGGGCAGGCCGCGCACCGCCGTGGTGGAAGCCGTCATGGCCACGTCCGACCGCCCCGGCTTCACCGCGGCCCGCCGGGCCTCTGCGCTGCTGCGCCCGCTGATCCGGTACACGGCGCGCCGGCTGTGGCGCGACGACCTGGCCTACGCCGAACGGCGCTGGGCCCTGCGCTCATCGGGCCGCTTCCCCGGCTGAACGCGGCCGTCTCGTGCAGCAGAGCCGGCCCGTAGGGCGGGCCCGCGCTTGGCGGGGCTGCCCTGGCACTGCGGCCTGGACGCCGGTGGCGGTGCAGGCCCGCCGTCACCGGACCGGCGCCCGGAAACAGTGAAGGCCCCCTCCGTGTGGAGGGGGCCTTCGTGCGGAGCGCCCGGCAGGCCTTGCACCTGCATTTCCCATCGGATGATGGACGTCTTTCCTTGGACCACAGACGCGCGACTCCCGTGCCCTGCACCGGAGTTACGTGAAGATCATACAGCGGCATCGGGGGTGCTGCGCACCACCTGCCGCAGGCCGCGCGCCCGCTGCCGCTCCGGTGAGGACCTGTTCGTGCAGCGGCCCGGCTGCGGTGTTGCGGTGCTGTGCGTTCCCGGGCTGCTCTCGGTGTCTGGGTGGGTTGTGTGGTGGGGGTGGGTGCCCCGCCGGCGGCTGGGGGTCCGGCGGGGCGTGTGTGGGGTGGGTTACAGCTCGCCGGGGCGGGGTTTGTCGAGCCAGCTGGAAGTCGTCATGTGGTGGGTGTCCAGGCGGTGTTCGCGTGTCTGGGGGGTGGTGACGGGGCTGTGTGCGGGTGTGGCGGGGTGGGCGGCGGCCGGCAGGGCGGGGTTGCCGGCGGGCGTGTCGGCGAGGGCCGTGGTGGCGCCCAGGGTGCACAGGGCGGCTGTTGCCGCGCCTACGGCTATGTGCTTGATCATGAGGGTCCTTTCAGGGCTTGGGCGAAGGGGGTTGACGCACGCAGTAGAGCGGGCGTCGATCAACGGGCGGTCAACGCCGGTTCGACGGTGCGTCTGTGCGGGCGCGCAGGGATGCACCCGTCTGCGGGCTCTGCCGGGCAGGGCCTAGGTGGCCTGGAGCGGCCCCGCCCGGGACCGGGGCGCCCTGGAGCTCTGGCCGGTGTGGCGGGTGCTCCGTGTACCCGTGCGCTGTTGTGCGGTGCGGGCCGGTGCTGCTGCCGTACGACCTGCCGGGAGAGCGGAAGTTGCAGGCGCAGGGTGTGCGGGGCGCTGCCGCCGGGGTTGCCGGGTGCTCGCCCTTGCGGGCGGCGGGAGAAGAACCGGGGCCGCCTTCGGGCCGGGGCGCGGGGCCGGGGGCCGGGGCGGGCGGCCCGTCCGGGGGACTCTGGGGCTCAGGGACGGCCTGCGGTCGCTCATCGTGTGCTGCTGGCCGTGCTGTTGATTTGTGCACCACGCGGCAGCGTGCCCTCGCGGCGAGGCGGTGGGGGCCCCGGCGTCGCCATGCGGTCCCCGCCCGCGTTCTCCGGCCGGGTGCCGGGCCTCGTCGCTGCGGGGCTTTGACTGTGCTGAGTTGCCGTGTCCGGTGTCAGCTCTCGCTGGCCGCGCCCGGTGCATCGCTCTTGTCTTGCCGGGCTGCGGCGGGGTCGGGTGGGTGGGGGGTGGGTTTGGGTGGGGTTGGTGGCCTGGTGTGGGGGTGGGGTGGGGGCGTAAAATAACGGCCGTTCGTTTTTGTGGCGAGGAAGGGCAGGGGACGCTCGATGGTGGAGCCCAAGCAGGAGCGTGCGGTGAAGACCCGGGATGAGATTTTGCGGGCGGCGGCGCTGGCTTTTGATGAGTTGGGGTACCGGGGGGCGAGCATGCGGGAGATCATGCGGCGGGCGGGGGTGACGCTGGGGGCGGTGTATTTCCATTTCGAGAGCAAGGAGGCGCTGGCGCGTGCGGTGATCCGTGCGCAGCCGGAGGTGATGGTGCCGCGGGTGCATTCGCAGGGGTTGCAGCGGCTGGTGGATCTGTCGCTGGTGTGGGCGCATCAGCTGAATGTGAACCCGCTGCTGAGGGCGGGGGTGCGCCTGGCGGTGGAGCAGCGCAGCCACGGGATTGAGGACGACACGTCGTTCTATGAGTGGGAGAAGATCTTCCAGGGCTGGCTGGAGGTGGCGCGGGAGCAGGGGGAACTGGCGGCGGGGGTGGAGCCGGGCGTGGTGGCGGAGTTCGTGGTCGGGGCGATGACGGGCACGCAGCAGCATGCGCATCTGACGGGGACGACGGCGGCGTTGCCGCAGCGGATTGTGCATATGTGGCAGTTGCTGCTGCCGGGAATCGCGCGGGCGAAGGCCGCGGCTGCGATCGATCTGGATCCCGGCCGGGGCCGGTAGCCGGCGAAGAGGAAACGGGGGCGGGGGTGTCGTTGCCGGCAGGGCCGTACACGGCCCGGGACGTGACGGACGAGCGGGCGGGCACGGCTGCCCGCACGGGCGGTGCCGCCCGTACGGCCGCCCGGGCGGCCCGTGCGCGCGGTGGGCGCAGCGGGCTTGGTGCAGGCGGGGCGGGAGATGCCGTCGGTGTGGGGGGAGTTGACGGTGCGGCGGGTGTGATGGCGGGTGGCTCGGCTGGTGTGGGGGGTGCTGTCGGCGCAGGTGGCGAGGTCGGTGCGGGCCCGGGGGGCACGGGCCGTGCGGGCGGCTTCGGTGGTGGGGTGCGGGTGGTGGTGGCCGGGGCTTCGGGGACGGTGGGGCGGTTGGTGGTGGGGGAGTTGGAGGCGGGGCATTACGTGCGGGCGTTGACGCGGGATCCGCGGGCTGCGGTGCGGGCGGGGGTGGGGGGTGTGAAGGTGCGGGCGGATTTCGGTGACCGGGCCTCGTTGGAGCGGGCGTTGGCGGGGATGGATGCGTTGTTGCTGATTACGAGTGATCCGTTGCGTCCTGATCATGATGAGCGGGTGCTGGAGGCGGCGGTGCGGGCGGGGGTGGGGCATGTGGTGAAGGTGTCGGCGCTGGCGGTGACGGATACGGGGGCCGGGGATGTGATCACGTGCTGGCAGCGGATGTGTGAGCAGCGGGTGCGCGAGTGTGGTCTGGCGTGGACGGTGCTGCGTCCGCGGGCGTTCATGTCCAAGGCGCTGGCCTGGGCGCCGTCGGTGCGGGAGCGGGGAGTGGTGCGGGCGGTGTACGGGTCGTCGGTGAATGCGTGTGTGGATCCCGCGGATGTGGCGGCGGTGGCGGCGCGGGTGCTGACCACGCCCGGGCACGGGGGGCGCTGTTATGAGCTGACGGGGCCGGGGCCGGTGTGTGCGCGGGAGCAGACGCGGGTGCTGGGGCGGGTGCTGGGGCGGGCGTTGCGGTTTGAGGAGATGGGGGTGGATGAGGCCTGGCGGCTGTGGCGCAGCCGGTATCCGGAGCCGTATGCGCGGGCGCTGGTGGAGAGCGCCGAGCGCCAGCGGGCGGGGGCGAAGGCGGGGGTGAGCCCGGGGGTGCGGCAGGTGATGGGCCGTGCTCCGGCGGGTTTTGCCGACTGGGCCCGGCGTCATGCCCGTTTCTTCGGCTAGCCGCGGCGCGGGCGGCCTGCCGTGCGCCTGCCGCGGCCCGCCCCCCCGGCGCTCCCGTGCTCGGTGCCTTTCGCAGGCGCCCTGCCCCGGGGATGTCCCCGTCGCCACCAGGTGCTGCTCGGTGCGCCGGGGGTGCGCTGCGCGGCGGTGCGTCCCGCTCGGGACGCGGCCTGCCGCCCGTACGCCCGCCCCTGTCCCTGTGTTCGTGGTCCTGCTCGTTGTCCTGTGCTGTGTATGGGGTGCGGGGCCGTGTGCCGGTGCGGTGAGTGGTGGGCGGGGTGGTCTGGGGCCTGGGGCGGGGAAAGGTTTCTTCTGTCGGTGTGCGCGGGCCGGGGCGGGCGGGTGCGGCAGGTGTGCGTGCCGGTGTGCGGGTTGCCGGCAGGTGTGCGGCGGATGCGGGTCTCGTATGCGTATGCGTATGCGTATGCGTAGGGGGTTGCGGGTTCGCGGCAGATGGCGAAGCGGATTTCACAAAGGGGAGGGGTTTGCTGGTGAGGGATGGTCTGGGAGCGGGGCGGGATCTGCTGGGCGGGGCGACGGTCATGATTACGGGGGCCTCGAGCGGGATCGGTGCGGCCGCGGCGCGGTTGTTCGCCGCGGAGGGTGCGGCGGTGGTGCTGATGGCGCGGCGTCAGGAGCGGTTACGTGCGCTGGTGCAGGAGATCACGGCGGGCGGCGGGCGGGCGCTGGCGGTGCCGGGGGATGTCACCGTCGCCGAGGACGCGGCGCGGGCGGTGAAGGAGGCGGTCAATGTCTTCGGCCGTCTGGACGCGGCGTTCAACAACGCGGGCTGGGCGACCGCGGGCACCCGGCTGCACGAGACGGACGACGAGGTGTTCGCCCGGATCGTGGAGGTGAATCTGCGCGGGGCCTGGAACTGCCTGAAGGCGCAGATCACGCAGATGCTGGAGAGCGGGTGCGGGGGTGCGATCGTCAACACCGCCAGTGTGGCGGGGGTGGTGGCCACCGGGGCGGCGGCGCCGTATGTGGCGGCCAAGCACGGGGTGATCGGCCTGACCCGGGCCGCGGCCGAGGAGTACGGGCGCCAGGGCATCCGGGTCAACGCGCTGGTGGTGGGCAGTACCCGTACCGAGCTGATGGACGATGTGCTGACCCAGGTGCCCGCGCTGGAGGAGTCCTTCGTGGCCCGCTCCGCGCAAAAGCGCATGGCCCGCCCCGAGGAGGTGGCCCAGGCCGCCGCGTGGCTGTGCAGCACCCGTGCCTCGTTCGTCACCGGGGCCGCGATGGCCGTCGACGGCGGCTGGACCGCCGCCTGACCCCCCGCCGCCCCCGGCCTCGGCGCGCGCCGAGCCCGCCGCGCGCGGCAGCGGGCCGGGCGGCACACCGGGCCGCGCCCGGCAGTTGGGCCGCGGTGGATGCCGGGCCCTGCCCGAGGCGCGCACCGCGCCCGGTCCCGCAGCACACCCGCCCCGGCCAGGAAGGGGGCGGGTGCGCCGGGGCCGGGCCCGGTGGTGAGCCCTTGCGGCACGTATGTGCCGGGCCCGGCGCCGGACGGGGCCCGGACGGCCCGGACTTCGGGCAGGTGAAGGCGCGGGGCGCCCCCGGGGCCCAGGCGGCGGAGGCAACTCGCCCTGGAATCAGGGCGGGTGAGGGGTGCGGCTTGGTCCCCGGACCGGCGAAGACGAAGGACACACCCCGGCCCTCTCCCGGACGGGCGAAGACAGGAGGCGGCCCCGGGCCCCAGGCAGTGAGGGCGGGCAACGGGCCCTGGCCCCCGGACGGGGGAGGGGGCGGGACAGCCGCGCCCCGGACGGGGGCGTGAACGGCCCCGGCTCCCGGAGAGCGAGGGCGCGGGGCGGCCCTGGGGTCCGTGCGGCGAGGACGGGGGGCGGCCTCGGGCCTTGGACGGCGACGGCGCACGAAGGCCCCCAGGGGCCGGGACAGTGAACAACCGGTCTTCTGGCCCGGGGCGGTGAAGGAACGCCTTCCGGCCTCGGGCGGTGGGGGAATGCCGTCCGGCCTGGGGCGGTCAAGGCGCCCCGCGCCCGGGGCGGGTGGAGGCGCGGTCACGGCCTCAGGCCCCGGAGGCCGAAGGCGGGCGTGGGTGAGGGCGCACAACGGGCCCTGCGCCCCGGACGGGTGGGAGCGGGCAGCAGCCCCGGCCCCCGGACGGTGAAAGCGTGGACAGCCCCGGTCTCCCGATGGTGAGGGCGCGGGGCGGCCCCGGCCCCCGGACCGGCGGAGAAGGCGGAACGGCCTCAGGCCCTGGACAGCGACAGCGACGGCGACGGCGCACGAGGGCTCCGGCCCCCGGATCCCGCGCCCGGGGCGGTGGGGGTGGGCAACCCGCCCTGGGCTCAGGGCGGGTGCGGCCGCCGGGCGGCGCGGCGGCGTGGCGGGGCGGTCGGGTGGAGGTGGAGGGGGCGGGCCCCGGGGCCGGGTGTGGGCCGGGGCCCCGCCGGGGGCCGGGTCCCGGGGGCGGGGGACCGGCCGGGGGGGGGTGGGTCAGGCGGTGCGGGGCAGGGGCTGGGGCTGGTCGGCGGCCGGCGCGCACAGCCGGCTGTAGGCGTAGGCGGCCGAGACCAGGGTCATGTGATGGTGCCAGCCGGGGTAGGAGCGCCCCTCGAAGTCCAGCAGCCCGCACTCCTGCTCCAAGTGGGTCATGGTGGCCCGGGTGCGGGCGTGCAGCTGGGCCAGGGACATCAGCTCGTCCAGGCGCGCGTCCAGCAGGTTGGAGACCCAGACCCGGGCCGGGCGCTGGAGGCTGGGCCGCCACTGGGTGAAGATCCGCAGGGTGTGGGCGCTGCCGGGCAGGCGGATCAGGCCGGACAGGATCCGGATGTGGCGCTGGCCGTGCTCGGGCGTGGTGACGGTGACCACGTGCGGATGGCGGGTGCTGTGCTGGTAGAGGAACTGCCTTGCGCCGTGCGGGCTGTGGGCGCCCAGGTGCGAGGCGGTGGTGCGGGCGGTGGCCGGGCACACCCCCATCCCCGGCGGCACCGACACCACCATCGCCCGGCCCTGGCGGTGCAGCTGCTCGATGAGCTGCGCGACATCGGTGTGGTCACTCATATCCGCCACCACCGGCGCGGGCGCGTGCCGGGTCTGCCTGGCCAGCGTGCCCGCCAGGTCCGCCGCGTGCGCCCACAGCGGCCGGTGGCGGGCCACGGCCGGGATGCGGGCCCGCTCGCGCAGCCGCTCATCGGCGTTCCACTGCTCGGGCAGCATCAGGCGCCAGTCCACCGGCAGCTGCATCTCGCCCAGCGACAGGAACACCCCGATCCCCAGCTGGCAGTTGATGGTGCGCCCGGCCTCGGGCACGAACCGCCGGTGCACCCCGCAGGAGTGCCCCCCGCGCTTGGGCAGCACCGCGGTGGCGATGGTCCACGCCCGCGGGGCGGCCCGCTGCTCCACATAGCGGATCAGCTCCTTGCGGGCCGGTTCCCACTCCCAGGGGCTGGCGTTGATGAACTGCTGCAGCGACTGCGAGGCGGTGGGCGAATCGGAGATCGCCGCCGCCAGGCGCCGCACCGACTTCTTGCCCGGCGTCGAGAGCAGTCCCTGCAGATACCCCTGTGCCCAGCGCCGCTGATCGGCGCGCGGCAGATGCCCGAAGAGCGCCGCGGCGAACGCGGACAGCGGATCACTGCCCCCCGCCGCTGACGTCACCCCCACCTGCTGCTGTCCGGCCATGGTCGTTCCCCTCCGTGACGTGTCCGACCCAAAAAGCGTAGCGAACGTTCGCTTTGTTTTCGAGAGAGGGGAGCGTACCGGTGCGACTTGGTGAACTCCAGCGCCCCGCCCGGGACTTCACGCCCGCGCGAACGCCCCCCGGACCCCGCCGCCCCCCTCCCGTCACCCCCTGCCGCACCCCCGCACTCCTCACGCACCCCGCCCCGCACTCCGTCCCGCCATCCCGTGCCGTACTGCGTTTCCGGGCCGGTCCGGGCCGGGTGTGCGCCCCGGCCGGGGCGCGGGTGTGGGGGCGGTGTGGTGCTTTGGGGGGTTGCCGGGAGAGTCCGGGCTTTCGGTGTCCGGTCGGACGAAAGGGCGAAAAACTGCGGAAAGAGGGGGAGTGGGGAGAGAAAAAGGCCGGAGGCTTTCCCACGTTGGCGTTGTGGTGTCCCCTCCCGCGTCGGAAGCTCAAAGTCCGGTACGTCGGCCGCGGTGGAAGGAGGGCTTTCGGTGACGCGCAGCGCGCCGCACACGGCACCCGCCTCCACCAGCAGCGCACCCGCACCGCCGCACCGGGTCCGCATGCCCGGCGGCCCGCCGCCCGCTCCGGCCGGTGCAGGCCGCGGTCCTGAGGCTGTGGCCTGCGCACCTGCGGGCCGCGCCCGCAGGTGCGCCCCACCGTCCTCCGCGCCGCCCCACCGCGCCCGCACCCGCGTGCGGCGGGTGCCCGCTGAGGTGAACGCGCGCCCCAGGACCGCGCCTTCACCGCCCCCGCCGCCCCTGCCGTCTGCGCCGGTGTCGCCGTCCAAGCCGGTGCCGCTGTCTTCGCCGGTGGGCGCAGCGTATGTGAGGGCGTACCGCACACACCGGCGGGCGAGCGGCACCCCCGGGCCCGCCCGCCCCGTATCCGGCCCGGACACCCGCCCGCCCGGCCAGGGCGGCGGGCCCTGTCCGGGCGGTGTGCGCGGCGGGGGCGGTGCGCGGGCCGGGCCGGCGGGCCCGCCGGTGGCTGCCGGCCGTGTGCCGGGACTTGACCGCTCGTGTACCGCCTTCACCCCCCGTGCCGCGCTGTGGTGCGCGGGGGTGTCCCACGTCCCCAAGGGAGTCGACAGTGAAACAGGAACGCGCCGCACGCACCCGCGAGGCTCTGGTGCAGGCAGCCGCCGTGGCCTTTGACCACGCCGGTTTTCACGGCACGTCCCTTGGCCGGATCAGCAAGGCGGCGGGGATCTCCATGGGCGCGTTGACCTTCCACTTCCCCACCAAGGACGAACTGGCCGACACCGTGCAGCTGCGCGGGCTCACCACCACCCGCGACGCCGTCCAGCGGCTGCTGGACGGCCGCCAGGCGGCCCTGGAGACGGTCGTGGACGTCACCCTGGAGCTGGCCGCCCTGCTCCAGGAGGAACCCGCGGTCCGCGCCGCGGCCCGCCTGAGCCGCGAACGCGAGGGCGCCCAGGACGCCGTCCTGTGGCCGCGGGCCTGGCTGCCGGCCATCGAGGAACTGCTGGAGGCCATGCCCGCGGGCCAGCTGCGCGCGGGCTGCGACCCGCGCACCGTCCTGGCCCTGGTGCAGCACCTGGTGGCCGGTGTGGAGTCCTACCTGCGCAGCTGCGGACCGCAGGGCTGCGACACCTACAAGAGCGCCCCCGAACAGCTGGCCCGCATCTGGGAGCTGGCCCTGTACGGCATCCGCTGCGGGCGCGGCCTGTAGGCGGCTGCGTCTTGCGCAAGTCGGCGTTGCCGCGCCGGCGCCGGGCGCTTGAGGCTGGAGATACCCCCTGAACCCCCCTTGTCGGCCGGTGTCTTTGCAAGGAGCTGCCCCGTGGCGGACACAGACGTCTCTGCCCGCACCCCCGCCGAACCCCCCGCCCCGGCCGCCCCCGCTGCCGCTGCTGCTGCCCCGGCTGCGGGCGCGCCCGCACGCGCGGGCGCGCGCCGCCCCGGCTGGCTGCTGGCGGTGGTCCTGGGCGGCACCTTCATGGCGATCATGGACGGGTTCATCGTCAACGTGGCGGTGCCCGCCGTACGCACGGACCTGGGCGCCAGTTTCGCCCAGGCCCAGCTGACGGTCTCCAGCTATCTGCTGGCCTACGGCCTGTTCCTGGTCACGGGCGGCCGCCTGGGCGACCGCTACGGCTTCCGGCGGCTGTTCCTCGCGGGCCTTGCGCTGTTCACCGCGGCCTCCCTGGCCTGCGGCCTGGCGGGCTCGGCCCCGGCACTGATCGCCTTTCGCACCGTGCAGGCGCTGGGCGCGGCCCTGTTCTACCCCCAGGTCCTGTCGGTGCTGCAGACCGCCTTCACCGGATCCCGCCAGGCCCGCGCCTTCGCCGCCTTCGGCGCCACCATCGGCGGCGCCTCGGTGGCCGGCCAGCTCCTGGGCGGCCTGCTGGTGCAGGCCGACCTGTTCGGGACGTCCTGGCGCCCCGTCTTCCTCCTCAACGTCCCCCTGGGACTGCTGCTGTTGCTGGGCGCCGCCCTGACCCTGCCCCGAGCCCCCCGCCGCGCGGCCCCCGCCCGCCGGGGCGCGGGACTGGACGCGGGCGGCACCCTGCTGCTGAGCGCCGCCCTGGCCCTGCTGCTGGTACCGCTGACCCTGGGCCACGGCGCGCACTGGCCGCTGTGGAGCGTGGTGATGCTGGCCGCCTTCCCGCCCGGCGCCGCCCTCCTGGCCGCCCACGAGCGGGCCCTGGCCCGCCGCGGCGGACAGGCGGTGATCGACCCGGGCCTGTTCACCCGCGGCCGCTTCCGTGCGGGCAGCGCCCTCGCGGTGGCCTTCTTCGCCGGCAACGCCGGGCTGTTCTTCCTGCTCACCTGGCACCTGCAGAGCACCATGGGCTACGGCGCGCTGCGCGCGGGGCTGTGCTTCACCCCGCTGGCGCTGACGTTCGTCCTCGCCTCGCTGCTGGCCCCGCGGCTGCAGGAACGTATCGGCACCCGGCTGCTGGTGGCCGGCTACGTTCTCAACGCCGCGGGCACCCTGGCCCTGCTGGCCGCCGCGGTGGCCGGCCGGCCCGAAACCGCCGTGCTCCTGGGCTGCCTGGCCGTCATCGGCTTCGGGCAGGGCCTGGGGGTCAGCCCGCTGTTCGCCACCGCGCTGCGCGAGATGCCCGCGGCGCTGGCGGGCGCGGCCTCGGGGGTGCTGGAGACCGCCGCCCAGCTCGGCATGGCCCTGGGCGTCACCCTCACCGGCCTGGCCTTCACCGCCCAGGCCGGCCCGGACAGCCCCACCACGGCCACCGCGTCCGGTGCGTCCGGTGCTTTCGGCGCGGGCCTGGCGGCCGCCGCCCTGCTGGCGCTGACCGCGCTGGCCCTGCTGCCCCGCCTGCTGCGCGCCCCCGCCGCGCCGCCGGGCCCGCGGCCGTGAGACACCCCGCCCCCGCCGGGGGCTGTGCCCCCGGCCCCGGTGCGGGCCGCGCTGCTGCGGGTCCTGCCGTGCTGTGTCTGTGTCTGTGTCTGTGCTGTGAGGTGACGTGCCATGGGTGCCTGGGGTGTCCGTGACGCCATGGGCGTGAGCGTGAGCGTGAGCGTGGGCGGGGAGCCGGGCCGGGCGGGGCGGCTGCCGTCGCTGACCGGGATGCGCTTCGCCGCGGCGCTGCTGGTGTTCTGCTTCCACGCCTCCTACGAGAACCTCTTCGCCGACCGGCAGGTCAACGACGCCTTCGCCCGGGCGGTCAGCCAGGCGGGCTGGACGGGTGTGTCGTTCTTCTTCGTGCTGAGCGGGTTCGTGCTGGCCTTCTCCGCCCGCTCCCACGACACCTGGCGGGCGTTCTGGCGCCGCCGCCTGGTCAAGATCTACCCCAGTCATCTGGTGACGCTGGCGGCCGCCGTGGCGCTGCTGGCGGCCGCCGGTCTGCCCCGGCCCGGGCTGCTGCGCAACCTGCTGCTGGTGCAGGCCTGGCAGCCGGATGTGGACGTCATCCTCAGCGCGAACCCGGTCAGCTGGTCCCTGAGCGCGGAGGCCCTGTTCTATCTGGCCTTTCCGGCCCTGTGGGCGGGGGTGCGCCGCATCCGCGCCGAGCGCCTGTGGTGGTGGGCCACTGCCCTGGCGGCCCTGGTGGCCGCGCTGCCGGCGCTGTCCGGCCTGCTGCTGCCCTCCGGCGCGGACATGTCCTGGCTGGCCATCAGCGAAAAACAGTACTGGTTCCTGCTGGCCTTCCCGCCGGTGCGGGCGGCGGAGTTCGTCCTGGGCATGGTGATGGCCCGCCTGGTGGCCGCCGGCCGCTTCCGCGCCCGCGGCCACCTGGCACTGCCGGTGCTGACCCTGGCCGCCTCCTACCTGCTGGCGCTGGCCCTGCCCGTCGCCTACGGCATCGCCGCCCTGGGCGCGGCCCCGCTGGCCTGGCTGGTCGCCGCGGGCGCGCGCGCCGATCTGCGCGGGGCCCGCACCCTGCTGGCCAGCCGCCCCCTGGTACGGCTGGGCGAGCTGTCCTTCGCCTTCTACCTGCTGCACCGCCTCATCCAGTTCCACGGCCACCGCGCCCTGGGCGAGCACCGCACGTTCAGCACCGGGGCGGCCGCGGGCCTGCTCCTGCTGGCCTGCGCCCTGACCCTGCTGGCGGCCTGGGTACTGCACACGGTTGTCGAGCAGCCCCTGCTGCGCCGCTACGCCACCCCCCGCGCCCCCGGCCCTCCCGGCACCCCCGGCCCTCCCGGAACTGCCGGTGCTTCCGGTGCTGTTGGCAACTCCCGTTCTACTCCCGCGTCCAAGTGAGGCCCGATGACTGTCACGGTCGATGTCTGGTTCGACTTCATCTGCCCCTACAGCCTGATCACCCGGCATGTGCTGGCCAAGGCGCTGCACGGCCGGGACGCCGCCCCCGCCTTCCATCCCTTCGAGGTCAACCCCAACTGCGTGGAGGAGGCGGGGGAGTACCCGCGCGGGGTGTGGGAGAACTCGGTGCGCCCGCTGGGCGCCGAGCGCGGCGTGCACCTGGCCGGGCCGCCGGGCACCCCGCTGCGCCGGGCGCGGATGGCGCTGCTGGGCTATCAGTACGCGCGTGAGCACGGGGCCGGGGCCCGCTACACCGACCTGGTCTTCAGCGCCTACTTCCACCACTGGCAGGACATCTCCGATCCCACGGTCCTGGCCGGCCTTGCGGTGGAGGCGGGCCTGGACCGGGCGGGTTTCCGCGCGGCCATCATGTCGGCGCGCTATGCCCGCGCCCATCAGCAGAGCCTGGCCCACGCCCGGGGCCCGGCGCAGGTGACGATGGTGCCGGTGATCGTGGCCGGGCAGCGGCGCATCGACGGGGTGCCCACGGCCGAGGAGCTGGCCCGGGCCGTGGAGGAGGCCATCGCCGCCGCCGGCGCGCCGGCGGTGCCCGCCGCACCGGGAGCGGGGCCGGGGCTGTGGGACATGACCACCCCCGCCCCGCCCGGGGTGGCGCTGCCCGCCGCGGTGCCCAAGCCGCTGCCGGGCACCCGCACCCGCCTGCACGGCACCTGAGCCCCCGCCGGGGCCGCCGACACCGGCGCCCCCGCCCCCCTTTTCCGGAACCGGAAGGGGGCGGGGGCGGGACGGGCGGCTGTGTGCGGGGGCCGGGCGGAAAGAGAGGGAAAGAGAGGGAAAGAGAGAGGGGGGTGCGGCCGGCGCCCGCGGCACGAGGGCGGGCTGTTTCCCTCCTGCGCGGGCGCCGGCCGCACCCCCTCTTCTCTTCTTTTGGGCGCCACCCGCCCCCCTGGCCGGGGGGTGGGGGTCAGGCGGCGGCGGAGCCGCGTACGGCCGCGCTCCATTCGTCGAGCAGGGCGTCGGCGGCCGCGGGGTCGGGGCCCTCGGCCCACAGGCGGGTGATGGGGGCGGCCGCGTCGGGCAGGACCAGGGCCCAGCGGCCGTCGTCCTCCAGCACGCGCACTCCGTCGGTGGTGTCGATCTGCCGCCCGCTGGCGGCCTCGACGACGGTGCGCATGACCTGGCCCTTGATGCGCCAGGCGGTGGGCAGATCACGCTGGCGCACGTGCACGGCGGGCAGCGGGGCGATGAGTTCGCTGAGCGTGGTGTGGTCCGCCGCGAGCAGGGCGGCGATCTTGACGAAGGCCGCGACGCCGTCGGCGTAGATGCTGAACTGGGGCAGCACGAAGGCGCCGTCGCCGTCGGCGGCCAGGATGAAGCCGCCGCCGGCGGCGGCGCGGTTCAGATCGCCCGGCGCGGTGGCCACCCAGCGCACCTGCCCGCCGTGGGCCAGGGCGGTCTGCTCCACCGCGCGGCTGACGGTGACCGGCACCGCGGTGCGCCCGCCGCCCGCCTCGCGGGTCAGCAGGCGCACCAGGAGCAGCAGGGCGCGGTCGTCGGCGATGATGTGGCCCTGTTCGTCGACCAGGGACAGGCGTTCGCCGGTGGGGTCGAAGCGCACGCCGAAGTCGGCGCCGGAGGTGGCCACGAAGTGGCCCAGGGTGTGCAGGGCGGCGCGGCGTTCGGCCGGGGTCTCGGTGCTGGAGGCGGGCACCAGGGCGTTGTTGACGGTCAGGGCCTCGATGCTGAGCCGGCCCAGGACCGCGGGCAGGGTCAGGGCGGTGCTGCCGCAGGCGGCGTCCACCACGACCTTCAGGCGCCGGCCCACGCCGTCCAGGGTGCCCAGGTGCGCGGTGAGTTCGTCGGCGTACTCCTCGATGCTGGTGGGCGCGGCCTGCAGGCGGCCCATCTCGCCGGAGAGCACGCGCCGGTACTCGCGCCGGCTGAAGACCCGCTCCAGGCCGCGCTGGGCGGTGGGGGAGACGTCGATGCCGTGCGCGTCCAGAAAGAGGATGTCGACGCTCTCCTCGCTGCCGGGGGTGGTGGTGACCACGATGCCGCCGTGGCTGTCCTCGGCGGTGTGCCGGCGGGCCAGCGGCAGCGGCACGTGCCCCAGATCGCGCACGCCCAGGCCGGCCGCGCGCAGCGCGGAGATCATGGCGGGCAGCAGGACCTGGGCGGCCACGCCGTGGTCGCGGGCCACGGTGACCTGGCCGCCGCGCGGCAGGGTGGTGGCGAACGCGCTGGCCAGGCGCACCGCGAGGTCGGGGGTGACCTGGCTGTTGAGGACGCCGCGCACACCGCGCGGCCCGAACAGCGACTTGGTGGCGCGCGACTCCCAGATCAGGCTGTCGTTGACGGTGGTGCCCGCCTCGATGGTCTTGCCCGGGTAGACCAGGACGTCGGCGGCGACGTGGGCGTCCTCCTCCACCACGCAGCCCGCGCCCAGCACGCTGCCCTCCTCGATGCGCACATCGCGGCGCAGGCTGCTGTTGCGGCCGATCACGCAGCCGCGCAGCACCGCGCCGGGGCCCACATAGGCGTGCGGGTGCACCACCACGCGGCGCAGCTGGGCGCCCTGGTCGATGACCGCGTGCGCGCCCACCACGGTGTGCTCGCCGATGCGGGCGCCCGCCCCGATCTGGGCGTGCGCTCCCACATACACCGGCCCCGTCAGCTGGGCGGTGGGGTGGATGCGGGCGCTCTTGTGGACCCGCACGGTGGGGGAGAGCTCCACCCCGGCGCGCTCCACGCCCACCTGCCCGCCCAGGACGTCGGCCTGGGCGCGCAGATAGCTGGCGTGGGTGCCCACGTCCTCCCAGTAGCCCTCGGCGACGTAGCCGTAGACGGGCCGGCCCTCCTCCAGCAGGCGGGGGAAGACGTCGCTGGACCAGTCCACGCTCTCGCCCGCGGCGACGTAGTCGAGGACTTCGGGTTCCATGACGTAGATGCCGGTGTTGACGGTGTCGGAGAACACCTGGCCCCAGGTGGGCTTCTCCAGGAAACGCTCCACGCGCCCGCCGGCGTCCAGGACGGTGATGCCGAACTCCACCGGCTCGGGCACCCGGGTCAGGCACACCGTCACCAGGGCGCCCTTGGCGCGGTGGAAGGCGATCAGGTCGGTGAGGTCGATGTCGGTCAGCGCGTCACCGGAGATCACCACGAACGGCTCCTCGCCCAGCAGGCCGGCGGCGTTCTTCACGCTGCCCGCGGTGCCCAGCGCGTAGGGCTCGGTGGCGTAGCTCAGGCGCATGCCCAGCGCGCTGCCGTCGCCGAACTGCTCGCGGATGAGGGAGGCCAGGAACTGCACGGTGACGACCGTGTCGTCCAGGCGGTGGCGCTTGAGCAGGCGCAGCACGTGCTCCATGATCGGCCGGTCGGCGACCGGCAGCAGCGGCTTGGGCAGGTCCGAGGTCATCGGCCTCAGCCGTGAGCCCTCGCCGCCGGCCATCACAACAGCCTTCATGTCGGAGAATCTCCCTTGGGTAGTGCGGGTGTCGCAGGACGGACAAGAAGGGCGGGACATACAGCAGATAAGAGGGGTCTTCGGGGTCAGGCGGCGGCGGGCTCGTCGGGCAGGCTCACCGAGCCCTCGATGAGGGTGACGGCCTGGGCGAAGCCGCTGGCCTGCAGCACGCGCCGGACGCGGTCGCAGGCGCCGTCCACCACGATCTGCGCGCCGGCGGGCAGCTGCTGCTGGGTGCAGCACAGGCAGCGCACCCCGGCCGCGGACAGCGAGGTCAGCCCGTGCATGCGCAGCACCAGCCGGTTCACCGGACGCGACAGCGCCTGGTCGATCAGGGTGCGCACGGCGGGCACCCGTTTGTCGGTCAGATCCCCGCTGAGGTAGATCGTGGCGGTGTCACCGGTGAACCCGAAGTAGGCCTCAAAACTCATCACGTCATCCCTTGGGGTCTGTTCTGTCATCGCAGTACGGACGGACGGATCAACAGCGGAAACAAGGAAGCGGCAGGGCGCCGGCAGCGCCCGGCCACGCGGCGCACGGGCAGGAAGAAGAGGACAAGGGGCCGGGGCGGGGGGTCAGGGGCGGGCGGGGGCGGGGCGCAGGCGGACCTGGACGGTCATGCGCTGGGCGCGCCGGGGCAGGCGCACGGTCAGCTCGTCGGCGTCGAAGTCGCTGTAGGGCGCGCCGTCGATCAGGACGTGCTCGAGTTCGACGCGGCCGGGCGGCAGCAGGTCGGGGGCCACCCGCAGCAGGTTGTCGGGGAAGTCGGCGTCGGCGTGCGGCTTGAACCACAGGTCCAGCGGCTCGCCGCGCACCAGCAGCCGGGTGTAGACCTCGGCGAGGTAGCACAGTTCGGCCTTGTGGTACATGGCCATGGCGTGGCTGCCCTTGAGGCGTTCGTTGCCCAGCAGGTAGGGGATGCCGCTGGCCAGGACGGTGAAGTGGACGCCGCCCTCGTCGTGGTCGAGGAAGAAGGCGTTGTAGAAGGCGGCCGCCTCGTCCGCGTGGCGCGTGTAGGTGTCCTGGCCGGTGGCGCCGGCCAGGACCAGGTAGGCGAGGATGGCCTGCTCCTGCTGCCACCAGGTCTTGCGGTCGTGCCAGGCGAAGGCGTGCCGGCCGTCCTCGGCCTCGCGCTCCAGGACGTCGTACCAGCCCCCGCGCTGCCCGTCGCGGCCCACGGACGGCAGCACGGCGGCCAGCTGCTCGGCGAGCTGGCGGTATTCGCGTTTGGGCAGCACGGCGTGCATGCGCATCAGGTTCCACACGATCTTCAGGTTGTGGCCGACGACCGCGCGGTTCTGCTGCCAGCCCCAGTCGTGGTCGGGACTCCAGTCGGCGTGGAAGCGCTCGTTGACGAAGACGCTTTTGTCGCGGGAGCGGTCGGGCAGATGGGTGACGATCATGTCGAAGGTGTGCTCCAGCATGCGCCGGTAGCGTTCCTCGCCGGTGGCCAGGTACAGGTTGATCAGATAGGCGGGGGCGTGGTCGCCCACCGAGTTCCAGTTCTTGCGCGAGCGGTTGGGGCCCAGGCTGTCGTGGTGGGGGCTGAGGGTGACCGGGTCGATGTGGGAGAAGTAGCCGCCCAGGCGCGGGTCGTGGAAGGCGGTGTCGAAGAGCTTGACGGTCGCCTCCAGGTCCTGCTTGATGTGCGGGGCGCCGGTGACGCGGTAGGTCTGGGCCAGCCCGACCAGCGCGTAGATCTGCTCGTAGGCGGGGATGGCGCGGTAGTCGTCGCCGAACTCCGAGGCGAACAGCTTGCGTTCCACCGGCCCGGCCACGTCCACGCCGTGGTACCAGTACACGATGCCCTCGTCCGGGTCGTGGAAGCGCAGGTGCTCGTGCAGATAGCGCGAGCCGCGCTCGGCGACGTCCAGGAAGTCCTCGTTGCCGGTGAGCAGATAGGCGCTGGCCATGCCGTAGACCAGGCGGGAGAGGGTGTCGGTCTCCTGGATGTGCTGGGTGGTCTTGTGGCCGCTGCCGTGGATCTCGGTGCGGTACTCGGCGAAGTCGACGGCGCCCGCGCCGAACTGCGAGCGCCGGTAGAAGCAGGCCAGCTCCGTGAGCTGGCGCGTCCACCAGCCGCGCTGCTGCCAGGGCGGCACGGCGCCCGGCCCGCCGGCGATGACCACCCGGTCGGCCTGGTAGAACAGGCCGCTGCCCGCGGGGTAGATGGGCCCGTAGACGAACACATAGGTGCCCGGGGTGAGCAGGTCGGCCAGCTGCCCGGTGACGTCCTGGTAGGGCTCGCCGAGGTTGCGCAGGCGCTGGCCGGTGGTGGCGGCGCTCAAGTGGATCAGCACCTCGCGGCCGTCGGGGGTGGTGAGGGTGAAACGGCTGCCGAGCCGGCCGGTGACGTAGCCGGTGCTCAGGTCGGAGAAGGAGAACGGCAGCGGGGCGGGCGCGCTCATGCGGCCGCCCTCGCCGGGATGTCCAGGCGCTCGATGACGGTGCGGGCCAGCAGGTGGCAGTGCTCGACCGTGCGCGAGGTGATCAGGTCGCGGTCCACGACCAGGTCCTGGTTGAGGTAGACCGCGCCCATGTTGCGCACATCGCCGGCCACGTTGTTGTGGCAGGTCACCGGCCGGTCGCGGAGCAGCTCGGGGGCGGCCGAGAGCAGTTGCAGGCCGTGGCAGGAGAACGCCTTGAGGACACTGGGCACCCGAAAGGCGCGGCGCAGCAGTTCCAGGGCGGGCGAGATCTGCTCCACGTCCTCGCTGTAGCGCAGCCGCTCGGCGACCAGCCCGGAGGGCACGATCAGCGCCGAGTACTGCAGCAGTTCGTGGAAGTCGACCGCCTCCAGGTCGCCCTCGACGGTGAGCGGCGCCTGGTGGCCCTGGCCGGTGAAGGTGATCGACGACAGTCCCCACAGACGGGTCAGCAGCGTCACCTCGGCCCCCTCCTCGGCGAAGCGGCGCTGGTAGTAGGCGATCTCCTCCTCGACATAGCCGCTTTCCAGCAGGATGCCCAGGCGCTTGCCGGCGAGCCGGCCGGTGGGCAGGGGCTTGACGATTCCCATGTGGACGATCCCGAAGTCATAGGTGGCGTGGCAAAGACACAGAGCGGGCCCGGGCGGACATGAAGGGCCGGGCGCGGTTACAGCGGGGGCGAGCCGGGCATCGGGGCCAGCGCGGTGACGGTGTAGGTGCGGATGCGCCAGCGGGCGCCGTCGTGGGCCACCGTCCAGCGCTGGTGGGCGTCGAAGCCCAGCCAGGTGCTGCGGGCGGCGGGGGCCTGCCACACCTTGGTCTGCCAGTTCACGACGAGGTCCACCTCCGCGCAGGGGCCCGCCGCCAGGCGCACCTCCAGCGAGGTCAGGGTGTGCTCCTCGTCGAAGAAGCGGTGGGTGACGGCCTCGTACCACTGGGCCAGGCCGGTGTGGCCGTGCACCGCGCCCTCGGGCAGGTGCAGCACCACATCGTCGGTGACCAGCGCGGTCAGCACCGGCAGCGGATCGTGCCGGTCCAGCGCCCGGTACCAGTCGGTGACCAGCCGGCCGATCGCCGCGGTGGCGGTGTGCTCGGCGGGTGGGGTCCGCAGGGGGGACATGGCAAGGCTCCTTGGCTCCACGAGGACTCGCCCGCCCCCACCCCCCCCGGCAGGCCTGCGCCCACAGGGGCGGACCTGGAAAGGAGGGCGGGGGCAGACAGGGCTAGGCGGTGTTGAGGTCCACCAGGTAGGGGCCCCGGTGGGCGAGCAGGGCGCGCACGGCGCCGGGCACCTGGCCGGGCTTGTCCACCCGCCGCCCCGGCACGCCCAGGGCGCCGGCCAGGGCGGTGAAGTCGATGTCCGGCCCGGACAGGTCGAAGGCCTCGGGGTGGGCGTGCGGGGCGATGCCCAGCTCGGCCCAGTACCGCTCGATGTTGTCGTCCAGCAGCTGGTAGCGGCGGTTGTTGCAGATCACGAAAGCGGCGCCGATGCGGTAGCGGGCCGCGCTCCACAGCGCCTGGATGGTGTACATGCTCGCCCCGTCGCCGGTGAAGGCCACCACCGGCAGCTCGGGGCGGGCCAGTTTGGCGCCCAGGGCGCCGGGGATGCCCACCCCCAGCGAGCCGCCGCGGGTCTGGAAGTAGCTTCCCGCCCGCCGCGGCGGCAGGTGGCGCAGCAGCGGGGCGCAGGCGGTCAGCGCCTCGTCGAACACCACCAGGCCGGGCGGGGCCTGGGCGGCCAGCTCCCGGGTGAAGCACTCCATCAGCGACTCCGCCCCGTCCGCCCCGTCCGTCTGCCGCTCCCGCCCCTGGGCCGGGGCGGTGGCGGGCGCGGCCCTCGGCCCGCGTGCGCCCCCCGCCCGCCCCGCCAGCACGGCGAGGTGGTCGGCGAGGGCGTCCAGGGCCAGGGCGGGGTCGGCGGCAAGCCCCAGATCGACGGGAAAGTTCTTGGCGATCTCATAGGCGTCGGCGTCGATGTGCACGATCGCCGCGCCCCGGGCGAAGGGGCTTGCCAGCTCGGGGAAGACCTCGGGGAACACATAGGTGCCCACGATCAGGACCGCGTCCGCGCCGCCCACCACCCGCGCACTGTCGGCGCCGAACATGTGCCCGAGCAGGCCGCCGAACAGCGGATGGGCGGCATCGAAGTTGACCTCGGAGGAGTTCACCCCCCACACCGGCGCGCCCAGCGCCTCCGCGACGCGGGTCAGGGCCTGCTGGGCGCCGCTGGCGGCGACGCCGTCCCCCATCAGGATCAGCGGGCGGGCCCCGCCGGCCAGCAGCGCAGCCGCCCGCGCCAGGGCGGCCGGCTCGGGCACGGCACGGGTGTGCGGGATCGAGGCGGGCACCGCCGGCTCGGCGGTGGGCTGCTCCAGGACGTCGGCGGGCAGCACCACCAGGACCGGGCCGCGCGGCGGCGTCATGGCGATCTTCACCGCCCGGCGCAGCTCCCGCAGCACCGAGGAGGCGTCCAGGACCCGGGCGGCGTACTTGGTCACCGGCTGTGCGATGGCCACCAGATCGGCGGCCATCTGCGCGTCGAGCGCCGCATAGCGCACCCCGGCCTCCCCGGCCAGGACCACCAGCGGCGAACCGCCGCGCCGCGCCTGGTACAGCATGCCGATCGCGTTGCCCAGGCCCACCGCGCTGTGCAGCTGCACGACGCCGGGGCGCTGGGCGGCGCGCGCGTAGCCGTCGGCCATGGCCACCGCGACGCTCTCGTGCAGGGCCAGCACATAGCCGACCTCGCTGTCACCGGCGAGGTCCAGCAGGCCCTGCTCGACCGTGCCGGGATTGCCGAACAGATGACGCACCCCGTCGGCGGCCAGCTGCTCGAACACCGCGGCCTTGGCGGGCCTGGCGGTCATGGGCCTCTCCTCCTTCACCCTCGCCCGGAACGCTCACCAGCCGTAGCGGCGCAGGCCGTTCTCCAGGACCTCGATGAGCATCTCCCCGGCCGTCACCGAGTCCGGCGTGGAGCGCGCGGTGATGAACGGGAAGTCCACGACGACCGAGACCTCCTTGCCGACGTTGCCGTGGAAGGCGCCGTCGGGGCCGGTGGCATCGCGCAGGATGTACTCCAGCGGGTAGGGCGGCGGCCCCATGTTGAAGTCGACGCCCACGAACCCGGTGCCGTCCTTGTAGTCGTACTCCTTGGGGTGACCGGTGACGTGCTTGCCCCACAGCAGGCTGGCCCGCGTGTCCCAGTCCCGGGCGAAGGCGAGCGCGGCCACGCCGTAGCACTCGGCCAGGATCGGCTTGTCGGCCCGGGCGAAGGCCAGGACCAGCTCGTGCAGCCGCTCGTTGTTGGCCAGGTCCACGATCGGGCCGCTGCCGCCGACGATGACCAGCGCGTCGAAGCCGCCCAGCAGCTCCTGCACCGCCGCCGCCAGGTTGCTGTGGTAACTCTCCAGCTCCCGCAGGTGGTTCAGCGCGCTGTAGTACGGGCGCTCGGGGATCATCTCCGCCAGGCTCAGGGGATTGTCCAGACGGCTGGAGTCATCCAGCGCCCTCGCGCGGCGGGCCATGTCCCGCGAGGTGACCGCACGGCCCAGCGGTGGGTCGATGTACTCGGAATCGAGACTGGGCGGCAGGGCCTGCGCCCGCTTGCCGTGCGGAGTCATGAACGTGGTGCGATACCCGCGTGCGTCGAAAGCCTCGATTGGGCCCACGAGTTCCTCGCCCCAGTAGCCGTATTCGGAAAGCACGACCAGGATGCGTTTGGACACGAGGTCTCCCTGTCGTCGGATGAGATCCGTCCCCGCGAGAGAAGAAATAGCCCGGCCGATGGCCGAATTCAGGGACATTCGGAGTCAACCCGCTGTTCGCGCAAGGGGGCAATAAACGGCGGCACGCATCGGGAGACTCGGCCAACTTGCCCCAGTCGCAACGGAGTCACCAAATCCGTACGAGGGTGCGGCGAATTCACTGGTCACCTGTGAAGAGAACACCCCGCCCATTCCCGCCCCGCCCCCCCGGCCTTCCGCACACACCGCCCCCGCCCCGCCCCCGCCCCGTGATCCGCGCCGCCCCGCGCACGGCCCGGCCCGCCCGCACCCGGCGCCCCGCGCACCGCCAAGCCCGCCCGTGCGTGCCGCGCCCGCCCTGTGCACCGCACCGCACCGCCCGCCCCGCGCCTGCCGCCCCGCGCCCCGCGCACCGCCAAGCCCCGCCCCGCGCACACCGCCCCGCCGCCCGCCGAGCCCCCTCGTGCCCGCCCTGTAGCCCGCGCCGCCCCGCGCCCCGCCGGACCCCGGCGGGCGGGGGCCCCGCGCCCCGCCGCGCCCCGCCGCGCCGCCCCGGATCCGGGGCAGACCCCCTGGTGCCGCCCGGGCCGGGGGCCGCGTGCCGTGATCGCCCAGGAGTGTTTCGCATGGCCGCCGCCGTCGCTGTCGTCCGCCCGCACCGCCTGCCCTCCCTGACCGGCATGCGCTTCGCCGCCGCCGCCTCGGTGTTCGCCTTCCACGCCTCCTTCGCGGGCTTCTTCGCCGACGCGGGCACCCAGCACCGCCTGGCCGAGGCGCTGTCCAAGGCGGGCTGGGTGGGGGTGTCGTTCTTCTTCGTGCTCAGCGGCTTCGTGCTGACCTGGTCGGCCCGGCCCGCCGAGCGCGCGCACCGCTTCTGGCGGCGCCGCCTCGCCAAGATCTACCCCAGCCATCTGGTGACCGCCCTGGCCGCCTTCGTCCTGCTCGCCGCCACCGCAGCGGCCCCCGGCCCCGGCGCGGTGGCGGCCAACGTGACGCTGCTGCAGTCGTTCTTCCCCCAGCCGCACCTGTACGTCAGCGGCAACCCGGTCAGCTGGTCGCTCTCCTGCGAGCTGCTGTTCTACCTGGCCTTCCCGCTGCTGTGGCGGGCCCTGCGCGCCCTGCCCGCCCGCGCCCTGGCGCCGCTGGCCGCGGGCCTGGCGGCGGTGGTGATGGCCCTGCCCGCCGCCGTCGCGCTGCTGCCCGCCACCCCGGCCCTGGTGCTGCCCGACGGCACCACCGGCCAGTGGCAGTACTGGCTGCTGTACGTCTTCCCGCCGGTGCGCGCGGCGGAGTTCGCGCTGGGCATGGTCGTGGCCCGGATCGTGCGCGAGGGCCGCTGGAGGGGCCCGCGCCCGCTGCCCGCGGCCCTGCTGCTGGGCGCCGGCTATGTGCTGGCCACCCGGCTGCCCTACCTGGCCGGGCTGGTGGCCGCCACCGTCGTGCCGATCGCCCTGCTGATCGGCGCCCTGGCCCACGCCGATGCCACCGGGCGCCCCACCCCCCTGGCCCGGCCCGTGTGGGTCCGCCTGGGCGGGCTGTCCTTCGCGCTGTACCTGGTGCACCGCCTGGTCCTCATCCACGGCCACCAGGCGCTGGGGCGGCGCGCGTTCAGCACCCCGGCCGCCCTGCTCGTCCTGGCCGCCGCCTTCACGGTGAGCCTGCTCCTTGCCGCACTGCTCCACCACGCGGTGGAAAAACCCGCGATGCGCCTGCTCGCGGCCTCCGCTGAAAGCCGCGAAAGCGCACCGGCAATTCCCGCGGAGATTAGGCGACTTGGGCAACTTGCCGGGATGAAAGGCCATTCCTTGCCCGCGCCGGAAGGCCTCAGAATGCTGAAACCCTTGCCAGGTCAACGACGACCGCCCAAGGGGGTGGACGATGAGCGGCCCCGCCGCCCCTGACCGCACCCCTGGCACCGGCCCCGCCGCACGCCGCACCCCGGCACCCGGCCCCCGCAACCCCCGCACCGCCGCGGCCTGCGGCCCCCGCCGGGCCCCCGCCGTGCCGCCCCACCCCCCGCCCGCCCGCCACCGCCCCGCGTACACGAGGTGAAAGACAGCGGCGGGCGCGCGGCACCCCCGCTCAGCGACGCCCCCTCGAACCGCCCGGAGCACTCCGGGACCCGCATCGTCACCTGGAGGAACCCTTGAGCACCGACCAGGCCGAAGCCACCACCGCCCGGCGCGCGCCCGTGCCCGTCACCCCGTCCACCAAAGCGGTGACCGACCCCCCCGACTGGTACAAGCGGGCGGTGTTCTACGAGGTGCTGGTGCGCTCCTTCAAGGACAGCGACGGCGACGGCGTCGGCGACCTGAAGGGACTGACCTCCCAGCTGGACTATCTGCAGTGGCTGGGCGTGGACTGCCTGTGGCTGCCGCCGTTCTTCAAGTCGCCGCTGCGCGACGGCGGCTACGACGTGTCCGACTACCGCGCGGTGCAGCCCGAGTTCGGCACCCTGGAGGACTTCCGCGCCCTGCTGGAGGCCGCCCACGCCCGCGGCCTGCGCATCATCACCGACTTCGTGATGAACCACACCAGCGACCAGCACGCCTGGTTCAAGGCCTCGCGCGCCGACCCCGAGGGCCCCTACGGCGACTACTACGTGTGGGCCGACGACGACGAGAAGTACCCCGACGCCCGCATCATCTTCGTCGACACCGAAACCTCCAACTGGACCTTCGACCCGGTGCGCAAGCAGTACTACTGGCACCGCTTCTTCTCCCACCAGCCCGACCTGAACTTCGACAACCCGGCCGTCCAGGACGAGATCATCTCCGCCCTCAGATTCTGGCTCGACCTGGGCATCGACGGCTTCCGCCTGGACGCCGTGCCCTACCTGTACGCGGCCGAGGGCACCAACTGCGAGAACCTGCCCGCCACCCACGCCTTCCTCAAGCGGGTGCGCGAGGTCATCGACACCCACTACCCCGGCCGCATCCTGCTGGCCGAGGCCAACCAGTGGCCCGAGGACGTCGTGGACTACTTCGGCGACTACGAACGCGGCGGCGACGAATGCCACATGGCCTTCCACTTCCCGCTCATGCCGCGCCTGTTCATGGCCGTGCGCAAGGAGTCGAAGTTCCCCGTCTCGGAGATCCTCGCCAAGACCCCCAAACTGCCCGCCGCCTGCCAGTGGGGCCTGTTCCTGCGCAACCACGACGAGCTGACCCTGGAGACGGTCACCGACGAGGAACGCGACTACATGTACGCGGAGTACGCCAAGGACCCGCGCATGCGCGCCAACATCGGCATCCGCCGGCGCCTCGCGCCCCTGCTGGAGAACGACCGCGACCAGATCGAGCTGTTCACCGCGCTCCTGCTGTCCCTGCCCGGCTCGCCGATCCTCTACTACGGCGACGAGATCGGCATGGGCGACAACATCTGGCTGGGCGACCGCGACGCGGTGCGCACCCCCATGCAGTGGACGCCCGACCGCAACGCCGGGTTCTCCGACGGCGACCCGGCCAGCCTGACCCTGCCCACCAACCTGGGCCCCGTCTACGGCTACCCGGCCGTCAACGTGGAGAGCCAGCGCGACAACCGCGCCTCCCTGCTGCGCTGGACGCGCCGCATGCTGGCCGCCCGGCGCCGCCACCACAAGGCCTTCGGCCTGGGCGACTTCGAGGAGATACCCACCTCCAACGCCGCGGTCCTGGCCTATGTGCGCCGCCACTTCGACGAGGACGGCCACCCCACCGAGATGCTGTGCGTCAACAACCTCTCGCGCCACCCCCAGCCGGTCGAACTCGACCTGCGCGCCTACAACGGCGTCATCCCGGTGGAGGTCACCGGCCAGACCACCTTCCCCGCGATCGGCCCGCGCCCCTACCAGCTGAGCCTGACCGGCCACAGCTTCTACTGGTTCTGCGTGTGCCGCCACGGAGCGACCCGGTGACCTGCACCGCCCTGGCCATCCCCTTCGACCGCCTGGAACGCGCCCTGGCCGCCTGGCTGCCCGCCCGCTCGCCCGCCCGCTCGCCCCGGCGGGCCCGGCCCGGCCCGCCCGGGCAGGCGCTGGAGCGCGTGAGCATCCAGGAGCTCGCCCTGGCCGCGCCCGGCCCCCGGCCCGCCGGGCAGGCCCTGGGCCTGCTCCTTGGCCTGCGCACCCACCACGCTGACGGCACCACCGGCACCTGCCGGCTGGCCATCGCCATCCACCCCCTGAGCGACCTCACCGACCTCACCGAGACCGAGGCCGAGGCCGCGGGCGCGGTCCCGCGCCTGATCGCCGTCCTCGACGACGTCGTCATCTGCCAGCCCCCCGCCCCGGCAGCCCCGGGCGTCCCGGCCGCGCTCTGCCGTGCCGGAGACCACCCCCTGCCCTGATATCCCCCCCGCCCCTGCCCCCTGCGACAACAGCCTCCCGCCACACCGCACTTGTCTCGCCCCGCCCCGCGGCACCGGCCCCTCTTCCTGCCTTCGGTGCCGGGCCGCGGGCCCAGGCACCCGGCGCCGGCCTTTCCGCGGGCGGCACCGCAGCCCGCGGCGCCGCCCCGCAAACCGCGCCCCTCCTGCTTTTGTTTTTGTGTAAGGAGTCCTGATGTCCCTCACCATCGACGTCTGGTTCGACTATCTGTGCCCCTTCTCCGTCATGACGGGCAAAGTGATCGCCGACACCGGCCTCGCCCAGGACCACGCCGTGCGCTGGCGCCCCTACGAACTGCACCCCGGGGGCATACCGGCCGGCGGCAAGAAGGACTATCCGCAAGGCGTCTGGGAGAATTCCGTGGTGCCCATGGCCGACCGGCTCGGCGTGCCCTTCACCACCGCCCCCTCCGGGCCGCTGCCGCGCACCGACCTGGCCATGCACGGGCACACCTTCGCCTGGCGCCACGGCGCCGGACACGCCTACGACACGGCCGTCTTCGACGCCTACTTCCACCACGACCAGGACATCGCCGACCTGGACACCCTGGCCGACCTGGCCGGCCAGAGCGGCCTGGACCGCAGGCGGTTCACCTCCTGGACCGCCTCCCCGGAGGCGGCCGAACACCACCGCGCCAGCCAGGAGGAGGCCCGGCGCACCCACCGCATCCACACCGTGCCGACCCTGGTCATCGGCTCCTGGCGCACCGAAGGCGTCCCCGACGCCGCCCGCCTGCTGCGCGCCGTGCACACCCTGCACGCCCGCAGCCGCGTACCGGCCTGAGCACCCTGATGTCCTACTCGGGGGCCTCAAGGACCTCGGCGGCCTGGGCCAGCAGCGCCGACAGCGCGTCCACCGCGCCCGGCGGCAGCAGCGCCAGGCGGCGCTCCTGCACGGCCGCGACCCCGTCCTGGATCCGCGAGGTGATCAGCAGGCCCTCCTCGGTCAGCTGGGCCCAGGCGCTGCGCCCGTCGGCCAGGTCGGCCTCGCGCACCACATAGCCCGACTCCGACATCCGGCGCAGCACATTGCTGGTGCCGCCCGAGGAGAGCCGGCAGCGCGCCGCCAGCTCGGTGGGCTTGAGCCGCAGCTCACCGCCCGCGCCGCGCAGCGCGGCCAGCACGTCGTAGTCCGCCCGGGTCAGCCCGTGCTGGGCCACCCTGCTGTTGGTGGTGGCATCCAGCGCGGCACACAGCCGCGCCGCGAGCTGCGCCAGCTCCATGGAGGGCACCTGCTGCCCGCCGCGCCGCCCGGCCGTCTCAGCCCTCACGTCGTACCCGCTCCCGCACTCGGTGCCGCCCGCCCGCCGTGGGCGGCCGCCGGAATTCCCCGTCAGCAGCGCAGTCTAGACGGGAGGGGAGAACACCCACCACAACAGTGCCCCGCACAATTGCCGAAGTCGCCCTTGCGCGCCCCCTATTGCTTCCACGCCCGGTAACACGCCCCTAGCGTGAATCCCATGAATGTCGCGTCTGTCGGTATTACCAAGGCAGTTGTTCCCGTCGCGGGCCTGGGCACCCGATTCCTCCCGGCGACCAAGGCCACGCCCAAGGAAATGCTTCCGGTCGTGGACAAACCCGCTATCCAATACGTCGTCGAGGAAGCGGTGTCCGCAGGAATGTCCGACATCCTCATGGTGACCGGGCGCAACAAGCGGCCGCTGGAGGACCACTTCGACCGCAATCACGAACTGGAGGAGACCCTGCGCCGCAAGGGCGACGCCGACCGCCTCCAGCGGGTCAGCGCCCCCACGGACCTCGCCGACATCCACTACATCCGCCAGGGCGACCCGCGCGGCCTGGGCCACGCCGTGCTGTGCGCGGCCCGCCACGTGGGCGCCGAGCCCTTCGCGGTGCTCCTGGGCGATGACCTCATCGACCCGCGCGACCCGCTGCTCGCCCAGATGGCCCAGATCCAGGCCCAGCACGGCGGCAGCGTGGTGGCCCTGATGGAGGTCGACCCCGCCCAGACCCACCTGTACGGCTGCGCCCGCCTGCGCCCCGGCGCCGGCGGCGACGTGGTGGCCATCGCCGACCTGGTGGAAAAGCCCGAGCCGGGCACCGCCCCCAGCAACTACGCGGTCATCGGCCGCTACGTCCTGGCCCCGGAGATCTTCCAGGCACTGCGCACCACCGCCCCGGGCCGCGGCGGCGAGATCCAGCTCACCGACGCGCTGCGCACCCTGGCCGCGACCGCGTCGGCCGGGCCGGTGCACGGCGTGGTCTTCCGCGGCCGGCGCTACGACACCGGCGACCGCGCGGACTACCTGCGCGCCACCGTGCGCCTGGCCTGGGAGCGCGAGGACCTGGGCCCGGAATTCCGCTCCTGGCTGCGCGACTTCGTGGCGCAGCACTCACTGGCCTCCGCGGCCTGACCCCGCCGCGCCAGGCCGGGCCCCGGCCGCACACCGGGAGCCGCCCCGCCCGGGGTGTGCAACCGCGGAAACTCCCCGGTTGCACACCCCGGCCCCGCCCGGGCCGCGGGACTTGCCCAGGTCGCGCCGCGGCGCCCGCGGGCGGCGGAGAAACCGAACGACAGCTATGTACGGTCGGGGGGTGCTGGACGGGGCATCCCCCGCGCCAGCGGCGGGCCGCCTCGCGCGCACCGCCGACGCCGGTTTCGACCCCCTTGTGGAGGAGGTGCACCGAGCATGGGCGTCAACCCCCCAGAACACCCCGGCTTCCCGCACCGGTCAAACCTGCTGGAGCCGCCGGGCCCGCCCGGCACGGCGGCCCCCGGTGTCGAGGCGGCCCTGGACCGGTCGGTGCACCAGGTGCCCATCGGCATCCTGCGCCCGGCCGACTCACCGCGCATCGGGGAGAACCTCCAGCACGCGCGGACCCTGGGCGCCTGCGGCGCGGTGCTGCCGCCGATCCTGGTGCACCGCGAGACGATGCGGGTCATCGACGGCATGCACCGGCTGCGCGCGGCGCTGATGCAGCAGCGCGACCTGGTGGAGGTCACCTACTTCGACGGCAGCACCGAAGACGCCTTCGTCCTCGCCGTGGAGAGCAACATCGCCCACGGCATGCCGCTGACCCTGGCCGAACGCGCCGCGGCCGCCGCCCGCATCATCATCACCCACGCCCAGTGGTCGGACCGGGCCATCGCCGCGGTCGCGGGCCTGGACCCCAAAACGGTCGCCGCCCTGCGCCGCCGCGGCATGCCGCCCGAGGCGGCCCCCGCGGTGCGCGTGGGCCAGGACGGCAAGTTCCGCCCCGTGGACCCGGTGGCCGGACGCCGCGCGGCCAGCCGGCTCATCAGCGCCGAACCGCAGGCCTCGCTGCGCCACATCGCGCGCCGCGCGGGCGTCTCCCCGGGCACCGTGCGCGATGTGCGCGCCCGCCTCGAGCGCGGCGAGGACCCCCTGCCCCCGGCCCTGCGCCCCCCCGACCCCGCCCCCGCACCGGCCCCCGAACCTGCCCCCGGCCCGGTCCGCCCGGCGCCCGGCGGGCGCGAACGGGCCGCGCCCACGCCGCAGGACCGCCCGGCACCCGCGGCGCGCACCACGGGCCAGGGGCCGGGCCTGGAGCGGGTCTTCACCAGCCTGTGCAAGGACCCCTCGCTGCGCCAGAGCGAGACGGGACGGCTGCTGCTGCGCCTGCTGGAGATGCATCTGCCCGCCCAGTTCAGACGCATCACCGCCTCCGTGCCCTCCTACCGGGCGGGCATGGTCGCGGCCGCCGCCGCCGAATGCGCCAGAGCCTGGCAGCACTTCGCCGACACCATCGAGCACGGCCACCCCCAGTAGCAGCCCCCGGCCCGCCCGCCCGCCTCCGGACGCGGGGGAGCAGCACCGCGGGGCAGCGCCCGCCGCGGGGACACCAGACCGGCGGTGCGTCCTGAGTCTCCCCCGCCGGGGACGCACCGCCCCTCCCGCTCTTCTTCCGCCCGCTCCGCACCCTCCTGTTCGTCCCGCACTCGCCCCTTTGCCCCCGTACCGAAGGAAACGCCCCATGGAACCGCAGCCCGCGGCCGCCGCGGCCCGCAGCGGCACCAGCACCCTGTCCAGCCCGACCCGCCCCGCGGCGCCGGAGGGCCCCTGGCATGCGGTGCGGGCGGCGAAGGCCCCGCCCGGCCCCGGCCCAGGGCCCGCCCTGCCGGGGCCGGAGACGGCCGAGCAGCGCACGGCCCGCTTCGAACGCGACGCGCTGGCCCACCGGGCCCGCCTGTACGCCTACGCGCTGCGGCTGACCCGCAACCGGGCCGACGCCGAGGACCTGGTGCAGGAGACGTACACCCGCGCCTACCGCGGGTTCCACCAGTTCCGCCCCGGCACCAGCCTGGGGGCCTGGCTGTCGCGCATCCTGACCAACGCCTTCCTCACCTCCTACCGGCGCCAGAAGAGCAGGCCGCACTTCGCGCCGGTGCCCGACATCGAGGACTGGCAGCAGGCGGGCGCCGCCTCCCACACCTCCGCCGGGCTCGCCTCGGTGGAGGCCCAGGTCGTCGACCGCATCCCCGACGCGGCGATCAGCCAGGCCATGCGCTCCCTGCCCGCCGCGCTGCGCATCGTGGTCTACCTCGCCGATGTCGAGGGCCTGCGCTACGAGGAGATCGCCACGGCCGTCGGCATCCCCTCCGGCACCGTCAACTCCCGGCTGCACCGCGGCCGCAGACGCCTGCGGGCCCTGCTCGAGGACCACCCGGGACGCGGTGTGCGCACCCACACCTGGCACCACCACGACAAGGAGAGTTAGAAGATGCCCATCGCCCTTCTGGCGCTGGCTTTAGGCGCCTTCGGCATCGGCACCACGGAGTTCGTGATCGTGGGCCTGCTGGAGGAGGTCGCCGACGATCTCAGCGTCTCGATCCCCTCCGCCGGCCTGCTGGTGACCGGCTACGCGCTCGGTGTGGTCGTCGGGGCCCCGCTGATGACCGCCGCCGGGACCCGGCTGCCGCGCAAGACCATGCTGGCCGTGCTGATGGCCGTGTTCATCCTGGGCAACCTGCTGTGCGCGGTCGCCGGCAGCTACGCCCTGCTGATGACGGGCCGTCTGGTGGCCGCCCTGACCCACGGCGCGTTCTTCGGCATCGGCTCGGTGGTCGCCGCCAACCTGGTCGCGCCCGAACGCAAGGCCCGCGCGATCTCCCTGATGTTCATCGGCCTGACCGTCGCCAACGTCCTGGGCGTGCCGATGGGCACCTTCCTGGGCCAGCACTTCGGCTGGCGCTCCACCTTCTGGGTGGTCACCGGCCTGGGCGTGGTGGGCCTGCTGGGCATCCTGGCCCTGGTGCCGCCCCAGCCGCGCGAGGACTCCGGCGGGCTGCGCAGCGAACTCGCCGTCTTCCGCCGCGGCCAGGTGTGGCTGGCCCTGGCGGTCACCGCGCTCGGCTTCGGCGCGGTCTTCGCCTCCTTCACCTACATCGCCCCGATGATGACCAAGGTCGCCGGGTTCTCCGACGGCGCGGTCAGCTGGCTGCTCGTCATCTTCGGAGTCGGCCTGTGCGCGGGCAACGTGCTCGGCGGCCGCCTGGCCGACCGCGCCCTGATGCGCACCCTGTCGATCGCCCTTGCCGCCCTCAGCGCCGTCCTGGTGATCTTCGTGTTCACCGCGCACGCACAGGTGCCCGCGGCCATCACCCTGGGCCTGTTCGGCGCCGCGGGCTTCGCCACCGTGCCCGCGCTGCAGATGCGGGTGCTGCAGAAGGCC
This sequence comes from Streptomyces sp. JLYT201, assembly GCF_059448825.1. Taxonomy (NCBI): domain Bacteria; kingdom Bacillati; phylum Actinomycetota; class Actinomycetes; order Kitasatosporales; family Streptomycetaceae; genus Streptomyces; species Streptomyces sp. JLYT201. Next base: position 114,690 of record NZ_CM182551.1, on the reverse strand, counting down.
GAGGGCGCCCCGGCACTCGCCTCGGCGGCCAACATCGCCGCCTTCAACCTGGGCAACGCCGTGGGCGCCTGGCTGGGCGGCTTCGCCATCGACCACGACCTGGGCTACACCGCGCCGAACTGGATCGGCGCGCTCCTGGCCGGCGGCGCGCTGGCGGTGGCCGCGTACTCGGTGCGCCTGGACCGCCGCGGCCGCGGACGCTCCCCGGACGGCGGTCCCGCCGCCGAGGCCGGTGACACCCAGCCGCAGGAGACGGGCACGGCCCCCGCCCAGGCCCCCGCCTGACCACCCCCCTCTTACCGACCCCCTCCCACCCTCTTCCAGCCCCTTCAACCCCCTTGTTCCGCCGCCCCCTTGGGGCGAAGTGCTCCGGCCCGGCATCCGCCGGGCCGGTCCGCTCCCGGGCCCCGCCTGTGGCGCGGGCTTGTGACGAGCTGTCGAAAGACGAGGTAGCTGACGATGAACGATGTCGATCGCCGCACGCTCATAGGGCGCGGCGCCGCGGTCGCGGGGGCCGCGGTCGCCGCCACAGCCGGTGCCCCCGCCCTGCTGAGCACCCCCGCCGCCGCGGCCCCGGCCGCGCGTGCGCCGCGGGCGGCCGGGGCCCTCATCGGCCCCGACGACCCCCGCTACCCGCTGCTGACCACCGGCAACAACCAGCGGTTCGTGGCCAGACCCGACTACATCAAATTGATCACATCGGCGGCGGACGCCGAAGCAGCCCTGGAGCAGGCCGTCAAGGACGGCAAGCGGATCTCGGTGCGCAGCGGCGGCCACTGCTTCGCCGACTTCGCCGCCCACCCCGACACCCAGGTCATCCTGGACTTCTCCCCGATGACGGCCGTCGGCTACGACGAGCGGATGCGGGCCTTCACCGTCGAGCCCGGCGCCCGCCTGCTCAATGTCTACGAAACCCTCTACAAGGGCTGGGGCGTGGCCGTGCCCGGCGGCATCTGCTACAGCGTCGGCGCCGGCGGGCACATCAGCGGCGGCGGCTACGGCCTGCTCTCGCGCGCCCACGGCCTGGTCTCCGACCACCTGTACGCGGTCGAGGTCGTCGTCGTCGACGCCAAGGGCAAGGCCCGCACCGTGCTGGCCACCCGCGAGAAGGACGACCCCCACCGGGAGCTGTGGTGGGCCCACACCGGGGGCGGCGGCGGCAACTTCGGCCTCATCACCCGCTACTACTTCCGCTCGCCCCAGGCCCACGGCAGCGACCCGGCCGACCAGCTGCTCAGGCCGCCCTCCACCGTCCTGGTCAGCGCCATCGACCTGCCCTGGGAGCAGCTGAACGAGGCCCGCTTCACCCGGCTGCTGAAGAACTGGGGCGCCTGGCACGAGGAGCACAGCGCCCCCACCTCCCCCTACCGGCACCTGAGCAGCCTGTTCAACGTCAGCGCCAAGGCCCACGGCAGCCTGGGCATGTTCACCCAGGTCGACGCGGGCGTCGAGGGCGCCGAAGGACTGCTGCAGTCCTTCCTGGACGCGGTCCTGGCCGGCACCGGCCTGCGCCCGGGAACCCTGGCCCGGGGCAACGGCGAACTGCCCGCCATGCCCGGCCTGCACACCCCCCGGCGCATGCCCTGGCTGCAGGCCACCCGCCTGGTCGGCACCGACAACCCCACCATCACCAACCCCACCTCGCGCGGCGCCCACAAGTCCGGCTACATGCGCAAGAACTTCACCGACCACCAGGTCGCCGCCCTGTACAAGCACATGACCCGCGCCGACTTCCACAACCCCGACACCATGCTGGTGCTGTTCTCCTTCGGCGGCCAGGTCAACGCCCTGGCCCCGGACGCCACCGCCAACGCCCAGCGCAGCTCGGTGTTCAAGATGTGCTTCCAGACCTTCTGGGCCGAGAAGAAGGACGACGACTTCTACCTGGGCTGGGTGCGCGAGCTGTACGAGGACTTCTTCGCCAGGACCGGGGGAGTGCCCGTCCTGGACGACCGCACCGACGGCTGCTACATCAACTACCCCGACCGGGACGTGGCCGACCCCAAGCACAACACCTCCGGCGTGCCCTGGCAGCGGCTCTACTACAAGGACAACTACCCGCGTCTGCAGCAGGTCAAGAAGCGCTACGACCCCGCCGACGTCTTCCGCCACTCCCTGTCGGTGGAACTGCCCCGCCGCTAGGGACCGCCCCGCCCCCGCCCCCTCTTCGGGGCCCCTTCCCCCCAGGGGCGGGGGCCACCCGCGCCGGGCGCGCCGCCGCACCCCCGCGGACCGCGCGCCCGGCGTCGTGCTGCCACCCCGCCCCCCCCGGGGGGCGCAACCTCCCTGTGCCGGGCCCCTCTTGCCCGGCCCTCACGCACAGCACCGCGCGCACGGACCCCGCCTTTCCCGCCCTTCCCGTTCCCCTCTCGTTTCCTGTTTCCCCGTACGTCCCGTTCCCCTCGAACCGGAGGCACCGCCTTGTCCCTCACCTCGGACCACGCCGCGCACCAGTGCGCCGCCACTGCCGCCACCTCCGTCGCCGCCCGCGCCGCCGCGGCCGGCGGCGCCGATCTGTCGGGCCTGGTCAAGGCCTACGACATCCGCGGGATCGTCCCCGAGCAGTGGGACGCCTCCCTGGCCGAGCTCTTCGGCGCCGCCTTCGCCCGGGTGACGGGCGCGGCCGCGATCGTCGTGGGGCACGACATGCGGCCCACCTCGCCCGCCCTGGCCCTGGCCTTCTCCCAGGGCGCGGCCCTGGGCGGCTGCGCGGTCACCCAGATCGGCCTGTGCTCCACCGACCAGCTGTACTACGCCTCCGGCGCCCTGGACCTGCCGGGGGCGATGTTCACCGCCTCGCACAACCCGGCGCAGTACAACGGCATCAAGATGTGCCGCGCGGGCGCCGCCCCGGTGGGCCAGGACACCGGCCTGGCCGACATCCGCGCCCTGGTGGAGCGCTGGCTGGCCGAGGGCGCGCCGCCCTCCCTGACCGCGGCGGGCGCGCTCACCCGCCGCGACACCCTCAAGGACTACGCGGCCCACTTGCGGTCCCTGGTCGACCTGTCCGCGATCCGGCCCCTGAAGGTGGTCGTGGACGCGGGCAACGGCATGGGCGGGCACACCGTGCCCACCGTCTTCGAGGGCCTGCCCCTGACGCTGGTGCCGATGTACTTCGAGCTGGACGGCACCTTCCCCCACCACGAGGCCAACCCGCTGGACCCGGCGAACATCGTCGACCTCCAGCAGCGCGTGCGCGCAGAAGGCGCCGACCTGGGCATCGCCTTCGACGGCGACGCCGACCGCTGCTTCGTCGTCGACGAGAGGGGCGAGCCGGTCTCCCCGTCGGCGATCACCGCCCTGGTCGCCGCCCGCGAACTGGCCCGCAACGGCGGCTCCGGCACCGTCATCCACAACCTGATCACCTCCTGGACCGTCCCCGAAGTCGTACGCGAGAACGGCGGCACGCCGGTGCGCACCCGCGTGGGCCACTCCTTCATCAAGCAGGAAATGGCCGCCACCGGCGCCCTCTTCGGCGGCGAGCACTCCGCGCACTACTACTTCCGCGACTTCTGGAACGCCGACACCGGCATGCTCGCCGCCCTGCACGTCCTGGCCGCCCTCGGCGGCCAGGAAGGACCCCTGTCGGGCCTGGTGGCCGCCTACGACCGCTACGCGGGCTCCGGCGAGCTCAACTCCACCGTCAGCGACAGCCAGGCCCGCCTGGCGGCCCTGCACGCCGCCTACCGGGGCCGTGAGGGCGTGCGCGTGGACGAACTCGACGGGCTCACCGTCAGCGGCGCCGACTGGTGGTTCAACGTGCGCGCCTCCAACACCGAACCCGTGCTGCGCCTGAACGTCGAGGCCCGCGAGCAGGCGGTGATGGCCCGCGTCCGCGACGAGGTGCTGGCCATCGTCCGCGCCTGAACAACCCGCGCGCACAGCCGCGCACCGGGCGCCGCACGGCGCCCCCCCGGCCGGGAAACCCCCGTGCCCGCCTCGCGGGCACGGGGGTTTTCGCATGTCCGCGCCCCCTTTCCCGCACAAGGCGGCACGGGTGTCCAACTCGTGTGCAACCGGCGGGAGAAAGCTCAATTGACGCGGAACTAGCTCACAGGAAAGATATCTAGTGCCAGCAGGGAAACCGGAAGGAATCCCCAAGGCGGGAAACACCGCAAACGCCGCCCGCACGCACAACGGGCCGGCCCCTGAAGAGCCCGGCGCGAAGAGCACCCCGACATCCGGTGCCGCGCCTTCCGTAAAACCCTTCATGAGCCTTTCTCTCCCTCCCCCTTGACACAGAAAAGGAATAAAAGCCATGCGTTCCGTAGCCGTTGTCCTTGGTACCCGCCCCGAAGCCATCAAGTTCGCCCCCGTCATCCGCGCCCTGAAGGACGACCCGCGCTTCGCCCCGACCGTCATCTCCACCGGCCAGCACCGCCAGATGCTGGACGAGACCCTGGAGGCCTTCGGCCTCAAGCCCGACATCGACCTGGAGATCATGGCGCCGCGCCAGACCCTGTCCCAGGTGACCTCCCGCGCCCTGCAGGGCCTGGGCGAGGTCTTCAAGGACCTGCAGACCGAGGCCGTCCTCGTGCACGGCGACACCGCCACCACCCTGGCCGGCGCCCTGTCCGGCTTCCACCACCAGATCCCCGTCATCCACGTCGAGGCCGGCCTGCGCAGCGGCCACCTCAACTCCCCCTTCCCCGAGGAGGGCAACCGCCGCCTGGTCGCCCAGGTCTCCGCCCTGCACCTGGCCCCCACCCCCGGCAACCGCGCCAACCTGCTGCGCGAGGGCATCGCCGACGACACCATCGTCGTCACCGGCAACACCGTCATCGACGCCCTGCGCTGGGCCAGCGACCGCGCCCAGGACTACGGCGCGGACGCCATCGAGGACCTCGACAGCGACAACCGCCGCGTGGTCCTGGCCTCCGCCCACCGCCGCGAGGCCTGGCCGCACCTGCCGCAGATCGCCGAGGCCTTCGCCAACATCGCCGACGAGCCCGACGTGCGCGTGGTCATCCCGCTGCACCGCAACCCCGTCGTGCGCGACGCGCTGCTGCCCCGCATCGGCAACCACCCCAACATCACGGTCGTCGACCCGCTGTCCTACCTGTGCTTCAGCAAGCTGATGCGCCGCGCCGACCTCATCGTCTCCGACAGCAGCGGCGCCCAGGAGGAAGGCCCCGCCCTCGGCAAGCCGACCCTGGTGCTCGGCAGCGTCACCGAACGCTCCGAGGCCGTCGTCGCCGGCACCGCCCGCCTGGTCGGCACCAAGACCTCCGGCATCGTCCAGGCCGCCTGCGAACTCCTGCGCGACCCCGACGCCTACGACCGCATGGCCAACGCCACCAACCCCTACGGCGACGGCCGCGCCACCGAGCGCACCGTCGACGCCATCGCCCACTACTTCGGCGACAGCCCCGCCCCCGACCAGTTCACCCCGGCCATCGCCATCGACGAGCTGTCCGCGGAGCTGGCCCGCACCGCCACCTTCGCCCGCGCCTGAGCACCCGTCCCCACCCGGCAAGGACCGACGACCCGGCAGGAGGCACCGCCATGACCACCACCAGCCGCCAGCAGACCAACACCGCCACCGAGCTCAACTTCTCCGGGCCGCACGTCAAGGCCACCCTCATCACCCACGCCCGCGACTACCCCGTCCACGGCACCGCCCTGGCCGTCAACCCCCAGCCCCGCCAGGTCACCATCGCCGAGCACCCCCGCAAGGGCATCCCGCCCCTGTCCTCCACGATCCTGCGCGACACCCGCATCCAGCAGGCCGACACCCTCATCCTGCTGCGCACCGACCTCGACGCCCCCATCGACGCCATCACCGGCGAACCGGGCTGGCAGCACCTGGCCGACCTGCTCCCCGACGAGGCCGCCTTCCCCCGCACCACCCCCCTGTTCAAAAGCCCCCAGGACGACGCGGGCACCGCCCGCTTCGACCCCGCCCACCTGCTGGGACAGACCCCCGCCCCCGCCCGCGCCCAGGACTTCCAGATCAAGGTCAACCTCTGGTTCGCCCCGGCCGGCACCGACTGCCACATCCACAACCGCCACGACTTCATCGAAGTCCACACCCAAGTCCACGGCCTGGGCCGCATGCAGAAGTTCACCGCCCCCGACCCCACCCGCCTCTACGAAGACCTGCGCATGAGCCCCGGCTACACCACCCCCGACCCCTTCTGCACCATCGAAGCCGACGGCTCCTACCACTACCCCTGGCACCAGTACTACGCCGACACCGACTGCGTCTGGCTCGCCGTCGAATACCACCGCCTCACCCCCTGACCCCCGCCCCCCTCCCTTCCTTTGGCCGCCGCGCCCCACGACACCCCAAGGAGACCCACCATGAGCGCCGACTCCCTGTCCGCCTTCCGCGCCCCGAAGTTCACCGCCGAGCTCGTCGCCGACCAGCTGCGCGACGGATACTGGCTGGAGGCCCCGGACCTCAACAGCGACAACAAGCCCGACCTGTTCGGCTACGGCCTGCGCCTGGGCGAGATCTACTGGTACCAGAACGACGAGAAGTGGACCCGCCGCCTGGTCGCCGACAAGATCAAGATGCCGGTCGGCGCCGACTACGCCGACGTCAACGGCAACGGCCGCCCCGACATCATCCTCTGCTACGACCTCTACGGCCCCATCGGCACCATCCAGGACGCCAACACCGAGGGCGGCAAGATCGACTGGCTGGAGAACCCCGGCAGCCCCGACAAGGACGAGTCCCGCTGGAAGAGGCACTACGTGGGCCGCGCCACCGGCATGCACCGCCTGCGGGCCGGCTACTTCACCCAGACCGAGCGCCTGGAGATCATCGGCCTGCCCATCGTCGCCAAGGAAGACGTCCACGCCGTCCTGCCGGTGGTGATGTTCACCCAGCCCGACGACGTGCAGACGGCCGAGGAGTGGCCGATGACGGTCATCGACGACTGCCACTACCGCATGATCCACGGCGCGGAGAAGAAGCAGGGCCTCATCCCCGGCTCGGACCGCGAGTCCCTCCTGCTGGCCTCCGACGAGGGCGTCACCTGGATGTTCTACGACGAGAACAAGAAGGAGTGGGTCCGCAAGCTCATCGGCACCGGCGAACTGACCCAGTTCGAGCAGACCGGCTTCCGCGGCAGCGGCGACCTGAACGTGGGCCGCATGGGCGAGGACGCCATGGGCTACGTCGCCGCCGTCGAGCCCTTCCACGGCAACACCGTCGCCGTCTACACCAAGGCCACCGACGGCCGGCCCGAGGACGTCGAGTGGAACCGCGTCCTGCTGGACGTCTACGGCGACCCGAACGAGAACGGCGAGGGCCCCGGCCACCAGATCGTCACCGCCGACTTCGACGGCGACGGCGAGGACGAGTTCCTGGTCGCCCTGCGCGGCCCGTGGCCCTGGCAGGGCGTCATGTACTACAAGGCCATCGACCTGAAGAACGGCGTCTGGGCCAAGTGGCGGGTCTCCGACGAGTCCGTGGCCCGCATCGCCACCGCCGACTTCAACGGCGACGGCCGCCTGGACTTCGCCACCATCGCCTACTCGGTGCAGCACTACTACGTGGCCAAGGACGCCAAGCTCATGGTCTACCGCAACGAGATCGACGCCCAGTAACCCCCAACCCCCGGAACCCGACCGCCAGACCCCGACCACCAGCCCCCCGACCCCTTCGACCCCCGACCGCCTGCGACCCCGACCCTGCCCCTTCGACCCCCGGCCCCCGTCCCTTCGACCCCGACCGTCCCCGATCCCCGCCAGCGACCCCCAGCGGCAGAACAACCCAAGAAGAAAGGAGGAGGCAGATGACAGCCCCCGGCGAGAGGAGCACGCGATAGCCGTACGCCGGATTCGACGCATCCACCGCAGGACAGGCCACAACAGCAGACAGGAGGACCCAGACCCCCCAGGGGGCGGCCGTATCCCAACGGCCGCCCCCTCCTTTTGCGCGCACACGGCCCGAAGGCACAGCAGAAGCGGGAGAGCCCGAACCGGGCTCTCCCGCTTCCTCGCGCGCCAGGCGCCGTGCTTGCCGCGCGGCCCTAGACGGGGACGGCGTCGGGCCGCGGGGCCGTCAGCTGGAAGGCCTGGGCGAGCAGGTGGTAGGAGCGCACCCGGTCGGCGGGGTCGGCGGTCAGGGTGTTCACCAGGAGCTCGTCGGTGCCGTGGTCGGCGGCGAGCGCGCTCAGGCGGGCGTGGACCTGCTCGGGGGTGCCCGCCACCAGGGTGCGGCGCAGCACCGCGGCCCGTTCGGTCTCCAGGGAGCTCCACCGGTGGGCGCGCACGCTGGCCGGTGAGGGCAGGGGCAGGTCCTGGCCCAGGTCCTTGCGGCTGCGCCACAGCAGCACGCTCTGGGCCAGTTCCTCGGCCTTGGCCGCGGTGTCCGCGGTCACCGCGCGCACGGCCACCACCCCGCGCCGCTCGGGCTGCCCGGCGCTGGTCAGGGCGGCGCGGTAGGCGTCAAGGACCGGCCCGCCCGGCTTGTGGGTCAGGAAGTAGGCGTAGGCGAAGGAGGCGCCCAGCTGCCCGGCGTGGCGGGCGGAGTTGGTGCCCGCGCCGAGCAGCCACAGCTGCGGGGGCACCGGCGCGCTCTGGTCGGTCTCCGGGCGCCGCCCGTCGATCAGGCCCAGATGCAGGCGCACCTCCTCCACCTGGGCGGGGAAGCGGTCGGCGGGTCCGCCCGCGCGCCCGATCCCGAGGTCGACCCGGCCCGGGTGCAGGGCGGCCAGGACGTTGAAGACCTCGGCGACCTTCGCCGCCCGGTAGCGGGGCAGCAGCACGCCGCCGGTGCCCACGCGCAGGTGGCGGGTGGCGGCCAGGAGCTGTCCGGCCAGGATCTCGGGGGCGGTGCCGGCGAAGCCGGGGGAGTTGTGGTGTTCGGCCACCCAGTAGCGGGTGTAGCCCAGGGTGTCCACGCTCCGGGCGAGGTCGGCGGAGGCGCGCAGGGCCTCGGCGGCCGACTGGTCCTCGCCGATGGGGGACTGGTCCAGTACCGACAGGCGCAGCGGGGCCCGGTCCATCAGGCCTCCTGGTGTGCGGCGCCGGCGGGGGCGCGGTGCGGGTCGGTGATGGCGGGCACGATGCGGAAGTCGCGCTGGAAGACCAGGTTGTGCAGGTCGGCGGTGGCGATCGCGCGCAAGGTGGGCACCTCGGCGGCGGCCTGCGCGTCGCTGAAGACGTTCAGCGGCCACTCCGCGACGGTGGCGCCGCGCAGGTGCGGGTGGTGAAAGCCCCGGCCGTAGTGCGCCACCAGGCTGATCGGGTCGATGCCCTCATCGCGCTGCTGGGGCCAGGTCAGCGCCCAGGTGGCCGCCAGACCGCCGTCGCGGGCCCGCGTGGTGCCGCTCACCCGCACCTGGCCCGCCCCGTTGAGCAGATGGGTGTTGAACTCCGCCAAGACCTGGCGGGCATAGGGGTCCAGCAGCGCGACGGCCTGCTCGAACAGTTCCTCCTTGGCCGCGCGCGAGACGGCTCCGTCGCCGTGGGTACCGTCGCGAAGATCTCCGAAGTGCCGCAGCAGCGCCCCGATATGGGCGTCGGGGCGCGTCACGCTGGTGTTCATCCAGTGCCTCCTAGGCGGTGCGGGGCACGCAGGGCGTGCCAGGGGCGCGGCCCGGCCCCCCTTTGAGGGGGCCACATGGCCGCGCATCACGGGGCTGAACGCCCGGGCCGCTACCGGCCCCTCCCGCCGTGACCCGCCCGCCGCCTACTTGGCCAAGTCCGCTCCCGGGCCCGCCTCTTGGGGCCGGACCGGCGCGTGCGGGGCAGGTGCCGAAGTCGCGCCGCGGCCTTTGCCGCCCGCCGCGGCAGCACGCCACCATGGACAACAGGAAGCCGGGCACCACACCGGTACGCCCCGCCGCTCACGCGCCCGGCTTCCTTCTTCTTCCCCCCTCTTCGCCCTTTCCGCCAGCCGCCCGCCTCCCCTTCCGCGGCGGCCGCAAGAGGGGGGTTCTCAGCGTTTGGAGGCGGGCCGCGGGGCCCGCACGATCCTGCGGGCCCGCCCCGGAGCCGGCGCCCCGGCGCCCGCCCGCGGGCCGCCGCCCTGTTCCAGGGCGGCGGCCACCAGGGAGATCAGCCCGGACAGGGCGTCCACCGCGCCGCCGGGCAGCGGCCGCAGCAGCTCGCCGTAGACGGCGTCCGCGGCCCGGCGCACCGCGTCCACCACCCGGCGTCCCTCCTCGGTCAGCTGCGCCCACGAGCCGCGCCCGTCGTGCAGGTCGGCCTCGCGGACCACATAGCCGGACTCGGCCATCCTGCGGATGATGTTGCTGGTGCCGCCGGAGGACAGGTGGCAGCGCTCGGCGAGTTCGCCGGGCCGCAGCCGGTAGCCGAGCGCCGCGCCGGCTCCGCGCAGGGCGGCCAGGACCTCGAAGTCGGCGCGGGTCAGGCCCCGCTGGGCGGCTTCGGCGTCGGTGACGGCGTCCATGGCGGCCGCCAGGCGGGTGGCCTGGGCGGCCAGGTGTGCCGGGGTGCACGGTGGCGGGGGTGTCTGGGCCATCAGTACCTCTTCCTGTGCCGGCCGCTCGGTGGCGCCAGGCGCGGCACCGAGCGGCAGCGCAGTGTAGACAATCGGGGGCGGGTCCTGGAACGCGGCGCTATTCGCGGCCGGTGGCGGCGGCCATGACCGGCGGGGCGCTGTCGGTGACCGGCCGGGGTGCGCGCCCGGTGAGCGCGGCGCCGTAGCCGGGGGGTGTGCTGTGCGCGGGCAGCGCCAGCAGGCTGCGGGCGATGGCGTCGGCGTCGCCCAGGATGACGGAGTCCACCCCCGGGCGGATGCCCGCCGCGGTCGCCCAGTGCACCGCCTCGGTGGGCACGCCGTAGGCGAAGCGGCGCGGGTGGGCGCGCCCGGCGCTGTCGATGAGGTGGTAGGGGCGGGCGGTGACGGCCAGGCCGCCGGTCTCGTAGTCGCCGTGCGGGCCGGTCAGGGTGTGCAGGCGGGCCTGCCCGCTCACCAGCAGGTGGCGCAGCAGCGGGTCGGCGGTGCGGTGCAGGTCGCCGTCGGGCAGCCGGGCCTCGATGAGGGTGCGCGCGGTCACCGGCGGGCCGGGCACGGCCGCGGAGGTGGCCGCGAACACCGGCCCGTCGGGGCCCTGGGCCGGGCGGATGTCCACCTCGGGGCCGATCACGTCCAGGACGCCGGCCTCGATCAGCGCGGCCATCTCCTCGATGCGCGAGGCGGGCGGGCCGATGGACAGGTAGGCGTTGAGCGGGGTGTACCAGCGCTCGAGGTCCTCGCGGTGGGAGTCGGCGCTCAGCCCGCCGTGGTCGACGACCTGGCGGATCTCGTTGCGTAAGTCGCGCAGGACGTCCAGGGCGGCCTTGACCGGCCCGCTGAGGTTGCCCTGGCGGGCCTGGTCGAGGTCGCGCCGCAGATGGGCCAGGAGCCAGGCGGTGAAGTCGCCGGGGCCGGTGAAGGAGGTCTCCTTGTAGGGCTTGGCGATCAGCTCCCAGTCCCAGCGCAGGCCGGCGGCCACGTGGTGGGCGTCCAGCAGGGAGGCGCGGGCCTGGGGGGAGGGGGCGGCCAGATAGCGCTCGGCCAGCTCCCGGCCCGCGCGCGGGCGGCCTTCGGCGGCCAGCAGGGTGCGGTAGTAGACGGCCTCCACCTCGGTGGCGATCAGCGGCCACAGCTGGGCGGCGAAGTCCAGGGGCTGTTGCCGGCGCAGGCGGGCGATGCGCTCGGCGGTCAGCAGGCGCGGGGTGTGGCGGCCGAAGGCGCCCTTCTCGTTCTCGCCGCGCGCGTGGTAGGGCACGCCGCGCCGGGAGCCGGCCACCAGGTGCGGTTCGCGGCCCGAGGGCCGGTAGGCCAGGCGGCCCTGGCGGCGGTGGAAGGTGCCGCCGCGGCCGAGGGTGAACAGGGCCATGTGGTCGAAGAAGTTCAGGCCAAGGCCGCGCAGCAGGACCGTCTCGCCCGGGGCGATGGCGGACAGGTCCAGGTCGGCGGGGTTGGCGGGGGCGAGGTAGCGCAGCTGGTGGCGGGCGGCGTAGGCGGCCAGGCTGCTCTCGGCGGCCGTCGGGCGCACCGGGGTGTGGCCCTGGGCGAGGACCACCGCGTCCAGGCCGGTCAGGACGGTGCCGTCGGCCAGGTGCAGGGTCTGCGGGCCGTGCGGGTGCGGCCCGCTGTCCTCCAGGGCGGTGGCGCGGGTGGCGTGGGTGCGCACGCTGGTGTGGGCGGGGGCGCGGGAGACGATGTGGGCGAACGCCCAGCGCAGGTAGTGGCCGTAGAAGGCGCGGGTGGGGTAGGCGTCGGGGCGCAGGGTGCGGGCCTGCTCCAGCACCCAGGCGGGGTGGACGGTGCGCGAGCGCGGCAGGGAGCGCGCCCACTGGTACAGGCTCGGGCCGTGCACCAGCGGCCCCTTCATGCGCACCGAGGCGTCGGTGAAGACGGTCACCTGGGAGGCGACGGTGTTCATCAGCAGGTGGGCGGGCTGGTCGGTGCGCCACACGGCGCCCGCGCCGGGCGGGAAGGGGTCGATGACGTGCACGGTCAGCGGGCGGGTGACCAGGGTGCGGGCGCCGGCGAGGGTCCGCTCCAGGACGGACAGGCCTCGGGGGCCGGCGCCGACGATGGCCAGGGTCAGGGGGCGGCTGTTCATGGCAGGGGGCTCTCCTTGGGCGGGCGGAAAGGGCGGGCACGGGGGCGGCACCGGGGGGCGGAAGGGGCAGGGGGCTGGGGGTGGTTCAGGGGCGGGCGGCCGGCTGCGGGGCGGGCAGGGGGCGGGCGGCGTCCTGCCAGGCCTGCTGCCAGGCGGCGGCGCGGAGGGCGGGCCCGGCCCGGTAGGGGGTGTGGGGCCAGGCGGTCACGGGCCGGATCCCGTGCAGGGCGTTGACCAGCCACACCTCGTGTCCGCTCAGGTCGGCCGGGCGGGCCGGGCGCGGGGCCAGGGGCACGCCGAGGCGGGTGGCGCGGGCGGTGATCCAGGCGGCGGTGATGCCGGGCAGGACGGGCAGGCGCGGTGCGGGCAGGCACAGTTGCTCGCCGTCCCACCACAGCAGGGTGGCGGAGGTGGCTTCGCTGGCCCAGCCGCCGGGGGCGGTCAGCAGGTAGTCGTCGGCGCCCCGCTCGCGGGCGTGGGCGCGCAGGGCGGCCAGGGCGTCCAGGTCGGGGCCCTTGCGGCGCGGGCAGGTGCGCGGGTCGGGCCCGTACCAGGGGCTCAGGCGCACCCGGGGGGTGCGGGCGGGGGCGGGCCGCAGGCGCAGGCCCAGCACCGGCCGGTGGCCGCCGAGCAGTTCGATGCGCGGGAACCAGGCGCCGGTGCGCGGCAGCCGGTCCGCCGCCTGGTCCAGGAAGCCCGCCACGTCCAGGCCGGGGCCGGCGCCCGCGGCCCGGCAGGCGGCCCGGAAGCGGGCCCGGTGCCCGGCCAGGAACCGTACCCGGCCCTCTTGGACGAGGAAGGAGTCGGCGGCCAGGAGCGGGGCGCGGGGCGCGTCGGCCGGAGCCAGGTGGGAGCCGGGCCGCCAGGCGAACCAGGCCGTGGGCTGGTGGGGCACGGCGCTTCAGTACCTTCCGTGCACGGCGGTGGCCGGTGCGGTGCGCGGCCCGTAGGGGGCGCGCTCCAGCCACTCGCCCCAGGCGGGCACCAGCGGGGCCATGCGGGCGGAGAACTGCTGCAGCAGCCGGGTCCTGCGGTGGCGCGGGCGCAGGTGGGCCAGGGCGGTGCCGGCCGCGCGGGAGTTGAACAGGGCCGCCTCGCGGCGGGCGTGGGCGAACGCGCCGACGGCGGCGGTGTGTTCGCCGCCGGCCAGGGCCTGGGCGACGGCCTCGGCGGCGGCCACCGAGTCGGCGATGCCGCTGTTCATGCCGCGGGCCCCGAACGGCGGGAACAGGTGCGAGGCCTCGCCCACCAGCATCACCCGGTGGGTGGGGTCGGTGAAGGAGTCGGCGACGACCTGCAGGAAGTGGTAGCGCGAGACCCACAGCAGCCGTTCGGCGTAGGCGGGGGGCACCACGCGGGCCACCCAGGCGCGGGCGGCCTCCTCGGTGGCCCACTGCTCGGGGTCGTCGCCGTCCTTGCACTGCAGGTCGAGCTGGAAGCCGCCGGCGAAGGGCACCCGCATCACGCTGCGCCCGTCCAGGGCGGGGTGTTCGTAGGTGAACACGCGTTCCAGGGGCAGGGGGTCGGTGGGGTCCTCGGCGACGTCGACCACGACGTGGAAGGCCTTGGAGCGGGTGCCGCTCATGGGGATGCCCAGGGCGTGGCGCACGGCGGAGCGGGCGCCGTCGGCGGCGATGACGAACCGGGCGTGGTGGACGGTGCCGTCGGCGGTGAACACCCGTACGCCCTCGGGGCCGGGTTCGGTGCCGGTGACGGGGGAGTCCCACAGGAAGCGGACGCCGGCGGCGTGGCAGGCGCGCAGCAGGTGCTTTTCGGTCTCGACCTGGCGCAGGCTGGTGAAGGGCGGCAGGCCGCCGGCGGCGGGCCGGGCGGGGTAGGTGCGGGTGAAGACGTCGCGGTCGCGGTAGACGGTGCGGCGGGTGGGCCAGATGACGCCGTGGTCGATGAGGGTCTGGTCCAGGCCGGGGCTGATGGTGCCGAGCAGGGCCAGGGTGTCGCGGTGGACGAACAGGGCGCGGCTGCCGGGCCGCCGGCGGTCGGCGGGGTCGGCTTCGACGACGGTGACGGGGATGTGGTGGTGGCGCAGGGCCAGGGCCGCGGCGAGTCCGACCGGGCCCGCGCCGACCACCAGGACGGGGTGGGGTGCGGGCTGGGACGAGGGGGGTGCCATGGTGGGTCCTTCCACGAAACGGGGCGGGCAGGGGCGGGGGTGAAGGGGCGGGGTCTCAGGTGGCGTTGGCGGGGGCGGCGGGGCTCTGGCCGTTGTGGAGCATGCGGGTGATCTCCACGCGGCGGACCTTCCAGGTGGAGGTGCGCGGCACGTCGGCGAAGGGCCAGTGCAGGGGGGCGGCCATGGCGGGCAGGCCGGCGGTGGCGGTGCGCCAGCGCTCCTGGTCCAGGGGGGCGTCGCGGCGGGTGCAGACCACGGGCACGGGGGTGTGGTCGGTGCCGGGCACGATGATGACTTCCAGGAGTTCGTCCAGGCGGGACATCAGGACGTCTTCGAGTTCGAGGTTGCTGTCGATGGTGTCGATCTGGTCGATCTCGCGGTCGATGAGGCGGAGTTTGCCGCCGCGGTGCAGGGAGCCCATGTCGCCCAGGCGCCACCAGCCGTCGTGGCGCTGCTTTTCATAGCGTTCGTCCTCGCCGAGGTAGGTCATGATCGTGCCGCGGCCGCGCAGTTCGAGGTGGCCGGCCTGGCCGCGCGGGACGCGGCGGCCGTTGTCGTCGACGGCCCGCAGCCGGATGAAGCCGGGCAGGACGAAGCCGACGTCGCGGCCGTCGTTCCTGGCGGCGCTCTTGCGGGTGTACCAGGCACCGGAGATGGGGCCGGTCTCGCTCTGTCCGTAGAGCTGGACGAGCAGGGGGCGCCGGCGGCGGGAGGCGGCGAGCAGGCGCTGGATGGTGCGCGGGTGGATGGCGTCGAAGGTGCTGCTGTAGTAGCGGACGCTGGAGAGCGGGGCGCCGGGGGCGTCGGCGAGGTCTTCCCACTGGATGAAGTTGTTGGGGTGGGTCTCGACCAGGCCGGGGCGGGTGCGGGTGAAGATGGGGCCGACGGTGTCGGGGTCGGGGTCGGTGAGGATGACCAGGGGGTTGCCGTAGTTCAGGAACACGCCCAGGGAGTGGTAGAAGCGGGAGTGGACGTAGCTCATGGCCAGGGCGACGGTCTCCTTCTTGCGGATGGGCCAGGCGATGAGCTGCTGGGGCAGCAGCCGGTGGAAGAGGGCGCGGGCGTTGTGGACCATGAGCTTGTTGACGCCGGTGGTGCCGGAGCTGTGGGTGATCAGGGCGGTCTGGCGGCGGTGCAGGCGCACCGGTTCGCGGCGGGGGGCGTCGGTGATGTCGGCGAGCAGGCGAAGGCCGGCGTGGGCGGTGGTGCCGGCCAGGACGGTGTCGCGTACCAGCGTGGTGAGGTCGGTGTCCTGCAGGGGGCCGGAGAGTTTGGCGGCGTCGCTGATGAGCCACGGCTGGGCCAGGCGCTCAAGGAGCTGGGCGACGACGTCGGGGCTCAGGGCGGCGGACAGTACGACGGGCACGGCGCCGATGCGGGCGGTGGCGGCGGCCAGCAGGGCGATGTCGAAGTTGTCGTCCTTGTGGATGGCGACGCGTTCGGTGGGGCGGATGCCCACGTGCCACAGCCGGGCGGCCAGGTCGTCGACGAGGTCGGCGACGCTGCGGTAGGTCAGGTCGGTGCCGGCGTCGGGGAAGGTGGCCAGGGGCTGGTCGAGGGTGACGGGCACGTCGCCGTGCTTGTCGGCGGCCTTCTCCCACAGCAGGCCGAGGTAGAAGGCCTTTTCGGGCAGGGTGAGCCTGGGCATGAGGGGTGTCCTTTCGGGGCGGCCGGGGGCGGCCGGCACAGGGCGCGGGGCGGGGTGCGGGGGCTGGGCGGGGTGGTCAGCGGGCGGGGGCGGTGCGGATCAGGAAGCGCTGGAGCTTGCCGGTGGCGGTGCGGGGCAGGGAGTCGACGAACTGCACGCTGCGCGGCACTTTGAAGGGGGCCAGGCGGGCGCGGGCCAGGGCGGTCAGTTCGGCTTCCAGGCCGCTGGTGTGCTCCAGGTGGCGGGGGACGACGAAGGCGCGCAGTTTGGTGGCGCCTTCGGTGTTGGGCAGGGAGGCGACGGCGACGTCGCGGACGGCGGGGTGGGCGGCCAGGACTTCTTCGACTTCGGTGGGGGAGATGGTGATGCCGCCGACCATTTCCAGGTCGTCGGCGCGGCCGCGGTGGGTGTAGGTGCCGTCGGGGTTGCGCACGGCGCGGTCGCGGGTGGCCAGCCAGCCGTCGATGAGGGTGCGGGCGGTTTCCTCGGGCCGGTTCAGGTAGCGGGGCATGACGGTGGGGCCGCGGACCCACAGTTCGCCCTCGGTGCCGTCGGCCACGGGTTTCAGGTCGCGGTCGCGCAGCTGGAGTTCGAAGCCGGGGGCGGGGGTGCCGACGGTGCCGGGGGTGTGGCGGGTGAGGCTGTTGGAGGCGAAGGCGTGGCCGGCTTCGGTGGAGCCGAGCTGGTCCAGGACGGGGGCGTTCAGGTGGGCGGTGACGCGGGCGGCCAGGGCGGGGCTGAGGCGTTCGCCGGCGGAGACGGCGGCGCGCAGGGCGCGGAAGGCGGCCGGGTCGCTGTGGGCGGTCAGGGCGGCGTAGGCGGAGGGGACCGCGTGCAGGTGGGTGACGCGGTGGCGGGCGGCCAGGCCGGCGATGGCCGCGGGGCGGGGCGGGTCGGGCAGCAGGACGGCGGAGCCGCCGGAGTACAGGGGGAAGGCCAGGGAGTTGCCCAGGCCGTAGGCGAAGAACAGTTTGGACACCGACAGGTTGACGTCGCTCTCGCCGATGTCCAGGAGCTGGGCGCCGGCGCCGGTGTAGTAGTGGGCGGGGTCGCGGTGGCGGTGGATGACGCCTTTGGGGGCGCCGGTGGTGCCGGAGGTGTACTGGATGTAGAGGGTGTGGGCGGGGTCGCTCTCGGCGGGCGGGGCGGGCGGCTGGGCGGCGGCGCGGTCCAGGAGCTCGGTGCCGGTGAGGTGGGCCAGGGCGGGGAAGCGGGGGGCCAGGGCGGTGGGGGCCAGGGCCAGGCGGGGGCGGGCGTCGCGCACGATGTGGGCGTGGTCGCCGGCGGCCAGGTGGGGGTTGGCCAGGACGGCGACGGCGCCCAGGCGGGCGGTGGCCAGGAACGCGGTGACCCAGGCGATGCCGTCGGGCAGGGCGAGCAGGACGCGGGTGCCGGGGCGGGCGCCGGCGTCGGCCAGGACGGTGGCGGCTTGGGCGGCGAGCTGGTGGAGGCGGCCGTGGGTGAGGGTGAGGTCGTTCTCGTGGTAGGCGGGCCGGTCGAGCCATCGGTTGCGGGCGGCCCGGCGGGCGAGGTCTGCGGCCATGTTCATGGCGGGAGGGGTCCTGTTCTGCGCAAAGGGGGGGTGGGGGCCAGGGCGCGCGGCGCGGGGCCGTGGCCCCCCGCGGGGGCGTGGCGGGCTCAGACCGTGGCGGGCACCTCCGCGGCCTGGGTGGCGGTGGCGGGGTGCAGGGCGCGCAGCGGGGCGGCGGCCTTCAGGAGCATTTCCTGGTACTCGTCGTCGGCGTCGGAGTCCAGGACGATGGCGCCGCCGGCGCCGATGCGCCACTGGTCGCCGATGCGCACGGCGGTGCGGATGACGATGTTCAGGTCGGCGGTGCCGTTGGTGGACAGCCAGCCGATGGAGCCGGAGTACACGCCGCGGGCCTCGGTCTCCAGGGACTCGATGATCTCCATGGTGCGGCGCTTGGGGGCGCCGGTCATGGAGCCGCCGGGGAAGCAGGCGCGTACCGCGTCGATGGCGTCGCTGTCCTCGCGCAGGGTGCCGCGGATGGTGGAGACGAGCTGGTGGACGGTGCGGTAGCTCTCGGTGGCCATCAGGCGGGGCACGTGCACGCTGCCGACCTTGCTGACCCGGCCGAGGTCGTTGCGGAGCAGGTCGACGATCATGAGGTTCTCGGCGCGGGTCTTGGCGCTGTCGGTCAGGGAGTCGCGCAGCCGCCGGTCCTCGCGGGGGTCGTCGCTGCGCGGGACGGTGCCCTTGATGGGTTTGGTCTCGATGGTGCCGGCGCGGTCGATGGTCAAGAAGCGCTCGGGGGAGGAGCCGGCGATCTCGACGTCCTCGCCCAGGCGCAGATAGGAGGCGTAGGGGGCGGGGTTGACGTGGCGCAGGGTGCGGTAGAAGTCCAGGCCGCCGGCGCCGGCGGGGGCCCAGGCGGCGTTGGTGAGGCAGACCTCGTAGCTCTCGCCGGCGCGCAGCTGCTGGTGGATGTCGGCGATGCGGGCGGCGTAGGCGTCGGCGTCGTGGACGAGCCAGGGCTCGACGGGGGCGGTGCTGGGCTCGGCGGTGGTGGCCGTGCGCGGGGGCAGGGCCAGCAGGGCGGCGGCGGTCGACTCCAGCCAGCGCACGGCGTCCTCGGCGCCGCCGGGCCCGCCCTGCTGCCCGGTGCGGCTGAGGGCGGCCAGATAGGTGGTGCCGTCGTGGTGGTCGACGGCGATGAAGCGGTCGGCGAAGAGCCAGACGGCGTCGGGGGTGGGGGCGCGGTGCTTGTTGGTGGCGCCCAGGTCGCCCTTGAGCTCGTAGCCGAAGTAGCCGACGTAGCCGCCGGTGAAGTCGAAGGGCAGGTGGGGGGCGCTGGTCTGACGGCGGCGCAGTTCGCTTTGCAGGTAGTCGAAGACGGTGCCGGGCACCTGCTCGGTGGCCCCGCCGGTGCGGGTGACCTCGACGTGGCCCTGGCCGGTGCGGTAGCGCACGGTCTCCGCCAGCGGCCCGGCGGCGTCGCCGAAGAAGGAGAACCGGGCCCGCCCGGCTTCGGCCAGGGCGCTGTCGAGCCAGAACACCGGGGCCTCGGCGGCGCCGTACAGGTGGGTGAAGGCGGTCTCGGTGTCGATCTCCTTTTCCAGGATGCGCAGGTGCAGCTGGTAGGGCGCCGGGGCGGGGGCGCCGCCCTGGGGAGCGGGGGCGGGGGCGGCCGCGGGGCGCGGCGCGGCGGGGCGGGGGGCGGTCTCGGGGTGGCGGGCCTGGTGGGCCAGGGTCAGCTCGCGGAAGTTGGCGAGCATCTGGTGGCCGTACTGGGTGGAGACCGACTCCGGGTGGAACTGCACGCCCCACAGCGGCCGTTCGCGGTGCCGCACGGCCATGATCACGCCGTCCTCGGCCCAGGCGGTGGCCTCCAGGGCCGCGGGCAGGGGCTCGGCGATGGCCAGGGAGTGGTAGCGCACGGCCGTGAAGTCCTGCGGCAGGTCGGCGAAGACCTCCTGCGCGGTGTGGGTGATGCGGCTGAGGTAGCCGTGGCGGGCCTGGGGGGCGCGGGCGATGACCGCGCCCGCGGCGGCGGCGATGCCCTGGTGGCCCAGGCACACGCCGAGCACGGGGATGGCCGCGCGTTCGATGATGCGGGCGCTGGCGCCGAAGTCCTCGGCGCGGCCGGGGTGGCCGGGTCCGGGGGAGATCACGACGTTGTCGTAGGCGCTGAGGTCGAGGTCGGCGGCGCCGGGGGCGTCGTTGGTGACCACGTCGGGTTCCTCGCCGTTGACCTCGGCGATGAGCTGGAAGAGGTTGTAGGTGTACGAGTCGTAGTTGTCGATCAGGAGGGTCTTCATCACGGCTCCGTCGGGCGCGGGCTGGCAGGGGGCGGGGGCGGGTCAGCCGCGGGCGATCAGGTCGGCGGCGGTCTGGGCCAGCAGGCGGGCCTGGTCGTCGTTCAGGCGCGGGTCGCACAGGGTGCGGTAGGCGCGGGCCAGGCCCTGCTCGCTGCGCGGGCCGCCGGCGCCCAGGCACTCGGTGACGCGGTCGCCCGCGACCTCCAGGTGCAGGCCGCCGGGCCACTGGCCGGCGCGGTGCAGGATCTCGATGAACGCGCTCGTCTCGGCGACGATGTCGTCCATGTGCCGGGTCTTGTGGCCGGTGGCGGCGGTGAAGGTGTTGCCGTGCATGGGGTCGCACGCCCACACCACCTGGTGGCCGGCCTCGGCGACGGCGCGGATCATCTCCGGCAGCAGCCGGCGCACGTCGGCCGCGCCCAGGCGGACGATGAGGGTCAGACGGCCGGGGCGGCGGTGCGGGTCGAGCCGGTGGCACAGGGCGACCAGGTCGCCGCGGCTGATGCCGGGGCCGATCTTGACGGCGACGGGGTTGGCGATGTGGGCCAGCAGCGCGATGTGGGCGCCCTCGACCTGGCGGGTGCGGTCGCCCACCCAGGGCAGGTGGGTGGAGAGCAGGTAGTCCTCGCCGGTGCGCGCATCCCGGCGCACGAAGGGCTCCTCGTAGTCGAGCAGCAGGGCCTCGTGGCTGGTCCACAGGCCGGTGCGGCGCCAGCCCTCCTCGGTGCGGTGGGTGCGGCCGTAGTCGTCCAGGACGGCGCGCAGGGTGCCGTCCCAGGAGCGCGGGCGGCGGGTGCTGATGCTGGCGGCCGACAGCGGGGTGAGGTCGGATGCGGCGCGGTGGGCGATGATGTGCAGCTCGCTGAGCAGGGCGCGGGCGCTGTGGTAGCCGGCCAGCAGGCGCCGCGGGTCGGGGATGCGGGCGGCTGCGTCGGCGTCGGGGGCGTTGACGTTCAGGCCGCGGAAGACCGGCAGGGCGCGGCCGCCGACGATCTCCTCGGGCTTGGAGCGCGGCTTGGCGTACTGCCCGGCGATGCGGCCCACCGTCATGGTGGGCACGTCCAGGCGGTTGCTGATGATCTCGCCCATCTCGCCCAGGACGCGGTGCTTGCCCTGCAGGGCGGCCACCCCCATGGCGCCGGTGGGCTCGGCGCAGTCACCGGCCTGCAGCAGGAAGGCCTGGTGCGCGCTGACGTCGGCCAGCGCCGCGCCGACCTGGCGCACGTCGGCGGCGGCGGTCAGTGCGGGAAGGCGGGCCAGCTCCCCGGCGATGTCGGCGACGGCGGCCGGGTCGGGCCACGGCGGCTGCTGGGCGGCGGGCAGGCCGCGCCAGGGCGGCGCGGTCAGGGTGGCGGTGCGGGCCGGGGGAGCGGGTGCGGTCAGGGGCATGGCGGGTCTCTTTCCAGGGCGGGGCGGGCACCGGGGTGCGCCGCGAAACGGCGGGCGGGGCGGACGGGCGGGGCGGGGTGCTGGGGCGGGGCCGGTGCGCCCCCGGGCGGGGCGGGCGCACCGGCGGGTGCGGACCAGCGGACAAGACGTCAGGCGGGGCAGGCGGGGCGGGCGGGGCAGGGGTCAGGCGGGGCGGATGAGGGCTTTGGGTTCCAGGAGGAACCCGGCGAGGCTGCCGTCGTGGGGCAGTTCGGGGCGCGAGAGCCAGGGCAGGACGTCCCCGGTGGTGACCTTGCGGACGCTCGGCTCGTGCAGGAGCTGCTCGGCCAGCCGCGTGTGCCGTCCGGTCAGGCTGACCACCAGGGAGTTGCGCAGGGGGGCGGTGCCGTGGGCTTCCTGCCAGGGGGCGACGACGACGAAGGGGAAGGGCAGTTCGGTGCCGACCAGGGGGTGGTGCGGGTCGTCCACGGAGATCACCAGCGGGCGCATCACGACGCTGGTGTCGTCCAGGGCGGTCAGCGGCCCCTGCGGGTAGCGGGCGCTGGAGTGGTCGGTGCCCTGGGCGGCGAGCCCGGCCAGGTAGGGGCCGAGGGCCTCGGCGTTGGCCCGGGTGGTGGCGGGCAGCAGGGCGTGTGCCGCGGTCACGGGCAGCGGCGCCGGCGCGGCCAGGCGCTCGGCCAGGGCATCGGCGAGGGCGCTGACGTCGCCGCTGGTCAGGACGGCGGAGATGTTGTTGCAGCGCACGCCGCCGTCGTCGGCGATCCACGAAGTGAGGCTCGCGGGCAGGGCGGCGGCGCTGTCGGCGTCCACCAGGGCCTTGCTGCGGCCGGGGCCGCGCACCAGGATGTCGCGCCGGTTGCCGTAGCGGGCGGCCGCGTCCGGGCCGCCGTAGACGATGCCCAGGTCGGCCTGGTCCAGCAGGTGGTCGCCCAGGTCGTGGCCGCCGGGCAGGAAGGCGAGCCGGTGCGCGGGCAGCCCGGCCTTCAGCAGCGCCGCGGTCAGCCGGCGGGGGGTGAAGGGGTCCTTGCTGCCGGGGCGCAGCAGCACGCTGTAGCCCAGGGAGAGGGCGCGCACCCAGGTGACGTTGGGCTCGGGGTGGTTGTTGGGCACGATCACGGCCAGGACCCGGCCGCGCGGCACCCAGTGGCGGGCGAAGGCGCCCTCGGCGAAGGGGGCGGGCAGCTCGGCGGCGTTGAGCTCCTCGATGCGGGCCAGGGCCGAGCGGATACCGGCCGTGGCCCGCTCGACGGTGCCGCGCGGGGAGCCGGTGGCCAGCGCCACCCGCCGCTGGTACTCCCGGGGGCTCTCGCCGTCCAGGGTGGCGGTGGCGAACAGCTCCCCGGCGGCGGCGAACACCTCGGCCCCGGGCGCGCCGGAGGTGGCGCGGGCGCGGACCTCGTGCACGGCGGCCTGGGCCAGCAGCCGGGGGGCGAGCCCGATCTCGGCGACCACCTGGCCGTCCACGCCCGTCAGTTCGGCCCGGTCGCGGCTGTCGACCTCCCGTCCGGCGATGACCGGGTTGAGCCGCACGACAGGGGCGCGCTCCTCGACGGGGGCGGGGGCGGGGGCGTGCATCAGTAGACCCCCTCGATGACGCGGGCGCCGCCCTGGGAGGGCAGCGGGGCGATGTCGGCGAGCCCGTCGACGCTGTCGCCGGGCGCGGGGCGCACCCGGATCGCGGTGTCGCGCTCCAGCACGTTGGGCAGGAACATGTCGCGGCTGAGCAGGTGCACGCGCACCTGGCCGCGCTCGCCGTAGGCCACCGGCGCGCCGTGGCCGTCGACGAGCTCGACCACGGACTGGGGGAAGAAGGGGCGGAAGACGGCCGGGTGCTCGTCGCTGTCCAGGCGCGGGCGCTGCGGGGCGATGCCCATCAGGGTGTTGCCGTAGATCGCGGCGATCCGTGCCCGCGGGAAGAACGTCTCCTCGATCTGGCGCAGCGACTCCGCGCTGATGCTCGTGCCCGCCCACACGATGCCCTCCAGGCCCGCGGCCAGGCGTTCGTACAGATCGCGGCGGCCCACCAGCGCCTCCAGGACCGGCGGGGTGATGAACAAGACCTTGATGTCCTGGGACTGCACGATCAGTTCGACCTGGTCCAGCAGGTACGCGCGGTACTCGCCCGCCAGGTCGGTGCGGCCCGAGCCCAGCAGGCGCTTGACCCAGCGCGGGTCGAAGTCGACGGTGAAGGCCACCCCGCCGCGGCGCTGCGCCAGATGGCGGATGGTGCGCCCGACCACGTGCGGCCCGGTGGGGCCCACGTGCAGCCAGTTGCCGGTGGCGGGGAAGCCGTGGGCGTCCAGGACGGTGCTGACCCAGTCGACGTTCAGGCCGCGCGAGACGCTGTCGACGACGCGCTTGGGCGCGCCCAGGGTGCCGCCGGACTCGAAGACCTCGAAGGGCGCCCCGGTGTGCCCGGCCGGGATCAGGTCCTCCACGGCCACGGTGCGCAGCTGGTCGCTGACGTCGGGGAAGCGGTGCAGGTCGGACAGGGCCTGGATGTCACGCACCGGGTCGAAGCCCAGCGTGGGGGCGATGCGCAGCCAGAACGGCGAGCCGGTCGCGGCACCGAAGTGCCAGCGCAGCGTCCGGCGCAGATGGGCGTCGGCATCGGTGTCCAGGGGGACCAGAGGGGCGTGCGGGAGCAGTTCGGTCATGGTGTGTCAGCCCAATTCGTCAGGGTGGGGTGGAAACGGGGCAGGCCTGAGCCGGTGGCGCGCTCAGGCCTGGGCGGGCATCGCGGGCAGGGAGGTACCGGGCGGGGGGAGCACCCATAAATAGCTTTCAGAAAAGCTTTCTTGATGTCAAGAGTCAGCCGCGATGCGCAGTGAATCGGGCATCTGTGAATCCCCAATAACCCCTACAAATACGCTGATTCAGCACCACGGGACCGGCGAAGGGTGGGTGGATTCCACGGGTCTGGCTTCTTTCGGAAAAGCTTCTTGGGGCTGGCGGGCGAAGGGGGGGCGGCCCCGGAGCGGGGCGGGGCGGCGGGGCGGCGTCTGCTGCCTGACGGGCCGTCAACGGGCGGGCGGCTGCGTTCCGGCGCGGCGAGGGCGGCGGCCCGGCGGCGGCGAGGCGAGGGGCCCGGCGCGGGCGGGGGCTGTACCCTCCCGCGGCCCGGCGGCGCCCCCTCCCGCGGCCCCGCCGTGACGGCCCGTCAGCAGCGGACCGGCGGAACGGCCGCACGGCCGCCGAAGCCCGGCGATGACGGGGGCGTCGGCCCCCCGGCGGCGGCCGGTGTGACGCGGGCGGGGCCCGACGGCGACGAGGCCCCCGGCGACGGCCCGGCCACCGGCCCCAACTGCGGCGAGGCCGCACCCCGGCAGAGGCCCGGCGGCCGAGAGCCGCGAGCGAGGGAGTCCGGCGCAGCGCGGCTGCGCCCCGGCGGCGAGGCCCCCCGGTAGCGCCCGCACACCAGCCCGGCGGCAGCACGGCCACCCCCTCCAGCGGCAGCACGGCCCCCCGGCTCCGGACCACACCCGGCTGCCTCCGCATGACGAACCGTCACCACCCCCGGCCACGGGTCACCCCCGGCCACCGGACCAACTGCGGCGAGGCCACCCCCCGGCGGCCACCGGCGAGGAGACTGCGGCGCGGCCGCACCCCCCCGGCCGCGGCCCGGCGGCGAGGCCACACCCCGGCCCCGGACCACCCCTGGCCGCCTCCGCATGACGAACCGTCACCACCCCCGGCCACGGGTCCAGCTGCGGCGAGGCCGCACCCCCCGGCCACGGGTCACCCCCGGCCACCGGCCCAACTGCAGCGAGGCCGAACCCCCGGCGGCGGCCCGGCAGCCACCGACGAGGAGCCCGGCTGCGGCGCGGCCGCACCCTCCCGGCCGCGGCCCGGCGGCGGCGAGGCCGCCCCCCCGGCCCCAGGCCGCCCCCGGCCAATGGCTGCGACAGTGGGAAGTCGCGCTTCCCCCGCCACCGGAACCCTTCCTACCGTGCAGGGCATGACCACTGCCGAGTCCTTCCCCCGCCTGAAGCTGTCCGAGCTGGCCCCCCAGGTCTACTCCGCCATGGGACGCCTGCACGCCACCGCGGAGAAAGCCGCCCAGGAAGCGGGACTCGAGCACTCCCTGCTCGAACTCGTCAAGATCCGCGCCTCGCAGATCAACGGCTGCGCCTTCTGCATCGACATGCACACCCTGGACGCCCGCGCCGCCGGCGAGCGCGAACAGCGCCTGTACGCCCTCAGCGCCTGGGAGGAGACGCCCTTCTTCACCGCCCGCGAACACGCCGCGCTTGCCCTGACCGAAGCCGTGACCGTCATCCACACCGACCACGTGCCCGACCACGTCTACCAGGCGGCCCTCAAGGAGTTCAGCGAGGCCGAAGTCGCCCAGCTCATCTGGGCCGCCGCGGTGATCAACGCCTACAACCGCATCGCCATCTCCACCCGCATGGTGCCCGGCAACTACACCCCCAAGGCGTGACACCCCCCACCGCGCACTCCCACCGTGCCGCCGGCGCTGCCGGCCCCGGCCGCGCCGGGCGGCACCCGCGCTGAAAAGGGCCGCAGATGACCCGCCGCACCCCCTGCCACCCCGCCGAACAGCCCGCCCTGCTGCGCGCCCAGCAGTTCGCCGACCCCTTCACCCGGCGCCTGCTCACCCACCGCGGCTCCACCACCGCGCTGCTCGAACACCACCTGGGCGCGCCGCTGGCCCTGCGCCTGGTGGCCCAGCGGGTGCGGCGCACCGGCATGGAAGCCGCCCACCTGCTGCCCCTGCTGGGCCTGCGCGCCGACGAGCCCTGGCTGGTGCGCCGCACCGAACTGCGCCACCACGCCCACGCGGCCGTCTCCCGCAACCTCGTCATGGGCCCCGTGCCCCGCCGCGCCGACCTGTGCACCATCCTCACCAGCACCACCGTCCCGCTGGGGCGGGCCCTGGCCGAGCACCGCCTGCCCCAGTGCCGCCGCCTGCTGCGCGTGGGCTGCTCCCCGTGGCGCCCGCTGGCCACCACCGCCGCCTGGCGCGGCTACGTCGTACACGTCGACGACGAACAGCCCTTCTACGTGGAGGAGTTGTTCCACCCCGCCATCGCCCCGGCCCGGCTGCGCCCCGCCGTGCACCTCGAGCCCGCGGCGGCGCTGCCATGAGCGAGGTCACCGTCGTCGGCGCCGGCCCGGTGGGCCTGGCCGCGGCCCTGGCCGCCCGCCACCACCGCCTGCCCGTCACCGTCCTGGAAGCCCACCTCGAACACCGCCCGCGCCCCGGCAGCCGCGCCATCTTCGTCCACCGCGCCACCCTGGACCTGCTCGATGAGATCGACCCCGGCCTGGGCCGCACCATCGCCCGGGAGGGCCTGATCTGGCGCACCCGGCGCACCCTGTGGCGCGGCCGGCCCGTCCACACGCGCACCTACCACGGCCCCGCCGACCGCATCCCCTTCACCAGCCTGCCCCAGACGGTGGTGGAGGACCTGCTGCGCGCCGCCTGCCACCGGGCGGGCGCCGAGATCTGCTGGGGCCAGCCCGTCACCGACATCCGCACCACCCCCCGCGCCGCGGAACTCATCACCGCGGGCGGCTACTGCCACCGCACCCGCTACGTCATCGCCGCCGACGGCGCCCGCTCCACCCTGCGCACCCGCCTGGGCATCCCCCTGACGGGCACCACAGCTCCCACCGGCTTCGCCGTGGCCGACCTGACCGGCGAGGCCGGTGGCCTCACCCCCGCCCGCGTCTTCCACTACCGCCACCCCGCCGCCGGCGGGCGCAACGTGCTGCTCGTGCCCTTCGCCGGCGGCTGGCGCGTCGACGTCCAGTGCCGCGACGGCCAGGAAGCCGCTACCTGGGCCGCCACCGCCGCCCGCTGGCTGCCCGACCTGCTCCCCGGCGCCCGCCCCGGCGACCTCTCCTGGTCCTCCGCCTACCGCTTCCACCAGAAAGTCGCCGCCCGCTTCACCGACCCCCACCACCGCGTGCTCCTGGCCGGCGAGGCGGCCCACCTGCTGCCCCCCTTCGGCGCACGCGGCATGAACTCCGGCATCGCCGACGCCGTCGCCGCCGCCCGGGCCATCGCCGAAGCCACCCCCCAGGCCCTGGCCGGCTGCGCCCGCGCCCGGCGCGCCGCGGCCCAGGCCAACGTCCGCGCCGCCGCGAGCGCCCTGGCCCACCTCCAGGCCGCCCGGCCCCTGCGGCGCACCACCCAGCACGCCGCCGCCCTGCTCGCCCCCCGCGTCGCCCGCGCCGGCCGCTGGCTGGACCGCGCCCCCTTCGGCCCGCCCCTGCACACCGTCCACTACTGACACCCCCTCACTACCCGGCCCCCACTGCCGAGTTGAGCGACTTGCCACAGTAACCCCCTGCGTGTTGCCCCCCACCCGCGAGCACACCACGCTGTGCCGCAACCGACCCGCCAAGGAGAACCCCCGTGCTCCACCGCGCTCTTGGCACCACCGGCCCCCAGGTGTCCGCCCTGGGCCTGGGCTGCATGGGCATGTCCGCCCTGTACGGCCCCGCCGACCGCGACGAGTCCCTGGCCACCGTCCACGCCGCCCTCGAAGCGGGCATCACCCTCCTGGACACCGGCGACTTCTACGGCATGGGCCACAACGAACTGCTCATCCGCGACGCCCTGCGCCACCACCGCCGCGACGACGTCCAGCTGAGCGTGAAGTTCGGCGCCCTGCGCCGCCCCGACGGCACCTTCCTGGGCTACGACGGCCGCCCGGAGGCCGTCCACACCTCCCTGGCCTACTCCCTGCAGCGCCTGGGCACCGATCACATCGACGTCTACCGCATCGCCCGCTGCGACCCCCAGGTCCCCATCGAGGAGACCGTCGGCGCCATCAGCGAAGCCGTCAAGGCCGGATACGTGCGCCACATCGGCCTGTCCGAAGCCGGCTGCGACAGCATCCGCCGGGCCGCGGCCGTCGCCCCCATCTCCGACCTGCAGATCGAGTACTCCCTGCTGGGCCGCGGCATCGAGGCCCACATCCTGCCGGTCTGCCGCGAACTGGGCATCGCCACCACCGCCTACGGCGTCCTGGCCCGCGGCCTGATCAGCGACAACTGGCCCCGGGGCCGCGCCTTCACCCCCGACGACGTACGCGGCCACACCCCCCGCTACACCGGCGCCAACGCCGAGTACAACCTCGACCTCGTCGAGACCGTGCGCGCCCTGGCCAAGGAGCGCGGCACTACCGTCGCCCAGACCGCCATCGCCTGGGCCCTGGCCAAGGGCCCCGACATCGTGCCCCTGATCGGCGCCCGCACCCGCGAGCGCCTGGCCGAGGCCCTCGGTGCCCTGGACGCCCCCCTCAGCCCCGAGGAGCTCACCCGCATCGAGGAGGCCATCCCTCCCGACGCGGCCCGCGGCGACCGCTACCCGGCCGACCAGATGCGCTACCTCGCCCCCCACACCCCCTGACCGCCCGCCACCACGCACCACGCCACGATCCGCACCCCGTACGCAACGCCCGTACGGGCCCGTCACCTCCGCACCCCGCACACCGTCACGAAAGGGAACACCATGCCCACCAGAAGGGCCCTCCTGGGCGCCGGCGCGGGTATCGCCCTCGCCTCCTCCAGCACACTCCTGGTCGGCTCACCCCTGGCCCAGGCACGGCCCCGGCCGCCGCGCGGGCCCCGCACCAACTGGGGACAGCTGTGCGCGGCCCTCCAGGGCGACCTCGTCCTGCCCGGCGACAGCCGCTACGACCGCGCCCGGCAGCTGGCCTCCGCCCAGTTCGACCACCTGCGCCCGCAGGCCGTCGCCTACTGCGAGAGCGCCACCGACGTGGCCACGTGCATCCGCTTCGCCCAGGACAACGACATC
Organism: Streptomyces sp. JLYT201; assembly: GCF_059448825.1. Taxonomy (NCBI): domain Bacteria; kingdom Bacillati; phylum Actinomycetota; class Actinomycetes; order Kitasatosporales; family Streptomycetaceae; genus Streptomyces; species Streptomyces sp. JLYT201. Next base: position 85,414 of record NZ_CM182551.1, on the reverse strand, counting down.
CACACCGCCATCCGCAGCGGCGGCCACAGCTTCACCGGCTGGTCCACCACCCAGGGCCTGGTCATCAACCTCACCCGCCTCAACTCGGTGCGCACCAGCGGCTCCACCGTCCACGTCGGGCCCGCCACCCAGATGGTCGACGTCGTCGCCCAGCTGGCCGCCCACGGCCTGGCCGTGCCCGGCGGCTTCTGCCCCACGGTGTGCCCCGGCGGCTTCGTGAGCGGCGGCGGCCACGGCTGGCAGCACCGCAAGTACGGGCCCGCCAGCGACCGCCTGGTCGGCGCCCAGGTCGTCCTGGCCGACGGCCGCGTCGTCACCACGTCCGCCAAGCAGAACCCCGACCTGCTGTGGGCGCTGCGCGGGGGAGGCGGCGGCAACTTCGGCGTCATCACCGACCTCGAACTGGCCCCCACCCAGGTGCCCGTGGCCACCACCTTCACCCTCACCTGGGACTGGGCCAAGGCCCAGGACATGCTGGTGGGCTACCAGCAGTGGGCGCGCAACGCCGCCCCCGAAGTGGCCCCCGACGCCGTCCTGCTGCTGCCCGACGCCCGCCCCGGCGCCGTGCCCACCGCCATGGTCACCGGCGCCTACCTGGGCACCGCCGGCCCCCTGAAGGCCTCCCTGGACCAGCTGGTCTCCCTGGTCGGCAGCGCACCCGCCTCCCGCGTCAGCGAGGAACTGCCCTACGACAAGGCGATGATGCAGCGCTTCGGCTGCGCCACCCTCACCACCCCCCAGTGCCACACCAGCGGCACCCCCGGCGCGAGCCTGCCGCGCACCACCTACACCAAGAACCGCGGCCGCATGTTCAGCCGCCCGCTGCCCGCCGGCGGCCTGGGCGATCTGCTGAGCGCCTTCGAAGCGGCCCGCAGCGCCGGGCAGACCCGTGTCATCAGCCTGATGGCCCTGGGCGGCAACGCCAACAACGTCGCCTCCGACGCCACCGCCTACGTCCACCGCGACGCGGAGTTCACCTGCGTGTGCGGCATCGACCTGAGCACGCCGCAGCCCACCGCGGCACAGGAGAAGGCCGCGCAGGACTGGGTCGACGGCTGTTTCGCCGCCGTCGACCCGCACTCCAACGGCCGCGCCTACGTCAACTACCCCGACCCCAAGCTCGCCGACTTCGCCCAGGCCTACTACGGCACCAACCTGCCGCGCCTGACCCAGGTCAAGCGCCGCTACGACCCGCACGGCTTCTTCCGCTTCCCCCAGGCCATCACCCCCTGACCCCACCCCGCCCCCCGCCGCCCCGGCCCCCCCGCCGCCCCGGCCCGCCGGGCGGCGGGGGCCCGGCCGGGCCCCCGCCCTCCGCCGCCGGGGGCGGGGGCCCGGCCCCCTGCCCGTACCGCCGCCCTGTGCCCGACCCGCCCAGCGAGGTGCTCCCATGCCCGAACCCAGCGGGCCCGCCCCAGCACCAACCGCCCCCGCCCCGCCCCCGCCCGGCAGCGGCCACCCCGCACCCGACACCGGCACCGGTGCGGGTGCACCCGCGCAGGACACCGGCCTGCTGGCCCCCGTCCGCGCGGGCGTCCCGGCCGAGGAGGCCGTCACCGACCAGGCCTGGCTGCACGCGATGCTGGCGGCCGAGGCCGCCCTGGCCCGCGCCCAGGCGAGCCTGGGCACCATCCCCGCCCCGGCGGCCGCCGTCATCACCCGGGCCGCCGCCGCCACCCGCATCGAACCGCGCCTGCTGGCCCTCGCCTCACGCGAGACCGCCAACCCGGTCGTGCCGCTGGTCAAGGAGTTCACCCGCGAGGTCGCCGCCCTGGACCCCGCGGCCGCCGAACACGTCCACCGCGGCTCCACCAGCCAGGACATCCTCGACACCGCCACCATGCTGGTCACCGCGCACGCGCTGCGCCTGATCCGCGCCGACCTGCACCGCACCGCCCAGGCCCTGGCCCGCCTGGCCCGCACCCACCGCGACACCCTGGCCACCGCCCGCACCCTGGCCCTGCACGCCCTGCCCACCACCTTCGGCCTGAAGGCCGCCAGCTGGCGCCAGCTCGTCCAGGACGCCCTCACCCGCCTGGACCGCCTCCTCGACGGCGGCCTGCCCGTCTCCCTGGGCGGCGCCGCGGGCACCCTGGCCGGCTACCTCGAACACGCCACCGCCGCCGACCCCGCCTCCTACACCGAGGACCTCACCCTGGCCTTCGCCACCGAGACCGGTCTGGCCACCCCCGACCTGCCCTGGCACAGCCTGCGCACCCCCATCGCGGACACCGCCGCCGTCCTGGCCTTCACCGCGGGCGCGCTCGGCAAGTTCGCCATCGACGTCCAGACCCTCACCCGCACCGAGATCGGCGAGGTCACCGAACCCACCCGGCCCGGCCGCGGCAGCTCCTCGGCGATGCCGCACAAACGCAACCCCGTGCTGTCCACCCTGATCCGCAGCACCGCCCTGCAGGTGCCCGCCCTGGCCGCCACCCTCTTCCACTGCCTGCTCTCGGAGGACGAGCGCTCGGCCGGGGCCTGGCACGCCGAATGGCAGCCGCTGCGCGAGGCGCTGCGCCTGGTCGGCGGCGCCGCCCACACCGCGGCGGCCCTCGCCGAGGGCCTGCGCACCGACCCCGAGCGGATGCGCCACAACACCGGCCTGACCCAGGGCCGCATGCTGGCCGAACGCCTGGCCGCCGCCCTGAGCGCGCCGCTGGGCCGCGCCCGCGCCAAGGCGCTGCTCTCGCAGGCCTCCGACGAGGCCGCCCGCACCGGGAGCCCGCTGGCCGAGGTCCTGGCCGCCCGGCCCGAACTGGCCGCCCACCGCGCCCTGATCGCCCCGCTGCTGGACCCCGCCCACTACACCGGCGCCGCCGCCCCGCTGGTGGACCGGGCACTGCCCCGGCGGGCGGACACCTGAGCGACCGACAGGTGATCCACCCACACCCGATCGAGCGCAGTCACCCCCTGCGGGCCCCGCGCCCGCCCCGCCCGGCCCTAGCCTGAGGTTTCCGCACCGCGCCCGCCCCCCTGATCCGCCGGGGGGCGGGCGCGGGGAAACCCCCTTCCTCATGTCAAGGAACCGGACACCTCTGTCGTGGAACTGCACCTGAAGGACAAGGTCTTCCTGGTCACCGGCGCCTCCGCCGGGATCGGCGAGGCCACCGCCCGGCTGCTGGCCGCCGAGGGCGCGCAGGTCGTCACCGTCGCCCGCACCCCCCACACCATCACCGCCCCGGGCCCGGCCGTCGACTGCCTGGCCGCCGACGTCACCGACCCCGACGCCCCCGCCCGCCTCCTGGAGGCCGTCCTGGAGCGCCACCGGCACCTGGACGGCCTGGTGAACAACGTCGGCGGCCTCACCTCGCGCACCGGCTTCCTGGACGTGAGCGACGAACAGTGGCTGCACAGCTTCGCGCTGAACTTCCACTCCGCGGTGCGCATGAGCCGGGCCGCCCTGCCCGCCCTGCTGGAGCGCGGGGCGGGCAGCATCGTCCACGTCGCCAGCGAGGCCGCCCGCTTCCCCGACGCCCCCGTCGTCGACTACGCCGCCGCCAAGACCGCCCTGCTGTCGGTCTCCAAGACCCTGGCCGCGGAGTTCGGCCCCCGCGGGGTGCGCTCCAACGTCGTCTCGCCCGGCCCCACCCGCACCGCTCTGTTCGACGCCCCCGGCGGCTTCGCCGACCAGCTCGCCGCCCGCTTCCAGCGCCCCCGCGAGGAAGCCGTCGACCACTTCGTGCGCGAGGTGCGCCGCCTGCCCACCGGCCGCATCGGCACCCCCGACGACGTCGCCCGCGTCATCGCCTATCTGCTCTCGCCCCTGGCCGGGCAGGTCACCGGCGCCGAATGGGCGGTGGACGGCGGCGCGCTGCGCCAGCTGTGAACCAGCCCGCCGCGGCGCGGTGTCACTCCTGCTCCGCCGCGGCGGCAGGGGAGGGGACGGGGGCGGCGGGGGTGGTCAGCTCCCGCCACTGCTGCATCGAGCGGATGATGCTGCGACTGACGTGGTCCAGCAGCAGGCCCATCTCCCGCAGCCGCGCCCCCGCGGGCGTGTCGGCGCCCAGGATGCCCGCGCCCTCGTACGCGGTCTGCGCCAGGGCGGCGTTGCGCCGCAGGTTGCCCAGGATGGCGCGGTGCATCACATTGCCGTCGATCATGTACCGGTCGTGGCGGCGGCCCGAGTCGCGCTCGCGGCGCACGATCTCCTGCTGCTCGAGCTGGCTGATGGCCTTGGAGACCGAGGCCGGGCTGACGTGCAGGCGCCGCGCGAGGTCGGCGGCGGTGACGCTGCCGGAGTCGGTGACGCACAGGCAGGCCAGCACCCGCGAGACCATCCCCTGCAGGCCGATGCCGACCAGCAGCCGCACGAGCTGCTGCTCGAAGTCGCGCACCGCCTGGACGTCACGGCCGTAGCCGTGGGCCTGGGCGTCGGGCACCGAGGGCTGCGCCGCGCCCGCGGCGGGGGGTCTGCCGCGCCGGGCCCGGCGCCCCGCCGCGTGGTGGGCGCGGTCGGCCCGGTACTCGCGGGGACCGCCGTTGCGCATCACCTCCCGGGTGACGGTCGACGTCGGCCGCTGCAGGCGTTTGGCGATCGCGGTGTACGAAAGCCCGTCGGCCAGGCCCGCCGCGATGTTCCGGCGGTCCTGCTGCGTCAGTCTGTTTCCTGGCATGGCTGGCTCACCTCGTGCGCTCCGTATGCGGTGGCCAGTGTGGTTTGAATTCAGCTCGTTGCAAAGCATGAATCAGCCACTCATTGCATTAATCATCAGTCCCTTTGCAAGAATTTCAGGCCGCTGACCTGCATGTTGAACTGCCCTACGGCGCCTCATTCGTTGACCTAAAAATGAACGCAACATAGCGTTTTCCATGCGGTGAAGGCCCTGGGACGGGCCCGGCGCGGCCTTTGCCGCCGCACCCGTACCGGCCCTGACACCCGCTCACCCGGGCGCGGCCGCCACCGGGCGCCCGGCAGCAGAAGGCGCCGCCCGGCCCACGAGCGACGCACCCGGCACACCGCCGGCCCCGGGCCCGGCGGCGACCTGGCCACTTCGAATCGGAGGACGAGGACATCGGCATGACCCAGCTCACGATTGGCCTCATCACGGCACCCCGCGCGTCCGGCGACCAGCGCCTGCCCCTCCACCCGCAGCACCTGGCCCGGCTGGAGAGCGCCGTCAGCAGCCGGCTCTACCTCGAGACGGGCTACGGCACCGCCTTCGGCACCGCCGACGACCACCTCGCCCAGCTCTGCGGCGGCATCTGCACCCGCGAGGAGATCTACAGCGAATGCGATGTCATCCTCGTCCACACACCGGCCCCCCAGGACCTCACCGGCCTGAAGAAGGGCCAGATCCTGTGGGCCCACCCGCACCTGGCCCACCCCGCCGAGGCCGCCTTGCAGCCCTCCGGCGGCCGGCGCGCCCTGCTCGCACCGCCCCACCCCCTATCCCCGGGGCCCGGGCACGCCCCCGCCTGCCCGCACCCGGACGCCATGGCGGGCTACTGCTCGGTGACCCACGCCCTGGCCTGCACCGGCCGCACCGGCCACTGGGGCCCGCCGCTGCACGCGGCCGTCATCGGCGACGCGGCAGCCGCCCAGGGAGCCGTCGACGCCCTGCGCGCCCAGAACATCACCGCCATCACCCGCCTCAGCACCCGCTTCCCCGCACCCGGCACCCCGCACACCGCCCAGCTGGAAGCCGACGACACCGGCACCCTCCACGCGGTCACCACCACCGGCCACCTCCCCCTGGCCGAGCTGCTCGCCCGCCACGACCTCATCGTCAACTGCCTGCCCCCGCACGCCGGTAGACCGCTCACGCTCCTGAGCCCCGCACAGGCAGCCGCCCTCAAACCGGGCACCCTCATCGTGGACGTCTCCCGCACCCCCGGCACCGGCTTCCCCTGGACCGGCCCCACCACCCTGGCCCGCCCCCTGCGCCAGGTGACCGACTCCGTGCAGTACTACGCCGTCCCCGACAGCCCCTCCTACCTGTGGAACTCCGCGACCTGGACCCTCAGCACCGCGCTTTTGCCCCACCTCGCCACCGTCGTGGCGGGACGCGCCCGCTGGACCGCTCCGCAGCAGCGCCCGCAGCCCTGCCGGTAGACAGCGGACGCCATGGGCGGCCAACGGGCCCGCCTGCTCCCGGCGCCGGCAGACACCGACGACCAGGAGCCGGGGGAGGGGGAGGTACCCTCACATCCGCTCGGCGCCGGCCCGGATCGCCTCGCGGATGCGGACGTACGTACCGCAGCGGCAGATGTTGCGGATGCCGTCCAGGTCGGCGTCGGTGACGGCGCGGCCCTCCTGGGCGAGGCGGCGCACCAGGGCCACGGCGGCCATGATCTGGCCGGGCTGGCAGTAGCCGCACTGGGCCACGTCCTGCTCCAGCCAGGCCTGCTGCATCGGGTGCAGCTCGGCGTCCACGGTGGCGGCCAGGCCCTCGATGGTGGTGACCTCGTCGTCGGGGGCGAGGTCCTTGACCGGGATGGCGCAGGGGTTGGCCGCCTTGCCGTTGAGGTGGCTGGTGCAGGCCTTGCAGACGTTGATGCCGCAGCCGTACTTCGGCCCGGTCACGCCCAGCAGGTCGCGCAGCACCCACAACAGCCGCTCGTCATCGGCGGCTTCGACGGTGACCTGCTCGCCGTTGAGGCGAAACGTGTGCTCGGGCACGGCAACTCCTTGGTGTGGGGCGGCCCTTCACGGGCGCAGGGCGGGGGCGGGGCGGTTCAGCGGACGTGGTCCAGGCCGTCGGTGGGCGAGGCGGGCACGGGCGGCACGGTCGGCTTGGGCGTGAAGGAGAGCGTGCCGTGGTTGACCGGGAAGCGGGTGGGCATGGTGCCCGTCGCCCGCCCGTAGGCGCAGGCGACGGCGGCCATGGAGGCGGCCACGCCCAGTTCCCCGGCGCCGCCGGGCTCGCCGCCGGCGGAGGGCATGAGCAGGACCTTCAGCTCCAGGGGGGTGTTCCACTGCCGGGTGTAGAAGTAGTTGTCCCAGCTCGCCTCGAGGAAGTGCCCCTCGCGCAGGTGCAGGCTGGAGGTCAGCACCTGGGCGATGCCGTCCATGACGGCGCCCGTCATCTGTGCCTCCAGGCCGCGCGGGTTGACGGCCAGGCCGACGTCCACGGCGACGACGGCCTTGGTGACGCGCGGCCCGCTCACCCCGTCCCGCACGGGCCTGTTCACCGTTTCGGGACGGCAGTCGATCTCGACGAGGACGGCGCTGGCCGAGCGGTACTCGCTGTGGAAGGCGATGCCCTGCGCGGTCCCGGCCGGCATCGCGCGCCCCCAGCCGCCGGCGTCGGCGGCCTTGTCCAGGACGGCCCGGAAGCGTTTCTCGCGCAGCAGGCCGCGCCGGAAGGCCAGGGGGTCCTGGCGCATCTTCGCGGCGAGCTCATCGATGACGAGCTCGCGCGCGCACACGACGTCGGGGGAGTAGACCCCGCGCATGCTGCCGGTGTTGAAGCCCTTGTTGGTCTCGCTCAGCAGCCGGCTGTGCACGGCGATGTCGTAGGGCATGGACTGGGTGAGGTGGAAGAAGGTCTGGGAGAACGCGGCGTCGCCCACCGGCAGCTTCGCGGCCAGGGCGGTGAAGACCTCCCCGAGGCCGTGGCCGAAGTCGGTGGCCACGCTGGTGTGCCGCTGCTTGTAGCTGAGCACCGCGCCGCCGGCGTAGGCGGCCCGCACCCGGGAGGTGGCCATGGGGTGGGCGCGGCCCTGGCGCGCGTCGTCGGCCCGGTGCCACATCAGCTTGACCGGCTTGCCGAACGTCTGGGAGATCTCGGCGGCTTCCAGTGCGGCGTCGAGGAAGAGCTTGCGCCCGAAGGAGCCGCCGCCCTCGGTGACGTGCACGGTCACGGCGCCCGGGGCGAGCCCCAGGCGGGCCGCGATGGCCTGCTTGGCGACGATCGGCGCCTTCAGGCCCGACCAGATCTCCGCCCGGTCCGGCCGCACGTCGGCGATCGCGCAGTTGGGCTCCAGCGCGCTGTTGCCGCGGAAGTGGAAGGTGAAGCGGGCCTCCACCGACGGCGTCAGCGCGGGCAGCCCCAGCGGCAGTTCCGCCTCCTTGAGCTCCTGGAGCACCGACTCGTCCGAGGCGCCGTCCACGCTGCCGGGCCTCCACGCCACCCGCAGCGCGCGCACGGCCTCGATGCACTGGCCGAAGGTCCGCGCGCGCACCGCGACCCCGGTGGAGACCACGCCGACGTCGGTGACGCCCGCCATGGCGCGCACCTCGTCGAGGTTGGCCACCGAACCGACCCGGCCGTTGATGGTCGGCGCCCGGCACACCATGGTCGGCCGCGCGCCGGGCACGTCGAGGTCCATCGCGAACTTCTTGCGGCCCGTCACCGCGGCGAGCGCGTCGATGCGGTTGTGCGGCCGGCCGATGACGGTGAAGTCCGCGCGGTCCTTGAGGTCCACCCAGGTGCGCCGCACCGTGACGCTCGCCGCCTTGGCGGCGAGCTCGCCGATGCCGATGCCGGTGCCCGCGCCGTCGGTGACGGTGCCCGCCCGCAGCGTGAGGCGGGCGAGCGGGGCGCGCAGTTCGGCGGCCGCGGCCCGCAGCAGCCGCTCCCGGGCGACGGCGGCGGCCACCCGGATGGGCAGATAGGTGGAGATGGTGGTGTTGGAGGCGCCGGTGAGCTGGTTGAACACCAGCTCCGGCCGGGCGTCGGCCAGGGTGACGCGCACCCGCTCCAGGGGCACGTCCAGCTCCTCGGCGATCAGCATGGCCGTCGACGTGGTGATGCCCTGGCCGACCTCGGCCCGCGGCAGCGCGAAGGAGACCGTGCCGTCGGCGTGCACCTCGACCGTGATCAGGTTCGACGTCGGCAGCGCCGCGGTGGTCATCACGTCGTTGAGGTCCACCAGTTCGGTGATGTCCGCCTCGGCCGCGGGCGCCGCCCCCAGCTCGGCGGCGGTCACCAGGGTGGGGGCGGCCAGCACGAACCCGAGGAACCGCCGCCGCCCCACCCCCTCCCCGCCTTGCGGCTCAACTCCCGTACCGGCCGCGTCCGTTGCCTTCCTGCGTGAACGCATCCCACATCCCATCCCGGCCCCCGCACGCACCCGTACGGCCGCCGCCCGCACCCCTCGGAAAAGATCAAGACGAACTCTACGTCGCCCACTCGGTCACCGAGCGTGCCCCCACGGCTCACCGAGAACAAGGGCCGCGGCGGCCACAGTTGCGCACGGGCGCTCCGCCCGGCCGGGGAGCGCGGAAAGCCACGCGGCGGCCACGCGGAGTAGCTTCATGCTCACTATTTGACATGCAAGGAAATGCTTGCATTATTGGAGGGGTGAACGATGACATGGACAAGGTCTTCAAGGCCCTGTCCGACACGACCCGCCGACTCCTCCTGGACCGCCTGCACGAGGACAACGGCCAGACCCTGGGCGGGCTCTGCACCGGCCTGGAGATGTCCCGCCAGGCCGCGACCCAGCACCTGGCACTGCTGGAGGCCGCCAACCTCGTCACCACCGTCAAACGGGGCCGGGAAAAGCTCCACTACCTCAACCCCGTCCCCATCCACGCCCTCCAGGAGCGGTGGATCGGCAAGTTCGACCGCCCCCGCCTCGCCGCACTGGGCGCCCTGAAACAGAAAGCGGAAAGCGCCATGACCACCCCCCACACCGCCAAGCCCGACTTCGTCTACACCACCTACATCGAAGCCACCTTGCAGAAGGTCTGGCAGGCCCTGACCGACGCCGACATCACGGCCGCCTACTGGGGCCACCACAACGTCTCCGACTGGCGGCCCGGCTCGCCCTGGGAGCACCGCCGCACCGACGGCAGCGGCGTCGCCGACGTGACCGGCACCGTCGTCGAGGCCACCGAACCCACCCGCCTGGTCGTCACCTGGGCGAGCCCCGGCGACGAACGCCCCGAGGGGCCCTCCACGGTCACCTTCGACCTGAAGCCGCTCGGCGGCACCGTCCAGCTCACCGTGACCCACGAGAACCTGCGCGACGACGCCGAGCGCCGCCAGGCCGCGGGCGGCTGGTCCGCGGTCCTGTCCAACCTCAAGACCTACCTGGAAACCGGCAAACTCCTGCCGCTGCCCGCCTGGTCCTGACTCCACGGCCCGGCACGCTCCACGGGCCCCGGCGCTCCACGGGCCCCAGCGGTCCACGGTTTCTCCGGGCGCTCCACGGTCCCCCCTCGGGCGCTCCACGGTTTCCCCGGGCGCTCCACGGGTCCCGAGGCACCCCACGACCCCGGGCTCCGCACCCACCCCGGGCTCCTCACCCGCCCTGCGCCCGCATCCACCCGCTGGGGCCCCGCCGCCCCCGAGGTATCGCCCCGCCCCGGGGTGCCCCACCACCCCTGAGGCGCCGCACCGCCCCTCCCCGGCCTCCCGGGGCCCCACAACGCCCCTGCACCCCAAGGCACTTCACCGCCTAAGACGCCCCACCGCCCCCGAACCGCCCCGCCGCCCCGAGATGCCGCCGCGCCCCGGAGCGCCCCGCCCCCCGGCGAGGTCCTGCACCGCCCCTCAAGGCACCCTGCGCCCCCCCACACCCCTGTGCCCCAAGGCGCGCCCATGCCCCAGCAGCACTTCCGAGCCCCGCGAAACCCCCGAGCCCCGCGGAACCCGCACCCCCGCAACCCCCTCCCCACCCAAGGAACACCACCATGTCCCCCTCCGCCCCGGCCACCCGCTTCCGCCGTACCGCCGACGGATTCGCCGCCCGCCTCGCCGCCGTCCCCGCCGACCGCTGGGACGCGCCCAGCCCCTGCCCCCAGTGGAGCGCCCGCGACGTCGCCGTCCACGTGATCAACGAGTCCCGGCGCATCCTCGCCACCGTCCACGGCAGCGAACCCGCGCCCCTGCACGGCGTCGCCGTCGCCGAGATGGGAGGCCTGCCCCGCCTCGCCCCCGGCGCCGATCTCCAGGCCGCCTGGAAGGAGATCGCCGACGGCCTCACGGCCGCCATCGACGACCCCGCCTGCCTGCGCGCCCAGATGCCCACCTTCGCCGGCCCGCAGCCCTTCGCCGACATCGTGGAGACCCTGCCGGAAGACGTCCTGATCCACACCTGGGACCTCGCCCGCGCCACCGGCGGCGACGAGCGCCTGGACCCCGACGTCGTCACCCACGTCCACGCCCACCTCGAGCCGATGGACGAAGCGCTGCGCCAGCCCTGGGCCTTCGGCCCCAAGGTGCCCGTGCCGCCGGGCGCCGACGCGCAGACCGCCTTCCTGTGCTTCGTCGGCCGCCGCCCCTGAGCCCCACCGGCACGGCACACCGGCGTGCTCACCCCAGGCACTCCTGGGCGAGCGCGCCGGTGAACACCTGGCGCGCGTGGGTCCGCATCCGCGGCCCGTACGCCGGGGCGTCGGCCAGCGCGGCATAGCCCTGCCCCGCGCGGGCGATGAGCCCGGCCGTGTCCGCCAGGTACACATCCAGGCCCGGGTACATCAGCTCGATGCAGGGGAGGTCGTCGATGCCGAGTGCGAACACCGGGTACTCGCCGTACTCGTCGACGGCGCAGGTGGCCAGGACCCGGCGGGAGTCGGATCCGCCCGGCAGCAGGAAGCACTCGTCGAAGCGGGCCGACAGCGGCTCGTAACACGCCCCCCACCCGTCGCCGAACTCCTCGCGCGCGAGCCGGCCGAGCGTGCGCGGCGTGAAGCCGCAGGCAGGCCCGAACCAGCCGAAGCGGCGCAGCAGTTGGCTGTCGAAGGCCAGCCGGCGGCGCAGGCTCGGCGGCAGCGGGCGGCCGCTGGGGAACACGGCACCGTCCAGCACGTCGGCGGGCAGCGGCGAGGGCGGCGCGGACACCCAGGGACCGGCCCACGGGGCGTAGTCCAGGACCGGCCGGGAAGGGGCGGCCTCGACGCGGACGATGACGCGTTCGGTCAGAGAGACGCCGTGAACGGCGGAAGCCGGCAGAGCCATGCGTGGCGATCCTCTTCGTCGAGTCCGTCGAGTCCGTCGAGTCCGTCGAGTCCGGTGGATACCTCGGGGCACCTGAAGGTAGGCCCTGCCACTGACATGCACCGTCCGGACGGCACCGGATCACGCATGCCGATGGCCCGGCCACAGGGCCACCCGCCGGGCCGGGTATGCCGACCAGCCCGGCTCCAGCTCCCAGCGGATCCGGGGCACCGCGCTGCGCGGCTACCGCGCCTCGCCCTTCACCGGGAACACCTCCGCCGCCCCGCCCGCAGTCCCGGCCGCGGGGGAGAGGCGGATCGACCCGGCGAGCACGCACACGCGGCGCACATCACCACCACGGCGACCGGCTCCGCAGGCCCCACCGACCCGGTCCTGACGGTGATCGGCCACCCGAGGCCCCATCAAGTCCGAACGGGCCCGCAGGCAGCGGGCGCCACGACCACCGGACCCCACCCACCCGCGCGCCCGGGGGGCATGACCGGCGGGCCCCACAGCGGCCCGCTCAGGCGGGCCAGCGCCCGTGCGCCCTCACGACGGCCGGGCGGTACGCACCCGCACACCCGCCGGGCCCGCCCTGGCGCACGGACACCCCGAGCGGTGCGCCGGAGCCCCGGATCGCGGCGGGCGATGTCAGTGGGTCCTGCCAGACTCCGCGCCATGACCACCGACTCCTTCCACCTGCATCAAGTCGCTTCGGCCCGGGACATCGACGCGCATGTGCGCCAAGCCCTGCTCGAGTGCTGGGTCGATGTCACCAACGACGGCGGCGCCGCCGGCTTCCCCTTACCGCCCCTCAGCACCCAGCAGGCCGCGCCCGCCCTCGACACCATCATCGCGGGCCTCGCCCCGCACACGTCCCGCCTGCTGACCGCCTGGGACGGCAGCGAACTGGTCGGCTGGCTGCACCTGAGCCGCGACTCCTCGCCCCTGACCGCCCACTGGGGGACCGTGCACCACGTGCAGACCCACCCCAGCATGCGCGGCCGGGGCATCGGCGCCGCCCTGACCGAACACGCCCACCACGTCGCGGCCCACGAGATGGGCCTGGAGCAACTGCACCTGGCCGCACGCGCCGGAGCGGGCCTGGAGACCTTCTACGCCCGTCTGGGCTGGCAGGAGATCGGCCGCTGGCCCGCGGCCCTGCGCCTGGCCCCCGGAGACGACCGCGACGAAATCCTCATGCTCCTGCACCTGTAACCCCCGCCGGGCGCCCGGCCCGCCGTCCCCGTACGGCGCCGCGGGCAGCGCGCCGCGGCGAGCAGCGCGGGCACCGGGCCCGGGCGGGCCCGGTGCTCACGCGGCGTCGAGGGCGTCGGTGATCTTGCGGGCCATGGCGGTCAGGGTGGGGCCGGGCTCGGCCCGGTGGGCGTGGGCGGCGGCCTGGACGGCGGTGGTCACGGTGGCGTGGAAGTTGGCGGCTTCGGCGGGGGAGTGGCGGTGGAGCAGCTGCATCGCCGCGGTGAGGGCGGGCAGGACGTGTTCGGCGAGTGCGGCCGTGGTGGTGCCCTTGAGGTTCTTGAGGGGGGTCTTGGCGGCGAGGACGTGTCCGACCTGGCCGGTGGCGGAGGTCAGGGCGATGGTGCCCTGGGTGGCGGTCTTGTGGGGCTTTCCGGCGGCGTCGGCGGCGGCCATGAGGGAGACGGCGCCGTAGGCGGCGGTGCGCAGGGTGTTCTTGTCCTGGTCGGTGAGGGTGGTGAGGGTGAGGGACATGGTGTGCTCCTTGAGCGTTTCGTGCCGGTGGTGGGGGCCACCGGGTCGGTGCTTGATGTCTCTACGATCTCCGCCGCTGCTGTCAGCGCCCTGACACCCCGCTGACACCGCCCCTGACACCGACACCCACCACCAGCACCCCGCGCACCCCGCCCCGTACAGCAGGGCGCCGCGCAGCCGGGCACCCGCCCGCGGGGCCGGGGCACCCGCGGGCCGCCTCCTCGCTCACCCGGACCCCGGCTGCCGGGCCGTCAGACGCGCCCACGCCCGCTGGTTGTAGGGGCAGCGGGAGCGCAGGCTGATGCGTTCGCTCAGCAGCGCGCGGCCCAGGTCGTACCGGCCCGCGTGCAAGGCGGCCTCGACCAGGGTCTTCTGCAGGGCGTCCCGCTGGGCATGGCTGCCGCCGAACTCCTGGAAGCGGTAGCGCAGCGCAAGCAGCAGGTCCACCACCTCGGCGTAGCGCCGCTGCCCGTACGCCACCAGCGCCCGGCACACCGGAAGGCCGATCTCGGCGGTCATCGCGACGTTGGACGGCCCCGCCCCGGCGTCGCGCAGCCACTTCTCCCGCTCACGGATCAGGCGCTGGGCGTCGCCGATGCGGGCGGCCCCGACGTAGGCCATGACGGCATGGACGTCGTTGAAGGCGTAGTGGGGACCGTCGCCCCGGCGCGCCCACGCCTCGGCCAGCACGGGCCACCGGCCGCCGGTGTCGGCGCCCGCGAGATACAGGCGCCACAGCAGCGCGGCGGCGTCCAGCAGCTCCATCGCCGCCCCGGCCGAACCGTCGTGGTGCAGGGCCGCGTCGTAGACCGCCAGGACCTTGTCGGTGCGCCCCGTCTCCAGCAGGTACAGGGCGTAGTGCCACCAGTTGTGGACGTTGAGGTAGTTGCCGGCCGACCAGGCCTCGGTGCGCGCGTCGAGGTAGCCGATGCCGTCCTCGTGCCGTCCTTGCATCTCAAAGGCGTGGACGACGGCGTGGATGCCCCAGACGTCGCGGGCGTTGCGTTCGACGGCTTCCAGGCCGACCTGTTCGGCCAGGCCGTAGTGCCCGGCCTCCTCCAGGCCGAAGGCGTACATGCCCTGCAGCAGGCCGTAGTGCGGATCGTCGCGGTCCCAGGCGGCCAGCGCGCCGCCGATGCGGTCGCGCAGGAGGACGGCGTTGCCGGTGAAGAAGTCGATCTGGTGGCCGACGGCCAGGGCGAGGATGTCCTTGGGGTGGGCCACCACGAGGTCGCCCAGGAGCCGGCCGGCCCGGTGCAGGTCGCCCGCCAGCCAGCAGGAGGCGGCCTCGGTGTGCAGGCGCTCGCGCACGCTCAGCCCGCCTGGGTCAACGCCCTGGCGGAACGCGGTGAACGCTGCGGCCGCCGCGGCCGCGTCCTTCTCCTCCGTGCCGAGCAGTCCGAGGTAGGCGCGGAAGACGTGGCCCATGGCGGAGCGGGGCGAGGCCTCGAGCACGGCCCCGACCTGCCCGGACACCTCCTCGCGGAAGAAGAGGAGGTCCTCCAGGGCCTTCTCGTAGTGCCGCACCGCTGCGGCGCCGGTGTCCGTCATCACCTGGCCGTGCCGGTCCACGCTCACCCTGCCCGCCTCCCGAAGGCCGCCCGCGAGAACCCCGTCCCGCCGCGGGAACCCTGCCCCGCAGCGGGGACGCGGACACCCCGGCACGCGGCGGCCGTGCACCGCTGCGGGGATAGCGTTGCGGCATGACCTTCTCGCCGCCCCGGTTTCCGCCGTATCCGGTCCGCGGCGTGTGCGTGCTGCACCAGCGCCACAACTGCGCGCCGCACTTCGCGGGGATCACGGTGGACTTCGAGCCCGCCGCCGAGGGCTTCGCCTTCCGGACGGCCCCCGGGCTGACGGTCGCCTACGAGCCTGCCGGGGACCTGCCGCGCTTCTTCGCGGCCGCGGCCGCGGGGATCGAGGAGCAGCTGCGCCTGCCCGGGCACGGGATCGTGGTGGCCGTCCGGGCGGTGCTGCGGGCGGCCCGCGCCGATGCGTTCGGCTCGCACGAACTGGCGTTCAGGGTCGCGGGCTGTCTCGCCGCCCGCCAGGCGCTGGAGCGTACGGCGGCGGCGCGCACGGGGGAGGGTCCTGCCGGGGCCGGAGGTTGTTGAAATTACGGTCAAGCGGTACGGCCGCCCCGCCCCGGACGGCCGCCCGCGGCCCGGGGCGGGGCGGCCGTCTGACCAGCGGCCCCGCCGCGCGGCGCCGCACACGGCCGCTCCCGGCACGGAACGCCCCCGGAATTGGTCTAGTCCTTGCTTGGTCCATACCATTGACATGCCTATGACCACATGGCTACCTCATGGTGCAACCGCCCCGCGTCAGCCCCTCCCTGACGCCCCTTCACCCCTTTGGGATGGCCATGAGACGTATGCGTTCCCTCCGTGCCGCTCTCGCCGCGGCGGCCATCGCGGTGGCCGCTCTGGGCCTGACCGCGCTCCCCAGCACCCCCGCCCAGGCCGCCACCCCGCTGCCCGCCCATGTCTTCGCCCCCTACTTCGAGTCGTGGACGGGCGAGAGCCCCGCCGCCCTCAGCGCCCAGTCCGGCGCCAAACACCTGACGATGGCCTTCCTCCAGACGGCGACGAAGGGCTCCTGCACCGCCTACTGGAACGGCGACACCTCCCTGCCCATCGACACCAAGTCCTTCGGCGCCGACATCAAGACGATCCAGGGCCGCGGCGGAGACGTCATCCCCTCCTTCGGCGGCTACACGGCGGACACCACCGGAACGGAGATCGCCGACAGCTGCACCGACGTCGACCAGATCGCCGCCGTCTACCAGAAGGTCATCACGACCTACGACGTCCCCCGGCTCGACATGGACATCGAGGTCGACGCCCTGGACAACACCGCCGGCATCGACCGCCGCAACAAGGCGATCAAGAAGGTCCAGGACTGGGCCGCCTCCACCGGCCGCAAACTGGAGATCTCCTACACCCTGCCGACGACCACCCGGGGCCTGGCGGACAGCGGCCTGGCCCTGCTCAGGAACGCGGTCACCAACGGCGCGCGCGTCGACATCGCCAACATCATGACGTTCGACTACTACGACAACGCCCAGCACGACATGGCCCAGGACACCAAGACCGCCGCCCAGGGCCTGTACGACCAGCTCGCCAAGCTCTACCCCGCCAAGACCCCCGCCCAGCTCTGGGGCATGATCGGCGTCACCGAGATGCCGGGCGTCGACGACTTCGGCCCCGCCGAGACCTTCACCCTGCCCAACGCCAAAACGGTGTACGACTGGGCGGTCTCCAAGGGAATCAACACGCTCAGCTTCTGGGCCCTGCAGCGCGACAACGGAAAGTGCCCCGGCGGCGGAGCCAGGGACGACTGCTCCGGCATCGAACAGGGCACCTGGGACTTCTCCCGCGTCTTCGCGCCCTTCACCGGCGGCAACACCCCGCCCAGCGACGACTTCTCCCTGTCCCTCTCCCCGCCCGCCGCCACCCTCAAGGCCGGCACCTCCGCCACCAGCACCCTGAAGACCGCGGTCACCGCGGGCAGCGCCCGCACCCTGGACCTGAGCGTCAGCGGCGCACCCGCCGGAGTCACCGCCTCCCTCAGCCCCGCCTCGGTCACGGCCGGCGAGACCTCGACCCTCACGGTCTCCACCACCACGGCAGCCGTCAACGGCACCTACAGCATCGTCCTCACCGCCACGAGCCCCTCCGCCGCCCACTCCACGACCTACTCCCTGACCGTCACCGGCGGCAGCGGCCACCAGTGCACCGCGGCCCCCTGGTCCTCCGGCGCCGTCTACACCGCGGGCCAGCAGGTATCCCACAAGGGCCACACCTGGAAGGCCAAGTGGTGGACGACCGGCGAGGAACCCGGCACCACCGGCCAGTGGGGCGTCTGGCAGGACCTCGGAGCCTGCTGACCCCCTCGCGCCCACCGGCCCGGCCGACCCCTCACGCACCCCCGCCCCGCCCCGCGGCACCGCCCGCCGGACGGGGCGGGGGCACATGACACCACAGACCGCCCCGCACCCGCACCCGGCCGTGAGCGCCGCCGGCCCGGGTGACGCACGCTCACAAAGGAACGACGTTCACGGCCTGCGGGCCCTTGGGCCCCTCCTCCACCTGGTACTCGACACGCTGACCCTCCCGCAGGGTCCGGTACCCCAGCCCGATGATCTGCGAGTGGTGGACGAAGACGTCCGGACCGGAGACGTCCGGCGCGATGAAGCCGTACCCCTTCTCGGCGTTGAACCACTTGACGGTGCCGAAGTTGATCAGATCGCGCCGGGCGTCCACCGCCCGCACGCTCTCGGCCCACGCCGGGGCGCAGGGCGCGAGCAGGGCACCCAGGACGAAAAGCGGCACGCAGGCCGCGGCACGGCGGCGGGCGGAGTGGCGCATGACGGGGCCTCCAGGCGGGAGATCGGCCGGGCCGCCCCCGCGGCGGATACCCACCACACCGCTCGGCGACTCGTGCGACAAGGCTGTACGCGCCCTCACCGTGCGCGCGGAACCAAAGCCCCGCAAGCCCGAACGACCATCCGGGCGACACCCGCCACCAGCACCGGTCACCCCCATCGCCGCGCCCGGCATCAGCACCCAGGACAGCACCCCGAGTGCGCCGATCTGCCCGGACAACCCTTGAGGATCAGGCAGCGCGGGTGTAACGGTCGGCGCCCCCGGTGCGCTCGGCCGTCAGGCGGGCCTCGGCTCCTTCCCGGCCCAGCACCCGGCGGCGCGGCGCGGCGGCGCCCTTGCGTGCTTCGCGTACGAGCCGGTGGCGGGCGGCCTCCTGGGCGAGCTCGGCAGCGCGGAACTGGTGGATCTCGTAGCCGAACATCTTCTTTCCCCCTGCGGTGCTGGTGTCTCGCTCCCTGCGATGACTCCACTGTCGCTTCCCAGGCGGGTCCGCCACATCGGGAAGGTTCCGCATCTTCCAGCGGGGCGGGGCCTTAGACGTAAGGAGGCGCCTTAGCCCCCTGCCCGGTCCCCTGGCGCCCGGCAGGCATGCCGGAGCCGGACCGGAGCCCTGGCCCTCGGCCGAGCTGCTGCGCGGCCCCCGGCCTGCTGTCAGCCGGTCGGCTTGGTGGCGACGGCGACGGTGGCCGGGCGGGGGATCTCGGCGACGAAGCCGCTCGCAGGCAAGGTCCGCACCGCCGGGCGGGCCGGTGTGCCGGGCGGGCGGTGCGGGAGGCCGGTGTGGTCGAAGACCGGCTCCAGCAGGCGCCAGCTGCTCTGCGGGCCGAGTGCGTGGAAGCGGCTGGCCAGGCCGAGCGTGGCGCCGAGGCAGTCGACTGCGGCGCCCCGGGCCGCCGACGTGGTCGGGCTGTGGACGGTGAAGGGGCCGTACATCTCGGTGAGGTGCCGGTCCACCGCGTGAGGACGGAAGAGACCGGCCAGTTCGGGGCGGCCCAGGTGGGAGGAGGCGTGGCGCGTCGTGCTGTGGAGGTCGACGACGTCGCGGAAGAAACGCGCCATCGGCCCGGAGGGGGCCAAGCGTGGACCACGACGCTTCCGCCCGGCCGCACCACGCGCCGCAACGGCACGGCCTTCGGCGGCCGGCGCCGCAGCGCCTCCCGCGCGGCCGCGGGGCGCGGGAGGCGTGGGGCGCGCCCGCGTCCGGTTCACTCGTAACGCAGGCGCAGCGACTCCCGTTCGGCCTCCTCGACCTGTTCGACCGTCAGGCCCGGCAGGTTCAGCTGGGCCAGCGTCACCTCGGCGCTGGCGGGCTGGGCGTCGGCGGGCACCCACTTCTCCGGCTGCCACGCGTGGGCGCGCATCAGCGATTTGGGGCAGTGGGGGTAGACCTGTTCGACGTGCACGACCAGCGCGGTGACGGGCGGCTTGCCGACGGGCGTGAGCTGTTCGAGCAGTTCCGGGCGGGCGGAGACACAGGCGCGGCCGTTGACGCGCAGTGTGGTCGGGCGGCCGGGGATGAGGAAGAGCAGTCCGGCACGTCCGGTCTGCAGCACGTTGTGCATGGTGTCGAGCCGCTTGTTGCCGGTCGCGTCGGGGATCACCAGGGTCTGCTCGTCCAGCACGGAGACGAACCCGGGCGGGCCCCCGCGCGGCGTCACGTCCGCCCTGCCGTCGGCGTCGGCGCTGCCTATGAACACCAGGGAGGAACAGCCGATCAGCGCGCGGGTCTGGTCGGTCAGGTGGTCGATCTCCTTGCGCAGTGCGTTCGGGTTCGGCTGCGAGTAGAGCTCGGTCAGCTGATCCGGGCTTGTGAGAGCGTCCGCCCGCAGGGCGTCGAAGAGCAGGCCGGTGGTCCCCGTATCGATCATCATGGGAACGACCCTAGAAGACGACCGGGGCAGCGCGGAGCCCAGCGCGTGATCCCGCCCGCTGGAGAGGGCTGATGCGTCCTCCGCGCCGCGACCACGGCTACGCATACGGGGGCGAATCGGAGGACGGCGAGGACTGGTCCCCCGAAGAGCACCTGCTCCAGGCGTGGCCCGCCCCCCTCGCACCGCTCATCGACTGGCAGCTCCAGGACGCCTTCGGCGCCGAACTCCGCGCCGGATGAACGGACAAGGACCCAGCGTGCCGCCTGCGGTGACCGGGTCCCGTTTCCCTCTGACCCGACCGGATGCCCCGCAGGCGGACCTGATCCACGCTCAGGCTGGCGGTACCCGGCCGGTGTTCGGCGTGTGCGGCAGGCACCTGGCGGGGCGGGGGCGCATGCGCCTCGGACTGGCTGAAGGACGAGAGCCGGGAGGGCGGGGCGACATCGTGCCCGGCGGGCCGGTGAAGTGCTGCTGCCGGACCAGGCTGCGTTCCCCCTGGGACAGGAGGGGCGGGCCGCCGGTCAGGGCGGCGTACAGCCCGGCTGAAGGCGATCAGCTGTCCGCCGGCGGGCCCGGACTGCCCGGGTGGCGCGAACAGATGGGCGCACGGCCGACGGGGCCACCGCCGCGGTCCTGACCGCGGTCTGCGCCACCAGCGTCTTCGGCGCCGTACGCGTCTCGGCGTCAGCGAGCAGAGCGGCGTGTGCTGCCTCGGCGCGGCCTGCCCGGAACGCACCGCCGAACTGCTCTGGCAGTTGGCCTGGTTCAGCTCTGCACCGTGGTGAGCCAGTCGGTCAGCAGGCGGTTGACCTCGGCGGGGCGTTCCTGCTGGATCCAGTGGCCGCAGCCTTCCAGGAGGTGGGAGGCCGACAGGCGGGGGAGGGTGGTGGGGTAGGCGTCGAGGGCGTCGGCCATCCAGGTGGTGGAGGCGTCCAGGGCGCCGCCGATGAACAGGGCGGGCTGGGTGAGCGGGGCTCCGCGGTGGGGCGTGAGGTCTTCCCAGTCGCGGTCCATGGCGCGGTAGCGGTTGAGGGCGCCGGTCAGGCCGGTGCGCTCGAACTCCGCGGCGTAGACGTCGAGGTCGTCCTCGCTCAGCCAGGCCGGGAGCGGCCCGGCGGGGAAGCGGTCGCGCAGCCGGCCGCCGCGGGCGACGAAGTGCGGGTCGGGCTCGCCCTCGGCGGGCATCGTGTCGGCGGACAGGGCCGCGTAGAAGCCGGCGAGCCAGCTGCGGACGTCGGGCTCGATCTCCGCCTCGGCACGGCCGGGCTCCTGGAAGTAGGAGACGTAGAACTCCTGCTCGGGGCCGCCGATCCGGCCGAAGACGTCGGTGGGGCGGGAGCCGCCGGGCGGCGCGTAGGGCACGCTCAGCAGGCCGACCGCGCGGAAGACGTCGGGGTGGAGCAGGGCGGAGGCGGCGGCGATGTTGGAGCCCCAGTCGTGGCCGACGATCACCGCGCTCTCCTCGCCGAGGGCGCGCACGACGGCGACGTTGTCCTCCACCAGGTCGAGGAGGCGGTAGGCGTCGGTTGCGGCGGGCCTGGAGGAGCGGCCGTAGCCGCGTACGTCGATCGCCGCTGCCCGGTACCCGGCCGCGGCGAGGGCCGGGAGCTGGTGGCGCCAGGAGTACCAGAACTCGGGGAAGCCGTGCACGAGCAGGACCAGCGGGCCGGTGCCCTGCTCTGCCAGGTGCAGGCGCCCGGCCGGGGCCTGGACGGTGCGGTGGCGCGGTGCGGCGGTCGGCTCGGATCGCATGGGACTTCTCCTCGGTTCGCGGGCGGCCGGCGGGAACCCGTCGATCATGCGGCGCCGCGGCCGCCCGGCGCGATCAGCGTTGCCGGTCTGGCAAGGTTGCAGGACAGGGCGATCAAGCGGCGCGGCGGGAAGGAACGGGGCCGATGGCAGGTGACGACGTGACCCGGACGCTGGCGGCGATGGGGCCGCGGCTGCGGGCCGTGCGCGAGCGCCGCGGCGTCACGCTCGCCGCTGTCAGCCGCGCGACCGGCGTCTCGTCCAGCACGCTGTCGCGGATCGAGACCGGCCGGCGCAAGCCCACCCTGGAGGTGGTGCTGCAGCTGGCGAAGGAGTACGAAGTCTCCCTGGACGAGCTGGCCGGCACCGCGCCCGCCCCTGCGGCCGGGACCCGCAGCACGGTGCCGCACAGCTTCGGCGACGACAAGGCGGTCTTGCCGCTGACCCGGTACGTCGGCGGCCTGCACGCCCACAAGCACGTCCTGCCCGCCGTCGAGGAGCCGCCCGCGCGGCCCCGCCAGAGGGCCCACGAGGGCTACGAGTGGCTGTGCGTCCTGTACGGGCGGTTGTGGATCGCACTCGGCGACCAGGACCTCGTCCTGACTGCCGGGGACGTCATCGAGTTCGACACCCACACCCCCCACGGAGTCGCCAACGCCGGATCCACCGGACCGGTCGAGTACCTGATCATGTTCGGGCCGCAAGGAGAACGCCTGCGGCTGCGCACCCCTCCAGCCGCTGGCCGCGGCACTGGTGACAGCAAGACTGCTGGATGAGCAGCCGGCGTCACCCGCTGCCTCCGGGCGCGCGAGCGCGGCGCATCCGTGGCGGCCCGGCTCGCCGCCGACACCTCGCTCGGCGCCGCCGACGGCCTCACATTCGACTTCAACCGCGCGGTGTTCACCCACACCTCCGAAGCGCACCGGCTCACCGCGCAGGCACTGCAGGCCGAACTCGCCCGCATCCACGCTCTTAAGCTGCCGGACCCGCCGGGACCGTCCGCGCGTGGTTCGCCGAGGAGGGCTGCCAGGCAGAGCTCCGCGTCCAGGAGCGTCTTCCTGGGATCACATCGGTGGGCTTCCTCGGCGTGCCGTGCGCTGGCAGATGAGCCAGTAGATGAGTGCCGCTGGCGGTGACGTACACAGCAGGATGATCAGCAGGCGTGAATCGATCACGGGAGCGGGTGGTGCGGGCGCTTGCGTCTCACCCGGCAGATCCTGCACGAGGGCATCGAGTTGATCGCGGGTGCGTGCTTCGCAGGCCATGGCTACGCGTTCTTCCAGCTCAGGCAGTGTCAGCCTGCCGCATGCGTAGTGATGTTGCAGCTGTGCCTCAACGCGGTCGCGCTCGGTGTCACTGGCTCGTAAGGCGGGGTCTGCCGTGGAGTCTTCGCTGTCATTCATGAAGGCCTCTCGGGTTCGGGGCGGGGCGGTCGTGCAGGTCGACGACCGCGATGACGACTCGGGTCCAGGTCCCTGGGGCGTCGTGGTCACCGAATCGGGTGGCGAGCTGTTCGATGTGGCCGCGCAGTTCGGCGAGTGCTTCGTCGGTGAGCCGCAGTGCGCCGCGGTGGAGGTCGACCTCCCGTCGCCCACCGGCCTGTCGGGAGCGGCAGGCGGCGTTGATGTCGGCCCGGGTGGCCTCCAGCATCGAGCCGAGGAAGTCCGCCAGCTCTTCCGGGTCCGCGGCGTCGCCGGGAGGTTCGCTGACCGCGGGGGCGTAGATCCGCTCGACTTTGCCGCGGGCCAGCGGCCTGTACTCGCAGATCTCGATCAGCCCGGCCCGCTCGAGCCGGCCCAGGTGGTAGTAGAGCCGGTCCGCGGGAAGCTCGACCCGGTCGGCAAGCTCACGTGCGGACTGCGGCGTCTCCCACAGGCCTTCCAGGATCCGGATGCGCAAGGGGTCGGCGAGCGCCTTGTGCACGCCCTTCCACCGCTTGGGCGCGTCGTCGGGACGCTTCGCACTCATCGTCCTGCCCCTCATCATTGTACTGATCTGCAATCGTTGGAAAATCCTACAACCAGCAGGCGGATGCGGCTAGTTGAGGCGGGTGATGGGTGACCGTTTCCGGGGCGGTGTCGGTCCAGTGCGTCGGCTGTCGCGTGGCCGGTGGTCGCAGCGTTATGCCTGCGGGCGTGCCCCGATCGGGCGCGGAAGACCGGGGGCCAGGTGGGCCCTGGCCCCGGTGGCCCGGAGCGCGCCGCTGCCGGGCGCGGGCGCGAGGAGCTTCTCCCGCGTGGGCTGCGAGCGCGAGGGCGGGCCTGCTCCAGCGTCAGCCGGTGCCAGGGGTGCGGAGCGGCTGTGCGCAGGGCCGGCAGCGCGCCCCCTGCACGGTCTTGCTGTTGCCCCGCGAGCCCGGGCGGCCTGGCTCAGCTCCGGGGGCAGAGGAGGGGAGGCCGGGCTGGGCTGCGGCGCCGGCCAGTGGTCCAGGGCGCTCGCCGCCGAGGGCGCCACCGTGGTCGGGCTCGACCTGTCCGAAGCCCAGCTCGCCGCAGCGGCCCGCGCGAGGGGAGCGGCCCGCTACCCGCTGGTGCAGGGCGCCGCCGAGCAGCTCCCCTTCGCCGCCGACAGCTTCGACCTGGTGTTCTGCGACTTCGGCGGGCTCAGCTGGGCGCCCCCGCACCTGGCCGTCCCGCAGGCCGCACGCGTCCTGGGCCGGGGCGGACGCCTGGTGTTCAACGTCGCCAGTGCGTGGTTCGAAGCCTGCTACGACGAAGCCGCCAGCCGCGTGACCACGACGCTGCAGCAGGACCACTTCGGGCTGAACACCATCGCCGAAGGCGACGGCGCGACCAGCTGTCAACTCACCTACGGCGACTGGGTCAGGGTCCTGCGCGGCGCGGGTCTCGTCATCGACGACCTCATCGAGCCGCGGCCCGAACCCGGAACACCCAACGGCTACAACGAAACCGACCCGCCCGACTGGGCCCGCCGCTGGCCGGCGGAACTGCTCTGGGTGACCCACAAACCGTGAGTTGCGCCCCACCGGGACGGGAAGGCACCTCACAGCCGTCGTCGCACGCCTCACGCGGCCGACGGTGGTGCGGGCAAGGCCGGGGGCGCGGAGAATCAGTACGGTTCGCGCAGCTTGTCGCGCAGGGTGCGCCAGCGCCGGGCGAGGAAGGACTCGTCGGCGGTTTTGACCGCGGCCCATTCGGCGAGGGGGTGGGCGTCCACGTCCTGGAGCCGGACTCCCGGGCATCGCACGGGGATGTCCGCCCGGAACTCCTCGGCCCACTGGTCATCGAGGAGACGCAGGAGGGCGACCTGCTTGGCGTTCCAGCCGATCCGCGTGTCGCGGTCCTCGGGCCACCGGTCCCGCTGGCCCAGCTCCCAGCGCATGGCCATGGATCCGGTGGCGTCGAGGGCGACCCAGTGCATGGCCTCGTGAAGGTCCTCGGTGGTGGTGGGGCCGCATCTCACGCCGCGCTCCATCAGGGTCCAGTGGATGACCCCGTCGTGGACTTCGATCCAGGGGTAGGAGCCGTCGCGGATGGTGAACCCGACCAGGTCGTACGTGCGCCCGCCGTAGAGCTTTGCGGACATCTCGTGCACCGCGGTGCGCACATCCTCGATCGTTATCGTCATAGTGACGATTATTGCACCTGTTCGATCCGCGCCCGCATCCGCCCGACGTGACGCGGGGGCGCCCTGCTCTCCTGCCGCCTCGTCGGGGCACGCGCGGAGACGGCCCGCGGGGCCGGCATCGGCGACGACGCGCTGCCAGGGGCCGATGGGCGAAGCGCGTCCGGCCGGAGTGCGGCCGCCGGTGCCGGGGGCGGCGGCGGGCTGATCGTCGGTACACGACCCGGCGCCGCCCCCGGCAGGGGAACTGGGCTAGCCGAACTTCACGAAGGTCGGGAAGGGCGCCGAGAACGTCTCGAAGTTCCGGGAGCCGACGAACCCGGCGAACACCGTGCAGGTGCTGTTCGTGTACATGGTGGCGTCGGTGTCGGTGTCGTTGTGCGCATCGCGTGCGCCACCGCTGACGGCGATGCATGTGCCATTGGGCGTGGGGACGTTGAGGGTCGTCTCGTGCCCGTTGTCCGCCCGCGTGTAGAAGAACGTGCCGGTGGCGGCCTGGGCGTTGCTGGTGGACAGGCCCGTGACCAGCGCGGCGGCCGCGCCGATGGCCAGAGTCGCCCTGCTGATTCGGTTGAGTGCACGCATGAAGGGTCCTTCCCCTCTTGTCGTGGTCAGTGAGAATCACGCCGCAGTTGCAGGATCCACCCTGTATAGGCAGAGCTGGGGGTTTTAGCAAATAATCACCCGAATGAATGATATTGCGGCTTCCTCTCAACCGTCAGCGCCTGGGAGGGAGGGCGCCCCGACGCGCGTCGTTGACGGGGAGCCCGGCAGGCCAATCCTCATGCCCGTTGGCCCGTTGGCCCGTTGGCCCGTTGGCCCGTTGGCCCGCCCGTCCTGACCGACCCCGGGGGGCCTGCGCACCGCCTGCGAGGCCGCGCAGCAGGAGCCGAAGCGCGTGACGACGCGACCGCGCCGGGCAGCCCCGGCACCCGCAGCGACCGCGGGCTCCCGCCCCCGCACGGGGCCACCGCGCCCCCCCCCGGGGCCACCCCGCCCCCGGGCCAGCCCTGGGCATCCTCGCCAACTGCCCCACAGCACACCCACCTGCGCGCCCCGCGGACCGGCGAGGACCAGCCAGCAGACCGCCAGACCGGCCGAACCACGGCGGGCACCGGAGCCACGCCCGGCGCGCCCGTCCGGCCGCACCTCAGGCAGGGCGCGAGCAGAGCGGTCCGCAGCTGCTTCCACGCGCGCAAGTGCCCGGCCGTGAGGGTGCTCTGAGCAGGTGGCTGAAGCCGAGTGCCGGTCCGTTCGGCCGCCCAGGCGCCGGGAGGACCGGCACCGCACTGCGCTGAGGCGGCCCGGGCCGGCGTCCCGGCCCCGGTACGCGCCCGCGCCAGGTCACCGGGGCGCGATCGGCCCGAGGTAGGTGCCGCCGGAGACGTCGATGCTCTGGCCGGTCACCCAGCGCCCCCGCGGCCCCGCCAGGAAGCCCACCACGTCCGCGACGTCCTCCGGCTCGCCGATCCGTCCGAGCGCGGTGATCGACTCAAGTGCGGCCACCGCCTCGGGAACCTCGGCGTAGTGGGCGATCATGTCGGTCAGCACCACCCCGGGTTCGACCGTGTTCACGGTGATCCCGCGTCGGCCCAGTTCGTTGGCGAGCGAGGGGCCAAGGGCGGCCAGCGCCGCCTTGGTGACGGTGTAGCCGATCTGGTGGGGGTCGGCGATCCGGGTGGACGCCGAGCCCACGTTGACGATCCGCCCGCCGTCCCGCAGCAGCGGCAGCGCCCGCTGGACCACGAAGACGGGCGTGCTCACGTTGATGGCCAGCAGCCGCTCGAACTCCTCCTCGGTCAGCTGCTCGATCGAACTGACCGAGTGAAGGCCCGCGTTGTTGACCAGGATGTCCAGGCCGTCCGCACCGTGACCGGCGAGCCCGGCAGCGAACCCGTCGAACAGCCGGTCCACCGCGCCGCTGTCACCGAACCGGGCCTGCACCGCGAACGCCCGGCCGCCCCTCTCGGCGATCTGCGCCACGGTCTTGGCAGCGGCCGCGTCGTTGCCGCCGTAGTGGACCGCGACCAGCGCCCCCTCGGCGGCCAGCCGCAGAGCGACCGCGCGCCCGATCCCGCGCGATCCGCCCGTCACCAGCGCGGTGCGGCCGTCCAGTTCCCCCATGAACGCCTCTTCCCTCGTGATGTCCCCGGCCGGATCCCGGAGCGATTCAGCCTAAGGGGACACAGCGCGATGCGGTGCCGGCCCAGCACCGCCCGCCCGGCTCGTCGAGCCCGGCGTCGACGCCGCAGGACAACAGCACCCCGAGCGCGGCGACCGTCTCCAGGAACGCCTCCTCGCTCCGGCCGGGCGGGTCCTGGCGGGATGGCGTACGTCGCCCATGAAACGCGGCACTCCCGAACAACAGGCCGACACCGGGCACTTCACGGCCTCCTCCGGCCAGGCCAGGCCAGCCCGGCTGGCCGGAGCAAGCCGCGATGAGGACACGTACACGGCGCACACGACTACCGCCCACCCCGCCCAACGCCAGCCGCCGCGCCGCCGAGACAGCCGCACCCGGCCGCCCCGGCAGCACCGCCCCTTCGTATGCTCGGCGTGCGGGGAACCGGAAGCCGATCTTCGGAGGCGAACGACCATGGCGGAACAGCGTGTTGTCCTGGTGACGGGCGGGGGAACGGGAATCGGGGCCGCCACCGCCCGGCTGCTGTGCGCGGCCGGGCACCAGGTCGTGATCTCCGGGCGGCGGCCCGAGCCACTGCACCGGGTGGCCAAGGAGACCGGAGCGCTGGCCCACCCCTCCGACGCCGGTGACCCCGAGGCCGTGCGCGAGCTCGTCGAGACGACGGTGACGGCCTACGGGAGACTCGACGGTGTGGTGCTCAACGCCGGCATCGGACGGGGCGGCGCGGTCGGCGACACCACGGTCGAGGACTGGGACGCGCTGATGCGGACCAACCTCACCGGCCCGTTCCTGCTGCTGCGCGCCGCACTGCCGCATCTGCTGGCCGCCCGCGGCGCGGTGGTGGCCGTCGCCTCGGTCGCAGCCCTGCGCAACAGCGCCGGCAACGCCGCCTACGCGACGTCCAAGGCGGCCCTGCTCCACCTCTGCAGCTCCCTGGCCGTCGACTACGGGCCCCAGGGCCTGCGGGCCAACACCGTGTGCCCGGGCTGGGTGCGCACCGAGATGGCCGACCAGCGGATGGCCCGGTTCGCAGCGGAGGCAGGCCTGGAGGGCGGCACCGAAGCGGCGTACGAGGAGGCAACCCTGCTGACCCCCGCCCAACGGCCGGGCGCCCCGCAGGAGGTCGCCGAGGTGATCGACTGGCTGCTGTCACCCGGCGCCTCCTACGTCAACGGCGCCGTCCTCACCGTCGACGGCGGACTGACCACGGTCGGCGTCGGCGGCGCCGCCTTCGACCACCACATCCAGACGCGCACCCCGCACCTGTAACGCAGACCCCTGACAGGGCGGCCGGCCCAGGCCTCGACGACGCTGCCGACCGCCCCTGGACGCCAGCCCCGGCCGCACCGCAGCCGCCCCGGCCGATAGCCCTCGCGGCCTGAGACTGAAAGGCCCCAGACCACCCCACGCAGCCGCACAAGCCGCACCCCGGCCCGCTTATCCACCGTTGAACCGCTGTTGATCACCAGATGCCAGCTTTCTCCGTGACGCCCCGGCGTCGCCGTATCCGTACGGCACGAGAGTTCACGAGAGACAAGGAAGCACCAGGTGTCACAGCAGCAGCCCGGCCGCCGCACCGCGCTCAAGGCCGCGGGGGCCGGCGCCCTCGCCGTCGCCGCCGGTGCGGTGGCCGCCGGCCCGGCGTCCGCCCAGGACAGCACGACCGCGACCCGGGGCGAGCACGCTCTGGACGCACAGCTGCGCCGCGCCCTGCCCGACGACCGGGTACTGGTCCGCGGGGACGCGGCCTACGACGCGGAACGCGCCGCCTACCACCGGGTCATCGACCACCACCCGGCGGCGATCGTCGTACCGTGCCACGCCGATGACATCGCCACCGCCGTACGCATCGCCTCCCACCACCGCGTGCCGATCGCCGTGCAGGCCACCGGCCACGGCATCGCCCGCTCGGCACACGGCGGACTGCTCATCAACACCCGCCGGCTCAAGCGCATCCGCATCGACACCGCCCAGCGCACCGCCGCAGTGAGCCCCGGCGTGGTCTTCTCCGAACTCATCGACGCGGCGGCCGCCCACGGCCTGGCACCCGCCAGCGGCTCGGCCGTGGACGTCAGCGTCACCGGATACACCAGCGGCGGCGGCCTCCCGGTGATCGGACGCACCGTCGGCTTCGCGGCCGACCACGTCACCCGCGTCGACCTGGTCGACGCCAAGGGACGCCGACGCAGGCTCACCCCGCACCACGACGCCGACCTGTTCTGGGCCGTGCGCGGCGGCAAGTCCAACTTCGGCGTGATCACCGAGATCGAGACGGCGCTCTTCCCCCTCACCCGCCTGTACGGCGGAAACATGCTGTTCACCGGCGGCGTACCCGAACTCCTCAAGGCCTACCAGAAGTTCACCCGCACCCTCACCGAACGCATGACGACCTCACTGGTGATCGTGAACGTCCCGGCCGACAGCCCGGCCTTCCCCGAGCCCCTGCGCGGCAAGACCCTCGCCAAGCTGCGCGTCGCCTTCACCGGCGACGCGGCCGAGGGCGAGAAACTGCTGCGCCCGCTGCGCGCCCTCGGCCCCGCCCAGGACAGCGTGGCCGAGATGCCCTACACCGACCTCGCGAAGATCTACGCCGATCCGGCGGGCCCGATCCGCACGCGCGAGCGCGCCGGTGCGCTGCGGGCACTGGACGACGCGACGCTCGGGCGCCTGCTGCGCGCCGCGGGCCCCGACGCCGACCGGCCCCCGATGGTCGTCGAGATCCGCCACCTCGGCGGTGCGCTCGCGCGTGCCCCCAAGCACCCCAACGCGGTCGGACCGCGCGACGCCGCGTTCAACCTGTTCGTCGCGGACGTGGCCCCGGATCCGGGCAAGGACGCCGCCCTCGAGGCCGGCCAGCAGCAGGTCTTCGACCTCCTCGGCCCCTCCCTGACCGGGCACACCCAGCCCAACTTCCTCACCGACCACGACAAGACCGCCACCCGGGTACGCCGCGCCTACCGACCACGCGACTACGAACGCCTCACGACACTCAAGCGCCGCTACGACCGGCACAACCTCTTCCGCGTCAACCACAACATCCCGCCCGCGGCCTGACCGGCCAGGAACAAGCAGGAGCCCGGCCGGGCCGGGCACCACACCCGCGGGCCGGGGCACGGCACCACGGCCTACGGCGCCGTCGGGCGGCTCGCGGAGGCCGTGCACCTGCGGGCGTGGAGGCAGCCGTGGACCGGTCCGTAGGGCGTTGGGTTCCCCGGCTTGAGCTGTGACCTACCCGGTGACCGGGAGATACCGGATGACGCGAGGCGGCTACGAGCAGATCCGGCTGCGGTGGACCAAGAACGAGCCGGGCCGGGTCGGCTTGATTGGTTCAAGTCCGGTGTGAGGAAGCCGCTTCGGGACCCCTCCCGGCCCACTGCCTCTACGCTCCGCGAAGTGACTTCAGCAAAGACGCGCAAACCACCGACGCCGGTCATGTGGGCGGTCGTGATCTGGGGGGTCCTGGCCGTCGCGCCGCTGGCGATCGTACTCGTCGCACTCATACAAGGTGCGCCGCAGTGGCTCCTGTTCGCCCTGCTCACGGCCCTGCCGGGCTCGATAGCCTGGGGGCTGTGGCAGGGGAATCGTGGTGCCAGGTTCTGCGGCATCTTCTTCGGGTTCATGACTCTGGGGCTGGGAATCCTGATGATTCTCCTGCTTGCCGTACCCCGGTCATCACGCGTCTGGTTTACGCCGTGGCTCTACGAGGAGGACGGATGAGCTGCCGGTGCTGATGACATGGTGTCGGCCGTACGGTGCCGGTATGGGCCGGGGGCGAGGAGTTCGGCTGCGGCTGATCGTCACCGTGGACGATGAGGACGCTCCGCGGTGGTGCTGGCGTTCGAAAGCACCGGCCCTCAGGCCCCGGCCGGCCGCCCCGTAGGCGTCCAGGACGTGCTCGACGCGCTCCCGCAGCTGTCTGAGGACGGCGGCGGTCCACACCTCGATCGAGGTGAGGCCATCAGAGCCGAGGCGCTGGCAGGCCGGCGCGGTGGAGTAGCCGGTCCCGGTGCCGATCTCCAGCACCGTGTGCACCTCCTGCACGTCGGCGTCGGCCCACATCCGCAGCACGAGCGAGAGCAGCCGGTGACCTGGAGCCGGTCCGCGCCCACGGCCGCAGACCGCTGCCGGGTGAGGGCCAGAACCTGCTGGAACTCGCGCGCGTTCCTCGGCCCGCCACCTCACCGGCGAGAGCACATCGGGCTGCCCCGCAGGCGCTCTACGCGTTCCACGGCCGCGAGACTTCCACTGCCGGTGGAGCAGGGGCAGGGCGAAGACACCGGCCGGCACGCGGGCAGCCCGGAGCCGACCAGGACCCGCGGCCAACCGCCCCGGGAACCGCCGCGCGTCCGGCGAGGCAAGCGCGCCCACCATCCCGCGAGCCGCCGCGAGGACGGGCGCGCCGCGGCGGGCACGCCGTTGCGCATCACCGGCCGCTCCTGGCCGCGTCGTACTCCTCGTGGGGAACCGCCGTGTGCGCCCGCCTGCCGGCCATTGCAAAAGAGCAGCGCACCGCTTGCGTTCATCTGCACACCCATTGCAACGATAAAGCCCACATCAGCTGCATAAACAACCCCGCATAAGGCCAACCCGATTGACCATTGAGTGAACGCACCATAGCGTTCCTCAGGCCGCGCAGCCCCGACCCCACACGGAGGCCCTGCCCCGGCTTCTCCACCCACGCAGGCCAACCGCGCCCGTCCCACAGCCGAGCCATGAGCACGGCGACGACAACCCACACCCGCACGCAGCCCGACACCGGTCGGCGCACAGCCGATACGGCTCTGCCCGCAACACACCCCTGCCCGGGTATCCACCGCGAAAGGAACGATCACTCCCATGGGGAAGCTCACCTACCTCGTACACCAGTCCCTCGACGGCTACATCGAAGGGCCGAACGGCGAGTTCGACTGGCCCGCGATGGGCCCGGAGCTCTCCGCGTACTCCCAGCAACTGACCCCTGAGGGAACGGTGTTCCTCTACGGCCGCAAGGTCTGGGAACTGATGGCCGGGTTCTGGCCGAACGCGGAACAGTACTCACAAGACCCGCACGACCTCGCCTTCGCCCCCGTCTGGCGCCAGGCCCCCAAGGTCGTGGTCTCCCGCACCCTGACGTCGGCCGACTTCAACACGCGCATCATCTCCGAGGACCCCGCCCAACAGATCACCGCCCTCAAGGACGCAGGCACAGACCTCGTGCTCTTCGGCGGCAGCGACCTCGCCGCCCACCTCACCGAACACCGAGTGATCGACGAATACCACGTCGTCATCCACCCGCTGCTCCTGGGAGCAGGACGGCCGGCCTTCCCCGCCGCCCCACAGCGCACAGCCCTGGAACTGACCGGCACCCGCTCCTTCGACGGCCGCACCACCCTGCTGCGCCACCAGCTTGTGACTGACGCCGACACGCACTGACCGGACGCGTGCACCCGTGACGCGCGTGTGGTCCCGGCCCGGGGGCCGTGCCAGTTGGGGATGGTTTCGCCGGTGAGGCGGCACCATCAAGTGGTGACGGAACCGGGCCGTACCGCCCTGCGCGAGATCCGGCGGGTGGCCAACGAGACCGTGCACCGGTACGGAGCCACGCGGTCTCGCGGCCGCTACCGACCGATGGCGCTCGCCCCAGGTCAGGCGGCGCGGGTGTAGCGGTCGGCGGCCGTGGTGCGCTGGGCCGTCAGGCGGGCCTCGGCTCCTTCCCGGCCCAGCACCCGGCGGCGCGGCGCGGCGGCGGTCTTGCGTGCTTCGCGTACGAGCCGGTGGCGGGCGGCCTGCTGGGCGAGCTCGGCGGCGCGGAACTGGTGGATCTCGTAGTCGAACATTTTCGTGTCCCCCTGCGGTGCTGGTGTCTCGCTCTCGGTGATGACTCCACTGTCGTTTCCCAGGCGGGTCCGGCACATCGGGAAGGTTCCGCATCTTCCAGCGGGGCGGGGCCTTAGGCGTAAGGGGGTGCCTTAGCCCCCTGGCCGGGCCTTGTGGCCGCTGGGCTGCCCCGCCCGTTCACTCCCGCTGGGGCAGGGCCATTGGCGGGTGTCCTCGCGGTGACCTTCGGCCTGCTGGGGCTGGCCAGCGGCTCCAACCGGAATCAGTCGCTGGCCGCAGTGCTCACCGGGAGCGCCGGTGTGATCTTCTTCGCCGTCCTCGCCGGAGGGATCTGAGGTCTCCGGCCTGGGCGGCAGCACTAGGCCGCCTGGCCGAACGCCTGCTCCCGCCGCGGGCGGGGCCGCACTCCGTCTGAGGGACAGCGGCCACCGCGGCCACCACGCCCGCGGTCACCACCGCTGGTCATCGAGCTCAGGGACGTATGAACAGCGGTCGGCTGTCATGTGGTGGCCGGTGGTGTGGCTGGTTCATGCCTGGAACTCGGTGAGGTCGATGGCGTGAACCTGCAGGGGATAGGCGTACTGCGGGTGCGCTGTCTCCCGCTCGGGCACCATGCCGAGCTTGCGGATGATGTTCTCGGAGGCGTGGTCACCCACCCGGCTGATACTGATGATGCGCTCCAGGCCGCGGTCCTGGAGCGCGAACTCCAGCGTGGCGTGGGCGGCTTCGGAGGCGTATCCCTGGCCCCAGAACGGTGAGCCGAGCCGCCAGCTGATGGCCACGGCGGGCCCTACTTCCGGCAGGAACCCGGGCACGGACAGACCCGTGAAGCCTGCCAGTTCACCCGAGGCCAGCAACTCGACGGCGAAGAGCCCGAAGCCCTCCTCGTCCCACTCCTCCTCCCACCGCTCGATTTCCTCTGCGGTGTGGTCCAGGTCGCGTACCGAGCCGTCGTCGATCCAGCGCATGACCCGCGGGTCCGCGTTGATGTCCGCCATCGGCACGAGGTCGTCGTCATGCCAGCGACGCAGGAGGAGGCGGGGGGTACGGATCTCGGTCATGGCGCCCATCCTGCCGAAGGAAACGGCCACAGCGGTAATCCGCCGCCCGGCCGTGCTGCTGCGCGGGGACCGCGCAGCAGCACGGCCGGGCGCAGCACACACCATGACCGGTCATGACCGTGGCCGCGTTGTTGCCGCGACCGGTGGGCCGCAGGACGGTGCCGGGCTGGCGGATGGCCCGGCCTGGAAGGCGAAGTGCTGGGCCGGGGAGCTGTCGCACGCGCGCAGCACGGGGTGGGGCAGTTCATGGCCGGCCTGGGCGACGGTGAG
Organism: Streptomyces sp. JLYT201; assembly: GCF_059448825.1. Taxonomy (NCBI): domain Bacteria; kingdom Bacillati; phylum Actinomycetota; class Actinomycetes; order Kitasatosporales; family Streptomycetaceae; genus Streptomyces; species Streptomyces sp. JLYT201. The sequence goes on along the minus strand of NZ_CM182551.1, from coordinate 50,968 downwards.
CTCGTAGGCGGCGATGGTGCGGCCGCAGACCTATCCGGGGGTGCTGCGGGTGCCGTTGAGCGGCACGGGGATCTTTTGATGGCATCGATACCGGGGACCGGCGCCCCGCCTTGGGCGGGACACCGATCGGCGGCAATCGGATCTCACCATCTAGTTGCCATTCTGGAAACTAGATGCGAGTCTTGCAACTGAAAGGAAGCGTTCCGCAGGAGGGATGAGTCGTGGAGCGAGAGCTCGATGCAGCCGGCCAGTTGGGGGTCATCGATGGAGCCCCTAACCTGAACAAGCCTGCCGGGATCGGCGAGCGCGTACTGGGGGTGGCCTCTGCCGCCGTTCTGCTGTCCGGACTGGCAGTCACCAGCGCGAACAGCACTCCGGTGGCGCTGGGCGTTCTGGTTCTCATCGCGGCTGTGGCGCTGATGATGGGGTGGTACTGGTTCCACCTGAGCGCCACCCGCCGCAGGCCTCACACCACCGCGGAGAACGCCTCGATCGTCTTCGCCACCGTGATGCTCGGTGCCCCGGGGTCCAAGATTCTGTGGGACAGCCCGGCGCCTCTGGCGGGATCCCTGGCCGCGGCGGCATTGCCGACCGCTGGTCTGCTGTTCTACCTCGTGCTGCGGTGGAGGCGCTGAGCATGGCGAACGAGCACCCCCGCACACACCTCGTGACGGTGATGCACTCACCCGTCCGCTTGGCGATTCTCGGCTCTCTGCGCCATGTTCAGCAGGTGACTTTCGCTGATCTGCGCGAGGCGCTGGGCCTCTCTGCTGCCGAGTTGTCACGGCAGCTGGGCATCCTGGAGAAGGATGAGCTGGTGGAGATCGCGAAGCTGCGCGAGCGGCGTCGGCCGGTGACCCAGGTCCGGCTCTCGGAGTCCGGTCGCGAGCGGTTCGAGGAATACCTCGCGCATCTTCGCCTGGTAGTGCAAGGGGATGTTCCCTGAGAGCAGGGTGGATTGGCTGCATAAGCCCGCCCACCCGGCTTTCACGCGGTTACACCCTTATGCCCACGGCCATCAGGGAGGCTACGCCCACGGCATCGCACACCAGACGGCATAGCCGCCCAGAGCGGACGCGAGGCCGACAACGCCGCCCTTCACGCCAATCTTGATGCCCCGCTTAGCGGCTTCTTTCGTGATCAGCTTGGCCGCCTCCTTCCAGTGCTTGCCCTTGATGGCATTCACGATGGCGGTGCTGGAACCCAGAATGCCGCCCAGGCCAACGCCCTTGAGGACGCAGGACGCGTAGCTGCGCTTGACGCGCTTCGATTCCGACTTGTTCAGGCCCGCGAACTCATCGGCCAGGGCGTCGGCGAGATCCGCGCCGTACTCGGCACGGGTCTTGTCGTAGTCGAACTTGCCCTCAGCGTCGTAGATCTTGCCGTCGAATATCGCCTCAAGGTAGCCAGCGAGCTCGTCGAGCTGCTGCTCCGTGGCACTGCCCGTGTCCACGGCGGTCGTCGGGCGGGCGTCCTGAGGGGCGGTGGCGTTAGCGATGCCGATGCCGGAAATGCCCACGGCGGCAGCACAGACGGTGGAAACGAAAGCGGTCCGAAGACGCATACGGTTCACGTACACTTCCCTTTGCGTGATAGCGCGCAGGGGCGGAGCCCGGCGAAGCCAACGGCCAGCGAAACCTTTCGGCTTCGCCTGGTTCCCCCTGCTTCTTACGTTGAGCCCTCGATGGTTTGGTCAGAACCTCCGAGCGGGCGTTACGAACGGTATCCCTAAGATCATTCTGTTTCAAATCGCGCCAAGGTGAGTGAGCTCACATCATCAGGGGGCATCTCGCCTTACTCTGCAGCAATTTGGGATACACAGGGACCTAAGGCCCTTGTGTAAAACCAAGGTTGAGCCCAAGCCTCCACAACTGGCCACTCCCATCCGGCCGGACCGGCCTCAACCGATACAGCCGTTGGTACTCACAACCATGGTTCGATCGGTCGCTGGACTCCGAAGAGCTGTTCACGAAGGCCCTGACCGATGAAGGATGAGCGCCCGTGAAACGAGCCCCACCGCCTGCGGGGACCAAGCCTGCTCATTGCCCGCCGCCGGGCCCGGCCCGCTACTCCACCCGCCTGCCGCCAGATGGAGCAGCCCAGGAGAGACCAAGGCTGTGGAAGAGGGCTTGACGTTCGGGTGGGGAGGCGTCATAGCGTGCGCGAGCGCCGCTCAGCCGCCGTCTTAGCCGTACGGGGACGCCGACGACGCATGGTTGGTAGGTGACGCGGTCGCGGTGTCGGCCTCCTCACCCACCAACAACCCGACTTCTTCCAGGTGCTGGCGGGCGGCGGCCACGATTTCCATCAGCCGTTCCGTGCGGGAGCGCGCGGTACGCGGCCCGCGCCCGCGCTCGTGACCCCCCTGTCGCCGATAGCCAGGCCTATCCGCAGCTCGAGCAGCACCTGGCGCTGCCCGTCCCGCAGCTGGGGCCACCTGCAGGGGCGGTCACGGAGCCACTTGCCGAGATCGGTGCTGCTGCCGAACCTACTCCACCTTGTCGCAGCAGTCCCACACACATCCGCACCACCAGTGCTGGAACTCGGCGTCGGCCCAATGCGCAGGCGAGGAAAACCCTTGCGCGGACACCGCGGCCGGCTTCGGCAACGCGGCCACATCACGCACCCGCACCCGGCCCCAGCGGGCCCTCACAGCGGCCGGGGCCGCCGCTGCGCCCGAGGTTCACCCCGCGACCAGGACCTCAGTCCCACATCGACGGTGTAGCTGACTCCCGGACCGGCCGGGGGGCCTAGTGGATGGCCTGGCGCGCCCCCGCGCGGCGAGAGTAAGGCCCATGACCACGCACAAGGCCTTGCTCGCCGTCCTCCTCGCCCCGCTCGGTGCCACCCTGGCCCTCGCCCCGGCCGCCTTCGCCACCACCCCGTCGGCCCCCGTCGCCGTACCGGCCCCCTCCGCCGCCGCGCCCGCCGCGCCCGCCGGGCCGGGGCAGGCCGCGGCCGCCGCGTTCCGCTCTCCCGAGACGGCCCTCGGCCGGGTGGCCCACCCGCTGCGCACCACCGAGCCCCGCGGCAGCCTGGCCGACCTCCGCCCGTTCGGCACCATGGTCGGCGACGCCCGGGTGGTGGGCCTGGGCGAGGCCACTCACAGCTCGCACGAGTTCTTCACCGTCAAGCACCGGATCCTGCGGTACCTGGTCGAGGAGAAGGGCTTCAGGGCCTTCGCCCTCGAAGCCCCCTGGAGCACCGGAGCGCGACTCGACGCCTACCTCACGCACGGCGAGGGCGACCTGAAGCAGATCATGGACGAGGAGTTCCAGGGCACCTACCGGTTCTGGAACACCGCCGAATACCGCGGCCTGCTCCAGTGGATGCGCGCGTACAACATCAAGCACCCCAAGGACCCCGTCCGCTTCGTCGGCGACGACAACGGATTCGCCGGCGCCGAGCTGTACGACAAGGTGAGCGCCTACGCCGCCAAGGCCCGCCCCGAACTCACCTCGCAGCTCACTCAGCTGTACCGGGGCCTGCGGCCCACCACCGACGCCGACACATACGTCAACGCATACCTGGCCAAGCCCCTGGCCGAACGCAAGCAGCTCGCCGAGCGGACCGGCCGGGCAGTGGACCTGCTCAAACAGCGCCCCGGCAAAGGCGCCGACGCATACGCCTGGGCCCTCCAGCACGCCACCGCGATCCACCAGATGACCACGCTGTACGCCTTCGACTGGGACGACCCGCAGGCCATCCCCGACGCCATGCGCTACCGCGACCGCGTCATGGCCGAGAACGTCACCTGGTGGCAGCGCCAGACCGGCAACAAGATCATGCTCGGCGCCCACAACAGCCACGTCGCCCTCAAGACTTACGCCCCCACCAGCCATCCGCAGGTCCAGGGCGACTTCCTCCGCAAACAGCTGGGCCGTGGCTACCTGAGCGTCGGCCTCACCTTCGACCAAGGCTCCTTCAACGCCCTCGGCCAGGACGGCGGCGTCCACCGCTTCGCCGTGGGCCCGGCCGAGCCCGGCACCGCCGAGCACACCCTCGACCGCGTGCGCTACCGCGACTTCCTCCTCGACCTGCGCGACACCCCGCCAACGGCCCGCACCTGGCTCGCCGCACCACACACCGTCAAGAACATCGGCGCCACCTACCCCGGCATCGCAGACGCCCCGCAGATCCAGCTCGCGAAGACACACGACGTCCTCATCCACCTCCAACGGGTGGAGGCAGCCCACATGCTCAAGTAACACCACGCCCACACAGCACGGTGGCAGCGCGACAGGCCAGCCCGTCCGACGCCCACCGCACCACCCCCGAACTCTGACGCCCTCTCGATGGTGATGCCTGCCGACCGTCGGTCCGCCTGGTGAGGCAGGGGGGCTTTCGTAGTGGGGAATGCCACCGGGCAGGGAAGGCTGCGGGTGCATGCCGGTAGGCGGGGGAGGGGTGGTGTCCGTGTCTGCGGCCACAGGCGGGGACTCGGCGCTCAGGCGGGCTCGGAATGCACGGAACATGACGCTGGAGGAGGCCGCCGACGCGCTGAACGCGATCACCGGCGGGGCAGCGGACGCGAGTCTGATGAGTGCGTGGGAGTCTGGTCGGCGCCGTACGGGCAAGCGGAACCGGGCGGGGCTGTGCCAGGTGTACCGGGAGCGCTCGGAGGTGCTGTTCGCCCATCAGGACGGTGCGGCCACCAGCGTGCTGGAGACATCCGGCACAGCGGTGGTGGTCAAGGTCCTCACCCGCTGGACCGACCTGATCGAGGCGATGGTCGGCGTCGTGGCCGGGGCATGCGAGCACCTGGTCGTGACCGGCTCCCGGTCACGGGAGAAGGCGTACTTGGCGGCGATCGAGACGGCCGTGGCCCAGCAGCCGGATCTGGTCCACTACCGGGTGCTGTACGGCCCACCGCGGCACCGGGCGCTCGCCGACCATCTGGTGCGGCTGCTGGAACTGCGCGATCCGTGCGCGCGCCGCAACGGCGTCAAGACGCTGCATATCGGGATAGTGGAGCAGGCTGAGGCGCTGGAACGGTTCTTCGTCGCTTCGGAGAGCGCCGCCGTGGTGCCGCTGCCCTCCTTTCACGGGGCAGAGGGATTCGACTGCGGCGTTCTCCTCAGCCGCGAGGGGGCGGTGGGGCTGCTCCACCATGGGCGGGAGGCGTGCGCGTCCGCGCGACCGGTGGAAACGATCGCGGCCGTCCGCGCACTGCCGGCGCGGCACAACTGACCGTGGTGGGGAGAAACGTGAGCAAGGACATGTCGCAAGCCGCCCAGGCCCGCACAGCATCCGTGATCGAACTGGCGAGCGAGCTGATCCGGCGGCCGAGCCGGGCAGGAGTCGACGACTACGGACCCGTTCTTGCCGTGCTGGAGGACTGGCTGGCTGACCGCTGCCTGCCGCACCGGCGCCTGCAGGACGCGGCAGGCGCGCTGGTGGGGTTGCTGGTGGAGATCCCCGGCGGGCGCCCCGGCCCCTGGTGGACACTGGACGCGTGCGTGGACACCGCCCCCTACGGTAACGAGAGGGCCTGGACATTCCCGCCGACCTGCGGCGACATCGTGGACGGCTGGCTGCGCGGCCGCGGTGCGGCCGACTCCAAGCTCGCCGCCGCCATGTTCTGCCACATCGCCGCCGACCTCGCGCCGGTCGCCGCCGGCCTGCGCGGCGGGCTCGCCGTGCTCCTGGACGTGGATGAGCACACCGGCAGCTTCGGCGGCGCCCGCGCCTACCTGACCGACCCCACTGCGCCGCGTCCCGCCGGGGTGATGATCGGGTACCCGGGCCTGGATGAAGTGGTGGTCGGCGGCCGGGGCCTGTGGCGGGCCACCATCGCCGTGCATGCTCCCTCCGGGCACTCCGGGTCCAGCAAGACCGTTATCGGCGCGATCTCCCGCGCCGCCCACCTCGTGCGGCTCCTGGACACCGCCGAACTGCCGGGCATGGACGACGGCTCGGGGTTCCCACTGCCGCCGAAGCTGACGGTCACCGCCCTCCACGGCGGACAGGGCTTCTCGGTCACCCCCGACCGGGTCGACATCAACGTCGACATGCGGACGACACCCGGCTTCGACGGGCACGACGCCGAAACCCTCATCCGCAAGGCCGCCGCTGAGCTCGACGCCGAACTGCCCGCCCCGAAACCCACCGAGATCACCCCGGTCGCCGCGTGGCCGCCGTTCCGCCTCGCCGAGGACGAGCAGCCCGCCGCCGCCCTCCTCGGCGCCGCCGCGCAAGCCGGGCTCACCGTCAGGGCCAAGACCGCGGGCCCCTCGAACATCGGCAATCTGCTCGCCAAAGAGGGCATCGGGGCCACAGCCGGTTTCGGCGTGCCGTACCAGGGACTGCACGGCATTGACGAGCGCGCCCACCTCGCCGAACTGCCCACGGTGTACGTCACATACCACCGGGCCGTGCTCGACCTCCTGACAGGCTGATATCCCAAGCGTGTCCCAGCTACCTCCCAGATCCACTCCCAGCAAGTCCCCAACTCCGTCTCTGGGAACAGATCTTGTCTCGCGGTGACATAGAGGCAGCACCACCCCACCTCCACCCCTGACAAGAAGGGCCGGTCATGGCCGAGCAGACCATCCTCCCCACCCAGCCCACCGACCAGAACCCCACCGTCACCACGCCGAGCACCGACGGCTTCGCACCGCAGGCCAGCACCCACCCGGCTGCCGCGCTCACCCTGGGCAGCCAGAAGGAGAACGACGCCGACAAGGAGTGGTACTTCGAGTGACCGTCGCGGGCCAGGACGATTGCGGGGCCCGGCATGCCGGGCCCCGCGCTCATGACACGGCACGGTCCCAGAGAGGGGCGAGATGACGGCGCAGTGGATGGCCAGCAGCAACAGGGCACAGCACACAGGCGTTTTGGCCGAGGGCTTTGACCAGGTGCGGCACAGCGAGGGCGGACGGACACGGCAGATCACCGACGGCCGCGCCCGGCTCCTCGTGCTGGGCGACTGCCCGGTCAGTGACCAGGATCTGGCCCGCGGTCTCACCGCGGCGAAAACAGGACGGTGGGCGGAGCCGACGCGGTGGCCGGGCTCGTACTGGGTGCTGGCCCGGACCGCTGCAGGGCAGTTCGTGTGCGGAGACCTGGCCGGACTCCGACCGCTCTACTACACACTGCGCGGCGGCGAGCCGATGGTATGGGCGACCAGGGCCCCTCTGCTGGGCTGCCCGCTCACTCCCGATCTGCCACTGCTGGCCGCGCAGATCGCAACGGGCACTCACCACTGGCCCAACCGCACCCCGTATGCGAAGGTCCGTCGGGTACCCGGCGGATACGGGCCGCTGTACGCGCCCGGCAGGCCGCCGCACCTCGTCGACCTCACCGACGCGGAACCCGCCGCCGGACTCCGCGAGGGCGCAGCCGGTTTCGGGCAGGCCCTTGCCGATGCCGTCTACCACCGCGTGCGCGCGGCAGGCGGAAAGGTAGGAGCCGACTTGTCAGGGGGCCTGGACTCCTCCACCGCCGTGCTCCTGGCTGCCGAGGCCGGCCAAGTGCACGCCGTGACCTACAGCGACGGCTACACCAGCGCCGAGGACCTCGCCTTCGCCGCCCGCGTGGCCGCCCACCCCCGCGTGCGGCACACGATCGCCGAAGGCGGCCCTGCTGAGCTGCCGTTCGGGTTCCCTGCCAGCGTGCCGATCGGCGACGAGCCGGTCTTCGCCCTGGCCAACTGGGGCATGGACGCAGCCTATCTGGCCCCGGTCAAAAACCTCGCGCTGCACCTGACCGGTCACGGAGGGGACGTGGTGCTGGACTCCTCGGCGGCCTGCTGACCACGCCGAGAGCGAACTCGCCCGGGCCCAGGAGCAGCGCGACGAAGCGCAGAACCTGGCACGGGCGGCCGAGGACCGGGTGGAGGAGCTGGAGCAGGAGCTGCGCGCGCTGCGAGCACTGCCGGCCTCCCCGGCTGCCTCTGAAGGCTCCGCGCTTGTCGTCCCGGAAAGGTCCCCGGACGCTTTCTTGACCGATATGAGCCGTGCCCTGGAAAAGGCGCACCAGGTCAATGTGTTCACCCAGACGCTCACCCAGGCCGCCCGCGACAACCTGGCGCCCTCCTCCGGCCCCACCGTGCTGGACAACCCAGACAACCCCGTGACCAGCACACAACTGGCGAACAACCCACCTCTGCACGACTGGGACACACCATCGAAGACCACCGGCGTGGCACCGGAACGCGGCGTCCCGGTCCAGCCCCGCAGACAAGGCCGAAGGCGCAAGAGTCTCTGGCCATCGGCGACGGTTCGGTTCCGGATCGCCCTTGTCATCGCCGCGTTGCTCACCGCCAACGCGCTCATCCTGAGCAGCGAATCTCGCCGGTCCGGCTCCGAGGACCTGCTGTACGTCGGCACCGCCGACGCCGTGGAAGCCGTCAGTACCAACACCGGGCGAAGACAGTGGCGCTATGCCAGCCGGGGAGGCGACTGGCGGGACATCACCAGCGCGCGCGGGACGGTCTACGTCAGCGACGCCCAAGGCCACGTCAACGCTCTGAACACGGCCACCGGCACGAGGAAGTGGCGCGTCACCGTGCCGCGTGGCGAGCGCCCACCGGAGATCACCCTGCGCTCCGGCACCCTCTATATCACCCACCCCGACGATGGGCTCACCGCTCTGGATGCACGCACCGGCACACGGCGCTGGAAGGTGCCTGATGTCCACAACGAGGTGAGAGTGCAGGCCACCGGCGATGCCGCCTACGCCGTCAGAGACGGCCGCCTTTCCAAGCTCGATGCCTCCACCGGCAAACCACGCTGGGACTACTGGCTGGACCCGAAGCAGGTGTACGCGGTGCACGTCCACGACAACACTGTCTACCTGTGCCTCGACGAGCAGGTGATGCACGCCCTGGCCGCGGCCACCGGCAAACGGCGCTGGAGCTACGACCGGAGCCACAGCACCGCCGCGGAAGATGGCATCTCGGCGATCGCCACCCGCGACAGCGTCTACATCGACGCCTTCGTGCCCTCCTCAAGGGCCTTTGAGACTGCCGTGCTCGCCCTGGAAGCGGCCACTGGCAAGGAACGCTGGCGTTTCCCTGAGGGAGATCCTGATGCACAGCCCCAAGTCACTGACGACACCACGTACGTCGCCGGAGACCCTCACAAGGGCAAACGGTCTCACCAGGTGTACGCACTGGGCCTCTCCACCGGCCGCAAACGCTGGACCTACCGCACCACCGCCGCGATCGACCTGCTGTGGCTTCCTCCCACGCAGTAGGCCGCCTCGCAGCAGCGGACGCCCTTGTCGATTAGGCAGCTCAAGGAGTCGGGTCCGGGGCGCCGAGCACACCGCGCTCGCGGAGCCGGGCTATGACCAGCCGGTCGGTGCGAGCGGCGCCGTTTCGACGTCGGGCCTGCGAGGCGCGCAGGCGCCGGGCGGCGCTCGGACCGGGCTGCGGAGCGGCGGAGGCCTGGGCCTGGGGGCCCAGCGGCTGGCGTGCGCGAGTCTCCGCCGATCGTATGGATCGCAGCCGCCAGCAGGAGGAGTTGGAGGCCGGTAGCGTCGGAAACCCCAGGCGCACCCGCGGTCCGCGCTGACATCATCAGCGCATGCTCATCACACCCCGCCGGGGCACCGACCGGAAGACCCTTCGCCAGGTCCTCAGCGGGGTCCACACCACGGTGATGAACCTGCAGCAGCCCTCCGGCAACGCCTTCCACGGGTTGCTGACCTATCTGGAGTGGGCCACCGAATCGGCACGGATGCTGCGCTCCCAGGTCAGTGACAGCGACCTCGACCGGCTCGTCTTCACTCCCCGGTACAAGGCCCTGCTGGCCAGTTGCGGCATCCTGGCCGGCTCCGCTCAGGAGCGTCTGGTGAACGGTCTGGTCCAACTCGAGGTGGCCGAGCGCATCGAGGCTTTCGAGGCGGCCGTGGCCGCGCTGGATGCGCAGATCGGCCGGTGGTCCGGGCGGGAGGTCTTCGTCGTCGCCGACACCAGCTTCTACATCCAGAACGCCGTGCGGCTAGCCGACGTCGACCTGCACGAGGTGCTCGATGTGCCGCGCGAGGAACTCGTGCGCCTGCTGTTCCCGATCGTGGTGGTCGACGAACTGGACGGCCTCAAGGACGCCAGCAAGCAGCGCGCCCGCTGGCGTTCCGCCCACACCCTCGGCCTTCTCGACGGAGTCCTCCAGGGCGGCACGGACGGGATCCTGCATGCCGGAGAGCACACCGTCCAGGACGGCGAGACCCGCGGCAGGGTCACCCTGGAGATCGTCCTCGATCCTCCCGGCCACGTGCGCCTGGACCGCCCCGACGAAGAGATCATCGACCGGGCCATGGACATCCAGGGCCTGGCCGGCCGCGATGTCCGGCTGCTGACGTGCGATACGAGTCAGCACACCCGAGGCCGGGCCGCCGGGCTGCAGGTGACCAAGGTAGCGACGAAGGACCCCGGGCCCGAGCCGGACTGGTCGGCCCCGGACCGGCCAGGCACCGGCCTACGCTCGCAGCGGCGTGCCCGACAGGCAGAAGCCCAGGCACCGACAACCAGCTGCCCGCCGCACGAGCCCGCTGTCTGACGCCTTCGCGGAGCGTGCGGATACCCGACGGCACCGGACCTGGTCAGTGTGCTTCGCCACGTGTGTCCCGGGCGGGATGCGCATCGTGTGCGCGACCCGTTCCACGTGCCGCTGTCACGCCGCGCACACCCACTGCTCGGCCAGCGCCCGCAGCTGATGCGTCGTACGCTGCCGCCGCTTGCGCCAAGTCACAGCGGACACCCCTGCCTGCGCGGCCGCGCCCCGGCCATCAGCGTGCACATCGCGGGCGATCGCCTGCGCCCGCACCCCGTCCAGCACGCCCGTCTCCACACCCCACACGAGCAGTTCGACCAGCTCGCCGCGTGCACCGGCTGCGTCCTCGGCCCGCTCCACCAGCTCAGCGGCCACTGCCTGCTCCGCCACCAGCGCCTGCCAGACGTGCTCGGTCACATCGTGACCGGCAGCCAGATCAGCCAGATCCTCCACGCGCGCGGTGCCACCGGCCCCGGTGTCCGCAGCGATCTCGCGGGTGGCCAGATGGAGCGTCTCCATCTGCAGGTTCGCCGCGACCTTCTGCCTGCGGTGCAGCGGATAAGTGCGCACCACCTGGTAGAGGGAGGCCAGTACGACCTGGCCGATCTCGTCGAAGTCCCGGCCCGCGCGCAGACGCTGAGTCAACCGCACCGCGCCGGGCGCCATCGCCTGCACCACGACCCGCGCTGCGAGCTGTGCGTCCGCGCCGCGGTCGGCCGCCTGCTCCAGCAGCGCCCACAGCCATCGGTCGCTGTGCGCACGCCCCTGGGACCGGTCGCGGAGCTCCAGCTCCGACAGCAGGGCGGGCAGGCTGGCCGGCACCTCGCCGGAGGCGAACACCTCGGCACCCTCCAGCCACCCGGCCACGCGCACCCCGTAGGTACTCTCGCTACACACGAGCGTCCACTCGGCGTTCAGCCCTCTGAAGATGCCCTCGACCCCACTGGCCACGGCACGCTCCCTTCCGTTTGCGTGTCGTGAACTCTCCTCACGCCCCTGCACCCAACTCCTGACCCGACTTCCCCCATGCAAGGTCAGACGCTCGCCCAACTGCTGGCCCTCGCTGACCCAGGCGTGCAAACGCTGACCCACGCCGCCTTGCGTGCGGGCCAGCTGTGGTTCGGGCCTTGTCGACGGCCAGGTCGTCCACGACCTGTGCTCGCAGCGGCAGGTCGCAGTCTGGTCAGGTAGTTGATGGCTCGCCAGTTGTCGCCGGCCCCACCGGATCGGTCGTCGGCGGTGCTGCCGGGTGCTCGACGGGGTCTGGGGCAGCCCCGCCTCGCGGCGTACTCCGGGCCGCCTGGCAGTGAGGCCGTTTCGGTACATCACCGCTAGCTGCTGACTCAGGTGGGGGCCAAGTGGCCGATATCGAGGGGCTGCAGAAGGGCGGCAGCACTGAGTGGGAGCTGATAACGCAACAGGTACCTCACAAGGTAACGAAACGGGTGCCTTGTGAGGTCCCGGAACCAGTGCCATATCGAGTAGCGCCATTGCCGAGCGCGATGTCGCGCCAGCGCAGGTCAGACCGGCTGGTCGAGCACTAAGCGGAGTCGACACCTCTTCCTCCGAGTAAGGAAGAGGATGCCATTACTCCGGCGGGGGCATCGGGCCGGGGTTCGGGTCGTTGCACCTTGCCGTCTGCGGTGAGCGATGGCGGCCGTGCGTGGCATGTCAGGCTGAGCGCCGGTGAGTTTCCCAGATCGGAGAGACTCGTCGGCTTTCGGGCGCACGCGTAGGAGCCGTCACCGGCCGACGGTGATGGTCAGCACGCCCGCCGCGGCGAGTCCGACTGTGATCGGGTGATCCGGCGCCGGGCAGTGGGGCACGATGCACACGACGGCGCTGACGAGTAGAAGCCTCACGGGGAGCAGGGCGACGCGCTCAATATGGCGGCCGTAGTGCCTGCCGTTGTAGGCCGGGGCGAACGCCCCTCCGGCACGGGCGCTGTGCCCCGACAGGGCCAGGGACGTCACCAGTCGGTGACGTCCGCCAGGCGGGTGCCGTGCGGATCCGCGACATCCTGCGTGACGCGGGAGTCTTCTGTGAGCAGGGATGGCAAGGCTGCCAAGAGGGCAGTGACGGCACCGGAGGGGCGCACGTCAGCCGCGGTCACCCCGGGCAAGCTGTCGGAAGCAAGGTAGAGCCGCAGCCGGTCCTGGCCGAGGAAGAGGAAGCCGAGCAGAAGCGGGTCCAGTTGCTCCTCGGTGGAGGGCTGGGTGATGCCGCGCATGAGGGTCAGGGCCCGGTCTTCCGCAGTAGGCGGGCTCGGTTCCAGCACCGCGGGTCCACCTGGATGAGCGTCATGCCCATCACCGTGCCCATGCGGTCGCTGGAGTAGATGTGCGTGCCGGTGAGCAGTGTGCGTGCCATGCCCAGGACGGCGCGGGCGCTGATCCAGTCGTCCTTGGGCATGCAGGGGTATCTCGTAGGCGGCCAACGGGGCGGGGCTGCAGGAGCCCTGGCGCCGGTGACGATGCGGATGGCCTCGGCCGGGGGCGGGGGCGGGGCAGGCAGGACGCCTCGGACGTACTGGGAGTCGGCGAGAGGTGCCTGGACGTGATGGAGCAGCAGGCGGGCGATTGCATGCCTCAACGGCGAGATAGTCAGTGCATACGCGAACATGATGAGCATGGGTGTGGTGTAGGCGGCACGGGATGCTTCACCGCCAACGTTGGCCGCTACCTTCCTCGTCATGACCGGGCCGGAAGGGCTCGGCAGCGACACTCTCGGAGGCTGAGCGGCGGGCGGCCACCGCACCCAGCTGCACCAGGGCGTGACAGCCCGGGCATGGGCGAAGACGCGCGAGTGGCGTCTGGTAGGGCAGGCTGCCGTAGCTCACGGTCGTGCTGCCTGCGCCCGCCCGCCCGGCCGACGTCGCGTCAGGCAGGGGGCAGGAGGCCGCGGACACCGACGGCCTCGGCCCGGAGCTGGTCCTGAAGGACCTGTCCCGCGAGCAGGTGCTGGGCTGGCGGATCGGGTCCGTGCCGCGCATGACCACCAGGTAGCGTTCGGCCACATCACTCGGTCCGGCGAGGCGTTGGCGCAGAGCCTGTTCACGCAGGTGTTCGTCGCGGCGCCTGTCCGGCCTCGGGCATCTGAACCTTGGTCTAGCCCTGGGGGCAGACGTGAGCAGAGGTGCGACGTCCGCTGTCGATTTCTCCGGGTAGCGCGAAAGCCGCATTGAAGGCGGCGCGGACCGCGACGGCGGCGCGCCGGAGCGGGTGAGCCGATGGGCATGAGGGCTGTGATCGGCGCACTGATCGTGGAGCGGGCGTTGGAGCTCTCGGCCGCCGACGCAGCACAGCGGGGGCGGGCGCGACCTGATGAGGCCGCAGTACGCAACCCCCTGGCACCAGTGACTACCCCTCCATCAGCAACAATCCCAGCCCGTACCGCGAGCCCCTCATGCGGCGAGTGGTGGAGATGCCCGCGGAGTACGCCTTCGGCTGGCGGGGCTTCGTCGAGCCGTCGAGGAGCAGTAAGAAATGCCTTGTTGACCAGTCGTTAGTGATGGCCTTAAGGTGCCCTGGTGGCTTCTGAGGCGTTGTTCGTGATGATTCATGTGGGGCAGAAGGTCGGGCACCAGCGGAACCTGGAACACGGGATGGTGACGCGGTCCTGGGGTTTTCCGAGGAAGCCGGACTGGTACGGACGGCGGGAGCCGGACTTCGCGGTGCTGGTGACCGGGGCGGCGCCGCGGGTGCAGCCGGGGGAGTGGGAAGCGAAGTCTGCGCGGATGGTGCTGTGCAAGGTGCAGGTGGCTGTGTACCAGGGCACGGCGCCGCACTGGCCGGACGAGGTCGCCGAGGAGCGGGTCATCTACCCCTACCGGCTGGGCCTGGAGCCGCTGGCCGTGCTCGACGATGTGCCGCTGGGCCCGGAGGGTCCGCTCAGCGCGGAGGCGTCGCAGGCGGCGCGCCGGTCGGGGACCCAGCAGGGGGTGGGGTACCTGGTGGCGATGGACCCGCAGCCGCTGTTCGACGCGGCCGGCATCAAGGCCGACTGGGCCGCGGACCGTGACATCGCGCTCGCCGCGACCCCCGGGGTCACGCTTGAGCAGTTGGAGGGCCCCAACAGCCCCCGGCGCGGGCGGCGGGGCGCGGGCCGGCAGATGGACCCGGAAAAGCGCAAGGCGGTCGAGCTGTACGCCGAGGACAAGGCCGTCAACCACTATCAGGATCCCGAGCGGGGCTGGACGGTGCACAAGGTTGGCAAGCCCTACGACCTGCGCCTGGAGCGGCAAGGGCTGGAGCGGCGGGTGGAGGTCAAGGGCACCACCGGCGCCCCCACCAGCGTGGAGCTGACCGTGAACGAGGTCTTCCACGCCCGCGACACCCGTCACACCGTCGACCTGTTCATCGTCAGCGACATCAAGGTCACCAGGACGGACGGCGCGTACCACTGCAGCGGCGGCGACGTCCTGCTGCTCGAGGACTGGCAGCCGGCCGAGGAAGACCTGCGGCCCACCCGCTACCAGTATCTCGTCCCCCAGCCCCCCGCCGCCCCCCAGCCGTAACCGCGGCCCGGCTCGCCCGGTCTGGCTCCCCGCACCCAGGGACGCGGCTGTACAGCATTCACGCGCGGCATACGTGGCACCGGGCAGGCCCCTCCGGCTCCGGGCCGGAGGACAGCGCCCTACGGACCGGTCCCCGCGCGCCCAGGCACGCCGCCCGACCACGCCGGGCCGCACCCACCCCGTGCGGGGCCGCCCGTGCTGCTTGATGGAACGCATTCGACCCAGGAGACGACGATGCCGTTACTGCGCATGTCCGCGCGCGAGTTCATCGAACGCTGCCAACAGGGCACGGTGGCCGGCGATCTGGCCGAGCGCCACCGGAAGGCGCGACTGGGGCGGCTGGAAGACGCGGAGATACGGTCCTGGCGCAACAGCCTGCCCGCCCTGGCCCACGTGCTGGACGAAGCCGGACTGCAGCATGTCGAGGTACTGATCGAGTACCGGCTGGCCCTGTCCAGCCTGCGGGCCGACGTGGTGCTGGCCGGCTGGCACCCCCACACGTCCCAGCCGTCCTACGTCATCGTCGAGCTCAAGCAGTGGACCCACGCCCGGGCCCTGCCCGACACCGAGGACCTCTGCCTGCCAGGGGCCGGCAACAACAACCGGGCCTTCCTGCACCCGGTCGCCCAGGTACGGCGCTACTGCCAGTACCTGCAGGACTTCACCACCGTGCTGGACACCGAACCCGACGCGGTAGCCGGCGTGGCCTACCTCCACAACGCCGATGCCACCGGCGTGGCCGACCTGCTCGCCCTCGAACCCGACCACCACGGGCGCCTGTTCACACGCAGCACCCGTGATCAACTGATCACCTATCTGCAGTCGCGCCTCTCACCCGCTCACGGCACCACAGCCGCCGACGAACTCATCGACAGCCCCCTGGCCCCCAGCCGCCCCCTGCTGCGCGCGACCGCGGAAGAGATCCTGCACACCGACCGGTTCATCCTGCTCGACCAACAGCAGGTCGCCGTCTCCCTGGTCCGCCGCGCGGTGAAGAAGGCCCGCGAAGCGGACAGCAAAGAAGTCATCATCGTCACCGGCGGCCCCGGCTCCGGCAAAAGCGTCATCGCCCTGCACCTGATGCGCCACCTCGCCCACGACCGCCACACCGTGGTCCACGCCACCGGATCCAAGTCCTTCACCCGCACCCTCCACCACGCCATCGGCACCGACAACCCCCGCGTCCGCAAGCTCTTCGGCTACTTCATGAACTTCGCCGACGCCCCCAAGAACGGACTGGACGCGCTGATCTGCGACGAGGCCCACCGCATCCGCGCCCACTCCGTCCGCCACCGCGGGGTACGCCAGATCGACGAACTCCTCGACGCCGCCCGCGTCCCCGTCTTCCTCATGGACGACCACCAAGTCGTACGCCCCGGCGAGATGGGCAGCCGCCAAGCGATCGACCAGGCTGCCGCCGCCCGAGGCCTGCGCCCACGCCACATCGACCTCAACGGCCAGTTCCGCAACGGCGGCAGCCGCGCCTACGAACAGTGGGTGCTGAGCCTGCTGCAGCTCACCGACGAGCCCGCCACCGCGTGGGCTAACGAGCGGACCTTCCACGTCCAAGTGGTCGACTCTCCCCAGCAGATGGAAGACCTCCTGCAGGCCAAGGAGGCGCAGCACCTCACCGCCCGCATCACGGCCGGCTTCTGCTGGCGATGGAGCGACCCGCGCCGCGGCCGTCTGGTCGACGACATCGCGATCGGCTCCTGGCGCAAGCCGTGGAACCTGCGCGGTGAGTCCCGCCTCGACGGCGTCCCCCCGTCCTGGCTGTGGGCCACCGACCCCGACGGCTTCGGCCAGGTCGGCTGCATCTACACCGCCCAGGGCTTCGAGTACGACTGGAACGGCGTCATCCTCGGAGAAGACCTCGTCTGGCGCCAGGACCGCTGGCTCCCCAACCCTCAGGCCAGCAGGGACCCCGCGCTCAGCAGAACTGACCCTGACACCTTCCTCCGCCTGGTCCGCAACACCTACAAAGTCCTGCTCACCCGCGGCATGTCCGGAACCCTCCTGTACTCCACCGACCCCGAAACCCAGGCACGACTGCGCCAACTGGTCCCCGCACCGACTGCGGCAGAGCCCGACCCGCCTGCACCAGTCCAGCAGCCCACCTGAACCACAGCACCACCCAAAGCCACCACGTACGCAGCAGACTCCGATTCTCTCCGCATCGGAGTCCCGGTCTCGCCGGGCGTGACATTGGTGGCCCAGATGGAACAGGCCTGCCCGTCCGACATCGCGTAGCCGGTGCTCCACAGCGGCTGGTAGATCACCGGCCCGGCCGCTGATGGCGATTCTTGGAAACGACGGCCCAGGGTTACTCCTCGCCACACTTGATCAAGCCCTCAAGGGACTTGGTCTGCCCGAGCATCCGCTGGCCGGAGTGGAGTTGCGGCAAAGGCAGCGGCCGGGGGAAACCTGGATGCCCAGACGGGTCGGCATGCGATACAACCAGAGCGTGGAGGAGCAACGTCTGCCGGGCGGCCGGACCGTGGGTGCGGTGCGTATCGGTGATGCGGTCCACCGGCCCGTACGGCCCTGGAGCCCCGCCGTGCATGCGGTGCTGCGTCACCTGGAGGCGGTGGGATTCGCCGGAGCGCCCCGGGTGCTGGGGATGGACGTACAAGGGCGTGAGGTCTTGACCTATCTCGGGGGCGAGACTGCTGGTGAGGACCTTCCCTGGCCTGCGTGGGTGTACTCGGACACCGCGTTGGTGAGTGTCGGCAGGTGGGCCCGTCGGCTGCACGATGCGACGGAGACGTTTGTGCCACCGCCGGGGGTGCGCTGGCTCGCTGGGCAGACGTGGCGGCCGGGGCTGGTCATCGGACACCATGACGCCGCCCCGTGGAACGCGGTGTGGCGCGATGGCGATCTGGCCGGGTTCTTCGACTGGGACACCGCTGGACCTTCGTCGCGCGAGTTCGATCTGGCATTCATGGCGCTGACCTGGGTGCCGTTGCAGGCCCGTCGATTGGCCAAGAGGACGGGCTTCACCGCGTTCGAGGACCGGTCCCGGCGTCTGCACATGCTGCTCGACGCCTACGGCTACGACGGCGACCGGTCGGCATTCGCAGCCGTCGTGGCCACACGGGCCCGGACCAACGCCGACGTCATCGACCACATGGCCGCCGACGGCGACCCCGCCTACACCGCACTGCTCCCGGTTGCTGCCGACCTGCGCCAAGCCGCCCTCGAGGTGGAGGCGTTGCCCGCCTCCTTCTGGGCCCCCGTCAGCGGCTAGGGCACTGGCGGGACAGCAACCGCATCGATGGCACAAGCCCGGCCTCCTGCCGACGTAACGGAACAAAGGACCAAGACCATTCACAGCCCAACCCCTGGTCAGCGCGGGCTTTCCTGGGCAATCAAGCGGAGCGGCTCCGAGGCGGAACCGATCACGGGGTGGCCGAATCCAAGGAGTCCCATCACCGCACGCGCCCAGGCCTCCAGCCCTTGGCGCACCTCGGCGATCCGGGCGGTCGTCGTGGACCGGCTGGCCGAGCGGGCACGGGCGGCGGCCGCAGCGGCGGTGGGCCCGGGTGCGGCCGGTGGCCGACGTCGTCCTGGCGGCCGTGGACACCGTCGCTGTCGTGGACGTGATGCGCGGCGCCTTCGCGCGCCACCACCTGCTCGCCGAAGCCCGCCAGCACCTCGCCTACGCCCTGCGCAGCTACCTCCACGAGGTGGGCCTGGACGAACAAATCGTGCAGGCGATCGTCGACGACTACACCCGCCCCGTCGGCCGGGGCCGGATGATGACCGCCGACCTGCGCGCCCTGTACCCGCGCGACACCGAGGACCAGCCCGTGCTGCGCCCGCTGACCCGCCACCGCACCGCGCTCCCGTATGAGCGGGCCCACCTGGCCGCAGGCGCCTTGGCCGCCCGGGTCCGCGCCGCGCGGCGTGCGGAGCGCCTGGGTTCCCGCCCCCGCCCGTACCCCGTGGTTGTGCCCGCCGCCTTGAGGTCGCGCCCGCAGCCGTTGCACACCGGCCGGAAGGCCGGCCGCCTCCCGGAGCGGGGGACCGGCAGAACTGCGCGAGCAGCGGCGGCGGCTCCAGGACGTCGGACGGCGCCGCCGCGACGCCCGCGCCCTGTCACGGGTGCAGCCCGCCCTCCTCCGCCATGCAGGAACTCGGCATAGAACGACCGCTCTAACAGCTCGTCTTGACCCAGCAACGGCACCCGTTCACCGCTGCCGACATCGTCCTCGAGGGCAGTGAGAGCCCCCGGCTCTGCGCAAGCCCCTGTCAGCGGATCGCAGGTCGGGCGCAAACCCGGCAGCCCTGCTGGTGCTCACCACCTGGCTGACGCGGAAGCGGCCGAAGACCTCGCGGCGTGTGCAGTGCCCGGCCCACGGCCGGTTCCATCCCGGCACCCCGCGGCCAGGTCACCACCGGGCGCCGAGGGCGACAGCCTTGTGGAGGAAAGCCCTGAGCAAGCACGTGTCGTCGACGCCTTCCGTGATCCGTGCGGCAGCGGTGGCCTTCCCGGCGGCCGCCAAGTGGCCCATGATCAGGCCCGGGAAATGGACCACTTAAGGGTGCCACTGCGTCCCTAGTGTTCGGGACATGACGACATCCCGGCTCCTGCCCGCCCGCGGCCCGCTCCGGCTCCTGGCCCTCGCCCAGCTCAGCAACTCCGTCGGCGACGGCGCCTACTACGTCACCTCGGCCCTGTACTTCACGCACGTCGTCGGCATCGCCCCGGCGCGGATCGGGCTCGGACTCACCGTCGCCTGGGCGGTGGGCTCGGTCGTGGGCGTGCCCCTGGGGCGGCTCGCCGACCGGCGCGGGCCGCGCGGCACCGCCGTGCTCCTGGCCCTCGCGACCGCGGCGGCCGTGGCGTCCTTCCTCGTGGTGCGCGGCTTCGTGCCCTTCGTGGCGTCCGCGCTCGGCTACGCCACCGCCCAGTCGGGGCTCGCGGCCGCGCGGCAGGCGCTGCTCGCCGGGCTCGTCACCAAGGACGAGCGGACCGGCGCCCTCGCCCACCTCCAGTCGACGCTCAACGCGGGGCTCGCGGTGGGCGCGGCGCTCGGCGGGGTCGCCCTGCACTACGGCAGCCAGGCCGCCTACCTGGCGGTGTTCGCGCTCGATGCGGCGAGCTTCGTGGCGTGCGCGTACGTCCTGGGGCGGCTGCCCGCCCTCGCCCCTGCCCCGGCCGTCGCGGGCGACCGGCTCGTCGTGCTCAAGGACCGCCCGTACGTGGTCGTGACCGCCCTCAACACCGTGCTGTTGCTGCGGATGCCGCTGCTCAGCCTGGGCGTCCCGCTGTGGCTCACCGAGCGCACCCAGGCGCCCGCGTGGCTCGTCTCGGCCCTCTTCGTGCTCAACACGCTGGGGGTGATGGCCTTCCAGGTGCGCACTGCCCGTGCGGTGTCCGGGGTCCCGACGGCGGTGCGGGCCGTGCGCAGGTCGGGCGTGCTGATGCTGGTGACGTGCGCGGTGTTCGCCCTGTCGGCCGTGGACGCCGGGCCGTGGGCCGCGGCCGGGGTGCTCGTCGTCGGCTCCCTGCTGCTGCTCGCCGCCGAGATGCTCCAGTCCGCCGGTTCCTGGCAGCTCGGCTTCGACCTGGCACCGGCCGGGCGGATCGGCGAGTACCAGGGCTTCTTCGGCACCGGCGTCACCGTGGCCCGCACCCTGGGCCCGATGGTCCTGACCGCGCTGCTCGTGCAGTGGGGGACTTCGGGGTGGCTGGTCCTGGGCGGGGCGATCCTCGCAGCCTCCTGCGCGATGGGACCCGCGGCCCGCCGGGCGGAACGGGCAGGGGCGCGTGAGGCCCTCGTGACCGCCGCGTAGGGGTGGATGACCCCGGGCGTCAGGGCTCAGCCCTGGCGCTCGTCCGTGCCGGCGACCTTGGCCGTGGCCAGGGCGATCCGGTTCCACGTGTTGATCGTGAAGATCAGGGACAGGACCTGGGCCAGCTCGGCCTCGTCGAAGTGGGCGGCGGCCTCCGCGTAGACGGCGTCGGGTACCCCCGCGTCGGCGAGGCGGGGTGACCGCCTCGGTCAGCGCGAGCGCCGCCTGTTCCTTGGCCGTGAAGAAGTTCCTGGCCTCGCGCCAGACGGCCACCATGTGCAGCCGCGCAGCCGCCACCGGCAGGTCAGCGAGTCCACGACCATGTGGCGCGAGCCCTCCCTGCCCAGCGCCACGGCTCCTTGCTGCGGATCTGGAGGAGCCCGTGCTACGCACGGTGCCTGTCCCTTGCGTGCGACGCCAGGGACAGGCACTGGGTGGGAGGCTGGGTCAGGACATGGCTGCGGCGATGATGGTGGTCGCGGCCAGGAGCCCGCTCATGGGCCAGACGAAGCGGGGGGAGTCACCGAAGCCCTTGCAGTCTGCCGCGAACATGGCGCAGGCGAAGGCCAGTGCGGGCCAGACGAGCCAGTGCATGTGGAGCGGCTTGTCGATGAAGTACGCCACAGAGAAGTATCCCAGGGCGTAGAGGGCTCCCGCCGCACCGGCGTCACGCCATCTGATGGTCCACTGGCTCTTGTCGCTGTCGCTGTGTGTACGCAGCGGAATCTCCTTCCGTGGCCGGAAAACCGGCGGAGCTCACGGCTGCCGGGGGAGTGTGCTGGAGGAGGCCGTGCCGGGCCCGGCACAGCCCGTACTGCTCCATGCGCATGTGGTCCAACGTTGTGTCAGGACGTATTCGCGCCGATGATCGCGACTGCGATGATGAGCAGGGTCATCGTCCGTACGAACCAGGGCCGGTCGCCGAAGCCCCTGTGGCACGCGGTGAACGTCACGCACGCCACCGCGAGCGCGGGTCACACCAGCCAGTTGAACCGGATGGGATGGCTGCTGGCGTAGGCCAGGGGGGCGTAGAAGACGGCGTACCCAAGGGCGAGCATCGCCGCGCCCTGCCAGGGCGGTGTCCGGCGGTCAGGCCTGCTGGTGTTCGGGGATCTCACGACAGTGTCTCCGTGGTCGTCCTGCCTCCTACTTCAGGTCGTCGAAGCATGCCTTCTTGATGGACTTGATCCCGAACAGCGTGGTGCCGCCTGCCCCCAGCGCGGCCATCGCGCCCGCCAGGGTGTCCACCCCGGCGAGGATGCTCAGGACCTTCTTCACACCGCCGGCGGCCTTGATCGCCTTGTAGGCCTTGTGACCGGGGACGAAGGCTGCTCCGAGTGCGCCGCCGCACTTCACGGAGCTCCAGGTGTTGTGGACGACGCCGCCGACGACGCCCACGACCTCGTCCAGCCACTTGGGGTCGGCGACGACGGGGTAGACGGTGGAGGCGCTGGGGCGGACGGTCTGGATCAGGGTGGTGCCCTCAAGGCGGAAGCTGGTGGGGACCGCCTTGCCGGTGGCGTCCTTGGCCCAGGGAGCGCCGAAGAAGCCGGCCACCTCTCCCTCGCTGTCACCAACGACCACGCCGCCCTCCTCCAGGAGGGTCGCGTGCGCGCCGTCGGGCAGGCCGAGGGGGAAGCGGTACTCGGTGGGCGCCGAGGCGTTCTTCATAGTGATCAGTGCGCTGGCGCTGCCGTCGGTACCGGCCTGCGCGGCGACGTCGACCGGTGCCTGGGGCTGGGGGTAGACCACGGTGCCGTGGGCCGAGGTGTGTGCGGGTGCGCCGGCGGTGCCGGGCAGGCCGATGGCTATCCGGGTTCCGGTGGAGGCGGTGACGGTGAGCTTGCCAGCGCCGGTCCGGGGCATCTCCACGCGGGCGCCCGCGGTGTCCGCCACCAGGGTGTTGCCGCGGGGCTGGGGCACAGCCAGGCCCGCGGTGCCGGTGGCCTTCTCGACGGCGCTCGCCGTCTCACCGGTGCGCGTCCCGTCCGGGGCGGAGTCCGCGAGGGAGGGAACGGCCGTGGCCAGCACGGCGCTGGCGGCCAGGACGGCGATGCCGCTCAGCGTGGAGGACTTGGCGTTTAAAAGACGCATCTGTTCCCCATAGGGTGTGGTGCTGTCACCGTGGTCAGGTGGTGACGTTTGGTCACCAGTGAGCGCTCCGTGGCCATCAGCGGCTTTGAAGCCGTCAGCTGGGGATGAGCATCACTGGAATCTGGCGTTCCAAAACGGAACTTGATGTTCCGCTTGTTGATCTTCTCTGTATCCAGCCCTGACCGGCTGCGGCCGAAGGACCCTTCTCTGGGGGCTTTGGTCCCGAACCGGCACAGACGGGTACGGACGGCTGGGACGGCGGGGGCCGCGGCGGCAGGGAGGGGGCGCCCGCGCACGCGTGGAACGGACGCCCGCGCGGCAACCGCCTGGAAGACACCTTCACGCATCTTCAACCTGTGTGTGGTGCGTACTTCGTCCCGCGGACTGCCGTGTAGCGCCTCCCTGTGTTCCACGGCTGCGTCATTGCGCTGGTTTACTGACTGTTTCAAAATGATGTCCGCAGTCGTCGTAAGCAGATGATGCTGCAGGCGAGTTGGAGTAGGCCAAGGTGGAGGTCGGCGCATATCTCGTAGCGGATGCGGAGGCGCTTGAACTGGTGCAGCGATGCGAAGGTCGGCTCGACGAGCCAGCGGGTCTGGCCCAGGCCGGGGCCCTGGGCGGTGCCCTTGCGGGCGGTCTTCGGGGTGATGCCGCGGGCCCGCAGGGGGCGGTAGCAGTCGTAGTCGTAGCCGCGGTCGGCGAACAGGCGGGCCGGCCGGTGGCGCGGGCGCCCGCGCACCCCGCGGATGCGGGGGATCGCGTCCAGCAGTGGCATCAGCTGGGTGACGTCGTGGCGGTTCCCGCCGGTCAGCGAGATGGCCGGCGGGATGCCGTGCCGGTCGACGATCAGGTGATGTCTGCTGCCCGGCCGGGCCAGGCCGGGCCCGGCCGACCGGTGAAGGTCCGGTGTGCGCCCCCCCTTTGAGAGCCCGGACATGCGAGCCATCGACTGCAGCGTCGTCCATGTCCAGCAAGCCCGCCGCCCGCAGCTCCGCGAGCAGCACCTCGTGCCGCCGCGGCCAGATCCCGGCCGCGGTCCAGTCCCGCGACCTCCGCCAGGAGGTCACCCCGCTGCAGCCGACCTGCTCGGCCGGCAGGTCCCGCCAGCTCACGCCCTTGCACAGCACGTACACGATGCCGCGCAGGGCAGTCCGGTCATCCGCAGGCAACCGTCCGGGATACCGCGCTCGCCGCGGAGGACGAGCAGGCAACAACGGAGCCACCCGATCCCACAAGTCATCAGGCACGAGGTCAGTCGCCACCCAACTCATCCTGCAGACCCAGAAACCAACCCAAGGCTCACAGCGAACTTCATTGCGAAACGGTCAGTAAGCCGTGTGGCGGGCGTGTTCACCATGTGTGCCATTGATTCATGTGCAGCTGCGCGTTGCGCGGCAGTCGATCCGGATCGGCGAGGACGACACCGGCGAAAGCGACAGGGCCCAGCTGCTGCGTGACATGCCGGATGTCTTCGGCACTGATGTGCTGGATGGCCTGCCAGTGGGCTATCAGGGTCCCGGGTGGGCTGCCGCGGCCCTGGAGTGAGGCGAGGCGATCGGCGAGGTTCTCGGGCTTGGTGAGGTGCAAGGCTTCCTGGGTCAAGTGGCGGTGTGCGGCAGCCCGGAGCGCGGCGGCGGAAGGTGCCACGGCGGCAAAATCGCACAGCGCCGTGTGCAGGGCGTCCAGGAAGGGAGACAGGTTTTGCGGGTCGGGTTCGGCGACGAGCATGGTCATGGTCAGGTAGTCGTCCAGTACGCCGTCCAGCACGTAGCTGTGGTGGCGTACGGCGTCAGTCAGGAATGAGCCTCGGGGGTCGGCGAGCAGGACGTTGGCGAGAGTGAAGGAAGCCCACGCGCGGGTCCCGGGGCGAGCGGCATCCGGGTCTAGCGGGAAGGCTGCCAGTCGTACAGAGGCGCCGGGGTGCCCCGGAAGCGGTACCAGTACGGGGGCTGCCAGCTTTGGGGCTTGACGGCAGCGGGGCACGGAACGGCCGGTTGCGGTAAGCGGTTGCGGGCGCCGGGTGGAGACGGCGGGCGGGATCGGGCAGTGATCGCCGCCGATGACCGTGAAACTGGGGGCGGTGGCGGTCGTGAGCACATGCCGTGCCTCCTCCGGCCCGGGCAGTGTCCCGGCTGGAGGGAATCCGGACAGGTTCGGGTGGTGGGGAAAGAGGGAGCGCAGCAGTTCGGTGCGTGCATGGGCCCGCAGGCTGCGCCGTTGTCGGCGTAGTTCCCTCAGGGCGGCTGTCGTGCACCGCGCCGGGTGGGCACGCTCGGTTGCCTGGAGCAGAGAGCTCAGCAGGCTCGGGACCCGGGCGGGGTGACAGCGTACGCGCAAGGTGGTGCGGAGGTGATCGGTATGGGTGTCGGGAACCGCGATGGCGTATGGGACGGCCGCCGAACGAAGGGCCTGAGCGATCAGCCAGCCGGTCCATGGGGAGGCGTGGTGATCCCCGTGGCGCAGGGTGCAGCGCACATGGGCGGGGGCGTCGGACGTAAGAGGGAGCCACCACACGTGTGCGTCGGTGCCCAGGGGCTGGAGGGTCATGTCCTGGATGAGGGCACGCATCCGGGCTAGCGGTACCGCTGTGAGGTCAGTCATGGGCGTGCACCGGATGGAGAACAGGATGTGTGGTGAGCAACGTCTGTGCCAGGCAGGCAAGTTGAAGTGGATGGACGCGCTGCAGAGCTGCCAAGAAGAGATTTGGGGTATCAGGGTGGCCGTGAGCGAGGTATCCGGTGGCGTAGAGTTCCGCGGCGCGCAACGGGTCGGCCAGTACAGCGTGCACGGCGTGGCGTTCCACCGTGGTGGCCTGGCGTATGTCGGCGGCCCGAGCTCCGTCCGCAACGTGGCGCAGCGCAGCGAGGACCGCCTCGGCGAGCTGCTGTGTCGCGTGGGTGCCAGCGCCAGGCACCGCGGCCGCGACCGTGAGTGCGGCTGGCCCGCGCAGTGCGGTCAACGGTCCGAAGCGTGCCAGTTGTGCCCGGGGTGCTGCTCCGGTCGACAGGGTGAGCAAGCGGGTACGGAGCAGGGCAGCGAGTACGGCGGCGGTCGCCAGTTCGTCCAGATCGCCCGGTGGCAGGGGGACACACAGGGCGACCGCGCAGTGGGTTGATGTGCCCTTCCGGGACAGACCGTGTTGTCCGGAGCCCGTCTTCCGCCGGAGCGGGAGAGGAGCTGTGGCCGCGGCGTGCTGTGTGGAGGCGGGGCAGGACGGGCCGCCGCATGGGGCTGCCTCATGTGCCCGTGGAGTGCTGGCCGCCTCTGGAAGTTCCCGCAAGCCCAGCTTTCGTGCGGTCAGCTCGGGAGGCCACGGCGCGAAGACGGCCAGGGCCGCATTGTCCAGACGGTAATGAGCGCGGTGAAAGGAGGCAACCCGCTGGGCTACGACGGGGTCAGTGGCGTCGGGGCAGGCCGAGGGAGAGTACCGGCGGCCGCAGCAGCGCCCCACGGCGGACGTGGCGCGGACGGCGGCGAGTTCCAGAGCCCAGACGCGGTGGACCTCAGGCGTGACCAGGCGGAGTTCACCCCGCAGGATGGCGTACTCGCGGGCCATCTGGCCGGTGTCTGCCGTAGCCGGAGGCAAGAGGCGGGCGGCCATGCGTGAAGTCGTCTCGGCGAGGTCCTGGGGCAGGCAGCTTGCCATTACCGCGGTGGTGTCCTCGGCGGTCCGCCCGGTGGGGGCGTCGATCCCGCCGGGGATGGGAAGGGAGTCGGGGAGGCGGCACGCCAGATGCTCCAGAAGATGGGCGAATCCTGCCTGCCGCGGAGCCTCGTCCCGTAAGCCCGCGCCTACGGCCAGCGCCACGACGCCGACATCGAGGTGTGGAGTGTGCCTGAGGACGGCCCGGAGCCCGTTCGGGAGACGGTACGCGGCTGTGCCGGCCGTGCCCGGGGGCGTCACGTGGTGACCGATCGCCAGTAGGCGCCGCCCTCAGGCGATCGTGCCAGCAGCCGTTCGTCGATGAGGTACCGGCGCAGGGTGGAGTAGTCGTGGTAGCACTGGCCGAGCGCGGTGTTCACCTCCGTCTCGGTATAACGGCGGCCGACCTCGAAGAAGCGCTCGGCAAGGTGCTCCAGGAGAGCCCTGCGCAGGGCGCGGCGGACGGGCATGACCACCAGTCGTCCCTCGGAGAACAGGTGCGCGACGGCATGCCCGGTGCCCTCGGCGGCCCCGGGGTCCGGTGTGGCGCCGCGGTCCGCTTCGGCCGCCCGCCGGAAGGCGTCCGGCACTGCCACCAGGGCCCCGCTGCTGGCTCGGGTGACCAGACCCGCCCTGAGGAGCCGGGGCACCTTGCGCGCCGCCCCCTTTACTCGGCCTTCCAACTCGGCGGCCGCAACGCCGTCTTCTCCCGCGAGGACCAGTAGCGAATGGATCCGCAGACGTACGGGGTCGGCGAGGGCCGCCACTATCTCGTTACTCGAAGTCACTTCAAGGCCTCCAGGCAGATTTAATATTCCAGAATCGGCGGCTTAATGAATTTGGGAACCGGATCTGAGCGTATGTTAGCTTCAGGATGTAGCGCCGCTCAGGGATCTCCTGGAGGCGTCCAGTATTCGCTGTGCGGAATCGTCCGGAGGGAATCCTTGTCTGCCGTCGCGTACAACCAAAGTATTCTGAGTGAAGCCTCCTATGGCGCCGAATTAGCAGTTCCGGTGGGTCCGCAGGATCCGGCGGAGCCGGTGAATGGGCTAGACCCGCAATCGGCTGCGCTCAAGCCTGGTTGTGCAGTCCAAGCACAGGAGGGATACCTGTATGTGCACAACGGGCCATTCCGGGTCCGTATCGCTCCGGCGGCTGCTGTCACCGCTACGGCTCTGGACATCTTGCGCTCGTCCGAGCCCGGCTCGCTCCACCGCGGCCTGATCGAGTTGACCGGGGGGCGGACAGCTGCGCGGAGTGCTGTCGGAGCCCTGGTGAGGGCAGGAGTAGTGATCGAGCATCCGCGGCGCCGTGGCGACTGGGTGGCGGGGGAGTACCTGGCGCATCGCCTCATCGACACCTTCCGGCTCACCGCGCACCACACGTGGCGGGACAACCCACTCGTCGAAGCGCTGCGCCGGGGCGGGGACCGAGGCCTCGAACTCG
The DNA here is from genome assembly GCF_059448825.1 of Streptomyces sp. JLYT201. Classification (NCBI taxonomy): domain Bacteria; kingdom Bacillati; phylum Actinomycetota; class Actinomycetes; order Kitasatosporales; family Streptomycetaceae; genus Streptomyces; species Streptomyces sp. JLYT201. The sequence goes on along the minus strand of NZ_CM182551.1, from coordinate 22,971 downwards.
GCTTCCTGCTGGAGTCCTACTTCATGGTCCGCAACGCGGACTGGTCCGCGCCAGCAGTCCTCGGCCACTGGCTGACCCCGCGGCAAAGGACGCTGTTCGAGGAGTTCTACAGCGAAGAGAGCGGTCACAGCGAGCTGATGGCCGACGCCTTCGCCGACGCCGGTCTCGACCCCGCCGCGGTGCGCCGGGCACACCCCGTCCCGGAAACACTGGCCTACGGCACCTACTTCTTCGCCGCCGGGCATCAGTCACCAGCGCATTTCGCCACCTCGCTGATCGTCCCCGAGGTGCCGGAGAATCCCACCAAACAGACAGCGGCCGCGGTCACCGACATTCTCGACCTGCTCGAACTGGTACCGGACTCCCTGGTTCAGAGCTTTCGCTCACATGGCGAGATCGATGACGCGGCCGAGCACAAGAACCTGCCCGTCGACCTGCTGACGGAGTGCGGCCCGGTGCCGCGTGACCTCGCAGCCGAACTTTTCCTGACCTTGCGTCAGGGAGTCTTCGGGCTCGACGCGCTGCTACGCGGAGTCCACAGCCGCTATGCCGATTGGGACGGCGACCTCTCCGGCCGTGACGCCTTCCTCCTCTGACCTGGCCGCGCCGTCGGAGAACGCGGACCGGCCAGAAGCACAACCTTCTCCATCATCGCTGACCCGCCATCACGGATTCATGCTTCTCTGGGCCAGCGAGACCATCAGCCACCTCGGCAGCGCGGTGACACTGGTGGCACTGCCGCTGCTGGCAGTGGTCACTCTGGACGCGAGCCCTTTCGAAGTGGGCCTGCTGGTGGCCGCAGAGCATCTGGCATGGCTGCTCATCGGCCTCCCAGCGGGTGCCTGGGTCGATCGCTGGTCCAAGCGCACCGTGGCTATAGCCACGGACTGGGCACGCGCCGCCTTGCTCGCATCCGTCCCATTGGCAGCCCTGGGCGGATTCCTGACCATGACACAGCTATACGTGGTCGCCCTCGCGACCGGTGTGGCCGGAGTGTTCTTCGCGATCGCCTACCAGGCGCTGCTTCCGTCGCTCGTGCACCCTGACGATCTCGTCACCGCCAATGGCCGTCTGCAGATCAGCCAATCCTCGGCCATGATTCTTGGCCCTGGTCTCGGCGGCGGCCTCGTGCAACTTGCCACCGCCGCGGGAGCCATCGTGCTGGATGCGCTCAGCTTCGCCGCGTCCGCCCTGCTGCTGTCCCGCACCCGCCCCGCGGGCGGAATCGAAGAGCGGACCGCCCCGGAAAGGCCCGCCTGGCCCGACACCACAGGCAAGACAACAGCTCGTCCACCGCTGCGTGCCGAGGTGGGCGAGGGCCTGCGGTACGTCCTGGGCGACAGACGGCTTCGCGCGCTGACGCTGTGCGGCGCCCAGTTCAACTTCTTCGTCGCCGCACAGCAGGCCGTGGTCGTGCTCTTCCTCGTACGGAAGGTCGGCTTGCCGGAGGGCGGGGTGGGGGTGCTCCTCGCGACGTCCGGGGCCGGCGGAATCCTCTCCGCCACGTTTAGTGGGCGCCTCGTCGCCCGCTACGGCCCTGGACCCACCATGACCGCGGCACTGACCTGCGGAACAGCGCTGGGGATGCTGATCCCATTGACCTCTCCTGGCGCCGGGCTCGCCTTGTTCGCCATCGGGTACGCCGCCCTGTCCGGCGGGATCGTGGTCTTCGGTGTGGTGTTCGCCAGCTACCGCCAGTCAGTGTGCCCACCGGCTCTCCTCGGCCGGATGACGGCCACCGTCCGCCTGTTCAGCTGGGGCGCCCTGAGCATCGGCGGCGTGACGGGTGGAGTACTGGCGCAATTCGCCGGGCTGCACGGAACACTATGGGCAGTGGCCGCCGGGTTCGCCCTGTGCCCGCTGTGGGTGTTTCTCGGCGGAGCCCGGCAGCTTCCGACACCTACTGAGCAAACCGCCGGCTGACTCCCACCGGCCCCCGGATAGACATCCTTTACGCGGCGAACTCAAAAGTCCCCGAATCTCAAAGTCCCCGGAAACGCAGCCACCGCTGAATTCCGGTACGCAGGAAAGGGCAGAACACAACCCTGCCCATCACTGGAAATCCGCTGCGCCCTCCTGCGTGCGCCACAAGCGGAGGAAACCACGCGGTCCGTCACGCCCATCCGGCGGCCGACAGACCCACAGCAGAAAGGGAAAAATATGAACACCAACGACACCAACGAGCAGTCGGCCGACTTCCGCATCGAGGACGAGCAGGGCTTCGACTTCGAGGTCGACATCGTACGCGTCGACAACGAGGCCGTGCTGCTCCAGATGAAGTCCTACTGACAGCCGGGCCGGGGCTCAGGACACATCCGGGCCCCGGCCCCCCACTCCCGGCAGGCAGACCATGTGCTCACTACCCCCCGAGTCCCCCGGCCCGCGGCCGGGGCACGACAGGACCACGCACCCGCAAACCCCGGCCGAGGACACCGAGCCCTGGTCCTGGACCCCGTGGACCGTACGGCTGCCCCAGCCCGATGGCCTGCTCCTGCTGGGACCCCGACTGGCCGTTCGCCGAGTGAACCGCCGCCAGCCGCCGCCCCACGCCCCTACCGCCCGCATGGCGCGGCTCCGGGACGACGGCTTCGTCCACCGACCCGCCCCCCGGGCCCACCCGCCGCTCGGGAGCCCACCGCACCACGCCGAGGCGATCGTTCTGGCACACCCACGGCACCACGCGGAAGCCGCCGACCTTGCCGCCGCACTCAACCAACGCGGTCGGCACCGCTGGGCCTGGTGGCCAGCTGAGTCCATTCACCTGCTACGGAGGCGGCATCGACTGCTTCTCCCACTGACGTCCATACAGCCCTTATGGTCACAGACCGCCGTGCTGCCGCTGCTTCGCCACGGCACGGTCCTCTGGTCCGCCGAGAACGAGGACGGGACATACCTGGGACCGGTCATGAACCGGCCGGACGATGCGCAAGCCCAGGACGAGGCGGTCGAGGGCTGGTACGACACAGGCACACCCGGACGTCTCGGCTTCCCCGAACTGCGCCCCAACGCACTGCCCTCGTACCACCCGAGTGCCATAGCCAAGGCTGTCGACCTACTGCTCGAGGAGCCGGAGGGCCATTGCGCGCTGCTGTCACGGACCGCCTCCGTACGCCCGGTGCTGCCATGGAACGCGTCTGCCACACCACCGGACGCCCTCGACCGCCAGGAATGGTCCGGAGGTTTCCTGCGCGAGCTCGACACGGTACCCGCTCCGGCCGCCCCCGGCCTGTGGCTGGGCCACTGCCGCACTCCGGCCGGCGCCCTCACACCCGATCTGGAGAGCAACAGCGGCAAGGGAACCACGGCAGCACAGGCCCGGATCAGCACGGCGGGTGAAGCCGTTGAACGACTCGCGGCCTGGAGAGCCAACACCCACCTAGAACGCATCACCCCGCAGAGCGTCGCCGAACACCGGTCGTTGGAGGACTTCCACCCCTGGGGTGCGCCGCTGCATCAGTACCTGGCCGATGGGCGGCCACCTCTTCATGCCACGCCGGCATGGCGCGCCCACGATGGTGCGCGCGTGGCCGTACCTCTGTGCCTGGCACCCTTCCCCTATCAGCCGCCCCCAGGCGAGACGCGGCCCACTTCCAACGACACGACAGGACTGGCCTGCTACCCCGACCGCGACGAGGCGATCCTGCGCGGCGGGCTAGAGGCCCTCGAACGCAACAGCCTCTACCGCAATCTCCTGCATCTTCGCCCCGGCCTCGCGCTCGACCCCTGGCAGTGGGCGACCGACCCGGCCGTCGTCGTTCCCCACCTCGCCGACACCGGGCGCCTGTACGTGATTGCCTATCCGCATACGCCGCCGGTGGCCCCAGTAGTGCATGCCTTTCTGCTGCGCTCGGACGGCCGCTACGCCGCTCGCGCCTCGGGGAGCGGCCGGACTCTGCAGACCGCAACCGATCGGGCGCTGCTCGAACTCCTTCAGGTCGACGCCCAGTTCAGAGCGGGAGTCCCCGAGCGCTTGGGCGTAGGGCACCGGCACTGGTCATCACCTGAAGCTGTCGACTGCCTTGAGCGATATCTGGAGCGTTCAGTAGCCAGTAGTCAACCACCCGCCGAACTGATCCGCTTGGCACAACACCGACCACTGCGCGATCTCGCTCACCGCTTTCACGCCGCGGGGACTGAACTTCTCGTCGCAGACCTCCCCTCACCGGTAAAGGGCTGGCACACAGTACGTGTACTGGCCCCGCGCCTGGTCACCCAACAAAACGACGCCCCAGTCGGCGCGGGTGTCGCACTGCGAGACGCACCCTTCCCGTTCGCTGTGCCGATGTGATCGCACCTGGAGCAACCCTCTGTTCATGCCGTTCACCACAAGTGCCGCGAAGACCGTACGCGGTCGGGAGGCCGGCTACCGCCTCTACACAGCCCGGTGTCCCTGTCCGACCTCCCCGCCCACCGCCGACCACCTGCCCCCGCGCCCGACCCGGACCGGCAGCCCCCGGCCGATCCCGGCGAGCTGCCCGAGCACCGGCCCCCGGGCCAGGACGCGGGGGAGTGGGAGATACCCCGCATCCCGCTCCAGTACGAGCGCGCCGTCCTCGCCGGCGCGGTGGTCCGGCAGCAGCTGCGCACCACCACCGCCACCGCTGTGCGGGGCCGGGCGTACGACGTCCTCGCCCACCAGCAGGCGGCGCTCCCCGGCAAGGAGTTCCCCGCGGCGCCCGCCCTGGGCGTGGAAGGCTTCCAGGAGGACGAGCTTGCGCTCGAAGCCCGCGTTCCAGGGCGCGCCGTCCCGCACCCGCCACACGCCGAGCTCCTCCAGCATCCGGGCGACTTCACGTTCTTCGTCCCGGGCGCCCCAGGAGGGTCTGCGGCATTCGCTGAGCAGTCTCCCGATGCGTACCTCCTGTCCGTCGACGCTGATGGTCTCCTCCACTCCGGGCAGGAGGTGCCCGTACCGGTCCGCGTACTCCCGCGCGGCTTCCAGCAGCAGCTGCCTCGCTGAGGCCCGCGGCTCCCACACGAACCCGTACTCGCCCAGCAGCGCGGCCAGCTCCGCGCGCACCCGCCCTCGCCAGACCTCCAGGCCTTCCTCGGGCCCGAGCTCTGCGACCAGGGTGCGCAGGTCGTCGCGGTCGCGGCGCCACTGCCGCCGTACCCGCTCCAGCTCCCACCCCAGCCGCACCACGACCTGCGGCTCCTGCGCGAGCTCGGGCACCAGATCCTCCCCGAGCCCCTCCGCCAGCTCCTGCTGCTCCTCGCTCTCCTTCTCGAGCAGGGGGATGCGGCTGTAGTCGACGGGGAGGGATTCCTGCCAGTCCACCGGCACCCGCAGGTGCCCGGTGCGCTGGTGGTAGGCGGTGACGGCGCGCATGAGGCGTTCGGTATCAGCGGTGACGGGGTCGGACAGCACAGTGATCTTCAGCCAGTCCGCCACGACAGCCGTCGACCGCTGCCTCGTGAGCGTCAGCATCCTCTGGAGCTCGCGGGCACGTTCCTCGGCCCGCTCACGCGCCTCGCTGGGCGGCTGGATGCGGTGCGGGCCGCGGCTGGTGCTGCGCCCCGCGCGCCAGGCGTGGCCATTCCGTAAGGTCCCGTGGGCTCCCTGGCAGGGCGAGTGACAGCCACCACCGACCTGGCCTCACCCCCGCTGACGAGACAGCGTTCTCCCTGAACCCTTCAGGGTTCGGCGCTAAGTGGAGTGAACCAGGCCAGACATCTTATTCAAGCTGAAACAAGGCTGTCATGTGTGCGCGGTTGAACGGGTGATTCGTGCGTTAGTGTCGTTGACGTACCCGCTTCTGAGGGATCTCCGTCCATGCTTACCTCTCTGCCCGAACACCTCGGCCACTACGCCCTGTTGCAGGCTGTGGCCGTCGTGGTCTCGTGCGCCCCGGCCGCCGTCTGGCACATCGCCGACCGGGCAATCGGCAGCTGTCTGAGACGCACCGGCGAGCACGGGCCGGTACGGCGGCGGGCACGCCGAGGCATTCCACTTCTGCGTGGTGAAGCCCCCGCGTCCCGAACCTGACGCTTCGAAGACGCTTTTAAAACGGGGTGCCGGCTCCGCTCCACAAGAGCACCGGTACCCGCTCCCTCTTTCCCGACCCCATGGAATGAGACCAATGCACCATCCCCGTTCTCTGCCCGGCCGCCGTGCCAGAGTGGTCGCGGCCGCCGCGACCGCCCTGGCCCTGCTGACATCGCGCTGCGGCCTGCTCGGCGACGACGGCGGCACCATCAAGGTGGGTGTCAGCGGCGACGCCCAGGAGTGAGACACCCTCGCCGCGGATGCCGAGAAGCAGGGCCTCAAGGTCGAGCCGGTCACCTTCGACGACTACTCGCTACCCAACAAGGCCCTGGCCGCGGGCTGCATCGACATGAACGCCTTCCAGCACCTGGTCTTCCTCGCTCAGTCCAACGAAGGCAACGGCACTGACATCGTCCCCCTCTCGGCCACCCATGCCGTGCCGATGGGCCTCTACTCCCGCAAGGTCAAGTACCTCAAAGACCTGCCGGACGGGGCGGAGATAGCCCACCCCAACGACCCCGCCAGCGAGGGCCGGGCGCTACGGTGGTGACGGCCCTGGCCCTCATCGCCTTGGCACAGGCCGCCCAACTCCTCGGCAACGTCTTGGCCTGAAAAGTCCTGCGCCGCTGAAGCCGCCCAGCAGAGGAAATTTCCGCGCCCTTGTGGCGCTGTCCGGGCGCGCAACCTGACCGGCGCGCCTTGAGCGATCAGCCATCACTCGACACGGACCGAAACGGCCCCTGTCCGAAGCTCCGGCACGGGACCGCTCCGGCCCGGCAATTCACCCTTCGATAAACCTTGCTGTCCCAACAAGGAGGACCATCCTTGCGTGTGCTCGATTTAGGCCATCATTCCTGTACGGCGATCGAGAGTTTCGTGAACTCGCTCCTGGACCGAACCCCTTCACAGTCCGACATGCGCTTCGCCGAGCAAGTGACCGGAAAGGGGAGGGCCGTTGTCCCCGCCGTCGCCGAGGCGATGAGCGAGAAGCCGTGGGAGGCACTTCTGCTGCGGGGGCTTCCCACGTTCGACGAGGTGGCGCGGACAAAGATCCTGACGCTGCTCCTGGCGGACTGTACGGGCAGGTTGACCGCTTACGCGGACTTCAACGCTTCGGTGATCACCGATATCCGGCCGAACCCTCAATCGCGCGAGCAGAATGCCCAGCCGCAACGGTTGGGTATGCACAACGATTTCCCCTTTGTCGCAGACCGGTCCCGCCCGGGGTTCATCGTCCTCGTCGCGCATGAGGCGTCGGGAGACGTACCTCGTACATTGCTCGCACCGGCCGATGCCATTGTCGAGCAGCTTGACGCCGAGACGGTGGCCCGCCTCCAGCAGCCTCGGTACACCGCGCTCGTCGGCACGAAGTTGGCCTGGCCCGAACCGCGCAGATTCGTATTCCCGCTTCTCGTCCGCGCCGGTGAACAGTGGCGGGTGCTCTATCACTTCGACTCGATCGACACCGACCCCGGCCTGCCTGCCGACGAGTACGAACAATTCGACGCGGCGCGCCGTCGGCTGGGTGCCGTGTCCGACGAACTCGGCAACCGGCACGGGCATGCGATCCGCAAGGGCGAGGCCCTCGTCGTCCCCAACGATCACTACCTTCACGGGCGCGAGCAGATGGAGACCGAGCGGAGTGACCGCCTGATATTCAGGGCCTACGCAACGCGCCCCGACGCCCGCCCCGAGTGGGAGTCTCTGATGATCCGGCTGGGCGATGAGTGACCGCACGGTGATCGTGGGCGGCGGACATGTGGGACTCACGCTGTACGCCGACATCAGGCGTGCACGTCCCACGGCCGACGTGCGCGTGATCTCCTCCAAGGTGCCGGAGGCGGCCGGAGGGCTGCTGACCATGCGGGACATCCTCACGCGGGACGTCCACACCGTGCGGAGCGAGCCCACGGACTTCCTCCGGGACGATCCGGCTGTCGGCGAGGCCTTGGCAGGCGCGGATTGCGTTCTGGTCACCGTGCCGGACATCCCCAAGGCGCGTTCAACTGTGATGTCACGGCTGCTGAAGCTGCTCGCACACCGCCCGGCATCGATCGTGATGATCCGGGGCGGCCAGGGCGGCGCGCTGTGGCTCGCCGAGTGCCTGGCGGATCCGCGCGCCACCCTTTGGGAGGTGCTCCTGGTCGAGGACTCGCTCTACGGATGCCGGGTGCGGGGCAACCACATCGAGTACAAGCGCAAGGACCGCATCGGTGCGGCCCATTACGGCGTGGACCCGAAGCTGCCGCTCGAAGCCCTCGCCCATGCACTGGGCGAGCCGGAGTGGCTGAGCAGATTCACTCTGCGCGCCCCGAGCGAGCTCGTCTTCGATCCACTCGGCTACTACATTCACACGGCCGTGGCCTTGGACCCGAGCAACGTCGTTCGCACGGCCCGGGGCGAGCGGTTCCTGCACTACAGCGAAGGCATCGACCCCACGCTCGGCGAGCAGCTCGACGCGATGGACACGGAGCGGGTCGCCCTTGCCGCGTCCTACGGTGTCGAGACCGAGACGTTCCCGCAGATCCTCCAGCGGCAGTACGGGCACCGGCCCCAGGGGAACTTCTACGCGACCATGGCCGCCACACGCGACCTCTACCGCTCGCTCTCGTCCCCGAGCATCGACGGTCTGCGGCTCTCGCGGACGCTGCGCGAGGACATCCCGGCGCTGTTCACGATGCTGGAGCTGGCCCGGGTCCAGAACGTGGTCATGCCCGCCACCAGTGCGTTCGCGGGTGCTCTGCCCTATCTGCTCGACCGGATCGGCCTTGCCGTCACAGACATCGACCGGTACCCGCCGCTGCCTCGGGACATGGACGGCGAAGCGGTGCGGCGTCTGCTGGACGACCGGATGAAGTACGCGACCAAGGACGACTCATGAGCATGCAACAGACCGACACATCCGTCCGCGACGTCGTCCTTGCGCACTGGCTCACCGCCCTGGAGTACGAGGATCCGGAGCCGAGCGACGACTGGTTCGACTTCGGCGGCGACAGCCTGGGCGCTGTCCAGCTGCTCGGTCGGCTCGAACGCGAAGGGCTCGTCGCCGACATCGCGAGCTTCTTCCGTACCCCGACGCTCGACGCGCTCGTCCGGCTCGCCGCCCCCGCACGGTCGACCGGCGAGGTCCCGGGCCGCGCGGCCCACGACACGCGCCCGCGCGCTGAACTTCCCCTGACCCCAACCCAGTTGTTCACTGTCATCGCCGACGGCGAAACCCGGAACTGGCACAACGACCATCTGACCGTCCGGCTCTGCGAGCACGCGACCTGGGACCGGGTGCGCCGAGCGGTGCGGACCCTGGCTGTCGCCCACCCTGCCCTGACCGCCCGGTTCGCCTTTGCCGATGGCCAGTGGGCGCAGCGGGTGCTTCCCGCCGACGAGCGCACCATCCCTGTGGCCGCCGTGCCGGTGAAGGGCCACGAGGACACCGGTCCCGTCGACGCCGCCGTCCGGGAACGCGGAGCCCGCTTCAACCTTTCCCGCGGGGAGATGTCTGCCGCGCTCGTCTGGGAGGACGAAGGGCAACCCATCGGGCTCACCTTGCTGTTCCACCACCTCTGCGCCGACGGCCACAGCGCGGATGTGCTGCAGCACGACTTCGTCGCGGCCCTGCATGATCCGGCGGACGCACCCCCGCCCGAGGACAACTACGTGGCCTGGCTGACCCGCCTCTCCGAACGGACGGCCAGCCGACAGGCCGGTGTGCCCGAGGTGACCGGCGGCGACGAGACGATGCTCCCCGTGGGCGGGCTGCGGCACACAAGCGTCCACTTGGAGGTCGGCGATCTCGCGTCCCGGGAGATCGGCCCCGCCATCCTGGCGGCCATGAGCCGCGCGGTCCACGACCTGCCGGACCCTCGCGCCCACCGCATCGACATGACCTGGCATGGCCGTGACGCGATCCCCGGCTGGCCTTCCCTGGCCACGACGGTCGGCTGGTTCTCCCAGCTCAGGCGTCTTGTGCTGCCCTCGGGTGCGGCCTGGACCGTGCCCGACGCCCTGCGCGCACTGGAGACATTCGAGCGCGACAACGAATCGTTCGTGACGAGCGACCACGTCACTCCCCTCCTCACCACGCCTGCCGCGCTGTACCTCAACTACCGCGGCTCGCTGCGTGGCGCGCTGTACGCACCTGTACGTGACTGCCTGCCCGTTGACATGGACTTCGGTCCGCAGTCGTCGCCGGACGCGCTGACGCCGTATCACCTGCGGTGTGTCGCGGACCGTGTCGACGGCGGGGTCCGTCTCGGCATCAAGTACCGCCCCGACTCGGCTGTCGCCACCGCCGTCATCGAGTCCCTCCGTGCAGGACTGGGGCAGTGAACGACAGAACCGGAGCAGTGAACGAGATGCCCTCCGTCCATCCGAAGATCGGTCTGCTGGTGGGTTCCTCGCCGTCGGTGCCCTTCGCCGACCTCTTCGCCCAGGCCCGGGACCGGGGACTTCCCGTGCTCTTGCCGACGGCGGCGGCCGCGTCGACCCCCGAGATCACTGCTCTGGCCGACTCGGTCGGAGTCCGCTGGGAGGAGGTCGGCGACGACCTGGTCTCCGCCGGGCGCGAGCGCGGGTTGGAGACGATCACGACTTTCGACGAGCAGTACGCCTACGAATGCCTGGCGGCAACGATCCACCTGCGGAGCTCCTCGGCCCCCCGGCCGCGGGACAAGTTCGAGATGCGCGTGCTGCTCAACGAGTCGGCCCTGTCCCACACCAAGGCATGGGAGCTTGCGTCCGACGAGGACGTCGCCGCGGCGCTCCGCGACGTCGGCACCGTCGTCGTGAAGCCGCGACGAGGCGTCTCGAGCCGTGACGTAGTAGTCGTTCGTGACCTTCCCTCCTGGCGGCAGCAGGCTGCCGAGAGGCACCTGGACCTGTCGTCGGGCGAGCTTTACGCCGAGGAGTTCCACGAGCACGTTCCCTTCGGCCCGCACGCGGACTGGTACGCCCCCTATCTCTCTGTGGACGTCATCTGGGGCGCCGAAGGGCCGGAGTTCCTGCCCGCGGACCGTACGAAGCAGGCGGCGAACTACGGTGAGACCGGCCCGGTTCTGCCGTCCCGCATCACCGTTGAGGAACGTACTTTCCTGGAGGCCTGGGCAGGAAGGATCGCCGCCTTGTGGCACGGTCTGTGGCCAGCCTTCCACATCGAGTTCGTGCACACGGCCCAGGGCTTTGAGCTGATCGAGGTCAATCCCCGGCTGGGCGGCGCGCTCCACGTCATGGTCAAGGCGGCGTCGGACAGCGGTGACCTCATCGGTTCCGTTCTCGACGCCGCCGCGGGCGGAGTGCCGAATCTGCCGGCACTGCGGCGCCACGTCAGCTACCACCTGGTGCACCCGCCCGAGGGCGCTCGCACCGTCGCGTCCCCGCCGGACTACCGGGGCCTCTTGCGTGACCATCCTGGAGTCGGCGTGGCCAGACGACGCCGCACCATGGATCCCTTCGACGTGCGTACCGGCTCGCTCAACACCCTGTGCGACCTCGTCCTGACAGCGCCGGACGCCGAGGCACTCCGGGAAAAGGTCGACTCCGCACGCGCCCATGTCCTGTCCTCCGCCCGCTTCAGCTACGGAAATCTCGCATGACCTTGTGGACCCGCATCTCTGAACTGGCCGCGGCCCGGCCGGACCACCTCGCGTACGTCGGAGCCGACGGCAAGCGCACCTACACGCGCCTGCTGTCGGACGTAGCCGACCTGTCCCGGCAGATCGCGGGGCTCGCGCCACGCCACCGTGTGGTCGCCGTATCCGGCGACCCGGGCTACGGAACCCTGACGCGCCTCCTCGCGTGCCTGGCCACCGGCCGGGTCTACCTGCCGGTGGACCAGCGATGGCCAGCCGACCGCGTCGACCTCGTCGTAACAGAGGCAGAAGCGGCTGCGCCCCGGCCGGGCCTCGGATACATCATCTTCACCTCCGGCTCCACGGGTCTGCCCAAGGGAGTCATGGTCGAAGAGGCTGTGCTTACGGAACGGCTCATGTCGATGACCCACCTCTTTCCCAAGGCTCAGCAGGTCAGGTTCGTCCTCAACACCTCCATCTCCTTCGACATCTCACTCGTAGAGCTTCTGCTCCCCCTCCTGGCCGGCGGGACGGTCATCTGCCCGCCGCAGCTGAGGGCCGACCCGAGGGGCTTTGCCGACTTCGTCGTCCGTCATGGGGCCACCCACCTGCAGGGCACGCCCAGCTTCTTCAAGCTGCTGGAGGCGTTCGACCTCAACCTCCCTTCACATCTGGAGGTGTGGTGCGGGGGTGAGGCCCTGGACGCGCGGCTCGCAGGACGGCTGCTCGACCAGTTCGGAACCGTGCGCAATTTCTACGGCCCGACAGAGGCCACCATCTGGTGCACCGTCCACACCTTGACCCCAGGCGCCCTCAATTCGGTCGGCCTGCCCTTCGGCGGCACCGAGGTTCTTGCCCCGGGTGGCGACGCACGATATCCGGCCGAGATCATCCTGGCCGGACAGGGGCTCGCGGCCGGCTACGTCCGCCCCGCCGACGACGATGGCCGCTTCGTCGAATACCCCGGGTACGGCCGCGCCTACCGCACGGGCGACCTCGGCTGGGTCACCCCCGACGGGAGAGTGCACATCGCGGGCAGGATCGACCACCAGGTGAAGGTCAACGGCTACCGCCTGGAACTGACCGAGATCGAGTCCGCCGCCGAGAGCCACACCGCCGTGCGCCGGTGCGCCGCATTCGTACTGCCGGACTCCGACGACGAGTCCGTGCGCCTGGCTGCCGCGTACGTCGCGGACGAGGACGTGCCAGTACCGGAGTTGCGCAAGCATCTGCGCCGCACGCTGCCGTCGTACGCCGTACCGCAGCAGCTGCGCAGGGTGGCTGAGCTTCCCCTCACCACTGCCGGCAAGGTGGACCGGCAGCACCTGATCAGGACGGCGGCCTCCCAGGCCCCGCAGCCGGTCCGGAAAGCGGGGCTGTGAACATGCGGGAGACCATCGGAAGGATCACCCCGGCCGCCCGCGCCGACTGGGTGCTGCCCGCCGACGTGGCCGAGTCCCCTGGCGCCGAACGCCTCAAGGACATGCGGATCGGGGTCGTCGGCGGTGGCATCGCGGGACTGACCGCTGCCTTCATCCTGACCGGCATGGGAGTCCGGGCGGACCTCTACGAGGCTGCTGATCGCTTCGGCGGACGTGTACTGACCCTGCGCCACGGTGATCCCCTGCCGGACGACCCGACCCGCACGATCACCCTGCCTGACGGCGAGCTGTTGGAGGCCGGGGCGACCCGCGTCCATCCGCACATGGTGACCATGGACTACCTGCGCCTTCTGGACGTACCGATTGCGCCCCTGGTCACCCGCAATGACGACGCGCTCTTGCACCTGGGCGAGGACAGCACCTCCCCGGTGCTGCGACAACGTGACTGGTGGCAGGACGTGCGTCGCGCCGCGGTGCGCCCTGACGTGGCCGAGGCGTTCCCGCACCTTGTGGCGGACGGTGTCGCGGACCGGGCACCGCACCGCACCCGGCGCGCGCTGGGCGCCCTGAGCGACGTGGGGGACCCGACGGCGCCGCCCGCCGTCGGCGTGGCACCGAAGGATGCGCGCCTCCTGCTGGACAGCGGCCCTGCCCGAGCCTTGCTCACCGACCTCTCGGCACTGAAGTCGACCACCTTGTTCCGCATCGTCGGCGGCACCGACGTACTGGTCGACCGGCTCATCGAGCGCCTGCCTGCCGACCGCCGGCATCTGCTCCATGAGCTCAACTCGGTGTCCACCACGGAGAGTTCGGTCCGGCTCGACTTCACCACCCCGGACGGAACGCGGCAGGAAACCTACGACCACGTGATCCTGGCGCTGCCGCCCCACCGGCTCGCCGCCGTCGTCGAGGGCATCCCCGCCGACCTTCGCACCGCGCTGCACACGCCCGAACCACGGCCTGCGACAAAGGTGTTCGTTACCTACGCCCACCGCTGGTGGGAGCAGGACCTTGGCATCTACGGCGGCACGTCGTACGCGGCGCCGCCCGTGGACCGCCTGTGGTACCCGAGCACGGTCTCGCACGGGCAGGGCGGCACCCTCACCGCCTACTGCCTCAAGGACAACGCCCGCGCGTTGGACGACATGGACGAGGAAACGCGCCACCGGCTGGTCGTCGGCCGGATCGCGGCACTCCATCCCGGAGTGCCCGAGGCAGGGAAGCCGGTGGCGGTCCACACCGTGTCGTGGTCGCGGGTGCCGCATGTCCAAGGAGCGTGGGTGAACTGGCCCGGCTACGAACATCCGGACCTTCACCGACTGCGGCGCGGCCTCGACCGGATCCAGTTCGCCGGGGACTGGCTGAGCCCGCTCACCGCCTGGACGGCGGGGGCCTTCTCCTCGGCCGGCGAGGCGTTGCTGAGGACGATTGCAAGCGCAAGTGAGAGGAATTAGGGACATGACACGGGTGTTGCTGATCGGTTCGGACAGGTACTTCGCGGAAGCCTGTGTCACACGTGGCCTGGATGTCGTCGCGGTCCGGAACGCCGGGGCGATACGCAATGGAGTGCTCACCTTCCCCGAGGAAGTGCGGCAGGTCCCGGTTGCGGATCAGACCGACACGGAGGCGGTGCTCAGCGGGCTTGCCCACGCCGGGCTTTCTTTGGGCGACTTCGACGGGATCTACACCAACTACGAGCTCGCCGTGGTGATGACGGCCGGCCTTGCGCAGGCCGCGGGGGTGCCGGGGCCGGGCACCGACGTTGCTGTCCTTATGCGCGATAAGTACGTGCAGAAGCAGCGGCTCGTTCAGGCGGGTGTGCCCGTCGCGAGGTCCCGTGCCTTCTGGGCTCCCCCGGCTCCGGCGGACGTCGAGGACCTCGGGTATCCCCTGGTGCTCAAGCCGGTGGCCGGAGTGGGCACCGAAGCCACGGTACGGGTCGACGGCCCCGAGGACTTCCGCAAGGCCGTCGCCTCGTTCTTTCCGTCCACGACGGCGCACAAGGGGCTGCAGGTCGAACAGTTCATCACTGGTGAGGAGTTCTGCCTCGACGGCTGGGTGCACGACGGCACGATCGCCTTCAGCTCGGTGGGCCGCTACGCACGGACGTGCCTGGAGGCCGTGGAGGCCGAGGCGTCCCTGCGCATCTATCGCTGCACCGAAGCGACTCACCCGGGCCTCGCGGCCGAGGCTGATCGGCTCGCCACCGATGCGCTGGTCGCTCTCGGCCTGCGCGACAGCATCTTCCACCTGGAGTTCTTCCGACTCCCCGACGGGCAGCTGGTGTTCGGCGAATGCGCCGCGCGGCGCGGCGGGCCGTTCAACGAAGAGGAGGTGCGGGTCTCCCGCTCGACCTCTCTGGCCGCGGCGTCCGTGGACCTCTGCCTTGGTGCGGAGCCGCGGTTCACGCCGACCGAACCGGCCCTGGAGGTGGGATCCATCCACCCCAAGCTCCCCTCCGGCGTAGTCCTCGACCTGCCGCGGGCCGAAGAGCTGCATGCCCTGGACGGTGTCGAGTACGTCCGCTACTACACCTACCTGGGTGCCACCTACGCAGGGCCGTCCGGCTCGCTATACCAGCCGGCTGCGGCGATGCTGGTCAGCGCGCCCACGGCAGCCGAACTGGACATCCGCCTCGACCAAGTGGAGACGGCCTTTGTGAAGGGCTCAGCGGTGAGCCCGAACACGTCCCCTCGCCACATGCGGGCCTTCCAGGGCGAGGTGCTCGGGCGGGACGATCTGAGGTTCCGCCCCTTCACGGCCGCGGCAGGGCAGCACGGACTCGGGCGGACCGTGTGAGCAGTTCGCTGACTCCCCGCGCCCAGGGCCGGGTCCTTGTCGTGGACCCGGCCCTGGGCGAGCAGGCGCTGATCGAACTGGCTGCCCTCACCGATCTCGGCCTGGTGCCGACGGTCAACCTCCGGCGCGTGGCCGACACCCGGCTTCGGGCCCGGATCGAGACCGGCTGGGAGACGGTGGACTTCGACGGGTTCTCCGAGGAGGAGCTGGCTCACCACTTGGAGGACGAAGGACGCGGATATCAGGTCCTCAAGTGCCGGGCGGGAATCCCGCTCACTCGTGCGGTCCTGGAACGGGCGACGCGGGACGGCTTGCGGCGGCGCCTGGCTCTGGTCGGGAGGGCCGCTGCCGGAACCGACACGTTCGACCATGTGGCGGCCCGGCGTCTGGGGGTTGCGATCCGGACCACGCCAGGCGCCAACGCGTCTGCGGTGGCCGAGCTGACCGTGGCGCTCATGCTCGATGCGCTGCGCGGCATCTCCAGGCGGGACAAGGCCTTGCGGGACGGCTCGTGGGGCGCGGCCATCGCGGAGCTGCCGGCACGCAGCCTCGCGGACACCCGGGTCGGGCTTGTGGGCTCCGGCGCCATCGCCCGGCGCGTGGCCGAACTGGTGGGTGCCTTCGGGGCTGACGTATGGGTCTTCGGGTCGCCGAGATTCACCGAGGGGCGGGCGGCGGAGTGGCCCGGTCGTCGGGTGGAGTCCCTCTCCGCACTGCTGGCAGGCTGCGACGTGGTGTCGGTCCACGTACCGGCCACGGCGGAGACCGACGGCCTCATCGGGGCCGAGGAGCTCGAACTGATGCGGCCGATGTCGGTCCTGGTCAACACCTCTCGGGCGAGCGTCGTTCGAGAGGACGCCCTCGACCGCGCGCTTCGGGATCCCGCTGCCGGGCCCGAGCGGGCCGCGGTCGACGTCTTCGAGGCGGAGGGGGCCGCCTTCTCCTCGGTGCTCGCCGACAATCCGCACTGCACCCTGTCCCCTCACGTGGCTGGCATGACCCGGTCCGCGATGAGGGTGGCGTCGCACCGCCTCTTGACGGAGTTCGCGCGCTTCGCGGAGACCGGGCTGCCGGGCGGTGGCCCCCGGTGACGCGGAGTCGGGTGAGCCCCAGGCGTGCCCTCGGCTGGGCCACGCTGATCAACATGACAGGGAGCGGCGCTTACATCGCCGGTCTGACCGTGTTCCTCGTACAGACCCGGAACGCGTCGGCGGCGGCAGCCGCCGCCTGCATCCTCGTCAGCACGCTGGGGGGCAAGTTCGGTGCCCTGCCCTTCGCCCCGGCGATCGACAGGTTCGGTGGCCGGACGACGTATGTCTCCACCAAGATCGTGAACGGTCTGGCCACGGCGATGCTGCTTGCGGTCTCTTCGCCGGTCGTCATGACCGGGTGCCTCATCGTCTCCGGCCTGTTTTCTGCCGTGGGCGGTTCGGCACGCAACGTCATCATTCGGGACATCGCGCGGACCGGGACAAAGATCTATCGCGCGAAGCTCCGGAGCCTGGCCAACACCGGCATCGTGCTGGGGAGCAGTGTCGCCGCCGCCGCTCTGGCCTGGGATGTCCCACGTGGTGCGGCTGTCTGCGTGGCGGTCAACGCGGCGTCCTGCTTCGCCTGTGCGGGCCTCGTGATGGCCCGTGTCCCCACAACTGCGGCGGAACCGCCCGTGGCCGCCGGCACCCGGCGCGGGCAGAGCGCCTCGCCCACCGTGTCCGTGTGGCGGTTGCTGGCTAGACCGAGACTGGCGATCCTCCTTGCGGTCAGCGCGGTCTTCTCCCTGCTGACACCGGTGCTCACCTACGCCGTGCCGTTGTGGATCTCCCAGTACACCTATCCACGCGCCGCGTGGCCGACAGGAATCCTCGTGGCCACGAACGCGGTCATCGTGATCGTTCTGCAGGTGCCGGTGGGCAGACTTGTGGACCAGTGGGATCGACCGGACGCGGTGCTGGTTGTGGCGGGTGTGACGCTCGGAGCCGGCCTGGCGACCGCGGGCACCAGCGCCCTGGTATCGGGGCCTTTCTCACTCGTCGTGGTGTGGCTGGCCGTCGTGCTAGTGTCCCTGGCCGAAGTGCTGTTCTCCGCAGCCACCACCGAGCTCCTCTTCGCCCCGGAACTGGCCGGCCACCTGAGCCGCACCTCGTCCCTCTTCGCCTTCGCCTGCGCGGTGGGCGAGGCGATCGGCCCGGCACTGCTGCTGGCGGTGGCGTTGCGCCCCACCGCAAGCGGATGGTTCGTGATAGCGGCGTCAGTGTTGGTGTGCGCGCTGTTTTACTTGCGCGCCGCAGTGGCGCTGCGGTCGCGGGAAGCCCCTGAACGCACGGCTGCCGAGGCGGTGTGACCAGAGCCCCTGATCACACACTGCGCAGGGGTTTCCCAGCCCGACGTCGGCGCGGCCTGACGCGCCAGAGCGCCGAGGGTGAGGCCCGCTCCGATGGCCGCCTACACCGTGCTGACGGACCGCCACATCCTCGTGCGCATGGGCGTCCTCACCGTGAACTTCAGCGACTGAGGGAAGGCAGGCGCTCCCCTCTTCCCTCTCGACACGGTGGGCCGACAAGCAGCTCGACCGGATCACCGAACGGCTGAGGCTCGGCAGTTGGCTACCGGTAGCGTGCGACGAGCGCGGCGGCGTCATCGGCGTCAAGGTTGACCCCGAACTCCCTCTCCACCGGGGCGGGCGGCTCCTCCGCCGCCACCTGCCGCCAGCCCGTGGGGAAGTCCAGCAGGAACGCGGTGAGTTCGGTGTCGAGCAGCATGAGCCGCCGCTCGGCCCCGGGGCGCTGCACCAACATCTTGTCGTTGAACGGCGAGCGTGAGTGTGTGGAGGTGAAGTGGTTGGTCACGGTGAAGTCGATCGGGAAGCGCGGCTCGGTCCCGATGGCGTACAGGTCCAACCAGCCCTCCTCGCGCAGCTGCCGCAGGACCAGAGGGCGGCCTCCGGCTTCGCCCACGGCCGCTACTGGCCCAACCTCCGCGCCAGCCAGCCCCGCGCCGCCCTGCCCGCCGACGACCACGGCGTGTACACCGTTGCCCTGGTCATCGACGAAGACCAGCACCAGCCCCTGGCCCACTACTGCCACACCATGCTCCGCCGGCTCCAGGACGCCTACCACGCACGCGCCACCGCCCGCAGACACCACACCGCCGATCGCCCGCTGCACATGGACGGCTCACTGCCCGTTGTCAGCCTGCTGCTCCCGTGCACCGCCGTCTGCCATCTGTGCCCAAGGCGGCCGTTCGGATGTGCTCATCGTGCGGCGGCTCCACTCTCAGATGCCTGTACGGACACACGGGCGACGGGGACAGTTCAGGCTCGACCGATACGGGCAGAGACACCGCCAAAGTCCCGTCGGCCAGCTCGGTAAGCAGCCCTCGTGCGGGAGCGCGGTACGCGGGCCGCGCCCGTGGGCTTGACCCGCCGGTCGCCGGTGGCCGGGCTCATGCGCAGTTCGAGGAGTGCCGCGCGCTGCGCGCCGTAGGGTTAGCATCGCCTGGCTCGCCCGCCGTGTTACAGCTCCAGCAGGGCCCAGCGCCGGTTGCCCGGCTCGTCGCGTTCGGTGTCGGCGCCGCAGGACAGCACCCCGAGCGCGGCCACCTTCTCCAGGAACGCCTCGTCGCCCGGGCTCGGCCTGTCCTGGTGGGAGAGTGCCATGATGAGTGCGGTGCCGTCCTGGTCGGCGACGTGGATGGTGATGCGCTGGCCGCCGTCGCCGAGCGCGGCCTTCGCCAGCAGGCGGGTCACCGCGGTGTACTGCTCGCGCTGGACGGTGCTGGTGAGGTAGCCCCAGGAGCGCAGCTGCTCGACCACCTTCGTCGCGGCCTTCGCCTGCGACCACGGGGCGCACTCCAGGGCCCAGTTCGCGGCCCGCCGGTTCGCGATGAGCGCGGCCGGGCGGCGGCGCGCGGGCGGCGCGCCGGCGCGTTTCTGCGGCGGCGTGGGCGGGTCGGGAGGAGGCGGCGAGGGAGGCTTCTTCGGCGGCGGCGGAGTCTTGGGCGGGTAGTCGGGCCGCGGTTTGACGGGGGCGTCCTGGCGTGCGTCGTCCATGAAGCGACGGTACTCCCGGACAGCAGGTCAGAACCTGGTACTTCCCGGTTTGCCCCACCCTGCACGCGGGTGAGGCACGGGCGGTCCGGCCTTGGCTGTTCTGCTTGCGCCCGGGGTACCGAAGTTACGAATCGTCCGTTTCGTCCGGGTTTTGTGTCTGTACCGGGCCGCTCGGCTGCTCCCCACTGCCGCCCGCAGCTGTCGCCCAGGGGAGGTCGAGGCCGGTGAACAGCGCCTGGTGCTCGGCTGGGTAGGTGTCGTAGCGTGCGCGGACCGCGTTGAGGCGTCGCCGCAGCTGTACCTCGATGCCGTTAACGCGCGGCCGGTAGGTGTCGTGAACACAGTGCCGTCCGTCCTCGCTGACCAGGGGGCCGATCTCCTCGAGGTGTTGGCGTGCGGCGGTGACGATTTCCATCAGCCGCTCGGCACGCGAGCGCGGCACACGCGCCGCGCCCGCAGTCTTGACCCGCCTGTCGCCCGTGGCTGGCCCCATCCGCAGCTCCAGGAGCACCGCGCGCTGCTCGTCCCGCAGCTGGGGCCACCTTCGGTGCTGGTCGCACAGCCACTTGCCGAGATCATCCCCGCGGAACACGCGCTCCCCAGTGAGGAGTTCCCCGCGGCGCCCGCCCTGGGCGTGGAAGGCTTCCAGGAGGACGAGCTTGCGCTCGAAGCCCGCGTTCCAGGGCGCGCCGTCCCGTACCCGCCACACGCCGAGCTCATCGAGCGTGCGGGCGACGTCCCGCTCCTCGTCCCGGGCACCCCAAGCAGGCCTGCGGCACTCGCTCAGCAGTCTCCCGATCCGCACCTCCTGCCCATCGATGCTGATGGTCTCCTCGATGCCGGGCAGGAGGTGCCCGTACTGGCGCGCGTACTCCCGCGCGGCCTCGACCAGCAGCTGCCTCGATGAGGCGCGGGGTTCCCACACGAACTGGTACTCGCTGAGCAGGGCTGCCAGGTCCGCAGGCACTCGCCGCGGCCGCACGCGCCAGGCCTCCAGGCCTTCCTCTGGGCCGAGCTCGGCGACCAGGGCGCGTAGGTCGTCGCGGTCGCGGCGCCACTGTCTGCGTGCCCGCTCGAGCTCCCAGCCGAGCCGGACCACCACGCCCCCCGGCCCCACTGCGGGCTCCTGATCCTGTGCTCGGCCCTGCGCCTGCCCCTCCGCGAGCCCCTGCCCTTGGAACCGCGCCTCTGCGAGCCCCTGGTCCTGTTCCCGGCGTTCCGGCTGCCTTGTTGCCTGCTCCTGCCTTTGGGCAGGGACGGGCCCCTCTGCGAGCTCCTGCCCCTGCCGCCGAGCCAGTCCCGGGCTGTAGCCGTGCTCGAGACCCTCCGACAGCTCTCGCCTCACCGAGAGCTTCTGCTCCTGGCTTTCCACGACCTCGTGCTCGGGCTTCTTGAGCAGGGGGATGCGGGTGTAGTCGAGGGGGAGGGTTTCCTGCCAGTCCACCGGCACCCGCAGGTGCCCGGTGCGCTGGTGGTAGGCGGTGACGGCGCGCATGAGGCGTTCGGTGTCGGCGGTGACGGGGTCGGACAGCACGGTGATCTTCAGCCAGTCCGCGACCACGGCCGCTGACCGCTGCCGGGTGAGGGTCAGCATCTGCTGGAGCTCGCGGGCGCGTTCCTCGGCCCGCTCACGCGCCTCGCTGGGCGGCTGGATGCGGTGGGGGCCGCGGCTGGTGCTGCGCCCGGCGCGCTCCAGTCGCCGCGCGAGCGCCCCATGACCGTCCCCGTCAGCCTGGTCCTCCTGGTCGATGAGGTCGGGTTCGTAGGACTCCAGTGCGCGCAGCATGTTGATCACCGGCACCCAGTCCGGCCCGACCAGCGTGTCGTTGGCGGCCTGCGTGAGGTGGAGGACGGGCACGATGATGGAGGCGACCTTGTCCGGGTTCCCGTGGTCGTAGCGCACGGCGCGTCCGGCGATCTGCAGGAGGTCGCCCTGCGCCGCGCGCGGGTCCACGAGGGCGACAGCGTCGACGGCCGGGACATCGACACCCTCACTCAGCAGCCGCACGGAACAGACAACGGCCAGGTCGACCGGCCGCCCCCGCAGGTCCGTGCCCGCGGCCAACGCCTTCAGGGCCCGCTGCCGCTCCTTGGCCGGGGTGCCTTCGTGCAGGGCCACCGCCCACACCCGCCGGGGCGCCGAAGTTCCTTGTCCGTGCAGGACTCGCGCGAGCTGGGGCAGTGATGCCGCGGCCGCGCGGGCTCCGGCCACGGTGGAGTGGTAGGACAGCAGCCGCCGGCACCCCAGTCGGCCCGCCGCCCGCAGTACGGCCCCCAGCGACGCTGTCAACAGCTCCGCCCGCACCCCCGCATCGGCCCGGCCCCGCGCCGCGACGAGCTCCCGCAGCCGGGCCTCGTCGACCTCGGCGGCCACCACGGGGCTGTGCGCGAGCTTCCCGCGCCGCTGGGCCTCCCGGAGCCCCAGCCGGTAGGCGACAGGCCCGTGCCTGCGCTCCGAGAGCCGCACCACCGGATCATCCGCTCGTAGGCGTCCCTGCTCGTCCCAGCGCACCGCCCCCAGCAGCCGTGGCGTGGCCGTCATCGACAACCGGTGCCAGGCAGGCATGAGGTGCTGCTCGTTGATCCGCCCCCACACCTGCGAGGTCTCGGTGTGATGGGACTCGTCGCACACCAGCAGGTCCCACTCCGGCAGCGGCTGCGCCCCGTCCCGCTCCATGCTCAGCCGGTGCCCGGCGATCAGTGACTCCTCGACGCTCGCGTAGGTCGCCAGCACCGTGAACTGCCCCTTGCCCTGGGAAGCGAAGGCGTTGGCGTGCCACGCCACCACCCGCGGATCCGTCGACACCCGCACCCCCGGCTCACCCGTCAATGCGGCACCCCGTGGGGAGTACACCGCGATCACCGGACCGCTGCGCCCGGCCGCGCGCAGCACGTGGTGGGTCTGCTCGAGGAGCGTCCGTGTGGGTACGACCATCAGCAGCGGCCCCTGCCCGGCGACCAGGTCCGCGATGCGCGCGGCCACCCGCGTCTTGCCCAGCCCGGGCGCCATGTGCAGCTGGGCCCGGAACCGCGGACGGCGAGCCCTGGGGGAAGGGGTGTAGACCCGCATGATGGCGGCGACCGCGTCGTCCTGGTGGTCGTAGAACGCCGCGAGCTCGGCCTCCGACCGGACAGCCACATCCACCTTCACGATCAGCTCCCGGAGATGCTCTGCAGGGGTGCCAGCGGATC